>NZ_CM167783.1:0-4196720 GCF_056921725.1 Billgrantia sp. NRB1
GTGTCGCTCGCTCTTTGGCAACAGTGTTTGGATTACCTGCAGGATGAGCTGAATGCCCAGCAGTTCAACACCTGGATCCGTCCGCTGCAGGCGGAGGAGGGGGAGTCCAATGAGCTTCGGCTGCTGGCACCGAATCGCTTCGTGCGCGACTGGGTCGGTGACAAGTATGCCAAGCGCATCAATGAGCTGCTTCGGGAGCTGGCCCCGGCCAAGCCGCCCAGAGTGGTGCTGACCGTCGGGAGCCGTCGCGCAGCGGCGCCCATGCCGCAGCCCCGAGAGCTGGGGACGCCGGTATCGGCCAGCCCGCGCTCGCCTTTGGGCCCTGCCGTCCAGACCTCGCCTCGCGGGGATGTCGGCGATGAGCGCGAGATCGACCAGCTCCGGGAAGAGAGCGCCGGGCCTCGACGCTCCGGCGGTGAGCGCGAGGTGCAGGTAGAGGGCAGCCTCAAGCACAGCAGCGGCCTCAACCCCAACTTCACCTTCGAAACCTTCGTCGAGGGTAAATCCAACCAGTTGGCCCGCGCCGCCTCTCGACAGGTCTCCGAAAATCCCGGCGGGGCCTATAATCCGCTGTTTCTGTATGGGGGGGTGGGCCTGGGTAAGACCCACCTGATGCATGCGGTGGGCAATGCGCTGGCCGGGCGCCGCGAGAACGCCCGGGTGGTCTACCTGCACTCCGAGCGCTTCGTGGCCGATATGGTCAAGGCGCTGCAGCTCAACGCCATCAACGACTTCAAGCGCTTCTATCGCAGCGTCGACGCGCTGCTCATCGACGATATCCAGTTCTTCGCCGGCAAGGAGCGTTCCCAGGAGGAGTTCTTCCATACCTTCAACGCCCTGCTCGAGGGCGGCCAGCAGATGATCCTGACCTCCGACCGCTATCCCAAGGAGATCAGCGGCGTCGAGGAGCGGCTCAAGTCGCGCTTCGGCTGGGGCCTCACCGTGGCCATCGAGCCGCCCGAGCTGGAAACCCGAGTGGCGATCCTGATGAAGAAGGCCGACCAGGCCAAGGTCGATCTGCCCCACGATGCCGCCTTCTTCATCGCCCAGAAGATCCGCTCCAACGTGCGTGAGCTGGAGGGAGCGCTGAAGAAGGTCATTGCCGACTCGCATTTCATGGGCAAGCCGATTACCCAGGACTTCATACGGGAGTCGCTCAAGGATCTGCTGGCGCTGCAGGACAAGCAGGTGGGCGTCGACAACATCCAGCGCACGGTGGCGGAGTACTACAAGATCAAGCTGGCGGACCTACTCTCCAAGCGTCGCTCGCGCTCGGTGGCGCGGCCGCGCCAGGTGGCCATGGCGCTGGCCAAGGAACTCACCAACCACAGCCTGCCGGAGATTGGCGATGCCTTCGGCGGGCGCGATCACACCACGGTGCTGCATGCCTGTCGCAAGGTTCAGGCACTGCAGGAAGAGAACGCGGATATCCGCGAGGACTACAAGAACCTGCTGCGCCTGCTGACCAGCTAGGCGCAAGGACACCAACCGCCTGTCACCCTTCTTCAGGACTAGACGTGGAGCCGACATGAAGTTTTCCATATCCCGCGAAGCCCTGCTTCGGCCGCTGGCGCTGGTGGCCGGGGTGGTAGAGCGCCGCCAGACGCTGCCGGTGCTGTCCAATGTGCTGATTCAGGTCGACCACGATCAGGTGGCTCTGACCGGCACCGACCTGGAAGTCGAGCTGATCGGGCGGACCGCCGCCTCTCAGGTGGAGGTGCCGGGGGCGGCGACCGTGCCCGCTCGCAAGCTGATGGATATCTGCAAGTCGCTGCCGGATCAGGCCGAGCTGCAGTTCAGCCTGGAAGAGGGGCGCGCCGTACTGCGCAGCGGGCGCTCGCGTTTCACCCTGTCGACCCTCCCGGTGGCCGAGTTCCCCAATATCGAGGACGCTCAGGGCGACATCGAGCTGAGCCTGCCGCGCGGCACGCTGAAACACCTGATCGATGCCACCTCCTTCGCCATGGCCCAGCAAGACGTGCGCTACTACCTCAACGGCATGCTGCTCGAGCTGGGTGCCGGGCTGGTGCGCACCGTGGCCACCGACGGGCACCGCCTGGCGGTCTGCTCGGGGCCCGCTGAGATCCAGGTCGAGCCGGCTCGCAAGCTGATCGTGCCCCGCAAGGGAGTGCTGGAGCTGGTGCGTCTGCTCGATGACAGCGATGAGCCGGTGACGCTGACCCTGGGCAGCAGCCATGTGCGCGCCCACACCGGCGACTTCACCTTCACCTCCAAGCTGGTCGACGGCAAGTTCCCCGACTACCAGCGCGTGGTACCGAAGGGGGGTGACAAGGTGTTTCTGGCCGACCGCGCCGAGCTGCGTCAGGTGCTGTCGCGCACCTCCATTCTCTCCAACGAGAAGTACCGTGGTGTGCGCCTGCATCTCAAGGAGGGCAATCTGCAGGTCATGGCCAACAACCCCGAGCAGGAGGAGGCCGAGGAGAGCGTGGTTGTCGAGTATGGCGGAGCGGGCCTGGAGATCGGCTTCAATGTCGGCTACCTCATCGACGTGCTGAACGTGCTGGACGAGGATCGGGTGCAGGTGACCCTCTCCGATTCGAGCAGCAGTGCCCTGCTGGAAGAGCCCGGCGGTGGTGATGCGCTTTATGTCGTCATGCCCATGCGGCTCTGATCGCGACTGGCATTGCCTCGCATGCGCCACCCACGGCCCCGAGCGCCATCGCTGTTATGCGAATAAACCACCTGAATTTCAGTGGATTGCGTAATCTTGGCGCCATCGACATGGCGCCGGGACACGGCATCAACCTGATCAGTGGTGCCAACGGCAGCGGCAAGACCAGCCTGCTCGAGGGTATCCATGTGCTCGGCATGGGACGCTCCTTTCGAACCCGCCAACTAAAACATGCCATTGCGCACGATGCCTCGGAGATGACCCTCTTTGCCCGGCTCGCCGGCGACCCCCCGCTACCGGTGGGGATCCGCCGGGCCCGGGATGCCGCCGAGCTGGAGATGCGGATGGCAGGGGAGCGGGTGGATCGATTGGCGCGCCTGATAGAGGCGATGCCGCTGCAGCTGGTCAACCCCGATGCCTTTCGCCTGCTCGAGGGCCCCCCGGCGGGACGACGGGAGTTTCTTGACTGGGGTGTGTTTCACGTGAAACACGACTTTTTCGACGCTTGGCGGCGGGCGCGTCGCGCCCTTAAACATCGGAATGCGCTGCTCAGGCGTGATAGAATGGACAGCGACTCGCTGGCGGCCTGGGAGCGCGAACTGGCCGACTGGGGCGAACGTATCGACGCCCTGCGCAGCGAGTGGATGGCGGCCTTCCTGCCGGTCTTCGAGGAGACCCTGGCCAGCCTGCTGGACGTGAAGGGGCTAACCCTGCGCTATGCCCGCGGCTGGGATCGGCAGCGCAGCCTGTTGCAGGTGCTGGAGCAGGGGCGTGCCACGGACCATCAGATGGGGTTCACCCAGCAGGGGCCGCAGCGTGCCGATCTACGCATTCGTTTGGGCCGCTATCCGGCAGTGGAGGTGCTCTCCCGCGGTCAGCAGAAGCTCGTGGTGAGCGCGCTCAAACTGGCTCAGGGCAGGCTGTTGGAGGCGTCGACCGGTCGTACCTGCCTCTACCTGATCGATGACCTGCCGGCCGAGCTCGACGTGGCCCACCGGCGTGTTTTTTGCCGTCTGCTGGAGACCATGGCCTGTCAGGCATTCATCACAAGCGTTGAACACGATGCCCTGTCGGGGCTTTGGGAGCCCCAGACCCCAGTGGCAATGTTTCACGTGAAACACTCGGCCGAGGGGGCAGGGCAGCTGGTGCCTCGGGCACAGATAGACTTCATGATGGAGTAGTCAATGAGCGAACAGGCTTACGACTCAACGAGCATCAAGGTTCTCAAGGGGCTGGATGCCGTACGCAAGCGTCCCGGGATGTACATCGGCGATACCGACGACGGGACGGGCCTTCACCATATGGTGTTCGAGCTGGTGGACAACTCCATCGACGAGGCGCTGGCCGGTTTTTGCTCCGAGATCAGGGTGATTATCCACCCCGACGAGTCCGTGACCGTCAGCGACAACGGCCGCGGCGTGCCTACGGATATCCATGAGGGCGAAGGGGTGTCGGCCGCCGAAGTGATCATGACGGTCCTTCATGCCGGCGGTAAGTTCGATGACAACTCCTACAAGGTGTCCGGCGGGTTGCACGGGGTCGGTGTGTCGGTCGTCAATGCGCTTTCAGAAGAGCTCAAGCTGACGATCTGGCGGGCCGGCCAGGTCCATGAGCAGATCTATCGGCATGGCGTGCCCCAGGCCCCCCTCTCCATTGTTGGGAAGACCGAGAACAGCGGAACTCGCATCCATTTCAAGCCCTCATCGGAGACCTTCCACAATATCGAGTTCCACTACGATATCCTGGCCAAGCGTCTGCGCGAGCTCTCCTTCCTCAACTCCGGCGTCGCCATTCGCCTGATCGACGAGCGTAGCGGCAAGGAGGAGCTGTTCCACTACGAGGGGGGGCTCAAGGCCTTCGTGGACCACCTCAACACCAACAAAACCGTGCTCAACCCGGTATTTCACTTCAATGCCGTGCGTGAAGATGGCGTCGAGGTGGAGGTGGCCATGCAGTGGAGCGACTCCTTCGCCGAGAACATCTTCTGCTATACCAACAATATCCCCCAGCGTGACGGCGGCACCCATCTGGCCGGTTTTCGTGCGGCCCTCACGCGCACGCTCAACGGCTATATCGAGTCGGAGGGCCTGCTCAAGAAGGCCAAGGTCAACACCTCGGGCGACGATGCCCGGGAGGGCCTCACCGCCATTATTTCGGTGAAGGTCCCGGATCCGAAATTCTCCTCCCAGACCAAGGAGAAGCTGGTTTCATCGGAGGTCAAGACGGCGGTCGAGCAGGAGATGGGGCGGCTGTTCGCCGACTACCTGATTGAGAAGCCCAACGAAGCCAAGGCCATCGTCAACAAGATGCTCGATGCGGCGCGTGCTCGAGAGGCGGCGCGCAAGGCGCGCGACATGACCCGCCGCAAAGGGGCGCTGGATATCGCCGGGTTGCCCGGCAAGCTGGCCGACTGTCAGGAGAAGGATCCCAGCCTCTCCGAGCTGTTCCTGGTCGAGGGGGACTCCGCCGGCGGCAGCGCCAAGCAGGGGCGTGATCGACGCACCCAGGCCATCCTTCCGCTCAAGGGCAAGATCCTCAACGTGGAAAAGGCGCGCTTCGACAAGATGCTCTCGTCGGCGGAAGTCGGCACCCTGATCACGGCCCTGGGCTGTGGCATCGGGCGCGAGGAATTCAATCCCGACAAGTTGCGCTACCACTCCATCATCATCATGACCGATGCCGATGTGGACGGCTCGCATATTCGTACGCTGCTGCTCACCTTCTTCTTCCGTCAGATGTCACAGCTGATCGAGCGTGGCCATGTCTTCATCGCTCAGCCACCCCTCTACAAGATCAAGCGCGGCAAGCAGGAAACCTATCTCAAGGACGAGCAGGCGCTGATCGACTACCTCACCACCACGGCAATGGACGGCACCCGGCTCTACGTGAACCCGGACGCCCCCGGCGTATCGGGCACCCAGTTGGAGTCGCTGGTTAACCAGTATCGCGATGTGATGAAGCGCATCGACCGCCTGTCGCGGGTCTATCCCAACGAGGTGCTGCGCAAGGTGGTGCATGCGGCGACCCTGGAAGGCGAGGCGAGCCTCAAGGATCGCGTGACCATGCAGAACTGGATCGATTACCTGCAGGGCGAGATGGATGCCCTGGTGGCCTATGAAGGCGGTCCGCGCTACACCTTCCGGCTCGAGGAGGATACCGAGCGTGAGCTCTTCCTGCCCGCGGTTACGCTGACCGCCCACGGCGTGAGCACCGACTATGTCTGGGGCATCGACTTCTTCACCAGCGCCGATTACCGGGCCATGGCGGCACTCGGCGTCACCCTGGACGGCTTGCTGGAAGAGGGTGCCTACGTGGCCCGCGGTGAGCGTCAGAAGCCGGTGGCCACCTTCTATGAGGCGCTGGAGTGGCTGATGAACGAAGCCCAGCGCGGCCTGTCGATCCAGCGCTACAAGGGGCTAGGGGAGATGAACCCGGAGCAGCTGTGGGAGACCACCATGAACCCCGATACCCGCCGGCTGCTGCGTGTCTCGATCGAAGACGCCGTAGCCGCCGACATGATGTTCAACACCCTGATGGGCGATGAGGTGGAGCCGCGCCGCGACTTCATCGAGCGCAACGCCCTGGTCGCTAATCTTGATGTATAGGTCGATGTATAGGCCAAGGCGGGTGTTTCACGTGAAACGCCGCTGAGTGCTGCAGCCTGTCGGGTTTGACCGATCGTCGCGAGAAACCCCGGTTTTTGTAGCAGATCAGCGTTAAGTCCGACAGGCTGCTAGGCGTCAGATAGGCGCAGGAAAAGAGAGGGCCCGCCGTCGAGTTCGACGGCGGGCCCTCTTGCTGATGGGGGGCTAAGGGGGTACTTGGCTAAGGGCGCTCACCTTCCAGCAGCCAGTCGACGAAGGCGGCCAGGTCGTCGAAGATTCGTGCTGGGCTATCCGGCGCGGCCAGTTCGGGATGCTGACGCAGAGTCCGCTCACCCTTGCCGGTGCGCACCAGCACGGGTTGGCAGCCCATGGGCTCGCCGGCCTGGAGATCGCGCAGGCTGTCGCCCACCATCCAGCTTCCCGTCAGGGATTCCAGGCCAAGTACTCGACGGATCTGCTCCAGAAGACCGGGGAGCGGCTTGCGACAGTCACAGCCGTCATCGGGTCCATGAGGGCAATAGGCGATATGGGCGAGCTCCCCCCCCTCAGCGCTCACCAGCCGGGCCAGCTCGGCATGCATCTCGGCCAGCGTCGCCTCGTCGTAGAGGCCGCGGGCGATACCCGACTGGTTGGTGGCCACGGCGACCGTCCAGCCGGCCCGCGATAGTCTGGCGATGGCATCGATGGCGGCCGGATAGGGGACCCACTCGTCCAGGGACTTGATGTAGGCGTCCGAGTCACGGTTGATGACTCCGTCGCGGTCGAGAATCACAATCTTGGAGACGGCGGGCATGGGGTCTCTTGCATGGTTAGGAACGAGGAGGGGGCAGTGTTTCACGTGAAACAGGACTTTCCAAGGGCCTGGAGAGTCCAGACCAGGAGGATGGGCGCCCACGCGAGTAGCCGGCGCCCATGGCCGTTAAGCTATCCAGCGGCAGCCTGACGGCGGCAGTAGCAGGAAGCCCTCACCGGAATTTCGGCTCGGGCCACCGCCCGCTCCAGCTGTTGTTTGATATGCACCGACTCGGTCGTCTCGCCGCGCCGGGTGAGACACTCAAACAGCCCGTGCAGGCTCCAGACGTTGTGTGGATGTTGGCAGGCGCGACTGAGCGTATCGTCGAGACCGAGATCAGCGCGATAGACCGCCTCTGCTTCATCTAGTCGCCCCTGATCCAGCAGCAGGGCGCCTAGGGCGTGCCGCGTCGGCTGCATCCAGGCCCATGGCTCGTCGTAGGGCAGGGTGTCATCGAGCTCGACGGCCCGGTGCAGATGCGCGAAGGCGGTGTCATGGTTGCCTCGGTGATACTCGAGTTCGCCGAGCATCATCTGTTCGGCGACCTTCAGAATGTCCCTGGCGGTATTGTTGAACAGCATGCGGCTCTCGGGCACCGCGGCCTGGGCGGCGAAGAACCTGTCCCGCTCCGCCTCGGCCTCGGTGAGCCTGCCGGTGTTGGCCAGCGCCACTGTCCGCGCATAGCGCATCAGTGCCGTCGTCGTGGCATAGAGTTCGCCATCCTCGGGCAGCGGTTGCCCGAGAATGGCGTCCCACATGCCGAAGCGGATCAGCACATGCTGCTTCATTGGGACAAAGGCCTCGAACCAGTCTGCCATCTTGCGAAGCAGGGGCTCCGACAGTGTCGAGAGCATCTCGTCTGCGGTCGCCAGTGCCGGCGTAGGCTGACCGAGAAACATCGCCCCGTAGATCTTGAAGTGGTAGTTGTGAAGTCGATAGATCGAATAGAAGTTGTCCGGGCCCTCCTTGTCGAGGAAGCGACGGTCCGCCTCGATCGCCTGCGAGTTGCGGACGACCACGCTGTGATAGTCGCCACAGAGCACGTCGATATGGGTCGCCATGTGGATCAGGTGGCCCGAATCGGGGACCAGCGAACAGAGCCGGTCGCCGTGCCGGAGGGCCAGTTCGGGGTGCGGCGACATCTCCATGAGGTGGATATACAGGTGCAGGAGCCCTGGATGGTCCCAGGCACCTTCGAGCTCGCGGAAGGCCCGCTCGAGCACGGCCCTTGCCTCGAGGGTGTCCGCGCCTTCCGCAGGCTCGCCGGTGGGCAGATCCCAGAGCTGCCATGGTGTCCGGTTCAGCAGGGCTTCGGCGAAGAGGGCGGCCACGTCCAGGTCGTCGGGGTGGGAACGATAAACGTCGCGCATGGCGTCGGCATAGGCGTCCAGGTAGGGACCGAACTCATCCACCGGCGCTTCCGGTGCCCGGTGCCGAACGGCCTGGATCAGTGCTCGCTCGACTGGCGAGATGTGCTCGACGAGCGCGGCGGCGGCCTCGACGGCGGGAAGGGCGATCGCCAGCGCCTCGGATTTCTCTTCCGCCTCGAAGGCCTCCCACGGCCGGTTGTAGTTAGGCCCGGCCGCATGGGTGAGGCCCCACTGCGCCATCGCGCATTGCGGGTCGGCGTCCAGCGCCAGGCGGAAACACTCTATCGCCGACTCGTGGTTGAAGCCGTAGAGCCACACGAGGCCGCGATCGAACCAGCATTGCGCGTCCGCTGACGTGGTAGTGATCGTCCGGGAGTAGTCACCAAGGTTGTAATAGTCGCTCATTATCGCCTCCTGTGTCGGCAGGCCGACCCGTCTGGGCCCGTGGATAGCGCATCATGCTGTGCGCCATGATTAGCGCACAATCGAGCGAACTCGACTCGTTCCCGGTGAGGACGGCTCCTGTCGGATTGGGGGCCTCGGTGGATGTCCACGTATAGGCGTAACGAAGGCCCGTTCCGGGGGGGCGTACGGCATTTGGTCCCAACATAAGGTCGGGGCCCTTCGCACCCCTCATGCAGTAAAGCTAGAAGTGAACCCCAGCCTCATCAATCCATGGTGGCGACCGAAGGGAGGACCTCGCATCCATGTGGCTGGGGTCATCCCGGGATGTTTCACGTGAAACATCGCCTAGCCTCGTGGCAATGAAAAAGGCCGACAGGCAATCGCCTGTCGGCCTCTTGGCTGCCTTAAGCGGGCTTACTGCGGTAGCAGGGCGATATCCGCGACTTCCAAGAATAGCGCCTGGAGGGCGGCAAGCAGCGCCAGGCGGTTATCCCGCACGGCCTCATCGTCGGCCATGACCATGACCTGGTCGAAGAAGTCGTCGACCGGAGCGCGCAGACTGGCCAGGGCGTCCAGCGCCTCGCGGTAGTGCCCCTTGGCAAATAGCGGCATGACCGCATCGCGGCGAGCGGCCAGGGCCTCGTACAGCGCCTGCTCGGCGGCATCCTGGAGCAGGTCGGGCTTGACCGTGCCCGTGCCCGAATGGCCCTGCTTGGTCAGGATGTTGCTGACCCGCTTGTTGGCGGCGGCCAGGGCGGACGCTTCGTCGCGCTGGGCGAAGGCATGGACCGCCCGCAGGCGACGCGCGAAGTCCAGCGGCCGGGTGACCGGGCGGGCGCGCACGGCGAGGTAGACCTCCGCCTCGATGCCTTCGTCGTGGGCCCAGGCGCGGAACCGATCGAGCATATAGTCTAGGACCTCGTCGACCAGCGTCTCGGCATAGGGCAGCTCCTGGTGCTGGGCGGCGGCCAGTTCCAGGAGCTCGCGCAGGTCGAGGTCCAGCTCGCCCTTGATCAGGATGTTGAGTACGCCGATGGCGGCACGGCGCAGGGCGAAGGGGTCCTTGGTGCCGCTGGGCCGCTGGCCGATACCGAAGATCCCAGTCAGCGTATCCAGGCGATCGGCCAGTGCCAGGGCACGGCCGGTGCGAGTCTCGGGGATGGCGTCCGTGGCGAAGCGGGGAAGGTACTGCTCCTCCAGCGCCTGGGCGACCTCGGCGGGCTCGCCGTCATGCACGGCGTAATAGCGCCCCATGATGCCCTGCAGCTCGGGAAACTCCAGCACCATCTCGGTGACCAGGTCGCACTTGGCCAGCTCGGCGGCGCGCCGCGCCTGGGCCACATCGCCGTCGATGCGTCCCGCGATGAAGGCGGCTACGGCCGCGGCACGATGCGCCTTGTCGGCCAGGGTGCCCAGCTGCTGCTGGAACACCACCCCGTTCAACTCGCTGATCCGCGAGGCCAGGGTGCGTTTGCGATCGATGTCATAGAAGAAAGCGGCATCGGCCAGCCGCGGGCGGATCACTTTCTCGTTGCCCTCGATGACCTGCTGCGGATCGCTGCTATCGATGTTGGAGATGGTGATGAACAGTGGCTTGAGCCGCTCCTGGTCGTCGAGCAGGTGAAAGTATTTCTGGTTGGCCTTCATCGAGGAGATCAGGCACTCGGCCGGCACCTCCAGAAAGCGCTCATCGAAGCTTCCGGTCAGGGCCACGGGCCACTCGACCAGCCCGCTAACCTCGGTAAGCAGCTCCTCGTCGATCACCGCCTGGGCCTCCTGCACCTCGGCTTCGGCCAGTACCTGCTCGCGGATGCACTCGCGGCGCTTGTCGCGGTCGGCCAGCACATAGGCCTGTTCGAGGGTCGCCAGGTAGTCGTCGGCATGGGAAAGCGCAATGGCGGCGGGGGCATGGAAGCGATGGCCGCGGGTGGTGCGGGATGCCGTCACGCCGAGCACTTCGCCCTCGACCACGTCGCTGCCGTAAAGCATGACCAGCCAGTGCACCGGGCGGGAGAACTCGATGCGCGACGCCCCCCAGCGCATGTTCTTGGGCACTGGCAGGGAGGTCACGGCCTTGGCGACGATGCCGGGCAGCAGCGCGGTGGTCGCTTCGCCCGGCTGATGCTCACGGTAGCCCAGCCAGGTGCCCTTGGGCGTCTCCAGGTGAATCAGGTCTGCCACCTCGACACCGCAGGAGCGGGCAAAGCCTTCGGCGGCCTTGGTGGGTTGGCCATCCTTGAAGGCGGCAGCTAACGCCGGGCCGCGGCGCTCGGTCTCGCGGTCGGGCTGCTTGTCGGCCAGCGCCTCGACCTGCACCGCCAGGCGGCGAGGGGTGGCGAAGGCTTGAACGTGGTCGAAGGCAACCCCGGCCTCGTCGAGACCGCGGCGGATGCCCGCGGCGAGTGCGTCGGAGAGCGTGTCGATCGCGGCGGGGGGAAGCTCCTCGACGCCCAGTTCCATCAGAAAGGTGGTGGCTGCCATGCTCAAGCATCTCCCTCTTCGGCAAGCGATTCGTCGGCCAGACATTCCTGACGCAGGGCCTCGGGGGCCATGGGGAAGCCGGCGGCCTTGCGTGACGCATAGTAGGCGTGAGCCACGTCGCGGGCCATGGTGCGCACGCGCAGGATATAGCGCTGGCGTTCGGTGACCGAGATGGCGTGTCGGGCGTCGAGCAGGTTGAAGGTATGCGATGCCTTCAGCACCTGCTCGTAGGCGGGCAGCGGTAGGCCGGCATCGAGCAGCTTGGCGCACTCGCGCTCCTGGTGGTCGAAGGCGCCGAACAGGGCCGGCACATCGGCCTGCTCGAAGTTGAAGGCCGACTGTTCCCGCTCGTTCTGCAGGTAGACATCGCCGTAGGTGACCCGAGAACCGTCCGGCGCGATGGCCCACACCAGGTCGTAGACGCTATCGACGTTCTGCAGGTACATGGCGATCCGCTCGAGCCCATAGGTCAGCTCGCCGGTGACCGGGTAGCACTCGATCCCCCCGGCCTGCTGGAAGTAGGTGAACTGGGTCACCTCCATGCCGTTGAGCCATACCTCCCAGCCCAGACCCCAGGCGCCCAGGGTGGGCGATTCCCAGTTGTCCTCGACGAAGCGAATGTCATGCACCAGCGGATCGATGCCCAGCCGCGCGAGCGAGCCCAGGTAGAGGTCCTGGAGGTCGGCCGGGGAGGGTTTCATCACCACCTGAAACTGGTAGTAGTGCTGGAGGCGATTGGGATTCTCGCCATAGCGTCCGTCGGTGGGGCGGCGGGAGGGCTGCACGTAGGCGGCGTTCCAGGTCTCGGGGCCGATGGAGCGCAGGAAGGTGGCGGGGTGGAAGGTGCCGGCACCGACCTCCATGTCCAAGGGCTGAAGCACCACGCAGCCTTTTTCGGCCCAGTACTGCTGCAGGGCAAGGATCAGGCCCTGGAAAGTCGCCGCGTCGGGCGTCGACGAGGGTGTCGAGAGAGTCATTGGGAAAGCACCGTTGGCCATGAATTCACAGGCCAACCAGTATACAAGCAGCCGCTAGCCGGTTATAGGTGCCGGCTAGGAGCCTGTCGGACTTAACGCTGATCTGCTACGAAACCCGGGCTTTCGGCCAATTTCATTCGATCTGATTCGTAAAATAGCGCGCTATTCGCCTCATCAGATCGATAAACTTGTCTCGAAATCCGTATTCCTCGCGACGATCGGTCAAATCCGACAGGCTCCTAGGCGAGTGAACCTCAGCGCTCGAGCAGCTCTTCGTACCACTCGAGGGTACGCTGGGCCGTCAATTCCGCATTGAACGATTCCCGTATGAGCTCCAGGGCATTGCGTGCTCGCGCTTGGGCAGCGTGTTCATCGTCCATGACGTTGAGAATGGCCTCGCGCATTGCCGCGGTGTCCCCGGGCGGTAGCAATAGCCCCGTTTGGCCGTCGATCACCAGCTCCGAGGTGCCACCGGCATCGGTTGCCACCACCGGGCAGCCCACCGACATCGCCTCGATGATCACCCGTGGTAGCCCCTCGCCGCTCTGAGAGGCCGAGACCAGCAGGCGGCAGCTGCGCAGGATAGCCGGTACGTCGTTACGGTAGCCGGTGAAGTGAATCCGCTCGGCAAAGGGGCTAGTGGCAATGCGCTTCTTGAGCGCCGCGTTGTCGATGATCGAGCCGACCAGCACCAGGTGCAGGTTGGCGTCGGCGGGTAGCTGATCGAAGGCCTCGATGAGGGGCATGATGCCTTTCTTGACGCTGTTGCGGCTGATGCAGCAGATCGGAACGGCTTCCGGTGGAAGGCCGAATGCCGTCAGGTCGGCCGGCGGCATGTCATACCAGGCCGGATCATGGCCCTTGTGGATGGTCTTGAGCTTGGATTCGGGGAGGTGCCAGCCTAGAAAGCGTGTGTCGAGCAGTGCCTGGCGAACCGCCTCTGCCACGCAGAAGATGCCGTCCAGGCGGGGGTGCAGGAACGTATGCCAGGACTCCGGTTTCAGATAGCTGACCCCGGTCGTGACGCCGCGGTACCCGAGCAGGCGGGTACGAGTACGCCGACCGGCCCGCAGGAGGCAGGCCAGCGCTCGTGTATTGAAGGCGTGCGCGATATCATAGTCACCGCGCTCAAGCTCCTCGCGAATGGCAGTGGTAGCTGCCCTGTCGTGCCGGCTACGCACCTTTAGCGCAAGCGTGGGAATGTTCTGCTCGGCTAGAATATGAGCGTTCCGCCCTTCGGGATTGCACATCACCACCAGCCTGTCGACCTGTTTCGATAGCAGGACAAACAGTTCCGTCTCGGGGCGATCCGCTCGATCCGTGATGCACAATACTTTCATCGACCACTCCTGTCCGAAATCGCCGCGCCGATGAACCAGAATTCATAATGACCACGACAGTCGACATGACACCCCCGCCGAGGGCCACTCGCTTTCTGCTCTATGCCGAGCAGAACTATGCCTATTCTATCTTGCGTCCGCTGCAGTGGGCGATACATTCGCGCGGCGGCGAGGCCCGATGGTTCTTCGCTGGCGAGGAAGTGGATCCGAGGCACCTGGAGCCGGGGGAGAAGCGGCTGATGGACGTGGCCGAGGTCAGGGCGTGGGAGCCCGAGGTGGTGCTGGTGCCGGGCAATATGGTGCCGTCCTTCATTCCCGGCTTGAAGGTGGCGGTGTTTCACGGCTTCAACGTGGCCAAGGCGGGGCGCAGCGACGACCGGGGGCACTTCAATATTCGCGGCTGCTTCGATCTCTACTGCACCCAGGGGCCGAGCAGCACCAGTGGATTCGAAGCGCGTGCCTCGCGTCATGGCCACTTTCGGGTGGTCGAAACCGGCTGGCCGGCCCTGGATCCGCTGTTCCGTCCCGAGATACCCGCCGGGCGCGAGCCCGTGCTGCCGGCGGCGGATGGCCGCCCGCGTATCCTGCTGTGCTCGACCTTCACGCCGCGACTGAGCGCGGCACCGCAACTGCTGGAAACCGTGCGTCGCCTGCGCGATACCGGCCGGTGGCAGTGGCTGATCCAGTTCCATCCCAAGATGGACCCGGCGGTGGTGGAGGCCTATCGGTCGCTGGAGAACCACAGCCTGAGCTTCATCGACACCCGCAATATCCTGCCGCTACTGCGTACCTCGGATGTCATGGTATGCGATACCTCTTCGGTGATGCTGATGTTCCTGCTGCAGCACAGGCCGGTAGTGACCTTCCGCAACCAGAGCCGTGGCGACAGGTCGCATCTGCTGGATGTTACGCGGGTGGAAGCGCTGGAAGGTGCCATCGAGGAGGCCCTGTCGCAGCCGCCCGAGCTGATGGCGCGTATCGAGGCCTTTGCCAGGGACCTACATCCCTACACCGATGGGCGCTCCAGCGAGCGCGTGCTGGATGCCGTGGAGGAGTGTCTTCGCCAGGGTCGGGCGGACCTCAAGGCCAAGCCCCGCAACGGCCTGCGCAACCTCAAGGAGCGCCGCAAGCTGGGGTACTGGAAGCCCTGGTAGCGGCCGGAAGGTGTCTAGCGCGACTGCTCGCCTTGCGCATCCGCGTCGCGGCGCTCTTCTCGGCTCAGCAGCCACAGGCCGGCGTGCTTGTTGAAGTTGCCCTGCATGTAGTTCATGGCCACGATGAAGCCGATACGCCCGTCGAGGAAGCCGCCGCGCAGGATATAGATCAGGAAAAAGGTCCAGAGCGACCTGAGGCAGACCAGCAGCAGGCTGCGGTTGCGCTTGCCCTTGGCAAAGTACTTCTGGCTGCCCAGCCAGGCATACTTGGCGTTCTTCTCCAGGGCATGCCCATAGTCGCGGGCGGTGAAGTGCAGCAACCTGCCGGGCAGCCTGCCGATCCTGCCGGGGGCCGGAACGATGGTTTCATGCACCTGGGCATCGGTGAACTTGGCTCCCTCGCGGAGGAACAGCCTCAGCGGGGCCCGGGCGCTACGGCCGAACTTGAGCCCCTTGCCGTGCCGCACCACCAGCCATTTGATCCGAAAGGCGGTCTCCTCGATACGGGGACTGTCCAGCAGCGCTTTCAGCGCGTCCCGAGCCGTGTCGTCCAGGGCCTCATCGGCATCGATGGAGAGCACCCAGTCCATGCTGGCCCGGTCGAGCGCGCGCTGCTTCTGGACGCCGAAGCCTGGCCAGTCGGTGACCCAGACCTTGTCGGTGTACTGTTTCGCCACCGCCACGGTGTCATCGGAGCTACCGCTGTCGAGGACGATGATCTCATCGGCGATGTCGGCTACCGATGCCAGGCAGCGCGGCAGGCGGTCGGCCTCGTTCTTGGCGATGACACAGACCGACAGGGTGTGTCGATGGGGGGAGGAAGCATCAGGCTGCATGCGATCTGCCATAAAATGGTGGTGGTCATGATCCCAATCAGGGATAAATCTCTTCGTCCGGTGCCGCATCGTCGGGCGTCTCGACGACCTGTCCCTGCGTGGTATCGGCCTGTCGCTGTTCCGGCACCAGGCCTTCCCAGAGCCGCTCCTGCAGTGCGGTCTCTTCGCGCATTCGGGCATGCAGCGCCGGCTTGCCATGCTCTTCGAGCAGCGTCGGTTCATTGGCGAGCAGCGAGACCCCCAGACCGGCGCGGTGCCAGTCGATGGTGAATCCCATGGCCTCGAGAATGGTGGGAAAGACGTCCACCATGGAGGCTTCGCGCTGCTCCCGGTCAACCGGAACGCCCGGCCCCAGCAGCATGAAGGTGTTGTCGCGATCGCCCTGGATCAGCTCGTCCCAGACCGAGACTCGCATGGTCAGGTGGTCGCTGGCGATCACCACCAGGGTATTGTCCAGCAGGCCCTCCTGCTCCAGACGCTCGATCAGGTCCCGGGCCAGCCATGCCGAACACTCCACCGAGTAGAGAATATCGACGCCGTCGAACTCGCCCTGGCGATCGATGCAGGCCTGTGCCGGGTAGCCGTTGGGAGCGTGGCCGGCGATGCTCAGGTTGACCACCCCCCAGGGGCTATCGCCCTGGTCCAGGCGGCGGATCTCCTCGACGGTGAAGTCGTAGAGGGAGTCGTCATAGAGGCCCCAGTTGTTGACGTAGTCCGGATCCTCCAGCCGGGGCTGAAGCTCCTCGCGCCCCAGTACCGTCTCGAAGCCGTGGTCCTCGTAGAAGATGCCCTTGCCGGCAAAGGCAGTGCTGGCCCCGCCCAGGTAGCTGAGTCGATAGCCCTCTTTCGCCAGCAGGTCGCCGAGACAGTCGATCCCGGGCACCACCTTGTCCAGCGGCGTGAACTGTCGATCATGCAGGAGGCCGGCGGGCATCAGCGGGGTGCCGCACTGGCTGGCGATCATGCCGGCCATGGTCCAGCCGGTGTTGTTGATCTGGCGAACGCCCTCGTAGACCAGGCCGCGCTCGCCGATGACGTCCAGGTCGGCGTAGGCGTCGCCGAAGCGTTCCCTGTCGGCATAAGTGCGCTCGATGCTCTCCAGATAGAGCAGCAGCAGGTTCGGCGGTGATTCGGGAGATTCGAGCAGCATCGGCTCCACGTATTGACGCTCCAGCCAGGCGCCGTCGTCGGTGACGATGGCGGCCCCCCGCTGGGTGATGCCATAGAGCAGGGGGTTGCTGGCCAGCAGGGCGATCGCCAGCAGGGGTTCGGCGCGCCGCCAGCGGTGGTCGTGCCGGACCAGCCAGACCACGGCGACCAGCAGGGCCAGCATCGACAGACAGTAGAGCACGGCGGCACCGATGCGACTGACGCCGCCATGATCGGTCATGCCCGCCTGCAAGTGGAAGTAGACGGCCCCCACGTCGACGATGCCGAAGCTGTCGGCCAGATAGACGTAGAGTCCCCAAAGGGCGAGGGGCAGCAGCGACCAGGGCCAGAGCCTGCGGCCCGCAGCGGGAGGCTGGAAGCTGAGCGGTGCGCCCCAGCGCAGCAGGGCACCCAGGCCGATCCAGGCGGCGGCGATCAGCGGCAGCCACCAGGGCGAGAGCCGGGTCAGGGTGGTGATGGCATAGCCCAGGCACAGGCCCATGACGAGCAGGGACCACCAGCGGGGGTGGGGCATTCTCGGCGGCGTCAGCATGATCGATATATGGTATCGTCTGGCTCTCGTTGAAGGGATCACCTTAACAGGGTCCCCCGTGTTCAGGTAGCCGCCCAACGGCTTCGCAAACGAGGCGATGGTTGGTGGCGTAGCAAGAGTTGACTGTCGCAAGAGGCGCGCCATGCAGAGCAGAGCGATTTCCGGTTCCGGCGTGTGGGAGTGTGAGGGCTACCGCCTCGAAGCGAGCCTGCCCGACGATGAAGCGGTCAGCCTGCTGCGGGCCGTGCTTCGGCAGCGCTACCGGGTCGTGAGCCTGCTGAAGGATAGTCGCCACTGCTGGGCGGCCCGGGTCACCATCGGCGGCCGTGACCTGGTCCTAAAGGTGCCTCGCGCCCGGAATCGCCGTGCATGGGAGCGCTTCCTGACCCTGTTCCGCCCCGGGGAGTCGATTCGCCAGCATCGCAGCATTGCGATGCTGGCGCGTCTTGGGCAGAGAGGGCCCGAGCCGATACTGGGGGCCGAGCGGCGCAAGGCGGGCCGAGTGGTGGACGGTTTCTTCCTGTATGGTTTTGTCCCGGGCAGGCAGGCAACTAGCCGCGATACGCAAGCGGTGGCCGAGGCGCTGCTCGAACTGCATGGCCAGGGCTACCTGCGCGGCGATCCCCAGGCACAGAACTTCCTGATCGACGAGGAGCGGGTCCGCTTCATCGACTTCAAGATGACGCGCCCACCACTGCTGGCCAGGACGCGACTGCTGATGGAGTACAGCAAGTTTCTCGAAAGCATGCCCTTAGGCTATCGCTATCTCGACAAGGCAACGCGGTATTCTCGCACCTTTCGCCTGGCCAATGCCCTGCAGGCCGGGCTCTCCTGCATGCGGCGAGTGCGCAAGGGCGCCAAGCGAAAGTGGGTCGGGCGGCGCAAGGGGTGAGGCGTGGCGTCGGCCGCTAGCCGGCCCGATGGTGCCCTTCGGTAATGTCGTCCATCGCCCAGGGATAGCCCAGCTTGTGCAGCGAGCGCGCCAGTCGCGCCAGATTGCGAGGGATATGGCGGCGACTCGGGCGTATCCGACAGCGATCCAGATCGATCAGCCAGATCCTGTCTTCCCCGTCGATCAGCACATTGCGGGCGTTGAGATCCACGTGATCGAGCCCGACGTCATGGAAGCGGCGGATGGTGGCGCCAACGGCGCGCAGCAGGGCGGCCTCGGCGCGGCCGTCTTCGAGCCGCTCGGCGAGGGCGCGTGCGCCGGGGATGCGCACCGTAAGCAGCGCCGCCTCGTAGCTGAGCCCATGGCGTATCACGCCGGCCGCCACCGGCCTGGGCACCGGCAGGCCCCGCTCGTGCAGCCAGGCGGTCAGTCGCAGCTCGCGAAAGGCGCGGGTGCGCTCGCACCCCAGCCACAGGTAGCGTGCCTCGCTGAGTCTGGCCACCAGGCCGCCGCGTCGATAGGGGCGCAGCACCCACTGCTCAATGCCAGCGTCCAGGAAGAGACTGCTGCCTCGCCCCGGGGCGTCTCCCACCACCCGGCCCTGCTGGCGCCAGTGGTCCGGGTCGAGTAGCGACGGGCCGAGTTGTGGCGCCATGACGGCGTCACATACACTGCCTGCATCATATAGAATGATCGTCTTTCCCGTCCGATATGTTGCCAAGCGCATGAAGCATCCTCTGCCTGCCCGACCCCGCCACATTGCCGTACTGCGGCTCTCTGCCCTGGGCGACGTCTGCAATCTGGTGCCGACCATACGGGCGCTTCAGCGCCAGTGGCCGGAGGCGCGTATCACCTGGATCATCGGCAAGGCCGAGCACAGTCTACTGGCGGGCCTGTCGGGGGTCGAGTTCATCGTCTACGACAAGGCGACGGGACTGGCCGGCATGCGCGCCATCTGGCGCCAGCTTTCGGACCGCCGGTTCGACGTGCTGCTGCATATGCAGCAGGCGTTGCGGGCCAGCGTGCTCTCCCTGGGGCTCAAGGCCAAGGTGAGGGTGGGCTATGACAAGGCCCGCGCCAAGGATGCCCAGCACTGGTTCACCCACCGCCGGCTGGCGCCGCATCCCCGCGCCCATGTGCTGGAGTCCTTTCTCGATTTCGCCCGCCTGCTCGGCGTGGAGGATCTCTCCCTGGAGTGGCACCTGCCGATTCCCGATGCCGCCGTCCAGGAGGCCCGCGAGATCGCCGGAACGGGGCGCTACCTGGTGATCAGCCCCTGCAGCAGCCTGCGGGTGCGCAACTTCCGTAACTGGTCGGCGCAGGGCTATGCCGCGGTGATCGAGCACGCCTGGGCCCAGCACGGCATCAAGGCGGTGCTGACCGGAGGCGGCAGCACCCAGGAGCGTGAGATGGGCGAGGAGATCCAGTCGCTCAGCCGGCCGGAAGCGGTGCACGACGCCATCGGCAAAAGCTCGCTCAAGGGGCTGCTGGCGCTGATCGATGGCGCCGAGGCGGTGATCGCCCCCGACTCCGGGCCGGTGCATATGGCCAATGCCCTGGGCACCCCGGTGGTCGGTCTCTATGCCACCTCCAACCTGGATCGCACCGGCCCCTACCTCTGGCGGGCCGAGGCGGTGAACCGCTATCCCGAGGCGGTGCGTACCTATATGCACAAGGAACCCGAGCAGCTGGCCTGGGGGCAGCGGGTGCGCCACCCCGACGCCATGTCGTTGATTCATACCGAAGACGTCATCGAGCGGCTGGAGGTGGTGCTTTACCGGGACGCCCAAGGCGCGCCGACGGAGAGCCCCGATACGGAAAGTCCCGATACGGAGAGCCCCGATGAAGTTTGACCTGACGGCCCTGGAGCAGGCCCGCGTGCTGGTGGTGGGCGACGTGATGCTGGACCGCTACTGGCACGGCGGCACCCTGCGCATCTCGCCGGAGGCCCCGGTGCCGGTGGTGCAGGTGCGCGACAGCGAAGACCGCCCGGGTGGCGCGGCCAACGTGGCGCTCAATATCGCTTCCCTGGGCGCTCAGGCGGCCCTGGCCGGCCTGGTCGGCGATGACGACAATGCCGAGCGGCTGGTTGCTCCGCTCGATGCGGCCGGAGTGAGCACTCACTTAGAGCGCAGCGTGGGGATTCCCACCATCACCAAGCTGCGGGTGGTGAGTCGCAACCAGCAGCTGATCCGCCTGGACTTCGAGGAGGGGCTCGGCGAGGTGGACACCTCGGGGCTGCTGACCCGGGTCGAGCGAGCGCTGCCCGACTGCGACCTGGTGATTCTCTCCGACTACGGCAAGGGCACGCTCAACCGGGTGGAGGCGCTGATCGCCTTGGCGCGTGCCGCCGGCAAGCGGGTGCTGGTCGACCCCAAGGGCGGCGACTTCGGCAAGTACCGGGGGGCCAGCATGATCACCCCCAACCTGGCCGAGTTCGAGGGGGTGGTGGGGCCCTGCCGCGACGACGCCGAGCTCGCCGCCAAGGCCGAGGCATTGCGTGACGAGCTAGGGCTCGAGGCGCTGTTGATCACCCGCAGCGAGAAGGGCATGACCCTGATCCGTGAGGGTCACGAGCCGCTGCACCTGCCGACCCGGGCCCGGGAAGTCTATGACGTCACCGGCGCCGGGGACACCGTGATCGGTGTGCTGGGCCTGGCGCTTGCCGCCGGCCATGGCTTCCCCGAAGCGATGACCCTGGCCAACCTGGCCGCCGGCCTGGTGGTGGCTAAGCCGGGCACCGCGACGCTCTCCATCGCCGAGCTCTACACCGCCCTGCACGGCGACAAGCTGGCCGAATTCGGGGTGATCGAGGAGCCGCCGCTGATCGAGGCGGTGCGCGCCGCCCAGGCCCGCGGCGAGCGGGTGGTGATGACCAACGGCTGCTTCGACATCCTCCACGCCGGCCATGTGGCCTACCTGGAGCAGGCCCGCCGGCTCGGCGACCGGCTCATCGTGGCGGTCAACGACGACGCCTCCATCGCCCGTCTCAAGGGGCCCCGGCGGCCGATCAACCCGCTGGCCCGGCGCATGCAGGTGCTGGCGGGACTGGGCGCCGTGGACTGGGTGGTGCCCTTCACCGAGGATACCCCTCAGCGACTGATCGAGGCGGTGCTGCCCGATGTGCTGGTCAAGGGGGGCGACTACCGCCCCGAGCAGATCGCCGGGGGGGAGGCGGTGCGTGAGGCCGGCGGCGAGGTGATCGTGCTGGGCTTCGAGGATGGCGTCTCCACCACGGCGATGATCGCCACCATCCTCGACCGCGAGGCGTGAGGGTGCGCACTGGGCGACCCTGGGCGAGGCGCCTCTACTCGGCGGCGCTCTATCTGCTGTCGCCGCTGATCTGGCGGCGCGTCTGGCGTGAGCAAGTGCCCACTCATCCTCGGCGGGAGCGGCTGGGGCTGCTGACGCCCTCGCCCGAACGCGGGCGAACCCTCTGGCTGCACTGCGCCTCGGTGGGCGAGGTGCTGGCCGCCCGTCCGCTGATCGAGGCGCTGCTGGAGCGCTATCCCGGCCATCGTCTGGTGATCACCACTATGACCGCCACCGGCGCCGAGCGGGCGGCGGCGCTGGCCGATCGCCTCGTCCAGTCGGGGGCTGGCGGCGAAGTGAGCCATCACTTCGTTCCGCTGGACTTTCCCGGTGCGGCGCGCCGCTTCATCGACCGGCTCGCCCCGGCGCTGGCGATCCTCTTCGAGACCGAGCTGTGGCCCAATCTGCTGGCTGCCTGCGACCGTCGCGGGGTGCCGGTGGCCGTGGTCAACGGGCGCCTCTCGCCCCGCGCCTTTCGCGGCTACCGCCGGCTGAGGCCGCTGATGGTCGAGGCGCTGAGCCACGTCGACTGGCTGGCGGCCAAGTCCGCGGCCGATGCCGAACGCTTTAGGGCGCTGGGCATGGCCACCGAGCGCAGCGAAGTCGTGGGCTCGCTGAAGTATGACCTGTCGCCGGACCCCGTCGCCTTGGCCCAGAGCCGGCAGCTGTGCACCCGGCTGGGGGCGCGTCCCATCTGGGTGGCGGGCTCCACCCACCCGGGCGAGGACGAGCTGCTGCTGGCGGTGCATGCTCGGCTGCGTGCGCACTACCCCGAGGCCCTGCTGATCCTGGTGCCGCGCCACCCCCAGCGCTTCGAGACGGTGGCGGCGCTGTGCGCCGAGCGGGGCCTGGCCGTGGCGCGGCGCTCCCGTGATGAGTGGCCGGGCCCGGCGACCGCGGTCTATCTGGGTGACACCATGGGAGAGCTGCTCACGCTCTACGGGGTCGGCGATCTGGCCTTCGTCGGCGGCAGCCTGGTGCCGGTGGGCGGACACAACCTGCTGGAGCCAGCGGCCATGGGCGTGCCGGTGCTCACCGGCCCGGCGCTGGCCAATTTCGAGGAGGTGGCGGCCACCCTGCGCGATGCCGATGCTCTGGTGGAGGTCGGCGACGCCGAGGCGCTGGGCCATGTGCTTCTGGCGCTGTTCGACGATGAGCCGGAGCGCCACCGCCTGGCCGAGGCTGGCCAGGCGGTGATCGCCGCCAATCGCGGCGCCCTGGTGCGCACCCTGGCGGGGCTGTCGCGACTGTTGGGGTGAGTGAGTGCTTACTGTTGTTGTCAGGCCGGCGTCAGCCGCTCGACGCCGCTCTCGCTGCCCAGCAGCAGCACGTCGGCGCCGCGGGCCGCGAACAGGCCGTTGGTGACCACGCCGACGATGGCGTTGATGCGCGCCTCCATGGCCACCGGGTCATCGATGGGGAACTCGAAGCAGTCGATGATCTGGTTGCCGTTGTCGGTGACCACGCCCTCGCGGTAGACCGGGTCGGCGCCCAGCTTGACCAGTTCCCGGGCCACGTAGGAGCGCGCCATGGGGATGACCTCCACCGGCAGCGGGAACTCCCCCAGGCGCTCGACCTTCTTGGAAGCGTCGGCGATGCAGATGAAGCGCTCGGCACAGGCGGCGACGATCTTCTCCCGGGTCAGGGCCGCCCCGCCGCCCTTGATCATGTGTAGGTGAGCGTTCACTTCGTCGGCGCCGTCGATGTAGAAGGGCACGCTGCCTACGCTGTTGAGCTCGAACACCTCGATGCCGTGACCGCGCAGCCGCTCGGCGCTGGCCTCGGAGCTCGCCACGGCGCCCCTGAAGTCGTCGCGCAGCTTGGCCAGGCGGTCGATGAAGCGGTTGGCGGTGGAGCCGGTGCCGATGCCGAGCACGGTGTCGCGCTCGAGCCAGGGCGCGATCTCGTCGATGGCGGCGGCGGCGACGGCGTCCTTCAGTTCGTCCTGGGTCATGGGGTCGCTCTCAGGTGGCGGATGGATGGGAATCGGGCGCCATTATAGGCCAGCCGGGCCGCTCTGCCGATGGCATGGCGGAGGGTGCGCCCGGGATAGCCCTGCCCCCCGAGTCGGCAAAGCGGGCTTGATGGCGAGTGTCCCGCAGGCAGAACGATCGCAGGTAGCAGCATCGCTCGGGACTGATCCGTCGGCAGGCCCCGGAGCGCCGGACCGCCGAGGAGGCGCTGTGAATACCTCCTTGTACGCTACCGATTCCCTGCTGCGCTCTCGCGTCCCGCTCCGCTTGCAGGTCCGGTGCTGGCCATCCATGGCCAGCCCGTTCGGAGCAGTGCTCCTCACCCCTGGAATCGGACCTCCTCTTTGGCCTGCCCCCGGCGTCCCTCGCCAAGCACAGCAGCGACGACCCTTATCTTACCGGGGCTGCGCTGGACGCCATGCCGTCGGGAATGCTACCAATAGGGGTTCTCTGCACTGCAGCACAGCCCTTCGCGTCACTCCTCTGGGATATCAGGATGCTAGAAGCCACCGTCAAGAAGATTCTCCAGGCCCGGGTCTACGAGGCCGCCCGGGAAACGCCGATCTCCCCGGCCCCCTTCCTCTCCCGCCGCTTTCACAACACCATCCTGATCAAGCGCGAGGACCTGCAGCCGGTCCACTCCTTCAAGATCCGCGGCGCCTACAACAAGATGGCCCAGCTGACCGAGGAGCAGAAGGCCAAGGGCGTCATCGCGGCGTCTGCGGGCAACCACGCCCAGGGCCTGGCCATGGCGGCCAAGCAGATGGGGGTCAAGGCGGTGATCGTGATGCCGCGCATCACCCCCGAGATCAAGGTGGCCGCCGTGCGCGCCCGGGGCGCCAAGGTCGTGCTCAAGGGTGACGCCTTTGCCGCTGCTGCCGCGCACGCCCGGGAGCTGATCGAGGAGCACGGCTACACCTACATTCCGCCCTTCGACGATATCGACGTCATCGCCGGCCAGGGCACCGTGGCCATGGAGATCCTCCATCAGCACGCCGGGCCGCTGGACGCCATCTTCGTGCCGGTGGGCGGCGGCGGGCTGATCGCCGGGGTGGCGGCCTACGTCAAGTACCTGCGTCCCGAGGTCAAGGTGATCGGCGTCGAGGCCGAGGACAGCGCCTGCCTCAAGGCGGCCCTGGAGGCCGGCGAGCGGGTGGTGCTCGACCAGGTGGGAGTCTTCGCGGAAGGGGTGGCGGTGGCGCAGATCGGCGAGGTGCCCTTCTCCATCGTCCGCGAGCTGGTCGACGGGGTGATCACCGTCAACGCCGACGAGATGTGTGCGGCGGTCAAGGACATCTTCGACGATACCCGGGCGGTCTCGGAAACCTCAGGGGCCCTCTCCCTGGCGGGGCTGAAGAAGTACATCCAGCAGACCGGCGCCGAGGGACAGACGTTGCTGTGCATCAACTCCGGCGCCAACACCAACTTCGACCGGCTGCAGCATATCGCCGAGCGTACCGAGCTGGGGGAGCAGCGCGAGGCGATCCTCGCCGTGACGATTCCCGAAAAGCCCGGCAGCTTCAAGAAATTCTGCAAGACCATCGGCAAGCGCATGGTCACCGAGTTCAACTACCGCTACGCCGATCCGGACGCGGCGCATATCTTCGTCGGCGTCCAGGTTAAGCCCGGCGGTGAGGACCGCCAGGCGGTGATCGACAAGCTGCGCGATGCCGGCTATCCGGTAGAGGATCTCACCGACAACGAGCTGGCCAAGCTGCATATTCGCCACCTCGGCGGCGGTCGCCCCAAGGAGCACTTCGACGAAGAGGTTTACCGCTTCGAGTTCCCCGAGCGCCCCGGGGCGCTGATGAACTTCCTCACCCACCTGCCCCACGACTGGAACATCTCGCTGTTCCACTACCGCAACCACGGGGCAGCGTACGGCCGGGTGCTGGTGGGCATGCAGATACCCAATGGGGATCGTTGCCACGTGGAGGAGCACTTCGACGAGATCGGCTATCGCTACTGGAAGGAGTCCGACAACTCGGCCTATCGGCTGTTCATGGCCTGAACCGCGCAGGGTAAGCGCTGACTCACGCCAAAGGCGAGAAATGGCGAGCATTTCAAGGCGTAATCGTTGAGCACCAGCGGTTGTCAGCCGGGCGCCCAAGCCCCTATAGTCGTCGCTGCACGTGCTATGTGCGAAATCGTTCACACTCCGCTGCGGCGGACGCATTACCAGGGAGCAGGCAATGAAGCGCAAGCCCGATCTGGTCATGGCACTGGTGCTGGCCTTCGGCATCGGCGTCGTGGTGACCGGCTATGCCCAGGCGCTGGCGGGTAGCTGAGTCGGCCATCAGTGCCATGATCAGATGCAGCAACCGAAACGACCGGCCGGTGCAGAGCACCGGCCGGTCGTTTGCGTTACGGGCTCAGCGTCAGGGCCTGACGAGGCGGGCGTCGCTGGCGATGGCATCCAGCGGCACGTCCCAGGACGCGCTCGGCAGCCGGGCGACCCGCTGGCACTCGTGGGCCAGGCCGATCAGCCGTGGACGGGGCCCCGGCCGGCGGGTGAAGGCCAGGCTGCGGTCGTAAAAGCCGCCGCCCATGCCCAGGCGCTGGCCGGTTTCGTCGAAGCCCACCAGCGGCAGCAGGATCACGTCCAGCGCCCAGGCCGCCAGGCGCCGGGCCCGGTGCGCGCCGTGGCGGGTGTCGGGCTCGGCGATGCCGAACCGGTTGCGCACCATCGGCGTGCCCTGATGGTAGTGAACGAACCATAGGGCGTTGTGAGTGAGCGGCTTGAGCACCGGCAGGTAGACCCGGGCGCCGCGCTCTGCGAGCCACGGGATCAGCGGCCGGGGGTCGATCTCGCCGTCGTTGGGCAGATAGAGGGCCACTCGGCGGGCGCGCTGCAGCTCGGGCAGCCGGCGCAGCCGGCGACACAGGGCCTGGGCGGCCTGGCGCTGTTGTAACGGCTCGAGGGCGCGGCGGCGGCGACGCAGGGCCTGGCGCAGGCGCCGGCGGGCGTTCGGGGAGTCGTCGCGGGTGTCGAAGTCGAGAGGGGCTAGCAGGCTGCACATGATGCGTGGGGTTCCCCAGAGTGCCGCTGTCGTTCTGGCCCTTGAACCCTTGGTTCAAGGTGGGTGGCCGCAGCCGAACCGTCAGGCTTTCCGTCGCACGGACATGCACACGGGTCCGGCTAGCTATTGGCCGCCCTGGGTATTGCGCATAGGCTCGAGGGACTATAACGACTGGCCAACACCCCAGGGAACACCTTCATCGTATCAGAGCTGGCGGTGACGTCCAATGTCATTCGCAGGGTGTCTGTCCCGGGGCCGGGCCACCGGCCAACGCCTGCTCGAGCCGCTCGCTCAGCCGGTCCAGGCTCTGCTCGCCGCTGCGCCGCTCGTCCAGTGCCTCGAGCAGCTCGTGGGCGATGTTCAGCGCTGCCATGATGGCGATCCGCTCGCTGCCCAGCAGGTTGTTCTGGGCGTGGATACCGTGCATGGCGCGATCCAGGTAGCGGGCGGCGCGATCCAGCTTGTGCTCCTCGCCGGGATTGCAGGCGATCACATAGTGCCGACCCAGCAGGGTGATCTCGGCGGTGGGGCGGGAAGCATCGCTCATGAGGGCTCCGGTGCGGGCCATGGGGTGTCCCGATACGTTAACATCCTGGAGAGAGCTGTCTAGCAGCCTGTCGAACTTAACGCTGACCTGCTACGAAATCCGGTTTTCTCGCGACGATCGGTCAAATCCGACAGGCTGCTAGAACTGCCTGCACTGGCGTGGCGTTCGCTTAGGCTTAGCTTAGACAGTGCCCAAAGCGTCGTTCGACCACGAATCACTATAAGAGAGCCGCTTGTGGGCGGTCAACGCGCCGCGAGCGTCGCTCTGCGTCTCCTGCCACTACGGAAGTCAACATGTCCACGATCGATGAACGTCCGGATTTCTCGACCATCGCCGACCTGTTTTTATTGCATGGCAGCATGCAGTCCCCGGCCTTTCTCGACGGCCGGCTGTGTGCCGGCCTGGCGCTCAACGACCTCAGCGCCGCCGACTGGCTGGAAGCCGTCTGCCTGGACCTTGGGGTCGAGCAGCCTCGCGATCGCGACAGCGCCGAGGCGCTGCTGGCCTGGCGCCGCCAGGCCCTGGAGGCCCTGGCCGACAGCGCCTTGAACTACGAGCCGCTGCTGCCCGATGAGCTCTACTCCCTCGCCGAACGCGCCCGTGGCCTGCGCGACTGGACCCTGGGCTTCCTGGAGGTGGTCGAGGAGGCCGGCGAGGCCCCCCGCCAGCGCTGGTCGGCGCCGCTGCGCGAGGCGCTGGAGGATTTGTCGGCTCTGGCCGCCATGGAGACCGACCTGGAGGAGAGCGCCGAGAACGAGAACGACCTCTTTGCCCTCACCGAGCATGCGCGGATGGCCGCCATGCTGCTCTACACCGAGCAGCACCCGGGCCAGCCGCAGGTGGAGTCCAGCGAGCCGACCCGCCACTGATGTCCCCGTTCATTGCCAAGGAGCCGCGATGCTGCCTGATCCCCTGCCCCGTCCCGCCCCCGTCACCAATGCGGAGTACCTGTCACGCCGCCGCGCCCTGATGGCCGCCCTGCCCGCCGACAGCGCGGTCCTGCTGCCCGGTGCCGCGCTGGTCACCCGCTCGCGGGACAGCGAGTATCCCTTCCGCCAGGACAGCGACTTCCACTACCTCACCGGCGTTGCCGAGCCCGATGCCCTGCTGCTGCTGCTGCCGGGACGCGCCGAGGGAGAGAGCGTACTGTTCTGCCAGGACCGCGACCCGGCCCTGGAGACCTGGACCGGGCGTCGCCTGGGCGCCGAGGGCGCGGTGCGCGAGCACGGCCTCGATCAGGCCTTCGAGAACGCCGAGCGCGACGCGCGACTCGAGTCGCTGCTGGATGGCCGCACCACCCTCTATCTGCCGCTGGACAGCGCCGAGGCGATGGCCACCGCCGAGGAGGTACGCACCGCCCTGGCGGCGAAGGTGCGCCGCGGGGCGCGGCCGCCCGAGGCGCTAGTCGAGGTCTCGCCGCTGATCCATGAGGCGCGCCTGATCAAGAGCGAGAGCGAGCTGGCGCTGATGCGTCATGCGGCACGGATCTCGGCCCGTGCCCATGCGCGTGCCATGCGCGCCGCCCGCCCGGGGCTTGGCGAGTACCACCTGCAGGCCGAGCTGGAACACGAGTTTCGCTGGCAGGGCGGCAGTGGCCCGGCTTACGCCAGCATCGTCGGTGGCGGGCACAACGGCCGTGTGCTGCACTACATCGAGAATCGCGATGCCCTGCGCGACGGCGAGCTGGTGCTGATCGACGCCGGCGCCGAGTTCGACCTCTATGCCGGTGACATCACCCGCACCTTCCCGGTGGGCGGGCGCTTCAGCGAGGCCCAGCGGGCCCTCTACGAGGTGGTGCTGGCGGCTCAGGAGCGTGCCGTGGCGGCGGTGAAACCCGGCGTCACCCTGGCCGAGATCCACGCCGGTGTGGTTCACGACCTCACCGCCGGGCTGATACGGCTGGGGCTGCTCGAGGGCGAGGTCCAGGCGCACGTCGATGACGACAGCATCAAGCGCTTCTATCCGCACTCCACCTCCCACTGGCTGGGGCTGGACGTTCACGATGTCGGCGCCTATCGCCTGGCGGGCGAGCCCAGGGCGCTGGCGCCGGGCATGGTGCTGACCGTCGAGCCGGGGCTCTACGTTCCCGACGAGGCGGAGATCCCGGCGCCCTACCGCGGCATCGGCATTCGCATCGAGGACGATGTGGCGGTCACCCCGGAGGGCCACGAGGTGCTCAGCGAGGGGGTGCCCAAGCGGGTCGAAGATATCGAGGCCCTGATGGCCAGGAAATGATCAGCGCAAAGGAAGCCAGAGTTATGTTACGTAATTTACATTACGAATCGGCCGGCTTTTATGCCTGCCAGGGAGAGCGGGTATGAGCCCCGCGCCCCCGCGCCCGGTGGATATCGCCATCATCGGCGGCGGCCTGGTCGGTGCCAGCCTGGCCGTCTGCCTGGCGCCTCTGATCGAGCGCCATGGGCTGTCGGTGGCGGTGATCGAGGCCTCGCCCATGGGCGAGCTGGCCGACAGTGCCTGGCAGCCGAGCTTCGATGCCCGCTCCAGCGCCATCGCTCAGGGCTCGGCGGAGCGCTTTCGGGACATGGGACTGTGGGACGCCATGGCCGAGCAGGCCGCGCCGATACGCCGGATTCATGTCAGCGAGCGGGGGCGGCTGGGGGTGACCCGGCTCCTGGCCGAGGAGCTCGGTCAGGAGGCCCTGGGCTACGTCATTCCCAACGCCTGGATGGGGCGCGTGCTGCATCGTCGCCTGGCGGCGCTGCCCTTGGCGTGGCACTGCCCGGCCAGGGTGGAGGCCATCGTCCCGGAAGCCGAGGGGCATCGCCTGATGCTCTCCGACGGCGGAGAGCTGCGGGCCGGTCTAACGGTACTGGCCGATGGCGGCCGCTCCGGTCTCAAGGAGCGCCTGGGCATCGCCAGCGAAGAGGCGCCCTATGACCAGGTGGCGCTGATCGCCAACGTCGAGGTGAGTCGCCCCCACGGCGGCACCGCCTTCGAGCGCTTCACCCGCGACGGGCCCATCGCCCTGCTGCCGCTGTCGGGTCAGCGGATGGCGCTGGTCTGGACCCATCCCAGCGGTATGGAGGCGGCGCGCCTGGCCCAGAGCGACGGCGACTTCCTGGTCGAGCTGCAGCGCGCCTTCGGCGACCGCGCCGGGCGCTTTCGCCGCGTGGGCAGCCGCCACGCCTACCCGCTGACGCTGGTCACCGCCCGGGAGACGGTGCGCCCCGGGCTGGCGGTGCTGGGCAATGCCGCCCATGCGTTGCACCCGGTAGCCGGGCAGGGCTTCAACCTCGCCCTGCGCGGGGTGACGGACCTGGTGGCGGCTCTGGAGCAGGCCCTGGCGGAGGGGGAAGCGCTCGGCTCCCTCGCGACCCTGGGCGACTTCGAGGCGCGTCGGTTCGCCGATCGCCACAGCGTTGTTCGCTTCAGCGACGGCCTGGTACGGCTGTTCGGCATCGACCACCCGCTGCTCTCCCACGCGCGAGCCGCGGGGCTGGTGGGCCTCAATCTGGCGGGGCCGCTGCGCCGCAGCCTGGCGCGCCGCGCCATGGGCCTGGAGCGCTGACATGCAGACACATCACGGAGGGGACGGCATGGCGCAAGCCGGTCAGGAGAGTCAGCGCTGCGAGGCGATCATCGTCGGCGGCGGCATGGTGGGGGCGGCGCTGGCCGCGCTGCTGGGCCAGGCGGGCGTCGCCGTCACCCTGCTGGATGCGCGTCCGGCGCTGCTGGACGCCGAACGGGTGGGCCGGGGCCGGCCCGCCATGCGGGTCAGCGCCCTGACCCCGGTCTCGCAGCGCCTGCTCGAGGGCCTGGGGGCCTGGGAGTGGATGCGCGGCAGGCGGGTGACGCCCTATCGCCGCATGCGGGTGTGGGATGCCCAGGGGAGTGGCGAGGTGGCGTTCTCGGCGGATCAGGCCGGGGTGCCGGTGCTAGGGCATATCGTCGAGAACGACCTGGTGCTGGCGGCGCTGGAGGCGCGGCTGGTGGCCCTGCCCTCGGTGACGCTGGAGTTCTCGGCCCGGGTCGCCGGCCTCGACGAGACCCCCGGCGGGTGCGAGGTGGCGCTGGAGGATGGCCGCCGGCTGGCGGCGCCGCTGGTGGTGGCCGCCGACGGGGCGCGCTCGCCGCTGCGCACCCTGGCCGGCATCGAGGCCAGCGCCCGGGACACCGGCCATGTGGCGGTGGTCACCACGGTGCGCACCGCCCGCCCCCATGGCGGCGTGGCCCGCCAGGTGTTCCTGGAGAGCGGCCCGCTGGCCTTCCTGCCGCTGACCGTGGACGGCGATGACCGCTACTGCTCCATCGTCTGGTCGACCTCGCCCGCCGAGGCCGAGCGGCTGACAACGCTGTCGGCAGAGGCGTTGGGCGAAGCGCTGGGAGACGCCTTCGCACATCGTCTGGGCGAGGTCGAGGTGGTGGACCGCACCCAGGCGGTGCCGCTGACCCAGCGCCACGCCGAGCGCTATGCTCGACGCGGCTTCGCCCTGGTGGGCGATGCCGCCCACAGCATTCATCCCCTGGCCGGCCAGGGGGTCAATCTGGGGCTGATGGATGCCGCGGTGCTGGCCGAGGAGGTGCTGGCCGCGCGGCGTCGCGGCCTGGCCATTGGTGAGGCGGGGGTGCTGGCGCGCTATGCCCGCCGCCGGCGCGGCGACAACGCTGCCATGCTGGCGCTGATGGACGGCTTCCGGCTGCTGTTCGGTGCCCGCCACCCGGCGCTGACCCTGGCCCGCAACCTGGGCATGAGCGGCGTCGACCGGCTCACGCCGGTCAAGCGGCTGCTGATGCGCCAGGCGATTGGGCAGAGGGGGCGCCTGCCCGCCTCCTGCCGCTGAGACGAAATGGCTGCGCGGGCGCTAAGCGCTTCATCCCGCTCGCCGATTCTTTAGGTTCATCGCACTTTAGCGTGAATATGTTTGGCAGGTTTGATGGTGGGAGGCCGGCTCTGCCGGGCGAAGGCGCCGCAGGCGCCCCATGGGTAGCGCTGCGCGCTACTTCGCGAGCTGAAGCTCCCTCCCACATAGCCTGTTTACGCCAGTCTGCGAAGAACCATTCGTTAGGGATCAACGGCGGCGCTGGCTGACCACGTTGAGCGCCTTGAGCAGGTTGAGGGCCTCAGAAAGCTGGTAGTCCTCGCGCAGCCGCTCGCTCATCTCGCGTCGCTCGCGGGGGTCGTCCCGGGAGCGCAGGTGGCCTTCCAGGTCGGCCTCGCGGACCTGGCGGCCGCTTTCGGTCACCTCGACCCGGCCGCGCACCACTTCCACATCGGGCTCGATGCCCTGGGCCTGGATCGAGCGGCCGCTGGGCGTGAAGTAGAGCGCGGTGGTCAGCTTGAGCCCTTCGCCGTTGCCCAGCGGCATGATCTGCTGCACCGATCCCTTGCCGAAGCTCTCGGTGCCCATCACCACCGCCCGATGCTGGTCCTGCAGGGCGCCGGCGACGATCTCCGCCGCCGAGGCGCTGCCGCCGTTGATCAGCACCACCAGCGGCACCTCGGGGGCGACGGTGTCGCGGCCGGCCGAGAAGCGCATCTCGGCGTCGGGCAGGCGGCCCTCGGTGTAGACGATCAGGCCGCTGTCGAGGAAGGCGTCGGCCACTTCCACCGCTGCCTGCAGCACGCCGCCGGGGTTGTTGCGTAGGTCCAGCACCAGGCCATTGAGGGGGCCTTCACGCTCCATGCGCTCGATGGCGGCGCCCACCTGATCGGCGGTGCGGCTCTGGAACTGGCTGATGCGCAGGTAGCCGTAAGCGGTTTCCAGCAGCTCGCTGCGCACGCTCTCGGTGCGGATGATCTCGCGGGTCAGGGTGAGGGTGCGCGGCGACTCCTCGCCGCGCCGCTGGATGGTCAGGGTCAGCTCGCTACCCGGTTCGCCGCGCATCAGGGTCACCGCCTCCTGCAGCGTGAGCCGGTCGGTGGGGGTGTCATCGATGCGCAGGATCTGGTCCCGGGACTGCAGGCCGGCCCGGGAGGCGGGGGTGTCATCGATGGGGGTGATCACCGTGAGCTGGCCGTCCTGCAGGCCGACCTCGATGCCGATGCCGCCGAATTCGCCCTGGGTGGACTCGCGCAGCGTCTGGAATTCGTCGCGGTCCAGGTAGGCGGAGTGGGGATCGAGCTCGCTGAGCATGCCGCGCATGGCGTTGCGCAGCAGGGTGCGGTCGTCGACGTCTTCCACGTAGACACGCTTGATGCGCTCGAACACCTCGGCGAAGGTCTGGATCTCCTCCAGCGGCAGGTCGTCGGCCGGTGCGGCCGCCTGGGCGGCCGACGGCAGCCAGACGAGCGACGTGGCCAGCAGGGCGGCCAGCAGGCGACGGGGAGCGGCGGGCAGGAGCCCGGCGAGACAGAGGGGCATGCGAACTCCGCGATAGCGAGACGAGGCGTCCAGCATAGCTCGCCGCCGGGAGGTTGGGGAAGCCCGCGTCAGCGCCGGGCGATCCAGCCCTGGGGATCGATGGGATCGCCGCCACGGCGCACTTCGAAGTAGAGCGCCGGCGCCGAGTGGCCGCCGCTGGCGCCGACCCTGCCGAGGGTGTCGCCGCGGGCGACCGCCTGGCCCACCTCCACCTCGAAGCGCTGCAGATGGGCGTGCAGGGTCATGACCTGATCGCCGTGGTCGAGGATCAGCAGGTTGCCGAAGCCGCGCATCCAGTCGGCGAAGACCACCCGGCCGGCGTGCACCGCGGCCACCGGGGTGCCCTCCCGGGCCTCGATCAGGATGCCGTTGCGGTGCACGCCGCTGCTGCCGCGAAAGCGCGAGGCCACTGCTCCCTGCACCGGCCAGGGCAGATCGCCCTGGGTCTCTTCGATGGCGGTGGAGGGGGGCGGGCGCTCGAGACGGGCCAGCTCCTCCTGGACCTGCTTGAGGGTCTGTTCGGCCCGCTCGCGATCGCGGCCCAGGTCGGCCAGCCGTGCCTGCTCGCTGGTATAGCGATCCTGCAGCTCGGCCAGCAAACGCTCGCGCTCGGCCATGCGGCTGGCCAGTTCGCTGCTGCGCTCCGCCAGCTCAGCGGCCAGGGTATCCATCCGCTCGCCGCGCGCCTGCAGCTCTCGGCGGTTCTCGCTCAGCTCGGCATCCAGCCGGGCGATCTCGTCGAGCCGGGCGTGGCGGGCCCGGGCCAGGTAGTTGAGGTAGGCCTGCAGCCGGTCGAGGCGCGCCGGGTCGTCCTGATTGAGCAGCAGCTTGAGCTGCGGGCTCGGCCCCAGCCGGTAGAGGGCGTCGAGCTGGGTACGCAGGGCGGCGACCTGGTCGTCGCGCTCCTGCTCGAGAGCGGCGCGCTCCGTCTCCAGGGTGTCGATGGCCTCAGCCAGGCGGCGCCGGTCGGCCTGGAGGTCGTCCAGGCGGCGGTGGGTCTCGGCAAGCTCGGTCTCCACCCGGCGCAGCGCCTGGGAGGCTTCGTCCTGTTCCTCGCGGGTGGCGCGCAGGCGCTGGCTGAGCGACTGGATGTCGGCGCCGATGGCGTCGAGCCGCTCGCGCGCCTCGCGCTCGCTGCTTGGGGAGGCCAGCACGGTGGCCCCACCGCCGCCGAGCGTCAGGGCGAGGCTCAGCAGCGCCACCCCCAGGGGGGGCAGCAGGCGTCCGGCGTGGCTCATGGTCGCTGGCGTTCGGGCATCATGCCGGTTCGACCAGCACCCGGCCGGTCATCTCCGCGGGGATCGGCTGGCCCATCATCGTCAGCAGGGTCGGCGCGATGTCGCACAGCCGGCCGTCGTCCAGCAGCCGCACCGAGGCGGAGCCGACGTAGATCAGCGGCACCTCGAAGGTGGTGTGGGCGGTCTGGGCCACGCCGGTGTCGGGGTTGACCATCTGCTCGGCGTTGCCGTGGTCGGCGGTGATCAGGCAGGCGCCGCCCGCCTTCTCGATGGCCGCCACTACACGCCCGACGCAGGCGTCCACCGCCTCGATGGCCTTGACGGCGGCGTCGAAGTCGCCGGTATGGCCGACCATGTCGCCGTTGGCGTAGTTGCACACGATCAGGTCGTAGGTGTCGGACTCGATGGCCGCCACCAGCTTGTCGGTGACCTCGGCGGCGCTCATTTCCGGCTTCTCGTCGTAGGTCTTGACGTCCTGGGGCGAGGGCACCAGGACCCGGGTCTCGCCTTCGTACTCGGCCTCGCGGCCGCCGGAGAAGAAGAAGGTGACGTGGGCGTACTTCTCGGTCTCGGCGATGCGCAGCTGGGTGAGGCCGCGGCTCTCCATCACCTCGCCCAGGGTATTGTGCAGGTCGGCCGGCGGGAAGGCGGCCGGCGCCGGGATATCGGCGGCGTACTGGGTCAGGGTGACCAGGCTGCCGCCGGCAAGGGTCGGTCGCACGCGGCGCTCGAAGCCGTCGAAGGCCTCCTCGACGAAGGCGCGGGTCAGCTCGCGAGCGCGGTCGGCGCGGAAGTTCATGAAGATGGCCGCATCGTCATCGGCGAGGGTCACCGGCCCCTTGCCGGCGTTCACCGCGGTGGCGGCGACGAACTCGTCGTTCTCGCCGCGCTCGTAGGCGGCGGTCAGCCCCGCCTCGGCGCTGGCGGCCTGGTGCTCGCCGACGCCCTCGGTGAGCAGTCGATAGGCCTTCTCCACGCGATCCCAGCGGTTGTCGCGGTCCATGGCGAAATAGCGGCCGATGATCGAGGCCACGCCGCCGTTATCCTTGCCCACCAGCTCGGCAAGCCGCGTATTGACTCGCTCGATGGAGGCCAGGGCGCTGCGCGGCGGCATGTCGCGGCCGTCGAGGAAGCCATGCACGAAGATGCGCCGGGCCCCGCGCCGGGCAGCCAACTCGGCCATGGCCAGGAAGTGATCCTCGTGGCTGTGCACGCCGCCCGGTGAGAGCAGCCCCAGCAGGTGGACGGCCTTGTTCTTGGCGACCGCGGCATCAATGGCGTCGGTCAGGGCGGGGATGGCGTCCAGTTCGCCCTCCTCGACCGCCTTGGAAATACGGGTGAGCTCCTGGTAAACGACCCGGCCTGCGCCCAGATTCATGTGGCCCACCTCCGAGTTGCCCATCTGCCCCTCGGGCAGGCCCACGTACTTGCCGTCGGTGTGCAGCAGGGCGTGGGGCCGATGTTGCCACAGCCGATCCATGTTCGGCGTGTGGGCCGCGGCCACGGCGTTGTTGGCGGTGTCCGGGTTGTGGCCGTAGCCGTCGAGAATGATCAGGGCAACGGGGCGAGGGGCTTGGGTCGTGGTGTCGGGCATCGGAAGGGGCCTCTTTATCGTAGGGGCGACCGCGGCGAGGGCGTTCTTCGGCAATGGCGAAGGTGCTGCCGACCAGGGGCAGGCGGCCATTCCGTACGCTTGGGGTCGCGACTTGATTCGGCTTGCGGCATCATAGCGCACGGTAGGGCCGGGCGTCATGGCCGAGCGGCGTGCCCTGGGCCATGCCGTCAGACGCCTTGACCTGGTGTATACTGGGCGCCGCCCAGATCGCCCCAACCGTGTACCCGACGAGAGTTTTCCGGACCCATGATCGATCAGCTGTTCGAATTCGTGCAGAACCACCCGCTGCTGGTGGGTGCCTTCCTGATAGTGTTGACCGCCTGGATCGTTTACGAGGTCCGCAACAGCGCGGCCAGCGGCGTGACGTCCACCCAGGCGACTCAGCTGGTCAATCGCGAGGACGCCGTGGTCGTGGACACCCGCGAGGCCGGCGACTTCAAGGCCGGGCATATCGCCGGGGCACGCAATATTCCCCAGAGCCGCATCGACGAGCGCCTGGGCGAGCTGGAGAAGGTCAAGGACAAACCGATCATCGTGGTCTGCAAGAGCGGCCAGAGCTCCGGCGCCACGGTGGCCAAGCTGGCCAAGGCCGGCTTTGACCGGGTATTCAAGCTCAAGGGCGGCATGATGCAGTGGCAGGCCGACGGTCTGCCGGTGGTCAAGAAGTAGTTACACTCCGCATTCTAAAGGATTCTTTCCATGGCCGAAGAGAACAACCCCAACGCCGGTGGCAACAGCCAGGCCGCCGCCGACCAGCAGAACAAGCCGCAGCTGCAGTTCTCCGTGCAGCGCATCTACGTCAAGGATATCTCCTTTGAGGCGCCCAACTCGCCGGCGGTCTTCCAGCAGCCGTTCAAGCCCAAGGTCAGCCTCGACCTGAATACCTCCAGCCAGAAGGTGGGCGAGGATCTCTACGAGGTGGTGATCAAGGTCACCGCCCAGGTGACGCACAGCGAAGAGGGCACCACCTCCTTTCTGGCCGAGATCGAGCAGGCCGGCCTGTTCCGCATCAGCGGCATCGAAGGCGCTCAGCTGGATCACACCCTGGGCGCCTTCTGCCCCAACGTGCTGTTCCCCTACGCCCGCGAGTGCGCCGACAACCTGGTCAACCGCGGTGGTTTCCCGCCCCTGATGCTGGCGCCGGTCAACTTCGAGGCGATCTACGCCCAGAAGAAGAAGCGCGAGGCCGAGCAGGCCCAGCAGCAGGGCGAGCAGACCACCCAGTAAGGGGGGGTGACTCCGTGGTGGCGCTAACGTGACGCTGCGAAAAGCCCCGCGTATCCACGTCGCCGCCGACTATGAGGTCGGCGGCGACGTCGTTCTGCCCGAAGGACCGGCCCGCCACGTGGCCCGCGTGCTGCGCCTGGGCGAGGGGGCGCCGCTGCGCCTGTTCGACGGCGCCGGCCGGGAGGCCGAGGCGTTTCTCGTCGAGGCCTCCCGCAAGCGGGTGGTGGCGCGCATCGAGGCGGTGAGCGCGGGCGGCGGCGAGTCACCCCTGGCGGTGCACCTGGGCCAGGCGATTTCCAAGGGGGATCGCATGGACTACGCCATCCAGAAGGCCGTCGAGCTCGGCGTGGCGGCCATCACCCCGCTCTACACCGAGCACGGCGACGTGCGCCTCAAGGGCGAGCGCGAGGCCAAGAAGCTCGCCCACTGGCAGGCGGTCGCCGCCAGCGCCTGCGAGCAGTGCGGGCGTGCCACGGTGCCGCCGGTGCACCCGCCGCGGGTCCTGGCCGACTGGCTGGCCGCCCGCGACGAGGCCCTGCGGCTGGTGCTCCATCCCGGCAGTGCCGGGGCGCTCGAGCGCAGCGCAGCGCCCGCCTCGGCGGCTCTGCTGATCGGTCCCGAGGGCGGACTCGCCGAGGCCGAGGTCGCGGCCGCCAGGGCCATCGGTTTCGCGCCGCTGTCGCTGGGCCCGCGCATCCTGCGTACCGAGACCGCTCCGGTGGTGGCGCTTAGCCTGCTGCAGTTCCGCTTCGGCGATTTGTGAGCGCTCACTTTCACCTTATCCCACCTGTCAGGGAGCCCGTCATGTCCGATTCCCGCGACCGCCGCATCGACCGCCCCGCCGCCGGCCGGCGCTATCGCGCGCCGAAGTGCGCCGTGGGCGAGGTGGCTTACCTGGAGGTGGTCTCCGTCAACGAGACCGGCGCCTTCCTCGACTGGGGCCATCCCAAGGACCTGCTGCTGCCCTACGGCGAGCAGCGCTTTCGGCCCACGCCCGGCAAGCGGGTGCTGGTGAGGATCTACGAGGACCAGCAGGGCCGCCCGGTCGCCTCCCAGAAGCTCGACCGCTTTATTTCCGACCAGGCCGAGGGCCTGTCGGCCGGTGACGAGGTGACCCTGGTGATCGCCGAGCAGACCGATCTGGGGTTCAAGGCGGTGGTCGACCACCGCGCCTGGGGACTGCTCTATCGCGATGATGTGACCCGGCCGCTGCGCCGCGGCCAGCGTCTAACCGGCTACGTGAAGCGGCTTCGCGAGGATGGCCGTCTGGATCTCTCGCTGCTGCCGCCGGGGGCCGCACGCCTCGACGTGGTGGGCGAGACGGTGCTCAAGGCGCTGCGCGAAAGCGGCGGCTACCTGCCGCTGGGCGACAAGAGCGACGCCGCCGAGATCAAGGCGCGCCTGGGGGTCAGCAAGAACGCCTTCAAGCAGGCCATCGGCCGGCTCTACAAGCAGCGCCTGATCACCCTGGAGCCCACCGGCATCCGGCTGGCGCCCGGTGGCGACTAGCCGGCATACTGGCCCCATCCCGACTCCCGACCGGAAACCCGACGCCATGAGCGAACGCGCGCTGAAGATCGGCGTGGTGATGGACCCCATCTCCCACCTCGCCTACAAGAAGGACACCACCCTGGCCATGCTGTGGGCGGCCCAGGCGAGGGGCTGGTCGCTGCACTACCTGGAGCAGCAGGACCTGTTCCTCGAGGACGGCCGCGCCCATGGACGGATGCGCGACCTGACGGCGTTCCGCGACCCCGATCGCTGGTACGCCCTGGGGCCGCCGGAGAGCCGGCCCCTGGCCGAGCTCGATGTGATCCTGATGCGCAAGGACCCGCCGGTGGATGACCACTTCCTGCACGCCGTGCACCTGCTGGGCTTCGCCGAGCGTGAGGGCGTGCTGGTGGTCAACCCCACCCGGGCGCTGCTGACCTGCAACGAGAAGCTGTTCGCCCAGGAGTTCCCCCAGTGCTGCGCGCCAACCCTGGTGGCCTGCAGCGAGCCGGTGCTGCGCGCCTTCCACGCCGAGCACGGCGACGTCATCTTCAAGCCGCTGGACGGCATGGGGGGCAGCGGCATCTTTCATGTCCAGCCGGACGGGCGCAACCTCGGTGCCATCATCGAGACTCTCACCGAGCACGGCCGCCGCCAGATCATGGCCCAGCGCTACCTGCCCGCCATCAAGGACGGTGACACCCGCATCCTGCTGGTGGACGGCGAACCGGTGCCCTACGGCCTGGCGCGGGTGCCCATGGCGGGCGAGACCCGCGGCAACCTGGCCGCCGGCGGCCAGGGCGTCAGCCGTGAGCTGACCGAACGCGACCACTGGCTGATCGAACAGGTGCAGCCGATGATCCGCGAGTACGGTCTGATGTTCGTGGGCCTCGACGTGATCGGTGATTACATCACCGAGATCAACGTCACCAGCCCCACCTGCGTGCGCGAGATCGACGATCAGCGCGGCACCGATATCGCCGGCATGCTGATGGACGCCATCGCGCGTCGCCTGGCCCCCTGAGACCCGGCACAGGAGCCTGTTTGCGCATGGCGGTTTCCATCAGCGACCCGATCCGCTACGCCCCGGTGACCCGGCCCTACCGCCGCTGGCTGGCGGTATCGGCCGCGCTGCTGCTGCACCTGGCGGTGATCGGCGTGGTCGCTAGCCGGCAGTTCGTACCGGCGCCGGCCGAGCCGACCAGTCTCGACGTGGTGCTGGTGACCGCGCCCCGCGAGGCGCCGGTGGAGGCCGACGCCATCGCCGAGGCCGCCCAGCTGGCCGCCGGAGAGCAGGAGCAGGCGCCCGCCGAGACGAGGGCCGCGCCCCCGGAGGAGGTGCCGGCGCAGGAGGAGAGTGGCAGCGAGGCGGCGTCGGTCTCCCCGGCCGAGCCGGAGAGCGCCGCACTGCCCGAGCCCGAGCCGGCGGTCGAGGCGCCAGACCCGCTCGCCAGCGACGCCGAGCCGCTCCCCGAGCCGCAGGAAAGCGCCCCCCCTCGGCGGAGCGCTCCGCGCCCTCGGCCTCGGGGCGTGACCTCAGGGCCCAGGCCACCCGTAGCATCCGCGAGCAGGGCCTCGACCCCGGCATGGCCGGGCCGTCCGACGAAGCACCGCGGATGGCCGCCAACCGCGCCGCCGAGGCGCGCTATATCGATGACTGGACCCGCCGCGTCGAGGACTACGGCAACCGCGTGCACCCGGCGCCCCGCGACCTGCACGGTCAGCTGCGCATCCGGGTGGTGATCGGACGCGATGGCGAGCTCCGTCAGGCAGAGGTGATACAATCCTCAGGACATCCCGAACTCGACCAGGCGGCGCTGGATACCGTGCATGGTGCGGCCCCCTACCGGCCCTTCGACAGCGGTATGGGGGACCTGGACAGCCTCTCCATCTCGCGCGTCTGGCGGTTCGGCCAAGGCAATCACTACGGCGTGCGGTAGGGCCATGGGCCCGCCGCCCGGGAGTCTCATGCAAAGCTTGAAACATCACTTCCTGATGGCGATGCCGCACCTGGAAGACCCCAACTTCGCCGGTAGCCTCAGCTATCTGTGCGATCATGACGACAACGGCACCATGGGCGTGATCGTCAACCATCCGCTGGATATCACCCTGGATGCGCTGTTCGAGCAGCTCGAGCTGGAGGCCGATGAGAGCCCGCACCGCAATGCCCCGGTCTACTACGGCGGCCCGGTACACAAGGATCGCGGCTTTATTCTGCACCGCGGCGCCAGCGATGCCTGGGACTCCAGCATCCAGGTCGCCGAGGACATCGCCCTGACCACCTCCATGGACATGCTGCAGGCGCTGGCGGCGGGCAAGGGCCCCCGGCAGTTCCTGGTATGCCTGGGCTGCGCCGGCTGGGAGGCCGGCCAGCTGGAGCATGAGCTGATGGAGAACGCCTGGCTGACCGTGGAGGGGCGTGCCGACATCCTCTTCGAGGTGCCGCCGGAGCAGCGGCTCAGTGCCGCCGCCGGTATCCTCGGCGTGGATCTCAACCTGATGTCGCGGGAAGCGGGCCACTCCTGACATTCGCGCTGCAACGGCCTGCACTCGGTCATACGGCGTTGCTCAGAGACAAGAAATGCTCATTTACACCCAAGTAAACTCCGCTTCCTTGCCTATGAGCGCCTTGTCTGACCTTCGTTCGTCGCGTTGCCGCATCGAATGTCGGTCCGAGGAGGGGCTATGGCCGGCCAGCGCCTGATCCTGGCCTTCGATTTCGGCACACGGCGCATCGGGGTGGCGGTGGGCAACGAGATGATCGCCAGCGCCCGCCCCCTGGAGCCGCTGCCGGCCCGCGACGGCATCCCCGACTGGAACCGAGTGTCGCGCCTGGTCGCGGAGTGGGGGCCGGAGCTGTTCGTGGTGGGACTGCCGCTCAACATGGACGGCTCGGAGTCCGAGATGAGTCTGCGCGCACGCAAGTTCGGCAAGCGCCTTTACGGGCGCTACGGCAAGCCGTGCGAGTTGGTCGACGAGCGCGGCTCCACCCGCGAGGCCAAGGCGATCGCCCGCGAGGCAGACGGCCTGCGCGACGCCCGCAAGAGCTACCGCGACGATGGGGTCGACGGCATCGCCGCGGTGCTGATCCTGGAGAGCTGGTTCGCCCGTCAGGAGGGGCTGCCGCCGCGCTGAATGCGGCGGCCGTGCTATGCCGGGTCCGGGTCGCCGCCGCCGCGATACTTGGCGGCGATGTCGCCCACCGAGATGCAGGTGAACTTCTCGATGAAGAACGCCAGGGTGGCCGGGCAGCGGAAGCGCTCCTCGAACTCTTCGGTTCCCTCCTCGCCGCGGCGGCGGCTGACGCTGGCGCGATACTCATCCCCGGCCCGGAAGACCCGCACGGTCGCCTGGCGGTCGGCGTCCTGCTTTTCCACGACCAGCTCCTGCTGACTGGCCAGCAGGTCATCGAGCATCTTGCCCCCCTCGCGCTCCTCCGGTGTGGCCCATACCTCCTGGTCCCGCTTGCCGTACTGGAACAGCACGATGACCGGCAGTACCGAGAAGATGGCGGTGGAGAGGAACCAGGTGAGCGCCGCGTTGGACAGCGAGGCGGTGAACACCGCGATCAGTTGGATGACGATGCCGATCGCCAGCAGCACCGCCAGCGGGCGCCAGATCCGCGGGTTGAGAAAGCCCTTGCCCAGGGTGTGCCCCCATAGCCCGATCACCGCCACGCTGCCCACGCCGAGCTGGATCAGCGCCACCGGGGAGCCGCCGCCGCGCAGCAGCGCGATCAGCCCGATGACCACCAGCAGGGTGTAGAAGCCGCAGAGTGACAGATAGGCGCGATGCAGGTTCATGGGGGGTGCCTCCGAGTTGGCGGGATCATCGGTCAGGGTATGTCGTTCTCCCCCAGCATAGGCGATACCCGTCATCGTGCCGTGGGTCAAAAGTTGGCGTCGTCAACGCCCAGGCGATCGGGCACGAACCAGCGCACCGGGCGAAGCTCCTTCTCGATCAGCTCGTCCACCTGCAGCAGGGTGGCGAAGATCGCCATGCGCACCGGGATGCCGTTGTCGGTCTGGCGGAAGATCGCCAGGCGCGGGTCGCCGTTGAGGTCTACGTCGAGGTCGTTGGCCTCCGGGCGGCTATCCCGGGGCAGCGGGTGCATGACGAGGGTATCGCGGCCGCAGCGCCGGTCCAGGAAGGCACGGTCGACGGTGAAGTCCCGCGACAGGCTGAAGCCCTCGCTCATCTCCGCGGTGAAGCGCTCCTTCTGGATGCGGGTGGTATAGACCACGTCGACATCGGAGAAGTCGTCGGCGAGGCTCGCCCGCTCCTCGACGCGGTGGCTGCGGGAGGCGACCAGGTCGATCAGGTGGCGGGGCATCTCGAGCCCCGGCGGGGCCACCAGGGTGATGCGCATGGGGTCATAGAGCGACAGCAGCTTGATCAGCGAGTGCACGGTGCGACCGTACTTGAGATCGCCGGTGAGTAGCACATGGGCGCCGGCGAGCCGCTTGCTCAGCCGGGTGAACTCCTTGTCGATGGTGTAGAGGTCGAGCAGCGCCTGGCTGGGGTGCTCGCCGGGGCCGTCGCCGCCGTTGATCACCGGCACGTGGGTGGCGGCGGCGAACTCCGCTACCGAGCCCTGTTCCGGGTGGCGCATGACGATGGCGTCGCAGTAGCCGCTCATCACCCGGCTGGTGTCGTAGAGCGACTCACCCTTGGCCATGGAGGAAAAGGTGAAGCCGGTGGTGTCGCAGACGCTGCCGCCCAGGCGACAGAAGGCGGCGTGGAAGCTGACCCGGGTCCGGGTGCTGGCTTCGAAGAAGAGGTTGCCGAGCACGGCGCCCTCCAGCACTCGGGTCACCTGGCGGCGTTGGGCGATGGGCTCCATGCGGGCGGCAACGCGCAGCAGGTGGTCAACGTGGTCGCGGGACAGGGAATCGACGGACAGCAGGTGGGGGCTCATCGAAGGTCTCGAAAATAGCGGCGAAAGATGGCCGTAGTGTACTCCGCTGCGGCGTTAGCTTCACGAGCCGGAGGGCTTTCCCGTGCTGCCGTCGCGAGGTGGCTCGCCACTGGGTGCCGACGCCTTGCCGCCTGGCCATGCGGCCTGCCACTGCCGCAGCAGCCAGGCGAAAGCGAGCCCCAGGACCAGCAGCCACACCCCGGCCCCGGCCAGCAGCCACAGGCTGTCGGCCAGGCGCAGCACCACCCCTCCCAGGCTTACCCCCACCGACTGGCCGAGGAACAGGCAGCCGGCAAACACCGCCATGGCGGTCCCGCGCATGGCGGGCGCCATCTGGGTGGCGTTGATCTGCAGGGTGCTGTGCATCATGTAGAAGCCGAGCCCGGCGGCGAAGGCGCTGGCGGTGGCCAGCAGCGGCTGGGTGGCCAGTGCCAGCCCGATAAAGCCAAGCCCCATCAGCACGCCGCCGCCCGTGGCCAGGCCCGGCTCGCCCAGGTGCGCCACCAGCGGCCTGGCCAGGGCGGCGAAGATCAGCCCACCCACGCCGAACAGCGCCACCATCAGCCCGGCCTGGGTCAGCGACACGTCCAGCCGGGCATAGAGATGGCTGGCAACGAAGGCCAGCGCGCCGAAGGCGGCGATCCCCTCGAGAAACACCAGCGCCAGGATGCGCCGCGCCCGGGCGATCAACAGGATCTCGCGCAGGCGCGACACGAAGGCGATGCGGCCCTGCTCCGCCTTGGGCGGAGAGAGACCGGGGCGGCGATACAGCATCGCCGACAGCAGCCCCCCGGCCAGCAGGAAGAGGGCCGTCAGGAAATGGAAGGCGGCCTGCCAGCCCAGCGTATCGGCCAGGAAACCGCCCGCCACCTGGCCGGTGATCAACCCCATCACCGCACCGGAGAGCATATGGGCCAGCGTCACCTGGCGCCGCTCATAGGGCACGTTGTCGCCCACCCAGGCCATGGAGAGCGGGATTATCGCAGCGGCGGTAGCACCGGTCAGAGTGCGGAACACCAGCAGCATCGACAGTGAGCCGGAAAGCGCCGAGCCCAGGGCGCCCAGGGCGCAGGCCAGGGTGGCCAGGCCGATCACCCGCAGGGTGCCGTGGCGGTCGCCCAGCGGGCCGTAGGCGAGCTGCATCACCCCGTAGGCGATGGCGAACAGGGTGATATTCTGGGCCACGTCGGCCACCGGGCGCTCGAAGGCGTACGACAGCGCCGGCAGCATGGCATCGGTGACCCGCATCGAGGCCATGCTGGCGAAACCGGCCAGGGCCAGCAGCAGGATGACCAGACGGTGGGGAGGAGAGGCGGTACTCACGGCTCGACCCCTTCGGCTTGTTTCACCTCCATAGCTCGTTCAGCAGGCCGTACCAGCCCCAGGAAACTCGCCACGGCCAGCAGGCCGCCCAAGGCCACCACGATCGCCATGGTCCGTGAGGTGCCGTCGTGCAGCTGCGCCACCGCACCGCCCACCAGCGCGGCGATGGTCATCTGCAGGAAACCGAACAGCGATGAGGCCGCCCCGGCACAGTGCGGATTGGGGGCCAGGGCTCCGGTCATCGATTGTGGCATCAGCACGCCCATGCCAACCATGAACAGCACATGGGGGCCCACCACGGCCCAGGCGGAGAAAACTCCGGTGAAGGCCAGCACCGCCATCAGACTGCCGCCCGCCGCGCAGATCAGCGTGGCCAGGCCGACCAGCCGCTCGCGGCCCAGGCGATGGCTGTAGCGGCCGCTGAGCAGGGTGCCGATGAAGAAGCCGGCCACGATCAGGGTGAAGAACAGCCCGTACTGGAAGGGAGAGACGCCCAGAAACTCGATCAGCACGAACGACGACCCCGAGAGGTAGGCGAACAGGCCGGAAAAGGCCGCCGCGTTGGTCAGGGTGTAGCCCATGAAAGTGCGCTGACCCAGCAGCGAACGAAAATTGCGCAGGATCGCCGCCGGGTGGATCGACTGGCGACGCTCCGGGGGCAGCGGCTCGGGCAGCGCCAGGATCAGCAGCGGCAGCATCGCCGCCGCGTAGAGCGCCAGCAGCACGAAGACCGACTCCCAGCCCCAGAACAGCAGCAGCCCGGCGCCGACGATGGGGGCTAGTGCCGGGGCCAGCGACATGGTGCTGGCCATGTAGGAGAGGATGCGCCCGGCCTCGATGGGGCCGTAGATATCCCGTACCGCGGCACGGCCCAGCACCGGCCCGGTGGCGCCGCCCAGCGCCTGGAGGAAGCGGCCTACCAGCAGCCACTCGATGCTCGGGGCGAAGGCGCACAGCAGGCTGGCCAGCAGGAACAGGCTGAATCCGAAGACCATCACCGGCTTGCGTCCGAAGCGGTCGGAGAAGGGGCCGCAAAACAGCTGAGCGGCGGCGAAACCGGCCATGTACAGACTCAGCGTCAGCTGCACCTGGTCAGGGCCGGTGTCGAGTGCTTCGGCCATGGCCGGCATGGCCGGCAGGTACATGTCGGTGGCCAGCGGGCCCAGGGCGGTCAGCGCCGCCAGGGTAATCACCGTGGCAGGGGACTTCAGCCTCAGCACATTGATCTCTCCTCGGGTGAGCGAACGACGACCGGCGGGCGCCACTCTTCCCACTCCACGCCTGAGGAAGGAAGGGCGGCGCCCGCCAGTCGTTAGCCTGCTTAATATAGTCTATTTGCCGCCGCTTTGCTTATCCCGCGTCGGGTTGCTCGCCCGGGGCCGCTCGCTGGAAGGCGGGCAGCGCTTGGCAATTGGCGACGATGCGGCGGATCCGCGGGTAGGCCGAGAGGTCGCAGTCGAAGCGTTCGGCGTTGAACACCTGAGGCACCAGGCAGACGTCGGCGAGCGTCGGGGTGTCGCCGTGGCAGAAGTCGCCGCTGCCTGCCTCTCGTGAGAGCAGCGCCTCCAGTGCCTGGAAGCCCTCGGTGATCCAGTGGCGGTACCAGGCCAGCTTGGCGGCTTCATCTACATCGAGCTCGCCCACCAGGTACTTGAGCACCTTGAGGTTATTGAGCGGATGGATCTCGCAGGCCACCAGCTGGGTCAGCGAGCGCACCCGAGCACGCTCCGCCGGCGCCTCGGGCAGCAGGGCCGGGCTGGGATGCAGCTCGTCCAGGTACTCGCAGATCGCCAGGGACTGGGTCAGGGTGGTGCCGTCGTCGGTGACCAGCGCCGGGACCAGCCCCTGGGGATTATGGGCGCGGAAGGTCTCGCTGCGCTGCTCGCCCTTGACCAGGTTGACCGGGACCTGCTCAAAGGCCAGGTCCTTGAGGTTCAAGACGATGCGCACCCGGTAGGCGGCGGACGAGCGGAAGTAGCCATATAGCGTGGTCATGCCTGGACTCCTCAGGTTCACTTTGGCTGGTAGGGCACCACCTGCTGGTCGATGGTGCCGAAGATGTTGTTGCCCGCACGGTCGAACATCTCGATGCGCACCCGGTCGCCGAAGCGCAGGAAGGGGGTCTTGGCCGCGCCGTGGAGAATCTGCTCCACCATGCGCACCTCAGCCAGGCAGCTGTAGCCCACACCGCCATCGGCGATCGGCTTTCCGGGGCCGCCGTCGGGGTCGGGATTCGACACGGTGCCCGAGCCGACGATGGCGCCGGCGCCTAGATAGCGGGTCTTGGCCGCATGGGCGACCAGCTGCGGGAAGCTGAAGATCATGTCGGGGCCGGCCTCCGGCTCGCCGAACTTCTCGCCGTTCAGGTACACGGTCAATGGCAGGTGGACCTTGCCGTCCTGCCAGGCGTCGCCCAGCTCGTCAGGGGTCACGCAGATCGGCGAGAAGCTCGAGGCGGGCTTGGCCTGGAAGAAGCCGAAGCCCTTGGCCAGCTCGCCGGGGATCAGGCCGCGCAGGCTGACGTCGTTGACCAGCATGACCAGTTTGATGTGGTCGGCCGCCTGCTCGGGGGTGACCGCCATGGGCACGTCGTCGGTGATCACCGCGATCTCGCCCTCGAAGTCGATGCCGTGCTCCTCGCTGACCGCCTCGATGTCTTCGGTGGGCGCGAGGAACTTGTCGCCGCCGCCCTGGTACATCAGCGGGTCGGTCCAGAAGGTCTCCGGCATCTCGGCGTTGCGCGCCTGGCGCACCAGCTTGACGTGGTTGAGGTAGGCGGAGCCGTCGGCCCAGTGGTAGCTGCGCGGTAGCGGTGAGTGCAGCTTGCCCTGATCCAGGTCAAAAGCGCCCTCGGCGCTGCCGTCGTTGAGTTCGGCGTAGCGCGCCTCGAGCTTCGGGCTCACCGCGTCCCAGTTCTCGATCGCCTGCTGCAGGGTGGGCGCGATATCGCTGGCGGAAACGCCGCGAAAGAGGTCGCGGGAGACCAGGATCAGTTCACCGTCGCGGCCGTTCTTGAGGGTGGCGAGTTTCATTGTCGTGCGGTCCTTTTCGTCAGAGGCAAGTGTTGTCGTTGTGGGAGGGAGTGGCAATGGCCAGCCGCTCAGGGTTTCGTCGGGTCGAAATGCGAACGCAGGGTCGACCAGACATCCACGTAGTCGCGCTGGCGGAAGTCCGCCTCCAGCGCCGCCTCGGTGGGCTGGTAGACGTAGCGGCTCTCGAACATGAAGGCCATGGTGGCGCCCTGATATTGGGGCGTCAGTTCGGCATTCGAGGCCTTCTCGAAGGTGTCGGCGTCCGGCCCATGGGGCGACATGCAGTTGTGCAGGCTGGCGCCGCCGGGCAAAAAGCCCTCCGCCTTGGCGTCGTACTCGCCGCGGATCAGGCCCATGAACTCGCTCATCAGGTTGCGATGGAAGTAGGGCGGACGGAAGGTGTTCTCGGCCACCATCCAGCGCGGCGGGAAGATCACGAAGTCGATGTTGGCCATCCCCGGCGTGTCGGAAGCTGAGGTCAGCACCGTGAAGATCGATGGGTCCGGGTGGTCGAAGCTCACCGTATTGATGGTGTTGAAGTTGGCCAGATCATACTTGTAGGGGGTGACGTTGCCGTGCCAGGCCACCACGTCCAGGGGCGAGTGGTCCAGGTCGGTGACCCAGAAGCGCCCGGAGAACTTGGCCACCAACTCGAAGTCGCCCTCCAGGTCCTCGTAGGCCGCCACCGGGCTCTGGAAGTCGCGGAGGTTGGCCAGGCCGTTGGCGCCGATGGGGCCGAGGCCGGGCAGCTCGAAGGGGCTGCCGTAGTTCTCGCACACATAGCCGCGGGCGGCGTCGACGCCCTCGCCCAGGCGCACCTGGAACTTGATGCCGCGGGGGATCAGGGCGATCTCGCCGCTGGCGACGTCCAGCTCGCCCATCTCGGTGCGCAGCCTCAGGGTGCCCTGCTGCGGTACGATCAGCAGCTCGCCGTCGGCGTTATAGAAGAAGCGCTGGGTCATATCCTGGCTGAAGGCGTAGACGTGCACGCCGCAGCCGGCCTGGGTGCCGGCATCGCCGTTGACGGCGATGGTCAGCAGGCCGTCGACGAAGTCGGTCGGCTCAGCGGGCAGCGGCGCCGGGTCCCAGCGCATCTGGTTGGGGTCGGCGGCGGGCTTGGCCAGCGGCGAAGTGGCCACTGCCTTGTCGGGCAGCGCCCGGTAGGCGCTCTGCTTCACCGAGGGGCGAATGCGGTAGAGCCAGCTGCGGAAGTTCTGGTGACGCGGGGCGGTGAAGGCCGAGCCGGTGAGCTGCTCGGCGTAGAGCCCGTAGGCGCAGCGCTGGGGCGAGTTCTGGCCCTGGGGCAGGGCGCCGGGCAGCGCCTCGGTGGCGAAGTGGTTGTGAAAACCGCTCATGTAGTCGAGCTGTTCCGGCATAGTGGTAGCTCCTGGAATAAATAGTTTCTTCTGAAACCATATCCTGATACTAGATCCTGATGGTTGCATGTGCAACCATCTGCAGGAGCTGGCCTGAAGGAGAATGACAATGGCAAAGTCTGGCGAACTCGAGAGCCGGAGGGGGGGCGAAGCGCGCCTGGAGCTCAACCAGTTTCTGCCTTATCGGCTTAATAGCCTGGCTGATCGCATCAGTCAGGCGCTGGCCGAACTCTATGAGGAGCGCTATCAGCTCAATGTCGCCCAGTGGCGGGTGCTGGCTTGGCTCAGCCACTGTGACGAGTTGACGGCGAAGAAGATCTGCGCCTACACCCACATGGACAAGGCGCGGGTGTCGCGGGCGATACAGGCGCTAGAGGAGCGTGGGCTGATCTCACGTATGCCCTCGCCCCATGATCAGCGGCTGCACGATCTGCACTTGACAGAGGCGGGGCAGGCGCTACTGGACGAGCTGATCCCGGAGGCCCGGGCCTGGGAGGCAGAGCTGGTGGCGACTCTCAGCGACGGTGAGTATCGCGAACTGTTCAACGTGATGGGCAAGCTCGAGCGTCAGCTGGAGCGGCTCGGCTAGGCGCCTTTCGGACTTAACGCAGATCTCTGCGAACCCCCGGGCTTTCGGCCAATTTTATCGATATGATTCGTTAATTTGCCCGCTATTCGCCTCTATCAGATCGAAAAAGTGGCTCGACATCCGTGCTCTTTGCGACGATCGGTCGAATCCGACAGTCTCCTTGATGTTAGGGGCTGTCACGGGGCGCGGCAGTCGGAAGCCGCGCCGTCCTGGTCCATGACCAGTCGGATGTAGAAGCTGCCGGCCACATGTTGCAGCGGGTGCGTCCTTCGCCGCCGAAGTCGACGAAGCAGTCCTGCTGGGAGTGGCCGCCGGCGCTGACCTGATTCCAGTACCAGCCCGGCGGGGTATCCGGAAAGGCGCTCAGGTCGATGGCCAGGTCTCGGTCGCCTGCAGGCTGCATCAGGCCTCGCAGCTCGTGGAAGCGGGGTAGGCGCCAGGGGCACTCGGGGCTTGCCAGGGCCTCGGTGCGTGCCTTTGCCTCCCGCCAGTTGAAACGCTCGCTGTCACCCACGCAGCGGCCATCCTGATAGCGCTGGCCGAGGCTGCAGCGCTGCCAGATCAGCCCCTGAGCCGGGTCGCCCACCAGGCCCGCGGCGGGGAAGGTGTAGGCGCCCTCACTCGCCTGATCGGCAAAGGCCGCAACGCCGATGGTCATCGCCAGCGCGCCGGCCAGGCCGAGGCGCCGTGCCTTCACGCTTCGTCCCGCAGCGACTCGGTGCTGGGCACCTTGCCGCCCAGCCGGGCGGTGATCTCTGCGGCGGTATCGCGTACCAGCTCGCCCAGGTCGGCCAGGCGCGACTCGGGAATCCGTGCCACCGGGCCGGAGACCGAGATGGCGGCCAGCGGAGTGCCGTGCTGGTCATGGAGGCAGGCGGCCACGCAGTGCAGGCCGATGGCGTGCTCTTCGCGGTCGCAGGCGTAGCCCCGCCGGCGCACCACCGCCATGCCGGCGCGCAGCGCCTCGGGGGTGTGCAGGGTGTTCTCGGTGACCCGGGGAAGGCCCTCTTCGGCCAGCACGCGCTCGAACTCGTCGTCCGGCAGCCAGGCCATCAGCGCCTTGCCCACGCCGGAGGCGTGCAGCGGGGCCCGCGAGCCGAGCCGGGTGATCATGCGCATCATCTGCGGCGACTCGCTCTGGGCCAGGAACACCGCCGTGCCGCCATCGCGGATACCCAGGTTGGCAGTTTCGCCGGACTGGGCGGTGAGCCGACGCAGGAAGGGGCGGCTGGTGGCCACGAAGTCGCGGGCCTCCAGGAAGCTGTTGCCGATGCGGAAGGTCTTGACGTCGACCTTCCACACGCCGAGCTCGGCGTCCTGGGTGATGAAGCCCTGGCTCTGCAGGGCCTGCAGCAGCCGGTGGGTGGTCGAGGGAGCCAGATCCACCATCTCGGCCAGCTCCGACAGCGCCAGCCCGCCGGGGGTGGCGGACAGCCGTTCGAGCAGATTGAGCCCGCGCACCAGCGACTGGCTGTGGCCGCTGGTGCTCTTGCCGGGCCCGGGGGGGCGTCCCGCCGATCTGCGTTTGACTTCACTCACCTGCTTGCTCTCCGTCCGATTGACCTGGCCATGCCATCAGGATACCCGTTCCGCTTCGCCTTGTCTCGGCTCCGGAAATGCCTTCCATTTTCTCCCCGCTTAGCGGTGGCGCCAGCGCGGCGGGCGTTTGTCGATAAAGGCGTCGATGCCCTCGCCGACGTCCTCGGCCATCATGTTGGCCGCCATGGTATCGCCGGCCAGCCGGTAGGCTTCGTCCAGCGGCAGCTGCAGCTGGCACTGGAACAGCGCCTTGCCGGTGCGCAGGGCCACTGCGCTCTTGGCACACAGGCTGGCGGTGAGCTCCTCGAGCGTTTCGTCCAGCGCCTCGTCGTCGGCCACCCGATTGATCAGCCCCCAGTCGAGCGCCTGCTCGGCATCGATGAACTCGCCGGTGAGCAGCATCTCCAGGGCGCGCTTGCGGCTGATATTGCGCGACAGCGCCACCGCCGGGGTGGAGCAGAACAGTCCGACGTTGATGCCCGAGACGGCGAAGCGCGCCGAGCGGGCCGCCACCGCCAGGTCGCAGCTGGCCACCAGCTGGCAGCCGGCGGCGGTGGCGATCCCCTGCACTCGGGCGATCACCGGCACCGGCAGGGCCACGATGCGTTGCATCACCTCGCCGCAGCGGGCGAACAGCGCCCGGTAGTAGGCCTCGTCGGGCGTGGCGCGCATCTGCTTGAGGTCGTGGCCGGCACAGAAGGCGCGGCCCTCGGCGGCAATCACCACGCAGCGCACCCGCTCGTCCTCGGCGAGGCTGGCAAGCGTCTGCTCCAGCGCCTCGAGCAGCGACTCGGAGAGGGTGTTGAACTGGTCCGGGCGGTTCAGGGTCAGGGTGGTTACACCGCCCTGGTCATGGCGAATCAGCGGCAGGTCAGCGTTGGAAACCGGCATTGTCGTATCCTTCTGTCATAGAGGGTCTGCCCAGACTAGCGGTTGCAGACCGGCCTTCGTTACCCTTGCGACCAAAGACGGTGCCACCCTCTGCTGCCCGGGAGAGAGCCATGACCGATTCGATTCGCTATCCGCTGGTGGGTGAGGCCCTGCACAAGGGACTGCCCCAGACCGGCAACCGGCTGCTGGCGGATGTCAGCCTGCCCGCGGCGGTGATCCACGAGACGGCGCTTGCCCATAACCTGGCCTGGATGCAGCGCTTCGCCGATGCGCATGGCGCTAGGCTGGCGCCCCACGGCAAGACCACCATGGCCCCGGCGCTGTTTCACCGCCAGCTGGACGCCGGCGCCTGGGGGATCACCCTGGCCACGGCGCCGCAGTGCCGGGCGGCCTTCGCCCACGGCGTGAGGCGACTGCTGATGGCCAATCAGCTGGTGGGCGAGGCCAACATGGCGATCATCGCCGAGCTGATCGAGGCCGGTGCCGACTTCTACTGCGTGGTGGACAGCGCCGAAAACGTGGGCCAGCTGGGTCGCTACTTCGCCGCCCGCGGGCTGCGCCTGAAGGTGCTGATCGAGCTGGGCGTGGAGGGTGGGCGCTGCGGCTGTCGCGATCAGGACGAGGTAATGGCGCTGGGCGAGCTGGTGGACGGCGAGCAGTCGCTGGTGCTGGCGGGGTTGGAAGGCTATGAAGGGGTAGTGTACGGCGAGGAGCCGGTGGACGCGGTGCGCGCCTACGCCTGGCACCTGGTCGAGGCCGCCCAGGCGCTGGACCACGATGGTCTGATCGAGAGTCCGGCGCCGCTGATCACCGCCTCCGGCTCGGCCTGGTACGACCTGATCGCCGAGGTGTTTCACGAGGCGCGCCTCGGCGCGCACTTCGTGCCGGTGCTGCGTCCCGGCTGCTACGTGGTCCATGATCACGGCATCTACCGGGAGGCCCAGCGCGATGTCCTGGGGCGGCGCCCGGAGCTGGATCGCGGGCTCAGGCCGGCGCTGGAGGTCTTCGCCCAGGTGGTGTCGCTGCCCGAGCCGGGGCTGGCCATCGTCGGGCTGGGCAAGCGCGATATCGCCCACGACCAGCTGCCGGAGCCGCTGCGGCGCTATCGCGAAGGGGGCGAGGCCGAGCGTGCCCTGCCGGTCGACGGCTGGCGGGTGACCCGGCTGATGGACCAGCATGCCTTCGTGGCACTGCCCCGGGATGAAGAGCTGGCAGCCCACAACGGCCGGGTGCGGGTCGGCGACATCGTCGCCTTCGGCGCCTCCCATCCCTGCCTGACCTTCGACAAGTGGCGGCGAGTCTGCCGCGTCGATGAGCGTCTGGAAGTGGTTGAGGTGATCCCAACCTGTTTCTAGCAGCGTTCTCACTCGGCCTACAGCCGGCAGCATCGCCGAGTTCTGGTACACTCGACGCCATGACATGTGTCCTGGGAGGTGTGATGGCAACAGAGCTGAGTGATTTCGAACAGAACATGCGGCGTGAGATCGACGCCTTTCTCAAGCCGGGCAAGGCGGCGGCCCCCAAGGCCGATGCCCCCAAGGCGCGTCGACGCGAGGCGTCACCCGGGCCCGACCGGCCGGCCAAGGCGCTCAAGACTGGCCACGTGGTCAAGCTGGCCGTGCGTACCCGCCCCCTGGAGCTGGATACCGTCTTCGAACACCGCTCCACCAGCATTTCCAAGCTGGAAGCCCAGCTTGAAGCCGAAAAGGCCGCCAGGAAGGCGGGCTATCCCATCATCGGCCATCTGATCGAGATCCAGCGGCTGTAAGCCGGGCGTCCCCTGGCTCAGTGGGGGCGCAGTGTCTCGCCAGCCGCAGAAAAGCGCCGCCGTGTCGGTATCAACACGGCGGCGTTTTCCATGAGCGCTCAGCCATTGGCTGAGCCTTCAAGGCGGCTCACTCCTCGAAGTTGGTCTCGGAGTAGAGCACCCGCACGCGCAGGGTGTGCTCGACGTGACGCAGAGCGTCCAGCGCCCGGGGGCCGTAGGCCTTGTCGACGTCGATGACCACGTAGCCGACCTTGTCGTTGGTCTGCAGGTACTGGCCGGAGATGTTGATGCTGTTCTCCGACAGCACGTGGTTGATCTCGGAGAGCACGCCGGGCACGTTGTCGTGGATGTGCAGCAGGCGGTGCTTGTCCGGATGGGCCGGCAGGGCGACCTCGGGGAAGTTGACCGAGGTGACGGTGGTGCCGTTGTCGGAGTAGGTGATCAGTTTCTCGGAGACCTCGATGCCGATATTCTCCTGGGCCTCCAGGGTGGAGCCGCCGATGTGCGGGGTGAGGATGACGTTGTCCAGGCCGCGCAGGGGGCTGACGAACTCCTCCTCGTTGCCCTTGGGCTCCACCGGGAAGACGTCGATGGCCGCGCCGTGCAGCTTGCCCGCCTTGATCGCCTCGGCCAGGTCCTCGATCACCACCACGCTGCCGCGGGAGGCATTGATCAGGATGCTGCCCTGCTTCATCAGCGCCAGCTGCTCGGCGCCGATCATCCACTTGGTGGAGGCCAGCTCCGGCACGTGCAGGCTGACCACGTCGGCGCGGGCCAGCAGCTCCTCGAGGCTGGCCACCTGATTGGCGTTGCCCATGCCCAGCTTGGTCACCACGTCGTAATAGATGACGTTGAAGCCCAGGGACTCGGCCAGCACCGAGAGCTGGGCGCCGATGTTGCCGTAGCCGATGATGCCGAGCGTCTTGCCGCGGGCCTCGTGGGAGTTCTTGGCGCTCTTCAGCCAGCCGCCCTGATGGGCGCGGGCACTCTTCTGGGGGATGCCGCGTAGCAGCATGATCGCCTCGGCCAGCACCAGCTCGGCCACCGAGCGGGTGTTGGAGTAGGGGGCATTGAACACCGGAATGCCGCGCACCAGCGCCGCGGTGAGATCGACCTGGTTGGTGCCGATGCAGAAGCAGCCCACGGCCACGAGCTTCTCGGCGGCCTCGAAGACCCGGGAGTTGAGCTGGGTACGGGAGCGAATGCCGAGGAAGTGGACGTCACGGATCTTCTCGCGCAGCGTCGCCTCGTCGAGAGAGGTCGGCAGGTGCTCGATATTGGTGTAACCGGCGTTCAGGAAATTGTCCACCGCGCTCTGGTGGACGCCCTCGAGCAGCAGGATCTTGATCTTGCTCTTGTCCAGGGACGTTTTGGCCATGGTCGAATCAACCCCTTGGTGTGGTGCTGGATCAGGCGGGATAACAGGGCGCTTATGGTAGCACAGCGAGGCATCGGCAAGATGAAAATGCTGCGCTGCGAAGATGAAGGCGCTGCACCTTGATCGACGCCGGGCAGACGACCCCCGGGGGGGAGCGTGTATACTGTGGCCCCTGACTATCGGCGACGGGCAAGAGACCCATGGCAGAGCGTGACGACCAACCCACCGAGTCGACGGCCAGCGAGGCGGCGTCTCTCGACTTCGCAAGCACAGTCGAGCGCCTCGAGCAGCTGGTGGAGCGGCTGGAGTCCGGCGAGCTGTCGCTGGAGGGCTCGCTTGCCGCCTTCGAGCAGGGGGTGCGACTGACCCGCGATGCCCAGCGCCGGCTGGATGAGGCCGAGCTGCGGGTGCGCACCCTGATCGAGCGCCCCGACGGCGGCATCGACCTCGACCCCTTCAGCACCCCAGCGGCGGAGGATGATGGTGAACGCTGACTCACTGGCGGCGCGCCTGGCCGCCGATCGTGCCCGGGTGGATGCCTGCCTGGCGGCGCTCTTCGAGGGGCGCCGCGCGCCCGTGGAGCGGCTGGAGGCGGCCATGCGCCACGGCCTGCTGGTGGGCGGCAAGCGGCTGCGCCCGGTACTGGTCTATCTGGCCGGCCGTGCCCTAGGGGCCAGCGATACGCAGCTGGATGCAAGCGCGGCCGCCGTTGAGCTGATCCACGCCTACTCGCTGGTGCACGACGACCTGCCGGCCATGGACGACGACGACCTGCGCCGTGGCCAGCCCACGGTGCACCGCGCCTATGACGAGGCCACCGCGATTCTCGCCGGGGATGCCCTGCAGACCCTGGCCTTCGAGCGGCTGGCCCAGGCCGAGCACCCGCGGCTGCCGGCCTTGATGCTGACCCTGGCCCGGGCCGCCGGCCGCGATGGCATGGTGGGGGGGCAGGCGATGGACCTCGCCGCGGTGGGGGACCACCCGGACGTCGAGGCGTTGGCCAGCATGCACGCCCACAAGACCGGGGCGCTGATCCGCGCCGCGGTGCGCATGGGAGCGCTGACGGCGGTGGCCGAGGACGATCCCCGGGTGGCGGCGCTGGATGCCTACGCCCGGGCCATCGGCCTGGCCTTTCAGATCCACGACGACGTGCTCGATGTGACCGGCGATGCCGTGACCCTGGGCAAGGCGTCGGGCGCCGATGCGGCCCGCAACAAGCCGACCTACCCCAGCCTGCTGGGGCTCGACGGCGCCCGCGCCCGGGCCGGTGAACTGATCGACGAGGCCGTGGCGGCGCTGGCACCGCTGGGCGATGCCGGCGCGCCGCTGGCCGAGCTGGCCCGCTACATGATCGAACGTGACCACTGATGCGCTTCCCTGACAGACTGATGCCCACATGAAGCTCTACGACGACATTCCCGCCGAGCGCCCGGCCACGCCGCTGCTCGACACCCTGGACACGCCGGCCGCGTTGCGGGCCATGAACGCCGGCCAGCTGGCGCAGGTGGCCGACGAACTGCGCGCCTACCTGCTCTACAGCGTGGGAGTCTCCGGCGGCCACTTCGGCGCCGGCCTGGGGGTGGTGGAGCTCACCGTGGCCCTGCATCACGCCCTGGAGACGCCCCACGACCGGCTGGTGTGGGACGTGGGCCACCAGGCCTACCCGCACAAGATTCTCACCGGACGCCGCGAGGCGATGCCCAGCATTCGCCAGTACGGGGGGCTGGCCGCCTTTCCACGGCGTGCCGAATCCGAGTTCGACACCTTCGGCGTCGGTCACTCCAGCACCTCGATCTCGGCGGCGCTGGGCATGGCCCTGGCGGCGCGGACCCAGGGCGAGCGGCGCCGGGTCTGCGCGGTGATCGGCGACGGCGCCCTGACCGCGGGCATGGCCTTCGAAGCGCTGGCCCACGCCGGTCACCTGGACGCCAACCTGCTGGTGGTGCTCAACGACAATGAGATGTCGATCTCCGAGAACGTCGGCGGCATCGCCAGCTACCTGGCCAGCATTTTGGCCAGCAAGCCCTATCTCGCCATGCGCGAGGAGGGCAAGAAGGTGTTGGCGCACCTGCCCGGGGCACTGGAGCTGGCGCGGCGCACCGAGGAGCACATGAAGGGCATGGTCAGCCCGGCCACCCTGTTCGAGGAGATGGGCTTCAACTACATCGGTCCCCTCGACGGCCATGACCTGCCGACGCTGGCACAGACGCTGCGCAATATCCGCGACCTGGAGGGGCCCCAGTTCCTGCACGTCAAGACCTGCAAGGGCCGCGGCTTCCTGCCCGCCGAGGCCGACCCCATCGGCTATCACGCCATCACCAAGCTGGAGAAGAACGGCGACACCCCGCCCAAGAAGGCGTCGTCCAGCGATGCCATGCGCCCGAAGCCGCGCAACGATGTATTGCGCCCGAAGCCGCGCAAGTTTTGCAACGTCTTCGGCGACTGGATCTGCGACATGGCCGCCGCCGACGAGCGGCTGATCGGCATCACCCCGGCGATGCGCGAGGGCTCGGACCTGGTGCGCTTCTCCCGGGAGTACCCGGAGCGCTACTTCGACGTGGCCATCGCCGAGCAGCACGCCGTGACGCTGGCCGCCGGCATGGCCTGCGAGGGCGCCAAGCCGGTGGTGGCGATCTACTCCACCTTCCTGCAGCGCGGCTACGATCAGCTGATCCACGACGTGGCGGTGCAGGACCTCGATGTCACCTTCGCCATCGACCGCGCCGGCCTGGTGGGCGAGGACGGCCCCACCCACCACGGCAGCCTGGACCTCTCCTACCTGCGCTGCGTGCCGGGCCTGGTGGTGCTGGCCCCGGCCGACGAGGCGGAGTGCCGGGCCATGCTCAGCGCCGCCTACCACCACCCCGGGCCCGCCGCGGTGCGTTACCCCCGTGGCACCGGCCCCGGCGTCGAGATCCCCGCCCACCTGGAGCCGCTGGCCATCGGCCGGGCCGAGAAGCGCCGCGGGAGTGGCGCCGCCCCGGGTCGCCGGGTGGCCGTGCTGGCCTTCGGCAGCCTCAACGGCCCGGCAACGGCGGTGGCCGAGGCACTGGATGCCACCCACCTCAACATGCGCTCCATCAAGCCGCTGGATCGGGAGGCGGTGCTCGCCGCGGCGGCCCAGCACGACCTGCTGGTGACCCTGGAGGAGAACGTGGTGGCCGGCGGCGCCGGCAGCGCCGTGGGCGAGCTGCTGGCCGCCGAGGGCGTATCCGTCCCGCTGCTTCAGCTCGGCCTGCCCGACGCCTTCGTGGAGCACGGCAAGCCGGCGGAACTGCTCACCGAGTGCGGCCTCGACGCCGCTGGGATCGAGGCCGCGATTCGCGCGCGGCTGGGCGCTTCTTCATAGAGGTACGCCACATGCCTCGCCAGGTCCTCTGATCAGGGTCGTTGGCGGGGCATATCACACGCGGGCTCACACCGTAGGCAATAGCTGAAGACTGGCTGCGTTCGAATGGATGGCGCTGAAGCTCGTCTTCCGCACGGGAGTCGGTCTTCCCTTACGTCGTTTTTTGCCTTGCCACTTCATAGTAAGTGGGTTGAGCGTTTTATTTTATCAATGTAGGAAATAGCATACAGCTCAATCGGAAATCTGCCATATCGCCATACGCATGGCAGTGCTAGTATCGCCAGCCTCGTATTATCCAGTATTGCCAGTGACGAGGTGTTCGACTTGCCTCAGCGCCTGCTTCTTTGCCACGCCTCCTGGCAGTACGCTCTCAGCAGGAAAGCACTTCCAGTGCTGGAGCAGGCAATACTGAGTAAGTGTGATTCATAGCATACGCCAAAAGGAACAAGGCATGAGCTCCAAGGGAACAGTCACTGCTGATTATGACGGAAGCGCAGGAAAGCTTTTTGCTATCTCATTAATTACAAGCCTACTGACCGTTGTGACTGTGGGGATTTATCGGTTCTGGGCGAAAACCAAGATACGGCGATTTTTATGGTCATCCATTAGCATTGGCGGCGACCGGCTCGAGTACACTGGCAATGGGCTGGAAAAGCTGAAGGGGTTCTTGATTGCTATCATCGTAGTGGCCGCTTATCTCTCACTCGTCCAGTTGTTGTTGTTTTTCTTCAATTTCAGCATGTTTCGCAGCATAGGGAGTGAGGCGGATTTGGTCATCATGACCGCTTCGTTTTATCTCAGCCTTGCGTTTCTTACACCTCTGATCTACTTTGCCCAATATCGCGCTAGACGGTATAGAATGGCTCGCACACGGTTCCGTGGAATACGATTCGGCATGGAGCCCGGTGCCTGGGGGTATAGCATCCGTGTGATCGGGCATGGGCTGCTAACCTTGCTCAGCTTGGGAATGCTTTTGCCTCGCCAGACCTATTGGCTGGAAAAGTATCAGACGGATCGGACTTGGTACGGTCAGGTGAAGTTTCATCAGGGCGGCTCCTGGACCCAGCTATACGCTGCTATGCGGCATATCTTTATCGCCCTTTTTCTGGGGCTGCTGTCGGGTGTCGCCATGATCCTGTCATGGCCCACTTTGGGCGCAATTGGCTTTTCCATTGCTGCCATCTGGTGGTCGGCGGGTCTTGTTTACTATAAGGTAAAATCTTTCCAGTACCTGGTGAATACCAAGACGCTAAATGATGAGATTCATTTTTCCAGTAACTTGCGTCCTTCAACGATCATTTCGACAGCCATATTGGGAACGCTCGGGGCCGGCATCGTCTCCCTGCTTTGCATTATGCTCGTGGCAGGGCCGATAGGGTTTTTGATATGGCAGTCCGGTATTAGCACTTCCCTGCTAGGGCTTCTGACCATTACGCTGGTTCCTCTGGCCTACATGTCGGTTCTCATATTGGTTGGCGCCTTGGTGCTGGTGATGGTAGTGCAACCGATAATTTCTCACATTGTAGAAAACACCACAGTGCTACAATCTGATGCACTGGAATCAATCACACAGCGGGTAGCTGATCCGGGTGCTGATGCAGAAGGCTTTGCTGACGTTCTCGATGTTGGAGCGGCAGTGTGAACCATGCTTCCTGCGAAGCCGCCACCCAAGGCCTTTTCTTTGATGGCAAGACTGCCAGGAGGTATCCGGTCCGGCTAACCGCCGGGTCGGGTGTCTTATATGTAGAAGCTGAGGATAAGCAACCTATTATTTGGAAGCTAGAGGCTCTGCGCAAGGTATCTTACCAAGGCGAAGGGCTCATGCTTACGCTATATACATCGAGTGAGGATGAAACGCCACACGACCCAGCCAGGCTGATTGTTACTGATGAAGGGCTCATCCATTGGATACAGCAGAACGCCACCAAGCTGGAGGCGAGGGAAAGCAAGCCTGGCATGCGCCGTAGGCTCATTGTCCTGGCGGGTGCAGCCACGATATCCCTACTTGCCCTAATATTTGTGATTATACCAGCACTCGCGGACCGCCTGGCCACTTACATCCCGCGGGAAAGCGAGGTTGCATTCGGTCAGGCGATGGTGACCCAGTTTCAGGGCATGCTGGGAGGAGCTCAGATTTGTGCCGGTGAAGAAGAGACGGCTGTGCTCAATCGGCTGCTCGCTCGACTGGTGGAGAATCATCCAACGGAATACGATATTCAAGTGCAGGTTCTCGACCATCCCATGGTCAACGCCTTCGCGATGCCAGGCGGGCATATCGTGTTGCTGCGTGGGCTTATAGATGTTGCCGAGTCGCCCGACGAGGTGGCGGGTGTGCTGGCTCATGAGATTGGGCATGTCGAAGCACGGGACCCTACCAGGTTAGCCCTCCGTACGGCGGGTTCGGCTGGAATTTTAGCAATGATTTTAGGCGATGTTGCTGGTGGTGCCGCCATCACGATTCTGGGAGAGACAATGCTTCGTGCCAACTACACCCACGCAGCAGAAGTAAAAGCCGACAAGTATGCTCTTGGGCTTCTCTATTCAGCACGAATCAGCAGCGAACCCTTTGCCGATTTTTTCGATCGGTTGGCGAAGCAAGATGCTGAAGGCTACTGGCTGCCCTCTTACTTTCATACCCATCCTGAAAGCACAGAGCGGGCTGCGCTGGCTCGTAACCATAAAACGGTGACTGACACCGAGCCTTCGCTATCCAAGCGTGACTGGGAAGCACTGAAAAGAATATGTCAGCCAGTAAACTGACAGAGGTTTCATCGAGCGTCCGCCAGAGAGTATGGTGAATTACTTCCCCGGCGGACAGGTGCATCAATATTCTGCTGTAATTATGGGCTGAATGCAGGGCAAGATAACTTCAAGGTTTTTCTCGCAGGGAGGCTTGTTCATATCCTGCCCATGGTTGAAGATAAGATAACGAATATCCCAATATACACGAGTCCCACCAAGGCTCCGCCGAATGCCATATGGGCTGACTCAAGTGCGGCGTTCGTTCGGCTGGTTCCAGAACGTTCAAAAGCGGCAATGTGTCTGCGAGACAGCAGGAATGCGGGCAGGTAGCATGCGGCAGCGACAGCTGCTGCCGGCATCCATCCCACCACGTAGGGGAGAATCCATAACACCACAGGCCCTACTGGAAATAAAATCAAGAAGAATGGGAGCCCCTTCCACTGTTGGTACTCTTCATATGCTTGCTTCTCCGCGATTACCTGCTTCATGATTTTGGGCGTAAAGATAAGAAAGCCAATGATGCCTAATATCGTGTACATGAGGTGTCCTTACTGCTGTGAACAGGAGTTCCCTTCTCTGCCTTCGTTGAAGTATCTGAGGCTGTAAGCTTCATGCTGCGCTCACTGGGTCGCCGGCTGGATGATAAGACTCGGCATACAAAACGGTTAGCGCCACAGCCCCAGCCACATATATCAAGATGTCCAGTGCTGGATGAATTAACAAGTCTGAGGCCAGGTAAAAGACCTTGGAGCCTAGCTGCCCACTCAAAAAGATTACGAAAGAATAGCTGGCAAAGGATATGCAGAAAAAAATGAAGAAGAAGGAATAAATCGCCCACTGGTGACGATGTGTCATGTCGTAGGAGTCCCTCAGCGATATGTCTTTATCAACGGCGATGCCAACGAAGACCAATGAAAGCCTCAATGTGAAAAATAACGCTCCCAGGAAGATGGCTACAGGCAGTACCACCAGCCAGTAGCTATAAAAGACAAGTGGTATTGATACCGATATGAGCATGGCTGGAATCATCCAGGCAATTATGAATACAATATAGTAAAGCAGAAATTTGGTTTCTCGCTTGGAGAATCTCAGGCTTAGGATTCTTGGGGGCTCGCCAAGCATGATGATGCGCTTGGTATTGCCTGATTCCGTGAAGCCAGCGCCGACACTTCCCCTATCACCGCCAGTGCGCATTTTTTGACCTCCGATTCCGTCTCAACTGCCCAATGCATGCCGGTGATGGCCGACCAGGGCGGCGTCGACCGGCGACGGCAGCCCGTTTTGACATGCATAGCTACCCGCCGGGCACGGTGATGCTGGCTGCCGGTGACCGTCAGCCCTCTACGTGATGTCGTTGTCCGACAGACGATCAGCATGGTGTGCCTCGGGGATAGCGAAGGCGGCATCGCAGGGTGTTCAACACCGTCATGCGCCCGATGTCCTGCCCGAAGTCGAGGATGACCTGCCGTGCCTTGTGGATCACGAGAGCCGCGCGATGTACCAACTCTTGGAGCACGGTGCGGATCCGGCGCCGCTTGGCGGGATGGCGCACCGGGCTCAGCTCGCCGGTCATGCCCATCTGGCCCATCAGCCGCAGGATGTTGTAGGCCAGCTGGGCGAGGTGCAGAATCAGATCATTGGTGGCGAACTTTCCCGACGGCAGCCGCTCCAGGTCGAGATCGGTCTTGATCTCGCTGTGAAACTGCTCATGAGTGGCATGCGCCTGGTAGCGTTTGATCACCGCCTCCGGCGCCTCGTCCAGGCTGGTCCACCAGCCTTCCAGCTCATACTCCGGTTCGAGCAGTAACTGGCCATCGTGATCGGCGGTGCGCTCCACCAGGCGCATCACGCGCTTGAGCTCGTACTCAGACCGACCATCGCGGATCGAGACGGTCTGCGTCCATAGTGCCTGGCGCTTTCCGGGGCGCAATTCTTCCCAATAGTCCGCCGCCACGGCCAGCCAGGTGTCCTGATCGGCCGTGGCCGAGTCCCGCGGGTTCCATTTGACGAGGTAGTCCAGCCGGCGGCCCTCCTCGGCAAAGGCCAGCCGCTGCCGTTCGAGAAGGGCCAGGTGCGCTTGGCTGTCGAAGCCGCTGTCCTCACGCAGCAAGATAGGTCGCTCGGTCAGGCCTTGGGCGCGGGGCAGCACCCGCTCCAGGAAGGCGTTGCTCTCCTTCATGGTGTGCTGCTTGCCGGGACGCAGTTCCAGGCCCAGACACCACCCTTCGTTGCCCAGGTAGGCGGCGATTGGGGTGTAGCCGTCGACCTTCTTGTAGGTCCGCGAGACGCCTTCCTTCTTCGAGTTGCTGTTGTCCATGACGAAGGTGTCGATGTCGAGGCAGACATGTGTCGTCTCGGCGGTGATCGGTGCCTCCACCAGCGACAGCAGGGTGGTGGACCAGGTGGCGGTGCGTGCCTGCAGGTCGTTGGCGGCAAGCTTCTCCAGCCGCTGTCGCAGCGTCGCCGTGCTCGGCACCTTCTGCAGGGTCAGCAGTTGCTGGAAGGGCTTGTCGCGACGGAAGTTTTCGATGGCATCATAGTCGCTCATGCCCAGGCACAGCAGGCCCAGGTAGCTCTTGACCACGTCGCTGGTGCGCATGCCCAGCGTGGTGGGGAAGCGGCTGTCGATGCTGTCGACGCCGGCGATCTCGAGGCACTGCCCGATGATGGATAGCCCGGCGTGGCTGGTAAGGGTGCGGCGACTGGCGCGGAATTTGACGTTGGGCATGGATGGAACTGTCTGGGTGAACGGCGATATCAGCTATATTGCCATTCAGGTCAGTGAGTTAGAAGCATTTCGGGTGGCTGACCTCACGGATTCAGGTGGTGAGAAAGAATAAATCGTCTGCGAAGCATCCTGAAGGTAAAGAGAGGTATTAGAAATCAGTGGTTGCCCTCGCCCCCCTTGGATTGGAAGTCTCCATATTTCTTCTCCTGAATCAATGCTTAATGAGAACAAATGAGAAGACATTGATACTAGAAATACCATATTGTTGTGAATTGTAGGGGAGTCCATTCCTGAGCGATCATCGGTTTCAAACTTCCAACGTTCTTCTCCTGTGAGCCGATCAATCGCCATCAAGTAACTCTCATCGTCGTCCCTGGAGAAACGGCGCCCTACCAGAAGCAGGTCTTCGTTTACAGTGATTTCGAAGCTAGGCTGTCCGCCTAGATCTATTTCCCATATTGGAGAGCCATCATTCTTATTTAGTGCATAAACACTCTCTTCGAAATCGACAAAATAAACCATGCCATCATACACTAAAGGAGTGCTTACCACGGGCGCGCCTGCATCAAACTTCCATACTAACGTTGGTTCTTCTTCTGGCCCAGCGTCATGGTAAACCCCAGTTCTTTCCAAATTAGCCTGAAACATTACGGAATCAGCTGCTGCCAAGGAGGAAGCCATTAATAGCATTAATATGGAAAACAACCTCAGGGCCATTGATACATGTAATGAAGCATGCTTTTCAGTGATCATGGTGTATTCCTGTATAGTCCTGGTCTGCTACTGTTATCTTCGGCCGCTTGGGATTTCCAGGTCGCCAATGGAAGGTTCAATGCAGCTCCTGGATATCTCCGTCAGTTGTTCGTCGATAGTTGAGTGCCGAGAAGCATTCTCTCGAGCGATTTCCAAGGCCCTTTCGTGATAGCTTCTATCTGCTCGGTCCAGACAAGCATTAAACTCACCCTCATAAGGGAGACCCAGGCGTTCTCGATTGTCTTTGTCACTTTCACATCCACGAATCTGTCCTGCTCTTGCCTCTTCAGCCATTTCGATTTGCTGCTCCACAATAGGAGGTAACTGAGACACGCTTCTGCTCATTGCAATATATTGGGCAGCACACCAGGCATCATTTCTAACCTTTTCTGCTGTGTGAACAGTTATCATTGCCGCTCTAGCCTGAGGGCTAAACAACCCCAGCGGATCCACCATGCCGGTGGGGTTGGTCACGTAACCATACAGGTTGGTGCCGCCATTCAGGCCAATCGGGTCCTGGCTGATATAGCGGCCTTGCTGGGGGTCGTAGTAGCGGTGGCGGTTGTAGTAGAGGCCCGATTCCTCGTCGTGCCACTGGCCCTGGAAGCGAATGGGCTGGGCGGTGGTGCCTTGCTCGTGGGTGACGGCGGCCCAGTCATGGGGCTGGGCGTGCCACAGGGTCTCGCCCTGGGGTGTGACCAGGCGCAGCGGGGTGCCCAGGGCGTCGGTGATGTAGGCGCCGATCCGTTTCGTTGCGCCATCGCCGGCTTGGTCGATTCTCAGCATGGGCACGAAGGTGCCCGGTTCGTAGACCACGGTGGTGCGCTGATGGTCGGTTTCCTCATGCACCAGGCGGTCGCCGTCCCAGCCGTAGCGGTGGGTGGCGGTGGTGCCGTTGGCGTGGCGCACGCGCTTGCCGATGCGCCGGCCCAGGGCGTCGTAGCGGTAAGTGGCTTCGCGGGTATGGCCGTAGGCGCTGGTGTGGGTCAGCGTGACCAGACGGTTGGCGCCGTCGTAGCCCAGGGTCAGGCGTTCGCCGTCGGGGGCCTCGCGCTCGATCAGGTTGCCGGCGCCGTCGTGGCGGTAGCGGTTGCCGCCGAGCTGGGTGAGGCGGTTATCGGCTTTCACACTGGCGGTGCCGTCCAGACGATTACCGGCGGCGTCCATCGGGTAGCGGTGGGCGTGGTCGCCGTGTTGGCTGGCGATCAGTCGCCCGGCCGGGTCGTAGCGGTAGGCGATGGTACTGGCCTGGCCCTGGCCCTGCTGGGTGCGGAAGGTCATCCGGCCGAGGGCGTCGTACTGGTAATGCTGCTTGCCCTGAGCGCCGCCCGTGCTGTTGAGGCTCAACTGGGCGATCTGGCCGAGGGCGGTATAGCCGCGCTCCAGAATCAGCGGTTGGGCGTGATCGGCGCTATGCAGGCTACGCCGGGTCTCGCGGTGCAGGGCATCCGGTTCCAGGGCGATCTCCAGGCCGAGCTCGCTGGCCAGCAGGCCATGCAGGTGGCCACTGCCGTAGGTGAGCCAGTTGAGCTCGGGCAGGTCGCCGAAGCGGCTGGCCTGGGGCGCGCCGGTGGCGGTGAGCTGATGCTGGTATTGCCACTGCCAACCGCTATCTCCTTCTAAGCCGGCATGCCGCTGCTGTTCACCGCTTGGGCGGCCCGCCTCGTCGAAGACGAACGTGACCTCGCCATGGGCATTCTCGGCGCCGGCCAGCTGGCCATCGGTGCGCCAGTGGTAGCGCTCCGTCGTGGCCGGGGCGGCGTCGGTCTCGGGCAGATGACGGGCGATCAGCCGGCCGTTGGCGTCGTAATCAAAACGGGTGACCAGCGGCTGGCCATCGGGGCCCGCGCGGTTGACTTCCGTGCGTTCGATCAACTGGCCGGCGGCATCATAGGCATAGCGCTGTTCGCGGCCGTCGGGGCCGGTCTCACTGATCAGGCGGTCCATGGCGTCGTAGGCGAAGCGGTAGACCGCGCCATTGCCCAGGGTCAGCTCGCCGAGGCGCCCGGCCTCGTCATAGGCCAGGGTGGTGTGGCTGCCGTCGGCATCGATCCGCTGGGCGGGGCGGCCGTGCTCGTCATAGAAGAGCTGCTGACGGTAACCCTGGGGACCCTCGACCTCCATCAGACGCCCCTGGGCGTCGTGGTGGTGGTGCCAGTGGCTGCCGTCGGGCAACTGGGTGGACTGGCGCCGGCCCATGACGTCATGGGTGGTGCGGGTGGTCTCACCCAGGGCATTGGTAACGCTGGCCAGATGGCCGCGGGCGTCATGGGCGTAGCTGGTGCGCCGCTCGGAGCAGTCGGTCTCCGCCGCCAGTTGGCCCAGGGCGTTCCATTCGAGGCGCCGGGTGGCGCCCTGCGCATCGGTGACGGCGGTGGGCCGGTTGGGTAGGCGTTCATCTTCGTAGGCCAGGGTGGTGGTGCCCTCGGGGCCGGTAATTTCAACCGGGTGACCAAGGGGGTTGCGCTGGATCTGCCAGTGCAGGCCTTCGGGGCCTTCGATACGAATGGGCTGCCCCAGGGCGTCGTGTTCGATGGACCAGCGGCTGCCGTCCGGGGCGCTCTGGGCAATCACTTGCCCTGCCTCGTCGCGTTCGAGCTCACTCTCCCGGCCCAGCGGGTCGAGGGTGGCGATCTGGCGTCCGGCGCGGTCGTAGCGGAACTCGATCACCGAGCCGTCGGCGCGGGTATGGGCGGTCCAGCGCTGGCCGGGGCCGGCGCCGACGAAGTGGTAGCGCTCCTCGCGGCCGAGGCTATCGGTGACGCGGGTGTGATCGGGATGGTAGGCGTAGGCGCGCGCCAGGCCGCCGGCCTCCTGCTGGCCGATCACCCGGCCATCGGGGGCGTGGCGATCCCAGCTGTAGTGGGCCTCGAGGCCGCCGGGCACCCGGTGGGCGACGAGCATATGCGCCTGCCACTCGAACTCGCGGACCACCTCGCCATGGCGGTGGCGCACGGCGATCAGGTCGCCGGCGGGGCTATAGGAGTAGCGCACCAGCCACTCGTCCTGGGCGCTGCCGTCGTGTTCCTGGATCAGCTTGACGCCCATCAGGCGCTGTCCGCGGTCGCCGCGGCCGAACTCGCTGACCACGCCATGGAGGTGGCGCAGCGGCGGCTCGCCGTCTTCCCAGACGACCAGGGTGGCGTTGCGCTCGAGCACCTCGGCGGGGCCGAGGTCGGGGTCGCGGCTGGCCAGGGTGGCCCTGAGCTCGAAGGGGCGGAGAGCCGCTCGCGATGGGTGAAGTCGACCACCGCCAGGTCGGGGATGCCGGCGAGGCTGAGGGTGAACTGGAGTCCGGTGGAATCGGCCATCAGCTGCCCTCCCCGCTGGCGGAGCCGATCACCACGCCGCCGCAGTCCACGGCGTGGCCGGTGAGGGCGGCGAGCAGGAAGCAAGGATAAAAAAAGACGCATCATCTCCTCGAAGCGTTGGCAAGGCGGCCGTTCGGCCACGCTACCGCCGGGGAAGGCAGCGAGGTGCCTTCCCTGGCGAGTGGTGCATGGGGCAACATCCGTGTTGCGCTTATTCGTTGAATTCAGGGTTGATAGCCCCTTTCGCCATCTACCCACGAATCACCGTAGACCTCTATAGTGTCCCTTCCAGGTTCAAACGTCCCAGGGTCCACTTCCATGGGAGGAACGTCATTAAAATTATTTGCAAAGTACGCAACAATGTTCTCAGCAAACTCGTAACGCCTGTCGCACATCCCGGAAAATTGAAGGTAGTAATACTCCCTCCCTTCTCCTTTGACCGATCCACTTGGGCCTGAGACAGGGCTTTCAAAGCCGAGGGTTTCATGGTATGCGCGCGCCGCCTCTGGTAAAACGCGATTCTGTACTGTAAGCCTCCTGTCCGTATCGTATCCGGACCAGTCAATATTGATTCTGGCAATGCAGTCAGCCCTATAGTATTTATTCGTTTCCTGGCTGCATCCAAGTAATGCAAATACGGCCAGGATCAGCGGTGCTTTATTCAATACATTGGTAGACACGAATCTGAGGCTCCCCGCAGTTATCGCATGACTTTTGTTGGTTAGGTATAGACACTGTCCAGTCCGATGGTGAAGGGTTGTTGAATACCTTACTGGTTCCACCTCCTGCCGGGAGGCCACTCAATGCTCCTGAGTGAACTGGATAAACGCCAGGAACAGGATCCCCATTTTCGTCAATAGTGCTAAAAGTAGCCTCATAGTGGAATGAATTCACATGAAGCGCTGCTCGAGCATCGGCTCCCCTTAGCCTTACTAATGAGCCGTCCACACCTCTAGCAGTAACTGCTTTTCCATATCCAGTCACTGATTCAACATGCTCCCAGCTACGACATCCCCCAACTCCTCCCCGCTGATTCTCCATTCCTGTTTCGGATTGACTTTGGACGCCAGGAAAGCTGGGTACGCGAACTCCGGCACCAAACGGCTCTAAATGATGCATATTTGCCCCGATTAGCCCCAGCGGATCCACCATGCCGGTCGGGTTGGTGACGTAGCCGTACAGGTTGGTGCCGCCGTTCAGGCCAATCGGGTCCTGGGTGATGTAGCGGCCTTGCTGCGGGTCGTAGTAGCGGTGGCGGTTGTAGTAGAGGCCGCTCTCTTCGTCGTGCCACTGGCCCTGGAAGCGAATGGGCTGGGCGGTGGTGCCTTGCTCGTGGGTGACCGCGGCCCAGTCGTCGGGGTCGGCGTGCCATAGGGTCTCGCCCTGGGGCGTGACCAGGCGCAGCGGGGTGCCCAGGGCGTCGGTGATGTAGGCGCCGATCCGCTTTGCTGCGCTATCGCCGGCTTGGTCGATTCTTAGCATGGGCACGAAGGTGCCGGGTTCGTAGACCACGGTGGTGCGTTGGCGGTCGGTTTCTTCATGCACCAGGCGGTCGCCGTCCCAGCCGTAGTGGTGGGTGGCGGTGGTGCCGTTGGCGTGGCGCACGGTCTTGGCGATGCGCCGGCCCAGGGCGTCGTAGCGGTAAGTGGCTTCGCGGGTATGGCCGTAGGCGCTGGTGTGGGTCAGCCGGACCAGGCGGTTGGCGCCGTCGTAGCCCAGGGTCAGGCGTTCGCCGTCGGGGGCCTCGCGTTCGATCAGGTTGCCGGCGCCGTCATGGCGGTAGCGGCTGCCGTCAAGCTGGGTGAGGCGGTTGTCGGCTTTCACACTGGCGGTGCCGTCCAGACGATTGCCGGCGGCGTCCATCGGGTAGCGGTGGGCGTGGTCGCCGTGCTGGCTGGCGATCAGTCGCCCGGCCGGGTCGTAGCGGTAGGCGATGGTGCTGGCCTGACCCTGGCCCTGCTGGGTGCGGAAGGTCATCCGCCCCAGGGCGTCGTACTGGTAGTGCTGCTCGGCGCTACGGCCGGGCCCGCCCAGGCTGAGATGGGCGATCTGGCCGAGGGCGGTATAGCCGCGCTCCAGGATCAGCGGCTGGGGGCTGCCGTTGGCGTCCGGCGCGCTGAGGTGGAAACGCCGCCGGGTCTCGCGGTGCAGGGCGTCGGGTTCCAGGGCGATCTCCAGGCTGAGCCCGGTGGCCAGCAGGCCATGCAGGTGGCCGCTGCCGTAGGTCAGCCAACTCAGTTCGGGCAGGTCGCCGAACTGGCTGGCCTGGGGGGCGCCGGTGGCGGTCAGGGTGTGCCGGTGTTGCCACTGCCAGCCGTGTGCGCCGCCGTGGCCGACGTGGTGCTGGCGTTCACCGCTTGGCCGCCCCGCCTCGTCGAAGACGAACGTGACCTCGCCATGGGCATTCTCGGCGCCGGCCAGCTGGCCATCGGTGCGCCAGTGGTAGCGCTCCGTCGTGGCCGGGGCGGCGTCGGTCTCGGGCAGATGACGGGCGATCAGCCGGCCGTTGGCGTCGTAATCAAAACGGGTGACCAGCGGCTGGCCATCGGGGCCCGCGCGGTTGACTTCCGTGCGTTCGATCAACTGGCCGGCGGCATCATAGGCATAGCGCTGTTCGCGGCCGTCGGGGCCGGTCTCACTGATCAGGCGGTCCATGGCGTCGTAGGCGAAGCGGTAGACCGCGCCATTGCCCAGGGTCAGCTCGCCGAGGCGCCCGGCCTCGTCATAGGCCAGGGTGGTGTGGCTGCCGTCGGCATCGATCCGCTGGGCGGGGCGGCCGTGCTCGTCATAGAAGAGCTGCTGACGGTAACCCTGGGGACCCTCGACCTCCATCAGACGCCCCTGGGCGTCGTGGTGGTGGTGCCAGTGGCTGCCGTCGGGCAACTGGGTGGACTGGCGCCGGCCCATGACGTCATGGGGGGTGCGGGTGGTCTCACCCAAGGCGTTGGTGACGCTGGCCAGATGGCCGCGGGCGTCATGGGCGTAGCTGGTGCGCCGCTCGGAGCAGTCGGTCTCCGCCGCCAGTTGGCCCAGGGCGTTCCATTCGAGGCGCCGGGTGGCGCCCTGCGCATCGGTGACGGCGGTGGGGCGGTCGGGCAGGCGTTCGTCCTCGTAGGCCAGGGTGGTGGTGCCCTCGGGGCCGCTGATCGCCACGGGATGACCGCGCTCGTTTCGCTCGATCTGCCAGTGCAGGCCTTCGGGGCCTTCGACGCGAATGGGCTGCCCCAGGGCGTCGCGCGCGATGGCCCAGCGGCTGCCGTCCGGGGCGGTCTGGGCGATCACCTGGCCCTGGTCATCCCGCTCCATCGCGGTCTCGCGGCCCAGCGGGTCGAGGGTGGCGATCTGGCGTCCGGCGCGGTCGTAGCGGAACTCGATGCGTGAGCCGTCGGCGCGGGTATGGGCGGTCCAGCGCTGGCCGGGGCCGGCGCCGACGAAGTGGTAGCGCTCCTCGCGGCCGAGGCTATCGGTGACCCGCGTATGATCCGCATGGTAGGCGTAGGTGCGCGCCAGGCCACCGGCCTCCTGCTGGCCGATCACCCGGCCGTCGGGGGCGTGGCGATCCCAGCTGTAGTGGGCCTCGAGGCCGCCGGGCACCCGGTGGGCGACGAGCATATGCGCCTGCCACTCGAACTCGCGGACCACCTCGCCATGGCGGTGGCGCACGGCGATCAGGTCGCCGGCGGGGCTATAGGAGTAGCGCACCAGCCACTCGTCCTGGGCGCTGCCGTCGTGTTCCTGGATCAGCTTGACGCCCATCAGGCGCTGTCCGCGTCGCTTTCGGGCAGCAGCGCGTCATAGTCGAAGCGGTAGTGGCGCCCGGCGCTGTCCTCGACCCGCACCAGCAGGTCGGCCTCCCAGGTATAGGTGGTGGCGTACCCGTTACGGTCCAGCTCTTGAATCAGTTGCCAGACGGCGGGCGTGTCTTCCCTGCCGCTATGGCTACTGTCCTCGTCATGCGGTGCGAAGACATAGGTCAGGCCGCTGGCGTCCTGCAGCAAAATGCGCTGCTGATCCTCGCGAAGCGATTCGGGCACGCTGGCCCAACGCACGTCGTCTTGGGCAGCCGTTGGCTCGGCAGCTTCCTCCGGCAGGCTACCCCCACGCCGCAGCCAGAGCTGCTCGGTGGGCGAGTGGCGCGCCTGGCCCGGGGCCAGGGGGCCGAAGGTGATATCGCGGCCCTGGGCGTCGTGGATCACGCAGGCGTCGTCGTTGAGGGTGAGCGACAGGCCCTCGCCGGGCACGGACCAGCCCTGGCCCAGCACGCCGATGCGCGCGTTGCAGGAGAGATACCCGCGGCTGAACACGAAGGGTCGCGGCGCCGGCAGGGCGACGTCGGTCTCGGCGGGCAGCAGCTTGGCGCCGAGCAGCGGGTTGACCGGGCTGCCCACGGCGGGCGCGCAGGCGCTGCAGCGGTTGGCCAGGCCGTCGGCGATATCCACCGCGTCCAGGTCCAGCGGCGTGGCGGCGACGATCTCGCTTTCCAACAATGGCGTCTGGTGAGGCGCGAGGGTCACGTCCTCGCTGGTCTCCGGGGTGGCCTCGCCGGGCAGGCGCGGCAGCACCACGGCCTGGCCGCGGCCCCGCCCGGGGCTGCCGCCGGAGTTGATGCGCACCTGGCTGCCGACGATGGTCACCCCGGCGCCGTCGAGCTTGATAAAGCTGCCGCCGGCGGCCAGGGTCAGTTCGGCGCCGGCCTCCACCACCACCTGGGTACCGGCCTGGTGGTGGACCTCCTGGCCGGCCTCCACCAGTTGGGCCGTGCCATAGTGCTCATGGCGGGTCTGGTCGACCCGCAGGTGGTCATCGCCCTTCACCTGGGTGTGGCGCTGGCCGTGCACGGTGAGGTGGTCGTCGCCGTGGATCTCGCCGAGGCGGTGGCGCTCGACGGCGAGGTGGCTGTCGCGGCGGATGGTCTCGGTGCGGTCGTTGAGGGTCAGCAGCTCCAGGTCCTTCTGGGCGTGCAGCCAGATCTGCTCGGCGTCGGTCGCATCCTCGAAGCGCAGCTCGTTGAAGCCTTCCGCCTTGTGGCTCTGGGTGCGCAGCACGGTACGGGTCTTGTGCGCGGGCAGCGCATAGGGCGGGGTGTTGACCGCGTGGTAGGTGCGCCCGGTGATGATCGGCTGGTCCGGGTCGCCCTCCAGGAAGCTGACGATCACCTCGTGGCCGATGCGCGGAATGGCCATGGCGCCGTAGCCGCCGCCGGCCCAGCCCTGGCTGACCCGAATCCAGGCACTGGCGGTGTCGTCAGGCTCGGCGTAGCGGTCCCAGGGGAACTGCACCTTGACCCGGCCGTGTTCGTCGCAGTGGATCTCCTCGCCCTCGGGCCCCACCACGAAGGCCACCTGGGGGCCGTCGACCCGGGGCCGGACGGGGGGCTCGGGGCGCCAGACGCGCTCGGCGGGGGCCAGCACCAGCTCGTTATAATAGCGGGTCATCTGGCCCTGGCCAGCCGCCTCCCCCTGGGCGACGCCATCCTCCTCCAGGGCCTGGGGCTGCTCGCCATGATGCACCACCGCCACCACCTGCCAGTCGCGGTTGAGGGCGTCGATATCGTGGTCGGTGAGGGTGAAGCACATTCCCGGGGCCAGTTCCGGCAGGTCGCTCTCGGCCTGGGCGGTATTGGCCTCGGCGCGCAGCGCCTCCAGCCGCACCCGGGTGAAGGGCACCCCGGAGGCGTCCGCCTTGTAGCGGCCCGGATAGTCGAAGTGCTCGTAGTCGTCCCGTTGCGCATGTTCCGCCAGCCCCTCTGCAGCCTGCTCATGAAGCTGGTCATAGGCCGGGTTCTTGAAGGTGTAGTCCTTGAGCGTCACCGCCGCCGGGCGCACCCGTGAGACCTGGCGCAGCTTGCGCACATGGCGGCGCGGCGGGGTGCCGCCGGCGCGGCCGTGGTAGGTGCGCTCGCCCAGGTGGGGCAGCAGCACCGGCGCGTCGGCGAAGATCAGCCGGTGGGCGCCGCCGACCGCGGGCTCGAACTCATGGAAGTAGAAGAGCCCCTCCTCGGCGGCCAGGCGCTCGACGAAGGCCAGGTCGCTCTCGCGGTACTGCACGCAGTACTCGCGCTCCTCGGGCTCGCGGGTCAGGGCGAAGGCCACGTCCGTCAGGCCGCGCTCGTCGCACAGGGTGGCGAGGATGTCCTGGGGCGGGACGTCCTGGAAGATCCGCGAGTTGTGGCGCAGGCCGAGGCGCCACAGCGCCGGGCGGATGACCAGGGTGTAGAAGGTGCGGCGGTGGCCGCGGTCGCCGCGGCCGAACTCGCTGACCACGCCGTGGAGGTGGCGCAGTGGCTCGCCGTCCTCCCAGACGACCAGGGTGGCGTTGCGCTCGAGCACGTCGGCGGGGCCGAGGTCGGGGTCGCGGCTGGCCACGGTGAGCGTCAGGGTGAAGGGCGCCGAGAGGGCCTCGCGATGGGTGAAGTCGACCACCGCCAGGCCGGGGATGCCGGCCAGGCTGAGGGTGAACTGGAGTCCGGTGGAGTCGGCCATCAGCTGCCCTCCCCGCTGGCGGAGCCGATCACCACGCCGCCGCAGTCCACGGCGTGACCGGTGAGGGCGGCGGCGAGCAGGAAGCAAGGATAAGAAAGACGCATCATCTCCTCGAGGCGTTGGCAAGGCGGCCGTTCGGCCACGCTACCGCCGGGGAAGGCAGCGAGGTGCCTTCCCTGGCGAGTGGTGCATGGGGCAACGTCCGTGTTGCGCTTATTCGTTGAATTCAGGGTCCAAAGTGCTGTGGTTATTCTATGAATCCAGGCCTCTCAGTTTAGGGAAATAAATAATATAACTCCTTGATGTTGTGTTCATGAACGACGTACTCTAAAGAATAGCCTTCAGAGCTGGTGTAGTTTATGTCTGCGCCGTGTTCTATTAATGCCTTTACGGCATCAATGTTTCTAACCATGGCTGCGGTTGTCAGGGGGGTGTTGTATGGCGTGTTAACTTCGGCGGTGAAGTTGGGGTCGTGTGGTATTGAAAGGACTCTTTCAAGTTCTGAAATCTTGCTCGCCTTCATTGATGCACTGAATAAAAGGAGGTTCTTTGCTTGATTCCTTTCTTCTCTCGGTGTTGATTCAATGATTTCCAATATAAGCTCTATATCGTTGTCTTTCATTAGCAGAATGTCAAAAAGCGTAGCCCCGTTTGGGGCCGGAGCGGTAAAGTCAGCGCCATACTCTAAAAGCATTCTCATTCCATCAAAGTTATCTATGGTAGCAGCTAGCAGGAGCGGCGTTGAATCAAACTGAGCACCCAGGCATTCGTTTAATTCTACATTTGGATTTGCGCCACTTTCAAGAAGCATAGATAGCGCTTCATTGTTAAATCCCTGTGTTGCTAAAAACACAGGCGTGACTCCCTCGAAATCGGCTGTATCTAGGTCCACGCCATCAGATAGTAATACATTCATTAACTCCAAGTCGTTAACGCCTGCTGCTGCGGATAGAAAACTATAACCACAAGAGTTTTGTGTGTCAGGATCAACTCCACTTGCTAATAACTCAAGCGCCATGGTGTTGCTCTTCTCTTCAAAAAGTTGATTAATGGCAGCTTCTAGCTCAGCGTTGGCTTCGCTATTGTTTGCACAGGTGCACTGGGCTTTTGATGGGTTGGCCACTGAAAGCAATAATAGAAAAAGCAATGCATTTAATTTTTTCTTCATGTGGTTCTCCATAATTTTAATCCCAGCTCTCAATCTGCCATGCCTGCTTTCCAGCAGTTTCTCTACAGCTGCTCATGTTGTCTCCAAATCTGGCTGGGATGGTTAAGAGGTACGAGTAGTTTCTGGCTTTTGATTCAAAAGCCAGCTCTTGGAGTTTTTGCGCTCCATCTGCTATCGACCCTACTGTCTCAATTTCGGAAGGTACCTCTCCAGCACCCATGGCCGTCGAGATGACGGCACAACCAAGAATGCCCGATCTTGAGTCATCATGAGTCGCGGTCGAGGGGCTCAGGCCACCATTGGTTCTTGCAGCATTTTCTCGAATTTGGCAATTTCCATTGATTACTGCCATTCCTTGTTGTGTGCAGGTCTGTTCAACTGGGAGATTTTCAATGCATTGATAATTGCCATTGTTATCTAGCCTGAACTCCCTGCAAGTACCCTCCAACCCCAACGGATCCACCATCCCGGTCGGGTTGGTGACGTAGCCATACAGGTTGGTGCCGCCGTTCAGACCGATGGGGTCCTGGGTGATGTACCTGCCCTGCTGCGGGTCGTAGTAGCGATGGCGATTGTAGTAAAGGCCACTCTCTTCGTCGTGCCACTGGCCCTGGAAACGAATGGGCTGGGCGGTGCTGCCTTGCTCGTGGGTGACGGCGGCCCAGTCGTGGGGCTGGGCCTGCCATAGGGGCTCGCCCTGGGGTGTGACCAGGCGCAGCGGGGTGCCCAGGGCGTCGGTGATGTAGGCGCCGATCCGCTTTGCTGCGCCATCGCCGGCTTGGTCGATTCTCAGCATGGGCACGAAGGTGCCCGGTTCGTAGACCACGGTGGTGCGTTGGCGGTCGGTTTCCTCATGCACCAGGCGGTCGCCGTCCCAGCCGTAGTGGTGGGTGGCGGTGGTGCCGTTGGCCTGGCGCACGGTCTTGCTGATGCGCCGGCCGAGGGCGTCGTAGCGGTAGTGGGCCTCGCGGGTATGGCCGTAGGCGCTGGTGTGGGTCAGCGTGACCAGGCGGTTGGCGCCGTCGTAGCCGAGGGTCAGGCGTTCGCCGTTGGGGGCCTCGCGCTCGATCAGGTTGCCGGCGCCGTCATGGCGGTAGCGGCTGCCGTCAAGTTGGCTGAGCCGGTTGCTACTGTTGGGCGCGGGTGGGTTGCCCGCTTGTGCCTCCAGACGATTGCCGGCGGCGTCCATCGGGTAGCGGTGGGCGTGGTCGCCGTGCTGGCTGGCGATCAGTCGCCCGGCCGGGTCGTAGCGGTAGGCGATGGTGCTGGCCTGGCCCTGGGCCTGCTGGGTGCGGAAGGTCATCCGCCCCAGGGCGTCGTACTGGTAGTGCTGCTTGCCCTGGGCGCCGCCCGTGCTGCTGAGGCTCAACTGGGCGATCTGGCCGAGGGCGGTATAGCCGCGCTCCAGAATCAGCGGCTGGGCGTGATCGGCGCTATGCAGGCTACGCCGGGTCTCGCGGTGCAGGGCATCCGGTTCCAGGGCGATCTCCAGGCCGAGCTCGCTGGCCAGCAGGCCATGCAGGTGGCCACTGCCGTAGGTGAGCCAGTTGAGCTCGGGCAGGTCGCCGAACTGGCTGGCCTGGGGGGCGCCGGTGGCGGTCAGGGTGTGCTGGTGTTGCCAGCTCCAACCGCTATCTCCTTCTAAGCCGGCATGCCGCTGCTGTTCACCGCTTGGCCGCCCCGCCTCGTCGAAGACGAACGTGACCTCGCCATGGGCATTCTCGGCGCCGGCCAGCTGGCCATCGGCACGCCAGTGGTAGCGTTCGGTGCTGGCCGGGGCGGCGTCGGTCTCGGGCAGATGACGGGCGATCAGCCGGCCATTGGCGTCGTACTCAAAACGGCTGACCAGCGGCTGGCCATCGGGGCCCGCGCGGTTGACTTCCCTGCGTTCGATCAGCTGGCCGGCGGCATCATAGGCGTAGCGCTGTTCGCGACCGTCGGGGCCGGTCTCGCTGATCAGGCGATCCATCACGTCATAGGCGAAGCGGTAGACCGCGCCGTTGCCCAGGGTCAGCTCGCCGAGGCGCCCGGCCTCGTCATAGGCCAGGGTGGTGTGGCTGCCGTCGGCATCGATCCGCTGGGCGGGGCGGCCGTACTCATCGTAGAACAGCTGCTGACGGTAGCCCTGGGGGCCCTCCTGTTCCACCGGGCGCCCCTGGGCGTCGTGGTGGTGGTGCCAGTGGCTGCCGTCGGGCAGCTGGGTGGACTGGCGCCGCCCCATGATGTCATGGGTAGTGCGAGTGGTCTCACCCAGGGCATTGGTGACGCTGGCCAGATGGCCGCGGGCGTCATGGGCGTAGGTGGTACGCCGCTCGGAGCAGTCGGTCTCGGCGCTGAGTTGGCCCAGGGCGTTCCACTCCCGCCGATGGGTCACCCCACTCGCATCGGTGACGGCGGTGGGCCGGTCGGGCAGGCGCGGATCCTCGTAGGCCAGGGTGGTGGTGCCCTCGGGGCCGCTGATGGCGATGGGGTGACCGCGCTCGTTGAGCTCGATTTGCCAGTGCTGGTCCTCCGGCCCCTCGAGGCGGATGGGCTGCCCCAGGGCGTCGCGCTCGAGGGTCCAGCGGCTGCCGTCCGGGGCGGTCTGGGCGATGATCTGGCCCGCCTCGTCGCGTTCGAGCTCACTCTCACGGCCCAGTGGATCGATCGTCGCGATCTGGCGTCCGGCGCGGTCGTAGCGGAACTCGATGCGTGAGCCGTCGGCGCGGGTGTGGGCCGTCCAGCGCTGGCCGGGGCCGGCGCCGACGAAGTGGTAGCGCTCCTCACGGCCGAGGCTATCGGTCACGCGGGTGTGATCGGGATGGTAGGCGTAGGAGCGCGCCAGGCCACCGGCCTCCTGCTGGTCGATCACCCGGCCGTCGGGGGCGTGGCGATCCCAGGTGTAGTGGGCCTCGAGGCCGCCGGGCACCCGGTGGGCGACGAGCATATGCGCCTGCCACTCGAACTCGCGGACCACCTCGCCATGGCGGTGGCGCACGGCGATCAGGTCGCCGGCGGGGCTATAGGAGTAGCGCACCAGCCACTCGTCCTGGGCGCTGCCGTCGTGTTCCCGGATCAGCTTGACGCCCATCAGGCGCTGGCCGCGGTCCGCCTCGCGTTCGGGCAGCAGCGCGTCATAGTCGAAGCGGTAGTGGCGCCCGGCGCTGTCCTCGACCCGCACCAGCAGGTCGGCCTCCCAGTGGAACGTGGTGGTGTAGCCGTTACGGTCCCGCTCCTGGATCAGCTGCCACTTGCCGGAAGGGCTATCGCCACTCTCGGCTGATACGGAAGGTGCGAAGACATAGTAAAGCCCGCTGGCATCGCTAAGCACGATCCGCTCGGGGTCGGTACGCAGCGCCTCGGGGAGGGCCTGCCAGCGAACACTCGCGTTCTCCCCCTGATCTTGCTCGGCCTTATCGTCTGCCGGGGCACTCCCCCCGCGCCGCAGCCAGAGCTGCTCGGTGGGCGAGTGGCGCGCCTGGCCCGGGGCCAGGGGCCCGAAGGTGATATCGCGGCCCTGGGCGTCGTGGACCACGCAGGCGTCGTCGCGCAGGGTGAGCGACAGGCCCTCGCCGGGCAGCGACCAGCCCTGGCCCAGTACGCCGATGCGCGCATTGCAGGAGAGGTAGCCGCGGCTGAACACGAAGGGCCGCGGCGCCGGCAGGGCGATGTCGGTCTCGGCGGGCAGCAGCTTGGCGCCGAGCAGCGGGTTGACCGGGCTGCCCACGGCGGGCGCGCAGGCGCTGCAGCGGTCGGCCAGGCCGTCGGCGATATCCACCGCGTCCAGGTCCAGCGGCGTGGCGGCGACGATCTCGCTTTCCAACAATGGCGTCTGGTGAGGCGCGAGGGTGACGTCCTCGCTGGTCTCCGGGGTGGCCTCGCCGGGCAGGCGCGGCAGCACCACGGCCTGGCCGCGGCCCCGCCCGGGGCTGCCGCCGGAGTTGATGCGCACCTGGCTGCCGACGATGGTCACCCCAGAGCCGTCGAGCTTGATGAAGCTGCCGCCGGCGGCCAGGGTCAGCTCGGCGCCGGCTTCGACCACCACCTGGGTGCCGGCCTGGTGGTGAATCTCCTCGCCGGCCTCCACCCGTTGGGCCGCGCCATAGTGCTCGTGGCGGGTCTGGTCGACCCGCAGGTGGTCATCGCCCTTCACTTGGGTGTGACGCTGGCCGTGCACCGTGAGGTGGTCGTCGCCGTGGATCTCGCCGAGGCGGTGGCGCTCGATGGCGAGGTGGCTGTCGCGGCGGATGGTCTCGGTGCGATCGTTGAGGGTCAGCAGCTCCAGGTCCTTCTGGGCGTGCAGCCAGATCTGCTCGGCGTCGGTCGCATCCTCGAAGCGCAGCTCGTTGAAGCCTTCCGCCTTGTGGCTCTGGGTGCGCAGCACGGTGCGGGTCTTGTGCGCGGGCAGCGCGTAGGGCGGGGTGTTGACCGCGTGGTAGGTGCGCCCGGTGATGATCGGCTGGTCCGGGTCGCCCTCCAGGAAGGAGACGATCACCTCGTGGCCGATGCGCGGGATGGCCATGGCGCCGTAGCCGCCGCCGGCCCAGTCCTGGCTGACCCGAATCCAGGCGCTGGCGGTGTCGTCAGGCTCGGCGTAGCGGTCCCAGGGGAACTGCACCTTGACCCGGCCGTGTTCGTCGCAGTGGATCTCCTCGCCCTCGGGCCCCACCACGAAGGCCACCTGGGGGCCGTCGACCCGGGGCCGGACGGGGGCTCGGGGCGCCAGGCGCGGTCGGCGGGGGCCAGCACCAGCTCGTTGAAATAGCGGGTGCGGCCGTCGCTGTCGACGCCATCCTCCTCCAGGGCCTGGGGCTGCTCGCCGTGATGCACCACCTCGACCACCTGCCAGTCGCGGTTGAGGGCGTCGATATCGTGATCGGTGAGGGTGAAGCGGCTGCCCGGGGCCAGCTCCGGCAGGTCGCTCTCGGCCTCGGCGGTCAGTGCCTGGCGGCGCAGCGCCTCCAGGCGCACCCGGGTGAAGGGTACCCCGGAGGCGTCCGCCTTGTAGCGGCCCGGGTAGTCGAAGTGCTCGTAGTCGTCGCGCTGGGCGTGCTCGCCGAGGTCCGGTGCCGGGTGCTCGTGGCGCTGGTCATAAGCCGGCTGCTTGAAGGTGTAGTCCTTGAGCGTCACCGCCGCCGGGCGTACCCGCGAGACCTGGGTGAGCTTGCGCAGATGGCGGCGCGGCGGGGTGCCGCCGGCGCGGCCGTGGTAGGTGCGCTCGCCCAGGTGGGGCAGCAGCACCGGCGCGTCGGCGAAGATCAGCCGGTGGGCGCCGCCGACCGCGGGCTCGAACTCATGGAAGTAGAAGAGCCCCTCCTCGGCGGCCAGGCGCTCGACGAAGGCCAGGTCGCTCTCGCGGTACTGCACGCAGTACTCGCGCTCCTCGGGCTCGCGGGTCAGGGCGAAGGCCACGTCCGTCAGGCCGCGCTCGTCGCACAGGGTGGCGAGGATGTCCTGGGGCGGGACGTCCTGGAAGATCCGCGAGTTGTGGCGCAGGCCGAGGCGCCACAGCGCCGGGCGGATGACCAGGGTGTAGAAGGTGCGGCGGTGGCCGCGGTCGCCGCGGCCGAACTCGCTGACCACGCCGTGGAGGTGGCGCAGCGGCTCGCCGTCCTCCCAGACGATCAGGGTGGCGTTGCGCTCGAGCACCTCGGCGGGGCTGAGGTCGGGGTCGCGGCTGGCCAGGGTGACCCTGAGCTCGAAGGGGGCGGAGAGCCGCTCGCGATGGGTGAAGTCGACCACCGCCAGGTCGGGGATGCCGGCGAGGCTCAGGGTGAACTGGAGTCCGGTGGAATCGGCCATCAGCTGCCCTCCCCGCTGGCGGAGCCGATCACCACGCCGCCGCAGTCCACGGCGTGGCCGGTGAGAGCGGCAGGCTTGCCGTCGATCAGGATGCTGCCCGAGCCCTCGGCGATGCTGCGGGGATGGGGCGGGCTGCCGGGCTTGGCATGGGGCACCAGAGGGTCGCCCAGGCGGGCCATCGGCTTGCCGTCCATGATGACCGTGGGGCTGCCGGCAGTTACCGGAGTGGGGGGATAGCCATGGTGGTCGGTGCCAATATCACCGACGAGTACGAATATGCGTCCCATGCGTCCTTGTCTCCTCTCTGATGTGGCGTCAATGCCATTCGGCGGGGGCTTCGAAGCTGGCCACCTCGGTGGCATCTACCTGCATTCGCCGGAAGCCGGCGCGCTCCAGGCTGGCCACGGCGGCACCGCAGGCCAGCGGCAGGCGGCAGTGCAGCGGCGTGCCGGCCAGTTCGCGACGAGCGGCCAGCAGCAGACGGGCGCCGTGGCCGCTGCCCTGCCACTGGGGATCGATAAAGAAGAAGCGCAGCTGCCAGGCCGCCTCCTCGTCGGGGCGCACCGCCAGCAGCATGCCCAGGGGCGGCCCCTCCCCATGACGAAACGCCAGCAGGCGACCCTGCCAGTGGGTGATGTTTTCGCCCTCCCGCTGCAGCCAGCGTCCGCGGTGGAGGGTGAACTCCAGGGCGCGGCGCAGGGTGGCCAGCTGCGCCTCGTCGCGCAGCACCCAGGGGGCGTGTCCCCGGGCGTCGGCGCGGCGGGCCGCCTCGAGGAAGGCCTCGAGCTCCTCGGCCCGGGCGGCCACCAGGCCCCTGCCGGGGGCCTTGGCGGGGGAGCTCGTATCATCCCCGGGCCTGGCCCGGGGCACGGTGTCGCGGCTGAGCCAGCGCCTAAGGGTCGTCAGCATGGGGGCCACCTTCGGCATAGAGGGAGGTGGGCAGCCGGAAGCCGGCGGCCAGGGGGCGGGTGAAGGGGTTGCGGCTGCCGTTGGCATGCAGGCGGTAGCGCATGGTGCCGCCATCCACCTGGAAGCGCAGCTCCAGCTCACGCTCGCCGGCCCCGGTGATCTGCGCCTGATCGAGCAGGCGGAACCAGGCCCAGGCGCCGCCGCGGGTCAGGCTGCGGGGGGAGCGATTGACCTCGCTCGGCACCAGGGTGATCCGGCTTTCGGTATCGCCGCGCAGGGCATTGGGCCAGATCATGGCGACGCGGCCGCCGCCGCTGTGGGCGTAGTCGATCAGCTGGCCGTCGACGCTGATCACGCTGCGCCGCTTGTCGGGACTCAGGCTCAGGGGCTCCAGGCTGAACTCCACGTCGAGGGCGCCGTCGCGGCCGAAGTAGGCCTCGCGAATGCGCTCGCCCTGGCGCACGGCGGTGATCACCCCGGGGCGGATCAGGGAGTTGCCCTCGGCGTCTTCGAGCTGCTCCGGGGCGGCTTCGATAAAGGGTCTCAGCTTATCCTGATAGAAGCCGTCGAGGATGCCGTCCGGGGCGAAGAAGTCCTCGAAGTCGTTCAGGGCCACCTCCCGCGAGGCCTCCTGGGCCAGCGGATAGCGACCCGCCAGGCGCTCCCGGTAGGGGGCGACCACCTCTTCGAGCCACTGGTGCTCCATATGGCGGATGGCACTGGCCATCAACAGCCGCCAGCTCTGGTCGGCCAGGCTCTCGAGCATCGGCCCCACCGGGGCCGGGGTCTCATCGGCCAGGCGCCGCAGGGTGTGGATGGCATCGTCGCCCTGCAGCACCAGGCGGTCGCGGGCGCTGAAGAAGGCGGCCCGCCCCGGGTCGCTGGCGTCCTGGATACCGCGCAGGTAGTCGCGCAGCTCGCCGATGGCGCCCTTGATTTCGGTGAGGTCGGCGGGGTTGTCGCCGCGCGCTTCGAGCAGGCCGTTGAGGGGCACGAAGTGCCGCTCGATGTCGGCGGCCAGGCGGTAGCGGGGCGAGCGCTGCAGCGCCTGGCGGGCGGCCTCGTCATCCTCGGGCAGCTCCGGGTAGAGGCGGGTCTGCTGGGCCACCTCGCCGAGCAGCCGATCCAGCGGCCGGCTGGCGCCGAGCAGGGTGTCGGTCACCGCCACCGCCTGGCGCAGGTCGGGCAGCGGCACCAGCTCGATGCGCGCCAGGGCCTCTCGCCAGGTGACATGGTAGTCGCTGACATAGCGCTCGCGAAGGGCATCCTGGAGCTGCGCGCGGTCGGCCTCGCTGAAGTCGATGTCATCCCGCTGGCCGAGCACCCAGAGGTCGATGAGCGCCAGCTCGGTGGCTTGCTCCAGCTCGTTCAGAAAGTAGCCCTCGAAGCCGCCCCGGGTCACCAGGCTGGGAATGCGCAGGGCCTCATGGTCGTCGTTGCGGGCCATGAAGACGGCGCTGAAGGAGGGACCCACGCCCTGGCGCAGATCCAGGAGCGCACCGCTGCGCCGGTCGCTGCCGGCCTTGAGGGTGGCGTAGACGCGCTCGTCCATGGGCAGCTCGGCGAGGGTGCGCTGGGCGGCCTCGATGCTGCCCCCAAAGGGCGCCATGGCCAGTTGGGCCTCCGGATCGCCGGCGGCAGCGTGGCCCGCCAGGTCGCTATGGGCCAGGGCGTGGTCCAGGTGAGCAAGCAGGCGACGCTGCACGCTGCCGCGATGAGGGAAATCACCCTGCCAGCGTCGTGCCATGAAGTCGTGGGTTCGCTCCGGCTGGCGGCCGCTGGCATCGGAGAGCATGCGCAGCTGGCGCAGCAGGGCTAGCTGTTCGTTGCTGCCCGGCTCGGCGCGATTCATGTCGTCCATGATGCCGACCATCAGCGAGGGCAGGAAATAGTGCTCGAGTACGGCCAGGTAGGCGTCATCCACGATGCGGCCCACCTTGTGGCCCTGATAGAGGCCCATATCGGCCAGCCAGGGCAGGTGGGGATGAGCCCCGCCGAAGGTCTGGGTCGCCTCGCGCAGGCGATCCAGGGGTTCCAGCAGTGCATAGCCGGTGGGGTCGTCGCGGCGCAGCTCATGGGGCTGGGTGGCGAGGAAGTCCTGGGCCTTCTCCTCCACGTCCGCCAGGGCCTGGGCGTTTTTCTGATAGAAGTGGCTCCAGCCTCCTACCAGCATGACACCGCCGGCCAGGCAGGCGAGCAGGCTGAGACGATAGGCCTGGCGTCGCCGCCGGGTGGCCCGGGCGTTGTCGCCGGCCAGCCCCGCCTCCGGATAGATCACCCGCTCGAACAGCTCCTCGGTGAAATAGAGGGCGCTGCGTGTGGCGCGGTGGGCGGGCTGCACCGCATGGCTCATGCCGTAGCGGCGGGCGGCGGCGTCCACGAAGGGGTCCTCCGGCACGCCCTGCTGGTAGACCGAGGTAAAGTAGGTGCCGCGCACCATGGCGGCGGTGGAGAAACGGTCGCTGGAGAGGGCTTCCTGGAGGAAGTTCAGCAGAACGTCCCGCAGCCCCGCCAGCTGGCGTACGAAGCGGAACACCGACTCGCGCTCCGCGCGGTCGCGGCACTCGCTGAGCAGGGTCGGCAGGCTGCGGTTGAGGCGTTCGAGCAGCTCGTCGAAGGCCTCGGCGAACTCCTCGGCCCAGCGGTCCGGGGTGTCGAGGCTCGCGGCGCTGAAGGTGAAGCCCAGGGGCGCGCGGCGAGCCTGGCGCGAGTAGTGGCGGAAGAAGTCGTCGAAGCCGTGCAGCAGGTCCATCTTGCTGAAGGTGACATAGACCGGCAGCCGGGCGCCGTGGCGCTCCATCAGCTCGCGCAGGCGGGCCCGCAGCAGGGTGGCGTAGGCCTTGCGCACCGCCACCCGGGCATCGCTGAGGCGCGCCAGGTCGAGGACCAGCACGACGCCGTCCAGGGGGCGGCGGGCACGGTGATGCTCCAGCCAGGCCACGAAGTGATCCCACAGGCGCTGCTGAAGCTCTGCCGGCTCGTCGCCTTCGAGGGCCCCCTGGGTGAGCAGTTCGCCGTCCGGGTCGATCAGCACCGCCTTGTCACCGATCCACCAGTCGAAGCCGAAGCGGTTGCCCTTGCGGTGGCCGGCAGCCTTCATTACTCGGGTCAGGGTGAAATCCTGGCCGGAGCGGTTGATCAGGCTGGTCTTGCCGGCGTTCTCGACGCCCATCACCAGGTACCAGGGCAGCCGGTAGCGGGCGCCGGGGGTGCCGCCAAGGCTGCCCTCGAGTTCCGCCAGGGTGGCGTCCAGGGTCTCCTCCTGGCGGCGCACTTCGCTGGCAATGGGGTCGCTCTGCAGGCGCTCGGCATCGTCGTGCTCGGCATCCAGCCGGCGCAGGCGGCGGGCCAGGCGAATCCCCCAGGCTACCGCTACGAGGGTGGCCAGGGCGAGGATCGCCACCAGCCGGTGCAGGCTTGGCCCCAGCGGGTAGCCGCCGCGCAGCTCCCAGTGGGGGCCCAGCCACCAGATCACTGCGGCGGCAATCACGGCCAGCAGGCACCAGAGGGCGAAGGAGAAGCGACTCAGGCCCTTGGCCCGGTTAGCGCGGTTCTTGGCCTGTTTTGCGCCAGCTTCGGCCCGGGCCATGCCGGGCACGAAGCGACTCAGCCTGGATTTCACACTTGTCCACATGTGCCGTTAACCCTCGTCCTTGTCGATGTGCTTGGTGATGCCGTTGGTCATTGCAGTGCCTCCTCGAGTCGTGCCAGCAACGCGGGCTCCCAGGCTTCCAGGCCGATCTCGGCAATGCTCTGCTGGACGGCCCGATAGTGTTGGCTGGCCAGGGCAGCGAGCCCTGCCTCGTGAAGCAGGTCGGCGCTGGCCAGGCGCCAGTAGGCGGCATCTCGGGGCGAACGCGACGCCGCCAGGCCCTGGTCGAGGCCGGTCAGGGCCGCCGCCAGGTCGCCCTCGGCGAGACGCTCCCGGGCCTCCTCGAGGCCGGCCTGCCAGGGGTCGCCTCCGCCGCCGCCGGCCAGGGCCGGGGCAGCCGCCGGCTGCAGCCAGCGCCGAGTCTCGTCGTCGATGAAGGGGCTGGCGTCGTTGAAGCGCAGGGTCTCCAGCCCGGGCAGCCGGTCCACGAAGCGTGCCGCCTCGTCGCGGATCGCCTCGGCGCAGCGCGAATGGCCGAGGCGCTGTGCCAAACCGGCACTGAGGCGATGCCCCTCCAGCCAGTAGGGGCTCAGCGCCAGGCTGGTCTCGATGCGCCGCCACAGCGCGGTGTCGCCGCCTTGGGCCAGGGCCTCCCGGTAGTCGGCGGCCCGGTCCGCGGCGATGGGGGCCAGCTCGGTGCGGCCATCGTCCCGGGCCGCGGGCAGTGACTGGATCAGGCTCCAGACGGCATGGCGACGCAGCCGGTAGCCCAGCGCCTCGCCGGGGGCCTGGTCGTTGAGAAAGTCGGCCATGGCCAGCAGGGCCTGGCGGTTGCCGCGCTCGTTGCCCGCCTCCAGGCGCGCCTCGGGAGCCGCGGGTGCCGGGGCCGGCGCAGGCGTCCCAGCGGTGTCGGCCGGTGCCGTCTCGCTGCCGTGATCGGCGGCCTGCCGGCCGGGGGCCAGCCGCTCCAGCTCTCGCTGCAGATCGTCCAGGGCGTCCAACGGCAGCGCTCGGTCCTGGGCGGCGGTACGCAGGGTGGCCAGCGCCGCGAGGGCCTGGTCATGCTGGTCGGCCTTGTCGAAGCGCAAGGCCCCGGCGAGCTTGACCGCCCGCTGGGCGAACTGGGCGAACAGCCTGGGGCGGGCCCGGGCGCCGCGGGGACCGGCATAGGGCGTGGCGCTCTCCCACCAGGCCGCCAGGCTGCCGGCCAACAACTCCAGGGAGAGGGAAAAGCGCTGCGGGCTGGTGTCGTGCTGTAGGCAGTGGAGCAGGTGGCCGAGCACCCGCAGGTCCTTGCCCGCCTCGCCGAGCAGGCGGATGGCCCTTGTCTCGGCGCCGGCCCAGTCCATGTCGCCGTGCTGCAGCGAGCCGATCTTCATCATTTCTTCGTCGAGCCAGGCGAAGTCGGCCTGCTCGTCCAGGGGCGGCGCCTCGGGGGCCGGCGTCAGGGGCGCCAGCAGGGGCTCGAGTTGGGTGCGGTCGGTGATTCGCATGCTCGGCTCCTTACCAGCGACAGGCGTCACGCAGGGGCTGGATCTGCCGGCGCAGGTCGCCCAGCTCGAAGCGCAGGCCGTCCAGGGCCTCATGCTCGCTGCTCAGGGTCAGGGTCTCGCTATCCAGCAGGCGGCGCAGGGTATCGATGGCGGGCAGGCCGCGCCCACCGCTGACCACCTGGCCGCCGTCGCGGATGCGCCAGGTCTGGGTCAGGTCGCTGCCGGTGCCGCGCAGGCGCAGCTCCGTCCGAGGGGCCTCGATGGCCTCGGGCAGGTGCAGCTGGAAGCGGGTGATCCACTCCTTGCAGCTGATCACCAGCACCGGGCGTGGCGGGGTGGTGCCCAGGGCCGGGGCGGTCAACAGTACCTCGTCGTCGCCGACGCCGGTCAGCAGCCCGAAGGCGTCGTCGTCGCGGCGGGCCTCCTGGTCGAGCACCGCCTGCCACAGCGCCGGGAGCTCGTCGTCGGTGGCGGCCGGGGCGTCCTGGAAGAGGGCGTCGTAGCAGTGCAGGCGCTCGAGCCGGGAGTCGAGGCCGGCGCACTGGCGGGCCTCGGTCAGGCGCGCGGTCTCGTCGGCCTGGGCCGGTGACAGGGCCAGCCAGGCCAGGGGCAGGGCCAGCAGCAGGGGGGGAATCGGCAGCCTCATGGGGTATCCAGCTCCAGCCGTTGGCATTTGTGGGCCAGGGTGCGCTTGGGCAGCCCCAGGCTCTCGGCGGCCCGGGCGCGGTTGCCGTCGAAGCGGGCCAGCCGCTGGCGGATCAGGGTGGCCTCGAAGTGGCGCATCGCCTGGCGCAGGTCGTCGATGGCATGGAGGTCGAGGGTGTCGGCCGAGGCGCGGGAGGCCGGTGCCAGGGTGCCGGCGTCGATGCCGGGCAGCGCCGAGGGGGCGATATCCGCCCCGGGGTGGGTCATGGCGCAGGCGTAGTCGACCAGGTTCTTGAGCTCGCGCACGTTGCCGGGGTAGTCCCGCTCGCGCAGCAGGCGCAGGGCCGCGGAGGTGATGCCCATCTCCGGGCGCTGCTCCCGGGCGCAGAAGTCGGCGATAAAGGCCTCCACCAGCAGGGGAATGTCCTCGCGGCGTGCCGCCAGCGGCGGCAGCGGCAGGGGGAACTGGCCGAGCCGGTAGTAGAGGTCGGCGCGGAAGCCCCGGTCGCGAATGCGCTCGCGCAGCGGCTGGTGGGTGGCGGCGATCAGACGCAGGTCGGCCTGGCGTTCCTCGCCGGCGCCCAGGGGGCGGTAGCGGCCGCTCTCCAGGACCCGCAGCAGCTTGGCCTGGAGCGGCAGCGGCATGTCGCCGATTTCGTCGAGGAAGAGGGTGCCGCCGTCGGCCTGGCCGATCAGCCCGTCCCGGGCCTGGTCGGCGCCGGAGAAGGCCCCCCTGGTGTGGCCGAACAGCTCCGCCTCGAGCAGCGTCTCGGGAATGGCGGCGCAGTTGATGGCCAGGAAGGGGCCCTCGCCCCGTGTCGAGAGGCGGTGAATCGCCCGGGCCACCCGGTCCTTGCCGGTGCCGGTCTCGCCCTGCAGCAGCACCGCCAGATTGGTCTCGGCGGCCCGCACCACCCGGTCGCGCAGCGCCTGGCTGGCCGCGGAGACGCCCAGCAGGTCCTCGCCGAGGCGCTCGGCCAGGGCGCGGCGCCGGGCGCCGTCGCTGAGCTGGGCCAGGGAGACGCGCAGCCGCGCCTGACGGTCGCGCTCATCCTGATGGCGTGCCAGACGGGCCCAGAGCCGGCACAGCAGGGCCTCGAAGGCGGCGAAGCCGGGATCGTCGAGCAGCGCCGCGAGGCGCTCGGGGGTATCCGCCAGGGCCAGGGCGCCCAGCCACTCTTGCTGGCCGTCCCGGGCGCGCAGGGGGCGAACCTCCAGGTGCCACTCATGGGAGAGCCCGGCCACCTGGGCCTGGAAGTCCGGGTGATCGAGACGCGAGCGGGCCTCGCCCAGGGCCAGGCGCAGCGGCTCGCCGCGGCGGATGGCGTGGGCGTAGGGGTGTCGGAAGTCGTCGCAGGCCAGGTGCCAGTCGGCGGCATCATCGGCGGCCAGGCGGCGGCCGTTCTCCGCCAGGTAGAGGCAGTCGACCCAGGCGGTGGGCCGGCAGTGGCCCAGCACCTCCCGGGCCCGGCGGCGCAGGGCCGAGGGGGACTCGCTCTCCACCAGCGCCAGGGCCGGTGCCATGCCATCGAGGCCGGGGCGGGTCATGTCACCTCCGCGGTGAAGCCGCCGTCGGCATCGATGCCCAGTGCCACCCGGGAGACCGGCTCCCGGCGAGCCAGGCGCTCGAGCAGGGCGCGGGAGAGTGGCGGCAGCAGCTCGCCGTCGATCACCGACTCCAGCATGCGGGCGCCGTTCTCGCTGCGAGTGGCCCGGGCGCGGATCGCCTTCGCCAGGGCCTCGTCCAGGACCACCTCGGCCTGGCGGTGGCGGGCGGTGAGGCGCGCGGCCAGGCTCGTCAGCTTGGCGCCGACGATGGCGTCCAGGGTGGCGTCGTCCAGGGGGCGATAGGGCACCACCTCCATGCGAGCCAGCAGGGCCGGCTTGAAGAAATCCGCCAGTACCGGGTAGAGGGCGGCGTCCAGGGCTTCGGGGTCGTCGGCATGGGCGACGATGGCCTCATAGCCGAGGTTGGAGGTGAGGAAGAAGAGCACGTTCTTGCAGTCGATCAGGCGCCCCTCGCCGTCGGCCAGTTCGCCCTTGTCGAAGGCCTGGTAGAAGAGGTTGAGCACGTCCGGGTGGGCCTTCTCCACCTCGTCGAGGAGCACCACCGAGTAGGGGCGCTGGCGGATCGCCTCGGTGAGCAGGCCGCCCTCGCCGAAGCCCACGTAGCCGGGCGGCGAGCCGATCAGCCGCGACACCGTGTGCTTCTCCTGGTACTCGGACATGTTGATGGTGGTGAGGAACTGGCGCCCGCCATAGAGCTGCTCGGCGATCTGCACCACCGTCTCGGTCTTGCCGACGCCGCTGGGACCCACCAGCAGGAAGGCGCCCAGGGGGCGGCCGGGGCGGCGCAGGTCGGCGCGGGCGGTGAGCAGGTGGCGGTGGATGCGCTCGATGGCCGGTGCCTGGCCCTGCACCTCGCGGCCCAGGTGCTCGGGCAGCTTGGTGAGCCGGGTCAGGGCGTCGCGGGTCATGCGCTCCACCGGGATGCCGGTCCAGTCGCCGATCACCTGGGCGATCTGGGCCTCCTCGACGCTGGCGTTAACCAGGGCGAACTCCCGCTGCAGGGCCTCCAGCTCGGCCTCGCGCTCGGCCAGCTCGGCGCGGGCCGCCTCGCGCTCCGCCTCCGGGGTGTCGTCCTCGAGCAGGCGGCGGTGCAGGGCTAGGATGGCGTCGACGCCCCGGCGCTGGGCCTCCCAGGCGTCTTGAAGGGTGGCCAGCTCGTCGTCGAGGCGGGCCAGCCGGGTGCTCAGCTCGTCGACCAGGGCGGCGTCCGGGGTGCGCCCCAGCAGTCGTTCGCGGTCGAGCTGGTCGCGCTCGCGCTGGGCCGCCAGGTGTTCGCTCTTGAGGTGGCTGAGGCGCCGTGGCGGGGTGTCCAAGGCCTGGGCCAGGCGGGTGCAGGCGGTGTCCAGGACGTCGATGGCCTTGTCGGGCAGCTGGCGGCCGGCCAGGTAGCGGGCCGAGAGTTCGGCGGCGGCGCGCAGGCCGCTGTCGCCAATCAGTACGCCGTGGGCGGCCTCGTAGGTGTCGCGCAGGCCGCGCAGGATCACCAGCGCCTGGGCGGTGCTGGGCTCGGCCAGGCTGATCGGCTGGAAGCGCCGCGACAGGGCGGGATCCTTCTCGAAGTATTTCTTGTACTCGCGCCAGGTGGTGGCGGCGATGGTACGCAGCTCGCCCCGGGCCAGAGCCGGCTTGAGCAGGTTGGCGGCGTCGCTGCCGCCCTCGGCGTTGCCGGCGCCGATCAGGGTGTGGGCCTCGTCGATAAACAGCAGGATGGGCCGCGGCGCGGCCTTGACCTCCTCGATCACCGCCTTGAGGCGTTTCTCGAACTCGCCCTTGACCGCGGCGCCGGCCTGTAGGGCGCCGATGTCCAGGGCCAGCAGCTCGACCCCGGCCAGGGCGCCGGGCACCCGGCCCTCGACGATGCGGGCGGCCAGCCCCTCCACCACGGCGCTCTTGCCGACCCCGGCGTCGCCGATGACGATGGGGTTGTTCTTGCGCCGGCGGCCGAGGATATCGAGCATCTGATCGATCTCCGGGTCGCGGCCCAGCACCGGGTCGAGCTCGCCGCGCCGGGCCTGCTCGGTGAGCGAGCTGGCGAAGCGCGCCAGGGCGCTGTCGGCCTCGCCGCCCCGGGCCTCGCGGCGCGGGGCGGTCGCCGCCTCGGGGCTTGGCGCCTCGGCGGAGTCGGCGGTGAGGCGCTCGAAGTCGCGGCGCAGGGCCTCGCGGTTGATGTCGGCCAGCAGCGCGACGCCGCCGGGCCCCAGGTAGCGGGAGGCGTTGTGCAGCAGGGCGGTGAAGATCATGCCGCTGCGCAGGCTGTCGTGTCGAAACTCGGTGGTGGCCAGCAGCCAGGCGTCCTGGAGAAGCTCCACCAACAGCGGCGAGAAGCTCGGCGTGGTGACCCGCAGGTCCTGGGGCGGCCGACTCTCCTCGGCGAGGCGGGCGCGCAGCCCGGCGGCATCGATGCCCGAGGCCTCGAGCAGGCAGCGCAGGTCGCACAGCGGCTGGTCGATCAGCGCCTGCAGCAGGTGCCCGGCGGTGACCTCCGGGGCCTGCTGCTCGGCGCACAGCACGGCGGCCTGCTCGAGGCCCTGGCGGGCGATGGCGTTGAGGCGGCCGATTAGGGCCGGAAGCTCTACCCTGAGCATGCTATCTCCTATCGAAAGATCTGATCGAGCAGGCCGGTGACCTGGAGGGCCTGTTGGTCCAGCGACCAGGCCAGGCCCGCATAGGTGGCCACCATGGCGCCGGCGAAGAGGGTGAACAGGGCCCATATCGGCAGGCCCTGGCCGCGTCGGCGGTCGCCACTCATGACGTTGTCGAGGGGCCGGGTCAGCTCGTCCTCGGGGGGCGTCTCCAGGGAGGCCAGCAGGTCGCCCAGGGCGCGCACCACCTGCTCGTACTCGTCGCGGGCCTGGGGGATGACGTGGTAGCGGCCCTCGAAGCCGAGGCAGAGACAGAGGTAGATGAAGGCCAGGATGTCCCGGTAGCGGCGCGGCTCCTGCTGCAGGCGTGCCAGGATCGAGAAGACCTTCTCGCCGCCCCAGGTCTCGTTGTGAAAGCGGGTCAGCAGGGAATGCTTGGCCCAGACGCTCTGTCGCCCCCAGGGGGTGCCCATTACCGCTTCATCGATGAAGGAGCAGAGCACGTAGCGGTAGGCCAGCAGGGTGGGGCGGTCGTAGCCCTGCTCGGTGAGTTCGATCTCGATGGCGGTGATCTCGTCCACTACCTGGCGGTAGAGGCGCTCGATATCGTCCAGGGTGTCTAGCTGGCGGACCCGCAGTACCATGCCCAGCAGCCCGCTGGCGGCATCCACCAGGGGGTTGAGGTTGTAGCCGCGAAGCCGGAACCAGAACGCCTCGTCGGCGTCCAGGTGCTCGGCGTGGCTATGGATCAGGTGCTCGAGGCCGCGGTCGTCGATGCGATCCTCGTGACGGCTGGCCTCGATCGGTTCCGCGTCCGTGACGGTCTCGTGATTGCGCACTAGCTCGCTCATGGCTTAGCTCCTGATCGCCCAGAATTGCAGTTCCAGCCCCGGGAAGTCGCCGGCCACATGGAAGGCGAAGCCGCTGGCGCCCTCCAGCATGCTCCAGGCCTGGCTGCTGCGGTCGAGGCGGAAGTAGCTGTAGCCGGCGTGGTAGGGCAGCTCCCGGGGGGCCACCGGCAGTGGCTCCAGGGGAATCCCCGGCAGCTGCAGGCTGATGAGGTCGCGGATGCGCTCGACGCTGGCCACCTTGGTCTGCTGGAGGAACTGCTTGCGCAGGCGCTCGTGGGGCATGTCGGCGTGCACCGCGAGGATGAAGTCGGCGCTCTCGATCAGGCGCGCATCGGCCAGCGGCGCCACCATCAGGCCGTAGCGGCGGGCCTGCAGCTGAATGGCCATGGCGCGGGGCTCCAGCACCGTGGAGAGGGCCTGGCGCAGGCTCTGCATCAGCGGCCGGAAGGCGCGCTCCGGGTGGTCATGGTCGTAGGCCGGAAACTCCGGCGGCAGCCGCGACTCGTCGGTGAAGGTGACCAGCTCGCTGGCGGTCTCCAGCATCTCGGCATAGAGGCGTTCCGGGTGCAGCCGGCCCAGGCGCGCCAGGTGGGCGAAGCGCGGCTGGGCGCGGTTGAGCTGCTGGAGCAGCATGAAGTCGGCCACGTCGGCTACACCGCTCTGCTGGGGCGAGGCGAGACGCTGGGCGATATTGCGGGCGCGCTCGCGCATCAGCCCGGCCATCTCGCCGAGGAAGCGCCCCAGTTGGGGGGCCGCCTGGACGTTGAGCAGGGTGGGCAGGAACTGCTCGTCCAGCACCAGGCTGCCGTCGGGGCGGCATTCGCTGATGCGCGCCACCGCCAGGCAGGCGTAGGCGCTGCGGTCCTCTTGCTCCAGCAGCAGGCGGGGGGCCACTCGGGCCAGCTCCAGGTCGATCGTGCTGCCCTCCCGGGAGTGCAGGTCGCGCACCCCCCGGGGCTCCAGCCGATAGCGGGCCGGCAGGTCGTCGCCGGGCCGGCGCACTTCGGCCACCGCATCGGTGGCCAGCGGCAGGCCCAGGTAGACCACCTGGTTGGCGATGGCGGCGTCGTCGATCTCCAGGGGCTTGGGCTCGATATCGTCGTCGGGCAGCCGGAAGGCGGTACCGTCCGGCATCACCCCGCTGGCGCGGTTGATGGCGATGCGTCCGAAACTCAGGTACTCGGCGTTGAGCTCCAGGGAGAGAAAGCCGTGCAGGGATTGCCCGGTACCCTCCAGGCGTGCCTCGATCAGGCCCTCCAGGCTGCGCTGCTGCTGCTGAAAATGCTGGGGTTGAATAAACAGCCCCTCGCTCCATACCACGCGATTGCGACTGGCCATCAGTCTTCCTTCCTCAGTTCCGCCTCGTGGGCCCGCAGGTGAACCAGCACATGGTAGTGCTCGCTCCGGGCGCGCATGCGTACCACCTTCTTCCACTCCGCCTGCTCGGTGTCGCCGTAGAAGGCGATGATGCCCAGGTAGCGGGTCTCGGGATCCACGTCGAAGGGCTCGTAGAATTTCCACTGCCCCGGCAGCAGGGTGAAGTCGTCGTGGCTCAGGTAGTTGGTGCCCAGGGCCTCCTCCAGGTCGTCGCGCAGCTGGCCGAGATCCGCGGCCATCAGCATGGAGTCGTCCTTGAGCTGGAGGATCTGGAAGCGCAGCGGGGTGCCCTCGCCCTCCAGGTTGGGGTTGACGTCGGGCTCGGCGATCATCGCCAGGTCGACCTGCGTTGGACGATCCTCGGGGTGGCCCACCGGAATCGAGGGGTCTCGGACCACCTGCCAGGTCTTGCCGGCGGCTTCCCGGGTCGAGGCGCAGCCGCTGAGCAGGCCGGCGATCAGTAGCAGGGCGAGGCCGGAGAGCAGCCGTCGGTTCATGCGTCCTCCCGCTGCTGGCGCCGCACCGAGTGGTCGTAGGCCTGTTCGAAGACCTCCCAGAACAGCTTCTGGAAGCCCTGCTGGCGCCCGGAGTTGAGCTCCCGGTAATAGTGGCGATACATCTCCCAGGCCCAGCCGCCCTCGTCCTCGAGGCGGTGACCGGCGCCGCGGTAGGCGTGGAAGCGGCGCAGCAGCGCCTCGGGGGCGAAGGCATCGAGGATGGCGCCGAGGGCCTGTTCGATGGCCTCCTCCACGGCCTGCTGGTGCTGCCCCTGGTGGGCCAGGCTCTCGGCCACGGCGGCCGGCGGCGAGAGGTGCACCGGACTGCGGTCAGCGGCGAACAGGGTGGTGAGGGTCTCCGGGTAGGACTGGCCCAGGCGAAGGGGGTTGTCCTCGATGGGTTGCAGGCGACGGTCGCGCAGCGGGTAGCGGCTGTCGTTCTGGGTGCGCTGCAGGGCCATCAGCCCCTCGAGGGCGGCGCGCAGGGTCTGGCCGGCTTCGGCCAGGAAGGCCTGCTGCTCCTCGCTGTCGCGCAGCGGCAGTTCGGCGCCCAGGCCGCGCAGCAGCGGGTCGGCGCCCACATGGCTCGGCGCGCCGGTCTGGGGCTTGTGCCAGCGCTCCTCGAGCTGCTCGCCTACCGAGCGTTCCAGGTCATTCAGTAGCCGTTCATCCATGATCGGGTCCTCGTTGGTGCGAATCGTCGGCATGTCCACGGCCGTGGCGTGCTGTGCCTGGTGAGTGTCGGGGCTGCGCTGGGGAGCGGCTGACTGGGGTGGCTCGGCGATCAAGGCCTCGGTGGCCTTGGGATCACTCAGGGCCAGCATGGGGTCCTGCTGGCCGGCGCCGGGGCGGGTACCGCCGAGCGCCGCCAGGGGATCCTCCTGCGGTCGGGTCGGCTCTTCCTGCGCCCCTGAAGCGGAAAGCGTTGCCGGCATGCCACCCTCCTCCAGGGCTTCGGGCTCCTCGTTGATCAGCTGGGCCAGCGGCTGGTTGCCCGGGGTGCCATGCTTCGGCGCTCCCAGGTGGACCCGCAGGCAGTAGTCGCCGAGGCGCAGCTCGTCGCCATCGCGCAGGGCGGCCCGGCGGCCACGCCCCAGGGGCAGGGTGGCCTGGTTCACGAAGGTGTGGCCGCAGCGGTCGATCAGACAGAAGTGTCCATCGATGCGGCGAATCTCGGCATGGTGGGGGCGAATGCGTCCGGCCTGGTCCTGCAGCAGCCAGTCGTCGCCGCCGCCGCTGCCGAGGGTGCCGCCGGCGTCGTCGAATACATGGCTGCTGGTGGAGCGCCCCTCCAGGCGCTGGCTGTTGGTGACCACCAGGGTGATGGCGTTTCGATGGGGGGAAGCATGCATGGGGGTTACCCTGTCATCTGGATGCGGACCCGGCGACGCTGGCCGGCGCCCCGGTTGTCGGGATTGACGAAGGTGGTCCAGCCGAGCTGGCAGCTGCCGGCGTCGCCGAGGCGCATGGGCTGAACGGCGCTCTCCAGCAGTTCGAGCTCCAGGTCATAGGCCAGGGGCTCGCGCAGCACGAAGGCCATCAGGGTCTTGAGGGCGGCGTGCTCGCCGCCATCGGGCAGGAAGTCGCGGAAGCGATCGAGGCTGAGGCCGTGCAGGCAGAGGGCGAACTTGCCCCCTACGTCGGCGACCCGCTCGCCGGCGACCAGGTCTTGCCCCAGCGACATGTTGCCGAGCCCGGCGCGGCTGCGCTGGTCTTCGGGTATCGCCACCCAGCGGTGCACCCACTGCTCGATACGCACGTCGTTCAGGTCGAAGCAGTGGGAGACGATGCGGCTGACCACCTCCGGCGAGCGGGAGCGTCCGGCCAGCAGCCCGGCGTAGGCCAGCATCTTGCTCCAGTTGATGGGTGTCTCGCCGCGCAGCTCCTCGTCGGCGAGGCCCACCAGCGCGAAGATCGCTCCCGAGAAACCGTCGCTGGCGTTGTCCCGATAGCGAATGTAGTGGCGGTACTTGCGCCAGGCCCGGTGCATCAGGGTCAGCAGGCGGTGATTGAAGAAGTCGAGAAAGTCCCCGGCGGCACCCTCGCGATGGGCCCGGCCGTGGGCCAGGGCCTCCAGGTAGTAGCCGGGCAGCGGCGACTGGCTGCCCTGCAGACCGAAGAAGCTGACCTCCATGGCGTAGCCGCCGCTGAGCTCCGGCGCCAGATCGATCACGTCGCAGCCGGGAAAGCCCAGTGAAGCCGAGGCGCGAAAGCGCAGGCGCTCAGGCCCCGGCGCCTCCCGTGCCGTCTCCAGGTCATCCCCGTGGTAGCGGTGCAGGAGTTCGACGAGTTGGAAGAAGTCGTAGCGCCGCGCCCCCTCGAGCAGGGGGCGGAGCGCTACATCAGGGGCTGCTGGCCCTGCCGCAAGGTCCATGCGTAGCGCTCTTGGTTGTGACGGTTGATGACATGCAACTCATGGAAGGAGTTGATGCTGGCGTACAGGGAAAAGAAGTGGGACAGCACGCTGCCGAACAGGTAGAGGCTGCCTTCGTCGCCGAAGGCGGTCTGCTCCAGGGTCATGGTCGAGCGCAGGCCGCGTACCGGCAGGCCCCGCTCCAGGCGGTCGATGGGCCGGGTCTCGATGGCGGCAATGCCGGCCAGGCGTTGCCGGGAGACTCGCTCCGCCTGGCGGTCGACCAGGGCGCGGAAGTCGTAGGCGCGTAGCACCGAGCAGAGGGCGTCGCGCTCCAGCAGCGACAGGTAGTTGAGCGACAGGTTGGAGATCAGCGTCCACAGCAGGCTGCCGTCCAGGGTCGGGTGCAGGGTCGGCGTCGGCCGCGTCAGGTTGCGAAACTCCGCATAGGCCGGGCTCGACTCGGTGGGGACGCAGATATCGCCCACGGTGAGGCGCTCCGGCAGGGCACGGTTGCTGCAGGTCAGGCGCAGCGACAAGGTCTCGCGAAGCCCCAGGCAGGCCCGTTCGTCGCCACGCACGAAGGCGATGTCGTGGTCGAAGCCGTCACCGCGCAGGCTGTCGCGGACGCGCACCCGATAGTAGAGGGACTCCCGCTGGCGGTCGCGCTCGATCTGGTGCTGGAAGCTCTCGAAGGGCACATAGTCCCGGGGCTTGCCGCGGATCATGCTCGATTCGCTCTCCAGCCAGCCCTCAACTGCATCGACGCTGAAGACCTCGTAGTGGTCGGGATGCCGGCTGCTGGGGTGGATGCGGTACTCGCTGCGCTCGCCGTCGAGGTCGATGGGGTCGGCATCGTGGGCGAAGAGGTTGATGGCCGGGGTGCAGTAGAGCGCCAGGTGCTCGTCGTGGACCTTGGCATCCGCCGGCAGGGTCCGCGAGAAGACGAAGCGCAGGGTCAGGCGCCGGGCCGGACGCGGCGGCAGCCGGTGGCCCAGGGCATCGAGCTCCACGAACTGGAAGGCTTCGGGGAAGCACAGGTACTCCTGCAGGATGCGGTAGCCCTGGTGGACATTGCGCGGGTAGGGCAGCAGGGCGTGCTCGCTCTCGAAGCCCACCGGCTTGAGGTTGCCGGCCGGCAGGCACAGGGTGTCGTCATCCACCGCCAGCTCGATACGTGCCAGGTAGTGGTTGAGCCACAGATAGAGGGTGCGGGCGGTATAGCCGTCGCCGCCCAGATGCAGGCGTAGCGACTCGATGCCCAGCTCGTCCAGGGGCTGGTCGCTGTGCACGTCCATGGCCAGCTCGACGATGGAGGCCTCCCGTGAGTGCTGGGCCGTGACCCCGGCGTGTTCCAGGGGGTAGAGCGCCACCTCGTGGCAGGTATGAAAGCGGCAGGGGGTGCCGTCCACCGGCTGGCTGGCCAGGGCGGTGCCCGCGGTGATGCGCTGGCTGGCGCTCAGCGCATGCCAGACTGGCTGGAACTGGATCAGAGTCATGCTGGGCACCGGGCGCAGGTAGTTGGGCCACAGCATGTTGATCAGCGAGTGGGTCAGCTCTGGGAACTCGTCTTCCACCTTTTCGCGCATGCGTCCGGTGAGAAAGGCGAACCCCTCGAGCAGGCGCTCCACGTCCGGGTCGGTGCTGCGCTCGGAGAGAAACCGGCTCAGCCCGGGGTTGGCTTCGGCGAAGTCCCGCCCCTGGCGTCTCAGGAAATTGAGCTCATCCCGGTAATAGTGATTGAGCATACGGACCTCGCCGCGGTGGTGGTCAGTTCAGGCACTGGTAGCGCTTGTCGTTGAGCAGCAGGTCGATGGTGGCCTCCGCCTGGTCGGCGCCGAGATCCAGGGTGGCGTGCACCTGGAATCGCAGCTGCAGCGGCGCGCCGGCATTGGGCAGCGACGCCACCTCGGCGCGGCGGATGCGCGGCTCGAAGCGCTCGATGCACTGGCGGATGGCGCGCTGGACGTTGAGCTCCAGGTCCAGCACGCCGATGGTGGCATCGTTGAAGTCGAGCAGGCCCAGCGCCGGGGCGGATTCGCTATGTCCCGGGTGACTGTTGAGGAGGTCGACCAGGTGGCGCTTGACCGACTCCACCGTCTCGAGGGCGGTATCGGCCCCCGAGACTTCATGGGGGGCCGTCAGGCGCTCGAAAAGCCGCCCGCGGAGCCGGCCATCACGAGGATGCGTCATGGCTCGGACTCCTTCACTCCTTGTCGAGGCGGCCCACCAGCGACAGCTCGAAGTTGGCGCCCATGTACTTGAAGTGCGGACGCACCGCCATGGAGACCTGATACCAGCCCGGATCGCCTTCCACGTCGGAGACCTGAATGGACGCGGCACGCAGCGGGCGACGGCTGCGTACGTCGGCGGGCGGATTCTCTTGATCGGCCACGTACTGGCGGATCCAGGCGTTGAGTTCCCGCTCCAGGTCCTGGCGCTCCTTCCAGGAGCCGATCTGCTCGCGCTGCAGCACCTTGATGTAGTGGGCCAGGCGATTGACGATGAACATGTAGGGGAGCTGAGTGCCGAGCTTGAAGTTGGTCTCGGCGTCCTTGCCTTCCGGCGTGTTGGGGAAGGTCTTGGGCTTCTGCACCGAATTGGCGGAAAAGAAGGCGGCGTTGTCGCTGCCCTTGCGCATGGTCAGCGAGATGAAACCCTCTTCGGCCATCTCGAACTCGCGGCGGTCGGTGACCAGCACCTCGGTGGGAATCTTGGCCTGCAGTTGTCCCATGGCCTCGTAGGTGTGCACCGGCAGGTTCTCCACGGCGCCGCCGCTCTGGGGGCCGATGATGTTCGGGCACCAGCGGTACTTGGCGAAGCTGTCGTTGAGGCGCTCGGCGAGCAGGTAGGCGGTGTTGCCCCACAGGTAGTGCTCGTGGCTCTCGCTCACCGTCTCGCGGTAGTTGAAGCTCTTGACCGGGTTCTCCACCGGGTCGTAGGGCATGCGCAGCAGGAAACGCGGCGCGGTCAGGCCCAGGTAGCGGGCATCCTCGGACTCCCGAAGGCTGCGCCAGCGGGCGTACTTGGGGCCCTCGAAGATCGCCTTGAAATCCTTGATATTGGGCAGCTCCTCGAAGCTGTCGATGCCGAAGAAGCTGGGCGATACCGAGGAGAGGAAGGGAGCGTGGGCCATGGCGCCGATGGCGGCAGTGTACTGCAGCAGCTTGATATCCGGGGTCGAGGGCGTGAAGTCGTAGTTGCCCACCATGGCGGCCACCGGCTCGCCGCCGAACTGGCCATATTCCGAGGCATAGACGTGCTGGTAGAGGCCGCTCTGGCTCAGTTCCGGGGCGAACTCGAAGTCCTCCAGCAGCTCCTCCTTGGTGGCGTGTAGGACATTGAGCTTGATGTTCTCGCGAAAATCGGTGCGATCCACCAGCAGCTTGAGGCCGCGCCAGGAGGACTCCAGGCGCTGGAACTCCGATTCGTGGAGCACTTCGTCCACCTGCTGGCCGATCTTGCGATCCAGCTCGACGATCATGCGGTCGACCACCGCCTTGTTGACCTGGGGGCTGCTGTCGTCGCTACGCAGGAGCTCGCCGATAAAGGCGGCGACGCCTTGCTTGGCAATGTCGTAGCCGTCGTCGGCGGGGGCCATGCGGGTCTGGGCCATCACCTGATCGAGGAGACTCTCCTCGGCGTGGAGCTCGGTCGCCTGTTGCTGCTGTTGTGCCGTGTCGGTCATGAGCGTGCCTCGGTTCCGTTTCCGTGCGATGGGTTAGGCGTTGTCGCCGTGGGTCTCGAGCAAGTCCAGCTCGGCCAGCAGCTGTTGACGCGCCTCGTCGCTCTCCAGCAGGCGCTGCAGGCGTTCGCGGAAGGCGGGGACGTTGCCTAGCGGGCCCTTGAGGGCGACCAGGGCCTCGCGCAGTTCAACCAGCTTGCGCAGTTCGGGAACCTGACGGGCAATGCTATCGGGAGCGAAGTCCTCGAGGGACTGGAAGGAGAGTTCCACCGGCAGGTCGGTGGGCTCATCGCTCTCTTCCAGGCGATTGGGTACGCTGGTCTGCAGCGACAGGCCGGCCTCGCGCATCACCGACTGGAAGTTGTTCTTGTCCACCGAAACGGCACTGCGCTCCTCGATGGGAGTCTCTTCCGGACCGCCTTTGAAGTCGCCGACAATCAGCAGCTTCTGGGGCAGCTCGGTTTCGGCCTGCTGATCGCCGGTGGCCGGCACGTACTTGATATTGATTCGCTCCTTTGGAGCAACGGTGCCTTCTTTGGCCATGATGCATCTCCCTGGTGAACCTGGTTCGGCTTGATCCGCCAATTCTGTCTCGTATCACTTCAAGATGGCGCGTCACGTGACAGAGTCGACGAGCTGATCGGCAAGCGACAGTGGCTTGCCGAGATGCCCTGCTCCGACCGTTTACGAGGCGCAATCATTAATCAGGGGCGCGATCATAGCAGCGCTGATCGTGCCTTTCAGGAGGACGAATTCCTGGTGGATCTGATTGTAGGCGGCAGTTTTTCCGCCAGGGTGTGTTTGTAGGCTTTTGAATTTAATGTGTTTTTATTGGCTTCTGCGAGTGAGGTCAGAAAATATTGACGTCAGCATTAGCCAATCAGCTACTGTTGATGTAGCAAATTTCCTACAAGAAAAGACTAACGAGAATCTCCATGAGGGTGTCGTTTTTCTCGATAGATGATCTAAGAATGGGGCGGGCAGGGGTTTGCTCAAGGCGGGCAATATTTTGCCCGGTAGGCGAGGTGTTTTTTGTGATTTGTATATTCTAATTTGTTTTTAACGGCTGTCTCTATTTTTACGGGAGGGCCCCGGTGGGCTGGATGTTTGGTCTTTTAGCCGGGCCATTTCTTGCTCACAGGCAAGAAATGACCCGATTTTCAGGCAATGTATTGCCTGGAAGAAGGCCTGTGAGTACGGAGGCTTTTCATAGGCATTTGATTGTTGTGTATTTTCCTAATATTGGCATGGTCCCTGCCCCTTGTTGGGTGTCCTCAGGACACTCTCTTTCATACCGTCAAGGAGCAGACTCATGCCGACACCTTGCTATATCAGCATCCACGGTCAGACCCAGGGCCATATCACCGCGGGCGCCTTCACCCCGGACTCCGTGGGCAACATCTACGTGGAAGGCCACGAAGATGAGATGCTGGTGCAGGAGTTCAAGCACATCGTCACCGTGCCCACCGACCCGCAGTCCGGTCAGCCTTCCGGCCAGCGTGCCCACAAGCCGTTCATCTTCACCGTGGCCCTCAACAAGGCCGTGCCGCTGCTCTACAACGCCCTGGCCTCCGGCGAGATGCTGCCGAATGTCGAGCTGAGGTGGTACCGCACCTCGGTGGAGGGCCGTCAGGAGCACTTCTTCACCACCACCCTGACCGACGCCACCATCGTCGACATCAACCTGCACATGCCCCATGCCCAGGACCTGACCAAGGCTGAGTTCACGCAGCTGATGGATGTTTCCCTGGCCTACCGCAAGATCGACTGGGAGCACACCGTGGCGGGTACCTCCGGGTCCGACGACTGGCGCGCCCCGCTGGAATCATAAGCGCCCAGATGGCCGCCTGCGGGCGGCCATCGTCTTGGCCGTTGACGCCAGGGCGCCTCGCCGCGCCCTGGCATCAGCGGCTCGAGTGACCCCATTGGACACGCCGCGTCCACATCGCGCGGCAACCGTACCGACTTCCAGGAGGGAAGACGCCGCATGGCCCATGCAAGCGGACTGCAGTTCACCTTGACCCTGCCCGGGGGCGAGGATGTGGCGGTCATCGACTTCACCTATCGCGAGGCCCTCTCCGCCCCCTTCGAGCTCGGGGTGACCCTGGCCAGCCGCGACCCGGAGATCGCCCCCGCCGACACGCTCGATCGCAACGCTACCCTGGCGGTCTGGCAGGACGGCGAGCCGCTACGCCGCGTCCACGGCATCGTCAGCGAGTTCGGCCGCGGCGACCGCGGCCACCGCCGCACCTTCTACACCCTGGTCATCCGCCCGGCGCTGTGGCGCCTGGGCCTGCGCCACAACTCGCGGATCTTCCAGGACACCCCGCCCCAGGACATCCTCGCCACCCTGTGCGATGAGCGCGGCCTGACGGACGTGGCCTTCGCCCTGACCCGCGAGCCCGCCGAGCGCGAGTTCTGCGTGCAGTACCGCGAGACCGACCTGGCCTTTCTCCAGCGCCTGGCCGCCGAGGAGGGGCTCGTCTACCTCCATGAGTTCGAGAATGCCGAAGGCGGCGCCCACCGGCTGGTGTTCATCGATGCCACCCAGCTGCTGCCCAGGGTGGGGGAGCGCACCTACCACGGCCGGGCCGGCGGCACCCCGCCGCGGCGCCATATCCGCAAGCTGCGCCAGGTGTCGCGGGTGCGCCCGGCGTCGGCGATGCTCAAGTACTACACCTTCAAGAACCCGGCCTACGACCAGCTTCACGAGCACCCGGCGCCGGACCTCGGCGAGCACGCCCAGCGGGAGGACTACGAGCACTTCGACTACCCCGGCCGCTACAAGGCCGATGCCTCGGGGGTGCCCTTCACCCGGGTGCGGCTGGAGGCGCTGCGCGCCCAGGCCCATACCGCCCAGGCCGAGAGCGACCTGCCGGAACTGGCCCCGGGAATGTGCTTCACCCTCACCGACCACGATATCGACGCCCTCAACCGCGACTGGCAGGTGGTCGAGGTGGTGCATCACGGCGAGCAGCCCCAGGCCCTGGAGGAGGATGGCGTCGCCCAGGGGGAGGCGGCTGGCCAGGGCCAGATGACCCGCTATTATAACGAGCTGGTGCTGGCCCCCGCCGACCGCGCCTGGCGCCCCGAGCCCCCCGTCCGGCCCCGGGTCGACGGCCCCCAGGTGGCCTTCGTGGTGGGGCCCGAGGGCGAGGAGATCCACTGCGACGAACACGGCCGGGTCAAGGTGCAGTTCCCCTGGGACCGCTACGCCGAGCCCGATACCGCCGGGGCTGGCGGCGAAGCCGCTGAAAGAGGGGCCAGCGCCTGGATTCGGGTCAGCCAGGACTGGGCCGGCGGCGGCTACGGCGCCATGGCCATTCCGCGCATCGGCCACGAGGTGATCGTCAGCTTCCTGGAGGGCGACCCGGACCAGCCGATCATCACCGGTCGCACCTACCACGCGGTCAACACTCCGCCCTATGCGCTGCCCGCGCACAAGACCCGCACCGTGCTGCGCACCCAGAGCCACAAGGCGGAAGGCTTCAACGAGCTGCGCTTCGAGGATGCGACCGACGCCGAGCAGATCTGGCTGCACGCCCAGAAGGACCTGGAACTGCTGACCCTCAACGACCGCACCGAGACCATCCGCCGCGACAGCTGCCTCGCCATCGAGCGCCACCGCCTCGGCGAGATCCACGGCGACGACCACCTCACCGTCCATGGTCAGCGCCACACCCAGGTGAAGGGCGAGGGCGGCCAGCACCTCACCGTGCACGGCAGCCTGCACCTCGAGGCCGGCCAAGCCTGGCTGACCGAGAGCGGCCGCGAACTGCATATCAAGGCCGGCCAGAAGGTCGTGCTCAACGCCGGCCGCGAGATCACCCTCAAGGCCGGTGGCAGCTTTATCAAGCTCGATGCCTCTGGGGTGACCATCGTCGGCCCCTGGATCAAGGTCAACGCCGGCGGCAGCCCCGGCACGGGCAGCGGTCAGCAGGCTGAGCCGCCGCGCCTGCCCGGCGAGGCCATCCCCGAACGCAGCGAGGACGTGACGCTCAAGGCGCATCAGCAGCGTACTGAAATGGCGGGGGCTGCCGCCGCTGCCTTGGCCCGAGCCCCGGCAGTGCCTCCCGCACCGAGTACCCCCACTGCCACCGTGACTCGCATCGCAGTCGGCACCGCCGCCAATGACGCCGCTTATGCCACCCAGCGTTCGCTATGGGCGCGAGTCGCGCCTTTTGTCGGCAGTACTTTCACCTTCGTGACCGGCATGCTCTACAGCCCTGCTTTGGGCGGTGAGTTGGAAAGGATTGAAGCCCCCGACGGGACGGTCTATCGCAAGTACAGCAGCGAGTTGGTCTATACTGCGACAGGCCTAGATGGAGCTACATGGCAGACGCGAGAGCCGCAACTGGATATGGAATACCGGGTTTGGCTGGCTAATGGTGGGGAGGGGGCGTTTGAGACTTGGGTTGCGGAAGGAAGGCAAAGTGAAGTAAATAGTACTGAAAGTCAAACTTGGATTAAGCCAAAGGGGTGGCGGTTGCCGGTGAGTAGAGGGCACTGGCAAGGCGAGATAGGTAACTCGCCTTGGGTGTCTGAGATATCTGAAGTTAATGAAGTTACCAATGGTGAACCAGTTCCCTTTAGAAAGGGCTATCCAGATTTTAGCAAGTGGTCCAAGGCAGAGCTTGAATTTGACTCACTAAATGGAACGGCAGAAGATTTTTCTGTTGTTTATGAGGAGGTGGCCAGAGTGAAGCAACTTGATAGTAGAACGGCAGGAAAAAACTATTTATCTCAGAGAGGGCTAACGCCGCATCATCACGAAGATGGAAGGACAATCCAATTGATTCCAACGAAGTTACATGGTAATATTCCTCATCAAGGAGGGGCGTCAAGGCTAAGGGGGCAATCCAATGGGAATTGATGAAGTGCTTCTTTCATCAGGGGTGAAGCCTCTGGGTGAAGACTTTGAAACCTGTTCGGACTATGAGGTAAGTGTAGTAGAAAGTCGGCTGGGGGTAACCCTTCCCAAAGGTTATTCTAGTTTCTTGAAGAAATACGGTGCTTCTTGCTTTGGTAAATTCGTTGGGGTTGCTCCTATCGAGAAAAATAGCTGGACTTCCGAGGATGGGGTGAATGAAATCAACTTATTTTATTCGGCGAGAAAAGATAGTCAGTACGGCCTGTTAACTATAAAGGACCGATATGTCGATCAGTTGGCCGAAGATGTTCTTCCTATTGCAGAGGCTCCAGGTGGGAATCAGATATGTCTTTCATTAAGTGGTGATCAGGTGGGGCGTGTTTTTTTCTGGGAGCATGATTCTAGTACGGATTCCCTCCCTACCTTGATGGCTGAGAGTTTTGAGGATTTTATCAGTGGGATAAGGGAAATAAATATACGTCCTAGTAGTTCCAGGCTGATTGGTGCTAGGTTTTCAGACGATTTTTAAAGCGGCTCTTCGTCGTTTCATGTGGATTTTGCCTGATCCAGCAACCGCCCCACGGGCTTCCAATCAGGTAGGCCATCGTGATGAAGTTGGTCTCGTTTCGATAGCCGCGTGCGCGTGACCGGGCGGCCTGGAACAGGCCATTCATGCCTTCACAAGCGCGCGCTGGTCAGGCCGGAGAGCCAGCGCCTCACCACCTGCTCAGCATGTCGTTCCAGCGTGTTCAGGGCTTTCGCCATCGACTTCAGGAGCGCGTTGTCGGCCACCGCCTCGCGCATCACGTTCAGATAGTGGGTAATCCGCCGTTCAGCGGCCGCATCGGCGACGTACTGGCGACTTGACGCTACCGCTGCGGGCGCATCAACAGGCCCTGCTCGACGGTGGGGTCAGCGAAGCGCTCAGTGCCGCCGAGCGGCTGCAACAGCAAGCCGACGCCCACCTGGCGCAAGCCGACCGGCTGCGTGAGGCCCTGAATGACGACCCCAACGACAGATCGCTGGAAGACGCCGAAGCGCTGTATGCCGAGGTCGAGCGACTGATCGGCGAAACCCGGGGGCAGAAAGACGCCCTGATGGATGCCGCCAGGGAAGGACGCCTCGGCAGCGACGACCTCCTCGACAGCCATTTCCTCGTCGACGAAGCGGCACAGCGTGCCAATGACCTGCGCCAGGAAGCCGAGCGGCAGGTGCGCTACGCTTCCTCGTCTGGTCAGGCGACTCGGGCGGTAGGGACGTTCGCCGCCGAGGTCTTCACGCCCTACGGCACCGCGGTGGACGCCCAGGATACCTATCAGCTGTGGGGCGAGGGGCGTTATGGCGCCGCGACGGGCATGGCCGCGCTCACGGCGGTATCGGTCGTGCCCGGGGTCCGGGCCGTGCGTAAAGTGGGCGAAGCCGGTGACGGCATACGCGGCACCCGCAGATCGGACAGTGCAGGCATGCGCCCTGGGCGATTGCCAGCGCCCCAGGGGGCACTCACCCCGGATGACTTCCCCTACGCCGGGATCAATCATCGCCGGGCGGCAGCGGGCGAGCACAATGCTCACCTGCTGATGCAAGAAAGAGGGTTTGCGCCGGTGGGCAATACCAACGGCCAGTACACCCCGGGCGCCCAAGGTATCGATGGCATCTATCGTAACCCCAGATACCCACCGCCGCCGGAGTTCGTGATCACCGAAGCTAAGTACAATCGGGCGCGGCTGGGCAAAACTCGGGATGGCCGGCAGATGAGTGATGAGTGGGTAACGAATGAGCGGCTGCGTGATGCCGGAATTACTGATCCGGCCACGCGGGAGAGGATTCTTGATAGTCTTGATGCAGGCAATGACGACATCCAGAAATACCTGATTCGCACCAAACCCGATGGCAGCATGACGGCGCGAGCACTGGACAGCCAAGGTTATGTATCCGGCATCCCAAACGGCTTTTAAACGGAGAGAAAAGTGATCAGAGATCCGCTACAACCCAAAGCCTATTTTGATGAGAACATCAACTTTCGGCTGACAGCTATAGCAAGTAGGAAAGAACGCCTGTCGAATCCCGAAGCGTTCAAGCCTTTACCTCTTATGAGGTTTGCGTTCAGGGTGGTGGATTATACCCTAATGCTTCTTGAACTCCGCTATTCACGCGGCGATGCCATCGTCGATATGAAAGCGAACGTTGAGCAACTGCTCGCCTACCGCCGCTTGCAGGCCCAGCATGCGGATGCCCTACCTGAGGAGGATAAGGCTGACCGAGTAATGTGGGAGCGATTGACCCAGGATCGCTATGAGCAATATATGCAGTGGCTGGCCTTTGCAGTGGGCGTGGGCATGGATCAGGGCTATCTGCAGGAGACCCTGGAATTGATGGGCAACCAGGGGCTGGATGCGCTATTTGACCGCATTGGCGTACAATTGGGCGACGTCAATCGCCCCGTGGCGGATACGCTGCTCTACAAGAAGCACTATGCGCCGCTGCTTGAGGTAGTGGAGGCAGAGCCTGCCCAGCGGCCAGCTTTGATGAGGGCCTTTCTGGATGGTTGGTATGACAACCGTAAAGACCGGCCCGCTTTTGACTGCCACCTGACAGCCGACGAGGACAAACTCTATAGCGGCTACTGGTGCTTCGAAGCCGCCCTTGTGGTCAAGTTGTTCGATATCGACGACAGTTCTTTCCGTGACCACCGCTACTACCCCGCCGCCCTGGTGCATGGAGACTGAGCATGCTGCGTGATACCCGCCGCTCGGCCGCGTACTTCGACGAGCTGTTACCCGAGTTCGACGAGGGCATCGAAGAGACCCAGCAGGCGCTGGATGCCGGCGGCTTCGTGCTGCCCGATGAGCAGGTGGACGCCGCTCATCAGCTCTATGAGCTGGCCATCCTGCGGGCGGTGGCTCACTACTCCAGCGGTGCCAGCCCGGCCGAACTGGCGCCGTTGGTGGCCGAGATCCTGCCGCTGCGCCAACAGCTCTCGGCGGTGGCGGATCGGTTGCCGGCCAGCCAGCAGGTCTATCGCCAGCCCTTCGAGGTCTTCGGCGGCCAGGGCGAGGCCTGCGGCTCGGCCAATATCAACCGCTATATCTATGCCCTGTGGTGGCTGGGCCTGCTGGTCGCCACCGGCGCCGATAAGGCGCATCTTCAGCAGGCGCTGGCCAGTATCGGCAACGCCGGACGCGATGCGCTGCTGGACCGCATCGCCGCCCGGCTGGGCAGCCCGCCCGAGACGCCTGCCGAGGAGCTGCTCTATCCCGCCCTCTATCGTCCCCTGCTGGCCGCCTTCGATGCCGAGCCCGCCACGCATCAGACCCTGCTCGGGGTGTTTCTCGACCACTGGTATGAGCAGTGCCAGGAGGCCGACTGGTACGACAGCCATCTGTGCGATGGCGAGTTCGTCTACACCGATTATTACGTCGGCTACTGGAGCTTCGAGGCGCTGCTGGTCGCCCGGCTGCTGGGGGGAGACGACCAGGGGTTCCGCGACCATGAGCATTATCCGGGGGATCTGAGCCAGCAACCTTAACGCCGGCGGCGGCCCCAGTGCGGGCAGGTCGTCCGGGTACGCCTGGAGGCGCTGCGCGCCCAGGCCCACACCGCCCAGGCCGAGAGCGACCTACCTCACGGCGAGCAGCCCCAGGCCTTGGAGGAGGATGGCGTCGCCCAGGGGGAGGCGGCCGGCCAGGGCCAGATGACCCGCTATTATAACGAGCTGGTGCTGGCCCCCGCCGACCGCGCCTGGCGCCCCGAGCCCCCCGTCCGGCCCCGGGTCGACGGCCCCCAGGTGGCCGTCGTGGTGGGGCCCGCGGGTGAGGAGATCCACTGCGACGAACACGGCCGGGTCAAGGTGCAGTTCCCCTGGGACCGCTACGCCGAGCCCGATACCGCCGGGGCTGGCGGCGAAGCCGCTGAAAGAGGGGCCAGCGCCTGGATTCGGGTCAGCCAGGGCTGGGCCGGCGGCGGCTACGGCGCCATGGCCATTCCGCGCATCGGCCACGAGGTGATCGTCAGCTTCCTGGAGGGCGACCCCGGACCAGCCGATCATCACCGGTCGCACCTACCATGCGGTCAACACCCCGCCCTATGCGCTGCCCGAACACAAGACCCGCACCGTGCTGCGCACCCAGAGCCACAAGGCGGAAGGCTTCAACGAGCTGCGCTTCGAGGATGCGACCGACGCCGAGCAGATCTGGCTCCATGCCCAGAAGGACCTGGAACTGCTGACCCTCAACGACCGCACCGAGACCATCCGCCGCGACAGCCATCTCAGCGTCGAGCGCCACCGCCTCGGCGAGATCCACGGCGACGACCACCTCACGGTGCACGGCCAGCGCCACACCCAAGTGAAGGGCGAGGGCGGCCAGCACCTCACCGTGCACGGCAGCCTGCACCTCGAGGCCGGCCAGGCCTGGCTGACCGAGAGCGGCCGCGAACTGCATATCAAGGCCGGCCAGAAGGTCGTGCTCAACGCCGGCCGCGAGATCACCCTCAAGGCCGGTGGCAGCTTTATCAAGCTCGATGCCTCTGGGGTGACCATCGTCGGCCCCTGGATCAAGGTCAACGCCGGCGGCAGCCCCGGCACGGGCAGCGGCCAACAGGCCGAAGCGCCGCGCCTGCCCGGCGAGGCCATCCCCGAACGCAGTGAAGACGTGACGCTCAAGGCGCATCAGCAGCGTACTGAAATGGCGGGGGCTGCCGCCGCTGCCCTGGCCCGAGCCCCGGCAACGCCTCCCGCGCCGAGTCCCCCCACTGCCACCGTGACTCGTATCGCAGTCGGCACCGCCGCCAACGACGCCGCTTATGCCACCCAGTGTTCGCGATGGGCGCGAGCCGCTCGTTTAGTCGGTCGGGTCTTCCCCCCGTGACAGGCATACTCTACAGCCCTGCCCTGGGCGGTGAGCTGGAGAGAATCGAAGCTCCCGATGGGACGGTCTATCGCAAGTACAGCAGCGAGTTGATCTATACTGCGACAGGCCCAGATGGAGCTACATGGCAGACGCGAGAGCCTCAACAGGATATAGAGTACAGAACATGGCTGGCGAATGGTGGGGATGGATCTTTCGAAGATTGGATTTCGGAGGGGAGACCAGAAACTGCCCTGCCGCCTCTGCATTCTAGGGCGGCATCTAAAGGCTATCCAGGTGTTGAGTTGACAAAAAAATGGAGGGCCAACATTTGCAAGTTCCGACTATCTGTATCCTGTTGGCAGTGGGCAGAAAAATATAGTTAGTATAGCAATGACAGGCAGTCGACGGAATGATTTTAAGTCTGCTAATGAGGTTGCAGGTATCAGCGACACTGTTCCGTCAGGCATGGATGCTCCACCGGGCTACGTATGGCATCATGTTGATGACTATGATCCCGCCACGAATAGCTCAACTTTAGAACTAGTGTCCAGAAGTGCGCATAGAGCTACACTGCCCCATAAGGGGGCAGTGAGTCAATATGAACAATGCCATGGCGTAAAATACAAGCGATAGGAGGGGGTATGTTGAATATTCACGGTTCTGGCCCGGCCGTCACCAAAGAAGAAATTCTTGCCATTGCGAATGGCTTAAGCATAGCCATTCCGGATGAGGTGGTCGATTTTTATATAAAAAATAACGGAGGGCATTGTAAGAAAAATACATTATTTGTTGGTGAGGAGGGCTACAAGATCAATGAATTTCTTTCCTTTTCTTCGGGAGAGGAAAGCATTGAAAAAACTTATAAGGACGTTTTTTTCGGAAACGAGGAAATGCCACAAAACCTTGTCCCTTTTGCAGTGGATGCTGGAGGGGACTATTTTTGTTTTGATGTTTCTGAAAATGGTTTTGGTCGTGTTTTTTTCTTCGAGTCGGAATATTATGATGATCCAGAAAGAGCAGTTGTATATCTTTCCGAAAATTTTTCCGACTTCATTGAGAAGCTTGAGGCTGAAAAATAAGTCTTTGTCTTGAGATATCTTCCTCTCTGAGCTGGCAAAATATGAATGGCTTGGAAGAAAACTTCTTGGATTACTCAGGCTTCGGTCCTGCGATGAAAAGGAGGCCGGTGCCTGATGAGAAGGTTTCTCGATTTCGGGGCTGCCAGATCAACTGCTTGAGTATTGGCATCCATAGTGATGATGGACATTGGTAGGCTTGCCGATAGGTCACACCTCACACCAGCCCTTGGCCCTCGTGAGATGGCTCCGAGGGCGAGGAGATCCACTGCGACGCACACGGCCGGGTCAAGGGGGGCGACCGGCGTCGAGCGCCACCGGCTCGGCGAGATTTACGGCGACGACCACCTCACCGTGCACGGCAGCCTGCACTTCGAGGCCGGCTTAATGATTACTCCTTGCGCTCGATGTCCACGTCGCTGGCCTGGGTGAAGTCGCCCAGCGCCATCATATGGCCGAGCTTGCCGGCCTTGGTGGAGAGGTACTGCTCGTTGTGGGGGTTGAGCCCGGTGGTCAGCGGCACCCGCTCCGTGACCTTGACGCCGGCCTGGCTGAGGGCGTCCACCTTGCGCGGGTTATTGGTCATCAGCCGCAGGGCCTCTACGCCCAGGTGCTCGAGCATCGGCACGCAGAGGTCGTAGCGGCGCAGGTCGGCGCCGAAGCCGAGCCGCTCGTTGGCCTCTACGGTATCGGCTCCCTGATCCTGCAGGTGATAGGCGCGGATCTTGTTGAGCAGGCCGATGCCACGGCCCTCCTGGCGCAGGTAGAGCAGCACCCCGCGCCCCTCGTCAGCGATGCGCTTGAGGGCTTCCTGAAGCTGATAGCCGCAGTCGCAGCGCATCGAGAACAGCGCGTCCCCGGTCAGGCACTCGGAGTGTACGCGCCCCAGGACCGGCGCGCCGTCGGCCACCTCGCCCAGGGTCAGGGCGATATGGTCCTTGCCGGTGGCCTCGTCCTCGAAGCCGTGCATGGTGAAGGTGGCCCAGGGGGTGGGCAGCCGGGAGGCGGCGATGAATCGAATCGTCACGGGGTACCTCGGTGATGAACCACGGCGGTGCCGGAGATGAAGCAGGCATTCTAGCAGGAACCCTGGCCGCCCTCACGGGCATCCCTCGGTCGAGACCTTGGCCTCGGTCAAGCCTAGCGCGAAACGATGCGCTACAATGTCGCGACATTTCCTGTGGATGACCGCCTGCATGGAACTCAAGAACGATCGCTTTCTGCGCGCCCTGGCGCGTCAACCGGTAGACCGCACCCCGGTATGGATGATGCGCCAGGCCGGCCGCTACCTGCCGGAGTATCGCGCCACCCGCGCCGAGGCCGGTAATTTCATGGACCTGTGCCGCAATCAGGACCTGGCCTGCGAGGTGACCCTGCAGCCGCTGGAGCGCTACCCGCTGGATGCCGCCATCCTGTTCTCGGATATCCTCACCATTCCCGATGCCATGGGGCTGGGGCTCTATTTTGAGACCGGCGAGGGGCCGAAATTCCGCAAGCCGGTGCGTACCGCCGACGAGGTGGCGGCGCTCAAGGCGCCGGATGCCGAGCGCGACCTGGACTACGTGATGCGTGCCGTCTCCACCATCCGCCGCGAGCTGGGTGGCCGGGTGCCGCTGATCGGCTTCTCCGGTAGCCCCTGGACGCTGGCCACCTACATGGTCGAGGGCAGCTCCAGCAAGGACTTCCGGCATGTGAAGACCATGCTCTACGACACGCCCAGCGCGATGCATGAGCTGCTCGATACCCTGGCCACCGCGGTGACCGACTACCTCAACGCCCAGATTCGCGCCGGCGCCCAGGCGGTCCAGATCTTCGACACTTGGGGCGGGGCGCTCTCCACGCCGGCCTACCTGGAGTTCTCGCTGCGCTACATGGAGCAGATCGTTGCCGGGCTGATCCGCGAGCACGATGGCAGGCGCGTGCCGGTGATCCTGTTCACCAAGAACGGCGGCCAGTGGCTCGAGGACATCGCCCTGGCGGGGCCGGACGCGGTGGGCCTGGATTGGTCTACCGAGCTCTCCGATGCCCGGGCCAGGGTGGGCCACAAGGTGGCGCTGCAGGGCAACCTGGACCCCAACGTGCTGTTCGCCCGGCCTGCGGCGATTCGCGCCGAGGTGGCACGCATCCTCGACAGCTATGGCCAGGGCCCGGGCCACGTCTTCAATCTGGGGCACGGCATCAGCCAGTTCACCGACCCGGATCGCGTCACCGCCTTCATGGAGGCGCTCCACGAGCTGAGCCCCAAGTATCACCGCACCATCCAGCACCAGCATGCCTGAGACGCCAGGACCCTGGCGACGGCTCTGGCAGTGGTGTGACAGCAGCGACCGGCGCCGCCTCTGGGCAGCGCTGGCCGTCGTGGGGGCGCTGGCGATCGCCCTGGGCAGCCTGACCCCGGGCAGCCAGATGCCCCAGAGTCTGCCCTGGGACAAGTTCAACCACTTCGTCGGCTATGGCGGTCTGGCGGGACTGGTGGGCCTGGCTGGCGTCAAGCTGCCCTGGGCCTTCGCCGGCGTGGTGCTCTACGGCGTCGTCATCGAGTATTTGCAGATCCCGGTGCCGGGCCGCAGCGGCGGCGACTGGGCCGACATTCTCGCCAATACCCTGGGGGCGGGCGCGGCGCTACTGCTGCTCCATGCCCTGCGTCGCACCTGGCCGGCCAGGCACGGCTGAGCACCGGGCCACGGCGGCCGGCATCGGCGCGATCGCCACCCGGCACGACGCCCCGTCACCGCAAGGTGACGGGGCGTCGCTGCGTCTGGGGGTTACGGCAGTTCCGCGCGCTCGATGATGACCGGGGTCTCGGGGGCGTCCTGGAAGGGCCCCTGGGTACGGGTGGGCACCTGGCGAATGGCGTCGACCACCTCCATGCCGTCGACCACCTGACCGAAGACCGCATAGCCCCAGGTCTGGCCGGACTGCGTGCTCTGATGGTCGAGGAAGGTGTTGTCGGCAACGTTGATGAAGAACTGGGCGGTGGCGGAGTGGGGGGCGCCGGTGCGCGCCATGGCCAGGGTGCCGCGCTGGTTGGAAAGGCCATTGTCGGCCTCGTTGGTGATCGGGTCGCGGGTAGGCTTCTGGCGGAAGTCTTCATCGAAGCCGCCGCCCTGGATCATGAAACCGTCGATCACCCGGTGGAAGAGGGTGCCGTCGTAATGACCCTCCTGCACATAGATCAAGAAATTGTTGACGCTCTCCGGGGCCTCTTCCTGGAACAGCTCGATGGCGATGGGGCCATGATTGGTGTGCAGGATGACGTCGGCAGCGGGGTCGTCGGCCTGGGCGGCGAGCGGCAGGACGCCGGCCACGAGTAGGGTCAGCAGGGGGCGTTTCAGCACGGTGGGCTCCTGTGAGAGTTGTCAGGCTGCCAGCTTAAGCGCTTGCGGCCCTGCTGTCAGGCACCGTGTAGCAGGGATTGACGCTGCGACATCCGGCCACGGGGGATTGTTTGACGTGGGTCAGAAGTGGCCGGAGTAAAGAGGTATCCCGTATGGATTTTATGCGGCTTTCCCCGGACCATTCCAGGCATGCAGGTCGAGTCGGCGGCTTCCCGATGCGGGCAGGGTCGCGGCCTCGGCCAGGGATGTCCAGATCCTGACCGGCCGTGCGGTGCTCCTGTCTCGGTCGATTCAGGCAGGAGGTAGCCAATCCATGGTGGCGGAACTCGGAAACTTTGCACTCATTCTGGCGCTATGCCTGGCCCTGGTCCAGAGCGTACTGCCGCTGCTGGGCGCCCAGCGAGGGGATGCGCGACTGATGCGCACGGGGCGCTTTCTCGCCGCGGGACAGTTCGTCTTTCTGACGCTCTCCTACGCGGTGTTGACCTGGGCCTTCGTGGTCAGCGACTTCTCGGTGCGCTACGTGGCCAGCCACTCGAGCCTGACCCAGCCGCTGATGTACAAGATCACCGCCGTCTGGGGGGGGCACGAGGGCTCGCTGCTGCTGTGGGTCTGGTTGCTGGGCGCTTGGGGCGTCGCGGCGGCAATCTTCAGCAAGTCACTGCCCCGCGAGATGCTGGCAAGGGTGCTGGGCGTGCTGGGCATGGTCTCGGTGGGCTTCATCGCCTTCACCCTCTTCACCTCCAACCCCTTCGATCGCGTCGTGCCCGGGCCTGTCGATGGCCGCGGCATGAATCCGCTGCTGCAGGACCCGGGGATGATCCTGCACCCGCCGCTGCTCTACATGGGCTACGTGGGCACTGCCGTGGTCTTCGCCTTCGCCATTGCCGCCCTGCTCGGGGGCCGCCTGGACGCCGCCTGGGCGCGCTGGTCGCGTCCCTGGACCACCGTGGCCTGGGTGTTTCTCACCATGGGCATCGCCGTCGGCAGCTGGTGGGCCTACTACGAGCTGGGCTGGGGCGGCTGGTGGTTCTGGGACCCGGTGGAGAACGCTTCCTTCCTGCCCTGGCTGACCGCCACCGCCCTGATCCACTCCCTGGCGGTCTCCGAGAAGCGCGGCGGCTTCAAGGTGTGGTCCCTGATGCTGGCGATCATCACCTTCGCGCTGGTCGTGCTGGCGGCCTTTATCGTGCGCTCGGGGGTGATCACCTCGGTGCACGCCTTCGCCACCGACCCGGAGCGCGGGGTCTTCATTCTCGGCATGCTGGCGCTGACCCTGCTCGGCTCCTTGACCGTCTACGCCTGGCGGGCGCCCAAGGTGGGCCTTGGCGGCGCCTTCCACTGGTACTCCCGGGAGTCGCTGCTGCTGGCCAACAACGTGCTGCTGGCGGTGGCCTGCACGGCGGTATTCATCGGCACCCTCTACCCGCTGGCCCTGGACGCCTTCGGTCTCGGCAAGATCTCCGTGGGCCCTCCCTACTTCGACGCGGTGTTCGCCCCGCTGATGCTGCCGCTGCTGCTGCTGGTCGGCCTCGGGCCTTCGGTCATGTGGAAGCAGGCCGACCCCGGGCAGACCTTTCGCCAGCTGCGCTGGGTGCTGGCGGTCAGCGTAATCGCCGGCGGGCTATGGCCGCTCACCGTGGGCGCCTGGCGCCCGCTTACCGCGCTGTCGCTGATGCTGGCGACCTGGATCATCCTCACCGCCCTGCTGGATATCCACAAGCGCATGGGCAGCGCCCGCCAGCCCCTGGCCGCCCGGCTCAAGAAGGTCATGCGCCCGAGCTTTCTCGGTATGCACCTGGCCCACGTGGGGCTGGCGCTGATCGTGGTCGCCATCGCCATGGTGAATACCTATGAGGTGGAGCGTGACGTGCGCATGGAGCCGGGCGAGCGCGCCTCGGCGGCCGGCTACGACTTCACCCTCCAGCGCATGGAGGCGGTGCGCGGCCCCAACTGGGACGCCGACCAGGCGGTGGTCGAGGTGTCGCGCAACGGCAAGCCGGTGGCCACCTTGCTGCCCCAGCGTCGCTACTACGACACCCAGCCCAACAACCCCATGCACCAGGCCTCACTGCACCGGGCGCCGACCCGCGACGTCTACGTCTCGCTGGGCGAGCGCCTGGTGGGTGACGCCTGGAGCTTCCGGCTCTACTACAAGCCCTACATGTTCTGGATGTGGACCGGTGCCATCCTGCTCTCCCTGGGGGGGCTGCTGGCGGCCAGCGACAAGCGCTACCGGCTGGCGCGCCACCGCGCCGGTGCCCGGCGTGAGGCAGAGCGCCCCAGCGCCGTGGCCGCTCGGGAGGTGACCCCCTGATGAACCTACGTCTGCTGATTCCGCTGGTGGCGGTGTCTGCCCTGCTGGGGCTGCTGTTCATCGGCCTGGGCATGAACTCCCGCGACCTACCCTCGCCGCTGGTGGGCCAGCCGGCCCCGGCCTTCGAGCTGGAAGCGCTGGAGGATGCCGGGCGCACCCTCACCGAGCAGGATTTCGTCGGCGAGGTGGCGCTGGTCAATGTCTGGGCCACCTGGTGCAGCACCTGTCGTCAGGAAAAGCCCCTGCTGATGGAGCTGGCCCGGGGCGGCATCCCGATTCACGCCTTCAACTACCGCGATGAGCGCGAGGCGGCGGTGCGCTACCTGGACGTCAGCGGCAGTCCCTACCAGGTCATCGCCTACGACCCTAAGGGGGACGCCGGCATGGACTGGGGCGTCTACGCCACGCCCGAGACCTACGTGCTCGATCACCGAGGCATCATCCGCTACAAGCGCATCGGCCCGTTGAATCGCCAGCTGCTGCTCGACGAGGTGTTGCCGCTGGTCGAGAAACTTCGCGCCGAGCAGGAGGCCGCCCAGTCATGACGCATCGATTCTCCCATCCGGCTCGCGGCCTACCGCTGGGGCTGGTCGCCCTGGTCGCTTGGCTGCTGCCGGCCGGCCTGGCCATGGCGCTGGCCATCGGCGAGCCCATCGCCTTCGAGACCGAGGCCCAGCAGCGCCAGTACGAGACCCTGGTGCGCGAGCTGCGCTGCACGGTGTGCCAGAGCGAAACCATCCATGAGTCCAACGCCGAGCTCGCCGCCGACATGCGTCGGCGGGTCTACCAGATGACCCTGGACGGCCATGACGGCGACGCCATCGTCGACTTCATGGTGGCCCGCTACGGGGACTACGTGCGCTACCGGCCGCCACTGCAGGCCAATACCGCCCTGCTGTGGGCTAGCCCCTTTCTGCTGGCCCTGATTGGTCTCGGCGCCTGGTGGCAGATCATACGCGGGCGCCGGCAGATGGCGGTGCGCCCCGAGTTTACCGAGCAGGAGCGCGCCGCGCTCAAGCGACTGGATCGCGGCGAGTGATCCCCGGAGGTGATGGATGAACGGTCTCTTTCTCTTGTTTGCCTTGGCTCTGTGTCTGCTGGCGCTGGCCTTCGTGGTGATCCCGCTGCTGCGTGAGCCGCCTCGGGGAGACATCGAGTCACAGCGTGCGGTCAACCTGGCGATACATCGCGACCGGGTGCGCGAGCTGGACCAGGACCTGGCGACGGGCACCCTGACCCAGGCGCAGTACGACATCGCCCTGGCCGACCTGGAGCGCGAGCTGCTCGACACCGGTGTCATCGACCCGGAAGCGCCACGCCATGAGGCGCCGCCAGGCGTCGGGCGCCTGCCCCGGGTGGCGGCCTTGGCCAGCGTTGCCGCGGTGCCCTTCCTGGCGGTGGGTATCTATCTCAGCGTGGGCCATGCCGAGGAGGTCTTTGCCACTCAGCCGCCGCCGGGGACCATGCCGGCGGCCTCCCAGGAGGCGCCGCCCAGCGATGAGCAGCTGCAGCGAGAGTTCGAACGACTCGCCCAGCAGCTGCAGGGGCGGCTGGCCCAGGAGCCGGACGACCTGGAGAGCTGGGTGCTGCTGGGCCGGACCCTGGTCTTTCTCGACGACCTGGAGGGGGCCGAGCGCGCCTTCCGCGAGGCCATGCGCCACGGCGGCGAGCGCGACCCCGACCTGCTCACCCGCTACGCCGATGTGCTGGCCGAGCGTCAGGGCAGCCTCGCCGGTGAGCCCATGGCGCTGATCGAGCAGGCGCTGGTGCTGGACCCCGACCACGCCCAGGGGCTGTGGATGGCCGGCACCCAGGCCTTCGATGCCAATGAGCTGGACGTGGCCCGGCGCTACTGGGAGCGGCTGCTGAACACCCTGGATGAGGACTCCGCCGAGGCCGAGATCATCCGCGGCAACCTGGCCCAGGTCGCCCAGGCGGCCGAACAGGGTGGATCCTGAATGCATAGTCGAGGAGGTGCTCATGAAGACGCCGCTGAGCCGTGACGCCCTGCAGGCTGTCCGGCAGGTCCCCCTGTTCACCGGGCTGGAGGATGACACCCTGGCGCTGCTGACCGGCGGCGCCCTGGAGCGCAGCTATCGGCGCGGGACCCTGCTGTTCAGCGAGGGAGAGCCGGCGGATCGCTTCTATGTGGTGCTGGACGGCTGGGTCAAGCTGTTCCGCGAGAGCCCCGATGGCAACGAGTGCATGGTAGGGCTCTTCACCCGGGGGGAGTCCTTTGCCGAGGCGGCCATGTTCGACCGACTCGGTTTCCCGGTGCATGCCGCGGTGGCCGAGGATGCCCGGCTGCTGATCTTCACCGCCGATCACTTCCTCTCGACCCTCGAACAGAACCACGAGCTGGCGCTCAATCTGCTGGCCAACCTCTCGGCCATGCTGCGCTACCTGGTGCGCCAGCTCGACCAGCTGACCAACCAGCCCACCTACCAGCGCCTGGCCGCCTTTATCGTCTCGCTATGCCCGCGCGATGCCCAACGCGCCACTGTCTGCCTGCCCTGCGACAAGTTGTTGATTGCTGGGCGGTTGGGCATGAAGCCGGAGAGCTTTTCGCGGGCCATGGCGCGGCTGCGCGAGGTCGGCGTGCACTGTGAGCGCAACTGCGTGGAAGTGGCCGATGTCGACGCCCTGCTGCGCTTCGCCAACGGCTGTGAGGGGGCCGAAACAACCCCTCGGAGCGATTTCTCGACCCTACCTCTGACATAAGTCAACTCCAGTATGCATCAATTGACAGTGGTCAAGTGAGCAGGGGGCGAAAACTGCTACTACTAAGCCTAGGTGGAGGGTGGCTGATGGTAGTGGCCGATAGCTGACGGTATCGGCCCTGCCGGACACCCGCCAGGCACTACCCCAAGGGGAAACCAAGCGAGGCACGTTATGCACAAGAGAGCATTGAGCAAGGGGATTTTCGCCCTCAGCTTCCCGCTGGCCGCCATGATGGGCACCGCCCAGGCCGCGGCGCCAGAAATGACCGCGGAAGAGATGGACCGCGCCAGCGACATCTACTTCCAGCGCTGCGCCGGCTGCCACGGCACCCTGCGTAAGGGCGCCACCGGCCCGGGCCTGCTGCCCGAAGACACCATCGAGATGGGTCAGCGCCGGCTGGAGAGCATCATCACGCTGGGCACCGAAGGCGGGATGAACAACTTCGACGGCATCCTGGACGAAGAAGAGATCACTCTGATCACGAAGTACATCCAGCAGACCCCGGAAGAGCCGCCGGAGATGTCCCTGGCCGATATCCGCGACACCTGGGAAATCGTAGTGCCCCAGGATCAGTGGCCGGATGAGCCCCAGCACGATCGTAACTGGGAAAACTTCATGGTCACCATCCTGCGTGACCGTGGCGCCATGGGTATCATCGACGGCGACACCAAGGAACTGGTCACCGAGGCCGAGACCGGCTATGCCGTGCACGTGGCCAAGTCGAGCTCCGACGGCCGCTTCTGGTACGTCCAGGGCCGCGACGGTCGCCTCTCTAAGATCGACCTGTGGATGGACCCGCCCCAGGTGACCGCTGAGGTGTTCATCGGCATCGACGCCCGCGACGTAGCGGTCTCCAAGTACGGCGAGTGGAAGGACAAGTACGTCATCGGCGGCGGCTACTGGCCCCCGCACTTCGTGATCGCCGACGCCGAGACCATGGAGCCGCTCAAGGTCGTCTCGACCCGCGGCTATGACACCGAGGGCAATTACGTCCACGAGGCCCGCGTGGCGGCGCTCTACGACACGCCCCATGCGCCCTCCTTCCTGGTCAACGTCAAGGAGACCGGGCAGGTCTGGCAGGTCGATTACACCGACCTCGACAACCTGCGCATCGATCACATCGCCTCGGCCGAGTACCTGCACGACGGCTTCTTCGATTCGACCGGCCGCTACTTCATGATCGCGGCCAACTTCAGCAACAAGATGGCCTTCATCGACACCGTGGAGCGCAAGCTGGTCAGCCTGCTCAATACCGGTGAGATCCCCCACCCGGGGCCGGGCGCCAACTGGATCGACCCGGAGTGTGGTCCGGTGGCCGGCACCACCCACCTGGGCCAGGGGCTGGTGACCTTCTGGGGTACCGACCCGGAGAACCATCCGGACCACGCCTGGGAGATCTGCGGCACCGTCGAGACCGACGGCCCGGGGCTCTTCCTGCGTAGCCATCCGGACTCCCCGCACGTCTGGATCGACCAGTCCATGCACCCGGAGGCCTTCGCCAATCAGTGGGTCCAGGTCATGAACAAGGAGACCCGCGAGCTGACCCCGATCCATGTGGCGGATCGTCCCCCGGAGCATGACGCCGTGGCGCTTCACATGGAGTACGACCAGTCCGGTACCGAGGTATGGGTCTCCATCTGGGCCCGCGGCCGCGGCCACCAGGACGATGGTGCCATCATCATCTACGACGACAAGACCATGGAAGAGATCGGTCGAGTCGAGAACCTGAACACGCCGACCGGCAAGTTCAACGTCTACAACCGCAAGGCTAAGTACCTGCGCAGCTAAGCCGACCGCCGGGGCGCCCCCAGGGCGCCCCGGCCCTTTCTTCAGCCGTTTCGTGCCAGGCAGGGCCACGGAGCCGCTGAAGAAGGGGCCGGCACCATAACCATAACAAGGCGCAGGTCAGGCTGATGAAGGCAATAACGGGTGTCATGACAAATTCGGGAGAGTGATCATGGGGGAGCGTCTACGCAATTGGCGCAAGTTGACGATCATGGGGGCCTCGCTGGGGGCCGCCGCGGTCTTTTTCGTGGCCGGCATCCTGTTCTGGGGGGGCTTCAACACGGTGATGGAGGCCACCAACAGCATGAAGTTCTGCAGCACGGCCTGCCACGAGATGACCTGGGTGCACGAGGAGTATCTCGACCGGCCGCACTACCAGAACGCCACCGGGGTGGGAGCCACCTGCTCCGACTGCCACGTGCCGGATGATTGGGGGCCCAAGATGATCCGTAAGATCGAGGCCAGCCGCGAGGTGTGGCACTGGATGTTGGGGACCATCAACACCAAGGAGAAGTTCGAGGACAAGCGGCTGCACCTGGCCGAGAACGTCTGGCGCTCGATGCTGCGCACCGACTCGCGTGAGTGTCGCAACTGCCATGACTGGTCGGCCATGGATCTCGAAGAGCAGGCCCCCCGTGCGGCCCGTGAGCACGCCCGCGCCTTCGAGCAGGGCCAAACTTGCATCGAGTGCCACCAGGGCATCGCCCACGAGCTGCCGGAAGACTGGGACGAGTCCGAGGTGTGGGCCGCACGCTTTGCGCATGATACCGATGCCGACCTCGACCGCGGTGAGCCAGAAATGCCGCTGGAAGCCGAAGATCTGGGTGAGGCCGTGGTGGCCGAGGGCGATATCGCCTCGACCCTGGACTGGGACGACGTTCCGGCGCTGGACGTGACCCTGTTCCTGCCTGGCCAGGCCTCCATCGAGTGGATCCAGGACGGCAGCGAGCATGGCGGCGGCCGTGCCTTCAGCTTCGGCGATCGCTGCATCTGGTGTCATGCTGGCGAAGAGGAGCAGATCGGTCAGATGGCGGTCGATGCCGAGAAGTTCGAGACCTTCGATCTGGGCGACAAGCGCGGCCACGTTCCGATGACCGTGCAGGCCTCCTTCGACGACGACTACCTGTTCATGCGCTTCCAGTGGGAGGCCGGCGAGCACGCGCCGCTGCCCTTCGTCGACGGCGGCCGCATGGATCCCGACAATCCCATGAAGCTGACCGTGAGCTTCGCCGACGAGCGCGTCGACATGGCCGACCGCGGCGGCTGCTGGGCGAGCTGCCACCATGACTCCACCTACATGCCGGATGCCCCGGATGAGGAGACCCTGGCGCAGTCCGAGCTGGCCGAGCGTCTCGACTTGATGAACGGGGTCACCAAGTACCTCACCGAAAGCCGCACCGAGATCGAGGTCCGTGGTCGTGGCGGTGCCGCCCGCGGGGGCTGGGACAAGCTCCGCGAAGAGGAGGAGATCGCCGAGCTGCTGGGCGGTGGCGCCTACCTGGACGTGGCGCGCTTCAAGAGCGGCGATGCGCTGACCGAGAGCGGCTACATCCTCGAGCAGCGTCACCTCTCCGAGAGCGAGGCGGTGGTGATGACCGCCGAGGAAGCGGACGGTGTCTGGACCGCCTACCTGACTCGGGCCCTGCGCACCGGCGTAGAAGGCGACAAGCCGCTGTCCACCGATGGGAAGTACAGCTTCAACGTCGCCCTGCACGATGACTACGCCTCATCGCGCTTCCACCACGTCTCTTGGCAGTACGGCCTGGCCTTCGACGCCGAGATCCCGGGCGACTTCGAGGACGACATGGTAGAAATCAACGCTACGCGCATCACCCGGTGATGCGCCCCGGCACCAGAGGAGCAAGTCGCAATGCGTAAATGTCTTCTCACTCTTGGCGCCAGCCTGCTGGCCACCCTGCTGATGAGCGGGGCGGCCCAGGCCGGCAGCGAGAAAGAGGCTAACGGCGCCGTTGACGATGATGTGGTCGTGGTGGACATGGTGAACATGGAGTTTCTCCCAGCGGAACTGGAGATACCCCCCGGTACGACGGTGCGCTGGGTGAACGTCACGAGTCGCTCCTTCCACGACGTGTATTTCCCGGACGAGGACATCGGCTCGCCGCTGCGCATGCTCCCGGATGAGAGCTGGGAGCGCACCTTCGACGAACCCGGCACCTACGAGTACATCTGCCGACCGCATGAGCAGCGCGGCATGGTGGGCGTGGTCCGTGTGGTCGAAGCGAGCGACGACGAGTAGCCGGCCACGGAGCGGCCTGATCCACGCAGCAAGCGGTGCGGTGATGCACCGGCAACAGAGGAGTTCGCATGGCGAAAACCACTCAACCGGCAGCCTGGGCCACCGGGCTGCTGACCGCCCTGGCGCTGTCCACGGCCGGCGCCGCGGTGGCGGCGGAAGGCCCCAGCGGCTATCGCAGCGCCGATTTCGGGATGTCCGCCGAGGCGGTGATGGAGCGCCTCGAGGCGGATAGCATCGTCAACGTTTCGGTGCAGGAAATCGGCGACGGCGATGTGATCATCGACGGTGAGCTGCAGGCCGAGGGCGAACCGGATACCGATGTGCGCTACGTCTTCCCCGGCGGCAACGACCAGCTGGCGCTGGTGGTGGCCTTCCATCCTCAGGTGGAGGACTATGCCAGCGTCAAGGAGCAGCTCGAGGAGCGCTACGGTCAGCCCTGGGCAGAAGAGATGGCCGAATGGTGGTTCGAGCAGCTCAAGGACGGCATGCCCGAGGAGCCCCAGAGCCTCAGCGTGTGGGGCGGCGAGGGTGAAGAGATGACCGAGCGGGGTCGCTTCGTGCGCCTCTGGTCCTTCGACGACTACCTCTCGGTGGAGTATCTCGACACTCGGCTGTTTCACTGATGGGCAGTGATGACAGCGTTTTCACCCTTCAGCCGCCCTTCGGGGCGGCTGTTTCGATAGAGGACATCGAGCCATGAAGATAGCGACTCTGCCGGCGCTGCTGGCGGCCGCCGCGCTCAGCCTGTCGGTCCATGCCGGCGAGGACCATCACGGCCATGGGGCGCATGGGGAGGATCATGCCCAGGGCCATGCCCATGGCGAAGCGCAAGCCGCTGCGGGCCCCTTCGCGGTGCGCGGTATCTTCCTCGGGCATGATCCGAGCGAAGGGCGGGTGACCCTGGCCCACGAGGCCATTCCCGACGTGATGATGGCCATGCGCATGCACCTCTTCCTGTCGGAAGGCGAGGCGGTGCCGGCGCTCGAGCCCGGCGACAAGGTGGCCTTCCAGATGTACAGCCGCATCGACGCCGGCCAGCGCTGGTACGCCCAGGGCTTCGAGCCGCTGCCCGAGGGGACCGAGCTGACGCTGCCGGACTCTCTGCGCGAGGCGATCGGCCACTGAGCCAACCCTGAGTGGGAGTCCGCGACAAGGCGCTGCCCCTTCGGGGTAGCGCCTTGTCGTAGGCGGGTCAGGCGATGGCGTGCTTTTTCATCCGATAGAGCAGGGTGTCGCGGGTCAGCCCCAGCAGTCGTGCCGCCCGGGAGCGGTTTCCCTGGGCTTGTTCCAGCGCCTGACGGATCAGCTGCCCCTCCAGCGCCTCGAGGCTTACCCCACCGGCGGGCAGCTGCCAAGGGGCGTTAGCCTGACGAGGCGTGGCGGCCTGCAGCCAGTCGTCGGGGAGGTCGTCGGCGCCAATGGTGCGTCCGTGCATCAGCACCACGCAGCGCTCGATGAGGTTGCGGAGTTCGCGAACATTGCCGGGCCATGGATGGCCGGCGAGCCGGCTCAGCAGGTCGCTGGCAAGCCTGGGGGGCGCGACGCCATGGCGGCTGGCAAGCTCCTCGCAGAAGCGCCGCGCGAGCAGCGGCAGGTCGCCATCGCGTTCACGCAGCGGGGGCAGCTCCAATGGAATGACGTGCAGGCGATAGAAGAGGTCCTCGCGGAAGGTGCCATCTGCGACCCGGGTGCGCAGGTCCTGATGGGTGGCGGCCAGGATGCGGACGTCGACCCGCTCCACGCGCCCGGCGCCCAGCGCCTGGCACTCTCCGTACTCCAGAAAGCGCAGCAGCTTGGCTTGTGCGGCCGGTGGCAGCTCGGCCACCTCGTCGAGAAACAGGGTGCCGCCGTGAGCCTGCTGCACGCGGCCGGGGGTGTCGGCCTGGGCCCCGGTAAAGGCGCCGCGCTGGTAGCCGAACAGCTCGGACTCGACCAGATCCTCGGGGAGTGCAGCGCAGTTCAGGGTAATCCAGGGGCCCTGAGCACGGCGGCTGCTCTGGTGCACCAGGCGTGCCAGCAGCTCCTTGCCGGTGCCGCTCTCGCCCAGGATCAACACCGTGGCGTCGGTAGCGGCCACCAGGCGCGCAGAGCGCACCACCGCCTGCAGCGCGGGGGAATCGCCGATCAGCTCGAAGCGCGAGGCGTGGTTTACCGTAACCCTGTTCATCCGATCTCCCTTCAAGGCCCGCCCCAGTGGGTGAGCATCGGCGGCACCGGGGCCAGTACGATGATGATCAGCCCGGCCAGCCTGCGCGTGGCCGGTGCGCGCAACGTGGCGGCCGCGCTGCTGGCCATGACGCCGACGGTGAACAGCATCGGCATGGTGCCAAGGCCGAAGAACAGCATGAACAGCGCGCCGCGCAGGGCATCCTCCGTGGTCAGGCTGTAGACCAGCGCGGAGTAGACCAGGCCACAGGGCAGCCAGCCCCACACCAGCCCGAAGCCATAGGCCTGATAGTGGCGCTGGACCGGCAGCAGCCGCCGCCCCAAAGGTTCCAGGTAGCGCCACAGTGGGCGTCCCACCGCCTCGATACGCGCGAAGCGGGGAAACCAGCCGCCGATATAGAGCCCGACCGCGACCAGAAAGCCGGCCCCCAGCAGCGTCATCAGCGGGCGGTGGGTAGCGCCCACGGCGCCGCTGAGCATCCCGGCGCTGCCGGCGACCAGGGCGCCGGCCAGCAGATAGCTGCTGATACGTCCGGCGTTGTAGGTCAGGTTGAAACCCATCAGCCTGCGCGGTCTCGCTCGCACCTCGGGGGCTAGGCTGAACGTCAAAGCGCCTGCAATGCCGCCGCACATGCCCAGACAGTGGGTGCTGCTGAGTAGCCCCAGCAGAAAGGCGATGGTCCACTCAGCCGGCATGACGGCTTGCTCCCCGGATGTGCCGCGGCAATCGCTTGTGTAATCTCACCATGCTGCGTCATCTGCCTTGACCGGCGTGGCAGATGACACAAGCATACTCAGGCAGCGGGTCGGCTGTCGCCTGCCAGGACAGGAAAAGTGCGGAAACAGGCCTGTCAAATCAAGGAGATGTATATTCATGGTGGTAATGGCTAACATTGGCATGAAAGCTGCTTATAAATAATACCGTTTCGTTAGAAAGAAGCCCTTGCACGGCCCCGCTCGGGGCCGTTTTTTTGCCTGCTATCTGCTTCTTGCACCGTGGGTGCGATGTGGCATTTGCCTTGCTGATCCGGGCATTTAACCTGTTCGACGCCGGGCGAGGTATCCGCGGGCGGGTCATGCCGTCTTGTCCTGACGGAAAATTTTCCTTTATGTCAGTGTGTTAGCTATTTTCAGCGGGCTTGGGTCATAACTGGCACCTGTTTTGCCTATTAAGGCGGCCATTACTTGATTCGAGAGCCCAATATGCTGCATCACTCCCTATCGTTTCGCCAGCCTCTGGCGGTCGCCGTTTCCCTGTTCACCTGGCAGGTCGCCATGGCGGCGGATCAGGCGCCGCTTGCCTCGCCGGCCATGTCGACCCTGGTCATCACCGCGCCGGCCATGGCCGATCCCTACACGGTCTCCACCGATGCGCGCCAGCCGCGTCTTCCGCTGCCGGCTCAAGACGGCGGCGCCTTCCTCAAGTCAATCCCCGGCTTTGCCGTCAGCCGTAAAGGGGGCACCAGCGGCGATCCCGAACTGCGCGGACTGGGCGGCTCACGGCTGGCCATCCAGGCCGGTGGAACGAGCATCCTGGGGGGATGCGGCGGACGCATGGACCCGCCGACCGCCTATATCTTTCCCCAGGCCTATGATCGCGTCGAGATCATCAAAGGGCCTCAGAGCGTGCGCTACGGCGTGGCCCCGGCCGGGGTGGTGCGCTTCGAACGCGACAAGCCGGTGCTGACCGAGTCTACCGTGGAGGGTTTCGCCAGCACCACCCTGGGTAGCCACGACCGCTTCGATCTGGTGGGCGATATGACTGCCGGGAATCAGGATGGCTATGTGCGCCTGATTGGTACGCTTTCCGATCAAGATGACTATCAGGACGGTGACGGCAACGAGGTCCATTCGCAGTACCATCGCTGGAGCGGTACCGCCATTGTCGGCTGGACGCCGGATTCCGACACCCGCATCGAGCTTGCCTACGACCGCAGCGATGCCGAAGCCGCCTATGACGATCGCGGCATGGACGGCACCGAGTTCGCTCGTACCGGCTATACTCTGAGCGTGACGCGTCAGAACCTGGCACCCTGGCTGACCGAGGTCGAGGCAACGGCCTATTACAACTACGTCGATCATGTCATGGACAACTTCCGCCTGCGTGAGGCGCCGATGATGGCCATGGCCAGCAATCCCGACCGGCGTACCCAGGGCGCCCGGCTGGCCGCGGAACTTCTGCTCGGCGAGGCGACCTTCCTGTCGACTGGCCTCGACTATACCGAGAATCGCCACCGCTGGCGGGGCACCACGAGCTGGCGCGAGCAGCCGCGCAGCGGGCGTGCCGAATTCACCGATCTGGGGGCCTTCGCCGAGATCGAGCATGAGCTGGGCGCGCGCAGCTGGTTGACCCTTGGCCTGCGCGTCGACCGCACCGAGGCCGAGGCGCTCAATCCGGCAGGCTTCGGCGGCGCCGAGCGGGGCGAGACCGAGCGCTCGACCCTGTGGAGCGGCTTCGCTCGCTATGAGTATGCGCTGGACGAGCAGCCGCTGAGTCTGTTCGCCGGGCTGGGGCGCGCCGAGCGGGCCGGCGACTTCTGGGAGCGCAACCGGGTCTTCGATCTCGGCACCGAGTCGCTGACACAGCTCGACAGCGGTGCGAGCTGGCGAGGAGAGCGCCTGAGCGCCAATCTGTCGCTCTTCTACGGCTGGTATGACGACTACATCCTGGTGGACGAGTCTGGAAGCGGTCCGCGGGCGCGCAACATCGATGCCACGACCTATGGCGCCGAGGCCGACATGGCGGTGAACCTCACTGACAGCTGGAGCCTGAGCGCCTCCCTGGCCTGGGTGCGCAGCGACAACGACACCGACGATCTACCGCTTGCCCAGACCCCGCCGCTGGAGGCCACCCTGGGGCTGGACTATGCGCAAAATGCCTATTTCGGCGGCGTGCTGTGGCGTGGCGTGATGCGCCAGGATCGTATCGCCGAGGGGCAGGGCACCATCTACAGCCTGGATACCGACGAGACCCCGGGATTTGCCACGGTGTCGGCCTATGCCGGCCGCGAGCTTTTCCACAACACCAGGCTGACGCTGGGTGTGGATAACCTCTTCGACCGCACCTATGCCGAGCATATTCAGCGCGGCAGCGCTGACCTGGGCGCCTCGGATGCACGGGTGAACGAGCCTGGCCGCACCCTGTGGGCCAATCTCACCACCCGCTTCTGAGCCCATGACGGCGGTGGTGAATCGCCATTCGGCTTTCGGCGGGTCAGGCGCCGCCGAAGGCCTCGATCAGCCCCAGGAAGGGCGCCAGGGTCAGGGCCAGGATGGCCAGCACCGCCAGGATGGCCAGCACCACCCGCACGGGATGCTGGCACAGGCGCTGCCACTGGGTGGGCGCCACGCCTCGCTCGACACGGTCGGCATGCGCCTGTTGCTCCCGCGCCTGGCGCTCGGCCTGGTAGCGGTCTAGCGCCTCCCGCGCCGCCTCCAGCTGCGTGTCGTCGCGCAGCCAGATGGCGTCGACCCCCAGCCTCCAGAAGCCGGCATGGGTCTCGTAGGTGTCGAAGCCGTGCTCGTCGAGCAGCCGGCGCACCTCCCAGGCCTCCTCTTCGGAGACATGCGATAGCCGAAACAGCAGCGTCGCCATCAGCCGGCCGCCTCGCATTGCCGCTCGGCCCGGGCGATGGCGGCATCGGCACCGTCGAGCGCGAAGCTCAGGAACCAGTAGTCCTCCTCGGCACGGGTCAGGCGCAGTCGCAGGGTGTCGCCGCGGCGCATCTCCTCGATCAATAGCTCCTGCTCGTTCAGGTAGAAGTTCACATAGAAGCCGCTGTCACCGCGCTGGGTGATGAACTCCGCCATGCCGTTATGGAGGGTGTCGTGATCGACCCGCAGGTCGGCCGGGACCAGGTTGGCCACCCGACTCTTGGCCTGATGCTCGTCGAGCTCGACGCGAACCTCCAGCCACGGCAGGTCGCAGACCCGGGGGGTGAAGTTGAGGCTAAGCAGGGTGTCGCTGTAGCTGTACTGCTCAAGGGCGCGGAAGTGGCGCTCCTCGCCCAGCGTCAGGGTCACGGAGTGCCAGCGGCCGTGCGTTTCGAGATCGCTGGTGTTGAAGGTGGTGGCTCCGGCCAGCGGCGCGGCGCTCAGGCCGGCAGCCAGCGCGGCGAGGCGTGCAGTGGCGGCAAGGGTCTGGATCATGGCCCGGTCATCCTGAAGGTCAGGAGGGCGATGGTAGCATTCACGGCCCCGGGCGCCGAGCCATCACGGCCTCTCGGGCGCCTCCAGGCGGCTGTAGTGGGCGGCGAGGTCGGCGATGTCCTGGTCGCTCAGGCCACGGGTCATGCTGGCCATTCGGTGGCCTCTTTCGCCGGCGCGCAGCGCCTTCATGCCTTCGATGAAGCGGGTTTCATCCATCCCGGCGATGCTGGGATAGCGCGAGGTCACGCTGCGCCCCTGGTAGCCGTGACAGCTGGTGCACAGCTTGGCCATTTCGGCGCCGCGCTCGGGGTCGCCGACGTAACCGAGGGCTGCCGCTTCGTCGGTTGGCTGCGGTTCCGCGTCGCGCTGTGGCGTCGACGCCTCGGCAAGGGCGCCCGTGGCGAGGATCAGCAGCAGCAGGGGAGCGAGCAGAGCGGGAAGCACAGCGCGCATGATGGCGTCACCCTAGTCCGAGTCGTGTAGCGCCATTCTACCCGCTGCGCGTACGGCTGCCCTTGACATGCGTCAGGTCGCCCCGGAAGCGGCGAATCGCCCCGGCAGACGTTCGTCTAAAGCCGGCCCCCGTTCATCAGTCGAAATCGCGACTCGGCAGCAGCCAGCTCTCCGAGGGTCGATGGCCGGCTTGCTCGGCCTGCCGGTACTGCTCGGCCATGTCGTCGGTGATGGTTTTCAGGCAGGCCTCGACGCTGGGATGGTCGTCGGCGCTTTCGAAGATCGGTTCGTCCTGCAGCGGGGTCTGGATGTAGTGGCTCTGTTCACAGCTCACCCGTCCCTCTTCCAACTGACGGTAGAGGCGTACCCGGATCGGGGTGGGAATATCACCCAGGCAGAAGGCGTACTCGGTAACCAGCTGGCGCTGATGGATGATCAATGGATTGCGCATGGCATTGAGCGGTTCTTCAGTCATGGCGACTCCGTGAGCCCCGCGGAGGGAGTTGAGCACAGTGCGATCGAGACTATCACCTTGTCGGGAAGGCGAGAAGAGCTCTCCAGGGCCCTCCCAGGGCGTCAATGTCGCATCGAGCCTTTCGTTGCCAGATCAACGCAGTTGTCACGATTTTCCGGCTGAATGCGGCATGAGTGGCCAGGTTTGATACAGGTCAGGTTTTCAGCCCCTGGCTATGCTAACGTTAAACAGGTATCGAATATACGCTTTTTCCGGCTGCGCAAGGCACGCCCCAGGGTACTACAGGAAGGGTGTCGGTGCCGTGATGTGCCACGGTCGGGGCTTTTCCATGTCACGGAGTGCAGGCGCCGGTTCCGGCGGACGTCCAGTCGGCATGAACATGATGGAGACGAATGGAATGAGGTTGTTGCACTCCTGGCTGCTGGTGTTGCTGGTAATGTTCTGGCTGCCCACGGTCGCCACGGCGGCGGATTGGCTGCCCGAGGTGTTCCCCGAGGCCAGCAGCGTCGGGCAGCCCCTGGAGGACGCCCCGGCCGTGCCGGTGCTGCAAGATGGCGAGATCGTCGGCTATGTCTTCGAGACCAACGACCTCGCGCCCATTCCCGCCTACTCCGGCTATCCCGTCAATATGCGCGTCGGCATGGATCTGGAAGGCCGAATCACCGGCGTGCAGGTGCTGGATCACTCCGAACCGATCATGCTGGTCGGCATCCCCGAGACCGTGCTCGACGATTTCGTCGATCAGTACGTCGGCAAATCGATCCGCCAGAAGGTGCGTGTCGGCCTCTCGCGCCAGCAGCGCGAAGGCTATGAGCACGTCGATGCGGTGTCCGGTGCCACCGTCACCGTCGTGGTAATGGGCGAGGGCATCATGCGCTCGGCCCGCCAGCTGGCGCGTCAGCTGGGGATCATCACCGCCGCCGTCAGGGAGCCGGCCACGGTTCGCGAGGATATCTTCGAGGAGGCTAGCTGGGCCGAGCTCAAGGAGCAGGGCGCCATCGGCCATCTGCATCTGACCCGTGGCGAGGTCGACGACGCCTTCGTCGGCACCGATGCCGAGGGCGTCGAAGCCGCCCCGGAGGGGCGCGAGGACGAGACCTTCATCGATCTCTACTTCGCCTACCTGAACGTTCCCACCATTGGCCGCAATCTGCTGGGCGAGCGCCAGTACGAGCAGCTGATGGAAAGCCTCGGTGAGAACGAGCATGCGCTGGCGCTGCTGGCCGATGGCCGATACTCCTTCAAGGGCTCCGGCTTCGTGCGCGGGGGCATCTACGACCGCATCCTGATCCATCACGGCGGACGCTCGGATCAGTTCCGCGATACCGACATGCGTCGCCTGTGGGGCATCGACGCCGAGGGAGCGCCGCGCCTGCCCGAGCGCGATATCTTCATCCTGCGTGAAGAGGCGGGCTTCGACCCCGGCCAGGCGTGGGAGGTCGAGCTGCTAGTGCGTCGTCAGGTGGGGGCTCTGGACACCGAGTTTGCCGGTTTCGCAGCGGAGGTGACGGTGCCGGAGCGCTTCCTCGAGATTCCCGAGCCGCCCGCCGATGCCATGCTCGACGCCGACGAGGACCGCCCCCTGTGGATCTCGGTCTGGGAAGATCGGGTCATGCACATCATCGTGCTGGGGGCCGGTCTGGGCGTGCTGACCTTCATCCTGCTGTTTCAGGATATGCTGGCCAAACGGCCTCGACTGCTGCACACCCTGCGCTACAGCTTCCTGGTCTATACGGTGGTGTTCATCGGCTGGTATGCCCTGGCGCAGCTCTCGGTGGTGAATATCTTCACTTTCACCAACGCGCTGTTCACCGATTTCCGCTGGTCCACCTTCCTGATGGACCCGATGATGTTCATTCTCTGGAGCTTCGTGGCGGTCTCGCTGCTGCTGTGGGGGCGCGGCGTCTACTGCGGTTGGCTCTGCCCCTTCGGCGCCATGCAGGAGCTGATCAGCGCGGTGGCCCTCAAGCTCAAGGTGCCGCAGTTCGAGCTGCCCTTCGTGGTTCACGAGCGTCTCTGGGCATTGAAATACATCATTCTGCTGGGGCTATTCGCCATCTCGCTGCAGTCCTTGACCCAGGCGGAGATCTACGCCGAGGTCGAGCCCTTCAAGACGGCGGTGCTGCTGAAGTTCCAGCGCGAGTGGGGCTTCGTGCTCTATGCGGTGCTGCTGCTGGTGATCAGCGCCTTCAACCACAAGTTCTACTGCCGCTATGTCTGCCCGCTGGGGGCCGGCCTGGCGATCCCTGCACGCATTCGGCTGTTCGACTGGCTGCGCCGCCACAAGGAGTGCGGCAAGCCCTGCCAGATCTGCGCCCACGAATGCCATATCCAGGCGATCCATCCCGATGGCCGGATCAACCCCAACGAGTGCCACTACTGCCTGGATTGCCAGGTGACCTACCACAACGATCGCAAGTGCCCGCCCATGGTGGTGCAGCGCAAGAAGCGTGAGAAGGCCACCCGGCTCAGCAGCAAGGCGGCAGAGAAACAGCGTATCCCGGTGGCAGAAGTATCCGGAGACGGTGCCTGAGGGGCCGGTGCCCCTCGGGAGCGGTACCCCGCGCGGCGTGAGGCGCCATCAGGCGCCCACGAATCGCCGGAAAGCGAAGGCCGAACGCAGAGTCGGCATCGAGGCTTCTCTCGACATAATGAAACGGAGGTAGTGTCATGAGCGACAACCATAAGGACGACAAGCCCACCGGCTCGCCCGAAGGCGCTTCGGTCAACCAGGGGCGTCGTCGCTTCCTGGCGGGTAGCGCCATGGTCGGTGCGGCCGGCATGGCCGGTGTCACCGGCGTGGCGGGCGTGGGTGCCCTGACCCGCAGCCAGCCGGCCCAGGCGGCCAGCAATGGCGGCGCCGACATCCACGTGCCGCCGGGTGAACTGGACGAGTACTACGGCTTCTGGAGCGGCGGCCACAGTGGTGAAGTGCGCGTCTACGGCGTGCCCTCCATGCGCGAGATCATGCGGATTCCGGTGTTCAACCACTGCTCGGCCTCCGGCTGGGGCATGACCGAAGAATCCAAGCGCATCATGGGCGACAGCCATCGCTTCACCAACGGCGACGCCCACCACCCTCACGTCAGCTACACCGATGGCAGCCACGACGGCCGCTACCTGTTCATCAACGACAAGGCCAACACCCGCGTGGCGCGGATTCGTCTTGATGTCTTCAAGACCGACAAGATGGTCACCGTGCCCAACGTCCAGGCGATCCACGGCCTGCGTCTGCAGAAGGCGCCGCGCACCGGCTATGTGTTCGCCAACGGCGAGTACATGATTCCCCAGCCCAACGACGGGCGGGACATCAACGACCCGTCGAAGTACTACACCCTGTGGAATGCCATCGATGCCGACACCATGGAGGTGAAGTGGCAGGTGATGGTAGACGGCAACCTGGACAATATGGACGCCGACTACACCGGCAAGTACGCCGCGGCGACCTGCTACAACTCCGAGGGCGCTGTGGACCTGGCGGGCAAGATGCGCGCCGACCGCGACTGGGTAACCGTGTTCAGCATCGAGCGTATCGAGCAGGCGGTGGCCGACGGCAACTACATGACCATCGGCGACTCCGACGTGCCGGTGGTCGACGGCCGCAAGAGCTCCGACCTCAACGTTACCCGCTACGTGCCGGTGCCCAAGAACCCCCACGGGCTCAATACGTCCACCGATGGCAAGTACTTCATTGCCGCCGGCAAGCTCTCGCCCACCGTGTCGATGATCGAAATCGCCAAGCTCGACGACCTCTTCGAGGGCAATCTGGACGACGAGCGCGACGTCATTGCCGCCGAGCCGGAAATCGGCCTGGGGCCGCTCCACACCACCTACGACGGCCGCGGCAACGCCTACACCACGGTGTTCATCGACAGCCAGGTGGTGAAGTGGAACATGGAAGACGCCGTGCGCAACTACAACGGCGAGGACGTCGAGTACATCCGCCAGAAGCTGGATGTCCACTACCAGCCGGGCCACAACCATGCAACCCTGGCAGAGTCCAAGGATGCCGACGGCAAGTGGCTGTTCTCTCTGAACAAGTTCTCCAAGGACCGCTACCTGCCGGTGGGCCCGCTGCACCCGGAAAACGATCAGATGATCGACATCTCCGGCGAGGAAATGAAGCTGGTGCACGACACGCCCACCTTCGCCGAGCCCCACGATGCGGTGATCATCCGCCGCGACCAGATCCAGACCAAGCAGATCTGGGAGCGCGACGATCCCTACTTCGCCGAAACCATTGCCATGGCCGAGGCGGACGGTGTCAACGTCGAGACCGACAACACCATCATTCGTGACGGCAACAAGGTGCGGGTCTACATGACCTCGGTGGCGCCGAACTTCGGGATCACCGAAATTCCCGTCAAGCAGGGCAACGAGGTCACGGTGACCATCACCAACCTGGACCGCGTCGAGGATCTCTCCCACGGCTTCTGCGTGGTGGATCACGGCGTGAGCATGGAGATCAGCCCGATGCAGACCGCCTCGATCACCTTCACGGCAGACAAGCCCGGGGTGTTCTGGTACTACTGCAACTGGTTCTGCCACGCGCTGCACATGGAGATGGTCGGTCGCCTGCTCGTCGAGCCGGCGTAAGCCCCTCCGGGGTCGGCGGCAACGCCGACCCCCTCCCTCCTCTCTTTTATCTCCAACCGAGAGTCATATGCGTTCGACATGGCTTTTCCTGCTCTTGCTGATGCTGTTTCCGGCGCTGGGCTTCGCCGCCGAGCGTCTCGTCGTGCCGGGCGAGCAGTCGCTGCAAGAGGTGCTGGATTCGGCACAAACCGGTGATCGGGTGCGCCTGATGCCGGGCCTCTACGAGGGTAACTTCGTTGTCGAGACCACCATCGAATTGGTCGGTGAGGAAGGGGCGATTCTGGACGGTCAGGGCCGCGGCAGCGTGCTGAGCGTGATGGCGCCGGCAACCACGGTATCGGGCCTGCATATCCGCAACGACGGGGCCAATCTGACCGAGATAGACAGCGGCATCTTCGTGGCCGATTCTGCCACGGGCGCCGTCATCGAGAACAATCGTATCGAAGCCCGCGGCTTCGGTATCTGGCTGGATGCGCCAGCCGATGTGCGGGTGGAAGGCAACCGCATCAGCGGCGACGCCTCCCTGCGCTCCCAGGACCGCGGCAACGGCCTGCAGCTCTTCAACGTCACCGGTGCCGAGATCATCGGCAACGAGATCTGGGAGGCCCGGGACGGCATCTATATCGATGTCAGCAACCACAATCGCCTGATCGGTAATCTGCTGCGCGATCAGCGCTATGGCGTACATTACATGTTCTCGCACGCCAACGAGGTGCGCGACAACGAGACCCGCAACAATCGGCTCGGCTACGCGCTGATGCAGTCGCGCCAGCTCGAGGTGGTCGGCAACCGCTCGATCCGCGATCAGAACTACGGCTTTCTGCTCAACTTCATCGTCGACTCGGTGATCGCCGAGAACATCGCCATCGAAGCCCAGCGGGGGGGCGTGGCGGCGGCACCCGACGGCCACGCCATCAGCGGCGCCGAGGGCAAGGCGCTGTTCGTCTATAATTCGCTGTTCAACGAGATTCGCGACAACCTGTTTGCCCGCACCGAGATCGGCATTCATATGACCGCCGGCTCCGAGGACAACGAGTTTCACGGCAATGCCTTCGTCGGCAACGAGAGCCAGGTCAAGTACGTGGCCCTGCGCGAGCAGGAGTGGTCCCATGACGGCCGCGGCAACTACTGGAGCGACTACCTGGGCTGGGATCTCAGCGGCGACGGTATCGGCGACATCCCCTATGAACCCAATGATTCGGTGGACCGGCTGATCTGGACCTACCCGATGGCCAAGATCCTGATGAACAGCCCGGCGGTTCAGGTGCTGCGCTGGGTACAGCGCGAGTTTCCGATCCTGCGTCCGCCCGGCGTCAAGGACAGCCACCCCCTCATGACCCTACCCGACTGGATGGCGGAGGCCCTGCAATGACTCACCCCGTAATCGAGATGGCATCCGTCGGCAAGCGTTTCGGCAAGCTGGCCGCCCTCAACGACATCAGCCTGCGCCTGGGCGAAGGCGAAGTGCTGGGCCTGATGGGCCACAATGGTGCCGGCAAGTCCACGTCGATGAAGCTGATCCTCGGCCTGATTCGGCCCAGCAGCGGCGAGCTGCGGGTGTTCGGCCATGACCCGAGCGGCGCCGAGGCCAACGACCTGCGGCTGCGGTTGGGCTATCTGCCCGAGAACGTGCAGTTCTACGAGCAGCTCAGCGGCCGCGAGGTGTTGCGCTACTTCGCCAAGCTCAAGCGCGTCGGTCACGGCGTCGTCGACACTCTGCTGGAGCGGGTCGGCCTGACCCACGCCATGCATCGCCGGGTGAAGACCTACTCCAAGGGCATGCGCCAGCGCCTGGGCCTTGCCCAGGCATTGATCGGCGAGCCGCGCCTGATGCTGCTCGATGAGCCGACCGTGGGGCTCGACCCCATGGCGACACGCGATTTCTATGCGATGGTCGATGAGCTGCGCGGCCGTGGCGTCAGCGTGATCCTCTGCTCCCATGTGCTGCCGGGGGTCGAGCGGCATATCGACCGGGCGGCGATTCTCGGCCAGGGCCGTATGCTGGCCTCGGGCAGCATCGACGAGCTGCGTGAGGCCGCCAACCTGCCGCTGGTGATGCGCCTGCGCACCGCTCTGACGCCGGACGCCGTGGCAGAGCGGCTGCAGGCCTTCGGCGTTCGTGTCGACCAGGGCAGCCTGGGGCGGCTCGAGCTGGCGGTACCCACGCGGGCCAAGGTCGAAGTGCTGCGCGCCCTGCTGACTGACGGCCAGGTCGAGGATATCGACCTCGAACCGCCGACGCTGGAGTCGCTCTACGCCCACTTCGACGGCACCGTGCGTCGCAACAGCGCGGTAGAAGAGGTCACTATGTCAGCCAACGTCGGCCCGGAGGGCGTTACCGTATGAACAATCTGCTGATAGTCGCCGGCAAGGAGTTTCGCGACGGCCTGCGCAACCGCTGGGTGCTGGCCATTACCCTGGTGTTCGGGCTGCTGGCCATCGGGCTGGCCTACTTCGGTGCCGCGGCCTCCGGTCAGGTGGGCTTCACCCGGGTGTCGACCACCATCGTCAGCCTGTCGAGCCTGGCGGTCTTCCTGATCCCGCTGATCGCCCTGATGCTGGCCTATGACAGCATCGTCGGCGAAGACGAGCAGGGTACCCTGCTGTTGCTGCTCACCTATCCCATCAGCCGGGTCGAGATCCTGGCCGGCAAGTTCCTGGGCCATGCGGCCATTCTCGGGGTCTCCACCCTGGTCGGTTTCGGCGTGGCCGGGGTGGTCATCGCCGCTTTCGGCAGCGTGGAGAACCTCGGCGAACTGGTGGCCGCCCTGGCCCTGTTCATTCTCTCGGCGATGCTGCTGGGCTGGGCCTTCATCGGCTTCGCCTACCTGATCAGCGTCAATGTGGCCGAGAAGTCCCGTGCGGCGGGCATCGCCCTGGTGGTCTGGTTCCTGTTCGTCATCGTCTTCGACCTGGCGCTGCTGGGCCTGCTGGTCGGCACCGGGGGCCAGGTCAGCGAGGGGCTCTTCCACTACCTGCTGCTGCTCAACCCCACGGACATCTTCCGCATCGTCAACCTGACCTTCTTCGAGGCGGCGCGGACCCAGGCCGGCCTGGCCTCCATCGGCGCCGATGCGGCCTTCCATCCGGCGATGCTGATCGGTGCGATGCTCGCCTGGGTGGTCGTCCCCCTGAGTCTGGCCCTGTGGGTCTTCCGCAGCCGTGAGGCGTGACGTCCAAGGAGTTATGTCATGTTGACGCGTAGGAAGTTCATCATCGTGCTGGGCGGTGTCTCGCTGGCTGGGCTGGCCGGCTGCGGCAGCGAAGAGAGCGAGGCCGTGGCCTGCGGGCCGCTCCCCATCGAGTCAGGCGATGAGTGTGCCGTATGCGGGATGTTCATTGCCGAGCATCCTGGTCCCAAGGCGCAGGCCTGTCTGCGCGATGGGCGAGTGCTCAAGTTCTGTTCCACCTCCGACATGTTCGTCTGGCTGCTGCAGCCGGACTCGGTGCCTCATCTGCAGCAGGCCTTCGTCCATGACATGGGCGCTACCGACTGGGAGTCCCCGGCCGACGATGCCTATATCGGAGCTGACGTGGCCTTCTATGTCACTGAGCAGCCGCTGATGGGGGCCATGGGGCCAACGCTGGCCTCTTTTGGCAGCGAGGCGGAGGCGCGCGCCTTCATCGAGGAGCACGACGGCCTGCTGCTCGACTATGAAGAGGTCGACGTGGCGGTGATCAACCAGCTGGCTCGCTCGCACATTGAGCGCAGCATGTAGCAGCGCTCTGGGTGTCTCGACAATAGGCATAAACGTATCGCCCCCGGCCGGAGCAACCGGCCGGGGGCGATGCGTGTTCAGGGGCTTGCCGACTTAGAGCACCGGCTCCAGCATGAAGTCGACGGCGGCCTTGACTTCTTCGTCGCTCAGGCTGGGGTGGCCGCCGCGCGCCGGCATGGCCTGGAAGCCCTCGATGGAGTGCTCGTACATGACATCCATGCCCTGCTCCAGGCGCGGGGCCCAGGCGGCCTCGTCGCCCTTGATCGGGGCGCCGGCGGCGCCGGTCATGTGGCAGGCCATGCAGGCCTGGTTGTAGATGGCTTCACCGTCGGGCTCGGCCTGGGCAGCGGCGGTGAAGGCGAGGGCGGCAGCACCGGTCAACAGGGCAGTGGTCAGTTTGTTCATCAAGGTTCTCCTGGTCGTGCTAGTCACGGGTTGGCCTGGCCCCGGTGGGGCAGTAGGCCAGGTTGGGAAATATTTCCATGATCACATCATGGTAGACAAGAATCGCGCCCAAGGGCAGGGCAAAGGTTAGGCCGGTGGAGACGAAGGAGGTTCACGTCCATCGCTCTGGATCTTCAGCAGCTTGACCAGCTGAGGCTGGCGGCGGCCGAGCATATCCGCCAGCGTATAGCGGTCCAGGACGGCCATGAAGGCGCCGAGGGCCTCATTGAGAATCGGCTTGAGCCGGCAGGCCGGGGTAATGATGCACTCGTTGTGGTCGCGAAAGCACTCCACCAGGCCGAGTTCGCTCTCGGTGTCCCGCACCAGCTCGCCCAGGCTCACCTCCTCTGCGGGGCGGTTGAGCAGCAAGCCGCCGTTCTTGCCGCGAATGGTGGTGATATAGCCGCGGTGGCTGAGGTCCTGGACCACCTTCATCAGGTGGTTGCGAGACACTCCGAAGCTGTCGGCGATCTCGGTGATGGTCGCCCGCTCATCGCCCTTGACGGCGAGGAAGATCAGCACGCGCAGGGCGTAGTCGGTGTAGCGAGTTAGATGCATAAGGTTACTCGGTAGTCCCCCGGCGTTTGATTTGCGTCAAAAACGTGAATAAAAGCGGTATATCTTATCACCGGTTACTACAGCGGGCGTGGCAGGGTGCGACATCCGGTCGCGTCAGCACGAAGGTGGCCACGCAGCAGAAGATTACCGCGGTCAGCCCCAGCGCCGGCGCCGGCGCCCCACCCAGCCACAGCACCAGCCAGCTGAGCACCAGCAGGCCCGCCGCGAGACGCTTGGCGCGGCGGGGCACGGCGCGCTGACTCTGCCAGGCGTGCAGCGTGGGCCCCAGCCGGGGATGCTCCCACAGCCAGCGGGCCAGGCGCGGCGATCCCTTCGGGGCCGCCCAGGCGGCCACCAGCAGAAAGGGCGTGGTGGGCAGCAGCGGTACCACCAGGCCGGCGGTGCCCAGGCCGATACAGCCGTAGGCCAGGCAGCGCCAGGCCATTCGTGACACCATGGACATCATGCGGACCTCACGGATTGGCAGCGACTCCTCTAAGTAGTATTTTATATGCATGTTTGGCGTCGATGTAAAGCCCGCGCGGGCGTCCCCCCCGATCGTCGCGGTCCGCGCGGGCCCAGCCTGCCGGCCTGGCGCTGGCTCTTCCCCCTGGCAGCGCTGCACGCGGCGCTGATGGTGCCGCTGTCGCTGCTCTCCCTCTATCACTCGCTGGATCTCCTGCCGCATTTGGCCTCGCCCGCCGCCCATGCCCGGGAGCTGCTGTTCGGGTTTGCCCTGGCGGTGATCGCCGGCTACCTGCTCGGTCCACTGCCGCGCCATCGCCTTATCGGTCTGGTGGGGCTCTGGCTGGTGGGGCGCCTGGGGGTGCTGGAGTGGCCGGGCAGCTTCCTGGCGAGCCTGGCGGATGGCGCCTTCGCCCTGTGGGTGGCGGCACTGCTGGTGCCGCGTTTCCTTGCGGCCAAGAAGTGGCGCAATCGGCTCTTGTCACCGCTGCTGGGGCTGATCTGCCTGCTGGCGGTGGTGACCCTCACCTGGCGCTATCTGGAGGGGATGCCCACCACCGACCCGCTGATGCACCAGAGCGTGCTGTGGCTGGTGCTGCTGATGACCTTCATGGGCGGCCGGGTGATCGCCCCGGCGGTCAACGGTCATCTGATGCAGCGTCACGGCGTCGCTGGCGGCGGCGTGCAGCCGCCTATCGAGGCGGCACTGATCGTGCTGCTGGGGTTGGCCCCCTTCATCATGCTGTGGCCCCCGCTGCAGCCGCTGGCCGCGCTGCTGGTGGCGGCCGCCGGGCTGCTGGTGCTGTGGCGGATCCGCCGCTGGCGGCCGGCGCTGTGTCGGGAGCGGCGGGATCTGCTGGTGCTGATGCTCGGCTACGGCTGGCTGGGCATCGGGCTGCTGCTGCTGGCGCGCACCTGGTGGCTGCCGGCCCACGCCAGCACCTCGCTGCACGCCTTCACCATCGGGGCCCTGGGCACCCTGGCCAGCGCCATCATGCTGCGCCAGGTGATCCTGCGCGCCAAGGGGCGCCCCGAGTCGGAGTGGAGCCTGGTGCCGCTGGCGGCGCTGTTTGCCCTGGCGGCCCTGCTGCGGCTGTGGGTGCTGGAGACGGGCAGCGCCTGGCTGGTGGTGCTGTGGGGGTCGGCCGCGGCCTGGAGCCTGGCCTGGCTGCTGGTGGTGTGGCGGCTGTGGCACTGGCTGGCGCGGCTGCCGGCCGGGCGGCCTCGATAGACTTGACCCTGGGCAAGGGTCCGACCTGCCCCTGACGACGCGGCCGGCCGCCAATGGCATACTGACGGCATGAGGCGATGGCCCGCTCCATGCCCCCTTTCAAGAGGCTGTTTCCGATCATGCAAGACACCCTGCTGTTCAACCGCCCCCTGGTGGAGAAGTACGACCGCCCGGGGCCGCGCTATACCTCCTATCCCACGGCGCCGCAGTTCCATACCGCCTTCGCCGAGGACGACTATCGCGCCGCCGCCGAGCGCAGCAACCGTGCCGAGACGCCCAAGCCGCTCTCGGTCTACGTGCATATCCCATTCTGCAAGAGCCTGTGCTACTACTGCGCCTGCAACAAGATCATCACCCACAACACCGAGCGCGCCGCCGAGTACCTGACCTGGCTGAAGCGGGAGATCGAGGTCCAGGGGGCGCTGTTCGACGATTCGCGGCGCATGACCCAGCTGCACCTGGGCGGCGGTACGCCCACCTACCTGAGCAATGCTCAGCTGGGCGAGCTGATGGCGGCGCTGGACGCGGCCTTTCACTTTGCGCCCCCCGCCGAGCGCGAGTTCTCCCTGGAGGTGGACCCGCGCACGGTCACTCCCGAGCAGATCCATGAGCTGCACGATCTGGGGTTCAACCGGCTCAGCTTCGGTGTCCAGGACTTCGACGAGGCCGTGCAGAAGGCGGTCAACCGCATCCAGAGCGAGGAGCAGGTGGTGGAGCTGGTGCAGGCGGCCCGCGAGGCCGGCTTTGCCTCGGTCAGCGTCGATCTGATCTACGGCCTGCCGCTGCAGACCGTGGCCAGCTTCGATGCCACCCTGGACAAGATCATCGCCCTGCGTCCGGATCGTATCGCCACCTACAGCTATGCGCATCTGCCCGACCTGTTCAAGGCCCAGCGGTTGATCCGCCCGGAGGATATGCCGCCCCCGGAGCGCAAGATGGAGCTGCTCGAGCTCACCATTCGCCGTCTCACCGAGGCCGGCTACGTCTATATCGGCATGGACCACTTCGCCCTGCCCGAGGATGAGCTGACCCTGGCCCGGGAGAACGGCACCCTGCAGCGCAACTTCCAGGGCTACTCCACCCACGCCGACTGCGACATGATCGGGCTCGGCAACACCTCCATCGGCAAGGTGGGCGACAGCTACAGCCAGAACGTCAAGGAGACCGCCCAGTACCAGGCGCGGCTCGAAGCCGGCCGGCTGCCGGTGATGCGCGGCTACCGGCTCAACGACGACGACCGCCTGCGCCGCGACGTGATCAACGCCCTGATGTGCCACGGTCGGGTGGACTTCGCCGATATCGAGGCCCGCCACGGGATCGCCTTTCGCGACTACTTCGCCGACGCCCTCGGGGCGCTCGAGGAGATGGCCGACGACGGCCTGCTGGCGATCCGCGAGGACGAGCTCGAAGTGCTGCCCGCGGGGCGTTTGATGATGCGCAACATGGCCATGACCTTCGACGCCTACCTCAAGCCCGAGGAGAACCGCTACTCGCGTACGGTGTGACGGCCCTTGGGATTACGCGAACACGGCGCCCTGCGGGGCGCCGTGTTGGTGGAGGGGATGGTGTCATGGCCCAACCGTTGAGATAGGGATCGTGTCCGCCGCTTGGGGATCAAAGAGTTATCGGAACGCAAGGGGGAGAGCCAATTTTTTATCCAGATATGGTGCTTGATCATCGAATCTGGACTATATATGGTACGCAGGCCCCGGTCGGGGCAGTGGCATGAGCTTGACGCATATCAGTGCAGGCGGCCGCCATCGCGCCTAGGATGGTCGGCTCGTCGGCCTCTCGTGGCCGTGCGATTCCACCGGCTCGATCCCATGGAGAGTAGCGATGTCCCTGTTGCCGTTGTCATTCCTGCCGCGTCCACCCGCCCCGACCCAGCTGATTCGCGCCATTGACCCCCGCGTGCCACTGCCGATCAAGCAGCGCGTGGTCGAGCCGCTGCTCAACCGTACCTTCGCCGAGCCCCTCGCCGAGGGTGAGTTCGACGCCCTAGAGGGGCGGCGTATCACCCTCAACGTGGAAGACCTGGGCGTCGTCTTGACGCTGAGTCTCCAGGATCAGCGCCTGGTGCTCACCCGCGAGGCCGGCGAGGCGACCATTCGCGGGGGCTGGCGGGAGTTTCTCTGCCTGGCGACGCGCCGCGAGGACCCCGATGCGCTGTTCTTCCAGCGCCGGCTGCTGATCGAGGGTGACACCGAGCTTGGCCTGATGGTCAAGAACCTCCTCGACAGCCGCGAGGAGGGCCTGGCCCAGGGCCGGTTCGGCGACTGGCTGGTGCGGCTGGAGCGCATGGCGCGCCGCAACGATTGACCCTGCCCCTATCCAAGGAACTGCCGGAGCCCCTTCATGAGCACAACCACCAAGGCCGTCAAGTCATCCAACGAGGTGCCGCTGCAGGTGCCCTCTCGCGATATCTGGGACGCCAAGTATCGTCTCAAGGATCGTCATGGCCGGCCCGTGGACAAGGACGTGGCGGCCACCTGGGAGCGGGTGGCCCGGGCCCTGGCGGCGGTGGAAGGCGACAAGGCCGAGGAGTGGCTGCCCAAGTTCCGCTGGGCGCTGGAGAACGGCGCCATTCCCGCCGGGCGCATCATGTCCAACGCCGGCGCCGAGGCCTACAAGCCGGCGGTGAGCCTGATCAACTGCACGGTGTCGCGCACCATCCGCGACTCCATGCACGATATCCTCTCCTCGGTGGTGGACGCCGGCATGACCCTCAAGGCCGGCTGCGGCATCGGCTACGAGTTCTCCACCCTGCGCCACAAGGGCGCCTTCGTGTTCGGCGCCGGGGCCGGCACCAACGGTCCCCTGGCGTTCATGGATATCTACGACAAGATGTGCTTCACGGTGGCCTCCGCCGGCGGGCGTCGCGGCGCCCAGATGGGCACCTTCGACGTCGGCCATCCCGACGTGCGCGCCTTCATCGAGGCCAAGCGCGAGGCCGGCCGGCTGCGCCAGTTCAACCTCTCGCTGCTGATCACCGACGAGTTCGTGGAGGCGGTGAAGCACGATAGCGACTGGCCGCTGGCCTTCCCGCTGCATCCGGGCGAGAAGGACGACGTCAAGCCGGAGGACCTGATCTACCGCGACTGGCCGGTGATCGAGGAGGGCTACACCGTTGACGCCGAGGGGCGCGTCGCCTGCCGCATCGTCGAGGTGATCAAGGCGCGCGAGCTGTGGGACACCATCATGCGTTCGACCTACGACTTCGCCGAGCCGGGCTTCATCCTGATCGATCAGGTCAACCGCATGAACAACAACTGGTTCTGCGAGGAGATCCGGGCGACCAATCCCTGCGGTGAGCAGCCGCTTCCTCCCGAGGGCGCCTGCCTGCTGGGCTCGGTCAACCTGACCCGCTTCGTCATCGACCCCTTCGGCAAGAAGCCGCGCTTCGACTGGGAGCGCTATCGCAAGGTGGTGGCGATCTTCACCCGCATGCTGGACAACGTGGTGGAGATCAGCGGCCTGCCGCTCGAGGGGCAGCGCCGCGAGATCGAGGCCAAGCGCCGCCACGGCATGGGCTTTCTGGGCCTGGGCTCGACCCTGACCATGCTCAAGATCCCCTACGGCTCCGCCGAGTCGCTGGCCTTCACCGAGGAGGTCAGCCGCAACCTGGCCATCGAAGGCTGGAAGCAGGCGCTGGAACTCTCCCGCGAGAAGGGCATGGCACCGATCCTCGCCGAGGATTTCGAGATCACGCCCAGGATGCTGCGCGAGCGGCCCGAGCTTGCCAAGGACGGTTACGAGGTGGGCGACAAGGTGCCGGGGCGCATCCTGCACGCCCGCTACAGCCGCTACATGCAGAAGGTCGCCGAGGTGGAGCCGGAGCTGGTCGCCGCGCTCGCCGAGCACGGCGCGCGCTTCACCCACCACAGCTCGATCGCGCCCACCGGCACTATCTCGCTGTCACTGGGCAATAACGCCTCGAACGGTATCGAGCCGTCGTTCTCGCACCGCTACTTCCGCAACGTCATCCAGGCGGGCAAGAAGACCAAGGAGCAGGTCGAGGTGTGCTCCTTCGAGCTGGCGGCTTACCGGCACTTCATCGCCAGCGAGGCCGTGGAGAGCGACCTGCCCGACTACTTCATCACCGCCGATGCGGTAACGCCCAAGCAGCACGTGGCGGTACAGGCCGCCGCCCAGGTGTGGGTGGACTCGGCGATCTCCAAGACGGTCAACGTGCCCACCGAGTTCCCCTTCGAGGCGTTCAAGGACCTCTACCTGGACGCCTACGAGAGCAAGCTCAAGGGCTGCACCACCTTCCGCTTCAACCCGGAGGCCTTCCAGGGCGTGCTGGTCCGCGAAGACGACCTCAAGAACACCACTTACGTCTTCGAGCTGGAGAACGGCGAGACCGTGGAGCTTGCCGGCGACGAGAAGGTGATCTATGACGGCGAGGAGCACAATGCGGCGAACCTCTATGATGCGTTGAAGGAAGGCACCTATGGCAAGTGGTAACTCACGACCTACTGCGCTCGCCGAGGCGGTGTTGCAGTCTTTCTCGGAATGCTCATTTACGGCTCGTAAACTCCGCTTCCTCGAAAGCCTGCGCCTTGCCTCGCCTTCGCTCGTGACGGTCGTGAGCGGCCGTCACCCAAGCGTCAACGCACAACTTTCCGCAGGAGCCCCGTGATGGCCGTCGAAATCAATTCCAAGATCGTCTCCTACAGCGTCAAGAAGGCCGTGGAGGAGCAAGCCCCCCTGGCCGACGAGAACCCGCTCACGGTGCGCATTCCCTCGCGCCCGGAGGGCACCCTGGAGGCGGTGTCCGAGAAGATCTCCTACGTCGGCGCCGAGGGCCGCAAGAAGGTCTACCTGCTGGTCTCCTTCATGCCCGTGGAGGGCGTGCTCGACGGCAAGCGGGTGGTGATCGAGCGGCCGGTGGAGTTCTTCTTCCCCTCCGGCCAGCTCTCCAGCGAGCACCAGTGGATCACTGCCACCATGCGCAGCCTGTCGCTGGCCGCCCGCGGCGGCTACGTCACCCAGGCGGTGGCCGATCTGCGCAAGGTGGCCTGGGACAAGGGCCTGGTACGCTGCGGCATGAACCGCTGGGGCAAGCCGATGTTCCACGACTCCGAGGTGGCGGCCATCGCCTGGTCGATCCAGCAGATCCTCTACCGCCGCGGCTTCCTCGACCAGGACGGCAACCAGGTGCCGGTAGAAGAGCTGGTCAGCCGCTATGCCCATCGCCTGACCCACGGCCACCCCTGGCAGCCGCCGGCCCATGAGGAAGAGGCCGCGCCCGCGGGTGCCGTCTCGGCCATCGGCGGCGACGCGGCCAGCGACAAGGGCGACGGCCCCACCGTGGTGGGCCACTGCCCCGAGTGCCGCGGCGAGCTGATCATGATGGACGGCTGCCCCACCTGCTATGCCGGCTGCGGCTGGTCCAAGTGTGGTTGAATCGAGGGGTCATGCCGCAATGATACGCGGCCTCTCTCTCCCGGCAGGGGCCGCGAGCGGTGCATCCTTGCCGGTGATCACCATGTCGAAGTCCTCCAGTCCGGCGAAGTAGGCAGGACGAATCACGCCGATCTTGCTGTCGTCCACCACCAGCAGGCGCTGTGCCGCAGAGGCGATGGCGGCCTGCTTGGGCGCGACTTCATGGAAGTGGAAGCAGCTGACGCCACGCTCGGCATGCACGCCCGCTGCCGACAGGAACGCCTTGTTGATACCCAGGCGGTGAATCGCATCGGGCATGTCATCGCCGGAGAAGGTCTGGGAAACGGCGTGGTAGAGGCCGCCGAGCAGGATCAGCCGCACACCGGGCAGCCGGCTCACCGCATTGGCGATATTCAAGGCATAGGTCACCACCGTCAGCTCGCGGATGCCCGCCAGCAGGCCGGTCAGCGGCATCAGCGTCGTGCCGCAGTCGACAAACAGGGTGTCCCCCTCCTCGATGAACAGCACGGCTTGCTCGCAGAGCCGGTGCTTGGCCTGGGAATGGCTATCCAGCTCCTTGTCCAGATTGTAGACCGGAGCGTACTGGGGGTTATCAGCCATCACCAGCCGCCCGCCGAAAAAGACCAGGGCGCCGTTGCTGGCTGCCACGTCGCGGCGGATGGTCATTTCCGAGACATTGCAGTGCCTCGCCGCGTCCGATAGGCGCATGGTGCCGCCTGCCGCCAGGGCCTGCTGCAGGCGGGCCAGGCGCTCGGCTCGTCGTGGGTTCATGTTGCGGTTCCTTATGCGGCTCCTTGATGCATCGGAGACTTTTGCCAGAAAATGTTAGAAAAATAACACGCAGTGTTATAAATTTCACGCCATGCCCGCTCCCGGTGCGCCGGGTCCTAGCACGACAATGACAACAGGTGCCCCATGACCCCTATCATGAGCCTCGTCGGCATGGCGACCCTGATCGCCATCGCCCTGCTTTTCTCCACCGATCGCCGCGCCATCCGCCTGCGTACCGTGGGCGGCGCCTTCGCCATCCAGGCCGGTATCGGCGCCTTCGTGCTCTATGTGCCCGCTGGCCAGGCGGTGCTCGCCGCCGTCTCCGGGGCGGTCAGCCAGGTGGTGGCCTACGCCAACGATGGCATCGACTTCGTGTTCGGCGGCCTCGCCGACGTGGAGAACATCGGCTTCGTCTTTGCCATCCAGGTGCTGCCGGTCATCGTGTTCTTCTCCTCGCTGACGGCGGTACTCTATTACATCGGCATCATGCAGTGGGTGATTCGCCTCCTCGGCGGTGCCCTGCAGAAGGCCCTGGGCACCTCCCGCACCGAGTCGCTATCGGCCACCGCCAATATCTTCGTCGGCCAGACCGAGGCGCCCCTGGTGGTACGCCCCTTCATCGCCCGCATGACCCCGTCCCAACTCTTCGCGGTGATGTGCGGCGGGCTCGCCTCGGTGGCCGGTGCGGTGCTGGCCGGCTATGCGGCGCTGGGCGTTCCCATGGAGTACCTGGTGGCCGCCTCCTTCATGGCCGCCCCCGGCGGGCTGCTCTTCGCCAAGCTGATCATGCCCGAGACCCAGACCCCCGAGGACAGCATCTCGGCGGCCGAGAAGCGCCTCGACGAGGAGGAGGATCACCCCACCAACGTCCTGGATGCCGCCGCCGCTGGCGCCTCCTCGGGGCTCAAGCTGGCCGCCAACGTCGGCGCCATGCTGGTCGCCTTCATCGCCCTGATCGCCCTGGTCAACGGCATCCTCGGTGGCCTGGGCGGCTGGGTCGGCATGGAGGCGCTGAGCCTGGAGCTGATCCTCGGCTGGCTCTTCGCGCCGCTGGCCTTCCTGCTGGGCGTGCCCTGGGAGGAGGCGACGCTGGCCGGCTCCTTCCTCGGCCAGAAGCTGGTGGTCAACGAGTTCGTTGCCTATATCAACCTGGCCCCCTACCTCGAGGGCAGCCAGCTGGTGCCGGCCACCGGCCAGGCGATGACGCCCCACACCATGGCGATCCTCTCCTTCGCCCTGTGCGGCTTCGCCAACCTGTCGTCCATCGCCATCCTGCTCGGCGGCCTTGGGAGTATCGCCCCCAGCCGTCGCCACGATATCGCCCGCTTTGGCCTCAAGGCGGTGCTGGCCGGTACCCTCTCCAACCTGATGTCCGCCTCTATCGCTGGCCTCTTCCTCTCCCTGGGGGCCATGGGCTGATGCCGATTTCCGCTACGACCTATTCTAGGAGTCCTGACATGACCGAACTGCAGCAGGCGGCCCGCCAGGCCCTGACCCTGATGGACCTGACCAGCCTCAACGACGACGATACCGACGCCGCCATCGAGGCGCTCTGCCAGCGGGCTCAGACGCCTGTCGGCTCGCCGGCGGCAGTCTGCGTCTATCCCGCCTTCGTGGTGACCGCCAGGCGCGCCCTGACGGCCTATCGGCTCAACGATGTCGTCAAGATCGCCACGGTGACCAACTTTCCCCACGGCGGCGACGATGTCATGGCGGCCGCCCGGGAGACACGGGCCGCCGTGGCCTCGGGAGCCGACGAGGTGGACGTGGTGTTTCCCTATCGCGCCCTGATGGCCGGCAACGAGGCGGTCGGCCTTGAGCTGGTCGAGGCCTGTCGGCAGGCCTGTGGCGATGCCGTGTTGAAGGTGATCATCGAGTCCGGTGAGCTTGCCGATCCTGCCTTGATCCGCCGTGCCAGCGAGCTGGCCATCGACGGCGGAGCCGATTTCCTCAAGACCTCCACCGGCAAGGTCGAGGTCAATGCAACCCTCGAAGCCGCCGAGATAATGCTCCAGGTGATCCGTGACAGTGGCAAGGAAATCGGCTTCAAGGCCGCCGGCGGGGTGCGCAGCGCGGAAGACGCCCAGGGCTACCTGCAGCTGGCCGAGCGGCTGATGGGCGCGGCCTGGATCACGCCGGCCCATTTCCGCTTCGGCGCCTCGGGGCTCCTGGACGATCTGCTGGCGACCCTGGGGGTCGCGCCGGGCGGTATGGCCCCGGCGGGAGGCTACTGATGGATACCCAGGCCCTGCCCCAGGAGCTGATCCGCACCAAGCGCGACGGCCAGGCGCTCGACCCCGAGGCGATTCGCGTCCTGGTGGCCGGTATCGCCGACGGCAGCCTGAGCGATGCCCAGATCGGCGCCTTCGCCATGGCGGTCTATCTCAACGGGATGAGTGCCGCCGAGACGGTGGCGCTCACCGAGGCGATCCGCGACTCCGGCGAGGTCCTCGACTGGTCAGGGCTCGATCTGCCCGGTCCCGTTCTCGACAAGCACTCCACCGGCGGGGTGGGGGATCTGGTCTCCCTGGTGCTGGGTCCCTGGATCGCCGCCTGTGGCGGCTTCGTGCCGATGGTCTCGGGCCGCGGGCTGGGTCACACCGGCGGCACCCTGGACAAGCTGGAGGCGATCCCCGGCTACTCGGTGACGCCGGACACCGCCACCTTCCGTCGCCTGGTTCGCGAGGCGGGGGTGGCCATCATCGGCCAGACGGCCGACCTGGCCCCGGCCGACCGGCGGCTCTATGGCGTGCGTGACGTCACCGCCACCGTGGAGTCGCTGCCGCTGATCGTCAGCTCCATTCTCGGCAAGAAGCTGGCCTGCGGCCTCGATGCCCTGGTGATGGACGTCAAGGTGGGCAGCGGGGCCTTTATGCCCACGCCGGAAGCCTCCCGGGAGCTGGCCGAGACCATCGCCGAGGTGGCGAGCCGCGCCGGCACGCCCACCACGGCGCTGCTCACCGACATGAGCCAGCCGCTGGCGCCCTGCGCCGGCAACGCCCTGGAGGTGCGCGAGGCCCTCGCCCTGCTGTCGGGAGAGAAGCGCGGGGGTCGCCTGCTGGAGGTGACCCGGGAACTGGCCTGCGAGCTGCTGCTGGCCGGCCGGCTGGTCGAGGATCGCCGGGCCGCGCTGTCCAGGCTCGACGAACGGCTCGCCTCGGGGGCGGCCGCCGAGTGCTTCGCGCGCATGGTGGCGGGGCTGGGGGGGCCAGCCGACCTGCTGGAGCGTCCCGCTGCCTACCTGCCCGAGGCGCCGGTGATTCGTGAGGTGTTCGCTAAGCGCCCGGGACGGGTACAGCGTTTGGACACTCGTGCCCTGGGCCTCGCCGTGGTGGCGCTCGGCGGCGGGCGCCGCTCGCCGGACGACGCCATTGACCCGGCCGTCGGCCTGGCCGACATCGCCCCCCTCGGCGAGTGGGTCGATGCGTCGCGTCCGCTGGCGGTGATCCATGCCCGCAGCGAAGCACAGGCCGAACGCGCCGCCGTCCAGCTGCAGGCGGCCACCTGGGTGGGCGAGGAGAGCGCGGCGGCGCCTACACTGATTCAAGAGGTGATCCGCCGACCATCCACCACGGAGGAAGCCCCATGACCCGCGCCATCGTGCTGGTCCTCGACTCCTTCGGCATCGGTGCCGCCCCCGACGCCGAGCGCTTCGGCGATGCCGGGGCCGATACCCTGGGCCATATCGCCGCCGCCTGCGCCCGCGGCCAGTGTGACGGCGCCGACCGTCAGGGGCCGCTGGCGCTGCCCCACCTGGCGCGGCTAGGGCTCTTCCATGCCCATGCCGAGAGCACCGGCGCCTGGGCCGAGGGCGTCGAGACGCCAGCCGAGGTGATCGGCGCCTACGGCCACGCCCGGGAGGTCTCCTCGGGCAAGGACACCCCCTCGGGTCACTGGGAGATCGCCGGGGTGCCGGTGCGTTTCGACTGGGGCTACTTCCTCGAGCGGGAGAACAGCTTTCCCGCCGAGCTGCTCGAGGCGCTGATCCGGGAGGGCGAGCTGCCCGGGGTGCTGGGCAACTGCCACGCCTCGGGCACCGAGATCATCGCCCGCCTGGGTGAGGAGCACCTGGCCAGCGGCAAGCCCATCGTCTATACCTCCGGCGACTCGGTATTCCAGATCGCCGCCCACGAGGAAGCGTTTGGCCTGGCGCGACTCTACGCCCTCTGCGAGACCGCCCGCCACTTACTCGAGCCCTACAACATCGGCCGGGTGATCGCCCGCCCCTTTACCGGCGAGCGCGCCGATGACTTCGCCCGCAGCGCCAATCGCCGGGACTACAGCGTCGAGCCGCCGGCGCCCACGGTGCTGCAGAAGCTGCATGACGATGGCGGCGAGGTGATCGCCATCGGCAAGATCGCCGATATCTACGCCCACTGCGGCATCTCCCGCACGGTGAAGGCCAGCGGTCACGATGCCCTGATGGAGGCCACCCTCGAGGCCCTGGAGGCGGCCGGCGAGCGCTCGCTGATCATGACCAACTTCGTGGATTTCGACACCCTCTACGGTCACCGCCGAGACGTGGCCGGCTATGCCGCGGCGCTGGAGCACTTCGACGCCCGGCTGCCGGAGCTGCTGGGGCGCCTTGCCGACGACGACCTGCTGGTGCTGACCGCCGATCACGGCTGCGATCCCACCTGGCACGGCACCGACCACACCCGGGAGTATGTGCCGGTGCTGGCGCGGGGCGCCGGGCTCGCCCCGGGCTCGCTGGGCCGGCGCGAGAGCTTCGCCGACATCGGCCAGACCCTCGCCGCCCACCTGGGGCTTGAACCCATGGACGACGGCAAGCGCTTTCTCGACACAGGAGGACACTGATGGCCACTCCCCATATCAACGCCGAGCCCGGCGATTTCGCCGACACCGTGCTGATGCCCGGCGACCCGCTGCGCGCCCAGCATATCGCCGAGACCTTTCTGGAGGATGCGCGTCGGGTCACCGACGTGCGCAACATGTTCGGCTACACCGGCCGCTACCGGGGGCGGGAGATCTCGGTGATGGGCCACGGCATGGGGATCCCCTCGGCCTCCATCTACGCCAAGGAGCTGATCACCGACTTCGGCGTGAAGCGGCTGATCCGCGTCGGCTCCTGCGGCGCGGTGGCGGACGACGTGGCGGTGCGCGACGTGGTGATCGGGCTCGGCGCCTGCACCGACTCCGGGGTCAACCGCACCCGCTTCATGGGCCACGACTTCGCCGCCATCGCCGACTTCGCGCTGACCCGTCACGCGGTGGATGCCGCCCGGGACCAGGGGGTGCCGGTGAAGGTGGGCAACCTCTTCTCGGCGGATCTCTTCTATAACCCCCAGGGTGAGCTGTTCGAGCTGATGAAGCGCTACGGCATCGTCGGCGTGGAGATGGAGGCCGCCGGCCTCTACGGCGTGGCCGCCGAGTTCGGCGCCCGGGCAGCGACGATCTGCACGGTCTCGGACCATATCCTCAAGGGCGACTCGCTGAGCAGCCAGGCGCGCCAGAGCACCTTCGACGAGATGGTGGAGATCGCCCTGGAGGCGGTGCGCCGCGACGACGAGGAGTCGGCTCCATGAGCGGGGAGGCCAGGAGCGGCGTCGCGCCGGCCATCGTCGAAGCGCTGGTGACGGTGCGGGGCCGCGCCTACGCCCCCTATTCGCACCACCCGGTGGGCGCGCTGGTGGAGAGCGACAGCGGGACGCGCTATGTCGGCGCCAATGTCGAGGTGGCCCACTACAAGGGACTCTGCGCCGAGGCCTCGGCCATCGCCGCCATGGTCAGTGCCGGCGAGCGGCGTCTGCGCCATGTCTACGTGATCGGCCCGGGTGATCATCTGTGCACACCCTGTGGCGACTGCCGTCAGCGCATCCGCGAGTTCGCCGACGCCGAGACCCGCATTCACGTCATCGATGCCGAGGGAGGGCTGCTGCGGCGCTACACTATCGACGAGCTGCTGCCCGACGCCTTCGGGCCGGAGAACCTGGGCGACTAGGCGACTAGTCGCGCAGCGCCAGCCGCGCGAAATGAGGCCGCAACCGCCGCACCAGGGCCTCCACGGCATCGCGGTCGGGGGCGTCGTCCACCGGCCGGCAGTAGTCGGGATTCTGACATTGGGCCAGGCGCGCCAGCTGCAGCGCATAGTGGCGCACGCCGCAGTCGGCCAGCGTTAGCGCTAGCTCCTCCAGGCGTGCCAGGTCGAAGTCGCGCCAGTGCACCGTGGTGCAGCACTCGAAGGCGGTGTCGCCCTCCAGCAGCAGCGACAGGCTGCGGGCGTGGCGCTGCCAGATCCCCTCCCGCCCCACGATGCGGTCGAAGTCGCGGCCGCGTCCCTTGACGTCGAGGGCCACCCAGTCCAGCAGCGGCAGCAGGGTCTCCAGGCGTTCCGGGTAGGGGCCGGCGGTATGCAGGCCCACCGCCAGCCCCAGCTCGCGGCAGGCCCTGGCGGCATCAGGCAGGTCGGGGTGCAGGGTGGGCTCGCCGCCGCTGAACACCACCGCCTCCAGGTCGCCGGCCCGGGCGGCGAGCAGCGCCTCGATGGCCTCCCACTCGCCGGCCACGGCGCGGCGTGCTTCCCCCATGGTGCTGGCCGTCTCGCAGTAGCCGCAGCGCAGCGGACAGCCCTGCAGGTAGACCACCGCGGCCCGCCGGCCGGGAAAGGCCGTGTGGCTGGTCGCGGCCAGCCCGGCGATGGGCAGGCGGGGGGAGGGGAGGAGAGTGGCTTCCAGGCGCATGGGGAGGCTCGAGTATCGACGATGCGACCATGCTAGACGAGCCGCCGGCCGCGCCCTTTGACGAGCGTCATAAGCGGGCGTGCTTTGCCGCGCCGGGGAGCGGCAGAGTGTCACTGGCGCAGCGTCAGCTGCCGGAAAGCGGGCTCTAGCGCCTTGACCAGCGTCTCGACCTCGGCGGTGGTCGGGGCGCCCGGCACCGGCGCGGCGTAGGCGCCGTCCAGGCATTGGTCGGTGCGGGCCAGCTGGATCGCATAGTGGCGCACGCCTTCGTCGGCGAGCGTCAGCGCCAGCTCCTCCAGGCGGGCCAGGTCGAAGTCGCGCCAGTGCACCGTGGTGCGGCACTCGAAGGCCACCCCGCTCTCCCGCACCAGGGCGAGGCTCTCGGCGTGGGAGGCGGCCATGCCGGGGCGGCCGACGATACGGTCAACGTCATCGGCCAGGCCCTTGACGTCCAGGCCTACCCAGTCGAGCCAGGGCAGCAGCTCACGCAGCCGCCTCGGGTAGACGCCGGCCGTATGCAGGCCGACCTTGAAGCCGAGCGCCTTGGCTCGCTGCACCGCGGCGGGCAGCCCGGCGTGCAGGGTGGGCTCGCCGCCGCTGAAGACCACGCCCTCCAGCAGGCCCTGGCGTTTTCTCAGGAAGGCCTCGATCTCGGCCCACTCGGCGGGCGCGCCCCGACGGGAGGTGAGCATCCCGGGGTTGTGGCAGTAGCCGCAGCGCAGCGGGCAGCCCTGCAGGAAGACCACGCAGGCCAGGTGCTCGGGGTAGTCCAGGGTGGTCATGGGGGTAAAGCCGGCCACGGGCAGTCGCAGCCGGACATCGTTGCGGTGGGGCATGGTGGTCATCCGGGCGAGCGCCCCGCATCGGCGCGGGACGCCCGGTGTGGCGGTGGGGTCAGAGAGAGGCGGCCTGCTCGTTAAAATGCCGGCGTTCGCGGTGCTCGGACTGCTTGCCATGGTTGAACTGGCTGACCGGGCGGTGATAGCCCATCACGCGGGTCCAGACTTCGCAGCGTTGGCGCGCTTCGGTGGGCAGGGTCGTGTACTGTTTCTGGCTCATGGGGTGCTCCTTTTCGTTGATGGAGGGGAAATATCCGGTTCTTCGCACTTTAGCGTGAACATGTTTGGCAGGTTTAATGGTGGGAGGCCGGCTCTGCCGGGCGAAGGCGCCGCAGGCGCCCTATGGGTAGCGCTGCGCGCTACTTCGCGAGCTGAAGCTCCCTCCCACAGAGCCAGTTCACGCCAGTCTGCGAAGAGTCAAATATCCGAGGCTGTTTCAGATAGTGGCATCCTGTAAGGAGCATCCGGCGACAGGTCTGCGAGGAGGCGCTGTGAACCCGTCCCTGGGCGCTACATTTGCCCTGCTTCGCTCTCGCATCCTGCTCCGCTTGCAGGACCGGGGCTGGCCATCCATGGCCAGCCCGTTTGGAGCAGTGCTCCTCACCCATGGCAAATGACCTCCTCTTCGACCTGTCCCCGGAGTCCCTACGGATAGACTTCGGGTGCCTCAGGCCGTGGCGGTTTCGGCGTGCGAGGCCCGTTGTGCCAGAAGCGCGTCGTCGCACTTCGGGCAGAACTCGTGTTCGCCGGCCAGGTAGCCGTGCACCGGGCAGATCGAGAAGGTTGGCGTCACGGTGATATAGGGCAGGCGAAAGCGGGACAGGGCGGTGCGCACCAGCTTGCGGCATGCCGCCGGCGACGAGAGCCGCTCACGCATATAGAGATGCAGCACCGTGCCGCCGGTATAGCGGGTCTGCAGCGGGTCCTGGTGCAACAGCGCCTCGAAGGGGTCATCGGTGAAGCCCACCGGCAGCTGGCTGGAATTGGTGTAGTAGGGGGCCTCCGGGGTGCCTGCCTGGAGAATGCCGGGGAAGCGCTTGGCGTCCTCCTTGGCGAAGCGGTAGGTGGTCCCCTCCGCCGGGGTCGCCTCCAGGTTGTAGAGGTGGCCGGTGGCCGCCTGAAACTCGCGCATCCGCTGACGCACGTGGTCGAGCACCTCCAGCGCCAGCTGCTGACCCTCGGGGTCGGCGATGTCGAAGCGGTCCTCGCTGAAGTTGCGCACCATCTCGTTGAGGCCGTTCACGCCCAGGGTGGAGAAGTGGTTGCGCAGAGTGCCCAGGTAGCGGCGGCTGTAGGGATAGAGGCCGTCGTCCATCCAGCGCTGGATGCAGTCCCGCTTGATCTCCAGACTGTCGCGGCCGAGCGCCAGCAGGCGGTCCAGTTCGGCGTAGAGGCCCGTTCTGTCACCGGCGAAGCGGTGCCCCAGGCGCGCACAGTTGACGGTCACCACCCCCAAGGAGCCGGTCTGCTCGGCGCTGCCGAACAGGCCGTTGCCGCGCTTGAGCAGCTCGGTGAGGTCGAGCTGCAGTCGGCAGCACATGGAGCGCACCATATGCGGCTCCAGGTCCGAGTTGAGGAAGTTCTGGAAGTAGGGCAGGCCGTACTTGGCGGTCAGGGCGAAGAGCCGCTCGGCGTTGTCGCTCTCCCAGTCGAAATCGGGGGTGATGTTGTAGGTGGGGATGGGAAAGGTGAAGGCCCGCCCGTGGCAGTCACCCTCCGCCATGACCTCCAGGTAGGCGCGGTTGAGCCGATCCATCTCGACCTGCAGCTCGCCGTAGGTGAAGGGCTGCTCCTCGCCGCCGATGACCGGCACCTGGTCACGCAGGTCGTCCGGGCAGACCCAGTCGAAGGTAAGGTTGGTGAACGGCGTCTGGCTGCCCCAGCGCGAAGGCACGTTGAGGTTGTAGATGAACTCCTGGATCGCCTGCTTCACCGCCGGATAGTCGAGGCTGTCCCTGCGCACGAAGGGCGCCAGGTAGGTATCGAAGGAGCTGAAGGCCTGGGCGCCGGCCCATTCATTCTGCAGGGTGCCGAGGAAATTGACCATCTGGCCCAGGGCGCTCGAGAGGTGCCTGGGGGGCGCGCTCTCGGCGCGGCCCGGCACGCCGTTGAAGCCTTCGATCAGCAGCTGGCGCAGCGACCAGCCGGCGCAGTAGCCGCTGAGCATGTCCAGGTCGTGAATGTGCAGATCGCCCTCGCGGTGGGCGGTGCCCACCGCCGCCGGGTAGACCTCGTCGAGCCAGTAGTTGGCGATCAGCTTGCCCGCGGCGTTGAGGATCAGCCCACCCAGGGAGTAGCCCTGGTTGGCGTTGGCGTTGACGCGCCAGTCGGCGCGCTGCAGGTACTCGTTGACCGTCGAGGCGACCTCGACGTGGCGTTTGCCGGCCTGGCGACTGGTGGGGGCGCTCACCGCAATCTCCCTATATATGGCGTCTTTTTGAAGAAATGGCACTATATGTTGTGCAAGGAAGGCTAGAGGCTAAGGCGTGAGAAGCAAATGATCCAGATCAGAAAAAGGCCAGATAGGGAGAGACTCGCGGTGCAACGACAGCGGGCCCCGTCGTGTGACGGGGCCCGCTGGTAGGGGGGCGCATGATGCAACCCTGTCTCATCGAGCGGCTTCTGAATTGGCCAGGGGTGACATCTGGGAGGGCCAGTTCACGCCAGCCAGCGATGTGTCGCAGCGCTCAGTCGACCGCGGCGCGGGTGTTGTCCATGCCGGGCCGGCCGTGCCAGTAGCCGTCGCAGATCTCGGCGTCCACCAGTGAGAGCGGGTCCGGCGCGGGCAGCTCGCCGCGGCGGGCGGCATCGAAGGCCGCCACCACCTCGGCCATGCCCTCGGGGCGCGGGCTGAGACGCGCCACCCCGGCGCCCATCTCGGCCATGTCGGGCACCTCGTGACGCAGGTCCTGGCAGGCGCCGGAGAGGGTCTGGATGCCGTTCAGCGTGAACACCTGGGCCGACTCCTGGGTACGCAGCGCCAGACCCTCCGGGTGCTTCTGGCAGACGAACTGGCAGCGGTCCTTGGGCTTCTGGTAGCGGCGTGCGGTGAAGCAGCGCGACGACCAGGCCAGCGGTAGGTGGCCGTAGGCGAACACCTCGCAGGGCTTGTCGAGGCCCTGATCCCGACAGTCGGCGAGCAGGCGGGTCAGATCACGGCGTGACATCTCCACCGGGGCGTTCCAGCGTTGCATGCCGGTGCGGGCCAGCACCGCCAGGGTGGTGGGATTGTAGAGGTTCAGGGCGGCCCCGGCGACGAAGGGCAGGCCCGCCGCCGAGAGGCGCTGCAGGGCGCTCTGGTCGTTGGCCTCGACCAGGAACTCGCCGTTGTCGCACAGCTTTCGCAGGTCGCGCAGGTCGGCCTCGGATTCGATCAGGGTCTGGCTGGCGAGCACCACCTGCTTGCCGCTCTGGGCCAGCTCGCGGCCGATGCCCATCCAGTCGTCGAGCTTCATGTCGCGGCGGCGCGAGCAGACGGACTCGCCCAGATGCACGATCTCGACGGGCCAGTCGGCAGCCTCGCGATAGAAGTCGGCGTAGCGCTCGCGGGTCCAGTAGAAGAGGACCGGGCCCAGCGACAGCTGAAGGGAGTGAGGGGTGGACATGGCGCTCTCCTATTTCCAGCGGCGCTCGTAGGCGCCCAGGGTGGTGGTGCTGCCCTCCGAGACCTCGCCGAGGCCGGTCATCCAGGCGGGTTCGGTGTGGAAGCGGCCCGGGGCCTGCTCCAGGCGGTCCAGGGCCTGGCGCCAGATCCCTGCCACCTTGGAGACATAGGCGGGGCTGCGCTGGCGTCCCTCGATCTTCACCGCCGCAATGCCCAGTTCGGCAAGCTCGGGCAAGAGCTCCAGGGTGTTGAGGCTGGTGGGCTCCTCGATGGCGTGGTAGGTCTCGCCCCCCACCTCGAAGCGCCCCTTGCAGAGCGTCGGGTAGCCGGCGTTCTCGCCCTCGCCGTAGCGGTCGATCAGCACGCCGTTCAGCCGCGACTCCAGGCCCTCGGGGGTCTCCTCCCAGCGCACATGGGCGGCCGGCGAGCAGACGCCGCGGGTGTTGGGCGACTCTCCGGTGAGGTAGGACGAGAGATAGCAGCGCCCCTCGGCCATGATGCACAGGCTGCCGAAGGCGAACACCTCGAGCTCCACCGGGCTCTGCTTGGCCAGGTCGCGCACCTGGGTGATGGAGAGCACCCGGGGCAGCACGGCGCGCTTGATGCCGAACTGGTCGTGATAGAAGCGCAGGGCCTCGTGACTGGTCGCCGAGCCCTGCACCGAGAGGTGGCGGGCGAGATCCGGGTGGCGGCGGGCCGCATAGTCGAGCAGGCCCATGTCGGCCATGATCAGGGCGTCGACGCCGAGATCGGCGGCCTGATCCACGGCGCGGGTCCACATATCCCAGCCGTCCGGCTGCGGGTAGGTGTTGATGGCGCAGAATACCCGCTTGCCGCGAGCATGGGCGTAGTCGATTCCCTCACGCGCGCGCTTGTCGGTGAAGTTGAGCCCGGCGAACTGGCGAGCGTTGGTGGTGTTCTGGAAGCCGAAATATACGGCATCGGCCCCTTCGTCCACAGCGCGCTTCAGGGCGGGCAGGTTGCCGGCGGGGCAGACGAGCTCCATGGTGAGCCTCCTGTCGTTGGAAACCCGACCATGCTAGTCGACTACGTGGCGCGGCCTTTTGACTCGGGTCATGGCGGGCTCGGTTCTCCGTTGCAGTTCCCTTATCGCAGCGCGGCGGTATCGGCGGTGGCGCAGGAAAGCTCTCCGTAGCGTCCTTCGATGACCGGTTCATGGGTATCGACGGAGCGCTTGCCTTCGGTGGGCAGCGCGTCCTGTCGTGTCTCGGGCCGGTACTTGCGCATGATATAGCGAAGCCGCTTCATCACATCCAGGTTGGCCGACTCCATGCGCGAGAGTGCGTCCATGGCGTCGTCCATCTGGCCGGCTCGATAGTGAGTCACGGCCTCGATGGCGCAGCGGTGGACCTGGCGGTGGGGCATTTCCAGGGCCTGGAAGTCCTGGTCACTGTAGAACTGCTGGCTGCCGGTGCCCTCGTAGTACCAGCGCCCCAGGGCGCACTGGGTCTCATCGGGGATGTCCGTGACCCCTTTGTCTGAGAGCCCCATGAAGATGCGGTAGACCTCGAGCTTGATCTCCAGCTCCTCGAGGTTGGCCAGCTCGACTTCGCTAAGCATGGCCGAGAAGGCCAGTGCCTGGCTGCTCTCGCCGGTCAGGCCCAGCAGCTGCTCCGTGCGCTCCATCACCCGACTGGCCTCGGCGCTCAAACGCTCGGCCTTACGTGCGTTGTCCTCCATCACGCTATCGACATGGTCGGCCTGGCTCAGAATGCTGCCGTTGAGTCCGCCGATCTCTTCGGTGGCATCGTTGGTCCGCGAGGCAAGCTGGCGAACCTCGGTGGCCACCACGGCGAAGCCACGCCCGGCATCCCCGGCGCGGGCCGCTTCGATGCTGGCATTGAAGGCCAGCAGGGTCGTCTGCATCGAGATCTCGTCGATGACCTTGACGAAGCCATCAATGTGGCCTGCGTTGCCGCGCAGCGAGGTGACCTGTTCGGCGGCGTTGGCAATGCGCTGGTTGAGGGCGCGCAGCTCCCCCACCATGGCGTTCAGGGCTTCCTGGCTGCGCTGGGACTCGCTGGTGGTGAAGTCCGTGGCCTGTCGATTGCCTACCAGCAGCCCCGAGAGGTCCGAGAAGGATTCGCGCAGCGCTACCAGCGAATGGCCGAATCCGGTGAGATTGGTGAAAAGCTGCTGATGGAGTTGCTGGTCTGCTTCCAGCGTGTCGATGCGGGCCTGGAGGCGGTCGCGCTCCGCGTGCAGTGCGGCCTCGTTATCGGGTTGTTTGTTGGGAGCGTGGCGGCGGAAAAGGCGCATAGGACCTCCGAGTCGTTCGTTGCAGGTGAGGGGTGTTCTCATATAAGCAATAGCCGTGCCAGGCCGGCAGCGTCCGATCTGCGGGCATGGCGGACTTATCGGGTGATTTAAACCCAGGTAAGATGGGGTTATTCATACCCTGAAAGGTAAAAAACACCATGCTGGACGATACTCTGCTGGCCGATTTGGTGGTCGACCTGCCCAGCGCCGTGCGTCTGCAGCGGCTGGTGCGCACCCTGCGGGAAGGCTTTCGCTGCGGCGCGGTCTGTCTGCTGCGTCGGGAGGAGAGCGCCCTGGTGCCGGTGGCCGTGGATGGCCTGGTGCGCGAGGCACTGGGGCGGCGCTTCGAGGTGGGCCAGCATCCACGCCTGGCCACCATTCTCGCCAGCCGGGGCACCACGCTGTTTCCGCCGGATGCCGGCCTGCCCGATCCCTACGATGGCTTGGTGGAGCAGCAGCCGGGCCAGCCGCTGCATGTGCACGACTGCATGGGGATCAGTCTGCACGTGGAGGGAGAGCCATGGGGCGTGCTGACCCTGGATGCGCTGGAGGCGGGCACCTTTGACGCGGCTGATCGGACTGCGCTGGAGCGCTATGCGCTGCTGGTCGAAGCGGCAGTTCGTGTCAGCCGCCTGGAGCGTGATCTGCGGGCCCTGCATATGATCCGCGAAGATGCCGGTCTGCCCCAGGCGCTGCCCGAGGCGCGCGATATTCTCGGCCACAGCGCCGTGCTCCAGCGCCTGCTGCACGAACTCGACGTGGTGGCGCAGTCCGACCTGCCGGTGCTGCTCAGCGGTGAGACCGGGGTGGGCAAGGAGCTCTTTGCCCGTCGGCTGCATCGCCGCTCGGCTCGTCACAATGAACCTCTGGTGCAGGTCAACTGCGCCGCCCTGCCCGAATCACTGGCGGAGAGTGAGCTGTTTGGCCATGTCAAGGGAGCGTTCTCCGGGGCGAGCGCCGACCGCGCCGGCCGCTTCGAGGCAGCCAACGGCGGCACCCTGTTGCTCGACGAGGTGGGCGAGCTGCCGCTGCCTGTTCAGGCGAAGCTGCTGCGCGCCCTGCAGGAGGGGGAGGTGCAGCGTCTGGGCGAGGATACGCCGCGGCGGGTGGATGTCCGCATCATCGCCGCGACCAACCGCCAGCTTGCCGAAGCAGTACGCGACGGCCACTTCCGGGCCGACCTCTATCACCGGCTGTCGGTCTATCCGGTGGTCATTCCGCCTTTGCGCGAACGGGGCAGCGATGTTCTGGTGTTAGCCGGTCACTACCTGGAAATCAACCGTGCCCGTCTGGGGCTGCGTAGCCTGCGCCTCTCGCCGCAGGCCGAGGCGTCGCTGCTGGCGTATGCCTGGCCGGGCAATGTCCGCGAACTCGAACACGTGATCAGCCGGGCGGCCATCAAGGCGCTCAGCCGAGGGGCTCATCGTGGCGATATCATCACGCTGGAGCCCGAGAGGCTCGACCTCCCGCCGGTGGCGGACGGAGCTAAGGGCGGCTCGGAGCCGCTCTCTGCGTCATCTTCGGCCGCTGCCCTGCCGCTGCGTAGCAGGGTCGAGCAGGCCCAGCGTGCGGCAATTCGCGAGGCGCTTTCGGCCTGCGATGGGCGCTGGGCGGCGGCGGCCCGGTGGCTGGAGGTGGATCCCAGCAACCTGCACAAGCTGGCCCGACGGCTGGGCATGAAGCCAGAGGGGTAGCAGCCTGCAACGAAACCCTTGCCATCTTCTACATGACGTTCCATTACGATTGGGGTGACGATCCCGCCGGCTGAGCCCGCCACCCTTACCACCGAGCCCGGCACGCAGGCCCCCCAGGCGAGGCCCAGGGGGGCTGTGGCGCCATCTGCTTGCCGGATCAGGAAGAAGTGGCTGGCCTGGCGTCGCAGAGCGGGCAGAAGTCGGCCTGTTCGCCATGGCCCAGGCGCAGCCCTGTGTGGTGATCGGCGATCTGCCGGTAGAGCTGCTGGAAGCCGGGGCTGCCCTCGGCGGGGCTGGTGAGCGTGATCCGCGGCGGCATCGCCTCCAGTTCCGCCGCCGGGAGGCAGCGCTCGATGAGCGGGTAGACGTGGCGGTTCTCGCTATGCAGGTGATGGTGGTAGAGCTCGCTGAAGGCGCGTGCCAGGTTGAGCCGGTTGGCGTCGAGCTCCTCTCCCGGCGCCTCGTCCGCCTGGCGGCGGAATGCTTGCTCGAGCTCGCTGCCATAGCGGACGATGCGCCGATGCTCCTCGGTGAGCACCTCCAGCAGTTCGGCGCTCTGAGAGTGACAGCTGGCCAGCTGCTCGAAGAGGGCATCCTCCACCGGGTGGTGCCACTCCTCGGGCTGGCGGGTCAGGTAGTGGCACAGCCTGGCCAGCAGCCGGTAGTCCGGGAGCTCGTTGCAGGCCGCGATATGCAGCTGGCGATCGAGGATGCACAGTAGCGCCTCGTAGCGGTAGTGGTCGGCGTGCAACCGTTCCAGAACGATGGCTTTCATGGTGACCTCCCTGACGCGCCGCCGCGGGACGGCGCGTCGCTGTTGGGCGCCGCCCAGGGTTCAGCCGGCGCGTTCGAAGAGCAGGTTGTTCTCCAGATGAATGTGCTGCATCAGGTCCTCGCGGAACTCGCGCAGCCCGGTGTAGAGGGCGCGCCAGGTGGTGCAGGCGCCCTTGGGCGGGGTGATGTTGTCGGTCAGCGCCAGCACCTGCTCGAGGTTCTCGCCGTGGTCGTCGTGCTCGTGGCGCATCACCGCGATGGGGCCCTGGGCCTGGGCGCCCATCCCCCGGCGCAGCATCGGGAAGAGGATCTGCTCCTCCTTCTGCATATGGCTCTCCATCTCCTGGTGGATGGTGGTGAGCAGGTCGGCCAGGCCGTTGGGGCAGGTATCGCGTTCGCCGTGGACCTGCTCGACGCGACGGGCCATGCGCACCAGCTCGGGCAGCTGCTGGCGATGGACGTCGTGGTAACGAGTCAGGATATGGTCGATCAGCTCGTAGTTGCTGGCCGCCTGCCAGTCGCGCTCGTCGCTGGCAACGGCCGGCAGCCCCTCGAGCTCAGCGACCAGGGCTTCGGGCGCGAGGCCAATGCGCTCGGCGGCCTCGCGCAGGCTGATGCGTCCGCCGCAGCAGAAGTCGATGTTGTGTGCCCGGAACACCCGGGTGGCACCGGGCAGGGTCAGGGCGGTACGGCCGACGGTCTGTTCGATCAGGCTCATGGCAGGAACTCCTTGGGAGATGGGTCGCAGAGATTGAGTGACACTCTATACCAAGCAAGTGGCGTGCCAGCTCACGGGAGTGCGTCATCAGGGGGCTTGCCGGATTGATGGTGAAAATTACCTGGAACGTTTAGGGTCAATACAACCCTTGAGGGTAGAAATAACTATGCCGTCCGATTTGGTGGCCGACTTGCCCAGCGCCGTGCTCCAGCGCCTGCTGCAGGAACTCGACGTGGTGGCGCAGTCCGACCTGCCGCTGCGTACCAGGGTCGAGCAGGCCCAGCGTGCGGCAATTCGCGAGGCGCTTTCGGCCTGCGATGGGCGCTGGGCGGCGGCGGCCCGTGGATCCCAGCAACCTGCACAAGCTGGCCCGACGGCTGGGCATGAAGCCAGAGGGGTAGCAGCCTGCAACAAAACCCTTGGCAACTTGATGGCTGGCGTTACGTGGTGACCTCGCATAAGATAGTAATCAATTACTATCTTATGGGGATCAGGACATGTCTGAACGCCAGCATCTTTCCGCCGATGAGCGCCGGGAACGCACTGTGGAAACCGTCGTCGCCCTGTGCGGCGAAGAGGATCCCGCGACCCTGACCACCGGACGTATCGCCAGCCGCATGGGCGTCACCCAGGGGGCGCTGTTTCGCCATTTTCCCAACAAGGAGGCGATCTGGGAGACGGTGGTAGCCTGGGTGTCCGAGCGAGTCATGGCCAGAGTCGGTGCCGCCGCCGAGGGCGTTGAAAACCCTCTTGACGCTATGGAAGCGATGTTCCTGGCCCATGTGGCTTTCATCGCCGAGCATCCCGGGGTGCCCCGGCTGCTGATGGGGCAGCTGCAGCAGCCGCACCCTACCCCGGCCAGTCGTTTGGTGAAGGGACTCCTGGCGACCTACCGAGAGCGACTGATGGGACTGCTTGAGGAGGCTCGGTGCCGCGACCAGCTGCGCCCTGGGCTTGATTTGGACGCCGCGGCGGCCCAGTTCATCGGCTGCATTCAGGGGCTAGTGCTGCAGGCGCTGATCAACGACGACGTGGTCGGGATCGTCGGCCGTGCGCCGGCGGCTTTCGACCTCTATTGGCACGGCATCCGAGCGGATCGCGGAGGTGAGGCATGAGTCCCCGGGTGAAGCGCCTGGGGCAAGGGATGATGGTACTGGTGGGCGTCGCTGCAGGCGTGGCGTTGCTGGTCTTCTTCTTGGTCAATCGCCAGGTCCCAGAGCGCAGCGACACGCCACCGGCACCTGCGGCGGTGGCGGTGATTGAGGCCCAGCCGCTGGCGCTTCGCCTGGAGGCGCGCGGCCACGGCGTGGCGCGCCCCGCCGAGACCTGGCAGGCCGTGGCCAACGTCTCGGGCCGGGTGGTGGCGCGCCACCCGGACCTGGAGAGCGGCACTCTGCTGCGTGAAGGCATCCTGCTGCTGGCGCTGGACCCGAGCCGCTATGAGCTGGCCATCGCTGAAGCCGAGGCGGAGTTGACTCAGCTCGAGGCAGAGGAGGCCAATACCCGGCGCCTGCTGGAGCTGGAGCGTCAGTCACTCGATCTCGCCGAGCAGGAGCTTTCCCGAATCGAGCGATTGGCGGCCACCGGCTCGGTCTCCACTTCTCAGCGAGACGCTCAGCGTCGCAGCACGGTAGGGCAACGCCAGGCAGTGACCACGCTGGAGAATGCCTTGGCCCTGATGCCGGCTCAGCGCGAGCGGGCATCGGCGCGCCTGGCCCAGGCCCGGCAGGACCTGGCGGATACCCGCTTCGTGGCGCCCTATGACCTGCGCCTCGGTGAGGTGGACGTAGCGCTGCACCAGTTCGTGGGCGCGGGGCAGCGGCTGTTCGAGGCGGATAGCCTGACCGCCGCCGAGGTGGAGGCGCGTATCCCGTTCAGCATGATGCGGCGCCTGCTGGGCAGCGTGGCGCCGGTCGAGCCTGAGCCCGGCACCCTGGATCTTGGTGAGCGCATCGACCTCGGCGTGATCGAGGCCGAGCTGGCGCTGGTCGGGGCGCCCGGCGTGGGCTGGCAGGGTAAGGTCGTCAGAGTGGCCAGCGGCCTCGACCCTGCCACCCGCGCCGTGCGGGTGGTGGTCAGGGTCGATGAGCCCTGGCGCGATGCGCGGCCCCCGGATCATCCACCGCTGCAGCGCGACATGTATACCCGGGTGCGGCTCTCGGCTCTCGATCCCAGGGCCTTGATGGTGGTGCCGGCGTCGGCGCTCCATCAGGGCGAGCTCTATCTTGCCGATGAGCAGCAGCGTCTGGTGCGTCGCCCGGTCTCCGTGGCCTTCGAGCAGGGTGGGCTGGCGGTCATCGAGGCGGGGCTTGCCCCGGGGGAGCAGGTGGTGGTCGATGACCTGCAGCCGGCCATCGAGGGGATGGCACTCTCCGTGCGTCGGGACGAGGAAGCCGAGGCGCGTCTGGCCAACCGGGCCCGAGGCGAAGTGCCGGAGGGAGAGCAGCCATGATCCGCTGGTTTGCCGCTCACCCCACCGCCGCCAACCTGCTGCTGATCCTGCTGCTGGCCGCCGGGCTCTTCGCTGCCCCCAACCTCAAGCGCGAGACCTTCCCCGACTACCGCCCGGTGGAGGTGTCGGTGGAGGTGGTCTACCGCGGGGCCAGCGCCGCCGACGTCGAGGACGCCGTCTGCAGACGCCTGTTCGATGCCGTCAAGGGCGTGGAATTTCTCGATGAATTTAGCTGCGTGGCACAGGACAATCTGGCCAGCGCCACGGCCACCATGGCCGTCGGCGGCGATGCCATCCGCTTCCTCAACGAGATCGACACCGAGGTGAGCGCCATCACCGAACTGCCGGCCCGTGCCGATCCCCCGGTGGTACGTGAACTCCACCGCAGCGACCTGGTAGCCGCGATCGCGGTGTCCGGCGACATGCCCAAGCGCCAGCTGGAAGACTACGCCCTGCGCCTGGAGGAGCGCATCATGACGCTGCCCGGGGTCGCTCGGGTAGCGATCCACGGCATGCCCCAACGCCAGTGGCAGGTGGAGGTGCCCCGTGAGGTGCTGGGGCAGCACGGCCTCTCGGCCCGGAAGCTGGCGGGGCGGGTAGCCGGTCAGAGCCTCGATTTGCCCCTGGGTACCCTGGAAACCGCCGAGCGCGATATCCTGCTGCGCTTCACGGATCAGCGTCGTTCGCCCGCTGAGCTGGAAGAGCTGGTAGTGGTCTCCGACGCCGGAGGCGGTGAGCTGACCTTGGGTGAGCTGGCCACCATCACCGAGGCCGGCGAGCGAGCCGAGGAACAGGTCCGCTTCAACGGCGAGCCGGCGCTGGTGCTGGAGGTGAGCAAGGCGCTGCGTGACGATGCCCTGACGGTTAAGGAGCGGCTCGAATCGCTGCTCGAGGCCGAACGTCGGCGCTTCGACGGCGGCATCTCGCTGACGCTGACCCAGGATGCGACCAGCATCGTCCGAGACCGCTTGCAGATGCTGGTGGGCAACGGCCTGATGGGCCTGGTGCTGGTAGTGCTGGTGATGAGTCTGTTCTTCCGCCCCCGGCTGGCCCTGTGGGCGGTGCTGGGCCTGCCGGCGGCCTTCATGGGCGCTTTCATCGTCATGGCCCTGACCGGGCTGTCGATGAACATGATCACCTTGGTGGCGCTGCTGATGTCCATCGGCATCGTCATGGACGATGCCATCGTGATCACCGACAACATCGCCCGCCACGCCCTGCAGCAGAAGTCGCCGCTGGAGGCGGTAGTCGATGGGGCTCGCCAGGTCATGCCCGGTGTGCTCTCGTCCTTCTTGACCACCGCCGCGGTCTTCGTGCCTCTGTCCTTCCTGGCCGGGGAACTGGGGGTGGTGTTGCAGGTGCTGCCCGTGGTGCTGATCGCCGCCCTGGCGGCAAGCCTTGTCGAGGCATTCTGGATCCTGCCACATCATCTGAAGGGCAGTGTGCAGAAGCTGGCCGATGGCCACGACTCCCGCTTTCGAGCTGCCTTCGAAGCTCGCTTTGACAGGTTCCGCGAGGCCGTCGGGCGACTGGCCGATCGGGCGATCCGCTTTCGGTATGCGGTACTGGGGGCCATCCTCGCCGTCATGCTCGGCTCCTTTGGCTTTATGGCCGGGGGGCATGTGGGTAGCGAAGCGATGCCGGATATCGATGGCGACGTGCTCGAGGCGCGCATCCTGATGCCCCAGGGCACGCCCCTGGCGCGCACAGAGGCAGTGGTCGAGCGGGTCGAGGCGGCGATCCGCGAGCTCGATGCTCGCTTCTCGCCAGCGCAGCCGGGAGGTGCCTCACTGGTCGAAGCGACCCAGGTGCGCTTCAACCATAACCTCAGCGCCCGGGAGACGGGCCCCCATGTGGCCACCGTCATCGTCGACCTGCTGACCGCCGAGCGGCGCCGGGTGACCCTGGATGAGCTGACCCCCGCCTGGCGGGAGGCCATCGGCGAGGTGGAGGGTCTGCAGCGGCTGATCATTCAGGAGCCCGGATTCGGGCCTGCCGGCGTGCCGGTGGAGGTGCGCCTGACGGGAAACGATCTCGATGCCATGAAGGCGGCAGCGCTGGAGCTGAGAGAGCATCTCGAGGGCTATGCGGCCGTCTACAACGTCATCGATGACCTGCGCCTGGGCAAGCCCCAACTGACCCTCTCCATCGCCGAGGGCGCCCATGGCCTGGGGCTCTCCGCCGAGGAGGTGGCCGGCCAGCTGCGCGCGGCGCTGCTGGGGGAGGTCGCCGATACCCAGCGTATCGGTGACCGGGAGGTCGAGGTGCTGATCCGCCTGGCCGAGGAGGACCGGAACTCCCTCGATGCGCTGGTCGACATGACCATCGCCCTGCCCGATAGGAGTCGGGTACCCCTGGAAGTGGTGGCCAACGCCGAGGAGCGGCGCGAATGGGCGCACATCACCCGCATCGACGGGCGGCGTACCGCCACCGTGGAGGCCAACGTGGATGCGCGACAGGCCAGCGGCCAGGCTATTGTCGATGACCTCGCCGGCAGCGGCTGGCTCGAGGGTTTCCGCAATCGCTATCCTGATGTCGCTGTCTCCTTCGAAGGCCAGGTGGCCAGCTCCGCTGAAACCGGTGGCTCCATCGGCCGTGGACTGCTGATCGGCCTGGTGGGCATCTTCGTCATCCTCTCCTTCCAGTTCCGCAGCTATGTAGAGCCACTGATCGTCATGCTCGCCATTCCCCTGGCCTTCATCGGTGCCATCTGGGGTCACGTGCTTATGGGCTACTACCTCTCCATGCCCTCGATGATTGGCGCGGCCTCTCTGGCCGGTATCGTGGTCAACAACGCTATCCTGCTGATTCACTTCATCAAGGGGCATCGGTCCCAGGGGCTCGGTGCCGTGGAGGCTGCCGGCCAGGCCAGCCGCGACCGGCTGCGTGCCATCCTGATCTCGTCCACCACCACCATCGCCGGGCTGCTGCCGCTGCTGGCCGAGACCAGCACTCAGGCGGCGGCCATTAAGCCGCTGGTGATCTCGGTGGTGTTCGGACTGCTCAGCGCCACCGTGCTGGTACTCCTGGTGATCCCGGCACTTTACGTGCTACTGGATGAGTGGGGGTGGGTGAAAGAGTCTGCCAACGCTTCTTGAGAGATTTCCCCTTGATAATAGTGAGCTCTCAGCTACCTTAAAAGAGGCATGTAAAATACATCTTCTAGGGGTGCCTTGATATCCACGCCAGACAACAGAAAAGCACAGGAGGCCGATATGCCACTTTTCGATCGAGTCTCACCCTTGGCGGGCAGGCTCTCGGGTGTTCTGGCCCTAGCCGCAGCTTTAGTGTTGGGAAGTGCGGTTGCAGCGGCAAATGACTACTGGCGGGAGTAATGCGCCCAGTCGTGATTTGAAGATCATGGGAGCTATCGTCATGCTTGATTTTTTTCACAATGCACAACGTACCCATGTTGTTGGCAATATGTTGATGGTGATTGGTCTTCTGCTGCTTCTCGTGGGTGTGCTGGGTGGTTACGTCATTAATGCGCATCTGGCGCTGTATCTACAGGTAGTGGCCCATCTGCTGGTCATTGCCGGGCCAACTCTGATCAAGATTGGCTATGTGATGCGCCTCAATGCGCGCCAGCGGCTGCATCTGGCCTACTGACACGGCCACCCAGCAAGAGGAGCAAGCACCGCATGATCCAAGTCCGACTCTACCGCTACCATCCCGAGTACGATGAAGCGCCGCGGCTGGAAACCCATGAAGTCGCGGAGCACTTCCGCAAGGCGATGGTGTTGGACGTCCTCGAGCACCTGAAGCAGCAGGATGCGACTCTGGCCTATCGGCGCTCCTGTCGCGAGGGGGTGTGCGGCTCCGACGGCATGAATATCAACGGCAAGAACGGACTGGCTTGCGTGACCCCGGTGACAGAAGCGCTGGATGGTAGCGATACCCTGATCCTGCGCCCGCTGCCGGGCATGCCGGTAATTCGCGACTTGGCGGTGGATTACGGCCTTTTTTTCCGCCAGTTTGAGAAGATCCGCCCCTGGCTCATCAACAATGAGTCACCGGCTACCATCGAGCGGCTGCAGAGCCCAGAGGACCGTGAGAAACTCGACGGCCTCTACGAGTGTATCCTCTGTGCCTGCTGCAGCTCTGCCTGTCCCTCCTGGTGGTGGAACCCGGATAAGTACATCGGGCCGGCCGGGCTGTTGCAGGCCTACCGGTTTCTGATCGATAGCCGCGATACGGCCACCGAAGAGCGGCTGGCCGACCTCGACGATCCCTTCAGCGTGTTCCGCTGCCGACAGATAGCCAACTGCACCTGGGTTTGTCCTAAGGGGCTCAATCCCATGCGCGCGATCGGACACATCAAGGCGATGCTACTGGCGCGTGGTAGCTGATCAAAGAGGAGTCGCGAAGATGGCATTTCGACAGGTGAAGGATCTGCTGGCATGGATCCATGACTTCCACGAGCAGCTTGGAAAACAGTATGTCCGTCTAGGGGATCAGCAGCAGGATGAACGAATGAAGATGGCCCTGGTCTTTCTGGCCGACCGTGAGCGGCGCATGCAGGAGGGGATGGCAGCCTATTTGGAAGATGCAGATGAGGGTCTGCTGTCCACCTGGCTGATCGATAGCCAGGAATTTGGCCATCCCGGTGTGCTGGAGCGCATTCCCCAGTGCCTGGGGTGCCATGATGTTCACGATATCCTGGCCAATGTGACGACCGCTCACCAGACCCTCAAAGACATGTACCGGCTGCGCGCTGAGCTGGCTTCCATTCCAGAGGAAACGGAGCTTTTCGAGCGGCTCGCCGACCAGCAAGAGGCTGAGGCTCGCCTCCAGACCCGAGATATTGCGCGTCTGGATATCTATTGAGCGCCGGCATTGCTGAACAGGCTGGCGGCAGGTTGTCGGGCCCCAGGGGAGTAACGGCAGAGGGTGATGTGCCGCCTGCATGATCCAGGTCATGCAGCGCGACATTGCGCGACATTGCGCGACACAAGTGGATGTCGTCGTTCCTGGCCTGTTCTAGGCTGCTTGGATAGCTACGCCATGGCGACGCTCCTATGGATATCGAAAGGCTCTTCGATGCCAGCTATATGCGCGTCCTCAATCGCCGGCTCGAAGGCCGGGAGTTCTTTGACGTCTTCTACGAGCGTTTCCTGGCGGCATCGCCGGAGGTGGCGGCGAAGTTTCGCCATACCGACATGCCGCGTCAGCAGGCCATGTTGAAGAAGGCCTTCTACCATCTGCTGACCTTCTATGTCTCGAGCCATGCCGACTACTACCTGCACCAGGTGGCCGTGCTCCACAGCCGCGCCCACCTCGACGTTCGCCCCGAGCTCTACGATCTCTGGCTCGATGCCCTGATTGATACGGTGCGTCATTTCGACGATTGTTTCAGCGCCGATATCGAGCTGGCCTGGCGGTTGGTGATGACGCCGGGCATCGTCTACATGACCTTTCATTACGATCGCGGCGGGGATGATCCCGCGCCTTGAGCGGGACAAGCCACAGGCGGGGCTCGACACGAGGAAGGCGACACCGGCGCCGGGCCGGTGTCGCTTGGGCGGGTCAGGCCGCTTCGAGGGGGCGTGAAGGGCCGAAATGCTCGTAGTGGCGTCGCTCGGCGGGCACCCCGAGGCCGGCCAGGGCACTGTCGATGGCGCTCATGAAGCCCTGGGGGCCGACGTAGTAGCAGCGGGCGTCCGCCGGCAGCAGCCGCGCCAGCAGGTCACGGTCGATTCGGCCGCGATGGTCGGCCGCCTCGCCGCGCTCGTGGACGCTCACCGCCTGCAGCGTTTCCGGATGGGCCTGGGCCAGCGCCGCGACCTCGTCGCGAAAGGCGTGGTGCTCGGCGTCCAGGGCGGCGTGCAGATAGACCACCCGGCGGCCCTGGGCGAGGGCCTGGCGGGCCAGAGGCAGCATCGGGGTCTGGCCGACGCCCCCGGAGGCCAGCAGCAGCGGCTCGTCGCCGCCCTGCAGGGTCAAGTCGCCGGCGGGGGGCAGCAGCGCCAGGGTATCGCCCACGCGCATGGCGTCATGCAGGTGGCGGCTAGCGCGGCCCTGCGGCTCGCGCTTGACCGAGATGCGATAGTGCCTGCCGTTGGGCACATCCGACAGGCTGTAGTGACGATAGAGCGGCTCGCCGTCGAGGGTCAGCCTTACGCCGATGTACTGGCCGGGGGCATGGTCGGCCACCGGGCCGCCGTCTACCGGCTCCAGCACGAAGGAGCGGATCACCGCGCTCTCCTGACGAACCTCGGCGATGCGGAACTCGCGGGGGCCGCGCCAGCCGCCGGGTCGCTCTTCGAACTCTCGATAGCGATGGTCCTCCAGCTCGATCAGCAGCCCGGCAAGCTCCTCGTAGAGCGTGCTCCAGGCGTCGGCGACCTCCGGCGTCACGGCATCGCCCAGCACCTCGCCGATGGCGGCCATCAGGCATTCACCGACAATCGGGTAGTGCTCGGGGCGGATGTCCAGCGAAACATGCTTGCTGACCACCGTGGCCAGGGTCTTGCGCACCTTCTCGCGGTCCTGGCGCAGCTGGACATAGGCCAGCACGGCGCCGGCCAGTGCCCGGGGCTGGCCGCCGTCGGCCTGGTGAGCGTCATTGAACAGCGGCTTCACCTCGGGGTAGCGGGCGAACATCAACGGGTAGAAGCGCTGGGTGATGGCGTCGAGGTGTTCGGCCACGGTGGGGGCGGTGGCCGCGATCAATTGCTCCTGCTCGGCGTTGAGCATAGGGGTCTCCTTCGTCTATGGGGGTATTTTTTATAAGAGGTATTTAGAATACTTCTTATCAGGGGCGACGAAGTGAGGCGTTTTGTCGCAGCCAGAGTTTGCTTCTCAGTAGGCCCAGACGATGGCCATGAGCAGCCCCCAGGCCAGCACTCCGGCGGCCACGATGGTATGTGTCACCGACATAGTGACTACGTCCTCGTCCTGTCGCTGACACAGCGCCTGCAGGCCGTGATAGATCAAGCTGCAGGAGATGCCCAAGGCGGTCAGAACGGCCAGGGCGTTGAGCAGCAGGCTGGGGATCAACAGCACCACGGCGGAGGACCACAGCGGCAGTGGGGCCAGTGCTGCCAGCAGGTAGGCGTCGTGGTAGTCGATCGCCAGTTCACGGGTGCCGTTGACGACCGCATGGATCAGCCAGCCCATCACGAAGAAGGTCAACAGCTCTGCCAGGAACAGGATGGTGGTGATGAAGCGCCACTCTCTATCACCGAAGCCGACGACGAAGTCGTCGCCGTAGTGGGTGCCGGCGTAATAGAGCATCAGCGGTGGCAGCAGCGACATCGGAAAAACGATCGCCCATGCCAGCAGCGGAATGGAGGGGCGGCGCTGCTGAAGCTCCTTCCAGCCTGCATGGCGAGTAAAGGGTAGGCGAACCACGGTGATCAAGTTCATGACTCTTTCCCTCTTCTTGCTGGCCCCGACGGCGGACTTGGCTAGAGCTTGCGGGAACGTATCGGGATATTTAATATCATATTGTGATATTAATGCTTTAACAGATAGCGCCCGTCACGGCCCCCGTCAAGGCAAGTGGTGGGGTATGAGGACTTTGCATGTCCGAGAATGACCGGTTGACCAAGCAGGATTTTCAGCGGCTGTCTCACTTTCGCTACCAGCTGCGCTGCTTTCTTCGGCAGAGTGAGGATATCTGCCGGCAGCACGGGGTAACGCCGCTACAGTACCAGCTGTTGCTGCATCTCAAGGGGTTTGAGGGGCGTGAGTGGGCCTCGGTGGGTGAGCTCGCCGAGCGGCTGCAGGCCAAGCACCATGGTGCGGTGGCCCTCGTGGATCGCTGTGTGCAGCTGGGGCTGGTGGAACGACGGCCGGATCCTCAGGATCGTCGCCGCATCGAGGTCCACCTCATGCAGCGAGGGGCAAGCCTGGCCGCACGGATTGCCGAGCTGCATCAGCCGGAGCTGCGCCACCTGCAGGAGGAGTTCCATCTGCCTGGCTGGCCGGATCTCGACTGATTCACGCTGTTTCTTGTCTTTTAAGGAGTCGATATGACAAATCACCACCATCAGGACTGGGACCCGCGGGCCGAGGCCGTGCTGGATGACCAGGTCGCCGCCTATGATGGGATGCGCCGATGCTGTCCGGTGGCCTATAGCGACTACCTGCAGTGGTCGCTGTTTCGGCATGCCGATGTGATGCGTGTACTAGAAGACCATGAAACCTTCAGCAATGCGGCAAGCCGCCACCTTTCCGTACCCAATGCCATGGATCCCCCGGATCATACCCGGTTTCGCCGTGTCATCGAGCCCTATTTCGGTCCCGAGCCGATGGCGGCATTGGAACCACGCTGCCGCGAGATTGCCGTTGGCGTGGTGGCGCGTCTGCCGGCCAGCGGCGAAGTGGAGGCCATGACGACGCTGGGTCAGGACTTTGCCCTGGAGATCCAGTGCGCCTTCATGGGCTGGCCTGAGCGACTGCATGAGCCGCTGCGTGCCTGGGTGCAGCGCCAGCAGGCGGCCACCCTTGCTGGAGATCGCGAGGCGCTGGGCGAGCTGGCGCTGGAGTTTGACGGAGTGATCCGCGACCTGCTGGCCGCGCGTCGGTCGGCCGGCGACGCAGCGCCCGATGACGTCACCTCTCGCATCATGAGCGAGACGGTGGAGGGGCGGTCACTCACTGACGAGGAGATTGTCAGCATCCTGCGCAACTGGACGGTGGGCGAGCTGGGTACGATTTCCGCCAGTATTGGCATTCTGACCCGCTACTTGGCGGCACACCCCGACCTGCAGTCGCGGCTGCGTGGCGAGCTCGAGCTGTTGCCGGTAGCCATCGATGAGATCCTGCGGCTTGATGCACCGCTGATGTCCAACCGGCGCATAACCACGCGACCGGTTGAGATCGGTGGGCGGCAGATACCCGCCGGCGAGCGACTGACGATTCTGTGGGGCTCGGCCAATCGCGACGAGGCCGTGTTCGGCGAACCGGATGAGTGTCGCCTCGACCGCGATCCTCAGAACAACCTGCTCTACGGGGCCGGCATCCACGTCTGCCCCGGCGCCCCGCTGGCCCGCCTGGAGCTGCGCCTGTTCATGGAGGTGCTGCTGGCCGATACCGTGCACCTGGCCCTGATACCGGGCAGGCCGGCAGTGCGTGCCAAGTTCCCCGCCGGCGGCTACTCGACGGTGCCACTCAGCGTTCAGCGCTGATCCTCCCGGCCCGGGGCTCGTCGTCCCCGGGATTTCCCACCCTGCGATGCGACTTCCTTCGTCGCAGCTGCCAAGCGGCGCTGAAGTGCTTTCACAGGCTGTTTCGTGCCGGTCTGCGAAGCGTCAAGGAAGAGCGAACCTTCAACTTGCTTGATGAAGATCTTTTTTCATTTCTACCACTTTGATTGATCGTAATTTTCTTATTTGTCTCTGCTTTTCCATGATGAAAGCTTGGGGATTTTTTGAGTCATTTTTTTGATTCATGTCAGGGGAGTATGTCTCGTTACTTTTGGTATACGAAATATGTTATTTAATGTAGACATCCTATGGATACAAGTTGGCGTCAGGTGATTCGATGCTAACGCCGTGTCGATAGGAGCGCTGTGACGGCGCGAAGCGAGCAAGACATTCAGGAACATTTCAAGGAACAACAGGAAGAGGCTCAGCGATGACCCACAAGACCTGGCTACGACACTCCCTGGCGGCGGCCGTGGCTGCCGCGGCGCTTGGTACCGGCCATGCGGCGGCCGAGAGCGACCATGCCGATCCTGCCTCCGGGGCCTATCACGGTGCCGGCTCGGCGGTCGAACCGGCGTCGGTGAAGATGATGACCGCCCCCGGGGCACCGGACATGACCGAGGAGGAGTTCCAGCGTGGTACCGAGCTCTACTTCCAGCGCTGCGCCGGCTGTCACGGTGTGTTGCGCAAGGGAGCCACCGGCAAGCCGCTCACCCCGGATATCACACAGCAGCGCGGGGAAGCCTATCTTGACGCCTTCATCACCTACGGCTCGCCGGCCGGCATGCCCAACTGGGGCACTTCCGGGGAGATGTCGGAAAGCGATATCGACATCATGACCCGCTACATCATGCACGAACCGCCCCAGCCACCGGAGCACGGCAAGGCCGAGATGGAGGAGACCTGGACGGTGCATGTTCCGCCCGAGGAGCGGCCCACCGAGCAGATGAATGATCTCGACCTGGAGAATCTGTTTTCCGTGACCCTGCGCGATGCCGGGCAGATCGCCCTGGTCGACGGCGACTCCAAGGAGATCGTCAGCGTGCTGGACACCGGCTACGCGGTGCATATCTCGCGTATTTCCGCCTCGGGCCGCTACCTGCTGGTGATTGGCCGTGATGGCGCCATCAACATGATCGACATGTGGATGGAAAAGCCCGATACCGTTGCCGAGATCAAGATCGGTATGGAAGCGCGTTCGGTCGAGGTGTCCCGCTACTCCGGCTACGAGGATGAGTACATCATCGCTGGGGCCTACTGGCCGCCGCACTACGTGATCATGGACGGCGAGACCCTGGCGCCGCTGAAGATCGTCTCCACCCGGGGGATGACGGTGGATACTCAAGAGTACCACCCTGAGCCGCGCGTAGCGGCCATCGTGGCATCGCACAAGCACCCGGAGTTCATCGTCAACGTCAAGGAGACCGGCAAGGTGCTGCTGGTCGACTATCAGGACCTCGACGCCCTCAGTACGGTAGAGATCGATGCCGCTCCCTACCTGCATGACGGTGGCTTCGACCGCTCGCTGCGCTATTTCATGACCGCAGCCAACGAGTCACATCAGATCGCGGTGGTGGATGCCCAGGAGCGTGAGCTGGCCGCCCTGGTCGACGTGGGGCGCATCCCCCATCCCGGCCGTGGCGCCAACTTCGATGATCCGGAGTTTGGCCCGGTTTGGGCCACCAGCCACCTGGGCGACAATACCATTCAACTGATCGGCACCGACCCGGAAGGGCATCCCGATGAGGCCTGGCAGGTGGTGCGTACCCTCGAAGGCCAGGGTGGCGGTTCGCTGTTTATCAAGACCCATCCAGAATCCCGCAACCTCTATGTGGATACCACCTTCCACCCCGAGGATGACTTGAGCCAGAGCGTGGCGGTGTTCGATATCGACAACCTGGAGGCCGGCTACGAGGTACTGCCGATTGCCGAGTGGGCCGATCTCGGCGATGGTCCCAAGCGTGTGGTCCAGCCCGAATATAACAAGGCCGGCAACGAGGTGTGGTTCTCGGTGTGGAACACCATGGACGAGATGTCGGCGCTGGTGGTGGTCGATGACACCACCCGAGAGCTCAAGGCGGTGATCACCGATGAGCGTCTGGTGACGCCCACCGGTAAGTTCAACGTCTACAACTCCATGCACGAGATCTACTGAGCAGCTACGGGGTCGGCCTAGTGCCCCGGCCCCGCCTCGCGCAATCGCCTGCTCGACCAGTGTCGAGCAGGCGCTTTTCGATTACAGCCCGATACGGTGGGCGCGATGGGTGAAGAAGATACCGCTGGGCGATTCGGCCGGCAGGCGCGCCAGTTCCTCGAAGGTGCGGGTGTCGTAGACGACCACCTGGTCGCTGTCCCGGGCCGAGATCCAGATGTGTTCGCCCCTGGGGGTGAACTCCTTGTGCAGGATCGACTCGCCGGGCTCGAGGGTCTTGATGATCTCCAGCGTCCGCGTATCGATCACCTGCACCTTGTCGTTGAGCGGGTGGGCGAAGGTGACCCATACCTGCCGCTCGTCGGGGCGGCTCATCACGAAGATCGGCTGGCCGTGGACCTCGATGCGCTCGGTCAGCGACCAGTCGCGGGTGTCGGCCACCAGCACCTCGTTGCGGCCCACGGCGGGGAAGAAGGCCTGGTCGCCGGCCATCGCCCAGCCCTCCAGGTGGGGCATCTTGTAGACCGGCAGGCGCTCCTCGCCGCGGCCGTAGTCGGGCAGGATGCGTTGCACGCCCTTCTCCGGGTACCAAAGGTCGAGCATCGCCATGCCGTCCTCGCCGAACAGCCCGGCGATATAGTAGCGGCCGTTGGCGGTGATCAGAGCGTCGTAGGGCATGCTGCCCACGTCGCGATACTGGGTCAGCTCGGGCTCCTCGGAGGACATGTCCAGGGTCCAGATCTCGCCGGCCTCGAAGAGGCTGAACACGAACATGTTGCCGGGCACGTCCACCACCCCGACCACCTTGGCCTGGTCGGTGGTGCCATCGGGCTTCTCGTAGGTAGCCGGCACGTCGATCACCAGCTCCATGGTCTCGACGTTGAAGACCTTGACGCCGCCGGGCTCGTAGTTGCCCACTGCCACGAAGCGGCCGTCCTGGGAGATGGCGCCGCCGATGCTGTTGCCCCCCTGGATGATGCGCCCGTCGATCTCGCCGGTGAGCAGGTCGAACCGGGTCAGGCCGCCGTCGCGGCCGAAGACGAAGGCGTAGCGGGCGTCGCGGGTGAACTTGACCGAGGCGTGGGAAAGGTCGCCGAAGCCCTCGACATGACGCAGCACTTCCCGGTGGGTGGTGTCGACCAGCGCCACGCTGCCGGTGGCGCGCTCGATGATCACCCCGAGATCGCCGGTACCGCGCAGCTCGGGCAGGGCGTTGGGCGAGCTATCGGCCAAGGCGGGGGCCCCGACCATCAGAGCCAGGCTGCCGGCCGCCAGCAGCGATTTGAGGGAGGTGGGTAGGGGCATCGGAAATCTCCTGATCAGTCTTGTGATGTCAGCGTGTCGAGGGGGTTGTCGGTCTGCAGGTGCTCGGCGATCCAGCGGGCATCGGCCTCGCTGATCAGGGCCTTCCAGCCGGGCATGGCGCTGCCGGGGATGCCGTGCAGGATGATATGGCTCAGCGCCTCCACGCTGAAGGTCTGCATGCGGTCGCGGGGCAGCGCCGGGCCCAGGCCGCCGCGCAGGGTCATCCCGTGGCAGGAGCCGCAGTCCTGGTAGAGCAGGGTTTCGAGCTCCGCCTGGCGCGCCGGGTCGAGTTCGTCTTGCGGATCCTGCGCCTGGGCGGAGGTCGACGACAGCAGGATGCCCAGGAGCAGCGTGATCAGAACCGGCATATGCATGTGAAAGGGCCTCGTAGGACGGATGGGAAACAGGGGGCGCGGTCGACGTGACGGTTAGACGCAGTGTCCCGCCGACGATCAGGCGATGCTTTGACGAGCATCAATGCCCTGTCGGGTAGTCGTGGACCCGGAACGCAGAAGTGCCATTGAAAATACCTCTTTTGACTTGTGTCAACGCCAGCGACGATCACGGCATTCGGGATTGATGGTGCATGTAATATACGCCTTAACATCATGCTTTCTATCGACCTCAGCGGGTGGCTGCCGATGGTTTCACTGGATGCTCAGGATCGCGCTCTCATCGACGCCTATCAGCGTGGCCTGCCGATCTGTGAGCGGCCCTTCGCCGCCATGGCCGAGCGGCTGGGCGTCAGCGAGGCCGAGGTGGTCGAACGTCTCGAGCGCCTCCAGTCGCTGGAGGTGCTGAGCCGGGTGGGGCCGGTGTTCGACCATGCCCGGGCCGGCGCCAGCCTCCTGGCGGCGGTGGCGGTACCCGCCGAGCAGCGCGATGCCGCCGCCGCGGTGATCAACCGCTGTCCCGGGGTCAACCACAACTACGCCCGCGAGCATCGCTACAACCTGTGGTTCGTGATGACCGCCGCCGACGAGGCGCAGCTCGAGGCCCGCCTCGATGCGCTGGAGGCCGAGCTGGGCGAGCCGCTACTGCGCCTGCCGATGCTCGAAGGCTTTCATATCGATCTGGGCTTTCCCATTCCATGGGCCGAGCTGGAGGGTGCATGAGCCATCTGTCGCATGACCCGATCCCCTGCACCGAGGCCGAGCGTCGCCTGCGCGCCCTGCTCGAGCGCGGCCTGCCGATCACCCCCCGCCCTTGGCAGCGGCTGGCCGAGCAGTGCGGCATGCACGAGGCCGAGGTGATGGCCTGCGTAGAGCGCTGGCAGCAGGCGGGCCTGATCAAGCGCCTGGGGCTGGTGGTCAAGCATCACAGCCTGGGTATTCGCGCCAATGCCATGGTGGTCTGGGACGTGCCCGACGCAAGCGTGGGCGAGCTTGGCCGGCGCCTGGCGGACGAGGCGGCGGTAACGCTGTGCTATCGCCGCCCGCGCCGGCTGCCCGACTGGCCCTACAACCTGTTCTGCATGATCCACGGTAGCCGCCGCGAGCGGGTGCTGGCGTCGCTCGACGAGATCGTCGAGCGCCAGGGGCTGCAGGCCATTCCCCACCGCGTGCTGTTCAGCCTCAAGGCCTACAAGCAGCGCGGCGGTCGCTACACCCGAGAGGACGACGCCCATGACAGCCGAGCCTGCCACCCGGCCTGAGCCGGCCCAGCTCGATGCCGCCGACCGGCGCATCATCAACCGCCTGCAGGACGGCCTGCCGCTGGTCGAGGCCCCCTTTGCCGTGGTGGCCGAGGAGCTTTCGCTCACCGAGGGCGAGCTGCTCGAACGGCTGGCCTGCCTGCGCGAAAGCGGCGTGTTGAGCCGCTTCGGTCCCATGTACCACGCCGAGCGGCTCGGCGGCGGCCTGACCCTGGCGGCCCTGGCGGTGCCAGAAGATGACTTCGAGCGGGTTACCGAGGCGGTCAATGCCTTCCCCGAGGTGGCCCACAACTACCGGCGCAAGCACCGCCTCAACATGTGGTTCGTGCTGGCCACCGAGACGCCGGAGCGTATCGCCGAGGTGATCGCCGAGATCGAGGCGGCCACCGGTCTTACGGTCTTCAATATGCCCAAGCAGGAGGAATTCCATGTCCGTCTCCACCTGCCCGTCTGACCCGGCGTCCACGCCGAGCGCCGCGCCCGGCGTCCTGGACGCCCAGGACCGGGCCATCATCCTGGCCACCCAGGCCGGGTTGCCCCTGGTGCCGGACCCCTGGCGCGCGGTGGGCGAGCCGCTGGGGCTCTCCGGCGAGGAGGTGCGGCGGCGAATGGAGCGCATGCAGGAGAGCGGGATCATCCGCCGCATCGCCGCGGTGCCCAACCACTACCGGCTCGGCTATCTGGCCAACGGCATGACGGTGTGGGACGTGGAGGACGCCGAGATCGAGCGGCTGGGGCGCGCCGTGGCGGCGCTTCCCGGCGTCAGCCACTGCTACCGGCGCCCGCGTCATCTGCCGGACTGGCCCTACAACCTCTTTGCCATGCTGCACGGACGGACCCACGCTGAAGTGGAGGCCCAGGCGGAGGAGCTGCGCGACCTGCTCGGCTCGGCCTGTCGGGATCACCGCATCCTCTACAGCTCACGCATTCTCAAGAAGACCGGCCTGCGTCTCGCGGGGCGGTCCGACAGGCAGCGTTAGGGGCGACCCCGCCTGCCGCCAGAGGAGTTAGACATGTTCAGAGTCACCCGCTACATCAAGTCCCTGGTCGAGCCCACCCCGGTGCCGCCGGCCCGCAAGCCGCCCGGCCCGGTGGTGATCTGGAATCTGATCCGCCGCTGCAACCTGACCTGCAAGCACTGCTATACCACCTCGGCGGACATCGAGTTTGCCGGTGAGCTCTCCAACGCCGAGGCGCATGCGGTGCTCGACGACCTGAAGGGCTTCCGGGTGCCGGCGCTGATTCTCTCCGGCGGCGAGCCGCTGATGCGCCCGGATATCTTCGAGCTCTCCCGCCGGGCGCGGGCGCTGGGCATCTATACCGGGCTGTCCACCAACGGCACCTTGATCGACGAGTCCAACATCGACGAGATCGCCGACATCGGTTACGACTACGTGGGCATCAGCATCGACGGCCTGGAGGCGACCCATGATGTGATCCGCCAGCGTCAGGGCGCCTTCCGCGAGTCGATGCACGCGGTGAAGCTGTGCAAGGAGCGCGGCATCAAGGTGGGGCTTCGCTTCACCCTCACCCAGCAGAACTACGAACAGCTGGGCGACATCCTGGCGCTGCTCGAGGAGCACGACGTCGACAAGTTCTATTTGTCGCACCTCAACTACGGTGGGCGCGGTCACCGCCACGGCAAGCACGACGCCTGGCACCAGATGACCCGCGACGCCATGACGCGACTCTTCGACCACTGCCGGGCGGAACTGGCCCGCGGCGTCGAGCGCGAGTACGTCACCGGCAACAACGACGCCGACGGCCCCTTCCTGCTGATGTGGGCCCGCGAGCACTTCCCTGAGCAGGCCGAGGCGCTGGAGCAGCGGCTGATCAACTGGGGGGGCAACGCCTCCGGTGAGAACATCGCCAATATCGACAACCTCGGCAACGTGCATCCGGATACCTTCTGGTGGGATCACACCCTGGGCAACGTCCGCGACCGGCCCTTCTCCGCGATCTGGCGGGATACGCAGGATCCCCTGATGCTCGGCTTTCGACAGCGCCCCAGGCCGCTCAAGGGACGCTGCGCCGAGTGCCGCTATCTGCCGATCTGCAACGGCAACACCCGGGTGCGGGCCTGGAAGGTCACCGGCGACCCCTGGGAAGAGGATCCCGGATGCTATCTCAGCAATCAGGAAATCGGCGTCGATGAGCGCCGAGAGCGCCGCGTGGCGGCCCCCTACGATGCCATCCAGAGCATCGAGCTATAGACCGTAGAGTAGAATCCAAGACAAGAGTGACGCTTCGGGGAGAGGCCGACCATGACCATACATCGCCATTCGCGACACCTGAATTTCGACCTTGACGAGGCGCCCCTGGCGCCCGGCGAGGTCGCCATCGTGGGGGCCGGCCCCGGTGACCCGGGCCTGTTGACCCTGCGCGCCCTGTCGCTACTGCAGCAGGCCGACTGCCTGGTCTTCGACCGCCTGGTCTCCCAGGAGGTGCTGGCCCTGGCCCCGGCCGGCGCGCGGCGCTTCTATGTCGGCAAGGCCTCGCGCTGCCACGCCCTGACCCAGGAGGAGACCAACGCCCTGCTGGTGCGCCTGGCCGGGGAGGGCAAGCGGGTACTGCGCCTCAAGGGCGGCGATCCGTACATCTTCGGCCGCGGCGGCGAGGAGGCCGAGTACCTGATCGAGCATGGCGTCGGCTTTCGGGTGGTGCCGGGGATCACCTCGGCGTCGGGCTGCTCCACCTATTCCGGATTCCCGCTGACCCACCGCGACTTCGCCCAGAGCGTCACCTTCGTCACCGGCCACTGCAAGGCCGACGGTGAGCTGGCGCTCGACTGGTCGGCCCTGGCGGTGCCCAACCACACGGCGGTGTTCTACATGGGACTGGCCAACGCCGAGCTGATCAGCCGTGAGCTGCAGCGCCATGGCTTGCCCGCCACCCACCCGGTGGCCCTGGTGGAGCGTGGCACCACCCCCGAGCAGCGTCACGTGTTGGCGACCCTGGGCGACCTGGTCGAGGTGATCGAGCGCGAGGGCTTCAAGCCGCCGACGCTGATCGTGGTGGGCGAGGTGGTGCGTTTGGCCGACACCCTGGCGCCGGCCATGAGCCGGCTGACCCGGGAGGATGCCGAGACATCCGAGGAACTCGACATGGGGAGACTGGCACTGTGATGCGACCCGCGCTTCTGATCGGCACCCTGCTGGGGCTGGCCGCACCCGCGCTGCCGGCGCTGGCCGACGACCCCGATGCCAACGTGCTCTACAACCACCACTGTGCGGTGTGCCACGGCGTCAGCCGGCTGGGCGGCATCGGTCCGGCGCTGCTGCCGGACAACCTCTCACGGCTCAAGCCCGACGAGGCCGTCGAGGTGATTCGCGACGGCCGGGTGGCCAGCCAGATGCCCGCCTACGGCGAGCTGCTCAGCGAGCCCGAGATCGGCGCCCTGGCCGAGTGGATCTACGAGCCGCCGGAGGTGGAGCCGACCTGGACCGAGGAGGACATTCTCGCCAGCCACGAGGTGCGCTATCCCTACGGCAGCCTGCCCGACGAGCCGGTGTTCGAGGTCGACGACCTCAAGAATCTGTTCATCGTGGTGGAGATCGGCGACCACCACGTCAGCCTGCTCGACGGCGACACCTTCGAGCGTATCACCCGCTTCCCCAGCCGCTACGCGCTGCACGGCGGGCCCAAGTACACCCCGGACGGCCGCTACGTCTACTTCGGTTCCCGCGACGGCTGGGTGACCAAGTACGACATCTACAACCTGGAGGTCACCGCCGAGGTGCGCGCCGGTATCAATATGCGCAACATCGCGGTCTCCGCCGACGGCCGCTACGTGCTGGCCGGCAACTATCTGCCGCATACCCTGGTGCTGTTCGACGCCCGGGACCTCGAGCTGATCGCCACCATCCCGGTGGAGGGGCTCAACGGCGAGACCTCGCGGGTCAGCGCCGTCTACACCGCGCCGCCGCGGGACAGCTTCGTGGCTGCCCTGCGTGACATCCCCGAAGTCTGGGAGATTCGCTGGCCGGAGGAGCGCGCCGAGGGCGACGAGACGATCACCGGGGACTTCGCGCTGCACCGCATGGAGGCGCCGGACTACCTGGACGACTTCTTCTTCGACATGGAGTACCGCTACCTGGTGGGAGCGGCCCGTGGCGGCAAGGGCGGCCAGGTGTTCGATATGGATGAAGAGGTCAAGGTCGCCGACCTGCCCCTGGAAGGCATGCCGCACCTGGGCGCGGGCATCACCTGGGAGCTGGATGACCGCCGGGTGATGGCGATCCCGCATATCGACAAGGGGCTGGTATCGGTGTTCGACATGACCGACTGGTCGCTGATCACCAACATCGAGACCGACGGTCCGGGGTTTTTCATGCGCAGCCACGAGAACTCGCCCTACGCCTGGGTGGACGTCTTCTTCGGCCCCAACCATGACCGGGTGCACGTCATCGACAAGCAGCGCCTGGAGATCGTCGAGACACTGATCCCCGAGCCGGGCAAGACCGCCGCCCACGTGGAGTTCGACCGCCGCGGCGAGACCCTGCTGCTCAGCGTCTGGGACGACGACGGCTACCTGCTGTGGATCGACGGCAACACCCTGGAGGAGATCGACCGCATGCCAATGAAGCGCCCCTCCGGCAAGTACAACGTCTGGAACAAGACCCAGTACGAGGAGGGGACCAGCCACTGACGGGCCAACCGCTCGTGGGTATGCCAAGCGCCTGGCCGGAAGCGGCCAGGCGTTTTTGCGGGAAAGCGCTAGTCTCGAAAAGGAGTATTCTTGATACCTGTCATAGCGTTGTGCGGTGCTTTTCCACACAATGGCTTTATCCAAGCATTCAAGTCGGGTATCACGTCATGAAATCAGCCACTGCCGCATCCGGCCTGACGCACCTGCCCGTGGCGCGTCTGGCGTTTCGTCCCTTCTTTCTTCTCGCCTCGCTGTTCAGCGTGCTGGCCCTGGTGGTGTGGTTCGCCTTCTGGCACGGCGATATCCTGCTGCGCCCCCATGGCGGCCTGATGTGGTGGCACCAGCATGAGATGATCTTCGGTTTCGGCGCCGCCATCATCGTGGGGTTTCTGCTGACCGCGGTACAGAACTGGACCGGCCAGCGAAGCCTGCACGGCGCGCCGCTGCTCGGCCTGGTGCTACTGTGGCTCGCGGCGCGGGTGCTGCTCGCCTATCCGCTGGGCCTGCCGGCCTGGCTGCTGATGTTGCTCGACGTGGCCTTCCTGCCGCTGGCGGCCCTGGCCATGGCCCGGCTGGTGATTCGCGCCAAGCTGTGGCGCAACCTGATGTTCGTGCCGCTGCTGCTGCTGATGGCCGTCGCCAACCTGGCCATGCACCTGGGGATCATGCGCGGCGAGCTGCCGCTGATCCGCGAGGGGGGCTACCTGGGGGTGCTGCTGATCGCCACCCTGATGGTGCTGCTGGGCGGGCGGGTGATCCCCTTCTTTACCTCGCTCAAGCTGGGCCGGCCCAAGCCCACGCCCAACGCCATGCTGGAGAAGCTGGCGGTGGGCGCGATGCTGGCGGTAGTGCTGATTCAGCTGCTGATCCTGCTGGGCATGGACGCCCTCTCGGCGCTGCTGGGCTGGGTGATGCTCATCGCCGCGGCGGCCAACGCCGTGCGGCTGGCCCGCTGGGAGGGCCTGCGCACCCTGCATGAACCGCTGCTGTGGGGCCTGCACCTCAGCTACGCCTTTATCCCGCTGGGACTGGTCATGTGGGCCCTGGCGCTGACCGGGGTGTTCCGCGTCGAGCTGGCGCTGCATGCCCTGGCGATCGGCGGCGTTGCGGCCATGATGCTGGCGATGATGGCGCGGGTCTCGCTGGGGCATACCGGCCGTACCATTCGCACCCTGCCCGGCATTGGCGTGGGGCTGGCGCTGATGTTTGCCGGCGCCCTGCTGCGCTCGCCGGTGCTGGCGATGTTTCCGCAGATCACCCACTGGACCTACAACCTGAGCATCCTGTTCTGGTGCATCGCCTACCTGATCTTCCTGTTCCACTACACGCTGCCGCTGGTAACGGCGCGGGTGGACGGCAAGGACGGCTGAGGTGCCCGGCGATGCTCGAACACTACTTCCTGATCAAGCACCTGCACATGGCCACGGCGGGGCTGAGCCTGGCCTTCTTCCTGCTGCGCGCCTGGTGGTCGGTGAGCGAGGCGCCGATGCTCCAGCGCCGCTGGGTCAAGGTCCTGCCGCATCTCAACGACACCCTGCTGCTCACCTTGGGCCTCGTGCTGATGGCGATGCTGTCGATGTGGCCGCACCAGCACCCCTGGCTGGCGGCCAAGCTGGTCGCGCTGCTGGTCTATATCGGCCTGGGCACGGTGGCGATCAAGCGCGGCGCGACCCCGGCCATTCGCGGGGCGGCGGCGCTGGCCGCGGTGGCGGTGTTCCTCTACATGCTGGGGGCGGCGGTGCACAATAGCCCCCTCGCCTGGCTGGCGCCTCGCTAGCGATGTTGACGTATGTTCCACTGCTTACATATCTAGCCGCTTCAGATCCCTGGATGAACCGTGGGAGGGCGGCTCCGCCGCGCGAAGGCGCCGTCAGGCGCCCTAATCCTGGCAGCGCTGCACGCTGCTTCGCTCGCTGAAGCGGCCTCCCACAGCACGACCTCGCCATTGGCTAAAGTTATTTCTGTCATGCTTTCGCCGACGGCAATGGCATCTATACTGAGGGCACTTCGACACACCCCGCAGCGAGGAGAGCTGGCATGAGCAAGCAGGACCTTCCCGCCGGCGCCGGCAAGGTAGCCGATCAGTATCCCGAGGTATGGAATGCCTTCCAGTCCCTGGGCGAGGCCTGTGCCGAGGCCGGGCCCCTAGACCACCGAACCAGGCGGCTGGTGAAGCTGGCCCTGGCGGTGGGGGCTGGCTCCGAAGGCGCGGTCCACTCCCATATGCGCCGCGGCCTGGCCGAAGGGATCGAGCCCGAGGCGCTCAAGCAGGTGGCCATGCTGGCCGTGCCGACCCTGGGGCTGCCCGCCGGCGTGGCGGCCCTGACCTGGATCGAGGACCTTACCGACTCCTGAACGCCTGCCCGTTGCCGCGGCGGGGGCCTTGGCTGCCCGCCGTGCGACACTAGGCCGCAAGCCCCCGACCCGCCAAGACTCCTCGGCTTGCGCCCTTGTTTTACCGCCATTTGACGAAGGTCAATGCCCGACCCTGCCGGGGCCTGCTACTCTAAACATGCATTATAAATGCATGTTATAAGGGGTGGGACTGGTCGATCTCGGTCGCAGGTCCCGAAAGTGCCACATGAGCAAGGGGGGATGGCCCATGACCGAAGGCCTCACCAAGGCGGCGGCTCGTAATATCTTTTACGGCGGCTCGCTGTTCTTCTTCCTGCTGTTTGCCGCGCTGACGGCTCACAGTCACTTCTACATCGTCAACACCTCGACGCAGCCCATGTCGGACTCCGTTCGGCTGGGCAAGCACGTATGGGAAGAGCATAACTGCATCAACTGCCACACGATTCTCGGCGAAGGCTCCTACTTCGCTCCTGAAGTCGGCAACGTCTGGACCCGCTACGGCGGCCGCGACAACCCCGAGGGTGCCCGCATGGCCCTCGAGGCGTGGATGAACGCCCAGCCCACCGGCGCACCTGGTCGTCGCCAGATGCCTGCCTTCGACATCAACGATGAAGAAATGCAGGCGCTGATCGACTTCCTCGAGTGGACTGACTCCATCGACACCCAGGGCTGGCCGCCGCATCCGGCCGGCTGATCCGGACTTCAGGAACCAAGGAGAGTCGAAGCGATGAAATATGAAACGCAGAAGGTAGCCTTACCCTTCTTCATGGTGGCGATGGCGCTCTTTGCGCTACAGATCGTCTTCGGGCTGGCGGCGGCGGCGGCATACGTCTGGCCGCACTTCATGTCCGAGGCGATGCCCTTCAATATTACCCGTACCAGCCATACCAACCTGCTGATCGTCTGGTTGCTGATCGGCTTCATGGGGTGCACCTACTATCTGATGCCGGAAGAGGCCGAGAACGAGATCTACAGCCCCAACCTGGCCTACTTCCAACTGGCGCTGTTCGCCATTGCCGGTGCCGGCGCGCTGATCAGCTATCAGTTCGGCATTCATGAGGGACGCCACTATCTCGAGCAGCCGCTGTGGGCCAAGCTGGTGATAACGGTCTCCTTCCTGATGTTCCTGTTCAACACCAGTCTGACCATGCTCAAGGGGCGCAGGACTGCCATCAACATGGTGCTGATGCTGGGCCTGTGGCTGGCGGCGGTGTTCTGGCTGTTCGCCTTCTACAACCCCGACAACCTGGCGCTGGACAAGCTGTGGTGGTGGTGGATCGTCCACATCTGGGTGGAAGGCGTGTGGGAGCTGATCATGGCCTCCCTGCTCGGCTACCTGCTGATCAAGATGACCGGCGTCGACCGCGAGGTCATCGAGAAGTGGCTCTACGTCATCGTCGGCCTGGCGCTGTTCTCCGGCCTGCTGGGCACCGGGCACCACTACTACTGGATCGGTACCCCCGCCTACTGGCAGCCGATCGGCAGCATCTTCTCCACGCTCGAGGTGATCCCGTTCTTCGCCATGGTGGTGTTCGCCTTCTACATGTTCTGGAAGGGCAGCCGTAACCACCCGAACAAGGCCGCCATGCTGTGGACCCTGGGCTGTGCCGCCGTGGCCTTCTTCGGTGCCGGCGTTTGGGGCTTCATGCACACCCTGTCGTGGATCAACTACTACACCCACGGCACCCAGGTCACCGCGGCCCACGGCCACCTGGCCTTCTATGGCGCCTACGTGATGCTGATCATGGGGATCATCACCTACGCCATGCCGCAGATCCGCGGTGTCCAGCCCTACAACCAGGTGCTGAACATGTGGGCCTTCTGGATCATGACCGCCGCCATGTGGTTCATGACCTTCACCCTGACCTTCGCAGGCGTCGTCCAGACTCACCTGCAGCGGGTGCTGGGCATGAACTTCATGCAGATCCAGGAGCAGCTCGACCTGTTCTACGTCATGCGCTTCGGTACCGGCATCTTCGTCGCCGCCGCCGCCGTGATGTTCATCTACGCGGTCTTCGGGCCGGCGCGCGAGCAGGTGCCTGCCACCAGCAAGCCGCTTACCGCCACCGAGTGATCGACCCGACGGGGCGCGCTGCGCCCCGTCACCCCTTCCCCCTGGAGTGACGCCATGTCTCACACTGCTACCGCCGCTGCGGCCGTGTCCCCACAGGAACGCGACCTGCCCTACTACGAATCGGTCGGCAACGAATGTGCGCTTTTCGAGCAGGCGTACCAGCAGCATCTGCCGCTGCTGCTCAAGGGGCCTACCGGCTGTGGCAAGACCCGTTTCGTCAGCCACATGGCGGCCAAGCTGGGTCGCCCGCTGTTTACCGTTTCCTGCCACGATGACCTGACTGCCGCGGACCTCACCGGGCGCTACCTGCTGCAGGGGGGCGAGACCCGCTGGGTCGATGGTCCCCTGACCCGTGCGGTACGCGAAGGCGGCATCTGCTACCTCGACGAGGTGGTGGAAGCGCGCAAGGATGTCACCGTGGTGCTGCACCCGCTAACCGACGACCGCCGCCTGCTGCCGTTGGAGCGCACCGGCGAGCTGCTCGAGGCGCCGGACGATTTCATGCTGGTGGTCTCCTACAACCCCGGCTACCAGCACATTCTCAAGTCGCTCAAGCCGAGCACCCGCCAGCGTTTCGTGGCGATGTCCTTCGACTTCCCCCCGCCCCGCGTGGAGTGCGACATCGTCTCTCGCGAGAGCGGCCTGGCCCACGAGCGCTGCGCCGCCCTGGTCAACCTTGCCGCACGGCTGCGCCAGCTCAAGGGCCAGGACCTGGAGGAGGGCGTCTCCACCCGCCTGCTGGTCTACTGCGCGACCCTGATCGCCGCCGGCATGCCGATCCTCGAGGCGACCCGGGCGGCCCTGGTCGAGCCGCTCACCGACGACTTGGATGTCCAGGAAGGGTTGATGGAAGCCATCAACGCCACCTTTGGATAACGGCTGAATAAGGGGAGGCTGCCATGCTGCCATTTCTCGAGGTCGAGGAGTTCGTCGGCCGCCACTGGCACCGCTGGGCCTCCAGCGCGGCCAGCTACCAGCGCTACCCGAGTGCCGCCGTGGAGCTCGAGAGCATGCGCCATATGCTGGGCGTCTTCTTTCGCGCCAGCGGCGGCGAGGCGGGCGTGGAAGTGGCCGCCATCGTCGCCCGCAGCTCCCAGCACCGCCTCTCCCTGCGCCAGCGGCTTGGCTTCGACGACGAAGCCATCGACCAGGCGCGGCGCGACGAGGAAAACCTGCTGTTGCCGCCGACGCTGGATTTCTTTCCCGAGGCGCAGCTCAACCGCGATCTCTATTTCTGGCTGGTGGCCTTCCTGGCCGTATCGCGCCGGCCCGCCCGACAGCGCGATCCGCTGCGCCAGGATCTGGCCAGCCTGCGCGAAGCCGTGCGCGCCCGCGACGCGGCCCTGGCCCGCTTCCCCGGCCTGGCCGAGCGCCACCGGCGCCTGTGCCTGGGGCTGCTGATCATCAGGCCCGAGCGCAAGCGGCTGCCGCCCATGGAGATGGCGCTGGAGCAGACCCTGCGCGCGCTGCTCGGCGAAGAGGGCGAGCTCGAAGGCTGGGCAGCGGCCATGCACCGCGCGGTCTGTGATCCCAACGCCTCGCTGGAGGACTTCAAGGCGCCGCGCGGCTACAAGCCGCCGCTGCCGGTCCCCCTGTGGGGCCAGGTGGTAGAGCTGGGCACCGGTTCAGGCCGCGAGGAGAGCGGCGACGACCCCCAGGAAGGCGAGACCAACAGCCCCCAGTCGGTGGCCGGCGGCAAGCGCAAGGCCGAGCGCAAGCGTCAGGATCAGACCGAGCGCGACGACCCGCTGGTCGCCAACCGGTTCGAGAAGATGCTCTCCTGGACCGAGATGGTCAACCTCAATCGCCTGGTCGAGGACAACGAGGACGAGGAAGCCAAGCGCGCCGCAGAGCAGATGGAGGAGATCATCCTCAGCCCCCACAAGCAGCGTGCGGCGACCCGCATCAAGGTCGATCTCGACCTGCCGCCCGACGAGGTGCTGGGCGAGCGGCTACGCGGCAAGCATGCCTATCCTGAATGGAACTACCGCAAGCAGATCTATCTCCCCGACCACTGCCTGGTGCACACCGAGCTTGCCAGCGAGGAGGGCGAGCAGTGGGAGCCCGACGACGCCACCCGGCGGCGCATTCGCCGGGTGCGCCGCGAGTTCGAGGCGCTGCGGCCGCGCCGCGAGATCCTGCGCGGCCAGCTCGACGGCAGCGAGCTGGACATGGACGCGGTGATCCGCTCACGCTGCGACCTGGCCGCCACCGGCGAGTCCAGCGACCGACTCTACCAGGCCACCCGTCAGCAGGCCCGCGACCTGGCGGTGTCGATCCTGGTCGACGTCTCGCTCTCCACCGACGCCTGGCTGGAGGATCGCCGGGTGCTGGACGTGGAGAAGGAGGCGCTGCTGGTGCTGGGGCACGGTCTGGCCGGCTGCGGCGACGACTACGCCATCCACTGCTTCACCTCCCACCGTCGCCAGAAGGTCTGGGTCAACACCCTGAAGCCCTTCGAGGAGACCATGAGCGAACGGGTGGCGCGGCGTATCTCGGCGCTCAAGCCGGGGCACTATACCCGCATGGGGCCGGCGATCCGCCACGTGGCCAAAGAGCTGTCCGAACGCCCCAACCGTCACCGCCTGCTGCTGGTGATCACCGACGGCAAGCCCAACGACACCGACTACTACGAGGGGCGCTACGGCATCGAGGACACCCGCAAGGCGGTGCTCGAGGCGCGCCAGCAGGAGGTGCGAGTCTTCGGCGTGACCGTCGACAGCGAGGCTCACCAGTACGTCTCGCGCCTGTTCGGCCGCGGCAGCTACGCCATCGTCAATCGTCCCGAGCATCTGGCGCTGGCCCTGCCGGGCATCTACCGTCAGATCATCGGCAGCTAGGAGCCTGTCGGACTTAACGCTGATCTGCTGCGAAATCCGTGTTCCTCGCGACGATCGGTCAAACCCGGCAGGCTCCTATATCGCCGGCCTGCGCCGGCAAGAGAGGACTCCCATGACACTGAGCCGCCCCGTAATGGCCACGCTCTTCGGGGTGATCGCGGCCTTCGCCGTGCTCACCCCGCTGATCTGGCTGATCAATACCCGCGACTGGGGTATCTTCCTGATGCTGCTGGCGCCGGTGGTGATCTACGCCCTGATCCATGCCGGGCGCCGGCTCGCGGAATGGGCGCAGCCGGAGCCCCCCGAGGAGCGCTGAGCCCCTGGCCTTCTTGCAGCGACGTACGATAGCGTAGCGGCGCCGCTGGCGTCTTGGCAGGGCATCCGGTGAAAAGGGAGCATTGCAGACGGGCGTGAATGGGCCTTGTGGGAGGGAGCTTTAGCTCGCGAAGTAGCGCGCAGCGCTACCCATGGGGCGCCTGCGGCGCCTTCGCCCGGCGGAGCCGGCCTCCCACCTTGAAGCTTGCCAAACATGCTCACGCTAAAGTGCAAGGAGCCGTGAAAAGTGGCAAGCGTTCAGCGCGCGAGCAGGTAACCGAAGGCCACCAGCACCAGGGTAAAGAGGGTCAGTCCGATAAAGGCGCCCCGCCAGGCGGGGGTGGCGTCGCGCAGGCCCAGGTAGACCATCAGTACCTGATGGGCCTTGAACAGCGTGCTCAGCAGCAGCAGGCCCGCCGACCACAGCGGTAGCGCCGACAGGCGGGCATCGCCGCCGAGCTGGGCCGAGGCCATGGTGACCAGGGTCAGGCCCATCAGCACGGCCCAGGTGATCAGCAGCCGGCGGGTGGCCGGGGGCAGGGAGGCAAGCGGCATCGGCAGGGTCACCTCAGCAGGTAGATGATCGGGTAGAGCAGGATCCAGATCAGGTCGACCATGTGCCAGAAGGCGGCGGCGGTCTCCACGTTGTCGTGGGAGATGCGCCAGGCCACCAGGGCGATCAGGGCCAGACCGAACAGCACGTGGGCGAAGTGGAAGCCGGTCAGCAGGTAGTAGAAGGTGAAGAAGGTGTTGGTTTCCGGCATCAGGCCCTGGCCCAACTTGTCGGCGTACTCCACCACCTTGACCACGCAGAACACCATCCCTAGGGCGAAGGCGCCGGCCAGCCACTGGCGGCAGCGGCGTTTATCACCGTGACCGATCGCCTGCACCGCCAGGGCGGCGAAGAGCCCGCTGGTCAGCAGCACCAGGGTGTTGATCCCCCCGGCCACCGGGTCGAGCAGCTGCTGGGAGGCGTCGAAGACCTCGCGCTCGGCGATGCGCAGCCAGGCGAAGAGGCCGAAGAAGGCGGCGAAGACCACCATCTCGCTGAGAATCAGCACCCACATCAGCGGGTTGCCGGGCAGGGCGGAGAGCGGCCCCCAGCCCGGGTTGGGCAGGGGGCGGGGAGGCGCTTCCTTGCGTTGGGGCATCTCAGCCCTCCGGGGCGATGGGGGTTCGATCGAACTCGGCGCGCACCGCCGGGGTGGTCAGCTTCCAGCCGGCCCAGGCGAACAGCGCCACCAGGGCGGTGGCCATCATGATCAACAGGCTCAGCGCGCCCACCAGGCCGGCGACCGGGTTGCCGGGGTTCACCGCCTCGGTAGTGGCGGCCTCCGGCAGCAGGCCGAAGGTCATCGGCGTCAGCGCCGCGGCGCCGAACACGCCGACAAAGCCAGCCAGCATCAGCCCGACGAAGGCGGGGCGCGCCCAGCGGCGACGCTGTAGCAGGGCGATGGCCAGCACCAGGGTGACCAGCGCACCGGTGATCAGCAGGGCGGCGAGGGTAGCGCTGCGCTCGATGAGCCAGGCGACCCCGCCGGTCAACCCGCCGCTGCCGGCTTCGACCCCCAGCGAGGCCACCAGGGCGTCGCCAGGCAGCAGGGGCAGCGTCAGCAGCGCCAGGGTCAGCAGCGAAAAGAGGATAAAGCCCCAGGCGATGCCGGAGACGGCGCCCGAGCGCGGCGCCGCCGCGGACGAGGAGAGGCTAGCGCTGGTCATGGGTCGCTCCCGTTTGATCGTCTTCCAGCGTGACGGCGGCGCCACCGAACAGCAGGCTGCGCGGTGCCGCGATGGCCTGGTTGTTCATCAGCCGGTTGATGCCCACGCCGCAGCGGCCGATGGTCCAGCCCAGGCAGGCGGTAAAGAAGCCGTAGCCCAGGGTCCAGGAGACCCAGGAGGGGGCGCCGATCAGGCCAAGCAGGTTCCAGGCCGCCAATACCGCGGCACCTGCCAGGGCGCCGAGCCAGAAGGTGCGGATCTGGAACTGCAGGTGGCTGCCCACCCAGCCCTCACTGCGTCGGCGGAACAAGTGGGCGATCAGCACGCCGATGGGGGCGGTGATCACGGTCATCACGCTGCCGAGGAACAGCACGTAGACGGTGGCGGCCAGGCCCTTGCCGCGATGGCGGCCAGCCGGTTCACCGGCAGAGGTCGACGGGGATGTGGAGAGCGGCGTGGAGGGCATGCTCTACCTCCTGATGGTGAAAGTCGCTGGGTGACCGCCTGCTGACCTCGGCCGGCAGGCTTGGCCACTACTATGGCCCAGCGGGGCAGCGCTGTCCTTGTCGCGGATCAAATCCTGACCGTCAAGGTCGGATACCGGACTTGACAGAATGTCGCAGGCTCACCGGCTCTCGCTGGCCTGCGGTACCACGGTGGCCTGGTGGTAGGCGTCGCGAGTCAGCAGCGGGGTGCGGCGTTCGGTCCACCACATCCACATGATCGACACCAGGGTCACCCCGAAGCAGAGCATCCACACCGAGGTGGCCACGCCGGTGATGTCGACCAGGGCGCCGAACATGATCGGCAGCAGGAAGCCGCCGACGCCGCCGGCCAGACCGACGATCCCCGATACCAGGCCCAGGTTCTTGTCGTAGTCGTCCGACAGGTACTTGAACACCGAGGCCTTGCCGATGCCCCAGGCGATGCCCACCACGAAGAGAGCAAAGGTGAACAGCCAGACCGGAATGCCAAAGCCGAACTCGATGGTGCCCTCGCCGCCGGTGGCCGTCACCGCGTACTGGGTCTCCGGGTAGGACATCACGAACAGCGCGACCAGGCTGGCCCACATGCACGCCCAGGTCACCGTGTGCGCGCCGAAGCGGTCGGAGAGCCAGCCGCCGAAGGCACGGATCACCCCAGAGGGCAGCACGAAGATGGTAGCGATCAGTGCCGCCAGCTGGATCCCCATGCCGTACTCGTTCATGTAGTAGCGGGTGAGCCACAGGGAGACCCCCACATAGCCCCCGAAGACCACCGAGTAGTACTGGCAGTATTTCCACACCCTGGGGTCGCGCAGCACCGCCGCCTGCTCCTTCAGGGAGGGGCGGTCGGCGTTGCGATGCGTGGGGTTGGTGAAGGTGAAGAACCAGAAGAACAGGGCCGTGATCAGCATGATGGCGGCGTAGATATTGGGGACCGCCTGCCACCCCAGCAGGATGATCACCGTCGGCGCGATGTATTTGGTCACCGCGGCCCCGGCGTTGCCGGCGCCGAAGATCCCCATGGCCAGCCCCTGGCGGTCGCGCGGGAACCACTTGGCGGTATAGGTGATACCCACCGAGAAGCCGCTGCCGGCCAGCCCCACCACGGCACCGAGCAGCAGCAGCTGCCAGAACTGGGTGGAGAACTGCACCGCCCAAATTGCCGGCACCGTGGAGAGCATCAGCACCATGAACACCGGCCGGCCGCCGATGCGGTCGGTGAGCGCCCCCAGCGGCAGGCGCATCAGCGCGCCGGTGAGAATCGGCACCGAGGTCAGCAGCCCGAACTGGGTGCTGGAGAGGCCCAGCTCCTCGGCGATGGGGACGCCGATTTCGCCGAACATGGTCCACACCATGAAACAGATGGTGAAGGCGAAAGTGTTGGCGGTGAGTACCGAGTATTGCTTGAAGCGTTCAGAGGCCATTTGACTCTCCGATGGTCGATTAAGAGGATAGGATTAGCATATATGAAAGCATATTATTTTTGTTGATTTTTATAAAAAAAGCCGACTCATTGTGATGATGAGTCGGCCTTTTTTATCTAGGAATTTGGCGCTAAGGGTTCTTTACATAGGCGTTCTTGCGCAGGTAGAACCACCAGTTGACAACCAGGCAGATTAGGTAAAAGACGGCAAAGCCGTACATGGCGACTTCGGGGGTGCCGGCACGAATTTGATCACCGATCATGACGGGTGCGATGAAAGAGCCATAGCCTGCCACGGCCGCAGTCCAGCCGAGTACCGGTCCCTTTTTCTGAGCATCAAAGATGAAGCCGATGCTGCGAAAGGTGGAGCCGTTGCCGATCCCGCTGGCGGTGAAAAGCACGATGAATAGCACCATGAACAGCCAGAAATACTGGTTGGGATCCTGGGAGTTGTAGGCCAGCATCATCACATAGCCCGCTGCCACGGAGCCGAACACCATGATCACGGTGATGACTTGAGTCACGAAAGAGCCGCCCAGCTTGTCGGAAATCCAGCCGCCAATGGGGCGCACCAGAGCGCCGACGAAGGGGCCGATCCATGACCAGGTCAAGGCGCTGGGCGCATCGGGATTGGTGACCCGGGTAATGGTGCCGTCGGCGGCTACCTCGGTCATGCTGCCAAAGATGATGGTGATCGAAAGGGGGAGCGCGGCGGAGAACCCGATAAAGGAGCCGAAGGTCAGGATATAGAGCAGGGTCATCGACCAGGTATGCTTGTCGCGGAAGATTGCAAACTGCTTCTGGATATTGGGCTTGATTTCCTCGCCGGGCAGCAGGCGCAGCAGCACCAGGGTCAGTACCACAGTCAGCGGCAGCGCCAGCCACATATTGAGCCATTCGAGTGCTACCAGGCCAATCACGGTGGCGACCACGCCGACGCCGTAGAGGCCGAGAATCTTGCCGAAGGCTTGGAGCGGAGTGCCGGGATTGGGGCTGACGGTACGCAGGTTGTTCATGCCGAACCAGCCGGCGAAGGCCAGCGGGATCAAAAACAGCAGCCACACGAAGCCGGCGTTCTGGATCCAGGTATCGGTGCCTGCCTCGATGCGGCCGATCAGGGTGCCGCTGGAGCTCTGCAGCTCCATGGGGCCGCCGGCGATGGCGCCGAAGATGCCCACGGTCATCACCAGCGGCACCAGGATCTGCATGGTCGTGACCCCAAAGTTTCCGAGGCCGGCATTCATGCCCAGGGCGTAGCCCTGCTGGCTTTTGGGATAGAAGCTGGAAATGTTGCTCATCGAGCAGGCGAAGTTGCCGCCGCCGATGCCGGAGAGCAGCGCCAGGGCCTGGAACACCCAGAAGGGCGTCTCGGGATTCATCAGTGCGAAGCCGGTACCGGCCGCCGGGATCATCAGCAGGGCGGTGGTCAGGAAGATGGTGTTGCGCCCGCCGGCAAGTCGCAGCATGAAAGAGGCAGGAATGCGCAGGGTGGCGCCGGCCAGGCCGGCGGTGGCGGTCAGGGTGAAGAGCTGATCGGTGGTGAAGGGAAAGCCCAGGTTCTGCATCTGGGTGGTGATCATGCCCCACATCATCCAGACCGCAAAACCCATCAGCAGGCTAGGGATCGAGATCCACAGGTTGCGGTTGGCAATGTGCTTGCCTTCCTTCTCCCAGAACGCCTCGTTCTCGACATCCCAGTGTTCGATGTCGGCGTTACGTGCGGCCCGCGATCTTTGCTGGTTGGCTTTCGCGGATGAATTGGCCATGCTGGCGCTCCTTCCTCGGGTCCTGATGACGTCTGGTCGGCGCGCGATGCTTGACGGGCATCAACGCGCGAGGCTTTGACGGCAAAGATACGTGTGAAGGGCGCGGCGCGAAACTGGGCCTGGCGTCATTGAAACCCGCCTTCTACCTCCATGGAGGTAGCGCAGGAATGACGTCATCACATTGATATTATTGGCTTTATTTCGGTCGCTGGGGGAAGGGGGCGGCGCTGGGGCCGGGCGGAGGTATTTGGAGGTATTCACATAGAATACGCCCTGTCTCAGTGGTCCACGCCCTCTTGTACCGCCCACACGGCCGCTTCTACCCGCGAGCGCAGATTGAGCTTCTTGAGCAGGTGCTTGACGTGCACCTTGACGGTACCCTCGGTGATATCGAGCTTGCGGGCGATCAGCTTGTTGGAGAGCCCGGCGGCCAGCTCGCGCAGGATCTCCCGCTCGCGCTGGGTCAGGCTGTGGATGTCCGGGGTAGCCGGCTGGCTGCGCTGTTTACGCAGCGCCTCGGCCAGCAGTGCGGTGAGACTCTCGCTGACCACCATGCGCCCCAGGGCGGCCTGGCGCAGCTGGCGCACCATCTCATCGGGCTCCATGTCCTTGAGCAGGTAGCCGTCGGCACCGCCGCGCAGCGCTGCTACCAGGTCATCCTCGTGGTCGGAGACGGTGAACATGACCACACGCCCGGCGAAGCCGGACTCGCGCAGCGCCTTGAGGGTCTGGATGCCGTCCATGCCGGGCATGTTGAGGTCCAGCAGGATCATGTCTGGATCCAGCTCGCCGGCCAGGCGTACGCCCTCGGTCGGTTCGCCGGTATCGCCGACCAGCTCGAGGTCGTCTTCCAGCTCCAGCAGCTGAGCCACGCCGCGACGCAGCAGTGGATGGTCGTCGATGATCAGGATGCTGGCAGGGGTCTCGTTGACGGATTGGCCCATGGGTGTCTCAGTTTCCTTGCTGGTGGGTGGTGGCGTCCTGTGCCGGCTGCCGAGTGATCAGGCGCGCGGTCTGGGGGGGAACACCAGCTCGATTAGGGTGCCGCCGCCGGGTCGGTTGGTCAGATGGAGCTCACCCCCCAGGGTATGGGCGCGGTCGCGCATGATCACCAGGCCGTAGTGCATGGGCGGCGAGTCGCCGTTTGCCAGGCCAATTCCGTCATCCTCGATCCGCAGCAGGATGCGGGCGTTGTGGAAGCGCACCGTGACCGCGGCCCAGTGGGCCTCGGCATGCTTGTGGGTGTTGCTCAGCGCCTCTCGGGCGACCTGTAATACGTGGATCTCTTCGTTGGGGTTGAGCAGGTGAGGCGGCACGTCGAAGTGTAGCTCCACCGGCGCCCCCATGCGTTCGGCGAATTCGGCGGTGGTCTGCTGCAGAGCCGACTGCAGCCCCGGTCCCTCCAGCTTGAGCCGAAAGGTGGTCAAGAGCTCGCGCAGCTGGCGATAGGCGCTGTTGAGGCCGGTCCGCAGCTCATCGAACACCGCCGCCTGCATCTCCTTGGGGGCGTCCTTGGCCTGCATGCGCTCCAGCCGCGCCACCTGCATCTTCAGGTAGGAGAGCGACTGGGCCAGGGAGTCGTGCAGCTCCCGGGCAATGATGGTGCGCTCGTTCATCAGCGAGATCTGTTGCTCCTCTTCGATGCGACGCTGCAGGTAAACCGCGGTGGCCAGCTGGTCGGCCAGGGCGTTGAGCAGGCGCCGGACGCTGTCCGACAAACGCTGCCCCTTGGGGTACCAGATCTCCAGGGTGCCGAGCATCTCGTCGCCGACGCTGACCGGCAGCAAGAGGCAGTCGCCCTCTTGGGTCTCGGCCAGGCTCAACGGCTGAGGATCGAGCAGGCAGGCGTGACAGTCGTGGTCGCGGCAGTAGGTGGGGCGGCGCGCCGAGTGGGTGGCGAGTATCGGGATCTGGCGATCGTCGTGGGGGTCGTTGAGCGACAGCCGGAGAGGGCCGATCTCCAGCAACTGCTCGATATGGCGCAGCATGGGGGCGGCGCTGGCGCACAGGTCGTTGCCGCCCCCGTAGAGCGAGCGGCTTTCGTCGTGCATTACCTGCATGACCTGATTGCCGCGCTCCAGCTCCTTGGTCTTATGGGCGACTCGGGCCTCCAGCTCGGCGTAGCTGGAGGCAAGTTGTTCGGCCATGTTGTCGAAGGTTCGCCCCAACAGGGCCAGCTCGTCCTTGCCGCCGAGGCGGGTGCGGTAGCCGAAGTTGTGCCGCGCGGCTTCCCTGGCCAGCACGACCAGCTGACGCAGCGGGGTGACCAGGTTGTGGCGGATATCGTAGGAGGCGATGATCACCACGACGGCGATCAGGCCGAGAAAGAGAATTTGTAGGGCGCTGAGCAGCTGGATCTTGGATTCGCTGTTCTGCTCGAGCAGCGTGACCAGCGCATCGATCTCATCCACTAAGCCGTCCAGGGGTGCTGGTAAGGTGGCAAAAAGGATGTCGCCCTCCCCGTTTGCGGCCTGGGTTACCTGAGGGGCCAGGACGCTCTCCCATCGGTCGAGCAGGCGGCGGTGCTGCTGGCGCAGAGGGTGGTCCGAGGCATCTGGCATCGCGTCGGTCAGTGCGGGGCTGGCCAGCCGCTGTTCGAAGCGTTCAACCAGCTGATTTACACGCGATTGCGATGCCGCGTCAGCTTGCTGCTCATGCTGCTGCAGGGCGCTGACGATCTGGTAGACGTTCATGCGCAGCGAGCCCGCCATGTTGATGGCGGCAGCATCACCGCGGCTGTCGGAGGCCACGGTCATGGTCACCACGATGCTGACCAGCGCCATGGCGCTGATGGCCAGCAGCGAGGCAATGATCCGGGCTACAAGAGAGTGTCGCAGCTGTCGCATGTTGTGTCGTAACCGTCAGGGGGTGGTCGCAGTCTACTACACCCTTCGGGGTAGGCACCCTACCTCCTATGCGCCTTTGACCCCGAAGTGTGCGGTCCTGAGACTCTCACCATGTCTCTTTTCTCCCGCTAGCGGCGATGATGATGTCTGCCATGTCTGACCCAGATTATGAATCCCAGGGGGATTATCGTCCGCTGGCTGTCGTGCTGCTTTCGCCGCTGGCCTTTGCACTGGTGTTTGCCAGCTGGACCATCTTCGCCGTACTGGGTATCGAGCTCAAGGCGCTGCTGGGCTTCGGGGAAGTGCGCTTTGCCGTGCTGCTGGCGATGCCCATGGCCATTGGGGCCATGGCCGCGCTTCCCATGGCCGAGCTCGGCCGGCGGCTCGGCGGGCGACGGGTGATGGTCGCCTGCCTGCTGTTGATCTGCCCCTTCCTGTGGGGGCTCTCTCATTCCCGGGAGTATCATCACTTCCTGCTGGCCGGTGCGGGGCTTGGCCTGGGCGCTGGGTCACTCTCCGCGGGGCTGGTGTATGTGGCCGGGCTCTGTCCCCGCCGCCACGCTGGTCTGGCGCTGGGACTATACGGTGCGGGGATGCTGGGTGCTGGGCTGAGCTATCTCCTCCTGCCGCTGATCAGCCAGGCCTATGGCTGGCGAACCGCGCCGCTTATCTATCTGCTGCCGGTGCTGGCGGTGGCGGCCCTGCTGTGGCTGTTCGCCGATGACCGACAGGATCAGGTCGGCCGGTGCCTGCAGTCCAGCTCTGCGGGCAGCCTGCTAAGTCGGCTGGCGCGATGGCAAGTGTGGCGACTGGCAATAGTCTACAGCTTCTTCTTTGGCGCCTTCGTGGCGCTGGCGCTATGGCTACCGGCCTATCTCAGCGCCCAGTACCACCTGGGGCTCAAGGAGGCGGCACTGACCGCCGTGCCGTTTACCCTGGCTGTCGGGCTTGGCCAGATTGTCGGCGGTGCCTGGGCCGATCGGCGCGACTTCCGCGCTCTGCGCTGGTGGGTCAGCGCCTTCGTGCTGATCTGCCTGTTCCTGCTTTCCTATCCCCCTTTCGTCATGCATATCGAGGGGGTCTACGCTCCGATCACGTTGCACTACGAGGCGCCATTGAAGGTGTTTATGCTGCTGCTGGGTGCTATGGGCGTTGCCATGGGGATCGGTAAGGGCAGCCTGATGCGTTTGATTCACCGGGATCATCGCGAGGAGATGGCACTAGTGGGCGGGCTGGCGCTGACTCTCGGCGGGCTCTTTGCCGCCTTACTGCCGCTGGTCTTCGTTATCGGCAACGAGTGGGTGGGCATTCGCACCGCTGGGTTCATGTTTCTCTATGCGTCGCTGGTGCTGTGCATGCTGATGATGGTGTGGGACCACGCCTATGCCCAGAAACCACACTCCTGATGGGCTTATCCCCCCTTGTCGGAGGCATCTATCACCTTGTGGGTAGGGCGGCGGTATATAGAGGTAATCGGGCAGTTTTTCGACGCGACATCCCCCAGAATCTGAACGCATAGACCGTGCCTGGTGCGGTGGTCGATACCCACTGACCGCCCGGCGCAAGACGGGTGACCCGCAGAGGTCACGCATCTTTCGAGGAGCCTGGAGAGCGACCATGAGTCACTTCATTGATCGGCTGAACTTCTTTCGCAAGACCCGCGAGCCTTTCGCCAACGAGCATGGCGAAGTCCGCGAGGAGTCGCGCGGCTGGGAAGACAGCTATCGTCAGCGCTGGCAGCACGACAAGGTCGTGCGCAGCACCCACGGTGTGAACTGCACCGGTTCGTGCAGCTGGAAGATCTACGTCAAGAATGGCCTGGTCACCTGGGAGACCCAGCAGACCGACTATCCGCGCACCCGTCCGGACCTGCCCAACCATGAGCCGCGGGGCTGCCCGCGGGGCGCCAGCTACTCCTGGTACATGTACAGCGCCAACCGCCTCAAGTACCCCTTGGTCCGCAAGCCGCTGCTCAAGATGTGGCGCGACGCCCTCAAGGACAAGAAGGATCCGGTCGACGCCTGGGCCTCCATCGTCGAGGATCCGGCCAAGTCCAAGCAGTACAAGCGGGCCCGCGGCATGGGCGGCTTCGTGCGTGCCAACTGGGACGAGCTCAACGAGCTGATTGCCGCCTCCAACGTCTACACCGCCAAGCAGTACGGCCCGGACCGCATCATCGGCTTCTCGCCGATCCCCGCCATGTCCATGGTCAGCTACGCCGCGGGCAGCCGCTACCTGTCGCTGATCGGCGGCGTCTGCATGAGCTTCTACGACTGGTACTGCGACCTGCCGCCGGCCAGCCCCCAGACCTGGGGCGAGCAGACCGACGTGCCCGAGTCCGCCGACTGGTACAACTCCGGCTACATCATCGCCTGGGGCTCCAACGTGCCCCAGACCCGGACCCCGGACGCCCACTTCTTCACCGAGGTGCGCTACAAGGGCACCAAGACCGTCTCCATCACGCCGGACTACGCCGAGGTCTCCAAGCTCACCGACGAGTGGCTCTCCTGCAAGCAGGGCACCGACGCTGCCCTGGCCATGGCCATGGGTCACGTGATCCTCAAGGAGCGTCACCTCGAGAATCCCAGCGCCTACTTCACCGAGTACGTGCGCAACTACTCCGACATGCCCTTCCTGGTGGAGCTGGAAGCCCGCGAGGACGGCAGCTACGCGCCCGGCAAGCAGCTGCGGGCCAGCGACTTCGCCAAGAACCTGGGGCAGGACAACAATCCCGAGTGGAAGACCGTGGCCTGGGACGAGACCCGCGACCAGCTGGTGGTGCCCCGCGGCTCCATCGGTTTCCGCTGGGGCGAGGAAGGCAAGTGGAACCTCGAGCCCCGCGATGCCGACGGCGACGAGATCAAGCCGCTGCTGAGCCTGGCCGACAAGCATGACGACGTAGCAAAGGTCGCCTTCCCCTATTTCGGGGGTATCACCCACGAGCACTTTAGTCATGTGCAAAGCGGTGGCGCTAGCGATGAGCTGCTGTTCCACAGCCTGCCGGTGAAGCGCATGAAGAAGGCCGACGGCAGTGAGGTGCTGGCGGTCACTGTCTTCGACCTGATGTGCGCCAACTACGGCATCGATCGCGGGTTTGGTAAAGAGGGCGAGGATGACGGTGCCACCTCCCTGGACGAGGTGAAGCCCTATACCCCCGCCTGGCAGGAGAAGATCACCGGCGTGCCCGCCGAGCAGGTCATCCGTATTGCCCGGGAGTTCGCCGAGAACGCCGACAAGACTCGGGGGCGTTCCATGATCATCGTCGGTGCCGGTATGAACCACTGGTACCACATGGACATGAACTACCGCGGTCTGATCAACATGCTGGTGATGTGTGGCTGCATCGGCCAGAGCGGCGGCGGCTGGTCCCACTACGTGGGCCAGGAGAAGCTCCGTCCGCAGACCGGCTGGACCCCGCTGGCCTTCGGCCTCGACTGGCACCGTCCGCCGCGGCACATGAACTCCACCTCCTTCTTCTACAACCACTCCTCCCAGTGGCGCTACGAGAAGCTCGAAATCAAGGAGATTCTCTCGCCGCTGGCCAAGGCCGAGGAGTACCCCGGCAGCCTGATCGACTTCAACGTGCGCTCCGAGCGCATGGGCTGGCTGCCCTCGGCGCCCCAGCTGGGCACCAACCCGCTGCGCCTGGCCAAGGCCGCCGAGGCCGCCGGCCTCTCCACCAAGGACTACGCCGTTCAGCAGCTCAAGGAGGGCAAGCTGGCCTTCGCCGCGGAAGATCCGGACAACCCCCAGAACTTCCCGCGCAACATGTTCGTGTGGCGTTCCAACCTGCTCGGCAGCTCGGGCAAGGGCCACGAGTACATGCTCAAGTACCTGATGGGCACCCGCCACGGTATCCAGGGCAAGGACCTGGGCGATGAGGGCGGCAACAAGCCCCAAGAGGTCAAGTGGGTCGACGATGCCCCCGAGGGTAAGATCGATCTGTTCGTGACCCTGGATTTCCGCATGTCTACCACCTGCCTCTACTCGGATATCGTGCTGCCCACCGCGACCTGGTATGAGAAGGACGACCTCAACACGTCCGACATGCACCCCTTCATTCACCCGCTGACCGCGGCCACCGATCCGGCCTGGGAGTCGCGCAGCGACTGGGACATCTACAAGGGTATCGCCAAGGCGTTCTCCAAGGCCTGCGTGGGGCATCTGGGCGAGGAGACCGATCTGGTCACCCTGCCGCACCAGCACGACTCCCCGGCCGAGCTGGCCCAGCCCGAAGTGCTGGACTGGAAAAAGGGCGAGTGCGACCCGATCCCCGGCAAGACCATGCCGGCGCTGATCGAGATCAAGCGCAACTATCCCGAGACCTACGAGCGTTTCACCTCCATCGGGCCCCTGCTGGAGAGCGCCGGTAACGGCGGCAAGGGCATCAGTTGGAACACCGAGAAGGAGGTCTCGCTGCTGGGGGACTTGAATCACCGCAAGGTCGATGGGCCGCATAAGGGCCGTCCACAGATCGAGTCCGCCGTCGACGCGGCCGAGATGATCCTGACGCTGGCGCCGGAGACCAACGGTCAGGTAGCGGTGAAGGCGTGGGGCGCGCTGTCCAAGATCACCGGGCGGGATCACACCCATCTGGCGCATCCCAAGGAAGAGGAGAAGATCCGCTTCCGCGACATCGTCGCCCAGCCGCGCAAGATCATCTCCAGTCCGACCTGGTCCGGCCTCGAGGACGAACACGTCTCCTACAACGCCGGCTACACCAACGTGCATGAGATGATCCCGTGGCGCACCGTCAGTGGCCGCCAGCAGTTCTACCAGGATCATCCTTGGATGCGTGCCTTCGGCGAGAGCCTGCTGGTCTATCGTCCGCCGATCAACACCAAGGCGTACCAGAACGTCGAGTACATCAGCGACAACGGCAACCCGTCCAAGGCGCTGAACTGGATCACTCCGCACCAGAAGTGGGGCATCCACTCTACCTACTCGGACAACCTGCTGATGCTGACGCTCAACCGCGGCGGCCCGGTGGTATGGCTCTCCGAGGATGACGCCGGCGAGATCGGCGTCGAGGACAACGACTGGATCGAACTGTACAACGCCAACGGTGCCATCGCCGCACGGGCGGTGGTCAGCCAGCGGGTCAAGAACGGCATGGTACTGATGTACCACGCCCAGGAGCGCCAGGTGAACGTGCCGGGCTCAGAGGTCACCGGGACGCGTGGCGGTATCCACAACTCTGTGACTCGGGTCTGCCCCAAGCCGACCCATATGATCGGCGGCTATGCGCAGCTTTCCTACAGCTTCAACTACTACGGCACCGTCGGTTCCAACCGCGATGAATTCGTCCTGGTTCGCAAGATGAAGAGAGTCGACTGGCTGGATGGCGAGGGCAATGACTACGAGCAGGAGGCCGTGAAATGAAGATTCGTTCCCAGGTAGGCATGGTCCTCAACCTCGACAAGTGCATCGGTTGCCACACCTGTTCGGTGACCTGCAAGAATGTCTGGACCAGCCGTGAAGGCATGGAATACGCCTGGTTCAACAACGTCGAGACCAAGCCCGGCATCGGCTATCCCAAGGAGTGGGAGAACCAGAACAAGTGGAAGGGCGGCTGGATGCGCCGCAAGGATGGCAAGATCGAGCCGAAGATCGGCGGCAAGTGGCGGGTACTGGCGAACATCTTCGCCAACCCCGACCTGCCGGAGATCGACGACTACTATGAGCCCTTCGACTTCGACTACGAGCACCTGCATACCGCCAAGCAGGGTGAGCATCAGCCGACCGCGCGACCGCGTTCGCTGATCTCCGGTCAGCGCATGAACAAGATCGAGTGGGGCCCGAACTGGGAAGAGATTCTCGGTACCGAGTTCGCCAAGCGCCGCAAGGACATGAATTTCGAGAAGGTGCAGGCCGATATCTACGGCCAGTTCGAGAACACCTTCATGATGTATCTGCCGCGGCTCTGCGAGCACTGCCTCAACCCCACCTGCGTGGCGAGCTGCCCGTCCGGTGCGATCTACAAGCGCGAAGAGGATGGTATCGTGCTGATCGACCAGGACAAGTGCCGCGGCTGGCGGATGTGCATCTCCGGCTGCCCGTACAAGAAGATCTACTACAACTGGAAGACCGGTAAGTCCGAGAAGTGCATCTTCTGCTACCCGCGCATCGAGGCGGGCATGCCGACGGTCTGCTCCGAGACCTGCGTGGGGCGCATTCGATACCTCGGCGTGCTGCTCTATGACGCCGACCGCATCGAGGAGGTGGCGAGCTCGCCGGACGAGCGCGATCTCTATCATCGTCAGTGCGAGATCTTCCTGGACCCCAACGATCCGGAAGTCATCGCCCAGGCGAAGAAGGACGGCATTACCGACAACGTGATCAAGGCCGCTCAGGCCTCGCCGGTCTACAAGATGGCCATGGACTGGGGGCTGGCGCTGCCGCTGCACCCCGAGTATCGCACCCTGCCGATGGTCTGGTACGTGCCCCCGCTGTCGCCGATCCAGTCCGCCGCCGAGGCCGGCAAGATCGAGTTCGACGGCGTGATGCCGAAGATCGAATCGCTGCGTATCCCGGTGCGCTATCTCGCCAACATGCTCACCGCCGGCGAGGAGGAGCCCGTGGTGCTGGCGCTGAAGCGGCTGATGGCCATGCGCCTCTACATGCGAGGCAAGCATGTCGACGGCCAGCCCAATACCGATGTCCTGAAGGATGTCGAGCTGACCGAGGCGCAGGTGGAAGAGATGTATCGCTATCTGGCCATCGCCAACTACGAGGATCGCTTCGTGATCCCCACCAGCCACCGCGAGATGGCGACCGAAGCCTTCCCGGAGCGCGGCGGCTGCGGCTTCAGCTTCGGCGACGGCTGCCACGGCGAGAGCAAGCCGAGCCTGTTCAACGGCCGGCCCCAGACCGCTACCCTGGTCCAGCCGGTCGAGACCTTTGACCCGCAAGCGGAGGAGGCCCGTCATGGCTGATGCTGCCCTGAAGATGGCCGAGCCGGCCGTTGGCATGCGCAGTCTGCGTGTGTTGTCGCGCCTGCTCGACTACCCCACCGAGGAGTTACAGGCCGCGGCCGGCGAGCTCATCGAAGTCATCGACCAGGAGCGCCGCCTCGCGGCGCCCCTGCGCACGGCCCTGATGGAGTGGTGCCAGCGCATCGCCGACGGCGACCTGCTGGAGCTGCAGGCGGAGTACGTGGCGCAGTTTGACAAGGGTCGGGCCACCTCGCTGCTGCTTTTCGAGCACGTCCACGGCGAGTCCCGCGACCGGGGCCAGGCCATGGTCGACCTGATGAACGAGTATCAGGCCGCCGGCTTCGCGCTGGACGCCCATGAGCTGCCCGACTACCTGCCGATCTTCTTGGAGTATCTCTCGACTCGTGATGAGGCAGAGATCGGCCGCTGGCTGGGGGAGATCCGCCATATCCTGGGCCTGCTCACCGCGCGCCTCGAGGAGCGCGATGCCGACCAGGGGCTGGTGACGCGGGCGCTGCTGGCCCTGATCGGCGCCGAGTCGGAGGTGGATGCGCGGCGCGAGGAGGTGCGAAGCGAAGAGCCCGATGACACCCCCGAGGCGCTGGACGCGGTCTGGGAAGAGGAGGCGGTGCGCTTCACCGCCGAATCCGACCAGGACTGCGCCCTGCAGTCCGCCGAGGGCCGCCGCCTGGCCGAGCGCAAGCAGGGCGTCCACAGCGAGGCCGTTCGCATTCTCTCACCCGAGGCGATGCCTCCGGTGACGGGTCGTTAACAGGAGAATCACCATGTCTGCATTCGGCACCTATCTCGACCACCTGATCTACGGCTACTACCCGTATTTGGTCGGCACCGTGTTCCTGGTCGGCAGCCTGCTGCGCTACGACCAGGGGCAGTTCACCTGGAAGACCGGCTCCAGCCAGATGCTGTCGTCGAAGAACATGCGACTGGCCAGCAACCTCTTCCATGTCGGCATCATCGTGATCTTCTTTGGCCACCTGTTCGGCATGCTGACCCCGCACTGGGTCTACTCCCCCTTCCTCCACGCCGGCACCAAGCAGCTGATCGCCATCGTGGTGGGCGGGGCCGCCGGCATTGCCTGCCTGGTGGGCGGCGCCATGCTGCTGCATCGCCGCATTACCAACCCGCGGGTTCGCGCCTCCTCCAGCACCATGGATACCCTGATTCTCGGGCTGATCGTCTTCCAGGCGGCGCTGGGCATGATCACCGTCCTCTTCTCGCTGGGCCACCTGGACGGCGAGATGATGGTCACCCTCTCCAGCTGGGCCCAGGCCATCGTCTTCTTCGGCGGCGGTGCCGCTCAGTACATGGAGGGCGTGTCCTGGATCTACAAGCTGCACATCTTCGTGGGCCTGACCATCATCCTGCTGTTCCCCTTCTCGCGCCTGGTACACGTGTGGAGCATTCCGCTGGGCTATATCACTCGTCGCTACCAGCTGGTGCGCAAGCGGGGCTGAAGCGAGACGAAAACAGGACCGGGCTTGTCCGGCGACAGGTCAACGAGGGGGCGCTGTAAACCCCTCCCTGGGCGCTACCGATGCCATCCCTGGCATAGGACCCCCTCTATGACCTGTCCCCGGCGCCCTCTAGACTCAGCGCCTGTGCGCCAAGGATTTATCACCATGCAAAAGATCGATATCGAGATGATCCCGGGGGGCGCGAGTCCCCCTCCCATCCGGGTCGGCGGCGCCACCATCGAGGAGGCCGCCATCGCCCAGGAGATGCAGTACCACCCCGCGGCCAGCGCCGGCGAGGCGCAGCTCGAGGCGGCTCGGGCCCTGGTGGTGCGCGAGCTGTTGCGTTCACGCGCTGCCCAGCTGGGGCTCGTCGCGGCCGACAGCGCAGATGACGGCGACAACGACGCCGCCATCGCCGCGCTGCTGGATCGCGAGCTAGAGGTGCCGGAACCCAGCGAGGCGGACTGCCGGCGCTTCTTCGAGGCCGACCCCGAGCGCTTCAGCGAGCCGACGCGCCTGGCCGTACGGCATATCCTCCTACCTGCGGCGCCGGATGACGCCGAGGCACGGGACGCCGGCTATCGGCAGGGCGAGGGGCTCATCGAAGCGCTTGTCACTGCGCCCGAGCGTTTTACCGAGCTGGCCATGCGCTACTCTGCCTGCCCCTCCAAGGACGAGGGCGGCGAGCTGGGCTGGCTGGCGCCGGGCCAGACCGTGGCCGAGCTCGACCGCGCCCTGCATCACCTGCCGGAGGGGCTGCACGAGCGACCTCTGGCCTCGCGCTATGGCTGGCATGTGGTGCTCATCGACCAGCGCCTGGAAGGAAAGACGCTGACCTTCGACGAGGTGTTCGACCGGGTGCGTCATAGCCTGCGCGAGCAGTCCACGCGTCGCGCCCTGCGTCACTACCTGCTGGCGCTGGAAACCGACATCGGCGTCGAGGGCATCGCCCTGGATGACGACAGCGCCAACGCCTTGATGCAGTAGAACTCCCCGCGCGAGCAGGCGTTTCCGGTGAATCACTGCGCTGCGCGGTGCCCGCTTTCCTCATATCCATGTCGCCGCTCGCGTCGCGGGCGGTGAGGAGAATCCCATGGCCCATGTTCACGCCAATACCCCCTTCGCGCCGCTTGGTATCGCCGTGCTGACCGTCTCTGATACCCGCGGCTACGACCGCGATGGCAGCGGTGACCTGCTCAGTGAGCGGCTCTCCGAGGCCGGCCACGCGCTGGTCGAGCGACGCATCGTGCCCGACGATATCTATCGCATCCGGGCGGTGGTCTCCAAGTGGGTGGTACGTGAGGATATCCAGGTGATCCTGGTCAACGGCGGCACCGGCTTCACGGCGCGAGACACCACCCCCGAGGCGCTGGCGCCGCTGTTCGACCGCGCCGTGGACGGCTACGGCGAGCTGTTCCGCCAGCTCTCTTATGAAAGCATTGGCACCTCCACCATCCAGTCCCGTGCCGTGGCCGGCGTGGCCAATCGCACCCTGATCTTCGCCATGCCTGGCTCGCCCAAGGCCTGCGCCACCGCCTGGGACGGTATCCTCGAAAGCCAGCTCGATGCCCGTACCCGGCCCTGCAACTTCGTCGCCATGGTGCTGCCCGAGGCGGCCGGCTGTGGCTCCCGGGACCCGGAGACGGCGCCTGACCGTGGTCAAGGAGTGCGCGCATGAGCTGTGCCAGCCTTGCCAAGGGACTGCTCGACCTGGAAGACGCCCGCAAGCGGATGATCGCGGCGGCCAGGCCGCTGACCGGGGAGGAGCGCCTGCCTCTGGAGCGGGCCGCCGGACGCGTGCTGGCCGGTGACCTGGTGGCGCGGCTCGATATGCCGGGCATCGACAACAGCGCCATGGACGGTTATGCCCTGCGCCTGGCCGAGCTGAGCGAGGCGGGGCTGCCGGTGGTCATGCGGGTGCCGGCGGGCGCCGGTGCCCAGCGGCTTCCCGAAGGGGGCTGTGCGCGGATCTTCACCGGCGCGCCGGTGCCCGAGGGGGCCGACTGCGTGGTCCCCCAGGAGCGGGTGCGGCTGGATGACGACGGGCGGATGCACGTGGTGGGCGAGGCCAGGCCCGGGGCCAATATTCGTCGCCGCGGTGAGGAGTACCGGGTCGGCGACACCCTGCTGCCGGCCGGGACGGCGCTGAATGCGCCGGCGCTGGCGATGCTGGCCAGCCAGGGCATTGCCGAGGTGCCGGTGTTGCCGCGTTTGGCGGTGGCGCTGATATCCACCGGCGATGAGCTGATTGAACCAGGGATACCCTACGAAACCGGTCAAGTATACAATAGCAACCGGGTGATGTTGCAGGCACTGCTGGAACAGGCCGGCTGTGACGTGCTGGATCTCGGCATCATCGCCGATACGCCCGAGGCGCTGCACGACGCCTTCATCGCCGCCCGCGATGGGGCGGATCTGGTGATCTGCACCGGCGGGGTCTCGGTGGGCGAGGAGGATCACGTGCGTCCGGTGCTGGAGCGCCTGGGTGGGCTGGACTTCCACGGCGTGGCCATGAAGCCGGGCAAGCCGTTTGCCTTCGGCCATTTGGACGATGGAACGCCGGACGGCGTGCCGCTGATCGGCCTGCCGGGTAACCCGGTGGCCTCCCTGGTGGGCTGGCAGCTGCTGGCCAGGCCCTTCGTGCAGGGCTGCCAGGGGCGTGAGGTATCACCGCTGCAGCAGTTCGCCGTGCGCGCGGGGTTTTCCCGGCGGGCGAGTCCCGGGCGGCGGGAGCTGCTGCGGGTGGTACTCGACTGGCGGGGCGGCCAGCCGGTCGCTCTGCTGGCCGGCGGCCAGGGGTCGCACATGCTGCGGGCCGCCAGCCAGGCACACGGCTATCTGATGATGGTCGCTGACAAAGACGTGGAGGAAGGTCATGACTACCCCTATCTGCCCGCCGGACAGTTCGTCGGCTGACCTGCTGTTCAAGCCCAAGCAGCTGCGCGAGCTGGTGCTGGGCATCCCCTGGCTGGGTCAGCTCGAGGACGACGAGGTCGAGTCGCTGCTGGAAGACTCCGAACTGCTCGAGCTGAAGAACCGCGAGTGGCTGTTTCGCCAGGACGCCCCGGCCTACTGGCTGTATATCGTCATCAACGGCGCCGTGCGCCTGACCCGCTCTGCCGGCGATGGCCGGCTGGCGACCATCCGCTGCGTGGAGCGCGGCGGTACTCTCGGCGAGCTGAGCATGGTCTCCAGCGCCGGGGTCTATCTCTATTCGGCCGAGGCGCTGCGGCGCACCCATGTGCTGGCGATTCCCGCCTCGCGCTGCCGGGAGATCATGGATCGTCAGCCCGCCTGCCGCGCCGAGTTCATGAGCCGGCTGGCGCTGGAGCTCACCGAGCGCCTCGAGGACCTGGCGCTGCTGACCCAGGCCGATGCCATGTCACGGCTGGTCAGCTATATCCTGCGCCAGCTGCCCTCGGGCCGCGCCAAGGGGCCCCGGGTGGTGCGTCTCTCCATCCCCAAGCGCTGGCTGGCCTCCCAGCTGGCGATGACGCCGGAGACCCTGTCGCGCCTGCTGGCCAAGCTGCGCGACAGTGGCGCCATCAATATCGATCGCCAACGGCTGACCGTGCTCGACGAACAGAAGCTGCGCGACGCCATGGTCACCGACGACTGACGCCACGCGGCGACAGCGCGCTACGCAACACTGCAACCGGGAGGCACCTATGCCCCGAACCGCTGACAAACCGCGCACCCTGGTCTACTCCTGCTCGGGCTGTTCGGACGTGGCCCAGCTTGCCAACGATGTGGCGCTGCGCCTCGACCACGGCGGCGTCGCGGAGATGTCGTGCATCGCCGGCGTCGGCGGCGGGGTGCCGGGGCTGGTCAAGGTCGCCCGCTCCGGGCGCCCCATCGTCGCCATCGACGGCTGCCCGATGCACTGCGTCAGCCACTGCCTGGACAGGGCCGGCGTCACCGCCACCGAACACGTCAAACTCTACAAGCGCGGCCTGCGCAAGCGCCGCGGCCAGCGCTACGGCGAGGACGTCGTGGCCGAGGTGGCCGAGGATGTCGGCGAGCTGATCGCTCGACTGCCCCTGCATGCCGGCGCTAGCGTGGAGGCGCGTCGATGACCGCGCTGATCGACGGCTTCGGCCGCACCGTCCGCTACGTTCGCCTCTCGGTCACCGATCGCTGCGACTTCCGCTGCGTTTACTGCATGGCCGAGGAGATGACCTTCCTGCCCCGCGCCCAGGTGCTCACCCTGGAGGAGATGGCCACCCTGTGCCGGGCCTTCGTCGAACTCGGGGTGGAAAAGATTCGCCTCACCGGCGGCGAGCCGCTGGTCAAGCGGGGCATCGAGACCCTGGTCGCCGAGGTGGGCACGCTGCCGGGGCTTTCCGACTTCGCCATGACCACCAACGGAGCCGGCCTGGTCAAGCACGCCCGCGCCCTGTATGAGGGTGGGCTCAAGCGTCTCAACGTCAGCCTCGACACCCTGGACCCGGCGCGCTTCCGCGCCCTGACCCGCACCGGCGAGCTGGCCAAGGTGATCGACGGCATCCGCGCGGCCCGGGAGGCCGGGTTCGCGCGCATCAAGCTCAACGCGGTGATCCTCAAGGGGCGTAACGACGATGAGGTCCTCGACCTGGTCGAGTTCGCCCGCCGGGAGCGGGTCGACATCAGCTTTATCGAGGAGATGCCGCTGGGCCAGGCCATCGGCCACGACCGCGCCACCACCTTCTGCTCCAGTGACGCGGTGCGCGCCATCATCGAGACCCGCCACGCCCTGGTGCCCACCACCGAGACGACGCTCGGGCCGTCGCGCTACTTCCGCATGGCCGACAGCGACTCGCGGATCGGCTTCATCTCGCCCCACAGTCACAATTTCTGCGACGCCTGCAATCGGGTGCGGGTCACCGCCGAGGGGCGCCTGCTGCTCTGCCTGGGCAACGAGCACTCGGTGGACCTGCGCGCGGTGCTGCGCCGCCACCCCGGCGACAGCGAGCGCCTGAAAGAGGCCATCGTTGCCGCCATGGCGAAGAAGCCTGAGCGCCACCACTTCACCACCGATGGCGATGTCCAGGTGGTGCGCTTCATGAACATGACGGGGGGGTAGGCGAGACGCCTACTCACCGATCAGCCTCCTCAGCTCTTCCAGAAAGCCCTCCAACACCAGGTTGGGCTGGGCCCCCTTGCGGGTGATGGCGCTGTAGTGGGTGTCATAGCGCCACCGCTCGGGATCCAGGGCGCGCATCCGACCGTCACGGACCCAGCGTTCGGCGTAGTGGGTGGGCAGATAGCCGAGATAGCGGCCGGAGAGGATCAGGAAGGCCACCCCCTCGCGGTCGCTGGCCGAGGCGGCGGTCCTGAGGGGCTCGTGAACGCCCTTGATCTCGGGGGTCTGGGCATAGGCGGGAACCACGGCATCGTGGCTGGCCAGCGCCGCCTCGTCCACTTTCTCCACCGCGAACAGCGGGTGCTCATCCGAGCAGTAGAGCCGTGATGCCTCCTCGTAGAGGGAGAGGTAGTTGAGCCCCGGCAGGACCTTGAGGTCCGGGACGACGCCGGTATGCAGGCGTCCATCCAGCACCGCCAGCTCGATATCGCTTGGCGGGATCATGCGAATATTGATGCGCACCTCGGGCCCGCGCTCTTTCAGAGCACTCAAGGCGTGGGTGATATGCATCTCGGGCATGGTTACCAGGTTGTCGGTGATGCCGATATTGAGTTCGCCCTTGAGCTGGGCGTGCAGCGCATTGACTCGAGTGCGAAAGCCTTCCACCGCGGCGAGTAGCTGAAGCGTCGACTCATAGACCTCGGCGCCCTCATCGGTCAGTGAGAAGCCGCTGCGGCCGCGCTGGCAGAGGCGCAGCCCCAGGCGCGTCTCCAGGTCGTTCATGGCCATGCTGATGGCGGCCCGGCTGATGCCCAGCTCCACCTCGGCGGCGGAGAAACCGCCGCACTCCACCACCTTGCGGTAGATACGCAGCAGACGCAGATCGGCGTCGCCCAGCTGCCCCATCGTGACCCCCTTGCCCATGCCCCGCTCCCGGCCAGAAAGTTAACCCTGAGTTTACATGAAAGTAAGTTTTTAAAAATTTAACTGACTCATGGGGCCGCCTAGCCTGTGGCTATCAGCACCGCGAAGCGACCCGCCGCGGCATATCCACAATGACAAGCTTATGCGAGGCCCTACCATGACCGCCCAGGCATTTCCCTATGCGGCCGGCTTGAGTGCCGATCAGTTGGACGCCTACTGGATGCCCTATACCGGCAACCGCCAGTTCAAGCGCGACCCGCGCATCATCGTCGGCGCCCAGGGCAGCTATCTGATCGATTCGGAGGGGCGCCGGGTCTTCGATGGCCTCTCGGGCCTCTGGACCTGCGGTGCCGGCCACTCGCGACCCGAGATCGCCGACGCCGTGAGTCGTCAGCTGCGCGAGCTCGACTATGCGCCGGCCTTCCAGTTCGGTCACCCCAAGGCCTTCGAACTGGCCCACCGCCTGCGTGAGCTGACGCCAGCGGGGCTCGATCATGCCTTCTTCACCGGCTCCGGCTCCGAGAGCGCCGACACCTCCCTGAAGATCGCCCGCGCCTACTGGCGCAAGAAGGGCAAGCCCACCAAGACCAAGCTGATCGGGCGCGCCAAGGGCTATCACGGGGTCAACTTCGGCGGCATCAGCCTGGGTGGCATTGGCGCCAACCGCGCCCTGTTCGGCCAGGGCGTCGATGCCGACCACCTGCCCCACACCCTGATGGCCGAGAACGCCTTCACCCGCGGGATGCCCGAGCGCGGCGCCGAGAAGGCCGAGGAGCTGTTGGAGCTGATCGCCCTGCACGACGCTTCCAACATTGCGGCGGTAATCGTCGAGCCCCTGGCCGGCTCCGCCGGGGTGATTCCGCCGCCGGTCGGCTACCTGCAGCGGCTGCGCGAGATCTGCGATGCGCACGATATCCTGCTGATCTTCGACGAGGTGATCACCGCCTTCGGGCGCATGGGGGCCATGACCGGCGCCGAGGCCTTCGGCGTGGTCCCCGACATGATGAACTTTGCCAAACAGCTGACCAACGGCGCCGTGCCCATGGGCGGGGTGATGGTCAAGGGCGAGATCTACCACACCTTCATGGAGCAGGGCGGCCCCGACTACATGCTCGAACTCCCCCACGGCTACACCTACTCCGGCCACCCGGCGGCCTGCGCCGCGGCCCTGGCCTCGCTCGACATCCTCGAGCAGGAGCAGCTCATCGAGCGCGTACGCCAGATGAGCCCGCTCTTCGAGGAAGCGCTGCACGGCCTCAAGGGCAGCCGCTATATCAGCGACATTCGCAACTACGGGCTCGCCGGGGCGCTGACCATCGAGGCCTATCCCGGCGAGCCGGCCCGCCGGCCCTTCGAGATCGCCATGAAGTGCTGGGAGAAAGGCTTCTACGTACGCTACGGCGGCGACACCATCCAGCTCGGCCTGCCCTTTATCGTCGAGCGCGAAGAGATCGACCGCCTCGTCAACGCCTTGGGCGAATCCATCGGCGAACTGGACTGAATTCCCCCTGTAACCGAGCTATCAAGAGGAACCCAATGACAACACTCGGCCATCTGATCAACGGCGCACGCGTCGACCGCGAAGGACGCTCCCAGGAGCTCTTCAATCCATCCACCGGCGAGGTCAAGGGGCGGGTAAGCCTGGCGTCCAAGGCCACCGTGGAGGAGGCCATCGCCGCCGCTCAGGCCGCCTTCCCGGCCTGGCGCGATACGCCGCCGGCCAAGCGGGCCAGGGTGATGTTCCGCTTCAAGCAGCTGCTCGAGGAGCGTGCCGACGAGATCGTGCGCCTGGTCGGCGAAGAACACGGCAAGATCGTTCACGACGCCCAGGGCGAGCTGGCCCGCGGCATCGAGAACGTGGAGTACGCCTGCGGCGCCCCCGAGCTGCTCAAGGGGGAGCACAGCAAGAACACCGGCCCCGGCATCGACTCCTGGAGCGAGTTTCAGCCTCTGGGCGTGGTGGCCGGCATCACTCCCTTCAACTTCCCCGCCATGGTGCCGCTGTGGATGTATCCCATGGCCATCGCCTGCGGCAACACCTTCGTGCTCAAGCCCTCCGAGCGCGACCCCTCCTCGGCCCTGTTCGTGGCCGAGCTGGCGTTAGAGGCGGGGCTTCCCGCCGGGGTGCTCAACGTGGTCAACGGCGACAAGGAGGCCGTGGACACCTTGCTCGATGACCCCCGTGTCCAGGCTGTGAGCTTCGTCGGCTCCACGCCCATCGCGGAAACCACCTATTCCCGCGCCAGCGCCAACGGCAAGCGCTGCCAGGCCCTGGGCGGCGCCAAGAACCACGCCATCGTGATGCCCGACGCTGACATGGACAACGTGGTCAGCTCCCTGAACGGGGCCGCCTTCGGCTCCTCCGGCGAGCGCTGCATGGCGCTTTCGGTGGCGGTGGCGGTGGGCGACGAAGCCGCCGACACCCTGATCGCCAAGATGCAGGAGCAGATGACCTCCCTCAAGGTCGGCCCTTTCCACGATGCCGGGAACGACTTCGGGCCGGTGATCACCCAGGCCCACCAGGAGAAGGTGTGCGGCTACATCGACAGCGCCGAGCAGCAGGGGGCCAGCATCGTGGTGGATGGTCGCGGCGTGCAGGTGCCCGGCCATGAAGGGGGCTTCTATGTGGGCGGTACCCTCATCGACCGCGTGACGCCCGAGATGACCTGCTACCGGGAGGAGATCTTCGGCCCGGTGCTGCTGGTGGTGCGAGTGGACACCATGGAGCAGGCGATGCGGCTGATCGATGACCACGAGTACGGCAACGGCACCTGTATCTACACCCGCGACGGCGAGGCGGCACGCTACTTCAGCGACCGCATCCAGGTGGGCATGGTGGGCATCAATGTGCCGCTGCCGGTACCGGTTTCCTATCATAGCTTCGGTGGCTGGAAGCGCTCGCTGTTCGGCGACCTCTCCGCCTATGGCCCCGATTCGGTGCGCTTCTATACCCGACGCAAGACCATCACCCAGCGCTGGCCCTCGGCCGGCGTACGCGAGGGGGCGCAGTTCTCCTTCCCCTCATGAGCAGCCGAGCGGGAACGTAAAGCAGTCATCAGCGGGCGCCCAGAAGGGCGCCCGCGGCGTTAGCGTGTCAGTCATCAGCACCACCGTGCGGCAGTTGGGGTGCCGGGCGTCATCCCGGCACCTGTGCGATCAGCTCGTGGGAGAGGGCATGTCTGGCAGGAGGTCCTCCAGCAACTGCGCGGCATGAAGGACCTTGAGATCCTGAAAGCGTGGGCCAACCAGATGCAGGCCGACCGGCAAGCCTTGGGCATCCAGGCCGCAGGGCAGCGAGGCTGCAGGCTGTTGCGTCAGGTTGAAGGGGTAGCTGAAGGGTGTCCAGTCCATCCATTCACGATAATGACCACCTGGTGGGACGTTATGCCCCGCCTCGAACGGGGCGATGGGCATGGTGGGCGTTACCAGCAGGTCATAGCGCTCATGGAATCCCTGCATCTTCGCGATGAGTTGCTCCCTGGCGCGGCAAGCGGTGAGGTAGTCGCGCAATGGAATCGCGGCACCTCGCCGGGCGATAGCCAGAAAGTCCGGATCCAGCAGTGACTGCTGGGCACTATCCAGGCGCTCCAGTACCTGGCTCGCACCGGCAAACCAGAGGGTATTGAAGACCTCCAGCGGAGAGTCGAAACCTGGGCCCACCTCTTCGATCGTGGCGCCCAGCGCCTGCAGCGCTTCCACGGCTTCCCTGACGCGGGCCGCAATGTCCGGCGCGACATCCACATAGCCCAAGTCGGGGCTAAAGGCGATTCTCCATCCTGCCAGCGAGTCGGGAGGCGGGCTCAGCCAGTCATCGGCGCGCGGGTTGCCCAGGTAGCCGTCTCGGGTATCGGGTTGAGCCATGACACTGAGCATCAGGGCGCTGTCGGCGGCGGTACGGGTCATCGGGCCCAAGTGTGAGAGCGGCCCCATGACGCTGGCCGGCCACTGGGGCACCCATCCAAAGGTCGGCTTGAGGCCGAAGGTGCCGGTGAAGCTGCAGGGGATGCGAATCGAACCGCCCGCGTCGCTGCCCTGGTGGAGAAGGCCGAGGTTGAGCGCTGCCGCTGCCGCAGCGCCGCCCGAGGAGCCGCCTGGCGTCAGGCGGTGATCCCAGGGGTTGCGGGTGACACCGTGAAGGGGGTTGTCTGTCACGCCCTTCCAGCCAAACTCCGGCGAAGTGGTCTTGCCGATAATCACCGCGCCGGCTTCACGCAGGTGGCCGCTGATTGGGGCATCGGTCTCCCAGGGGCCGTCCGGGCTGCTGGTGGCTGAGCCGAATCGGGTCGGCAAGCCAGCTGTCAGCGTCAGATCCTTGATGGTGGTGGGGATGCCGTCGAGAGGGCCGCTGGGCGTGCCGGCCTGCCAGCGTGACTCGGAAGCGCGAGCAGCGGCTAGTGCGCCCGCTTCGTCTACATGGGCGAAAGCGTTGACGGCGGGGTTGTCGCGGCGGAGGCGCGCCAGGCAGTCCTTGGTCAGTTCCACCGGCGAAAGTTCTCGGTGGCGAAACAAGCTGAGCGCTTCAACGGCGCTCAGGTCGGCGAGTTGTGTCGGAAGGGCGGTCATGGTCATCGCATTTCACTCCACGGCTTCGCCTGCGATTCCGGCCTGCTCCAGCATGGCGTGAAGCAGCACGTTGCAGCCGTCATTCAAGTCGCTAGCCTTGGCATTCTCGATTTCGTTGTGACTGATGCCGTTTTCGCAGGGGACGAAGATCATGCCAGCCTGGGTGACACGCCCCATGAAGATGGCATCGTGACCGGCACCGCTGACGATATCCATGTGCGCACAGCCGATGGCTTCGGCAGCACGACGTACCGCCCCCACGCAGCTGTCGGCAAAGTGTTCCGGTAAGAAATCCGCCGTAGGCGTCAGCTCGAACGCCAAGCCATGGCGTTGGCTCGTCTCCTGGATCACCTGGTGGAGTTCCTCGGCCATGGCGGTGAGCCTCTCGCTCTCGAAGTGGCGCAGGTCAATCGTCATCGTTACCTGGCCGGGTATGACGTTGCGCGAGCCTGGGTGCAGGTTGACGACCCCGACCGTGCCACGGCCGTGGGGCTGATGCGCGTTGGCAATGCGGTTGACCGCTTGGGTAATGTCAGCTGCCCCGACCATCGCATCGCGGCGCAGCGGCATCGGGGTCGGGCCAGCATGGGCCTCCAGCCCGGTCAGGGTAAGGTCAAACCACTTCTGGCCTAGGGCCCCCACGACGACTCCTACGGTGTTGCCGGTGTCTTCCAGAAGCGGTCCTTGCTCGATATGGCACTCGAAATATGCCTTGATGTGGTCAGGAGTGACGCAATCTTCCCCTCGGTAGCCAATGGCCTCAAGGGCGTCACCGGCGCTGATGTTCTCCGCATCGGTGCGGGCCAGCATCTCCTCCAATGCTAGTTGGCCGGTGAAGGCCCCGGAGCCCATCATGCAGGGCGCGAAACGGCACCCCTCTTCATTGCTCCAGGCGACGACCTCTATGGGGGATCGTGTTTGGATATCATGTTGATTCAGGGTGCGAATCACCTCCAAGCCGGCCAGCACCCCGTAAACGCCGTCGAACTTGCCGCCGGTGGGCTGGCTGTCGAGGTGGCTGCCGGTCATGACGGCTGGGCTGTCGGGCTCCTGGCCTTCTCGGCGAGCAAAGATATTGCCAATGGCATCAATCCGGATGGTGCACCCCTCGGCGCGGCACCACTCGATAAACAGGTCTCGTGACAGGCGGTCAAGGTCGGTGAAGGCCTGGCGGTTCACGCCCCCCTTTGGGGTGGCGCCAATCTTGGCCATTTCCATGAGTGCCTGCCAGAGGCGTTCACGGTCGGTACGTAGCTCGGTAGCGGGGCGCAGAACGTTAGCAATCGTCATGAGTCGCCTCTTTGTGATTGTGTGATAGGCACGGCTTGTCGCGCTGTGCTCAGCGGGCTTGCTTGATAAGATGCAGCAGTGGTGAGTCTTGCTCTGCGTCGAACAAGGTTTCCTGGGAGATCAGCATCTGGTCGGCCATTTCGGCCTCCAGGGCTGACATATGGGCCTCGGCATCCCGCATGTGCTCATCCATCAGCTGGCGAACCCGCTCCTTGTCCTCATCGCGGTACGCCTCGACCAGCTCACGGTGGTAGCGGTGGTTGGCCTCGTCGAACTGCTTGCGCTCCGGTATATAGGCCTTCTTGACTACCACCAAGTCGCGGAGCATGTCGTTGAGAAAACGACACATGAAGGCGAGCAGCGGGTTGGGGCAGGCCTTGGCCAGCAGGTTGTGAAACTCCAGCTCGAGAAAGCGCTGGCGTCGCTGATCTTCCTCGCCTGGATGATGGCATTCGCAGGCGTCGATATTGACGGCAAGGCTCTCCAGCGCCTCGGGACTTAGCTTCCCCACGACGGAGACCGCCAGTTCCACCTCCAGCAGGCGACGCAGCTGATAGACCTGGTGGCCATCTAATGAGCGGAAGTGCAGGAAATTGCGCAGCATGCGGCTGGCTGGTTCCATGCTCGGGGTATGTAAGATTGCCCCGCCGCCCGGCCCCGTTTTCAGGGTCACTAGCCCTTCGACCTCGAGGATCTTCAGGGCCTCGCGCACCGTGCCTTTGGCACAGCCGTAGAGTTCCATGAGGGTCTTTTCGTTGGGAAGGCGGTCGCCTTCGGTCATTCCCTCGGTCGCGATCCAGCGCTTGATATCGTCGCTGATCAGCTCAGCCAGCTTCTGTCGACGACGCGGTGTCGGGGTCTGGACCATGGATGGTTCCTTGTAAAAATGGGGCCTGCTGGGCAGGCCCCGTGAGATGGATCAGCGCGCCGTAGCCGCCTCGCCAACAGGCTGGGAGGCGCCCTCCAGACGCTCCGGGTGATATTCAGCGTCGTACTCTTGACGAGCCAGGGCAAAGCGCTCTACTACCTCGTGATCCTTCCGCTTGAGCACCAGGCTCAGACCAACGAAGAGCCCACCGTTGAGTAGCAGTCCCCAGATGCCGGCATGCAGTCCCAGCGGGTTACTGACGGTAGGACCATAGGTAAGCACCAGCACACAGAGTACGCCTGTCAGCAGGCCCCAGAAGGCTGCCATCGGATGGGCGCGACGCCAGGTGATGGCACCGATAGTCGGCACAATCAGCTGGGCGGTGCCCGCCAGGGCGGCGATGCCGATGGTCACCAGCAAGCCAGGCACGGTCAGGGCCAGGATATAGGCGGCCAGCGAGAAACCGACCAGCGACAGACGGCCGATGGTCACGATGCGTGCCTGGCTCGCCTTGCGGTTCACATAGCGCTGGTAGATATCCATGGTGACCACGGTAGAGACTGCGTGAATCTGCGAGTTGGCGGTGGACATGGCGGCGGCGGCACCGGCAGCCATGATCAGTGAAGCGAGCAGATATGGCGCATAGTTCATCAGCATGACAGGCAAGATCTGGTCGGCATTCTCAAGGCCTGGTTCGAGAATCACGCCGGTGTAGCCGGTCAGCACGGAGCCGAAGTAGGCGAAGGCCGCCAGCCCCAGCAGGAAGGGCATCAGGTTGAACAGACGGCCGCTTTTCACCGAGTACATGCGCAGCCAGATCTGTGGTCCCATGAAAGCCCCGATGGCCACGATCACGAATAGCGAGAACCACATGCTGTAGCCCATGTTGCCGTTCGGTCCCGGCATGGTCAGGTGGTCGGGTGAACTCTGCTGAAGCTGTGCGAACAGCGCCGCTGGCCCCCCCACTTGCAGCGAGATGTAGTAGCCGGCAAACATCATGCCGAAGAACAGTAGCGCACCGTAGATCACATCGGTCCAGGCGATTGCACGGATGCCGCCAATCCACACGTAGACGATGATGATGAAGTAGAACAGCAGGGCCGCCAGCCAGAAGGGAACGACGCCACCCGAGGCAACCTCAATCAGGTAGGCACCGCCGGTCAACTGGATCTGCAGATAGGGCACCGTAAACACCAGCGTGATCAGGACGACCAGAATACGCAGTGCTTCGCTGTTATAGAAGTCACCCATCAGATCGGACGGGGTGAGGTAGTTGAAGCGCTTGCCCAGGAACCACACGCGCTTGCCGACCCAATAGTACATGAAGCCGAACAACAGGTTCCATGCGAGTGCGGTTAGGTAGACGGGGCCGCTGGTATAGAACGTTGCGTTCGAGCCCAGAAAGGCAAAGGCGCTCCACCAGGTAGCAGCCACCGTGAAGAATACGGCGATGCTGCCCATGGCTCGACCCTGCACGAAGAAATCTTCGCTGGTGTCCTGAGACTTCCTTGCGGACACAACCCCCACGAGCAAGGGGATGATCATGAACGCTGCGATGATGAAGATGCTACCAGTCATGGTGTGGCCTCCTTAACGGCTGCGCTGGGTGGCGGGCACGCTGCCGCTTCCCCAGTTGGTCAGGTAAGCCACAAGGAACAGACCGGTGAGGAAGCTCCACCAGACGAGGTTCCAGACGAACAGAAACGGTACGCCCATGATCATGGGGTCGACCTTGTTGGCAATCATGATCATCGGGCTTTCGAGCATCAAGAAGCCCAGTAGCATGCCACCGTATATGGCAAGTTTGCGTGGAGGAAGGGTCTTTCTCATCGTTACATCCCCTTATTGTGGTTGGTGGGGCGGTCGCTCCTCCTGGTCGATGCCAGGAGGGGAGGTGCTCGTGCTGGCGAGCCAACAATTATTATATTTATGCGAATAAATAGACCATAGAAGCCGCCCTCCAAACCTGTCAAGCAATCTTCCCAGGGCGGGAGAGTACCGGTGGGGGCATAAGTGGAAGATGGGATTCGGGTGGCCTTTAAAAGTCCTTCGTTAGTCGTTTGATTTTATGGGTTTTTTGGTCGGGGAGGAGTTGTTGGTCGTCCCCCGTCTGAGCAGGCTCTTAATTCTGTTTAAGGGTCTGCCGGGCTCCTCTTTCAGGTTGTCGAAGTGCTCGCGCATGGCATCGATATGTTCGGCTTCTTGAGTGCAGGGCAGTGCCCGGTATTGTCCGGCCATCACCCCATCTACCGCCGCCTGATGTGGCCGCTCGGGCAGGACAGTCCTGGCAGCCATGGACATTTTTCGCTTTATGGATACTGTTGACGCCTGATGGGGAGTGTTTGTCGTTTTATGTGTTAAAAAAGTCGTCTAGTGTATGGTTATCTCCTCAGCGTCGGGCAGGATGTCGGCACTGTCGCTTCATAGGAGATACCCATGACCGATTCGCAAGGGCCTGTTCCCGGCGCCGAGGCTGACTCCCATCGCTACTATGCGCTGGTGGAGCAGCAGGGCCTGTTTCGTGGCAGCCACCGCGGCATGACGCTCTGGGCCGCCGGCATCATTCTCGCCTTCGTGCTCTTCTCGGCGCTGGACACCGAGCTTGCCGGCAGCGTCTTCGGCACCGCCAGGGCCTGGATCGAGAGCACCTTCAGCTGGTACTACATCATCACCCTGGTGTTTCTCATCGCCGTCTGCTTCGGCCTGCTGCTCAGCCCCTTCGGGCGCATCCGCCTGGGCGACGATGACAGCCGCCCGGAGTTCTCCACCTTCGCCTGGATCGCCATGCTGTTCTCGGCGGGCATCGGCATCGGCATCCTGTTCTTCGGCGTCGCCGAGCCGCTCTTCTACCTGGATGACCGCGGCGCCTTCGGCTACCCCAACAGCCCCTATGCCGACCTGGCCGGGGCCACCGAGATCGGCCACGAGCGTGCGGTGACCGCGCTCTCGGTGACCTATTTCCACTGGGGGCTGCACGGCTGGGCCGTCTACGTGCTGGTGGGGCTGTCGCTGGCCTACTTCGCCTACCGCAAGAAGCTGCCGCTGGCGCTGCGCTCCTCGCTCTACCCCTTCATCGGCAAGCGCATCTATGGCCCCATCGGCCACCTGGTGGACCTGCTGGCGGTCTTCGGGGCGGTGTTTGGCGTGGCCACCTCCCTGGGCCTGGGGGTGAGCCAGATCGCCACCGGCCTGGAGCGGCTGTTCGGCATCGATCCGGGCAACCCGACCCAGCTGACGCTGATCGCCGGCATCAGCGCCCTGTCGATCCTGTCGGCGGTCTCCGGGGTGGGTCGGGGCATCAAATATCTCTCGCAGTGGAACATCGTGATGTCGCTGCTGCTGCTCGGCTTCTTCCTGTTCGGCGGCCCCACCGCCTGGCTGCTGGGCATGTTCGGCGAGTCGCTGGGCCACTACCTGGGCAACTTCGTGCAGATGGGGCTGTGGTTCCCCCAGGAGGAGGGGGCGGCCCAGTGGCAGGGTGACTGGACCATCTTCTACTGGGGCTGGTGGCTGGCCTGGGCTCCCTTCGTGGGGCTGTTCATCGCCCGTATTTCCCGGGGCCGCACCCTGCGCGAGTTCATGCTCTGCGTGATGCTGATTCCCACCCTGATCATCATCGGCTGGCTCAGCGTATTCGGCGGCGTGGCCATTCACCAGGAGCTGACCGCCAAGGGCGGCGCCGGCAGCGCCGGGCTGATCGAGCTGGTGCGCAACTGGAACCTGCCGGCGGCGCTCTACGCCACCATCGACGGGATCAGCGCCACCCCCTGGCTCTCCTGGGCGGTGTCGGCCCTGGCCACCTTGCTGCTGGCCAGCTGGTTCATCACCTCCTCGGACTCGGGTACGCTGGTGATCACCACCATCCTGTCCCTGGGCAACGATGATCCGTCCAAGCCGATGCGCATCTTCTGGGGGGCGGTGATCGGTGCGGTGGCCGCGGTGCTGCTGGTCGCCGGCGGCCTGGGGGCGCTGCAGACGGCGTCGATCGCCGCGGCGCTGCCGCTCAGCGTGGTGATCATCCTGATGACGCTGGGGATCCTCAAGTCGCTGTTCCAGAATCCCGCGGCGGTGCGTCTGCCCGCCGGGGCGGGAGCCTCCCGCAAGGTCGGTTGAGGAGACGTCGATGCGCCTGGAGTACCGGGGCCCACTGCCCGAACGGGTCGGCTTTCTGCTGGTGCCGCGCTTTTCGATGATGGCGTTCTTTGCCGCGGTGGAGCCGCTGCGCATCGCCAACCGCATCAGCGGCCGACCGCTGTTCGACTGGACCCTGATCAGCGAGGACGGTGGGCCGGTCACCGCCTCCAACGGCATGACCCTGCTCGCCGACCAGGCCATCGGCGAGGTGCATCACCTGCCCTCGCTGGCGGTGTGCAGCGGCTTCGAGCCCGAGGCTCATCTGAGCCGGCCGCTGATGGCCTGGCTGCATCGCCTGGACCAGGCCGGCTGCACCCTGGGCGGGCTCGACACCGGCGGCTTCCTGCTCGCCGCCGCAGGCCTGCTCGAGGGGGAGCGGGTCACCCTGCACTGGGAGAGCCTGCCTGCCTTCCAGGAGCGTTTTCCCGGCATCGAGACCTCCGATGAGCTCTTCGAGCTGGGCGAGCGGCGCTTCTCCTGCGCCGGCGGGGCGGCGGCCATGGACATGGCCCTGGAAGTGATCGCCCGGCGCCACGGCGCCCGCCTGGCCATCGACGTCTCCGAGCAGCTGATCCACGAGCGCATCCGCACCCGCGGCGATCAGCAGCGCATGACCTTGGCCCGGCGGCTGGGCACCCACAACCGCCGCCTGGTAGAGGCGGTGGCGCTGATGGAGCAGCATCTGGAAGCGCCGCTGCCGCTGGCCGAGGTGGCCAGCCGCAGCGGCGTCTCGCTGCGCCAGCTGCAGCGTCTCTTCGAGCAGCACCTGGGCACCTCGCCGCGTCAGTGGTACCTGCAGCAGCGCCTGGCGCGGGCCTGGCGGCTGCTCACCGAGACCGACCTGGACGTGCTCTCGGTGGGGCTGGCCTGCGGCTTCTCCTCCAGCTCCAGCTTCGCCCGTGCCTTTCGTGGCCAGTACGGTCAGTCGCCGCGCCAGGCGCGGCGCAGCGATGGCAGCGGGTAGAGCACGCCGCCGGTGTCTGACCGCAACGACGAGGGAGGTGGCCGGGTCACCGTGTCAGGCGCGCTGCCAGCCAGGGAAGCAGGCTGGCGATGGCGATAAAACGAAACAGGTGGTGGAAAACCACGAAGGCCGGGTCGACGTCCAGCGCGGCGGCGAGCAGGACCACCTCCGACAGTCCGCCCGGCACGAAGGCGAGAAAGAGGGCGGCGGTATCGTGCGCGGTGACCCGCGACATCAGCAGGGTCATGGCCAGGGCCAGCAGCAGGGTGATCAGCATCGCCACCAGGCCGTGGCCCAGCATGATGCGGGTATCGCGCAGCGAGAGGCCGACGAAGTAGGCGCCCAGCGAGGTGCCCAGGCAGAACTGGACCACCAGCAGCGACGCCGGGGGCATCTCCATCGCCGGCTGTCCCAGCAGTTGCACCAAGCCCACACCGAGGATCGGGCCGACCAGGATGGGGAGCGGCAGCCGCAGTTGGCCGGCCAGCCACCAGCCCGCGGCCCCGGCCGCCAGGGTCACCAGCAGTGCCTGGGGGTCGGGCAGTGTCAGGCCGAGCCCGATCTGACGGACGGTAGCGTCGCCGTCGGGCTCACGGGGAAGGAACTGGGTCAGCAGCAGCGGGACCAGATAGATCACCGCGATGATGCGGCTGATCTGGCCCAGCAGCACCTGCCGGCGGTCGGCGCCATGGGCGTCGCAGGTCAGCAGCACCACCGACTGCGCGCCGGGTACGGCCGCGAACATCGCCGTAGGCCGGTCGAGTCCTGCCCGCCGTTCGAAATAGCGGGTATTCACGAAGGTGGTCACCGCTACCAGCAGCAGCATACCCGCCAGGGTTAGCGGCCAGCGGCGCGCTTCGGCCAGCAGCTCGGCGTCGACAGAGCTGCCTACGTGCAGACCCAGCAGGGCCAGGGCCACCGGCTTGAGCCAGGCGGGCGGAAGGTGGGGCCAGCCCAGGGCGCCGGCCAGCAGCACGGCGGTGAGGCTGCCCAGCAGCCAGGGCAGTGGCACGCCGAGCAGCGCAAAGGCCGCTGCGCCCAGGGCGGCAAACAGCAGGGTCACGGCTGCCATGCTCAACGTTTGGCATCGTCATCGGCGGCGCCTTGGCTATCCTGTTCGTGGGCCATGGCCTCGAGCCGCTCCGAGAAGCGCATGCGGTAGGAGAGCACCAGCACCAGCACGGCGAGCCCCATCAGGATAAGGCTCAGCGGACTGTTGAGCAGGCCGCCCAGCCAGTCGCCGCCGCTGATCAGCACCGCCCGGCGCATGCTCTCCTCGAGCATGGGCGCGATCAGGAAGGTGATGATCAGCGGCGCCTCGGGGATACCGAAGCGGCGCATGAAGAAGCCGACGAAGCCGAAGAACAGCATGACCCCCACGTCGTAGGGGTTGCCCTGGGTGGCAAAGCTGCCGATCACCGCCAGCACCATGATGGTCGGCACCAGCACCGGCTTGGGCAGTCCGCCCAGCTTGGCATAGAAGAAGGCGAACCCCCGCCCGATCACCAGATTGAAGAGGTTGGCCAGGATCAGGATGGTGAAGAGGGCATAGATGACATCGGCATGCAGTTCGAACATGCGCGGGCTGGGCGTAATGCCCTGCAACAGCAGGGCACCGCCGATCAGCGCCGCGGTAGCGCTACCCGGGATGCCGAAGGCCAGCAGCGGGACCAGGGTGGGGCCGGCGGTGGCGTTGTTGCCGGACTCGGCGGCGGCCACGCCGCCCATCACCCCGGTACCGATCCGCTTGTGGGGCAGTAGGCGCTTGGCGATCCCGTAGGCGAGAAACGAGGCCACCGTGGCGCCCAACCCCGGGAGCATGCCGACAAAACTGCCGACGCCCAGGCCGATGCTCATCTCGCGCCAGTTGCTCAGGTATTCGCGAAAGGTCAGGGTGTCTTCCTTGTTGCTGAACAGGTCGTTCATCTTGCGCTCGACCTTGTGGCCCAGGCGCGACTCATGGATCAGCTCGACGGCCTGCTCCAACATGCGGCTCATGGCGAACAGGCCGATGATCAGTGGCACCAGGCTAATGCCATCGCGCAGCCAGGCCAGGCCGAAGGTGTTGCGTGAAGCGCCGCCCATGGGGTCGGAGCCGATGGTGCCGATATAGAGCCCGATGGCGGCGGCGAACAGGCCTTTGGCCACGTGCTTGCCCGAGAGGGCCCCCAGTAGGGCGATGGCCACTACCATCAGCCAGGTGCGCTCGGCGGGGCCGAACTGCAGCGCCGCCAGTGCCATCATCGGGGCAATCAGGATCACCAGCACGTCGGAGAGGGAGTCGGCGGTTACCGAGGAGTAGAGTGACGTCAGCAGCGCCTTGCGTCCCTGGCCCTTCTGGGTCATGCGGTAGCCATCGAAGACCGTGGCGGCGGAGTCCGGCGCGCCGGGGGTGGCAAAGCTGATGGCCGAGATCGAGCCGCCGAACAGTGCGCCCTTGTAGAGGCCGATGACCAGGCCCAGGGCCCCGGTGATGTCCAGGGTGAAAGTCAGCGGCAGCATCAGGGCGACCCCGGTGGAGGTGGTCAGGCCGGGTATCGCGCCCAGGCCCACCCCGACGAACACGCCGATGGTCAACCACATCAGGGTGTTCCAGTTGAGCACCAGATAAAGGGCCTCGATAAAGGCATCGGGTTGAAACATGGATCGACTCCGTCGGGGTGGCCCCTTGGCTGCCGGAGATCAGATCAGCAGCGGCAGGAAGGCGCCGGGGAGGCGGATACCCAGCAGCGTGAACACGGCCAGGATGATCAGTGCGATCGCGGCGGCCAGGCCCGCTGCGAGGTACCAGGGGCGAAGCCCCAGCAGCAGCATCATCAGCGCCAGGAACAGGGCGATGGGCAGCAGCATGCCCAGCGGTTCCATCAGCGCATACATGCCCAGGGCGGCGGCGCTGAGCACCACCGCCCAGAGCAGGTCGCGCCAATCCAGCGTGGCGATTTCCTCGACCACGGTGTGGCGCCACCGGTCGAGGGTGAGCGCCAGGGCGGTCACCAGCATGGCGGCAAGCCCCAGCCCTGGAAAAAAGCCGAGGATGAACCCATCACGCTGTTCGCGGTGATACCAGTCCTGCTGCCAGAGATAGGCGAATAGCAGGGCAACGGCTATCGCAATGCCGAGCCCCACCGCCTGGTTGGTGCGCCACCATCCTGCTGGCGCCCGGTGGCTTGGCTTGCGCTGCATGGCGTGGCTCCCGAAAGTACGGCAGGGACCCACCCCGGGTCACTGCCGCGTTACCTTGGATCAGTCGAGTAGATCGATGGCGGTGCGCATGCGCTCGACCAGCCGAACGTAATCCTCGTTGGCTTCGGGGAAGCCCATGAAGATGACCTCCTCCCCCATTCGGTCGAGCATGGCGGGAACGCTCTCGTCCTCGGTCAGCAGCGTTTCCAGCCGGCGCGAGAACTCGGCGACGATTTCGTCGGGGGTATCGGGATGAAAGCCGATCGGGCGCGGGAAGCGCATGCCCTCAAAGTCGAAATCGGCGGCGATGGGGACATTGCCACCCAGCTGCTCCTCGACGTCCTCGGGCAGCGCAATATCGCTGGTATTCATCACCACGGTGCCGCTTTCAGGGACGATGCCGAGTGCCGTAGACGCGGTGGCCGCGAGCAGGTCGACATGACCGCCCAGAAAGTCGCTGACCGCTTCGCCGGTGGAGCTGTAGGGCACATAGACGGCCTCGAGACCGGCCTGGTCGAAGATATTGGCCACCCCGGCCAGCAGGGCGTTGGTGCCGGCGATCACCACCGGGCTATCCTCGGCGGCCGCCTTGAGCCCTTCCCAGTCCGCCAAGGGGCTGTCGTTGCTGGCAACGATCAAGGAGCGAAAGGCAGAAATATACGCGGCTGCCTTGAAGTCCAGGGGGTCGACCAGCGGGTCGTCTTCCATCAGCGCCGTCATCACCGGCGTCGGGCTGGAAAGCATGGCGGTGTAGCCATCGGCGGGCTGATCCAGAAGGTATTCCCAGGCGAGGGTGGCGCCGGCGCCGGGGCGATTCTGCAGATTCCAGCCGACGCCGAAATGCTCCTGGGCGCCGGTAGAAATGGTGCGTGCCCAGGCGTCGCTGCCTCCCCCGGCACCGAACGGGATGATGAAGTCGATATCGCGCTCGGGCCAGTTGCCGTGGCCATCGGCCTGGGCCATGGGAGAAAGCGCCAGGCCGGAGGCCGCCAGGGCGAGCAGGCCGGTGCGCAGCAGTGACGAAAAGCGCGTGGCGTAAGCAGGCATGATCTTCTCCGTTTCTTGTCGATTGGAGGGCCCTGCCGTTCGTACAGGCAAACGGCAGCGGCTGCCTGCTTCAGGCTAGTCAGCCACGCAGGGGTTGGCCAACTCTCGTCGAGTCATGCGCTATTCATCGCCTTGCCTACCTCCAGCTTCGCCCGCGCCTTTCGCGCCCACTACGGTCAGTCGCCGCGCCAGGTGCGTCAGGGGGCCTAGGTATTCATTTCTGCGCTTGAGTCACCCGCTTGGGTTCCAGATAGGCCGCGAGTCCCGCCTCGCCGAGCTCGCGGCCGATGCCGCTGCCCTTCACGCCGCCCCAGCTGGCGTGGGGCGGCGCCACCTGGTCGCAGTTGATCCAGACGTTGCCCACCTCCAGGCGCCGGGCGATGGCCTCGGCCCGGGCCGGGTCGCCGGTGACCACGCTGGCGGCCAGGCCGTAGTCGCTGTCGTTGGCCAGGGCGATGGCTTCCTCGTCGCTGGCCACCCGTCGCGCACAGAGCAGCGGCCCGAAGATCTCCTCCCGCCATAGCCGGCTGGTGGTCGGCACCTCGCGATAGAGGCGCGGGGCCACGAAGCAGCCCTGCTCGGGCAGGGCGAGCGCCGGGGTCTCGCTAGGCAGCCCCTCGGCCTCGGCCAGGGCCAGATAGCCCCGCACCCGGTCGCGCTGGGCGGCGTTGACCAGGGGGCCCATATCGGTCTCCGCGGCCAGGGGATCGCCCAGGCGCATGGCGCCCATGGCCGCGTCGATGGCCGCATAGAGGGCGTCCGCCAGGCGTTCGTGGACCAGCAACCGGCTGGTGGCCGAGCACATCTGGCCGGCGTTGTAGCAGATGCCGGCCATCACCAGGTCCCGGGCCTGGGCCAGGTCGGCGTCCTCGGTGACCAGGATCGGCGACTTGCCGCCCAGCTCCAGGGAGACCGGCCGCACCCCGCGGGCGGCGGCCCGCATCACCGCCTCGCCCACCGGGTTGCTGCCGGTGAAGGAGAGCTTGTCGACGCTCGGGTGGCGGCTCAGCGGCGCGCCGATGCCCTGGCCGTCGCCATGCAACAGGTTGACCACCCCCGGGGGCAGGCCCGCCTCCCGGACGATCTCCGCCAGGACGCGCTCCGGCAGGGGCGTGACCTCGGAGGGCTTGAACACCACCGTGCAGCCGGCGGCCAGCGCCGGGGCCAGCTTCCAGGCGCTGCTGACCAGGGGGAAATTCCAGGGGGTGATCAGCCCCACCACCCCGATGGGGTCCCAGTAGCGCCGCGCCGTCAGGCCGTCGATGCCGCTGCTGTCGCGCTGCCCCTGGCGTTCGCCCAGGGCGCGGGCCCGGGTGGCGTAGTAGCGGTAGCAGGCGATGGCGTCATCCAGGTCCTGGTGCGCCTCGGCGAGCGGCTTGCCGTTGTTGCGACTCGACAGTTCGGCCAGCGCCCTGCGGCGCCTCTCGAGCCCCGCGGCGATGGCCTCCAGGGCGTCGCCGCGGCGGGCCTCGGGGGTCGCCCGCCAGCCGGGCAGGGCCCGGCGGGCGGCGGCCACCGCCGCCTCCACGTCGGCCGGATCGCCGGCGGTCACCTCGCCGATCGCCACCTCCCGGTAGGGATCGATCAGCGGGTGGCGCGCCCTGGCTTGGCTGGCCACCCAGGCGTTGGCGATGAATTGCTCGGTCAGGACGTGCATCGGCCTCTCCTCGCTCAGCGAATGGGTAGCCAGCGGCGCCGGGTCGGGCGCATGCCGGGGAAGTTCAGCTCCACCAGGCGCAGCACCAGGGTCAACACGATGGTGGTGGCCAGGTAGATGCCGGTGATCAGCAGCAGCGGCTCGTAGACCAGGAAGGTCTCGTCACGAATGATATTGGCCGCCTGCAGCAGGTCCATCAGGGCGATGGTGGAGACCAGCGGCACCGACTTGAGCAGCAGGATCATCTCGTTGGTCAGGGTCGGCAGGCAGAGCTGGATGGCCCTTGGCAGCCACAGCCGATAGAGCACCTGGAAGCCGGAGAGGCCGAAGGCGCGGCCGGCCTCCAGCTCGCCCCGGGGCACGCTCTGCATGGCGCCGCGGATCACCTCGCCGGAGTAGGCGCCGACGCTGAGGATGAAGGTCAGGGCGCCGAAGAAGAAGGGGTCGCGCAGCAGCGGCCAGAAGACGCTGTCACGGATGCCCGGGACCCCCTCCAGCAGTCGCCCCACCCCATAGTAGAAGAAGAACAGCTGCACCAGCAGTGGGGTGCCGCGAATCACGGTGGTAAAGGCCCAGGCCAGCCAGGCCAGGGGACGGGGGCCGCGCAGTCGGGCCAGGGCCACCCCCACGGCGAGAATCAGGCCGCCCACCGCCGAGACCAGCAGCAGCCACAGGGTATTGACGAAGCCCTCCCACAGATAGGCCTGGTAGAAGGGGTCGCTCAGCCAGGAAAAGTCCATCTCAGGCCTCCGTGGGTTGGCCGCGGCGCACATGACGCTCGAGGCGGGCGAAGAGCGCCGTGGAGGTCAGGGTCATCAGCAGGTAGATGACGCCGGCGGCGGCATAGAAGAGGAAGTAGGCACGGCTGCTGGCGGCGGCCTGCTGGATGGTGAAGAACAGCTCGTTGAAGCCGATCACGCTGATCAGGGCGGTGTCCTTGATCAGGATCAGCCAGAGGTTGGACATGCCCGGCAGTGCATTGGGCAGCATCCCGGGCAGCACGATGCGGTGGAAGCGCGTCCAGCGCGAGAAGCCGTAGGCATCGGCGGCCTCCAGCTGGCCCCGGGGAATGGCCAGGATGGCGCCGCGGAACACCTCGGTCATGTAGGCCCCCTGGACGAAGGCCAGCACGCCCACGGCGGTGGCGAAGCCGGTGATCTGCACGGCGCCGGCTATGCCGAGCCGGTCCAGCAGGGCGTCCAGGGCCTGGGCGCCGGCATAGTAGAGCAGGATGATCAGCAGCAGCTCGGGCACTGCGCGGATCAGGGTGGAGTAGGCGGTGGCCAGGCCGCGCAGGGGCGCCCAGGGGCTGAGTCGGGCGCCGGCCCCCAGCAGCCCGAGCAGCAGGCCGATGGCGTAGGCCAGCACGGCGATCTGAACCGTGGTCAGGGCCCCGGCCAGGATGGGACCGGCCCAGTCGCCGAGCCCCTCCGGTGTCATCGAAGTCATGGTGGAACCTTTCCTCGGTCACGCGACGAAGTCCCCGGCGCCGCCGGCGCCGGGGGTCATGGCAGCCGTTGACGGCTCAGTCGTAGACGCAGACGTCGGTGCCCAGGAACTGCTCGGAAAGCTCGCCGCAGGTGCCGTCCTCGATCACCGCGGCGATGGCGGCGTTCAGGGCCTCGCGGAGCTCGTCGTCCTCCTGGCGCAGTCCGATGCCGATGCCTTCCCCATAGGCCTCGTGGTGGGGCGCGGTGGCCTTGATCTCGAAGTTCGCCGCCTCGTCCCGGTCGAGGAACTGCAGCATGGCGATCTCGTCGGCGAGGATCAGGTCCAGGCGCCCGGCCAGGAGGTCGTTGTTGACCTGCTCCGCCTGGTCATAGAGGCGGATATCCACGCCGCTGTCGCGCAGCTCGCGGCGGGCATAGGTGGCGTTGGTGGTGGCGCCCTGCACCCCCATGATCAGGCCGTCCAGGCCGTCGGGGATGTCCAGCGCCAGGTCGCTGGCGGCCACATAGGCGCCGGGGGTGAAGTAGTAGGGGCGGGTGAAGTCGATGACCCGCTGGCGTTGCTCGGTGATCGACATGGAGTTCATGATCATGTCGATGCGCCCGGCGTTGAGGGAGGGAATGATCCCGCTCCAGCCGGTGGGGGCGATCTCGCAGTCGCGGCCCATGGCGTCACAGATGGCCTCGGCCAGCTCCACCTCGAAGCCGGTCCAGTCGCCGCTGGCGGCGCGGTAGGTGAAGGGCGGGTAGGGCTCGCCGGAGATGCCCACCTTGAGGGGGGCGTCGGCCTGGGCGGTGAGGCTGAGGCCCAGGGTGGCGGCGGTGGCGATCATCAGGGGGAATTTCATGGTCTTCTCCTGTCGTTATGGTTGGTGGAGCGTTCAGGCCGCGGGCGCCACGAAGTGGCGGCAGCGGGGATCCTCGAAGACGGCTTGCGGGGGCCCGGAGGCGGCGATGCGCCCCTGGTCGAGATAGACCAGCTGGTCGGAGACCTCGCGGGCGAAGTGCATCTCGTGGGTGACCAGCAGCATGGTGCGACCCTCGTCGGCCAGGCCGCGGATCACCCCCAGCACCTCATTGACCCGCTCCGGGTCGAGGGCCGAGGTGGGCTCGTCGAAGAGCAGCAGGCGCGGTTCCATGGCCAGGGCGCGGGCGATGGCCACCCGCTGCTGCTGGCCGCCGGAGAGGAAGGCGGGGTAGGCGTCGCGCTTGTCGGCCATGCCGACCCGCTCCAGGTAGTGCTCACCGAGGGCGGTGGCGCGCCGGCGGGAGAGTTCCTTGACCCGCATGGGGGCCTCGATGACGTTGCCCAGCACGCTGAGGTGGGGCCAGAGGTTGAACTGCTGGAAGACCATGGCCACCTTGGCGCGCAGCCGCTGCAGCTGGCGCCGATCCAGCCCGGTGATGTCGCCCTGGGGATTGCGGGCGAAGCGAATCGCCTCATCCGCAATCGCCAGTTCGCCGCGGTTGGGGCGTTCCAGAAGGTTCATGCAGCGCAGCAGGGTGCTCTTGCCGGAGCCGCTGGCGCCGATGATGGAGGTGACGGTGCCTTCGGGGACGCTCAGGGAGACGCCCTTGAGCACCTCCAGATCGCCATAGCGCTTGATCAAGTGGTCGGCCACCACCGCATCGGCAGTGGCGGCCTGAGGACGGAGGGGGAGCTCGAGTGATGATGTCATAGGCAATCGGCCTCCGGGGCCGCGGTGGGTGGCAGGGCTTGCGGGGCGCCGGCATCGCGGGCGCGCTCCGCACAGGCCGCCAGGCGTCGACAGGCGTCGGCGAGGCGTTCGGCCTCCACGGTCAGGCTGAGGCGCACGAAGCCCGCCGCCGAGGGCCCGAAGGCCTCGCCGGAGAGCACCGAGATGCCCTCCTCGTCGAGCAGGCGGTCGGCGAAGGCCTGGGAGGAGAGACCGGTGGCGCGGATATCCACCATCAGGAACATTCCCGCCGGCGGACGGATCGCCGTGACCGCCGGGCTCTCGGCCAGGGCCGCGCAGGCGGCGTCGCGGCGGCCCCGGTAGACCTCGCGCATCGTCTGCAGCTCGACGGGCGGCGCGGTCAGGGCGTCGCAGGCGGCGTCCTGGATGAAGTCTGGGCAGCCGTAGAGCATGCACAGCGCCAGGTGAGTCAGGTGTTGGATCAGCGCCTCGGGGCCCAGCACCCAGCCCAGGCGCCAGCCGGTCATGGCGTGGGACTTGGAGAGGCTGCTGATCACCACGCAGCGCTCGGCCATCTCCGGCAGGCCGGCGGGACAGAGGTGCTCGCCCTCGAAGATCAGCTCGGCATAGACCTCGTCGGAGATCAGCCAGAGGTCGTGACGTTGGCACAGGGCGGCGATCGCCGCCCAGATCTCGGCGTCGATCAGCTGGCCGGTGGGGTTGTGGGGGCTGTTGAGCAGGATGGCCCGGGTGCGCGGGGTGATGGCCGCCTCCAGGGCCGCCGGGTCGAGGCGGAATGCCGCCTCGCCGTCCAGCGGTACCTGCACTAGCTCGGCACCGGTGGCGCGCAGCACCGCCTCGTAGGTGACATAGCTGGGCTCGGGGACCAGCACCTCGTCGCCGGGATCGAGCAGGCACTGGGCGGCGGCATAGAGGCCGCACTGGGCGCCGGCCATGACGATGACGTTGTCCGGTCCCGCGGCGATGCCTCGGCGACGGTAGTCGTCGGCGATGGCCTGGCGCAGCGCCAGCTTGCCCTGCACGTCCGAGTAGTGGGTGGCACCGCCGCGCAGGCTGGTTACGGCACTCTCGACGATGGGCGCCGGGGTGGCGAAATCCGGATCGCCCACCGAGAGCACGGTGATCTCCTCGCCGGCGGCCTGGCGGGCCAGGGCGCGGTAGTGGATATCCCAGGCCGCGGCCCCTTCGCCGGCGATGCGGTCGGTCAGTCGAGAATAGCGCATATCAGGGGTCCTTGGTCGTTGTCGTTGGGGTCGTGCTCACAGCGCCCGTGCCCAGGCGGCGGCATCGACCTCGATCAGCAGCGGCGAGGCCGCCTCGCCGAGCCGGCCCAGGGCCTCGCCCAGGGCGGCCGGATCACCCACCGCCCGGTAGCGACAGGCGTAGGCCGCGGCCAGGCTGGCGAAGTCCGGCGGCGCCAGGTCGACGCCGAGCCGGGGTACCTCGTGCATGGCCATGTAGCGGCGAATCTCGTCGTAGCCCTGGTTGTTCCAGATCACCACCGCCACCGCCTGGCTCAGGTCGCGGGCGGTGGCCAGCTCGCCGAGCACGAACTGCAGGCCGCCGTCGCCCACCAGGGCGATCACCGGCCGCTCCGGGCAGGCCAGGGCGGCGCCCAGGGCCGCCGGCAGGCCGTAGCCCAGGGTGCCGTAGCCGGTGGCGGCATTGAACCAGCGCCGCGGCGCCGGCAGCGAGGCGAGGAAGTTGCCGGCATAGACCGGCCCGGTGGAGTCGCCCACCAGGATCGCCTCGGGCAGTGCCGCCCGCAGGCTGGCATAGAGGGGCGCATAGGGGGCGAGCTCCGGGTCCGCCTCGAGGGCCAGGGCGTCGCGCACCGCCGCGGCGCGGCCATCCCCGGCGCGCGCCGGCAGGGCCTCGGCCAGGTCCTGCATCACCTGGCCCACGTCGGCCACCAGGGCCAGGTCGGCGGCCTGGTTGCGGGCCAGCTGCTGGGGGTCGATATCCACCCGGATCAGCCGCCCGTCGAGGCGGAAGCCATTGTCGAACACCAGGTCATAGTCGGTCTCGCCCAGCTCGGTGCCCAGCGCCAGCACCACATCGGCCTCGGCGGCCAGGCGGCGCGCGGCGGGCAGGCTGGCAGTGGCGCCCAGGTCCAGGGGGTGATCCTGACCCAGTACCCCCTTGGCGTTGATGGTGGTCAGCACCGGCGCCTGCAGGCGCTCCACCAGGGCGCGGGCCGCCTGGGGGGCATCGGCACAGCCGCCGCCCAGCAGCAGCAGGGGGCGCTCGGCGCCGGCCAGCCAGTCGGCGGCCTGGGCGATGGCCGCCGCCGGTGCCGCCGGCGGATAGACGCGCAGCGGGCGTGGCGCTGGGGCCTCCAGGGGGGCGGCCAGCAGGTCCAGGGGGATCTCGATATGCACCGGCCCCGGGCGTGCGCCCTGAAAGATCGTGAAGGCTCGCCCCAGCACCTCCGGCAGCGCCGCCGGATCGAGCAGGGTGTGGCTGAAGGCGCTGACGCCGGCCAGGGTCTCGCGCTGGCCGGGCAGCTCGTGGAGCCGGCCCTGGCCGCGGCCCAGGGTATCGCGACGGTTAACGCTGGAGATCACCAGCATGGGGATGGAGTCGGCCAGGGCCTGCCCCATGGCGGTGGCGATATTGGTCATGCCGGGGCCGGTAATGATAAAGCAGGCGGCGGGCTTGCCGCTGGCCCGGGCATAGCCGTCGGCCATGAAGCCGGCGCCCTGTTCGTGGCGCGGGGTGACGTGGCGGATGGTGCTGTCGCCCAGGCTACGGTAGAGCTCGATGGTATGCACCCCGGGGATCCCAAAGGCGGTATCGATCCCGTACGCCTCCAATAGCCGCAGTAGATAGCTGGCGCAGGTCTGGTTCATCGCGGGGTCTCCTCGTCGACCGGGGATACCGGGTCGGGCAGGCCACCGAAGGGCGGGCGCCCCAGGACCCGCTCCACCATGGGCAGGAAGTGCTCCAGGGGCAGGGTGTCGTAGTCGGGATCGAAGCTGGCCTGGTCCCAGTCATCGCAGAAGCGCACGGTACGCGCATAGGCCGGGTGGTCGCGATACTGTTCGCGGGCGTGGCGATCGAGGCCGAAGTAGTGGCGATAGTGGTAGCCCTGGAAGAGCTCGTGGTGACGAATCATCCAGGCATTGAGGGGGTCGATAAAGGGCTCGAGGATGGCCGCGGCGATCTCGGCGTGGTTGGCCGGGGCCAGGTCATCGCCGATATCGTGGAGCAGAGCGCAGACCACCATCTCCTCGTCGGCGCCGTCGCGCAGCGCCCGGGTGGCGGTCTGCAGGGAGTGCTCGTAGCGGTCCACCGGGTAGCCGTGGGTGTCCCCGGCCAGGTTGTGCAGGTGGGCCAGCACCCGGCGCGGCGCATCGGCCACATAGTCGCGGAAGTGGGCATCGATCAGCGCCCAGTCGTCGCGCTGGGCCTCGCCGAAGTGGCGGAAACCGGCCTGAGTCATGCGGGCTCTCCTTGGGCACGGGGCTCGGCCTGGCGGCGCAATACCCGTCGGCGGCTGGCGGTGCTGTCGCGATCCACGTAGCCCTGGCGCAGGTGGCGCACGCCGCCGGCCAGCTGGTAAGCGCGCCGGCCATGGAACAGCCGGTAGTTGTCCATGATCAGCATCTGTCCCGGCGCCAGCTTGAGATGCAGGGTCAGCTCGTCGCCGGTGATCAGCTCATAGAAGGCGCGGCGGGCGGCGTAGTAGGTGTCCAGCGTCTCGGGGGCCAGGGCCGGCACCCGCTCGGTGCGATTGGAGTAGCGCACGCGGACCGGCTCGCCCTGGCGATCCAGTTCGATCAGCGGCCCCTCGCTTTCCAGGTGGGTGGTGTCGTCCCGGTAGCGGAAGCCCGGGCGCACCCGGGTCAGGCAGTCGAAGGCCACGGGGTCGCGCTCACGCAGCCGGTGCGCCGCCATATAGCCGTCCACCAGGGTGTTGTCGCCGCCCTCGGCGGCATTGCTCAGGCAGTGCAGCCAGATATAGCCGGGGATGGGGTCCCGGTAGGGATTGTCGGTGTGCGGCTCCAGGCCTCGCTGGGTCATGGTCAGGTCGTAGGCATTGGCTACCGACTTGACGTCGGCGATGCCGCCCCAGTTGGTGCGCCGCAGCGGGCCGATGCGGTCGATCAGCGGGCGCATGCCATCCTCCTCGGCGGGGACCCCGGAGACTAGAACGAAGCCGTCCCGGTGCAGCGCCTCCAGCAGCGCCAGCAGGGCGCCGTCGTCGTTCAGGGCGGCGGCGAAGTCGGCCCGGGGGCTAGGGGCACCGGCGGCGTCCCAGAGCCGCCGGGGCGGATCGATGGGCGCCTCGAGAAGCTCCTCCAGCGTCACCTCGCAGCGGTGGCCATCGCTGAAGCGCAGTGCCAGGGCAGCGCCGGTGACGTCGGCGGTTTCGAGGCGCAGGTCCAGGGGCAGCTCGGCGGCCTCGATCAGGCGCTGGCCGGTGCGTGGGTCCCGAGTCTGGGGGGCGGGGCTGCGTTCGCGCAGCCACAGGGCGGTGAACTCCCGCGATTGGTCCCGATGGTCGAGTACCAGGCGTTGGCCCTGGGCCCGGAGCCTGACGTGAGTCATGACGGCGCCTCCAATAGGTTGGTTCACTGGTAATGATGTGAATGCTTATTACTTTATCGATGGCTTGACGCCAAAACTTGATAAAATTAGCCGTATCATTGATTTTATTGGCCATGATGGAGTCTTATCCCGACGAATGGCCCTATCCGCGTCCCGACTCGCCTCCCCTGCTGACTCCCGAGGAGGCCGAGCACACCCTGGATGTCTGGCTGGTGCCCAAGTTCTCGATGCTGACGCTGTTCTGCCTGCTGGAGCCGCTGCGGGTGGCCAATCGCTTTGGGCGCGACCTCTTCGCCTGGCGGCTGCGCTCCGCCACCGGGCAGGCGGTGGTGGCCAGCAACGGGGTGCGTATCGACGTGGATGGCCCCCTCGAGACCTTGGCCGACGATGCCGGCCTGATCGTGGTCTCCTCCTACGAAGCGGAGCTAACGGTGGGGGCGGCGGAGCGGGCCGTGCTGCGGCGCATCGCTGCTCATGGCGGCTGGTTGGGGGGCCTGGATACGGCGCCCTTTATCCTGGCCCGTTCGGGAGTGTTGGAGGGGCACCGGGTGGCCCTGCACTGGGAGAGCGTACCGGCCTTTCGCCAGGAGTTTCCCCATCTGACTATCAGCCAGGCCCGCTACGAGTTCGGTAGCGAGCGTCTGACCGGCTCCGGGGGCTCGGCCAGCATCGACATGATGCTGGACTGGATCGAGCAGGCCTATGGGCCGGCTCTGGCCAATGCGGTGGGGCGCCAGCTGGTCCACCAGCGGGCCCGGGGCGAGGCCTCCCTGGCCCAGCGTTACCTCTACGAGACGCTGCCGCGCAGCGTGGTGCGGGCCCTGGCGGTGATGGAGGCCAACCTGGCCCAGGCGTTGCCGATTCCCGAGGTGTGCCGCTTGGTGGGTCAATCCCAGCGCCAGCTGACGCGGCTATTCATGACGCATTTCGGCGAGAGCCCCAAGCAGTGCTATCTGGGACTGCGCCTTGACCAGGCACGGCGAATTTTGGCCGATAGCCGTTGCCGGGTCACCGAGGCGGCCCTGGCCGCCGGCTTTAACCAGTTGGCGCACTTCTCGCGAGCCTATCGGCGACGCTTCAACGAGGCCCCGAGTACTACCGCCGCGCGTGGCACTCTAGATCCTCCGCGTTAGCCTTAGTGTCACGCGTCGAGCCGCCGCTGGCGTCGGGCGCGCTGGATCATCCGGTAGCGGGAGCGCACTTCGTCCCGCTCCAGGTAGCAGCCCTGCAGCCAGCGCCGGCCGCCGCCCCCGGCGAAGGCGTCTCGGGCATGCAGCAGGCGGCGGTTGTCGAAGATCACCAAGTCCCCCGGGGCATAGTCGAAGCGCAGGGCGAACGCCGGCTCGTGGAGCAGGGCCTGCAGCGCCATCAGCGCCTCATAGGCGGGCTCCACCGCCTCGAAGGGCGCCTGCAGCGGGCCGCGCAGGAAGTCGGCGATACGCACCTCGGCCAGCTCGCCGCGCTCGTCCAGGCCGATCATGGGGGCATGCCAGACATGATCGGTGGTGCGGGCGGTATTGGCGAAGCACCAGCGCTGGCGGGTCAGGGTGGTGAAGGCCTCGGGATGGCGGTCGCGCAGCGCCTCGGCCACGGCGAAGCCGTCGAGCATCACCGCCTGGCCCCCCGCCACGTCGTTCTCCAGGCAGTGCAGCAGCTGCAGCCCCGGCTGGTACTCCCGGGTGGGCAGGTCCACATGGGGTGGCAGGGCGATGGAGGTATAGGCGTTGGAGTCCGGGTCGGGCTTGGCGCGCACGTCGAAGAGGGTGCCGAAGTTGGTGGCCCGCAGCGGGCCGATGCGCGCGGCGATCTCAGCCAGGGAGCCCGGCGCGGTGGGCAGGCCGCGCAGGCGCACCAGCCCCTTGCCGAGCAGGCTCTCCAGGGCCGGGGCGAGGATCGCCTCCTCGGCCTCGCTGGCCGGCTCGGCGTCGAGCAGGCCGCTGGCATCGAGGCTGTCGGGGGTCGCCTCGGGGCCGCCCGGCCAGGTCGTTACCGGCACCAGGGGGCCCTCCTGGGTGGCGCCGTTGTCGTAGTCGTGGGCGCGCAGCCAGCCGGGATGAAAGCGCAGCACGCGCGCCTCGGGGGCGAAAGTGACGCAGAGGGCGCCGGCGGCGTCCACCTCGGCGGCGGCGATCTCCGGCCAGGCGGGCAGGGTGGAGAGGTCGAGGATACGCTCCCGGGTGGCGGGATTGACGGTGCTCTCGTCGGCGGCATTCTCGCGCAGCCAGATGCCGTGGTAGCGGCTCACGCGACCGTCGCTCCAGTCCAGGGTCACCACTCGGGCGTCGTGGGTGACGGAGCGAATCTCGGCCTCGATGGGCCAGGCGTCGTAGTCCGGGGTAAGCGGCAGCGTCGGTGACGACAGCGAGTTCATGATGGCCTCTCCTGGGATGGGTCGAGCGTGGAGTCGAGAGGCCTAGCTTGCCCGTGGCGGCGCCGGTGGAAGCGGCGCCATTCGACGCCGACTATGCGCCATTCGACAGCCAGGCCCGATCCTGCTGGCGTCGCAGCTGGCTGGGGGTGAGGCCGTGGCGTTGGCGAAAGGCGCGGGTAAAGCTGGAGGCGGAGGCGAAGCCACAGGCCTGGGCGATCTCCAGCACCCGGTGGGAGGTCTCCAGCAGCAGCCCATGGGCGTGATCCAGGCGTAGCCCCAGGTAGTGATCCCGGGGCGAGCACGCCAGATAGCGCAGGAAGAGGCGCTCCAGGCCGCGCCAGGAGAGTGCCAGGCGCCGGGCCAGATCGGCGATGGCCAGGGGCGACTCCAGGTTGGCCTCCATCAGGCCGATGGCACGGCGCAGCTCCAGGGGCAGGTGGGGCGGTAGCGCGGGGCGCTGGCGGCTGGCGGGCAGGCGCCCCCGGGCATGCACCAGCTGGGCGTTGACCCGGGCCGCCAGGGCCTCGCCGTGGCGGCGTCGCACCAGATCCAGGGCCATGTCGATGGCGGCGCTGCCGCCGGCGCAGGAGAAGCCCCGGGCATCCACCTCGTAGAGGGACTCCACGGCGTCGACCCGCGGGAAGCGGCGGCGGAAGTCGGGTAGGCTCTCCCAGTGCAGGGTCACGGTCCGGTCGTCGAGCAGCCCCGCCGCGGCCAGCGCCACGCAGCCGGTGTCCATGCCGCCCAGCACGCAGCCCCGGGCCGCCCGCTCGCGCAGCCAGCCCAGCAGGGCCGGGGTCAGGGCCGCCTCGGGGGCGAAGCTGGCGCAGACCGCCAGGCTGGGGAAGTCCGGGGCCTGCGCCAGGGCCAGCTCGACCCCCAGGGACATGCCGTTGCTGGCCGTCACCGGGGCACCGTCCAGGCCGATCAGGTGCCAGCGGAACAGCTCGCGGCCCGCCATGCGGTTGGCGATCCGCAGCGGCTCGATGGCGGAGAAGAGCGCCACCATGGCGAAGCGCGGCAGCAGCAGGATACCGATGGGTTCCGGTTCGGGGCCGGCGTAGTGGAGTCGCATGTCGAGCAGGGTAGCGCACCCCCGCCGCGCAGGCAGCAGGGGTGCGGAGGCGGCTAGCGCCGGATGCCGATGGTGCGACCGGCGAGCTCCGGCCAGGCGCCCGTCTCGGCGTGGGGCAGGGCGGCCAGGGCCTCGGCCACCGGCGCCGGGAAGGCGTCAGGGCGGCCGCTCTCCTGGTTCATGCCCATCAGCATCTGCTCGCTGGTGGCCAGCAGGTTGCGCTCCGCGTCGTAGAGCTCGAAGAAGACGTGCAGCCGCTTGGCGTCGCGGTCCAGCAGGCTCACCGTCACCTCGAGCGGCTGGCCCTCGTGGGCCTCGCGGCGATAGCAGAGGTGGGTCTCCAGGGTATAGATCGTATAGCCGTGACGGCGGCGCCCCTCGGCGTCCAGGCCGATCCGGTCCATCAGCGCCTCCACCGCCAGGGAGAAGGCCCTGGCGTACTCGGCGTCGTTCATATGGCCGTTGTAGTCGACCCACTCCGGGGCTACCCGAGTCTCCAGAATTACCATCAGATGCGTCCCTCCAGGCCTTCCGCTTCCGGCCAGTATTTCTGCACCAGGTCCAGCAGTTCAACCAGGAAGTCGTCCCGGCGACGGTCGAGTTCGCTGACGGACCGGCCGGCGGCCTGGTGGTCGCAGCCCTCCACCACCTTGTCGATCAGCTCCTCGGTGAGCTCGGGGGCCTCGAGCTTGGTCCAGGGGAGCTTCAGGGCGGGGCCAAACTGCTCCAGCATATGGCGCATGCCCGACTCGCCGCCGGCCAGGTGGAAGGTGAGGAAGGTGCCCATCAGCGACCAGCGCAGGCCGCAGCCGTAGACCACCGCGGCGTCCACCTCCTCGGTGGTGGCCACGCCGTCGTTGACCAGGTGCAGGGCCTCGCGCCACAGCGCCTCCATCAGCCGGTCGGCGATATGCCCCTCGATCTCGCGGCGCACCACCAGGGGGCGCATCTCGAGGGCCTGGTAGAGCCCCCGGGCCCGCTCGGTCTGCTCAACGGCCGTGGCCTCGCCGCCGACCAGCTCCACCAGGGGCAGCAGGTAGACCGGGTTGAAGGGGTGGGCGACGATCACCCGCCCCGGCGCCTTGGTGCAGTCCCGCTGCAGGTCGCTGGGCTTAAAGCCGGACGTCGACGAACCGATGATCACCGCCGGTGCTGCCGCGGCGTCCAGGGCGGCAAGGATCTCGCGCTTGAGGTCCAGCCGCTCCGGGACGTTCTCCTGGATCAGGTCGGCGCCGGCCACGGCAGCCTCGAGGCTGTCGACGAAGGTGAGCCGCGCGGGGCTGGCGCTCTCCGCCAGGCCCAGGCGCTCCAGAGACGGCCAGGCGTTGTCGACGAAGGCGCGGGTGCGCGCCGGTGCCTCCGGGGCCGGGTCGAAGGCCACCACGTCCCAGCCTCGGGCCAGGGCCCGGGCGATCCAGCCGTTGCCGATCACCCCGGTGCCGATCACAGAGAGCTTGCGGCTCATGCCTCACCTCCGGCGACTTTCTCCAGGATCCGGCCGGTACGCGGGTCGCGCAGCCCCAGGTGGGCGCGGGTCTCGGCGGGGGTCATCACCCGGGCGCCGAGGTTCTCGATCAGGCCGGCGGCGTGCTCCACCAGCTGGGCGTTGGTGGCCAGGACGCCCTTCTTCAGATAGAGGTTGTCCTCCAGGCCGACCCGGGCATGGCCGCCCAGCAGCACCGCCTGGGCGGCCATGGGCATCTGGTGGCGACCGATGCCGAAGGCCGCCCAGTTGGCGTTCGTCGGCAGCTTGTTGCGCATGGCCAGCAGGGTCTCGGTGTCCGCCTCGGCGCCCCAGGGAATGCCCAGGCAGAGCTGGTAGAGCGGGTCGCCGTCGATCAGGCCCTCCTGCTGCAACTGGCGGGCGAACCACACATGGCCGAGGTCGAAGCACTCCAGCTCCGGCTTGACGCCGGCGGCCTGCACCAGGCGGGCATGCTCGCGCAGCCAGTCGGCGGGGTTCACGTAGACCATGTCGCCGAAGTTGAGGCTGCCGCAGTCCAGGGTGCAGAGCTCGGGCAAGAGCTCCCCCACGGGTTCGTGGCGCTCGGCCGGGGTCTGGATATCGGTGCCCGGGCCGCCGCGGGTGGGGTCCTCGGCGTCGGGGATCCAGTCGCCGCCGCCGCCGGCGGTGATGTTCATGACGATATCCGCGTCCGCCTCGCGCACGCGCTCCATCACCTCGCGGAAGTGGTCGAGGGAGTGGCTGACGGCGCCGGTCTCGGGGTCTCGCACGTGGATATGTGCCACGCTGGCCCCGGCCTTGGCGGCGGCGATGCAGTCGTCGGCAATCTGCTTCGGCGTGACCGGCACATGGGGGCTCTTGGCAGTGGTGTCGCCGGCGCCGGTAACGGCGCAGGTGAGGATGACATTGCGGTTCATGTTCGGCTCCTGTCGTTCAAGGGCGTGACGTCAGGAGCAGTGTGGGGGAGAGGCAGCGGCGACAGTTGGCGACAGGCGACGTCGTGTCGTCGTGAGGCGACGTGTCCCACTACCTCTGCCCGGCGGTGTAGGGCTGTTGGGGCTTGGTCACGGCCGGTGGTCGTCCGGGTTCCGGTTGCGTGCACCCGGTGTGGCTTGGGGCGGCTCATTCAGGGGGTCGGGCCCCTGGGTCCGGTGCCGCTGGGGGCGGTTTAGCCCGCCCCGACCGTGGGGGCTGAATCCCCCACGGCCGCCGCCGGTAAACATGCGGTAGAGCCGCATCAGGCGGCGCATACGCAGCAGGGTGAAGAGCAGTCGCATCATGGTTCTTTGCCTCCGGCAGTGGGGATCAGGGGGGGACGCGCTCTGGTTTCGGATCGGTCACCAGGCGGTCCCTGAGCATATAGCAGTGAGCCTCGCCCAGATCGCCGGCATCCTCAAGGGGCAGCTCGCCATCGGGCAGTGCGTACGCCAGTGACGCTGACCACATTGTCCGCAGGGCGGTGAAAGAGTACCCCTTGTGTGATCTCCAGCTGTTCGCCGTCGTCGATGTAGTGCGAGCCGACTTCAACATGCTTTCTGTGGTAGGGGCCCCGGGAGCTCGATGGGGTATGCTGGCGGTCTGGAATCAAACCTTCGAGCGGTAATCCGATGTCAGCCGTAACCCTCAATCGCTCCTCACAAGGCGAGCCCCTCTCCGTGGGCTTTGTCCTGCTGCACCGTTTTACGCTGCTGCCCTTTGCCGCCTTCGTCGACTGCCTGCGCCTGGCCGCCGACGAGGGCGACCGCAGCCGCCAGCTGCGCTGCCACTGGACCTTCATGACCAGCGTCGGCCAGGAGGCCCACTCCAGCTGCGGCGCCACCGTCTCCCCCTGCCAGAGCTATCGAAACCCCACAGCGTTCGACTATATCGTGGTGATCGGCGGGGTGCAGGACGAGCGGGATCGGCCCGACACCGCCGCTCTGGCCTACCTGCGCCAGGCGGCGAGTGCCGGGGTGCCGCTGGTGGGGCTCTGCACCGGTGTCTTCGCCCTGATCCAGGCGGGGGTGATGAAGGAGCGTCGCTGCTGCGTCAGCTGGTATCACCATCGCGACATGGTGCAGCGCTTCCCCACCATCCAGCCGGTGGCCGACCGCCTGTTCGTCGACGACGGCGACCGACTCACCTGTGCCGGCGGGGCGGCGGCGGCCGACCTGGCGGCCTATCTGGTCGAGCGCCACCTGGGCAAGGCCTGGGCGATGAAGAGCCTGAACATCATGCTGCTCGACGAGGCGCGGACGGGGGGCCACCCCCAGCCCCAGCCGGTGGTCTTCGGCAAGATCGAGGATCGCCTGGTGCGCCGCGCCATCACCGTGCTGGAGCAGCATCTGGGGGAGGCGATCTCGATGGAGGCGCTGGCGGAGCGGGTCGGTACCTCGCGCCGCAACCTGGAGCGCCGCTTTCGCGAGACCCTGGGGGTGGGGCCCCAGAAGTTCGCCCGAGACCTACGCCTGCGTTACGGGGTGTGGCTGCTCCACTACACCGGCAAGAGCATCACCGAGATCGGCGAGCGCTGCGGCTTCGCCGATACCGCCCACTTCTCACGCCACTTCCGCAGCGCCTTCGGCATGACGCCGTCGGAGATGCGCAAGCGTGTCGCCGAGCCGGGCGGCGACCGGGTCGACCCCTTCTTCCTGCATGTCGAGAGCCTGCCGGGGCAGTGAGCGCTATGCGCCCGGCTTGGCGCCCGAGGCCGCTTCCCTCAGCCGCTTGGCCAGCCGCTGGGCGGCGCGCCGGGCCAGGGGCGTCAGCTCGGGGGTCTCCTCCGCCAGGCTGGCAATCAGGCGCTGCTTCATCGGCCTGGCCCAGAAGGTCTCCAGGTGGTGGCAGATGGCCGCCACGGCCTGGGCCTCGTCGCGGCCGCCGCCCAGGTTGGCGGCGATCTGGTTGGCCATGCGGATCAGGTGCGCGTGGTGGTGCAGTGACATCGTCGATTCCTCAGCCATGGGCCCGGGCCGCCACGGGGGCGGCGGGGCGATGATAGATCAGGTGGCGGCCCGGTCGGGCGAAGCCCACCAGCAGCAGGTCGGCCGCCCGGGCCTGCTCCACCGCCAGCGCCGTGGCCGCCGAGACGGCCACCAGGGCGCCGATGCCGGCGCTGGCGCTCTTGTGCACCATCTCGTAGCTGGCGCGGCTGGAGACCAGCGCGAAGCCGTCCGGCGCGGGCCCGCCGCGGCGGGCCAGGGCGCCGATCAGCTTGTCCAGGGCGTTGTGGCGCCCCACGTCCTCGCGCACCAACTGGATCTCCCCCCGGCCGTCGCACCAGGCGGCGCCGTGGGTCGCGCCGGTGACGGCCTGCAGGGCCTGGTGCTCGGCCAGCTGCGCCAGGGCGCGCTGGATGGCGGCATCATTCAGTGATGGCGCCGTGACCCGGGGGATCGGGCGAATCGCCTGTTCCAGGGCCTCGGTGCCGCACAGGCCGCAGCCGGTGCGCCCGGCCAGGCTGCGGCGTCGGGCCTTGAGGGCCGCCAGCCGCTGGCTGCTGATGGTCAGTTGCACCGCCAGGCCATGGGCCTCCTCGCAAACCTCCAGGTCGTAGCACTCGTGGGGATGCGCCAGGATCCCCTCGGAGAGGCTGAAGCCCAGGGCGAACTCCTCCAGGTCGGCGGGCGTGGCCATCATCACCGCGTGGGAGATGCCGTTGTAGATCAGGGCCACCGGGACCTCCAGGGCCAGGAGGTCCTGCTGGACGTCGGTGTACCAGCCGTTGCTGCCCCGCTGGACCTCCACCGGGTGGCGCGCCACGGCGGTGACGGCGCCCGTCGGGAGGGTATCGCCGCCGCTCATGGCGCGGACTCCCGCTGCGCCGCCCCGGCCAGGTGGTCGCGCTGGGCCCGGTCGAAGGCCGCGAAGCGCTGCTGCCAGGCGGAGGGCTGGCTGACCCTCTCCACCTGCACCGCCGTGACCTTGTACTCCGGGCAGTTGGTGGCCCAGTCGGAGTTGTCGGTGGTGATGACGTTGGCGCCGCTGCCCGGGTGGTGGAAGGTGGTATAGACCACCCCCGGCTGCATGCGCTCGCTGAGCCGGGCGCGCAGCACCGTCTGGCCGGCACGGCTGGTGATGCCCAGCCAGTCGCCGTCGCGGATGCCGCGCAGCTCGGCGTCGGCGGGGTGCAGCTCCAGCACGTCCTCGTCGTGCCATACCTGGTTGTCGGTGCGCCGGGTCTGGGCGCCGACGTTGTACTGGGAGAGGATGCGCCCGGTGGTCAGCAGCAGCGGGAAGCGGCGGCTGGTGCGCTCCTCGGTGGCCACGTACTCGGTGATGGCGAAGCGGCCGCGGCCGATGGGGAAGTCGTCCTCGTGCAGGGTCGGCATGCCCAGCGGGTGCTCGGTGTTGCAGGGCCACTGCAGGCTGCCGCGCTCGTCGAGCTTGGCGTAGCTGACCCCGGCGAAGCTCGGCGTCAGCCGGGCGATCTCGTCCATGATCTCCGACGGATGGGCATAGTCCATGGGGTAGCCCAGCGCCCGGGCCAGTTCCTGGGTCACCTCCCAGTCGGCCTTGCCGGCCAGCGGCGGCATCACCCGGCGCACCCGGTTGATGCGCCGCTCGGCGTTGGTGAAGGTGCCGTCCTTCTCCAGGAAGCTCGAGCCCGGCAGTAGCACATGGGCGTACTTGGCGGTCTCGTTGAGGAAGATGTCCTGGACGATCAGGCACTCCAGGGCGGAGAGCGCCGCCTCCACGTGCTGGGTGTTGGGGTCGGACTGGGCGATGTCCTCGCCCTGCACGTAGAGCGCCTTGAAGCTGCCCTCGATGGCGGCGTCGAACATGTTGGGGATGCGCAGCCCCGGCTCGTCGTCCAGGGGCACGCCCCAGGCGGCCTCGAAGCGCCCGCGGGCGACGGGGTCGGCCACGTGCTGGTAGCCCGGCAGCTCGTGGGGGAAGGAGCCCATGTCGCAGGCGCCCTGGACGTTGTTCTGGCCGCGCAGCGGGTTCACCCCCACGCCCTCGCGGCCGAGGTTGCCGGTGGCCATGGCCAGGTTGGCGATGCCCATCACCATGGTGGAGCCCTGGCTGTGTTCGGTGACCCCCAGGCCGTAGTAGATGGCGCCGTTACCGGCGCTGGCGTAGGTGCGCGCGGCCCGGCGCACCGCCTCGGCGGGCACCCCGGTGATCCCCTCGGTCGCCTCGGGGGAGTGGCGTTCTTCAGAGATGAAGTTGCGCCAGGCCCGGTAGGCCGCGGTGTCGCAGCGGGCCGCGATAAAGTCCTGATCCTCCAGGCCTTCGGTGACGATGACGTGCCCCAGGGCATTGATCAGCGCCACATTGGTGCCCGGGCGCAGCGGCAGATGCTGGGCGTCCGCCAGGTGAGGGGTCTTGAGCAGGTCGATGCGCCGCGGGTCGGCGACGATCAGGCTGGCGCCCTGGCGCAGCCGCTTGCGCATCAGCGAGCCGAACACCGGGTGGGCGTCGGTGGGGTTGGCGCCGATCACCAGGATGGCGTCGGCCTGCATCACCGAGTCGAAGGTCTGGGTGCCGGCGGACTCGCCCAGGGTGGTCTTGAGGCCGTAGCCGGTGGGAGAGTGGCAGACCCGGGCGCAGGTATCGGTGTTGTTGCTGCCGAAGGCGGCGCGCACCAGCTTCTGCACCAGGTAGGTCTCCTCGTTGGTGCAGCGCGAGGAGGTGATGCCGCCGATGCTCTCGCGGCCGTGCTCGGCCTGGATCGCCTGGAGGCGTGCCGCGGCGAAGGCGATCGCCTCCTCCCAGCTCACCTCCCGCCAGGGCTGGTCGATGGCGTCGCGGATCCTCGGCGCGGTGAGTCGGTCCGGGTGGGTGGCGTAGCCGAAGGCGAAGCGCCCCTTGACGCAGGAGTGGCCGTGGTTGGCGTCGCCGCCCTTGTAGGGCACCATGCGCACTAGCTGGTCGCCCTTCATCTGGGCCTCGAAGGAGCAGCCCACCCCGCAGTAGGCGCAGGTGGTGATCACGCTGTGCTCCGGCTGGCCGGCGTCGATGACGCTCTTCTCCATCAGGGTGGCGGTGGGGCAGGCCTGGACGCAGGCGCCGCAGGAGACGCAGTCGGAGTCCATAAAGGCCTCGCCCTGGCCCGCCGTAACCTTGGAGTCGAAGCCGCGGCCGTCGAGGGTCAGGGCATAGGTGCCCTGGACCTCGTCGCAGGCGCGCACGCAGCGCGAGCAGACGATGCACTTGCTGGGGTCGAAGCTGAAGTAGGGGTTGGATTCGTCCTTGGCCGCCTGCAGGTGGTTCTCGCCCTCGAAGCCGTAGCGCACCTGGCGCAGCCCCACGGCGCCGGCCATGTCCTGCAGCTCGCAGTCGCCGTTGGCCGGGCAGGTGAGGCAGTCCAGGGGGTGGTCGGAGATGTAGAGCTCCATGACGTTGCGGCGCAGCCGGGCCAGGCGCTTGTTCTGGGTGGTGACCTGCATGCCCTCGGTCACCGGCGTGGTGCAGGCGGCGGGGGTGCCGCGCCGGCCCTCCACCTGGACGGCGCACAGCCGGCAGGAGCCGAAGGCCTCCAGGCTGTCGGTGGCGCATAGCTTGGGGATATTGATATCGGCCAGGGCCGCGGCGCGCAGCACCGAGGTGCCCTCGGGCACGCGGATCGCCACGCCGTCGATGGTCAAGCTGACCGGGGCGGCACCCGCCGCGGGGGCAGCGCCTGCGGCTCGGGTTGGGCAAGGAGTGCCGAGGTCCTTGGCATGCTGTCGGGGGTCGAAATGCTCGATCATGGTCAGGCTCCCTCCGCCGGTCGCCGGAAGTCATCGGGGAAATGGGTCAGGGCGCTGCGCACCGGGAAGGGGGTCATGCCGCCCATGGCGCACAAGGAGCCATCCTCCAGGGTGTCGCAGAGATCCCGGAGCAGGTCGAGGTTGGCTTCGCGGTCGCGGCCGGCGCGAATGCGATCGATCACCTCCACGCCGCGGGTCGAGCCGATGCGGCAGGGGGTGCACTTGCCGCAGGACTCCACCTTGCAGAACTCCATGGAGAAGCGGGCCTGCTCCGCCATGTCGACGCTGTCGTCGAACATCACCACCCCGCCGTGGCCGACCCCTGCGCCCACTTCGGCGAAGGCCTCGTAGTCCAGCGGCAGGTCCCACTGGCTTTCCGGCAGATAGGCGCACAGGGGGCCGCCCACCTGGACGGCGCGCAGCGGCCGCCCGCTGGCGGTGCCGCCGCCGAAGGCTTCCATCAGGTCGCGCAGGCTGGCGCCGAAGGCCAGCTCCACCAGGCCGCCGCGGCGGACATTACCGGCCAGCTGCAGCGCCAGGGTGCCCCGGGAGCGGCCCATGCCGACCTCGGCATAGGCCGCGGCCCCCTCGGCGAGGATGAAGGGCACGGCGGCCAGGGAGAGGACGTTGTTGACCACGGTGGGGCGCCCGAAGAGGCCCTCGATGGCCGGCAGCGGGGGCTTGGCTCGCACCAGGCCGCGCTTGCCCTCCAGGCTCTCCAGCAGCGAGGTCTCCTCGCCGCAGATATAGGCGCCGGCACCCAGGCGCACCTCCAGCTGGAAGGCGCGGCCGCTGCCGAGGATGTCCTCGCCCAGGTAGCCGTCGGCCTCGGCGCGGGCGATGGCCGCGTCGAGGATCGTCTTGGCCAGCGGGTACTCGGAGCGCAGGTAGATATAGCCCTGGGTGGCGCCCACGGCGAGGCCGGCGATGGTCATGCCCTCGATCAGCAGGTAGGGGTCGCACTCCATCACCAGGCGATCGGCGAAGGTGCCGGAGTCGCCCTCGTCGGCGTTGCAGACGATGTACTTCCGGTCCGCCGCGGTGTCGAGCACCGTCTGCCACTTGATGCCGGTGGGGAAGGCGGCGCCGCCGCGGCCGCGCAGCCCCGAGGCCTTGACCTCCTCGACGATGTCCTGGGGGGGCGGGTCAGGGCCAGCTCCAGGCCGCGGAAGCCGTCGTGGGCCAGGTAGTCAGCGATGGAGAGCGGGTCGGTGAGGCCGATCCGGGCGAAGGTGAAACGCTGCTGGCGGGCGAACCAGGGCAGCGCCTCGGTGGGGCCCAGGGCCAGGGGATGGGCGGTATCGCCCGCGAGAAGAGCTCCATCGAGCAGGCCGGCGTCGAGCAGGCCGGGGATATCCTCGGCGGCCACCGGCCCGAAGCCCAGGCGACCGTTGGCCGTTTCCACCTCCACCAGGGGCTCCAGCCAGGCGGCGCCGCGGGAGCCGTTGCGCACCAGGGTGAGGGCCAGGCCGCGGGCGCGGGCCTCCCGCTCCAGGCGGGCGGCCACCGCGTCGGCGCCCAGGGAGAGGGCGGTGGTATCGCGGGGGACGAAGACGCGCACGCTCATGCGATCACCTCCAGGGGGCGGGTCTGCAGTTCGTCGACCAGGGCGTCGAAGCGCTCGGGGGTGACCCGGCCCAGCACCCGATCGTCCACCCGCACGGCGGGGCCGCAGGCGCAGTTGCCCAGGCAGTAGACCGCCTCCAGGGTGATCTCCCGGTCGGCGGTGGTGGCGTGGTAGTCGATGCCCAGGCGCGCCCGGGCGTGGGCCTCCAGGGCCCGGCCGCCCACCGCCTGGCAGGCCTCGGCGCGACAGAGCTGCACCACATGCCGCCCGGGGGGCGTGGTGCGAAAGTGATGGTAGAAGCCGATCACCCCGTGCACCTCGGCGCGGGTCTGGTTCAGGGCCTCGGCGATGATCGGCACCGCCGCCTCGGGAATGAAGCCGAAGCGATCCTGAATGGCGTGGAGGATGGGCAGCAGGGCCCCCGGCTTGTGCTTGAGGGCGTCGATCTCCGCCTGGATCGACTGCGGCGTCCACTCTCGAGACTCGCTCATCGCGCTCCCCTTCCTCGGTCCTGGTGATGTCTGTTAGATAGCACGGCGTTATCGTCGAGAAGCTCAGTAGCTCACGACCACATTGCCCAGGGGCTTGCTGCAGCAGGAGAGGATATAGCCCTCGGCCTCGTCTTCTTCGGTGATGCCGCCGTTGTGCTCCATCTCCACCCGCCCCGACGTCAGTGGAACGCGGCAGGTACCGCAGATGCCCATGCCGCAGGCCTTGGGGATATGCAGCCCCAGCTTGGCGGCGGCGTTGTGGACCGTCTCGCCCGGCTGGATGCGAACGCTTTTCCCGGTGGTGGAGAACTCGACGCTGATCATTTCGGCGACGTCCAGCTCCTCGGCCTCGGCTTCGGCTTGCTCGGCCAGCTCCAGCACCTCCTCCTGCACGTCCACCGGCGTGGCCCCGAAGGACTCCTCGTGGTAGCGGCTCATGTCGAACCCGCTGTTCTGGAGCAGGTTCTTGACGGCGTTCATATAGGGGGTGGGGCCGCAGCAGAAGATCTCGCGATCCATGAAGTCAGGGGTCATCAGTTCCAGCATGGCCTGGCTCAGGTAGCCGCGGAAGCCCGACCAGGCCTCGCCCAGTTCGTCGCTGCGCTCGCAGATAATGTGCAGCTTGAATTCGGGGATTCGCGAGAACATATGCGCCAGCTCGCGGTGGAAGATGATGTCCTGGGGGGTGCGGGCGCTGTGCACGAACTCCAGGTCCACCGCGGCATTGGTATCGAAGAACCAGCGCGCCATGGACATCAGCGGCGTAATGCCCACGCCGCCGGATAGCATCAGGATCTTCTCCGCCGGGTAGTCGATGGCATTGAAGTTACCCACCGGGCCATGTACCGCCAGCTCGTCATTGACCTTGAGGTGGTCGTGGAGCCAGTTGGAGACCTTGCCGCCCGGCATCCGCTTGACGGTGATCGAGAAGCTGTAGGGCACCGAGGGGGAGCTGGAGATGGTGTAGGAGCGCATCACCTGCTCGCCGTCGATCTCCAGCTCCAGGGTCACGAACTGCCCCGGCTTGAAGAAGAAGAGCACCGGCTGTTCGGCCATGAAGCAGAAGGTGCGTACGTCCCAGGTCTCCTGAATCACCTTGACGCAGCGCACCAGGTGGCGGCCGTTGGTCCAGGTCTGGGTGGTGACGGGATTGAGGAAGCTGGTTGTCATTGTCGATTCGCCTGGCTGCACCATGGGGGCTATCTCCGACCGCGGTGCCACCGCCTGCCGTTGAGCGAATTCTGCGCCAATGCATAGCGTCACCACATGCCTGTTTACGACGCGGGCATATCCATGGGGTCCAGCGGGTAGGCGAGACGTGGTGCCTAGCGTCGCCAGCGTATCGTCCGGCGTCGCTGCCAGGCAATTGTCTTCTGAAGCTCTGCTCCACACTCGCCGAAAATCAGGAACGCGCCGTTGCAGCGCGTCCCCTTCCCAACCGCTGACGACACCCACAATCAACAATGACTCGGCGTGCCCTGCCGCCTGTAATGAGGAAGTGCCCCATGGAATCCAAGTCCATCGCTCGTCTGGATGATCCCCTGGCCCCCGCCCGGGAAGCCACCGCGGAGATGCTGCGCAGCCGTCAGCGCCACTTCTCGCTGCCCCAGCCTTTTTATAACGATGAGCGTCTCTTCGCGCTGGACATGCAGGAGATCTTCGGCAAGGAGTGGCTATTCGCCGGCATGACCAGCGAGATTCCCGCCAAGGGCCACTACATGACCGTGGCGATCGGCGACAACCCGGTGATCCTGGTGCGCGGCAACGACGGCCAGGTGCACGGCTTCCACAACGTCTGTCGCCACCGCGGCTCCCGACTCTGCGTCAGTGAGAAGGGCAAGGTCGCCAAGCTGGTCTGCCCCTACCATCAGTGGACCTACGAGCTGGACGGCCGCCTGCTGTTCGCCGGCGCTGACATGGGCGAGAACTTCGACCTGACTCAGTACGGCCTGAAACCCGTACAGGTGAAGACCGGGGGCGGCTTTATCTTCATCAGTCTGGCCGACGAGCCCCCGGCCATCGACGACTTCCTGGAAAGCCTGGATCACTACCTCGAACCCTACGATATGGAGAACACCAAGGTGGCGGTGGAGTCCTCCATCGTCGAGCAGGCCAACTGGAAGCTGGTGATCGAGAACAATCGGGAGTGCTACCACTGCAACGGCTCCCATCCGGAGCTGCTCAACTCCCTGCAGGAGTTCGACGACACCGACGACCCCCGCGCCACTCCCGCCTACAAGGCTCTGGTGGCCAAGAAGCAGGCCGACTGGGACGCCCAGCGGGTGCCCTGGCAGCTCGCGCGCTTCGGCAAGCGCAACCGCCTGACCCGCACCCCCCTGCTCGATGGCACGGTCTCCATGACCCTGGACGGCAAGCCGGCCTGCCAGAAGTTGATGGGGCGGATCGAGAGCGCCGATCTGGGTTCGCTGCGTATCCTCCATCTGCCCAACTCCTGGAACCACTTCATGGGCGATCACGCCGTCGTCTTCCGGGTGCTGCCGCTGGGCCCCCAGGAGACCCTGGTCACCACCAAGTGGCTGGTGCACAAGGATGCCGAGGAGGGGGTCGACTACCACACCGAGACCCTGCGCCGGGTGTGGGACGCCACCAACGACCAGGACCGCCGCCTGGCCGAGGAGAATCAGCGCGGTATCAACTCCCAGGCCTACGAGCCGGGTCCCTACTCTGAGACCTACGAGTTCGGGGTGATCGATTTCATCGACTGGTACGGCGAGCGGATGCTGGAGAACCTGGGTCACAGCGCCCCGCACCTCAAGGTGGTGCAGGGCTGAGCAACGCCCCTGCTGTCCGTCGACGGCAGGGGCGTCCATCATCCGGGAGCCCCGACTACCGCAGATGGGTGTCCAGCGCCGTCCTGACCGACGGCAGCAGCACCTCGCGCTTCTCCTCTAGCTCACGCAGCAGTTCATCGAGGCCGGGCACCTCTCCCTCGGCCCGGCAGCGCCGCGCCAGCCGCGCACAGGTATTGGGACTGGCCCCTTCGGGGATATGGATGCCCAGTGCCGTCAGCCGTTGACGGAAGTCGTCACCGTCGATCAACTCGGCAATCATCATCGTAAGGTCCTCCAGCGGTGGGTCGCGGCGCCGGCAATCGGCGCCGCGGCGATCAGGCCGATTCGGCTCTGCTGAGCCGGCAGGCGGCTACTTTTAAGCGGCCACGCTGCCGTGGGGATCGATACCCCGAATTAGCTGGCCGCGCCGCCTGTTGGCGCCAGCCGCGGCCAGCTCGGGCGGCTCCTTAAGCGGCCACGCTGCCGTGGGGATCGATGACGAATTTCTTGGCGGCTCCCCCATCGAAGTCGGCGTAGCCCTGGGGGGCCTGATCCAGCGAGATCAGCTGGACGTTGACCGCATCGGCGATCTTCACCTTGTTGAACAGGATCGCCTGCATCAGCGGGCGGTGGTACTGCATCACCGGGCACTGGCCGGTGTGGAAGGAGTGGGACTTGGCCCAGCCGAGGCCGAAGCGCATGCTCAGCGCGCCCTGCTTGGCGGCGTCGTCGGCCGCCCCCGGGTCCTCGGTGACGTAGAGCCCCGGGATGCCGATCTGGCCGCCGGCGCGGGTCAGCTGCATGGCCGAGTTGAGCACCGTGGCCGGCGCCTCCTTGCCGTGGTTGCAGCCGCAGGCATGGGCCTCGAAGCCGACGCAGTCGACGAAGCAGTCGACTTCCCGCTCGCCGAGGATCACCTCGAGCCGGTCGGCCATGTCGCCCTCCTGGGTCAGGTCGAGGGTCTCGCAGCCGAAGCTGCGCGCCTGGGCCAGGCGCTCCTCGATCATGTCGCCGACGATCACGCAGGCCGCCCCCAGCAGCTGGGCCGAGACCGCCGCCGCCAGGCCCACCGGCCCCGCGCCGGCGATATAGACGGTGCTGCCCGGGCCGACCCCGGCGGTGACGCAGCCGTGGAAGCCGGTGGGGAAGATGTCGGAGAGCAGGGTGAGGTCCTTGATCTTCTCCATGGCCTGGTCGGCGTCCGGGAACTTCAGCAGGTTGAAGTCGGCGTAGGGCACCATGACGTACTCGGTCTGGCCGCCGCCCCAGCCGCCCATGTCCACGTAGCCGTAGGCCGCGCCGGGGCGCGCCGGATTGACGTTGAGGCAGATGCCGGTGCGGCCCTCCTTGCAGTTGCGGCAGCGCCCGCAGGCGATATTGAAGGGCACCGAGACCAGATCGCCCGGCTTGATGAATTCGACGTCGCGACCGGCTTCGATCACCAGGCCGGTGATCTCGTGGCCCAGTACCAGGCCAGAGGGCGCGGTGGTGCGGCCGCGGACCATGTGCTGGTCGCTGCCGCAGATATTGGTGGTGACCACCTTGAGAATCACGCCGTGGTCGCATTTGCGATTGCCCAGCGCCAGTTCGGGGTAGGGGATGGCTTCGACGTCGACCTTGCCCGGGCCCTTGTAGACGACGCCGCGATTGGCTGCACTCATGGCTGGCTCCTTATGCGTTGTTCTCATGTCCCGACGGCGGCCGGGAAGCTGACTGGCCTGTCGCCAGTGAGTCAGCCTAGTCCCGTCCCCCCACCGCAGGCGTGCTCCACAGAGACATCCGGATGTCCATTCGAGACATCCCTTGCCTTTCAGGAGCTGTCGGATATTTCCGGGTCGCTCTCACGACATTGCTCGCATCCGACGGGCCCAAGAATGCCGGGGCCGCGGTGTGTCGCCACACCCGGCCACCGAGCAGGACACCAATAACAACCCCGAGGAACCCCCATGACCCGAGATGACGACCCGGTCCTGTCGCCGGGGCAGGACAACACCCAGGTGCTGGGCCTGGACTTCCACAATCCCGTCTTTCCCCTCTCTGCACTGGCCATCCTGGCCTTCATCCTCTACGCCCTGGTCTATCCCGATGCCGCCAGCAGCCATTTGGGCACCGCCCGCGGCTGGTCCATCGAGCACTTCGACTGGCTGTTCATGATCGCCGGCAACTTCTTCGTGCTCCTCTGCCTGATGCTGATCGTGCTGCCGCTGGGCAAGGTTCGCCTGGGGGGTGCCCAGGCTCGATCGGAGTATTCCCGGCTCTCCTGGTTCGCCATGCTCTTCGCCGCCGGCATGGGCATCGGCCTGATGTTCTGGAGCGTCGCGGAGCCGGTGGCCTACTACACCGACTGGTACGGCACGCCCCTGAATGCCGCCGCCGGCACCGCCGAGGGCGCCAGCGCCGCCATGGGAGCGACCCTGTTCCACTGGGGGCTGCACCCCTGGGCGATCTACGGCGTGGTGGGGCTGTCGCTGGCCTTCTTCGTCTATAACCGCGGCCTGCCGCTGACGCTGCGCTCCGCCTTCACACCCCTGCTGGGTGAGCATACCCGGGGCTGGATCGGCCATACCGTCGATATCCTGGCGGTGCTGGCTACTATCTTCGGCCTGGCCACCTCCCTGGGCTTCGGCGCCTCCCAGGCCGCCGGCGGCCTGACCTATCTGTTCGATATTCCCAATACCCTGGGCACCCAGATCGCGATTATCGTGCTGGTCACCGCCGTGGCGCTGTTCTCGGTCTGGCGCGGCATCGACGGCGGCGTGAAGCTCTTCTCCAACATCAACATGGTGATCGCCCTGGTCCTGCTGCTGTTCGTGGTGATCACCGGTGGCACCCTGCTGTTCATCAACGGCCTGGCCACCACCACCCTGGATTACGTGGCCCATATCGTGCCGCTCTCCAACTGGGTCGGCCGCGACGATACCACCTGGTACCACGGCTGGACGGTGTTCTACTGGGCCTGGTGGATCTCCTGGTCACCCTTCGTCGGCATGTTCATCGCCCGGGTCTCCCGGGGTCGCACCGTGCGTGAGTTCCTCACCGCCGTGCTGGTGGTGCCGACCCTGGTCACCATCGTCTGGATGAGCGCCTTCGGCGGCACCGCCCTGCGCCAGTCGGCGGCCGGGGTCGGCGAGCTGGCGAACGGCATCGGCGACGTCTCCCTGGCGATGTTTCAGATGCTCGAACAGCTGCCGCTGACCACCCTCACGTCCTCCCTGGCGATCCTGCTGGTGCTGATCTTCTTCATCACCTCCTCGGATTCGGGATCCCTGGTGATCGACAAGATCACCGCCGGCGGCAAGACCGATGCGCCCAAGGGTCAGCGGGTCTTCTGGGCCACCCTGGTCGGGGTGATCGCCGGGGTGCTCCTCTACGGCGGCGGCAGCACCGCACTCGGCGCCCTGCAGGCCGGTGCCGTGGCCACCGGCCTGCCCTTCACCCTGGTGCTGCTGGTGATGGCCTTCAGCCTGGTCAAGGGCCTGCGCGAGGAACAGCTGGACCTGGCCCTGGCCGGCGCGCGCTGAGACCACTCCTGATTCTCTCTACCCCGGCTTCGGCCGGGTTTTTTTTGCTGGCGTCCCAAGCGACTTCAGTCCCTATCCAGGCGCGGGGCATTACCGAAAAGTCGGCCTGGTTTCAATGATCCAGATCAATTTTTCCGCTGTACCGTCTTGGGCAGGAGAGAACCCTATCTCGATGCGACCTTTGGAAAAGCAGGGGCGACATCCTCGAATTCGGCGCGAACAGGGCGTGTGCTAGCTTGCTGGTCGTAAGGAGATATTGATTCCTTTTTTTCAATTATAATCGAGTATTTTTACTTAATTGTTGTCATTAAATGGCTGAATCGCCCAATTTTGCGCCATGGGCATGGCATTTGACCGCTGCCGGCGCCGGAGATAAACAGAGCAGGCCAACCACAACAATCGAGAGAGCCTGTCATGACATTCGAGCGCCGCAAGGGAGCCACGCTCCCCGTCGTCACCGCCCTGTCAGCCGCCCTGCTGCTGGGGGCTTCCTTCTCCGCCAGTGCCACTACCCTGCGCCTGGCCACCGACTCCGGGACCAAGGGCTCGCCCGCCGGCGATGCCTTGGAGCGCTGGGCGCAGCTGATCGAGGAGAAGTCCGACGGCGAGATCCAGGTCAATGTCTTCTTCCAGAACGAGCTGGGCGGGCAGCAGGAGGTCTTCGATCTGCTGGTATCGGGCGATGTCCACATGATGCTCAACTGGCCGATGACTTCCTACGATCGGCGCATCGGGGTGATCTACACCCCCTACATGACCCTCTCCTGGGACGAAGCTTTCGACGCCTACAGCCCGGGCGGCTGGGTCAACGAGCTGCTCGGCGATATCTACGCTGATATCGGCTTGAAGTTCTTCGGGCCCTGGCCGGAAGGCTTCAACGGCGTGGCGTCCCGGGGAAAATACGCCCTGACCATGGAAGAGACCGGCGACCTGATGGTGCGCACCATGACGGTCTTCCCCGCCCCCCAGACCATGCAGGCGCTGGGCTATCGCACCGCCGCCATTGACTGGGGCGAGGTCTACACCGCCCTGCAGACCGGCGTGGTGGATGGCGAGGCCGGCAACGTCATCTATTGGCCCTACGAATATTTCCGCGACATCCTCGACTATTACGTCCACACCAAGCACTTCTTCATGACCGGCATCCTGACCATGAACCTGGATGTCTACGAGTCGCTTCCCGAGGCGCACCAGCAGGTGGTGGCCGAGGCGGCCGAGGAGATCATGAACCAGCAATTCGTGGCTGCCCAGGAGCAGGATGAGTACTACATCGCCAAGGCCCAGGCCGATGGCATGCAGTACTTCGAGCTTGCCGATGATCAACTGCGTGAGTTCGCCCAGCGAGCCCGGGAAGAGGTCTGGCCGCTGATGGCGCGCGAGCTCGGCGAGGAGATCGTCGAGGTGATTCGCGCCAACGCCTCGCCGCTGTAACCGTTCCGCGTCGCCGTTGTCCCGACAGGCCCCCGGTGGGGGTGGTCTGTCGGGACACGACGTTCTGTCCCGGGTGACCGGGCAAGGCATCACGGGGATACCAAGGGGGAGCAATGAACGGGTTTTGGTCGAAGCTGGATCGGGTGATCGGCGGGGTGCTCGACCTCGTTGCCTTTACCGCCAGCCTGCTGGTGGTCGGGCTGATGATCTTCTTGATCCTGGCGCGCTATGTATTTGGCTGGTCGCTGGTCGGCACCCTGGAGCTGGTCATGCTGGCCGGCATGTGGCTCTACATGAGCGGGGCCTTGATCGCCAGTCGGCGTAACGAGCATCTGGTGGTGGATTTCCTCGAACTGCAGATCCGCGATTCCCGCACCCGGGCCGTGCACAGGCTGCTGGTCGCCTGCATCGTGGCGGTGATTAGTGCCTGCTTCGTCTACTGGGCCTATCGCATGCTCGCCTGGGGTATGGTGCGGCCGCAGCGCACCCCGGAGCTGGGTATTCCGCTGTGGATCTCACAGGCCTCCATCATGGTCGCGAGCATCGGCTGCTTCTGCTATGCGCTGCGCGATATCGTCGCCGCGCTGCGGCAATTCTGCACGAACGGCGCCGACGCGCCCCTGGTCAGTGAAGGAGAAGGCTGATGGCGGGTCTATTCGCGATCGGGCTGCTGGTAGTGCTGATGGGGCTGGGGGTGCCGATCGCCTGGTCCTTCGCCGGGGTGCTGGCCTATCTGGCGCTGGTCTATGACGCTAATTTCAATACCCTGATGATGCAGGGCTTCCGCTCGGTGGACTCGGTGATCCTCATCGCCCTGCCGCTCTTCGTGCTGACCGGCTATCTGATGCAGAGCGGCGGCATCGCGGCACGCCTGGTGGTGTTCATCGAGACCCTGGTGGGGCGCCGGCGCGGCGGCATGGGGGCCTCCCTGGTATTGGCCTCGGGAATCTTCGGGGCGATTGCTGGCACCGCCACCGCGGCGGTGGCCTCCATCGGCACCATCATGGTCGGCCCGCTGGAGCAGCGCGGCTACCCACGGGGCTACTCCTCGGCCCTGCTGGGCATCTCCTCGCTGCTGGGGATCCTGATCCCGCCCTCCATCACCATGATCCTCTTCGCGGTGGTGACCCGCCAGTCGGTGGCCGCGCTCTTCGCCGCCACCGTGGGGCCGGCGCTGCTGCTGATCGTCGGCCTGATCCTGGTCAATCGCTTTGCCTGCGGGCGCCTCTTCCAGGAGGTGGCGGGGCAAGGGGGGCTCAGCGGTACCAAGCCGGTGTCGCGAACCCGGGCGAGTCTCAACGCCTTCCCGGCGCTCTGCCTGCCGGTGATCATCCTCGGCGGCATCTACGGTGGGGTCTTCACGCCCACCGAGGCGGCGGCGGTGGCGGCCTTCGCGGCCATCGTCGTGGGCTTCCTGATCTACCGGGACCAGACCCTCAAGGGCTTCTACCGCAGCGTGATCGCCGCCTCGGAGACCACCGGCTCGATCATCCTGATCCTGCTCTTCTCCTTCATGATCGGGCGGATCCTGGCCGCCGAGCGGGTGCCCCAGGAGCTCACCGAGCTGATCACCCTGCTGATCAGCGACCCGCTGCTGATCCTGATCGCGGTGAACGCCTTCCTGATCCTGGCCGGAGCCATGCTCGACGACGTCTCGGTGACCGTGGTGATCGCGCCGCTGTTCCTGCCGCTGATGGTGGAGACCGGGGTGCACCCGGTGCACTACGCCTCCATCGTCGCCTGCTCGGTGGTGATCGGCGCCAACAGCCCGCCGGTGGCGCCGATCCTCTACATGGCCTGTCGCATCGGCCGGGTCTCCATCCACAAGACCTTCTCGCCGGCGCTGATGCTGATCGCCGTGGTGGGCATCCCGGTGATGCTGATCACCACCTTCGTGCCGGAGCTCTCGCTGTTCCTGCCGCGCCAGCTGGGCTTTATCCGCTAGGAGGAGCGGCTCTTCTCTTCGAGTGGCACGCCTGCCGCGGGGTGGTCCCGCGGCAGGCGCCATTGCGTCACCAGACTTCCCGCTTCCAGATGTCGAGCCGGCTGCTCGTTTAGGCTCTGTCCGAAAAGTCGGCGAGCGAAGGCCAGACAAGGCAAAAATCGGCGAAAAGACGGAGTTTACGGGGTGTAAATGAGTACTTTGAGCCGATTTTTAACGCCGTATGGTCGAGCGCAGCCAGTTTTCAGACAGAGCCTAGGGCAGGGTGGTCGCGAGCGCGACGTGACTCGCCAGACGCAAAACCCCGGCCGGGGCCGGGGTTGCGGGGTGGGGGAGTGAGTAGGGAGTAGCAGAAGGGCAACGCCTATCTCAGCACCCCCTCCTCGTTGAGCAGCTTGAGGATCGCCTCGGCGCCCTGCTCGGCGGACACCCCCTCCAGCACCTGGCCGCTGCCGCCCTCCGCCTTGGCGGCGGCGGCCTTGAAGCGGTCCCGGGCCGAGGCGGCCTTGACGATCTTGAGTCGCTTGGGGCGCTTGCGGGCCGGGGCCAGCTGCCACTCGGCCAGCTCCCGGTCCGGCTCGGCGGACACCGGCGTCGCCGCCAGCTCGCCCCGGCGGGCCGGGCCGAAGGCGCTCTGGCGGGCCGCCGGCGCCGCCCCATCCACGCTGACGATGGCCGGCAGGCGTACCTTCAAGCGCCGCCGCTGACCCCGGGGCAGGGCCTGGAGCAGGGTCGCCACGCCGTTCTCGATCGCTTCCACTTCGGCCAGGCCGTTGACCAGGGGCCAGCCCAGGCGCTCGGCCAGGGCATAGGGCAAGAGTCCCGAGCCCTCGCCGCGCTCCGCCCGGGCGCCGGTGACCACCAGCTGCGGCGGCGCCGCGGCCAGGTGCTCGGACAGGGCCGGGATGGCATCGCTGCCCTCGGCCTGCTCCAGCAGGGTCAGGGTATCGAGCCCCATCCCCAGGTAGCCGCGCAGCGCCGCTTCGCTCTCCTCGCTACGCGGGCCGGCATGCAAGAGGCTGACCCGGCTGCCGGGCAGCCGGCGCTCCAGGCCCAGGGCCAGCTCCAGGCCCCGGGCATCCTGATCGGCGTGCCGCGCGCGCCCGGTGATGGGGTGACGCCCCACCGAGACCAGTACCGCCACCTCGATTCCCTGCTGCTCAGGCCGCATCGCGCTGCCCTCCTCGCTGCTGTTCCACCATGGCCACCAGGGCGGCGAGGATCTCGGCGCTATCGCCGATCACCGCCAGGTCGGCGCGCTTGATCATGTCGCATCCCGGGTCGAGGTTGATGGCCACCACCTTGTCGCAGGTCTGGATACCCTGCAGGTGCTGAATGGCGCCACTGATGCCCACCGCCAGGTAGACCCGGGCGGTGACCCAGGTACCGGTGGCCCCCACCTGGCGGTCGCGGGCCATGAAGCCGTCGTCCACCGCCACCCGGGAAGCGCCTTCCGTCGCTCCCAGGACCTTGGCGGCATGGTGGAAGCCCTCCCAGTCCTTGACGCCGTTGCCGCCGGAGACAATGAACTCCGCCTCGGCCAGCGCCACCCCGGCGGGGTCCACCGCCACCTGGCCCAGGTCCTCGATTCGCGAGAAGGCGCTGGGGATCGTCTCCGCCAGGCTCAGCGGCTCGGCGGCGTGACGGGTCTCGTCCACCGGCTCGGCGCACTCGGCCAGCGCCAGGGCGACCCGGGGCAGGGGACGCTGGATATCCAGGCGCTCCGCCGCGCCACGGGCGGTGCAGCGCCAGCCCAGCGGCGCCTCGCTATCGGCCTCGAGCTGCCAGACCCCGGTGGCGGGGCGCTCGCCCAGGCGCAGCGCCAGGCGCCGCCCCAGGTCGGCCCCGCCCAGGGGCGAGTCGGGGAGCAGCCAGTGGCGCGGCGCCAGCTCCCGCTCCACGGCGGTGAGCGCCGCCAGCCGCGCCTCGGGGCCGAAGCCGGCGTAGGCGTCGTCCTCGAGGTGCAGCAGCCGATCGATGCCCGCCTCGCCAAACGCTTCCTCCTTGTGCTCGCCGAACACCACCGCCAGCACCGCGCCGGGGCGTTCCGGATCGGCATCCGCCAGGCGCCTGGCCAGGCCCAGCAGGTCCTTGTCATGGCTGGAGAGGCGACCGCCGGAGAGCTCCGGCACCACCGCCACCAGGAAGGCGGGCGCCTCGATGGTGACCGCGCGGCGGCTATCCTGGGCCGCCTGGCGGCTCGCGCTCCCCGCCTGGCCGCCCTGCTGGGCGCCGCTGCGGTCGATGCGCTTGACGCCATTGGGGCCGATAAAGCCGATGGCATGGGGGTTCTTGCGAATCACCCCGTTGGGGCCCATCCACTCTACCGCGGCAGCCCCCTCTCCCAGTTCAGCCAGCGCGCTGGCGTGCTCGGGGTGCAGACGGTTACGGGCGATCCACTCGCGGCGTGGATCGCGACGACGAATCTCGCTCATGCGCTCACCTCCTCGGCAACGGCGTGCCCCCTGCGGGACTGGGTCTTGGCGTCGGCGGGGACAACCAGAGCGTCGGCCACCAGCTCGGCGATATCGCGCACCTCGGCGGGGCCGTCCACCACGCCCTCGAGCATGGCGGTGCACTGGGGACAGCCCACCGCCACCAGCTCGGCGCCGGTCTCCTTGACGTCGTTCATGCGCATATCGGGAATCCGCCGCTCGCCGGGAACATCGGTGATGGGGGCCCCGCCGCCGCCGCCGCAGCAGCGCGAGCGGAAGCCGGAACGTTCCATCTCCTTGACCTCGATCCCCAGCGCCGCCAGCACGCTGCGCGGCGCCTTATACTCGCCGTTGTAGCGGCCCAGGTAGCAGGGGTCGTGGTAGGTGACGCTGCCGCCCTTCCAGTTCGCCAGCTCGAGGCGCCCGGCCTCCAGGAGCTCGGCGATATAGGTGCTGTGGTGTCGGACGTCGTACACGCCTCCCAGCTCGCCGTACTCGTTGCCGAGCACATGGAAGCTGTGGGGGTCGCAGGTGACGATATGCTGGAAGCGGTACTTGGACAGGGTGGCGATATTGCGTTTGGCCAGCGACTGGAAGGTCGCCTCGTCGCCCAGGCGCCGCGCCACGTCGCCGCTGTCGCGCTCCTCGTTGCCGAGCACCGCGAAGTCGACCCCCGCCGCGCGCAGCACCTTCACCAGCGACCTGAGCGTCCTTTGATTGCGCATATCGAAGGCGCCATCGCCGAGCCACAGGAGGACATCGACCTGCTTCAGTTCGGCGATTATCGGCAGCTCGAGGTCCGCCGCCCAGTGCAGCCGGGAGCCGGGTTCGAAGCCGCCGGGGTTGTCGGTAGCGATCAGGTTGTCGAGCACCTCGGCGCCCTTGCCCGGGGTCTGGCCCCGTTCCAGGGTCAGGTGGCGACGCATGTCGACGATGGCGTCCACGTGCTCGATCATCATCGGGCACTCTTCCACGCAGGCGCGGCAGGTGGTGCAGGACCAGAGGGTCTCGGCATCCACCAGGGCGGTGCCTTCCCGCGCCACAATGGGCCCTTGGGGGGAGCCAAAGTGTTCGCCCACGGGTTTTCCGGGGTAGGGAGAGCCGGCATAGTTGGCATCGCTGCCCCCGGCCAGGCCCACCACCATGTCCTGGATCAGCTTCTTGGGGTTGAGGGGCTGGCCGGCGGCGAAGGCCGGACAGACCGCCTCGCAGCGACCGCACTGCACGCAGGCGTCGAAGCCCAGCAGCTGGTTCCAGGTGAAGTCGGCGGGCTTCTCGACGCCCAGCGGCGCCGACTCGTCCTCCAGGTCCAGCGCCTTGAGGCCGGTGGAGCGGCCACTGCCCCCCTTCTTCGTGGAAAAGCGCTCGGGGCGACGATGGAAGGCCAGGTGCAGGGCGCCGGCGAAGGCGTGCTTCATGGGTCCGCCCCAGGTCATGCCGAAGACCGTCTCGCCCAGGCCCCAGATCACCAGGCCCGCCAGCAGCAGCGCCACCAGCCAGTGCCCGAAGTCGGCGGGTAGGATGCCGACCGCGGGCAGGGTGATCAGGAAGACGCCGACCGAGAAGGCCATCAGGCTCTTCGGCAGGCGCATCCAGGGCCCCCTGGAGAGGCGCGCCGGCGGGTTGCGGCGGCGCCGCGCCACGAACAGGCTACCCACGAACATGGCGGCGCTGGTCGCCAGCAGCGGCCAGCCCAGCACGCCCCCCAGTGCTTCTGAAGAGCCCAGCCCCAGGCCATGCACCAGGATCATCAGCACGGCGGCGGCCACGAAGCCGCCGGCGGTGGCCACGTGGGTATTGGACATCACCTTGTCGCGCTCCACCACATGGTGCAGGTCCACTAGGTAGCGGCGGGGCAGGGCGGCCAGGCCCTTGAACAGCGGCACGGCGGCGGGGCGCCCCTGACGCCACAGGCGGATACGGCGTACGGCACCGATCGCCGCCAGGCCCAGGGCGGCGAAGATCAATATCGGCAGCAGAGTCTCGAGCATCTCGGCTTCCTCGATGAAAAGCCGTAAGCCTTGAGCTGTAAGCGGTAAGTTACCTCCCCACTTACAGCTTCCGGCTTACAGCTTATGGCTGGGGTTAAAAGTCCTTGCAGATCCGCAGGGCGTCGTAGATGGCCGCGTGGGTATTGCGCGGCGCCGTGCAGTCGCCCAGGCGGAACAGCAGGAAGCCGTCGCCCGCTTCGCTCAGGCACGGCTGGGGCTGGGCGGCGTAGAGCGCCTCCAGGTCCACCTGGCCCTTGTTGCGGGACTGCCCCTTGAGGGCGTAGTAGAGGGCCTCGTCGGGGCGCACGCCGTTCTCCACCACCACCTGGTCCACCACCCGCTCCTCCAGGGCGCCGGTGTACTCGTTTTCGAGCACCGCCACCAGGCCGTCGCCCTCGCGGTAGACCTTATGCAGCATCAGGTCGGAGGTCATGATCACCTCCTTCTCGTAGAGGCTGCGGTAGTAGGTGGGGAAGGTGGTGCCGCCCACCGCCGCGCCGGGCTTGATGTCGTCGGTGACGATCTCCACCTTGGCGCCCTTGTCGGCCAGGTAGTCCGCCGCCGAGACGCCGGAGAACTCGCAGATGGCGTCATAGATCAGCACGTTCTTGCCCGGGGCGACCTTGCCGGAGAGCACGTCCCAGGTGCTCACCACCAGGCTCTCCTCGGCCTTCTCCGAGTAGCCCCACTCCGGGTACTGGCTGAGGAAGGGCTGACCGCCGGTGGCCAGCACCACGATGTCCGGCTTGAGGTCTAGGATCGTGGCCTCGTCGGCGCGGGTGCCCAGGCGCAGGTCGACCTTGAGGCGCGCCAGCTCCAGCTGATACCAGCGGGTGATGCCGGCGATCTGGTCGCGCTGCGGGGCCTGGGCGGCGATGGTGATCTGGCCGCCGAGCTGCTCCGCGGCCTCGAAGAGGGTGACGTCATGGCCGCGCTCGGCCGCCACCTTGGCCGCCTCCATGCCGCCGGGACCGCCGCCCACCACCACCACCTTGCGCTTGGGCCCCTCGGACTTCTCGATGATGTGCGGCAGGCCCATGTACTCCCGGGAGGTGGCGGCGTTCTGGATGCAGAGCACGTCGAGGCCCTGGTACTGGCGGTCGATGCAGTAGTTGGCGCCCACGCACTGCTTGATCTGGTCGATCTGGCCCATCTTGATCTTGGCGATGATGTGCGGGTCGGCGATATGGGCCCGGGTCATGCCCACCAGGTCCACATAGCCCCCCTCGAGGATACGCTGCGCCTGATTGGGATCCTTGATGTTCTGGGCGTGGATCACCGGGACGCTGACCACCTCCTTGATGCCCGCCGCCAGGTGCAGGAAGGGCTCCGGCGGGAAGGACATGTTGGGGATGACGTTGGCCAGGGTGTTGTGGGTGTCGCAGCCGGAGCCGATCACGCCGAAGAAGTCGAGCATGCCGGTGGCGTCGTAGTAGGCGGCGATCTGCTTCATGTCCTCATGGGAGAGGCCGTCCGGATGGAACTCGTCGCCGCAGATGCGCATGCCCACCGCGAAGTCGTCGCCCACCTCGGCGCGCACCGCCTTGAGCACCTCCATGCCGAAGCGCATGCGATTCTCGAAGCTGCCGCCCCACTGGTCCTCGCGCTTGTTGACCCGCGGGCTCCAGAACTGGTCGATCAGGTGCTGGTGCACGGCGGACAGCTCGACGCCGTCGAGGCCGCCCTCCTTGGCCCGGCGCGCGGCCTGGGCGAAGTCGCCGACGATGCGCCAGATCTCCTCCTCCTCGATGGTCTTGCAGGTGGAGCGGTGCACCGGCTCGCGGATCCCGGAGGGCGAGAGCAGGGTGGTCCAGTTGTAGCCGTCCCAGCGGGAGCGGCGCCCCATGTGGGTGATCTGGATCATGATCTTGCCGCCGTGCTGGTGGACGGCGTTGGCGAGGTTCTGGAAGTGCGGGATGATCCGGTCGGTGGCGAGGTTCACCGAGCTCCACCAGGCCTGGGGACTGTCGATGGAGACCACCGAGGAGCCGCCGCAGATGGCCAGCCCGCAGCCTCCCTTGGCCTTCTCCTCGTAGTACTTGACGTAGCGTTCGGTGGTCATGCCGCCGTCGGTGGCGTGGACCTCGGCGTGGGCGGTGCTGACGACCCGGTTGCGGATGGTGAGCTTGCCGATCTGGATCGGCTGGAAGATCGCGTCGAATGCCATGGTTCTCTCTCCTCGTTCCGGGATCAGCGGATGGCGCCGGTCAGCGGCTTGGTCTCGAAAATGCCCACCTCGCAGCCTTCCTCGGCGGCGCTCTGGGTCTGCTCGGCGACGGTGCGCAGGTCGCTGCCCCGGGCGGCGAGGATCTGGTCCATGGCCCCGGCGAACCAGCCGGTGAACATGTACTCGATCTTGCGACCCACCTTGCCGAGCTGATAGACGAAGGCGCTGTGTTCCAGGCGCACCCGGGCGGTACCGGCATCGAGGTCGATGGCCTCGGTGACGAACTTGCCCCAGCCGCGCTGGGAGAGGCGCTGCATGTAATGCTCGAACACCTCGACGCCTTCCAGGCCGTGCAATTCGGCCTCCTTCTCGCACCAGTGCCAGGCGCTCTTGTAGCCGGCGTGGTAGAGGATCTCGGCGTACGTTTCGGCGCCCAGCGCCTCCTCCACGGCCACATGGTTATTGATAAAGAAGTGCCGCGGCACATAGAGCATGGGCAGGGCGTCGGTGGTCCAGACGCCGGTTTCGCTATCCACGTCGATGGGCAGTTCGGGGGCCATCTTGGTCACGGTCTCATTCCTCAATAATCGTTGTTCTTGGCAGTCGCCATCTGGCTTGGCGGTTTCGGGGGCTGTTCCGGCGGCAGGCCTTTTTCCTCTTTATTCGGCCTGCCCCCGGCGCCCCCGAATGCATCCGGTGTCGGCCTTTGCTAGATCAGTTTCCCCAAACGTCCTTCAGTACTCGGACCCAGTTCTCGCCCATGATCTTGCGGGTCTGGCGCTCGCTGAAGCCGCGACGCAGCAGCGCTTCGGTGAGGTTGCCGAATTCGCCGATGGTGCGGATGCCCTCGGGGTTGATGATCTTGCCGAAGCTGGTCAGGCGGCGGGCGTAGCCCTTGTCGTGGGTGAGCCACTCGAAGAAGTCCTGGCCGTGGCCCTGGGTGAAGTCGGTGCCGATGCCGATGGCGTCCTCGCCGACGATGTTCATCACGTACTCGATGGCCTCGACGTAGTCGTCGACGGTGGCGTCGATGCCGGCGCGCAGGAAGGGGGTGAACATGGTCACGCCGACGAAGCCGCCGTGGTCGGCGATGAACTTCAGCTCCTCGTCGGACTTGTTGCGCGGGTGCTCCTTGAGGCCGGAGGGCAGGCAGTGGGAGTAGCAGACCGGCTTCTCGGAGGCGAGGATCACCTCCTCGGAGGTCTTGCCGCCCACGTGGGAGAGGTCGCACATGATGCCGACACGGTTCATCTCGGCGACGATCTCGCGGCCGAAGCCGGAGAGACCGCCGTCGCGCTCGTAGCAGCCGGTGCCCACCAGGTTCTGGGTGTTGTAGCACATCTGCACGATGCCCACTCCGAGCTGCTTGAAGATCTCCACGTAGCCGATCTGGTCCTCGAAGGCGTGGGCGTTCTGGAAGCCGTAGATGATGCCGGTCTTGCCCTCCTCCTTGGCCCGGGTGATGTCCGCGGTGGTGCGTACCGGCCGCACCAGGTCGCTGCACTCGGCCATCAGCTGGTTGGACCTGACGATGTTGTCCACGGTGGCCTGGAAGCCCTCCCAGACCGAGACGGTGCAGTTGGCGGCGGTGAGGCCGCCACGGCGCATGTCCTCGAAGAGCTCACGGTTCCACTTGGCGATGATCAGGCCGTCGATGACGATGGCGTCGTTATGCAGGTCGGACGGGGACATGTTGGCTGCTCCGGCAGTGCTGTTGATTTGCCGGCAGCATAGCGCCGCCCTGAAGCGGGCCGACGCTTGGAAACGACAGGGGGAATTCCAAAAGCGTCACGGCTGTCGTGATCTCGACAAGCAGGCCGTGCAGACCTCATCGGGGCCGTGAAAAGAGTCGCGTGCCCCGAGGGCCGGGGCACGCGCTCATGCAAGGAAAGGTGAAAGACCTAGATCTAGATCGGCACGCTGGCGTAGGTGGGTTCGCCGCGCGCCTGGGCCAGGGCCAGCACCGCGCTCGAGACCGGTTCCTGGGGCACGCTGGCTGCGGCTAGGGGCAGCGCTACCGTCACCTCGGCGCGCTGTTTGGGACGCGAGGTCCCCAGCCGCTCATCCCGGGGCGGTATGCCAAAATACTCGCGATAGCACTTGGAGAAGTGCGGCGTGGAGACGAACCCGCAGGCCGAGGCGACCTCGATGATCGGCATGGGTGTCTGCTTGAGCAGCTGGCGGGCTCGAGTCAGCCGCAGCTTGAGGTAGTAGCGCGACGGCGAGCAGTGCAGGTGCTTATGGAACAGCCGCTCCAGCTGGCGCCGAGAGATATCGACATACTGCGCCAGTTCGTCGAGGCTGATGGGCTCTTCCAGGTTGGCCTCCATCAGGGCGACGATCTCCAGCAGCTTGGGCTGGGTGGTACCCAGCACGTGCTTGAGGGGCACCCGCTGCTGGTCCTGCTCGTTGCGCACCCGGTCGTAGATGAACATCTCCGAAATCCCGGCGGAGAGGTCACGGCCGTGGTCGCGGCCGATCAGGTTGAGCATCATGTCCAGGGGGGCGGTGCCGCCTGAGGCGGTGGCCCGGTCACGGTCGATGGAGAACAGCCGGGTGGTCAGCGCCACCCTCGGGAAGGCCTCCTGCATGGCCGCCAGGCACTCCCAGTGGATGCTGCACTCGTAGCCGTCAAGCAGCCCTGCACTGGCCAGCGCCCAACTGCCGGTGCACACCGCGCCGAGGCGCCGCGACTGGCGTGCCTGGGCCTGAAGCCAATGGACGTGCTCGCGATGGACGCTGCGGCTGGGCCCGACGCCCCCGCAGACGATCACCGTATCCAGCGCCAGCGGGATACCGGTGGCGGCATCCGGGGTCACCTGAAGGCCATCGCTGGCGCGCACGGGCGCCCCGTCCGGGGTCAGGGTGTACCAGCGGTAGAGCTCACGACCGGCCAGCTGATTGGCCATGCGCAGCGGTTCGATGGCCGAGGCCAGCGAGATCAGGGTGAAGTCGTCCAGCAGAAGAAATCCCAGGGTCTGAGGCGTCGCAGTAGGACGGGCTGTTTGAGGAGAGTCGGTCATGCATTACTCCGGCATTGTTGGCCTGGGGAGGCTGAGGAGTGGTGTTATCGTTATTGGATGTGCCAGCGCCGTGCCGCTGACATAGGTCGCTAACGGGCATGCCATCGAAAGGTAATCGTTCTGTCGGCGTCAGCGCAGCTCAAATTTGCCTATCGAAAAACCGGGATGCAGTAATTCACGACAATCGTGTCGCAAACTGGCATGCGGCGGTCGCTGTGAGTGTCGGTAACGAGACAGTGGCGCTGCTGTTGCGCAGCAGCGCCGTGATGAGATGGCACGCCTCCGTTCCTGAGCGGTGCTGCATGACTTGCTGATCGGCATGGATCAGCGAAGCGCATTTAATAATGCAGTACCGTACGAATGCTCTTGCCCGCATGCAGCAGCTCGAAGGCCTCGTTGATCTGCTCGAAGGGCATATCCTGGGTGATGAACTCGTCGATCTTGAGCTCGCCGGCCATGTAGCGGTCCACGTAGCCCGGCAGCTCGCTGCGCCCCTTGACCCCGCCGAAGGCGGAGCCCTTCCAGACCCGGCCGGTGACCAGCTGGAAGGGGCGGGTGGAGATCTCCTCGCCGGCCCCGGCCACGCCGATGATGATCGACTCGCCCCAGCCCTTGTGGCAGCACTCCAGCGCCGAGCGCATCACGTTGACGTTGCCGATGCACTCGAAGGAGTAGTCGACGCCGCCGTCGGTGAGGTCGACGATCACCTGCTGGATCGGGTCGGCATGCTCCTTGGGGTTGACGAACTCGGTGGCGCCAAACTGGCGGGCCAGCTCGAACTTGTCCGGGTTGACGTCGATGGCGATGATGCGGCCGGCCTTGGCCATCTGCGCGCCCTGGATCACGGCGAGACCGATGGCCCCCAGGCCGAACACCGCGACGGTGGCGCCCGGCTCCACCTTGGCGGTGTTGAGCACCGCGCCGATGCCGGTGGTCACCCCGCAGCCCAGCAGGCAGATCTTGTCCAGCGGCGCCTGCTTGGAGACCTTGGCCAGGGAGACCTCGGGGAGCACGGTGTATTCGCTGAAGGTGGAGCAGCCCATGTAGTGGTGCAGCATCTTGCCGTCCAGCGAGAAGCGGCTGGTGCCGTCGGGCATCAGGCCCTTGCCCTGGGTGGCGCGCACGCTGCCGCACAGGTTGGTCTTGCCGGAGAGGCAGAACTTGCACTGGCCGCACTCGGCGGTATAGAGCGGGATGACGTGGTCGCCGACGGCCAGCGAGGTGACGCCTTCGCCCACCTCCTCGACGATGCCGGCGCCCTCGTGGCCGAGCACCGCCGGAAAATTGCCCTCGGGATCGGCGCCGGACAGGGTGTAGGCGTCGGTGTGGCAGACGCTGGTGGCCTTGATGCGCACCAGCACCTCGCCGGCCTTCGGCCCTTCGACGTCGATCTCGGTGACCTCCAGCGGCTGGCCGGGTTGCAGTGCGATGGCGGCGCGTGACTTCATTGGTGGACTCCTGTAGACCCATGCGTCGAGGCGTGGGTCGGCGGCTGCCGAGCGCCACGCCGGTGTCCCGCCAGTCTAGGGTAGCCGCGGAGGCGGGATAAACGGGGCTTGGCTCACAAAATTATTGCCACCTGGCAACAATCCCACGGAGAATCGACCGTCATGCAACGCTGGGATCGCATCGAGGCCTTCATCGAGGTGGTGCGGCTGGGCTCCTTCTCGGCCGCCGCCCGCCACCTCAGGGTGTCCACCTCGCATATCAGCCGCCTGGTCGGCCAGCTGGAGAATCATCTGGGCACCCAGCTGCTCTATCGGACCACCCGGCAGATCCGCCTCACCGATGCCGGCACTCTCTACTATGAGCACTGCCACCGCCTGTTCGACGGCTTTCGCGAGGCCGAGGCCGCCATCGACGACCTGCAGCACCGCCCCAAGGGGCTCCTCAAGCTGACCTCGGCCACCACCTTCGGCGAGCGCTTCGTGGCGCCGCTGGTCAATGACTTCCAGCGCCTGCACCCGCAGCTCGAGGTCCAGATGCACTTCACCAATCGCCAGGTGGCACTGATCGAGGAGGGCTATGACATCGCCATCCGCATGGGCGTGCTCAAGGACTCGACGCTGATCGCACGACGCCTGTGTGAACGCCGGGAGTACGTGGTGGGCTCCCGGGAGTATTTCGCTCAGCATGCCCGCCCCCAGTCGCTGGCCGAGCTGTCCCGCCATCGCTGCCTGCTCGGCTCGCGGGACTTCTGGCTGTTCGATGTGCGCGGCTCCCGCCGCGAGGTGAGGGTCCAAGGGCGCTGGCAGGCCAACTCGGGGTCGGCGCTGCTCGATGCGGCCCTCAAGGGGCTCGGGCTGGCGCAGCTGCCGGACTACTACGTGGCGCCTTACCTGACGTCCGGCGAACTGGTCTCGGTGCTCGGCGACTTTCAGTATCGCGATACCGCGGTGTGGGCGGTCTACCCGCGCCACCGACACCTGTCGCCCAAGATCCGGCTGCTGGTCGACCACCTGGTCGCGCATATCGGCGAGCGTCTCCAGCGCTCGGGATAGCGGCGGGCAGGAAAAGAGCGCCATTCTTTCAAGGTTCTTCGCACTTTAGCGTGAACATGTTTGGCAGGTTTTATGGTGGGAGGCCGGCTCTGCCGGGCGAAGGCGCCGCAGGCGCCCCATGGGTAGCGCTGCGCGCTACTTCGCGAGCTGAAGTCGAGGCGTCGAACCGTCCCTCCCACAGAGCCAGTTCACGCCAGTCTGCGATGAACCCATTCTTACAAGGCCTTAGGGGAGCCTTGGTGGCTTCGCCTCCCCCGACCCGGATCCTCGGCATGACGCCGCCGGAAGAGACGCAGAGTGCCGGCGTTCCCGCGGCGTACGTTCAGCAAGCCTGTCGCATTTGTTCAATTCATTCTCGCCCCCCTGGCCTTTAATCGACCTGTGAGCCCGACAGGCTGCGCAGCGGTTATCTGCGCATAAGGATTTCAAATTTTTCACGTGGGCGGGTCGCCGATAGATTCGAGGAACAGCCTGCCACCCCCGATAACAACAGGAGTCAGTCATGAACCCGATGTCTCTCGCCGCCTTCGATGCCCAGATCGCCGCCGCCATCGCCGATGAAGTGGTGCGCCAAGAGGCCCACGTCGAGCTGATTGCTTCCGAGAACTACGCCAGCCGGGCGGTGATGGAGGCCCAGGGCACCCAGCTCACCAACAAGTACGCCGAGGGCTACCCGGGCAAGCGCTACTACGGCGGCTGCGAGCACGTCGACGTGGTGGAGCAGCTGGCCATCGACCGGGCCTGCGACCTGTTCGGCGCCGACTACGCCAACGTCCAGCCCCACTCCGGCGCCCAGGCCAACGCCGCGGCCTTCATGGCCCTGGTCAAGCCGGGCGACACCGTGCTGGGCATGAGCCTGGCCCACGGCGGCCACCTGACCCACGGGGCGGCGCCCAACTTCTCCGGCAAGCACTACCACGCCGTGCAGTACGGCCTGAACCCGGAGACCGGCGAGATCGACTACGAGGAGGTCGAGCGGCTGGCGCGCAGCCACAAGCCCAAGCTGATCATCGCTGGCTTCTCCGCCTACGCCCGCGTCGTCGACTGGCGCCGCTTCCGCGCCATCGCCGACGAGGTGGGCGCCTGGTTCATGGTCGACATGGCCCACGTGGCCGGGTTGATCGCCGCCGGCCACTACCCGAGCCCGATTCCCCACGCCCACGTGGTCACCACCACCACCCACAAGACCCTGCGCGGTCCCCGCGGCGGCCTGATCCTCTCCGCCCACGGCGACGCTGACCTCTACAAGAAGCTCAACGGCGCGGTCTTCCCCGGCCAGCAGGGCGGCCCCTTGATGCACGTCATCGCCGCCAAGGCGGTGGCCTTCAAGGAGGCCATGAGCCAGGACTTCGTCCAGTACCAGCAGCGGGTGATCGACAACGCCCGGGCCATGGCCGGGGTGTTCATGGCGCGCGGCTACGACGTGGTCTCCGGCGGCACCGACGACCACCTCTTCCTGGTCTCGCTGATCAAGCAGGGCGTGACCGGCAAGGACGCCGATGCGGCGCTGGGCCGCGCCCATATCACCGTCAACAAGAACGCCGTGCCCAATGACCCGCAGAGCCCCTTCGTCACCTCCGGCCTGCGCATCGGCACCCCGGCGGTGACCTCCCGCGGCTTTGACGAGGCCGAGTGCGCCGAGCTGGCGGGCTGGATCTGCGACATCCTGGATGTGCTGGCCGAGCAGCGCAACAGCGACGCCGTGGAGACCGAGGTACGCGAGAAGGTCGCCGCGCTCTGCGAGCGCCATCCGGTCTATGGGGCCGCCACCGCCGCCCCGGCCCGCGAAACCGCCACCGCCTGAACGCCTAGGGTAACGGCCCCGCCCGCCGGGGCCGGTCGAGGAGAGACGAGATGCAACGCTATTCAGGATTCGGGCTGGCCAAGCACGCGCTCAGCCACCACGAGAACTGGGAGCGCCAGTGGCGCAATCCCACGCCCAAGAAGCAGTACGACGTGATCATCGTCGGCGGCGGCGGCCACGGCCTGGCCACCGCCTACTACCTGGCCAAGGAGCACGGCATCAAGAATGTCGCCGTGGTGGAGAAGGGCTGGCTGGGCGGCGGCAACACCGCCCGCAACACCACCATCGTGCGCTCCAACTACCTGTGGGACGAATCGGCGGCCCTCTACGAGCACGCCATGAAGCTGTGGGAGGGGCTCTCCCAGGACCTCAACTACAACGTCATGTTCTCCCAGCGGGGCGTCATGAACCTGGCCCACACCCTGCAGGACATGCGCGACGTTCAGCGCCGGGTCAACGCCAACCGCCTGAACGGCATCGACAGCGTGGTGCTCACCCCCGAGGAGATCCAGGAGATCGTGCCGATCATGGACTGCTCGAAGAACGCCCGCTACCCGATCCTCGGCGCCTCCTGGCAGCCGCGGGCGGGCGTGGCGCGCCACGACGCCGTGGCCTGGGGCTATGCCCGGGCCGCCGACGCACTCGGCGTGGATCTGCTGCAGAACACCGAGGTCACCGGCTTCAAGATCCGCGACGGCCGCGTCTACGGGGTGCACACCAACCGCGGCGACATCGAGGCCAAGACCGTGGGCTGCGTGGCGGCGGGCAACTCCGGCGTGCTGGCCAAGATGGCCGGTTTCCGGCTGCCGCTGGAGTCCCACCCGCTGCAGGCGCTGGTCTCCGAGCCGCTCAAGCCGGTGCTCGACACCGTGGTGATGTCCAACCACGTGCACGGCTACATCAGCCAGACCGACAAGGGCGACCTGGTGATCGGCGCCGGCATCGACGGCTACAACGGCTACGGCCAGCGCGGCAGCTACCCCACCGTGGAGCACACCCTGCAGGCCATCGTCGAGATGTTCCCGATCTTCTCGAGGGTACGCATGAACCGCCAGTGGGGCGGCATCGTCGACACCTGCCCGGACGCCTGCCCGATCCTCTCCGCCACGCCGGTGAAGGGGCTCTTCTTCAACTGCGGCTGGGGCACCGGCGGCTTCAAGGCCACCCCGGGGTCGGGCCATGTGTTCGCCTGGACCCTGGCCAAGAACCAGGCCCATCCGCTGGCGGCCCCGTTCTCCATCGACCGTTTCCATACCGGGGCCTTGGTCGACGAGCACGGTGCGGCCGGCGTGGCCCACTAACTTCTGCGAGCTGCGCCACGCGATGGCTGCGTTGTCCGATTCATCGGAGTCCTCATGTACCTACCCCGTACACTGCGGCTCCTCTTCATCGGACGCCTTGCCCTCACGCGGCTCGCTGGCGCAGAAGCTCACAGTTCTTATCCCGACTTACGGGGGAATAAAAAATGTTTCTGATCTACTGCCCCTACTGCGAGGAGCTCCGCGAGGAAGAGGAGTTCCACCCCAAGGGCCAGGCGCATATCGTACGCCCCGCGGATCCCGAGGCCTGCTCCGACGAGGAGTGGGGCGACTACCTCTTCTTCCGTGACAACCCCCGCGGCATCCACCACGAGCTGTGGGTGCACGCCGTCGGCTGTCGCAAGTTCTTCAACGTCACGCGCCACACCGTGAGCTACGAGATCCTCGAGACCTACAAGATCGGCGAGCAGCCGCGCTTTACCGCCGAGCACCCCGAGGGGAAGCCGGCCGAGCCGGTGGCCGCCGAGGCGGAAGCGGTCGAACGTCAGGAAGGAGTCAAGGCATGAGCCAGTCGTCGAATCAGCCGAATCGTCTCAGCCAGGGCGGGCGCATCGATCGCGCACGCCGGCTGACCTTCACCTTCAACGGCAAGCGCTACCAGGGCCATGCCGGAGACACCCTGGCCTCGGCGCTGCTGGCCAACGGGGTGGATATCGTCAACCGCAGCTTCAAGTACTCGCGCCCGCGCGGCATCGTCGCCGCCGGCGCCGAGGAGCCCAATGCGCTGATTCAGCTGGGCAGCACCGAGGCGGCCCAGGTGCCCAACGTGCGCGCCACCCAGCAGGCGCTGTTCGACGGGCTCGTCGCGCGCAGCACCAACGGCTGGCCCAACGTCCAGCGCGACGTCATGAGCCTGGTGGGCAAGCTGGGCGGTCGCTTCATGCCGCCGGGCTTCTACTACAAGACCTTCATGGCACCGGCCTCCATGTGGATGACTTATGAGAAGTACATCCGCAAGGGCGCAGGCCTGGGCCGCAGCCCCATGGAAGCCGATCCGGACAGCTACGATCACCTCAACCAGCACTGCGACCTGCTGGTGATCGGCGCCGGGCCCGCCGGCCTCGCCGCGGCGCTGACCGCGGCCCGCAGCGGCGCCCGGGTGATTCTGGCCGACGAGCAGGAGGAGATGGGCGGCTCGCTGCTGGACAGCCGCGAGCTGCTCGACGGCCAGCCCGCCGCCCAGTGGGCCGAGCAGGTGCTGGAGGAACTCGCCGGGCTCGACAACGTCACCCTGCTGGCCCGTACCACCGCCAACGGCTATCACGACCACCACTTCGTGACCCTGCACGAGCGGCGCACCGAGCATCTCGGTGAGACCTCGCCGACCGTGGACGGCTGCCGCCCCTCCCGTTCGCGCATGCACCGCGTGCGTGCCGGTCAGGTGCTGCTGGCCACCGGTGCCCACGAGCGGCCGCTGGTCTACGCCGGCAACGACGTCCCGGGCAACCTGCTGGCCGGCGCCGTCTCCACCTATATCCGCCGCTACGGGGTGGTGCCGGGCAACAAGCTGGTGCTCTCCACCAGTAACGACCACGCTTATCGCGCCGCCCTGGACTGGGATGACGCCGGCCGCGAGGTGGTGGCCATCGTCGATGCGCGCCAGGCGCCGGACGGCGAGCTGGTGGAGCAGGCCCGCGCCCGCGGGATCCGCATCATCGAAGGCGCCGCGGTGATCGAGGCCAAGGGAGGCAGCCGCGTCAGCGGTGCCCGGGTGGCCACCCTCGATGCCCAGGCGTTCAAGGTGACCGGCCAGGCCGAGACCCTGGCCTGCGATACCATCGCCAGCTCCGGCGGCTACAGCCCGGTGATCCACCTGGCTTCCCACACCGGTGCCCGGCCCACCTGGAACGATGAGATCCTCGGCTTCGTGCCCAGCCTGGTGAAGGGCGTGCACGCCGCCGGCAGCGCCCGGGGGATCCACGACCTGGCCGAGGGGCTGGCCGACGGCGTGGCCGCGGCGGCGAAGGCGCTGGCCGCGCTGGGCCGCAGGGCCCAGGCCATCGAGCTGCCCCAGGTCGATGCCCGCCGCGAGGGCAAGGCCTGTGCGCTCTATCAGGTGCCCCACGAGAAGCCCACCCTGCGCGCGCCCAAGCAGTTCGTCGACCTGCAGAACGACGTCACCGCGGCGGCCATCGAGCTGGCCACCCGCGAGGGCTTCGAGTCCATCGAGCACGTCAAGCGCTACACCGCCATGGGCTTCGGCACCGACCAGGGCAAGCTCGGCAACATCAACGGCATGGCCATCGCCGCGCGCTGCCTGAACAAGTCGATCCCCGAGGTGGGCACCACGGTGTTCCGGCCCAACTACACGCCGGTGACCTTCGGCGCCATCGCCGGCCGCCACTGCCGTGAGCTGTTCGACCCCGAGCGCTACACCGCCCTGCACCAGTGGCACGTGGAGAACGGCGCCGAGTTCGAGGACGTGGGCCAGTGGAAGCGCCCCTGGTATTTTCCACAAGTACGCCCCGACGCCGCGAACGGCGAACGCGAAAGCATGGCGGAAGCGGTGGCCCGCGAGTGCCTGGCGGTGCGCGAGAAGGTCGGCATTCTCGACGCCTCGACCCTGGGCAAGATCGATATCCAGGGGCCGGATGCCCGGGAGTTTCTGGGTCGCATCTACACTAACAAGTGGGCCAAGCTGGCGCCCGGTCGTGCCCGCTACGGGCTGATGTGCAAGGACGACGGCATGCTGATGGATGACGGCACCACCAGCTGCCTGGCCGAGAACCACTTCCTGATGACCACCACCACCGGCGGCGCCGCCGGGGTCATGGAATGGCTGGAGCTGTGGCACCAGACCGAGTGGCCCGAGCTCGACGTCACCTTCACCTCGGTGACCGACCACTGGGCGACCATGACGGTGACCGGGCCCGAGGCGCGCAACCTGCTGGGCGAGATCACCGACATCGACCTGGCCAAGGAGAGCTTCAAGTTTATGGACTGGCGCGAGGGCAAGGTCGCCGAGGTGCCGGCGCGGGTCTTCCGCATCTCCTTCACCGGCGAGCTCGCCTACGAGATCAACGTCCAGGCCAACTACGCCCTGCACGTCTGGAAGACGCTGTTCAAGCACGGCGAGAAGTACGGTCTGACCCCCTACGGCACCGAGACCATGCACGTCCTGCGCGCCGAGAAGGGCTTTATCATCGTCGGCCAGGACAGCGATGGCTCGGTGACCCCGGAGGACCTGGGCATGCAGTGGGCGGTCGGCTACGACAAGCCCTACTCCTGGGTGGGCAAGCGGGCCCTGTCGCGCTCCGATACCCGGCGCGTCGACCGCAAGCAGCTGGTGGGCCTCAGGCCGAAGGACCCGGCGGTGGTGCTGGAGGAGGGCGCCCAGATCGTCTTCGATCCGGATCACGCCATCCCCATGCCCATGGTGGGCCACGTGACCTCCAGCTACTACAGCCCGACCCTGGGCAGCGGCTTCGCCCTGGCCGTGGTCAAGGGTGGCCACTCGCGGATGGGCCAGACCGTCTACCTGCCCATGGCGGACGGCAAGACCCACGCCGCCGAAATCGTCAGCCCGATCTTTGTCGATCCCAAGGGAGAGCGCCAGCATGTCTGAGCAAACTGCCACCTGGTTCAACCACTACGACGCGCGTCCCGAGGCCGAGGTGCCGGCGGAGTCTCCGCTGGCCTGGTCCTACCACGAGACCGGCCGCCCGGCGGTCAGCCAGAAGAGCCGCGTGGTGCTGCGCGAGCGCGCCATGCTGGGCCACCTGATCCTGCGCGGCGGCGCCATCGTCCTCGACGAGGCCGTCCGCCAGGTGCTCGGCTTCGGCCTGCCGGGGCGCCCCAATACCCTGACCCAGGACGAGGGCGGCCAGCGCTCGATCCAGTGGCTCTCCCCCGACGAGTGGCTCCTGATCGTGCCCGGCGGCGAGGAGTTCGCCCTGGAGGGCAAGCTGCGCGAGGCGCTGGGCGACGCCCGCGATACCGCTGTGAAACACTATGCCATCGTCAACGTCAGCGGCGGCCAGACCCTGATCGAGCTCGAGGGCGAGATGGCCCGGGAGCTCTTGATGAAGTCGACGCCCTACGACGTGCACCCGGACGCCTTCCCGGTGGGCAAGGGGGTCACCACGGTGTTCGCCAAGGCCAACCTGATCCTGCGTCGGCCCAGCGAGCATCGCTGGGAGCTGGTGCTGCGCCGCAGCTTCGCCGACTACTGCTATCGTTGGATTCTGGATGCGGGCGCGGAGTACGCTATCGGCGTCGAGCGCTGAGCCTTTTCCACCCGTCCCGCTATTGGGTAGGACGAGGGGCGCCGGGGGCAGGTCGCAGCGGGGGTCCGATTCCAGGGGTGAGGAGCACTGCTCCGAACGGGCTGGCCATGGATGGCCAGCACCGGCCCTGCAAGCGAAGCGGGACGCGAGAGCGCCGCAGGGAATCGGTAGCGTACAGGGAGGTATTCACAGCGCCCCCGCATAGACCTGTCGCCGGATCAGCCCCCAAGAACGATAATCCGGGCCTCTGGTGATAGGAGAGTTAGTAATGAGCCGTAGTGTCAATACCTGGATCCTCACCGCCCAGTGCCCGAGCCAGCTCGGCACCGTGGACGTGGTCACGCGCTTTCTCAAGGAGCGCCGCTGCTATATCACCGAGCAGCACTCCTTCGACGACCGCCTGAGCGGGCGCTTCTTTATCCGCACGGAGTTTCGTCCCGAGGCGGACGGGTTCGATCAGGCGGCTTTCGAGGCCGAGTTCGCGGGTCGGGCCGCCGAGTTCGACATGCTCTTCGAGCTCACCCCCCCGGGCACCCGCATGCCGGTGGTGATCATGGTCTCCAAGGCCGATCACTGCCTCAACGATCTGCTCTATCGCTACCGTATCGGCCAGCTGCCCATCGACATTCGCGCCATCGTCTCCAACCACCCGGACCTGGCGCCCCTGGCGGAGTGGCACGACATCCCTTATCACCACTTCCCGATCACCGCCGACACCAAGCCCGAGCAGGAGGCGCAGGTGTGGGCGGTGGTCGAGGAGACCGGCGCCGAGCTGGTGATACTGGCCCGCTACATGCAGGTGCTCTCCAGCGAGATGTGCGAGAAGCTCAGCGGCCGCGCGATCAACATTCACCACTCCCTGCTGCCGGGTTTCAAGGGCGCCAAGCCCTACCACCAGGCCTATGAGAAGGGCGTGAAGCTGGTCGGCGCCACCGCCCACTACATTAACGACGACCTGGACGAAGGGCCGATCATCACCCAGGGGATCGAGCCCGTGAGCCACGCCGACTATCCGGAGGACCTCGTGGCCAAGGGGCGCGATATCGAGTGTCTCACCCTGGCCCGGGCCGTGGCCCTGCACGTGGAGCGCCGCGTCTTCCTCCACGCCAGGCGCACCGTGGTCTTCGAGCGGTAGATCGGGCGGCGAGCTGTCTCGGCATGGGGCTGATGCAAGGACCAGAGTCGAAATAACGCTGAAAGCCGCGTTCCTCGTCGGGCTGGCAATCTTGACTAAGGTGTGGGAAAAACGACGCCAAGGGCGAGAGCCCATCAAACGCTTGAACGAGGAACAACAAGATGCTCAAGAAGACCGTACTGGCCAGCGCCGTGATTGGTGCCATGCTGGCCTCCGCCGCTCATGCCGAGACCCTGCGCTGGACCCGCTCCGCGGACAGCCTGACCATGGACCCCCACTCCCAGAACGAGGGGCCGACCCACTCGGTCAACCACCAGATCTTCGACACTCTCATCTATCAGGACATGGACGTAGCCTACCAGCCGGGCCTGGCCACCGACTGGTATGTTCACCCGGACGACCCCAAGATCTGGGTGTTCGAGATCCGCGAGGGCGTGACCTTCCACGAGGGGCAGTCGTTGACCGCCGACGACGTGGTCTTCTCCCTCAACCGCGCCCGCCACGAGCACGCCGACATGCGCGGCCTGCTCACCTCCATCGCTGAGGTGCGCGCTGCCGACGACTACACCGTGCACGTGGAGACCCACGACCCCAATCCGCTGCTGCCCAACAACCTCACCAACCTGTTCATCATGAGCCGTGAGTGGGCCGAGGAGCACGGCGTCGAGGATCCGCAGAACTACGCCGCCGGGGAAGAGACCTATGCGGTGCGCAACGCCAACGGCACCGGCCCCTTCCGGGTCGAGAGCCGCGAGCCGGACGTGCGCACCGTCTTCGTGCGCAACGACGACTACTGGGGCATCGATCACTACCCGATGGAGATCACGCGGCTGGTGTTCACCCCCATCGAATCGTCGGCCACTCGGGTGGCGGCGCTGCTCTCCGGTGAGGTCGACCTGCTCCAGGAGACCCCGGTACAGGACATCGAGCGTTTGGCCAACGCCCCGGGTCTGAAGAACGAGCAGGGCGCCGAGAACCGCACCATCTTCCTGGGCATGGACCTGGCCTCGGCCACGCTAGAGACCGTCGACACCGACGACAATCCCTTCGCCGACCGCCGCGTGCGCGAGGCGATCAACCTGGCGGTGGATGCCAACACCATTCAGACCGCGGTGATGCGCGGCAACTCCGAACCCGCCGGGATGATCGCGCCGCCCTTCGTCAACGGCTACAGCGAGGAGATGGATGTGGTGCTGCCGGCTGATGTGGGCCGCGCCCAGCAGCTGATGGAAGAGGCCGGCTACGGCGACGGTTTCCGCGTCACCCTGCAGTGCCCCAACGACCGCTACGTCAACGACGAGCAGATCTGCCAGGCGGTGGTCAGCATGCTGGCGCGCATCGGCATCACCGTGGACCTGGTGGCCCAGACCCGCTCGCTGCACTTCGCGGAGCTGGCCCGCGGCGAGTATGACTTCTACATGCTCGGCTGGGGCGTGCCCACCATGGACTCGGAGTACGTCTTCAACTACCTCTACCACACCAAGGAGGAGGATCGCGGCACCTGGAACTTCACCGGCTACAGCGATGAGCGGGTCGACGAGCTGACCGTGGCCATGGGCCAGGAGACCGACGAGGCGGCGCGCAACGAGATGATCGCGGAAGCCTGGCAGATCGTGCATGACGAGATCGTCTACATCCCGATCCACCATCAGATGCTGACCTGGTCGATGCGCGACGATATCGACTTCCAGGTGCAGAGCGAGAACACGCCGCACTTCAAATATCTGAAGTTCAACCAGTAAGTCTCTCGAGGCACGACCCCTGGCCGCCACAAGCGGCCAGGGGCATCGTCGTTATTTGGTGATCCCATGCTAGCGTTTCTGATCCAGCGCGTGCTGCAGGCCATCTTCGTGATGTTCGTGGTCGCGCTTATCGCCTTCTCGCTGTTCCACTACGTCGGCGACCCGGTGCTCAACATGCTCGGGCAGGAGGCCACCGAGGCCGACCGCGCCGCGCTGCGGGCCCAGCTCGGTCTCGACCAGCCGGTGGTGGTGCAGTTCTGGAATTTCATCGTCAATGCCGCCCAGTTCGAATTCGGCATTTCCTACCGCTCGGCGCGCCCGGTGACCGATCTCATCATGGAGCGACTGCCGGCGACCCTGGAGCTGGCCATCATCTCGGCGATCTTCGCCGTGGTCATGGGCATCGGCCTGGGGATCTATACCGCCCTGCGTCGCCGCAGCTGGCTGTCGAAGTTCATCATGACCACCTCGCTGATCGGCGTCTCGCTGCCGACCTTCCTGATCGGGGTGCTGCTGATCTACCTGTTTGCCGTGGAGCTGGGCTGGCTGCCGGCCTTCGGTCGCGGGCAAACGGTGCGCCTGGGAGAGTGGTGGACCACCGGGCTGCTCACCGCCAGCGGGCTGCGCTCGCTGATCCTTCCGGCGATCACTCTGGGGCTCTTCCAGCTGACGCTGATCATGCGCCTGGTGCGCGCCGAGATGCTCGAGGTGCTCAGCACCGACTACATCAAGTTCGCCCGGGCCCGCGGGCTCTCCAAGCGGGTGGTCAACCTGCGTCATGCGCTGAAGAACACCATGATCCCGGTGATCACCATCATCGGCCTTCAGCTTGGCACCATCATCGCCTTCGCCATCATCACCGAAACGGTCTTCCAGTGGCCAGGGGTAGGGGCGCTGTTCATTACCGCGGTGCGCTTCGTCGATATCCCGGTCATGGCCGCCTATCTGATGATGATCGGTCTGGTGTTCGTGGTCATCAACCTGGTGGTGGACCTGCTCTACTACGCCGTGGATCCACGCCTGCGCGCGCAGGGAGGTGGCAAATGAGCCAGCAACCGAAACCGACGCCGGAGGCGCCCATCTTACCGCCCAAGCCGAGCAAGTGGCGCACTTTCCTGGAGAGCGACATCGTCTACTCCTGGAAGCGCCAGCCGGTGGTCATTCTGGCTACCCTGGTGACTCTGATCATGTTCGCCGGGGCGCTCTTTGCCCCCTGGATCGCGCCGCAGAATCCCTTCGATCCGCGGGAGCTGGAACTGATCGACGCCTTCAGCGCGCCCCTGACGACCTCGGAGTTCACCGGCAACTTCTATCTGCTGGGCAGCGACAGCCAGGGGCGCGACGTCTTCTCGGCGATTCTCTACGGCTCGCGCATCTCGCTGCTGGTGGGCTTCGCCGCGGTGCTCTTCGCCCTGGTGCTGGGCACCGCGCTCGGCCTGATGGCGGGCTTCCGCGGCGGCTGGCGCGATGCCCTGATCATGCGCATCGCCGATGTCCAGCTCACCTTCCCGTCGATCCTGATGGCGCTGCTGATCTTCGGCGTGATCCGCGGCTTCCTTCCGCGGTCGATGCACGCCGAGGTGGCGATCATCGTGCTGATCATCGCCATCGGCCTCTCCGACTGGGTGCAGTACGCCCGGGCGGTGCGCGGGGCCACCATGGTCGAGAAGGGCAAGGAGTACGTGCAGGCGGCGCGGGTCATCGGCCTGCCGGCGCCCAAGATCCTGTTCCAGCACATCCTGCCCAACGTGATGCGTCCGGTGCTGGTGATCGGCACCATCGGCCTGGCGTTGGCCATCATCGCCGAGGCCACGCTGTCGTTCCTGGGGGTCGGCATGCCGGCCACCCAGCCGAGCCTGGGCACCCTTATCCGGGTCGGCCAGGACTACATGTTCTCGGGAGAGTGGTGGATCCTGCTCTTCCCCGGGGTGGCGCTGCTGATGCTGGCGCTCTCCGTCAATCTGCTGGGAGACTGGTTGCGTGATGTCCTCAACCCCAAGCTCCGATAATCCACGCCCCGCGCCCCAGGCCAGGGGCGAACAGGGTGAGACGCCGGTCCTTAGCGTGCGGCATCTGCGGGTGGAGTTTCCCACCCGCCACGGCACCCTGGTGGCGCTCGACGACGTCTCCTTCGATATCGCCCCGGGGGAGGTCCTCGGCGTGGTGGGCGAGTCCGGTGCGGGCAAGTCGATGACCGGCAATGCGGTGATTCAGCTGCTCGAGCCGCCCGGTCGTATCGCCGACGGCGAGGTGCACCTGGGTGGCAAGCGTATCGATAACCTGCCGGAAGAGCAGTTCGTGCCGCTGCGCGGCCGCCATATCGGGATGATCTTCCAGGATCCGCTGACCAGCCTCAATCCGCTCTTCTCGATCGGCGATCAGCTGGTGGAGACCATTCGCGCCCATCTGCCGATGAACGAGAAGCAGGCCCGGGAGCGGGCCCTGGAGCTGCTGCGCGAGGTGGGCATTCCGGCGCCGGAGACGCGCCTTGCCGCCTATCCCCACCAGTTCTCGGGGGGCATGCGCCAGCGGGTGGTGATTGCCCTGGCGCTGGCCGCCGAGCCGGAGTTCATCATTGCCGACGAACCCACCACGGCGCTGGACGTGTCGGTGCAGGCGCAGATCCTGGCGCTGCTCAAGCGCCTCTGTGCCGAGCACGGCACCGCGGTGATGCTGGTCACCCACGACATGGGGGTGATCGCCGAGACCGCCGACCGGGTGGCGGTGATGTATGCCGGGCGACTCATCGAGATCGGGCCGGTGGACGAGGTGATCCGCCACCCTCAGCACCCCTACACCGAGGGGCTGATGGCCTCGATCCCCGGCATCGAGAAGAGTCTCGATAGGCTCTACCAGATCGAGGGGGCCATGCCGCGGCTGGCGGCGATTCCCGAGGGCTGCGCCTTCAACCCGCGCTGCCCCCATGCCCAGGAGCGCTGCCGGCGCGAGCGTCCGGACCTGATGCCGGCCGGGGCCGGCCAGGCGGCCTGCTGGCTGCACGACCCGGACGATCCGCTGCCGCCGCGGTCAGCGGCAACAGTCGCAGGAGAGGAGGTGAGCCATGTGCGCTGATACCGCAGTGAAGAAGACGGCGGCGTCGGGTGACACCCTGCTGGAAGCCCATGACCTGGCGCGTCACTTCGATGTCTCCAAGCCCTGGCTCAACCGGGTGCTGGAGCGCAGCGAGAAGCTGACCCTCAAGGCGGTGGACGGGGTGAGCTTCGCCATCCGCCGCGGCGAGACCCTGGCGCTGGTGGGCGAGTCGGGCTGTGGCAAGTCCACGGTGGCCCGGCTGGTGGTGGGGCTCTACGGCCTGACTCGTGGCAAGCTGGTGTTCGACGGCGAGGAGATCAGCGACCTGGCGAGCCGCACCGGGCGCCAGGCCGCGGCGGTGCGCAGGCGCTTCCAGATGATCTTCCAGGACCCCTACGCCAGCCTTAACCCGCTGTGGCGGGTGGGCACCATCATCGGCGAGCCGCTGCGGGTCTTCCGCCCCGAGCTCGGCGCCACCGAGCGCCGCCGGAGAGTGGGCGAGCTGCTTGAGCAGGTGGGCATGTCGGCGCCCGACGCCAACCGCTACCCTCACGAGTTCTCCGGCGGCCAGCGTCAGCGCATCTCGATTGCCCGAGCGCTGGCCAACGAGCCGGAGTTCATGATCTGCGACGAGCCCACCTCGGCGCTGGACGTGTCGGTGCAGGCGCAGATCCTCAACCTGATGCGTGACCTGCAGGATCAGTATGGGCTGACCTACCTGTTCATCAGCCATGACATGGCGGTGGTCAAGCACATGGCCGATCGCATCGCGGTGATGTACCTGGGGCGCATCGCCGAGATCGCCCCCGCCGAGCAGCTCTTTGCCACGCCGCACCACCCCTACTCGAAGATGCTGCTGGCCGCGGTGCCGTCCCTGGAGGGCGCGGGCAAGGAGCGCACCATGATCGAAGGCGAGGTGCCCAACCCGGTGCATCCTCCCTCGGGCTGCGCCTTCCATCCGCGTTGCCCCCATGCCAACGAGCGCTGTCAGCGGGAAGTGCCGCAGCTGATTGCCAGAAGCGACGGCAGCGAAGTGGCCTGTCACGGCGTCAAGGAGGGGCGCATCGAGTGAACGGACGGCGCTGATGCTGGAGTGGCTCTCACCGCTGTCGGGCGGAATCAACCTGGGGCTGGTGGCGCTGTCCGCCTTCACCTCGATGATCTCCGCCGCCGCAGGCATCGGTGGGGGCTCCCTGCTGATCATGACCATGGCGCAGGTGATGCCCGCGACGGCGCTGATCCCGGTGCACGGCATGGTCCAGCTGGGCTCCAACGGCGGCCGAGCGCTGATGACCTGGCGCCACCTGGATCGCGGCCTGCTGGCCGCCTTCCTGCCCGGCGTGGTGCTGGGCGCCCTGGCCGCCGCCTGGCTGCTGGTGCGCCTGCCGCCCGGGGTGCTGGAGCTGTGTATCGCCGCCTTCGTGCTCTACGCCTGCTGGGGGCCGGGTTGGCCGCGGGCGCTGCTGGGGCGCGCCGGCACCCTGCTGGCCGGGGGGCTCACTACGTTCCTCTCCAGCCTGGTAGGGGCCACAGGCCCACTGGTGGCCGCGGTGATCCAGCAGCACTTCGCGGCGCGCCTGCCGCGGGTGGCTACCTTCGCCGCCTGCATGAGCGCCCAGCATCTCACCAAAGCCTTCGTGTTCGGCGTGGCTGGATTCGTGTTCCGCGACTGGCTGGGGCTGATGCTGGCGATGGTGGCGGTGGGCTTCGCCGGCACCTGGCTGGGCCTGCGGCTGCTGCATCGGCTCAGCGATCATCGCTTCGATGCCATCTTCAAGTGGGTTCTCACCCTTCTCGCCCTGCGCCTGATCTGGCTGGGCGGGGAGCGGCTGGAGATACTCGGCGGGTGATGTGGTTCGCTCAGGCGGTTGCCCAGCACGCCGAATAATGAGGGGTTACCGTGAGGCTGTCACCCTCTTGCTGGACCCGGATGGGCACCCCATAGAGCTCACTCAGGCGTGGGCCGGTCAAGATCGCCCGTGGGCAGCCGTCGGCGACGGCCCGTCCGCGCTTGAGCAGCACGATGCGCTGGGCCACGCTGGCGGCCAGGCTGATATCGTGGAGTATGGCCAGAACGCCGACCCCTTGCGCGGCGGCGTTTCGGGCCGCCTTGAGTACCGTGATCTGATGCTGCAGGTCGAGGCTGGCGGTAGGCTCATCGATGAGCAGATAGCGCCCACCGCCGAGCCGCTGACCGGCCCACAGTTGCGCCATGACTCTGGCCATGTGGGTGCGATGCTGCTCGCCGCCGGAGAGCCGGGCTATCGGGCGCTGTCTTAGTGCCTCCAGGTCGAGCCGTCGCAGTGCCCGGTCGGTGATCGCGGTGACCTCATGACTCGTCAGCTCCTGCGGAATGCCAAGCTGCACCAGCGTTTCGACGCTGAACGGGGCAATGACTCTCGGCGTCTGCTCCAGCACGGCACGCTGCATCGCCAGCTCGAAGGCGCTGAGTGCGCTGGGGCAACGGGCGTCCATGCGCACTTCGCCAGTTCCCTGCTCGGCGCCGCTGAGACAGTGCATCAGCGTGGATTTGCCGGCGCCATTGGGTCCCAGCACCGCCACGAACTCACCGGGGCGTAGTTGCAGGTCGATGTTGTCGAGCAGCCGCTTGCCGCCCTTTACCAGGGTTAAGGCTTTGGCTTCAAGCATGTGAAAGGCTCCTGGAGCGTCGCGTCAACAGCCAGAGGAAGAAGGGCCCGCCGATCAGGCTGGTGGCGATGCCGATGGGGGGCTCCTGAGGCGGAATCGTCAGGCGCACGGCAAGGTCGGCGCCCAGCACCAGGCTGACACCCAGCAGGGCGGCCGCCGGCAGCACCCAGCGGTGGCCATGGCCGATCAGTAGCCGTGCCAGGTGGGGGGCGACCAGGCCGATGAAGCCGATGGGGCCGGCGGCCGCGGTGACCGCGCCGACGCACAGTGCGGCGGCCAAGGCCAGGCGGCGCTTGCTGCGTTCCACATCCAGCCCGGCGTGAAAGGCCTGCCGCTCTCCCAGCTGAAACAGGTCCAGCCCACGCGCTTGGCACCAGAAGACCGGGGTCATCGCCAGGGTGATGCCCAGCGCCATCAATACGACCGGCCAGCCGGCGTGACCCAGTCCCCCCATGGTCCAGAAGGTGAGATCGCGCAGCGCCTGGTCGTCGGCGATATACACCAGTACGCCCAGCAGGGCGCCGGCGATGGTATTGATGGCAATGCCGATCAGGATCAGCATGGCCACGGAGGTTTCGCCCCCGCAGCGGGAGAGTGTGAACACGCATGCCATGGCAACCGTGCTGCCGATAAACGCCGCCAGCGGCAGCAGCGCACCCTGAGCTAGCGCAGGCAGCTCCGGGGCTACTAGCCCGCCGAGCACGATCGCGCTGACGGCCCCGATCGAGGCCCCCGCCGTGATGCCGATCAGGCCGGGGTCGGCGAGCGGATTTCTCAGCATCCCCTGCAGCGCGGTGCCGGAGAGAGCAAGAGCCATGCCCACCGCCAGGCCCAGGGTCAGCCTGGGCAGACGAATCTGCCAGAGAATGCTGGCGTCCAGCGGCTCCCCTTGGCCGGCGAGTGCCGCCCATAGCCGGGTGCCGTCGATCGGTACGGGACCGAGCATCAGCTCGGCCAGCGCCAGGGCGAGTGCCAGCGCGCCGAGCCCCGCCAGTATCAGCGGCTGGCGGGAAGCCGTTGACCGCAGAATGCCTCTGCGCAGGATCGTCGCGCTCACGGTGAAGCTTCCCTAGCCGTGCTCATGGCGCCAGCGAGCGCTTCGTGTAGTGTGCGGATGGCGTGGGGGGTACGAGGACCGTAGCCGAGTAGCAGCATGCCCTCCATGGAGATAAGACGGCCCTGCTGGCCGGCAGGCGTCTCTCCGAGGTCCGGCCGATTCAGAATCAACTCCGGTGACCGGCCGTCGAGCTGCTCCTCCATCATCAGCACGATATCGGGCTGCAGGGAAATCACCGACTCCATGGACAAGGGACGATAGCCGGCAATGCCGCCAGTCACCGGCTGGCCTCCTGCCATCCGGATCATCGCCTCGGCCACGGTATCCTCCCCCCCGATAATCATCGGCCCGCTGTCCGCTGAAAGCACGAACAGGACCCGGGGGGGCTGGGGAGCGATCTCGATACGCCGTTGCACCTTGGTGAACTCCGACATGAAGCGGCTTGCCAGGCGGTCGGCTTCGTTTTCTCGACCCAGTGCCTCGCCGACAAAGCGAATCTTGGCGGTAACGTCTTCGGCTGCTTCGCCCTGGGGGGCCGGTGCCTGATGGACGGCAACGCCGGCGGCGAGTAGCCGCTTCAGGGTGGCATCGGGGCCGGCGAAGTGGCTAGCCAGCACCATCTCGGGGCGCAGCGAGAGCACGCCTTCCGGAGAGAGCGTGCGCACGTAGCCGATGCTGGGCAGCGTCTCGAGGGTGGCCGGGTAGGTGGCGGTGGTATCGACACCGACCACGCGGTGTCCCTCATCCAGGGCGAAGACAATCTCGGCGAGGTCGCCACCGGCAATGACGATGCGCTCGTCCGCATGGGCTGGCGTGAGGAATGCCCATGACAGGACCGCTATCAGAAGCGTCTGCAGCAGGCGCTGTTGGCTGGTCGAGTCGGCACCCTGGGCAGGGTAGGGCGGTAGCCGCCGTGGGTCGATGGACATGGTCACCTCCTGCATTAAACACTAAGAATTATCATTAGCGTTTGCCCCGTCAAGCCCCAAGCTCACCGGCGGCGCCACGGGAGGCCGGCGAGGGACAAGGATGTGATCCACATCATACAAAGAGTTATTATTTATTGCGAATCACTATCATTAAATTTTATATTCAAATTTTGGCCAGCGACATGAGAAGGAGTCCTCATGAACACGGGTAAGCATGCATGGCAGCGCAGGTTGATGATGGTGGCACTTGGCGCGCCCTTGGCATGGCAGTCGGCCGCTGCCGACGACGACACGGCCCGCCAAGCCCACGGGGTGCTGGATACCCTGGTCGTGCTGGGCACCGGGACGCAGACGCCGGTATTCGAGAGCCCCGCCTCAATCACGGCGCTCGAGGCCCATGAGCTGCGGCGCAATCCAACCTCCAGCGTGGCAGAGCTGCTGCGTGATGTCCCTGGGGTGAGGCTATTCGACGACGGTACGGCCGGCATGAAGCGCATCAGCATCCGCGGCGAGACGTCGCGCCGGGTCACCATCAAGATCGACGGCCATGCCCTGACCGATCATTCGCCCTATGGTACGCCGCTGCTGCTCGATCCCTCGATCATCGAGCGCATCGAAGTGGTGCGCGGGCCATCCTCCGTGCTTAGCGGCTCCAACGCCATCGGTGGGGTGGTCAACATCATTACGCGACGCGGCGGTGAGGCGCCGTTGGCGGGTAGCGTCAGCGCGACAGGCTATTCTGCCACTCGCGGCTATCAGGCCAGTGCCACTCTCCAGGGAGCGAGCGGGGGGGTGGACTGGCGGGTTACCGGCAGCCTGGCGGATGAAGGGGATCGACGCACGCCGGAGGGGACGCTCTCGCCTTCCGGCTTCGAGCAGGATCAGCTCTCGACCCACCTGGGATATCGCCATGATAACCACTACGTAGCGCTGAAGGCCGATCAGTATCGTCTCGAGGCCGACGTCTTCAACCCCCTGCCGCCCAACTTCGATGAGTTCTTCATTCGCCTGCCGCAGCGGGACCTGCGAAAGGTCGGCATCTTCTATGAGGGGGAAGAGCTGTCTCCTGCAATCAGCCACGTGGAGGCCAGTCTGTACCATCAGACGATCGATCGACGCTTCGAGAACCGCGCGGCAATGACCAGCGGCATGACAGTGGAAACCACCAGCGATGACCGCCAGACCACCTTTGGCAGCAACCTGCAGCTCGAACTGGCGCTGACCGAGCTGGGCGGCACCGTGGTGGGGGTCGAGTATGAGAACGATGCGCTGGACACCGACAAGACCTCGGATGTGTTCATGCCGTTTCCACCGCCGGGACAGCGCACCTTCTCCGCGACTACCGATGAGGCGCGTATCGAGACGCTGTCCGCCTATGCCCAACAGGCGTGGGAGCTGAACGACACCACGACGGCCTACTTCGGCGGGCGCGTCTATGCCGTCGAGGCAGAGCTCGAAGCGAGCAGCGACCAACCGCTCGAGCGCAACACCGATACGCAGGCGCTGGGCTCGATCGGGCTGGTCTACACACCGACGGACAGCTGGTCGCTGCGCGCGAACCTTTCGCAAGGCTACTCTTATCCCACGCTGCAGCAGCTCTTCCTCACCACGACGGCGGGCGGTCAGACCACCGTCGGCAATCCTGGGCTCGCGCCTGAAACGGCTGACACCCTGGAGCTGGGCGCCCGCTATCGCGATGCCGTGGTGACGCTGGATGCGACCCTCTTCCATACCCGGGCCGATGACTATATCGGTACCGAGGAGCAGGCCGGAAACGGAAACCGCCCCATCCGCCGCTACGTCAATATCCACCAGGCCACGACCACGGGGCTGGAGCTGTTCGGAGAGTATCGCCTTGCGTCGACCGACACTGCGTTCTACGTGAACGGCAGCCTGATGCGACGCCAGTTCGATTTCGGCGAGTCCCAAACCTATGACAGCGGCACGCCGCGGCTCTCGGGGCGGGTCGGGGTCCGGCAGGACTGGATGCTGACACCGACTACGCGGCTGGAAGGTGACCTGTTCCTGCGCGGTGAAAGCGAGGCGCGTCAGCGCAATGCAGCCGGGGAAGTGACTCAGCGCACTGCCGGCTACGGTACGCTCAATGCCTTCTTGGGTGTTCAGTATGCCGACCGCCTGGATGTAGGCCTGAGTCTCGAGAACCTGCTCGACAAGCGCTACCGCTCGTTCGGAGAGCTCACCGGTCAAGAGCGAAGTGTGGCCCTGACCACGACGCTGCACTTCTGAGGAGGGGGTTTCGGATGCGCTTGATCGCCTCGACTCGTGCGCCGCACCGAGTCCCCCCGGCACACCTGGAGGTGCCGCAGAAAGATGCCCGGCAGCCCAGGCTGAGCGTCGACCCGCTTACGGAAGCCTTCGCTTCGCGAGAGCCGCTGATGCCCTGGCGCGACAAGCGTCCGGTAGCCAGGGCCGAGGTGGCGGGGATCTGGCAACGTCTCGAGGAGGCCTCGCCGGCGCCGGGCAAGCGTCTGGCCTATGTGCATGTGCCCTTCTGCGCCAACCACTGCCTGTTCTGCGGCTTCTATCGTAACAAGTATCGTCCGGAAGATTCGGCACGTTTCGCCCGTGCAGTCATCGAGGAGGTACGCCGGGATGCCGAAACGCCACGCGTGGGGCAGGCCCCTATCCATGCGCTCTACCTGGGTGGGGGCACCCCCACGGCGCTGGAAACGCCGGATCTCGTGGCGCTGATCGAGACGCTGAGAGAGGCGCTTCCACTGGCGCCGGACTGTGAGCTCACCCTCGAGGGGCGCATCCTGCACTTCGATGATGAGAAGGTCGATGCCTGCCTTGATGCGGGCATCAATCGGATCTCCATCGGCGTGCAGAGCTTCGATACGCAGGTGCGTCAACAGCAGGGCAGGCGTGCCAGTGGTTCACAGGCGGAGCGCTTCATTGCCGATTTGATCGCTCGTGATCGAGCCGCCGTGGTCATCGACCTGATGTACGGCCTGCCGGACCAGGATCAGACAACCTGGGCGCGAGATATCGAGACGGCGCTTGCCCTGGGCTCGGATGGACTGGATGCCTATTGTCTGGCCATGTTTCCCGGGACGCCGCTTTATCAGGCGGTGGCCAAGGGGAAGGTGAAGCCCCCCGTGACGCTGGCCGAGCAGGGACGCATGTATGCCCAGGCCTGCGAGCGGCTGGGCGGAGCAGGGTGGCATCAGGTGAGCAATAGCCACTGGGCGCGAAATACCCGTGAACGCAATCTCTACAATCTCTTGATCAAGCGCGGTGCCGAGACCCTGGCATTTGGCTCGGGGGCCGGAGGAAGCCTTGGACGTTTCAGCTACAGCGTCGACCCCGACCTTCAGGCCTACCTCAAGGCAAACGGCGAGGGGCGCAAACCGCTCTCCGGCATGTTGGAAGCGGATGCGCTGCAGCCCCAGCGTGACTGGGTGGCCGGCAGCCTCGAGACGGCGCGTCTGGACATGGCCGAGCTACGGCGGCGCTGGCCGAGCCTGGAAGCCTTGGCCCCTCAGTTGGAGGGGCTGGTGCACCACTGGGAGTCGGCGGGGCTGGCGTATTGCCGCAACGAGGTGGTGAGGCTCACCACGGCGGGGCGATTCTGGAGTACCAACCTGATTGCCGGATTCAACCGGCAGCTTGCCGCCGGCGGCGCTGCGCCGACTGAGTCGGCGAGCGACCTCTGTATCGATGACATTCAACCGAAATGAGGAGAGATCCATGACCACAGCCCTGCAACCCGGCAAGACCGAGCGTATCGAGGCGCTGCGCCGACAGCTGGCGGAGAATCATGATGGCATCCTGGAAGGCATCGCCGTGCAGCATGAGCTGACGCTGCTGGATGTGGTGCGCTGCCTTCCCGATGAGTGCTGGGTTCGCGCAGACGGTGAGCATTTCGTCAGCGCCATGCAAGATATGGCCGACTGGGGAGATGTCATCACCATCGTGCATACCGAGGGGGTGATCCTCGAGTTTTCCGGCCCGCTGCCCGGTGGCGAGCTGGGCCGCGGATTCTACAACCTCAAGGGCGGTTTGGGCCTGAGCGGCCACCTCAAGCCCGACCGCTGCAGCGACATCATCTTTCTCAAGCGTCCTTTCATGGGCACGCGAACGGCCTCGGTGCAGTTTTTCAGCGCCGACGGTAACAGTATGTTCAAGGTCTATGTCGGCCGTGATGCCGCACGTCAGCTGCGCAGCGAACAGCTGGAGCGCTTCGACGCCTTGGCGCAGCGTCTGTCCCGGTCGGAACGCATCCCGGCATGAGTGCGGCGCTGATCTTTGGGGGAGCGCGCGGCACAGGCCTGGAGGTGGCACGAATCCTGCGCGAGCGTGGCCAGCGGGTGGTCGCCCTCGTGCGCCCCACCAGCGATCCGGCGGCCCTGGCGTCACTGGGCGTCGAATGCGTCACAGGCGACGCGCTGTGTGAGGAGGATGTGCGCACCGCCTTTGCCACCCTCGGCGAGGGCGGCGTGGTGATCTCCATGCTGGCTGGGCGTACCCCCGATGGAGACGTCACCGATGAAGCGGGGAGTCGTCGGGTCTTCGACGTGGCCATGGATTTCACCCCACAGCGGTGTGTGTTGGTGACGGCCATTGGCTGCGGTGAAATGGCGCCTTATCGCTCACCGCGTGCCGTCGAGGCCTTCGGGCATGTCGTGGATGCCAAGACCCGGGCCGAAGACCACCTGCGAGGCAGCGGGCTGCCGTTCACCATCCTGCGACCCGGCGGGCTCAAGAGCGAGCCCGCCACTGGAAAGGGCATCCTGAGCAGAGACCCTGCCATGCATGGCTTCATTCACCGGGTTGACCTGGCCATGCTGGTGGCCGACCTGCTGGACGACCCGGCGACCCTGAGCGGAGTCTATGCGGCTGTCGATCTCGACCAGGCCCGCTGCGACAACCCCATTGAGCCGGTGAAGCTTGCCACCTGACGCCCGCGAGCGTCTCCCCCATAGCCGTTATGAAAAAGCCCCGGCCGAGGCCGGGGCAAAGACGATCGTGCTAGCAAAAGCGTTTGGTCGGACTGATGCCTAGAACTCATAGGTGGCGGAGAGCCACAGGCTGCGGCCGTCCAGGGCGACGCCGTCTGTGGCGCGTCCGGTCTGGGTATAACGCTGAGCCTGGTAGGTGTCGCCCTGCCACTCGTAGCTGTCCGACTTGCCGAAATCCTTATCGAGCAGGTTGTAAACGGTGCCGGTCAGGCGTAGCTGGTCGGTGAACCGATAGTGGGTGCGCAGATGGAACAGCTCGTAGCCATCCAGCTTGTTGCCGACCTGCTCATACATTGCCAGGTTTTGTCCGCTCTCCGGTATGCCGTCGGTGAATCGCTCCCGTGAGGAGTAATACTCACCTTCGAGGGTGGCGTTGAGCCTGTCCGTCACGTCCCAGCCCAGGCTGGCGGTGAGCTTGTGCTTGGGTGTATTGGTGAGCAATAGCCCTTCTTGCTCGCCGGAGGTGATCTCGGTATCGGTGAAGGTATAGCCGCCGCTCACTTCCCAGGCGGGGGTGATGCGATAGCGCGCCTCCAGCTCGACGCCCCGCGTGTCTGCCTTGTCGATGTTGATCTGCTGGGAGAAGCCGGTCTGCTGGGAGAAGTTGCCTACGCTGATGCAGCCGGGGACATTGCCGTCCGGATGCAGGCAGTTGGGAATTTCCGCGCCTGTGGCAATGCGGTCGGTGAAGCGATTGTAGAATGCTGTACCGCTGACCGAGAGCCCGTCCAGGCTGTCATAGATCGCGCCGAGCTCGTAGTTGGTGCTCTTTTCCGGCTCCAGGTCGGGAGAGCCGATGGACACGCTCTGGCCCTGATTGCCGAAGCCGGTGATACCGTCATGCAGCTGATTGAGCGTTGGCGTTTTGTAGCCCCGGCTAACCCCGCCCTTGAGGGTCCACTGGTCGGTGGTGTTCCACACCAGATAGCCGCGTGGGCTGAAGTGGCCGCCGAAGGCGTCGTGGTGCTCGTAGCGCCCGCCGAGGGTCAGCGCCAGGTCCTCACGGAGCCACCATTCATCCTCGGCGAACAGTGCCCAGCTCTGCTGCTCGAAGGTCTGGTCCCCGGCCGCGCCATCCTCGAGACGGGCATCGATGTACTGTCCGCCTACCGTCACCATATGGCGATCGACCGGCAGGGTGAACTTGGTATCGAAGACGATATCGCGGTTCTCCAGCAGGCGCGGCTCGCCGCCCTGAGCCTCGTAGCCATAGGCCGGGGCGCTGCCTGCCGGCAAGGTGCGGCCAAGGGTTTCGGTCGTATTGTGGGTGAGGCTGCTTTCCAGGGTCCCGGTGGCGAGTCGGCTGGTATGGCCGATGGCCAGCTGGTCGCGATTGAAGCGTAGCTCGTCCTCGTAGCCCCAGAACTGCCCTGGCTCCGGCTCGCAGGTCGCCCGGCTGGTGCCGTCCAGGGTGCCGAGCCGGCAGTCGTCGTTGGAGTAAGTCTGGCGCGCACGCTCGGCATCCAGCCAGACCGAGTGGCTGTCGTCGGCTCGCAGCGTCAGTCGTCCACCGAGCGAGTAGATGCGGCCCTCTACGGGCCGCGGGTCGCGTCCGACGCTGTCGGGAATCAGGCGCTCGGAGGCGTCGCGGTCGAACAGCCGGCCACGCAGCTGCAGCCCCAGCAAGTCGTCGACCAGCGGGCCTGAGGTGTAGAGGTTGAGACCCTGGGTGTTCCCTGCGTCCCGGTCCTGCTGGAAGGTCGTGTCGAGGGTGAGGCTGCCCGTCCAGGTGTCGCTGACGGGGCGGGTGATGATGTTGATGACCCCGCCCATGGCGTCGGAACCGTACAGCGTGGACATGGGGCCGCGAATCACCTCGATGCGCTCGATGGCCGAGAGCGGCGGCATGAAGCTGGTGGAGGTTTCCCCGAAGCCGTTGGGGGTGACGCTGCCGGAGGTGTTCTGGCGGCGGCCATCGATCAGGATCAGCGTATAGTCGCTGGGCATGCCACGAATGCTGATGTTCTTCCCGCCGGTCTTGCCGGTGCCGGCCCGCACGTCGACGCCCGGCACGTCGGCGAGCGCCTCGCCAATATTGGAGAAGCGCTTGCGCTCCAGCTCCTCTCGGGTGACCACCGAGATGCTGGCCGGGGCGTCTTGCAGGGCCTGTTCGAAGCCGGCGGCGGTTACCACGATGCTATCGAGCTGGGCGCTGTCCTGGGCGTGGGCGGTGAGGCTGGTGGCGGCGGCGATGGCCGCCGCCAGGGCGGTCGGGCGTGAACGGAACATGAGTCACCTGTGTTGATGATATTGATTATCAATCGCTCAGGCGATTCTAGTGCGCGAAATTCTTATTTCCAGGGATGGCAGGTGCAACGTTGCGTTGCGCAACCGACAACAGCTTGCGGAGACGTTCGGCGTGGGGGCGCACTCACGCAGGGACCGACAGACGCTGGGGGGATTGCCACTCTTGCGGCAACGACCGGCGCAGGTGGTCGAGCAGGGCCGAGACCTTGCGCGGCTGATGTCCGTAGGCATGCAGCAGGGTCACCGGTGCCGGCGGGGCCTGCCACTCGGGCAGGCAGGCCTGCAGCGACCCCGGGTGGGCGGCTTCGCGCTTGGCGGCCATCCAGTGGGGTATTACGCCGAGCCCATGGCCTCGGGCGATGGCATCGCCGTGCAGCATGTGCTGATCGACGCGAAAGCGGGAATCGGGCGGCTGAAAGCGATAGTCGCCAAGCTCGGGGTGATGCAGCGTCAGGCCATTCTCGGTTTCGCCCAGCAGGTCGATCCAGGCATGGCGGGAGAGTGCTTCGGGATGGTCGGGATGGCCATGCCGGGCAAGATAGTCGGGGTGGCCATAGAGCCCGCGTCCCAGCCAGGCCAGGGTTTCCTGGCGCAGCGCCGAGGGCGGCACTTCGCCCAGCCAAAGGCAAATGGAGGGGCTATCGGCGCAGCTCGGCGGGGCGTGGCAGGTCTGCAGCGTCAGGTGAATTCCCGGGTGCGTCTCCATGAAGGTGGCCAGCTGCGAGGCCAGCCAGCTGCGAGCCAGCGCGTTGTGCGTTTCGACCACCAGCTCGCCGCTGATTTCCAGGCGCAGCTCGTTCAGGGCCTGCTGCCCCTGATCGGCGAGTTCAAGAATTCTGAGGCAGTAGCCGTGAAACGTCAGGCCTGCCTCGGTGGGCAGCAGCCGGTTGGATTGGCGGCGCAGCAGGGGCTGGCCCAGCTGATGTTCCAGCTGGGCGATGCGACGGCTCAGCGTCGACTTGGCTACGCCGAGATGCTGGGCGCTGCGCGTCAGGCTGCCGGTCCGCATGACCTGGACGAAGGAGGTCAGCTCGTCGAGATCGTACATGGTGAGAACGGCCGTGGTGACGGAGGGTCCCCGAGAGTGTGCCACTTCCGCTTATAAAAATAAACGATTCTCGTTAATATCAAGGCCGGCCATTACCATCGCCTCACCGGGGGAGGGCGTCGACGCCAGGGCGGGGCCGCCTGAGCGGTGGAGGCGGGGCGGCGAGAAGGGTTGAATCGTTCAACGTTTCTGGTATGTGGGGTATTTTCCCAGCTTTTCGGGCTGTAAAGCCGGCGATTAATGGCCATACTGCAGCTAGCAAGCCTGTCGGATTTGACCGATCGTCGCGAGAAAGCCGGATTTCGAGACAAGTTTATCGATCTGATGAGGCGAATAACGCGCCATTTACCGAATCAGAGGCTGCTAGGCTTGCATGAGAAAAGCGGGCCGCAGGGGATACAACAAGGGAACCTAGAGGTGTCTGCCATGCACTCCTCCCACCGACATCGCCTCGGGGCGATTCTCTTTGTGCTGTTGGGCTGTTTGCTGCTGACGGTCAAGACGGCCCACGCCAACCCGCGCTACGCGGCGATCGTGATCGATGTGGAAAGCGGCGACGTGCTGCACTCGGCCAATGCCGATGCCACCCGCTACCCGGCGTCGCTGACTAAGATGATGACGCTCTATATGCTCTTCGAGGCCCTGGAAGATGGCAGCCTGCGGCTCGACCAGCCGCTGCCGGTCTCGTCCCGGGCCGCGGCCATGCCCGCCTCCAAACTGTGGCTCCAGGCCGGCAGCAGCATCAGCGTCGAGGATGCCATCCGCGCCCTGGTGGTGCGCTCCGCCAACGACGTGGCGGTGGTGGTCGCCGAGGCCCTGGGGGGGAGCGAGCGGCACTTCGCCGACATGATGACCCGCCGGGCTCGTGAGCTGGGCATGGGGGCTACCGTTTTTCGTAACGCCTCCGGGCTGCCCGACGGTCAGCAGGTCACCACGGCCCGCGACATGGCGACCCTGTCGATCCGCGTGATGCAGGACTTTCCCCAGCACTACCACTATTTCTCGACCCAGAGCTTCACCTACCGAGGTACCACTCATACCAGCCATAATCGGCTGGTGCGCAACTACCCCGGTGCCGATGGCCTGAAGACCGGTTTTATTCGCGCCTCCGGGTTCAACGTGGCGACCTCGGCGGTGCGCGACAATCGGCGCATCCTCTCGGTGGTGATGGGAGGCTTCACCGCCGCCTCGCGCGACGCCCATATGGCCGACCTGCTCGATCGTGGCTACGTGCGGCTCAACATGCTGCAGCGGGGCGACTGGATCGCCCAGGCGGACGTCTTCGGCGACCGCATGGAGCTGCCGCAACAGCCGTCGCCGCCGACGCCGGCCGTCCAGGTGGCCAGCGCCGAGCCGGCGTCATCGGTGTCGCTGAGCGCCGCCCTGCAGACTCGTCTCGCCGAGCCGAGCTCGGACGGCCGCTCCGATGCCGAGATGGGCTCCGCGGACGACCCGATACGCGACCTGATCGCCCGGGCCGATGCCTCGCCGCCGACGGGCGCCTGGGCCGTCCAGGTGGGCGCCTTCAGCAATGCCGACCAGGCCCGCAGCCTGGCGGCGCGCGCCGCCGAGCGGCTGGCCAGTCAGATGAACGGGGGGCGTGTCGCGGTGGCGCGTTCGGAAGGCGAGCAGAGCGTCTATCGTGCCCGCCTGGTGGAGCTGCAGGAGAGCGAAGCCTATAGCGCCTGCGATAGCCTGCGCGCCCAAGGCATGGACTGTATGGTGGTGGCCCACTACTGAGCCGGCCCCCGCCCCCGCCTGCACTGACGCCCCCACGCGGGGCGTCAGTCGTTGATGGGCGAGGAGGGTGGTCAGGCCGGAGCGGGCTCGAGCGCCTGCGGGGTAGTCTCGGCGGTATCCAGCAGGATGCGGCTGTCGCAGACATTCTCGATCAGCGCCGGGTCATGGCTCACCAGCATCACGCCGCAGTGTCGCTCGCGCGCAAGCTCCACCAGTAGCATGAGGGTCTGGCGCTGAGTGATGGGGTCCAGCCGCGATGTCGGCTCGTCGGCGAACAGGAAGCACGGCTTGAGCAGCAGCACGCGCAGGATGGCGAAGCGCTGCAGCTCGTCGCCCGAGATCTCGCCCGGGCGGCGGTCCAGCAGGCGCTCGTCGAGGCCCAGGCGCGCCATCAGCGGTGCAATGGCGCAGCGTTCGAGGCGATGACGCTGGACCAGATCGTCGAGCAGTCGGGAAAGGCGCCAGTGGGGCGAGAAGGCCGCCGGCGGGTCTTGATACAGCTTCTGGAAGCCGAACCGATGCCCCGTCGTACGCTCAACATGACCGGCATCGAGAGCCGTCACGCCCAGCAGCAGGTCCCCCAGGGTGCTCTTGCCACAGCCCGATGGCCCAACCACCCCGATGATCTCGCCGGGATGCACGCTCACCTCGAGATCGTGGAAAAGCTGGCGGCCGCCGCGAGCCTTGGTCAGGCCATGGCCGGTTACCACCGGCGCGGCCTTCGCGTTGCGGGCGAGCGGTGCCGGGGCCGGCCAGCGTGACGGCTCGGCGCTCAGCAGGCGTCGGCCATAGTCGGTTTCCGGCTGAGCAAGCACTTGCCGAGCCGGGCCGTGCTCGACCACCCTCCCCTGTCGCAGGATGATCACCTCGCCGCCCAGGCGGCGGGCCACGTCGATGTCGTGGGTGATGGTGAGCAGGGCGCCGCCGGCATTTGGAGTTCTGGCCAGCAGTTCGACCACCGCATCGCGCCGTGGGGCATCGAGCCCCTTGGTGGGCTCATCGGCGATCACGATCGGGGCGCCACCGGCACTGGCGGCGGCAAACGCCACTCGCTGCGCCATGCCGCCGGAAAGCTCGCCGGGCAACTTGCTTGCGGCGTTCTCCAGATCGAGCTCGGCAAGATCGCGCTGGGCGGCCTGGCGCGCCTGCGGGCGGCTCAGGCCGGCGACGTAGCGATGGCTCTCAGCGATCTGGGCGGACGCGCGCATGGTCGGATCGAGGGCATGCCAGGGTTCCTGAGGCAGCAGCGCCAGGCGGCGGCCCCACAGGGCGCGACGGGATCGGCCATCGGCGGCATCGAACGTCTCCCCATCGATGACGAGCCGCCCTTGGGCGGCCAGGCCCCGGGGCAGCGTGCCCATGATGGCCTGGGCGATCAGGCTCTTGCCCGAGCCGGTCTCGCCGAGCAGGGTCAGGCGGCCGCCCGCCTCTAGCGTGCAGGAGAAGGGGGCGATCGTGACGCCCTCGCCCTGGATCGTGATGCCGTCGGCTTGAAGTAAGTACGCACTCATCGGGGATCCCTCCCGGCCAGCAGGTTGAGGCTCAACACCAGCACGAACAGCACCAGGATCGGCTGGGCCATGGCCCAGGGCGCCTCGTGGTAGTAGGGCAGCAGCTCGATCATCATCAGCCCCAGTTCGGCGGTGGGCGGACGCAGGCCGACACTGACGAAGCCGAGTGCCGCCATGGCGAGGATCGCGCTGGCGGCACCGAAGGCGGCAAGCGTCAGTACCTGAGGGGCGAGTTCGGGCCACAGATGTCGACGGAACAGGTAGCAGGGGCTGAAGCCGAGCAGCCGGCTCGCCTCGAGTTGGGGGGTGGCGACCAGTATCCGGGTGCGGGCCCTGACCACGCGGAAGTATTCGATCCACAGCACCAGCGAAATGCCGACGTAGAGCGCCCAGAAGTTGCCCGGGGCGATGGCGACCAGCAGTAGCACCAGCAGCAGGCCCGGCAGGGCCAGACAGGCGTCGGCCAGGCTGCCCAGCCCGCGGTCGAGCCAGCCGCCGCGCCAGCCGGCGATCACGCCGAGAATCACTCCCGGCACGGCGGCGCTGACCACGCTGAGCAGCGCCATGCCCAGCGACAGGCGCACGGCGGCGGCCAGCCGGGCCAGCAGGCTGCGCCCTAGATGGTCGGTGCCGAGCGGCTCGGCAAGCGTCGGCAGCTGCAGGATGCGGGTGAGCTGCTGGCGCGCGGGGTCGGCGTCGAAGAGCCAGGGCACCAGCCAGGCGAAAGCGAGCAGCAGCGCCAGCAGCGTCGCGCCGAGTCGCTGGCGGCCGTTCAGGGCCGGCCAGGCCCAGCGGCGGGAGAGAGTCAGAACAGAGCCGTTCATAGGCTGCGCCTCCTGGGGTCGAGCCAGTGACAGAGCAGATCTACCACGGTATTGAGCGCGACGAACATCAGCCCCATGACCAGCGCGGTGCCTTGGATCATCGGCACGTCGCGGGCAACGATGGCGTGCACCAGGGCATGGCCGATGCCGGGCCAGGCGAACAGGGTCTCGACCACTACCACGCCCTCGATCAGGTAGACGAACTGCACGCCGAGATAGGCGATCACCGGTACCGCGGCGTTGCGCAGGCCATGGCGCAGGAAGCTGAGGCGCCCGCCCAGTCCCTTGGTGTGCGAGAAGGCGTAGTAGGCCGACTGGGAAACGTCGGCCATGGCGTTGCGTGCCACGCGGCTGGAGATGGCGGCCAGGGCCAGCGCCAGGGTCAACGCCGGCAGCACGCCGTGGGCGAAGCGGCCATGGCCGGCCGCGGGCAGCCAGCCGAGCGTGACCGAAAACATCAGGATCAGCAGCAGGCCCACGGCGAAGGGCGGCAGGGCACGCAGCACGCTGGCCGCCACTTCGCTGACGCGGTCCAGCCAGCCGCTGGGCTTGAGCCCGGCGATCAGTCCCAGCGGCGGGCCCAGCAGCAGCGAGAGCAGCACGGCCATTGCCGCCAGGCCCAGGGAGTGGCCGAGCTGGTGCCAGAGTTCATACACCACAGGCTGGCCGCTGACCAGCGAACGGCCCAGATCGAGCTGCACCAGGTCCCACAGCCAGCCGAAGTAGGCGGTCAGCGCCGGCTGGTCCAGCGCCAGCTCGGCGCGCACCGCCTCGGCGGCGCGGGCATTGACCATGTCGTGACCGTAGCGTCCGGCGGCGATGCGGTAGGCCATGTCGCCGGGCAAGGAGCGGGTCAGCACGAAGGTCAGTGTGCCCACCATCCAGGCCACCAGGCCGGCCTGAAACAGCCGCTGCAGCAGCAGGCCGCGAAGGCCTGCCGTCCAGGTTGGAGTCGTCCGTGAAGCCAGTGCCGGGGTCATTCGCTCCACCTCAGCTCATCGATGCGGTAGCTGCGCTCCAGCGGGTCGATGGAGAAGTCCTCCAGCTCGGCGTTGACCGCTGCCGTCTGCTGATACCAAGCCACGGGTACGACCGGCATGGCCTCGTTCAGGCGTCGCGCGACCTGTCCCGCCAGCTCGATGCGAGCCTCGGGATCGGCCTCCTGGCGCAGGGTGTCGAGCCAGGCCGCCACGTCGTCGTCGCGCCAGCCCATGGCGCCCCAGTCGCCGCCCATGGCCTCGGAGTCGGTGCCGAAGTCGTCGAGCAGGGTGCCCAGCGGATCGGGCACCAGGCCGTAGTTGCGTGCCATCAGGCCCAGCTCCAGGCTGCCGTCCTGGTGGCCGGAGGGAATTCCGCTGGCATTGCCCACCGCGACCTCCAGCGCCACGCCGATCTCACGCCACTGATCCTGCAGGGCGGTAGCCACCAGCGGCAGCTCGGGCCGGTCGGAGAAGGTGCGCAGGGTCAAGCGGAAGGGCTCGCCGTCGCGCTCGAGCATGCCGCTGCCGTTGGCTTTCCAGCCCAGCTCGGCGAGCAGCTCCCGGGCGCGCTCCAGGTCCTGGGCCTCGCCGGCGTCGAGGCCCAGGTGCCAGGGCCCGAGGCTGGACGGAAACAGCTCGGCGGCGGCTGCCTCGGGATTACGCAGCAGGCCGGCGGCAATGCCTTCACGATCGATGGCCTGGCTCATCGCCTGGCGGGCGCGCTCGTCTTCGAGCAACGGGTGAGAGGCATTGACCTTGAGCACGATGGTGCGCGGCAGCGGTTCGGCGTACAGCGCGAGACGGTCATGGCGCGCCAGCCGCGCGCGGCTCGCCGGGTCAAGGGTAAATACCACGTCGGCATCGCCGCTCTCGGCCATCAGCGCCCGGGTTTCGCCGCGGCCCACCGCCAGGTAGCTGGCGCGCGCGATCGCGGGCGTCTCGCCCCAGTAGTCGTCGAAGCGCTCCACATCGAGCCGCTGTGGGGGGGCCACGTTCTCCGCCCGGTAGGGGCCGGTACCGATCGCCTGGGTGACCCGCCCCTCGTCATCGAAGGCGCCCGGGGCAAGAATCAGGGTGGTGGAGTGGGCCAGCAGCGCCGGCAGCGGCGCGAAGGGGCTCTCGAGCTCGATCACCACCTCGTTGCCATCGGCCTCGATGCGGGTAATGGGGGCCGAGTCGAGGATGCCCGGCTTGGCCAGGGCGTGCTGCAGGCTGGTGGCCGCCGCCTCCGCCGTCAGCGGGCTGCCGTCGTGAAAGGTGACGTCTTCACGCAGGGCGAAGCGCCAGGTCAAACCGTCTTCGCTATCGTGCCAGGACTCGGCTAATCCCGGTGCGGGCTGGCCGTCGGCGTCGGTGTCGACCAGGGTCTCGGCGACGCGCATGCGGGCGAAGACATAGCCCGAGGTCGACGGATCGGCGCCGGTGATCTCCCAGGGAGCGACCACCGAGAGAGGGCGATCGGCTGCCGCGGATAGGGGAAGCAAGGCCAGCCCGAGTAGGAGTGGGCGAATGGAAAGCTGCATGATGGAGGTCATCCTCGGTGTATTGAGTGGGCAAGGGGTGTGTGGAGGCTGGGCGTGTCAGCCGGGGTCCAGCGCCAGCAACAGGCGGCGCTCGCCGGGTGCCGGCTGGGGGCTGCGGTGGACCAGGCCGCGCGCTTCGTTGCCGACCCAGCCACAGCCCTTGAGCAGGGCAAGATCGCCCGCCTGGAGGCGCTGGATGGCCTGGGGGGCGGCGACGATTTCCGGCTTATCCGGGTGGGGAGCGCCAAGTCCGGCGCGGTTGACGGCGTGTTCCGGCAGCCATTCGCTGGCCGGGCCGGCGTAGGTGGTCACCAGCCGCACCGGCAGGTTGTCGACGTGGAAGCGCGGGCACATGGCGCCCTCCAGGGTGCGCAGGCGCACGCCGATGGTCTCGGTGTCGAACAGGTAGGCCATGGCCGTGGCGATGTGGGCGATATCCTCGATCAGGGCGTTACCCGCCTCGGGCGCGGGGAGCGCCTTTGCCAGGTCCTCCTTCATGGCCTGGCTCGGTGCGCCGCGCCAGTGCCACTCCAAACCACCCCGGCCGGCAAGCTGGCTGCGCACGGCCAGACTCAGCGCCGGGTCGAGCCGGCGCTCCATCACGGCCAGGGTGATCGCTTCCTCGAAGATGCGTGGCAGTACCGCGATATCCTGATCGAAGGCCCAGTGTTCGAGGTGCTGTGAAGTTGAGTGGAACAGCATGCTGCCTCCCTATGAGATGTTATAACCTATCGTCTTGTCGAAGAGACTTGACTGACTGGCGTGTTGCGAAAGAGACAGGCGCCCGGGCAAAGAGGCGTGAATGTAATTGATTCGTTATAACATAACAATGATGTTGGCAGCGCGCTAGGACGCCCCCCCCTGCGCATCCCTTCGCGACACAGTGAGGCGCGGCACTTGCTGACACCCGTTCAAGCCGTTAGGTTGTTAATCAACAAGCCCCGCTGGCCGTCTCCGGTCGGCGGGGTGGTTTTTTGGCAGCCGTGGAGAGGGGGCCATGTCACCATCCTTGAAGGGTATTCTGTTCATGTGTGCCGGGGTGCTGTGCCTGGCCATTGGTGACGCCATCGCCAAGTGGCTGGGCGAGGTTCACTCCCCGCTGCAGATCATCTTCTTTCGCACCCTGGTGTCGCTGCCGCTGATTGCGCTGCTGGCCTACTACGGCGGCGGCCTGCGCAAGCTGCGCACTCGTCGCCCCGGGGTGCACCTGGTGCGAGGGCTGATCTATACCGGCACCATGGTCTGCTTCGTGCTGGGCCTGACCCTGCTGCCGCTGGCCGAGGCCACCGCCATCGCCTTCGTCGCGCCGCTGTTCGTCACCTTGCTGTCGGTGCCGCTGCTCGGCGAGAAGATCGACCGGCCGGTGCTGGCGGCTTCGCTGCTCGGCTTCGTGGGGGTGCTGATCGTGGTGCGTCCCGGCGGCGACGCCTTCCAGCTCGGCTCGCTGGTGCTGATCGGCGCGGCGTTGTTCTATGCGCTGATGATGATCACCGCGCGGCGCTACGGCGGCCGCGAGCACCTCTGGGCCATGGTCTTCTACATGACGCTGGTGCCGCTGGTGATCACCGCGGTAGCGCTGCCCTGGGTGTGGCAGACCCCCTACCCCTGGCACTGGGTGGGCTTCCTGGCGGCGGGTGTCTTCGGCGTGGGCGCCACGGGCTGCATCACCATGGCGTTTCGTTTCGCACCGGCCGCCATCGCCGCCCCCTTCGACTACACCGCCATGCTCTGGGCGGTGCTGCTGGGCTGGTGGTTCTGGGGGGAGATGCCCGATCTCTGGGTCTTTGTCGGCAGCGTGTTGATCATCGGCAGCGGCCTGGCCATCGCCTATCACGATCGCCGGACGACACTCAAACGCCGCCCGACGTCCTGATCCACGTCGGGTCAGGCGCGATTGAGCCGCCAGCGCCGCCACTGGCGTGCCACCAGGCCATGCCGGGGGCCTGCCAGCAGGGCGACCAGGAAGAGGGCGGAGGCCACCAGCACGATGGCGCCCCCCGAGGCGACATCCAGCTGCACCGAGAGCACCAGCCCCGCCACGGCGGAGATCACGCCGACGCCGACGGAGATCGCCAGCATGGCGGGGAAGCGGTCGGTGAGCAGGTGCGCCGTGGCGCCGGGAGTGATCAGCATCGCCACCACCAGGATGATGCCCACGGTCTCCAGGCTCGCCACGATGGTCAGGGTCAGCAGTAGGATCAGCCCATAGTGGATGAGGCTGGTGTTGAACCCCAGCGCCTGAGCCTGCTGGGGGTCGAAGGTGTAGAGCAGCAGCGGGCGATAGGCCAGCCAGATGACCAGCGCGGCCACCAGGCTTGCCGCCAGGGTCAGCAGCAGTGCGGTGGTCTGCACCCCCAGCACGTTGCCGAACAGAATGTGCATCAGGTGGGTGCTGGTGGCGATCTTGCTGATGATCACGATGCCCAGTGCGAAGGCGGCGGTGAACATCAGGCCCATGGCGGCATCCGCCTTGATGCGGGTATGGCGCTCCAGGGCGCCGATGCCCAGCGACGTCAGGGCGCCGGTGACGAAGGCGCCGATGAAGAACGGCCAGCCCAGCAGGTAGGCGATGGCTACGCCGGGCAGCACCGCATGGGAGATGGCGTCACCCAGCAGCGACCAGCGCTTGAGCACCACGTAGGAGGAGAGCAGTCCGCAGATCGCGCCCACCAGCACCGAGGTGAGCAGGGCGCGCTGCATGAAGCGGTACTCGAAGGGGGCCGCCAGGGAGTCGGGCAGCAGGTTGACCGCCACCATCAGCAGGCTGATCAGGGCGTCGATGACGCCGGTGGCCAGTGTCTCAAGCGGCAACGCTCACCCCTCCCCGTTCGGTCTCGGGTGTCCCCACCGCCAGGCGGGCCAGCATGGCGTCGTTGAGCATGTCGTCGGGCGAGCCCATGCCCACCAGGGTGCGATTGATCAGCAGCACGTTGTCGGCATAGCGGCGGGCGCTGGGCATGTCATGGGTCACCATGATGACGGTGCGCCCGTTGCTGCGCTCGCGCTCCAGCGTCGCGAGAATCAGCGCTTCGCTGGGGGAGTCGACACCGGCCAGCGGCTCGTCGAGGAGCAGGATCTTGGCCTGCTGGGCCAGGGCGCGGGCCAGCAGCACGCGCTTCTTCTGGCCGCCGGAGAGCTCGCCGATGGGACGGGCGGCATGCTCGGCCATGTCGACGGCTTCCAAAGCGGCCTCGACGGCCTGGCGGTGGCAGGGGTTGGCCCAGTAGCGCGGCAGCAGGCGCTGCCAAAGCGGATCCCGGCGCATCAGCCCGTAGCGGCCCGTCAGCACCGTCTCGCTCACCGAGATGGGGAAGTCCCACTCCATCGCCTCCTGCTGGGCCATGTAGGCGATGTTGCCGGTCCGACGCTGGGCGGCGGGGGGCTGGCCGAGGATCGTCAGGCTACCGCGCAGCGGCGTGAGGCTGCCGATCACCAGATTGAGCAGGCTCGATTTGCCGGCCCCGTTGGGGCCGACGATCGCCGTCCACTGCCCTTGGGGCAGCGTCAGGGTGATGTCCTCCAGCACGGGCTGCTGGTGGTAGGCCGCAGAGAGGCGGCTGGCCTGAAGCGCCGGTACGGCGTCAGTCATCGGCATCTCCCAGAGTGTCTCGCAACAGCTGAACGTTGTGGCGCAGCATGCCAGCGTAGTCGGGCGCGTCGCCATCGGGCTCGCTGAGGGAGTCGACGTACAGCGGGCCGGCGATCTCCACCTGGGTCTCGGCGGCCACGCTGCGCACATGGCGATCGGAGATCGTGCTCTCCCAGAAGATGGCGGCCGGCTGCTTCCCCTCGATCAGGTCGACGATGCGCATGATCTGGCGCGGTGACCCCTCTTCCTCGGCGTTGGTGCCCCAGATGCCGTCGTGCTCGAAACCGAAGGCATCGGCGAAATAGACAAAGGCCGCCTCGCTGGTGATCAGCAGGCGCCGCTCTTCGGGAAGGGGCGCGAGGGCCTCGGTCAGCTCGTCATACAGCGCATGAAGCGACGCCTCCAGCGCCTCGGCGCGCGCCTGGAAGGCCTCGGCGCTCTCCGGCCTGGCCTCGGCCAGGGTCTTTGCGATCACTTGTCCGTACGCCGCCGCGGCGCGTGGATCCATCCACATATGCGGATCGACGTCGCCGGCATACTCGCCGGTCACGATGGGCCGGGTGGGGTAGCCGGTCCGTTCGGCGACCGCCACCACCGGGACGCCATCGCCCACCGTGGCATCGACCTGGCCCATCCACTGCTCGAGATCGAAGCCGTTGTAGAAGACGATGTCGGCTTCCTCGATGGCGATGAAGTTGCTCGGGATCAGCTCCCATTCGTGCACTTCCGCCCCCACCGGGGTCAGCAGGCTGACCTCGGCGTCGTCGCCCGCCACCTCGCGCACCAGGTCGCCGAGCACCGAGAATGAGGCGGCCACCCTGAGCGGGGCCTGCTCGGCCTGAGCCGTGGTCGACATCGCCAGGGTCGACAGCGCGAAGGGCAGGGCGCTGAGCAGCATCAAGCCTTTGGCGGTCGGCATCGGGGCATTCTCCTCTAGTGTCTGGCAGCCTGTCGGACTTAACGCTGATCTGCTGCGAAACCCGGGCTTTCGGCCAATTTCATTCGATCTAATTCGTTAAATAGCACGCTATTCGCCTCATCAGATCGATAAACTTGTCTCGAAATCCGACACTCCCGCGACGATCGGTCAAATCCGACAGGCTGCTGGGCGTTGACTGTCAGTGTTGTCGCCTTGGTGAGCTTGTTGAGTATATAGCCAATATTTTAGCCAAGGTTAACTTGTAGGGTAGTAGGAAATTTCTATCGATGCTTGGTTGCTGCCCTATCAGGAGTTTGGCTATATTGGCGCGATGACCGACTCCTCGAACGACGTGACGCCGGATCGCCTTTCCAAGGCGGATGCCCTGCCGCCCAGCGACCAGCATGCCCAGCAGTACGCTGCCGTGCGCAACGCTCACGAAACCGAGCTTCTCGAAGACTATGTAGAGCTGATCGCCGATCTGCTCGAACATCAGGGCGAGGCGCGCTCGACCGACATCGCCGCCCGGATGGGCGTCAGTCAGGCCACGGTGTCGAAGACCGTCTCGCGGCTGAAATCACAGGGATTGGTCTCCAGCAAGCCCTACCGCTCGCTGTTCCTGACCGAGAAGGGAGAGGCGATGGCGACCATGTCGCATCAGCGGCATGCCATCGTGCTGCAGTTTCTGCGGGCGTTGGGGGTCAGCGATCGCACGGCGCGCATCGATGCCGAGGGCATGGAGCACCACGTCAGCCAGGAAACCCTGGACATCATGCAGCGCTTCACTCGTGAGCAGGAGCGCTGAGGCTCCTGACCCTCGCCCCTCGCCCCTCGCCCCTCGCCCCTCGATTCGCTATCGCTCGACGAAGAATGCCCGTGCGGCGGCTTCCGGGTCCGCCTGTCCGCAGATCGCCGAGATCACCGCCGGCCCCTGGGCGCCGGCGGCGCGCACCCGCGCGGCATGTTCGGCCTGCAGGCCGCCGATGGCCACCGCCGGCAGGGGGCTCTTCGCCACCAGGGCGGCCAGGCCCTCGAAGCCCAGCGGTACGGCGTGATCCTGCTTGGTGGCGGTGGCGAACACCGGACCCAGCCCCAGGTAGTCCAGCGGCGCGGGATCAAGGGCGGCGAGCTGGTCATGGGTTTGCACCGAGAGGCCGAGCAGGGCCTGGGGGCCCAGGGTCGCGCGGGCACGCGCCACGTCGCCGTCGTCCTGGCCGATATGCAGGCCATCGGCGCCGCTTTCCAGGGCCACCTCGAGCCGGTCGTTGATGATCAGTGGCACGCCGCTGCCCGCCAGGGCGGCCTTGAGGCGTCGCGCCTGGTCGATCAGCTCGGCGTCCGAGGCGTGCTTGTCGCGCAGCTGCACCAGCGTCACGCCGCCGCGCACCGCCGCCACCACGGTTTCCACCAGCCCAAGGCGGGCGCACAGCCGGGGGTCGGTCACCAGGTAGAGGGAAAGGTCGAGTCGCATGGGGCCTCCGCCGGTAGGATTCGTTTTATGGTTCATCGCAGACTGGCGTGAACTTGCCCTGTGGGAGGGACGGTTCGACGCCTCGACTTCAGCTCGCGAAGTAGCGCGCAGCGCTACTCATGGGGCGCCTGCGGCGCCTTCGCCCGGCAGAGCCGGCCTCCCACCATAAAACCTGCCAAACATGTTCACGCTAAAGTGCGAAGAACCCGTTTTATCCGGGGGCTCCTCGCTGGCACACCGGCGCCCCCGTCGCAGGGCGTCGATGATACGCCGTGGCCGGCAGCCAAGGGAAGGCTCAGGGGGTCGGGCGTGCCGCGCCAAGGTAGCGCTGCTGCCAGTAGGTCACGTCCAGCGGCACGCTGACCACTTCGCGGCCGCGCCCCGGGGCGTGGATCATCTGGCCGTTGCCGCGATAGATGCCCACGTGGGTGGCCTTGCGGCGATCGCCGAAGAACAGCAGGTCGCCGGGCTGCGGCGGTTCCACGGCGGGCAGCTGGCGGTACTGCTCATCGGCGGTGCGCGGGACCTGAATGCCGGCCGCGCGGTAGGCCATTTCCACCAGCCCCGAGCAATCCAGGCCCTCCGGGGTGTTGCCGCCGAAGCGGTAGGGGGTGCCTAGGGCGCGCTTGGCGGTCGACAGCGCCAGGGCGCGTTCGATGGAGAGGCCCTCCTCCTCGACCGGGGCACGATCGGCGAGATCCCGCCCGGCGCAGCCGGCCAGCAGGCCGAGCAGCGCCAGGCAGGCAACAAGACGCCAGATAGCGGATCGTTGGGGCATGCCGGGGCTCCTGGGCGGTGGGCATGCTCCTACATTAGCCGCTGCTCCGGGAATGGGGAAGCCTCAGGCGGAGCCTCGGCTTTGTCCGAAAAGTCGGCGAGCGAAGGCCAGGGCTAAGCCCGTTCCCTACGGGCCAACGCACTTCCCACATCCCTGTGGGTCGCAAGGCAAAAATCGGCGAAAAGACGGAGTTTACTGGGTGTAAATGAGTACTTTGAGCCGATTTTTAACGCCGTATGGTCGAGCGCAGACAGTTTTCGGACAGAGCCTCAGCGAAAGGCGATGCGGGTGCCGTAGGTCAACATCTCGTCGGGGGTCATGGCATGGCCCGGCACGCCGATCATCTCGTCGCCGCACTGGTCGGCCCAGGTCAGCACCCCGTGGGTCAGGCCGGTCTCCCCCAGCAGGTCGCGGATTTCGCCGGTGCCCATGAAGGTCAGGGTATGCCCCTGAGCATCGGAGAGCGTGGAGACCCCGTTGGCGTGATGCAGGCGCACGGTATAGATGCCGTCCTGGGACTCGACCTCGACGATGGGGGTAAAGCCGTTGGCCACGGCCCGGGTGAGCTGCTTGTGGGTGATATGGTCACCGATGGAGTGGTCGATGTCGGACATGGGGCGTTCTCGTCTTAGCGGGGGGGGGGTATAACCAGCGTAGAAGTCTGGAGGCGCTTTTTCCATGTCGTGGGGGCGGTTTTTCGCCATTGTCATCGGGATTGGGCGATGCTCGCCGGTATGGCTTCACATGGCGACGTGTCTGTATAGTAGTTGTACTGTTATTTTTGGCCCGGGTCCGCTTCGCCTCGGGCTGGTATTGTCAGGCAGGCATCGCCATCATCGATGTATCCCCTCACGACGCAAGGAGACCGCTATGAGCTTCAAGGGTGAGCAGTATCCCGGCGTTCAGACGCCCACCGCGGACAGCGCCGGCTTCCGGCTCAATCACACCATGCTGCGGGTCAAGGATCCAGAAAAGGCGCTGGCCTTCTACAGTCGGGTGTTTGGCATGCGGGTGCTGCGTCGGCTCGACTTCGAAGAGCTGCAGTTTTCGCTCTACTTCCTGGCCCGGCTGGAGGAGGGCGATGCGGTGCCCGAGGAGACGGGGGAGCGCACCGTCTGGACCTTCCAGCAGCGGGGTCTGCTGGAGCTGACCCACAACTGGGGCACCGAGACCCAGGACGACTTCGCCTATCACGACGGCAACTCCGAGCCCCAGGGCTTCGGGCATATCTGCTTCTCGGTGCCGGACCTGGATGCCGCCGAAGCCTGGTTCGATGCCAACGACGTGACGTTCGTTAAGCGCGCCGATCAGGGCAAGCTGAAGGACGTGGTGTTCGTCAAGGACGCCGACGGCTACTGGATCGAGGTGATCCAGGCCGACCGGCTGGCCGCCCTGGGCGACTGACCCGGGCGTCGCCGAGCATGCCCACGCCGCCCTCCTAGCCGCCAGGCAGCATGGCAGGCGTCATTTCGCCGCGACACGGCCGTGACATGGCCTGGCGCAGGGCTTCGCCCTCCAGGCCCCGCCCTAGCAGTACCTGCAGCTTGGTCACCGCGGCTTCCGGGGTCATGTCTTGGCCGGAGACGACGCCGGCGGCATTGAGGGCGGCGCCGGTGGCATAGGCGCCCTGGTGGACCCGCCCCTGGTGACACTGGGTCACATTGACCACGACCAGCCCTCGATCCGTGGCCCGCCGCAGGTCGGCCAGGAGGCGTCCCGCCAGGCTCGGTGGATTGCCGACGCCATAGGTCGCCAGCACCAGGCCCTGGAGGCAGGGCTCCTCGAGTAGCGCCTCCACCAGGCGGGATGACATGCCGGGATGACAGTGCAGCAGGCCAACGCGATCGGCCTCGAGGGCCGCCGCCGAGAAGTCCGGTACACCCTTGGCCAGGGGCGGCGTCCGGCCGAGACGCAGCTCGATGCCCGCCTCGCCGAGCCAGGGGGCGTTGGGCGAGTCGAAGGCATCCAGGCCTTGAGTCCGGCACTTGCGCGCACGGTTGCCGCGCAGCAGGCGGTCGTGAAAGGCGAGGCACACCTCGCGGGGGGCAGCCGGGTGTGTGGCCGCCTGCATGGCCAGGATGATGTTGTTGAGGGCATCGCTGCGCGGTTCGCCGAGTGGGATCTGGGACCCGGTCAAGATCACCGGTTTGTCGAGTGCACCGAGCAGGAAGGAGAGCGCCGAGGCGGTGTAGGCCATGGTATCGGTGCCATGCAGGATGACGAACCCGTCGTAGCGCTCCCAGGCCGCGCCAAGGGCGGCCACCAGCCGATTCCACGCTGCTGGATCAAGGTCGGCGCTGTCGATCAATGGCTGCAGGCTGTGCAGGTTGTAGTCCGGCAGCGCCCCAGCCGGATAGGCCGCCAGGGCCGCGCCCAGGCGTTCGTCGAAGTCGGCCGAGGGCACGTAGCCCGCCGGTGATGCCTGCATGCCCAGGGTACCGCCGGTATACAGTATCAACAGTCGTGGCACGGGGGCTCCTCCGGCATCGGGGCCAGCATGGCGTTGGGCTGCAACAGCGCATCGAGGCGCTGGGGGTCCAGCAGCCCTTCGGCGATCACCAGTTCGCGGACCGTGGCGCCGCTGTGCAGGGCCTGGCGGGCGATACGCGTGGCGTTGACGTAGCCGATGTGGGGGACCAGCGAGGTCACCACGCCGATGCTGCGCTCGACGTGCTGGGCGCAGGTCTCGCGGTTGGCTTCGATGCCGACGATGCAGCGGGTGCGCAGCATATGGCAGGCCTCGCCCAGCATGCGCATGGCATTGAGCAGGTTGTAGATGATCATCGGTTCCATGGCATTGAGCTGCAGCTGCCCCGCCTCGGCGGCCATGGTCACGGCGAGATCGCTGGCGATCACCTGGTAGACGGTCTGGTTGACCGCCTCGGGAATCACCGGGTTGATCTTGCCTGGCATGATCGAGGAGCCGGGCTGCACCGGGGGCAGGGTGATTTCCCCCAGTCCGGTACGCGGCCCGCTGGAAAGCAGGCGTAGATCGTTGCACAGCTTGCCGAGCTTGATGGCGAAGCGCTTGAGCATCCCCGACAGGAACACGAAGGCGCCCATGTCCGAGGTGGCCTCGATAAGGTGTGACGCCGGTACCAGCGGGCGCGCCGACAGCTGTGCCAGGTGCTCGACGGCCAGCGCCTGGTAGCCTGCCGGGGCGTTGAGGCCGGTGCCGATGGCGGTGCCGCCGAGGTTGATCTCGCACAGCAGCCGCTGGGCCTCGCGCAGGCGGTCGATGTCCTCGCCGAGGTTGACCGCGAAGGCCTCGAACTCCTGCCCCAGGGTCATGGGCACGGCGTCCTGCAGTTGGGTGCGCCCCATCTTGACCACGTCGGCGAAGGCCACGCTCTTGTCTTGCAGGGCATCGCGCAGCTCGCTGATGGCGGAGACCAGCGGCTCCGCGGCGAACTGCAGGCTTAGGCAGGCGGCGGTGGGGTAGGCGTCGTTGGTCGACTGGGAGCGGTTGACGTCGTCGTTGGGATGCAGGTGCTGGTAGGCCCCCTTGGGATGGCCCAGCTTGGCCAGTGCCAGGTTGGCGATGACCTCGTTGGCGTTCATGTTGGTGGAGGTGCCCGCTCCGCCCTGGATCAGGTCGACCACGAACTGGTCGTGCAGTGCGCCGTCGATGATCTCCTGGCAGGCGGCCTGGATCGCCGCGGCCTTGTGGGGCTCGAGGGTGCCCACTGCCTGGTTGGCGTTGGCGGCGGCCGACTTGACCATGGCCAGTGCCTGCACCAGCTCGGGGAAGTGGCTGATCGGAATCCCTGTGATGCGAAAGTTCTCCAGCGCGCGCTGGGTCTGGATGCCGTACCAGGCATCCGCCGGCAGGGCGCGCTCGCCCAGCAGGTCGTGTTCGATACGTGTGGTCATGGGGTCAGCGCTCTTGGGTCGGACGGCCCTGCCAGCCCCGCCAGGGGGCTGGCAGGCGACGTGAATCATTCGATGGCGGGGCTGCTCGGCGCCTTGCTGGCGTGGGCCTGCAGGCGTTCCCGATCCTCGGGCTCGAGGTCCCAGGCCTGCGGGTAGAGGTTGAGATCCGGGTGTTGGCTGGCGTCGAAGACTGGCTGACTGACGCCCTGGCGGCGCTGGTCATCGTAGTCCTTGAGGATGCGCAGCCCTTTCTTGAACAACAGGATCAACGCCACCAGGTTGGTGACCGCCAGCAGGCCCATGGTGACATCGGCGAAGCCGAACACGGTGCCCAGGTTGGTAGTGGCGCCCCAGCACACCAGCAGCACGATCGCCACGCGGAAGGCGTTGAACAGGTTCTGGTTGTCGCGGCTGAAGAAGTTGAGGCTGTTCTCGCCCAGGTAGTAGTTGTAAAGGATGGTGCTGAAGGCGAATAGCAGCAGTGCCACGCTGACGAAGGAGCGGCCCCACTCCCCGACATGGTCGGCCAGGGCCGACTGGGTCAGCGCAATACCCTCGACATTGCCGCTGGCGCCGGGGTCATAGGCACCGCTGAGCAGGATCAGGAAAGCGGTGGAAGAGCAGATGATCAGGGTATCGATAAAGACCGAGAAGGCCTGCACGATGCCCTGGTTGGCGGGATGCGGCACATAGGCCACGGCGGCAACGTTGGGAGCGCTACCCAGGCCTGCCTCATTGGAGAACAGACCGCGCTGGAGGCCTATCATGATGGCCGCCCCGATGCCGCCGCCGATGGCAGGCTCCAGGCCGAAGGCGCTGTTGACGATCAGCATCACCACCTCGGGGATGCGTTCGAGGTTCAAGCCGACCACGATCAGTGCGATCAGCAGATAGCCGACGGCCATGAAGGGCACCAGCACCTCGGAGATGCGCGCGATCCGTTTGATCCCACCGAAGATGATCAGGCCGACCAGCATCGCCAGGGCGATGCCGCTGTAGAGCACCGGCACGCCGAAGGCGTCGTTGAACGAGGTGGACACGGCGTAGGACTGCAGCGCAGTGAAGGCAAAGCCGAAGGTCAGCAGCAGTAGCACCGAATAGAAACCGGCCAACCAGCGCCAGTTGCGGCCGAGGCCCTTGACGATGTAGTAGGCCGGCCCGCCGCGATAGGTACCGTCACCCTGGGGCTGCTTGTAGGTCTGCGCCAGGGTGCATTCGAGGAAGCTCGTGGCCATGCCCATCAGGCCGACCAACCACATCCAGAAGATGGCTCCCGGGCCGCCCAGGGTGATCGCCACGGCAACGCCAGCGATATTGCCGCCGCCCACGCGGCCAGCGACGGACAGCACCAGCGCCTGGAAACTGCTGAGGTGGCCGTGCTTGTCATGGCGGAAGGCCTGGCGAGATCCCAGGATCTGGAACATGCGGCCGAAGTAGCGAAACTGGACGAAGCGTGAGGCAACGGTGAAGCCGATGCCCACGCCGACCAGCAGGATGAGAAGGATTTTGCCCCAGAGGAGCTCGTTGAGCAGGTCAAACATGAGGGGTCTCCGCTGTTGTCTTGTTGATAGCGCTCCCCGATTAAACCAGTTGATTTGATGGAAGAAATTGGGCGAAACGATGCACTGCGTCGCATTCCCGGCGCCACCGAGTGCAGCGGACCGCACCACCCGCCTGATGCATTGGGTGCTATCGCCAAAAAAAGGTTCTTCGCATTTTAGCGTGAACATGTTTGGCAGGCTCTATGGTGGGAGGCCGGCTCTGCCGGGCGAAGGCGCCGCAGGCGCCCCCTGGGTAGCGCTGCGCGCTACTTCGCGAGCTGAAGCTCCCTCCCACAAGGCCCATTCACGCCAGTCTGCGCTGAACCCCAAAAAACGCCCGAGGCCGCTCTTCGCTGGCCTCGGGCGCGGTGTCACTGCCCGCTTACACTGGGCAATGTGTGTCGATCACTCCTCGTCTTGCGGCAGGCCGCCGAGCTCCTCGAGCAGCGCCTTGTAGCCCTCGACCTGGTCGGCGAGGGTCTGGGTGACCTCGTCCTCGGGCATCCAGGTCACCGGCATCAGGATGCGCTCCTCGGTGACTTCAAGGAAGCGCTCGTCCTCGGTGGCCGCCTTCAGCGCTTCGGCGAGGCGCTCGACGTGGGCGTCCGGGGTGTCCTTGGGCACCATGGCCACCCGGATCTCGGCGGCGTTGATGTCGTAGCCGGCCTCCTGGAGGGTGGGGGCGTCCGGGTAGGCCACCAGGCGATCCTCGGCCAGGCTCAGCAGCACCGGCATCTCGCCGGTCTCGGCGTAGCCGGAGTGGGTGCCGCCGCTGTAGGCGAAGTCCACGTCGCCGGAGAGGATCAGCGGGGCCATGCCGGCGCCGCCGGAGGTGGGCACGATGCGCAGGTCGAGCCCTTCGCGCTGGGCGATGTACTCAATGATCATGCGGTCCAGCGCGGTCTGGTTGGCGTAGCTGGTGCCCGGGTTCTCGCGGGCGTACTCCACCAGGTCGTCCCAGCTGTCGCCGAAGGGGCGGTTCTCGCCGGTGACCAGGGCCGACTGGCCCAGGGTCACGCCGGCCACATAGCGGAAGTCATCCAGGTCGTAGGTGGTCTCGGTAGAGAGCGGTCCGAAGGTGATGGTCATGGAGGTGCCGAAGACGAAGGTGTAGCCCTCGTCGGTGCTGTTGGCCAGGCGCGCCAGGGCCACGCCGCCGCCGGCGCCGGGCTGGTTGACCACGTTGACCGGCTGGCCGAGCTCCTCGGTCATGATGTCGGCCAGCACCCGGGCCTGGATGTCGGTGCTGCCGCCGGCGCCCCAGCCGACCACCAGGGTCAGCGGCTTGGACGGGAAGTCGTCGGCCTGGACCTGGCCGGCGGCGCCGAGGGCTACGGCGGCGGAGAGAACGGCAGTAGTCAGCAATTTCATTTTCATGGTCGAAACCTCTTCATTGCGTTGTTGTTGCGCGAGGGAGGGGAAGAACGCCGGCGCCTGGCCGGCGGTCGGTCACGCCTGGGGTGCCTTAAGCCGCTTGCGCAGCCAGTGGCGATAGCTGGTCCAGCCCAGGTGCAGCACCATCAGCACCGTGAACACGACGAAGGCCAGGGCGATGGGGCGCTCGAGCAGGATGCCGATCTCGCCGCCGGAGAGGATCACCGACTGGCGCAGGTTCATCTCCAGCATGGGCGTGACGATGAAGGCGACCAGGAAGGTCACGAAGGAGTAGTCGAACGTCTTCAGGAAGTAGCCGAAGATCGCGAAGACGAAGACGGTGAGCAGCCCGAAGGTGCCGTAGCCCTGCACCTGGATGCCGGCCAGGCAGAGGAAGATCACCACCGAGATCACGATATGCGGCGGGACGCTGGTGACCCGGGCGAAGATGCGCAGGCCGTACCAGCCCACGGCGAGCATCAGCAGGCTGGCGACGATCATTCCCGAGAACAGTGTGAACAGCATCTCCGGGTGGTCGCGCAGCATCAGCGGGCCCACCTGAATGCCGTGGATCATGAAGGCGCCGACCAGCAGGGCGGCGGACACGCTGCCGGGAATCCCCAGGCCGAACAGCGGAATATAGCTGGCGGGAATCACCGCGTTGTCGGAGGCCTCGGCGGCGGCGATGCCGTTGGAATTGCCCTTGCCGAAGCTGTCCGGGTCCTTGGCGGTCCGCTTGGCCAGGCCGTAGGCCATGAAGGCCCCCACCGAGGGGCCAAGCCCCGGCAAGGCACCGACGAAGGCGCCCACCCCGGTGCTCTTGAAGATGGTCGGCAGGGTGCCCTTGAACTCCCGGTAGGAGAGGTCGTCGTCGGCGCTGTTGCCCAGCTTGATGACGCTGCCGGCCTTGTTGCGGCGGTACTCGTCGAGCTGCACGAACATCTCGGCCAGCGCCAGGGTGCCGATCACCAGGGGCAGGATCGGCACGCCCTCCATCAGCTCCGCATAGCCGAAGGTCAGGCGCATGGCGCCGGTTTCGGGATCGAGGCCCACGGTGCCGAGGATCACCCCCATGCCGCCGGCGGCCAGGCCCTTGAGAAAGGAGCCCCCGGCCATGCCGGCGATGAACACCAGGGCGAAGATCAGGATGGCGGTCAGCTCGTAGGGGCCGAACTTGAGCGCCACCGAGGCGAAGGGGATGGCGACCGCGATCAGCAGCAGGGTGGCCAGCAGGTCGCCGATCACCGAGGCGAGCAGGCCCACCTTGAGGGCCTTGCGCGGCTTGCCGGAGCTGGCCATGGGGTAGCCGTCGAGGCAGGTGGCCGCCGAGGAGGGCTCCCCCGGGGTGTTGAGCAAGATGGCCGAGACCGCGCTGCCGGCGGCGGTGCCCTTGGAGAGGCCGATCAGAAAGGCGATGGCGGCGTAGGCCGACATGTAGAAGGTCAGCGGGATGGCGATGGCGATGGCCACCGCCCGGTTGAGCCCCGGGATCACGCCGACGATATAGCCGAGCAGCACCCCGCCGAGGATGATGGCGATGGACTCGTAGTGGAAGGCGGCGGCGAAGGAGCCGAGGATGGCGTCGAATCCGATCATGTCATACCACTCCGATGCGCATCAGGTGGGCCGTGAGGCCATAGAGGCCGGCGGTGGGGACGGCGGCGGTCAACACCACCACGTACCAGCGGCGTTCGCCGAGCAGCAGCAGCAGGCCGCCGATCAGGGCCGGCGCCACCCAGGTCAACGGGAAGCGGTCGATCAAGGCGATGAAGCCGAGCACATACACAAACGGCCACGCCTGGTGCCAGAGGTGGCCGAGATCGGGAAGGATGGCGAAGGGCTCGCCGCGGCGCTTCAGGGCGATGGCGCTTACCACCGAGAGGGTGATGGAGCAGCCGAAGATCAGCCAGGCGCCGAGGGTGGCCAGCCGCTGGGGCTGCAGGCCGAACGCGAAGCCGCTGCCGCCGTAGGTGGGAATGATCCAGGTCAGCAGCAGCACCGTCACGGCGGCAACACCTAGCCCGGACCAGAAATTCTTGCGTATCATTGGGTTGCCTTCGGTTACTTGTTATTGGGATGGGCCGATGGGAAACGGTTGGCGCGATGGCGCAACGCACATGAGAGAATTGAAGCAGATGAGCGGGGCAATGTGACTTGGCGCTCCGTTGCACTCCAGTGCACTATCCGCAAAGCTGAGTGAGTCAGACTGCACCACTTGGCGTGCACCATTCAGCCAGGGCTCCGAGGAGCACTTCATGCAAGACGACTTCGTCGCTAACCTGCGTCTGCTGTGCAGCTACTACCCGTCCATTGCGGAGGTGTGCCGACGGCTGGAGATCAATCGGGCCCAGTTCAATCGCTACCTGACGGGGCGCTACCGCCCTAGGCATGCCGCCATGCGGCGCCTCTGCGCCTTCTTCGGCGTGGAGGAGCATGAGCTCTACCTGCCCCATGAGGACTTCTGCACTTTGGTGCAGGCCGGACGGGGGCCGACCGAGTCGACCCAGGTGTCGGGGGTGGGCTGGCCGGATGCGCTGCTGCACAGCGGCCGTGAGGACATGGCGCGCTACCTGGGCTGCTATTTCGAGTACTACCACTCGATGTCACGGCCCGGGCACCTGATCCGCACCCTGGTGTGCCTGGAGGAGCGGGAGAGCGGCGTCGTCTACCAGCGCACCGAGCGCATGCAGACCCCGGCCAATCCCCGACCCTGTCACAATCGCTACCAGGGCGTAGCCGTCAAGTTGGCCGACCGCATCTTCCTGGTGGACCACGAGACCCTCAATGGTCATGAGGTTACTCAGACCATCCTCTTCCCGAGCTTCCAGAGCCAGGTGAAGCGGCTCACCGGCCTCAAGCTCGGCGTGGCGGACAGCAGCGAGCGCATGCCCTGCTGCGTACGCGTCCTCTATGAGCGTCTCGATGAGCAGGTGGGCGTGCGCGAGGCCCTGGCGCAATGCGGGCTGCTGGCGCTCGACGATCCGAGCCTGGATGCCGAATTGCTGACCGCCGTGCGCAACGATGTGGCGCCGGGGGAACAGCACTTCCGGGCACGCCACTGAGGGGCGTGCCCGGGAGGCGGCCGTTCCCGATCGATCAGCCGAAGGCGTAGACGTCCATGGCCAGCACGCCGTGCTCCACGCTGTGGTGCAGCCGCTTGCCCGGCCCCCCGGCGCCCATGGCCACCAGCAGCGGCTGGAAGTGCTCCGGCGTGGGGTGGTTTTCCCGGGCCCGCGGGGCCGTCTCCCACTGCATGAGCGCCTCGCGGTCGTCCGCCGTCAGGCGCGCGTGCACCCAGTCGGCGAACTCGCCGACCCAGGCCGGCATGGCAGCGTCCTGGGGCCGCATCTCGTAGAGGTTGTGGGTCAGGCTGCCCGAACCGATCACCAGCACGCCCGCCTCGCGAAGTCCCGCGAGCTTCTCGCCCAGCGCCACCAGCTCGGCGTTGTACCACTCCACCGGCAGCGACAGCGAGACCACCGGCACCTCCGCCTCGGGGAACAGCAGCGACAGTGGCACCCAGGCGCCGTGGTCCAGGCCGCGCTCGGTGGGAACGGCGTTGAGCTGCCGGGCCAGGCGCCGCGCCAGCTCGGGGTCGCCCGGGGCGGGGTACTGGCACTCGTAGAGCTCCCGGGGAAAGCCGCCGAAGTCGTGGATCGTCTCGGGCCGGGCGCTGGTGCTGACCAGCAGCGATCGGCTGGCCCAGTGGGCCGAGACCACCACCACCGCCTCGGGGCGGAGCTCCCGGCCGAGTTCGCGCAGGAAGCCGTGGGCCGGCGTCTCGGTGAGCGCCAGCATGGGGGAGCCGTGGGAGATAAAGAGACTGGGCAGCATGGCGAGCTCCGAACAGGGGACTGCCTTCAGGATAGTGGTTCGCGACGGGAAGATCGATAGCAGGCTTATGAAATAATCGCCTGTCAATAGCCGGTCATCTCCAGGTAGCCCTCGCCCAGGCGCGCCTCGCTCTCGCGGTCGAAGGCGATCACCTCGCCTTCCCAGTAGGGCACGCTGGTGTCCATCCAGCGTTCGGCGTGGGGCGCCTCGACGACCAGGTCGAGCTCGGCGGCGGGCACCTCGAGGCGCCAGCGGGTGGGCACCTCGCGGCCCGCCACGGCCGAGGTGGCCAGGGGCGTCAGCGCCAGCTCGTCCGGGGCCAGGGGCCGGGGATCGCCCTCGGGGGTGATCCAGGTGCCCGAGCGATAGTCGCCGCCCGCCTCGCCGCCGCCGCGCAGCCGGAAGGCCATCAGCCGGTGGCCGTCGGCCAGGTGCAGGGCGAACCAGTCCCAGCCCTGCTGCTCGGGCCCCAGCAGCTGGCTGCTCCACTCCCGGTCGAGCCAGCCGCGCCCGCTGACCGCCCGGGTCTCGCCTTCCAGGGTCACCTTCCCCTCGATGCGCCAGAAGGGCTGGCTGACGTACATCGAGCCCTGGCCGTCGGCAGCCTTCTGGCTGAACCCCGCCTCCCCGTGGCGCACCAGGGGCCCCTCGGCGGTGAGGTCTAGCCGGTAGCCGACGCGCGCCTCGCCCTCGCCGTCGAAGGCGGAGAGGGTCAGCCGGGAAAAGGTGTCGGCGTCGGGGTCTTCCACCCGGGTGGTCAGCGCCCAGTCGTCGAGCCAGGCATGGAAGGGGTGGGCGCGCACCCCGGCCTGGCCGTCGTCATCCCGGGAGTGGCTGCGGGCGAAGCGCTCCGCCACCCGGTGGGTTTCGCCCCGGGAGACCGCCAGGTGTGCCATCCACAGCTGGTCGGCCACCCAGGGGCCCGGTGGCGGTCGCTCGTCCGGCGGCACCAGCGCCTGGCGAAACAGCGTCCACTGCAGGCCCAGGGGGTCACCCCGGTCGTCGCGGAGGTTGGCGGTGAGGTACCACCATTCGATGCGATGGTCGGGGTGGGGGCCGTGATCCTCGGGGAAGCGCAGCGGCGTGCCGGGACGCGCCTGGGCGAAGTCGCCGGCGGCCTCGCCCAGGCCGGCGAAACCGGCCGGCGGCGCGTCGTCCTCCGCGGGCGGGGCGGCGTCGCAGCCGGCCAGGGCCAGCAGCGCCAGCAGCATCGCGGCGGGGGCGAGACGGCTCATGGACCGCCCTCCTCGGCGAGCAGGGCGCGGGGCGGTGAGCGCCACAGGCGCAGGGCCGGCAGGGCGGTGGCCAGCAGGGCGACGCCGACTGCCGTGGCGAGGGTCAGCGCCATCTCGCCCGGGAAGAGATAGAGCGGCAGGCGCCAGCCGAAGGCGGCGACGTTGATCATCGCCACCAGCCCCAGCGCCAGGGCGATGCCCAGCGGCACGGCCAGGGCGCCGGTGGCCAGGGCCGCGGCGCCCAACTGGGCCAGCTGCACCCGCACCAGCCGGGCCCGGGGCACCCCCAGCGCCCATAGCGGCGCCAGCTGGGCGCGGCGCTCCCGGGCCTGGGCGAGCAGGCTGGCCAGCAGCGCCAGGGCGGCCACGCCCAGGGTCAGGGCGCTGAGCGCCCGGGTGATGGTGAAGGTCCGCTCGAAGATCTCGGTGGCGATGCGCTTCACCTCGCGCTGGTCCACCAGGCTGTCGCTGGCCAGCGCGAACCGCTCGCCCAGCTCGCGGGCCAGGTCGCCGCCGTCGGCCCCCTCGGCGAGCACGATGCCCAGCGAGCCCGGCGGGGCGTTGAAGCGGCTGGCCAGCACCTCGGTGCTGAACAGCACCTCGCGGCGGGTATTGCCGTAGTCGGGATAGATGGCGGCCACCCTGACCCTCTCCCGGCCCTGGGGGGTGTCCAGCGTCAGGCGGTCGCCGGGGGCGAGGCCGGAGGCGATGGCCAACTGCTCGTTGATAAAGGCCTCGCCCTGACGAAAGGCCTGCCAGGCGGCCGCTCTCCCGTCGCGGGTGGCCAGCAGCGGCCAGTGGGGCATCAGCGACTCGCCGGGGGTGATGCCGTAGAGGCTCACCGGCGTGCTGCGCGGGGCGTCGCCGTTTCCGGCAAGCAGCCTGGCCTCGCTGCGTCGGGTGGGCAGCCGCTCGGCCACTTCGGGGCGCTCGGCCAGCCAGGCGTCGATCGCCTCGTACTGGGCCGGCGGCGGGCGGAAGTAGAGGTCGGCGACCAGGCGCTGGTCGAGCCAGTCGAGAAACGTCAGGCGAAAGCCGCCGACCATGCTGCTCACGCCCAGGTTGGCGGAGAGCGCGATCAGCAGCGCCATCATCGCCAGCGACAGCCGCGGCAGCTGCAGCTGCAGGTCGGCCAGCGCCCACTGGGTCAGCGGGCGGCGCCTGGCCAGGCGCTCCAGCCCCGCGAGCCCCGCCGCCAGCAGCGGCGGCAGCCACAGGGCGCTGGCCAGCAGCAGCGCGGCGACCAGGCCGAAGCCGGCGATGAGCCCCTCGCCGGGGGGCTGGCCGGCCAGCCAGGCCCAGAGGCCGAGCCCCAGCGCGGCCACCGCCGCGCCGGCCAGGGTCATCAGCCGGAGCTGGCGGTGAAAGCCGGCGCGCCAGGCCCGCGCCTGGCCCAGCCCCAGCACGTTGAGCCTGGCCGCGCGCCACAGCACGCCGCTGCCGGCCAGGAAGAGGCCGCCCAGGGTGACGGCGAGCCCGCCGGCCCAGTAGTGCCAGGGCAGGCTGAGCTCGGTGCCCACCCCGGCGCCATAGAGGCTGCCCAGGGTGGCGGCCACGTCGGGCAGCAGCGCGCGCGCCAGCCAGACGCCGCTGACGATCCCGGCCAGGGCGCCGACCAGGCCCAGCAGCACCAGCTCGGCGACCAGCAGGGCGACCAGGCGCCGGCCCGACACCCCCAGGGCACGCAGGGTGCGCAGCAGGCCGAGGCGCTGCTCCAGGGCCAGGCCCAGCGCCGCCTGCACGATGAACAGCCCCACCACCAGCGCCAGCAGCGCCATGGCGGTGAGATTGAGGTGGAAGCTCTCGGTGAGCTGGCCCGGTGAGGCCAGGGTCTCGGCGCGGGTCAGCGTCAGTCCCTCGGGGGCGACCTCCAGGGCGTCCGGTCGGGTGACCAGCCGTGACAGGGTCTCGCCGCGCGCCAGCAGGTCCGCCGCGGCGGCGAGATCCATCACCAGGGTATCCGGAGGCAGCGCGGGCGCCATGACCAGCGGCGGCAGCCGCCGGCCGTCGGCCAGGGCGGGGGTGGCGCCCTCGGCCTCGCGCGGCGTCACCCCCAGGGCGGCCAGGCTGTCGGAGGCCAGCCGGGTCTGCCAGGGCGGCTGCAGGAAGTCGTTCAGGGGAGCGGTGCCGCTGGCGGCGGCGAAGGCGCTGTCGCCGGGCAGGGTGAGGGGGTCGATGCCGATCAGCGTCAGCCGGCTGCCATCGGGAGCGTCCAGGGTGCCCTCGAGCAGCGGCGAGACCGGCAGGCCGGCGCGGCGCAGGGCCAGGTAATCGTCGCGGGTCAGTGGCTCGCCGTCGCGGCGCTCCAGGCGGTCGAGCCCGGTGGTGAACAGCGCCTCGGCGCGGGCGTAGCTGTCCCGGGCCGAGGCGTTGATCGCCTGCACGCCGCTCCACAGGGCGCTGGCCACCCAGAGGCCCAGCAGCAGCATGGCCAGCTGGCCGGGGTGGCGCTTGTAGTGGGAGAGCAGGGTGGCCAGGGCGGTGAGCATCAGCGGGCCGGCTCCGTCAGGGCGACGGGGGTCAGCTGCCCGCGGGTCAGCCGCAGGCAGCGGTCCAGCGGCGCGGCCACGTGGGGGCTATGGGTGACCACCAGCAGGGCGCTGCCGCTCTCGCTGACCAGCTCGAGCAGCAGAGCGAGCACGCCGTCGGCGGTGGCCTCATCCAGGTTGCCGGTGGGCTCGTCGGCCAGCAGCAGCGCCGGGCGCGGGGCCAGGGCGCGGCCGATGGCCAGGCGCTGCTGCTGGCCGCCGGAGAGCTGCTCGGGGTAGCGCGTCTCGAGGCCGGCAAGGCCCAGGCGTTGCAGCAGATACGCCGACCAGTCGGCGCGCTCGCGGCCGGCCAGCCGCGCCTGCAGGCGCAGGTTGTCGGCCACGTTGAGGCTTGGCACCAGGTGGAACTGCTGGAACACCAGGCCCAGTGCGTCGCGGCGCAGCCGCGCCCGGGCCGGCTCGGCCAGCGCCGAGAGGGCCTGCCCCTCGAGGCGGATCTCGCCGCGATCCGGCAGGTCGAGCCCCGCCGCCAGGTGCAGCAGGGTCGACTTGCCGCTGCCGGACTCGCCCATCAGCGCCAGGCTCTCCCCGGCATCGAGCCGCAAGTCGATGCCGTCCAGCACCTCGAGGGGCCCCTGGGGAGTGGGGTAGGCCTTGTGAACCTGATGGAATTCCAGCATGACCACGCCTTTGTTGGGGGGAAGACTCATCCTCCCATAGGCGGGTTGCCTAGGCGAAGATACGTTCGAACTCTTCAGTGAAGTCGGTGGAAGCTGGCTCAATCCCGAGCAGACTATGGCAAAGCTGAATCAGCTTTCGTGCCGTCTGGAACAGCAAGCTGCTGAGCTCATGGAGCAGGTTGAAGTGCTCGGCGATCTCACCGTAGTCCGTGGCGTAGTCATGAGCCGCCATATTGCGTACGGCTCGGCAGCGTTGCCAATCCCCCATGGAGTCGATCACGCCCTGCTTCTCGAAGAAAGCCAGCACCTTGAGGAAACTGTCGGTAGGCTCACCCATCAACAGCGCGCTGTGGCGCATGGCGGAGGCAAGGGAATCCTGCAGCTTGGCAAACCGCTCATTGATGGCGGCCAGGGTCTCGAAGAGTTCCACATCCTTCTTGTGATGACCCAGCCAGTCGGCCTCAATGGGCCATTCCATCTTGGCGTCGGACTCATGGAGGAACCAGGCACAACGCTGGATGGCCTCGAGCAGCCTGGCCAAGTGGCGATGCTGCTCGGCAAGTAGATCGGTACTCATGCCGCATCATCCAAGGGTTGGGCTTGTGAGAGGGCGATAGCCTGAAACGGGGTCGGGGGCTGGCCCTGTGTATAATTCAGGATATCCACAGGCAGGTAGAGCGCCTGTTCCAGCGCGTATTTGATCTCGGCCAGTGCCAGGCGCGGCAGTGGCTCCATCGTGATGATCAGGATGTCGAGGTCTCCTCCGCGGCGTCTGTCATCCAGGCGGGAGCCGAACACCCGTATCTCGGCCTCGTCATCGGCCAGGTCGCGCACGATGTCGCGCAGGACTCTGGTCTGTTCATACGTCAAGCGCATTGCGAGTTACTCCATCAATGGCAAGATGAGTCTAGCAGCCTGTCGGACTTAACACTGATCTGCTTCGCGACGATCAGTCAAATCCGACAGGCTGCTAGTACCTTCGTGCTTCACTGGTCCCAGAGGAGACGCTGCCTTGACCGTCACGGTCTCGATGCATTTCGTCAACGAGCTGTTTCGCGGCGTGCCGGCCATCGCCCGCGACCAGGCCGCCTATCTCAAGCGCGCAGGGATCTCGCCCTTTCTGCTCGAGGCGCCCCACGGGCGGGTCACCGTGGAGCAGTTCGCCGAGCTCTATCGGCTGCTGGTCAACGAGTGCGACGACGAGACGCCAGGCTTCTTCGCCCGGCCGCTGCGCGGCGGCACCCTCAAGCTGCTCTGCCTGAGCGTGCTCGAGGCGCCGACCCTGAAGGTGGCGCTGCACCGCTACACGCTGTTCTTTCGTATTCTGCTCGATGACTTCGGCTACGACTACTCCGTCGAGGGGGAGCTGGCACGGGTGGCGCTGGTGGAACGGCAGCCGCCGGCGGGCAGCCGCATCCTCGTCCACGAGCTGATGCTCAAGCTGTTCCACGGCATCGCCTCCTGGATGGTGGCGCGCAAGATCCCGCCGATCATGATGGAGTGCGCCTACCCCCAGCCGGCCCACAGCGCCGACTACCTCTACTTCTATCCCGGCCGGGTGCGCTTCGAGCGGCCGGAATCGGCCATGTACTTCGACCGCGCGGTGCTGGACGAGCCGATCCGCCAGACCAAGAAGCACCTGGGGGCCTTCCTGCGCCGGGCGCCGGCGGACTGGTTCTACGTCTCCTTCGAGGATCGCCTGGTCTCGCACCGGGTGCGCGAGCATCTCTCCCGCAACCTGGCCACCTCCGGCTCGGTGCGGGACGTGGCGGCGGCGCTGCACATGTCGGTGCGCACACTCTCCCGGCGACTGGCCGCCGAGGGCACCCACTTCCAGGCGGTGAAGGACGAGTTTCGCCGCGACTACGCCATCCAGGCCCTGACTCGCAGCGACCGGCCCCTGCTGGGGATCTCCGAGGCGCTGGGGTTCGAGGACCTGGCGTGTTTCAGTCGCGCCTTCAAGGCGTGGACGGGCAACTCGCCTGCCGCCTATCGGCGGGCGCTATTGCCGCCCGTCCCCGCCCCCTGAGCGTAGGCCCGATCAGACCTCCTGGCGGATGCGCTTCTTGTCGAGCTTGCCCACGCTGGTCTTGGGGATCTCGTCGACGAAGCGGATAAAGGAGGGAATCGCCCAGCGATTGATCTTGCCCTGCTCGACGAACCGGGTGAGGAACGCCTTGACCGCCTCGGCGTCGGGCGGGCTCGCCGGGTCGCTGGCCACGGCCAGGGCCGCGGGCCGCTCGCCCCACTGGTCGTCGGCCACGCCGATCACCGCCACCTCCTCGATGCCCGGGACCTGGCCGATCAGGTTCTCCAGCTCCAGCGACGAGATCCACTCCCCGCCGGTCTTGATCACGTCCTTGATGCGGTCGCGGATCTGCAGGAAGCTGCGCTCGTCCAGGGCGGCGACGTCGCCGGTGTGCAGCCAGCCGTCGCGCCACAGCTCCTCGCTGCGGGTCTGCTCCTTGTAGTAGCCCTGGGTCAGCCAGGGGGCGCGCACCCTGACCTCGCCGACGCTCTCGCCGTCCTGGGGCAGCGGGGTGCCCGATTCGTCGACCACCTGCAGGCTGACCAGCGGCACGGCGACCCCGGCCTTGCAGCGCCACGGCAGTTGGGTCTCGAAGTCCGCCTCGGCGATATCCCGGGGCAGGATGTCGGCGGTCAGCAGTGGGCAGGTCTCGGACATGCCGTAGGCGCTGCGGGTGTCGATGCCCAGCTCCCAGGCCTTGCGGGCCAGCGGCTGGGTCAGCGGGCTGCCGCCCACCAGCACCTTCCACCCGGAGAGGTCGACCCTGCCCGAGGCGATGGGCTCGGCCGAGACCACCATATTGAGCAGCGTCGGCACGCAGTGGGAGAAGTCGACCTTCTCGCCCACCAGCAGCTTGACCAGCATCTCCGGCTCGTAGCGGCCGGGGTAGACCTGGGTGGCGCCCATCAGGGTAGCGGTGTAGGGCACCCCCCAGGCGTGGACGTGGAACATGGGGGTGATCGGCATGTACACCTTGTCGCGATTGAGCAGCTCGAAGCCCGGCGACTGGAAGGTACTGGCCTCGCCCAGGGTGTGCAGCACCAGCTGACGATGGGTGAAGAACACCCCCTTGGGATTGCCGGTGGTACCGGTGGTGTAGAACAGCGTGGCCACGGCGTTCTCGTCGAAGACGGGGAAGTCGTAGTGGCCGGGCTGCTCGGCCAGCAGCGCCTCGTATTCGCCCACCAGCGGCAGGGCGCTCTCCAGGGGACGGGGTTCATCCTGGCACAGCAGATAGCCGCGGATGCGCGGCAGCCGCTCGGCCAGCGGCTCCAGCAGCGGCACGAAGTCCTCGTGCACCAGCACGAAGTCGTCCTCGGCGTGCTCCATGGTGTAGTGGATCTGCTCCGGGGCCAGGCGCACGTTCACCGTGTGCAGCACCGCGCCGAGCATGGGGATGGCGAAGAAGGCCTCCAGGTAGCGGTGGCTGTCCCAGTCGAGCACCGCCACCACGTCCCCGGCGCCCACGCCCTGGGCGGTGAGCAGGTGGGCCAGCTGATGGACCCGCTCGCGGAAGCGGCGGTAGCTGTGGCGGCTCAGGTCGCGGTAGACGATGGGGTTGTCGCCGGCCATGCGCACCCCGGAGTCGAGCAGGTCGCCGATCAACAGCGGCGGGTTGGTGGCCGAGGGCGTGGCGGGCAGGATCTTGGGAGTGACGGTGCTCATGGGTGGCTCCTTGTCGTTGTTGTTTACTGGCAGAAGGTGGGGCCCGCTCAGCCGAAGCGCTCGATCAGCAGGGCGATGCCCTGGCCGCCGCCGATGCACAGGGTGATCAGGGCGTAGCGGCCGGCGATGCGCTCCAGCTCGGCCAGCGCCTTGATCGTGAGTATCGCGCCGGTGGCGCCCACCGGATGGCCCAGGCCCACGGCGCCGCCGTTGGGGTTGAGCCGCTCGGCGGGGAAGTCGAGGGCCTGGGCCACCGCCATGGCCTGGGCGGCGAAAGCCTCGTTGGATTCGATGACGTCGATGTCGCCGATGCCGAGGCCGGCCTGCTCGAGGCAGCGGGTGACCGCGGGAATCGGCCCCAGGCCCATCACCTCGGGCTCGACCCCGGCCACGGTGCCGGTGACCAGCCGCGCCCGGGCCTTCAGGCCGCGGCGGGCGGCCGCGTCGGCGTCGGCCAGCACCAGGCTGGCGGCGCCGTCGTTGAGCCCCGAGGCGTTGCCGGCGGTGACCAGGCCGTCTTTCTGGAAGGCGGGCCTGAGTCGCGCCAGGTCCTCCAGGGTGATGGCGTCACGCACGTGCTCGTCCTGGGCAAAGACCCGCTCGCCCCTCCCTTCGCGCACGCTGACCGGCAGGATCTGGTCGGTGAAGCGCCCCTCGGAGATGGCGCGGGCGGCCTTGCGGTGGCTCTCCAGGGCGAACTGGTCGACCGCCTCGCGGGTCAGGCCGTAGCGGCTGGCGATATTCTCGGCGGTGCAGCCCATGTGGCCGCTGCCGAAGGGGTCGCTGAGGATGCCCAGGGTCAGGTCGGTGACCGCGGCGTGGCCCATGCGCAGCCCGAAGCGTGCCTGGGGCGGCATCAGATAGGCGCCGCGGCTCATGGATTCGGCGCCGCCGGCCAGGGCGAATTTGCTGTCGCCCAGGGCGATCTGCTGGGCGGCGCTGAGCAGCGCCTGCACGCCGGAGCCGCACAGCCGGTTGACGTTGAAGGCGCCGGCGCTGTCGGGCACGCCGGCGTCGCGGGCGATATGGCGTGCCAGGTAGGCGTCCTGGGGGCCGGTGGCGATGATATGGCCGTAGACGGCGTGGTCGATGGCCTCGGCCTCCAGCCCGGCGCGGCTGAGCGCTTCCCTGGCGGTGAGGGTGCCCATCTCGTGGGGGGCGAGTCCGGCCAGGCTGCCGCCGAAGCCGCCGATGGGGGTGCGAACGCCATCGAGGATGACGACGGAATCCAGATGCATGGGGTGTCTCCAGTGTTAGGCCTTTCCCAGCAGCGAGCGAGCGATCACTTCGCGCATGATCTCCGAGGTGCCGGCGTAGATGGTCTGGATGCGGGCGTCCAGGTAGAAGCGTGAGATCGGGTATTCGCGGGTGTAGCCGTAGCCGCCGAACAGTTGCAGGCAGTCGTCGATGGTGCGGCACTGCATCTCGCTGAGCTGCAGCTTGAGCACCGCGGCGTCGGTGGCGTTCATCTCGCCCCGGCGGTAGCGGCCCACGCACTGCGCGAAGTAGGCGCGCCCCATCTCGATCTGGGCGCGCACGTCGGCCAGGGTGAAGCGGGTGTTCTGGAAGTCGCCCACCGTGCGGCCGAAGGCGCGCCGCTCCTTCACGTAGTCCAGGGTCAGCGCCAGGGCGCCCTCCATGGCGCCCAGGGCCTGGGCCGCCACCCCCAGCCGCTCGCGGGGCAGCTCCTGCATCAGGTAGGCGAAGCCGGCGCCAGGCTCGCCGAGCAGGGCGTCGGCGGGCAGCGCCATGCCGTCGAAGAAGAGCTCGGCGGTGTCGCTGGCGTGCTGGCCGATCTTCTTGATCGGCTGGCCCCGCGAGAAGCCGGGCAGCGAGGCGTCCACCAGGAACAGCGAGACCCCCTTGGCGCCGGCGGCGGGGTCGGTCTTGGCGCAGACGATCACCAGGTCGGCCACCTGGCCGTTGGTGATGAACAGCTTGCTGCCGTCGAGGCGCCAGCCGCTTTCCGTGCGCTGGGCGCGGGTCTTCATCGCCGCCAGGTCGCTGCCGGCGCCGGGCTCGGTCATGGCGATGGCGCCGATCGCCTCGCCCCTGGCCATGGCCGGCAGCCAGCGCTGCTGCTGCGACTCGGTGGCGATATGCAGCAGGTAGGGCATGACGATGTTGGCGTGGATGTTGTAGGCGCTGGCAAGCCCGCCGAAGCCCTGGCGGGAGATCTCCTCCAGGGCCATGGGCACGATGGCGAAGTCGGCGCCGGCACCGCCCAGCGCCTCGGGCAGGTCGATGCCCAGCAGTCCCGCCTGGCCGAGCCTTTGCCATAGCGAGCGCGGCATCTCGCCGGCGGTTTCCCAGGCCTCGTAGTGGGGCGCCACCTCCTGCTCCAGGAAGCGGCGAATCATGTCGAGAAACAGCGGCGTCATGTCGTCATGGGGTGTGGTCATGGTCAGCCCTTGAGCTCCTGGCGCAGGTGGCGCTTGAGAATCTTGCCGGCGGTGCTCTTGGGCAGGGCGTCGGTGAAGACCACCCGCTTGGGCACCTTGTAGGGCGCCATGGTCGCCTTGGCGTGGGCGATCAGCGCCGCCTCGCTCACCTCGGCGCCCTCCTTGGGCACCACCACCGCGGTGATCGCCTCGATCCACTTGTCGTCGGGCAGGCCGATCACGGCCACCTCGGAGACGGCCGCGTGGGTGAACAGCGCCTCCTCCACCTCACGGCTGGCCACCACCACGCCGCCGGTGTTGATGACGTCCTTGATGCGATCGACGATGTACAGATAGCCCGCGTCGTCGAGGTAGCCCACGTCGCCGGAGTGGAACCAGCCGCCCAGGAAGGCCTCCTCGCTCATCTCCGGCTTGTCCCAGTAGCCGGTGAGCAGCTGCGGCGAGCGGTGCACGATCTCGCCGTGCTCGCCGGGCGCCACGTCGTTCATCTCGGCGTCGACGATGCGGGTCTCCACGGTGAGGATGGGGCGGCCGGCGGAGGCGGGGCGCTCGTCGTGCTCCTCGGGGCGCAGCACCGTGGCCAGCGGGGCGATCTCGCTCTGGCCATAGCAGTTGTAGAGCCCCACGCCGGGGATGCGCCGGCGCAGCTCCTCCAGCACCGGCACCGGCATGATGGAGGCGCCGTAGTAGGCCTTTTTCAGCGCCGAGAGATCGTGGGCGTCGAAGTCGGGGTGGCGCAGCAGGCCGATCCACACCGTGGGCGGGGCGAAGAAGGAGGCGATGCCCTGGCGGCTGATCTGGGCCAGGCAGTCGTCGGGCAGCGGGGCCTCGCGCAGGTGGACCGGCGCTCCCAGCAGCAGCGCCGGCATCAGGAAGACGTGCATCTGGGCGGAGTGATAGAGCGGCAGGGCGGCCAGCATCGGCTCGTCGCCCTTGATGTCGAGCTCCACCATGCAGGCCATGTACTCGGCGAGCAGCGCCTGGTGGGTCATCATCGCCGCCTTGGGGGCGGCGGTGGTGCCGGAGGTATAGAGCAGCTGGGCGAGGCTCGCTCCCTCGAGGTCGACCGCCGGCTCGGCGGCATCGCCCCCGGCTTCGTCGAGGGCGACCTGAAGCACGTCGAGGCCCTGGGGCTCCCCGGCGTGCAGGGTGCCGGCGAGGGTCAGCGCCAGGCCCTGGGTGGCGGCGGCGACGTTGTCGGCCAGGCTGAGGTCGCTGAGCAGGCCGGCGGCGCCGGACTGCTCGAGGATGTAGCGCAGCTCGTCGCCGCTCAGCGCGAAGTTCACCGGCACGTGCACCAGGCCGGCACGGGTGGCGGCCAGCCAGGCGATCACATAGGCGTCGGAGTTCTTGCCGTAGACCGCCAGGCGGTCCCCGGGGGCGAGGCCCTGGGCCAGCAGCCGGTTGGCCACCCGATTCACCGCAGCGTCGAGCTCGGCATAGGTCCAGTGGCGGTCATTGAAGGCGAGCGCCAGGCGGGCGCCATGCTTGCGGGCGCTGCGGGCCAGGGCGGCGCCGATGGTGTTCTGCTGGATGCGAGATGGGGGAGTCGTTGTCTTCATCGCTTGCTTGACCTCTCAGACAGCGGGGATCGCGGCGAAACGGCGGCTTGGCGCCTGCCCCCGGCCTCGGCCGGGGGCGGGAGGGGCTCGTCGGGGCAGAGCACCCAGAGCAGGGAGGCGCTGACAGGCGCCGAGTGGCAACGGTGCGACGGCGACCCGTCACGCCCCGCACCGGCGCGCTCAGGCACCGCCGTTGACCAGGTGGCACTGGCTCTCGGACAGCGGCCGGAAGGCCTCGTCGGCGGGGATGGTGCGCACGATGCGGAAGAGGTCGTCCTCATCGGCGGCTTCCTCCGGCGACTTCACTTCCACCAGGTACATGTCGTGGACCATGCGGCCGTCCTCGCGGATATAGCCGCCGGTGGCGAAGATGTCGTCGACTGGCGTCTCTATCATCTGCCGGCGCACCGCCTGGGCCTCGTCGGTGCCGATGGCGTCGACGGCCTGCAGGTAGTGCAGGGTGCTGGAGTAGAGCCCGGCGTGGACCATGGTGGGCATGCTGCCGGTGCGCTCGCGGAAGCGCTCGGCCCAGGCGCGTGTCTCGTCGTTGAGGTCGTAGTACCACGCCTTGGTGAACTGCAGGCCCTGGGCGTCTTCCAGGCCGATGCTGCGGATGTCGGTGCTGAACAGCACCATGCCGGCGAGGATCTGGCCCGCCTGGGTGATCCCGAACTCGCCGGCGGTGGTGATGGCGTTGATGGTATCCCCGCCGGCGTTGTTGAGCGCGATGACGTCGGCGCCGGAGGCCTGGGCCTGCAGCATGAACGACGAGAAGTCGCTGCTGGGGAAGGGGTGGCGCGCCTTGCCGACGATGGTGCCGCCGTTCTCGGTGACCACGCGCTCCACGTCGCCCTCCAGGGCGTGGCCGAAGGAGTAGTCGGCGCTGAGCAGGTACCAGTTGGGGTTGCCCTCCTGGGTGATGGCGCGGGCGGTACCGTTGGACATGGCCCAGGTGTCGTAGACCCAGTGGATGTGATTGGGCGAGCAGCTCTCGTTGGTCACGCCGGAGGAGACGGCGCCGTTGACCAGGCCCAGGCGGTTCTCGTCTTCCAGCAGACGCACGGCGGCCAGGGTCACCGAGGAGGCCACCAGGCCGGTCACCATGTCGACGTTGCGCTCGTCGATCCATTCGCGAACGACGCTGGAACCCACATCGGCGCTGTTACGGTCGTCGGCGCTGAAGACCACGATGTCGGCCCCCGCCACGCTGCCGCCCACGTCCTCGATGGCCATCTCGATGGCATCGAGCCCGATCGGGCCGATCGGGTCGCGGTAGATGCCGGACATGTCGGCCAGGTAGCCGATGCGGATTTCGTTGTCGGTGATCTCGGTGGCGCCGGCCTGAGAGGCAAGCATGACGGAGGCGGCGAGAGCGCCCAGAGCGAACTGGCGGGATGTGATCATTCGTTTGGCCTTTGCTTGTTGTTGTGTACGGGCAGCGGGGGGCTGCCGGCTTCATGGTAGGAGCAAAGGTCGCCGCGGGGTTTACCCATCCGGCCACACTTTTTGCATTTCGTGCCAATCTTTCGGCGTCACGACACAGTGTAAGACCTTGGTGTGAGTCGGCGGACGGCGCGACTGCGGCGTAACGTGGCTGCTTCTTCCACTTATTCAGTGGGTTGAGGCGTATTTGGCAAGGCCGGGTGGCAATGGGAGAGAACAAGGCGGAACAGATGATGCCAGGCTGCAAGGCATCGTCGGCGGAGCTTGGAGGTGGAGCGGGACAGAAAAAGGGTTCATCGCACTTTAGCGTGAACATGTTTGGCAGGTTTAATGGTGGGAGGCCGGCTCTGCCGGGCGAAGGCGCCGCAGGCGCCCTATGAGTAGCGCTGCGCGCTACTTCGTCGAAGCGTCGAGCCGGAGCTGAAGCCGAAGCGTCGAACCGTCCCTCCCACAAAGCCAATGCACGCCAGTCTGCGAAGAGTCAGAAAAGCGGGGGCACCCTAAGGTGCCCCCGCCGATCGGTCCGCTGAACGAGTCGCCGTCAGGCGGGCTCAGTGGCTATGGTCATGATCGTGATCGTGATCGTGGTCATTGTCGTGGTCGTGGTCATGGTCGTCATGGCCCGGCGCTGCCAGTGCGTCGTGCAGGGTCTGGGCGTTGTGGCGCATCATGCCGAGGTAAGTGCTCGCTTCGCCCTCCGCGGCCAGGGCATCGGCGTAGAGGGTGCCGGCAACGGGCAGGCCGGTCTCCTCGGCGAGCTGGTTGATCACCGCGGGACTGGTCATGTTCTCGTGGAACAGGGCGCGGACGTTCTGTTCGCGAATCACGTCGATCAGCCGCGCCATGTCGGCGGCGCTGGGCTCGGCCTCGGTGGAGAGCCCCACCGGTGACAGGAAGTTCAGGCCGTAGGCGTTGGCGAAATAGCCGAAGGAGTCGTGCCCGGTGATCACGCTGCTGGAGGCGGGAATCTCGACGATCAGCCGACGCATCTCCTCGTCCATCGCCTGCATCTCGGCGATGTAGCGCTCGGCGTTCTCACGGTAGGCGGCCTCTTTGTCCGGGTCGGCCTCGATCAGGCCCTCCAGGATATTGCCGGCGTAGACCTGGCCCATGGCGAGATCCTGCCAGGCATGGGGATCGTAGTCGCCATGCACATGGTCGTGATCATGCCCATGTTCGTGCCCATGGTCATGGTCGTCGTGGTCATGATCGTGGCCATGGTCGTCGTGATCATGGTCATGGCCGTGATCGTCGTGGTCATGGCCGTGGTCGTCGTGGTACTCGAGCCTGTCGATGCCATCGGTGGCGGTGACCAGCGGGCCGGCGTAGTCGCTGGAGTCGATCAGCCGCTCCATCCAGCCCTCGAACAGCAGGCCGTTGAACACCACCAGGTCGGCATCGGCAAGGGCCCGGGCGTCACGGGGGGTGGGCGAGTAGACGTGGGCATCGCTGTCGGGGCCCACCAGGGAGGTCACCTCGACGTGCTCGCCGCCGATGTTCTCGACCATATCGGCCAGGATGCTGAAGCTGGTCACCACCTGGACGCGCTCCGCGGCCATGGCGGCCGGCAGCGCCAGCATGGCCGTGGCGCCGATCATCAGGGCGGAGGGTTTGAAGCTTGGCATTGACTATCTCCTTGGTGCGGTTGTCAAAGGTTGTGCGTTCAGTGAGGCTCGGGCGCGCCCAAGGGGGCGGCCCGCCGTCGCAGGCGGGCGCTCAGGCTGTGGTGACGGCCGAACAGGGCGGAGAGGATATAGCCCACCCCGGCCAGCAGGATGATCGCCGGGCCGGAGGGGATGCTGAGGTGGTAGGAGAGCAGCAGCCCGCCGGTGCTGGCGACCATGGCCAGGCCGATGGCCACGCCGATCAGCCCCTCCAGGCGCTTGCTCCAGAAGCGCGCCGCGGTGGCCGGCAGCATCATCAGGCCCACCGCCATCAGGGTGCCCAGGGTCTGGAAGCCGGCGGTCAGGTTGAGCACCACCAGGCCCAGGAAGACCCCGTGGACCAGGCTGCCGCGCACCCCCTGGCCGCGCAGGAAGAGCGGGTCGAGGCACTCCACCACCAGGGCGCGGAAGATCACCGCCAGGGTCACCACGATCAGGCTGCTGATGGCGGCGATCAGCAGCAGGGCGGTGGTGTTGACGGCCAGTATCGAGCCAAACAGCACATGGGTCAGGTCCACGCTACTGCCGCCCAGCGAGACCAGCATCACCCCGGCGGCCAGCGAGATCAGGAAGAAGCTGGCCATGGCGGCATCTTCGCGCTGGCCGGACATCTGCGAGACGCTGCCGGCCAGCACCGCCACCAGCAGCCCGGAGAGCACCCCGCCGAGGCTCATGGCGGGCAGCGAGAAGCCGGCCAGCAAAAAGCCCAGCGCCACGCCGGGCAGGATGGCGTGGGCCATGGCATCGCCGATCAGGCTCATGCCGCGCAGCACCAGGAACACCCCCATGGGCGGGGCGGCCAGGGAGAGCGCCAGGCCGGCCACCAGGGCGCGGCGCATGAAGCCGTAGTCGAAGGGGGCGATCAGCCACTCGTGCAGGGTTCCGAACAGTTCGGCTAGCATGCGCTGACCCCCGCGATCGGCAGCGGGGCCGTGAGCTGGATCAGCTCCGCCGGCGTCATCTCGCGGAAGGCGGCCGCCGTGGTCCAGTGGGCATGGCCGCCGGCCAGCACCACCACCTCGTCGGCGAGCCTAGTGAGCTGGTCCATGTCGTGGAGCACCACCAGCAGGGTGGCGCCGGCATCGGCCATGTCGCGCAGCACCTCGATCAGCACCTCCACGGTCTCGGCATCGACGTTGGCGAAGGGCTCGTCGAGCAGCAGCAGCTCGGCCTCCTGCATCAGGGTGCGGCCGATCAGCGCCCGCTGGCGCTGGCCGCCGGAGAGCTCGCCCAGGGGGCGGTGGGCCAGATGCGAGATGCCCAGGCGCGCCATGATCTCACGGCCGCGGCGGTAGTGGGCGCCGCAGTAGCCTTTCAGCGCCCCGTGGCTGGGCCAGGTGCCGACCATGATCAGCTCTTCCACGCTCATCGGGAAGGTGAGGTCCAGCGCCAGCTGCTGGGGCAGCCAGGCGCGCCGCGACTTGGGAATCGAACAGTCGATACGCCCGGCCACCGGCTTGAGGGTGCCGGTGATGCCCTGGATCAGGGTGCTCTTGCCGGCGCCGTTGGCCCCCACCAGGGCGGTGATGGCGCCATCGGCGAACTCGCCGTCCACGTGCTGCAGCACGGTGCGATGCCCCTGGGCCAGCTGCAGGTCGCGGAGGGCCAGGCGGGCGGGCTCAGGTACCGGCATCACTGCCACCACCCCGCGGCCCAGCCGACCGTCAGCCACAGCAGTGCCAGGGGAGCGGCCACCAACAGCAGCCGGCGCCCGGCGGAGAGCGAAAGCAGGGAAAAATGGCACGGCCCTTCCTGGCGGTGCCGGTGCGAGTGTGTACGGTGTGCCATAAGCGGGCCCTCGCGACGGATGGATGAGGTTATAACATAACAAATTGGGCGTCATCCAGCGCTTCGCGATGCGTGACTACCCGTTGATGGGCGGCAGTATCCCGCATTCAGCGAAAAATGGAACCGTTGGCCGTCCCGTCCGACTTCAATAGCGCAGCGCCACTCCCAGGTGGTTGGGAGTGACCAGCAGCGCATATTCGCCTTCCAGGTGAAGTTCGCCCAGCGACACCCGCGCCGGCTGGAAGCGATTGATCGCCGCCGTGGCCTGGCGCGGCTGGGTCTGTAGCTGCAGCTCGCTGACCAGCATGCCGGTGGCGAAGTTGATGGCGCCGTCGCGTCCGCGGCCGTCGCCCACCCCGATCAGCAGCCCCGCCGCGGTGTTGACGGCCAGCGAGCCGAGCCGTGCCTCCAGGCTGCGGCGCTGGCGCTCCTCCTCGGCGAGGGCCTGCATCAGCCGGCGGGCGTTCTCGATATCTCCCGGGCCATCACGAAGCTCACGGCGCGCCTGAGGGTGCGGCTGGCGGTCGAGGAACATGCCGCCCAGCGCCAGGGCCGATTTCACCACCCCCACGCGGGCATCGTAGCGGGTATCGCGGCTGCTCGATTCGCTGGCCTGATAGGCGTTCAGCGCCAGGCTGCCGGCGTAGATCCCCGTCCAGCTCGCCTGCCAGATACCCGCCTGTCGCGCCCCGCGCTCCAGGGCGTCCTGATAGGCCTGAAATTCCTGCCGAGCCGGCTCGGCAACGGCGCCGGGCGACACGGCATAGAGCAGCAGGGCGAGCAGGAAGAAGCGAGCGGGTGACCAGGGGCGAGTCGGGAACATGAGCGGCTCCAGAACCAGGCGAGTGATGCTATGAGGTTAGCAGGGTGGAGTGACCGGCAAGACCCATTCCCGTAGAGTCAGGGGGAGACCGACCCGGAGACCCCCATGCGACCGCCGCTCGACGACACCGCCCTCGACACCGCCTTCCGCGAGGCGCGCACCCACTACGGCTTTCGCGACGTGGCGATCGATGACGCCACCCTGCATCGGCTCTACGACCTGCTGAAGTGGGGGCCGACCTCGATGAACAGCCAGCCGGCCCGCTACGTCTTCGTGACCAGCCTGGTCGGCAAGTCGCGGCTGCTTCCGGCCCTCTCCGAGGGCAACCGGGACAAGGCCCGCGAGGCCGCCGCCACGGTGATCGTGGCCACCGACACCCGCTTCTACGAGCACCTGCCGACCCAGTTCCCCGGCTCGCCCAACGCCCGGGAGCGCTTCGCCGCCGACCCCGCCAAGGCCGCCGATACCGCCTGGCGCAACGCCACCCTGCAGGGCGGCTACCTGATCATCGCCGCCCGGATGCTGGGCCTGGACGTGGGCCCCATGAGCGGCTTCGACCGGCCCATGGTCGATCAGGAGTTTTTCCCCGACGGGCGCTACCAGAGCAACTTCCTGGTCAACCTCGGCGTCGGCGACCCCGCCAGCCTGCGCCCCCGCGGGCCGCGGCTGGCGTTCGATGAGGTGGCCCAGGTGGTGTGAGAGGGCGCGATTAGTCGATCAGGGCGTTCAGGCGGTCCGGGAAGTCGGTGAAGATGCCGTCGACGCCCCAGTCGAGCAGCGTCTGCATGTCATCCTGCTCGTTGATGGTGTAGACATGCACCAGCAGGTTGTTGGCCTGGGCCTGCTCGATGAAGGCGGCATCGATCACCTGGAGGTCATCCTGGTAGGTCAGGTTGGTGCCGATGCCCACCGCATACTCCCGGATGGCCTGGAAGTCTGAATCGGTGATCTCGCTCGGCCCCGGGGTGACCCCGGTCCACTCCTGCAGTGCTTCACTGCCCTCGGCCTGGGGGTGGTACCACACCAGCTGCACCAGCGGCACCTGATCGTTCAGCGCCTGAACCTCGAGCAGGCTCGGCTGGCTGAACGACTGCACCACCACCGCGCCGGCTTCGATCAGCCCGTGAGCTTCCAACTCCTCGAGCAGCGCCTCCTCGATGCCGGGGTAGAGTTCCGGCGACTTGGTCTCGAGGTAGTAGCGGACATCGGTGCCGAAATGGTCGATCACCTCGCCCAGGGTGAGGACCTCGACGCCTTCGTAGGCCTCGTCGGCGTAGTCGGGGTAGGCCGCGTTGAACCAACTGCCGGCATCCAGTGCCTTGAGCTCCCCCAGGGTGATGTCCTTGAGCTCGCCCTCGCCATCGGTGGTGCGGTCGATGGTCTCGTCGTGGAAGGCCACCAGCTCGCCGTCGGCGGTCATCTGGATATCCAGCTCCAGGTAGTCCACGCCCATCTCGTCGGCCAGCACCAGCGCCGGCAGCGTCTGCTCCGGGGCTTGGCCGCTGGCGCCGCGGTGGGCGATCACCTGAAACGCCTGCAGATCGTCCAGCTGCTGCTGCAGCGGGGTGGTCTCCGCCAGCGCCGGGGCAGCCAGCGCCACGGTGCCGAGGGCGGTCAGGGCGTAACGAAACGGCTGGGGGTTGAGCAGCGTCATGGGATTCCTTTTATTGAATGTTCAATCAATAAAAATACAGGATCGAGCCATTGCGCTGCAAGCCGACGGCTGGGCTTGGACATCACGCCCAGTTGATCCACCCCGCAAGGGCCGGGCGATTGGCGATCTCGACCTGCTGAGCCCTTGGTTCGGTCTCGACGTGATGGGGATTGACCCCCAGCTCACGTAGCGCATAAAGCACCAAGGGCCCCCGGCAGGACAGGCTGAGCTCACCGTCCTGCATGCCGTAGTCGGCGGCGATCAGTGCCTGCTCCTGTGGCGGTAGCCGCCTATCGGGGATCAGGCGCACCTCGACGTGGGTATGCCAGGCCGCGTCCTCGGCAATGCCGTGCGCTCCCAGCATGTCGCCATTCGGCTCCGGCACGCCGCGGAAGCGGCTCAGCACGAAATCCCGATAGTCACAGTGCTTTTCACAGAAAGCCCTCACATGCCAGCGTCCGGCGGCGAACACCAGCGTATGGGGCACGATGATGCGCTCCTCCCCCTCGGGACTGGTGAACGAAGCGTAGGTGACCTCCAGGCGTTGCCCTGCACGGGCGGCCTTGACCAGTTCGCGCACCACCTGCGGGGAGACGGCACGGCTCGGCCTGGGCAGGGCTTCTGTGTCTGCCGCGCCGAGCCCGAGACCCGTGAAGGGCGAGCCCAGCTCCTGGTGTGAGCCCAGCAGATGTAGGTACTCCTCGACCCGGCCCTGAGTAAAGCAAGGTGCGAACCGCTCGGTAGGCAGGAAGCCCTTGCGCGACTCGTCATAGATCAGGTTGTCGGGGACCAGCTCCCGATAGATCCGGAGCACCTTCTGTGCCTGCTGGCGCCCGATGCCGAACGCCTCGCCGATCTGCGAGGCCACCACCCGGCCCTCCCAAAGCGCCAGGATCTCGATCAGGCGATATCGGGCGAGGGTGTCCCAGGGGAGAGTTGACGTTTCGGGCATGGGAGGCTCCTTCCTTCCGTGGCTGCCTTACCAGCATGACCGACGTCAGGATCGGGTTGAAGAGTACGGTGGTTGAATCGACAGGGGTGGTGAAGCTGGCCCAGGGGTGCTTGGATGGGAGTCAGCCTGACAGAAAAAGGACGTGTCATGGATGACCTCTCACCCTCCGATCTGAAGACGATCCTTCATTCCAAGCGTGCCAACCTCTATTACCTGCAGCACTGCCGTGTGTTGGTCAATGGCGGTCGTGTTGAGTACGTCACCGATGAGGGCAGCCGCTCTCGCTACTGGAATATCCCCATCGCCAACACCACTTCGCTATTGCTCGGCACGGGTACGTCCATTACACAGGCGGCCATGCGTGAGCTGGCCAAGGCCGGTGTGTTGGTTGGCTTCTGTGGCGGCGGCGGTACGCCTCTATTTGCTGCCAACGAGGTGGATGTCGATGTCGCCTGGCTGACTCCTCAGAGCGAATACCGACCCACCGAGTATCTGCAGCACTGGGTGCATTTCTGGTTCGACGACGAGAAACGCCTTGAGGCGGCCAAGGCTTTCCAACTGGCGCGTCTGAAGAGGATCGAAGCGCTGTGGGCGGAACGTTTTCTCAAGGAGGCTGGCTTTACGGTCTCGCCGGATGCACTCCATCAAGCCTTGGCAACACATCGCGATGCGATTACCGAGTCGCCCAGCACGACCGATTTGCTGACCTTGGAAGCCCGACTGACCAAGTACCTGTTCAAGCTCGCGACTCAGGCCGTGAGCTATGGTGATTTCACCCGGGCCAAGCGCGGTAGCGGCACCGACCCCGCCAACCGCTTTCTCGATCATGGTAACTATCTGGCCTACGGTCTGGCGGCGACGGCGACTTGGGTGCTCGGCATTCCACATGGCCTGGCGGTGCTGCACGGCAAGACCCGCCGCGGTGGCCTGGTCTTCGATGTGGCCGACCTGGTCAAGGACGCGGTGATCCTTCCGCAGGCGTTTCTTTCCGCTATGCAGGGCGACGAGGAGCAGGAGTTTCGTCAGGCGTGCATCGAGCGGCTGACGCGTACGGAATCTCTCGACTACATGATCGACACCCTGAAGGACGTGGCGCTTGAACTGGGAGGGCCAGCAGCGTGAACGTACTTCTGGTCTCCCAGTGCAACAAGAACGCGCTCAAGGAGACGCGTCGGATTCTCGACCAGTTCGCCGAACGGCGCGGCGATCGCACCTGGCAGACGCCGATCACCATGGAAGGGCTCGCTACGCTCAGGAAGCTCTTGCGCAAGACGGCACGCAAGAACACCGCCGTGGCCTGTCACTGGATTCGCGGACGGGATCATAGCGAGCTGATGTGGATCGTTGGCAATGCCGCCCAGTTCAATACGAAGGGAGCGTCTCCGACCAACACCACGCGCCGCAATATCCTGCGTGCCGAGGATGAGAATGACTGGCACAGCGGGCGTCTGATTCATCTTCTTGCGTCGATGGCCGCCCTGTTCCATGACCTCGGCAAGGCTAGTCACGCATTCCAGGATCGGCTCCATGGGCGTCTGGAGGGACGCAACCGCTATCGGCATGAATGGGTATCGTTGCGTTTGTTGGAAGCCTTCGTGGGCGATGACGATGATGAGACCTGGCTTGCTCGGCTCGAAAAGCCCTCTCCCGACGACGATGCACGCTGGTTGGGCTACCTCAAGAGCGATGGAGTGGCTGACGTCGCCGATGGGGAGAAAACACCTTTTATCCAACTGCCGCCGCTTGCCGCAGCGATTGGCTGGCTGGTCCTGAGTCATCACCGTCTGCCGGCATTGCCGGCCTATGACGATAACGGCCGACAAAAATGGGTCGGGGCTCGCGCCAGCATGAACGCCGCTAACCTGCCGGCGCTCCCCGAGGCCATCACGGCGGCCTGGAACGAATGCGTCGAATTGGCCGAGACACAAGACGTCGGGCCGTACTGGGAGTTTCCCCATGGCCTGCCTGTCACGACTGATGCATGGCGGCAGCGTAGTCGGCGGCTGGCGCGGCAGATAAAAGACATTAAGGTATCGACGCCGCCGCTGGAGTCTCCCTACGTCATGCACTTGGCGCGTTTGGCATTGATGCTGGCGGATCACCACTATTCGAGCCTGACCGGCACAGGGCGGCTCCCCGGTGCCTGGTCGACCGCACTATATGCCAATACCACCGTGCTGAATGGCAAGCGTCAGCTATGCCAGCCTCTGGATGAGCACCTGCTGGGCGTAACCCGGGTAGCGGGTGAAATCGTCCATCGTTTGCCGGACATGGCTAGCGCCCTGCCGCGTATCGCACGGCACAAGGGCTTTCGCCAGCGTAGCTGCGACCCTCGCTTTCGCTGGCAGGACAAGGCCTTCGACCTGGCGACAGGCTTGCGTGACAAGGCCCGAGAACAGGGCTTCTTTGGCATCAACATGGCGTCGACTGGCTGCGGCAAGACCATTGCCAACGGCCGGATCATGTACGCTTTGAGCGATCCCGAGAAAGGCGCTCGCTTCTCGATAGCCCTCGGCCTGAGAACGCTCACGCTGCAAACCGGGCAGGTGTACCGTGAGAGGCTTGGGCTGGGTAGCGACGACTTGGCCATCCGGGTGGGTGGCAGTGCCAGCCGCGCACTCTTCGAGCACCAGCAGCACGAGAATGGGGGCTCAGAGTCCCGCGCCGCACTGCTGGATGAGCAGAGCCATGTCCATTTCGAAGGGCAAATCGATGAACACCCTCTGCTATCGCGAGCCGCGAAAGACACCCATGCCCGAGCGCTGATCGGCGCGCCGGTGCTGGTGTGTACCATCGATCACCTGATACCGGCCACGGAGAGCCTGCGCGGCGGTCACCAGATCGCCCCCATGCTACGGCTAATGAGCAGTGACCTCGTGCTTGATGAGCCGGATGACTTCGATATCAGTGATCTACCCGGCCTGACGCGTTTGGTGTACTGGGCAGGGCTGCTGGGCTCGCGGGTACTGCTCTCCTCGGCCACGCTGCCGCCTGCCATGGTGCGTGGGCTGTTTGAGGCCTATTGCGCCGGCCGGGCAGAGTACCAGCGGCATCGTGGCGTTCCAAGCATTCCACTGAACCCCTGTTGTGCCTGGTTCGATGAGTTTGGCTGCGCCCAGCAGCAGTGCGCCGAGGGTGAGCAGTTCGATGCCGCACACAGGCAGTTTGCTCAGCAGCGCGCCGTTCGGCTAGGAGAGCAGATGCCGGCCCGTCGTGGCTATCTCGTGCCGATGTCTGCTCCTAGCGCCCATCCGGACGCCGTACATCAGGCGGTCGCGCAGACGATACTTACTCATGCCTGCTCCCTGCACGAGCAGCACCACGCCGTCGATCCCCATAGTAACAAGCGAGTCAGCTTCGGCCTGGTTCGCATGGCCAATATCGAGCCGCTCGCTGCCGTTGCCCAGGCACTTTACCGGTCGGAAATTCCGGAAGGGTGGCAAATTCATCTTTGCGTCTACCACGCCCAGTTTCCGCTGCTGCTGCGCTCACGCCTGGAAGCACGCCTGGACCGAACGCTCGATCGACGCAGCGAGGATGCCGTTTTCGATCTCGCCGACATTCGCGTGCGGCTCGACGGCTGCTCCGCTCAGGATCACCTTTTTATCGTGCTTGGGTCGCCGGTCACCGAGGTTGGTAGGGACCACGATTATGACTGGGCCGTGGTCGAGCCCTCATCGATGCGCTCGATCATTCAACTTGCCGGTCGCGTGCGGCGCCACCGTCCTGCCCTCGTTCATGCTCCCAACATTGCACTGCTTGGAGCCAACGTTCGGCACCTGAAACGGGTCACGCCGGCCTTCAGTCGGCCAGGTTTCGAGACCGAGCGGGACTGGCCGCTGAGGTCACATCAGTTGGCGGAGCTTCTGAGAGAGGCTGAGATCGAGCATATCGACTCGCGACCACGCCTGTTGCCGGTGGAGGCGCTAGAGTCGGCGCACAAGCTGGTCGATCTCGAGCATGCGCGACTTGCCGCGCTCATGGTCGAGGGGGCCGATGCCGCTCCTGGTCGCCAACGACGCAGGCGTCGCGGTGAGCCGGCGCAGATTCATCTTGGGGCCTATCTATTCTATCGCCACGCATCGATGACCCTCGGGGCGCTACCGATACAGCACCACCCCTTTCGGGAGGACAACGAACCGGAGTGCGAATTCGTGCTGCTCCCGGATGAGACAGAGGAAGACTACGGCTTCTGGCGGGTGGAGCAGGATGGCAAGGAGGAAAAGCTGAAGCGCGTGGAGACCGAGCTGGACCGGATACCGGAGGAGGTTTTCCGCCAACCAAGCATCGCGCCCTGGAACGAGCCCGACTACATGGCCGCACTGGCGGACCAAGCCGAGGCCATGGACATGGAGTTAGGGCGTTGCGCCCGGCGCTTCGGCCGCATCCGCCTGAAAACGAACTACGCCCCGCAGGGATGGCACTTCCATCCGGCGCTGGGATTCGTGAGGAGAAAGTAAGCAGCCGGCCTGGATCGGGCCGGCTGAGGCTGCCTGTGCGGCAGTGGATACCTGTCCAGAACGTGGTGCTATTTCTAAGCGGCCTCTTCGGCTGCCTGGGGAGATTACCATAGCTTTCGTTGTTTGTTTTTTCCAGTACGTGTTGCTAGGTTGATTTTGCTGCGGTGGTGGCGTACATTGATATCAAGCTTGGCACTGCCGGGCTGGGTGCTCGCCCATTGAGGGGCCACTCAATGGGCGAGCAAAGCATCGATAACGTCTAACCTGCTTTGGGAAGAGCAAGGAGGTGTGTGAATGATTGGCTATCGTTCCGTTAGAAGAGACGAGTAGTTTGGCCCAATCACGCCCCAAGCGTTACCGCGCTTGGGGCATATTATGACATGCCTTGGGATTACCACCCAAGCTAAGGCGGGGAACCTATGTCAGAGCCTCAACCCCATGCGTCTATACGCGATTTGGTCGAATGGTTTATTTATGACCGATTCGCGACCAAGACGGAAAAGATCCCAGCAGACGATCCCAAGTATCTTGGCCTCCAGCAGCAGTTCGATCCGCAAACCTGGCTGGCCGATGCGGCCCGTCGCGTCGGCCAGCTTCAGGTCGTCACGCACTCCCTGAAGGCGATTCACCCGGATGCCAAGGGCACGAACCTCTACGTCGTGCCCGGCCAGCTAAGCCAAGGTGGCCTGGTCGGCAGCCACTGCCTGCCTGCCGATTTTCAGGGCGACGTCGTCGGCAACGCGGCAGCACTTGATGTCTACAAGTTCCTGAAACTGGAGTGGAAAGGGCGTACGCTGCTGGAGCGGGCGCTCGATTTCGACGAAGCACTGATCGATGCCTTGAGCCAGGATCGCGAGGAAGCCGAAAGCTGGGTACGCGCCTTCGCTAGCATCACCGAGCCTAAGGGGGCGCCTAGCTCCCATGTGATGGGTAAACAGCTCTATTGGCTGGTCGGCGATGACCCTACCGATGATAAAAGCTACCACCTGCTGGCGCCGCTCTATGCCACTGCGCTGACCCACCGCTTCTATGCGCAGGTCAGTCCCAACACCTGGTTCTTTGGCGATCACAACAAGGCGGCACGTAAGGCGTTGAAGGACAAGGCGCCGTTTGAGGGCGGCTATACCAGCTACCCCAATCTGGCCGTCCAGAAACTCGGCGGCACCAAACCGCAAAACATCTCACAGCTCAATAGTGAACGAGGCGGCCAGAATTATCTGCTGGCATCGTTACCGCCAAACTGGGAGTCGCGCGAGGTGTACTCACCGATGCGCGACCCCTTCCGAGCATTCAAAAGGCGCCCGAACGTCTGGCGCATCGTGGATGAGCTCAAGCGCTTTCTGGAAACGGATCCTGCCAAGAACATGCACACCCGTGACCTGCGCGACGACCTCACCTCCATGCTGGTCGACGAGCTGATGTTGTTCACATTCGATATCCACTCCTTGGCGCCAGGCTGGACGGCGGATGAGAAGTGTCAGTTGGCCCCGGAAGAGCAGTATTGGCTGGATCCAGGGCGAGCCGATGAGGATAGCGAGTTTGCCGAGGCGCGCCGGCAGTCGAGCTGGCATGAAACCATCAACTTACGTGCGGCCAGTTGGCTTAACCGTGAACTGAGCGACAAAAGCCCTCTCAGCCTCGGTGATGCGGAGCACCATCACTGGAAACGTCAGTTTGATGGCATCGTGAAAGAGTTCCGCCAACAGCTCGATGATCTTCAAGAAGCGCTGCGTGATGAAGACGATGACCAAGGAGACGCAGCATGATCCAGCATCTTCTTCTGCTTCCGCGGCTGCGTATCCAGAACGCCAATACCATCTCCAGCCCCATGACCTGGGGTTTTCCCGCCATGAGCGCCTTCATGGGGCTGATGCAGGCGCTGGAGCGCAATCTGCCGGATGATATCCGACTGGTCTTCAACGAGATCGGGGTGGTGTGTCACCGTCTCGACCCTCAGGTCACATCGGGTGGCTTCACCCGTGCCTTCCATCTCACCCGTAACCCTGTGGACAAGACGGGCAGCACGGCGGCCATCGTCGAGGAGGGCCGGGCACATCTGGAAGTCTCATTGTTGATCGGCGTTGAGGCAGACGGTAGCGACGACCTGACAAGCGCAGAGCGCCGCCAGGCCATTGCTCAACAGCTTTATCAGCAAGTGCAGGGCATGCGTATTGCAGGTGGCAGTGTGATGCCGCCTCTCCTTGGTGAACGACGCTACCGGCCGGAGCTGACCAGCTTCGATGCCAACGAGGAAAAAGGTGCGAAGCAGTGGCGCAGGCTCAAGCATAAGCTGTTGCCAGGATTTGCGCTGGTACTTCGGGATGATCGGCTCACGGAGCATACCGCCACACTGAAAGCGAACGACGACAGTGCTACACCGCTGGACGCCTGGCTCGACCTGTCGCGGCTCAATCACGAGTGTCGGATCACAAGGAACGAAGACGATAACGGTAAGGAGCAGGTCAGCTGGGAGGTTCGCCGCCCGTATCCTGGCTGGTTAGTGCCAATTCCGGTGGGCTACGGCGCCATTTCGGACTTGTTCGATCCGGGCACGGTGGCTAATGCCCGAGACCCTGAGGTGTCATTCCAGTTTGTCGAAAGCCTCTACTCGATCGGCGAATGGGTAAGCCCGCACCGAATCAGAGATCCCGAAGCCTTGATGTGGTTCGTGGAGAACGACCTCGAACGTGGCACCTATCGCTTGAGTAATGCCTACACTGACACCTTGATCAACGACTGACGCAGGATACCTCTCATGGCCAAGAATGACGCACTCAAAACCGCCTCCGTACTCGCCTTCGAGCGTAAACTCGATCCGTCCGACGCACTGTTCAGTGCCGGTAACTGGCAAGACCGCACTCAACATGCGGAGTGGAGTGGCGTTCCCGTCCGCGAAAAATCGGTTCGCGGCACCATTTCCAACCGGCTGAAGGCCAAGGACCAAGATCCGGCCAAGCTGGATGCTGCCATTGAGAACCCCAACCTTCAGACAGTAGATGTCGCAGCGCTGCCGCATGATGCCGACACCTTGGCCGTACATTTTACTCTGCGCGTACTAGCTGGAGCTGGCACGCCTTCCGCTTGCAACAATGCTGAATACCAGAAGAAACTGGTGAAGACGGTAACGGGCTACGTCAACGAGCACGGCTTTGGCGAGCTCGCTCATCGCTATGCCTGCAATCTCGCCAATGGCCGGTTCCTGTGGCGCAATCGTATCGGTGCCGAAGAAGTCGAAGTTATCGTCAGCCAGGTGAAAGACGGCCAAGCGGCGAAGCAGTGGACCTTCAATGCGCTCGATCACTCTCTGCGAAGCTTTGAAGGTAGCAAAGAAACTCGTGAGCTAGGCGAGCTCATCAATGAGGCGCTCGCCGGTGAGCGCTATCTACTGTTGGATGTGGTGGCCTTTGCGCGTGTTGGTGCCGGGCAGGAAGTCTTCCCTTCACAGGAGCTGATTCTGGATCGTAGCCGGGGAGACAAGAGCAAGACACTCTATAGCATTGGTGACGATAAAAATGCCGCCATCCACTCTCAGAAATTGGGCAATGCCCTGCGAACCATCGATACCTGGTATCCGGCTCCGGAGGATGGCAGTGATCTTGGTCCAATTGCCGTGGAGCCCTACGGCTCGGTGACCACTCAGGGAAGTGCCTACCGTCAGCCGAAGCAGAAAGTGGACTTCTATAACCTGCTCGATAACTGGTTGTTAAAGGATAAGGTGCCTCCTACAGAACAGCAGCACTTCGTGATGGCAACCCTTATTCGCGGTGGCGTGTTCGGTGATGCGGGGTAAGCCATGGATCACTATATCGATATCCGCTTACGGCCCGACCCGGACTTTCCAGCTGCGATGCTGATGGGGGCGCTATACAGCAAGTTGCATCGCGCCCTTTTCGACCTAGAGGCCAATGACATCGGCGTCAGTTTTCCAGATCACAAACTCGGCGTGCGTGCCCGCACGCCAGGAGATCGGCTGCGATTGCACGCTGAGCAGTCGCGATTAGAGCAACTGATGGCGATCCCGTGGCTCACCGGCATGCGCGACCACGTCACGCTGGCATCCATTCAACCGGTGCCTGCCGATGCAAAGCACCGAATCGTGCGGCGTCGACAGTTCAATACCGGAGGCCCCAGCCGAGCCAGGCGTTATGCACAACGGCATGGCATCGAGTTCGAAGAAGCACAGCGCCTGATGGAGGCACCTGCCGCCCGGCAGATCGCCCTGCCTTTCGTGCAGGTCAGCAGCCGCTCAAGTGGTCAGCGGTTTGCGCTATTCATCGAGCATGGCCAGCCTCAGTCTCAGCCTGTCGCGGGGCGCTTCAATCGCTATGGGTTGAGCAGCGAGGCTACAGTGCCATGGTTTTGACCCTTTTCTAGAGTGGATTCTTTAGTTCAAGGAAAATCAGTCTGTTAGAAACGCCTCCCTGAAAAGGGAGGCGTTGCTCTTTGGAAGCATTGCTCTTTAACAATCAATCGCTTAACGTGAAGCTGCTCTAGTGAGCTGCCGCACAGGCAGCTCAGAAAAGGGGCGTGGTGAGGATGTCGGCGACGCTTTGGTGAGCTGCCGCACAGGCAGCTCAGAAATATCGCATCGAGGCGCGCCATCACGGCGAGGAGTGAGCTGCCGCACAGGCAGCTCAGAAATCCACGTCATACAGCGCAACGGTGGCCATGCCGTGAGCTGCCGCACAGGCAGCTCAGAAAAGCTACTACAGCAGGCCCAGGACGACACCCACGTGAGCTGCCGCACAGGCAGCTCAGAAAACGTCGAACTGGCGGCCGTGGTAGTGCAGCGCGTGAGCTGCCGCACAGGCAGCTCAGAAATCGTAGCCGGCGCGGTTGACGTAGTGGATCGGGTGAGCTGCCGCACAGGCAGCTCAGAAAAGCCCGGTCTCGTAGTCGATGCTGCCCTCGAAGTGAGCTGCCGCACAGGCAGCTCAGAAAACCTGGTCCGGGCTGATCACCTCCGGCGCGTAGTGAGCTGCCGCACAGGCAGCTCAGAAAAGGAAGAAACCGAAAGCCTCGCCCAGCAGCTGGTGAGCTGCCGCACAGGCAGCTCAGAAACGCCCAAGTGCTCGCCGACACCATGGCCGAGGGTGAGCTGCCGCACAGGCAGCTCAGAAACGCATGCGCGACGGCCAGACGCGCCTGGGGCAAGTGAGCTGCCGCACAGGCAGCTCAGAAATTACAGGGCCAGGTCGTAGCGTTCGGCGACGTGTGAGCTGCCGCACAGGCAGCTCAGAAAGTCGAGATCGTCGTGCGTGGCCGCCACAAGACGTGAGCTGCCGCACAGGCAGCTCAGAAAAGCCTGCTGCGCTTCACCGGCAGCTACGAAAGGTGAGCTGCCGCACAGGCAGCTCAGAAAGATGTCGGGCAGGGTGTGGCCGGGCATCTGGTGTGAGCTGCCGCACAGGCAGCTCAGAAAAATCCTCCAAACCAAATCCCTATTCGTCTCCGGTGAGCTGCCGCACAGGCAGCTCAGAAAATCAGCGAGTCGCTCATCTGCTGACCCAGGGCGTGAGCTGCCGCACAGGCAGCTCAGAAAATGACGATGACGCCATCATCAGCCACGCCGAGCGTGAGCTGCCGCACAGGCAGCTCAGAAATGCCCATCGGCTGGGTGGTCGGCGGCATTGCCGTGAGCTGCCGCACAGGCAGCTCAGAAAATCTGGGGCAACAGCGGCGAGGCCATGCTCAAGTGAGCTGCCGCACAGGCAGCTCAGAAAACTTGACGACCACGCTCTCGGGCACGATACCGGTGAGCTGCCGCACAGGCAGCTCAGAAAGATCGGTGATGCCGTGTTGCTGGCCATGGGGGGTGAGCTGCCGCACAGGCAGCTCAGAAACACATCGGCATCGGCCACGAACTCTCCCGCACGTGAGCTGCCGCACAGGCAGCTCAGAAAGAGGACGGGCCCGAGGATGGCGAGTTCCAGTAGTGAGCTGCCGCACAGGCAGCTCAGAAAGCCACGGCGGTGCTGGAGGACTGGGGCAGCAGGTGAGCTGCCGCACAGGCAGCTCAGAAATCTTCGTCGGTGTCAGCGGCCAGGGCCTCGAGGTGAGCTGCCGCACAGGCAGCTCAGAAAGCGACGTTGTCGTCGTCGGGGGGCATGTCAACGTGAGCTGCCGCACAGGCAGCTCAGAAATCGTTGATATGGACGATCTCCCAGCCCCCCACGTGAGCTGCCGCACAGGCAGCTCAGAAACATCGCTATCAGGAGGCCGCGTGGCCGATCAGGTGAGCTGCCGCACAGGCAGCTCAGAAATGCCAGACCCGGCGCATCGCGCCGTGGGCGTTGTGAGCTGCCGCACAGGCAGCTCAGAAATGCACCTGCACGCCGCCGCCCACCTGCACATCGTGAGCTGCCGCACAGGCAGCTCAGAAAACAGGCGTCATTAGCGTCTGGAACGGCATGGGGTGAGCTGCCGCACAGGCAGCTCAGAAAATTGGCGACCGTGTGACTCGCAAGCTCAAGGGGTGAGCTGCCGCACAGGCAGCTCAGAAATATAAGAAGGGGGCCGTGAAGGCCCCCTTAGTGTGAGCTGCCGCACAGGCAGCTCAGAAATGCTCCTGCTCGCCGATTGCTTCCGCAACACTGTGAGCTGCCGCACAGGCAGCTCAGAAATGAGCCAGAAAGCGTTGCGCTTGGCCGGCCTGGTGAGCTGCCGCACAGGCAGCTCAGAAAAACACCAGCATTGAGCAGTTGGGGCAGGCCCTGTGAGCTGCCGCACAGGCAGCTCAGAAATTGCCGGCCGGAATGTCGATGACGAAATGATGGTGAGCTGCCGCACAGGCAGCTCAGAAATACCGGCGCAGTGACCGGGCATGACGACATGAGTGAGCTGCCGCACAGGCAGCTCAGAAATCGGCAGCCCTGGTGCCGGTAAATCCGTACTCGTGAGCTGCCGCACAGGCAGCTCAGAAACTCAAACGTCCCCATCAATGACGCGCCGGAGTGGTGAGCTGCCGCACAGGCAGCTCAGAAAAACGGTAATCCGGCATCCATCGCTGTCAGCACGTGAGCTGCCGCACAGGCAGCTCAGAAAAAGATCGAGGCGACAGCAGACGAAGGCATCAAGTGAGCTGCCGCACAGGCAGCTCAGAAAAACGGTAATCCGGCATCCATCGCTGTCAGCACGTGAGCTGCCGCACAGGCAGCTCAGAAAAAGATCGAGGCGACAGCAGACGAAGGCATCAAGTGAGCTGCCGCACAGGCAGCTCAGAAATCAAGATGCTCGCAGATGGCATCGACGTGCCAGTGAGCTGCCGCACAGGCAGCTCAGAAAATGGAAGAGTACCGCGGCGGCGGCATGGATGGGTGAGCTGCCGCACAGGCAGCTCAGAAAAAAGCGGCGGGGGTGCTGTGACAAGCCACGCCGTGAGCTGCCGCACAGGCAGCTCAGAAATCTCATTTGCTCCACGACTGGTCGAGGGATGAGTGAGCTGCCGCACAGGCAGCTCAGAAAAGAGTGCTAGGCCTCGATCTCTTTACCTTCCTGTGAGCTGCCGCACAGGCAGCTCAGAAAAGCCGGAAGCGCAGGAAGTCGCGCACCAGTTGGTGAGCTGCCGCACAGGCAGCTCAGAAATCGCCGAGAGGACTGGGAGGACGAAGAGACGCGTGAGCTGCCGCACAGGCAGCTCAGAAAAGGCGGATGGATGGCTGGCCTGTGACGGCAGGGTGAGCTGCCGCACAGGCAGCTCAGAAATGCTGGGCGGCGCCGGGGCTTTCGGGGGTGTCGTGAGCTGCCGCACAGGCAGCTCAGAAAAGGCTAGAGCGTGGCCGCGCGGGCGCCGGGGCGTGAGCTGCCGCACAGGCAGCTCAGAAATGCGTGATCTCGATGTGGAGGTGGCCGTGCTCGTGAGCTGCCGCACAGGCAGCTCAGAAATATGCCTGCCGATGGAGTATGAGCCCGAGCGGGTGAGCTGCCGCACAGGCAGCTCAGAAAAACTGTTTGTCGTGCATCAGGCGCGGCGTCAGGTGAGCTGCCGCACAGGCAGCTCAGAAAAGCTCCCCGGCCAGCGCACCGTGCTGGCCTACGTGAGCTGCCGCACAGGCAGCTCAGAAACAGCGGTAGAGCGTGGCGCGGTACCAGTCATCGTGAGCTGCCGCACAGGCAGCTCAGAAACTCCTAACACTGGCCGGGGAGTAGCTTTTAGCCGTGAGCTGCCGCACAGGCAGCTCAGAAATCCCGTCCCGCGCAGCGTCACGCGCCGACAGGGTGAGCTGCCGCACAGGCAGCTCAGAAAAGTGTGGCTGGGATTTGATCATAATGCACCCAGTGAGCTGCCGCACAGGCAGCTCAGAAAAGAATCGTCACGCCTGACATCACCGCCAAACTGTGAGCTGCCGCACAGGCAGCTCAGAAATCGTCCCGCACGACAACGCCATCAAACTCAATGTGAGCTGCCGCACAGGCAGCTCAGAAAAACAATGCATGGAGCAACCTAAGAGAGTGCAAGTGAGCTGCCGCACAGGCAGCTCAGAAAATGGATATACGGCTGCCCTGGCTCAAGGACGTGTGAGCTGCCGCACAGGCAGCTCAGAAAATGCCCAGCCGTAGCCAGGTTCGATTATGTCCGTGAGCTGCCGCACAGGCAGCTCAGAAATCGATCACGGCGGGCGGTGCGCCGACTAGCCAGTGAGCTGCCGCACAGGCAGCTCAGAAAATGACGTAGCAGGTGATGGTGCCGATCATGACGTGAGCTGCCGCACAGGCAGCTCAGAAAAGATGGGCAGCGGGACGCGCCCCGGCTCACCGGTGAGCTGCCGCACAGGCAGCTCAGAAAAAGATCATTCATGGAGTTGATAAACGCGGGGTGTGAGCTGCCGCACAGGCAGCTCAGAAATAGCCAGCCTCTGCTAAGTACGCCGGGCAGGGGTGAGCTGCCGCACAGGCAGCTCAGAAAGTTGAGCAGTTTAGGGACGAGGCCGAGACTGCGTGAGCTGCCGCACAGGCAGCTCAGAAAGTCCCACCAGGTGACTTCGAACGAGGCCACACGTGAGCTGCCGCACAGGCAGCTCAGAAATGCTCGAGCAGGCGGTAGGTAACTCGGTAAATGTGAGCTGCCGCACAGGCAGCTCAGAAAACGGTGACATAGGCGTGCCCGTGGGCGGTGTTGTGAGCTGCCGCACAGGCAGCTCAGAAAGTCGACCCGCCGCTAGGCAACTACACCAGCGGGTGAGCTGCCGCACAGGCAGCTCAGAAATTGTCCTGCTGGGCCTCCCGGCGCGCTTCCTCGTGAGCTGCCGCACAGGCAGCTCAGAAATTCATGATTATCTCCCTTTGGGCATAGATTATGTGAGCTGCCGCACAGGCAGCTCAGAAAAGTACCTAACCATAGCCCATCCTCCAGCTATCGTGAGCTGCCGCACAGGCAGCTCAGAAATCGCGCAAGATGGCGGGCAGGTCGGGGATAGTGTGAGCTGCCGCACAGGCAGCTCAGAAAAGCAGCCTGTCGGGTGGTTCAGCGCCTGGATTGTGAGCTGCCGCACAGGCAGCTCAGAAAAGCGTCGTCGATGCGGCGCAGGGCGGTGGTGCGTGAGCTGCCGCACAGGCAGCTCAGAAAACTGCGCCCACTCCGGCGCATCATCCCATGACGTGAGCTGCCGCACAGGCAGCTCAGAAATGCTCGTAGGGGGCGGCGGTGCCGAAGGTGCGGTGAGCTGCCGCACAGGCAGCTCAGAAAGCACCAAAACCGGAGGACGAATAATGTGCACCGTGAGCTGCCGCACAGGCAGCTCAGAAAGCACCCACACCACCGTGGAGCTGATCTAGTGCGTGAGCTGCCGCACAGGCAGCTCAGAAATCGCCCTGTAGCACGGTGCGGGCCAGCCACAGGTGAGCTGCCGCACAGGCAGCTCAGAAACAGCCAGCGCCCCAGTGCCGGCCGAGGATCCGGTGAGCTGCCGCACAGGCAGCTCAGAAATACCTCGGTGCGCCCCACGCCGCTGCGCGCAGGTGAGCTGCCGCACAGGCAGCTCAGAAACGAAACACCTACGTCTCGCGCAGCGATTACGTGAGCTGCCGCACAGGCAGCTCAGAAAAGCTGCTGTTCGGCGCTGTCCAGCTCCACCAGGTGAGCTGCCGCACAGGCAGCTCAGAAACTACGACGGCCTGGAGGAGCGCGATTTCGCCAGTGAGCTGCCGCACAGGCAGCTCAGAAAACGGTGATCACCTGGCGTTTCGCCCCCTACGTATGCGACGTCAACTACTTTGGCCGCTCGTGTTGCCTCACGATGAAAGGTTACTCTGATGCCTCATCAGAAATGTTACCGAGTGTATGCGACGTCAACTACTTTGGCCGCTTGGCGACAATTAAAATGGCCGGTTGGGTGGGGTAGTTGTCGTCAGTCCGACGACCCAGCTTTTCCTCCTTGTAATTGTCGTTGATAAGCACGCTTACGGTAGCTCTCCCCGCTCAGCTCCATCAGCGTGGCGTGGTGCACCAACCGGTCGATGGCGGCCACTGCCATCATGCTGTCGGGGAAGATACTGTCCCAGGCGCTGAACGGCTGGTTGGCGGTGATGATCAGGCTGGCCGACTCGTAGCGATGGGCGATCAGCTCGAACAGCACTGACGTCTCGGCCTCGCTGCGTTGAACGTAGCCGATATCGTCGATCACCAGCACGGCGTACTTGTCGAGCTTGATCAGGGCGTCGCTCAGGCGCAGTGCCTGCTTGGCAGCCTGGAGCTCCTGGACCAGGCTTGAGGCGGTGGCGTAGCGCACCCGGTAACCCTGGTCGACCAGCGTATGCCCGAGCCCGGCCGCCACGTGGCTTTTGCCGACGCCGGAGGGCCCAAACAGCAGCAGGTTGTGAGCCTGGTCGACCCACTGCGTGTCGCCCGCCAGGGCGCTCAGCTGCCGACGCTGCTCGGCCGCGATGGCGTCGAACTCGAAGGACTCCAGCGTTTTTCCCACCGGCAGCCGGGCCTCCTTGAGGTGCCGGGCCAGCCGGCGTCGCTCACGCTCGGCCAGCTCGTGCTCGCATAGGGCGGCCAGCGCTTGTGGCAGGCTCCAGTTCTCGGCCCGGGCTTGGGTCTCCAACTGGGGCCAACAGGCGGCCATGGTGGGCAGGCGGAGCTGTCGCAGCAGCAGCGGCAACGTCTGGGCATCAGGCATGGCAACGCACCTCCGTGGTCGGCACGCTGGGCACCAGGTGGTTGTAGCTGGCGATGTCATGCTGGGTCACCTGGGGGAACGCCATCGTGGCGCTCGGCGTGGCGGCGAAGCGGGCCTGGAGCTCGGCCAGTGTCGGGCTCTTCCCACGCGCCAGGGCGCCCAGCCAGTAACTGGCGATCTCCTCGGCCTGGTCCTGCTCGGCGGCCAACGCCAGAGCGCCAACGATGCGCTTGCAGGCCTCGGCGACCGGCGAGGCGGCGATCAGCCGGGCGTACAGCTCGCGCCACGCCGCACTCGGCAACAGGTCGTCGCGGAACGTCAGCCCCGCCAGCGCCCGGGGCTTGCGGACCAGCCAGCCGATCACATGGCGGTAATCGATGACCCGCAACCGGCCGCTTTCCGGCGTGGCATGCCGCCGTCTCAGCGTCAGCAATGCTTGCTGTGCGTGATGCAGCACCAAGCGATCATCGTAAAGGTGCACCCGCAGGTTCTCGCCGATCAGCCGGGACGGCACCGAGTAGAGCACCTTGCGCACCTGGATGGTGCTGGAGGTAGTGACGCGCACCGTCACCTCGCTGTAGTCGGTACCGGGCCGGCTGGGCAGTGGCTGCAGCGCGCCACGCTCGACGGTGATCCGGGCCGCGTTGCGACGGTTGATCGCGGTGGTCACCTCATCGAGGAAGGCCTGGTAGGCGTCGAGGCTGGTGAAGTCCTGGGAGCCGCGCAGCGTCAGGCGCTGCTGCAGGCGCCGCTTGAAGTGGCCATGCGGCGACTCGATGCTGGCGTTTTCATGGCCGCGACCCGGGTTGTTGCGGGTGGCCGTCATGCCGTAGTGAGCGCACAGGGCGGCATAACGCTCGGTGAGGTCGGCTTCCGCCTCCCGGCCCAGGTTGCGAAAGGCTGCCGACAGGCTGTCGGTGCGGTGCTCCGCGGGGACGCCGCCAAGGCGCTCCAGCGCACGGGTCAGACCTTCAGCCAGTGCCGGGTAGCTCTCGCCACCGAGCACCACCCGGACACAACACCAGCCGCTGTAGGCCAGGCGGAAGTGGTAGAGCCGGTGATCAAGCGGCTCCCCTGCCACGGTAATGACAATCCCCTTGAGCTCGGTGAAGTCGGAGAGGCCGCGCAGCCCGGGGCCATGGGTTTGCGGAAACATCACCTCTTTCTCCGGGCCATGCGCGGCTCGCCAGCCCTTGACCCGGCGCTGCAGGGTTCGCAGCAGGCTGTCCGGGTACTGGCCGGGGTGCTGCTCCTGCAACCACTCCAGCAGGGTCAGTGCCTGCAAGCCCGGGGCGGCGGCCAGCTGGGGGACGAGCGTGGTCTCCCACACCTCAGCGAAGGGGTCGGGCCGGGTTCGCCAGTGCCGTGATGCCGGCGGCTCGGAGGACTCGGCCCGGCGTTCGAGGCGGCGAGCGGTTCTGACGGAGAGGCCGGCCTTGGCGGCGGCGACCTCCTGGGTCTGGCCTTGTTGACGTTGCGACATATAGAGCATGACCTGTTGGCTGGTGACCGCCATACCGGCTCCCTGGTGGGTCGGGACAAGCGGTCAAGCTTAGGGCAACCGGTCACAGTAGTTGTCGTCGGCCGGCCAGAGTAATTGTCGCTCTATACCGAGTGGTTGTCCCACTTCATTGCTGAACTTCTCTTCATGGTCATATGTCGGGAAAGCAACATCGGTACTACCTTGACCAAATACAAGATGAAGCGCCATCTGCCTGCGCCACTCCTGGACCCGGCGTTGCAGTGTCCGAAGGTGTCCATCGGAATACGTACCAGGGTGCTCCCGTTGCAACCGCTCTAACAGACCCTTCGCTGATTGATCGGGAGAAGTTTCCAACCAACCCACGACCGTTGGCCACACGCCTTCGAACGGGTCCTTCCGGGTACGCCAGTGCCGGCTTGCCTTCGGTGCCGTGCGGTGCGTGGGGCGAACCTCTCCCTCATGCCATGCCGTCGACAGACTGGCGAGAAAACGGGTGAGATCATCTTCCTTATGCGCAGGCGTAGGTGGTTCGCCGCCTGCTGAGATAATCGCCAGTCGTTGCTGCATGGTGCGAATCTGAACCAGAAGCTGGAGGGGGTCCAGAGCTTCCGATAAGTGCTGTAGTTGCGCCTTGATGGCGTCGGGGATGGTATTAGACTCCAGTAATCGCGAACAGGGTGTCTGCGGTGCATGGTAGCGCTTCACGACTCGGGCCCCCGTGCGGACTTTCTCTTTGAGCTTGAACGACGGCTGAAAGAAGTTGATGAACAAGCGTGCCGCCGCATAAAGTTGTGACAGAGCCTCGAAGGCGGCCAGGCCCTCAAGCCGACGGTAACCCACCAGTCGTCTGACAACCGCCCCGTTCTTCTGCTCGATCCAGGCCTGATCGTTCTTGTGATAGGGCCTCGATCGGGTCAGCTCGATACCATGGGTAGCACAATATCGCAGCAGTACTTCATTGAGAAACTCGGAGCCATTATCGACATCAAGCCCACGTAGCAAGAAAGGCAAGCCCCCACGCAGGGCCTTAACGGATTCGACGACTAGCGTCCCGTCCCGAGCCAAGAGTGGCGTACAGTCGGTCCAGCCACTCGCCACATCAGTCACCGAGAGGGTGTGAAGATAGCTTCCCGTCAGCCTCTCGCCGGAATGCACCACCAGGTCCATCTCCAGATAGCCCGGCAAGGGATCAGTCCAGTCGCCAAAAGTGCGGATTGCCACGTTGCGCTGCGCTGCCGTGGGTTTTCTCCGAGCTTGACGACGCGAGCCCCCGACGCGGGTCTCGCAAAGCAACCGGTCGATGGTGGCGGCGCTCATGGACATGAGCTTGTCGTGGACCCCGGAATCAAGGTGTAGATGGCCATGGCGCTCAAGGGCTGGAAGCAGGATAGGAAGTAATGCCTTGAGGCGCTTGCCGCAGATCCTGTCGGAGGCCTCCCAAATCACGATCAACGCCTGGTGTACTGCGTCATCGTAGATTCGCTTCCGCCTGCCACTCCGTGGCTGGGGATCGAGATCTGACGATCCGTTCAAGATCCGGATGGCTGATTTCCGATGACACCCACTGGTCAGGGTGAATTCATCGAGGATCCGACCCTTCTCTTCACGAGAACCCTGCGCATAGCGCTCTCTCAGAACGCCAATCAGCTCTTGCCGACCAGGAGTCGTCATTTTCTTTGCCATCCCCGCCACCTCAGCTTCTACCCTTGGTAACCCAGTATGTGAGGCAACACCCCATGTTGGGTAACCAATTCGGCGAGGCAATGCGGCCGGCCAGAGTAATTGTCGCTCTATAACCGGGAGGGGGCCGAGGCGGCGGCGCGCGCCTCGGGCAGGCGCTGGGCGCGCGGGGAGCCGCTGAGCCCCATCGACGGGGTGCCGGTGTCGCTCAAGGACCTGACCGAGGTAGCGGGCATGCCGGCGCGCCAGGGCTCGTTGACGGTGCCGGACACCCCCTGCCGGCGGGATGCGCCGCCGGCGCGGATGCTGCGCGAGGCGGGGGCGGTGATCCTGGGCAAGACCAACTCCTCGGAGTTCGGCTGGAAGGCGGTGACCGACAATCGGGTCTTCGGGGCCACGGCCAACCCCTGGGATACCCGCCTGACCCCGGGCGGGTCGTCTGGCGGGGCCGCCGTGGCGGCGGCGCTCAACATGGGGGTGCTGCATCAGGGCGGCGACTCGGGGGGCTCCATCCGAATCCCCGCCGCCTTTACCGGGGTGTTCGGCTTCAAGCCCACCTTCGGCTGGACCCCGCAGTGGCCGCCGAGCAAGGAGCCCACCCTGTCGCATCTTGGTCCCCTGACCCGCACGGTGGCCGATGCCGCCCGGATGCTCAATGTGATCGGGCGCTACGATTTTCGCGACCCCTACGCGGTGCGGGGGCAGCCCGAGGACTGGGGGATGGCGCTGCATCAGGGGTTGCGCGGCCTGCGTATCGCCTATTCGCCGGACCTGGGCTATGCCCAGGTGGATGCCGAGGTCGCCGAGCGGGTGCGCGAGGCGGCCCGCCGGCTCAGGCTGCTGGGCGCCGAGGTCGAGGAGGTGGACCCGGGATTCGCCTCGCCGCTGGATACCTTCCAGAAGCTCTGGTTCACCGCCTCGCTGGTGGTCTGGGAGGAGCTGGACGAGGAGCAGCGTGAGCGGCTCGATCCGGGGCTGGTGGCCGATGCGCGTCGTGCCGAGGCCTGGCGCGCGGTCGATCTGTTCCATGCCCTGACCGAGCGGGCCCGGCTCACCGAGCGGCTCGAGCACTTCAACCAGCGCTATCATCTGCTGATGACACCGGCGGTGACGATTTCTCCCTTCGCCCTGCATCATGCCGTTCCCCCGGGCAGCGGCATGCGCGACTGGGAGGAGTGGGCCGCCTTCTCCTACCCCTTCAACCTCAGCCAGCAGCCGGCCGCCTCGGTGCCCTGCGGCTTCACCCGGGCCGGCCTGCCGGTGGGCTTTCAGCTGGCCGGCGGCAAGCATGACGATGCGCGGGTGCTGCGTGTTTGTCACGCCTATATGCAGGCGTATCCGCCGCGCTTTCCCGGTGCCCCCAGCCCAGCGGGTTCCTGACGCTGCCCTTCCTTGGCCGCCCGTGTCTCGCCAGCCTGCTCGGTTGCGGTATGCTGAAGTCACCATCGCTTGCAAGGAAAACCCTATGTCAGATCAAACGCCCTTCGCCGCCACCCTGAGCGCCATCGATGCCCTCCATGCCCAGGACCCCCGCCGGGTGGAGGTCGACGGCGAGGCCATGCCCCAGGAGCTGTGGCACGCCGGTCGCATGAGCGCCTGGCTGGAGCGGCTGGTGGACACCCCCGACGAGCTGACCCGCATCGCCGTGCGGGCGCAGCACCTGCAGCGCTGGCAGGTGCCGCGCAGCGAGTATCCGGAGGGTCGGGTGGGCTATCTCACCTGGCGGCGCGACCAGGGCCAGCGGGCCGGCGAGACCACGGCGCAGCTGATGCGCGAGGCGGGCTATTCGGAAGAGGACGCCGAGCGGGTGGCGCGGATGATTCGCAAGCAGGGCCTGGGCCGGGAGGCCGGCACCCAGGCGGTGGAGGACTGCGCATGCCTGGTGTTCCTGGAGAACTACTTCGCCGACTTCTCGAAGCAGGTCGACCATGACCACCTGATCCGCATCGTCCAGAAGACCTGGAAGAAGATGTCGCCGCGGGCCCATGAGCTGGCGCTGGGGCTGCCGATGAGCGACGAGGCGCGCGCGCTGGTGGAAGAGGCGCTGGCCGGCTGATTGGCACCGCCGCGGCCGATACGGCGCCGCGGCGGTTGGGAGTTACTTCACTAGCGGACGGATGGCCTCTAGATAGGCCCTGCCGTTGTCGCGTACGCGCTCACGTTCGCCGCTTTCGCTGCCTTGATGGACCTCTTCCACCAGGGCCGCCATGGTGGCGACCTCCTCGTCGATCCGGGCCAGAGCATTCTCAATGGTATAGGTGAGCTGGTGAATGATCCCCAGGTCAGCGTCGCTCAGCTCGCGCTTGGCGAGCAGCGCCGAGAGGTGGTCGTTGGCGCTGGAGAGGTTGGATACAGCCTGGGATAGGGTCGCGGCGGTCTGCCCCGTGTGGTGGCGGGGGCGCTCCGGTGCGTCTTCTTCCTCGGCGTGGGCGCCGGTGGCCAGCAGGGCAACGAGCAGGGCGGAGAACAGCAGATGCTTCATGGCGGCTAACCTCAGTGAAGTTCTGATGGTGCTTTCTGAAACTAGGCCGACCGGTCGCAGCCGGCAAGCGTGAATGTTGCGCCGCACGGGATTTTTCTCGCGGCCGATGCAAGACCAGGGATTTGACAGCGGGAGAGTGGTGGACTAAATTCACGATTGCCAATGATAATCGTTATCATAAATTGTGTGATCAAGGAGGTCGCCATGAGGTACTGCTCCACGCCCGTGTATACGGATACCAGCGCCGCGCTGCAGGTCTGCGATGTGTCGGCGGGCTCGGTGCGCCTGGCACGGCAGCTTCCCCGTCCAGGCGACACGCTGAGTGAAGCCGACCGGCAGCTGCTGCAGCTGCGTCGGGAGGAGGCTATCCATGCGCTGTTTCGCCGGCTGTTCCTGCGGACCTCGGAGCAGTACCTGAAGGGCCAACTCGATGAGAAGGGCCAGCTCCGTGGCTAGGGAGTGCGGAGCCAAGCCGCTCGGTCGAGTGTCAGGCGCAGTTCGTCGGCGGTCTCGCAGGGCTTGCCGTGGCGCAGGGTCAGGCGGCGCTCGCTCAGGTTCATGACCACGGCGAACAGCGTCTCCATGCGCTCGTCCGGGGGCTGGTCGGGGTTGAAGTGGCGACAGATCGACATCGGCGCGCCGTGGTGGTCGCTGAGGATGTCGAACAGGGCGGCCTCGTCGAAGTGCGATTCGTTCTGCAGCAGGGCATCGAGCCGCGCCAGCCGCGGGCGGGAGTCGGCCCGGGGGAAGTCCTCGACCTGGTGGGTCGCGCCGGGGGCATAGAGATGATTGGTGTGGGTGACCCGGCCCTGCTGTGCCTCGAGCCGGCCGGGCTCGCCGGGCAGCACCTCCAGCCCCAGGGCCTGGCAGGCGTCACCACTTGGCGGAGCGCCGGCCAGCAGGAAGTGGGCGGGGGAGCAGACCCGGTCGTGGGTGGCGACCCGCAGCGCGCTCTCCCAGTCGGGGCTCTCCAGGATCTTGCGCAGGGCGATGTGGATCGGCAGCCCCTCGCCGCAGGTCTGTGAGCGAATGGCGTTGAGGCAGACCCCCAGGCCCCGGTCATTGAGCCCCACCTTGCCCACCATGCCGGCTTCGCCGACGCTGATCAGCGCCGGTCGGCCGATCCCTTCGATGCGCAGTACCACCACGTTGTGCAGCTGATCGGTTCGCCAGTCCCAGTTCTGGGCCAACCACTGCTGGCCGTCTTGCTGCAGGGCGAAGGCCGAGCAACCGCCGCTGGCGCGGGTCAGGGCGATTTCGCTGCGGCAGTTGAGGGTCAGCACGTCGATGAAGTCGATTCCGGCGCCGCGGGCGATGCCCTCCATCTCCTCGAGAATCGCCGGAAAGCCACGCTCGATCATGGCCTGGAAGCGGTGGGCCTCGCGGCGCGCGGCTTCCCAGTCGATGCCGACGAAATCCCGGAACAGCTGGGCGTAGACGGTCAGGCTGTGCCGGATCAATCGGGCGTGAATGCGGCCATGGGCCTCGCCGATCATGCGCCGGCTGCCGGAGAGTTCGGTGACGGGAAGTGTCACGGGGCGCCTCCTGGTCGGGGTGAGGCCCCCAGTATAGGTGCCTGCCGCAGGCGCTGCCTGCACAGCGTTGAAGTCTTCTTCGCCGGCCCAGGTGGCGCTGATTGTGCTTGCACAATCAGCGGCTTGTGGCGACGGCGAAGCCGGCTAACGTTGGCAGCGGGGGCTTGTATTTTGCGTGCCGTCCTTCCAGATTGAAGGCGTGTCCCATCCTTGCAACCAGAGCGAGAAGAACAACCATGAAGAAGAGCGTATTGGCGATTGCGGTAGCGGCGTCCAGCGTGGCCTTTGTCGGAGCGGCCCAGGCGGAAGTCAAGGTCGGCTTCATCGGCGGCTTCACCGGCCCGATCGAGAGCCTGACCCCGCCGATCTACGACGGCGCGCGGCTGGCGGTACAGCAGATCAACGAGCAGGGCGGTATCCTGGGCGGCCAGACCCTGGTGATGCCCAATGCGGATACCACCTGCAGCGACGCCTCGGCGGCCTCCAACGCGGCGGACCGCATGGTCAACACCGAGAATGTCACCGCCATCGTCGGCGCGCTGTGCACCGGCGCCACCGTGGCCGCCGCCAACAGCGCGGCCATTCCGGGCGGGGTGGTGATGGTCTCGCCGGCTTCCACGGCGCCGGCGGTCACCGAGCTGGACGACAACGACCTAGTGTTTCGCACCGTGCCCTCGGATGCCTTCCAGGGCGAGATCCTGGCCAAGCTGATGCTCGACAAGGGCTTCGATGAGGTCGCGGTCACCTACGTCAACAACGACTACGGTCGCGGCCTGGCCGATGCCTTCGCCGAAGCCTTCGAAGCCGGCGGCGGTTTCCTGGCCGAGAACCTGGCCCATGAGGACGGCCGTGCCGACTACCGCTCCGAGCTGGGCTCGCTCTCCGCCAGCGGCGCCGAGACCCTGGTGGTGCTGGCCTACGCCGACGGCTCCGGCCAGACCATTCTGCGCCAGGCCTACGAGAGCGGCATGTTCACCCAGTACGCCGGCGCCGACGGCATGGTCGGCTCCTCGCTGGTGGAGGCCGTCGGGGCCGACGTGCTGGAGGGCATGATCGCCACCCGCCCGGGCAGCCCGGAACTGCCCGGCACCGATATCTTCGCCGAGGCGGCAGAGGCGGCCGGCTTCGATCCCAGCGCGGTGTTCGCCGCCCAGGCCTACGATGCCGCCTTCCTGCTGGCGCTGGCCATCGAGCAGAACGGTACTGCCGAGCGCGAGGGCCTCTCCGCCGCCCTGCGCAGCGTCGCCACCGCCCCGGGCGAGGTGATTCTGCCCGGCGAGTGGGAGAAGGCCGTGGAGCTGATCGCCGCCGGCACCGAGATCAACTACGAGGGCGCCTCCGGCACCCACGAGTTCGACGAGAACGGCGACGTGCCGGGCGTGGTGGTCGAGATGGTGGTGGAAGACGGCGCCTTCGTCAGCAAGGGCCTGGTCGACCTGTAAGCGCTAACGCAGCCACCTGGCAATGAAAGGCCCCGGCGGGATTTCCCGCCGGGGCCTATAACTTTCGGTTCTTCGCACTTTAGCGTGAACATGTTTGGCAGGTTTGATGGTGGGAGGCCGGCTCTGCCGGCGGTTCGACGCTTCGACGAAGGCGCCGCAGGCGCCCCATGGGTAGCGCTGCGCGCTACTTCGCGAGCTGAAGTCGAGGCGTCGAACCGTCCCTCCCACAGGGCAAGTTCACGCCAGCCTGAGATGAACCTTACTTCCCACCGCCCTCTCTACCCGTGGTGGCGAACTTTTTCAGGCAGCAGCCCCTGGGGCGCGAAGCGCAGCACCAGGGTGATCAGCAGCCCGATCACGAACACCCGGGCCTGCAGGGCGCGGCTGTCCAGGTTGCCCGGCGGCTCCCAGCCGAAGGCGCCCTCGCCGAGGCTTACCGCCAGCTGCATCAGAAACAGCGCCAGGGGCTCCGACATGATCCAGATGATATAGACCGCCACGGCGCCGAAGATGGTGCCCAGGTTGTTGCCGGGCCCGCCCAGGATCACCATCACCAGCACCAGGAAGGTGTGGTTGAGCGGCAGGTAGCCGTTGGGGTCGAAGAGGCTGTTGAAGGAGGCCAGCGCCCCGCCGCCGATGCCCATCAGGATGCAGCCCAGCACGAAGATCTCCAGGCGGCGGCGATTGATGTCCTTGCCCATGGCCGCGGCGGAAATCTCGTTGTCGCGGATGGCGCGGATCATCCGCCCCCAGGGGGCGTGGTAGGCGCGGTGCAGCAGGAAGAAGATCACCGCGATCATCAGCGCCGTCACCGACAGATACAGCGCCCGGGCCAGGGTGAAGCCCAGCTCGCTGGGTCCAGGCGTGGGCCAGGGCAGCGGCGAGACGGTGGCGGTGCCGCGGGTCAGCCAGTCGGAGTTCTTGAGAAACGCCTTGATGATCTCGGCGATGCCCAGGGTGGCGATGGCCAGGTAGTCGCTGCGCAGGCCGAGGCAGATCTTGCCGATGAAATAGCCGATCCCTCCCGCCAGGGCGCCGCCGACCAGCCAGCCGGTCCAGGCCGGCAGGCCCAGGCCGCCGATGAAGCCGGCCCGCGACTGAATCTCGCCGGTGACCCCGCGCAGCAGGCTGATCACCACCAGGTAGAGCACCACCGCCAGCACCACGGCGATCACCGTGCGCAGCTTCTTCGGTACGCCCAGGCGGTCGAGCTTGGTGGCGCCGTAGACCAGCAGGGCGGCCGCGGCGCCATAGAGCAGGACCCGGCCCAGTTCGCCGGGCAGCTCGCTGCCCCAGAAGGCGTCGTTGACCGGCACGCTGAAGAACATGGCGCTGAAGCCGCCGAGGGCCACGAAGCCCATCACCCCGGCATTGAACTGCCCGGCGTAGCCCCACTGGATGGTCAGCCCCAGGGCCAGGATGGCGTAGCAGGACGCCTCCACCAGCATGCGGGTGCTGTAGGCGGTACCCATCATGGCATAGACGCCCAGCACCACGGCCAACAGGGCGGTGAACAGCACCACCTCGCGCAGCGGGAAGCGCGACGGTGCGGCGACGCTATCGTCTCGGCGTTCGGTATGTTGTGTGCTCATCAGATCACCTTACCCTTGAAGATGCCGGTGGGGCGCCACACCAGGATCGCCACCAGGATGAAGAAGGGCACCACGATCTTGTACTCGGTGCCGACGAAGGCCAGGTTGCGCGGCAGCTCCAGCCACTCCGGGAAGTGGTGGGCGATGGGCCGCAGCAGCACCGACCAGTTGAACACCGCCAGGGTCTCGGCGAAGCCCACCACGAAGCCGCCGGCGATGGCGCCGTAGGGGTGGCCCACGCCGCCGACGATGGCCGCGGCGAAGATCGGCAGCAGCAGGAAGAAGCTGAGGTCGGGCTTGAAGGTGACATCCAGGGAGAGCAGGGTGCCGGCGGTGGCGGCCATGCCCCCGGCGATGATCCAGGTTACTGCCACGATATGGTTGGTGTTGATGCCGGAGGCCCGTGCCAGGTCGGGGTTGTCGGACATGGCACGCATCGCCTTGCCCAGCCGGGTGCGGCTGAGAAAGAGGTGCAGGCCTACCACGCAGGCGATGGTCAGCACGAAGAGGATGACCTGCGGCTCGGTGACGATCACCGGCCGGGTGGCCAGCTCGAAGGGCAGCTCCAGGCGGTAGATCGCCTTGCGCTCGCCGGCCAGGTAGAGGTTCTGGGCGCTGGTGCCGGCGAACAGCCGGATCAAGCCCTGGAGCATCAGCGTCACGCCCAGCGAGCCGATGACCATGACGATGGGCTTGACCCCGTGGGCGCGCAGCGGCTTGTAGAACGCCTTGTCGATGCCCACCGCCAGTAGCGAGGTCAACACGATCGCCAGCGGCAGCATCACGATCGGGGTGGGCAGCCCGACGACGCTGCCGACGCCGGGGAAGGCCAGCGTCAGCAGCAGCACCATGAAGGCGCCGAAGGTCATCATGTCGGCGTGGGCGAAGTGGGCGAAGCGCATGATGCTGAACACCAGCGTCACGCCGATGGCGCCAATGGCGTAGATCGAGCCGGTCACGCTGCCGGCGACGATCACGTTGTTGATGAAAAAGACGAGTTCATTCACGACGGTTTCTCTCCCCTGTTCCCCGCGGCTTAGCCGCCGAGGAAGCTCCTGGCCACTTCCGGGTCGGCCAGCAGCGCGGCCCCGGTATCGGTGAAGCGGTTCTGGCCGGCGGCCAGCACGAAGCCCTTGTCGGCGATGGCCAGCGCCTGCTTGGCGTTCTGCTCGACCATCAGGATGCCCACGCCGGCGGCATTGATCTCTTTCACCCGCTCGAAGATCTCGTTCATGTAGAGCGGCGAGAGGCCGGCGGTGGGCTCGTCGAGCAGCAGCATCTCGGGTTCGGCCATCAGCGCTCGGCCCATGGCCACCATCTGGCGCTGGCCGCCAGAGAGCTCGCCGGCCGGCTGATGGCGCTTGTCATAGAGCGGAGGAAAGAATTCGTAGACCTTGCCCAGCATGCGCTTGACGTTCTCGGGCTTGAGGAAGGCGCCCATCTCCAGGTTTTCCTTCACCGTCAGGCTCGGGAAGACGTTCTTCTCCTGGGGCACGAAGCCCATTCCCTTCTGCACCAGCTTGTTGGGCGGCAGGTTATGGATCGGCTGGCCGTGCAGCAGGATCTCGCCCTGGCTGACGGTGAGCAGGCCAAAGATGGCCTTGAGCATGGTCGATTTGCCGGCGCCGTTGGGGCCGACGATCACACCGATCTCGTCGGCCTCGACGGCCATGTTCACCCCGTTGAGGATGTTCATGCCGCCGTAGCCGCCGTGCACGTCGCGTGCGTCGAGTAGAGGCATTGTGAAGTTCCAGCGTAGGGTCGTTGTTCGTATTGGGTCAGGCGACGTTGGAGCCGAAGTAGGCTTCGATCACCTCGGGGTTGTTGCGGATCTCGTCGATGGTGCCTTCGACCATCACGCTGCCCTGGGCCAGCACGATCACCGGGTCGCACAGCCGGCCGATCATCTCCATGTCGTGCTCGATGACCAGGAAGGTGTAGCCCATCTCGCGGTTGAGGCGCTCGATGTTGCCGACCAGGTCGCCCAGCAGGGTGCGGTTGACCCCGGCGGCGATCTCGTCGAGCAGCACCACCCGCGCGTCGGTCATCATGGTGCGACCCAGCTCGAGAAGCTTCTTCTGGCCGCCCGAGAGGTTGCCGGCCAGCTCGTTGCGCACGTGGCGCAGGCCGATGAAGTCGATCACCTCCAGGGCGCGCTGGCGGACTTCGGTCTCGCGCTGGCGCACCAGGCCGGGCTTGAGCCAGGCGTTGAAGAGGTTCTCGCCGGCCTGGGCGGGGGGCACCATCATCAGGTTCTCCAGCGCGGTCATCTGGGAGAACTCGTGGGCGATCTGGAAGGTGCGCAGCAGCCCCTTGTGGAACAGCTCGTTGGCGGGGCGGTTGGTGATGTCCTTGCCGTCGAGCAGCACCTGGCCGCTGTCCAGCGGCAGGGCCCCGGCGATGATGTTGAACAGCGTCGACTTGCCGGCGCCGTTGGGGCCGATCAGCCCGGTGATGGAGCCCTGCTCCACCTGAATCGAACAGTCGTTGATGACCTTCAGACCGCCGAAGGCCTTGTGGACGTGTCGCACGTCGATGATGGCAGCCATAGCGTTGTGCCCAGTTCCTTTGCGGAGTTGGTTGTTATGGGGCGCTCGCCCGCCCAGGGGGCTGGCCGGAACGAGTGCCCTTCGGTTCCTTGGCCACCGCCCGCGGGCGGTGGCCATTGCCGGTGGACCGGCCTACTGCTCCTGGCTGTGGTCGATCAGGAAGGTGCGGCCGGCGGCGAAGGCTCCGACGATCACCAGCGCCCCGATGGTCGGGATCAGGTAGCCCTCGATCTGCGGAATGCTGCGCAGGAACACGAAGGCCACCGCGGCCGGGGCCACGAAGCGGACCAAAAAGCGCCAGATGGAGAACCAGGTCTCGCTGGTGCGCATCTCCTTCATGACCTCGGAGTGGGTCAGCGCCCAGCCGGCGAACAGCGCAATCAGCAGGCCGCCCAGCGGCATGAAGATATTGGTCAGCAGCTCGATGAAGTCGAAGGCACTGCGGCCGAACAGGGCGTGGAAGATCGTCCCCTCGGCGTAGATATTGAAGCTGACCACGGTGAGCAGCCCCAGCGCCCAGCTGGCCAGGACCATGATCGTGACCGCCTGGGGGCGGGTCAGGTCGAAGCGCTCGACCAGGAAGGCGGCCACCGGCTCGATCAGCGAGATCGAGGAGCTGATCGCCGCCCCCAGCACCAGGATGAAGAAGACCCCGCCGATCAGCGCCCCGAAGGGCATCTCGGCGAAGGCCAGCGGCAGGGTGACGAACATCAGTCCCGGGCCCTGGCCCGGGGAGAGCCCGGCGCCGAACACCAGCGAGAAGATGGCCAGCCCCGCCACCATGGCCACGGCGGTGTCGACGAAGGCCACCGCCACCGCGGTGCGGGTCAGCGAGGCCTCGCTGGACATGTAGGCGCCGTAGGCCATGATCGCGCCCATGCCGAGGCTCAGGGTGAAGAACGACTGCCCCATGGCGGCCAGCCACCCCTCGAGGCTCAGGTCGGCGATATTGAAGGTGAACAGGAAACTCGCCGCGGCGCCGAAGTCGCCGTTGGCCACGCCGTAGGCCAGCACGCCCAGCAGGATCACGAACAGTGCCGGCATGATGATGCGCAGCCCGTTCTCGATGCCCCTGTGGATGCCCATGGCGACGATCAGCCCCGAGGCGATGATGAACAGGGTGTGGTAGAGGGTCAGCAGGCCGGGGGAGGCCAGCAGGGCGTCGAAGCCGGCGCCGATGGTCTCGGCGTCGGCGCCGGACAGTGAGCCGGTGAGCATCTGCCAGGTGTAGTGGATCGCCCAGCCGGCGATCACCGAGTAGAAGCTCAGGATCAGGAACGCCGAGGCGCCGCCCAGCCAGCCGATCGACTCCCAGGCGCGGGAGGTGTTGTGGGTCCGGGTCAGGTGGCGCATGCCCATGATCGGGCTCTGACGGCTGTTGCGGCCGAGCATGGTTTCGGCGATCAGGATGGGGATCCCCACGGCGAAGATGGTCAGGGCGTAGACCAGGATGAAGGCGCCGCCGCCGTTTTCGCCGGTCAGGTAGGGGAAGCGCCACAGGTTGCCAAGCCCCACCGCCGAGCCAACCGCAGCCAGCAGGAAGGTGCCCTTGTGTGTCCAGACGTTGTGCGTGCTCATGGGGGTTCCGACGGTTTGGGTTCAGGCCTTGTGGGCCGGGTGGCCGGTTTTCAGGTAGAAAAGCCTAACTGTGCCAGATTCCGGTTGCATTGCCAGTGGTCAAGCGTTTAGGGCCCGTTGGGTGGCGCTGGTGACCGAGGGGCGCGTTCGTGGATGTCACGGGGCCTCTTCGTCGTCCTCGTCATCGCCTCGCTCCGCGGGGTGCGGTTCCAGCGCGCGGCAGGCGTCGGGCAGGCGCACGGTATCGCCCAGGGTGAGCTTGCCGCACCGTTTGCGGCGCTCGCCGGAGGTTGGGTCGATCAGCGCTACCACCTCGCCGATGCTGGTGTCGCCCACGTAGGCCTCGACGCGAATGCGGACCACGTCGCCCTGGTAGCGTGCCGAGAGGATATCGCCGGGCCCCGGGTCGCTGTGTCCCATGGGGTCCTGGGCAAAGTGGCGCATCACGCTGTCGGCGCCGGGGTCGTCCCACTCTACGTGCTGGTGCATGGCGTTGCCTCTTCGGTTGGGATCAGACGCCCAGCGTAGCGGTTTGGTCGGCAAGGCGCACACGAAAACGCCCGCCGGAGGGGCGGGCGTTGCCGGGGCCGAGGCCGCTTATTTCTGATTCTTCGCATTTTAGCGTGAACATGTTTGGCAAGCTTCAAGGTGGGAGGCCGGCTCTGCCGGGCGAAGGCGCCGCAGGCGCCCCTTGGGTAGCGCTTCGCGCTACTTCGCGAGCTAAAGCTCCCTCCCACAAGGCCAGTTCACGCCAGTCTGCGATGAACCCTATTTCTTGCTGGCGCGCTTGCGCTCGTGCTCCTTGAGGAACTTCTTGCGCAGGCGGATATGGTTGGGGGTGATCTCCACCAGCTCGTCGTCGTCGAGGAACTCGATGGCCTGCTCCAGGGTGAACTTCACCGGCGGGGTCAGCACGATGTTCTCGTCGTTGCCCGAGGCACGCATGTTGTCGAGCTTCTTGCCCTTGGTGGGGTTGACCACCAGGTCGTTGGCGCGGCTGTGGATGCCGATCAGCATGCCCTCGTAGACCTCGGTGCCGTGATCGATGATCAGCTTGCCGCGATCCTGCAGGGCGTAGAGCGCATAGGCTAGGGCCTTGCCGTCCACCATGGAGACCATCACGCCGTTGCGACGCTCGATGGCGGCGTCGGGCTTGAGCGGGCCATAGTGGTCGAAGCGGCTGGTGAGGATGCCGGTGCCCGAGGTCAGGGTCATGAACTGGCCGCGAAAGCCGATCAGGCCGCGGGCGGGGATCATGAAGTCCAGGCGCACCCGGCCCTTGCCGTCGGGGTTCATGTTGGAGAGCTCGCCCTTGCGGTAGCCCAGCTCCTCCATGATGGCGCCCTGGTGCTGCTCCTCGCAGTCGATGATCACTTCCTCGTACGGCTCCTGCTTCTCGCCGTCGATTTCGCGAATGATCACCTCGGGGCGGCCCACGGCGAGCTCGAAGCCTTCGCGGCGCATGGTCTCGATCAGCACCGAGAGGTGCAGCTCGCCGCGGCCGGAGACGATGAACTTCTCCGGGCTCTCGCCCTGCTCGACCCGCAGCGCCACGTTGTGGATCAGCTCCTGGTCGAGACGGTCCTTGATGTTGCGGCTGGTGACGTACTTGCCATCCTTGCCGGCGAAGGGCGAGTCGTTGACCTGGAAGGTCATGGAGACGGTGGGCTGATCCACCGACAGCGGCGGCAGGGCCTCCACGGCGTTGGGGTCGCACAGGGTGTCGGAGATCGCCAGGTCGCTGATGCCGGTGATGCAGACGATATCGCCTGCGGTGGCCTGCTCGGTCTGCACCCGCTCCAGGCCCATGTGGGTCATTACCTGGCCGACCTTGCCCTTGCGGGTGGCGCCGTCGGTGCCGACCACTACCACCTGCTGGTTAGGCTGCACCGCGCCGCGCTTGATGCGGCCCAGGCCGATGACGCCCACGTAGCTGTTGTAGTCCAGCGCCGAGATCTGCATCTGGAAGGGGCCGTCGATCTCCACCTTGGGCGGCTCGACGATGTCGACGATGGCCTGGAACATGGGGCTCATGTCCTCGGCCAGCTCTTCCGGCTCGGGGCCGGCGATGCCGTTGAGCGCCGAACAGTAGATGATCGGGAAGTCGAGCTGCTCGTCACTGGCGCCCAGGTTGTCGAACAGATCGAAGATCTGGTCGATGACCCAGTCGGGGCGTGCGCCGGGGCGGTCGATCTTGTTGACCACCACGATGGGCTTCAAGCCCTGGTCGAAGGCCTTCTGGGTGACGAAACGGGTCTGCGGCATGGGGCCGTCCACGGCGTCCACCAGCAGCAGCACCGAGTCGACCATGGACATCACGCGCTCCACCTCGCCGCCGAAGTCGGCGTGTCCTGGCGTGTCGACGATATTGATGTGGAAGTCGCGGCCGTTGCCGTCTCGCCAGCGGATCGCGGTGTTCTTGGCCAGGATGGTGATGCCGCGTTCCTTTTCCTGGTCGTTGGAGTCCATGATGCGCTCCTGCCCCTCGGCCTTGCGGTCCAGGGTGCCGGACTGGCTGAGGAGCTTGTCGACCAGGGTGGTCTTGCCGTGGTCGACGTGAGCGATGATGGCGATGTTGCGAAGATTCTCGATCACGACGCGATCCTGCTGGGAAAAAGTGGGGACGCATTATAGGGGCTGGGGCGCTGCGGCTTCCACCTTTACCGGTGCCACGCGGGCGGTTTTACGAGCCTCCGGCGCCCGGCTCACGCCGGTTGCCCCGGGCTTGGCGCCGCACCGCCTTGATTTAACAGCGCTAAGTGCCGCCAGGGGGTAAGCGACGCTGCAGGAACCGGCGTGGCACATCCAGGCTTCGGTAAGCCGGGTTGCCAGTATTTTACAGGGGGAAGCTGAGAGGGCGGACAATAGGAATTTCAACCCTCTCTTCATTGATACTTTTTCAAACCTGGAGATACACTAACTTACACTGTAGCCGGTGGCCGGCTGCGGGTTGAACCGGTGAGCGCCATGCATGGCGGTCGCCCTGGGAGCTCGACTGACCATGCCTACTTGCAGCATCGTCCTGGATGCTCGCCTTTCGGGCGCTCGGCTGCCTCGCCAGCTGGGGACCCTGCACAAAGCCATGCGCCAGTGGAACCAGCAGGGCGCGGTGGAGCTATTGGTGGTCGATGACACCAACGATGCGCGGCTCTCCAGCCTGACCCAGCGCTACGGCGTGCGGCTGCTGTTCGTCAACGCCATGGCGCTGGGCAGTCGGCTCAATGCGAGCGTATCGAGCAGCACCGGTGAGATCCTGATCTTTCCAGGGGCGGCCATCGACCTTTCGCCCGAGTGGCTGGCCGATCTGGTCAGCGGCCGCCGCTCTCAGGACTGGGATGCGGCGGTGCTATCGGCGCCACGGGCGCGCTCGCTGCCGCTGCTGTGGCGTCTGCTGCGCCGCCCTTCCCTGGTCGACGCCTTCTGCGTGACCCGCAGCTGGTTCGAGCGTATCGGCGGCTTCGATCCCGGTCTCGAGGCCGAGGCGCTGCCCGAGCTGCTTGGCCGCCTGCGCGCCTGCCAGGCTCGGGTCGCCAGCGGCGAGACCTGAGGTCCAACGCCGAGGCGTGCTCCCCGGCGGTCAGGTGCTGTCGCCCAATGCCGTTTCTCCAGCCCCTCAAGGCCGCGCCCGCCATATCGGCGGGCGCGGCTGGGCATGGCTGAAGGACCGAGCCAGGCTCAGTCGTCTTCCGGTACGCCGCCCATCTCTTCGAGCAGCTGACGGTAGTTCTCGGACTGGGCGAAGAGCATCTCGGTGGCCACGCTTTCGTCGCGGAAGTGCACCGGCATCAGGATGCGCTCCTCGGTGATCTCGATGAAGCGCTCATCCTGGGTGGCTGCCTCCAGAGCCTCGGAGAGGCGCTCGACGTGGGCGTCCGGGGTGTTCTTGGGCACTACCACCACGCGGAAGTCGGAGGTATCGATATCGTAGCCGGCTTCCATCACGGTCGGCGCGTCCGGGAAGGCGAACAGCCGCTCGCCGTCCATGCCCAGCAGTACCGGCATCTCGCCGGTATCGGCATAGCCGGAGTGGGTGCCGCCGCTGTAGGCAAAGTCCACGTCGCCGGAGAGGATCAGCGGGGCCATGCCGGCGCCGCCGGAGGTGGGTACGATGCGCAGGTCGAGGCCCTCCTGCTCCATGATGTACTCGATCACCAGGCGATCCAGGGCGTGCTGGGTGGCATAGCTGGTGCCCGGGTTGTCACGGGCATAGTCGAGCAGGTCGTCCCAGCTGTCGCCGAAGGGGCGGTCTTCGCCGGTGACGATGGCGTGCTGGACGGTGGTGATGCTGGCGACGTAGCGGAAGTCGTCCAGGGTGAATTCGGTGTCGTGGGCGTGGGGGGCGAAGGTGAGGGTGCCGTTGGTGCCCGCGTAGACGAAGGTGTGTCCCTCATCCTGGTTATGCATTAGGCGCGTTAGTGCCACCGCGCCGCCGGCGCCGGGCTGGTTGACCACGTTGACCGGCTGGCCGAGGTTCTCCTCGAGCACGTTGGCCAGCACCCGGGCCTGGATATCGGTGCTGCCGCCGGCGCCGAAGCCGACCACCAGGGTCAGCGGCTTGGAGGGAAAGTCGTCGGCCTGGGCCTGGGCCTGGCCGGCGAGGCCGAAGGCCATGGCGGCGGAGAGAACAGCGGTGCTCAGCAGCTTCATTTTCATTGTTGGACCTCAGTGGTGTCGTGGCACCTGCGGGTGTCGCGAGATGCCGGATCGGCGAGTGCGGGGCCAGGTTGGCCCCGCTTGTTGACTCGCCCTTTCAGGTCGCCTGCCGGGGTGTCCGCCAGGCGACCGGAAGCGAAGGGCGCTTCGTGCTACGTCCGACAGGCGCGTCGGGATTACTCGGCGCCGGGCAGGCCGCCGAGCTCCTCGAGCAGCGCCTTGTAGCCCTCGACCTGGTCGGCGAGGGTCTGGGTGACCTCGTCCTCGGGCATCCAGGTCACCGGCATCAGGATGCGCTCCTCGGTGACTTCGAGGAAGCGCTCGTCCTCGGTGGCCGCCTTCAGCGCTTCGGCGAGGCGCTCGACGTGGGCGTCCGGGGTGTCCTTGGGCACCATGGCCACCCGGATCTCGGCGGCGTTGATGTCGTAGCCGGCCTCCTGGAGGGTGGGGGCGTCCGGGTAGGCCACCAGGCGATCCTCGGCCAGGCTCAGCAGCACCGGCATCTCGCCGGTCTCGGCGTAGCCGGAGTGGGTGCCGCCGCTGTAGGCGAAGTCCACGTCGCCGGAGAGGATCAGCGGGGCCATGCCGGCGCCGCCGGAGGTGGGCACGATGCGCAGGTCGAGCCCTTCGCGCTGGGCGATGTACTCAATGATCATGCGGTCCAGCGCGGTCTGGTTGGCGTAGCTGGTGCCCGGGTTCTCGCGGGCGTACTCCACCAGGTCGTCCCAGCTGTCGCCGAAGGGGCGGTTCTCGCCGGTGACCAGGGCCGACTGGCCCAGGGTCACGCCGGCCACATAGCGGAAGTCATCCAGGTCGTAGGTGGTCTCGGTAGAGAGCGGTCCGAAGGTGATGGTCATGGAGGTGCCGAAGACGAAGGTGTAGCCCTCGTCGGTGCTGTTGGCCAGGCGCGCCAGGGCCACGCCGCCGCCGGCGCCGGGCTGGTTGACCACGTTGACCGGCTGGCCGAGCTCTTCGGTCATGATGTCGGCCAGCACCCGGGCCTGGATGTCGGTGCTGCCGCCGGCGCCCCAGCCGACCACCAGGGTCAGCGGCTTGGACGGGAAGTCGTCGGCCTGGACCTGGCCGGCGAGGCCGAAGGCCATGGCGGCGGAGAGAACGGCGGTGCTCAGCAGTTTCATCTTCATGTTAGGAACCTCGTTGGTGGCGTTGTTGTGGGGGTTGTGCTGCGATGGCCCTGGGGCCGTGGTAACAGCCGGCCCGGTGGCCGGCCAGGGGATCACACCGGCTTGGCCTTGTGCCTGGCCTGCATCCAGCGCCGATAGCTGGTCCAGCCCAGGTGCAGCACCATCAGCACCGTGAACACGACGAAGGCCAGGGCGATGGGGCGCTCGAGCAGGATGCCAATCTCGCCGCCGGAGAGGATCACCGACTGGCGCAGGTTCATCTCCAGCATGGGCGTGACGATGAAGGCGACCAGGAAGGTCACGAAGGAGTAGTCGAACTTCTTCAGGAAGTAGCCGAAGATCGCGAAGACGAAGACGGTGAGCAGCCCGAAGGTGCCGTAGCCCTGCACCTGGATGCCGGCCAGGCAGAGGAAGATCACCACCGAGATCACGATATGCGGTGGGACGCTGGTGACCCGGGCGAAGATGCGCAGGCCGTACCAGCCCACGGCCAGCATCAGCAGGCTCGCCACGATCATCCCCGAGAACAGCGTGAACAGCATCTCGGGGTGGTCACGCAGCATCAGCGGCCCCACCTGGATGCCGTGGATCATGAAGGCGCCGACCAGCAGGGCGGCCGAGACGCTGCCGGGAATGCCCAGGCCGAACAGCGGAATGTAGCTGGCGGGAATCACCGCGTTGTCGGAGGCCTCGGCGGCGGCGATGCCGTTGGGGTTGCCCTTGCCGAAGCTGTCCGGGTCCTTGGCGGTCCGCTTGGCCAGGCCGTAGGCCATGAAGGCCCCCACCGAGGGGCCAAGCCCCGGCAAGGCACCGACGAAGGCGCCCACCCCGGTGCTCTTGAAGATGGTCGGCAGGGTGCCCTTGAACTCCCGGTAGGAGAGGTCGTCGTCGGCGCTGTTGCCCAGCTTGATGACGCTGCCGGCCTTGTTGCGGCGGTACTCGTCGAGCTGCACGAACATCTCGGCCAGTGCCAGGGTGCCGATCACCAGGGGCAGGATCGGCACGCCCTCCATCAGCTCCGCATAGCCGAAGGTCAGGCGCATGGCGCCGGTTTCGGGATCGAGGCCCACGGTGCCGAGGATCACCCCCATGCCGCCGGCGGCCAGGCCCTTGAGAAAGGAGCCCCCGGCCATGCCGGCGATGAACACCAGGGCGAAGATCAGGATGGCGGTCAGCTCGTAGGGGCCGAACTTGAGCGCCACCGAGGCGAAGGGGATGGCGACCGCGATCAGCAGCAGGGTGGCCAGCAGGTCGCCGATCACCGAGGCGAGCAGGCCCACCTTGAGGGCCTTGCGCGGCTTGCCGGAGCTGGCCATGGGGTAGCCGTCCAGGCAGGTGGCCGCCGAGGAGGGCTCCCCCGGGGTGTTGAGCAAGATGGCCGAGACCGCGCTGCCGGCGGCGGTGCCCTTGGAGAGGCCGATCAGAAAGGCGATGGCGGCGTAGGCCGACATGTAGAAGGTCAGCGGGATGGCGATGGCGATGGCCACCGCCCGGTTGAGCCCCGGGATCACGCCGACGATATAGCCGAGCAGCACCCCGCCGAGGATGATGGCGATGGACTCGTAGTGGAAGACGGCGGCGAAGGAGCCGAGGATGGCGTCGAATCCGATCATGTCATACCACTCCGATGCGCATCAGGTGGGCCGTGAGGCCATAGAGGCCGGCGGTGGGGACGGCGGCGGTCAACACCACCACGTACCAGCGGCGTTCGCCGAGCAGCAGCAGCAGGCCGCCGATCAGGGCCGGCGCCACCCAGGTCAACGGGAAGCGGTCGATCAAGGCGATGAAGCCGAGCACATACACAAACGGCCACGCCTGGTGCCAGAGGTGGCCGAGATCGGGAAGGATGGCGAAGGGCTCGCCGCGGCGCTTCAGGGCGATGGCGCTTACCACCGAGAGGGTGATGGAGCAGCCGAGGATCAGCCAGGCGCCGAGGGTGGCCAGCCGCTGGGGCTGCAGGCCGAACGCGAAGCCGCTGCCGCCGTAGGTGGGAATGATCCAGGTCAGCAGCACCACCGTCACGGCGGCAACACCTAGCCCGGACCAGAAATTCTTACGTGGCATATCAGTCATGTGAGTCTGTTGTTGGAAGTTGTCGTTGTGGGTGGCGGGCCGATGCGGCCAATGGCGCGGATGAAGTAGCGCTTTTTATTGAATATCAGCTTGATGAAATGCTGATTTGCTACGTATCGCGGTAGCGATGGACGGTATCCTCTGGTCGACACCCTCACAAACCCTAGATTAAACGAAAAATTAACGACGCTGCTTGACCGCTGCCGTTGACCTGCCGCCCAAGATGTACTTGCTCTACGGCGTGGCAGCGCCTGAAGAGTCTGCACAAAGCTAGTGCACTTTTGTGTTTTGGGCACTTTATTGGTGCATTTGCCGAGGCTTGAGGGAGCGTTGGCGGCAGCGATTTTTTCCAGGCGCTCTTCGGGTGCACGGGCGAAGAGAGAAAAACCGATTGTTTTTCAAGTGTTTGTCTGTTTTTCCGTCACTCTTGGTGCGATGTTGGCACGCTGTCTGCATTGTATTGGGCAGCGCCATGTTCGTGCATGGTGGTCGTGGGCAGCCGGCCTGCGGCGTGCTACAACATTTGCTGGGACGAACCAGCGCCAGTGGATCACTCGCCAACGAATCGAGCCTAGGCTCAAACGGAGGACAGCATGTCAGCCAAGACTCTCGCCCTGATTGAAGAGCATGATGTGAAATGGGTGGACCTGCGTTTCACCGATACCAAGGGCAAGGAACAGCACGTCACCATCCCCGCGCGTGACATCGATGAAGAGTTCTTCGAGAACGGCCAGATGTTCGACGGCTCCTCCATCTCCGGCTGGAAGGGGATCAACGAGTCGGACATGATCCTGCGTCCGGAAGACGGTACCGGTTTCCTCGACCCGTTCACCGAAGACGCCACCCTGGTGCTGCGCTGCGACATCATCGAGCCGGCCACCATGCAGGGCTACGAGCGTGACCCGCGCTCCATCGCCAAGCGCGCCGAAGCCTACCTGCAGTCCAGCGGCCTGGGCGACACCGCCTTCTTCGGCCCGGAGCCGGAGTTCTTCATCTTCGACGAGGTGCACTGGAAGGCCGATATCGAAGGTGCCATGTACAAGATCACCTCCGAGGAGGGGGCCTGGTCCACCGACCGTCAGGTCGAAGGCGGTAACCTGGGCCACCGTCCGCGGGTCAAGGGCGGCTACTTCCCGGTGCCGCCGGTGGACAGCTTCCACGATATCCGTGGCGCCATGTGCAACACCCTGGAGGCCATCGGCCAGACCGTCGAGGTGCACCACCACGAGGTGTCCAACGCCGGCCAGAACGAGATCGGCGTCAAGTTCAACACCCTGGTGAAGAAGGCCGACGAGCTGCAGGAGATGAAGTACGTGGTCCACAACGTGGCTCACGCCTACGGCAAGACCGCCACCTTCATGCCCAAGCCGCTGGTGGGTGACAACGGCTCCGGCATGCACGTCCACCAGTCGTTCTGGAAGGATGGCGTCAACCAGTTCGCCGGTGACGAGTACGCCGGGCTCTCCGAGATGGCGCTCTACTACATCGGCGGCATCATCAAGCACGCCCGTGCCCTGAACGCCTTCACCAACGCCTCCACCAACTCCTACAAGCGTCTGGTGCCTGGCTTCGAGGCGCCGGTGATGCTGGCCTACAGCGCCCGCAACCGGTCTGCCTCCATTCGTATCCCCTACACCGCGAGCCCCAAGGGCAAGCGCATCGAGGCCCGCTTCCCGGACCCGACCGCCAACCCCTACCTGTGCTTCGCGGCAATGCTGATGGCCGGTATCGACGGCATCAAGAACAAGATTCATCCCGGCGACGCCATGGACAAGAACCTCTATGACCTGCCGCCGGAAGAGGGCAAGGCCGTGCCCACCGTGGCCGAGAGCCTCGACCAGGCGCTGGCCTCCCTGGACGCCGATCGTGGCTTCCTCACCGAGGGCGGCGTGTTCACCGACGAGATGATCGATGCCTATATCGAGCTGAAGATGGAAGACGTCGAGCGCCTGCGAATGACCACCCATCCGGTCGAGTTCGACCTGTACTACAGCTGCTGAAGCGGACGGCCGCCCCAGGGCTGGCCGCACCGTACCTGCATGGGGGTTCCGCCACGGTGGAACCCCTTTTTGTCGTACACTCTCCAAGGAGAAGGTGCCGGTCAGGCGTGGCGAAGGCGGCCAAGAGAGTCGGCGAGGCGTCGGCGGGCGGCGTGGAGAGCGACGAAGAGGACTTCCGGTATGAGCAAGGCGTTGGCGTGTCTGGCCCTGGGGCTGATGATGATGGCCACATCGGCGCTGGCCACTACCATCTATCGCACCACCGATGCCCAGGGTAACGTGACCTTTACCGACCGGCCCGATCTCGGCGGCGAGCAGGTGGAACTGGCGCCCCTGACGGTGGTGCCCTCGCGGGGGGAAGTGCGCTCGGCGGAGCCGGAGCGGGTGGAGGGCCGCGAGGCGCCGCGTCGTGACCCGGCCCCGGGGCAGCCCTTCATGCCCTATGATACCTTCCGCATCGTCTCGCCGGAGCACGAAGAGACCCTGCCCACCGGCTACGCCGGTGATGTCGCGGTGGAGCTGGCCATCGAGCCGGCGCTTCGTGAAGACCATCAGGTGCGGCTGCTGGTCGGCGGCGAGGTCAGCCAGTCGGCCATGCATACCAGTGCCTTCATGCTTACCGGCCTCTACCGCGGCGAGCATGTGCTGCAGGCCGAGCTGCTGGATGCCAGCGGTGAGGTGCGCCACCGCACCGAGCCGGTGACACTCTATGTGCAGCGCGCCAGCGTCAACCTGCCCCAGAACCCCAACCGCCCCGATTAGCTCGCCCCTCGCCGGGCACCCCCGCCGCTTTGCCCGGACGGCACTCCCAGGCCCTGTCGCGACAAGCCGCGCGATGACGGTCGCGATGAGGCCGAAGCGGCAGATGGCGGGCCCGCGGCGCGCTTCCAGGAGCAGCGCCGCCGCGACGGGCCATCGCTCGAGCGCCACCTGTTTCGCGACCCTTGAGCGGGACGGTGTGTCCGTCAGAGGTGGCGTATCAGGGCAGTGCTCTTCTCACTGGTGTGCACCCGCCCTGGCGGCGCACTATATTGGTGCAATAACCTCGGGTGCGAAAGCACCGAAACGGCGCCGGGCCGCGGAAACGCTGGTTGGCGCGCTTCTTGCTTCTTTCTAGCTGAGTGCCGGCGCCCTTGCAGGGCAGCGCCGCGCCAGTTGCCGCTTCATGATTGCCCGGGGAGGCACGAAGTGGGTGCAAGCCTCTATTCAAGGATAGGCCACCATGTACCAACGCCTGATGGAACATCTCACCACCGCGGTGCTGCTGCTCGATGACGGCTTGCGGCTGAGCTGGATGAATCCGGCCGCCGAGGCGCTGCTGGCGGTCAGCCTGGGGCGGGTCACGGGGGTGCCGCTGTCGTCATTGGCCGCCGACGACGATGGCATGGTGGCGGTGCTGGCCAAGGCCCGCGATGGGTTTCATCCCTTCACCCAGCGTGAGGTCAGGCTGACTCTGGTCACTGGCGCCACGCTCACCGTCGACTATACGGTAACGCCGCTGTCTGCCAGCGAGCTGCTGGTGGAGATGGAGCCTCGCGACCGGCTGCTGCGCATCTCCCGGGAGGAGGCGCTGCTCAATCGTCAGGAGGCGATCAAGGTACTCTCCCGCGGGCTCGCCCACGAGGTAAAGAACCCGCTGGGCGGCATTCGCGGCGCTGCTCAGCTGCTCGAGCGGGACCTGCACGACCCGGCGCTGGCCGAGTTCACCCATATCATCATTGAGGAGGTCGACCGGCTGCGCGACCTGGTGGATTCGATGCTTGGGCCGAATCGGCTGGCGCGCCATGAGTCGCTCAACGTCCACAAGGTGCTCGAGCGAGTGCGTGCCCTGCTGGTGGCCGAGACGCCCGAGGTGCAGATCAGCCGCGATTACGATCCCAGTCTGCCGGACTTTCCCGGCGATGAGGCGCAGATGATCCAGGCCGTGCTCAACGTGGCCCGCAATGCCGTGGAGGCCATGGCCGCGGCGGGAACCGAGGCGCCCTGCCTGCAGCTGCGGACCCGGGCGCGCCGCCAGTTCACGCTTGGCGCCGAGCGGCACCGCCTGGTCTGCGAAGTGGCCCTGATCGACAACGGCCCCGGCATTCCCCAAGAGATGCAGGAAACCCTCTTCTATCCCATGGTATCGGGCCGGGCCGACGGCAGCGGGCTGGGGCTGTCCATCGCCCAGGGCATTCTGCATCAGCACCAGGGGCTGATCGAATGCGACTCACGGCCCGGCCACACCGAATTTCGACTACTGATTCCGCTGGAGAAGCGCCATGACTGATGTCGCACGCGTGGTGATTGTCGACGACGATCGCGCCATTCGCTGGGTGCTGGAGCGTGCCCTGGCCCAGCCCGACCTCGAGGTCGAGAGCATCGAGCGCGCCGACAAGGCCTTGGGACGCCTGCTGGACGACCCGCCGGACGTGCTGGTCACCGATATCCGCATGCCCGGCATCGATGGGCTCGACCTGATGTCGCGGGTCCGCGAAGCGCATCCCGACCTGCCGGTGATCGTGATGACCGCCCACTCCGATCTGGACAGCGCCGTGGCCTCCTATCAGGGCGGGGCCTTCGAATACCTGCCCAAGCCCTTCGACGTGGATGAGGCCCTGGCGTTGGTGCGGCGCGCCGTGGCCCACGCCCGTGAGCGCAAGCGGCCGGTCAGCGTGCCCGAAGGCCTGGACGCCGAGATCATCGGCGAGGCGCCGGCCATGCAGGAGGTGTTTCGCGCCATCGGCCGTCTGTCGCATTCGCATATCACCGTGCTGATCAACGGCGAGTCGGGGACCGGCAAGGAGCGGGTCGCCCGGGCGCTGCACCAGCATAGTCCGCGGACGGGCCGGCCGTTCATCGCCCTGAACATGGCGGCGATTCCCCGCGACCTGATCGAGTCGGAGCTGTTCGGCCATGAGAAGGGCGCCTTCACCGGTGCCACCGCCCAGCGCCAGGGGCGCTTCGAGCAGGCCGATGGCGGCACCCTCTTCCTCGACGAGATCGGCGACATGCCCGCCGAGACCCAGACGCGGCTGCTGCGGGTACTGGCCGACGGCGAGTTCTACCGCGTGGGCGGGCACACCCCGGTCAAGGTGGATGTGCGGATCATTGCCGCGACCCACCAGAACCTGGAGATCCTGGTGGAGGATGGCCGCTTTCGCGAGGACCTCTTCCACCGCCTCAACGTGATTCGGGTGCACCTGCCCAAGCTGGCCGAACGGCGCGAGGACATCCCGCGCCTGGCCCGCCATTTCCTGGCCGAGGCGGCCAAGGAACTCGCCACCGACGTCAAGGTCCTGACCGCCGACGCCGAGGCGCATCTGACTCGCCTGCCGTGGCCCGGCAACGTGCGCCAGCTGGAGAACACCTGCCGCTGGCTGACGGTAATGGCTTCGGGCCGCGAGGTGCTGGTGGAGGACCTGCCTCCCGAGCTGCGCGAGCCCGAGGCCGTGGACGGCGTCAGTGGCGACTGGCGCACCGCCTTTCGCCACTGGGCGGACCGTGCCCTGGCCGCTGGCCACACCCACCTGCTGGAAGAAGCGGTGCCGGACTTCGAGCGCATCCTGATCGAGACGGCGCTCAAGCACACCGGCGGGCGCAAGGGGGAGGCCGCCGAACTGCTGGGCTGGGGACGCAATACGCTGACGCGTAAGCTCAAGACGCTGCTGCCGGCGCTGGCGGATGGCGAGTAAAGAAGGGCTCTTCGCACTTTAGAGTGAACATGTTTGCCAGGTTCTATGGTGGGAGGCCGGCTCTGCCGGGCGAAGGCGCCGCAGGCGCCCCATGGGTAGCGCTGCGCGCTACTTCGCGAGCTGAAGCTCCCTCCCACATAGCCTGTTCACGCCAGTCTGCGATGAACCTAAAGAAGAGGGGGCCGCAATACGCGCTCTCTTGAAGGGCAGGCAAGCTCAAGACGCTGCTGCCGGCGCTGGCGGATGGCGAGTGAGTTAGCTCAGGAGTCGACGCGCCAGCAGCCGCTGCATGTCGCGCCGGCTGTGGGCAATCAGGTAGACGATGAGGCGCTCGTCATGCTGGCGATAGAGGATGCGCACCGGCGGCTCGATGACCTGGCGATAGTCGCGTATGCCCAGCTCCAGCAGCTCCCGGGGGTGACTGCCACGTTCGGGATGCTGCCCCAGTGATAGGATGCGTGCCTCGATGGTCTCGAGCAGCTGCTCGGCCGCAGGGGGAGAATCTTCGGCTATGAAGTCGTAAAGCTCGCGAAGGTCCTCGAAGGCCGAGGCGGTGAGTTCGACCTGCAGCGCCACCGCTAGCGCTCTCCTCGGCGCAACTGGTTGAAACACTCGGCCGCATCCAAAGTCTTGCCCTGCTCGACCTCCTGGCTGCCTAGCGCCAGGATCTTCAGCAGCGCCAGGGTTTCCTGGGTCTGCTCATAGCTCCTGATGTCCTGCACGACCATCCTGGCCTCGCCGTTCTGGGTGATCACCATCGGCTCGCGAAGCTCGTTGAGCGATCGGGAAATCTCGGCAGCATGGGCCTTCAGATAGCTGATCGGCTTGATGTTCTCTGAGTACTTCATGGCGTTCGGTTCCGCTTGGGTATGTGGACTTAATTTAGTCCTTATTTGGTGTCATGGCAATCGAGGGGCTGAGCCAGCACCGTGCGCGGGGGCTGGGCGGCGGCGCCGGGGGCTGACAGAATGGGGCTCTCAAGGAGAGATGCCCATGACGCAGATGACCTGGCAGCGGCTGCTGGACCCCTCACGGCTGCACGGAGAGCGCAGCGGACGCGACGAAATCGGCCGCAGCCCCTTTCACAAGGACCATGACCGGATCGTCTTTGCCGGCTCCTTCCGGCGCCTGGGGCGCAAGACCCAGGTGCACCCGCTCACCGACAATGATCATATCCACACCCGCTTGACCCACTCCCTGGAAGTCGGCTGCGTGGGGCGCTCCCTGGGCATGATCGTCGGCGAAGGGCTGCGCGAGCGGCTGCCGGCCTGGATCACTTCGGCGGACCTGGGGGTGATCGTCCAGGCCGCTTGCCTGGGCCACGACATCGGCAATCCCCCCTTCGGGCATGCCGGCGAGTACGCCATCCGCGACTGGTTCAAGCGTGCCGAGGCGGATGGCAGCGGCCTGCTGGAGGGGCTCTCCGAGCACGAGCGCGCCGACCTGCTCACCTACGAGGGCAACGCCCAGGGCTTTCGCATCGTCACCCAGATCGAGTACAACCAGTTCCGCGGAGGCATGCGCCTGACTACCGCGACCCTGGGCACCCTGCTCAAGTACCCCTGGACCGTGGAGCATGCTGGAGCGGCCGGCAAGTTCGGCAGCTACCAGAGCGAAAAGGCCCTGCTGGCGGAGGTGGCCGAGCGGCTGGGGCTCTTGCCCCGCGGCGCCGGGCGCTGGTGCCGGCATCCCCTGGCCTGGCTGGTGGAGGCCGCCGACGACATCTGCTATGCGCTGCTCGACCTGGAGGACGGCCTGGAGATGGGCATCCTGCGCTTCGATGAGGTGGCCGAGGTGCTGCTGCAGATCGCCGGGGACCCGCCGGCGGACTACGCCGCCATGCAGCGTCAAGGGGTGTCCCAGCGGCGGCGTATCGCCGCGCTGCGCGGCGCCGCCATGGAGCGGGCGGTCAATGACGTGGGAGCGGTGTTCGTGCAGCACGAGGCCGAGCTGCTGGCCGGCACCCTGCAGGAGGATCTGCTGGAGCTGTGCCACCCCGATCTGGGCTGGGGCGTCAAATCGGCCAAGCAGCTGGCTCGGGAGCGGATTTTCCAGAACGAGCGCAAGGCCAAGCTGGAGATCGGCGCCTACACCACCCTGGGAATTCTGCTGGAGGCCTTCATCGGTGCCGCCCATGAGCTGCACCACACCGGCCGCTCCACCTTCAAGCACCAGCGGGTGCTGGCGCTGATCGGCGAGAACACCCCGCTGCCCTCCTGGTCGCTGTACGCCAGCTATCGACGCATGCTCGACTTCATCGGCGGCATGACCGACCACTATGCGGTGGATCTGGCCCAGGAGATGGGCGGCAGGCTCAAGGGGGACTGAGCCGCTCCGCGCGTCTTCTTGAACAGCGCCTAAACGGCAGGGGGGCGCAGGTTGGGCGTCTCTTCCAGCAGGGCGGCTCGCTCGAGCAGCACGCTGATGGCCTTGTCATGCAGGGCCTTGCTCAGCTCGCCGAGGTGCTGCTCGCTGAGCTGCTGGGAGAGGGTCTCGCCGCTGACCACGAGCAGCCCCTTGGCCGGGGCCTGGCAGAGGATGTCCCAGCCGGGCAGCGCCAGTACCCCGCGTACCGGCACCGGTTCGCCACACTGCGTCTCCAGCCACTCGGCCAGCCAGCGCGTATCGTGGTGGACCTTCTCCAGTGACCGGCGCTCGCTCCAACCGGGAAAACGCAGCCGGTCGCGCTCCACGGTCACCACGTTGATCTCCTTGCCGTCGGCGGTAAAGGGGCGGGTGCGGGCACGGGTCTCGACCACGAAGATCCCGTGGGGAGTGACCACCACGTGGTCGATGGTGTGGCTGTCGGTGGGCACGTCGTGGAAGACGTAGTAGGGATGGGCCTCGGGGCGAATCAGCCGCTCGAGCTCCTGACCCACGGCCAGCTCGCAGGCCAGCCCCAGCTTGATGCGTCGGATGTGCTGGAAGTCGCGGATCAGCAGGAAGCAGAACACCAGCACCAGCAGGGTGCTGAGCGCACCGTAGAGAGCCCACTCGATCCAGATCTGCTGGTTGGCGAAGAGCATGCGCCCCATGCCGTAGACCAGCGGGGCCAGGGTGACGATGGGGCCAAGCGCGCCGTCCAGGAACAGCGTGCCGAAGGCGCGGTCGAGGCGGTCGCGCAGCGCCTGCCCGGGTTCGCGCAGGGGGCGGGCGTTGAACGGTGAGCGCACCCGGGCGTCATGCAGGTTGCGCAGGGCGATCACGATCACCGCCGTTGCCCCCAGGGGGAACAGGAAGATCAGGGGAAGCAGGTATTCCAGCCAGGCCATCAAGGGGTCCGTCCTTGCCTGTTATGGGCGCATGAGCGATTCATTCTAGACAACCTCACCCAGCCAAGGCCATGGTCTTTGTTGGGAAGCCGTGGTGAAGCACGATGGCCGGCAGGCCAGGGGGAGAGATGATGAGCGAAACAGCAGCGGCGAGACAGGCGGTCGCGGACGAACGGCTGAGGGCCTTCATGGCGCGCTACCCGCGCCTCGTCGTGATCACCGGCGCCGGGGTCAGCACCGAAAGCGGCATCCCCGACTACCGCGATGCCAGCGGTGCCTGGAAGTGTTCGCCGCCGATGCAGCATCGCGAGTTCATGAGTCGCCACGGGGCGCGTCAGCGCTACTGGGCACGCGCGCTGGTCGGCTTTCGGGCACTTCAGCAGGCGCGGCCCGGTCCCGCGCACCGCGCGCTGGCCGAGCTGGAGGCGCAGGGCGTGGTGAGCGGACTCATCACCCAGAACGTGGATGGCCTGCACCAGCAGGCCGGCTCCCGTCGGGTGGTCGACCTCCATGGTCGCGCCGACCTGGTGCGCTGCATGGCCTGTGGCGCGCGACGCATGCGCCATGACTTTCACGCCGAGCTGGCGGCATGCAATCCGCAGTGGCAGACCGCCGACGCCGCCAGAGCCCCGCTGCGGCCCGACGGCGACGCCGACCTGGAACGGGATTTTGCCGACTTTCAGGTGCCGGGCTGCGGGCGCTGCGGCCGGGGTATCTACAAGCCCGACGTGGTGTTCTTCGGCGACAGCGTTCCCGCCGCGCGGGTGGCGCAGGCCATGGCCCTGGTCGAGGCGGCCGATGCGCTGCTGGTGGTGGGGTCGTCGCTGATGGTCTATTCGGGGTACCGTTTCGCCCGGGCCGCGGCTCGGGCCGGCAAGCCGCTGGCCTGCGTGAACCAGGGGCGTACCCGGGCCGACGGGCTCTATGTGCTGAAGCTCGAGGCCTCTGCCGGCGAGACCCTGAGTGCCCTGGCGGCGGCCGTCAGGGCCGAGCCGCCAGCGGGAGATCGATATCATCGGCCGATGCCTCGGGATCCACTGCCACCGGCTCGGGCGAGGCATGGGTCAGACGCCCCGCCTGACGAAGCTGGGCGTTGAGCCGTGGCGCTTCGGCCGCGGCGAGGGCTCGGCGGTCATAGCGAAGAACCGCCGACCAGGGGCCGCTGCCGTGCGCTTCGAGCCGGGTCTCGGCCAGGGTGCCATCGGCATCGCTCAGGGCGACCCGAAGTTCGGCGCGGTCGTCGAGGCTCAGGCCCTGCGGGGGGAGCACCCGGGTGTGCAGCTCGGCGAACTCCGGCGTGGCGGCGCAGCCGGCCAGCGCCAGGGCGGCCAGCAAGGGCAGCGCCAGGCGTCGCGGGCGCCCGGGGAAACGGTGTGTCGGGGACATAGCGGACCTCCCTAACCGCCGGCGAGCTTGACGGTGTAGCCGCGGCTCTCCAGCTCGGTCTTGAGCGAGTCGCGGTGGTCGCCCTGGATCTCGATCACGCCGTCCTTGACGGCGCCGCCGGTGCCGCAGCGCTGCTTGAGGGCCTTGGCCAGGGCCTTGAGCGCTTTCTCGGCCAGCGGCACGCCGGTCACCGTGGTTACCCCCTTGCCCTTGCGGCCGCTGGTTTCCCGGCGAATGCGCACGATGCCGTCGAGCGCGGCGATCCGCGCCTGCTCGGCCGCTTCGGCGCAGTTGCACTCCGCCTTCGGGTGGCGGCAGCCGGGGCAGATGTCGCCGTGCTCGGTGGAGTAGACCAGGCCGCGCAGCTGGTCCTGCAGGGTCGCCATGGCGGGCTCCTTTGCGGTGGAGGTGAGGCGATGATACCGCTGGATGGCGCGGCCTGCATCCCGCCCCGGGCCCTTGGCTTGGGTGCCGGCTCAGCGGCTGAGGGCGCTCGACCGGCGCTGCGGCTCCATCGCGCCGGCCAGCTGGCTGACGACCGTGGGCAGCTGGTACATGCTGGTGATCATGATGGCCCCCTCGGGGGTCTCCTCCGCGTCGGGGAAGCGATTGAGGTGGACCACCGTCATGCCGGCGGCCAGGGCGGCACGCACGCCCACCACGGAGTCCTCGATGGCCAGGCACTGCGCCGGGGCATAGCCCATCTCGCTGGCCGCATGCAGGTAGAGGCGGGGGTCGGGCTTCCAGCAGTTGGCCGCGTAGGCGCTGAACAGGCGATCGTCGAACAGGCCATCGAGACCGGTAGCGACCAGGGAGGTGCGGATCTTGTTGGTCGGGCCGTTGGAGACCACCCCCATGGGGTAGTGGTGCAGCAGCGCCAGGGCTTCCGCGGCGCCTTCGATGGGGGTGAGCTCGGTGGCCAGGCGGTGATTGAGGTTGGCCCGCATGGTGGCCTCGAGGGGCGCCAGAGTGGCGGGGTCCACGGGGCCGTGCCGGCTCTCCAGCTCGGCGACGATCCGGCGGAAGCGGGCCCCGCGGAACTCGCCGATGTAGTCGTTGACCTGGAACGGCAGGCCGACGGCGTTGAGGGCTGTGGCCATCTCGTCGGCGAGCAGGGGCTCGCTGTCGACCAGAGTGCCGTCACAGTCAAAGAGCAGGCAGAGCGGGCGTGTCATTGCCGAACATCTCTCGCAGGCCAGGGGCGTTTCACCGCTACGTGGTGATCATTACCTTATCTGTGTCCGACCGTTCGCGCGTCTGGCAGCACACTGCGCAAGACTTTGCGAACGCCGTTTCCGAATAGTATTGCGCCAACCTGGCCAACCTTCAAGGTGAAGGTGGCCGCTGGGGCGCCGATTGGGTGGCGCGCCAAGGCGCATGTGTCAGATATCACCACCGAAAGCGGCCGGGGCGGGGTGTCATTCTCGAACCGTGGTGTTTCCTTATCCTTTTGATATTAAAGATATTTGTCGAATCATGGCCGGAGGTTGGCCTGCCCTGTGCAACGTTCAGGGTGATTCGACACGGTCGGCGACCACGCCCTAAAGGCATAACGCCGGCAAGCAACTTGGAAAGCCTTCGCGGCTTTCGCCATTCGCAAGTCCAGACCTGAAGATTGGAGGTGCGACCCATGATGTCCAAGGAATTTCTCAAGAAGCTCGGTGTGCTCGGTGTGTCCTTCGGCCTGCTGGCCAGCCCCCTGACCTTTGCCGGCTTCCACGAGGAAGAGGAGCAGGAGCCGGTGCCGCAGGAGGAGACGGCGCCCGATGAGAACTACGGCTCCGCCGATGACACCTTCGGCACCGACCATGACGCCACCGAGTACGAGGACGAAGAAGAGGAGTTCGAGTTCGAGTACGAGGAGGAGAACGAAGAGGAAGAGTGGGAAGTCCCGAGTGACGACGACGATGACGAGGGCTGGTAAGCCCTGAGGCCATCCAGGAGGGATGGTCGTTCTCCCATCGGGTGATCACGGCAGCGTCACCCGCCTTCGCCGCCCCGGCCGCCACCGGGGCGGCTTTTTCGTCGCTGTGGCCCGGGCGCTGGGGCGTCACCCTTGACGCCCCTGATGCGGCTGCCTTGGCGTTTCGGCTACCTTATTTGGCACTTCGCACTTTAGCGTGAACATGTTTGCCAGGTTCTATGGTGGGAGGCCGGCTCTGCCGGGCGAAGGCGCCCCATGGGTAGCGCTGCGCGCTACTTCGCGAGCTGAAGCTCCCTCCCACAGGGTAAGTTCACGCCAGTCTGCGATGAACCCTTTATTTCACCTTGGGGGCCAGCTCGCCGCGCTCGTAGCGCTGGTACATGGCCTCGAGGCTGATCGGCTTGATCTTCGACGCGTTGCCGGCACAGCCGAAGGCCTCGTAACGGGCGATGCAGATATCGCGCATCGCGCTGACGGTCTCCTTGAGGAACTTGCGCGGGTCGAACTCGGACGGATTCTGGGCCAGGAAGCGGCGCACCGCGCCGGTGGAGGCCAGGCGCAGGTCGGTGTCGATGTTGACCTTGCGCACGCCGTGGCGGATGCCCTCGACGATCTCCTCGACCGGCACGCCGTAGGTCTCGGGGATCTCGCCGCCGAACTCGTTGATCACCGCCAGCCACTCCTGGGGCACCGAGGAGGAGCCGTGCATCACCAGGTGGGTGTCGGGGATGCGGGCGTGGATCTCCTTGATGCGCTGGATGGAGAGGGTGTCGCCGGTGGGCGGCCGGGTGAACTTGTAGGCGCCGTGGCTGGTGCCGATAGCGATGGCCAGGGCGTCCACCTGGGTGGCCTTGACGAAGTCGGCGGCCTCCTCCGGGTCGGTGAGCAGCTGCTCCATGTCGAGCTTGCCCTCGGCGCCGATGCCGTCTTCCTCGCCGGCCATGCCGGTCTCCAGGCTGCCCAGGCAGCCCAACTCCCCCTCCACGGAGACGCCGCAGGCGTGGGCCATCTCCACGGTGCGCCGGGTGACGTCGACGTTGTAGGCGTAGTCCATGGGGGTCTTGCCGTCCTCGCCCAGCGAGCCGTCCATCATCACCGAGGAGAAGCCCAGCTGGATGGAGCGCTGGCACACCGCGGGGCTGGTGCCGTGGTCCTGGTGCATCACTACCGGGATGTGCGGAAATTCCTCCACCGCGGCCAGGATCAGATGGCGCAGGAAGGGCGCGCCGGCGTACTTGCGGGCGCCGGCGGAGGCCTGGACGATCACCGGGGAGTCGGTCTGGTCGGCGGCCTCCATGATGGCGCGCATCTGCTCGAGGTTGTTGACGTTGAAGGCCGGCACGCCGTAGCCGTATTCGGCGGCGTGGTCCAGCATCTGGCGCATACTGATCAGTGCCATGAACTCACCTGTGTCTATCGCTGTGCAGAGGCGGCACCGCCGGTGGCGGTGCCGGTCAAGGGATGTCGGGGCTTAGCGGGTGGCGGCGTCTTCCAGAGCCTTCACCGCCGGGAGGGTCTTGCCTTCGACGTATTCGAGGAAGGCGCCGCCGCCGGTGGAGATGTAGGAGACCCGATCATTGATCTCATACTTGTCGATGGCGGCCAGGGTGTCGCCGCCACCGGCGATGGAGAAGGCCGGGCTCTCGGCAATGGCCCGAGACAGCGCCTCGGTACCCTGGCCGAATTGGTCGATCTCGAACACGCCCACCGGGCCGTTCCAGAGGATGGTGCCGGCATCCTTGAGCAGGCCGGCCAGGCGCGCGGCGGTCTCCGGGCCGATATCCAGGATCATCTCGTCGTCGCCAACCTGATCGACCGGCTTGACCACTGCCTCGGCCGACTCGGAGAACTCGGTGGCTACCACCACGTCGGTGGGCAGCGGGATCTCGACCCGCTCCATCAGCGCCTTGGCCTGGGGGACCAGGTCGGCCTCATGGAGCGACTTGCCCACCGGATGGCCCGCCGCGGCGATGAAGGTGTTGGCGATGCCGCCGCCGACGATCAGCTGGTCGCATTTCTCGGAGAGGGCGTTGAGCACGTCGAGCTTGGTGGAGACCTTGGAGCCGCCGACGATGGCGGCCATGGGACGCTTGGGGCTGGCCAGCGCCTTCTCCAGGGCGTCGAGTTCGGCGGCCAGCAGCGGGCCGGCACAGGCCGCCGGGGCGAAGCGCGCCACGCCATGGGTGGAGGCCTGGGCGCGGTGGGCGGTACCGAAGGCGTCCATCACGTAGATATCGCACAGCGCGGCGTACCGCTTGGCCAGTGCCTCGTCGTCCTTTTTCTCACCGGCATTGAAGCGCACGTTCTCCAGCAGCACCACCTCGCCGTCGGCCAGGTCCAGGGCGGCGTCCAGGTAGTCGCTGATCAGGGTCACCGGGCGGCCCAGCAGCTCACCCAGGCGCTCGGCCACCGGCGCCAGGGAGAACTCCTCGGCCGGCTCGCCCTCGGTGGGGCGGCCCAGGTGGCTCATCAGCATCACCTTGGCGCCGGCCTCCATGGCGGCCTGGATGGTCGGCAGACTGGCCCGCAGGCGGGCATCGCTGGTCACCTTGCCATGCTTGACGGGCACGTTCAGGTCCTCGCGGATCAGCACGCGCTGTCCACGCAGGTCAAGGTCGGTCATCTTGCGCACGTTCATGGAAGCGGATTCCTCATTTGGGAAGGGCCGAAGTAAATTAGTTGGCGGGCGGCATCGCCGCCACGCGCCGAGCGACGTCGAGCATGCGGTTGGCAAAGCCCCATTCGTTGTCGAACCAGCACAGCAGCTTGATCAGGCGGTGGCCGGCCACCCGGGTCTGAGTGGCGTCCACGATACCGGAGCGGGGATCGTGGTTGAAGTCGACGGAGGCCATGGGTTCCTCGGTGTAGCCGAGCAGGCCGGCCAGGCGCTCCTGGCTGGCGTGGCGGAGCAGGGCGTTGACCTGGGCGGCGCTGGTGTCGCGGCGCACGCACAGCGACAGGTCCATGGCCGAGACGTTGATGGTGGGCACGCGCATGTGCAGGCACTCGAAGCGCCCGGCCAGGTGCGGCATCAGGCGATTGATGCCGCGGGCCAGGCCGGTGTCCACCGGCACGATGGAATGCATCGCCGAGCGGGTCAGGCGCAGGTCGGTCTGATGATAGGCATCGATCACCGGCTGGTCGTTCATCGCCGAGTGGATGGTGGTGGTCACGCCGTGTTCGATGCCTAGCGCCTCGTCCAACACGGTGAGCACCGGCACCAGGCAGTTGGTGGTGCAGGAGGCCGCCGAGAGAATGCGCTGCTCGGCTCTGAGCTGTTCGTCGTTGATACCGCAGACGATGGTGGCGTCCACGTCGCTCTCCGCGGGCTGGGAGAACAGCAGCCGCCCGGCCCCGGCCGCGAGATGACGCTCGGCGGTGGCGCGGTCCCTGAAGCTGCCCGAGCACTCCAGCACCAGGTCGATGCCCAGGGCCTGCCAGGGCAGCCGGGAAGGGTCGCTCTCCGAGAGCACGCGAATCGGCCGGTCGTTGATCACCAGGCGGCCATGCGCCGCCGATACCTGGCCGGGGAAGCGGCCGTGAGTGGTGTCGTAGCGGGTCAGATAGGCGATGGTATCGAGGTCGGAGAGCTCGTTGATGGCCACGACCTCGAGCTCGGGGGCGGCCCGTTCCACCAGGGCGCGCAGCACGCACTGGCCGATGCGGCCGTAACCGTTGATGGCGATACGCTGGGCCATGGGGGCGCCGAAGTCTCCTCGAGCGGGCGGGGCAAAGCGGTAATTCTAGCGCAAATGCCCCGTCGAGTCCCAGCCGACGATGGGCGGCCGAAGGGGCCTTGAAAAGCGCGGGCGCACCCCTATTTCTCCTTTCGGGGAGCCTTGCGAGGCCGTGCCCCATCACTTTTGCCCTGTCTAGCGTAGGAGGTGTTCGTGATGTTCGGAGATCTCAGGCGTTTCGATACCGGGTCGTCCCGGGGCGTGGATTGGTTCCGCCAACTGATGGACGAGATGTTTCCGGAAAGCGGTGCGGCGGATATCCGCTCGGTGCCTCGTGGCAGCTACCCGATGATCAATGTGGGACGCACCGATGATGCGGTGCGTGTCTATGTGTTCGCCGCGGGGCTGTCCGCCGACGAGCTCGATGTCAGCATCCAGGACAACGTGCTCACCGTGCGCGGCACGCGCGCCGCCGAATCCGAGGCGGCCGAGGGAGAGGCGCGGCGTCCCTACTTCCGCCGCGAGCGCAGCAGCGGCGAGTTCGCCCGCGCCATCGCGCTGCCCGACGGCCTGGATGCCGACCGTGCCGAGGCGCGTTGGCACAACGGCGTGTTCGAGATTTTCTTGCCCAAGCGCGAGGAACTCAAGCCGCGGCGAATCGAGATTCGTTCGGCATGACATCGTCCAGCGTCGATAGTGAGGAGGTGAGCCGTCATGAAGGATATCGCCAAGCAGCAAGACACCGCCCGCCAGCTGACCGCCGGTCAGCCGCCGGTCACGGGCGAGCCTCAGGAGGTGGCGCTGCAGCCGCCGGTGGACATCTACGAGGAGGGCAACGCCCTGCACCTGGTCGCTGACATGCCCGGTGTGACCGCTGAGTCGTTGAGCATCGAGGTCGACGACAGCGTGCTGAGCCTGGAAGGGGAGATCCGGCTCGACATGCCGGAGGGCCTGTCGGCCATCTACGCTGAGGTGCGGGCGCAACGCTTCGCCCGGCGCTTCACCCTGAGCCAGGAGATCGATACCGCGGCTATCGAGGCGCGGGTGGAGAATGGGGTCCTGCACCTGGTGCTGCCCAAGAAGCAGACCCATCAGCGGCGGCGCATCGAGGTCAAGGCGGCCTGAGCGCTCGCCCCGGCGGCCGACGGGGCAGTGCCGTCGGCCGCTCCCGCCTGTTAGGCGCCACCTGCCGCACGACTCTCCCCGATGCGCTCCTTCCCCCGCGGCGGAACGCTTGCGCTACGCTGAAAGGGCCGGGAGATCCGATCAAGGGGAGAGAGATGACCGATATCGTCAGCTTGCTGGGCGACGACGCCCACCATCTGCTTGAGCACCGCTGTGAGGGCGTGCCTAAGGAGTCGCTGCACCTGCCGGGGGCGGACTTCGTCGACCGGGTGGTGGTGGCGAGCGACCGCAGCCCGGCGGTGCTGCGCAATCTCCAGTCGCTGTTCGACCACGGCCGGCTGGCCGGCACCGGCTATCTCAGCCTGCTGCCGGTGGACCAGGGCATCGAGCACTCCGCCGGCGCCTCTTTTGCGCCCAATCTGCGCTATTTCGATCCGGCCAATATCGTCGAGCTGGCCCTCGAGGGGGGCTGCAACGGCGTGGCCTCGACGCTTGGCGTGCTGGCCTCGGTGGCCCGGCGCTATGCCCACAGGGTGCCGATGATTCTCAAGCTCAACCACAACGAGACCCTGAGTTATCCGGCGATCTACGACCAGACACCGTTCGCCCAGGTGGAGCAGGCCTTCGACATGGGCTGCGTGGGCGTTGGGGCGACCATCTACTTCGGCTCCCACGAGAGCCGTCGGCAGATCCTGGAGACCGGCGAGGCCTTCGAGCGTGCCCATCAGTTGGGCCTGGTCACGGTGCTGTGGGCCTACCTGCGCAACCCGGCCTTCAAGCAGGAGGGCGCCGACTACCACGTGGCCGCCGACCTCACCGGCCAGGCCAACCACCTGGCCGCGACCCTCAAGGCGGATATCGTCAAGCAGAAGCTGCCGGAGACCAACGCCGGCTATCGCGCCATCGGCTTTGGCCATACCCACGACCGGGTCTACAGCGAGCTGACCTCCGATCACCCCATCGACCTGGCGCGCTACCAGGTGGCGAGCTGCTACATGGGGCGTGCCGGCCTGATCAACTCGGGCGGCGGCTCGAAGGGGCAAAGCGATCTCGCCGAGGCGGTGCGCACCGCGGTGATCAACAAGCGCGCTGGCGGCATGGGGCTGATCTCCGGACGCAAGGCCTTCCAGAAGCCCCTGACCGAGGGCGTGGCGCTGCTCAACGCCATCCAGGATGTCTATCTCGACGACTCGATCACCGTCGCCTGAGCCCCAGCGCCCGCCCGCATGATGAACGAAAAAAGGTTCATCGCAGACTGGCGAAACTGGCTTTGTGGGAGGGAGCTTCAGCTCGCGAAGTAGCGCGTAGCGCTACCCAAGGGGCGCCTGCGGCGCCTTCGCCCGGCAGAGCCGGCCTCCCACCTTGAAGCTTGCCAAACATGCTCACGCCAGTCTGTGAAGGTCCGAAAAAGGCACGGCCGAATGGCCGTGCCCTTTTGCCGACTGCGCTGGCGGTAGCGATCAGGCGTCGAGCAGCGCCTGGGCCCGGGCCACCACGTTGTCGACGGTGAAGCCGAAGTGCTTGAACAGATCTCCCGCCGGGGCGGACTCGCCGTAGCTGCGCATGCCGATCACGTCGCCGTCCAGGCCCACGTACTTGGTCCAGTAGTCGGCGTGGCCGGCCTCGATGGCCAGGCGCTTGGTCACGGCACGGGGCAACACCTGCTCACGGTACTCGGCCTCCTGGCCGTCGAAACGGTAGGTCGAGGGCATGGAGACCACCCGCACCGCGCGGCCCTGGCCTTCCAGCTCGGCGGCGGCGTCCATGGCCAGCCCCACTTCGGAGCCGGTGGCGATCAGGATCAGCTCGGGGGTGCCCTCGCACTCCTTCAGCACGTAGCCGCCGCGCTGGATATTGGCCAGCTGCGGCTTGCTGCGCGCCTGGTGCGGCAGTCCCTGGCGCGACAGCACCAGGGCGGTGGGACCGGAGTTGCGCTTGATCGCGGCGTCCCAGGCGGCGGCGGTCTCCACGGCGTCGCAGGGCCGCCAGGTGCAGAGGTTCGGCGTGGTGCGCAGGTTGGTCAGCTGCTCAATGGGCTGGTGGGTGGGGCCATCCTCGCCCAGGCCGATGGAGTCGTGGGTGAAGACGTAGATGGCCCGCTTGCCCATCAGCGCCGCCATGCGCACCGAGTTGCGCATGTATTCCATGAAGATCAGGAAGGTGGCGCCGTACGGAATGAACCCGCCGTGTAGCACGATGCCGTTCATGATGGCGCCCATGCCGAATTCCCGCACCCCGTAATGCAGGTAGTTGCCGTCTGGCGTCTCCGGGGTGATGGCGCGGGCCCCCTGCCAGAAGGTCAGGTTGGAGGGCGCCAGGTCGGCGCTGCCGCCCAGCAGCTCAGGCAGCTGCGGCCCCAGCTCGTTGAGGCAGTTGAGTGAGGCCTTGCGGCTGGCGATGCTCTCGCCGGCCTGCTGGGCCTGCTCGATCATGGCCTCGCTGGTGATCTCCGCCGGCAGCTTGCACTGGGCGCGGCGCTGGAACTCCCGGGCCAGCTCCGGGTGGGCTTCACGGTAGCGCTCGAAGCGGTGCTGCCAGTCGCCCTGCACGGACTGCCCCTTCTCGCGGGCATCCCAGCTCTGGTAAATGGGCTCGGGCACGTGGAAGGGGGCATGGGGCCAGTCGAGCTGCTTGCGGGCCGCGGCGACCTCCTCCTCGCCCAGCGGGGCGCCGTGGCACTCCTCCTTGCCCTGCTTGTTGGGAGCGCCGAAGCCGATCACCGTCTGGCAGATGATCAGGCTGGGCTTGTCGTCCTGGCTTCTGGCCAGCTCGATGGCGGCCTTGATCTCCTCCGGATTGTGTCCGTCCACCTTGGGTACCACGTGCCAGCCGTAGGCCTCGAAGCGCTTGGCGGTGTCGTCGGTGAACCAGCCCTCCACCTCGCCGTCGATGGAGATGCCGTTGTCGTCGTAGAAGGCGATCAGCTTGCCGAGCTGCTGGGTGCCGGCCAGGGAGCAGGCCTCGTGGGAGACCCCCTCCATCAGACAGCCGTCGCCGACGAAGCAGTAGGTGTAGTGGTCGACGATGGTGTGGCCGGGGCGGTTGAACTGCGCCGCCAGGGTCTTCTCGGCGATGGCCATGCCCACGGCGTTGGCCAGGCCCTGGCCCAGCGGGCCGGTGGTGGTCTCGATGCCCGGAGCGTAACCGAATTCGGGATGCCCGGCGGTCTTGGAATGGAGCTGGCGGAAGCTCTGCAGCTGTTCCAGGTCGAGGTCGTAGCCGGTCAGGTGCAGCAGGGAGTAGAGCAGCATCGAGCCGTGGCCGTTGGAGAGCACGAAGCGGTCGCGGTCGGGCCACTTGGGATCGTTGGGGTTGTGCTTGAGGTAGTCGTTCCACAGCACTTCGGCGATGTCGGCCATGCCCATGGGGGCGCCGGGATGGCCGGACTTGGCCTTCTGGACGGCGTCCATCGATAGGGCGCGAATGGCGTTGGCCAGTTCGAAACGGGACGGCATTGGGTCAGCTCCTCGCCTGCGGCAGAATGGGGCAAGTCCACGGCGGCGCCTGTCTGCCGTATGCAGAGGGGCCGGCCGGGTGTGCGTTCTGGCTGGGGGCGCCGCAGGGGTGGGGCGGCGCGGTCGAATTCGGACGCCTATTGTCGCCGACTTGCCGTCGGTCATCAAATGGCGGGTGCCAGAGCGGGTGGCAGCGTGTAAACTCTGCACCGCGAAACCGGTGGATACCGTTTCCGGCCCGCACGGGCCCTTCTCCGCATCGGGCAGGGTCGTCAAGCCCCGCCTGGACAGCGCCGCGCTACTTTTGCCGACGTTCCACAAAGGGTCGAGGACGCCATGAGCGAATACTCCCTGTTTACTTCCGAGTCCGTTTCCGAGGGCCACCCGGACAAGATCGCCGACCAGATCTCCGATGCCGTGCTGGACGCCATCATCGCCCGTGACAAGCAGGCTCGGGTGGCCTGCGAGACGCTGGTCAAGACCGGCGTGGCGATCGTCGCCGGCGAGATCAGCACCTCGGCCTGGGTCGACCTCGAGACGCTGGTGCGCGAGGTGATCACCGGGATCGGCTATACCTCCTCCGATGTGGGCTTCGACGGCGAGACCTGCGGCGTGCTCAACCTGATCGGCAAGCAGAGCCTGGACATCGCCCAGGGGGTCGATCGCACCAAGCCCGAGGATCAGGGCGCCGGCGACCAGGGGCTGATGTTCGGCTATGCCACCAACGAGACCGAGTCGTTCATGCCGGCGCCGATCCACTACGCCCACCGCCTGGTGGAGCGCCAGGCGGAGCTACGCAAGCACGGCCTGCTGCCCTGGCTGCGCCCGGACGCCAAGAGCCAGGTCACCTTCCGCTATGACGCGGCAGGGATGCCCTGCGGCGTCGAGGCGGTGGTGCTCTCCACCCAGCATGACCCGGAGATCGACCAGGACGAGCTGCGCGAGATGGTGCGACGCGAGATCATCGAGGAGGTGATTCCCCCCGAGTGGCTGGGGGAGAGCACCAAGTTTCATATCAACCCCACCGGCAAGTTCGTGATCGGCGGGCCGGTGGGCGACTGCGGCCTCACCGGACGCAAGATCATCGTCGACACCTACGGCGGCATGGCCCGCCACGGCGGCGGTGCCTTCTCCGGCAAGGACCCCTCCAAGGTCGATCGCAGCGCCGCCTACGCCGGCCGCTACGTGGCCAAGAACCTGGTCGCCGCGGGACTGGCCGACAAGTGCGAGATCCAGGTCTCCTACGCCATTGGCGTGGCCGAGCCCACCTCGGTCTCGATCAATACCTTCGGCACCGGCAAGATCGACGACGCCCGCATCATTGAGCTGGTGCGCGAGCACTTCGACCTGCGCCCCTACGCCATCACCCGCATGCTCGATCTGCTCCACCCCATGTACCAGCTCACCGCGGCCTACGGCCACTTCGGTCGCGCGCCCTTCGAGACCAGCTACACCTGGAGGGACGACAAGGGCGAGCAGCGCAGCGAGACCTTCACCGCCTTCCCCTGGGAAAAGACCGACCGCGCGAAGGCCCTGCGCCAGGCCGCCGGCCTCTGAGTCGCGCCCCGCGGAGAGCACGACGCCCGGCCAAGTGCCGGGCGTCGTCGTTGGGGCACCGGTGCGTTGACCCGCGTTGGTGCTGGCTTGGCAGGGGGGGGGCGGCTCGGCCTATAGTGAAAGTCACCGAATTTCCCATCTGGAGGTGACGCATGAACCAGCCCGCCGTTTCGACCCCTGAGGTGCAGGACTATCGGGTCGCCGATATCAGCCTGGCCGACTGGGGACGTCGCGAGATCCGTATCGCCGAGACCGAGATGCCGGCGCTGATGGCGATCCGCGACAAGTACCGCGACGAGCAGCCCCTGGCCGGGGCGCGCATCGCCGGCTGTATCCACATGACCATCCAGACGGCGGTGCTAATCGAGACCCTCACCGACTTGGGGGCCACGGTGCGCTGGTCCTCTTGCAATATCTTCTCCACCCAGGACCATGCCGCCGCCGCCATCGCCGCGGCGGGCATCCCGGTATTCGCCTGGAAGGGCGAGACCGAGGAGGAGTTCTGGTGGTGCATCGAGCAGACCGTCGAGGGCCCGGACGGCTGGGTCCCCAACCTGGTGCTGGACGACGGCGGTGACCTCACCGCGCTACTGCACGACAAGCGCCCCGAGCTGCTCGATGCGGTGCACGGCATCTCCGAGGAGACCACCACCGGGGTGCATCGCCTGCAGGAGATGCTGCGCGACGGCACGCTGCGGGTGCCGGCCATCAACGTCAACGATGCCGTCACCAAGTCCAAGAACGACAACAAGTATGGCTGCCGCCACTCGCTGAACGACGCCATCAAGCGCGCCACCGACCATCTGCTGGCCGGCAAGCAGGCGCTGGTGGTGGGCTACGGTGACGTGGGCAAGGGCTCCGCCGCTTCGCTGCGCCAGGAGGGCATGATCGTCAAGGTCAGCGAGATCGACCCGCTGTGCGCCATGCAGGCCTGCATGGACGGCTTCGAGGTGGTCTCGCCCTACCGTGACGGCGACAACCGGGGCGCCGAGAGCACTGACCGGGCACTGCTCGAGCGCATCGACCTGGTGGTGACGGCCACCGGCAACATCGATGCCTGTGACGCGGCCATGCTCGAGGCGCTCAAGCCCGGCGCGGTGGTATGCAACATCGGCCATTTCGACAGCGAGATCGACACCGCCCACATGCGCCGCCATTGGCACTGGGAGGAGGTCAAGCCCCAGGTTCATAAGGTCTATCGTGACAGCACGCCTGGCGACTTCGATCCCGGCAGCCGCGACTACCTGATCCTGCTCTCCGAGGGCCGGCTGGTGAACCTGGGTAACGCCACCGGTCATCCGTCCCGGGTGATGGACGGCTCCTTTGCCAACCAGGTGCTGGCGCAGATGCATCTCTATGAGCGCCGCTTCGCCGATCGGCCGGAGGCCGAGAAGCGTGACGCCTTGGCGGTCAGCGTGCTGCCTCGCCATCTCGACGAGGAAGTGGCCCGCTACATGGTGGCCGGCTTCGGCGGGGTGATCACCCGCATGACCCGCGCCCAGGCCGACTATACCGGGGTGCCGGCGGAGGGCCCCTACAAGCCGGATGCCTATCGCTATTAAGGCGTATCGCGAGGTAACGGAAAACGAAGCGCCGCCTGCGGGCGGCGCTTCCATTTGTCAGCCGTCGACGAAGGCAAGCATGCGGCCCGCCAGCAGCACGGCCGGCCACAGCAGCAGCGACAGTATGCCGGCCGCGCGCAGCCGTCGGGGCGTGGCATGTGCCAGCCCCGGCCCCAGATTGAGCAGCAGGGCATTGGCGATGGCCAGTGCGATCAGCGCCAGCTTGAGCACGAACAGCGGCATGGCGGTATAGCCGCTGGGGTCGGCGAGAAACAGCAGCGCCCCGGTGACCATTGCCAGCAGCAGCCCCGCGATCGCCACCGGCTGCAGCAGCCGGCCCAGCTCATGCAGCGGCAAGCGCTTGCGCCAACCCAGCAGGCGCAGGTCGAGGGTGACGATGGCGCCGACCAGCAGGGCGATGCCCAGCACGTGCAGGGCATTGATCGCCGCATAGCCCCAGCGTGAGAGCCGCACCCATTCGGCCAGGGCCGTATCGGCGAGCGATGTCAGCAGGGCTTCCACGCTGCCAAGTCAGATTCGCCCGGGATAGAGCACGTAGTGCTCCTCGCCGATCCACAGCTGCTCGGCCTTGAGTACATGTTCACGGGCATGCTCGCCCGAGACGCGCAGCTCCACGCCTTCGGCGAGGTCGCCCTCTGCCAATCCGGCGCGTTCGTTGCGCCAGGGCTGGCCGACCTCGACCGTCCAGGTTTCGCCATCCACGTTGAGTTGCACTTCGCCGTGGGGATTGCCCAGCCGCACATGGGTGATGGTGCCTTCGATCTCGATGGTCTCGCCGCCGACCCAGCCGTGGTGGGCCTGGGCGGGGGCGAGGAAAAGCAGCATGATGATGGCGAGCGCCCAAAATCCATAACGATGCATGATCGCCTCCTTCCGAAGGTGTCTTGCTTCAGGCTAGCTCTACCGGGCCGAGCTTCAAGGCCAAACGTTCTACAGCCCTGCCAGGCGCCCCATCAGCGTCAGATAGAGCGGGATCAGCAGCGGGGCGGCCAGGGTCGTGGCCAGCACCGCCAGGGCACCCTTGGCGGGGCGTATCGCCAGCTCCATGGCCACCACCACCACGTTGGCGGCCATGGGCACCACGCCGATCAGCAGCAGCGCAAGGGCCAGCTCGCTGGGCAAAGGGACGATCGCCTGCAGGCCCAGCACCGTGCCCACGGCCAGCAGCGGCCAGAGGCCGAAGCGCAGCGCCACGCAGGCGGTGATGAAGCGCGCGTCGAACTCATGCAGTGCGACCCGTCCCAGCGTCATGCCGATGATCATCATGCCCAGCAGGGTATAGGTAGCCGGGAACACCGCCAGGCCATCCATCAGCGCCTCGGGCACCGAGAGCCCCAGGCCGCTGACCAGCAGCGCGGCCAGAAAGGCATACACCAGCGGCAGGCGGACGATCTTGACCAGGCTCTGGCGCACCGAGAACTGGCCGCGGGCGCTGAGGTAGAAGCCTATGGTGAACTCGTAGAGGGTGACCCCCAGGATACAGAACAGGTAGAGGGTGACGCCCTCCGGGGGGAGCAGGATCATGGCGACCGGCAGGCCGAAGTAGCCGGTATTGCCGGTGCCCGCCGAAAAGGCCAGCAGGGCGCTCTCCTGGGGCGCGAAGAAGGGGCGCGCCAGGCGGCTGACGACCAGGGCGACCAGGCTGCATGCGACGAACAGCGCCGCGGTGAGCAGCAGATACTCCGGGGTGGGACCGCCCAGCAGCAGGCCACGAAAGAAGGTCAGCGGGGCGATGATGTAAATCAGCAGAGTGGCGATGGGGCGCGGGTCGACGGCCAGCCGCCGGGCCGCCAGCCAGCCCAGGCCGACGAAGCCCAGCAGGGTCCATAGCGGCCCCATCAGGGTGCCGGGGTCGATCATGTGCACTCCCTCGCCAATCGGAAAGCCGTCATCATGCCTGGACGGGGCCGGGATGTCAGCGCCACCAATATGAATGACATCGATAGTGGGCCACGAATCTTTCATTGGCCGGGCCCGCGGGCAGTGGGCAGAATAGGGCCAACAGGCACGGTCTTCATGAGGTGAATCGATGAGTACGCAGGAACATCCGCTGGGCATCAGCTTCGAGTTCTTCCCCCCCAACACCGAGGCGGGGCGTGACAAGCTGATGGGGGTGCGCGACGCCCTGGCCAGCCGGAATCCGCGCTTCTTCTCGGTGACCTACGGCGCCGGCGGCTCGACCCAGAGCCGCACCCTGAACACCGTACGCCAGGTGCGCGAGAGCGGCATCAGCACCGCGCCCCACCTGTCGTGCATCGGCAGCGAGAAGGCGCAGCTGCGCGACCTGCTGGCCCAATATCGCGAAGAGGGCATCGACAGCCTGGTGGCCCTGCGCGGCGATCTGCCCTCCGGCATGGGCGGCGTCGGCGAGCTGCGCTACGCCAACGAGCTGGTGGAGTTCATTCGCGAGGAGACCGGCGATCACTTCGAAATCGCCGTGGCCGCCTACCCGGAGTCGCATCCCCAGGCGCCCAGCTTCGAGCGGGATCTCGAGAACTTCGCCCGCAAGATGAAGGCCGGCGCCAACATCGCGATTACCCAGTACTTCTTTACCGCCGATGCCTATTTTCATTTCGTCGAGCGGGCGCGCCGGCTGGGCGTCGAGGCACCCATCGTGCCCGGCATCATGCCGATCACCAACTACACCAAGCTGGCCCGCTTCTCGGATGCCTGCGGCGCCGAGATTCCGCGCTGGATCCGCAAGCAGCTCGAGGCCTACGGAGACGACAGTGCGTCCATCGCCGCCTTCGGCGAGGAGGTCATTTCCCGGCTCGGCCAGCGCCTGCTCGACGGCGGCGCCCCGGGGCTGCACTTCTACACCCTGAACCAGGCCGAGCCGAGTCTAAAGGTGCTCGACAATATCACCGGCCGCCGCCCCTGAAAACGGTTCATCGCAGACTGGCGTGAACAGGCCTTGTGGGAGGGAGCTTTAGCTCGCGAAGCAGTGCGCAGCACTGCCAAAGGGGCGCCTGCGGCGCCTTCGCCCGGCAGAGCCGGCCTCCCACAATGCAGCCAGAAGCACGGATTCACGCCAAAGTGTGAAGAGCCCTGAAAACGCCCTCGCCCCGCCAATGGCGGGGCGAGGGCGTTGATGCGCTGCCAAGACGGCGGGCGTCAGGCAGCGCTGTCGGCCGCGTCGCTATCGTCGGCTTCGCTGTCGTCGATCGCCTCCTCATCTTCGTTGACCGCGTCCTCGTCGTCCTCGTCGTTCTCCTCGTCCGGGCGCAGCTCGGGGGGCAGCATGGCGGTCGGTACCTCGAACCCATGCTCCTCGTAGTAGCGCACGGCGCCGGGGTGAAACCAGAGCACGTCGTTCTTGTCCAGGTGCTCCGCGCGGGTCTCCGCCGCGGCGGGATGAATGGCCTCCATGGCGTCGGGGTCGTCGAGCACCAGCGCCATCAGCTCATAGACGAAGCTCTCGGGCAGGTCCTTGTGGCCGATGGCGAAGTTCCAGAAGGAGACCGAGGCGTGCGGAGCGTCCATGCTGGCATAGGTATCAGCCGGGATCTCGAAGGGTTCAACGGGGAAGGCCTCGAGCAGGCTGGCCTGCTCAGCCTCGGTGAGGCCGAACATGTGCACGGCATGGTTGCGCTCGAGGCGTTGGAAGGCGCGGATCGGCAGCCCGGCGCAGAAGGCGAAGGCGTCGCTGAGCCGTGACGGCAGGTAGTCCGCCAGGTGGTTGGCCCCGGCGTACTGCAGGTTCACGTCCTCGATACCCAGCGCCTCCAGGAACTGCGGCCAGTAGGCGGCGCAGGTGCCGCCCATGGGGCCCACGCCGACCCGCCGGCCGCTGAGGTCCTCGAGGCTTTCGATCCCCGAGTCGGCCATGGTGACCACGTGGAAGGGGGTCTGGTACATGGGAAAGAGGGCGCGGACGTTGCGCATCTGTTCGCCGGGGGCGACGACCCCTTCGCCGTCCCATAGCTCCCGGGCCGGCCCCAGGGTCACCAGGCCCAGTTCGGCCTCGCCGGTGTGTACCAGGGTCATGTTGTGGAAGGGCCCCCCGCTGGCCTGGGAGAGCGCAAGCACGCCGAGCTCGTCGCTGATACGGGTCACCAGGCCGTCGCCGTAGACCTGGTAGGTGCCGCCTAGCGAGGCGGTGCCCAAGTGGACGCGCTCGGGCCAGTCGCTGCGCTCGTCGGCGAGGGGGCTGCCGGCCAGCAGGGCGCTGGCGGCAAGCAGGAAGGGGAGGGTCGTATACCGTACGCTAAGCATGGCCTGCCTCCTTGGGTCGTTCGTCTTGCTGACAAAACGGCCGGAGCGGCGGATGCCGCCCCGGCCGGGCACTGCGGGCGCCTCGCGCCGAAGGATCAGCTCGAGACGCTGGGCTTGCGTTTCAGTGCGGCGGCCTGCCAGGCGAAGACCAGAGCGCCGACTGCCAAGCCTGCCAGGTCGGTCATCCAGCCGCCGGCAATCATCGACAGCGCGGCGGCGAGCAGTAGGCCCCGCTGCACGAGGTTGGCGACACCGTTGAGGAACCAGCCCTGCACGGCCGAGGCCAGCAGGTAGATGCCGATACCGGCGGTGATGGCCACGCGCAGAATCTGCGACCAGGTGCCGTCCATCAGCAGCGCCGGGCTGTAGAAGAACATGAAGGGCACGATGAAGGCGGCCAGGCCGAACTTGAAGGAGGTCATGGCCGTCTTCAGCGGGTCGGTATTGGAGATCGCCGCGGCCGCGTAGCCGGCCAGCGCCACCGGCGGTGTGATCGCCGAGAGCACCGCGTAGTAGAACACGAAGAAGTGTGCCACCAGCGGCGGAATGCCGATCTGCTGCAGGCCCGGGGCAACCACCGAGGCGGCCACCGCATAGGCGGCGGTGGTGGGCATGCCCATGCCCAGCAGGATCGAAATGCACATGGCGAAGAACAGCGCCAGCAGGTGGCTGGCATCGGCGATGCCCAGCAGCATGGAGGCGAAGCGCGCGCCGACCCCGGTCAAGGAGATGACGCCGACGATGATGCCGGCACAGGCGCACACCGCGATCAGCGGAATCGCCATGCGGGCGCCCAGCGAGAGGGCGTTGAGCAGCGCCTTGGGCCCCATCCAGTGCGGGGTGAACCAGGAGACCACGGCGGCGCTGACCATCGCCAGGGTGCCGGCGCGGATCACCGAGTAGCCCATGAACAGGGTGCCGATCAGAATGATGATGGGCAGGAACAGGTAGACCTGCTTGACCAGGCGACGGAACTGCGGAATTTCATCCTTGCGCATGCCCTGCATGCCGTCGCGGCGGGCTTCCAGGTCGACCATCAGGTAGATGGAGAGGAAATAGAGCGCGGCGGGGATCAGCGCGGCAATGGCGATCTCGGTGTAGGGAATACCGGTGATCTCGGCCATGATGAAGGCGCCGGCGCCCATGATGGGCGGCACGATCTGCCCGCCGGTAGAGGCCGCGGCCTCGATGCCACCGGCGCTGCGCGGGCGGTAGCCGACCTTCTTCATCAGCGGGATGGTCAGCGAACCGGTGGCCACCACGTTGCCGGCGGAGGTGCCGTTGATCATGCCCATCAGGCCGGAGGCAAAGACCGCTACCTTAGCCGGGCCACCCCGCGCGCGGCCGGCGGCGGCGAAGGCGAAGTTGATGAAGTAGTCCCCCACCTTGGACGCCTGCAGGAAGGCGGCGAAGGTGATGAACAGAATGATATAGGTCGAAGAAACGGCGGTGGTCGGTCCGAGGATGCCGTTGTCGGTGTAGAGATAGGTGAAGAAGCGCTGCGGTGAGTAGCCGCGATGCTCGAGCAGGCCTGGCAGATAGGGGCCGGCAAAGGCATAGACCAGGAAGACGGCGGTGATGATGATCAGGGCCAGGCCGGCCACGCGACGGGTCAGCTCCATGATCAACGCCACGCCCACCGCCGAGATCAGAAACTCGGTCTGGCCGACGAACGGCGTGCCGGCGGCCATGCGCCAGCGGTTGAGCACGAACAGCAGGAAGGCGGCGACGATGATCGAGGCGACGATCAGCACGGCATCGGCCCAGTGGATCGAGCGGCTGGAGCTGCGCCACACCCAGCTGCTGATCAGGGCGATGGCGGAGGCGATGACCAGCGACCAGCTCAAGTGCACCAGCACCCAGTCGGCGGGCGGTGTGCCGCGGGTCTCGCGCACGAACCAGGCGTAGAGAATACAGAAACTGGCGTAGGCGATGGCGCCGACCGAGGGGATCAGCGCAAACCATTCGGCGCGGCCGATACGCACGCTGCCGGGGCTGCGGTCCAGGGTCATCGCCGCGGTGATGGCGAAACCAACGGCCAGGCCGCCGGCCACGTGGATGATACGAAAGGCCCAGGTCTCGATAGGCGCAATATTGAGCGCATAGAGGTGCATGGCCGTGAACAGGACGCAGGCGGCGAAGACCGTCTTGCCGAGCAGGCCCGAGAGTACGCGCTCGTTGTGAGCGATGGGGATGTCAGCGACCCCTGTCGTGCCGATCTTTGCAGCGGGTTCGTTTGGTTGGGTGTCTTGAGTCATGCCGGAGTGCCTAAAGGGTTGCGAAAGCCTGCGTTAGCGCGAGGCGATGACGCCGGCCCGTAGGCCGGCGTCGATGGCGCGCTGGGACGATCAGCCGCGCAGGTCTTCCGGAATGTCGTAGCCGTTCTCTTCGAACCAGCGCACGGCACCCGGATGCCACGGCAGGAAGGTGTTGTGCTCGTAGTTCTCGGGAACCGTCTCGCGGGCGGCGCCGTGGATCTGCACCATGCGATCGTGATTCTCCATCACGGTCTTGGTTACCTCATAGACCAGCGACTCCGGCATGTCCTTATGGGTGATGGCGAAGTTCCAGATGGAGATGGCCGGCAGATCCTCTTCCAGGCTGCTGTAGACGGAGGCCGGGATGGAGGCCGGGGAGAGCTCCGGGTAGTCGCCCAGCACCTGCTCCATTTCCGCTTCGGAGAAGGAGAAGATGTTGACGTTGGCCTGAGCCTCGAGCTGGCTGAAGGCTGAGATCGGAATGCCCGCGGCGAAGGCGAAGGCGTCGATCAGGCCGTCTTGGAGCTGGCCGGCCTGGTCAGAGGCGCCGCCGTTACGGGTGTCGACGTCGAGGCCGAGTTTTTCGAACAGCTGCGGGTAGTACATGTCCGAGGTGCCGCCGGCCGGGCCCACGCCCACGGTCATGCCGTCGAGGTCGGAGACCGAGGTGATGCCGGAGCCTTGTAGGGTGATGATCTGCAGGGTGGTCTGGTACATCGGGAAAACGGCCCGCACATCGGTGTGCTCGACGCCCGGCGCCAGCTCGCTTTCGCCGATCCAGGCCTGGTAGGCCGGGCCCATGGTCACCATGCCGAAGTCGTGCTCGCCCATCTGGACCAGAGTAGCGTTCTGCACCGGGCCGCCGGTGACTTCGGCACCGAAGGGCACGCCGAGGGCGTCGCCAACCATGTTGGCCCAGCCGGAGCCGTAGATGTAGTAGGTGCCCCCCTGGCTGGCGGTACCTACGGTCAGGCTGCGGGGCCAGTCGTCACGGTCGTCGGCCTGGGCGCCGGTCGCGATCAGGGCGGCGCCTAGACAGGTGCTCAGGATCAGCTTGGATGCGGTATGTCGCATGGTGTCACTCCGATTGCCTTGTCGTTATGAAGAGCGTAGCCCTCTCCGCGGGAAAGCGCTCGCTCATGAAAGATGCGTTGGCATACATCCGTCAGTATAGGCAAAGCCCGTGCCTTGGCGAATAAAAAGCCATTGCATCAAAGAGTTGTCGCAATCGAGTTCGACTAAGGTGGAAAGTGCCGGTTTTTCAATGGGCTGGAATTCCGCACGTGGCGAGCGCTCCGGTGTGCGGGTTTCCGCACGCCGGGGCGGCCTCAGTCCGAGCGTGGCGGCTCGCCGAGCGCGGCAATCAGTCGACTGGCCTGATGCAGGTCGTTCATCAGCGTGGAGGCCAGCCAGGGGGGCAGTCGCTGCCAGCGGAGCCGCTCTCGGCCAGGCCCGTCAGGGGGCCGCTCAGGCGGTAACGGCCGAGCAGCCCGACGGCGAGCAGCGGCATGGCGTACTGGGCCAGGTCGAAGCGCAGCCCGAAGCCGGCGATCAGCCAGGCCCCGGTGGTGGTGCCCAGGTTGGCGCCAAACAGCAGGGCGATGGCGCCGGTCAGGCTGACCAGTCCGGCGCCGACGAAGGACATGGCCAGCAGCGTGACCAGGGAGCTGGACTGCACCAGGGCGGTGGCCAGCGCACCGACGCCGATGGCGCGGGTGGGGGCGCGGGTGGCGGCGTGCAGCCAGCGGTCCAGGGTGCCGCCGGAGAGGCGCTTGACGGCCTCCTCCAGATGGCTCATGCCCCACAGGAAGAGACCGATGCCTGCCGCCAGGGTGGCCAGGTCCAGCCTGGCCAGCAGCAGCGCCGCCAGGGCGGCCAGGCCCAGCAGCTCCAGTCGTCGCCGGGCGCCCCGCTGCCTCTCGGCCGCTCCCTGGCGGGTCACCCTCAGTGGCTCCCGGGGTCGAGAATCCGCACGGGGGTGACGGTGTTGCGGCGCTGTTCTTCACGTTCGCGGTTGACGCGGGTCTCGAGCTCGGGGATGGCGTCATCCTCGATGGCTTGCTGCTCGAAGAAATCGCAGTTGACGCAGTCGCGGTAGCGGATGCCGTTCTGCTCCCAGGCGCGGATGCGGTCCATTGCGGCGCAGCGGGGACAGATGGCCCCGGCGATAAAGCGTTTTGGCACGGCCATGGTATCTCCCCTAATGTCAGCCGCCGGGCGTCCCCCGGCGGCAGGCTTCGGTGGGTGCCGCCAGGGGGCGGCACCGGCTTCAGGCGGCGCGAATACCGCTGTGGCGCAGCAGCGGCTCGACGCTGGGCTCGCGGCCGCGGAAGGCGCGGAACAGCTCCGCGGCATCGCGGGCACCGCCCGGCTCGAGGATCTCGCGACGGAAGCGCCGCCCGGTCTCGGCGTCGAAGATACCGCTTTCCTCGAAGGCGCTCCAAGCGTCGGCGGAGAGCACCTCGGCCCACTTGTAGCTGTAATAGCCTGCCGCATAGCCGCCGGCGAAGATATGGCTGAAGCCGTTCTGGAAGCGGTTGAAGGGGGCGCGGGGCACCACCGAGACGGCGTCGCGCACCGCGTCGAGCAGGGCCTGGACCTGGGCGGCGTCCGGGGCGGTCAGCTCGTGGTGCAGGCGCAGGTCGAACAGCGAGAACTCCAGCTGGCGCACCAGCCCCATGGCCGACTGGAAGTTCCTGGCCGCCTGCAGCCGCTCGAGCAGCTCGGCGGGCAGCGGCTCGCCGCTGTCGACGTGGCCGGCGATCAGGTCGAGCCCTTCGCGCTCCCAGCAGAAGTTCTCCATGAACTGGCTGGGCAGCTCCACCGCGTCCCAGGCCACGCCGTTGATGCCGGACACGTCGGCCACCGTCTGCCGGGTGAGCATGTGGTGCAGGCCGTGGCCGAACTCGTGGAACAGGGTGGTGACCTCGTCGTGGGTCAACAGCGCCGGGCGATCGCCCACCGGACGGGTGAAGTTGCAGGTCAGGTAGGCCACCGGCAGCTGCAGGGTGTCGCCCTCCAGGCGGCGGACACGGCACTCGTCCATCCAGGCGCCGCCGCGCTTGCCCTCACGGGCGTAGAGATCCAGGTAGAAGCCGGCGATGGGCGTCTCCCCCTCCAGGATGCGGAAGAAGCGCACGTCGGGGTGATAGCGCGGCGCCTCGGCATCCTCCACGAAGGTGACGCCGAACAGGCGCTCCACCACCCGGAAGAGGCCGTCCACCACCCGCGGGGCGGGGAAGTAGGGCCGCAGCTGCTCCTGGGAGATGGCGTGGCGCGCCTCGCGCAGCTTCTCGCTGGCGTAGCCCACGTCCCAGGGGGCGAGCTCGTTCAGGCCCAGCGCATCGCGAGCGTAGGTCTCGAGCTCGGCAAACTCCTCGCGGGCCTGGGGCACGGCGCGTCGGGCCAGGTCCTCAAGGAAGTCAAGCACCTGACGCGGTGACTCGGCCATCTTGGTGGCCAGCGACAGGTCGGCATAGGTGGTGAAACCCAGCAGCTCGGCGAGTTCGTGGCGCAGGGCCAGGGTCTCCTCGATGATCGGGGCGTTGTCGTACTCGCCGGCATGGGGGCCCTGGTCGGAAGCGCGGGTGATGAAGGCGGTGTAGACCTCGCGGCGCAGCTCGCGGTCGTCGGCGAAGGTCAGCACCGGATAGAAGCTCGGAAAGTCCAGGGTGATGCGGTAGCCGTCGATGCCCTTGGCCTCGGCGTTGGCCGCCAGGGTGGCCAGGGCGCTGTCGGGCAGTCCGGCCAGTCGTTCGGCCTCGGCGATGTCCTTGTGCCAGGCCTGGGTGGCATCCAGCAGCTGGTTGGAGAAGGTATTGCCAAGAGCGGAGAGGCGCGCCTTGATCTCGCCGTAGCGCTGCTTCTTTTCCGCCGGCAGGTCGACGCCGGCCAGGTGGAAGTCGCGCAGGGTGTTGTCGACGCTGCGCCGCTGGGCCTCGTCGAGGCTGTCCCAGGCGGGGCCCTCCTTGAGTGCGCGCCAGGCACGGAACAGCCCCTCGTGCTGGCCGAGCCAGGTGCTGTACGCGGAGAGCGGCTCCAGACAGGCCTGATACGCCTCGCGCAGGGCCGGCGAGTTCATGGTGCCGTTGAGGTGCGAGACCGGTGACCAGGCCCGGGCGAGACGGTCGTTGAGGGCCTCCAGGGGAGCCGCCAGGCTCTCCCAGCTGGGCGTCTCCTGCTCGGCCTGGGCGACCAGGCGGTCGATGGCGGCGCGATTGTCGGCTAGCAGCTTCTCGATGGCCGGCGCCACGTGCTCAGGCAGGATCTCCTCGAAGGGCGGCAGGTCGTGGGCGTCGAGCAGGGGGTTGTGGGACATGCGCACCTCTAATGCGGCTGGGGGAACGGTCAATGATGACGTTAGATGCGGCCGAGAGCAGCGGGTTTCAATGCCGTCAAAGGGTTTGGTGCCGCTAATGCCGGCCTGATAGGCTTGCGGGCTTTCCCCCTGAGAGGTCGACGGCATGAGTGCAACCCTGGAGCGCTGGAGCACGCGGCGCGCCTTCATCCTGGCGGTGACCGGCGCGGCGGTGGGGCTGGGCAATATCTGGCGCTTTCCCTACATCACCGGCGAGAACGGCGGGGCCGCCTTCCTGGTGCTCTATATCGCCTTCGTGCTGTTGCTGGGCCTGCCGGTGATGATGGCCGAGATCCTGGTCGGCCGCGCCGGTCGGCGCAGCCCCATGCAGTCGCTGGGCCACCTGGCCGCGGCGGCCGGGGCCAGCGGCCACTGGCGGCTGCTGGGGCTGTTCGGCGCCTTTACGGTATTCTGCATCCTCTCGTTCTATTCGGTGGTCTCCGGGTGGTCGATCGAGTTTCTGATCAGCTCGGTGAACGGTGACTTCGTCGGTCGCAGCGCCGCCGAGATCGGCGCCGGCTTCGAGGCCTTCCTCGCCGATCCGCGGCGCATGACCTTCAACCATACGCTGTTTCTGTTCATGACCATGACGGTGGTGGCCGCCGGGGTGGCCAAGGGGCTCGAGCGGCTCAACAACCTGCTGATGCCGCTGCTCTATCTGTTGCTGGTGCTGCTGGCCGGCTATGCCGCTACCACCGAGGGGTTCGGCCCGGCGTTGACCTGGCTGTTCCAGCCGGACTTTTCCGCCATCACGCCGGTAGTGGTGCTGCACGCCATGGGCCATGCGTTCTTCACCCTGGCGGTGGGGGCCTGTGCGCTGATGGCCTATGGTGCCTATATGCCCGACCGCCAGAGCCTGCCCCAGGCCGCCGGCGCGGTGGCGGTGCTCGACGTGACCGTGGCGCTGCTCGCCGGCATCGCGATCTTCTCGGTGGTGTTCGCCCAGGGCATGGACCCCGGCGAGGGGCCGGGGCTGATGTTCGTCACCCTTCCGGTGGCCTTCGCCGAGCTGCCATGGGGGGCGCTGTGGCTCAGCGTCTTCTTCCTGCTGCTGCTGCTGGCGACCTGGACCTCGTCGATCAACCTGGCCGAGCCGATGGTGGCCACCCTGCAGGGGTTGGGGCTCAAGCGCGGCCAGGCGGCGGGCATCATCGGGGTAGCGGTGTGGCTGGTGGGCCTGCTCTCGGTGCTGTCGTTCTCGACGCTGGCCGACTGGCGGCCGGTGGCGGGCATGAACGTCTTCGACCTGGTGACGACGATTCCCACCGAGTTCTTCCTGCCGGTGGGCGGCCTGCTGATCGCGATCTTCGCCGCCTGGGTGATGCGTCGGGAGGACGCCCGCGCCGCTCTAAACGTGGGCGAGGCGGGGTTCCGGCTGTGGCAGGGGGTGGTGCGCTGGGTCTCCATCCCGCTGACCCTGGTGGTGCTGGCGGCCAGCCTGCTTTGAGCGGGTCTGACTGAAACGAAAGCGGCCGGCCGCTGGCCGGCAGAGGGAGGTGAACGATGAGCAGTGATTCCCTGCGCCCCTGGAAGGGGGTGATGCCCGCGCGGGGCGAGCGGGTCTATGTGGATCCGGCCAGCGTGGTGCTGGGCGACGTGGTGCTGGGCGACGACTGCTCGGTATGGCCCATGGCGGTGGTGCGCGGCGACATGCACCGTATCCGCATCGGCGCCCGAGTGAGCGTGCAGGATGGCAGCGTGCTGCACATCACCCATGCCAGCGACTTCAATCCCGACGGCTTCCCGCTGACCATCGGCGACGATGTCACCATCGGCCACAAGGCGATCCTGCATGGCTGCACGCTGGGCAGTCGCATCCTGGTGGGCATGGGCGCCATCGTCATGGATGGCGCCGTGGTGGAGGACGAGGTGATCATTGCCGCCGGGGCGGTGGTGACCCCGGGCAAGCGGCTCGAGGGCGGTCACGTCTATGCCGGCAACCCGGCCAGGGCGCTGCGGCCGATCAAGGAGAGCGAGCGCGCCTTCTTCCCCTACACCGCGGCCAACTACGTCAGGCTCAAGGACGAATATCTCGCGTCCTAACCCATTGTTTTACCATGCCGGCGCGGGCGATAATCTGGTGATTTATCCAGCTATCGAGGGCTCGCCCCGGCATGGCCAACTTTCGCACCCATCTTGGCGTGGCCGCCGCCGGCGGCGCGGTGCTGGCTCATGGTGGCTGGCAGGCCGGCCTGTGGGACCTGTGGCAGGGGGCGGCGGTACTGGGGCTGGTGACCTTCGGCGGCATCCTGCCCGATATCGACGCCGACCGCTCGAAGGCGATCCGCCTGATCTTCAACCTGCTGGCGGTGCCGGCGGTGGTCCTCGGCGCGCTGCTGCTGCAGTCGCGGCTGGCACCGGGGCCGCTGCTGATGGCCTGCGGCGGCCTCTATCTGGTCGTGCGCTATCTGGCCGGGGCGCTGTTCTCCCGTTTCACCGTGCATCGCGGCATCTGGCACTCGCTGCTGGCCGCCGGGCTCTGCGGGCTGGCCGCGGCGGCGCTGAGCTTTCGGCTGCTGGATCAGCCGGAGCGGCTGGCGTGGCTGCACGGGCTCGCCGTGACGGTGGGCTTCGTCATCCATCTCGCCCTCGACGAGTGCTATAGCGTCGATCTGACCGGGGCGCGCATCAAGCGCTCCTTCGGCACCGCGATCAAGCCGTTTGACTGGAAGGTGCCCGGCAACACCCTGGCGATGCTGATGGCGGGGTTGGCGCTGGCCCCCTGGCTGCCCTCCTGGCCGGTGCTGTGGGGGCTGCTGGGTCAGGGCGCAGCCTTGTGGCGATAGTCCTCGGCTTTCAGGCTGTACTTGCGCAGCTTGTCGTAGAGGGTCTTGCGCGGCAGCCCCAGATGCTCGCACACCTCGGTGATGCGTCCATGGTGGCTGGCCAGCGACTGGCTGATCAGGCTCTTCTCGAACAGCTCCACCTGCTGGGGCAGGGCCAGCTCGCTGGTCTCGGTCTCGACCCCCTCGAGCAGGGCGTCGAGGCGGTAGTCGAAGGCCGAGCCCAGCAGCACATAGCGCTCGGCCAGGTTGCGTAGCTCGCGCACGTTGCCCGGCCAGTCGTGGGCCATCAGCGTCGAGGTGTCGCTGGTATCCAGCGGCGGCATCTCCAGGCCGCTGCGGTTGGACGCGACCACCGCGAAGTGCTGGAACAGCAGCGGGATGTCCTCGCGACGCTCGCGCAGGGCGGGGATCGGCAGGGTCACCACGTTGAGGCGGTAGTAGAGGTCCTCGCGAAACTCCCCGGCCTCGGCGGCGGCCTTGAGGTCGACCTTGGTGGCGGCGATCACCCGGATATCCAGCGGCACCGGCTCGTTGGCGCCGAGACGCTCCACGCAGCGCTCCTGCAGCACCCGCAGCAGCTTGACCTGCAGCGCCAGGGGCATCGACTCGATCTCGTCGAGGAAGACGGTGCCGCCGTTGGCGTGCTCGAACTTGCCGATGCGCCGCTCCACGGCGCCGGTGAAGGCGCCCTTCTCGTGGCCGAACAGCTCCGATTCGATGATGCTTTCGGGCACCGCGCCGCAGTTGATGGCCACGAAGGGGTGGCCGCCCCGGGGGCTGCGCTCGTGGATGGCTCGCGCCACCAGATCCTTGCCGGTGCCGGTCTCACCAAACAGCAGCACGTCGGTCTCCACCTGGCCGATACGCTGCACCATGGAAGCCAGGCGCTGGATCGCCGGGGTACGCCCCACCAGGCGCGGGCCGGGGGCCGACTGCTGGGCTTCCAGCTCCGCCTTGAGGCGGCGGTTCTCCAGGCTCAGGCGGCGCTTCTCGATGCCGCGACGCACCATCTCCACCAGCCGCTCGCCGGCGAAGGGCTTCTCCAGGAAATCCCAGGCGCCTTCGCGCATGGCCTCCACGGCGGTGGAGATATCGCCGTGGCCGGTGATCAGTATGACCGGCAGATCGGGGTCGCGAAGCCGTACCTCCCGCAGCAGGGCCATGCCGTCCATGCCGGGCATGCGGATATCGCTGACGATCACCCCCGGGAAGTCCGGCATCAGGGAGGCCAGCGCGCTTTCGGCGCTCTCATGGGGCTCGGGCAGGTAGCCGGCCAGCTCCAGGGTCTGACCGGCGGTGATCCGCAGATGGGGCTCGTCGTCGATGATCAGGACCGGGGCGGTCGCCGGCTCATGCATGGGATGACTGCTCCTGGGAGTGCGTAGGGGGGTGGCGATCGGGGCTGCTCTCACGCGGCAGGATAATGGTGAACAGGGCGCCGCCGCCAGGCCGGTTGGCGGCGGCAAGGTGGCCGCCGAGATCATCGATGATGCGCGAGGAGATCGACAGGCCAAGCCCCAGCCCGCTGCCGGGCGACTTGGTGGTGAAGAAGGGTTCGAAGATGCGCGGCAGATGCGGCTCGGCGATGCCGGGGCCGTTGTCGGCCACGCCGATGCGAACCTGCTTGCCGTCGCGCTCGATGCTCAGCGTCAGGCGCGGGTCGGGGGTGTTGGCCATGGCCTGGAGCGCGTTGCCGATCAGGTTGACCAGCACCTGCTCCAGGCGCACCAGGTCGGCCTGGACCCAGATGTCCTCGTCCGCCCAGGCGCGCTCGACCGCCACCCCGGCGCTGCGTAGCCGCCCCTGATAGAGGCGCAGGGCGTAGTCGAAGCAGGCGGGCACCGAGACGGGGGTCAGGGCGCCGCCGCTCTTGCGCGAGAACTGGCGCAGCTGGGCGCTGATCTCGGCCATGCGCGAGGTGAGATCGACGATCTGCTCGAGGTTGCTGTTGGCGGCCTCCAGGCGCGACCGCTCGAGGAAGGCGCGGGCGTTCTCGGCATAGGCGCGGATGGCGGCCAGCGGCTGGTTGAGCTCGTGGTTGATGCCGGCAGCAAGCTGGCCCAGCACCGCCAGCTTGGCGGCCTGGATCAGCTCGTCCTGGGTCTGGCGCAGGCTCTCCTCCGCGCGGCGGCGCTCCTCGATTTCGCCCGAGAGGCGGCGATTGGTCTCGACCAGGTCGCGGGTGCGCCGGGCCACGTTGCGCTCCAGCTCGTCGCGGGCGTGGGCCAGGGTGCGCCGCTCGCGCTCGGCAAACAGCTCCCGTTCGCGGCGTAGCCGCAGGCGCTGCCAGCCAACGCCGCCGGCCAGCACGACCACGCCGTAGAGGCCGCCGGCGAGAGCGGCGGCGAGCCACTGCGCCTGGTAGACGCTGTCGAGCGGCTTGAGGATATGCATGTCCCAGCCATAGGCGTTCATGTGGCGGGTCAGGCCGAGGTAGCGCGCCTCCGAGAGGGGGCCATGAGTGAACTTGACCAGGCGGCTGCCGTCCGGGCGCCGCTCCTCGACCTCGATATGGGAAGGGGGCAGAGGCTCGTCGGCGTAGCGTCGGGTGGCGAGCAGCGTTTCGCGCTCCTCATCCGACAGCGGCTGCAGGGCCGCCATGCGCAGCTCCGGGCGACTGGCCATGAAGATGATGTCGTCGCCGTCGCTGACCAGCAGCTCGGCGTCCTGCTCCGCCCAGCTCTCCTCCACGGCGTCGAGCAGCACCTTGACCACCATGACGCCGTCGGGGCGGGCATCGGGGGAGGTCTCATCGAGCCATACCGGGGCCGAAAAGTAGTAGCCGCGTTCGAGCGACTGGGTGCCGAGCCCGAAGAAGCGACCGCGGCCTCCGGCGATGGCATCCTGGTAGTAGCTGCGAAAGGCGTAGTTGTGGCCGATGAAGGTGTTCTCCATATGCCAGTTGCTGGCGGCCAGGGTGGTGCCGTGACGATCGAGTAGGTAGACGTCGGACACGTTGGCTACGGCGCGGAACTGGTCCAGCAGCCGGTTGAGCAGCATGGGATCCTGAGGCCCCCGCCGGGCGAGAAAGCGCTTGACCATCTCGCGGGACGCCAGCAGCTGCGGCAGGTAGTCGTGGCGGGTAAGGTGACCTTCGAGGCCGGCCGCCGAGAGGCGCAGCTCATTCTCGGCTTCGCGAACCAGGCTCTGCAGGGCCTGCTCGCGGGCCACCTGGGCGGCCTGCCAGGCGGTCAAGGCCAGGCCCAGAGACAGCAGCGACAGCAGCAGCCAGCGCAGCGGACGGCGTAGCCGGGGAGGGCGAAGCGGGGGACTCAACGGCAGGCGTCCTCAGCTGCTGTGTTCGGGTAGTGCCTGGGCGCGACGCAGGGCGCGCTGGGCGCGGGTCTCGGCGCGCTCCATCTCCAGCAGCTCCTCCTCGACGAAGACCAGGTGCTCGTGGGCCCTGGCGCGAGCATCCTCGGCCCGGCCCTCTAGGATGGCGTCCAGCAGCGCGCGGTGCTGCTTCATCAGCAGCGGGCGCGACTGGGGCTTCTCGAACAGGTGGGCTAGGTTGTCGACGATGCTCTTCTCCAGCAGGTGGAAGATGCCGCGGATGGTATGCAGCAGCAGCACATTATGGCCAGCCTCGGCGATGGCCAGGTGGAAGGCGGCGTCGGCCTTGGCCTCGAGCTCCGGGTCGCGTCCGGCGAAGCAGGCCTCCAGCTCCTCGAAGCGCTTGATCAGCATCGCCTTGTCGGCGGGGGTCGAACGCAGGGCGGCGTAGTAGGCGGAGATGCCCTCCATGGCGTCGCGAAATTCGAGCAGGTCGAGGTGAAACTCCTGATGCCGGGAGAGCATGTCCAGCAGCGGGTCGCTGTAGCCGCTGTTGAGCTCATGGGTCACGAAGGTGCCGCCGCCCTGGCGACTGGTCAGCAGGCCGCGGGTGGATAGCTTCTGGATGGCTTCGCGTAGCGAAGGGCGCGAAACGCCGAAGCGCTCGGCCAGCTCGCGCTCCGGGGGGAGGCGCTGCCCCGGCTTCAGGCTGCCTTCGAGGATCATGGCCTCGAGGCGCTCGGTGATCACATCGGCCAGCTTGGGCTGGCGCAGGGTCTGATAGGTCATGCAGCGGTTCCTGAAGAGCCGTCGGGGATCTTAATTGGTCTTACCAATAATGGCGCGATTTTCAGCGCGATGCAATGCAGCAGGCTCGACAAAACTCATCCGGATATCAGCGAGTTGTCCGGGAGTTCTCGCCATTAATACCAAAGTATAGGGCGCTGTGGCCGGTAAAAGCCCCTCTCCGGTTTGACACTGCGGAGGGCTGCCCCTAAGGTTCTCAGACTTATTTCGGTCAATTGGTTTTACCAATTTCCCGCTATTGCGGTGCGCTTCGTCCGCCTATTCTGCCAATTCCCGCTGAGTGCTTGCCAGGATCTCTGCGGTCATACGGCTCGGGCGGCGCATCAACTGCACAGGGTTCGCCATGATCATTTCAGCATCCACGGACTACCGCCAAGCAGCAAGGCGCCGTATTCCCCCTTTTCTCTTTCACTACGCTGACGGGGGCGCCTACGCCGAACATACGCTGCGGCGTAACGTCGAGGACCTGGCCGGTATTGCCTTGCGCCAGCGCGTACTGAAGGACATGTCGACCCTGTCGCTTTCGACCGAGCTGTTCGGTGAGCCGCTCGCCATGCCGGTGGCGCTGGCACCGGTCGGGCTGACCGGCATGTACGCCAGGCGCGGCGAGGTTCAGGCGGCACGCGCCGCTGCCAGCAAGGGGATCCCCTTCACGCTGTCGACGGTATCGGTGTGTCCCATCGATGAGGTGGCCTCTGCGGTCGATCGTCCCATCTGGTTTCAGCTCTATGTGCTCAAGGACAGGGGCTTCATGAAGCATGTCCTGGAGAAAGCCAAGGCGGCCGGCGTCAAGACGCTGGTCTTCACGGTCGACATGCCGGTGCCGGGGGCGCGCTATCGTGATGCGCATTCCGGCATGAGCGGCAAGCACGCGCCGATTCGGCGCATGCTCCAGGCGGCGACGCACCCCTTCTGGGCCTGGGACGTTGGCATTCACGGTCGCCCTCATGACCTGGGTAACGTGTCGGAGTACCGCGGCCAGCCGACCGAGCTCGAAGACTACATCGCCTGGCTAGGGGACAACTTCGACCCTTCCATCTCTTGGAAGGACCTGGAGTGGATTCGCGAACTCTGGGACGGTCCGATGATCATCAAGGGAATACTCGACGCCGATGATGCCCGTGACGCGGTCCGCTTCGGCGCGGATGGCATCGTCGTCTCCAATCACGGCGGTCGCCAGCTCGACGGGGTTCCTTCGACGGCGCGGGCCCTGCCGGCCATCGCCGATGCGGTAAAGGGCGATCTTGCCATTCTTGCCGATTCCGGCGTGCGCAACGGCCTGGATGTCGTGCGGATGATCGCCCTGGGCGCCGACACCGTGCTGCTGGGACGCGCTTTCCTCTATGCGCTTGCCACTGCCGGCGAGTCGGGCGTTGCCCACCTGCTCGACCTCTTCGAAAAGGAGATGCGGGTGGCGATGACGCTCACCGGTGCGCGCAGCATTGCCGATCTCGGACCCAGCTCGCTGGTGGCGGGCGCCAGCCAAGAGATCGGCTGAATGACCGGGCTGGCCTCCCGCCATGCTAGGGGCCGGCTCGACGACCGCCTCGCCGTGAGCCTCTCCCTGCCTGGCGTTGCAACGCTTGCCCCTACCACTTCCGCTGATCGAGAGCCGCCATGAACGCCCCCTACAAGCAACTGCTCGAAGCCCTGCGCGGCACGCTCCCCCCCGAGCGGCTGATCGACGATCCGCTGCGCACCCTGGCCTACGGCACCGATGCCAGCTTCTATCGCCTGGTGCCTCAGCTGGTGGTGCGGCCCGAAACGGAAGAGGAGCTGATGACGGTGCTGGCCGAGTGCCGCTCGCGCCGGCTGCCGGTGACCTTTCGCGCCGCCGGGACTTCCCTCTCCGGGCAGGCGGTCACCGATTCGGTGCTGATCCAGATGGGCGAGGGCTGGCGTGGCCATGAAATCCTCGAGGCGGGCCGCGCGATTCGGCTGCAGCCCGGGGTGATCGGGGCGAGGGCCAATGCGCTGTTGGCCCCCTACGGCCGCAAGATCGGTCCGGACCCGGCCTCTATCGGCAGCTGCATGATCGGCGGTATCGCTGCCAACAACGCCTCGGGCATGTGCTGCGGCACCGCGCAGAACAGCTATCGCACGGTGCGCGACCTGCGGGTGATCCTCGCCGACGGCACCCGGCTGGATACGGCGGATCCGGCCAGCGTTGCCGCCTTTCGCCGTCGCCATGCCGCGCTCGTGGAGGGGCTGGAGCGTCTCGCGGCCGAGACCCGCGGCAACGAGGCGCTGGCCGAGCGCATCCGCCACAAGTACCGGCTCAAGAATACCACCGGCTACGCCCTCAACAGCCTGGTGGACTTCGACGATGGCATCGAGATCCTCAAGCACCTGATGATCGGCTCCGAGGGCACCCTGGGCTTCATCAGCACCATCACCTACGACACCGTGGTGGATGAGCCGCTGAAGGCGGCGGCGCTGGCCTTCTTCCCCGACATGGCCGCCACCTGCCGGGCCACCATCGCCCTCAAGCAGGCGCCGGTGTCAGCGGTGGAGCTGATGGATCGCGCCGCACTGCATTCGGTGGAAGACCAGGCCGGCATGCCGGCGGTGCTCAAGACGCTGCCCGAAGGGGCGGCGGCGCTGCTGGTGGATGTGCGCGGCAACGACGATGACGAGCTCGCGGCGCGTCTCACCGAGGTTCAGGCGACCCTGGAGGGCATCGAGACCCTGGAGCCGGTGGCCTTCACCCGCGTCGCCGCCACCTACGCGCTCTACTGGAAGATCCGCAAGGGGCTCTTTCCCGCCGTGGGGGCGGTGCGCGAGACCGGCACCACCGTGATCATCGAGGACGTGGCCTTCCCCATCGAACGCCTCGACGAGGGCGTGCTGGCGCTGACCGATATCTTCCACCGCCACGGCTATCACGACGCCATCCTCTTCGGCCATGCCCTGGAGGGCAATCTGCACTTCGTCTTCCCCCAGGGCTTCGAGAAGTCCGGCGAGGTGGAGCGCTACCAGGCGCTGATGGATGAGGTGGCCCAGCTGGTCGGCGTCGAATATGGCGGCTCGCTCAAGGCCGAACACGGCACCGGACGCAATATGGCACCCTACGTGGAGCTGGAATGGGGGCCCGAGGCCTACGCCCTGATGTGGGAGATCAAGGCGCTGTTCGACCCGGAGAACCTGCTCAATCCCGAGGTGATCCTGAGCCGCAATCCGACCCTGCACCTGGAAAATCTCAAACCGCTGCCCGCTGCCGATCCCATCGTCGACAAGTGCATCGAGTGCGGCTTCTGCGAGCATGTCTGCCCGTCGCGGGATCTGACCCTGACCCCGCGTCAGCGGATCGTCATCGCCCGCGAGATGGCCCGGCTCGAGGCGCTTGGTGACAGCCTCGACGCCCGGGAAACCGAGCGACTAGCGCGGCTGCGCCAGGACTATCGCTACGCCGGTGACGAGACCTGTGCGGTGGACGGCCTCTGTGCCACCCAGTGCCCGGTGGGTATCAACACCGGCGAGCTGGTTCGCGAGATGCGTCATCGTCGACTGAGCCACCGTGCCGGCCTGGCACGTCGAATCGGCCGCCACTTCGACGGCGCCACCCGGGCGGCTCGCGGTGTGCTCGGCCTGGCCGGCATCGGTCGTCGGGTGCTGGGCGATCGAGGGCTGTCGAAGGTCAGCGGCGCGGTCACTCGGCTCAGCGGTAACCGAGTGCCCCAGTGGGTCCCGGCACTCCCCAAGGCGGCGCCGATCCGAGTGCTCGCGCAGCCGACGCGCTCATCGGCCGGCAAAGACAAGGTGGTCTACCTGCCCTCCTGCGCCACCCGGGTCTTTGGGGCCAGCTACGGCGATGACGAGAGTCGTTCGATCATGGAGATTACCCTGACGTTGCTTGAGCGGGCCGGCTTCGAGGTGATCGTGCCCCAGCAGAGCGGGCGGCTCTGCTGCGGGATGGCGTTCCAGTCCAAGGGGCAGTTCGATGAGGCGACCGCCAAGGCCCAGGAGCTCAATCGGGAGCTGCTGGTGGCCAGCCAGAACGGTCGCTATCCGGTGATCAGCGATACCAGCCCCTGCGTGCTGCATATCCAGTCGCGGCTCGACGAGCGACTCTTGCTGCAGGAGCCGGTTGCCTTCGCCCATGACCACCTGCTGCCCAGGCTTGAGCTCTCGCCCCTCGACGAGCGGGTGGCGGTGCATGTCACCTGCTCCAGCACCCATATGGGCCTGGGCGACAAGATGGTCGGCCTGGCACGGGCCTGTGCTCGTGAGGTGGTAGTTCCCGCCGAGATTACCTGCTGCGGCTTCGCCGGCGACAAGGGGCTGGTGACCCCGGAGCTCAATGCCTCGGCGCTCAAGGGGCTGGCGGTTCAGGTGGCCGACTGCGACGCCGGCTATTCCAATTCGCGCACCTGCGAGATTGGCCTGTCCCAGCACGGCGGAATCCCCTATCGTTCGATCCTCTCCCTGCTGGACCGGGCGAGCCGTGCCAAACCGGCGAGCTGACTCGGCTGTCATCCACAGGCGGTGGGCTGTCGGAGGGGGTGTGGATCGTTTCGCCGGCCGAGCGGAAAGTTTTTTACAAGTGGGCTTGCGTCCGGCGGGGGAAAGCCGTAAAGTACGCATCCGCTGCCGGCGACGGGCAACGTTGCAGGCGGTGACGAGAGTGGTAAGTGGTTGTCTCGCTTTGGGTTTTTCGAATCGCTTCGCAAAATTCCGACTTGACGCTCGCGGCGGATTTGGTAGAATGCGCCCCACTCGATACAGAGGCCCGTCAGGGGCTCTGGGCGGCCACCAGCAACGCTGGGCTTCGACGCCAGGCTCACGACAGTGAGGCGGCGAAGAGAGTTGACAAACTCGGCCGGTTCAGTAGAATATGCCTTCCTCGCAGGGTGCTGGCGAGGCCGGAAGCTCCGGTCACGGCGGCAAGCGAGACGCTCCGCTCCTTGGGTTGAAAAAAGGGGAGTTTGGAGCCGCTCTTTAACAATCGATCAGGTAATTCATGTGGGCGCTTGTCGATGAGGTGGTGAGAAGTCACACCATTATCAAGGCAAGCGACTCGTCAAACGAGACGTTTGAACCTTGAGCCAAGTTTGGTTCGCTTCCTCCTTCGGGAGGGCAAGAACTATATGATCTTAAACTGAAGAGTTTGATCATGGCTCAGATTGAACGCTGGCGGCAGGCCTAACACATGCAAGTCGAGCGGAAACGACGGGAGCTTGCTCCCGGGTGTCGAGCGGCGGACGGGTGAGTAATGCATAGGAATCTGCCCGGTAGTGGGGGATAACCTGGGGAAACTCAGGCTAATACCGCATACGTCCTACGGGAGAAAGCAGGGGCTCTTCGGACCTTGCGCTATCGGATGAGCCTATGTCGGATTAGCTAGTTGGTGAGGTAATGGCTCACCAAGGCGACGATCCGTAGCTGGTCTGAGAGGATGATCAGCCACATCGGGACTGAGACACGGCCCGAACTCCTACGGGAGGCAGCAGTGGGGAATATTGGACAATGGGGGCAACCCTGATCCAGCCATGCCGCGTGTGTGAAGAAGGCTTTCGGGTTGTAAAGCACTTTCAGTGGGGAAGAAGGCTTTCGGGTTAATACCCCGGAAGAAGGACATCACCCACAGAAGAAGCACCGGCTAACTCCGTGCCAGCAGCCGCGGTAATACGGAGGGTGCGAGCGTTAATCGGAATTACTGGGCGTAAAGCGCGCGTAGGTGGCTTGATAAGCCGGTTGTGAAAGCCCCGGGCTCAACCTGGGAACGGCATCCGGAACTGTCAGGCTAGAGTGCAGGAGAGGAAGGTAGAATTCCCGGTGTAGCGGTGAAATGCGTAGAGATCGGGAGGAATACCAGTGGCGAAGGCGGCCTTCTGGACTGACACTGACACTGAGGTGCGAAAGCGTGGGTAGCAAACAGGATTAGATACCCTGGTAGTCCACGCCGTAAACGATGTCGACTAGCCGTTGGGTCCTTCGCGGACTTTGTGGCGCAGTTAACGCGATAAGTCGACCGCCTGGGGAGTACGGCCGCAAGGTTAAAACTCAAATGAATTGACGGGGGCCCGCACAAGCGGTGGAGCATGTGGTTTAATTCGATGCAACGCGAAGAACCTTACCTACCCTTGACATCGTGCGAAGTTTCCAGAGATGGATTCGTGCCTTCGGGAGCGCACAGACAGGTGCTGCATGGCTGTCGTCAGCTCGTGTTGTGAAATGTTGGGTTAAGTCCCGTAACGAGCGCAACCCTTGTCCCTATTTGCCAGCGATTCGGTCGGGAACTCTAGGGAGACTGCCGGTGACAAACCGGAGGAAGGTGGGGACGACGTCAAGTCATCATGGCCCTTACGGGTAGGGCTACACACGTGCTACAATGGTCGGTACAAAGGGTTGCCAACTCGCGAGAGTGCGCTAATCCCATAAAGCCGATCTCAGTCCGGATCGGAGTCTGCAACTCGACTCCGTGAAGTCGGAATCGCTAGTAATCGTGAATCAGAATGTCACGGTGAATACGTTCCCGGGCCTTGTACACACCGCCCGTCACACCATGGGAGTGGACTGCACCAGAAGTGGTTAGCCTAACTTCGGAGGGCGATCACCACGGTGTGGTTCATGACTGGGGTGAAGTCGTAACAAGGTAGCCGTAGGGGAACCTGCGGCTGGATCACCTCCTTAAACGACATATCGCCGCCTCGCGGCAAGTGCTCACAATGAATTACCTGATCGGCCAGAGCAAAGACTGTTTGGGTCTGTAGCTCAGTTGGTTAGAGCGCACCCCTGATAAGGGTGAGGTCGGCAGTTCAAGTCTGCCCAGACCCACCAATCTCTAGCCTTAAGCTATAAGCTTGAAGCTGTAAGATAACCCCCTTGGAATCGCGAGCTAGGGTTAGCTTGAAGCTTATGGCTTACAGCTTACAGTGGTTTTAGGGGCCTTAGCTCAGCTGGGAGAGCGCCGTGCCTTGCACGTCAGGTGGTCAGCCTGGGGTCGCGCACGACTTCGATCCCGCTTGGCTCCACCATCTTCTCAGCCTTAAGCCGTAAGCTTGAGGCTGTAAGAAAACCCCATCAAAACAGTCTGATGTCAGCGCTAAGCAATGAGCTTTGATGATGCCATAAAGGTGTTCACTTAAAGCTTACTGCTTAGGGCTTACCGCTCTAAATGCTCTTTAACAATGTGAATCATGCTGACAAGTTCCTTTCTGAGAAGAAAGGACATGAGATACGTCTCAAGCGTATCCGGCAATTGTCGTACGTAATCGCCGACCAGACCCTTTCGGGTTATATGGTCAAGCGATTAAGCGCATACGGTGGATGCCTAGGCAGCCAGAGGCGATGAAAGACGTGGAAGCCTGCGATAAGGCTCGGCGAGGTGGCAAACAACCTGTGACCCGGGCATCTCTGAATGGGGAAACCCACCCTGCATCAGCAGGGTATCCCACACTGAATCCATAGGTGTTGGGAGGCGAACCGGGGGAACTGAAACATCTAAGTACCCCGAGGAAAAGAAATCAACCGAGATTCCCCCAGTAGCGGCGAGCGAACGGGGACCAGCCCTTAAGCTGGTGAATGGTTAGGCGAACGCGCTGGGAAGCGCGACCATAGCGGGTGATAGTCCCGTAGCCGAAAGCCTGATCCAGTGAAATCGAGTAGGTCGGGGCACGTGAAACCTTGACTGAAGACGGGGGGACCATCCTCCAAGGCTAAATACTCCTGGCTGACCGATAGTGAACCAGTACCGTGAGGGAAAGGCGAAAAGAACCCCGGCGAGGGGAGTGAAATAGATCCTGAAACCGTATGCGTACAAGCAGTGGGAGCACGCTCGTCGTGTGACCGCGTACCTTTTGTATAATGGGTCAGCGACTTATATTCAGTGGCGAGCTTAACCGATTAGGGGAGGCGTAGGGAAACCGAGTCTTAACTGGGCGACCAGTCGCTGGATATAGACCCGAAACCGGGCGATCTATCCATGAGCAGGTTGAAGGTTGAGTAACATCAACTGGAGGACCGAACCAGGATCTGTTGAAAAAGATTTGGATGACTTGTGGATCGGAGTGAAAGGCTAATCAAGCCCGGAGATAGCTGGTTCTCCTCGAAAGCTATTTAGGTAGCGCCTCACGTATCACCACCGGGGGTAGAGCACTGTTTCGGCTAGGGGGTCATCCCGACTTACCAACCCGAGGCAAACTCCGAATACCGGTGAGTGCCAGCGTGGGAGACACACAGCGGGTGCTAACGTCCGTTGTGAAAAGGGAAACAACCCAGACCGTCAGCTAAGGTCCCCAAATCCTGGTTAAGTGGGAAACGATGTGGGAAGGCTCAGACAGCTAGGAGGTTGGCTTAGAAGCAGCCATCCTTTAAAGAAAGCGTAATAGCTCACTAGTCGAGTCGGCCTGCGCGGAAGATGTAACGGGGCTAAACCAGGTACCGAAGCTACGGGCTTGTGTGCATCACCCAAAGCTATTCGTTTACGCGAGCGAAGCGAGCGAAAGCGCCCAACAATAGTCGAGTTGGTCGCCAACGTAAGCCGAGCCAGCAGCGAGTGGTTTTCGGGATGCACACAAGCGGTAGAGGAGCGTCGTGTACGCCGACGAAGGTGAGTCGAGAGGCTTGCTGGAGGTATCACGAGTGCGAATGCTGACATGAGTAACGACAAGGGGAGTGAAAAACTCCCCCGCCGGAAGACCAAGGGTTTCTGTTCGACGCTAATCGGAGCAGAGTGAGTCGGCCCCTAAGGCGAGGCCGAAAGGCGTAGTCGATGGGAAACGGGTCAATATTCCCGTACCTCACTGTATTGCGATGGGGGGACGAAGAAGGCTAGGTGAGCCAGGCGTTGGTTGTCCTGGTGAAAGCTTGTAGGCTGGGGGTTCAGGCAAATCCGGATCCCTAAGGCCGAGAAGCGAGACGAACACCCCACGGGGTGGAAGTCATCGATGCCACGCTTCCAGGAAAAGCCTCTAAGCTTCAGATACAGTGGGACCGTACCCCAAACCGACACAGGTGGTCAGGTAGAGAATACCCAGGCGCTTGAGAGAACTCGGGTGAAGGAACTAGGCAAAATGGTGCCGTAACTTCGGGAGAAGGCACGCCGCCACTACGTGAAGGCCCTCGCGGCCGGAGCGGAAGGCGGTCGAAGATACCAGGTGGCTGCAACTGTTTATTAAAAACACAGCACTCTGCAAACGCGTAAGCGGACGTATAGGGTGTGACGCCTGCCCGGTGCCGGAAGGTTAATTGATGGTGTTAGCCCTCGGGCGAAGCTCCTGATCGAAGCCCCGGTAAACGGCGGCCGTAACTATAACGGTCCTAAGGTAGCGAAATTCCTTGTCGGGTAAGTTCCGACCTGCACGAATGGCGTAATGATGGCCACGCTGTCTCCACCCGAGACTCAGTGAAATTGAAATCGCAGTGAAGATGCTGTGTACCCGCGGCTAGACGGAAAGACCCCGTGAACCTTTACTATAGCTTCACACTGGACGCTGATGTTGCCTGTGTAGGATAGCTGGGAGGCTTGGAAACCCGGACGCCAGTTCGGGTGGAGCCAACCTTGAAATACCAGCCTGGCATCATTGGCGTTCTAACTCAGGTCCGTGATCCGGATCGAGGACAGTGTGTGGTGGGTAGTTTGACTGGGGCGGTCTCCTCCCAAAGCGTAACGGAGGAGCACGAAGGTACCCTCAGCACGGTCGGAAATCGTGCAATGAGTGCAAGAGCATAAGGGTGCTTAACTGCGAGACAGACACGTCGAGCAGGTACGAAAGTAGGTTCTAGTGATCCGGTGGTTCTGTATGGAAGGGCCATCGCTCAACGGATAAAAGGTACTCCGGGGATAACAGGCTGATACCGCCCAAGAGTTCACATCGACGGCGGTGTTTGGCACCTCGATGTCGGCTCATCACATCCTGGGGCTGAAGTCGGTCCCAAGGGTATGGCTGTTCGCCATTTAAAGTGGTACGCGAGCTGGGTTTAGAACGTCGTGAGACAGTTCGGTCCCTATCTGCCGTGGGCGTTGGATGTTTGAGAAGAGCTGCTCCTAGTACGAGAGGACCGGAGTGGACGCACCTCTGGTGTTCCGGTTGTCACGCCAGTGGCATTGCCGGGTAGCTATGTGCGGACGGGATAACCGCTGAAAGCATCTAAGCGGGAAGCCCCCTTCAAGATGAGACATCCCCGAGGCCTCGAGCCTCCTGAAGGGCCCAGCGAGACCAGCTGGTTGATAGGCCGGGTGTGGAAGCGCTGCAAGGCGTTGAGCTAACCGGTACTAATGGCCCGTGAGGCTTGACCATATAACCCCAAGGGGTCTGCGCATTGCGCGCGACATTGACGGATACGACGAGACGTAGCGTCGGCATGATTCCAACCGTTTTCGCCTGACGACCATAGCGAGTGGGAACCACCTGATCCCTTGCCGAACTCAGCAGTGAAACCGCTCAGCGCCGATGGTAGTGTGGGGCTTCCCCATGCGAGAGTAGGTCATCGTCAGGCACTTATACCGAGAAAACCCCGGACATTTCAATGTTCGGGGTTTTTTCATGGGCATGGGTCAGCCCGCTCTTTATTCGTGGGGCCGCTTCGCGGGCCGGCCCCTCGCAGGCTCGGGGCGTTCGAGCGCCCTCGCGGCGGTGCCGCGAAGAGCCGGGCGCTCTCACCCCCATGCGAGAGTAGCGGAGCGCCGCCCGGGTCCTCGTCAGGCATTTATTTAGAAAAGCCCCGCGTTCGAAAGAGCGCGGGGCTTTTCGCATTGTCAGACACTTAGTCAGAAACCCCGGCCAAATGGTCGGGGTTTCGTCGTATAGGGGCGGTCTTCGATCAGGCTCGTGACAGTTCGTTACAGAGCGTTTCCCGATGCAGGTGGCAGCGACTTTGCCTGGGCACTAGGGTAAATCTTGGGTTCATCGCACTTTAGCGTGAACATGTCTGGCAGGTTTTATGGTGGGAGGCCGGCTCTGCCGGGCGAAGGCGCCGCAGGCGCCCCATGGGTAGCGCTGCACACTACTTCGTCGAAGCGTCGAACCGGAGCTAAAGTCGAGGCGTCGAACCGTCCCTCCCACAGGGCAAGTTCATGCCAGTCTGCGATGAACCAAATCTTGTCGCTCTCCATAACGGAGCGTTCTCAGGAGGAGACACCCATGAAGCGAGATGTGATGCGTACGTTGGGCCTGATGCTGCTGGTAATGATGTTGGCAGGAGGGCTGGTGGCCTGTCAGGACGATCCCGGACCGGCCGAAGAGGCGGGACAGGAGATCGACGAGGTCATGGAGGACGCTGGCGAGAGCGTCGAGGAGATGGGCGAAGAGATCCAGGATGCTGCCGAGGGTGAATGATCGCCCCTGGCGGTGATGCGCAAAGGCCGGGCGATATTGCCCGGCCTTTTGGTCACTGCCTGACGGTTTTAGGCTGACGGGTTCTGCTCGATGCCCTGCAGGTACCAGGGGGCGTCGTCGCGCAGTTCGCGGATCAGGTGCCAGGTCTCGTTGAATTCGGTCTGCTCACCGTTCTCATCCAGGATACCGTGGAAAATGACGGTGGCCTCGGCCTGCGTGCCGACCTCGCGGATGTCCCCCATCTCGGCAAAGAGGCGCACGATCTCGGTACGGTTGTTGGCCGGATGCCGGGCGCGTTCCTCGCGCAGCAGGTTATAGAGCTCGGGGGTCACGTACTCCTGGATGCCGCTGAAGTCATGGTTGTCCCAGGCTCGCTGCAGGGTCATGAAATGCTCCTTGGCACCCGACAGGAAGCGCTCGCGGTCGAACCACTCCGGCTCGTTGGCGAAGGCGCTACCGCCGCTCAGCGGGGTGCTGGCCTGAAAGGCCTGAGCGCCGGGCTGGGGGGCGCTGGCGGAGGGCTCGCTGGAGGCCTGGGGTGCCGTGCCGCCTGCCCCCGCCATGGCGGTGCGGCGGCGGAGAAACCAGATCACCGCAAAGGCCAGGCCGGCCATCAGCAGGATATCCATCATGCGCAGCTCATCGAAGGCCCCGCCGAAGAAGAGGGCGGCGAGCAGGCCGCCGGCGAGCAGGCCGCCGAGCATGCCGGGCATGCGCGAGCCGCCGGCGGCCTGGGACTGGCTCTGGCGGGCCGGGGCTGCCTGGTTGGGTGCCGCGGCGGGACGGTCGGCCGAGCGTGAGAAACTGCCGACATTGCCGCCACCGCCCATGCGGCGGGCTTCCGCATAGTCCATGGCCGGGCCAAGCGTCAGGAATCCGACGACCAGCATGACGAGGAATTGACGCATGAGAAGACTCCGTGTAGTGAGATGGCTCGTAAAGTGTTCAGGCCGTCCATTCTAGCCGGTATGCTGGCCGGAGGTGGAGCAGATGGTGGCGCCTACCGACCGATAACAGAACAAGAGGAGCACACATGCGCATACAAGCTGACGAGAGCCTGCTGTTGATCGTCGATCTGCAGGCCGGCCTGCTGCCGGTGGTCGAGGGGGGCGAGCAGGCGGTGACCGAGGCGGCCTGGCTGGGCGGCGTTGCTGAGGCCCTGGACATCCCGGTGTGGGTGACCGAGCAGTATCCGCAAGGCATGGGGGGCAGTGAGCCACGCCTGCTCGAGGCCCTGCCGAAGCACCGCCTGTGGCAGAAGGTGCATTTCAACGCCCACGAGGAGTCCGACTTCGCCGGCGCCCTGGCCGACAGCGGCAGGCGCCAGGTCGTGCTGTGCGGTACCGAAGCGCACATCTGCGTGATGCAGACCGGGCTCGGGCTGCTCGAGGCGGGCTACGAGGTCTACTGGCTGTCCGATGCGGCGGTGAGCCGGCGCGCCGAGGAAGCGAGCCTGGCTCGCGAGCGCATGACGCGCTCGGGCGCGGTGCCGGTGAGTGCCGACATGGTGGCCTACGAGTGGCTGCACCGCTGCGACAGCGAACGCTTCAAGGATGTCCACCGTCGCTTTTTGAAGCCGCGGTCGCCGCGCCCGCTGCGTTTTTTCTAAACAGCGCTCGCCTCAACGCTGCTCTTCACGGCGGGTGAAGACCAGGGTGTCGCCCTCCGAGAGGGTGGCGTTGAAACGGTAGCCCGCCACGTCGAAGTCCTTGAGCCCCTCGGGGTCATCCAGCCGCTGGCGAATCATCCAGGCGCTCATCAGGCCGCGGGCCTTCTTGGCGTAGAAGCTGATGATCTTGAGCTGCCCGTTCTTCTCGTCCTTGAAGACCGGCGTGATGACCCGGGCCTTGAGGCGCTTGGCATCGATGGCCTTGAAGTACTCGTTGGAGGCCAGGTTGACCAGGACGGGGGAGCCGCTCTCGGCGACGGCCCTGTCCAGCGCCTCGGTCAGGGTGCCCTTCCAGAAGGCGTAGAGATCCTTGCCGGCCGGGTTGGCCAGCTTGGTGCCCATCTCCAGGCGATAAGGCTGGATCAGGTCCAGCGGACGCAGCAGCCCGTAGAGCCCCGACAGGATGCGCAGGTGCTGCTGCGCGAAGGCGTTGTCGTCATCGCTGAAGGTCTCGGCTTCGAGGCCCAGGTAGACGTCTCCCTGGAAGGCCTGGACCGCGGGCTTGGCGTTCTCCGGCGTGAAGGGAGTGTGCCACTCGGCGAAGCGCGCCGCGTTGAGCCCCGCGAGCTTGTCGCTGATGCCCATCAGCTCGCTGAGACGCTGGGGGGAGTAGTCGATGAGGATATCGACCAGCTCGCGGCTCTGGTCGAGAAAGTCCGGCTCGGTATAGAGCGAGGTGGTGGCCGGGGACTCGAAGTCCAGCGACTTGGCAGGGGAGATGACGCTCAGCATCGGGGCACTCCTGTGGCCTGGCGAATCGGTCAGCCCAGTATATCAAGGCGATGCGAAGCGCGGGTCTATCGCGTCGATAGCCCCGCGTTGCCGACCCCTTGGTTCAGGGGCAGGGATTGGGAAAGCGCTGGTGAATCGCCTCGATGCCCTCGAGCACGCTTTGCTCGAGCTTGAGCGATTCGCTCGCCAGATTGTCTTCCAGCTGCTCCATGGTGGTGGCACCGATGATGTTGCTGGTGAGGAAGCTGCGCGAGTTGACGAAGGCCAGCGCCATCTGAGCCGGGTCGAGCTCATGCTCGCGGGCCAGTTCCACGTAGGCGCGGGTCGCCGCCTCGGCCTGGGGCGTGGTGTAGCGCTGAAAACGCTCGAACAGGGTCAGGCGGGCATTGGCCGGGCGCGCACCGTCGAGGTACTTGCCGGAGAGCACCCCAAAGCCCAGCGGCGAGTAGGCCAGCAGCCCCACGTCCTCGCGATGGGCGATCTCGGCCAGGCCCACCTCGAAGCTGCGATTGAGCAGGTTGTAGGGGTTCTGCACGCTGACCACGCGCGGCAGGTCGAGCCGCTCGGCCAGCCGCAGGGCATGCATCACCCCCCAGGGCGTGTCGTTGGAGAGCCCGATGGCGCGCACCTTGCCCGCCACCACCAGCTCCTTTAGCGCGGAGAGAGTCTCTTCCAGGTCGGTGGCCTGCTCGTCCTCGTCGTGGGTGTAGCCGAGTTTTCCGAAGAAGTTGGTCCGACGGTCCGGCCAGTGCAGCTGATAGAGGTCAAGGTAGTCGGTCTGCAGCCGTGACAGACTGGCGTCGATGGCGCTGTGGATCTGCTCGCGGGTCAGGCGCGAGCCGCCCCGCAGATAGTCGAGGCCGGGGCCGCTCACCTTGCTGGCGATGATCACATCGTCGCGGCTGCTCCGGGCCTTCAGCCAACGGCCGATATAGGACTCGGTGCTTCCCTGGGTCTCTGCCTTGGGCGGCACGGGGTACATCTCGGCGGTGTCGATGAAGTTGACGCCGAAGGCCACGGCGCGATCGAGCTGTTCATGGGCATCGGCCTCGCTGTTCTGCTCGCCGAAGGTCATGGTGCCCAGGCACAGGCGGCTGACTTCGATGTCCGTGTTGCCAAGCGGTCGCGTCTGCATCCGTCACTCCTGTCGGTGGGGTTGCCGGTGTTGCCCGCCATGGTAGCCGGGGGCCAAGAAGGCGGCAAATGGCAGGGGTTGAGTCGCCGACGGGGCGGGCGTATGCTGGCGACCCTTGGCGGCCCCGGCGGAGACTGAGAGGCGTGCTTATTCAGGCCATGACGGCAACCATGGGAGGGTGAGGTCGTCATGCGTTTACCTTTCTGGATGCAAGGTTGTTTGCCATGACGCAGGCATCGTCACTGTTCACCCGGCTCGAGTATCGGCTCGCGGAGCAGCTGTTTCATACCCCCTGGCTGCCGCGCTCACCGCGCGCTCAGCGGCTGACCATGCATCTCTTTCAGCGCTGTGCCGATGCGGGACACCCCGCGGCGCTGTCACTCTACGGTCACATGCTGTTCCACCGCGGTGCCAGCCCCCAGGACAAGGCGCGCGGGGCCCGCTACGTGCTGGAGGCCGCCCAGTCCGGCGACCTCAAGGCCCAGTATCAGGCCGGGCGGATTCACGAACACGGCTGCGCACAGTATCCCCGGCGGGAGGATCGCGCCGTGACCTGGTATGCTCGCGCCGGCGAGGCGGGGCATCCGCTGGCCGCCGCCCGGCTGGCCAAGGCCTACCGGGCAGGCGAGCTGGGGCTGCCGGTGGACGCCGCCCATGCGGCCCACTGGCAGGCCCTGGCGGACCGCCACGCTCGTCTGGAAGGCGCCGAACTGGACAGCGACGGCACCCAGACGCGACACTGACTGCCCTTCATACGCCACCTGCCCCCCGGGCCCAGATCACGAGGACGGATCCATCCGTGACGCTGCCGACACTGCTGGATATCGAGGCGTCCGGATTCGGGCGCGGTAGCTACCCCATCGAGGTCGGCCTGGCGCGGGCCGATGGCAGTCACTGTGCCTTCCTGGTGCAGCCGCTGGCGGAATGGACCCACTGGGATCCCAAGGCGGAGCTCCTCCACGGCATCTCTCGCGCGCGCCTGCAGCGTGAAGGACTGCCCGTGGCCCAGGTGGCGCGCTGGCTCAACGACGAGCTGGCCAGCGTCGGCGTCGCCTACAGCGACAGCTGGGGCTATGACAACACCTGGCTGTCACTGCTGTTTCATCATGCCAGCATGCTGCCGGCCTTTCGCCTCGAGGCCCTGAGAATCCTGCTCGACGAGCGTCAGCTTGCCCTGTGGCACGCCACCCGGGAGGCGCTGGTCCAGGAGCTGGGCATCCACCGCCACCGGGCCGGCGAGGACGCCCGCCTGCTGCAGCTGACCTACCTGCGTACCCGCGAGCTAGCCGAGCGCCCCTGACGGTGGCGCCGGCCTACTCCTCCCCGCTGATCGACAGCAGCACCTTGCCGATATTGGCATCGCTCTGCAGATGGGCGTGGGCCGCCTCGACCTCCGTTACCGGCCAGCTGCGGTCGACCAGGGGGCGAATCTCGCCGCTGGCCAGGCGCGGCCAGACCTCGGCCAGCAGGGCGTCGAGGATGGCCCCCTTGGCCGCGGGCGGCTTGGCGCGCAGGGTCGAGCCGATCAGCCGCTGGCGCTTCATCAGCATCCTGCCCAGGTCCAGCTCGGCCCTGCGCCCGCCCATCAAGCCGATCAGCACCAGCCGGCCATCGGCGTTGAGCACCCGCTGGTTATCGGCCAGGTAGGCGCCGCCCACCGGATCGAGGATCACATCGGCGCCGCCCCACGCCTTGACCGCCTCCACGAAACTGCCCCGGTGGTGGTTCCAGCCCGCGGCGGCGCCCAGCTCGCGGCAAGCGTCGAGCTTGTCATCGTTGCCGGCGGTGACGAAGCAGGGGTGGTCGAAGGCGCGACACAGCTGGATGGCGGCGGTGCCGACGCCGCTGGCGCCGGCATGCAGCAGCACCCGTTCCCCGGGGGCGAGCCGGGCTTCCATGAACAGGTTGAGCCAGGCGGTGGCGAACACCTCCGGCAGGGCGGCGGCCTCACGCAGGCCGAGGCCCTCGGGCAGCGGCAGCACCTGGCGGGCGTCCACCACTACCTCCTCGGCATAGCCGCCCCCGGCGAGCAGGGCGCAGACCCGGTCGCCGACGCGCCAGCGGTCGACGCCGGCTCCCGTTTCGCACACCGTGCCGCTGACCTCCAGGCCCAGGGTCTCGCTGACCCCGGGCGGCGGCGGGTAGTGCCCGGCGCGCTGCATCAGGTCGGCGCGGTTGACGCCGGTCCAGGCGACCCGGATGCGCACCTCGCCCGCCGCCGGGCCGCCCGGTGCGGCGCATTCTCGCCACGCCAGCCGGGAATCGTCGATATGGATGGCATGCATGAATAGCGTCTCCTTGGCGGTATCAGCCGGCGGCCAGGCGGGCCTCCAGGGCGTCCAGCAGGGCGCCGGGCGTCTCGGCATCGAGCAGGCAGTCGCGGGTGCGCGCATTGAGAAACCCCTGCGCCACCGTGGCGTCGAGGAAGCTCAGCAGCGGCGAATAGAAGCCGGCGGTGTCGAGCACCCCGATGGGCTTGTCGTGAAGCCCCAGATACTGCCAGGTCCAGGCCTCGAACAGCTCCTCCAGGGTGCCGATGCCACCGGGCAGGGCGATGAAGGCGTCGGCGTGGGCGGCCATGCTGGCCTTGCGCTCGTGCATGTTGTTGACGCGAATCAGCGTTGGCAGCCCCTCGTGGGCCTGCTCGCGCTCCACCAGATGGTCCGGCATCACGCCGATCACCTCGCCGCCGGCGGCCAGGGTGGCATTGGCCAGCTCGCCCATCAGGCCGATGCGCGCACCGCCGTAGACCAGGCCGTGGCCGCGCTTGGCCAGCTCCTGGCCCAGGGCGCGGGCGGCCTCAAGATAGGCGGGGTCCCGACCGTCGCGGGAGCCCAGATAGACACAGAATCTCGACATGCGGATCTCCTTGGCAAGGCAGCCATCCTAGCAGCCTCAGCGTGCCAAGGGGGAGTCTCAGGGCAGGCAGTCGGCCACGCCGTGCTCGGCGTCCATCCACTGGCCAACGACGTTGTGGCCGCACAGGTGGTGGGCGTACTGAGTATGCAGGCAGCGCACCTGGTCCCAGTTGGCGATGCCGCCGATGCCGCGCTGCGTCAGCACCTGCTGGTAGCCCAGGTGGTCCACTTCGCGGCGCTGGGCGTCGCTCATGTGGTGCCAGCGGGCCTCGACGTAGTCGCGGTGGCTGGCGTGATAGGCGGCCAGGAAGTCGGGGTCTTCCTGCAGGCGGCTCTCCAACTGCTTGATCGCGCCGCCGGCCTCGAGGCGGGAGATCGCCACCTTGAGCCGGGTGCAGCTCAGCCAGTAGAGGGTGGGAAAGGGCTTGCCGTCGACGATGGGGGCCATGCGCAGCACCAGCGGGGTGCCTTCGCCGTCCACGGCCGCCACGGCCTCGATGCCCCGCGGGGCGCGACCCAGCTGCTCGGCGATGATGGCCAGCTGGCGGGCGTCAGGCGTCTGATCGGTCTGGATCACCATCGTTGGGGTCCCGTACGAACTTGGTGGAGCGCCCCACGGCACGGAAGAAGGTCCGGTTGAGCTGCTCGGGCGTGGGCACATAGCCTGCCCAGCGCCGCTCGCAGTACTCGTTGGCCCGTGCCATCAGCACGTCGTAGAGGCGATTGAACGGCGCATCATAATCGTAGGGGTCGGCCCCGAACAAGCGGATGTGCGGGTAGTCGGCGAAGCGCTCCATGAAGTAGCGCTCCAGGTCGGCCTCCACCGCGCGGTGCTGCTCGGTATTGTCGGGGTCGAGCCATAGATTGTAGCGGATGGACATGGGAGGCTCCTGGTTGGGGGCTAGGAATAGGACAGTGGGTGGGGGCATTCGGCTCGCGCCCGCCTCAGCGCCGGGTGAGGTCGGCCGGCCGGGCGCCGCTCAGCCGGATCAGCTCGCCCGGGGCGAGGCGGATCTCCAGGCCGCGTCGTCCGCCACTGACGTGGATCGTCTCCAGGGCCTCGGCGCTAGCGTCGAGATAGGCGGCCAGGCGCCGCTTCTGACCCAGGGGGCTGATGCCGCCGACCACATAGCCGGTGGCGCGCTCGGCCTCGGCGGCGTCGGCCAGCGTCGCCTTGCGGGCACCGGCGGCCCGGGCCAGGGCCTTGAGGTCGAGCCGGGCCGCGACCGGCACCATGGCCACCACGAGGCGGCCGTCGTCGAGTCGTGCCACCAGGGTCTTGAAGACGCTTTGCGGGTCGAGCCCCAGCGCCTGGGCGGCCTCCTCGCCGTAGGCCGGGGTGCGCGGGTCGTGGTCGTAGCTGAGCAGGCCGAAGTCGACGCCTTCCCGCTCGAGCTGCCTGACCGCTGGCGTCATGCGCCCTCGGGCTCCGTCACCGGCTGCAGGTGGGCCTCCAGCGCATCGCGCAGCTCGCCCTCGATGGGCACGGCACGCTTCGCGACGTGGTCGAACTGGACCAGCACGGTATGGCCCAGATTGGCGAGCACGCCGTTCTGCCAGGCTTCCTGGGTCACGGTGAAGGAGCTGGTGCCAAGCCGGGAGAGATAGGTACGCAGCTCGATATCGCTGCCGTACAGCAGCTCGGCGCGGTAGTCGATCTCCATCCGGGCCATGATCAGTCGCCACTTGCGCGGGTCCAGGTCGGGGGTGAAGAGCTTGAAGAGGTCGTTACGGGCCAGCTCGAACCAGGCCGGCAGGCGGGTATTGTTGATGTGCCCTAGCGCATCGGTGTCGTAGAAGGCGGGTTCGATGGTGCGAACGAACATGGCGTGTCCTTGTTATGCGTGGCATGTCGGTGGCCGGCATGTCGCGACAGGGGGCGCCGGCCAGCAAAGCTACAGCATTGCCCCGAGCAAACGCTAGGTCAAGCGCCCGGTCGTCCGGCGGTAGGGCGAGCCCCTGGCGGAGGCGCGCGTGGAGGTCACACCAGGCGCAGTCCCTGGCGGTCGGCCCAGGCGGCCCCCACCGCATGGGTCAGGGTGTCGCGCAGGTGGTCGGGCAGTGCGGCGCGGGCGGCCTCGACGTCGGGGAAGTCGCGGTTGAGCAGCCAGCAGTAGGCCCAGGCGCAGGCCTCCTCGTCGCTATGGGGCTTGGGGCTTGCGGGCATCTGCATCACCAGGAAGGCGGCGGTGCGTGCCGCCCAGAGCGGAATCGTGTCGCCCGCCCCGGGGCGGCTCCAGGCGGTCAGGGTGGCACCGTCCGGCGTCGCCTCGGGCTCGCCTAGCTTGGCCACGCGCGCGGTCTCGGCCAGGATAAGCGCCAGCCGGTCCGGCTCGCCCCGGCCCAGGCGACGCCACTGGTCGATCAGCGCCGGCATGCCCTGGCGCACCTTGGCATAGAAGCCGCTTTGCGGCATGGTCTTGGTCATCATTTCGCTGCTTCCCTGATCCGAGGAAGGTACATGGAGTACGATTTTGCCACGCCCGTCGAGCGCCGCCACCCCTCCGGCGGCGACTGGCCCTCGCAGAAGTGGCATCGCCACGATGCTAACGTGCTGCCGCTCTGGGTGGCCGACATGGACTTCCGCTCGCCGCCGGCGGTCATCGAGGCGCTGCATGCCCGGGTTGCGCACGGCGTCTACGGCTATGGCCTGGTGCCCGACAGCCTGCGGCGTACCCTCTGCGAGTGGAGCGAACGGGAGTACGGCTGGTCTATCGCGCCCGGCTGGCAGCTGTGGCTGCCCGGGGTGGTGCCCGCCCTGCACCTGGCCAGCCTGGCGCTGACCGAGCCGGGCGAAGGGGTGCTCACCGTCACGCCGATCTATCCCCCTTTTCTGCGGGTCGCCGAGCGCACCGGCCGCCTGCCTCAGCAGGCGGCCTTGGCCGAGCCCGCGGCGCCGGGCGAGCCCTGGCGGCTGGATCTCGACGCCCTGGAGGCGGCGATCACTCCCGAGACCCGGCTGCTGCTGTGGTGCCAGCCCCACAACCCTACCGGGCGGGTGTGGCGCCAGGAGGAGCTGGCGGGACTCGCCGCCCTGGTCGAGCGCCACGACCTCTGGGTGGTTTCCGACGAGCTGCACTGCGACCTGCTGCTGGACGAGGGCGCCCGGCATCGACCGCTGGCGGCGGCCTTCCCCGAGCTGGCGGCACGCACCGTGACGCTGTGGGCGCCCTCCAAGACCTTCAACCTGGCCGGTCTCACCACCGCCTGTGCGGTCGTCTCGGACGAAGCGCTGCGCCGTCGCTTCGCGGCCGGCATGCGCGGCCTGATGCCCGATGCCAACGTGCTGGGGCTGGTGGCCGCCGAGGCCGCCTATGCCGAAGGGGACCCCTGGCGCCAGGCGCTGCTGGCGGTGCTGCGCGAGCATCGCCGCACCCTGGTGCGGCGCGTCGCCGAATGGCCCGGGGTGTCCATGAGCGCGCCGGAGTCCACCTACCTGGCCTGGCTCGACCTGCGGCATGCCCAGGGGCTGGCCGGGCGCGTCGGCGAAGGGCGCGCGATATCGCCCCAGCGGGCGCTACTGGCCGATGCCGGCGTGGCGCTCTCCGACGGCGCCGACTTCGGCTGGCCGGGCTTCGCGCGGCTCAACTTCGGCACCACCGCCGCTCAGCTCGAGGCGGCGCTGACCCGCCTGGACGGTGTGCTCAAGGTCTGATGCTCTCTCTTCGCAAGCCCCGCCCCTGGGAGGCGGGGTGCATGGAGGACGCCCTCAGTAGAGCAGGGTGAAGAGGCGGCGGCGGTAGGTCACGGTCAGCGGGTGGTCGGCGCCCAGGGCGTCGAAGACTCGCAGCAGGGTCAGGCGGGCGGCATCTTCGCCGTAGGCGCGGTCGCGCTTCATCAGCGCCAGTAGCCCCTCCAGGCCCGCTTCGTAGTCGCCGTCGGCGACCTGGCGCAGGGCACGCTTGAACTGGGCCTCGCTGTCGTCGCGGCCCGCCAGGGCGGCCAGCTCCTCGTCGTCGGGGGCCTCCTCGGTGAACTCGATGCTGGCGCGCACGCCGCGGGCCGAGGGGGCATCCCGCTCCTCGGGGGGCAGGTTGTCGAGCAGCGTGCGGGCGTCGTCGCCGCGACCCTCGGCGACCAGGGTGCGAGCCAGCGCTACCTGATAGGGGTAGTGCTCGGGATGGGCCTGCATCAGCTGCTCATAGAGCGCGCGGGCGGTGGCGGTGTCGCCCTGTTCGAGCGCCTCGGCGGCCTGCTCCTCGGGGCTGGCCGGCGCCTCTTCCGGAGCCGGGAAGTAGCGCCCCAGCCACTCGCGAATCTCCTTCTCGGGCAGCGCGCCCTGGAACTGGTCGACCAGCCCGCCCTGGCTGATCAGCTTGACGTCGGGCACCGAGCGCACGCCCAGCTGGGCGGCGATGTCCTGGTTTTCATCGATATCGAGTTTGGCGAGAATGAAGGTGCCGGCGTATTCCCGGGTGAGCTTCTCCAGCATGGGGGTCAGCGTCTTGCAGGGCTGACACCAGGGGGCCCAGCAGTCGAGCAGGACCGGCACCTGCATGGAGAATTCCAGCAGTTGCTGGATGTTGTCGCGATCGACGTCGATGATCAGCTGCTCATCCGGCGGTGCCGCCTGGGGTTGGGTGTCGGCGGATTCGTTGGCAGTCAGAGGGGCGCCGCTGCGGGGATCGACGATGGACATGGGCGATAGCCTTGCAAAAGAGTGAATTTGGCAGATAGATGCGGGTGGCGGGCCGCGGATTCAAGGGGGCAGGGCGTTGGCCGCTTTGCTCAAGCCGGCGGAGCATCGCGATACGCCCTGTGGTAGGCTCGTGATCGCCTGGTAGTCACATGGCCAGGCATTCAGATACGAGGAACCGTCGATGGCGACATATCAGCTGAACACCAGTAGCGACCTGATCGAGAACCCTTCCCCTCGCTGTGCCTGCATGCTGGTACTCGATACCTCCGCCTCGATGTTCGGCCAGCCCATCCAGGAATTGAACGCTGGGGTTCAGGAGTTCATCGCCTCGATCAAGGAAGACGAGATGGCCGCCTGCTCTGTCGAGCTCGGCGTCATCACCGCCGGGGGGCGCGTGACCGAGCAGCTGCCGTTCACCACCGCCATGAACATCACTCAGTGCCGCCAGTTTGCCGCCACCGGCTTGACGCCCCTGGGCTCGGCCATGGAGCTGGCGCTGGACCGCCTGGAGGCGCGCACCGCCGCCTATCGCAAGGCCGGAGTGGCCTACTACCAGCCGTGGCTGGTGGTGATCAGCGACGGCGTGCCCACCGACGACTGGCAGGCCGTGGCGGCCCGCGCCCGCTCGCTGGCGCAGCAGCGCAAGATGGTGGTGATGCCGGTGGGCGTCGAGGAGGCCGATCTCGATGCCCTGGGCGCCTTCTCCACGCGCCCGGCCAAGCGCCTCGATGGCCTGAAGTTCCGCGAGTTCTTCCTGTGGCTGTCGGCCAGCATGAGCCGTGTCTCGGCGTCCGCTTCGACCACCGCCCAGATCAAGCTGCCCCCCACGGACGGCTGGGACAGTATCTGACGGGCAGACAAGGGGCGCGCCGGGAGGTGCGGCCGGTAAGGAGGATGCGTGGCACTGTGGGGACGGGTGGTAACGGATGCGCTGGGCAAGCAGCGCAAGCTCGGCAAGCGTCTGGCCCGCGGCGGCGAGGGGGAGATCTTCGCCCTGCAGGGGCGGCCCGACGTGATCGTCAAGTGGTACTACCCCGAGGTGCTGCAGAAGCGCGGCGACGAGCTGCACCGCAAGGTAGAGGCCATGCGCGAGCTGCGCGACAGCCACATGACCCGGGACGTGTGCTGGCCGCTGATTCGCGTCTTCGATGACCGCCATCGCTGGATCGGTTTCGCCATGTACCGGGCGCGGGGCGTGAAGATGGGCCTGCTGGCCCATGCGCTGCTCTACGAGCGCTATTTCCCCAACCTCGACCGCCGGCAGATCGTCGGCTATCTGATCCGCTTTATCGAGATCGTCCAGCAGCTGCACCGGGCGGGCATCTGCATCGGCGACTACAACCTCAACAATGTCTACTGCGTGCCGGGTACCGGGCAGGTCACCCTGATCGACTGCGACAGCTACCAGCTGCGCGTGGCCGGCACCTTCTATCCCTGCCCGGTGGGAAGCCCCGACATGACCCCCAAGGAGCATCAGGGCATCGCCTTTCGCGATATCGTGCGCAACCCGCAGAGCGAGGCGTTTTCGCTGGCCATCGTGCTCTTCAAGTGCCTAATGCTGGGCCGCCACCCCTACGATATCGTCGGCGGCGACGACCCGGTACGGAACTTGCGCCGCGGCAACTTCGCCTACGGCCGCGGGCAGCGCGACGTGCCAGAGGGCGCCTGGTACGCGCTGTGGAGCGAACTGCCCGAGGCGATTCGCGACATGTTCGTCACCACCTTCACCGAGGGCGCCAACCAGCCGAGCCGCCGGGCTAGCCTGGCGCAGTGGCATGCCGCCCTGGAGACCTACCAGCAGCAGATGGACCGGGGGGAATTTCCTCGTCGGCTGGTCAAGCCGAGCACCCCCGCATCTTCGGGAGGGCGGCATGTCGGATAAGCGGCACCCGTCCCTGTCGGGCCCGGCGGCGGCGGACGATGCGCACGAGGTTCGCCCCGCCTGGCAGGCCCTGGCCGCCGCCGTGGCCGGCCTGGCACACCTGGAGGCCTCCCCGGCGCTGCCCTGTCAGGACGCCGCCGCCTGCGTGCGCGCACCGCGTGCCGCCCTGGCGGTGGCCGACGGCGCCGGCAGCTCACCGGCCTCCGACCTGGGGGCCCGGGCGGTGGTCGGGGCGACCCTCCGGCTGGTGGATACCCTGGACGGGCAGCTGGTCGAGCTGCTGGATACGGCCGCCGAGCCCACCACCGAGACGCAGCGGCAGTTCGCCCTGCTGCTGGTCAAGCATGCCCAGGGCGTGCTGCGCGATCTGGCCGAGGCGCACTGCCGGCCGGTGCGCGACCTGCGCTGCACCCTCTCGGTGCTGATCCTGGGGCGGGAGCGGCTGCTGTGGCTCAAGGTGGGTGACGGCGCCATCGTCATGGAGCGGGCGGTGACCGTCGACCCGGCCGAGGCGGATGCCGGTCCTCAACTGGCGCCGCAGCTGACAACCCTGGGGGAGACCGGCAAGGGCGAGTTCGCCAATCAGACGCAGTTCATCGACGAGCGCCTGTCGCCTGAACAGGTGCAGAGCGGCAGCCAGCCGCTGAACCGGGTCACGGGGGTGGCGGTGATGAGCGATGGCGCGGCCGAGAAGTTCGTCGCCAGCGATGGAAGCCGGGTCTCCGGCCAGCTCAGCCACTGGTTCGACGACCTGCGCGGCGACCGGCTGCGCCACCGCGACCTGGTTCGCCTCTTCTACAGCGAGGCCTTCTGCCGCGGTACCACCGGCGACGACCGCGGCATCGCCCTGGCCTCGCGCTCGCTCGAGGCGCTGACGTCTGAGGTGTAAGCTCAATCACGGGGATGCAGTGAACGCCGCGTCGTCGGCCGGGTGCGTTTAGGCAGCCAAAAAGAGGCGGATCAGTAGGTGACTGATCCGCCTCTCTAAAGCGTAACAAAAAACCGAGGCTGGTGGCCTCGGTTTTTGAATTTGGTAGCGGGGGCCGCTGACTTTGAAATGAAGAGCGAACCGACGGTCGTCGGTGCTGTTCGTGAGCGCAACAAAAAAACCGAGGCTGGTGGCCTCGGTTTTCGAATTTGGTAGCGGGGGCCGGATTTGAACCGACGACCTTCGGGTTATGAGCCCGACGAGCTACCAGACTGCTCCACCCCGCATCGACGTGGGGCGTATTCTAACCCTTTGACGCTCTGTGTCAAGTAATCATTCAACGCTCGTGCACTCTGCGCCAAAGGGTCCATAATCATAAAGGATGGCTTGAAGGGGACTCCTTCAGCTAGCATCCTGTTGCGTATGGGATTTTGATCTGCATCAAGTAATCCTGTTGACATGTCATGATCAGGGAGGTGGAATATGGCTCAATCAGCACCCGTTGCCTGGGTAACCGGCGGAACCGGCGGCATCGGATCGGCGATCTGCCGCGCGCTGGCCGCAGCGGGCTATCAGGTCGTGGCGGGGTATAACAATCCGGAGAAGGCCAAGGCCTGGCTCGAGACCCAGAAGGCTGACGGTTTCGACAATATCGCCCTGTCCGGGGTGGACTTGACCAGCTATGACGCCTGTGTGGCCGGCGTCAAGGAGATAGAAGAGGCCCACGGTCCCGTCAGCGTGCTGGTCAACTGCGCCGGCATCACCCGCGATGGCACCCTGAAGAAGATGTCACCGGAACAGTGGCATGAAGTGATCGACACCAACCTCAACAGCGTCTTCAATACCTGCCGCAGCGTGATAGAGGGCATGCTGGAGCATGGCTACGGCCGGGTCATCAACATTTCCTCGATCAATGGCCGCAAGGGCCAGTTCGGCCAGGTCAACTACTCCGCCGCCAAGGCGGGGATGCACGGCCTGACCATGGCGCTGGCACAGGAGACCGCCACCAAGGGGATTACCGTCAACACCGTGTCGCCGGGCTATATCGCCACCGACATGATCATGAAGATTCCGGAGAAGGTGCGCGAGGCGATTCGCGAGACCATTCCGGTCAAGCGCTACGGCACGCCAGAGGAGATCGCGCGACTGGTGGTATTCCTGGCCGACAAGGAGGCGGGCTTCATCACCGGGGCCAACATCGATATCAACGGCGGTCAGTTCATGGGCTAAACCGGCGAAGCGTATCTTGTTGGATCAGGACGCGGGAGGCTTCGGCCTCCCGCGTGCATTTCTGCGCCGGGGTGACAGGGCGGCTGCCCGGTTGTGCGGCAGCCGCGGGGAGTCGCCGCCGCCGGTGCTATGGCGGCTCAGGGCGGGGGGAGCTGGGTCAGACGGGTCAGCAGACCGTCGAACTCTCCCACTTCGCGCTGCCACTGCTCGGGCGAGACCGGGCCGGTGGCCAGCAGGCTGCGCAGCACGGCGCGGACCTCTTCGGCCCGCGAGAGCTCGCGGCCGAGCCCTTCGTTGAGCCGTTCGACCTGAATGGCCAGGCGCAGTGGCTCATCGTGCTGGTTGACCCGGCCCATGGCCAGCAGCGAGAGGTGCACGCGCAGTCGTGCCAGCTGCTCGGTGATTGCCTCGGCATCGTCGGGCCGGTGGCGGGCGGCATTGCGCTGCTCGTGGGCGGCGATCATGTCCGCAGGAAGTGCCAGGTCGTCGTCCAGCGGGACGCTCTCCGCCTTGCCCTCCTGCAGCAGCCTTGCGTCGGCCTGCAGGTGGGCGTCCAGCAGCGGCCGGCAGGCCTGCCAGCGCTGAATTTCTTCGACCACGGCAAGCCGCGTCAGGCGTTCCCGGCGGGCCCGGACGATGCCACTCCAGCGGCGTCGCATGCCCTCGGTGCGGCGGCCGGAGGGCAGCGGCTCCAGGGCGGCGGCCTGGTCGATGGCCTGCTCCAGCACCTCGCTATCGGCATGCCGGGTCGGATGCCAGGCGTCGAGGCGGTCGATCAGCGCCTGCATCTCATCCAGGCGCTGGCGAGCGCGCTGCACATGATCCTCGCGCTGGGCCTCCCGAGCGGCGAAGATCTGGTCGCATAGCCCGCGGAAAGTGCGCCACAGCGCCTGCTCCTCGCCGCGGGGGGCGCGCCCGAGACTGCGCCAGCGCTGCTGCAGAGCCTTGGCCTCTTCGGCTCGAGCGGAGGGTGGCATCTGCTGTTCCAGAAGCGCGCCGGCCTGGTCGATCAACTGGCGCTTGGCTTTGGCGACCTCCTCGGCCCGCTGGTCGATCAGCCCCTGCAGCGCATGGCGGATGCGGCCAAAGCGGCGGCCGATCGCCTCTGCCTGGTCCCGGGGAACGGGCGAGTAGCGGCGCCACTCTTCCCGGGCCTGGTCGCGGATCCGGCGCAGCGCGTCGGGGTCGGCGTTCTCGGCGGGGGAGTCTAGCAGGGCCTCGAGCTGCTCGCACAGCGCCTCGCGGGCCTTCAGGTTGTGAGACCGTTCGGCGGCCAGGCGCTCGCGCCAGGGGCCGAGGCGCTCATGGATGCGGTCGGAGGCGGCGCGAAAGCGTTCCGAGAGCTCGCGGGTGGCGGCGGCATCGCCGAGTCCCTTCCAGTCGCGCACCAGCTGCCGGTGGCGACGGTCGAGCTCGGCGTCGCTCAGGCCGCCGTCGTCGGCCAGCGTTTCGATCGCCTGGCACAGCTGTTCGCGCTTGGGGCCGGCCACGAAGCCGCGCCAGTCGCGCAGCTCGGCGAGGCGTGCACCCAGTCGCTTCAGGCTGGCCTGGTACGGTCGCAGGTGAGATGCCGGCAACGTCTCGGCGCGATGCTTCAGGCTCTGGTGCAGGCGGCTGGCCCCCTTGAAGGCGCCGCGCTCGAGCAGCTGTTCGAGCTGGGCCAGGTCCTCGCCGAAGCGTGCCAGCTGGGCGTCCAGATCGCCCTCCTGGCGCGCGGTGGCGCCGGCCAGCTCACTGCGAGCCCGCTTTAGGAGCGGGGTCTCGGGCAGGTCGTCAGGCCAGTCGCAGGCGTCCAGGTGGGCGGCCAGGCGCTGGTGATCACGGTTGGCCAGGGCCGTCTCGATCTCCTCCCGGCGGGCGACGACGCGCTCCCAGGCGGCAATGACCCTGTCGTAGTCGGCCATCACGGCATCGTAGCGCCGGCGCAGGGCCTCGTCGGTGATATGCAGCTCGGAGAGCGCCTGCCAGCGATTGGCCAGCAGCAGCTTCTGGGCGCGCAGGCTGGCGATGTCCTGCTCGCTGAGGGTGTCGCCCCGGGGGAGTCCGGCGAGGCTCTCTTCCAGGGCTTCGAGCAGCGCCTCGCGGGCCTCGCTGGCTCGCTCGTGGCGCCGCTCAGCCGCCGCCTGGGCGTGCTCCTGTGCTTCGTGGTCGGTGATCACCTTGCGACAGCGCAGGCTGGCATCCTGAAAGCGCTGCTCCTGGCCGGCATCGGGAAGGTCCTCCAGGGCCTCCCACTCGCGGACCAGGTGTCGGTAGCGGCCAGCATAGAGTGGCTCCCAGGGCGCGCGGGCATGGGCCTCCAGGGAGCTGAGCAGGGACTCGCGGCGTTCGCGGGCGGCCTTGAGCGAAGCGGCATCGGCCCGCAGCCGATTGAGCCGCTCGCGGGCCTGGCGCATGACCTGGCGGTCGCGGCGCGCCTGCTGGGCCAGTCGCTGCAGGCCGGCTTCGCTGACGACCCGCTCGGCGGCGGCGTGACGCACGGCGGCAATCCCGTTCTCGCAGGCCTGGTGGATGAGGTCGTCTTCGCTCTCCAGGTGTGCCAGGGCAGCGAGGCGAAGCTGCTGGTTGTCGCCCTGCAGGGTGATGGCGACGAGCAGGGCGGTGTCGTCCAGCGCTTCGACCAGCGCCAGCCGTGAGGCGAGCTCGAGCCCCCCCGTCTGGCCGCACAGCAGCTCGGTCAGGTAGCTTCGCAGCTCCGGATTGTCGGGGCGTTGTGCGAGCAGGCGCAGGAGTGCCTCGGGGTCATCGAGCCGCGCCAGTGCCGTCCGCCGCACCTGAGGGTCATCGTCCAGGCAGAGCTGCTCCAGCGCCTGGCGCTGGTCGGGGCGAGCGGGGTCGAGCCGGCCGGCGGCCTGGCAGCGTACCTGGGCGTCGGCGTGCTGCCAGCGCGGGGCGAGAAAGCGTCGAAGAAATCCGGGCATGAGGTATCCTGAACTTTGGGCGCGTGGCTAGACCCCGCGCAAGCCACGATGGTCGCTATCGTGGTCGGCAATCTTTGTTTCATTGTTATCTAAGCATGCGCTGCGGCGGCAGAAAAGCCTGTGCGGCAGGTCGGGTGTGGCCAGATGGCGACAATGTCATTGTCGGCTCGCTGGCCGTATCATCAGTTGCAGGGGCCGGGGGACTCGCTTAGCTTTAGTCCCACGATCCGATATCACCCGAGTGGAGCCCGGCAATGAGTCTCAACCTGGACAGGGCAAGCATGGCATTCACCTTCAAGGGGGGCATGCTGCCGATGACGGTCATGGAGCTGGCCAGCGCCGACCCCGAGCGCATTCGCGAGCAGCTTTCCGGCAAGCTCAGCCAGTCGCCGGCGTTTTTCCAGCATACCCCGGTGGTACTGGCGGTCGAGAAGCTCGATGAGCCGCATCTGGCGCTGGAGCGCATCTGTGCCGTTTGCCGGGCCCACAAGCTGCTGCCGGTGGCGGTGCGCGGCGGTCCCGACCCGGTCAAGCAGTCGGCCTGGGCGCTGGGGCTGGGCTGGTTTCCGCCCAGCGACGGCGTTCGTGCTAGGCCGCTGGAGAGTGTGGCGGCGGTTGAGAGCGCCGCAGCGGTGGAGAGTGCCCCGGACGATGGCGACGCCCAGGCTGGCGAGGAGGCCGTCAGCGTGGCCAGCGGTGGGCGCATCTACCGCGGCACCGTCCGCTCCGGCCAGCAGGTCACCGCCCCGGAGGGCGACCTGGTGGTCATCGGGGCGGTGAACGCCGGTGCCGAGGTGCTGGCCGCCGGCAGCGTGCACGTCTACGGGGCGCTGCGCGGCCGGGCGCTGGCCGGCATCCATGGCGACACCCGTTCTGGCATTTTCTGTCGCGAACTGCGCGGCGAGCTGCTGTCGGTGGCCGGCAACTACAAGCGTCTCGAGGATATCGACCCGCAGCTGCTTGGCACGGCGGTGCAGGTCGCGCTGCGCGATGCCCAGCTGGAGATCACGCCGCTCTAGCGCCCACAGGCATATTCCTTATTCTTTATTTAACGCTTTCGAAAGGATGCTCAACTTGGCCAAGATCATCGTAGTGACCTCCGGCAAGGGTGGGGTCGGCAAGACAACCAGCGCAGCGGCCATCGCCACCGGGCTGGCGCTGCGTGGCAACAAGACCGTCGTGATCGATTTCGACGTGGGGCTTCGCAATCTGGACCTGATCATGGGCTGCGAGCGCCGCGTGGTCTATGACCTGGTTAACGTCATCCAGGGGGAGGCGGGGCTCAATCAGGCGCTGATCCGCGACAAGCGCGTCGACAACCTGCACATCCTCCCGGCGTCCCAGACCCGCGACAAGGATGCGCTGACCGCCGAGGGCGTCGAGAAGGTGCTCAAGACCCTGAGCAGCGATTTCGACTATATCCTCTGCGACTCGCCGGCGGGCATCGAGCGGGGCGCCCAGCTGGCCATGTACCACGCCGACGAGGCGATCGTGGTGACCAACCCCGAGGTGTCGTCGGTGCGCGACTCCGACCGCATCCTGGGGCTGCTGGCGTCCAAGACCCGGCGGGCCGAGCAGGGCGAGGAGCCGATCAAGGAGCACCTGCTCATCACCCGCTACAACGCCGAGCGGGTCGACGGCGGCGACATGCTCAATCTGGACGACATCCGCGAGATCCTGGCCATCGATCTGATCGGCCTGATTCCGGAGTCCGAGGCGGTGTTGCGGGCTTCCAACCAGGGGGTGCCGGTCACCCACGACGAGAAAAGCGATGCCGGACAGGCCTATGTCGATACCGTCTCGCGCCTGCTCGGCGAGGAGGTGCCGTTGCGCTTCCATGAGTTCCAGAAGAAGGGTCTGCTGAGCCGTATGTTCGGAGGAGGTCGCCGGTGAAGTTGCTTGAATTCCTGAAGCGCGAGCGCAAGAAGTCCGCGTCGGTCGCCAAGGAGCGGCTGCAGATCATCGTGGCGCATCAGCGCAGCCAGCGGGGCCAGCCCGATTACATGCCGATGCTGGAGAAGGAGCTGCTGGAGGTGATCCGCCGCTATGTCCAGGTGGACGACGATGCCATCAACATCAGTCTGGACAGCGAGGACAACTGCTCGGTGCTGGAGCTCAACGTCACCCTGCCGCGGGCCTGAGCGGGGCGGACGCACGGTGTGCTAGGCTGTGGCCTTCAGCGACGCAGAGTCAGGAGACCCCTCGCCCATGGCGAAGCCCGATGCCGCCCCGATGACTTTCCTCTGGCACGACTACGAGACCTTCGGCGCCGACCCGCGTCGCGACCGCCCCTCGCAGTTCGCCGCGATTCGCACCGATGCCGACTTCCGTGAGATCGGCGAGCCGGTGGAGTGGTTTTGCAAGCCGGCCGACGACTTCCTGCCCCATCCCCAGGCCTGCCTGGTCACCGGGATCACCCCGCAGCAGGCCCGGCGCCGGGGGCTGCCCGAGGCCGAGTTCGCCGGGCGCATCCATGCCCTGATGAGCGAACCCGGCACCTGCGCGCTGGGCTACAACAGCCTGCGCTTCGATGACGAGGTCAGCCGTCATCTCTTCTACCGCAACCTGCTCGACCCCTACTCCCGGGAGTGGCAGAACGGCAACTCCCGCTGGGATCTGATCGATGCGGTGCGGGCCTTTCACGCCCTGCGCCCGGCGGGCATCGAGTGGCCCACCCGCGAAGACGGCGCGCCGAGCTTTCGCCTCGAGGACCTGACCGCCGCCAACGGCATCGAACACGCCGGTGCCCACGACGCCCTGGCCGATGTGCGGGCCACCATTGCCCTGGCGCGGCTGCTCAAGGCGCGCAATGCCAAGCTTTTCGACTACCTGCTGTCGCTGCGCCGCAAGCGCGAGGCGGCGAAGGGACTCGATGTCATAAAGCGCAAGCCGGTACTGCACGTCTCGCGCCGCTATCCCGCCAGCCGCGGCTGCAGCGCCCTGGTGATGCCGCTGGCGGAGCATCCCACCAACCCCAACGGGGTGATCGTCTACGACCTCTCGGTGGACCCCGCCCCGCTGCTGGCTCTCGACGCCGAGCAGATTCGCCAGCGGGTCTTCGTCAGCAGCGAAGACCTGGCCGAGGGCGAGGCGCGCATCCCGCTCAAGGTGATCCACATCAACAAGAGCCCGGTGATCCTGCCCGCCGCGGCGCTCAAGGACGTGGAGGGGCCGCGGCAGGGGGAGTATGGCGACATCGTCGAGCGCCTGGAGCTGGATCTGGGCGCCTGTCGCCGGCACTGGCAGCACCTGGTGGAAAGCCCCGAGGCCGCGGCCAAGGCGGCGGCGGCGTTCGCCGAGCCGCCGCCGGAAGGGCCGGCCGACCCCGATCTGATGCTTTACTCGGGGGGCTTCTTCTCTCCCGCGGATCGCCAGCAGATGCAGCGGGTACGGGACACCGACCCCTGGGAGCTGGTGGAGGCGCGCTTCGCCTTTCAGGACCCCCGCCTGGAGGAGATGCTGTTCCGCTATCGGGCGCGAAGCTTCCCGGACACCCTCACCGGCGAGGAGCAGGCGCGCTGGGAGGCTTTCCGCTGGGAGCGGATGAACGATGCGGCGCTGGCCGGCTTCACCCTGAAGGACTTCGCCCGCGAGATCGAGCGCCTCAATCAGGTGGCGCTCGGCGACCGCGACCGCCAGATCCTCGAGGAGCTGGTGATGCACGTGGAAGCGATCATGCCGCCCCAGGCCTTCGGCTAACGCTAACTGCCCGGCCAGACGACAGCGCCCGGCCATTGGGCCGGGCGCTGGATTCACACCTTGTCTTGCGCTTTACTCCTCACTCCTTACTCTTTCCTCGCCCCTCGCCCCTCGCCCCTCGCCCCTCGCCCCTTACTCCTCTGCCTCGGGCAGCGGCTCCAGATGGCGCGTCAGCTCGGCGACGTTGCTGGGGTCGGTGCCAGGATCGAAAGTGATGTTGGCCACGGCGGTCTCGCGCAGTTCGGGCCACAGCGTTTTCAGTGCCTCGATGTCGACCTCGAGCACCCGGTCGGCCAGGCGCTCGCGGCGGTCGAAGTCGGTGTCGCCGAAGGAGAGGGCGCGCCACAGCCGGTTGGTTCGCCCGGAGAGGCTGGTGTCGCGCTTTAGCAGCTCGTCGTGGACCGCCTGGCGGTAAGTGGCCAGGTCGTCATCGCTCATCGCCGCCAGCTGCTCGCCGAAGTCGTCCAGGAAGGCGTCGATATGCGCCTGGATCGCCTCGCTCGGCGTGTTCGGCGACTGCACCAGCAGGCTAAGACCGGGGCCATCCAAAAGCGGTGTGTAGCCGGCGTTGACCACGTAGCCCAGCTGCTCCTCGGTGCGCAGGCGGTGGTAGAAGGGGGTGTCGAGCACCTGGCCGAGTACCGCCAGACTAGCCTGGGTGGCAAGGGTGCGGTCGGTCCCCTGCAGGTAGCGCAGCACCAGCGACTCCTCGCGGGAGGTCACCGGGTGAAGCGGCGGCAGCTCACCGTCGATGCGCAGCGGGGTGAGGTCGGGGATCGCCGCCGGTTCCAGGCCGGGGTCCAGGGCCTCGGCAACGCTCCGCCCCACCCGATTGGCCAGCTCGGCGTCGAGATTGCCCACCGCCATGGCCTCCAGGCGCAGCGAGGCGAGGAAGGCGTCGCGGTAGTCGCGCAGGTCATCGACCCCGAGGTCGTGGCTCGCCTCCAGCAGCTGCTCGGTCGGCCACTGCGGGCGCATCAGCGCCTCGGCCAGGGTGCGGTGGCCCTGGCGAAACAGTGCGGCCTGGGGAGCATTGCGCCATTCACGCTGCAGCCGGTAGTGAGCGCGAGCGAAGCTTGCCTCGTCGATCTCGCCCTCCTGCAGCTGGATCAGGGTGCGCTCGATCAGCTGCTCCTGGCGGTCCCGCCAGCCCGAGAAGGAGAGGGTGATGCCCCGGGCGTGGGCGTAGGCCTCGGCGCTCTGGCCGGCCAGCCGTGCCGGGTAGAAGTCTTCGTTGAGGCTGTCGTCGAGCCAGCCGGCCAGCAGCCGCGACAGCACGGCCCGGCGCGGGTCGGCGCTGGCGTCGGGGTGCTGCAGGCTGAAGCGCCACTCCACCTTGGGGGTGTTGAAGCTGGCGTCGCTCATGTGCCAGAGGCTGAAGCTGGGGGCGTCGACCAGCGCCGTCGGGCGTTCATGCTGCTCCTCGAGCAGCGTGAGGTCTTCGGCAATGAAGGGGTTGGGGGCGGGCAGGGCCAGGCCGGCGAGCGGCCTGCCCTCGGCGTCGGCGGCCCGGCTGATCTCCCGCCAGGGGGCGTCGAACCACGGCGACTCCTGCTCGCCCTCCACGTCCGGGGCGCTGTAGAGGCGCAGCAGGCGTTCCGGGCGCAGGGCGTCCAGATAGGTTTCGATCCGTTCCCGGTCGAAGCCGTCCATGCGATAGGCGGCATACTGGACGTCTTCCACCGGGAAGCGCGCTAGGTTCATGGCCAGGCGCATGGCGCCCTGCAGCGGCGAGCCGTGCTGCTGGAAGCGGAACTCCTGCTCGGCGAGCCGGGCCTGCTCATCGTAGCGCCACTCGTCCTGCCCCTCTTCGCGGATCAGTGCGATGGTATCGAACAGCGTGGCCTGGATATCGTCGAGCCGTTCGGCACCGGTCGGGGTCAGGCTGATGCTGACCGCAAACAGGGCGTGGTGGCCGTCGCCGCGGGTGACCCCGGCGGCCAGGCCGTCGGCCAGTCCCGCCTCGCGCAGCACCGACAGCAGGCTGCCCTCGCCTTCATGACCCAGCAGGTTGGCCAGGTAGTCGGCGGGCTTGTGGCGATACGCCTGAATCGGGTCCGGCACCGGGAAGAGGAAGCGCAGCTGGCGCCGGTCGCTCACCGACTGCACTTCCAGGTAACGCGGCAGCTCGTCCTCGCGGGCCAGCGGAGTGGTGATCTCGGGGCGAGAGAGGCCGCGGTCGGCGATGTCGGCGAAGCGCTCGGTGACCAGGATCTCCAGCTCGTCGAGGGAGTGCGGGGCGATCAGCGCCAGCTGCATGACATTGGCGTCGTAGTAGCGTTCGTAGAAGTCGATCACCCGCTCGCGCAGCGTCGGCTCGCCTTCGGGCGGGTCGGCCAGGGTCTCGCGGCTGCCCACCGAGAAGCCGGTGGTGGGGTTGTCGGGATTGAGCACCTGATTGAGCACGTCGTTCTCGCGACGGCCGTCGTCGCGGATCCGTGCCATGTACTCCGAGTGCACGATATTGCGCTCGCTCTCCAGCTGGTCGGCGTTGAACAGCGGGGTCAGGAAGAACTCGCTGAAGCGGTCGAGTGCCCCGGCGAAGGCGTCGGGCTCGATGTCGAAGAAGTAGTTGGTGTCCTGGGGCGCGGTGAAGGCGTTGAAGTTGCCGCCGTGACGGCGGATATAGCGCTGGTAGGCGTCCGCTTCGGGATAGGGTTCGGTGCCCAGGAACAGCATGTGCTCGAGGAAGTGGGCCAGACCGGCCAGGTCGTCGGGGTCCTGGGCGCTGCCCACGGCGACGTTCATCGAGGCGGCCGCACGGTCGGCCTCGGGGTCGCTGACCAGCAGGGCGGTCAGGCCGTTGTCCAGGGTCAGCACCCGGTAATCACGTTCGTCGTGGGGGCTGACGCGGGGCGTGATGGCCTCGGCGATGGCCTCCTCGGCCTCTGCCTGGCGCGCCTCGACGACCCCGGGCAGCGTGCCGACGATCAGCAAAGGCAAGGCCAGGGTCAGCGCCAGGGCGTGGCGGCGGTAGGGCAGCGTTGCGGCAAGGGTAGGCATCATCTCTCCTGTTCGGGTGTCCAGCGCAGCATGGGGCCGGTGGGGTGGGCGCAACTCGGCTCCTGGTTCAGGGGATTGTTCACTCGTCTTGATACCGGAAAGGCGCCCAACAGTTCCCTAGGGGCGGGAATCAGCAGCCGGCGAGCAGTCTCCGCGGGGGTGAGGGGGTCCAGCCAGCGCGGGGCATCGGCGGCGTCGATGATCGCCGGCAGTCGGTCGCTGAGCGGCGCCAGCAGCGTATTGGTGGGCACTGTGATCAGCGCCGTCGAGTCGGCGTGCTCGGTCAGGGTGGTGTGGTAGCGGCACCACAGGCCGGCGAGCAGCAGCGGACGGCGGTCGAGGCGGGTGACCAGGAACGGCTGCTTGAAGCGCGGCTGGGGCTTCCACACGTAAACACCGCCGGCCGGCACCAGGCAGCGGCGCGCGGCGAAAGCGTCGCGGAACATGGCCCGCGAGTCGAGCGATTCGGCCCGGGCGCAGTGCGGGGCGTGGTCGAGTACCGTCAGCCAGGGCGGCGTGAGCCCCCAGAAGGCCTCGGTCAGGCAGGGGGTGCCGGCCTCCAGGCGAATGATCGACAGGGGGCGTCTCGGCGCCAGGTTGGTGGCAGTTACCAGCGGGGCGTCGAGGCGCAGGTCCGGCAGCAAGTGGGCGGCATCGAGGGGCGGGATGAACAGGCGGCCGGCCATGGCGACTCCGGATAGGGGGTGGCGCCAGAGTAGCCAAGTCTCACAGGGCTGAAAAGGGGGCGCTCGCCGATGCTCGAAAACAGTGTTCGATGTGCGCTATGATGGCCTCTGAAGTTAACGTCCCCGCGAGGAGCCCGATGGCCCGTCCCCGACAGCATGCGCCCGAAGCGCTCCATGCCCAGGTCATGGCGGCCTGCGATGCCTGGCTGCAGGACAATCCTGTCCATACGCTGTCGCTGCGCGCCCTGGCGCGTGAAGTGGGCTGTGCACCCAGCACCCTGCTCAAGCTCTACGGCAGCTTCAACAACCTGCTGCAGCACGTGAACATTCACACCCTGAGCCTGCTGCGCACGGTCATCGAGCCGCTGGAAGAGGAGATGGCACCGGAGCCGCGGCTGAAGGCCCTGGCCCTGGCCTACTGGCAGTTCGCCCAGCGCGAACCCTATCGCTGGCAGCTGCTCTTCGACTACCCGCTGGCCCAGGAGGGCGAGCTCGACCAGCGTCAGTCCGACATGATCGAGGCGCTGTTTCTGCGGGTGGAGGCGACGCTCAAGGAGTATCAGCCGGCGCTGGGCGACCTGGAGGCACGTCGCTTGGGGCGCACCCTGTGGGGCAGCGTGCATGGCCTGGTGCTGCTGGGGCTCAACGAGCGCCTGGGCTACTGGCAGGGGCAGCAGCTGGAGGTGGGCGAGCTGCTCGACCAGCTCTTGACCACGACCCTCGCCGGTCTCAAGCATCGGTCCGACATGACGTGAATCTCTCGCTTCTGGGCCTGCTTGGCCTGCTGGCCGTGGTGGGGGGCTGGCGCTGCTCCCGGCGCCCGCGGCCGGTCATTCGCCTGATAGTATTTGCGCTGATCCACGCTATCTATCGGCTGCGTCTGCGTGGCCGCCAGTTCATCCCGGCCCGCGGCCCGGCGCTGGTGGTCTGCAACCACGTCAGCTTCATGGATGCGCTGGTCATCGGCGGGGCCAGCCCGCGGCCGCTGCGTTTCTTGATGGATCGCCCCATCTACGAGTCGCCCTGGCTCAACTGGCTCTTCCGCCTGGTCGGGGCCATACCGGTCGACGCCGATCGCCGGGACCCCGGCAGCGTGCGCCGCGCCCTGGATGAAATCAGCCTGGCCCTGCGCAGCGGGGAGGTGGTGATGCTGTTTCCCGAGGGGCGGCTGACGCCGGATGGCGAGATCCATGCCTTCCGCCGCGGCATCGAGCTGATCCTGGCGCGGGATCCGGTGCCGGTGATTCCCGCCGGTCTAGCCGGGCTGTGGGGCTCCTGGGCGTCTCACCAGGGCGGGCCGGCGCTGACCAAGTGGCCGCGCCGCCTGCGCCCCCGGGTGGCGCTGCACTTCGGCGAGCCCATTCCGCCGCGCCAGGTGCGGCGGGATCGCCTGGAGGCCAGGGTTCGCGCGCTCAAGGCCGAGGCCGAGCCCTGGTCGCGGGCCCGCTCGGCTGCCGCGCCGCTGCAGCGTCGTTGACGCCGCCGCTCAGGGGGAGTGGCCGCGGGTGCGTGACGCCCGGCGAGGCGCCTGCCAGCAGCGCGCCGCGGTGATCAGGTTGTCACGCACCTCGAGGATCTCCATGCGCGTGGTGCCGATCTGCAGGCAGGCGGGGCCATCGGGGAAGGACTCCAAGTGCTCGAGGATCAGGCCGTTGAGCGTCTTGGGGCCGTCGGTGGGCAGCTGCCACCCCAGCAGGCGGTTGATATCGCGGATGTTGGCGGTGCCGTCGATGAGGTGGCTGCCGTCATCCTGATGGTGAATGTCCTGATCCTGGCCGGCCACGTCGGTGGTGAACTCGCCGACGATCTCCTCGAGGATGTCCTCCAGCGTCACCAGGCCCTCCACGTCACCGTACTCGTCCACCACGATGCCGATGCGCCGTTTCTGCTTCTGAAAGTTTAAGAGCTGGGTGTGCAGCGGCGTCGATTCGGGGATGAAGTAGGGCTCTCGGGCCTCCTGAACGATGGAGGCCTTGGTCACCTCGTCCCGGGACAGGAAGCGCGCCGCGTTGCGCAGGTGCAGCATGCCGATGATGTTGTTGATGTCGCCCTTGTAGACGGGGATGCGCGTATGCTGGCTGGTGCGGACCTGAGTCAGGATGTCTTCGAGCTCGTCATCCAGGTCGATGCCGACCACCTCGTGGCGAGGCACCATGATGTCGTTCACCGTGACGTTCTCGAGGTCGAGGATCGACAGCAGCATCGCCTGGTGGCGATGAGGAATCAGGGTGCCCGCCTCGTGCACCACGGTGCGCAGCTCGTCACGGGTCAGGTGGTCGCCGCCGCCCTCGATGCTCTTGACGCCGAGCAGCCTGAGCAGGCCGTTGGAGATGACGTTGACCAGCCACACCAGCGGATAGAGCAGCTTGAGCAGCGGTTCCAGCACCAGGGAGGCGGGGAAGGCGATCCGCTCGGGTTTGACCGCCGCATAGGTCTTGGGCGTCACCTCGGCGAAGATCAGGATGACGATGGTGAGGACCAGCGGCGCGATGGCGGGGCCGGTGACCTCGCCGAAGAAGTGGATGGCGAGCACCGTGGCGATGGCCGCGGCCAGGTTGTTGACCAGGTTGTTGCCGATCAGGATCACGCCGATCAGGCGATCCGGGCGGGCCAGCAGGCGAGCGACACGCTTGGCTCGGCTGTCGCCGCTGCCGGCCTGGTGGCTCAGGCGGTAGCGGTTGATCGACATCATGCCGGTCTCGGAGCTGGAAAAGAAGGCAGAAAGGAAGACGAGCAGGAAAAGCAGGCCGAACAGCAATCCCACAGGGAAGTCGTCGCTCAAGTCGAAGGTTCCTCTCTGGCGTGTCAGCCCAGTGTTGTAGGGTGTCGGCCCGGCAGTGTCAAGGCGAGGCTCGCCTCAGCCGCGCTGCAGGACCACCTCCAGCATGAAACGGCTGCCGAAATAGGCCAGCAGCAGCACGGCGCAGCCGCCCAGCGTCCAGCGCACTGCGCGCATGCCGCGCCAGCCCAGGACGTGGTGACTTACCAGCAGCACGGCGAAGATCACCCAGGCGGCCAGCGACAGGATCGTCTTGTGGGCCAGGTGCTGAGCGAACATGGTGTCGAGGAACACGAAGCCGCTGATGATCGACAGGGTCAGCAGGATCATGCCGCCCCAGATCAGCTCGAAGAGGACCCGTTCCATGGTGGTCAGTGGCGGCAGCGACTGGACGATGCCGCGGATCCGGTGGTGGCGCAGGGCCTGATTCTGAAGCCCCAGCAGCACCGCCTGAATGGCGGCAATGGCCAGTACCGCAAAGGCCAGTGCCGAGCTGATGGCGTGCAGGGCGATGCCCGGCGTCAGGCCGCCGGTGCGCTCGGGGCTGGGCAATCCCACGGCCAGCAGCAGGGCCAGGCCGGAGATGGGGAAGAGCGCCACCGCCACGCTGAGCACCGGCTTGGCGAGGCTCACGAGGAGCAGTACGGTGACCATGACGGCGGTCAGCAGTACGGCGCTGGTCGACAGGCCGGGCATGATGCCGGGGCTCTGACTGACCAGCTTGGCGGCCAGGGGCAGGTGGCTCAGCAGGCCCAGCAGCCCCAGGGTGCGGACCAGGGCGGGCCGCGCCGGGGCGCGGCGCAGCAGCGTCATTGCCTGCCAGGAGGCGGCACCCATATAGAAGATCAGGGCCATGACGGCCAGTGAAAGCGCCTGCATCAGTTGCCATCCGTGCGCCGTTGCCGGCGTCTAAGCGTGTCGAGTGTTGACAGGGTATTGCGCGGTTGCGCTGCCACTATACCCAATTCGTGCAGAGTCGCACAGCAGGGGGCGCTTGCCGTGACGGCCGACGGTCGCATGGAGACTGCCGGCCACAAGGCGTATAATTCCTACCCAATCATCGCCATGCGACGTTCGACAATGACGGTCGATCGCGACTGTTTTACAGTATCGCGGGTAACGCAGGACGCCAGTCGCATGTGGCGAATCGTCACAGACCCTGTCTTGCAAGCGCCCCCGCACGGCGGGACGTCAGGTACTGCCAGGATCGCAGCCGGAGTGGCCCATGTTCCAGAATCTCAGTGAGCGGCTGTCGCAGACGCTCAAGTCCATCAAGGGTCAGGCGCGTCTGACCGAGGACAACATCAAGGACACCCTGCGCGAGGTGCGTCGGGCGCTGCTCGAAGCCGACGTCGCCCTGCCGGTGGTCAAGGCCTTCATCGAGCGCGTCCGTGAGCGTGCCGTGGGGCAGGAGGTCTCGAAGAGCCTCTCGCCGGGGCAGCAGTTCGTCAAGATCGTCCAGCAGGAGCTCGAGGCGATCATGGGCGAGGCCAACGAGGGGCTTGCCCTCAAGGGCTCCCCCGCCGTGGTGCTGATGGCCGGCCTGCAGGGGGCGGGCAAGACCACCTCGGTGGCCAAGCTGGCCCGCTACCTGCGCGAGCGCGAGAAGAAGAAGGTGCTGGTGGTCTCCGCCGACGTCTACCGCCCGGCGGCCATCGACCAGCTCGAGACGCTGGCCGGCGAGGTGGGCGTCGAGTTCTTCCCGTCCCGCTCCGATCAGAAGCCCGTCGATATCGCCAAGGCGGCGATCAAGCACGCCAAGATTCAGTTTCACGACGTCCTGCTCGTTGATACCGCCGGTCGCCTGGCCATCGATGAGGCGATGATGGCCGAGATCGCCGAGCTGCACCGCGCCTGCCAGCCGCAGGAGACGCTGTTCGTGGTCGACGCCATGACCGGCCAGGACGCGGCCAATACCGCCAAGGCCTTTCACGAGGCGCTGCCGCTGACCGGGGTGATCCTCACCAAGGCCGACGGCGACGCCCGCGGCGGCGCGGCGCTGTCGGTGCGCCACATCACCGGCAAGCCGATCAAGTTCATGGGGGTGGGCGAGAAGGTCGATGCCCTGGAGCCCTTCCACCCCGATCGCGTGGCCTCGCGCATCCTCGGCATGGGCGACATGCTCTCGCTGATCGAGGAGGCCGAGCGCACCGTCGACAAGAAAAAAGCCGAGCAGCTCGCCAAGAAGGTCAAGAAGGGCGAGGGGTTCGACCTCGAGGATTTCCGCGACCAGCTGCAGCAGCTCAAGAAGATGGGCGGCATGGGTGGGCTGCTCGGCAAGCTGCCGGGGATGGGGCAGATGGCCGAAATGGCCCAGGGGCCCGGCCCCGAGAAGGAGCTGGGCAAGCTCGAGGCGCTGATCAACTCCATGACGCCCAAGGAGCGCCGTCGCCCGGAGATCATCAACGGCTCGCGCAAGCGGCGCATCGCCGCCGGCGCCGGCCTGCAGGTGCCCGACCTCAATCGTCTGCTCAAGCAGCACAAGCAGATGCAGAAGATGATGAAGAAGGCCGGCAAGAAGGGCGGCATGCAGAAGATGATGCGCGGCATGTCCGGCATGATGGGCGGCGGCGGTCCGGGTGGCCCAGGCGGAATGGGCGGGCCCGGCGGTATGGGGGGCATGGGCGGCCCCGGTGGCTTCCCCAGGCGTTGACGCCGGCCTTACCCAGGCGCGCCTGAAAAAGGAATGGCGAGCCGGGCTTTCCAAGTCGAGCGGTTTTCCGTAGAATGCTGCGTCTTCATGGCAGGACCGTGGCAACCGCACGGCTGCACGCTTGACATGCAAAAGTGACCGAACGACGCGAAGGCGGGCCAATCGGCCCGCTTTCCGAGCAGGATGCCGAGGCCCCCGGCCATTTGCCGGGCCCGGCGTAGATCGGTATTCAACGTAACCTCAACCGAAGGACAGTTAACGCCATGGTTACCATTCGTCTGGCACGTGGTGGCGCCAAGAAGCGTCCCTTCTATCACCTGACCGTGACCGATTCGCGCAACGCGCGCGATGGCCGCTTCATCGAGCGTCTGGGTTTCTTCAACCCCATCGCCCGTGGCGGTGAAGAGCGTCTGCGCGTCGACCTGGACCGCATTACCCACTGGCAGAGCCAGGGCGCCCAGATGTCCGACCGCGTGGCCGAGCTGGTCAAGGAAGCCCGCAAGCAGGCCTGAACCGGTTGCTTGGCGGTGATGACATGAGCGAGCAAGCCGAAGACATCGAGCGGGATGGCCATGTGGTGCTGGGGAAGCTGACCAGCCCCTACGGCGTCAAGGGGTGGCTGAAGGTCTACTCCCATACCAGCCCGATGGACGGCATTCTCGACTATCCCGAGTGGGTATTGCGCCAGGGTCAGGCGGTTAGCCGTCATCGGCTGCTGCAGGGGCGTCGGCACGGCAAGGGCCTGGTGGCCCAGCTGGAAGGCGTCGAGGATCGTGGTGCGGCGGAGCGTCTGGCCGGCGCCGAAGTGCTGCTGCCCAAGGCAGACCTGCCGGAACTGCCCCGCGGCGACTACTACTGGCATCAGTTGGAAGGTCTCGCGGTGGTGACTCGCGAGGGCGAGGCCCTGGGGCGTATTCGCTACCTGTTCGAGACCGGGGCCAACGATGTCATGGTGGTCAAGGGCGATCCCGAGGGAACGCCGTCGGCCATCGATAACCGTGAGCGGCTGCTGCCGTTCCTGCCCGACGAGGTGATCCTCGACGTGGACCTGGACGCCGGCGTCATGACCGTCGACTGGGACCCCGACTTTTGAGTCAGCCGGACGCCCAGGAGGCACCCGGGCCGAGTCTGTGGATCGGCGTGGTGTCGCTGTTCCCCGAGATGTTCGAGGCGATCACTCGCCACGGCGTGACCGGTAGAGCCGTGGACAGGGGGCATGTCGCGCTGGAGTGCTGGAACCCCCGCGACTACGCCACCGATCGGCATCGCACCGTGGATGATCGCCCCTACGGAGGCGGCCCCGGCATGCTGATGAAGGTCGACACCCTGCGCGCGGCGATCCACAGCGCCCGCGAACGGGCCGAACAGGTCACCGGGCAGCGCCCCAGGGTGATCTATCTCTCGCCCCAGGGGCGGCGGCTGGATCAGCGCGGGGTGCAGGAGCTCGCCTCGGGCCCCCCGCTGGTGGTGGTGGCGGGGCGCTACGAGGGCATCGATGAGCGCGTGGTGGAGTGCGACATCGATGAGGAGTGGTCGATCGGCGACTATGTGCTCAGCGGCGGTGAGCTGCCGGCCATGGTGCTGATCGATGCCGCGGCCAGGCTGGTCCCCGGGGTGCTGGGGCATCAGGATTCCGCGGTCGAGGACTCTTTCAACCAGGGGCTGCTGGACTGCCCGCACTATACGCGCCCCGAGGAGATCGACGGGCGGCGGGTGCCGGATGTATTGCTCAGCGGCCACCATGGCGCCATTCGGCGCTGGCGCCTGAAGCAGTCGCTGGGGCGAACCTGGCTCAGGCGTCCCGACCTGCTCGAAGGCAGGACGCTGGACCCGGAGCAGCGCGAGCTGCTGGAAGAGTTCATCGAGGAATACGGCCTGTCCAACGACAGGGCGGAGGTGCAGGACGCGAGACGTTGAGGGCGGCGCCTTCGGGCCGCCCGGGTCGTGGACCTGTGTCACCCATTGTCTCCCGCGCTCTCGAGCAGGCTCGAGCGCCGGGATCACGATTCACCGGCAGCCAACCGGATCGGTGAGTCACGTTTTTTTTCGAGGAGTTATCGTCATGAGCAGCAAGAACAAGGTGATCCAGGCGCTCGAGGCCGAGCAGATGAGCAAGGCGGTGCCGGAATTCGCCCCGGGCGACACCGTGGTCGTCCAGGTCAAGGTCAAGGAAGGCAGCCGCGAGCGCCTGCAGGCCTTCGAAGGCGTGGTGATCGGCAAGCGCAACCGCGGCCTGAACTCCGCCTTCACCGTGCGCAAGATCTCCCACGGCGTGGGCGTCGAGCGGACCTTCCAGACCTACAGCCCGCTGGTCGACTCCATCGCGGTCAAGCGTCGCGGTGACGTCCGCCAGGCCAAGCTCTACTACCTCCGCGAGCGCAGCGGCAAGTCCGCCCGCATCAAGGAAAAGCTGTCCTGATAGCCGGGTCGGCCGAGGGCGCACCCCAGGGTGGGCCCGCCGCGAAACCCCGTCACCGCTTGCGCGGGGCGGGGTTTCGTTGCATTGGCGCCGGCGGTACGGGAGGAGTCGCATGACGATGGCCGGCAGCCCCATGGGCCTGATCGACGCCTTTCTCGATGCCCGCTGGCTGGCGCTGGGGGCGAGCGCCAACACCCTGGCCGCCTACCGGCACGACCTGGAGGCCTGGTCGGCGCACCTCGAGGAGGCAGGCGAATCGCTGCTTGCGCCCGGCGAGGCGACGCTGGCCGCCTGGCTCGAGACGCGCCGCGAGCAGGGCTACCGGTTGCGCAGCAATGCCCGGCTGCTGTCGAGCCTGCGCGGCTTCTACCGCTGGGCCCTGGGGGAGGGGCTCATCGAGCGCGACCCGCTCAACGAGGTGCGGCTGCCGCGGGTGCGCCCTGACCTGCCGGACACCCTCGACGAAGCGGAGGTGGAGCGGCTGCTGGCGGCCCCGGATCTTTCCACCGACCTGGGGCTGCGCGACCGGGCCATGCTCGAGGTGCTCTATGGCTGTGGCCTGCGGGTCTCGGAGCTGGTGGGCCTGACCCTGGATGCGGTGAATCTTCGCCAGGGCGTGGTTCGGGTGCGCGGCAAGGGCGACAAGGATCGCCTGGTGCCCCTGGGGGAAGAGGCCGTACACTGGCTGTCACGCTACCTGCGCACGGCGCGCAACGCCCTGATGGCGGACCCGACGCGCCCGGCGCTGTTTCCCGGGCGGGGGGATCGGGCCATGACGCGACAGACCTTCTGGTACCGTATCAAGGCCCATGCGCTAACCGCCGGCATCACGCGGCCGCTGTCGCCGCATACGCTGCGCCATGCCTTCGCCACGCATCTGTTGAATCATGGGGCCAATTTGCGTGTCGTACAGCTGCTGCTGGGTCACCAGGACCTGTCGACGACCCAGATCTATACCCATGTGGCGCAGGCGCGACTCGAAGCCCTGCACGCCGAACATCATCCTCGAGGTTGATTCATGACCCTATCCGCTCTTCGCCTTGCCGGTGCCCTGGGCGCCCTCAGTCTGCCCCTGATGGCCCTGGGCCTGCCGCTGGCCGCCCAGGCCGACACCGCCGAACGCCTGGCCGAACGCCTGGAAGTGCGCGGCCAGCCGATGCCCGTGGCCAGCGTCCGGGCCACGCCCGTGGAGGGCTTCTTCGAAGTGCGCCTGGAAACCGGCGAGTCCTTCTACAGCGATGCCGAGGGACGCTATTTCCTGGTGGGCGATCTCTACGAGAATGGCCCCGAGGGGCTGGTCAATCTCACCGAACAGGCCGGCAACGCCGAGCGTGCCGCGCGCCTGGCGGCGATTCCCGATGCCGAGCGGGTGATCTTCCGCGGTGCCGAAGAGAGCCGCGCCGAGCTGGTGGTGTTTACCGATACCACCTGCCCCTACTGCCGCCAGCTTCACGAGGAGGTGCCGCGCCTCAACGAGCAGGGCATCGAGGTGCACTACCTGGCCTTTCCGCGCACCGGGATGAACGCCGAGGGCGCGCGGGTACTGGAGCGGATCTGGTGCGCCGACAACCCCAGCGAGGCGATGACCACGGCCAAGCGGCAGGAAGCGCTGAACAACAGCGCCGACTGCGACAATCCGGTCGAGTCGCAGTATCATCTGGGCATGGAGATCGGCGTGCAGGGTACGCCGGCCATCGTGCTGCCCGACGGCCGCATGGTGCCCGGCTATGTGCCCGCCGAGCGGCTGGCCGGCATGCTGGGGCTGGACGACTAGGCCGGCGCTGTATGTAACGTACGAGTTTGATCCCGGTCAGGCGGTCCCGCAGAGGACCGCCGACCTTCGCTGAGACACAAGGCAACAGGTAATTAAAGGGGAAAGACATTGAAACCGGTGAGAGTGGGAATCTGTGGGCTGGGAACCGTCGGTGGCGGAACCTTCAACGTGCTGACGCGCAACGCCGACGACATTGCGCGGCGGGCCGGCCGCCCGATCGTCATCGAGCAGGTCGCCTATCGCACCCCCAACCCGGAGTGTGACCTCACCGGCCTCAAGACCACCTCGGACGTCTTCGAGGTGGCGACCAACCCCGATGTGGACGTGCTGGTGGAGCTGATCGGCGGCTATGAGGTGGCCCGGGAGCTGGTACTGACCGCCATCGAGCACGGCAAGCACGTGGTCACCGCCAACAAGGCGCTGATCGCCGTACACGGCAACGAAATCTTCCAGGCGGCCCACGAGCAGGGCGTGATTGTGGCCTTCGAGGCGGCGGTGGCCGGCGGCATTCCGGTGATCAAGTCGCTGCGCGAGGGGCTGGGCGCCAACCGCATTCAGTGGGTGGCGGGCATCATCAACGGGACCGGCAACTACATCCTGACCCACATGCGCGACGAGGGCCGTGCCTTCGAGGACGTGCTCGCCGAGGCCCAGGCGCTGGGCTATGCCGAGGCCGATCCCACCTTCGACGTCGAGGGCATCGATGCGGCACACAAGCTGACCATCCTGGCCTCCATCGCCTACGGCGTCCCGCTGCAGTTCGAGAAGGCCTTCACCGAGGGCATCTCGCGGGTCACCGCCGAAGACGTCGAGCAGGCCGACAACCTGGGCTACACCATCAAGCATCTGGGTATCTCCAAGCGTACCGACGCTGGCCTGGAGCTGCGCGTGCACCCCACCCTGATCCCCAAGGAGCGGCTGCTGGCCAATGTGCACGGGGTCAAGAATGCCATCGCCGTGATGGGCGATGCCGTGGGGCCGACGCTCTACTACGGGGCCGGTGCCGGGGCCGAGCCCACCGCCTCTTCGGTGGTGGCCGATATCCTCGACGTGGCGCGGGATATCACCACCGACCATCACTACCGGGTTCCCTATCTGGCCTTCAGCGGCATCGACGAGGACGTCAGCCAGCTGCCGATCATGCCCATGGAGGAGATCATCTCCGCCTACTACCTGCGGCTGCTGGCGGTGGACCGGCCCGGGGTGCTGGCGCGGGTGGCGACCATCCTCTCCGAACAGGGCATCTCCATCGAGGCGCTGATCCAGAAGGAGGCCACCGAGGGTGAGCTGGTGCCGATCATCCTGCTGACGCATCGGACCCGCGAGCAGCACATGAACGAGGCGATCCGCCATATCGAGTCGCTGGCCGATATCGCCGGGCCAGTGACGCGGATCCGCGTCGAATCCCTGGACGAGCAGGAATAACCGATGCGCTATATCAGCACCCGCGGGCAGGCGCCCGCGCTCTCCTTCGAGGAGGTCGTGCTCACCGGCATGGCCAGCGACGGCGGCCTCTACGTGCCGGAGGATATCCCCCAGCTGTCGAGCGAAGCGCTCGAGGGGATGGCCGGGCTCTCCTATGCCGAGATCGCCTTTCGGGTCATGCGGCCCTTCGTCAACGGCGAGATCGACGACGAGACGTTCCGCGGCATCGTGCATGATGCCTACGCCACCTTCAGCCACGATGCGGTGGTGCCGCTCAACCAGCTCGATGCCAACCACTTCCTGCTGGAGCTGTTCCACGGCCCCACGCTGGCCTTCAAGGACGTGGCCCTGCAGCTGCTCGGCCGTATCCTCGATCACTTCCTGGCCAAGCGCGGCGAGCGGGCGGTGATCATGGGCGCCACCTCCGGCGACACCGGCTCGGCGGCCATCGAGGGCTGCCGCCACTGCGACAACCTCGACATCTTCATCCTCCACCCCCATAACCGGGTCTCGGAGGTGCAGCGCCGGCAGATGACCTCGGTGCTGGCCGACAACGTCTTCAACGTCGCCATCGAGGGCAACTTCGACGACGCCCAGGCCATGGTCAAGGCGAGCTTCGCCGACCAGTCGTTCCTGAACGGCACCCGGCTGGTGGCGGTGAACTCCATCAACTGGGCGCGCATCATGGCCCAGATCGTCTACTACGTGGCCGCAGGCGTGGCCCTGGGCGCGCCTCACCGCAAGGTGAGCTTCTGCGTGCCCTCGGCCAACTTCGGCAACGTCTTCGCCGGCTACATGGCCTACCGCATGGGCCTGCCGGTGAAGCGCTTCGTGATCGCCACCAACGCCAACGACATCCTGCACCGCACGCTCGCCGCCAACGACTTCTCCAAGCAGGAGCTCAAGGCGACCCTGGCGCCCTCCATGGACATCGTGGTGTCGTCCAACTTCGAGCGCCTGCTGTTCGAGGCCTATGATCGCGACGGCGGTGCCGTGGCCGCACTGCTGGAACGCTTCCAGGCCGAGCCCACCGTCCTGGCGGATGCGCCCCTGGCCCGGCTGCGCGAGCGCTTCGCCAGCCACAGCGTGGACGACGCCACCATCCTGGAGGTGATCCGCGAAGCGCACCACCGCACCCAGGAGATCCTCGACCCCCACACCGCCACCGGCTATCGTGCCGCGGAGCGGCAGCGGGGCGAGGCGAGCGTGCCCATGATCACGCTTGCCACTGCCCACCCGGCCAAGTTCGCCGAGGCGGTGGTCAAGGCGGGCTTCCCGGGCGTGCCGCTGCCGCCCCATATGGACGACCTGCTGGAGCGCGAGGAGCGCTATACCGTGCTGCCGGCGGAGCTTGCCGCGGTGCAGCAATTCGTGGCCGACAACCGGCGCTAAGGCCGACAGCCAGGAGCCGGAAGCGAGGGCTACGAAGGGTAGCGAGGGGCGCCGGGGACAGGTCAGGGAGGTCTCAATGTCGCTGGAGCTGGATGCCCGCTCGGGGCTGATCCGGCGACAGGCCCCGGAACGCCGGACCGACGAGGGGGCGATGTGAACCCCTCCCTGGGTGCTACCGATGCCCTGCTTCGCTCTCGCGTCCTGCTACGCTTGCAGGACCGGTGCTGGCCATCCATGGCCAGCCCGTTCGAAGCAGTGCTTCTCATCCCAGGCATAGGACCCCCTCTTCGGCCTGTCCCGGCGCCCCTCGCTCTTCATGTCGGCAAGACGTCATCGTGCCAATGAGTGCGAACCACAGGAGTCAGGCTTGAACGCCGTAAGCGATCCCATCGATCTGAGCGAGCGCCTGAGGCCGCGCATCCTGCCGCGGCCCCGGGACGCCGCCCTCTATGCCCGCGCCCAGCGGGAGGGGCTCACCGAGCTCCAGGCACGGGTGCTGGCCGGGCGCCTGGCGGGCTTCGAGGGGGAGCTCGCGCCCCTGGTCTCGCCCAGCCTGCGCCACCTGGCCCACCCCGAGAAACTGGCCGACGGCCGCCGCGCCGCCGAGCGCATCGCCCGGGCGGTGACCGAGGACGAGCATATCGGCATCCTCACCGACTACGACGTAGACGGCATCACCTCCCATGTGGTGATCCGGCGCACCCTGGTGGAGCTGTTCGGCGTGCCGGAGGCGAAGCTGCACAGCCTGATCGGCCACCGCATCCATGACGGTTACGGCATCAGCCTGCCGCTGGTGGAGCGCACCCTGGCCCTCTCGCCGCGGCCGAGCCTGGTGATCACCGCCGACTGCGGCAGCAGCGACGAGCCGCGCATCGCTCGGCTGGCCGAGGCAGGCATCGACGTGGTGGTCAGCGACCACCACGCCCTGCCGGTGGAAGGGCCGCCGCCCTCGGCCCATGCCGTGGTCAATCCCACCCGGGACGACTGCGACTATCCCGACCCCACCATCGCCGGCTGCATGGTGGCCTGGCTGACCATGTCGCTGGCCCGCAGCGTGCTGATAGAGTGGGGCGCGCTGCCCGAGGCCACCCCCAAGCTCTCCCCCTGGCTCTCCTACGTGGCGCTGGGCACCGTGGCCGACTGCGTCTCGTTGGGCGGCAGCCCCGCCAACCGGGCGGTGGTGACCCACGGCCTGGCGCTGATCAATCGCATGGAGGCCGCCTGCTGGCGCGCCATGGCGGCGCGTCTCGGGGCGGACAGCGTGCCCTTCGACGCCGAGACCCTGGGCTTCCAGATGGGGCCGCGGATCAACGCCCGCTCACGGCTCGACGATCCCTATGCGGCGCTGCACTTCATGCTCGCCGAGCAGGATCATGTGGCAAGCCGCTACCTCGACGTGCTGGATCGGGACAACCAGTCGCGCAAGGCGATCGAGGCCGATATGGCCGAAGAGGCGCGGGCTCTGGCCGCGCCGGCCCTGGCCGCCGATGAGCCCGCCGTGGTGGTCTATCTGGGGAGCGGCCATCCCGGCGTACAGGGGATCGTGGCCTCACGCCTGGTACAGGCCTTCGGTCGGCCGGCCCTGGTGCTGACCCCGGCGGCGGCACCCGGCATGCTCACCGGCTCGGGCCGCTCCATCGAGGGGCTGCACCTGCGCGATGCCCTGCAGCGCACCTTCGAGCTGGCCCCCCAGGCGCTGCCGCGCTTCGGCGGGCATCGCGGGGCGGCCGGCGTGGGCGTGCCGGCGGACCGGCTGGACGAGTTTCGCGCGGCCTTCCTGCAGGCGGTGGCGGAGCAGCTGGGTGGGGCCGAGCTCTACCCCAGGATCCTGACCGATGGCGACCTGGCCCCGGAGGCGCTCAGCCTGGCGACCCTGGGGGAGCTGGAGGCTCTGGGGCCCTTCGGTCGCGAGTTCGAGGCGCCGCTCTTCCAGGGGGAGTTCCTAGTGGAGCGACTGCGCCCGGTGGGCGCCGACGGCACCCATCTGATGCTGGAACTCGCCATGGGGGCGGTGGCCCACCGGGCGATCTGGTTTCGGGCGCTGACCCCGGGGGAGCTGCCGGCGTTCGGCCTGGGCGACCGGCTGCGCTGCGCCTATCGGCTCAATCGCAATCGCTGGCGTGGCCAGGAGTCGCTGCAGCTGATGGTGGAGCACGCCGAGCCGGGATGAGCGGCAGCGGCTGGCCGGCCTGAGGTCGATCAACCCAGCCCGGGCCGGGAGGGTGTAAACTTGCGCCCTTTCCGCTCCCCAGCTATCGACATACAAGGACCTCCCATGGACCCTCAGGACCTGCCCACCGACCCCCACCGCCATTATGAAGACGTCATGGCCATGCTGGTGGGGACGCTGTTCGTGGCCCTCGGCGTGACGCTCTATAGCCAGGCGCTGCTGCTGACCGGCAGCACCGCGGGGATGGCCTTCCTGCTGCAGTACGCCACCGGCTGGCGCTTCGGGGTGTGGTTCTTTCTGATCAACCTGCCGTTCTACTATCTGGCGATCAAGCGAATGGGCTGGTCGTTCACGCTGCGCACCTTCGTGGCCATCGCCCTGGTATCGCTGTTCTCCGAGCTAACCGGCAAGTGGCTCGTGATCGAGAGCCTCAATCCGCTCTACGCCTCCCTGATGGGCGGCAGCCTGATCGGCATCGGCATGCTGGTGCTGTTTCGCCACCGCACCAGCCTCGGCGGCATCAATATTCTCTCGCTATACCTGCAGGACCGCTACGGGCTTCGCGCGGGCTACGTGCAGCTCGGCATCGACGGGCTGATCATGCTGGCCGCTTTCCTGGTGCTGCCCGCCGATCGAGTCGGGCTCTCGGTGCTGGGGGCCGTGGCGCTTAACCTGATCATTGCCCTCAATCACAAGCCCGGTCGCTATATGGGGGTTTCTTAAAAATGGTTCTTCGCAGACTGGCGGGAACTGGCTTTGTGGGAGGGAGCTTCAGCTCGCGAAGTAGCGCGCAGCGCTACCCAAGGGGCGCCTGCGGCGCCTTCGCCCGGCAGAGCCGGCCTCCCACCATAAAGCCTGCCAAACATGTTCACGCTAAAGTGCGAAGAGTCTAATAATTAGGCCAGACGCCGGGCGTCGCCAGCTCCAGTAGATGGCCATCAGGATCGCGGAAATACAGGCTTTCGCCGCCGCGGGGCCAGTGGGTGCGCCCTTCGATGGCGATGCCGTGATCCTCTAGCTGGCGCTCCCAGGCCGCCAGCTCCCGGGCCGGAATGGCCAAGGCCATATGCACGCGGCCCTTGCCGTCGTGGGGCGGAATGGTGCCCATGTCGTCGGGCAGCACCACGGTTTCCAGCGTCTCCCCCTGCAGAAACAGCAGCAGCACGGTGCCCGCCCCGGCGTCATAGGCGGTAAAGCGGTGGTCGGCGTTAAAGGGCTCAAGCCCCATCACGCCTTCGAAGAAGACCCGCGCCCGATCCATGTCCTCGACGTAGAGCGCGGTTTCCAGAATACCGTTGAGCTTGGGCATGGTCGCCTCTCCTCCTTGCCATCTGCTATCAGCCTAGCAGCTGTCGGCGCCGGGCCGCCGGTGGGCGGCCCCACCTAGTCGGCCACCCCTAGGCGGGCCCACCTAGTCGGCCACCCCTAGGCGGGCCCCCAAAACCACCAGACGATGGCGGCGATCAGGATCAGCCCGGTGAGATTGACGATCCAGCTCATACGGCGACCTCCTCTTTCGCGCCCTGGGTGCCCTGAGTGCCCGGGGCGGCGTGTTCGCGGCTGCCGCGGGTCTTCATCAGGCGCAGGCGGTTGGCGTTGCTGACCACCGTGATCGATGACAGCGACATGGCCACGCCGGCGATCATCGGCGAGAGCAGCATGCCGGTGATCGGGTAGAGCACACCGGCGGCGATGGGGATGCAAAGCGTGTTGTAGCCGAAGGCGCCCACCAGGTTCTGCTTGATATTGGTCAGGGTCGCCCGGCTAATCTCGATGGCGTCGGCAATACCGTGGAGCGAGCCGCGCATCAGGGTGATGCCGGCGCTCTCGATGGCCACGTCGGTGCCCTGGCCGATGGCGAAGCCCACGTCGGCCCGGGCCAGTGCCGGGGCGTCATTGATGCCGTCGCCCACCATGCCGACCTTCTCGCCCGCCTGCTGCAGGCGTTCGATCTCGGCGTGCTTGTCCTCCGGCAGCAGGCCCGCGCGGAAGTCGTCGATGCCCACCTCCCGAGCGATGGCCGCGGCGGTGTGCTCGTTGTCGCCGGTGAGCATCACCACCTTGAGACCGTCCGCCTGCAGGCGCCTGACCGCCGCGACGGTATCGTGGCGAAGCGGGTCGCTGATGCCGAAGAGGGCGGCAAGCTTTCCGTCCACGGCGAGATAGACGGCGGTGCGCGCCTGGACTTCCAGCTCGTCGGCCTTCTCTTGGCCGCTGGCCAGGTCGACGCCGGCGTCCTTCAGCAGCCGGGCGTTGCCCAGCAGCAGCGGCTTGCCGTCGGCCGTCTCGGCCTTCACGCCGCCGCCGGTGACGCTCTCGAAGTTCCGGATCTCGGCGGCCTCGGCGCCGGCCTCTTCCGCCTGTTCTTCGCAGTAGGCGAGCAGGGCGGCTGCCAGGGGGTGCTCGGAGCCGCGCTCCAGCGCCGCCACCAGGCCCAGCACGGTTGGCTTGTCGCCATCGAGCACCTCGGCTTCCGTCACGCTGGGCTTGCCCTCGGTGAGGGTGCCGGTCTTGTCCACCACCAGGGTGGTGAGCTTGCTGGCCACCTGCAGCGCCTCGCCGGTTCTGACCAGCACGCCGTGCTCGGCGGCCTTGCCCACGCCGATCATGGTGGAGATCGGGGTGGCCAGCCCCAGGGCGCAGGGGCAGGCGATGATCAGTACCGTGGTGGCGGTCACCAGCATGTGGATTACCCGGGGCTCGGCGCCGACGTTGAACCAGACAAGCGCCGTGAGTACGGCGATGATCATCACCGTGGGCACGAAGATGCTGGAGACCTTGTCGGCCAGCTCCCCGATGGGCGGCCGGGAGTTCTGGGCGCTGGCCACCTGCTCGGTGATGCGGCCGAGCTTGGTGTCGGCGCCGACGCGGGTCGCCCGGTAGACCAGCGAGCCCTTGCCGTTGACGGTGCCGGCGCTCACCTCGTCGCCGGCCCCCTTGGCCACCGGCAGCGGCTCGCCGGTGAGCATGGACTCGTCGATATGGCTCTGCCCCTCGGTCACTTCGCCGTCCACCGGGAGGCGCTCGCCGGGGCGCACGCGGATATGGTCGCCCTGGCGCACCGCGTCGATATCGAGCTCGCGCTCCTCGCCGTCGCGGATCACCCGGGCGGTGCGGCTCTGCAGGTCCAGCAGGCGCTTGAGCGCCTCGCTGGTGCGGCCCCGGGCGCGCAGCTCCAGGGCGTTGCCCAGCAGCACCAGTCCGATGATCATCGCCGAGGCCTCGAAGTAGATGCCGTGGGCCACCTGGGGCAGCCAGGGAGCGAAGGCCACCACCGCCATGGAGTAGACCCAGGCGGTGCCGGTGCCCATGGCGATCAGGGTGTCCATATTGGCCTGGTGATGCTGGAAGTTCTTCCAGGCGTTGATGAAGAAGTGGCGGCCGGGGCCCACCAGTACTGCCAGCGTCAACAAGCCGATCACCAGCCAGAAGAGCCTGCCCGCGCCCACCGGATGCGGATGATAGAAGAACATGCTGGCCATCAGCGGCACGGCGAGTGCCAGCGACCAGGCGCTGCCGCGCAGGCGGTGCCGATAGGTCTCGGCGTCCCGGGCGGTGCGGGCCTCCTCTGCCTGGCGCAGATCGAGGATCGGCTCCGCTTCGTAGCCCACCGACTCGACCGCGCCGATCAGCTCGGCCTCGCCGGCGCTGCCGCGCACCTGGGCGCTGCGGCTGCCAAAGTTGACCTCCGCGCTGACCACGCCCGGCGTGCGCGCCAGCGCCTGCTGCACGCTCTTGACGCAGCTGGCGCAGGTCATGCCGTGGATGGCGAGCCGACGGGTCATGGCGCGCGCCTCGTCGGTGGCCGTGGAGGCCGACGTCTCGGCCGCGGACGCCGGCTCGTCGGCGGCGTTCTCGTCTTCGCTAGCCGTCTCGTCGAGCGCGCCGGGCGGATAGCCGGCATCGACCAGGGCCTGGTCCAGGGCGTCGTCGTCGAGCGTGGTGGTGACGTCCAGGTGTTTGTCGGGCGGGGTGCCGATCACCTCGGCGTCCGGGTCTCGGGCCTGGATCGCCTCGCGCATGCGCTTGACGCAGCCCTGGCAGCTCATGCCCGGGACCGTCCGTTCCCGTGTCTGTGGGGCGCTCATCGGGTCTCCTTGACCGCGTGGTCGCGGCTTAGCGGTTCGGGGAAGCTCTCGATCAACCGGCACAGGCTATGGCCGTCCGGCGTGCCGTCCGGCATCTCGGCCCAGGCGTCCAGGGCCTGCTCCATGCGTTCGGCCAGGGCCTCGAGTTCGCGGATTCGCTCGCGAATCTCGGGCAGCCGACTGGCCAGCAGGTCACGGACCAGGGGGCAGGGCGAGTCGCCCTGGTCGGCGTGATCGAGGATGTCGCGGATCTCCGCTACGCCGAAGCCCAGGGTGCGGGCGCGTTGGATAAAGCGCAGGCGCTCCAGGTCGGTGCGGTCGTAGAGCTGGTAGCCGTTGTCGGGGTGGCGGCGCGGATGCAGCAGTCCCTCGCGGGTGTAGTGGCGCACGGTCTCCCCAGTGACGCCGGCCTGTCTGGCCAATTCGCTCACCTTCATGATCGGGGCTCGGGGTAATGGGTCATGCCTGCCAGTGTAAAACCTATGGGTAACACAAAGGTCAAGGGCCACTAGCCGCGGCTGGGGAAGTCGCCGGTGTATTGCCTAAGGTCATGAAAGTTCATGAGTCCGAGAGGTCTTAATACCAAAGTATTAGCATTTATCGTATTAAAACGAACGTTTGCCCTTGATCCTGGCGCGCTGATGGGCGAAAACGGGGGGCAGTACACCAGCGTCCCGGCGAGGGCGCACCACATAAACAGCTCCAGCACGCTTCAGGAAGAGGACGTCGAGACCCATGCACAATAAGTTCAACAAGCTCAGCTGGGCAGTGGCCATTGCCGCCGCCGCTTTCGCCAGCCAGGCCAATGCCGGCGGCTATCAGATCAACGAGCAGAGCGTCAGCGGCCAGGGCTATGGCCACGCCGGGCGCAGCTCCAACGTCAACGATGCCACCATCGTGTTCGGCAACCCGGCCGGCATGTCGTTTCTCGACCGCGCCCAGGTGACCGCCGGTGGGACCTACCTGAACGTCAATAGCGATATCAAGAACGTCCAGGCGCAGCGGACCCTGGATGCCGGCGTTGCTCAGGGCGGTGCTCCCGTGGGCATGCAGGTGCCGGTGGGCGATGTGCCGGGCGGCAATGACGGGGATATGGTGCCCGGTACCCTGGTGCCCTTCGCCTTCTATGCGCAGCCGGTCAACGAGCGGCTGGCCTTCGGTTTTGGCGTCTATGCTCCCTTCGGCGCCAAGACCGACTACGAGAACGATTTCCAGGGTCGCTACTTCGGCGATTACACGGAGGTGCGCGTCATCAGTGCCCAGCCTACCGTCTCCTACCGTTTCAACGATCAGTGGGCCATTGGGGCCGGGGTGACCTACAACCGGGTCGAGGGCGAGCTGCGTCGCCAGCTGCCCACAGAGCCCTCTTTTAACCCATCCGCCGATGTCGACTCGCGGGTGGATGGCGATGACGATGGCTGGGGCTACAATCTCGGTGTGATCTTCCAGCCGGTGCCGGAAACCACCTTGGGCCTGACCTACCGTTCCAAGGTCTCCTACACGCTCACCGGTGATTTCCGCGCCTTCGACCCGATGGGCAACGTGGTGCGTGCAGACGATGCCAACCTGGATCTGACCACGCCGGAAACCGTCAACTTCTCGGTGACCCAGCAGATGAGCGACAACCTCAAGCTGATGCTGGGGGCCTCCTGGGCGCGCTGGAGCCGCTTCGACCAGATCCTGGTCACCGGCAGCCAGGGCGACACCATTACCCAGGAAACCCAGAACTACTCCAACGCCTGGGCCTACTCTGTTGGGGGAGAGTACCAGCTGAATCCTCAGCTGGCCCTGCGGGCCGGTGTGACCATCGACACCACGCCGACCAATGACGAGTTCCGCAGCGTACGGATTCCATCTGACGATCGTCGCATCTTCTCCATCGGCGCCGGCTGGAGCCCCACCGACGACCTGACCCTGGACTTCGCCTACTCCTACCTCTCCGAGCGCAGCACCTTCGTCAGCCAGGAGCGTGATGACCTGCTCGAAGGCGTTGGCGGCGCCACCTACTCCGCCGACTACAAGAACGAGGCCCACGGCTTCGGCGCCCAGCTGACCTACCGCTTCTAGACGGCCGACAGCCAGCGCGATACGGGAACCCGGCCTCGGCCGGGTTCCCTGCGTCTGGGGCCAGGGTGATCGCATGATGCATCGTTTTCTCATCGAGCGGCTTCTGATTGGCAAGGGTGACAGGTGGGAGGGCGGCTTTGCCGCGCGAAGGTGCCGTCAGGCGCCTATTCTCTGGCAGCGCTGCGCGCTACTTCGCCCGCTGAAGCGGCCTCCCACCGTAGGAATCACCCCTTGGCGACAGTCATTGTTGTCGTGTGATTGCCCTACGTCTGGGGCTGTGGCGGATGCGGGGCGGCCGCAGGTTCGGTACAATAGGCGACTTTTCCCCGCTGCCGGGCGCAGGCGAGACGCTTCGCCACGGCAGTCGTTTTTCCATTGCTGACTCGGATGAGCCCCATGCTGGAAACCAACCCCGTTCACAACCTCATCAAGGACCTGTCCGAGCGGACAGACGTCCTGAGGGGGTATCTTTGACTATGCCGAACGCAAGGATCGGCTAGAGGAAGTCACCCGCGAGCTGGAAGACCCCGACGTCTGGAGCGACCCGGACTATGCCCAGAAGCTGGGCAAGGAGCGCGCCTCCCTGGAGCAGATCGTGGCCACCATCGATGAGCTCGACCAGGGGCTTGGCGACAGCCGGGACCTGCTGGAGCTGGCCGAGATGGAGGAGGACGAGGCCACCGTCGCCGAGGTCCAGAAGGAGCTCGAGGGCCTGCAGGGCAGCCTCGAGAAGCTCGAGTTCCGGCGCATGTTCGCCGGCGAAATGGACGCCAACAACGCCTACCTGGACATTCAGGCCGGCTCCGGCGGCACCGAGGCCCAGGACTGGGCCAACATGCTGCTGCGCATGTACCTGCGCTGGGCGGAGCATCACGGCTTCAAGGCCGAGATCATCGAAGCCTCCGCCGGCGAGGTGGCGGGCATCAAGTCGGCGACCATCCACGTCCAGGGCGATTACGCCTTCGGCTGGCTGCGCACCGAGACCGGGGTGCATCGTCTGGTGCGCAAGAGCCCCTTCGACTCCGGGGGTCGGCGCCACACCTCCTTCGCCTCGGTGTTCCTGTCGCCAGAGGTGGACGACAGCTTCGAGGTGGAGATCAACCCGGCGGACCTGCGCGTCGATACCTACCGCTCCAGTGGCGCCGGCGGCCAGCACGTCAACACCACCGACTCGGCGGTGCGTATCACCCACGAGCCCACCGGTATCGTGGTGGCCTGCCAGAGCCAGCGCAGCCAGCACGCCAACCGCGACTTCGCCATGAAGCAGCTCAAGGCGAAGCTGTGGGAGCACGAGATGCAGAAGCGCAACGCCGCCAAGCAGGAGGCGGAGGAGTCCAAGGCCGATATCGGCTGGGGCAGCCAGATCCGCTCCTACGTGCTGGATGACCAGCGCATCAAGGACCTGCGCACCGGCGTGCAGACCAGCAGCTGCGACAAGGTGCTGGATGGTGATCTGGACCAGTTTATCGTCGCCAGCCTTAAGCAGGGCCTATAGTCACCCGCCTGGAACCGCGTAGCGGGGAGGCCTTCGGCCTCCCTTCGCCCGGCAGAGCCGGCCTCCCACCAGACTCGCGCGGCTATGGCGGCAGGTGTGTCCCAGTTTCCTTATCACAGATTTCCAATTAGGTAGCGAAATGGCCAACGAGAGCTCCTCACCGGACAGCCCTTCACTAAACAGCCCCTCACAGAACGGCGCCCAGACCGACGAGAACCGGCTGATCGCCGAGCGGCGCGCCAAGCTGGCCGCGCGCCGGGAGCAGGCCGCCGAGCGCGGCGAGAGCGCCTTTCCCAACGATTTCCGGCGCGACAGCCTGGCCGCGGCGCTGATCGATGAGCTGGGCGACAAGGAGAAGGCCGAACTGGAGGCGCTCAGTCGTCGGGCGGCGGTCTCGGGGCGCATCATGCGCAAGCGCGGCCCCTTCCTGGTGATCCAGGACCCCAGCGGGGTGATTCAGCTCTACGTCGACAAGAAGGGGCTGCCGAGCGAGGTGCTGGAGGACATCAAGGGCTGGGACATCGGCGATATCGTCGCGGCCCGCGGTCCGGTCCACAAGTCCGGCAAGGGCGATCTCTACGTGATGATGGAAGAGGCCAAGCTGCTGACCAAGAGCCTGCGCCCGCTGCCTGACAAGTTCCACGGCCTCACCGACATGGAGGCGCGCTATCGTCAGCGCTACGTCGACCTGATCATGAACCCCGACTCGCGCCAGGTGTTCGAGACCCGGGCCGGGGTGATCAGCGCCATGCGCCGTTTCTTCGAGGAGCGCGGCTTCATGGAGGTGGAGACCCCCATGCTGCAGCCGATCCCCGGCGGCGCCACCGCGCGCCCCTTCGTCACCCACCACAATGCGCTGGACATCGATATGTACCTGCGCATCGCGCCTGAGCTCTATCTCAAGCGCCTGGTGGTGGGCGGCTTCGAGAAGGTCTTCGAGATCAACCGCAACTTCCGCAACGAAGGCCTCTCCACGCGCCACAATCCCGAGTTCACCATGGTCGAGTTCTACCAGGCCCATGCGAACCACCACGACCTGATGGACCTCACCGAGGAGATGCTGCGCAGCGTGACTCGCCGAGTGCTGGGTTCCACCACGGTGGTCAATACCGTGCGCAACAGCGAGGGAGAGGTGCTGGAGACCTTCGAGTACGACTTCGGCAGCCCGCTCAAGCGGATCACGGTGTTCGATGCCATCCTCGAGTACAACTCGGATATCCACGCCGAGGCGCTGGCCGACGAGACGGCTGCCCGCCAGATCGCCGAGCGCCTGGATATCGAGGTCAAGGACGGCTGGGGTCTGGGCAAGGTCCAGATCGAGATCTTCGAGAAGACCGTGGAGCACCGCCTCAAGCAGCCCACCTTCATCACCGAGTACCCCACCGAGGTGAGCCCCCTGGCGCGCCGCAAGGACAGCGACCCCTTCGTGACCGAGCGCTTCGAGTTCTTCGTCGGCGGCCGCGAGATCGCCAACGGCTTCTCGGAGCTCAACGACGCCGAGGACCAGGCCGAGCGCTTCCGCGCCCAGGCGGCAGAGAAGGAGGCCGGCGACCTGGAGGCGATGTACTACGACGCCGACTATGTGCGCGCCCTGGAGTACGGCATGCCGCCCACCGCCGGCGAGGGTATCGGCATCGACCGCCTGGTGATGCTGCTGACCGACAGCGCCTCCATACGCGACGTGCTGCTGTTCCCGGCCATGCGTCCTGAAGGGGAATGAAGGGGCTGCGCCTAGCCTAGCCTTTGCTTGCCTCCTTCCGCTGGGAGAGGTGGCTGAGCGAGGGGCGCCGGGGGGAGGCCGAAGAGGAGGTCCTACGCCAGGGATGGCGTCGGTAGCGCCCAGGGATGGGTTCACAGCGCCTCCTCGAAGGCCTGCCCCCCGGTAAAGCCCCGGGCTTCTCTTTGCCCCCCCGGCGGAAGCATTGGTAAACGTCGCGGCCAGCGCCCATAATGGTCGTCGTTTCGACGTCGAGGAGACCGCCATGAAGCTGCTCAACCGCTCTGCCCTGAGCGTCCGCCCGACCCAGCATTTCGTGGACTGGATCAACGCCCTTGAGCCGACGATGGGGGATGACGACATCGCCCTGGCCGACGTCGAGCGCGAGAGCACCGTCTACCTGATCCCCGAGATGGATACGCCCGAAGCGCTAGAAGCCTTCGTTCGTGAACGCTACCTGGAGATCCTCGAGACCGAGCTTCGCGCCTGGGAGGAGGACGAGCGCCAGTGGCCCGAAACCGTAGACTGGTCGCTGTTTCAGCGCTTCCTGCAGGTGGAGCACAGCTACCTGGCCATTGACCTGGACAGCGAGGCAGCGCTGGAGATCTCCGAAGTGGACGATGCCCTGCTGCTGGAGACCGACCAGGATTGAACCGGCTCCCCCGTGGTAGATCGCACCAGAAACCGGCCGCGGCCGGTTTTCTTCGTTAGGACCCCAAGATGAGTCGACTCTTCGACACCCGCCCCGGCGACGACGGCCTGCCCGGCCCCGAGCGGCGCCTGGCCGTGCTGGCGCTGATCCTGGGCACGCTGATGGCGGTGGTGGATGTCACCATGGTCAATATCGCCCTGCCTTCCATCGCCGCCGCCCTCGAGGTGCCGGCCTCCCGGGCGGTATGGGTCACCAACCTCTTCCAGATCAGCTGTGCGGCCTTTCTGCTGGTGTTCGCCGCGCTCAGTCAGCTGCTCGGCCGGCGGCGACTCTATGTGGCCGGGGTGGGCGTTTTCACCCTCGCGGCGCTGGGCGCTGCGCTCTCCAGCAGCCTCGAAGCCCTGCTGGTGTTCCGCGCCCTGCAGGGGCTGGGAGCCGCGGCCACGCTTTCCATCGGTCCCTCCATCTATCGGCAGATCTTTCCCTCGCGGCTGCTGGGCTCGGCGCTGGGGCTCTCGGCCATGGTGGTGGCCGGGGGCTATGCGGCGGGGCCGGCCATCGGCGGCGTGCTGCTCTCGGTGGCGGACTGGCCGTGGCTGTTCGCCCTGCACCTGCCGCTGGGTGCGGTGGCGGTGACCCTGGCCTGGCGGGCACTGCCCCGGGAGCCGGGACGGCAGGCTGGCTTCGACCTGGTGGGGGCGCTGCTCTCCGTGACCATGCTGTGCGGCTTCTTCCTGGCCATGGACGGCCTCGGCCATGGCATGCCGGCCGGGCAGGTGGCGGCCTGGTTGGGCGCAGGCCTGGCGGCCGCGCTGCTTTTCCTGCGGCGCCAGCGTCTTGCCCGGTATCCGCTGATGCCGCTGGATATCTTCGGCGAGCGGCGCTTCAGCCTGGCCCTGGCCGCACAAGGGAGTGCCTTCGTCGGTCAGGGGCTGGCCTTCGTGGCGCTCTCCTTTCTGTTTCAGCAGGAGATGGGCTTTACGCCGCTGCAGACCGCCTGGCTGTTCACTCCCTGGCCGTTGGCGATCATGCTGGTGGGGCCTCGGGCCGGGCGACTGGCCGACCGCGTCAATCCCAGCCTGCTGGCCAGCGCCGGGCTCGCCCTGCTGCTGCTGGGGCTGGCGCTGCTGGCGGGGCTCGATGCCGAGGCCGGCGTGGTCGAGGTGCTGTGGCGCATGGCGCTATGCGGGGTCGGCTTCGGGCTCTTCCAGCCGCCCAACAACCGCGAGCTGATGGGCTGCGTGCCCCGCGAGCGCAGCGCCAACGCCTCCGGCATCATGAGCACCTCGCGTACCGTGGGGCAGTCGCTGGGGGTGGCGCTGGTCGGCGCCTTCCTGGCCGGCGGAGCGCCGGTGCAGACCACGCTGTGGCTGGGCTGCGCGGCCTGCGCGCTGGCGCTGGCGGCCAGCCTGGCCCGGGTACCGCTGGCCGGTGCCGCGCAGCGGCTGGCGTCGTCGGGCGCCGGCCAAGAGAGTACAATGGCCTCACAGCCACCATCGAGGAGCCCCCATGAGCATTCAGGCCGAGATTGAACAGAAGCTGCAGGCCCTCGAGCCCACCCATCTGGCGGTGGAAAACGAGAGCCACCGGCACGCCGTGCCCGCCAACTCCGAGACCCACTTCAAGGTCACCCTGGTATCCTCCCGCTTCGAGGGCCTGATGCCGGTCAAGCGCCATCAGCAGGTCTATGCGAAGCTGGCCGACGAGCTCGCCGGGCCGGTACACGCCCTGGCGCTGCATCTCTACACGCCCGAGGAGTGGGTCGCCCGCGGCGAGGACCGACCGGCGTCGCCCAACTGCAGCGGCGCCGGCGCGTGACAGCCGAGCCGCATCGCCTGCAGTACCTGGAGGCCATGGGCCTGACGGCCTGGGTGGCCCGCTATCGGCTGCCCAACGCCAGGCCCAGCGAGGCCTGCGACTGGGAGCTGCCGGCCGCCCCCGAGCCGACACCGCCCGGCGAGCGGTTGCATGCGCTGCTCGATGAGCCGCGCGAGACGCTGCCCGCGCCGGCCCCTGTGCCGGTTCCGCCCCGTGAGTCGCGTGGCCCCGGGCGCGCCCGACAGCTGCTGGGCGGCGAGGTGCCGGAGGGCGCGCCATCGTCGACGTCGCTGGCCGAATCGCCCCGGGGCTCGGAGGCGGCGGCCCCCGCCCCCGAACCGCTGCGCTTCGACCTGCAGGTGGCCTGCCTCGACGGCCGCTGGCTGCTGCTGTTGCCGGGCTCGCGGGCGCCGGATGCCGTGGCGCTGCGGCTGCTGGGCAACCTGCTGCGTGCCGCCGGGGTGGTGCCCGAGCAGCCGCCCGCCTTTCAGGCGTTCCACTGGCCGCAGGTGGAAGGGCTGCCGGTGGAGGCGCCGCTGGAAGAGGCGCGTGAAGGGCTGTGTGCTTTTATCGAAGGGGCCGGGCGTCGCGGCTGGGCGCCGGAGCGGGTGCTGGTGTTCGGTCGTGACGAGACGCTGGATCGGCTGCTGAATCTCGAGGACGGTCGCTGCGAGCTGCTGGCGCTGCCCGGCTGGCAGGGCCCCGCCCTGGAGACGCTGGCCGGCAGCGCCCAGGCTAAGCGCGACCTCTGGCCGACCCTGGCTGGCTGGCGGGATGCCTGGCTTGGCATCGGCGCGACCCAAGGCAATGCGCCTCAAGACGGCTGAGCTTCGGCTGCGCCGCCTGGGGGCCTCCGACCTGGCGCGCCTGACGGCGCTGGAGCAGGCGGCCCAGCCGCGCCCTTGGTCGGGCCAGCAGCTGCGCGCCGCGCTGGACGATGCGGCGCACTGCGTGCTGGCGATCGAGGGGGCGGAAGGCGAGCTGGTGGGCCATGCGGTGGTCGCCAGGCTGCCCTTCGAGGCCGAGCTCGAGGCGATCCTGGTGCGGCCCGCCTGGCGCCGGCGCGGCCTGGCGGCGCGGCTGCTGGCGGCGGCGATCGAGCAGGCACTGGCCTGGCGCAGCGAGCGGCTGCTGCTGGAAGTCCGGGCCGGCAATCGCGCCGCCATCGCGCTGTATCAGCGGGCAGGTTTCGCCGAGGACGGCCAGCGGCGCGGCTACTACCCGCCGCTGTCGGCGGGCGAGCCCCGGGAAGACGCCTTGCTGATGTCTCGCCCGCTGGTGGGATAGGCTCCTAGCGGCTGGTTTCCACCTCCGCCTCATCGAACTTGCCCAGCAGGGCTTCGATGCGGCGATGCCACTCCTCGCGCTCCTGCTTGAGACGGCTGTTTTCTTCGCGCAGCTCCTCGGCTTCCATCTTCAGCAGTTCCAGGGCCTCCACGGCGCTGGTGACTTTCTGTTCGAGCCGGTTGAAGAGTTCGGTGCTCATCCTGTTCTCCTGACAATGCCTGCTGGGGCGAGCCCCTGCCCGCCGCTGAATTCCCGAGGCGCAGCGTAACGCCGCCGGCTGTGGCTCGGCAAGCATCCCTTGGCGGCCTTGTTCGCGTCGGCGCCGGCCCAGACGCCATCACCCTCTTAGGTCAGCTGTCTCCCAGCCGGCGGAAGAGTCGCCCGTGGCTATCGCCGGCGCGCATCTCGCGATGCAGTACCCAGTGCTCGGGCACTGCCGGGGTCAGCTCGGCCTCGGTCTCCAGGTAGATGAAGGCGTCTTCTGCCAGCCAGCCCGTCTCCAGGGCCGCGCAGCAGGGGGCGGCGAGTCCCTGGCGGAAGGGCGGGTCAAGCAGCACCAGAGTGAAGGGCGTGGGGGGCTGGGCGAGGAAGTCGAGCGCATCGGCGGTGACCACCTGGGCGCGTGTCGTGATGCCCAGGGTGGCCAGGTTATCGGCCAGTGCCGCGGCGATGCGGGGGTCGCGCTCGACGAATCGCGCCTCCCGGGCGCCGCGGGAGAGCGACTCCAGGCCCAGCGCTCCGGTGCCGGCAAAGAGATCCAGCACCCGGGCGCCGGGCGTGGCCGCGGTCAGCCAGTTGTAGAGCGTCTCGCGCACCCGGTCGGGGGTCGGGCGCAGGCCGGGGCTGTCGAGTACCGGCAGCACTCGCCGGCGGAATTCGCCGCCGATGATTCGCAGGCGGCCGGCGTCCCGGCGGCCGGCGCCCTTGGGCGAGCGAGCGCCGGCGAGGGGGCGCGAACGAGGGGGAGGGCGGCGTCGGGTCATGGTCGCGAATTGTACCTGCCGCTTTGTCCACAGTCATGATGCGCGGTGTTAGGATGTAGCGATCATTCACCCGTGAGGTTGAATTCCCCCATGTTCGGTTTTTTCAAGCGCAAGAAGCAGCAGGAACAGCAGCAGGACGAGCAGAACGATCAGCGGTCGCCGCAGCCCGAGGAGGAGAGGACGCGCGAGGTCCCCCCCGCCGAGGAGGCGCCGACAGCGGCGAGTGAAGCACCGGCAGAGGCCGTGTCCACCGAGCCGGTCGAGGACCAACCAGCGCCCGCCGAGCCCGATGTGGTCGAGGCGCCACGCGCCGAGGAGTGCGCCATGGCCGGTCCCGCGGCGGATGAGGCGCGGGAGCGCACCGAGGCGGTCGATGCGTTCGACCGGGAAGAGGAGAATGCGGTGCTGCGCGGAGAGTCGCTGACGCCCGAGCCTCAGCCCGAGCCACAGTCGCCGCCGGAGCCGGAGCCGGAGCCAGAGCCGCGACGCACGCCGCTGCAGGAGAAGCCGGTCTCCGAGAAGAAGGGCTGGTTCGCACGTATTCGTGCCGGTCTCGGCAAGACCCGGGCCAATCTCACCGATGGCATCGCCGGGCTCTTTCTCGGCAAGAAGCAGATCGATGATGAGCTGCTCGAGGACCTCGAGACGCAGCTGCTGATGGCCGACGTGGGCATCGAGGCCACCACCGAGATCATTGACCGCCTCACCGAGCGGGTGTCGCGCAAGGAGCTCAAGGATCCCCAGGCCCTCTATGGGGCGCTGCAGGAGGAGCTCGGCGCCATGCTCGACCCCGTGGCCTTGCCGCTGACGCTGCCCTCCAAGGGCGAAGGGCCCTTCGTGATCCTGGTGGTGGGCGTCAACGGCGTCGGGAAGACCACCACCATCGGCAAACTGACCCAGCGCTTCCAGCGCGAGGGCAGAAGCGTGATGCTGGCTGCCGGCGACACCTTCCGGGCCGCCGCGGTGGAGCAGCTCAAAGTGTGGGGCGAGCGCAACGAGGTGCCGGTGATCGCCCAGCACACCGGTGCCGACAGCGCCTCGGTGATCTTCGACGCGGTGTCGGCCGCCAAGGCGCGGGGCATCGACGTGCTGATCGCCGATACCGCCGGGCGGCTGCACAACAAGTCGCACCTCATGGAGGAGCTCAAGAAGGTGCATCGGGTGATGGCCAAGGTGGATGCCGCGGCTCCCCACGAGGTGATGCTGGTGCTCGACGCCGGCACCGGGCAGAACGCGCTCTCCCAGGCGAGCACCTTCAACGAGGCGGTGCCGGTGACCGGCATCACCCTGACCAAGCTCGACGGTACCGCCAAAGGCGGTATCATCTTCGCCCTGGCCAAGCAGCTCGGCACGCCGATTCGCTTCATTGGGGTGGGCGAGTCCTTGGATGATCTGCGGCCCTTCGCGGCCCGCGACTTCGTCGATGCCCTGTTCGACCGGGGCGACGAGCGTGATGCCGACTCGGCATGATCGTCTTCGAGCACGTGGGCAAGCGCTACGGCGGACGCTTCGAGGCGCTGGCCAACCTCGACTTCCGCGTGCGCCGCGGCGAGATGGTGTTTCTCACGGGCCACTCGGGAGCGGGCAAGAGTTCGCTGCTGCGCCTGATCATGCGCCTGGAGCGCCCCACCCGCGGTCGGGTGCTGGTGGCCGGCCACGACATCGCCCGGCTGCATGCGAGCCAGGTCCCCTTCTATCGGCGTCAGATCGGCGTGGTCTTCCAGGACCATCAACTGCTCTTCGATCGCTCGATCTATCATAACGTGGCGCTGCCCCTGGAGATTCGTGGCGTCGAGCCGCGCGAGGCCGCGCGCCGGGTGCGGGCGGCCCTGGACAAGGTGGGCCTGCTGCATCGCGAGAGGGCGCTGCCCATCGAGCTCTCCGGGGGCGAGCAGCAGCGGGTGGGGATCGCCCGGGCGGTGGTCAACAAGCCGTCCCTGCTGCTCGCCGACGAGCCCACGGGCAACCTCGATCCTCAGCTCTCCGCCGATATCATGGCGCTGTTCGAGGACTTCAATCGCATCGGCACCACGGTGATGATCGCCAGCCACGACCTGGCGCTGATCGCCCGCCTGCGCCATCGGATCCTGCGACTGCGCGACGGGCGCCTGGTGGCCGACGAGGACGCCGCATGAGCCGGGATGCCGCCCGCCAGGCACCCCGTGGGGCGCGCAGCCCCTCCCCGGGGTCCGGCAGCCGCCTGCGCGCCTGGGGGCGCCACCACCGAGCCATGTGCCTGGACAGCGCTCGCCGGCTGATTCGCTTCCCCGTCGGCAGCCTGCTGACCATGCTGGCCATCGCCATCGCCCTGGTGCTGCCGGCCGCTCTCTGGCTGGCCCTGGACAGCGCCCGGCTGCTCGACGCCGAGCTGGGCGAGAGCGCCACCCTGACCGCCTACCTGGAGCCGCACGTCGACGATGCCCAGGCGACCCGCATCGAGGAAGCCATCGGTGCCCAGCCGGCGGTCGTGCGAACCCGGCTGATCACCGCCGCCGAGGGCATGGCGGAGTTCCAGCAGGCGCTGGGCCTGGCCGATGCCCTGGGGCGGCTGGACGATAACCCGCTGCCGGCCAGCGTAGTGGTGACGCCCGGTGACCCGGCGCCCCAGGCGGTGCGTGAGCTGGCCGGGGAGCTGGAGGCGCTATCCGGCATCGAGGAGGTGCGCCTCGACCTGGCCTGGCTCGAGCGGCTGCGCCATCTGGCCGAGCTCGGCCACCGGGTGGCGTTGGCGTTGGGCGTGCTGTTCGGCCTGGGGGTGCTGCTGGTGGTGGGCAACACCATTCGCCTGGCGGTGGAGAGCCGCCGCCAGGAGATCGAGGTGGTGATGCTGATCGGCGCCACCCATGCCTTCGTGCGGCGCCCCTTCCTCTACAGCGGTGCCTGGTACGGCCTGGGCGGCGGGCTCTTCGCCTGGGGGCTGTTGGCGCTTGGCAACGAGTGGCTGGCGGCCCCGGTCAGCGCCCTGGCCGCCAGCTATGGCGCCGCCTACCAGCTGCCTCGGCTAGGCGGTCAGGGCTCGGCAATCCTACTGTTGTGCAGTACACTACTAGGCTGGCTGGGCGCCTGGATCGCCGTAAGCCGCCACCTGGCCCAGGTGCGGCCTCGCTAGCGAGGGGCGGGCGCAAGGCATCTCCCCGCCGTGCCAGCCAGGACGGAACGATCTTCGTCAGCTGCCGTCAAAGGCGGCGACACCGAATACCATGCATGTACGGTTCAAAGGGAGACACCCTGCACATGAGCACCAGTCTTCTGCCGGTGGGTCAACTATCCCCAGGGCATGACCTGAACGGGTACATCCAGGCGGTCAACACCATTCCGATGCTGACCGCCGAGGAGGAGCGCGAGCTGGCCTTTCGCCTGCACGACGAGGGCGACCTGGAAGCGGCGCGCCGTCTGGTGCTGTCGCACCTGCGCTTCGTCGTGCATATCGCGCGCAGCTACTCCGGCTACGGGCTGGCCCAGGCCGACCTCATCCAGGAAGGCAACGTCGGCCTGATGAAGGCGGTCAAGCGTTTCGATCCCAACCAGGGCGTGCGCCTGGTCTCCTTCGCCGTGCACTGGATCAAGGCCGAGATTCACGAGTTCGTGCTGCGCAACTGGCGCATCGTCAAGATCGCCACCACCAAGGCCCAGCGCAAGCTGTTCTTCAACCTGCGCAGCGCCAAGAAGCGCCTGGCCTGGCTCAACAACGACGAGGTCGACGCCATCGCCAAGGACCTCGACGTCAAGCCGGAGGTGGTGCGCGAGATGGAGGGGCGGCTGTCGGCCCACGATGCCGGCTTCGATGCCTCGCCCGGTGACGACGAAGAGTCGGCCTACCAGGCGCCGGTGCATTTCCTGGACGACACCGGCGCGGATCCGGCCTCGCAGCTGGAGGACAGCGACTGGGAAGACGATGCCAGTCGCCGGCTACAGACCGCGCTCTCGGCCCTGGACGATCGCTCCCGCGATATCCTGCAGCAGCGCTGGCTGGGAGAGGACAAGGCGACCCTGCACGAGCTGGCCGACGTCTACGGCGTCTCCGCCGAGCGCATCCGCCAGCTTGAAAAGAACGCCATGAAGAAGCTCAAGCAGCAGCTGGGCGATACCCTGGCGGCGTAAGAGCACCGAGTGACAAGCGACGAGGAGCAAGCCTCAAGGTAACCCCTTGGCTTGCTCCTTTTTGTTTGGCGCTTCGCGCTTTAGCGTGAACATGCTTGGCAGGCTTTATGGTGGGAGGCCGGCTCTGCCGGGCGAAGGCGCCGCAGGCGCCCCATGGGTAGCGCTGCGCGCTACTTCGCGAGCTGAAGCTCCCTCCTACAGGGTAAGTTCACGCCAGTCTGCGATGAACCTTTCCTTTATACCGTCTGCGGGCTCTCTCGCAGCAGCTGGGCCGAGAGCAGCGCCCACTGATCCTCCCAGTGCTCGGTGGGGCGGCGCTGGAAGTCGCTGCGCACGTACTGCGCGATGCGCCCCTCGGCGTGGGCCAGCAGCAGGTTGGCGGTGGCCGAGGCCGGTAGCCGGGTGCGACGCCCCTCGCGCAGCTCGGCCTCGCGCAGCACCTGCTTGAGCTGGGTCTCGAGGCGCTCGAACAGCTGGTGGATACGCAGCCGCAGCCGCGCCGTCTCACCGGTGAGCACGCCGCCGTCGAGCAGCCGCGAAAGCCCCGGGTTCTTCTCGGCGAAGGCGAGCAGCAGGGTAAGAATCTGCCCGCAGCGTGGCACCGCCTCGGGTACCTCCTCCAGGATACGGGTAATGCGTTCGAACAGCGACTCCTCGATGAAGCCGATCAGCCCTTCGAACATCCGCGCCTTGCTGGGAAAGTGGCGATAGAGCGCGGCCTCGGAGACGCCCACTTGCCGGGCCAGGGCCGCGATGGTGATGCGTTTTCCACTGTCTTCCTCCAGCATCAGGGCGAGCGCCTGCAGGATCTGCTCGCGCCGGCTGGGAGGGGGGGTTGCCTGCGTCATGTTGGTCGGTTCTTCTTGGTTGTCCGATTCGATGATGAGCCTTGCGACATCCTGATTCGAGCGTCACCGCCCGGACCAGGCTGCGGGGTCAGTCAGCGCCCTGGCCCGGCGACTCGGCGTCGGTGATCAGGGTGCCGACACCGGCGTTGGTGAAGATCTCCAGCAGGGTGGCATGAGGCACCCGGCCGTCGATGATATGGGCGCTGGCCACGCCGCCCTTGACCGCTTCCAGGGCGCAGCGGATCTTGGGCAGCATGCCGCCGTGGATGGTCCCGTCGGCGATCAGGGCGTCCACCTGGGCGGTGGTGAGCCCGGTGAGCACCTCGCCCTCGGCGTTCATCAGCCCGGCCACGTTGGTCAGCAGCATCAGCTTCTCGGCACAGAGCGCCTCGGCCACCTTGCCGGCCACCAGGTCGGCGTTGATGTTGTAGCTGTGCCCCGCCTCGTCGACGCCGATGGGCGCGATCACCGGAATGAAGTCCCGCTCGGCGAGCATCTCGATGAGGTCCGTGGAGATATGCTCCACCTCGCCGACGTGACCGATGTCGATGATCTCGGGGACGGTCATCTCCGGGGTCTGATGCTCCACCTTGAGCTGGCGGGCGCGGATCTGACTGCCGTCCTTGCCGGTCAGACCGATCGCCTTGCCGCCGCACTGGTTGATCAGGTTGACGATGCCCTTGTTGACCAGCCCGCCCAGTACCATCTCTACCACGTCCATGGTCTCGGCGTCGGTGACCCGCATGCCATTGACGAAGCGCGACTCGATCTTGAGCTTGGCCAGGAGGTCGCCGATCTGCGGGCCGCCGCCGTGGACCACCACCGGATTGATGCCCACCTCCTTCATCAGCACCATGTTGCGGGCGAAGGAGTCGATCAGGGTGTCCTCGGTCATGGCGTTGCCGCCGTACTTGACCACCACGGTCTTGCCGGAGAAGCGCTGGATATAGGGCAGCGCCTCGGAGAGTACCTCGACTACCAGGCGGGGGTCGCGGGTCTGTTCGGTCATGAGCGGATTCCTTTCGAATGCGGGGTCGCGGCCGCTCAGTGCGGCAGCGACAGGGTCGGGTCCACCTGCTGCAGGGCCTTGGCGAAGCGGTTACGGATGCGCTCGAGGGCGGCCTCGCTCTTGCCCTCGAAGCGCAGCACCAGCACCGGGGTGGTGTTGGAAGCCCGGCACAGGCCCCAGCCGTCGGGATAGTCGACGCGGATGCCGTCCAGGGTGGTCTTGACGCCGTCGTCGCCGAAGTCGCCTTCCCGGGCCAGCTTCGCCACGAGCTCGAACTTGGTCTCGTCGGTGACGGTGACGTTGATCTCCGGGGTGCCGATGTCCTGGGGGTAGCGGGCGAAGAAGGTGTCGGCGTCGTCGCCCTGATGGGAGAGGATCTCCAGCAGTCGGGCGGCGCCGTAGAGGCCGTCGTCGAAGCCGTACCAGCGTTCCTTGAAGAAGATGTGCCCGCTCATCTCCCCGGCGAGCGGCGCGCCGGTCTCCTTCATGCGCGCCTTGATCAGGGAGTGGCCGGTGCGCCACATCTCGGGGGTGCCGCCGGCCTCATCGATCACCCGGGCCAGGTTGCCGGTGCACTTGACGTCGAAGATCACCTTGGCGCCGGGGTTGCGGGAGAGCATGTCCTCGGCGAAGGCCATCATCAGGTGGTCGGGGTAGATCAGCTCGCCGGCGGGGGTGATCACCCCCAGGCGGTCGCCGTCGCCGTCGAAGGCCAGGCCGATGTCGGCATCGGTCTCCTTCACGGTGCGGATCAGGTCGACCAGATTTTCCGGCTTGCCCGGATCCGGATGGTGGTTGGGGAAGGTGCCGTCGATCTCGGCGAACAGCGGGACCGTCTCGGCGCCGAGCCTCTCGATCAGCGCCGGGCCCAGCTCGCCGGCCACGCCGTTGCCGCAGTCCACCACCGCCTTGAGCGGGCGGTCGAGCCGGACGTCATCGAGGATGCGCGCCAGATAGGCCTCGCGCACGTCCTCTTCGCGCACACTGCCCTGGCCCTCGGTCAGGTCGCCGTCGGCGATGCGCCGGTAGAGCGAGGTGATCGCCTCGCCGGAGAGGGTCTCGCCGCCGAGCACGATCTTGAAGCCGTTGTAGTCCGGGGGGTTGTGGCTGCCGGTGACCATCACCCCGGAGGCGGTGCCGTCGAGCACATGGGTGGCGAAGTAGAGCACCGGGGTGGGCACCATGCCGATATCGATGACGTCGCGACCGGCGGCGTTGAGGCCGCGGGTCAGGGCGGCGGCCAGGCGCGGCCCGGAGAGGCGGCCGTCGCGGGCCACCACCACGGTGGCTTCGCCGCGGGCGGCGGCCTCGCTGCCGATGGCGTGGCCGATCTGCTCCACGCTCGCCTCGGTGAGGGTGTCGTCGACGATGCCGCGAATATCGTAGGCGCGGAAGATCGAGGCGGAAACGGTCGGGGTCGGGTCAGCTGTCATGGGTCGTATCCTTGGCAATCAGTGGCGGCCCGAGCTGCCGAAGCCGCCCACGCCGCGCAGGCTGGCCTCGAAGTCGTCGACGACCTCGAGCTCGGCCTGCACCACCGGCACCAGCACATACTGGGCCAGGCGCTCGAAGGGCTCCAGCACGAAGGGAGCGTTGCCGCGGTTCCAGGTGGAGATCATCAGCTCGCCCTGATAGTCGGAGTCGATCAGGCCCACCAGGTTGCCGAGCACGATGCCGTGCTTGTGGCCGAGCCCCGAGCGGGGCAGGATCATGCCGGCAAGCCCGGGGTCGGCGATATGGATGGCCAGGCCCGTGCGCACCAGCTCGCACTGGCCGGGTTCGAGGGTCAGGGGGGCGTCGAGCAGGGCGCGGAGGTCCATGCCGGCTGCCCCGTCGGTGGCGTAGCGGGGCAGGTAGTCGCGCAGGCGCTCGTCGAGCAGCTTGACGGCGAGCCGCGGCCGGTCGAGAGAAGAAGGGGGTGTCGTGTCGGTCATCGGGGCTTCCGTTGCAGCGAATTCAGTCGGGGTCAGTGGGCCGGGCGCTCGGGCAGGCAGTCGAGCGCCCGCTCGATGACGGCCAGGGCCAGCTGGGCCTTGGGCTGGGGCGCCAGCGCTTCGCCGCCTTCACCCTCGCCGTCGCGCCACATCAGCAGGGCGGCGTTGTCGTCGGCGCCGAAGCCGAGCCCCGCCTGGGAGACATCGTTGGCGACGATCATGTCCAGCCCCTTTCGGGTCAGCTTGTCGCGGGCGTAGCGTTCCAGGTCGCGGGTCTCGGCGGCGAATCCCACCACCAAGGGGCGGCGGGTCGCCGCGTCGCGGCGGGCGGCGACGCCGGCAATGATATCGGGATTCTTGACCAGCTTCAGGGTCAGCCCGTCCTCGCCCTCGGTCTTTTTGATCTTGTGCTCGGCCAGGGTCTGTGCCCGGTAGTCGGCCACCGCCGCGCAGCCGATGAAGATGTCGCAGCCCTCGGCGAGCCGCCGGGCGGCCTCGTCCATCTCGACGGCCGTCTCCACGTCGAGGCGCTCCACGCCTTCGGGCGTCGCCAGCGACACCGGGCCGCTGATCAGGGTGACCCGTGCACCCAGGGCGGCGGCGGCCTCGGCCAGGGCGTAGCCCATCTTGCCGGAGCTGTGGTTGGAGAGATAGCGCACCGGATCCAGCGGCTCGCGGGTCGGCCCGGCGGTGATCACGATATGCAGGCCCCGGGCCGGCTCCGGCCCGACGGCAGGCCCGGTGTCGGCGGCGGCGTCCAGGGCGGTGAGGATCGCCTCGGGCTCGAGCATGCGCCCCGGGCCGACGTCGCCGCAGGCCTGGTCCCCGCTGTCCGGCCCCAGCAGCCGCCAGCCGTCGTCGATCAGCTGCTGCGCGTTGCGCTGGGTGGCCACATGCCGCCACATGGCCTGATTCATGGCCGGCGCCATGACCTTCTCGGCGTCGCTGGCCAGGCACAGGGTGGTGAGCAGGTCGTCCGCCATGCCGGCGGCCAGGCGCGCCATCAGGTCGGCGGTGCCCGGGGCGATCAGGATCAGATCCGCCCAGCGGGCCAGCTCGATATGGCCCATGCCGGCCTCCGCCTCGGGGTCGAGCAGCGAGGTACGGACGGGTTCGCCGGAGAGCGCCTGCAAGGTCAGCGGCGTAATAAAGGCCTGGGCGCCCTCGGTCATGACCACCCGCACCTCGGCTCCCGCCTGCTTGAGCAGGCGGGCGAGCTGTGCGCTCTTGTAGGCGGCGATGCCGGCACTGATGCCAAGCAGTATATTGCGGCCGGCGATCCGGCGGCCGGCGTCCCGGCGGCCGGCGTCCCGGCGATCCGACGGCGTAGACATGGCTGAATCCCACGGTGAAATCCGACCGCCTACCTTACCACCGCGACGTCACCCGCGCAGCCGCGGCAGGTCGCCCTCGATTGACTACACTGCAAGCCAGCGCCACCCGTCGATGCCTCCGGGCCGTGGCTGGCGCCGGAGTGGAGTACAACCCAGGGAGGAGACAGGGATGTCGATTCGTGACTGGCCGGAGGGCGAGCGCCCCCGGGAAAAGCTGCTGGCGCTGGGGCCGGAGGCGCTGTCCGATGCCGAGCTGCTGGCGATCTTTCTGCGCGTGGGGGTGGCCGGCCGCTCGGCGGTGGACCTGGCGCGGGACCTGCTGACGGCGTTCGGTGGCCTGCGCCCGCTGCTCGAGGCCGAGCGGGAGCGCTTCTGCGCCGAGCGCGGCCTGGGCACGGCCAAGTTCGTTCAGCTGCAGGCGACCCTGGAGCTGTCGCGTCGCCACCTGGCCAGCCAGCTGGCCCGCGGCAACGCCCTGACATCGCCAACGCTGGTGCGGGCCTATCTCGCCTCGCAGCTGCGCCACCTGGGCCACGAGGAGTTCGCCGCCCTGTTTCTCGACAGCCAGCATCGGGTGATCCGCTTCGAGTCGCTGTTCCGCGGTACCCTGGATAGCGCCTCGGTCTACCCCCGGGAAGTGGCGAAGCGCGCCCTGGAGCTGGGCGCTGGCGCGATCATCTTCGCCCACAACCACCCCTCCGGGGTGGCCGAGCCGTCTGACGCCGACCGGCGCATCACCGAGCGCCTGCGTGAGGCCCTGGGGCTGTTCGAGGTCCGGGTACTGGATCATTTCGTGGTGGGCGATGGGGAGGTGGTTTCCTTCGCCGAGCGCGGCTGGCTTTGATGCGGTAAGGAACCGGCTGCGCTCGGCCATACGGCGTTGAACCTCGCTTCGCAATGCTCATTTAGCAGGCTAAACTCCGCTTGCTCAGCGAGGTTCGCCTTGTCTGGCCTTCGCTCGCGCGGTTCGCACGCTGGTAGGTCGATGTTGCCAGTGGCGCGATGGTCTGGTATAAAGTGCAGCCTTTGAATTCCCTGGGGTTAACTTTCGCGGGATCGCCCGGTTTGCCCGACAGGTTTTGAACACTCAGGTACTGATCTACCTGGCCAAGCGGTTGGAGGCTCCAATGTCCAAAGTATGTCAGGTTACCGGCAAGCGCCCGGTGACCGGTAATAACGTTTCACACTCCCAGCGCAAGACCCGCCGTCGTTTCTTGCCGAACCTGCACAGCCATCGCTTCTGGGTGGAGTCCGAGGGTCGCTTCGTCAAGCTGCGCGTCTCCTCCAAGGGCATGCGCATCATCGACAAGCGCGGCATCGACGCGGTGCTCAGCGATCTGCGCAAGCGCGGCGAAGCCGTCTAAGCGAACCACTCCAGGGAGACAGCAGTCATGCGTGACAAGATCAAGTTGGTGTCCAGCGCCGGTACCGGCCACTTCTACACCACCGACAAGAACAAGCGGAACACTCCGGACAAGCTCGAGTTCAAAAAGTACGATCCGGTGGTCCGCAAGCATGTGATGTATAAGGAAGCCAAGATCAAGTAAGGCTTGATCGCTTCCACCGCAGGCCCTAACCCGCCTGTCCTCCTGAACCCGGCCCCGCGGTCGGGTTCAGGCGTATCTGAGCTCCGCTCGTCCAGCCGTTGAGCGCCGCCATGCCCGAACTGCCCGAAGTCGAAACCACCCGCCGCGGTATCGCCCCCCACGTGGAGGGGCGCGAGATCGTCGAGGTGGTGGTGCGCCAGCCGCGGCTGCGCCTGCCGGTGCCGGATGATCTCATCGACCGGCTGGTGGGCGCGCATATCGGTCGCCTGGGGCGGCGGGCCAAGTACCTGCTGATGCCGTTGGCCGAGGCCGGGAGCGAGGCGTCTGCGCTGATCTGGCACCTGGGCATGTCCGGGAGCCTGCGCATCGTCCGGCTGGGGGAGCTGCCCAGGAAGCACGACCACCTGGACCTGGTACTCCAGGATGGTGCCGTGCTGCGCTACCATGACCCGCGCCGCTTCGGCTTCGTCGACTGGCTGGCGGGAAGCGCCGAACGGGACCCGCGGCTGGCGCGGCTGGGGCCGGAACCGCTCTCCGAGGCCTTTGACGGTGAGCGGCTGTATACGCTGTCACGAGGGCGTCGCCTCGGCGTGAAACCCTTCCTGATGGACAATGCCGTGGTGGTGGGTGTGGGCAATATCTACGCCGCCGAGGCGCTGTTTCTGGCCGGGATCGATCCCCGTCGCGCCGCCGGGCGGATCAGCCGCCCGCGCTACGACCGGCTGGCCGCGGCGGCCAAGGAGGTGCTGGCCGCGGCCATCCAGCAGGGCGGCACCACCCTGCGCGACTTCGTCGGCGGCACCGGCGAACCCGGCTACTTCAAGCAGCGGCTCAACGTCTACGGTCGCGACGGCGAACCCTGTCGGCGCTGTGGCGCCGAGCTACTCCGAGTCACGCTGGGGCAGCGCGCCAGTGTCTTCTGTGGTCGCTGCCAACACTGATGAATTGCCAGATTCGATGATTTCCCGGGCCGATGCGCCCATCGCCCGCCTAGCCGAGACGATCTTATGACGACCAACCCCGTTACCCAGCGCCTGCGCCTCAAGAAGAACGCCGACCGCCGCCTCAAGGCCGGCCACCTGTGGCTCTACTCCAACGAGGTCGACACCCAGGTCACGCCGCTGCAAGGCTTCGAGGCCGGGGCCCAGGCGGTGGTGGAAGCCGCCAACGGCAAGGCCATGGGCGTGGCCTACGTCAACCCGCACTCGCTGATCTGTGCCCGGGTGGTCTCCCGCGATGCCGACATGCGCCTCGACCGCTCGCTGCTGGTGCATCGCTTCAACCAGGCCCTGGCGCTGCGCGAACGCCTCTATCCCAAGCCCTTCTATCGGCTGGTGCACGGCGAGGGCGACCTGCTGCCCGGCCTGGTGGTCGACCGCTTCGACGATGTGGTGGTGGTGCAGCTCAATACCCTGGGCATGGAGCGCCTCGCCGAGGAAGTCGTGGCGGCCCTGGACAAGGTGCTGTCGCCTCGGGTCATCGTGTTCAAGAACGACTCCTCCGGGCGCCGCCAGGAGCAGCTAGAGTCCCGGGTGACGGTGGTCAAGGGGACGCTTGAGGGGCCGGTGCCGCTGGAGGAGAACGGCGTGCGCTTCGAGGCGCCGGTGCTCGACGGCCAGAAGACCGGTTGGTTCTTCGATCACCGCGCCAACCGCGCCTGGCTCAACGGCCTGGTAGCGGGCAAGCGGGTGCTCGACCTGTTCAGCTACGTGGGGGGGTGGGGCATCCAGGCCGCCGCCCACGGCGCCAGAGAGGTGCTCTGCGTGGATGCCAGCGCTCAGGCGCTGGAGCGCGTCGCCGACAATGCCGCCCTCAACGGCCTTCATGAGCAGGTGGCGGTGGGCGAGGGCGATGCCTTCGAGGCCCTGGCGGCCCTCAAGGCGGACGGTGAGCAGTTCGACGTGGTGATCCTCGACCCGCCGGCGTTCATCAAGAAGCGCAAGGACATTCCCAACGGCGAGCGCGCCTATTCGCGGCTCAACCGCGAGGCGATGCGCCTGCTGGGGCGCGACGGCCTGCTGCTCTCTGCCTCCTGCTCCATGCATCTGGCGCCGGAGCGGCTGGTGGAGGTGGTGCGCGGGGCGGTGCGCCATCAGGACCGTCACGGCCAACTGATCTATCAGGGGCACCAGGCGGCGGACCACCCGGTGCATCCGGCGATCCCCGAGACCGCCTATCTGAAGGCGCTGGGCGTTCGCGTCTTTCGGGACTGATGCTGATGCCGCCCGAGTACGTGCGTGTCTTCGCCCATAGCAATGCGCTGCTGGTCAGCCATGTGCACAACGTGCTGAGAGCCGCTGACATCCCCGCCGAGCTGCGCAATATGACCCTCGGCGGCGGTGCCGGCGAGCTGCCGCTGGGTGAGTGCGAACCCGAGGTGTGGGTCGCGCCGCACAATCGCGAGCGGGCCGAGGCGCTGATCCAGGATGCCCTGGAAGGCGTGAGCGAGCGACCCGACTGGACCTGTCCAGGCTGCGGCGAGCCGCTGGAGGGCGCCTTCGATACCTGCTGGAACTGCGGCACGCAGCGCCAATGGGACGACAAGGAGCGCTGAGGTGAGCTGGGATCTGCCCGACCCCTTCGTGATCGATATCCGCGTCGAGGCCTCGGCCATCGACGAGTACGGCCATGCCAACAACGCCGAGTACCTGCGCTGGGTGGAGCGGGTCAGCTGGGCCCACTCCGAGCGTCTGGGACTGGACCTGGCCCGGTATCGGGCCCTGGACCGGGCCATGGCCGTGCACCGCCATGAGCTGGACTACCTGGCCCCGGCCTTCGAGGGCGACTGGCTGCGGCTGGCCACCTGGATCGTCGGCTGCGACGGTCGCCTGACCCTGATCCGCCGCTTCCAGCTCTTGCGCCCCGAGGATGGCAGGACCCTGCTGCGGGCGCGGACCCGCTTCGCCTGCATCGAGCTTTCCAGCGGCCGGCCGAGACGGCTGCCGGCAGAGTACCTGGCGACTTATGGCGAGGCTCTGGTGACCGAGTAGTCGGCCGAGCATCTTGCGATGGTGTGCCTGAAAATCTGAAAAATCGTCGGTCGGCGGCCGGCAATATATGATTTTTTACTATTCCATGCCGTGTAACCTTCGTGGATGAGCTGTTTATGCTGTAATGACAGCATGCTGCAGCGTTGCCCGCTTTCATCACCGGAGGTGCCATGAAGATTGCCGTCCCCAAGGAGATCAAGAACCATGAGTATCGCGTCGCCCTGACCCCCAGCGGTGCCCGGGAGCTAGTGGCCCGCGGCCATGTCGTGGCCGTGCAGGCCGGTGCCGGCGAGGGAGCGGGGTTCGCCGACCGCGATTACCAGGCCGCCGGGGCGATGCTGAACGGCGACATCGAGGCGCTGTGGCGCGATGCCGAGCTGATCGTCAAGGTCAAGGAGCCCCAGCCGGAGGAGGTGGCGCGCCTCGCCGCCGGCCAGACGCTATTCACCTACCTGCACCTCGCCGCCGAAGAGCGGTTGACCCAGGGCCTGATGCAAAGCGGGGCCACCTGCATCGCCTACGAGACTGTCACCGATGCCCAGGGTGGGCTGCCGCTGTTGGCGCCGATGAGCACCGTGGCCGGGCGCATGGCCATTCAGGCCGGCGCCCACAGCCTGGAGAAGGCCCAGGGCGGCGCCGGCGTGCTGCTGCCCGGCGTGCCCGGGGTGGCGCCGGCCAGGGTGGCGGTGATCGGTGGCGGCGTGGTGGGCGAGAACGCCGCACGTATGGCGCTGGGGCTGGGCGCCGACGTCACCGTGCTGGACACCTCGATTCCGCGCCTGGAAGTGCTCGACGACCGCTATCAGGGCCGCATTAAGACGGTCTTCTCCACCGCCGATGCCATCGACGAGGCGGTGCGCGAGAGCGACCTGATCGTGGGCGCCGTGCTGATTCCCGGCGCCGCCGCGCCCAAGCTGATCACTCGCGCCATGCTCGCCGAGATGACGCCGGGCAGCGTGTTGGTGGATGTGGCCATCGATCAGGGGGGCTGCTTCGAGACCAGCCGGCCCACCACCCACGCCGATCCGACCTATATTGTCGATGGCGTGGTGCACTACTGCGTGGCCAATATGCCGGGGGCGGTGGCGCGCACCTCCACCCAGGCGCTGACCAACGCCACCATGCCCTTCGTCATCGCCCTGGCCGACAAGGGCTGGAAGCAGGCGCTGACCGATGACGCCCACTTCCGAGCCGGGCTCAACGTCCACGATGGCCAGGTCACCTACCGCGCCGTGGCCGAAGCCTTCGGCCTGGAGAGCGTCGACGCTGCCCGCCTGGTGCGTTGAGAGTCGAGTACAGCCGCTTGCGAGCGGCGCCGGGGACAGGCCGTAGTGGAGGTCCGATGCCAGGGATGGCATCGGTAGCGCCCAGGGATGGGTTCACAGCGCCTCCACGAAGGCCTGTCGCCGGGAAAGCCGCGGCGGACTTGCCACCGCCTTGCCTACCTGGCCGGTCGCCTTGATCGAGGCCTCGCGTTACCATAGCGGGCATTTCCGACAGCAGAGTCCGCTTTCCATGAGTGCAGCTTCCGAGAAGACCCGCGTTCTCACCGGTATCACCACCACCGGTACGCCCCATCTGGGCAACTATGTCGGCGCCATCAAGCCCGCTATCGCCGCCAGCCAGGATCCGACGGTCCAGTCCTACTACTTCCTCGCCGATCTGCATGCGCTGATCAAGTGCCAGGACCCCAAGCGCGTCCAGGCATCGCGCCTGGAGATCGCCGCCACTTGGTTGGCCCTGGGCCTGGATACCGACAACGCCATCTTCTATCGGCAGTCGGATATTCCCGAGATCCCTGAGCTCACCTGGATGCTCTCTTGCGTCTGCGCCAAGGGGCTGATGAACCGGGCCCACGCCTACAAGGCGGCGGTGGCCGACAACGAGGCCGCCGGCAATCAGGACCCCGACAAGGGCATCACCATGGGCCTGTTCGGCTACCCGGTGCTGATGGCCGCCGACATTCTGATGTTCAACGCCCACCGGGTGCCCGTGGGGCGCGACCAGATCCAGCATATCGAGATGGCCCGCGACATCGCCGGACGCTTCAACCACCTCTACCAGGGGGCCTACTTCACCCAGCCCGAGGCGGTGGTCGATGACAACGTGGCGACGCTGAACGGCCTCGACGGGCGCAAGATGTCCAAAAGCTACAACAACACCATTCCGCTGTTCGTCTCCGAGAAGAAGCTGCTGAAGCTGGTGCGCAAGATCAAGACCAACTCCCTGGAGCCGGGCGAGCCCAAGGATCCCGACACCTGCACGCTGTTCCAGATCTACTCGGCCTTCGCGACCCCGGAGCAGCGCGCCGAGCTGCGGCGCGACTACGAAAATGGTATCGGCTGGGGCGAGGCCAAGAATCGGGTCTTCGACTACCTCAACGAGCACCTGCGTGAGCCGCGCGAGCGCTACCAGGGGCTGATGGAAGACCCCGCCCATATCGAGCGGGTGCTGCAGAAAGGCGCCGAGCGTGCCCGGGCCGAAGCCGCCCCCTTCATGGATCGTCTACGGGTGGCGGCAGGGCTGGGACGTTTTATCTAGTCGGCCCCTTGTCGGATGATACCTGTTTGATGAAAGGGGCCCGAGGGCCCCTTCGCGGTTCTCATCGATGCTCGATGCCTATCCGCCGGATAGCGCCGATCGATCTATTCGCTTTCGACCTGAAGACCGTCCCCTGAATTCTTTTACGTTCTGTGTGTAGGTTATTAGCATGCTTGATATCATCGCGTCCCGACTTCCCTGATGCCATCCAGAGAGACTGCCATGAGTGACCTCGCTGCTTCTTCGCGTTTCCGGCTCTCCCTGTCGGCCAGTGCCGCCGGCCTGCTGCTGCTGGGTGCCCTGGCGGTTGGCCTGGCCTTTGGCGCTCGTACCGGCTTGCTGATGGTGGTGGGCGGACTACTGGGCATGGTCCTCTACCATGCCGCCTTTGGCTTCACCGCCGCCTGGCGGGTGTTCATCACCGAGCGCCGAGGGCGTGGTCTGCGCGCCCAGATGGTGATGCTGGCCATTGCCGTGGTGCTGTTCTTCCCGGCGCTGGGGGCCGGGAGTCTGTTCGGCCAGCCGGTCTTTGGCTTCGTGGCGCCCATCGGTGTTTCCGTGGTGGTCGGCGCCTTTCTGTTCGGCCTCGGCATGCAGCTGGGCGGTGGCTGTGCTTCGGGCACCCTGTTCACCGCCGGCGGCGGCAACGCCCGGATGCTCGTCACCTTGCTGTTCTTCATCGTCGGCTCGGTGATCGGCAGCGCCCACTTCGCCTGGTGGCAGAGCCTGCCGGCCTTCCGGCCGACTTCGCTGGTCACCGAGGCGGGCGTCGTTGGCGGCATCGCCGTGAGCCTGGCACTGTTTGCCGCCATCGCCGCGCTGACCTTGGTGATGGAGCGACGCCGTCATGGCCAGCTGGAGCAGGTGCCCAGGGTCGACGTCGGTAATCGGCGCTGGCTCACCGGCCCCTGGCCGCTGCTGGCCGGCGCGGTAGCGTTGGCGCTGCTCAACTACGTCACCCTGGCCCTGGCCGGCCGGCCCTGGGGCATCACCTCGGCCTTCGCGCTGTGGGGGGCCAAGGGCTTCGAGCTGCTGGGCGGTGATGTCTCGGCCTGGGGGTACTGGCAGTCGCCCGGCAACGCCGCGGCGCTGCAGGCCAGCGTGTGGCGCGATATCACCACGGTGATGAACGTCGGCATCATGGTCGGGGCGCTGGTCGCCGCCTCCCTGGCGGGCCGCTTCGCGCCGAACTTCCGCATCCCCTTGAAATCGCTGCTGGCGGCAGTGATTGGCGGGCTGATGCTTGGCTACGGGGCGCGCCTGGCCTTCGGCTGCAATATCGGCGCCTATTTCAGCGGCATCGCTTCGGGCAGCCTGCACGGCTGGGTATGGCTGGTGGCCGGCTTTGCCGGCAACATGGTCGGCGTCAAACTGCGCCCGCTGTTCTTCGAGGGCGAAGTGGCCCGTCGGCCGGTCGCCAAGGGCTGTTAACTCCCAATGGCCTTGTCAGCGCCCCGGCTCAGCCCGGGGCGCTGGCGTTTCGGGCATGGTAGAGTTGGGGCCTAAGGCGCCGGTAGAGCGCCCACGGCCCGGTTTCCAGTCACTGCATCGAGATCAGAGATGACCATCGAACCCAAACGCCCACTCTACATTCCCTATGCTGGCCCTCCGCTGCTCGAGATGCCGCTGCTCAACAAGGGCAGCGCCTTCACCCAGGAGGAGCGGCTCGAGTTCAACCTGATCGGCCTGCTGCCCCAGGCGGTGGAGACCATCGAAGAGCAGCTCGAGCGGGCCTATCGCCAGTACCGGCAGTGCCATAGCGACTTGGACCGGCACATCTACCTGCGTGCCATCCAGGACGATAACGAGACCCTCTACTACCGCCTGGTCTCGGAGCATCTCGAGGAGATGCTGCCGATCATTTATACCCCGACGGTGGGCAAGGCCTGCGAAGAGTTTTCCAATATCTATCGCAACCATCGCGGGCTGTTCATCGCCTACAACGACCGCGACCGCATGGACGACATCCTGCGCAGTGCCACCAAGGACAGGGTCAAGGTCATCGTGGTCACCGACGGTGAGCGCATCCTGGGGCTGGGCGACCAGGGCATCGGCGGCATGGGCATCCCCATCGGCAAGCTGGCGCTCTATACCGCCTGCGGCGGCATCAGCCCGGCCTATACGCTGCCGATCATGCTCGACGTGGGCACCAACAATCAGGCGCTGCTCGACGACCCCATGTACATGGGCTGGCGGCATCCGCGCATTTCCCAGGAGGAGTACGACGCCTTCATCGCGACCTTCATTGCCGCGGTGAAGCGGCGCTGGCCCAATGTGCTGCTGCAGTTCGAGGACTTCGCCCAGGCCAATGCCCTGCCGCTGCTGGAGCGCTACCGCAACGAGCTGTGCTGCTTCAATGACGATGTTCAGGGGACCGCGTCGGTCTGCGTGGGTACCCTGATGGCGGCCTGCCAGGCACGCGGCGAGCGCATGGCCCAGCAGCGGGTGGTGTTCGTGGGGGCCGGCTCGGCCGGCTGCGGTATCGCCGAGCAGGTGGTGGTGGCCATGCAGGCCGAAGGGCTCTCCGAGAAGGAGGCGCGCAGCCGCATCTTCATGGTCGACCGGGAAGGCCTGGTGACCTCGGACCAGGCGTGGCTGCGCGACTTTCAGCTCCGCCTGGCCCACGACCCTGCCCTCACCGAGGGCTGGGATGGCCAGTCGCTGCTGGAGGTAGCCCGCCAGGTGAAGCCTACCGTGCTCATCGGGGTCTGTGGCCAGAAAGGGATCTTTACCGAGGACGTGGTGCGAGCCATGCATGCCGGCTGCGAACGGCCGCTGATCATGCCGCTCTCCAACCCCACCTCGCGGGCCGAGGCGACCCCCTGGGACGTGCTCAACTGGACCGACGGACAGGCGCTGGTGGCCACCGGAAGCCCCTTCCAGCCGGTGGTCTACGACGGCACCTCCTACCCCATTGCCCAGTGCAACAACGCCTATATCTTCCCCGGCATCGGCCTGGGCGTGGTGGCGAGCGGGGCCAAGCGCGTCACTGATGCGATGCTGATGACCGCTTCCCGGGCGCTGGCCCGCGAGGCGCCGCTGGTCAAGCAGGGCGAGGGCGCGTTGCTGCCGCCGCTGTCACAGATTCGCGAGCTCTCCAAGGCGATCGCCTTCGAGGTAGCCGCCCAGGCCCAGCAGGAGGGCGTGGCCCTGAAGACCGACGGCATCAAGCTGCGCGAGTCGATCGAGCGCAACTGCTGGACGCCGGAGTATCGGCGCTACCGCCGCCGCTCGTTCTAGAGAACAGCCACGGAGGACGGGGCTCGAGCGTCGAGCTAGCATGCTGCCCGAACCTCGAACCTCGAACCTCGAAGAAAAGAAGCCCCCGTCGGGGGCTTTCACTGCTGTGATGGGGGCGGGCCTCAGGCCCGCCTGTAAGGCCGTCCTGTCAGGCCGACCCAATCATCTTGCGCAGCACATAGTGCAGGATGCCGCCGTGGCGGTAGTACGCCAGCTCATTGGCAGTGTCGATGCGGCAGAGCGCATCCAGCTTCTTCTCGCCCTTGTCGCTCTTGACGGTCACCTTGACCTGGCCGCCCGGGGTGAGAGCATCGAGCCCTTCGATGGAGACCTTTTCGTCGCCGGTAAGGCCGAGACTCTTGCGGCTTTCCCCTTCAGGGAACTGAAGCGGCACCACGCCCATGCCGATCAGGTTGGAGCGGTGGATGCGCTCGTAGGACTCGGCCAGCACGGCGCGCACGCCGAGCAGGCGCGTGCCCTTGGCGGCCCAGTCGCGGCTGGAGCCGGTGCCGTACTCCTTGCCGGCGATTACCACCAGCGGCGTGCCCTTCTCCTGATAGCGCATGGCGGCGTCATAGATCGCCATCTGCTCCCCGGAAGGCACGTGACGGGTCTCGCCGCCGACCACGCCGTCGAGCATCTCGTTCTTGATGCGCACGTTGGCGAAGGTGCCGCGCATCATGATCTCGTGGTTGCCGCGCCGTGAGCCGTAGGAGTTGAAGTCCACCGGCTTGACCCCGCGCTCCTGCAGGTAGCGGCCGGCGGGGCTGTCGGGCTTGATGGCGCCGGCCGGCGAGATATGGTCGGTAGTCACCGAGTCGCCCAGCATGGCCAGGATATGGGCCTCCTTGACGTCCTCGGTGGCGTCGGGCTCGCGGCCCATGCCCTCGAAGAAGGGCGGGTGCTGGATGTAGGTGGAGTCGGAAGACCACTGATAGACCTCGCTATCGGGCACGTCGATGGCCTTCCACACCTCGTCGCCGTCGAACACCTCGGCGTACTGCTTGCGGAACATCGCGGTCTTGACCGTCTCCACGGCCTCGGCGATCTCCGCCTGAGTGGGCCAGATGTCCTGGAGGTAGACCGGTTTGCCGTGGCGATCGACCCCCAGCGACTCGCGGGTCAGGTCGCGCTGGACGTTGCCGGCCAGGGCGTAGGCCACCACCAGCGGCGGCGAGGCGAGCCAGTTGGTCTTGACCAGCGGGTGCACGCGGCCCTCGAAGTTGCGGTTACCCGAGAGCACTGAGGCCACGGCCAGGTCGCCGTCCTCGATGGCCTTCTCGATGGGCTCGGCCAGGGGGCCGGAGTTGCCGATGCAGGTGGTGCAGCCGTAGCCCACCAGGTGGAAGCCCAGGGCCTCGAGGTCCTCCTGGACGCCACCGGCGGCCAGGTAGTCGGTCACCACCTTGGAGCCCGGGGCCAGCGAGGTCTTCACCCAGGGCTTGGTGGCCAGGCCCTTCTCGCGGGCCTTTCTGGCCAGCAGGCCGGCGGCCATCATCACGCTGGGGTTGGAGGTGTTGGTGCAGGAGGTGATGGCGGCGATCACCACGGCGCCGGGGTCGAGGCGGAAGGCCTCGCCGTCGAGGTCCACCGCTTGACTGTCATGGTGCTCATAGCTCTCCTCGACGCCCACCGCGGTCTGGCCGCCTTCGGAGAACAGCCGGCCCTTCTCCTCGGAGGAGGTGACCGACTTGCCGTCGTCGGCCATGACCTTCTGGAAGGCCACCTGCATGTCCTTGAGGGTGACCCGGTCCTGGGGCCGCTTGGGGCCGGCCAGGCTGGCCTCGACTTCGCCCATGTCCAGCGCCAGGGTGTCGCTGAAGACCGGTTCGGCGCCCGGCTCGCGCCATAGCCCCTGGGCCTTGCAGTAGGCCTCTACCAGCGCCACCTGGCTCTCGTCGCGGCCGGTCAGGCGCATATAGGCGAGGGTCTCGTCGTCCACCGGGAAGAAGCCGCAGGTGGCGCCGTACTCCGGCGCCATGTTGGCGATGGTGGCGCGGTCGGCCAGCGGCAGGTCCTTGAGGCCGTCGCCGTAGAACTCCACGAACTTGCCCACCACGCCCTTCTCGCGCAGCATCTCGGTGACCGTCAGCACCAGATCGGTAGCGGTGATGCCCTCGCGCAGCTTGCCGGTGAGCTTGAAGCCGACCACCTCGGGGATCAGCATGGAGACCGGCTGACCGAGCATGGCGGCCTCGGCCTCGATGCCGCCCACGCCCCAGCCCAGCACGCCGAGGCCGTTGATCATGGTGGTGTGGGAGTCGGTGCCCACCAGGGTGTCGGGGTAGGCCAGCGTCTTGCCGTCCACCTCCTTGGTCCACACCGTCTTGCCCAGGTACTCCAGGTTGACCTGGTGGCAGATGCCGGTGCCCGGCGGCACCACCCGGAAGTTGTCGAAGGCCTGCTGGCCCCAGCGCAGGAAGGCGTAGCGCTCATGGTTGCGCTCCATCTCGATGGCCACGTTGTCCCTGAAGGCCGTGGGGTTGCCGAACTTGTCCACCATCACCGAGTGGTCGATGACCAGATCCACCGGGGAGAGCGGGTTGATCCGGGCCGGGTCCTCGCCCAGGGCCTCCACGGCGGCGCGCATGGAGGCGAGGTCCACCACCCCGGGGACGCCGGTGAAGTCCTGCATCAATACCCGGGCCGGGCGGTAGCCGATCTCGCGGTCGGAGCTGGCGGTCTTCTGCCAGTCGACCAGGGCCTGCATGTCCTCGCGTGCGACCCCCTCCTCATCGGCGAAGCGCAGCTGGTTCTCCAGCAGGATCTTGAGGGTCATCGGCAGCCGGTCGATGTCGCCCAGCGCTTTCGCGGCCTTGGCCAGGCTATAGTAGTGGTAGGTGGCGTCGCCGGCCTGGAGCGTCTGCAGGGTATCCGATAGGGATGCGTTGCTCATGCGGTTCTCCTTCTCGCGTTCGCGGTGGGAGTGAACGAACCTTACTGGGACCATCGGTAATACATGGTCATGATAGGCGCCGGTTTCAAGCGCCGCCCGTCGTTTCGGTGCCGCCTCGCCGTGAAGGGGCGCCGACTCACTATCACGCTGTCACGGCTACTCGGCGATCACAGGGGAGTCAGCCATGCATGAAGAGCGTCTCGACACCCGCCCGGTACATTGTCCCTACTGCGACATGCCCTTCGACCTGATGGTCGACGTGTCCCAGGGCAGCCAGGAGACCTGGGAGGACTGCCCGCACTGCTGCGCCCCTATCCAGCTGCGGATTGCGGTTTCGCTCGTTGACGGTGAACTGGAGGAGGTAAGCCTGGGGCGTGACGATGAGGTGCTGTAGCCCCCGTCACGGCTGCTACAATGGCCGGATCCTGTTTCATCTTCATTGCGACGAGGTTTCTTCATGAGCGATGCGCGTCACGAGCGCCTGATCATTCTCGGCTCCGGTCCGGCCGGCTACACCGCGGCCGTCTATGCGGCCCGGGCCAATCTCAAGCCGCTGCTGATCACCGGCATCCAGGCGGGAGGGCAGCTGACCACCACCACCGACGTGGATAACTGGCCGGGAGACGATGCCGGCGTCCAGGGCCCCGAGCTGATGGAGCGGATGAAGCGCCACGCCGAGCGCTTCGATACCGAGGTGCTGTTCGACCATATTCACGAGGTGGAGCTCAGGGAGCGGCCCTTTACTCTCAAGGGCGACAGCGGCACCTACACCTGCGACGCGCTGATCATCGCCACCGGCGCCAGCGCCCGCTATCTCGGCCTGCCCTCGGAGCAGAAGTTCATGGGCCAGGGTGTCTCGGCCTGCGCTACCTGTGACGGCTTCTTCTACCGCAACCAGGAGGTGGTGGTGGTGGGTGGCGGCAACACCGCCGTGGAGGAAGCGCTCTACCTGTCGAACATCGCCTCCAAGGTTACCCTGGTGCATCGTCGCGACAGCCTGCGCGCCGAGAAGATTCTTCAGGACAAGCTGTTCGAGAAGGCCGCCAGCGGCAATGTGGTGCTGGAGTGGAACCACACCCTGGATGAGGTGCTGGGCGATGCCAGCGGCGTCACCGGGGTACGGGTCAAGTCCACCGAGACGGGTGACACCAAGGAGATCGCTGCGCCGGGGCTCTTCATCGCCATCGGTCACAGTCCCAACACCGGGATCTTCGAGGGCCAGCTGGAGATGGCCGGCGGCTATATCCGGGTGAAGTCCGGCCTCGACGGCAATGCCACCGCCACCAGCGTGCCGGGTGTGTTCGCCGCCGGCGATGTCATGGACCATGTCTACCGCCAGGCGGTGACCTCCGCCGGCACCGGCTGCATGGCGGCACTCGACGCCGAGCGTTATCTGGACGAACTCTAACCGGGCTTCGCCCGGAGCTGTAAGCTGTAAGAAACCCCGTACTGCAAGACTTGGGGGCCTTAAGCTGGCTTACGGCTTACGGCTTACGGCTTACGGCTTACGGCTTACGGCTGCCGCGAAGCGGCTAGTAGTGCGGCGGCACCTCGTCCTGGGGCCGCGGGGCGTCCGCATCCAGCTCGTACAGCGCTCGCTGCTGCTCGCGGAGCTTCTCCTGCATCAGCGCGTTGAGGCGTTCCAGCTGGGCCAGGCGCCGCTCCTGGGCGGCGACGGCCGCATCCAGCGTATCCAGCCAGTGCTCCTGGTAGGCAACGCGGCTCTCCAGGGCATCCAGTCGCCCCGCCAGTTCGTCAGGCGATCGTTGATGGCTCATGATAAGATTCTCCCGCTTGGGGTGATGCCGTTTATCGCGTCATCCGATGATGTGTCCGCTGCCCGCTCGAGGCAGTCGGATACCAGCGTCAATACCTTCTATCTATGTCATTACAAGAGAGTCTTTCAAATCCATGAATCAAAAGGTCTTTTTGCGCTGTGGCTTGATCAGCCTGCTGCTCGCCGCGCCGGCGCCGCTGCTGATTGCGCTGTTCGTCCATCTTACCGGTGGCGATCTGTCACGCCAGCTGTTCGCCAGTCTCGAGGTCGGCGGCACCGCCCTGGTCTATGTGGCGGTAGCGGCGGCGGTCTTCGTGCTGTTGATGCTGGCCACCCTGGCCGTCAACGCTCTGACGCCGCAGCTGGTCAACCTGGCCGAGGTCGAAAGCGACGATCGTGAGATCGGCGAGGTCAAGTGGTTCAACGTCAACAAGGGCTATGGCTTCATCAAGCGCGACAGCGGCGAGGACGTCTTCGTGCACTTTCGCGCCATTCGCGGCCGCGGGCACCGCACCCTGGCCGAGGGCCAGAAGGTGCGCTACCACGTGATCGAGAATGAAAGAGGGCTGCAAGCCGACGATGTCACGGTGATTACCTGAACGACGCGCCTGGCTAACGCTTGGCGACGTCTCTCTCGTAGACACCGCTTGGTTACCATCGGCCCGCACGTTGTCGAACGTGCGGGCCGATGTCGTTTCGGGTCACTGGCCGGAGTCGGGCCAGTCGATGACGCCTTCGCTGCCGTCGGGCTGCACCTGCCAGAAGCGGTCCGGATCGTCGCCGGGCTGCCAGCCGCCCAGCGAACAGCGCACCTCGCAGCCCAGCCGGGAGGCGGCTTCCCTGGCGCAGTCGGTGTCGCGGGGCCAGGGGGTATGGGCGCTGTCGAACCATAGGCTGGCGAAGCCGTCGGCGGCCTTCTCTACCAGCAGTACCGGGATGGACCGGCCCTGGTGGGTGCCGCGGGTCTGCCACTTGTGCCGGCCGGCGGCGCGCAGCGGGGGAGCATCCAGCCGCTCCCCCAGCCAGGCGTTCACCGTCTCCAGCGGCGCCCGGGCCAGGTAGATCTCGATATCCGGGTAGTGCGTCTCGCTATCGTGCTGGGTTGGCATAACGGCTCTCTCAGGGCTGGGCGGTTCCGTTGACGAACAGCTTGGCGAGGATCGCCTCGTACACCCGGCTCAGGTCGTCGAGGTCGGCGGCCCGTACCCGCTCATTGACCTGGTGAATGGTCGCGTTGCGGGGCCCCAGTTCGACCACCTGGCTGCCCAGGGTGGCGATGAAGCGCCCATCCGAGGTGCCGCCCGAGGTGGAGAGCTGCGCCCGGCGGCCGAGCGCCGCCTCGACCCCGTACAGGGCGGCATCCACCAGCTCCCCCTCGGCCGTCAGGAAGGGCTCGCCGTTGAGCGTCCAGTCGAGCTGGTACTCCAGGCCGTGGGCATCGAGGAGGGCCTCGGTGCGTGAGCGCAGCTGCTCGTGGGTCACTTCGGTGGAGAAGCGGAAGTTGAACACCACCTCCACGTCGCCGGGGATCACGTTGGTGGCGCCGGTGCCAGCGCGGATATTGGAGATCTGGAAGCTGGTGGCGGGGAAGAAGGCGTTGCCCTCGTCCCAGTGTTCGCCCACCAGGGCGTCCAGGGCCGGCATGGCCTGATGGATGGGGTTGCGTGCCAGGTGGGGGTAGGCCACGTGGCCCTGCTGGCCCTTGATGTGCAGCACGCCGCCCAGCGACCCGCGCCGGCCGTTCTTGATCACATCGCCCAGCACCTCGGTGGAGGAGGGCTCGCCGACGACGCAGTAGTCGAGCCGCTCGTGGGCCTCGCGCAGGTGCTCGACCACCGCCCGGGTGCCGTCCACCGCCGGGCCCTCCTCGTCGGAGGTGATCAGAAAGGCGATTCGGCCGTGGTGGTCCGGATGGGCGGTGACGAAGCGCTCCACCGCGGTGATCATCGCCGCCAGGCTGCCCTTCATATCGGCAGCGCCTCTGCCCCGGAGCATGCCCTCGGCGTCGATCACCGGCTCGAAGGGGGGCGTGTCCCAGTGCACGTGGGGGCCGCTAGGCACCACGTCGGTGTGGCCGGCGAAGGCCAGCACCGGGCCGTGGTGGCCGTGGGTCGCCCAGAAGTTCTCCACGTCGCCGAAGGGCAGGCGCTCGATGTGGAAGCCGAGGCGCTCGAGGCGCTCGATCATCAGCGTCTGACAGCCGAGGTCGTCGGGGGTCACCGAGGGGCGGCGGATCAGCTCGCAGGCGAGCGCGAGGGTGGGAGAGAGGTCGGGGGCGTCTTGGGACATGCGGGCTTCCGGCAGTCGCCGGGCGACGCCAAGGGCGTCGCCGCGGTCAGGAGGGTGGAATCACTGGTTGGCGTGCAGCGCTTCGTTGAGCGCCACGGCGCTCTTGTTGGTCAAGCACTCGATGCGGCCAGTGAGAGAGTTGCGGCGCAGCAGCAGGTCGCTCTGACCGGCCAGCTCGCGGGCGGCCACGGTCTTGACCTCCTGACCCTGGTCATCGAGCAGCACCACCTTGGCGCCGGCGGTGAGATAGAGGCCCGACTCCACGGTGCAGCGGTCGCCCAGGGGGATGCCGATGCCGGCATTGGCGCCGATCAGGCAGCCCTCGCCGACCTTGATGACGATGTTGCCGCCGCCGGAGAGGGTGCCCATGGTGGAGCAGCCGCCGCCCAGGTCCGAGCCCTTGCCGACCATCACGCCGGCGGAGATGCGGCCCTCGATCATGCCGGGACCTTCCGCGCCGGCGTTGAAGTTGACGAAGCCTTCGTGCATCACGGTGGTGCCTTCACCCAGGTAGGCGCCCAGCCGCACCCGGGCGGTGTCGCCGATGCGCACGCCGCCGGGGACCACGTAGTCGCTCATCTTGGGGAACTTGTCGACGCAGTCCACCGAGAGGGTACGGCCTTCCAGGCGCGCCTTGAGGCGGCGAGCCGGGAGCTCTTCGATATCGATAGGCCCCTCGCTGGTCCAGGCCACGTTGCGCAGCAGCCCGAACATGCCGGTGAGGTCCAGGTCGTGGGGCTTGACCAGGCGATGGGAAAGCAGGTGCAGCTTGAGGTAGACCTCCGGCGCCGTCTGGGGCGGCAGATCCTCGGCTAGGAACATGGCCACCAGGGGGCGCTGGCTGGCGGCAAGGGACTCGGCCAGCTCGGCCTGGTCGGCGTGGCCGGCATCGCGCAGGGCGGCGGCCAGGGCGCTGCAGTGCTCGGGCAGGAAGCTGATGGCGGCGTTGCCTTCCGGGGCGTCCAGGGCCTCGGCGGCGGCCTTCGCCAGGCTGTCGTCCGGGTTGAGCAGCGGCGCCGGATAGTAGATCTCCAGCCAGTCGCCCTGGGTGTTCTGGGTGCCGATTCCAAGTGCAAAGCTCAGCATGGGATATCCTCTTGAAGAGTGGGGGCGAGCCGCGGCTCAGCCCTGGAGTTTGTCGTAGTCGCCGTCGCGGTAGCCGACGAGGATGTCCCCGTCGTTGGTCTCCAGCAGCGGGCGCTTGAGCAGGGTCGGATGGGCGAGCATCAGCTCGCGGGCCTTGTTGGCGTCGACCTCGCGCTTGACGTCGTCGGGAAGCTCGCGCCAGGTGGTGCTGCGCTTGTTGAGTAGCTCCACCATCGGGACCCGGTGGAGAATATGCTCGAGCAGCGCCGCGGAGAGGCCGTCGTCACGCAGATCATGCACCTGATAGGGGATCCCCTGGGTTTCCAGGGCCTTGCGCGCTTTACGGCAGGTATCGCAGTTCTTGATCACGTAGAGTGTCAGCATCGTGCGCTCCTTTCGATGAAACGGCGAATGCGGCGTGCCGCTTCCACGGTGGCGGCCAGCTCGGCGACCAGCGCCAGACGCACTCGGCCGGCGCCGGGGTTGTGAACGGCACTCCCGGGACGTCCCATATAGCGGCCCGGTAGCACGCTGACGTGCTCCTCGGCGAATAGTGCCCGGGTAAAGCGCTCGTCGTCGCCCCCCGGCACCGCCGGCCACAGATAGAAGCTCGCCTCCGGGGTGGGGAAGTCCATGACCGGCGCGAGGATCTCGGTCACGGCGGCGAACTTCTCACGGTAGGCGTCACGGTTGGCGCGCACGTGGGTCTCGTCGCGCCAGGCGCTGATCGAGGCCTGTTGCACGGGCAGGGCCATGGCGCAGCCGTGGTAGGTGCGATAGCGCTTGAAGGCGGCGACCAGTTCAGCGTCGCCGGCCACGAAGCCCGAGCGCAGTCCCGGCAGGTTGGAGCGCTTGGAGAGCGAGTGGAAGACCAGGCAGCGCCGGTAGTCGTGGCGGCCGAGGGTGGCGCAGGCTTCCAGCAGCCCCGGCGGCGGGGCCTCCTCATCCAGGTAGAGCTCCGAGTAGCACTCGTCCGAGGCGATCAGAAAGTCGTGTTCGTCGGCCAGCTCGATGAGCGTCTTGAACTCCGCCAGGGGCGTGACCGCCCCGGTGGGATTGCCCGGCGAGCAGAGGAAGACAATCTGTACATCGCGCCACACCGCCGCCGGGACGCTGGCGAAATCGGGGCGAAAGCCGTGCTCGGCGCTGCAGTCCAGATAGAGGGGCTCGCCCCCGGCCAACAGGGTGGCGCCCTCGTAGATCTGATAGAAGGGATTGGGCACCGCCACCTTCGCCGGCCGGGTGCGGTCCAGCGCCGCCTGCACGAAGGCGAAGATCGCCTCTCGCGTGCCGTTCACCGGCAGCACCTGATGCTCCGGGGCCAGACTGGCGAGTCCGAAGCGTCGCCTTGCCCAGTCGGCGATCGCCTCGCGCAGCGCGTCCGTACCGGCGGTCGCCGGGTAGCGGGCGAAATCCTGCTGGTGCGCCACGAGGGCCTCCAGCGCCGCCGCATAGGGAGCGTGCTGCGGCTCGCCGATGGTCAGCGGCACGTGGGCCAGCCCCTCGGGAGGCGTCACGCCGGCCTTCAGCGCGGCGAGCTTCTCGAAGGGGTAGGGCTTGAGAGCATCGAGATCCGGGTTCATAGGTGTCCAGGTGCGCCGTGGGGCGGCGTCGTTGTCGTGGATGCGGGCAAGCCGGTGATTATAGGGAAGGCCAGGGAAGGCCTCAAACGCGAGGCCGCTGCCCCGCGTTGTCCCCTCTCCGGCGCTCCTCGCGACTCTGCCCTCTCGGGCTTAGCCCGAGACATCCAGCACCTCCACCAGCCGTTCGCGCAGGCGCTGCTGGCGCTCCGGGTCGGTGAGCGGCTTGCCGGCCTTGTCGGTGATGAAGAAGACGTCCTCGACCCGCTCGCCCAGGGTGGCGATCTTGGCCGCCGAGAGGGCGATGTCCTGCTCCATGAAGATGCGGCCCACCCGGGCCAGCAGGCCGGGACGGTCCGGGGCGGTGAGCTCCAGCGCGGTGCGCTCGTTGGCCGGATCCTGCTCGATCAGCACCTGGGTGGGAACCTGGAAATGGCGCAGCTGGCGCGGCGTGTGGCGGGTGACGATCTGCGGGTAGTCGTCGGGGTCGTCGAGTTCCTCCACCAGGTGGCGGCGAATCTCCTCGATGTGCTCGGCGTCGCGTATGGTTCGCCCGCGATCGTCCAGCACGATGAAGGTGTTCAGCGTCCAGTCGTTGCTGGAGGTGGCGATGCGCGCATCGTGGATCGACAGCCCCAGCTGCTCCATGGCGGCGGCGGTGGCGGCGAAGAGGTCGTCCACCGAGCGGGTGTGGATGAATACCTTGGTGCCGCCGTCGCTCATGTCGTCGGCGGGAGCGCTGACCAGGATCAGGGGCAGCTCGGTGCCGCCGTGGGCGAGAATCCCCAGTGTCTGCCAGACGATCTCGCTGGGCGCGTACTGCAGGAAATAGTCTTCGCCGAGGGACTCCCACAGGCGGTCGACTCGCGTCAGGTCGGCGCCCACCGCGGCGAGCAGCGAGCGGGCCTCGGTGCGGGTCTCGCGCACCCAGTCGTCGCGGTCCGGCGGGTTCTCCAGGCCGCGACGCAGGGCGCGCTTGGTCTCGGCATGGAGCTGGCGCAGCAGCGAGGCGCGCCAGCCGTTCCACAGGGTGGGATTGGTGGCATTGATATCGGCCACGGTCAGCACGTAGAGGTAGTCCAGGCGGGTCTCGTCGCGCACCGTGCGAGCAAAGTCGCGGATCACGTCGGGATCGGTGATGTCGCGCTTCTGGGCCACCATCGACATCAGCAGGTGGTGCTCCACCAGCCAGCTGACCAGGCGGGTGTCCCGCAGCGTCAGGCCGTGACGCTCGGCGAAGCGCTCCACGTCCCGGGCGCCCAGGATCGAGTGGTCGCCGCCGCGCCCCTTGCCGATATCGTGGTAGAGCCCGGCGATCCACAGCAGCTCCAGCTTGGGCAGCTGGTGGATCAGCGCCGCCGCCACCGGGAATTCGTCGCGGGCCTCGGGCTCGCGGAAGTACTGGATGCACTTCAGCAGGCGCAGGGTGTGGGCATCCACGGTATAGATGTGGAAGAGATCGTGCTGCATCAGCCCCACCGCCTGGCCGAACTCCGGCAGGTACTTGCCGAGCACGCCGTAGCGGTTCATGCGCCGCAGCTGGCGCGCTACGTTGCCCCCGGAGCGCAGCAGGGCCATGAACAGATGCTGGTGGCGGGCGTCGTCCCGGTAGAGATCGTCGATCTGGTGGCGATGGTCGCGGATCAGCCGAATGGTGTCGGCGCGGACCCCTTCGATCTCGGGATGCTCGGCCATCAGCAGGAACAGCTCGAGCAGCGCCGAGGGGTGGTCGCGAAACACCGAGCGACAGCGCGCCTGGATATAGCCGCCCTTGATCTCGAAGCGCTCGTTCAGCGGCACGGTCTCGAGCGCCTCGCCGGCGCGCAGGATGGCCTCGTCGAAGTGCTGCAGCAGCATGTCGTTGAGCCCTGCCAGCGCCGTGACATGGCGGTAGTAGCGCTTCATGAACTGCTCCACGGCCAGCCGCTCCGGGGTATCGTGAAAGCCGAACAGCTCGGCGATGGTGCGCTGGTGGTCGAACAGCAGCCGATCCTCGGCCCGGCCGGTGAGCATGTGCAGGGCGTAGCGCACCTGCCACAGGAAGGCCTGGCCCTGGCTGAGGATGCGCAGCTCGGCATCGTTCATGAAGCCGGCCGCGACGATGTCCTCGTAGCGCTGGGTACCGAAGTGGCGCTTGGACACCCAGCCGATCATCTGGATGTCCCGCAGGCCCCCGGGGGAGCTCTTGAGATTGGGCTCCAGGTGGTACTCGGAGTTGTTGAAGCGGTGATGGCGGGCGATCTGCTCCTGCCACTTGGCCTCGAAGAAGCGGTCGGCGGGCCACAGCCGCTCCGGGGCGATGCGCGCCTTCATGGCGTCGCGCAGCCGCTCGGGGCCGGCCAGGGTGCGCGACTCCAGCAGGTTGGTGATCACGGTGATATCGGCCTCGGCCTCCCGCGAGCAGTCGGCCAGCGAGCGCACGCTGTGGCCGATGTCCAGGCCGATGTCCCACAGGAAGGTGATGAAGTCGGTCAGCGGCTCGCGGTAGGGCGCATCGTCATCGTCTTCCAGCAGCAGCAGCAGGTCGACGTCGGAGTGGGGGTGCAGCTCCCCGCGACCATAGCCCCCCACTGCGAGCAGCGCCACTCCATCGTCGGGCCAGGCGTGGCGTGACCAGGCCACCTGCAGCAGCTGGTCGAGGCACCAGGCGCGGCCGTGGATCAGGTCGCGAATGTCGGCGCCGGCGCGGAAGCGCTCGTCGAGACGCGCCTGGATATCGGCCAGCGCCGCCTTGAAGGGGGCGATGGGCGAGCGGCTGCCGGCCAGCTCGGCGCGGAAGGTCTCGGCGTCGAACAGCGTTGGATCGGGCGTGAAACGGTAGTGGTGGAGCAGCATGTCAGCGGTCGAGGAAGGCGAGGTCTTCCTCGCCGCGGGCGGTGAGCACCTCGACCCCGGTCTCGGTGACCAGCAGGGTGTGCTCCCACTGTGCCGAGAGGCTCTTGTCGCGGGTCACCGCAGTCCAGCCGTCGCGCAGCACCTTGGTCTGGTGGCCCCCCACGTTGATCATCGGCTCGATGGTGAAGCACATGCCGGCCTCGAGCACGGCATCGGCCTCGGGGGCGTAGCCATCGTAGTGCAGCACCTGGGGATCCTCGTGGAAGCTGGCGCCGATTCCGTGGCCGCAGAAGTCGCGTACCACCGAGTAGCCGTTGGCTTCGGCGTGCTTCTGGATGGCGCGGGCCAGTTCCGAGAGGCGCACGCCGGGACGCACCAGGGCGATGCTGTGGTAGAGGCACTCCTGGGTGATGCGGCACAGGCGCTCGCCCTGGATGCTCTCGCCGACGATGAACATCACGCTGGAGTCGCCGTGATAGCCGTCGGCGGTCTTCACGGTGACGTCCAGGTTCATGATGTCGCCCTTCTTGAGCTTCTTGGCATCGTCGGGGATGCCGTGGCAGACCACATGATTGATCGAGGTGCAGATCGACTTGGGGAAGCCGTGATAGTTGAGCGGCGCCGGCGTGGAGCCGAGCTCGTCCACGATATAGTCGTAGCAGAGTCGATCCAGCTCGCCGGTGGTCACGCCGGCTTTTACGTGGGGGGTGATCATTTCCAGTACGCTGGCGGCCTGACGGCCGGCTTCGCGCATCATCTCGATCTCGGCGGGCGTCTTGATGGGAATGTTCATGGAATCTCGGTTCAGAGGGGCTTGCCGCCCGGGGCGCGGCGGTTCGGGCGGCGTTCGACTTCATCTCGCTGGCGAACTATGGTATAAAGCCGCGCGCTTTCCTGCAATCGTCGACCTCGCCAGGGCCCTTGGCCGGCCGAGTCGCGGCGGCAGTGAGGGGGCATGCGAAGCGCATACCGCAAGCTTCGACAACCACAGCCTTGAAAACACACATGCACCGGCACATGGTCCCGGGTGCTGCCGCGGTGCTTCCCGGCGGTCGGATCCATGGGGTGCATGGAGGCCTAACCCGATATTTTCAGGAGTCATCCATGGCACACGTCAATATGCGTGACCTGCTCAAGGCAGGCGCTCACTTCGGCCACCAGACCCGTTACTGGAACCCGAAGATGAGCAAGTTCATCTTCGGCGCCCGTAACAAGATCCATATCATCAACCTCGAGCACACTCTGCCGGCCCTCAACGAGGCTATCGACGTGGTCGAGAAGATGGCGGCGGCCAACAACAAGATTCTGTTCGTTGGCACCAAGCGCAGCGCCAGCAAGATCATCAAGGAAGAGGCGACCCGCGTTGGCCAGCCCTTCGTCAACCATCGCTGGCTCGGCGGCATGCTGACCAACTACAAGACCATCCGCGTCTCCATCAAGCGTCTGCGCGAACTCGAAGCCATGCACGAAGACGGCACCTTCGAGAAGCTGACCAAGAAGGAAGTGCTGATGGCGACCCGCGAGCAGGACAAGCTCGAGCGCTCCGTGGGCGGCATCAAGGAGATGGGTGGCCTGCCCGATGCGCTGTTCGTGATCGACGTCGACCACGAGCGCATCGCCATCAACGAGGCCAACAAGCTGGGTATCCCGGTCATCGGCGTGGTGGACACCAACTCCGACCCGGACGGCGTCGACTACGTGATCCCCGGCAACGATGACTCCATCCGCGCCATCCAGATCTACGTCCAGGCCATCGCCAACGCCTGCGGCCGTGCCAAGGAAGGGCGCCCGGACGAGTTCGTCGAAGTCACCGAGAGCGAAGGCAGCAGCGCCGCCGCCGAGTAACGACGAGCATCCCAGCAGGCACTGCCTGCGCCCGGCGGGCCGGCGGCACTCCGGCCCGGCCCGCCGAAGGCCCCGCCCGCCGCGGGGCCGTATCTCGCCGAACCAGGGGTTTGGCGTCCCGTTTTTCAGGTCGCCCCCTTTTGCGGGTCGAACTACCATAGAGGTGAATACCATGGCAGCGATCAGTGCCTCCCAGGTCAAGGAACTGCGTGAGCGTACCGGCCTCGGCATGATGGAGTGCAAGAAGGCACTCACCGAAGCCGGCGGTGATATCGATGTGGCCATCGAGAACCTGCGCAAGAGCTCCGGTCTCAAGGCCGCCAAGAAGGCGGGCCGCACCGCCGCCGAAGGCGCCGTGGTGACGCGTGTGGCCGAAGACGGCCGCTATGGCGTGGCGGTGGAGATCAATTCCGAGACCGACTTCGTCGCCCGTGACGACAACTTCAAGGCCTTCGCCGAGAAGGTCGCCGACGCCTTCTTCGCCGCCAAGAGCGAAGACGTGGCCGCGGTCATGGCCGGCGAGCTGGAGACCGCCCGCGAGCAGCTGGTGCAGAAGATCGGTGAGAACATCGGCGTTCGCCGCTGTGCCGTGATCGAGGCACCGGAGGGTGCGCTGGTGGGTGAATACGTCCACGGCGGCCGCATCGGCGTGCTCACCGTGATCCAGGGCGGCAACGCCGAAGTGGCCAAGGACGTCGCCATGCACGTGGCCGCCATCAACCCGGCGGTGGCGCGTCCCGAGGACATGCCCCAGGCGCAGCTCGATGAGGAAAAGGCGATTATCCTTGCCCAGCCCGACATGGCCGGCAAGCCCGAGCAGATCGCCGAGAAGATGGTCCAGGGTCGCCTCAAGAAGTACCTGGCCGAGAACAGCCTGACCGAGCAGCCCTTCGTCAAGGATCCGAACCAGACCGTGGCCGAGTTCGTCAAGGCCGCCGGTGGCGAAGTGCTGAGCTTCACCCGTTTCGAAGTGGGTGAGGGCATCGAGAAGGAAGAGGTCGACTTCGCCAAGGAAGTGATGGAACAGGCCGGGCGCAGCTGAGGTCTCAGGTTCCACGTTTGAGATGGCGTGCGCGGAAGCGCACGCCTTCTTGTATCCGGCCGGCCGGTTCGGCCGCTACCCTCCATCCCGCTGGTGATTCAGGAGACACCCCCCATGCCCAGTGCCGACCACCGCGACGCTTATACCGAATCGGACGCCTCGCGCGGCGAGAAGCCCCGGTCCGAGAAGTCCCGCTCCGAGAAGTCGAAGTACAAGCGCATCCTGCTCAAGCTCTCCGGTGAGGCGCTGACCGGGGAGGCCGAGTTCGGCATCGATCCCAAGGTGCTCGACCGCATGGCGCTGGAGATCGGCCAGCTGGTGGGTATCGGCGTGCAGGTGGGGATCGTGGTCGGTGGCGGCAACCTGTTTCGTGGTGCGGCGCTCCACGAGGCCGGCATGGATCGGGTGACCGGCGACCACATGGGCATGCTCGCCACGGTGATGAACGCCCTGGCCATGCGCGATGCGCTGGAGCGCTCCAACATCCGCTCACGGGTGATGTCGGCCATTCCCATGAGCGGCGTGGTGGAGCACTATGATCGCCGCACCGCCATCCGCTACCTGACCTCGGGGGACGTGGTAATGTTCTCCGCGGGTACCGGCAATCCCTTCTTCACCACCGATTCGGCGGCCTGCCTGCGCGGCATCGAAATCGACGCCGACGTGGTGGTCAAGGCCACCAAGGTCGACGGCGTCTACGACAAGGACCCGGTGAAGCATCCCGATGCCGTCAAGTACGAGCAGCTGAGCTATGACGATGCCCTGAACCAGAAGCTCGGGGTCATGGATTTGACCGCTATCTGCCTGGTGCGGGACCATGACATGCCGGTTCGCGTCTTCAACATGAACAAGTCGGGCGCCCTGCTGAATCTGGTGGTGGGTGGCAAGGAAGGCACGCTGATAGACAGAGGTTGATACCGTGATCAATGACATCAAGAAAGATGCAGAAAGCCGCATGAAGAAGAGCCTTGAGGCCCTTCACGGCAATTTCAACAAGATCCGTACCGGGCGCGCCCACTCCAGCATTCTGGATTCGGTGACCGTGGAGTACTACGGCAGTCAGGTACCGCTCAATCAGGTGGCCTCGATCAACGTCGAGGACGCCAGGACCCTCTCCGTGGTGCCCTGGGAGCAGAACATGGTGCCCAAGATCGAGAAGGCCATCATGACCTCGGACCTGGGGCTCAATCCCGCCAGTGCCGGCAACGTCATCCGCGTGCCGATGCCGATGCTCACTGAGGAGACGCGAAAGGGCTACATCAAGCAGGCCAGAAGCGAGGCCGAGCACGCCCGCGTGGCGGTTCGCAACGTGCGCCGGGATGCCAACGGCGACATCAAGTCGCTGCTCAAGGAGAAGGAGATCTCCGAGGACGAGCAGCACCAGGCCGAGGACGCCATCCAGAAGCTCACCGACAAGTACATCGGTGAGATCGACAAGCTGCTCGAGGCCAAGGAGCACGACCTGATGCAGGTCTGACGAGATGCCGGTCGGCTCCTGCCGAAGCGCGGCTTTACGGCGGGCAGCTGCCCGGCTCGGTCCATCGCAATGCGAGACAACATGACGTCACCGCAGTCTACAGACTCTCTGGATGCGCCGGCGGCCACCGGCGATGACCTGCCCCGACACGTGGCCATCATCATGGATGGCAACAATCGCTGGGCCCGTGCGCGCGGCCAGTCCGGCGTGCGCGGCCATCGTGCCGGCGTCGAGGCGGTGCGTGCGGTGATACGGCGCGCCGCCGAGCGCGGCATCGAGACCCTTACCCTGTTTGCCTTCTCCAGCGAGAACTGGAAGCGGCCCGAAGCGGAGGTGGGGGCGCTGATGGAGCTGTTCCTGATGGCGCTCAAGCGCGAGGTCAAGAAACTCCACGAGCACGATATCCGCCTGTCGATCATCGGTGATCAGCGCGCCTTCTCCGCGGCCATCCAGACGCATATCGCCCGTGCCGAGGCGCTAACGAGAGACAACGCTGGCATGCACCTGGTGATCGCCGCCAACTACGGCGGTCGCTGGGACATCGCCCGGGCGGCGCGACGACTGGGCGAGCGGGTGGCGGCCGGCGAGATCGGCGCTGCCGACATCGATGAGTCGAGCCTGGACCGCGAGGTCTGCCTGGCCGGGGATGCGCCGGTGGACCTGTGCATCCGCACCAGCGGCGAGCAGCGGATCTCCAACTTCCTGCTGTGGCAGATGGCCTATGCCGAGCTCTACTTCACGCCGCTGCTGTGGCCCGACTTCGACGGCGAGGCGTTCGACGCCGCCATCGACGACTTCCGCCGACGGCAGCGCCGGTTCGGCATGACCGACGAACAGATCGAGGCGTAAGGTGCTTAAACAGCGGATCATTACCGCGGCGTGGCTGGCGCCGCTGATGCTGGCCGGCCTGTTTGGCCTGCACGGCGGTGGCTTTGCCCTGTTCACCGCCGTCATCGTGCTGCTGGCGGGCTGGGAGTGGACCAACCTGGCCGGCATTCGCCAGCGCGACCACCGGCTGATGCTGGTGGCGGTGCTGGGCATGGCCATGCTGATGCTGTGGATGAGCGGCGCTGCCCTGGCCGCCTGGCCGCTGTGGCTGGGGGCGCTGGGATGGCTGCTCAATCTCTACTGGGTGGTGCACTACCCGCGCAAGGGCGAGCAGTGGCAGTCCGCCACGCGCCGCCTCGCCATGGGCCTTTGGGTGCTGCTGCCGGCTTGGGTGGGGTTCAACGTGCTGCGCGATTCGGGGGCTGTCTGGCTGCTGTTCGTGCTGCTGCTGGTATGGGGCGCCGATATCGGCGCCTACTTCGCCGGCCGGGCCTTCGGCCGGCGCAAGCTGGCGCCGCGGGTCAGCCCCGGCAAGAGCTGGGAGGGCGTCGCCGGCGGCCTGGCGGTCACCTTCGGCCTGGCGCTGATCTTCGCCGTCTGGCAGGGCCTCGGCCTGGGCGGCGGCCTGGCGCTGCTGCTGGCCACGGCGGTGGTCACCCTGGTGTCGGTGCTTGGCGACCTGGTCGAGAGCATGCTCAAGCGCTACCGCAACATCAAGGACTCGAGCCAGCTGCTCCCCGGGCACGGCGGCGTGCTGGATCGCATCGACAGTCTCACCGCGGCCGTACCGCTGTTCGCCCTGCTCTCGCTCGGAGTGCTCTAGGGTGGCGGTGAGAGAGTCCAGCCTCCGGCGCCCACAGGCGGTGACGGTGCTGGGGGCCACCGGTTCGATCGGCGCCAGCACGCTGGACGTGATCGCTCGCCATCCCGAGCGCTATCGCGTTCACGCCCTGACGGCGAATCGCTCCCGCGAGTCGCTGCTGACGCTGTGCCGGCGCCACCGTCCAGAGGTGGCCGTGCTGGCGGCCGAGACGGATGCCGTCTGGCTGCGCGAGCGGCTGCGCGAGGCGGGGTTGGCCATCGAGGTGAGGGCTGGGCGCCAGGCGCTGATCGAGGTGGCCGAAGCCACCGAGGTCGACGTGGTGATGGCAGCCATCGTCGGAGCGGCGGGGCTGCTGCCCACGCTGGCGGCGGTTCGCGCCGGCAAGCGGATACTGCTGGCCAACAAGGAGGCGCTGGTGATGTCCGGCGCCCTGTTCATGGACGCCGTGCTGCACCATGGGGCGACGCTGCTGCCCATCGATTCCGAACATAATGCCATCTACCAGTGTCTACCCTCCGAGCATCGTGGTGGGTTGGCGCGCCACGGGGTCACCCAGCTGCTGCTGACCGCCTCGGGCGGCCCCTTTCGCGGCTGGACGCTCGGCGACCTGGCCGCCGTCACGCCCCAGCAGGCCTGCGCGCACCCCAACTGGTCCATGGGGCGCAAGATTTCGGTGGACAGCGCCACCCTGATGAACAAGGGGCTGGAGCTGATCGAGGCGTGCTGGCTGTTCGATGCCCGGCCGGAACAGGTGCAGGTGGTGGTGCATCCGCAGAGCGTGATCCACTCCATGGCCGCCTACAGCGACGGCTCGGTGATCGCCCAGCTGGGCAATCCCGACATGCGCACGCCCATTGCCTACGGGCTGGCGTGGCCGGAGCGCATCGAGGCCGGGGTCGAGGCCCTGGACCTGTTTGCCGTGGCGCGGCTCGACTTCGAGGCGCCGGACGAGGTCGCCTTTCCCTGCCTGCGCCTGGCTCGCGATGCCATGGCGGCCGGCGGCACGGCTCCGGCGGTGCTCAATGCGGCCAACGAGGTGGCGGTGGACGCCTTCCTCGAGGGGCGCCTGGGGTTCACGGGCATTGGCGAGCTGGTGGCGCGAGTCTGTGAGGCGCTGCCGGTGGAGGCCGCCGACGACCTGGAGTCGATACTCGAACTCGACGCCCGGGCCCGGCGTGATGCCCGCCGCCGGCTGATGCGTGCATGAAGAGAGCGGCCGGGCAGTGATCGGCGGCATGCAATCTGCAAGGAGACTGACTTGGGCCTGATCCAGAACATTCTGGCCGTCATCGTGGTGCTGGGGCTGCTGATTACCTTCCACGAGTATGGCCACTATTGGGTGGCGAAGCGCTGTGGCGTCAAGGTGCTGCGCTTCTCGGTGGGCTTTGGCAAGCCGCTGTGGTCCCGGGTCGACCGCCACGGCACCGAGTTTGCCGTGGCGGCCATTCCCCTGGGCGGCTACGTCAAGATGCTCGACGAGCGAGAGGCGCCGGTTCCTCCCGAGCTGCAGGACCAGGCCTTCAACCGCAAGAGCGTCTGGCAGCGCATCGCTATCGTGGCCGCCGGCCCGGCGGCCAACTTCCTGCTGGCCATCGTCGCCTACTGGGCGCTGTTCGTCGCCGGCACCACCACGGTGGCGCCGGTGGTGGGCGATATCGCCCCCGGTTCGCCCGCCGAGCAGAGCGGGCTGCGCAGCGGCCAGGAGATCGTCGCGGTGCAGGGCGATGCGGTGCGCTCCTGGAACGACATCAATCTCAAGCTGGTGGCCTCGATCGGTGCCAGCGGTGAGCTCACCATGCGGGCTCGGGACGATGCCGCCGCGGACGCCCGGGATTACCGTCTGCCGGTGGAGGCCTACCTGGTGCGTCAGGACCCGCCGCGCCCCCTCCAGACCCTGGGCATCACTCCCTGGCAGCCGCCGTTCCCCGCGGTGCTCGGCCAGGTGCTGGACGGCGAGGCCGCGGCCCGGGCCGGGCTGCAGCCCGGTGACGAGGTGCTGGCGGTCAACGGCACCGCGGTGGACGACTGGATGGGCTTCGTCAACGTGGTGCGGGCAAGCCCGGGCGAGAGCCTCGAGCTCGAGGTGGCCCGCGGCGATGAGCGGCTCGGCTTGACCCTGGTGCCCGGCGAGCAGGCCCTGGACGATGGCGCGACCATTGGCTACGTGGGGGCGGGCGTCGAGCCCGTCGAGTGGCCGGAGGAGTATCGTCGCGAGATCCGCTACGGGCCCGTCGCCGCGGTGGGGCAGTCGCTGGCGCGAACCGGCGAAATGACCGTGTTGACGCTGGATGCGATCCGCAAGATGCTGGTCGGGCTGATCTCGCCCTCCAACCTCTCCGGGCCGATCACCATCGCCCAGGTGGCCGGCGATACCGCACGCACCGGCATGGAGAGCTTCGTCAGCTTCATGGCCTACCTGTCGATCAGCCTGGCGGTGCTCAACCTGCTGCCGATTCCGGTGCTCGACGGTGGCCACCTGCTTTACTATTTCGCCGAGGCGATACGCGGCCGACCGGTCTCCGAGCGGACCCAGGCCATTGGGCTGCGCATCGGCCTGGCGATGATCGTCACCCTGATGGTGATGGCGCTGTATTTCGATCTGATGCGGCTTTGGTAGCGAGCGACTCCCCCTGCCGGGGGCACAGGGAGGTGGGGCCCGGCTCCGCCCTTGTCAGTCACCCGCACAAATGTATAAGGTGCCTGTCTGGATTGGCGGGCGTATCAACGCGAGCGAAGCGACTGCATGAATATCAAGACCCTCGGATTGGCGGCACTGCTGCTGGCCGGTGCCCAGACCGCACTGGCCGACCCCTTTGAAGTTTCCGACATTCGCGTGGAGGGGCTGCAGCGGGTTTCCGCCGCTTCGGTCTTCAACGCCTTCCCGGTCAGTGCCAGCGACCGCGTGGACGACCGCGAGCTGGCGGAGGCGGCGCGCAGTCTCTTCGCCACCGGCCTGTTCGACGATATCCACCTGGCCCGCGACGGCGACGTGCTGATCATTCAGGTGGTCGAGCGGCCGACCATCTCGCGGCTGACCATCAGCGGCAACCGCCAGCTTTCCGATGAGGACCTGCGGCGCGGCCTTCGCGAGGCAGGGCTGTCCGAGGGCCAGGTGCTGCAGCTCTCCACCCTCGAGGAGATCCAGCGCGAGCTGGAGGGGGTCTACCAGGCGCAGGGGCGCTACAGCGCGCGCATCGATGCCAGCGTGCGCGAGATCGATGAAGGCCGGGTGCAGGTCGATATCGACATCAACGAAGGTGAGGTGGCCAAGATCCGCCAGATCAATCTGGTCGGCAACCGCCACTTCGATGACGATGCGCTGCGCGACGTCTTCGAGCTCAACGACCGTCCGGGACGCTTCTTCGGCTGGTTCTCCAGCGACGAGTACTCTCGCGAGGCCCTGGCCGGCGACCTGGAGCGGTTGCGTTCCTTCTACTTGGACCGCGGCTATATCAATTTCAACATCACCTCCACCCAGGTCTCGATCAGCCCCGACAAGTCGCAGATCTTCGTGACCATCAACGTCGAGGAGGGCGAGCAGTTCCGCCTCGGCGAGGTGCGTTTCCAGGGTGATCTCAGGATCGGCACCAGCGAGGCCCGCGAGCTGTTGCAGGTGGAGGCCGGCCAGGTCTTCTCGCGCAGCGACGTGACCGCCTCCACGGAGGCGCTGCGCGCGCGCCTGGGGGCCGAGGGCTTCGCCTTCGCCAACGTCGAGGGGATCCCGCAGCCCGGCACCGATGCCGACACCGTGGATCTGGTCTTCCGGGTCGAGCCCGGGCAGCGCGCCTATGTGCGACGCATCAATTTCGTCGGCAACACCACCACCCAGGACGAGGTGCTGCGCCGTGAGATGATCCAGATGGAGGGGGCGCCGGCGTCCACCGAGTCGATCAGCCAGTCGCGCCAGCGCCTGGATCGCCTGGGCTTCTTCCGCCAGGTTGACGTGGAGACCCAGCCGGTGCCCGGCGAGCCGGACAAGCTCGATGTCACCTACACCGTCGAGGAGCAGCCCTCCGGCTCGATCTCGGCGAGCATTGGCTTTTCGCAAAGCGCCGGGGTGATCTACGGCGCCTCGCTGGCCCAGAACAACTTCCTGGGCACCGGCAATCGGGTCAACGTCGGCGCCCAGCGCAGCGATACCTTCACCAGCCTCAACTTTGGCTTCACCGATCCCTACTGGACCCTGGACGGCATCTCGCGGGGCTACAACCTCTTCTATCGCGAGACCGACTTCGAGGACTCCGACATCTCGACCTACTCCACCGATGCCTTCGGCGGGGGGATCAACTTCGGCTATCCGATCAGCGAGCTGTCGCGACTCAACTTCGGCGCCTCGGTGGAGGACCTGACGGTCAAGACGTATCGCGACACGGCCTCCGAGATCGTGCGCTACGTCGAGGACCAGGGCCGCGATGCCCAGAGCCTCAAGCTCACCGCCAGCTGGACCCGCAACAACCTTAATCGCGGCATCATGCCCACCGCCGGCAACTACCAGCGTCTCTCCCTGGAGACCGCCGCCCCGGGCAGCGATGCGGATTATTTCAAGCTGCGCGCCCGCGCTCAGCAGCTCTTCCCGCTCAACGAGGAGCAGACCTGGGCGCTGAAGTTCGGCACCACCCTGGGCTATGCGGATAGCATCGGCGGCGACCCCTACCCGTTCTACGAGAACTTCTTCGCCGGGGGCCTTGGCTCGGTGCGCGGGTTCACTGCCAACACCCTGGGGCAGCGCACCACGCCGCGAGAGGCCGGCCGCGACCGCACCCTGGGCGGCAACGTGCTGGTCGAGGGCAGCGCCGAGCTGCTCTTCCCGCTGCCCTTCGTCGAGGATCAGCGCTCGCTGCAGACCGGCTTCTTCCTGGATGCCGGCAATACCTTCCTGACCAGCTGCTACCCGGTGGTGGAGGGTGACGGCCCGTCCAACTGCTCGTCCGGCGTCGATCTCGGCGATCTGCGCTACAGTCTCGGGGTGGGGCTCTCCTGGCTGACGCCGGTGGGACCGCTGACCTTCAGCATCGCCGAACCGCTCAACGACAAGAGCGGCGACGATACCCAGATCTTTCAGTTCTCCCTGGGTCAGACCTTCTGATCCGCTCGCGACGAGGAATCGCCAACATGCGCAAGCTGACTGCCGCACTCTGCTTCACCCTCCTGGGCGCCGTGACGCTCTCGGCCCAGGCCGCCGAGGTCGCGATGCTCGACTGGCGTCAGGCGCTGCTGTCCTCGGATGCCGCCCAGCGCTCGATGAGCCGGCTGGAGAGCCAGATCAGCGGCCAGCAGCAGGAAGCCGAGTCGCTGGGTAGCGAGCTGCAGCAGATGCAGCAGCGCCTGCAGCAGGGCAACCTGTCCGAGGCCGACCGGCAGTCATTGATGCAGGAGTTCCAGCAGAAGGGCAGCCGCTTCGAGCAGCTGCGCCAGCAGATCATGGAGGCGCAGATGCGCGCCGAGCAGAGCTTCCTCCAGGAGGCCGAGCCGAAGCTCGAGCAGGCCGTGGATCAGGTCATCTCTCGTCACGGCATTCAGGTGCTGGTGGAGCCCCAGGGGGTGCTGCACTCCAGCGTCGAGCTTCCCGACCTGACCGGGGAAGTCACCGAGATTCTCAACACGCTCAACTGACCTGGTGCGGCGCCACAGCGCCGTGCCAACGCTTTGACCAGGCTTCCATGACCCAACCACACCCCCCGACCTATACCCTCGCCGAGCTTGCCGAGCACCTGGATGCCCGGCTGGTCGGCGATGGCAGCCGCCGCCTGAGTGGGCTTTCGACCCTGAAGGATGCCGGACCGGACCGTCTCGCCTTCTTGACCAACCCCACCTACCTCAAGGACCTCGCGGCGACGGCCGCGGGGGCGGTGCTGCTCCATCCCGAGCACGCCGCCCAGTGTCCGGTGGATCGACTCGAACTCGATAACCCCTACCTGGGCTACGCCAAGCTGTCGCGGCTGTTCGACCCGCTGCTTAGCCGTCCGCCGGCCGCCATCCATCCCTCCGCGGTGGTGGCCGAGGAGGCGCGGCTCGGCGAGAGAGTCGAGGTCGGCCCCCTGGCAGTGGTCGAAGCCGGCGCCGAGCTAGGCGATGACGTAGTGGTCGGCCCCGGCTGCGTGATCGGGGCCGGAGCGCGCATTGGGCGGGGTTCGCGGCTGCATCCCAACGTCACGGTCTGTCACGGCGTGGTGATCGGCGAGCGGGCCATCTTGCACAGCGGCTGCGTGATCGGCGGGGACGGCTTCGGCTTCGCCCATGATGGCGGCGGCTGGCACAAGATCGCCCAGCTGGGGAGCGTGGTAATGGGGGACGACGTCGAGGTCGGCAGCTGCTCCAGCATCGATCGCGGCGCCCTCGAGGATACCCGGATCGGCAACGACGTGAAGATCGACAGCCAGGTGCAGATCGCCCACAACGTGCAGATCGGCGACCACAGCGCCCTGGCCGGCTGCGTCGGCATCGCCGGCTCGACCCGGGTGGGCCGCTACTGCATGCTGGGTGGCGGCGTAGGGCTGGCCGGCCACCTGACGATCTGCGACCGGGTGCAGGTCACCGGCATGAGCCTGGTGACCAACTCTATCGATGAGCCGGGTGTCTACTCCTCCGGCACCGGCGCCATGCATAACGCCCAGTGGCGCAAGAACGCCGTGCGCTTCAAGCAGCTCGACGAGATCGCCCGCCGCCTGGCCAGGCTCGAGAAGCGCAACCCCCAGGGTTGAGACCCGCGTCGGGGGCGCTATAATCCCCGGCCCTGCCACCCGTCGAGACAGCGGCCGAAAGGGCCCCCTCGCGCGGTAGCTTCGGGAAGCCGAGTGCGCGGCGAAAGCGCCGCGGCAGGCTTCCCCACCATATTTCAGAGGTCGCTACGATGGTAATGGACATCAACGAGATTCGTGATTATCTGCCCCACCGCTACCCCTTCCTGCTGGTGGATCGGGTCACGGAGCTGGAACTGGGCGAGGCCATCGTTGGCTACAAGAACGTCAGCATCAATGAGCCCTTCTTCAACGGCCACTTTCCCCACCATCCGATCATGCCCGGCGTGCTGGTCGTCGAGGCGCTGGCTCAGGTTTGCGGCATCCTCGGCTTCAAGACCGTCAACAAGCTCCCGGCGGACGGCTACGTCTACTATCTGGTCGGCAGCGACAACGTGCGTTTCAAGCGTCCGGTGGTGCCCGGCGATCGGCTCAAGCTGGAAGCGAGGGTAGAGCGTGAAAAGCGCGGCATCTGGAAATTTGCCTGCCGTGCTACCGTAGACGGCGAGGTGGCCTGCGAGGCCGAGATCATCTGTGCCGAGAGGAAGGTCGCTTGATTCATTCCACTGCCATCGTCGACCCGAAGGCGCGACTGGCCGATGACGTCGAGGTCGGCCCCTTCACGGTGATCGGCCCCGACGTCGAGATCGGCGCCGGGAGCCGGATCGGTCCCCATGTGGTGATCAAGGGCCCCACCGTGCTGGGCGCGCGCACGCGGATCTTCCAGTTCGCCTCTGTGGGGGAAGACTGCCAGGACAAGAAGTATGCCGGTGAGCCGACCCGCCTGGTGATGGGCGATGACAACGTCATCCGCGAGGGGGTGACGCTGCATCGCGGCACCGCCCAGGATCGTGGTGAAACCACCATCGGCTCGCGCAACCTGTTCATGGCCTATGTGCACGTGGGGCACGACTGCATCATCGGCAGCGACTGTATCCTGGCCAATCAGGTGACCCTGGCCGGTCACGTGACCCTCGGCGATTTCTCGATCCTTGGCGGGCTCTCGGCGATTCATCAGTTCTGCCACTTCGGCACCCACGCCATGGCCGGCGGCGGCTCCATCATCACCAAGGACACCCCGGCCTTCGTGCTGATCAACGGCAACCCAGCCAGTGCCCACGGCCTCAACCTGGTGGGGCTGAAGCGCCGCGGCTTCAGCCGCGAGGCCATCAAGGCGCTAAGCGAGTCCTACAAGCTGGTCTATCGCCAGGGGCTGACCGTGGAACAGGCGCTGGACGCGATTCGAGCCCGCTTTGATCTGGCCGAGATCGATACCTTCGTCGCCTCCATCGAAGTCTCCTCCCGCGGTATCACGCGCTAGGCCATGACCGACCTCGAGATGACCGACACGTCCAGGCCCCTGCGGATCTATCTGGTCGCGGGCGAGCTGTCCGGGGATACCCTGGGCGCCGGCCTGATGCGCGCGCTCAAGGCGCGCTACCCCAGCGTCGCGTTTCGCGGCATCGGCGGCCCCAAGATGATCGCCGAGGGCATCGACAGTCGTTTTCCGCTGGAGACCCTCTCGGTCATGGGGCTCGTGGAGGTGCTCAAGCACCTGCCCGAGCTGATCCGGGTGCGCCGTACTCTCAAGGCCGATGCGCTGGCCTGGCGGCCCGACATCATGGTCGGCATCGACGCCCCAGACTTCAATCTCGGCCTGGAGCGGGCGCTGCGCCGGGCCGGCATCACCACCGCCCATTACGTCAGCCCCACCGTCTGGGCCTGGCGACAGGGGCGGGTCAAGGGCATCGCCAAGTCCGTGGATGCCATGCTCACTTTCCTACCCTTCGAGGCGGCCTTCTACGCCCGCCATCGGGTGCCGGTGGCCTTCGTTGGGCATCCCCTCGCCGACGAGTTCCCGCTGCACAGCGAGCGCAATGCCGCCCGGGACGCCCTTGGCCTGCCCGGGCCGGCCACGCTGCTGGCCCTGCTGCCCGGCTCCCGGGCCAACGAGATCCGCTTTCTCGGCGAGACCTTCCTCGAAGCGGCAGAGCGGCTCTGTGAGCAGCGCCCCGAGCTGCGGGTGGTCATACCGGCCGCCACGCCGGCCCGCCACCGTGAGCTCGAGGCGCTGCTGACCGCCCGGCCCGCTCTGGCCGAGCGGGTCACCCTGCTCGACGGCCAGTCCCGGGAGGCCATGGTGGCCGCTGATGCCGTGCTGCTTGCCTCCGGCACCGCCGCCCTGGAGGCGATGCTCTGCCATCGGCCGATGCTGGTGGCCTACAAGATGGCTCCGATGAGCCACGCCCTGGTCAAGCGGCTGGTCAAGACCGAGTGGATCTCGCTACCCAACCTGATCGCTCGCGAGACCCTGGTGCCCGAGCTGGTGCAGGATGCCGCCACCTCGGAGGCGATCGCCGAGCGGCTCGGCGCGCTGCTCGACGACGCCCCCGGCCGCGCCGCCCTGGAGGCACGCTTCGCCGAGATGCACGCCGGCCTGCAGCGCGACGCCAGCCGTCGGGCCTGTGATGCCATCGAGGCGCTGGTGGCGGGCCGGCCACTCCCGGAGAGCGTGGCGGCCGAGCGGGCCGAGGAGGCGGCATCATGAGCTCGGCAAGGGGCAAGGCCGCCGAGCTGCCGCCGCTGGTGGTGGACTACCACGGCGAGCGCCTGGCCGGCGTCGACGAGGTGGGCCGCGGCCCCCTGGTGGGCAGCGTGGTAGCCGCGGCGGTGATCCTGGACCCGACGCGCCCCATCGCGGGGCTCGGCGACTCCAAGGCGCTCACCGCCCGCCGCCGCGAGGCCCTGGACGCCGAGATTCGCGAGCGGGCCCTGGCCTTCGCCCTGGCCGAGGCGAGCCCCGGCGAGGTGGACGAGCTGAACATCTACCACGCCACCCACCTGGCCATGCGGCGGGCCATCGACGGCCTGGCCCCCGCCGCCGAGTACCTGCTGGTGGACGGCAATCGCCTCCCCGGGCATCATCTCCCGGGGCAGGCGGTGGTCAAGGGCGACGCCCGGCACCCGGCCATCGCCGCCGCCTCGATACTCGCCAAGGTGGCCCGGGACGCCCAGATGGTCGAGCTCGATGCCCGCCATCCCGACTACGGCTTCGCCCGCCACAAGGGCTACCCGACCCGGGAGCACCTGGCCGCCCTGGTGCGCCTGGGCGCGCTGCCGGAGCATCGCCGCTCCTTCGGCCCGGTCAAGCGCCAGCTGGCGCTGTTCTAGCCCAGCGCGTCGCCACCGATAGCGAGGGGCGCCGGGGATAGGCCGTCGCGGGGGTCTTTTGCCATGGATGGCAAAAGTAGCGTACAGGGAAGTATTTACAGCGCCCCCGCATAGGCCTATCGCCGGATCAGCCCCGAGCGGAGCAGGATACTGAGCCCTAAGCCATATCGCTGGACCAACAGTCTGGTTTCCGTGCTGACCATACACCGCCAAGCCCCGAGCTCCCTATGACCACGCCCTTCGTTCATCTTCGCGTCCACACCGAATACTCCCTGGTCGATGGCCTGGTTCGCTTGAAGCCGCTGGTCAAGACGGCGGTGGCCCAGGGGGCCCCGGCGCTGGCGGTCACCGACGAGGCCAACCTCTTCGGCCTGGTCAAGTTCTACAAGGCGACTCAGGGGGCCGGCCTCAAGCCGATCATCGGCGCCGACCTGTGGCTCGCCAACCCCCATGACGAGGCCCACCCCTACCGCCTGACCCTGCTGGCCATGAACAATGATGGCTATCGCAACCTCACCGAGCTGATCTCGCGAGGCTGGGTGGAGGGGCAGCGCCAGGGCCGGGCGGTGCTCGATCGCGCCTGGGTGCTGGCCCAGAGCGAGGGACTGATCGCGCTTTCCGGCGGTCGCGAGGGGGAGATCGGCCGGCATCTGCTCAGCGACCATCGCGACGAGGCCCGTGCGCTGCTCGAAGAGTGGAACGCCGCCTTCCCGGGGCGCTTCTACCTGGAGCTGGCTCGCACCGGTCGTCCCCTGGAGGAGGAGTGCGTGCATCTCTCGGTGGCCCTGGCCGTGGAGACCGGCACCCCGGTGGTGGCCACCAACGACGTGCGCTTCCTGGAGAAGGCAGACTTCTGGGCCCACGAGACCCGGGTGTCGATTGGCGAGGGCAAGGCGCTGGACGACCCGCGCCGCGAGCGCAAGTACAGCGAGGAGCAATACCTCAAGAGCCCCGAGGAAATGGCGGAGCTCTTCGCCGACATCCCCGAGGCGCTCGAGAACAGCGTGATGATTGCCGCCCGCTGCAGCGTCGACGTACGGCTGGGCGAGATCTTCCTGCCCGAGTTCGGGATCCCCGAGGGCATGACCCAGGACGAGTTCTTCCGCAAGGTCTCCCACGACGGCCTCACCGAGCGCCTGGACTTCCTCTACCCCGTCGAGAAGTACCCGCGGGACGGCGCCGAGTACGCCGAGATCGACAAGCGCTACCGCGAGCGGCTCGACTTCGAGCTCGACATCATCATCCAGATGGGCTTCCCCGGCTACTTCCTGATCGTGATGGACTTCATCCAGTGGGCCAAGGACAACGACGTCCCGGTGGGGCCCGGGCGCGGCTCCGGCGCCGGCTCCCTGGTGGCCTACGCCCAGAAGATCACCGACCTCGACCCCATCGGCTACGACCTGCTCTTCGAGCGCTTCCTCAACCCCGAGCGGGTCTCCATGCCCGACTTCGACGTCGACTTCTGCATGGAGAAGCGCGACCGGGTCATCGAGTACGTGGCCGACCGCTACGGCCGCAACGCCGTGTCCCAGATCGTCACCTTCGGCACCATGGCCGCCAAGGCGGTGGTGCGCGACGTGGCCCGCGCACAGGGGCGCCCCTATTCGCTGGGCGACAAGCTCTCCAAGCTGATCCCCTTCGAGGTGGGCATGACGCTCGCCAAGGCCATCGATGCGGAGCCGGCCCTCAAGGAGTTCGTCGAGGCCGACGACGAGGCCGCCGAGATCTGGGAGATGGCGCTCAAGCTCGAGGGCATCACCCGCGGCACCGGCAAGCACGCCGGCGGCGTGGTGATCGCCCCCACCAAGCTCACCGACTTCTCGCCGCTGCTCTGCGACGAGGACGGCTCGGGGCTGGTGGTTCAGTTCGACAAGAACGATATCGAGGACGCTGGGCTGGTCAAGTTCGACTTCCTCGGCCTGCGCACCCTGACCATCATCGACTGGGCCCTGGAGATGGTGGACAAGGTGCGCGCCGTCAAGGGCGAAGGGCCGCTCGACATCGACAGCATTCCGTTGGACGACGCCCCCACCTTCGAGATGCTCAAGCGCGCCGAGACCACGGCGGTGTTCCAGCTCGAATCCCGCGGCATGAAGGAGCTGATCAAGCGCCTGCTGCCCGATTCGCTGGACGACATGATCGCACTCGTCGCCCTGTTCCGCCCCGGGCCGCTGCAGTCGGGCATGGTGGACGACTTCATCAACCGCAAGCACGGTCGTGCCGAGATCTCCTACCCCCACCCGGACTATCAGCACGAGCTGCTCAAGCCGGTGCTCGAGCCCACCTACGGCATCATCCTCTATCAGGAGCAGGTGATGCAGATCGCCCAGGTGATGGCCGGCTACAGCCTGGGCCAGGCCGACATGCTGCGCCGCGCCATGGGCAAGAAGAAGCCCGAGGAGATGGCCAAGCAGCGCGCCGGCTTCATGGAGGGCTGCGCGGCAAACGGCATCGACAAGGAGCTCGCCGGCAACATCTTCGACCTGGTGGAGAAGTTCGCCGGCTACGGCTTCAACAAGTCCCACTCGGCGGCCTATGCGCTGGTCTCGTATCAAACGGCCTGGCTCAAGGCGCACTATCCCGGCCCCTTTATGGCGGCGGTGATCTCCACCGAGATGGACAACCTCGACAAGGTGGTGCCGCTGATCGAGGAGTGCCGCAACCTGGGGCTCACGGTGACGCCGCCGGATGTCAACGTGGGCGGCTACAAGTTCACCGTGGATACCGAGGGGCGCGTGGTCTATGGCCTCGGCGCCATCCGTGGGGTAGGGGAGGGACCCATCGGCGGTATCGTCGAGGCCCGCGAGGCTGACGGCCCGTTCAAGGACCTGTTCGACTTCTGCCGGCGGGTCGATCCCAAGCGCATGAACAAGCGCACCCTGGAGGCGCTGATTCGCTCCGGGGCCCTGGACAGCCTGGGACCCAACCGCGCCGTGCTCAGCGCGGCCCTGGACGACGCCCTCAAGGCCGCGGCCCAGACCCAGGCTAACCAGAACCTGGGCATGATGGACATGTTCGGCGAGGCCTTCGCCGACGAGACGGCCGAGAGCGACCCCTACGCGGCCTATCGCCGCACCCGCGAGTGGAGCGACAAGGAGCGCCTGGCTGGCGAAAAGGAGACCCTGGGGCTCTATCTCACCGGCCACCCCATCGACGAGTATGAGGGTGAGCTCGCGCGCTTCGTTGCCACGCGCATCGCCGACCTCAAGCCTTCGCGAGAGCCCCAGCGGATCGCCGGCCTGGTGGTGGGACTTCGCACCATGAAGTCCAAGCGCGGCGACACCATGGCCTTCATTACCCTGGACGACCGTACCGGCCGCATCGAGGCGTCGCTGTTCGGCGAGCTGTTCGATACCGTGCGTAGCCAGCTGGAGACCGATCAGGTGCTGATCGTCGAGGGGGAGGTCTCCTCCGACGACTACTCGGGCGGACTGCGCCTGCGCGGCAAGGAGGTCACCCCCATGGTGGCGGCACGCACCCGCTACGGGGAGGCGGTGGAACTCTCGCTCGACGGCGCGGCCGTCAACGGCCGGCTGGTGGAGAGCCTGCGTGAGAGTCTCGCGCCTCACCGCGATGGCGAGGGCTTGCCGGTCCGGCTACGCTACCGCAATGCCGAGGCCGCCGGCTGGCTGGAGCTGGACGGCCAGTGGAAGGTGGCGCCCAGCGACGAGCTGCTGATCGGCCTGCGCGAGGTGCAGGGCCAGGACGGGGTGCGGCTGAAATATCGGTAACTGGCTGCCGGCTGCGGTCTGTCGCATTCCAGCGAGGGGCGCCGGGGACGGGCCGGAGATGGGAAGCTCGGAGCTGTTCCGGCGACAGCTCTCCAGGGAGGCGCTGTAAACCCCTCCCTGGGCGCTACATTTGCCATCCCTGGCAAATGACCTCCCTTTCGAGCTGTCCCCGGCGCTCCTCGTGCCACCCTGCCTGCCTTGCGTGCCACGTTGAGGGTGCGATAATGCCTGCCACTCCATTTTTCGCGCCGTGCCTGGCCCCAGTCGCCAGGGCGGTGAAACACCACAAGGCATCCGGCCAATGAATCCCAACTATCTCGACTTCGAACAGCCCATCGCCGAGCTCCAGGCCAAGATCGAGGAGCTGCGCCTGGTCGGCAACGACAGCCAGGTCAACCTCAGCGACGAGATCAGCCGGCTCGAGGAGAAGAGCCGCAAGCTCACCGAATCGATCTTCAAGGATCTCTCGCCCTGGCAGGTCTCCCAGCTCTCCCGCCACCCCCAGCGCCCCTATACGCTCGACTATCTCGAGCATATCTTCACCGACTTCGATGAGCTGCATGGCGACCGGCGTTTCGCCGACGATGCCGCCATCGTCGGCGGCGTGGCGCGCCTCGACGACAGACCGGTCATGGTGATTGGCCATCAGAAGGGTCGCGAGGTCAAGGAGAAGGTGCGCCGCAACTTCGGCATGCCGCGTCCCGAGGGCTACCGCAAGGCGTGCCGGCTGATGGAGATGGCCGAGCGCTTCAAGATGCCGGTGCTGACCTTCATCGATACGCCCGGGGCCTATCCGGGCATCGATGCCGAAGAGCGCGGCCAGTCCGAGGCCATCGCCTACAACCTCGCCGTCATGTCCCGGCTCGAGACGCCCATCCTGGCCACCGTGGTGGGCGAGGGTGGCTCCGGCGGTGCCCTGGCCATCGGCGTGTGCGACGAGCTGGCCATGCTGCAGTACTCCACCTACTCGGTGATCTCTCCCGAGGGCTGCGCCTCGATCCTGTGGAAGAGCGCCGAGAAGGCCGCCGACGCCGCCCAGGCCATGGGCATCACCGCCGAGCGGCTGCGGGAGCTGGGCTTCGTCGACACCCTGATCGAAGAGCCGCTGGGCGGCGCCCATCGCCATCCGGAGACCACCGCCGAGCGGATCAAGGAGGCGCTGCTGGGCAGCCTCGAGCGCCTCGAGGCGATGGAGACCGAGGCGCTGCTCGAACGCCGGTATGAGCGGCTGATGAGCTATGGCGCCTCGGCTTAACGGCCCTTTCAGCGCTCGGCCATACGGCGTTAAAAATCAAGGCTCTTCGCAGACTGGCATGAACTGGCCCTGTGGGAGGGACGGTTCGACGCCTCGACTTCAGCTCGCGAAGTAGCGCGCAGCGCTACCCATGGGGCGCCTGCGGCGCCTTCGCCCGGCAGAGCCGGCCTCCCAGTGCGCCCGAGAAGGCGTGCACACAGTGCGGTGAGAGTCCGCATCGGGGTAAGCCATGGCCCCGTAGCCAAAGGTAACTGCGTCGTCGCGAGGCGGGGTGGGGAGCAACCGGAGGCGAACTGGCGGTCCGTAGGATGACGAACTCGATTCGGCCGGGTCAGGTGGCGAGCTCGCTGGGAGATAGCGAAGCCTGAAACTCACCCGTCGCGCTGGCATGGCGGACAAAGCGACGACGGGACCTGCCAGGTGGTTGGAGGCGGAACGTCAGGAAGGGTGTACGAGATAATCGGGGAGACCTGGCGGCCGAGGTGACGGCGGCCAGGAGTCAGAGCCTTCATAGTACCGGCGTGCGGATCACGCCCTGGCCACGGCTCATCCCGGCGAAAGCCGGGATCGAGAGATGCTGGAGCGCGGACTCTGCCTACCGCCAAGGCGCCGCACAGGAGGCGCAGAGAACAGAACCTGCGTCGAGGGAAGGGAGGCAGGAAGATGGATGCGAGAGACGACCAGAGATGAGCGAACGCGACAGCACAGCATCGACAGTGCCCCACGATGGGGCTAAACAAGATGCGTCAACACCCGCCACGATGGCAGGGATTGACCGCTCGATCTGGACGGACCGCATGTTGGCGGCGCTGGATAACGGCGTCAAAGGACGTAAGTGGTTCAGTCTGATCGACAAGGTATACCGCTCGTCGACCCTGGTCAGTGCCTGGCTGCAGGTCTACCGCAACCAGGGAGCGGCGGGTGTCGATCGGCAAAGCGTGTCCCGCTTTGCGTCGCAGGCCGAACGCTATCTTGAGGAGCTCCAGGCCGACCTGGCAGCGGGGCGTTACCGCCCGCAAGCGGTGCGACGCGTCGAGATCCCCAAGGGCAACGGCAAGATGCGCCCGCTGGGCATTCCGACCGTCAAGGACCGTATTGTCCAGGCAGCGGTCAAGCGCGTGATCGAACCGATCTTCGAGCATGAGTTCCTGCCGATGAGCTACGGCTTCCGGCCGGGCAGAGGCTGCAAGGATGCCTTACGAGACGTTGATGAGGCGCTCAAGGCGGGCATGACCTGGGTGGTGGATGCGGATCTGCAAGGCTATTTCGATAGCATCCCGCACGACCGCCTGATGGCCCGCGTCGAGGGACGGATCAGCGACGGTCGACTGCTGGCCTTGCTACGAAGCTGGTTGAGCCAGGATATTGTCAGCGACATGAGCCGATGGACCCCCACGTCAGGGACGCCACAAGGAGCGATCATCAGCCCCTTGTTGGCGAACGTCTACCTGCATCCGCTGGACCAGGAAGTGACACAGCACGGCTACCGTATGGTGCGGTATGCCGATGACTTCGTCATTCTCTGCCACAGTGAGCAGGAGGCCCGACAAGCCCTGGCCCACGTACAGGAATGGGTGGCGGCGAATGGCCTGACCCTGCACCCTGACAAGACCCACGTCGGCGATTGCCGGCAGAAGGGACAGGGTTTCGACTTCCTAGGCTACCGCTTCGAGGCGGGCAGGCGCTGGGTGCGTAAGAAGAGCCTCAAGGCGTTCAAGGACAAGGTGAGAAGCAAGACGCGGCGGACGGAAGGCAAGAGCTTGCGGCACGTCATTGCCTCGCTGAACCCCATGCTGAGAGGCTGGTTCGGCTACTTCCAGCATGCCTATCGGACGACGTTCCGGCCTCTGGATGGCTTCATTCGTCGACGTCTTCGGGCCATGCTGCGCAAGCAGGAGAAGCGCCCGGGGCGTGGTAACACCCGGTCGGACACATGGCGCTGGTCGAATACGTTCTTCGCGACCGCAGGGCTCTTCACCCTAGCCGGAGCCTGGCGGTACGCGAGCCAATCCCGATGAGGAAAACCATCGACTGGAGAGCCGTGTGCGGGAGAACCGCACGCACGGTTCGGAGGGCGGGGAGGGCACAGCCCTTCCCGACCCCTATCCATTAAACCTGCCAAACATGTTCACGTTAAAATGCGAAGAACCTTAAAAATCGGCCCCGCTGGTCGGGAGTGGGCTCAATGTCTCTTCAATCCGCAATCGATCGCGCCCTGGCCCAGACCCCGCCGGGGCGTTGTGTCTGGGTGGCGCTCTCCGGCGGGCTCGACTCCGCGCTGCTGCTGACGCTGGCCGCCGATGCCTGTCGGCGCCACCCGCGACCGCTCCATGCCCTCCATGTGCACCACGGCCTGCAGGATGCCGCCGACGAGTTCGAGCGTCACTGCCGCCGGCTCGCCTCGCGCCTGGGCGTGCCGCTGTTCGTCGAGCGGGTCGAGGTGGACCTCGCCGCCGGAAAGGGGGTCGAGGGCGCGGCTCGGCAGGCGCGCTACGGCGCCTTCGCCCGCCGCGTCGCTCCCGGCGAGACCCTGTGGCTAGCCCAGCATCGCGACGACCAGGCCGAGACCTTTCTGCTCGCGGCCCTGCGCGGCAGCGGGCCGCGCGGCCTGGCCGGTATGCCGCCGATTCGGGGTTGGCAGGGCAGGGCGCTGTCGCGGCCCTTGCTGGGCGCATCGCGGGCCGAGCTGGAGCTCGAGGCCCGGCGTCAGGAGTTGGCCTGGGTGGAGGACCCCAGCAACGCCGACCAACGGCTCGATCGCAACTTTCTGCGCCGTCGGGTGCTGCCGCTGCTGGAAACCCGCTGGCCCCATGCCGGTGAGGCCCTGGCCCGCAGCGCGGCGCTGAGCGGGGATGCCGATACGCTGCTGGCCGAGCTGGCCGAGCAGGACCTGGCCCGGCTGGGCGCCCAGGCCGGCCGGCTGCCCGTCGAGGGGCTGGGCGAGCTGTCGCCTGCCCGACGGCGTCTTCTGGTGCGCCACTGCTGCGCGCGGCTTGGCTTGCCCTCGCCGCCCCAGACGCGACTCGAGACGCTGCTGGCCCAGTTGGCGGTGGGGCCGGACGCTCAGGTGCGGGTTGTCTGGCCCGGCGCCGAGGCAAGGCTGTGGCGCCGGCGGCTCTACCTGCTGTCGCCGCCGCCCCCGTCGGATGATTGGGAAGGGCGCTGGAGCGGTCGCAGGCCGCTCGCCACCCCCGCAGGCGAGGTCGCCGTCCGCCTGGTGCCGGCGCCCGATCGTGACGCGCCGCCCTGGCTGCGCGTGACCCGGCGCCGCGGCGGCGAGCGGCTGCGGCTCGCCGGGCGCGGCAGCCGCGACCTCAAGCGCCTGCTACAGGAGAGCGGGGTGCCCCCCTGGGAGCGGCAGTGGCTGCTGGTGGTCTGGGAGGGTGAGGTCCCGGTGGCGGTGCTGTCGCCCGAGCGGGGAGCCTGGTTGCTGGTGGCCCAGGGGTGGCGAGCTAGTCCAGTCTCAGAGTGAAGCCGGCGGCCTGCTGATAGTCGACCTCCTGCTCCAGGTCGTTGAGCAGCAGCGGCTGGTCGTGGTCGGCACCGAGGCGCAGCCGCAGGGTCTCGCCGTCGACCTCGATCTTCGGCACCGAGGGGGGCTGCTCCGGGCGGGCGTGATTGAACAGCACCGCCAGGCGCAGCAGCCTGGCCAGCCGAGCGTGGGATCGCTGCTCCGCCACGGGCAGGGCCTGCCACTCCTTGAGCGGGAACTTGCGGCGGTGCGCGCGTACCAGAAAGGCCAGCAGGCGCTGCTCGGGCCGCGAGAAGCCGGCCAGGTCGGAGTGCTCCAGCAGATAGGCGCCGTGGCGATGAAACTGGCTATGGGCGATGGCCAGGCCGCACTCGTGCACGCGCCCGGCCCACTCGAGAAAGCGGGCCTCTTCCGCCTCCAGTCCCCAGGCGTCGCCAACCTGGGCCAGCAGTGCCTGGGCCGTCATGGCCACGTTGTCGGCCTGGCGAGCATCCACGCCGTAGCGACGCTCCAGCCCCGCCAGCGTCTTGAGACGAGAATCCTCCGGGCTGTTGCGCCCGACCAGGTCGTAAAGCACCCCTTCCCGCAGGGCGCCATCGGCATAGCGCATGGTGTCGAGCTCGAAGGCCTCGAAGACGGCGCAGAGAATCGCCACGCCGGCGGGGAAGACCCGCGCACGGTCGGCCTTGAGGCCCGTCAGGGAGACGCGATCGAGTCGCCGGCAGTCGATCAGCCGCTGGCGTAGGGCGAACAGGCCTTCTCGGGTGATGACGCCCTCCGCCGAGGCCCCCGCGGCGTGGCAGACCGCGGCCACGGCCTTGATGGTGCCGCTGGCACCGACCGGGTCCTGCCAGCCGAGCTGGCGATAGGGGCGCCGAATGTTGGCCAGCTCCGAATGGGCGGCGAGCTCCGCCTTGCGCATTGACGTCCCGGTGATCGCGCCGTCCGCGAAGAACCGGCGGGTGAAGGTGACGCACCCCATGCGCAGGCTCTCCAGGGCCATGGGCTCGAAGCGTTCGCCGATGATGAACTCCGTGGACCCGCCGCCGATATCGACGATCAGCCGCCGGCCACTCTCGACCAGCGAGTGGGCTGCCCCCAGGTAGATCAGGCGTGCCTCCTCACGACCGGCGATGATTTCGATACGGCTGCCCAGCAGCGCCTCGGCCCGCTCGATGAAGGCCTGGCTGTTGGCGGCGTCGCGCAGGGCATTGGTGCCCACCACCCGCAGCTGGCCCGGTGCGATGCCGTCGAGGAACGGGGAAAAGCGCGCCAGGCAGTCCAGGGCGCGGCGCATGGCGGCCTCGCTGAGCCGGCCGGCGTCATCGAGACCGGCGGCCAGCTGGACCTTTTCCCCCAGGCGGGCGACCACCTGAAGGCGGTCATCCTGGTAGTTGGCCACCAGCAGATGGAAACTGTTGGAACCGAGGTCAATGGCCGCCAGCCGGCGGGTGGGAGCAACGGGTGGCATCCGGTCCTTGGGGGGCATCGTCGTGGTGTCCTGAGCGTGGATGGCCAAAGGGTGCGGTGCCGTCCCGGGCCTGTCAATTGTGGTATCGATGGGGTTGCGTTCGGCGCCGCCCTTGACTAGTATCGAGGCGTTCGCCTGTTCCGAATGCTTTCCGACCGTTTCACGGCGACCCCGTCGCGGTCAGTTCCAAGTCGTCAGACAGCCCACTGCATCAGCCTGCACTCCCGGCCCTGTGGCCAGGACGCGCTGATCAGGCGAAAACGAACCTGCTCCCTCGCTTCCGATATCGGCCCGGCTACCCCTCAAGGTGCGGTCGCCAGTCCATAGCCATACGATGCAACATGACGAGTGGCAGCCTGTCCGGGCTCTGAACGCATCCACGCGGCGTTATCGCTTCGCCTCCTGTCTTGTCACGGCGCTTGGCCGCCCGGCTTCCATGAGCAACTTCTGAACACACCGATGAATCTTACCGAACTCAAGCAAAAGCCCGTTCCGGAACTTCTGGAGACTGCCCGCGAGATGGGCATCGACAACCTGGCCCGTTCTCGGAAGCAGGACATCATCTTCGCCATCCTCAAGAAACACGCCAAGAGCGGCGAGGATATTTATGGCGACGGGGTGCTGGAAATTCTCCAGGATGGATTTGGCTTCCTGCGCAGCGCCGACAGCTCCTATCTGGCCGGGCCCGATGACATCTACGTTTCGCCGTCGCAGATTCGACGCTTCAACCTGCGAAAAGGCGACACCATTTCCGGCAAGATTCGCCCGCCGAAGGAAGGGGAGCGCTATTTTGCGCTGCTCAAGGTCAGCCAGATCAACTTCGACAAGCCGGAAAACGCCAAGCACAAGATCCTCTTCGAGAACCTCACGCCGCTGTTCCCCCAGGAGCGGCTGCGTATGGAGATCGGCAATGGCTCCACCGAGGATCTCACGGCGCGCATCATCGATTTGACCGCGCCCATCGGCAAGGGGCAGCGTGGGCTGCTGGTCTCCCCGCCCAAGGCGGGCAAGACCCTGATGCTGCAGAATATCGCCACCTCCATTACCCGCAACAATCCCGAGTGCCACCTGATCGTGCTGCTGATCGACGAGCGTCCGGAAGAGGTGACGGAGATGTCGCGCACGGTGCGCGGTGAGGTGGTCGCCTCGACCTTCGACGAGCCGCCGGCCCGCCACGTACAGGTCGCCGAGATGGTCATCGAGAAGGCCAAGCGCCTGGTCGAGCACAAGAAGGACGTGGTGATCCTGCTCGATTCCATCACTCGCCTGGCGCGGGCCTATAACACCGTGGTGCCGAGCTCCGGCAAGGTGTTGACCGGCGGCGTGGACGCTCATGCCCTGGAAAAGCCCAAGCGCTTCTTCGGTGCCGCGCGCAACATCGAAGAGGGCGGCAGCCTGACCATCATCGCCACGGCGCTGGTGGACACCGGCTCCAAGATGGACGAGGTGATCTTCGAGGAATTCAAGGGCACCGGCAACATGGAAGCCCACCTGGACCGCAAGCTCGCCGAGCGCCGCGTCTACCCGGCCATCAATATCCGCCGTTCCGGTACTCGCCGCGAGGACCTGATCGCCTCCGATGAGGAGATGCAGCGCATGTGGATTCTGCGCAAGCTGCTCAATCCCATGGAGGATACCGCGGCCACCGAGTTCCTCATCGACCGCCTCAAGGACACCAAGACCAACCTCGAGTTCTTCGAAGCCATGAAACGACGCTGATCGCAGTTGAGCGTCTTCGGCGGCGTTGGAGTCGTCGCCAGTGTTTGCAATCCTGTCGGGAGGCCTGCGGCCTCCAGTCGCCGAAGCGTCGGACCGGAGCTGAAGCTCCTCCTACATTAGAAGTTTTCGTTTGTAGGAGCGCCGGTTCCCGTCGCGACTGGCGCCGTAGGCGCCCGGCGGAGGCTGCAACGTTTGCGGTAACGGCCTACGCCGGGCAACACCGCCGGGAGGCCTGCGGCCTCCAGTCGCGATCTAAAGATGCTCCTACAGCGGAGGCTAGCGCCTGTTGGAGCACTTTGTTCGGCGGTGTGGAAAGGGGCGGCGTGGTATGCTGCCCCTTTTGTGGTTCCGGAAACGGGAAATCGAATGAAGTACAAGGACCTGCGCGACTTCATCAGCGCCCTGGAGGCCCAGGGCGAGCTCAAGCGTATCACCGCCGAGGTGGACCCCTATCTCGAGATCACCGAGATCTGCGACCGCACCCTGCGAGCAGGCGGCCCGGCGCTGCTGTTCGAGAACGTCAAGGGTCATGACATGCCGCTGCTGGGCAACCTGTTCGGTACGCCGAAGCGGGTGGCCATGGGCATGGGCCAGGACAGCGTCGAGGCGCTGCGCGAGGTGGGTAAGCTGCTCGCCTTCCTCAAGGAGCCCGACCCGCCCAAGGGCTTTCGCGACGCCTGGGAGAAGCTGCCGATCTTCAAGCAGGTGATGAGCATGGGGCCCAAGACCGTGCGCAGCGCCCCGGTGCAGGAGGTGGTGCTGGAGGGCGACGACGTCGACCTCGACCGCCTGCCGATCCAGCACTGCTGGCCCGGCGACGCCGCGCCGCTGGTGACCTGGCCGCTGGTGGTCACCCGCGGGCCCCACAAGAAGCGCCAGAACCTGGGGATCTACCGCCAGCAGAAGCTCGGCAAGAACCGCCTGATCATGCGCTGGCTGTCGCACCGCGGCGGGGCGCTGGATTTTCAGGAGTGGCAGCAGGCCCATCCCGGCGAACCCTTCCCGGTGGCGGTAGCGCTGGGGGCCGATCCGGCCACCATCCTTGGCGCGGTGACCCCGGTGCCGGATTCGCTCTCCGAGTACGCATTCGCCGGGCTCTTGAGGGGCTCGCGCACCGAGCTGGTCAAGTGCGGCCATGCCGACCTGGAGGTCCCCGCGTCGGCGGAAATCATCCTGGAAGGCTTCATCTACCCGGACGATACGGCGCCGGAAGGCCCCTACGGCGACCACACCGGCTATTATAACGAGGTCGACCACTTCCCGGTGTTCACGGTAACGCGCCTGACCCAGCGGCGCGACGCCATCTACCATTCGACCTATACCGGGCGGCCCCCCGACGAGCCGGCGATCCTCGGCGTGGCGCTCAACGAAGTGTTCGTGCCGATCCTGCGCAAGCAGTTTCCCGAGATCGTCGATTTCTACCTGCCGCCGGAGGGCTGCTCCTACCGCATGGCGGTGGTGACCATGAAGAAGCAGTACCCGGGCCACGCCAAGCGGGTGATGATGGGCGTGTGGAGCTTTCTGCGCCAGTTCATGTACACCAAGTTCGTGGTGGTGCTCGACGACGACGTCGATGCCCGCGACTGGAAGGACGTGATCTGGGCCATCACCACACGCATGGACCCGGCCCGGGATACCGTGATGGTGGAAAACACGCCCATCGACTATCTGGACTTCGCCTCCCCGGTGGCGGGGCTCGGCTCCAAGATGGGGCTGGATGCCACCAGCAAGTGGCCCGGTGAGACCGACCGAGAATGGGGCACGCCCATCGTCATGGACGAGGCCGTCAAGGCCCGTGTCAGCGAGCGCTGGAACGAGCTGGGTATCGACTTGCCCCCCACTCCCTGACGACAAGAGGCATGCATGACGCCAAGGACCCTGACCTGCCAGGTAACGGCAGTAGAGGATCTGACCCCCGACGTGTTCCGGGTACGCCTGGAAGGGCGCGCCGAGGCCATGGCCCACGAACCGGGCCAGTATCTGGAGCTGAAGCTCGACGACGAGACCTGGGTGCCGTTCTCCATCGCCAACGCCCATGAGGGCGACGGCAGCCTGGAGCTGCATATCCAGCACTGGCCGCAGCGCGAGAACTCCGAGCGGATGCGCGAACTGGTCAAGGAGGCCCACCACCTGACGCTGCGCCTTCCCGGCGGCGACTGCGTGCTCGACAGCGATAGCGCCAGGCCGCTGCTGCTGATTGCGGCGGGCACCGGTTTCGCCCAGATGAAGGCGATCGTCGAGGCCTCCCTGCACGAAGCGCCCGAGCGCCCTATCGCGCTGTGGTGGGCCGCCCGCGAGCGGCGCGATCTCTACCTGGAGAGTCTTCCCCGAGAGTGGGCGGCGACCCACCCGAACTTCCACTTCCATGTGGTCACCGAGGTGGTGCCGGAGCCCCCGGTCACCGGCGAGCGAGTCAGCTATCACCGCGGGCGCATCGATCAGGCGCTGGCCGCCGGACTCGACGACGTTGGCGGCTGCGACGTCTATCTCTCCGGCTCACCTGGCATGGTCTATGCCTGTGTCGACGTGCTGGCGTCGCTGTCGCTCTCGCCCTCCCGGGTGTTCTCGGACGTCTTCGCCTATGCGCCGCGCACCCCGCTCGTGCCGACCGTGGGCAGCCTGCGGCGGGAGAGCCACTCGTGAGTGGATCGCCGATCCTGATCACCGGCGGGGCCCAGCGGCTTGGGCGCCACTGTGCCGAGCGGCTGGTGGAAGAGGGTCACCCGGTGATCATCAGCTATCGCCGCGAGCGGCCAGAGCTGGACGAGCTGCGGGCCAGAGGCATCGTGACGCTGCAGGCGGATTTCGCCAGCGAGGCGGGGATCCTCGACTTCATCGCCCGGCTCAAGGCCGAGACTTCGTCGCTGCGGGCGATCGTGCACAACGCCAGCGACTGGGCGCCGGATTCAACCGGGGAAGATGCCGGCAGCAACTTCGAGCGGCTGTTTCGCATCCATATGCTGGCCCCCTATCTCATCAACCTGCAGTGCCGCGAACTCCTCGAGGCCTGCGGTGAGCCGCAGCGCGATATCGTGCACATGACCGACTACGTAGTGCAGAAGGGCTCCAGGAAGCACGCCGCCTATGCTGCCACCAAGGCCGGCCTGGACAACCTGACCCTCTCTTTCGCCGCGATGTATGCACCGTCGATTCAGGTCAATGCCATTGCCCCGGCGCTGATCATGCTCAACCAGGGCGACAGCGAGGCCTATGTCGAGAAGGCGCGCGCCAAGTCGGCGATGCGGATGATCCCCGGCCCCGGGGTGATCTACCAGAGCCTGCGCTATCTGCTCGACAACCGCTATGTCACCGGCGTCACCCTGCCGGTCGATGGGGGCCGGCATCTTGGTTAGAATGATGGGCACCGATATGCAGCCTAAGCAAGGAGAACGTCATGGCAGGACACAGCAATAAGCCGTACCACGACGACAGCGGCCTGGGGTCACTGGTCGTCGGGCTGGTGGTGACCGTTGGGCTGGCCTGTCTGCCCCTGGTGGTCGGCATCATCAAGGTGCTGGGCAACTGAGGCTTGCCAAGCGGTGCCCAAGCCGGCAGGATAAGCTCATGACTCAGGAGACACCCATGACCTCGACCGCCCATTGCCTGTACGCCGTTCACCGCCCCCTGTGGGAGCGCGCGGTGCTGCGTGCTGGTGGCGTCGGGGTGGTGCTGGCCGCCGCCGGCCAGTACTGGTATTGGTTTAGCTCCGGTGTGCCGGCGGCCGAGTCCTGAGCGAGGACATCGCCGCGAAGGCACACCCAGCCGGGTTGCCTCCCCCTGAAACCCCCGGTCGGCAACCCGACCGGGGGTTTTGCGTTCTGGTCGCCAGAACATCATCAATCGAAGAGGAGTCGCACCATGATCGACCGCCACGCCGCCATTGCCGCCTTCGCCTCACCCTGCCATGACTATTATGGCGCAGGCTATGGCTGGCGATTTAGCGCCGCGCGGTCGGGCCAGTGCGCCACCTCCGACCGTGAGACCAACGGTGGCATGACCTCGACACGATGTTTACCGATCTCACGGAGCTGAACACCATGAATGCCTCGCTTTCCCTTGCCGAGCGCCTGCCCGGCCACGCCCCGACCCCGCTGGCCCCCGCCGTCACCGAGACGGCCTTGCCCACCCCGGTCGAACTGCGTCATCGCCTGCCCCTGTCGCGCCCGCTGGTGGAGCGTCTGCATGCGCAGCGCCAGGCGGTGCGGGATATCCTCGCCGGCCACGACGACCGACTGCTGGTCGTGGTGGGCCCCTGCTCGATCCACGACCCTGCGGCCGCGCTGGAGTACGCCCGGCGCCTGGCCGAGCTGACCCCGGCGGTGGCCGACCGGCTGCTGCCGGTGATGCGCGTCTACGTGGAGAAGCCGCGCACCACCGTGGGCTGGAAGGGGCTTGCCTATGACCCGCACCTCGACGGTAGTGGCGACATGGCCCGCGGGCTGCATCTCTCCCGCGAGCTGATGCGCGAGGTGGTCGACCTGGGTCTGCCGGTGGCTACCGAACTGCTGCAGCCGATGCTCGCCTCCTACCTGGACGATCTGTTGGCCTGGGTGGCCATCGGCGCTCGCACCACCGAGTCCCAGCTGCATCGGGAGCTGGCCAGCGGCCTGGATGCCGCGGTGGGCTTCAAGAACGGCACCGGCGGCGACATTCAGGTGGCCTTGGATGCGATGCGAGCCGCCGCCCACCCGCATCAGCACGTGGCGCTCAGCGCCGACGGCCGACCGGTGATGCGGGAAACCGCCGGCAACCCCAACACCCACGTGGTGCTGCGCGGCGGCCACGCGGGCCCCAATCACGACCGTGAGTCGGTGAGGGCCTGTCGGGAGGCAATCGAGGCGGCCGGCCTGACCCCGCGGCTGATGGTCGACTGCAGCCACGCCAACGCTTGCAAGGACCACCGCCGCCAGGAGCAGGTGCTGCAAGACGTGATCGACCAGCGGCTCGCCGGCGAGCAGGCGCTGATGGGGCTGATGCTCGAGAGCCACCTGGAGGAGGGCAAGCAGCCCCTGGCGTCGGGGCTGCGCTACGGTGTCTCGGTCACCGACGCCTGCCTGGGCTGGGAGAGCACCGAGCGTCTGCTGCTTAGCGCCGCGGAACAGCTACGCCTGCGCTAATGTGGCTTGCCGGTCGGGGGATTGTTGCCGCTTCCGTAGCGAGGGGCGCCGAGGACAAGTCGAAGAGGGGGTCCGATTCCAGGGGTGAGGAGCACTGCTCCGAACGGGCTGGCCATGGATGGCCAGCACCGGACCTGCAAGCGGAGTGGGACGCGAGAGCGCAGCAGGGAATCGGTAGCGTACAGGGAGGTATTTACAGCGCCCCCTCGTAGACTTGTCGCCGGATCAGCCCCGAGCGGTGGGGGCATGAAAGGATATGGCCTGTACCCCGGGGAGCCGAGTCGGGATAATCACCCCCATTTCCGACTCGCCACCCTGGAGGCTCCATGCGCTTTCGCTTCGAACGTCACGACCCCGAGACCTACCGGCGCAAGGCGCGGCTGATCAGCCTGGCCATGGCCGGCCAGCTGATCGTCTTCGGCCTGGTCTTCGCCCAGCTGCTGACCACCACCTTCGGGTCCAGCCTGTGGCTCAATGCCCTGGGCGTGCTGCTGGGCCTGATCGCTACCAGCATGACCTTCGCGGTGCTGCGCGAGCGCCCCTGGATGACCGAGATGCGCTACGTGTGGCAGCTCAAGCATCATCTTTCCCGTGTCAGCGGCTACCTGCCCGCCCTGCGCCGCGAGATCGAGAATGGCAACGACCTGGCCCTGGACCTGCTGACCTTCTACCACCAGGGCATGACTCAGCTCGCCGAACTCAACGGCCGGACCCTGGATGACGACTCGGAGCTGCTCGCCGAGAAGATGAAGGTTCGCCTGCAGCGCCAGGAGAAGGGGCTGCCCGAGCGGGTCGACGGCTTCGACCCCGACGATCTCGCCGCCTTCAAGCGCGGCTAGCGACGGCCGGGCCGCCTCATGCCCTGGCGGCGTAGGCATAGAGCAGCGTCTCCTGGGCGCTGATCGGTGCCTTGTCGCCGGGTTCTCGCTTGAGGTAGTGGCCGTCGGGGGTCAGCTCCCAGCTCTGGCAGTTATCCACCAGGTAGGTCTCCAGGTCCTTGCGCACCCGGGCGGCAAGCTTCTTGTTGAGCAGCGGGAAGCAGGTCTCCACGCGGTGGAACATGTTGCGGGCCATGGCGTCGGCGCTGGAGCACCAGACCTCTGGGGCATTGTCGTTGTGGAAGTAGAAGACCCGAGTGTGCTCGAGGAAGCGGCCGATGATCGAGCGCACGCGGATACGCTCCGAGACCCCGGGGATGCCCGGGCGCAGGCAGCACATGCCGCGGATGATCAGCTCGCACTCGACGCCGGCCTGGGAGGCCCGATACAGCGCCTGGATCAGCTTGGGCTCGGTCAGGGCGTTGCACTTCAAGATCAGCCTCGCCGTGCGTCCCCGCCGTGCGTGCCCGGCTTCCCGCTCGATCATTGCCACCAGCCGTTCGTGCAGGGTGAAAGGGGCGTGGAGCAGCGTCGTGATACGCCGCGCCCGGCCCATGCCCGACAGCTGCTGGAAGACCTTGTGCACGTCGGCGCACAGCGTGGGATCGGCGGTCAGCAGGCTGTAGTCGGTGTAGAGCCTCGCCGTCCTGGCGTGATAGTTGCCGGTGCCCAGGTGAGCGTAGTGGCGCAGCTTGCCGCCTTCGCGGCGCACGATATGCATCAGCTTGGCGTGGGTCTTGTACGCCATCACCCCGTAGATGACGATGGCGCCGGCCTCCTGCAGGCGCGAGGCCAGCGCCAGGTTGTCGGCTTCGTCGAAACGCGCCCGCAGCTCGATCACCACCGTGACCTCCTTGCCGCTTCCGGCGGCCTCCACCAGGGCGCCGACGATCGCCGAGTCGGCCCCGGTCCGGTAGAGGGTCTGCTTGATGGCCAGGACCTCCGGGTCGCGGGCCGCTTCGCGAAGCAGGTCCTCCACCGGGGCGAAGCTGTGGAAGGGATGGTGGAGCAGGATATCCTCGCGGCCGATGGCGGTGAACAGGCTCGGCTTGTCGCGTAGCGCCTTGGGTAGCCCGGGCGTGAAGGGGCGGTAGAGCAGCTCGGCGGGGGCCACCTCGTCGAGCACCGACATCATACGGGTCAGGTTGACCGGGCCGTTGACCCGGTAGAGGTCGTCGGCGTCGAGCTCGAACTGCTTGAGCAGGAAGTCGGTCAGCGCCTCGGGGCAGTTGTCGGCCACCTCCAGGCGCACGCCGCTGCCATAGCGTCGGGCAAGCAGCTCGCCGCGCAGCGCCGAGGCCAGGTCGGAGACCTCCTCCGGGTCCACCGAGAGGTCGGCATTGCGGGTCAGGCGGAACTGATAGAGGCCGCGCACCGCCATGCCCGGAAAGACTTCCTCGGCATGGGCATGGATCATCGAGGAGAGAAAGACGAACTCCCGCATGCCGGGCTCGCAGAGGCTGTCGGGCACGGCGATGATGCGCGGCAGCGAGCGCGGCGCCGGCAGGATGGCCAGTCCTCCTTCCCGGCCGAAGGCGTCCTTGCCCTCCAGCTCGACGATGAAATTGAGGCTCTTGTTGACCAGACGGGGGAAGGGGTGGGAGGGGTCGAGTCCGATGGGGCTGACCACCGGCATGATCTCGGCCTCCACGTAGTCGTGGACCCAGGCGCGCTGCGGCTCGGTCCACTCCCCGCGGCGCCGGAAACGGAGCCCTTTGGCCTCCAGGGCGGGGATCAGCGTCTCGTTGAGAATCCGGTACTGGCGCGCGACCTGCTCATGGGCGAGCCGGCCGATCTCCTCGAGCACCGAGCGCGGCGAGCGGCCATCGGCCCCGCCGCTTTCGTCGCCCAAGGCGATCTGGTGCTTCAGTCCGGCGACTCGGATTTCGAAGAACTCGTCCAGGTTGGAGGAGAAGATCAGCAGGAACATCAGCCGGTTGAGCAGCGGATGCGCTTCGTCGAGGGCCTGCTCCAGAACCCGGATGTTGAACTGCAGGTGTGAGACTTCGCGATTGAAGTAGAGGCCGGCGTCGGTCAGGTCGGCCTCGGGCGCGGGAAGCGCCTTGGGCTTGATGCCGGTACGGGTCTGATTGAGTCGAGGCAGGCCGGGCTCGCTGGGCGCCTCGTCGCCGGTCGGCACCGTAGCAGCCGAGCTCCCCGACGGCGAGGTGTCGTCCGGCGGTGAAAGGGGCGTCGGCGGAGGGCGTTGCGGGTCTTCCATGGTCTCTCCCGAGTGGTGAGCCGCAAGGGCGCCGCGCTGCCGCCGAGCCCCCTGCGGTCATGGGGCGAGCAGGCGTGCCGCTCGCTTGGCAAAATAGGTGAGCACGCCGTCGGCACCGGCGCGCTTGAAGCACAGCAGCGATTCGAGGATCACCGTGTCGGCATCGAGCCAGCCGTTCTCGAAGGCGGCCATGTGCATGGCGTATTCGCCGCTGACCTGATAGGCGTAGGTGGGCACCTTGAGCTCGTCCTTGATCCGCCGCACCACGTCCAGGTAGGGCATGCCCGGCTTGACCATCACCATGTCGGCGCCTTCGGCCAGGTCCAGGGCCACCTCGTGCAGGGCCTCCTCGCCGTTGGCGGGGTCCATCTGGTAGGTGCGCTTGTCGGCCCGGCCGAGATTGGCGGCAGATCCCACGGCGTCGCGGAAGGGGCCATAGTAGTGCGAGGCATACTTGGCGCTGTAGGCCATGATGCGGGTATTCACCAGGTGCTCCTGCTCCAGCACCTGGCGGATCTCGCCGATGCGGCCGTCCATCATATCCGAGGGGGCCACCACGTCGGCGCCGGCCTCGGCGTGGGAGAGAGCCTGCTTGAGCAGGGTCTCCACGGTGCGGTCGTTGAGCACGTAGCCGGCGGCGTCGATGATGCCGTCCTGGCCGTGGCTGGTGTAAGGGTCCAGCGCCACGTCGGTGATGATGCCAAGCTCGGGGACGGCATCCTTCAGGGCCCGCACGCTGCGCTGCACCAGCCCGCTGGCGCTGTAGGCCTCCTCCGCCAGCTCGCTTTTGAGCGCCTGGTCGACCACTGGAAACAGCGCCATGGCGGGGATGCCCAGGTCGCGGGCCTCCCTGGCCTCCTCGATCAGCAGGTCCAGGGAGAGGCGCTCGACACCGGGCATCGAGGGCACGGCCTCGCGCCGCTGCTCACCCTCCAGCACGAACACTGGCCAGATCAGGTCGGCCGGGGTCAGGGTGTTTTCGCGCATCAGGCGGCGTGAGAAATCGTCGCGGCGCATGCGGCGCATGCGGGTGGCGGGGAACTGGCGCGTGGTCATGAAACTCAAGGCTCTCTTCTCCGGCTATGGGGCCATGCTCGCCATCCCGGCCAGTGTGCCGGCATGGCATGACGGTTCGATGACAACCCCGTGGTTGATGCCTCGAGTATATCAGTGCCTCGGCTCGCCGGAAGCCGCGCCTTGTCGCACCCGGTATGACTCTCTAAAGTGTTGGCTTTAGGATTCTAGCAGCCTGTCGGATTTGACCGATCGCAGTCGATCAGCGCTAAGTCTGACAGGCTGCTAGAGAGCCCTTCGGAATCGCGAGTCGTTACTGCTCAGGGGCGTCGTTTCGCGGTCCGATATTCGAGGAGAAAGGCATGAGTAAACAGGTGGCGGTCATCCTGTCGGGCTGCGGCGTCTACGATGGCTCGGAAATCTACGAGACCACCCTGACGCTGCTGCGACTGGATCAGCTGGGGATCGGCTATCGCTGCTTCGCGCCGGATATCGCGCAGCAGCATGTGATTGATCATCGTAGCGGCGAGGTGGCTGAGGATGAGTCGCGCAACGTGTTGGTCGAGTCCGCCCGATTGGCGCGGGGGGAGATCAGCGACCTCGCCACGCTAGAGCCCGGGGAGTTCGACGCAGTGATCCTGCCCGGCGGCTTCGGCGCAGCCAAGAACCTGTCGAACTTCGCCGTTGCCAGCGACGAGATGACCGTGATCGAGGCGCTGGCCGAGCCGCTGGGCGAATTTCATGCGGCGCGCAAGCCCATCGGCCTGATGTGCATTTCGCCGGTGCTGGTGCCGCGGCTACTGGGCTCGGGCATCGCCGTGACCGTAGGCCATGACCCGGGGGTCTCCGGGGCGATCAGCGCCATGGGCGGGCTGCACCGCAGCTGCGGCGTGGAGGATATCGTGGTCGATTTCGAGAACCGCGTGGTGACCACCCCGGCCTATATGCTGGCCACCCGTATCAGCGAGGCCGCCACCGGGATCTTCAAGCTGGTCGATCGCATCGACGAGCTGATGGACCTGTGACCCGGCCTCGCCGGGAGCGGTAAGCTATAAGCCGTAAGCTGTAAGTGAAACCTCCAATGCCTTGAGCCTTGGGGGTTTCTTATGGCTTACAGCTTAAAGCTTATGGCTTACACGTCGTCTTCCGCCTCGCGCCGCTGTTTCTTGCGCCTCGCCAGGCGGCCGAACAGCAGGCCCACCTCATAGAGCAGGTACATGGGGACGGCGAGCAGGCTTTGGGAGATCACGTCCGGCGGGGTCAGCAGCATGCCCACCACGAAGCAGCCGAGGATGATGTAGGGACGCTTCTTCGCCAGACTCTCCACCGTGGTCGCGCCGGAGGCGATCAGCAGGAAGGTGGCGATGGGAATCTCGAAGGCCACGCCGAAGGCGAAGAACAGTTTGAGAACGAAGTTGAGGTAGGCGTTGATGTCGGTCATCACCGCCACGTCCTCCGGCCCGGTCTGGGTGAAGAAAGAGAACAGCAGCGGGAAGACCGCGTAGTAGGCGAAGGCCGCGCCGGCGTAGAACAGTGCCACGCTGGAGGCGAGGATCGGCATCGCCAGCGCCTTCTCGTTGTCGTAGAGTCCTGGCGCCACAAAGGCCCAGGCCTGGTGCAGCACATAGGGGATGGCCACGAACAGCGCCACCACCAGGGTCAGCTTGAAGGGCGCCAGGAACGGCGAGGCCACCTCGGTGGCGATCATCTGCGCCCCCTCGGGCAGCAGCGCCATCAGCGGCTGGGCCACGAAGGTGTAGATGTCATTGGCGAAGGGATAGAGCGCGAGGAAGATCACCAGGATCGCCACGACGCTTCGCAGCAGGCGCGAGCGCAGTTCGATGAGGTGTTCGATCAGCGGCGCCTGCTCCATTTCCTGCTTGTCACCGGAGTCGCTCATCGGGACGCGGCATCCTTGTTGTCATCGTCGGAAGAGGCCTCTTCGGCCGCGCGGTCGGGCACCTCAGGAGGCGTTTCGGGGATACGGGCGCTGCTCAGGGCGTCGTCCAGCCGCTCGGCCGCCGGCTTGGAGGGCGGCGGGGGCTCGGACGCCGTCGCTGGCTCGCGTTTTTCCTCCTGGCGGGGCTCACGCCGGGGCGATGCCGGGGGCTCGGCGATGCTCTCCACGTCGCGCTTGGCCTTGTTGAGGCTCTCGTCGAGCTTCTCCTGCTGCTCCTTGAGCTTCTGACGCAGCTCCTCCGCCTCCAGCTGGGCGTTGATCTCCCGCTGCATCCCCGAGACGGTGCGCTTGATCTTGCCGACCCACAGGCCCAGGGTGCGCGCCGCCTTGGGCAGGCGCTCCGGGCCGAGCACCAGCAGCCCCACGATCCCGAGGATCAGCAGTTCGAGAAAGCCGATATCGAACATGGCGGCTTACTTGCGCTCTTCTCGATCCTCGACGTTTTCCTCGGCCTTCTTCTCCTCGGCCCGGACGTCATAGGTATTGGCCGGCTCTTCGTGAGAGACCTTGGCCTGGGGCTTGTCCTTGTCGTCCTTGTCGTCTTCGTTCACGGCCTGCTTGAAGCCCTTGACCGCGCCGCCTAGGTCGCTACCCACGTTGCGCAGCTTCTTGGTGCCGAAGATCAGGATGATGATGCCGAGCACGATCAGCAGTTGCCAGATACTGATACCACCTAACATGAAGGATTCCTCTGATTCGATGTTCCGGAGTTTCCGGAGGTCGGGTTCACTTGGACCTTGCGGCCTTCTCTTCGTGCCCGGAAATGCCGAAGCGGCGGGCCAGTTCGTCGAGCACGTCGCGGTGGTCGAGCCCCAGGTGCGAGAGCATTACCAGACTATGAAACCACAGGTCGGCGGTTTCGGCGACCACTGCCCGGCGCTGGCTATCGTCGCCGTTCTCGGCGTCCTTGGCCGCTAGCAGGGTCTCGGTGGCTTCCTCGCCGACTTTCTCGAGGATCTTGTTCAGCCCCCGGTGATGCAAGGCGGCCACGTAGGAGTCCTCGGGATCGGCGCTGCGGCGCTGCTCCAGTACCTTGAAGAGTTCGTCGAGAGTATCACGCATGACAGGCCTTCCAGTTGCGATGGATCAAGATCATTGCCAGGCCAGCAGCGCCAGGCCGATGGCGGCCGCCGCGAGCACCGGCCAGGGCTGGTCGCCGGCCCACTGGGTCAGCGGCTGCCAGGCCAGCGCCAGGGCCACCAGCAGCAGGCCCAGGCGCAGGCGCCGCCCGCTGCGCCGGGTCTGGGCCAGCTGATGGCGGATGCCGGCCACGGCAACTGCCTGGCGGCTGCGCTGGCGATGCTCGTGCTCGACCCGGCTGAGCGCCTGGTGGGCCAGGGTCGGCAGCTCCGGCAGCTGGCGCGACAGCTCGGGCGCCTGGCGCTTGAGGGATTCCCATAGCCCGCTGGCCCCGGCGCGCTCCTTCATCCAGCGCTCCAGATAGGGCTTGGCGGTGGTCCACAGGTCCAGGTCGGGGTAGAGCTGGCGGCCCAGCCCCTCGATATTGAGCAGGGTCTTCTGCAGCAGCACCAGCTGCGGCTGCACTTCCATGTTGAAGCGCCGAGCGGTCTGGAACAGCCCCAGCAGCACCTGGCCGAAGGAGATGTCCTTGAGGGGCTTCTCGAGGATCGGCTCGCAGACGGTGCGGATCGCTGCGGCGAACTCGTTGGCGCGGGTATCCTCGCCCACCCAGCCCGACTCGATGTGCAGGGCGGCTACCTCATAGTAGTCCTGATGGAAGAAGGCCAGCAGGTTGCGCGCCAGGTAGTCCTGGTCCTCGCGGGTCAGGCTGCCGACGATGCCGCAGTCGATGGCGATGTACTGAGGGTCGTGGGGGTGCTCGCGGGTGACGAAGATATTGCCCGGGTGCATGTCGGCGTGGAAGAAGTTGTCGCGAAACACCTGGGTGAAGAAGATTTCCACGCCGCGCTCGGCGAGCTTCTTGAGGTCGGTGCCCTGGGCGACCAGGGCTGCGGTGTCGGCCACGGGAATGCCGTAGATGCGCTCCTGGACCATCACTCGGCGACGGGTGTGGGACCAGTGGATGGCCGGCACGAAGAGCAGCGGCGAGTCCTTGAAGTTGCGCTTGAGCTGGGAGGTGTTGGCGGCCTCCTTGTGCAGGTCGAGCTCATCGAACAGGGTCGCCTCATAGTCGCGTACCACCTCGACGGGGCGCAGTCGCCGCGCCTCGGGAATCCGTGCCAGCACCCCGGCGACCCGATACATCAGCGCCATGTCCTGGCGCATCACCCGCTCGATGCCGGGGCGAGTGATCTTTGCCACCACCTCCTCGCCGCTGTGCAGGCGGGCGGCGTGCACCTGGGCGATGGAGGCAGAGGCCAGCGGTTCGGGGTCGAAGTGGGCGAAGGCCGTCGCCAGGGGCATCCCCAGCTCCTCTTCCACCAGGGCGCTGGCCTCTTGGCCGGGGAAGGGGGGCACCTGGTCCTGCAGGCGCCGGAGTTCGTCGGCGATGTCCTCGGGCAGCAGGTCGCGGCGGGTGGAGAGCAGCTGGCCGAACTTGACGAAGATCGGGCCGAGGGCCTCCAGGGCGAGGCGCAGGCGCTCGCCGCGGCTGCGTTCGCCGACCGGTATCATGCGCAGCGGCGAGAGGGTGAACATCAGGCGCAGCGGCCAGGGCAACCGCTCCAGGGGCAGCAGGGTGTCGAGGCGAAAGCGGGTGATCACCCACAGGATGCGCAGCAGTCGCAGGTTCATCTCGTTGAGGCCTCGCCTTCCAGTCGACGCCGCAGGCGCGCGAGGCGCGCCTCGAGGCGGTCGGTGGCCACCTCCAGCTCGGTGAGATGGTCGCGCAGGTCTTCGAGCTGATGGCGGCCGGGCAGCCAGCGCGCCTCCTCGAAGACGTACTCGGCCACGTCGGCGGTCAGCTCGTCGTGGGCACGCAGCCCCCAGCGGGCGATCCGGCGCAGGCCCTCGGCCAGCGAGTGGGCCGGGACGTCGCCAAGCCAGCGGGCCAGTTCGGCCTCCCAGTCGAGTTCGAGGTCGAACAGCAGGTCGCGCACCTCCTCCAGCAGGTGCGTGCGTCCGCGTACCGCCAGCCGGCCCTGGAACATCAGCCGCTCCATGGACTGGCCGCCGAGCAGCTCGCCGAGGGTCTCGGCGTCGAGCTCGACCACGGCGTCGGCGGCGGTTTCGTCGGCGTGGTCCTGGCGCAGCAGGTCGAGACCGTGAGCGTGGAAGCTGACCAGCAGTGTCAGGGCAGGCTGTTCCAGGCGCAGCAGCAGGCGGCTGCCCGCAAGGCGCGCCAGCCGGCCGGGGGCCGCCGGGTCGCGGGCAAGCAGGGCGTTGAGCGTACGCTCGATGCCGGCCAGCAGCAGGGTCGGTGTCAACGTCATGACGGTCTCAGAGCTTGATGCCGCGGTGCAGGGCGACGATGCCCCCGGTGAGGTTGGTGTATTCGACCCGCTCCAGTCCTGCGGCTTCCATCATCGCCTTGAGGCGCTCCTGATCGGGGTGGACGCGGATCGACTCGGCCAGGTAGCGATAGCTCTCGGCGTCGCCGGCCACCATCTCGCCCATGCGCGGCAGCAGGCGGAAGGAGTATTCGTCGTAGGCCTTGGAGAGCAGCGGGTTGGTGGGGTGGGAGAACTCCAGGACCAGCAGGCGGCCGCCGGGCTTGAGGACCCGGGCCATCGAGCGCAGGGCAGCGTCCTTGTCGGTGACGTTGCGCAGGCCGAAGGCGATGGTGATGCAGTCGAAGCTGTTGTCCGGAAAGGGCAGACATTCGGCGTTGGCCTGGACGTATTCGACGTTGCCGCCCACGCCGTTGTCGAGCAGCTTGTCGCGGCCGACCCGCAGCATCGACTCGTTGATGTCCGCCAGCACCACCCGGCCGCGAGGGCCCACCAGGCGCGAGAACTTGAGCGTCAGGTCGCCGGTGCCACCGGCGATATCGAGCACGCTGTGGCCGGGTCGCACCCCGGCGCGCTCCAGGGTCAGGCGCTTCCACAGGCGATGGATGCCGAACGACATCAGGTCGTTCATGACGTCATAGCGAGCCGCAACGGAGTGGAAGACGTCGGCCACGCGCGAGGCCTTCTCCTCGACGGGCACTTCCTGGTAGCCGAAGTGGGTGGTGCGCTTGTCCATGGGCGATGGGACTCCCGAGTCGCTGCAGGGGGAGAGGCGGGCGGCCTCGAATTGCGCGCCATTGTAGCCTTCCCCGGCGGCGATTGTCTTGACGGGGGTGCGTTTACAGCTGCTTGATCTCGATGCCCAGGGGCTCGCGGCTGGCGCCGGCTTCCTCCAGGCGCTTGAGATAGTCCGCCCAGTTGGCCTCGCGATGCTCGATCAGCCACCACAGGTAGTCCCAGCTGTAGAGACCGCTGTCGTGGCCGTCGTCGAAGTGCAGCTTGAGCGCGTAGCGCCCGGCCGGGGTGATGTCCTTGAGGCCGACGAACTTCTTGCCCACCTGCAGGGTTTCCTGGCCGCGGCCGTGGCCGCGCACCTCGGCGGAGGGGGAGAAGACCCGCAGGTACTCGATGGCGAGCCGGTGGCTCTCGCCATCGCCGTAGCCAAGCTCCAGCTCCTGGGCCTTGCGGTGGTAGTGCACTCGGGTTGGGGTGGGGGCTGTCATGGGCACCTCCGGTGAGCCGTAAGCTGTAAGCCTGAAGCCGTAAGCCCGCTACCGTCTGGCATGGCGGGCCATGGCCGGGACGGCTAAGGGTTAGGCTTGCAAGAATCGGCGAGCCAGACGCAGGTTCGCTGCTCAAGGTCTGCGAACACTGCGCCTGTGGGGTTCACTTACAGCTTATAGCTTACGGCTTAAAGCTGGGGGTTAGAGGATATACCGCGAGAGATCCTCGTCCATGGCCAGCTCGCCGAGCTGAGAGTCCACGTAGGCGGCGTCGATGGCCAGCGGCGAGCCGATGTCGGCGCCCTTGAACGAGGCCTCCTCGAGTAGGCGCTCCATCACCGTGTGGAGGCGCCGCGCGCCGATGTTCTCGGTGCCCTCGTTGACCTTCCAGGCGATCTCGGCGATGCGCGCGATGCCGTCGGCGGTGAACTCGACGTCGAGCCCCTCGGTGGCCAGCAGCGCCTTGTACTGCTTGGTCAGCGATGCCGAGGGCTCGGTAAGGATGCGCTTGAAGTCGTCGGGGGTGAGCGCATTGAGCTCGACGCGGATCGGCAGGCGGCCCTGCAGCTCGGGGATCAGGTCCGAGGGGCGCGACAGGTGGAAGGCGCCGGAGGCGATGAACAGGATATGGTCGGTCTTGACCATGCCGTACTTGGTGGAGACCGTGGAGCCCTCGATCAGCGGCAGCAGGTCGCGCTGGACGCCCTCCCGGGAGACTTCGCCGCCGCTGGACTGGCCGCTGCCCTTGGCCACCTTGTCGATCTCGTCGAGAAAGACGATGCCGTGCTGCTCCACCGCCTCGATGGCGCGGTGCTTGATCTCCTCCTCGTTGACCAGCTTGGCGGCCTCCTCGTCGCGCAGCAGGGCAAAGGCGTCCTTCACTGCCACCCGGCGGGTCTCCGTCTTCTGTTTGCCCATGCCGGCGAACAGGCTCTGCAGCTGGTTGGTCATCTCCTCCATGCCCGGCGGGGTCATGATATCGATGCCCGGCGCCTGCTGGGAGACCTCGATGTCGATCTCCTTGTCGTCGAGCTGACCCTCGCGCAGCTTCTTGCGAAAGATCTGGCGCGTGGAGCTGTCGGCGCGGGCGCTCTCCTCCTGGCCCCGGGGCGGGGGCAGCAGGGCGTCGAGGATACGGTCCTCGGCGGCGTCCTCGGCGCGGTGGCTCACCTCCTCCTTGGCCTGCTCGCGCACCAGCTTGATGGCCGCCTCGGTCAGGTCGCGGATGATCGAGTCCACGTCGCGACCCACATAGCCCACTTCGGTGAACTTGGTGGCCTCGACCTTGATGAAGGGCGCGCGGGCCAGCTTGGCCAGGCGACGGGCGATCTCGGTCTTGCCCACCCCGGTGGGGCCGATCATCAGGATGTTCTTGGGGGTGACCTCGGGGCGCAGGCTGTCGTCGAGCTGCATGCGCCGCCAGCGGTTGCGCAGGGCGATGGCCACGGCGCGCTTGGCGTCCTGCTGGCCGATGATGAACTGGTCCAGGGCGTGGACGATTTCGCGGGGAGTCATCTGGGTCATGGTGGTCGCCTTAGCGCTGCGCGGAGGGCAGCTCCTCGAGGGTGACGTGGTGGTTGGTGAACACGCAGATATCGCCAGCGATGGCCAACGACTTCTCGGTGATCTCGCGGGCCGAGAGCTCGGTGTTCTCGAGCAGCGCCCGGGCCGCGGCCAGGGCGTAGTTGCCGCCGGAGCCGATGGCGATGATGCCGCGCTCGGGCTCCACCACGTCGCCGTTGCCGGTGATGATCAGCGAGGCGTCCTTGTTGGCCACGGCGAGCAGCGCCTCGAGCCGGCGCAGGGCGCGGTCGGTGCGCCAGTCCTTGGCCAGCTCCACGGCGGCCTTGACCAGGTTGCCCTGATACTTCTCCAGCTGCGCCTCGAAGCGCTCGAACAGGGTGAAGGCGTCGGCGGTGCCGCCGGCGAAGCCCGCCAGCACCTCGCCGCGATAGAGGCGGCGTACCTTGCTGGCGTTGCCCTTCATCACGGTGTTGCCCAGGGACACCTGGCCGTCGCCGGCCAGTGCGACCTGGTCACCGCGGCGCACGGAAACGATCGTGGTCATGGAGAAAGACTCCGTAACGGGGAGCCGGGGCTCCCGATGACTTTCGGCGCCGCGGATCGCCGGGCGCCGTGACTGAGCTTTCAGGGGAGGTGTGGGCGCAGCGCCCGGAATTCAAGCGCGGCCAGGCAGTGGGTCAGTTTTGCAGGCGAATCAACAGCGGCTCAATCCCCTGGGTGATCATCAGGTCCTGGGCGCGGTTGAGCTCCCGGGTGTCGTCGTAGGGGCCCACCTGGACGCGATGCCAGGTCTCGCCGCCGGACGCCTGGACCTGGCTGACCTGGGCCACCAGGCTGAGATTGCGCAGCCGCTGCTTGAGCTGCTCGGCGTCCCCGGATTCGCGGAAGGAGGCGGCTTGCAGCATGTAGCGCGACGCGGCGCCGGTGGGTGCCGGCCTGGTCCCGTCGCCGCCGTTGGCAGTTTCGCTGGCGTCGTCCTGGAGGTTGGCGGCGATCACCTGGGCAATGGGGTCGTCGTCCGGTGTCTCCGGGGCGGCAGCCGTTGGTGGTGGCGGTGGCGGCGCCGCGGCGACCTCACCACGCGGAGCGACCACCTCGGACTCCGGCAGCAGGGTGTAGAACTCGAAGGTGGGCATGCGCGGCTCGCTGGCAGCCGGCGGCGCCTCGTCCTGGGGAGTGTCGGCGGGCGGTTTGGGCAGCACCGTGGCCAGGGGCGAGTCATGGCCTTCCTGCCAGGGGGCGGTCCCGTGCTGATGCTGAGCCAGCAGGAAGCCGGCGGCGAGGCCCGCCAGCCCCCACAGCCAGCCGGGCAGCCGGAAGCCCTCGCGACGACGGGCGGGTCGACGGCGGCTGGTGGTTGCGCCACGCTTCTTCGGGGCGGGTCGGCGGGCCATGGGTTACATCTCCTCGGGTGCGCTCACACCCATGAGGTCGAGACCGTTGCGCAGTACCTGGCGGGTGGCCAGGCCCAGCGCCAGGCGGGCGTTGCGCAGCTCGTCGTCCTCGACCATGACTTTTACCGCGTTGTAGCAGGAGTGGAAGTCGGCGGCCAGGTCGAGCAGGTACTGGGCGACCTGCTGCGGCTCGCGGGCGGCGGCGGCATGCTCGACCACCTCCGGGAAGCGGGCCAGGCGGTTCATCAGCGCCTTTTCCTGGTCGGCGTCGAGGCGTGCCAGGCTGACCATGGCCAGGTCGTGGTCGAAGGGCAGGCCGTCGGCCTCGGCGCGACGCAGCATGCTGCAGACCCGGGCGTGGCCGTACTGGACGTAGTAGACCGGGTTGTCGTTGGACTGGGAGCGGGCCAGGTCGATGTCGAAGGTGAGCTGGGAGTCCGCCCGGCGTGCGGCGAGGAAGAAGCGAGTGGCGTCGCGGCCCACCTCGTCGATCAGGTCGCGAACGGTAACGTAGCTGCCGGCGCGCTTGGAGAGCTTCACCTCCACGCCGGAGCGGGTCACCATCACCATCTGGTGCAGCACATAGTCCGGCCAGCCCTGGGGGATGCCGGCCTCCAGCGCCTGCAGGCCGGCGCGAACCCGGGTCACGGTGGAGTGGTGGTCGGCGCCCTGCTCGTTGATCACGGTGGTAAAGCCGCGCTGCCACTTGTCCAGGTGGTAGGCCACGTCGGGCAGGAAGTAGGTGTAGCCGCCGTCGGACTTGCGCATCACCCGGTCCTTGTCGTCGCCGAATCGGGTGGTGCGCAGCCACAGGGCGCCTTCGCGCTCGTAGGTGTGGCCGTTGGCCATGAGCCGGTCCACCACCGCCTCGACCTTGCCCTGCTCGTAGAGCGACGACTCCAGGAAGTAGACGTCGAACTCGACGCCGAAGGCCTTGAGGTCCAGGTCCTGCTCCCGGCGCAGCCAGGCCACCGCGAACTCGCGGATGGCGTCGAGGTCCTCGGGGTCGCCCTTGGCGGTGACGTGGCGGTCGTCGGCGCGTACCGTTTCGCCGGCCAGGTAGTCCTTGGCCACCTCGATGATGTAGTCGCCGCGATAGCCGTCGGCGGGCCAGGCGCTGCTGCTCGGCTCGATGCCCTTGGCCCGGGCCTGAACGGAGAGTGCCAGGTTGCTGATCTGGGCGCCGGCATCGTTGTAGTAGAACTCGCGAGTGACATCGAAGCCGGTGGCCTCGAGCAGGCGGCAGAGGCAGTCGCCGATGGCCGCGCCGCGGCCGTGGCCGACGTGCAGCGGGCCGGTGGGGTTGGCGGAGACGAACTCTACCTGCACCTTCTGCCCCTTGCCCTTGAGGCTGCGGCCGAAGGTGTCGCCGGCATCGAGCACCTGGCGCACGACCTGGGCGGCGGCGTCGGTGGCGGCGAAGAAATTGATGAACCCGGGGCCGGCGATCTCCACCTTCTCCACGGCATCGCTCTCGGGAAGGGCGGCCACCAGGGCCTCGGCCAGTTCGCGGGGCTTCTTGCCCGCCGGCTTGGCCAGTGCGAGCGCCAGGTTGGTGGCGTAGTCGCCGTGGGCCTTGTCCTTGGTAGGGTCGACCTTGAGGGGCGGTGCGGCATCGGCGGGCAGCACGCCCTGCTGCCGGAGCGTGTCGAGGGCGGCCTCGAGCAGGGAAGCGATGGTGTCTTTCATGAAACGATAATGTCCTGTTGCGGCGGGCGCACGAGATAGTGACGGTGACAAGGCACTCGCGAAGGGCGCGGCCACGAAAGTTGGGCTGGTCGGCCATTATCGGCAATTGTGGCGCGGCTTTAAAGCCCAGCCCCGTCTCGGCTTCGCCGAGACGGGGAGTTGTAAGCTTTAAGCTATAAGACAAAGACATTGCCATCAGAAGCGCTGGTAGCAGCCTCTGGGCTTACGGCTTACGGCTTACGGCTTACGGTTTTCAGCTCAGCGTCTGGGGGTCGATATCCAGCGACCAGCGTACCCGTCGCGCCTCGGGCGTGGCCTCCAGCCAGGCGCTCAGCCGGGCGCAGGCTTCGTGCAGCCCGCTGCGTCGGTCGGCGGCCAACATCAGCTGCAGGTGATAGCGGCCCTGGCGGCGCTCCATGGGGGCCGGCACCGGGCCCAGACAGTCCACCGCCAGCTGCCGCTCGGCGAGCCAGCGGCGTAGCGCGGCGGCGGCCTCGCGCCCCAGTTCCGTGGCGGCGGCTTCCCGGGGGCTCTCCAGGCGCAGCAGGGCGAGGAAGCGAAACGGCGGTAGCCGAGCCGCCCGGCGCTCTTCCAGCAGGCGCTCGGCCAGGGCATCGTAGCCCCGCTCGGCCAGCAGCCGCAGGTGCGGGTCGTCGTCGTGGAGTGTCTGCACCAGCACCCGCCCCGGGTGGGCGGCGCGGCCGGCGCGGCCGGCCACCTGCTCCAGCAGCTGGGCACTGTGCTCCAGGGCGCGAAAATCGCTGGCGTACAGGCCGGCATCGGCGTTGACCACCACCACCAGGGTGACATGGGGCAGGTGGTGCCCCTTGGCCAGCATCTGGGTGCCCACCAGCAGGCAGGGCTCGCCGCGTCGTACCTCGGTCAGCACCGCCTCGAGGGCGTCGCGGCGCCGCGTGCTGTCGCGGTCGATGCGGTGCACGGCCACCTCGGGGAACAGCGCCGCCAGGGTCTCCTCGGTGCGTTCGGTGCCGCTGCCCAGCGGGCGCAGGTCGGCGCTGCCGCACTCGGGGCAGGCGTCGGGAATCGGACGCCGCTTGTCGCAGTGGTGGCAGGCCAGCATGGGTGGCTGGCGGTGCAGGGTCATGCGTGCGTCGCAGGCCTCGCACTCGGCGAGCCAGCCGCAGGCGTGGCAGGCCAGCGTCGGCGCGAAGCCGCGGCGGTTGATGAACACCAGTACCTGGTGGCCGGCGGTCAGCGTCTCGCGAATCGACTCGATGGCAGGCGGTATCAGGCCGCCCTGGCGGGGGCGGCCGCGCAGGTCGAGGAGCTCCAGCCGGGCCGGGGCGTGGCGGCTGGCGCGCTGGGTCAGGCGCAGGTGGCGGTAGTCGCCCAGTCGGGCGCGCTGCAGGCTCTCCAGCGACGGCGTGGCGCTGCCTAGCACCAGCGGAATGGCGTGGCGGTGGGCGCGGGCGACGGCCAGGTCGCGGGCGTGGTAGCGCAGCCCCTCCTGCTGCTTGAAGGAGCCGTCGTGCTCTTCATCGACGATGATCACCCCGGGGCGCGCCAGGGGGGTGAAGATCGCCGAGCGGGTGCCGATGACGATGGGCGCGCGGCCGCTGGCGGCGGCTTCCCAGGCATCCAGGCGCTCATGGTCGGTGAGCCCCGAGTGCAGGGCCACCACCGGGACCTGGAAACGGTGGCGAAAGCGCGCCAGGGTCTGGGGCGTCAGGCCGATCTCTGGCACCAGCAGCAGCGCCTGTCGGCCGCGTTCCACCACCGCCTCGATCAGCTGCAGATAGACCTCGGTCTTGCCGCTGCCGGTGACGCCGTGGAGCAGACAGGGATGATAGGCTTCCAGCCGCTCATGAATGGCCGCCAGCGCCGCTGCCTGCTCGCGGTTCAGGGACAGGGGCGGCTGCGCCAACAGGTGGCCGGAGCGGGGGCTCTCAGCGGCGGTACGCGGGATCTCATGGCGCTCCACCAGGCCCTTGGCCGCGAGCGCCTTGAGCTGATCGCGGGAAAACCCCTGGGCGAGAATCGCCTGACTGGCCAGCCCGCGAGGGTGCTGGGCGAGCATCGCCAGTAGCTCGGCCTGACGCGGCGCTCGCTTGAGCGGCTCGCCATCCGCCGCGCGCCCCGCGGCAGTCGCCTGCCACTGCTCGCGCATGCGACTCGCCAGCGCCCGTCCCTGGCGCAGCAGCGTGGGCATGGCCTGGTGCAGGGTATCGCCCAGCGGGTGCTGGTAATAGCGGGCGGTAAAGCGACACAGCCACAGCCAGTCTTCGGGCAGCGGGTCGGCATCGAGCCAGCCGGCAATCGGCTTCAGCTTGGCTTGGGGCAACTCACTGTCATGACCGCAGCCGACCACCACCCCTACCACCTGGCGCCGGCCGAAAGGCACCTGCACGCGCAGCCCGGGCCTCCAGCCTCGAGGGGGCGGCTCGCTACACGGCCGATAGTCGAACAGCCGGCGCAGCGGTGTGGGCACGGCCACGCGCAGTACGCGGGGCTGGAGTGGGTGGGGAGAATCGGGCAATTGGCCTCCGGCGCTGGCTCTGCTAGAATGCGCGGCCGCCGTGGCGCCTGGCGTCCGCCGGCGGCAACCGGTTAGTATGTATCGACAGACAACCCGTATGCGGTGCCTGGCAATGGATCAGGTGGCGGCATACCGCTTCATGAGGCTCAAGATGAAACAAGGTATCCACCCGGATTACAAGACGGTCACCGCCACCTGCTCCTGTGGCGCGACCTTCGAGGTCGGCTCCACGGCCGGCCATGACCTGTCCCTGGATGTGTGCTCCCAGTGCCATCCCTTCTATACCGGCAAGCAGAAGCAGGCGACCACCGGCGGTCGCGTCGAGCGCTTCAACAAGCGCTTCGGTGCCGCCATCAAGCGCGGCTGAGCCTTTGCTTCCGGCCGAGCATCCGGACTGAAAAGAAACCCGCCCATCGGCGGGTTTCTTTTTGTCGCGACGATGGTTTTCCCGTCAGCGATAAGTAATGGCTTATGGCTGGGTGTTGTTGCATAAGTTTCAGTAAATGGTTGTCATCATCCCTGAACGAGCGATCAAAATCCGCGAAACGGTCTGGCGTTGAGATGTGGAAAGTTTTTCTATATTCTGTATACACTCGTTATCACATTGACATCGGACGACCGCATGACAGACGCCAAGAAGCAGGCCGCGCTGGACTATCACGCCAAGCCCATTCCCGGAAAGCTCTCGGTGGAGCTGACCAAGCCCACCGCCACCGCTCGCGACCTTTCCCTGGCCTACAGCCCGGGCGTTGCCGAGCCGGTCCGCGAGATCGCCCGCGACCCGGAAAACGCCTACCGCTACACCGGCAAGGGCAATCTGGTAGCGGTGGTGTCCGATGGCAGCGCCATTCTGGGGCTCGGCAACCTGGGGCCGCTGGCCAGTAAGCCGGTCATGGAAGGCAAGGGCGTGCTGTTCAAGTGCTTCGCCGGCATCAACTCGGTGGACCTCGAGGTCAACGCCGAGAGCCCTCAGGCATTCATCGATACCGTGGCACGCATCGCCGACAGCTGGGGCGGCATCAACCTCGAGGATATCAAGGCGCCGGAGTGCTTCGAGATCGAAGAGGCGCTGATCGAACAGTGCAGCATCCCGGTCTTCCATGACGACCAGCACGGTACCGCCATCGTTACCGCGGCGGGCATGCTCAACGCTCTGGAGATTGCCGGCAAACGCCTTGAGGATGCCAAGATCGTCTGTCTGGGCGCCGGCGCGGCGGCGATTGCCTGCATGAAGCTGCTGGTCTCCTGCGGTGCGCGCTCCGAGAACCTGGTGATGCTCGACCGTCGCGGTGTGATTCATGCCGGGCGCGAAGGCCTCAACCCTTACAAGGCGATGTTTGCCGTGGAGACCGACAAGCGCACCCTGGACGATGCCATCGACGGGGCCGATGTTTTCATCGGGCTCTCCGGGCCGAACCTGATGACCGCCGATCACATTCGCAAGATGGCGTCCAATCCGGTGGTCTTCGCCTGCACCAATCCAGACCCGGAGATCCACCCCGACGTGGCCCGCGATGCCCGGCCGGACGTGATCATGGCCACCGGTCGCTCGGACTTTCCCAATCAGGTCAACAACGTGCTGGGCTTCCCCTTCATCTTCCGCGGGGCGCTGGACGTGCGCGCCACGCGCATCAACGAGGAGATGAAGGTCGCCGCGGTGCATGCCCTCAAGGACCTGGCCCGCGAGCCGGTGCCCCAGCATGTACTCGATGCCTATGAGCGCGAGCGCATGGAGTTCGGCCCTGACTACATCATTCCCACGCCGGTGGACGTGCGGCTGCTCGACCGCGTTACCTCGGCAGTGGCGCAGGCGGCCGTAGATTCCGGGGTGGCTCGGCGTCCCTATCCGGCCCACTATCCGCTCAAGACCATCGAGGATGTCTACGGCGGCTGATTCGACGCTGCCGTCCCGTGGCTGTGCGACGCCGGCTCCCTGTGGGGTCGGCGTCGTGCGTTATGGGGCTACCAGCTGAAGAGAAGTGCGGCGCTGACGGTGCGGTCGGTGCGCGACTCGGCGCCCTGCGGCGGCTGGGAGTTGCGCTTGACCTCGTGGGAGAGGCGCAGGGAGAGGCGCGAGTTGAGCTGGGCAGTGAGCGCGGTCAGCGAGCGGGAGGTGGTGTTGTCGCTGGTGCCCTCCACCGAGACTTCCTGGCGCAGGCTGGCGTTGCCAGAGAAGCTCCAGCGGTAGTCCAGGGCGCTGTAGGCCACGCTGAGGCCCTCGCTCTCCTCTTCCTCGATGCGGTCGTGACGATATCCGGGGCCGGCTTCCAGGGAGAGGCGGTGGCGTGGGGTATCGAGGACCTGGCGTCCATAGCCGGCGATCGCGGTAGTCTGCTGATCGTAGCCGCTGAAGCGGTCCTTTTCCCAGCGAGCGAAACCGAACAGGTAGTGGGGCCCCTCGATATCGTAGCGCTCGCGGCCAGCCAGCAGGTACTGTTCGGCGCTGGTGTTACCGTTGCGGGTAACGTTGCGCACCTCCCCGCGCAGGCTGTGGGTCCAGTCGCCGGTCAGCCAGGTCAGGCGGCTCTTGCCGATCAGCGTCTGGCTGTCGGTGTTGCCCGAGAGATGCGTGTAGCCCAGCTCAGCTTCACCGCTGAAGGTGGGCGCATCCTCGGCCGGCGGCGGGGGCGCGTAGAAGGGGCCGGCCAAGGCGCTGGCCGGCAGCGCCAGCAGGGCAATGGCGAACCATGGCGATGCAGGGCGGCGGGGCATAAACAGACACCGGGAGGTTGTCGGTGGAGGGCGCCGCGAGTGCGGCGCTGACGACGGTCCAGCGGGTCGGGGCGGCGTCCGTGCCGCCCTCGCTACGGCTAGAAGATCGCTTCGTAGGAGCCGGTGCCCTGGGCGCCGCTGCGCCGCTCGACCTCTTCCTCGATGCGCCGCGACTCCTGGTCCGGCAGGAAGTCGGGGTGGAACAGCTCGCTGATCCCGCCGGACTGGCCATCGGCCAGGCGTCGGCCGGTTCGGCTGTCGACTCGGGCGCGGACCAGCAGGTTCGGCTCCTCGAGCTTGGCTTCCGGGCGCCCCTCCAGGGCGTGCTGCATGAAATCGATCCAGATCGGCAGTGCGGCGTTGCCGCCATACTCGGCAATAGTCGTGTTGTCGTCCTTGCCCACCCAGACCGTGGTCACCAGCTCACTGTTATAGCCGGCGAACCAGCCGTCACGCTGGTTGTTGGTGGTGCCTGTCTTGCCGACCACGTCGCTGCGGTTCAGCGCCAGGGCGGCTCGGCCGGTACCGCTTTCGATCACGTCGCGCAGCATGTCGGAGAGGATGTAGGTGGCGGTGGGATCGGCCACTCGCGGGGCGACACCATAGCGCTTGCCGTCGATCTCCACCTCGGTCTGCCCGTCGCTGCACTCCCGGCACACGATGGTAGGACGAGCCTCCTCGATGACCTGGTCGTCGCTGCCGCGGGTGACGCGCTCGATGAACCAGGGGGTGACCTGGTAGCCGCCGTTGGCCAGCACCGCGTAGGCGTTGGTCATCTCCAGCGGGGTCAGGTCGGCGCTGCCCAGGGCCAGCGACAGTCCGCGGGGCAGGCGGCCGGGGGCAAAGCCGAAGCCCTCGAGATAGTCGAGGGTGGCATCGAGCCCCAGGGTCTGCAGCACGCGAATTGTCACCAGGTTGCGTGAGCGGGCCAGCGCCACGCGCAGCCGGGTCGGGCCCAGGAAGTCGCGGCTGGCGTTGACCGGACGCCACAGCTCGTTGCTGCCGTCCTGGACCACCACCGGCGCATCGTTGACCACACTGGAGGCGGTCATCATGCCGCTGTCCAGGGCGGCCAGGAAGATGAAGGGCTTGAAGATGGAGCCCGACTGGCGCTGGGCCTGGACGGCGCGGTTGAACTTGCTGGCGTTGAAGCTGAAGCCGCCTTGCAGGGCGAGAATGGCACCGGTGTCGGGCTCCATCACCACCACCGAGCCCTCGGCGTCGGGGCGCTGAGAGAGCCGCCAGCTGCCGTCCTCTCGCTGCAGGATGCGCACCAGGTCGCCGGCGCTGGCGATCTCGGCGGCAGAGCTCGGTTCGGGCCCGCGGGCGCGCGGGCTGCGGTACTCGCGGGCCCAGGAAAGGCCGTCCCAGGCCAGCGTATGCAGCTCGCCGCCGCGGGTCATCACGCGCATCTCGCGGCCTTCGCTCTCGACCACGATGGCCGGCTGCAGCGGGCCGAAGCCCGAGGTGCGCTCCAGCACCCCCAGCCAGTTGCTGACGTCGCCCTCGACGCCCTCGACCTCGGTCTGGCTGCGCTGTGCCGCCCGCTGGGCGGTCTGCAGGATCTCGGGGGATTCGTCGAGCTCCTCCTCCAGGCCGCGACGCTCGGTGCGCGCCTGGGCCTCGGCGAGGCCGGGGGGAATGTCGCGCTGCTCCGGTCCGCGCCAGCCGTGGCGAGTGTCGTAGTCGATCAGCCCGTTGGCCAGGGCGTTGCGGGCATGGGGCTGCAGTTCGCTATCCAGGGTGGTGTGGATCCGGTAGCCGCCGGTGTAGGCGTCATCGCCAAAGCGCTCCACCGCGTACTGGCGTGCCATCTCGGCCACATAGTCGGCATCGACTTCCGCCTGGGTGATGTGGCGACGGGCGGTGATCGGCTCCTGTACCGCCGCTTCGTAGGTGGCCTGGTCAATGTTGCCCAGCTGACGCATGCGATAGAGGATCCAGTTGCGGCGGATCAGCGAGCGCTCGGGGTTGGCCAGCGGGTTGAACGACGAGGGCGCCTTGGGCAGGCCGGCGATCATGGCCGTCTGGGCCAGGCTCAGTTCGTTCAGCGGCTTGTCGTAGTAGACCTCCGCCGCTGCCGCAATGCCGTAGGCGCGGTGGCCGAGGAAGATCTTGTTGACGTAGAGCTCGAAGATCTCCTCCTTGGTGAGGATGCGCTCCATCTGCAGCGCCAGCAGGATCTCGCGGATTTTGCGCGTGAAGGTGCGATCCAGGGTCAGCAGATAGTTGCGCGCCACCTGCATGGTGATGGTGGAGCCCCCGGACTGAATGTCACCGCCGCTGGAGACCAGCTCCAGGCCGGCGCGCGCCAGGCCGCGGGGGTCGACGCCGCGGTGGTCGAAGAAGGCGGCATCCTCGGCGGCCAGCAGGGCCTGGATGAACTCCTCGGGAATCTCGTCGAAGTCCACGGCCATCCGCCGCTCCTCGCCGAACTCACCGATCAGCTTACCGTCGCGGGTAAAGATGCGCAGCGGGGTGTGCAGCTCGAAGTCCTGAAGCTGGCGGACATCGGGCAGCCCCGGTGTAAAGTAGAGCGCGGCACCGGCCACGCCCAGCAGCGATACCGTGAACAGCGATACCAGCAGCCAGAAGACCGAAAAAATCAGGGTTTTGATCCACTTCATGTAATGTCGGTGTCCGTCGTGAAAACAGGGAGGGCGGCGGCGATGGAGGAGCCTTCACTGGCGCTGGCTATTATAGGAAGCCGGGCGATGGGTCACCAGCGTTGAGGAGGCGCACTGTCCAACTTTATGTGCTTGGTGGCAATATCATGTAACCTCGACCTCACATTGCAGGGTATGATTTCGCTGAGACATTCGACTGAGTTGGATGTGCGGCGCAACCACAACAAGCGGGTTACCGCAGTGAATCAAGGCAGGGGCATGGATAGATGCGACTCAGGGCCTCCGGCAAGGGACTGATTGGCGTCGATATCACATCGGCAACCGTGAAATTGATCGAGCTCAGGCGGGCGGGCTCCCACCATCAGATCGAAAGCTATGCGGTCAGGCCCCTGCGCGAAGGCGCCGTGGTCGAGCGGCGCATTCGCGACATGGGCGAAGTCGCCGACGCCCTCCAACGCGCGGTGGAGAGCGCTCGGCCCTCCACGCGACAGGCGGTGGTGGCGGTGCCGGCCAGCGCGGCCATCACCAAGACCCTGACCCTGCCCGCCTCGCTCAACGATGATGAGATCGAGGCACGTATCCAACTCGAGTCGGACAAGCATATTCCTTTTCCGTTCAGTGAAGTCGCCTTCGATTTTCAGCGCCTGGGGCTAAACGCCCGCTACGGCGACCAGCAGGACGTGCTGTTGGTCGCCTGTCGCCAGCAGGATGTCAACCAGCTTACCGATGCGCTGCTGCAGGCCGGCCTGACCTCGGCGGCGGTGGATGTGGAGACCTTCGCCATGGAGCGTGCCTTCGGCGAGCTGCGTCATCAGCTGCCGCCGGGTGGGGGCGAAGAGGAGTGCGTGGCGCTGGTGGACATCGGTGCCACCATGAACGCCTTTCATGTGATACGCGGTGGTCGCATCACCTACAGCCGCGACACGGTGTTCGGTGGGCGCCAGCTGACCGAGGAGATCCGGGTCCGCTATGGCCTGACGCTGGAGGAGGCGGGCCTGGCCAAGAAACGGGGGGGGCTGCCGGCGGACTACCAAACCAGCGTGCTGGCCCCCTTCCTGGACACCCTGGTGCAGCAGATCGGCCGCTCCCTGCAGCTTTACTACACCGCCGGGCGCAAGCACGAGGTGCGGCGCATGATCCTGGCTGGTGGGTCTAGCGTGATTCCCGGTCTAGCCGACCGGCTGGCTCAGGAGACCGGCATGGAAGTGGCGATTGCCAATCCGTTCCTGCGCATGAAGATCAATACCCGCATCGATGTCCAGACCCTGGCCGGCGATGCGCCGGCCATGCTCACGGCATGCGGTCTGGCCATGAGGGCGGGAAAATGAGTATTGAGATCAATCTCCTGCCCTGGCGGGAGCAGCAGCGTGCGCGCCGCAGTCGCCGCTTCCAGCTCGCCATCGGGCTCATGGCGGTATTGGGGATCGCGGTCGGGATGGGCGCGACCTATCACTATCAGGACAGGCGCGATGCGCAGCAGCAGCGCAACGCGCATATCCGCGAGCAGATGCAGCAGCTCGATCGGGATATCCAGTCGATCGGCGAGTACGAGGCGATCCGCGAGCGGATGATTGGCCAGGTCGAGGTGTTCAGCGAGCTGCAGCAGGGGCGCTCGCAAACCGTTCAGGTGCTGCGGGATCTGACCACCAGCCTGGTGGATGGCGTGCACTATACGCAGTTGAGCCGTCAGGACGACCGCCTGCGGCTCAGCGGTCTGGCCCAGAGCAATCGCCGGGTCTCCGATCAGCTGCGTGCCCTGGCGGCGGCGCCGTCGCTGGCCGAGCCGGTGCTCTCGGAGGTCGAAACGGACGAGGGCGCGCGCCGGCGCTTCAGCCTCAGCGTCATGCAGCTGTCGCCCGACATCGCAGGCGACGCGGAAGAGGCTGACCCGCCTCCCGGGGATACGGCACAGGAGGGGTCATGAGTCTCAGCGCCGAAATGCGCCGCCTACGTGAACTCGACTGGCGGGAGCTGGATATCAAGGAATCGGGCGGCTGGCCCTGGTCGCTGCAGGTCTTCTGCTGCGCGCTGGTGTTCGGCCTGACCTTCGCCGGCATTCACTGGTACTTTGCCACGCCTCAGCAGGCCGAGCTGGAGCAGGCCCGCAGCGAGGAGCAGCAGCTGCTGCGCGACTACCGCCTGCGGGCGGCCCAGGCGGCCAGGCTGCCCGAGATGGTCGAACAGATGGAGGTGCTGGAGGCGCGCATGGAGGCACTCATGGCCATGCTGCCCTCAGGCGCCGAGATCCCCTCGCTGCTCGACAGCGTCAGCGACCTGGCCCTCGACAGCCAGCTCTCCATCGATTTCATTCGCCTGCGCACGCCGGTTGAGCGCGACTTCTACGTTGAGCGCCCCTTCGACATCCAGGTGCGCGGCGACTATCACCGCATCGCCACCTTCCTGGCCGGCATTGCCGCCCTGCCGCGTATCATCACCCAGCACGACCTGACCCTGTCGCCCGTGGAAGACGGCGAGGAGCTCAGGCTGTCGATGCTGGCCCGCACCTACAGCTATCGAGATGACGACGCGGAGGTGGCGCCATGATCACCACGCATCGCCCCTGGTCGGGCCTCGTCGTCGTCGGCCTGTTGGCCCTGGCAGGCTGTGCCGACCCGCAGCTGGACGAACTGGATCGGGAGCTGGCGGCGATTCGCGTCGACCCCGGCGCGGCCCCCCGTCTGGCGCTGCCCGAGGTGCCTGACTACCGGGCCACGCCGTACCGCGAGGCCGACAGTCGCAGCCCCTTCGAGCCTCGTCAGCAGGCCGATGAGCGGCGCCCTCAGGCGTTCAGCCGCGAGCTGGCCCCCGATCCGGATCGCCCCCGGGAGCCGCTGGAGCGGTTCTCGCTCGGTGAGCTGGAGCTTGTCGGTATCCTCACCGTGGGGGGGCAGCCCTCGGCGCTGGTGCGCGCGCCGGACGGGCAGGTGCACCGGCTGCAGGTCGGCAACCATCTGGGCGAGAATCACGGCCGCATCGTCGGCATCTCTCAGTCAGCCGTGGAGCTGATCGAAACGGTCATGCAGCGTGAGGGGTGGGTCGAGCAGCGCCGACGCCTGACACTCAGCGAGTAAATAACCGATGCCGGCCACCTCCAGGGGAGCGTCGGTGCAGGGCAGGGGATGGATATCATGAGACAGATGATTCGCGCAGCGCTGGTGCTTGGCCTGCTGGTGGCGTCCACAGCCGCGCTGGCGGCTTCGACGCTGACCGACCTGGACTTCCGCCAGGGGCCTGGGGGAGAGGTGCAGGTCGACCTGACCTTCCGCGGCGGCGTGCCCGAGGTGCGGGGCTATCGCCTCGATGATCCGGCGCGCCTGACCATCGACCTGATGGAGACCGGCAACCGGCTCGATCAGCGGCGCATCGACCTAGGGGTCGGAGGCGTGGAGCAGGTGACCGCCCTGGAGGCGGGAGCGCGTACCCGTCTGGTCTTCAACCTCGAGGAGCCCCTGCCTTACAGCACCACCGAGCAGGGCGACCGCCTACGCCTGGCCATCGGTGGCAGCGTGGCGGCCCAGCCGGCCGCGGCACGGCCGGCCACGGCGACCGAGCCCGAGTCTCGCCCGGCGGCTGCAAGCCGCCTGCCGACCCTCGAGGATATCGATTTTCGCCGCGGCGAGGGGGGCGCCGGGCGGCTGATCGTCACCTTCGACCGTGCCGGCGTGGATGCCCGGGTCCGCGAGGCGAGCGGCAACCGCATCGTTGCCGAGCTGCGCGACGTCGAGCTGCCCGAGGCCTTCAACCAGGTCCTCGATGTCAGCGACTTCGGCACGCCGCTGCGACGCATCACGCCGCGCCCCGGTCGCGACGGCCTCACCCTCGAGATCGAAGGCAGCGGCGACTACGCCATGGTCTCCACCCAGAGCGGCCGGCAGCTGGCCATCGAGGCGCAGCCGGTGACCCAGGCGGAGCGCGAGCGGCGGGTACGCGAGCAGTTTCCCTATACCGGCGATCGCATCACCCTCAACTTCCAGGATATCGAAGTGCGCTCGGTGCTGGCGATCATCGCCGACTTCACCGGGCTCAATCTGGTGGCCAGCGACAGCGTCACCGGCCGGGTGACGCTCAACCTCCAGGACGTGCCCTGGGACCAGGCGCTGGACCTGGTGCTCAAGAGCCACGGCCTGGCCAGCCGCCAGGAGGGCAATGTCATCGTGGTGGCCCCGGCCAGCGAGCTGGCCCGCATCGAGCAGCAGGAGCTCGAGGCGCGCACCCAGATGGAAACCCTGGCGCCGCTGACCTCGGAGTATCTGCAGGTGCGCTACGCTCGCGCCGAGGACCTGGCCCGGCTGCTGCGCGGCGAGGACGGCTTCGGGCTGCTCTCCGAGCGCGGTCGGGTGGCCGTGGACCAGCGCACCAATACCCTGCTGATCCAGGACACCGCCGATCAGATCCAGGAGATTCTGGCCACCGTCGACCGGCTCGACGTGGCGGTGCGTCAGGTGCAGATCGAGGCGCGGATCGTCATCGCCCGGGACGGCGTGACCCAGGAGCTGGGGGTCAACTGGGGAGCGTCTTCAACCCGGGGATTCAGGGAGCGGGAGATTGATGGTGATTTAATGGGGAGTTTTGATCAGAGAGGGCGTCCAAGAACTTCCAGTAATCCTTCTTTGCCCGAAGAGCAGAACGTCTTCGACTTTGTCCGACGGGACATCAACCCACAGGGGCTGAATCGCGCCCGGGGTGGGCTGGCGGTGGATCTGGGCGGTGAGGACCCACTTTCGGCCTTCACCTTCGGCTACCTGGCCGGCGATATCCTGCTCGATCTCGAGCTGCGCGCGCTGGAGAGCGAGAACAAGAGCCAGACCATCTCCCAGCCCCGGGTGATCACCGCCAACCAGCGGCCCGCTGTCATCAAGCAGGGGCAGGAGATTCCCTTTCAGGAGGCCACCGCCAGCGGGGCCACCAACGTGGAGTTCAAGGAGGCGGTGCTGTCGCTGGAGGTAACGCCGCAGATCACTCCCGACAACCGCATCATCATGGACCTGGTGATCAACAACGACACCATTGCCGACGAGGTATTCGGCGGGGTGCCGGTCATCGATACCAACCAGATCGAGACCCAGGTGCTGGTCGACAATGGTGAAACCGTCGTGCTGGGTGGTATCCTGACCACCGAGGAGCTTAGCCGCATCGTCAAGACGCCCTTTCTCGGCGATCTGCCGGTGCTCGGCCGGCTCTTCCGATACAATGAGCAGAGCAACCAGAAAGTGGAGCTGCTGGTGTTCATCACTCCGCGTATACTCGACGACGGCATGGCGATTCGCTGATGCAGGACCTGCCCAACCTGATACTGGTCGGCCCCATGGGGGCCGGCAAGAGCACCATCGGCCGCCTCCTGGCGGCCGAGCTGTCACGCGACTTCTACGACAGCGACCACGAGATCCAGGCGCGCTGCGGCGCGGATATTCCCTGGATCTTCGACGTCGAGGGGGAAGCCGGCTTTCGCCAGCGCGAAGAGCAGATGATCGAGGAGCTGACCAGGCTCGACCATGTGGTGCTGGCCACCGGCGGCGGCTCGGTCCTGCGCGAGGCGAACCGCCGCCGGCTGCGCGAACGCGGCACCGTCATCTACCTGTTCACCACCGTGGAGCAGCAGCTCAAGCGCGTGGCCAAGGACCGCAACCGGCCGCTGTTGCAGCGCGGCGACCGCGAGTCGCTGCTGCGCGAGATGTTCGCCCTGCGCGATCCCCTCTACCGCGCCACCGCCGATATCGTGGTGCGCACCGACCGCCGTGGACCGCGGGCCGTGGTCAATGACATCGTGCGGCGCGTGCAGCGGCTGGTCGATCCCCTTCAAGCCAAGGCCTGATGCCATGACCCTCAATGATTCCCGCAACGCCCCGCGCTGCCTGCAGGTGGAGCTGGGCGAGCGACGCTATCCCATTCATATCGGCCCGGGGCTGCTTGGCGACCCCCAGTGGCTGCGTCCCCACCTGGCCGGGCGCCAGGTGATGATCGTCACCAACGAGGTGGTGGCGCCCCGCTATCTCGAGCGGTGCCGCCGCGGCCTGCCGGCCGACGCCGAGGTGCATGAGCTGGTGCTGCCCGACGGCGAGGCCACCAAGACCCTGGCGAGCGTCTCGCGCATCTGGGATGCCCTGCTGGAGGCCGGCTTCAATCGTCGCTGCACGCTGATCGCCCTGGGCGGGGGGTGATCGGCGACATGGTGGGGTTCGCCGCGGCCTGCTATCAGCGCGGCGTGGCCTTCATCCAGGTGCCCACCACGCTGCTCGCGCAGGTCGACTCCTCGGTGGGCGGCAAGACCGGTGTCAATCACCCGCGGGGCAAGAACATGATCGGCGCCTTCTGGCAGCCCCGGGCGGTGCTGATCGACACCGATACCCTGGCCAGCCTGCCGCCCCGCGAGCTCTCCGCGGGGCTCGCCGAGGTGATCAAATACGGCCTGATCCGCGATGCCGAGTTCCTCGCCTGGCTCGAGGCCGAGATGTCCGCGCTGAGCGATCTGGATACCGCGGCCTTGACCCGCGCCATCGAGCGCAGCTGCGCCCTCAAGGCGGAGATCGTCGCCGCCGACGAGACCGAGCAGGGCGTGAGGGCGCTGCTCAACCTGGGACATACTTTCGGTCACGCCATCGAGGCGCATCAGGGCTACGGCACTTGGCTGCACGGCGAGGCGGTAGGCGCCGGGATGCTGATGGCCGCCGAGCTGTCGCATCGTCTGGGCTGGCTCGACGAGGCCGAGGTGGCGCGCACCCGCGATCTCATCGAGGCTGCGGGCCTGCCGCGGGTCGCGCCCGCCGAGATGGGCGAGGAGGACTTCCTGGCGCTGATGCGCCTGGACAAGAAGAACCTCGACGACCGCCTGCGGCTGATCCTGCTGCGCGCCCTGGGCGATGCCTGCGTGCATGACGAAACCCCCGCCGAGACGCTCTCCGCGCTGCTCAGGGACTTTCCGCGCCGCTGAGCGCTTTTTTCCGCCCTTCGACTCCAGCGACCCTCGTTATCGACGCCCGCCACCGTGCGGGCGTCGTCGTGTCGGACGGGTCCCTCGATGAAATCTGTATGCCATATGCCGTATCGGTATGGGGGAAATGCGCCGTTTCCGACTAAAGTCTAACCTCTCCCTCTTTTCGTTTGAATAGCGTTAATGTGCTCTGCAAGTTGTTGACTTGGGGGTGTTTTTTATTCGTGCTGTTTCGCCAAGTGGCGGATTTGGCAAGATTTTTTTAGGTGGGGAGGGGGTAGTCGATTGCGTCGAGCGCCCCGGGGTGACTATGCTGTGCCTCCTTTGTCCGCCACAGCGGCCGGCCTGATTCGGCAAGCATGAATTTTAAAAAACCTATTATAATATCAATGCATCGCTGTGATGTCTATCGTCTTTCTAGAGGCACGCCCATGATTAGAGGCCTTCATCACCCCGGCGAATTCCGTGACAACTGCGGGTTTGGTCTGATCGCCCACATGGAGGGGCAGGCCAGCCACGACCTGCTGCGCACGGCCATCGAGTCCCTCACCTGCATGACCCATCGTGGCGGCATCGCCGCCGACGGCAAGACTGGCGACGGCTGCGGGCTGTTGCTCAAGCTGCCCGACGCCTTCATGCGCGAGGTGGCGGCCGAAGCGCTGGATGTCCAGCTGGGTGAGCGTTTCGCGGTGGGGGCGGTCTTCCTGCCCGATGACGATGCCCGCGAGGCTCGGGCGCGCAGCGTGCTGGAGGGCGAACTGCGCGCCTGCGGGCTGGTGATTCGCGGCTGGCGCGACGTGCCGGTGGATCCCGCCTGCTGCGGCCCCATGGCGCTGGCGTGCCTGCCGCGCATCCGCCACCTGTTCGTTGAGCCCGGCAAGGGCAGCGACGCCGAGCGTTTCGACGTGGATCTCTTCATGGCGCGCCGTCGCGCCGAGCAGATGCTGCGTGACGAGGCGGACTTCTACGTCAGCTCGCTCTCCTCCCGGGTCATCTCCTACAAGGGGCTGGTGATGCCGGTGGACCTGCCGGCGTTTTATCAAGACCTCGGCGACGAGCGGCTGGAGACCGCCATCTGCGTCTTCCACCAGCGCTTCTCCACCAACACCGCCCCGCGCTGGCCGCTGGCCCAGCCGTTCCGGCTGCTGGCCCATAACGGCGAGATCAACACCATCGAGGCCAACCGCGGCTGGGCCAATTCGCGCAAGGAAAACTTCGTCAACGAGCGCCTGCCCGAGATCGCCGAGCTCGCCGAGATCGTCAACACCAGCGGCTCCGACTCCTCGAGCATGGACAACATGCTCGAGGTGCTGCTGATGGGCGGCATGGAGTTGCATCGGGCGGTGCGCATGATGGTGCCGCCGGCCTGGCAGAACGTCGAAACCATGGACGGCGAGCTGCGCGCCTTCTACGAGTACAACTCCATGCACATGGAGCCCTGGGACGGCCCCGCCGGGGTGGTGATGACCGACGGCCGCCAGGCGCTGTGCATGCTCGACCGCAACGGCCTGCGCCCGGCGCGCTGGGTGATCACCAAGAACGGCTATATCACCCTGGCCTCGGAGATCGGCACCTACGACTACGCCCCCGAGGATGTGGTGGCCAAGGGGCGCGTGGGGCCCGGCCAGGTGCTCGCCGTGGATACCCAGACCGGCGAGGTGCTGCACACCGAGGACATCGACAGCCGCCTCAAGTCCGCCTTCCCCTACAAGCGCTGGCTGAAGGAGGAGGCCCACTACCTGGAGTCGGCGCTCACCGAGCTTGCCAGTTTCCAGAACATGGACGCCGAGGCGGTGAAGACCTGGCAGAAGATGTTCCAGGTCAGCTTCGAGGAGCGCGACCAGGTGCTGCGGCCGCTGGCCGAGAGCGGCCAGGAGGCGGTGGGCTCCATGGGCGACGACACCCCCATGGCGGTGCTCTCCGGCAAGCAACGCCTGCTCACCGACTACTTCCGCCAGAAGTTCGCCCAGGTCACCAACCCCGCCATCGACCCGCTGCGCGAAGCGATCGTGATGTCGCTGGAGACCTGCATCGGCGCCGAGCGCAACGTCTTCAAGGCGACGCCCGAGCACGCCCACCGGATCATCCTGACCACGCCGGTGCTGTCGCCGCGCAAGTTCGCCGCGCTGCTCGATCAGGACGACCCGGCCTTCGCCAGCCATACCCTGACCCTGGGCTATGATCCGCAGCAGATGGGCCTCAAGGGGGCGATTGCCGAGCTCTGTCGCCAGGCGGAGGTGGCGGTGCGCGACGGCAAGGTGATCCTGGTGCTCTCCGATGCCCAGCTCGACAAGGACCAGCTGCCGATTCATGCCGCGCTGGCGGTGGGCGCCGTGCACCATCACCTGGGCAAGCTGGCGCTGCGCCCCCATGCCAACCTGGTGGTGGAGACCGGCTATGCCCGCGATGCCCACCAGATGGCGGTACTCTTCGGCGTGGGGGCCACCGCGGTCTTCCCGTGGCTGGCCTATCAGGTGATGGCCGACATGCACCGCACCGGCGAGCTCACCGGCAACCCGGCGGATGCCCGCGAGAACTACCGCAAGGGCCTGCAGAAGGGGCTGTTCAAGATCCTCTCCAAGATGGGGATCTCGACGCTCGCCTCCTACCGCGGCTCCCAGCTGTTCGAGGCGGTGGGTCTTTCCAGCGAGGTGGTCGGGCTGTGCTTCACCGGGATGGCCTCGCGCATTGAGGGCACCGGCTTCAGTGAGCTGCAGCTGCAGCAGGAGCTGCTGGCCCGTGACGCCTGGATTCCGCGCAAGGGCATCAGTCAGGGCGGCCTGATGAAGTATGTCCATGATCACGAGTACCACGCCTACAACCCCGACGTGATCAAGGCGCTGCAGGAGGCGGTGCAGGAGGGCGATTACGCCAAGTGGAAGAAATTCGCGGCGCTGGTCAACGAGCGCCCGGTGGCGACCCTGCGCGACCTGCTGGCCCTCAAGCCTGCCGAGACACCGCTGGCCCTGGAGGAGGTGGAGTCGGTCGAGTCGCTGATTCCGCGCTTCGACAGCGCCGGCATGTCGCTGGGCGCGCTCTCGCCCGAGGCCCACGAGGCGCTGGCCCAGGCCATGAACGAGGCGGGTGGGCGCTCCAACTCCGGCGAAGGCGGCGAGGACCCGGCCCGCTACGGCACCATCCGCAGCTCCAAGATCAAGCAGATCGCCTCGGGACGCTTCGGCGTCACCCCGGCCTACTTGGTCAACGCCGAGGTGCTGCAGATCAAGGTGGCCCAGGGCGCCAAGCCCGGCGAGGGCGGCCAGCTGCCCGGCGGCAAGGTCAACGAGCTGATCGCCCGGCTGCGCTACTCGGTGCCCGGCGTGACGCTGATCTCGCCGCCGCCGCACCACGACATCTACTCCATCGAGGACCTGGCGCAGCTGATCTTCGACTTGAAGCAGGTCAACCCCGACGCCCAGGTGTCGGTGAAGCTGGTCTCCGAGCCCGGGATCGGCACCATCGCCACCGGGGTGGCCAAGGCCTATGCCGACCTGATCACCGTCTCCGGCTATGACGGCGGCACCGCGGCCAGCCCGTTGACCTCCATCAAGCATGCCGGCAGCCCCTGGGAGCTGGGCCTGCCCGAGGTACATCAGGCGCTGCGCATCAACGGGCTGCGCGACAAGATTCGCCTGCAGACCGACGGCGGCCTGAAGACCGGCCTCGACGTGGTCAAGGCGGCGATACTGGGTGCCGAGAGCTTCGGCTTCGGCACCGCGCCGATGGTGGCGCTGGGCTGCAAGTACCTGCGCATCTGTCACCTCAACAACTGCGCCACCGGCGTGGCCACTCAGCACCAGTACCTGCGCGACGAGCACTTCCGCGGCACCGTGGACATGGTCAAGCACTACTTCCGCTTCATCGCCGAGGAGGTGCGCGAACTGATGGCCATGCTGGGCGTGCGCCAGCTCACCGACCTGATCGGCCGCACCGACCTGCTTGAGGTGCTGGAGGGCCAGACCCCTGCCCAGCGCAAGCTCGACCTCTCGGGGCTGCTTGGCAACGACTTCGTCCCGGCGGATGCGCCGCAGTTCTGCCAGGTCAGCCGTAACGTGCCCCACGATCCGGGCGCCAAGAATCAGGAGGTGCTGGCGGCGCTGGACGAGGCCATCGAGGCCAAGTCGGGCGGCGAGTTTGCCTTCACCATCACCAACTGCGACCGCTCGGTGCCGGCGCTCTCCTCCGGCGCGGTGGCCAAGCGCTACGGCGAGTCGGGCCTCGAGGACGCCCCGATCACGCTGCGCTTCACCGGCGTGGCCGGGCAGAGCTTCGGGGTGTGGAACGCCCGCGGGCTCAACCTCTACCTGGAAGGGGATGCCAACGACTACGTGGGCAAGGGCATGAACGGCGGCAAGGTGGTGATCACTCCGCCCAAGGGCAGTCGCTTCGAGAGCCACAAGACGGCGATCGTCGGCAATACCTGCCTGTATGGCGCCACCGGCGGCCAACTGTTCGCCGCCGGGACCGCCGGGGAGCGCTTCGGGGTCCGCAACTCCGGGGCGCACGCGGTGATCGAAGGCGCCGGCGACCACTGCTGCGAGTACATGACCGGCGGCCTGGTCTGTGTGCTGGGCAGAACCGGCGTCAACTTCGGCGCCGGCATGACCGGTGGCTTCGCCTATGTGCTCGACGAGGATCGCTCCTTCGTCGACCGCTACAACCATGAGCTGGTGGAAATCCATCGGGTCAATACCGAGGCCATGGAGGCCTACCGGCGCTATCTGCGGGAAATCATCGAGGAGTTCGTGGCCGAGACCGGCTCGCGCCGGGGGCTCGACATCCTCGACGACTTCAGTGAATTCGTTCGCCACTTCTGGCTGGTCAAGCCCAAGGCGGCAAGCCTCAACAGCCTGCTGGCCCAATCCCGGCGTCAGCCGGAGTGAATTGAGGCGGCGCCAGCCGGAATGAATGAGGCAGCGTCCGCCCGTGTGAGGCGGCGTCAGCCGGAATGAATGAAGCGGTATCGGCCGGAACGCCTGGAGTGTCGGCGTTCCGAGCCCGCCCGCAGAGAGGAGCAACAGACATGGCCAACCGTTTGAACAACGATTTCCAGTTTATCGACGTGGGTCGCCAGGACCCGCAGAAGAAGGACGCCCGCACCCGTTCGCGGGAGTTCGCCGAGATCTACGAGCCGTACAAGCCTCAGGATGCGGCCAGCCAGGCGCACCGCTGCCTGCACTGCGGCAACCCCTACTGCGAGTGGAAGTGCCCGGTCCACAATTATATCCCCAACTGGCTACAGCTGGTCGCCGAGGGCAATATCCTCGAGGCGGCCGAGCTGTCGCACCGCACCAACACCCTGCCCGAGGTGTGCGGCCGGGTCTGCCCCCAGGATCGCCTCTGCGAGGGGGACTGCACCCTCAACGATGGCTTCGGGGCCGTCACCATCGGCTCGGTGGAGAAGTACATCACCGATACGGCCTTCGCCATGGGCTGGCGCCCGGACATGTCCCAGGTGACCTGGACCGACAAGAAGGTGGCCATCATCGGGGCCGGCCCGGCGGGGCTGGGCTGCGCCGATATCCTGGTGCGTAACGGCGTCAAGCCCGTGGTGTATGACAAGTACCCCGAGATCGGCGGCCTGCTGACCTTCGGCATTCCCGAGTTCAAGCTCGAGAAGACGGTGATGGAGCGCCGTCGGGCGGTGTTCGAGGAGATGGGCGTGGAGTTCCGCCTGGGCGTCGAGGTGGGCAAGGAGGTCGAGTTCGACAAGCTTCTGAGCCAGTACGACGCCGTCTTCCTGGGCATGGGCACCTACAAGTACATGGAGGGGGGCTTCCCCGGGGAGGATCTGCCCGGGGTGCACAAGGCCCTCGACTACCTGATCGCCAACGTCAACCACTGTCTGGGCTTCGAGAAGGACCCGGCCGACTATGTCTCCCTGGAGGGGCAGCGGGTGGTGGTGCTCGGCGGTGGCGATACCGCCATGGACTGCAACCGCACCGCCATTCGCCAGGCGGCCTCCAGCGTCACCTGCGCCTACCGCCGCGACGAGGAGAATATGCCGGGCTCCAAGCGCGAAGTGGCCAACGCCCGGGAGGAGGGCGTGGAGTTCCTCTTCAACCGCCAGCCGGTGGCGGTGGTCGGCGACGAGCGCGTCGAGGGCGTCAAGGTGGTGAGGACGCGGCTCGGCGAGCCCGACGAGAACGGTCGCCAGCGTCCCGAGGTGGTACCGGGCTCCGAGGAGATCCTGCCGGCGGATGCGGTGGTCATTGCCTTTGGCTTCCAGCCCAGCCCCGCGCCCTGGTTCGAGCACGTGGGCATCGACATGGACGAGCGTGGCCGGGTGCTGGCGCCGGAGCAGGGCGCCTACCCCTTCCAGACCACCCATGAGAAGATCTTCGCCGGCGGCGATATGGTGCGCGGCTCCGATCTGGTGGTCACCGCTATCTATGAGGGCCGCCAGGCCGGCGAGGGGATTCTGGATTACCTGAAGGTCTGAGGCCCCTGCGGGTTGAAGCAGCTGGTTCCGGTGGCTTTAACCCGCGGCTTTCCCGGCGACAGGTCTAGGCGGGGGCGCTGTGAATACGTCCCTGTACGCTACCGATTCCTTCCCTGGAATCGGACCCCCGCTGCGACCTGTCCCCGGCGCCGCTTGCGATGGCCGTAAAGCCGCTATCATTTTGCTCGATCCTCGATCCTCGATCCTCGATCCTCGATCCTCGATCCTCGATCCTCGATCCTCGATCCTCGGTCCTGAAATTGAGCCAAAGGTCGTATTCTGCTAGTCTGTCGTCCCATCCTGGCGCGGCTTTCTGCCAAGCCTCATGATCACGTTTCGACAGGTTCTCCATGACACGATATATCTTCGTGACCGGCGGCGTTGTGTCCTCTCTCGGCAAGGGCATCGCGTCGGCCTCGCTGGCGGCGATTCTCGAGGCGCGCGGCCTCAAGGTCACCATGCTCAAGCTCGACCCGTACATCAACGTGGATCCGGGCACCATGAGCCCCTTCCAGCACGGCGAGGTGTTCGTCACCGAAGATGGCGCCGAAACCGACCTCGACCTGGGCCACTATGAGCGTTTCATTCGCACCAAGATGACCCAGGGCAACAACTTCACCACCGGCCGGGTCTACGAGCACGTGCTGCGCCGCGAGCGCCGCGGCGACTACCTGGGTGGCACCGTGCAGGTGATCCCGCACATCACCGACGAGATCAAGCGCCGGGTCTATGCCGGCGGCGAGGGCTTCGACGTGGCCCTGGTGGAGATCGGCGGCACCGTGGGCGACATCGAGTCGCTGCCCTTCCTGGAGTCGATCCGCCAGATCCGAAGCGAGCTGGGCGCCAATCGGGCGATCTTTATGCACCTGACCCTGGTGCCCTATATCAAGACCGCCGGGGAGACCAAGACCAAGCCGACCCAGCACAGCGTCAAGGAGCTGCGCTCCATCGGTATCCAGCCCGATATCCTGATCTGTCGCAGCGAGGTGGAGCTCGAAGAGAGCGAGCGGCGCAAGATCGCGCTGTTCACCAACGTCGAGGAGCGCGCCGTGGTGCCGCTTCAGGACGCCGACACCATCTATCGTATCCCGCTGATGCTCCACGAGCACGGCCTCGACGAGATCGTCTGCGACAAGCTGCGCTTGGAGGCCAGCGAGGCCGACCTGGCCGAGTGGATCCATGTGCTCGACGCCAAGCTCAACCCGCTGAAGTCGATCAACATCGCCATGGTCGGCAAGTACATGGAGCTGCTCGACGCCTATAAGTCGCTCAACGAAGCGCTGATTCACGCCGGCATCCAGACCCGGGTCAAGGTCAACGTCGACTACATCGACTCCGAGGACATCGAGCGCCACGGCACCGAGCGCCTGGCCGGCAAGGACGCCATCCTGGTGCCCGGCGGCTTCGGCGAGCGCGGCGTGGAGGGCAAGATCGCCACGGCCCGCTTCGCCCGCGAGAACGGCATCCCCTACCTGGGCATCTGCCTGGGCATGCAGGTGGCGGTGATCGAGTTCGCCCGCAACGTGGCCGGCTGGGAAGACGCCGACTCCACCGAGTTCACCCACGAGACCCAGCACCCGGTGGTGGGCCTGATCACCGAATGGCTCACCCCCGAGGGCAAGATCGAGCTGCGCGACGAGGCCTCGGACCTCGGCGGCACCATGCGCCTGGGCGGCCAGGTGTGCCAGCTCAAGGCCGGCAGCAAGGCCCGCGAGGCCTACGGCAGCGACGAGATCGTCGAGCGCCACCGCCACCGCTATGAAGTCAACAACCAGTTCGTGGAGGCGCTGGAGCAGGCCGGCCTGGTGGTTTCCGGCAAGAGCATCGATAACTCCCTGGTGGAGATGGTCGAGCTGCCCGACCATCCCTGGTACCTGGCCTGCCAGTTCCACCCGGAGTTCACCTCCACGCCCCGGGACGGCCACCCGCTGTTCACCGGCTTCGTCAACGCGGCGCTCGATCACAAGAACCTGCGCGCCCGTCAGCAGGCCCAGGCCCAGCCCCAGGGGTGAGGGGCCCAGGCCGCCCCATCACAGCCCGACCCCAGGGCAAAGGAGCGTAAACATGGCAGACCCCCAGCGCAGCGAGCCGGAGCGTCATGTGCGCATTGCCGGCCTCACCGCCGGCAATGCGCTGCCGCTGATGCTGTTCGGCGGCATGAATGTCCTTGAGTCCCGGGAGCTGGCCCTTGAGGTCGCCGAGACCTACGTGGACGTCACCGGGCGGCTCGGCATGCCCTACGTCTTCAAGGCCAGCTTCGACAAGGCCAACCGCAGCTCCATCCACTCCTTCCGCGGCCCTGGCCTCGAGAAGGGGCTGGCGATACTGGCCGAGGTGAAGGAGCGCTTTGGCGTGCCGATCATCACCGACGTGCACGAGCCCTGGCAGGCCGCGCCGGTGGCCGAGGTGGCCGACATCATCCAGCTGCCCGCCTTCCTGGCGCGCCAGACCGACCTGGTGGTGGCCATGGCCGAGACCGGGGCGGTCATCAATATCAAGAAACCGCAGTTCCTGGCGCCCCAGGAGATGCGGCACATCATCCGCAAGTGCGAGGAGGCCGGCAACGACCGGCTGATCCTCTGCGAGCGCGGCTCCAGCTTCGGCTACAACAACCTGGTGGTCGATATGCTCGGCTTCGGTGAGATGAAGCAGACCGGCTGTCCGGTCTTCTTCGATGTCACCCATGCCCTGCAGCGCCCCGGCGGGCGGGCCGACAGCGCCGACGGCCGGCGTGCCCAGGTGGCCGAGCTGGCCCGGGCCGGGGTCGCCGTGGGCCTCGCCGGGCTCTTCCTGGAGGCCCATCCGGACCCCGATAATGCCAAGTGCGACGGTCCCTGCGCGCTGCCGCTGGCCCAGCTCGAGCCCTTCCTGGCCCAGCTCAAGGCGATCGATGAGCTGGTCAAGGGCTTCCCGCCCCTGACCGTCGCCTGAGCCCCCCACCGACTCACTCAACGCTGACCCATAAAAAAGGACGACACACCATGACCAAGATTGTCGAAATCCACGCCCTCGAGGTGCTCGACTCCCGCGGTAACCCCACCGTTCAGGCCGAGGTACGCCTGGAGAGCGGGGCCGTGGGCGTGGCCTGCGCCCCCAGCGGCGCCTCCACCGGCTCTCGCGAGGCCCTGGAGCTGCGCGACGGCGACAAGGCCCGCTATCTCGGCAAGGGCGTGCTGAAGGCGGTGGAGGCCGTTAACGGGGCGATCCGCGAGCGCCTGGTGGGCATGGATGCGAGGGATCAGCGTGGCCTGGATGCGGCCATGCTCGAGCTCGACGGCACCGACAACAAGGCCAAGCTCGGCGCCAACGCCATCCTCGCCGTGTCGCTGGCCGCCGCCAAGGCCGCCGCCAATGCCAAGGGCATGCCGCTCTACGCCCATATCGCCGAGCTTTACGGCCAGCCGGGCCAGTACCGTATGCCGGTGCCGATGATGAACATCCTCAACGGCGGCGAGCATGCCGACAACAACGTCGACATCCAGGAGTTCATGATCCAGCCGGTAGGCGCGGAAAACTTCCGCGAGGCGCTGCGCGTCGGGGCCGAGATCTTCCACGCCCTGAAGAAGGTGCTGTCGGCCAAGGGGTTGTCCACGGCGGTGGGTGATGAGGGCGGCTTCGCCCCCAACCTGGCGTCCAACGCCGAGGCGCTCGCCGTGATCCAGCAGGCGGTGGAAGACGCCGGCTATCAGCTGGGCAAGGACATCACCCTGGCGTTGGACTGCGCCGCCTCTGAGTTCTACCAGGACGGCCAGTACTCCCTGTCGGGGGAAAACAAGACCTTCGATGCGGCCGGCTTCGTGGACTACCTGGCCGAGCTGTGCGATCAGTACCCCATCGTCTCCATCGAGGATGGCCTGGACGAGTCCGACTGGGCCGGCTGGAAGGCGTTGACCGACAAGCTCGGCGACAAGGTGCAGCTGGTCGGCGATGACCTGTTCGTCACCAATACCAAGATCCTCAAGCGCGGCATCGACGAGCAGATCGGCAACTCCATCCTGATCAAGTTCAACCAGATCGGGTCGCTCTCCGAGACCCTGGACGCCATCAAGATGGCGCAGGACGCCGGTTTCACCGCGGTGATCTCCCACCGCAGCGGCGAGACCGAGGACACCACCATCGCCGATCTTGCGGTGGGCACCTCCGCGGGTCAGATCAAGACCGGTTCGCTGTGCCGCTCCGACCGTGTGGCCAAGTACAACCGCCTGCTGGTGATCGAGCAGCAGCTGGGCGAGGTGGCCGCCTACCCCGGCCGCGCGGCGATCAAGGGGCAGTGAAGTGAGGCGACGATATCGCCGATTCGGTTTGTAGGAAATTGCCTACAAAGCGGCGACGTTAGCCGCTTGAATTCGGGCAGGATAGCCGGCGCCAGGGGCGTCGGCTTTTTTTATCCTATTGTTTTATATGGTTTTTTAGCGTGGGGTGCGTGCCGGTGCCGGGCGCTGGCGCGACTCGAGGTCGACTTGCGTTGCAGTGCAGAAATGCCACAATGACTTCGGGACAAGGGAGAGCGGTAACGCTTTCCGGCAGGATGCAAAAAAGCAACGGGATGCTTTTGCGTGGTGCGCTCGGTGTGACAGGACGTCGCCTCCGGGCAGGGATGTCACCACAGGAGTTCGGACGGAGGGAACCGTCCATGGAACGGCTGGGAGCGGGCGACCTTAGGGTCGCCTTTTTTATGCGCCGCCCTATCGAAAGAGCGCCGATGCTTCGTGGAGCATCGGCGCTTTTGCCTGTCCGGGAACTGGGCGCGAGAGCTCAGCGCTCCAGGTGCTCGAGCTTGCCGGGCTTGCCGTCCCACTCTTCGGCGTCGGGCAGCGGATCCTTCTTTTCGGCGATATTGGGCCACACCTCGGCCAGCTCGGCGTTGATGGCGATGAACTCCTCCTGCCCTTCCGGTAGCTCGTCTTCCGAGAAGATCGCCTCGGCCGGGCACTCCGGCTCGCACAGCGCGCAGTCGATGCACTCGTCCGGGTGAATCACCAGAAAGTTGGGGCCCTCGTAGAAGCAGTCCACCGGGCAGACCTCGACACAGTCGGTGTACTTGCACTTGATGCAGTTCTCGGTGACGACGAATGTCATGCCGCTCTCCCTTCCTCTGGCCGGGGTCGTTCGGCCACTGTGGATAGTTGATAAAAAAGTTATAAGAGCCGGTGTTTTTATGCTAGGACGGCCGGGAATCTGACCATTCTAGTCGTGCCCCCATAGCGTCGCAAGCGGTGGCCTCGCCTTCCCAGGGTAATCGCAATGGTGCTTGGCGAGGGGCGCCGGGGACAGGTCGCAGCGGGGGTCTTTTTCCAGGGATGGAAAAAGTAGCGTACAGGGACGTATTCACAGCGCCCCCGCCTAGACCTGTCGCCGGATCAGCCCCGGATGAACCGACCTGTCTCCGGTGCCCCGCCGCTGCAAGATGGTTCCCGTTCGCAGCGACCGGTATTACCACCCCTTACAGCGTCTCCCGCCAGCGGTAGAGAAGCTCCAGCGCCTGGCGCGGCGTCAGCTCGTCCAGGGCGAGGCCGCCGAGCTCCTCCACCAGCGGATGGGGGGCGCTGGCGAAGAGGTCGCTCTGCAGCGGCGCCGAGGGCGTGCTGTTCAGGCTCCCCGCCGGGCGGCTGCCCTGGTCGATCTCCTGCTGCTCGAGCTGGGTCAATTTATCGCGGGCCCGGGCGATGACGCCCTGGGGCACGCCGGCCAGCTGCGCCACCTGCAGCCCGTAGCTCTGGCTCGCCGGGCCGTCCTCCACCCGGTGCATGAAGACGATGCCCTCCTTGTGCTCGGCCGCGGTGAGGTGCACGTTGGCCACCGACTCGACCTGATCGGCCAGGGCGGTCATCTCGAAGTAGTGGGTGGCGAACAGCGTGAAGGCGCGGGAGCGGGTCAGGTGCTCGGCGCTGGCCCAGGCCAGCGACAGGCCGTCGAAGGTGCTGGTGCCGCGGCCGATCTCGTCCATCAGCACCAGGCTCTGGTCGGTGGCGTTGTGCAGGATGCTGGCGGTCTCGGTCATCTCCACCATGAAGGTGGAGCGCCCGCCGGCCAGGTCATCCGAGGAGCCGATACGGGTGAAGATGCGGTCCACCGGGCCGATCTCGGCGCTGTCGGCGGGCACGAAGCTGCCGGTGTGGGCGAGCAGCACGATCAGTGCCGCCTGGCGCATGTAGGTGGACTTGCCGCCCATGTTGGGGCCGGTGATCACCAGCATGCGGCGCTCATCGCCCATCACCAGGTCGTTGGGGACGAAGGGCGTGTCGCTGACCTGCTCCACGACGGGGTGACGCCCGCCGCGGATCTCGATGCCGGGGTGCTCGGCGAGTCTCGGGGGGGTGAGCTGCAGGGCCTGGGCGCGCTCGGCGAAGGCGCACAGCACGTCCAGCGCGGCCAGCGCCCGGCCGGTGGCCTGGAGGGCATCGAGCTCGGCATTCAAGGTGTCGAGCAGGCTGTCGTAGAGCAGCTTCTCCCGGGCGAGCGCCCGGGACTTGGCGGACAGCGCCTTGTCCTCGAATGCCTTGAGCTCGGGAATGATGAAGCGCTCGGCGTTCTTCAGGGTCTGGCGGCGCACGTAGTCTGCCGGGGCGTCGCGCGCCTGGGCCCGGGGAATCTCGATATAGTAGCCGTGGACCCGGTTGTAGCCCACCTTGAGGCCGGGCAGGCCGGTGCGCTCCCGCTCCCGGGTCTCCAACTGTACCAGATAGTCGCCGGCGTGCTCGGCCAGGCCGCGGTGCTCGTCGAGCTCGGCGTCGAAGCCCTCGGCGATCACCCCGCCGTCGCGGATCACCACCGGCGGGTTCTCCACCAGGGCGCGGGTCAGGGTGTCGGCCAGCTCGGGAAAGGGGCGGATATGGCGGGCCAGCTCGTCCAGGGCGGTGCCCTCGCTGAAGCCGGTCAGCTCGGCCTGCAGGGTGGGGAGGGCGTTCAGCGCGTCGCGCAATCGGGCGAGATCCCGGGGCCGTGCGCTGTAGAGCGCCACCCGGGCCAGGATGCGCTCGACATCGCCGATCGCCTTGAGCGACTCGCGCAGGGGGACGAAGCCCTCCTGGTCGAGCAGCAGTGCCACCGCGCCCTGGCGTCGTGTTACCTGTTCGCGGTCCCGCAGCGGGCGGTTGAGCCAGCGCTTGAGCAGCCGCGAGCCCATGGCCGTGGTGGTGGTGTCGAGCACGCTGGCCAGGGTGTTGTCGCCGCTGCCGCTCAGGTTGGTGTCGATCTCCAGGTTGCGGCGGCTGGCGGCATCTATCACCACGGCATCGTCGCGGCTCTCCACGCCGATGGCGGTAACATGGGGCAGACGCGAGCGCTGGGTGTCCCGAGCGTACTCGATCAGTACGCCGGCGGCGGTGATCGCGGCTTCGAGGTGGGCGCAGCCGAAGCCGCGCAGGTCGGCGACGCCAAACTGGTCGCAGAGGATGCGCTGGGCGCTCTCGGCATCGAACAGCCAGTCGCTCTGGCGGCGCAGGCCGCGCCGGCCATCCAGGGCTGGGGGCAGCGAGAGACTCTCGGCCACCAGCAGCTCGGCGGGGTCGAGGCGTGTCAGCTCGGCCAGCAGCTCGCCTTCCCCCTCCACCTCCAGCACGCCGAAGCGCCCGCTGGAGAGCTCCAGCCAGGCCAGGCCGAAGCGCTCGCCGGCGGTGTGCACGGCCACCAGCAGGTTGTCGCGGCGGGCGTCGAGCAGCGCCTCGTCGTAGAGGGTACCGGGGGTGACGATGCGCACCACGCGGCGCTCCACCGGCCCCTTGCTGGTGGCCGGATCGCCGATCTGCTCGCAGATCGCCACCGACTCGCCGGCGGCCACCAGGCGCGCCAGATACCCCTCGGCGCTATGGTAGGGCACCCCGGCCATGGGGATCGGCTTGCCCGCCGACTGACCGCGCTGGGTCAGGGTAATATCGAGCAGCGCCGCGGCGCGCTTGGCGTCATCGAAGAACAGCTCATAGAAGTCGCCCATGCGGTAGAAGAGCAGCACGTCCGGGTGTTCGCGCTTGATCTTCAGGAACTGGGCCATCATCGGGGTGTGCGGGGTGCTGGCCTGGGACATGGGGTACCTGTCTCACTGGTGTCGAATCGGGCTGGCTTTGCGCCATGCATGTCGCTGGCAAAGGCGGTATTGTACGGAAAAGTCATCGCACATGCGTGGTCGTCGTCGGCGAAGGACGGCGGCGGCCGCCCCAGGGAGAGACACCATGCCGCCCAGCGCCGCCCGCCTGGCCAACCTCGATCTGACTACCCTCGCCGAGCGCCTGGGGCGGGCCTGCCGCGCTCGCAGCGTGAGCGTGACGGCCGCCGAATCCTGCACCGGCGGCGGGGTGGCCAGCGCCATCACCGCCGTGGCCGGCAGCTCCGACTACTTCGAGGTCGGCTACGTGACCTACTCCAACGCCGCCAAGACGCGTCTGCTCGGTGTGCCCGAGGCGCTGCTCGAGGCCGAGGGTGCGGTGAGCCGCGAGGTGGTGGAGGCCATGGTCGCCGGCGCCTGTCGTGACAGCGGGGCGGGACTCGGCGTGGCCATCAGCGGCGTGGCCGGCCCCGGCGGCGGCTCGCCGAACAAGCCGGTGGGTACCGTATGGCTCGCTTGGGGCGATGCCGAGCACCAGCAGGCCGAGTGCCGGCACTTCCCCGGCGACCGCCGCGCGGTGCGCGAGCAGGCGGTGCGCGAGGCCCTGGTGGGCCTGCTGCAACGGCTGGAGCGCCGGGAGTAGGCGAGCCGGCTTTTTTGCGCCATAATACTGGCCAATCATACAGTGTTTGTCGGGCGGCCTGTCGCCGCCCGCGTCAGATTCTTCTGCGAGGAGAGCCCTCATGGCACAGGACGACAACCGTTCCAAGGCGCTGAATGCCGCACTCAGCCAGATCGAACGCCAGTTCGGCAAGGGCACCGTGATGCGCCTGGGCGATGCCCCGCGGGTGGCGATGCCGGCGGTCTCCACCGGCTCGCTGGGCCTGGACATCGCGCTGGGCATCGGCGGCCTGCCCTATGGGCGGGTGGTGGAGATCTTCGGCCCGGAGTCCTCGGGCAAGACCACCCTGACCCTGTCGGTGATCGCCCAGGCCCAGAAGCAGGGCAAGACCTGCGCCTTCATCGACGCCGAGCACGCCCTGGACCCGAGCTACGCCGAGAAGCTTGGCGTCAATCTCGATGACCTGCTGGTTTCCCAGCCCGACACCGGCGAGCAGGCGCTGGAGATCTGCGACATGCTGGTGCGCTCCGGCGGGGTCGACGTGATCATCATCGACTCGGTGGCCGCGCTCACCCCGCGCGCGGAGATCGAGGGGGAGATGGGCGACTCCCACGTGGGCCTGCAGGCGCGCCTGATGTCCCAGGCGCTGCGCAAGATCACCGGCAATATCAAGAACGCCAACTGCATGGTGGTGTTCATCAACCAGATCCGCATGAAGATCGGGGTGATGTTCGGCTCACCCGAGACCACCACCGGTGGCAACGCCCTGAAGTTCTACTCCAGCGTGCGCCTGGACATCCGCCGTACCGGCTCGGTCAAGCAGGGCGACGAGGTGGTCGGCAACGAGACCCGGGTAAAGGTGGTCAAGAACAAGGTCTCGCCGCCGTTTCGCCAGGCCGAGTTCCAGATTCTCTATGGCAAGGGCATCTATCATGCCGGCGAGGTGGTCGACCTGGGCGTGCAGTGCAAGCTGGTCGACAAGGCCGGCGCCTGGTACAGCTATCAGGGCAACAAGATCGGCCAGGGCAAGGCCAACGCCGCCCAGTTCCTCGAGGACAACCCGGCGGTGATGGAGGAGATCGAGAGTCAGATCCGCGCCCAGCTGCTGACCTCGGCGGAACCCAAGGAGCCGAAGAGTGCCGAGCCCGTGGCCAGCGAGGAGAGCGGCGAGAACGACCTGCTCTAATTCTTCATGCCGCGCATGTCCGATACCGCCCAGGCGAAGGAGAAGGCCCAGACGCCCCGCGACGCTGCCCTGCGCCTGCTGGCCCGGCGCGAGTATTCCCGCGCCGAGCTGGTCGAGCGGCTGAATGCCAAGGGGCATGAGGCGGCCGAGGTCGCCGCCTGCCTCGACGCTCTGGCCGAGCAGGGCCTGCAGTCGGATGCCCGCTTCGCCGAGTCCTTCCTGCGTTCGCGGGTGGCGCGTGGCCAGGGGCCGCTGAAGATCCGCGGCGAGCTGGCCCGGCGCGGGGTCGATCGCGATACGGTGGCGGCGGCCTTCGCCGAGCTTGAGCAGCGCGGCGAGGTGGACTGGTTCGCCCTGGCCGCCGATACCCTGGCGCGGCGCTTCCCCGGCCCCGGCGATACCCCCCGCGAGCGCGCACGGCGCGAACGCTTCCTGGCCGGGCGCGGCTTCGATTTCGACCAGCTGCGCCATGCGCTCGAGCACGCGTGGGGCTAAACATCAGACCTGGACTAGCTGGTGAGGGGCGCCAGGGACAGGTCGAAGAGGAGGTCCTACGCCAGGGATGGCGTCGGTAGCGCCCAGGGAGGGGTTCACAGCGCCTCCTCGCAGACCTGTCGCTGGATCAGCCCCGCGTCTTGCTGGTGCTGCCCCTTCAGTCCCTTGACAACTGCGCTATAATGCTCCCCTTTGCCAACGCCCCGGGTCGCGCCCCTGATGCGCGCCGGCGTGCCGTTTCCGGCCCGCTCTGCCGGGTACGCGGAGCCTCGCCCGCCCGCCGGGACACCACGCTCATCGTCACGGATATCCCATGAAAAGCGCAGACATCAGACAGGCCTTTCTGACTTACTTCGAGCAGCACGGGCATACCGTTGTGCCCTCCAGCTCCCTGGTGCCGGGCAACGACCCGACGCTGCTGTTCACCAATGCCGGCATGGTGCCGTTCAAGGATGTCTTCCTGGGCCGCGAGTCGCGTCCCTACGTGCGGGCGGTCTCCTCCCAGCGCTGCGTGCGTGCCGGCGGCAAGCACAACGACCTGGACAACGTCGGCTACACCGCCCGCCACCACACCTTCTTCGAGATGCTGGGCAACTTCAGCTTCGGCGACTACTTCAAGCGTGACGCCATCCGCTTCGCCTGGACCTTCCTCACCGAGACCCTGGGGCTGCCCAAGGAGAAGCTGTGGGTCACGGTGCATATCAGCGACGACGAGGCCGAGAAGATCTGGAAGGAGGAGATCGGCGTCGACCCGTCGCGCTTCTCCAAGCTCGACGAGGACAACTTCTGGCAGATGGGCGATACCGGCCCCTGCGGCCCCAGCTCCGAGATCTTCTTCGATCACGGCCCCGAGGTGTGGGGAGGGCCGCCCGGCAGCCCCGAGGAGGACGGCGACCGCTACATCGAGATCTGGAACCTGGTGTTCATGCAGTTCGACCGCGACGCTGCGGGCACCCTCAACCCGCTGCCCAAGCCCTCCATCGACACCGGCATGGGGCTCGAACGGGTGGCCGCTGTCATGCAGGGGGTGCACTCCAACTACGAGATCGACCTCTTCCAGAACCTGCTGGCGGCAGCGGCGCAGCGCACCGGCCATGCCGATACCCGCCACCCCTCGCTGCGGGTGATCGCCGACCATATCCGCTCCTGCGCTTTTCTGATCACCGACGGCGTGCTGCCCTCCAATGAGGGGCGCGGCTACGTGCTGCGCCGGATCATTCGCCGGGCCATCCGCCACGGCCACAAGCTGGGCGCCCAGGGCAACTTCTTCCACCGGCTGGTGGGGGCGCTGGACGCCGAGATGGGCGATGCCTATCCGGAGCTGCGCCAGGCGCGCCACCAGATCGAACGCGTGCTGCTCAAGGAGGAGGAGCAGTTCGCCCGCACCCTGGAGCACGGCATGGGCCTGCTCGAGGAGGCCCTGGCGGGCCTCGACGGCGAGGTGCTGCCCGGCGAGACCGTCTTCAAGCTCTACGACACCTACGGCTTCCCCTACGACCTCACCGCCGATGTCTGTCGCGAGCGCGACGTGGTCCTGGACGAGATCGGCTTCGAGCGGGCGCTGGAGGCCCAGCGCGAGCGCGCCCGGGCCGCCAGCCAGTTCGGCGCCGACTACGGCGCCGCCCTGGAGCTCGAGGGCGAGACCACCTTCACCGGCTACGACCGGCTCGATGATCGCGCCACGGTAACCGCCCTGATCGATCGTGAGGGCAATGCCCTGGCTCGCCTCGCCACCGAGCAGCGCGGCCTGGTGGTGCTCGACCGCACGCCTTTCTACGCCGAGTCCGGCGGTCAGGTGGGCGATACCGGCTACCTGCACCTGGACGACGGCAGCCGCTTCCTGGTCACCGACACTCAGAAACAGGGAGACCATCATCTGCATCACGGCGTGCTGCTGGAGGGGGAGCTGGCCGTGGGGGCCGCGGTGCGCCCGGAGGTCAACGGCGAGCTGCGCGGTGCCACCGTGCGCAACCACTCCGCCACCCACCTGATGCACAAGGCGCTGCGCCTGGTGCTGGGCGAGCACGTGCAGCAGAAAGGCTCGCTGGTGACCCCCGAGCGGCTGCGCTTCGACTTCAGCCACTTCGAGGCGATGACCCCCGAACAGCTCGCCGAGGTGGAGCGCCTGGTCAACGAGCAGATCCTTGCCAACGCGCCCACCCTGATCGAGACCATGACTCTCGACCAGGCCAAAGCCAAGGGAGCGGCGGCGCTGTTCGAGGCCAAGTACGCCGACAGCGTGCGGGTGCTGACCATCGGCGCCGACGACTTCTCCATCGAGCTGTGTGGGGGCACCCACGTGGCCCGCAGCGGCGACATCGGCTGCTTCCATATCGTCAGCGAGCAGGGCATCGCCTCGGGCGTGCGCCGGATCGAGGCGATCACCGGCGAGGGCGCACTGACCTACTTCCGCGAGCAGGAAGCGCGGCTCAGCCGCATCGGCGAGCGCCTCAAGGCCAAGCCCGAGCAGGTCGAGGAGCGCGTCGACTCGCTGGTCGAGCGCAACCGCAGCCTGGAGAAGGAGCTCGAGCGTCTCAAGGCCAAGCTGGCCAGCGCCGCCGGCAGCGACATGCTTGCCGAGGCCCGCGAGATCGCCGGGGTCAAGGTGCTGGCGACCCGCCTGGAGGGCGTCTCCGGCAAGGAGCTGCGCGGTGTGCTCGACCAGCTCAAGAACAAGCTCGGCTCCGGGATCGTGGTGCTCGGCGTGGCCGACGCCGAGGCCGGCAAGGTCAGCCTGATCGCCGGCGTCACCCAGGACCTCACCGGCCGCGTCAAGGCCGGTGAGCTGGTCAATCACGTGGCCTCCCAGGTGGGCGGCAAAGGGGGCGGCCGTCCCGACATGGCCCAGGCCGGCGGCAGCGACGTCGCGGCCTTGCCGGGGGCGCTGGAGAGCGTCCCCGCCTGGGTGGAGGCGCGCCTCCAGTAACTCACGATTGGCAGGGCCGGTGACCGCAGGGTCCCGGCCCTGTCAGCATGGATCCACCTTTCACTCATCCGAGCGCCTCAGGCTCTCGACACACGAGGGAAACACCGCATATGGCACTATACGTACAGAAGTTCGGCGGCACCTCGGTGGGCTCCGTGGAGCGCATCAAGGCCGTGGCCGAGAAGGTCAAGGGCTTTCGCGAACAGGGCCACCAGGTCGTCGTGGTGGTCTCCGCCATGAGCGGCGAGACCAACCGCCTGATCGGCATGGCCAACGAGATCAACGACGAGCCGACGCCGCGGGAGCTGGACATGCTGGTCTCCACCGGCGAGCAGGTGACCATCTCGCTGCTGGCCATGGCGCTGCACAAGCTGGGCGTGGCCGCCACCTCCTACACCGGCTCCCAGGTGGGCATTCAGACCGACAGCGCCCACACCAAGGCGCGTATCCAGCGCATCGAGACCGATGACCTGCAGGCCGACCTGGATGACGGTCAGGTGGTCGTGGTGGCCGGCTTCCAGGGCGTGGACGAAGAGGGCAATATCACCACCCTCGGTCGCGGCGGCTCCGACACTACCGGGGTGGCCCTGGCGGCCGCGCTGGGCGCCGACGAATGCCAGATCTATACCGATGTCGACGGTGTCTACACCACCGACCCCCGCGTCTGCTCCAAGGCCCAGCGCCTCGACAGCATCACCGTCGAAGAGATGCTCGAGCTGGCCAGCCTCGGCTCCAAGGTCCTGCAGATCCGCGCCGTCGAATTCGCCGGCAAATACAATGTTCCGCTGCGCGTGCTGTCCAGTTTCCAGGGCGGCCCCGGCACCCTTATCGTTGCAGACTCCGACAAAGACGAGGACTCCATGGAAGAACCGCTGATCTCCGGTATCGCCTTCACCGCCAACGAGGCCAAGCTGACCCTGCTCAACACCCCGGACGTGCCGGGCGTGGCCTCGCGTATCCTCGGGCCCATCGCCGACGCCAACATCGAAGTCGACATGATCGTGCAGAACGTGGCGCCGGCCGGCGACTACACCGACTTCACCTTCACCGTGGCCAAGGGCGACTACAAGAAGACCCTCAAGATTCTCCAGGAGCAGGTGCTGCCCGACCTGGGCGAGGGCGAAGTGAAGGGTGACGACAACATTGCCAAGGTGTCGCTGGTGGGCGTGGGCATGCGCTCCCATGCCGGCGTGGCCTCCAAGATGTTCCGCGTGCTGGCCGACGAGAACGTCAACATTCGCATGGTGTCCACCTCGGAGATCAAGATCTCGGTGGTGGTCGACGAGAAGCATATGGAACTCGCCGTACGCGCCCTGCACAAGGCCTTCGGTCTGGACAAGAGCGATATCGAGAGCGAATAAGGGCGAGCGCTACGGCCTGTAGCTTCTACGCTTGTGGGGAGAGCCTTCTTGGTCGGCTACCAGAGGCGAGAAGGCTTCCCTTCAAAGCCGCCATGGGGTGTCATGGCGGCGCCGTTGGTGCACAGTGGTGTCGTGACACATAATAAGCAAGCGTCGTTGAGCTCGGCGCCATCCCGTTGCCAGTCGTCTGAGAAGGAGATCAGTCATGCTCATCCTGACCCGCCGTGTCGGAGAAACCCTGATGATCGGTGATGACATCACCGTGACCGTCCTTGGCGTCAAGGGCAATCAGGTGCGTATCGGCGTCAATGCGCCCAAGGATGTCGCCGTACATCGCGAGGAAATCTACCAGCGCATTCAGCGCGAGAAGTCCGACGAAGAGGGGGGCGGTTCCTCCACGCCCTGAGCGCCGGGGCTGGCGTCGCGGATCGCGCGCGGGAAACAAATTCCTGAATACGCTGGACAAAAGATCGCGCAGACGATAGGATATGCGCCGTGTCGATGAGGGAGAGGTGGCCGAGTGGCTGAAGGCGCTCCCCTGCTAAGGGAGTATGGGGTTTATAGCCCCATCGAGGGTTCGAATCCCTCCCTCTCCGCCATATCGACGCCCGTGAAGCAGGTCGTGCGGTGGCCGTAAAGGCGCATTCACGACGCGAAGTGCAAGCGCCCGTAGCTCAGCTGGATAGAGTACCTGACTACGAATCAGGTGGTCGGAGGTTCGAATCCTCCCGGGCGCGCCATCTTCGACAGGCAGTGATGCCTGACCGGCTTCATGAAGCAAGTCGTTTACGGCCATGCCGTCAGCGCCCGTAGCTCAGCTGGATAGAGTACCTGACTACGAATCAGGTGGTCGGAGGTTCGAATCCTCCCGGGCGCGCCAGATTTCGACCCGTCCTCCTCCGGAGGGCGGGTTTTCTCTTTGTGGCCTCGTCGCCGCAGCCGCAGTGCTAGCCCTGCCGTCGGTCCTTGGGGCTGTCGGCCGCGCGATCGTTTGGGGTGCCGTCGCCTGGCGACGCGCACCCTTTTTTTGGTCATGAGGATTGCCGGTGCATTTCCAGCGGTCGGCGATCAGGCCGGCTGGCGCTGCGCTCGGCCTGCCGCCGCGGGTTCGTTCCCGGTGGCCTGGCGTTCGTCGTGAAGTCCGGCGAGCAGGCGGTCGAGGTCGGTGATCCGCTTGAGTCGCTCGAAGCGTCGCTGCGCCTCGGCGTCGCGGCTGCGCATCTGATTAAGCCACTGCTTGATCAGCGAGACCACGACTCTGTCTTGCAGTTTTTCTCGCTGCAATGCAGCATAGGCGGTGAGCGTCGCGGCCCGGTGCTGCCAGCTGGTGGCGGGTAGGCGCTCCCCGGTGGTCAGCCAGTGGCGGATGCGCGGCGCCAGCCAGGGATCGGCCAGGGCGCCGCGGCCGAGCATCACGTCCCGGCAGCCGGAAAGGGTTCTCGCTTTCCAGTAATCTTCCAGGGTCCAGATGTCGCCGTTGGCGACCACGGGGATGCGCAGGTGTTGACGCACCCGGCCGATCCACTCCCAGTGAGCGGGAGGGCGGTAGCCTTCATTGCGGGTGCGGCCGTGTATGACCAGCTGGGCGGCGCCGCCCGCTTCGGCGGCACGAGCGCAGGCGACCGCCTGGCGGCGGTCGGCGAAGCCCAGGCGAACCTTGGCGGTCACCGGAATCTCACCGCCCACGGCGGTATGTACCGCGGCAACGGCGGCTTCGACCCGGTGCGGGGTGCGCAACAGCGAAGCGCCGCCGTCGTGGCGGTTGACCAGCTTGGCCGGGCAGCCGAAATTCAGGTCGATACCGATGGCGCCGAGCGACATCGCCTGGCGGGCGTTGGCTGCCAGGCTCGCCGGGTCGCTGCCCAGCAGTTGGAGCTGCACCGGCACCCCGGAGGGGGTCGCGACCGGTCGTCCGAGTAGTTCGGGACAGTGCTTGTAGTAGACGCGCGGGGGCAGTCTGGCGTCGACCACGCGGACGAATTCCGTGACCGTCCAGTCGAAGCCGGGCGTGCGCGTCAGCAGATCGCGGGTGACCGCATCGATGACGCCCTCCATGGGCGCCAGGCCAATTCGGCCGTTTTGTAGTAAACCAACAACGGGAGCTTCCACCATAGGGCGCTTGCAATCTTTCGTCAGTGTGGCAGTTTAGATGGTCGAATTTTCGAGCTACCCGTCCTAATCGCGCGAAATCGCGACCAGGTCGGCTGGCTATACGGGAGAAACCGCATGCAGGATATGCAGCTTTTGCACGATGGCTTGACCCTGATGGGGGTCGGCATGGGGTTTGTTTTTGTTTTTCTTACCGTTCTGGTAGCCGGCACGACCCTGATGTCGCTGCTGGTGCGCCGCCTCTCGCCGGCGCCTGCCGCCACCGCCACGCCTGCCGCCGGCCGCCGCGTCGAGCCGGCCCGCGATGACGCCGCGGATGCCGAGCTGATGGCCGTGCTCAGCGCCGCCGTGCATCGCTATCGCCGTCGTCATCGCCGCTGAGCGATCGGCCGACGCCCGAACGCCTAATACTACTACACAATACGCCATCTCAACGGGGTCATCGTCATGAGTGATACCAACCGCCCGCTGGGCATCACCGATGTGGTGCTGCGCGACGCCCACCAGTCGCTGTTCGCCACCCGCCTGCGCCTGGACGACATGCTGCCGATCGCCGAGAAGCTCGACCGCGTCGGCTTCTGGTCGCTGGAATCCTGGGGCGGCGCCACCTTCGACGCCTGTATCCGCTACCTCGGCGAAGACCCGTGGGAGCGGATACGGGCGTTGAAGGCGGCCATGCCCAACACCCCCCAGCAGATGCTGCTGCGGGGTCAGAACCTGCTCGGCTACCGCCACTACGCCGATGACGTGGTGGACAAGTTCGTCGAGCGCGCCAAGACCAACGGCGTCGATGTCTTCCGCGTTTTCGATGCCATGAACGACCCGCGCAACCTGGAGCGCGCCATCCAGGCGGTGCGCAACGTCGAGGGCCATGCCCAGGGTACACTTTCCTACACGGTGAGCCCGGTGCACACCCTGGACGGCTGGGTGGAGCTCGGCCGCACCATCGCCGCCATGGGCGCTGACTCCTTGGCGATCAAGGACATGGCCGGCCTGCTTACGCCCTATACCGCCTTTGAACTGGTCTCGCGGCTCAAGCAGGCCGTGGACATCCCCATCCACATGCAGTGTCACGCCACCACCGGCATGTCCACCGCTACCGCCCTCAAGGCCGCCGAGGCGGGCATCGACAACGTCGACACCGCCATCTCCTCGATGTCCATGACCTACGGTCACAGCCCCACCGAGTCGGTGGTGGCGATCCTCAAGGGGACCGAGCGGGACACCAACCTCGACCTGGAGCTGCTCGAGGAGATCGCCGCCTACTTCCGCGAAGTGCGCAAGAAGTACGCCGCCTTCGAGGGCTCGCTGAAGGGCATCGACTCGCGCATCCTGGTGGCCCAGGTGCCCGGCGGCATGCTCACCAACATGGAGAACCAGCTCAAGGAGCAGGGCGCCGGCGACAAGCTCGACGACGTGCTCCAGGAGATTCCCAAGGTGCGCGAGGATCTGGGCTTCATCCCGCTGGTCACGCCCACCTCGCAGATCGTCGGCACCCAGGCGGTGATGAACGTGATGATGGGGGAGCGCTACAAGTCGATCTCCAAGGAGGTCCAGGCGCTGCTCAAGGGCGAATACGGCGCCGCCCCGGCCCCCTTCAACAAGGAGCTGCAGAACCGCGTGCTGGAGGGCGGCGAGCCGATCACCTGCCGTCCCGCCGACCTGCTCGAGGCCGAGATGGACAGGCTCGCCGCCGAGCTCAAGGAGAAGGCCAAGTCCGACGGCATCCGCCTGGCCGAGGGCGAGCGCGAGATCGACGACGTGCTGACCTATGCGCTCTTCCCGCAGATCGGTCTGAAGTTCCTCAAGAACCGCGACAATCCCGATGCCTTCGAGCCGGCCCCCCAGGCGCCGGGCCAGGAGGAGGCCGGCGCCAAGCTGCCGGTCGCGTCACAGAAGGGCGGGGCCCAGGCCAAGCCCCCGGCCACTCAGGGCGCCGCCGCCGGCCCCGAGACCTACACCGTCAAGGTCAACGGCAAGGCCTATGTGGTGGAGGTCGCTGAAGGCGGCGAGATCGCCGACGTCCAGGCCCAAGGCGGCGCGGCACCTGCTACCCCGGCGGCCGAGTCGGCACCGGCGCCAAGCGGTGCCACCATCGACGCACCCCTGGCCGGCAACATCTTCAAGGTCAACGTGCGTCCGGGCGATGCGGTCAAGGAGGGCGACGTGGTGATCATCCTCGAGGCCATGAAGATGGAAACCGAGGTGCGTGCGTCCAGCGCCGGCACCGTCTCCGCGGTCAAGGTCAGCGAAGGCGACAGCGTCTCCGTCGGCGATGTGCTGATCAAGCTTTAAAGGGCCCTCCGTCATGGAACAGCTACTGACCCTGTGGGAGGGCTCGGGCCTCTACAACCTGACCCTCGGCCAGGCGGTGATGATCGCGGTGGGGCTGATCCTCCTCTACCTGGCCATCGCCAAGAAGTTCGAGCCGCTGCTGCTGGTGCCGATCGGCTTCGGCGGCATTCTCGCCAACATTCCCGAGGCGGGCCTGGCCATCTCGGCGCTGGATCAGGCCGTCGAGGTGGCGCGCCCCGCGGTGCTGCACCAGATCGCCTCGGCGCTGGGCGCCACCCTGGATCCGCTGGCCGGTGAGCAGGCCTGGCGGGCCACCCTCAAGGCGCTGCTCGACAACGGCGCCTCGCCGGACCAGCTGCGTGCCGCCAAGGACGTGGCGGTCAACGTCGGCTACGGCGACGGCCTGCTCTTCACCTTCTACGAGGTGGCCGTGGCCTCGGGGATCGCGCCGCTGCTGATCTTCATGGGCGTGGGGGCGATGACCGACTTCGGCCCGCTGCTGGCCAACCCGCGTACCCTCTTTCTGGGCGCCGCGGCGCAGTTCGGCATCTTCGCCACGGTATTCGGCGCGGTGGGCATGTCGGCCATGGGCTGGATGGACTTCTCGCTGGAGCAGGCTGCCGCCATCGGTATCATCGGCGGCGCCGACGGCCCCACCTCGATCTATGTCTCCAGCGTGCTGGCCCCGGAGCTGCTCGGCGCCATCGCCGTGGCCGCCTACGCCTACATGGCCCTGGTGCCGATGATCCAGCCGCCGATCATGAAGCTGCTGACCTCGAAGCGCGAGCGGGAAATCACCATGACCCAGCTGCGGCCGGTGTCGAAGCTGGAGAAGATCGTCTTCCCGCTGCTGCTGCTGATGCTGGTGGCGGTGTTCCTGCCGGATGCTGCGCCGCTGCTGGGCATGTTCTGCTTCGGCAACCTGATGCGCGAGTGTGGCGTGGTGGAGCGACTCACCGACACCGCCCAGAATGCCCTGATCAACATCGTCACCATCGTGCTGGGGCTTGCCGTGGGCTCGCGGCTGATGGCCGAGAGCTTCCTGGCGCTGGAGACCCTGGGGATCATGGGGCTGGGCATGGTGGCCTTCGCCATTGGCACGGCGGCGGGGGTGATCATGGCCAAGCTGATGAACGTGATGAGCAAGATGCCCATCAACCCGCTGATCGGGGCCGCCGGAGTCTCGGCAGTGCCCATGGCCGCCCGGGTGGCCAACAAGGTGGGGCTGGAGTCCAACCCCCACAACTTCCTGCTGATGCACGCCATGGGCCCCAACGTGGCCGGGGTGATCGGCTCGGCGGTGGCCGCCGGGGTGATGATCAAGTACCTGACCTGATCCGGCGTCCTTGCCATGATCACGCCAGCGGCGCCCCTTGGGGCGCCGCTGGCGTTTTACGGCAATGGCCGGGACCTACCAGGGCAGGGCGGCGCCGTCGGTGCGCGGTTCGGTGCCGGCGTAAAGCCCCCCGCTCTCGGGGTCGCGCAGGATAATTTGCCCCCGGCCGAAGGTCAGGCCGTCGCGGCACTTGACGATGTGGTGGCCGCGGCGGGCCAGCGCCTGGGCCAGATGGTCGGGAAACTCGGGCTCGACCTCCACGGTGCGGCCCTCGGTCCACTTCCAGCGCGGCAGGTCCAGCACCGCCTGGGGGTTGAGCCTATCCTCGAGCATGGCGGTGACCACCTGGACGTGCCCCTGGGGCTGCATGTAGCCGCCCATCACGCCGAAGGGCCCCACGGCCTGGCCGTCCCGGGTGATGAAGCCCGGGATGATGGTGTGGTAGCTGCGCTTGCCCGGTGCCAGGACGTTGGCATGCTCCGGTTCGAGGGAGAAGGACCAGCCGCGGTTCTGCAGGCTGATGCCGGTGCCGGGGACGACTATTCCCGAGCCGAAGCCCTCGAAGTTGCTCTGGATGAAGGAGACCATGTTGCCCTCGCCATCGGCGGCGGCCAGGTAGACGGTGCCCCCCTTGAGGGGATCGCCGGGTACCGGGTCCAGGGCCTGGGTGCCGATCTGGTCTGCGCGCTGTGCCAGATAGTCGGCGGCGAGCAGCTGTTCCACGCTGGCATGCATCGCCTCTGGTTCGGCGACGTAGTGCAGGCCGTCCACATAGGCCAGCTTGGTGGCCTCGATACGCCGGTGCAGGCTCTCCACGGGATCGCAGGGTTCATCGCCGAGGGCTTCCAGCATGCCCAGCGCCTGCAGTGCGATCAGGCCGCTGCCGTTGGGGGGTATCTCCCAGATATCGTGGCCACGATAGCGGGTGCTGATGGGAGTGACCCACTCGGGGGCGTAGGCGGCGAGATCCTCGCGGCGCAGGAAGCCCCCGTGCCGGCGAGAAAAGGCGTCGAGGCGATCCGCCAGCTCCCCCTCGTAGAAGGCGCGCCCCCGGGTCTCGGCGATTGCCTGGAGGGTGGCGGCCATCTCCGGTGAGCGCCAGACCTCGCCGGCCGCCGGCGCCCGGCCGCCGGGGGCGAAGTGCTCGAACCAGGGGGCGAACTCTGCCCCGCTGTACTGACCGTAGCGCTTCACGGCGGCCTGCCACAGCTGGCTGGCGACGGGCGTTACGGCATAGCCCTGGGTGGCGAACTCGATGGCCGGGGCCAGCAGGTCGGCGAACGGCAGCTTGCCGAAGCGCTCCGAGAGTGCGGCCCAGGCGCTCGGGGCGCCGGGAACGGTGACCGGGATCAGGCCGTGGGCCGGCATCTCGTCGTGGCCAAGGGCCTTGACGGCCTCCGCCGAGATACCACGCGGGGCGGGGCCGCTGGCATTGAGGCCGTGAAGCTCGCCGTTGACCCAGACGATGGCGAAGGCGTCGCCCCCGATACCGTTAGAGGTTGGCTCGACCACGGTCAGCGCCGCCGCGGTGGCGATGGCCGCATCCACGGCGTTGCCGCCGCGCTTGAGCATATCGACGCCGACCTGAGCGGCAAGCGGCTGGGAGGTGGCGACCATGCCGCGCTGGCCGACGCTCATCATGCGCCGCGAGGCGGCTGGGTAGTAGTGGGGATCGAAGTTCATGGCGTGTCCTATTCGAGCGAGGCGTTGGTTCGTTGGGAAAAGGCCTTGCGCCGTCTCATGTAGCTAATGACGCTGTACAGAATCGAGACCACCGCCAAGGTCAATAGGAGGGCGGATATCGGTCGGGTAAAGAACAGTGTCCACTCATCGCTGGTTTGAAAGGCCCGCCTGAGGTTGGTTTCGGCGATCGGGCCCAGCACAACCCCAAGCACCAGCGGCGCCAGCGGGTAGTCGAGCTTTCTCAGGACATAGCCAGCCACACCGACACAGGCGAGCAGGTAGAGATCGGAAATGCGATTGTTCAGGGTATAGGTCCCGATGGCGCAGCAGGCCAGAACCACCGGCACCACGATGTACTTGGGCACGTTGAGCAGGCGCAGGAAGGCGCGCATCAGGATCAGGCCGATAAACAGCATGAACACCGAGGCCACGGCCATAGAGATGAACATGCCATAGACCAGGTCCGGGTTGTCGAGGATGAGCCGCGGCCCGACGCTGATGCCATGCACCATGATGGCGGCCATCAGCACCGCATCGGCAGGGGAGCCGGGAATCCCCAGGGCAATGAGTGGAATCAGGCTGCCGCCCACCGTGGAGGAGTTACCGGACTCCGACGCCACGACACCTTCAGGTTCACCGTTGCCGAACGACTCCGGGTGCTTCGAGGCACGCTTGGCCTGATCGTAGGCGAGCAGGTTGGAAATCGAGCTGCCTGCCCCGGGCACTGCGCCGATGAAGACGCCGATCAACGAAGAGCGTACCACATTGACGGGTTTGAGAATCACCTGTTTTACGGTCTCGAGCAGGTGGGGGCGCATGTCGCCACTGATCAACGACCCGGGCTGCGGCTTGCCCCCTCGAGCGGGCTCCAGCTCCGAGAGCAGCTGGCTCATGGCGTACATGCCAATCAGAACGACCAGGAAAGGAATGCCGGCCGCCACTAATTCATAACCAAAAGTGAAGCGCTCTCGCCCCATGATCGGGTCGGGGCCGACGGTGGCCAGTCCAATGCCGATCAGCCCGGCAATCAGCCCCCTGAGCAGCGAGTCGCCGACCAGGCTCGCGATGATGGTCAAGGCGAACACGATCAAGGCGAAGTACTCCCAAGGCCCCAGCTTGACGGCCATCAGCGCCAACGGTGGAGCCGCCATGATCAGCACGACGATGGAGATCAAGGACCCCACGAAAGAGGCGAGCAGGCCGATGGAAAGCGCCCTGCCGGGATGCCCTTTGCGCGCCATGGGAAAGGCATCGAAGGTGGTCGCTACGGCCGAAGGCGTTCCCGGGATACCGAGCAGCGCGGCGCTGAACAGCCCGCCGCTCAGCCCGCCGACGTATACCGAGAGCATGACCGCGACCCCTTGCAGCGGCGGCATCGCGAAGGTCAGGGGCAGGGTGAGCACGATGGCCATGGTGATCGTGAAGCCGGGGATGGCGGCGGACACGATGCCGGCAAGGGTGGCGATTGCCATCAGCGCCAGGGTGTAGGGTGTCATGATGCCACCCAGCGCCAACAGGAAAGCGTCTGTCATGATTTCACCTGATTACCATCTTGCTCTGGGGAGGTAGATGCTGAATACCTCGGAAAAGAGGTAGTAGGGGCCGGCGGAAAAGACGACGGCGACTAGCAATGCGATAGCAATGGCAGTCAGCCGTTTCGGGGCCATCAGAATCTGGGCAGTCGAAAGGTACAGGAAGGTGCTGATCATGAACCCGAGCCAAGGCAGCGTGGCCATATAGGCGATGAACAGCACCAGATTGATGATCACCGTCTTCAGGTTGGCCACGCGTTCCAGGCAGACTGACCAGGAGGTCCTGGGCAGGCCGTGCTTGAAGAGCTCCGTGACGAAGGCGATGGTGCAGAGCCCGGCAATCGACAGGAAAATGATGCGAGGAAAAGCGCCGGCACTCATTGGCTCCCAGCGAGAGGCCGGCAGCGAGCCGGCCTTGAGTGACATGAACAGCGCAAGAGAGGCAATGATGGCATAGGAGAGAAGCTGCAGTGTGGGCAGCAAGCTCTCCTCTTGGGTTTTTCTTTCCATGCGGGCCTCCTGTAGACACCCAGCCTCAGTCGAGGAGGTGGGCGTTGGCCTCAATGGCCTGGTTCATGGTGTGCAGGTAGTCGGCATAGTCGGCTCGCCCCATGTAGCGAACGGTGCCACCGACATTGGCGACCTGGGTACGGAAGGACTCACTCTCGGCAATCGTGGCCAGTGCGCTTTCGAGCGTATCGAGAATTGCGTCAGGAGTGCCTTTGGGCGCTACCAGGCCGCGCGTCACCAGGAACTCCAGGTCGTAGCCTAGCTCTTGCAGTGTCGGCGTGTCCGGCAGTTCGTCGATGCGCTCGGTGGTGGCCACTGCGAGAATGTTCATGTCGCCGTTTTCCACGAAGGCGCTGGTGGACGAGTAATCCTCGATGGCGACGGTAATATGGCCACCTGCCAGGGCGCGCAGCCGCTCACCGGTCCCCTCGTAGCCGACGTAGCCGAACTCGGTACCGGTGGCCTCCTCGAACTGCACCGCCCATAGGTGGGGGATGCCGCCCATGGTGACGCCCATTCGGTACTCTCCCGGGCTGGCGCTGACATCCTCGAGCAGGTCGTCGAGGGTTTCCCAGCCGGTGTCGGCGTTGACGGCAATGACGGAGTTGATGCTGGTCATCATGGAGATAACCTCGAAATCATCCCAGTTCAGGTCTGTGACGCCGGAATGGTGCGCGATCAGCAGGCCTTCGTGGATCTGGGTGATGGTATAGCCGTCATTGTCGCGGCGTGTGGCTTCTCGTAGGCCGATCGTGCCGCTGGCACCGGGCATATTGATGATCGGCACGGCCTCATCCAGGGTTTCCTCAAGGTGCTGCCCGACGATGCGCATCAACAGGTCGCTGCCGCCTCCCGGCCCCCAGGGGACGATGAACTCGATGGGCTTTTCGGGATAGCTGTCGGCAGCCATGGTAAGAGGGGGCACGGCCAGAGCAGCGGCAGCGGTGGATGCGGCAATGAGGGTGTGGAGCTTCATGAAATACCTCGGTTTGTCTTTGTTGTGAAACAGGTGATGTTGCGTAGCGAAAGAGTGCTAGGTGATGAAAAGCCCTCCATAGATCAGTGCGGCCATGATCACCAGGGCCGGATGCGTCTTGAATCGCAGTAGGGCGATGGCGGAGACCGCAGCGATCAGTCCGGTGTGGAACATCCCGGCACTGCGCACCCCCTCGAGCAAGAAACCCACGGCCAGGGCGGCCATCATCAAGGCGATGACGGGACGGACCCACTGGCTCATGCGCTGCACGCGGGGGGAGTGGCGATGCCGATAGAGCAGACCCAGCGCGCCGAGCATCAGCAGCAGCGAGGGTGCCACCGTGGCCAGCACTGCCACTGCGGCGCCACCGGTACCGGCAACCTCGTAGCCCACATGCCCGGCCATCTTGGTGGCGATGGGGCTGGGCAGGGCATTGCCCAGCGCCAGGGTCTCGGCGAATTGGTGGGCACTCATCCAGCCGTAGTGGCCGACCACTTCGGCCTCGATGAGCGGAATGATGGCCGGGCCACCCCCGTAGCCGATAATGTTCGGGATGAAGAAGGCAAGAAACAGCTCCCAGTAAATCATTGGGCGGCCCTGCTTGGTGGTGCCACCGGGCGCAGCAGCGCTGCGGCCAGCAAGCTGCCGATGAGCCAGCCGGGGTGCAGGCCTGCGGCGTAGATCAGCACCGCGGCCGCCGCCGACATGGCCAGGCTGACGCCCCAGCCCAGGGCCAGCCGCGACTTATTGAAAAAGTCCCAGGCTAGCTGCGCCATCATCACCATGACGACCGGCACCACCGCCTGGCTCATGCCCTGTATCCAGCCGACATGGCGGTACCGGGTAAAGAGACCGAGCAGCAGAATCATCGCCAGGATCATGGGCAGGATCACGGCACCGACGGCGACGATACAGCCGCGCACGCCCGCGACCCGGTAACCGATATAGCCGGGCATCTTGGTGGCAATGGGGCCGGGCAGAGTGTTGCCGATGGCCAGCACGTCGGCAAATTCGTCATCGCTCAGCCAGCGATAGCGATCGACCACTTCTTGCCGAACCAGCGGAATCATGGCGGGCCCCCCGCCGAAGCCGAGCAGGCCGATGCGGGTGAAGGCCCAGAACAGGGCGCGTAGTGGAGGCGGGGTGGCGGGGCTCAAGACCGGCTCCAGTTTCGATCGACGAAAGTATTATTAATTGATTTGTCCATGACTCATCTTACTTGAACTAAAAAATCGATTATTGGTCATGAAATATAGATTGCCCGGTGAAGATGGGTCAAGCTTGTATCAGACGCTGTTTCAGCCAAGGGAGGAGGTGGCATGGCGATACCCGAGCGGACAGGCCGAGCAACGACGTCCAGCCGTATCTACGACATCCTGCGTCAGGATCTGCTAAACGGTCGCTTCGAGGCCGGGGAGAAACTGGCGATCAGCACCCTGAAGGAGCGCTATGCGGTTGGGCTCAGTCCGCTGCGTGAGGCGCTCAATCGCTTGGCGGCCTACGGGCTGCTGGTTCAGGAGAATCAGCGTGGGTTCCGGGTGCCGAAGATGGTGCGTGAAGAGCTCGAGGACATTGCCGGCATGCGTCGGGAGCTCGAAGGGATGGCGCTTGAGTGGGCGATAGGTCGGGGGGATGCGGAGTGGGAGTCGGAGCTGTTGGCGGCGGCCCATCGCCTCAAGCGCTTCGAGCTGGCAGCGGGGCAGATCGACGAGTGGGAGCAACTGCATGCGCGTTTCCATCGGACCCTGGTGGCCCCTTGCGGCTCGGTATGGCTGTTGCGCTTCATTGAGCAGCTGCACGACCAGTTTGACCGTTACCGGCGACTGGCGCCTGAAGCGCCCGATGTGCGACGGATCCTGGATGCTCAGCATGAAGAGCTGGTGGAGCTGGCGCTGAAACGCAACACCCGGGCTGCTCGCGCGGTGATGGAGGATCATGTGCAGCGTTCATATGAAGTGGCGCTCCAGAGCTTCGCCGAGCTGGGGTAGTAGGTGCCGGCATACTGGCGGTGATGACCTGCGCAGCGCCTCCTCTTTCCTCCCCCTTCCTCCCCCGCCTAGCTGGCGTTGCTTGGCACCTTGGGTGGGTTGAGGCATTCAAGGCGCCCACGCAGCCGGGCCTCGAGCGGGCTGAGGTCTAGCGCGACATCGCGGGGCCAGCCCACGGTGAGGACCACGCCGTCGGCGGTGTACTCGGCGGCCTCCACGGGCACGGCCTGGCCCTCGAGCCAGGCGCGCGCCTCGGCCTCGCCGGCGAAGTCCACCCGCAGGCGCAGCGCGAGGCGCTCGACGACCTCGCGGCGTGGCAGTGCCTCCAGGGCCTGCGCCACGGCCTGGGCGTAGGCCCGGGCCAGCCCGCCGGTGCCGAGCTTGGTGCCGCCGAAGTAGCGGATCACCACGCAGCCCACTTGGCCAAGCCCGCTGCCTTCCAGCACCTGAAACATGGGGCGTCCGGCGGTGCCGCCGGGCTCGCCGTCGTCGGCAAAGCCGATGGCGGCCTGCTCCCCCGGTGGGCCGGCGATAAAGGCGCTGCAGTGGTGGCTGGCGGCGGGATGCGTCCGACGGGCCGTCCCGAGCAGGGCGTCCAGGGCGGCCGGCTTGGGGGCATGACAGACCCAGGCGATAAAGCGGCTGCGCTCTACCTCCAGTTCGGTTGCCTGCCATTCGCCGGCAGGCAGGTCGGGGACTGGGTAGCGCATCAGTGGGTCAGCTCGCGCTGGCGTACCACGCCCATGACCATGCCGAGCACCTGGATATCGCTGTTCTTGAGATAGATGGGTGCCATGCTTTCGTTGGCGGGCTGCAGACGCACGCCGGACTTTTCTATATAAAGCTTCTTCAGGGTGACCTCCTGCTGGTTGATCAGCACCACGGCGGTTTCGCCGTTCTCGGCGCTCTCCTGGCGCTCGATGATGATCACATCGCCATCGTAGATATGACAGTCGACCATCGAGTTGCCGCGCACGCGCAGGGCGTAGGTGTTGCGTCGCACCATGCTCGCGGGAGCGCGGACCGTGCCGCCGCTGGGGCAGGCCTCGATGGGCATGCCTGCCGAGACGTCGCCGAGCAGCGGGATCTCGATGAGCTCGGTGGCCTCGACGCTGGACCAGGAGTCGGCCAGTGGCAGGTTGGGACGTCGCTGCAGATACCGTGTGGAAACCTCAGGCATGTGGTGTCTCCCCTGTCTCAAGACCTGTTGAAATGTACAGGTGTTTTGCATCATAGCACCCCGCGACGTTGTGGCAAGTTCCATGGCTCGGCGCCACCCTTGCCGCAGGTCAAGGGTGGCGCCGGGAGACGGCCGTTTGACTGGCGGCATAGGCCCATTCCGTGTAGAGTCCGGGCGAAAATCGCCATTCCTGGAGAGTGCCTTGAGCCTGCGTCTGCAAGCGCATAACCTGGCCTGCGAGCGCGACGATCGCTGGCTGTTCCGGGGCCTGGATCTCGATATCCGTGCCGGCGAGATCGTGCGCATCGAAGGGCCTAACGGCAGCGGCAAGACCACCCTGCTGAAGATTCTGTCCGGGCAGCTGGCCGACTACGAGGGTGAGCTGTATTGGGACGAGCGTCCGATGCGCCAGGCTCGCGAGTCCTTTCTTTCCAACCTTCTCTATATGGGGCATGCCCCCGGGGTCAAGGCGGCGCTGACCCCGCTGGAGAATCTCGCCTGGTACCAGGCCATGGCCGGACAGCCGCGCGATGAGGCGGCACGCTTCGCGGCGCTGGAAGACGTGGGCCTGACGGGCTTCGAGGACCTGCCGGCGGGGCAGCTCTCCGCCGGCCAGCAGCGCCGCGTGGCGCTGGCGCGGCTGGTGCTGACCCCGCGCCCGCTGTGGGTGCTCGACGAGCCCTTCACCGCCATCGATCGCGACGGTGTGGGGGCCCTGGAGCAGCGCCTGGTCGAGCACGCCCGCCGCGGCGGCAGCGTGCTGGTGACCACGCACCATGAACTGACGCCCTGCGCCGAGCTGCGCCGTATCCGCCTGGGCGGGGGAGGTATCGATGTCGGCCACTGACGGCTCCTTGATCGGTGACGACATGCGTGTCGCTCGCACGGAACCTCAGGGCGGCCTGGCGGTCGCAGTCTGGGCCACCCTCAAGCGTGACCTGGTGCTGATGCTGCGTCGCCGCAGCGAGGTGATGAATCCGCTGGTGTTCTTCGCCATCGTGATCACGCTGTTCCCGATCGGGATTTCCCCCGATCCGGAACTTCTGGCAGCGATCGCCCCCGGGCTGCTGTGGGTGGCGGCGCTGCTGGCGGCGCTGCTGTCGCTGGACAGCCTGTTTCGCGCCGACTACGACGACGGCTCCCTGGAGCAGCTGCTGCTGACGCCGCAGCCCTTGGCGCTGCTGACCCTGGCCAAGGTGGCCGTGCACTGGCTGTTGACCGGCCTCCCCCTGGCGCTGATGGCGCCGGTGCTGGGGATCATGCTGGCCCTGCCCGCGGGTAGCTACCTGGTGCTGGCGCTCTCCCTGGCGCTGGGCACGGCCAGCCTGAGCCTGATCGGAGCCATCGGGGCGGCACTGACGGTAGGCCTGTCGCGGGGCGGCGTGCTGCTGTCGCTGCTGGTGCTGCCGCTTTACATTCCGGTGCTGATCTTCGGTGCCGGTGCCGTGCAAGCCGCCATCCTGGGTGACGGCATCATGGCGCATCTGGCGATTCTCGGCGCACTGCTGTCGCTGGCACTCTGCCTGGCGCCCTGGGCGATCGCGGCTTCGCTGCGCATCAGTATCAACGGTTGAGAGGTTGACGAGGCATGTGGGCCTTCATTAATAAACTGCGTTCTCCCAAGTGGTTCTATGCCATCAGCGCCCGCCTTCAGCCCTGGTTCTGGGCCGCGGCGCTGCTCCTTATCGTGACTGGCACGATCTGGGGGCTGGCGTTTGCCCCGGCCGACTATCAGCAGGGCAACAGCTTCCGCATCATCTATGTCCACGTGCCGGCGGCCTTCCTGGCCCAGTCGATCTTCGTCTCCATGGCCATCACCGGCCTGGTGTTCATGGTCTGGAAGATCAAGATCTGCGACATGGCCGCCGCCATGATGGCGCCGCTGGGAGCCGCCATGACCTTTATCGCACTGTTCTCCGGTGCGGTTTGGGGCGTGCCCACCTGGGGCACCTGGTGGATGTGGGACGCGCGACTGACCTCGATGCTGATCCTGCTGTTTCTCTACCTGGGCGTGATCGCCCTGCGCGGCGCCTTCACCAGCCGCGACAGCGCCTCCCGCGCCGCCTCGGTGCTGGCCATGGTGGGCGTGATCAATATCCCGATCATCAAGTATTCCGTCGACTGGTGGTACACCCTACACCAGCCGGCCACCTTCACCGTCACCGGCCGCGTTGGCATGCCCATGGAGATGTGGGCGCCGCTGCTGATCATGGTGCTGGGGTTCTACAGTTTCTTTATCGCCCTGACCCTGACCCGCGTGCGCAGTGAGATCCTGCGCCGCGAGGCCAACAAGCACTGGGTCCGTGAACTGGCCGGGGAGACACGCTGATGGCCTTCGATACCTTTCAGGAATTTCTCGCTATGGGCGGCCATGCCCCCTATGTCTGGGCCTCCTGGGGCCTGACCGCGGCCCTGCTGCTGGGCTGCGTGCTGCATGCCCGCGCCGAGCGCCGCCAGCTGCTTCGCCAGCTCGAGCGCCGCGTCCGGCGCGAAGGCCGACTGGCCGCAGACTCCGCCAGGGCGACACCGATTCAACATGACAGGGGTGGATATACCAATGACGCCTAAACGCAAGCAGAAGCTGTTCGTGGTCCTAGGGCTCGTCTCCCTCACGGCAATCGCCGTGGGCCTGACGCTCTACGCCCTGCGGGCCAACATCAACCTGTTTTTCAGCCCCATCGAGATTGCCGCCGGCGATGCCCCCTATGAACGCCAGATCCGCGCCGGCGGCATGGTGCGCGAAGGCTCGGTCTATCGCAATCCCGATAGCCTGGACGTGGAGTTCACGGTGACCGACTACGTGGAGGACGTGCGCGTCTACTACAGTGGTATCCTCCCCGATCTGTTCCGCGAGGGGCAGGGCGTGGTGGTAGTCGGCCAGCTGCAGCAGGGCGGCTATATCAAGGCCGACCAGGTGCTGGCTCGCCACGACGAGAACTACATGCCGCCCGAGGTCGCCGATGCCCTGGAAGCTGCCGGCTACTCGCCCGCCGACTTCCAGCAGAAGGCCGCCAAGGTGGCCGAGCGCGTCGAAAAACAGGAAGCGGAAAGTAACGGCGCAAGCCAGTACTGACCCGGAGTCCCCATGCAGATCCAGATGATTCCCGAAATCGGCCACTTTGCCCTGGTCATTGCCCTGCTCTTTGCGGTGATACAGTCGGTGCTGCCGGTGGCCGGCGCCTCGCTGCGCCGGCCGCTGCTGATGGCCTATGCCCGCCCCATGGCGGCTGGGCAGCTGCTGTTCGTGGCCATCGCCTACGCCGCCCTGACGGCCAGCTACATGCTGGACGACTTCAGCGTGCTCAACGTGGCCAACAACTCCAACTCCATGCTGCCCTGGTACTACAAGTTCAGCGCGGTCTGGGGCAACCATGAGGGCTCGGTGCTGCTGTGGAGCCTGATGCTGGCCGGCTGGGGTTATTTCGCCGCGCGCTACTCCCGGGAGCTGCCGCGGGACGTGGTGGCCCGGGTCGTCAGCGTGATGGGCATGGTCTGCGTGGGCTTCCTGCTGTTCATCCTGGTCACCTCCAACCCCTTCGAGCGCATTCTGCCCAACGTTCCCCAGGACGGCGCCGACCTCAATCCGCTGCTCCAGGACATCGGCCTGATCCTGCACCCGCCGGCGCTCTATATGGGCTACGTGGGCTTCTCGGTGGTGTTCGCCTTCGCCATCGCCGCGCTGCTGGGCGGTCGCCTCGACGCGGCCTGGGCACGCTGGGCGCGGCCCTGGACCAACCTGGCCTGGGCGTTTCTCACCGTGGGCATCGCACTCGGCAGCTGGTGGGCCTACTACGAGCTGGGCTGGGGCGGCTGGTGGTTCTGGGATCCGGTGGAGAACGCCTCGCTGCTGCCCTGGCTGACCGGCACGGCGCTGATGCACTCCCTGGCGGTCACCGAGAAGCGCGGCTCCTTCAAGAGCTGGACCCTGCTGCTGGCGATCACCACCTTCTCGCTGTCGCTGCTGGGCACCTTCCTGGTGCGCTCCGGGGTGCTGACCTCGGTCCACGCCTTCGCCAACGACCCCTCCCGCGGCTTCTTCATCCTGATGCTGCTGGGCATCACCGTGGGCCTGTCGCTGCTGATCTTTGCCCTGCGCGCGCCGCGGGTCAGCCACAAGACCGGCTTCAACTGGCTCTCCCGCGATGCGCTGCTGCTGATCAACAACATCATGCTGGTGATCATCACGGTCACCGTGCTGATGGGTACCGTCTATCCCCTGCTGCTCGATGCGCTCGACCTCGGCAAGATCAGCGTGGGCCCCCCGTACTTCAATGCCCTGTTCGTGCCGCTGACGGTGATCATGTGCATCTTCATGGGGATGGGGCCGGTGGCCCGCTGGAAGCAGACCGATCCCCGCATGCTGGTCAAGCGGCTCTGGCTCGCCGGCGCCGCGGCGCTGGTGATCGGCAGTATCATGCCGTTCATCTTCGGTCAGGAGTGGAACGCCTGGGTCGCCATCGGCCTGGTAACCGCCATGTGGATCGTCTTCCCGATGATCCGCGACCTCTTCGACAAGACCCGCAATGCACCGTCGCGGCTGGCCGGGTTGAAGAAGATCTCGCCGGCCTACTGGGGTATGCAGCTGGGCCACCTGGGCGTGGCGGTGACCATTATCGGCGTGGCGGTGGTCTCCAACTACAACATCGAGCGCAACGTGCGCATGGCGCCGGGCGACAGCGTTCAGGTCGCTGGCTACACCTTCACCATGACCGAGCTGACCAGTCGTCAGGGCCCCAACTTCCTGGCCGACCGGGCGGTGATCGAAGTGCAGCGCGGTGAGAGCCGGCGCAGCTTCACCATGAATCCGGAGAAACGCCTCTATATCGCCCGGGGCATGCCCATGACCCAGGTGGCGCTGCGCCCCGGCTTCTTCCGCGACCTCTACGTGGCCATGGGCGAAGATCTCGGCGACAACAGCTGGGCGATGCGCGTCCAATACAAGCCCTTCGTGCGTTGGCTCTGGCTCGGTGGGCTGCTGATGGCTGCCGGCGGCGTGCTGGCCGTGGCCGACCGTCGCTATCGTCGCCTGGCCACCTCGCGCGATCCCGAGGCGGTGTCGCCCACCGGCAAACCCCGGGAGGCCACCGCATGACCCGCCGTCTGCTGCTGCTGCTGCCCCTGGCGGGGTTCCTGGTGCTGTCGCTGTTTCTCTACCAGGGGCTCTCGCTGAACCCCTTCCACCGGGATTCCGCGCTGATGGCGCGGGACTTCCCGGCGTTCGACCTGGCGACCCTGGAAGATCCCGAGCGCCGCGTGGACCGCTCCCTGCTGGCCACCGGCGAACTCACCCTGGTCAATGTCTGGGGCGAGTGGTGCCCGGAATGCAAACGCGAGATGCCCCAGCTGCTGGACCTCTCCGATCGCGGCATTCGCATGGTCGGGATCAGCTGGAAGGATACCCGTGAGAAGGGGCTCGGCTTCCTGGAGGAGTTCGGCAATCCCTTCGAGGTGAATATCTTCGACCCGGACAACGAGCTGGGCTTCGAGCTGGGAGTGTTCGGCGCGCCGGAGACCTTCCTGGTCGACCGTGAGGGTATCATCCGCTATCACCACACCGGCTATATCTCGCCGGGTGACGTTCGTGAACACATCCTGCCGGAGGTGGAAAAATGGCAGTGATCCGATGGATGCTCGCTGGCCTGGCGCTGCTGATGATGGCCGGCAACTTGCATGCCGGGGCCATCGAAGTGCGTGAATTCGATGACCCGGTAATGGAGCAGCGCTACCGCAGCCTGACCGCCTCGCTGCGCTGTCCCACCTGCGAGAACCAGGCCATCAACGACTCCGATGCGCCGGTCTCCGGCGACATGCGCGACCGCGTCTACCTGCTGCTCAACGAAGGCGTCTCCGACATGGAGATCCGCGAGCACATGGTCGAGCGGTTTGGCGACTACGTGCTCTACAACCCGCGCCTGGAAGGTCGCACCTTCCTGCTGTGGGGGCTGCCGGTGGCCCTGGTCGTCCTCGGCGCCGTGCTGGTGGTGCTGGTGGTGCGCGCCCGGCGTAATGCCTCTGCCCGTGAGCTGAGCGCCGAGGAGCGCGCCCGCCTCGAGGCCCTGATCAATCGCGGGAGGACCGAATGACCCTGTTATGGCTTGGCTTTGCCATCCTTTTGCTGCCCGCCCTGTGGCTGCTGGTCGCGCCGCTGCGCCGTGCGCAGCGGGTCTACCAGGCCCAGCGTGAGTTCGAGGCCAACGACTCCACCACCGAGCAGAACGTCGCCATCTATCGGCGGCGCCTGGCCTCGCTGGAGGCGGCGCTGGAGCGCGGCGACATCGATCAGGCGCGCTATGAAGAGGACCGCCTCGATCTCGACCGCAGCCTGCTCGAGGATACCGAGGAGCAGCGGCGCGGCCCGCTGCACTCGCCGGCGTCCGGCCGCTTTCTGGTGCCGGTGGTGGCCGTGGCAGTGGTCATCGGCTCGGTGTTCTGGTACCAGCAGTACGGGGCGGAGGGCGACTTGGCCCTGTATGCCGCCTATCAGGAGAGCGACTCCCTGCCCGTCCTGATCGAGCGCCTGGAGGGGGAGGCGGCCAGCCAGCCCGGCAACCCCAACGTTTGGGCCGCGCTCTACCCCCTCTATCGCGATGCGGGCCAGGGCGAGGCGGCGCTAGGTGCCTTGAACAACCTGATCGAGCTGGAAGGGCGACAGCCGTCGCTGCTGGCCCAGAAGGCTCAGGTCAAGTTCTTCATGGCCAATCGCACCATCGACGCCGAGGTGCAGGCGCTGGTCGACGAAGTCATGGAGGAGGATTCCCGCGAGCCGACCGTGCTGGGCATGCTCGGCGTTCAGGCCTTCGAGGGTGGCGACTACGAGCTGGCGATCGACCGCTGGCGGCGTGCCATCGCCGGCATGGGCGATAGCGGCTCGGCCGAGGCCCTGCGCGAAGGCATCCGCGTGGCCCAGCAGCGCCTGGGCGTCGCCCCGGAAGAGCAGGAACCCCTTGCCCAGGGGCCCGGCATTCAGGTGCGGGTCAGCCTAGACGAGACCCTTGCCAATCGCCTGGATGAGAACACCCGGGTGTTCATCGTGGCCCGCGACATGGAGGGCGAGCTGCCCCCCCTGGCCGCGGCTCGGGTGACCCTGGGCGACCTGCCGACCACTCTGGTGCTCGACGACCGGCACGCTATGTCCGACGAGGCCAGCCTCTCCCAGGTCCGCGAGGCCAGGCTGCTGGTGCGGGTCAGCCAGACCGGTGACCCCGCGCCCACCCCCGGGGACATGTTCGGCGACCTCGAGGCCGTGGCCGTGGGCAGCGTCGACGGTGAGCCCGTGGAGCTGGTGATCGACCGCGTCATCGAATAGCCGGATGCGTCTTACATCGATTCGGTTGGTCGGCTTCAAGTCCTTCGTCGACCCGGTTACGGTCCCCTTCGATGGCAACATGACCGCCATCGTCGGGCCTAACGGCTGCGGCAAGTCGAATATCATCGACGCCGTGCGCTGGGTCATGGGCGAATCCTCGGCCAAGACCCTGCGCGGCGAGTCGATGACCGACGTCATCTTCAACGGCTCCACCGCGCGCAAGCCGGTGGGGCTGGCGTCCATCGAGCTGCGCTTCGACAACGGTGACGGGGCCATGGGCGGCCCCTACGCCCAGTACGCCGAGATCGCCGTCAAGCGCCAGGTCACCCGCGAGGGCCAGTCGACCTACTTCTTCAACGGTCAGAAGTGTCGCCGCCGCGACATCGCCGACCTCTTCCTGGGCACCGGCCTGGGGCCCCGCTCCTACGCGATCATCGGCCAGGGCATGATCTCGCGGCTCATCGAGGCGCGTCCCGAGGAGCTGCGCGGCACCCTGGAAGAGGCCGCCGGTATCTCCAAGTACAAGGAGCGCCGCCGCGAGACCGAGAACCGCATGCGGCGCACCCGGGAGAACCTCGAACGCCTGGAGGACATCCGCGAAGAGCTCGACAAGCAGCTCGAGCGCCTCAAGCGCCAGGCCGAGGCCGCCCGCCGCTACCAGGCCCTCAAGCAGGAGGAGCATCGCCTCAAGGGCGAGCTGGCGCTGCTTCGCGGGCGGGCCCTGCGTGCGCAGCAGGATGAGGAGGAGCGCCGGGTTCGCGAGCTGGAGACGGCGGTGGAGCGCGACATCCTGGGAATGCGTCAGTGCGAGGCCCGCCTCGAGGAAGCCCGTGCCGCCCACGACCGCCTGGCCGAGGAGCTCGACGCTTGCCAGACACGCTTCTTCGAGACCACCACCGCTATCGCTCGGCTCGAACAGAGCCTGGAGCATGCCCGCAGCCGGGAAGCCCAGCTGGCCGGCGACCTGGATGCCGCCCGGCGCGAGCTGGACGAACTCGACCGCCTAGGCGAGGATGACGGTGAGCGGTGCCTGCGCCTCGACGAGCGCCTCGACGCCCTTGGCCCCGAGCAGGAGGACGTCGCCGAGCAGCTGGCCGAGCTGGACGCCATGCTGGAGGAGGCCGAGCCCGCCGCCGAGGAGGCCGAACAGGCCTGGGAGCGCTTCAACGAGGGCTGGCGTGAGGCCAGCCGCGACGCTGAGCGGGCCCAGGACCGGCTGCGTGAACTCGAACACCGCCTGGCGCAGGTCGAGAGCGACGCCCAGCGCCGCCGTCAGCAGCGCCAGGAGCTCCCCGATCTCGCCGAGCTGCAGGCGCGGCGCGCCGAACTCAGCGAACGGCTAGAGGAGCTGGCGCTGGAGCAGCAGCGCGTTGAGGGCCGCCGCGAGGCGCTTCAGGCCGAGCGCGACGCTGCCCGGGAAGACGCCGCGACCCACGAGCAAGCGCGCGAGGCGCAGCGCAGCCGGCGCAGCACCCTGCAGGGCGAGCTGGCCTCGCTGGACGCGCTGATACAGGCCGCGCTCACCGACCCCGACGAGGCGTTGACCCGCCACCTGAGCGAGCATGACCTGGCCGACGCGCCGCGTCTGGGGGAGGCCCTGCGCGTGGCGCCCGGCTGGGAGGCCAGTGTTTCCTGGGTGCTGGCGCCCTGGCTGGCCGCGCGCCTGGCCGAGCCCGATGCCTTCCATGCGGCCAGCGCCGCGCCTCCCGCCGAGCTGGGGGCGCTGTCCCCCGATGCCGGCGTCGAGGCCAACCCCCAGAGCCTGGCCGCCCGAGTGCAGGGCGCCGGTGCCGCCGCCGCCTGGCTGGCGCCCATTCGCTGCGTGGAGAGCGATGCCCAGGCCTGGGCTGAGCGCGCCACCCTGGCCCCCGGCGAGAGCCTCATCACCCCCGCGGGGCTGTGGCTGGGACCCGACTGGGTGCGTCACCGGGGCCAGGGCGAGGGGCCGGACACGCTGCTGGTGAGCCGGCGGCGGCGCGACCTTGCCGTCGCCGAACTCGACGAGGTGGAAACCGGCCTGCTCGACCTGGAGCACCGGCTGACCGCCGCCCGCGAGATCGCCGAGCGGGCCGAAAGCGAGCTGGAGCGACTGCGCCAGGAGGAGCGCCGCCTAAGCGATGCGCACCAGCAATTGGCTGTCCAGGACAGCGGCCTGGCCAGCCGCCTCGATCATCTGGAAGGGCGCGCCGCCGAGCTGGCCGAAGAGCTGGAGGGGCTCACGGAGACGGGGGAGGAGGTCCGGCTGACCATCGAGGAGGCCCGTGAGCGCTGGCAGCAGGCCATGGCCGGCCTCGAGGAGGGCGCCGAGCGTCGTGAACGGCTGGAGCGTTCGCGCAGCGATGCCCGCGAGCGCCTCGCCACGCTGCGTGCCCGTCAGCGGCCGCTGAGCGAGCAGGCCCAGGGGCTGGCGCTGGAACACCAGCGCCTGACCACCGAGCGGGCCGGGCTAGCCGAGCAGCAGGGGCGGGCCGGCGAGGCTCGCCAGCGCCTGGAAGCGCGCTGCGCCGAGCTGGCCGAGGCCCTCGAGGCCCTGCGCGAGCCCGACGAGGAGCATCGTGAGCAGCTCGACGAGCTGCTGCACCGTCGCGAGCGCGATGAGCGCGCCCTCAATGCGGCCCGCGCCCGCGCCGCCGAGCTGGTCGAGCGCCTGCGCGAGGACGAGCAGCGCCGCCAGGACCACGAGCGCAGCCTGGAGGGAACGCGCGAGCGCCTTCAGGAGGCGCGCATGCAGGTCCAGGCCCTGTCGCTCAAGGCAGAGGCTCAGGACGAGCAGCTGGCCGAGCTGGGCCATGACGCCGCGGCGCTTGCCGAGGACCTCGACCCGGACGCCACGGAGTCCGCCTGGCAGACCCGGCTCGAGGCGGTCGGCGAGCGCATTCGCCGGCTGGGCGCCATCAACCTGGCGGCCATCGAGGAGTACGACCAGCAGGCCGAGCGGCGCGACTACCTGGAGGCCCAGCACGCGGAGCTCAGCGAAGCACTCGAGACGCTCGACAAGGCGATCCGTCGCATCGACCAGGAAACGCGCACCCGCTTTCGCGACACCTTCGAGCGGGTCAATCAGGGCCTGCAGTCGCTTTTCCCCCGAGTCTTCGGTGGGGGAACCGCATGGTTGACGCTGACCGGCGAGGATTTGCTGGATACCGGGGTGGCCATCATGGCGCGGCCTCCCGGCAAGAAGAACAGCACCATTCATCTGCTGTCCGGCGGCGAAAAGGCGCTGACCGCCCTGTCGCTGGTATTTGCCATCTTCCAGCTCAATCCGGCGCCTTTCTGCATGCTCGATGAAGTGGATGCGCCGCTGGATGATGCCAACGTGGGACGCTATGCCAAGCTAGTGAAGGATATGTCCGATTCCGTGCAGTTTATCTATATTACCCATAACAAGATCGCCATGGAGGCCTCCGAAAGGCTGATGGGGGTGACCATGCAGGAACCGGGGGTATCCCGGCTAGTGGCGGTCGGGGTTGAGGAGGCGGCCGCGCTGGCCGAGGCCTGAAGGGCTTGCAAGCCGGAGATAAACGCGATATCAGAAAGGGCATCATGGTCGCATCGCACTCATGACGAGTCGATGGTACAGGGAATGACGCAGGGTCGATTGGACTCTCAGGCGAGAATGCCGGGGCTTGACAAACAAAAAAAGTGGCCCTTTTTTTGGCAATCGCGCTATGCTGGTGACGAACAACCATCCGGCATGGCGCCCTAGCGATAGGCAAGACGACCCATGGAACTTAGAGAATGGCTGATCGTTCTGGGGCTGGCGCTGGTGACTCTCATCGTCATCGATGGGGTACGTCGCCTGAAGCGCCAGCGCCGAATCCCGCGCCTCGATCAGGCGGGAAGCGAGCCCGGGCTCGAAACAGGCGGTGCAGCGGCGGGGGATAGCGCCGATGACGACGCCAACTGGGAACTGCCCAACGGCGGCGCGCGCGTCGTCAGTCCTGCCAGTTATTCGCAGGTGCAGCCCAAGCCCAAACTGCAGCGCCAGGAACATCCCGGCCCCTCCCGGGTACTCGCCGGCCTGAAGCAGGGGGCCAGAACGGCGCCCGGCGCGGCGGGTCAGGGGAGCGAGGCCGCGCCCCGTCCTTCGGAGAAGGCTTCCGAGCGCGTGCCGGCCCAGCGCCGGGATGCCGCCGCCGAGGCGGCACCCGCGGCCGAGCCGACGTCGGCCGCCCGGGACGCCTCCAAGGCACCCTCGCGGCCCGACGAGTCATCCGCGCCTTCGGCCGCTGCGCCGGCGGCGTCCGGCGCTGCTGCGCCGAGCGCCGACACGGCCGATGCCAAGCCGCGCCAGGGAGCAGCGCCCGCCGCCGAGGCCCGGGCAGAGCGCCAGGCGCCTTCCCAGGCCGAGGACCCAGTCGCCAGTACGACCCGCCCCCGCGACGCCGCCGACGACGTGGCCAAGGCCAGCGCCGACTCGGAGCGCGAGGCTGCCCCGTCAGCGGCGCCCCAGGCGCGCCGCGAGCCGACCCTCTCGGCCCTGGATGACCACGAGCCGCCGGCAGCCCAGGTCGATGAGCCGCTGGTGGCCGACCCCGAGGATCATGACGAGCTGCATGACGACGACGAGCGCTATCGCCTCGTCGACCTGGAAGGCATGGGCGATTCGCTGAAGAGCGGCTCCCGGCGCATGGGGCAGTCGATGCAGCGCTTCGGCAGCTCCGTCCAGCAGCGGATGGCCAAGCGGCGCGAGCAGAAGCGCCTCGAGAAAGAGCGCCGCGAGCAGGCCCGTGCCGAGAAGGCCGCCCGGGAAGCCGAGCGTCGTCGCCTGGCCCAGGAGCAGGCGGCCGCCGAGCAGGCTGCCCGAGAGGCCGAGCGCCGCCGCCTTGAGGCCGAGGCCATTGCCCAGGCGGATGACGACGACCCGCTGTTTACCCCGCCGCGTTCTCGCCAGGCCCACGATGTCCACTCTGGCGACGCCGAATACGGCTATGTCGAGACGGCCCCGGGCGCGCAGCGCGATGAGCCGGTACCGCAGGCTCGGGAAGACGACGTGGTCCGTGCCCACCCCACCCTGGAGAAGGCGCTGCGCCACGACGTCAACGCCGAGCACGCCCGCGACACCCTGAGCCATGCCGAAGAGGTGATCGTGATCAGCGTCATGGCCCGCGACGAGGCGGGTTTCTCGGGCCCGGCGCTACTTGACCTGATGCTGGCCTGCGGGCTGCGCTACAGTCGCGAGATGGGGATCTTCCACCGCTTCGAGACCGAGGATCCGGACAGCGAGCTGCAGTTCTCCATGGTCAACGTGCTCAAGCCGGGCAGCTTCCCCATCGAGGCGATGGACGACTTCACCACGCCCGGTATCACCCTGCTGATGCCGCTGCCCGGGGCTGAGGACGCCTCGGCGGCCTTCGAGGCCATGGTGGAAACTGCCATGGTGATCGTGCGCCACCTGGGCGGCGAGCTGAAGGACGAGAACCACAGCGTGATGACCGCCCAGACCGTGGAGTTTGCCCGCCAGCGGGTCCAGGAGTTCGTGCGGCGTACTCGTCTCAATCGCTATCAGGCGAACTAGGCCGTATTCATATCCTTGCCAGGCGTGAAAACGACCCCCGATGGTGTCCCGTCGGGGGTCGTTGCTTTGGTAAGCTAGGCCAGACTCGCGGCTTCGAAGCGGACATTTTGAAGCCTTCGCCATGGACGAGACCCCTGACGCAATGACCCAGCCCGACCAGCCGATTCGCGACGAGGTGGCGCGCCTGCGCGCCGAGCTCGATGACGCCAACTACCGCTACTATGTGCTCGACGACCCGACCCTGACCGACGCCGAGTACGACCGCCGACTGCGCCGCCTGCAGCAGCTCGAGAGCGAACACCCCGAGCTTCAGACCTCCGACTCCCCCACCCAGCGGGTCGGCGCGCCGCCGGCGGAGGGCTTTCCCGAGGTGCGCCACGCGCTGCCCATGCTCTCCCTGGACAATGCCTTCGACGAGGCGGAGCTCGAGGCCTTCGTCAAGCGGGTCGGCGACCGGCTGGAGCGGGAGGGCGACGAGCTGGCCTTCTGCTGCGAGCCCAAGCTCGACGGCGCGGCGGTATCGCTGGTCTACGAGCGGGGCGTGCTGGTCAGCGGCGCCACCCGCGGCGACGGGCATACCGGCGAGGGGATCACCTCCAACCTGCGCACCCTGCGCTCCGTGCCGCTGCGGCTGCGTGGCGATGCCCCACCCGAGCTGCTCGAGGTGCGCGGCGAGGTGATCATCAGCCACGCCCGCTTCGAGGCCCTCAACCAGCGGGCGCGGGAGGCGGGCGGCAAGGTCTTCGCCAATCCGCGCAACGCCGCCGCCGGCAGCCTTCGCCAGCTCGACCCCAAGGTCACCGCCACCCGGCCGCTGGAGTTCAGCGCCTACCAGGTGGCGCGCCTCGAGCCGGACCAGGGCGACGCCACCCATAGCGCGCTGATGGCCCACCTGGCCGAGTTCGGGCTGCGCACCAGCGCCGAGCTGGAGGTGGTCAAGGGCGCGGCCGGGCTGATCGACTACTGTCGCCGCCTGGGCGAGCGGCGCGACCGCCTCGGCTACGATATCGACGGGGTGGTGATCAAGGTCGATGACCTGCGCCTGCAGCGCGAGCTGGGCTTCGTGGCCCGGGCACCGCGCTGGGCCATCGCCTTCAAGTTTCCCGCCCAGGAGGCCGTCACGCGCCTCAACGAGGTGGAGTTCCAGGTGGGGCGCACCGGCGCCATCACCCCAGTGGCCCGCCTGGAGCCGGTGGCGGTGGGCGGCGTCACCGTCGCCAACGCCACCCTGCACAATGCCGACGAGATCGACCGGCTCGGCGTCAAGATCGGCGACAGCGTGGCGATCCGCCGCGCCGGTGACGTCATCCCCCAGGTGGTGCGGGTCATCGAGGCGCAGCGCCCCGCGGACGCCCGGGAGATCGTCTTCCCGGAGCGCTGCCCCGTCTGCGACTCGCAGATCGAGCGCCTGGAGGGCGAGGCCGTGGCGCGCTGCTCCGGGGGGCTCTACTGCGCCGCCCAGCGCAAGGAGGCGCTCAAGCACTTCGCCTCGCGGCGCGCCCTGGATATCGAGGGGTTGGGGGTCAAGCTGATCGATCAGCTGGTGGAGCGTGACTGGGTCACCACCCCGGCGGACCTGTTCCGCCTGGAGGCCGAGCGGCTGACCGAGCTGCCGCGCATGGGCGAGAAGTCCTCGGAGAACCTGGTGGCGGCGCTGGAGAAGGCCAAGGCCACGACCCTGGCCCGCTTTATCTACGCGCTGGGGATCCGCGAGGTGGGGGAGGCCACCGCCGCCAACCTGGCGCGCCACTTCGGCACCCTGGAGGCGCTGATGGCCGCCGATATCGCCGATCTCGAGGCGGTGGAGGACGTCGGTCCCATTGTCGCCGCCCATGTGCACACCTTCTTCCGCCAGCCCCATAACCGCGAAACCATCGAGGAGCTGCGCGCCCAGGGCGTGACCTGGGAGGAGGCGGCCGTCGGCGAGCGCCCCCAGCCGCTGGCGGGCCAGAGCTGGGTGCTCACCGGCACCCTGGAGAGCATGACCCGGGACCAGGGCAAGGCGCGCCTGCAGGCGCTGGGCGCCAAGGTGGCCGGTAGCGTATCGAAGAAGACCGCCGGCCTGGTGGCGGGCGAGGCCGCCGGCAGCAAGCTCGAGAAGGCGATGCAGCTCGGGGTGCCGGTACTGGATGAGGCCCAGTTCCTCGAGCGCCTGAAGCGCTGGGAAGCGGGAGACACCGAACCCGAGGAGGACGCATCATGAGCGGGCGCTTCGTCGACATTCCCTACCGCATGCTGCCGGCCGAGACCCTGGAGGCGCTGCTCGAGGCCTTCGTTACCCGCCAGGGCTACGACACCACCGACACCGGCGATGGCATGCGCGGCTGGGTGGCGGAGCTCAAGCGCCAGCTGGAGCGCGACGAGCTGATCATCGCCCACGACCTGCAGACCGAGACCACCGAGGTGATGACCCTGGCCCAGTGGCGGGCCTTCGGCCGCGACCTGGCCGATGACGAGGAGGACTGAGGCTGCCTCGCTTGATCCAGGTCATGCTTTATGGGGTTAAGGTATGAGCCTTACCAATGGTCAATTCTGCCGAGGCCGGCGGTGGATTAGTCTGGCAGATTAGCGGTCAGCGATGCTGACCTTTCTGCCACGAGTATCCAATGTTGACCATGGCCAAGTCGCTTCTGGCCTACCTGCGGACCCTCAAGGGGTTCGTGCTGGTAGCCATTCTGTCGGTATCCCTGGCGGTATTCTTCAGTGTCACCCTGGTGGCGACGCTGCTCTACGAGGACATCATCGCCCGCCAGGCCGAGGAGGCCTCGGAGACCCTCGCGCAGCAGAGCTACAACGCCATGCTGCATGTGATGCGCCAGGGCTGGAGCCGCGAGGAGATGGAGGCCTTCATGGCGGGCATGAAGCGCGCCCATGCCGACAGCGCCTACCGCTTCGCGCTGTATCGCGGCGAGCGCGTCGCCGAGCGCTTCGGCGAGGTCGACCAGCCCCCCAGGGATGCTGCCATCGGCGCGGCCTTCGCCTCGGGAGAGCCCCGGGTGCTGCGCGAGGAAGGGCAGCTGCGCCGGGTGATGCCGCTGGTGGCCGGCTCCGACTGCCTGAGCTGCCACCAGAACGCCGCCTCCGGCGATATCCTCGGCGTCATCGATATCCGTCACGACATGTCGCCGATCAGCGCCGAGATGCGCGGCAACTACGTGGCGCTGTTCATCGTCGCCTCCATGATGCTGCTGCTGCTGGCGCTGGCCATCTCCACGGTGTTCTCCAACCGCATTCGCGAATCCATGGACGGTTTCCGGCAGCGGCTGGCCGCGGTGAACTCGGTGGAGGACTTCCGTCAGCTCGACGTCAACGATGTCGACGTGCACTTTCAGGAGCTCAACGACGCCTTCCAGAACGTCAATGCCCTGGCCGGCCGGCTGAAGAACGTGGCCGTGGACAAGGACATCCTGGAGTTCGAGATTCGCCTGCTCAGCAAGTTCATCATCACCTCCGACGTGGTGCGCGACTGGCGCGAGTTCATCAAGGAGCTGCTGGGTGAGATCAACACCATCATCACCGCCCACACCCTGGTGACGATCTTCCAGGTGGAGGAGGAGGGCTACGAGCTGGAGGTATTCTGGCACCGGGACGTCGCGCCGCAGACCCGCGAGACCTTCGAATCCCTGCTGACCCAGCTGCTCGAGAACAAGCACCACGGCCAAACCGACGTGCGGGTGCTGAAGGTGATCCACCACGCCGTTCACCCCTGGGTGCCGGGGGACGAGGCGTCCCCGCAGATCACCGCGGAGGACATTCGCCTGCAGACCAAGTCGCTGCTGCTCGAGGCGCCCAAGATCGGCGGCATCGTCGGCATCGGCGTGCAGTCGGACCTGGCCCAGGACCCGCTGCGCCATATCGTCATCGATGGCATCCTTTCCACGCTGCTCAACCTCGTGGGGTCGGTCAAGGCGATCTACAAGTACACCCAGGACCTGGAGTTCTACGCCACCCGCGACCCCCTCACCTCGCTGCACAACCAGCGGATGTTCAAGGACCTGCTGGGCTACGAGGTGGGGCGCGCCCAGCGCCACGGCGACTCCTTCAGCCTGTTGATGATGGACCTGGACAACTTCAAGACGGTCAACGACCGCTACGGTCACGCCTTCGGCGACCAGTTCCTACAGGCCTTCGCCGAGACGCTCTGCGAGTCGGTGCGCCCGGGCGACTTCCTGGCCCGCTATGGCGGTGACGAGTTCTCCATCATCCTGCCCGAGACCGACGAGGGGCAGGCCTACTCGGTGGCCCAGCGCATCGCCCACCAGCTGGAGAAGCAGGCGCTGGTAGCGCCGGACGGCACCACGGTGCGGGCCACCACCTCGATCGGCATAGCCGCCTATCCCCGCCATGCCGGCGACGCCCACGACCTCTTCCTGATGGCCGACAACATGATGTACAAGGCCAAGCGCAAGGGGAAGAACTGTGTCGCGCTGCCGGAGGACGACGAGGTGGCGGCGATCTTCCGCCAGGTCGGGGAGAAGAACCAGATGGTGCTCAGCGCCCTGGAGGAGCGGCGCATCGTGCCCTACTTCCAGCCCATCGCCGATGCCAAGACCGGCGAGGTGCAGATCCACGAGCTGCTGATGCGCATCGAGATCGACGAGCGCATCATTCCGGCCGGCGAGTTCATCGATATCGCCGAGAGCATCGGCGTCATCCACAAGATGGACTACCAGCTGATCGAGAAGGCCTTCGCCCAGGTCAGCGAGCAGGGCTACACCGGCATGCTGTTCATCAACCTGTCTCCCAAGTCGCTGATCATCGGGGAGTTCATCGGACGCATCCACCAGTTGGCCATCGACTACGACATCCGCCCGGAGCGCATCGTCTTCGAGCTCACCGAGCGCGAGACTGTCAGCAACCTCAAGCTGCTGGAGAAGTTCGTGCTCGACCTCAAGCTCGAGGGCTTCAACTTCGCCATCGACGATTTCGGCTCGGGCTTCTCGTCGTTCCGCTACCTCAAGCAGTTCCCCATCGACGTGATCAAGATTGAGGGCGAGTTCATCCGCAGCATGCTCAACGACGACAAGTACATGGCCTTCGTCAAGAGCATCGTGACCCTGGCTCAGAGCCTGGGCATCGAAACGATCGCCGAGTTTATCGAGGACGAGGCGGTGCTCGAGAAGGTGTGCGAGCTGGGCATCGACTACGGCCAGGGCTACCACCTGGGGCGCCCGGGGCCGCAGTTCGTGCTCGACAGGTGCCCCGCCGGCGGCCGCGCCACGGCGCTGCGAACGCCCTGAACGGCCCGGCGCGCCCGCGCCGGGCCGCCAAGCCGACTCAGTGGCCGCGAATCAGCTCGCGGATCACCCGCCGTCCGGGGTGCAGATGATCCACCAGCGGCTGTTCGAGGGGCAGCGGCTCGTCACAGAGGCGCGAGGCCAGCAGCTCCGCGCACAGTGGAGCGCTGGCTAGCCCCCGGGAGCCGTGGGCGGCGCTGATCCATAGGCCTTCATGGTGGCGGCCGGGCGTGGCGGGCACTCGGGTGGCGTCCTTGGCCAGGGCCGCGTAGGCCTCACGCCACGCCTCGACATCGGGCACCGGCCCGCAGTAGGGCGACTTGTCGGGACTGGCCGCCCGCACCCCGACGCGGCCGGTCAGCCGCTCGGGGGAGAGTTCGGCGCCGGCGGTGCGCAGCCCGGCGACAAAGTCGGGCAGGTCGCGCTCCAGCTCCGCCAGGTTGGCGAGATGGTCGGCAGTGCGCTCGCCCAGGTCGGTATCGCCCGGGCCGAAGGTGGCCCCGACGTTGAGCACGCCGTCCGCCGCTGGCGGCACGTAGCCCCCTGCGCAGACCACCCGGTCCAGGGCGGGCGCCCCCTCGGGCACGCGGATCTGGCTGATCTGGCCACGCACCGGCTGCAGCGGTAGCGCCGAGGTCTGGGGAAAGCTCGCCGCCTCCACCGCGGTGGCAATCACCACCTGATCGGCGCTGAGCCGCTCGCCGTCGTCCAGCGCCAGCGTCCAGCCCTGCGCGCCGGGCTCAAGCGCGGTGACGGTGCCTCGGCGGAAACCAACCCCCGGCGTGTCGGCCAGGCGCGCGCACAGCTCCATCGGCCTGACCCAGCCCGCCTCCGGATAGTCCAGCGCCGGGCCCGCCACCCGGACGCCGGCGACGGCGCTGGCCACCTCGGCGTCGAGGCCCCGCACCACGCTCTCCGGCAGGGGGTGATGGGCCAGGAAGCGCGCCTGGCGCGCCCGCTCCTTCTCGCTCAGCGCCAGCTGCAGCACGCCGGAAGGCCGCCACAGGGTCTGCGCCGGGTCCAGCCGTTCCAGCCAGCGCCGACTGTGGAGCAGGCCGGCCAGATAGCTGCGACTCTGCAGGTTAGTGTCGGCGGCGAGCTTCACGTAGAGCGCCCCCTGCAGGTGGGTGGCGCCCAGCTCGGCCCGGTGGAAGCGGTCGATCAGGGTGACCGCGACGCCGCGCCGGGCCAGGGCGGCGGCGGCGCTGGCCCCGGCGATCCCGGCGCCGATCACCGCCACGTGGTGCGGCGGCTGCGCCGCGGGCGGGCGGAACCAGGGCGTACGCTGGCGACGACTGTCGCTGGGCGGCGCCGCAATCTCCCCGATCAGCATGTCGCGCTTGCGGCCGTGGCCGGGGGCCTTTCGCCAGGCGAAGCCGGCTTCGGCCAGGCCGCGCTTGACCACCCCGGCGCAGGTGAAGGTGGCGAAGCTGGCCCCGGGCCGCGAGCGGGCCGCCAGGGCGGCGAACAGTTCGGGACGCCACATCTCGGGGTTCTTGGCCGGGGCGAAGCCGTCGAGGAACCAGGCATCCACCCGGCCTTCGAGCAGGGCGAGCCGCTCGGCGGCATCGCCGAAGTGCAGGTCCAGGGTCACCCGCTCGTCGAGCCACAGCCGGTGCACGCCGGCCACCGGCGCGGGCCACTGGGCCACCAGGGCCTCGGCGCGCCGGGCCAGGTCGGGCCAGGCGGCGAGCGCCCGGGCGAGATCCTCCCGGGTGAGGGGGAAGCGCTCGGTGGAGACCAGGTGCAGCCGCGCCGATGCGGGAGCGCAGGCGTCGAAGCAGGCCCAGGCGCACAGCATGTTGAGCCCGGTGCCGAAGCCGGTCTCGCCGATCACGAAGGGGCGCTGCTCCCGCCAGGCGGCGAAACGCCGGGGCAGGTCGTTGCCGTCGAGGAAGACGTGCTCGGTCTCGGCACGCCCATCCTGCTGGGAAAAGTAGACATCGTCGAAGCGGGCCGACAGCGGGGCGGCGGCGCCGTCCTCGCCGGGCGACCAGTCGAGACGGGCGGTTTCCAGCCCGGCCAGGGGCGGCAGGGCGGCATGGGAATCGGACACGGCGAGCTCCGGGGCGCAGGGCGCTCAAGAATTGATCGATCGGGACGCGGCGACCTGTCATGGGGGATGGCGGCAGGCATCCGCGGCGTATCAACAGTGTTATCCACAGGAGCTGTGGGCAAGGCCCTGTGGAAAACTGGCTGCAGCGGTCGTCAGGGGGCGGTGCCGTTATCGGCCGCGGGTCAGGGCAGTACCTTCTTGAAGGGCTTGACGCTGACCCGGGCGTAGACGCCGGCGATCATGTAGGGATCGGCATCGGCCCAGGCCTGGGCATCGTGGAGGCTGTCGAACTCGGCCACCACCAGGCTGCCGGTGAAGCCGGCCTCGCCGGGGTTGTCGGCGTCGACGGCGGGGTGGGGGCCGGCCAGCACCAGGCGGCCCTCGTCGCGCAGCTTCTCCAGCCGGGCCAGGTGGTCGGGGCGGGCGGCCAGCCGGCGCTCCAGGCTGTTGTTGACGTCTTCGCTGATGATCGCATACAGCATCGCGTGGCTTCCTCGGGTATGAGCGGCGCGAGCCGCGGGACTCGAACGGGGCGCTAACGTTGACCGGCCCTCGCCGGGCGCGCACCATGGGCCATTATTCTGACAAAGTCGCTTCCCGGCGTCATGCCAATGCCCCTGTTTCCCTCCCGTTTCGACGGTGACCCTGGCCCCGCCCGGGTCGATCTGCACATGCACTCTACCGCCTCGGACGGCGCCCTGGCGCCCGCCGAGCTGATGGCCCTGTGCGTCGAGCGCGGCCTCGGGCTGGTGGCCCTGACCGACCATGACAGCGTGGCCGGGGTCGCCGAGGCCGCCGCGGCGGCCGACCGGCTGGGCATTCGGCTGCTGCCGGGCACCGAGCTATCGACCCGCTGGTCGGGCATCAATATCCACGTGGTGGGGCTGTTGCCGCGGGGCGTGGCCGGCAGCCTGGCGGCAGGGCTCAAGGCCCAGGCCGAGGCCCGCGAGGCGCGCGCCGAGGTGATCGCCCAGCGCCTGGAGAAGGTGGGGCTGCCCGATGCCCTGGCCCGTGCCCGCGATCAGGCCGGCTCAATGCGCCCGCTGGGCCGGCCGGACTTCGCCCGCGCCCTGGTGGCCGCCGGGCTGGTGCCGGACATGGCCACGGCCTTTCGCAAGCACCTGGGCAGCGGCAAGCCCGGCGACGTCAAGTCCCACTGGCCCGCCATGGCCCAGGCGGTGGGCTGGGTGCTCGACGCCGGCGGGGTGGCGGTGCTGGCGCACCCGCTGCGTCATGGCCTGACCCGGCGCAAGCGCGGCCTGCTGCTGGATGACTTCCGCGATGCCGGCGGGCAGGCCGCCGAGCTGGTCAGCGGCTTCCAGAACGCCGACGTGACCCGCGACCTGGCCCGGCAGCTCGATGAGCGCGGGCTGCTGGCCTCCGTGGGCAGCGACTTTCATTTTCCCGGCGGCCATCTGGCGCCGGGCAGCATGAGCCCTGTGCCGCGCACCGCCGTGGCCCCGGTGTGGACACACCCGAGGCTGGCGGCCGCCTTGGCGCTATAGTTAGGGGCGTGCTTTAAGGGGTTCTTCGCACTTTAGCGTGAACATGTGTGGCAGGTTTTACGGTGGGAGGCCGGCTCTGCCGGGCGAAGGCGCCGGAGGCGCCCCATGGGTAGCGCTGCGCGCTACTTCGCGAGCTGAAGTCGAGGCGTCGAACCGTCCCTCCCACAGGGAAGTTCACGCCAGTCTGCGATGAACCCTTTAAGGCGGCCCATCGCGACCTCAGCGAAGAGCGCCGGATCAGCTCTGAGCGGCGCTACGATTGGGTCTGGTCATCGACAAGGAGCTTTATCATGAGTCAGTTCTTCCAGCTGCATCCCGAGAATCCCCAGAAGCGCCTGATCGACCAGGCGATCCAGATCATCCGCCAGGGTGGGGTCGTCGCCTATCCCACCGACTCGGGCTACGCCCTGGGCTGCCACCTGGGCGAGAAGAAGGCCATCGACAAGATCAAGTGGCTGCGCTCCCTGGACGACAAGCACAACTTCACCCTGGTGTGCTCCGACCTCTCCGAGATCGGCACCTACGCCAAGGTGAACAACGCCGTCTTCCGCCTGCTCAAGGCCCATACGCCGGGGGCCTACACCTTCATCCTCAACGCCACCACCGAGGTGCCGCGCCTGCTGCTGCATCCCAAGCGGCGCTCCATCGGCGTGCGGGTGCCCGACCATCGCATCACCCACGCCCTGCTCGAGGCGCTGGGCGAGCCGCTGATGAGCGTGACCCTGATCCCGGTGGACGAGGAACTGCCGATGACCGACGCCGAGGCGATTCGCGAGCGCTACGCCGGCCATCTCGACCTGATCATCGATGGTGGCGCCTGCCACCTGGAGCCCACCAGCGTCATCGACCTGCGCGACCTGCCGCCGACGATCGTTCGCGAAGGCCGCGGCGATGTGGCCCCCTTCCGGGAGTAAGCATGAAACAGCAATTCGCCATTCTTGGCCTGGGGTTTTTCGGCGTCACGGTGGCCCAGGAGCTTTATCGTCTTGGCAACGAGGTGCTGGGAGTGGATCGCGACGAGGCGCGGGTCAATGCCCTTGATGACTATCTCAGTCACGGCCTGGTCGCTGACATTACGGACAGGAGTGTGTTGGCCGAGCTGTCGCTGGATGGCTATGATGCCGTGATAATTGATGTCGATGACAACCTCGAGGCCAGCATGATCTGCACTGTACTGGCCCGTGAGCAGAAGGCCCGCAGGATATGGGTCAAGGCCCAGTCAGATATACACTATCAGTTGCTCACGCATCTGGGGGCCGATCATATCGTCTATCCTGAACGAGATACCGGCATCAGAGTTGCGGAAAATCTGCATTACAATGTCATCGTCGACTTCATTGACTTGGGAGACCATCAGTATGTCGTCGATTTGGAGGTCACCCCTCGGGTGCGCGGTGAGCATGAAACGGTCGAGAGCCTCGAACTAGGTAAGATCGATCTGGCACTTGTCGCGATCAAACGGGATGACATCCTGATCGCTTCCCCTAGCGAAGGGACAACCCTGGAGGTGGGTGATCACATGGTACTGATGGGGAACATGGATGAGCTGCGTAAGCTGGGAAGGAAATTCTAGCTTGAGGAGACGCACAGGAGGATGAGACTTCCCCGGCGTTTGCAGCGTCCGCTCAGAAAATTCCCCCATGGGCGCATTATCCGGCTCTCGCCCCCGGAACTGCTGCTGATCGGTTTCGCCCTGCTCAGCCTTTTCGGCACGGTGCTTCTGCTGCTACCCATGGCATCGGTCCAGCCATTGGCCTGGCACGAAGCGCTCTTTACGGCCACCTCGGCAGTGACAGTTACCGGGCTGGTGGTGGTCGATACTGCCGGATACACGCTGTTTGGGCAGCTTGTGATCCTGGGCCTGATACAGGCAGGGGGGTTAGGCTTCATGACGTTTGCGGCGCTAACCCTAGTGCTGCTGGGCATGCGTCTACCCCTGCGCCAGCAGTACGTGATACGCGAGAGCCTCAACTACACTTCCTACCGTGACCTGGCCCCTCTAATACGGCTGGTGGTTCTATTTGCCCTGCTGGCGGAAGGCCTCGGCACCTTGCTGTTGGCGATCGTCTGGGTGCCTCGCTTCGGCCTTGTCGAAGGCCTATGGGTCAGTCTTTTCCACGCCATTTCCGCGTTCAACAATGCCGGTTTCTCTACCTGGCCCCACAGCCTAACCGATGAAGTAGCCAACCCGTTGGTAACGGGCGTGATCAGCCTGCTCTTTATTGTGGGTGGGCTAGGCTTTGTTGTGGTGGCGGAGCTCGCCGCACGGCGACACCACACTAGGCTAAGTCTCCATTCGAAGATCGTGCTGCATGCCACCTTCTGGCTGTCATTGGTGGGCATGGGAGCGCTGCTGTTGTTGGAGTGGAACAACCCCCATACGCTGGGTGGGCTGGAGAGTATGGGAGCGCGTCTTCAGGCAGCGTGGTTCCAGGCCGTTACGCCGCGTACCGCAGGATTCAATACTCTCGATACTGCCGCCCTGGAAGCGCCCTCCTCACTATTTATCATGCTGCTGATGTTCATCGGTGCCGGTCCCGGGTCCACGGCCAGCGGCATCAAAATCACTACCCTCGTAGTGCTGCTGCTCGCCGCCCGTGCCTTTCTGCAGGGCAGCCCGCAGCCACGGATATTCTATCGGGCCATCCCGGAAGGCACCGTGATCAAGGCGGTGGTGGTGGCCTTGGTCGGGCTGCTGCTGATCTTCAGCTGCCTGTTCCTGTTGACCATTAGCGAACCGGAACAGGAATTCTTGGCGCTTGCCTTCGAGTCGGTATCGGCATTCGGTACGGTGGGACTCACCCACGGAATCACCCCCGAACTCTCCCTGCCTGGCCAGCTGGTCATCATTCTGACAATGCTGCTGGGTCGTGCTGGCCCCATGTCCCTAGGCTACTTCCTGAGTGCACGACAACCTCGCGGACTTCGTTACGCTGAGGGGCAGGTTCATGTTGGCTAGGCGCCGTTGCCATCGAACAGTTCTCGCCATCGCACTGAACTGTCCCTCTCACAAGGCCTATTCACGCCAGTCTGCGATGAACCTTAATAAAACGCCGGATACCCCTCAGTAACCCGGATACCCAACAGTCCTGCGTCAAAAAATGTAAGTAAGACTTGTCAGAAAAACGTCAGACCGACCTGGAACAGCCGCTCCACCTCGCGGATGCGGCGCTTGTCGATCACGAACAGGATAACGTGGTCGCCGGACGCCACCACCACGTCGTCATGGGCGATCAGCACCTCCTTGCCGCGCACGATGGCGCCGATGGTGGTGCCGCGCGGCAGGTCGATCTCGCCGATGGCGCGGCCCACCACCTTGGAGGACTGCATGTCGCCGTGGGCGATCGCCTCGATGGCCTCGGCGGCGCCGCGACGCAGGGAGTGGACGTTGACGATGTCGCCGCGGCGCACATGGGTCAGCAGGCTGCCGATGGTGGCCTGCTGCGGCGAGATGGCGATGTCGATCTCGCCACCCTGGACCAGGTCCACATAGGCGGCGTTGTTGATCAGCGTCAGCACCTTCTTGGCGCCCATGCGCTTGGCCAGCATCGACGACATGATGTTGACCTCGTCGTCGTTGGTCAGGGCGCAGAAGATGTCGCACTCGTCGATGTTCTCCTCTTCCAGCAGCCGCTTGTTGGTGGCGCTGCCGTGCAGCACCACGGTGCGGTCGAGGCGTTCGGAGAGCACCGTGCAGCGCTCGATGCCGTGCTCGATGATCTTGACCTGGTGGCTGTGCTCCAGGTGCTCGGCGAGCCGCTCGCCAATGTTGCCGCCGCCGGCGATCATCACCCGGCGGAAGTCGCGGTCGACCCGGCGCAGCTCGCTCATCACCGCGCGGATGTCGCGGCGGGCGGCGATGAAGAACACCTCGTCGTCGGCCTCGATGACGGTGTCGCCGCGCGGGATGATCGGTCGGTTGCGACGGTAGATGGCCGCCACCCGGGTGTCGACGCTGGGCATGTGGCGGCGCAGAAACCCCAGGTCCTGGCCCACCAGCGGGCCGCCGTAGAAGGCCTTGACCGCGACGAGCTGCACCAGGCCGCCGGCGAACTCCAGCACCTGCAGGGCGCCGGGGTGCTCGATCAGCCGGCGGATATGGTCGGTGACCACCTGCTCGGGACTGATCAGCACATCGATGGGCACCGCCTCGTGGGCGAAGAGCCCCTTGCGGGTCAGGTAGGCGGTGGCGCGCACCCGGGCGATCTTGGTGGGGGTGCGAAACAGGGTATGGGCGACCTGGCAGGCGATCATGTTGACCTCGTCCTGGCTGGTCACCGCGATCAGCATGTCGGCATCCTCGCAGCCGGCCTGGCGCAGCACCATGGGGTAGGAGCCAGGGCCCACCACGGTGCGGATGTCGAGCTTGGTATGCAGTTCGCGCAGGCGCTCACCGTCGGTATCCACCACCGTGATGTCGTTCTCTTCGCGGGCCAGGTGCTCGGCGAGGGTGCCGCCGACCTGGCCGGCGCCGAGAATGATGATCTTCATGTCAGGGGCTCCATGTGGCCATTCGGGTCGTCGGAAGCCTCGGGCTCGACCAGCAGGCGATAGCCAACGCCGGCCTCGGTCTGCAGTAGCCGGGGTGACTTCGGGTCATCCCCAAGCTTGTGACGCAGTTTGCTGATCACGATGCGCAGGTAGTGGGTATCCTCGACGTGGGTAGGGCCCCACACCTCCCGCAGCAGGTGGGTCTGGGTCACGACACGGCCCGCGTGGCGGCAGAGTCGTGCCAGAACCGAGTACTCCTTGGGGGTTAGGTGCACGGGGACTTGGTCAAGCCAAAGCCGCCGGGCCACCAGGTCGATGAGAAGGTCACCGCTCCGGTAGCGCTCCCCCTCTGATGGCAGGATATTCACCTGATGAAGCCGTAACAGAGCGCGAATCCTGGCCAGCAACTCCCGGATGCCGAAGGGCTTGGTGACATAATCATTGGCCCCGTGGTCCAGGGCTCTCACTTTCTCGGCTTCATGCCCGCGCACAGACACCACGATCACCGGCACCTGGCTGCGCGCGCGCAGCCGGTCGAGCACTTCCTGGCCATCCATGTCGGGTAGCCCCAGGTCCAGCAGGACCAGATGAGGTGCCTCCTCGATGGCCCGAGTGAGCGCCTCCCCACCATTCGCCGCTTCGTATACCATGAATCCCTGGGAGGTCAGGCTGATGCGAAGGAAACGGCGGATCTGCGGTTCGTCATCGATCACCAGAATACGATGAGGCTCAGTCAACATGGTCGTCGCTCGGCTCCCGGATCTCTGGTAGAGGAAGCCGCATCACGATACGGGTTCCTTGCCCTTCTGGCCCTGGCTCGGCTACGACCGTGCCTGCATGGGCGCCCAGCATACCGCGACAGATGGCCAGTCCCAGACCGCTACCATGGCGTCCGCGATCTCCTTCACCGCCGGTGATGAACATGTCGAAGACGCGCTCGCGCAGGTGGGGTTCGATACCAGGCCCCTCATCGGTGACCGACAGCCATAGCTCCCCTGCACCGAGGCCGGCCTCGATGCCCAAGACGCCACCGGGTGGCGAGAAACGTGCGGCATTCTCGATCACGTTGACCAGCGCCTGTTCGATCAGCGCCGGATGCACATGCAGCAGCGGAAGACCGTCCGGCCAGCGCCTCTCCACCCTCAGCTCCTGCAGCAGGGGAGACAGCCGCCTGAGCGCACTGGTCACGAGGTCATCCAGAGAGATCCAGTCGCGCTCCAGTTTCAGACCGCCCTGGCCCAGGCGTGTCATGTCCAGCAAGTTCTGGATATAGCGGTCCAGGCGTTCGCTTTCGCTGAGCACACCATCGAGCAGCTCGGTACGATCGGCATCGCTGAGCTGATCACCCAGGTCGCGCAGGGTACTGGCCGAGCCGATGATCGATGCCAGCGGTGTTCTGAGGTCATGGGACACGGAAGAGAGCAGCGCCGAGCGAAGGCGCTCGTTCTCCTCGGAGAGGCGCGAGGCCTCCAGATCGGCCACCAGACGGGTGCGCGCCAGCGCCAGGGCCAGCAGCCGGAGCATGGCATCGATGTGTCCCTCCTCATCCGGCGATGGGGGACGCTCCCGCTGGCCAAGGGCCAACCCCACCAGGGCGACCAGCCGCTGCTGCTCAAGCAGCGGGATCACCTGCCAATCGGTGTCCATCGGCTGCTGAGTTCCCTTGCCGCTGGGACGAAGGTGCTGACGGCTCCAGGTCACGCTGGTTTTCGCGCCGGCATCCAGCGAGACGCCTTCTGGGGCGCTGCACCGAGGCGTAATCTCGCCCGCATAGTCTTCGGCAGGCAGGATGACTACCGGGCAGCCGAGCCAGCGCATCAGGGTCGCAGCCCCCGCCACTTCGACCTGCTCGCGATGTGTGGCCGCCGCGAGCTCTCGCGAAAAGGCCAGCAGCTGATAGGTCTGCTCGCGACTGGCACGCAGGGCCAATAGGTGCTTACGAGCGCTGCCGGCGAGCTGCCCCACCACCACCGCCACCAGCAGGTAAACAGCAACGGTCACCACCTGGTCCTGCTCTACCATGGCCAAGGAGTGGCGTGGGTCGGTCAGGAAAAAGTTGAAGCTAATAAAACCCAGCAGCACGGCCAGCATGGCCGAGCGGGTTCCCGCCAGCGTCGCACTGACCAGCACTGCCGCGAGGAATAGCAGCGAGAGGTTACCCAGTTGAAGCCAGGTCTCTAACCCCAGCGCAAGCCCCAGTGCCGCCAGCGTCGCACTGACTGCGATTAAGGGATCACGCCAGCGCCACACCAGCTTCCGGCGGTGCGGTTGGAAGCGGGGGCGCTGACGCGCTTCGGCCACGACCACCAGGTCGAAGGGGCCGCCCAGGCGGGCCAGGCGCTCCGCCACCGGGCGGCGCCAGATGCGCCACCCGGAGGGGCGACCATGTCCTACCAGCAGAGTTGCTACCTTGAGCTCCCTGGCCAGGGCCACCAGCTCACGAGCACGATCCTGTCCCATGACGACCCGAGTCTCACCACCCAGTCGCTGTACCTGGGCAAAGTCTCGCTCCAGCACTTCTCGCCTACGAGGGGCCTCGCGTCCGCTGTCCACATAGGCCGCACACCAGTTGATCCCATCACGTACCGCCAACCGGTGGGCCGACCTCACCAGAGCCGCATCTTCGGCCCCACCGCTCAGCGCCACCAGCAATCGAACAGGCGCTAGGCGGTTCGACTCGGGCGTCTTCTCAGCGTGCTCTTGCATGCTCTCTCCTGCAGCTCTCTCGTAACGCCTACTCTACTAGCGGCGCCAGAACATCGGCGTCAGCAGCACCAGTACCGTGAGGATCTCCAGCCGACCCAGCAGCATGCCCACACACAGCAGCCACTTTGCGGCATCCGGCAGCAGCGCGAAGTTGCCGGCCGGGCCGATGGTATCGCCGAGACCAGGTCCCACGTTGGCCACCGCCGTGGCCGCCCCCGACAGGGCCGTCACGATATCGAGCCCCATCATCGCCAGACCCAAGGCCAGCCCGGCGATGGTCAGAAAGAAGAAGAACGAGAAAGCAACCACGCCTCGGGTAATGTCATCGGTAATCGGCTGGCCATTGTAGCGAGTGGGAAAGACCCCGCTTGTGTGAATCAGATAGCGGAGCTGATTGCGAAGCAGGATGCTGGCGATCTGGAAGCGGAAGATCTTCATGCCACCGCTGGTGGAACCACTGCAGCCACCGACGAAGGTCAGATAAAAGAACGCCACGATCGCCAGTGCCCCCCAGCTACTGTAGTCGTCAGAAGCGTAGCCGGTGGTCGTCACTACGGAGATGACGTTGAAGGCGACATGGGTCAGTGCCTCGAAGGGAGGCGTCCCGTGCCACATGCGCCATCCCGCCAGACTCAGAATCACAATCAGCAGGAAGACCAGCAGGCCTTGAACCTGCTGATCCCGCCAGATCGCCCTCCGGGCGCCTCGTAGGAAGCGAATATAGAGCACAAAGGGCAAGGCCCCCATCAGCATGAACAGCGAGCCCATCCACAACAGGTGAGGGCGGTCGGCGTAGGCGCCGAATGAAGCATCCGAGTTGGCGAACCCCCCGGTCGCGACCGAGGTCATGGCGTGCACCACGGCATCCAGGGGTGCCATTCCCCCGAGCCAGTAGGCCAGCATGGCCACCAGGGTGAAGCCCACGTAGATTGACAGTGTGGCCTTGGCGATACCGCCGGTGCGCGGCATTACCTTCTCGGACCAGTCGGAGGACTCGGTGTGAAAGAGCCGCATGCCGCCCACCTTGAGAAAGGGCAGGATGGCGATCCCCATCACGATGATGCCGATGCCTCCCAGCCACTGCATCATGCCACGCCACAACTTGAGGCCGTCGGAGAGGGTTTCGATACCCTCCAGCACGGTGGAGCCAGTGGTGGTGATGGCCGACACCGACTCGAAGACCGCATTGGTGAAGGAGAGCTGAGGCGCCCCCAGCACCAGTGGCAGGCTGGCCAGGGTGCTGATAGTGACCCAGCTGAGAGTGGTCACCAGAAACATCTGCCATGGCTTAAGGGCGATCTCGACGCGCAGGGTCGCCAGCCAGCTCAGCGCCACTGCTCCCAGCACAATGGCGATAGAGTGGGCGAAGGCACTCGCATCCGGCTCCCGTTCGATCACCAGCACCAGCCAGGGCACGGCCATGAAGGCGGCCAACACCAACCAAAGTACCGACAGCACCTTGAGGATCGGCGCCCAGTGGCGCCACTGCACCTGTATGACTTGCCAACGACTCGCCATGATCTTGTCCACCCGTCCCGGCGCGCTTGCGGACGCTTGATGGACGTCATGGCACCACAGGCCGGGCTAAAAAATCCGTAAAAATCATTGTGCCCGGGCCGAGCGGTCATGGTGGGTTCATTGCAGGTGAACTGGTCAGGCGTCGTTGGCCAGGCGTCGTGCCAGCCTGAGCGCGGCCTGGCCGAAGGCCGGGGTCAGCCAGTCTGACCCGTCCAGCGCCCTCGCCAGGATGTCGGCGTCCGGCTCACGCTCGGCCAGCCGGCCCAGGGCCTCGCGGGCCGCCGCTTGCCAGTCAGCCTCGTCGGTGTCGGCCAGGGCGTCCAGGGCGACGATGGCACGATGCAGCCAGGCGTCGGCGTCGCCGCCCTCGGGCAGCGTCCAGGCGCCGGTCAGCAGGGCGTTGCCGCGGGCCGCCTTGCTGGTGTCGGCGGGGCGCAGCGCCACCGACTCGGCCAGCTCGCCGGCCAGTTGCCACAGCGCCTCGGGCGCCCCCGCCTTGAGCTCCAGCTCCAGCTCGCGAATCGCCACGCGGCGGCCGTCGGCGGTGATCTCGCCGCCATCCAGCGCTACCTCGATGTCCGCTCCGGCAACCTCGAGTCGCCAGATCCGGCGGCTGAAGTCCGTGGTGAAGCGGGGCGCCAGACGCTCGATCAGCGTCGGATCGAGGGCGGCCATGGGCGGCAGCTCGGCCAGTCCCGACCGGTCGAGGACGCCCTCGGTCAGCGGCCACTCCCACTCGCCGCGCCGGCTCAGGCCGCCGTGGCTCTCGCCCTCGGTCTTGAGGGTCTGCACCCAGCGGCCGTCGTCGCGGCGCAGGCGCAGCGCCATGCGAGCCCGCTCCAGCGCGCCGTCGGGGGTGTCGAAGTAGGTGTTGGTCAGCTGGCGCTGCTCGGCGGCGCGGGTCGCCAGCCGGGGGTGGTGCGCCAGCCCCGCGGGGCCCTCGGGGCCGAGGGCCAGTTTCAGTTCGATCTCGTGACTCATGAGGGCTCCTGCGGCCGCTATGGCCTGGTGTGACACTATTTTTTCAATGACGTGACAGTGGGTAGTCTCTATACTGGCGCCGCCATTTCTCAAGCGCATGATACGCCATGGTCAAGCCTAACCCCTTCTCGGCGATGTTCGGTCGCTCACCGTTCCAGCCGCTGCTGGCGCATATCGTCAAGGCCAACGAGTGCGCCGACCAGTTGTTGCCCTTCTTCGAGGCCGCGCTTCAGGGCGACTGGGAGGAGGCCGCCCGCATTCGCGAGGTCATCACCCGGCTCGAGCACGAGGCCGACAGCCTCAAGACCGAGCTGCGCCTCAACCTCCCCAACACCCTGTTCCTACCGGTCTCGCGCAGCGACCTGCTCGACCTGATCACCGTCCAGGACAAGATCGCCAACAAGGTGCGCGACATCACCGGGATCATGCTGGGTCGCAAGATGCAGGTACCCGGCGAGCTGGCCCAGCCCATGCGCGACTACATGCGTACCGCCGTGGCCTGCGTGGCCCAGGCCCGCCAGGCGCTGGAGGAGCTCGAGGACCTGCTGGAGTCGGGCTTCGGGCGCCACGTGGCCGACGTGATGCACAACATGATTCGCGAGCTGCACAGCCTCGAGCAGCAGGCCGATGACCAGCAAATCGCCATTCGCCGCCGGCTCTTCGAGCTGGAAGATCGGCTCAAGCCGGTGGACGTGGTGTTCCTCTACAAGATCATCGACTGGGTCGGTGAGCTTTCCGATCGGGCCGAGCGTGTCGGCAGCCGTCTGCAGATCCTCACGGCCCGGTAGCGCCGCGCCTTGCCCGGCGATCCCGGGGCGATGCACACCCCATCAGACAGCCACATAGGACATCACTCCCTATGTCGATCATTGCGCAGCACGGTGAAGTCTTCATTATCCTGGCCTGCCTCTTCGGTTTCTTCATGGCCTGGGGCGTGGGGGCCAACGACGTCGCCAACGCCATGGGCACCTCGGTAGGCTCCAAGGCGATCACCATCAAGCAGGCGATCATCATCGCCGTCATCTTCGAGTTTCTCGGCGCCTGGCTCGCCGGCGGCGAGGTCACCGCCACCATTCGTGGCGGCATCGTCGACCCGGCGCTGCTCCAGGCCAATCCTCAGCTGCTGGTCTACGGCATGCTCTCGGCGCTGCTGGCCGCGGGCATCTGGCTGCTGGTCGCCTCCATGCGCGGCTGGCCGGTCTCCACCACCCACTCCATCGTCGGCGCCATCGTCGGCTTCGGCGCCGTGGGGCTGGGCATGGAGGCCGTCGCCTGGGGGCGGGTGGGTACCATCGCCTCGAGCTGGGTCATCTCGCCGCTGCTGGCCGGCGCCATCGCCTTCCTGCTGTTCAAGTCGGTGCAGCACCTGATCTTCGAGGCCCGCGACCCCTTCGCCGCGGCCAAGCGCACGGTGCCCTTCTATATCTTCCTGGTGGGCTTCATCGTCGCCATGGTCACCCTGACCAAGGGGCTGACCCATGTCGGGCTCGACTTCACCTTCGGCCAGAGCTTCCTGCTGTCGATCCTGATGGGGCTCGGCGTCATGGGCATCGGCATCGTGCTGGAGAGCCGGGTCAAGGCCGAACGGCGCATCGACGACCACTTCGGCTACGGCAGCGTGGAGCGGGTGTTCGGGGTGCTGATGATCTTCACCGCCTGCGCCATGGCCTTCGCCCACGGCTCCAACGACGTGGCCAACGCCGTGGGGCCGCTCGCCGCGGTGATCAGCGTGGTGCGCAGCGACGGCGTCATCGACAGCGCCGCCCTGGTGCCCTGGTGGGTGCTGATCCTCGGCGGCGGCGGCATCGTGGCCGGCCTGGTGACCTACGGTCACAAGGTCATCGCCACCGTGGGAACCGGCATCACCGAGCTGACCCCCAGCCGCGGCTTCGCCGCCACCCTGGCCGCGGCCACCACCGTGGTGTTGGCTTCGGGCACCGGCCTGCCGATCTCCACCACCCATACCCTGGTGGGCGCTGTGCTCGGCGTGGGCCTGGCCCGCGGTATGGCGGCGCTCAACCTGCGGGTGATCGGCACCATCGTCATGTCGTGGCTGATTACCCTGCCCGCCGGGGCGAGCCTGGCGATCGTCTTCTTCTTCCTGTTCAAGGTCATGTTTGGAGAATAATAGGTTCGAGGTTCGAGGTTCGAGGTTCGAGGTTCGAGGTTCGAGGTTCGAGGTTCGGGGTGCGAGGTTCGGGGTTCGAGGAGCAGGCATCCGGTTCATCCGGTGAACGCTGCCTCTCGTCCCTTGTCCCTGTCCCTCGTCCCTTGTCCCTTGTCCCTTGTCCCTCGCCCCTCGCCCCTCGTCCCTTGTCCCTGTCCCTGTCCCTCGTCCCTCGTCCCTGTCCCTCGCCCCTCGTCCCTTGTCCCTCGCCCCTCGTCCCTTGTCCCTCGCCCCTCGCCCCTCGTCCCTCGTCCCTCGTCCCTTGTACCTGCTAGTGGTGCCGCCGTTTTGTCGGCTCTGATATAGTCAAGGACTCATACACCCTTCCGCTCATCTGCTGCCGGAGCGCGGCCTTGGATACTCGTTTCCCCTTCGTCGACTGGTTTCGCAACTCCTCGCCCTATATCAACGCCCACCGGGGCCGAACCTTCGTGATCCTCATCGAGGGCGAGGCCATGGCGCGCGGGCGCGGCGAGCAGCTGATCCAGGATCTGGCGCTGCTGCACACCCTGGGCGTGCGCCTGGTGGTGGTGTTCGGCATTCGCCCCCAGGTGCAGCAGGCGCTGGACGCCGCCGGTCTGGTGCCGAAGCGTCACGATGGGCGCTGGGTGGCCGACGAGGCGATCATGGGCTGCGTCGAGCGGGTGGCCGCCGAGCAGCGGCTGTGGCTCGAGGCGCGGCTCTCCCTGGGGCTGCCCAACACCCCGCTGCACGGCGTCGAGCTGACCGCGGTGTCCGGCAACCTGGTGATGGCCAAGCCGCTGGGGGTGCGCGAGGGGATCGACTTCGGCCACAGCGGCGAGGTGCGCCGGGTGCGCGCCGCGGCGGTCCAGGGGCTGCTCGACCGCGGCTCGCTGGTGCTGCTGCCGCCGCTGGGCTTCTCCAGCACCGGTGAGGTGTTCGACCTGGACGCCTCCGAGGTGGCCCAGCACGCGGCCATGGCGCTGGGGGCCGACAAGCTGATTCTGCTCGGCGAGGCCGACGGCCTGCACGACGACAGCGGCGCCCTGCAGCGCCAGCTGACCCCGGCCGACGCCGAGCCGCTGCTGGCCGGCGCCGCGGCGGGCAGCGAGCAGGCCCGCCACCTCACCGCCGCCTGCGCCGCCGCCCGCCACGGGGTGGCGCGGACCCACCTGCTGTCCTGGCATGACCATGACGCCCTGCTCGGCGAGCTGTTCACCCGCGACGGCGTGGGCACCATGATCACCCAGCACCGCTACGAGCAGCTGCGCGCCGCCGAGCTCGGCGATATCGGCGGCCTGCTGGAACTGCTCGAGCCGCTAGAGCGGCGCGGCATGCTGGTGCCGCGCTCCCGCGAGCGCCTGGAGTACGAGATCGACGACTACCTGGTGATCGAGCGCGACGGCATGGTGATCGCCTGCGCGGCGCTGCACTGCTTCGGCCAGGCCGACATGGGTGAGCTGGCCTGCGTGGCGGTGCATGTCGGCTATCGCGGCGGCGACCGGGGCGCCCTGCTGCTCAACGAGATCGAGCGACGCGCCCGGCGCCTGGGGCTTACGGCGCTGTTCGCGCTGACCACCCATACCAGCCACTGGTTCTTCGAGCACGGCTTCCGCCTGGCCGATATCGAGGCCTTGCCGCCGCTGCGCCGCGACACCTACAACCACGCCCGCCAGTCCAAGATCCTGATCAAGGCGCTGGCCTGATCATCGCCTTACTCTGAGGCACCGCCGGCGGCAGAAGGCTGCCGGCGGCAGACTGTCGCGCCTTCTAGATGCAAATATTTGCCCGATCTTTCGTTCTGTGCAAATATAATTGCAGGACTTGGCGCTGCCGAATCGCGACCACCCACAATGGCAGCAGTCAGGCTCCTCCTCCGTTGCCCAAACAACATCAATAGTGATGAGGAACGCTTCCATGGAAAAGTTGACGATCTGGACGGCTACCGCCGCACTCTCCCTAGCCGCTGTTGCCGCTCAGGCCGACCGTCTGGTGGTGGCCACCGATACGGCTTTCGTCCCTTTCGAATTTATGCAGGATGGTGAATATGTCGGCTTCGATATCGACATGTGGCAGATCATCTCCGATGAGCTGGACCTCGAGTACGAGCTGCGGCCGATGGACTTCAACGGCATCATTCCCGGCCTGCAGACTGGCCAGATCGATGTCGCGCTCGCCGGCATCACGATCCGACCCGATCGTGCCGAGGTCATCGATTTTTCGGACGGCTACTATGAGAGCGGTTTCCGCATCATGGTGCCGACGGATAGCGACATTACCGGCGCCGAAGATCTAGCCGGCAAGACCCTCGCCGTGCGTACCGGTACCTCTGCGGCAGATTACGCTCGAGAGAATTTCACCGACACCGAGCTGCGCCAGTTTCCCAACATCGATAACGCCTATCTCGAGCTGCGGACCGGGCGAGTCGATGCGGCCATGCATGATACGCCCAATGTGCTCTATTACATCGCGACGGCAGGCGATGGCCAGGTGAAGGCCGTCGGTGAGCAGATGATGGCGCACGAGTACGGTATCGCCTTCCCCAAGGGCAGTGAGCTGGTCGAGCCGGTCAATGGCGTGCTGGCCTCCATGCGCGAAGATGGCCGTTACGACGAGATCTACGCCAAGTGGTTCGGCGAAGATGGCGCTCAGTAACCCTCCCTTCATCGGCTAGAAAGCACCGAGCGGGTGGGGTGTCCCGCCCGCTCGAAATGGAAACTCGGGGGTTCGAGCATGAATGTCGATTGGTCCATTATTTCCGGATTCCTGCCCCAGTTGATGGACGGGGCCAGGGTCACGCTCTATATCACCGTAATGGGACTGGCAGGCGGCATGCTGATCGGTGCCATCGTCGGTCTGATGCGCGCCTACGGTGGGCATGTCATCAATGGCCTCGCCTTCGTTTATGTCGAGGTGATCCGCGGCACGCCTATCGTTGTTCAGGTGATGTTTCTTTATTTTGCGCTTCCCGTGCTGGCCAGTATCCGTATCGATCCGATGACGACGGCGATTCTGGCGATCATGATCAATGCGGGCGCCTATATTGCCGAGATCGTCCGCGGGGCGGTGCTGTCGATTTCCAAGGGGCTGACCGAGGCAGGCCTTTCGATCGGATTGCCGCGCTGGAAAGTCATCGTCTACATCGTGGGGCCGCTGGCCTTTCGCCGACTGATTCCGCCCCTGGGCAACCAGTGTATCGTCAGCCTCAAGGATACGTCGCTGTTCATTGTGATTGGGGTAAGCGAACTGACACGCACCGGTCAAGAGATCATGGCAGCCAACTTTCGTGCCGTGGAAATCTGGACGGCAGTGGCGGTTTTCTACCTGATCATGACCGGCACCCTGACGATGATCCTGCGGATGATCGAGAAGCGGATGAGAATTCTATGAGCGCCATTATTCAATTTCACAATGTTTCCAAACACTTCGGCTCACTGAAAGTGATCGATGAGGTGGATCTGGAGGTACACCGTGGCGAGGTAGTGGTGCTGGTGGGCCCTTCTGGCTCCGGAAAGTCGACCCTGCTGCGCTGTATCAATGGCCTCGAGATGATCAGCGGCGGCGACCTGATTGTCGATCAGTTAAGCGTGAAGGGGGGCAACAAGGTACTGCGCGAGATCCGCCAGGAGGCGGGCATGGTGTTTCAGCAGTTCAATCTCTTTCCGCAGATGACGGCCCTGGAAAATATCGCCTTTGGGCAGCGGCAGGTACGCCATGTGGGGCGCCAGGAGGCTAAGCGTCATGCACGCGAGCTGCTGGATAAGGTGGGGTTGGCCGACAAGGAGGCGCATTACCCCCATGAGCTCTCCGGCGGTCAACAGCAGCGGGTAGCGATTGCCCGCTCACTGGCGATCAAACCCAAGGTGATGCTGTTCGATGAGCCCACTTCGGCGCTGGATCCCGAGCTCAAGCAAGAGGTGCTCAACGTCATGCGGACGCTGGCCGACGAGCACATGACCATGGTGGTAGTCACTCATGAAATGTCCTTTGCCAAGCAGGTGGGCACGCGGCTCATCTTCATGGAGCACGGCAAGATTGCCGTGGATGGCAAGCCGGCCGAGGTGATCGATAGCCCACCTAATGACAGGATGAGGGACTTTCTGCGCCATGTCTGACCACACTCCTCTGATCGGCTGGCAGCGGGCCAGCGGCGACCCCCGGACCCTGGGGCTGGCGCTGGGACGGGCGGGTCGCCGCGCGGTCCACGAGCGGCTGCTGCCGACCCCGCTCTGGAAACGCCTGAACGACCCGGTGCATCGGCCGGCCGTGGCGCGCATGGCCGCGAGCACTCAGCGTCACTTCCCCAGGGTATGGGCCGAGATCGAGGGTCTCGCCGAGGGCCTGGAGCTGCCCGTCGAGCCGGTATTTGCCTGGAACTGCCGCGGCGACCTGCTGGCCAGCGTGCCCGACGGCTGCACCACCCTGGTGGTGCCGGGAACCCGCCCTGTGATCGCCCACAATGAGGATGGCCTGCCGCAGCTTGCCGGCCACTGCTTCATGTTCGAGGGCGAGCCGGATCAGGGGCCGGGGTTCACCGCCTTCTGCTATCCGGGTTCCCTGCCGGGACACACCCTGGCGTTCAACAATGCCGGCCTGGTGCAGGCGGTCAATAACCTGCGGCTGACCGGGCTGGCGCCGGAGGTTCCGCGGATGGTGCTGGGCCGCGCGGTGCTCGATCTGGTCGACGTCGGGGCGGCGCTGTCGCTGCTGCGCCGTCACCCCGGCAGTGGCGGCTTTCACTTCACCCTGGCAGAGGTCGCCGGCGGTCCGATCATCAGCGTCGAGTTCGGCGGGGGCGAGGTGTCGGCGCAGGAGATCGTCACGCCATGGGTTCACGCCAATCATGCCTTGCACCATCCCCGCGGTCTGGCCTACCAGATCGTTACCGACTCCTCCCGGGATCGCCAGCTCCGTGGCGATGCGCTGGTCGCGGAGGGGGCTCGCGATCCGCTGACGGTGCTGCACGACCGGCAGGGGAGCGGGCTGCCTATCCTGCGCCTGGACCCGGACGATCCCGACCAGGAGAACACCCTGGCCACGGCAGTAATGCAACCGGGCCCGGATGGGGTAGCATGGCAGGTTTATGATCGACCAGGAGCCGCGCCCCTCTATGCCGGACACCACCCGAGCCGCTCATCCTCCCGAGACGGTTGACGCCCTACGTGAACTCTCCCTGCGCATCTCGCGGGGGGAGTCCGACCTGCGCCTTGGGCCCAAGGCGCAGGAGGTGCTGGCAAGGCTGATCGAACTCAACGGCGATCAGGCCCTGCTGTCTATCTCCACGGCTGCTCGCCATCTGGGGGTCAATCCCTCCACCATCTCACGGCTGGCGCGCTCTTTGGGCTACGAGCGCTTCAGCGACCTGCAGAGTGTGCTGCTGAGTAGCACGCTGTCCCACTCCGCATCCTTCTACCGGGATCACGCCAGCGCGGCGCTGCAGGCCGACCGGCAGTGCCTCAAGGCCCAGGCCGTCAGGCTCTGCACGGAGAACCAGCAGAACATCGAGCGCTTCGGGCAGGGACTCTCGCAGGTGGATCTCGAGGCCTTCGCCCAGGCGGTGATGTCAGCGGATCGGGTTCGGCTTTATGGGGTGCGCCAGTTCCATGCCCTGTGTAGTTTCATCGCCTATGGCCTGGGCATGATTCGTGCCGATGTCGGACTGCTCAACGACTACAGTAACGGCATCGCCGAAGGCCTCGCGGCGATGTCGCCCGGCGACGTGTTGGTTGCCGCTAGCTGCAAGCCCTACACGCGTCAGGTAGTCGATGTCTGTCGCCTCGCCCATGAACACGGCGTGAAGACGTTGATCATTACCGACTATGCGAGCTCTCCGCTGGTACGACACTCTGGTGTCTCGATTCTGGTGCCCCATGAGACCAGCTTCATTTCCAATAGCATGGTCGCCTTCTTCGCCGCGGCCGAGTGCCTGATCAATGCTTGCGCCACGGTAGCCGGAGATGATGCCGCCATGGCGATCACTCGACGGGACCACTTCATCGATGAGCTGGGCATCGAGATGCCTTGAGGGCGTGTCGTCGAGCTCTCGATAGGATGTAGCCGGCCGCTTGAGGGCTGCCCTGTCGCCTCAAGGCGTCAGGGTAGTGGTGGGTGTCGGCATTTGGCAACATCCTATTCATTTGATTTTATTCAGCTTTCCCTCTCTGTCCCGATAGGCGTCGCCAAATGGCAACAAAATGCCTGCCCGAGACCGACGAAAATGCGCGATTGACGCGGCTCAACCTCGATTCCTGCTGGAGTGGCGTTTTTAACCTGTTGAATTACTGGGTTTTTGGTTATTATTGGCACGCAACTGGCAATAGGTTGGGTGAGCAACGGAAGCGGTTCAAACGGCTCGAACCGCTTTGGATCACCGGCAAGCTCGGGTACCACCCCCATGCCCTGTGCACTCGGGCCCAACGGTGATCAGTGTCTGCTCCGCGATGTGTAACCTAAGGTTGCGATGAGACGGGTACCGCCAGCTTGGCAAGGAAGGGTACCAGCAGGGCACGGAAGCCCTGGCACGGATGCCTCATCCCCTGCGGGGGATCGAATCTCGCGACAGCGCCGCCGGCTCCGGCCGAGGCGATGTCGCAGCAAGAACGAAGCCGGGCGGTTCGCCGCCCGCCTGCGCAGGCCCGCTCCTGGTGGCTAACCGGCCGGCGCAGCGCTTCGGGGCCCTCGGGCCCATCGAAAGTGTGGGACATGGCTCGACCAGGCGAACGATGCCCATGCTTTCGAACCCTTCAGTTCCCTGCGTACTTGGGCCGGCCATGCCGGCCCTTTTTTTTGGGTTCATCGCACTTGAGCGTGAACATGTTTGGCAGGCTTTCTGGTGGGAGGCCGGCTCTGCCGGGCGAAGGCGCCGCAGGCGCCCCATGGGTAGCGCTGCGCGCTACTTCGCGAGCTGAAGTCGAGGCGTCGAACCGTCCCTCCCACAGGGCCCAGTTCACGCCAGTCTGCGAAGAGCCTTTTTTGCCGTTTCGGCGGCGCAGGCGGTTGGCATAACGCCGAGTGTGGCGTTGAACTCTGGTATCCTGCAGGCATGCACCATGGCGGTCCCTTATCGACTCCTGAATAGTACGCTGGTCATGACCTCACGGGTTTCGCGTCGCTGGCGCCCACGCTCCCTGCTGCAGCTGGTGCTGCTGGCCTTTCTGGTGGTGATGCTGCCGCTCGGCGTCCTGATGTTCCAGGCCGGGCAGGCACTCACCGAGCTGTCGCGGCTGGCCGATGTCAGCGCGCGCCAGGCGGTGGAGGAGACCCGCCGGGCGCGCACCCTCAGCGCCCTGGCGCTGGAAATGGAGCGCAGCGCTCGCCAGTATGCGGTGGTCGAGCAGGAGAGCCTGCTCGACATCTACGCCGAGCGCCACGCCGAATTCACCGCCCTGCTGGCCGAGCATCGCCGGCTGCTGCCCAACGACCCCGATGTCCTGGCGCTGAGCGAGCAGCTGGTGCTGCTGGGCCGACTCGGTGAGCTGGAGGATGAGGCGCTGGGCGTGTGGCTCTCGCTGTTCGGCCCCTTCGCCCAGCACACCGAGGCCATGCGCCAGGCCACCAACCGCCAGATCGATGCCCGCATCGAGACGATCCGCGCGCGCGCCGAGGCGGTGCAGACGCGGCTGTGGTGGCAGACCGGCGCGCTGGTCTCGGCGAGTCTTGCGCTGATGCTGCTGTTCAGCTGGCTGATCATCCGCCCGGTACGCCAGCTGGAGCGCCGTATCCTTGGCATCGGCAGTGGCGTGGAGGGGCCCGAAACCCAGGCCATCCAGGGGCCGGCGGAGCTGGTCCGGCTCAGTGAGCGGCTCGACTGGCTGTCGTCGCGGCTCGGCGAGCTGGAAGCCCAGAAGCAGCAGTTCCTGCGCCATATGTCCCACGAGCTCAAGACGCCCCTGGCCAGCGTGCGGGAGGGCTCGGCGCTGCTTGCCGACGGCGTGGCCGGCGAGATGACCCCGCGTCAGCGCGAGATTCTCACGCTGATCGACGTCAGCGGCGGCGAGCTGCAGCGGCTCATCGAACAGCTGCTCGACTATAATCTCCTTCAGCACAGCCGCCGCGTGAGCCTGGAGCGGCTGGACCTGGCAACCCTGGTCAAGAGCACCCTGGCCAAGCACCGCCTGGCGCTGGAGCACAAGGGCATGCGGGTCACCGCCTTCGACGGGCCGCTGGAGTGGGTCGCCGATCGGACCGCTATGGGGCGCATTCTCGACAACCTGGTGTCCAACGCCATCGCCTACGGCGAGGACGGCGGCGAGCTGGTGATCCGGGCCCAGCCCGGCCGCGAGTGGCTGTGGCTGGAGGTGGCCAACAGCGGCGAGTCGATCGCCGAAGCGGACCGCCATCGCCTCTTCGAGCCCTTCTATCAGGGGAGAACCCGGCGCAAGGGGCCGCTCAAGGGCTCCGGCATCGGCCTTTCGGTGGCCGCCGACTGCGCCCGCCTGCAGCAGGGTGAGCTGACGCTGGTGGACGATCCGACGCTGGCGGTGTGTTTTCGACTCGCCCTGCCGCATCGGCCGGTGACGCTTGGCACAATCCCCGACAACGCGGTGCCCGCCCGGACGAGAATCGACGCGAGGAATGAATGATATGAGGTTTCGCCCTCTCGGCGCCTGTCTAATGGCGCTATGGCTGGCGGGCTGTCAGTGGCTCCCCGAGCAGCCGTTTTCGCAGGCCGAGGCGCCCGCGATGGAGGTATCCCCGGTCTGCGAGGCCGAGGTGCCCGCCTTCACCGACGATGCCTGCCTGCTGCCCGACTGGGTGGCCTTCGGCCTGGCCTCCCAGCGCGGCGACCGCGACTGGCGCAGCGATATGCTGCAGCGCCTGGAAGGCAGCCAGGCCGAGCGCCGCCTGGCCCGCGCGGTGGTGCTTGCCTGGGGCAGCGAGCGCCAGTGGGATCAGGCCTCGGAGCTGTACAAGGCCGACCTGAGCGAAGCGCCGACCGAGCTGCAGCCGCTGCTGCGCTACTGGCTCAACGAGCTGGAAGGACGGCGCGCCATGGCCGGGCGGCTAGCGCGCTCGGCCAGCGAGCTGGCCGAGCTCGAGGCCGAGAATGCCGAGCTGGCCGAGAAGCTCGAGGCGCTGACCGCCATCGAGCGCAGCATCAACCTGAGACAGCAGTCGCCCTGAAGGGGGCTGGCAACTGGGAGATAACGTGATGGATGCGGCACGACTGCACGCTATGCCACGGCCCGTGGCCCCCGGCACCCGCCGTGCCGGCAACGAAGTGCGCGCCGAAGCCCAGACAGGGGCGCACATCCTGCTGGTGGACGACGACGTCAGCCTGCTCCGCCTGCTGGGCATGCGCCTGGAGAGTCGCGGTTTTCGGGTCACCACCGCCGAGAGCGGCGCGGAGGCGCTGCGCTGCCTGAGCGCCCAGCGCCCCGACCTGGTGCTATCGGACCTGCGCATGGACGAGATGGACGGCATGGCGCTGTTCCAAGCCATCCAGCGTCAGCTGCCGGGGCTGCCGGTGATCATCCTCACCGCCCACGGCTCGATTCCCGACGCGGTCAGCGCCACCCAGCAGGGGGTGTTCGGCTTTCTCACCAAGCCGGTGGACCGCGACGAGCTGTTCGCCGCCATCGACGAGGCCCTGGCCCAGGCGCCGGCCGGCGGCGAGGGCGACGAGGCCTGGCGTGCCGAGATCATCACCCGCAGCCCGGAGATGGAGCGGGTGCTGGAGCAGGCGCGCATGGTGGCGGCCTCCGACGTCAGTGTGCTGGTCACCGGGGCCTCCGGCTCCGGCAAGGAGCTGCTGGCCCGGGCCATTCATCAGGCGAGCCCGCGCGCCGACAAGCCCTTCGTGGCGATCAACTGCGGGGCGCTGCCCGAACAGCTGCTGGAGAGCGAGCTGTTCGGCCACGCCAAGGGCGCCTTCACCGGCGCGGTGAGCGAGCACCACGGCCTGTTCCGGGCCGCCGAGGGTGGCACCCTGTTTCTCGACGAGATCGGCGACATGCCGCTGCCGCTGCAGGTCAAGCTGCTGCGCGCCCTGCAGGAGCGCCAGATCCGCCCCCTGGGCTCCACGGCCTCGGTCCCGGTCAACGTGCGCATCCTCTCGGCCACCCATCGCGACCTGAGCCAGGCCATGCACCAGGGTGAGTTCCGCGAGGACCTCTACTACCGCCTCAACGTGGTCAACCTTCGGCTGCCGCCGCTCAAGGAGCGCGCCGAGGACGTGCCGCTGCTGGCCCGCCACCTGGTGGCCCAGGCCGCGGCGCGCCACAAGCCCTTCGTCAAGGGATTCTCGCCGGAGGCGCTCAACCTGCTGGCCACCAGCGCCTGGCCCGGCAACGTGCGCCAGCTGGTCAACGTGGTGGAGCAGTGCGTGGCGCTGACCAGCTCGCCGATGATCCCCGAGGCGCTGGTGGCCCAGGCCCTGGCCGCCGAGGAGAGCGCCCTGCCCACCTTCAGCGACGCCCGCGCCGGCTTCGAGCGCAGCTACCTGATCAAGGTGCTCAAGATCACCGAGGGCAACGTGACCCAGGCGGCGCGGATCGCCGGGCGTAACCGCACCGACTTCTACAAGCTGCTCAACCGCCACGAGATCGAGCCCGGCGCCTTCAAGCCCGGCGGCGGTCAGTCCTGAATGCGCTAGGAGCCCCTATTTCTTGAGGCGCCGCTTCACCTCGACTTTTAGACGCCCCTCGCCGAGCCGGGCGGTCAGCGCCTGGCCGGGGCGGGTATCGGCGGCGCGGTGGACCACCTGGCCCCGGTCGTCCTGCAGGATGGCATAGCCGCGCCCGAGCACCGCCAGCGGGCTCACCGCCTGCAGCTCCCGGGCAAGGCCCGCCAGGCGCTCGCGCTGCCGGGTCAGGGCGTGCTGCATGGCCTGGTCGAGCCGCGCCCGGGCCGCGTCCAGTCGAGCGCCGGCCTGCTCTACCTCGCGGCGGGGCGGGCGCGCCGCCAGCCGCCGCTGCAGCTGCGCCAGGCGCTGCCGTTCGGCGGCCAGCCGCTGGCGCAGGGCGCGCTCCAGCCGGGCGTCGAGCTCCGCCAGGGTGCGGCGCTGGCGGCTGAGCACCTCGCCGGGGTGGCGCAGCCGGGCGCGCAGGTGATCCAGGCGCTGGGCCTCGCCGTCGAGTCGCCCCTGGGTGGTGCGCAGCAGGCGCCCCTCCAGGGCCGTCAGGCGCTGGGTCAGGTCGCGCCGGTCCGGCACCAGCTGCTCCGCTGCGGCCGAGGGCGTGGGCGCGCGCGCATCGGCGGCCAGGTCCGACAGGGTGGTGTCGACCTCGTGGCCCACCGCCGACATCACCGGCAGCCGGGAATGGAAGATCGCCCGGGCCAGGTGCTCGTCGTTGAAGGCCCAGAGATCCTCCAGGCTGCCGCCGCCGCGGGTGATCAGCACCGCGTCGCGGCGCGGGTCCAGCGCCGACTGGCGATTGAGCAGGCCCAGCGCCGCGATCAGGCCCGGCGCCGCCTCGCGACCCTGCACCGGCACCGGGATCAGGGTGACGTCGGCCAGCGGCCAGCGCGCCGCCAGCACCGCCAGCACGTCGCGAATCGCCGCGCCGCTGGGTGAGGTGAGCACCAGCAGGTGGCGCGGCGGGTAGGGGAGGGGGCGGGCGTTGGCGAACACTCCCTCACCGGCCAGCCGCCGCTTGAGCCGCTCCAGGGCGGCCAGCAGGTCGCCTTCGCCCGCCGCCTGCACTGCCTCGATGATCAGCTGGTAGTCGCCGCGGGGCTCGAACAGCGACACTCGCCCGCGCACCTTGACCCGGTCGCCGTCGCGCATCGGCGCGGCCACGAAGCGCGCCCGGGTGCGAAACAGCGCGCAGCGCAGCTGGGCCGAGGCGTCCTTGAGGGTAAAGTAGACATGCCCCGAGGCCGGGCGGGAGACGCCGGAGAGCTCGCCCTCCACCCACACCTCGCCGATATCGCGCTCCAGCGCCTGGCGGGCCAGGCGATTGAGGTCGCTGACGGAGAGGGTGGGGTCGGTCGTGGGGGGCATGGCTGGGCTTCCGGGGCTGGGCGAGACCGACAGGCTACCATGTCGGCGAGGCCTGCCCACCCCGTGACGCCACCCGCCCTTGGCCGCTATAATGGTGGATTAACTTCGCTCCCCTCCCTCTCACCAGTCCACTGGGTGTTGCCGACTATGCTACGTATGGCCCAAGAAGCTCTTACGTTCGACGACGTATTACTCGTGCCCGGCTACTCCGAGGTCCTGCCCAAGGACGTCAGCCTCAGAACCCGCCTGACCCGCAATCTCTTTCTCAATATCCCGCTCGTCTCCGCCGCCATGGATACCGTGACCGAGGCCCGCCTGGCCATCGCCATGGCCCAGGAGGGCGGCATCGGGATCATCCACAAGAACATGACCATCGCCCAGCAGGCGGCGCAGGTGCGCAAGGTCAAGAAGCACGAGAGCGTGATCGTCAAGGACCCCGTCACCGTGGGCCCCAAGGCCAAGCTGGAGGACCTGCTGGCCATGGCCCAGGAGCACGGCTTCTCCGGCTTCCCGGTGGTGGAGGGCGAGGCCCTGGTGGGCATCGTCACCGAGCGCGACATGCGCTTCCAGCCCAACCACGGCGACAGCGTGGCCGATATCATGACCCCCCGTGAGCGCCTGGTCACCGTGACCGAGGGCACCGGTCTCGACGTCATCAAGAGCAAGATGCAGGAGCACCGGGTCGAAAAGATGCTGGTGGTCAACGAGGCGTTCCACCTGCGCGGCCTGGTCACCTTCCAGGACATCGAGAAGGCGCGCACCTTCCCTTACGCCGCCAAGGACGGCGACGGCCGCCTGCTGGTCGGCGCCGCCGTGGGCACCGGCCCCGAGACGCCCGACCGTATCGCCGCCCTGGCCGAGGCCGGGGTCGATGCGATCATCGTCGATACCGCCCATGGCCACTCCAAGGGCGTGATCGACCGGGTCGCCTGGGCTAAGGAGCACTTCCCCCAGGTGCAGGTGATCGGCGGCAACATTGCCACCGCCGAGGCGGCCAGGGCGCTGGCCGAGGCCGGCGCCGACGGCGTCAAGGTGGGCATCGGCCCGGGTTCCATCTGTACCACTCGCGTGGTGGCCGGCGTCGGCGTGCCGCAGATCACCGCGGTCTCCAACGTCGCCGAGGCGCTCAGGGAGTACGACATCCCGCTGATCGCCGACGGCGGCGTGCGCTTCTCCGGCGACCTGGCCAAGGCCGTGGCCGCCGGCGCCAGCACGGTGATGGTGGGCGGCCTGCTGGCCGGCACCGAGGAGGCGCCGGGCGAGATCGAGCTCTACCAAGGCCGCACCTACAAGGCCTACCGCGGCATGGGCTCCATGGGCGCCATGGCCCAGAGCCAGGGCTCCTCCGACCGCTACTTCCAGGACAAGGACGCCGGCGCCGACAAGCTGGTGCCGGAAGGCATCGAAGGCCGCGTGCCCTACAAGGGCGTGATGAGCGCCATCGTCCACCAGCTGATGGGCGGGCTGCGCGCCTCCATGGGCTACACCGGCTGCACCGACATCCAGGAGATGCGCACCAAGCCGCAGTTCGTGCAGATCACCGGGGCCGGTTTCGCCGAGTCCCACGTGCATGACGTGCAAATCACCAAGGAAGCCCCCAACTACCGAGCCGGCTAGCAACGCCGCTGGACTGGCGCCATGCGTTGTTGAAAACGGCCTTAGCATGCTCATTGACAAACACGTCAACTCCGCTGCTTCGGCCGTTTTCGCCTAGCCTGACGCTCAGCCAGCGACGCTGCTTATTCTTTCATGCGCCGTGAGCATGGCCCGTCGCCATACGAGTAGAGACGCCCCCAGATGACTGACATTCACGCCCACAAGATCCTGATCCTCGACTTCGGCTCCCAGTACACCCAGCTGATCGCCCGCCGGGTGCGCGAGATCGGCGTCTACTCCGAGATCCGCGCCTTCGATATCACCGAGGCCGAGATCCGCGAGTACAACCCCAACGGCATCATCCTCGCCGGCGGTCCGGAGTCGGTCACCGAGCTCGGCTCGCCCCGCGCGCCTGAGTGCGTGTTCGAGATGGGTCTGCCGGTGCTGGGCATCTGCTACGGCATGCAGACCATGGCCGAGCAGCTCGGCGGCGCCGTGGAGGGCTCGAACAAGCGCGAGTTCGGCTACGCCCAGGTGCGCGTCGACGAGGAGACCGCGCTGTTCAAGGACATCAAGGACCACGTCGACCACGACACCGGCCGCGGCCTGCTGGACGTCTGGATGAGCCACGGCGACAAGGTGGCCCGGGTGCCCGGCGAGTTCACCGTCACCGCCTCCACCCCCAGCTGCCCCATCGCCGCCATGGCCTGGGAGGAGAAGCGCTTCTACGGGGTGCAGTTCCACCCCGAGGTGACCCACACCCTGCAGGGCCAGCGCATCCTCGAGCACTTCGTGCTGGACATCTGCGGCGCCGAGCGCCTCTGGACCCCGGCCCAGATCATCGAAGACCAGATCGCCCGAGTGCGCGACCAGGTGGGCGACCGCCACGTGCTGCTGGGCCTCTCCGGCGGCGTCGACTCCTCGGTGGTGGCGGCCCTGCTGCACAAGGCGATCGGCGACCAGCTCACCTGCGTGTTCGTCGACAACGGCCTGCTGCGCAAGGCCGAGGGCGACCAGGTGATGGAGACCTTCGCCAAGCACATGGGCGTCAAGGTGATCCGCGTGGACGCCGAAGACCTGTTCCTCGACAAGCTCGAGGGCGAGGCCGACCCCGAGGCCAAGCGCAAGATCATCGGCAACACCTTTATCGACGTCTTCGACGAGGAAGCCAGCAAGATCGAGGGCGTCGACTTCCTGGCCCAGGGCACCATCTACCCCGACGTCATCGAGTCCGCCGCCGCCAAGACCGGCAAGGCCCATGTGATCAAGTCCCACCACAACGTCGGCGGCCTGCCCGAGACCATGAAGCTCAAGCTGGTGGAGCCGCTGCGCGAGCTGTTCAAGGACGAGGTGCGCAGGCTCGGCGTCGAACTCGGCCTGCCCTACGACATGGTCTACCGCCACCCCTTCCCGGGGCCGGGCCTGGGCGTGCGCATTCTCGGCGAGGTGAAGAAGGAGTACGCCGACATCCTGCGCGAGGCCGATGCCATCTTCATCGAGGAGCTGCACAACGCCGACTGGTACCACAAGACCAGCCAGGCTTTCGCGGTCTTTCTGCCGGTGAAATCGGTCGGCGTGGTCGGCGACGGCCGCCGCTACGAGTGGGTCATCGCCCTGCGCGCCGTGGAGACCATCGACTTCATGACCGCCCGCTGGGCCCACCTGCCCTACGAGCTGCTGGAGAAGGTCTCCAACCGCATCATCAACGAGCTGCCCGGCGTCTCCCGGGTGACCTACGACGTCAGCAGCAAGCCGCCCGCGACGATCGAGTGGGAGTAGTGCTTATATTGTAAGTTATTGATTTAACAGGATTAAAAAGTTACACAAAAGTGACGCGCAAGGATTTCACTCGTTGATTTCCTTGCGTTTTTTTTATAGCGTTGCACAAAATGTCGCACAGAACTGTGACTACTGCGGACAGTAGTACTTCGAGACTTGGCAATGACTATAAAGAAGAAGAGTTTTTCAGAAGACGAAATAAAGATTTTTGACGAAGCCATAATATATAAGCGTGGTGAATACTGGCATTTTCGCATGTGGCTGGAGAATGAGAAAAAGTATGCCAGGAAAAGCTTGCGTACCCGCAGTCAATCGACTGCTATGGAGAAGGGGAAAGAGCTCTATTTAGAGCTATATGCTAATCAGAAGATGGGGAAAGCTTACTTCTCGCTCACCACAAAGGGAGGAGTTGACAAGTACCTTGCCCATCGCCAAAGAGACGTGGAAAGCAAGCTGATAGTAAGTGGTAGGCTGGTGACTATCAAAACACACCTCCAGCACTGGCTCGATTACATTGGGAGAGAGGCGAAGCTTAAAGAATTGTCACGGACAGACTGCGAGGGTTACTTTCACCACAGAATGAAAGTGTCCAAAGGGAACGTAAAACAAGTTACGCTTAAAAACGAGCAAAGTACTATCAATGGCTGCATGCGGTATCTGTTCAAGCAGCATGATACTCACATTGATTCGTTTGATTTCCCTAAGCTCCCCAAAGTAGATAGGAATAATGAAGCCATAAGGCGAGCGACATTTACAAGTGAGGAGTACGACAAGCTTGTAAAGACGATGAGAGCATATTGTGCAAAGTCAAATAAGAAAGTCGATACTGATGAGCTAGTAATGCGCCAGCTTGTAAGGCACTACATACTGATTGCAGCAAACAGTGGCTTGAGAGTTGGTGAGCAGCGTCAACTGAGGTGGAGTGATGTCGAAGTTGACGTCGTAAAGAGCCAGGGTGTAGAGAAGAAGCTTGCTAAGATTCGAGTGCGTGCAGAGACAAGTAAAGTCAGAACCAGTCGAATCGTTTACTGTCGTGGCGGACAGTACTTTGAAAGATTAAAGAGGATTTTGTCGCCTTCAACAAGTGATGCCTTGGTGTTTAGTGTCGACGGCGAAACCGAGATAAGTAAGCGAGCACTGCTATACCACTTCCATAAAATTGTAGAGTTGGCAAACATTGAAGGCAGGGAGAATAGAAACTTGGTGCCATACAGTCTCAGGCACTTTATGATAACTCAGCGCATCATGAGCGGGCTCAGCTTTAGGCAAGTTGCCGACATGTGCGGTACAAGTGTTGCCCAGATTGAAAGAACATACTACCATCTGAATGATGAAATCAGGCGCACTAATGCTCTGGCAGACTATAAGAGAAGCGACGATGGGACTATTGTTCCCATATGAATACAGTGAGCAGAGGATGTAGGAAAATGAAGAAAGTCGCTGTTAAAATTGATTCTAACATGCCTTCTTGGGCTAAAAACTATCTGGAAGACAACGATGTGCTGGGTATGTTGAAATGGGTAAAGCCAACAGCAAGAAAAGAAGCCATTGAAGAGCTTTTGGAAGCGTTCGGAAAGAAAGAGCTTATTTCGCAGTTCGAGTGTAATTCTAAGGGGCATGTTGTTTTTAAGTTCAAGTCAGAGCGCGATAAGACGTTTTTTATTCTGAAATGGGCATGACTTAAGTGATGTTTGCTAGTCTATAGCGACTATTGCTTCAAATAGACTCTATAGCTTTACGAAGCATGTCATCGTTAACGTCAATGTAGCGTTGCGTAGTTTGTATGCTCTGGTGCCCTGCCAGCTCGGCAAGCACCCTCACGCTCACTCCCTTGCCTGCAAGCTCTGTGATGAACGTACGGCGTCCGCTGTGACTTGTAGCCCCGGCAATGCCCGCACGTGCGTACAAGCGCTGTAGGAGCTGCGTAGCAGTGTTTGCCGTGAACCGCTGGCTCTTTTGCGTGTTGAACAGGTAAACGCTGCGAGCGGGCGTCGTTGAGCGCTGTACGTAGCGCTGTAGCTCCTTCCGCATGCGAGACGGCACGTACACGACGCGAGCGCGCTTGCCCTTCGTCTGTGATGCTGTCAAACGTATCTCTGAGCGAATGCTGCCGTCCTCGCTTACGACGTCGCTCACGCGCAAGCTGGCAACCTCCCCGACGCGCATCCCACACCAGTGCGTGAGCAGCAGCATTGCCCTGTTCCGCTCGCTGTAGCGTTCGCAAGCGTCAATGTACTGGAGCACGCGCTTTAGCTCCGCTTTGCTGAGCGTCTTTGCCTGCGCCATAGCTTCCTCCACAAAATGTACGTTTATCGTTCAAGTAGTATATTTTCTGATATTTTAATTGAGCAAGCCATATGGCTGTACTTGTCTCTTTATTGATTTCAATGGTTTATGTGGGAATGTAATATTTTATGTATTTCCTTACATTTTAAATTTGGCTGTTGCGTCACTGCTACGCAGTTCCCCAAGCGCTTGCTGCATTTGCTTCGAAACAGCTTCGCTGTCTCTCACAAATGAATCAGCGCTCTTTTTGTCTTATTCAACTCGGGGGCTTTCTGTAGATTCTGAAGTCATAGTGAGGCTTTACGCCTCACTTGTGACAATGGACTTTCTGTGAGTTCCTCTGCCAGTGTTTGCACACAACCAGCTAAGCTGGTGTTGGTGGGGTTACGCTGTTACCTTTACGTGTGGTGAGTTATTCGCAACGCAATGCTGAAGCAGACAAACACTTTCCACTTCAACACATACAAGGTACTGACTAAGTCAGCCTCCTATCTTGTTCCTCTTCTACTTGAATTGCCTCTGATAAAGCAAAGTGGGCGGCAAGCTCTGTCGGCAACAGCATAGCTGGCAGACTCAATGCCTTTGAATGGAGCCCTTGTTCAGATAAATACTTGCAATGGGTGGTTGCATAGTAGCTTTAGTTATTTATCAACGAGAGGGATTGTAGTGTCAAAAAAGATTCTAAGTGATGTATTTTTACTCCTGCGCGAAATGGAGGTGGTTTCGAGTGAAAGTGAGTTTTGTAAAGACTGGCTAGGACGTAGTGAGTGCTATCTCAGGACGTTAAGATTCAAAGGGAGTGAGCCTAGTATTGCCACACTGGCAATATGCGCTAGCAAGCTTCAGCATTATGCAGGCGTGATGGAGGGAATAGAAGAGTACAAATCTGAGTCAGAACGGTTCTATGAGTTGAGTGAGCAGTGCCACAAAGAAATTAACTTGAAGAGCAAATCTTTATGGGGCTCTGCTGAAATTGGTTCTACAGCCTAATGAATTTCCATTTTACAAAAAATTGTGGTGGAGTACTTACAGAATCTGCCTGGTGATTATAGCTCACCCCAAATTTCAAAGGAGTCATAATGAGTAACGAGACGCTAACTTCTATACAAAAGTCACTTATGATTATACGGAGTCAGCTTGAAAAAGAGGACGCAGAGACAAAGCTGGCAGCGTTACAGCTTTTGATGGGAACAAGCCAAAGCGTGGTAGCAATGGCAAAGAAGATAACAAAGCCGAAAGTGGTTACCAAAAAACGTACCGTCTCTATTCCCCAGCGGCAAATTGTTAAGCAGCCTTCTCCACAGCCAAGAGAGAAGAGAAGTATAAGTAAGCCTCAAGCATCGAATGCGCCGATTAAGCCAGTTCCACCGTTACCTAATCAACGAGCGTAGTGAGCAGCTGCTAAGCTTTGGGTGGTTTATGAGCGGTGTATAGGCGTAATTGGTTTCTGTTAACAGAATGATGAACAGACTATGTTGTGTGCTATAAAATAAAAAATGCCCCAGCTAGGGGGCATTGAGCAGTTGTTGATTAAGCAGCAGTGTTTATATTTTTAGATATTTGTTGTAGTTTCTTCGCTACGTTGTCTACCCTTTCTTTCTCTAGCTGGGCTAACTTAGCTTTTACATCTTTGTACTCTTGGAAGTATTTAGATTTTAACTCTTCATCAGCTCCGTAGTGTTTGTAAAGTAAATCTAGCATTTTAGAAACTACTTCCCCATCAAGGACTAGGTTATGTACTTTTACGTCATCTCCGCTTCTGTCAACAAACGCATAAATGAAGCAGTCAATTCTTTGAGCACTATCGACTGATTTGCATATCCCCTTGCTCTTCATGATAAACTCTTTTCTTTTAGGGTCTGCTAGCTCTTGATAGTTTATTTTTTTCAAAGCAATATACATGCCGAAGTCTTTAGTTGTCTCAGCATCAATGCCATCAGTTTGTTTTCTGATAACACCATTGACGCCACCGTTGTTGCTCAACCACTCTGGCATTGATATTGCGCCTGTAGTGCCTACGCCTTGCTGAATAGCTTTTGCAAGTGCCTTCGCATATGCATAATGCTGTTTGTTCTCAGCACCAAATACTGCTTTAGCAATAATGGTTTCGAGCTTTGTTTTTCGCCCCCACTTGAAAGTGCACAGCTTCTTGAAAGCTTCTTCGTTAGCTGCATCCTCTTTCAAGAAGTAGTAAAACTCTAGGCACCCATCCATGAGCGCATACAGTGTAGATTCAGCAATTCTCTTCTGTGATTGCCACTTATGGTGTTGCGCTTGAAGTCCTTTGAGCACATCTTCAATATTTAATTCAGGAGTCGTGGGAGAAGAGTTGATTACAGTGGTTTTATCATTGATAGTGAGCATCATGTTAGTCGCCTCGTGTGTGGTTGGTTGAATCGCTCGTTGCCAAGCGATATGTACAGTCTACGGTAGGTGCGCTAATCTGGATTCCAACCAGGATCACTTTCTTTGATGGTTGTTAACATGTACCGATACTTCATCTCCCAGTACCCTACGTTCGGCTCCTACAAGAAGCCCAAGCCCTACCTCGTTGAAGCGTCGCCGTACTTCTGGTGGTGGTACGCGCTCACGCTAAATGAGACGTATGCGCATTTGTGTGAGCTGCGAGAGTTTGGGACTCTGTTAACAGAGTCTGAAACTGACTTCCCAGAAGCCATGCATCAGGTGTATGAGGACTTTGGAGACGTTCGTTATGAAGGCTGTCGCTATCGAGCTTTCGCTAAGTGGTGGCGTGAGCGGGTTGGCAGCGAAGAGACGAGGGGGGAGTACTTGTTTGCTGAGCCTCTTGTGGAAGGGCGGATTGAGCTAGTTACTGATGCCGAAAAAGCAGTTAGGATAGCTTCTGATGAAGGTGTGTTATTAATCGCCATTCCCGTCAATCGTCAGCGGCAACATATAGATAAGGCTATTGATAGGCTGCTTAAAAAGAACTTGGCAGTAAAAAAAGGGAGGGATGTACGCGATGTTTCAAAAAGCCAAGCACGGTATTCTGTCAATAAGCATGTTCTTTTGCCACCTATAAAAAGAGCTTTTGAATATTATATTAAGAAAGTCGATGCGCAAAAAATGGGAAAAAAATTATCGAATTTGGAGTTGGTTGATGCTAAAGTTTTTGAACAGGTTGGTGGTTTGTCTAGCGTGAAAGAAGTGTCAAACATGGCAAGCACTAAAAGGGTGGTTTCAACGCAGGTTTCACGAGACATCGGAAAGGCTAAGGCGCTTATTAGAAATGTCGGCTTAGGGAGCTTTCTTTAATTGATAACACTTGAGCAGGGATAGTGCGAAAAACTGGCAATGAAAGGCAGATGAATGAGGTGTATTTTTGGTTGAACTTGAGTATGTGAATTATAATATGCGTAAAGAAATTGGGCGGAAGCCAAGCTCTAAACCGCCGAAGTTGACATGGGGATTTTTTTATGAAACGTCGTTCTTTTTTAATTTTTCTCGGTGGGGCTATAGCTTTGTGCCTGAGCACAACCGGCTATGCTCGTAGGGGTGGGCTGAGAGGGCTTGGCAGTGGAATTCGTTCTGGAAGGCATTCGGGTGATGAAGCTGATGTGCTTAGCCGGGAAGAACTCAGGGAGTGTTTTGAAAAAGAGGCTAGGCTTCAGGAGTATGAAAATTTGCTGGAGGAGGAGGAGAATAAAATTGATGCTGAACTGCGAGAAATCATAAGAGAGGCAGAAGAGGTGGAGCGAGCTAGAGAAGATGTGGATGTATATAGTCAAAGTTCAGTGGATAGGTTTAATCGTCGCATTGAGCAGCATTCCGAGAGGGTTGAATATTATAATGAGGTTTTGCTTAAAGAGTATAACCAAATCGCTATAAGAGCAAAGTCGATTCAAAACGAATTTAATTATTACTGTGGTGGTAAGCAGTACTATATTGAAGATTATGAGGCGGTTACGCGCGGGGCTGTAAACTAGGTGACTTTCACAGTATGGAGGGGATATGGGATTTTTAAGAGGCGTTGTTAACTTTTTTGTGTTTGGGCTCTTTTATGGAGGCACGCTTCTGCTTGGAATAGGAGCGATATACTGGCTGTGGTTAGCCATCCAACTTGGTAGCTTTGTTATGTTCATAGTAGGGTTGTTCCCTCTTTTTTACATCGTGACAGCTCCGGTTGGAGCTTGGGCATTACTGTTTGGTGTGCCGAGTTGGATATTTGATTTTTTTGGCTAAATTGGATGACAGCCTCCTGAGTCTGAAACTATAGTGTAGTTATACAGAAAAGGAGGCTGCTTTATGTCAATTCTCAATTCGCTCAAGCTCGTTCAGCACAACCCTCAGTCAGCTAATGATCCCGTAGTGAACCGGCGGAACAAGCTGGTTACCAAAATTGATGAGCAAATTGCGCTTGCTACAGATTCAGAATTTTCTCCTACTAAGACTAAGTGGGTGACAGACGAAGATGGCGCTCAGAAGAAAGTTGAGTATGCCAAGCGAGTGAAGCGCTGGTGGAATAATGCTGCTGATGGTAGTGTACTGTTAACAGTGCGATATGGCAGCAAGCCACTTGAGCTTGCTAAAGGAAAACAAGCTATCGTGCTGTCAAGCATTGAAGAAGTGGAACCAACGTTGCAGAAGATTAAAGAGGCTGTGCTTGCTGGCGAGCTAGATGGCATTGTTGAACAGCAAGCCACATACGCGAGAGGCGTGCGCAAAGCGAAGCGCTAGCTGTTCGTGTTAACACGACTTGATGCTGTCCAGCTATCGTCCATAATGCCAAGGCTATTTTGGGCGGTAGCGCAGTGTGCAACGTTTATAGCTAACCTCTTGAAATCGTTACCTTGCTTGAGACGTGGAAAATTTCTTTGAATTGCACAAAAGTTACACATGCTTGTTGTCCTATTGTTAAGATGTTGAAAATATTGAGTTTTTACAATGGGTTGCTATGGAGTGGGAGTGAGGCGCACCTAGGCAGAACGCCTGACGCGGCTGAGCTAACTAAGATCAAGGGTCTACCAAAGGGTAGGCCCTTTTTCTTTGCAATCCATTACAGGGTCCGGTGTACTGGGGCTAAGGTCACTTGAGTTGATCGTTACTAACGAGTGGCAAGGAACCAGGGGATTGTCGAAGGGAGGTGGCATGCGGGGCCATCACACTATGCCAGGTAGGGCAGAAACCTGCGTGAGGGAGCATAGGATGGGGCGGGGGCATGGATAGGGCTGTCCTCCATCGGCAGCTGGCGCCGGAGGCCTGGCAGCAGCCCGGCCTGTCACCGCTCAACAAGCTTATCTGTGCGCTGATCCTGCTGGCCTCTCTGGCCGCCATCCTCGAGACCGAGCCGACTCTGCGTCGCCTGGCGCCAGGACTCTTCACCACGCTTGAGGTGGTCTTCGTCTCCCTCTTCGTCCTCGAATACCTGCTGCGTCTCTATGCGGTGGGGGAGGACCCGCGCTACCGGGGCATCGGCGGCCGCATCCGCTACGTCTTCTCTGTCTGGGCGCTGATCGACCTGATCGCCATCCTGCCGTTTTTTCTGGGCTTCCTCTCCCACAGCAACGCCTTTCTGCTGCGGCTGCTGCGCATTCTTCGCATCCTTCGGCTCTCGCGCCTGGGGCGATTCAGTCGCGCCTGGTCGGCGCTGGCCGAGGCGCTGAAGACACGCAGTCATGAGCTGCTGCTCAGCGTGGGTGTGGCGGGCCTGCTGCTGCTGTTCTCCTCCGCCTGCCTCTATGTGGTGGAAGCCGCCGCCCAGCCGGAGGCCTTCGGTAGCGTGCCCCGGGCGCTCTGGTGGAGCATCGCCACCCTGACCACGGTGGGTTATGGCGACGTGACCCCGATCACCGCCCTGGGCAAGTTCTTCGCCGGACTCACCGCCGTTGCTGGCATCGGCATCATCGCCATGCACACCGGCATCCTGGCCGCTGCCTTCAGCGACGCCTTCCAGAACAACAAGCACAAGACATCAGGAGAGCGAGAATGGAACGACCCGACTTCGTAAAACGTGCCGAAGTGGCACGGCTGATTCCGGTGGTGGCGGATACCAGTCGTGAGCAACGTGCGGCATCGGTATTGCTTGCCGCCCTGCGAGGCGTGCACGAGTATCGGCAATTGATGCTGGGCTCCCTGGGGCTGCGTATCGGCAGTCGTGCGACCCTGGAAGCCTGGACCGAGGTGGTGCTGGAAGACGACTCCGGTGCCGCAAAGAGCGATCGGCCCGATGGGCTGATCGTGCTGGAAACGGGACGCAAGCGCTGGTTGGCGCTCGTCGAAGCCAAGATCGGCAATGCCGAGATTGGCGAAGAGCAGCTCAAGCACTACCTCCAGCAAGCCAAGAGGCACAAGGTGGATGCGGTGTTGACCATCACCAACCAGTTCGTGGCCATGCCCTCTCACCACCCGGTGAAGGTGCCGAAGACGTTGATCAAGGGCGTCGAACTCTTCCACTGGTCTTGGATGTATGCGGTGACACAAGCGACACTGCTGCTGGAATCCGGCGAGATCACCTCACCCGATCAGCGATTTCTGCTGGAAGAAGTGCTTCGCTACCTCGGCCATGATTCCAGTGGCATTTCCCGCTTCGACAGCATGAATCGCGAGTGGAAGGAGGTGGTAGGCAAGGTGAAGAGTGGTGCCGTGATAGGCAAGAGTACCGAAGAGGTAGAGAACACCGTCTCCAGCTGGCACCAGGAGCAGCGTGACCTCTGCCTGGTGATGAGCCGAAAGCTGGGGCGGCCCGTCAAGCTCAAGTTGGCCCGCGCTCATCGCACCGATCCCGTGAAGCGCCTCAAGGATGACTGCGAATTCCTGTCGAAGGAGAAGGTGCTCAAATGCTGCCTGGAAGTGCCGGATGCTGCAGCGGATCTCGACGTAACGGCCGACCTGACCAAGCGGACGATCGTCTGCTCGATGCGTCTCATGGCTCCGCAGGACAAGAAGCGCAGCACGGCGCGGGTCAACTGGTTGGCGCGGCAGCTCACCAAGGCGGAGCCGGAAAGCATGTTCGTCAAGGCCGTCCGCCCGGGCCGTGCCGAGGAGACCCAGGCGCCCCTTGCCCAGGTCCTCGAAGATGCCGCGGCGCTGGACTCGCCGGCCACCGCCGTGGTCCCCAGCGCCTTTGAGGTCTTCTATATGGCCGATCTGGCCCACCGCTTCGCCGGTAGCAAGGTCTTTATCGAAGAACTGGAGAAGGCGGTCCCCCACTTCTACGAGCAGGTGGGCCAGCGCCTGCGTGCTTGGGTGGCGCCACCTCCCAAGCTGCATCGGAGAGACCCTGTTGAGGAAAAGAGCGTCGACGAACTGGATGATACGGAAAGGGGACAAGATGATAGGGCAGGGTGGGATGCGGCTGAGTAGTGGTCATCGGCGACGGCTGCCGCTACGAGTGGATTATCACCTTGCTCGCCGTGAAAACCATCGACTTCATGACCGCCCGCTGGGCGTACCTGCCATATGAGCTGCTGGAGACCGTCTCCAACCACATCATCAACGAGATTTTCGGGGGAAGTCCAGTGCTTATCCAGCAGGGTGCGATGTAGCAGCTTGTCGATGTGGGATCACCACCCCGCACCGGCGCATCCGCAATAACCGGCGGATGACGCTGTTGCTTTTCCATGCGACGGCAGTGATTCTTCATGATCATCCCAGCGACCCCATAATGGATCCCATGAAACTCGATCTCTACCAGGTGGACGCCTTCGCGCGGCGGCCCTTCGAGGGCAATCCCGCGGCGGTATGCCCGCTGACCGAGTGGCTGGACGATGCCACCCTGCAGGCCATCGCGGCGGAGAACAACCTGTCCGAAACCGCCTTCTTCGTGCGCGAGGGGGAAGGCTATCGCCTGCGCTGGTTCACGCCCGCGGTCGAGGTCGACCTGTGCGGACACGCCACCCTGGCGAGCGCCTGGGTGATCTTCCACGAACTGGGGGAGGCGGGGGAGACGCTGCGCTTCGCCACCCGCAGCGGCGAGCTGCGGGTCAGCCGCACCAAGGAGGGCCTGGCGATGGACTTTCCCGCCAAGCGGCCCGAGCCGATGGCCGACCCCGAGCCGGTGCTGGCCGCCCTGGGCGTGGCCCAGGGCGAGGTCGTCATGACCGACGACATCGTCGTCGCGGTGGATGACGAGGCCCTCGTCGCGGCGCTGGCGCCGGACATGGCCAAGCTGGCGGCGCTGCCGGGGCGCGGCGTGGTGGTCACGGCGCCGGGGCGGGAGTTCGACTTCGTCTCACGCTGGTTCGGGCCCAAGGTCGGCGTCGAGGAGGACCCGGTGACGGGCTCGGCCCATACCACCCTGGCGCCGTACTGGGCCGGGCGGCTGGGCAAGACGAGGATGACGGCCCGGCAAGGGGGCGCCCGCCAGGGGCAATTGACCTGTGAATGCCGGGGCGACCGGGCCATGCTCACCGGCCAGGTGGCCCCCTATCTGCGCGGAACGATTCGGCTCTGAGGCAAGCGCCTCCCAATCAAGGCGGCATCACTGCCGCGAGAGTTTCTTCAAGCGTTCGCTGGCGCGCTTCACGGTCTTCATCTTCTCGGGCCGCTTCATGCTCCTCCATTGGCGTATCTCGTCCAGGCTGCGACCGCAGCCGGTGCACAGGCCTCCGGAAAGCTGGCATACCGACACACAGGGGCTCTCGATCGTGTTGGCCATGTCAGTGTCTCGTTGGCTTGGAGCGTAGACGCCGTTGCCAGTCGCCGCCGTGCTCCCGCCGGCACGCCTCTTCGCTGTCGAGGTCGAGGTGTCGCGAGGCATCGCCGACCTCGATGCCGGCCTCGGCCAGTGCCGCCGCGGTCAGCTCATCGATGTGGCGCCGGGTATCGCCCTTGAGCGCCTGGGCCAGGTGGCCGTGGGTGTCGAATACCCAGGTCACCACCAGGCTCTCGGGAAAATGCTGGTAATCGACCTCGTGGGTCAGCCAGCAGAAGCCGGGCAGCAGGGGCTTGGCCTGTTCGCAGGCGTGGGTCAGCGAGGCGACCAGGCGCCGCTCCAGCTTGCCGCGTTCGCGTTTGGCGATCATGGTGCCTCCCGTGCGTTGGGTTTGATACGGGCAATCGTCTGGTGAAGCCACGATCGACATCACCGGCGGGCATGTTGCGCGGAAAATCGTGGCCGGTAAAGGCGGTGATGACAGGGAGGGGGAGGGCGTCGAGCCAATGACCCGGGATCGGGGCGGCGCGCCCTGTTGCTTTTCGAGGTGGCGGCAGTGATGCTTGATTCAGCATATGCCGAACAATACCGATATCACCCTTTGACGCTCGTGCGAGGAGCGCGCTATGCCGTTGGAACTTTGGCTCTCTTTCTGCCTGGCCTCCCTGTTGATCATCGTGTCTCCCGGCCCCGCGGTGGCGCTGCTGGTGACCACCGGGATCAACCGCGGACGACGCGCCGCCCTGGCCATGCTGCCGGGCTTCTTCCTGGGCGACCTGCTGGCCATGACCCTGTCGTTCGCCGGGGTGGGCGCGCTGCTGATGGCCTCCGCCGAGCTGTTCCAGCTGTTCAAGTGGCTGGGGGCAGCCTATCTGCTCTATCTGGGCATCAAGATGTGGCGTGAGGCGGGGCGGCTTGGCGACCTGCAGCCGACGGGTACGGACATCCGGATCGGCACGGCCAAGGCCTTTCTGGTGACCGCGCTGAATCCCAAGAGCCTGGCCTTCTTCATGGCCTTCATGCCCCAGTTCGTGACACCGAGCCAGCCCTTGATGCCACAGTTGGCCATCCTGTTCTCGACTTTCCTGGCCATCGGCGTGCTCAGCGATCTTGCCTTCACCTTCCTGGCCACCACCGGCGGCCGGATGCTGAGTGCCCGGTTTCGCCGCATCCTGCACCGCGCTGGTGCCGGCAGCCTGATCGGGGCGAGCGCCCTGGTCGCCGCCATGCGCCGACCCTGAAGGGAAGGGGCGCTGCCATGTGCCGCTTGCTCAACGCCCCGGATACCTTGCTTCGCTGGGATGCCGCTCCGGCGAAGCGTTGGGGGCAGAGGAGCGGGGGCTTTCGCGTCCGCCGAAGACGGGGCACCATGCCATGAACGCCGCCGATGGAACCCTGCCATGATGTAACAAGCGGGCGCCGCCAGGGCGCCCGCTTGGGTCGTGGACCTCGCACTCAGAAGCGGTCGAAGCGGAACGGGGCCATGTCCACCGCAGGTTCTTCGCCATCCATCATCTGGGCGAGCAGCTCGCCGGTGGCCGGGCCCAGGGTAAAGCCCTGATGGCCGTGGCCGAAGGCGAGCCACAGCCCGGCCTTGTCGGGGGCCGGACCGATCACCGGCTTCATGTCCGGCATGCAGGGGCGCGCCCCCTTCCAGGGCTGGCTGTCGCGGCGCTTGCCCAGCGGGAACAGCTTACGTGCCACCTTCTCGGCGGCGGCCAGCTGCTTGTACTGGGGCGGCGAGTCCAGGTCGGCCAGCTCGGCGCCCGTGGTCAGGCGAATCCCCGCCCGCATCGGCTCGAGCAGGAACCCCTTCTCGGCGTCCATCACCCAGTGGTTGAGCTTGGCCCCCTCCTCGGAGGAGTAGTGCATGTGGTAGCCGCGCTTGACGAACAGCGGCACCTTCATGCCCAGCCTTTCCAGCATGTCGCCGGCCCAGGGGCCCAGGGCCACCACCACCTCCTCGGCCTCCAGTGGCCCCTCGCTGGTCTCGACCCGCCAGCCGCTTTCTACCTGGAGCACGTCCTCGACGCTTGCCTGCACTACCCGGCCGCCCTGCGCCTCGAAGCTGCGGGCGTAGGCCTGCACCAGGCCGCCCGGGTCCGAGACCATCCAGGGCTGCGTCCAGTGGATCGCCCCGATCAGCCCCTTGCCCAGATGCGGCTCCATGGCGTAGAGCGCCTCGGCGTCGAGCACCTCATACTCGACCCCGAAGCGCTCGTGGTTCTCTCTGGCCTTGTCCTGGCACTCCTCGAACGCCTTGCAGGTGCGGTAGAGCTCCAGCCAACCGCCCTGACGCACCAGCGCCTCGGCGCCGGCGGCCTCGATCATCGGCGCGTGGGCATCCTGGCAGCGCATGATCAGCGACGCCCACTCGGTCACGATGCGCTCGTAGCGCTTGCCACTCGAGTTCAGCCAGTAGTTCAGCAGCGGGCCCGCCGCACTCATCATGCCGGTTGGGCGGTAGCGAATGTCCACCTGGCGGTTGGGCACCACCCGCAGCAGGGTACCGATATCCCGGGGGAAGGCGTAGGGGCGCACCGCCTCGCGCTGGATGATGCCGGCATTGCCGAAGGAGGTCTCGAGCCCCGGCTCGCGGCGGTCCACCAGGGTGACGTCATGGCCGCGACGCGCCAGATGCCAGGCCACCGATACGCCGACCATGCCGGCACCAAGAACGAGGATATTGCGGGCCATGAGAGTCTCCCTGCCGATGGAAATGGAAAGCTCCGCCGCGGGCGGAGCTTGTCATGCAGGGAGTCTAGCAGTGCTTCCCAGAAAATCGGATATGTCCTGATAATTAAGATGAAATCACTATTTTAATTTTTGTTTTCAGTGTTTTTATCTGCTTGTGGCATTTATTTTAGATCGCTTTCCGTGCCGCACCGCCAGGTCTGCCGCTCGGCACAGGGGAGGGGGCATGGTGCTGGGGTAGCCTCGGGCGCGGCTTGGTGGTGGGGCCCGGGCGCCTCGACTATCGTCAAGGGCGGGTAGCCATCACCAAGCGCCTGATCACAATGACGACCATAGCGGTTGCCGTGCGAGGCGGCATCTTCGCGCCGACCTTTTTTCGATCAGCGATTTCTGGTCACCTGGGAGGTGCCCGAGGCCTCCGGCAAGAACGACCGGGACGATACGCCGGAGCGATGATTCTATCCGGGCGGCATGACACCCTATCATCACCCTTTGCGGGACGATCTCCCGGGCACTGTGCCGGCCGGCGAATCTGGCAACGGGGGCCCGATCCGGGTGGCTCCCCACCACAGGAGGTTCGACTTGCATGACACAGCCCGATCGCACCACAGCCTGCCCCTGCGGCAGCGGCCAGGCCCTGACCGGCTGCTGCGGGCGCTACCACGCCGGCGAGCCGGCACCGACCCCCGAGGCGCTGATGCGCTCGCGCTACAGCGCCTTCGCGCTCGGCCTGACCGACTATCTGCTGGCCACCTGGCATCCCGCCACCCGCCCGTCGAGCCTGGAGGCGGACGCCGCCACCACCTGGAAGCGTCTCGAGGTAGTCGACAGCGGCGAGGAGGGCGAGCGGGGCTGGGTGCATTTCCGCGCCACCTTCCAGGAGGGCAGGCGCTGGTCGGTGTTGGAGGAGGCGTCGCGCTTCCTGCGCGAGGCGGGGCGCTGGCGCTATGTCGAGGGCAACCCCGCCGTGCATCGGCTCAAGCCCGGCCGCAACGCGCCCTGTCCCTGCGGCAGCGGGCGCAAGTTCAAGGTCTGCTGCGGCCTCGCCTGAAGGACCGGCCGGCGCGGGCATTAACGTCTGGCGCCGCTGCCAGGCGCACCATATGCTTCTTGCTGTCCGGCACTCGCACGCCGCGAACCCTGTGTCGCCGGGCCTATGAGGGAGATTCGCCATGGAGCCTGACCAGAAACCGCCGCACCGTGGACCGCAGCTGATGCATGACGAGCTGCCCAAGGAGCACGAGGATCCGCTGATCCGGCGGCTGCACGTCGTCATCCGCTACGCCATCAAGCTGCTGGCGGTGCTGATGGTGCTGGTGATCATCTGGGGCGTGCTGGATGTCATCTACGTGCTCTACACCAAGTTCCTTGCGCCGCCGGTGCTGCTGTTCGAAGTCGGTGACATCTTCGTGATTTTCGGCGCCTTCATGGTGGTGCTGATCGCCGTGGAGATCTTCATCAACATTCGGCTCTACCTGGGAACCAACGTCCTGCCTATCCGGCTGGTGATCGCCACGGCGCTGATGGCCATCGCGCGGAAGGTGATCATCCTGGATATCGAAACCATTTCGGCCGAGGAGATGTTGGCGATTGCGGCGGTGGTGCTGGCGCTGGGGGTGACCCACTGGCTGGTCGGCAAGCAGGAGTAGCGACTCGTGTTCGAATGAAGGGGCATGGAACAGGGGCGTTAAACGCATCAGGGCCCGCCGAGGCGGGCCCTGATGTCGAACCCCTAGGGTTCGAGTACTCGCATGACCCTTAGGTCAGGCGAGTGCCTTGATGTTCGAAGCCTGAAGGCCTTTCTTGCCTTGAGTCACGTCGAAAGAGACGCTTTGGCCTTCTTGCAGAGACTTGAAGCCTTCCGCCTGAATTTCGGAGAAATGGGCAAAAACATCGTCGCCGCCGTCAGCGGGCGAAATAAAGCCAAAACCCTTTGAATCGTTGAACCACTTGACTGTGCCAGTCGTCATAAGAAATCCTCTCGCGCTTAGCGCATTGCAATATATCCTGGTATTACCCAGATGAGCAGCGGGTACAACAAGGAATACAATGACAGGCTATCGAACGAAAGAATTCGAATGCTGCTGAAACTATGCATACTTGCCAACCAACTGGTGCCACGGTGTCATGCTTGGCGATGTGGGTCAAAGGATTTCGGTATTCATTTGTCGATGCTCAGGAGGCGATGGCTTAGCCAATGAAACCTTAACAGGCTATCGTTTGTCGGAGGGAGATTGTTGGGCCTGGCGGCCCCCGCAGCGGCGCCAATGCCAGGATGCCTGTCACGTTGCCTGAACAGGAGGCTTCATGAGCCAAGGACACGATTACACGCCCCCCAGGGTCTGGACCTGGGAGAAAGCCAGTGGCGGCAAGTTCGCCAGCATCAACCGGCCCATTGCCGGGCCGACCCACGAGAAGGCGCTGCCGGTGGGTCAGCACCCCCTGCAGCTCTATTCTCTCGCCACCCCCAACGGGGTCAAGGTGACGGTGATGCTGGAGGAGCTGCTGGCGCTGGGCCATGAGGGGGCGGAGTATGACGCCTGGCCGATCCGAATCACCGAGGGCGAGCAGTTCGGCAGCGGCTTCGTCGAAGTGAATCCCAACGCCAAGATTCCGGCTCTGATGGACCACACTACGACGCCGCCTACCCGAGTGTTCGAGTCCGGCTCCATCCTGCTCTACCTGGCGGAGCGGTTCGGTGAGTTCTTGCCCGGCGATCATGCTCGCCGCACGGAGGCCTTAAACTGGCTGTTCTGGCAGATGGGTAGCGCCCCCTTCCTGGGCGGCGGTTTCGGTCACTTCTACGCCTATGCCCCGGAGAAGATCGAATACGCCATTGACCGCTACGCCATGGAGGCCAAGCGCCAGCTAGACGTGCTGAATCGCCGCCTGGCCGAGCATCGCTTCCTGGCCGGGGAGGCGTATAGCCTGGCCGATATCGCCAACTGGTCCTGGTATGGCCAGCTGGCGTTGGGTCGGCTCTATGACGCCGCCGAATTCCTGCAGGTGCAGGAGTATGAGCACGTGCAGCGCTGGGCGCAGGAGATCGATGCCCGCCCCGCGGTACAGCGCGGGCGGATGGTCAATCGCACCTTCGGCGACCTGGGAATGCAGCTCCATGAGCGCCATGCCGCCAGCGACTTTGCGACCCGGACCCAGGACAAACTCGAGCCGGTGACCTCAGGCGACTGAGCGCCCTCTGCGACTGACGCAGAGGCGCGCCGGGTGCTGTCGGTAGGAGGAAATTCCCCCTGCACTATACTGAGTCTGACGACAGCGACCTTGGGAGGTGTGACATGCTCGCGCGTCTTTGGAGAGGTATCGTGGCGGGACTGGTGGCCACCCTGGTCATCTCAATGTTCCTGATCCTGCGTCTGTCGGCGGGGCTGATGCCCTGGTACAACCCCATCGAGATCATGAACCTGACGGCCCAGAGTGCGCTGGGCACCCCCGATAGCATCATGGTGGGGTGGCTTATCCACTTCGTGGTCGGGGGGCTGATATGGGGCACCCTGTTCGGGCTGCTGGCGCCCATGCTACCCGGTGGTACCCGGGTGCGGCGCGGCCTGGTTTTCGGGTTGGTGGCCTGGGTGGTGGTGATGCTCACGGTGTTCCCCCTGGCTGGCTCGGGCTTCTTCGGCCTGGGCTTCGGGCTGGCGGCACCGCTTTCCACGCTGGTGGGCCATATCGTGTTCGGCGCCGTGCTGGGCGCAGTCTACGGCTGGCTGCGTGGCATCGAGCCCTGATGCCGCCACGGTGACCCTGCCAGCGCCGGCTGTGGCATATTATGCTTTTCTGTCTGGAGGTCACCAATATGGCAAGCATCTTTACCCGCATCATTCAGGGCGAGATTCCGGGACACTTCGTCTGGGAAGACGACCAGTGCGTGGCGATCATGACCCTGAACCCCATGAAGCCGGGCCACCTGCTGGTGATCCCCCGTCAGGAGGTCGACCACTGGGACGATCTGCCGGCCGATCTCGTTGCTCACCTGATGGGGGTTTCCCAGACCCTGGCCAAGGCGCTCAAGCGCGCCTACCCCTGTGAGCGGGTGGGCATGCTGGTGGTCGGCCTGGAGGTGCCGCACGTGCACATCCACCTGGTGCCGATTGATGCGATGCAGGATATCCGGGTGGAGGGGCTTGCACAGGCCGAGCCCGAGGCGCTGGCCGAGGCGGCCGAGCGGATCCGCGAGGCCCTGCCCGCAACCGCGCGCGGCTGAGGATCACTGCACGGCGGTGACCACCACCGGCGCGATGCCGCGGCTGATCATGCCGAGCTCACGAGCGGCACGCTTGGAGAGGTCGATGATTCGCCCGCGAACGAAGGGGCCGCGATCATTGATGACGACCGTCACCTCGCGGCCGTTGTCCACGCGCGTTACCACCACCTCGGTACCGAAGGGCAGGTCGGGGTGCGCGGCGGTCAGTTGATTCTGATCGAAGCGCTCGCCGCTGGCGGTGGTGGCGCCCTGAAAACGGTCGCTGTAGAAGGAAGCAATGCCTTCCTGGGGCTCCGCCTCGATCTGGTGGGCCAGGGCGGCGTGGGTGCCGAGGGTCAATGCCGCCGTCAGGCAGCAGGTCAGGAACAGGCGCGATCGGGTTCCCATAGGGTTACCTCACGGATCTCATGATGCAGCTATCGCATGCTGCGATGCAATATACCTCGAGGGCGTGGCCATGGTAACCGGCTTCAGTGAGGGCGGCAAGCCCTGTTGGAGATGGCGGGAGATGGGCGCCAAATGGCGACAATGTCGCGAATTTGCCCTTATTCGGTGGGTGTTCACCGCCTGGCGCTACGCCGGGCGTTGAAGCAGAATTGGCGGCGCAGCCAGGCGTCGTGCTCCGCATTGACTAGGCTAAAGCCATGCCCAGTCTCGCTTCCTTGGAGAACGATATGTCGGAGACGGATCGCTACGCCTATCCTCATCGCGTGCTGCACTGGCTGGTGGCCGTGGTGATGCTGCTGTCCCTGGCCAGCGGCCTGACCCTTGGCTTTCTCGGTTTCGAAGGCGCCATGGAGCGTTTTGGCCGCGCCGGGACCGACTTCCTCTACACCTCTCACAAGTCCCTGGGTGTGGCGATTCTGGCGCTGATGACCGTGCGCCTGATCTCTCGGTTGCTGTTTGTGGTGCCCGATCACGACCCGCCGCTGCACCCCTTTCAGCGCGTTCTCAGCACCGCCGTGCACTACTCGCTCTATGTGGCGCTGCTGGCCCAGCCCATGCTGGGCTGGGCGGCCACCGCCAGCGGCGATTTCCCGGTGCAGTTCCTTCACTGGCACCTGCCCGGTGTCGTCGGGGTCAACGAGGCGCTCTCGGAGCGGCTGTTCATGTGGCACGGCTGGCTGGGCTGGACGATTCTGGGGCTGGTGAGCCTGCATATCACCGGCGCCCTCTATCACTGGCTGATTCGGCGTGACGGGGTGATGAAGCGGATGAGCCTGTTCTGAGTGATAGGCCGAAAAGCAGAACACCCCAACCGGCCGGGGCCGAGTGGGGTGTGGGTCTGCTGGGTAGCAGGATCATGCCGTCAGGGCTGCTGCTCTTCCTCGAACAGCTCGGCCTTGGCGTCGCGCATGACGTCCTCGCAGGCGGCCTGGTGGGCAAGCTGGGTGAGCAGGCTTTGGGTCACCGCGAATCCCTTGCCCAAACAGGTGTCGATCTCTTCCCGGCTTACCTGCGGGGTGACGCTGCAGTCAATCTTGATCGTTCTTCCGCCGCCTTCCAGTCTGTCGGCCAGCGCTCGCATGCTCCAGGCGATACGCTCCCTCCAGCCGGCAGACGCTTCCACGCCTTCGTTTACGCTAAACGTGCACTGCCACTCAGGCTTGTAGACCTTCATGTGAACCTCCTGTGCTGGCTGGGAAAGAATGATCGATCGTGGTGGTTACTCCGTGTCAGAATCTCTTGCCCGCCCACTATACCGCTCGCCCGGCATCGGCTACCAGGCATTCGAGGGAGATAAGGTGCGAAGTGCCAGGCGCAGTCGGGTGTCAGCCCAGGTAGGCGGCGATGGCGTCGGCGGCGGTGCGCTGCCATAGGGCCTGGGCGGCCCAGAACTGCAGCACTTCGCGATCGATTGAACGGTCGGGGGTAGATGAGATATGCATGGTGCGGACCCTCCTGTAGGGACTACCTTGACCAGCATAGGTGTTTTTGTTGCATTGCAGCATGAAAAGTTTGCATGTCACCCTTTGCTTAATAAGGGCTTGCAGGATCTCGGCCGCTGCCCAGCGGTGACGGCCCGATCCATGGTCGCTCAGGTGGGGTGACGCCGTAGGGGAAGGCGAATGACGACAGCAAGCAAGGCAAGCGGCAACCCGGGGGTAGGGCGCTGGCTGCGCCCCCTGCGCTGGCTTGGGGTGGCCGGGCTGGGGCTGCTGGCCAGCGGCTGTGCCATGATGGCGCCCGCTCCGCCCGAGGATCAGCGCAATCTCTGCGAGATCTTTCGCGAGCAGCCCCGCTGGTATGACTATGCCCGCGACGCCCAGGACACCTGGGGTACGCCGATTGCCACCCAGATGGCCTTCATTCAGCAGGAGTCCTCGTTTCGCAGCCATGCGCGCCCGCCCCGTCAGCGCATCTTGGGCTTCATCCCCGGCAGCCGCCCCTCCTCCGCCCGCGGCTATGCTCAGGCGCTGGACCCGGCCTGGGGGGAGTACCGGGACGATGCCGGCGCTACCCTGGCACGCCGCACCCACATGAAGCACGCCACCGACTTCATCGGCTGGTACAACGCCCGCTCCCATCGGCAGCTGGGGATTTCGCTCGACAACCCCGAGCAGCTCTATCTGGCCTACCACGAAGGGGCCGGAGGCTATCGGCGGGGCAGCTACCGAAGCAAGCCCCCGGTGATGCAGGCCGCCAGCCGCGTCCAGGCACGCGCTAACCGCTATCGGTCGCAGCTGGCCGCCTGCGAGGCCGAGTTCCGCTGTCGGCGTTTCTATCAGGTGGGGCCATTCTGCCCCGACAGCTAAGAGCCTAATCGTCGCCGGCGAGAGATTGGCTATCCGCTTCTGCCCGCCAGGCCTCGAGCCGCTCGCGTAGCTCGTCGGCGGTGGGCCGGGCCTGGGCCATCACCTCCTCGACGCGGTTGAAGTGCAGCAGTCGCACGCCGGTCACGTCCGGCTGCAGGTAGAGGTCGGGCGGCAGGTGCTGCACCATCTGGCGAATGATGGACTGCTGCATGATCTCGAAGGTCTTGAACAGCAGGTCGGTCATCCCGGTGGCCTCTCCCGCGACCGGTTCGCGCCTGCCCGTCACGTCCACGGCGATGACCCGATCGACCCGGCCCTGGAGCAGGTCGAAGGGCAGGGGATTGGAAGTGCCGCCGTCGATCAGCAGCTGGCTGTCGCGGCGGCTGGGCTTGAACAGCCCCGGCACCGCCATGCTGGCCGCCAGTGCCGGGAAGAGCTCGCCCTCTTCGAGCACCACGCTCTCACCGCTCCAGTAGTCGGTGGCGACCACTGAGAACGGGATGCGCAGCTCGCTGAAGTCCCGCACCTCAGTATGGCCGGCGAGAAAGCGCAAGAAACCGCTGGAATCGAGCAGGCCGCCTTCACCGAGGCCGAGCTGCAGCAGATCGGTCACGCCGAGCTCGCTGTCGCCGGCCAGCTGAGTGAGGGCGTCCAGCGGCGAGCCGCCGAAATCGTCGAACAGGTCGAGGATCTCGGCGGCGGAAAGCCCGGCCGCGTAGAGTCCGCCGATCACCGCCCCGATGCTGGTGCCGGTGATATGGTCGGGCTGTATCTCGAGTTCGTCGAAGACCTGCAGCACGGCGATGTGTGCTAGGCCGCTGGCACCGCCGGAGCCCAGCGCCAGGCCGATGGTGGGACGAGGGGTATCGTCGGCCGCACTCGGCGCGGGTGCGCCAGCCAGCAGCAGACTGGCCAGCAGGATGCCGGCGAGGCCGGCGGCAAGAGGTCGGGTCATGCAGGGCTCCTGGGATAGCCGCGGGGTAGGGCGCGATGTTGTGGTGTCACCCGATGTCGTGCCACGCCTCGTGGGCACAGCTCTGGCAGCGGTAGAACCCTTCATAGCGGCCGTCGCCCGCGGCGCTTTCGCGCACCGTGCCTTGCTGGAACCGGAAGCTGCGTAGCGAACAGATCGGGCAGCGTGCCACATCGTCTCGCGGCGCCCGGGGCAGGGTACGATGGGGCGTGGCCGCGTTGACCGGCTGCGCCGTGCCTTCTTGAGCCGCGAGATCGAGTTCGGCCAGCAGGTCGTCTGCCAGTCGGCGGGCAGTCTCGGCCTTGTCGCTGTCGGCGAGGCTTGCCAGCTCGCGGATCTGTTCCTTGATGCGCTTCAGTCGCGGCGTGATATCGGCCATCTCGGACCCTCCATCAGGTCGTCATTGCGTGAACGCTCTCTACATAAGCATACCTCGCGATGGGCGTTGCAGCCCGCTCTCGCCACGGTTGTGGCAATACGCTACTGTCAGAGGCTTTAACGTGTTGCCGATCAGGGGCATTGGTGCCCGAGGGGAGGGAGCTTGCGTGAACCCATCGCGGCGGTAAACCTGCCAGCGGCCGAAGTGAGCTGCGCCAGCTGCCGGGCCAGCTGCTGCCGCCTTGAAGTGATGCTGATCACCGATACCGGCGTGCCGGAGCGCTATATCGACACCGATGCCTGGGGCGGCCAGGTGATGGCCCGGCTGGCGGATGGCTGGTGCGCCGCGCTGGATCGTGACACCCTGCGCTGCCGGATCTACGCGCAGCGCCCCTGGATCTGTCGTGAGTTCGAGATGGGCGCCGAGGAGTGCCTCGCCGAGTATGAGCCCCGCCGTATCACCACGTCGGCGGGATGCCGCGACAGTCAGTGAACAGGGCTTGGCCAAATAGGGAGGGAGTATCGCGATGCGGGATCATCGGATCGGGCTTGGACAGGCGCGATGGGGTGGCTTGCTGCTGGTACTCTGGACCTGCTGGCTTGGCCTGGGTGCCCCGCTGGCGCAGGCAGCCACCCCGGATACGCTGCGGCTGCTGGACCATCGCGGCGCGGCTCCGCCCGACCAGCCGGTTGCGTCGCTGTCGGGGCAGGAGCTGCCCCGCTCCCAGCGTCAGAACCTGGGCGTAGCCGCTCATCCGGTGTGGCTGCAGTTGCGCCTGTCCGAGCATCAGGCCGAGCGCCTGCTGCATCTCGACAACCCACTGCTGCACCATGTCGAGCTCTACCGCCATGAGGCGGCACAGCCGGCTCCCTGGCAGCCGGTGCCGCGCCAACGTATGGTGTCGCTCTCTGGCGAAGAGGCCTCGGCCTGGCGGCCCATCTTTCCCGCGGCTGCCGCAGGCGACTACTTACTGAAGATCGATTCTACCCAGGCGCTGCGTTTCGCGCTGACGCTGCAAACGCCAAAGGCGCTGGAGCGCGACTGGCGTGGCTTCAGCCTGGGGCAGGGGCTTTACCTGGGGCTGGTGCTGGGGTTGGTAATCTACAACAGCGTCCTGCTGTTGAGTCTGCGAGATGCCAGCTACTTCTGGTACCTCGGCTTCGTGCTGGGCTTGGCCGGCTACTTTGTGTTCCAGAAGGGGCTGCTGTACGAGTTTTGGCCATCGCTGTCTCTGCCGCTCAATGAGGCGCTGATGTTCACCTCCCTGGCGGTGGGAGCCGCCAGCGCGCTCCAGTTCTGTCGACGCTTTCTGCTGATGTCCAGGGAAGACCCCAGGCTCGACCGCTGGCTGCAGTATGTGGGGATTCTGGCACTAGCGGGCGTGTTCCTGGCCTGGTGGCGGCCGGGACATACCACCGTGGTGTTCTTCTCGCTTTTCGGTCTGGCAGTGATGGGGCTTTTCCTGCTGGTGTCCGTGCGTGCGCTGCGCCGTCACTTTCGGCCGGCGCGCTGGCTGCTGCTGGCCTGGTCGTCGCTGGTGGCGGGGGCGACGGCTTTCATCCTCGCCACCTACGGACTTCTGCCGCACCACTTTCTCACCTACTACGGCTTTCAAGTGGGCTCGGCCATCGAGGCGATGCTGCTTTCCCTGGCGCTGGCGGATCGCATCAGCCTGATGCACCGTGAGCGGGAGACGCTGCTCGATGAGCAAACCCGGTTGCAGGGGATGAGCTATACCGATGGGCTGACGAACCTGCATAATCGGCGCTTTCTGGACGAAAGGCTGGGGACGCTGGTACCCGCCGCCCAGGCGGAGGGCTCGCCACTGAGCCTTGTCATGCTGGACCTGGATCATTTCAAACGATTCAACGATGGCTGGGGACACCTGGAGGGCGACCGTGCCCTGCAGCACCTGGCAAAGGTGATGCGCAGCGTGGTACGCAGCGAGGACAGCTCTTGCCGCTACGGCGGAGAGGAGTTCGCTATCGTCCTGCCTGGGCGCAGCCAGTCCCAGGCGGCGGAGGTGGCCGAGCGTATCCGCAGCGAGCTGGCGCGGCAGCCGCTGAAGCTGGAAACCGGGGAAGCCGTTCACCTGAGCTGTACCCTGGGCGTTGCGCAACTGGCGCCGGGAGAAACTGCCGAATCGCTGCTGGGGCGCGCCGACCAGGCGCTGTATCGCGGCAAGCAGGCCGGGCGCAATCGAGTGGTCGCACATGCCGGTACAGATCCTCGCGGCCTGTACGAGCCCGTTGCCGAAGAGCGCTGAGCCTTCGCCCATTCAACCGACGAGAGACAACCGACACAGGGAGATTCGATACATGATCAATCCAGCACAGCGCGAGTGGATAAAGGGTCACCTCGAGGAGATCGCCACCGCGGTCATGACCGCCTTCTTTACCGCGCTGATGTTCCGGGTGGGGCTGGGCATGCTGTTCTCGATCGTCATGGGCCTGGCCCTGGCGTATGTGATTCGCCTCTTCGCCCTGAAGAAGGCGCTGGAGGCCATCACCCGTCGTGTGCCGTGGCTGAGGCGTGATGAGGCGCGGGATGAGCCTTAATAGCGCTGATGCCTGGCGTTGACCCTATGAGGTTGGCCCTGACTGAGTCCAGAGGAGAGTCGCCATGAAACTGCAGCTGGCCACCTGGCAGGAGGTGGAGGCCTACCTTCGGCGTGCCACCGGGATCATCGTCCCCATCGGCTCGACCGAGCAGCACGGCCCCAACGGGCTGGTCGGCACCGATGCGATCTGTCCCGAGGCCATTGCCGGGGCGCTGGGCGAGCGGCACGAGGTGCTGGTGGGACCGACCCAGCACCTGGGCGTGGCCCAGCATCACCTGGCGTTTCCCGGCACCATCAGCCTGCGCCCCAGCACGCTGATCGCGGTGCTGCGAGATACCGTGGCCTCGCTAGCCCGCCACGGCTTCACCCATGTGATGTTTCTCAACGGCCACGGCGGCAATATCGCCACGATCAACGCGGCCTTTGCCGAGATCTACGCCGAGCGCGACGGGGCGTCCCAGGGAGCGCTGCAGCTTGGGCTGTGCAACTGGTTCGCCGGCCCGCGGGTGCGCGAGCTCGCCGATTCGCTCTACGGCGAGGCCGAGGGCAGTCACGCCACGGCGTCCGAGGTATCGCTCTCCTGGTTCGCCCGCCCCGAGGCGGTCAAGCGGGTAGCAATGTCGCCGCGCATTGCGCCCTCCGGCAGCGCGCTGTGCGATGCCGAGACCTTCCGTCGCCGCTTCCCCGACGGCCGCATGGGCTCCGACCCGTCGCTGGCCAGCGTGGCGCACGGGGAGCGCTTCCTCGAGGCGGCGGTGGGGGACGCCTGGGAAGCCTACCGGCGCCTTATCGGCGGAGAGTAGCGGCCAGCGGCCGTGGGGCCGCCGGCGCGTCGTCACTCGGGCGCTGCGTTGAGCCGGGCGAAGCCCTCGCCCTGGTGGATGGTCAGCTGGTTGAACGGAATCACCCAGTCGTGCTCGTTGCAGGCCTGCACGCAGGCCGCCTGGATCAGCCGGTTGACCTTGAAGTAGTAGGCGGCGGCCTCGCCGCTGAGCGTCACCATGATCTGATAGTCCAGCGACGAGTCGGCCGCTTCGCGGAACTCCACACTGACGCTCTCCACCCAGTCGGCCAGCTCGGAGCCGGCCAGCCGCGCCTCTACGGCGTTCCGGAAGATGTCGGCCACCTCGGCCACCGGCAGGCTCTGGTGCCGGTAGTCGATGCCGAAGACCACCACCGCCAGAAAGCTGTCCCGGGAGAGGTTGCGCGGCCGGGCGGCGAGGAAACCGGCGGTGTCGTACTGCACCAGGTTGCCCAGCACCCGCAGCTGGACGACCTCGGGCGACTGGCGCGCCACCTGGCCGAAGGTGCCGTCGTCGAGCAGCACATAGTCGCCCGGCCGGGTCGGGAACCAGGGCTCGTCGTGGTTGAGCGGGCGCGAGATCAGCGTCGCCAGTTCGGACAGCGGCAGACGCAGGCGGCCGTTCTCGAGCTCCGGATTGACCAGCCAGGAGTAGAAGCCGATGGCCCGCACCCGCCAGGGAATGCCGTGGTAGATCACCCGCTCGCGCTCACGCACCTGGCCGGCGTTGAGGAACAGCCGGGCCTCGGCCAGGTAGCGTGGCAGGTAGGTGCGAAAGCTCAGCAGCAGCGCCACGATCAACAGCAGCGCCAGCGAGAACAGCACCAGGTCGCCGGCCGCGTATAGCACCATCATGAACACCAGGACCGACAGCAGCGCGGCCACCAGCCGGTAGCCGAGCAGGAACAGCCGGGTGCGCATGCCGCGACGCGGTATGCCTCGCCGTTCGCGGTACTGCAGCAGGCGGTTCATGCCGCCCTGTAGCACCAGTACGGTGAGGGCGAAGGCGCCGATGGCGACCAGCAGGGTCAGGCCGCGGCCGACGAAGAACTCGCGCAGCGCGCGCTGGCCCTGCTCGTAGAGGCTCTCGTCCCGCTCCATCAGGTTGTCGAGCTGCAGCTGGACGATGGCCTGCTGGCGCTGCAGGTCGGCCTGGCGGTCCCGCCAGCCCTGTTCCAGCTCCGCCAGCCGGGCCGCTGTGGCCTCGTCGTGGTCGGCCTCGGCGAAGGCCTCGATATTGTTCAGGGCCTGGTGGATCACCCCCAGGCGCTGATGGATCAGGGCGCGGTCCCGGCGCAGGCGCTCGAGGGTCCGCGGTCGCTCGGTGAGCTGACGCATCTCGCTGAACAGCGGACGCATGATCGAGAGCAGCTCGTCCTGCCAATTGAAGTCCTCCTGCTCGACCTGCTCGGTGAGGATCGAGCGATCGAGGCCGCCGATCGCCACGTCCTCGAAGAGCTCGCGCAGGTTGCGGCGCTGCTGCTCCAGCTGCTCGAGCTGCTCGCGAATCTGCCGGTACTCCTCGTCATCCGCGTCGAGCCCCTGCAGCTGGTGGCGAAGCATCTCGCCGCGGCTGCGCACCTCGACCAGCGAGCGCTGGATATCGCGAAGCTGGCGCAGCGCCTCGTCTCGCTCGCGTTGTTCGAGCGGGGGCTGCGGGGTGATATCGAATTCCGGCAGCCCATCGAGTTCGGATTCCAGCGCTTCCAGGGAGGAGGGCACCTCGCTCTGGGCGTTAGCCTGGCCCGGCAGCCATAGCGCCAGCAGCAACATCAGCAGCAGTGGCCAGCGCAGCGTGGCCGAGCATGAGCGGCGGTGAAGGGGATGGGTAAAAAGCATGGAGTCCTCGACGGATGGCGCGGGCGGGCAGCGCTCAGTTTACTGGCTTTGGTGCGGTGCGTAGAAGGGAGAGTGGCCGTTCGGCCTTGTCATGCCGCCGGGGGATCGGCATGTTGTAGGCACACATCTTGGATGTCGAGTGCGCCATGCCGAAGCCCGATCCCCACAAACCCTCTGGCAAGCCGCCTGCCCCGCTCGACTGGGAGTCGCAGTCGCCGGGTAGCGGCCTGCAGCCCCCGCCGCGTCCCCAGTGGCCGCTGTTTCTCTGGTTCGCCTTCGCCATTCTGCTACTGTTCTTTTATCTCGATGCGGCCCAGCGTGACGTGCAGGCCGAACTGAGCTACACCGAGTTTCTCGAGGCGGTCGATGCCGGATACGTCGAACGGGTCACCCTGCGCGGCCAGTCGGTGGAGGGGCTTCTCTCCGAGTCCGGACGCGAGACGCTGGACGTAGGCGAAGCCGAAACCTTCGAGACCACGCGGCCGGACGTGGAAAGCGATCGGCTGCTGGAGCGGCTGGAGGCCCAGGGGGTTCATATCGCGGCACGCCCGGTGGACCCGCCCTGGTGGCAGCGTATTCTGGTGGGGGCGCTGCCGTGGATCCTGATCCTGGCCCTGCTGTTCTGGTTCTGGAACCGCATGCAGCAGCGCGCCATGTCGGGCGGCGGCATGTTTAGCATGGGCAAGTCCCAGGCCCGTCGGGTGCGCAGCGAGGAGAGCGAGACCCGCCTGGACGACGTGGCAGGCTCCGAGAACGCCAAGCGCGAGATCATCGAGGTGGTCGAGTTCCTCAAGTCGCCCGACCGCTTCCAGGCGCTGGGCGCCAAGATTCCCCGGGGGATCCTGATGATGGGGCCGCCAGGCACCGGCAAGACGCTGATGGCGCGTGCGGTGGCCGGCGAGGCCGAGGTCCCCTTTTTCAGCATCAGCGGCTCCGAGTTCATCGAGATGTTCGTGGGGGTGGGGGCGTCGCGGGTTCGCGACCTCTTCAAACAGGCCAAGGAGCAGGCGCCGGCAGTGATCTTTATCGATGAGCTGGACTCCATCGGCCGCTCCCGGGGCGCCGGCATGGGCGGCGGCCACGACGAGCGCGAGCAGACCCTGAACCAGATCCTCTCGGAGATGGACGGCTTCGAGGCGGAAGAGTCGGTGGTAGTGCTGGCGGCCACCAACCGCCCCGATGTGCTGGATTCGGCGCTGCTGCGCCCCGGCCGCTTCGATCGCAAGATCACCCTGGAGCGCCCCCACCGCGATGCGCGCCAGGCGATTCTGGAAGTGCACACCCGCCGGATACCGCTGGCCGAGGATGTCGACCTGGAGCGGCTGGCCGAGATCACCATCGGCTTTTCCGGGGCGGATCTCGCCAACCTGGCCAACGAGGCGGCGCTGCTGGCGGGGCGCCGCGAGTACGAGGCGGTGGATTGGGCCTGCTTCACCGACGCCCGCGACCGGCTGCTGCTGGGCGAGGCCAAGGACGTGGGCCTCTCCGACCAGGAGCGCCATATCGTTGCCTACCACGAGTCGGGCCATGCGCTGCTGGCCTATCTGTTGCCCAAGGCCGACCCGCTGGAGAAGGTCACGGTGCTGCCCCGCGGCCAGGCGCTGGGAGTGACCGCCCAGGTGCCGGACGAGGAGCGCTACAACCACGGCGAGGCCTACCTGCGCGATCGCATCACCGTGATGTACGGCGGCCGCCTGGCCGAGTCGATCGTCTTCGGCGAGGTAAGCAGCGGGGCGGAGAACGACCTGGAGCAGGCCACTCAGCTGGCACGCCGCATGGTGGCCCGCTGGGGCATGAGCGAGCGGGTCGGGCCGGTGATGTTCGCCCAGAGCCGCGAGCATGTGTTCCTCGGCAAGGAGATGGCCCAGGCCCGCGAGCACAGCGAGGCCATGGCGAACCTGGTCGACGAGGAGATCCGCCGCCTGCTGACCGAGCTGGAGACGCGGGGCCGGCGCCTGCTCGAGGAGCACCGTGCCGCCCTGGATGCCCTGGCATCGGCGTTGGAGGAGCGCGAGACCCTGGAAGCCGAGGCGATTGGCGAGGTGCTCGAGGCGGCGGGCAGCGGCCAGCAGACCGGACGATAGTCCGGCGCCTTTGCCGCCTTTCTGCTATCCTGCGGCCGTCCGTATGCCCGCATTCCTGGCCGATGCCGCCCGGCTCTGGCTGCTCGTTATCTCGCCGTCCCGACGGCCCTGACTTCCTCTGCAGGATCTCACCTTGTCCGATGTCTCTCCCGATGCCGCCTTCGCCACGTTGCCGCTGGCGCCGGCGCTGATCGATAACCTCGCCTCCCTGGGCTTTGCCGCCATGACGCCGATCCAGGCCGAGGGGCTGCCGCCGATCCTCGCCGGTCGCGACGTGCTCGCCCGCGCGAAGACTGGCTCCGGCAAGACCGCGGCCTTCGGCCTGGGGCTGCTGTCGCGGCTCGACCTCGCGAGCTTTCGGGTGCAGGGGCTCATCCTCTGCCCGACCCGGGAGCTGGCCGACCAGGTGGCCGGCGAGCTGCGTCGGCTGGCGCGCACCCTTCCCAACGTCAAGGTGCTGACCCTGTGCGGCGGTGCTCCCTTCGGCCCCCAGCTCGCCTCCCTGGCCCACGGCGCCCACCTGGTGGTGGGCACCCCGGGGCGCGTCGAGGAGCATCTGCGCAAGGGCTCGCTTGCCTTGGACGGACTCGAGACTCTGGTGCTGGATGAGGCCGACCGCATGCTCGACATGGGCTTCCAGGCGAGCCTCGAGGCGATCGTCGCCGAGACCCCGGCCCGCCGGCAGACCCTGCTGTTCAGCGCCACCTTCTCCGACGCCGTGCGCCCCGTGGCCGAGGCGCTGATGCGCGACCCGGTGACGGTGGAGGTGGCCGAGGCCCACGACGCCAGCAGCATCCACGAGCGGGTCTATCGGGTGGGCGATGGCGACGAGGCGCGCCTGGGGGCGCTGTGCCGGCTGCTGCTGCACTTCCGCCCGGGTAGCAGCGTGGTGTTCTGCAATACCAAGCGCGAGACCGACGAGGTGGCCCAGGCGCTCGGGGCGGCGGGCTTCAGCGCCCTGGCGCTGCACGGCGACCTGGAGCAGGCCGACCGAGACCGGCTGCTGGTGCGCTTCGCCAACCGCAGCGCCTCCATCCTGGTGGCCACCGACGTGGCGGCTCGGGGGCTCGACATCGCCGAGCTGGACGCGGTGTTCAACTATCACATCGCCCGCGACCTGGAGGTACATGTGCACCGGGTCGGGCGGACCGGCCGGGCCGGCAGCGCCGGCATCGCCTGCACCCTGGTCGGCGAGGGCGAGGCCTACCGGCTGGCGCGCCTCAACGACTTCCTCGGCGAGCCCCTGGAGGAGGCCCCGCTGCCGCCCCGCTCGGTGCTCTCTCGCGAGCCGCTGGTACCGCCCATGGCGACCCTGCAGCTGGGGTCCGGCAAGAAGCAGAAGGTGCGCCCCGGCGACATCCTCGGCGCCCTGACCGGCGAGGCGGGGCTGGCCGGCGACCAGGTGGGCAAGATCAAGGTGCTGGCCAACAGCGCCTTTGTGGCCGTGCGGCGCGAGGTGGCCGACGAGGCCCTGGCGCGGCTGCTCAATGGCAGAATCAAGGGGCGCAGCGTTCGCGCCCGGCGGGTCGGCCGGTGAGGCGCCTCGGCGAATTTCGGGAGACGAGATGAAGATACCCAAGCGACTGCAGCCGCTGGTGGACGACGGCCTGATCGAGGCGGTCGAAAGCCAGCTGATGAGCGGCAAGGAGGCCCAGGTCTACGTGGTGCGCTCCCACGGTGAGCGGCGCTGCGCCAAGGTCTTCAAGGAGGCGAAACAGCGCAGCTTCAAGCAGGCCGTGCAGTACCAGGAGGGGCGCCGCGAGCGCAACAGCCGCCGCTCCCGGGCCATGGCCAAGAAGACCCGCTACGGCCAGAAGGAGCAGGAGCAGGCCTGGCTCAACGCCGAGGTCGACGCCCTCTATCGGCTGGCCGCGGCGGAGGTGCGGGTGCCCAAGCCCTACGGCTTCATCGACGGCGTGCTGCTCATGGAGATGATCTCCGACGCCGAGGGGCTGACCGCCCCGCGCCTGGACGATATCACCCTGAGCGCCGAGCAGGCCCGCGAGGCCTACGCCAAGATCATCCGCGACGTGGTGAAGATGCTGTGTGCCGGTCTGGTGCACGGGGATCTCTCCGAGTTCAACGTGCTGATGGCCGCCGACGGCCCGGTGATCATCGACCTGCCCCAGGCGGTGGACGCCGCCGGCAACAACAGCGCCGAGTGGATGTTCGAGCGCGACGTGGACAACATGCGCCGCTACTTCGGGCGCTTCGCCCCTGAGCTTCTGGCCACCGACTACGGCAAGGAGATCTGGGCGCTCTATGAGGCGGGCGAGCTGCATCCGGAGAGCGAGTTGACCGGCTGCTTCGTCCACGACACCACCCCCGTGGATGTCGACGAGCTGATGACGGTGATCGACGACGTGCGCGACGAGGAGGCCTACCGCCGGGCGGCCCTCAATCGCGGCGACGAGCCCGGGGTGGAGGAGGCCGCCGAGGAGTGGCAGGCGTCCCAGCGGGAGCGTTGAGCCCACCTGCCAGCCCCGCCGCCCTCGCCCAAGGGCCTCTCGGGCTTGACCGGATATCGCAGTAGATTCGTGTTAAATCAGACGGGCTCCTAAGCTGGGAGGGTGGAGGCGGGCTGCGGGTAGCCCGCCGAGCCAATCGGCGGCGGTGGCCGCCCAGCACGCCATCGCGGGATGGCAAAGGAGGACACCATGCATAAGCGGATCTATGCCCTGGCGCTGGGGCTTGCGGGCAGCGCGCTGTTGGCGGCGCCGGCCCTGGCCGACCTGGAACGTATCTCGGCCGCCGAGGACGCCGAGGTCTATTTCATCTCGCCCGAGGATGGCGCGACGCTGTCCGGTCCGGTGACGGTGCGGATGGGACTCAGGGGCATGGGCGTGGCCCCGGCCGGCGCCGACTTCCCGGATACCGGCCACCATCACCTGCTGGTGAACATGCCGCTGGAGGACGTGGACCTGGACGCGCCGCTGCCCTTCACCAACCACACCCGCCACTTCGGCGGCGGCCAGACCGAAGGCGTCCTAGAACTGGAGCCGGGCGAGTACCGCCTACAGCTGCTGTTCATGGACTACCGCCATGTCAGCTTCGACCCGCCGCTGGTCTCTGATGTCATCACCGTCACCGTGGAGTAGGGCGGGCGGCCGTCAGGCGCCGCGCAGGCGGTTGACGGCCATTACCCCCAGGGCGGTGGCCACCGCCAGCCAGCCGGCGGAGACATTGGGCATGGCCAATCTGACCTTCATCGATAGGCAGGCAAGCGACATGGCCGTTAGCGCCTCGATGTCAGGAGAGCCGCCGGGCGGCGATCCCGCCACAGACAGGCGAACATCCACAGGAACACCGGCACGTTCATCAGCAGGCCGTAGAGCAGCGGGACCAGGCCGATGGCCGGCTGCTGGAGCAGCACGAAGGCCACCATCATCGCCACGCCGGCGTTCTGTACGCCTACCTCAACGGTAATGGCGCGCACGCTCTCCTGGGGCAGGCGAAGCCGGCGGGCGACGCCTTGCCCCAGCGCCATGCTGGTTAGGCAGAGCAGCAGCACGGCCAGGGTCTCCAGGCTGATCAGTGCCGGCAGCCGCTCGGCGTGGGCGACGAAGAGTGCGACCACCATCGCGATCATGGCCACACCGGTAAACCCCTTGACCCCCGGCAGCACCCGCTCTCGCCAGTGCGGTGGCAGGGCCCGGCGCAGCAGCATGCCGGCCAGCACCGGTAGCAGGGTGACCTGCAGCAGCTGGCCCACGGTCTGCCAGTAGGGCAGCGAGAAGCCCAGCGCAGTGAGCCCCAGCCGCTCGAGGTTCCAGCCCATGATCAGCGGCAGGGTGAAGGGAGCCAGCACCGCAGCGAGAGCGGTGAGGGTGACCGACAGGGCCAGGTCGCCCCGTACCAGGTAGCTGAACATGTTGGAGGTGGCTCCGCCCGGCACCAGAGCCACCAGCAACAGGCCAGCGGCTGCCGGTGGCGAAAGCGGAAGCAGCAGGACCAGCGCCCAGGCCAGCAGCGGCAGGGCGAGCAGCTGCAGGCCGCTACCGAGCAGAACCCGGCGGGGATGGCGCCAGGTGCGGGTGAAGTCGGTCCCGGTCAGGCTCAGGCCCATGGCCAGCATCACGCTGGCCAGCACCCAGGGCAGGGCAAGCTGTGACAACCCGTCGGCGGACATCCTGCCTCCTTGCGATCGTCCTCATGACACCACAGAGTATGCCCCACGCTGGGCGTGCCGACGACCGGAAGCGCATGTTCAGGGATGACAAAGGACAGGACGACGCAATGAACAAAATGGCCATCTGGCTGCACACCCTGCGCCCGCGGACCCTGCCGGCGGCGCTGGGGCCGGTCTCGCTGGGCCAGGGGCTGGTGGTGCCCGGGCATTTCGCCTGGTCCACGGCGCTGCTTTGCCTGCTCTGCGCCCTGGCGCTGCAGCTGGCGGTCAATCTGGCTAATGATCTCTTCGATGGCCTCGCCGGAGTCGACCAGGCCGATCGCCTTGGCCCCACCCGTGCCCTGCAGGCGGGCTGGCTCAGCGCCAGTGAGCTCTGGGCGGGGCTCGCCGGGGCGCTGGGTGTGGCTGTGGTGACGGGGCTGTGGCTGGTCCTCTTTGGCCACTGGCTGCTGTGGCTGCTGGGGGCGCTGGCGCTGCTCGGCGTGCTCGGTTATAGCGGCGGAGCGCGCCCCTACGCCAACCTGGGGCTGGGCGAGGCGGTGGTGTGGTGCTTCTTCGGCCCGGTGGCGGTGCTCGGCGGCCTGCTGGCCCAGCAGAGCCCGATCACGCTCCAGGCGGTGGTGGCCAGCGTGCTGGTAGGCATGCCGGTAGCCGCTATCCTGGTGGTCAACAACCTGCGGGATCGCCACACCGATGCGCGGGCCGGCAAGCTCACCCTGGCGGTGCGGCTGGGGCCGGGCGCGACCCGGCGGCTCTTCGCTATGCTGACGGCAGGGCCGCTGGCGGTCACCCTGCCCCTGGGGCTGCCGGCCTGGTGGTGGGGCGTTTGGCTGTTGGCCGGCCTGGCGGCCCTGGCCCTGGTTCGCGAGCTGCACCGGCGCGATGGCGCGGCCCTCAATGCGCTGCTGGGCCTGACGGCGCTCTATGCGCTGCTGGTGGCGCTGTGGCTGTGGTTACGCCTGTCGGTAGCCGGCGGCTGAGGGTCAGGCAGCTTCGTGCAGAAGCGTTAGGAGGAAAGATGCTACTACGCTCGCTTGCGTGGATCGCGCTGGCTTACCTGCTGGTGGTGGCGCTGGCCTGGCTCTTCCAGGAGCGGCTGCTCTACCTGCCCCATGTGGGGCGTGACCACGTTGCGAACCCCGCCGACCGGGGCATGCCCTGGGAAGAGGTGGCGCTGACTACCGAGGACGGTCTGACCCTGGACGCCTGGTGGGTGCCGGCCCAGCACGAGCGCGGCAGCCTGCTGTTCTTCCACGGCAACGCCGGCAATATCTCCCACCGGCTGGATTCGATTCGCCAGTTCCACCGCCTCGGGCTCTCGGTGCTGATCCTCGACTACCGGGGCTATGGCCGCAGCGAGGGCCGGCCCTCGGAGGACGGCACGGCGCTGGACGCTCGGGCCGGCTGGCGCTGGCTGGTCGAGGAGCGGGGGGTGCCGCCAGAGGAGATCGTGCTGTTCGGCCGCTCGCTGGGGGCTGCCGTGGCGGCGGAGCTGGCCGTCTCCCGGGACGAAGGTGAGCAGCCGGCGGCGGTGATCCTGGAGTCCGTCTTCCGCTCGGTGCCCAAGCTCGGCCAGCGGCTCTATCCCTTCCTGCCGGTGCGCTGGCTGGCCCGGCTCGACTACGATACCGAGTCGCGGGTGGCGCGAATCGACGCCCCGCTGCTGGTGATCCACAGTCGCGATGACGAGATCATCCCCTTCAGCGAGGGCGAGGCCGTCTACCAGGCCGCCAACGACCCCAAGCAGCTGCTGGTGATCCGCGGCGGCCATAACACCGGTTTCCTCGATAGCGAGCCGGACTACTCCAACGGCATCGAGGCGTTTCTGGACGAACTCAGCGGGCTGCCGCGGCGGTGACGCCGGCTCGTCTACTGCTCGGGGAGCTCGGCGTTGTGGAAGACGTTCTGCACGTCGTCCAGGTCGTTGAGCGCGTCGAGCAGCTTCTCGAACATGGCCACGTCGTCGCCCTCCACCGGCGTGGTGGTCTGGGGCACGAACTGGATCTCGTCGACCTCGAACTCGAGCTCACCGAAGGCGTCGATCAGCGCCTGCTTGGTCTTGGCGTACTCGGTATGGGGCGCGAAGACGGTGATCCGACCCTCTTCGTTCTCGATGTCGGTGACATCGACATCGGCCTCCATCAGCGCTTCGAGCACCGCTTCCTCGTCATCGCCCGCCATGGCGAGGATGGCGCAGTGGTCGAACATGTGGCTGACGCTGCCCGGGGTGCCGAGCTTGCTCTTGGCCTTGTTGAAGCAGGCGCGGACGTCGCCGAAGGTGCGGTTGGGATTGTCGGTGAGGCAGTCGACGATGACCATGCAGTTGCCCGGCCCGAAGCCCTCGTAGCGTGCCGGGGAGAAGTCCTCACCGCCCACGCCGCTGGCCTTGTCCAGCGCCTTGTCGATCACGTGGCTGGGTACCTGATCCTTCTTGGCCCGTTCGATCAGGCCGCGCAGGCTCAGGTTGCCGGCGGGGTCGGTGCCGCCCTGCTTGGCGACCACATAGATCTCGCGGCCGTACTTGCTGTACACCTTGGTCTTGGCGGCGGCCGTCTTGGCCATGGATTCCTTGCGGTTCTGAAAGGCCCTGCCCATATCGTTGTCCTGTCGCGTCAAATACGCCCCGGATTCTACGAAACCCGGGGAGGAGGGAACAGCCTTATTTCGTGCCGATTCCGGGCGGCATGACGGACGTCATGGCTACACTGGCGACTGAACCCTGTCACTGCCTGGAGCTTTCCCCCCATGGATCATCACGCCTACCGTCATGCCCTGGCCTCGCATCTCGAGGGGGCCGAGCTGCCCTTCCCCGCCGAGGAGTTCGATGCCCGCCTGTCGCACACCCGAGACGCGATGCGTACCGCCGGGCTCGAGGCGCTGCTGCTTACCGACCCCGCCGATATCTTCTACCTGACCGGCTATCACACCTTCGAGGTCTCGGTGCATGCGGCTCTGGTGGTCTCGGCCGACCGCGTGGTGCTCCAGGTGCCCTCCATCGAGACCGGCCCGGCGGTGGTCACTGCCCGGATCGACGAGATCCTGGGCTATCGTTGGGAGGGCATCGACGAAGTGATCGCACCGCTGGCCGAAACCCTGTCCGGCTATCGCACCATCGGCATCGACGCCTTCGGTGCCGGCCTGCGCCTGGGGGTGATTCGGGAGCTGCAGGCGCGACTCGGCGCCGAGCGCTTTCGCGACGACGGTGGGGAGCTGCTCGATCGACTGCGCATCGTCAAGTCGGCCGCCGAGCTGGCTTGCCTGCGCGAGAGTGCACGAATCACCGCCGCCGGGCTGCGTGAGGCCGAGGCGCTGATTGCCCCGGGAGTGACCGATAACCAAATCGCCGCCGAGGGCGCGCGCGCCATGCTGGCTGCCGGCGGTGAGTTCATGAGCCTGCAGCCGATCGTTACCACGGGACGTCGCGCCAGCGTCATCCACGTCAACCACAAGCGCGTCCCCATCGAGGCGGGCGAGCCGGTGTTCCTGGAGTTCGGTTCTGCCTTCCAGCGCTATACGGCGCCGATGATGCGCACCGTGGTGGCCGGCCGCGCCAGCGACGAGATGCGGGCGGTCCGTGATCTGTGCCGCGCCCTCTTCGAGACCCTGTGCGACGCCATGCGCCCGGGCAACAGCTTCGATGCCGCCGCCCGCGCCGCCGAGTCGGTGCTCGCGCCCAACGCCGAGCGACTGTTCTTCTCTGGGGTGTACGGCTATGCGGTAGGGGCTCAGTTCCCGCCCAGCTGGGTCGAGGGCACCGGTTTCATCGCCGCCGGTCAGCAGCGTGAGTTTGCCGCCGACATGGTATTTCACCTGCCGCTCTGCCTGCGCCTGCCGGGGCAGTGGGGCATCGGGATCAGCGATACCGTGCGAGTGACGTCACGGGGCGGCGAACCGCTCACCGACAACGACTGGCAGCTGGGAGAGCGCTGAGCTGACAATTTCATGTATACAAAAATTGTCTACTGTTTTCGTTTCTATTAGGGTGTCGTGTGCATTATTGTTGTATACATAAAAATAGCCACGAGATCTGAGATGAGCACACCACAACATAACCAGTCAGTTTTCGACTTCTATGGCAAGCCTCCGCTGGGCAAGGCCTTGCCGCTCTCCTTCCAGCACATTCTGGCGATGATCATGGGCACGGTGACCGTGCCGATCATCGTCATCGGCGCGGTGGGCGGCAGCCTCGCCGAGCAGATGCTGCTGATCCAGATATCGCTGATTGCCGCCGGCATCTCCACCCTGATCCAGCTCTACGGTATCGGCCGCTTCGGCGCCCGCCTGCCGACCATCTTCGGCGTGGGGTTCGCCTATGTGCCGACGCTGGTCGCGGTGGGCGCCCAGTACGGGATCGGCGGCATCCTCGGCGCCCAGATCGTTGGCGGGGTGACCATGATGCTGGTGGGCCTGTTCATCACCCGGATTCGCCATCTGTTCCCGCCCATCGTGGCCGGTACCGTGGTGCTGGTCATCGGCCTGTCGCTCTACGACATCGCCATCCACTACATGTCCGGCGGTGTCGGCGCCAGCGACTACGGCGATCCGCGCAACTGGCTGGTGGCCATCGTCACCCTGCTGGTGGTGCTGGGTGTCTCCCAGTTCGCCCGCGGCTTCATGAAGCTGGCGGCGATCATTTGCGGCATCGGCGTGGGCTACGGGCTGGCGCTGTTTCTGGGCATGGTCGACTTCAGTCCGGTACGCGATGCCGGCTGGATCAGTACGCCGCGCCTGATGCCCTTCGAGCTGGAGTTTCACCTGGCAGCGATCATCTCGGTGGTGATCATCTGCGTAGTCAATTCGGTGCAGACCATCGGCGATCTCTCGGCCACCTCGGTGGGGGGCATGAATCGCGAGCCCACCACCCGCGAGCTGTTCGGCGGGCTGATGGGCAACGGCGCCACTACGGCGGTGGGGTCGCTGTTCGGCGCCATGCCGACCTCTTCCTACAGCCAGAACGTGGGCATCGTGGCCATGACCAAGGTGACTTGTCGCTTCGTGCTGGCCCTGGCGGCGATCTTCATGCTGGTGGCGGGGCTGGTCCCCAAGTTTGGTGCCGTCATGACCACCATTCCCTATCCGGTGCTGGGCGGGGCCACCATCACGGTGTTCGGTATGATCACCATGACCGGTATCCAGCTGATCACCAAGGATGAGCTCTCGGCCCGCAACATGACCATCGCCAGCCTGGCGCTGGCGCTGAGCATGGGGATCTATGCGGTGCCCGAGGCGATCGAGGCCTTCCCGGACATGCTGCAGCTGGTCTTGGGTGGTTCGCCCATCGTGGTGGCGGCGGGGGTGGCCTTCACCCTGAACCTAGTGCTGCCCAAGCGCTCGCTGGCCGATGAGGCCGCCGAGCGCGAGGCGATGGCGCGCAAGATGAACGAGCAAGACCGCGCGCCTGCGGCGCAGTCGCGGGCGTCCTGAGCCGTTGGCCGACGGCGTGCCGGCGCTGAATCCGGTGCGGCCCTCGTCTCGCTTGGGCACCAACGGCGACCGGGCCTGTCACAAGGGTCGATAGCAACGTCTCATCAAGGAAGCGCTCAAGGAGACGCGATGACCGCCTGTCGACCCTGCCGCTCATGAGCATGACTCTGGCACTGGTGGCCGTCACCACGGCGGTGAGTTTGCTGGCGTGGCGCTGGCCCCGACTGTTCGACGCCCTGATCTACTGGCCGCCCGGCGTTGCCAGGGGGCAGTGGTGGCGGCTGCTGAGCCACGGCTTCATTCACTCCAGCGGTACCCACCTGCTCTTCAACATGATCACCCTGTACTTCTTCGGCACGGTGATGGAGCTGGTGCTGACGCCGCGCATCGGGCCCCTGGGCTTCGTGCTCTTCTATCTCTCGGGCCTGCTGGTGGCCATCCTTCCGACGCACTTTCGCCACCGTCGCAATCCTCGCTTTCGCAGCCTGGGCGCCTCGGGGGCCGTCTCGGCGATGCTCTTCGCCTATATTCTGCTGCGCCCCTGGTCGCTGCTGTTCGTGTTCTTCATCCCGGTGCCGGCGATCCTGTTCGCCGCCGCCTACGTCATCTACTCCTTTCGCGCCCAGCGCCAGGGAGGTGACAACATCAACCATAGCGCTCACCTGTGGGGCGGTGCCTGGGGGGTGGCCTTCATGTTCTGGCTGGAGCCGGCCCTGGCGCTGCGCTTCTTCCACGAGCTGGTGGCGCCGCTGGAGGCCTCCGGGGGGATCTGGCTGGGATAGGGGCTCCTGCCGTGACTATCCTATGGGAAGTACCGCTGTGATCGGCAACCAGCAGGGGAGTGACGGCCATGACCATGGCAACAGTGAAGCAGTATCTCGATGAGCAGAACGTGAAATACGTCATCATGCAGCACTCCGAGGCCTATACCGCCCAGGAGGTGGCCGAGGCGGTGCACGTGCCCGGCAGGCACTTCGCCAAGTGCGTGATGGTCAAGATCGATGGTCGGCTGGCCATGGCGGTCTTGCCGGCGACCGATCAGGTGGATCTGGATCGACTGGGCAAGTCCACCGGGGCGCGGGAGGTCGTGCTGGCCGAGGAGGCGGACTTTCAGGACCGTTTCCCGGATTGCGAGGTCGGGGCCATGCCGCCTTTCGGCAACCTGTTCGACCTGGAGGTGTTCGTGGCGCCGCACCTGACCCAGGCGGACCTGATCGCTTTCAATGCGGGCAGCCACACCGAAGTGATGCAGCTGGCCTACACGGCCTTCGAACGACTGGTCAGCCCGGTGGAAGTGGCGATGTGAGCCGACGGCGCTGGGAGCCCTTGTGACGGTGTGACGCAGTTGCCGCGTCTGTTGAAGTGGCGATAACCCTCTATGCTGGGGGACAGGCCGACGTCACTGCGTGGCGTCGGTAGCCCGGCAATACCCAACGGCAGTATCACTCAGCCATGTGCAGAACACTTGGGAGGATGATATGACGCAGACGGTTACCGCGAGCTACAGTAGTACCGACAAGGCCCGTAACGCCTTCGATGAACTGGTGGCCGAAGGCTTCCCCCGCGAGAAGCTCTATTTCGACAAGGAGACCAGCCAGGTCAAGGTGATCATCCCGGACACGTCCCAGCCCGAAGCGGAGGAGATTCTTCGCCGCCACGAGCCGGATGATGTCTGGTCACGCCCCTATGAGGAGCCACGGGAGGAGGCCTAAGCGATAGCCGACCGGCGGTGGAGCATCGCCCGCGAGGGCCGCTCTCCACCGCCGGCGGGTCCCTCGATAGGATGAAGCTACTCAGGGAAGTGCTCGGTCATGCGCCGGGGGGCCTTGCCGCGCCAGGCGGCGATCAGGGCGGCGCGCACCCGGTGGTGGTCCGCCACGGCCAAGCGCACGCCGGTGCAGCCGGGCCGCTGCCACTCGCCTTGGGCGGGGGCAAAGGCGTCGGGGTCGGCGGCGATGAACGCCTGCTGGTCGTCTGGCGTCAGCATGACCAGGCCCCAGGCCGCATCGGGATGGCCCAGGGCGGCGAAGACCTTGCCGCTGACCCGGAAGTCGGGGTGATACATCTCGGCGTGCTCGACCGCGCCGGGTAGTCCCAATGCCAGACGGCGAAATTCCTCATCTGTCATGACCGCCTCCCGGCGTGCCAAACCTAGTAGAGACGCTGCTCGCTTTCAGGGTAGAACAAAACGCTCGGCTTTCCCTCCGTTGCTACCGGCCGTGGCTGGCTGTCGAAGGCCGCCTGGGGCGGTCGTGCTATGGTGAGAGTGTGGCCTACGAGCCGTGTCATGCCTGGCGGTCGAGCGCCAGGTAAGGGAGGCGAACCATGCTGCCGGAGCTGCTGCTGACGATGGCCGTGAACCCGGAAGCCGACCCGGTGGCAGCGGCGCTGACTCGCGTTGAGCAAGCCACCGCCTACCGGCTGATCCTGCGCAGCCAGGGCGACGGCGGTGAAGAGGTCATTCGCTACAGCTATCGCCGGCCCGGCTTCATTCGCCTGGACATGGTCGCCCCCTACCGCGGCGCGGTGATTCTCTATCGCCCCGACACGCATCAGGTGCGGCTCTGGCCGCTCGGCGGCCCCGGGCGTCGGCCCGGGATGACGCTTGCCCCCGACAACCGCTTGGTGCGCAGCGCCCGGGGGCATCGGGTCGATGAATCGGATGTGGCGACTCTGCTGCGCAATGTCCAGCGGCTGGAGCGTCATGGCCGTTGCCAGCGGCTGGGCGTTGTCACTCTCGATGGTCGGCGTGCCGAGCAGCTGGTCGTCGAGGGCGCTGCGGACCCGCACCTGGGGGCGGTGGCCCGCTACGAGCTGTGGATTGACCCCGAGACCCGCTTTCCCCTCCAGGTGATCAGTCGCGACGATCAGGGGCGACGCCTCGAGGCGGTGCGCTTCGAGGCGCTGGAGATCGACCCGGTGCTGCCTGCCGACCACTTTTCGCCTTGACCCCTTCGCGCCGCTGTCGTGCATCCTGCTCGAACCGGAATCGACGCCTCCTGCTAGGCTGAACCCACAACCCGCGGCAAAGGGAGGTGACGATGTTGCAGGCCGTACTACTCGATATCAGCGGTGTGCTCCACGAGGATGGGGAGGCGCTGCCGGGCGCCGTCGAGGCGGTGGCGCGACTGCAGGCCTCCAGTCTGGCGCTGCGCTTTGTGACCAATACGTCCCGCAAGACGGCCGCTACGGTCTATGCTGAGCTGACCCATATGGGATTCGAACTGGAGCGCCAGCAGATCGTCACGGCCCCGGCGGCGATCCGACGCCACCTGGTCGAGCAGCGACTGCGCCCCTACCTGCTGATTCACGAGCAGCTCGAGCCGGAGTTCGCCGGGCTGGATACCGTCGAGCCTAACGCCGTGGTGCTGTGCGATGCCGAGCATCGCCTCGACTATCGCCATCTCGACGACGCCTTCCAGGTGCTGCAGCGGGGAGCGCCGCTGCTGACCGTGGGCACCAATCGCTATTTTCATCAGGATGGCGGCCTGCATCTTGACGTGGGTCCCTTCGTCAAGGCCTTGGAGTATGCCGCCGATACCCAGGCCCTGGTGCTTGGCAAGCCGGCGCCGGACTTCTATCACGGAGTGCTCGAGGATATCGGGGTGACGCCCGCCGAGGCGCTGATGGTCGGTGACGACGTCGAGGCCGATGTGGCCGCGGCCATGGCGATCGGCATGCAGGGCGCGCTGGTGCGCTCCGGCAAGTATCGCCGGGGCGATGCATCCCGGGTGCCGGAGGCGTGGGTCGAGGCCGACCTGTCGCAGGTGGTGGAGCGGCTGCTGTGAGGCCCCGCGGCCTGGGAGGCGACAGATGGCGGCCTACCACTTCGTGACCACCTGGCAGCTCGAGGCACCCATTGATGAGGTCTATCGCGTGCTGACCGAGTCGCAGCGCTGGCCGACCTGGTGGCCCAGCGTCACGTCGGTAGAGCAGTTGGCGCCGGGCGATGAGCGAGGCATCGGGCGCATGTATCGCTACGCCTGGAAAAGTCGCCTGGGCTATCGCCTGCGCTTCGATATCCGCGTCAGCCGTGTGGAGGCGCCTTGCTTGATCGAGGGTGAGGCCAGCGGCGATGTTCAGGGCCGCGGGCGATGGCGGCTGAGCGAGGAAGGGCGGGTGACTCGCGTACGCTACGAGTGGCAGGTGCGCACGACTCGGCGCTGGATGAACCTGATGGCACCGCTGGCACGGCCGCTGTTCGCCTGGAGCCATCATGCGGTGATGCGCGACGGCGCTGCCGGGCTGGCGCGGTGTCTCGGGGTGCGCCTGCTGGGAGTGGCCCACGACTGAGCCCGCTACCGGGGGATCAAGCCAGCCAGGCCACCGTCAGGCCTACCGCCAGCGACAGCAGCATCGGCACGGCGACGCGGCGGCCGATTGGCCGCGTGCCGACGGCGGTTGCCATGCCCGCCTTGACTAGATTGTTCACCGCCGCGGCGATGATGATGCCCAGCACGGCGGTGCTGGCGTCGATGCTGGTCAGCGACATGCGGCTCAGCGACAGGGTGATGGCGTCCACGTCGGCCAGGCCGGAGGAGGCCGCCAGCAGGTAGATGCCGGCCTCGCCCAGCAGCTCGCGCAGCCACTCGCCGAGCACCATGATCAGTGCCAGCAGGGCGCCGAACAGCAGCGCCACGCGCAGCTCCAGCGGGTTCTGGCTCAGCGGGTGGTCGACCTTGAGGGCCTGGCGCTGGCGATACCAGATCACCAGGGCCGGCACGTAGAGCGTCAGCCCCATCAGCGCTATCGGCAGCAGCAGCTGGGGGACCAGGCCGGGGCTGATCACCGTGGCGTAGAGCAGGATACGCGGAAACATGGTGCCGCAGGCCAGCAGGATACCGGCGGCCAGCATCGGGCTCAGCACCGGGTTACGGCGGGATTGGCGGGCGAAGTGCAGGGTCAGGGCCGTGGAGGAGCTGAGCCCGGCGAACAGCCCGGTGAACAGGATGCCCTTCTCGGTGCCGCCCACGCGAATGGCGAAGTAGCCGACGAAGGAGATCGAGGCGATCAGCACCACCAGCCACCAGATTTCGTAGGGGTTGAGTACCTCGCCTGGCCCCATGCCGCGGTTGGGCAGCAGCGGCAGCATCACGGCGGAGATCAGCAGCAGCTTGAGGCCCGCATCCAGCTCGTGGGCCTGCAGCTTGTTCAGCAGGCCGTGGATCTCCTGCTTGTTGTCGAGCACCACCGCGGTCACCACCGCGCAGGCGGTCGCCAGCACCAGGTCCACGGCCACCGCCACGGCGCCGAAGCAGAAGGTCAGCAGCAGCCCCACCAGGCCGGTGATGCTGTAGTCCTGGCTCTGCTCCATGCGCGCCCGGTAGCCCACCAGGGCGATGACTGCCACGGCCAGGAAGACCAGCGGCAGGATCCAGACGGTCACGGTTTCGGCAAGCAGGGCGGCGATGCCACCGAGCAGCCCCACCAGGGCGTGGGTCCGTATCCCCGCCACGCGCTCCCCCGACTTCTTCCTGCGTGCCACCCAGCCGCGCTCGATGCCGATCAGGGCCCCCAGCAGCAGCGCCACCGCCAGCTGGATAGCGGTTTCGTTGGCGGCAATGAACTGGCTGGCGACGTCGTCCATGTGCTTGATATCCCGGCATTCGAAGGCGGCCCATGACCTTTTCATGGTGGACCGTCACGGCCCTGGTAGCAATTGCCACGCGGCGGCCGATGGGCGTCTAGGCTGTCGCCGGTCGCTCGGCCTCAGTCGGGGTCTTTCAGGTGCGCCCTTGCCTCCTCGGCGCTTTCATAGATATGCGGCGGCACGGCGCGCGCCTCCAGCGCGTGGCCGAGTTTCTTGCGCATGAAACCGCTGGTGGTGTAGCGGGTGACCTGGTGATAGAAGCGTCGCTCCAGGTCGCCGACCATGGCGGTGTAGGCGTCCAGCAACGTTTCGTCGATGCGGAAGTGGTCGTAGTTGACGATGGCGTAGACCCGGCGTCCCAGCGGTGACAGGTGGCGCTCCACGGTGTGGCGAATGGCGTCGATATCGGCCTGGGAAGCGATCTTCAGGTTCTCGAAGTTGATGAAGAAGATCTCCTCGGCGGCGTCGAAGTGAAAGCGCTGCTCGAACGGCAGGGTGAGCAGCGACTCGCGCAGCCCCATCGGGGCCTCGCGGAAGATGCGCGCGTCCATCGGCCGTGGCGGCTCGGGCATCAGCGGGGTGAAATCCATCAGCGCCAGGATATCGCGCTCGAGGTCCACCCCCGGGGCGATCTCGGTGAGGGCGATGCCCTGCGGGGTCAGCGTGAAGACGCAGCGCTCGGTGACATAGAGCACCGGCTTGGCATCCTCGGCGGCCAGAACGCCGCTGAAGGTGCGCTGCTCCACCTCGGCAACGAACTTGTGCAGCCCGCCCGCGGGGAGGCGCAGTTGGCCGTCGACGATGGTCAGAGCCTCCTGGGTGGCGACGAAGGTGCCCATGAACACCACCCGACGGGCGTTCTGGCTGATGTTGATGAAGCCGCCGGCACCGGCCAGCCGGGGGCCGAACTTCGAGACGTTGACGTTGCCGGCAGCGTCCACCTGGGCCATGCCGAGAAAGGCGATGTCCAGCCCGCCGCCATCGTAGAAATCGAACTGGGCGGGCTGGTCGATGATCGCCTGGGTGTTGAGCGCGGCCCCGAAATCGAGTCCTCCGGCGGGCAGGCCGCCGATCACCCCGGGCTCGGCGGTGAGGGTCAGCAGCTCCAGCACTCGCTCTTCGCTGGCCACGGCGCTGATGCCTTCCGGCATGCCGATTCCCAGGTTGACCACGCTGTTGGCGGCCAGCTCGAAGGCGGCGCGGCGGGCGATGATCTTGCGCGCCGAGAGCGGCAGGGCCTCCGGGGTGGCCATGGGCGCCTTGATCTCGCCGGAGTAGGCCGGGTTGTAAGGGGTACGGAAGGTCTGCCAGTGATGCTCGGGCTCGTCGCACACCACCACGCAGTCCACCAGCACCCCGGGAATGCGCACGTCCTTGGGGTGCAGGGTCCCGCGCTCGGCCAGCCGCTCGACCTGCACGATCACCAGCCCACCGGAGTTGCGCACCGCGGTGGCGATGGCCAGCGCCTCCAGCACCAGGGCCTCGCGCTCCATGGTCACGTTGCCCAGGGTGTCGGCGGTGGTGCCTCGCAGCAGCGCCACCTGCAGCGGCAGCGCCGGGTAGAAGAGATACTCCTCGCCGTCGATGGGCAGCAGCCGCACCCGCTCCTCGGTGGTGGCCTCGTTGATCTTGCCGCCGCCCAGCCGCGGGTCGACGAAGGTGCCCAGGCCCACCCGGGTCAGGGTGCCCGGCTTGCCGGCGGCGATGTCGCGGAAGAGGTGGGAGATCACCCCCTGGGGCAGGTTCCAGGCCTGAATGCGCCCCTCGATGGCGAGCCGCTGCAGGGCCGGCACCAGCCCCCAGTGGCCGCCGATCACCCGGCCGACCAGGCCCTCATGCCCTAGGTGGTTGAGCCCGCGGCGCTTGCCGTCGCCCTGGCCGGCGGCGTACATCAGGGTCAGGTCGCGGGGGCGGCCGGTCTCCAGGAAGCGCGCCTCCAGAGCCACCGCCAGGTGCTCGGCGAAGCCGATGCCGACGAAGCCGCCGGTAGCCACGGCGTCGCCGTCGCGGATCAGGTCGATGGCCTCCCGGGCGGATACGAACTTGCCCTTTTCGGTGAAGGGGCGGCGGGAGAGTAGCGGGTGGGTCTGGCGGTCCATGGGCGGGCTCCCTTGGGGATTGTTGTTGTCACGGCACCTTATCACAGACCTCGGAGCACTCGGTGAGCGGGGGAGTTGCCAAGCGGCCGAATCTTACAGATACTGTATTAAAATACAGTACCTGGGGGTGCTCATGCGACAGGCTCTGCCACCGGCCGTACGTCTTGTCGGTCGCGCCATGATCGAGTCCGCGGCCCGCACTCAGCCTCTGATGGGGTGCCGAGTGCGGGCCGGATTTCCCAGCCCGGCGGACGATCATCTGGACGTGGAGATCGACCTGCATGCCCATGTGGTGCGCCGGCCGGCCTCCACCTATTTCGTGCGTGCCGAGGGGGACTCCATGCGCGGCGACGGCATCCACCACGGTGACCTGCTGGTGGTGGACCGTAGCCTCGAGCCGTTGCCGGGGCGGGTGGTCGTCATCGCCGTGGACGGCGAGCCCACCGTCAAGCGGCTGGCCCGGCAGGGCGAGGGCATCGTGCTGCTGGCCAGCAACCCGCGCTTCGCGCCGATTCCGCTGGCCGGACGCGAATGCCATGTGTGGGGCGTGGTCACCCATGTGGTGCATGCCCTGCCGGAGGCGGCGCCATGATAGCCCTGGTCGACGCCAACCACTTCTATGTCAGCTGCGAGCGGGTCTTCGACCCGCGCCTGGAGGGGCGCCCGGTGGGCGTGCTCTCCAACAACGATGGCTGCGTGGTGGCGCGCTCTCCCGAGCTCAAGGCGCTGGGCGTGGCCATGGGCGCGCCACTGCACCTGCTGCCGCCGGAGATTCGCCGGCGCGCCACGCTGCTCTCCAGCAACTACGCCCTCTACGGCGACATGAGCCGGCGAGTGAACCAGGTGCTCGCGGAGTTCTCGCCGGACGTCGAGCCCTACTCCATCGACGAGAGCTTCGTGGGCTTCGATGGCTTTCCCGAACGGGACCTGGAGGCACGCTGCCGGGCGCTGCGCGACACCGTACGCCAGTGGACCGGGATTCCCGTCGGGGTCGGCGTGGCGCCGACCCGGGTGCTGGCCAAGGTGGCCAACCACCAGGCCAAGCGAGAGCCCGCCCACGAGGGGGTGTGCCGGCTGACGGCCGAGGGTGCCGCGACTCGCCGGGTGCTCGAGGGCCTGCCGGTGACCGCGCTGTGGGGCGTGGCGCGGCGCAGCGGCGAACGGCTGGCGCTGATGGGGATCGACACCGCCTGGCAGCTGCGCCAGGCCGACCCCAAGCGCATTCGGCGCGCCTTCTCGGTGGTGCTGGAGCGCATCGTCTGGGAGCTGCGCGGCCATCCGGCCATCGTGCTCGAGGACCTGGCCGCGCCGCGCCAGCGTATCCTGGTGTCGCGCTCCTTCGGGCGGCTCACCGGTGAACTCGACGACCTGCAGGCGGCCGTTCGCCAGCACGGCGCCCGGGCCGCCGAGAAGCTGCGTCGCCAGGGCAGCCTGGCGAGAGCGCTGCAGGTGTTCTTGCGAACCAACCCCTTTCTGGCCGGCGAGCCCCAGTACCGCAACAGCGTGGTGGTGCCGCTGCCCGAGCCTACCGATGACAGCCGGGCGGTGCTCGAGGCGGCGTCGCGCGGGCTTGCGGCGCTGTTTCTCGAAGGCTATCGCTACCAGAAGTGCGGCGTGATGCTGCTGGACCTGGTGGACGCCGAGCGCCGTCAGCTCCCCCTGCTGGAAGGGCCGGTGGACGAGGCCAGGCGCGACCGATGTCGGCGGCTGATGGCAACGCTGGACCGGCTCAACCGCGAGATGGGACGCGACACCGTGCGCTTTGGCCTGCCGCACCGGGACAGCGCCTGGATGCTGCGCTGCCAGCGGCGCACGCCGCGCTACACCACGCGCTGGGATGAGCTGATGAACGTCAGGGCGGGGTGAGGCCTCGGGGGCGTCAAAGATCGCGCTGGCGTCACTGCTAGCAAGCCCCGTGCGGTGCGGCGACAGGGCGTCAGCGGCGGGAATGGCGAAGGTGGCGCCGGGGTGCCATCCTGTAGGCACATCCCTGTCCCCGAAAGCCGGTGTTGAAGGAGACCTATGCCACTGCCGTCGATCCGGCGCTATCTGGCGCCTCTGCTGCTGGGCAGCCTGCTGCTGCTTGGCTTCCAACATGCCGCCGCTCGGGAGCTGGCCGCCGAGCCTGCCGATATGGTCGAGGTCGAGATCGCCACCGTCGGCGTGGCAGGAGCCGGCGGCCCGCCGGTGGTGCTGCTGCGCGAGCCCGGGGCCCGGGCGGTGATCCCGATCTTTATCGGGCCCAACGAGGCCGGCGCCATCCTCAGGGGGTTGAGCGGCGATCGCACGCCGCGCCCCATGACCCATGAGCTTCTCGGCAGCGTGCTCGAGGGCATCGATGTCACTCTGGAGCGGGTCTACGTCGATGCCATCGTCGATAACACCTTCCTGGGCATGCTGGAACTGCGGTTGGAGGGGCAGGAGGTGCCGGTACGCATCGATAGCCGACCCAGCGACGCCATCGCGCTGGCGCTCTATGCCGGGGCGAGCATCCATGTGGCCCCCCAGGTGCTGGAGGCCGCTCAGCAGATCGAGTATCAGGGCCTGGAAGACCAGGCGGTGGCCGCACTGGGCATTACCGTCACCCCGGTCAGCGATGACCTGCGCGAGGCCCTCGGCCTGCCGGACCAGGAAGGCGTGCTGGTCAGCGACGCCAGCGGGCCCGCCGCGGAGGCCGGGCTGACCCCCGGGGCGCTGCTGCTGGAGGTCAATGGTCAGGTGCCGGCGACGCCGATGGCGTTCCTCGAGCTGGTGCGCGATACGCCCGAGGGCGAAGAGGCCCGGCTGCGCTACTGGCAGGAAGGCGAAGAGCATGAGCTGGAACTCTCCACCGACGTTCCCACGCCGCGGGCGCCGCGTCAGCGCCAGCAGCCCGACGCCCCCGCCATACGCACCTGAGGCCGCTACCGGCTCTGGCTAGCTTCGCCCCCGACGCTGCGTCGGGGGGGCGTGCGGTGGGCGGCGCCTTCACTCCCGCGAGCGGGTGGCAAGCCAGGCGATGAGGGCGGCGCAGGCGCCGGAGAAGACGGGACTGGCCAGGCCGTGGGCGATGAACGGCTCCAGGCCCAGGATGGCGCGAAGCCCCGTGGCGGCGGCCATGATGCCGAAGCCAGCCAGGGCGGTAATGGCGAGGCGCTGTGATGTGGTCATCGGCGTGGCTCAGGTCGAATCGCGCAACCGGGTGAGACCCTCCTGGGCGGTGGAGGCGACCAGTCGACCCTTGCGATCGTAGATGCTACCCCGGGCGAAGCCTCGGGCGCCGCCGGCCCAGGGGCTGTCCATGTCGTAGAGCAGCCAGTCGTTGATCTTGACGTCGTGATGAAACCACAGGGCGTGATCGAGGCTGGCGATCTGCAGCCGCGGGTCGCGGAAGCTGATGCCGTGGGGCACCAGGGCCGAGGTCAGCAGGTTGAAGTCGGAGCTATAGGCGAGCAGGTAGCGGTGCAGCGCCGGGTCGTCGGGCATATCGCCGGTCAGGCGGAACCACAGCCGCTTGCGCCCGGGCTGGCCCGGCTCGGTCTCGTCACCCAGGTGGAGAAACTCGATGGGGTGGCCGGGAAAGCGCTCCAGGCGGGCATCGGGACTATTGGTGAGCGCCTCCGGCAGGGCCACCTCGGGCATCGCCATCTGATGGGCCAGGCTCTGCTCGGCGCCCTGGAAGGAGGCGCTGCAGAAAAAGATCGGCCGGCCTTTCTGGATGGCGGTGACTCGGCGGGTGGTGAAGCTGCCGCCGTCGCGCACCGCGTCCACCTGATAGACTACCGGGCGATGCGGGTCGCCGGGGCGCAGGAAGTAGCCGTGCAGCGAGTGGGCACGGCGGGCGGGGTCCACCGTGCGCGTGGCGGCCGACAGGGCCTGGCCCAGCACCTGGCCGCCAAATAGCTGCGGCAGGCCGAGATCCTGGCTGCGACCCCGAAACAGGTTCTCTTCCAGCTCTTCCAGGCCGAGCAGGTCGACCAGGGCATTCAGCGCGTCCGACATGGGGGGATCCTCAGGGGCGTCTCATACGGTTGTTTCACTGTCAGCATACACGGAGTGCCGGTCGATGCGCAGCGACGAATTCTACATGCACCGCGCCCTGGATCAGGCGCGTCTCGGCCTGGCTGCCGGGGAGGTGCCGGTAGGCGCGGTGGTGGTGGATGCCGCCGGAGAGATCGTCGGGAAGGGCTACAACGCACCGGTCTCGGAGCACGACCCCAGCGCCCATGCCGAGATTCGGGCGCTGCGCGACGCCGGGGCGCGGCTGGGCAACTACCGTCTCGATGGCTGTAGCCTCTTCGTGACGCTGGAACCCTGCCTGATGTGCACCGGGGCGATCATCCATGCGCGTATCGCTCGGCTGGTCTACGGCGCCGCCGAGCCGCGCACCGGAATGGTGGAGTCGAAGGCCAACCTGATGGCCCAGCCGTGGCACAACCACCGGGTGGAGGTGCAGGGCGGGGTGCTGGCCGCCCGCGCTTCGCGGCTGCTCAAGGCTTTCTTCCAAGCGCGACGTGAGGCTTCGGACTCCGCGGCTTCATGAGCCGCGCCCCCGCTGTGCCGGTTACAGGATGGGCGGCACGATCTCGAACTCCCGGCCGTTGCCTTCCTCGTCGTCGAGCAGTTCGTTGAGCTGCAGGTACTGCTGCTGGCTGCGATCCACATGGGTGAGGATCTCGTAGTAGCGGCGGATGTTACGCACGTAGATCACCGGCTCGCCGCCGCGGGCATAGCCGTGGCGGGTCTGGCTGTGCCATTCGCGCTTCTGCAGCAGCGGCAGCGCCTCGCGCACGTCTTCCCAGGCGTCAGGGTCGCCGCCGAGCTGTTCGGCAATGCGCCGGGCGTCGTAGAGGTGGCCCAGGCCCACGTTGTAGGCGGCCATGGCCATGAACAGGCGATCCTCCCCCTGGATCGACTCCGGGAGCCGGTCCTTGATGTGGCGCAGGTAGCGGGAGCCGCCGTCGATGCTCTGGGCCGGGTCGAGGCGGTCGTCGACGCCCATTTCGCCGGCGGTGGGCAGGGTCAGCATCATCAGCCCGCGCACCCCGGTGGGCGAAGTGGCCTCCGGGTCCCAGTGGGATTCCTGGTAGCCCAGGGCCGCCAGCAGCTTCCAGTCGAAGCCGGTGTCGCGGGCGGCTTCGCGGAACAGCTCGGTATAGTCGGGCAGTCGGCCATGCACGTGGCCGATGAACACCCGAGCGCCGACGTATTCCAGGTAGTCGTCATGACCGAAGTAGCGGGCCACCAGGTCGTCCAGCACCTCTTCCTGGTGCAGGGCGTGCAGGAAGCGGTTGGCCTCCTGCTGCAGTCCGAGCCCGCCGGGGTGGGGAAACGCCCAGGCCATGGAGAGCGGTCGCCCCAAGGGAAAGCCGCGCTCCACGTCGGGAAAGAACAGCCGGTTGAGGCGGAACTGATGCTCGTAGACCACGGCGGCATCCAGGCTGCCGCTCTCGATCCGGCTGAGCAGCTCGGCCACCTCCACGTCGGAGGACTCCTGCCAGCCCAGCTCCGGGTGTTCGGCCTGCAGCTCGCGCAGCACCCGGTCGGCGCCGGAGCCGCGAATGGTCCCGATCTCGAGCCCGGCGAGCCGCTCGATATCGGTGACCGGCGGCAGGCCGCGGCGATAGACCAGCAGCGGCTGCAGGTCGAGGATCGCCCGGCTGTAGATCAGGCCTTCCCGGGTCGGCTCCAGGGGCAGGACGGCGGCGCCCAGGTCGCCTTCGCGCGCCACGGTCTCAAGCACGCTTTCGATGGAGTGGCTGGCATCCAAGGTCAGGCTGACGCCCAGGTGGTCGGCGAAACGCCGCATCAGCTCGTATTCGAAGCCGGTGGGGCCATGGCGGCCCTCGTAGTAGGTGGTGGGGGTGTTGCGCGTATGCACGCTGAGGAAGTCGCGGGCCAGCACCGCCTCGAGCTGACCCTCCGGGGGCGTCAGGTGGCGATAGGGCACGAGGCACAGCGCCACGCCCACTAGCAGGGCGGTGGCGATACGCAGGTGGCGCAGCGCTGGATGAGACGGTAGTCCGGGCATGAAGGCGACGGTCGGCGATGAGAGCCACACGATAGCGGCCGCAGCGGCGGCTGTCATCCGCTGCATTTCGCCAGCCCCCCGCTTTCCAGTATCATGGGCGCTTTCTGCGCCGCCCGCGGCGGTTCCCCCTCATGCTGGCTTCAGAGGCTCCAAGACATGCTCGAACTTCGAGGCGCGCCCGCCCTTTCCGCTTTCCGTCATGCCAAGCTGCTGGCTGCCCTGCGCGCGCGGGTTCCCGAGATCGAGTCGCTGCACGCCGACTACGTGCACTTCGTGGATCACGACGGCGAACTGCCTGACCGGGCGCGGGACCTGCTCGCTCAGCTGCTCGACTATGGCGTCAAGGCCGAGGGGGCGTCCGACGCCCGCGGGGACGGTCAGCTGTTTCTGGTGGTGCCGCGCATCGGCACTCAGTCGCCCTGGTCCTCCAAGGCCACCGATATCGCCCACAGCTGCGGCCTCGGCCAGGTACGTCGCCTGGAGCGCGGGATCGCCTATCGGGTAGCCCTCAAGGCGCCGATGTCCGAAGCCGCCTTCCTGGCGATCGTGGCCACGCTGCACGACCGCATGACCGAAACGGTGCTCACCGACGCCTCTGACGCGGCCAGGCTGTTTGCCCATCACGCGCCGGCGCCGCTGGGCAGCGTGGATATCCTGGCGGGAGGGCGCGCAGCGCTCGAGACCGCTAACGGCGAGTTGGGCCTGGCGCTGGCCGCGGACGAGATCGACTACCTGGTGGGCGCCTTCCAGGAGCTTGGCCGCAACCCCACCGACGTCGAACTGATGATGTTCGCCCAGGCCAATTCCGAGCACTGCCGCCACAAGATCTTCAATGCCGACTGGGTGATCGACGGCGAGGCGCAGACGCACTCGCTGTTCAAGATGATCAAGAACACCTACCAGGCTTCGCCGGAGAACATCCTCTCTGCCTACAGCGACAACGCCGCGGTGATTCGGGGAACCACGGCGCCACGCTTCTTCGCCACGCCCCTGACCGGCGCCGATGGCGAGCGGGCCCGCTACGGCGCCGTCGAGGAGCCGATCCAGATCCTGATGAAGGTGGAGACCCACAACCATCCCACCGCCATCGCGCCCTATCCCGGTGCGGCCACCGGCGCCGGCGGCGAGATCCGCGACGAAGGCGCCACCGGCATCGGCGGCAAGCCCAAGGCGGGGCTGACCGGCTTCACCGTCTCCAACCTGCGCATCCCCGAGTTCGTCCAGCCTTGGGAGGCCTTCGACTACGGCAAGCCCGAGCGGATGCAGTCGGCGCTTTCCATCATGCTCGAGGGGCCCATCGGCGGTGCGGCCTTCAACAACGAGTTCGGCCGCCCCAACCTCGCCGGCTACTTCCGCAGCTACGAGCAGGACGCCCTGGGGGCGAACGGCATCGAGCGGCGCGGCTACCACAAGCCGATCATGATCGCCGGTGGCTACGGCAACATCCGCGACGGCCACGTCCAGAAGGGCGAGATTCCGGTGGGTGGCAAGCTGATCGTGATGGGTGGGCCGGCCATGCTGATCGGTCTGGGCGGCGGGGCGGCCTCGAGCATGGCCTCCGGCACCTCCAGCGCCGATCTCGACTTCGCCTCGGTGCAGCGCGAGAACCCCGAGATCGAGCGCCGTGCCCAGGAGGTGATCGACCGCTGCTGGGCGCTGGGCGAGGCCAATCCCATCCGCTTCTTCCACGATGTGGGCGCCGGGGGGCTCTCCAACGCCCTGCCCGAGCTGGTCAAGGACGGCAACCGCGGCGGTCGTTTCGAGCTGCGTGAGGTGCCCAACGCCGAGCCCGGGATGAGCCCGCTGGAGATCTGGTGCAACGAGGCCCAAGAGCGCTACGTGCTGGCGGTGGCCCCTGAGGACCTCGATACCTTCGACGCCCTGTGTCGCCGCGAACGCTGCCCCTATGCGGTGGTGGGCGAGGCTACCGAGGCGCACCATCTCGAGGTGCGCGATGGCCATTTCGCCAGCCAGCCCGTCGACCTGCCGATGAGCGTGTTGTTCGGCAAGCCGCCGAAGATGACCCGCGAGTTCAGCCGCCAGGCCATCGAGCTGCCCGGGGTGATGCTCGACAACCTCGACCTGCGCGAGGCCATGGAGCGCGTGCTGCGCCTGCCTACCGTGGCTTCCAAGAGCTTTCTGATCACCATTGGCGATCGCTCCATTACCGGCATGGTGGCCCGCGACCAGATGGTCGGCCCTTGGCAGGTGCCGGTGGCCGACGTCGCCGTGACCACGGCGAGCTTCGACACCCATGCCGGCGAGGCCATGGCCATGGGCGAGCGCCCGCCGGTGGCGCTGATCGACCCCGCCGCCAGTGCCCGGCTGGCGGTGGCCGAGGCGATCACCAACCTGGCCGCGGCCCCTATCGAGAAGATCGGCGACATCAAGCTCTCCGCCAACTGGATGAGTGCCGCTGACCATGCCGGCGAGAACCAGGCGCTGTATGACGCCGTCCACGCCGTGGGCATGGAGCTCTGCCCGGCCCTGGGGATCGCCATCCCGGTGGGCAAGGACTCCATGTCCATGCGCACCGCCTGGCAGGAGGAGAGCGGCGAAGGCGAGCCCGAGGAGAAGAGCATCACCTCGCCGCTATCGCTGGTGGTCACCGGCTTCGCCCCGGTCACCGATGCCCTGAAGACGCTCACCCCGCAAATCAATCTGGAACAGGACGAGTCCGACCTGATCCTGATCGACCTGGGCGGCGGCAGGAATCGTCTGGGCGGCTCGGCGCTGGCTCAGGTCTACGGTCAGGTGGGCAGCGAGTGCCCCGACCTGGACGACCCGGAGGATCTCAAGGCGTTCTTCGCGGTGATCCAGGGACTCAACGCCGAGGGCCAGCTGCTGGCCTACCATGACCGCAGCGATGGCGGCCTGCTGGTCACTCTGCTGGAGATGGCCTTCGCCGCGCGTGCCGGCCTGGAGATCAAGCTCGACTGGCTGGTCGACGAGCCCGTCGAGGCGGTGGATGCGCTGTTCGCCGAGGAGCTTGGCGCGGTGATTCAGGTCAACCGCCAGCATACCGAGGCGGTGCTGGCTCAGTTTGCCGCCGCGGGCATCGAGACCTGTGGCGTCATCGCCCGCCCGCGCTACGATGACCAGGTGCGGGTCACCCTCTTCGAGGAGCCGCTGCTGGAGACCACCCGGCTGCTGGCCCAGCGCACCTGGGCCGAGACCAGCTACCGGATGCAGGCGCTGCGCGACAACCCCGACTGCGCCAAGAGCGAGTTCGACGACCTGCTCGACGGCCGCGACCCGGGCCTATCCGCCGCCCCCAGCTTCGATATCGGCGAGGACATCGCCGCGCCCTACTTCCACCAGGCGCGTCCGGCGGTGGCGGTCCTGCGCGAGCAGGGCGTCAATGGCCACCTGGAAATGGCCTGGGCCTTCGACCGCGCCGGCTTCGAGGCCGTGGACGTGCATATGAGCGATATCCTCGAAGGACGGGTATCGCTGGAGGACTTCAAGGGGCTGGTGGCCTGCGGCGGCTTCTCCTATGGCGATGTGCTTGGCGCCGGCGGCGGCTGGGCCAAGTCGGTGCTGTTCAACGATCGGGCCCGGGAGCAGTTCGCGGGCTTCTTCGGCCGCGGCGACAGCTTCTCGCTGGGGGTCTGCAACGGCTGTCAGATGCTCGCCCAGCTCAAGGAGCTGATTCCCGGCGCCGAGGCCTGGCCGCGTTTCGTGCGCAATGAATCCGAGCAGTTCGAGGCTCGGGTGGCCATGGTCCAGGTGGAGCAGAGCCCGTCGATCCTGCTGGCCGGCATGCAGGGCTCCCGCCTGCCCATCGCCGTGGCCCACGGTGAGGGCCGTGCCGAGTTCCGCGACAGCGCCCACCTGCGCGGCATCCAGGGCAGCACCCAGGTGGCCCTGCGCTATGTGGACAACTACGGTCAGGTGACCACGCGCTACCCGGCCAATCCCAACGGCTCGCCTTCGGGGATTACCGGCCTGACCACCCCGGATGGCCGGGTCACCATCATGATGCCCCACCCGGAGCGGGTGGTGCGGGCCGTCACCAACTCCTGGCGCCCCGGCGACTGGACCCAGGACGGCGCCTGGCTGCGGCTGTTCCGCAACGCCCGGATCTGGGTGGACTGAAGCCGGAGAAGGCTCTGATCCCATCAGCAGAGGCGGCCACTGGCCGCCTCTTGCGCATCATGATGCTGGAAGGTGCGCCAGCGGCTATCCCGCCGATGCCATCCTGCCGTTTTGTCGGCAGGCGGCGCGGTACTCCTGCAGCACGGCGTGTTCGGCGCGCTTCTGGCGGAGTATCGCCGACAGTGCCGGGTCGAGGGCGGGAATGGCGCTGGCCTCGCGCAGGTGCTCATAGAAATGCAGAGAGTATTCGGCGCCAGCGATCGCCTGCTGGAGCTCATCGAGGGCCGCGTCCGGACCATCGATGACAAAGCGGTGGGTCGAGTTGCCGTGATGGCCGTGGCGCTGCTGGGTGCCGCGGGCGGGTGAGGAGGCGTGTCCAAGCTGCTCTGCCATGCGTTTCAGCTCCTCCACGCGCATTTCGCACTGGATGCCCAGCGAGGCCATCAAGCGGCTGGTGGCAGTGTTGAAGGTCAGAAAACTGAAGGCGAGTCGTCGGTAGCGGTTAAGCTCTGCGCGCTCGTGGGCATCGGCCAGCGTCAGCAGTTCGTCCAATACCAGCACCAGCTTCGCTGTCGTTGTTTGAGTCGTTGGCATGGGCAGTACCTCGAAATGGGGGCGCAATCTTCAGGGGAGTTCGACCTGCGAAGCATCCTGATAAATTGTGCCCCGGGATTTCATGATCTATGTCAAGAAATCCTGGCGATAATGACGATGAATCAGGCATTTCATAAAACAAGCATGATGAAAGTCAGCGGCCTGCCTCCCCCATTCCCCAGACAGACTGCGGCTTTCGTCTAATTCGGCACCTCCGCTCACTATAGACCAGAGAAGCGTCCTGCGGGGTGGGCGTGCGCGATAGGGCGCATATAAAACAAGTGTTTGAATATGGTGCTTTCCCCGGGCACACTCGATACATTGACGAGGTGAGGAGAATGGCCGTGGAAAGGTGCTTCGAAGAACGGGTGCGGTTGACGATCGATGCGGCGGGCGTAGCCCAGGTGAGCCTGGCCCGGCCGGCGGCCCACAATGGGCTGGACTGGGCCATGATCGATGGCCTGCTGGCGGCCCAGCGGTGCTTGGCCGAGCGCGAGGGGCTGCGTGCTTTGGTGCTGACGGGGGAGGGCGAGAGCTTCTGTGCCGGGCTCGACATGGGAGCGATCATGGCCCAGCCCGAGCGGGTGTCCAGCCTGCTCGAGCCCGATACCGCCGACGGCGTCAATCCCGTGCAGCGCCTGGCGCTGGGCTGGCGCACCCCCGGCGTGCCGGTGATCGCCGCGCTCCAGGGGCACGTCTACGGTGGGGGGCTGCAGATTGCCCTGGGGGCCGATATCCGCGTGGTTCACCCGAAGGCGCGGCTGGCGCTGCTGGAAATCGTCTGGGGCATCATTCCCGACATGGCCATCAGCGTCACGGGTGGCGGGCTTCGCGGCGATGTGCTGCGCGAGCTGGCTTGGACCGGCCGCAAGGTGGGCGGCGAGGAAGCCGTGCCTCTGGGGCTGGCGACCCGGTTGTCGACCACACCGCAGGAGACCGCGCGGCAGGTGGCGGCCACCATCGCCGAGCACTCGCCCCGGGCGGTGGCGGCGGTGGGCGAGCTGCTGGACGGGGCGCCGGGCCTGGACCGCCGCGAGCGGCTGGCCCGGGAGGCGCGCCTGCAAGCTACGCTGCTCGGCTCGGCCGAGCAGCAGGAGGCCGTGGCGGCACGCCTGGCCGGTCGCCCGGCGCGTTTCACCCCCTGACGTGGGCACCCTGGGCGAGTAGGATAGGTCGCCCGTCCCGGAGCCGCTTTTTTTCATGACCGCACCCTCCACTGCCCCGCCCACGCTTCGTCCCTATCAGCAGGAGGCGGTGCGCCGGGTGGTGGTGCACTTTCGCGGTACCGATGAGCCCGCCGTGGTGGTGCTGCCAACCGGCAGCGGCAAGTCCCTGGTGATCGCCGAGCTGGCGCGCCTCGCCCGGGGGCGGGTGCTGGTGCTGGCCCATGTGCGCGAGCTGGTCGAGCAGAACCACGCCAAGTACCAGGCCTATGGCCTGGAGGCGGACATCTTCAGCGCCGGCTTGGGACGCAAGGAGAGCAGCCGCCAGGTGGTGTTCGGCTCGGTGCAGTCGGTGGTACGCCACCTGGAGGCGTTTGCCGACGGAGCCTTTACCCTGCTGGTGATCGACGAGTGCCACCGGGTCTCACCGGCCGAGGAGGCCAGCTACCGTCGGGTCATCGACCGCCTGCGCGCCGCCAATCCGCGGCTCAAGACGCTGGGGCTCACCGCCACTCCCTATCGGCTGGGGCAGGGCTTCATCTACCACCGCCACTATCACGGCATGGTGCGCGGCGAGGCGGACAGCTTTTTTCAGGACTGTGTCTTCGAGCAGCCGCTGCGGCTGATGGTCAAGCAGGGCTATCTGGCCGAGCCGCGGCGAATCGATGCTGCCGTCGAACGCTACGACTTCTCGGCGCTGATTCCCTCGTCCAGTGGGCTGTTCCGGGAGGAGGCTCTCAATCGGGTGGCGGCGGGCAACCGCGCCACGCCGGGCATCATCGCCGAAGTGATCGAGCGTGCCCGCGACCGGCAGGGCGTGATGCTGTTCGCCGCCAGTGTGGCCCATGCCGAGGAGATCATGGGCTACCTGCCCACCGGCGAGGCGGCGCTGATCACCGGTGAGACCCCCTCCGTCGAGCGCGAACGCCTCATCGGCGCCTTCAAGGCGCGCCGGCTCAAGTACCTGGTCAACGTGGCGGTGCTCACCACCGGCTTCGATGCCCCCCATGTGGACCTGATCGCCATCCTGCGTCCCACCGAGTCGGTGAGCCTCTATCAGCAGATCGTCGGTCGCGGCCTGCGCCTCTCGCCCGGCAAGCGCGACTGCCTGATCCTCGACTACGCCGGCAACCCCTGGGACCTCTACGTGCCGGAGGTGGGATCGCCGAGGCCCACCTCCGACTGCGAGCCGGTGCAGGTGGCGTGTCCCGCCTGCGGTCATGCCAACCTCTTCTGGGGCAAGCGAGACGGCGACCTGGTGATCGAGCACTTCGGCCGCCGCTGCCAGGGGCTGGTTGAAGGGGAAGCGGGCGCCGATAGACAGCATGGCGCGGCTTCGGGCGTCGATAGACAGTGCGACTTTCGCTTTCGCTTCAAGACCTGCGGCGACTGCGGCGCCGAGAATGATATCGCCGCACGGCGCTGCCACGGCTGCGGCACCCTGCTGGTGGACGCCGACGACAAGTTAAAGGAGGCGCTGCGCCTGCGCGACGCCCGGGTTCTCAGAGTGGCCGGCATGCAGCTCGAGGCCACGGTCAACGGCCGGGGCCTGCCGCGGCTCAGGGTCACCTACCACGACGAGGATGGGGCCGCGCTGTCGGAGTGGTTCGCTCTGGAGACCCCGCCCCAGCGTGGGGCCTTCGCTGCGGCCTTCCTGCGCGACCATCTGCGAGCGCCGGGGGTGCCCTTCCGGCCCACCACGCCGGAGGAGGTGGTCGCCGAGCGGCGCCGCCTGCGCCACCCGGACTTCGTGGTGGGCCGCAAGGTGGGGCGCCACTGGCAGGTGCGCGAAAAGCTCTTCGACTACGTCGGGCGCTATCGCCGTGCCGAAGCGGCGGAGTAGAGGAAAGTATCTAGTTTGGAGCGAGGTGCGCCGGGGGCAGGCTGAAGAGGAGGTCCGATTCCAGGGGTGAGGAGCACTGCTCCGAACGGGCTGGCCATGGATGGCCAGCACCGGTCCTGCAGGCGGAGCAGGATGCGAGAGCGAAGCAGGGAATCGGTAGCGCCCGGGGAAGGGTTTACAGCGCCTCCTCGGAAGCCTGTCGCCGGGTCAGCCCCGAGCGGTGTACCCGAGCGATGTGGAAGTAGCAGCCTCGGAGAGTGTCAGAACTGTCTCTCGTACCGCCATCTTGCTAGACTGGCGCGTTGATCCTGCGTCCCCGGAGAGGCACGCCGCGTGAGCGCCACCCCCGATACCGCCAGCCCCGAGCCGAGCGCCGCCGAGAGCGGCGGAGAAGGTGCCGCCGCGCCCCAGCAGGCCGCGGCGCTGGGGCGGCTGTTCGACGAGCCGATCACCGAGCTGCCCGAGGATCTCTACATCCCGCCGGAGGCGCTGCGGGTCTTTCTCGAGGCCTTCGAGGGGCCGCTGGACCTGCTGCTCTACCTGATTCGCCGCCAGAACCTGGATATCCTGACCGTCGACGTGGCCGCCATCACCCGCCAGTACATCGAGTACGTGGAGCTGATGAAGGCCATGGAGATCGAGCTGGCCGGCGAGTACCTGCTGATGGCGGCGATGCTGGCCGAGATCAAGTCGCGCACCCTGCTGCCGCGCCCGCCGAAGGAGGGCGGGGACGGCGACGAGGAGGACCCGCGGGCCGAGCTGATCCGCCGCCTGCAGGAGTACGAGCAGCTCAAGCAGGCCGCCGAGTCGCTGGCCGAGCTGCCCCGGGTGGGGCGCGACTGGTTTCCGGCGCGTGCCGCCCTGCCGCCGCTGCAGGCGCGGGTGATCCATCCCGAGGTGGAGCTCGATGAGCTGCTCGGCGCCCTGGCCGGCATCCTCAAGCGCGCCGAGCTCAACCAGGCCCACCAGATCAGCCGCGAAGTGCTCTCCACCCGGGCGCGGATGCTGGCGATCATGGAGCGGCTGAGCCATGAGCGCTACACCCCCTTCGAGGCGCTGTTCACCCTGGAGGAGGGGCGCGCGGGCGTGATCGTCACCTTCATGGCGATCCTGGAGCTGGCCAAGGAGGCGATGATCGAGATCGTGCAGAATGCCCCGCTGTCGCCGATCCACGTGCGCGCCCGGACGCCCCATGATGCCGAGGCGGAGGTCGAGTCGGGGGCTGACGAGGCAGTAGCGAGCGAGGAGGCGGGGGAGAGCGCCTTCGCCGAGGATGACCCCGAGGGAGGCGAGGCGACATGACGGCCATGGAACAGCCGGGCAGCCTGGATGAGATCCTCGAGGCGGCGCTGCTGGCGGCCGGCGAGCCCCTGTCGCTGGATCGCCTGGAGGCGCTGTTCGATGATCACGAGCGACCGCCGCGCCGGTCGCTGCGCGAGGCGCTCACCCGGGTGGAGGTGCGCCACGAGTGCGGCGCCATGGAACTACTCGAGACCGCCTCGGGCTTTCAGTTGCGCATTCGGCCGCGGCTCTCGTCCTGGGTGTCGCGGCTGTGGGATGAGCGCCCCCAGCGCTACTCCCGGGCGCTGCTGGAGACCCTGGCGCTGATCGCCTATCGTCAGCCGGTGACCCGTGGCGACATCGAGGAGGTGCGCGGGGTGGCGGTGAGCAGCTCGATCATGCGCACCCTGGCCGAACGCGGCTGGGTGCGGGTCGTCGGGCATCGCGACGTGCCGGGTCGCCCGGCGGTCTATGCCACCACCCGGGCCTTTCTCGACGACTTCGGGCTCAAGACCCTGGATGAGCTGCCGCCCATGCATGAGCTCAAGAACCTCGACGAGTCGCCGTTCGGCGACCCCTACGCCGAGGAGGCGCCGCCGGCCGCGCCGGCCGAGGTGCTGGCCCAGGCCGATGCCCCCGGCCCGGACGATGAGGCCAACGTTTCAGTGGCAGCCGACCAGCAGCATGACGACACGACGGCCGGGACGGCCGACGAGACACACGCCGGGACGGCGTCCGACCGGTCAGGGCTGAGCTTCGCTGATCTCGAGGCTCGCCTGGCCGAACGTGCCCGCACCAGCGTCGCGGAAGACGGCGGAGCGGGGGCGGAATCCATACCCGAAGAGAGGTCTGACGACCCATGAGCAACACCACGGAAAAACTGCAGAAGGTTCTCGCCCGCGCCGGGCTCGGCTCGCGCCGCGAGATGGAAGCGGCCATCGCTGCCGGCCGGGTCAAGGTCAACGGCAAGCCGGCGACCCTGGGCGATCGCATCGAGCTGCGCGACCGGGTCAGCTTCGACGAGCGCCCGGTGACCCTGCGCGGCGCCGAAGAGACCCCGCGGCGGGTCATCATGTACAACAAGCCGGAAGGGGAGCTGTGCACCCGCAAGGATCCGGAGGGGCGGCGCACCGTCTTCGAGCGGCTGCCGCGCCTGAAGGGCGAGCGCTGGATCGCCATCGGCCGGCTGGACATCAATACCAGCGGCCTGCTGCTGTTCACCACCGATGGCGAGCTGGCCAATCGCCTGATGCACCCCTCCACCCAGATCGAGCGGGAGTATGCCGTGCGCGTCATGGGGGAGGTGACCCGGGAGCACGTGCGGGCCATGGTCGAGGGCGTGATGCTCGAAGACGGACCGGCGCGCTTCACCGACGTGCAGGAGTTCGGTGGGGAGGGCATCAACACCTGGTTCCACGTGGTGATCACTGAGGGCCGCAACCGCGAGGTGCGCCGCTTATGGGAGTCCCAGGGTCTGACGGTGAGCCGCCTCAAGCGGGTGCGCTACGGCAATATCTTTCTCGACAAGCGGGCCCGCGCCGGGGAATGGGTCGAGCTCTCCCAGGACGAGATCGACGACCTGGCGGTGAATGCCGGGCTGGCGCCGCGCAAGGTGCCGGAGCTGACGCCGGACGAGAAGAACCGCTGGAGCCGCGACAAGAACAAGCGCCGCCCGGTGCAGGCGATGCGCAAGCCCAAGGGGCAGCGTGGCCGGTGAGGCCGCCGGCTGCGACCAAAGGCAAAAAAGTCCTTGCCAGTGAAGGGTGCGATCAGTAATATCTGCACCCGTTCGGACGGGTCGTTAGCTCAGTTGGTAGAGCAGTTGGCTTTTAACCAATTGGTCGTAGGTTCGAATCCTACACGACCCACCATCCGAGCCTGTACGCTTGTTCGCAAGCACCGGGTCGTTAGCTCAGTTGGTAGAGCAGTTGGCTTTTAACCAATTGGTCGTAGGTTCGAATCCTACACGACCCACCAGTTGCTGACGCCCCCGCCTCCCAGTGAGGCGGGGGCGTTGTGTTTGGGCGGTCCTATGGCTTGTATCGGGTAAGGGGCTTGTATCGGACCCGGGGCGCCCCCATAACAGGCGTGATGCCGCTTTTCGGGCCGGGGCTGGTCAATACCCCAGCGTTGTGGTCTAGAATAGCGCTATGGGCATCGGCGGCGAGAGACGCTGCCGGCCCCAGGCGCATCGTCGGCGCGGAGCGCGCTGCTCGCGATGCACCCGTTACCCGCAGGGGGAGCCCCTGCCAGTCACAGTGGTAGACACGATGACGATCATGACTTCCCGAGCCGAGGTGCGCGACCACCTGGCTCGCGCCTACTGCCCCACCCGCATTCCCGCCGAGGACGAGGCCCGCGTCGCGGAAATCAAGCGTCTGCTCGAGGCCCACAACGCCGTGCTGGTGGCCCACTACTACACCGACGACGCCATCCAGCAGCTGGCCGAGGAGACCGGCGGCTGCGTGGCCGATTCCCTGGAGATGGCCCGCTTCGGCGCCCGTCACGAGGCCGACACCCTGGTCGTCGCCGGGGTGCGCTTCATGGGCGAGACCGCCAAGATCCTCTCGCCGGAGAAGCGGGTACTGATGCCGACCCTCGAGGCGACCTGCTCGCTGGATATCGGCTGTCCCGCAGACGAGTTCAGCGCCTTCTGCGACGCCCATCCCGACCGCACCGTGGTGGTCTATGCCAACACCTCCGCGGCCGTCAAGGCTCGCGCCGACTGGGTGGTCACCTCATCCATTGCAGTGGATGTCATCGAGCACCTGCAGGCCCGTGGCGAGAAGATTCTGTGGGCCCCGGACAAGCATCTGGGCGGTTATATCCAGAAGCGGACCGGTGCCGACATGCTGATGTGGGACGGCGCCTGCATCGTCCACGAGGAGTTCAAGGCCAAGGGCGTCGAGGACCTCAAGGCGCTCTATCCCGGCGCGGCGGTGCTGGTTCACCCCGAATCGCCGGCGGCGGTGGTGGAGCTGGCCGACGTGGCGGGCTCCACCTCGCAGCTGATCAAGGCCGCCAAGGAGCTGCCCCACGACAAGCTGATCGTGGCCACCGACCGCGGCATCTTCTTCAAGATGCAGCAGGCGGTGCCGGAGAAGACCCTGTTCGAGGCGCCCACCGCCGGCAACGGCGCCACCTGCAAGAGCTGCGCCCACTGCCCCTGGATGGCCATGAACGCCCTGGACAATCTGGCCGGCGCTCTGCGCCACGGCAGCGGCGAGATCCAGGTCGATGCCGCGCTGCGCCAGCGCGCCCTCAAGCCCCTGGAGCGGATGCTCAATTTCAAGGCGTAAGGTTCGAGGGACGAGGGGCACGCTTTCTGGTTCATCGCAGACTGGCGTGAACTTGCCCTGTGGGAGGGAGCTTCAGCTCGCGAAGTAGCGCGCAGCGCTACCCATGGGGCGCCTGCGGCGCCTTCGCCCGGCAGAGCCGGCCTTCCACCATAGAGCCTGCCAAACATGTTCACGCTAAAGTGCGAAGAGCCTCTTTCTTGCCCCTCGCCCCTCGTTCCTCGCCCCTGCTCAGAACTTCTCCAGCGTCTCCCGATAGCCGATGAAGGCCTCGCGGCGCTGTTCGATGCGCGCCGCGGCGTTGCCGTCGCCGCTCTGCTCGGCGACCCCTCGGGCCACCTCGAGCTGGCGAATGGCGCGATCGATCTCGCCGGTGAGCTGCAGCTGCTCGGCGCGGGCCAGGTGGCCCCAGGCTTCGCGGCCGCTGCGTCCGGCGGCCTCGGCCAGCAGGGTGAAGGCCAGGGGGTCTTCCGGACGCCGCTCGGCGAGGTCGCGTAGCACCCGGTAGGCCTCGTTGGGATCGCGCTGCAGCAGCGCCTCGCCCAGCACCATCGTGGCTGGCACATGGCCCGGCATCAGCCGCAGCAGGCGCCGGCTGCGCTCGATGGCGTCGTCGTAGCGCCCGGCCGCAAAGGCCACCTCGGCGGCGCTGACCGGGATCATCGCCAGGTCGGGCAGCTCCCGGGCCAGGGCGTCGAGCTGATTCAGTGCCCTGTCGGTATCGTTCTGCCGGGCCGCGATCAGCGCGGCCAGGTAGCGCTGCGCCTCGGTGGGTGCGCCGTCCTGCTCCAGGCGTGTGGCTGCCTGCTGGGGAGCGCGCTGGTGAATGGTCAGCAGTGCCCGGGCGCGCACCAGGTGATAGCTGGGGTCGCGGTGGCGGCGATCGCTGGCCGTCAGCTGGGCGGCACGGTCCTCGGCGTCGCTGATGCGTGATTCGGTGAGCGGGTGAGTGAGCAGGAACTCCGGCGGATTGCCGCCCTGCAGGCTGGCCTGGCGCTGCATGGCGCGGAACATGCGCACCATCGCCTGGGGGTCGAAGCCCGCCTGGGCCATAGCCTGCAGCCCGATGCGGTCGGCCTCCTGCTCGAAGCGCCGCGAGTAGGCCAGGCGATCCTGGATGAAGGCGGCCTGGGAGCCCATGGCGGCGGCGATGCCGGCATCCCCGCCGCCGCTGGCGGCGATCAGCATGCCCGCCAGCATGGCGGCCATGGCCGGAATCTGGGTCTGTTCGGCGCGGGCCTGGCCGCGGGCATAGTGGCGTTGCGACAGGTGGCCCAGCTCGTGGGCCAGCACCGAGGCCACGGCGTCCTCTTCATCGGCGAAGGCGAAGAGTCCAGCGTTGACGCCGATCACCCCGCCGGGCACGGCGAAGGCGTTGAGCTGGCGGCTGTCGACCAGGGTCACCACCGTGCGGGCGTCGGTGAGGCCGCTGTGGGGCGACAGCTGCGCCAGCATGGCTTCCACGTACGCCTGGGCGATCGGGTCTTGCCAAAGCGGGGCCTGGGCGCGGAACTGGCGCAGCCAGGCGCGGCCCAATCGGTACTCCTCGCCGCTGATGGCCTGGCTGCTGCCCGTCAGGCTGGGCAGCCCATAGTCATCCGCCGCGTTGGCCGAGCCGAGGGGAGTGAAGGCCAGAAGTAGCGCCAGGGTGCCGGCGCTGAGGCAGGATCGTAAGTCGCGGGGCATGGCCATCCTCGTCATGATGGGGCGGTCGGGTCTCTTTCCGACATTGATTCGGCCTGCAAAGTGCCTTTAAATCCCAAGGGTTTTGACGCTGCCGGTCGCGGGGCGTCGCATTTCAGCATTCTCCCGGGAGACATCATGGCTGTGCAACCAGACGACGTGCTCGATGCCTGCGGGCTGCCCTGTCCGCTGCCGCTGCTCAAGGCCAAGCAGGCGCTGGCTCGGCTGGCGCCGGGACAGCTGCTCGAAGTCGTGGCCACCGATGCCGGCTCGTGGCGCGATTTCGAGACCTTTGCCGAGCAGAGCGTCCACGAGCTGGTCGCCCGCGAGGAGCGCGGCGAGGTCTTTCACTACTGGATCCGCAAGGGTGGGGACGTGGCGCCATGACCCTGCGCGCCGTTTTCAAGAGCTGGGTCGAGCGCTATTTCTCCGACGAGGAAGCAGTGATCCTGCTGGTGGTGCTGGTGCTCGGCTTCAGCGCCCTGATCCTGTTCGGGCGCATGCTGGCGCCCTTTCTCACCGCCCTGGTGATCGCCTTTCTGCTGCAGGGTGGCGTCAACGCCCTGACGCGGCGCGGGGTGCCCCACCTGCTGGCCGTAACCCTGGTGTTCCTGGGGTTCATCGGGATCCTGATGGCGATGGCCTTCATCCTGATGCCCTTGATATGGAACCAGCTCGTGGGGCTGGTACAGGAAACCCCGCGCATCGTGGCCAGCGGCCAGCGCTGGCTGGACGACGTCCAGGAGCGCTACCCCAACCTGGTGACGCCGGACCAGGTGCAGGAGTGGATCGGGGTGGCCGGTCGCGAGATGACCCAGTTCGGTCAGCGTGCCCTGACCCTGTCGCTGGCGTCGCTGGGCAATGTCCTGTCGCTGATCATCTACCTGGTGCTGGTGCCGATTCTGGTGTTCTTCCTGCTCAAGGATCGCGAGCAGCTGGTGGCCTTCACCCTCTCGCTGCTGCCCCAGCAGCGCACCCTGATGACCCGCATCTGGTACGAGATGGACGACCAGATCGCCAACTACGTGCGCGGCAAGTTCGTCGAGATCATCATCGTCGGCACCGTGACCTTCTTTACCTTCGCTTTCTTCGGACTGCCCTATTCGGCGCTGCTGGCGGTGCTGGTCGGGCTCTCGGTGCTGGTGCCCTATATCGGCGCCGCGGTGGCCACCCTGCCGGTGGCGGCGGTGGCGGGGTTTCATTTCGGCATGAGCGACCAGTTCATCTACGTGCTGATCGCCTACGGCATCATTCAGGCGCTGGACGGCAACGTGCTGGTGCCGATCCTGTTCTCCGAGGCCGTCAACCTGCATCCGGTCTCGATCATCGTGGCGGTGCTGTTCTTCGGCGGCGTCTGGGGCTTCTGGGGGATCTTCTTCGCGATTCCGCTGGCCACCCTGCTCAAGGCCCTGGTCTACGCCTGGCCGCGGGGCATCAAGCAGGTCCAGGCCCAGGAGGCCGTCGAGGAGAGCGTCGAGAAGTGAGCGGCGGCGGCGCCCGCCGATGGCGGGCGCCGCCGACGATCAGCCCTCGGCGTGCAGCGCCTGGGCGGCGGCCAGCACTTCCTCGACATGGCCCTTCACCTTCACGCCGCGCCACTCCCGGGCCAGCCGGCCCTCGGCGTCGATCAGGAAGGTGCTGCGCTCTATTCCTAAGTGTTCCTTGCCGTAGAGCTTCTTGAGCTTGATGACATCGAACAGCCGACAGAGGGTCTCGTCCTTGTCGGAGATCAGTGCGAAGTTGAAGCCCTGCTTGGCCTTGAAGTTCTCCTGGGCGCGAAGGCCGTCGCGGGATACGCCGAGGATCACCGTATTGGCGGCATCGAAGGCGTCCTTGTGGTCGCGAAAGTCGCCGCCCTCGGTGGTGCAGCCGGGGGTGCTGGCCTTGGGGTAGAAGTAGACCACCACCTGCTGGCCGCGCAGCTCGGAAAGGGTCACGCGGGTGTCGCCGGTGGCGTCGGCGGTGAAGTCGGGGACGGGCTGGCCGATGGCAAGCGTCATGGGGCGCTCCTTGGTGGGTCGGGGAAGGGGTGGCCGCAGCGAAACCTGCGTGCAGCCCGCTGCTGATTACACGCAACCGGGGCGACGCTGTCAAAGACAGGCCGCGCGCCGCTGTACAGCCTTCCACCGCCTGAGTACCATTTACCCTTTGGCTACGGGGTGTCGCCGTTGGCGCGGGCCGATTCGACACTCGCGGGCGGGGCATGAGCGAGAGGAATGACAGGATGATCACTGGCAGTATCGTCGCCCTGGCGACGCCGATGAAGGTCAATGGCGATATCGACTGGGAGGCGCTGCGCCGCCTGGTGAACTTCCACCTGGAAAACGGCACCGACGGCATCGTGGCCGCGGGGACCACCGGTGAGCCCACCACCATGTCGTTCGCCGAGCACTTCGACGTGATTCGCACGGTGGTGGAGGAAGTCGACGGCCGCATCCCGGTGATCGCCGGCACCGGGGCCAACGCCACCTCCGAGGCGGTGGAGCTGGCGCGCTACGCCAGCGAGGTGGGGGCCGACTACTGCCTGTCGGTCTGCCCCTACTACAACAAGCCGACCCAGGAAGGCCTGTTCCAGCACTTCAAGGCGGTGGCCGACGGCAGCCGCCTGCCGGTGATCCTCTACAACGTGCCGGGCCGCACCGCTTCCGATCTCTACAACGAGACGGTGCTGCGCCTGGTCGAGGTGGACAATATTATCGGCCTCAAGGATGCTACCGGTAACCTCGAGCGCGCCGAGGACCTCATCGCACGCCTCGCGGGCAGCGGCTTCATGCTCTACTCCGGCGACGACGGCACCGCCTGCGAGTTCATGCTGATGGGCGGCCATGGCGACATCTCGGTGACCGCCAACGTGGCCCCCAGGGCGATGCACGAGCTGTGTACCGCCGCGGTGGCCGGCGATGCCGACCGCGCCCACCAGCTCAACACCCGGCTGATGCCCCTGCACACCAATCTGGGCATCGAATCCAATCCGATTCCCGTCAAGTGGGCCCTGCACCGCATGGGACTGGTCGAGCCCGGCATCCGGCTGCCGCTGACCTGGCTCTCCGAGAAGTACCATGCAACCGTGGACGAGGCCCTGCAGCTGGCCGGCGTGATCGACGACTGAACGTTACAACGCTCGACGAGTCACTAGGAGCCTGTCGGGTTTGACCGATCGTCGCGAGGAACACGGATTTCGAGACAAGTTTATCGATCTGATGAGGCGAATAGCGCGCTATTTAACGAATCAGATCGAATGGAATTGGCCGAAAGCCCGGGTTTCGCAGCAGATCAGCGTTAAGCCCGACAGGCTCCTCGGCCCGACAACACAATGCAAGGTGGACGCATGAATTCTGCGCTGAAATGGATGCCGCTGGCGGCCGTTATCGCCCTGGCCACGGCCGGCTGCGCCCGAGACGGCTTCTACGACGACCGCAACATCGACTACGTGGAGGCCCAGCGCAGCGCGCCCCTGTCGCTCCCGGCAAGCCGTGACGAGCAGCGCTATCGGGATGCCATGCCGGTGCCCCAGGCGACCGGCACCCTGCGCCGCGACGGCGAGCGCTTCCGCGCACCCAGCCCCGAGCGCCTGGCCACCGGACGGGCCGTGGAACGCGACTTCGTCGAGCGCCGCGAGGTGGGCGATGACCGCTGGCTGGTGGTTGGGGCCGACCCCGGCATGGTCTGGCCGCAGCTGCAGGATTTCGCCCGTACCCGGGGCCTGAGCGTCGAGGCCAGCGATGCGGATCGCGGCGTGCTGGAGACCACCGAAGGTCGGCTGAGCGTCCGCCAGGGGCTGCGTGCCGGGGACAGCGAGGTGCGCTGTGACCGTCAGGGGCGGCCGGTGGCGGCCTGCCTGGAGGCGCTCGAGTCGCACTTCAGCGCTCGCACCGCCACCGCCAGCGCCGCCTCCCTGGCCGGCCAGCGGCTCGCCGGCGAAGCGCGCCTGCGCCTCGACCAGCTCGACAGCGGCGAGTGGGTCGTTCAGATCCCGCTGGAGATCGATCGGGTGTGGGCCGAGCTGAGCCATCAGCTGGAGGCCGATTTCACTGTCGAGGAGCGTCGCAACCTGCTGGAGCAGAACCCCCAGGCTCGCGATTTCGTGATCGACTACATGACCGCCAGCGAGCGCGAGCGCGGCTTCGTGCAGATCGTGCTGAGCCCCGACGTGCGGCAGATGTCACAGCAGATTCGCCTGGTGCTGGAAGAGACGGGGCCGCAGCAGACCCAACTGCGCGCCGTCAACGAGAGCGATCGCCGCTTCACGGAGGGGGATGCCCGCGAACTGCTGGAGCGGGTGGCGGGCCTGCTGCGCTGATGGCCGGAGAAGGCGCCACCGTCCCGGCGAGCCTGTCCGCCCCCGGACGGCTACGCTTCGCTTCCCTGGGCAGCGGCAGCAAGGGTAACGCCACCCTGGTCAGCGACGGGGAGACCTGCCTGCTGGTCGACTGCGGCTTTGGCCTGCGCGAGACCGAGCGGCGCCTGGCCCGGCTGGGGGTTCACCCGCGTCAGCTGGATGCCGTGCTGGTCACCCACGAGCACGGCGACCACCTGCGCGGCGTCGGGCCGCTGGCTCGCCGTCATGCGGTGCCGGTCTATCTGACGCCGGGTACCTGGCTGGCGGGCCGCCTGGGCGAGGTCCCGCAGCGCCACTGGGTGACCCCCCAGGTGCGCTTCGCCATCAAGGGGTTGACCATCGACCCGGTGACTGTGCCTCACGACGCGCGCGAGCCGGTGCAGTTTCGCTTCGAATCCGGCGGTCGTCGCCTCGGCGTGCTCACCGACCTGGGGCATCCCACCGAGCACGTCGCCAGCGCCTTCGCCGGCTGCGATGCGTTGGTCCTGGAGTGCAACCATGACGTGCAGATGCTCGCCGAGGGCCCCTATCCGCCGCGGCTCAAGCGCCGCGTCGGCGGCCACTGGGGCCACCTGGCCAACGGCCAGGCGGCGGCGCTGCTTCAGCGCCTGGGGCTGGATCGCCTGCAGCGCATCGTCTGCTCGCACCTCTCCGAACACAACAACCGCCCCGAGCTAGCGCTGGAGGCGCTGACCCCGCTGCTCGACGGCGACGCCTCGCGGCTGACGGTCGCCGCCCAGGATCAGGGGCTACACTGGCAGGCGATCATCTGAGCCGCCCAACCTTATTTCCTCAAGCGCCATCATGCCTGGAGACACCCATGGAAAAGCGCCAAGAACTCTATGCCGGCAAGGCCAAGTCGGTCTACGCCACCGATGACCCGGACTTCGTGGTCCTGCAGTTTCGCGATGACACCAGCGCCTTCGACGGCGAACGCATGGAGTCGCTGGCGCGCAAGGGTATGGTCAACAACCGCTTCAATGCCTTCATCATGGGCAAGCTCGAAGCGGCGGGGATCCCCACCCACTTCGAGCGCTGTCTCTCCGACACCGAGAGCCTGGTGAAGACCCTCGAGATGATCCCGGTGGAGTGCGTGGTGCGCAACATCGCCGCCGGCGGTCTGGTCAAGCGTCTCGGCGTCACCGAGGGCCAGGAACTTACGCCGCCCACCTTCGAGCTGTTCCTCAAGAACGACGCCCTGCACGACCCCATGATCAACGAGTCGCTGGCCGAGACTTTCGGCTGGGCTACGCCCGAGCAGCTGGCCGAGATGAAGGCGCTGACCTTCAAGGTCAACGCCGTGCTCCAGGCGCTGTTCGCCGAGGGTGGCCTGCTGCTGGTGGATTACAAGCTGGAGTTCGGCCTGTTCAAGGGGCAGATCGTGCTCGGCGACGAGTTCTCTCCCGACGGCTGTCGGCTGTGGGATGCCAAGACCCGCGAGAAACTCGACAAGGATCGCTTCCGCCAGGGGCTGGGCGGTGTCATCGAGGCCTACGAGGAGGTGGGGCGCCGCATCGGTGTCGACTTCACCTGAGGCCGGCGCGTCGCGCCTAAGGCAAGACCGCGAAGGGCCCCTCGGGGCCCTTCGTCGTGGTGGGGCCGGGAGCCGCTCAGGTCGCCACGATCTCGACCACCTCCATTTGCGTGCCATGGCTGCATGAGACGGCGCGAAAGCGCACGTCCACGTCGCGCAGCCTTACGCCATAGATCCGGTCATGATCGCCGCCCAGGGTGCGCCGGTGATAGGCGGGACGCGGGTCCTGGGCCAATATCTGGATGATCAGTGCGCGCAGCGAGTCGCCGTCGGCGCGACCGGCCAGGGTGGTCTCGCTGACCGTGGAGAAGTCCACCGGCAGCCGGGGTGGGGTCTCCGGGGCGAAGCCGGCGCGGGCCTCGGGCCTGGCCTCGGCCCAGGGCAGGTAGGGCTTGATGTCGAGCACCGGGGTGCCGTCGACCAGGTCGGCACCGGCGAGCACCAGGCGCACGCCGCGCCGGGTGTCGATCTCGAGCAGCTCCACCAGCGACAGCCCCAGGCGGTTGGGGCGGTGGGTGCTGCGGCTGGCGAAGACCCCCACCTTGGCGTTGCCGCCCAGCCGCGGGGGGCGCACCAGCGGCGTCCAGCGCGGCGGGCTCTGATGAAACACGAAGGTCAGCCAAAGGTGGCTGAAGGCGTCCAGGCCGCGCACCGCCAGCGGGTCGTCGAAGGGGGGCGTTAGCACCAGGCAGGCGCGGGCGGCCGTCGCCAGGCCGGGCTGGCGGGGGATGCCAAACTTGTCGGGATAGTCGCTCTCGATGACGCCGATCGGCGTCATCGCCAGGCCCTGGGCGTCGGGCGGGGGAGGCGTCGGATTCATGGCGGCATTATGCCTGGGGGGGCGGTGTCTCGCGAGGGGGATTGGCCGCCGGCGCCCGCTTGTGTAGTCTGCTGGCGACACCGCTTGAGAGACGCCCCGTCATGATTCCGTCCGATACCGACCGGGACAGCGTGCCGCCTTCCGACCATGGGCCGCGCATCCTCTATCGCTTGGCCAAGGCCCGGGACGCCGCCGACCAGGCCGAGGTCTTCCATCACGCCGTGCTGCAGGGGGCCGCTGCCCACTATAGTCGGGTCGAACGCGATGCCTGGGCCGCGGTGCTGCCCCGTGAGGCCAGCGCCTGGGCGGCGCGCCAGGCGCTCTACACTACCCTGGTGGCAGCCTGCGACGGGCGCTGCGTGGGATTCGCCGAGCTCGATATTCCCGCTGGGCGCATCGTGACCCTCTATGTCTGGCCCTCGCTGGGGCGACGCGGCATCGGCACCACTCTGCTGGCCCATGCCGAACGGCTCTTCCTCGAACAGGGTCAAGGGCGGATACGCATAGAGGCCAGCCTGGTGCTGGTCGACAGCCTGCTGAAGCGGGGCTGGTGCGACCTGGGCGAAGAGTGGGTCGAGCGCGGCGGTGAGTCGCTCTGCCGTCATCGCATGGAGAAGCGCCTGGCGGCTCTGGAAACCTGACGCCCTGTGACGCTACTGCTCGACGATGCGCATCGACAGGTCGATCGCCTGGACGTCCTTGGTCAGGGCGCCGCTGGAGATGCAGTCTACCCCGGTCTCGGCGATGGCGCGCAGGGTGGTCTCATCGACGTTGCCCGAGGCCTCCAGCGTCGCCCGCCCGGCGGTGCGACGCACCGCCTCGCGCATGTCGTCGAGGCTGAAGTTGTCGAGCATGATGATATCGGCGCCGGCGGCCAGCGCCTGGTCCAGCTCGTCGAAGGATTCCACTTCCACTTCCACGGGCAGGTCGCTGGCGATGTTGCGCGCCTCCTTGACCGCTGCGGCGATCCCGCCGCAGGCCGCGATATGGTTTTCCTTGATCAGGAAGGCGTCCCAAAGCCCAAGGCGATGGTTGTGACCCCCGCCGCAGGTAACCGCATACTTCTGGGCCAGACGCAGTCCGGGCAGCGTCTTGCGGGTGTCGAGCAGGCGCGCCCCGGTGCCTTCCAGCAGGTCGACGCAGCGGCGGGTGTGGGTGGCCGTGGCCGACAGCGTCTGCAGCAGGTTCAGCGCCGCCCGTTCGCCGGTGAGCAGGCAGCGTGCCGGGCCCTCCAGTTCCAGGAAGCACTGCCCGGCCTCCAGTCGGTCGCCGTCCGCCGCGTGCCAGCGCAGGGTGACGGTGGCGTCGAGGCGGCGGAATATCTCGTCTACCCAGGCCACGCCGCACAGCACCGCTGGCTCCCGGGTGATCACCCGGGCGCTGGCCCAGCGGGACTCCGGGATCAGCTGGGCGGTGATATCGCCACCGCCGACGTCCTCCGCCAGCAGGTGGGCGGCGGCTTCGCGGATCGCTTCGGCAAGGGCATCCTGATAGTGCATGGCGGGCCTTCTCATGGTCATGAAGCAGGGAGACCGCCATTATAGGGAAACATCGATGAGGACGTCAGGGGAGTCTATGCGAATCGACAAGGGCTGGCTCGAGGGCGCCAGGCGCGTGCCGTCGCCGAACCACAATGCCCGACCCGCCGGCGAAGTCTCGGCACTGGTGCTGCACGCCATCAGCCTGCCGCCGGGGGAGTTTGGCGGCGAGCATATTGAGCGCCTCTTCACCAACCGCCTGGACCCTGCGGCCCACCCCTTCTTCGCCCAGATCGCCGGGCTCAGGGTCTCGGCCCATCTGCTGATTCGCCGCGACGGCGAGTGCGTGCAGTTCGTTCCCTTCCACGACCGGGCCTGGCACGCGGGGCGCTCGCGCTGGTTCGATGGACGGCGCTGGCGGGGGGAGCTCAACGATTTTTCGGTGGGCATCGAGCTGGAAGGCGACGAGATCCGCCCCTATCGCGAGGCCCAGTATCGTGCCCTGACGGCGACCCTGCGGGCGCTGATGGCGGCCTATCCGGCGCTTACCCCGGCGCGTATCACTGGCCATGCCCACATCGCGCCGCTGCGCAAGTCCGACCCGGGACCCGCCTTCGACTGGGCCTATTTCCGGCAGTGTCAGCGACGCCATGGCTAGATCATACGGTAGTTTTATTACATGGCGCATTACTGTGCCGATTCGGCTGCCGTCATTGGCGTAACGGCTTGTGTTGCAATGCAATATGGCGTCTGTGGAAAAAATTTCCATTGCATTTGAATTGGCAGCACGGGCAGTTTACGGTATGTTCTACGACATTGGTGGCATTCGCCGCTCCATTGTTTTGTAAAATGACTACAAGTCGCCGCGAGACGGCACGGATTACCCCTGATCGTCGGTCACGCGCAACGTCCCGGCTACCCGCTCGGGCATTCTGACATCACATTGTCACTCGGAGAGACGTCTATGAGTCTTGAGGCAAGAGAAGATTTCGATCCGGTCGAGACCACGGAATGGTTGGATTCCCTGGAATCGGTCGTGGATCGTGAGGGCGAAGAGCGCGCCCGGTACCTGCTGACCCGCCTGGCCGATCGGCTGCGCCGTGACGGAGTCCAGGCGCCCTTCTCGGTGACAACGCCGCATCGCAATACCATTCCGGTGCATCGCGAAGCGCCCATGCCGGGTGACCTGTTCATGGAGCGCCGCATCCGCTCCCTGATTCGCTACAACGCCATCGCTCAGGTAATCCGCAACAACCGGGCGAACCCCGGCCTCGGCGGCCATATCGCCAGCTTCATGTCGGCCGCGACCCTCTATGACGTCGGCTTCAACCACTTCTTCCGCGCCCCCAACGGGGACTTCGAGGGCGACCTTGTCTATATCCAGGGACACGTGGCGCCGGGCGTCTATGCCCGCGCCTACCTGGAGGGTCGCCTCACCGAGGAGCAGATGGACAAGTACCGCCAGGAGGTGGACGGCGATGGCCTGTCGTCCTATCCGCACCCCTGGCTGATGCCGGACTTTTGGCAGTTTCCTACGGTGTCCATGGGCCTGGGGCCGATCCAGGCCATCTACCAGGCCCACGTGATGAAGTACCTGGACTCCCGCGAGCTCAGGGACATGCACGATCGCAAGATCTGGTGCTTCATGGGCGACGGCGAGTGTGACGAACCGGAATCCCTGGGCGCCATTCATCTGGCCAGCCGCGAGAAGCTCGACAACCTGATCTTCGTCATCAACTGCAACCTGCAGCGCCTCGACGGTCCGGTACGCGGCAACTCGCGGATCATGGACGAGCTCGAGGGCGTGTTTCGCGGCGCCGGCTGGAACGTTCAGAAGGTGGTCTGGGGGCGGCTATGGGACCCGCTGTTCGAGAAGGACAAGAAGGGCATCCTGCAAAAGCGCATGGACGAGGCGGTCGACGGCGAGTACCAGAATTACAAGGCCAACGGCGGTGCCTATACCCGGGAGCACTTCTTCGGCAAGTACCCCGAGACCGCCGAGATGGTCAAGGACATGTCCGACGAGGACATCTGGCGGCTCAACCGCGGCGGCCACGACCCCTTCAAGGTCTATGCGGCCTACCATGAGGCGGTCAACAATCCCAACGGCCGTCCCACCGTGATCCTGGCGCACACCGTCAAGGGCTACGGCATGGGCAGCGGCGACGGTGAGGCGGCCAACGAGGCTCACCAGGTCAAGACCATGGAATACGAGGCGCTGAAGAAATTCCGCGACCGCTTCGGCATTCCGCTTTCCGACGAACAGCTCAAGGACGTCCCCTACTACAAGCCGGCCGACGACTCCCCCGAGCTCAAGTACATGCACCTGCAGCGCGAGCGCCTGGGCGGCTATCTGCCGAGCCGGCGCAGCGACTTCGAGGCGCTGCCGATTCCCGACCTCGACGACAAGACTTTCGCGTCGCAGATGGGCGGCTCCAAGGGGCGCGAGGTCTCCAGCACCATGGCCTTCGTGCGGATTCTCAACGGCCTGGTCAAGGACAAGCAGATCGGCAAGCAGGTGGTGCCCATCGTGCCCGACGAGGCGCGCACCTTCGGCATGGAGGGGATGTTCCGCCAGCTGGGTATCTACACCTCCGAAGGCCAGAAGTACGAGCCCGTCGACAAGGGCCAGATCATGTTCTACCGCGAGGACAAGCAGGGCCAGATCCTCGAGGAGGGCATCTCGGAGGCGGGCGCCATGTCGGCGTGGATCGCCGCGGCCACCTCCTACAGCAACCACAACCTGCCGCTGCTGCCGTTCTACGTCTACTACTCGATGTTCGGCTTCCAGCGTATCGGCGACCTGGCCTGGGCGGCCGGTGACCTGCAGGCGCGCGGCTTCCTGGTGGGCGGCACTGCCGGTCGCACCACGCTCAACGGTGAGGGGCTGCAGCACCAGGACGGTCATAGCCACTTGCAGGCCTCGACCATTCCCAACTGTCGCAGCTACGACCCCACCTATGCCCACGAGGTGGCGGTGATCGTCCAGGACGGTCTGAAGCGGATGTTCGCCGACAAGGAGAACTGCTTCTACTACCTCACGGTGATGAACGAGAACTACGAGCACCCGGCGCTCGAGGAAGTGCCCGCCGAGGACATCATCAAGGGCATGTACCGGCTGAGCGAGACCCAGGGCAACAAGGGCCGCGTGCAGCTGCTGGGCTCCGGCACCATCCTGCGCGAGGTCGAGGCGGCCGCCGAGCTGCTGCGCGACGACTGGGGCGTGGGCGCCGAGATCTGGAGCGTCACCAGCTTCAACGAGCTGCGTCGCGAGGCCCTGCTGCTCGAGCGCGAGGCCTTCCTCAATCCGGAGGCCGAGCCGGTCAAGCCCCACGTCACCCGCTGCCTGGAGGGACGCGAGGGCCCGGTCATCGCTTCCACCGACTACATGCGGCTGTTCGCCGATCAGGTCCGCGCCTGGGTGCCGGGGGACTACCATGTATTGGGGACCGACGGCTATGGGCGCTCCGACACGCGCGAAAAGCTGCGCCACTTCTTCGAGGTGGATCGCTACTTCGTTACCGTGGCGGCGCTCAAGGCGCTGGCCGATCGCGGCGAGCTGGATCGCAAGGTCGTCGGCGAGGCGATCAAGAAGTACGGCATCGACCCCAACAAGCCCAATCCGCTGACCAGCTGATTCCGGTGGCAGGGCGGGCCCCGGGCCCGCCTGTTCCAGGCACGATTTGGAAGGAGCGCGACCTTGAGTAGCGAAATCATCAAAGTTCCCGACATCGGCGGCAGTGAGGATGTCGAAATCATCGAGATCGCGGTCGCCGCAGGCGACGTGATCGACGCCGAGGACACCCTGATCACCCTGGAGTCCGACAAGGCCAGCATGGACGTGCCTGCCCCCAAGGGCGGCAAAGTCGTGAAGGTGCTGGTCAAGGAGGGCGATACCGTCTCCGAGGGCGACGATATCGTCGAGCTGGAGACCGAGGGTGCCGGCGGCGGCGAAAGCGAGGCACCGTCCGCGTCAGAGCCGGCGCCCGAAAAGTCCCCCGAGCCCGCCGCGGACAAGCCGGCGGCCAAGGCCGGTGACGGCGGCAAGCGCAGCGTCGAGATCAGGGTGCCCGACCTGGGCGGCGCCGAGGACGTGGAGATCATCGAGGTGGCGGTGGCCGAGGGCGACTCGGTGGCCGAAGAGGACACTCTGATCACGCTGGAGTCCGACAAGGCCTCCATGGACGTGCCAAGCCCGCATGCCGGCAAACTCCTCAGCCTGACGGTCAAGGAGGGCGACAGCGTCTCCGAGGGTGACGTCATCGGCACCATGGAAGTCGAAGGGGCAGGGGGTGGGGAGGCGGCCGCGGCCGAACCATCGGCCCCAGCCGCCGAAGCCCCCGAGCCCGCGCCCCAGCAGGCGCCGAGCGCTGAGGCCTCCGGCGAGCCCGAGCGCCGGGAGATTCGCGTGCCGGACCTCTCCGGCTCCAGTGACGTGCCGATCATCGAGATCGGCGTGGCCGTCGGCGATGAAGTCGATGAGGAGGACCCGCTGATCACCCTGGAGTCCGACAAGGCCTCCATGGACGTGCCGAGTCCCTTCAAGGGCAAGCTGCTCGAGCTCACCGTCAAGGAGGGCGACAGCGTCTCCGAGGGCGATCTGATCGGCTATATCGAGGTGGCCGGCGCTGCGGCCAAGCCGCAGCCCGCGGCGAAGGCTGAGGCGCCCAAGGCCGAGGCGCCCAAGGCTGACAAGCCGGCGGCAACGCCGGCCGGCTCACCGAGCCCCGAAGCCCAGATGGCCGCCCACCGACCGCGCGATGGCAAGCTGGTCCACGCCGGTCCGGCGGTGCGCATGCTGGCCCGTGAGCTCGGCGTCGACCTGGGGCTGGTCAAGCCGTCCGGTCCCAAAGAGCGGGTCCTCAAGGAGGATGTCCACGCCTACGTCAAGCAGGTAATGGCCGGCCAGGCCAAGGCGCCGGCACAGGCCGCGGCGCCGGCGGCCGGCGGCGCTGGGATTCCGCCGATTCCCGAGGTGGACTTCAGCCAGTTCGGCGAGGTGGAAGAGAAACCCATGGGTCGCCTGCTCAAGATGGGCGCCACCAACCTGCATCGCAGCTGGCTCAACGTGCCCCACGTGACCCAGTTCGACGAGGCGGACATCACCGAGCTGGAGGCCTTCCGCAAGGCGATGAAGGCGGAGGCCGAGGCCCAGGGCGCCAAGCTCACGCCGCTGCCCTTCCTGGTCAAGGCGTGCGCCTTTGCGCTGAAGAAGTTCCCGCAGTTCAACGTCAGCCTCAAGGGCGACGGCGAGACCCTGGTATGGAAGAAGTACGTCCACATTGGGGTCGCCGTGGATACCCCGGACGGGCTGATGGTGCCGGTGGTGCGCGACGCCGACAAGAAGTCGCTGATCGAGATTGCCGCCAACATGGCCGAGCTCGGCAAGAAGGCGCAGACCAAGAAGCTCAAGCGCGAGGAGATGACCGGCGGCTGCTTCACCATCTCGAGCCTTGGCTCCATTGGCGGTACTGCCTTCACGCCCATCGTCAATGCGCCCGAGGTGGCCATTCTCGGCGTCTCCAAGGCGCAGATGAAGCCGGTATGGAACGGCGCCGACTTCGAGCCGCGGCTGATGATGCCGCTGTCGCTCTCCTACGATCACCGGGCGATCAACGGTGCCGATGCGGCGCGCTTCACGGCCTTCCTGGCCGATGTGCTGACCGATATCCGTCGCCTGCTGCTGTAATCGCAGGCGTCTCGTGGGTCATCAGCGGCGGCGCCCTGGCGGGCGCCGCCGCTGTTTGCGGTTGGGTGGCACGCTGGGTCAACGAGGAAGACCAAAGTGCTAGTTGCTCGTTAATGGATTGAAAAATCAGGCGCTTTGGCTAGTATCGGGAGCCTCATTGACCTTGGTGTGGTTGTCTGGCCGCGGCGCCACGGTTATCGTTCTTTTCCAACTTTTTATCACCACAAGATTTACCACGCTTTCAAGGAGCAACCAGATGCGTTTGATCCTGTTGGGCGCCCCGGGTGCCGGCAAGGGGACCCAGGCCCAGTTCATCTGCGAGCGGTTCAATATCCCGCAGATCTCCACCGGCGACATGCTGCGCGCGGCGGTCAAGGAAGGCAGTGAGCTGGGTCTCAAGGTCAAGGAGATCATGAGCAGCGGCGGCCTGGTCTCCGACGACCTGATCATTGCGCTGGTCAAGGAGCGCATCGGCCAGCCTGACTGCGAGAATGGCTTCCTGTTCGACGGTTTCCCCCGCACCATCCCCCAGGCCGATGCCATGAAGGATGCCGGTGTGAAGATCGATCATGTCCTGGAGATCGCCGTCGAGGACGAGGAGATCGTCAAGCGCCTGGCGGGCCGCCGCGTGCATCCGGGCTCCGGCCGGGTCTACCATGTGGAGTACAATCCTCCCAAGGAGACCGGCAAGGACGACGTCACCGGGGAGGCGTTGATCCAGCGCGACGACGACCGCGAGTCCACGGTGCGTAACCGCCTGGCCGTCTACCATGAGCAGACCGCACCGCTGGTGGACTACTACCAGCAGTGGGCCAAGCAGGACCCGCAGGCGGCGCCGGCCTACCACCGGGTCGAGGGCGTGGGCAGCGTCGACGATATCACCGCCCAGGTGATCAAGGCCCTGGAGGGCTGATTTCCTCAGTAGCATATGCCGGAGCAGGGGGCTGATCCGGCGACAGGCCTGTTCGGGGGCGCTGTGAACCCCTCCCTGGGCGCTACCGATGCCATCCCTGGCATAGGACCCCCTCCAGGCCTGTCCCCGGCGCCCCTGCCTCTCCACGACGTGGTTTCCCTGGCCCGCTCAAGCGGGCCATCGTCGTTTGGGGACTGTATAATGCCCCGTCCCTAATCGATCCTGATGAGGCTGCTCGCCCATGCCGATCCTGCTGGCCCTGGATGCCTCCTCCCAAGCCTGCTCCGCTGCCCTGCTGCGCCGCCGCGAGGGGGCCAGTGACGAACTGATCTCCCGCTTCGCGCTGACGCCGCGCGAGCATACTCGCCGCCTGCTGCCGATGATCGATGAGGTGCTGGCCGAAGCCGGCGTGAGTCCCGCCGAACTCGACGCCGTGGCCTATGGCCGCGGCCCAGGCTCCTTTACCGGGCTGCGCATCGCCGCAGGAACCGCCCAGGGCCTGGCCTATGGCCTGGACCGTCCGCTGCTGGGCGTCTCTACCCTGGCCGCCCTGGCGCTGGGGGCCCATCGCCGCCACCATTTCCGCTGGCTGATCACCGCCCTGGACGCGCGCATGGGCGAGATCTACGTGGCCGCCTGGCAGTGCCGGGATGGCCTGCCCGAGCCGCTTCTCGAGGAGGCAGTGATGCCGCCCGAGCGCTTGCGTCTGCCCCCGAGTCACGATGACCATGACTGGGTCGGAGTCGGCTCCGGCTGGGGCCTGTGGGAGCAGATGCCCGCCGAGGTGCAGGCGGGGCTCGGTCAGCGGCTGGCCGACCAGGAGGTCGATGCCGCCGACATGGCGCTGCTGGCGATGCACGACCTGCAGGCCGGGAAGGGGCAGCCGGCCCACCTGGTGCAGCCGGTCTACCTGCGCGACGAGGTGGCGTGGAAAAAGTCCCAGTGAACGAACGTCTTTCGGTGGCGGCGATCGATCCGGCCCTGGTCGAGCTCGCCTCGCGCCTGGGGCTGCCGTGGTGCGACGCCGCCGATGCCGAGTTGATCCTGACGCCTACCCCGAACGGCCTGGCGCTGGCCGGGGATCCCCGGCGCTACGGTAAACCGCTGAGCGTGGATTTCGTGACCGGCCGCGCCGCCCATCGGCGCCGCTTCGGCGGGGGCGCGGGCAGCTGATCGCCCGCGCCTGCGGATTCGGCCAGGGGGTAACGCCGGCGGTGGTGGACGCCACCGCTGGCCTGGGGCGCGATGCCTTCGTGTTGGCCAGTCTCGGCGCGCGGGTGCTGCTGGTCGAGCGGGTGGCGGCGATCGTCGCGCTGCTCGAGGATGGCCTGGCCCGCGCTCGGGCGGACGCCGAGACCGCCGAGATCGCCGCTCGCATGCGCCTGGTGCATGGCGACGCGGCCCGCGACCTCGAGGGCCTGGTGGCCCAAGCGGATGTTCCGCCCCAGGTGATTCATCTGGACCCGATGTTTCCCCACCGCGACAAGTCGGCGCTGGTCAAGAAGGAGATGCGCCTGTTCCGCACCCTGGCCGGCGACGATGAGGACGCACCGCGTCTGCTGGAAGCGGCCCTGGACGTGGCCAGCCATCGGGTGGTGGTCAAGCGGCCGCGCAAGGCGCCGCCCATCGCCGGCCCCGCCCCGCGCCATGTCCTCGAGGGCAAGACCAGCCGCTATGACCTCTATGTCCATCGGGCGCTGACCCGCTGACCCTTATCCGGCCAGGTCACGGGTCAGCGGGACAGGGCTGGCTATGCCGGGCTCCGCGGCGGGCGGGTTGGCGTAAGCGCTTTTCCTCGACACGCAAACATGCGTCAATTCAGCGATGCAACAGGGATACGGGGAGGCATGCCATGCATGGGGTGTGGCGGGATGGCAACCGCTTCCAGCTACTGGCGGAATCATCGCGGTTTCTGCCGGCGATGTTCGAGGCCATCGAGGGCGCGCGCCACTCGGTGCTGGTGGAGCTCTACCTGATGGAGTCGGGGCGGCTGGCCACGGCGCTGATCGAAGCGCTGACCCGGGCCGTGTCGCGCGGCGTCAAGGTGGCGCTGATGCTGGACGGCTACGGCGCCATGGGGCTTTCCGGCGAGGATCGGCGGCGCCTGGAGGCCGGCGGTGTGGCGCTGCGCCTGTTCAATCCCTTGGGCTTTCACTCCCTGGCCCGCAACCTGACCCGTGACCACCGCAAGCTGGTGGTGGTGGATGGTCGGGTCGCCTTCACCGGTGGCTTTGGTGCCGTCGACGAGTTCCTCGATGCCTGGTACGAGGTGGCGGTGCGCATCGAAGGGCCGGTGGTGGCCGACTGGGTGCGCCTCTACTCGCGCCTGTGGGATTCACCGATGACCCGCGGCGAGGGGCCGGCAGGGCTGGTGCGCGAGCTGGGCACCTCGCTTGCCCATCGCGATGACTATCGCGGCATGCGCGGCCGGGTGGTCTGGGGGCAGGGCTATCGCTACCAGGCGATTCGCCACTCGCTCTACGGCCGGGTCTCCTCGGCCCAGCGGCGGATCTGGCTGTGCACGCCCTATTTCGTGCCCACCTTCAGCCTGCGTCTGCGCCTGGCCAGGGCGGCACGGCGCGGCGTCGATGTGCGCCTGCTGTTGCCGGGCAAGGATCATGATCATCCCGGAGTGCGCTATGCCGGGCAGCGCTTCTACCGACGCCTGCTCAGGGCCGGGGTGCGGATCTATGAGTTTTCGCCGAGTTTCATTCACGCCAAGTTCACCCTGGTGGACCACTGGTCGAGCGTCGGCTCCTGCAACTTCGATCACTGGAGCCTGCACTGGAACCTGGAAGCCAACCAGGAAGTGGACGACGCTCGCTTTGCCGGTGAGGTCGCCGCGCTGTTCGAGCGCAATTTCGCCGCCAGCCAGGAGATCCACCGTCATGAGTGGGCCAGGCGGCCGCGGCTGCAGCGTCTCAAGGAGTGGTGGTTCGGCAACCTGGACGCCTGGCTGACGCGGTTACGATAGGGTTCCAGGTGCGAGGGGCGAGGGGCGAGGGAAGAGGTGCGAGGGGCGAGGGAAGAGGTGCGATGGGCGAGGTTCGGGAGACGGGAGGCCGGGGGGACGGTCCGGCCCGCCGCCCAATGCCGCTTACCGTTTGCCCTTGCCGGAACCGCGTCCTGCCGGTTTTTTCTTGCGCGGGGTGGGTTTGGGGGTTTCCGGCGGCACCCGATAGTGCAGGTAGAGGTCGAGCACCAGCTCGGGTAGCTGAGTGGCCAGTGTCTCCAGGCGGGAGCCGTCGGCGAGAAACTCCGCCATGTCCGGCTCGTCATCGAACAGTCCCGAGAGCGCCATGAAGGGCAGCAGCAGGGTGGCGACGGTCTCTTCGTCCTGCTCGAACCAGGCAGCCTCGTCGAGAAATACCCCCTCCATGAAGCCGGCACACCAGTCGCCGATGGGGGTCTCCTCCGCCGGCAGGCCGTCGAGGGTCGCCTCGCAGGGCAGTTCCGGCAGCCCGCCCTGCTCCAGGGTGGTGATGGCGTTATCACGCAGCCGCTCCAGCAGGGCGAGGATCTCGCCGCGCTCGTCGTCATCGGCGAAGGCCGGTTCGCCGTGGAACAGCTCGGCCACCCACACCGCCGGCTCGATATCCCGCGGGGCCACCGCCAGGGCCACCAGAAAGCCGTGGGCCGAGATCAGGTCCAGGGCATCGGGGTCGACCCGATCGGAGTCGAGAAAGTCCTCGAGCCGTTCGAATTCGTCATCCTCGAGCAGGGGCTGGGGCATTGGCGTATCGGACATCGGGCTTCTCGCTTGCGCAGTCGGAATAGCGGTATGACGAGCGGGCTGGACGCCGCCGGACAGGATCGCCATTCTAGCACCCCATGAACCGACCCGCGCTCCCCCCTCCCGATTCCGAAGGTCTCGCCGCCCTGAATGCCGCAGGGCTGGAGCGGGCGCTGCGAGATCGAGTCGAGCTCGCCTGGCGGCTTTGCTGCGAGGTGCATCCCGCCCTGCCCAGGCCGGCGGTATGGTGCGATTTGCGCGGCAAGTGTGCCGGTCAGGCTCACTTTGGCCGCGGAGGTCTGCGCTTCAACCCGGTGCTGCTGGGAGAGAATCGCGTCGACTTCCTGGTCGAGGTGGTGCCCCACGAAATGGCCCACTGGCTGGTCCACCATCTCGAGGACGGACACTTGGCCCGTCCTCACGGGCGCGAGTGGAAGACAGTGATGCGCGGGCTCTTCGGACTCGCGCCGCGGGTGACCCATTGCTTCGATACCCACCGGGCGAGCCCGGCCCCTTACCGCTATGTCTGCGCCTGTCGTGAGCACGCCTTTAGCCCGCAGCGTCATGCGCTGGTGCGTCGAGGACGCGGCTATCGCTGCCGCCACTGCGCTCAGACCTTGGTCTATCAACCGTTGGTAGATCGCTGAAAATCGATACAACTAATTGATATGAAAAAGGAAATTCTTGATACCAATGTCTAAGGGGAAGGTTGTCCCAGGGGGTATATGCTGGGTGGGCATCAAGGTTCCGGTTCGCCAATAATAAACAGAGCCGGTGTCATACACAGAGTGGGTGCATCTCCTGGAAGAGGCTATTCAATGACCGAACAGCAAAAAGTCCATCCGGTAAGCGACGACTTTGCCGCCAAGGCGTGGATCGATAGAGAAAAGTATCAGGCGCTTTATCAGCAGTCCGTCGACGATCCCGAAGGCTTCTGGGCCGAGCAGGCCAAGCGCCTCGACTGGATTCAGGCACCGACGAAGATCAAGCACACTTCCTTCGACTCCCACAACGTGGATATCCGCTGGTTCGAGGATGGCAAGCTCAACGCTAGCGCCAACTGCCTCGACCGTCATCTGGCCACCCGGGGCGATCAGACGGCGATCATCTGGGAGGGCGACGACCCCAATGACGCCAAGCACGTCAGCTACCGCGAACTGCACGCCCAGACCTGCCGGCTGGCCAACGCCCTGAAAGCGCTGGGCATCGGCAAGGGCGACGTGGTGACCCTCTATATGCCGATGATCCCCGAGGCTGCCGTGGCGATGCTGGCCTGCGCCCGCATCGGTGCCGTGCACTCGGTGGTGTTCGGTGGCTTCTCGCCGGACGCCGTGGCCCAGCGGGTCATCGGCGCCGACTCCAAGCTGGTGATCACCGCCGACGAGTCGGTGCGCGGCGGCAAGCAGGTGCCGCTCAAGGACAACGTCGACGCCGCCCTGACCCGGCCGGGCACCGAGGTGTGCGAGAAGGTGCTGGTGGTCAAGCGCACCGGTGGCGAGATCGACTGGAAGGAGGGGCGTGACGTCTGGTACCACGAGCTGGTCGACCAGCAGTCCACCGAGTGTGAGCCGGAGGTCATGAACGCCGAGGACCCGCTGTTCATCCTCTACACGTCGGGCTCCACCGGGGCGCCCAAGGGGCTCAAGCACACCACCGGCGGCTATCTCACCTACGCTAGCCTGACCCACCAGTACGTCTTCGACTACCAAGACGGCGAGGTCTACTGGTGCACCGCCGACGTGGGCTGGGTTACCGGCCACAGCTACATCGTCTACGGACCGCTGGCCAACGGCGCCACGACGCTGATGTTCGAGGGCGTGCCCAGCTACCCGAGTCACGGCCGCATGGGGGAGATCGTCGACAAGCACAAAGTCGCCATTCTTTACACGGCTCCCACGGCGATCCGGGCCCTGATGGCCCATGGCGACAATGTCATGGACTCCAGCAAGCGCGACAGCCTGCGCCTGCTCGGCTCTGTCGGCGAGCCCATCAACCCCGAGGCCTGGGAGTGGTTCTATCGGGTGATCGGCAACTCGAAGTGCCCGATCGTCGACACCTGGTGGCAGACCGAGACCGGGGGCATTCTGATTGCCCCGCTGCCCGGCGCCATGGATCTCAAGCCCGGCTCGGCAACCCTGCCGTTCTTCGGCGTGATGCCGGCGCTGGTCGACAACGAGGGCAATCTGCTCGAGGGCGCGACCGAGGGCAACCTGGTGATCCTGGACTCCTGGCCCGGTCAGGCGCGCTCCATCTGGGGCAACCACGAGCGCTTCGTTCAGACCTACTTCTCGACCTATCAGGGCATGTATTTCACCGGTGACGGCTGCCGCCGCGACGAAGACGGCTACTACTGGATCACCGGCCGCGTCGACGACGTGCTCAATGTCTCCGGGCACCGCATGGGTACCGCCGAGATCGAGTCCTCGCTGGTCGCCCATGATGCCGTGGCCGAGGCCGCCGTGGTGGGCTTCCCCCACGATATCAAGGGTCAGGGGATCTATATCTATGTGACCCTGACCGATGGCGTCGAGCCCAGCGACGAGCTCAAGAAGGAGCTGACTCAGTGGGTGCGCAAGGACATCGGGCCGATCGCCTCGCCGGATGTCATCCAGTGGGCGCCGGGTCTGCCCAAGACCCGCTCGGGCAAGATCATGCGCCGCATTCTGCGCAAGATTGCCGCCAACGAGACCGATGGCCTGGGCGATACCAGCACCCTGGCCGATCCTAGCGTGGTCGATGAGCTTATCGAGCATCGCGCCTCGCGCTGATCATGCGGATCGCTTGACCCCCCTTTGCCGGCCTTCGGGCCGGCTTTTTGTGGTCGCAGGTCAGGAAATCGGGATGTGGCGCCGGCAGAGCTTGGGAATCGCTTTGCCCATGGGGTAACATTCTGGAAACTCATAGCTTCATCGATAGATTGTGCCCAGCGTCGTGGCGGCCGGCCGCCCCCCCTGCTGCTCGAGGAACCGGAGGAGTATCCATGGCTTTTGCCCAGAAATTCATCGTTGCCGATGACCATCCGCTGTTCCGCGCAGCCCTGACCCAGGCGCTGCGTCAGTTGGCACCCCAGGCCGAGATCGTCGAGTCCGATACCATGGAGGCCACCAACGAGGTGGTGACGCGACATCCCGATGCCGACCTGATCCTGCTCGACCTGCATATGCCGGGCGCCCACGGCTTCTCTGGGCTGATCCAGCTGCGCGGTCAGACCCCGGATATCCCGGTGGCGGTGGTCTCGGGCAGCGATGAGCCCCATGTGGTGCGCCGTGCCATCGACTACGGGGCCTCTGGGTTCATCCCTAAGTCGTCGTCGCTGGCGCTGATTGCCGAGGCGGTCAGCGAGATACTCGACGGCGAGGTGTGGCTGCCGGCGGAGCTGGCCGATGCCATGGGAGATGCCAACGAGGACGAAACCCGCTTCGCCGAGGCGATTGCTTCGCTCACCCCGCAGCAGTTTCGCGTGCTCAACATGCTGACGGAAGGGCTGCTCAACAAGCAGATCGCCTACGAGCTCAATGTCTCGGAGGCGACCATCAAGGCCCACGTCACTGCCATTCTTCGCAAGCTGGGCGTGCACTCCCGCACTCAGGCGGTGATCGCCGCCCAGAAGCTCGAGGTGGAGCCGCCGAAGGTCGAGTCTTAGGTTCGAGGTTCGAGGTTCGAGGTTCGAGGTTCGAGGTTCGAGGTAATGCAAGAACCCACCATACGGTGGGTTCTTGCATTAGGTGGCGATGTTATTGTTTGACGCTTCTTCCTCGCCCCTCATTTCTTTCTCCTTTCTCCTTTCTCCTCGCTCCTCGCTCCTCGCCCCTCGCTCTACTGCGTCGCCCGGCTGGCCTGCAGGGTGCGGGTGAGCAGGGCGCGCAGGGCGGCGGGGCGCACCGGTTTTTGCAGCAGGTGATAGCCCGAGCGGCGAATCTCCGCGGCGACTTCCTCGGTGCGGTCGGCGGTGATCACGATGCCCGGCACCACCCCTTCGAAGCGCTCGGCAAGGGCTTCCAGGGCCATCAGCCCGGTGACCTCGTTATCCAGGTGATAGTCGGCGAGGATCGCGTCCGGGTCGCCGTCCAGGTGGCGCAGGACCGACTTGGCGCCGCCGATGGAGGTGGCGGTGAACACCTCGCAGCCCCAGCCGGAGAGCATCGCTTTCATGCCCTCCAGAATCAGCGTCTCGTTGTCGATGCACAGGATGCGGGTGCCGGCCAGCTTGTTGCCGCTCCGCCGGGGCGAGGCGGCCTCCTCGGCCTGTTGGGCCGGGCTGCGCGCTTGCACCGTCGGCACGCTGACCGCGAAGACGGTGCCGAAGCCCTCCCAGGAGCGCACCCGGATCGGGTGGTCGAGCACCCGGCTCATGCGATCGGCGATGGAGAGCCCCAGTCCCAGGCCCTTCTCGCTCTCCTTGTGGCGAGAGGCCTGATCCAGGCGGCGGAACTCCTGGAAGATCTCGGCCTGCTTGGATTCGGGGATCCCGGGGCCGGAGTCCCACACCTCGATGGAAAGCCGCTCGCCCTGACGGCGGCAGCCCAGCAGCACCCGTCCCTCCTGAGTGTAGCGAATGGCATTCGACAGGAAGTTCTGCACGATGCGCCGCAGCATCTGGGGGTCGCTGTCGACCCATTGGTGGGTCGGTACTACCACCAGGTCGAGACCGCGATCTTCGGCCATCACCTCGAACTCGGCGCGCAGCGGCTGGAAGACATCGGCCAGGGCGAAGTGGCTGCGTCTCGGGGTCAGGGCACCGGCATCCAGCTTGGAGATGTCGAGCAGGGTACCCAGCAGCTCCTCGGCGGCCTGTAGCGAGTTGTCGATATGGCCGACGGTGCGCTTCATATCGACGGGGTTCATCTCCTGAGCCAGTGCCGAGGTGAACAGCCGGGCGGCATTGAGCGGTTGCAGCAGGTCGTGGCTGGCCGCCGCCAGGAAACGCGTCTTGGAGGCGTTGGCGTTCTCGGCCAGCTGTTTGGCCTGGCGCAGCGCCTGCTCGGCTTCGGCACGCACGCGGTTCTCCTGGCGCAGCGCGGCGTTGGCCTCGGAGAGCGCCTGGGTGCGCTCGCGCACCCGCTCTTCCAGGGTTTCGTTGGTTTCCTCGAGGGCGATCTCGGCCAGGCGGCGCTCGGTGATGTCCTGGTAGAGGGCGAAGAAGCCCAGTATTGCCCCGCTGTCGCCGAAGTGCGGGGTGTAGGTCACCAGCATGTAGCGAATGCCGTCGCTGCCCTGCATGGAGACCTCGAAGCTGACCCGCTCCCCGGCCAGCGCGCGGCGGATCCAGGGCGCACGCTCGCGGGCCATCTCGCCGGTGATCACCGTATCGACATGCTGTCCGATGACCTCGTTGCGGTCGATGCCGAAAGCCTCCTCATAGGCGCGGTTGGTGAAGAGATAGCGGCACTCCTTGTCGAAGTAGGCGATCAACGCCGGCACATTGTCGGTGTAGATGCGGATATTGTTCTCGGAGCGAATCAGCGCCTCTTCGATGCGCTTCTGCTGAGTGATGTCCTGGTAGGTGTAGACGAAGCCGCCGCCGGGCATGGGGTTGCCCTGTACCTCCAGCACGCTGCCGTCCTGGCGATAGCGTACGTAGCGATGAGGCTGTCCGTCACGGATGTTGTCGATCAGCAGGCGCACGTGCTCCTCGGGGTCGCCGGGGCCGTATTCGCCGTTGTGGGCGTTGTAGCGGAAGATCTTGTCGATGGGAGCGCCGACCCGGATCAGGTGGTCGGGAAAGCGGAACAGCTCCAGGTAGCGCTGGTTCCACACCACCAGGCGCATGTTCTGATCCACCACGCTGATGCCCTGGTTGATGTTCTCGATGGTGGCCTGCAGCAGGGCGCGGTTGAACTCCAGCACCTGGGAGGCTTCGTCGACGATCGAGATGACGTCGGAGATGCCGATGCCGCGGCCCTGCAGCGCCGAGTTGACCACGATGCGTGCCGAGGAGGCGCCGAGCACCGAGGCCAGGAAGCGTTCGGTAAACTGGATGACGTCGATGGAGGCGCGGGTACCGTCTTCCAGCGAAGTGCCGCTGCGTCGGGCGTAATCGTCGAAGGCCCGCTGAACCTGGCCGGCGCCCAGGAAGCGCTCGCACAGAACCTTGAGGTCGCCCACGGTGGTGGCGCCGGTCCAGGGGCGATTGACCGAGGTCTGGCGGGTCTCCACGCTGTCGACGAACAGCGAGGCCTGGATGCGCTCCACCACCCGCTGGGAGGTGACCTGTGAGATAAAGATGTAGCAGAACAGGTTCACGCCCAGCGAGAGCATGACCCCGTGGGTGAAGCCGTCGCCGAAGTTGAGGCCAAACAGCGCCGTGGGGGAGAGCCAGGCCAGGCCCAGGGGGCCGCCGTCGAGCCAGTGTCCCGGCAGCACCCCGGCGGAGATCATGGCCGGCATCAGCAGGCTGTAGGCCCAGATGGCGAAGCCGGCGTTCATGCCGACGATCACCCCCAGCCGGTTGCCGCGCTTCCAGTAGAGGCCGCCGAGCAGAGCGGGGGCGAACTGGGCGGCGGCGGCAAACGACAGCATGCCGATAGAGGCCAGCGAGCCGAACTCGCCGATCAGGTGATAGAAGCCATAGGCCAGTGCTAGGATGACGCCGATGGTGATGCGTCGGGCGCGCAGCACCAGGCGGCCGTAGTCGCGGGGGCGGGCGTCCAGCCAATGCAGGCGGAACAGCGCCGGGATCACGATCTCGTTAGAGATCATGATCGATACCGCCACCGTGGCGACGATCACCATACCGGTGGCCGCCGAGAAGCCGCCGATATAGGTGAGCAGGGTCAGCCACTCGTTGCCGGCCGCCATGGGCAGTGCCAGCACGAAGGTGTCGGGCTCCACCGAGCCGTCGGGGAACATCGCCAGGCCGGCGGCGGCAATGGGCAGGATGAAAAAGGCGAACGCTACCAGGTAGAGCGGGAACAGCCAGCGCGCCTTGGTCGCATCGTCGGGGTGGGTGTTCTCCACGACCGCGACATGGAACTGGCGGGGCAGGCAGAAGATCGCCAGCATGGCCAGCAGGGTCTGGGCCCAGAAGCCATGCCCGAAGTTCTGGTCGGCCAGCTGGCGCTGCAGCTCGAGCTGACTATCGGCGCGCCCCATCAAGTCGCCCAGGCCGCCGAACATCCCCCAGGTCACATAGGCGCCCAGCAGCAGGAAGGCCAGCAGCTTGACCAGCGATTCGAAGGCCACGGCATGGATCAGGCCCTCGTGGTGCTCGGTGGCATCGGTATGGCGGGTGCCGAAGAGAATGGCGAAGGCGGCCATCACCAGCGCCACGTAGAAGGCGGTATCGGCGAACAGCGGCGCATGGGTGATATCGGTGGCGTCGGTAAGCACCGCGAAGGAGGTCGAGACCGCCTTCAGCTGCAGGGCGATGTAGGGCAGGGTGCCAATCAGCGCCACCAGGCTGGCGAAGGCCGCCAGCGACTGGGTCTTGCCGTAGCGCGAGGCGATGAAGTCGGCGATGGAGGTGATGTTCTGCCGCTTGGCGACGCGAATCATCTTGGCCAGCACCGGCCAGAACAGCAGGAAGGTGAGGATCGGCCCCACGTAGATACTGGCGAACGACCAGCCGGCGGTGGCCGCCTGGCCCACCGCACCGTAGAAGCTCCAGGAGGTGCAGTAGATGGCCAGCGCCAGGATATAGATGATCGGCCGGCGGCGGCTGGCGCCGTGCTTGCGGGCATGGCGGTCGCCGCGCCAGGCGATGGCGAACAGCACGGCGATATACAGCAGTGAAACGGCGACCAGTAGCCAGCCAGCGAACATGCGGGTCCCCTCTTCGGTGTCCGCCTATTTTTGGTTCTCCGCAGACTGGCGTGAACTGGCCCTGTGGGAGGGAGCTTCAGCTCGCGAAGTAGCGCGCAGCGCTACCCAAGGGGCGCCTGCGGCGCCTTCGCCCGGCAGAGCCGGCCTCCCACCATAAAACCTGCCAGACATGTTCACGTCAAAGTGCGAAGACCCTTATTTTAGGGTAATGCCGGCTGCGAGGGCAGCCGGGGCAGCACCACGTCAAGCGCTACGCGCGCTCCTCACACACCGCTCCATAGAGCGGATCATCGGCGTCGAGCTCGCGCAGCGACTCGAAGCGCGGCTGACGTGACTCGCCGACCAGCGGCAGCAGTTCCCGAGTGGTGCAGTTCATCAGGTAGGCTTGGTGGGTGACCTGGTCCACGTACTGCTGCTCGAAGCGGTAAAGAATGAACTCGACCAGCCGGTGTTCATCGGCCTGGCGGGGAATCACGTTGTCCCGGTCCACCACGCTGAAGGCGGTGGTCATGGGGAAGGCGTAGGTCCACGGGCGCCAGATGGCGCCTCCCGCCTCTCGGGAGACCACCTCGGCCGAGTCGGGGAGCTGAAGCTGCTTGTGGCTGAACCAAGTGTATTCGTGATGGATCTGGTAGCCCAGTACGCCCAGGCCGGCACAGACCGGGATGATCCAACGGGGCAGGCGCTTGCCGCTGAGAAAGCGTAGCAGCAGGCCGATGCCCGCCGCACCCAGGCCGGCGAAGGCGGCGGCGATCAAGTGCCATATCATAGTGCGTCATCCTGAATGAAAACGGGCTTCCCGAGGGGAAGCCCGATGAGTGTCGGCTCCGCGGCCCTGACCGTCAGGGCCGGGATACCATTATCGCTTAGTGGCCGGTGGCGGCGCCAGCGCCTTTCGGATAGCGCACGCTTTCCACCAGGTCCTGGATCTCCTGCGGCGGCTCTTCGGTGACGCTGGAGACCGCGAAGGCCACAGCGAAGTTGATCATCGCACCGATTGCCCCGAAGGAGAGCGGCGAGATACCCAAGATCCAGTTGTCCGGCGTGTTGGGCAGCATGTTGGTGCCGCTGATGAAGAACCAGCCCAGGTAGGTGAAGATATACAGCAGGGTAGCGAGCAGGCCGGCGAGCATACCGGCGATGGCGCCCTTGCTGTTCACCCGCTTGGAGAAGATCCCCATCATGATGGCCGGGAAGATGGAAGCGCCGGCGATACCGAAGGCCAGTGCCACCACCTGCGCCGCGAACCCGGGCGGATTGAGCCCCAGATAGGTGGCCAACAGGATGGCGCCGGCCATGGAGATCCGCGCCGCCAGCATCTCGCCCTTCTCACTGATGCTGGGGTTGATGGTCTTCTTGATCAGGTCGTGGCTGATGGCCGAGGAGATCGCCAGCAGTAGGCCCGCTGCGGTGGACAGTGCCGCGGCGATACCGCCGGCCGCGATCAGGCCGATGACCCAGGGCGGCAGATTGGCGATTTCCGGGTTAGCCAGTACCAGGATGTCGTTGTTGACCTCGAGCTCGTTGCCTTCCCAGCCACGCTCGGCGGCGGTGTCGGCGAAGTCTTCGTTGGCATCGTTGTAGAACTGGATGCGCCCGTCGTTGTTGAGGTCATTGAAGGTGATCAGGCCGGTCTCTTCCCAGGTACGGAACCAGTCCGGGCGCTCCTCGTAGAGGATCGGCTCGGCCATGGCTTCCTCGTAGTTCTCCACCTGGCCGGCGGCCTCCGGATAGACCGTGGTCAGCAGGTTCAGGCGTGCCATGGAGGCCACGGCGGGAGCGGTCAGGTAGAGCAGCGCGATGAACACCAGCGCCCAGCCGGCCGACCAGCGGGCATCCGCCACCTTGGGCACGGTGAAGAAGCGGATGATGACGTGGGGCAGACCGGCGGTACCGACCATCAGTGACAGGGTGAACAGTACCATGTTCAGCTTGTTGTCCACGTCCGCGGCATAGTCGCGGAAGCCAAGTTCCACCAGCACCTCGCTCAGCTTGGCCAGCAGCGGCAGCCCGGATTCATTGTGGGTGCTGAACATCCCGAACATCGGAATGGGATTGCCGGTCAGCTGGAAGGCGATGAACACGGCCGGAATGGTATAGGCGATGATCAGGACGATGTACTGGGCCACCTGGGTGTAGGTGATGCCCTTCATGCCGCCGAAGACCGCGTAGAGGAAAACGATACCGGCGGCGATCCAGATGCCCCAGGTATTGCTGACTTCGAGGAAGCGCGAGAAGGCCACGCCGGCGCCGGTCATCTGACCGATGACGTAGGTGACCGAGGCAACGATCAGGCAGATGACCGCCACGGTGCGTGCGGTATTGCTGTAGAACCGGTCGCCGATGAAGTCCGGCACCGTGAACTTGCCGAACTTGCGCAGGTAGGGGGCCAGCAGCATGGCCAGGATGACGTAGCCGCCGGTCCAGCCCATCAGGAACGATGAGTTGGCGTAGCCGCCGGAGGCCAGCAGGCCGGCCATGGAGATGAAGGAGGCCGCCGACATCCAGTCGGCGGCGGTCGCCATGCCGTTGGTGACGGGGTGGACGCCGCCGCCGGCGACATAGAAGTCCTTGGTGGAGCCGGCGCGCGCCCAGATGGCGATGCCGATGTAGAGGGCAAAGGACGCCCCCACGAATAACAAGTTGATTGCAAACTGACTCATGCCGGATTACTCCCCGAGACCGAATTGTTCATCGAGCTTGTTCATCTTCCAGGCGTAGAAGAAGATCAACGCGATGAAGGTCAGGATCGAGCCCTGCTGGGCAAACCAGAAGCCCAGGTCGGTCCCGCCAATGGGGATGCCGGAGAGCAGGGGGCGAAGCAGGATGGCGAAGCCGTAGGAGACCAGCGCCCAGACGGCCAGGCAACCGAATATCAGGCGGACATTCGCCTTCCAGTAAGCAGCGGCATTGGATTTTTCATCTGCCATAGTGTTGCACTCCACTTGTTGTTAAAGGTTTGGAAATTGCACTGAAGAGTTGGGCTGACTCATCAAGGCAATCGGGCGTCTACAGCCTGAATCCTCGCGTGACACCGTTGGCAGAGCCGCTCGCAAAGAGAGCGGTGTCCGTCCTGAGTGCGCGCTGTCGGAGGCGGTTATCGACGTGCGATTACCCTGCATGACGCACGAATGGATAGTGGGCAATGAAGGCGAAAATTAAATCCCAGACTTTGGTATCATGAGTTAACTGTGATTGAGCGATGTTACATTAAATCGTTATTTTTCATATAGTTGTGATGACTTGTCCGGGTCTTTGGCGGGGCTGTTCGCAAGCGTATAGGACGATGGTATAGCCTGGCGAGCAGGGGCTGGAGATGACCTTTCGGGCATTCTAAAACCTTGGTCTATGGGAAGGGCGTCTTGGACGTTCGTCTAGAGTCGCCGGCCTTGAACGATCGTCTATGTATCGTCGTAAAAGTAGATGTTGCTATTCTGACTTGAATGTCATCTTCATGGTGGTTCATGGGTATCATCAGCGACGAAGCGGCATCCTACTGAGTGGCTTCGCCACCGGACTGACTCCCCCGGAGCCCCTCGAGGGGAACCGCCGCAACACGAGGACAGCACCATGGTCGAGGTCGATCTCTCACAGCCACCCTTTACCTTTCTGGACGATGAAGGGCGTGAGCGCATTCGCAGTGGCGTGGACCTGGCCTACTTCGACCGCGACGAGATTATCCTCGAAACGGGCCAGCCCGGTGAGTTCGTGTTCATCATCCACAAGGGCGAAGTCGCCGAGCTGGACACTACCCTGCCCGGGGCGCGTGAGCGCATCGGCCACTATACCCAGGGGGATCTGTTCGGAGCGATCAGCATCCTCAATGGCAAGAGCCGCTACCGCTTTCGCGCCGAGCAGGAGAGCCTTTGCTACCTGCTGCCCAAGGCGTTGTTCTTGCAGCTGTGCAACGACTACCCGCCGTTCGCCGAGTTTTTTCGCCAGACGCTCTCCCACAAGGCGCGTCTGTTGACCGAGCAGCGCGCCGAAGGGGGCGTGACCATGGCCGGTTTCATGCTGGCCAAGGTGGGCGAATGCATGCGCAAGCCGCTGTGCGTGGCGCCCGCTGCCACCGTCGCCGAGGCGGTGAACACCCTCAATGAGGGCCATGCCGACAGCCTGCTGGTGGAGGGCGAGCAGGGCGCCGGCATGATCACCAAGACCGACCTGCTCAATGCGCTGGTCATCGAAGAGCGAGATAAGCACAGCCCGGTGATGGACATTGCCCACTTCGAGCTGGTCACGGTAGGGGCCAACCAGTACCTGTTCGAGGCGCTGGTCATCATGACCCGCTTCAAGGTCGAGCGAGTGGTGGTCATGGAGGAGGGGAAGCCCGTGGGCGTCGTGGAGCTGACCGACGTGCTCAGCTTCTTCTCCAGTCGTAGCTATGTGGTCAGCCTGCAGGTGGAACAGGCCGATAGCCTGGAGGCGCTGATGCGCGCCAGCCATCGCACCCCGGAGCTCGTCAAGGCGCTGATGGCCCAGGGCGTCAAGCTGCGCTTCGCCATGGGGCTGCTGGCGGCGCTCAACGGGCGGATCATGGCCAAGGCCTGGGGCTTTCTGATCGACGAGCGCTATCACCGCGATGCCTGTCTGATGGTGATGGGCAGCGAGGGGCGCGGCGAGCAGATCCTCAAGACCGACCAGGACAACGGCCTGATCCTGACCGACGACCTGGAGTGGCCCGATCTCGATGAGCGCATGCAGGCGCTGACCCGCACCCTCATCGATCTGGGCTATCCGCCCTGTCCAGGCAATATCATGGTCTCCAACCCGGAGTGGGTGGGCACCGAGTCGCAGTGGCGCGAGCGCATCGCCCATTGGGTGCAGGTGCGCGACGGCGACAGCCTGATGAAACTGGCCATCATGCTCGACTCTCACGCGGTAGCGGGCAATCCGGCGCTGCTCGACCGGCTGCGCGAGGGGCTCTTCGAGCAGTGCTCCCGCGACGAGATACTGCTCTCCTATTTCGCTCGGGCCGCCCTGCGCTTTTCCACGCCGCTGACCCTGTTCGGTTCGCTGAAAAAGCCCCAGCACGGCATCGATATCAAGAAGGGGGGAATCTTTCCGATCGTGCATGGCGTGCGGACCATGGCCCTGGAACGGCGCATCAAGCCCACCTCGACGCTGGAGCGACTGGACGCCCTGGCGGCGGACGGGCGCCTGGACGAGCGCACTGCCGAAAACCTGGGCGAGGCACTGTCGCTGTTTACCGAGCTGCGCCTCAAGCAGCAGCTCGAGCGGCTGGACCAGGAGGATGACGGCAGCAGCCCCGACCGCGTGGTGGTACAGCAGCTGTCGTCGCTGGAGCGCGACCTGCTGCGCGAGGCCTTGCATATCGTCAAGGACTTCAAGCAGCACCTCTCCCAGCGCTATCACCTGGAATACAGCTGAGCCGCGGCGTGCCGGCTCTCCCTCAACAAGGTAACGACAACAATCATCACGGAGGTCTTGCATGCTGCGTGCCCTGCGACGCGTCAGCGATCGACGCCGCCACGCCAACGGCGAATATGGCTGGCTGTTCAACCCCTACACCGGCGATGAGCTGGTGGCGATCGACTGCGAGACCACCGGGGTCGACCCGCGCACCGCCGAGCCGGTCTCCATCGCCGCGGTGAAGGTGCGCGGGGATCGGGTATTGACCAGCGAGTCGCTGGATCTCCGGCTGCAGCGGCCGTCGACGCTGTCCGGGGAGTCGATCCGCGTTCACGGACTACGCGGCATCGACCTGGACGACGGCGCGTGCCTCGACCAGGCCCTCGCCGAGCTGCTCGACTTCATCGGCAACCGCCCGCTGCTCGGCTGGCGGCTGGACTTCGACCTGGCGATCCTCAATCGCCAGCTGCGCCCGCGCTTCGGCTTCGATCTGCCCAACAGCGGTATCGACGTGGCCCAGCTCTACCATCGTCAGCTGCGTCGCAGCCACCTGGAGGCGGCCACGGCACCGCGCTTCGAGGCGGCGGCAGAGGCGCTGGGGGTGCCGGTCATGGGGCGCAATACCGCCCTCGGGGATGCGGTGACCACGGCGCTGATGTACCTGCGCCTGGAGCGTGGTGCGCTGCCGGCCCGGCGCGAGGCCTGATGCCCACTTCGCCGGTCCGGGCCTGCGTGGGCCCGTCGCCAGAGCGCGGTCGCGATGGTAGGATGGCGGCCGTTATCCACCACCCGCCCTGGCAGCGCCCCCCACCATGCAAGACGCCATGATTTTCGACCCCCTCGCTTCCGCCACCTCCCGCGATGCGTCCTCCGAGGCGCCCGCCGCGCGTTCGCCGTCCCCGCTGGACGCCCTGGATGGCAAAGCCCGGCGTGAGTTCAACAAGCTGCAGAAGCGCCTGCGGCGCCAGGTGGGCAACGCCATCATCGACTACGGGATGATCCACGAGGGCGACAAGGTGATGGTATGCCTGTCCGGCGGCAAGGACAGCTACACGCTGCTGGAGATCCTGCGCAATTTGCAGCGCAACGCCCCGGTGAACTTCTCGCTGGTGGCGGTCAACCTCGACCAGAAGCAGCCCGGCTTCCCCGAGCACGTGCTGCCCGAGTACCTGGAGCGAATCGGCGTCGACTACCACATCCTCGAGCGCGACACCTATTCGGTGGTCAAGGAGAAGACGCCGGAGGGCAAGACCACCTGCGCGCTCTGCTCGCGGCTACGGCGGGGCTCGCTCTACGGCTTCGCCGAAGAGATCGGTGCCACTAAGGTGGCCCTGGGTCACCATCGCGAGGATATCCTCGAAACGCTGTTCCTCAATCTCTTCTTCGGCGGCAGTCTCAAGGCGATGCCGCCCAAGCTGCTCTCCGATGACGGCAAGAACATCCTGATCCGCCCGCTGGCCTACTGCCGTGAGGCGGACATCGCCGAGTTCGCGCGACTGATGGATTTCCCGATCATTCCCTGCAACCTGTGCGGCTCCCAGCCCAACCTACAGCGCCAGGTGATCAAGGAGATGCTGGCCGAGTGGGAGGCCAAGCATCCGGGGCGGCTGGAGACCATGTTCAAGGCGGTGACCAACGTGGCGCCCTCCCAGCTGGCCGACCGCGCGCTGTTCGACTTTGCCGGGCTGGAAGCCGAGCAGGCCCATCGCCAGGCGCGGCGCATCGATGCGCTTGAGGTGCCCGGCCGCTGACTGAGCGAGCTGGACGTGTAACGTCTTACCTAAAACCCCGGCAAGCGATGCTTGCCGGGGTTTTGGGTGGGCGCAAGGTGGCGTAGGGCGTCAGCTCTCTTCCTGGGCCTGCTCGAGCAGGGCCTCCAGGTTGAGAATGTTGACCTCGCGCCCGGAGACCTCCACCAGCCCCTGCTGCTGGAAACGCCCCAGGATGCGGCTCACGGTCTCCACAGCCAGCCCCAGGTAGTTGCCGATGTCGGCCCGGGACATGGAGAGTCGGAAGCTGTAGGGGGAGTAGCCGCGGCGCCGGAAGCGGTCGGAGAGGCTGGCGAAGAAACTGGCCAGGCGCTGGTCGGCGGTCTTGCGCGACAGCAGGCGCATCATGCGGCGGTCGTCGCGCAGCTCCTTGCTCATGCTGCGGTAGAGCTGGCCGCGCAGCTCGGGAAGCTGTTCGGACAGCGAATCGAGCCGGTCGAAGGGAATCTCGCACACCGTGGTGGTTTCCAAGGCGATCACGCTGCCGGGGTAGGCTTCCTCGTCGATACCGTCCAGCCCCACCAGCTCGCTGGGCAGGTAGAAGTTGGTGACCTGGTCCTCGCCGGAGCCTTCTGTGGTCACCTGTTTGAGGCTGCCGGAGCGCACCGCGAATACGCTGTTGAATTCGCTGCCCTGACGGAACAGGGATTCGCCCTTCTTCAGGGGCGCACGACGCCGAATGATGGCGTCGAACTGCTCCATGTCCTCGAGCTCCAGCGCCAACGGCAGGCACAGCGAACTCAGGCTACAGTTCTGACAGCGGGTTTCGTGCAGCAGGGAGCGCCGCTTGTTGACCGCACTGGCCGCATTGACAGCCATGGCCACCTCCTCATCGTGATCATGGTGTCATTATGTAGCATTATTCAGGTAGGTAAAATGCTCGTTGCGACGATTGGACGCAAGGCAAGGACCGCGCGGAATCTCCGCAAGGGGGAAAACGTCAGGCGCAGCGCCTGGTTAACGAGGAGGTGACTCGTCCGGACGGCGCGCATCGAAGGCCATGGCGAGATGCTGGATCAGCAGGCGCCCCATGGGCGTTGCCTCCAGGCGACTGCCCTGCCAGCCCAGCAGGCCGTCCCGCTCCAGGACCTCAAGGCGGGCCATGGCGTCGGCGAGGTAGCGCGGCGCATCGATACCGAAGCGTTCGCCCAGGGCGTCCAGGTCCAGTCCCATGTCGCACATCAGCCGCTCGATGGCGTAGCGGCGCACCCGGTCGTCGAAGTTGAGCCGCAGCCCTCGGGAAATGGGCAGGCCGCTGGCATCCAGCGCCCCTTCGTAGGCCGCCAGGTGGGGGTGGTTCTGGGCGTAGACATCGTCGACGCGAGAAAAAGCCGAGACCCCGAGCCCCACCAGGTCGCTGTCGACATGGCAGTCGTAGCCCTGGAAGCTGCGCTGCAGGCTGCCCTGGCGCTGGGCCTTCGCCAGGCTGTCGTCGGGCCGGGCGAACTGATCCATGCCGATATGTACGTAGCCGGCGGCGGTCAGCATGGCCACTGCGGTGCGCAGGATCGCCAGCTTTTCCTCCGGGCTGGGCAGTTCCTCGCGGCGGATACGCCGCTGGGGGGCGAACCTTTCGGGCAGGTGGGCGTAGTGGAACACCGAAAGCCTGGGCGGCGCCATGGCGATTACCTGCTCCAGGGTGACGGCGAAACTGTCGCGGGTCTGCAGCGGCAGGCCGATGATAAGGTCGAGGTTGAGAGAGCGAAAGCCCAGGCGGTCGGCTTCATCGATCAGCGCTTCGGTCAGCACCCGCGGCTGGACGCGGTTGATGGCCTTCAATACCCGGGGGTCGAGATCCTGGACGCCGAGACTCAAGCGGTTGAAGCCCAGCGCCTGCAGGTGGCGCAGGGTAAAGACATCCGCCTCGCGCGGATCGATGTCGATGGCATAGTCTCGATCACGCGCGCCGGACAGGCCGAAACGGGCGTCCAGCCGGTCGATCAGATCGCTCATCTGGTCGAGGCTCAAGAAGGTCGGGGTTCCGCCGCCCCAGTGCAGCTGCTGGACCTCCCGCGCGGTGTCCAGGCGCTGCCGGATCAGCACCATTTCCCGGTCGAGTCGCGACAGGTAGGGCTCGGCGAGCCGGTTGGCCCGGGCGGCTACCTTGTTGGAAGCGCAGTAGTGGCAGATAGTGCGGCAGAACGGGATGTGCACATAGACCGACAGCGGTCGGGCCCCGGCGTTGCTGCGCGCCAGCGCGGCCTGGTAGTCCACTTCACCGAAGTCTTCCTGGAAGGCGGACGGCGTGGGGTACGAGGTGTAGCGACGCCCGCCGATGGCGTAGCGGCGCAGCAGCGACTCGTCCCAGGCGAAGGGGTCGGCCATCGCTCGATGTACGGACATCGCGGGGACGGACATGAAGGCACTCCGGCGGCTCGATAGGTGCTCTCATGCTAGCGGGCCCTGAACCACAGTGGATTGAGCTGCGTCAAGCGAAGCGCCAATGGTCGCCGGGATCAGTGCCCGCCGTGGGTTGGCAGCAGTGCCCCGCCGAGCTGCCAGAGGGCGAAGGCGATGATCGAGAGCGCGGCCAGCGTGCGGGTGGCCGGGTGGCGGATCAGCCCGGCGAGCTGGCGCGCCGCCAGACCGGTGGCGAGCAGCGCCGGGAGAGTGCCCAGGCCGAAGGCGGCCATCAGCGTCGCGCCGCGCAGTGGGTCGGCCATGGCCAGGCTCCAGGCCAGCATCGAGTAGACCAGGCCGCAGGGCAGCCAGCCCCAGACGGCGCCCAGCCCCACCGCCTGCGGCACCTTCACGACCGGCATCAGCCGGCGCCCCAGGGGCTCCAGGTGGCGCCATAGCCGCTTGCCCAGGGCTTCCAGTCGCAGCAGCCCCTTCCACCAGTCGGCGATATACAGCGCCATCAGGATCAGCATCACCGCGGCGAACAGCTGCAGCGCCACTCGGCTGGCCGGCGTCAGGGTCAGCAGGGTGCCGAGGCCGGCCACCAGGGCGCCGGCGATCATGTAGCTGGCGATGCGTCCCAGGTTGTAGCCCAGCAGCAGGCCGGTGAGGCGGCCGGGGGAGCGCATGCTGGGCGGCACGGCGAAGGTCAGGGCGCTCATGATGCCGCCGCACATGCCAATGCAGTGGGCGCCCCCCAGCAGCCCGAAGACGAAAGCCGCGGCGAGCGGTGGCAGGTCGAGACCGGTAGGATCCATCAGCGTGGCTCGTCGTCGTCGCGAGGCTCGGCGACGTCTGGCTTGTCGCCGGCGTCGCGGCGTTGGCGGCGCTGTTCGGGGGGCAGGTCGTTGTCGTCCTCGTCGAAGAGGATGCGGTGGGCCGGCCCCTCCAGATCCTCGAACTGATCGTGCTTGACCGCCCAGAAGAAGGCCCAGACGGCCAGGCCCAGCAGTATCAGCGATAGCGGAATCAGCAGGTAGAGAATGCTCATGCGTTCACCCGTGTCGGTTCGGAGGAGGGCGTGGGCAGGGGCGCTGCTGCCGGTACGGCGCGACTGCGAAAACGGTTGAGGCGCAGGGCGTTGCCCACCACCACCAGGGAGCTGGCCGACATGCCCATGGCCGCCAGCCACGGCGGCACGAAGCCCATGGCGGCGATCGGCATGGCGGAGAAGTTGTAGCACACCGACCAGATCATGTTCTGACGCATCACCCGCCGGGTGGCGCGACTGATCTCGATGGCCTCGACGATCCGTGACAGGCGCGGGCTGAGTAGGATGGCGTCGGCGCTGGTGCGGGCCAGGTCGGTGGCGCCGTTCATGGCGATGGCCACGTCGGCGCCGGCCAGCACCGGGACGTCGTTGATGCCGTCGCCGATCATGGCCACCTTCTCACCGGCGGCCTGACGCTCGCGGATGCGCGCCAGCTTGTCCTCGGGCGTGGCGCTGCCGCGCCAGCTGGCGATACCCAGGCGCTGGGCCAGCGCTCCGGCGGCGCCGGGCGTATCGCCGGAGAGCAGCTCCACCTCCAGGCCCAGGGCTCGCAGCGCCGCCACGGTTTCGTCGGCGTCTTCCCGTACGTCGTCCTGCAGGGCGAACCAGGCCCGCGGTTCGCCCTCCTCGGCCAGCAGCAGCCACTGGCCGTCGCCGGGCGCCTCGAGGCCGGCGTCGGGGGCGGCGAAGCCGGGCCTGCCGAGCCGCCAGCGGCGGCCCTCCAGGATGCCTTCCAGGCCCTGGCCGGTGCGGCTGGTCACGTCGGTGGCGGCTACCGTGGCCAGGCGGAAGGGGCGGAAGGCCCGTGCGATGGGGTGCTCGGAGCGCGCTTCCAGGGCGGCCGCCAGGGTGCGGGCGCGCTTGGCGTCGAGCTCGCCCAGGGCCCGGGTCTCCACGAGCGCCATCTCGCCGCGGGTCAGCGTGCCGGTCTTGTCGAAGATAACCCGGTCCACCTGGGAGAGTGCCTCGATGGCGTCGGCGCGGGTCACCAGCACGCCGCGACGGCGCAGCTGGCCGTGGCCGGCGGTCAGGGCGGTGGGGGTGGCCAGCGCCAGGGCGCAGGGACAGGTGACCACCAGCACCGAGAGCATGATCCAGGGCATTCGCGCCGGGTCGATGAACCACCAGGTGAGGGTGACCACGGCGGTGACCAGCAGCAGGCGCAATACGAAGAGGTGAGCCATGCGCGCGGCCAGCTGCGCCAGGCGCGGACGGCTGGCGAAGGCGCGGTCGGTGAGGTCGACGATTCCGGCCACCCGAGCGTCGCGCCCGGCATGGGTCACCCGCACCACCAGCGGGCTCTCGATGTTCTGGCTGCCGCCGGTGACGGTGTCGCCGGCACGCCGAGTGACCGGCAGGTACTCGCCGGTGAGCATCGATTCGTCGAGGCTCGACTCGCCGTCCTCGATGACGCCGTCGGCGGGCACCCCGTGACCGGCCTTGACCAGGATACGATCGCCGGCGGCGAGCTCGCTGGCGGGCAGGATGCGCTCCTCGCCCGCCTCGGTGAGACGGGTCGCCGAGAGCGGTAGGGCGCCGGCCAAGGCGTTGCCACTATGGCCGCTGCGCCGCCTGGCACGGGCCTCCACATAGCGGCCGAACAGCAGAAAGAAGGTGAACATGGCCGCGGAGTCGAAGTAGACCTCCCCTTTGCCGGTGATCACCGCGTAGCCGCTGGCGGCGTAGGCGAAGCCGATGGCCAGCGAGACCGGCACATCCATCCCCAGCACCCGAGTGCGCAGATCGCGAATGGCGTTGCGAAAGAAGGGCGCTGCCGAGAAGAACACCACGGGGGTGGCCAGGGCGAAGGAGAGCCAGTGGAAGAGGGCATGGAAGTCCTTGCTGATCCCCTCGGGGCCGGCCACGTAGATGGGGATGGAGAACATCATCACCTGGGCCATGCCCACTGCCGCGACGATCAGGCGGCGCACGTTCATGCGCTCCTCGCGCTGGAGACGCGCCTGGGCTTCGTCGGGCTCGTAGGGCTGCGCCTGGTAGCCGATGGCGGCCAGCTCGGCGAGGATGCGCGACAGCTTTACCGCCTCGGGGTCCCAGCTCACCCGCACCCGGTGGTGGCTGAGGTTGACCGCACTGGAGTCGACGCCCGGCACGGCGTTGAGGCGATGCTCGATCAGCCAGGCGCAGGCCGCGCAGGTGATGCCGTCCACCGCCAGAGTGGCGTGGACCCGGTCGCTGTCGCCTTCCGGATGCACGAACTGACGCTGCAGGCCCGGGTCGTCGAACACCGCCCAGGTCTCGGTGCGGGCCGCTTCGCGGTCGTCAGGGCGCTCGGGCAGCTCGGTGCGAAAGCGGTAGTAGCTCGACAGGCCACCGTCGACGATGGCGTGGGCTACCGCCTCGCAGCCGGGGCAGCAGAGCGGATGGCGGGTCTCGTCGAGGGTGATCGACCAGGGGGCGCCGTCGGGTACTCGGCTTCCACAGTGGTAGCAGTCCAGGTAACTGTCGGGGCTGGCGCTGATGGCGGCGTCGGTCATGGCGTCCTGTGGTCTGGCGCGGCGGCGTCAGCTGCGGCGATCGGCGATGCCCGGGGTCAGCGCGAAGTCATCGTCACTGGGGAAGCGACCCTCGCCGACGATCCGCCACTCGGGGGTCTCGTCGGTAGGGTGGAGCTGCAGGTACCAGCGGTAGCGCAGGTTGTCCGGCGCCTGGCCCAGGTAGCGGCCCTCGCGAACGTGCTCGAGGGTGAGGGTCTGGTCGCGATTGTCCTGGGTGGGGAAGATCAGCTCGAGATAGAGGCGGTCGGGCCGGTCGTCGCCGTCGAGCTGGACGACGATGTCGCTGGTCATCGGGTCGATGCGCACCGTCGCCGAGAGGTTAAGCTCGTGGGCGCGCTGCTGTTTGGCCAGCACCATGTTGATGGCGCGGCCGTGCTCATAGTAGTCCTCCTGGACCATGCCGTCGGCCGTGCGCACGGCCATCACGGCCAGGGTCGAACTGCCGAAGATCGAGGTGAACAACAGGCCGAGCAGGAACCACGGCCAGAATTGCTTGTACCAGGGGGTGGGGATCAGGGGGGTCATGGTTATCTCCGGGCTTCACCGATGAAGCGGGTATCACGTTCTAGGGCGACGCGTTCGTCGTGCTGCGAGGTGACCTGCAGCTGAATGGGGTGGCTGGGCACTTCGAGCACCGCCGGGTCGGCGGTGATCTGGATGACCCGGGTGCGAGAGCTGCCCGCCGGCACGCTGAGGCTGTCGGTGTCGAGCTCCAGGCCTGGCAGTCCGCTGATCTCGAGGCGGAAGACGTGGTCTTCCCGGTCGAGGTTGCGCACCGTTAGGGTATAGACGTTGCTGATGCGGCCCTCGCGGGTCATCTGGAACAGCTGGCCGCGCTCGCGCTCGATCTCCACGCCCAGCGGGGTGCGGTCGGCGACGGCCCAGACGAACATGCCGATCATCACCACCAGGGCGGCCAGATAGCCTAGCAGGCGCGGGCGCAGGATGTGCGTGGGCTTGCCTTCCAGGGCATTTTCCGTGGTGTAGCGAATCAAGCCGCGGGGATAGCCCATCTTGTCCATCACGCTGTCACAGGCGTCGATGCAGGCGGCACAGGTGATGCATTCGTACTGCAGGCCGTCGCGGATGTCGATGCCGGTGGGGCAGACCTGGACGCAGAGATCGCAGTCGATGCAGTCGCCGTAGCCCGCTTCTCGGGCCTGCGCGTGGCCGAGGCTGCGCTTGCGCGGCCCGCGGGGTTCGCCCCGGGCCGCGTCGTAGGAGACGATCAGCGTATCGGCGTCGAACATCACCCCCTGGAAGCGGGCATAGGGGCACATGTAGATGCATACCTGCTCGCGCAGCCAGCCGGCATTGAGATAGGTGAACACCAGGAAGAAGCCGACCCAGAAGTAGGACCAGCCGTGGGCCTGGAGGGTGGGCAGGTCGATGACCAGCTGGCGAATCGGCGTGAAGTAGCCGACGAACGTCACCCCGGTAGCCAGGGCGATGGCCAGCCAGATGAGATGCTTGGCGCCCTTGCGCCAGGCCTTGTCGACGCTCATCGGCTGCTGGTCGAGTTTGATGCGCCGGTTGCGCGAGCCTTCCAGGCGGTGCTCGACCCAGATATAGAGAAAGGTCCAGACGCTCTGGGGGCAGGTGTAGCCGCACCAGACCCGGCCGGCGAAAACGGTAATGAAGAACAGCCCGAAGGCACAGATGATCAACAGCCAGGAGAGCAGCACGAACTCCTGGGGGTAGAAGGTGGCGGCAAAGAGGTGGAACTCCCGTCCCGGCAGGTCGAACCAGATCAGCGGCCGGTCGCCCCACTGCACCCAGGGCAGCCCGAAGAACGCCAGCATCAAGACCCAGTTGCTGCCCCGACGCAGGCGCTGGAAGAGGCCCTTGATCTCGCGCACATAGATATGGCGCCGCTTGGCGTACATCTCCTGCTGTACCGTCTCGCGCGGAGAATGATGGCCCACGGGATCCGGGGTCACATCGTGGGTTGGTATCTTGTCACTCATGGCGATCTCGTGGCGGGCGAGGAGGGCCCGCTGAAGGGGAGCAGTGCGGTCGGGTCATTGTATCGAGGGGGCATCACAAAGCGAAAGGGTGCGACCCGAGGTCGCACCCTTTCTCGCGGCCGGCGGTTCAGTCGCGGAAACGTAGGCTGTAGACGTAGGCGGCCACCAGGTGGACGCGCTCCTCGCCGATGTAGGCCTCCTGAGCCGGCATGTGACCATTGCGCCCGTTACGCAGGGTCTGGCGCACGGAGTCCGCCACGCTCTGGCCCGGTGCCTGATAGAGCCAGATGTCGTTGGTGAGGTTCGGTGCCCCCAGGGCCTGGTTGCCGGTGCCGTCGGGCAGGTGGCAGGCGGCGCACACCGAGGCATAGACCGAAGCGCCCTGCTCGGCTCGCTCCTCATCGTGGGGCAGGTCCGAGAGCGCCAGCACGTACTGGGTCACATTCTCGATGTTGGTCTCGCCGATCTGCTGGAAGGCGGGCATCAGGCCGCTGCGACCCTGGACCAGGCTGGTCATGATCTGCTCGGGCTCGCCGCCATAGAGCCAATCGTCGTTGGTCAGATTCGGGAAGCCGTAGCCGCCCTGGGCGTTGGCGCCGTGGCACACCGCACAGTTGTTCTGATAGATGCGCTCGGCGACCTGCATCGCCTCGGCGTCGCGGGCCAGTTCGGGAATCGGAATCTCCTGGTACTGGGCGAAGATCGGCGTGAAGCGCTCTTCGGCGCGGGCCACTTCGCGCTCCCACTGCCCCTCCTGGGTCCAGCCCAGCAGCCCGGCGAAGTTACCAAGGCCGGGATAGAGCAGCAGGTAGCCCAGCGAGAACACCACGGTGCCCACGTAGAGCTGGAACCACCAGCGCGGCAGCGGGTTGTCGTACTCCTCGATGCCGTCGGCGGCGTGGCCGGTGGTCTCGACGTTGCCCTCGGCGTCGGGCTGCTTATCGGTCTTCCGGTTGGCATACAGCAGCCAGAAGGCGAAGGCGATGGAGCCCAGCGTGAGGACGATGATCCAGGCGCTCCAGAACCCGGAAAGGGAGTCATCCCATAGATTGTTCATGCGTTCCTGTCTCCCTTGTCTTCTCGGGAATCGACTTGTGGGGATGCGGCCTCGCCCGAGTCGTTCGGCGTCGAGGCGCTCCGGTCACGGTTGGGGCGCTCATCATCCTCGTTGAAGATCAGGTGGGCCGCCTCGTCGAAGTCACGCTTGCGCCGCTTCGAGTAGGCCCACCAGGTGATGCCCAGGAAGGCAATGATCAACAGCCCGGTGATGATGCCGCGAAAGGTGCCGGTATCCATGATCAGCGCGTACCCTCGAGCACGGTGCCCAGCTGCTGCAGGTAGGCGACCAGGGCGGTGATCTCCTGCTGGCCGCGTACCTCGCGGGTGGCGTTCTCGATGTCCTCGTCGGTATAGGGGACGCCGAGCGCTCTGAGGGCACGCATCTTCTTGGGCGTATCCTCGCCGTCGAGGGTGCGCTCGAACAGCCACGGATAGGCGGGCATGATCGAGCCGGGCACCACGTCACGCGGGTTGTACATATGGGCGCGGTGCCAGTCGTCGCTATAGCGGCCGCCGACGCGGGCCAGGTCCGGGCCGGTGCGCTTGGAGCCCCACAGGAAGTTGTGCTCGTAGATGAACTCCCCGGCCACGCTATAGTGGCCGTAGCGCTCGGTCTCGGCACGGAACGGGCGGATCATCTGCGAGTGGCAGCCAACGCAGCCCTCGCGGCGGTAGATGTCGCGGCCCTCCAGTTCCAGCGCGGAGAGCGGGCGCAGGCCGTCCACCGGCTCGGTGGTCTGCTTCTGGAAGAACAGCGGCACGACCTCGGCCAGGCCGCCGAAACTGATCACCACCAGGATCAGGACGGCGAGCAGGCCCACGTTCTTTTCGACGATCTCGTGTTTCATCGGTTTCGGTATCCCCGGTTGCTCAGGCGGTCTGCGGAATCGGCTGACGCGCGGCTTCGCTACGCTTGATGGTCATGAAGACGTTGTAGGCCATGATCAGCATGCCCACGACCCAGAAGACGCCGCCGATCAGGCGCACGATGTAGCCGGGACCGCTGGCCTCGACCGACTCCATGAAGGTGTACATCAGGGTGCCGTCCGGATTGATGGCGCGCCACATCAGGCCCTGGAGGATGCCGTTGACCCACATCGAGGCGATGTAGAGCACGGTGCCGATGGTGGACAGCCAGAAGTGCGCGGCGATCATGCCCACCGAGTACATCTCGGTGCGGCCGAAGAGGCGCGGGATCAGGTGATACATGGAGCCGATGGTGATCATCGCCACCCAGCCGAGTGCCCCGGCATGCACGTGACCGATGGTCCAGTCGGTGTAGTGGGACAGGGCGTTGACGGTTTTCACCGCCATCATCGGGCCTTCGAAGGTGGACATGCCGTAGAAGGCCAGGGCCACGACCAAGAAGCGCAGGGTCGGGTCGGTGCGCAGCTTATGCCAGGCGCCGGAGAGGGTCATCATGCCGTTGATCATGCCGCCCCAGGAGGGCGCCAGCAGGATGATCGACATGATCATGCCCAGCGACTGGGCCCAGTCGGGCAGGGCCGTGTAGTGCAGGTGGTGCGGGCCGGCCCACATGTAGATCATGATCAGCGCCCAGAAGTGCACGATCGACAGGCGGTAGGAGTAGATCGGGCGCTCCGCCTGCTTGGGCACGAAGTAGTACATCATCCCCAGGAAGCCGGCGGTCAGGAAGAAGCCGACCGCGTTGTGGCCGTACCACCACTGCACCATGGCGTCGATGGTGCCTGAGTAGAGGGAGACGGAGTACATGGCGGTGACCGGAATTGCGGCATTGTTGACGATATGCAGCACCGCCACGGTGAGAATGAAGGCAGCAAAGAACCAGTTGGCCACGTAGATGTGAGAGGTCTTGCGCAGCTTGATGGTGCCCAGGAAGACGATGGCATAGCTCACCCAGACCACGGCGATCAGGATGTTGATCGGCCACTCCAGCTCGGCGTACTCCTTGGTGGTGGTGTAGCCCAGCGGCAGCGTGATGACCGCCGAGAGGATCACCGCCTGCCAGCCCCAGAACGTAAAGGCCGCCAGCTTGTCAGAGAAGAGCCGCGTCTGGCAGGTGCGCTGCACGACGTAATAGGAGGTGGCAAAGAGTGCCGAGCCGCCGAAGGCGAAAATGACGGCATTGGTATGCAGCGGTCGCAGACGGCCGAAGCTCGTCCACGGCAGGTTAAGGTTGAGTTGCGGCCAGACCAGCTGTGCGGCAAGGATGACACCGATGAGCATGCCCACGATGCCCCACACCACTGTCATGATCGCAAACTGCCGAACTACCTTGTAATTGTAGGTCGGGTGCTCTAATGCTGTGCTCATGTCAGGTTCCCATCGAACGCGGTATCGAGAAGCGACTGTGGCAGCCTGCCGCAGCCGTCGCTCCCGGTAGAGGTGATGCAGGTCAAAACACCCCGGATTCTAGCGCAGGCACGTGACAGACTGAAACATGGCCATTGGTGAAAACTCATAGTGGAGTTTGACGGGTGTCGAATTTTGCACGACTTGAGCGGGTCGCAATCCCCCCGGCGGGTGTGGCGGAGTCGCTGTGCGCCGGAGCGGCCGAGAGCTGGCAAGTCGAGGGGATGGGGCCGCTCGACGTGCAGGGCAGCGGCACCGTTGGCAGGCTGTTGATTGCCCACGGGGCGGGCGCTGGGCAGGGGTCGGAATTCATGCGGACGCTGCGCGATGCCCTGGCTCTGCGGGGCGTGCAGACCCTGGCCATCGAGTTCGACTACATGCAGCGCATGCAGCAGGAGGCGCGTCGGCGACCGCCGCCGCGCATCGATCGCCTGGTGGATGAACTCGCTGCCTGGTGCGACATTCTGACACACTCCAAGCTGGGGCCGCTCTGGCTGGGCGGCAAGTCCATGGGGGGGCGTGCCGCTAGCCTGCTGGCGGCACGCGACCAGGCGCCGGGCCTGATTCTCTGCGGCTACCCCTTCCATCCGCCGGGCAAGCCGGAGCGCCTGCGCCTGGCCCACTGGCCGCTGCTCGCCTGTCCGACGCTGGTGGTGCAGGGCAGTCGCGACCCCTTTGGCAGTCGAGACGAGATCGAAGGCTATGCGCTGCCCGATTCGGTGGCCGTCCACCTGCTGGAAGACGGCGATCATGACTGGAAGCCGCGGCGCGCCTCGGGACATACCCAGCAAGGGCATATCGAGGCGGCGGCCACGGCGATCGCGTCGTTCATGGGCGAGTGCGAAAGGCGTTGACAACCGGCGCCGGCCCTGTAGAATGCAGCGCCACGTGACCGGGGGTGGTTAGCTCAGCTGGGAGAGCACCAGCCTTACAAGCTGGGGGTCACAGGTTCGAACCCTGTACCACCCACCATCGCCGCCGAGCGGCGCCGATCACGTAGGAAACACGCAGCGGACCGGTAGTTCAGTTGGTTAGAATGCCGGCCTGTCACGCCGGAGGTCGCGGGTTCGAGTCCCGTCCGGTCCGCCACATGTTTCCGTTGCCGCAGTCGTCTTGCGGACCGGTAGTTCAGTTGGTTAGAATGCCGGCCTGTCACGCCGGAGGTCGCGGGTTCGAGTCCCGTCCGGTCCGCCACGATGGCTTGGCAATGCGGTAATAAGCAGTACGACAATTGCGTGTAGCGTGGGTGATTAGCTCAGTTGGTTAGAGCACCAGCCTCACATGCTGGGGGTCACTGGTTCGAATCCGGTATCACCCACCACGCGGACCGGTAGTTCAGTTGGTTAGAATGCCGGCCTGTCACGCCGGAGGTCGCGGGTTCGAGTCCCGTCCGGTCCGCCATCGCAGTCGTAAGAATTCCGACCCCGAGCCCACGGCTCGGGGTCGTTCGTTTTGTGCCTTCTCCTGCACGTGTCTCTATGTGTCCGCCGATCCTTTGCGGCCTTCTCCCCTCCTCCCCACCCTCGGTGCGGATCACGTATTTCCTGGCCCCGGCTTCGCCAAGGTGCTATGTCCTTAGCAGCTAGGCCCATAGCCGCTAAGGGGTGGGCAGGGTGCTTTCTCTTTGCGCATCGCGGCCGACTATCATACAGTTGTTTGAATTTCGTCTGTCCGACACCGTGACACGATCAGCAGGAGGTATCCGGCGTGCGCTACCCGAATCTTTTCCAACCGCTCGACCTGGGCCATCTGACGCTGCCCAATCGGGTGCTGATGGGGTCCATGCATACCAATCTGGAGGAGGCGCCCGACGGCTTTGCACGGCTGGCCGCTTTCTACGCCGAGCGGACCCGGGAGGGGGTGGGGCTGATCGTCACCGGCGGCATCGCCCCCAACCCCGAGGGCGCGGTGTTCGACGGCGCGGCGACGCTGATGCGTCCCGACCAGGTGGCCGACCATCGCGCGGTGGTCGAGGCGGTCCACGCCGAGGGGGGGCGTCTCTGCCTGCAGATTCTACATGCCGGGCGCTACGCCTATTCGCCGGCGCTGGTAGCGCCCTCGCCGATCCAGGCGCCGATCAATCCCTTCAGCCCGCGTGAACTGACCGCGGACGAGGTCGAGCAGCAGATCGATGACTATGTGCGCTGTGCGACCCTGGCCCGGGAGGCCGGCTACGACGGCGTCGAGGTCATGGGCTCGGAAGGCTATCTCATCAACCAGTTCCTGTGTCTGCGCACCAACCGACGCAGCGATGCCTGGGGTGGCCCCTTCGAGAACCGCATGCGCTTCGCCGTCGAGATCGTCTCGCGCATCCGCCAGGCGGTGGGCGAGGATTTCCTGATTATCTTCCGCCTGTCGATGATCGACCTGGTGGAGGAGGGCAGTACCTGGGAGGAGGTGGTGACCCTGGGGCGCGCCATCGAGGCCGCTGGCGCCAGCCTGATCAATACCGGCATCGGCTGGCACGAGGCCCGGGTGCCCACCATCGTCACCAGCGTCCCCCGTGCGGCCTTCACCGAAGTGACCCGGCGCATGAAGGCCGAGCTCTCCATTCCGCTGATCACCACCAATCGCATCAACATGCCGGCGGTGGCGGAGAAGGTGCTGGCCGAGGGGCATGCCGATATGGTCTCCATGGCGCGCCCCTTCCTTGCCGACCCCGCCTGGGTGAGCAAGGCGGCCGAAGGGCGCGACGAAGAGATCAATACCTGTATCGCCTGCAATCAGGCATGTCTGGATCATACCTTCCAGGGCAAGCTGACCTCCTGCCTGGTCAACCCCCTGGCCTGCCACGAAACCGAGCTCGTCATCGAGCCTGCTGAAACACCGCAGGAGGTGGCCGTGGTCGGTGGTGGGCCGGCCGGGCTGGCGGCGGCGGTCACGGCAGCCCGCCGCGGTCATCGGGTGACCCTTTTCGAGCGCACAGCGGAGCTGGGCGGCCAGTTCAACCTGGCGCGTCAGATTCCCGGCAAGGAGGAGTTCGACGAGACGCTGCGCTACTTCCGGGTGATGCTCGACAAGTACCGTGTCTCGGTGCGCCTCAACGCCGAGGCGGATGTCTATGGGCTCAAGGACTTCGACGCGGTGGTGCTGGCCAGCGGGGTTCGCCCGCGACCGCTGGAGCTGCCTGGCAGCGATCACCCCAAGGTCATGAGCTATCCCATGGCCATCCTGCACCCCGAGCGTGTCGGGCGGCGGGTGGCGATCATCGGCGCCGGTGGCATCGGCTTCGACGTGGCCGAGCTGCTGACCCATGTGGGGCACCCGGCGCTGGACACCCAGGCCTGGTGTGCCGAATGGGGCGTGGATCTGAGTGTAGCCGGGCGGGGCGGTATCACCGAGCCCCAGCGTCCGGACACGCCGCGCCAGGTCACCCTGCTGCAGCGCAAACGCTCCAAGCCCGGCAAGGGGCTTGGCAAGACCACTGGCTGGGTGCACCGTGCGTCGCTCAAGCACCGTGGGGTCGAGACACTGGCCGGCTGCGAGTATATGGGCATCGATGATGAGGGCCTGCACATTCGCCTCGACGGCGAACCGCGGCTGCTGGCGGTGGACAGCGTGGTGGTCTGCGCCGGCCAGGAGCCGGTGCGCGATCTGCTCGAGCCGTTACGCTCGGCCGGCGTGGCGGTGCACCTGATCGGCGGCGCCGACGAGGCCGCCGAGCTGGACGCCAAGCGTGCCATCGAGCAGGGCACCCGGGTGGCGGCTGGTCTATGACCGGCGGCTGCCTCAGTTCAAGGCGACCGACATCGAGCCCGAGAGCACTAGCGCGATGAGTTCGGCCTGGCGATGGGTGTCGGTCTTCTGGAACAGGTTGCGCAGGTGAAAGGCAACCGTGGTGCTCGATACCGACATCTGCTCGGCGATCTCGTCGCTGCGCAGCCCCTCCGCCAGGGCCAGCGCGATCCGCGCCTCGGTGGGGGTCAGCCCGAACAGGCTGGCGAGCACCGTCTGGGGGACGCGGGCCCGCTTTTCAGGATCCGCGAGCAGAATGACGGCGGCCGGCTCCTGGGCAAGGCCGCCGACGTCGCCCAGCGAGCAGGCCAGCACTAGCAGGGCGCGTCGCTTTCCTGGGCGGGCCAAGCGCAGGCAGTTCACGGCCTCCCGACCGGCATCGCTGGCCGACAGCGTGGCGCGTATCGTCTGGCGCAGTGCCTGGCTGTCGGTACCGCTGCTGATCGACAGGCCGTGCGTGACCTCGAGTCCCTCGACTTCTCCGGCCAGCTGTCGAGCGGCGCGATTGGCATATAGCAGCTGGCCGTCTGGGCCCAGCAGCACCATGCCCGGAGCCACCAGGTCCAGGGCTCGCGTAGCGGCGGAAAATGCCTGGCTGCTGGCTTCATGGCGAAGGTCGGTCATCGCCTGGCGCAGCTCGTCGATCTCCCGTGAGGCCTTGCGACGCATGCGCCGCACCTGGCGCAGGCGAGCCTCCAGGGTGGCCAGCATCAGATCGAAATCGATCGGCTTGACCAGGTAGTCGTCGGCGCCCAGCCGCTTGCCATCAATGACATCGCGAGGGTCGGAGAGCGCGGTCAGGAACACGAAGGGCATGTCGGCGAGGTCGGGGCGGGTATCGCGAATCTCGCGCAGCACCTCATAGCCGTTACGCCCGGGCATGTTGATATCGCACAGGATCAGGTCCGGTGCCACGGCGTGAATCTGGCCCACGGCCTCCTCGCCGTCGGCGGCTTCGATTACCGCATAGCCGGCATCGCGCAGCTCGTCACGGATATGGCCGCGCAGCTCAGCGTGATCTTCGGCGAGCAGTACCAGCGGCGTGTCATGGGTGAGGGGCGTCTCGCTCATGGTGTGGCCTCCCTGTCGTCGAGCGGTAGTGTCAGCGTCATGGTGGTGCCGGCGTTCTCCCTCGAGTGCACGCTGATTTCGCCATGCTGGAGCCGGGCTAACTGGCGGGCGATGTGCAGTCCCAGCCCGATACCCTGGGACGAGGTGGCGTTGCGCGCCCGGAAGTAGCGCTCGAACAGCTGGGGCAGGTCCTGCTCGGCAATGCCGATCCCGGCGTCGATGATACAACATTCGGCTTTTCCGCCGTGTCGGGCCAGATGGACCTTGACCGTCGTCTCCTCGGGCGAATACTTCAGGGCGTTGGCGATCAGGTTGGCCAGTATCTGCTCGGTCAGCGAACGGTCGCAGCGCACGGCGAGCTGCGCGACACCTTCCAGGTCGATGCACCGTTGGCCGGAGGCCTCCTGCTGCAGCCGGCAGACCTGCTCGGCAATGCGGCGCAGATCGTGGCGGGCCGGGGTGACGGTTACCTGGCCGCCATCCAGCCGCGCCGTGGTCAGCGAGTTGTCGACCAGGCGCGTCATCTGGCCCACGGCATCACGAACCCGGCCGTAACGCGCCTGCCGCTCCTCTGGCGACATCCGTTCGCCGCGTCGGATCAGGCGCTGCAGGCCGGCGTCGATCACCGCCAGGGGCGTGCGAAATTGATGCGACACCATGGCGGCGAAGCTGCGATAAAACTCGCTGAGCGCTCGCTCTTGATCCAGTGAGCGTTCCAACTGCTGGGCCATCAGACGCTGACGTATCGCACCAATCAGCAGGGTGGCAAGCAGCAGTCCGCTGAGCAGGATGCCCACCACCGAGGCAATCACCTGCAGCAGGCTGCTGCGGTGGCGATCCAGTCGCTCGCCGGTGTTTTCCCACTCTTCGATCATCACCGCATTGGCGATGCGGTTGAGGGATATCATCATCGGCTTGAGCCGCGTGTAGATGGCATCGGCCGCCTCGAGACGACCCGGCTGGACGTCATCGAGCAGCGGTTCCACGGCCTGGAGCTGCTCGAAAGCCTCGTCCACCGCCTCGGCGAAGCCAATCTCGGCGAGGTAGCGGCGCTGGGGGCCTTCATCGAGTAGAACCAGTCGACTGGCCAGGACGTCATGGCGCAGCGTGGGGTGTGCCTGCTCGTCGCCGAGCACTCGCCGGTGGACCTCCTCGTCGAGTCGGTGGCTGGCGACCTGGGCCTGGGTGATGACCCACAGCATGTTCTCGCTGACATTGCTGCGCATGTCCTGCTCCACCTGAAACAGGCGCAACAACGAAAAGCCGAGAAAGGCAGCGAAGGCGACCACGGCAACCATCGGCAGCAGGTAAGGCGGTCGATGTCGCAGCCAGGACCTCATTGAATCTCCAGATGCTCCAGCTGCCAGACCCAGCGGTAGTCATAGCGGATATCCTGCAGGGCCGTGTGGTCGTCGCGGGGATAGACGATCCACAGCGGCCCTTTGTCGCGTGGGGTTAGCTCTTCGCCGTCCATGTGGGTAGCCACCACGACATCGAAATCACGAAAGTCATCCAGCGGAATGTCGACGACATAGTCGTTGAGCGCCGTCGCCACGGCGGTGTCACCTTCGGCACCGACCCATTCCAGCAGGTCGCGCATCAAAAATCCCTCGAAGCGGTTGACGCCGTCGGTAACGACGGTCGAGGTATCGAGCCGCTGGCGTGGGAGCTCGGTCAGCAGAGCGCGATCGAAATGGGCTTCGTCACCGACATTGGTGCGCGCGATCTCCCCGCTGACGCGCAGCAGTGGGGGACTATCGGGAACCGGTAGGGCCGCGGCGGACGCTTGGGCAGCCAGCAGTCCGCAGACAACACCCGTGAGTATGGCGTGGTAGCGTTTTAGCATGGTGGTCTCCTCGGCAATGCGATCGGGTCGTGCACACCATAGCCAATATCGTGCCTCCTATCTTCCGACCGGCAGACTGGGTTGTCCCCGTTCAAACGAATGGGGGAAGTCTGATATGAATCCACTAGGCTTGATCATGCAGAATGACCAGTGCATTGGGTAGAGCGGCGAGGCGGCTGGCGTCGAGTACGCTGGCCTTTCCGGTTGTTGCGCCGGCCACGCATGCGGTGGTGCCGTGGGCCCATCGATTCCATTCCGGTTGGGGGGTGACATGACACCTGAGACACTTCGACAGCCCGCTGTCAAGGAGCGTGTTGTGCAGCTGGGCTATCTGCTCAAGCACACTTTCGCCCTAGTGGGCCGCGACCCGGGGATTCTCAGGCCCTGGATTCGCATGTCCGTCTACGGGGTGGTGATGGCCAGCCTATTCTTCATCAGCATGATCGCCCTGTGGGTCAACAACGGTGACATTGGTACCCCGGCGCTGCTGCTGTGCCTTGTGATGTTCGTCTACAAGTACTTCTATTATGTGCGTCAGGAGCTCCGGCAGAGCTGGCTGGTCAGCGAGGCCCTGCAAGGTCATCGGCGCACGGCGTCGGAAGCCAAGGCCAGGGTCAAGGGGTTCAAGGGGGCCAGCCGGCTCATCGCGCTGTTCGAGATGGTGTTCAACGGGGCCTTGAGCTGGGCGCTGCGTATCGGTCGCGTTGGCGTGCTGATGGCGATATTGCTGAAAGGGCTCCGTGAGGTGTGGGACCTGGTCAACCACTATCTGCTGCCCTCGGTGGTCATCGACGGCTACGGCATTCGCGAGAGCGTATCGCGCATGAAGCGACTCAAGGAGAACGTGCCCGAGACCCTGGCCGGGGTGTTCGGGATCGACGTGGCGGCTCGGGCCGTGGGCACCATCATGTTCCCGATCTACGTCCTGATGGTGCTGGTGGGCTTGCTGATCGGCATCTGGGTGGGCGATCCCCAGTCACCCTACTACCTGGGGGACCCCCTGGCGGGCACGGCGATGGCCGGTGCCGGGCCGCTGCCGGACACCCTGCCCATCACGGCCCTGCCCATTCTGATCGCCCTGTGGATCGCCAAGCTGTTCAGCGTGGTGCTGGAGCGCATGGCCGCCTCGGTCAAGGTGATCTACTTCTCGATCTTCTACATGCGGATTACCCACGCCGATGACATCGTCCCGGAGATCCGCGGCGAGCTGGAAGCCTATCTGCGCATGGAGGCCGAAGACCCCGAGCCGGTGGCGGCGCCAGGCAGTCAGGGGAGCCCGTAACCACTTATGCCACATATAGCAGGCTCCGGACGCATAAAAGCACGGCAAGAGGAGGTATCGACAATGTTTTACTGGCGCCACGCCGTCATGTCCCGTTGCCCGGCGGCCTGCCGCGCGCTTGTGCTGGGTATATTGGCATTGCTGCCGGCCCTGGCACTGGGCGGTGGCTCGGCCGATTGGGCAGCCGCCGAGATGCAGCATGAGTTCGAGCTGGAGTCGAGCGTCGAGTAGTTGGCGTTCTCCTCCGATGGCGCCCTTCTGGCGAGCGGAAGCGAGTCGTCCCTGAAGGTGTGGGAGACGGCCACCGGCAGGCTGAAACAGCAGCTGGATGGCCATCGCTCTCCGGAAGTGGACTGGCCGCTCCCCGTCACTGGCCTGGCCTTCAGCCCCGATGGCAGCGTTCTGGCGAGCACCAGCTGGAACCCCGGCGTGATCCCCAAGGCGTCGCTCAAGCTTTGGGACACGGCAACGGGGGAGGCGCTTCACGCCCTGGCGGGTAGCCAGGGGTGTCGCGAGGTCGCCTTTGCGGCCGATGGAGAGAGCGTCTGGGCCGCCTGTGGCCGGGATGTTCAGCGTTACTCTCTGGAGACGGGCGAGCTGCTGGAGCGGGCAGAGCGCTTTCCCGGCGAGCTGCTGCCTCCGGGGGATGCCGAGGCGGCGGCGCCTGAGCTGCCCATGCCCCGGCAGGGACCGCCAACCGCCCTTGCCGTGAGCGAGGAGGGCACCCGCCTGGCCTGGGCCGGCCAGCCGCCGACTTATCCCTCCCCGATTCTGCGCATTTGGCAGGCCGCAGCAACTGCCGATGTCGCCGCCGTGGATCAGAGCAGCGGGGAAGAGGCGGACTATCTCGTCCTCGACCTGCCCGGAGAGACTACCGCGCGCGATCCCGTGACCCTGGCCCGAAAGCACTACAGCCGGGAGCTGCCCAACCCCGTGACCGAGGAGCGCATCGAGCAGTGGATGCTGGACTCGGGGGAGGTACGCGTGATGCTCACCCTGAGCAACCTGAAGGACGATGCCTCACGGGCCTGGCGCTATCGACTCATCTTCGAGCCGCTCGAGGATGGCCGCTGGGAGCTGACTCGGGTGGAGCGCAAGCACCAGTGCCGTCGCGGGCCCACTGAGTCAGATGAGTGGACTACCGAGCTCTGCTATTGACGAGCATGGTGGCGCCTCGATAGGGGGACGGCCGACACATCATGTCCGGCCCAGATGGCTGGCCTCACGGCCCCGTTCGAATGAAGGGGGCCGTGGGGCTGAGACACGTCTAGGCTGTTGCTACCTGAGTATCATTTCATGCGATAGGGGGACCCATGTGGGACTTTCGGATCGGTCAGTCGCTAGGACTGATGGCCAAGACATTGCCCTTCATTCTTTTCCGCCTGGCCGTCTATTTCGGCGTGGCCTTGGCCTATGTGCTGATGACCGGCGTCGGTGCCGGCGTCGGCTGGGGGATCGGCGGCTTCGGTGACGAGGGCTTTCGTGCCGCCTCCACCTTCTGGGGCGGTGTCGTAGGCTTCGGCATCGTCGGCGCCATCATGTACGTGCTGCGCGAGTACCTGCTCTATATGGTCAAGGCCGGCCATATCGCCGTACTGGTGGAGCTGCTCGACAAGCAGCCGCTGCCCGAAGGACGGGGCCAGATCGACCATGCCGCCACCGTGGTCAAGGAGCGCTTCGGTCAGGCCAGCCTGCTGTTCGGTGTCGACCAGCTGATAAAAGGGGTATTGAAGACCCTGACCGGGCTGGCTCGCGGCGTGTTTCGTCTGCTGCCGATTCCCGGGGCCCGCCAGTTCGTTCGGTTGATCGAGATGTTCCTGCGCATTGCCGTGGGCTTCATCGACGAGGTGATCCTGGCCTACTGCATTCGCACCCGCTCCGACAATGCCTGGGCCTCATCCCGCGAGGCCCTGGTGCTCTATGGGCAGAACTACAAGCCGATGCTCAAGAACGCCGCCTGGCTGGCGCTGATCGTCTACGGGCTCTCCTTTGTCGTGTTCCTGGTAATGCTGGCACCGGCCGCCCTGGTGGCCTACCTGATCCCCGGCGGCTGGTCGGCGACCGGTGTGATCGTGGCGCTGCTGTTCGCCTGGAGCGTCAAGGTGGCGCTGCTCGAGCCCTTCGCCATCACCTGCCTGATGCAGGCCTATTTCAAGACCATTGAAGGCCAGCAGCCCGACCCGGAGTGGGAGGCCAAGCTCGATGGCATGTCGAAGCCGTTTCGCAAACTCAAGGAGCGCGCCAAGGAGGCCGGTGGCCAGCAGAAGGATGCCGTTTCCACCGGCAGCGCCGGGTGATGAAAGCCGAGCTGGCGTTTCAGGCAGTTGGAGAGGATGAGGTAAGCCTGTCAGGGCACCTCGAGGGGCTAGAATTCGAGCAGTGGGTTATCTTGATCTCAATACCAACAAATGGGGAAGCAGACCATGGGAATCCTTCGTAGCCGGTTGGGCGTTGCCGCCCTGGGGGCCGCACTGCTTTGGCCGATGGCCGTCCAGGCCCAGGACGAGGTCATCGAGCAGATAGAATTGGGGCTCGAGCTCTATCAGGAAGAGGAGTACGGTGCGGCCATCACCGAGCTGGAGTTTGCCATCAACGATATCCGCAAGCTGATGTCGGGGCGAATCGGCGCGACTTTCCCCGATGCGCCGGATGGCTGGACGGCTGGGGAGGTGGAGTCGGCCGGCGGCGGTGCGGCGGCCATGCTGGGCGGTGCGGGCGGCACCATGCTGCAGCGTCAGTATCGTGAGCAGGACGGCAATGCCCAGCTCGAGGCCTCCCTGATGATCGACAATCCGATGGTGCAGGGCATGGCGGCGATGTTCAGCAACCCGGCACTGATTGCCGCGCAGCCCAACATGGAGCGAGTGCGCCTGGGCCGCGAGTCGGCCATCGTCAAGTGGGAGCCCGATCGCTCCCGGGTCGAGGCGACCCTACTACTCGATGGTCGCATTCTCATGCAGGTGAAGGGCCAGAACCTCGCCTCCCAGGACGTCGCGGTGGAGCTGCTGAGCGCCTGGGACCTGGCGGCCGTGCGTGAGCAGGCCGCGCGCTGATCCCTCCTGGTTGACCCGAAACCGGCCCGACGAACCGACGTGACGGCCCCCTGACCCGGGGCCGTCACGCTTCCTTGGGTACGTCGAAGGGCCTAAGCCAAGCGTCCTTGCAGCGTTTAATGGCTCTCCTGCTGCTGATCGAACCCTGCCTGCTCCCCGCGTTCTCATGGGTACATGTTCCTTGCGTTGATAGCTCGCAGACCGCCATTGGCTGATGCTGTCTAGGCTGATGGGTAACCCACGGAGGCCATGCGGTGTCTCGATGGCTGAAGGGGCGGGCAAACAGGAGGCTTCGATGAGCATCTTCGATCATGTGCAGAATCGCTACGAACGGGTCCGGCAGGAGGAAATGAGCCTGCAGGAGTACCTGGAGCTGTGTCGCGAGGATCCCATGGCCTATGCCAGCGCCGCCGAGCGCATGCTCAAGGCCATCGGCGAGCCCGAGGTGATCGACACGGCGAAGGATTCGCGGCTCTCGAGGATCTTCTCCAACAAGGTGATCCGTCGCTACCCGGCTTTTTCCGAGTTCTACGGCATGGAGGAGGCCATCGAGCAGATCGTGGCCTACTTCCGTCATGCTGCCCAGGGGTTGGAGGAGCGCAAGCAGATCCTCTACCTGCTGGGGCCGGTCGGGGGGGGCAAGTCGTCCCTCGCCGAGCGTCTCAAGCTGCTGATGGAGCGCATTCCCTTCTATGCCATCAAGGGCTCGCCGGTCTTCGAGTCGCCGCTGGGACTCTTCTCCCCCGAGGAGGACGGTGAGCTGCTCGAGAAGGAGTTCCATATTCCGAGTCGCTACCTGAAGAGCGTGATGTCGCCCTGGGCGGCCAAGCGGCTTCAGGAATACGGTGGCGACATCTCCCAGTTCCGGGTGGTCAGGCTTTACCCCTCGCGGCTCAATCAAATCGCTATCTCCAAGACCGAGCCGGGCGATGAGAACAACCAGGATATCTCCTCCCTGGTGGGCAAGGTCGACATCCGCCAGCTCGAGCTCTACTCCCAGGACGATCCCGACGCCTACAGTTTCTCCGGTGGGCTGTGCAAGGCCAACCAGGGGCTGATGGAGTTCATCGAGATGTTCAAGGCACCGATCAAGGTGCTGCATCCGCTGCTGACCGCGACCCAGGAGGGCAACTACAACCCCACCGAGGGCATGGGGGCGATTCCCTTCGAAGGCGTTGTGCTGGCCCACTCCAACGAAAGCGAGTGGCAGACCTTCCGTAACAACCGCAACAACGAGGCCTTCCTCGACCGGGTCTATATCGTCAAGGTGCCCTACTGCCTGCGGGTCACCGAGGAGATCAAGATCTACCAGAAGCTGCTCGAGCACTCCTCGCTCAACCAGGCACCTTGTGCGCCGGATACCCTGCGGATGCTGGCCCAGTTCTCGGTGCTCTCGCGGCTCAAGGAACCGGAGAATTCCAGCATCTATTCCAAGATGCGCGTCTATGACGGTGAGAACCTCAAGGATACCGATCCCAAGGCCAAGTCGATCCAGGAGTATCGCGATGCGGCGGGGGTCGACGAGGGGATGGACGGGCTCTCCACCCGTTTCGCCTTCAAGATCCTCTCCAAGGTGTTCAACTTCGACAATCACGAGGTGGCCGCCAACCCGGTGCACCTGCTCTATGTCCTTGAGCAGCGTCTCGAGCAGGAGCAGCTGCCGCGTGAGACCTTCGAGCGCTACCTCCGCTTTATCAAGGAGTTCCTGGCACCGCGCTACGTGGACTTCATCGGCAAGGAGATTCAGACCGCCTATCTCGAGTCCTACTCCGAGTACGGCCAGAATATCTTCGACCGCTATGTTACCTACGCTGATTTCTGGATTCAGGATCAGGAGTACCGCGATCCCGAGACCGGCGAGCTGTTCAACCGCCAGGCCCTCAACGAGGAGCTGGAAAAGATCGAGAAGCCGGCCGGCATCTCCAATCCCAAGGACTTCCGCCACGAGGTGGTCAACTTCGTGCTGCGGGCGCGTGCCCAGAACAACGGCATGAACCCCAGCTGGCAGTCCTACGAGAAGCTGCGCGGTGTGATCGAGCACAAGATGTTCGCTAACACCGAGGAGCTGCTGCCGGTGATCTCCTTCAACGCCAAGGCGTCCACGGCGGATCAGAAGAAGCACGAGGACTTCGTGGCACGCATGAAGGATCGTGGTTACACCGAAAAGCAGGTGCGGCTGCTGTCCGAGTGGTACCTGCGGGTGCGCAAATCGCAGTAACGGCCGCGAAGGCGGGAGGTCTGCATGACCTATTTCATCGATCGACGCGCCAATGCCAAGCACAAGAGTGCGGTCAACCGGCAGCGCTTCCTCGATCGCTACCGGACCCATATCAAGCGCTCCGTGGAAGAGGCGGTCAACCGCCGCTCGATCACCGACATGGAGCGCGGCGAGAAGGTGTCGATCCCCACCCGCGACATCTCCGAGCCGGTGTTTCAGCACGGTCCCGGTGGCAAGCGCACCATCGTGGCGCCGGGCAACAAGGAGTTTGTCGAGGGGGACCGGCTGCGTCGGCCGGGTGGCGGGGGAGGCGGCGGAGGCGCCGGCGAGGGTAGCGCCTCCAATCAGGGCGAGGGCATGGACGAGTTCGCCTTCACCCTCTCCCGGGAGGAATTCCTCGACTTCGTCTTCGACGGCCTGGAGCTTCCCCATCTGGAGCGCAAGTCGCTGGTGGATCTCGATGAGGTGCGCCCGGTGCGCGCCGGCGTCTCCAAGGAGGGCGTGCCGGCGCGGATCAATATCGTGCGCTCCATGCGTGAGGCCCAGGCGCGACGGATCGCCATGCGCGCGCCGATCCGTCGCGCCCTGCGGGAGGCCCGCGAGGCGCTGGCGGAGGAGGAGCGCAAGGACCCGGTGCTGCGCAACCCCTCGCGTATCGCCGAGCTCAAGGAGGAGATCGAACGCCTGGAGCGGCGCCTGGAGGCGGTGCCCTTCATCGACACCTATGATCTGCGCTACAACAATCTGATCAATCAGCCTCAGCCCTCGAGCAAGGCGGTGATGTTCTGCGTGATGGATGTTTCGGGGTCGATGACCCAGGGGCACAAGGATATCGCCAAGCGCTTTTTCCTGCTGCTCTACCTCTTTCTGGAGCGCAACTACGAGAAGGTGGAGCTGGTGTTCGTGCGCCACCATACCGCGGCCAAGGAGGTCGACGAAGAGGAGTTCTTCTACTCCCGGGAGACCGGTGGGACCATCGTCTCCAGCGCGCTGACCCTGGTCGACGAGATCATCGAGAAACGCTACCCCCCGGGGCAGTGGAATCTCTACGTGGCCCAGGCTTCCGATGGCGACAACTGGGACGACGATTCGGTGAACTGTCGCGAGCTGCTGATGAAATCGCTGATGCCGCGGCTGCAGTACTTCACCTACGTGGAGATCACGCCCCATGCCCACCAGGCGCTATGGGAAGAGTATGAGACGGTGGCCGCCGAGTTCTCCGATCGCTTCGCGATGCGCCAGATCGTCGAGGCCGGCGATATCTATCCCGTCTTTCGCGATCTGTTTCGGCGCCGAACCGCCACCTGATGCGGATGAGGAGGCAGCATGACCCGACGCAAGCCCATCGCTACCGGCTCTGACTGGTCGTTCGAGGTGCTGGAGGCCTACGAGCAGGAGTTAGTGCGCCTGGCCGACGAGTACCGCCTGGACACCTATCCCAACCAGATCGAAATCATCACCACCGAGCAGATGATGGACGCCTATGCCAGCGTGGGCATGCCGGTGGGCTATCACCACTGGTCCTTCGGCAAACAGTTCCTGGCGGTGGAGCAGGCCTACCGGCGTGGCCAGATGGGGCTGGCCTACGAGCTGGTGATCAACTCCGACCCTTGCATCGCCTACCTGATGGAGGAGAACACCCTGATGATGCAGGTGCTGGTGATGGCCCACGCCTGCTACGGCCACAACTCCTTCTTCAAGGGGAACTACCTGTTTCGCACCTGGACCGACGCCAGCTCGATCATCGATTATCTGGTGTTTGCGCGAAAGTACGTGGCGGAGTGCGAGGAGCGTCATGGGGTTACTGCGGTGGAGCAGCTGCTCGATGCCTGCCATGCCCTGCAGAACTATGGCGTCGACCGCTACAAACGTCCTTCACCGATCTCCGCCGAAGAGGAGATGCGGCGCCAGAAGGAGCGTGAGGAGCACCTGCAGGCCCAGGTCAACACCCTGTGGCGCACCATACCCGGCCCGCTGACCAGCGAGGCGCGCAGCGACGATCAGGATGAGGAGGATCCGCTGGGATTGCACGGCGGCGAGCGCTATCCGCCTGAACCCCAGGAGAACCTGCTCTACTTCATCGAGAAGAATGCACCGCTGCTGGCGCCCTGGCAGCGTGAGGTGGTGCGCATCGTGCGCAAGCTGGCGCAGTATTTCTATCCCCAGCGCCAGACCCAGGTGATGAACGAGGGCTGGGCCTCCTTCTGGCACTATACGCTGATGAATCGGCTCTTCGATGAGGGGTTGGTGGACGAAGGCTTCATGCTGGAATTCCTGCAGTCGCATACGGCAGTGGTCAGCCAGCCGCCTTTCGACAGTGCCTATTTCAGCGGCATCAACCCCTACGCCCTGGGGTTCGCCATGTTCAGCGATATCAAGCGCATGTGTGAGGCGCCCACGGACGAGGATCGCGAATGGTTCCCCGACACCGCCGGGGGCGACTGGATCGAGGCGGTGCACTTCGCCATGCGCAACTTCAAGGACGAATCCTTCATTCAGCAATACCTGTCGCCCAAGGTGATCCGCGACCTCAAGCTGTTCATGGTGGTCGACGATGACCAGGAAGAGATGCTGGAAGTGGCGGCGATCCATGACGACCGTGGCTACCGGCGCATCCGTGAGGCCCTGGCCACCCAGTATGCGCTGGCCGTTCGCGAGCCCAATATCCAGGTCTACTCGGCGGACATCCGTGGGGATCGCTCCCTGACCCTGCGCCATGTCCAGGACAGCCGGCGTCCGCTGGCACGCAGCGTCTATCCGGTGATGCGCCATCTCCACCAGCTATGGGGCTTTCCGGTGCGCCTGGAGTCGACCATGGACGACGACAGCGTCGCCCGGCGCTATCAGTGGCCGCTCCCCGAAGAAGAGGCGCGTACGCACTGAGCCCTGGCGGTCATACCAGGCATGGCATATCGTCATCAAGGCAAACGAAACGACCGGGCGGGCGCCCGGTCGTTGACATGCAGATAGTGCACTCGCGACGTTGCCCTCAGGTGATGGGAGCCCAGGATTGGCACCAGCCCTGGGGCTCTACGCTGTGCTGCGGGAACAGCTGGCAGCCTTCCGTATCGGCCTCGAAGAACATGCAGTTGTCACAGACCTCACCCTCTTCGTAGGCCGGGTGGTCGCTGGCATCGCTGGCCACCTCGACATAGTTCAAGGCCTGTGCCTGGTCGTCGTTGGGGTCCAGGCGCGGCAGCGTCTCAGCGAAGGCCTGTTTCGATAGGATGCCCGCGCCCAGGGGCAGGGCGGCCAGGCCCAGCAGGCTGTTGCGCATGAAGTCACGACGGCTCTGATTGCCCATGGAGTCTCCTTATCGTCACGGTCTGAGTTATCGGCCATGATAGCCCTATTGGCGGGTATCATGGAGTCGACGGTAGTCGTCCGTCTGTTGCTCCGACCCGTCTCGGGGCGTTGAGTTCGAAGCGACGCGCCGAACGCTGAAGGAAGCGGTTGGGACGAGCGCCCAGGCGATCGACAGACACAGACAAGGGAGGGGAGAGATGGCAATCTTTACGCGACTGGGCTCGTCGCTGGGCGAGCTGCTGATCGAGGCCGACGAGCACCAGGGGATCACGCGGCTGACCCTCGATGCCGAGGGGCTGGCGGACCCCACCGATGCGCGCCGTGATGACGAGGCGCTGGAGGAAGTGCGCGAGCAACTGCTGGCCTACCTGGCGGGGCGGCGTCGCAGCTTTAGTCTACCTCTGGCGCCGGGCGGCAGCGATTTTCAGCGCCAGGTATGGTCGGCGCTGCAGCGCATTCCCTACGGGGAGACCTGCACCTACGGCGAATTGGCCAGGCGGCTGGGACGCGAGGGAGCGGCCCGGGCGATCGGCGCCGCCAACGGCGCAAATCCCCTGCCGCTGCTGATTCCCTGCCATCGGGTGGTGGCGGCCGGTGGGCTGGGAGGGTACAGCGGAGGGCTCGAACTAAAGCGCCGCCTGCTCGCTCTGGAGGGATTGGATACGGCTTGCTTCTAAGGGCGTGCCGAACGCCAAGGCGGTTGATTTTCCGTTTGAATGAGCGTTAATCGCAAGTGACCATGGGGTAGATAAGGCGGAAATTAAGTACAAAGTCTAAATCAGTCGGCGCGTCATGTGACGGCTGAACGATGTAAGGTGGATAGACCTTATGCGCTAAACTTCCTGCGGTCATTCAAGGGGGCAATGTGCTCAAGTATGCTGTCAGCCTGACTGTCATGATGGCTGCCATCTGGCTGCTGCTGTCCGGTTACTGGACGCATCCGGTTCTTGTGCCGCTAGGCGCTGCATCGGTCGCCCTCACCGTCTATCTTGCATACCGCATGAGAATTCTGGATCGAGAAGGGCATCCCATCCACCTGATGCTCCCCGTCATCCAGTATCTTCCCTGGCTGTTCAAGGAGGTCGTGAAGGCCAATCTGGTGGTGGCCCTTCATATCGTTAGAGGGCGCAAGAGCCTGAGTCCGCGCATTAGCCGCCTGGATGCCACCCAAAAAACCGATCTGGGTAGGGTCTTTCTCGCCAACTCCATCACGCTGACGCCGGGCACGGTGACCGTCTATGTTCGTGAACAGGAGGTGTGGTTCTACGCCTTGACCGAGGAGCTGGAGCAGGGCGTGCTGCGCGGTGAAATGGACCGGCGAGTAACGCAACTCGAGGGGAAATCCTGATGCTGGTTGTTATCGCCCTGGCCGTTCTTGTCAGCATAGGCTGCGCACTGACCCGCGCCTATCTGGGCCCTACGCTCTTCGACCGGCTCCTGGCAGTGAATGTCGTGGGTAGCCTGACGGTACTGCTCATTGCCCTGCTTGGCTTCATCGTCGGCCGTCCTGAGTTCATCGACATCGCCATCGTCTACGCGCTGCTCAATTACATCGGCGTCGTGGCCGTTCTGCGCTTCTTCGAGTCCGGCCGCTTCGGCGCAGCGGGCAGCCGCGATGAGGAGGAGACATCATGAGCCTGTTACTGGATCTGCTCAGCGGGCTCATGCTGGTCAGCGGCGCCATACTGGTGGTCATCAGCGGCGTCGGCCTGCTGCGTTTTCCCGATTTCTACTCCCGTATTCAGGCCGCCGGGATGACCGATACCCTCTGCATGATCCTGATTCTCGGTGGCTTGATGCTCCAGGCCGACTCCTTTGGGGTCGCGGCCAAGCTGCTGTTCACCCTGGTGTTCCTGTTTTTTACCGCGCCTGCCGCCAGCCATGCCCTGACCAAGACGGCGCGCCAGCGCAAGCTCTCTCCCTGGCGGTCTGACAAGGAGGGTGAGTCATCGCAGCCCTGATCGACCTTGTACTGCTGGCCTTCATGGCACTGGTAGCGATTGCCGTGGTGAGGATTCGCAACCTCTTCGCGGTGATCATGCTCACGGGCATCTACAGCCTGCTGGCGGCTTCGTTGTTCGTGATGCTTGACGCCGTGGATGTGGCGCTGACAGAAGCCGCCGTGGGGGCTGGGATCATGATCATCCTCATGCTGGCCGCTCTGGCACTCACCACCAGCGAAGAGAAGGTACGCATCACGCGGCAGAACGCCCTGGCGCTGGTGGTGGTCATCATCACCGGCGCGGCGCTCATTTACGGCACCCTGGACATGCCACAGGTCGGTGATCCCCAGGCGCCCGCTCATACCCATCTGGCGCCCTATTTCACCCAGCAGTCGGTGGAGGAGATCGGCATCCCCAATATGGTGGCCTCGGTGCTGGCCAGCTATCGAGCGCTGGATACCCTGGGGGAGGCCGTGGTCGTGCTCACCGCCGCGGTGGCGGTGCTGCTGGTGATCGGCAGCGGTCGGGCCCGACAGCGCAAGCGCCGTCGGAAGAGGGCGGGCAGCAGGGAGGGCGGCGCGTGAGACATCACATCGTGCTGCGGATCGTCACCAAGATCATGATTCCGCTGATCGTGATCTATGCGCTCTACATCCAGTTTCATGGCGAATACAGCCCTGGAGGCGGCTTCCAGGCAGGCATCATCTTTTCCGCTGGTTTCATCATCTTCAGCCTGATCTTCGGGCTGGACATGGCTCAGGAGGCCATTCCCCCGGAGGTGGCCCGGTTTCTGGCGGCGCTTGGCGTGCTGCTCTATATCGGCATTGGCCTCGCCGGCATTCTACTGGGCGGCCAGTTTCTCGAGTACAAGGTGCTGCTGACGAACGACCAGGCAGGCGAAACCCTAGGGATCATCGGCATCGAACTGGGCGTAGGCATCACCGTGGCCGCCGTTGCCCTTACCTTGTTCTATGCCTTTGCCGGCAGGGAGCGGGAGTAATGGAGTGGATCGGGTTCTATAACTACTGGGTGGTGGTGGTGCTCATGATGGTGGGATTCTACATCGTCATCGCCCAGGGCAATCTGATCAAGAAGATCGTCGGCCTGAACATCTTTCAGACCTCCGTGTTCATCTTCTTCATCAGCCTGGCCAAGCTGGATGGCGGCACCGCACCGGTTTACCTGGAAGGGGTCAGCGACTACTCCAACCCGCTTCCCCATGTGCTCATCCTGACCGCCATCGTGGTGGGCGTGGCCCTGACCGCCGTGGGTCTTGCCCTGGTGGTGCGTATCCATGAGCTCTACGGCACCATCGAGGAGGACGAAATCCACGCTCAGGACGAGGCCCAGTGATGGGGCTTATTGAGCATCATTTGCCGGCGCTTCAGGTCATCGTGCCCATGCTGGCGGCCCCGCTGGTGATGCTCATGGCCCGCTCGCCGCGGGCGGCTTGGGCGACCGCGACCTTGGCCAGCTGGCTCACTCTAACGATTTCCCTACTGCTGCTGCTCCGTGTTCAGGCCGAAGGCGTCGTCGCCTACCATATGGGCGGCTGGCTGCCGCCGGTGGGAATCGAGTACCGGGTGGACTCGGTCAATATTCTGGTGCTGCTGGTGATCAGCTTCATCAGCGCGGTGGTCATGCCCTTCGCGCGGCTCAGCGTGGCCAGTGAGGTCCGCGAAGACAAGCACGGCTTCTTCTATGCCGCCTTCCTGCTGGCTAACTGCGGGCTGCTGGGCATCGCCATCACCGGTGATGCCTTCAATATCTTCGTCTTCTTCGAGATTGCCGCGCTGGCGTCTTACTCCCTCATTGCCACGGGGCGCGAGCGCCAGGCCGTGATGGCGTCCTATCAGTACCTGATGATGGGAACGATCGGGACCACTTTCCTGCTCATCGGCATCGGCTTTCTTTATATCATGACCGGCACCCTGAACCTGGTGGACCTGGCCGAGAGGCTGCCGGAGGTCAACGACACCAGGACGGTGCGTGCCGCTCAGGCCTTCATCGTGGTGGGCATCTCGCTGAAGCTGGCCCTCTTTCCGCTTCACCTTTGGCTGCCCAACGCCTACGCCTACGCCCCCTCCATGGTCACCGTGTTCCTCTCCGCCACGGCAACCAAGGTGGCCATCTATGTGCTGATGCGCTTCATCTTCGGCGTGTTCGGCTATGAGCTGAGCTTCGATGAGCTTGAAATGAACCTGCTGCTGATGCCGCTGGCGATGCTCGGCATCCTGATACCCTCGATCGTGGCCATCTTCCATACCAACGTGAAGCGCATGTTTGCCTACTCCAGCGTGGCGCAGGTGGGCTATATCATTCTGGGCATCAGCTTCGCCAGCACCCTGGGGCTGATGGCCTCGGTGCTGCACCTCTTCAATCATGCGATCACCAAGGCGGCACTCTTCATGGCGCTGGGCTGCATCGCCTACCGGCTCGGCGGTGTGTCCCTCGCTCACATGACGGGGGCGGGGCAGCGGATGCCCTGGACCATGACGGCCTTCATCATTGCCGGGCTGTCGCTGATCGGCGTCCCGCTGACGGCCGGCTTCGTCACCAAGTGGCATCTGATTCTTGCCGCCCTGGACGGCGGGCTCTGGCCCATCGCCGTCTTCCTGTTGGGCACCTCGGTGCTGGCCCTGCTCTACGTCTGGCGGGTGGTGGAGGTGGCGTTCTTCCACGCACCGCTGAGGCGAATGGCGGTGAGAGAAGCACCGCTGTCGCTGCTCCTTCCTACCTGGTTTCTCACCCTGGCCTGCCTCTATTTCGGTATCGAGACCTCCCTGCCGGTGGGCCTGGCCGAGCATGCCGCCGAGGCATTGATGGGAGGCTACCGGTGAGTGTGTTCTCGTTCATCGACGCCTCCGTGGCGATTCCGCTTACTCTGGCCATTCCGGCCCTCGGGGCGGGGGTGATTGCACTGAGCGGCCGCCACCCCAATCTTCGTGATGGCCTGATGGTGGCCATCGCCGCGCTGCTGTTCACCGCGGTGCTGCAGCTCTTGCCGGCCGTGCTGGCGGGCGAGCGGCCCGCCGTGACGCTGATCGAACTGCTGCCGGGGCTGAGCATGGCCTTCGAGGTCGAGCCGCTTGGCATGGTCTTCGCGCTGGTGGCCTCCAGCCTCTGGATCATCACCTCGCTCTACGCCATCGGCTACATGCGCGGCGCCAACGAGAGCAAGCAGACGCGCTTTCATGCCTGTTTCGCGGTTGCCCTGTTCTCGGTGATGGGCATTGCCTTTGCCGAGAACATGTTCACGCTTTTCATTTTCTACGAGGTGCTGACGCTCTCTACCTATCCGCTGGTGGCCCACAAGGGCAACCGAGAAGCCCAGCAAGGGGCGCGCACTTACCTGGGACTGCTGCTGGGGACGTCCATTGGTTTCCAGCTGGTGGCCATCGTCGCGACCTGGTGGCTGACCGGTTCCCTGAGTTTCACCGACGGTGGGATCATGGAGGGGCGCGTGGGCCACGGCCTGGGGGCGCTATTGCTGCTGCTCTACATCTATGGCATCGGCAAGGCCGCGCTGATGCCCTTTCATCGCTGGCTGCCCGCTGCCATGGTGGCGCCTACCCCCGTATCCGCGCTGCTGCACGCCGTGGCGGTGGTCAAGGCCGGGGTCTTCACCGTGCTCAAGGTGAGCACCTACATCTTCGGGCAGGATTATCTCCGCGAGCTGTGGAGTGCGGACCTGCTGATGTCTATCGCCGCCTTTTCCCTGCTGGCGGCATCGCTGGTGGCCATCCAGAAGGACAATCTCAAGGCGCGGCTGGCCTACTCCACGGTCGGTCAGCTCTCCTACATCACCCTGGGGGCGATGCTGGCCCACGAGCTGGCGGCCATTGGCGGCGGCATGCATATCGTCATGCACGCCTTCGGCAAGATTACGCTGTTCTTCTGTGCCGGCGCCATTTACGTGGCCAGCAAGAAGACCCATGTCAGCGAGATGGACGGCCTCGGGCGACGCATGCCCTTCACCATGGGCGCCTTCCTGCTCGGGGCCCTGGCGGTCATCGGCGTCCCCCCCATGGGGGGGCTGTGGAGCAAGTGGCATCTGGTGCTGGGGGCGGCCGACAGCGGGCAGCTGCTCATGGTCCTGGTGATCATGCTGAGCACGCTGCTCAATATCGCCTATCTACTCACGCCGGTCGTGAGGGCGTTTCTCATGCCGCCAAAGCAGGCGACGGAGGGGCACGGCGGTATCCGGGAGGCGCCGCTGCTGTGCGTGGTGCCGCTGTGCCTCACGGCGCTGGGCGGCATGGCGCTGTTCCTGGCGGCGGACCCGCTGCGCGCCATGCTGGCCGGGCTGTTCGCCAACTGATTCGGATCCACGGGGGGGAACATGCTCGTCAAGCTGCTCGACCGACTGGTACGCCATGCCAACTGGCTGAAACGGGGAGTGCTGGCCGCCATGGCGGGGCTGGTGATCGCCGATTGGCTGATCCCTACCGGCTATGACCGCTTCGCCTGGGAGACGTGGGGCGGATTCGGCGCGCTGTTCGGGGCGCTGGCCTGCCTGATCCTCATTGGTCTGGCCAAGGCGCTGGGCCTGGGGCTGGTCTATCGCCGGGAGGCCTATTACGACCAGGAGCTGGCCCCCTACCGGGCGCTCGACGAGGACGACGAGGAGCGCGGTAGATCCGACCCGTCTTGAGCCGAGTGGAATGCAGCCCACCATTGAGGATCAGCCGTTATGCATGAGTGGTTCGCGATCAACTGGCCTATCATCGAGTGGCTCTCGCCTTCCCTGGTGCTGATCCTGGGGGGGCTGCTGGTCTCGGTGTTGCGCGGAGTGGCGAAGAAGCTGATGCTGCTGGCCGCGCCCACGCTGGCCCTTTTCGCCGTGCTCGGCAGCGCACCGGGAACTCACGGCAGCCTTGAATTCCTCGCCATGCCGCTGACCCTGGGGCGGGTAGACGCGCTGAGCCTGGTGTTTGCTCATGTGTTCGCCATCATGGCCCTGTTAGGCGCCATCTATGCCCTGCATGTGCGCGACACCATCCAGCACGTGGCCGGCTTGCTCTATGCCGGCTCGGCCATGGGCGTGGTGTTTGCCGGCGACCTGGTCACCCTCTACGTCTTCTGGGAGCTGATGATGCTCTCCTCGGTCTGGCTGATCTGGCGCAATCGCCGGGCCGCCTCGCTGGCGGCCGGTTTTCGCTATCTGCTGGTGCACGCGGTGAGCGGCGTGCTGCTGCTGGCCGGCATCGTGCTCTACTACAGCCAGGGCGGAAGCCTGAGCTTCGATGCCATCGAGCCGGGCGGTCCGGCGTTCTGGCTGATTCTGCTCGGCTTCATGATCAATGCCGCGGTGCCGCCCCTGCATGCCTGGCTCACCGATGCCTATCCGGAAACCACGGTGACCGGGGCGGTGTTCCTGTGTGCCTTTACCACCAAGACGGCGGTCTACACCCTGATTCGGGGATTTCCCGAGGCCGAGGTGCTGGTCTGGCTGGGGGCGCTCATGACCCTCTGGGGGGTCACCTATGCGGTGCTGGCCAACAACATCCGTCGGCTGCTCGCCTATCACATCGTCAGCCAGGTCGGTTTCATGGTGGCCGGTATCGGTCTTGGTACCGCCATGGCGCTGAACGGCGCCGCGGCCCATGCCTACACCCATATCCTCTACAAGGCGCTGCTGTTCATGAGCGCCGGGGCCATCATCCAGATGACCGGACGCGCGAAGCTGACCGAGCTGGGTGGGTTGTACCGCTACATGCCGGTGACCTTCGTCTTCTACATGATCGCCGCCTTCTCGATTTCCGCGCTGCCGCTGACCAGTGGCTTCGTCAGCAAGACGATGATCCTCGAGGCCTATGCCGACCGTCAGGCGGCACTTGTCTGGCTGGTCCTCTCGCTGGCATCGGCCGGTACCTTCCTGAGCGTGGGTCTCAAGCTGCCCTGGTTCGCCTTCCTGGGGCGCGACAGCGGGCTACGCCCCCGCGAGGCGCCGACCAACATGCTGGTCGCCATGGGGATCGCGGCGTTCTTCTGCCTCTTCATCGGCGTCTATCCGCAGTGGCTTTACCAGATGCTTCCGCATCAGCCGGTGGGCTACAACGCCTATACGCTGGCCCATGTGTTCTGGGATCTGCAGCTGCTCTCGTTCGTCGGCCTGGTCTTCTTCGTCCTGCTGAGGTTCATGGCGCCCAAGGACAGAATCACCCTCGACACGGACTGGTTCTATCGCGTGGCGGCGCCCCGCGCCGTTGGCCTGGTCCACCGCCACGGCACCATCGCCTGGCGCAGCCTGCTCGCGGCCCTGCGCTGGCCCTTGCGCCGCATCGTCGTTCAGGCCATGCGCTACCACGGACCGAGGGGGGTTCTGGCGCGCACCTGGCCGACCGGCAGCATGGTGCTCTGGGTGGCCGTGTTGCTGACCGCCTCGCTGCTGCTCTACTACATCTGATCGGTGACCGGGCGAAGCATCGGTCGGGGAGGCGCGGCAATTCAGCTTGGCTCGGTGCGCTGCTATACTCGCGCCAGGTCGCGGCGACTGCCTTGCCGCGGGAGTTATCCGACCCGGGAGAGTGTCCGATGCAGAATGCCGTGATCCTGATCAACACCGACAAGGGCCAGGTCAAGGCGGTGGCCGAACGGCTCGCCGACGTCGAGGGAATCAGCGAGGTCTACTCCACCTGTGGCCGCTACGACCTGGTGGCGATCGCCCGCACTCGGGACTTCGAGAGCCTCGCCGAGCTGGTCACCGAGCGGCTCAACGCCGTGGAGGGCATTCGCGACACCGAGACACTCAACGCCATGCAGGTGCACTCTCGCCACGACCTCGAGACGATGTTTTCGCTGGGCTGGTAGCCAACGGATACGTTCGCTCTCTCGCCCCCATGCCGCCGCGCTGAGACGTCCGGCGGCCTCACTGACCGGATGCGAAACGACCAAGGATGGCAAGACGCCGACGCTCCCCACGCCTGTCACGCTGGCGCCGCCAGGCCCGCCGCTTCGGCATCACCCTGCTGTTCGTACTGGTGGGCAGCGGGCTCTGGTATACCCAGGAGCAGGAGTACCGCGACTCGCTCAGCTGGATGGGCGTCCCCACCTGGGAGACGTTCACGCCGCTCACCGCACACCGCGTGCTGCGCAACGATGGGTTTCTGGTGGGCTGGTCCGACGTACGGGTCAACCCACTGTGGGTGAGCTACTTCCTGTATGAGCTGGATGAGACCGGCGTCGGTCCGCGGCCGAACTTCCGTCGCGACTGGCGTACCCTCTGGCCTATCGCCGCCGATAGCTACTTCGGCAGCGGCTACGACCGCGGCCACCTCGCCCCCAACTACGCCATCGCCTCGGTGCACGGGGCCGATGCCCAGCGCCAGACCTTTCTGATGAGCAATATCTCGCCCCAGCGCCCGGACCTCAACCGGCGGCTGTGGCAGCGCCTCGAGGAGGTCGTGATCGACCACTTCGTGCCGCGCTTCGGGGTGGTGCAGGTGATCACCGGGCCGGTGTTTCCGGAACGCTTCTTCGACAACGTGCTCAATCGCGTGGGGCTCGTCGAGATTCCCGAGGCCTTCTACAAGATCATCGTGGTGCCGGCCGAGTCCCCCAGGGTGCTGGCTTTCATCATGCCCCAGGCGGTGCGTGGCGATGAGCCGCTGGACGACTATCTGGTCAGCGTCGAGGAGGTCGAGGCGCGCACCGGGCTGAATTTCTTCCCGCAGCTGCCTGAGGCGGTGGCCGAGGCGCTGGAAGGGGAGGTGGTGGCCGAGGGGTGGGCGTTGGAAGAAGTGGCGCGACTGCCCGCCCGCTTCTGATCAAGCCGGCCATTCCCTGCTGCGCTCGAAATCCGGCTTCTCGGCGGTACTCGCAATCCTCATTGAGCCGCAAGTCAACTCCGGTTGCTGCGCTCCGGCGAGAAGCCGCCTTTCTTCGCTCGCGACGGTAATGGCTAGGCTTGATTGGTGGGCACAAAAAAACCGCGATCGCGTCGCGGTTTCCGATAGCTTGCTGTCTCGACATGACGCGGCTGGGACCGTGAGAACGGTGGTGCCCAGGAGAGGACTTGAACCTCCACATCCGTAAGGATACTAGCACCTGAAGCTAGCGCGTCTACCAATTCCGCCACCTGGGCGCATCATGTCGCTGTCGTGTTCACGCATCTGGGATGGTGCCCAGGAGAGGACTTGAACCTCCACGTCCGTAAGGACACTAGCACCTGAAGCTAGCGCGTCTACCAATTCCGCCACCTGGGCGAACACGAGCGATGCCTTTTTTCGTCCCGGGCCATGCGGGCCGGGGGGCGATGGTGCCCAGAAGAGGACTTGAACCTCCACGTCCGTAAGGACACTAGCACCTGAAGCTAGCGCGTCTACCAATTCCGCCATCTGGGCAGGCGAGGCGTATGTTACCCAATTTCGCGCTCAATGCAAGGCCGCGCGGCGTCGCGAGGCGAAAAAAAACGCCGCCGGGAAGCGCGTGTCAATGCCCAAGGTTGGGTCGTGCCTTCGCCGGCGCTATACTGCGGCCATGACAATAGACCCTAATAGCAAGTTCCCACCCCCGCGGCGTATCGCCTGCGCCCCATCGGCCCTACCGAGAACGCACACTCCGACGTTGCCAAGGATGCCTGACGCATGACCCATTGGACGCTCAGCGACGACCCGCACGCGAGCCGCGAGGCCCACAAGTACGACAACCCGGCGCCCAGTCGCGAGTATCTGCTCGCCCGGCTCGAGGAGTACGGCAAGCCGATCACCCATGAGGCGATGAGCCGCATGCTGGGGCTCGAGGATGAGGACCTGCAGGAGGCGGTGCGGCGCCGCCTGGCGGCCATGGAGCGCGACGGCCAGGTGCTGCGCAACCGCGCCGGCGCCTATGCGCTGATCGACAAGCTCGACCTGATCAAGGGCAAGGTGCTTGGCCACCGCGACGGGTTTGGCTTCGTGCTGCGCGACGATGGCAAGAAGCCCGACCTGGTGCTGCCGCCGCGCCAGATGCGCCGCGTTTTCCACGGCGATGCCGTGCTGGTGCGCATCAGCGGGCGCGACCGGCGAGGACGTGACGAGGCCACCATCGCCGAGGTGCTCTCCCGCAACACCCAGACCATGGTGGGCGTCTACCGCGAGAACACGCCCGAGTTCGGGGTGCTGATTCCCGAGAATCCGCGCATCACCCAGGAGGTGATCATTCCCCACAGCGCCTGCGGCGGGGCCCAGGATGGCCAGGTGATCTCGGCGAAAATCGTGCAGCAGCCCGAGACCCGGGTGCAGCCGGTGGGCGAGGTGATCGAAGTGCTCGGCGAGCGCATGGACCCGGGGATGGAGATCGATATCGCCATCCGCAGTTACGAGATTCCCGCCGAGTTTCCCCCCGAGGTGAACGACCAGATCGCCGGCATGTCCGCCGAGGTGGTCGAGGAGGACAAGGCGCACCGCATCGACCTGCGCGACGTGCCCCTGGTGACCATCGACGACGAGAGCGCCAAGGACTTCGATGACGCCGTCTGCGCCTGGAAGACCAAGTCGGGTAGCTGGAAGCTCATCGTGGCGATCGCCGATGTCGCCCACTACGTGCGTCCCGGCAGCGCGCTGGATCAGGAGGCGATCACTCGCGGCAACTCGGTCTACTTCCCGGGGCAGGTGGTGCCGATGCTGCCGGAGCTGCTCTCCAACGGCCTGTGCTCCTTGAATCCCGACGTCGACCGCCTCGCCATGGTCTGCGAGCTGAATATCTCGAAGAGCGGTGCCATCAGCCGCTATCGCTTCTACGAGGGGGTGTTCCGCTCCCATGCGCGGCTGACCTACAACAAGGTGGCGGCGATCCTCGACGAGGAGGCCCCCGAGGGCGATGCCCTGCGCCAGGAGTACCGCGAGCTGGTCAAGCCGCTCGAGAACCTGAATGCGCTCTACCGGGTGCTGCGCGAGGCGCGCGAGGCGCGCGGGGCCATCGACTTCGAGACCACCGAGACGGCCATCGTCTTCAACGAGGAGCGCAAGATCGAGAAGATCGTGCCGCGCTCCCGCAACGATGCCCACAAGATCATCGAGGAGTGCATGCTGGCGGCCAACGTTGCCACCGCCCGCTTCCTCGACAAGCACGACCTGCCGGCCCTCTATCGTATCCACGAGAAGCCGTCGCCGGAGCGCCTGGACAAGCTGCGTCTGTTCCTCAATGAGCTGGGGCTGTCGCTGGGGGGCGGCGACGATCCCAGTCCCGAGGACTATCGCGACCTGGCCGAGGTGATCAAGGATCGTCCCGATGCCGACGTGATCCAGACCGTGATGCTGCGCTCCATGAGCCGGGCGGTCTACTCGCCTCACAACGAGGGCCACTTCGGCCTGGCCTACCCGGCCTATGCCCACTTTACGTCTCCGATTCGCCGCTATCCCGACCTGCTGGTGCATCGCGCGATCCGCTCGGTGATCCGCGGTCCGCGTCAGACCAACACCGTGCTGCGCGCCGAGGGGGCCAAGGTGGACCCGCCCAGCAAGTGGTGCCCCTACACCTTCGAGCAGATGCTCGAGCTCGGCGAGCACTGCTCGATGACCGAGCGCCGCGCCGACGATGCCACCCGCGATGTCGAGGACTGGCTGAAGTGCGAGTTCATGTCTGACAAGCTCGGCGAGGTGTATGACGGCACCATCGCCTCGGTGACCCAGTTCGGCATCTTCGTGCGCCTCGATGAGGTCTTTGTGGAAGGCCTGGTGCATGTCACCTCGCTGCCGTCCGACTACTACCACTATGAGCCGGAGAAGCATCGCCTCAAGGGCGAACGCACCGGTATGAGCTATCGGCTGGGCGACGGCGTCACGGTGCAGGTGGCCCGGGTCGATCTGGACGATCGCAAGATCGACTTCGCCCTGGCCGACGACAAGCCGCGGCCCAAGCGTGCGCCCCGCAAGCGGCGTGCCGGCAGCGCGGAGGCGCCCGCGGCGTCCCCGTCAGGCGACAAGAGCGAAGACAAGCGCGCTCGCGGCGGCAAGCGCCGCCGCGGGCCGCGCAAGCCGAGGCGCAGCTGATGGCGTCGGGGCAGGGCAGGCGTCGCGGTGAGTCCGGCAAGCGCGGGGGGGGCCGGCCACCCGCCGGAGTGCCTGGCGGGCTCGAGGCCGTGTTCGGGGTGCACGCGGTTCGCGCCCTGATCGAGCGTGGCGAGGCCCCGCGTGAGCTCTGGATACAGGAGGGCGACGCTGGCCGGCGCCTCGCCGAGCTGGTTGAGACCGCCCGGCGGCTGGGGGCTCGGGTGCAGTCGCGCTCACGGGATGACCTCGACCGCCTGGCCCAGGGGGCGGCTCATCAGGGGGTGGTGGCGCTGTGTCCACCGCTGGTCGCCGAGAGCGAGGCGGCACTCTGGTTCCGGCTGGAGGCCTGGCCGCTGTCGGCCCCGCCGCTGCTGCTGGTGCTGGATGGCGTTACCGACGTGCACAATGTCGGCGCCTGTTTGCGCAGTGCCGACGCCGCCGGCGTGCACGGGGTCATCGTGCCCAAGGACAAGGCCGCGCCGCTCAATGCCACGGTGCGCAAGGTGGCCTGTGGCGCCGCCGAGAGCGTGCCGGTCTATCAGGTCACCAATCTGGCCCGGTCGCTGGCCAAGCTCAAGGCGCTGGGCGTCTGGGTCATCGGCACTGCCGGCGAGGCCGAGCAGCTGGTCTTTGATGCCGACTTCACGGGGCCCGTGGCGCTGGTCATGGGCGCCGAGGGCAAGGGCATGCGCCGGCTGACGCGCGAGGCCTGCGACAGCCTGGTCAAGCTGCCCATGGCGGGCGCGGTGTCGAGCCTCAACGTCTCGGTGGCCACCGGAGTTGTGCTGTTCGAGGCGGTGCGCCAGCGCCGCACGCCCCCCGTCTGAGCGGCCGAAAAGCGGGTCTTTTCTTGCATCTGGCGCCACGCCTCACTAGAATGCATGCGCCCGTTCCTGCGTGAGCGGGCGTTTGCATTTTGACTATCACCTCCTTGCTTCCCCTGAGCGACTGCGGTTCTCACGAGGAAGCTGCCAACCCGAAAGGAGATCCCATGCGTCATTACGAGATCGTGTTCATGGTCCACCCGGACCAGAGCGAACAAGTGCCGTCCATGGTCGAGCGTTACTCCAGCATCGTCACCGACAGCGGTGGCACCGTGCATCGCCTGGAGGACTGGGGCCGTCGTCACCTGGCCTACCCGATCAACAAGATCCACAAGGCCCACTATGTGCTGATGAACGTCGAGTGCAGCGGCGAGACCCTCGAGGAAATCGAGAACATCTTCCGCTTCAACGACGCCATCATTCGTAGCCTGGTCGTGCGTTGCAAGGAAGCCGTCACCGAAGCTTCGCCGATGATGAAGCCGGCAGAAGAGAAGCGCCCGCGTCGCGAAGAAAAGCCGCGTAGCGCCGAAACCGCCGAAGCCAACTGATTCCGCACGTCCAGAGGAGACTCTCAATGGCACGCTTTTTCCGTCGCCGCAAGTTCTGCCGTTTCACCGCAGAGGGCGTGAAGCAGATCGACTACAAGGATCTGGACACGCTCAAGGCCTACATCACCGAGACCGGCAAGATCGTTCCCAGCCGTATCACCGGGACCAAGGCCCGTTATCAGCGCCAGCTGGCTACCGCCATCAAGCGCTCACGCTACCTGGCGCTGCTGCCCTACACCGACAGCCACCAGTAAGTCGAACGCCCTGATGTTGCCGATTGCCCGCTGGCTGATGCGCGGAACCCCCTATGCCGCAGGCGGGGCCGCGGTGGCCGCGCTGGTCCCCTGGCTGTTCTGGTTCAGTGCCGCCGTGGCCGCCCTGATGACCCTGCGTCGCGGGTTGATGCCGGCGCTGCCGGTCATCGTCGCGGCGGCTGTGCCGGCCGGCCTGTGGTGGACCCGGGGCGATGCCATTCCGCTGGCCACCGTCCTGCTGGTCACGCTGATGGCGGTGGTGCTGCGCGAGCGCATGCGCTGGAGCGAAGCGCTGATCGTCGGCGCCCTGGCCGGGGCGGTGCTGATCCAGCTGGGGGTCTTCGTGCCGCCCGGCGGGACCGAAGCGCTGCTGGAGCAGCTACGCCAGGGATCGGACGAGATCGACCGCATGCTCACCGAGCTGGCCCGCCAGGGGTATGATACCCAGGAGCTGGCCACGCTGCTGATCGGCGGCGTCACTGGCCTGGTGGTGCTGGTCGCCTCCGTGGCCTGCCTGGCGCTGGGGCGCAGCTGGCAGGCGGGGCTCTACAATCCCGGCGGTTTCCGACAGGAGTTCCATGCGCTGCGCCTGTCGGTGCGCGAGTTCGCGCTGCTGGTCGCGCTGATTGTGGTGGGCATGGTGGTGGGGATTCCCGCCCTGAGCATGCTCGCCTGGATCCCCCTGCTGGTGGCGGGCATCGCGCTGGTACATGGCTTCATCGGGGCCAAGGGCATGAACGGGCTGTGGCTGATCGCCTTCTATCTGCTGCTGATCACCACCTGGCCCACGATACTGATCGTGCTGCTGGCGGCCTGCATCGACGTGTTCGTGGATTTCCGCGGCCGTCTGGCCTCCCGCAGCGACTGACAAGAGGTTCACGAGATGGAAGTCATTCTGCTCGACAAGATTGGCAAGCTGGGCGGCCTGGGTGACAAGGTCGCCGTCAAGCCCGGCTATGGCCGCAACTACTTGGTGCCCTACGGTCTGGCCGTACCGGCAACCCGCGAAAACACCGAGGCCTTCGAGGCCCAGCGTGCCGAGCTCGAGGCCCAGGCCGCCGAGCGCAAGGCCGAAGCCGAGGCGCGTGCCGCCCAGCTGGCCGAGATCGAGCTGTCGCTGGTGGCCAAGTCCGGCGATGAGGGCAAGCTGTTCGGCTCCATCGGTCCCCGCGACCTGGCCGAGGCGCTGGGCCAGGCCGGCATCGATGTCGCCAAGAGCGAAGTGCGTATGCCGGAAGGTCCGATCCGCCAGACCGGCGAATACGACATCGACCTGCACCTGCACGCCGAAGTCGACGCCACCGTGCGCGTGGTGGTCGTGGCCGAATAATCGGCTGCGTCACGCCCGCCAGGGGCGCGGGGAGCTAGGCTCCCCGCGCCCCTTTTTTATTGCGTTGACAGTACGGCCAATGCGTTCTTGCATGGCGCTGGTTCCTGGCCACTTCCCGACCATACTGCAGATAACGGGAGCTTTGGCGTGTCGCGATGCCGGGCTGCTGTTTCGATCTTTCCCCGCGGCCCGTCAGGGTCGCGGGGATTTTCCTTCAGGGCCGCATGTGGCCATGGGGTGTCGCCGGGCGATGGGGTAGAATGAGCGCCGCTTACTCTGCTGCCGAGGCTCACTGACCGCCATGAACGACACCGTCGAGTTGGATCAGGAAACCGCCGCCCTGAAGGTGCCGCCCCACTCGCTGGAGGCGGAGCAGTCGGTGCTGGGCGGTCTGATGCTCGACAACCAGGCATGGGACAACGTGGCCGACCGCCTGGTGGCTGACGACTTCTACCGCCATGAGCATCGCCTGGTATTCAACGTCATGATCGGGCTCGCCGAGGCCGGCCAGCCGCTGGACGTGGTGACCCTCTCCGAGGCGCTGGAGGGGCGCGACCAGCTGGTGACCGTGGGCGGGCTGGCCTATCTTGCCGAGCTGGCGCGCAATACCCCCTCGGCCAGCAACATCCGCGCCTATGCCGATATCGTTCGCGAGCGTGCCACCCTGCGCAAGCTGATCCGCGCCGCCAGCCAGATCGCCGACGGCGCCTTCTCCCCCCAGGGCCGCCCCGCCGACGAGCTGCTCGATGAGGCCGAACGGCTGGTGTTCCAGATCAGCGAGGAACGCCCCAAAACGGGCGGTCCCGTGGGCATGAGCGAGTTGCTGGCCAAGGCCGTGGATCGCATCGACGAGCTGTTCAACATGCAGGGCGAGATGACCGGGCTCTCGACCGGCTTTCGCGACCTGGACGAGATGACCTCGGGGCTGCAGCCCTCCGACCTGGTGATCATTGCCGGGCGGCCCTCGATGGGCAAGACGACCTTCGCCATGAACGTGGTGGAGCATGCGGTGATCGCCAGCGAGAAGCCGGTCATGGTGTTCTCCATGGAGATGCCGGCGGAGTCGCTGATGCTGCGCATGCTTTCGTCCCTGGGCAGGATCGACCAGACTCGGGTGCGTACCGGCCAGCTGGAGGACGAGGACTGGCCGCGACTCACCTCGGCGGTCAACCTGCTCAAGGACAAGCAGCTGTTCATCGACGATACCGCGGCCCTGTCGCCCAACGAGATGCGCTCGCGCATTCGCCGGGTGGTGCGCGAGCACGGCAACCTGGCGCTGATCATGATCGACTACCTGCAGCTGATGCAGATTCCCGGCTTCTCGGAGAACCGCACCGGTGAGATCTCGGAGATCTCTCGCTCCCTCAAGGGGCTGGCCAAGGAGTTCGGCTGCCCGGTGGTGGCGCTCTCCCAGCTCAACCGCTCGCTGGAGCAGCGCCCCAACAAGCGTCCGGTGATGTCGGACCTACGTGAATCCGGCGCCATCGAACAGGATGCAGACATCATTACCTTCGTCTACCGTGACGAGGTCTACAATCCGGATAACCCCGACAACCAGGGGCTGGCCGAGCTGATCATCGGCAAGCAGCGTAACGGCCCCATCGGCACGGTACACATGGCCTTCATCGGCAAGTACACCCGGTTCGAGGATCTGGCGCCGGACAGCTACGGAGACTCCTTCGGCGACTGAGTGCCGGCGGCACTTGAGCCTGAAGACGGGCACCGTATAATGCCGACCCCCTGACAGATCACCCCGAAGGAGGCAGCATGGCAGGCGGATTTCGGCGCGGTAAGCGCCAGCGTACCCCGAAGCTAGAGGCTCGTGGCGAGCTGCAATCACTGGAGCGGGAGGGGCCCTTCAAGGAGTGGCTGGGCATGCCCGACCTCTATCGTTTCCACCTGGTGGTCGACGGCGAGGCCTACAGCTATCAGACTGAAGAGGCCGAGCTGGGCGTTGCGGTCGGCGATCGGGTGGTGTTTCGCTACAAGGAGACCAAGGCCGGCAAGTGGGTCGACCGCAACTCCCTGGCCAAGGCCATCGATCCCAGCAGCTACCAGTAACGCCATGTAACCGCGGGAACCCGGCGTTTGCCTGGTGGTCACAGCTTTGAAATAGCAGGTTAATGCAGCTGTCACGGGGCACAGTCAGGCTGTGCCCACTTTTGTATTTGCTGCTAACCGCCAGACTGTCGACCACATGGAGGTAAACATGGAATTCGACGACCTCAAGGCCTTCGTGGCGCGCCACGACAATTTCGAGATTCGCGTCATCACCCATAGCGGCAGCCGTTGCTATCAAGTGGAGCTGGAAGACGTGGAAGGTGCCCGCCACATGCTGAGTCGGCGAGGCAAGCCCACGGTGTTCCGCTCGCTGGAGGATGTCTACCTGGAGCTCAAGCGGGCCGGGATCCACCGTGCCTACCTGGTCCAGCACGTTCCCCAGGACGAGGTGATCGGCCGCGAGGCCCACTACCAGGATCCGCTCACTTCGCGCATGCCGCTGGTCTTCTAGGAGCCTGTCGGACTTAACGCTGATCTGCTGCGAAACCCGGGCTTTCGGCCAATTTCATTCGATCTGATTCGTTAAATAGCGCGCTATTCGCCTCATCAGATCGATAAACTTGTCTCGAAATCCGTGTTCCTCGCGACGATCGGTCAAACCCGACAGGCTCCTAGCTCGCCGGCTTTTCGGACGAATCCTCGCCATCCAGGCAGCGCCTTTCCCTACCGCTTCCGCCGCCGCCCCTCCAGCCAGCGCCCCAGGCGCACCCGGCGGCGGGCAAACCCGCGATACCCTGCATCCATCACGGTGGCCACCCCCGGCAGGCAGCTCAGCCAGACCAGGCGGCGATAGCCGAGCACGGCGTAGAGGGCCCGGCTGGCGTCCATGCCGATGAACCAGCGCCCCTCGACATCGCGCAGGTGCAGTTTTCCCATCATCGCCTCGAAACGTATGCCCAGGGCCTGCGGATCGAAGCCCGGCGCCTGAATATCCACCAGCCGTATCCGGTTGCCTCGAGGGTGGTGGCTCAGCCACTGCACTTCCTTTTGGCACAGCGGGCAGCGGCCATCGTGATAGAGGGTGACGGGGGGCCTGGCGGCCAGTGACTCGCGGCGGCTCATGGGCGCTCCTCCCGGTAGCCGGCCAGGTGGTGGGTGCGCTGCGCCTCGCCCGCCTCGTCCCAGGCCGCGGCGCGAGGCAGCTTGGCCAGGAAGGCGTCGGCCTGCTGGCGAAGAGCGGCGCGCTTCGCCTCGCCCATGCGCGCGAGCGATCCGTAGATCAGCTTCATGCGCGGGTTGGCGGCGAGGGTCTCGGAGTGACGCTCCAGGAAGCCCCAGTAGAGGCTGTTCAACGGGCAGGCGTCCTCGCCGGTCAGCTTCTTTGGATCGTAGCGGCAGTGTCGACAGTGGTCGGACATGCGATGGATATACTTGCCAGAGGCGCAGTAGGGCTTTGAACCCATTAGGCCGCCATCGGCATGAAGCACCATCCCCAGGGTATTGGGCAGCTCCACCCACTCGCAGGCGTCGACATAGACGGCCAGGTACCAGTCGCACAGCGCCTCGGGGGCCACGTCGCAGAGCAGGGCGAAGTTGCCGGTGACCATCAGCCGCTGGATATGGTGAGCGTAGGCGTTGTCGCGGGTCATCTCGATGGCGCGCCTGAGGCAGCGCAGGTCGGTCTCGCCGTTCCAGTAGCAGGCCGGCAGGCTACCCTCCACGCCCAGCCGGTTCTCCCGCTTGTAGTCGGGCATGCGGGTCCAGTAGATCCCACGCACGAACTCCCGCCAGCCCAGTATTTGACGAATGAACCCCTCCACCGAGTTGAGCGGGGCGCTACCCGCGTAGTAGGCCCGTTCGGCCGCCTCGCATACCTCCCGGGGCGAGAGCAGCCCCAGGTTGAGCGCCGCCGAGAGCCGCGAGTGGAACAGGAACGGCGCGTCGTCACGGATGGCGTCCTGGTAGCGCCCGAACTCGGGCAGGGCATGGGCGAGGAAGTGGCGCAGGTCGACCAGTGCCTGGCGCCGTGTCACCGGCCAGTTGAAGGCCTTCAGCTCGCCGAAATGGTCACCGAAGTGCTCCGCCACCAGGGTCAGTACCGCCTCCGTCGTGGCATCCCGGCCATGGTGCGGGGGCTCGGGGAGCGGCGCCGATGCCGACAGTGGCTGGCGGTTGGCCTCATCGAAGTTCCATTTGCCGCCGGCGGGCGCCTCGTCCTCCATCAGCAGCCCAGTACGGCGGCGCTGCTCTCGGTAGAAGTACTCCATGCGCAGGGCGCGTCGGCCATGGGCCCAGTCAGCGAAGTCGCTCGGCGTGGTATAGAAACGGTCGTCCTCGAGTAGCCGCCAGGGCAGGGGAGCTGCAGCACGCTCGCGCATGGCCTGCCATAGCCGCCACTCGCCGGGGCGAACCGCGATGATTTCGTCACAGCCGTAGAGGCTGGCAAGCCGCTCCGCTTCGGCGATGAGATCCTGGGTGTTGTCCGGATTCTCCAGGGCGCTGTAATGCACCCGCCAGCCGCGCTCACGCAGCGATGCGGCAAAGTGACGCATGGCCGACAGCATCATGGCAATTTTCTGGGGATGGTGGGGGACGTAGCGCCCCTCGCCGGCCACCTCGCAGAGCGCCACCACGGCACTGTCCGAGCGGTGATGCAGGCTGGCCAGGTCGAGGCTGAGCTGGTCGCCGAGCACCAGAATCAGGGGGTAGGACATGGCTTGTTCTCAGACTGTACAATTATCCCTTATGGTACAACTTTATCCGACTCCCAAGCGACACTCCTGATAGACTGTCCCCACTGCACACCATCGACCCGGAGGAACCTCACGCATGACCCCAGCGAACTCGGACAATCAGCCCGACCTGGACAGCCCCGGCAGCGGACGCCTTCAGCATGCTCCGGCGGACCATCCTCCCATTCCCCGGGCCAGGGTCGGGGTGGTGCTGGCGAACCTGGGCACGCCGGATGCCACCGACTACTGGTCCATGCGTCGCTACCTCAACGAGTTCCTCTCCGACCAGCGGGTGGTCGACTATGCGCGCTGGAAGTGGCAGCCGCTGCTACAGCTGATCATCCTCACTAAGCGTCCGTTCAGCTCCGGCGCCGCCTATCGCGGTATCTGGAACACTGAGAAAGACGAGAGTCCGCTGCTCACCATTACCCGTGACCAGACCCGTAAGATCGCCGAGGGCCTACATGAGCAGTTTGGCGAGCAGGTGGTGGTGGACTTCTGCATGCGCTACGGCAACCCCTCCACCGATAGCGTGCTCAGGCGCATGCAGGCGCAGGGCTGCGAGAAGATCCTGTTCTTCCCGCTCTACCCCCAGTACGCGTCGCCGACCACCGCCACCGCCAACGATCAGGCCTTCCGCACCCTGATGAAACTCAAGTGGCAGCCCGCCCTGCGCACCGTGCCGGCCTACTTTGACGAGCCACGCTATATCGAGGCCCTGGCCAACTCGGTGCGCGAGGCCTACCAGGCGGCCGCCTCGCGTCCCGAGGTACTGGTGGCCTCCTATCACGGGGTGCCCAAGCGCTATCTGCTGGAAGGCGACCCGTACCACTGTCAGTGCCAGAAAACCACGCGGCTGCTGCGCGAGGCGCTGGGCTGGGAGGGCGACACCATTCAGACTGCCTTCCAGTCCCAGTTCGGCCCCGAGGAGTGGGTGGGGCCCCAAACGGTGGATCATGTGGCCGAGCTGGCCCGCCAGGGCAAGAAGCATATCGCGGTGGTGTCGCCGGCCTTCTCCGCCGACTGCGTGGAGACCCTCGAGGAGATCGAAGAGGAAATTCGCGACAGCTTCATCGAGGCGGGGGGCGAGACCTTCACCTATATCCCCTGTCTCAACGACCGCGAGGATCACATCGAGGCGCTGCTGACGGTCATTCGTCGCGAGCTCTCGGGGTGGTGCTGACCGCCTGGCCGACCGCTCCTTATCACGCGAAAGGCTGCCTGGATGGCAGCCTTTCGCGTTCTGGGGCTTCTGCTTAGCGGCGCAGCCGCGAGCGCTTGGCCTTGCGGTACTTCCAGGGATGCTTGGCGCGGGCCGGACGCGCCACCCGGCTCTGGCCGACGTCCTCGTCGCGGAACTCGGGCACCGACCCGCGAGTGCCGGTAATGAAGCGCAGGTGCATGTGCAGGCCGGTCTTGGCCAGCATGTGGCCGGTCACCGGAGCGGTGATAAACAGGAACAGGGTGATCAGCAGTTCCTGAATGTGCAGCTCCCGCTGGGTGACCGAGAAGTAGAGCATCGAGGCGATCAGGATGCAGCCAATGCCCAGAGTGGTGCCCTTGGTGGGGCCGTGCAGGCGCATGAAGAAGTCCTTGAACTGCAGCATGCCCAGCGAGCCGGTGAAGGCGAAGACGCCACCGGCGACCAGCAGGAAGGCGATGATGCCCTCGACAATGACATAGAACGTCATGGCGTCCCCCCTTACTCGATGATATCGCCGCGCAGCAGGTAGCGGCAGATGGCCATGGTGCTGACGAAGCCCAGCATGGCGATCAGGATGGCCGCCTCGAAGTAGGTCTTGGTGTTCAGCCACAGCCCCAGCATCACGATCAGGGCGATGGTATTGACGTAGAGGGTGTCCAGGGCCAGCAGCCGGTCGGGAATGTCAGGGCCGATGGCGAGCCGGTAGATGTTCATCGACATGGCCAGCACGATCAGCGTCAGGCTGATCATCAGCGCGGTGTCTAGCATTCGAAGATCTCCTTGAGCGGCCGCTCATAGCGTTCGTGGATCTCGCGAATCAGCGCCTGCTCGTCGCTCATGTCCAGGGCGTGGATCAGCAGCGAGGAGCCGTCCAGGCGGATATTGGTGGAGACCGTGCCCGGCGTCATGGTGATGGTGTTGGCCAGCAGGGTGATCGCCAACCGGTCCTTGACCTGCAGCGGATACTCGATGAAGCCGGGATGCGGCTCGCGCTTGGGCAGCAGAATCATCAAGCTGACCTGCACGTTGGCCTTGACGATGTCGAACAGCACCACCAGCACGAACCAGGCCAGCTTGACCGGGTGCTTGACCTGGGGCAGCGGTTCCCAGAAACGCTGGGTGAGCAGTGGAATCCCCACCGCCAGAAAGGCCCCTAGCAGCAGCTGGCCCGGAGCGAGGCTGCGCACCATCAGCAGCCAGACCGTCAGCAGCACCAGCGACAGGGTGGGAGTGGGTAGATAGCGTCCCAGGGCTCTCATGGTGCCTCCCCGTTGATCTCGTGGAAGGTGGCCGCGTGCGCGGCGGGTGGCTCGCCGAACAGTTCAACGATCGTCTGCTGCGGGTTGGCGAGCTGCTGGGCGGTGGCCTGGGTGTAGGCGCTGATCGGCCCTCCGAAGGCGACCAGCAGGGGGGCGCTGGCCAGCAGCCAGACCACCCCGGTAAGCTGGGCACGACTGACCTTGCCGGTGGCCACTTCGCCCTTGTAGCTGGCCCAGAAGAACACCGAGCCGGCCCGCGACATGGCGATCAGCGCGCAGAGCCCGGCCAGCAGCAGCAGCGGCCACAGCCACAGCCGGGCGCTGCCCTCGGTGGCCTGCATCAGCAGCAGCTTGCCCAGCGCGCCGGCCAGCGGGGGCAGCCCGGCTACCCCCACCGCGGCGATCAGGAACAGCCCGCCAAGCAGGAAGCGCTGATGCAGTCGGCGGGCGCGTACCAGGCGGGTGCCGGCCTTGCCGCGCTGCTGGCCAAGCAGCTCGGCGATCAAGAACAGCGCCCCACAGATCAGGGTGGTATGGGGCAGGTAGTAGAGCAGCGCGGTGGTGGCCGCCGGGGTCCCCAGGGCGGTGCCTGCCAGCAGAGTGCCCACCGAGACCAGCACCAGGTAGGCGATCAGCGGACGCAGGTCGCGGGCGGCGAGCACCCCCACGGCGGCCAGCACGATGGTGGCCAGGCCCGACCACCATAGCCAGGCGGTAATGGCCGCCTCGGCCGGGCTGTCGACGAAGATCAGCGAGTGCACCCGCAGGATGGCGTAGAGCCCCACCTTGGTCATGATGGCGAACAGCGCCGCCACCGGCGCCGGTGCCGAGGCGTAGGTGCGCGGCAGCCAGAAGTAGAGCGGCAGCAGCGCCGCCTTGAGGCTGAACACCACGATCAGCAGCAGCGCGCCGGCGGTGACCAGAGCCGCCTCGTCGCCGGACATGACCGCGATGCGCCGGGCCATGTCGGCCATGTTGAGGGTACCGGTGGCGCCGTAGAGTACGCCCAGCGCGATGATGAAGAGCGCCGAGCCGGCGACGTTGAGGATCACGTAGTGCAGGCCGGCGGCGACCCGCGCCTTTCCGCCGCCGTGCATCAGCAGCGCATAGGAGGCCAGCAGCAGGATCTCGAAGAAGACGAAGAGGTTGAACAGGTCGCCGGTCAAGAAGGCGCCGTTGAGCCCTACCAGCTGCAGCTGGAAGAGCCCGTGGAAGTTGCTGCCGCGGGCGTCGTCGCCGGCGCAGGCGAACAGCACGCAGCCCAGCGCCAGCGCCGCGGTCAGGGTCAGCATCAGCGCCGAGAGCCGGTCGAGCATCAACACGATGCCAAAGGGCGCCTGCCAGTTGCCCAGGGCATAGAAGGCGAGCTCACCGCCGGCGGCCCGCTTCAGCAGCAGCAGGCTGACCACCAGCAGAGCAGCGGTAAGCGCCACGCTGACGCGCCGGTGTGCGGCATCCGAGGCCTTGCCGGCCAGCAGCAGGCCCAGGGCGCCGACCAGCGGCAGCAGAATGGGAAGGGCGATCAGGTGTTGAGGCATCAGCGTGCATCCCCCTCTTCGCCCTGCTGGCCGTCGACATGATCGCAGCCCAGCTCGCTGCGCGCGCGGATCGCCAGGATCACCACGAAGGCGGTCATGGCGAAGCCGATGACGATGGCGGTGAGCACCAGCGCCTGGGGCAGCGGGTCGGTGGGAGTGAGCGATTCGCCGATCACCGCGGCGGCATGGGTATTGAGGCCGCCGGTGGAAAACAGAAAGAGGTTGACCGCATAGCCCAGCATCGCCAGGCCTACGATCACGGGGAAGGTGCGCCCGCGCAGCAGCAGGTAAATGCCGCTGGCGGTGAGTACGCCGACCACCAGCGAGAACAGGGCTTCCATCAGCGTTCCTCCAGGCTTGGGCGGTGGATGGTGGTGATCCGACCCAGGTTGATCAGAATCATCAGAGTCGCCCCGACCACGGCCAGGAAGACCCCCACGTCGAACAGCATGGCGGAGGCCAGCTCTATCTCGCCGATCAGCGGGATATGGAAGTGATCGAAGGCCGAGGTCAGGAAGGGATAGCCGAACAGCCAGCTGGCGAGCCCCGTGCCGGTGGCGATGGCCAGGCCCGTGACGGCTACCACCGGGTAGGAGAGCGGCAGGCGCTCACGGGTCCAGTCGTGGCCGCGGGCCATGTACTGCAGGATCAGCGCCACCGAGGTGATCAAGCCGGCGATGAAGCCGCCGCCGGGCTGATTGTGACCGCGCAGGAAGATATAGACCGAGACCAGCAGCGCCAGCGGCAGCAGGATCTGCGCCACCACCGAGAGGATCAGCGGATAGCGATGGCGCGACCAGCGGATGCCCTCCAGGTTGCCGGCGGGCATGAACAGCCGCATGCGATTGAGCAGCTTGAAGGTAGCCAGTCCCGCCAGGGTCAGCACGGTGATCTCGCCCAGGGTGTCGAAGCCGCGGAAGTCCACCAGGATGACGTTGACCACGTTGGTGCCGCCGCCGCCCGGCACCGCCTCGCGCAGGAAATAGTCGGCGATGGTCAGCGTCTCGCGGGTCAGCAGGGCATAGTTGAGCATGGCCACGATCAGGCCCAGGGAGGCGGCCAGCACCAGGTCGCGCACGATGCGGCGTCCCGACACCATCAGCGGGGGGCGCTGGGGCAGGAAGAACAGGGCCAGGATCATCAGGATCATCGAGGCCACTTCCACCGACAGCTGGGTCAGCGCCAGGTCGGGGGCGGAGAAGCGCACGAAGGTGAGCGACACCGACAGGCCCACCACCGAGAGCATCAGCAGCGAGACCAGCCGCCAGCGGTGGCTCAGGGCGCTGCCGATGGCGCCGAAGATCATCAGCCCCGCCCCCAGCAGCAGCATGCCATCCAGCGGCTGCAGGCCGCGCTCGCCGGTCAGAGCGTTGAGCTGTGACAGGCCGATGCCGGTCATCACCAGGGCGGTGAGGATCAGCAGGGCCTGGTAGCGCTGCAGCGAGCCGTTCTCCAGGCGCAGGGTCAGCCACAGGGTGGCCTTGATCAGGCGCAGCATGATCGCCTCGAAGATCAGGCTGGCATCGCGCGACGGGAAGAGCGCGGCGATACCGGCGAAGCGCTTGTGATAGATAAGTACCAGCACGCCGCCGGCCACGGCCGCCAGGCTCATGACCAGCGGCAGATTGAGGCCGTGCCACAGCGCCAGGGTGAACAGCGGGGTAGTGTCGCCCTGTACCGCGAGACTGGCGGCATTGACCAGCGGGGCCGCCAGGGTCATGGGGAAGAGTCCCACCAGCAGGCTCATGGCGGCGAGGAACAGCCCCGGCGCCAGCATGCCGCGGGCCGGGTCGTGCACCTGCATGGGCGGCTGGGCCTTCTGCTCGCGGGTCAGCTTGGGGGCGGCGAAGAACAGGCTCCAGACCAGCCGCAGCGAGTAGCCCACCGAGAGCACCGCCCCCATCACCACCAGCAGGGGGATCAGCCCGCTCAGGGCGCCCAGGACGTCATTGACCAGGCTCTGCTCGAAGAGCATCTCCTTGGAGAGAAAGCCGTTGAACGGCGGGAACCCGGCCATGGCGGCCCCGGCCAGCAGGGTCATGGTGCCGGTCAGCGGCATCATCGACCACAGCGCGCCCAGGCGGTCGATGTCCCGGGTGCCGGTCTCGTGGTCGATGATCCCCACGCTCATGAAGAGCGCCGCCTTGAAGGTGGCGTGGTTGAGGATATGGAACACCGCGGCGACGATGGCCAGCGGGCTGCCCAGCCCCAGCAGCAGGGTGATCAGGCCCAGGTGGCTGACCGTGGAGAAGGCCAGGATGCCCTTCAAGTCGCGCTCGAGCAGGGCGAACCAGGCCGCATAGAGCAGGGTCGCCAGGCCCACCAGCGACAGCGTGATGGCCCACAGGGCGCTGTCGCCCAGCGCGGGATTGAGGCGTGCCATCAGGAAGACCCCGGCCTTGACCATGGTGGCCGAATGCAGGAAGGCCGAGACCGGCGTCGGGGCGGCCATGGCATGGGGCAGCCAGAAGTGGAAGGGGAACTGCGCCGACTTGGTAAAGGCGCCGAACAGCACCAGTAGCAGGATCAGCGGATAGTGCGCCGAGGCGCGGATGGTGTCGCCGGCCGCCAGCACCTCGCCGAGGGCGAAGCTGCCGGCGGCCTGGCCGATCAGCAGGAAGCCGGCGAGCAGCGCCAGGCCGCCGGCGCCGGTCACGGTCAGCGCCATGCGCGCGCCGCGCCGGGCGTCGCTGCGGTGGCCCCAGAAGCCGATCAGCAGAAACGAGGAGATGCTGGTCAGCTCCCAGAACAGCCATAGCAGAATCAGGTTATCGGCCATGGCGATGCCGAGCATGGCGGTCATGAACAGCATCATGTAGGAGAGGAAGCGGCCGTCGTCCTCCTCGGCGCTGAGGTAGAAACCGGCGTACAGCAGGATCAGGCTGCCGATGCCCAGGATCAGCAGCGCGAACAGCAGGGTTAGGCCGTCGATGCGTAGTGCCAGGTCGAGGCCGAGCAGCGGCATCCAGCTGAGCTGGACGCTGACCACTTCACCGCCGATCACCGCCGGGGCGTGAAACAGCACCAGCAGCAGCGCGAGTAGCGGGGCGATCAGGGTAGTGGCGACACAGACCTTGCGACCACGGCGAGACGTCATCACCGGCACCAGGGTGCCGACAATGGTGAGAAGCGGAATCCACAGCAATGACATCGGTGGCTCGTCCATTCTGACGGCGGCTAGGGTGGTGTCTGCGCCACGCTTGGGTCATGGTGTCGTGGCGTGCGATGCACCCGGATACCACACAGAGGCTCATCGGGATTGGCGGCGATCGGCGGATCGCGCGGCTGGCGTCAGGCGGGCGGTATATGAAGAAACGGCGGAAAATCGCTATACTATCAGGCCGTTTCATCGACGAACGGGGCCCGGTGCTGCCAGCTGCGGCGGAAAGTTTAAAGCTTTTGCGCTGCAATAAACAGCGCGACATGGGCCCCTCAGGCTCATCCATTGGGAGTAGGCCAGGCGCCGTGAATCAGCGTTGAATGCGATCGGCGACGCTGGCCGGAAAGCTTGCTTCGCTGTCGTTGAGCGGACGTGGAAAGCCGTTGTAGGGTTGGCGGCTGCCTAGGGAGTGGGGCGCCTGCACGGCGGGCGTCATGCCATGACAGTCCCTGACACAGGATTGACCAAAAAGAGAGCTGCATGATGCAACTAGCCGTGCTATCGGGTTTCTTGCTGGCCGCCTTCGCGCCGCTGCTGCATCGCTGGTTCGGCGAGCGCACTAGCTTCGTTTTGGCGGCCTTTCCCGCCGCCCTGGCCCTCTGGTTCCTGGGCCAGGTGCCCACGGTGATGGAGGGGGAGACGCTGACCCTGGCAATGGAGTGGGTCCCCTCGCTGGGCATGAGCCTGACCTTCGTCGTCGACGGGCTGTCGCTGCTGTTTGCCCTGCTGATCACGGTGATCGGCACCTTCGTGCTGATCTATGCCGGCGGCTATCTCAAGGGGCACCGCGACCTGGTGCGTTTTCATATTGTCATCTTGGCCTTCATGGTCTCGATGCTGGGGCTGGTGCTGGCCGACGGCCTGCTGACACTGTTCGTGTTCTGGGAGCTGACCAGCATCACCTCCTACCTGCTGATCGGCTTCAACCACGCCGACCTGGAGGCGCGCAAGTCGGCCCGCCAGGGGCTCTTCGTGACCGTCGCCGGCGGCCTGGCGCTGATGGCCGGGCTGGTGATGCTGGGCATCGCCGGCGGCAGTTGGTCGCTGGCCGAGCTCAACGCCATGGGCGATGTGCTGCGCGAGCACGACCTCTACACGCCGCTGCTGATCTGCCTGCTGCTCGGGGCCTTTACCAAGTCGGCGCAGTTCCCCTTCCACTTCTGGCTGCCCAACGCCATGGCGGCGCCCACCCCGGTGTCGGCCTATTTGCACTCCGCGACCATGGTCAAGGCGGGGATCTACCTGCTGGCCCGCCTGCAGCCGGGCCTGGGCGGTACCGAGATGTGGATCGGCATCCTCTCGGTGGTAGGGGCGCTGACCATGTTCACCGGTGCCTTCCTGGCCATTCGCCACACCAATATCAAGAAGCTGCTGGCCTACTCCACGGTGATGGCGCTGGGTACCCTGACTATGCTGCTGGGCATCGGCACCGACGGGGCGCTGATCGCCTTCGTCACCTTCCTGCTCGCTCACTCCCTCTACAAGGGGGCGCTGTTCATGGTGGCGGGGATTCTCGACCACGAGACCGGCACCAAGGACGTCACGGCCATGGGGGGGCTGCGGCCGTTGATGCCGGTCACCGCGGTGGTGGCGCTGATCGCCGCGCTGTCGCTGGCCGGGGTGCCGCCGCTGTTCGGCTTTATCGCCAAGGAGCTGATGTTCGAGTCGGTGCTCGAGGCGGGCGCCTTTCGCTCGCTGATCGTGCTGCTGGCCTTCTCCGCGGCCTTCCTGACCATCGCGGTGGCGGCCATCGTCGCCCTGCGGCCCTTCTTCGGCGAGCGCCGTCAGACGCCACGGGTCGCCCACGAGGCGCCGGCCTCGATGCTGATCGGCCCGGCGGTGCTGGCGGTGCTGTCACTGCTGCTGGGGCTGACCCCGATGCTGGCCGGCACCGGCCTGCTCACCGCGGCGGCCTCGGCGGTGATCGGCGAGCCGATCGAGGTGTCGCTGTCGCTGTGGCACGGCATCAACCTGCCGCTGCTGATGTCGCTGGTCAGCCTGGGGCTCGGCTATGCGCTGTTCCGCCGCTGGGACCGGGTGCGAGGGCGGCTCGCGCGCCTCGACCCGCTGATGGCGCGGGGCCCGGAGGCGGGCTACGAGGGCTTCATGCACGGGGTCACGGTGGTCTCCGACTGGCAGACCCGAATCCTGCAGAACGGCTACATGCGCAACTACATCATGGTGATGGTGCTGACCCTGATCGCCCTGGTCGGCAACTCGCTGCTGCTGCGCCATGCCCCGGCCATCGCCTTCCATGTCGACGTTCGCTTCCACGAGGTCGTGGTGGTGGGGATGCTGGTGATGGGGGCACTGTTTGCCACCATCACCCGCTCGCGACTCAGCGCCGTGGTGTCGGTGGGTATCATGGGCTTCTCCATCGCCCTGACCTTCATCCTGTTCAGCGCGCCGGACCTCGGCATCACCCAGCTGCTGGTAGAGACGCTGACTGTGATCCTGCTGGTGCTGGTGCTGTTCCGCCTGCCTCGCTTCGCCAGCCTCTCGACACCCGTGGAGCGGGTCCGGGATATCGTCGTGGCGGGGAGCGTAGGGGTGCTGATCACCCTGCTGGTGCTGACCGCCTGGGGCATCGACCAGTTCGTGCCGATCTCCGGCTACATGATCGACAACAGCGTGCCGCTGGCCCACGGCCGCAATATCGTCAACGTCATCCTGGTGGACTACCGGGCGCTGGATACCCTGGGCGAGATCTTCGTGCTGGCCCTGGCGGCCATCGGTGTGATCGCCATGCTCAAGCTGCGCGCCGGCGACAAGGCGGCCAAGAAAGCGACCCCGGAGAAGGAGCGGTACGATGGTTAAGTCCGGTACCCTGATACTGCACACGGCGGCGCGTATCCTGATGCCGCTGCAGCTGCTGTTCTCGGTGTTCCTGCTGCTGCGCGGCCACGATGAGCCGGGCGGCGGCTTCATCGCCGGCCTGGTGGCCGCAGGTGCCTTCACTCTCTATCTGTTCGCCTTCGGCGTCAGTGCCACCCGCGACGTGCTGCGCATGGTCGACCCCCGCGACCTGGTCGGGATGGGGCTGCTGCTCGGCATGATCTCGGTGTTTCCCGCCTGGTTCATGGACCAGCCCTTCCTTACCGCCCAGTGGTGGGAGATTCCGGGCATCGACTTCAAAGCCTCGACGCCGCTGATCTTCGATATCGGCGTCTACCTGGCGGTGCTCGGCTCGGTGCTGGCCATGGTCATGACGCTGATGGAGGTGGACAAGGATGAACCCTGAACCGCTGGCCCTCGCCGCAACGCCAACCTGCCAGGGAGGTCCCGTATGGAACCTATAATGGCCGTGGCCATCGGCACGCTCTACGCCGCCGCGATCTTCATGATGCTGCGCCGCTCCATCGTCAAGCTGGTGATCGGCCTCATCCTGCTCTCGAATGCCGCCAACCTGCTGATCTTCACGTCGGCGGGCATGACCCGCGGGGCCCCGCCGCTGATCCCCGAGGGGATGGCGGCGCCGCTGGGCGAGGTGGCCGACCCCCTGCCCCAGGCGGTGGTGCTGACCGCCATCGTGATCGCCTTCGGCGTGCTGGCGTTCGCCGTGGTGCTGATTCGCCGGGCCTATGAAATCGTCAAGGCCGATGATCTGGACAAGATGAAGGAAACCGACACGTGAGGCCCGAAGTTGCACTTCCCGTCCTCCTCCCGCTGCTGTCGGGGGCCGTTTCCCTGCTGTTCTGGCGCTCGCGCCCCATGCAGCGCTTCGTGGCGGTGGCCGGCAATGCCGCCCTGCTGGGGGTGGCGCTCTGGCTGATCGCTGCGGTCAGCCGCGAAGGCTATGTGGTGATCCAGATGGGCGGCTGGCCGGCGCCCTTCGGTATCTCCCTGGTGGCCGATATGCTCAGCGCGGTGATGGTGGTGCTGACCGCCATCCTGGGGCTGGCCCTGGCGATCTATTCGCTGGCCGCCACCGGGCCGGGGCATGAAAAATTCGGCTACTACCCGTTGATGCACCTGCTGCTGGCCGGGGTGGCTGGCGCCTTCCTCACCGGCGACATCTTCAACCTCTATGTCTGGTTCGAGGTGATGCTGGTGGCTTCCTTCGCACTGCTGATCCTCGGCGGCGAGAAGGCGCAGATGGAGGGGGCCATCAAGTACGTGACCCTCAATCTGCTCGCCTCGGTGATTTTCCTGACCGCCATCGGCCTGACCTACGGCATGGTCGGCACCCTCAACATGGCCGATATCGCCCAGCGCCTGGCAGTGGCCGAGCACCAGGGCATGGTCGAGGTGCTGGCGGTGATGTTCATGGTGGCCTTCGGCATCAAGGCGGCGGCCTTCCCGCTGTTCTTCTGGCTGCCGGCCTCCTACCACACGCCGCCGGTGGCGGTCTCGGCGCTGTTTGCCGGGCTGCTCACCAAGGTCGGGGTCTACTCGCTGTTCCGGGTGTTCACCCTGATGTTCGACCAGACCCTGGGCTACACCCAGGACCTGTTGATCTGGGGGGCGGCGCTGACCATGGTCACCGGGGTGCTGGGGGCGGCGGCGCAGTTCGAGTTCCGGCGTATCCTGTCGTTTCATATCGTCAGCCAGATCGGCTACATGATCCTGGGGCTGGCGCTGTTCACGCCGCTGGCCATCGCCGGGGGGATCTTCGCGGTGGTGCACAACATGGTGGTCAAGACCAATCTGTTTCTGATCAGCGGCATCACCCGCCGGCTGCAGGGCACCTACGAGCTCAAGAAGATGGGCGGCCTCTATCGTGAGCGGCCCTGGCTGGCAGTGGCGTTCTTCCTCTCGGCCTTCTCGCTGGCCGGGATTCCGCCGCTGTCGGGTTTCTTCGCCAAATTCGTGATCGTGAGGGCGGGCATCGAGGCCGAGGCTTACGTGGTGACGGGCATCGCCCTGGCGGTGGGGCTGATGACCCTCTACTCCATGGTCAAGATCTGGAACGAGGTGTTCTGGAAGACCCTGCCCGAGGACAACCGGGTGCCGGTCGAGGCGACCGTGGTTGGTGACGACAGCCGAATCGTGCCGCCGAGCCTGTGGCTGATGTACCTGCCGGTGGCGGTGCTGGCGCTGTTTTCGCTGCTGATCGGCCTCTTCGCCGAGCCGCTGATGGGTATCATGAACCAGGCCGGGGAGCAGCTCATGCATCCCCAGGGATATATCGAGGCGGTGCTGGGCGCCGAGGTGGGCGTCGAAGACGCGCTGATCGAGGCGCAGGAGGTGACCCCATGACCGGTGCCATCTGGAATCTACTGCTGGCCATCGCCTGGGTCGTCCTGAGCGGCGATTTCTCGGGCCTCAACCTGGTGGTCGGGCTGGTCTTCGGCTATGTCACCCTGGTGCTGATCGAGCCCCAGGTGGAGGCGCTCAAGGGCTATCCGGCGCGCATCCCGCGCATCCTGCGCTTTCTGGGCTTCTTCATTCGGGAGCTGGTACAGGCCAATCTGCGTGTCGGTTTCGATATCCTCACGCCGCCCTGGCACATGAAGCCCGGGGTGATCGCCATGCCCCTGGAGGCGCGCACCGAGCTCGAGATCACCATGGTGGCCAACCTGATCTCGCTGACCCCGGGCACCCTGAGCCTGGACGTCTCCGACGACCGTCGGGTGCTCTACATTCATGCCATGTTCCTCGACGATGAAGAGGAGCTGCGCCATAACCTCAAGGAAATGGAATCCCGTGCCCTGGAGCTGTTTCGCTGACCGTGACTACGAGGTGCCGACATGGACACCGTGATTCTGATCAGCCAGGTGGTAATGGCCCTGGCGCTGATTCTCGCCTTCGTGCGCGTCGTGCGCGGCCCGAGCCTGCCCGACCGGGTGGTGGCGTTGGAGCTCTTTGCCAGCATCGTGGTGGGGCTGGTCGGGGTCTATGCCATCAAGATGGACGTGTCGAGCTTTCTCGATGCCGCCATCGTGATCGCGCTGATGGGCTTTCTCGCCGCCATCGGCTTCGCTCGGTTCCTGGAGCGGGGAGGGCCGCGCGATGATTGAGGTCGTCAAGGGCACGCTGATTCTATCCGGTGCGGTGTTCATGCTGCTGGCGGCGCTGGGCATCCTGCGCCTGCCGGACCTTTTGACCCGCATGCACGCCACCACCAAGGCCGCGGCCCTGGGGGTGATCCTGATCATGCTGGCGGTGGCGCTGCACTTCGCCGAGGTGGCGGTGGCCGCACGCGCCTTCGCGATCATCGTCTTCGTCTTGATGACCGCACCGGTGGCGGCCCATGTGATCGGGCGAGCCGGCTATTTCGTCGGCTCCAAGCTGTGGAGCGGCACGGTCAAGGACGAGCTGCGCCCCAACTACGATCCGCTCACCCACGAACTGAAGAGCGGGATGGAGACCCAGGCCAACGCCCGGCGCGAGCCGAAGGACAACGACCCGCCCTGAGGGGAATACGGAACCGAATGACGCCAGAGGCCGCCTGCGGGCGGCCTCTGGCATTAGGCGTCGGCCGATGGCGGCGCGCAAGGCTTTATCTTGTACGATATCTGTACGACAATGCATGTGTTGTCCATTTATTCGCTCGAGGTAATCGCCATGCCACGCAAGCCGCACCTGACCGTCATGTGCTGGGGGAGCCGTCCACGGCGCCTCGCCTCGCGTCGCGGTAAAACGGCTACAGGTGATGCGCCATGAGCCTCACCCTCGTCTGGCTGCGTCACGACCTGCGCCTGACCGACAACCCCCTGCTGCGTTTCGAGACGCCGCAGCAGCAGCTGCTATGTGTCTATGTGCTTGATCGGCAATGGCTCGAGGCGCCGGGCCGTCTCGACGTGTCGCGCCTGGGGCCGGCGAGGCTGCGCTTCCTGTGGGAGAGCCTGATTGCCCTGCGCGGCGAGCTGCTCAAGCGCGGCAGCGACCTCCTGGTGCGCATCGGCGACCCGGTGGAGGTGGTGGCCAAGTTGGCGCTGCGCCATGGCGCCGACCAGGTTCGCGTCAGGCGAGACGCTGGCTGGGACGAGACTCGGCACCTGCAGCGGCTTGGTCAACGGCTAGGCAAGAGCGTCACGCTCAGGCAGCTGGATGGAGGTATGCTGCTCGATGAGGTCTGTCTGCCGATGCCGGTGCCCTCCCTTCCGACCAGCTTCTCTTCTTTTCGCCGCAAGACGGAGCGTGCCTGGTCGGTGCCGGTGGCAGCACCACCGCCCGTGACCTTGCCGCCCTGGCCGGAGGGCGCCCCGCGGGGGCTGCCGCCTCTGGGCAAGGTGTGCAGCCGGGCCGAAAGCTGGCTGCCGGATAAGCGAGCGGCCTTCTGCTTTGCCGGCGGCGAAAGCGAGGGGCTCGCCCGCCTCGAGCACTACCTCGGGAACAGCGGCGCCGTCGCACACTACAAGCAGACCCGCAACGGCCTTCATGGCGCCGACTTCTCCACGCGGCTCTCGCCCTGGCTGGCTCACGGCTGCCTGTCCGCGCGCCAGGTGCACGATGCGGTGCGGGCCTGGGAGGCGCAGCATGGCGCCAACGAATCAAGCTACTGGGTGATCTTCGAGCTGCTGTGGCGCGACTACTTTCACTGGGCGGCCCGCCAGGAGGGGGCGGCACTATACGGCCGTCGCGAGCTGCCGGCGCCCGGCGATGCCTTCCGGGCGTGGCGCGACAGCCGCACCGGGGTGCCCTTCATCGATGCCGCCATGTGCGAGTTAGCCGCCACCGGCTGGCTCTCCAACCGGGCGCGGCAGAACGTGGCCAGCTTTCTGATCCACGAGCTCGGAGGCGACTGGCGCCTCGGGGCGGCCTGGTTCGAGCACACCCTCATCGACTATGACACGGCCAGCAATTGGGGCAATTGGCGCTACATTGCCGGCGTCGGCAGAAATCGCCGCCCCCACCGCTTTGACGTGCAATGGCAGGCGCAGCGCTATGACCTCGAAGGCGCCTATGTGGCGCGCTGGCTGCCGGCGCTTGCCGAGCGGCCCGGCGGTCCGCAGCGCCCGCTATCGCTTGTGCCGGAATCGGATCAGGAGATGCCATGACTCCCTCTCTTCCTCGACTGTCCCTGGCCCTGGCGGTGGCGCCGAATCTGCGCGATGATCCCCCCCTGAACCCTGCCAGGAGAGTGATCGCGTGTTGAAACGGACCCTTGGGCTGAGCCTGCTGTTAAGCGTTCTGACCGGCTGTCAGGGCGGCCCCGTGCGCGAGGCCAGCGCCGACGAGGCGTCGCCCCCCGATGCTGCCGTGGCCGCCGACAATGCATCGGTCGAACCCGTTGCCGCGGAGCCGTCTCCCCCCGCTAGCTTCGATGCCTGGCTGGCCCGCTTTAGAGACGAGGCTCGTACCGAGGGCATCTCCGAGGCGACCCTGGCCAGCGCCCTGGACGGCATCCGCTATCGACCGCGGGTGATCGAACTCGATCGCTCTCAGCCGGAGTTCGTGCGCCCGATCTGGCAGTACCTGGATACCGCCGTCTCGGCGGCACGCGTGACCCAGGGCCGAGAGAAACTCGCCCAGCACCGCGACACCGCGCGGCGCATGGAAGCCCGCTATGGCGTGCCGGCGGAGATCATCGTCGCCATCTGGGGGATCGAGAGCAACTACGGCGGCAACTTCGGTGACTTTTCCACCCTGGAGGCGCTGGCCACCCTGGCCTACGACGGCCGCCGTAGCGACTTCGCCCGGGGCGAGCTGATGGCGGCGCTGCGGATCATCGAGTCCGGGGATATTGCCCCCCGGCAGATGGTGGGCTCCTGGGCGGGTGCCATGGGGCACACCCAGTTCATCCCCTCGAGCTTCGAAGCCTACGCGGTGGATGGCGACGGCGATGGGCGACGCGATATCTGGGGCAGCATTCCCGACGTCATGGCCTCCACCGCCAACTATCTGGCCCGTGCCGGCTGGCGAGAGGGCGAGCCCTGGGGCGTGGAGGTGCAGCTGCCCGACGACTTCGACTACGCCCAGACCGAGCTCTCCACGCGGCGCAGCAGTCGCGACTGGGCCGAGCAGGGCGTGCGTGCCCGTGGCGGTGAGGCGCTGCCGGCGTTCGAACAGGCGTCGGTAATCGCCCCGGCCGGCGCCCGGGGGCCGGCCTTCCTGGTGGGACCCAACTACCGGGCCATTCTGCGCTACAACAATGCCACCAGCTATGCGCTGGCGGTGGGGACCCTGGCCAATGAGATCGCCGGTCGTGACGGTATCGTGGCGGGCTGGCCCCGGGACGAGCAGCCGCTGGCGCGCCGCCAGGTCCGCGACATGCAGCAGGCCTTGAACGCCCGTGGCTTCGATGTCGGCGCCGCCGACGGCATCATGGGCCCCAATACCCGCCGTGGGCTGCGCGCCTACCAGCGTGAGATCGGTACCACTCCCGACGGTTTCGCCACCCGGCGGCTGCTGGAGCGGCTGCAGCGCTGAGCCAGGCGCCAAGGCGACCGGGGATCGGCGCCTGGCCCGTCACACACGGCCGAACGACAAGCGCCCCCGCCAAGGGCGGGGGCGCGGTTGGCTATGGTGGAGGCCTAGTCGGTCATGTTGTCGATGGCCTCCTCAATGGCTTCTCCAGCCCGCTGAGCGCCCTCCTGGGTGCGCTCCCAGGCGCTTTCGGCCCCTTCGCCGATGCGGTCGGCGCCTTCCCGGGTATAGTGCCAGGCGCTGATGGCACCCTCCTGGGTGGTATCCCAGGCCTCGCGTGCCCGCTCGCGCGCCAGATCCCACCAGTCCTGGTCGTAGTGGGGCATCTCCTCGAGGGCCTCCTCGGGGGTGTCGACGATCACATCGTGGGTGATCTGGCCGTCCGCGTCTTCGTGGGTGACGAGATGGTAGTGGGGGTTGGTGACCACCAGCGGGGTGTCGCCGAGCCCCAGTTCGCCGTCGGGGCGTACCACCAGGCCGTGAACCCGCATGTCATCCCCGAGCAGCACGTCTGTCACGTTGCTGGCTTCAGTGTCTGGGATGGCCTCGAAGTAGACGTCGGCGTCGAGAATCGACTGGACCGAGTAGAGGCCCTGGGGCTCGTACTGCGCATGAGCGCCCGCCGCGAGGCTGGCGGTCAGCAAGCCCACGGCGGTAGCGAGAGTCGTCCTTGCAAAGCGGCGCTGTGCCATTAGGCGTCCTCCTTTTCCATGATGTGGCCCTCAGTGTAGACGACAGCTTGGTCAGCGCTGTCGATCTGTTCGATGCAGCAAACCCATCGCCCCTTTGGGCCGGGCATATCACTCATGACTGATGCATGCCGGGCAGAGTTCCTGGCCACCGCTAAAAGAGTCGAGCGAGCAGGGCGGTCACCGCCGTCTCCACGCGCAGGATACGCGGGCCCAGGTGAATGCCCTCGCAGCCGGCCTCTAGCAGCCGTTCGACCTCATAGGGGATGAAGCCACCCTCTGGCCCGACGATGAGCAGGGTCGGTTGGTCGAGGCCGCGCGGGCAGGGGCTGGGCATGCCCGGATGCGCCAGCAGGCCGCGCCGCCCGGCCAGCAGCTCCGCCAGCCGCTCCTCGACGAAGGGGCGAAACCCCCTGGCCAGGTTCACCTCGGGCATAACGGTGTCTCGGGACTGCTCCAGTCCCAACACCAGGTGGTCGTGGATCTTCTGCTCGCCGAGCTCCGGGGACTGCCAGTAGCTCTTCTCCACACGGCGGGTGTGCAGCAGGGTGATCTGCTTCACGCCCAGGGCGGTGACATGCTCGAGGCTGCGGGCCAGCATCCGCGGGCGCGGCAGGGCCAGCACCAGATGCACCGGCAGCGGCGGGGGCGGTGGCTGGTTCATGGCGTCCAGGGTGAAGCGGGCCTCGTGGGCGTCAAGCGCCACGAGCTCGCCGCGGCCGATGCCGCCGCCCTGAACGCCCAGCGTCAGGCGATCGCCGATTCCGGCGCGGTGGATCTCCCTCAAGTGGCGCAGTCGGCGCGGGTCGCGTACCCGGGCCTGGCGGCTGTCTTCGATGTCCTCGGGGGCAAGCAGGATCAGGTTCATCGGGCCTCGTCGCATCGGTTCGAGTTGCAAGGGCGGTGGCGCAGTGCACAATGGCAGTATGAAGGCAACACTGCCTGCCATGAACAAGGAGTGCCGCCGTGCGCGTCATACGCAAATATGCCAACCGCAGGCTCTATGATACCCAACAGAGCCGCTATGTGACCCTGGAGGATCTGCGTCGCCTGATCCTCGATCAGGAGCCCTTTCGCGTCGAGGACGCCAAATCCGGCGAGGACCTGACCCGGACCATTCTGCTGTCGATCATCATCGAGCAGGAGCAGGCCGACGGCGAGGCGGAGGTCTTCTCCAACGACCTGCTGGCGGAGTTCATCCGCGTCTACGACATGGCCCAGCCGCTGCCGCTGGCGCGCTACCTGGAGCAGGGCACGCGGCTGATGCTCGAGCAGCAGAAGCGCATGCAGGATCAGTGGCAGCAGGCCATGCGCCACTCGCCCATGGAGCTGATGCGCGACCTGGCGGAGGAGAACATGCGCTTCTGGCAGCAGACCATCGGTCAGGGAGGCCCCCAGAACAACGACGATGACGACTCCAAGACGTCGTGACCGGGGCGGCGATGGCGGCGTCTTTCTGACATAATGCGGCGATATTTTTCGCCTGCGTCCCCAGGGCGCAGGCGTCGTGCCCGTTCCCAGTCGTTTTATAGGTAGAACAGCGGATGAAGGTTCTGATCATCGGCGGCGGTGGCCGCGAACATGCCCTGGCCTGGAAGGTCGCCCAGTCGCCCCGCGTCGAGCGCGTCTTCGTCGCCCCCGGCAATGCCGGCAGCGCCCGCGAGTCCGGCCTCGAGAACATCGCCATCGGCGTCGACGACCTCGACGGCCTGGTGGCCTTCGCTCGCGAGCAGCGCGTCGACCTCACCATCGTCGGTCCCGAGGCCCCGCTGGTCGCGGGCGTGGTCGACCGCTTCCAGGAGGCGGGGCTGGCGATCTTTGGTCCTACCGCCGGGGCCGCCCAGCTCGAGGGCTCCAAGTCGTTCACCAAGGATTTCCTGGCCCGCCATGCGATTCCCACCGCCGCCTATCGCACCTTCACCGAGGTGGCGCCGGCGCTTGCGTATCTCGCCGAGCAGGGGGCGCCCATCGTCATCAAGGCCGATGGCCTGGCCGCCGGCAAGGGGGTGATCGTGGCCATGACCCTCGCCGAGGCCGAGGCGGCGGTGCGCGACATGCTCGAGGCCAATGCCTTCGGCGACGCCGGGGCGCGGGTGGTGATCGAGGAGTTCCTCGAGGGCGAGGAGGCGAGCTTCATCGTCATGGTGGATGGCGAGACGGTGCTGCCCATGGCCACCAGCCAGGACCACAAGCGGGCCCTGGACGGCGACGCTGGCCCCAACACCGGGGGCATGGGCGCCTATTCGCCAGCGCCGGTGGTCACCGAGAGCGTCCACGAGCGCATCATGGAGCGGGTGATCCTGCCCACGGTGCGCGGCATGGCCCGGGAGGGGCACCCCTACTCCGGGTTTCTCTATGCCGGCCTGATGATCGACGCCGAGGGCAATCCCAGGGTCATCGAATACAACTGTCGCTTCGGCGACCCGGAGACCCAGCCGATCATGCTGCGCCTGCAGTCGGACCTGGCCGAGCTGTGCCTGGCCGGCGCGCGCGGCGAGCTGGCCGGCCACACCTGCGACTGGGACCCGCGCGCCGCGGTGGGCGTGGTGATGGCTGCTCGCGGCTACCCGGGCAGCTACCCCAAGGGCGATGCGATCGGCGGGCTCGAGGCCGCCGAGTCCCGGGACTGCAAGGTCTTCCATGCCGGCACCGCGGAGAACGAGCGCGGCGAGATCGTCACCGCCGGCGGTCGGGTGCTGTGCGTCACGGCGCTGGGCGAAGGTGTCGAGGCGGCCCGCGACCTGGCCTACCGGGGCGTGGCCGCCATCGGCTGGGAGGGCGCCCAGTACCGCCGCGATATCGCCCATCGCGCCATTGCCCGCGAGCGCCGGGCCGACTGATCCGGCCTGGCAAATCCCTCCCCAACAACAACGAGACGGAGCGAGGATGGAACGCATCAGACTCGAGTTTCCCGCCCAGGCGGTGATTCACCGCCATCCGTTGTCGGTGCGCATCACCGACATGAACTATGGCCGCCACCTGGGTCACGACACCCTGGTGTCGCTGCTCCACGAGGCGCGTATCCAGGCCTTCGGGGCCCTCGGGCTCACCGAATGGGACATGGGCGGCTTTCCCAGCGTGGTGGCCGATCTCGCCGTGCAGTACCAGTCCGAGGCCCGCTGGCCGGATGCGCTGGTGGTGGAGACGGCCATCCCGTCGCCGCAGGGCAAGGCGCTGGTCGTCTATCATCGGGTGTGTCACGCCGAGGGCGGCAAGCCCGTGGCCACCGCCCGGCTCAACGTGATGCTGGTCGACCCGGCCATCGGGCGCCCGGTGGCGATTCCCGAGGCCGTGCAGCAGGCCATTGCCGGAGCGGGGAGCGCCTGATGTCGCGCGAATACCCGATCATCGCCGTGACCGGCTCGTCCGGGGCCGGGACCACCACGGTGAAGCGGACCTTCGAACGGATGTTCCTGCGCGAGGACGTGCACGCCGCCTTCGTCGACGGCGACGCCTTCCATCGCTATACCCGCGACGAACTGGCGCGGATCTTCCGTGATGAGCCCGAGCGCAAGGACGAGCTCTCCCACTTCGCCGTGCAGGCCAACCTGCTCGACCGCCTCGAGGCGCTGTTCCAAGAGTATGGCGAATACGGCACCGGGACCTATCGCCACTATATCCATGCCGAAGACAAGCAGATGATCGAGGCGGGCTACCGGGTCGGCACCTTCACCGAGTGGCAGGCCCTGCCCTGCGGCACCGATCTGCTCTTCTACGAGGGGCTACACGGGGGCCTGGTCACCGCCGATTACGATATCGCCCGGCACGTGGACCTGCTGGTGGGCGTGGCGCCCACCATGAACCTGGAGTGGATCCAGAAGATCGACCGGGATACCAAGCTGCGCGGCCACTCCCAGGAGGCGGTGATCGACACCATCCTCGGGCGCATGGACGATTACGTGCGCTATATCCAGCCGCAGTTCTCGCGCACCCACATCAACTTCCAGCGGGTGCCCACGGTGGACACCTCCAACCCCTTCGAGGTGCAGGATATTCCCAACGACGCCGAGTCCTTCGTGGTGATCCGTTTCCGCGACCCCGCCACGGTGGACTTTCCCTGGCTGCTGGCGATGATCAAGGACTCCTTCATGAGCCGGCCCCACACGCTCGTGGTGCCGGGCGCGCGGATGTCGCTGGCCATCGAGCTGATCCTGGCACCGCTGGTGCGCCACTTGCTGGCCCAGCGCCGCTTTCGCTGAGCGGCCTGCGGCGGCCGCCATCTTCATTCCCACAGGAGCGAATGCCCATGGACTGCCTGTTCTGCAAGATCGTCAACCGCGAGATTCCCGCCGATATCGTCTACGAGGACGACGAGGTGCTCGCCTTCAATGACATCAACCCCCAGGCGCCGACCCATATCCTGATCATTCCCAAGCGTCATATCGCCACCCTCAACGATATCAGCGAGGAGGACCAGGCGCTGGTCGGGCGGCTGCCGCTCATCGCTGCCCGGCTGGCCGAGGAGCGTGGCTTCGCCGAGGAGGGCTACCGGGTGGTCATGAACTGCAATGACCAGGGGGGACAGACGGTCTATCATATTCATATGCACCTGATGGGCGGTCGACGCTTTACTTGGCCGGCTGGCTAGCTGGCGCTCGGCGGTGTCAATCGCGCGCGACCAGGTGTTCGACGCATCAGGTGCATACCCCCGAAACGCCACCCGCTCAGGGTGGCGTTGCCGTCATGCCGGGCGGGAACTTCTGGCCGCTGCCCGGCTCGGGTAAAATGGGGGCTCCGACGCCGAACCTGTCCTGAAGAAGGGTTGCCATGAACCGCAAGCTGAGCCGCGCCGATGCGCTGATCCATCAGTTCGATACCGTGCTGCGCACCCTGGTGCCCCATGCGGCCCGCTCCTCCCGGCCATCGCCGATGACGCCGGACATCCGCGATGACGACATGACCCCTGAGGAGCGCCGCCATGCCGAAGGGTTGATGCGCATCAACCATACCGGCGAGGTGTGCGCCCAGGCGCTCTACCAGGGCCAGGGGCTGACCGCCAAGCTGCCCGAGGTGCGCGGCCAGATGGAGCAGGCGGCCCAGGAGGAGATCGACCACCTGGCCTGGTGCGACGACCGCCTGCAGGAGCTCGGCGGGCGCACCAGCCTGCTCAATCCGGTCTTCTATGCGGCCTCGTTCGGGCTGGGGGCCGTGGCCGGCGCGGTGGGCGATCGCGTGAGCCTCGGCTTCGTGGCCGCCACCGAGGAGCAGGTCGGCCACCACCTGGAGGATCACCTGGTCAGGCTGCCCGCCGCCGATCATCGCTCCCGCGCGGTGCTGCGGCAGATGGCCATCGACGAGGCGCACCACGCCCAGCTGGCGCTGGAGGCCGGGGGCAGCCGCTTTCCCGCCCCGGTCAAGTTCGGCATGTCGCTGATGTCCAAGGTGATGACCAAGAGCGTCTACCGGGTCTGATCGGATCGACGGGGCCAGCGGCCGCTCGCCCCCCGGGCCTACTCCTCCAGAATCGTATAGGCGTGGGTAATCTCGACGCCGCCCTGGGCGAGCATGATGGAGGCGCTGCAGTATTTCTCGGCGGAGAGCGCCACCGCCCGCTTGACCTGGGCCTCCTTCAGGCCGCGGCCGGTCACGGTGAAGTGGACGTGGATCCTGGTGAAGACCGCCGGCACCGCATCGGCGCGTTCGGCCTCCAGCTGGGCCACGCAGTCGGTCACCGAGGCGCGGGCCTTCTCGAGGATCTCCATGACGTCGAAGGAGGCGCAGGCGCCCATGCCCATCAGCATCATCTCCATGGGGCGCGGCCCGGTATTGCGGCCGCCGTGGTCGGGCGGGCCGTCGATGACCACGCTGTGGCCGCTTCCGGATTCGGCAACGAATTGGCGACCGTCGGTCCATTTGATTGAGGCTTTCACGAGCTGAACTCCTTCCGATTGGTTTAGATGCGCTGACCCAGGACGGCCACCGTGGCCGCTGCCGGCTTTCTACAACCCCCGGCAACGAATTGGCGACCGTCGGTCCATTTGATTGAGGCTTTCACGAGCTGAACTCCTTCCGATTGGTTTAGATGCGCTGACCCAGGACGGCCACCGTGGCCGCTGCCGGCTTTCTACAACCCCCGGCAACAAATTGGCGACCGTCGGTCCATTTGATTGAGGCTTTCATGACAAGGGTTCCTTTTCGATTGTCGGGTAAAGTGGGCCAGCATACAGGGGTATCGCAGCTGCCCATAGCGAGAGGCGCCATAGCGAGAGGCGCCGGGGACAGGCCGCAGAGGGGGTCCGAGGACCAGGGATGGCCGAGGTAGCGTACAAGGAAGTATTTACAGCGCCCCCTCGAAGGCCTGTCGCCGGAACAGCCTCGAGCGATCCTGCCAGCCACTACAGTCTTCGGCTCAGCCCCCCAGGCGCCGGTCGAGCTCGGCCAGCCGCTCGGGGGTACCCACGTCGACCCACTGGCCAGGGTGATGGTGGCCGCCCACGCGCCCCTCGGCCATGGCCCGGCGCAGCAGGGGGGCCAGGGCGAAGGCGCCGGGGGGCTCCGCGGCCACCAGTTCGGGGCGCATCAGGCTGATGCCGGCGAAGGTCAGCCGCGGTTCGCCCTCGGCGTGCACCCGACCCCGGGCGTCGAGATGGAAGTCGCCCTGGGGATGGTGATCGGGGTTGTCCACCAGCGCCAGCCGGGCCAGGTCGCCGCCCAGCGGCGAAAGCTCGGTCGGGTCCAGGTCGCACCAGACGTCGCCGTTGACCAGCAGGAAGGGCGCCTTCCCCAGCAGCGGCAGCGCCTGGCGGATGCCGCCGCCGGTTTCCAGCGGCGCCGCCTCGCGACTCCAGGCGATGCGCACCCCGTACCCGGCGCCGTCCCCCAGCGCGTCCACGATCTGCTCGGCCCGGTAGCTCACGTTGATCACCACTTCCACGATGCCCGCCTCGCGCAGCCGCGCCAGGTGGTGGGCGATCAGCGGCTTGCCCGCCACCGGCAGCAGCGGCTTGGGACAATGGTCGGTGAGCGGGCGCATGCGCTTGCCGAGCCCCGCCGCCAGGATCATCGCCTTCATGCGCCGCGCTCCAGCCGTGCCTCAAGGGTGGGGCGGAAGGTCTCCCCCAGCCAGGCCTTGAAGGCCTCGTGGCCGTCGAGCCCCGCCAGGCTGTCCTCCAGGTGGGCGAGGAAGTGGGGGAGGTGGGCCAGGTAGCCGTCGCGGCCGTCGCGCAGGGTCAGCCGGCAGAAGATGCCCAGCACCTTGAGCGAGCGCTGGGCGGCCATGGCCTGGGTCTGAGCCAGGAAGGCGGCCGGGTCGGTGCGCGAGGGCAGGCGGCCCTCTGCCGCGGCGCGCTGCCGGAAGGCCTCCACCCAGGCGGCGAAGCGCGGGGCGGCGAAGCGGCAGTAGCGGCCGCGGAGCAGCGAGATCAGGTCGTAGCTGAGCGGGCCGGCCACCGCGTCCTGGAAGTCGATCAGATGGAGACTGCCATCCTGGACCATCAGGTTCATGGCGTCGAAGTCGCGATGCACCGCGACCACCGGCTGTGCCAGCGCCGAGTCGACCAGCGCCTCGCGTAGCGCCTCCCAGCCCGGGGGCGCGGCGACCCCCAGCCACTCGTCCAGACACCAGTCGGGAAAGAGGTCCAGCTCGCGCTGGAGCAGCGCGGCGTCATAGGGCGGCAGCGCGTCCGGCGAGGCGCGGTTCTGCAGGGCATGGATCAGCGCGATGGCGCGTTCGTGCCAGGCCAGGGTCGCGGGATGGTCGTCGCCGTCAAAGCAGTGCTGCAAGGGGGTGTCGCCCAGGTCGTCGAGCTCGAGAAAGCCCGTCTCGAGCGCCTCGGCGTGCAGGGCGGGCACCGGCAGGCCGCCGGCGCGCCAGCGGCGGGCGATGGCGACGAAGGGGCGGCTGTCCTCCTGCTCGGGCGGCGCATCCATCAGCATGCGCGTCGTCCCGTCGGGCAGGCGCAGTCGATAGTAGCGACGAAAGCTGGCGTCGCCGGCGGCCAGCCGCAGGTCCAGGGCATCGGCGGCGAGGCCGTGTCGCTCGGCCGCCCAGCGGCGCAGCTGGCTCAGTCGTGTCGGAGAATCGGCCTCGGTCATTCGGGCTCCTTGCGAGTGTCGGGCATCGGCGGTTGACGCCCGTGGGACGCCGCCGCATGCTGGCTCGGCGGCCGCGGCGCATACGACAGGCGGGATGCGATCTGTATAATACCGACTCTCTTCGCCGAGGACAGCGAGCACCATGGGCAAGCGATACTCAGGGATGGCCCTTGCCGGCCTGATCACCTCCGGCCTGATCCCCCTGGGCCTGGGCGCCGGCGCGCCGCCGGCCGCGGCCGAGCCGATGCCGGCCGAGCGTCTCGACTGGCGCCCCTGGGGAGACGAGCGGCCGGCGGACGCGCTGTGCCGCGGCGTCTACGTGATGCCCGACTATCGCCTGCCCGCCCCCGACGACCCGCGCCAGGTGCGCAGCGAGTCCGATACCGCCTTCTACGGCGAGGACGGCGAGACGATCCTCGGCGGCGAGGTGGTGCTGCGCCGCGGCGACAGCCAGCTGGAATCGCCGCGCGTCAGCGTGCCGGCAGCCCGCGAAAGCGCCTTCGCCGAGGGCCCCCTGGCGCTGCGGGATCAGAATCTGCTGGTGCGCGGCGAGGCCGCCGAGGTCTCGCTGGTCAGCGATGCCGTGCGTATTGACGCTGCCCACTACGTGATCCATGACCGCCATCTGCGCGGCGAGGCGCTGCGCCTGGCGCGCCAGGAGGACGGGCGCTTTCGCCTGACCTCGGCGAATTTCACCACCTGCGACCCGGGCAGCGAGCAGTGGCGGCTGGTCGGCGGCGACGTGGTGCTCGACCGCGAAAGCGGCTTCGGGACAGCCCGCCATGCGCGACTCGAACTGGGTCGGGTGCCGGTCTTCTACTGGCCCTGGGTGCGCTTTCCCATCGACGACCGCCGCCATACCGGTTTTCTGTGGCCGGAGATCGGCGTCTCCGGTGGCGCCCTGGACTACGCCCAGCCGTTCTACTGGAACATCGCGCCCAACCACGACGCCACCATCACCCCGCGCTGGATCAGCGACCGTGGCCTGCTGCTGGGCGGCGAATATCGCTACCTCTTCCCCACCGACGCCGGGCAGATCGAGGGCGCCTACCTGGCCCGCGACGGCGGCGGCTCCAGCGACGACCCCGCCGCTCCCTCGCGGCGCTTCGAGGGGGAGGATCGCTGGTACCTCGACTACCGGCACCAGGGGCGCTTCGATGAGCGCACCGGCTACCAGCTGCGCTACGGGGCGGCCAGCGACGGGCGCTACTTCGATGACTTCGGCAGCGTCTTCGGTGACAGCCCGTCGAGCATGTCGCGCCTGGCCCGGCTCCACTACGGCGGCGATGTCTGGCGGCTGGACGCCCGGGCCCAGGGGTTCCAGCGCCTCGATGACCCGCTGCGCGACCGCGACAAGCCCTTCTATCGTCTGCCCAGTCTCTCCGCCGACGCGCGCTGGTCGCAGCCGGGTGGCCTCTACCAGGAGTGGCGCTCCAACCTGACCTATTTCTGGCGCGACGTGGACGAGACCGCGATTCCCCGCGACCGGGAGGCGGCGCTTGGCACCCGGCTGCACCTCTCGCCGGCCACCGGCTGGCGCTTCGAAGAGCGCTGGGGGCACCTGGAGCCGCGGGTGGAGTGGCTCTACACCGGCTACGCCCTGGACTACGGCCGCCGGGAGACCGACCGCGACACCTCGCTCTCCCGGACGCTGCCGGTGAGTAGCCTCGACGGCGGCCTGGTCTTCGAGCGCGAGCTGGCGCTGGGCGGGCGCGACTATCGCCAGACCCTGGAGCCGCGCTTCAACTATGCCTATGTGCCGGCCCGCGACCAGGCCGAGTTTCCCGACTTCGATACCAGCGAGCGCGCCTTTTCCTGGGAGCAGCTCTGGTCGCCGTACCGATTCTCCGGCGCCGACCGGGTGGGGGATCTCAATCGCCTGTCGCTGGGCCTCGACTCGCGCCTGCTGGAAGATGACCGCGGGCGTGAGCGCCTGGCGGTCGGCGTGGGGCAGGCGTTTTACCTCGACGACCGGCGCATCGACATGGACGGGGATCCGGACACGGTGCCGGCGCGGGATGACGACTTCCAGGGCTGGTACCGTGCCACCCGGGACCGCTCGCCGCTGGTCGCCCGCGCCGACTGGCAGGTGACCGAGCGCTGGCGCACCCGCTGGCAGTGGCTCTACGACGACCACTTCGAGCAGACCGAACGCGCCTCCCTCGACCTGCAGTACCGTGCCCTCGCCGGCCACGTATTGAACCTGGGGTACCGCTGGGAACTCCAAGGCTTCGATCCGTCGGTCGAGCCCGGCGACGACGCCTTCCGTGACTTCAACCGCGAAGAGTACGATGTGTCGTTTGCCTGGAAGGCCTCGCCGCGGATCGACCTGATCGGCCGCGCGCTTTACGACCATACCAACGACCGCTTCCTCGAGCAGCTGGCGGGTGTGCAGTGGAATGACTGCTGCTATGGTCTGCAGCTGGTCTGGCGCGAGTGGATCGACGACAACGATACCGCCCGGGTCGAAGACGACACCACCGACCGCGGCATCTTCCTGCGCTTCGTGCTGAAGGGCCTTGGCGGCGTGGGCGGCGATGCCGGCGACTACTTCGAACGGGCCGTGCCGGGCTACCGCGCCACGGCCTTCTGAACGACCCGCGTGGTCGGCAAACGAGAGACATGATGAGAGGAAAGAACGACATGCGCACTCCGCGAATCGCCACCCTGGGCGTCATCCTGGCGCTGTGCCTCGGGGCCCTGTCGCTCGGCGCCCAGGCGCAGAGCTTCCAGCCGCTGGAGCGTCAGTCGCTGGACCGCATCGTGGCGGTGGTCAACCAGCAGGCGATCATGGAGAGCCAGCTCAGCGATCGCTTGGAGCAGGCGCGCAGCCAGCTGACCGGCGAACAGGCCCAGAACCTGCCGCCGGAGTCGGTGATGCGCGAGCAGGTCCTCGAACGGCTGATCCTCGAGGAGATCCAGCTGCAGAAGGCCGCCGAGGCGGGGCTCTCGGTGGACGATACTCAGCTCAATCGCCAGATGCGCGCCATCGCCGAAGACAACGGCATGAGCCTGGAGCAGTTCGCCGACGCCCTGGAGGCCGACGGCCTGACGCTCGCCTCCGTGCGTGAAGAGATTCGCCGCGAGATGCTGATGCGCGAGCTTCAGCAGCGCCAGGTGGGTAACCGGGTCAACGTCAGCGAGCGCGAGGTCGAGCGCTTCATCGAACAGCAGGGCGGTGCGGTCAGCCGTGAGCAGGCGCGCCAGGCGGTGTTCCAGCGCAAGGCCAACGAGGCCCTGGAGGCGTGGATCCAGGAGATCCGTGCCGAGGCCTTCATCGACAATCGCCTGTCGGCCGCGCGCTGATGGCCGATGCGGCCCAGGCGCCGGTGCTGGCGCTGACCACCGGTGAACCCGCCGGTGTTGGCCCCGAGCTAGCGCTGAAGCTGGCGGCCGCCGCACCGCCGTCGGCACGGCTGGTCGCGGTGGGCGACCCGGCCCTGCTGGCCGAGCGCGCCGCCCTGCTGGGGCTCGATCTGTCGCTGCCGCGGCTCTCGCCCGGCGAGCCGGTGCCCGCGCCCCGCGCCGGGGTGCTGCCGGTGTGGCCGGTGGCGTTGCGGGCGCCGAGCCGAGCGGGGGAACTGGCCACGGCCAACGCCGACTACGTGCTGGAGACCCTCGACGTGGCGGTGGCCGCCTGTCGCGCCGGTCACGCCGCCGGCATGGTCACCGCGCCACTGCACAAGGGCGTGATCCTGGAGGCCGGCCATGCCGGCTTCACGGGGCATACCGAGTACCTGCGCGACGCCTGCGGCGTCGACGAGGTAGTGATGATGCTGGCCACCGACAGCGCCCTGCACGCCGCCGCGCCCGACTGGCAGGGCGGCTCGGCGCTGCGGGTGGCGCTGGCCACCACGCACCTGCCGCTGCGTGAGGTAGCCGATGCCATCCGCGCGCCGCGCCTGGCGCGTCTCCTGCGCATTCTGCACGCCGATCTGCGGCGCTGGTTCGCCGTCGAGCGGCCGCGCATCGCGGTCTGCGGGCTCAATCCCCACGCCGGCGAGGGCGGGCACCTGGGGCGCGAAGAGCTCGAGATCATCGCCCCCTGCCTGGCCGGGCTGCGCGACGAGGGCCTCGACCTTGACGGGCCGCTGCCGGCGGATACCCTGTTTACACCGCGTCACCTGGCCGGCGTCGACGCGGTACTGGCGATGTACCACGACCAGGGGCTGCCGGTGCTCAAGTACGCCGGCTTCGGGCGCGCCGCCAATATCACCCTGGGCCTGCCGTTTCCGCGCACTTCGGTGGATCACGGCACCGCCCTGGACCTGGCCGGCAGCGGCCGCGCCGACCCCGGCAGCCTGGCCGTGGCCGTGGCCCTGGCCGCTGAGATGGCTGGAAGTTCTTTTTAGCACCAACGCGAGGGGCGCTGGAGGCAAGCCAAAGAGGAGGTCCTACGCCAGGGATGGCGTCGGTAGCGTACAGGGACGTATTCACAGCGCCTCCGGAAGGCCGGCCCCGCTCGCAGGCGTGCCGCCAGATCAGCCCCGCATTGAAGTCACTACCGCACTCAAGACAGAGACAGAAGGACACCCCTGAATGGCAGCTCGCCCCCCGGTTCACCGGGCCCGTAAGCGCTTCGGCCAGAACTTCCTGCGCGACCCCGGCATCATCTCGCGCATCGTGCGGGCCATCGCGCCGCGCCCCGACGACCGCCTGGTGGAGATCGGCCCCGGCCAGGGCGCCCTCACCGAGCCGCTGCTGGAGGCCGCCGGCGGTCGCCTCGAGGTGATCGAGCTCGACCGCGACCTGATACCGGGGCTGCGGGTGCAGTTCTTCAACCACCCCGACTTCGTGATCCACGAGGGCGACGCCCTCAAGTTTGATTTTCGCGCCCTGCGCGGCGCGGGCGAGCCGCTGCGCGTGGTGGGCAACCTGCCCTACAATATCTCCACGCCGCTGATCGGTCACCTGCTCGAGGCGGGCGATGCCGTCGCCGACATGCACTTCATGCTGCAGAAGGAGGTGGTCGACCGGCTCGCGGCGGCCCCTGGCGGGGCCGACTGGGGGCGGCTCTCGGTGATGGCTCAGTACCGCTGCCGCGTGGATGCGCTGTTCGTGGTGCCGCCGGAAGCCTTCGTGCCACGCCCCAAGGTCGACTCCGCCATCGTGCGGCTGACCCCCTACGGCGAGCCGCCGCATCCGGCCGAGGACGAGGCGCTGCTGTTTCGCCTGGTGCGCCAGGCCTTCGGGCAGCGGCGCAAGACGCTGCGCAACAACCTCAAGGGGCTGGTCGACGGGGCTGCACTCGAGGCCCTGGGGATCGACCCCGCGCGTCGCCCCCAGACCCTGAACGTGGAAGAGTTCGTGCGTATCGCCAACCATCTGGCCGCGACGGAGGCAACCCCATGACCCAGGCTTCGGAGACTCCCCATGCCGGCGAGATTCGCATCGACGTGGAGCCGGCCTTCCGCGAGGAGGAGTCCTCGGCGGACGAGTCGCGCTATGTGTTCAGCTACACGGTGACCATTCATAACCACTCGCCGCGCAGCGTGCAGCTGCTGGCGCGCCACTGGAAGATCACCCAGGGTAGCGGCAAGGTGCAGGAAGTGCGCGGGAAGGGGGTCGTGGGCCAGCAGCCGATGATCGGCCCCGGGCAGACCTTCCGCTACACCAGCCGGGCGATTCTCGACGGCCCGGTGGGGGTGATGGAGGGCGACTACACCTGCGTGGATACCGCCAGCCAGCGGCCCTTCGAGGTGGCGGTGCCGCCCTTCCGGCTGGCCGGTCCCAACCAGGTCCACTGACGCGGAGCGTCCGGCGCGCCTCGATATCGCACAGGGAGTGGCCATGACCACCTACGCCATCGGCGACCTCCAGGGTTGCCACGCCGAATTCGTCGAACTGCTCGAGCGGCTCGACTTCGACCCTCGCCGCGACCGGCTGTGGCTGGCCGGCGACCTGATCAACCGCGGGCCGGGCTCGCTGGCTTGCCTGCGCGAGGTGCGCGCCCTGGGCGAGGCCGCCCTGACGGTGCTGGGTAACCATGACCTGCACCTGCTAGCGGTGGCCCGCGGCGGGGCCGCGCTCAACCGTAAGGACACCCTGGACGCCATCCTCGCCGCCCCGGACCGCGAGGCGCTGCTCGACTGGCTGCAGTCGCGCCCGCTGCTGGTGCGCCGAGGCGATGCGGCGCAGCGTGATACCCTGATGACCCACGCCGGCCTGCTGCCGCAGTGGTCGGTGGGGCGGGCCGAGGCGCTGGCCGAGGAGGTGGCGGCGAGGCTCGGCGGTGAGCGCAGTGGCGCCTTTCTCGAGCGGATGTACGGCAACCACCCGGCCTGCTGGCACGACGATCTCGACGGCATGGACCGACTGCGGGTCATCGTCAACGTGCTGACCCGCATGCGCTTCATCGATGCCCAAGGCTGCCTGGACTTCACCGCCAAGGAGGGGCTCGACAGCGCCCCCGAGGGCTTCGCGCCCTGGTTCCAGTATCCCCGCGACGATGCGGCCCGCCTGGTGTTCGGCCACTGGGCGGCGCTGGAGGGCGGGCTGCCCGGCGCCCGGGTGCGCGCCGAGGCGCTGGACACCGGCTGTGTCTGGGGCGGCAGCCTGACCGCCCTCAACCTCGACAGCGGCGAGCGCGTCAGCGTGCCCAGCCAGCGTCGAGGCCGCCATGGGTGACGGTCGCGACCCCAGCATCGAGGGGCTCGAGGTCTACCGGGTGGGCGGGGCGGTGCGTGATGCCCACCTCGGCTGGCCGGTCAAGGACACCGACTGGGTGGTGGTGGGGGCGACGCCGGAGGCGATGCGCCGCCGCGGCTTCAAGCCGGTGGGGCGCGACTTCCCGGTGTTTCTGCACCCGGTCACCCATGAGGAGTACGCCCTGGCGCGCACCGAGCGGAAGTCCGGGCACGGCTATACCGGCTTCGTGGTCCATGCGAGCCCGGAGGTGACCCTGGAGGAGGACCTGGCCCGCCGCGACCTGACCATCAACGCCATGGCCGAGACCCCCGAGGGCGAGCTGGTCGACCCCTACGGCGGCCTGGCCGACCTCAAGGCGAGGGTGCTGCGCCACGTTTCGCCGGCCTTCGTCGAGGACCCGCTGCGGGTGCTGCGCACCGCCCGCTTCCTGGCCCGCTACGCCGGGCTCGGCTTCGTCATCGCCGAGGAGACCCGGACGCTGATGCGCCAGCTGGTCGACAGCGGCGAGCTCTCTCACCTGGTGGCCGAGCGGGTCTGGACCGAAACCGAGAAGGCCCTGGGCGAGCCGCAGCCCGCGGTCTACTTCCGCTGCCTGGACGAGTGCGGTGCCCTGGCCGTGCTGCTGCCCGAGCTGACCGGTGACGAGCAGGCGCTGTCGGCGGCGCTGGCACGGCTCGAGCGGCTGCCGGCCGACCTGGGCGGCGAGCGGCGCTGGCGCTGGGCGCGGCTGGTGGAGCACCTCGATGAGGACGCGCGGTCGGCCATCGCCGAGCGGCTGCGCCTGCCCCGGGCCTACGGCGACCTGGGGCGTCAGGCGGCGCTGACCCGGGAGCTGTGGCGCCAGCCTGAGCCGAGCGTCGATGCCGTACAGGCCTGGCTGGACGGTGTCGACGCCTGGCGGCGCCCGGAGCGCATCCCACCGCTGCTGGCGCTACTGGCCCTGGAGGCGCCAGCGCTCGCGCAAGCGGCGGCCCGGGGCTGGCAGGCCGCAGCAGCCCTTGCGCCAAGGGCGCTGCTGGCCGAGGGGTTTCGCGGCCGCGCCCTGGGGGAGGAGCTGGCCCGGCGGCGCGGCGAGGCTATCGCTGCCGCGCTGGGGGGTGACGAGACCTGACGCTTGTCGGCTCAGTCGGTTCGGTCGTGGGAGGAAATGGGCTGACCGGCCCAGCGAAAGGTCACCGGCCACAGGCGCTGGCCGGCGGCCTTGAAGTCGGCGCCCAGTTCGGCCCAGAGATCGAGGTAGCGCCTTCCGGTAAGCGGGTGTGGGGTGTCCGGCAGCACTTCGGCCAGGGGCTGAAGGACGAAGGCATGCTGCGTGATTTCGTCGCGGGGTAGGCTGACGCCGTCATGGACGCCGGTCAGCCGGCCCACCGTGAGCAGGTCGATATCCAGGGTGCGGGGGCTGAACTTGGGGCTGTTGGGGCGGCGGCCGTTGGCCAGTTCCAGGCGCTTGCACCAGGCCTGCAGCTCCCCCACCGTCCAGTGGGTCTCGAAGACCACCACCAGGTTGTAGAAGTTGCGCCCGTCCTCGAATCCGACCGGCTCGCTCTCGAAGACCCGGGAGACCGCCAGCTCGCCGAACTCGGCGTGCAGGGCATCCAGGCAGCGGCGAATATGGCGGTCGCGGTCGATGTTGCTGCCGATGCTGACGCTGACCCAGGCCATCAGGGGCTCCCCGGGGGCGTGCCGCGCTCGATACGCACGCCCACCGCGGCGGCGGCGGGCACGGCGCCGGGTTTGCGCACCGTCAGGCGCAGCCAGGCGATGCCGAACTCGTCGCGCAGTGTTTCGCTCAGTCGTTCGGCGAAGGTCTCCACCAGGGCGACGCGGTGGTCGGCGGCGAAGCGGGCGATGCGCTCGCAGATGGCCGCGTAGTCGAGGGTCTGGGTGATATCGTCATCGGCGGCGGCGGGGCGAATGTCGGTGGCCAGCTCCAGGTCGAGCAGCAGCCGCTGGGAGATGGTACGCTCCCAGTCATAGACGCCGATCACGGTGTCCACGCCGAGCGACTCGATCAGAACTTGGTCCATGGCGGGCTCCCCGACCGGCTACTAACTAGTGGTGGCGGATGCACGGCATCCTCTGCAGGCGCCCGATTGTACGTGAGCCGGCCAGGGGATGACAGCGGCCATGCGGCTCCGGCGGGGTTTGCCGGCCAGGGGCCGCCGTCGAGATCAGGTGCGGGAGGGCGAGTAGCGGGTGACTGTGGTCGAGTGGCTATTGCCGCTGATGGGGCTGGGCTATCTCAGCGGCTCCTGGCTGGGCGCGCTGAGCGTTTGTCGGCTGGCCGGCGTGGGCGACCCGCGCCGCGCCGGCTCCGGTAACCCCGGGTTCTCCAACGTGCTGCGGCTCCACGGCCGCCGGCTGGCGCTGGCTACCCTGCTGGTGGATGCCGCCAAGGGCATGCCGGTGCTGCTGCTGGCGATCCACCTGGGGCTGCCGCCCTGGGCCCAGGGACTGGTGGGGCTCGCCGTGCTGCTTGGCCACAGTTTTCCCGTCTGGCATCGCTTTCGCGGTGGCAAGGCGGTGGCCAGCGCCTTCGGCGTGATGCTGGTGCTGACCCCGGGGGTGGCACTGGCGTGCGCCGGGCTCTGGTCCCTGCTGGCCTGGCGGGTGCGCACTGCCGCGGTGGCCTCTCTGGTCAGCGCCGCCGCCGCGCCCCTCGCCAGCCTGTGGCTGGCGCCGGACTATACGGGAGTGGTGATCGCCTTCACGCTGGTGGTGCTGGTGCGCCACCTGCTCAATATCCGCCGGCTGCGCCGCGGCGATGAGCCGGGTTTATAAGCCAACCCGGGCTTCGCCCGGAGCGGTAAGCGATAAGCTGTAAGAGAAAACCATTGCCATTGGCCAGCGCAGAGGCATCTTCAAGGCTTACGGCTTACGGCTTACGGCTTACGGCTTACGGCTCCCGAAGGGTCTCCATCGGCCAGCGGGGCACCGCCTTCATCACGCCGATCTCGTCGCGTTCGCCGGCCAGCAGTCGGGCTGCCCCCACATAGGCAATCATCGCCCCGTTGTCGGTGCAAAAGCGCCCGCGGGGATAGAAGGCTCGGGCCTCGCGCTTCTCGCACTCCCGCTCCAGACGCTCGCGCAGGCGAACGTTGGCGCTGACGCCGCCCGCCACCACCAGCCGCTTCAGGCCCGTCTGGTCCAGCGCGCGGCGGCACTTGATCACCAGGGTATCCACTACCGCTTCCTCGAAGGCGCGGGCCACGTCGGCGCGTGCCTGGTCGTCCAGCCCGCCCTCGGCCTCGAGCCGGCGGATGGCGGTCAGGGTGTGGGTTTTCAACCCCGAGAAACTGAAATCGAGCCCCGGACGGTCGGTCATGGGGCGCGGAAAACGCAGGCGCCCCGGGTCGCCCCGTTCGGCCAGGCGGGCCACCTGGGGGCCGCCGGGGTAGTCGAGCCCGAGCATCTTGGCGGCCTTGTCGAAGGCCTCGCCGGCGGCATCGTCCACCGACTCGCCCAGCAGCCGGTAGTGCCCCAGCCCTTGCACCTCCACCAGCTGGGTATGGCCGCCGGAGACCAGCAGTGCCACGAAGGGGAAGGCCGGCGGCGCGTCCTCCAGCATCGGGGCCAGCAGGTGGCCCTCCATGTGGTGCACGCCGAGCACCGGTATGCCCAGCGCCCGGGCCATGCCGTGGGCGGTGGCCGCCCCCACCATCAGAGCGCCGACGAGGCCGGGCCCGGCGGTATAGGCGATGGCGTCGAGCTCGCCGCGGGAGAGCCCCGCTTGCTCGAGCACCTGCTCGATCAGCGGCAGTAGCCGGCGGGTGTGGTCCCGCGATGCCAGTTCGGGAACCACCCCGCCAAACTCGGCGTGCATGGCCACCTGGCTGTAGAGGGCATCGGCCGCCAGGCCGCGCTCGGTGTCGTAGAGGGCGACGCCGGTCTCGTCGCAGGAGGTTTCGATGCCGAGGACACGCATGATTCAGGCTCGCGAAATGGGCTAAGGCCGGCATTCTAGCAAAGTCGCCGAGGAGGCGGTTGGCAAGAGCGGCAGGATGGGAAAAGCAAGCCGCTAGAATTGTCCGAAATTCAACGCATGACGTCCGCTCGGTCTCGCAGTGTTGGCGAAAAATTGATCTGAATCATGGGGGTATATTGGCATTGGCCTAGGCTGCTGAGTTGGGAACAACCATAACAAGCTCGGCAGGAGCGCTGCCGGTAATGCGTGGGGGATTGTCATGCACTTGTTTCGTCATATCTCTATTGGTCACAAGATACTGTTGGCGCTGATGCTGCCGCTGCTGGCCATGGCGGGCTTTGCCGGTCTGCAACTGCTGGAGCGTCAGCAGCTGGCCAGTCATATGAGTCAGCTGCATGGGCTGACCGGTCTAGCGCTGACTGCCGGGGACCTAGTTCATGAGCTTCAGCGTGAGCGGGGTGGCACGGCGATCTACCTCGGCACCCAGGGGCGGCAGTTCGGCGACGAGCTGAAGGCGCAGCGCGTACAAACCGACCGCCTGATCGAGCGTTTCAAGGCACAGCTGCAGGCACTGGGGCATGGCGCGAGTGACAGTCAGGTCCGGCCACCGATCGAAACCGTCACAGCCCAGCTGGCCGACCTATCGACGCTACGACAGCGAGTGGATGAGTTCGGCGTCTCGGTTACCCAGGCACCTGGCCAGTATACCGAGCTCAACACAGAACTGATCGGCATCGTGGGCCAGCTTAGCCATGTCACCGATGAGGCACAGACTACCCGTAGCTTGGCGGCCTACTACAACCTCCTGCGTGCCAAGGAACTGGCTGGTATCGAGCGGGCGCTGCTCTCGCGTGCGTTCGGCGCGGACCGAATCGATGGTGAGGGGTATCGGGGCTTTGTCTCGCTGATTGGCGCCCAGGAAGCCCAGCTGAACAGCTTTCGGATCCTTGCCTCCCCCGCGCAGCGCGGGCTGCTCGACGCGCAGCTGGCTGGCCCAGAGATCCAACGGCTGGACGAACTCCGCGGGGCGGTGCTTCACAGCGTCGCGCGAGAGGCCTTTGGTGTCGATCCTGAGCGCTGGTTCGAGTGGCAGTCGGTCAAGATAGATCGGCTGAAGGTTGTAGAGGATGCGCTGGCCGATAACGTGCTAACACTGGTGGCTGGCCTGCGCGACGGAGCTAGGCAAGACCTGATTCGCAACGGTGTGATCGCCACCATGATCGCCGGACTTGTGGTGTTAGTGGCGGTGATGATCGGGCGCAGTACGGTCCTGCGGCTGCGTCAAACCGCACAGGCCATGCGCGAGATTGCCGAGGGTGATGGTGACCTGACGCGCCGCCTGAGTGTGACCCATCATGATGAAATCGGTAGTCTGGCGGCCCAGTTCAATGCCTTTGCGGCGCGTATGCAGGGGCTGTTGCTTGATGTTAAGGAAAGCGCCCAGCGGGTATACCTCACGGCCGAGGAGATCGCCCAGGGGAGCGAGGCGCTGGCCGCCCGCACCGAGCAGGAAGCCTCGAGCCTGCAGGAGACCTCGGCCTCCATGGAGCAGATCACCGCTACGGTCAGCCACAGCGCCGACTCGGCTCAGCAGGCCGATGCGCTGGCGCTCTCCACCGCCGAGGTGGCTCGCCGGGGTGAGAACACAATGCAGGAGGTGGGTGTCACCATGGAGGATATCAGTGCCTCCGCCGAGAGAATTGGCGAGATCATCACCCTGATCGACAGCATCGCTTTCCAGACCAATATCCTGGCGCTGAATGCTTCGGTGGAGGCGGCGAGAGCCGGTGAACAGGGGCGCGGCTTTGCGGTGGTGGCACAGGAGGTGCGAAGCCTGGCCAGCCGCAGCGGCGATGCCGCCCATGAAATTCGTCAGCTGATCGATGCATCGGTGGTCAACACCCGGCGCGGGGCAGAGATCGTGCAGCATGCCGGCGCTACCATGGAGGATATCGTTCACAGCGTTGAGCGGGTCGGCGCGGTGATCGCCGAGATCAGTGCCGGGGCTCGCGAGCAGAGCGCCGGTATCGCTCAGGTCAACCAGGCTGTCAGTGAGCTGGACGGTAACACCCAGCGCAATGTTGCCCTGGTGGAGCAGAGCACGAATGCTGCCTCCGATATGCGCGAACAGGCCGAGCACCTCAATGCCTTGATGAGCGCCTTCGTGCTGGGGTCGCGTGACCGGCACCAGTCTGATACGCCCCCCATGCTGCCATCGCCTGCGACGAGTCGGCTGGCAGAGCCCGCCTGATAAGTCGTAGCCGGAGCTAGGTGTCAGGGGCAGGGCGTGGCGTCGAGGGGTTCATCACCGCGAGCTGCGCTCAAGGCGGCCAGGGAGAAGGCCGCCTGCACCTGATCGAGCAGCTCTCGCTCTCGGCAGGTGCCGGGTAGCCAGCCGTGGAGCAGGCCGCTGTCGACGGCGGCAGCGACCCTCGATGCGTCCTGGGGGCGGGCTAGGGCCAGGCAGGCGAGCTCGGGATAGAGGGCCCTGACGCGCCGGTGGAACTCGAGCCCGGGCATTTCCGGCAGGTGCAGGCCGCCGATCACCACCCGAACGCCGTTGAGGGCGAGCAGGTCGAAGGCCTCTTCGATACCCGTGGCGGTCAAGGTGCGATAGCCAGCGCTTTGCAGCACACCGGCCAGCGCGGCGAGCGCCTCGCCGTCGCTGTCCACCAGCAGCAGCGTGCGGTCGCCCTCGGGTGGGGTGCTGGGAGGCAGGGCCATGCGGGGCCGCTCCTTGAGCAGCGAGGCCGTTTCCGCGGCGGGCAGCGGCCGGCTGAACAGGTAGCCTTGCAGCTGGTCGCAGTGCCGGCGGCGCAGGTAGGCGGCTTGGGCCAGGGTTTCCACGCCCTCGGCCACCACCTGCAGGCGTAGGCCGTGGCCCATGGCGATGATGGTCTGGGCAATGGAGGCCTCGTCGGGGGAGGTGGTGATGTTGGTGATGAAACTGCGGTCGATCTTCAGCGTGTCGAAGGGGAAGCGGCGCAGATAGGCCAGGCTGGAATAGCCGGTGCCGAAGTCGTCCACGGCCAGGCGCACCCCCAGGGCCTTAAGCTCCTTGAGCACGGTGATGGTCTCGTCGGGGCGCTCCATGACCGCGCTTTCGGTCAGCTCCAGCTCCAGCAGCTCGGCCGGAAAGCCGGTATCGGCGAGGACCCTGCCGACCGAGGCGGCCAGGTCCGGCTGCTGCAGCTGCCGGGCCGAGAGATTGACCGCCATGTTGAGTGAGCCAAGGCCCTGGTCCCGCCATGCCTGGCCCTGTCGGCAAGCCTCGTAGAGGGCCCATTCGCCCAGCGGCTGAATCAGCCCAGTCTCCTCGGCCACCGGAATGAAGTGCATGGGCGAGATGTGGCCTTCGCTGGGGTGATGCCAGCGAGCCAAGGCCTCCATGCCCACTACCTCGCCGCTGGCAAAATCCACCTTGGGCTGATAGTGCAGCTCCAGGGCGTTCTGCTCCAGGGCACGGCGCAGCTCCTGCTCCAGAGCGAGCCGCTTCAGGGCTGCGGCATTGAGATCCTCGGTAAAGAAGCGGAACACCCGCTGCCCCTCTCGGGCGGCAATGTGCTGGGCGGTGGTGGCGTTGCTGAGCAGGGTCTCGAGATCCCGGCCGTCCTGGGGTAATACGCTAATGCCTGCGTGCATGTTGATGTGCAGCTCGTGGCCCTCGATGGCCATGGGGCGGTACACGGCATCGATCATGCGCTGGGCCACGGCGGCTACGCCCTCATAGTGAGGGGCGTCGGCAAGGATCACGACGAATTCGTCGCCGGCGTAGCGAGCGACGGTATCCTGGCCGCGGGCGCATTCGCCAAGCCGCTGGCCGACGGTGCGTAGCACCTTGTCGCCGGCGCGGTGGCCCAGGCTGTCGTTGATCAGATGGAAACGGCTGATATCCAGGGAGAGGACCGCAATCTGCTGGCCGCGTTGCAAGGCCCGCTTGGCCAGCTTGTCGAATCGCTTGGCCAGCAGGGTGCGGTTGGGGAGATGGGTCAGGTCGTCGTAGTAGGCAAGCAGGTTGATCTGCTCCTCCATCTGCTTGCGTTCGCTGATGTCGTACTGGATGCCGACGAAGTGGGTGATGACGCCGTGCTGATTGCGCACCGGGCTGATCGAGGTGAGCTCCCAGTAGGCCTGGCCGTCCTTGCGGCGGTTGAGGATCTCGCCCTCCCAGACCTTGCCCTGCTGAAGGGTGCGGCGCAGGTTCTGATACTGGCTGCGGGGCAGGCGGCCGGGTTCCAGCAGGGGGATGCGTCGCCCCTTGATTTCCTCGGGCTGGTAGCCAGTGGTGCGCGTGAATTGGGGATTGACGTACTCGGTGATGCCGTTGGCGTCGGTGATCACGATCGAGCTGACGCTCTGGTCGATGGCTTGGTTGAGTTTCTTTAGCTCCTGCTCCGCGCGCATCCGTTCGGTGATATCCCGGCCGTTGGCCACATAGTGGGTGATCTCCCCTGCATCGTCATACAGCGGCGAGACCGCCATTTCCTCGTAGTAGAGCTCGCCCCTGGCGCTCAGATTGACGAGGATGGTACGGAAGGTCTCGCCCTTGTCCAGCGCTTCGCGAAAGCCCCGGTAGACCTCTGGAGGGTTGCGCTCGTGGCTTCTCAGCAGGCGGGCGTTCATGCCGATGATGTCCTCGCGGCGGTAGCCTCGCAGCTGCTCGAAGGCACTGTTGACATACTGAATGTTGCGATCGCGGTCGGTGATGATGACCGAATCCGCGCTCTGTTCCACGGCGTGGGAGAGCTTGCGCAGCTCCGATTCGCTGGCCTCGCGCCGGGCAATATCGTCGATCAGGCTTACGCGCAGCTGTTCGAAGGCGTGTGCCAGGCTGCCGATCTCATCGTTGCGAAAGCGCGGCAGCGGGCGGTCGAGATGGCCCTGTGTCACCTGATTCATCGACCCCTCGAGCTGGCGCAGAGGGTGCAGGATGCGCCGGCGAATCGACCAGACGGCGAACAGGAAGACGCTGACGGCGGTGAGAATCGATATGGCCACCATTGCCCGTGAGAGCCGGGCGTGGTCCCGCAGCCGTTCCAGGCGGGATTCAAAGTGCTCGCTGACCGCCTCGGAGAGCACCAGCAGGGTGCCGATTCCGCGAGTGGCGTTCTGGTACCACTCGCTGGCGCCGACCGGGTAGGGCTCGCCTTCATGGCTGGCCGCATACACTGCCTCGCGCAGCGCCTGGTAGTCCCCCAGGAACCCGGCGTCCAGCGCCCCCCGTGCCGCTGACATCTCGGGGATGTCGGGCAGCTGCTTGAGCAAGGTGTTGGCGCGCTCCAGCGAGATGTCGACGATGTCGCGATAGCGCTCTAGTCGCGCCAGCTCGGCCTCGCTCAGCGGGCGCGACTGGGCAATGGCAGCGCCGACGATGGCGCGCTCGCGGCCGGCGTGCTCGCTGGCATTGAACAAGACTTCCTTGATCACCGGATTGGGGGTGTGGGAGTAGAGGTTGCCGGGCTTGGACTGATTGGTGGCGTCGCGAAGATCTGAGAGTGTCTCGATGTGGCGGGTTGCCAAGCGTATCCACTGCTGCTCGTTCAGGGCGGGAGCGTCACCGGCGATCAGCTGGTCCACTTGCTGGCGGGCGCTGGCCAGTTCGTTTCGATGATGTTCCAACTGTCGCAGGCTGCGTGACAGCGGCAGGTCGGCATCGGCGTCGGTCAGCTCCGATGCCAGTGCCACGATGGTGCCGTAGAGCTCGTCGCCGCTGCGGCGCTGCTCGGCCATTTCGTAGAGCATCTCTGGATTGGCCCGATCGGGGTCCGAGAGAATAGCGGCGGTGATGCCGCGCTCCATGGCCATGACGCCGCTGGCGCGCAGGGAGAGGTCGGCCACCTGATTGCTCTGGTGCACCCACTGGGCGGCACTCTGCTTGGCGCGAATCTCACGAATTTCCCAGCTAGAGCCGACCAGGATCAGCAGGCCCATGAGGGTCAGCAGGGTAATCAGCAGGTTACGGATGGTCATCGGCAAAGCCACCTCTTGGCCCTGGTGCCGCCTACTCGCGTTGGCGGGGCATGGGCTGGCGCTCATGGGAAAATATATAAATTCCTTATAAAGCTAGACAGCACGCTATCCTGGCGGGCAGGGGCTGGCAAGCCGAGTGCGTCAACATGACCGGTGATGTCAAGATAACGCGTGCATTGACGCTCACATGGTTTGCAAAGCGCGGGAGCGACGACTAAAATACTGTGCGCTGCAAGACTGGGTCGTGCATCCAGGGGCATTTCCCGCATCCGTTGCCTTGTCGCCACCGGTAGTTTGCTGCCGGTGAGGTTAGGCGACCGCGAGATCTGTCCGAAGAGGGTGTGCGTACAAACCGAACTCAAGAAACCTAAGGTAGGTGAGTGCTTAATGCCTTCTGTCAAAGTACGTGATAACGAGCCGTTTGACGTCGCCCTGCGTCGCTTCAAGCGTTCCTGTGAAAAAGCCGGCATTCTGTCCGAGGTTCGCCGTCGCGAGCATTACGAGAAGCCGACTGCAGAGCGCAAGCGCAAAGCGGCCGCCGCGGTCAAGCGTCACGCCAAGAAGCTTCAGCGCGAGCGCAAGCGCTTCGAACGGCTCTACTGATCCGTACTGTGGGGCGGTCGAGGCGTACGTCCCGGCTGTCCTGGAAGGATGACCAAGCGGCCGCCGGCGGGTGGCCGCTTGTTTTTCCATTGATCCCGCCGCGACTTTCATCCACCTGCCCTATGTCGAGGTGGCGATAACCGCATGGCCGGTCAGATTCCCCAGCGCTTCATCGATGACCTGCTGGCCCGCGTCGACGTCGTCGAGGTGGTCGGCGAGCGGGTGCCGCTGAAAAAGGCGGGGCGTAATCACGCCGGCCTGTGCCCCTTTCATCAGGAGAAGACGCCGTCCTTTACCGTCAGTGCCGACAAGCAGTTCTATCACTGCTTCGGCTGCGGTGCCCATGGCAATGCCCTGCGCTTCCTGATGGAGTACGAGCGGCTGCGCTTTCCCGAGGCGGTGGAGCAGCTGGCCGCCCGGCTGGGGCTGGAGGTGCCTCGCGAGGGGGATGACGACCCGCGGGCCCAGGCTCGCGAGCGCAAGCGCCGGGAAGGCGTCAACCTGCTGGAGCTGTCGGCGAGCTATTTTCGCGAGCGCCTGAAGATGCCCGAAGGGCAGGGGGCGCGAGCCTATCTCGAACGCCGTGGCCTCTCAGCGGACGTGCAGCAGGCCTTCGGCATCGGCTATGCGCCGGACGGCTGGGAGTCGCTCAAGCGCCATCTGGGCGAGCGCGGAATTCCCGAGTCGGTGCAGGTCGAGTATGGCCTGCTGGTGCAGCGCGAGGAGAGCGGACGGACCTACGACCGCTTCCGCGACCGGGTGATGTTTCCGATTCGCGACCTGCGCGGCCGCACCATCGCCTTCGGCGGTCGCGTGCTGGGCGATGCCAAGCCCAAGTACCTGAACTCGCCGGAGACGCCGGTCTTTCACAAGGGGCGCGAGCTCTACGGGCTCTACGAGGCGCGTCAGGCCAGCTCGCGCCTCGAGCGGCTGGTGATCGTCGAGGGCTACATGGACGTGGTGGCGCTGGCTCAGTTCGGCATCCGCAACGCCGTCGCCACGCTGGGCACCTCCACCAGCGAAGAGCATCTGACGCGGCTGTTCCGAATGGTCAGCGAGGTGGTGTTCTGCTTCGACGGCGACCGGGCCGGCCGTCAGGCCGCCAGTCGCGCCCTGGAGACCGTGCTGCCGCTGATGATCGACGGGCGCCAGGCGCGTTTTTTGTTTCTTCCCGAGGGGGAGGACCCGGACACTCTGGTGCGTCGGGAGGGGCAGGCGGCCTTCGAGGACCGCATTACCTGCGCCAGTCCGCTGTCGGAGTTTCTCTTCGATCAGGCGGCCACGGGGCGCGACCTGGCGCGCATCGAGGAGCGTGAGCGCTATGCCAGCCAGGTGCTGGCAGCGATCGCCAGGCTCCCCGAGGGGGTGCTGAAATCGCTGCTGCTGGGCGAACTTTCGCGGCGAACCGGCGTCGATCAGTCTCGCTTCGAGACACTGATGACGCGCCATGTCGCCATGCCGCCCGAGGCCGCTGCCGACAACGTCGCACCGATGGCGCCGCCGCTGGGCGATCGACCGGCGGGTGAAGGCGATTCGCTGGGCGTCGAGAGGGCGCCGCTGGGGCTGGTGGGGCGAATCCTGCAGCTGCTGGTGCATGAGCCCGCGCTGGTCGAGCGGCTGCCCGCCGAAGACGACTGGTACCCCGAGGGGGATCCGGACAGCGGGCTGTGTCGTGAGGTGGTGGCGCTGCTGCGAGCCGGGCGCTATCGCAGTGCCCAGGTGCTGCTGGCGCACTTTCACGGCAGCGAGTCGGGGCAGCGGCTGGCGGCCCTGGCGCAGCGCGAGATGTTGATTCCCCGCGGCGCCCGGGCGGCCGAAATCGATGGCCTGGTGGAGCATCTGCGGCGCCACCGGCGTCGCCAGTCGCCCCAGGAAGAGTACGCGGCCCTGCTGGCCAGGGAGCGCAGCGGCGAACGACTGCCGCGCGAAGCGCGTCTAAGGTTAATGGAATTGCTGGTGGAGCTGAAGAGCTGAGGAGCCGTGTGGATGCGTGAAGGGCCGGCCGGGTGCGGTAGCCGGGGTTGAAATCGCCGCGGCCACCCCCATCTTGGCAGCAGGTCCGCGGGCACCGGCGCCAGCACAACCGAACAAACTAACACACCTGAGTGACCGAGCAAATGGGTCGAGCTGGCGGGGGGTAGGCATTTTCCGCTATACTGTTCGGCTTCATGAGTTTTCTCCACCCCAGCGCTTCAGGTGCTTCATTCTTCTTCGTCGAGATAGGGTTTCTATGGCTGGAAATGCGCAGCAGCAGTCGCGTCTGAAGGAGTTGATCGCGCGCGGCAAGGAACAGGGCTACCTGACCTATGCCGAGGTCAACGACCATCTTCCCGAGGACATCGCCGACCCCGACCAGGTGGAAGACATCATCGGCATGATCAACGACATGGGTATCAGCGTCGTCGAGGTGGCGCCGGATGAAGATACCCTGATGATGTCGGATCACTCCACCGATGAGTCGGCTGCCGAAGAGGCCGTGGCGGCACTGGCTGCCGTGGAGAGCGACGTGGGTCGCACCACCGACCCGGTGCGCATGTACATGCGCGAGATGGGCACCGTGGAGCTGCTCACCCGCGAGGGCGAGATCGAGATCGCCAAGCGGATCGAGGAGGGCACCCGCGAGGTGATGTCGGCGCTGGCCTGGCTGCCCGGCGCGGTCGACTCCATTCTCGAGGCCTACGACGCCACCCAGGACGAGGAGGCGCCCGGCCGCCTGTCCGACCTCTTCTCCGGCTTCATTGACCCCGACGAGGGCATCCCCGGCGTGGCCGAGGCCGAAGTGCCGGAGGAGGAGCCGCGCCCCGAGTCCGAGGGCGACGGCGACGAGGATGACGACGAGGACGAGGGCGAGGAAGAGACCACCGGCGGTCCGGATCCGGAAGAGGCTCGGGCCCGCTTCGAGCAGATCCGCGAGCTCAACGAGAGCGCCCGGGCGGCGATTGCGGCCCATGGGCGCGGCTCTCCCGAAGCCAGGGCCGAGCTCGAGCGTCTGGCCGAGCTGTTCTCGCCGATCAAGCTGGTGCCCAAGCACTTCGAGCGCCTGGTCGGCCAGGTGCGCATCAGCGTCGAGCAGGTGCGCGCCCAGGAAAAGGCGGTGATGCAGCTGTTCGTCAAGAAGGCCAAGGTGCCCCGCAAGACCTTTATCAAGGCCTTCCCGGGTAACGAGTCGCGCCAGGACTGGCTCGACGAGTTCATCGCCGCCCATGGCAAGTACGCCGACCGCCTCGCCGCGCTGCGCGGCGACATCCAGCGCGCCCAGCGGCGCATCGCCTTCGAAGAGGACATGGTCCAGCTGGCCGTGCCCGAGCTCAAGGAGATCAACCGCCGCCTCTCCATCGGCGAGGCCAAGGCGCGTCGCGCCAAGAAGGAGATGGTCGAGGCCAACCTGCGCCTGGTGATCTCGATCGCCAAGAAGTACACCAACCGCGGCCTGCAGTTCCTGGACCTGATCCAGGAGGGCAACATCGGCCTGATGAAGGCGGTGGACAAGTTCGAATACCGCCGCGGCTACAAGTTCTCCACCTATGCCACCTGGTGGATTCGCCAGGCGATCACGCGCTCCATTGCCGACCAGGCGCGCACCATCCGCATCCCGGTGCACATGATCGAGACCATCAACAAGCTCAACCGGGTCTCCCGGCAGATGCTCCAGGAGATGGGCCGCGAACCCACGCCGGAAGAGCTCGGCGAGCGCCTCGAGATGCCCGAGGACAAGGTGCGCAAGGTGCTCAAGATCGCCAAGGAGCCGATCTCCATGGAGACGCCCATCGGCGACGATGACGACTCCCACCTGGGCGACTTCATCGAGGACGGCACCATGCTGCTGCCCATCGACTCGGCCACCGGCGAGGGGCTGATCGAGGCCACTCGCAACGTGCTGGGCGGCCTGACCGCCCGCGAGGCCAAGGTGCTGCGCATGCGCTTCGGTATCGACATGAACACCGATCACACCCTCGAGGAGGTCGGCAAGCAGTTCGACGTCACCCGCGAGCGGATCCGTCAGATCGAGGCCAAGGCGCTGCGCAAGCTGCGTCACCCCAGCCGCTCCGAGCCGCTGCGCTCCTTCCTGGACGAGTAACCGCCCGCCGCCCGGTCAGCCTCCGGCTGGCCTGATACGACGAAGCCCCCGCCGGCACTGCCGGCGGGGGCTTTCGCTGTCTGCGTCACCCGGTGGCATGCAGCGTCCGGCCGGGGCCGGACGCGTTGACCCGGTTTGGGGAGGTCTACAGCACGTAGTGGGTCGCCGATCCCGGGCCCACCGGCAGGCCCAGCACGAACACCCAGACGAAGAACAGCAGGCTCCAGCCGATCAGCATGAACAGGGTGTAGGGCAGCATCAGGGCGACCAGGGTGCCGATGCCCAGGTCCTTTCGGTAGCGCGCCGCCACGGCCATGATCAGCCCGAAGTAGCTCATCATCGGCGTGATCAGGTTGGTCACCGAGTCACCGATCCGGTAGGCGGCCTGGATCACCTCCGGGGCGTAGCCCATCAGCATCAGCATCGGCACGAAGATCGGGGCGGTCACCGCCCACTGGGCGGAGGCGCTGCCCAGCGACAGGTTGACGAAGGCGCACAGCAGGATGAACAGCGCGAACAGTGCCGGGCCACGCAGCCCCAGGGACTGCAGGACGTCGGCGCCGGCCACGGCGATCACGGTGCCGAAGTTGCTCCAGTTGAACAGCGCCACGAACTGGGCGGCGAAGAACACCAGCACGATATAGAGCCCCAGGCTGCTCATGCTCTTGGCCATGGCGTCGACGATGTCGCGGTCGCCGCGCATGGTGCCGGCCAGGCGGCCGTACACGTAGCCCAGGATCGTGAAGGAGACCGCCACGATCACCACGATGCCGCCGAGGAAGGGCGAGCCGCTGACCGCGCCGGTTTCGGGATGGCGCAGAATGCCCCACTGGGGAACCACCATCAGGGCCAGCGTGGCGGCGATCGCCAGGGCGGCCAGGCCGGTGCCCTTCAGGGCCTGCTTTTCGGTGGTGGAGAGGCCTTCCATGCGCTGGTTGTCGATATCGTCCTCGGCATAGGCGGCATCGAACTTGCCGAGCTTGGGCTCGACGATGCGCTCGGTCACCAGGCCGCCGATCAGGGTCACGGCGAAGGTGCTGACGATCATGAAGAACCAGTTGGCCTCCGCACCCACGCTGTAGGCGGGGTCGAGCAGGCGGGCGGCCTCCTGGGTGATCCCGGAGAGCAGCGGGTCGACGGTGCCGATCAGCAGGTTGGCGCTGTAGCCGCCGGAGACCCCGCAGAAGGCCGCGGCCAGACCGGCCAGCGGGTGTCGGCCCAGGGAGTGGAAGATCATCGCCGCCAGCGGAATCAGCACCACATAGCCGAGTTCGGCGGCCATGTTGGACATGATGCCGGCGAAGACCACTGCAAAGGTGACGATGCGCGGCGAGCGGTTGAGCACCAGGGCGCGCATGCTGGCCGAGAGCAGGCCGGAGTGCTCGGCCACGCCGACGCCCAGCATGGCCACCAGCACCGTGCCCAGGGGGGCGAAGCCGGTGAAGTTGGTGACCATCTCGCTGATCAAGCGGCGCAGGCCCTCGGCGTTGAGCAGCGAGTTGACGGCGATCCACTCGCCCTCGTTGGCCGGGCGCGGGTCCGCCACCGAGACGCCCAGGGCGCCAGCGATACCGCTGGCCACCACCACGATGACGCAGAGCAGGGCGAAGAGCGTGACCGGGTGGGGAAGCAGGTTGCCGAGCCACTCCACGCTGTCGAGAAAGCGGTTGAAGGCGCCGCGGCGGAGACGCTCGCTGCGCGTTGCATTAGCTGACATTGAATTATCTCGTTGTATGGCTATTTTGCAGGATATTGTGTTGCCTTAAAGGCATGGCGCGCGACATTACTTGGCATGCGCGCGTTCTGCAAACCCATTCCTGCTTTTTTTTGAGCTGGGGCAGAAGCAGCCTCTCGCAGAGGCCTCGAGCAGGGGGGAGGGAGGTGTTATCGATGCGCTTCTTCGACGATCCAGTCGTGCACCGCGGCGACCCGACGGTCGTCCAGGGCGCCGCTGGTGTGGACGATGCCGTAGCGCTTGCCGGTGGGGATGCGGGTGGCGAAGGGGGCGATTAGGCTGCCGGTCTTGAGCTCGTCGGTCAGCAGGGCCTGGCGGGCGATGGCCACGCCCATGCCGGCCACGGCTGCCTCCAGGGCCAGGCGATGTCGGTTGAAGGTATAGCCGCGGCGGGCGTTGATCGGCGGTGCATCGACCGCTTGCAGGTAGTGCTCCCACTCGGCATAGGGGTGGCCGCCGCGCCAGGCGGTGACGTCGTGGAGCAGCGGGTACCAGGCGAGCTCTGCCGGGCTAGACAGCGAGGGGCGGCGGTGCAGCAGGGCCGGCGCGCAGACCGGGAAGATCACCTCCTCCATCAGCGGCGTGGTCGAGAGGCCGGGATAGTGGCCATCGTTGAGGTCGATGGCCAGGTCGAAGTCGCCCTCGCGCAGCGACAGGCTGCTGTCTTCGGCGACCAGCTGCATTTCGATGTCGGGGAATCGCGCCTGCAGCCGCGGCAGGCGCGGCATCAGCCACTTGCTGAGAAAGGCCGGCACGCTGCGCAGGCGAACGATGCCGCTCATCACCCCGCTGCGCAGGCGTTTCACCTCCAGGCCCACCGCCTGGTAGGCCTCGTCGACCACGCCGGCAAGCCGGCGGCCCTCCTCGGTGAGTTCCAGTCGGCGCGGCAGTCGGCGAAACAGCTTGAAGCCCAGCCGGGCCTCCAGCTGCTTGATCTGCTGGCTGACCGCGCCGGTGGTCACGTGCAGCTCCTCGGCGGCGCGGGTAAAGGAGAGGTGGCGAGCGCTGACGGCAAAGACCTTCAGCCAGGCGTGGGTCTGGGCGTGCAGGAGGCGGCTCATGCTTTAGTCATTCTATACTCAAGGGAAGTTATTCTGGTTTGTCCGCCGCAGCGAACCGCTTCAACATAGAGCGAAAGCCAACAAGATGGCAAGACTGTTTAGCTCCACTGATGTATTTGCCGGTATTCGGAGCGTCTTGCCCGCCGTCAGTCGCCGTTCCCCTGCGAGGTAGATGTCATGGCAATCAGCGCTTTCGATCTCTTCAAGATCGGTATCGGTCCATCCAGCTCCCACACCGTCGGGCCGATGCGTGCCGCCTACGATTTCGTCGAGGCACTGCGCCAGCGGCGCCTGCTCGAACGGGTGGCCCGCATCGAGGTGCATCTCCACGGCTCACTGTCGGCCACCGGCAAGGGGCATGGCACCGACCGCGCCGTGCTCATGGGCCTGATGGGCGAGCGCCCCGATGTCATCGACCCCGCCATCGTCGGCCCCAGCATCGAAGAGCTGCTGGAGTCCAGCACCCTGCTGCTCGACGGCCGCCTGGCGATCGCCTTCCTGTGGGCTCGAGACCTGCAGTGGCATGACGACTGCCTGCCGTATCATCCCAACGCCATGACGCTGGTGGCCCATGGTCACGGTGACGAGCTATACCGCAACACCTTCTACTCGGTGGGTGGCGGCTTCGTGGTCGACGAGCAGCAGGCCGCCCGGGGCGAGCTGGATAGCGACACCACGGCACTGCCCTACGACTTCAATTCCGCCGCCGAGCTGATGGCGCTGTGTCGCATGCACGACCTGCGCATCAGCGAGCTGATGCTGGAGAACGAGAAGGCCTGGCGCAGCGAGGCGGAGGTGCGCGCCGGGCTGTGGGAGATCTGGCAGGCCATGCAGGCCTGCGTGGAGACCGGCCTGCACCACGAAGGGGTGTTGCCCGGGGGGCTCGACGTCAAGCGGCGCGCGGCCTCCCTGCACCGTCGCCTGCTCGCCGCCGAGGATGACCGTAGCCTGATCGCCTCGACCTTCTCGGCCATGGACTGGGTGAACGTCTTCGCCCTGGCGGTCAACGAGGAGAACGCCGCCGGTGGGCGCATGGTGACCGCCCCCACCAACGGCGCGGCCGGCATCATTCCGGCGGTGCTGCACTACTACATGAAGTTTCAGCCGGGCGCCTGCGAGCGCGACGTGGTGGACTTCCTGCTGGCCGCCAGCGCCGTGGGCATCCTGTGCAAGAAGAACGCCTCCATTTCCGGCGCGGAGGTGGGCTGTCAGGGCGAGGTCGGCTCGGCCTGTGCCATGGCCGCCGCGGGGCTCGCCGAGGTGATGGGCGGCAGCGTCGGCCAGGTGGAAAACGCCGCCGAGATCGGCCTGGAGCACAACCTGGGCCTGACCTGCGACCCGGTAGGGGGTCTGGTGCAGGTGCCCTGCATCGAGCGCAACGCCATCGCCTCGGTGAAGGCGATCAACGCCGCCCAGATGGCGCTGCGCGGCGACGGCGAGCACTTCATCTCCCTGGACAAGGTGATTCGCACCATGCGCGACACCGGGGCCGACATGCAGGAGAAGTACAAGGAGACCTCCCGTGGGGGGCTGGCGGTCAACGCCATCGAGTGCTGAGGGGCGAAAGCTTCTTCTAGATCAATCCTCTATATCGAGCCAGCGCGATGCCCCGACGGGTGTCGCGTTTTTGTTTGCAAGCTACTGAAAACCGGAGCGTCTACGCCATTGGTCGAGTTCGGCGTTTCAGGTGTTGCTCCTCGGGGGCGTCTCCTCTAGCTTACGTTAACGTAAAGGTTAGAAAGTCCCGGGCTGGTACTCGCTTATCAGCCTTCATGACAAAGACAACAAATCAGCGCGGATCGCTGGCGGCGATCCAGAGAGGACGTCACATGACCCAGGAGTTCATACTGGAAACTCGCGGGTTGACCAAGCAGTTTCGCGGCTTCACCGCCGTGGACGATGTCAACCTGCAGGTCCGGGAAGGACATATCCACGCCCTGATCGGTCCCAACGGGGCCGGCAAGACGACCGTCTTCAATCTCCTCACCAAGTTTTTGCCGCCGACCCGCGGCGAGATCCTCTATCGCGGCGACGCCATCACCGGCATGAAGGCCAACCAGATCGCCCGACTGGGCATGGTGCGCTCCTTCCAGATCTCGGCGGTGTTCGCCCACATGACCGCGCTGGAGAACGTGCGGGTGGCGCTGCAGCGGCCCATGGGCACCTCCTTCCACTTCTGGAAGTCCGAGCGCACCCTCGAGCACCTCAACGAGCGGGCCATCGAACTGCTGGACGAAGTGGGCCTGCGCGAGTACGCCGACGTGCTCACCGTGGAGATGCCCTACGGGCGCAAGCGGGCGTTGGAAGTGGCTACCACCCTGGCCATGGAGCCGACCCTGATGCTGCTCGACGAGCCGACCCAGGGCATGGGCGCCGAGGACGTCGACCGCATCGTCGAGCTGATCCGTCGCGTGGCCAAGGGCCGCACCGTGTTGATGGTGGAGCACAACCTCAGCGTGGTGAGCCGGCTGTGTGATCGCATCACCGTGTTGGCGCGTGGGGCCGTGCTGGCCGAAGGCGACTACGCCGAGGTGTCCGCCGACCCGCGGGTCAAGGAGGCCTACATGGGCACTGAAGCGGATGCAGAAGAGGAGGCCAGCGCATGAATCAGGTAGCCGAACCGGTCGCCGACGCCACGCACTATCAGGATCACGATGGCGCCGAAATGCTGCGGGTGCGCGACCTGCACGCCTTCTACGGCGAATCGCACATCCTCCACGGCGTCGACTTCGACGTGAGGCGTGGCGAGCTGGTCACCCTGCTGGGCCGCAACGGCGCGGGGCGCAGCACCACCCTCAAGGCGATCATGAACATGGTGGGCCGGCGCACCGGCTCGGTCATGATCAACGGGAACGAGACGCTGGGCATGAAGCCCCACCGCATTCCGCGGCTAGGCATCGGCTACTGCCCGGAGGAGCGCGGCATCTTCGCCAGCCTCGACGTCGAAGAGAACCTGCTGCTGCCGCCCACGGTGCGCTCCGGCGGGATGTCTCTCGACGAGATCTACGAGATGTTCCCCAACCTCTATGAGCGGCGGCGCAGCCAGGGTACCCGACTCTCCGGCGGCGAGCAGCAGATGCTGGCCATGGCGCGCATCCTGCGCACCGGCGCGCGCATGCTGCTGCTCGACGAGATCACCGAAGGGCTCGCCCCGGTCATCGTGCAGAAACTCGGCGAAGTGCTGGTCAAGCTGCGCGACCGCGGCATGACCATCGTGCTGGTGGAGCAGAACTTCCGCTTCGCCGCGCCCCTGGCCGACCGCCACTATGTGATGGAGCACGGCCGGATCGTCGAAGAGATCAGCAAGACCGAGCTGGCCGGCAAGCGCGACCATCTCAACTCCCTGCTGGGGGTGTGAGTCCATCGCGCGGGACGATTTTTCCGGAGGGTGCCCTGGCTTGGATGCCTTCCCGAAAGCGCAGTAGCTGGGCCGCCTCGGCGGCTAACCAAAAACCACAACCGCAACTTTCGTAACCACCACCACAGCGGCGACTGATCGCAGCGCCCGCGACAACAACAAGCAGCCCTACGGGGCCATGGAGACGAAAATGACCTTCATCAAGAAGACCCTCGCCAGCAGCATCGCCATTGCCGCCACCGCCGCCATGGCCGCTACCGCCCAGGCCGAGATCAGCGACGGCGAAGTGCGTATCGGCTACCTGGCCGACATGTCCGGCACCTATCGCGACCTGGCCGGCCCGGGCGGCCTCGAGGCCCTGCGCATGGCGGTCGAAGACTTCGGCGGCAACGTCAACGGCGCCTCGATCGAGGTGTTCAGCGCCGATGACCGCAACAGCGCCGACGTAGGCGCCAGCACCGTGCGGGAATGGATCGACACCCGCAACGTCGACATGGTCGCCGGCCTGGTGGCTTCCTCGGTGACCATCGCCGTGACGCGGGTGCTGGAAGAGAACAACAGCTTCGGCATCGTGTCCGCCTCGGCGGCCTCGAGCATCACCAATGAGCACTGCACGCCGAACCATATCCACTGGGTCTATGACACCTACCCGCTGGCCAACGGCACCGCACGGGCGATCGTCGACCAGGGCGGCGAGAGCTGGTTCATGCTCACCGCCGACTACGCCTTCGGCCACGCCCTGGAAGGCGACGTGACCCGGGTGGTGGAAGAGAGCGGCGGTGAAGTGGTGGGCGGCGTGCGTCACCCCTTCCCCACCGACGACTTCTCCTCCTACATTCTCCAGGCCCAGGGCTCCGGCGCCCAGATCATCGGCCTGGCCAACGCCGGCGCCGACACCGTCAACGCCATCATGACCGCCGCCCAGTTCGGCGTGGTCGAGGCGGGCCAGCAGCTCGCCGGTCTGCTGGTGTTCCTCAACGACGTCTACGCCATGGGCCTCGAGGACACCCAGGGGCTGCTGCTGACCACCGGCTGGTACTGGAACATGGACGATGAGTCCCGCGAGTGGTCCGAGCGCTACTACGAGCGCGTGGGCCGCATGCCGACCATGGTCCAGGCGGGCATCTACTCCAGCACCATGCACTACCTGCAGGCGGTGGAAGCGACCGGCAGCGACGATCCGGCGACCGTGCGGGCCCACATGATGGATCAGGAGATCAACGACTTCTTCGCCCGCAACGGCCGCCTGCGCGAGGATGGCCGCATGGTGCACGACATGTACCTGGCCGAAGTGAAGTCGCCGGCCGACTCCACCCATGAGTGGGACCTCTACGAGATCCTGGCCACCATTCCTGCCGAAGAAGCCTACCGCCCGCTTTCCGAGAGCCAGTGCAAGCTGGTGCAGAACTAAGCTGGGCAAGACACGGCGGCGGCGCCAGCCGCCGCCCCTCTGACGGCGAGGAGAACCTAACATGACGATGATATTCGGGGTGCCGTTGGCGGTGTTCATGGGCCAGCTGATGCTGGGCCTGATCAACGGCGCCTTCTACGCCCTGCTGAGCCTGGGGCTCGCGGTGATCTTCGGCCTACTGAAGATCGTCAACTTCGCCCACGGGGCCATGTACATGCTCGGGGCTTTCGCCACCCTGCTGGGAATGCGCTACCTGGGTATCAACTACTGGGCGGCACTGCTGCTGGCGCCGCTGGTGGTGGGCCTGCTGGGGATGGTGATCGAGCGGCTGCTGCTGCGCCGCATCGGCCACCTGGACCACCTCTACGGCCTGCTGCTGACCTTTGGCCTGGCGCTGATCTTCGAAGGCACCCTGGTCAATTTTTTCGGGGTCTCGGGCGCCCGCTATCCCACGCCGGAGGCGCTGCAGGGCGGCTTCCAGCTGGGCTTCATGTTCCTGCCCGTCTATCGCGCCTGGGTGCTGCTGGCGGCGCTGGTGGTCTGTCTGGGTACCTGGTTCATCATCGAGCGCACGCGGCTTGGCGCCTACCTGAGGGCCGGCACCGAGAACCCGGCGCTGATGCAGTCCTTCGGTGTCAACGTGCCGCTGCTGATTACCCTGACCTACGGCTTCGGCGTGGCGCTGGCCGCCTTCGCCGGGGTGCTGGCCGCACCGCTCTATCCGGTGTCGCCGACCATGGGCTCCAACCTCTTGATCGTGGTCTTTGCCGTGGTGGTGATCGGCGGCATGGGCTCGATCCTCGGCGCCGTGCTCACCGGCCTGGGCATGGGCCTGATCGAGGGCCTCACCAAGGTCTACTACCCCGAGGCGGCCAACACCGTGATCTTCCTGGTAATGATCCTGGTGCTGTTGATTCGACCCGCCGGTCTCTTCGGCAAGGAGGCATGACGTCATGGCCACGACGCAAACCCTGACCCCGACCATGGAGCGCCAGCGGCGCGCCAATATGCGCCGCAACCTCCTGTATCTCGTGCTGATTGCGATCGGCCTGGTGGCACCCTTCTTCGCCTACCCGGTGTTCTTGATGAAGGTGCTGTGCTTCGCGCTGTTCGCCTGCGCCTTCAACCTGCTGCTGGGCTACGCGGGGCTGCTCTCCTTCGGGCATGCCGCCTTCCTGGCCACCGGCGGCTACGTGACCGGCTACCTGTTGGCCAGCTACCCGGCGCTGACCCCGGAGATGGGCATCATCGTCGGCACCCTGGCGGCCCTGGCCCTGGGCACGGTGTTCGGTGCCCTGGCGATTCGCCGCCAGGGAATCTACTTCGCCATGGTGACCCTGGCGCTGGCGCAGATGGTGTACTTCTTCTACGTTCAGGCGCCCTTTACCGGTGGTGAGGATGGCCTGCACGGGGTGCCGCGGGGCGAGCTGTTCGGCGTGATCAGCCTGCGCAGCAACCTGGCGATGTACTACTTCGTGTTCGCCGTCTTCCTGATCGGCTTCGCCATCGTGCAGCGCGCCGTGCACTCACCCTACGGCCAGGTGCTCAAGGCGATCCGCGAGAACGAGCCGCGGGCAGTGTCGCTGGGCTACAACACCGATGCCTACAAGCTGCTGGCCTTCATCCTCTCCGCGGGCCTGGCCGGCCTGGCCGGCTCCACCAAAACGGTGGTGTTCCAGCTGGCCTCGCTGACCGACGCTCACTGGCACATGTCCGGTGAGGTGATCCTGATGACCCTGCTGGGCGGGGTGGGCACCCTGTTCGGCCCGGTGGTGGGCGCCGGCTTGGTGGTCAGCCTGCAGCATCTGCTGGCCCAGGGCGCCCTGGGCGCCTGGGTGGGTCCAATCCTGGGGGTAATCTTCGTGGTCTGCGTGCTGAGCTTCCGTAGCGGCATCGTCGGCGAGATCCTCAAGTCCTATCGAAAGAACTTCAAGTGAAGGCATCGGCAAGGCCTCTTCCTGGCGCCCTACGGGGCGCTTTTTTTATTGAGATAATTCTCTGATTCCCTTGGGTTTCGCCAGCTCCATAAGCGGCCTAGACTGAAAGGCATCGACCATCTCGTCAGGAGATCGCCATGAAGACACGAGCCGCCATTGCCCGGGCTGCGGGCAAGCCGCTGGAGCTGGCCGAGATCGACGTGGAAGGCCCCAGGGCCGGTGAGGTGCTGGTGCGCATGGCCGCCACCAGCGTCTGCCATACCGACGCCTACACTCTTTCCGGCGCCGACCCGGAGGGGCTGTTTCCCTCGGTGCTGGGCCACGAGGGGGCCGGTGTCGTGGAGGAGGTGGGGGCGGGTGTCGCCAGCGTCAGGCCGGGCGACCATGTGATTCCCCTCTATACCGCCGAATGCGGCCAGTGCAAGTTCTGCCTCTCCGGGAAGACCAACCTGTGCGGGGCGGTGCGTGCCACCCAGGGGCAGGGGCTGATGCCCGACGGCACCAGCCGCTTCTCGCTAGAGGGCAAGCCGCTGCACCACTACATGGGCTGCTCCACCTTCAGCGAATATACGGTGCTGCCCGAGGTGTCGCTGGCGGTGGTGTCCAAGACGGCGCCGCTGGACAAGATCTGCCTGTTGGGCTGCGGGGTGACCACCGGCATCGGCGCCGTGCTCAATACCGCCAAGGTGGAGCCGGGTTCTACCGTAGCGGTGTTCGGTCTGGGGGCCATCGGCCTGGCGGTGATCCAGGGGGCGATGATGGCCAAGGCCAGCCGTATCATCGCCATCGACGTCAATCCCGACAAGTTCGCGCTGGCCGGCCAGTTCGGCGCCACCGATTTCGTCAACCCCAAGGACTATCCCGACCCGATCCAGCAGGTGATCGTCGAGATGACCGACGGCGGCGTCGACTACTCCTTCGAGTGCATCGGCAACGTCAACGTGATGCGCTCGGCGCTGGAGTGTTGCCACAAGGGCTGGGGCGAGTCGATCATCATCGGCGTGGCCGGGGCCGGCGAGGAGATCGCCACGAGGCCGTTCCAGCTGGTCACCGGCCGGGTCTGGAAGGGCTCCGCCTTCGGCGGGGTGAAGGGGCGCAGCGAGCTGCCGGGCTATGTCGAGCGCTACATGAAGGGCGAGATCAACATCGACGATTTCATTACCCATGATATGCCCTTCGAGCAGATCAATGAGGCCTTTGAGCTGCTGCACCGTGGCGAAAGCATCCGTACCGTGCTCCACTATTGAGCCGTGACATGCGCCGCCATGTCTCAACTTAGCCGTCGCGTGTCGCGCGACGGGTGACATCTTTGCGCGCCGGGAGAGCGTTATGACCATGACCGAACAGCTGGAGCTGGTGTCGAGCAACAAGTGCTTTGGCGGCTGGCACAAGCGCTACCGCCACCGCTCGCGGGCGCTGGACTGCGAGATGGTGTTTGCCATCTACCTGCCGCCCCAGGCGGAAACCCAGCGGGTGCCGCTGCTGTGGTGGCTCTCGGGGCTCACCTGCACCGACGAGAACTTCATGCAAAAGGCCGGCGCCCAGCGCCTGGCCGCAGAGCTGGGCATCGCCATCGTCTGCCCGGACACCAGCCCCAGGGGGACCGATCTGCCCGGCGAGCACGATAGCTACGACCTGGGGTCCGGGGCCGGCTTCTACGTCAACGCCACGCGTCAGCCCTGGAAGGCGCACTATCGCATGTACGACTACGTGGCCGAGGAGCTGCCCTCGGTGGTGCGCCAGCACTTTCCGGTCAACGGCCGCGAGTCGATCAGCGGCCACTCCATGGGCGGTCACGGCGCGCTGATCATGGCCCTGCGCCGGCCCGGCCACTACCGCTCGGTGTCGGCCTTCGCTCCCATCGTCAACCCCAGCCAGTGCCCCTGGGGGCGCAAGGCCTTCGGGGAGTACCTGGGCGACGACCCCGGCGCCTGGACCCAGTACGACGCCTGCGAGCTGGTGGCCAAGGGGGCCTCCAGCCAGCGCCTGTTCATCGACCAGGGTGAGAGCGACGACTTCCTCGACGAGCAGCTCAGGCCCGAACGGCTGGAGGCGGTGTGCGCCGAGCACGATCACCCCCTGACGCTGCGTCGCCAGCCGGGGTATGATCACAGCTACTATTTCATCGCCAGCTTCATCGAGGACCACCTGCGCTATCATGCGGAGCATCTGTTCAAGCGTTGACCGTCCCCCGACCCAGGGCGCGGCATGATCCGGGCGCTGCTGCGCCGACTACTGCGCTGGGCGGCCCTCGCGGTGGCCGTCTTTATTACGCTCTCGGTGCTGCTGGTGCTGGCGCTGCGAGAGGTGCCCGCCTACGGCTCGATGGTGATGTTCGAGCGCAAGGTGCAGGGCTGGCTGGTCGGAGAGCCGGTGGCGATCCAGCGCCAGTGGCGTCCCTGGAGCGAGCTCTCCGACCACGCCAAGCTGGCGGTGATCGCCGCCGAGGACCAGCGCTTTCCCGATCATCGCGGCTTCGACATGGTCGAGATGCGCCGCGCCTGGGAGGCCAGCCGCAACGGGGCGCGGCTGCGCGGGGCCAGCACCATCAGCCAGCAGACGGCCAAGAACCTCTTCCTGTGGACCGGGCGCAGCTGGGGCCGCAAGGGCCTGGAGGCCTGGTTCACGCTACTGATCGAGACGCTATGGCCCAAGCAGCGCATCCTCGAGGTCTATCTCAATATCGCCGAGTGGGACCACGGGGTGTTCGGCCTGGAAGCGGCCGGCCAGCACTACTTCGGGGTTTCCGCCGACCGGCTCAGCGAAGCCCAGGCCAGCCGCCTGGCCGCCATCCTCCCCAACCCCCGCGGCTGGGATGCGGCGCGCCCCAGCCCCCATGTGGAGCGGCGCAGTCAATGGATACGCCAGCAGATGCGCAACCTGGGTGGCCCGCGCTACCTGGAGCGGCTGGGAGGCGACTGATCCGGCTTGCCGCGTACTGCCAGCACCACGCCCACGATGGTCACCGCCATGCCGATCAGCCCGGCCAGGGGCAGTCGCTCGTCGAACAGCCACCACGCCTGTAGCGCCGTCACCGGCGGGACCAGATAGAAGAGGCTGGCCACCCGCGACGCGGCGCCGCGGCGGATCAGCGCCATCAGCAGCAGAATGGCGCTGATCGACAGCACCAGCACCAGCCAGGCCAGGGTCAGCAGGAAGGTCGGGGTCCAGTCGATGCTGCGCTCCTCGAACAGCAGCGCCCCCAGCCCCAGCAGGGTGCCCGCCGCCAGGTACTGCACCACGGTGCCGGAGAGCAGGGGCATGCCGGTGCAGAAGCGCTTCTGATAGAGAGTGCCCAGGGTGATGCCCCCCAGGGCGGCCAAGATGCTGGCCAGGGCGCCGACCCCGAAGCCCTGGAACAGCGCGGCGCCCGGATCGAGCTTGCTGCCCAGCACCAGGCCGATCCCCACCAGACCGAGCGCCAGCCCCAGCCACTGGACGGCCGTGATGCGCTCGCCGAGCAGAGGGCTTGCCAGGGTCGCGGTCAGCAGCGGCTGGAGCCCCACCAGCAGCGCGGCCAGCCCGGCCGGCATGCCTAGGTGGATGCCGTAGAAGACCCCGCCCAGGTAGGCGCCGTGCACCAGCAGGCCGGATACGCCGATATGCCCCCAGAGCCGTGCTCCCTGGGGCCAGCCGCCGTTGAAGAGCTGTACCAGCGGAATCAGCAGCATCAGGGTCAGCACGAAGCGCACGAACAGGAAGGTAAAGGGCTCGGCGTGGGGCAGGCCGAACTTGGCCCCGATGAAGCCGGTGCTCCACAGGGCCACGAACAGTAGCGGCATGGCGGCCAGACCCAGGGACTTGAGCGTGGCGGAAGAAGAGGCAGGCATGAGGGGCGACGTCCTTGACCGACGGAAAGGCTCGACGATACGGCTTCGAGCACGTCGGTGGAAGACGACCGAGGTAGCAATTAGCGGACTATCGATATATTACATAGCGTTACAAGAAAATGGTGAACCCTTATGCCCGTGGTCCGTCACAGGGGGCACATACACCGCAACACCCCCTTGGAGGTATTCATGCAACGGATCACTGCCCTGTTCTCGGCTGCTCTGCTCACTGCCGGCCTGATGGCCGCTCACGCCCATGCTCAGCAGGACCCGGCAGCCGCACCGGAACAGCCGCAGGCGGCAGCCCCGGCGCAGGACTTCTCTGATGACCAGCTTCAGCAGTTCGCCGATGCCTCGCAAGAGATCGCCGTCATCTCCCAAGAGTACACCGAGCGCCTTCACGCGGCCGAAGACGAGCAGGCCCAGAACGAGGTCCGCATGGAAGCCAACGACAAAATGGTCGAAGTGGTCGAGGACAGCGGTCTCGATGTGGATACCTTCAACGCCATTGGCCATGCCATTCAGCAGGACCCCGAGCTGATGCAGCGTGTCCAGGCGATGGCCGAGCAGTCGTAAACGCGCGACTCGCCAAGCGGCACCTTTGAGAGGCCACCCCATGGGTGGCCTCTTGCCTATGTGGTCGACCCTCGGCTGGGTGCTTTACAGTCAACGGGCGCCCTTTCACACTGCGATAATGCCGGATCGCCACGCAATCGGAGGGGACGCATGGAAGTAGAGCTGCTGGAAATTCGCCAGCACATGGGGCGCTTTCCGCCCTTCGACGGTCTCTCCGATGAGCACCTCGACGCTCTGGCCGGTCGGGTCGAAGTGGGCTACTTCAAGGCCGGGGCGGATATCCTGGTGCTCGACCAGGAGGTGCACGATTTCTGCTATATCCGCAGCGGGGCTGTGGAGGTCTACCGCCGTAACGGCGATCTCTACAACCGCCTGGGCGAGGGCGATATCTTCGGCCACTTCAGCCTGATGCGAAATCACCGCGTGCGCTTTCCGGCCCGGGCATTGGAAGACTCCCTGATCTACTTCATTCCCGAGGCCGAGTTTCGCCGCCTGTGCGATGCCGACGAGCACTTCGCCGACTTCGTCGAGCTCGACCGCCCCCGCCTGAAGGCGGTGGTGGAGCAGCAGAAGAAAGCCAACGACATGATGATCACCCGGATTCGCAAGCTGCTGACGCGCTATCCGGTGATGGTCGAGGCTACCACCACGGTGCAGGCGGCGGCGCGCCAGATTACCGAGGCTCAGGCGTCATCGGCGCTGGTGCTCGATGCCCCGGGGGAGCAGCCGCGCTACACCTTTACCGACAGCGAGGACCGCCCCTGGCAGCTGTGTGGCATCCTCACCGACAGCGACTTTCGCACCCGGGTGGTGGCCGAGGGGCTCTCCCCCGATACCCCGGTAGGGGATCTGGTCGACGGACGATTGATCACCATCCAGTCCGACGAGTCCGTGCACGAGGCGATGCTCACCATGCTGCGCAACAACGTGCATCACCTGCCGGTGCTGCATCGCCGCCGCCCGGTGGGGATCGTGCACCTGTCGGACATCATTCGCTACGAGACCCACTCCAGCCTCTACCTGGTGAATAATATCTTCAGCCAGTCCAGCGCCGAGGGCCTGGCCCGGCTGGCGCCCGACGTGCGCGCCGCCTTCGTGCGCATGGTGGAGGAGGGCAACAACTCCCAGATGATCGGCAGCGCCCTGTCGACCATCGGCCGCAGCTTCACCCGGCGCCTGCTGGAGCTTGCCGAGGAGGAGCTGGGGCCGCCGCCGGTGGCCTACTGCTTCATGGTCAATGGCTCCATGGCGCGCAACGAGCAGTCCATCGTCACCGATCAGGACAATGCCCTGGTGCTTGCCGATGACTTCGACCCCGACCAGCACGATGCCTATTTCCTGGCCCTGGCGAAGCGGGTCAGCGACGGGCTGGATGCCTGTGGTTACACCTACTGCAAGGGCGAGGTGATGGCCACCACGACCAAGTGGCGTCAGCCGCTGTCGGTGTGGAAGGGCTACTTCAACGACTGGATCGACAACCCCACGCCGGAACGGCTGCTGCACAGCTCGATTTTCTTCGACCTGGACAGCGCCTACGGCGATGAGGCGCTGGTCGAACAGCTTCAGGACCTGGTGGCCAAGAAGGCGCCCCAGAGCCCGCTGTTCCTGGCGGCGATGGCCCGCAACGCCTTGAACCGCACGCCGCCGCTGGGCTTCTTTCGTACCTTCGTGATGGAGAAGGATGGCAAGCACAACAACTCCATCAACTTGAAGCGCCGCGGTACGGCGCCCATGGTCGACCTGATCCGTGTTCATGCCCTGGCCTGTGGCTCCCGCGCCCAGAACAGCTTCGAGCGGCTCGATGACATCGGCCGCACCCAGCTGCTGGCGCCCGGCGTCGGCGAGAAGCTGCGCTATGCGCTGGAGTTTCTCGCCATGTCGCGGATTCATCACCAGGTGATCGATCTTCAGGAGGAGCGCGAGCCGGACAATAATATCGAGCCGGAGAACGTCGCCGACAGTGAACGTCACAACCTCAAGGATGCCTTCCAGGTGCTGAGCAACGCCCAGAAATTCCTCAAGTATCGCTACCCGCTGCCGGCGCGTGGCGCACGGTCTCGCTGAGCCGATGTCTCTCCTGCGACTGCCGTCCCGGCGCACCGTGCCCGACTGGCCGGGCTACATGGCCCAGCGCGCCGGCGGCGCCTCGCATCCGCTGCTGGCGCGTTTCTTCGCCGCGGGCTGCCCGGCGGCGGAAACGCCCATCGGTGAGGCGCCGTTGGCGGCACTGGACATGGAAACCACCGGCCTGGATGAGCGGCGTCACGCCATCGTCAGCGTCGGCCTGGTGCCCTTCACGCTGCGGCGGATCCGGCTGGCGGAGCGCCGCTACTGGGTGGTGCGACCGACCCGGCCGCTCTCCCACCAGTCGGTGACTCTTCACCACATCACCCACTCGGAGGTGGCGGAGGCGCCTGACCTGGAAATGATCCTGCCCGAGCTGCTAGACGCCCTGGCCGGACGCCTGGTGGTGGTGCACTTTCGGCATATCGAGCGCCCCTTCCTGGAGTCGGCGGTCAAGTCCCGCCTGGGGGAGGGCGTGCGTTTCCCGGTGATCGACACCATGTCGCTGGAGGCGCGGCGCCACCGGCTCTCGCTGTGGTCGCGGTTCCGGCGCTGGATGGGGCGGCCGCCGGTGTCGATCCGCCTGCACGACAGTCGCGCGCGCTACGGCCTGCCGGCTTACCAGGGGCACCATGCCCTGGTCGATGCCCTGGCGACTGCCGAACTGCTGCAGGCGCAGATCGCCACCCACTACGCCCCCCAGACACCCGTGGGGGAGCTGTGGAGCTGAGCCGGGCGTCGCCGTTTGGCCAGGCATGGGCCCTGTCGCCACCCGGGGCATGCTGATCGGTCCACCATGTCGACCTTCAGGCCGCTTTGACTGTGCTATTCCGGCTTTCATCGACGCCCGGGCTGATGCACGATAGGCGCGTTTCACCCTTTCGCTGGCCAGTCGGTACGCGAGGTCACGCTGACGCCCATGACATCCTCCTCTCCCGCTTCTGCAGGTCGCTCGGCCATTCGGCCCATCGGCCGCATCCAGCCCTGCGGCTGGCTGCTGGTGCTCGATGCCGAGGCGTCGAGCGTGCTGCAGGCCAGCGCCAACCTAGCGGAACTCACTGGCCTGACCGTGCCTCGACTGCTCGATGCCCGGCCGGCCGAGCTGCTGGGGCGCCGCCTGGTGGCTCGCCTCAAACGCGAGCTCAAGGGGCGCTCGCGCCTGCCGGCGCCGCTGTCGGTCACCCGCCGAGTCGATGGCGGCCCGCTGAAGGTCCAGGTCAATGCCCACCGCCGGGGCGACCGTGTCATCGTCGAGATCGAGCCCCTGGGCTCGGTGGGGCAACGGCGGCTGATGGCCCTGGTCAACGAGTGGCTCAGGCGGATCGCCGAGGCCGAGAGCCGCGACCGGCTACTGGACACCCTGGTGGAGGGGGTGGCGCAGCTGACCGGCCATGACCGGGTGCTGGTGTGCCGGTTCGATGCCGACTGGCACGGCAAGGTGGTGGCAGAGTACCGTCGGGGGGCGATGGACTCCCTGCTGGGCCAGCATTTTCCCGCCAGCGACTTTCCCCCCCAGGCGCGCAGCCTGATCGAGCACAATCCCGTGCGCAGCGTGCCGGATGTCCAGTCGCGTCCCGTCGAGGTGCTCAGTAGCGAAAGCGAGCTTGGCGCGCTAAGGGACGATTTGACGGCGAGCGTGCTGCGAGCGCCCTCTCCCGAGCAGGTGAGCTATCAGGAGCATCTCGGGGTCGGGGCGATGCTGTCGATACCCATTCAGAGCCAGCAGGAGCTGTGGGGGCTGTTGATCGGCCATGCCATGGCGCCGGTGCCGCTGGCGCCGGCGATCCGGGAGGCCGCCCGGGCCCTGGTGCAGATGGCCACCCAGCGGCTGTTCCTGCTGCGCGCCCGTCAGGAGGCTCGCTACCTGCAGCGGGTGCAGGACAGCCGCGACCTGCTCACCCGGGCCCGGCGGCGCCTGCCCAGCCCCGAGCTGCTGGTACGCCGCCATGGCGCCGAGTGGCTGGCGCTCTTTCGCGCCCAGGGCGTGACCCTGGTGCATCACGGGGAGCTGGTCAGCTTCGGCGAGGTGCCGGCCCATGAGGCCCTGGAAACCCTGGTCCTGCGGCTGGAAGCGCAGCATCGCCACGAGGGGCCCTGGTATACCGCCAATGCCGGCACGCAGGCGATGACCCAGGGGCTGGCCCTCGACGGCGTCTGCGGCGTGCTGGCGATTCCGCTGCGGCTCAATACTCAGCGCCGCGACTGGCTGCTGCTGTTTCGTCCCGAGCAGGTCGAGACCCTCTATTGGGCGGTGGCCGGCGAGTCGGCAAAGGCGCGGTCCGCTGCTGTCCCTGACCAGCCGCTGCCCGGTCGCCATTCGGCCTGGCGCGAGGAGGTCAGCGGTCGCAGTATCGCCTGGGAGCGAATCGAGCGCCTGGCCGCCATGGACCTCGGTGAGGACCTGGCGCTGGCGGCTTCCGTCCATGAGATCGACCGGCTCAACGCCCGCCTGCATGAGGAGCAGCAGGCGCTCGCCGATGCCAACTGCCGGCTCGAGCAGCTGGCCCACTTCGATTCGCTCACCGGGGTGTGGAATCGCTATCGGATCGAGCAGGCCATCGACGTTGAGCTGGCCGCCGCCGAGCGCTACGGACGCTCCTTTGCCCTGCTGCTGTTCGATGCCGATCACTTCAAGCGCATCAACGACCGCTTCGGTCATGAGATGGGCGACCGGGTGCTGCGCGAGCTGGCGCGGCGGGTCGGGCAGTCGCTGCGCGGCTGCGACCACCTGGGGCGCTGGGGCGGCGAGGAGTTCGTGGTGCTGGCCACCGAAACCGATCGCCAGGCCGCGGCGGGCCTTGGCGAGCGGCTGCGCCGGCTGATCGCCGAGGTCGCGGTCGAGGGGCTGCCGCTGTCGATCACCGCCAGCATCGGCGTGGCCCTGTGGCGGCCGGGGGACAGCCGCAAGACGCTGCTCCAGCGTGCCGATCTGGCCATGTACCGGGCCAAGACCGAGGGCCGTGACCGGGTCTGCCTGGAGGAGGGCGGCGCGGAGGCGCCACCGCCGGCCTGAGCTCTGGCCAGCCGCTTCACGGCTAACGGCTCACAGCCACCGGGCAGCGAAGCTGTCGGCATCCACCGGCCGGCCGAAGTAGAAGCCCTGCACGCCGCTGCAGCCGAGCGCCCTGAGTGCCTCGGCCTGCTCCCGGGTTTCCACCCCTTCGGCAATGGTCTGCATGCCCAGGGTCTGGGCCATGGCGATGATGGTGGCGACGATGGCGTGGTCGTGGCTGCTCTTGAGCATGTCCTGCACGAACGACATGTCAATCTTCAGGGTGTCGGCGGCGAAGCGCTTGAGGTAGTTCAGCGACGAGTAGCCGGTGCCGAAGTCATCGATCGCCATGCCGAAGCCGGCATCACAGAGGGTGCGGGTAATGCGCACGGTCTGATTCGGGTTGCGCATCAGGCCGCTCTCGGTCAGCTCCAGGCCGATGCACGCCGACGGCACCCGTGCGGTCAGGCGCTGAATATGCTCGGCCAGCCGGGGGTCGTCCATCTGCTGGGCCGAAACGTTGATGCATAGCCGCCCGGGGAACGCCTTGCCCTGAGCCTCCCAGCCCGCCAGCTGGCGGCACGCGGTGTCCAGCACCCAGTCGCCCAGCCGGCCGATCAGGCCCTGCTCCTCGGCCAGGGGGATGAAGTCGCCGGGGCTGACCCAGCCCAGGGTGGCGTCCTGCCAGCGACACAGCGCCTCGGCGCCGATCAGCTCGCCGCTTGCCAGGCTGAACTGGGGCTGGAAGTGCAGCAACAGGCTCCCCTGGCTCAGGGCGTGCAGGAAGCGTGCCTGAAGGACTTCGCGCCGATGCAGCTCATCGGCCATGTCGGTGCTGAAGAAGCGGGTCCGGTCGCTGCTGCGCTTGGCATGGTTCAGCGCGATGCTGGCGTGCTGGAACAGCGACTGGGCGTCGTCGGCATCCAGCGGGAACAGCGCCGCCCCGGCACTGGTGGCCAGGGAAAAGCGTCGCTCGGCGATGCGGATCGGTGGGGAGAGGCTGCGTCGGTAGCGCTCGATCGCGCTGGCCATGGCGCTCTCGTCGGTGTCCATCAGCAGCACCATGAATTCGTCGCCCGCGAGGCGGGCGACGAATTCGCCGGGGGCCGCTGCGGCGCCGAAGCGGGCGGCGGTCTCGGCCAGTAGACGGTCGCCCAGGGCATGACCCTGGGTATCGTTGACCTGCCGGAAGCGCCGCAGGTCGAGATAGACCAGGCCCAGGGCGCAGTCCTCTCGGCGGGCCTGCGCGCAGCCATCGGTGAGTCGCTCCATGAACTGGCGGCGGTTGGGCAGCCCGGTGACGCTGTCCCAGTAGGCCAGCTGTTCGATGCGGTGGTGGCTGCTGCGCCGCTCCCGCTCGGTGGCCTGACGCGTCAGCTCGGCGCCGGCCTGAGCCGCCGCGATACGCAGCACTTCCGGGGCGTAGTCGGTCAGTGCCAGGGGATGATTGCCAAGGATCGCCATCAGCCCCAGCAGCTGGCCGTCCGGCGCCTTGATGGGCGCCCCCATGTAGCTGTTAACCCCCATCTCGCGCAGCATGGGATCGTCGGGAAAGCTCGCGCAGACGTTGTCGGGATAGTGGCAGGTCCGGTCGTCCAGCACATGGGCGCAGGGTGTGCCAGCCAGCGGATAGCTCACCGCAGGCTGCAGCTGTCCCTGTGACCAGACGGCCACCGTTCGCACCGACTCGCCGCCGGGCAGCACCTCGGCGATCAGTGCGTGCTCGGCCTCGAATATGGCGGCCACGCGCTCGACCAGCAGATCGAACACCCGGGGGGTGCCGCTACTGCCCAGGCTGTCGGCCAGCAGGCGGAAGGCGTCTTCGGGGGCCATCATTGGCGGCGGGTGGCTCCTATTGGGTCGGGGGTGCAACGACAGGGTGCCAGGAAAATATGCCCGAAGCGGCGTCGGGTTGCCAGTGCCGGTCGCCATCGGCGCTGTCGCTCATTAGATGGCGGCGGGTTGACGCTGGACAATGCGCAACAGAGCGGGAAACGGCATAGTGGCACGCCAGCCATGCGGCACACGGTGATGACACGATCACCGCGACATCATTCTCCACGACCCTACCACGGACACTGACAACGACAAGGAGAGCGCCATGGAGCAACGCTGGCTGGCGCTGAGGACTGCCGAGCGCCACCTGATCCCAGTGCTGCTGGCTCTGCTGCTGGGGCTGGCGAGCTGGCAGCAGCGGGTCTGGCCGCTCGCGGTCGCCGCCGGGCTGCTGGGGCTGATGGTGCTGGCGCTGGCGGTTCACCAGGGTGTCCAGCGGCGCTCTCCCCAGGAGGTTCGCGATGCGCTGCGCTCCTCTCTCGAGGAGGCCAACCTGCGCATTGCCGCCATGGCCTTCGAGACCCACCTTGGCATGATCATCACCGATGCCCGCGGCGCCATTCTGAAAGTCAATCGCACCTTTACCGCCATCACCGGCTATACCCAGGAAGAAGTGGTCGGCAGGAATCCGCGACTATGGAGCTCCGGCAAGCATGATGGGCGCTTCTACCGGCGCATGTGGCAGGCCATCCACGAGACCGGCAGCTGGCAGGGCGAGATATGGAATCGCCGCAAGGACGGTGAGCTCTACCTGCAGTGGCTGACCATCAGCGTGGTGCGCAGCGATAGGGGCGAGGTGACCCACTTTGTGGCGACCCTGACCGATATCACCCGGCGCCGGCATGCCGAAGAGCAGGCGTTTCAGCTGGCTTTTTACGACCCTCTTACCGGCCTGCCCAATCGTCGACTGCTGCTCGACCGCCTGGAGGCGGCGCTCAAGGCCAGCCATCGCAGCGCCGAGTATGGCGCCCTGATGTTCATCGACTTGGACAACTTCAAGGTGATCAACGACACCCAGGGCCACCAGCGGGGCGACGACCTGCTGCGTGAGGTCGCCCGCCGGCTGACCGCGGTGCTGCGGGAGTCCGATACCGTGGCGCGGCTGGGTGGCGACGAGTTCGTGGTGATGCTCACCGACCTTGGCGAGGCGCCGCTGGCCGCGGCCCAGATCGCCGAGCGGGTCGGCGAAAAGCTGCTGGCCGTCCTCGAGGAGTACCATGAGGTGGGAGAGCAGCGCTTCGCCGTAAGCGGCAGCCTGGGCATCACCCTGTTCACCGACCACGGCAGCCGCACCGACGAGATCATGCAGCAGGCCGACCTGGCCATGTACCAGGCCAAGGCCGCCGGGCGCAATACGCTGCGCTTCTTCGACCCCGAGATGCAGGCCAGCGTGATTGAGCGGGCCACCCTGGAGGCCGATCTTCGCCAGGCCCTCGATTGCGAGGAGCTGAGTCTGCACTATCAGCCGCAGGTGGACAGCGAAGGGGCCGTCGTTGGCGTGGAGGCGCTGCTGCGATGGGAGCATCCTACCCGCGGCCAGGTCAGTCCTGGGATCTTCATTCCGCTGGCCGAGGAGACCCGCATGATGCTGCCCATCGGCCGCTGGGTGCTCCACGAGGCTTGCCGCCAGCTGGCCGCTTGGGCGCAGGAGCCAGACAGGCGTGGTCTCAGGGTGGCGGTAAACGTCAGCGTTCAGCAGTTTGCGGCGGCGGACTTCGTCGACCAGGTCGAGGCGGTGCTGGCCGACACCGGCGCCCCGGCCGAGCGGCTCGAGCTTGAGGTTACCGAATCGCTGCTGATGCACGACCCGGAGGACACCCGCGACAAGATGCTGCGCCTGCGGCGGCGCGGCATCGGCTTTGCCCTGGACGACTTCGGGACCGGCTACTCGTCGCTGGCCTACCTGCGTCGACTGCCCCTGGACCGGCTCAAGATCGACAAGTCCTTCGTCCGCGATGTGGACCAGGACGCCACCAACGCGGCCATCGTCGAGGCGATCATCACCCTGAGCACCACCCTGTCACTGGAGACCCTGGCCGAAGGCGTCGAGACCGAGGCCCAGCGCCGGTGGCTAGAGGCCCATGGTTGTCGGCTCTATCAGGGCTTTCTCTATGGCCGGCCGGCGCCGGTGGCGGACCTGACTCTCGGCGGGCTGCCGAGCACCGTTCGCCACTAGCTCGGAGGCGACAGCGGCGCAGGCGCCGCGCTGCGGAGAACGAAAAGGCGGCCCGTGGGCCGCCTCGTGAGTCTTGCTTGGGTCTTGCGCCTGTCTTGCGTGGCTATGCTATACGGCCCTGGGCTCGCTCATCAGGCCCTTGACGATAGCGTAGCAGGCCACCAGCAGCACCAGAGTGAAGGGCAGGCCGGTGGTGATCACCGCCGTCTGCAGGGCCGTCAGGCCGCCACCCAGCAGCAGGGCGATGGCGATGGCCCCCTCGATGATCGCCCAGAAGAGCCGCTGGGGCTTGGGCGCATCGATCTTGCCGCCGGCGGTGATGGAGTCGATCACCAGCGAGCCGGAATCCGACGAGGTGATAAAGAACACCATCACCAGCACGATGGCGATGAAGGAGGTGATCTCGGTCAGCGGGAGACCGCCCAGCATGATGAACAGCGCATCGACGTCGCCCTCGAAGTTGCCCGCCAGGAACTGCTGGATGCCGGCGGTACCGAAGGAGGTCATCCACAGCACCGACACTAGCGACGGCACCAGCAGCACGGCGACCAGGAATTCGCGCACGGTGCGGCCGCGGCTGACCCGGGCGATGAACATGCCGACAAAGGGCGACCAGGAGATCCACCAGGCCCAGTAGAAGGCCGTCCAGCCCTGGCTGAAGTTGGCGTCCTCGCGGCCGAAGGGCATGGAGAGGCCCGGCAGGTTGGTGAGGTAGGCCAGCAGGTTCTGGAAGAAGCCGGTGGCGATCATCAGCGTCGGGCCGACCAGGATCACGAATATCAGCAGCAGGAAGGCCAGCCCCATGTTGAGCTTGGAGAGCTGCTGAACCCCCTTGTCGACCCCCAGCGTGATGGAGCCCATGGCGACCACGGTAATACCCATGATCAGCAGCACCATGGTGGCATTGGCATCGGGAATGCCGAACAGGCTATTGAGGCCGCTGGTAGCCTGCTGAGCACCGAGCCCCAGGGAGGTGGCCAAGCCGAAGAGGGTGGCGAACACCGCCAGGATGTCGATCACATGGCCCGGCCAGCCCCAGACGCGCTCACCCAGGATGGGATAGAAGACCGAGCGCATGGTCAGCGGCAGGCCCTTGTTGAAGGAAAACAGCGCTAGCGCCAGCGCCACCACCGCATAGATCGCCCAGGGATGCAGCCCCCAGTGGAAGATGGTGGACGCCATGCCCAGGGCAATGGCCGCCTGCTCGTTGCCTTCGGCAGCGCCCAGCGGCGCCCAGTCCGTACGTGCGCCATTCTCGGTGGCGATCCCCCCCAGCGCCGACTGGAAGTGGTCCATGGGCTCGGAGACCCCGAAGTACATCAGGCCGATGCCCATCCCCGCGGCGAACAGCATGGAGAACCAGCCGAGATAGCTGAAATCCGGCTTGGCCTCGGCCCCCCCGATGCGCACCTTCCCCAGGGGGGTGAAGATCAGCACGATGGAGAGAATCACGAAAATATTGGCGGCCAGCAGGAAGAACCAGGCCATGTTGACCGTCAGAAAACTGAAGCCGACATTGAAGATGGGCTCGATCTGATCCTGCAGCGCCAGGGCGATGATCACGAAGAACAGGATCACTATCGATGAGACAGTGAACACCTTGCCGTGCAGGTCGAGGTTGATCCCAAGGGGACTGGCCGTAATGTTGTCCTGACCGATCACGTAGTCGGTATCGATTAGATCGGCGGGCCCTTCCGGGGCCGGTATCCCTTCAGAGGTCTTGTTGGCCTCTGGGGCGCTGTCGTCGTCAGGATGCTTGTCCACTTGACTTTCTCCCTTTTTTTGACATCTGAATTATTAGCGGTTGGCGATGTGGCTCAGTCTGCCTTGGGTCTGACCAGAAACACCGAGACGTCGGTGTGCGTGGCGATCTTACCCCCGTGGGAAGGCATGATGACATCCAGGTGCTTCGGGGGATGTGTTGGCATGACCACCAGGTCGGCGCCCACCTCGTCGATGGCTTTTAGCAGCAGGTCGTCCAGATTGGCCACCGGGTCCGCGCTATGCACGGTATGGGTGCTGACCGGCTGGCCGTGTACCTGGGCCCGCTTTTGGGCGAAGGCGTCCAGCTTCTGCTGAAACTCCTCCGGGCTTCGAGCCACGCTGCTGGGGCTGCTGGAGGTCACGCCCACGTAGCAGACCTCGGCATCATAATGGCGGGCCAAGTCGGCGACCGCCTCCAGGGATGGCTCGATGACGTCGATATGTGCCAAGTCGATCGGCACCATGATCTTGCGGTACATACCCTACTCCTCCTTTCGCTGCAGAGCGACCAGCGGGCTCGCTCAGGGAATCGCGGCAGTATCCTGTACGGCTGCCCCCTTGAGTGTGGCGGTTTTGTCGAACACCGCCAGTGCCGCGGGCCTCCTGCTGTCAACGGGGCTGGTGATCGCTATCGCCACCTGTCGCCGATCGCCGACGCATTGTACATGATCAAACACCTTGATTCCGAATGGGTTTAAACGCCTGTTTTTCATCCTGTCTGGGATAGGGAGACCGCGGCAGGGCAGGGGAGTGCGCTGTGACAGCCCTGACCCATGTGTCATTTTTCACCAGCGCCCTGGGGCTGAGTGTGCGTTGCTAGAGCTTTTCCGAATCTTGTCAAAATATTGATTTTTATTGTTTTTTTGTCTTTTTGGCGTGTGTGGCATGCCCCCTGCAATTCTCTGGGTGAACGCGAATGACTCAGGGAGACATCCAGATGAAACACACCGATCACACTCGATTCTCGCGCCGCGGTCGTCTGGCGGCACTCGCCTCCATCGCGGCCCTGGCACTGGGCACCCTGGCCCTTGCCGGCTGCGGCAACGATGACGAACTGCCACCGATGGAAGAGCCGCCCATGGAAGAGCCGGCCCAGGATCCGGGCATGGGGCAGGACCCTGCCGATGACCCCGGCATGGGGCAGGATCCCGGCATGGAGCCGGAAGAGCCCATGGGCGAGCCGATGGATGACGAGCAGGGCGGCTTCTAACGCCACCAAGCCACGGCGCCCGCGGCGCCACCCCCAACTGCATGCCGCTGTCCGGCATTGGGCGGACAGCGGCAGAGGGCAAAAGGCCCTCCACACTTCGTCGGAAAAGACGACTCCCAGGAGGTATATAGATGATGTCCAAGACGTTTCTCAAGAAGCTTGGCGTATTTGGCGTAACCGTTGGCTTGACGGCAAGTCCGCTTGCCATGGCGGGCAGCTTCCAGCAGGACGACGACTATCAGAACCCTGCCACCCAGCAGCAGGGCGCTGAGACCGCGCCGGGCGCCGACCCCGCCGCACCGGGTGCCGACCCCGCCGCGCCGGGTGCTGACCCCGCCGCGCCGGGTGCTGACCCCGCCGCACCGGGTGCCGAGACATCACCGGCCGATGAGCCCGGATTTGGCAGCGGCACCGAGCCGATGCCCGGCGAGTCGGACCCGGCCGACGATCCGGTGATGGAGTATGAAGACGAGGAGGAAGAGTGGGAGTATCCCGACGAGGATGACGAGGAGAGCGGCTGGTAAGGCGTTCCCGGCCCTGGCCTGATGGGCCAGGGCCTTCGCCCTAAAGCCGGATCGTTGTCATGGTGCATGACTCACCTCTTGGCGCCGCCCTCCACTGACGGTCCCACCACCCTCCCTGAGCTCCTGGCGGCATAGCCCAGGAGTGCCGTCAGCCTGGACAAGGCGCCCTTGTGCCCCCGCTCCCCACGGGGGCGTTTTTTCGCCGGAACCATTGTGGTGTGCGTCGCGACGGCATGCCCGGGGATGGCTACTCCTCCTCGAGGCGCCGATAGAGCGTGCGACGGGCAATGCCCAGGATATCCGCGGTGCGCCGTTTGTTGCCGCCGGTAGCTTCCAGCACCTTCTGGATATAGCGCTTTTCGACCTCCTCCAGGCGCGGCCAGCCGCTCTGTGGCACGGTCGGGGTCAGGGCATTGCCGGCTTCCCGGTCGCTCCCGGCTCGGCGCTGCTCGGCGCCGTGCTGGCGAATGCGCTCGGGCAGGTCGCCGTGACTGAGCAGGCCGTTCTCGGCCAAGGTCACGGCGCGCATTACGGCGTTCTCCAGTTCGCGCACGTTGCCCGGGTAGGGGTAATCGAGCAGCGCCTGGAGCGCGGCGGGCTCGACGCTGTCGATCGTCTTGCCCTGGCTCTCGGCGTGCTTGTCGATCAGCGCCGAGAGCAGGCGCTCGATATCCCCGTGGCGCTCGCGCAATGGCGGTATGCGCAGCGAGAAGGTCTCCAGGCGGAAGAAGAGGTCGCTGCGAAAGCGGCCCGCCTCGATCTCCTGCTCCAGGTCGCGGTGGGTGGCAGCGATGATGCGCACGTCCACCGCCTCTTCCTTCTCGGCGCCCACCGCACGCACGGCTTTCTCCTGCAGAGCGCGCAGCAGCTTGGCTTGCAGGCCGGCGGACATCTCGCCGATCTCGTCGAGAAACAGGCTGCCGCCATGGGCGGCCTGGAACAGGCCCTGGCGGGCGTCGCTGGCGCCGGTGAAGGCGCCTTTGACATGGCCGAAGAACTCGCTCTCCATCAGCTCAGCGGGAATGCTGGCGCAGTTCACCGCCACGAAGGGCCGCCCGGCGCGGGGGCTCTCGGCATGCACGGCCCGCGCCAGCAGCTCCTTGCCGGTGCCGCTCTCCCCCAGTACCAGGATGGGGGCATCACTTCTGGCCAGCCGGGCGGCATCGTGGAACAGCGTCTGCATGGCATCGCTGCCGCCGACGATGCCATGAAAGTGGCGGGGGGGCGTGGTTTGCTGGAAGCGCTCCACCAGCCGTCGGCTCTCCAGCACCCGATAGACGGCATCGCGCACGCCCTCCAGATCCAGCGGCTTGGTCAGGAAATCGTCGGCACCGATCTTCAGGGCCTCCACCGCCTGATCGATGGTGCCGAAGGCGGTGATCACGATAAAGCCCTGCCGATAGCCCTCGGCGCGCAGCTGCTCCAGCAGCTGCATGCCGCTGATCCCCGGCAGGCGCACGTCGCTGATGATCAGCGCCACCTCGCTGTGGCTCAGGGTGGCCAAGGCCTCCTCGGCGCTGCCGACGCCCAGGGTGTGGTAGCCGGCTTCCTCGAGTTCCTCCGTCAGCAGTTCGAGAATCGCCGGGTCGTCCTCGACGATCAGCAGCGGCAGTGTGAGACAGTCGTTCCCTGTCACGTGGTGAGTCCTCCGTGGGTGGTGTCATCCAGGGGCAGGCCGATCTCGAAGCCGGCCCCGCCCAGGTCGCTGTCGAAGACGCCGATGGTGCCGCCGTGATCGTTGATGATGCGGTGTACCATGGACAGCCCCAGGCCGCTGCCCTGGCCGACGGGTTTGGTGGTGAAGAAAGGGTCGAAGACCTGGGACTGGTCCGCCGGGGCGATCCCGGCGCCGTCGTCCTCCACCCACAGCGTCAGCCAGGCCTCATCCTGGCGGGCGCGAATCCGCACCCGCTGTACGTCCTCGGCCTGGGCGGCGTTGCGCAGCAGGTTGGTCAGTACCTGGATCAGCTGCTGGCCGTTGGCCAGCAGCCGCGGCATCGGTTCGGGCAGTTCCAGCACCAGGCGGATGCGGCGCTGCTCCAGGTCCTCCTCCACCAGCTCCCGGGCGGCGTCGACCAGGCTGTCCAGGGCCAGCGGCTCCTTCTCTACGTTATGGCGGCGACCGAGCTCCATGAGCTGGCGGACGATCTCGACGATACGCTCCACCTCGCCGCGGATGCGCCCGAGGCGCTGCCGTTCGTCGTCGCCGATGTTGTCGCGTCGCGCCAGCCGCTGAGCCTGGCCGTTGATCACCGTGAGCGGCGCACCGATCTCGTGGGCCACGCCGGCGGCCAGCACGCCGAGCTCCGCCAGCTTCTTCGACTTGCGCAGGCGCTGCTCGAGCTCGATCTCCTTGTGCCTTCTGGCTTCGATATCGGCATCCTTCTCGGCGAGACCGTCTAGCATGCCGTTGAGCCCGGCGGCGAGCCGCTGGTACTCCTGGGGCCCCTTGACGATGGCCCGTTCGTGGCGATCGCCACTCTCGACCCGCTGCATCACCGCCAGCAGGCGCTCGAGGGGGCGCTCGATATGGCGGCGAAACCCCCACCAGATGCCCAGCACCACGCCGGCGGCGCCGATCACGAAGGCGAGCAGCGCGACCTGACTGAGAAAGCCGGTGTAGTTCTCGATGCCGGTATTGAGCCGGTTGACCTGCAGCACGCCGCGCACCTCGCCGGTGGGCGAGGTCAGCGGCTTGAGGGCCGAATAGTAGTGCCAGCCATCGTCATTGCGGTAGTCGGCCTGCATCTCGCCGGCCTCGGCCACGGCGCGAATGTCCTCGGGGCTGAACAGCGCCTGGCCCAGCCCCAGGCCGTAGACCTCCTGGCCTTGGGCGTCGAAGACATAGGCGCCGTAGATGCGATGAAAGGAGAAGGCCGAATAGAGCGACTCCTCCAGCGGTTCGGTGGTGTCGCGGGCCAGGGCGTGGCTGAGCGAGGTGCCGATCACATGGGTGATGACCTGGACCTCCCGCTCCAGGCGGGAGCGGACGTTCTCCTCCAGCGAGGTGATGGCGACCATGCTGAAGACCAGCAGCACCAGGAACAGCGGGACGATGACGGTGAGAATGATGAGGTTGCGTAGGCGCATGGCAGCCCGGGGTAGGGAGTGGAGGGCCGCTGCCGGTGGCGGGCCGCCGGCAGTGGGCTGGTTCAGTCGGCGGGCACCAGGCGGTAGAGGCTGCCCGGCGCATCGTCGTTGAGCAGGTAGAGGGCGCCGTCATGGCCCTGGCGCACGTCGCGCACCCGGCCGATATGACCGTCGAGGATCACCTCCAGATGAGCCAGCTCGCCGTCCGCCACGGTCAGGCGTATCAGCCGCTCGCTGCGCAGACCGCCGGCCAGCAGGTCGCCCTGCCAGTCGGGGAAGGTGTCGGCGGTGACCTCGGCGAGGCCGGAGGGGGCCAGGGTGCCGTCGAAAACGTGAACGGGGTCGCGCATGCCGGGCAGGGAGTCGGCGCCGATGGGCTCGCCGGTGGCATAGTCGCGGCCCAGGCTGACCTCCGGCCAGCCGTAGTTCTCGCCGGCCTGGAGATGGTTGAGCTCGTCGCCCCCCCGGGGGCCATGCTCGGTGGCCCAGGCCTCGCCGTGGCGATTGACGATCATGCCCTGAATATTGCGGTTGCCGGCGGTGAACAGCTCGTCGAGGACCTCGGGGTCATCGACGAAGGGGTTGTCGTCGGGCACGCCGCCGGCTGCGGTCAGCCGCAGCACGCTGCCGGCATGATCGCCCTTGTCCTGGGCGCGAGGCGGCTCGCTGCCGCGGTCACCGATGCTCATCAGCAGGGTGCCGTCGGGCAGCCAGGCCAGGCGTGAGCCATAGTGGCGGCCGGGGCCCGAGAAGCGGTCCTGAACGAACAGCTCCTCCACGTCGGTCAGGGCGTCTCCCTCCAGGCGTGCCCGGGAGAGTGTCGTGGCAGTACCGCCGCTGCCGGCTTGGCTCCAGGTGAAATAGAGCCAGTCGTGCTCGCCGTCGCCATAGTCGGGGTGGAGCGCCACGTCGAGCAGTCCCCCCTGGCCACGGTCGTTGACCTCCGGCAGGCCCTCCAGGTGGCGGACCTCGCCCGACTCCTCGATTAGCGATAGGCGCCCTGGCCGTTCGCTGACCAGGAAGCGGCCATCGGGCAGCATGGCCAGGCCCCAGGGGTGGGCCAGGTCGGTGGCCAGCCGCTCCAGGCGCAGGTCCAGGTGCTCGGTGGCGATACGCTCCTGAACCACCTCGACCGCCTGGGCACTCCCGGCGGCCAGCGCCGTGCCCAGCAGCAGAGGGGTGGAGAGTCGCTTGCGTATGGATAGCCGTTTGCGTGTGGTGTGCATCCTGTTCTCCCGGTTGGTGGCTCTCCCTACCACAGCATAGTGACTCCCGGGGCCGGCGGGTGTTCCGGAGTCGGCCGGCTACATCAGGATCGCCAGCAGGATCGGCAGGTAGAGCAGCGACAGCAGGGTGGAGCAGAACACCAGGCTGGCCACATACTCGGGCTCATGCCCGGACCGCTGGGCGAACAGATAGTTGAACACCGCCACCGGCATGCTCATCTGCAGCACCAGGATGGCGAGGGCCAGCGGCGGCAGCCCCAGCAGGGTGCCGATGCCCCAGGCCAGCAGCGCCGCCACCGGGGTGCGCAGCAGGCTGAAGCCGATGCCCGACTTGAGGCTCTTGACCTGAATGCTGGCCAGGGAGACCCCCAGGGTGATCAGCATCAGCGGCACGGTGAACCCGGAGATCAGGTCGACGCTATTGTCGAGCCACAGCGGCAGCTCAGTATCGGTAAGCAGCAGCGCCAGGGCGATCAGGATGGCATAGACGGTAGGTGTGCGGGCCAGGGTGCGCCACGGATTGCCTTGGCTTGCCAGCACCGCCCCCAGGGTGAACTGAAACAGCGACACCGTGACCATCACCGTGATGCCGAAGGCGAAGCCGGCGCTGCCGAAGGCGTAGAGCACCACCGGCAGGCCCATGTTCCCGGTATTGGGATACATCATGGGAGCCAGCAGGACCCGCCAGTTGCGACGCAGCAGACGAGACATGGCGACCGTTGCCGCCGCCATGGCGGTCATCACCAGGGCGGTGGCCAGCATGGTACGGCCGAAGCTGTTGGCATCGATCTCGGCCCCGGAGAGCGAGGCCAGCACCAGCGCCGGGGTGCCGATATTGAAGACCAGCCGAGTGACGAACTCCACTGGATAGGGGTGGCCAAGGCGGATCCAGGTGAAGCCCAGGCCGGCACCGGCCAGCACGGGGGCCATCACGGCGAAGAGTTCGGCGAGCATCGGGTTTCCTCGTGGAGTCAGCGAGGCATTGTCGTGAATCGGCTCGGTGGGGTGCAAGCCCGCTGCTTGTTGCGCGGATTCGAACGGTACGTTCCAGGAGGGCGGGCTGAACAGTGAATTGTTAATCATTACTATTCGCCCTCTGGTTGTTTCGTCCTCACAGGAGCCCGTCATATGCCGCCTGCCTCGCTCGCCTTCCTCAAGTCCCGCCTGCTGGGGAGATCCTTCTCGGCGCTGGCGTTTTGCCTGGCCTTCGCCGGCACCGCCCAGGCGAACAGCGTCGAGACCGCCAACGGCTCGGTCGAGGTGCCCGCCTCCCCCGAGCGCATCGTCACCCTCTACGAGGGTGCCCTGGATGCGGCCCTGGCCGCCGGGCACCTGCCCGTGGCGGCGGTGACTACCCGCGGCGGCGACGGCGTGGCCCGCTATATCGAATCCCACCTGGAGGCGCAGCACCCCGGTGCGTCGCTGGCCATCGTCGGCGTGGTGCGGGAGATCAACCTAGAGGCGGTGCTGGCCCAGCGCCCGGATCTGATCCTGGCCGCGCCGCAGCTCAGCGCCGAGCAGTACGCCCTGCTGTCGCGTATCGCTCCCACCGTGGTGCCCAAGACCCGCCCCCTGGCGGCGGACAACTGGGAGGCCGAGGCGCGCCTTTTCGGCGAGGCCCTGGGTGAGACCGATGCCATGGAGGCGGCCATCGCCGAGGTCCAGGCGCGCAGCGCCGCCCTGGCCGAGGCGCTGGAGGCGGCCGAGGCCGGGGGTTCCGCCAACCTGATCCGCTGGATGCCCCAGGGCCCCATGGTGATGTCGGAGCGGCTCTTCGCCTCCGGGCTGATCGCGAAGGCGGGCCTGGAGCTGGGCGAGGCCGGCCTGGTGCGCGATGGCGTGGTGCACAGCGACCCCCTGAGCCTGGAGAACCTCTCGCGGCTGGACGGCGACTGGCTCTTCCTGGCCACTCTCAATGAAGAGGGCCAGGAGGCGCTGGAGGCGGCCCGCCGCTCCCCTGCCTTTGCCCGCCTGCCCGCGGTGGCCGCCGACCGGGTGGTGCCGGTGGATGGCCAGCTGTGGACCAGCGCCAACGGGCCCCTGGCGGCCCTGGCAATCCTCGACGATATCGAAGCGGCCCTGCTGCCCTGATGGCGGGAGTGGCGGCCTATGGGGCCCTGCACGGCCGGCGCTCCCTGGCCGGGATGACGGCGTTGGCCTGCGTCCTGCTGCTGCTGGCGGCGCTGGCCAGCCTGCTGCTGGGCGCCGGTGACGTGGGCCCGACGCGGGCCCTGGCCGTGCTGCTGGGGGCGGGGGACGAGGAGGCGCGCTTCGTGGTGGGGTCGCTGCGCCTGCCCCGCACCCTGATCGGCATCGGGGTGGGGCTGGCGCTGGGGGTCTCCGGCGCGCTGCTCCAGGCGGTATCCCGCAATCCCCTGGCCGAGCCGGGGCTGCTCGGCGTCAGCGCCGGGGCCGCCTTCGCCGTGGGCGTGGCGCTCTGGCTGGGCGCCAGCACCGCCACCCTGCGCGTGGCCGTGGGCCAGCTCGGCGCCCTGCTCGGCTGTGCCGCCGTGCTGAGCGTGGTACGCCTGCGCGGCGTGGGCAGCGACCCGGTGCGCCTGGTGCTGGCCGGCGCGGCGCTCTCTGCGCTGCTCGCCTCGCTCACCTCGCTGCTGCTGCTCTTCGATCAGCGCAGTGCCGACGAGATCCGCTTCTGGGTGATCGGCAGTCTCTCCGGGCGGCGCCTGGAGGACCTGCTGGCGGTGCTACCGAGCCTCGCCCTGGCCCTGGGCTTGACCCTGTGGCTGGCCCGCCCCCTGGCGGCGCTGGCCCTGGGCGAGCGGGTGGCCGCGGGCCTCGGCCACCATCCCGGCCGGGTGCGCCTGCTGGTGGTCCTGGCGGTGGCGCTGCTGGTGGGCGCCGCCACGGCCATCGCCGGCCCCATTGCCTTCGTGGGCCTGGTGGTGCCCTTCGCCGCCCGGGCCCTGGCGGGCCCCGACGTTCGCCGCACCCTCTGGCTCTGCCTGCCGCTGGGCCCACTGATGGTGCTCGGCGCCGACGTCACCGCCCGGCTGCTGGTCAGCCCCGCGGAGATGCCCCTGGGCGTGCTGACCGCGCTGCTCGGCGCGCCGGTGCTGGTGGCGGTGGTGCGCGCCCGCCGCCTGCCGACGCTTTAGACAAAATGGAAGAGACGATGGGGACGCCGAGCCTTTCACAAACGGGGCTGATACCGCCGGGGACTGACCCCGGCAGCGGCGGGGTCCCGCCCGGCTACTGGCACCTGACCGCCGGGCGAGCCACCCTGCTGATCGAGCGCCGCGCCCTGGCGGTCAACCTGTTGCTGCTGACGCTGCTGCTGGCCGCCTCCGCCGCCTACCTTATGGTCGGCAGCATCCCGGTCAGCCTCGCGGAGCTGGCGCGGGCGCTGGCCGGCGACGGCGAGGTGGTCACCACCTTCGTAATCCACGACCTGCGCCTGCCGCGGCTGGCGGCCGCCTGGCTCACCGGCGCGGCCTTCGCCGTGGCAGGCTGCCTGATGCAGACCCTGGCCCGCAACCGCCTGGCCACCCCCGGCATCATCGGCATCGACAACGGCGCCACCGCCTTCGCCGTGGCCTCGGTGGTGGGACTCGGCGTCTCCCTGGCGCCGCCGGCCATGGCCCTCACCGGCGCGGCCACCGCCGCGGCGATCACCTTCGGCCTGGCCAGCGGCGGCGATACCCGCGGCTACCGTTTCATCGTGGCCGGCATCGGCATCGGCGCAGTGTTCGGCGCCATCACCCAGCTGCTGCTGGCCCGGGTGCCCATCGACACCGCCAATGCCGCCTACCCCTGGACGGTGGGCACCCTCAACGCCCGGCCGGGCAGCGCGGTTACCGTGCTCGCCCTGGGCCTGGCAGTGGGCCTGCCGCTGGCCCTGGCCCTGGGCCGCTCGCTCTCGCTGATGCGTTTCTCCGACGCCGTGGCCGCCGGGCTCGGCGTCAGGCTGCGCCGCCGCCGCGCGCAGGTGCTCTCACTCTCGGTACTGTTGACGGCGCTGGCCGTGGCGGTGGCCGGCCCGGTGGGCATGGTGGGGCTGATCGGCCCGGAGATCGCCCGCTCGCTGTCGTCGTCCCGGGGCGTGCCCCTGGCCGCCTCGGCGCTGGCCGGCGCCCTGGTGATGGTGCTGGCCGACCTGGCCGGCCGCGTGCTGCTGGCCCCCATCGAGCTGCCGGTGGGCATCGTCACCGCCATCGTCGGCGGCCCCTGGCTGCTGTGGATCCTGCTGCGACCCGCCTCGAGGAGGCTCACATGAACGTGCGAACCCCGCCGCCGCAGCGCCTTGAAGCCGAGGCGCTGCGTCTCGCCCACGGCCGCACCCCGGTGATCGAGGGCCTGGATCTCGCCCTGCCGCCGGGCCGGGTGACCGCCATCGTCGGGCCCAACGGCTGCGGCAAGTCGACCCTGCTGGCCGGCCTGGCCCGGCTGCACGCCCCCGCAGGGGGCGCGGTTCTCCTCGATGGCGGCGATATCCGCAAGCTGCCGGCCCGGGAGCTGGCCCGGCGCCTGGCGCTGCTGCCCCAGGAGGCCAGCGCGCCGGAGGGGCTCACCGTTCGCGACCTGATCCGCTTCGGCCGCCAGCCCCACCAGGGCTGGCTCAGCCAGTGGTCGGCGGACGACCAGCGGGCGGTGGAGGAGGCGCTGGCCGCGGCGGGGCTCCAGGCCCTGGCCGAGCGCCCCATGGAGGCGCTCTCCGGCGGCCAGCGCCAGCGTGCCTGGATCGCCATGACCATCGCCCAGCAGACCCCGCTGCTGCTGCTCGACGAGCCCACCTCGGCGCTGGACCTGGGCCACCAGCTGGAGGTCTTCGAGCTGGTGCGCCGCCTGGCTGGCGCCGGCCGCACCCTGGCCCTGGTGCTCCACGACCTGGCCAGCGCCTGCCGCTACGCCGACCACCTGGTGGCCATGCGCGACGGGCGTATCGTGGCCCAGGGCGCCCCGTCGGAGGTGGTCACCGAGGCGCTGGTGCGCGAGCTCTACGACGTCGCCTGCACCCTGCTTCACGACCCGGTCACCGGCACCCCTATCCTCACCGACCTGCGGCGGCTGCGCTCCCCTGAGTGAATGCCGGAGGCATTGGTGGGGCAGGGCCGCCGTCGGCTATCCTGTGCGCGTCAATCACAAGGACACCCCATGACCCACACCGCTGCCCCCAACAGCTTCCAGGCGCTGGTGCGCCTGCTGCGCTACGCCCGCGGCTACCGCCGGCGCATCATCGCCGCCACCAGCTGCTCGATCATCAACAAGATCTTCGATATCGCCCCGGAGATCCTGATCGGCGTGGCCATCGACGTAGTGGTCAACCAGGAGCGCAGCTTCGTGGCGCGCCTCGGCTTCACCACGCCCCAGGAGCAGATATTCGTTCTGGCGATCCTGACCTTCTTTATCTGGGCCGGCGAATCGATCTTCGAGTACCTCTACAAGATCCTGTGGCGCAACCTCGCCCAGCGCCTCCAGGCCGACATGCGCCTGGACACCTACGAGCACGCCCAGCGGCTCGACATGGCCTACTTCGAGTCGAAGAGCTCGGGGCAGCTAGTCGCCACCATGAACGACGACGTCAACCAGCTGGAGCGCTTCCTCGACGGCGGCGCCAACTCGCTGATCCAGGTGGGCGTCACCGTGGTGGCGGTGGGGGCGGTCTTCTTCATCATCTCGCCCTTGATCGCGCTGCTCGCCTTCACGCCGATTCCGCTGATCGTCTGGGGCGCCTTCTTCTTCCAGCGCAAGGCCGGCCCGCTCTACGCCGACGTGCGCGAGAAGGTGGGCGACCTCTCCAGCCGCCTGGCCAACAACCTGGCGGGCATCGCCACCATCAAGAGCTTCACCAGCGAGGCCCGGGAGGCGGCGCGGCTGCGCGAGGTGAGCGAGGCCTACGTGGAGGCCAACCGCCGCGCGATCCGGGTCAGCTCGGCCTTCATCCCGGTGATCCGCATGGCGATCCTGGCCGGCTTCCTGGCCACCTTCACCGTGGGCGGCATGCTCGCCCTGCGCGGCGACCTCAACGTGGGCGCCTACGGCGTGCTGGTGTTCCTCACCCAGCGCCTGCTCTGGCCGCTGACGGGCCTGGCCGAGGTGATCGACCTGTTCGAGCGCGCCATGGCCAGCACCCGGCGCATCCTCGACCTGCTGGCGGTGCCCATCACCGTGCGCGACAACGCCACCACGCCGCTGGCCGAGCCCCTGCGCGGCGAGGTGAGCTTCGAGGGAATGAGCTTTCGCTATGCGGCAAGCGAGGTGGGGGTGGAGAACGTCAGCCTCCGTGTGCCCGCCGGTAATACGCTGGCCCTGGTGGGCGCCACCGGCTCCGGCAAGTCGACCCTGATCAAGCTGCTGCTGCGCTTCTACGACCCCAGCGCCGGGCGGGTGCGGATCGACGGCCAGCCCATCGACCAGGTGAGCCTCGCCTCGTTGCGCGGCGCCATTGGCCTGGTGAGCCAGGACGTCTACCTGTTCGAGGGTTCGATCCGCGACAACATCGCCTACGGCAAGCCCGAGGCCGCGGAAGTCGAGATCATCGAGGCGGCCAGGACCGCCGAGGCGTGGGACTTTATCCAGGCGCTGCCCCAGGGGCTCGACACCCCGGTGGGGGAGCGCGGCATTCGCCTCTCCGGCGGCCAGCGCCAGCGGCTGTCGCTGGCCCGGGCGCTGCTCAAGGACCCGCCCATCCTGGTGCTGGACGAGGCCACCAGCGCCGTGGACAACGAGACCGAGGCCGCCATCCAGCGCTCCCTGCGCAAGATCGCCCACGGCCGCACCGTGATCATGATCGCCCACCGCCTCTCCACCATTGTCCACGCCGACGAGATCGTGGTGATCGAGGGTGGCCAGGTGGTGGAGCGCGGCAGCCACGAGACGCTGCTCGCCGCCGACGGCCGCTACGCCGCCCAGTGGCGGGTGCAGACCGGGGCGCTGATGGCGGATACCGCCCTGGGTGACGCCACCCGTGCGTGAGGCGCTGGATCGCCACCAGGTGTGGGGCTACCTGGTGGCGCTCCTGGCGGGGCTCGGCCTGGGGATGACCCGCCCCGAGGCGGCCGGGGCGCTGGAGGGCGCGCTCTGGCCGCTGCTCGGCCTGCTGCTCTACGCCACCTTTACCCAGGTGCCGCTGGGCCGGCTCGGCCTGGCGGCGCGGGACTGGCGCTTCGGCGCGGCCCTGCTGGCCGGCAACTTCCTGATCCTGCCCCTGGCGGTGGGGGCCCTGGTGCTCCTGCTGCCCCTGGCGCCCGCCGTCCAGGTCGGGGTGCTGCTGGTGCTATTGGTGCCCTGCACCGACTGGTTCATCAGCTTCACCCACCTGGGGCGCGGCGACGCCGGCCGAGCGATTGCGGCCGCCCCTCTGCTGCTGCTGGTGCAGCTGGTGGCCCTGCCGGCCTACCTCTGGCTCTTCCTGGGCGCCGACTGGGCCCGGGTGGCCATCAGCGGGCCGCTGCTCTCCGCCTTCGCCGGACTGATCCTCGCGCCGCTGGCGGCGGCCTGGCTGACCGAGCGCCTGGCCAGGCGCCGCGCCGGCGCCCGCCGTCTGGTGGCGGGGCTCGGCTGGCTGCCTGTGCCGCTGCTCGCCGCGGTGCTGTTCAGCATCGCCGCTACCCAAGTGGGCAGCGTGACGACCCTGGGCGGTGTGCTGCTGCAGGTGCTGCCGATCTTCGTGGCCTACCTGGCGCTGGCGGCCCTGCTGGGTCGGACGCTGGGGCGCGCATTCGCCCTGGCGCCCCCGGCGGCCAGGACGCTCACCTTCAGCTTCGCCACCCGCAACTCCTTCGTGGTGCTGCCCATCGCCCTGGCGCTGCCCGAGGCCTGGCAGGCGGCGGTGGTGGTGATCGTCTTCCAATCGCTGGTGGAACTCTTCGGCATGGTGGCCTTCCTGCGCCTCGTGCCGGGCCGGCTGATTCCCGACCGATAGGTCGGCGATACCCGCGAGGAAGATGTCTGCGCGGCCATGCCCGGCGCGTGAGAGGCGAGCGCCGTGCCTATCGGCGGCCGGGGCCCCTGGAGTAGGCGTCGCCCAGCAGTGAGGCCACCAGCTCGCGGCCAATCAGGCCATGCACCCGGCCACCCCTCAGGGGCAGGCCGGTAGCGCCAAGCAGCTGCCGTCCGTGAACCTCGAAGGTGGCAGTGTGGTTCTCGAACATGCGGTGTTTCCTATGTGTTGATCAGAATGCGATGTGGAAAGAGGCGGTAACGCTGCGTTCGGCGCCGAAGTAGCAGAAGTTCAGGTCGTAGCAGGAGGCCACGTACGTCTCGTCGAGCAGGTTGCTGACGTTGAGGCGCGCGCTCATGCCGTCGAGGCCCAGGCGCTCCAGGTCATAGCCCAGGGTGGCGTCGACCAGGGTGGTGTCCGGCACCCTCTGGGTGTTGGCGTCGTCGGCGTAGATATCGGCGTGATGGCGCACGCCGAGTCCTGCATCCAGGCCGGCCAGGGCGCCGGACTGGGCGGTATAGTGGCCCCAGACCGCGAGCTGATGGCGCGGCACCTGGTTGCTGCGATTGCCCTGGGTGGCGTCGCCGGTCTTCTCCAGGGTCACGTCGGTGTAGCCGTAGGCGGCCTGCAGCGAGAGGGCCTCGGTCAACTGGTGGTGCGCCTCCAGTTCGACGCCGCGGGACTGGATCTCGCCGGTGGCCCGATAGAAGGTCTCGTTGGGCCGCTTGGCGGAGACGTTCTCCTGGGTGATATCGAAGAGGGCGAGGCTGTAGCGGTGGCGCGTCCCCGGGGGCTGGTACTTCAGGCCCAGTTCCCACTGTTCGCCCTCGGTGGGGGCCAGCAGGTCGCCGTCCTGGTCGGTGGTGCTGTTGGGACTGAAGGAGGTGGAGTAGCTGGCATAGGGGGCCAGGCCGTTGTCGAATGCATAGAGCAGGCCGGCGCGGCCGCTGACCTGGGTGTCATCCAGCACGCTTTGGGTGCCGCTCACCGGGTCGCTGTTGGTGATATCCACCCAGTCGTGGCGCAGGCCGAGGTTGGCCCGCCAGTTGCCGAAGGCCAGCTGATCCTGGAGGTAGAGGCCGGTCTGCTCCAGCTCGCGGCGCTGACGTACCTCCGGGAACATCATGCTGGGTCCGGTGCCGTACTGGGGATCGAAGGCGTCGATGGCGGGGAAGGCCCCGGAGGTCCAGGTGACGTCGTTGTTGCGCCGCTGATGGTCCAGGCCCAGCAGCAGGGTGTGATCCACGCCGCCGGTGGCCAGGCGCGCCTCCAGCTGGTTATCCACGGTCAGGGCATCGAGGGACTCGTCGCCGCCGGAGAAGTAGCGGTTGAGCTCGGTGGGCGAGGCCCAGCCGTAGGCGTAGACCTGGGCCAGCTCCACCTCGGTCTCGGTATAGCGCAGCCGCTGGCGGGCGCTCAGGCCGTCATGGAAGCGATGCTCGAACTCGTAGCCGACCATGAGCTGGTCGCGTTCGAATGTCTCGAAGGCCTCCTCGCCCTCGAAGAAGGTGTTGGCGATGCGGCGGCCGTTACGGTCCACCACCGTGCCCTCGAAGGGCAGGCCGGCATGGTAGCCGCCCTCCGGGTCGCGCTGCAGGTAGGCGTGGAGGGTCAGGCTGGTGGCGTCGCTGATGTCCCAGATGAGCTGGGGGGCGATGGCGTAGCGCCGCTCCTCCACCGGGCCGAACTGGGTATCGGCGGCCCGGGCCAGGCCGGTGAGGCGGAAGGCCAGGCGGCGCTCGGCGTCCAGCGGGCCGGTGAGGTCGAAGGCGGCACTGCGCTGGGCATTGTTGCCCAGGCGCAGGCGCAGCTCGCCGCCGGACTCGAATTCCGGGCGGCGACTGGTCTGGGCCACCAGGCCCCCCGGGGAGGCGCGGCCATAGAGCACCGAGGCCGGCCCCTTGACCACTTCGATACGCTCCAGGAACCAGGGATCGATCACCAGCGAACTGAAGGAGCCGCCGTCGCTCATCACCTTGAGGCCATCGAGGAAGGTGTTGTTGATGCTGCCGTCGGCGAAGCCGCGCAGTACCAGGTAGTCGTAGCGGTTGGAGGCGCCGATCTGGTTGGTGAAGACGCCGGGGGTATAGTCGGCGGCGCGCTGGACGCTCTCGGCGCCGCGGGTCTCCCAGTCCTCCCGCTCGACCACCGAGATCGCCTGGGGCGTCTCGATAAAGGGCGTCTCGGTCTTGGTGGCGGCGCTGGAGGTGACCGTCAGGGTCTCCAGGGCCTCGTCGGCCAGCAGTGGCGTGGAGAGCGGGGCGGAGGCCAGGGCGATGGCGAGGGTCAGGCGATGCAAGCGGGGCATGGATCACACTCGGAGGGTTGCTGTGAAAGTGAGAATTGTTCCACTTATTCGCCCCGGCGAGTTATGCGCGCCGCGCAAGGGGTTATGGGCGGGCCCCAGCCTGCCTTAGTGGCGGGAACTCGCCAGGCTCCCCGGCGAGACGCCATAGGTGCGGCGGAAGGCGGTGATGAAGTTGCTGGCGTGGCGATAGCCGCTCAGGTGGGCGGCCTGCTGGACGCTATGGCCGCCGAGCAGCAGCTCCCGGGCCCGGGCCAGGCGCCGGCGGCGCAGGTAGTCGATGGGCGAGCAGCCGTAGGCGGCGCGGAAGTGGCGTGCCAGGGTGCTGGGGCTCATGGCGGCCAGGCTCGCCAGGGCCGCCAGGTCATGTTCCCGCTCGGGATGCTCCTCGAGCAGGCGACGGACCGCCTCCAGGCGCCTGGCCGGGGTCGTCGCGGTGGCCGTGGCCGGGAGGCGTTCCGGAGCGGGGGGCGTGAGCCCCTGGGCCAGTAGCTGCAGCGCCAGCCCCTGCAGGAAAAGACGGCGCGACTGGCCGGAGAGGCCGCTGCGATAGCCCTGCTCCAGGGTCAGGGCCAGGGCATTGGGCAGCGACCAGGCGTATGGGGCCGCCGCGGGCAGCGAGTCGCACCACTCGCCCTGGGCCTCATCGCTCAGGGCCAGGCTGAGGGTGCGCAGGCGCTGGCCGGCGGGCTGGTGGGCACCGAGCACCTGGCGGTCGTCGAGGCGCAGGGTGTAGGCCTCGCCGGCGGTGAGCCAGCGCTCCCTGCCCGCCAGCCCCAGGCGCACTCGCCCCTCCATCACCGCCACGATCAGCAGCGCCGCCTGGCCCCGGGAGCGGGAGGCATAGGGCTGGACCACCTCCAGGTCGGAGAGCACCAGCTCGGCCCCCGCCGTCAGCGCGACCTCTTCCACCCGGCCCTGGGCGATGGGCAGCCGGGCGGCGCGCGCCGGCTGACTCGGCGCCGCCGGGAAGCGGTAGTCGATCTGGTAGCGGCGGCCGTAGCCGAGGAAGTCGGCGACGGTGTGGCGGCGGGTCGGAAACATGGCCTGTCACCTCGCCTACGGCGTGGACCGGCGACAGCTCAGCGGGCAGTTGCCGCAGTAGCCGAGCTCGGGAATCAGGTAGCGGATGCAGCACAGGCGTCGGCGCCGTTCGGGCTCGCCCCCGGCGACGTCGGCCAGGTAGCGCACCGGCTGGAAGAGCGGATTGCGGCGCCCGTCCGGCAGTTTTCGGTCCGGCATGCCGAGGGGGGCCGCCAGGGGAGTGATCGCCGGCGGGGCAAGGTGCTGCAGGGGGCCGATGTAGAGCTTGGCCAGGGAGGAGGGCATGGCGAGACCACCGGATTTGCGGAAAGCCTCATTATACAAGCAATAATCATTATCAAAAATGCCGGTGTGCGCCATGCCAGGCACGGTATCGGTTCGCCGCGGCGACTACCGCCTCACTAGTACCGCATCCAGGCTCACCGGCACCTCGTCGCCGATCTGCTCGTAGCCGAGCAGCAGCATCACCGAGCGCAGGGTGGGGTCGGCCATCAGCTCGCGGCCGTCCAGCGCCACCCGTTCCGCGTTGGTGACCCGCACCCGCTCTGGCGCCTCCCGGGTAAAGCGCACCGCCAAGGGCTCGTGGCGGGTGGCATTGCCGGACTGCACCGAGAGCTCGAGGACCTCCACCAGGGAATCACCCACGGCAAGGGCCTCCAGCCGCTCCGGCGGGAAGCGGGTGGTGAGGGTCGCCATGGGTCGCTCGGTGAAGCCCGAGAGCCAGGGCGGCAGCGGGCCCATCCGCTCGATCACGTCGCTCTGGGCCAGCCGCAGCAGCAGGCTCAGGGTGCCATCCGCCTCGGCCGCACCGGAGAGCCGGCGCACCTCATGCTGGCGGGGAATCGGCCCCTCCGGAGCGAGCTGCACCACGGTGGCGGCCACCCGCGAATGGGCCGGGTCCAGCTCCCAGGCGGTGGCCGGCAGGGCAGCCAGCAGCGCCAACAGGGCAGCGCCCGGGGTGGGAAAGCGGGTTAACGAGCGGGAAAGAGAGCGAAGGGGCACCGGCGGATCTCCAGAAGGGGCGGGCTCAATGAAGACCGCGCTAGCGGGAGAAGGTGCCGCGGCGGCGGAATAGGCGGGGGAGTGCGGCCGGCTATGGCCTCCTTCATCGCCATTCGCTATCATACTTCGGCGCGCTCGCGCCTCCTACGCTGAAAGGGCCTATAGCTCAGTTGGTTAGAGCAGGGGACTCATAATCCCTTGGTCGCTGGTTCGAGTCCAGCTGGGCCCACCAAGAATCAGGCACTTACGCTTAGCTTTCCCCTTCTTCTCGCTGTTCTTCGCGGTACCTGTCTACGTTGTGTCCATTTGGGACTGTGGCTGATCAACCGCTGTGGCGAGCGTGGGTCATGCCGAGATAGGGTAGCCATGCCTTCTGTGTAGGACTCTCCTCATCGTGGCTCAGCCACAGTAGGATGGTATCGGCCTGCCTGGCTGCTTCTATCCCGTTGGCCAAAGTGCTGCGGTTATTCCATGAGCCAAGATGGCTGAATTCCGGTCTTGAAAGGAATCCTTGAGACGATGCTGGTTTACAACGCCACCAAGCAGCAATTCATCGACGATGTACGAGCCAACGTCATCACCGACGCCATTGAGAACGAGGTGGCACGCAGGCTGAACCGCAACTCGCCGCGCAGTGAGGTGACGTCCTGGGAGAACTCCCTTCGCTTCATGATGAGCGTGCTGCTCGATGAGGGCATTCCCGCATCGGCAGGCGTAGCCATCGAATACAACATTCCGCTGACCAATCGCCGCGTGGACTTCATCCTGACCGGCAAGAACCACCAGCGGGACGATGCCGCGGTCATCGTGGAACTGAAACAGTGGCAGTCCGTCGAGGTGACGCAGAAGGATGCCATCGTGCGTACCCAGCTGGGCGGCGGCGTACGCGAGACCAACCATCCGTCGTATCAGGCATGGTCCTATGGCGCGCTGATCGAGGATTACAACGAGACGGTTCGCTCCGAGTCGATCCGCCTGGTGCCCTGCGCCTACCTGCACAACATGAAGCAAGGGGACGCCATCAATGATCCCTTCTACGAGCACCACACGCGCCGTGCGCCGGTCTTTATCTCGCAGGATGCCTTGAAGCTCTCGGCGTTTCTGAGCCAGCACATCAAGTACGGCGACAGCAACGACATCATGTATCGCATCGAGCATGGTGTGATCAAGCCGAGCAAGAACCTGGCGGATGCCTTGGCCTCGATGATGCAGGGCAACGCCGAGTTCCTGATGATCGACGACCAGAAGCTGGTCTATGAAACCGCCATCGATCTTGCGCATCGTGCAGGTAGCGGCAACAAACAGTGCCTGATCGTCAAGGGCGGACCGGGCACCGGCAAGTCGGTGGTGGCCATCAACCTGCTGGTGGAGCTGACGAAGCGCGAGATGATGACGCAGTACGTCTCGCGCAACTCGGCCCCTCGTGAGGTCTTCAAGAAGAAGCTGACCGGCACGCGCAAGAAGACGCACATCGATAACCTCTTCAAGGGTTCGGGTAGCTACGTCAACGCCGAGCCAGACACCTTCCATGCCCTGATCGTGGACGAGGCGCACCGCCTGAACGAAAAGTCCGGCATGTACCAGAACCTGGGGGAGAGCCAGATCAAGGAGGTGATCGCCGCGTCACGCTTCTCGATCTTCTTTATCGATGAAGCGCAGCGCGTGACGCTGAAGGACGTGGGTACGGTCGAGGAGATCCGGCGACGTGCGGCCGAGTGCGGCGCCGAGGTGCAAGAGCTTGAGCTAGCATCGCAGTTTCGCTGCAACGGCTCGGACGGCTACTTGGCATGGCTCGATCACGCCCTTCAGATTCGCACCACGGCCAACACCGACCTGGAGGACATCGACTACGACTTCCAGGTGTTCGATGACCCGAGTGCCATGCGCCGGGCGATTCTCGATAAGAACCGCAAGGCCAACAAGGCACGCATGGTGGCGGGCTACTGCTGGCCCTGGGCCAGCAAGAAGGACAAGCAGGCCATGGACATCGTGTTTCCCGAACATGGCTTCGCGGCCCAGTGGAACCTCGATGACGACGGCATGCTGTGGGCGATTGCCGATGGATCAGCAGAGCAGGTCGGCTGCATCCACACTTGCCAGGGGCTCGAGTTCGACTACGTCGGCGTCATCATCGGGGACGACTTCGTGATTCGTGACGGCCGTGCGGTGACAGACGCGGCCAAGCGGGCAGGGCAGGACCGCTCGGTGCATGGCTACAAGAAGATGCTCAAGGAGCAGCCTGAGCATGCCCGTGGCCTGGCGGACCAGATCATCAAGAACACCTATCGTACGCTGATGACGCGGGGCCAGAAGGGCTGTTACGTCTATGCCACGGACCCCGAGACCCGCGAGTACTTTGCGGCCTATGTTCGCTCTCAGGCGGCGCCCGGGCAACTGGACGCGTCTGAGGACGCCGAAGTGTTGGATGGCCTGCACCTTCCCATCGTGACGCGTGACCAGGCAGCGCCATTCGAGCGCCATGTGCCCGTCTATGACTTGAGCATCGCCGCCGGCGAGTTCAGCGAGATGCAGATCGCCGAAGCCGAGCACTGGGTCGAGCTACCGGATTTCATGCGCGCAAGCCCCGACCTTTTCGTCAGCCGGGTAGTGGGGGAGTCGATGAATCGGCGCATCCCCAATGGCGCTTGGTGCCTGTTCCGTGCCAACCCTGGTGGCACACGGCAAGGCAAGGTCGTCGTGGTACAGCATCGAGCCATCGAGGATCCGGATCACGGCGGCAGCTTCACGGTAAAGCTGTATCAGAGCGAGAAGGTCGAGGAGTACGGCGAGTTCGTGAACCAGCGCATCGTGCTGAAGCCCCAGACCAACGCCTTCGGCTACAAGGACATCGTGCTAGAGGACGAGCTTGAGGACCTGAAGGTCATCGGCGAATTCCTCTCCGTGCTGTGAACGAGTGGGCGGCTGGATGGTCGCCCATGCCGATGCTGGCTGGATAGTGGGCAACAGAGCAGGCATGCTCACTGCTATCCGATACCGTAGAACCAGGTGACCCCTAGATGTCAGACCCGTTCAAGCAGCTCCGTGACGCTATGGATCAGTTCGCTACAGAGCGCGACTGGGACCAGTACCACTCGCCGAAGAACCTGGCCATGGCGTTGACGGTGGAGGCTGCCGAGCTGCAGGAGTGCTTCCAGTGGCTGACCGAGGCGCAGTCAAGGGAGCTGGATGAGCAGCAACTGGCCGCCGTGCGTGACGAAATTGCCGATGTTCAGCTCTATCTGATCCGGCTGGCGGGCAAGCTGGACGTGGATATCGAAGCGGCATGCCGGGCGAAGATGGAGAAGAATGCGGAGAAATATCCCGCCGACCAAGTGAAGGGGAGTGCGAAAAAGTACACGCACTATCAGGATTGACGTGATGTGTGGCCGCTTTGTCCCCTGCAGCGGCCTTCTCTGCCTGGCTTCGTCCCTCAAGCTTCCTCCCGCTAAATTTGGACACAAGCAGGGACGGAGACTCAGCCTTTGGTTTAAATTCTATGCTAAAAACGGCATTGAATGGCGATTTTGTGCTTGAAGATAAACCAACGTGGTTTATTCTTCACTTTGAAGACGGAAATTAAGGCCGCTTTTTGATGTGAAAATAAACCAGCTGCTGCACAAGATCCCGTATGGCGCCGTGGTGACGACCGCCTGGCTGGCGTCACACGGCGTCACCTCGGATCAGGCGCGTAAGCTGGCCAGCAGTGGCTGGCTGCAGCGCGTGGGGTACGGCGCCTACTGCCAAGCGGGGGAGCCTCTTACCTGGGAGAGCGCTGTTTTCGCCCTGCAGACGAGCGACGACACGGGCTTACCACCGCTTTGGCCGGGTGGCCAGACGGCCCTCGCACTGCATGGCTTTTTCCACTACCTGCACATGGGGGAGAGCACGACGAACCTGTATGGCAAGGAAGCCGTTCGGCTGCCCCGTTGGTTGAGTGATGCCGAGTGGGCAGGGCGGATGGTGCTCCACTCTGAAAAGGGCCTGCCGGTGCAGCTTCCCGGCAGCTTCACGGACTACGCGCCGGATGGCAGGGCCTTCAGTTTGCAGGTATCGACCCCCGAGCGAGCGGTCTTGGAGTGGATCGCCGTGACGCCGAATGCGCTGCTGTTCAGCAGTGAGCTGGTGGACACCTTCGGCGGGCTTAACACGCTGCGCCCGCGCCGGCTGCAGGCATTGCTAGAGGGGTGCCGTTCGGTGAGAACCAAGCGGGCCTTCCTGGTGCTGGCTCGCCACGCTGGGCATGCCTGGTACGGTCGGCTGGCACCAGACCGACTGGACCTCGGCAGAGGCAAGCGGCAGCTCTGCCAGGGCGGCAAGCTTGACAGGGAATATCACGTTACGGTGCCGGAGGCGTTCCTGCATGCCGATTGAAGCTCGCTACCACGAACAGGTCAGGCTGCTGGTCTCGCTGCTGCCGTTTCTCAATGATGAGCCGTGCTTCGCCCTGAAGGGCGGTACGGCCATCAACCTCTTCGTGCAGCCATTACCCCGTCTATCGGTCGATATCGACCTGGCCTACCTGCCGCTGGAGCCCTGTGACGCTGCCGCGGCTGGCCGAGATCATCGACCGGTTCAACGACCTCTACAGAGCCGAAGTGAGCGACGACGACAGTTGCACTCCACCAATGGCATTGTCGATCGTATCGAGCTTGACGGAGCGGGATGGCTCTGGTGCGCAATCACAGGGAAAACAAGGTGATGCACTGCCTTTTCCTGAAGAAGGCCTCCAACGCTATGCTCAACGCCTTGAGCGGCCAGGAAAACTCAGCATGCCTCTGTTGGGAAGATTAGGAGATGGGGAGAACTTTCGCTGCTGATGCTTTTGGCGAGGAGGAGCTGGCGAGATGAGTAGCCAAGGACGTGATTTGCTCATCTAAACGGCAAAAAGTGGCTGCCCCCGATTTCTTCGGATATTCCATCCAGCTTTTGGAGAAGGATAGGCGGGTGGCTCATCCGGACCACCCTAGTCGCCGCTTCCGTGCATGGGACAGCAGCAACATCCACGCGAGTGTGTGAGCTGCCTACAGCCATTGACGGTTGGATGATGCATGGACTTTTCTAATATACTTCAAGACTCCTTTTTGCGTCAAGCTCCTTGCCAAAATCGAAATCAGTCCATTTCGTAAACCACTCTTTCCTGAGGTTTATCAGTGAGTCTTGTTCAGAAACAGATTTTATCCCATAGAGCTTTAAAATCTTTCTTTTTAGAGTTGTGCTTAAGTACGGGCAAGACAAGCTTTCAAAAAGGAGCATTGTCTTCTCTGTGTCCTTCGTCAAAGAGCTTTTGCTGTTTGTCATTTTTTCAAAAATATGGCTCTCAATACATGATTTGAGTTTTGTGTACCTTTTCTTGTCTTTCATGTAAAATAAAGCAACAGTAATAGAGAACAGGTTTAGTTCATTGTCGAGTGTGTAGCTGTTAGTGGATTCTTGCTTTTTTGCTCCGAAATAGGAAGCTAAAATCTCTTCTTCCACCCTGTAGTCTTTTCCTAGCTCGGAGAGGGCTGTCAATAAATATAGAGTCTCTACCTGAGTATGTCGATTGGACCTATTTTTTCCAGTGATGAAGTAAATGTTTTCAAAGATCTGCTTAAAAATTCCATTCATGTCATCTTGGGTGGCGTGCTTTGTCCTCAAGAAAGAGATGAATATATATAGTATTCTGATGAGTTTTACGCTTGTGTTAACTCTTGGGGATACTGAGTAAATAAAAAAAGTGAATTCAATTATTGAGCTGATAGCATAAGCCAAAGAACTTTTTGAGTTTTCCGTTTTTTCAATTTCGTAGTAATCTTCGATAATTTTTTTTGATTTGTTTTCAACAATTGCGAGCGAGTAGTTGAGGATGTCTTTATATTCAACTCCGCTGGACTTTATTATGGTCTTGAAGCCTGTTATCAATGGTGACGATTTAATAAAAATTTTTCCATGCTTGACTTTTAAATTCTCACCATTGCGAAAGATCTCTGATTCTTCGATTTTATATTTTAGTTTTTCGCTGAGAAGCTTTGATATTTGTTTTTTTGCTATCGTTATTTCAGTGATGATAGGCTTTTGATATATCTTTTCTTTCTCGGTATTAAGGTTGAGTTTGTACTGCTTTAAACTAGCTTGCAGTTGAGTGATGATTTTTTTGTATACTTCTTTGTCGTTGTAGAAGACAAAGTAGTCATCAACATAACGAAAAATCTCATAATGAGACTCATGGTGAATTTCTTGAGATTTAAGTTCCTCGTAGACATCGTTGTCTATATTTTGTAATATAATCTCAGCAAATACCCTTGAGACTTCTGGTCCTATAAGGATTCCATTTGTTTCTCCATAGTTCTCAGTTTGCAGAAGTTCATCGAAGGCATCAGGAAAACACCCTTTTAGTCCTCCTCCTTCAATTGCCCCTGCCATTACATCTTTAACAGTATTCTTCCCAAATATAGACCAAGCAATAGAATGAGTGTAAATACTGTCGAAGCATTTTGATATGTCGAGGCGAGCCATGTTGTTGTATTTTTTCTCGCACTGATGGTACCTGTTTGACTCAAAGAACTTGAAGATGTTGCTGTGTTTTTTGTAGACAAAAAAGGACTTAAGGCTTCTGTAGTCTTTATTTTCTTCCTCCACCTTTCCGACTGGTTCATCTTCATCATTTTGTCTGGGAAGCTTTGAGTTTTTATCCAGAAATATGCATTTTGCAATACTGGACGGTGCGCGAAGAGTGAATTTGCTTTTTTTGCAATGGTATATCATTAGGTGTTTGTAATTTTCGTAAAAATTCACTAGCTTGATTTGGTTCCGAGGGTGTGAGAATGAAAGAGTTCTGAGTTCGCCCTCCTTATGTGTAATTCCATAAGTGAATGGGATTGTAGTCATTGTTTTTTTATCAGGTTTAAAGCTGTGTGATTCCCCGCTCTTATAAGTGGTGGATTTCGGGTTGTAAACACCGAGAAGTATCTGTATGGCTAAGTGATAACCACTGCATCTAGGAATCCACTCAAAGGTTCCATTGTTATACTCAACAGAGTTTTCGACAAGGAAATCATAAAAGTGCCTATTGGAAAAAGTTAGTGGTATCTCATATGGCAGCACGTCAGATATGACGGCTCTCTCTTTTGTATGCGTCAGTTTTACCTTTTTTTTCATTTTAATGCTTCCATGCTTGTGTGATTTTTGCCAGGTCGCGAGCATTGAATTTTCTAAAGCTCTTTTTTGTAAACCCATCTCTAAAAGAGAGCTTTGAAAGCTTTCTCTGTAAGGTGGGGCATGTCAACTGGCCAGCATGGTTTCTTAGGTGGTGGTCAAGCTGATCCAAAAAAGAAAGATCGTCAATCCACTTGTTGGAGCTGTAGATTCCAATGAATGCACCTCCTTTGTTATTGGTAAGCTTTGTATTTCCTGTGAGAAGCCTAATGCGATCTATCAAGATCCTTCTGTCGGCGCTGGACCCATAGCTCTTTCGGTATTTGCTAAATGCATTGTCTATGCGAGTCTTATACTTTTTGGTCTTATTTTCACTGGCGCCAATTGTTAGCTTTTTTTCGCGGTGTTGAAGTTTGTATCCCAAGTAATCAAAGGTAAAGCCGGTGCCTTTTTTGAAGTTTATTGTCTTTGTTTTCTCTCGGCTTGCCTCGTTTAAGGAAAGTCCTATGTCTGACATGATATCAGCTATTTTTCTTTTTCTTTCTTCAGCGTCAATTGTGCTTGAGGGTGAAAAAATAACGACTATGTCATCAACATATCTAGCGTAATAGATTACACCGGGTAACGATTTTATCTTTTCGTCAGCATCACGCATGTAAAGCTCAGCTAGATAAGCGCTGATGCCAACCCCCCTTGGGATGCCTTTTGTGCTATGAGTGATGTCCTTATATCCTGTCATTACCTGCCCAATCATTTTCCTAGAAGCTAAAGATAGTTTTGGGTTGTTGTTTATTTTGTCTTTTAGTTTTTCTCTATCTATGCTCTCGTAGAAGCTGGAAATATCGGTTCTGACAATTTGCTTTGGGAAGTTGTCGTTAAGAGAAGACTTTAGTTGCGATATTATAATGTCTCGGCAAGCCTGTTTTACACCATATGTGGATTTTATGTTTTGTTGGACTTGTTTTTCGGAGAAAAATGATTCTAGATTATTTTTTACACGATAAGTTGTCTTGTCGTGGTGCGAGGATGTATGTTTCTCAATCTGGAGTTTAAATTTCTTGTTGTTGATGTTTTTAGATATTTCTTCTAGATGTGAGTTTATTGAGTTGTCACGGGCTTGGTCGTACGACCTAATGGAGTCCCGGGCTTTCTGAAGCCGAGATTGATATACCTCTTCTGAGTACTTTTCTTTTCTCTTCTTCAGTCTTTTTTTTACATTTCGCCATCTTTTTATGGCTAAAGACAGCTCTTCTATTTCAGAGGGGAAGCCTTTTTCTATATAATCTCCTTTTTGGTTTTCCTTGTCATAAATCTTTCGCAAATTGTGTGGAGTAAAAGATTGATTTAGCACAGGGTTAGCTCCCTTTTATTTTCAAAGTGTCTTGTTTTGTTGTGGTTTTATGTATGTGTTGATAGGGTTCGATTGATCTGGCGATGTCGTAGCTTGGGTATTAACTTTGTTTAAATATCATTAATCCTTGAATAAATATAGCATGTCGATAAGGTAGAAGAAAGGTGGTGGGACGGTGGGCAATCTGCCACCAAAGCTCGGCTTCACTTTGGTCGGTAAAGCAGGGAGGGTACCGGCGCTGGCCCCCTTGCTTCTACCGCGTGGTCCAAAGCGCTGCGGTTATTCTATGAATCCAGGGTCCAATGCTGGGTAAGATCAGACCTCCATGTCGCCGCCTTCGATCCTTCGTCGGTTTCGTAGGACTACGCCAGCGCCGGAATCCGCTGGCTTTCCCGTGGTTCGTCCTTGAGCGTGAAGCTGCCGACCAGCTCCGCGAGGCGGTCGGCCTGTTCGCGCAGTTGCTCGGCGGCGGCGGTGGACTCCTCCGCCAGCGAGGCGTTCTGCTGGGTCATGCGGTCGAGTTCGGCCACGGCGATATTGACCTGGCCGATGCCATCGCTCTGCTCGGTGGTGGCGTGGCTGATCTCCCCCAGCATGCCCGCCACGCGGTTCACCACCTCGACCAGGTCGTGCATGGCGCTGCCGGCGTCGCGCACCAGTCGGGTGCCGCCCCGGACCTTCTCGCCGGAGGCGTCGATCAGGCTGCGGATGTCCCGTGAGGCCTGGGCGCTGCGGGTGGCGAGCTGGCGAACCTCGTTCGCCACCACGGCGAAGCCCTTGCCGCTCTCGCCGGCGCGGGCCGCTTCCACCGAGGCGTTGAGCGCCAGCAGGTTGGTCTGGAAGGCGATGTCGTCCATGACCTTGATGATATCGCCGATCCGCTCGGCGGCGTGCTGGATCTCGCCCATGGTGGTCACTACCCGGGAGACGGTGTCGCCGGTGCCCTGGGCCAGCTCGGCGGCGGATTGCGAGAGCCGGTTGGCTTCGCCGGACGAGGCCGAGGTGTTTTCCACCGTGCCGGTGATCTGTTCCATCGAGGCCGAGGTCTGCTGCAGGCTGGAGGCCGCCTGGTCGGTGCGTCGCGCCATGTCCCGGCCGCCACTGGCGATCTCCTGGGCGGCGTGGCGCACGGCGTCGCTGCTGCTCCTGACCCGGGCCAGCACGTCATGCATCTTGTCGGCGAAAGCGTTGAACTGGATGGCGAGTTCGCTCGCTTCGTCCCGGCCCTGCACGGGGAGGCGCAGGGTCAGGTCGCCATCGCCGGCGGCGATCTCGCCCATGGCCTCCGCGGTGAGTCGAATGGGGCGGAACAGGGTGCGCAGCAGCAGGGCGAGGCTCGCCAGGCTCGCCAGCATGACCAGGGCCACGATCAGGATGACCAGCAGCACCGCCCGGTTGAGGTCGGCGAACAGTTCGCCGCGCGGTATCTGGGCGAAGACGACCCAGTCGGTGCCGGGCACGTCGATGGCCGCGACCAGTTGCTCGGCGCCCTGCGCGTCGGTGAGGGTGGCGTCCCGATAGCCCGTCCCCGCCAGCAGCTCGGCGGCCCGGGTCTCCCAGCCGGGCAGTTCCGCCACCGGCCGACCGGCCAGGGCGGCGCCGTCGGGGTGCACGCTGATCCGGCCGTCCCGGTTCGCCAGGAACACCATGCCGGATTCGCCGAGCCGGTAGTCGCCGATCGTCTCGGCCATGGCGTCCAGGGCATAGCCGACCCCGGCGATCCCCACCCGCTCGCCGTCCAGTTCGATCACGTGGTTGATAAAGACCTTCAGCTCGCCGCCTTCGGAATCGATATCCAGGGTGTACTCGGGGGCGTCGGCCCCCTCGACCAGGCGATAGAACCAGGCGTCCTGTTCCCGGTTCAGGGTGCGGGCGATGCCCTCGGCCGTGTAGTAGTTGCCGCTGAGCGCCGACACATAGAAGACGGTGTTGGCCCCGGTGCGCTGTTGGAGTCGCTCGAAGTAGCTGATGGCACGCTTGCTTTCCTCCCGCGACTCACCCTCGGCCAGCCACTCCTGCAGATAGCCGTTATGCGCCAGGCCCTGGGTCGTGGTGATCGGCCCGGTCAGGGTGGCGTCGATGTCATTGCGAATGCTTTCGAGGGTGGCCGGCAGTTCGGCGCCGGTGACCCGCTCGGTGATCAGGTCGCTGAACAGGTGATACTGAATGGCCGTCACCCCGCCGACGATCAGGATCATGCTCAGGCCGATGCCGATCAGCAGTTTCTTGGCAATCGTCAGGTGCTTCATTGTTATTCCCCTGGCTGGCGCACCCTCAGGACGGATGCGCTTGTGTTGACCGATTGGTCAATGCGCTATCGGCGGGTCAGGGGAAAACTGTAGGCATCGTGCTGATGGACCAGCGGCAATGGGAAATACGCCCTCTTGGCGCATGTTGCTGTCCTGGGGAAATGCTGGTGTCTGGCGAGTTGCCAAGTGGCCAGCGGGCCGCCCGCTGGCGGCCTCCGAGCCTCGGCAGGCCCTGCACCGGGGTTCCCGGCTCGGGCCTGCTTGATGCTTCGCCTCAGGCCCTGGCCGGTGCCGCGGCTTCCACCTTCGCCTGGTCGCGGGCCAGTTCCTCGCGCAGGCTGCGTGCCCGGTAGTAGAAGGTCACGAAGGTGGAGTTGATAACGATGAACAGCGAGTACATCACCGGGATCAGCAGCATCTGCTGCTGGGTCTCGCCGGTGAAGGAGAGGGTGATGATCAGCACCGCGAGCGGCCCGTTCTGGATGCCGGTCTCCAGCGACACGGTGCGGGCCTTGAGCGGGTTGAGGCGGGCGGCGCGGCTGAACCAGTAGCCGATCAGGAAGCCGCACAGGCCGAGGCCGATGGCGGCCAGGTAGACCTCGGCGCCGGTGGTCATCAACAGCTGCCAGTTGCGCGGCACCCAGGTGGCGATCAAGAAGACGATCACCACCACGCCGAGGATGCCGCCCAGCAGCTCGGTGCAGGCGCCGAGGTTGGCGTTGCGCCGGCGCAGCCACATGCCGAACAGGGTCGGCACCAGCAGCACCCCCAGCACCGCGACGATATTGCCCGAGGGGATCCGGAAGGCGGCGTCGATGCCGGTGGTGTAGAGGGCCAGCACCAGCGGCACCATGACCACCGCCAGCAGGGTCGAGCAGACCGTCATCAGGATGGAGAGGCCGAGCAGGCTCCTCGAGAAGTAGGCGAAGATATTGGAGGTGGTGCCGCCGGGCACGCAGCCCATCAGGATCAGGCTGACCGCCTGGATGGGGGGCAGTTGCAGGGCGCGGCCGATCAGGAAGGCGAGCAGCGGCATGAACAGGTACTGGGAGGCGAAGCCGATACCGATCGCCTGGGGATGGCGCATGGCGATGCGGAAGTCCTTGAAGGTCAGCGACGACCCCATGCCCAGCATGATCACGGCCATCATGATGGCCAGCAGCGTTTCCTCGAGTGGGCTCAGCATGCGGGGCTCCCGTCGGCGGCTTGTGGATGATCCTTGAGGTAGTCGGCGCGCAGGTCCTTGCGCAGCACCTTGCCGATGGGGCTCTTGGGCAGGTCGTCGACGAATTCGACCTGCCTGGGCACCTTGTAGCGGGCCAGGTGCTTCCGGCAGTGGGCCTTCACCGTCTCGGGGTCGAGCTCGCCGCGGGTGACGATATAGGCTCGCACCGCCTCGCCGCTATCGGCGTCGGGCACGCCGATCACTCCCACCTCTTGCACGGCGTCCAGCAGGGCGATGCAGTCTTCCACCTCGTTGGGATAGACGTTGAAGCCGCTGACCAGAATCAGGTCCTTCTTGCGGTCGACGATGCGCAGGTAGCCGTCCTCGTCCATGGCGGCCACGTCGCCGGTATGCAGCCAGCCGTCGCGCAGGGTCTCGGCGCTGGCCTCGGGCTGCTGCCAGTAGCCCTGCATCACCTGGGGCCCGCGGGCGGTAAGCTCCCCCGGCTCGCCCTGGGCCACCGGCGCGCCGCCCTCATCGACCAGGCGGACCTCGGTGCCCGGCACCGGGATGCCGATGCTGCCCGGCTTGCGGGTCCCCACCAGGGGGTTGAAGCTGATCACCGGCGAGCTCTCGGTGAGGCCGTAGCCCTCCACCAGCGGTGTGCCGGTGACTTTCTCCCAGCGTTCGGCCACGGCGGCATGCAGGGCCGTGCCGCCGGCCGCCGCGGCGCGCAGCCGGCGCGGCGGGTAGAGGGTGAACCACTCCTCGTTGAGCAGGGCATTGAAGAGGGTGTTGACCCCGCTGATCCAACTGATGGGGTAGTTCTCGATGGCCCGCTGCAGGTTCTGGATCGGCCGCGGGTTGGGCACCAGGACGTTGTGGGCGCCGTGCTTGAAGAAGGCGAGCAGGTTCACCGAGAAGGCGAAGATATGATAGAGCGGCAGGGCGGTGAGCACGCACTCCTCGCCGTCGCTGATGTGCGAGCCGGCCATGGCCTCGATCTGGGCCACGTTGGCGAGCAGGTTGCCGTGGCTGAGCATGGCGCCCTTGGCGACCCCGGTGGTGCCGCCGGTGTACTGCAGGGCGGCGAGGCTCTCCGGCCCCAGGTCGCGCCAGTAATCCTTCACCGTGACGCCCTGGCCCAGGCGACGCCCCTCGGCCAGCGCCTCGCCGAGGGCGGTGGCCTCGACGGGGCAGGGCGGGATCACCCGGTTCCAGTACTTGAGCACCGCTTTTACGACCTGGCGCACCACGGGGGGGAAGCCCTGGGCAAGGCTCGTTGTTACCACCTGGCGGATGGCGGTGTGGGGCAGCACCTCGGGCAGCTTGTCGACGAACAGATCGACGATCACCAGCGCCTCGGCGCCGCTGTCGCGGAACTGGTGGGTCATCTCCGAGGCGGTGTAGAGCGGGTTGGTGTTCACCAGCACGCAGCCCGCCTTGAGGATGCCGAAGACCACGATCGGGTAGCTCAGGCAGTTGGGGAGCTGTACCGCGACCCGGCTGCCCGGGGCGAGCTGGAGCCCCTCGCGCAGGTAGGCGGCGAAGGCGTCGGAGGCCTCGTCGACCTGGGAGTAGCTCAGGGCGCCATTCATGCCGTTGGGCATGCAACTGGTGAAGGCCCTTTGTGTGGCGAAGCGCTCGGCGTTGGCGCTGATCAGGGCGGCCAGGTTGGGGTGTTCCGGGGGCGGCAGCTCGGCCGGGATGGCGCCGTAGTGGCGCACCCAGGGGCGCTGGTTTTCGGGGAGTGCGGTGGCGTCCGACAGTGACTCCATGGGCGTCCTCGCTGGGGCGGAATTGTCCTTGTTCTCTCCTTATCTAACCGTAAATAGCCGCCATTGCACCCCTTTTCTCGGCATCTTGCGCACGTTCTTTCCACGCCCGCTCCTGTCCCTCTTCCTTTATCGCACTCGTCCGGCGCCCCGGGTTACCTCATCGCCTCCGGGGCGAGGTCCACCACGATCGGGTCATGATCCGAGGAACGGAAGGGATCGGGGCGGAAGTGGGGCGCCGCACTCTCCGGCCCGTCGTAGCCGAGGAAGTCGGGCTCGTCGGCATTGATGGGCCAGGGACGAACCGCCGCCACGGCCGCGGCCAGGTCGGGGCTGGCCAGGGCATGATCCAGGTAGCCCGACTCCCCCCGGAAGACATAGGAGTAACGGCGCTCCGGCGGCAGCTCCCGGGCCAGCAGGTCGACCAGGCCCGCCTCCGTGAGGGCGCGGATCGGGTCCTCGGCGCCGTAGGCGTTGAGGTCGCCGATCAGCAGCAGACGTTGATGCCCCTCGGCGGCGGCGAGGCGCTCGAGGAAGGCGGCCACGGCCCGGGCCTGGGCCAGCCGGCGTTCGTTCCAGCAGCCTTGGCCCTGGTCGATATCGCCCCGGGGTGGGCAGCCGGTCTTGGACTTGAAGTGGGCGGTCACCACGCCGAAGGACGCCCCGCCTTCTCGGTCGCGGAAGAAGGCCGCCAGGGGCGGGCGGTGGTGGGTGCGCTGGTTGTCGGCATAGAGCTCGCTCACGGCCTCCACCCGGTCCGGCCGGTAGATGATCGCCAGCTTGATGGCATCGGAGCCCCGGTCGGCGCTGCCGCCGACGGCGCGATAGCGCACCCCGGTGCGCTCGCCGAGCTGCTCGACCAGGTCGGCGAGGGCCGCCGGGTCGTTCTCCACCTCCACCAGGGCGAGGATATCGGCATTCAGGCCGGCCACCGCCGCGGCCAGCTTGGCCCGCTGGCGCTCCAGTTCCTCGGCATTGGCGGCCCCGCGTCGGCCCAAAGTGGTGAAGTAGTTCTCGACGTTGAAGGTGGCCACCCGCCGTTGCTGTCCCGGCGCCTCGAGGGGCCCCGGTCTCGGGTTGGCCTCCTCGAAGCGCGGCTCACGGGTCGGGTGAAGGCGGTAGGCGTCGAAGGCGTGGGTGAGCACGCCGGTAAGCCCCGCGACCCGGCTTCCCACGCGGCGAGTGCCTTCGTCGTTCAGGTAGGGAATGGGGCTAGGAAAGGCGCGGTAGCTGCCGTCGTCCAGCATCAGGACGGCGCGCTCCTGGTCCTCGCCGGGGGCGTTGGTGGGCCGGAAGAGGCGCTCGGTGGCAAGCGAGAGGCTGCCGTAGCGGGCGAGCTCATGGTTACCGGTGACGGTCAGGGCCCGGGGAAAGGTGACCAGCAGCTCCTCGTGGGCTTCCAGGGTCGCCGCGTCCAGAGGCCAGCTCAGGGCCTGCGGCTCGGGCAGCCGGTCGCGGTCACAGACCGCGATTCGCTCGACTCGCTGCAGCTGGGGGCGGCCGCGGTGCTCGCCGGTACGGGCGTGGAGCTGAACGTGCTTGCCCGGGCGGAGGTGCTCGGCGTCGCGCTCGGTGGCGCCTGGCATATAGACGAACAGGCCCACCGGGCCCTGCTCGGTGGCCTGCTGGAGGTAGAAGCCGTTCAGGTTGTCGCGGCCGAGGAAGGCGCCGGTCACCACGCCTTCGGTGACCACCGCCCGGCCCTCGGGCAGGGGCGAGGCGTTGCCGGTGCCCTTGATGGCGGCCAGGTCGGCGGTGGACGCCTCGGGACAGTCGGCCGCCGCCGGCGCGGTCGTCAGCAGCAGGGCCAGCAGCAGTGCCGCGCCGGCGGCCACGGGGTGGCGCCGGTGCCGGCCGAAGGGGCGGGGGGGAAACGTCTCGGTCATCCTGGCCTCCATGTCGGTGTTGTGACTCCTTGGCTGTCGCGTCAGCCTAGCACCGTCAGCTCCGCCAGGCTCGCCAGCACGACCACCGCGCCGTAGGCCGCCACGCCGGCGGCTATCGGCCAGCCGAGCGAGCGAAGCCGGTGCCAGACGAGCAGGGTGGCGAGCACCCCGAGGGCGGTGGCGAGCCAGGAGATGGCGTCGGTGGTTGTCGGCACCAGCGAGACGCCGAGTACCGCGGCGATCATCAGCGGGCCGAGGATGCCGAGCCACTGGGGCGTGGCCTCGAGGCCGTCGTCGCCGCCGAGCCGCGCCAGGCGGCGGCGCATCCACAGCAGCGGCAGCAGCCGCATCAGCAGGGTGCCCGCCGCCGAGACCAGCACCGCCAGCCAGAGGGCGTTACTCATGGCGTCCTCCTCTCGATGTCACATTGCACTTCACCAGATAAAAGCAGAGCGCGCCGCAAGCGGCGGCCAGGGGGATGGCGGCGTTGGTCAGCCCGGTGACGGCCAGCAGCAGGGCGATGGTGATGCTCACGCCCAGCGCCAGCGACCAGCGTCGACTGGTGAAGCGGGGGGCCAGCAGCACCAGGAACAGGGCCGGCAGGGCGAAGGGCATGATCTCGCCGAGCAGCGGCCAGCGCCGGGTCAGCTCCTCGCCGGCCACCGCGCCCAGTGCGGTGCCGCCGATCCAGCTGGCCCAGGCCAGTAGCGCGGCGCCGGTGAACCAGCCGAGGCGCTGCGACGCCGGCAGCTGCGGCAGCCGGGTGTGGGCCAGGGCAAAGACCTGATCGGTAAGGCCGTGCATCAGCCAGGGCCAGGCGCGGCTGGTCGTCAGCCAGGGCGCGATGTTGGGGGCGTAGACCACATGGCGGGCGTTGATCAGCAGCGTCATGATGACCACCAGCCACAGCGGCGACCCCGCGGCGACCATGCCGACGAACAGGAACTGCGAGGCGCCGGCATAGATCAGGGTGGAGATGAGCACCGCCTCCCAGGTGCTAAAACCGGCCTGTACGGCGATCAGCCCGAAGGAGATGGCCACCGGCACATAGCCGCCCAGCAGCGGGATGGCCTCGCGCAGGCCGGCAAGCCAGGGGCGCGAGAGGGCGTTGGTGGCCTGCAGGCTCATGGGCTGTCTCCCTCCCCGGTATAGATGACGGTCAGCAGCAGCGTGGCCCAGGCGTCATGGGTGCGATAGAGGTGTGGGCGGTCGGCAGGGAAGTTCAGGGTCTCGCCCGCCGCCAGCCGCGCGGTGTCGCCTTCCGGGCCGGCCTCTAGCCGGCCGCTGATCAGGGTCAGCGATTCCCGGGCGCCGGGGGTATGGGGCTCGGCGCGGCGAACGGTGTGAGGCGCGCAGCGCATCCAGTAGGCGTCCACCTGGGGGCTGTCCTTGCCCTGGTCGAGCAGCCGCACCTCCACCCCTTCTTCGCCCAGCGGCACGCTGATCGGTGCCACCAGGGTGCCGAAGGGTACGCCCAGTTGGACCGCCAGACGCCAGAGGGTGTCCAGGGTGGGGTTGCCGTTGCCCTGCTCGAGCCGTGAGAGGTTCGATTTGGCGATGCCGGCGGCGGCGGCCAGCTGAGAGAGCGACCAGCCCTGGGTCACACGGAGGGACTGCAGGTGCTGGCCGAGGGTGGCGAGTGAGCGCTTGTCCATGACGGGCCCTGTTGGCGTTCCATTTAACGAACGTTCTATTAAAGGAACGGCCGGCTGTCAATCCTTTTCCCCTTCATCGGCAGGGATCGACAGGGTGCCTCGGACTGCTAGTCTGGAGAGGCTGAACCCGCTCATACGCTTAACTCATCAAGGATGGACTATGTTGTTGACTCGCAGCACGATATCAGGACTGGCGCTTCTGGCGATGGCTGGTGCTCCCGCCCTTGCTCATGCTGAGCCCGACGAGTGGGGGGATCATCGTCTGGTACCGAGGATTGAGGGGAGCGAGCTGCTTTCCTACGAGTACGCTGAATTTGAAAGCGTCGAACTGACCTTTGGGCCTCGCGAAGATGGCGAGTATCCCGATGCACGCACTCTGGAAGGTGAGCATACCCAGCTGCTCTACCTGCTGCGCAGACCGGAGGTGAGCCCACTACAGGTCAAGCGCGCCTACCGCGAGGGGCTGGAGGATGCCGGCTTCGAGATCGAGTTTGCCGGCAGTGGCCGAGACGAGCTCGGTCGTCGCTTTCATCGCTTCGACACCTTCGACCGCAGCCGACCCAGCGGGACCAGCGTGCACGATTATGGCTGGTCGAGCAGTGAAAGTGACAGGCACTTCCTGGCCGCCCGCCATACTGAGGAAGCGGTTTTCGTGAATGCCTATATCCACGAGAATCGGCGTGATGGCGGCGAGCCCGTGCTGCGCGTCGATGTCGTGGAGAAGCCCGAGGAAGCCCCCGCTCTGGGTGTCGTGGCCCCTGAGCCTGCAGAACCGCCACAGGAGCGTGATGAGATAGTGGCCGCGCACGACGCTGAAGACCTGAGTGCTGCCGAGATAGAGGAGGGCATTGTTGCGGAAGGCAGAGTCGCGGTGCGGGATATCCTCTTTGAGTTCGACAGCGCCGAGATTATCGACGAGTCGGCCGATGCCCTGGCCACCATCGCCGAAGTGTTGGAGTCGAGCAGCGAGCTGGAGCTGGTCATTGTGGGCCACACCGATAACGTCGGCGACTTCGACTATAACCTTAGCCTCTCCATGGAGCGGGCTCAGTCGGTAGCCGATTGGCTCGAGGAGCGCCATGGCCTGGATGCCGACCGTCTGCAGCCCGCCGGTGCCGGCATGATGGCGCCGGTGGCCACCAACCGCACCGAGGAAGGCCGCGAGCAGAATCGGCGGGTCGAACTCGTGGAGCGCTGATCGCTCGTACCCCGGCGCCACGCTTGGCGTGGCGCCGAGGGGAAGGCAATCTGATCATGGGCGGGGGGACTGGTAGTGCTGGAGTCGTTCCCAGCGCGACCCGCCGCACCAGGCGACGTCGCCATCGAGATCCCAGTCAATGATCATCCCCTGACTGACGTCGTCCCGCTCGGGGTGCGGGACTCGCTGGTCGAAATCGGGTCGGAAGACCCCATCGACTCGGATGCGGATCGAGCCCAGGATCGGCTCGGCGGTGATGGCCTCCGCCATGGCCCACTGGCCGCTGCCGTCCACGGTGTTCACCACTTCGCGTCCAACCAGCATGGGGCCCTGAATACGCATACCGAGCTCCAGCGTGGGCGTTTCGGGATCAATGGGCACTCCGCTGACCTCAATCTGTGCCGGCACTGGCTGTGGGTTCCAGTTCGCGACAGGGATGTTGAGGCCCTGGTAGGGGCTGTCGTCGCCCGCCCACAGCAGGCGATAGCCGATCCGCTCAGGAAACTCCGCCCTGCCCGGCAGGTACTCATACATTACCGCGTCGTCGCGAACGTGGACGATGTCGAAGGCGCTTGGCAACTCACTGCCGCCGCCCTTCGCGGTCTCCAGTGCGAGCACTCCCTCCATGTGACCGAACGTGGCACGTTCAAAGGTGCCGGTCTCCCAGTCCACGCCCTGTAGGGTGATGCCCCGTGGAATGGGGTCGCCACCGAAGGCGGAGGTGCTTGGAGTGTCGAGGCTGCTCCAGGTGACCGCCTCCTGTCCTTCGAGCAGTCCGTCGACACGGATCTCGTAGTGGCAGCAGGCGCCGACCTGGAACGTCGTCTGGGCAGTCAGCGCTTCGTTCTCGACCGCGGTGGCGGTGACAGTGACGGGGCCGGGCTGACCGGGGGCGGTAAAGGTACCATCGGCATCGATGGTGCCGCGGTCGCTGCGCCAATCCACCTCGATGGGCCTGCCAAACAGTGCCGGATTATCGGCGGCAAACTGCCAGGAGTCACCGGGCTCGAGGCAAACGAGCTGTGCGCAGCCGTCTTCTTCAACGACAGTTATGGTGCCGAGAGGAATCTCGACATCGGGGCGCTGCACCGGGGCGATGGTCGGGCCACGAGTCATGGTCGAGGAGATGGAAAGGGTGACATCCACCTCACCGGGAGCTTCCGGTGCGGTGAAGGCTAGCCCATCCATCGACCCTGCCGAGGTGTCGATCTCGAAATTGCTCACACCATCGAGTGAGGCGCCGGACGCCCGGATCATTCTGGTCTCTCCCGGCTCCATGCACGCTGGCAGCTCGAAGTTCATGGCGCTCAGGGTTCCTTCGAGAGTCGCCTCTCGCACCTGCGTGGCAGCCGGCTCTGGCCCGGCATTGGTCACCCGTGTGAACGGCCCCTCATTGGTTTCCTCCAACGGCACGAGCCAGCGCTTGGTACCGTCGGCAATCACCTGATGCTCGTAGACTATGCTGATATGCCCCTCGGCATCCGCATCTGCAGGCTCAATCTCTAACTGGGCCACGGCGAGTCGGTCGCGTGGTTCGTCGGGGAGACCGCTGACCTCGATCGTTTCGATCAGCAAGGGACTGGCGGCATTCGAGCGGATGACCCGGTCAATGGAGAAGTTCTCAAAACTGCCGTAGGCGCCGGCATGCCAGGTCTCGCTTGGAACCGCGCCGTAGTAGCGGTCGCCCCTGGGCTGGTTGATCCGTGCGACGAATTCGGGGAAGGCACGGTCAAACACTTCGGAGCCCAACGATGGGTGATAGAGGTAGCTCATACCGTGATGGCCGTCATCCGATAGCTGGTGCATGAGTGATCGGATGTGGGCGATGTTGTGCTTCGCACCCAGCCTGTCGCCGACGAACAGAATATAGGGCGCCTTCTCATAGCCTTCGGCAACAGGGTGAGCGAGAAACGGCTCTTGCAGCTCGAGGCTTCGCTCGGTAGCCGCCAGGACATCGATCAAATCGCTATTGGGGAAAGCGAAGGCAATGCCGACGGCCTCGGCAATGGCCTCTTCGAGGTTGAAGACCTCCTGGGCGGGCCGCAAGCTTAGGGCTGGGCTGCGGGCGGAAGCCGTGTGATACCACTCATGCGCAAGCGTTTGCGATAATCTGTCATCAAGGGCGACGGTGCCAACTTCCAATGTCAAGCTGCCAATGTTCTCCACGCCGCCAACCAGGGCTCGGGTGCCGTCTTCGTCACGCGCGAAACCTTCTTGGAGCAAGACTTGGCGCTCGTTATTCCTTCTGAGCCGTAGGTTTGACGGGAACAGGCCGGTGTCATCGAACCATTCGCGGATCTCGAGCAGGGTCTCGCCGATGCGCGCGGCCTGTTCCCTGGCCCGGGCATACGTGGCGGCTGAGGTGTCGCAGTAATCTGCAGCTCTGATGTTGTCGCACCGCACGACAATATGGCCCTGTGTAGTGTCGCTGGAACGGCGCGTCTCGAGCTGGAGCTCCGGCGAGAGCCATAGCGGCTCGGCGCCGACAGGAGAGGCGAGTAGTGCGATAAGAGCAGTGATGGCATAGCGGTTTGGAGTTGGCATTGTCAGCGTTGTCCCTTTGAATCGTCTCCATTTTTCACGTCGCTTGCTGGCGGGATTGCCGGATCTCGCTCACCGATCAATAGGTCGCCAGCTGACTCCGCAGTGTAGAGGCACGGCTCTGTATATGCTTACTCCCCATGAGGGTAAGTCGATATTGGAGGCAGGGAGGGCTTTGTCCAAGGTTGGTTGAGGTGGCTGGCGGACAGTCGCCAGCGGGATGTGGTGTCGGGACCGGAGCTGGGAAAGGGGCAGGGGAAAGGGGCGGGGCGAAACGTCGGAAGCGGTTACGCCCCCCCCTGGGGTCAGGTGGGCAGGCCCAGCACCGCGGTGGCGATGGCGAAGTAGATCAGCACGCCCACGCCGTCGGCGATGGAGGTCACCAGCGGCGCGGAGGCGGTGGCCGGGTCGAAGCGCAGGCGCTGCAGCAGGAAGGGCAGCAGCATGCCGATCAGGCTGCCCATGATCACGATCAGCACCATGCTCATGGCCACCACCATGGCGATCTCGGTGCCGGCCCGGAAGATACCCACCACCGAGACGGCCAGCGCCATGGTCAGGCCCAGGCCGATGGCCACGCTGACCTCGCGGCCCAGCAGCCTGGCCCAGTCGCGGGTTCGCACGTCGCCGGTGGCCATGCCGCGCACCATCAGGGTCGCCGCCTGGGAGCCAGCGTTGCCGCCGCTGTCCACCAGCAGGGGCAGGAAGAACACCAGCGCGATATAGGCCTCGATGGTCTCCTCGAAGTAGGCGATGCCGGCGCCGGAGAAGATGTTGGCGAACACCAGTAGCACCAGCCAGACGATCCGCTTGCGGTAGAGATCGAACAGGCTGGCCGAGCGCAGGCTACCTTCGATCTTGCCGATGGACATCCCCTTGTGCATGTCCTCGGTGGCTTCCTCTTCGGCCACGTCCATGGCGTCGTCGTAGGTGACGATGCCCACCAGACGGTCGCCGCCGTTGGTCACCGGCAGGGCCATCAGGTCGTAGCGTGAGATCAGCTTGGCCACCTCCTCCTGAGGGGTCTCTACCTTGGCCACCACCAGCTCTTCGGTCATCAGACTCGCCAGGGTGTCCTGGGAATTGGCCAGGATCATCTCGCGCAGCGACAGGGTGCCGAGCAGCCGGCCCTCAGCGTCGACGCAGTAGATCTGGTAGATGGTCTCGGCGTTGGGGCCGGTGCGGCGTACTTTCTCTAGCGCCGTGGCCACGTCCGCCTCGGCGGGCACGGCCACGTACTCGGAGGTCATCAGGGCGCCGGCGGTTCCTTCCTCGTAGCTGGCCAGCTTGCGGATATCCTCACGCTCGGCGTGGGCCAGGCGGCGCAGCAGGCCCTGCTGGCGGGGCTCGTCGAGCAGCTTGAAGAGGTCGGCACGCTCGTCGGCATCCATGAAGTGCATCAGCTCGGCGAGGGTGGCGTCCTCCATCTCGGCGGCAAGCGCGCTCTGGGTTTCCTCTTCCAGGTAGCCCAGGGCGCTGGCCCGCTGCTCCATGGGCAGGTAGTCCAGCAGGGAAATGGAGGTGTCTTCCTGCTCGTGCTGGATGAACTCGGCCAGGTCGGCGAGCTGCATCTCGGCGACCAGGTGGCGAATGGCGTCGGTGTCCTGACGCTGAAGGGCGCTGCGCAGGGAGGCAGCGAGAACGGCATAGCTCATGGTATGGCTCCTTGACGCGCGTCACTGGGGCGCGCAGGAACCACGGCCTAGCGGATAGGCAGGGGCAGGCTCCGGCGCACCACGCAAGACGACGCGGCGCGATCAATCGAGTAGTCGGTCGTGTAATGGCGACTCGGAGGTTCCATTAGATTCCTCTAAGGGGGTTTCGCTGCCATGCAGCAGCGCGGCGATAGTAGACACTTGGCTAATGGAGGTCAATGGCGAGGATTAGAATTTTTCTCAATCGCACTGCCTCCCCCAGGCCTGCTCATGCCCAGGCCGCCCCGGCGCTTGCCGGGGCGCTGTCTGTGCATTTCAGTGTTGGACCAATGAGTGTCGCTATTCCAGCCCGGCGGGGGCATTCTCGGGGTCGAAGGCGCTTGCACCATGAAAGATGGCACGTGTCTCGGTAACACTGGATACATCCCAGCCGCTGATGTCCTGATTGAAGGCAGACGCCCCAGCAAACATCTGCTGCATGTTGGTGACGCTGCCGGTATCCCAGCTGCCAATATCCTGATTGAAGGAGGAGGCATTGCTGAACATGGATCTCATGTTCGTCACCTGGGAGACACTCCAGCGGCTGATGTCGCCATTAAAGGCATCAGCTTCGGCAAACATATTGCCCATGTTGGTGACACGGGAAACGTCCCAGTCACTCAGGTCCTGGTCGAAGGCGCTGGCACTCCAGAATAGGTAGGACATGTCGGTCACGCCGGATACATCCCAGCGGCCAATATCCTGATTAAAGGACCTGGCTCCGGCAAACATGCCGTGGAGGTTGCGCACACGCGATACATCCCAATCGCCGATATCCTGGTTGAAAGCCTCCGCGCCGTAAAACATGTTGGTCATGTTGGTCGCGCGGGCGACATTCCAGTCGCCGATGTCCTGGTCGAAGGCCTTGGCTTCTGCAAACATATGGCGCATGTTGTGGACCCGGGAGACATCCCAGGCACTGATGTCCTGGTTGAACGCCTCGGCGCCCATGAACATCTGGCTCATGTTGTTGACACGGGATACGTCCCAATGGCTGATATCCTCATTGAACCCGGCCTCGTCCTCGCCCAACCGGCTCATATCGAATAGTCGGCTCATCCCGTTGATGCCGCTGGTACAGGTCGTGGCGGCATTATCCGGGGTGATGTCGTCGGCGGCTCGCTTGGTGTAAACGGTGCCCTCGACCTCGCCACTGTCTCCAAGCTCGGCCTCCACGCACACCACGGTGACGCCATTGGGCGCAAGGGTGAAGTCCGAATTTTCCTGTGCATGCACAGTGAGGGGTAGCGCGAGGGGCAAGCCTGCTAGCGCGGCTGAAAGGGGTATCAGTATCCGGCGGGGCAGGGATGCATCGGTATAAGTAGGCGTCATCATGTCGATATCCGTGCAGTGTCTGAGGTGAGAGCCGTGGGCATCACCGCCGTTCGAGTGGCGACGTAAAGCGTCGTTAGTCCAACTCAATCCTTGGTGGTGCATTGGCGGAGTCAAAGGCCTCGGCGCCATCGAACATGGCGGACGTATTGACATCGTCGGCGAGATCCCAGCCGCTCAGGTCTTGGTTGAACGACTCGGCTCCGCCGCCAAAGCCTCCAAACATGCGCTCCATGCTGGTGACGTTGGAGACGTCCCAACTGCCGATATCCTGGTTGAACGACTCGGCAATCGCGAACATCGCGGCCATGTTGGTGACGTTGGAGACGTCCCAATCGCCAATATCACCGTTAAATGACGTCGCGCGCGCGAACATCCCGTCCATGGTGGTGACGTTGGAAACATCCCAGGAGCCAATGTCCTGGTTGAAGGAGGCGGCTCTGTTGAACATCTCGCTCATGGACTCCACGCTGGAGACGTCCCAGGCGCTAATATCCTGGTTGAATACTTCGGCGTCAAAGAACATGCCCTCCATGTTCGTGACGCTGGACACATCCCAGCCACCGATATCCGCATTGAAGGACGCCGCACCCACGAACATGTTGCCCATGTGGGTAACGCGAGAGACATCCCAGCTGCCAATCTCCTGGTTGAAGGCTACTGCTCCGGCGAACATGCCTTCCATGCTGGTGACGTTGGAGACATCCCATCCGCTGATATCCTGGTCGAATATCTGGTTGTCAGAGAACATATGATTCATTTCCCTCACGTTCGAGACATCCCAGTCGCCGATGTCTCCGTTGAACGAGTGGGCATGAGTGAACATGTCACGGGTGCTGGTGACGCTGGAGAGGTCGGGCGTGTCCGAGGCGTTATACGTCATGTTGACGGCGCCGGCAAAGGCGGCCTCCATGCTCGACCATTCGATGTCCCCCCATTGCTCAATGGTTTTTAGCCTTTCGGCATCGTCCGGATTTCCGTTGCCATCAAACCAGACATCCAGAAAGATACGGGGAAAGTCTCCGTGGATCGTCACCTGGTAGATACCTGGCTCCGTGTAGGTGTGAGAGGGGTTCGGATCGCTGCCGGAGACCTCCTCCACGATGCCGTTCCCCCAGTCGATCGTAAAGTCATAGTCGGTGTAGGGGGCCGTGGGGATAAAGACCTCCTCGTCGGCCTCGAGGGTTTCCCAGGTGGTGATAAAGGCCTCTGTATCCTCAGCCTGAGCCGTAACCGGCCAGACAAGAGCTGCCGTGATGACCCCCGCCAGCGCAGTATGCAGCGTGAGACCGTGCTTCCCGGGAGACGGAGTGGGAGTAGATAAAGGATTCATAGGCTATTCCGGCGATTCGGGAATGTTGAGTTTACGGGCCTGAAAAGGGGTGCCCTACTCGTGCAGCGTACGTATAACCTGAATGCTAAACACCCCTCTTTTATGTGTTGTGCCGAATAGTCGAATCCCGTAATGTCCGAAGGGGGCAGGTGCATCATCCTTAAGTGGCAAATTGAATTAAAATGCACCTGTTTATTCGCGGCGTTTATCAAGACCATTGCGCCAGATTGCCCCGACCCCCCAGCACCAGCAGGTCGGCGTGGCGACGGGCCAGGCGCGCGCCGAGGTCGTCGGGCTAGCTCATGCCCAGGCCTCCTCGGCGCTTGCCAAAGCGCGCAGGCGTTCCAGGCGGGCCGCCTGGTCGCGGCGCCGAGCCTCCCGGTCGGGGGCCTGGCACTCGGCCTGGAGTCGGGCGATGGCCTCCTCCACCTCGAGGGTGCCGAGGTCGCTGCCGTCCCGGTGGCGCAGGGTCACTCGGCCCTCGGCCGCCTCCCGGCCGCCGACGATCAGCAGGAAGGGAATCCGCTGCAGGGTCTGCTCGCGAATCTTGTAGCCGATCTTCTCGTTGCGCACGTCGGCCTCGGCGCGCAGCCCGGCGCCGCAAAGCGCCTCGCTCAGGGCCTCGGCGTAGCCCGCCTGGGCCTCGGTGATCGACATCACCACCGCCTGCTGGGGCGCCAGCCAGGCGGGCAGCTTGCCAGCGTGATGCTCGATCAGGATGCCCAGGAAGCGCTCCAGGGAGCCGAACAGCGCGCGGTGCAGCAGCACGGGGCGCAGGCGCTGGCCCTGTTCATCCACGTAGTCGAGCCCGAAGCGCTCGGGCAGGTTCATGTCCACCTGCAGGGTGCCGCACTGCCAGTCGCGGCCGATGGCGTCGCGCAGCACGAACTCGAGCTTGGGCCCGTAGAAGGCGCCCTCGCCGGGGTTGAGCTCGTAGGCCAGGTCCATCGTCTCCAGGGCGTCGGTCAAGGCCCCCTCCAGGCGGTCCCATACGGCCTCGCTGCCCATGCGGTTCTCCGGCCGGGTGGAGAGCTTGAGGCGCACCTCCTCGAAGCCGAACTCCCGGTAGATGTCGAGCACCAGCGCCACCACCCGGCGGCACTCCGCGCTCATCTGCTCCGGCGTGCAGTAGATATGGGCGTCGTCCTGGGTGAAGTGGCGCACCCGCAGCAGGCCGTGCAGGGCGCCGGAGGGCTCGTAGCGGTGGACCTTGCCGAACTCGCCCATGCGGATGGGCAGGTCGCGGTAGCTCTTCAGTCCGTGGCGGTAGAGCAGCACGCTGCCGGGACAGTTCATCGGCTTGAGGGCCAGGGAGCGACCGTCCTCCGTCTGCGTGGTGTACATGTGCTCCTGATAGTTCTGCCAGTGGCCGGAGGTCTCCCAGAGGCCGCGGTCCATGATGTCCGGCGTGTTCACCTCCACGTAGCCGCCGGCGGCCTGGCGGCGGCGCATGTAGGCGATCAGGGTCTGCAGCACCGTCCAGCCGCCGGGGTGCCAGAACACCGCGCCGGGGGCCTCCTCCTGGAAGTGAAAGAGCCCCAGCTGGCGACCCAGGCGGCGATGGTCGCGCTTTTCGGCCTCCTCCAGGCGCTTGAGGTAGGCCTTGAGCGCCTTGCGGTCGGCCCAGGCGGTGCCGTAGAGGCGCTGCAGCTGGGCGTTGCGGGCGTCGCCCCGCCAGTAGGCGCCGGAGAGCTTGGTCAGCCGAAAGTGCTTGAGAAAGCGGGTGTTGGGCACGTGGGGGCCGCGGCACATGTCCACGTACTCCTGATGGAAGTAGAGCCCCAGGGTGGCCTCGTCGGGCATCTCCTCGATCAGCCGCCGCTTGTAGCGCTCGCCGCGCTCGCGGAAGAGCCGCAGGGCCTCTTCCCGGGGCACCCGCCGCTTGATGACGTCGTACTCCTGGGCGATCAGCGCCTTCATGCGCGCCTCGATGGCCGCCTGGTCCTCCGGCGTGAAGGGGCGCTCGAAGGCGATATCGTAGTAGAAGCCGTCGTCGATGACCGGGCCGATCACCATCTCGGCATCGGGGTAGAGCTGCTTGACGGCGTGGCCCACCAGGTGGGCGCAGGAGTGGCGGATGATCTCCAGCCCCTCGGGGTCGCTTGGCGTGATCACCTGCACCCGGGCGTCCCGGGTGATGGGATCGCCGGCGTCCACCAGGGCCCCGTCCACGCGACCGGCCAGCGCCTGGCGGGCCAGGCCGGGGCCGATGGCGGCGGCGATCTCCGCCACGCTGGTGGGGGACGCCAGCGTCAGCTCGCGCTCGTCCGGCAGGGTGATGGTGAGGCTCTCGCCGGCGGCGGGGGAGGGCGTCTCGGTCATGGTGTCGTTCTCATGGCGGTTCTCGGGGAGATGGGGTATCAGGCGCTGCCGGCGGCGAGCGTCAGCGGCGCCCAGCGGGGGCCTTCAGGCGTGTCGCGCACCTCGGCACCCAGCTCGGCCAGCTCGTCGCGCAGGGCGTCGGCGCGGGCGAAGTCGCGCTGCCGTCGCGCGCTTTCGCGCTCGGCGACCAGCGCCTCGATGCGCGCCACCGGCAGGTCGGAGCGCCGGGGCGAAAGCGCCGCCAGGGCCTCGGCGGGGGGCTGCTGCAGCAGGCCCAGCAGCCTGGCCGAGGCCAGCACGGCACCCTTGGCGCGGGCGCGCGCGGCGTCGTCGGTGGCGGCCTTCAGGTCATCCACCAGCCGCTGCAGCCGGGTCAGCGCCTCGGCCACGTTGAGGTCCCGGCGCAGCGCCGCCAGCAGCTCGGCATCCGGCGGCGTCTTGGGGTCTGCCTCGAGCCCCTCCACCTCGGAAAGCGCCCGGTAGTGGTCGAGCAGGGTGCGGCGGGCGCGCATCAGGCGCTCGCTGTTCCAGTCCAGGGGGCGGCGGTAGTGGGTGGCGAGCAGGGCCAGGCGCACCGCCTCCCCCGGGGCCTGGTCGAGCAGGTCGCGCACCAGCAGCACGTTGCCCAGCGACTTCGACATCTTCTGGCCGTCCACGGTGACGAAGCTGTTGTGCACCCAGTTATGGCAGTAGCGGGCGCCGTGGGCGCAGGTGCCCTGGGCGATCTCGTTCTCGTGGTGGGGGAAGATCAGGTCCTGGCCGCCGCCGTGGATATCGAGGGTGTGGCCCAGGTGCTCGCCGATCATGGCGGTGCACTCCACGTGCCAGCCAGGGCGTCCGCGCCCCCAGGGGCTCTCCCAGCCCGGCTGCTCGGGCGAGGAGGGCTTCCACAGCACGAAGTCCAGCGGGTCGCGCTTGTAGGGCGCCACCTCTACCCGGGCCCCGGCCAGCATCTCCTCGGGGCGGCGCCCGGAGAGCTGGCCGTATTCGGCGAAGGAGCCGACCTGGAAGAGCACGTGCCCCTCGGCCTCGTAGGTGTGGCCGCGCTCGATCAGGGTCTCGATCAGTGCGATGATCTCGGGCATGTGCTCGGTGACCCTGGGCTCGAGGTCCGGCGGCAGCACGCCGAGGGCCTGCATGTCCTCGTGGTAGGCGTCGATATAGCGCTCGGTGATGGTGCGGATCGGTACCCCGGCGTCGGCCGCCGCGGCGTTGATCTTGTCGTCGACGTCGGTGAAGTTGCGCGCATAGACCACCTGCGAATAGTCGTGGCGCAGCACCCGCGCCAGCAGGTCGAAGACCACCGCCGGGCGGGCGTTGCCGATATGGGCGTAGTTGTAGACCGTGGGGCCGCAGACGTAGAGGGTCACGCGGTCCGGCCGTTCGGTGCGCAGCGCCTCGCGGCGGCGAGTCAGTGTATTGAAGAGTTGCATCGTGCTCCCGTGGGTGGCTTCCGCTGTTCTGGATTCGGTCAGGCGGCGTTGGCGTTACCGGTTCAGCGGCGCGGTGATGACCTCCACCGCGTCGTCGCGAATGGCGTTGTAGAAGCAGTTGGGGCGCCCGGTGTGGCAGGCGGGGCCTTGCTGGTCGACCCGCAGCAGCACCGCATCGCCGTCGCAGTCCAGCCGCGCTTCTATCAGCCGCTGGCGATGCCCGGAGCTTTCGCCCTTGCGCCACAGGGTCTGCCGCGAACGCGACCAGTAGCAGACTCGCCCGGTGCTCAGGGTCTCCAGCAGCGCCTCGCGGTTCATCCAGGCCAGCATCAGCACCTCGCCGCTGTCGTGCTGCTGGGCGATGGCGGTGATCAGGCCGTCGGCGTTCCAGGGAATGGCGGCTAGCACCGCTTCCAGCGCTCGACGCTCGCCGCGCTCGGCCTGCTCCAGCTGTAGCCAGATATCCATCACGCCTCCTGCCAGTTCCACTGGCTGCGTGCCACGGCATCGTGGGCGTGCAGGCTCTCGGCGTGTACCACGCGCAGGGAGAAGCCCTCGATGCCGGGCTGGTCGCGCAGGGCGTGGTGCAGGCGCCGGGCGGCATCCTCGCAGAACATCAGGTTCTGGCCGTTGGCTAGGGCGAAGGCCTGCTCGTCCACGCGCTTCACGGCGGTCTGCAGGGCGGTGCCCAGCGCCTGCTCCACGCGGTCGACCAGCGCCAGCAGCGGCAGCCCCGCCTGGCCGGCGTCGAGGCGCACGGCCAGGTGCGCCTGGCTGCGCTGGCTGTGGGGGGTGGCCAGCACGCCCTGGTCGCTGCCCAGCCAGGTCCGCACCGCCTCGCGGCTCACCGGCATCTCGGTGAAGTCCTCGTCGAAGGCCTGCTGGATCAGCTGGCGCGCCAGGGCCGCCGAACAGGGGCAGGTGGAGGAGTAGCCCACGCTCAGCTCGAGGATGGCGTGCAGGCCCTGGGCGTCGCGGCGGCAGCACAGGGTGAAGGGGTAGGTCTTCCATCCCGACAGGGGACTGATCAGCGCCGGGCGGCGCAGCAGCGCTTCCCCCTCCAGGTCGAGAAAGGCCCGGTGGGCGAGCCCCTCGTGGCTTTCCAGGAAGGCGTCGAGCACCCCGGCCACCCGCGACAGCGAGAGCTCCTGACCCTCCAGCTCGGCCAGTGCCAGGTAGAGACGCGACATATGAATGCCGCGGGCGGTGGGATCATCGAGGCTGACGCCCGCCGAAGCGCGGCCGGCGATGGCCTGGCCGGCCACCTGCAGCGGCAGGGCGATGCCCTCCATCCCGACCCAGCCCAGTGTGCCAAGGCGAGTGGCGGGGGCCGCCGCGATATCTTCCAGAGGATGCTTGTTCATGGACCGCTCTCGGTGGTTGATGCAGTAAATGTTATAACATAACATTCGAGCCCGACCGATAACCAGCCAAGGACTACGTGAGTAGGGCTACCGCAGTTACCGATGCCGGTTAGCGAAAGGCGCCGGGGACAGGCCTGAGAGGGGGCGCTGTGAACCCCTCCTTGGGCGCTACCGATGCCATCCCTGGCATAGGACCCCCTCTTCGACCTGTCCCCGGAGCAGCCTTGAGCGATGCCGCTACCAGCGATAGCCCTGCCCAGAGAGTACCGTCACCAGAGGTCCACCATGACGCGTCACGCCAGCTCGCTCCCTTCGTCTACCGACCCGGCCGGCGTTTCCTCCCGGCTGAGAGGTTTCCTGACACGCCACCGATGGCTGTTGGGCGGCCTGGCGCTGCTGTTTATCGCGGCCGCGCTGCTACTACAGCTGGGCGTAATGCGCGGCCTGAGCCTGCAGATCCTGGCCTGGCAGCGCGATTTGCATCGGGCGCTCACCCTGGCCGTGAGCGGCTGGTCCGAGACGCCCAGCTGGGCCACCGCCGGCTGGCTGCTGGCGCTGAGTTTCGGCTACGGGGTCTTCCATGCCGCCGGCCCCGGCCACGGCAAGGCGGTGCTCTCCACCTACCTGGTCTCCCAGGGCGGTGGCCTCAAGCGCGCCCTGGGGCTCTCGTTCAGCGCCGCCCTCCTGCAGGGCATGATGGCCATCGCCATGGTGCTGGTGCTGGTTCAGGGCCTGGGCTGGCTGACCCGCCAGGCTATGGGCAGCGTGGCGAGCCTGGAGCTGGCGAGCTTTCTGATGGTGGCGCTGCTGGGGGCCTGGCTCTGCCTGAGGGCCTGGCGGCTGCTGCGGCGCACGAAGGCCAGCGGCGATCACGGCCAGCATGATCACCGCCACGCCCACCACCATGCCCACCACCACGCTCACCACCATGATCACGACCACGCTCACGGCCATCAGCACGCGCTGGGGCCAGAACCCGGCCTCGGTCATGAGCACGCTCACCGCCATGCCCATGCCCATGCCCATGACCACAGCCACGCCCATGACCACAGCCATACGCATGATCACGGCCACGCTCATGGGCACGCTCCCGACCATCGGCATGATGGCTGCGGCTGCGGGTCGCGCCACCATATCGCCCCGGAGGAGGTCGGCAACTGGCGCACGGCGCTGGCCACCGTGGTGGTGATCGGCCTGCGCCCCTGCACCGGCGCGGTGCTGATGATGGGGGCGGCCAGCCTGCTGGGCCATGCGGCCCTGGGCGCCGCGGCGGTCATGGTGATGGCGCTGGGCACGGGGATGACCGTCTCGGCCCTGGCGCTGGCCAGCGTGCTGGCCCGGGACTGGGTCATTCGCCACTACGGCCGGTTCGCCAGCGGCGGGGGCGCGGTGCGCCTGGGGCGGTTGAGTGGCTGGCTGGCCATGGCCGGCGGTCTGATCATCCTGTGGCTCGGGGCCTCGCTAGCCTGGCAGGCCGGCAGCGCGCCAGCGGGTGGGTTGCCGCTACTGTCGTGATACGCTTCGGATCTTCCGTTGCCGGCTTTGGATTAACGAGATCACCCAATGAGCACAGCGCCTTCTCAGACCGTGTCCCAGACCACCTCGCCGATCTTCCGCGCCATCGAGACCCTGCAGGGCAGCCTGCCCTGGGGCAGCTTTCTCGATGCGGGCACCGGCTACAACTCCCTACGCTGGGTCTCCTCGCTGGAGACCGAGCGCTGGGCCGCGGTCACTGCTTCGACCGGCATGGCGCGCACCGCCAAGAAGGCCGCGGGGGAGCGCATGCGCCCTCAGGATCGCGTGCTGGTGGCCAACTGGGTCGCTCCCGAACTGCTCTACGGGGAGTGCTTCGATACGGTGCTGCTGGACTACTTCATTGGCGCCATCGACGGGTTTGCGCCCTACTGGCAGGAGCAGGTGCTGACGCGTCTGAGGCCCCACGTGAAGGGCAGGCTCTACATCGTCGGCACCGAGCCCTACGTGCTCGACGCACCCGATACCGAAGAGGGGCGCATCGTCCAGGCCATCGGCCGGCTGCGTGACGCCTGCCTGCTGATGGGCAATGGGCGCCCCTATCGGGAGTATCCGGCCTCCTGGGTGCTGCGCCAGCTCGGCATTGCCGGCTTTCGCGTGCGAGAGATCCGGCAGTTTCCTATCCGCTACCGCGAGCGCTTCGTCAACTCGCAGCTCGACATGTGCCTGAAGCAGCTGGAGGCCCTGAAGGATCCCGCCCTGGAAGCGGCGCTGAGAAGCCGCGTTGAAACGCTGCGCGCCGAGGCGCTCCCCCATGCGCGCAGCGAGAAGGGGCTGGCCTGCGGCGCGGACTACGTGATCGCCGCCGAGCCCCTGGACCCTCGACATCAAGCGCTTCCCCTGGCGCAGTCACAGGCGGTCGATCCGATGCCGTCGGACGATACCTTCGCCGGCTAGGAGCTTGTTTGGCAGGAAGGGGGGGCTGATGCATGGCAGTTACTGAATGCAAATCCTTTTTTTTTATGTTTTTTTCTTCTTTTGTTACAGTGTTGCGGATCAGGAGCTAACGAACAACAACGCTTCCACACGGAGAGGTGGAGGGATCGTGACGAAATGAGCGGGAGGCAGGTCATTCGCCTTCTCCATATAAGGGAACACTCAATGCATTTTTGCCAGAAAAAAGCGCTGCCCAAGGCGCTAGAGGCGCTTTCCCCGGCGCCAGCAAAATCTTCCTTCGGTCGCAGCGTGCTAGCCGCCAGTGCCTGCATGCTGGCCGCGATGAGCGTCAATGTTCATGCGCAGACGCCAGAGTCCCCATCCGCTGAGCTGGACACCGTGACCGTGACAGGGTATCGCGGCACCTTCATGGACAGCGTGCGCTATCAGCGTAGCGTTCAGGAAACGCCGCGTATCGTGACTGTGCTGACCAGCGACCTGCTCGACGACCAGAACGTGACCGAGCTGCGCGATGCGCTGCGCAACGTTTCCGGTATCAGCCTGCAGGCGGGGGAGGGTAACCCGCCCGGCGGTGACCAGCTCAAGATTCGCGGCTTCAATGCTCGCGACGATATCAACGTCAACGGCGCCCGGGATCTGGGCAACTACTTCCGCGATCCGTTCTACGTGGAGCAAATCGAGGTCATCAAGGGGCCCAACTCGGCGTTCTCCGGCCGTGGCTCTGCCGGTGGCACCATCAACTTCGTCACCAAGCAGCCCCTCATGGAGGATCGCAACCGGATCGATACGTCGATCGGCACGGATAACCTCTTTCGCCTGACCGGGGACTTCAACCGCCGCATCGACGATAACAGCGCGTTCCGACTTAACCTCATGCACCATACCCAGGACGGCCATGGCCGGGACGTGGTGGAGCAGGATCGCCACGGGGTTTATGCCGCCTACGTGTGGGGGCTGCAGGAGGACACGCGGGTCGAGCTCGATTTCCTGCACACTCGGCAGAACAACATTCCTGACCAGGGGATCCCGATCGACCGCGAAGGCTTCAGCGGTGATACCGCTGAATTGACGGCCAACAACAATACGCGAACCCCGGGGGGCAGCGCGCCGGTGACGGCTACTACACGGGTCGAGTACCGCCGGGCATCGACTACGGCAGCTACTACGGCCACGTGGATGACTACCAGAAGGTCAACGTCGACCAGTTGGGCGTGGCGGTGGAACACTATGTGAACGACAGCCTGAGCGTGCGCAACCAGTTTCGTGCCAGCCGGGTAGAAAACGACTCCATCACCTCCTCGCCGCGCATCAAGGTGCCTGAAGCGGCCTGGGGAAGCGGCGACTTCGACCAGGCGCTGGTGCAGGGCGACCTGAAGCCCCGCGACCAGACCGACACCTCCTTCTTCAACCAGACCGACCTGCTGCTCAACTTCGATACCGGTCGGGTGGCGCACGACCTGGTCCTCGGTGCGGAACTGGGCTATGTCGACATCAAGAACGATCGCCGTCCCGATCAGAACGGCCCCCGGACGTCCCTGTACGATCCCGAGCGTCGCGTCAGGCCAGTGGCTTACTATGATGGGACGCGCCACCGCCTGGAGTCGGAGCAGCTGGGTCTCTATGCCCTGAATGTCGCCGCCCTCTCGCCCCAGTGGGACCTTCACACCGGAGTGCGCTGGGACCACGTCAAGTCCACGGCGACGGATACCGGCTATGAAGCACTCCCTCAAGGGAATCTGGGGCCGGTATCGCGCACCGACAGCGAGTGGAGCGGCAACCTCGGCCTGGTCTTCAAGCCGACGGAGAACGGCACCGTCTATGCCTCGGTGGGAACCGCCTTCGATGTGACCGGCACCTTCGACCGGGGCCTGGTGCAGTTGGCCGGTGGTGCCGATGCGACGGGTCAGAAGCATGGCGGCGATCGGCGGCGGGAGGACATCATCGATGAGTCGGCCTTCGATACCGACCCCGAGCGCACCGTCGCCTATGAGCTCGGTACCAAGTGGAACGTCGCAGATAACCTGCTGCTGAGCGCGGCGCTGTTCCGTACCGACAAGACCAACGCGCGGACCCCTGCCCAGGGCGGCGGCGACCTGCTCGACGTCCTGGACGGCAAGCAGCGCGTGGAGGGCTTCGAAGTGGGGGCCATGGGCAGCCTGGCGCCCGGCTGGGACCTCTATACCAGCTATACCTATATGGAATCGGAAGTGCGTAGCTCCAATAACGAGTGGGAGGTGGGATCGCGACTGGGCGGCACACCGCGCCACACGTTCAATATCTGGTCGGACTACGACGTGACCCCCCGGTGGAGCATCGGCGGCGGCATGGAGTATGTGGCTAGCCAGGTGAACAATGTGGCGTCCGAGCCCGGGGCGCGCCGTCGCCAGGTCGAGATCGATGGCTACTCGATCTTCCATGCGTCAACGTCTTATCGCTTTACCGATGAGCTCCAGGTGCGTGTGAACGCCTTCAACCTGACCGACAAGGACTATATCTCCCAGTTGGCAGAAGGTGGGGCGCAAGGTATTCCCGGGCCGGGCCGGCATGCCATCGCCACGGTTCGCTATGAGTTCTAAGCGATTTAATGTTAAGGCCAAGGCATGATTGTCAGTTTCGAGAACATCCTGACGCCTGACGAGCTGGCGGCCATGCGCCGCCAGCTGCTGGCTGCCGAGTGGGCGCGAGGTATCAGTGCCGGTCCCCAGGCCAGACAGGTAAAGAAGAACCTACAGATTCCCGAGCAGTCGGCGGTCCTGAGCGAGCTGCGAACATCGGTGATGCGGGCGTTGAACCGTTCGCCCGACGTCATGAGCGCGCTGCTTCCCTTCAAGATCATTCCGCCGAACTTCAACCGCTATACCGTGGAGGATAGCCACTACGGAAAGCATATCGACAGCACGCTGCGGCCGCTGCCGGACGGCAGCTATCTGCGCACCGACGTGTCCGCGACGCTGTTCCTGTCGGATCCGGAGGAGTACGACGGGGGCGAGCTGAAGATCATCGACACCTTCGGTGAGCAGACCGTCAAGCTCGCGGCGGGGAGTCTGGTGACCTATCCGTCGGGCTCGCTGCACGAGGTCACGCCGGTGACGCGCGGCGAGCGGCTGGGGTGCTACATGTTCATGCAGAGCCTGATTCGCGACACGGAAAAGCGCCGCCTGCTCTACGAAATGGACAATTCGCTGCGTCGCCTGAGGGCCGAGCAGGGCGAGGCTCAGGCCGACCTGGTCGCCCTGACGGGCACCTACAACAACCTGGTGAGAATGTGGTCGGAGTGCTGATATGACATGAAAGCCGTTCCTTGAGTCTTTTGTTTCGAACGTATTGGCGCATGATGGCTGACAAGCACCATGCGCTTTTTTTCGTCCTCTTGGGTGGCTTACGGTGGCGGTGGGGTCTGCTCGGCCTGGGGCGCTTGGAAGAAGTCGAACAGCCGGGTCACGGCCTCGGGCGCCACGCCGTTGGTAATGAACACGAAGCGCGAGACGCCGTCCGGGCAGGCTTCCGACGGCAGGGTTACCGGTGGATGAAAGATATGCTGGACGCCGTGCAGCGCCAGCGGCTGCACCTGCCCCGCCACGTTCACGATGGCCTTGATGCGCAGCATCTTGTCACCGAGCAGGCTCATCAGCAGGTCCAGCCAGTCTTCCAGCGCCTCGGGGGCAATGGGCGCCTCCACGCTGAAGCAGAAGGAGCGAATCTGCTCGCCGTGCCGGCTGAGCGGCGAGGCGGTGGTTGGCGCCAGCAGCGGTGCGGCGGCCTCGCTGGCGGTGGGCGCCAGTCCCGGCTGGAGCGACACCTGAGCGTAGGAGGCGGCACCCAACCAGCCCTCGGCCTGCTGGCCTGCCTTGCCCGAGGCGGGCAGGCGCCGGGCGGTCAGCCGCTCGGCGTCCACCTCGCCGTGGCGCACCTCTAACTGCTCGGCGGCGGGGTTGACCTCGGTGAGCCGCTCACGCAGCCGGGCCAGGCGGTCGTCGTCCACCAGGTCGGCCTTGGTGATCAGCAGACAGTCGGCGATGGCGGCCTGGCGCTGGGATTCCCGGTGGGCGTTCAGGGTCGAGACGCCGTTGGCGGCATCCACCAGGCAGACCACGCCATCCAGGCGGAAGCGGTGGGCGAGCCAGTGGTCGGTCATCAGCGTCTGCAGGATGGGCGCCGGGTCGGCGAGGCCGGTGGTCTCGATGATCATCCGGGAGATCGGCCGGCCGCCATCGCGCGCGAGCGCCTCCCAGGCCTGCTGGACGCTTCGGCTCAGGTCGCCGCGAATGGTGCAGCAGAGACAGCCGCTGCTCATCTCCACCACGCTGTGCTCGTCGCCCTCGGCGACCAGCCGGTGGTCGAGTCCGATATCGCCGAACTCGTTGATCACCACCAGGGCATCGCACATGGTGGGCTGGCGAACCAGCGCGTTGAGCAAGGTGGTCTTGCCGCTGCCGAGAAAGCCGGTCAGCACCGTGACCGGCATGAGGTCTGCGTCGTGCATGGGCTACTCCCAGGCGGGGAAGGGGTCGGGCAGCGCCTGCCAGGCCGCCTTGCCGGCCAGCAGCTCCTCCTCGCTGAGCAGGCAGGCGTCCAGAGCCTGACGGATGCGCGCCTCGTCGAGGTTCTGGCCGATGAAGACCAGCTCCTGGCGCATATCGCCGAAGGGCTCCTGCCACTTGTCGAGGATGGCGGCGCGATAGTCGGGGTCCTCCGGCCAGCGGGACTCCGGCACCGCCTTCCAGAACATGCCGGCGAAGCCGTAGTGGGCGATGCCGCCGGCCTGGCTCCACTGGCCAGCGAACTGCGGCCGGGTGGCCAGCCAGAAGAAGCCCTTGGAGCGCAGCAGCCTGCCGCCAAACCAGTCGCCATGCAGCAGCTCGAAGAACGCCTGTGGTCGGAAGGGACGCCGGGCGTGGTAGGCGAAACTCGAGATGCCGTACTCCTCGGTCTCCGGGACGTGCTCGCCGCGCAGCTCCTTGAGCCAGCCAGGGGCCTGCTGGGCGCGCTCGAAGCTGAAGCGCCCCGTTTCCAGCACCTTCTCCAGCGGCACCTGGCCGTGGGTGATGGGAATCAGCTCCGCCTCGGGGTTGAGTGAGCGCAGCACGGCGGTGAGCTCGTCGAGCTGGGCGGCGGTGAGCAGGTCGGTCTTGCTGATCAGCAGCACGTCGCAGAATTCGACCTGATCCACCAGCAGGTCGGCGACGTTGCGCTCGTCCTCCTCGCCCAGGCTCTCACCCGCCTCGGCCAGGGACTGCGCCTCGCGGTACTGGGTGAGGAAGTTGGCGCCGTCGACCACCGTGACCAGAGTGTCGAGCCGAGCGACGTCCGAGAGGCTTTGCCCCTGCTCGTCGGCGAAGGTGAAGGTCTCGGCCACCGGCAGCGGTTCGGAGATGCCGGTGGACTCGATTACCAGGGTGTCGAAGCGCCCCTCCTCGGCGAGCCGGCGCACCTCCACGAGAAGGTCCTCGCGCAGGGTGCAGCAGATGCAGCCGTTGCTCATCTCCACCAGCTGCTCCTCGGCGCGGTTGAGGGTCACCTCCTCCTCGCCACCGGGGGCGCCGCGCACCAGGGCGGCATCGATATTAACCTCGCTCATGTCGTTGACGATAACCGCCACCCGACGGCCCTCGCGGTTGGCGAGGATGTGGTTGAGCAGGGTGGTCTTGCCGGCACCCAGAAAGCCGGAGAGCACGGTCACCGGCAGGGGCGTTTGCGGGGATGTCATCAGCCGTCACCTCGGGTCTTGCGGTAGTGGTTCTCGCGCTGCTCCTGGCGCTCCTTGGCCTCCAGGCAGAGCCTCGCGGTGGGACGCAGCAGCAGCCGCGGCAGTCCGATCGGCTCGCCGGTCTCCTCGCAGTAGCCGTAGTCGCCCGCCTCGATGCGGCGCAGGGCCGCCTCGATATTGGCTAGCAGGCGGGTCTCGCGATCGGCCTGGCGCAGCTGCAGGCGTAGCGCCTCCTCGAAGGCCGCCTGGTCCAGCTCGTCGCTGTCACGCTCATGGGAGGCCATGGCGGCGCGTACCTCGTCCAGATGGCGCTCCACCTGCGCCTTCTCCTCGAGCAGCCGCCGGCGGAAGAAGTCCAGCTGCTCGTCGTTCATGTAATCGTCGTCGGGCATCGCCAGCAGGCGCGCCTCTTCGGCTGATTGCGGCATCGCGGTCTCTCGTGACCCTCGGTGTGATGGGCGGTGGCCGACGGGTTTGCTAGGCCCCATATGGGTACCCCCTAACTCGAAGGCGCTACGGGTCGATTCAGGAGTTAGAAACGTTACGTTATAACGTATCTTATGGGAAACCCCGGGATGGAGGCTAGTCTGCTGCTGGCCGGGTATCTGGGTATCTGGGTATCTGGGTCTCCGGCTGGCCGAGGGCGGGCCTGTTTAGCGTAGCGCCGGCACTACCAGCTCGGGTTTCAGTTCGGCCACGCTGTTGCAGCCCAGCAGCCCGACGGTTCTGTCGATTTCCCGCTGAAGAATACCGAGGGCGTGTTCGACGCCGGCCTGGCCGCCCGCCGCTAGGCCGTAGAGCGTGGCACGTCCCAGCCAGACGGCATCGGCCCCCAGGGCAAGGGCCTTGACCACGTCGGTACCGCGGCGAAAGCCGCTGTCGACGTACAGCGCGCAGCGGCTGCCGATCCGGCGTCGCGCCTCAGGCAGCACCTCCAGGGGCGAGCGAGAGTGGTTGAGCTGCCGCCCTCCATGGTTGGAGAGCACTACGCCGTCGACGCCCAGCTCGGCGGCGCGCTGGGCTTCGTGAGGAGCCAGGATGCCCTTGACGATGAGGTTGCCCCGCCAGTGGTCGCGTAGCCAAGCGATGTCGTCCCAATTCAGAGAGGGGTCGAGCTGCTCGCCGATCACCGCCGAGGCACCCTGCACGGTGTTGCGCTCGGGTGGCAGCAGGTCGCCGAGGTTCTTGAAGGTGGGCACGCCGTGGGGGACCAGCACATCGAAGATCCAGCGTGGCCGCGAGAGCACGTGCAGCATGTTTCTGAGATCGAGCTTCATGGGGCGGCGAAAGTTGCGCGCATCCCATTCGCGATTGCCGTAGATGGCACTGTCGGTGGTGATGACGAGTGTCGAGTACTCGGCGGCCCGGCAGCGCTCGATCAGCGCTCGGACGTAGTCGCGATCGCGATAGAAGTAGATCTGCATCCAGGCGTTCAGGCCCTCGAGGGCGGCAATCTCCTCCAGTGAGGTGGTGGAGACATTGCTGAGCACAAAGGGAATATCGTGACCGGCGGCCGCCCTGGCCAGCTTGACGTCGCCGTTCTCGCTCACCATGCCGTTATAGCCGGTGGGACCGATCACTAAGGGTAGAGCGTGGCGCCGGCCGAGCATATCGGTCGACAGATCTCGGTTGCCGACGTTTGTCAGGGTGTTTGGTTCGAACCGGTAGTCATCGAACACCGCTCGGTTGTGGCGCAGCGACTGCTCGTCGTCGGAGCCACCGTAGAGGTATTCGAAGACGAAATGGGGCAGGCGTCGACGGGCGATGCGCTCCAGATCGTCGATGCTGAGGGCCTTGCGGTGGTCGGTTCCTGCGTAGGGGCGGCGCTTCATGGGAATCTCCTGGCGATTCGTATCATACCAACGTCTAAGCGGAACGCGCTTTCGATCTTTGCTCCATACTACCATACTAGTCATATCAGGGCAGGGTTAGCCACTCTGTGGACCTTCGAATCAGGACAGGTGCCATGAACACGACACTGCTAACTTTGTGGCAGGAAACTCGCGACAGTGACTCCGTTCGCCAGCGGCTCTACCAGGTGCTACGCGAGTCGATCATCCATATGGTGCTGGCTCCCGGGCAGGCGCTGTCTGAAAAGGAGATGGCGGCTACCTTCTCGGTGAGTCGCCAGCCGGTACGCGAGGCTTTCATTCGCCTGGCCGAGGCCGGGCTAGTGGAGGTCAGGCCCCAGCGGGGCACCTATGTGGTGAAAATCTCCCAGCGGGCGGTGCTGGAGGCGCGCTTCGTGCGCGAGGCGATCGAGGTGGCGGTAGTGCGAAGTGCAGCGGCAAAGGGCCTGGATGCGGCCACACTGGCCGAGCTGCATGAGCTGCTGGAGCGCCAGCGGCGCTGTGTCGAGCCCCACGACTTCAATCGCTTCTACCGCCTCGACGAGGCCTTCCATCGCACCCTGTCGCTGGGACTTGGCCAGCAGGCGGCCTGGAAAGTGATCGAGGAGGTGAAGGCTCAGTTCGACCGCGTGCGCTATCTCAGCGTGCCGGATGCCACGCCCATCGCTCGGCTGATCGAGCAGCATGCGGCCATCGTTTCTACGATCGAGGCGCGCGACGTGGAAGGCGCCGAACAGGCCATGCGTCTTCACCAGCGCGAGATCCTCAAGTCCTTGCCCGACCTGGTGCGGCGCTTCCCCGATATGTTCGAAGCGCAGCAGACCCACTCCTTGGTCATGGAGGCCAGCGAATGAGAATCGAACAGGCCTATACCCTAGTCACCTCGCCGGGGCGCAATTTCGTGACCCTCAAGATCGTCACCGACGAGGGGGTCTACGGCATCGGCGATGCCACCCTGAACGGCCGGGAAATGGCCGTGGTGGCCTACCTAGAGGAGCATGTGATCCCGGCGCTGATCGGGCGCGACCCGCAGCGTCTCGAAGACATCTGGCACTACCTCTACCGTGGCGCCTACTGGCGGCGTGGCCCGGTGACCATGAGCGCCATCGCCGCGGTGGACATGGCGCTGTGGGACATCAAGGCCAAGCTGGCCGGCATGCCGCTCTACCAGCTGCTGGGTGGCAAGAGCCGCGAGCGGGTGATGGTCTACGGCCATGCCACCGGCCATGACATCGAGGCCTGTCTGGACGAGGTGGCTCGCCACGTCGATGAGGGCTATCGCGCTGTGCGGGTCCAGGCCGGGGTGCCGGGCATCGCCAGCATCTACGGGGTAGCCAAGAAGGCCGGCGAGCGCTATGAACCCGCCGACAACGAGCTGCCCGCCGAGCACGTCTGGAGCACCGAGAAGTACCTCAACCACGTGCCCAAGCTGTTCGCTGCAGTGCGCGAGCGCTTCGGCGACGACCTGCACGTGCTCCATGACGTCCATCATCGCCTGACCCCCATCGAGGCGGCGCGGTTGGGCAAGGAGGTTGAGCCCTACCACCTGTTCTGGCTTGAAGACTGCGTGCCGGCCGAGAATCAGGAAGGCTTTGGCCTGATTCGTCAACACACCACCACGCCGCTGGCGGTGGGCGAGGTGTTCAACAGCCTCTTCGATGCCAAGACGCTGATCGAGAACCAGTGGATCGACTATATCCGCGCCTCCCTGACCCACGCCGGCGGCATCACCCATGTGCGTCGCCTCGCCGATCTGGCTGGGCTCTACCACGTGCGTACCGGCTTCCACGGTCCCACCGATCTGTCGCCGGTGTGCCTGGGGGCCGCTATCCATTTCGACACCTGGGTGCCCAATTTCGGTATCCAGGAGTACATGCCCCACACCCCGGAGACCGATGCGGTCTTCCCCCACGACTACCGCTTCGAGGATGGCCATTTCATCGCCGGCGAAACGCCCGGGCACGGTGTCGACATCGATGAAGCGCTGGCCAAGCGCTACCCCTACAAGCGCGCCAGCTTGCCGGTCAATCGCCTGGAAGATGGCACCCTCTGGCACTGGTGAGGAGATACCTATCATGAAGGCATTTCAGGTCAACGCCCCGCTGGACTACCGGCTCGCCGAGGTGGAGGTGCCCCGGGCCCGGCCCGGTGAGGCGCTGGTTCGCGTTGCGTTCGCGGGCATCTGCGGGTCGGATATGCACATCATCCACGGCGACAACGCCTTCGTGCGCTTCCCGCGCATCACCGGCCATGAGTTCGCCGGTGTGGTCGAGGCGGTGGGCGAGGGCGTCGAAGGCGTGGCCGAAGGCGATCGGGTCTGCATCGACCCGGTGATCAGCTGTGGCCACTGTTATCCCTGCCGTATCGGCCGACCCAACGTCTGCACCTCGTTGGAAGTCATCGGCGTGCATCGCGACGGCGGCTTCGAGGAGCGTGTTGCGGTGCCGGCCGCCAACCTGCACCGGCTGCCCGAGGGACTGAACCTGGACGCGGCGGCCCTGGTGGAGCCCTACACCATTGCCGCCAACGTCCTCGACCGCATGCAGCCCCATCCGGGCGATCGCCTGCTGGTGTTCGGCGCCGGAGTGATCGGCCTGACCATCCTGCAGATGGCCCGGGCCAAGGGTATCGAAGAGGTGATCGTCACCGACGTCATCGACGAGCGGCTGACGGCCGCCAGCGAGCTGGGCGCGCGCCATGTGGTCCACGGCCGTGATCAGGACGTGGAGCAGGTGGTCCGCGAACTGACGGAGGGCGAGGGAGTGCCGCTGATCGCCGACGCCGCCTGCGTGCCGGCGCTGCTGCCGCTGATACTGCGCCTGGCCTCGCCGGCCGGCCGCATCGGTCTGCTGGGCTTCAATCCGACCCCAAGCGACCTGGTGCAGCTGGAGGTGATCAAGAAGGAGCTGACCCTGGTGGGGTCACGCCTGAACAACCGCAAGTTTCCGGAGGTGCTCGAGCTGATGGCTGCTGGCCGTCTCGATCCTTTGGCGCTGGTTAGCCACCGGTTGCCATTCGACGAGATGCCGGGTGCCATCGACATGCTCGATCACCATCCTGAAAGGGCCCGAAAGGTGCTGATCCAGATCGGTGCCTGAGGGTGGCTCGATGCTTGTAACGAAGCACGCTCGACAACCCACTATCGCCAACAACCCATAATCAGAAAGTGCAGGAGTTCACACCATGATCAAGCAACTGGTAACCGGCGCCGTGCTCGGCGCGACCCTGATCGGCAGCCAGACGGCTCTAGCAGCGGATTTCACACTGCGCTTTGGTCACCTGGCCAATGAACAGAACATTTGGCACCTGGCCGCGGAGCGCTTTAAGGAAGAGGTCGAGGCCAACTCCGATGGCCGCATCGAGGTGCGAATCTACCCCAGCGAGCAGCTCGGCGCCGAGATGGATGTGATCAATAGCATCCAGCTGGGCACCGCCGACATGACCATCACCGGCGAAAGCCTGCAAAACTGGGCGCCCAAGGCGGCGATGATGGCCGTTCCCTATGCCTTCCGCGATGCCGAGCATCTGCATGCCACGGTGAACGGCGAGGTGGGCGCCGAAATCGAGGCCCAGATCACCGAGCGCGCCAATCTGGTGCCGCTGGCCTGGTTCGAACGCGGCCCGCGGGAGTTGACCTCTAACCGCCCGATCCAGCATCCCGATGACCTGGACGGTATTCGCCTGCGGGTGCCCAATGTGCCGCTGTTCGTGGACACCTGGGAAGCCCTGGGGGCCCGGCCCACGCCCATGGCCTTCAGCGAAGTGTTTACCGCCCTGCAGCAGAACACCATCCAGGCCCAGGAGAACCCGCTGAGCCTCATCGAGAGCGCCAGCTTCTACGAGGTGCAGGACTATGTGAACCTCACCGGTCATGTGCGCAGCTGGATCTACGTAGTGATCGGCCAGAACCAGCTCGATGGCATGCCGGAAGAGCTGCAGCAGGTGATCTTCGATGCCGCCGCGGTGATGCAGGAGTATCAGGCCGAGCTGTTCGAGGAAGATCAGCTGCGGCTCGAAGAGGCGCTGCAGGAGCGTGGCATGGAGTTCGTCGAAGTGGATATCGAGGCCTTCGCCGAGAAGGCGCGTCCCGCCGTGCTGGATGCGCTGAACGAGGAACAGCGCGCACTGTTTGACGCCATCCAGGACCTGTAATGCGTGCGGCGGTCAGGGGCCGGTCCCCTGTTCGCCAGGTCCATAATCCGGCCCGGGCGGACACGCCTGTGTCCGTCCGACTACCCGTATGGGCAGTGTGGCTGAGCGAGGTTCGAGTATGAACTCCCCAGACCCTAAGGCGGTTGAGCAGGAAATCATCGAAAGCCTGGACTCCCCGCTGGCGTCGGTTCCCCATTTCAAGGGGCCCGTTGGGCGCCTGGTCGGCTGGATCGACGCCCTGTTCATGGGGCTTGCCGTGTCGGCGCTGGTGGCGATCGCCATTACCGTGCTGTTGCAGATTTCCGGCCGGCTGTTTCTGCCGTTTACCCTGGCCTGGACCGAGGAGCTGTCGCGCTACCTGTTCGTCTACATGGTGGCGCTATCGGCGGGGGTGGTGCTGCGCCAGAACCGCAACGTCAACGTCGAGCTCTTCCATCATCGCCTTGGGCCGCGTGCCCGGGCCGGTTACCAGGCGCTGGTCTGTCTGGTGGTCGGTGTCTTTGCCTATATCGTGCTGCCCTATGCGTGGATCTATGCGCAGAATGCCGCCTGGCAGAGCTCACCCACCCTCAAGATCCCCATGCTGTATGTCTTCTTTTCCACCGTGGTGCTGTTTGGCCTGCTGCTGGTCTACAGCGTCCTCGGCTTTCTGGAAGGGCTAGTCGCCATGTTCCGTCAACCTGATAACGACACTGTGGAGACGCCGTAATGGAAGTGATCATTCTGTTCAGCGTCTTCCTGGTGCTGCTAGTCATCGGCGTGCCCATCGCCTTTGCCCTGGGCATCGCCTCGCTGAGCTACCTGCTGCTCGAGGGCATCTCGCTGACCATCGTGCCGCAGCGCATGTATGCCGGCATCGACACCTTCGTGCTGCTCTGCATCCCCGGCTTCGTACTGGCCGGCAACCTGATGAATGTCGGCAATATCACCGAACACATCGTGCGTTTTGCCAATGCCCTGCTGGGCCATATTCGCGGCGGCCTGGGCCTGGCCAACGTCGGCGGTTCGATGATCTTCGGCGGCATCTCGGGCACCGCCGTGGCTGACTCGGCCAGCATTGGCTCGGTGATGATTCCAGGCATGGCGCGCTCCGGCTACGACAAGCCTTTCGCCGCCGCGGTCACCGCCGCTTCCTCCACCGTGGGGCCGATCATTCCGCCCAGCGTGCCGATGATCATCGCCGGCTCGCTCTCCGGGGTCTCGGTGGGGCGCATGTTCCTGGCCGGCGCCATCCCCGGGCTGCTGCTGGGGCTGGCGATGATGATCACGGTGTATATTCTCGCCGTGCGCCGCGGCTATCCCAAGGGGGCGCGGGTGCCCTTCCTGCAGTTGCTGCGCGAGGCGCGCACGGCCTTCTGGGCGCTGCTGATGACGGTGATCATCCTCTACGGCATCATCGGTGGCTTTTTCACCCCCACCGAAGCCTCGATCGTTGCCAGCCTCTATGCGCTGGTGGTGGGCATGTATGTCTACAAGGGGCTCACCTGGCGCAAGCTGCCGGGGATTCTTAGCGACACAGTGCTGACCTCCGCGGCGCTGCTGCTGCTGGTGGGCCTGGCCAATCTGTTCGGCTGGATACTCACCAGCGAACAGGTCCCCCAGATGATCGCTGCGCTGATTCTTTCCATCAGCGAGAACCCGATCATCGTCATCCTGATTCTCAACCTGATCCTGCTGTTCGTCGGCGCCTTCATGGAGACCATCGCCGCCCTGATCATCCTCTTCCCGGCGTTGCTGGGGGTGGCCACCGGGGTGGGGCTTGACCCGGTGCATTTTGCCGTCATCGCGGTACTCAATCTGATGATCGGCTTGACGACGCCGCCGGTCGGGGTCTGCCTGTTCGTGGTGTCGGGAATCGGCAAGCTGCCGATGCTGACCGTGGCCAAGGCCATCATGCCCTTCCTGGTCTGCAACCTCATCATACTGCTACTGGTGTCGTTCGTGCCGGCGATTTCCCTATGGCTGCCCACGCTGCTGATGGGCGAGTAGCCTGATGACCAAGGGGGTTCAATGATCATCACGCGATTTTCCGCCGCGGATGCCAGCGGGCGAATTGGCATCGTCCACCTGGGCCTTGGCGCCTTTCACCGCGCCCATCAGGCGGTCTACCTGGAGCACTATCGCCAGCGTACCGGCAATGACGCCTGGGGAATCAGCAGTGCCAACCTGCGCACCGGCGTGGACCTGGTGGATGGCCTGCGCGCCGCCGGCCATCGCTATCAGGTGGCCGAATACGCCGATAGCGAGAGGCTGACCCTGCGTGAGATTGGGGTGATCGAGGAGACGCTCTTCACCGGGCGTGATGCCAATGGGCGCTGGGGGCGCGACCTCGAGGCCCTGCTGGCGCGGCTGGCATCGCCGGACACCCGCATTGTCACTCTGACCGTCACCGAGAAGGGCTACTTCCTCAGTCCTGCCAGCGGCGAGCTGCTGGTGGATGATCCCATGATCGCCGCCGATATCGCCTCGCCCCAGGCACCGCGCACCGCCCCGGGCCTGCTGGTGGAGGGGCTGGCGCGGCGTCGGGCGCAGGGGAGTGCGCCCTTTGCGGTGCTCTCCTGCGACAACATGCCGGACAACGGCAAGCGCACCCGCCGGGCCGTGATCCAATTGGCCCAGCAGCGCGATACCAGCCTGGCCGAGTGGATCGAGCGCGAGGTGGCCTTCCCCTGCAGCATGGTCGACCGCATCGTGCCGGCCATGACCGAGGCCGACTTCGCGCGGCTCACTGAGCTGGGCGTGGACGACCTCAACGCCGTGGTCGGCGAGGCCTTCGCCCAGTGGGTAGTGGAGGATGACTTTCCCCAGGGGCGTCCCGACTGGGCGGCCGACGGCGTGGAGATGGTCGCCGACGTCGCCCCCTTCGAAACCATGAAGCTGCGGATGCTCAACGGCAGCCATTCGCTGCTCGCCTACCTGGGGGCCCCGGCGGGGATCGAGACGGTGGCCGAAGCGGTCGGCCACGACGACCTGCGGGCGCTGCTGCGCCGCTATATGCTGGAGGAAGCCGCTCCGACGCTCGCCATGCCCGAGGATACCGATCTCGCCGCCTACGCCGACTCCCTGCTGGCGCGTTTCGCCAACGACAGCCTGCGCCACCGCCTGCAGCAGATTGCCATGGACGGCAGCCAGAAACTTCCCCAGCGCTGGCTGCAGGGCACCCTGGCGCGCCGACAGGCCGGCCGGCCGGCGCCCTGTGTCGCTCTGGGGCTGGCTGCCTGGATTCGCTATACCGCCGGCCATGATCACCGCGGTAACGTCTACCCGGTGGACGACCCCCTGGCAGCGCGCTTCGCCGCTCTGCATGAGCGGCACGGCCAGGATGATGAGGCGCTGGTAGGGGCTTTTCTCGCCATGCAAGACGTGATGCCGCCGGCGCTCGCGACCGACACCGACTTCGTGGCGGCGCTGCTGGCTGCTTATCGCACCCTGACACAACATGGGCTCGCCGCCGCTCTGGTCGAGTGCGCGCGAACCTGACAGGAGGAGACTCCCATGGAACAGACCTGGCGCTGGTTCGGTCCCCAGGATCCCATTCGCCTCGAGGAGATCCGCCAGACCGGGGCCACCGGCATCGTCACGGCGCTTCACGAGGTGCCTAACCATGAAGCCTGGCCCCCGACGGCAATTCGTGAGCGCAAAGCCATGATCGAAGCCGCCGGCCTGACCTGGTCGGTGGTGGAGAGTGTGCCGGTTCCCGAGGCTATCAAGCTGGGCTTGCCGGAGCGCGATGGCCTGATCGAGACTTATTGCCAGACCTTGCGGCACCTGGCGGCCTGCGGCATCGACACCGTCTGCTACAACTTCATGCCGGTGTTGGACTGGACCCGCACCGACCTGGCCTGGTCGCTGTCGGACGGGGCGCTGGCACTGCGCTTCGATCAGACCGCCTTCGCCGCCTTCGACCTCTACTTGCTCACACGCCCCGGGGCCGAGGCGGAGTACAGCGAGGACGAGAAGGCCGCGGCCAGGCGCTATCTCGACGGCCTCGATGAGGCCGGCCGTGACAAGCTGGTCAATACGCTGATCGCCGGCCTGCCGGGTGCCGAGGAGCACTATACCTTGGAGCAGTTCCGTGGCGTGCTGGCCGAGTACGCCGAAATCGACGCTCAGCGCCTGCGCGAGCACCTGGGTTATTTCCTGCGCGCGGTCATTCCGGTGGCCGAGGAGGTGGGTATCCGCATGGCGATCCACCCCGATGACCCGCCTCGGCCGATGCTGGGCCTGCCGCGAGTTGTCTCGACTCCCGAGGATGCCCAGTGGATCCTTGACGCTGTGCCCAGCCCGGCCAACGGCCTGACCCTGTGCACCGGCTCCTATGGGGTGCGCGAGGACAACGACCTGGCCGAGATGGCCCGGCGCTTCGGACCGAAGATCTACTTCGCCCACCTGCGCTCGACGCGGCGCGAGGCTCCCGACCCGCGTTCCTTCCACGAGGCCCCGCACCTCGACGGCGACGTGGATATGGTGACGGTGATCCGGGCGCTGGTGGACGAAGAGCGTCGCCGTGAGCGCGAAGGCGGGCCGCGCCTGCCGCTTCGCCCCGACCACGGCCACCACATTCTCGACGACCAGCACCGTGATACGGCCCCGGGCTACCCGCTCTATGGCCGCCTGCGTGGCCTGGCCGAACTGCGCGGGGTGGAGCTGGCGGTGCGCCGGCTGACCTGATCCGGCTCGCTGTACTCTGCGCCTCACGTCGCGACCCCGCCAGCCGTTGTTTCGTCTATCGCGGACTCGACGGCCTGGCGCGGCTTCCTGAATCAGGTTCCGTTTCGGAATAGTGGCGCTGCGGGGCTCCTGCCGGGAATGTGGCCACAGGGCGCTTTAAGTGCTTTGGTGAAATGCGCTATGTATGCTTGTATGACAAGTGTGTCTGAGGAAGCATCATCGACGAAGCGAATCCTCACCGGAGGCGACGCTCACCAAGGAGTCTCGACGTTCCATGACCCCCAACCCCTTCAAGCATCGCCTGCGCCGTGGTGAGCCCATGACGGGCGTCTGGTTGGGCCTGGCAAGCCCATACGTTGCGGAGCTCGCCGCCACCGCCGGCTTCGACTGGCTGCTGCTGGACGGCGAGCATGCGCCCAACGACCTGGCCAGCCTGCTGGGCCAGCTCCAGGCCATCGCGCCCTATGGCAGTGCGCCAGTGGTGCGCCCGCCCCAGGGCGACACCGTGCTGATCAAGCAGTACCTGGATATCGGCGTTCAGAACCTGCTGATTCCGATGGTGGAGACGGCGGAGCAGGCGGCTCGGGTGGTGGCTGCCACCCGCTATCCCCCCGAGGGCGTTCGCGGCATGGGCAGCGCCCTGGCCAGGGCCTCGCGGTGGGGCCAGGTCGAGGACTACCTTGACCATGCCGACGAGCAGATCTGCCTGATTCTGCAGCTGGAGAGCCCCCAGGCGCTGGCCAACCTGGAGGCCATCGCGGCGGTGGAAGGGGTAGACGGGTTATTCATCGGGCCGGCGGATCTCTCCGCGGCCATGGGCCACCGTGGCGACCCCGGGCATCCCGAGGTGCGTTCGGCCATCGACGACGCCATCGTGCGGATCCGCGCCGCCGGCAAGGCCGCCGGGATCATCACCCTCGACGAGGCCGAGGCCCACGGCTACCTGGAAGCCGGGTGCGGCTTCGTCGGCGTGGGGGTCGATGCCCTGGTGCTGGCCGAGGGGCTGCGTGGGCTGGCCGGGCGCTTTGGTCAGGGTTGAAGGGGATATGATGCCGTGATGACTATCATTGGAAGAACCCTGAACGGCTTCTGCATGAAGCCTTGGAGACCCTGATGTATTTCCTGCTCACCTATGATTATGTCGACAACATTCTCGAGAAACGCCAACCGTACCGTGAGACGCATTTAGCTCAAGCCCGGGAGGCGGCAGAGCGAGGTGAACTGTTGCTGGGTGGAGCCTTGGCCAACCCCGTAGATACCGGCGTTTTGCTTTTCAAGGGGGATGACCAAAGCGTGGTTGAGGCCTTTGTCGAGCATGATCCCTATGTGCTCAACGGTCTCGTAACCCGTTGGCAGGTGCGAGAGTGGAACGTGGTGGCTGGAGCCTTGTTGTAGGGCAGGGGCCTCTAGTCCGCAACTGGCAATATCCGGCCCGGGTTCATCAGCCCGTCCGGGTCGAACAGCCCCTTGATCCCTTCCACCAGTTCCCGCTCCACCGGCGAGAGGCGTGCCAGGTAGGCATCCTGCTTGGTGCGCCCGATGCCATGCTCGGCGCTGATGCTGCCGCCGACGTCGTCGAGGATCGCAAAGAGCTGGGACTCCAGTTCGTGCAGGTGGGCCTTCTTCTGGTCGTCGCTCAGCCCCGGCGGCGGCAGGATATTGAAGTGCAGGTTGCCATCGCCCACGTGGCCGTAGGCGATGATCTCGCAGTCGGGGGAGCTCTGCTGGATCGCCTGACTGGCCCGTGTCACGAAGTCGGGGATCGCCGAAATGGGTACCGCGATATCGGTGCGCAGGTGTTCGCCGCGCCGCCGCTGCCCCTCCAGCATGCTCTCCCGGAACTGCCACAGCCGCGCGGCCTGGGTATCGCTCGAGGCCAGGGCGCCGTCTTGCACCAGGTCGGCCTCCATGCCGCCCTCCAGCAGCCCTTCGAGCATGGCGTCGAGGTCCAGGGGACCGCTGGCGCTGACCTCCATCAGCACGTACCAGGGGTGGGGTGCGTCCAGCGGGTCGGAGAGCTCGGGGGTGGCCTCCATGGCGAGCTCCAGGCAGCGCCGGGGGATCAGCTCGAAGGCGCTGAGCAGGTCGCTGCAGTCGCGCCGTGCCCGGCCATAGAGGGCGATCACCGCCTCCACCGAGGGCAGCCCGAGCAGTGCCGTGCGGCTCTGGATGGGGCGGGGCGAGAGCTTGAGCACCGCGCCGGTGACGATGCCGAGCGTTCCCTCGCTGCCGAGGAACAGCTGGGAGAGGGCATAGCCGCGGTTGTCCTTGTGCAGGGCGGTCAGGCCGTTCCACACCCGGCCGTCGGGCAGCACTACCTCCAGCCCCAGGACCAGCTGGCGCATCATGCCGTGGCGCAGCACGTTGAGACCGCCGGCGTTGGTGGCGATGTTGCCGCCGATCTGGCAGCTGCCCTGGGCCCCTAGCGAGAGCGGGAAGTCGCAGTCGTGTTCGGCGGCCGCCTGCTTGATGGTCTCCAGGATGCAGCCGGCGTCCACCGTCATGGTGAAGTTGATCGGGTCGATGTCGCGGATACGATCCAGGCGTTCCAGGCTGATCACCAGCTCGCCGCCGTCGGCGGCGGGCAGGGCGCCGGCCACCAGGCCGCTGTGGCCACCCTGGGGCGTCATGGCCACGCCGTGGGCCTGGCACAGGCGCACCGTCTCGGCCACCTCCGCGGTGGAGGCGGGGCGCGCCACCGCCAGGGGCAGACCCAGGCGATCTCCCGCCCAGTCGCTCAGGTAGCGGTCCATGGAGGCGGCATCCTGCAGCAGGCCGCGCTCCCCTAGGTGCTGCTGCAGGGCATCGAGCAGATCGTTTTGCGGGGTCGGATGGTTCATGTTACGCCTCCTCCTGCCAGGCGGCGCCATCGGGGAAACGGTGCCGGGCCAGGGCCTCGGGGTGCATGGTGATGCTGTAGCCCGGCGCCTCGGGTACCCGGTAGCGGCCGCGCTTGATCACCACCGGGTCGAGGAAGTGTTCGTGGAGATGGTCGACATACTCCAGGATACGCCCTTCGAGGCTGCCGGAGACGGCAATGTAGTCGAACAGCGAGAGGTGCTGGGTGTATTCACACAGGCCCACGCCACCGCCGTGGGGGCAGACCGGCACGCCGAACTTGGCGGCCATCAGCATCACCAGAATCACCTCGTTGAGCCCGCCGAGGCGGGCGGCATCGAGCTGGCAGTAGTCCAACGCCTCGGCCTGGAAGAACTGCTTGAACATCACCTTGTTGTGGCAGTGCTCGCCGCTGGCCACCCCGATGGGGGCCAGGCGGTGGCGGATCTCGGCATGGCCGAGGATGTCGTCGGGGCTGGTGGGTTCCTCGATCCACAGCGGGTCGAACTCGGCCAGGCGGCGCATCTTGGCCACCGTCTCGTCGACCTCCCACACCTGGTTGGCATCCATCATCAGCACCTTGTCCCAGCCGATCTCCTCGCGCAGCAGCGCCGCGCGGCGGGCATCCTCCTCGAGGTTGCCGCCGATCTTCTGCTTGAAGTGGGTCCAGCCCTCGGCCAAGGCCTCACGAGCGAGTCGCCGCACCTTGTCATCGTCATAGCCGAGCCAGCCCGCCGAGGTGGTGTAGCCGGGGTAGCCGTCGCGGCGCATCTCGGCCTCACGGTCGGCCTTTCCGGCCTCCCGCCTGCGCAGCAGCGCAATCGCTTCCTCCGGGGTCAGGGCGTCGGTCACGAAGCGGAAGTCGAGGCAGCCCACCAACTGCTCCGGGGTCATGTCGGCCAGCAGCTTCCATACCGGCTTGCCTTCTCGCTTGGCCCAGAGGTCCCAGAGAGCATTGACGATGGCCGCGGTGGCCAAGTGGATCGCCCCCTTGTCGGGGCCGATCCAGCGCAGCTGGCTGTCGCCGGTGAACTCTCGCCAGAAGGCGCCCATGTTCTCGGTGAGGGTGGCAAGGGAGCGCCCCTCGACCAGAGGCGCCAGCGAGCGCACTGCGGTGACCACGATCTCATTGCCGCGGCCGATGGTAAAGGTCAGGCCGTGCCCCTCGGGGCCGCCGTCGTCGACATGGAGGATCACGTAGGTAGCGGAGTAGTCGGGCGCGGCGTTCATGGCGTCCGAGCCGTCCAGCGAGCGGGAGGTCGGGAAGCGGATGTCCTGGACCTCGACATGGGTGATGGTGGTCATGGGGGCTCCGAAGTGGGGGCGTGTCAAGCGAGCTGAATGGCCTGGCGCAGGTGGCCGGGTTACTGGTGGCTGTTCCGTCGACAAGCCGGCGCGGAGGCGCTGTGAATACATCCTTGTACGCTACCGACGCCATCCCTGGCGTAGGACCTCCCCTTCGGCTTGTCCCCGGCGCCACTCGCGGGGGTCAGCGTTCCGTCAGATCGCGCATCAGCTGGCGAATGCCGTAGGTCCAGGGGGGCAGCTGGTCGCTGCGACCGACCCGGTTGACCAGGGCGCCCAGCGCCGGGGTGGCGATGGTCACGGTGTCGCCCAGGTGGTGGGTGAAGCCCTGGCCCTGGCCGTCGCGATCCTGGATCGGCGAGAACATCGTGCCCAGGTAGAGCATCACGCCATCCGGGTACTGATGGTGGGCGCCGATGGTCTGGCGCACCAGGTCGAGAGGGTCGCGGCTGATCTCGGCCATGTCGCTCTCGCCCTCGAGCAGGAAGTCGTCGTCCTGACCCTCGATGCGCAGCGAGACCTTGGCGCGGCGCACGTCGTCGATGCCGAAGGTGTCATCGAACACGCGAATGAAGGGGCCGATGGCGCTGGAGGCGTTGTTGTCCTTGGCCTTGCCTAGCAGCAGGGCGCTGCGTCCCTCGACGTCGCGCAGGTTGACGTCGTTGCCCAGGGTCGCCCCCTTCACCTCGCCGCGGCTGTCCACCGCCAGCACGATCTCCGGCTCCGGGTTGTTCCACTGCGAGGCGGGGTGCAGGCCCACGGTGGTCCCGAACCCCACCGACGACAGCGGCGGCGCCTTGGAGAACACTTCGGCGTCGGGGCCGATGCCCACCTCCATGTACTGCGACCAGCCGCCGCGGCTCAGCAGCTCGCGCTTCAGCGCCATGGCCTCGTCCGAGCCCGGCACGATGCGTGACAGATCGCTGCCGATCAGTGATTGCAGCTCGGCGCGCAGGGTGCTGGCGCGACCGGGATCGCCAGCGGCCTGCTCCTCGATGACGCGCTCCAGCAGGCTCACCGCGAAGGTGACGCCGCACGCCTTGACCGCCTGCACATCGCAGGGGGCCAGTAGATAGGGCGCGCGCTGGGGCTCGGCCAACGAGTTGTCGAGCAGGGTCTCCGCCGAGCCCAGGGACTCGCCCTCGGCGCTGCGCAGCGACTCGATCAGATCGTCGCGCTCGAGCAGATCGGCCATGGTCGGCCCCAGGTGGCTGATATCGATCGCCTCACCGTCGCGCAGCATGATCAGAGCCGGGCGCGGCTGCGGTGTCTCGCGCCAGACGCGCCCAACCAGCAGCGCGCGGTCGAGATCCTCGGGGAGCAGGGCGTGGGGAGCAGATGCGGTCATGGAGCCTCCAGAAGTGGCGAGCTGGCGATTGGCTCGGCGTCGCCTATCATGTTATTGATGTCGTCTTGTATGAAAGGTATGCCAAGACTATAACAGCGTAACGTACCCGATATCGATAGGGCGTAGCGCATCATCAGCCATGACAGCAAGATCCGGAGTGATGCCATGTTCGATGAATGGAAAGGTAAGCGCGTACTGATCACCGGCGCCAGCCGCGGAATCGGTGCGGCAGTGGCGCTGCAGCTTGGCAGGCTGGGGGCCAGGGTCGGCGTGCACTATCACGCCAGCGCCGAGGGGGCAGAGCAGGTCGCCGATGCGATTCGTGAGGCGGGGGGCGAAGCGGTGACCCTGAAAGGCGACCTCGGCGGCAGCGACGCGGCACAGCGGGTGGTCGATGAAGCCGTCGGTCAGCTCGGCGGGCTCGATATGCTGATCAATAACGCCGGCGATATGCTGGGTCGGGCGACACTGGAGGAGATCGATGACGACCGCTACGACCGGGTCATGGATCTCAATGTGCGCTCGGTGGTGATGGTGTCCCAGGCGGCACTGCCGCATCTGCGCCAGGCCGGGGGTGGCAATATCATCCATACCAGCTCCATCGCCGCCCGCAACGGCGGCGGCCCCGGTGCCGGTCTCTATGCCTCGGCCAAGGGCTTCGTCAGCACCCTGACCCGCAACATGGCCAAGGAGCTGGCTGCCGAGGGCATCCGGGTCAATGCGGTCGCGCCCGGCACCATCGCCACCGATTTTCATGCTCGCCATTCCAATGACGACCATCTGGCCGCGGCCCGGGCGAGCATCCCCATGGGGCGGCTAGGCAGCGCCGAGGAGTGTGTGGGGGCCTACCTGTTCCTGGGCAGCGAGTCATTGAGCGGCTATGTCACCGGCCAGGTCATCGAAGTCAACGGAGGGCAATTGATGCCATGAGTCATTCCCACACTGCAGTCGCTGCGACACCCCCATTCGCGACCGCCATCACCATGGGCGATCCCGCCGGCATCGGGCCGGAGATCATCTGCCGGGCGGTGGCCGAGATGACCGCAGAGACGCGCCGCCAGACGCTGCTGGTAGGCGACCCGGCGATCTTTCGTCGCGCCGCCGACCTGATCGGCGCGCGGTTGGCGCTGGTGCCCTGGGCGCCGGGCCAGCCGCTTGCCGACGACGGCGTGGCGGTGTCGGCCGTGGAGGCGCCAAGCGGCGTCGAGTTGCCCGATGGCAGGATCAGCGCCGCCGCCGGCGATATGGCGTTTCGCTGCGTCGAGCGTGCGGTGCAACTGGTCCAGGCACGCCACGCCGGCGTGATCGTCACCGCGCCGCTCAACAAGGGGGCGCTGCATGCCGCCGGCCACGACTATGACGGCCATACCGGCATGCTGGCCTCGCTGACCGGCGCCCCTTCCTCTTTCATGCTGCTGGCCTCCGAGACGCTCTCCACGCTGCACGTCTCGACCCATGTGGCGCTGCGCGATGCCATCGACCGGGTCACGCCGGAACGCATCATCGCCACCGTCGAGGCTGGCCATGCCCACCTCAAGGCGCTGGGCCTGGCCGAGCCGCGTATCGCCGTGGCGGGGCTCAACCCGCACTGCGGCGAAGGCGGCATCTTCGGCGATGAGGACGTGCGCTGCATAGTGCCGGCGGTCGAGGCGCTGCGACAACGTGGCTTCGACGTGAGCGGGCCAATCTCCGCCGATACGGTGTTCTATCGCGCCATTCGCGGCGAGTTCGACCTGGTGGTGGCGCAGTACCACGACCAGGGGCATATTCCGGTCAAGCTGATCGCCTTCGATACCACCGTCAACGTCAGCCTGGGGCTGCCGATCCAGCGCACCTCGGTGGATCACGGCACCGCCTTCGATATCGCCTGGCAGGGGCGCGCCAACGCCACCAACCTGAACTCGGCGCTGGCCTATGCCCACCGCCTGGTGGCGGGAGGCATGACGTGACGCCCTGTCGGATCGCGATCATCGCCGACGACCTGACCGGCGCCCTGGATGCCTGTGCGCCCTTCGCCGCCCGCGGCGCCGATGCTCGGGTGGTGATAGCCCAGCAGCGGTTGTCTGAGCTGGTCGCCGAGTGGCGGGAGGCGCCGCCCCAGGTGGTGGCGGTCAACGCCGAGTCACGGCATCTGCCGGCTGAGGAGGCTGCCGCACGGGTGACGGCGGCCTTTGCGGCGCTGCAGCCGCTGGGCCCCGAGCGGTGGTTCAAGAAGGTCGACTCCACGCTGCGCGGGCAGGTGATTGCCGAGTGCCTGGCGCTGGGGCAGGTCCTCGGCCTGCCGCTGTTGTTGGCGCCGGCGGTGCCGGCCCAGCGCCGCGAGGTGCGTGGCGCCGAGGTGTGGGTGGAGGGCGTGCGGCTGGCAGACAGCGACTATCGCCGCGATGCTCTTTCGGCACCGCTGGTGGGCCCCATCGATACCGCATTTCGCGCGGCAGGATTGCCGCTCGCGCGGGTGACGGCACAGCCAGGCATGGTGCTGGCCCATCGCGACACCATCGTGGATGCCAGCCGCGATAGCGAGCTTGCCTTGCTCTACGATGCCGCGCTGTGCGCTACCGGAGCCTTCTGTTTGGCCGGGGCGGCGGGGCTCGCCCAGGCCGTCGCCCAGTGTCTGTTCGGGCGTCTGCCAGGGCGACGACCGGTGCGCCTCCCGAACCAGCCGCGACTCTATGTCGTCGGATCTCGGGCGGCTCGCAGCCAGGCGCAGTGTGACGCGCTGCGCCGCCACGCGCCGGACCTGGCGGTCCTCACGCCACGGCAGGCGAGTGAGGCGTCGTCGCTGCCGGCCCAGTGGCTGCTTCGGCCCACACCCGGTGGGCAGAGCGACCCGGCCCAGGTGGCCCGCGACCTGGCGGAGTGTGCGGCGGCCTGGCGCGAGGCCCACCCGGCGGGGCTGCTGTTTGCCACCGGCGGCGACACCGCGCTGGCCATCCTGGCACGGCTCGAGGTGCGCTACTTGACGGTCTCGGCGGAGTGGTCACCGGGTGTGGTGCTGTGCCTGTGTGACGGTGATACCGCGCGTCCGGTGATCACCAAGGCCGGCGGCTTCGGCGAGTCCTCGCTGCTGGCGGAGCTTCACGGCGGCAGCACGGCACGGGATGCCCCTGTCGCGCACAACATCGTGAGTCGATAACGGCCCACCGGGCTTGCAACGCCTTCCAGGAACGGCTAGGTTTTGCCTTGGTGGTATGATACGTATACAGCACAACACTATCACTATCTGATAATCCCCACAGGAGTACGCAAATGAACAACAATACTCGCCGCCATCACACCCTGGGTCGCTGGGTCTCCGTCTCGCTGCTAGCCGCCGGGGTCAGCCTGGCCAGTGTCGCCTATGCCCAGGAGAATCTGCGCTTCGCCCACGTCTACGAGACCTCCGAGCCGTTCCATCAGTGGGCCGAGTGGGCCGCCGACGAGATCGAGGCGCGTACCGACGGCCGCTACAGCATCAGCGTGCACCCGGCCTCCTCCCTGGGCAGCGAAGAGGACATCAACGAAGGTCTGGGGCTGGGCACGGTCGACATCATCTACACCGGTACCCAGTTCGCCGGTCGCTACTATGGGCCCATGGGCATCGCCGGCGCGCCCTACATGTTCCGCGATGTCGATCACTGGCAGGCATACGCCGAGAGCGACCTGTTCCAGGAGATCGCCGCCGGCTTCGAGGGGGCCACCGGCAACGTGCCCATCGCGCTGAACTACTACGGCGAACGCCACGTCACTTCCAACGACCCGATCAACGTGCCCGAGGACATGGAGCGCCTGCGCATTCGCGTGCCGGGGGCCCCCCTGTACATGATGTTCCCGCGCGCCGCCGGCGCCAATCCGACCCCGGTTTCCTTCGACGAAACCTACCTGGCCCTACAGCAGGGCGTGGTGGATGCCCAGGAGAACCCGCTGCCGGCGATCCGGGCCATGGCCTTCCACGAAGTCCAGGACTACATCAACCTCACCGGCCACGTCACCGACTCCCTGGTGACCATCGTTAGCGGCTCGCGCTGGAACCAGCTCTCCGAGGAGGATCAGGAGATCTTCCGTGAGGTGCTGCTGGAGGCGGCCCAGAACAATACCGCCGATATCCTCCAGGCCGAGGCGGAGCTTGCCGAATGGTTCGAGGCGCAGGGCACCACCGTCAACGAGGTGGATCGCACGCCGTTCCGTGACGTCACCGTGCCGTATCACCTTGGCGACGACGCCGACTGGGACGAAGAGACCTACGAGCGCCTGCAGGCCATCGGCCAGTAAGCGGACATCGACGGAGGCGCCCGCCACGCCGTGGTGGGTGCCGGGAGGAGTGTCATGTCGAAAGACAGCGAGGGTCTCGACGACGCCGTCGACCCGATGATGGACTTCGAGTCGGCCTTCGAGGATGACGAGTTCCGGTTCAGCGACTATGCCATCGAGGACTATTTCACGCTGGCAATCTTCTGGGCGCTGATTCTGGTCGTCTCACTGCAGTTCTTTACCCGCTATGTGCTCGGCGACTCGACCACCTGGACGGAGGAGATCGCCCGCTACCTGCTGATCATCGTCGGCTTCGCGGGCAGTGCCCTGGCGGTGCGAAAGGGCACCCATATCATGGTGGAGTTCTTCTATCGCTACATGCCCAACTGGCTCGGCAAGCTGGTCGCCGGTGTCGCCGAGGCCGTAAGCGTGGGCTTCTACTTCGCCATGGCCTGGGTGACCTACAAGCTCGCCGATCGTACCGGCAGCATGATGATCTCGGTCGACCTGCCCAAGAACATCATCTATTTCACCGTTTTTGCCGCCTTCGTGGTGATGGCGCTGCGCGGCATTCAGCGAATCGTCCTGCGCCTGCGCGCGGCTCGTCAGTAAGGGTGCATTCCCATGTCTCGACTTTCCATGTTGCGCTGGCGTGCGCCGATCGTCACGCCACTGCTCTCGGCCCTGGCCGTGCTCGGCTGCGTCGTGCTGGCCGTGACCGGCCACTACCTGTCGTTTCTGTTTTTCATGCTGTTCACGCTGCTGGTTCTCGGCGTGCCCATCGCCATCAGCCTGGCCGGCGCCTGCCTGCTGTTCGTCTTGATCTCCGGCCAGGTGCCGGACGTGGTGGTTGCCCACCGCATGATCAACGGCATCGACAGCTTTCCGCTGCTGGCGATTCCGTTCTTCATCTTTGCCGGCAGCCTGATGAACAACGCCGGTATCACCGAGCGCATCTTCAGCTTCGCCAAGGCGCTGATGGGCTGGATGCGCGGCGGTCTCGGCCACGTCAACGTCGGCGCCAGCATCGTCTTCTCCGGCATGTCCGGGGCGGCGGTGGCCGATGCAGGTGGGTTAGGCACCATCGAGATCAAGGCCATGAAGGATGCCGGCTACAACGAGGAGTTTGCGGTCGGCATCACTGCCGCCTCGTCGACCATCGGGCCGATCATTCCGCCCAGCCTGCCGATGGTGATCTACGGCGTGATGGCCTCCGCCTCGGTGGGTCAGCTGTTCGCCGCGGGTCTGATCCCCGGCCTGCTGATGGGCGCCATGCTGATGGGGATGATCTTTTTCATCTCGCGGCGCCGGGGCTACACCGCCGATACGCGCTTCTCGGTGGGCGTGCTGGGCAAGACCTTCAGCCGCGCGGTATTGTCGCTGATGACCCCGGTCATCATCGTTGGTGGCATCATCACCGGGGTCTTTACGCCCACCGAGTCGGCGGTCGCCGCCGTGGCCTATGCGCTGTTCCTTGGGGTGGTGGTCTACCGCACCCTCAACTGGCGCAAGCTGCTCAAGGTCAGCATGGAGACCATCGAGACCACGGCGATCATCCTGTTCATCGTCGCGGCGGCATCGATCTTTGCCTGGATCCTCTCCAGTAATCAGGTCACTCAGCATCTGGTGGCGTTGCTCGGCCCGTTCGCCGACAGCAAGATCGCCGTGCTGCTGTTCTCCAACGTGGTGCTGATCATCATCGGCTGCTTCATGGAGACCATCGCCGCCATCACCATTCTGGTGCCGGTGCTGCTGCCCATGGCCATGGCCGTGGGGGTCGACCCGGTGCACTTCGGCGTGATCATGGTGCTAAACCTGATGATCGGTCTGTTGACGCCGCCGGTGGGCATGGTGCTCTACGTGCTGTCGCGGGTCTCCAACGTCAGCTTCGAGCGCTGCATGCGCGGCACCATCCCGTTCCTGATTCCGCTGGTCCTGTGCCTGCTGCTGGTGACCTTCATTCCGGCCATCTCGATGTGGCTGCCGACCCTGATCTATCGCTGATCGACGCAAAGGAGAGCAAGAGCACTCATGAGCGACACCTACACCGCCATTCGCGTTGACCGCCACGACCTGGAGCGCTTCATGGATGAAGCCCTGGCGTGCCGTGGGGCCGATGCTCGCAGCCGCGAGGCGGTCATCCGGGCACTGGTCACCGCCTCGCGCTGGGGCACAGACAGCCACGGCCTGCGCCTGCTGCCGCACTATCTCGAGGCGCTCGCCGGCGGGCGCATCAATCCTCGGCCAACGCCGCTGTTCACGCGCCGCCTGCCGGCCACCGGGCACCTCGATGCCGATCACGCCATCGGCCATCTGGCCGGCTACACTGCCATGGGCCACGCCGTCGACATGGCCCGCGAGGTGGGCCTGGGCGCGGTAGCGGTGGCCAACTCCTCCCACTACGGTGCCGCCGGCTGCTATGCGCTGGCGGCGGCAGAGCAGGGCATGCTGGGGCTGACGGTGAGCAACTCCGATGCGTTCGTGCTGCTGCATCGCAGCGAGGGGGCCTTCCACGGCACCAACCCGATCGCCTTCGCCGCCCCGGTGGCGGGCAGCCAGCCCTATGTCATCGACATGGCCACCAGCGCGATTCCCTGGAACCGCGTGCAGCAGTACGGCGCCATCGGCCGTCAGCTGCCCGACCAGGTGGCGGCCACCGCCGTCGGCGAGGTGACCCGCACGCCTTCGGAGGTGAGTGCGCTGCTGCCGCTGGGCGGCAGCGAGTTCGGCTTCAAGGGGGCGGCGCTGGGTGGTTTCGCCGAGATCCTCAGCTCGACCCTGTCGGGCATGCTCAACGGCTTTCGGCTGCTGCCGATGATGGGGGGCGACGACCTGGCCACTCCGCGCGGCGTCAGCCACTTCTTCCTGGCCATCAACCCGGTTGGCTTCATCGATGTCGAGCAGTTCCAGCATCGCCTGGGCGACTACCTCGCCGACCTCCGCCGCCAGCCCGCCGTGGCCGGCGGCGAGGTGCTGGCGCCGGGCGACCGGGAGTGGCGCTGCATGGCCCAGCGCGATGCCGAGGGCATTCCCCTCGATCGCGCCAATCGCGACGCCTATGCCGCGCTCGCCGAGCGGCTCGAGATCGCACCCTTGACGGCGCTGTGAGATCCGTCCGGGAGCGCGATGTCGACGCGATAATGCAGTAATATGGTCGGCATGTCGGCGACGCCCTGCGGGGTGGACGCCCTAGCAGAGCAAGAGGGACGTAGATGAGCAAGTACCGCGTAGAGCGCAAGACGCTGTCCGAACAGGTCGCCGAGCAGCTCGAGGCCGAGATCCTCGAGGGGCGACTGAGCGAGAACGACCAGTTGCCTTCCGAGCGCGAGCTAATGGAGCAGTTCGGCGTCGGGCGTCCGGCGGTACGCGAGGCGCTGTTTCATCTGCAGCAGCTGGGGCTGATCGCCATCAGTAGCGGCACCCGCGCGCGAGTGATTCGTCCCACCGCCGAGGCGGTGATGGCGCGGCTCTCCGGGGTGACCCGGCAGCTGCTCTCCAAGCCCGACGGCCAGCAGTATTTTCAGGAGGCGCGGGCGATGTTCGAGATCGCGCTGGCCCGCTATGCCGCCCAGCACGCCAGCGAGGACGACCTGGCCCGGCTGCGTGCCGCCCTCGACGACAATCGTCAGGCAGTGGGTGACGGTGCACGCTTCAAGCGCTCCGACAACGCCTTCCACGGCGTGCTGGCCAATATCGCCCGCAACCCCATCTTCGACGCCATCCACGATTCGCTCTCCGAGTGGCTCGACGACCGTCGCGCCCAGGTACTGCAGCAGAAGGATGAGGACAAGGCCGCCATGGCCGCGCATATCGAGATCGTGGAGGCCATCGAGTCCCGCGATCCCGACGCCGCCGAGGCCGCCATGCGCCGGCACCTGGATCGCCACTATGGCACCTATATGCAGCTCAAGAAGCGGCTGGATGATAGGGAGGATGAATCCGCCTAGCGCTGCCTGGTGTCCCTAATGCAACGAGCCCGCCGATATCGGCGGGCTCGTTGCGTTCAGGGTGGCTACAGCGATACGCCGCGCTTCCAGGGGATGAAGTCGTACTGGGCGAGCCTGACCGCCCTGGTCAGGTAGCGCCCCGAGGCGGTCTCGATGCAGAGCCTGAGCAGCTCCTCGGCGAGGTCGTCGATCTGCGCTTCACCGCGGATGATCGGCCCGGCGTCGAAGTCGATCACATCATTCATGCGTGCGGCCAGCTCGCTGTTGCTCGAGATCTTCATCACCGGGGTGACCGGGTTGCCGGTGGGCGTGCCGAGCCCGGTGGTGAACAGGATCAGGTTGGCGCCGGAGCCGGCCAGGGCGGTGGTCGACTCGACGTCGTTGCCCGGCGAGCAGAGCAGGCTCAAGCCGGCGCGGCTGCGCGGCTCGGTGTAGTCGAGCACGTCGACGATGGGGCTGTCGCCGCCTTTCTTGGCGGCGCCGGCGGACTTCATGGCGTCGGTGATCAGGCCGTCACGGATATTGCCCGGTGAGGGGTTCATCGAGAAGTCGGCGCCGACCCGGGAAGCGTGGCGCTGGTAGGCGACCATCAGGGCCTGGAAGCGCTCGGCCACGGCGTCGCTGGCGCAGCGCGCCACCAGCTCGTGCTCGACGCCGCACAGCTCGGGAAACTCGCTGAGCATGCCGCTGCCGCCCAGCGCCACCAGCCGGTCCATCACCGCGCCTACCAGCGGGTTGGCGGAGAGCCCCGAGAAGCCGTCCGAGCCGCCGCACTCGGCGCCCAGGGTGAGGGCGGAGAGCGGCGCCGGGCGGCGCGGCGTGCGGTTGGCCTCGGCCAGGCCGTCGAAGATGGTGGTCAGCGCCTCGCGGATCAGCGCCTCTTCGCTTGAGCTTGCCTGCTGCTCGAGGTAGTGAACCGGGCGCAGCCCCTTGGGGTCGCGGCTTGCCACGGCGCTCTTGAGCATGTCGATCTGGGCCTTCTGGCAGCCCAGGCTGAGCACCGTGGCACCGGCCACGTTGGGGTGGCAGATGTAGCCGGCCAGCAGCTGGCAGAGCGCCTGGGCGTCGTCGTCGGTGCCGCCGCAGCCCAGGGTGTGGGTCAGGAAGCGCACGCCGTCGACGTTGGGAAACAGCCGCTCCGACTCGGTTTGCGGCGCGGCGGAGGCCGCCTCGCCGTGCAGCAGCTGGCGCGCCATCTGCTTGTAGTCGCGGTAGGGGTCTTCGCCGAGGGCGTCGGCCACGCACTGGCGCAGCACCTCGATATTGCGGTTTTCGCAGAACACCAGCGGCACCACCAGCCACAGGTTGGCGGTGCCGACGCTGCCATCGGCGCGGTGGTAGCCGTCGAAGGTCACCCCCTCGAAGGCCGTCACATCGGGGGCGCGCCATTCGCCGCGCCGGGCCTGGGGCTCAGTGGTAGCGGTGCTGTGCCTGGTATTCGCGGTGGTGATGGCCGCTCCCGCGGCGATCGCTTGCGTCGCGCGCCCCACGGTAACCCCGTACATGATCACGCTGTCGCCCACGGCGAGATCATGCAGGGCGAACTTGTGCTTGTGGCGGATCGGCTCGGCCAGGTGCAGCAGGCGCCCCTCGTCGTCGATCTCGCTGCCGGCGGGCAGGTCTTTGAGGGCGACGCGCACGTTATCGTCGGCGTGCACGCGCAGGCTGGTCAGGCGCCCGGCGTCGCTGGCAATGGGAGAGGTCATGGTCGGGCTCCTGTTCATCTGACGTCGCCTTCGGCGACTAGGCGTTGCTGCTGCTCACCGAGACCCTCGATGCCCAGTCGCATGCGCTGGCCTGGCCTCAAGTAGGTCGGCGGATGCTGGCCCATGCCCACCCCGGGCGGGGTGCCGGTAGAGATGACATCGCCGGGCTGCAGGCTCATGAAGCGGCTCAGGTAGCTGATCAGGAAGGGAATGCGGTAAACCATGGTGCGGGTGTTGCCGTCCTGGTAGCGGTGGCCATCCACCTCCAGCCACAGGTCCAGCTCATGGGGATCGGCGATCTCGTCGGTAGTCACCAGCCACGGACCCAGCGGGCCGAAGGTGTCGCAGCCTTTCCCCTTGTCCCAGGTGCCGCTGCGCTCGAGCTGGAACTCGCGCTCGGAGACGTCGTTGACCACGCAGTAGCCGGCCACGTGATCCATGGCGTCGGTCTCGTCGATATAGCGTGCGGTCTTGCCGATGACCACGCCGAGCTCCACTTCCCAATCGGTCTTGGTCGAGCCGCGGGGAATGATCACGTCTTCATCAGGGCCGCAGAGGGCGCTGGTCCACTTGTTGAACACCACCGGCTCCGGCGGTACCTCGGCGCCGGTCTCGGCGGCGTGGTCGGAGTAGTTGAGGCCGATGCAGATGAACTTGCCGACCCGGCCGACGCAGGGGCCGAGGCGGGTGTCTGACGGGACCTCGGGGAGCTGAGAAGTGTCGAGCTCGGCCAGTCGGGCCAGCCGCTCGCGGCTGAGGTGGTGGCCGTCGAGGTCCGGCAGGTGAGCCGAGAGGTCGCGGATCGCTCCGTTGGCGTCGCGCAGGCCGGGTTTTTCGTGGCCCTGGGGGCCGAAGCGCAGCAGTTTCATGGACTCTCCTTGGTGTTCGGTTCGATCGATTCGGGTCGGTTGGTTCAAATCAGCCAGCCGCCGTCGATCACCTGGGCCGTGCCGGTGGTGTAGGCGGACTCATCCGCAGCGAGCCGCTGGCCACGAAACCGGCGCAGTTGAAGAGCACGTCCAGAGGCGGCAGCTCGGTCGCCAGGGTTGCCATGGCCGCGGCATCGAGTACGTCCAGGCGGCGGGTCTCAATGCCTTCGCGCCCCTCCAGGTCCTTGAGCTTGTCGCTGTCGATATCGGTAGCGATGACCCGTGCGCCTTCCGCTGCAAAGCGCACCGCGGTGGCGTGGCCGATGCCCTGTCCGGCGGCGGTGATCAGGGCCGTCTTGTCCTTCAATCGCATGTCTCGAGCGTCCTCGACGGGTGGCGGAGCCGTTTATGGCATTGCTGGTATGACAGGATGCTAGGATGACTGTTGGTTAGTATGGAGCATCTCGGCGAGCTTGCCAACTCCACCGGCCGCCGGGCGACGGCCACGAAAAAGGCGGCCCGCAGGCCGCCAAGGATCTCCAACATGTGTCCCCTGTCTCGATTATTCGCGCTTGCCGTCGACCAGGCGGCTGACGCCGAACGGGTTGCTGTCCTGGAGGGCCTCGGGCAGCAGGCCAGCCGGCAGGTTCTGATAACAGACGGGGCGTAGGAAGCGCTGGATCGCCGCGCTGCCCACGGACGTGCTACGGGAATCAGAGGTCGCCGGGTAGGGGCCGCCGTGGACCATGGCGTGGCACACCTCGACACCCGTCGGCCAGCCGTTGGCCAGGATGCGTCCCGCCTTGCGCTCGAGCACCGGCAGCAGGCGGCGCGCCGCCTCCAGGTCGCCGTCGTCCATCTGCAGGGTGGCGGTGAGCTGGCCCTCCAGGGATTCGGCGACCGCCTTCATCTCGCTGACGTCGGCACAGGCAACCACCAGCGAGGTGGCACCGAAGACTTCCGCTTGTAGCGTCTCGTCGGCGAGGAAGTCGGCCGCTTGGGTAACGTACAGGCCGGGCTGGCACTGGTTCGGGCCCTCACCGGCCTGACCACGGGCGATCTCGCGTACCTTGGGATGAGTCGCCAGCGTGTCGACGCCTTGCTGGTAGGCGGCATGGATACCCGGTGTCAGCATGGTCTGGGCGGTGCTTCCCTTGACCGCCTCGCCGGCGGCCTCGAGAAAGGCGTCGAGGTCCGGGCCCTTCACCCCGATCACCAGGCCGGGGTTGGTGCAGAACTGCCCGGCGCCCATATTGAGCGAGGCGACGAAGCCTTCGGCGATCTCGCCACCACGCGCCTTGAGTGCCTCGGGGAGCAGGAAGACCGGGTTGATGGAGCTCATCTCGGCGTAGACCGGGATCGGCTGGGGCCGCGCCTGGGCCGTGGCCAGCAGCGCCAGGCCGCCGGCGCGGGAGCCGGTGAAGCCCACCGCCTGGATGCGCGGGTCGGCCACCAGCGCCTGGCCCACCTCGCGGCCGGCGCCGAACAGCAGCGAGAAGACCCCTTCGGGCAGCTGGCACTTGGCCACGGCGGCCTGCACGGCGCGACCCACCAGCTCGGAGGTGCCGGGGTGGGCGGAGTGGGCCTTGACCACCACCGGGCAGCCGGCGGCCAGCGCCGAGGCGGTATCACCGCCGGCCACGCTGAAAGCCAGCGGGAAGTTGGAGGCGCCGAACACGGTGACCGGCCCAAGGGGGATGTGCTGCTGACGCAGGTCGACCCGGGGCATCGGCGTGCGCTCGGGCAGCGCCGGGTCGAGGCGCAGGTCGAGCCACTCGCCGGCGCGCACCACCGAGGCGAACAGGCGCAGCTGGCCGCAGGTGCGGCCGCGCTCGCCCTCCAGGCGGGCCCGGGGCAGGCCGGTCTCGGCCATGGCGCGCTCGATCAGGGCGTCCCCCAGCGTTTCGATCTCGTCGGCAATGGTCTCGAGGAAGGCGGCGCGCGCCTCGAGGTCGGTCTCGCGATAGGTGGCGAAGGCCGCCTCGGCGAGCTCACAGGCCCGCGCCACGGCCTGACGGTCCAGGCCGGGGTAGTCCGGGGCCAGGGCCTCGCCGGTGGCGGGATTCACGGCGCGGATGATGGCCTGGTCGCCGGTGACGGCCTCGCGGCCGATGAGGGAAGTACCTTGCGGGGTCATGGGAACTCCTTTCTGTCTTGGAAACACGGCTTGTGGTGCCGGGGGACTTCTGGTGTCGGGGTGCGTGTGCTGACTGTCATGTCATCATACAGGTCTACACTATGGCAATTCATGTCCTACCATCTCGCCAGGCGGCGACCAGCTCGCGGGCCTGCTTTTCGACCCGGACGGGTGATTGGCCGGGACGGTAGAGGGCGCCCCCGAGCCCGGCGCCGTCGATGCCGGCGGCCTGCCAGGCCGCGAAGTTGCCAACGCCGATGCCGCCCACCGCATAGAGGCGGGTGCCCGCCGGCAGCACGGCGCGCAGCGCTTGCATACCGTCGATGCCGACCTGGACGGCGGGGAACAGCTTGAGACCGGTGGCGCCGGCGTCCAGGGCGTCGAAGGCCTCGGTGGGAGTGACGATGCCCGGCCAGCTCTGCAGCCCGAGGCGGCGGCTGGCCTGGATCACCGCCGGGCGGCAGTTGGGCGAAACCACCAGCTGCGCACCGACGGCCTGGACCTCGTACACCTGGTCGACCGTCAGCACCGTGCCGGCCCCCACCCGGGCGCGCTCGCCCAGCGCCTCCACCAGCCGACGGATGCTCTCCAGGGGCGCGGGGGAGTTGAGCGGCACCTCCAGGGTGGTGATGCCGGCGGCGAGCACCGCCTCGCCTACCGCCACCGCTTCCTCGGGGGAGACGCCGCGCAGGATGCCGATCAGGGGCAGGGGCTCGGGAAGGGTCATGGGGTGTCTCCCGTGTCGTGTCTCAGTCGGCGAGGGGTTGCAGGGTTCGATGGGCCAGGGCGAGGCCGGCCAGTCCGGCGCGCTCACCCTTCAGGCAGCGGCTGGTGTGGCCGGCGGCCTCCAGCGCCAGGGCATAGCGGTCGCAGAGCGCGGCGTCGCCGATCAGGGTAACGGGGCCGGGTGTCGCGGCGTCCGGGGCCGAGAGGGGCAGGCCGGCGAGCTCCAGGCCGATGGTGAGCCCAGAGAGGCGTGCCGCCAGCCGGGTGGCGCGAGCCCTGCCGGGGGGCAGGTCGGCGTCCAGCAGGTCGGCGGCGCGCAGGCCGAACAGACGCGACGAGTAGCGTCCCGGGGCGGCCAGGCTCTCGCGGACGGCCTTGACGAAGGCCTCATGGTCGCCGGGATCGGCCAGATCGTTCTCGTCCTGCCCCTGATCCTGCTCCAGGGAGTGTCTCAGCACCGACTGTCGGGACAGCAGCGCGTAGAGCTCGCCGGTCAGAAAGGTGGTGAAATGGGTCACCGCGCCTTTATCGAGGCGAGCCCACTTGGCGTGGGTGCCGGGCAGGCAGACGAGGCCCGAGGCCTCGGGCTCACTGGCTACCAGGCCGGCGAGCTGGGTCTCCTCGCCACGCATCACGTCGAAGTGGCCGTCGGTGGTCTGGCAGAGCCCCGGCAGCAGCCGGACCCGCAGCCGCGGATCCTGGCACCGTGGCGCCACGGCCCCCCGAGCCATGGCGTTCAACCGGGTCGGCACCGGCAGGTAGGCGGCTTCTCGCCAGCCCTGTCGCGCACCTGCCATGCCGCAGACCAGCACGTTCCGTTGGTCGCGGTCGGGCAGCCAGTCGCCGATCACCCGCAGCAGGGCATCCTCGTACTCGTCGGGGGCCAGCGAGAGCATGCCGCGGTCGCTGCTGCCGCGGGCCAGGACGGCGTCACCGGCGTCCAGCGCCCAGGCGCGAAGCCGGCTTGACCCCCAGTCAACGCCGACCCAGCGGACGCGCTCGCGGATGCTTTCGCTCACCATTCGGCCACCGAGCCGTCTTCGTGGGTCCACAGCGGGTTGCGCCAGCGGTGGCCGATACGGGCTCGCTCCTCGACGAAGGCCTCGTCGATCTCCACTCCGAGCCCTGGCCCCTGGGGGATGGCACAGAAGCCCTCCTCGATGGCCAGCGCCGACTTGTCCACCAGGTAGTCGAGGACGTCGTTATCCCGGTTGTAGTGGATGCCCATGCTCTGCTCCTGGATGAAGGCGTTGTGGCTGACCGCATCCAGCTGCAGCGAGGCCGCCAGGGTCAGCGGGCCCAGCGGGCAGTGGGGCGCCAGCGCCACATCGAAGGCCGAGGCCAGGCCAGCGATTTTCAGCCCCTCGCTGATGCCGCCGCAGTGGGAGAGGTCGGGCTGGACGATGTCGACCATGCCGTCGACCAGCAGGTCGCGGAACTGGAAGCGGGTGTGAAGGCGCTCGCCGGTGGCCAGGGGGTAGCCGAGCCCGCCGGCGATCTGGCTGAGGCAGGGCAGGTGCTCGGGGGCCACCGGCTCCTCGACGAACAGGGGGTGGAAAGGCTCGAGCTCGCGCAGCAGCGCCTTGGCCATGGGGCGATGCACCCGGCCGTGGAAATCGATGGCGATGCCGACGTCGGGGCCCACGGCCTCACGGGCCTCGGCCACCCGGGCCACCGCCTCGTCGACCTTGCGGTGGGAGTCGACGATCGCCAGTTCCGCCGTGCCGTTCATCTTGAAGGCGGTGAAGCCCTGCGCCACCAGTGCCTGGGCACCCGCACCGACGTCGCTGGGGCGGTCGCCACCGGTCCAGGCGTACATGCGCATGCGGTCGCGCACCGCGCCGCCCAGCAGCTGATGCACCGGCACCCCTAGATGGCGGCCCTTGAGGTCCCATAGCGCCTGGTCGATGCCGGCGATGGCGCTCATCAGGATCGGCCCGCCGCGGTAGAAGCCGCCGCGGTACATCCGGTTCCAGAGGTGCTCGATGCGTTGGGGATCCTGGCCCACCAGGAGGTCGGCCAACTCGTGAACGGCGGCCTCCACGGTGGCGGCACGTCCCTCGACGACCGGCTCGCCCCAGCCGTAGCAGCCCTCGTCGGTCTCGATCTTGAGGAACAGCCAGCGAGGCGGCACCTGCCATGTCCTGAGTCGGGTGATCTTCATTGTGTCTCTCGTGTCGGATGTGCACGGGGCCGATCAGTTGCCACGCACGGCGGCGAGATCGGGCAGCCAGGTCACCAGGCCGGGGAAGGCGATCAGGATCACCGCCATGACCAGCAGGGTGGCGTAGTAGGGCAGCATCGCCTTGACCAGCTGCTCCATGGTCACCTTGCCCACCCCGCAGCCGACGTACAGGCAGGTGCCCACCGGCGGCGTCAGCAGCCCGATGCCGAGGATGAACGCCATCAAGACGCCGAAGTAGACCGGGTCGATGCCCACCGAGGTGACGATCGGCGTCAGCATCGGTGCCATGATCACCATCGCCGGGGTCAGGTCCATCACGAAGCCCACCAGCAGCAGCAGACCGGCGACGATCAGCAGCAGCCAAAACGGGTCCTGGGTGATCGCCTGCACCTGGGTCACCAGGGTCTGGGGCACCATGTTGATGGTCAGAAACCAGGCGATCACCGTGGCGAAGGCCAGCAGCAGCAGCACCATGCCGGTGAGCCTGGCGGTGCGGATCAGCATCCCCCACAGCTCGCGCACGTGGAACTCGCGGTAGACCGCCAGCGAGATGAACAGCGAGTAGAGCAGCGCGGCGACCGCCGCCTCGGTGGCAGTGAAGACCCCGCCGATGATGCCGCCGACCACGATCACCGGCAGCACCAGCGCCAGCCAGGCGGCCTTGAACGCCTGCCACAGCGGGCCGAGGCGGAACGTGCGGGTCTGCCCGGCGCCGCCGAAGCTGGCCATGATGAAGGTGGTAACCATCAGCCCGAGACCGATCATCACCCCCGGCACGATGCCGGCGATGAACAGCCGGCTGATCGAGGTCTCGGTGACGATGCCGTAGAGGATCAGCGGAATCGACGGCGGAATGATGATGCCGATCACCGAGGAGACGGTGTTGATCGCCGTGGCCTGGGGCGCCGAATAGCCCTGCTGCTTCATCGACGGGATCATCATCGAGCCGGTGGCGGCGGTATCGGCCACCGCCGAGCCGCTGATGCCGCCGAAGAACATCGAGCCGGTGATCGCCACCTGGCCCAGCCCCCCGCGGATGAAGCCGACCAGCGCGCCGGCCAGCTCCATCAGTCGCCGGGCGATGCCGCCGGCGCTCATCACCTCGCCGACCAGGATGAAGAAGGGGATGGCCAGCAGCGGGAAATTATTGATCCCGCGCACCGACTGTTCGATGAGGATCGACAGCGGGATATCGGAGATCACCGCCATCACCACCGCGGCGATGCCCAGCCCGAAGGCGATCGGCAGGCCCAGGGCCAGGGAGGCGAACAGAATGCCGAGAAAGATCCAGAGCATGACAGAGGCCTCCTAGCGGGCGCCGAGCATCAGGCGGGCGGCGCCCCAGGCGCGCCAGATCGCCACCGCGGCGATGAAGGCGGCGCACAGCACCAGCGAGAGATTGATCAGGTTCCAGGGCACGCCGAGGATCGCGGTGCGCCCGGTGGAACGGGAAATGACGAGGTAGCCGCCGACCATGATCACGATCATCAGGCCGGTGATCAGCAGGTGCTGGATCAGGTAGAGGCCGTAGGCGGCGCGCGCCGGCAGCTTGCGCAGCAGCAGGTCGACGGCGATATGCTCGAAGCGCGCGAAGGCCGCGGCGGCGCCGATGAACACCAGCCAGATGAACAGCATGCGCGCCAGCTCATCGGCCCAGGGCAGCGAGCGGTTGAGCAGCGCCCGGCCGATGACGTTGGCCGACACCGAGACGATCAGGGCCACCAGGATCGTGGCGATCAGGTGCTCCATGGCCACGGTCAGCCAGCGGAACGGCGCGGGGCCGCGGCGCTGCTCGGTATCGATCTCCAGCGGCTGGCGGCGCGGGTCGTCGAGAAACTCCGCCGGGTCCGGCGGGGAGTGAGAGGGTTGCATAGGCGCTCCAAACGCGGACGGACAGGACGCGGGGCAGCGTGCCCCGCGTCTGACTCATGGGTTGCCCGAGGGCAGACGCCTTAGTCGTTCATGGTCTGTTCGACGATCTGCTGGATCTCGGCGACCAGGTCCTCGCCGATGCGCGGCGCCCACTCCTCGTAGACCGGCTGCACGGCCTCCTGGAAGGCGGCGATCTGGTCGTCGTCGAGGCGAGTGATCTGCATGCCGCGCGCTTCGAGCTGATCGCGGGACCAGTCGTCATACTCGGTGGCCAGCTGGATCTCGTACTCGGCGGCCTGGCGGGCGGCTTCCTGAATCAGCGCCTGATACTCCTCGTCGAGGCGGTTCCAGGTGCGCTCGGAGATCATCTTGATGAACGGCGTGTAGACGTGGCGGGTTTCGGAGCCGTAGTCCTGCACCTCATAGAAGTTGGAGGTGAGGATGGTGCTCCAGGGGTTTTCCTGGCCGTCGACCACGCCCTGCTCCATGGCCGAGAACAGCTCGCCGAAGGCCATCGGCGTGGGGTTGGCCCCGAGGGTCTCCCAGATCGACAGGTGCACCGGGTTCTCCATGGTGCGCACCGACAGGCCGCGCACGTCGAGGCCGGCCACGTCCTCCGGCGTGGCGACCGGCCGCGCGCTGTTGGAGAGCTGGCGGAAGCCGTTCTCGGAGAACGCCAGGGCCTTGATGCCGGTGCCTTCGAAGCCGTCGAGCATCGCCTGGGCGACCTCGCTGTTGAGCACGGCGATGGCCGCCTCGCGGGTCGGCAGCAGGAACGGCAGGTCGAACACCGCCAGCTCGCTGACATAGGTGGTGGCCGGCGAGCTCGACGGATAGGTCATGTCCAGCGAGCCGGTCTGCAGCATCTCCATCATCTGCACGTCGTCGCCGAGCTGGCTGTTGGGGAAGATGTTGACGCTGATGCGCCCTTCGCTGCGCTGGTCGAGGATATCGGCGAAGTACTGGGTCGAAAGGTACTGGGGCGAGGTCTCGGCCAGGCCGATCCCCATGCGCAGGGTGACGCTGCCGTGATCGCCGACCGTGTCGCCTTCGATGGCGGGAGGCGCAGAGAGGTCGGGGGTCTGGGCGTGAGCGAGGCTGACAGAGAGGGTGGCCGCGCCGGCCAGCGTGAGCGTGGTACGCCAGATTGGGAGCATGGGTGAGTCTCCAGGGTGACATTGATTGTTATGGGGGGTACCGCAGTAAGCCGCACCGATTGCGTCGTCCGCCACTGGAATGTCGAACTTATTGCCAATTTGTTCAACATATACTTTTGTATGTATCGACTATCCGGCGCGTGGGGGAGTAAGGTGCCAGCATCGCGGCGACACGTGTCCCATCCGGCCCGGCTGACGGAAACAGCCGAGATGGCCCGGCAGGCCGTCTGCACCGAACGGGATGAAGGCGTCGTTGATCTGGCATCAACCCAGCGGATGGAGCGGAGACGATGACGACACACCACAAGGTCGACCCCGAGCAGCTTCGCTCGCGCTACTGGTTCGACAACCCCGAGCACCCCGGCACCACGGCGCTGTGCATCGAGCGCTATCTCAACTACGGCCTGACCCTGGACGAGTTGACCAGCGGCAAGCCGATCATCGGCATCTGCCAGTCGGGCTCGGACCTCACACCTTGCAATCGCCACCACATCGAGCTGGTCAAGCGCGTCAAGGACGGCATTCGCGCCGCCGGCGGGGTGCCCTTCGAATTTCCGATGCACCCGATTCACGAGAACGTGCGCCGGCCCACCGCGGCGCTGGACCGCAACCTCGCCTACCTGGGTCTGGTGGAGGTGCTGCACGGCTATCCGCTGGACGGCGTGGTGCTGACCACCGGCTGCGACAAGACCACCCCGGCGGCGCTGATGGCCGCGGCCACGGTCAATATCCCGGCCATCGTGCTCTCCGGCGGGCCCATGCTCAACGGCTGGCGGGACAAGGAGCGGGTGGGCTCCGGCACCATCATCTGGGAGCTGCGCAAGCGGCTGGCCGCCGGCGACATCGACTACGCCGAGTTCCTGGCCCGGGCCACCGACTCGGCGCCCTCGGTGGGGCACTGCAACACCATGGGCACCGCCTCCACCATGAACTCCATGGCCGAGGCGCTGGGCATGAGCCTGCCCGGCTCGGCGATGATCCCGGCGCCCTACAAGGCGCGCGCCATGGTCGCCTACCAGACCGGCGAGCGCATCGTCGAGATGGTCTGGGAGGACCTGCGCCCCAGCGATATTCTCACCCGCGAGGCCTTCGAGAACGCCATCGTCACCTGTTCGGCGCTGGGCGGCTCCAGCAATGCCCCGATCCATGTCAACGCCATCGCCCGGCATGCCGGCGTCGAGCTCACCAACGACGACTGGCAGCGCCTGGGTCACGAGATACCGCTGCTGGCCAACGTGATGCCGGCCGGCGCCTACCTCTCCGAGGAGTTTCATCGTGCCGGCGGCGTGCCGGCGGTGATGAGCGAGCTGCTCGCCGCCGGCAAGCTGCACGGCGACGTTCAGACCGTCAATGGATGCCGCCTGGCGGACAACCTGGCGGGGCGCGGCATCGAGGATCCCGAGGTGATCTGCCGCTACGCCGAGCCGCTGGTCGAGCACGCCGGCTTTCTCAACCTCAAGGGCAACCTGTTCGACTCGGCGCTGATGAAGACCAGCGTGATCTCCAGCGACTTCCGCGCGCGCTTTCTCAGCGACCCCTCGGACCCCGAGGCCTTCGAAAGCCGGGTGGTGGTGTTCGACGGCTCCGAGGACTACCACGCCCGCATCGACGACCCGGCGCTGGGCATCGACGAGCGCACCGTCCTGGTGATGCGCGGCGCGGGGCCGGTGGGCCACCCCGGCGGCGCCGAGGTGGTCAATATGCAGCCCCCGGAAGCGCTGATTCGCGCCGGCACCGAGTCGCTGCCGTGCCTCGGCGACGGCCGCCAGTCGGGGACGTCGGGGTCGCCGTCGATCCTCAACGCCGCCCCGGAGGCCGCCACCGGCGGCGGCCTGGCGCTGCTCGAGGACGGCGACCGGCTGCGCATCGACCTGGGCCGGCGCGAGGTGCGGCTGCTGATCGACGACGCCGAACTGGCCGCGCGGCGCGAGCGTCTCGAGGCCCGGGGCGGCTATCGCTACCCCGACCACCAGACGCCCTGGCAGGAGATTCAGCGCACCCTGGTGGAGCCGCTGGATCGCGGCATGACGCTGGAGCCGGCCACCCGCTACCGCGACGTGGCCCGGCGGAGCCCGCCGCGGGACAACCACTGATCGGTGGCGGGGCCCATCCGGCCGATCGAGGGAATACGTTATCATGCCCAGGAATCGCAACAGGATCTCACTGCTTTGACGTCTTCACGCTCCCGGCTCGCGGCCCCCAAGCCCGGCTCCCGCCCCAGCATCGCCGAACACCTGGCCGAGGCGATCTTCGCCGGTCGCTATCAGCCCGGGGACTTCGTGCCCCGCGAGCTGGATCTCTGCGAGCGCTTCGCCATCAATCGCTCAGCGGTGCGCAGCGACCTTCGTCAGCTGGTCGATGCCGGCATCATCGAGCGGATTTCCGGCCACGGCTCCAAGGTTCGCGAGTACAGCGAGTGGCATATCCTCGACCCCCAGGTGACCGAGTGGATGACCCACTATGCGGCGCCCAACCCCGATATCCAGCGCGAGATCCTGGCCTTTCGTCTCGATGTCGAGCCCTATGTGGCGATGACCGCGGCGCGTCGGGCCAAGGCCCGCGACCTGGTCGCCATCGAGGAGGCCTTCGAAGGCCTCGGGCAGAACCTGCGCAACGCCGGCTGCCCGGAGGAGCGGCGCTTGCACAGCGAATGCGACGTGGCCTTTCACGTGGCGATCTTCAAGGCCACCCACAACATCGTCTGGGCCCAGCTCTCGCATATCCTGCGCCCCTCGATCCACCTGCTGGTGTGGATGTCCAATGAGAATGCCAGCGACCCGGAGGAGAGTCTCGAGCGGCATCGCCAGCTGATGGAGAGCATTCGCATGCGGCGCCCGCGAGAGGCCTTCCTGGCCGCCCAGGCGGTGCTGGCCGGCACCGCCGAGGCGCTGGGGATCGAACCTGGTGCCAGCTCGCTGGGGCGCTGCGTCGAGCTGCCCTGAGACGCGTGTTGCCCCCTGCGGGAGAGTCGGGTGCAGTGCTTGCCCTCGCCAGAATCTACGGACGGCCTGCCTTGAGCGATGAAGCCGGCTTGGACTCGGCTAGCTCGCCTGTCCGTCGCTTAGAATCTGCGAGTCGGCGGCCTGCAGGGAAATCGCGATGCCCCCCAGGCAGGTCATGTCGCGATCCCAGGGGCAACTGGCAATCCGGGTGGGGCCGATCAGCTCGCTGACCAGCGCCTCGTCGATGGCGTCCTGCATGCTCTCCTGCATGGCGGCGTAGCCGCGTACCCCGGAGCCGGTCACCAGCACCAGGTCGGGATTGAACAGCGCCAGCAGATTGGCCATGCCGTAGCCCAATGCCCGCCCCGCCTCGGCGAAGATGCGCCGGGCCTCGGGGTTGCCCTGCATGGCCAACTGGGTCAGGGCCTGCATTTGTGCCTCTGAGGGGTGGGCGCTGTCGCCGGCGGGCAGCTCGAGTACCTCACGGGCCTCGCGATAGAGCGCGTAGTCGCTGGCATAGGCCTCGATGCAGCCGCGCTTGCCGCAGGCGCACTGGGCGCCCCCCGGCTGGTACTTGCTGTGGCCGAACTCCGCGGCGGAGCCGTTGGCTCCCAGAAACGGCACGCCGTCGATCATCACCGACATGCCGATGCCGTAGCCCAGCATGATCACCGCCAGATTGGGGTAGCCGGCGTAGGCGGGCTGCGCGGCCAGCACGCTGGCGATGCAGTTGGCGTCGTTTTCGAGCAGCACCGGGCAGTCGAAGCGCTCTGCCAGGGGCGGTGCCAGCGGCGTATTGCGAAAGCTCAATGCCGGTGACCAGATCAGCGTGCCACTGTGGGATGACACCACGCCCTGCACCGCCAGGCAGATCCCCACTAGCCGGCGGTGGCTGGCCAGTGCCGTGGCGCGCACCGCGGCAATCTTCTCCTCGAGCAGCGCCACGAGATCATCCGGCGTCAGGCTCAGGGTGGGCACGGCATGGTGTTCGCTGTAGTGCACCTGGCCGGCGTAGTTACCCACCACCAGCTGCAACTCATTGATCGACAGCTTGACGCAGATGACGCAGGCGGCGTCGGGGGCGAGCCGGATCAGCGTCTTGGGGCGCCCACGACCGCTGGGGCGTGATCCGTCGGGGGGCAGTTCGGTGATGAGTCGCTGCTGAAGCAGGTCGGCACTGATCGAAGTGACGGTCGCCGAGCTGATGCCGTTGAGGGCACCGAGGTCGACGCGAGCCACCGGCCCGCGTTCGCGAAGGGTGCGAATCACCGCCAGGGTGTTGTCGTGGCGGCTGCTGTCGTGTGGCTGAGAGGCCATGGATATCGCCGTTGCGTTACGTCATGGAAAGTCTACCAGAGTCACCCCGACCCGATTGGCCAGGCAAGGCTCCGCGGCGTGATGCATGCGACTTAAGTTGCATGGATGGGTATTTATTTTAGCGTCTAAAGTAAATCAGCGCCAAACGCTTCACTCCTTCAACGACAACAACAAGGGAGATTGCCATGCGCGAGCCGATGGCTTGCTATCCCAGTCTTGCCGAGCGCGTCGTCTTCGTTACCGGTGGCGGTGGTGGGATCGGTGCCGCCCTGGTGAGGGCCTTTCATCACCAGGGGGCGCGAGTAGCGTTCATCGATATCGACGATGCGGCAAGCCAAGCGCTGTGCCGTGAGCTCGAGGCCCGGACCGGCCGCGCGCCCTGCTATCGACACTGCGATATCCGTAACATCGCCGCGCTGCAGGCCGTCATCGATGAGGTCAGTGAGCGCCTGGGGCCGATTCGCACCCTGATCAACAATGCCGCCAACGACGACCGCCACGATTGGCGTGAGGTGAGCGTCGAGTACTGGGACGAGCGCATGTCGCTCAACCTGCGCCCGATGTTCTTCTCGAGCCAGGCGGTGGCCGAGCGGATGGCCCAGGCCGGTGGCGGTTCGATCATCAATTTCGGCTCGATCAGCGTGCGTCTGGCGCTGGGCAACCTCTCCGCCTACGTCACCGCCAAGGCGGCGGTGCACGGTCTGACGCGCAGCCTGGCCCGCGACCTGGGCGAGCAGAATATCCGCGTCAATACGGTGGTGCCCGGCTGCATCATGACCGAGCGGCAGCTCGACAAATGGATCGGCCCCGACGATGAAACGCGCATCCGCGAGCATCAGTGCCTCAAGGTGCGCCTGGCGCCTGAGCACGTGGCGCCGATGGTGCTGTTCCTGGCGGCCGACGACAGCGCCCAGCTGACGGGCCACGAATTCTCGGTCGATGCGGGGTGGGGCTAATGAGCGATCACAACCCCCCGCTGCTGTCGGCCCGCCGCATTTGCCGCTCGTTTGGTCCCAATCAGGTGCTGTTCGATATCGACCTCGATCTGGTGCCCGGCGAGGTGCATGCGCTGCTGGGCGAGAACGGCGCCGGCAAGTCGACCCTGGTCAAGATTCTCTCCGGCTACCTGAGTCCGACCGAGGGGGATGTCCGCCTGGATGGCGAGGCGCGTCGCTACCGCAGCAGCGGTGACGCCGAAGCCGACGGCATCGTGATGATCCATCAGGAACTGGTCCTGGCCGAGCAGCTGACGGTGGAGGAGAACATCTTCCTGGGGCGTGAGCTGCGCCGCGGCCCCTTCCTCGACCGTCGCGTCATGCGCGAGCGCTGCCGTGAGGCGCTGGCAGCGCTCGAAACCCGGGTCGACCCGCGCGCCAGGGTCAAGGAGCTCAGCACCTCCGACCAGCAGATGGTCGAGATCGCCAAGGCGATCACCCGCGACGTGCGGGTACTGATCATGGATGAACCCACGGCCACGCTCACCGAGCATGAAGTGGAGGTGCTGTTCGCGCTGATCGGGCGGCTGCGCCAGCGCGGCGTGGCGATCCTCTACATCTCCCACAAGCTGCGCGAGATCGAGCGTATCGCCGACCGGGTCACGGTGCTGCGCGACGGTCGCTTGATCGATAGTGGGCCGATGGCCGGGCGCAGCAAGGAAGAGCTGGCGCGGCTGATGGTGGGGCGAGAGATCACCGACATGTACCCCGAGCGCAGTGCGCTGGCCAGCGACGCCGAGGTGGTGCTGGAGGCTCGCGACATGGTGGTACCCGGGGCCGTGAAACAGGCGAGCTTCACCCTGCGTCGCGGCGAGGTGCTGGGCTTCGGTGGGGTGGTCGGCGCCGGGCGCACGGCGCTGATCGAGGCGCTGCTGGGGCTGCGCGGCCGCAGCGCGGGCGAGGTGCTGCGCAACGGCCGGCCGGTGACGCTTCGCCATCTGCGCGATGCCGTGCGCCATCGCATTGCCTATCTCACCGAAGACCGCAAGGGCAAGGGCCTGGTCCTCAACATGGGCCTGCGCCCCAATCTCACGCTACTCAACCTGCGCGCCTACTGCCGGCCGCTGATCGACCGGCGTCGCGAAGAGCAGGCCTTCCAGGAGGCCATCGAGCGCTTCGACATCCGCCTGCGCACCCAGGCGGCCACCGCCGCGGAGCTCTCCGGCGGCAACCAGCAGAAGCTGCTGTTGGCCAAGGTGATGTCCATCGATCCCGAGATCGTGATCATCAACGAGCCGACCCGGGGCATCGATGTGGGTACCAAGCACCAGATCTACCACTTCGTGCGCGAACTTACCGACGCCGGCCGCTCGGTGATCCTGATCTCCTCGGAAATGGCCGAGCTGATCGGCCTCTCGCATCGGGTCGCGGTGATGTGCGCCGGGGTGCTGACCGGCGTGCTCGAGGGCGAGCAGATAAACGAACACGACATCATGCAGTACGCATCCGGGATCAAGGGGGTAGGAGCCGATGAACAACGCCGTGCCTGACCACAAGCCAGCCGCTCGGAGTCACGTCTCCGTCGACCTCAAGACCTGGGGGCCCTTCATCGCCCTGGTCGCCCTGGCGCTGCTGGGGGTGTTGATCAATCCCGCCTTCCTGGGGCTGGACAACCTCTCCAACATGCTCACCCGTAGCGCCTTCATCGGCATCATCGCCATCGGCGCCACCTTCGTGATCACCGCCGGCGGGCTCGACCTCTCGGTGGGCTCGATGGCGGCCTTCATCGCCGGGGTGATGATCATCTTCATGAACAGCCTGGTCGAACAGTTCGGCCCCGGCCTCACCACCATCCTGCTGGGCATCGGCGCCTCGCTGCTGCTGGGGCTGTGTGCCGGTTTCATCAACGGCATGGTGACCACCAAGGGCAAGATCGAGGCTTTCATCGTCACTCTCGGCACCATGGGGATCTACCGCTCTCTGGTGACCTACCTGGCCGACGGGGGCACCCTGTCGCTGGACTGGGGGGTGCGCGATCTCTATCGGCCGGTCTACTACGGCAGCCTGATGGGCATCCCAATTCCGGTGCTGGTGTTCCTGCTGGTGGCGGTAGTCGGCTACATCCTGCTCAACCATACCCGTTTCGGTCGCTACTGCTTCGCCATCGGCTCCAACGAGAAGGTGGCCGAGTACAGCGCCATCCACGTCGATCGCATCAAGACCATGACCTACATGCTGCAGGGCGTGTGCGTGGCGCTGGCGACCATCATCTACGTGCCGCGGCTGGGCTCGGCATCGGGCGCCACCGGGGTGCTCTGGGAGCTCGAGGCGATCGCCGCGGTGATCATTGGCGGCACCGTGCTCAAGGGCGGGCACGGGCGCATCTGGGGCACGGTAGTGGGGGCGATCATGCTGACCATGATCGGCAACATCCTCAACCTCACCGATGCCATCTCCAACTATCTCAACGGCACGGTGCAGGGGATCATCATCATCGTCGCGGTGTACCTGCAGCGCGCGTCGTGGAGGAAGTCGGCGCCATGAGGCGCTCGAGTAGGCAGCAAGATAACAAGCACAAACAGCAGAGGAGCATCACCATGTCCATCACGAAAAATACCAAGATGACACTGGCGGCTCTGACCGCCACTGCGGCCCTGGGAGTTCCCACGCTCGCCGTGGCCCAGGAGGTCACCATCGGCGTGTCGATTCCTGCCGCCACCCACGGCTGGACCGGCGGGGTCAACTTCCACGCCGAGCAGGCCAAGGAGCGCCTCGAGGCGCTGCACCCCGAGATCGCCATCACCATCTCAACGGCGAGCGACCCGGGCGGGCAGGCCAACGACCTCGAAGACCTGGTCTCGCAGCGCAACATCGATGCGCTGGTGGTGTTGCCCTTCGAGTCCGGGCCGCTGACCGACCCGGTGCGCCGCGTCAAGGAGTCCGGTGTGTTCGTCACCGTGGTCGATCGCGGGCTCGAACAGGAGGGCATCGAAGACCTCTATGTGGCCGGCAACAACCACGAGATGGGCCGCGTCTCTGGCGAATACATCCGCGACCAGCTCGATGGTGAGGGCGACATCGTGGTGCTGCGCGGGATCCCCACGGTCATCGACGAAGAGCGTGTGCAGGGCTTCCAGGAGGCCATCGAAGGCTCCGATATCAACATCCTCGACATGCAGCATGCCAACTGGAACCGCGACGACGGCTTCGAGGTGATGCAGGACTTTCTGGCGCGCTTCGACCGCATCGACGCGGTGTGGGCCCAGGACGACGACATCGCCCTCGGCGTGATCGAGGCGGTACGCCAGGCCAACCGCGAGGACGAGCTGTTCATCGTTGGCGGGGCGGGCATGAAGGACATCATCGCGCGGGTCATGGAGGGCGACGAGCTGGTGCCGGTCGACGTGCTCTATCCGCCGGCGATGATCGCCACCGCCATGGATCTCACCGTGCAGAACTTCGTCTCCAACGGCCCGGTGGTGGGTGAGTACATCCTCGGCTCGCCGCTGATCACCCAGGAGAACGCCGAGCAGTACTACTTCCCCGATTCACCGTTCTGATCGAGCCTGCGGGCGGGCGTCGCAACGCTTGCCCGCTTCGACATGCCTGACACCCTATCGGAGAGCCCACTATGCAAACCATCAAAGGGCCGGCGATCTTCCTCGCTCAGTTTGCCGGTGACGACGCCCCCTTCAACAGCCTCGACGGCATCGCCGCCTGGGCAGCGGGGCTTGGCTATAAAGGCGTGCAGATTCCCAGCTGGGATGCGCGCCTGATCGATCTGAAACGTGCCGCCGAGAGCCGCACCTACTGCGACGAGATCAAGGGGAGGCTGGCCGAGCACGGCCTGTCGTTGACCGAACTCTCCACCCACCTGCAGGGCCAGCTGGTGGCCGTGCACCCAGTCTACGACGAGGTCTTCGACGGCTTTGCGGTACCCGAGGTGCGCGGCAATCCCCAGGCTCGCCAGGCGTGGGCGGTCGAGCAGCTGATGCTGGCCGCCAGGGCCTCGCAGAACCTCGGCCTCACCGACCACGGCACCTTCTCGGGCTCGCTGGCCTGGCCGTTCCTCTACCCCTGGCCGCAGCGCCCGGCGGGCTTGATCGATACCGCTTTCGACGAGCTGGCCAAGCGCTGGCGGCCGATCCTCGACGCCTTCGACGAGGCCGGGGTCAACCTCTGCTATGAGATTCACCCCGGCGAGGATCTGCACGACGGCATTACCTTCGAGATGTTTCTCGAACGGGTCGGCCATCACCCGCGCTGCCATATCCTCTACGACCCTAGCCACCTGATTCTGCAGCAGCTCGACTACCTGGGCTTCCTGGACGTCTACCGCGAGCATATCCAGATGTTTCACGTCAAGGATGCCGAGTTCAATCCCAGTCCCAAGCAGGGCGTCTATTCCGGCTACCAGTCGTGGACCGAGCGGGCCGGGCGTTTCCGCTCGCTGGGCGACGGCCAGATCGACTTCAAGTCGATGTTCTCGTGGATGGCGGCCAACGACTACCACGGCTGGGCGGTGCTGGAGTGGGAGTGCTGCCTCAAGCACCCCGAGGTCGGTGCCCGTGAAGGGGCCGCCTTCATTCGCGACCATATCATCCAGGTGACCGAGCGAGCCTTCGACGACTTCGCCGATGGGGGCGCCGACGAGGCGGCCAACCGTCGCTTGCTGGGCCTCGACTGAAGGATAGAACGACATGAGCCAACATCACGACACTCCCCGCCGGCTGCGCCTGGGCATGGTCGGTGGCGGCCAGGGCGCCTTCATCGGTGGCGTGCATCGCATTGCCGCGCGAATCGACGATCATTACGAGCTGGTGGCCGGGGCCTTCGCCTCCGACCCCGAGCGCGGCCGCGCGGCGGCCGCGGAGCTGCACGTGGCCGAGGAGCGTGCCTACCCTGACTATCGCGCCATGGCCGAAGCCGAGCGCCAGCGCCCGGACGGCATCGACGTGGTCGCCATCGTCACCCCCAATCATCTGCACTTCGACGTGGCCCGTACCTTCCTCGAGGCGGGCATCCACGTGATCTGCGACAAGCCGATGACCACCACTCTGGAAGATGCCCAGACGCTGGCCGCGCTGGTCGAACGCAGCGGGCTGTTCTTCGGCCTGACCCACAACTACTCGGGCTATCCGTTGGTGCGCCAGGCCCGCGACATGGTCGCCGCCGGTGAGCTGGGCGAGCTGAGGGTGGTGCAGGTGGAGTACCCTCAGGATTGGTTATCGACCCGCCTGGAAGAGAGCGGCGTCAAGCAGGCCGAGTGGCGTACCGACCCGCACCGCAGCGGGCCGGCCGGCTGCCTGGGCGATATCGGCACCCACGCCTATCATCTGGCACGCTTTGTCACCGGGCTCGAGCTCGAGTCGCTGGCGGCGGACATGCACACCTTCGTCGAGGGCCGCGCCCTGGACGACAACGTGCACATGATGCTGCGCTTCAAGGGCGGGGCGCGTGGCATGCTGTGGTCGAGCCAGGTGGTGCCGGGCAACGAGAACGGCCTCAAGCTGCGGGTCTACGGCAGCCGTGGCGGCCTGGAGTGGCACCAGGAGACGCCCAACCGGCTGATTCACTCGCCGCTCGGCGAGCCGCCGCGGATCCTCACCCGCAACGGCCCGGGCCTCGGCGAGGCGGCGCTGGCGGCATCGCGCATTCCCCCCGGGCACCCGGAGGGCTACCTCGAGGCCTTCGCCCAGCTCTACACCGACTTCGCCGAGCAGATTCGTGCCCGCCAGGGCGACCGCACCGCCGCGGCGCTGGCGGCCAATACCCCGGGCGTGATGGATGGGGTCGACGGCCTGCAGTTCATCACCGGTGCGCTGGCGTCGTCCGCGGCGGGAGGCGGCTGGGTGGATGTGTGAGGCGCTGACCCTCGACAACGGCCGCCTCAGGCTGGTGGTCGCGCCGGGCAACGGCGCCTGCGTGGTGCGTTTCGACGCCCTGACGGCGGCGGGCCCGGTGCCACTCTTTCGGCCCGGGGAAGGGGCGGATGACGACCCCAACCGCATGGGCATGTATCCGCTGCTGCCGTGGTCCAACCGTATCTCTGGTGGCAGCTTCGCCTGGCGTGGCCAGGAATATACGCTAGCCGCCAACCTGGCCGGCGAGCCGCTGCCGATCCACGGCGACGGCTGGCAGCAGCCCTGGCGGGTGGTGGCGCTGGCGCCAGAGAGGATCCGGCTCGCGCTGCACTCGGCCTGGCAGCCACCCTTCGACTATCGGGCCGTGCTCGACTACCGCCTGCAGGGCGCCAGCCTGGTGGTCGATCTAACCCTGACCCACCTTGGCCTGCGGCCCACTCCCTACGGCGTGGGCATGCATCCCTGGTTTCCTCGTACGCCGGACGTGCGCCTATCGGCGCCGGCCAGCGGCGTCTGGGAGGTGGATGCCGATCAGCTGCCTACCCATTGGCGGCCCCTGGCGGCCGACGACCCTTGGCAGTTTGCCGAGCAGGCGGCGCTGCCCGAGGGGCGCATCGATAATCTGTTCACCGGCTGGCGCGGGCGTACCGAGCTGTGCTGGCCGCAGCGTAGGCTTGGCATGGCGGTGAGCGTGGCGCCGAGGCTATCCCGCTACCTGGTTTTTTCACCGGGATGCGACGCCGACTTCTTCTGCTTCGAGCCGGTCAGCCATAGCGTCAATGCCCACCACTGCGACGACCCGCTCGGCGAGGGGCTGGTCGAGCTGGCAAGCGGCGACTGTTTACGGCAGCGCTGGCGGTTTGGCCCGGTGCAGTGGCACGACACGCAATAACCGAGGAGAGGCGAGATGGCGGCAGAAGACATCGAGATCGTGCACGCACTGGACATGAGCCTGGGCGAGAGTCCGCTGTGGTCGGTAGCGCGCCAGACGCTCTACTGGGTGGATATCAATCGCGGCACGATCTATGCCTGGCAGCCCGCCGGTGAGGCGCCGCCGGAGAGGATCCGCTTGGATGAGAAGATCGGCTGCATTGCGCTGTGTGAAGACGGGCTGCTGGCATCGATGAGCTCGGGAATCGTGCGGCTGCGTTTGCCCTTCGACGGCCGGCTAGAACGCCTGGCGGACAATCCAGAGTGGAAGAAAGAGGTGAACGAAGAGCGGCAGGCGGGGCAAGGTAACCGCTTCAACGACGGCCGCTGCGATCCCGCCGGGCGCTTGTGGGTCGGCACCATCGACGCCGAGGAGACCCATCCCACGGCGGCCCTCTACTGCCTCGACGGCGGGCAGCTCAAGCGCCGTGTGTCGGGCATCGGCATCGCCAACGGCTTGGCCTTCAGCCCCGACCGGCGCTGGCTCTACCACACCGACTCGCTGACAAGGCGTATCCTGCGCTACCCCTTCGACGTGGAGCGCGGTGAGCTGGGAGAGGGCGACACCTGGGTCGACCTCGAGGCGCTGGGGCTACCCGGCGTGCCCGACGGCGCGGCAGTGGATAGCGAAGGTTGCTACTGGAGTGCGCTTTACGCCGGCGGTCGTGTGGTGCGCTTCTCGCCCGAGGGCGAGCTGCTGGCCGAGATCGAGGTGCCGTGCCCACACCCCACCATGCTGGCTTTCGGCGGGGCTGACCTGCGCAGGCTCTACGTCACCACCGCCACCCAGCATCTGGATGGCGAGGGACGTGCGCGCTGGCCGGCGGCGGGCAGCCTGCTCGGCATGCCGGCGCCGGTGGCGGGACTGGAAGAGCCCCTGGGGTAGCGACTCAGGCCGTGGTGGCGGCCAGCCTGGCCACGACCCCGGGCAGCTCACTGGCATGGCGGATGGCGATGGCGCCCTTGGGCGTCCTCTCCTCCTCGGGGAAGTGGTTGAGGTGCACGACCTGCATGCCGGCGGCGAGCCCGGCTTCTACTCCCACCGCCGCATCGTCGATCACCACGCAGCGCTCGGGTGGCTGGCCCATGGCCGCGGCGGCCTGGCGGTAGAGGTCAGGGTCGGGTTTCCAGACGTTCAGGGTGTAGGCGCTGAACAACTTGTCGCCGAAGTGGGGGGCGAGGCCGCTGCTCTCCATGGCGCAGCGGATCTTGCGCTCCGGGCCGTTGGAGACCACCGCCTTGGGGTGGACGGCCAGGACGTCCAGCGCCGCCGGGATGCCGGCGATGGGCTGCAGTTCGGCGCGCATACGAACCTCCATCTGGTCGCGCATCGTTGCTTCCATCACCGGAAAGCGTCCGTCTTCCAGGTCGCCATGGCGCCTCTCCAGGGCCTCGATGATGGTCTTGAAGCGGACGCCGCGAAACTCCTCCATGTACTGTCGGGCGGAGAAGGGCAGGCCGAAGGTTGGCAGGATCTCGCCCATCACCTCGGCGAGCAGAATCTCGCTGTCGACCAGGGTGCCGTCGGAGTCGAAGAGCAGGCAGAGCGCAGGGGGCATGGCGACCTCGTCGTCAGGGGGAAGGGACACCGGTCCAGCCTGGCATGGGCCGGTGTCAGGGGTATGACGTCCTTGGCTCAGACAAAGTCCGGTACCAGGAAGCGCGGAATGGCCAGGATCAACTGGGGATAGACGATCAGCAGCAGGATGACCCCCAGCATGATCAGCAGGTAGAGCAGGGTGGTGCCCAGCGCCTTGAGCAAGGGGATGCCGCCGATCTTGGCCGATATCATCAGGCAGAGCCCATAGGGAGGCGTGATCAGCCCCAGCCCCAGCGCCATGACGCCGATGACCCCGAAGTGCACCGGGTGAATGCCGGCCTGCATGGCCAGCGGCTGGAAGATGGGCGCCATGATCGCCATGGCCGGCAGCGAATCCATGAAGGTACCGATGATCAGCATTACCACGGTCATGATCAGCAGTAGCACGATGGGGTCGGTGATATTGACCCCGGCCATGAGTTTAGGCGGAATCTGATAGAAGCTGATCAGATAGCCGAAGATTGCCGCCCCCACCAGGCTGAACAGCGACAGTGAGCAGAGCCGCACGGTAGCCGTGGAAGCCTCCAGCACGTCGCGAAACCGCAGTTCGCGATACACGATGAAGCCCAGCGCAAGCGCATAGAGTACCGCGATCATCGCCGCTTCGGTGGGGGTGACGATGCCCAGGGTAATGCCGCCGATGATCACCACCGGGATGCCCGCCGCCATCAGGCCGTCTTTGCCGGAGTGCGCGAGTTCCTTGAAGGTGGCGCGCCTGCGTACCGGCACGCTGTAGCGGCGTACGAAAAGCATATTCAGGCTCAGCATCGCCACGCCGATCATGACGCCTGGCAGGATGCCGCCGAGGAACAGGCCGGCAATGGAGGTATTGGTCAGGGCGCCCCAGACGATCATGTTGATCGAAGGAGGGATGATGATCCCCATCACCGAGGAGGCGGCGGTCACCGCCACGGCAAAGTTTGTTGGATAGCCTTCGCGCTTCATGGCCGGAATCAGCACCGTGCCAACCCCGGCGCTGTCGGCCGTGGAGGACCCGGAGACGCCCGCGAACAGCATGCTGACCAGCACGTTGACGTGTGCCAGGGCGCCCTTGAGGTGGCCCACCATCAGCATGCACAGGGTGATCAGTCGGTCGGTGATGCGCGCGGCATTCATCAGGTTGCCCGCCAGCAGGAACAGCGGCACGGCGAGCAGCACGAAGGAGTCCATGCCGTTGTACATTCGTTGGAACATCACCCAGGCGGTCAGCCGTGGGTCAAGCAGGATCATGCTGAAGGCGGTGAGGATCAGCGCCATGGCGATGGGAACCCCCACGACGATCAGCACCCCGAGGAGGCCAAACAGCAGCCAGGGCAGCAGGAACATCCAGTCCGTTGGCATCATGAGCGGGTGCCCCCGTTGTCGTTCGAGGAGTGATCGCTGTCCAGGCGCCTGTCGAGGCCTTCGAGCGGTGTTTGGTCGGGCTCATCGACGTCGAGCGTGTCGATCTCGTTGGGGGTGTTGAGGGCAGTCTCCATGTCGTCCATGCCGTATAGCGCAGCGTGCAGCAGGCGCTGGACGCTGAATAGCAGGATGAACACGCCGCTGACCATGAAGGTGGAGTAGACGTAGACCATCGAGAGGCCGGAGGCGGTGGCGCTGCGCCGCAGGCCCGACTGGGCAAAGTCCTTGCCATAGATGACGAAGATCAGGCCTATTGCCAGGCAGGCGAGGTCGCGGATCACCCGAGTGACGAGGTCGGCGCGCGAGCCGCGCGGGAAGGCCTCGAGCACGAAATGATCGGCGTGCAGTACGCCAACGGCGGCACCCAGCATGACCATCCACTGGAAGGTGAAGCGACTGAACTCCTCTGTCCAATACAGGCGCGGCATAAACGGCAGGTTGCGACTGACCACCTGATAGATGATCAGCAGGATGAAGCCGAGCACCAGCGCTAGCAGCACCACGTGCAGCAGACGCTCCAGGGCTCGGTTGAGGCTTGCCAGGCCATTGAGCAGTCGGGACATGGCATGACCTTGTGATCGTGTGTAATGAAGGAAGGGCTTTGCTGATGGCCCCGGCCCGAAGCGGGCCGGGGCTTGGGCATTGTCTGAAAACGGGCGGCGTTCGCCGATGGTTCGGGCAGAACCTGGGCGACTGTCGGAGGTAGCGCTGATCCACTGCGAAATCGGTCACATCCAACAGGCGCCTAGGGCCTTATTCGGCGTTGACGATCATCTGGTGGAGCTCGGTGAGGCCCATGTCGCTGATGACGCCCTCCAGCGGCCCGGCGACCCTCTCCATCATGGTCTCGCGGTCCATCTCATGGAGCGTGGCACCCTCATCGACCAGCAGGTCCAGGGCCTCGGCGTCCTGGGTGAGCTGGACCTCTCGGGCATAGTCGGCCGACTCGGCTGCCGCCGCCATAATCTGCTCGCGCTGGGTATCGTCCAGGCGGTCCCAGGTGGCCTGGGAGAGGGTCAGCAGGCGAACGGTAATGTCGTGTTCGGAGAGCCCGATATGCGGGGCAACCTCGTGGAAGCGCATGCGATGGATCCACTCGGCCTCGTTGAGCAGCCCATCGATGGCCCCCAGCTGCAGGCCTGTATAGATTTCGCTCCACTCCATGACCGTCGGGTCGGCGCCCAGGGCCTCCCAGGCAGTGATCAGCGGCCGCGTGGGGTTGGTGCGAATCTGCAGCCCTGACAGATCGTCGAGGCTCTCTAGCGGCTGACTGCTGACGATCTGGCGCTTGCCGCCCCCATAGAAGGCGAGTACCCGGACATCGGTCTCGGCAGTGATCTGGTCGGCAATGGCACGTCCCACCTCGCCGTCGAGTACCGTCTGCCAGTGGGCCTCGTCGCGGTACAGGAAGGGGATCGAGAAGACGTTGGCGGAGGGTGAGAAGTCGGTGATCAGTCCCGGATTGATGATCGAGATGTCCAGCGCGCCGGCCATCTGCTGCTCGAACATTTCGGTTTCGTGGCCCAGCACGCTATTGCCGAGGATGGTGACGTCGATGTTGCCGTCGCTCTTCTCGGCCAACAGCGCCTTGAAGCGCTCTGCGCCCAGATGGTAGGCCGTGTCTTCGGTCCCCCCGTGGCCGAAGCGTAGCTCCAAAGCCTGGGCGGTGCCGGCCATGCCCAGAGAGGCGGTCATGACAGCGCCCGCCAGCAGGCCGCGGGCCAAGGGACGAAGAGGGTGGCGGAGTGAAGCGATCCGTTCATGAGTCATAGTACACCTATTGTTGTTGGCACCCTGCGCAAAACCAGGGTGGCTGGCGTCGATGTGGCAAGGGCCACATCAGAGTGTCGGTGCGAGCCGCGAGGACGCCGTCAGGCTGGCACCGCATGAGTCGCGCATCTTGAGCTGGGGCGACAGCACGACCTGTTCCCGTGCCCCGTCGGGATGAGCGATACGCCGCAAGGCAAGCCTCGCCGCTTCCTCGCCGATGGCGTAGGGATGGGTGGCAACGCTGGTCAGTGCCGGGTCGCTGAGGGCGGCTTCTTCGACGTCATCCGTGCCGATGACCGCGCAGTCGCGGCCCGGCACGAGCCCCATGCGCTTGAGCCCCAGCATGGCCCCGAAGGCGACCAGGTCGTTGTGGCAGACAACGGCGCTGGGGGGAGGTGACTCCGCCATCAGCTGCTGGATCAGCTCGAAACCCTGGCGGCGTGTCACCTTGGCGCGCAGCAGGCGCTGGTAGTCCAGGTCATGACGCTGCAGGGCGTCGCGATAACCCTGCCAGCGTTCTTGGGTGGCCGAGTGCTCGATATGGCCGCCGAGATAGGCGATCCGCCGGTGGCCCAGCGCCACCAGGTGGTCCATGGCCAGGCAGACCGCGTGCTGGAAATCGGTGCCGGCATAGTCGAAGGGGGGCGTTCCGATATGGCGAAGTAACTGAATGCAGGGCATTCGCCACTCGGTCAGCGTCTCGACCAGCGTGGGCGAGGTGCCTTCCGCGGGGCATAGCAGGATGCCGTCGACCCGGTGTTCCCGCATGCGTTCCAGAAAGCGCTGCTGACGCTCCGGGGAGTCCTCGCTATTGGCGAGGAAGGCGACATAGCCTTGGCGATTGAGTGCCGCATCGATGCCCGCCACCATGGCCCCGAAGAAAGGGTTGGTGATGTCGTAGACCACCACCCCCAGTGTCGCGGTACGGCTACCGCGCAGCGCTGCCGCCCCGCGGTTATAGACATAGCCAAGCGCCTTGATGGAACGCTGCACCTTGCTTCGGGTTTGTTCGGCAACCAAGGGGCTCTCGCGCAGCACCAGCGACACGGTGGCGCGTGATACGCCGGCATGCTCGGCGATGTCCTGCAGCGTGACGCTGCCGGATTCACGCTGTCTGCGGCGGGGCGCTGGGTCGCGGGCCATGGGCGGGCTCCTTGTCGGGGCGGCATTGTTTTTAGACTGGTCTAAAAGTTAGAGGCTGCTACGTCACCTTGCCAATAGCCTTTCGTCTAAGGTGGTGTCATTCGTCCTGGGTCGGCCACCAGGCCTCTGCGTTGACTGGGCTGATGGGGCGCTTGCCCTGGAGCGCTAGGCAGAGGTTGTCCACGGCACGCTGGGCCATGGCGGTGCGCGTCTCATGGGTGGCCGAGCCGATGTGCGGCAGCGCCACCACGTTGGGCATATGCGGTAGCGGCGACTCCGGCGACAGCGGCTCCTGCTCGAAGACGTCGAGGCCGGCGGCGCGGATTCGCCCCATCTCCAGGGCCTCGATCAGCGCCGCCTCGTGGACCACCTTGCCCCGGGCGATATTGATGAAGATCGCCGAGGGCTTCATGCGGGCGAACTCGTGCTCGCCGATCAGATGCTCGGTCTCGGCGGTGAGTGGGACGGTGACGCAGATGAAGTCTGCCGTGGCCAGCAGGTCGTCGAGCTCGCAGTGCACGGCGCCCAGCTCCGCTTCCAGGTCCGGCTTGGGCGAGGCGTTGGCATAGCGCACCTTCATGCCGAAGCCGAGGGCCCCGCGGCGGGCCACGGCGGCGCCGATGCGCCCGAACCCCACCATGCCCAGGGTCTTGCCGTGCACGTCGCTGCCGAAGTGCTCGGGGCCGATACTCGCCTGCCAGTCGCCACGCCGGACGAAGTCGGCAAGCTCGACGACGCGCCTGGCGGTGGCCATGATCAGCGCGAAGCCGGTGTCGGCGGTGGTTTCGGTGAGTACGTCGGGGGTGTTGCAGAGCAGGATGCCGCGGCGGGTCAGCTCGTCCACCGGATAGTTGTCGACGCCCACCGAGATGCTGGCGATTACCTCCAGGTTCGGCGCCGCATCGAGCCTTTCCGGGGTGATGGCAAGACTCGAGCCGATCAGGGCGTGGGCGTCTTTCAGGGCGGCTTGGAAAGCGGGGTCCTCGGTCGTATCGAGTCCCCTGAAGACTTGCACCTCGAAGTCGCGGGAAAGCTCGGCGAGCTGGTCGTCGTTGAGGCGGCCATAGGCCAGGATACGCTTGCGCATGGGAATCTCCTCAGTCCAGGTTGGCTTCCAGTTCGTTCAGCCGCGGGCGAAGGGGCAGGCCCTCCATATCGCCCACCACCTGGACGGCCAGTGAGCCGACCAGGTTGCCGCGGCGCACCGCCTCGCGGGGGGGGCGGCCATCGAGCAGGGCGCTCACCACCCCTACGGCGAAGCCGTCGCCAGCGCCCACCGTGTCGACCACCTCGGCCACTGTGAAGCCCGGCACGGTGATGCTCTCCTCCTTGCCGGCGAGGTTGCCGCGATAGTAGCTGCCCTCAGGGCCGAGCTTGATGATCACCGCCGACGCGCCCTGCTCGAGGTAGAAATCGGCGATCGCCTCGGGGGTATCGCGTCCGGTGAGCAGGCGGCCCTCGGCCAGTCCCGGGAGCACCCAGTCGCAGTGGCCGGCCAGGTCGTTGAGGGTATCGCGCATCTCGGCCTCGCTCTTCCACAGGCTGGGGCGCAGGTTGGGGTCGAAGGAGATGCTGGCCCCGGCGCTGCGTGCCTGTTCCAGCATCTGCCGAGAGAGCTCCCGGGCGCTGGGGGAGAGCGCCGGCGGGATCCCGGTGGCGTGCAGATGGCGCAGGGCCGAAAAGTCGACATCCGCGGCATCGGCCGGTGCCAGATGGCTGGCCGCACTGCCGCGGCGGAAGTATTCGACCCGGGGGTCGGCTCCGCCTTCGGCGCGCTCCTTGAAGACCAGGCCGGTGGGATGGTCCGGGTCCACCTTCAGGTGCCGGCAGTCCAGCCCCTCGGCTTCCAGGGTGCGGCGAATGAAGGTGCCGAAACTGTCCTGGCCGACCCGGCTCAACCAGCCGACCCGGAACCCCAGGCGCGCCAGGCCGATGGCCACGTTGGTATCGGCCCCGGCGATTCGGCGCTGGAAGTGCTCGACCTCGGCCAGCTCGCCGCTGGACTGGGCGACGAACATCGTCATGGGCTCGCCGAAGGTGAGAATCTCGGGGGGTGTTGGCGTGTCGCTCATGTTGGCTCCTGGGACGGAGAGTGGGTAGGGAGGCGCGTGGATCCTCGGGAAATCAGCTCTGCCTGATAGAGGGTACGACGCGGTGGTGCCTGCCGCTGATCGGTCTCCAGGCGTTGAAGCAGATTCTCGACGGCGGCGCGGCCGATGGCCTCGGTGGGCTGGGCCAGGGTGGTGACGCCGGGCTCCACCAGGCCGCACCAGTCGAGCTCGTCGATGCCCAGCAGACCCGTTTCGCCCAGGCGCACGGAGAGAGCCCTCAGGGCCCGGGCGGCGGCCAGGGTGGCGTTGCCGTTGGCGCACAGCAGCGCCCGCGGGACGCTCTCCGGTTGCTTCAGAAAATTGCCGATGGCCTCGTCCAGTGACGCCTCCTCGGCGCTCAGGCAGTGCGTGATCCCCTGCAGGCCTCGGGCGGTGAGGCCTCGCTGGAAGCGCACCAGACGAGCCCGGCGCGAGCTGGCGTGCTCGGGAGCCTGGCCGATATAGAGCAGCTCGCGGTAGCCCTGGGCCTGGAGGTGGTCGAGGGCCATGTCGATGGCGCGTTCGTTGTCGAGCCCCACCAGGTCGGCCGCAACGGCCCCCAGCTCGCGGTCGAGCAGCACCAGTGGCGTGCCCTGGTCGATCAGCGCCTGCAGCTCTCGGTCGGGGCTGCCGGCGGCGTTGATCACCAGCCCTTCGACCCGATACGAGGTCATCAGCGCCAGGTGTGTGCGCTCCTGAGCGGCATCGTTGTCGGTGTTGCATACCAGCAGCGAATAGCCCCGCTCGCGACAGGCCTGCTCGACGCCGTGCATCACCGCCACCGAGAAGGGGTTGCGGATGTCGGCCACCAGCATGCCGATCAGCTTCGAGCGGCCGCCCTTGAGGCCACGGGCTATCTGGTTGGGGCGATAGCCGAGCCGCCGGGCGGCAGTGGCGATGCGCTCTCGTAGCGCCGGTGAGAGCCGCTCGCGTTCGTTGCCGAAGTAGCGCGACACGCTGGTCTTGGAGACGCCGGCATCGCGGGCGACTTCGTGAATGGTGGAACGGCGCGGGGGGAAGGGGCCATCGCGGGTCCTACACTATGGGAACGTTACCATAGTAGGTCGCCGATGGCGCGACGACAAGCCGCCGGCGGCCGGGGAGCGGTACGAGGGAAGCGGAGTGGGGCGCTCAGCTCTCTTGGCGGGGAGCGCCGGTCTGCTTGCCAGCCAGCGGCTGCTGGCGTTGCTGGACCTGCAGCGCATCCAGGCGCGACTTGAGCGCGGACAGGGTGGCCTCCAGGGCCTCGGCACGGATTTCGGCCTTGGAGGCGCGCTGGGTCGCCTTCTGCGCCTGATCCATGGCCTCCTTGCGGGCACGCTCGACGTCTTCCAGGCGCGACTTCTGCCCGGCGCGCATGTTTTCGATCTCCTTGCGATGCCGGGTCTGCTCGGCCTGCAGCGCCTGGCGGTGCTGCTCCACCTGCCGGGCCCGGTCGTGGGCCTGCTCGAGGGCGGCATCGCGCTGTGCTTCCGCCACCGCCTGATGGCGCTCGGCCTTGGTCAGGGCCGTCTGGGCGGTCTGGGTGGCTCGCTCGGCCACCAGTCGGGCCTGTCGGGCCTCCTCCAGCTGGGCGGTGAGCATCTCGACCTGCTGCTGTGCCTTGACGCCCTGCTCGCGGGCCTTCTGATGGGACTGACGCTCCTGCTTGAGCTCGCCGCGCAGATCGTCGCGCTCGGCCTTGAGCGCATCGCGCTCGGTCGCCGCTTGCTCCAGGGCCTGTTCGGAGGTGGTGAGGCGCTTGGCCAGCTGCTCGACGCGGGTCTCCAGTTCTTCGCCTAGCTCCGCCAGGGTGGTGGCGTCGCTGCGGGCTTCCTGAATCGCCTGGTCGGCTTCGCCATGGGCGGCCAGCGTCTGGCGCTGGAGCTCTTCGGTCAGCGCCGTCACCAGGGCGTCGGGCAGCGTGGGGGCGGGGCGCTTGGCCGGGGGCTGCTTGCCGCGCCAGGCGGCGAGATGGCGCTGAATGGCATTTGGCGAACCGCCGCCGAGGTGTTCGCCGATGCGCTGCAGGGTGAGGGAAATGCCCTTGGCCGTCAGGTTCTCGGCGGCGGCGGCCACCTGTTCGTAGGTGATCTCGATGCGCTGCATGGTGTCCCTGTGTCCTGCGGCTGAAGGGGGAAGAACAGCACCGGTGCGCGGTGCGCCGGCCGGGCTGGCTCGCCTGGGTGGCGGCCCCATTGTCGAGTCTCGCCGGCCGGGTGGCAACCGTGATAAGGGTGCACAGGTCTTGGTGTGGAGCCCCGGGGTGGTTAAGCTGCTGCCTGTCCTGGAAACCACCCGCAGAGGAAGCCCGACCATGACCGTGATGATCCTAGGCCTGCTGATCTTTCTTGGTGTGCACTCGGTGCGCATCGTTGCCGACGACTGGCGCACCGAGCAGATTCGCCGCATGGGCGAGTTGCCGTGGAAGGCGGCGTATTCCGTCGCCTCGATCGTCGGCCTGGCCATTGCCATCTGGGGCTATGGCCAGATGCGTCTCGACCCTACCTGGGTCTGGTTTCCGCCGGTGGGGCTGCGTCACGCCGTGGCGCTGCTGATGATCCCCGCGTTCATCCTGCTGGTGGCGGCCTATGTGCCCGGCAACCACCTCAAGGTCAAGCTGGGCCACCCGATGATCATCGCCGTTAAGCTCTGGGCGTTTTCCCACCTGCTTGCCAACGGTCGACTGGGCGATATCGTCTTCTTCGGCGCCTTCCTGGCGTGGGCCGTGTTCGACTTCCGCTCCGCTCGTCGTCGCCCCCAGCAGCCGACGGTGACCGAGCCGCGCCTGGCCGGAACCGCCATCACCGTGGTCGCGGGGCTGGTGCTCTACTATCTCTTCGCCTTCCATCTGCATGTGTGGATCACCGGGGTGCCGGTGATGTGAGGCAAGGCCTCGCTGCTACGCCATGATAGAGACGCCATGACCAGACCGCGCCGGCTGCCACCGGCGCGGTCTTGTTTCGAGAGTTGACTTGCGTCAAGGCAGGCTCCGGGCGGCTGTGCCAAACCTGATGTGTGCCCACCTCCGGGCCCTCAGCGTCGCCACAGGGGAGCCGCCATGCCTGCCATGATGAAAGCCGCCATCTTCGTTGAGCCGGGTCGTATCGAGATCGACGACAAGCCGATTCCCGAGATCGGCCCCAACGACGCCCTGATTCGCGTCACCACCACGACTATCTGCGGTACCGACGTGCATATCCTCAAGGGCGAGTATCCGGTCGAGCGGGGGCTCACCATCGGCCACGAGCCGGTGGGCGTCATCGAGAAGCTGGGTGCCAACGTTCAGGGATACCGGGAAGGGCAGCGGGTCATCGCCGGCGCCATCTGCCCGAGCTTCACCTCCTACGCCTGTCAGGACGGCTGCAGCGCCCAGGACGGTGGCCATCATGCCCACGGCTACAAGCCCATGGGCGGCTGGCGCTTCGGCAACACCATCGACGGCGCCCAGGCGGAGTACCTGCGGGTTCCGGATGCCCAGGCCAACTTGGCGCCGGTGCCGGACGGACTCACCGACGAGCAGGTGTTGATGTGCCCCGACATCATGTCCACCGGTTTTGCCGGCGCCGAGTCGGCGGGCATCAAGATCGGCGACAGCGTGGCGGTCTTCGCCCAGGGGCCGATCGGCCTGTGCGCCACCGCCGGGGCCAGGCTGCGCGGGGCGGGGCTGATCATCGCCGTGGACGGCATCGACGAGCGGCTCGAGATGGCCAGCCAGATGGGCGCCGATATCACCCTCGACTACCGCAAGGTGGATGTGGTGGAGGAGATCCTGCGGCTGACCGGCGGCCGCGGCGTCGACGCCTCCATCGAGGCGCTGGGCCTGCAGTCCACCTTCGAGAACGCCCTGCGGGTGCTCAAGCCCGGCGGCACCCTGTCGAGCCTGGGGGTCTACTCCGAGGATCTCAGCATACCGCTGGGTGCCTTCTGTGCCGGCTTGGGCGATCACAGGATCATCACCTCACTCTGCCCGGGCGGCAAGGAGCGCATGCGTCGCCTGATGCAGGTGATCGAGACCCAGCGCCTGGATCTTGGCCCCCTGGTGACGCACCGCTATGGGCTCGAAGAGATCGTCGAGGCCTACGACCTCTTCTCCCACCAGCGTGACGGGGTGCTCAAGGTGGCCATCGAGGCGTCGGCACGCGGCTAGCCGTGGCCCCAAACGCTGGCCAGTACCTCTAGGGCGGTGGTGATCACCGCCTCATCGCTGCGATTTTGCTGCCATACGAAGCAGAGCGCGCAGGGTAGCCGCAGTCCCTCGGCTACCACCAGGCCGCGCTCCTGGCGCTCGGCCATGGCCAGGGCGTCGCGGGCCAGGCTGAGCCCCACGCCGGCCCGTACCAGGTCGAGCATGCAGGCTTCCTGGTCCACCTGGGCGACGCCGTTGACGGTGACGCCAAGCGGGTCGAGCACGCCATGCAGCAGCCGGTGGTGGACCGAGGCCGCAGGCGTGACGATCCAGGGCAGGGCGGCCAGCTGGGGCCAGCCGGTATCAGCCAGGCGGCCGCCCCAGCCGGCCGGGGCGATGACGTGATAGTGAAACTGCGTCAGCTCGCGGTAGGCGATATCCGCCAGACCCGGCCCCTCGCCTGGCGGAGCCAGAAAGAACCCCACGTCGAGCTCCCCCCGGCGCACCCACTCCAGCACCGTGCCGCTCATGCCGTGGGTGAGTTCGGTCTCGAGCTGCGGGGCGCGCTCCACCAGGCGATGCAGAAAGGCGCCCAGGCGAATGAACTCGGGGTCGACGATGGTGCCGATCTTGAGGCGGCCGCGCAGGGTGCTGTGCAGCGCCCGGGCGCTCTGCTCGAAGGCGGCCACGGCGGCCAGCGCCTTCTCGGCGGCGGACAGCAGGGCTCGACCATCCTCGGTCAGTGCGAGCCCCTTGGGGCGGCGCTGAAACAGGGTAAGACCCAGGCTCGCCTGGAACTGCTTGAGCTTCAGACTCACCGCCGGCTGGGTCAGGTGCAGCCGTTCGGCGGCCCGGGACACGCTGCCCTCCCGGGCCACGGTGACAAAGGCGCGCAGCGCTTGAAGATCCTGCATAGGGCGCTCGTGGGTAAGTGATATAAGCAGAGTTTATATATGGGTTTTGCATTTCTCAATTGATCCTGGCGCCGGTCAGGCTAGGCTGGAAAGCCACTGGCGGCATTAGCGCCGCTGAAACGATCACGGCAGCGAGGCACTCATGAGCGCAAGACAGATCCCGCATTATATCAATGGGCAAATATCCGAAGGCGAGTCCGGCCTGAGCCAGGAGGTCTTCAACCCGGCCACCGGCCAGGTGACCGGCCGGGTCGCCCTGGCCTCCGGGGCCGATGTGGACACGGCTGTGGCGGCGGCCTCCGCCGCCTTCCCGGCCTGGGCCGACACCCCGCCGATCCGCCGCGCTCGGGTGATGTTCAAGTTCCTGGAGCTGCTCAACGCCCACCGGGATGAGCTGGCCGAGGCGATCACCAAGGAGCATGGCAAGGTGTTCACCGACGCCCAGGGGGAAGTGGCCCGCGGTATCGATATCGTCGAGTTCGCCTGCGGCATTCCCCAGCTGCTCAAGGGCGACTACACCGAGCAGGTCAGCACCGGCATCGACAACTGGACGATGCGCCAGCCGCTGGGCGTGGTGGCCGGCATCACCCCCTTCAACTTCCCGGCCATGGTGCCGATGTGGATGTTCCCCATCGCCATCGCCGCGGGGAACAGCTTCATCCTCAAGCCGAGCCCGCTGGATCCCAGCGCCTCCCTGCTGATCGCCGACCTGCTCAAGCGGGCCGGACTGCCCGACGGTGTCTTCAACGTGGTGCAAGGCGACAAGGAGAGCGTCGAGGCGCTGATCGACCATCCCGAGGTGCAAGCGCTATCGTTTGTCGGCTCCACGCCCATCGCCAACCTGATCTACGAGCGCGGCGCCCGTCACGGCAAGCGCGTCCAGGCCCTCGGCGGGGCTAAGAACCATATGGTGGTGATGCCCGATGCCGACCTGGACAAGGCCGTCGATGCGCTGGTCGGCGCCGCCTACGGCTCCGCCGGCGAGCGCTGCATGGCGATCAGCGTGGCGGTGCTGGTGGGCGACGTGGCCGATAAGATCGTGCCACGCCTGGCCGAGCGGGCCCGCGCCCTGAAGGTCAAGAACGGCATGGAGCTCGACGCCGAGATGGGCCCCATCGTCACCGCCCAGGCCCATCAGCGCATCACCGGCTATATCGACAAAGGCGTGGCCGAGGGCGCCGAGCTGGTGGTGGACGGCCGGCACTTCGATGCGGCGAGCGCCGGCGAGGGCTGCGCCGAGGGCTTCTGGATGGGCGGCTCGCTGTTCGACCGCGTCACCCCGGAGATGACCATCTACAAGGAGGAGATCTTCGGTCCGGTGCTCGCCTGCGTGCGGGTGCCCGATATCGCCACGGCCATCCAGCTGATCAACGACCACGAGTTCGGCAACGGCGTGAGCTGCTTCACCGAGAGCGGCAGCGTGGCTCGCGAGTTCGGCCGCCGCATCCAGGTGGGCATGGTGGGCATCAACGTGCCGATCCCGGTGCCCATGGCCTGGCACGGCTTCGGCGGCTGGAAGCGCTCGATGTTCGGTGACACCCACGCCTACGGCGAGGAGGGGGTGCGCTTCTACACCAAGCAAAAGTCGATCATGCAGCGCTGGTCCGACTCGATCAACGCCGGCGCCGAGTTTGCCATGCCGACGCATAAGTAATGGAGCATGGCGCATCGACTTGCAGGCGGGGCCGTTGTGGGAAGCCGGCTCTGAGTTTCGTGGGAGGCCGGCTCTGCCGGGCGAAGGCGCCGCAGGCGCCCCGGCGGTGTTGGTGAGGTTGGCATCTTCCGCCAGGAGTCCTTCGGCCTCCATTCGCCGGGCAAAGCCCAGCTCCCACAATAAGTTCTCAGCCTCAACCAGGGCTCATGCCAGTTTGCGCAAGAAGCAGTATGAGCCACCATTTGCCGCAGTGAGAACACACCATGGCAGAGCAGGAATTCGACTATATCATCGTGGGGGCCGGCACCGCCGGCTGCCTGCTGGCCAACCGCCTCAGCGCCGATCCGGCCAACCGGGTGCTGCTGATCGAGGCGGGCGGCCGCGACAACTACCACTGGATCCACATCCCGGTGGGCTACCTCTACTGCATCGACAACCCCCGCACCGACTGGCGCTTTCGCACCGAGCCCGACCCCGGCCTCAACGGTCGCTCGCTTATCTACCCGCGGGGCAAGACCCTGGGCGGCTGCTCGAGCATCAACGGCATGCTCTATATCCGCGGCCAGGCCCGCGACTACGACGGCTGGGCCGAACTCACCGGCGATGACGCCTGGCGCTGGGAGAACTGCCTGCCGGACTTCATGAAACACGAAGACCACTATCGCCTGGATGCGGGAGGTGATGCCGATGCCCCCCACCGTGACTTCCATGGCCGTGGCGGTGAGTGGCGGGTCGAGAAGCAGCGCCTCAAATGGCAGGTGCTCGACGATTTCGCCACCGCCGCCGTGGAGGCCGGCATTCCGCGTACCCGCGACTTCAACCGCGGCGACAACGAGGGGGTCGACTACTTCGAGGTCAACCAGCGCAGCGGCTGGCGCTGGAATGCGGCCAAGGCCTTCCTGCGCCCGACGTGCGAGAAGCGCGGCAACTTCACCCTGTGGCACTCCAGCCAGGTACTGGGGCTCGACTTTGACAGGGCGGATGGCGAACCGCGCTGCACCGGCGTGCGCGTGGACCATGGCGGCGAGGAGGTCCTGGTGCGCGCCGGGCGCGAGGTGATCCTGGCTGCCGGGGCGATCGGCTCGCCCCAGCTGCTGCAGCTCTCGGGCATCGGCCCGGCCGACCTGCTCGCCGAGCACGAGATTCCGCTGGTGGCCGAGCTGCCCGGCGTGGGAGAGAACCTCCAGGACCACCTGCAGATCCGCTCGGTCTATCGCGTCACCGGGGCCAAGACCCTCAACACCATGGCCAACTCCCTGGTGGGCAAGGCCAAGATCGGCCTGGAGTATGCGCTCAAGCGCTCCGGCCCGATGAGCATGGCGCCTTCACAGCTGTGCGCCTTCACCCGCAGCAGTGAGGAGATGGCGCACCCCAACATCGAGTACCATGTCCAGCCGCTGAGCCTGCCCGCCTTCGGCCAGCCCCTGGACACCTTCCCGGCGATCACCGCGAGCGTGTGCAACCTCAATCCCACCAGCCGTGGCACGGTGCGCATCACCAGCCGCGACCCGCGCCAGGCGCCGGCCATCGCCCCCAACTACCTGAGCACCCCGGAGGATCGCCAGGTGGCGGCGGACTCCCTGCGGGTCACCCGACGCATCGCCGAGCAGCCGGCCTTTGCCAAGTATCGCCCCGAGGAGGTCAAGCCGGGGCTGGAGTACCAGAGCGACGACGACCTGGCCCGCCTGGCCGGCGATATCGGCACCACCATCTTCCACCCGGTGGGGACGGCCAAGATGGGGCGCGACGACGACCCCATGGCGGTGGTGGATGCGCGTCTGCGGGTGCGCGGGGTCCAGGGCCTGCGGGTGGTGGATGCCAGCGTGATGCCGACCATCACCAGCGGCAACACCAATTCCCCGACCCTGATGATCGCCGAGAAGGCGGCCGGGTGGCTGCTGGCCGGGGAGTAACTTTCTTGTCACAGGGTGCAAATAGTGTTTGACCTGCGCCCGAGAAGGGCGCAAGCTGTGCGCAGTTGGTTAGCAAGTGGAACATCGCAAGTGGTCATCGAAGGCTCATGGCGTCGATTTCCCGGTGAAAGTTTCTTGTTTTACCCACTGCAACTCGGGTATTTCCCGGCAAATCAAACGCTATTCGAGGAATTCGATAATGGCTACCGGTACTGTCAAGTGGTTCAACGACACTAAAGGCTTCGGCTTCATCTCTCCGGACGACAGCGGCGACGACCTGTTCGCGCACTTCTCCGAGATTCAGGCTGACGGCTTCAAGTCCCTCCAGGACGGTCAGAAGGTCTCCTTCGACGTCACTCAGGGCAAGAAAGGCCTCCAGGCTTCCAACATCAAGGTCATCGGCTGATTCGTCACCGATCTTGATGGGCGCCACCCCCGGGTGACGCAACGCAGGGCCCGCGAAAGCGGGCCCTGCGCGTTTGTGCTGGGCTAGTGCTTATATATTATGAAATCGAATACATAAATTTCCACAAATAACTTTAAGGAATAAAGGGCGGCGTTCACAATGGCCGGGTGACTTTGCCTGGTGATGGACTCCCCCCCTATGCCCCTGGATGCCTGGATCTCGCTTGCTGTCGTCAGCGCCGTCTTCCCGCTGATGGCGTTCACGCGCATCGGTCCCGACATGGTGCTGCTCGGCGCGCTGATCCTGCTGCTCACCCTGGGGGTGATCGATACCGGCCAGGCGCTGGGCGGCTTCTCCAACAGCGGCCTGTTCACCGTGGCCTTCCTCTATGTGCTGGTGGCCAGCATCCGCGAGACCGGCGGCATCGACCTGATCATCCGCTATGGGCTGGGTCGTCCCCGCAGCGAGGGCCGGGCGCTGGCGCGCCTGCTGCTCCCGGTGGCCTCGCTCAGCGGCTTCCTCAATAATACGCCGGTGGTGGCCACCTATATCCCGGCGGTGCTGAGCTGGAGCCGTCGCCTGACCATCCCCGCCCATCGGCTGCTGATGCCGCTGAGCTTCGCCTCCATCCTCGGCGGCACCATCACGCTGTTCGGTACCAGCACCAACTTGGTGGTGCACGGCCTGCTGATCGAGCGCTACCCGGATCTCGCCATGGGGCTGTTCGATATCGCCTGGGTCGGCGTGCCGGTAGCCGTCGTTGGGCTCGCCTACCTGATGCTGGTGGGGCGCTGGCTGCTTCCCGAGCGCCGCGGCGCCCAGGCGGCCTTCGAGAACCCCCGTGAGTTCACTATCGAGATGGAGGTCGACCCCGAGGGGCCGCTGGTCGACAAGAGCGTGGAGGAGGCCGGGTTGCGCCATCTGCAGGAGCTCTTTCTGGTGGAGATCGAGCGCGACGGCAACGTGGTCAGCGTGGTGGGACCGGGAGAGCGGCTCAAGGGGGGCGACCGGCTGGTGTTCGCCGGCACCTCGGCGGCGGCGGTGGAGCTGCAGCAGATTCGTGGCCTGATCCCCTCGCGTCACGGCGAATCGAGCCTGGAGAAGGATTTCAAGGAGCGTCGCCTGGTGGAGGCGGTGGTTTCCGACCAGTGCCAGTTCGTCGGCCGGCGCATTCGCGACGGCCACTTCCGCACCCTCTACGGTGCCGCCGTGCTGGCGGTATGCCGCGGCGGCGAGCGGGTGCTCGGCAACCTGGGGCAGGTGCGCCTGCAGCCGGCCGACGTGCTGCTGCTCGAGGCGCGCCCGCCCTTCATCGAGCGTCACCGCCAGTCCCGCGACTTCCTGCTGATCAGCCAGGTCAACGGCGCCGCCCGCCCAGTGCACGAGAAGGCCTGGCTGGCCTGGAGCATCCTGCTGGGCGTGGTGGCACTGGCCAGCCTCGGCGTGATGAGCATGATGAACGCCGCCATGCTGGGCGCCGCCCTGGCCATGCTCACCGGCTGCTGCACGGTGGGAGCGGCCAAGCGTGGCATGGATACTCAGGTGCTGCTGACCATCGCCGCCTCCTTCGGCCTGGGGGCGGCACTGGAGAGCTCCGGCGCTGCCGGCACTCTGGCCGGCCTGGCTCTGGGCCTGGCCGACGGCAACCCCTGGCTGCTGCTGGTTGGCACCTATGCGCTGGTGGCCCTGCTCACCGAGCTGGTGACCAACAACGCCGCCGCGGTGATCATCTTCCCCATCGTCATGGCCAGCGCCGAGAGCCTGGGGGTGAGCCCCATGCCCTTCGTGGTGGCGGTGATGTTCGCCGCCTCGGCCAGCTTTCTCACCCCGATCGGCTATCAGACCAACCTGATGGTCTACGGCCCCGGCGGCTACCGTTTCGGCGACTACCTGCGGGTGGGCGGGCTGCTCAACCTGCTGGTCGCTGCGGTGGCGCTGACGCTGATCCCCCGAATCTGGCCCTTCTAGTACTGTAGGAGCGCCGGTCCCCGTCGCGACTGGCACCGATAGGCGCCTTGGCGGAGGCTGCCGGCGTTGGCGCTGACCGCCAGCGCAGGCAACACCGCCGGGAGGCTGCGCCTCCAGTCGCGAGCTGAAGCTGCTACATTAGAGGTGGCCGCCTGTAGGAGCGCCGGTCCCCGTCGCGACTGGCGCCGATAGGCGCCCTGGCGGAGGCTGCCGGCGTTGGCGCTGACCGCCAGCGCAGGCAACACCGCCGGGAGGCTGCGCCTCCAGTCGCCGAAGCGTCGGACCGGAGCTGAAGCTGCTTATATGGACCCGTCCCGTTGTGCAAGCCCGACACGTATCGGCGGGGGTGAGACTGCACGCTTATATCCGGCCTGTCAGTGGCACTTCGTCGGTACCTGGCCATGATGGGATGCGCGCTCTCCGATCTGATCTCCTACTCGGCCTCACGAGTGGCCATACAGCTTCACAGAGTGGCGGAGAGCCGGTCTGACCTGTCCTGCCATCTACGTACGTACCTGCGCAACCTCCGGGGAAATCTGAGTTATTTCATGCCATCTTCGTGCTTCACGGCATGGCTGTGTAGCGCGTGTCACGCGCCATCACCGCCCAGCAGATCCTGCCGAGCTTGTTCGCCAGGGCGACAGTGGCCTTGGCAGCGCCGCGTCGCGCGGCCAAGGAGCATGCCCAACGTGCCAACCGATCCGGCTGTTGCTGGCGCTGAAAGGCACGCAAGGCCGCTCGGGCACCATGCACGAGCTGTCGACGCACCTCGCCGTTGCCCCGCCTGGAGATGCCCATCAATCGCTCCTTGCCGCCACTCGAGTGCTGGCGGGGCACCAAGCCAATCGAGGCGCTGAAGGCGCGGCCATTGGCAAACCGTTTCGGATCGCCGATATGGCTGACCAGCAAGGTGGCATTGACCGGCCCGATGCCGGGCACGCTCATCAAGCGCTGACAAACCGGCGTCGTCTTGGCCAGCCGTGCCAGGCGCTGATCATAGGCACGGATGCGGGCATCCAGCGCCAGCCACTGGTCCAGGACATCATCCAGTACCACGAAGAGGTCGTCGCCCAGCTGGACTCGATGCTCGGCGAGCAAGCGCCTGACCTCCCCCTGGCGAAACACCGAGTGCCCCTTGGCCACGATGATCCCCATTTCGGCGAGCAAGCCATGCAGCTCATTGCCCAGCGCCGTGCGGCTGGCGATGGCCCGTGAGCGCACGCGATGCATGGCTTGCAGCGCCTGCTGTTCCAGTGTCTTGGGCGCCACCCGTGGCGTGGCATCCCGGGCCGCTGCCTCGGCAATCGCGCGGGCATCCCGGGCATCGCTCTTGTGCCCGAGGACGAAGGGCTTCACGTACTGGGGCGGAATCAACTGGACCTCATGCCCCAGCGCCTGGATCTCCCTGGCCCAGTAATGGGCCCCACCGCAGGCCTCCATGGCGACAACGCAGCGAGGCAGTTGGGCTAGCGTGGTGGGAAATGCCGAGCGTGACACCGTTTTGCTGAACACCTGCCGCCCTTTGGAATCGACGGCGTGAAGTTGAAAGACATGCTTGGCGAGATCGATCCCGACGATGCTAATGTGATTCATGGATGGACCCTCTCTTCGAGATGCCGCGTGGTGCCCCGTGCACCCAAGATGGCGTTGCAAACTCATCTTGGCACAGGGAGGGACGGGTCCATCCCATTTCCTACATTAGAGGTGGCCGCCTGTAGGAGCGCCGGTCCCCGTCGCGACTGGCGCCGATAGGCGCCCTGGCGGAGGTCGCCGCCGCCTGGCGTTTGCGGTAGGGTGACGGCTTTCCACCGACAGCACGACGAGGGACGCAACACCATGAGCCAGCCCGGCGAACTGATCATCGAACCGAGAAGCGGCCGACCCGCCGATGCCTGCGTGTTCATCCTCCACGGCCTCGGGGCCGACGGCAGCGACTTCGAGCCCTTGGTGCCGGCCCTGCCGCTGCCCACCGACGACGCGGTGCGTTTCATCCTGCCCCATGCGCCGCGTCTGCCGGTGACCATCAACGGCGGCATGGTGATGCCCGCCTGGTACGATATTCTCGAGATGAACCTCGACCGGCGCGTCGACGAGCCGCAGCTCATGGCCTCGGCGGAGCGCATCCAGGCCCTGATGGCCGAGCAGATCGAGCAGGGCATCGACAGCCGGCGCATTATCCTCGCCGGCTTCTCCCAGGGCGGCGCCGTGGCCTATCAGGCGGCGCTCTCCTTCGACCGGCCCCTGGGCGGCCTGCTGGCCATGTCCACCTACTTCGCCACCGCCGACAGCATCGAACTGGCCGAGGCCAACCGCGGCCTGCCCATCGAGGTGCATCACGGCAGCTTCGACCCGGTGGTGCCCGAGGCGCTGGGCAAGGCCGGCTTCGAGAAGGTGCTGTCGCTGGGTTACCCGGCCCACTATCGCCAGTACCCCATGGCCCATGCGGTCTGTCCCCAGCAGGTCGGCGATATCGGCAAGTGGCTCTCCGAGCGCCTGGCGCGCTGATCCGCCGGCCCGGCGCGCGGTCCGCCTTGCCCGCTTGACCCGGCGCAAGGTTGGGCGCTTTCCCGTGTCCCGAGCCGCTCTCCGGCCAAGGTCTGTCTCGACAGCGCCGAACCGGCTCGGCAAGATGTTCCGACGTTATCCACTGCGTCAGGAACGCCCCATGAGCCCTTCTCCCTATACCGACCTGCCCGATGCCCGGGGCTACTTCGGCCGCTTCGGCGGCCAGCACATTCCGCCCGAGCTCAAGCGGGTGATGGACGAGATCGACGCCGCCTACGAGGAGATCCGCCTCCGCGAGGATTTCCAGCAGGAGCTGACCAGCCTCTTCGCCGACTACGTGGGCCGCCCCAGCCCGATCTTCCACGCCCGGCGGCTCTCCGAGAAGCTGGGCGGCGCCCAGATTCATCTCAAGCGCGAGGATCTCAATCACACCGGCGCCCACAAGATCAACCACTGCCTGGGCGAGGCGCTGCTGGCCAAGTTCATGGGCAAGACCAAGGTGATCGCCGAGACCGGCGCCGGCCAGCACGGCGTGGCGCTGGCCACCGCCTGCGCCCTGGTGGGCATCCCCTGCGAGATCCACATGGGCCAGGTGGACATCGAGAAGGAGCATCCCAACGTCACCAAGATGAAGATCCTCGGCTGCAAGCTGGTGGCGGTGACCCGCGGCACGGCCACCCTCAAGGACGCCGTGGACAGCGCCTTCGAGGAGTACCTCAAGGACCCGCAGAACTTCATCTACGCCATCGGCTCGGTGGTGGGCCCGCATCCCTTCCCCAAGATGGTGCGCGATTTTCAGTCGATCATCGGCCAGGAGGCCCGCGAGCAGTTCCTGGCACGCCACGGCAAGCTGCCCGAGCACGTCACCGCCTGCGTGGGTGGCGGCTCGAATGCCATCGGCATGTTCACCGCCTTCCTCGAGGACGACGCGGTGCATCTGGTCGGGGTGGAACCCGCCGGCGAGGGCCTCGATACCCCGCGCCACTCCGCCACCCTGACGCTGGGCAAGCCCGGCGAGATCCACGGCATGGCCTGCTACGTGCTGGAGGACGAGGCCGGCAATCCCATGCCGGTGCACTCCATCGCCTCGGGGCTCGACTACCCCGGCGTGGGGCCCCAGCACAGCTACCTCAAGGAGCTGGGCCGGGTCGACTACGAGACCGCCAGCGACGCCGAGTGCCTCGACGCCTTTCTCACCCTCTCGCGGGTCGAGGGCATCATCCCGGCCCTGGAGAGCGCTCACGCCGTGGCCTGGGCGATGCGCGTGGCACCGACCCTGCCCGCCGACCAGCATATCCTGGTCAATCTCTCCGGCCGCGGCGACAAGGATGCCGACTACGTCGCCGAGAAACTCGGTCTATGAGCTGAGTGGGAGCCAATTGTCGCCTCGGAGCGTTGTCTGAACCGTTACCCAAAAACCCGGTGCCGCCTTCAAAATTGCATTAGGGTTAGGGTAAGCGCCACGCGGCGGGGAGGGGCCCTGCCTTGTGGCCCCGGCTGGGCAATCGCCAAGGTGGCAAGGTGTGACCACGGTTCCGACACAGAATGCGCCGACGGATCGGCGCAGAAGGCTCGCTCGCCGCTGGATCATGATCATCGTCGCCGGCACCCTGCCGGTGGGGGTGGCGGTCGGGCTGCTGAAACTGGCCGTGGGCCTGGGGCCCGCCCTGGGCCTGGCGGGCGTGACCCTGGCCGGGTTGGCGGCAGCGGGCTTCGGTCTGGAGCGGCGCGACCTGGGAGAGCAGGCGCATGACCAGGCGTTCGCGCGACAGCTGCTGATCCACTACCCCGGGGCGGTGCTGCTGCTGGACGGCGACGGCGTGGTTCGGCAGACCTGCCCGCAGCTCGAGGAGCAGACCGGGCTTCAGCCCGAATCGCTGTTGGGCCGGCGCCTGGTTAGCCTCGATGTCGACCCGCTCGAGGGTACCCTCAGGCGCGCCCTGGATGCCTGCCTGGCAAGCGGCGAGCCCTGGCAGGGCGTGGTGCGCTGCAACGTCGGCGCCGATGGTCACACCAGCACCTACCAGGACGCCGTGCTGCAGCCGCTGAGCGCCTCCCACGGCGGCCGCGCCCGGGTGCTGGTGCTGCTGCGCGATATCACCCAGGCGTGGCAATCGCGGCTGGCCGACCAGAGCGAGCTGGCCCAGCTGCGCCATCTGCTCGGCCAGGTGCCGGTGGCGGTCTACCAGTCCTGCCGCGACCCCCGTGGCCGGCTCGCCTTCTTTCATATCAGCGAGGGCATTCGTCACCTCTGCGGACTGTCGCCCCAGGCGGTGCTGGACGACCCCGAGCGCCTGCTCGGGCGGGTGCATCCCGATGACCAGGCGACCGTCGAGGCCTCCGTCGCCCGGTCGGCGGTGGGGTTGACCCGCTGGCATCTGGAATTCCGCCTGGTGAACCTCGACGGCAGCGAGCGCTGGGTCGAGGGGCTGGCGATGCCCGAGCGCCAGGCGGGCGGCTATACCCTCTGGCACGGCGTGCTGTTCGATGCCACCCAGCGCAAGGCCAGCGAGGAGCGGCTCGGTCGCCTGGCCTACACTGACCCGCTCACCGGGCTGTTCAACCGCCGCGCCTTCTTCGAACGCGGCGCCGCCGTGCATGCCCAGGCGCGGCGTCAGCGGCGCACGCTGCCGGTGGCGATGCTCGACCTGGACCACTTCAAGCAACTCAACGACCGATTCGGCCACGCCGCTGGGGACCGGGCCCTACAGGCCTTTGCCGAGGCCTGCCGCGACTGCCTGCGCCCCTACGACCTGCTGGGGCGCCTGGGGGGAGAGGAGTTCGCGGTGCTGCTGGTGGACACCGAGCTGGATGACGCCTGGCTGATCCTGGACCGACTGCGCGAGGCGGTAGCGGCCCTCGAGCTCGATCTGGCGGGCGCTGCCGTCCGCTTTTCGGTGAGCATCGGCCTGGCCTTCCTGCCGCCCGACGGCAGCCTGGAGGGGACCCTGTCGGCCGCCGATCGGGCGCTCTACCGCGCCAAGCAGGGCGGCCGCAATCGCATCGCCAGGGAGGGGGAGCGACCAGCCGACGCCTCGACCACCCCGCCACGTTGATCGCTCGGGGTGGCCCCTCGGGGTTGAGTCGGGCAGGATGAGTCCCAAGGTATCAAGATGATAGCCAACCCTTACCGGACGAGGAGCGCATCGCCATGCCTGACCTTAACGAAGAGATTCGTCTGCCGGTCGCCTGCCCACAGTGCGGCAGCCATCTGTTTCGCGTCTCCCGGACGCATAACGTCGACGATCCGGTGCGCTGCGCTTCCTGCAAGCACGACTTCTGCCGCTACCATGACGCCTTGACCTTCCTGCGGCTCGGCCCAGGGAGCGAAAGCGAAGCGCTGCTCGAGACCGTCGTCAATCGCCCTGCCCGCTAGGCGCCGAGCCATCACATGCCGTTAATCGGTGAATGGCCGCTGGCCCTGGCGCTGGTGGTGATGGCAGGGCTGAGCCTGTTCGACCGTCACCTGGTGCGGGCCTGCGCGGTCTTCGTGATCTTCGCCCTGGCCGTTGCCCTGGCGTGGTGGCAGCTGGGCTTCGTCTGGCTGGCCGCGCTGGAAGCGCTGCTGGGGGCGGTACTGACCGGCGCCTTCCTGTTCCTGGCGCTGGGCGTCAGGCGAGGGGGCGTGGCGCCGCGAGGGCGCCTGGCGCGCTGGCGCGACCCGGTACCGCTGACCTGGCCGCGCGGCCTGGCCCGCCTGCTGCCGGCGCTGACGGCCATGGGCATGCTGGGCCTGGCGCTGGCGGCCCTGCCCGATGTGCGTCAGGGCACCGAACCGCTGCGACTGGCGGGCATCACCCTGCTGGGCCTCGGCCTGTGGGCCTTCGCCCTGCACCGCCACTTGCTGCGGCGCCTGCTGGCCTTCAATGTGATCGGCACCGGGATCTTCCTGCTGCTGATCTCGCTGGTGCGGGACACAGCGCCGGCGGCCGGCAAGGGCCTGGTGATCACCGGGCTGGTGGTGGCGCTGCTGGGCACGGCACTGGGCGCGCTGCTGATCCGCCGCCTCAATGCCCTGGATGGCCGGCGGGTCATGAAGGCCGCCAGCAGCGGCGGCGCCGCCTCATGATCGAGCGCCTGGGCCTCATCCCCCCTGAGGACACCACGAGCGGCGTCGTCCCGCTGCTGCTGGTGCTGGGCCTGCCGCTGGTGCTCGGCGTGCTGGGTGGGCTGCTGCGCCCCTCGCGAAGCGGGCCGGTGGCGGGGCTGGCCCTGCTGCCGCTGCTGGTCAGCGCCTGGCTGGCGTGGCTGGTGGGCAACCAGGGCGTTCAGGTTTGGACGTTCGAGGTGGGCAGCCTGACGCTGCACCTGCGTGCCGGCGGCCTCAGCCTGGTGCTGCTGCTGCTGACCCAGCTGCTGACCCTGGCCAGCGCCGCCTATGCCCCGGCCTATCTGCGGGGCGACGGGGTATCCCACGGCATCGGCGCGGCCTGGCTGTGGCCGCTGCTGGGGGCGCTGACCGCCAGCCTGTCGCTGATCTGGTTCGCCGCCGACCTGCTGACGCTCTACGTCGGCCTGGAGCTGATGGGGCTGGCGGCGGTGGGGCTGATGCTGCTGCCAGGGCGGGTCGAGGCCCTGGCCGCGGGCATGCGCTACCTGCTGCTGGCGCTGGTTGGCTCGCTGGCCTTTCTGCTTGGTGTGGCGCTGCTGCTGGCGGCCTGGGGGCGGCTGGACCTGGTGGGGCTGGCCGCCGCGGCCGAGCCAGGGGTGCTGCTGTGGGTGGCCATGGCCTTGCTTAGCGCCGGGCTGCTGCTCAAGGCGGCGGCCTTCCCGCTGCACGCCTGGCTGGCGCCGGTGCATGCCTCGGCCTGGACCCCGGTCAGTGCGCTGCACGCGGCGCTGGTGATCAAGGCCTCCTTCTTCATCGCCCTGAAGCTGTGGCTGGTGCTGGTGCCCGATGCCGCGGTGGCCGCCTGGACCGTGGGCGCCATGGGTGGGGCGGCGGTCATCTGGGGCGGACTGATGGCCTGGCGAGCGGCCAAGCTCAAGGACGTGGTGGCCTGGTCCACGGTGTCGCAGCTGGGCTACCTGCTACTGGGCTTTCCGCTGCTGGTGGGCACGGCGCCGGCGGTGGCCGCCATCGCCTGGGAGGGCACCTGGCTGCAGCTGGCCGCCCACGGCCTGGCCAAGGCGGCCATGTTCCTGGCCGCCGGCAACCTGATGCTGGCCACCGGCGAATCGAAGGTGGCCGCCATGGCCGGGGCGAGCCGGCGCTTCCCGCTCTCGCTGTTGAGCTTCGGCATCGCCGCGGTGAGCCTGGTGGGCCTGCCGCCGAGTGCCGGCTTCACCGCCAAGTGGCTGCTGCTGCACGCCTCGCTCGCCGCCGGCCACTGGCCCTGGCTGGTGGTGCTGGCGGTGGGCACGCTGCTCAGCGCCGCCTATGTGTTTCGCGTGTTCCGCTACACCTTCGACGAGCAGGCCCCGCGGCACGACTTCACCCCGGTCCCCCGCAGCATGGACATGATCGCCCTGCTGCTGGCCCTCGTCGCCATGGCGCTGGGCCTGGTGGCCCAGTGGCCGCTGGCCCTGCTGCAGCTGGGAGGTGCGTCATGAACGCCGCCTGGCTGCCCCTTGCCACCCTGGCCACCTCGCTGCTGGTGGCGCCGATGATCTTCGCCTTGCCGGAGCGCGCCTGGCGAGCCCGGGCGGTGCTCAACCTCGCCGCCGCCCTGGCCAAGCTGCTGCTGGTGGGGCTGATGGTGGTGGGGCTCTACCGGGGCCGCGACTATCAGTTCGCCTTCACCGTGGTGGACGGCGTCGACTTTCTGCTCAAGGTCGATGCCCTGGGGATGATGTTCGCCGGCTTGTCGTCGCTGCTGTGGCTGGCCACCACCGTCTACGCCATCGGCTACCTGGAGGACTCCTCCAACCGCAAGCGCTTCTTCGGCTTCTTCAGCCTCTGCGTGGCCAGCACCATCGGCATCTCCCTGGCCGGCAACCTGTTCACTTTCCTGCTGTTCTACGAGATGCTCACGCTCTCCACCTATCCGCTGGTGGTGCACCGTGGCAGTCCCAAGGCGCTGGCCGCCGGCAGCCTCTACCTGCGCTACACCCTGACCGCCGGGCTGGTGCTGCTGCTGGGCGTGGTGGGGCTGCACGCCCTGGTGGGCGATGTCACCTTCGGCGAGCGCGAGGCGCTGGCCGCGCTCGACCCGGAGCGCCGGCCGCTGCTGGTCGGGCTCTTCCTGGTGCTGCTGCTGGGGCTTGCGGTCAAGGCGGCGCTGGTGCCGCTGCACGGCTGGCTGCCTCGCGCCATGGTGGCGCCGGCTCCGGTCAGCGCGCTGTTGCATGCGGTGGCGGTGGTCAAGGCCGGTGCCTTCGGCATCGTGCGGCTGGTCTACGACGTCTACGGCATCCAGCTGAGCTTCGAACTGGGGCTGCTCGGGGTGCTCACGGCGGTGGCCTGTGTGACCATCCTCTACGGCTCGGTGCGCGCCCTGGCCCAGCAGGAGCTCAAGCCGCGGCTGGCCTTCTCCACGGTTAGCCAGGTCTCCTACATCGTGCTGGGGATCAGCCTGTTCGGCCCCTTCGGCACCATCGCCGGGCTCGTTCACCTGATGCACCAGGGGCTGATGAAAGTCACGCTGTTCTACTGCGCCGGCAACTACGCCGAAGAGCTGGGCATTCATCGTATCGACGAGCTCGATGGAGCGGGGCGGCGCATGCCGCTCACCAGCCTGGCCTTCACCGTGGGCGCGCTGGGGATGATCGGGCTGCCACCGGTGGCCGGTTTCATCAGCAAGTGGTACCTGGGCCTGGGCGCCGTGCAGGCCGGCATGCCCTGGGTGATCGCCGTGCTGGTGGCCAGCAGCCTGCTCAACGCGGCCTATTTCCTGCCTATCCTGCACCGTCTGTGGTTCCGGCCCGGCCCGGATCACGGCCGCGGCGAGTGGCCCGCAGAGCAGCGCCTGGGGCGGCTGGAGACCAGCGGCTGGCTGCTGTGGCCGGCGGTGGTCACGGCGCTGTTCAGCCTGCTGGCGGGGCTGCTGGCCGGCCTGCCGTTCAGCCCCCTGGACCTGGCGACCCTGGTGGCCACCGAGGAGTACCTGCCATGATGGTCGAGCTGCTGATCGCGCTGGCCGTGGCCTGGCCGCTGGTGGTGATGCTGCGCAACCCGCTGCGGCTGATGATGGAGCAGGACGGCCTGTGGCGGCCGGGCCAGCGGCCGCAGCTGCTCGATGGGGTCTGGGTCACGGCGCCGCTGCCGGCGCTGCTCCTGGCGCTGTGGCCGGGGGAAGGCGCGCTACTGCTCGATGGCTGGCTGCTCGGCGGGCTCTGGCAGCTCGACGAGACCCGCCGCCCCTGGCTGGCGTTCAGCGCCCTGCTGTGGCTGCTGGCGGGGGGCTATGCCCGCGGCTATCTGGCCGCCGAACAGCAGGTGGCGGAGGCCGGTCACGGAGGCGCCTTCCGCCGCCTGCTGGGCCTGGCGCTGCTGTGGCCGCTGACCCTGGCCGGCAACCTGCTGCTGATCCTCGCCGAAGACATTCCCAGCTTCTATCTCGGCTTCGCGGTGATGACCTTCGCCGCCTACGGCCTGGTGGTGCATGCTGGCAATCGCGACGCCCAGCTGGGCGCGCGGGCCTACCTGATTCTGGCGCTGTTCGGCGAGGCGATGATCCTCGCCGGGCTGCTGTGGGCCGCCGGCAGCGCCGAAGCGCTGACTCTCGGCGGCCTGCGCGAGGGCATCGCCGCCGCCGAGCGAGGGAGCTGGATGGCCACCCTGCTGTGGCTGGGCTTCGGCGTCAAGGCCGGCGTGGTGGGGCTGCACGTCTGGCTGCCGCTGGCCCACCCGGTGGCGCCGACGCCGGCCAGCGCCGTGCTCAGCGGGGTGATGATCAAGGCCGGCCTGCTGGGCTGGCTGGGCACGTTGCCCCTGGGTGACCCCGCGGCCGGGCTCGAGTCCCTGGGGCGAGTGGCGATCGTGCTGGGGCTGGCGGGGGCCTTCGTGGCCGCCCTGTTCGGGGTCACCCAGCGCCACCCCAAGGCGGTGCTGGCCTACTCCAGCGTCAGCCAGATGGGCATGCTCACCGCCGCCCTCGGCGCGGGCCTGGCGGCCCCGGCGCTGTGGCCGGCGCTTTCGGCGGCGCTGGTGCTGTTCGCCGCCCACCATGGCATGACCAAGGGCGCGCTGTTCCTGGGCGTCGGCATCAGCGAGCACCCCCCGCGCCTGCCGGCCTGGCTGCTGTGGGCCCTGCTGGCGCTGCCGGCGCTATCGCTGACCGGGGCGCTGGCCTCGGGACTTTCCACCAAGTGGACCCTGAAGGCGGCGCTCTACGACGGCGGCTTATCGACGCTGGTGCTGTGGCTGAGCCTGGCGGCGGTGGGCACCACGGCGCTAATGGCGCGGGCGCTGTGGCGCCAGTGGCGCGAGCGGGGCGAGGCCGAGGGCGCTACCTGGGCACCCATGCCGGTGACCTGGCTGGCCAGTGTGGCGCTGGCCGCCACGGTGCCGCTATGGCTGCCGATGGCCGGACCGGGGCCGCACTGGCCGCCCGCCGAGGAGCTGGCCGGCCTGCTGTGGCCGGTGGGGCTGGGCCTGGTGCTGGCGGTAGCGGTCTGGCAGCTGGCCCGGGCGCTGCCCTGGCGGATCAGCCGGCGGCTGCTGCCCGGCGATTTCTGGTGGCTCTATGCCTCCCTGGCCCAGCAGCTGGTCGGCGCCCTGGACGGAGCCGGCCGGGCGCTCGAGGGCTGGGCCTCGCGGCGGCGCGAGCGGCTTGTGGAGGCCGAGCGGCGCCTGCTCAAAGGGCTCGCCGAGCTGAGCCGCTATGAGCGCGGCTTCCGCCGCCTGGCGGTGCCGCTGATGGTGGGGGTGGCGCTGCTGCTGCTGGTGGGGTTTTGGTTGGGGTAGCGGGGGCTACCCCAACCTATGGAGATTACAGTAGCTCTTCGCCGGCCAGTGCCAGCCGCGAGCGCTCCACGCTTCTCAGCGTCACGTGGCCGGCGTGGGGCCAGTCGCGGAAGCGCTGCACCACCGCCGCCATGCCGCAGGTGTTGGCGGTGAGATAGGGCGTATCGATCTGCCCCACATTGCCCAGGCAGACGATCTTGGTGTTGCGCCCGGCGCGGGTCAGCAGCGACTTGAGCTGCTTGGGCGTGAAGTTCTGCGCCTCGTCGATGATCAGGAAGGTGTCGTTGAGGGTGCGCCCGCGCATGAAGCCCGGGGCGCGGATCTGCACCCGTGAGCCGATCAGGGTGCGGGTGGCGTCCTCGCTCCAGCTGGTCGAGCCGTCCTTCTCGTCGCGCAGCAGGTTATCCATGTTGTCGTGGAAGGCTCCCATCCAGGGCGACATCTTCTCCTCCTCGGTGCCGGGCAGATATCCGATGTCCTCGCTCATGGAGATCGGCGCCCGGGTGAAGACGATGCGCTCGAAGCGCTTGGCGTCCAGCGTCTGCTGGAAGGCGGAGGCCAGGGTCATGTAGGTCTTGCCGGTGCCGGCGCTCCCGGCGATGGTCACCAGGTCGATATCGTCGTCCATCAGCAGGTTCAAGGCGAAGTTCTGGCGGCTGTCGTGGGCGTGAACGCCCCAGGCGCCGGCCTTGTGGCGATAGTTGGTGAGCAGCTGCAGCCGAGCCTGGCCGGGGGAGAGTTCGCGTACGATGGCCTCGAAGCCGGCACCGTTCTCGCTGTCGGAGACCAGCATGCCCAGGTGCCAATCGCCGGGCAGCTCGCCGCTGAGCTGGTAGAAAGTGTGGTGGTCGACCCGTTCCACCGCGACCTCCACGTTCAGCGCCTCCCAGGGGCCGCTGCCGTCGCTCTCCGCGTCGGGGTAGATGCGCACGCCGTCGGGCATGGCATCGCTGTCGCTGAAGGCGCGGTCGGTGAGGTAGTCCTCCACCGGCACGCGCAGGGCGGCGGCCTTGACCCGCAGGTTGATGTCCTTGGTGACCAGAATCACCGAGGCATCGGGGCGTTCGTCGCGTAGTCGACAGGTCTCCGCCAGCAGGCAGTTGTCGGGACTCTCCTCCAGATGCTCCAGGGGCTCGAGTTCGGGATAGCAGAGGAACCGCAGCCGGCCCAGCGGCGTGCCGCCGGCGCGGGGGATGGGGATGCCGCGCTGGATCTCGTCGAAGGTCACCTGATTGGTCAGGTCGGAGAGGGTACGGCTGACCTGGCGGGCGGTGCGAGCGATCTCGCGCATGCCGTTCTTGTGCTTGTCGAGCTCCTCGAGCACGGTCATGGGAATGACCACCTCGTGTTCCTCGAACTGATACAGGGCAGCGGGGTCGTGAAGCAGGACGTTGGTGTCCAGCACGTAGAGCCGCTTGGCTTTCTTGTCGAGTCGTACCATCGGGGCAGCACTCCTGGGTTGACGGCACCTTCGACACTGGCACTGACACCTTACCGTCACATGACAGCCGGGCTCCCTCGTGGCCAGTGTCACCTGCGTTGCGTGATCTCCTCCGTTTCGCCCTGCTTGGCTTTATGACATCAGCATGAAGCCTCGGCTCCGCGGCTACCGTCGATGGCTTCAACGCTAGCCGCGGGGATGATGCAGCGTGAAAGCGTCCTCCGGCGGTGGCGACTATGGTGATAGGGGCGATTTCTCAGAATAAGGCGACCCGTGATGAGCAACCCGGTGATTTCCGACAACAAGCCGATCAAGCAAACGCTTGAGAAGGGAGAGACCTACTTCTTCTGCACCTGCGGTCGATCCAGCGACCAGCCCTTTTGTGACGGCTCCCATGCGGATACCGGCTTCAAGCCGCAGAAGTACACGGCCGAGGAGGGCGGCGAGGGGTATTTCTGTCGATGCAAGCACTCCAAGGACATGCCTTTCTGCGACGGCACCCACAAGTCGTTCAGCAGTGACCAGGTAGGCAAGGAGGGGCCGGGCGCCAGCGGCGACGACAGGGTGATCGCCAAGGCCACTCAGGAGGAGCCCACGGTGGCGTTCATCCACCAACTGGCCGAGGAGGGGCTCTCCAAGATGGGCGCCCACGGCCCGATCACCGCCATGGGCGTGCCGCGCCACACCCTGCCGCACTGGGACGACCTGCAGCTCATGGTGGCCCAGCTGGCAACGCGGCCGCTGATGGAAGACGCCGAGGTGGCCACCGAGCTGGTCATCGGCCCCGAGGCCAAGAAGCCGCTGACGCTGAAGATCCCGCTGTTCGTCTCGGACATGAGCTTCGGTGCCCTCTCGGAGGAGGCCAAGATCGCCCTGGCCCGCGGCGCCGAGCTGGCCGGCACCGGGATCTGCTCCGGCGAGGGCGGCATGCTGCCCGAGGAGCAGGCCGAGAACTCACGCTACTTCTATGAGCTGGCCAGCGCCAAGTTCGGCTATCGGGAGGAGCTGCTGGAGCGCGTCCAGGCCTTCCACTTCAAGGGCGGGCAGGGCGCCAAGACCGGCACCGGCGGGCATCTCCCCGGCATCAAGAACCGCGGCAAGATTTCCCAGGTCAGGGGGCTGGAGGAGGGCACCGACGCGACCTCTCCTCCCACCTTCGAGGATCTGGTCACGGTGGCCGACTTCCGCGCCTTCGCCGACCGGGTGCGGGAGATCACCGGCGGGGTGCCGGTGGGCTTCAAGCTCAGCGCCAACCATATCGAGCGGGATATCCAGTTCGCCCTAGATGCCGGCGCCGACTACGTCATCCTCGACGGCCGCGGGGGCGCCACCGGGGCGGCCCCGGAGATCTTCCGCGACCATATCAGCGTGCCGACCATCCCCGCCCTGGCCCGCGCCCGACGCTACCTGGACGCCCAGAAGGCCAGCGGCCGGGTGACGCTGATCATCACCGGCGGCCTGCGGGTGCCCATCGACTTCGTCAAGGCATTGGCCCTGGGCGCCGACGGCATCGCCCTGGCCAACAGCGCCATCCAGGCGGTGGGCTGCGTGTCGGCGCGGATGTGCCACACCAATAACTGCCCGGCCGGCGTGGCCACCCAGAAGGAGGAGCTGCGCAGGCGCCTCGACGTCGATCGCTCTACCCAGCGCCTGAAGACCTTCTTCGAGGCCTCCACCCAGCTGATGAAGGTGATGGCCCGGGCCTGCGGCCACGACGCCCTGAGCCAGTTCCACAAGGACGACCTGGCCACCTGGCACCGGGAGATGGCGCTGCTCACCGGGGTCCGCTACGCTGGCCTGGAACCGCCGACCGGTTAACCTCAGCACCCGCCGGTGCCGCCTGGGCGGCGCCGGCCCGTCCTCTCTCGCCCCCTGTGCCGAGGAATGCATGATCCCGCAGCGGCGGCATCGCTGCCGGTCTCGGCGTGAATCCACCTTGCAAGAGATGTCTCTATTTGGGCCCCCTATGACTGCTCATATCACGCTCGTCGGCGCCATGCTGGCGCTGGCGATCCTGACCTTCCTCGTCGGCATCAGGCTGCTCTATACCCGGGTCACGGAAATGCGGGAGAAGCGCATCCACCCGCAGTCCGCCGCGACCTCGTTGCAGATGTCCGCGCGGCTGGAGAACGTCCAGGCCGCCGACAACTTTCGTAACCTGTTCGAAGTGCCAGTGCTCTTCTACGGGCTGGCGGCCGTCTCCCTCGCGGTGCAGCATACGCCGGCTTGGCTGGCCCTCGGCGCCTGGCTCTTCGTCGCCCTCCGCGCGGCGCATAGCCTCATCCACTGCACGTACAACCGGGTGATGCACCGCCTGGCGGCCTACATGTCGAGCTTCGTGCTGCTGATGGGGCTGTGGGTCGCCTTCTTCTTTTCGGCTCTTCGCACTTTAGCGTGAACATGTTTGGCAGGTTCTCTGGTGGGAGGCCGGCTCTGCCGGGCGAAGGCGCCGCAGGCGCCCCTTTGGCAGTGCTGCGCACTGCTTCATCGAAGCGTCGAACCGGAGCTGAAGTCGAGACGTCGAACCGTCCCTCCCACAGGGTAAGTTCACGCCAGTCTGCGATGAACCTTCTTTTCACTGCTTGGCGCCTCGGCCTGACGATCTCATCGACGACAACACCGATGCGCCCGGCGTGCCCGCCACGCAACCGATAGCGTGTTAACCTTTGCCCTTCACCTCCGCCCCCGCTCTGCCTCGATGGTCACAGCGGGGCCGTAGGCGGATCACTTTCCGGATGGGGGCGACATGACACTCTTGCGCGGCTTTCTCTGGCTGCTCGGTTTCCTACTGCTCGGTCAGGTGCTCGTCGAAGCGCTGGCGCTCCCGATCTCCCACGCCATGGCGGGGCTGCTGCTGCTGCTGGCCTGGCTGCTGGTGAATCGAGGGCTCAGCGAAAGCGTCGCCACGGCGAGCCAGGCGCTGATACCGCTGCTCGCCATGCTGATCATGCCCGGGGTGGTGGGGGTATTCTTCGTGATCGACGAGTTCGCCGGCCACTGGACGGCGGTGATGGTGGCGCTGCTGGTGGGGACCTTCCTGAGCGTGCTGACCACGCTGTGGCTGATGCGGCGCTTCATGCCGAGAGAAGACGCCGAGCGCGACGAAGGGAGTCGCCCGGCATGAACGACCTCCACGCCTCGCTGCTGGACACTCCCGCCCTCGCCGTTGCCCTGACCCTGGCGGCCTACCTCGCCGGCATGGCCCTGTTCGAGCGCATGGGCCGGCCGAGCTGGTGCCCGGGGGTGCTGATCGGCGCCGTGCTCACGGCGGCAGGCCTATGGCTGCTGCGCCTCGATTTCGCCGACTACCTGCGCAACGTGGCCGGGCTGACGCTGCTGCTGGGCCCCGCCACCGTGGCGCTGGCGGTGCCGCTCTACCAGCAGCGCCGGCATATCGTCGCCCTGTGGAAGCCGATTCTCTGCTGCCTGCCCCTGGCCGCCCTGCTGGCCGCGCTCTACGCTGTCTTGATCGCCTGGCTGCTGGGGGCACCGCCCATCGTGCTGGCCTCGCTGGCGCCCAAGTCGGTCACCGCCCCGCTGAGCATCGGCATCGTGGAGCAGATCGGTGGCTCGGTCTCGCTGATGCTGGGCGGGCTGCTGATCACCGGGGTGCTGACCACCATCTTCGTCTCGCTGCTGGCCCGCCTGCTGAAGATCGACGACCCGCGCATCCTCGGCTTCGCGCTGGGGGTGAACGGCCACGCCGTGGGCATCGTGCGCGCCTTCGAACTCGGCCCCACCGCGGGCGCCTTCGCCTCGCTCGGCATGAGCCTGACGGGGATCTTCACTGCGCTGTTCCTGCCGCTGGCCTGGCGGCTGCTGGGGCTGTAGAACGCCCCAAGGCAAGGGAGAATACCGCCTTTCACGCCAGCGCAGCCTCAGTCTGCCAAGTGGCGTAAGAAATGGCTTACATGCTGTAAGTCATCGCCCACGCCGATGCGACCAAGGTCAATCGCCGGGCCCGACCGCATGGATTTACACGGAAGAAGGCGGTAGGTTGGCGCTAAGGGGGCTGAAGCAGTGGCCTAAAGCCGACTCTTTTGGATCATCGCAGACTGGCGTGAAATGGCTTTGTGGGAGGGACGGTTCGACGCCTCGACTTTAGCTCGCGAAGCAGTGCGCAGCACTGCCAAAGGGGGGGGGCTGCGGCGCCTTCGCCGAAGCGTCGAACCGCTGGCAGGGCCGGACTCCCATAGTGTAGCCAGAAGCACGGATTCACGCCAAAGTGTGAAGAGCCAATCTTTTTCTTGAGAAAAAAACTGTGGCTGCCTCGATTACTGAATCGGACTCCTGCGTAATCCGATGATGGCATTCAGGCGGCCTGTAAGCGCCAGGGAGGGGGCTGGTGACCCGCATCCCCTGGCGGTAGCGTGCCTGAACGCCTCGATTTTCCTTATCCCAGAGGGCTGCGCACGCCGGCAAAGCCCTTGCCCAGCACATGCGTATAGATCTGGGTGGTTTCCACACTCTTGTGCCCCAGCAATTCCTGAACGGTGCGGATATCCGTTCCCTGGCTCAGCAATTGAGTGGCGAAACTGTGTCGCAGAGTATGGCAGGAGCCGGGGCGTGGCAGCGAAGCGGCCCGCATGGCGTGCCTGACCGCCCTTTGCACTGCCGATGGGTGGATATGGTGAAGTACCACCTTGCCATCCATGTCACAGCAGGGACGGCTGGCAGGGAAGAGCCACTGCCAAGCCAAGGAGATGCCTGCATTGGGGTACTTGCGATCCAGCGCGTGGGGCAGCGTCACTGGTACGCGGCCATGATGCAGGCGATAGTCAAGTTGCTGTTTGGTCGTGGAGATTTGATGCTGCATGGCGGGAATACAGGTCGCAGGAAGCAGGGTGGTTCTGTCCTTGTCGCCCTTGCCAGCTCTCACCGTAATCACCTGACGCTCGAAGTCGATATCCCGGACACGTAGGCGGCATGTTTCGATGAGCCGCAGCCCTGAGCCGTACATCAATGTCCCCATCAGATACATGGAGCCGGAAAGGTGGCTCAGTACGCGCATCACTTCCTCATGGGATAGCACTACCGGCAATCGGCGTGGGCGCTTGGCGCGTGAGAATTCACCGATCTCTCCCAAGGGCTGCTCGAGAACATGGCGATAGAGAAAGACGATAGCATTCAGCGCCTGGTTCTGCGTGGCGGCTGCCACCTGGCGCTCCACCGCAAGGTGTTCCAGGAAGGCACGCACCTCGGAGCCACCCATGCTGGAAGGGTGGCGCACGCCATGGAAGCGAATGAAGTAGCGTATCCAGTAGCAGTAGGTTTTCTCGGTACGTGGGCTGTAGCGCTTCACCCGCATGGTGGCCTTCACACGGTCCATCAGCTTTGGCGGCCTGGTGCGCGTATCCATACGGCAGCTCCTTCCCTGACATGGATGTACATACAGTATTATTGGTTCCGGCAAAACGCGCAAGCGCGCGAATTCTGCATGGGTGGCCGAGCTATACTTAATCTGGTGCAAAATCAATGCGTTGGGAGAGAAGGGGCGCGTCAGATAAAATCGTTGAACGCGCAGGATGTTCATTCAATATCAGGACGCGCCGTCCAATCACTGTTAGACGTCAGTTATCACCATTCACGGAGAAAGAGGATGAGTAGTTATACTGGGTTATATGTACAACGCTTAAGTAATGGAGAAATAATTAGCGTTCAAGTTGTAGATCCGTTTGGGAACTCTCTACCACTAGAACCGGAAATCTACATTGAGCGTCAGATAAGACCCACAATTGAGCAACTTCCTGATATGGAGAACTACAAAGTCGTGACCGCAGAACCACAAATATCACCGATAATTCTTGCGCTTGCTAATTGGGTCAAAGGCCAAACTGTATCTGACGAAGCTCTATACAGAATGCAACAATCTGGCTTCATCTGTCCAGATGACAATGGCGATTTGCGGCTAACTCCGAGCGGAGAACAAACTCTACGGGAGAATAGGCTTGTCTAACAACGCCATTAAATTCGCTCCCTGCGGTCGCCGGACGCTCGTTCCTCGCGCCGTTTATGGCGGGCGTTATGTGCGTTTGACACCCGAGGCGTTACAGGTTACACTTAGAGCATGATTCGAAGCTTCAAGCACAAGGGCTTGGCCAAATTTTTCAAGTCCGGCAGCACCGCAGGGATCCAGGCCGCTCATGCGAAGAGGCTTCGACTGATTCTCGGTAGGCTAAATGCAGCATCTGACGTCAAAGATATGGACTTGCCAGGCCTTCGGCTGCACGAGCTCTCGGGGAATCGCGCCGGAATTTGGTCAGTAACGGTCAGTGGTAACTGGCGCGTGACCTTCCGGTTCGAGGACGGAGACGCCGAGATAGTGAGCTACGAAGATTACCACTGAGGTATTGCCGATGTTGATGCACAATCCCCCCCACCCTGGTGAAGTGTTGCGTGAGCTTTGTCTGGAGCCCATGGGCCTCTCTGTAACGGCCGCTGCAGAAGCATTGGGAGTGAGTCGAAAAACCCTGAGTGCTGTGTTGAACGGCAAGGCTGGCATTAGTCCAGAGATGGCCATTCGGCTTTCTATTGCGTTTGATACTTCGGCAGAGAGTTGGCTGAATCAGCAGTCCCAGTATGAGCTCTGGCATGCTGAGCAGCATCGTAAAGAGCTCAAGGTCAAGAAGCTTGTCGCCGCCTGAAGCAACACATAACCAAGCCATGCACCGTATGCCCAAGCCTCTGCTTCGCGCCGGTTTTGTCACCGGTGATTGCGGTCGTCAGCCACCACCACTGCTGTCGATTTCGGGCAGCTCCGCTCGACAATAGATTGCCACTCACGGCAATCACTCACAGAAGGGAGCTGATCATGAAGCACATGGCGAAGAACACGATCTGCCTTTGGTACGATGGCGCCGCTGAGGAAGCCGCACGATTTTATGCCGAGACCTTCCCCGATTCATCGCTCGACGCGGTGCACCGGGCCCCTGGGGATTACCCAGCGGGGGAGGAGGGGAGCGTCTTGACGGTGGAGTTCACCGTGCTGGGCGTGGCGTGCCTCGGGCTGAACGGCGGGCCGGCCTTCCAGCATAGCGAAGCGTTCTCGTTTCAGGTGGCGACCGAAGACCAGGAGGAGACGGATCGCTACTGGAACGCCATCGTCGGCAATGGCGGCCAGGAGAGCCAATGCGGGTGGTGCAAGGACAAGTGGGGCATCTCGTGGCAGATTACCCCCATCGCGCTGACGAAGGCCTTCTCCAGTCCCGACCGCGCCGCCGCCAAGCGGGCGTTCGAGGCCATGATGACGATGCGGAAAATCGACATCGCCGAGATCGAGGCAGCGTTTCGCGGTTGAGATGCGGGTGGGCTTACCCAAAGCCGCCGACGCTTTTCATGCGTCGGCGGCTTTTTTCTGGTTCTTCGCACTTTAGCGTGACCATGTTTGGCAAGTTTTATGGTGGGAGGCCGGCTCTGCCGGGCGAAGGCGCCGCAGGCGCCCCGTGGGTAGCGCTGCGCGCTACTTCGCGAGCTGAAGCTCCCTCCCACAGGGCAAGTTCACGCCAGTCTGCGATGAGCCTTTTTTCTTTCCAGAAGACCGAAACCTTACGCCTCGATCCACACCTCATCGCCCTTGAAGCTTACCTGCCAGGTGCGCAGCGTGACGGCTTCGTCCTCCAGGCACTGGCCGTCTTCCAGGCGGAAGTGCTGCTTGTAGATCGGCGAGGCGACCACCGGCTGGCCCTTGATGTCGCCGACGATGCCGCGGGCGATGACGTTGGCGCCGGAGAAGGGGTCGTGGTGGTCGAGGGCGTAGAGCTCCTGCGCGTGGCCGGGCAGGTAGAAAACGGCGACTTGTGCGGGGCCTTCCGGGGTTTCCACCCAGGCGGCGACGCCGGAGTAGGGCACCAGGTCGGCGCGGGTGCAGAGGATTTGCCAGGTCTGGGTCATGGTCTTGGCTGCAGTTGCTGTGCTCATGAATCGTGTCCTTGTACGGTTGACTGGGGGCGCCTGACGGCGCCAATCGCCCGGCGGAGCCGGCCTCCCACGGGATTCTCCCACCGCGGTGGGAGAAACGCCTTGTGGGAGGGCGCTTTAGCGCGCGAATGCCGGATTGATCGATCAGGCCGGGCGGAGCTGCCCGCGCTCGGTGGTATAGATGATGTCCGGGTCCGGGCGGGCGTCGTTGACGAAGCTGCGGAAGCGCTTGAGCTTCTCGGGGTCGCTGATGGCGCCCGCCCACTCGCACTCGTAGGTGTCGACCACGGCCTGCATCTGACGCTCCAGCTCCTCACCTATCCCTAAGCTGTCCTCGAGGATCACCTCCTTGAGGTAGTCCAGGCCGCCTTCCAGGTTCTCGCGCCACACCGAGGTGCGCTGCAGGCGGTCGGCGGTGCGGATGTAGAACATCAGGAAGCGGTCGATGGTGCGGTAGAGCGCTTCGTCGTCGAGGTCGGTGGCGAACAGCTCGGCGTGGCGGGGGCGCATGCCGCCGTTGCCGCATACGTAGAGGTTCCAGCCGTTCTCGGTGGCGATCACGCCGATGTCCTTGCTCTGGGCCTCGGCGCACTCGCGGGTGCAGCCGGACACCCCGAACTTGAGCTTGTGGGGGGCGCGAAGGCCTTTGTAGCGGTGCTCGATTTCGATCGCCATGCCCACGCTGTCCTGCACGCCGTAGCGGCACCAGGTGCTGCCCACGCAGGACTTCACGGTACGGGTCGACTTGCCGTAGGCGTGACCGGTCTCGAAGCCGGCTTCGATCAGCTCGCCCCAGATCGCCGGCAGGTCCTCCAGGCGGGCGCCGAACAGGTCGATGCGTTGGCCGCCGGTGATCTTGGTGTAGAGGTCGTACTTCTGCGCCACCTGACCCAGCACCACCAGCTTGTCGGGGGTGATCTCCCCGCCGGCGATGCGCGGCACCACCGAGTAGGTGCCGTTCTTCTGCATGTTGGCCATGAAGGTGTCGTTGGTGTCCTGCAGCGGAATGTGGGCCGCGTCGGTGATCGGCTCGTTGAAGCAGGAGGCGAGGATCGAGGCCGTCGCCGGCTTGCAGATGTCGCAGCCCAGGCCGTGGGTGTCGGAGTTGCCGTGCTTTTCCATCAGCTCGCTGAAGGTCTTGATGCCCTCCACCCGCACGATGTCGTAGAGCTCCTGGCGGGTATGGGAGAAGTGCTCGCAGATCGACTTGTCGACCTCCACGCCGCGGCTCTCCAGCTCGTGGTCCACCAGGGTCTTGAGCAGGGCGGCGCAGCCGCCGCAGCCGGTGCTGGCCTTGGTTTCGCCCTTCACGGCGCCGAGGTCCACGGCGCCGGCGTCGATGGTGGCGCAGACGTCGCCCTTTGTGACGTTGTGGCAGGAGCAGATCATGGCGGTGTCGGGCAGGGCGTCCGGCCCCAGCGCGGGGGCGGCGTCGCTGCCGGCCGGCAGGATCAGCGAGGCCGGGTCCTCGGGCAGGTCGATGCGGTTGGCGTAGTACTGCAGCAGGGTATCGTAGACGCTGTTGTCGCCCACCAGCATGGCGCCTACCAGGCGCTTGCCGTCGCTGGAGACTACCAGCTTGCGATACTGCTGCTTGAGCGGGTCGAGGAAGCGGAACTGGCGTGCTCCGGGGGTACGGTCGCCGTGGGCGTCGCCGATGGAGCCTACGTCGACGCCCATCAGCTTGAGCTTGGTGCTCATGTCGGCGCCCTTGAAGGGCTCATTGCCTTCGAGCAGTGTGACGGCGGCGGCCTTGGCCATCTGGTAGCCGGGGGCGACCAGGCCAAAGATGCTGTTGTTCCACAGTGCCACTTCGCCGACGGCCAGGATGGCCGGGTCGCTGGTCAGGCAGTTGTCGTCGATCACCACGCCGCCGCGCTCGCCGATCTCCAGGCCGCAGTCGCGGGCCAGTTCGTCGCGGGGACGAATGCCGGCGGAGAAAACGATGAGGTCGGTTTCCAGCACTTTTTCGTCCTGGAACACCATGCGGTGGCGGCTGCGTTCGCCGTCGACGATCTCCTGGGTGGCGCGGCCGGTGAGGACCTGCACGCCCATGGCTTCGATCTTCTCGCGCAGCAGCTCGCCGCCTTCGCTGTCCACCTGCATCGGCATCAGGCGCGGAGCGAACTCCACCACGGCGGTGTCGAGGTTGAGCCCGCGCAGGGCACCCGCCGCCTCCAGGCCGAGCAGGCCGCCGCCCACCACCACGCCGGTGGTGGCGGTCTCGGCGGCCTCGCGGATGGCGTCGAGGTCCTCCAGGGTGCGGTAGACCAGGCAGCCCTCGCGGTCGTTGCCGGGAATCGGCGGCACGAAGGGGGTGGAGCCGGTGGCCAGCACCAGGCGGTCGTAGGGGATGCGACCCTGGTCGGTGACCACTTCGCCTTTGTTGCGGTCGATGGCGACCACCGCCTCGGAAAGGCGCAGCGCGATGCCGTGTTCGGCGTAGTAGTCGCGGGTGGAGAGGGCGAGCGAGTCGGCGTCGCGCCCGCTGAAGTACTCGGAGAGGTGCACGCGGTCGTAGGCCAGATGGCGCTCCTCGCCGAACACGGTGATGGCGTAGCGCTCGGTGGCGCCGCGCTCGACCAGCTGCTCGACCAGGTGGTGGCCGACCATGCCGTTGCCGATGACGATCAGTTGCGGTTTAGCGGGCGTGTTCATGCGGCCTCCTTCGCGGGGCTGTGCGGTGAATCAGTGGCGGCGTCGGCGGCATCGTCGAGCTGCGCCTGGGCGTCGGCGGCGCCGAGCAGCAGGCCGGCGCGGCCGGCGCTGAGATCGCGCCCGGCCAGGGCCTGCTCGAAGTACCAGGGGCCGGCGGCGGTGTCGCCGTAGAGCACGGCGCCCTCCAGGCGGCCGTCTTTCAGCAGCAGGCGGCGGTAGTCGCCCTGCTGGGGGTCGCGATAGCTGAGTACCTCGTGGTCGGGGTCGGGGTCGGTGGGGCCGAAGGCGTAGAGGGAGACCCCGCTGACCTTGAGCTTGGTGGCGCAGGGGGTGTCGACGTAGCCGTCCACCGTCTCGCCGGAGAGGTGGGCCGCGAGCACCTCGACCTGGCGCCAGATAGGCTCCACCAGGCCGAAGGTCTGGCCTTCGAACTCGCAGCACTCGCCCAGGGCGTGAATGGCCGGGTCGCTGGTGGTGAGCCAGGCGTCGACCACGATGCCGCGCTCGACGGTGAGCCCGGCAACGCGGCCCAACTCGGCGTTGGGCACGATGCCGATGGCCACCACCACGCAGCTGGCAGGCAGGCGGGTGCCGTCGGTCAGCAGGGCGGCGCACACCCGGCCCTGGCCGTCGGCCTCCAGGCGCTCGAGCTGGGCGTTGGTGTGGATGTCGAGCCCGCGGCCGCGCAGCTCGTTTTCGAGCAGCCGGGCGGCGGTGAGGTCGAGCTGGCGGTTCATCAGGCGGTCGTCGCGCTGTAGCAGGCTCACCCGCATGCCGCCTTGGTCCTGTGCGCGCTTGCCCTGTCCTCGCTTTCGTAAACCCTCGGCGGCTTCCAGGCCCAGCAGGCCGCCGCCGATCACCACGGCGCCGCCGTCGCGCTCGTCGGCCTGGCGCTGGGTGAAGCGAATCAGGGCCTCGGCGTCGCGGAGGTCGCGAAACACCTCCACGCCGGGCAGCTCGAGCCCCGGCACCGGGGGGCGGGCCGGGCGGGAGCCGGTGGCCAGCACCAGCCGGTCGTAGTCGAGGGTGCGGCCGCTATCGGTGGTCAGGCGCCGTGCGGCGCGGTCGATGTCGGTGACTCGCTCGCCGAGGATCAGGTCGATCCCCTGGTCCGCGTACCAGTCGCTGTCATGCAGGGTCAGCGCCGGACGCGTCATTTCGCCGGCCAGCAGCGGTGAGAGCAGAATACGGTTGTAGGCCGGGTCCGGTTCGTCGCCGATCACGGTGATGCGCGCTGGCCGCCCCGGCTTGCCGGCCAGTGCTTCCACTAGCCGGTGGCCTGCCATGCCGTTGCCGACGATGACCAGGTGCTCGTTCGCTGGATGGGGGGCTTGATGCATGCTCAGGCACCTCCGCTGAGTCAAAAGGGGTGGCGACAACGAAAAGAAGGCGCCCCGGCGCAACTCCCCGGGGGGAGAGCGCTGGGACGCCTTCGTCCAATGCGTGTCTTCTGTCGTCAGGGGTGATCGCCTTTGATCACCGTGCTGCCCTTCACCTATCAAGAAACCGGCCAAGATGCTGTGTGGCACGGTTTTGTTCTTTTCTTTCAAGGGATTGGAGAGGAGTGGCGTGGGCTGGGGCGCGCCGCGCGGCGGATGCCATGCACATCACTGGTGCATGGCGGCATCGAAATGCACGGGGGCGTAGCACTCGTGCAGGGTGCGAATGTCCAGTGAGCGGCCGCGGTCTTCCAGGTGACGGCTCAGCGCCTCGGCCACCCGCCCCATGGACTCGATATCGGGGCGCAGCACGCCGGCGCCGCACAGGCGCTGGTGGATCGGGACGCTGTCCAGGTGCAGGGTGTCGAGATGGCTCACCGAGCGGTCGAGATAGGGCGGCAGCGCCAGCCAGTCCCGGGCCTGGCGGCGATGGGCCAAGGCCGCGCCGAGCCACTGGCTTGCCGCCATCAGCGCCCGAATCAGCGCGGCCAGGGTGGCGGGGTAGCGTCTGGCCCAGGAGCGGGTCACGCCCAGCACCTTCTCCGGAGCGTCCGGCCAGAGCTGGGCGCCGGTGGCGATGATGCGCCCGGTCTGGCGATGCTGGGCCAGGCTGCCCCAGGGCTCGCCGACACAGAAACCGTCGATCTCGCCGGCCTCCAGGGCATCCGCCATGCGCGGCGGCGGCAGCACCGCCAGCTCCACGTCGCGGTCCGGGTCGAGCCCGCCGAGTGTGAGCCAGTCGCGCAACTGATAGTGCTGGCAGGAGAAGGGGTAGACCATGGCCAGGCGAGGTCGCCGCCGCTCGGGCTGTTCGCCCAGCCCTCGGGCCAGCGCCCTGGCGCTGGTCTCGGGGGCGTCATCGAGGGTGACGTTACAGGCATCGGCAAGCGCGCGGGAGAGCACCAGGGCATTGCCGTTGCGCGACAGGGTGATCGGCGCCAGGGTGTCGCAGGGCGCGCGCTCCAGGCCCAGGCTCATGGCCAAGGGCATGGGGGCGAGCATCTGGGCGCCGTCGAGTAGGCCGGCGGCGACCTTGTCGCGCAGGGTGGACCAGGCGTTCTCCCGGGATAGCGTCACCTCTAGCCCCTGCTCGGCAAAGAAGCCGTGCTCGCGGGCGATCACCGGCAGGGCGGCATCCAGCAGCGGGATAAAGCCCAGGGTCACGCGGTCGAGCTCAGGGGGCAGCGGCCTGGCCGTCGGGTGGCGGTGGGGAGGGGGAGTCGATGTCACACTCATGGGGAATCCCTATTCAGGCTCGGACGATGGGGGCGTCAGGCGTTCCAGCACATCGATGACGCTGTCGGCTACCTGGGCGATACGCTGGCCGCGGTCCATGGCCAGCTTGCGCAGCATGCGGTAGGCCTGCTCCTCGTCGCAGCCCTGGTGCTTCATCAGCAGCCCCTTGGCGCGCTCGATGCGCTTGCGCTCGGCGAGCTGGTTGCGGGTCTGGTCGAGCTCCTGGCGCAGGGACTGGAAGGCGTCGAAGCGGGCGATGGCCACTTCGATGATCGGCTTGACTCGGCCGGCCACCAGTCCGTCGACCACATAGGCGCTGACCCCCGACTTGAGGGCCGCCTGCATGGTGTCGGGGTCGTGCTGGTCGGCGAAGAACACCACCGGACGCGGGTTCTCGCGGTTGAGCAGGGCCATGCTGTCGAGGGTGTCGCGGTCGGGGGACTCCATATCGATGATCACCACGTCGGGCTCGTGACGCGCGACCATCTCGTTGAGGCTGGCCGGGCTCTGCAGCCGACAGATGACCTCATGGCCCTCGGCGATCAGGGCCTCCTCGACCATGGCGGCGCGTACGACCTCGTCGTCGACTAGCAGCACCTTTAAAGTAGTGGTCTGGGGGGGCATGGCAGTGTCGTCATTGGTGGGAAGTCACGTCTGCCCAGGGGTATGCAAGATGCATTCCAGCATCCCGAGAGCCGACGCGCCGCGGCAACGGCGCGGGTAAGGGCTACGCCGCGGCGCCGAGTCGGCACCGGTTTGGTGCAAGCAGTGCACTTGGCGGCAGCCGCTGGTGCGAATCGGCGGCGTCACGCTACGCCTCAGATACCCTGCGATCATACTCAGCTCACTGGTAGGGGAGGGGAAAGCGGCTTCTGGCACACGCTTTGCAAACGCTCTTTGCAGATGCCCTTTGCAAGTCCCCCTTCAGATGCGGCAACGACGCCCATCAACGTCTGTCTACCAAGGTAGCCGTTGATGGGCGTCTGCGTTTCCGACCGACCCCGACCAGGAGAACGGCATGCACCAGGCAAAAACTACCTGCCCTTATTGCGGCGTCGGCTGCGGCGTGGTGGCAGAGGTCGACGGCGAGCGAATCGCCGCCGTGGCCGGGGATAGCGATCATCCCGCCAACTACGGCCGACTGTGCGTCAAGGGCTCGGCCCTGCACGAGACGCTGGGCGATCACGGCCGGCTGACCCGGCCGCGCCTCGACGGCGTGGAGGTGGACTGGGACACGGCCCTTTCTGCCGTGGCCGACCGCCTGGCGGCGACCCGCCGCGAGCACGGCGACGGGGCGGTGGCGGCCTATCTCTCCGGCCAGCTGCTCACCGAGGACTACTACGTCGCCAACAAGCTGTTCAAGGGCTTTCTCGGCACGCCGCACCTGGATACCAACTCGCGGCTCTGCATGGCCTCGGCGGTGGCCGCCTACAAGCGCAGCTTCGGCGCCGATGCCGTGCCCTGCAGCTACGAGGACCTCGAGGAGGCCGAGCTGGTGGTGCTGGTGGGCTCCAACCTGGCCTGGAACCATCCGGTGCTCTATCAGCGCCTCAAGGTGGCCAAGACCCGCAATCCGCTGATGCGGGTGGTGGTGATCGACCCCCGGATCACCGACAGCTGCGAGATCGCCGATCTCTACCTGGGCATCAAGCCCGGCAGCGACGCCCGGCTGTTCAACGGCCTGCTGGCCTGGATGGCCGACAAGGGCCGGCTCGATCGGGTCTATCTGGAGCGCCACACCCAGGGCCTCGAGGAGGCGCTGGCCGCGGCCCGGGAAGACGACGTCTCGGTGGCCGCGGTGGCCGCCGACTGCGATCTGGACCCGGAGCGCCTGGAGACCTTCTACTACTGGTTCGCCAGCCAGCTGCACGTGGTGACCCTCTACTCCCAGGGGGTCAACCAGTCGAGCAGCGGCACCGACAAGGGCAACGCCATCATCAACTGCCACCTGGCCGGCGGCAAGCTCGGCCTGCCCGGCGCCGGGCCCTTCTCCATCACCGGCCAGCCCAACGCCATGGGCGGCCGCGAAGTGGGCGGGCTGGCCAACCAGCTGGCCGCCCACATGGACTACGACAGCCCCGGGGCCCTCGACCGGGTCACCCGCTTCTGGACCACCGCCACGCTCACCCCGACCCTGCCCGAAGGGCCCGGCCACAAGGCGGTGGCACTGTTCGAGGCGATCGAGCGCGGCGAGGTGCAGGCGGTGTGGATCATGGCCACCAACCCGACGGTCAGCCTGCCCCGGGTCGACCGGGTGCGGGCGGCGCTGGCCAAGTGCCCGCTGGTGATCGTCTCCGAGTGCGTGACCGATACCGACCTCTTGCCCTACGCCGATATCGTGCTGCCGGCCTCCTCCTGGTCGGAGAAGGACGGCACCGTGACCAACTCCGAGCGGCGCATCTCCCGCCAGCGGGGCCTGCTGCCGCCGCCGGGGGAGGCGAAGCACGACTGGTGGATCATCACCGAGGTGGCCAGGCGCCTGGGCTACGGTGAGGCCTTTCCCTACGCGCACCCGGCGGAGATCTTCGACGAGCACGCCCGGCTCTCCGGCTTCGAGAATGCGGACGAGGGCGAGCGGCTGTTCGATATCTCCGGGCTGGCCGGGCTCGACCGCGCCGCCTATGACGCCCTCGCGCCCATCCAGTGGCCGGTCAATGCCGCTTCCCCCCAGGGCACCGCCCGGCTCTTCGAGGAGGGCCGCTTCGCCACCCCGGACGGCCTGGCCCGGCTGATCCCCGTGCGCCCCAGGGAGCCCGAGCAGGCGCTCTCCGAGACGCGCCCCCTGCGCCTCAATACCGGGCGCATCCGCGACCAGTGGCACACCATGACCCGCACCGCCCGGGCGCCGCGGCTGATGAACCACCGCGCCGAGCCCTTTATCGAGATCACTCCGGAGGACGCCGAGGCCTTCGGCGTGGCCGACCAGCAGCTGGCTCGGCTGACCGGCGAAGGCGGCGACTACCTGGGCCGGGTGCGGCTCGCCAAGGGCCAGCGCCGCGGCGAGCTGTTCGTGCCCATGCACTGGACCGATCGCTTCAGCGGCAGCGCCCGCATGGGCAGCCTGCTGGCGGCCCACCTCGACCCCGTCTCCGGCCAGCCCGAGTCCAAGCACGGCGCCGTGGCGCTCGAGCCGCTGCCGGTGGCCTGGGAGGCCACCCTGCTGGTGGCCGATGACCTGGCGGTGAGCCCCGACTGGTGCGAGGAGAGCGCCTACTGGGCGCGTATCCCCCTGGCCCATGGCCAGCGCTGGCAGCTGGCCGGCGCCCCCGAGAGCGCCGACCGCGACTGGCTGGCCTGGGTGACGCGCCACCTGCCGGCGGCGGCGCTGTGGCTGGAGGATCCCGCCGGCGGGCGCCTGCGTGCCGCGGGTATCGAGGCGGGTCGCCTGCGCTGGTGGCTGATGGTGGGGCCGCCCACCGAACTGCCGGGGCTGGCCTGGCTCGACGAGCGCTTCGCCGAGGCGGCCCGGGGCGAGCCGCTCTCCGCCGAGCGCCGGCGTCGCCTGCTGGCCGGCTGCGACGACGGCGCCGCCGACAGCGGCCCGGTGGTCTGCAGCTGCCATCAGGTGGGCCAGCGCTGTATCCTGGAGGCTATCCGGGGCGGCGACGGCAGCGTCGAGGCGTTGGGGGCCCGGCTGGCCTGCGGCACCCAGTGCGGCAGCTGCATTCCCGAATTGAAATCGTTGATCGAAGAGGAGAAGGCCCATGCGTGCGCTGAGCCGACTGAAGACTCTGCTGTGGCCTGAGCCTGCTCTCGGGCGGATGGCGCCGGTGGCGGGCGCCCTGTCACGCCTGAACGGGCTGGGCGGCCTGCTGCGCTCGCCCCGAAGCGCGGCGCACTGCTGCACCCCGGCGGACGACGCGAGCCTGGGCGGCGAGGGCCGCACCGGCCGGGTCTACCTGGTAGGCGCGGGAAGCGGCGACGTGGAGCTTCTGACCCTCAAGGCCGCCCGCCTGCTCGGCGAGGCCGACGCGGTGGTCTACGACCGCCTGGTGGGCGACGAGGTGCTGGCGCTGATTCCCCCCGGCCGCGAGCGCTACTACGTGGGCAAGGCGCGCGGCCACCATAGCGTGCCCCAGGCCGAGATCGGCGCGCTGCTGGTCAAGCTGGCGGGGCAGGGCAAGTCGGTGGTGCGCCTCAAGGGCGGCGACCCGGGGATGTTCGGGCGCCTGGGCGAGGAGCTGGCCGCCCTGGGCGAGGCGGGCGTGCCCGCCCAGATCGTGCCGGGCATCACCGCCGCCTCGGCGGCCGCCGCCGGCATGGGCATCCCGCTCACCGACCGGGCCCACGCCCAGCAGCTGCGCTTCGTCACCGCGCAGCGGTGCCGCGCCGACGGCGAGCCCGACTGGCACACCCTGGCACGCCGGGACGAGACGCTGATCTTCTACATGGGGCTGACCAAGGTCGAGGCGATCTGCCAGGGGCTGCGCCAGGCCGGGCTGCCCGACGACTGGCCGATCATGCTGGTGGCCAACGCCAGCCTGCCGGAGCAGGCGTCGCTGGTAGGCACCCTGGCCGATATGCCCGAGAGGCTGGCGGCAAAGCCGCTGCCCTCGCCCTGCCTGATCGTGGTGGGCAGCGTGGTGCGCATGGTGGCGCAGAGTCCGGCCGCGCCCGGCGTGGCTGGCACCTCTCAACGCGCCGTTACCAGCGGCCTGTCGGAGAGCAGCGTTTCGAAGCGGCAGGGGTGATGCAGGCCATGGCCTTGCGCGAAGCTCACCTGGTTCGGGTAGTGCCCCCCATCTGCTAGCTGCGCCGCTCGGATAGTTGGGGGTGGTCCTCCCGTAGCAGGTAGACCCGGTTGCGGCCCTGCTCCTTGGCCAGGTAGCAGGCGATATCCGCGGCCCGCAGCAGGTTGCCGGGGTCGAGGCTCTCGGCATCGATCAGCACCACCCCGATGCTGCAGCCGCCGCTGAAGGTGCTCTCTTCCCAGCGAAAGCGGGTATTGGCCACGGCGGCGCGCAGTTTCTCGGTGACCTCATGGGCGCCCTGCATGTCGCAGTCTTCGAGGATGATGGCGAATTCGTCGCCGCCGAGGCGGGCCAGCAGGTCGCCCTCGCGCAGCTGGCGGTGCAGGGTGTCGGCAATCTGGCGCAGGAACTGATCGCCGGCGACATGGCCGGCGGTGTCGTTGACCACCTTGAACTGATCGAGATCCACGAAGCACAGCGCATGGATGGACCCTTCGGTCCGCGACTGGCGCAGCACCTCCGCCACGCTGCGTTCGAAGGCGCGGCGGTTGTAGAGCCCGGTGAGGGGGTCGTGGTTGGCCTCGTACTGGAGCCTGGCGGAGAGCCGGCGCGGTTCGGAGACATCCTCGAGAATGGCCACATGGCAGGCGCTCAGGTCGTGGTCATCGCGGATCTTCGACACCGTCAGCTTGCCCCACACCGTGTCGCCGTCACCGCGCAGCAGTCGATGCTCGATGGTGTAGCTGTCGAGTTCGCGGGCGCGGATGCGGCGCTGCTCCTGACGGCCGATCTGCTGGTCTTCGGGATGCACCAGGTCGGGGTAGCGCTGGCCGAGCAGATGGGGGCGCGGGTAGCGAAGGATCTGGCACAGGGCCTGATTGACGTCCAGCAGGCGGCCCTTGTCATCCACCAGGGCCATGCCCACTGCCGCCTGCTCGAAAGTGGCCCGGAAGGCGCGTTCGGCGGCGGTCAGCGCCCGGGTCAGGCGCCAGCCCAGCAGCCAGGCGATCAGGCCCAGCACCAGCAGGAAGAGCACGCTGGCAGCGGTCAGGAGCTGCCCCAGCCAGCGGGCAGCATCGCCGATGGCCTGGCGAAAGGTGGCGCTGAGGGGAGCGAGCGCCTGGTCGACTTGGTGAAGGCGCGCGCGCAGCCGTGACAGCGCCGCCGAAGATGGGGAGGACGACTGCCATTCGGCTTCCAGTCGGTCGGCCAGGCGGCCGAGCTCGAGGATGTAGGGGTCGGAGTCGCGCCACACCGCCACCGCTTCGCGAAAGTAGGGGGCCTCGGCGAAGTGGCGGAACAGCCGGATCATGTTGGGGATGTCATCGGGGTGGTTGCGGCCCTGTAAGAGCCCGTCCCGGGCCGCCTCGCGGTCCAGCTCGTCAGCCTCCATGGCCTGGCGCGCCTGCAGATCCCCCAGCGGGATCTCTAGCCAGTCGCGCGCCTGTGCCAGGGTATCGGCGTCGCCGGTCAGGGCATAGCGCTCGAGATACTGAACCGCGGAGACCTGGGCCCGCGACCAGATGCTCTCGCCGCTGACATAGGCGGAGGCCGCCGCCTGCATCTGTACCACGACCACGTTGAACCCGGTGCCCAGCGCCGCCAGCAGCAGCAGGCCGGCGATCAGCGAGAACATCTTCCAGCGCTGTGGATCCCAGCCGCCTTCACGCCCCTTTCGCCATTGCATCGCAGCCCCTCGGAGTCGGGGGGAGGTGTTGCCCCCGGCGACCTCCCCGCTGCTTCCACCTTAGCAACCTGGCACGGGGCCCAGCACCGAGGCATTCAACGCTGGCGCTGAAGGGGCAGATGGCCTAGCCGTCCTGATGCCCATGCGCCTGTTCCCGAACCTTGCGTCTGGCGGCCTTGCGGAAGGCCTGCTGGACCACCAGCCGCAGCTCATCGTCGTCCCATGGCTTGGTGAGAAACTTGTAGATGGCGCCCTCGTTGATCGCGGCGGTGACTGTCTTGAGGTCGGTGTAGCCGGAGAGCACGATCTGCAGGGTCTGGGGGTAGAGTTCGGTGACCTGCCCCAGGAACTCGGTGCCGCTCATGCCCGGCATGCGTTGGTCGCTGATGATCACCTGCACCTCCTCGGTGGCCAACAGCTCGAAGGCCTGCTGGGCGGTCTCGGCGGTGAGGATACGGTAGCCGTCGCGCCGCAGGGTCCGGGTCAGGGCGCGCAGGATGTTGGCTTCATCGTCGAGCAGCAGCAGCGTCTGGCGGCCCTCGTCGCCGTGCTGGTGCGCCTGCTGCAGCTGCTGGGTGGCCTGGTGCTCACGCAGGAAGGGCTCCAGTTCGGCCAGCGGCATGGGGCGGGCGAAGTGGTAGCCCTGAAAGGCATCGCAGAGGTGTTTTTTGAGATAGGCAAGCTGGGCCTGGGTCTCGACCCCTTCGGCTACCACCTTGAGCTGCAGCGGGCTCGCCATGGAGAGGATGCCCTGGACGATGGCGGCGTCGCGGTGGTCGCTGATCACCTCGCGCACGAAGGAACGGTCGATCTTGATCTTGTCGATGGGCAGCTGCTTCAGATAGCTGAGGCTGGAAAAGCCGGTGCCGAAGTCGTCGATGGCGATCTGGATGCCGCGCTTGCGCAGCGCGTGGAGGCTGTCGATGGCGCTCCCGGAACCGTCCATCAGCACCCCCTCGGTGAGCTCGAGCTCCAGCAGCGAGGGGGACAGCCGGGAGGCCTCCAGGGCCTGGGAAATACCGTCGAGGAAGTTCGGGCGATGGAACTGCATGGGCGAGACGTTGACCGCCATGACGAAGTCGCCAAGCCCCAGGCCGTTGAGGTAGACGTTGTCCCGGCAGGCGGTGGTGAGCACCCACTGGCTGATCGGGATGATTTGGCCGGTATCCTCGGCCAGGCTGATGAAATCGATGGGCGATATGTAGCCGCGCTCCGGGTGGCACCAGCGAATCAGCGCCTCGAAGCCGAGGATCGAGCCGGTGACGCCATGCACCTGCGGCTGATAGTGCAGCTCGAACTGCTGATCGTCGATGGCGCGCTGCAGGGCATTGCGCAGGGCGACCCGCTCGCTCACCTTGTGATTGAGGTCTCGTGTGTACCACTGGTAGGTGTTACGGCCCTGGCGCTTGGCCTTGTACATCGCCAGGTCGGCCTGCTGGATGAGCCGCGTGGGCTGGCGTATCTCGCCCTCTCCCATGGCGATGCCGATGCTGGCGGTGAGCCGCAGCTCGCCGCTGTCGTCGCGATAGGGGCGGGCGATGGTATCGAGGAGCCGCTCGACGACGATCAGTACATCGTCCTGATGGGCCAGGTCGGGCAGCAGCACCACGAACTCGTCGCCGCCGAAGCGCGCCACGGTGTCGCCGGGGCGCACCCCTTGCTCCAGGCGCCGCGCCACCTCGACCAGGATGCGGTCACCCAATTCGTGACCCAGCGAGTCGTTGATCGGCTTGAACTCGTCCAGATCGAGGAATAGCACCGCCAGGCTGCGGGCGTGGCGACGAGCGAACTGGCAGCTCTGCTCCAGGCGATCTTCCAGCAGGGTGCGGTTGGGCAGCCCGGTCAGGGCGTCGTGGCTGGCGTGGTAGGCGAGCTTCGATTCGTACTCGCGCTGGGTGGAGATATCGCTCTGCACGCCGATGAAGTGGGTGACCTCGCCCTGCTCGTCGTGTACCGGGGAGATATAGAGATCGTTCCAGAAGGGGGTGCCGTCCTTGCGGTAGTTGAGCACGGTGACGTGCAGCTTGCGATGGGCCAGGAGCGCCTGGCGGATGGCTTGTCGACTGTCGGGGTCGGTCTTGTCGCCTTGCAGGATGCGGCAGTTGCGGCCGATCACTTCCTCTCGGGTGTAGCCGGTGATCTGCTCGAAGGCGTTATTGACGTACATGATCGGGGTATCGGGCTGCCGGGCATCGGCGATCACCACGCCATTGACGCTGGCCTCGACGCTGCGCTCCAGAATCCGTAGCTGACGCTCGCGGTGCTTCCACTGGGTGATGTCGCGGGCCACCGCGTAGATGACCTCCTCCTCGCCCAGGTCGGCGTTGATCTCCACCCAGCGAACCTCGCCCTGGGCATCGATGATCCTCGTTTCCAACTGCGTGACCCGCTCTCCCTGGGCCAGCTGCTGGATGGCTGCGGCGATCAGGTCGTGGTCCTCTGCCATGATCAGTTCGCTGTAGCGATGGCCGATCAGCGCCTCGGGGGCGTAGCCGAGCTGCTGCTGGAAGGCCGGATTCACCTGCAGGAAGCGCCCCTCCAGGCTCACCCGGCAGAACAGCTCCAGCGACAGGGTGAAAAACTGGTCGCGCTGCTGAAGGACTTTGCGCAGCGCCCGGTGGTTGTTGTCGAGGTGGCGCCGACGTTCGTTGGAGAGCCGATAGAGTTCCTGGCTGGTCATCAGCAGGAGGGTCAGCAGCAGGCCGCTGAGCAGCAGGCCGCTGGGCAGCAGGGCGCTTTGCACCAGCTGCTGCCGCGGCAGCTGGGCAGAGAGAGTCCATCGCGCCTCGCCCGGCAGCGCCAGGACCGTGCTGCCAATCGGGCGTAGGTCATGGGTGGCGTTGACCGGCCTACTGGAGAACAGCAGGTTGTCGTCCTGGCTCAGCTGGATTACGTACCGGCCCGTATGGGGGATCTCTCTGCCCAGCAGGGTGGGGATGTCAAGGCTGGTGAGCAGCCAGTGGTCGGGGTGGTCGGGGAGCGTCAGCGGCAGGGCCAGCAGGATGCGGCTTTCGCCCTCAGGGCCTGGGATGAGTGGGCTCAGGCGTTCCTGGCGGTCGTGCTGGCTGGCGGTGAGCCATCCGTCCAGGATGGGATGGCTCAGGGTGTCGTCGAGCCAGGCGGCATCGATGCCGGGGTGCCGGGACTCCAGGCGCCAGGTGGCCGGGCTGTCATCCAGCAGGGCAATGAAGCCCAGCGACGGGTAGTCGTCCAGGTAGCTTTCCAGCTCGTGCTGCCAGAGGGGCGTCTCCGGCAGCCGGCCCAGGACCTCCCAGCGTCCGACCTGACGATGCATCAGGCGGATGTGCTCCGCCAGGGTGCGCTGAATGGTGGCCTCGCTCTGGGCGATGGCGAACTCACCCCCCTGATCGATGCGCTGCAGGCTCTGGCTGCTGAATAGATACCAGCCGCCCACCGAGAGCAGGGCACCCAGCGCCCCGGCGGCAATCGACCGCCATGCCGGCAGGGGGGAGGGGGGGCGGTTGGGCTGTGCCAGATGGGCCAGCGACAGGCCGGCGAAGAGGATCACCAGGGCGGCAATGCCCGCGGTGTGGTAGTGGGTAAAGAGCGCTTCTGGCAGTCCGGTGAGCCAGCCGGTGAGCAAAAAAAGACCGCCGACCAGGGCGAGTCCCCGGCCCAGCCAGCGACAGATGCCAAGCGACCGCGAGCCGCGATGGCCAAGCAGCAGCAGGCCGATGGCCAGCAGGGCGAACATCAGCGCCATGGCGTGGGGCATGCTGGTGTCGGCGGCGAGCCAGGGGCTGGCGGCCGCGGTGGCGAGCTGCCCTGCGGCAGCAACGCTGGCGAGCCGCCTGCAGCCATGCAGCGACAGCAGCAGGGCGAGGCCCAGCAGCGCGGTGGCTAGCCCGCCGTCGGGATGGATCAGCGCGCGGGAGGCGGCCGGGAAGGCCTGGAGCCAGGCGTCCAGCAGCGCGAAGGCGCCGATCGCCAGGCAGGTGATCGCCACCAGGTAGATAAGGGAGCTGTGCGTTAGGGACTTCGCTGGCATGTGGCTATGGTTTCCGCTAGGTCGACTGGGGAGGCGGAGAGTCGTCGGCGGTTGCCTCTGGCGGGTGTACCAGCAGGGAGAACCGGGTGTCTTCCAGCTCCTCCAGGCGGATCAGCTTGTCGATCAGTTGGCGGGTCAGCGCCTTGCCCTGATTCAACAGCAGCAGCCCGTTCAGCGAGTGGAGGTCCTGGGCCAGCGTCATGCCCGGTTCCAGCTTGCGCGGGGGCAGCGACAGCACTTTCTTGCCAGCGAGGCCCAGGTCGGGGGCCTGTTCGATGCATATCGCCACGAAGGGCTTGCACAGGGCGGGGTCATAGATCCGGCCGGAGAACTTGCGCAGCAGCGCCAGGGCATCCTCGCGGGGCACCCGGCGCGGCAGGATCATGCCGCGCTGCAGTTCGATGAAGTCCACCGCCAGGGCCAGCAGGCGGGCGCCGTAGGGGATCGCTTCCCCCTTCAAGTGGTCGGGGTAGCCGCTGCCGTTCCAGCGCTCGCGGTGGTGGCGAATGATCCTGGCGGCACCCTGGAGCGGCTCGAGGCTCATCAGCAGGCTTTCCCCGGTCTCCGGATAGCGCTGGTAGGCCGCCAGCTCCTTGATGAAAAGCCGCTGGGCAGGGGTCTGGATCAGGTGGTCGTTCCAGGTCAGCTTGCCCAGGTTGTAGAGGGCGGCGGCCATCTGGAGCTCCCGCTGCAGCTCCTCCTCCAGGCCGTGGGTCTCGCCAAACGCCTTGATCAGGTCGCCGACCTGAGCGTTGGTCTGCAAATGGCGCGGCAGGCGCTGGTTGAGCAGCGAGGAGAAGACCTGGGTGGCGGTGACATAGCTTTGCTTGAGCTCGCCGTAGGCGGCATCCAGCATGTCGGCCACCTGCTGCAGTTCCTGGGTGCGGGCCTCGACGCGCTGCTCCAGGGTGGCATTGAGCTCTATGAGCTCGCGATTCTGCGCCCGGGTGAGGGCTTCCAGCCGCTGCTGCTCGCGCTCGGCTTGCTGATGCGCCAGGGCCTGGCGAATCGTCAGGCGCAGCTCGTCGTCGCTCCAGGGCTTGGCGATGAAATGGTAGATGTGACCTTCGTTGATGGCGCGCACCGTGGCCGCCAGGTCGGCGCGCCCGGTGAGCAGCATGCGCAGGCAGTCCGGCCGGCGTTGCTGAATCCGGCTCAACAGCTCGGCGCCATCCATGCCCGGCATCAGGGAGTCGGAGATCACCAGGTCGACGGCTTGCGCTTCCAGCAGTGCCAGGGCCTGCTCGCCGCTGGTGGCGGTGAGCAGTCGATGGCCCTCCCGGCGCAATGCGCGCTGCAGTGCCGAGAGCACGTGGGGTTCGTCGTCGACCAGCAGCAGGCTGGCTTCGGCGGCGGGGCGCGTGGCATCTGACATCATGGGGCAACGCCCTCCGGGGTGGAGCCGTTAGCATGGCGAATGGGCAGCCAGACGCGAAAGCGGCTGCCCTGGTCGACCTCGCTTGAGACCTCGATCTGCCCGCCGTGTTTGCGCACGATGCTGAAGGAGAGCGCCAGACCGAGCCCGGTGCCTTCGCCGATCGGCTTGGTGGTGAAGAAGGGCTCGAAGAGCCGTTCGCGATGTTCGGGGCGGATGCCGCGGCCGCTGTCCTCGATCTCGAACCACACCCGCTCGCCCTCCCGGCCGGTGCGCAGGGTGATCTGCCCGCGTCCGTCGATGGCCTGGGCGGCGTTGGTCAGCAGGTTGAGTATCACCTGGTTGATCTGGGAGGGCAGGCACTCGACCGGCGGCAGGTCGCCGTACGCTTTGACCACCTCGGCTTTGTACTTGAGCTCGTTGTTGACCAGGTTGAGGGTGGTATCGAGCCTTCGGTGCAGGTTGGTCTCGACGAAGTCCTCCTCCTCGATATGCGAGAAGTCCTTGAGGGCACCGATGATGCTCTTGACCCGTTCGAGACCCTCCTCGGATTCGCCAAGCAGCGCCTGGACGTCCTCGCGGATATAGCCATACTCCAGGCGCTGCTTGAGGGTGCGCAGGTCGTCCAGGTGGGTGGCGTCGTCGATGGCGTCGATGATGCGCACCAGGTCGCCCACGTAGTCGGTCAGCGTCTTGAGGTTGGAGAAGACGTAGCCGATGGGGTTGTTGATCTCGTGGGCGACCCCGGCGGCCAGCTGGCCGATGGAGGCCAGCTTCTCGGACTGCAGCAGCTGGCTGTTGGCCTGCTCCAGCTGGTGCAGCAGCTCAGTGGTGTCGTGCTCCTGCATCTTGCCTCCTTGGCCATCGCAGGCCTCATCGCGAATGAGCGATCCTGCACAATATACGCCTTATCGGCCAGCCGGCGCCGAGCTTGAGGCAGGGCAGCGCGGCCCGGGCTACAGCTGCGCGAGGATGGCGTCGACGCTGCTCTGGTCGACCACGCCGCGTTCGGTATCGACGCCCAGATAGCGCACCACGCCGTCCTCGGCGATCAGTGCATAGCGCAGGCTGCGTATGCCCATGCCGGCGGCGCGCCGGTCGTTCTCCATGCCCACGGCACGGGTGAAGTCGCCATGGCCGTCGGCCAGCATCAGGATCGCCTCGGCGTTCTGGCTCTTTTGCCAGGCCCGCATCACGAAGGCGTCGTTGACCGCCAGGCAGGCCACCGTGTCGACCCCACGGGCGAAGAGTTCATCGGCCTTGACCACGAAGCCGGGCAGGTGGGTCTCGGAGCAGGCCTGAGTGAAGGCGCCGGGCACCGCGAAGAGCACCACCCGCTTGCTGGCGAACAGAGCGCCGGTGGCGATCTCCTCGAGGCCTTGGGCGCCGTGGGTCTTGAGGGAAACGTCGGGCAGGGTGTCACCCGTGGTGAGAGGCATCGGCAGCTTCCTGGTCGATCGGGCCGGAGTGGCTTACTGCCAGCCTACTGAACTCTCGCGGTGTGTCCAGTCGATTGAGGGGCCGTCGTGTCAGTCTCCCTGGTAGGCCTCGAACACCTGCTGGCCGGTCAGATCCTGGGTCTGGTTGGCGAAGGTGTAGAACGCGGGCTTCTCGTCGATGAAGATCTGGGTATCGAAGGTCCAGGCCTCGCCGTTGTCCACCAGTCCCACCGGCACGGCGTAGTGGTCACCGGTCTTCAGCCGGTAGAAGAGGTGGGTGCCGCAGCGCCGGCAGAAGGCCCGCTCCGCCCAGTCCGAGGAGGGGTAGAGGCTGACGTTGTCTTCGCCCTCGATCTCCACCCGGGTCACCGACTCAAGCGCCAGCAGCGGGCCGCCGCCCCAGGTGCGACACATGCGGCAGTGGCAGGCGCCGAGATTCTGCTTGTGGGCCTCCACGGCCAGGGTGACGGCGCCGCAAAGGCAGCTGCCGCGGGCGGTCATGCTGTCGTGTCTCATGGTCGTCTCCTGTGGTTGGGCTGCGCTTATGGCCGCCAGGGGCGGCCGCATTCAGGGGTTCTGTTCGGGAAGAAAGGCCGGGCGGTGGAAGGCGGCGGCCGCCGCCACCTCGGCCACGCCGCAGATGCCGGGCTCGGGTACCTCGCCTCCCGCCAGTACCCTGAGTACAGCATGGGTCCCGCGGGCCAGCGATTCCAGGTTGTAGCCCCCTTCGAGCACGAAGGCGAGGCGCCCCTCGCAGTGGGTGGCGGCCAGTGCCTGAAGGATGCCGGTCATGGCGGCGAATCCTTCGTAGGAAACGTTCAGCGCCAGGTCGTGCCAGTGAGGATCGAAGCCCGCCGAGACCAGGATCAGGTCTGGCTGAAACCACTCGGTGGCCGGCACCAGGATGTCGTGAAAGGCCTTGAGGTAAGCCTGGTCGCCGGCGCCCGCCGGCAGCGGAACATTCAGGGTGGTGCCTTCGCCGAGGCCCACGCCGACCTCTTCGAGCTTACCCGTTCCCGGATAGAAGGGGGCGGCGCGGTGCAGGTCGAACAGCAGCACGCTGGGGTCGGCCCAGAAGATGTCCTGGGTGCCGTTGCCGTGGTGGGCGTCCCAGTCGACGATCAGCACGCGCTCGCAGCCCAGCGCCGCCTGGGCGTGGGCGGCGGCTACCGCCACGTTGTTGAACAGACAGAAGCCGCGGGCACGAACCGGCTCGGCGTGATGGCCGGGTGGGCGCACCAGCGCGAAGGCGTGGCGGGCGCGTCCCTGGGTCACGGCCTCCACGGCGGCGATGGCGGTACCGGCGGCCACCTCCGCGGCCTCGATGCTGCCCGGCGAGACGGCGGTGGTATCCACATCGAGCCAGGCGCTCTGGCCGCGCAGCCTGAGCAGGTGATCCAGGTAGCCGGTGGTATGCACCCGAGCCAGCTGCTCGCGGGTGGCGGCGCGCCCGGCCTCGAAGCGCAGCCCGTCGATAGGCTCGCGCTCCAGCAGCTGGCGGATGGCGACGAGACGGCCGGGGTGCTCGGGGTATTTCCAGGGTACACCGAGCCCCGACAGCAGCTGGCGAATACGCCGGTCCATGCGGCCGGGAACGAAGGCGGCATCGCTGTCCGGCTGATGGGCCAGCGTGCGCTCATCGAAGAAGGCGATCACGGGGGGCTCATCGACCACGCTCGGCGCTCCCTGGGTTCCTCGGCGGGCCAGGCCGCGCCCGCCGGTTGCATCCTACCTGTCGAAGGATAGACGCCGGGGCGTCAGCTGTCGCGTCGATAGGGGGGAGCCCCGTCGGCCAAGGAAGCGAGGTGGTCGTCCTGAATCATCGCCTTGAAGGCGGCGGCGGCCGCAGACAGCGGATCGCGCCGGCGCATCACGATGCCGAGCTCGCGTCGAATGGTGGGTGAGACCAGCGGTCGGTGGTCGATGCCCTCCGTGGCAATCTGGCGAAAGCTCAGCGACGGCAGCACGCTGATGCCCAGCCCAGCGGCCACCATGCGGCCCACAGTGGCGATCTGACTGGCATCGCAGAGGATATCCAGGGGATGGCCCACCGCCTCCATGATGTCATCGATGTCTTGGCGGGAGCTGGAAAGACGGTTGATACCGATGAAGGGGTGTCCCGACAGCTGCGCCCAGGCGATGGTTTCCTGTTCGAGCAGTGGGTGACCCAGCGCGCAGACCGCCACGTAGCGATCCTCCAGCACCGGTTCGAAACCGAGATCCTCCGATTGCTGGGGCGGCACCGACAGCCCCAGATCAGCGCGGCCCTCGCGCACCATCTGATTGACTTGTTCGGCCAGCACATCGTGAAGGCTGAAGTTGATGCGCGGATAGCGGGCGTGGAAAGCCGCAATGATGCGCGGCAGCAGCCCCGCGGCGAGGGTGGGAAGGGCGGCCACCGTGATCTTGCCGCGCTGTTTGGTGAAGCGCTCACCCAGGTCGGCAAAGGCGTCTTCCCAGTCATGGAGCAGTCGTACCGCCACCGGCAGGAAGGCGTCTCCCTCCGGCGTTAGGGCGAGCTGGCGTGCGGTGCGCGAGAACAGCGGCCCGCCGACCGTCTCTTCCAGCTTGCGAATGGTAATGGAGATCGCCGGCTGGGACAGATGGATGCGATCACTCGCCTCGGCGAGGCTTCGGGACTGGGCCACGGCGACGAAGGCCTTGAGCTGCTTGATGCTGGGGTTCATTTAGAAAGTAAAACAGAATTTAAAAACTATTCAATATACAAAATTTCTGTCCCCTTCCATCCTGCTATTGGGAAATTCCCCACCGCGATGTGACAACAACAAGCCCGCACCGCGGGCCAAGGAGCCAATCATGAGAACCCTGTTCACCGCCGTGGCGGCCAGTGCCGCCGTCATTGCTGCTTCCACCACGGCCGTGCAGGCCAACGAGCGTCTGCTGATCGGTTCGACCTCCAGTTCGTCGAGCCATTACGGCTACTTCGTGGCGGTCAACCAGATCATCAACAGCCAGCTCGATGGCGTCAGCTCCTCGGTGGCTGAGACCGGCGCTACCGTGGACAACCTGCGTCGCCTCGGCCGCAATCAGATCGACATGGGGCTGGTGACGACCAACACCGGCTACCATGCCTATGCCGGCCAGGAGGATTTCGAGGGTCGCCCCGTGGATAGTCGCCTGCTGTGGGTCTACACCGTGGCGCCCCAGAACGTGGTGATGCGCCAGGATGCCGAGGTGGCCACCCTGGAAGAGCTGGAAGGCGTGCGCTTCAATCCGGGCATCACCGGCTCTGCCACCGAGAAGACCACCGAGGCCGTCATGCGCACCCTGGGGATCTCGCCCAACTACGTGCGCGGCTCGACCACCGACATCGTCGATGCCATGAAGGATGGGCGGGTGATGGGCTCGGCCAAGTCCGGGGTCGGTAACCGCCTCGACGGCTCGAGCCTCGACATCGCTACCTTCACGCCGATCAGCGTGCTCTCGCTGTCCGACGAGCAGGCCGAGACGCTGCGTGAGGAGATGCCTGATGTGGCCATCGTCGATGTGCCGGAAGGCGCCGGCGAGGGTATTCCCGCCTATACCACCTGGGCCTTCGGCGTGGCCGTGCATGCCCATCCGGATCTCGACGAGGAGACCGCCTACCAGATCGTCAAGGCGGTGATGGAGAATCCCGAGCCCCAGGCCAACGCCTTTTCCGCCGTGCGTGACGCTGACCTGGCGCAGATGACCCTCGATGTCGGCACCGTGCCCCTGCATGCCGGTGCGGCCCGCTACTTCGAGGAGCAGGGCCACGAGATCCCCGAGGCCCTGCAGCCTGCCCAGTAACGCCTACCCAAAGGTGTCTGCCATGCGCGCGAACCTGACTAAAGTGCTGGCCCTGCTGCTGGGCGGGCTGATTCTCTACACGTCGGCCACCGGCCCCTTCGAGAGCCTGGTTCAGCGCAGCATCTTTCTCGCGCTGGTCATCCTGCTGGGGTTGACCGTCTATCCCCTGGGCGCCGGCAAGCGCTGGCGCCCCTTGGGGCTGGCGGCGGACCTGACGATGGCGGCCGGGGTGGTGCTGGCCTGCGGCTATGTGGCCATGAATCATGACCGTATTCTGGTGGAGCTCCCCTGGGCCTCGCCCCGGGACATGCTGTTCACCGGCGTATTGCTGGTGACGATCCTGGAGCTCTCGCGCCGGGCCATCGGGGTGATCTTCCCGCTGCTGGTGGTGGCCGGCCTGGCCTATGCTTGGCTGGGGGCCGTTATTCCCGGGCCGCTTGGCCACCGCGGCTTCGATGTCTACTACATCACCGAGACCCTCTACCTGGGGGATCTGGGCGTATGGGGCATGCTGGTCGGCGTGGCCGCCACCACCATTGCGGCCTTCGTGCTGTTTGGCTGCCTGCTGCTGCACACCGGCGGCGGTCAGACCTTCATGGATCTGGCGCTGCGGATCAGCGGGCGCTCGCCGGGTGGGGCCGCCAAGGTGGCCACCGTGGCCTCGGGCCTGTTCGGCATGGTCAGCGGCAGCGCCGTGGCCAACGTGGCCACCACCGGCAACTTCACCATCCCGATGATGAAGCGGCTCAACTATCCGCGACCCTTCGCTTCGGGCGTGGAGGCGGTGGCTTCCACCGGCGGCCAGATCGCGCCGCCGATTCTCGGGGCCGCAGCCTTCATCATGGCCGAGATCCTCGGCGAGAGTTACCTGCGCATCGCGCTTGCCGCGCTGCTGCCGGCGGCGCTCTTCTATCTTGGGGTCTTTCTGACCATCCACCTGGTGGCCAAGCGCCGCAATCTGCAGGTGGTGCCCGACGACGAGCTGCCGAGCTGGCCGGACGTGCTGCGCCCGGAGCGGATCATTCCCATCCTGGCGGCGCTGGGCGGGCTCTTCTACGGCGTGCTCTCCGGGCGCTCGATCCAGATGTCGGCCTTCTACGGCATCCTGATGACGCTGCTCACCTTCGTGCCCTTCGCCCTGCTGGCGAGGATGCCGCTGCGCGAGATCGCCGGCAAGCTGCTCTCCGGGCTGATGGATGCCGGGCGGGGCATGGTGATCATCGGGGTGCTGCTGGCCGGTGCCCAGATACTCGTGGCGATGATCGGCATGACTGGGATCGGTGTGACCCTGGCCAGCCTGATCGTCAACGTCGGCGGCCAGTCGCTGTTCCTGGTGGCCTTCATCGTCGGCGGCGTCTGCCTGATCCTGGGCATGGGCATTCCCACCACCGCGGCCTATGTGCTGGTGGCCTCGGTGCTGGCGCCGGCGCTGACCACCATCGGCGTCGAGCCGCTGATCGCCCATCTCTTCGTGTTCTACTTCGCCACCCTGTCGGTGATCACGCCGCCGGTCTGCGTGGCGGTCTTCGTCGCCGCGGGTATCGCCGGCACCAACTGGCTGCCGGCGGCGGGGGAGGCGGTGCGCTTGGCGGCGGCGATCTACGTGATTCCCTTCCTGCTGCTGATCTATCCCGCCCTGGCCGGCTTCGGCAGCGCCTTCGATATCCTGCTGGCGATCTCCCAGGGCGTGGCGTTCGTTCTGGCCTTTGCGTCGCTGATGTCGCGGGTGGCGATCACCGGTAGCCGGTGGCTGGATGCGGTGAGCCTGATGCTGGTGGTGGGTCTGGCCTTGACCCCGGGCTGGTTGACCACCCTGGGCGCCTTGCTCGTGCTGGCGGGACTCTATGCCAGGCGCCGTCAGCAGGCGAGCGTGGCTTCCACAGGGGAGGCTCGGCCGCCGTCGCAAACCAAGCATGGCCTGGCGCCCAAGGAGAGCCACTCATGACCTTTCTGTTGGGCAGCGGCGCCGGTTTTTCCGGCGACCGCACCGATGCCGCCATTCCCGTGGTGAAAGAGCTGATCCGCCGCGGCCAGCCCGCCGCGCTGGTCTTCGAGACCCTGGGCGAGCGCACCCTGGCCGCTGCGCACCGGGCCATGCGCGAGGACCCCTGTGCCGGGTTCGAGCCGCTGCTGGCTGAGCTGTTGGAGCCGGTGCTCGAAGCTTGTCTGGCCAACGGCATATCCGTACTGGGCAATTTTGGCGCGGCCAACCCGGAAGGCGCCTGTGAGGTGGTGGCCAGGCTAGCCGCGCAGGCGGGATATGCCCAGGTCCGTATCGGCCGGGTTCAGGGCGACGATATCCGCACTCGGATGGCGACTCTTGACCTGCAGCGCTGGGAAGCCGAGCACCGCGAGTTGCCCGGGGAGTCAGCGCTGATATCGGCCAATGTCTATCTTGGGGCGGCACCTATCACCGAGGCGCTATCGCTAGGGGCCGAGGTGGTGGTGACCGGTAGGGTGGCCGACCCGGCGCTTTTCCTTGCCCCGTTGGTGCATCATTTCGGCTGGGCCTGGAACGATTGGGATCGCCTGGCCGCCGGCATGATGGCCGGGCATCTGGCCGAATGCGGGGCCCAGGTCAGCGGCGGCTACTTCGCCGACCCCGGCTTCAAGGATGTGCCGGACCTGGCCACGGTGGGGTACCCGATCATCGAGGTGGAGGCGGACGGCAGCCTGGTGGTGACCAAGCCGCCGGGTACCGGGGGCTGCGTGACCGAGCGTACCGTCAAGGAGCAGCTGCTTTACGAAGTCCATGATCCGGCCAACTACCTGACCCCCGATGTGGTGGTGGATCTTTCCGCCGTGCGGGTGGAGCAGATCGGCCCCGACCGGGTGGCGGTGAGAGGTATAGGTGGCAAGCCGGCCCCCCAGAGGCTCAAGACCACGGTCTGCTACGAGGGCGGCTGGCAGGGGGAGGCGGAGATCTCCTACGCCGGCCCCAACGCCCTGGCGCGGGCGCAGCTGGCGGCCGAGGTGCTGCGAGAGCGCCTCACCTTCCGCGCCCCGCCTGAACTGCGCACGCGACTGGATGTGGTGGGTCATGCCAGCGTCTTCGACGGGGATGCGGGGGTCCTGCAGCGGATGGCCATGATGACCGACAGCGGTGACTATCGCCTGAGACTCGCCGCCGAGCATGTCGAACGGCGCTGGGTTGAGCGTGCCACCCAGGAGCTGCTAGCCCTCTACTGCGCCGGCCCGGCGGGCGGTGGCGGGGTGAGACGCCAGTTCCAAAGGCGCGTGTGTACCGCCTCCTATCTAGTGCGTCGCCAGGACGTCACTCCCTCCGCGAGTCTCTATTCCGCGAGCCCTTATGCAGAAAGGAGCCAAGGCGATGTCGCGAGTTGACCTGACCCCGCTCGAGCCGCAAGTCGAGACCCTTAGCGTGCCACTGCACCGCCTGGCCCATGCGCGGGCCGGCGACAAGGGTGACCGGCTCAATCTGGCCGTATTCGCCTATGACCCTCGCCACTACGAGACGCTGCTGGCCCAAATCACCGAAGAGCGGGTACTGGCCCTGTTCGCCCATCGCGGCGCAACCCAGGTTCGCCGCTATCCGATGCCGACCCTGTCAGGAATGAACCTGGTGATTGATGATGTGCTGCAGGGCGGGGTTAACGGCGCCCTCAATCTGGATGGCCACGGCAAGACGCTCTCCTATTTACTGCTGAGCATGAGCGTGACGCTCGCAGACGACGACCTTTAAGGTCGGCTCAACGCGCCAACGGGCCACCCAAAGCTGGCCCGTTGGCGCAGGGGCAGGGGCAGGGCGAGGTTTACGCCTTGGCCATGCGTTTCTCCTTGGCTTTCTCCTTCTCGTCTTTCTCCTTCTCGCCGACGGCGCCGGCGCCGCGCCGCTGCGCCAGGCTCTCCACCTTGCGCTGCTTCTCGTAGAGAAAGCGCAGCACCTCCTGGCGGTAGTGGTTGTAGCGCGGGTCGTCGGCCAGGGCGATACGGTCGCGGGGGCGGGGCAGGTCGATGTCGAGTATCTCGCCGATGCGTGCCGAGGGGCCGTTGGTCAGCATCACGATGCGGTCCGAAAGCAGCACCGCCTCGTCCACGTCATGGGTGATCATGATCACGGTATTGCCCAGCTCGTCCTGGATGCGCATCACCTCCTCCTGCAGGTGGGCGCGGGTCAGGGCGTCGAGGGCGCCGAAGGGCTCGTCGAGCAGCAGCACCTTGGGCTCCATGGCCAGTGCGCGGGCGATGCCCACGCGCTGCTTCATGCCGCCGGATATCTCCGCCGGGCGCTTGTCCAGCGCATGGCCCATGCCCACCATTTCCAGGTTCTTGACGATCCACGCGTGGCGTTCGGTCTTGCTCTTGGTGCGACAGGTCTTGTTCACCGCCAGGGCCACGTTCTCGTACACGGTGAGCCAGGGCAGCAGCGAGTGGTTCTGGAACACCACGCTGCGGTCGGGGCCCGGCGAGTTGACCTCCTTGCCGTCGAGGATCACCGCGCCGGAAGTGGATTCGGTGAGCCCGGCGACGATGTTGAGCAGGGTCGACTTGCCGCAGCCGGAATGGCCGATGATGGAGATGTACTCGCCGCGGTCCACGGCCAGGTCGATGCCCTTGAGCACCTGACTCTGCGTGCCCTTGGCGAAGAAGGTCATGTCGACGTTTTCGATACTCAGGTAGCGGTTGCTCATGTTGTTCTCCTCAGCCTTGGGCGGTGCCGCGGGTCACCCGGTTGCCGATGAAGGCGACCAGGCGGTCGAGGATGAAGCCGACGATGCCGACATAGATCAGGGCGAGCACGATGTCGCTGATCATCGAGGCGTTCCAGGCGTCCCAGATGAAGAAGCCGATGCCCACGCCGCCGATCAGCATCTCGGCGGCGACGATGGCCAGCCACGACAGGCCGACGCCGATGCGCAGCCCCGAGAAGATGTAGGGAGCGGCGGCGGGCAGCATGATGCGGGTGAAGTACTCCAGGCCGTTGAGGCGCAGCACCCGGGCCACGTTGCGGTAGTCCTCGGGGATGTTACGAATGCCCACCGAGGTGTTGATGATGATCGGCCAGATGGCGGTGATGAAGATCACGAAGATTGCCGAGGGCGCGCTGTCCTGGAACCCGGCCAGCGAGATCGGCAGCCAGGCCAGGGGCGGCACGGTGCGCAGCACCTGAAACACTGGGTCGAGGCCGCGCATGGCCCAGGTCGATTGGCCTACCAGCACGCCCAGCGCGATGCCTGCCACCACGGCCAGGGCATAGCCATAGGCCACCCGCTCGAGGCTGGCGAGTATCTGCCAGGCCATGCCCACGTCGTTTCCGCCGTGGTCGTAGAAGGGGTTGGCGATCAGCTCCCAGGTATCGCGCAGTACCTGGGAGGGGGGCGGCAGCACGGCGCCGGGGGAGGAGCAGAGCAGCTCCCACAGGGCGCCGAGCAGGGCGATGATCACCACCGGTGGCAGCACCCGCTGCACCAGCGCTTGCTGAAGGGCGACGAAGTCGGGGGACCAGGCGAGGGCGGCCGGCTTGGCCAGGGTATTGCTGCGTTGCACGCTATTCATGAGGATGTCTCCTTCTCGTGCGATGTCAGGCGAGGCGCTTGATGGCCAGGCTGTCGAGATAGGCTTGGGGATTCTCGGGATCGAAGGTCTTGCCGTCGAAGAAGGTCTCCACGCCGCGGGAGGTGGAGTCGGGAATGTCGGCAGCGTCGACCCCGAGCGACGCGGCCGCCTCGCGCCACAGGTCCTCGCGGTTGACCTGCTCGATCAGCGCCCGGCTGTCGAAGTCCTGGGGCAGGTAGCCCCAGCGCTGGTTCTCGGTGAGGAACCACAGGTCATGGCTCTTGTAGGGGTAGGAGGCGTGGTGCTGCCAGTAGCGCATGCGCTGCGGGTGGTCTTCGATCACCAGGCCGGTGCCGTAATCGAAGTTGCCCTGGATACGGTCGATCAGATCGGCATACGGGGCGTGGATCCAGCGCCGGCGCGAACAGATCTGGGCCATCTCCTCGTGGTTGGCCGGGTCCTCGCACCACATCTGCGCTTCCATGATCGCCATCAGCAGCGCCCGGGTGGCGTTGGGATGGGCCTCGACGTAGTCGCTGCGCATGGCAAACGCCTTCTCCGGGTGGTCGTTCCACAGCTCGCCGGTGGTATTGGCGGTGTAGCCGATGCCCTGGTTGATCAGCTGCTGGTTCCACGGCTCGCAGACGCAGAAGGTTTCCATGCTGCCAACGCGCATGTTGGCCACCATCTGCGCCGGCGGCACCACGATGGTCGAAATGTCGCGATTGGGATCGAGGCCGCCAGCGGCCATCCAGTAGCGAATCCACAAGTCGTGGGTGCCGCCGGGGAAGGTCATGGCAGCGTTGACCGCGTCACCGCCGGCGCGCTTGGCGGCGATGGCCTGGGCGAACTCGGCGGTGTCGAGCCGCACCTCGAGATCGGCATGCTCGCGGCCCACCGAAATGCACTGACCGTTGAGATTGAGCCGCGCCAGGATGCTCATGGGTACCGGCACGTTGTTGGGGGTCATGGCACCGCTGGCAATCAGGTAGGGCATTGGCGTGAGGATATGGGCGCCATCGATGCCGTTGCGCTGGGAGCCCAGCACTAGGTTGTCGCGGGTGGTGCCCCAGGAGGACTGCTTGAGGACCTCCACGTCGGTCATGCCGTGAGCAGCGAAGAAGCCCTTCTCCACCGCCACGAACAGCGGAGCGGCGTCGGTCAGGGCGATGAAGCCGAGCTTGGCCGAGGTGGTTTCCGGCCGTCCGCTGGCCATGGCCCAGCTCAGCGGCAGGCTGCTGAGCAGGGCGGTACCGCCCACGACGCTGGCGGTCTGCTTGAGAAAACGGCGGCGGTCGAGTGCAGGGCCGCCTTTGTTGGTCTTGTTCATGGGTATGGCTCCCAATTAGAAGTGTCTGGCCAAATAAAGACGGCGCCTGCCCCGATTCGCGTGACGATGTCACGGGAACCTGGGCAGACGCCGTTGCCTGGTCCTGATGCTGCATGGAAGCGCTGAACCGTCGTTGACTCAGCGGACGAATCTACCTTGCAGCTTGGGTGCCATATGGCGGCTTTCTCTAAAATATATTAAATAAAACAGGTGTCTGCATTTGTTCGTGTGATGTCAATCAACTATTGCTTGGCCAGGTAGGGGGGCGCAACGGTGCAGGCCGGTTGTGCGGCGCACCAAAACGCAGCTAGCCGGTATCGCCGGTTTCCTTGGCTGAGGATTTCAGGATATCGGCCAGTCCTAGCACGGACTGCGCAATCTCGCTCATGCTCTTGCTCTGGTCCATGGCCAACTTGCGCAGGAAGGTATAGGCCTGCTCCTCGGTCATTTGCTGATGCGCCATGATCAGGCCCTTGGCGCGTTCGACCAGCTTGCGCTCACGCAACGCGCGCCGGGTATTTTCCAACTCGTCGCTGAGTGCCTGCAGGCGCCCCGACTGGGCGCGCATCAGCCCCACCAGCGATCGGTTCAGCGATGACCCCACGATGCGCGCGGTCACTTCCCCCAGCTCTTGGCTGGCACAGCTGTCAAAAAGCTCCACGAGCTGCTGGCAGACGCCCGGGGCCTCGTCGTTCAGCTCAGCCTGCAAGTCGCCCTGGTGCGCCAGGTTGCGGCGTGCTTCGACGGTCTTGGCCAGGCACAGGGTCGAGAGCTCTTCGATCAGATAGGCTTCCACGCGCTGGATGGCGTCGATGCGTCGGGTGGTCAGCTCGTACCAGGTTTCCCCCAGGGGGCTGGTGCCTTGCGCCAACAAAATATCGTTACAGGCCATTTCACGCAGCTGCTGGATACCGGACAGGGTCCGCGCCGGCATCTCCTGCTGCCACTGCCGACGTCCTTGCTCGCTGGTGAATTCCAGGCAGATATCGAAGCAGCGCTGCTGGTCTTCGATGAGTTGTACCAGCAGCTGGCGGTGGCTCTCGTCGAAGCGGCTGGTGGTGAAGCCGGCGGCGCCACAGGCGCGCTCCTGGCCGGCCAGTTCCTTGCCCTGCATGAGATGAAAGATGGCGACCAGGGCCAGTGTGACCTCGGGATCGATGGCTGTATCGGCAACCTCGAACACCACGGAAAGCAGTGCGCTGATCAGCTGGTTATAGGCCAGGGTGGCGGCGTCGGGGCCGGTGTCGAGGGCTTCGATCTCGCTACGCAGCGCCGTCAGGCTATCGAGGGCGTGCCAGACGCAGGCGACGCGCCTTAGCAGCCGGGCGGTGGTGGCAGGGCGCCCGGCGGTAGTGCCAAGTGCGTCAAGGCGCAGGCGTAGCGCACTTTCGTTCTCCAGGCTCTCTTCGATGCGCTCGCGACGTCGTTCTGCAAAGCGTTGTCCCCGAGAGGCCAGGTAGACGTTCGAGGCGCCACGCTCCTTTTGCAGGGCATGAACGAAGCGGCTGACGTCGCCGACGATGTCGCAGGCGGCGGTGAGATGTTCGAGATCCGCGATTTCGCAGCGCTTGGCTGCCACTAGCAGGCGTTCGGCAGGTGTCATGGTTCACCTCATGCAGACACGATGACCGCCGCCTCCGGGGCGGCGGTCTGTTGGGCATGTGCCGCGGCAGCCAGCCGCCGCGGTGCTTGCACTCAGCGCAGCGACAGGGCGCCGGCACCGGTCTCCTCGCCCACGGCGTCCCGGTAGGCCTTGGCTTCCTCGGCCTCGGTCTCGTCCGAGAAGCGCACCAGCAGCGCGCAGGAGGCCAGCACCAGCACGATCAGCCCCAGGTAGAAGAGCCCCTGCTGGTAGGTGATGGCCTCGGAGCGGAACAGGAAGGCCGCGGCCACCGCCCCCACGTTGCCGCCGGCCCCGACGATACCCGCCACGGCGCCTAGGGCCTTCTTGTTGATGAAGGGCACCACGCCGTAGGTGGCCCCCTCGGCCATCTGCACGAACAGGCTGAAGACCAGCATGATGCCGATGGCATAGGAGAGCACGTGCATCTGCGAGAAGGCCACCAGGGCGATGCCCTCGCAGATCAGGGCGATGAAGAGCCAGCGCACTCGCCCCTTCAGGCCGCCGTTCCTGGCGAACAGATCGGAGAAGATGCCGCCCAGGGTGCGGGCGAAGACGTTCATCAGCCCGAACAGGCCGGCGATCATCCCGGCGGTGGCCAGCGTCAGATCGAAGTGGTCGAAGAAGTAGATGGCGGCGATGTTGTTGATGGTGAGCTCGACGCCGAAGCAGATGGCGTAGACCACGAACAGCGCCCAGACGCGGATATCCTTGGCGGCGGCCATGAAGCTCTGGCCCGCGCCGTTCTCGCCGCTGGCGGGCGGCAGCTCGCCCCGGGCCCGCAGCTCGTCGAAGTTGCCGTTGGGGGCGTCCTGGGTGAACAGCCAGTAGCCGATGCCGGTAATGAACATCACCACCCCGGGCACCACCATGGCCAGCCGCCAGCCCAGGGTCTCGCTGACCCCGAGCATCAGGATCCCGGAGAAAATCAGCGGCATCAGGATCTGGGTGGTGCCGCCGCCCAGGTTGCCCCAGCCGGCGCTGGTGGCGTTGGCAGTACCCACCACGTTGGGGGCGAACATCATGGTGGTGTGGTACTGGGTGATCACGAAGGCGGCGCCAATGGCACCGATGGCCAGGCGGGCCAGCAGGAAGGTCTCGAAGCTGTTGGCGAAACCGATGCCCATTACCGGGATCGAGCCGAGCAGCAGCAGGCCGGTATAGGTCTTGCGCGGCCCGATGCGGTCGCAGAGCACGCCGATGGCCAGGCGCACGATCACGGTGATCAGCACCGAGGCGATGATGGTGTTGCCGATCTGGGTCTGGGTCAGGCTGAGGTCTTCGCGGACCACCGCCATCAGCGGGGCGATGCCGAACCAGCCGAAGAAACAGATATGAAAAGCGAACCAGGAGAAGTGGAACGCACGCATCTGGGGAGTGGTGACGTCCAGCAGGCGGATCCTGTTGGCCTTGTTGAGAATGTCCATGGCGCTACCTCGCGGAGCAGTTCAGTCGCGTTAACAAACGAGCCCTTCGACGTTGAAGGTCAGGTTCGACGCACTCGTGCTCCACGGAGCCTGGTCCACGTCCACCAAATCTTGACCTGTGTTAAGCAAATGAGTTGCCACTTCCAGGTTTTTCTTTTTTTTTCATGGGGTTGGTGAGAAAAAGCGGGCCGCCTTTGCCAGGCGGCCCGTCGTTAAGGGGGGCATGGGCATTCCGATGGTGCAGTGCGGTACGCTGACGCCCGATTCTGGTGCCTGCTGCGGTGAGCGCTGCGGCTCAGTGCATGGCCAGCTGGTAGTCGTCGCGCTCGCAGGACAGGAAGGCGGAGCTTTCCAGCCACTCGGAGTCGGGGAAGTAGGCGAACAGGTAGTGGTCCTCCTTGAGGCTGTCGATCAGCGGATAGGTCACTTCCTGGCGCACCGCGGGGCAGCCCTGGCTGCGCCCCAGTCGGCCGGTCTGGCGAATGAAGGCGTCGCTGACGTAGTCGGCGCCGTGAATCACGATGGCGCGCTGGTAGGCCAGGTCATTGATGCCCGGCTCCAGCCCCTCCAAGCGCAGCGAATAGCCGTTGCGCCCGTAGTAGCTGTTCAGGGTGCGAAACAGCCCCAGGCTCGACTGGTGGCTTCCCTGCACGTTGGAGAAGGTTTCGGCCATGGCATCCCCGGTGCCCTGGCCGTGGGACACCAGCTCCTCGAACATCAACCGCTCTTCGGCCAGGTCGAAGACCCACAGGCGCGGCTCGGTGGAGGGCAGCGAAAAATCGATGACCGCCAGACGCTCGGCCTCCGGGTCGGCGCAGGCCAGGGCGCTGGCGGCATGCGTCAGTACCTCGGGGTTGGCGTCGGGAGCCAGGCGCGTCAGGGTGTGGTCCAAGGTGTGACGGGTCAGCTGTTCGTGAGGCAGCATCTGGGCCACGAAATCGCCGGCCTGGAGCGGGAGGGAAGCGAACAGCAGGGAGCCGGCCAGGGTGGCGCAGGCGACGGGAGAAGACGGTCGTGATCGAGTCATGGGCAACCTGAGGTGGTCGAATCATCGGGCCATGTCGTGCAGAGCCGTTGCCGGCATGTCCCGGACACACGAAACGGGGCCGGCTTCCCTGTGGCCCCGTAGCAGCCTCTATTATGAGGGCGAGGGCCGGGAAGGCCAGTTGAGCCATCAACGAAGCAGGAGGCGAATATGCGGGCAATTCTCGCCATGGGGAGTGTGCTGGCCGTGCTGCTGGGTATGTCGGGCGCCGTGCTGGGCGACTCCCCCGCGGCCGGCGATCGGGCGGAAGCGCCGCTTGCGGTCCAGATCGAGCACCTGGCGCAAGACGCCGACGGCGAGCTGCAGGCGTTCTATGCGCTGCGCGACCATCGCCCAGCGTGGCGCGACCGCGAGACCGTGGCGGCCTTCGCCGCTGCGCTGCACACCCTGGATGGCGATGGGCTAAGGCCCGAAGACTATCGGCCCGACGCGCTGGTGGCCGGGCATCGCCAGGCCGGTGCCTCCGGGGAGGTCTGGGAACTGGCGCGTTTCGATCTGCATGCTACCCGGGTGCTGATGACCGCGCTGGAGCATCTGCAGCGGGGCAAGGTTGACCCGCGAGAGCTCGATACCCACTGGGAGGTGCCGGTCGAGGCGCCTGCCCGCGACCCGGCAGCCATCGCCCGGGCCATCGAGGGGCAACGCTTCGAGCAGGCCTTCGCCGAGGCGCGCCCCTCCTACGCCCCCTACGAGCGGCTGCGTGCGGGGCTGGCCCGCTATCGCAACATCGAGCGGCTGGGGGGCTGGGAGCCCCTTCCTGACGCGCCCCGCGTGCTGCGTCCGGGCGATGTGGATGATGCGGTGGCGCTGCTGCGCTTGCGGCTGGCGGTGATCGGTGAGCTGGAAGTGATGGCCGCCGACGCCGACGCCTTTCCGGGGGCGATGCTCGAGACGCCCGATCCGCGGCGCTTCGATGCCACCCTGGAGGCTGCGGTACGCCGCTTTCAGCGCCGCCACCTGCTGGAGGTGGACGGTCTGGTTGGCCCGCAGACACGCCGCGCGCTGAACGTGCCGGTGGAGGCGCGCATCGACCAGATTCGCGTCAACCTGGAGCGCGCCCGCTGGCTGCTTCACGGCCTGCCGGAGTCCTTCGTGCTGGTGGATATCGCCGGCTACCAGCTGCGCTATTTTCGCCCCAGCGGCGAGGTATGGCGCTCGCGCATCGTGGTGGGACGCCCCTATCGACGCACCCCGTCGCTGCGCTCCGAGATCACGCACATGACCGTCAACCCCAGCTGGACGATCCCCCCCACCATCCGGCGCAATGACGTGCTGCCCGAGATACGTCGTGACCTCGGCTACCTGTGGCGCGAGCGTATCCAGGTGCTCAGCCCCTCGGGCCAGCCGCTCGATCCCTGGGAGGTGGACTGGGACAACCCCGGCAATGTCGTGCTGCGCCAAGCGCCGGGTCCGCACAATGCCCTGGGCAAGGTAGCGATCCGCTTTCCCAACGATCACCTGGTCTATCTCCACGACACCCCCGCGCAGTACCTCTTCGATCGTGATCAGCGCGCCTTCAGCTCCGGCTGTATCCGGGTGGAAGGGGTGCGGGAGTTTGCCCAGCTGCTGTTCGACGATACCGACAGCGCCCGGGATATCAATGCGCTGATCGAGACCGGCCGTACCCGCAACGTGTCGCTGGCCGAGCCGGTCCCGGTGATTCTGCACTACTGGACGGTCCACCCCGACGAGGATGGCGAGCTGGCCTTTCGGCCTGACATCTACGAGCGCGACGCGGCCCTGCTCGAGGCGCTGGACCGGCCCTTGGTGCTCTGAGGGGCGCGCGAGGGGGCGTCAGGGAGAGAGCGGCGAGCGGATCCTGCCCCGGCCCTACTGGTAGCCCCTGGCCTGGAGTCGGAACAGCCGCGCGTAGCGGCCGTTGAGCGCCATCAGGCTGGCATGGTCGCCGCGCTCGATGATGCGCCCGCCGTCGATCACCAGGATCAGCTCGGCGGCGCGCACCGTGGAGAACCGGTGGGAGATCAGGATGGTCATCTTGTCGCGGCTGTGTTCGCGGAAGTCGGCGAACACCGCGGCCTCGGCGGCGGCGTCCATGGCCGCGGTGGGCTCGTCGAGCACCAGGATGTCGGCCCTCTCGCGCATGTAGGCTCGGGACAGCGCGATCTTCTGCCACTGCCCACCGGAGAGCTCCTGACCACCCTTGAACCAGCGCCCCAGCTGGGTGTGGTAGCCCCCCGGCATGTCGGCGATGAAGTCCTCGGCCAGGCCGCGGCGGGCCGCTTCCTGCCAGCGCACCTCATCCTCGAAGGCGGCCACGTCGCCGGCGCCGAGATTTTCCCCCACCTTCATCTGATAGCGCACGAAGTCCTGAAAGATCACCCCGACGCGCCGGCGCAGGGTCTGGATATCCCAGTCGCGCAGGTCGCTGCCGTCGAGCAGGATGCGCCCTTCGGTGGGTTCGTAGAGCCGGGTGAGCAGCTTGATCAGGGTGGTCTTGCCCGAGCCGTTGGCCCCCACCAGGGCGAGGCTCTCGCCGGGCTTGAGATGCAGCGAGATGTCGGCCAGCGCCGGCGTCTCGGCGCCGGGGTAGGTGAAGCCGACGTGCTCGAAGCGAATGCCGTCGCCGGGGACGCTGCCCTGGGTCAGGGTGCCCTGCTGTGGGGCTACCGGCTGCTCCAGGTACTCGTAGAGGTTGGAGAGGTAGAGGTTGTCCTCGTACATGCCGCTGATGGCGGTGAGGCTCGCCGACAGCGCCGACTGGCCCTGCTTGAAGACCATCAGGTACATGGTCATCTCGCCCAGGGTGAGCTGGCCGGTCACCGTTTCCGCGACCACCCAGGCGTAGGCGCCGTAGAAGGCCAGGGTGCCCAGCAAACCGAGCAGAAAGCCCCAGGTCTCGCGGCGAATCGTCAGTCGCCGATCCTCGGCGTAGAGGGTCTCGAAGATGTCGCGGTAGCGGCCCAGCAGCAGCGGCTCCAGGCCGAACAGCTTGACCTCCTTGATGCTGTCCTCCCGCGCCAGCACCGTCTCCAGGTACATCTGCATGCGGGTCTGGGGCGAGCGCCAGCGGAACAGCCGGAAGGCGTCGCCGGAGAACTTGGCCTCGGAGAGAAACACCGGCAGGGCGCCGATCACCAGGATCAGCAGCGCCCAGGGCGAGAACTGCACCAGCAGCACGCCGAAGCTGACCAGCGAGATGCCGTTCTGGGCGAGGCCGAAGGTCTTGTTGACCAGCCCCAGCGGGCGAATCGACGCCTCGCGGCGCGCCCGGGTCAGCTTGTCGTAGAACTCCGAATCCTCGAACTGTGCCAACGTCAGGGTGCCGGCCTTTTCGAGGATCATCACGTTGACCTTCTGGCCGAGCAGGGCGCGCAGCAGCGACTGCTGGGCCGAGAGGCCGCGCTGGGCCATGGCGATCAGTGCGATCACCCCGGCCTCGGCCAGCACGTAGCGCAGCACCGACCACCAGTCGACCTCGCCGGTCTCGCGGTGGTGGGCCATGGCATCGACCACCGAGTCGACGATCAACTGGCCGATCCATGCCGCCACCGCCGGCAGCACCCCGGCCACCAGGGTGCAGATCGCCAGCCCCACGGTCAGCGGCCGCGAGGTCTGCCACACCAGGGATAGCGCCCGCCGGCTGTAGCGGAACACGCCGAAGAAGGCGCTCAGGCGGTTGCCGTCAGGCGGTGGCTTGGGGATGGCGCGGCGCATGTGGGGCGAGGACAAACGGTCTCTCCGAGGCGATGAGCAAGGCGCGAGCGGGCCAGGGGGCGAACACGCCGACGCCCCGCTGGCGAGCGGGGCGTCGGCAGGCGAGGGCGAACGGCGGCGTCAGCCTTCGTCGTCGTCCGAACGCTCGGCGGTGCTGGCCACCACCGGCCCGGTTTCGCCGCTCTCCAGAACCGCCAGCAGCGGCTCGGCCTCGCGCTGGAAGGCGATCAGCTTCTCGCCGGAGAGGCTGGTGTTTTCCGGCAGGTCCACGGTCATCGGGTTGACCTGGCTACTGCTGACCAGTACCTCGTAGTGCAGGTGCGGGCCGGTGCTGCGACCGGTATTACCGGACAGCGCGATGCGCTCGCCCATCTCGACCCGGTCGCCGCGGCTGACCAGCGGGCGAGAAAGATGCAGGTAGCGGGTCTGGTAGCCGTTGTCGTGGCGGATGACCACGTAGCGGCCGGCCACCGGATGGTTGGCGACCTTCTCCACACGGCCGTCGGCCGGGGCGGTGATCGGGGTGCCGATGGGCATGGCGAAGTCGGTGCCACGGTGCGGACTCACTCGGCCGGTGACCGGGTGCTTGCGACGCGGGTTGAACGGCGAGCTGATGCGGTAGCTGCCCTCGAAGGGGTAGCGGGCGAAGGCGGGGTCGAGGCTTTCGCCTTCGGGGGTGTAGAAGTTGTTGTCGGCGCTGTTGCGCACCACGGTCAGGTTCATGCGCTCGCCCTCGTACTGGATCGCCAGCACCCGGGCATCGAAGCTCTGACCGTCGATGATGTCGGACTCGATCAGCACCTGAAACTGGTCGCCGCGACGGGTGTCGCGGCGAAAGTCGAGTTTCTTCTCCAGCAGACGGGAGACCTGGGCGATCTCGGTGCTGGACAGGCCTGTGGCCTGGGCCGAACGGGCGAAGCTGCCGCTGACGCTGCCGGCGAACAGCCGCTGGGTGGCTTCCCCGGCGCGCTCGATGCTGGCCACCTCGAACTGCTCCTCGTCGCGCTTGACCCGCACGCCCTCCCGGGCGTTCTTCATCACCTGAAGTGTCAGCAGGCGGCCGGTTTCATCGAGCTGATACTCGAACTGGTTGCCCACCCGCCAGTGGGTCAGCAAGCGCTGGTCGGGCAGGCTGTCTAGCAGCCGCATGGCTTCGCTGTAGCCCAGCCCGAGCCGGTTCTGTGCCAAAACGGCGAAGGTGTCGCCGGACTCTACGGTGTAGGTTTCCCACTCCGGCACGAAGGGCTCGGCGGTGGCGAGCTCCTGCTCGAAGACGATGGGGCCATCGTCGAACAGGCCGAGCTCTTCGTCCGGAATGTCCTCGTAGGAGGTGGCATCGGCGAGAAGCGCCTCGTCGGCCGGTTCCGCATCCAGCAGGCCACCGCTGAGGGTGCCGAGCACTACCGCCATGTGCAGGGCCCCGGGATCGAGCAGCGCGTCGGAGGCGTCGGGCTCGACGATGGTGGCATCCTGCGCTGAGGAGGCGCCAAGCGGCGCGGCGGCCAGAGTGGCCGGCGGGGTGGTGCCGGCGCCAGCGGTGTCTTTGCGCTCGCCAAGATCGACGATCTCGGTGGGGCGGAGCTGGGAAAGCGGGATGGTGTTACGGGTGGCGTCGATGGTCTGGGTGGCGATCTCCAGGGCATCGGCCACCGGGAAGCGTTCGGAATTCAGTGACGGTAGGCCGGGTTGGCTCTCGGGTGACAGGGGAAGGAGTAGGGTGTCGGCGGTTTGCGGCTGACGCTGACTGTCTTCAACGAGGGTGACGATCTTGTGTGCGCCCAGCACAGTGACCATGGTGGCGACCGGTAACAACAGCAACTTATGCGTGCGGGGCAGCGAATGGAGGATTCGCAACATGGGTAAAGGCCATATTAAAAATAAATGAAAAAAAGCAAAAAAGGCACGGGAACCTTACCCCATGCCGTATGGCCTGCCTAGTCTGTATATCCATACAGAAGCCACGCCCCGCCGGGGCCGCTAGGGCCCTGCGGGTCGTGGCTTGGATGTCGAACGCTGTTCCTTAATCTCTCCACATTGAACGCGAACGGCGTTCGAAATTCAACCCCCCTGCCGATGGGGGCGTGCGGGTGGCTCAGCCACTGATGAAGGTGCCGTTGCGATAGTCGCTCAGGGCCTGTTCGATCTCGCGCATGTCGTTCATCACGAAGGGGCCGTAGTGGGCGATGGGCTCGCGGTGCGGGGTGCCGGCGAGAATCAGTGCCTGGCCACCTCCGGCGCTGCTCAGTGCCAGGGTCTGCCCCTTGCCGAGCCGCCCCAGCTCTCCGGCGCGCAGACGCTCCCCGGCGATCTCCAACTCACCCTCGAAGGCATAGACCACCAGGGTTTCGTCGTTGACCGACAGCGTCAGCTCGCCACCGGCTGCCAGGCGCAGGTGGCCAACGGACGCCTGGCCGGCCAGGGCGTCCAGGGGGCCCTCGACGGCGTCGCCCTCGGTGGGCTGCCAGCGGCCGCCCAGGGCGATCAGCTCGGCGCCTGCCCCGGTCAGGTGCGGCATCTCGCTGGCGCGAACGTCGCGATAGGTGGCGGGGCTCAGCTTATCCTTCGCCGCCAGGTTGATCCACATCTGGAAGCCGTGCAGGCCCTGGCTGTCGGTGAGCGGCATCTCGGAGTGAATGATGCCGCGGCCGGTGTGCATCCACTGGGCGTCGCCCGCATTGATGGTGCTCGAGTGCCCGAGGTGATCCTCGTGGGTGAGGCCACCGTGGATCACGTAGGTTAGCGTCTGCATGCCGCGATGCGGGTGTGGCGGAAAGCCGCCGATGTAGTCGTCGGGCCGGTCGGAGCCGAGCTCGTCGAGCATCAGGAAGGGGTCGAGGCCGCCCCCGAAGTCGTGGATGCGCTGAATCTTCACGCCGTCGCCGTCCTGGCTGGGCTGGCTGGTCAGGCGGCGGTCGAGCCGGCGCAGTGTCGGTGAGGTAGTCATGGTAGCCGTCCTCGGAATTAAGGGATCTGACTGGCATTTTAGAGCGGAATTTTCGAAGATTAAGCGCATAGTTTTGCACTCACTGTTCGAGGAAATCGAAAATGTCACGCGTCACCCTGGCCCAATGGCAGATGCTGGCCGCCGTGGTGGATCACGGCGGCTTCGCCCGCGCCGCCGAGGCGGTCCATAAGAGTCCGTCGACGCTCAACCATGCGGTGCACAAGCTCGAGGAGCAGCTGGGCGTCAAGGTGCTGGAGCCGGTCGGCCGCCAGGTGCGGCTCACCGAGGCCGGCGAGATGCTGCTGCGCCGGGCGCGCCAGCTGATCGAGAGCGCCGAGGCGTTGGAGGATGTCGCCGGACGGCTGGCCGAGGGGCTGGAGGCGGAAGTGGTGTTGGCCCTGGATCAGATCTTTCCCTCCGATGCCCTGGCCCAGGCGCTGGGCCGGTTCTCGGCCGCCTTTCCCCATGTGCGGGTACAGCTGCACGAAACGGTACTCAACGGTGGCATCGAGATGCTCTACGACGGGCGGGCCGACCTGGTGGCCTCGGGGCTTGCCGCCCAGGGCTTCCTGGGGGAGCCGCTGGTGACGGTCAACTTCATCGCCGTGGCGCATCCCGAGCATCCGCTGCACGGCCTGGGGCGCGAGCTAGACCTGCGCGACCTGCAGCGCTATCGGCAACTGGTGGTGCGCGATTCGGCGCTGCGCCAATCGATGGATGCCGGCTGGCTCAAGGCCGAGCAGCGCTGGACCGTTAGCCATCTGGAGACCTCGCTGGATATGGTGCGACGTGGGCTGGGTTTCGCCTGGCTGCCGGAGACCCGTATCCAGCCTGAGCTCGAGTCGGGCACCCTGATTCCCCTGCCGCTCAGCGCCGGGGGGCTGCGCGAGGCGCCGATACAGCTGATCTATCGTGACCGGGACCGGGCCGGGCCGGCCACCCACGCCATGGCCACGGCGCTGCGCGAGGGGGTTGCCGATACCTGCCCGGCAAGCGCTCGGGGGTGAGTTCGATTTTTTCGAAAGAAATTCGGGAAAAAGTGCGCTTGAGCGTCGATGAAATCGGCTTATTCTAGGGGGAAACGCATTCTGAACCGGAGGTAGCATGGGCCTGTTGATCGACGGCGAGTGGCATGATCAGTGGTATGACACCGACAAGCACGGCGGTGAGTTCGTGCGCGAATCCGCCCAGCTGCGTGACTGGGTGACGTCTGATGGAACCCCCGGGCCCGACGGCCAGCCGGGGCTGCCGGCCGAGGCCGATCGCTACCATCTTTATGTTGCCCTGGCCTGCCCCTGGGCGCACCGTACCCTGATCCTGCGCAAGCTCAAGGGGCTCGAGGACCTGATCGGCGTCTCCCACGTCAGTCCGTTGATGCTCAGTGACGGCTGGACCTACGATCAGGCGGAGGGCTCCAGCGGTGACCCGATCAACGGTGTAGCCTTTCATCGCGAGCTCTACACCCTGACCGACCCCGACTATACCGGGCGGGTGACCGTGCCGGTGCTGTGGGACAAGCAGACCCGACGCATCGTCAATAACGAGTCGGCCGATATCCTGCGTATGCTCAACGGCGCCTTCGATGAGCTGGCCGGTAATCGCCTGGACTTCTATCCCGAGGATCTGCGCGAAACCATCGATGCGGTCAACGCCGATGTCTACGATCACATCAATAACGGCGTCTACAAGTCCGGGTTCGCTACTCGGCAGGGAGTCTACGACAAGCACGTGGTGGCGCTCTTCGAGGCGCTGGATCGCATGGAGGCGCGGCTCGCCGAACACCGCTACCTGACCGGCGAGTGGCTGACCGAGGCCGACATCCGCCTCTTCACCACCCTGATACGCTTCGATGCCGTCTACCACGGCCACTTCAAGTGCAACCTGCGGCGCATCGAAGACTACCCGAACCTCTCGAACTACCTGCGCGAGCTCTATCAGTGGCCGGGCATCAAGGAGACGGTGGATTTTGACCATATCAAGCGCCACTACTATTACAGCCACGACACCATTAACCCGACGCGCATCGTGCCCAGGGGCCCCGTGCTCGACCTCGAGCGCCCCCACGACCGCGAGCGGCTGCCGGGTAAGGGGATTCGCGAGAAGGGAAAATAAGGAGCGAGTAGCGCTTGGGAGTTCTGTGGGAGGCCGGCTTTGCCGGGCGAACGGCGCCGCTAGGCGCCCAAGACGCCGCTGCCTTGGCAGCGCTGCGCGCTGCTTCGCGAGCTGAAGCTCCCTCCCACAACGCTCCTCCCAACGGTTGGGTGACCGAATGTGGGAGGCCGGCTCTGCCGGCGGTTCGACGCTTGGACGAAGGCGCCGTCAGGCGCCCGACAGTTATTGCCTGTTCTTCGCCAGCCACCGATCCAGCGCATTGGCGAACTCGCGGCGGTCGCCGTCGGAGTAGCCCTTCGGCCCGCCGGTATGCTCGCCGCTGGCGCGCATCGTCTCCATGAAATCCCGCATTTGCACCCGGGCGCGGATGTTGTTGGCATCCAGCGCCTCGCCGCGGGTGGTCATCACCTTCGCGTCGCGCTCGATGGCCGCCATGGCCAGCGGCAGGTCCGAGGTGATCAGCAGGTCGCCGGCCTGAATGCGGTCGACGATCTCGTCGTCGGCGGCGTCGAAGCCGTGGCTCACCGCAAGCGACTTCACCCACTTCGACGGCGGCAGGGGAATGCTGTGGTTCGCCACGAACCAGGCGGGGGTGGCGGTGCGCTCGGCGGCCCGCACGATGATCTCGCGGGCCACCTTGGGGCAGGCGTCGGCGTCGACCCAAAGACTCGGCATGGGGATACTCCTGGCGGGAAGGGAAAGGCAAGGGCGTGCCGAAAAGGCTGGCCAGCGACTAGGGGCGATGGTAGCATGCGCGCTCCTCGCATGTGCTGACCCTCCCATCATGACGATTCGCTGGCGCCGAGCGCCTGTGTCGAATCACCGAGACCGGCGGTCATCTACCGCCAGCGTCCGAGATGTGAAGATGGAGCGCCACCAGATGCCGCCAGACGGGTGGCATCGGCGCAGAAAGGTCGCCACAGCGGTTCGCTGACCCCCAGGGCGCGAACCGGATGCCAGGTGCGACCGGCGTCCCCGATACCGTGATTCGCTCTGCCCTCGGCCCATTGGCCAGCAATAGGCGCAGCGCGCCCGACCGTTGTTGATTGCGTCGGGGATGCCTCAATGTGATTTGCCGGCCACTGCCGGCCTACCAAGGTGTGATTGATGACCTCGACTCCTGTCGCCTCGCCGAGCTTCGGCGATCTTGCTCTGCTGCCTGCCGTTCTCTCTGCCGTCGAGACCCTGGGCTACGAGACCCCCTCGCCGATCCAGATCGAGACCATTCCGGCCCTGCTGGAAGGCCGTGACATGCTGGGCCAGGCCCAGACCGGCACCGGCAAGACCGCTGCCTTTGCGCTGCCGATCCTGTCGCGTCTCGAACTGACCCGCCGCGAGCCCCAGGTGCTGGTGCTGGCGCCGACCCGTGAGCTGGCCCAGCAGGTGGCCGTCTCCTTCAGCAAGTACGGCCAGAACCTCCAGGGCCTGGAAGTCGCCACTCTGTGCGGCGGCCAGGAGTATCGCGAGCAGCTGAGCGCGCTCAGGCGCGGCGCCCAGGTGGTGGTGGGCACCCCGGGCCGGGTCATCGATCACCTGGATCGCGGCAGCCTCAAGCTCGACGGCCTCACCTCGCTGGTGCTGGACGAAGCCGACGAGATGCTGCGCATGGGCTTCATCGACGACGTCAAGCGCGTGGTCGCCGATACCCCCAAGGAAGCCCAGCGGGTGTTCTTCTCCGCCACCCTGCCGACCGAGATCGAGCGCATCGTCAACCGCTACCTGGTGGATCCGGTGAAGGTGGCCATCGAGTCGCGCACCACCACCGGCGAGAACATCGAGCAGCGCCTGGTGCGCGTCGATGGCGGCGCCAAGCTGGAAGCGCTGTCGCGCATCCTGGAAGTGGAGCCGGTGGATGCCGCCATCGTCTTCGTGCGCACCCGGGCCGCCTGCACCACCCTGATGGAACAGCTCTCCGCCCGCGGCGTGAACGTGGCGAGCCTCTCCGGTGACCTGGACCAGAGCCTGCGCGAGCGCACCATCACACGCCTCAAACGCGGCAAGGTCGACGTCCTGATCGCCACCGACGTGGCTGCTCGTGGTCTCGACGTGCCGCGCATCACCCATGTCTTCAACTACGACCTGCCCCAGGACAGCGAGGCCTATACCCACCGTATCGGCCGTACCGGTCGGGCCGGGCGCACCGGCATCTCGATCACCTTCGTCGGCTTCCGTGAAGGGCGCAAGGTGGGCTGGATCGAACAGGCCACCGGTCAGAAAATGAGCGAAATGCCGGTGCCCGACGAGGCGGCCATTCGCGCCCATCGCGACGAGGTCTTCCACCAGCGCGTCATCGCCGCCCTGACCGCCGGCGCCGAAGAGCAGCGTGCCCTGGTCGAGCGCCTGGTCGAAGAGGGCTACGACCCCATCGAGCTGGCCTGTGCCTTTGCTCGCCTGGCGCGTGCCGACGAAGCGCCCATCGGCCGCCTGCAGGCGCCGCGCAAGGAGCGCAATGATCGCGCCTCTCGCGACGGCAAGCCGCCGCGTCGCGACCGCGGTCCCAGCGAGGGCATGACCCGCTATCGCGTGGCCGTGGGCCACAAGGACGGCGTCAAGCCCGGCCAGCTGGTCGGCGCACTGGCCAACGAGGGCGGGATCGAAGGCGCGCGCATCGGCCGCATCGATATCCGCAACGCCTTCTCGGTGGTCGAGCTGCCGAGCTCCCTGCCGGCGAGCATCCTGGCCAAGATGGCCCGCGCCCGGGTCGCCGGCCGTCCGCTGGAGATCAGCGAGGATCGCGGCGCTCCCGAGCGTGCCCCGCGCCGCCGCCGCGAAGATGGCGATGCGCCGATTCGCCGCCGCACCAGCGCCTGAGTGACGCCGGGCTCAGCGCCCGGCTCGCCACGCCAAAGCCCCGACGCCGTCTGACGGCGTCGGGGCTTTTGGCTGAGGCAGACCTTTCCGGCTCCGCCGGGTGAAGGAAAAACTGGTTCTCCGCAGACTGGCGTGAACAGGCGCTGTGGGAGGGAGCTTCAGCTCGCGAAGTAGCGCGCAGCGCTACCCATTGGGGCGCCTTCGGCGCCTTCGCCCGGCAGAGCCGGCCTCCCAGTGCGCCCGAGAAGGCGTGCACACAGTGCGGTGAGAGTCCGCATCGGGGTAAGCCATGGCCCCGTAGCCAAAGGTAACTGCGTCGTCGCGAGGCGGGGTGGGGAGCAACCGGAGGCGAACTGGCGGTCCGTAGGATGACGAACTCGATTCGGCCGGGTCAGGTGGCGAGCTCGCTGGGAGATAGCGAAGCCTGAAACTCACCCGTCGCGCTGGCATGGCGGACAAAGCGACGACGGGACCTGCCAGGTGGTTGGAGGCGGAACGTCAGGAAGGGTGTACGAGATAATCGGGGAGACCTGGCGGCCGAGGTGACGGCGGCCAGGAGTCAGAGCCTTCATAGTACCGGCGTGCGGATCACGCCCTGGCCACGGCTCATCCCGGCGAAAGCCGGGATCGAGAGATGCTGGAGCGCGGACTCTGCCTACCGCCAAGGCGCCGCACAGGAGGCGCAGAGAACAGAACCTGCGTCGAGGGAAGGGAGGCAGGAAGATGGATGCGAGAGACGACCAGAGATGAGCGAACGCGACAGCACAGCATCGACAGTGCCCCACGATGGGGCTAAACAAGATGCGTCAACACCCGCCACGATGGCAGGGATTGACCGCTCGATCTGGACGGACCGCATGTTGGCGGCGCTGGATAACGGCGTCAAAGGACGTAAGTGGTTCAGTCTGATCGACAAGGTATACCGCTCGTCGACCCTGGTCAGTGCCTGGCTGCAGGTCTACCGCAACCAGGGAGCGGCGGGTGTCGATCGGCAAAGCGTGTCCCGCTTTGCGTCGCAGGCCGAACGCTATCTTGAGGAGCTCCAGGCCGACCTGGCAGCGGGGCGTTACCGCCCGCAAGCGGTGCGACGCGTCGAGATCCCCAAGGGCAACGGCAAGATGCGCCCGCTGGGCATTCCGACCGTCAAGGACCGTATTGTCCAGGCAGCGGTCAAGCGCGTGATCGAACCGATCTTCGAGCATGAGTTCCTGCCGATGAGCTACGGCTTCCGGCCGGGCAGAGGCTGCAAGGATGCCTTACGAGACGTTGATGAGGCGCTCAAGGCGGGCATGACCTGGGTGGTGGATGCGGATCTGCAAGGCTATTTCGATAGCATCCCGCACGACCGCCTGATGGCCCGCGTCGAGGGACGGATCAGCGACGGTCGACTGCTGGCCTTGCTACGAAGCTGGTTGAGCCAGGATATTGTCAGCGACATGAGCCGATGGACCCCCACGTCAGGGACGCCACAAGGAGCGATCATCAGCCCCTTGTTGGCGAACGTCTACCTGCATCCGCTGGACCAGGAAGTGACACAGCACGGCTACCGTATGGTGCGGTATGCCGATGACTTCGTCATTCTCTGCCACAGTGAGCAGGAGGCCCGACAAGCCCTGGCCCACGTACAGGAATGGGTGGCGGCGAATGGCCTGACCCTGCACCCTGACAAGACCCACGTCGGCGATTGCCGGCAGAAGGGACAGGGTTTCGACTTCCTAGGCTACCGCTTCGAGGCGGGCAGGCGCTGGGTGCGTAAGAAGAGCCTCAAGGCGTTCAAGGACAAGGTGAGAAGCAAGACGCGGCGGACGGAAGGCAAGAGCTTGCGGCACGTCATTGCCTCGCTGAACCCCATGCTGAGAGGCTGGTTCGGCTACTTCCAGCATGCCTATCGGACGACGTTCCGGCCTCTGGATGGCTTCATTCGTCGACGTCTTCGGGCCATGCTGCGCAAGCAGGAGAAGCGCCCGGGGCGTGGTAACACCCGGTCGGACACATGGCGCTGGTCGAATACGTTCTTCGCGACCGCAGGGCTCTTCACCCTAGCCGGAGCCTGGCGGTACGCGAGCCAATCCCGATGAGGAAAACCATCGACTGGAGAGCCGTGTGCGGGAGAACCGCACGCACGGTTCGGAGGGCGGGGAGGGCACAGCCCTTCCCGACCCCTATCCATAAAACCTGCTAAATATGTTCACGCTAAAGTGTGAAGAACCAAAAAACTGTGGGAGGCTGGCTTTGCCGGCGGTTCGACGCTTCGACGAAGGCGCCGCAGGCGCCCGGATATGTCCAGGAAATTGGTGACGTACCCCTATTTCACTGGGTGGGCCCATCGTGGACGATGAAGCACTCTGGTGTCGTCCCGCGGGTCAGTTGTGATAGCGAAGCTGGGCGGCCACCGCCCTGGCGAAGCCACCCAGCAGTGAGCCGGCCTCGGGCGTGGCGGCGACCCCGGCGAGCAGCGCCTCGGGGTCCTGGCCCTGGTCGCGCAGCGACTCGACCTGACGGGTCAGGTAGGCGCGCATCACCGCCGGGGTGAATTCCGGGTGGAACTGCACGCTCCACTGGCGGGGGCCGTAGCGCAGCGCCTGGTAGGCATCGTGGCCGTTGCTCGCCAGCACCACCGCTTCGGGAGGCGCCTGGAGCACCGACTGGGCGTGGGTCAACTGGGCCGGGAAACGCTCGGGCAGCTGACCGAGTAGAGCGTCCTCGCGGCCGGCCTCGGTGAGCGTTACGGCATGGGTGCCGGACTCGCGTCCCGCCGGGTGATAGCCGCTCGCCCCGCCGTAGGCCGCGGCCATCAGCTGGTGGCCGTAGCAGACCCCGAGCATCGGCAGGTTGCGCTCCCGGGCCTCGACCAGCCAGGGCTTGAGGGCCTCGCTCCAGGGCTCGGCGTCGCTGACCATGCTGTGAGAGCCGGTGATATAGAGGCCGTCGATCTCATCGAGGGCGGGGAGGGGCTCGCTGCGGGCATCGAACACCCTGGCCTCGAACCCGGCGCTGGCCAGCGCCCGCTGGAACAGCGCCTCGAAGTCGCCGTGGGCCTCCACGACTTCGGGGAAGGCGTCGCCGGTCTTGACGATCAACAGTCGGGGCATGGGTCTCTCCTTGACAGCGTTCAGTCGCGGCTCAGCCGCTCGCCCAGGGCCGCCATGAAGCGTTCGCCGGCCTTGAGCTGTTCGATCTCGATGTACTCGTCGGGCTGATGGGCCTGGGCGATGCTGCCCGGCCCGCAGATGACCGTGGGCAGCCCCTGGCGCTGAAACTGCCCGGCCTCGGTGGCATAGGCCACCGCGCCCGAGGGGCGCTCGCCGAGCAGGTCGCGGCACAGGGCGAGTACCTCGGCGTTGTTGTCGTCGGCCAGTGCCGGCACCGTTTCGTTAAGCGCCTCGGTGACGATGGCGGCCTCCGGCGCGCGCTGGCGCATCTCGGCCTCCAGCTCACGGGCATATGCCTCGACGCGTCCGACCAGCGCCTCGAAGCGGTCGCTGGGCAGGTGACGGATCTCCCACTCGAAGGTGCACTCCCGAGCCATGATGTTGATCGCCGTGCCGCCGGCGATCTTGCCCACGTGCAGGCTCGAGTGCGCCACGTTGAAGGCCTCGTCGACCCGCCCCTCGGCACGGAGCTCGGCCATCACCGCTTCGATATAGGTGACCAACTTCGCCGCCACGTGGATAGCCGATACCCCCTGGTTGACCTGGCTGGAGTGGCTGGCGCGCCCGGTCACGGTGGTGCGCAGGTTGGTGGCGCCCTTGTGGGCCACCACCGGGTGCATCAGGGTCGGTTCGCCGACGATGACCGCCGCGGGCAGTGGATGCTCGGCCATCAGCGTCTCGATCATGCGCGGCGCACCGATGCAGCCCACCTCCTCGTCGTAGGAGAGCGCCAGCCAGATCGGGGTCTTCAGGTCGAGCTCGACCCAGCGCGGCAGCTCGGCCAGGGCGCAGGCGATGAAGCCCTTCATGTCGCAGGTGCCGCGCCCATAGAGTCGTCCGTCGCCCTTGTCGACCAGCCGGAAGGGGGTGGTGGACCAGGGCTGGCCGTCCACCGGTACCACGTCGGTGTGGCCGGAAAGCACTACCCCGCCGGCCAGGTCCGGACCGATACGCGCCAGCAGGTTGGCCTTCTTGCCGTCGTCGCTCTCAATGCGCCAATGCGGTACCTGGTGCCGGTCGAGGTAGGCCTCGACGAAGGCGATCAGGTCGAGGTTGGAGTCGCGCGAGACGGTGGGAAAGCCCACCAGAGACTCGAGCATGTCGGTAGCGGTGGTCATATCGCGCTCCTCTTGATGATGCCCACGACGAATTGAGAGAAGCCTATCACGATGCGCCGGGCAGAACGCATTCCCGGAGCCCTCGGTCCAAACTGTGACAAGGTCCACGCGTTGATCTTAGGGAGAGACCTCCATGAGCTATGTCGATGGCTTCGTGATTCCGGTGCCGCTCGAGCGGCTGGATGACTACCTGCGTTTCACCCGCCATGCCGGCGAGGTATGGAAGGAGTACGGTGCCCTGGAGTACGTCGAGTGCGTGGCCGATGACCTCAGGTCGACAGAAGAGGGTACCTCTTTTGAGCAGAGCGTCACGCTCGAGCCGGGCGAGACAGTGATCTTCGCCTGGGTCCGCTATGCGTCTCGACAGGAGCGCGACCGCATCCTGGCACAGGTGATGGATGACCCACGGCTGGCCGATATGCTGGACCGTGCAAGGCTGCCCTTCGATCCCAAACGGCTGCTCTGGGGCGGTTTCCGAGAGCGCATCCATCTATAGGCGCTGGAGAGGCGCGCGTTGCCCTCTCTTCACTGCCCCGCGCCGATCCGCAGCCGCAGGGCCTGCAGGCCGTCCAGCTCCAGGCGGATCTCGTCGGAAAAGACCGGATGGCCGATGACGCGAATGTCCAGGCTGGCTTCGGCGCCGCGGTAGCTGACGGTGGCCGAGACCTGACTGTTCGTGCTGGCCGGGGCGAGGAGGCCGTAGTCGACGCTCTGCACCTCGAGGGCGGCCAGGCCGCGGGCCTCGAGCTGCTCCGCGATGGTCTGCTGCAGGGTGATGCCGTAGTAGACATAGAGACCGCCGTAGGCCAGGGCGGCGATCACGATCAGGGATAAGAGTCGGCCCATGTATCCTCCTGGCCTCAGCTGAACGGAGCCTTCTTCAAGGCGTTATACCACACTGGCGTGGCAGCCAGCCGCCGTGGCGGATCGCCGGGCAGCCGGCCACGGGGCGATTGTAGAGGTAGAGCCAGGCGGGGCCGAAGGCGGTTGGGTAAATGGCGCGATCGTAGAGCCCCGCTGCGGGCGTGCGGACCCGATAGTCCTCTAGTCGGTCCAGGTCGGCCAGCTGGCGGGCGTCGACCCGAAAGACTTCCACGTCGATGCCGCGAGAGGGCTCGGGTTTGGCGCCCGGATACGGGCCCAGGTCGTAGAGTGTCGCCCCGGTCAGTCGGTCGCTGCCCAGAAACTCGGCGCCTTCCAGCCAGTGGTGGTTGCGTAGCCCGCGTTTCAGGGTGCCGTAGACGGCGACCAGCGGCGTGCGGGCGACGGCGAGCACGGGGGTATGCATGAACGCTGGGCTCCGTAATGCTTGGGGGGTGGCCGCATTTTACCTTTCCGGCGCGGCTCGGGGCCATGGGACGCGCGCATGGGTAGCGGCGCTCAGGAAGTTGCCAAGGAATTGGTTCTTCACCGATCCGCCTGAATCTGTTGTGCAGGCAAGCCATTTCACGCCAGCTGTGATGAATCCGTTTAAAGGCTTGCCAGGGTCGCCCGGCTGGTGCCGTTGCCCTGCGGCTCCACCTGGATCTGCACCGGAATGCGCTCGTGCATCTCCTGCACGTGGGAGATCACGCCCACCCGGCGGCCCAGCGCCTGCAGGCCGTCCAGGGCCTCCATGGCCAGGGCTAGCGACTGGGGGTCGAGGCTGCCGAAGCCTTCGTCGATGAACAGCGACTCGATGACCAGTTCGCTCGAGGCCATGGAGGCGAGCCCCAGCGCCAGGGCCAGCGAGACCAGGAAGGTCTCGCCGCCGGAGAGCGAGTGCACCGAGCGCCGCTCATCGCCCATGTCGGTATCCACCACCAGCAGCCCCAGCGGGCTGCCGCCGCGCACCAGGCGGTAGCGGCGGCTGAGCCCGGCCAGGTGGGCGTTGGCGTGCTCGAGAAGCTGCTCCAGGTTGTAGGCCTGGGCGATGCGCCGGAATAGCTTGCCGTCGGCGGAGCCGATCAGCTCACTGATCTGGCCCCAACGGCGGTAGTCGGCCTGGGCCGCCTCCAGCTCGGCCTGCCCCTCCCGCTGCCGCTCGCGGCGCCGGTCGTCGTCGTTGAGCGCATAGAGGGCGGTGTCCCGCGCCCGCTGGGCCTCCTCCAGCTGCGGTGCCAGGCGCTGCTGCTCCTCGTCCAGGGCCGCGCGGCGCCCGGTCAGCTCGCGATCCATCGCCTCGGCCAGCCGCGCCTCTTCCGAAGCATCCGGTGCCTGCTCGCGGCGGTGTGCCAGCAGCGCCCGGCGACGTTCGGCCAGGGTGGCGGCGGCGTGCTGCCATTCTTGCTCGGCCGTCTCGATACGGCGCTCCTCCTCCTGGGCCTCGTCGTCGGACTGGGCCAGCAGCCTCGCCAGGGTGGCATCATCCAGCTCGGGGTGGGCGCGGCGCCAGGCGTCGAGCTCCTCGCCTAGCATTTGCCGTTCCTGACGCAGGGCGTCGAGCTGCCTGGCGTCATGCGCCTGCTGCTGGGCGAGGCGCTGTGCTTCCCGCTGGGTCTCGTGCAGGCGCGTCAGGGCGCTATCCCGGGCCTGGTGGGCGCGTTGCTGACGGGCCTCGAGAGCGTGCTGCCAGGCATCCGGCGAGGCGTGCTCGCCGAGCCGGGCGGCGAGGTCGCCGGCCAGCGCCTCGCGCTGCGCGCGCAGCGGCGGGAGCTGCGCCTCCCGCTCGGCGAACGCCTTCTCGGCCGCCGTCTTCTCGGTGTCCAGGCGGGTGAGCGCCAACTCACCCTGGCGAAGCGCCTCCTCCAGCGGGGCCAGCTCGGCCTCGGCCTGGGTCAGGGCGTCCAGGGTCCGCCGCTGGTCCTGGCGCTGCGCGTCGCTGGCCTCGCGCTGGGCGTGCAGCCAGCCGTCCCGCTCGGTGTCGCTCACCGCGGCCAGTTCGGCATACAGCGGGTGCGCTTCCAGCGCCGTCCGGGCGTCGTCACGCTGCGCCTCGGCCGCTTCCAGGTCCCGCCGGTGCTGCTCCAGGGCGGCCTCCACGGCACGGTATTCGCCCAGCAGGGTGTCGCGCTGGGCCTGGGCCGCATCGCGGGCCTCGCGGGCGGCGTCGAGCTGGCGCGCCTCTTCGGCCTCCTGGGCGGCGAGCTGGGCGGCCTCGGGGGTCGCCGGCGGCCGCTGGCGCCAGGGGTGGTCGCGCCCGCCGCATACCGGGCAGGGCTCGCCCTCCTGCAGGGCCTCGCGCAGTCGCACCACGCTCTCGCTGCGCACGGCGCGGCTTCGCTCCACCTGCTCGGTGACGATGTCGAGGCGCGTCTGGGCATCGTCCAGCCGCCGGCGGGCGGTCTGGCCGTCGCCCAGCAGCCGCTCGCGGCGCTTTCGATCCTCGGCCGCCTGGTCGGCCAGCCGCTGCCGTGCTGTCGCAGCACGGGCGTGCTCGTGCCGGCGGCTGGCCAGCTCGCTCAGCGCCAGGTGGCGCTGGGCCGCCCGGTCGTGGTCCCGCTGGGCGGCCTGGCGGGCGTCATTCAGGCGTGGGTGAGTGCCCACTAGCTGTTCGAGACTGGCCCGCCAGGCGTCGTGCTTCTTTTGGCGGGCGCGCTGGGCATCGAGGGCCTCGCGATGGCGGTCGGCGAGTTTGGCGGCCTGGGCCTGCTGCTGGCGGTGGTGTTCGGTCGCCTCGGCGAGGCGATGCGTCAGGGTGGCCAGCCGCTGGGCCAGCTCACGGGCCTCGCGCAGCGCCGGATCGGCCCGCTGGCGGGCGTCGCCGGCCTCGGTCAGGGTCTGCTCGGCGGTCTGTTTGTCGCGTTGCGCCGCCCGCTGTGCCGACTCGGCCTCTGCCAGCGCCTGCTGGGTCTCGGCGTGGGTCCTCTCCAGCGCGGCGATTTCCGCCGGCAGTTCGGCCCGGCGGGCGAGGGCGTGGCGCCGGGGCGCGATGAGCCGGCGCCACGCCTGGTCGGTGCGGCGGCCAGCGAGGGCTTGCCACCCTTGTTCGGCCGCCTGCTGCCGGGCCAGGCCCTCGCGGTAGGTCTCGGCCAGGCGCCGGTCCTCCTCGTGCCAGCGCTGCTGGGTCTTGAGCGCTTCTTCCTGGCGCAGCAGGTGAGTGAGCGCTTGCCCGGTCGCCTCCGCGGCGCCTTCCAGCGTGGTCCGGGTCTCGGGGTCGGCGGGCAGGTCATCGGCGAGGCGCGCCTGCAGGGCGTCCACGGCCCGTTTCGCCTGGGAGGCGCGGCGGTAGGCGGCCATGGAGATTTGCGAGTATTCCTGGGTGCCGGTGAGACGCTCCAGCAGGTCGCTGCGGGCGTTGTCGTCGGCCTGGAGGAAGGCGGCAAACTCGCTCTGGGCCAGCAGCACGGCGCGGGTGAACTGGTCGAAGGTCAGCCCCAGGCGCTCGGGCAGCAGGCGTTCGAACTCGCGCTTCTGGGCGGTGAGCAGGCGGTCGGCGTCCAGGTCGGTGAGCGACTGCTCGGCGGCCTGCAGACGGCCGGTGGCCTTCTCCCGGGCGCGTCGCACCGCCCAGCGGGCGCGGTAGCGGCGGCCGTCGCGGCCCAGGAAGTCCACCTCGGCATAGCCGCTGGCGGTGCCGCGGCGCAGCAGGGTGCGCGCATCGCTGGTGGTCAGGGTGGAGTCTGCGGTGTCGTCGATCTGACTCTCGCGGCTGGGGGCCTGGCGCAGTCGCGGGGTGCTACCGTAGAGCGCCAGGCAGAGGGCGTCGAGCAGGGTGCTCTTGCCGGCGCCGGTGGGGCCGGTGATGGCGAACAGGCCGGCGTCGCGCAGCGGAGCCTCGGTGAAGTCGAGGGTCAGCGGCCCGGGCAGGGAGGCGAGGTTGGCCAGGCGCAGGGCGAGAATCTTCATGGGCGGCCCTCCCCGGGGCGGTCATCGGCGTCGTCGCCCTCCAGGACATCCTGGCGCAGCCGTTCGAAGTCGGCGAGCACCTCGGGGCCGGGCGGCTCGCCCCAGCGCGCCTGCCAGGTGCGCTCGAAGAGCCGGCGGGGCCCCAGGGTCTCCAGGTCGACCCGCGGCTGGACCGTGTCGCCTTCGCCCCGGGGCAGCCGGCGCTCCAGGCGCAGCAGGCGCAGGGCGCGGCCCTCGAGCGCCGACTCGATCCGGGCGCGAAGATCGGGGATCGGCGCCTCGAGCGTCACGCGAACCTCCAGCCAGGGCCAGTGCTCGCGGGGCAGCGCCGGGTCGTCCTCCAGCGCGGCCAGCTCGGCCAGCACCTCCTCCAGCGGGGCGGGGCCCAGGCGGTGCATGGCCACCGGCCGGGGAACGGGAATCGCCGTGGCATCGACCAGCGCTTCGCCCTCCAGGGTCACTTCCACCACCTGGTGGGGGTAGTCCACTTCGCTGAAGTCCAGGGGCAGGGGGCTGCCGCTGTAGCGGATGCGCGCCTCGCCCACCCGCTGGGCGCGATGCAGGTGGCCCAGCGCTACGTAGGCGAGTTCGGCGGGGAAGAGGGCGGCGGAGATCGACTCCTCGCCGCCGATCACGATGGGGCGTTCGCTGGCCTCGGAGACGGCGGCGCCGTGCAGGTGGGCGTGACTCATGGCCACCAGCGCCTGGCCGGGCTCGCGCTTGTCGCGGGCCGCCTCGATCAGCTGGCGATGCACCCGGCCGATGCCGGCCACGTAGTCGTTGCGGGGGCTGTCGCGCGAGGCGGTGTCGTCGGCGGGGTCACGGGCCAGGCCGGCGCCGGTGACCTCGGCGGGCCGCAGGAAGGGCAGCGCCAGACACCAGGCGCGGGTCTCGCCCGCCTCGTCGGTGAGCGGCACCAGCAGGCGCTCGGCGTCCAGGGTGCCGTCGTCGCGCCAGCCGACCCGGCCCAGGGCGTGGGTGCGCAGGCGGCGCATCAGCGGGGCGGGCAGCTCCACGCGGTTGCCGCTGTCGTGGTTGCCGGCGATCAGCACGATATCGAGGCAGGGCAGCCGGGCATGGGCCTCGACGATGAAGTCGTAGAGTAGCGCCTGGGCGGCGAGCGAGGGGTTCACTACGTCGAAGAGGTCGCCGGCCACCAGCAGGGCGTCGGCCCGGCGTTCAGCCAGGGTGTCGAGCAGCCAGGTGAGGAAGGCGCGGTGTTCGGCGTGGCGCTCCTGGCCGTGGAAGCCCTGGCCCAGGTGCCAGTCGGCGGTGTGGATCAGCGTTAGCATCGTCGGCGTGGTTCCCTTCCCTGGCTGGCATCCAAAGGCGATAGTCTACGTGACTCGGCAGCGGCTGTTCAGGCCCCCGGAGCCATCCTTAGGGTGATCGCATGATGCAACGTTTTCTCATCGAGCGGCTTCTGATTGGCCAGGGGTGACCGGTGGGAGGGCGGCTTTGCCGCGCGAAGGCGCCGTCAGGCGTCCATTCTCTGGCAGCGCTGGGCGCTGCTTCGCCCGCTGAAGCGGCCTCCCACAGGAGGAATCACCCCTAGACGAGAGGTATGCTTGTCGTGCGATTGCCCTGGAGCCATCCCATCGGTGCTGAGCTGGCGACAAGCCGAGTGCAACGTTGAAGAATCCTCAGGAGTTCCCATGTCTCGCGCACCCCTTCACGACTGGCACCTGACGCCGACCCAGGCCATCGCCCTGCAGCGCCGCCTGGCCGGCCGCGTCGAGCGTGAGGATCGCCTGGATCCGGTGCGCCATGTCGCCGGGGTGGATATCGGCTTCGAGCAGGACGGTGCCGTCACCCGGGCGGCGGTGGTGGTGCTGGCCTGGCCGCCGGAGGAGGGAGGTGCCTTCCGGGTGGTGGAGGAGGCGGTGCACCGGGAGCCGACCCGCATGCCCTACGTGCCGGGGCTGCTGTCGTTTCGCGAGGTGCCGGCGGCGCTGGCCGCCTTCGAGACGCTCGCGACCCGGCCGCAGCTGGTGATGGTGGACGGCCAGGGCATCGCCCACCCGCGCCGGCTGGGGGTGGCCTCGCACTTGGGGCTGTGGCTCGACCTGCCCACCATCGGAGTGGCCAAGTCGCGGCTCTGCGGGCGGCACGCGGAGCCGGGGCCGGCCCAGGGCGACTGGGCGGCGCTGACCGATGGCGCCGACGACGAGGTAATCGGCGCGGTGCTGCGCTCGCGGGTAGGCGTGAAGCCGATCTTCGTTTCGACCGGCCATCGGGTGTCGCTTGCCACGGCGCGGGAGTGGGTGGTGGGGTGTCTCGGCCGCACCAAGCTGCCGGAGCCCACTCGCCTCGCCGATCGCCTGGCCTCGCGGCGCGGTGGCTGAATCGCCGAGGCGTCACACGATATCCAGCGGCTCCTTACGGGCCGGGGCGGGGAAGGCGGCGTCGGTGTGGGCATGCGGAGAGAATTTTTGGAAAAACTTTCCATTATTTTTCAGAGGGCGGCTGACGAAGGCAATGTCATGATCTATGGTGTGGAAGGGAGGTGGCGCGCTGCGCCACCTGTTGGATCGTGGCCAGTGTTCATCATGGCCGAGCTTAACGGCAAGGAGTCGACATGAGCATCAAGAAAACTGCAAGCGCCGTCTGGGAGGGCGGCATCAAGGATGGCCAGGGTCGCGTCTCCGCCCAGAGCGGCGCGCTCCAGGACGTTCCCTACAGCTTTGCCAAGCGCTTCGAGGATGCACCGGGCTCCAATCCCGAGGAGCTGATCGGTGCGGCCCACGCCGGCTGCTACTCCATGGCGCTGTCGCTGATCATGGGCGAGGCGGGGCTGACGCCGGAGCGTATCCGCACCGAGGCGAGCGTGTCGCTGACCCCTGACGGCGACGGCTTCAGCATCACTGCCATTCACCTGGTCACGCGGGTCAAGAGTCCGGGGGCCGACGCGGCCGCCTTCGAAGAGGCGGCCAACAAGGCGAAGGAAGGCTGTCCGGTGTCGCGGCTGCTCAATGCCGAGATCACCCTGGATGCGGCCCTGGAAGACTGAACCCTCGTCTCTCCTCCTGGCCCCCGCGACGGGGACTGCATTGCCATAGCGTCAGCGCGGCCGCCCTCGGGCGGCCGCCTTCAGTTCGTCAGCCGGCGACGGGCGGCCTTGATCAGGCCACGGATCAGCCGCTGCTGGGGGCGGTTGAAGATCAGCCACTCCGGGTGCCACTGCACGCCGATCAAAAACTCGTGGTCGCGGGATTCGATGCCCTGCACCAGCCCCTCGCGGTCGCGGGCGACGATCTCGATGCCCTCGCCGGTCTCCTGCACCGCCTGGTGATGCAAGCTGTTGATGCGACACCAGCTGACACCGAGCAGGTGATGCAGGTGGCTGTCGGCGACGATGTCCACCGTCTTGCGGGGTAGCACGGTGCGCCGGCGCTTGAGGCCCTCGTGGGTGGTGTAGATGTCGGGGTCCAGAGTGCCGCCCAGATAGACGTTGAGCAGCTGAGCGCCGCGGCAGATGCCGAGCACCGGCTTGCCCTGGGGGATGAAGCGTTCGATCAGCTCGAGCTCCAGCTCGTCGCGCTGAGGGTCGACGCGTACATCGAGCTGCACCTCGCCGCCGTAGAGATGTGCCTGGATGTCGTCGCCGCCACCGATGATCAGGCCGTCGAGCCGCTCCGGCAGCGGCCGCGAGGGCGAGAGGCGCAGCGGTCGCCCGCCGTGGCGCCAGACGGCGAACCAGTCGAACCACCAGGCGATGCGGCTCTTGTAGTCGGAGGTGGTGATGCCAATCAGCGGTCGTCTCATGAGGTGGCCCGCCCCTCCCGCAGCCAGTCGCGCACCCGCAGGAACAGCCGGGTCAGCGGCGATAGGGTGTGGTAGCGCACATAGCGGCGGGCGCGCTGGTGGAGCTGGTCACGGTCGGCGGCGAGGCGTTCGACTTCCACCCAGCGGTTCCACTCCAGCGTGGCCCCCCAGTCGGCTTGCGACAGCTGGGCGTTGGGCAGTCGGTAGTGGTAGGTCGGCCGCGCCTTGACCAGCCTGTCGGTGAACAGCTCGTGGGGATAGTCGGGGCGCAGATAGGCGAACAGCGGATAGAGGTCCAGCTCGCGATTGCGGGTTGGGTTATAGTCGATGTAGTCGGCGATCAGGCGGTCGAGGTCGGGAGCGTAGTCCGGGTCGAGCACCTTGAGCGCGTACTCCTTGGGGAAGGGGTTGGCATGGGGCAGCACCTCGCGGGTGATGTCCACGTCGATCTCCTCGCGCAGCCACTGGGCGAGCAGCAGATAGGCGCGCAGCTGGTCGAGCAGATGCGGGATCTCCAGGCTTGCCACCTCGGGGTTGAGGTGCAGGCCGAAGCCGTAGAGCAGGCTGGCGTCGGTGCCCTTGGCGCCATGGGCGTGCAGGGCGGCGAACAGGGCGTCGAGCTCGCCGAGCTCGTCCCAGGGCACCGGTGGACAGACGATCTCGGTGGGCACCAGGCCGGTGACCACGTCGCCGATCAGCTCGCGGGTCTTGTTGTGGAAATCCAGGCGCATCTGATGACGCTGGCGCTCCCACTCGGTGTCCTTGCGGGGCACCTCCTCGAGCACCTTGCTGTCGGGGTGGGCATACTGGGTATCGAGCTCGATGGTGAAGCTGCCCCAGCGGGTGTCGACCACCTTCTGGCGGTGGGGGCTGATCAGTTCGATGCCCCCACCGAACAGCTCACGCACCAGCTCGGCGGTGGCCTGGGGGGGGAGGCCGGCAAACTCGATTTCCACCCCCACGCGGCGGGGTTCTCCTTGGAAATTCAGTGTCTCGGGTGGTGATTGCGGTGACATGGGGGCATCCTGTGCGATTCGAGCGGCGATCGCCTGTCAGCCTACCATAGCGTTGTCCCGGCTCGGCAGGCAGCATGGTGAGAGGGCGGCAGACGCCGTGCCGCTCCGCAGAATCACCGCGACCAGAGGCGACGATCAATGGAGGGATGGAGAGGCGATGCCAGCTGATTTCCTGCAGGCGCTGACACCGGACCGGCGACCAGCCGGCCTGTGGATGTGGCTGCTGTGCGTGATGGCGGCGGTGCTGCTGATGGCCGCGGCTCCGTCAGCCGCCCAGACGCTGCCGCTCACCGGCCTGGGCGCCGAAGCCGAAGGCCCGGAGCACGATCCCAGGGCGTTCCAGCAGTCCCTGGAGGAGGTGATCGAGACCCTGGAGGACGCCGAGCAGCGCGGCGCGCTGCTCGAGAGTCTGCGTGACCTGCAGCGGGTGCATGCCGAGAGCACCGGTGAGGTCGGTATCGCCCCCCGCCAGGGGCTGCTGGGGGCGCTGGCGGAGACCCTCAGCGACCTGGGGGAGCAGGCCGAGGCCGGGGAATCGCCCATCGATGACTGGCAGCGGCAGCTCGAACAGGGCTGGTCGGATCTCAGCGACCTGATGGTGGAGACCGGCACCACCCAGCTGATGCACGTGGTCATCGACAGCGCGGTGCTGCTGGGCATCTGGGCGGGGCTGCTGGTGATTCTGATCGCCCTGGGACGGCTGCTGTTTCTGCGCCGGCGGATGCCGCTGGACCTGCCCCGGGACCCGCGGGGCTGGCTGCTGGCGCTGCATTTCCTGCGGCGCATGCTGCCCTGGGCGCTGGCCTTCGTGCTGGTGCTGGGCCTGGCGCAGCTGCTCCCTCACAGCCCGGGGCGTGCCATGGCGCTGGTGATCGCCTATGTGTCGCTGTGCGGTCGGGCGCTGTCGGTGGTGGTGGAGTGCGTGGTCTCGGTGTTCACCCGTGGCCACCGCTTCTGCGCGGTCAAGATCCTGCAGCAGCAGGGGTTGCGCCTGCTGTTCGTGATCGGGGCGCTGATCGCACTCGGCGATGCGCTCAATTCCGAGCGGCTTTCGGTGATGATCGGCGACGATCTGGCGGCGCTGGGCTCGGTGCTGGCCAATATGCTGGCGGCGCTGCTCAGCGTGCGCTTTATCCTCAAGTTCAAGCGACCGATCAAGCACCTGATTCGTAACCGCCCCTGGCGGGTGCGCCGGGAAGGCGGTTCCGGGCCCGATCTCGCGCGGATCATCGGTGGGCTCTGGCATGTGCCGGCGCTGCTGGTGGTGGGGGGCTCGCTGCTGGCGATCTTCGTGACCGTGGGCGATGTGGGAACGGCGCTGGCCCGCTCGATCGTGACCGCCGCACTGCTGGTGCTGACGCTGGTGATCACCGGCTTGATTCGTCGCCACGGCGAGCGTCGCAGCAAGCGGCGTCGACTCAGCGACTATCGCCGTCGGCTGGAGCGCTTCGGCTACGCGCTCTCGCATATGCTGACCTGGATCGTCTTCGCGGAGCTGTCGCTGCAGGTGTGGGGCGGCTCGCTGTTCGGGATCGGCCAGGCCGGGGTGGCCGGCGCGCGCATCGGCCAGGCGCTGCTGGCGCTGGGCTTCACCGTGCTGCTGGCCTGGCTGGCATGGATCTTCGCCGACACCGCCATTCAGCGGGCGCTGATCTCGTCGGGGCGCTCGCGCGGGCGGCGGGTCAATAAGGCGCGGGCCCAGACCATCACGCCGATGATTCGCAACGTGATCTTCGCCACCATCGTGGTGATCGCCGGTATCGTCGGCCTGGCCAACCTGGGGGTGAACGTCACGCCGCTGCTGGCCGGTGCCGGCGTCATCGGCCTGGCGCTGGGCTTCGGCGCCCAGACCCTGGTGCAGGATCTGATCACCGGTATCTTCATCATCATCGAGGACTCCCTGGCGGTGGACGACTTCGTGCAGATCAACGGCCACATCGGCACCGTCGAGGGACTGACGCTGCGCACCGTGCGGCTGCGTGACCTGGACGCCGTGGTGCATATCATCACCTTCAGCCGGATCGAGTCCATCCACAACATGTCGCGGCAGTTCGGTATCGCCCTGATGCGCCTGCGCATTCCCCATACCATGAAGATCGATGATGCCATCACCCTGATGCAGGAGACGGCGCTGGAGCTGCGCCAGGATCCGATGATGCGCCACCATATCTGGTCGCCGCTGGAGATGCAGGGTATCCAGGCCTTCGAGGATGGCTGCCCGATCCTGCGCATGCGCTTTCGCACCGCCCCGGAGATGCAGTGGGACGTGGCGCGCGCCTTCAACCTGCTGCTCAAACAGCGCATGGAGGCCCAGGAGATCGATCTGGACATGCCGCGACTGAGCATCAGCATGGAGGGACGTGGCGCCAACAGCCTGGAGGGCGACGAGCAGGCGCGGCAGCGCGATGCCAAGGGCCGCGAGACGGGCGAGGCGGGGGTGGCCGACCCGCATGGTGACACCAGCGTGCGTGGCGCCTCACCCGATGGAGCGTCGCCGACGTGATCCGCGTCGAGCGTCGCGATGGCTTCCACCTCAGGATCTCCCGGGTGCTCAAGGAGGAGACCTCCCACCGCCTGGATGTCTTCCTGTTCGTGCCCGGCGAGCTGGGGCTCAACGACCATGTGATCTCGGAAGACGCTTTCTATCACGGGGCCATTCATGTCAAGCGGACCTACTACAGCGACAAGCACCACCTGCCGCTGGTGCTCAGCCGCCTGGCCAGCCGCGGCAAGCTCAGCACCGAGCAGTACCGCCTGAGCCTGAGCCTCTACGCCTACCAGTACGCGGTGGCGCTGGAGCGGGCGACCCAGGAGCTGCTGCACACCGCCGAGGAGGCCGTCGAGAAGGCCGAAGCCCAGGCCGCGGCCGAGTCGGGGCGAGCCGAGGCACGCCGCGCCGACCAGGCGCGTCTGGCGGAGCAGGCCGAGCGCTTCAATGCGCAGCTTGAGGAGCTGTGCGAGCTGGCCCAGAGTATCCTCAGGCGCCTGCGGCGCCACCGGCCTAGCGAGGAGAGCCTGCATAAGTACTACGCCAACATCGACAACTACCTCTCCTGGTTCACCGAGCAACGCCTGCTGGCACTGGTGGCGCATTTGCCCCGAGGCAAGGGCTATCGGGCCATTCGCAACCGCCTGCTGGCGATCTGTCAGGCCGAGAGCGAGCATCGCGAGCGAGCCGAGTACAATTCGGCCCGGGTCACCCGCGACCCCACGCGGATGTCCAACAAGATGCGGCTGCTGCGCCGCCTGATCGAGTACCCGGTGACCCTCAAGCAGCAGAGCCAGGAGCTCGGCAGCGGCGAGCAGAAGGCGGTCAAGGGGCTGGCCACGGCGGTGGTGATGATCTTCGTGTCGCTGGGATTGCTGCATGCCCGTGACACCCTGGGCGATATCACCGCGCTGTTCGTGCTGGCCATGGCGGTGCTTTACGCCATGCGCGAGGTGTTCAAGGACGATCTGCGCAACACCCTGTGGCGCTGGCTGCGTCGTGGGCGCCCCAAGTGGCGACGCCAGTACCTGGACGCCACCAGCAATGCCCTGGTGGGTCGCCAGCTGGAGTGGTTCGACTATAAGCGTTTCGCCCGGCTCGACGAGGAGATCCAGCGGGTGCGCAAGCGCAACGTCGCCCAGCGTGAGGAAGTGGTGCTGCACTATCGGTCGAGTTCGCGGATGTCGCCGACACGCTTCCTCAGCGGCTACGAGAAGACCCGCGAGACGCTGTCGCTGGACCTGTCGCTGTTGGCGCGTCTGATGGACAAGGGCAAGCACCATGTCTATCGGCTCAAGGATGGCCAGGTCTCACGGGAGTCGGTGGAAAAGCGCCACCTCTTCAACCTGGTGATTCGCGAGGAGGGGGGCAGCGCCGAGCCGACGCTGCAGCGGTGGAAGATCGTCATGAGCCGTTCGCGGATCGTCGATGTCGAACGGGTCTATCAGGAAGGCGCCGACGACCAGGAGGAGAGACGCGATGCGCTCACCGCTCAAGAAGTTGCTGGCACCGCTGGAGTGGCTGGCCACAAGGCTCGGTCCCTCGCCGCAGGTGACTCGCCCACCCGACGAGCAGGCCCGGGTCGACCGCGAGTGTGAAGGGCTTGCGCTCTACCACTTCCGCGGCTCCCCGGAATCCATTCAGGTGCGTCGCGAGATCATTCGCCTGGGGCTGACCATCGAGGTGCGTGATGCCCAGCTCGATTACGATCATCGCCAGACCCTGGAGAAGCAGGGCGGCAGGCTGGAAGCGCCCTGCCTGCGCATCGCCCGCCCGGGAGGCGACGAGTGGCTCTATGGTCCCGAGGCAATAAAGGCCTATCTTCACCGCCATTTCAGCGCCTGAGGCCGTCCATGTTGTTGTATGTCAAGGATCCATCGTTGATACCTTGCTACGCTGGAATGCCTTGGCCCGGATTGAGAGAGTCGCCGACCCGGGCTAGAGTCAAACTAGATTATCCCTTGATCTGACGACCCAACGCTGGAGAAGCCACCATGCAAGCTGCCGATGTCATGACGCCCAACGTCATCACCGTGTCCCCCGAGGCGGACGTCCAGGAGATTGCCCGCCTATTGCTCGATAATAACATCAGCGCACTGCCGGTGGTGGACGATGACCAGAAGGTGGTCGGGATCGTCAGCGAAGGGGATCTGATGCGCCGGGTCGAGACCGGCACCCAGCGGCGCCGTTCCTGGTGGCTGCAGTTGTTCGAAGGCAACAACGCGGGCGAATACGTCAAGACCCATGCGCGCAAGGCCCACGAGATCATGACCCGCGACCCGGTGACCATCGCCGAGGACGCCTCGCTGCGCCAGATCGCCAAGCTGCTGGAGAAACGCCATATCAAGCGGGTCCCGGTGGTGCGTGACGGTCGCCTGGTGGGCATCGTCAGTCGTGCCAACCTGCTGCGCGGCTTCTCCGCTAGCGAAGCGAACGCCGAGCCGTCGGTCAGCGCCGACGATCGTGAGATTCGCGACGCCATCCTCAAGGAAATCGACGACAATACCGGCGTCTGGGTCGATCGGATCAACGTCATCGTTGCCGATGGCGCGGTACAGGTCTGGGGCCTGGTGGAGAATCAGGACGAGCGGATGGCCGTGCAGGTAGCCGTCGAGAACACCCCGGGGGTGAAGTCGGTGGAGAATAATGTCGGGCTGGTGCCGCGGGGCGTGGGCGGCTACTGAGCCAGCCGGCTACGTGAGCGCAGCGGGGCGGCACAAGGGCCGCCCCGCTGCGCTTTGGGCTGGCCTCAGCCGATCTGTGCGAGGGCGGCTTCCAGATTGGCCAGGCTGCGCTGGCGATGGTGCAGCTTGTCGAGGCCGAACAGGCCGATGCGGAAAGCCCGGTAGTCGTCGCCTTCATCGCACATCAGCGGCACGCCGGCGGCGATCTGTACGCCGGCCGCGGCGAACTTGCCGGCGATGCCGGGATCGTCGGTGTAGCACACTACCACCCCCGGTGCCTCGAAGCCGGGCGCGGCCACGCTGCGATAGCCGTATTCGGCCAGCAGGGCGCGCACCCCCTCGCCCAGGGCCAGCTGCTCTTCGCGCACCTTGTCGAAGCCATAGGCATCGGTCTCGGCCATGATATCGCGCAGCCGAGCCAACCCGTCGGTGGGCATGGTGGCGTGGTAGGCGTGGCCGCCGGCCTCATAGGTCTCCATGATGCCGAGCCACTTCTTGAGGTCGCAGGCGAAGCTGCTGCTGGTGGTGGCCTCGATGCGCTCACGCGCCAGCTCGGAGAGCATCACCATGCCGCAGCAGGGCAGGCCGCTCCAGCCTTTCTGAGGGGCGCTTACCAGGATGTCGACGCCGGTGGCCTGCATGTCCACCCACAGGGTGCCGGAGGCGATGCAGTCGAGCACGAAGAGCCCGCCCACCGCGTGGACGGCGGTGGCGAGACGCTTGAGGTAGTCCTCGGGCAGGATGATACCCGCCGACGTCTCCACGTGGGGGGCGAAGACCACCTCGGGGCGCTGCTCGCGGATGGCCTGCTCGACCTCCTCGATGGGAGCCGGGGCGAAGGGGGACTGCAGATCGGCCGGGTCCAGGCGACGAGCCTTGAGCACCGAGACCGAGGCCGGGATGTCACCCATCTCGAGGATCTGGCTCCAGCGGTAGCTGAACTGGCCGTTGCGCACCACCAGGCAGCGTTTGCCGGCGGCGAACTGGCGGGCCACGGCCTCCATCCCGAAGGTGCCGCTGCCGGGCACGATCACCGCGCTATGGGCGTGATAGACCCGCTTGAGCGTGGCGGAGATATCGCGCATCACGCCCTGAAAGCGCTGGGACATGTGGTTCAGCGAGCGGTCGGTGTAGACCACCGAGTATTCCAGTAGCCCATCGGGGTCGACATCGGGTAGCAGGCCGGACATCTTTCTCTCCCTATTTCTTGCAGTGTAAGGATTCAAGCCACTGAGGATAGGCGCAACGGCCGCCGCGGGCCAGCGGGATATGCTGGTCGCGGCGGCCGAGTCAAACCGGGCAGGGGCGCTGGGGCGCGTCAGGGACGGCAGTAGTAGAGCCGGGCGGGCAGGATGTTGAGCAGCTCGAAGTCGGTCTCCACGGCGGAGAAGACCCGGCGCAGGTCGGTCAGCACCCGTGAGGAGAACTGGTAGATCAGCATGGAGCCACTGGGCGAGAGGGCACCGGCGGTGCCCGTCAGGATCCGCTCGCGAATCTCCGCCGGCATGGTGCTGAAGGGAATGCCCGCCAGGACATAGTCGGCGGGCGGCAGGCCCAGGCGCTCCAGTTCGGCCTGAACGTTCTCAGCCGAACCGTTGATCACCTGCAGGCGCGGGTCGGGAATCGACTGCTCGAGAAAATCGACGAAGTCCTGGTTGGTCTCCAGCACCAGCAGCGTCGAATCCGGCGGCATGCGGCGTAGCAGCTCTCGGGTGATAGTGCCGACACCGGGGCCGAACTCCACGACCACTCGGGCATTCTCCCAGTCGATCTGATCCAGCAGGCGCCTGACCAGGAAGGGGGAGCTGGGAATGATCGAGCCGAGCATCTTGGGGTGCTTGAAAAAGTTGCGTGCGAACAGCGAGAGCTGGGCGCGTCGCTGGGGTCCTGCTACCGCCTTGGGTCGGTCTTGCGCCGTCATGGGCCTGCCTCCTGCATATGGACGAAACATGCTTCCACTCTAGGCTAGTCAAGGCTCCCAGGAAAGAACGGGTTACGTTGCCGCCGCAGCAGGCCCCGCCCGGCGCGGTAGAGATTGGGCCTGGGGCGTTGGGCGGCAAGGGTGTCGTCTACGATGAGGCCCTGAAACGGTGAGATTTTGACCGAGCGGAGAGTTTCTGCCTGTCGGCAATAGTCGCCAACTGGCCTTACCCACAGGTCATGACTGGTTCTATTGCCCCTTTCAGCTGGCGAGTAGCGTCAGGTTAAGTCAGCGGATGAAGGGGCTTGATGGCATGGCCTTCGTCTCGTTGACGACAGTGACAACAATGCCAACAGAATCAGGTGAATCAGAATGAAGCTCTCCTCGAAGTCTCTCTCCCTCGCCATTGCATCTGCCATGTCGATGACCTCCTTCGCGGCATTGGCTGACTACCCAGATGGCCCGATTACCGTAGTGGCCCCCTACGGCCCAGGCGGATCCTCGGATCTGGCTGCCCGCACTATGGCATCATCCATCCCCGACTACGTCGGGGCCAATGTGCTGGTGGTGAACCGTACCGGTGCAGCTGGCGTAGTGGGTTCGAATTTCGTTCGTAACGCTGCACCGGACGGTGAGACGCTGCTGTTGGCCCGCTATGGGTCCCATGCGACCGGGCCGGCCTTGAACCCCGATGCCCCCTATGAGTGGGATGACTTTACCTATCTGGGCATGCTGTCTCTCGATGCCTTCGTCTGCATCGTACCCGAAGACTCACCCTACGACAGTCTGGACGAGTGGCGTGATGGAGTCGCAGCCAATCCCGGTGAGTACAGCTATTCGACCTCGGGGTTCGGCACCGGCAATCATCTGGTAGTTTCCCTGCTGCTCGACAGTCAGGGCATCGATCCCGAGACCGCCAACCACGTCCCCTATGAAGGTGACGGTGAAGTGGTCTCGTCGGTGGTAGGCGGTCATGTGGACTTCACCTGTGTCAACCTCTCCCCGGCACTGGGCCAGATCAACTCCGGAACCGTCAAGGCGCTAGGCGTGACGACACCGAGCCGTGTCGACGACCTTCCGGATGTTCCCTCTTTCACCGAGCTGGGCTACGACAGCATGGAAGCCGGCATCGGTTGGAGTGCGCTGGTAGGCCCGCCCGACCTCAACGGTGACATCGTCGAGGCCTGGTCCGAGGCCTTGACGCAGTTGAGGGATTCCGAAAGCTGGAACGCCGCTGTGATTCGTTTAGGTGCAATTCCCAGCATCATGTCTCCCGATGAGACGAAGGAATTTGTAGGCAATCAGGTTGCCGTCATACGCGATATCGTCGAGCGTCTGGATCTCGCCAACTGAGCATCGCGTTCCGGTGTCTTGAGGGGGCTGCCGGGCAGCCCCCTGTGACGTTCATTCTGCTCGGCTATTCCTCGATCCGAGCCTGCTATCAAGGGCGGGTGTTTCCATGACCATGAGACTCAAGGAAGTCGGTATCGGCCTGTTCGTTTTGGCCCTTGCTTTCCTGCTTCTTATCTTTTTGATTCCCGAAGGTATACCCCAGCCTAGCCGATTACGAGAGGGTCAGCTTTCGCCGCGCTTCTGGCCGCTGATTGCCACCTCGATTCTGGTGATGTCAGGGCTGGTACTGACCGCGATGGCCTGGTTCGAGAAAGGCCTTGGCTCGCCAGATGGCGGTGATGAAGGTGACGAACCGCGCCCCTTGGCCAGTGCCATAGTTGGGCTGGTTGTCGGCTTCGTTCTGCTTTCTGGCTACTACTGGGCAATGACCCGGGTGGGAATGGTCGTTGCCTCTACCCTGGGGATCGTGCTGCTGGGCTATGCCTACGGCGAACGTCGTTGGCAGATCCTGATACCCGTGGCGCTGCTGCTGCCGGTGGTCCTCTATCTATTTTTCGTCTATGTGGCGGGAATTCCCATTCCCGATCCGCTGGCCAGAACGGTGTTCCGCGCACTTTTCTGAGCGGACCACTACGGTTCACCACTATTTGAGAATACTGTTGCCTGGCCTGGGCGCAGAAGGACGTATTCATGATAATCGACAACTTTTCTCAAGGCCTCGAGCTCTTTCTGAGCTGGGGTAATATACTGGCGATATTGATCGGTGTGCTGGCGGGGATCGTGTTCGGTGCTATCCCCGGCCTGACTGGTACCATGGCCGTTGCCTTGGTGCTTCCCTTTACCTTTTCTCTGCCGCCGGTGACTGGCATCCTGCTGCTGGTGGGCGTCTACAAGGGCGCGGTCTATGGTGGTTCGATTCCTGCAATTCTGATCAAGACGCCGGGCACCCCTGGCGGAGCCTGTACCGTGATGGATGGCTATCCGCTGGCCCGCCAGGGCAAGGCGGGCAAGGCCCTCAACATGGCCCTCTACTCCTCTGCCTGCGCTGACTTTATCTCCAACCTGGCGCTTATCTTTCTGGCAGGGTTCATCGCGGCCTTCGCGCTACGCTTCGGTCCGCCGGAGTTCTTCGCCCTGATGTGCTTTTCGCTGACCATTATTGCCGGGGTATCGGGTAGCTCTTTGATGAAGGGGCTGGCCTCAGCGGCCTTGGGCCTGCTGCTGGCCAGCGTAGGGTTGGATATCATCTTCGGAACACCGCGTTTCGCCTTTGGTGAGGTGGAACTGACCGCCGGGATCAATTTCATTCCCATCCTGATCGGCCTGTTCGCCATGCCGGAGATCATCAATCAGTTCACCAAGCGTTATCGAGTTACCACGCGAATCGCCGAGGCAGCCAATGCGCGGGTCAGCTGGCAAGAGTTCAAAGGGTCGCTGCGTAGCATCATGCGCGGCAGCGTCATCGGGGTGGTGCTGGGCGCTATTCCGGGTATTGGTGGCGCGCCGGCGGCGTTTGTCTCCTACGGTGCGGCGCAGCGGGCTTCCAAGAACGGCGACAACTTCGGCAAGGGAGAGCTGGAAGGCGTGGCGGCTTCGGAGGCCGGCAACAACGGTGTGTGCGGCTCGACCATGATCCCGCTGCTGTCGCTTGGGGTGCCAGGTGATGTCATCACCGCCGTGATTCTCGGTGCCTTCATGATTCACGGCCTGACGCCGGGGCCGCTGCTGTTCCAGGACAACATCGACATCGTCTACGCCATCTTCTGCGGAATCCTGCTCAGTTCGGTGTTCATGGTGATGTGGGGCAAGTTAGGTATCCGGGTATTCGCCCGCATTGCCGATATCCCCAATACCGTGCTCTTCCCCGTGGTACTGGTGCTCTGCGTATTCGGCGCCTATGCGGTCAACAGCAATCCCTTCGATGTGCTGGTGATGTTCATGGTCGGCATTCTGGGGTTCGGGATGCTCAAGGCCAATATTCCGCCGGCCCCCTTCCTGATTGCCTTTGTGCTGGGCCCGATGCTGGAGAATAACCTGAGACGCGCCCTGCAAATGTCGAACGGAGACTACTCGATCCTGTTGCGCAACGAGATCACGATCTTCTTCCTGGCGCTGACGGTCGTGTCGCTGATTCTGATCACCATTCGTAATCTCAAGCGCTGGCGCCAAAGAACCGCGGCGCGTCGTGACGAGGCTTCCGCGGCAGGTTGATGATGCCCTGGCAGGTGACTGGCTGGTCCTTGACCGGCCAGCTTGCCTGTTCGGCTGTAACGACTTCTGTACCAGTGCTGCGCAAGTATCGACCGCCGGTTGTTGGATGCGGCTTAGGCCTCCGACCCGGCCAGGCTGTCATCCTGCGGCATGGCCTGGCGGTCGATGGCGGCAATGGCTTTGGCGGCACGCTGCAGGGCCGGAAGGCACTCGAGGGCCTTCTCCCGGTTCATTCGCATGATCGGTGCCTGGAGGGCGATACCCAGGTTGGACTTGCCTTTTGGGCTGGGCGCCAGCACGGCGATGCAGATCAGCCCGGGCAGAAACTCCTCGTCATCGAAGGCGTAGCCATTCTGGCGCACTGTTTCGATCTCGTCCTCCAGCGCCGCGAGGTCGGTCAGGGTATTGCGGGTGAACGGCTTGAGAGGGATTTCACCGAGCAGCCGCCGCCGCTGGGCCGGGGTCATCTGGGCCAGAAACAGCTTGCCGCTCGCGGAGCAGTGCACTGGAACTCTCGAGCCGGGGTGCAGGTAGAAACGCAGCGCCTCAGACGTCTCGACGCGGTCGAGATAGAGCACCTCGCCACCCGAGAGGGCGGTGATGTTGCAGCTCTCGCCGATGTCGTCGACCAGCTGGCTGAGCACCGCATGGCGGGCGCCGTGGACGGTGTCGTTGAGCAGCAGGTTCTCGGCCAGCCGGCGTAGTCGGTTGCCCCTGCTGTAGTGGCGGCTGTCGGCCTCGCGCTGCAGCATGCCGGAGCCTTCGAGCTGCTGCAGCATGCGGTGCAGGGTGGGCTTGGGCAGTCCGGTCTCGTCGACCAGGCTCTGCAGGGTAAAGAACTGATCCTTCTCGGCAATTACCTCTAGCAGCGCCAGAAGCCGCTGGGCCGGGGTATCGCCGTCGAGCTTGGTAATCTCGGATTTTTGGCGGGTCATGGTGTGGTCTCCCTTTGGCGCCAAGGTAAGGGGTTCTTTAAAAAAAATCAATTTGTCCCGTTTTTTGAAATTTTCGTTGACGTTGGTTGCTGTCACGGCTAGATTCTATTCAAGTTTCGTTAATCGGAACTTTTTGTACCACAAAAATGATATTGAAACGGCGCATGCCGTGGAGGACTCCCATGAGCACCGACACTACCCCCGATACCCGCCCGGTCGTGCAGGGCAAGCAGACCATGACCCCGTCCGAGGCCTTCGTCGAAACCCTGGTGGCCAACGGCGTGACCGATATGTTCGGCATCATGGGCTCGGCGTTCATGGACGCCATGGATATCTTCGCCCCGGCCGGCATTCGCCTGGTGCCGGTGGTGCACGAGCAGGGCGCCGCCCACATGGCCGACGGCTATGCGCGAGTTTCCGGCCGTCACGGGGTGGTCATCGGCCAGAACGGCCCGGGCATCTCCAACTGCGTGACCGGCATCGCTGCCGCCTACTGGGCCCACAGCCCGGTGGTGATCGTCACCCCCGAGGCGGGCACCACCGGTATCGGCCTCGGCGGTTTCCAGGAGTGCCACCAGCTGCCGATGTTCCAGGAGTTCACCAAGTACCAGGGCCATGTCACCCATCCGGCCCGTATGGCCGAGTACACCGGGCGATGCTTCGATCGCGCGATGTCCGAAATGGGCCCGACCCAGCTGAATATCCCGCGCGACTACTTCTACGGCGAGATCGAGTGCGAGATCCCCGCGCCCTCGCGGCTGGACCGCGGTCCCGGCGGCACCAAGACCCTCGACGAGGCCGCCGAGCTGCTGGCGGGCGCCAAGTTTCCGGTGATTGTCTCCGGTGGCGGGGTGGTGATGGCCGACGGGGTGGAGGCCTGCCAGGCGCTGGCCGAGCGGCTGGGCGCCCCGGTGGTCAACAGCTACCAGCACAACGACTCCTTCCCGGCCAGCCATCCGCTGTGGTGCGGCCCGCTGGGCTACCAGGGCTCCAAGGCGGGGATGAAGCTGATCGCCCAGGCCGATGTGGTGGTGGCGCTGGGCACCCGGCTGGGGCCCTTCGGCACCCTGCCGCAGCACGGCCTGGACTACTGGCCGAAGGACGCCAAGATCATCCAGATCGACGCCGACCACAAGATGCTGGGGCTGGTGAAGAAGATCGCGGTGGGCATCTGCGGCGACGCCAAGGCCACCGCGGAAGCGCTCAGCGAGCGCCTGGGCGGCCGCGAACTGGCCTGTGACGCCACCAAGGGCCAGCGTGCCGAGCAGATCGCCAGCGAGAAGGCCGCCTGGGAGCGCGAGCTGGACGAGTGGACCCACGAGAAGGACCCGTTCAGCCTGGATGCCATCGAGGAGGCCCAGGGCGAGACGCCGTTCTCCGGCGGCGAGTACCTGCATCCGCGTCAGGTGCTGCGCGAGCTGGAGAAGGCGATGCCCGAGGACGTGATGGTCTCCACTGACATCGGCAACATCAACGCCGTGGCGCACAGCTACCTGCGCTTCGAGAAGCCGCGGAGCTTCTTTGCGCCGATGAGCTTCGGCAACTGCGGCTATGCGCTGCCGACCATCATCGGTGCGAAGGCGGCGGCCCCGCACCGTCCGGCGATCGCCTACGCGGGGGATGGCGCCTGGGGCATGAGCCTGATGGAGACCATGACGGCGGTGCGCGAGAACATCCCGGTGACCGCGGTGGTGTTCCACAACCGCCAGTGGGGTGCGGAGAAGAAGAACCAGGTGGAGTTCTACAACCGCCGCTTCGTGGCGGGCGAGCTGGACAACCAGAGCTTTGCCGAGATCGGCCGGGCGATGGGGGCCGAGGGCATCACCGTGGATAAGCTCGAAGACGTGGGCCCGGCGCTGAAGCGGGCGGTGGAGATGCAGATGACCGAGGGCAAGACCTGTGTGATCGAGGTGATGTGTACCCGTGAGCTGGGCGACCCGTTCCGCCGCGACGCGCTGAAGAAGCCGGTGCGCCTGCTGGAGAAGTACCAGGACTACGTGTGATCCACCAGAACGTAGCGTAACGGCTAAGCCGTTGAGTGGCAGTGGTCTTCCCCCGGCTTGGCCGGGGGTTTTTTCTCCAGCGTTATCCATCGACCCAGCGAGGTAGCCGATATGAAAGCACTGAATCGGATAGTGGAGCGGGCGTGTCGGGACCCCAGGCACATCGTGCTCTGTGAAGGGGAGGATGAGCGGGTACTCCAGGCGGCCGTCAAGGCGGCCAGGGCAGGTATTGCTCGCATCCTGCTAGTGGGGAAGCGTCAGGCCATGGTGGCCATGGCAGCCGACCAGGGGCTCGACCTGAACGGTATTGAATTGCTCGATCCTGCCGACTCACCCCTCAGCGAGCCGTTGGCCATGGCGCTGTATGAGCTTCGCCGGCACAAGGGGATGACCCGTGAGCAGGCCGAAGACGCGGTACGAGAGCCGCTGTGCTTCGCTAACCTGCTGGTGCGTGAGGGGTATGCCGATGGCAGCGTGGCCGGCGCGGTCAACACCACCGCCGATGTTGTCCGGACAGCTATCCAGGTTCTTGGCCTGGCGCCGGGGAGTCGGCTGGTCTCCAGCTTCTTCTTGATGATGCTGTGCAAGCCGTTTCACAACCTCAAGGGCGGCATGATCTTCTCAGACTGCGGGCTGGTCATTGACCCCGATGCCGATCAGCTGGCGGCAATTGCCATGGCGGCGGCGGACAGCGCCGAGGCGCTGCTGGGCGAGGAGGCGAGGGTCGCCATGCTGTCGTTCTCAACCAGCGGCAGCGCCCAGCACGGCAACGTGGAGAAGGTGGTGCAGGCGGCACGGAGAGTCAAGACCGAGCGTCCTGAGCTTGCCATCGACGAGGACGTGCAGCTGGATGCCGCCATCGTTGCCGAAATTTCAGAGCGCAAGCTACCCGAGTCGCAGGTCAGGGGGCGTGCCAACGTGCTGGTCTTCCCCAACCTCGAGGCCGGCAATATCGGCTACAAGCTGGCCGAGCGAATCGGCGGGGCCGAGGCGATCGGGCCATTGCTCCAGGGGCTGGCGAAACCGGCCAACGACCTGTCGCGAGGCTGTAGCGTTGAAGATATCTATCACGTCATCGCTGTGACGACGGTACAGGCCCAGGCAGCTAACGCACGCCAGATCGCGAGTGCCTGATCCATGGCCGTGGAGACACTGCTGGCGTTCCTGTTGATCGCTGCCCTGGCCGGTTACTTCCAGACAGTGACCGGCTTCGGCCTGGGCTTGATCGTCATGGGGGCAACCAGCGGACTCGGCATTGCCCCGGTGGCGTCGGTTGCTGCGGTGGTCAGCCTGATGATGTTGATGAATTCCCTGGTGGCCCTACCCGGGCGGCTGCAGCACATTGACTGGCCGTCGGCTCGGGCTGCTGCCATGGGCATAGTACCCATGATTGTGCTTGGGGTGCTGCTGCTTGACTATCTCAGTGGCAGAGCCACAACCTTGCTCAGCCTGCTGTTGGGCCTGGTGATTCTCTACGGCGGTGCCAGCCTGCTGTTTCAGCCTAGTCGCCAGCAACAGCTCTCCTCTCGACGCAGTTTTGCCTTGTTCGGTGGCCTTTCGGGGCTACTGGGCGGTCTCTTTGGTATCGCCGGTCCGCCCTTGATCTATCACTGCTACCGTCAGCCCATCGAGCCGGTGCGAATCCGCAATCTGCTGATCCTGCTGTTTGCCGTGACTTCGGGCATGCGTACGCTGTTTATCACCTCGCAGGGACAGATGAATGCCGAGATTCTTTGGCTGACCGCCTGGTCCATGCCAGTCATTGCCATAGCCACCTATACGGGCCGCCGGTTCCCGCTGCCCTTTTCCTCTCTGGCCATGCGTCGCATCGCTTTTGTGGTGCTGGTGATGATCGGCGTCAGCCTGATCGTCTCGGCGCTCGCCTGATCCCATCCCCTGACCATTTGTAGGAGGCGCTGCGTCGGCGTTCTGGGGTAAGCCGGCTCACGGCCGGGGTCGCTCTGACAAGGCCGCAGGGGTGGCGCTCCCAGTGCGCCGGTAGTCAACGATTTCGCCGCTGGCCAGCCGCTGGCGATAGCGCTTGAGCTCGCGCTTGACCACCGGGGCCAGCAGATAGATGCCGAGGATATTGGGCACGCAGATCACGAAGACCAGCGCGTCGGAAAGCGTGAGCATCGACTGCAGCTGGATCATCGACCCAATCACGATGAAGGTGCAGAACAAAAGCTTGAACAGATTGCGACCCCACTGGCCTTCGCCGAACAGGTAGCACCAGCCCTTGAGGCCGTAGTACGACCATGAGACGGCGGTAGAGAAGGCGAACAGCAGGGCGGCCACCGATAGCGGCAGCGGGAACCAGGCCACGTTTCGTTCGAAGGCCTGGGAGGTCATCTGGATGCCGCTGGCGGTTTCGGTGAGCGCCGGATCGTAGTAGAGGGTGGTAACGATCACCAGGCCGGTGAGGCTGCAGATGATAATGGTATCGACGAGCGGCTCGAGCAGTGAGACATAACCCTCCGTCATCGGATCGCGGGTGCGCGCCGCGGCATGAGCGATGGCCGAGGACCCGATGCCGGCTTCGTTGGAGAACACCGCCCGCTGAAAGCCGATGATCATGGCGCCTAGGGTGCCACCCGCGATGCCCTCGGCGGTGAAGGCGCCGTGGAAGATCGCCTGGATGGCGAAGGGTATGGCATCGGCATTCATGGCCAGGATCAGCAGTGCCATGCTGCAGTAGAGAAGGGCCATGACGGGCACCACCTTCTCGGTGACCCGGGCGATGGACTTGATTCCGCCGAGGATTACCAGCCCGATTAGTGCCGCCAGCACGACGCCGAATAGCCACCCCTTGTCGGCAAACCAGCTGGTTTCGGCACCGCCGGTGACATTGACAAACTGCATGAAGGCCTGGTTGGACTGGAACATGTTACCGATGCCCAGACACCCAATCACGATGCCGATCGCATAGAACTTGCCCAGCGCCTTGCCGAGGCGGGGCAGGCCGCGTTCGGCAAGGCCCCGGGCGAGGTAGAACATAGGGCCGCCGGAAACGCTGCCATCGGCGTTCTGGCGGCGATAGTGGGTGGCAAGGGAGCACTCGACGAACTTGGTGGACATGCCCAGGAAGCCGGCCAGTATCATCCACAGCAGCACCCCAGGCCCGCCCAGGGAAATAGCGATAGCGACCCCGCCGATATTGCCAATGCCCACGGTGCCGGAGACGGCGGTGGCTAGCGCCTGGAAATGCGATACCTCGCCGCGGGCCCCGGGCTGGGCATAGTCACCTCGCACCAGCTTGAAGGCATGGGTGAGGCCGCGCAGGTTGATGAAGTTGAAGTAGAACGTGCTGAATATCGCGCCGGCGATCAGCCATAGCACCACCAGCGGCAGCTCGGCGCCGAACAGCGGCAGGGCGAAGAAGATCAGTGATGAGACCGCCGAGGCCACGGGAGCGATCAGGGTCTCGGCCGCCTGGTCGATGCCGGCCGCCTGGGCGCTGGAGCCTGCGCCTAGCAGCACTGCCGCCAGGCCACCGACCCCGATACGCGAAGAGCGCTGGATAAGGGGATGCATAACCTGAATGCCTCTGGGGTCATTGTCGTTGTTATATCGGCTAGCCATGACCAGGCCGTGCGGCTAGCCACTGCCCCTCCAGCGTAACAGGGCTGGGACAGCACATATGGGGCCAGTTTTATCACGACAATGGGGCCAGTGAGTATTGGCATGGCCTGCCTGCCCGTCGGTGACGAGGCCGGAGGCGTGCAGGCCTGCCCGGCCCATCGCCTAGCCGCTGAGCTGCCACCGGTCCCCATCGATGGGCAGCATGGCGGCGATGGCCGCCGTGGCGATCACGTGGGTAGTGGCGTTTTCGGGGTCATGGACGTTGAGCCCACCGTAGACGACGCTGACCTCGGCTCGGCCGCGGGGCAGCTCGGCCGCCACCACACTCGTGTCGACCCGTTCCGGTTGTTGCACCCCAACGGTCACCTCGACACGCATCTGCCGGTGGTCGATGCCTAGTGACTTGAACAGCACAATGGATGAGTGGTGCAGTGCATCCTGCACGGCGCGGCAGGCGGCCTTGGTGTAGTCCTCGCCGTAGAGGTCGTTGCCGGTGCCCATCTCGAGGATGATGCGTCGCTCAGTCATGGCTGCGCTCCATGTCGAAGGAAACGATGACGGCGGCGTTGGCGATCACGGTGGTGACGCTGCCGTCGGGCTTGTCCACGTCGAGCCCACCCTTGACCACCGAGATGCGGGGCTGGCCATAGGGGAAGATGCCGAGCAGGGCGTCGCTGTCCACGGCCTCCGGCTGCTGAACGCCGATTTCGACGTCGATCAGCATGGCCGACTTGGGAAAGCCGAAGGCGTCGGCCACGTTCAGCGAGTTGTGCCAGAGGGCGTCACGGATCGCCCGGGCGGCCGCTTCGGTGTAGTTGCGGCTGCGGATTGAGGTGCCCATGCCGAACTGGTGCACCATGCGGGTCTTGGCCATCTAAGGTCTCCGTTGTGAGTTGACGCCTATTCGAGATTCACCAAGCGGCCGTCAACGACGGTGGCGACCGCCGATCAGCTCGACGACCTCGTCGAACAGGTGGGTGTCCAGCGCCTGGGCCATGTCGGTGGCCAGGCAGCGACGGTAGAAGGGGCTGAGATCCAGGCCCACGCCTAGCCCCAGGACCTCCACCTGTCCCTCCCGAGTGCGCCGGGCGACCACCTCCTTCAGGTGGTTGTCCAGGTAGTAGGCGTCGTTGGCCAGGTTGGTGGCGCTGTCGGTGGGGCAGCCGTCGGAGATCACGATCAGGATGCGCCGGCTCTCGGGGCGTGCCAGCAGGCGCTCGCACGCCCAGTCCACCGCCTCGCCATCGATGCCCTCGCGGAACAGGTCGGGCTTGAGCAGGGCCGCGATGTCGTTGCGGGCGCGCCGCCAGCTGCGATCGGCGTCCTTGAACACCATGTGGCAGACCTCGTTGAGGCGTCCTGGCCCTCGGGGGCGCCCACCGCGCATCCACGCCTGGTAGGCGCGGCCGCCGTTCCAGGCCCCGGTGGTAAAGCCGAGCAGCTCGGTGCTCGCCCCGATCATCTCCAGCGCGCGCAGCAGGCTCTCGGCCATCATCGCCACCGGTAGGATATGGTGCTTCATGGAGCCCGAGCAGTCGATCAGGAGGCTGACCGCACAGTCGGTGCCCAGGGTGACCTGCTCGCGATAGAACAGTCGCCGTTCGGTAGGCGAGCTGACCAGCTGCGCGAGCCGACGACCATCAATACGGCCCTCTTCCTCGCCAAACATCCAGCCGCTGGGGCGCGGCTCCCACAGCACGCTGCCGAGCCGGCGAGCCAGGCGTGGCAGATTGATGGCCTGCTCCTTGGTGGCCTGGTCCAGCTGTTCACGGTATTCGCGGCGTAAGGCGGAGCGGACCAGGCTGCCTGCGGCGACCTCTCGATCGAAGCGAGTCGTGAACACACGGTAGGACTGGGCGGCGTCCTCGAAGACCTTGCTGCGCCCGGACGTTGCCGCCACGATGCCGTTGTCATCGCCGTCACCCTCATCGAAGTCGAGTAGCAGGGCGAAGGTGCCGGTGGCTTCTTCTTCCTGATCGGCGTTCCCGTCATCGCTTTCGGCCGCAGCCCGTTCCGCGCGCACCCGCTCACCGACGAGTTGGGCGATGGTCAGCGCATGCTCAGCGTAGGCACCTTGGTCGCGGCGATGCCGGCGTAGGCCGGCCAGCGCGGTGCCCAGCTGGCCCACCAGGGAGGCGCGGGTGCCCTCGATATAGTCCTCGGTTTCCTCCAGCACTGGCCGGGCATGTAGCCGGGACCAGCACATCTGGGCCACGGTATAGAGCAGCAGGCCGATGCTGCCTTCGGTCACCCCGGATCGATGGAAAGCGCGGGACCAGCGCTCGAAGCGCTGACGGAGATTGGTGATCATGCCCGGCATGTCGATAGGCGCGAAGGTTTCCACCCGCAGCTGCTCGAGCAGTTCGAACACCAGCCGCTCGAGGGGATCTTCAGGAGCGTGCCGGCGGTGGAGGGCCGCATCGGAATGCAGCAGCCGCAAGGCCATGCCGTCGGCGGCGGCCCGGCAGTCGGCGAAGTCGTCCTGGGCGGAGTCGATGCGCAGGTGCGGTGCCTGGGGCGGCAGGCGCGTTTCGCCTTGGTACAGGCGCCTTCCGCGGTAGTGCAGACCGGCATTGCCGGTCATTGCACGCAGGCTGGCCGCGCAAAGCTCCTCGATGCGCTGCTGGCGGCGCGCCTGCTGCTGGGCGCTCGCGCTCATGACGGATCCGCCTCCCGCACCCAGGACTCGTCGAGCTCCTCGCCGAAGCAGCGCTGATAGTACTCGGCGATGATGGGGCGCTCGGCCTCGTCGCATTTGTTGAGAAAGGAGAGGCGGAAGGCCAGGGCCGGATTGCGGAAGATCTCGCAGTTCTCTGCCCAGGTGATCACCGTGCGCGGCGACATCAGCGTCGACAGGTCACCGGCAGCGAAGCCCTGGCGGGTGAGTTTGGCGACCGCCACCATGGAAGCGATAAGCTTGCGCCCCTTGTCGCCGTCCTTGGACGGCACCCGAGCCAGCACGATGGCCACCTCCTCGTCGCGGGGCAGATAGTCGAGCTTGGCGACGATGTTCCAGCGGTCGATCTGGGCGTGGTTGAGCACCTGGGTGCCCTGATAGAGCCCTGTGAGATTGCCCAGCCCAACGGTGTTGGCGGTGGCGAACAGCCGGAAGCTGGGGTGTGGGTGAATCACCCGGTTCTGATCGAGCAGGGTGAAGTGGCCATCTCGCTCGAGGATGCGCTGGATGACGAACATCACGTCCGGCCGGCCGGCGTCGTACTCATCGAAGATTAGCGCCACCGGCCGCTGCAGCGACCAGGGCACGATGCCCTCCTGGAATTCGGTGACCTGCACGCCGTCGCGCACCACGATGGCATCCTTGCCCACCAGATCCAGGCGGCTGATGTGACCGTCCAGGTTGACCCTCAGGCAGGGCCAGTTGAGACGCGCGGCAATTTGTTCGATGTGGGTCGACTTGCCGGTGCCATGCAGGCCCTGAACCATGACCCGTCGATTGCATGTGAAACCGGCCAGAATCGCCAGGGTCACGTCGGGATTGAAGCGGTAGGCCTCGTCGATGTCCGGTACGTAGTCATTTCGCTCGCGGAAGGTGGGCACTTGCATGTCGCTGTCGATGCCGAAGAGCTCGCGTGCCGAGCGCATGACGTCGGGCTGGGTGTTGATCGGATCTGTCATCACTGTCTCCTTGCCACCATGGGCCTCTGGCCCTGGGGCGCGGCCGCGTTGTCGGGGGAGGGGCCTTGCCAGGGTGTCTAGCGATCATATTTAGTTTCATAAAAAGAATCAAACCGTATCGTTTTATGGAATTTTGACTTGACGCCCGGCTGCTCCAAGCCTAGAGTCATTGTGGATTTCGATAATCGGAATCATAGGTTTCATATAAAACACAGAATGGCCAATGTCGCCCGGAGGACTCCCATGAGCACCGACACTACCCCCGATACCCGCCCGGTCGTGCAGGGCAAGCAGACCATGACCCCGTCCGAGGCCTTCGTCGAAACCCTGGTGGCCAACGGCGTGACCGATATGTTCGGCATCATGGGCTCGGCGTTCATGGACGCCATGGATATCTTCGCCCCGGCCGGCATTCGCCTGGTGCCGGTGGTGCACGAGCAGGGCGCCGCCCACATGGCCGACGGCTATGCGCGAGTTTCCGGCCGTCACGGGGTGGTCATCGGCCAGAACGGCCCGGGCATCTCCAACTGCGTGACCGGCATCGCTGCCGCCTACTGGGCCCACAGCCCGGTGGTGATCGTCACCCCCGAGGCGGGCACCACCGGTATCGGCCTCGGCGGCTTCCAGGAGTGCCACCAGCTGCCGATGTTCCAGGAGTTCACCAAGTACCAGGGCCATGTCACCCATCCGGCCCGCATGGCCGAGTACACCGGGCGCTGCTTCGATCGCGCGATGTCCGAAATGGGCCCGACCCAGCTGAATATCCCGCGCGACTACTTCTATGGCGAGATCGAGTGCGAGATCCCCGCGCCCTCGCGGCTGGACCGCGGTCCCGGCGGCACCAAGACCCTCGACGAGGCCGCCGAGCTGCTGGCGGGCGCCAAGTTTCCGGTGATTGTCTCCGGTGGCGGGGTGGTGATGGCCGACGGGGTGGAGGCCTGCCAAGCGCTGGCCGAGCGGCTGGGCGCGCCGGTGGTCAACAGCTACCAGCACAACGACTCCTTCCCGGCCAGCCATCCGCTTTGGTGCGGCCCGCTGGGCTACCAGGGCTCCAAGGCGGGGATGAAGCTGATCTCGCAAGCCGACGTGGTGGTGGCGCTAGGCACGAGGCTGGGCCCCTTCGGCACCCTGCCGCAGCACGGCCTGGACTACTGGCCGAAGGACGCCAAGATCATCCAGATCGACGCCGACCACAAGATGCTGGGGCTGGTGAAGAAGATCGCAGTAGGCATCTGCGGCGACGCCAAGGCCACCGCGGAAGCGCTCAGCGAGCGCCTGGCCGGCCGCGAACTGGCCTGTGACGCCACCAAGGGCCAGCGTGCCGAGCAGATCGCCAGCGAGAAGGCCGCCTGGGAGCGCGAGCTGGACGAGTGGACCCACGAGAAGGACCCGTTCAGCCTGGATGCCATCGAGGAGGCCCAGGGCGAGACGCCGTTCTCCGGCGGCGAGTACCTGCATCCGCGTCAGGTGCTGCGCGAGTTGGAGAAGGCGATGCCCGAGGACGTGATGGTCTCCACCGACATTGGCAACATCAACGCCGTGGCGCACAGCTACCTGCGCTTCGAGAAGCCGCGGAGCTTCTTCGCGCCGATGAGCTTCGGCAACTGCGGCTATGCGCTGCCGACCATCATCGGTGCGAAGGCGGCGGCCCCGCACCGTCCGGCGATCGCCTACGCGGGGGATGGCGCCTGGGGCATGAGCCTGATGGAGACCATGACGGCGGTGCGCGAGAACATCCCGGTGACCGCGGTGGTGTTCCACAACCGCCAGTGGGGTGCGGAGAAGAAGAACCAGGTGGAGTTCTACAACCGCCGCTTCGTGGCGGGCGAGCTGGACAACCAGAGCTTTGCCGAGATCGGCCGGGCGATGGGGGCCGAGGGCATCACCGTGGATAAGCTCGAAGACGTGGGCCCGGCGCTGAAGCGGGCGGTGGAGATGCAGATGACCGAGGGCAAGACCTGTGTGATCGAGGTGATGTGTACCCGTGAGCTGGGCGACCCGTTCCGCCGCGACGCGCTGAAGAAGCCGGTGCGCCTGCTGGAGAAGTACCAGGACTACGTGTGACACCGTGTGTCGGACTCGAGCCGCCTCTCCAGCGGCTCGAAATATGGCGCTCGAGCTGGCATAACGTTCCATCGGATGATCCCCGGTCGCCGGGCAGTGTGTCTCGCTGCCGGACCGGGGATCCTGTTTGGTGGGCTGATACGGTGGCGTCAGCACAGTCACCCCGGGCCGATAGGGGAGTGTGATATGAGAGGGGCAGCGTGATATGCAAGACGTCTTGATCATTGGCGGCGGTGTCATCGGCATGATGACCGCCTGGCAGCTGGCCGAGGCAGGCAGCTCCGTCACCCTGGTGGAGCGCCGACGGTGCGGCGAAGAGGCCTCCTGGGCCGGGGGAGGCATCGTCTCCCCACTGTATCCCTGGCGCTACAGCGAGCCGGTTTCCAGCCTGGCGCGCTTTGCCGAGCAGGAATATCCGCAGCTGGCCGCCCGGCTGCTCGAAGAGACCGGCATCGATCCCGAGTATCGCCAGAAAGGGCTGCTCTATCTGCGCGTCGAGGATGGCGACCGGGCCTTCGATTGGGCACGCCGACTCGGCAAGCCCCTCGAGGCGGTCGGCGCGGATCTGATTTACGAAAAGGAGCCCTGGCTGACCGGGGGGATCGAGTCGGGACTGTGGATGCCGACCCTGGGTAGCATTCGCAATCCACGCCTTTGCCAGGCGCTTCGGGCCCGGTTGATGGCGCTGCCGGGCGTGACCCTGGAAGAGGGACTGGCGGTTGAAAAGCTATGCGTCGAGGAGGGGCGGGTGACCGGAGTCGAGACGTCCCGAGGGCGACTTGCGGCCGGCCAGGTAGTGCTGTGTGGCGGGGCCTGGAGCGGCGTGCTCCTCGACCGTCTTGGCGTGGCGCTGCCGGTTCGCCCGGTGAAGGGCCAGATGATGCTGTTTCGTACCCCGCCGATGGCCGAAGGCAGGCAGCTTCTCGAGCGGGTGGTGCTGGCCGATGGCCGCTATCTGATCCCCCGAGGGGACGGGCGGGTGTTGATCGGCTCGACCTTGGAAGATGCGGACTTCGACAAGACGCCCACCGGGGATGCCCGTGAGTCGCTGCGCCAAAGTGCACTGGCCATGCTGCCGGCCCTGGCCGACTGCGCCATAGAGCATCACTGGGCAGGGCTAAGGCCGGCGGCGCCTGACGGTATTCCTTTCATTGGTGAGCTGTCGGAGATCCAAGGGCTGTTCGTCAATGCCGGCCACTACCGCAATGGCCTGGTACTGGCACCGGCATCGGCACGGCTGCTTGTCGACCGACTGCTGGGGCGCGCTCCCTTGATCGATCCCGCTCCCTATGCGCCCCGCCAACGGCTTAGGCAAGGACCCCTAGGTGTTTCTCCAACCCATTGAATAATTAGAGAAAAAATCCTGGTCCAACAGGTTGTCCGTAACTGGCGCTAAGCGGATGTCAAGCGCAACGGTAGTCTCGCCCTCAGGCTCTGGCTCATGGCAGCCGCCGGTCAGAGCCGCGTTCATTGCGATTATCAGCCAGTTTGCGGGAGACACCAATGCGCCAGCCTGATGTGGAATTTCTCAAGGCGTTCAGCGACGCCCTCAATCGTCACGATATCGATGCGGTCATGGCGATGATGACCGACGACTGCGTGTTTCATGCCGTGGCCGGCCCCGAGCTGGTCGGCAAGAGCTTCATCGGCCAGGCCGAGGTGCGGCAAGGACTGGAGAACGCCTGGAAGACGGCGCCCGATGCCTGCTGGGTGGATGGCGAGCACTTCGTGATCGGCGACCGGGGTTTTTCAGAAACCACCTACAAGGGTACGACCACCGACGGGGTGCGCTCCGAGGCGCGCATGATCGATGCCTTCACCTTCCGCGACGGCAAGATCGCCGTCAAGAACGCCTTCCGCAAGAACCGTCCGCCGGTCGCTGGCGGCGACCGCTAAGTCCGTCGCGTCGTCACGGTCCACCAACGACAACAAGGAGTCGATCATGGAGACATTCGCCAGCAGGGCGGGAGACGAGCAGTGTCACGCGACCGCCCCCTCCCAGCCTTATGATCCGGCTTACGATCCGCTCAGCAGTGCGACTCCGGGGCAGGGCCGCGACTACGCCCCCACCTACTGGATCGGCACGGCGGGGGAGCCGCCTGCCGATGATGGCCCGGTGACCGCCGACATGGACGTCGATGTGGTGATCATCGGCGCCGGCTTCACCGGCCTGACCGCGGCCATCTTCCTGGCCCAGGAGTACGGCATTCACGCCGCGGTGCTAGAGGCCAATCGCACCAGCTGGGGGTGCAGCACCCGCAATGGTGGCCAGGCTCAGTGTGCCTCGGGACGGCTCAAGCGCTCCCAGTGGATCGAGCGCTACGGCCTGGATACCGCGCTCAAGCTGCATCGCGAGTGTCTTGCGGGCATGGAGACCTTCAAGTCTCTGATCCAGGACATCGACTGTGAGCCGCAGCACGGCGGTCATCTCTACGTGGCTCACCGCGCCAAGGTCATGCCGACCTTGGAGAAGGAAGCCAAGCTGCTGCGGGAGACCTTCGACTACGATGCCCAGATCCTCGATGCCGAGACGGTCAAGCGGGACTGGATCGGTGATCAGGAAGCGGCCGGTGCCATGCACGAACCCGAAGGTATCGGCATTCACGCCGGCAAGCTGGCATTTGGCTATCTCAAGAAAGCGAGGGCGCTGGGCGCTAAGGTATATCCCTCGAGCCCCGTGCAGGGCTGGGAGACCCGTGATGGTGTCCACTATCTGAAGACCCCGGGAGGTGTGGTCAAGGCACGAGCGGTAGGTATCGCCACCGGCGGGTATACCTCCCAGAGCCTCCACCCTGAGCTCAAGAATCGCCTGCTGCCGATCCTGTCGAACTCGATCGTTACCCGGCCGCTCACTCCCGGTGAGATCGATGTCTGTAGCTTGCGTACCCACCAGGTAATCACCGACACCCGCGTACTGCGACACTATTACCGCCTGCTCCCGGACAACCGCCTGCAGATCGGCAGCCGCAGTGCGATCACCGGGCGCGATGCGCCGCAGCAGAAATACAAAGACGCGCTGGTGAGCAACATGACCCGCAAGTTCCCAGCGCTGAAAGGAGTGGCACTGGATTACTCCTGGTGGGGTTGGGTCGATGTCAGTCATGACATGATGCCGCGCATACACCAGCCCGACCTCAAGGAGACCGTCTTCTATGCGCTGGGGTACGGGGGCAACGGTGTCATGTATTCCGCCCAGGCCGGACGTCGCCTGGCCCAGTGGATCGCCGGTGACGGCAAGCAACTCGACCTGCCGATCTTCACCTCCAAGCTGCCGTTCCCGAATATCCGGGAAATGGTCGAATCCCAGGCCTTCGCCCCCTTCCGGCGCTTTGGGCAGCGATTTCTCTATCGCTGGTACTACCTCAAGGACGAGGTGCTCTAGGCGAGCCGGTGGGGGAGTGGGGCTAGGCCCCTGGCGTCATCGCCAGCGGTATCAGTCGAGCCAGGCGTTCAATGCCTGGCTCGATGCGCTCCTCGGGAATGGCCGAGAAGCCCAGACGCAGATACTCCGCGGCAGGACGATCGAAGTAGTGCAGATCGCCGCGTTCCAGGAGGATGCCTTCTTCACGAGCCAGCGCCTGGAGGCGCTGACAGTCCAGCCCTTTGGGGCCTCTGATCCAGAAACAGGAGCCACCGTAGGTGGAGGGGGTATAGCAGTCGGGCAGGTGTCGCTCGAGGGCGTCGCTCATGCGTTGCCAGCGCGCCTGGAACGTCTGATGAATCTGTCGGATCAGCGCATCGTGATAGCCGCGCTCGAGAAACAGCGCCAGGGCGCGCTGGTTATTGGTTGGCGGGTGGCGAAGCATCAGCCGCCGCAGCGCACGGGCTTCGCGAATCAGCGTCGGGTGGGCCACCATGTAGCCGAGTCTTAGCCCCGGTGCCAAGGTCTTGGAGAGGCTCCCGACATAGATGACCCGACTGTGCCGGTCGAGGCTCTTGAGGGCCGGCGTGGGGTTGCTCAGGTAGTTGGTCTCGCTGTCGTAGTCGTCCTCGATGATCAGGAAGTTGTCGATCTCAGCCATGTCCAGCAGCTGCCGGCGGCGCTCGAGCGGCATGGTCACCGTGGTGGGGCTCTGGTGGCTGGGAGTGGTGTAGACCAGCTGGCACTGGGTCAGCTCCTCGACGGGTCGCATGCCCTGTTCGTCGACCGGCAGCAGGCGAATGTCGTCGGTGAAGATCCGCGCGATGTTGTACATGTCCACATAGCCGGGGTTCTCCATGCCGAACTGCCGGCCCGGCTTGAGCAGCAGCATGGCGGCGATCCATAGCGCCTGCTGAGTGCCGACCGTGACCAGAATCTCTTCGGGCTTGGCCCACACCCCCCTTCGTGGCAGCAGCCGCTGGTGAATCTGTTCGACCAGCAGCGGGTCGTCATCGCTGAGATGATCGACCGACCAGCTGCGGATCGCCGGCACGCTCATGGAGTCGCGGCTGCACTCCCGCCAGTGCTGAGTGGGAAAGAGCGTAGGATCGATCTGACCGTAGAGGAACGGATAGTCGTAGCGGTGCCAGTCGCTGGGCTTGCGAATGGTTTCCTGTTGAGAGGGGCGAACCGTCAACAGCTTCTCCCAGGGCATCTGCTCGGCATCGATGTCGTTGAGTCGGACAGGTTTTTCGGCACGGCCTTCGAGAATTTCCGGGTTGACGAAGTACCCACTGCGACTCTTGGCGATCAGGTAGCCATCATCGAGCAGCTGCTCGTAGGCCAGCATCACCGTATTGCGTGCCACCTGGAGCTCCTTGGAAAGCTTGCGGCTAGAGGGCAGGGCCTCGTCGAGGGGGAGGTGGCCGTCCAGGATGGCGTGAACAATCTGCTCGCGTAGCTGCTGCTGCAGGCTCGTTGGCTGGCTGGAGTCGAGGTGGAATAGAAGCTGGCTCATGATTCACTCGAGTAGATGAGCCTCCCCGGCAGGTCGTGGCAGTAAAGCCGATGTGGTACGGCTGGGGAGTGCTGCTCAAGGGTTGACCCACATGCCTTCGAACATGCCAAGAAAACCGTCCGGTGTCCAGCGCAATAACCGATAAATCAGTGAGTTGCATTCGATGCAGTGCAAAGAAAACTATGAGGGTTTCATGATGATGGTTTGCTGCATAACTGGACCAATCGATGGATAGTGTCTGGCTCTAGTCTCCATCGGCAGGGGGGCTAAAGTGAGAGCCACAGAGCAGCGCATGATCCACAAGATAATCCGAGTGCCTGTTTCTGAGTAAAGAAAACTCAACAACAATATCTTGCCGGGAGAATGACATGAAAAAGATGATGCTTCCTGTGGCCGTGGCAGCGGTTAGTGCAGTGATGAGCCAGAGTGCCTTTGCCGAGACGTGGCGCATGGCGCTAGGCGATGCACAAGGTGGCACCCAGTATGCCATGGGGGAAAAATTTGCCCAGCTGATTCATGAGAAGACCGACGGTCAGGTCAATGTCGACCTGTTTCCCAACGGCCAGCTAGGCAGCGAGCAGGACACGGTCAGCAGCGCCAGCATGGACATGCTGGATCTCTCGGTGCTGGCAATCAATAACATTACTCCCTTCTCCCCGACGGTCGGGGTCCTGACACTTCCCTATGTCATTACGGGGCATGAGGATGCCAAGGTGCTGACTCAGGGGGAAATCGGCGAAGAGCTGACAGAAAACACCATTCGCGATGCCGGTGTTCGTATCCTCTCCTGGGCCTACTCGGGATGCCGGGTTCTCAGCAACTCCAGCAAGCCGGTCGCCAGCCCGGAAGACCTTCGCGGCCTGACCATTCGTGTTCCGCGTAACGAGATCATGATTGCCTCCTATCAGGAGTGGGGCGTCAACCCGCTGCCTATGGCCTGGTCTGAGACCTTCACAGCCCTTCAGCAAGGGGTCGTCGATGGGCAGGACAATCCCTATATCACCATCAACGCGATGAAATTCTACGAGGTTCAGGATTACATCACGGATATCTGCTACGTGTTCTCGCTTGAGCCGCTGATCATGAGCGAGTCCAAGTTCCAGAGCCTGAGCCCGGATATGCAGGAGCTCGTGCTGGAGGCGGGGCGTGAAGCCACTGCCTATAGCTATGATTACCTGCTGGATTCGGAAGAAGCGATCAAGCAAACACTGGTGGAAGAGCACGGCATGCAGATCATCGAGCCGGCCAATGGCGAACAGGAGTGGATCGACCGGGCTTCCAGCATCTGGCCGCGCTTCTATGACAGCATTGGCGGTGAGGAGCGGCTGGAAGCAGCACTCCAGGCGCTGGGCCGTGACCTTTAACTGATCTCACTTTCCCCCTGAATGTGCTGCGCCGACACCAAGGGAAACACTGCATAAATGACTGCGCGGGCGAATCACTGCGTTGCGCGGTGCGCGAAATCCTCACCTATACCCCATAGGCTCCGGTTTCTGTGCTCCGTACGCCTTGTGCTTCATCCCGCTCGCCAATTTATTCAGCGATTACCAAGGTCGGGGCAGCCTTCGGATCTTGTGGATGGAACATCAGTGAGGTGTCGGCCAAATGAAACAGGTTATTTTAAAAGTGCTGGACAACCTGGAAAACTATCTTTGCCAGTTTCTCCTGGTGTTCTTCGTGGTGCTTCTGTTTGTCCAGATCGTGCTGCGCAATGTGTTTGATGGTTCTCTGGACTGGGGGGATGAGCTGGCCACTTATGCCTTTGTGTGGTTTGCCTACATGGGGGCGGTCTATGCGGCCAAGATGTCTGCTCATAACCGCGTCACCTTCCAGTTTCGCTTCTTTCCGAGAGTCGTGGAGAAGATTTGTAATATCTTCACCGACCTGGTCTGGGTAGGGTTCAACCTATACTTCGTTTATCTGAGTTATGACTTTGTTTTCAATCGCATGAACGTCTTCTGGAAGTCCCAGACAATGGGGGTTCCGATGAAGTATTTCTATATGATTCTTCCGATTGCCTTCTTGGTCATGTCATTGCGTATTTTGCAGAATATGTATGTGAAGCATGTCATGAAAAAGCAGGTGATAGACCCAGAGGAAGAGCAGATTGAAAAGCTGAAGCGTACCCAGAGTAATGCTGACGACAAGAGCTGAGAAAGCGGAGATAATGTCATGGATCCCACCTTCATCTATGTGCTATTCGGCACCTTTTTTCTGCTGCTGATACTTGGCGCTCCCATTACGGCGTCGCTCGGTGTGTCGGCTCTGGCAGCGTTTCTCTACATTGGCCAGAATCCGGCCTCGTTTGTGCAGATTGCGTTCACCTCGGTGGGCTCCTTTCCGCTGATGGCGCTTCCGGCTTTCATTCTGGCAGGCGCGCTGATGGAAGCCTCAGGGATATCGCGCCGGCTGGTGGATATTGCCGAGGCATTTGCCGGTCCGGCAACCGGGGGGCTGGCGGCGGCGACGGTCTTTGCCTGCATGTTCTTCGGTGCCATCTCGGGGTCGGGACCGGCGACCACGGCCGCCGTGGGCATGCTGATGATTCCCGCCATGGTGCAGCGTCACTACGACAGAGGCTACGCCTCGGCGATCACCGCATCCTCAGGCGGGCTGGGGGTGGTGATCCCTCCATCGATTCCGATGGTCATCTTCGGTATTACCGGCATGGGCATGATGCCACCGCCGGAAGCGATTGCGGAGCACGGCAGTTTCCAGACACTGTCGATCCCCAAGCTCTTTATCGCCGGTATCTTCCCCGGAATGGTGATTGCCGGCAGCCTGCTGACCATGAATTATGTCCTGTCAAAAAAACATGGCTATCGGGGGCTGACAGATCATTGGTCGACGGCCTCGATCAAGACGGCGCTGCGTCGCGGTATCTGGTCCATCCTGGCGCCGATCATTATTCTTGGAGGCATCTACTCGGGAATCTTCACCCCTACTGAGTCGGCCATCTTCGCGATCTTTTACACTCTGGTGGTAGGTATCTTTATCCATAAAGAGCTCAAGTTACAACCGGCCATGAAAACCCTGGAAACCACTACCTGGATCAGCGGTCGGGTGCTGCTGATTCTGTTTACCGCCACGGTATTCGGTCGCCTGCTGGTCGAGCAGCGTGTGCCCGCCTATATTGCCTCGGCGATGCTGGACTTTACCCAGAACATGTACCTCATCTGGGCCATGATCATCATGTTCCTGCTGTTTGTCGGGATGTTTATGGAAACCCTGGCAGCCATCATGATCCTGACCCCGGTACTGCTGCCCATCATGTACATGCTGGGGGCCGACCCCGTCCACGTAGGCATCGTGATGGTCTGTGCTCTGGCGATCGGCTTTCAGACGCCGCCGCTGGGCGAGAACCTGTTCGTCGCCTCGGGGATCGGCGGGGCCTCCATCGAGGAGATCTCCTACCGCGCGCTGCCGTTTGCAGCCGCTTCGATCATTGCCCTTTTCATCATCGCCTATGTTCCGGAGATCGCCCTCTGGTTGCCTAGAGTGATGGGCTACTGAACTGGGTCTAGGGATCAACTTCAGAGTTCACGGGAGAGGGTATGGAGAAGTCGATCGATAACATTTTGTGCTGTGTCGGGCTTCGCAGCGATAGCCACGTGGTGCTGGAGCAGGCGGTAAGACTGGCATCGGCCACCGGCGCCAAGCTGCATGTCCTGCACGCTGTCAAGTCGCTTGACGATGACGTGATGAACACCCTGCGCGTCAATATTCGCGACAAGCAGACTCTTCAGGGGCTGATTCGCAAACGCCTGGATGATGCTCAACAGCAGCTGGATGCCAAACTGGAGAATTTCTTCAGTGCCTTGGGGGAGGGCGGCGACGTCTTGGCATCCTGTGTGGCCAGTCGAGACGTGATCGAAGGCTATCCTGCCAAGGTCATTGTCCAGCGAGCATCGAAGCTGAGCTGCGACCTGATCGTGATGGCCTCCAACACGCGTGGGTTCACTGCCGCCTATGCCGGCAAGGTGACGCGCGGTGTTCTCAAGCGCAGCCAGGTGCCGGTCGTGGTCGTGCCCCCGCCTGAGTAGGAGCTTTCGGGAGATTTTTCTCTCAGAAGAGCGAAGGTCGATCCCCGTCATCACGCCAGTTTTTCCAACTGAAGCGAGGGCTCAAATGGCGCCAGAGCGGCGCCAAGGATGCGCTCGTACCCAGTATCGCTCGAAGGAAGTTTACAACATGATCATCGAACGCGGTAAACGAGCCATTCGAAGTCCCATCACCCTGTCGCGTGCGGCTGTCGAAGGGTTGCCCCAGGTCATGCCGGGGGTGCTGATCTGCATCACCATTGCCCTGGCAACGACCTTCATCGCCGATCATTACGGCGGCCCCACCTTGCTCTATGCCTTGCTGTTCGGTATGGCGCTGCACTTCCTCTCTGAGGAGGGGCGCTGTGTCGCTGGTATTGAGTTTGCCGCCCGCACCATTCTCCGCTTCGGGGTGGCCCTGTTGGGCGTGCGGATCACCGTGGAGCAGGTCACCTCGCTTGGCATGGGACCGATCATCACGGTGGTGGCCGGCGTGGTGCTGACCATTCTGGTGGGCGTACTGCTGGCCAGAGTAATGGGCTTGCACCGTGACATGGGGCTGCTGACCGGGGGCGCGGTGGCGATCTGCGGTGCCTCGGCGGCCCTGGCACTCTCGGCGGTGATGCCGCGTGGTGCTAATAGCGAGCGCAATACCATCCTGACAGTGGTGGGGGTTACCACGCTGTCGACGGCGGCAATGGTGCTCTATCCGCTGATTGCTGGTGTGCTGAGTCTCACCGACCAGCAGGCCGGGGTCTTTCTCGGAGGTACCATCCATGATGTGGCCCAGGTCGTCGGTGCGGGCTACATGATCTCGGAGGATGCCGGCGACGTCGCCACCTTCGTCAAGCTAATGCGCGTGGCGATGCTGGTGCCTGTGGTGATGTGCTTCATCCTGCTATTCCGCCATGCTGAAGGCAGCCAGAACAACAGCAAGATACCCCGTCTCCCCGGCTTTCTGGTGGCCTTCGTGGTGCTGGTGATCATCAACAGCCTGGGCGCGATTCCGACGAGCGTGGCCGACGGCATGACCGATCTGTCGCGCTGGTGCCTGGTCACGGCGATTGCCGGCCTGGGCATTAAGACCTCCTTCCAGAAGCTCGCCGTAGTGGGGTGGAAGCCGGTCATCCTGATGGTCTCCGAGACCCTGTTCCTGCTCGGGCTGGTGCTGGCCTTCATCCTGTTTGGCGTGGTGAGTCTGTGATGCAAGTATGGATTAACGGCGAGAGCCGTCTGCTGAACCCGGATACGACGATCCGTCAGCTGCTGGTCCAAAGTCGGCTCGAGGAGCGTCGTGTAGCGGTCGAGTTAAACGAGGAGATCGTTCCTCGCAGCCAACATGACAGCTGCCGGATCTGCCATGGGGATCGTGTCGAAATCGTTCATGCCATCGGTGGCGGTTGAACCTGGACTTGGAGGAGTTCGCAATGCATGACCAACCCTTTGCAGATGCCCCGCTGGTGGTGGCCGGCAGACGCTTTCACTCTCGCTTGATGGTAGGAACCGGCAAGTATCGGGACTTCGATGAAACGGCCAGGGCGCTGGAGGCGAGTGGCACCGAGGTGGTGACCTTCGCCGTGCGGCGCACCAACCTGGGCCAGAGTGCCGATGAGCCCAGTCTGTTGGATGCAGTGTCGCCGGATCGCTATACGCTGCTGCCCAACACCGCCGGCTGCTACGACGCCCGTGCTGCTGTACGCACCTGCAGGCTGGCCCGCGAGCTGCTCGACGGACACCCCCTGGTCAAGCTCGAGGTGCTGGGGGATGAGGCCACCCTCTATCCCAATGTGGTGGAGACCCTCAAGGCGGCCGAGGAACTGGTCAAGGATGGCTTCGACGTCATGGCCTATACCAGCGACGACCCTATCGTCGCCCTGGAGCTCGAGCGACTGGGCTGCTGTGCGGTCATGCCGCTGGGGTCGCTGATCGGCTCCGGTTGTGGGATCCAGAACCCGCACAACATCCGCTTGATCATCGAGCGCGCCAGCGTCCCAGTGCTTATCGATGCTGGCATCGGTACGCCTTCCGAGGCGGCGCTGGCCATGGAGCTGGGTTGCGATGCGGTGCTGATGAACTCGGCGATTGCCCACTCCCCGCAGCCAGTGCGCATGGCCCGGGCCATGAAGCTTGCGGTCGAGGCAGGAAGAGAGGCCTTCCTGGCCGGGCGCATGCCGCGGCGCGACCGGGCGGAAGCCTCATCGCCTCAGGCGGGGCGTATTTCCGCGGCCTGATGGTTCATTGTTGCGCTGACCCGCTGATGACATGGGCGGGGCAGCGCGAGGTCGATCAGCTACCCTGCGCCGCCTGGATGGCGGTCAGGGCGATGGTGAAGACGATGTCGTCCACCAGGGCGCCGCGGGAGAGGTCGTTCACCGGCTTGTTGAGGCCCTGCAGCATGGGGCCGACGCTGACCACCCGGGCGCTGCGCTGCACCGCCTTGTAGGTGGTGTTGCCGGTGTTGAGGTCGGGGAAGACGAACACCGTGGCGCGGCCCGCCACCGGCGAGTCCGGCGCCTTCTGGCGCCCCACGCTCTCGATGGCCGCAGCGTCGTACTGCAGCGGGCCGTCGATCAGAAGCTCCGGGGCCTGCTCCCGGGCCAGGCGGGTGGCCTCGCGCACCTTATCGACGTCGGCCCCGCTGCCGGATTCGCCGGTGGAGTAGCTGATCATCGCCACCCGCGGCTCGATGCCGAAGGCCTGGGCCGAGCGGGCGCTCTGGAGGGCGATCTCGGCCAGGGTCTCGGCGTCCGGGTCGGGGTTCACCGCGCAGTCGCCGTAGACCACCACCTGCTCGGGCAGCAGCATGAAGAAGATCGACGACACCTGGCGGTAGTCGGGGGCGGTCTTGATCAGCTGGAAGGCCGGGCGCACGGTGTTGGCGGTGGTGTGAACCGCGCCGGAGACCAGGCCGTCCACCTCGTCGAGTGCCAGCATCATGGTGCCGAGCACCACGCTGTCCTGCAGCTGGGCCTCGGCGGTGAGCGCGTTCACCTTGCCGCTTCGGCGCTCGACCATGGGGGCCACATAGCGGCCGCGGATGCGGTCGGGGTCGATGATCTCCAGGTCGTCGGGCAGTTCGATGCCGCGGTTGCGGGCCACCTCCTCGACCTCCTCGCGGCGTGCCAGCAGCACGCAGCGGGCGATGCCGCGGCGCTGGCAGATGGCGGCCGCCTCCACGGTGCGCGGCTCGCTGCCCTCGGGCAGGATGATGCGCCTGTCCGCCTGCTGGGCGAGCCTGACCAGCTGGTGGCGGAAGGCCGAAGGGGAGAGGCGCCGGGCGTAGCCGCGACTGAGGTGCTCCTTGAGCCACTCGAGGTCGATATGGCCAGCGACGAAGCGGGTCACCTGCTCGGCGCGCTCCAGGTCGTCCATGGGGATGTCGTTGCCCATGGCGCCCAGGTGCTTGGCGGTGGTGAAGCTGTCGGTGTCCACCGCCAGCACCGGCATGCCGGTCTTCAGCGCGGGCCGGCACATCTCCACCATGTTGTCGTTGGGCATGAAGCCGTTGGTCAGCAGCACGCCGGCCATGGGGACGCCGTTCATGGTGGCCAGCGCCGAGGCTAGCACGATGTCGTCACGATCGCCCGAGGTGACGATCAGGCTGCCGGGGCGGAACACATGCAGGGCGTTGGCGGCGCTGCGTGCGCACAGGCTGGTGGAGAGCACCCGGCGGCTGGCGGCCTCGCCCTCGCTGAGAAAGCGTGCGCCCAGCGCCCGGGCCACGTCCAGCACCCGCGGCGCCACCAGCGCCGGGTTGTAGGGCACCACCCCGATCAGGTGGAAGCGGTCGGTGGCCAGCGCCGGCGAGTAGCGGCGCAGCTCGGTGAGCAGCTCGTCATCCAGGGCGGGGCTGGCGGTGCCGGGGATCAGGGCGGGGCTCTCCTCGGCGCCGGGTAGGTGGCGCATGCGCATCAGGATGCAGCCCAGGGTGCGCGTCGAGCCCACGCCGCCGAAGGCCCGGGCGTGCATGTCGAGCTGCTCGGCCAGCGCCTGGGGGTCGCGCATGTCGCCGCTGCCCACCAGGATGATCCGCGCATTCAGGGCATGGGCCAGCTGGGCGTTGAGGGCCGTGGCATAGGTGCCGTGGGAGGTGGGTACCAGCCCCTCCACCACGATCAGGTCGGGGCGGCTGCCCTCGTGCGCCTCGACGGCCTGGTCGTGCAGATCGATCACCTGCTCCATCAGGACGTCCAGGCGATCCTGGCGCACCAGGCGCTCCAGGTGGGCCTGGTCGAGCGGGCTCGGCGGGCGCAGGCCCAGGGTGCTGCCGACCAGCGCCGTGGAGCGGTCGGGGCCGGGGCCGTTGAGCTCGTCCTGGCGAAACGGCTTGAGAAAGCCGGCCTTCAGGCCGACGGTGTCCAGCGCCTGGATCAGGCCCAGGCTGGCCGAGGTCAGGCCGACGCCTTCGCTGGTGGGCACCATCAGCAAGACCTGGGGCTGGGGACGGGCGTTACGCGGAGTCATGCATGACCCTCCTGGAGAAGCTGGCGGGTTTCGTCGGCGATGCGCCCCTCTTCATCGGTGGGAATCACCCACAGCTGAGGGCCGCCGGCGTCGATGCGGCCTTCCCCGCCGCGAATAGTGGCGGCGTTGGCGGCGGCGTCCAGGCAACAGCCGAAGTGGGGCAGTGCCGCGACCACCCGCGTGCGGACCTGCGGCGAGTTCTCGCCGATGCCGCCGGTGAAGACGATGCCGTCCAGGCGGGGCAGGGCGCAGGAGAGGGCGGCCAGGGACTTGGCGATGCGGTAGCAGAACACCTCGATGGCGAGTGCCGCTGCGGCGTGGCCCTCGTCGGCGGCGACCTCCAGTTCGCGCATGTCATTGGTCAGCCCCGAAAGGCCCAGCAGGCCGCTGCCGCGGTTGAGCACCTCGTCGATGCGCGCCAGGCTCCAGCCCAGCTGGCGCGCCAGGTGGGCGTGCAGGCCCGGGTCCACGTCGCCGCTGCGGGTGCCCATCACTAGGCCTTCCAGAGGCGTCAGACCCATGCTGGTATCGCGGCTCTGGCCCTCCCACACCGCGGCGGTGGAACAGCCGTTGCCTAGGTGGGCGGTCAGCCAGCCGCCGCCTGTCAGGCCGCTCAAGGCGTCCGCACGCTGGCTGACGTAGGCGTGGCTGGTGCCGTGGAACCCGTAGCGGCGGATGCCGTGATCGCGATAGAGCGCCTCGGGCAGGGCGTAGCGGTAAGCGTGGGGCGGCAGGGTCTGGTGGAAGGCGGTATCGAAGACCGCCACCTGGGGCAGCTCGGCGAACACCTGGCGGGTGGCCGCGATGCCCTGCAGGTTGGCGGGATTGTGCAGCGGGGCCAGCGTGGCGGTGGCCTCGATGGCGGCCACGACCTCATCGTCGATGCGGGCGGCACGGGTGAAGCGCTCGCCGCCGTGGACGATGCGGTGGCCCACGGCGCCGGGCCGCCGGCCCTCCAGGCGCGCCAGTATCGCCTCAAGGGCGGCGGTGTGATCGGCGCCGGGCAGCGCCTGGGTGTAGGCCTCACCCCGGCTGTCGGTGCCCTTGAGACGGGCGTCGCTGCTGCCCAGCCGCTCGGCCAGACCGGCCAGCCTCGGCTGGTCGGCGGTGGCCGGCACCAGGGCATACTTGATCGAGGAGGAACCGCAGTTGATGACCAGCACCGGTGCGTTCATCGAGTCTCCGCTGAGGGGTTGATTTAGACCTTAGTCTACCATGTGTTGCGTTGCAGCAGGGAGTGCCAGGAGTCGTCTTCTCCTGGCAAGGCTGGCATGCTGAGCGGTTCGTCGAAACCCCAAGGACACCCGGACATGTCGACATCCACTGCGACCCAGGCCGCCTCGGGACCGCTTCCGCGCCATCTTGCCGTGCTGCTCCTGGCTAGCGTGGCGACGCCCCGGTGATGAACGTCGAGCCGGTGGCCTCGCTGGCGCTGGGCTACCTGGTGCTGGGGCAGATGCTCTCGGCCGTGCAGCTGCTGGGCGGCGCTATCGTACTGGGCGGCATCGTGGTGCTGAGCCTGTCGCGACAGGGCTGAGCGACTTGAGTCTTGCACGGGGACGGTCCCTGTACCAAAATGGGGGCTGCGTAGGGAAACACCGTTTCCTAATTGGAGGTAGACCATGAAAACCGTTGCCGTTACATCGATTTCCGCGCTGCTGCTGGCGGGTGCTTTCGCTACCACCGCCCAGGCCCAGCAGCCCCTCTACCCCCAACCCTACGTTGGGGGCGATGCGATGTTCTGGGAAATCAATCCCGACGGTGCGCCCAGTCGCGACAGCGTTGGCCTGCGCCTGCGCGGCGGCGCCCAGTTCAATGAGTTCTTCGCCGTGGAAGGCCACCTGGGCACCGGCGGGTCGGATGGCCCTGTCGAACTCGACTACCTGGTGGGCGCCTATGCCAAGGGCATCGTGCCGATCTCCCAGGAGTTTCGGCTCTACGGCCTGGCCGGGGTGACCGAGGTGGACTTCGACGTGGATCGTGAGAGCGACTTCTCCTACGGGGCCGGGGCGGAGTTCGACGTGGCGCCTAACCTGGCAGTCGGCGCTGACTATATGCGCTACCTGGACAAGTCTGACGGCACCTTCGATGCCGCCAGCGTGGGTGTGCGCTTCCGGTTCTGAAGCGACTCCCCGCGCTTCGCCTGCGCCCTCGACGCCCTCGGTGTCGGGGGCGCTTTGCGTCGGTCTTGCGCTATTTTGGTGCGCTCTCGAGGTGCGCTGCCTCTCCATAAGGCAGCGACATCGGCGCACTGGCCCGCTCGGCGTGGCCTGTCGCCCAGCCGCAGGTTGGCATGCTACCTGCAAGGTCATAGGGTGATTCTTCTCCACGAAGGTGATGCCATGCCGACCGACACCCTGTCCGCCGCTTTGCCAGACGCCGCCAGCCGCAAGGCGCCTGTCCGGGACGCCCTGACGCCGCGGCTGCTGTTTACCGACCTGGACGGGTCGCTGCTGGACCCGCGTAGCCGCGACGGGGCCCTGGCGCACCCTTGGCTTGCCCGCCTCAAGCAGCACGGGGTGCCGGTGATTCCCGTGACCTGCAGGACGCGCCACGAGCTGGCGCCGCTGCGCCTGTCCCTGGGGCTCGCCGATACGCCCTTTATCGCCGAGAACGGTGCCGTGGTCGGGCTGCCGCCGGCCTGGTGCCATGCGCGGCTGGAGCGATCTCCCGGCCCAGACGGGGTCTCGGTCAAGACCCTGGGGGTGGATATCGCCTTCATTCGCAAGCGGCTCTCGGTCTGGCGCAAGCGCCTGGGAGCGGAGTTCACCCTGACCAGCGAGATCGCCCTGGCGCGGCTGATGGAGGTGGCCGAGGTCGATGAGGCCGAAGCGCGTCTGGCGCGCATGCGCGAGGGCAGCGAGCCGCTGCTGTGGCACGGCGATGACGCCCAGCTCGAAGCCTTGCGAGAGGGGCTGGCGGGGGATGGTCTTAGCCTGCTGCGCGGCGAGCGTTTCTGGTATGTCACCGGCCAGGTCGACAAGGGATGTGCCGTGGAGTGGCTGCTGGGGCGCTTCACGGCCCTGCGGGGCCGCCGCCCGCAGACGCTGGGGCTCGGGGATGGGCCCAACGATGTCGGCATGCTCGAAGCAATGGATCAGGCGGTGGTGATCCGCAGCCGCCACGGGCTTGCCGTCGAGCCGGCCCATCCGGCCCTCTATCGGACCGCGGCCATGGGGCCTGCCGGCTGGGCCGAGGGAGTGGCCCACTGGTGGGGGCGAACCGACAGCCGGCTGATGCCGAGGGCGGCTCGCGCCGCCTAGGAGCCTGTCGGATTTGACCGATCGTCGCGAGGAACACGGATTTCGAGACAAGTTTATCGATCTGATGACTAGCTCTCAGGCCACTGACCGCTCTCCCTCCACTGCCGGAGGCTGGCCGGCAGTCGGGTGAGCTCCGGGCCCTCCAATACCGCAACCTCTAGCCGCTGGGCGCGGCGCAGGTGGGACTCGCGCCGCTCGGCGCTGCCCAGGGTGGCGTCCGTCAACAGTACCCGGGTGGCGCCGAGCTCGCCGCCGTGTTCGGCCAGCTCGTAGAGGCGATGGAGCACCGTGGCGTCGTCTTCGGGCTGCTCCAGGCACTCGAGGATCAGCAACCGGTTGCGGTGCACGGCCAAACAGTGAAACACCGTGGGCTCGTCGTTGTGGCGTCCGCTGAGGTCAAGCACATGAGCCGCGGCGCAGACTCGCGCCAGCCCGGCTTCTTGCGCGCACAGCCAGGCGTATTCGCCGAGCCAGCCGCCCGCCAGGTAGTCGGCCGCGGCCGGGGTGGTCACGCTCAGTGCCCGGGGCTGCTCCTGGGACCAATCGATCAGTCCCGCCTCACCGAGCTGCTGCAGGGCGTCGGTTTCGGGAAAGTGTGGTGTATGGGCCAGCAGGTGTGACGTGTCCCCCTCTCCCGCAGCCTGGCTTGCCGGGGAGGGCGCTAGCAGCGCCTTGAGTTCGCCGAGCAGCGGCGCGATGCGCGATGCCTGATGGGCCAGGAAGCGGGTCAGGGGACGCCGGGCCTCGACCGCCTTGCGCCATGCGTCCCGATCCGAGGCGGCCCGAATGCGCTTGCGACCGTGGGCCTGAAGGATGTGATCCGCCGTCAGTACCGCGCTGATCGGCAGGCGCTGCAGGGAGCGGGGATCCAGCGTCGGGCCGAGGCGGTGGATGACGTTGCGTTCGGGGTCGAGATGGAGGCAGTCGGCGCCGCAGTGGCGCATGGCCTGCTGGAACAGCAGGGCCGTCAGGCGGTCGCCGCCGGCCAGGTCGCAGGTGACCTCGAGGGGCGGGACGTCGCGCTGCTGCGCGGCCAGCTCCCGGGCCAGCGCCAGGGCCAGTTCCGCGGTACGCCCCGGGGCGCCCTGGGGCAGGCTCTCGTGCAGGCGAATCTCGCGGGCCTCGGGCAGCTCGTGCTGGAGCAGGATGCGCAGTCGCTCGGCAGCCTGCTGCCCGCGTCGGCAGGCCACCAGGATGATCCGCTCGGGGCGCAGCTGGAGCAGCGGGATCAGGGTGTGCTCGGGATGCTCGTTGACCAGCGCGATGTGCAGGTGGGGCATGGCCTGGTTCCTTCTGCGGCAGCGATCGACCGGGGGTGAGGTGGTCGCCCTCATGAGGACAGGCTATATCCCATGCTGATGGTCTGTCGCCATCGCAGCAATAAAAAGGTTCTTCACAGACTAGCGTGAACCTGTTTCAGGTTTGATGGTGGGAGGCCGCGGTTCGACGTCTCGACTCTGCCGGCGGTTCGACGCTTCGACGAAGGCGCCGGAGGCGTCCCATGGGTAGCGCTGCGCGCTACTTCGCGAGCTGAAGCTCCCTCCCAGTGCGCCCGAGAAGGCGTGCACACAGTGCGGTGAGAGTCCGCATCGGGGTAAGCCATGGCCCCGTAGCCAAAGGTAACTGCGTCGTCGCGAGGCGGGGTGGGGAGCAACCGGAGGCGAACTGGCGGTCCGTAGGATGACGAACTCGATTCGGCCGGGTCAGGTGGCGAGCTCGCTGGGAGATAGCGAAGCCTGAAACTCACCCGTCGCGCTGGCATGGCGGACAAAGCGACGACGGGACCTGCCAGGTGGTTGGAGGCGGAACGTCAGGAAGGGTGTACGAGATAATCGGGGAGACCTGGCGGCCGAGGTGACGGCGGCCAGGAGTCAGAGCCTTCATAGTACCGGCGTGCGGATCACGCCCTGGCCACGGCTCATCCCGGCGAAAGCCGGGATCGAGAGATGCTGGAGCGCGGACTCTGCCTACCGCCAAGGCGCCGCACAGGAGGCGCAGAGAACAGAACCTGCGTCGAGGGAAGGGAGGCAGGAAGATGGATGCGAGAGACGACCAGAGATGAGCGAACGCGACAGCACAGCATCGACAGTGCCCCACGATGGGGCTAAACAAGATGCGTCAACACCCGCCACGATGGCAGGGATTGACCGCTCGATCTGGACGGACCGCATGTTGGCGGCGCTGGATAACGGCGTCAAAGGACGTAAGTGGTTCAGTCTGATCGACAAGGTATACCGCTCGTCGACCCTGGTCAGTGCCTGGCTGCAGGTCTACCGCAACCAGGGAGCGGCGGGTGTCGATCGGCAAAGCGTGTCCCGCTTTGCGTCGCAGGCCGAACGCTACCTTGAGGAGCTCCAGGCCGACCTGGCAGCGGGGTGTTACCGCCCGCAAGCGGTGCGACGCGTCGAGATCCCCAAGGGCAACGGCAAGATGCGCCCGCTGGGCATTCCGACCGTCAAGGACCGTATTGTCCAGGCAGCGGTCAAGCGCGTGATCGAACCGATCTTCGAGCATGAGTTCCTGCCGATGAGCTACGGCTTCCGGCCGGGCAGAGGCTGCAAGGATGCCCTACGAGACGTTGATGAGGCGCTCAAGGCGGGCATGACCTGGGTGGTGGATGCGGATCTGCAAGGCTATTTCGATAGCATCCCGCACGACCGCCTGATGGCCCGCGTCGAGGGACGGATCAGCGACGGTCGACTGCTGGCCTTGCTACGAAGCTGGTTGAACCAGGATATTGTCAGCGACATGAGCCGATGGACCCCCACGTCAGGGACGCCACAAGGAGCGATCATTAGCCCCTTGTTGGCGAACGTCTACCTGCATCCGCTGGACCAGGAAGTGACACAGCACGGCTACCGTATGGTGCGGTATGCCGATGACTTCGTCATTCTCTGCCACAGTGAGCAGGAGGCCCGACAAGCCCTGGCCCACGTACAGGAATGGGTGGCGGCGAATGGCCTGACCCTGCACCCTGACAAGACCCACGTCGGCGATTGCCGGCAGAAGGGACAGGGTTTCGACTTCCTAGGCTACCGCTTCGAGGCGGGCAGGCGCTGGGTGCGTAAGAAGAGCCTCAAGGCGTTCAAGGACAAGGTGAGAAGCAAGACGCGGCGGACGGAAGGCAAGAGCTTGCGGCACGTCATTGCCTCGCTGAACCCCATGCTGAGAGGCTGGTTCGGCTACTTCCAGCATGCCTATCGGACGACGTTCCGGCCTCTGGATGGCTTCATTCGTCGACGTCTTCGGGCCATGCTGCGCAAGCAGGAGAAGCGCCCGGGGCCTGGTAACACCCGGTCGGACACATGGCGCTGGTCGAATACGTTCTTCGCGACCGCAGGGCTCTTCACCCTAGCCGGAGCCTGGCGGTACGCGAGCCAATCCCGATGAGGAAAACCATCGACTGGAGAGCCGTGTGCGGGAGAACCGCACGCACGGTTCGGAGGGCGGGGAGGGCACAGCCCTTCCCGACCCCTATCCTAGCCTGTTTACGCTAAAGTGCGATGAACCCAATAAAAACGCCGGCCTGAGGGCCGGCGTGACGTTTCCCAGGGTCAGGGGCCGGGATTACACCTCCTTGTAGAGTTCGGCGCCCTCCTGGCGGAACTTCTCGGCCTGCTCTTCCATGCCCTTCATGACCGCTTCCTGGTCGCCGTTAAGCCCTTTCTCGGCGGCGTAGTCGCGAACCTCCTGGCTGATCTTCATGGAGCAGAACTTGGGGCCGCACATGGAGCAGAAGTGGGCGACCTTGGCGGAGTCCTTGGGCAGGGTCTCGTCGTGGTACTCCCGTGCGGTGTCCGGGTCGAGGCCGAGGTTGAACTGGTCCTCCCAGCGGAACTCGAAGCGCGCCTTGGACAGGGCGTTGTCGCGGCGCTGGGCGGCCGGATGGCCTTTCGCGAGATCTGCCGCGTGGGCGGCGATCTTGTAGGTGATGATGCCGGTCTTGACGTCGTCCTTGTTGGGCAGGCCCAGGTGCTCCTTGGGCGTCACGTAGCAGAGCATGGCGCAGCCGTACCAGCCGATCATCGCCGCCCCGATGCCGGAGGTGATGTGGTCGTAGCCGGGGGCGATGTCGGTGACCAGCGGCCCGAGGGTGTAGAAGGGCGCCTCGTCGCAGTACTCGAGCTGCTTGTCCATGTTCTCCTTGACGAGATGCATGGGCACGTGGCCGGGGCCCTCGATCATCACCTGGACGTCGTGCTTCCAGGCGATATGGGTCAGCTCGCCCAGGGTCTTGAGCTCGGCCATCTGCGCCTCGTCGTTGGCGTCGGCCACCGAGCCGGGGCGCAGGCCGTCGCCCAGCGAGAAGGCGACATCGTAGCGCTTGCAGATCTCGCAGATCTCCTCGAAGTGCTCGTAGAGGAAGCTCTCCCGGTGGTGATAGAGGCACCACTTGGCCATGATCGAGCCGCCCCGGGAGACGATGCCGGTGACCCGCTTGGCGGTGAGCGGCACATAGCGCAGCAGTACGCCAGCGTGGATGGTGAAGTAGTCCACGCCCTGCTCGGCCTGCTCGATCAGGGTGTCGCGAAACACCTCCCAGGTGAGGTCTTCGGCTACGCCGTTGACCTTCTCCAGGGCTTGGTAGATGGGCACGGTGCCGATGGGCACCGGGGCGTTGCGGATGATCCACTCCCGGGTCTCGTGGATGTTCTGGCCAGTGGAGAGATCCATGATGGTGTCCGAGCCCCAGCGGATGCCCCAGGTCATCTTGTCGACCTCCTCCTCGATGGAGGAGGTCACTGCCGAGTTGCCTAGGTTGCCGTTGATCTTCACCAGGAAGTTGCGGCCGATGATCATCGGCTCCGACTCCGGGTGGTTGATATTGCAGGGGATGATCGCCCGGCCGGCGGCCACTTCGGCGCGCACGAACTCCGGGGTGATCTCCTCGGGCAGGCGGGCGCCGAAGCCCTGGCCGGGATGCTGGTGGCCCAGAATCCGCTCGACCTCCTCCGAGCCTAGCGCCTGGCGGCGCTGATTTTCCCTGATGGCGATAAACTCCATCTCCGGGGTGATGATGCCCTGGCGGGCGTAGTGGAGCTGGGTGACGTTCTTGCCTTCCTTTGCGCGCCTTGGAGAGCGGCTCAGGTCGAAGCGCAGCTGGGCCAGCGTCGGGTCGTTGGCGCGGCGCTTTCCGTACTCGGAGGTGGGGCCGTCGAGGAACTCGGTGTCGCCGCGCGCCTCGATCCAGGCGCGACGCAGTTCGGGCAGGCCGCGGCGCAGGTCGTTGCTGACCTCGGGGTCGGTGTAGGGGCCGGAGGTGTCGTAGACCAGCAGCGGCGGGTTCTGCTCGTCCTCGCCTGAGGTCTTGGTCGGCGACAGCGAGATCTCGCGGAAGGGCACGCGGATATCCGGGCGCGAACCCTCGACGTAGACCTTGCGCGAGCCGGGCAGCGGCTGGATGGCGGCCTCGTCGACCTGGGCGGTCTCGGCGAGGAAGTGGGCGGTCTTGCTCATGGTTGTTCTCCCTTGGGGTTGTCAGGGTCTTGTCAGGGAGGACAGCTGGGAGGACAGGGGCAGGGGGGCGGCATCTGGGCCCCGCTGCATGTCGCTTGATCCCTACGCTGGTCCTAGCCAGTTCAGGTTCAACGGGATCCATGCTTGCCAGCGCATGATCTCAGCCGTTTTCAACGGCACCCCGTCAAGCGTGGTGGTCGATTGCTCAGGGTTATCGCAGATAGCTCCATCGCTTGGGGCTGATCCGGCAACAAGCCTGAGAAGAGGAGGCGCTGTGAATACCTCCCTGTACGCTACCGACGCCATCCATGGCGTAGGACCTCCTCTCTAGCTTGTCCCCGGCGCCCTTCGCTGTCGCCAACTGCGACAGCCTTGGAACAATTGCTTAGGCAAGTTACATCTTGCCTACCGCGTCTGGCGTGACCAGCACCAGAGCGGGTCTTTCTGTGGGGCCAGACCGTCAGTCGCTGCGATCCAGCCCCATCTGCCAGAAGTCGATCTCGAGCCGCGTGGCATCGCGGAAGATGCGGGTCAGCTCCGCGAAGCGCGCCGGCGTGACGTCGGCCAGGCGGCTGTCGAGCCATTCGCGCTCGGCGCGCATGGCGGCCTGGAACTCCTGGCTCTCGTACATGGCGATCCAGGCGTCATAGGGGTTGGCCTCGCCGCGAACGGTGTCGGGCCGGCCATTCAGCCAGTTGGCGATCTCGCCGTAGCCCACCAGGCAGGGGGCCAGGGCCACGTGCAGGTCGAGCAGGTCGCCGCGGTTGCCGGTGTCCAGCACGTAGCGGGTATAGGCCAGGGTCGCCCGGGCCTCGGGGAGCTCGGCGAGCTCCGCCTCCGTGATGCCCCAGTCGCGGCAGTAGCTCACATGCAGGCCCAGCTCCACGTCGACGATCGCCTTGAGCCCCTCGTGAGCCTGGCGCAGGTCGGAAAGCGTCGGGCTCTTGTAGGCGGCCAGGGCGTAGGCCCGGGCGAAGTGGATCAGGAAGAGGTAGTCCTGCTTCAGGTAGTGGCGAAAGGCGTCTTCGGCCAGGGTGCCGGCGCCCAGGGAGCGCACGAAGTCGTGTTCGATGTAGGCACGCCAGTCGTCGTGGATGGCGTCGGTCAGGTCGTCGAAGCGATAGCCCATGGGCGTCTCCGCTGGTCGGTGACGACCCGGTGAGCGCGCAGCGAAGCGGGTGGGGAAGGCGAGGATCGGGGAGGGCGTCGCGGGACACCCAAACGGACCACGGCCTGATTCCCTACGCCGGTTCATGCCGCCTTCCATGTCAAGGAAGGGCTCACCCGGATCAGGTTCCACGGGATCGGCGCTCGGTGTCTCGACACCCTTCGCCATCTCAGCCGGATCTCACCGGCACCCCGTCAAGCGTGAACGCCAGTCTAGCAGGACGGGCCGGGCTTGCCAGCCCCTGCTGAAGTCATTTTGCGGAAATATTTTTCATTTTTTGTTTCGCCACAGCCAGCGCACGTCGATACCGAAGGAGGCCGTCAGCGCCGCCAGTGCCGTGGCCGCCAGCCAGCTGGTGGCCTGTGTCCCCAGGAGCGGCAGCAGGCCCAGCATCAGCGTCACCACCTGCCAGACGCAGACCGCCTTGCGTCGCAGGCTCTCGGGCAGTTCGGCGCCGAGCCAGGGCCAACGCCAGCCTGCCGCCACGAACCCATAGCGCATGGCGCCGATCGCTAGCACCCAGGGGCCGACCTTGCCCAGCGAGAGCAGCGCCAGGCACAGCACCAGAATGAAGAAGGCGTCCAATTCCATGTCGAAACGGGCGCCAAAGGCGCTGGCGCTGCCGGTGCGGCGCGCCACCCAGCCATCGACGCCGTCCAGTAGCAGAGCCAGCAGTGCCAGGCCGGCCAGCGGCCAGGGATGACGGGCCAGCAGCGCCGGGTCAAGCAGGGCGCCCGCCAGCAGGGCCACCAGGGCGGCGCGGGTCAGCGTGACCCGGTTGGCCCAGCCCAGCCCCCGCCGGCCCGGCCAGGCGTAAAGCACTAGCCCGGCCATGGCCAGGTAGACGCCCGTCGCCGTGGTGGGTACCCAGGCACTGGCCTGCAGGCCCAGCGCCAGCAGCGAGCCGAGTACCAGCACGGCGGCGAGGCCTGCCAGGAGCTCGGCCAGCGTGGAAAGGCGGCCAGTCGCGGGGCGTAATGGGTCGCTATGCTGACGAGAGAGAAGCGACATGCGCGGCACCCAGGCTGTCGGTTGACGAAAAACAATTGATGCAATTATTTTTATATGTACCACTATTGTAAAAGAAAGTCGCTGCCAATGGAGCCAAAGCGCATCAGCCGCTGTCATGATCAAGGAGGCGTGACGCACAGGCTCCTAGGGAGTATTGCAGAGGAGAGGCCATGCGCGAGTCCACCGCCACCGCCTACTGGGTGTTGTCACCCGGCCACGGGGCGCTGCGAGAGGAGCCGCTGCCGCCTCCGGGCAGCGGCGAGGTGAGGGTGCGTGCCCTCTACGGCGGCATCAGTCGCGGTACCGAGGCGCTGGTCTTCCAGGGCCAGGTGCCGGTCAGCGAGTACGCGCGGATGCGCGCGCCCTTTCAGGTCGGCGACTTCCCGGGCCCGGTGAAGTACGGCTATGTCAGCGTCGGCCGGGTCGAGGCGGGCGATGCCGACCTGGTCGACCGCCAGGTGTTCTGCCTGCACCCCCATCAGAATCGCTACGTGGTGCCGCGAGATGCCGTGGTGCCGCTGCCCGAGGGGCTGCCGGCCTCCCGGGCGGTGCTCGCCGCCAACATGGAGACCGCCCTCAACGGCTGCTGGGACGCCGCGCCGCGCCTCGGCGATCGCATCGCCGTGATCGGCGCCGGTGTGGTCGGCGTGCTGGTGGCCTGGCTCTGTGCGGCAATACCCGGCACCCGCGTGCAGCTGGTGGATGTGGCGCCGCAGCGGGCCGACCTGGCCGAGGGGCTGGACCTCGACTTCCGCCTCCCCGAGCGCGCCGATGCCGATAACGACCTGGTGATTCACGCCAGCGGCAATCCCGAGGGGCTGCGCCTGGCGCTGAGGCTGGCCGGCACCGAGGCGCGGGTGGTGGAGATGAGCTGGTTCGGCAGCCGCGAGGCGACGCTGCCGCTGGGCGAGGCCTTTCACTCCCGGCGACTCAAGCTGATCAGCAGCCAGGTGGGGCGGCTGCCCAGCGAGCGCACGCCCCGTTGGGATCACCGCCGACGGTTGACGCTGGCCCTGGGGCTGCTGCGCGACCCGCGCCTCGACGCCCTGATCAGCGGCGAGAGCGACTTTCACGCCTTGCCCGCCTTGATGCCCCGCCTGGCGGCCGGCGGCGGCGAGGTCCTCTGCCATCGGCTGCGCTACCGGCAGTCCGCTGGGCAACACGATGACCCTTCGACCGGAGATTCGCCATGTACAGCCTGACCGTGCGTGACCACTTCATGATCGCCCACAGTTTTCGGGGGGAGGTCTTCGGGCCCGCCCAGCGCACCCACGGCGCCACCTATGTGGTGGATGTCACCTTTCAGCGCCGCGAGCTGGATGACGACGACCTGGTGGTGGATATCGGCCTGGCCGGTGCCGCGCTGAAGCGGGTGCTGGACGACTACAACTTTCACAATCTCGATGACCTGGAGGCCTTCCAGGGCCGCAACACCACCACCGAGTTCATGGCCCGGGTGGTCTTCGAGCGCCTGGCCGAGGCCATCCAGGCGGGACGGCTCGGTGACGCCGCCCGAGAGCTTCTCGCCATGCGCGTGACCCTGCACGAATCTCATATCGCCTGGGCCAGCTACGAGGCCGAGCTATGAGTCCAGGCGTGGCGACTGCGACTGCGACTGCCGAGCTGACGCTGATCGTCGCCGGCGACCCCGACCAGCTCACCGGCGGCTATGTCTATGACGCCCGGATCGTGGCGGCCCTGCGCGAACGGGGCTGGCGGGTCGAGGTGGTGGGGCTGGAGGGGCGTTTTCCCGAGGCCGACGCCCGGGCCAGGGCGAGCATGGCGGCGGCGCTGGCGTCGCTGCCCGATGGCGCCCGGGTGGTGATCGACGGCCTGGCCCTGGGCGGGCTGCCCGAGGCCGTCGCCCCCCACGCCGACCGGCTCTGCCTGGTCGCCCTGGTGCACCATCCGCTGGCCGAGGAGACCGGGCTGGAGGATGCCACGCGGGAGCGCCTGCGCCACAGCGAGACCCGCGCGCTGGCGCTGGTGCGCCAGGTAATTGCCACCAGCGCCTATACCGCCCGCGGCCTGGTGCACTACGGGGTGCCCGCTTCTCGGGTCGCGGTGGTCGAGCCCGGCGTGATACGCGCCCCCCTGGCGGCGGGCAGCCGTGAGCCGACGCCGCCGGGCCGCCCCCTGCGGCTGCTCTGCGTGGCGACCCTGACGCCGCGCAAGGGCCACGATCTGCTAGTCGAGGCGCTGGCCTCCCTGGCGGGCCATGACTGGCGCTGCGACTGCATCGGCAGCCTGACCCGCGATCCCGCCCATGCCGCCCGGGTCGCCGAGCGGATTCGCCACCACCGGCTGGAAGATCGGCTGCGGCTGCTGGGCGAGCAGGGGGCCGAGGCGCTAGAGGCGGCTTACCGCCAGGCGGACCTCTTCGTGCTGGCCTCCCACTATGAGGGCTACGGCATGGTGGTGACCGAGGCGCTGGCCCGAGGCCTGCCGGTGATCACCACCACCGGCGGTGCCCTGGCCGACACCCTGCCGGCCGAGGCGGGACTGGCGGTGTCGCCCGGCGACAGCCGGGCGCTGGCCGCGGCGCTGGCGCGCTGGTTCGAGGCGCCGGCGCTGCGGGCCCGGCTGAGAGGCGGTGCCCGGGATGCCCGTCAGCGCCTGGGTGACTGGCGCGCCGCCGGTGACGCCTTCGCTGAGGCGCTGCCCGAGCCGGTGGAGCTCGCGCCATGAACGCCCCCGCCGCACAGGGCCGCTTCAGCGCCGACTGGCTCGCCCAGCGTGAGGCACTGGACGCGTGCTCGCGCAGCCAGCGGCTGACGGGGCTCGCCGTCGAGTGGCTCGCCTCGCGCCCGGCGCCCTTTGATCTGGTCGACCTGGGTAGCGGCACCGGCAGCAACCCGCGCTTCCTGGCGCCGCGCCTGCCCGGCCCCCAGCGCTGGCGGCTGGTGGATCATGACCCGGCGCTGCTGGCCCGCGCCCGGCGGGCCCGACTGCACGACGCCGCCGGCCGGCGGGTGACGCTGCAGACCCGCTGCTGCAGCCTGGCGCCCTTCGATGCGATGCTGCTCGACGGGGCGGCGCTGATCACCGCCTCGGCGCTGTTCGACCTAGTGTCGCGCCTCTGGTGCAAGACGCTGATCGACGCCGCGTCCCGGCGCGGTCAGGCGCTGCTGTTGACCCTCAGCGTGGACGGCGGCTGGGGCTTTCTCGATGCCCGCGGCGAACGCTGCGACGATGACGAGGACACCGAGGTGCGGGCCCTGTTTCAGGCCCACCAGCGTCGCGACAAGGGGCTGGGCGCCGCCCTGGGGGGCGAGGCGCCGGCGCTACTGGGTGAGTGGCTGGCCGCCGCCGGCTACCGGGTCCAGGATGCCGCCACCCCCTGGGTGCTGGCGGCGGGCAGCGAGGCGGCGCGCAACCTGGGGCTGGCGCTGGTGGACGGCTGGGCCGGGGCGGCCCTGGAGCAGGCCCCGGATCGCCGCCACCGGCTGGCCCAGTGGCAGGCGCGGCGGCGCAGTGCGCTGGCGGCCGGTGAGCTCGGCCTGCGCGTGGGGCACCGCGATCTCTTCGCCTGGCCCGGCGGGAATGGCGCTTGGGGTGGGGCATGAAGCGCCGCCTGCTGGCACGCCTGTGGCGGCCGCTGGCCAGCCTGCTGCTGCTGGCGGCGCTGGCCCTGTGGCTGGACCCCCGCGCGGTGATCGCCGAGGTCGAGCGGCTCTCGCCGGGCTGGGCCCTGCTGGCCCTGGCGCTGACCCTGCCCCAGGTGGCGCTGTCCGCCTGGCGTTGGCGCTTCACCGCCCGCCTGCTGGCGGTGCCCTTGGACTGGGGGCGGGCCCTGCGCGACTACTACCTGGCAATGTTTCTCAATCAGGTGCTCCCCGGCGGGGTGATGGGCGACGCCGCCCGAGCCTGGCGCCACTCCCGCGCCAGCGGTCGGCAGGGGGGCGCCTGGCGAGCGGTGATCATCGAGCGAGCCTCGGGGCAGCTGGCGGTGCTGCTGCTGACCCTGCTGGTGGTCACGCTCTCGCCGCTGTGGCACGGCGTCATGGCCGACGCGGCGGCCTGGGCTGCCGGGGCGCCGCCCTGGCGGCTGGCCGCCTGGCTGCTGCCGACGGCCGCGGTGGGGCTGGTCGTCGGGCTGCTGGCCTGGCGCCTGCTGCGCCATCCGCCGCGGGCGCTGGTCGGCCTGGGCGGCGATCTCTATCGCAGCCTGCTGGCGGTCTCGGCGTGGCCGCGACAGCTGGCCGGCTCGCTGCTGGTGGTGCTCAGTTACGCGCTGGTGTTCGTCTGCGCGGCCCGGGCCATCGGGGTGTCGCTGCCGACGACGACCCTGTTGGCGCTGGTGCCGCCGGTGCTGCTGGCCATGCTGATCCCGCTGTCGGTGGCCGGCTGGGGCGTGCGTGAAAGCGCCGCGGCGCTGGTCTGGGCGCTGGTCGGGCTGCCGGCGGCCCAGGGCGTGGCGGTGTCGCTGGCCTACGGCGCCCTGGTGCTGCTGGCCAGCCTACCGGGCGGGCTCTGCGTGCTGGCCGAGATGCTGCGCCGGCGACGCCCCGCACCGGGCGGAGGTTCAGGCCCCGGTGAGCCGCAGATCGAAGAGGGTGTCGTCACCGCAGCGGAAGGTACGCGCCTGGGGGCGCCGGGCCTCGTCGAGGGTGGCGATCGGCGCCAGCGTCAGGCCCGGGCGGCCGGAGCCGATCAGCAGCGGCGCCACCAGCAGGTGCAGCCGGTCGAGCACCCCGGCCTCGAGAAAGCGCGACACCGTGACCCCGCCACCCTCGATCAGCACCCGCCTCAGACCGTGCTCGGCCAGGGCGTCCAGCACCGCGGCGGGCGAGAAGCCGTCGCCCGCCAGGGGCAGGGTCAGGCGCGTGACGTGAGGGCCCGGGGGCGCCGGCGCGGCGGCGTCGGGGCCCAGCAGGTGCAGGGTCGGGGCATCGGCGTCGCACAGCAGGCGAGCGGTCGCCGGCACCCGGCCGCGGGGGTCGAGGATCACCCTGACCGGCGAGCGACCGGGCACGTGGCGCACGGTGAGCAGCGGGTCGTCGGCGATGACGGTGCCGGCGCCCACCACCACGGCGTCGAGCAGAGCGCGCAGGCGGTGCAGGTGGGTGCGGCTCGCCAGGCCGTTGATGTAGTGGGAGTGGCCGCTCTGGGTGGCGATGCGGCCATCCAGGCTCTGGCCCAGCTGGGCCACGGCCAGCCGCCCGCGGTGGGCCGCCAGCGGCACCAGGCAGTCGAGCAGTTCGCGGGCCGCCTCGCTGACGGCGCCCCGGGCGTGCCAGGCCCCCTGGGCATCGAGCCACAGCGGGGCGGCTTCCGACGGCGGCTCGCTCTCGCACCGCCGGCACAGCCACTGCCAGGCCGCGTCGCACGCCAGGGGTTCGGGCGTCGCTTCGCTCATGGGGCCTCCGGGTCGGATTCAGCGTTTCATCATGCGTCGTCCGCCATGGCGGCACAAGGCACGCAAGGAGATCGTCATGCATCAGGTTGAACGCGCCATCTTCGATATTCGCCGCGGCCTGCCGGTCCTGCTGGTGGCCGGTGAGGAGCGCGTGCTGGTCCAGGCGCTGGAGGGGGCCGGCAACGAGGTGCCGGCGCGCCTCGCCGAGCGGGCCGGCACGCCGCCGGCGCTGGTGCTCAGCCAGCATCGGCTGGCGCTGCTGGGCGTCGAGGCGCGGGGGGCGCCGGCACGGTTGGCACTGCCGCCCGGCCTCGACGAGATGTGCCTGGCGGCGCTGGCGGTCGGCGCCGAAACGCTGCAGCGGCCACAGAGACGGGCGTGGCGCGAGCGGCTGGAGCCCGCGGCGCTGGCGGACCGCGGGGCCCTGGCGCTGATGCGCCGGGCGCTGCTGATTCCCTCAGCGCTGGTGGCCCGGGTCAGCGAGGCGCAGCGCACGGCGGTCGAGGCGGCGCTGGCCAGCGGTGAGCTGCTGGCGGTGGAAGCCGAGGCCGCCGAGCGCTGCCTGGAGGGGACCGGCGGCATGCTCAAGCGGGTCAGCGAGGCGCCTATTCCCCTGGCCGACGCCTTCGATACTCGCTTCATCCTGTTTCGCGAACCCGACGGGCTGCGCGAGCACCTGGCGGTGGTGATCGGCGCCCTGGACGCCGGCGGCTCGCCGGTGCCGCTGCGCCTGCATTCGGCCTGTCTCACCGGCGACCTGTTCGCCAGCCTGCGCTGCGACTGCGGCGAACAGCTGCGCAACGCCGTGGCCGAGATCGAGGCCCTGGGCGGCGGCGTGCTGCTCTATCTGGCCCAGGAGGGGCGCGGCATCGGCCTGGCCAACAAGCTTCGCGCCTACACCCTGCAGGATAGCGGCCTGGATACCGTGGATGCCGACCACACCCTGGGCTTCGGCGAGGATGAGCGCCGCTACGGGGTGGCGGTGGACATGCTCGGTTCGCTCGGCATTCGTCGGGTGCAGCTGCTGACCAACAACCCGGGAAAGGTGTCGGCCCTGGCCGACGGCGGCATCGAGGTGGTGGCCCGCCAGGCCCTCTACGGCAGCCTCAACGACCACAACCGACGCTACCTCAGCGCCAAGGCGGAGCGCGCCGGCCACCTGCTCGACGAGGTGCTCGAGCGCGGAGGCGGGCGCTCCTAGGAAGCTAAAGCTTCTCCTACATTAGGAAATTTCGCCTGTAGGAGCGCCCGGTTCCCGTCGCGACTGGCGCCGGTAGGCGCCCTGGCGGAGGCATTCGGGGCTATCACCAGCGCCGACAACACCGCCGGGAGGCTGTCGCCTCCAGTCGCGATCTAAAGGTTCTCCTACATTAGAGAGACTCGCCTGTAGGAGCGCCGGTTCCCGTCGCGACTGGCGCCGATAGGCGCCCTGGCGGAGGCATTCGGGGCTATCACCAGCGCCGACAACACCGCCGGGAGGCTGTCGCCTCCAGTCGCGATCTAAAGATTCTCCTACATTAGGAAATTTCGCCTGTAGGAGCGCCCGGTTCCCGTCGCGACTGGCGCCGATAGGCGCCCTGGCGGAGGCGGCGGCGTTCGGGGCTATCACCAGCGCCGACAACACCGCCGGGAGGCTGTCGCCTCCAGTCGCGATCTAAAGAGGCTCCTACATTAGAAAATTTCGCCTGTAGGAGCGCCCGGTTCCCGTCGCGACTGGCGCCGGTAGGCGCCCTGGCGGAGGGCGAAGCGTTATCTGCTATGTTCAACGCCGGGGACCCCCGCCCAGGGAGGGCATGGCCCGGGCCTCGCGCAGGACCCGACTGATGCGCTCGGCGTAGTGGTCGACCAGGCGCGCGCCCAGCTCGGCGCTGCCCAGGCGTGCATCGCCCACCACCCCCTCCGGGTGCAGGTCCTCGGCCAGCCAGGCGAAGGCCGCTTCCCCCTCCGGGCCCAGCAGCTGGTGCTCCTCCGCCATGGCCTGGCCCCGGGAGATCGGGTGCCCCAGATGCGCAAGGCGTACCTTCTCCGGCGCCAGATGGCGCATCAACGCAGTCTCCAGGGCGCCGCCGTGCAGCCCGTGGCGCAGCTCCTCGGCCGGCAGATCCTCGCCCGGCAGGTCGTCCGGCAGCGCCAGGCGCATATAGTGCAGCTTGACCACCAGCAGGCCGTGGCGGCGGCGCAGCGCCAGGGCGGCGCTGTCCATCATCGCCTTGTTACCGCCGTGGCTGTTGAGCAGCACCAGCCGCGAGAGCCCGGCGCGGGCCACGGCGTCGCCGTGGGCCTCCAGCACGGCGGCGGCCAGTGCTGGCGACAGGCTCAGGGTGCCGGGAAAGCTCAGGTGCTCCTCGCTGGCACCCACCGCCAGGGGCGGCAGCTGCACCAGCGGGAAGTCCTCGGGCAGGTGGGTCATCGCCGCAGCCAGCAGCCCCGTGCCGATGTCCAGATCGGTGGAAAGGGGCAGATGAGGGCCGTGCTGCTCGATGGCGCCGAGCACCATCACCGCCACGCCGTCGCGCTCGAGCTGGGCGAATTCGCGGCTGGTCAGCGCCTGCCACTGGGGAAAGGCGGGAAGGGGGGCGTCGTGCATCCGGTGGCCTCCTCGGGTCGGGGGGAGTCGAGTCGTGCATAGAGATCGCCGGAGGCCAGACCGTCGGCCCCGGCGGCCAGCCATACGCGGGTCGCCTCGGCGGTGCGCCAAGTCGGCCAGTGGAAATCGCGGCGTTCGCCTTCAATGACGTTGAAGCGATAGTCGCCCAGTTCGGCCAGGCGCGCCACGCAGGCCTCGGCCACCTCCAGGGCGCCGGCGACGAACTCCACCGAGACCCCGGCCAGCGGCCGGCTGAGCCCGGCCAGCACCTCGGCCTCGAAGCCCTCCACGTCGATCTTGCAGAAGCGCGGCACGCCGTGTTCGGCGATCAGCGCGTCCAGGGTGGTGACCGGCACTCGGTGCGTCTCTTCCCAGCGCACCTGGCGAAAGCCGGGATTGCGTGTGGCGATGGCCTTGCGCCAGGGGTGGGCCAGGGTCGAGACCGTGGGCGTGGCGCGGCTGATGGCCAGCTTGGCTTCGCCGGGGGCGGCGCCGGCCGCCACCGGCAGCAGGGTTACCCCGGGCCGCCGGCCCACCAGCCGACGGAGCCAGCGAAAGAGGCGGGGCTGCGGCTCCAGGGCGACCACCCGGGCGCCGAGCCCGGCGAAGGCCGCGGTGCGGTCCCCGAGGTGGGCGCCCACGTCGAACACCAGGTCGCCGGGGCCGATGAAGTCGGCGTAGAGCCGGCGCAGGGCGCTCTGGCGGCCGGGGCGCCAGTAGATGATCAGCGAGCGGGCCAGGCCGTAGCCGCGGCGCAGGGGGGCGAGCGGGGGCATGTCGGCGGCGCTCATGGGGCGGTCGACCGGTCGGGGGCCGGCGTGCGGCGTGAGAGTCGGGCCAGGGGCATCTCGCCGGGGCGTTCGGGGGGTGGCGCCAGCGGCTCGGCGTGGGAGTGGGCGAAGGGCTCGTTGTTGGCTTCATGGGCGAGCAGCGCGGCCGCCTCGTCGCCGGGGGTAACGCTCAGCAGGCCGAGACGGGCCAGGGCGTCGGCCGGCGGGCGGCTGCCGCTCAGCCGGGCTAGCAGCGGTGCCAGCAGCAAGCCACCCCAGATGGGGCTGAGCCACCACAGCAGCGCCGGGGCGAGCCAGGCCACCAGCCCCGCCCAGAGGGTGCCCAGCAGCAGGGCGGGGGCGGTGTGACGCAGGGCGTCATTCCACGTCACCATGCGGCCCTCCCGGGCCTGGCTCCCCCATTCCACGCGGGTGCCGGTGAGCACGCCGAGCACGAAGGCGCTGTGAAAGACCATCATCACCGGCGCCAGCAGCACCGCGGCCAGGGCCTCCAGCAGGGCGCCGGCCAGCAGCCGCAGGCGCCCGCCGAAGGCCTCGGGGCGGCTGACCAGGGCCAGCAGCAGGCCCAGCAGCTTGGGCAGCAGCAGCAGCCCCAGGGTGGTGGCGAAGAGCGCGGCGATCAGTTCAGGGCGCGCCTGGGGCCAGAGCGGGAAGAGCTGCTCGGGGTGGACGAAATAGCTCACCTGGCGCTGGGCGCGCAGCACGGCGTCGAGGCTGCCCAGCAGTAGCACGGCCAGCCACAGCAGGGAGGCGAGAAAGGCCATGGCGCCCATGACGAAGTGGAGTCGGCTGAGGCCGTGCAGTCCCGGCGCGGCGAGCAGGCGCAGGTGCTGCAGGTTGCCCTGGGTCCAGCGCCGGTCGCGACGGGCGTAGTCGAGCAGGTTGCCGGGCATCTCCTCGTAGCTGCCGCCGATGCGGGTATCGAGCTGTACCTCCCAGCCGGCGCGTCGCATCAGGGCGGCCTCGACGAAGTCGTGGCTGAGAATCTCGCCGCCCAGGGGCGGCCGGCCGGGCAGTTCGGGCAGGCCGCAGTGATCCATGAAGGCGCCTAGGCGCAGGATGGCGTTGTGGCCCCAGTAGTTGGCGGTGTCGCCCTGCCAGCTGCTCTGGCCGGCGGCGAGCATGGGCGCATAGAGGCCGGCGGCGAACTGGGCCAGGCGGCCGAACAGGGTAACCTGGCGGGCGGGCAGCGGCACGCTCTGGATCAGCCCCACCCGGGGGCGCGCCTGCAGGGCGCGGACCAGGTCCAGCAGCGCCTGGCCGCTCATGCGGCTGTCGGCGTCGAGCACCACCATGAAGTCGTAGTGCCTGCCCCAGCGGCGGCAGAAGTCGGCCAGGTTGCCGGCCTTGCGCCCGCGGTTGTGGGGTCGGCGCCGGTAGTGCAGGTGCAGGCGGCTGGCCAGGCGCCGCTGCAGGGCGGCGATGGCCGCGGCTTCCTGGACGGCGATGGTCGTATCGGTGGTGTCGCTGAGCACGAAGGCGTCGAAATGGTGTGCCTCGCCGGTGGCGATCAGGGCCTCGGCGGTGGCTTCCAGGCTGGCCACCACGGCGGCGGGAGGCTCGTTGTGGATCGGCATGGCCAGCACGGTACGCTGGCGGATCGGCAGCGCCCGTTCGCCGACGAGGCTCGGCAGTCGCGCCAGGGTCAGCGGATCGCGCCGGGCGAGGATCACCGCGAAGCCGAACAGCGCCGACCAGAAGGCGACGGCGATCCAGGCGAAGGTCAGGGTGAACAGCGCCAGGATCAGCAACGTCAGCACGCCCTGTCCGTCGGCGTGAAGGATACGCCACATCAGCAGGGCGCCGACCAGGGTGGTGGCGGCCACCAGCAAGGCCAGCAGGACACGCCGGGTACGCAGCCAGGGCAGCCGCCGGGCGCCGTTGCGGCGGCGGGCGCCGAACTCAGCGTGCTTCGTCCGGGTACCAGACATGGTTCCAGGTCTCGCTGATCGTCTCCCCGTAAAGGCTCAGTCGCAGCCGCATGTCGGCGGGCTGACGGCCCTCGGGGTCGAGCCGGAAGCTGGCCCGCCAGCCGCTCCCCGACGGCAGCGGCTGGGTCTGCAGGTGGCGCACCCGGCCGTGGCTGACGTCGAGCTCGGCCTCGACGGGCTGGTCAGGGGCCAGCCCCTCCAGCTCGCCGCCCTGAAAGTCGATCATGAAGTGGCGCCGGCTGGCGGGCGGCGGGTCGCTCTGGCCGGGAACGCCCCCCCAGCCGTGGCGGCTGCGGGTCACCCGGGCCGGCTGGGGGACGGACAGCGCGGTGCCGAAGGTGTGGGTGCGATAGCGAAAGCGGCGCTGCCCGCCGGCCTCGAGCGGCCTGTCGCCGACCCAGTAGGCGACGATGTTGTCATGGGTCTCGTCAGGGGCGGGAATCTCCACCAGTTCGACCCGGCCGGCGCCCCAGTCGCCGAGGGGCTCGACCCACTGGCTGGGGCGCCGCTCGTAGCGCGCCTCCAGGTCCAGATAGCGGGCGAAGTCGCGGCTGCGCTGGACCAGGCCGAACCCGGCGGGGTCGCTGTCCAGGAACTGGGAGACGCGCAGCTGGCGGGGGTTGGTGAGCGGCCGCCAGATCCACTCGCCGCTGCCGGTTCGCATCAGCAGCCCCTCGGAGTCGTGCACCGCCGGGCGATGATCGTCGGTGCGGCCAACGCTGGTATCGCCATGGGCGAACATGCTGGTCAGCGGCGCCACCCCGAGCTTGGCCACGTCGCGCCGGGCAAACAGCCGGGCCTCCACCTCGACGCCGACGTCGCGCCCCGGGGCGATGTCGAAGCGGTAGGCGCCGGCAAGCGAGGGGCTGTCGAGCAGCGCCAGTACCGTCATGTGGCTCGCCTCGGGGGCCGGCCGGACCAGCCAGAACTCGCGAAAGGCGGGAAACTCCTCGCCGCGGGGCAGGGCGGTGTCGATGGCCAGCCCCCGTGCCGAGAGTCCGTAGCCCTGGTCGCGCCCCACCAGCCGGAAGTAGGAGGCGCCGAGAAAGACTGCGAACTCGTCCTGGTGCTCGGCGCGATTGAGCGGGAAGTGCAGGCGAAAGCCGGCGTGCCCGGCGCCCTCCAGATTCTGCTCGAGCAGTCCGGCGGCCCGGTCATCGTAGCGGAAGCGCCCGGGGTCGAAGGCGAGCGGCGTGGTCTCGCCCGCCTCGACCAGGTGAAGCTGCACCGGGGCGTCGAACAGAAAGCCGGTGTGGAACAGCTGGATCGAAAATAGTCCCTCGTCGCGCCACAGCGCCGCCTCGGGGTCGAAGCGAATCTGCCGGTAGGTGTCGTAGTCGAGATCCCGCAGCGCCTCGGGCAGGGCGGCGTCTCCGGGGCGATAGGCGGCCTCGGCGAGGGCCTTGGCCTGTTCGGTGACCCGGTCGAAGAGCGCGTCGATCTTGGCCTCGTCGGTGGCCGCCGAGGCCACGAGGTGGGCGCCCATCAAGGCCAGCCCCAGGGCCAGGCCGAAGCGACGCTTGCGCTGCTGCATTCGTGTTCTCCTCTGACGCTCATGGCCTGGCCTCAGTGTCGCCGTTGATGACGATTCGTGCACGGGCGGCAGCGTTGCAGGTAGTGCGACATAAGTTGTACGTTTGTCTGGTCAATGTACACTCAATCCCGGTGAGCTACCATTCGGGTAGTGCTGTCAACTCGTTGCCGCCGAAAAGGGAGTGTCACCATGCTGCGCCTGCTGATCGGTGCCGCTCTGCTCAATGTTGCATTGCTGATGCCGCTGTGGCTGCGCTTCGGCGAGCTGTCGTCGCGCTGGCTGGCCCTGGAGGCCCTACTGCTGGCGGCGCTGCTTGCACTGCTGCCGGCGCGGGGAGCGGCCAGCTGGTTGCGTTGGCCGGCCCTGGGGGTCGTGGCGCTGGCGCTGCTGGCCGGGCTCGGCGATGCGGCGACCCACCAGGCGCTGGGGCGCTCGCTCAATCTCTATCTGGATCTGCCGCTGTTGCGCTCGGTCTACCATCTGCTGGCGGGCAACCTGGGCGTTCCCCTGGCCGTGCTTGCCCTGCTGCTAGCTGCGGCGGGGCTGGTTCTGCTGCTCTGGGCGCTGTGGCGGGGGCTGGCCGCGCTGCAGGGAGGAGCCCGCCGCGGCGCTGCCCTGGCGATGGCACTGATGATGCTGGCCGGTAGCGGGGCGTTGCTCGCCGCCGAGCTCAACCAGGCGCGGCTGGTGCCGGTGGCGCGGGCCCCGCTGGTGGACACCCTGCGCTTCCAGGGCCAGCAGCTGGTCGAGACCCGGCGGGCCCATCGCGACTTCGCCGCGCGCCTGGACGAGGCGCCTACCCGAGCCACCGCGCTGCCGGGGCTCGCCGGGCGCGACGTGCTGCTGGTGTTCGTGGAGTCCTACGGCGAGTCGTCGGTGTTCGACCCACGGTTCGCCGAGGTGACGCTGCCGCGGCTGGATGCCATGGAAGCGCGCCTGGCAGAGGCCGGGCTGTCGGTGGTCACGGGGATGCTGGACGCGCCGATCCGCGGCGGTCAGTCCTGGCTCGCCCACGCCAGCACGCTCAGCGGCCTGCATATCGACAACCAGCTTTGGTACCGGCTGATGCTGGGCAGCGACCGTCCCACCCTGGTGGACGATTTTCGCGCCACCGGCCACCGTACCCTGACGGTCATGCCGGCCATTACCCTGGCCTGGCCGGAGGGGGAGGCCTACGGTTTCGACGAGATCCATGCCGCCGCCGATATCGACTACGCCGGGCCGCCCCTCAACTGGGTGACCATGCCCGACCAGTTCACCCTCCACCATTTTGAGCGCCAGATTCGCCAGCCGGCGGACGTGCCACTGTTCGCCCAGGTCGCCCTGATCTCGAGCCATGCCCCCTGGACGCCGATCCTGCCGGTGCTCGACGACTGGGGGGCGATCGGGGACGGCAGCATCTTCCAGCAGTGGGAAGATGCCGGCGTACCGCCCGACGTGCTCTGGCAGGATCTCGAGCGGGTGCGCGAGCACTATGCGCTCTCGGTGGACTACTCGCTGGAGGTGAGCGCGCGCTGGGCGGCGGACTTTCTCGGCGATGAGGCGCTGCTGATCCTGCTGGGCGATCACCAGGCCGCCCCCCTGATCATCGGCGATGAGGCCGGATTCGGGGTGCCGGTTCACATCATCAGCGGCGACTCGGCGCTACTCGAGCCCTTCCAGTCGCGGGGCTTTGTCCCCGGTATGCTGCCGGACTCCCCCCGGGCGGCGTTCGGCCTGGAGGTCCTGCGCGACTGGCTGCATGAGGACTTTGGCCCGTAGGCTCCGCCGGAATCGTCACTTAAGAGCGTTGCTCGGACAAGCCCTCAATAGATCCGGAACGACTCGTGGTCGGGGTGCCCCTCGAGCTTCTGGATCACCTTGCGGTAGCGCTTGTATTCCCACTGGTACTGGACCGGGTCCAGGGCGATGGCGGCCTCCACGCAGGCGTTGACGCCGGTGGCGGACTCGGTCTCGTCCGGCGAGTAGACCCGTTCGTCGGCGGCAAGGAAGTGGATCTCGAAGCCGCGGCAGGGAAGACGCCGGGCCACCCCGGTAACCACCTTCGCTTCAGTGCGAGCCACCAGCTTGGGCAGCAAGGTGGCGGTGTAGGCGGGGCGGTCGAAGAAGGGGGCGAAGACGCCGCTGCCCCAGTCCGGCTCCTGGTCGGGCAGGATGCCGATGGCCTCGCTGCGCTTGAGCGCCTTGAGCAGTGCCGCCACCCCACGCGGGTTGGTGGGCACGAGGCTGGCGCCCATCCGCTCGCGGCCGCGGCGGATCACCGGATCGAGGCGGCGAATCTTGGGGGGCTCGTACATGGCGGTGAAGGGGAAGTGGCTGGAGAGCCAGAAGTTGAGCACTTCCCAGTTGCCGAAGTGGGGGGCCAGCACGATGACGCCGCGCCCCTCGGCGCGGGCCTCGTCGAGCAGTTCCCGGCCGTGGATCGCGAGGATCGAGGCCTCGACGCGGTCCGGTTCGGCCATCCAGGCCAGGCCCAGCTCGAGCATGGTGGCCGCTGAGTGAATCAGGCTCTGGCGCGCCAGGCGCTGATGCTCCTCACGGGGGAGGTCGGGGAAGACCTGCCCCAGGTTGATTTCGGTGACGTCGCGCTCGCGCCGGCTGAAGCGATGCACCAGCGGGCCGGTCCAGCGCGCCAGCCGCCACAGGGTGGTCAGGCGGCGCCCGGCCAGGGTGCGCCACAGCGCGCCGATGGCATGGGCCTGGAGGGTATGAAGAAGTTTATCGCGCTTGGCCATGGGTCAGAACAGCCAGGTGTCCACGTTATCCGGCGCGCGCTGCTGCTGCAGGCTGCGCAGTCCCTTGGCGCAGCGCACCACCAGCCACACCACGGCCACGAGCCACAGCAGGTAGCCGATCATCACCAGGGTCAGCAGGCCGGCGACGAAGAAGTAGAGCAGCGCCATCCAGAAGGTACGCACCTGGAACCGGTAGTGCTCGTCGAGCCACTCGGGGCCGTTACCACGATAGACGTAGGCGATCACCGCGCCCACCAGCGAAGTCAGGCCGCCCGAGACGATGGCCAGCAGGTGCAGCACATAAATCACGATGGCCAGAGTGGTATCGGGGCGGTGATCCCGGTCGATAACGACGTTGTCGTCGCGCGAGTTGTCGCTCATGGTCATCCCTGAATGGGTGAATGTCTGGCGCCCATGATACCGGCCGGACGCGGCTTTGCCATCACCGCTCCGGGCGGCTGATCTCCAGCAGGTTGCCGTCGGGGTCGCGTAGGAACAGCGATTCGATCTGCCCCTTGGCGCCCTGGCGGGTGACGGGACCGAGCTCCACCTCCACGTCCAGCGCCGCTAGGTGGCGCGCCACCTCGTCCAGCGGCAGCAGGCTGCGCAGGCAGAGGTCGAGGCTGCCCGGCGTCGGCGTGGCGGCGCGGGGTTCGATGTCGGTGGCCGTCCAGTGCAGCCGCAGGGCCATGTCGCCAAGCATCAGGTCGACGCGCTCGCGGTCGCGATAGCGCACCTCGAGCCCCAGCACCCGGGTGTAGAAGTCCACCGCGCGGGCAATATCGGTCACGGTAATGACCAGGTGGTCCAGACCTGACAGCATGCCGGTCTCCTTGTCGTGAGGGGTTTTCTGTAAGCTTCTCAGTCGTCAGGCCCAAGAGGATACGATGATGCTGACCTGCCCGCTATGCGCAGCCACCGATGCGCGCCACTTCCACCGCGATGCGCGGCGTGATTACTACCGCTGTGAGCGCTGCCGGCTGGTGTTCGTGCCCCCGCCCCAGCGCCTTGCTGCCTCGGCGGAAAAGGCGGTCTACGACCAGCATCAGAACCGTCCCGACGACCCGGGATATCGGCACTTCCTGTCACGGCTTTACTCGCCGCTGCTGGCCCGGCTCCCTCCTGGCGCGCGTGGTCTCGATTTCGGCGCCGGCCCCGGCCCGACGCTGTCGGTGATGTTCGAGGAGGCGGGTCACCCGATGGCGATCTACGACCCCTTCTACGCGCCTGACGAGCGCGCCCTCACCGCCGAGTATGACTTCATCACCGCCACCGAGGTGGTGGAGCACCTCTTCGCGCCCGGTCGCGAGCTCGAGCGGCTGGTCGCGCTGCTGCCCCCGGGGGGCTGGCTGGGGCTGATGACCAAGCGGGTCGGCACACCCGAGGCCTTCGCCCGCTGGCACTATATTCTCGACCCGACCCACGTCTGTTTCTTCAGCGAGGCGAGCTTCGCCTGGCTGGCCGACCATCTGGGCATGGAGCTGCATCTGCCAGGACCGGATGTGGCGCTGCTGCAGCGGTGCGGCGGTCGACTGGGGTTGACCCAATAGCGTGGCCCAATCCCGCTGGGACCTCGCCGGTTGGGCCTCGGTAAAACGCGGCGATACGATTCGCCGTGCTTTAGATAACTTGCTGTTATATTTTGAAGAAACGGCCTCCTCGGCGTTGACTTATGGCGTGCCGGGCGTATGATTCGCGCCGCAAGTTTTCGCTCCCGGCCCGCTGTTCCCCGGCCACTCCACCTTCCCGAGTGATCTCCTTTCCAAGCGAGGCGTGACATGTCGCGGCAACTGCTGGCCATGGCGCTGGCGCCCCTGCTGGGGCTGTTCATTCTGGGCATCGGCAACGGCTTTCTGGCCACGGTGATTACCCTGCGGCTGGATGCCGCCGGCCAGTCGCCGGTGGTGATCGGCTGGGTCTCCTCCGCCTATTTCATCGGCCTGGCGCTGGGCGCCATGCTCAACGATCGCCTGCTGCTGCGTATCGGCCATATCCGCGCCTACGGCAGCTTCGCGTCGCTGGTCGCGGTGACCGTGCTGCTACAGGGGCTGGTGTTCGAGCCCTGGGCCTGGTTCGTGCTGCGCCTGATCGGTGGCTGGGCCACCGTGGGGGTCTACCTGGTGATCGAAAGCTGGCTGCTCACCGCCGGCGACCAGAAGGCGCGTGGGCGGCTGCTGGCTCTCTACATGATCTCGCTGTATGCCGCCGGGGTGCTTGGCCAGCTGCTGCTGGGGGTCACCGAAGCCATGGGCGGGGCGGCCTCTTTCATGGTGATCGGCCTGCTGGCCTCGCTGTCGGTGTTGCCGATGGCAATGATCCCGCGGGTCTCGCCGCTGATCGAGAAGGCCGAGCCGCTCTCGCCGCTGCGGCTGATCACGGTCACCCCCACCGGGGTGATGGGCAGCTTCGGCTCGGGGCTGGCAGTGGCGGCGGTCTACACCCTGTTGCCGCTCTACCTGCAGCGCATCGGCCTCTCGGTGGCCCAGGTGGGGCAGATGATGGCGGTGGTGGTACTGGGCGCCATGCTGCTGCAGTACCCCGTGGGGCGCTGGTCCGATCGCCACGACCGGCAGATGGTGCTGATCCTGATCGGTGTCTTCACGGTGCTGATTTCAGCGGCGGTGCTGATGCTGCCGATGACCCCCTGGACCCTGGCGGCGGCGCTGTTCCTGCTTGGCGGCGGGGTCTTCTCACTCTATCCGGTGGCGGTCGGCCATGCCGCGGACCGGGCGCCCGCGGGGGCGCTGGTGCACATGAGCCAGGGGCTGCTGTTGATCAACGCCATCGGCTCCACGCTCAGTCCGCCGCTCATCTCGCCGATCATGGTGGCGGTGGGCGATGCGGGCCTGTTCTGGGCCTTCGGCGGCCTGGGCCTGTGCCTGGTGCTCTTCTTCGGCTGGCGGCGGAGCGTGCGCCCGGCACCGGTGCCGGTGGCGCCCTTCCATCCCAGCACGCCGATGTCCTCGGTGGGGGCCGAGCTGGCGATCACCGAGGAGCTGGTGCAGGGCGCCATGGAGCACGAGTACATGGAGGATCTCTCCGAGGTGATGCCCGAGGTGGCGGTGGCCGAGCCGCTGGTGGGGCCGCCGCCGGCCGATGAAACCCATGTCGTCTACTTCGATGATGGTGACGATGCCCCGGCGGCGGGCGAGCAGGGCGAGCTGGCGTTGGCAGAGGAGGATGATAGCGACCCGCCTCGCTGAGCCTAGGAGCCTGTCGGACTTAACGCTGATCTGCTGTGAAACCCGGGCTTTCGGCCAATTTCATTCGATCTGATTCGTTAAATAGCGCGCTATTCGCCTCATCAGATCGATAAACTTGTCTCGAAATCCGTGTTCCTCGCGACGATCGGTCAAACCCGACAGGCTCCTAGACCTGGCCTTCGTTATGCGACCTAGGGATAATGGTTAACGAAAAGTAGTGAATCTACTATCACCACTATCATTTTTCCGAGGTATCGTCATGTTTCCCTATGCCGCCCCCGTTCGCGACATTCGCTTCGTGCTGGAAGAGCTGCTCGAGCACGGCTCGCTCTCGCTGCCCGGCTTCGAAGAGGCCAGCCCCGACCTGGTGGAGGCCGTGCTGGAGGAGGCGGCCAAGCTCGCCGGGGAGGTGTGGGCACCGCTCAACGCCAGCGGTGACCGCCAGGGCTGCGTGCGCCGCGACGACGGCGGCGTGACCCTGCCCGAGGGCTTTATCGAGGCCTACCAGGCCTATGCCGAGGGCGGCTGGAACGGTATCGGCGTCACCGAGGCCCAGGGCGGCCAGGGGCTCCCCGAGGTGGTGGCCAGCAGCGTGCAGGAGATGCTGCACGGTGCCAACATGGCGCTGGGCCTATGCCCGATGCTCACCGCCGGTGCCATCGAGGCCCTGGCGCACCACGGCAGCGACACCCTCAAGGAGGTGTATCTGCCCAAGCTCGTCGAGGGCAGCTGGACCGGCACCATGAACCTCACCGAGCCCCAGGCCGGCTCGGATCTCTCCAAGGTGCGCACCCGGGCAGTGCCCGAAGGGGATCACTATCGCCTGTACGGGCAGAAGATCTTCATCACCTGGGGCGAGCACGACGCCGCCGAGAACATCGTTCACCTGGTGCTGGCCCGCAAGCCGGACGCGCCCGAGGGCAACAAGGGCATCTCGCTGTTCCTGGTGCCTAAGTACTTGGTCGATCAGGAGGGCTCGCTGGGCGAGCGCAACGACGTCACCTGCGCTTCCATCGAGCACAAGCTGGGCATCCACGGCTCGCCGACCTGCACCCTGAGCTTCGGCGAGGGCGAGGGGGCCGTCGGCTACCTGGTGGGCGAGGAGGGGCGTGGCCTCAATCATATGTTCACCATGATGAACGAGGCGCGCCACAAGGTGGGCATCCAGGGCATCGGCGTGGCCGAGCGCGCCTGCCAGCACGCCTTCGGCTATGCCAACGATCGCGTGCAGGGCAGAAGCCCCCGCTCCGGGCGCAGCGACTGCGCCATCAGCGACCACCTGGACGTGCGGCGCATGCTGCTCTCCATGCGTGCCCGCACCGACGCCCTGCGCGCGCTCGCGCTCTACTGCGCGGCCCAGCTCGATGTGGCGCGCCACGCCGCCGACGATGCCGAGCGCGCCGCCGCCCAGGCCCGTGTCGACGTGCTGATTCCGGTGGTCAAGGCGTTCTCCACCGATCAGGCCGTGGAGATCGCCTCGCTGGGGGTGCAGGTGCACGGTGGCATGGGCTTCATCGAGGAGACCGGGGCCGCCCAGCTGCTGCGCGATGCGCGCATCGCCCCCATCTACGAGGGCACCAACGGCATCCAGGCCCTGGACCTGGCCGGGCGCAAGCTGCAGCGCGACGGTGGCGCGGCCCTGGCCGGGCTGATCGATGAGGTGGAGGCCACCGCCGTGGCGCTCTCTGCCAGCGCCGAGTTGGCCCCCCTGGGCGAGAGCCTGGCCGCCGGCGCCGTCGACCTGCGCGCCGCCATGGCCGCGGTGCTGGCGCAGGGGGGCGACCCCGAGCGCGGCCCCGACGCCGTCCAGGCCTATGCCACCCCCTTCCTGAACCTGGCCGGCCACGTGCTCTGTGCCTGGCAGATGGGCCGGGCGGCGCTGGCCGCCAGTGCCGCCCGGGCCGCCGGCAGCGAGGAACCCTTCTATGCGGCCAAACTGGCCAGCGCCGACTATGCCCTGCGTCAGTGGCTGCCGGTGGGCCGCGCCCAGCGCGCGGTGATCGAGGCCGGTATGGAGAGCCTGTCCGGCTTCGATGCCACCGCCCAGTGACCCTGCTGCCGCCGGCTTCGAAGCCGGCGGCGTTTTTTCCGCCCCACCATAGAGGGTGTTTACAAAACAGGCGAACGAAGGCAAGACGAGGCAAAAATTGATGAAATGGCGGAGTTTACGGGGTGTAAATGAGCATATTGAGTCAATTTTTAACGACGTATTGCCGAGTGCAGCCCTTTTGCAAACACCCTCATAATAACCGACGCGAAACCGGAGCCTACCCCGTATGAACCACAGCATCTTCGAACAGGGCCTGCCCAAGACGGCGGCCAACTTTGTTCCGCTGTCGCCGCTGACCTTCATCGAGCGCAGCGCGGCCATCTACCCGGACTATCCCGCGGTGGTGCACGGTGAGATTCGTCGCAGCTGGAGCGAGACCTGGTCGCGCTGCCGCCGGCTCGCCTCGGCGCTGGAGAAGCGCGGCATCAAGCCCGGTGAGACGGTGGCCGCCATGCTGCCCAACGTGCCGGCCATGTTCGAGGCGCATTTCGGCGTGCCGCTGGCCGGCTGCGTGCTGAACACCCTCAACATCCGGCTCGACGCTGAGGCCATCGCCTACATGCTCGAGCACGGCGAGGCCCAGGCGGTGCTGGTGGACCCGGAGTTCGCCGACGTCATCGAGGAGGCGGTCTTGCGCTTGGCGATCAAGCCGCTGGTGATCGACGTCGACGACGCCCTGTTCGAGGGGGAGGCGCGGCGCATCGGCGAGCTGGAGTACGAAGCCCTGCTGGCCGAGGGGGATGCGGAGTACGCCTACCGCCTGCCAGAGGACGAGTGGCAGGCGATCTCGCTCAACTACACCTCTGGCACCACCGGCAAGCCCAAGGGGGTGGTCTACCACCACCGCGGCGCCTACCTCAATGCGGTCAGCAATATCCTCGAGTGGGCCATGCCGCACCACCCGGTCTATCTCTGGACCCTGCCGATGTTTCACTGCAACGGCTGGTGCTTTCCCTGGACCATCGCTGCCAACGCTGGCGTCAGCGTCTGCCTGCGCCGGGTGGACCCCAAGAAGATCACCGATCTGATCGCCGACGAGCAGGTCACCCACTTCAGCGGTGCGCCGATCGTGCTCAACGGCCTGGTCAACCTGCCGGATGACCAGAAGCGTGAGTTCGACCATCCGGTGAAGGTCACCACCGCCGGCGCCGCGCCGCCCGCCTCGGTGATCGCCGGGGTCGAGACACTCGGCATCGAGGTGACTCACGTCTACGGCCTCACCGAGGTCTACGGGCCGGTGACCGTGTGCGCCTGGCGTGAGGCGTGGGACGAGCTGTCGCTGGAGCAGCGGGCCAGGATCAAGGCGCGCCAGGGGGTGCGCTACCACATGCTGGAAGCGCTCTGCATCGCCGATCCCAATACCCTGGAGCCGGTGCCCAAGGATGGCGAGACCATCGGCGAGATCCTGATGCGCGGCAACAACGTCATGAAGGGGTATCTCAAGAACGAGGCCGCCACCGAGCAGGCGCTGGAGGGCGGCTGGTACCACACCGGCGATCTCGCCGTCTGGCACCCGGACGGCTACATCGAGATCAAGGACCGCTCCAAGGACATCATCATCTCCGGCGGCGAGAACATCTCTACCATCGAGGTGGAGAACGCCCTCTACGCCCACCCGGCGGTGGAGGAGGCGGCGGTGGTCGCCAAGCCGGACGAGAAGTGGGGCGAGACCCCCTGCGCCTTCGTCAAGCTCAAGGTGGGCTACGGCGAAATCACTGAGACCGATATCATCGCCCACTGCCGTGAGCACCTGGCCGGCTTCAAGGTGCCCAAGACGGTGGTCTTCACCGAGCTGCCCAAGACCTCCACGGGCAAGATCCAGAAATTCGTGCTTCGCGAAGAAGCGCGCAAGCAGTAGCCGCGGGTCACACGAGTCAATTGCCGTGGACTCAAGCGAGAAGCGCCTGAAAAGCTTCGAGCGACAGTCCGGAGTAGATCAAAAAACGTTAGTCAGGAGAGATGCAATGAGCCAACAAGCCATCGGTGTGGTGGGCGCCGGCACCATGGGCCAGGGCATCGCCCAGGTGCTGGTCGTGAGCGGTTTCGACGTACAGCTCTACGATGTGGCCGACGAGCAGCTGACCCGCGCTCGGGCGGCCATCGACAAGGCGCTGGCCAAGCAAGTGGCCAAGGAGAAGCTCAGTGAGGCGGACAAGAGCGCCGCCCTGGCTAGGCTCCAGGTGACCACCGCCCTGGATGCCCTGCGCGACTGCGAGGTGATCATCGAGGCCGCCCCGGAACAGCCGGCGCTCAAGGAGAAGCTGTTTCGCGACCTGAGCCGCCTGACCCACGACGCCATTCTGGCCTCCAACACCTCGTCGCTGTCGCTGACTCGGCTGGCCGCGGTATGCGAGCGCCCCGAGCGGGTGGTGGGCATGCACTTCTTCAACCCGGTGCCGGTGCTCAAGCTGGTCGAGGTGATCCGCGCCGAGCAGACCAGTGACGCCACCGTGGCGCGCATCGAGGCCCTCACCGAGTCGCTGGGCAAGACGGCGGTGGCCATCGCCGACTCTCCCGGCTTCGCGGTCAACCGCCTGCTGGTGCCGATGATCAACGAGGCGGCTTTCCTGCTCCAGGAGGGAGTGGCCAGTGCCGAGGACATCGACCAGTCGATGAAACTCGGCGCCGCCCACCCCATGGGCCCGCTGGCCCTGGCCGACCTGATCGGGCTGGACGTCTGTCTCTCCATCATGGAGGTGCTGCAGGAAGGCTTCGGCGATCCCAAGTATCGTGCCTGTCCGCTGCTCAAGCGCATGGTGGCTGCCGGCTACCTGGGTCGCAAGAGCGGACGCGGCTTCCACGTCTACGAGTAGCGAAGCCGACTGGTCCCAAGGCGATGACCGGGCCGCTATCGGCCCGGTCATGAGGCAGGGGAAGCGTGCTGCGCTGCCCATGGCCCAGTACGACGGGGATACGCGCCGGGGAGGATGCCCGGCATTTTCTTGCGATTTTGTAGACGACTGGTCTATATTGTTTCGCATGAGCGAACCAACCGCCAAGCCACGCCGTGGTCGCCCGCCCAAATCGCCGCGTGTCGATCCGGACACCCGCGCCCTGCTGATCCGCAGCGGCACCGAGGTGTTGACCGAGCAGGGCTTCACGGGGGCCGGGATCGACGGCATTCTCAAGCGCGTCGGGGTCCCCAAGGGGTCCTTTTACTACTACTTTTCCAGCAAGGAAGCCTTTGGACTCGCCATCATGGCGCACTACGGGGCCTATTTCGCCAACAAGCTGGATCGCCACCTGTTGAACACGCAGCTGTCGCCGCTTGATCGGATCCGTGCCTTCGTGGATGACGCCAAGACGGGGATGGCGCGTCATGACTTCCGCCGGGGATGCTTGGTGGGCAACCTGGGGCAGGAAGTCGGCAGTTTGCCTGAGGCGTATCGACACCGGCTGCAGGAGACGCTGGCTGACTGGCAGCAACGCCTGGCGCGCTGCCTGATGGCGGGCCAGGAGGCGGGAGAGCTCTCTCGGGACGCCGACTGCGGTCGGCTTGCCGAAGCCTTCTGGATTGGCTGGGAGGGTGCTGTGATGCGTTCCCGGCTGGAGTGCAGCGTGCGGCCCATGGAGGTGTTTCTCGAGTGCTATTTGGCAGGGCTGCCTCGCTGATTTTTCATGCCACTAACTAGACGACCGGTCTAAAATACGAGGTGAAGGATGTTCAAGGCGATCTTGATCGAGAAGTCCGATAGCGAACAGCAGGTTGGGCTCCAGACCCTGGATGAGGCGCGGCTCCCGGAAGGTGACGTGACCGTGCGGGTCGACTGCAGCACCCTCAACTACAAGGATGCCCTGGCGATCACCGGCAAGGGGCCGGTCGTCAGGCAGTTCCCCATGGTGCCGGGGATCGACCTGGCAGGGACGGTCGAAAGCTCGACCGCCGAAGCGTTCCAGCCGGGCGATGCCGTTCTGCTCAATGGCTGGGGCGTGGGTGAGACGCACTGGGGCGGCCTGGCCGAGAAGGCGCGATTGGAGAGTCGCTGGCTGATTCCGCTTCCTTCGGCCTTCAGCACGAGCCAAGCCATGGCCATTGGCACCGCCGGCTACACGGCGATGCTCGCCGTCATGGCACTGGAGCGTCAGGGTGTCCTTCCGGGGGAGGGCGATGTGCTGGTGACTGGCGCCAACGGTGGCGTGGGCAGCTACGCCATTGCCCTGCTCTCGCGGCTGGGCTACCGGGTCATCGCCGCGACGGGGCGCCCGCAGGAAGAGGCGTACCTGAGAGGACTGGGGGCCCAGGAGATCATCGACCGTGCCGAGCTGTCGGAGCCGGGCCGGCCCCTGGCCAAGGAGCGCTGGATGGGCGCCATCGATTCGGTGGGCAGTCATACGCTGGCCAACGTCCTGGCCGCTACGCGCTACGGCGGAACCGTGGCGGCCTGTGGGCTGGCGCAGGGCATGGACCTCCCTTCCAGTGTGGCCCCCTTCATTCTGCGCGGCGTGACTCTTGCCGGCATCGATAGCGTCATGAAGCCGCGTGAGGAGCGTATTGAAGCCTGGCGCCGGTTGGGTGAGCTGATCGACCCGGCACAGCTGGACACCATCACCGAGACGATCGGCCTCGAGGAGGCGATCGACAAGGCAGGGGAGCTATTGGCGGGCAAGGTGCGCGGCAGGCTCGTCGTCCGCATGACGTGATGCATCGGGTTGCCCCGACGTGGCCACTTGGCCGGGGCGGTCTGCGAAAGACCCTCGACAAAGGAGGGGATTGCCTACCAACCTAGCGTTCGCTAGGGTTGTGAGGTTTCCCTGAAGAACAATTGCAGGAGTTCCCATGAGCGAGAAGCTGATCGAGGTCGTCGACAACGCCGGCGTTGTGCGCCTGACCATCTCCCGGCCCAAGGCCCTGAACGCGCTGAACAGCGCGGTCCTGAGCGAGCTGGAAGCCGTGCTGACCGAGCTGGAGCAGCGCCGTGACCTGCGCGGCGTGCTGATTACCGGTGCCGGCGAGAAGTCCTTCGTGGCCGGTGCCGATATCGCCGAGATGCGCGACAAGTCCCCGGAAGAGGCCCGCGCCTTCGCCAGCCAGGCGCTGCGCACCATCAAACGCCTGGAAACCTTGCCGGTGCCGGTGGTCGCCCTGGTGAACGGGTTTTGCCTTGGCGGCGGCTGCGAACTGGCGCTGGCCTGCGACTGGGCGGTCGCCAGCGACAACGCCGTCTTCGGACAGCCCGAGGTCCTGCTCGGGGTGATTCCCGGCTTCGGTGGCACCCAGCGGCTGCCGCGTCGCGTCGGCCCGGCCATGGCGATCGACCTGGTCACCACCGGGCGCAAGATCGATGCCAATGAGGCGCTGCGCATCGGCCTGGTCAACCGCGTCATGCCCCAGGCCGAGCTCGAGGGCTATGTGGAGGAACTCACTCAGCAGCTGGCCGGCAACGGCCCCGAGGCGGTGCGCAATGCCAAGCAGGCGGTGCATGACGGCATGGACCAGGACCTGGGTAGCGCCCTGGCCCTGGAGACCAGCCTGTTCGCGCTGGGCTTCGCCGGCAGCGAGCAGAAAGAGGGCATGAGCGCCTTCCTGGAGAAGCGCAAGCCGAACTTCTGAGCCTGCCTGATTACGGCAGCGCGCGGCCGGGGAGATATGCCCCGGCCGAATGTCTCTACCCGTTCCACAGTGTCAGTTGCGAATGATGAGGCACAAGCCTAGGCGGCGTTGATAGTGAGGCCAGAAAAGCGGGCGTCATTGTGCTTAAATGTGCAGGCTCACATTCATCCTTCGGCTGAGGGGAGCACGCCATGGACGCCTCTGTCGCTGCACGAACGCTCGGCTGGCGAGCCCAGCAGCAATTTCGTCTACTGCCTCCGACACTGCGTCATGCCCTGCTTCTCGGCCTTCTGACCCTGCTGCTCGGCCTGGGCACCCTGGTGGTCTATTTCACCGGAGGCACCCGCTACGCCTACCCTTACCTGATGCTGATCCCGGTGCTGCTGGCCGCGGCCTGCTATGGGCTGGCCGGGGCCCTGGTCGCCGCCCTGGTGGCCGGCCTGCTGATGGCGGCGATGCCCCTCGATGTCTCGACCCAGCAGGGCCAGCCCACCCTTAACTGGCTGGTGCGTTTTGGGCTCTACCTGGTGATCGGTGGCGTGGCGGGGGGGGCTGTTCAGCCTGCTTCACCGGGCCCACACCACCAGCGAGCGCCTGGCGCGCACGGATCCGCGCACCGGCCTGCCCAACCAGGTCGCCCTGCAGGAGGCGCTGCAGGGTCGCCTCTCGCCCCAGCCACGGCCGCATCGGCGTGTCGGCCTGCTGCTGGTGCGCCTCACCGATATCGCCGACGTGCTGGCGGCGCTCGGGCCCGAGGTCTCGGACGCCCTGGTCGCCGCTAAGGGCCAGCGCCTGCGGCGGCTGGATTCGCGAATCGTCGACGTCTTTCGCTACAGCAACTCGGAGCTGTGCCTGCTGCTGTACGGCGTCGATCCGCCGGTGATCGAGGAGCTCGCAGTGCGTCTCGCCGAGGTGGGCGAGGAGAACCTGACGGTCCAGGAGATGCCACTGCGCGTTCAACTGGCCATGGGTAGCAGCTGGCAGCGCTCCGCGGAGACCACCGCAGACGACCTGATCCGGCAGGCTCGGGTCGCCATGCAGGCGGCCATGGCCCGGCAATCCATCCACTGTCACTATTCGGCCGAGCTGACCCGCGACAGGCTGGAGACGGTCCAGCTCATCTCCCGGGTGCGGCGCGATCTCGAGAGGGAGCAGTTCGAGCTACACTTCCAGCCCAAGCTGCGCCTCGCCGATGGCGGCCTCTGTGGCTGTGAGGGTCTGATCCGCTGGCGCGACGGCCAGGGTGGCTATATCCCTCCCGGCAGCTTCATGCCCAAGGTGGAGAGCACCACCCTGATCGCCCCGGTGACCCGCTTCGTCCTCCAGCAGGCGTGCCGCTTCGCCAGCAGCGATGACGGAGTGGTCAGCATCAATCTATCGGTGCGCAACCTGAGCGACGAGGCGCTCCTCGACGAATTGCTGCAGCTGGTGGAAGCGCATGGCATGTCACCGGAGCGGCTGGAGGTGGAGATCACCGAAAGCGCCCTGATGCATGACTTGCGACTGGCCGAACGCGCACTCTCACGACTGCGCCGCCAGGGTGTCCGGGTCAGCATCGACGACTTCGGGACCGGCTTCTCCTCCTTCGAGTACCTTCGCTATCTCCCGATCACAGGCCTCAAGATCGATCGTGCCTTCGTCAAGGGCATCGACGCCGACCCGCGCGCCCAGCGCTTGATGGCCTGCCTGATCGAAGTGGGCCACGCCCTCGACCTGGAGGTCACGGCGGAAGGGGTGGAAACCCTGGCCGAACATCGTCTGCTGTGCCGGCTGGGCTGCGATCAGGCCCAGGGTTTTCTTTATGCCAGGGCCTTGTCGGTCGATGACTATCGCCGTTGGCGTCAAGCGCATAGGCCCAGGGAGTGGTGCAAGGCCGTCGACTTATACCAGTGACAGGGGGCGAGAGGCTCTCGGCCTTACGCCAGCCGCCAGTGCAGGCGCTCGTCCATGGCACGGACGAAGGGCGGACATGCCCCCTGAGCGTGGCGGTTCAGGGTCTCGGCAAGCCAGTCGGCCTCGGCGGTCGTGGCCCGCTCCAGCCGGAAGCGACGACGGCGCAGCGGGGTTAGCCACACATCGAGCCATTCGTGGCGGCCGCGATGCCAGCGGCACCCCACCAGCACTGCCAGCGCCGGGAAGTAGCGCTCGTGGCCGCGGATTCCCTCGTAGTCGTTGATTAGATCACCGCAGCCGTAGAGGATCGGCCGGCCCCGATAGCACTCCAACCCCCTGGGATGATGAGAGGAGTGGCCGTGGATGAGGTCGGCGCCGGCATCGATCAGCCGGTGGGCCAGGCGGCGATGCGCGGCGGGCACCCCATAGTCCCAGTTGCCGCCCCAGTGCACCGAAGCCACCACCAGATCGCCGGGCCGCTTCTCGTCAGCGATGGCGGCGGCGGTGGCATGGTCGTCAGCATCCACCCGATTGACGCCCGAGTGCCCGGCCGTGGCTCGCCACGCCGCCGGGATACCGCTGTCGGAGAGGCCCAGGCTCCACAGCAGCAGCCGGCCGCCCCAGGGGAGCGGCAGCATGGCCGGGCGCCTGGCTTCTTCGGCGCTTTCCCCGGCGCCGGCATGGGCGATACCCGCGCCGTCCAGCGTCGCCAGGGTTTCGCTGAGCCCCGCCCGTTCCCAGTCCAGCACATGATTGTTGGCCAGGGTGCAGGCGTCGATGCCCGCTGCCGTGAGGCAGTCGATATTGGCCGGATGCATGCGGTAGTGGATGCCCTTGCCGGCCCAGGGGACGGGGTGGGTGGTAATGGCGGTCTCTAGGTTGATCAGGCGCAGGCTGGCGCCACGAAGCGCCTCCAGGCCGTCCCCCCAGGGGTAGGCAGGATCCACGGGAGCGGGGATGGGGCCGCTTTCCCGCTCGGCCAGGCGCACATAGTCTCGGGCGTCGCGCACCCAGGGTTCGAAGAGGCCAGGGTCGCCCGGATGGGGCAGCACCTGGTCGAGGCCGCGGCCCAGCATCACGTCGCCGGCCAGCTGCAGGGTCAGGGTGTCTGCGGTGGGAGCGGTGGGAGAGGTGGTAGCCTGAGTCATGGCGGGCCTATGCTAAAAAGGGGGGCGAGGCATACCGGAACGAGATGGTTTCCCCTAAGCGTAGACCCGGGCATTGGCCGGCCAACGACGCGTCGTGCCGGTGTCAGGCCACCTCGCGCCGCCGCAGTCGCACCATGCGGGTGGCGATGGCGGTGCCGATCAGGGTGATCACCATGCCGACCAGCACCTGCAGGCTCAGGGTTTCACCCAGCAACAGGTAGCCCCACAGCAGGGCGCTGACTGGCACCAGGAAGGTAACGGTGGAGGTGGCGGTCGCCCCGGCGCTGGAGATCAGACCGAAATAGAGCAAGAAGGCGACGGTAGTGCTGAATACGGCCAGCGCCAGGCCGTTGGCCCAGGCCAGGCCGCTAATCGGTTCGCTGGGCCAGAGCAGCAGGCCGGGCAGGAGCAGGATCAGCGCGGACATGGCGGTGCTGCCCGCCGCCAGCACCCGCACGGGCAGGTGGGAGAGATAGGTCTTGGAGTAGTTGCTTGCCACGCCATAGCAGAAGGTGGCGCCGAGCACCGCGAGAATGAACCAGCCGTCCCCGCCCAGGGTAAAGTCCAGCCGGTTGGCCGAGAGCACATAGACGCCGAAGAACGCCATGGCCAGGCCCAGGTACTGCTGGCGCAGCACCGGCGTGGCGAAGAACAGCGCCCCCAACAGGGCGGTGAAGATCGGCGTGGTGGCGTTGATCAGGGAGGTAAAGCCGGCTTCCAGGCGGGTGGTGGCCAGCGCGAGCAGGGTGAAGGGCAGTACGTGGTTGACCAGGCCGAGCAGCAGCAGGGCGCCCTTGTGCTCCCACACCAGCCGCAGGTAGCGCACGCTGAGCAGCAGCGGGATCAGCAGCAGGGCCGCCAGGCCCATGCGCACCAGGATCAACGGTACCGGACCGAACTCGGGCACGGCGACCCGCATGAAGATAAACGACATGCCCCACAGCGAGGAGAGCAGCAGCAGGCGCAGGGAATCGGCCGGTGTCATCCAGCCTCCTTATTGGTATCAGGGGAGACGGCAGATTACGGTTGAAATCACTGCAAGGGAAGGCACTGGCCTGAATTTATCACGGCGGCTGCCCTACCTGACGATAACCCTTGTGGGTTTTCGCGTTGACCGGCCTTTCGTTCACTCCGTTTCGATTCGCAAGGAGTCGCTCATGTATATCAGCATTCTCACCCTGTCGCTTTCTCTGCCCGGCTGCCGCTCCCTCAAGGAGAAACGTCAGCGCATGGGAGGCCTGCATGAGCGCTTCGGCCGCAACCCGGCGGTTGCCGTCTGCGAAAGTGGCGACCATGACCGGCTCGACGCCAGCGAATGGACCTTCGTGGTAGCGGCCATGTCGGCGCAGAAGGTGGAGTCGCTGTGCAGCGAAATCGAGGACCGTCTACAGCGCAGTGTCGATGGTCGGGTCGTTGAGGTCTCGCGGGAGCGCCTGTGAGGGACACCGGACGACACGGCCATGAGGGGCCCAGGCTCGGCGTGTTTAGGCGGCGCTGGCCAGCTGAGATAGACTTCATGCGTGGTACCGGCACAAGGAGACGCATATGCACGTCACGGAACTGAATATCTACCCGGTCAAGTCACTGCGTGGTATCGCCGTCGGACGAGCGGAGCTGGGAACGCGCGGCTTGGCCCATGATCGTCAATGGATGGTGGTGGACCAGGTCGGTCGCTTCGTCACCCAGCGCCAGCTGCCGGCCATGGCACGCATCGCCGTGCGCCTCGAGGCCGACCGGCTGGTGCTGGAACATCCCGATGCTGAACCGCTTTCGGTCGAGCTGGCGCGAGATGACCAGCCACGCTTGACTGCCTATGTATGGGACGATGCCTGCCAGGCACTGGATGAAGGAGATCAGGCAGCCGATTGGCTGACCGGGGTGCTGGGGAACCTGCAGGGCAGCAGGCTGCGCCTGGTACGCTTCGATACCACCCACCGGCGCCCCTTAGCATCGCGCTCGCTTCAGGGTGAGCAGGCCCATACCGCCTTCGCCGACGGCTTCCCCTTCCTGCTGACCGCCGAGTCCTCCCTAGAGGCGCTCAACGAAGTGCTGCGGGAGAAGGGGCTGTCTCCGGTGCCGATGAGCCGCTTCCGACCCAATATCGTCGTCCAGGGGTCGATGCCCTTCGCCGAGAACGGCTGGGGTGATATCTCTACGCCGGATGGACGCTTCCGGCTGGGGGTCAGAAAGCCCTGCCAGCGCTGCAAGATCACCACCGTGGATCAGCACAGCGGCGACATTGCCGTACCCGGTGAACCGCTGCGAACCCTGGTGGCCATGCGGACCGTGACGGCACCCGGCGGCTACTTCGGCCAGAATGCGATCCTGCTGGCCGGCGAGGGGGAGACCATCGCGCTCGGCGATGGACTGCAGGTCGGCCACCGCTGACGGGCAGGGCATGCAGCGGCTGAAGTACGTAGCAGCGAAGAAAAGCCCGCCGGGCAGCGGGCAAAAGGCAAGGGAACTCACATTGCCTCTGCAGTGCGAAGGTGTGAGTTCACTGATGTTAGCCTCTTCTCGTACGACGCGCTGTCAGCGTTGTAAGCGGCGTGACGTAAGTTATGGCTTACGCAGTGGCGTTGGGTGGCAGACATGTATGCATTCCTTGTATACGAAAATCTGTGCGCTATCATGTCGACTCCTTGCCCTGTTCGTACTATCGGGAGTCCACTATGAGCTTTTACGTCTATCTCTCCGGCGAGATCCACACCGACTGGCGCGATGCGATCCAGCGAGGTGCCGAGGCCGCTGGCCTGGACGTGGTGTTCACCGCCCCGGTGACCGACCACGATGCCAGCGATGCCGCCGGCGATCACCTGGGTGAGACGGCGAGCCCCTTCTGGCGCGACCATCAGTCGGCCAAGGTCAATGCCATTCGCACCAAGACGCTGATCGAACAGAGCGACCTGGTGGTGGTGCGCTTCGGTGACAAGTACAAGCAGTGGAACGCGGCCTTCGATGCGGGCTACTGCGCGGCCCTAGGCAAGCCCTATGTCACCCTGCACGCCGAGGAGATCGTTCACCCGCTCAAGGAGGTCGATGCCGCCGCTATGGCCTGGGCCACCACCACCGAGCAGGTGGTCGAGATCCTGCGCTACGTTACCAAGGCGTGATGACGGCCATGCTGGGGTAGGCGGGGGCATGGCGAGGTCCTAGTGGGTAGGGGATTTCCCGATGCTGCAACGGTATGATGCAGTGCAGTATATGCTAGGCTGGATGAGGGGCGCGGCGACGTGCCGTTGCCCCTCCTGCATCATGGAGGCCTAGCGTCATGACCCAAGCCCCCCACCCCTCCCCAGAGACCGAGGCCCGGGCCTGCACCCCGCTTCCGGCTGACGAAGAGCGGCTCAATCCCGGCTACTATGCCACCCATGCGCTGGATCGCGCCTTCAAGGCCAATCTGGCCAGAATGACGGCGGGCATTACCCCCGCCGGGCTTGCCAGCGTCTATTTCGAGTGGCTGACACACCTGGCGCTCTCGCCAGGCAAGCAGCTCGAGCTCGGCGAGAAGTTTCTGCGCAAGTCCACCCGTTTCACGCAGTATGCCGGGCGCCTGGCCATGGACCCGGCGACGCCGGCCTGCATTGAGCCCATGGCCCAGGATCGGCGCTTCCGCGACGCTGCCTGGCAGCAGTGGCCCTACAACCTGATTCATCAGTCTTTCCTGCTGACGCAGCAGTGGTGGCACAACGCCACCACCGGGGTTGAGGGGGTGTCGCCGGCGCGGGAGCAGGTGATCCACTTCGTGACGCGCCAGCTCCTGGATCATGCCTCGCCCTCCAACATCCCCTGGCTAAATCCCGAGATTGCTCATACGACCCTGGCCACCGGCGGGCGCAACCTGTTCGATGGCTGGCAGAATTTCCTCGAAGACTGGGAGCGAGCCGTCTCGGGCAGGCCGCCGGTGGGGGCAGAGGCCTATCGAGTGGGCGAGCAGTTGGCGGTGACGCCCGGCAAGGTGGTGTACCGAAACCACCTCATGGAGCTGATCCAGTACGCGCCGACGACCGGGCAGGTCCAGGCGGAGCCCGTGCTGATCGTGCCGGCCTGGATCATGAAGTACTACGTGCTCGACCTGGCGCCGGGGAAGTCGCTGGTGGAGTACCTGGTGGATCAGGGCCACACGGTGTTCATGATCTCCTGGCGCAACCCGGGCTCGGAGGACCGCGATCTGACCATGGACGACTACCGTCGGCTGGGGCCCATGGCGGCCCTCGACGTGGCGACCGAGATCACCGGCCAGTCCCGTGTCCACGGCGTCGGCTACTGCCTGGGGGGCACGCTGCTCTCCATTGCCGCTGCCGCCATGGCCCGCGACGGTGACGATCGCCTGGCGACCCTCACCACCCTGGCCACCCAGGTGGACTTCACTGAGGCCGGGGAGCTGATGCTGTTCATCGGCGAAAGCCAGGTCGCCTACCTAGAAAACATGATGTGGGACCAGGGCTATCTGGACGGCTACCAGATGGCCGGGGCCTTCCAGATCCTGCGCTCCAATGACCTGATCTGGTCGCGGGTGGTACACGACTACCTGCTGGGCCAGCGCCAGCCGATGAACGCGCTGATGGCCTGGAATGCCGACATCACCCGGCTACCCTATCGCATGCACAGCGACTATCTGCGCCAGCTGTTTCTCGATAACGACCTGGCCAGCGGTCGTTACCAGGTCGATCACCGACCGATAGCCATACAGGATATCCGCGCCCCCATCTTCGCTGTGGGTACCGTCTCCGACCACGTGGCCCCCTGGCGGTCGGTCTACAAGGTGCATCTGCTCACGGACGCCGACGAGGTCACCTTCCTACTGACCAGCGGTGGCCACAATGCCGGCATCGTCAGCGAGCCCAATCACCCGCGGCGACGCTACCGCCTGCGCACCCAGCGTCAGGGCGAGCGCTATCTCGACCCGGAGACCTGGCAGCAGACCACCCCGGAGCAGTCAGGCTCCTGGTGGCCAGCCTGGCAGCAGTGGCTGGTGAGCCACTCCAGCGGCCAGGTTCCCCCACCCTCGCTGGGCAGCGAGCGCTACCCGCCGCTGGAGGAGGCGCCCGGGCGCTATGTGCTGATGTCCTGAGCGACATGGAGGTTGGAGCGACAAGGCGCCGCCGTAGCGGCGCCAGGGCCCCCATGCGGCCCTGGCGGCATGGGGGCCTGGCGAGTTACAGGGTCATGAAGGGTTCGGCTTCCCCGTTGCGGAACTGGAAGACGTGCCAGTCCTCGCGCTTGGGGCCCGGCATGCCGGGGGTGCCGATGGGCATGCCGGCCAGGCCGATGCCGCGGGTATCCGGGCGCTCCTCGAAGAGCTTTTCCACCGCCTCGAAGGGCACGTGCCCTTCGATGGCGTAGCCGCCCATCTGGATCGTATGGCAGGAGCCGTGGCCGTAGGGGAGGCCAACGCGCTGCTTGATACGCCCCACTTCCATATCGTCGACCAGCTTGACCTCGACGCCGAGGGCTTCCAGCTGGCGGGCGTACTCGTCGCAGCAGCCGCAGTCGGGATTCTTGTACATGGTCGCCTTGTCGGGCAGGGCGGCATGAGCGGTGGCGGCGCCCAGCAGCAGGGCGGCGGAGAACAGCAAGGGGGTACGAAGACGGCTCATGAGCGGACCTCCGGGGCGGTACGGGAAGCGAACAGGTACTTGGTGAGCGCGGCGATGCCGAGGCCGAGCAGGGTGAGCATGGCGATGGGCATGATCGTGCCCAGCAGGCCCATTTGGGCGAAGCAGGTGGACATGGTGGGTCTCCTGATGAACGAATGGTATTCACCGGGACGCCTTGCGTCAGCAGGGGCGGCCGGGGTAGGGGCGTTCGATCAGGCTCTAGGAGGGCGTTTGGGGGGCAGTGGGATCTGCGGGGACAGGGCCATGGCCAGTGAGCTGGCCTGGCGTTCCGGGCCCATCAGGGGCAGTAGCGCCTGGCCCATGGCAGTGGAACAGGTGGCACAGGAGGCGGCGCCGTGGTCATGTGCGACACCGTCGGGCCCGCTACCCTGGCCGTCATCCAGCATCCACTGTGCGGCGACGCCGCAATCGCTCTGGTGATTCTCCATGGCGCCATGGCTCGACAGGGCGGTCATTGCCAACAGTGCCGCCAGCAGGACGGCGAGCCAGCGTCCCCCTCGGCGATATGTCAGCGATGTCCGGTCCAACCAGCCCATGGCGAAGTCTCCACTGTTAGGCTTCCAGCTTGCCTTGGTGTGAGCGGGAATGCCTTGACCCAGCGCAACACTCTGCGCTTGCGTCATTCATCACCGTGGCGGCCATGGTGACGGTGCAGCAGGAAGTGCGCGCCCAGGCACAGCAGCATGGGTAGCAGCAGCAAGAGGCCGCCCGTTGTTTGGCCACGCCACAGGACGAATAGCAAGGCGCCGCCCATCAGCACCAGGCAGGTGGTCATCAGCCAATAGTGCAGGGACCCGGCCTGCTTGTCTGGCGGCGACTGGCGCTCTGCTTCCGGAGGGTGCTGTGAGCCGGTGTCTAGCGTGTGGTGTCCCGGGGCGCGATGTCGTGTCATGAGATGTCTCCTTTGGCTTGCTCTTGAGTCGATGGCTGCGGGCTGGATGACTCCCGGCTGGGTTGCACTCGAGCAAAACGCCACTTGAGCAGCAGCGAGTTGCCGATGACCGACAGCGAGCTGGTGGTCATGGCAATCACCCCGATCATCGGGTGCAGCAGGCCCGCGGCAGCGATGGGGATGGCGGCCACGTTGTAGCCGCTGGCCCAGATCAGGTTCTGGACGATCTTGGCGAAGGTGGCGCGGCTGAGGTGCATGGCGTCCACCACGGCGGTCAGCTCACCGCGCACCAGGGTCACGTCGGCGGCCTCGATGGCCACGTCGGCCCCGGCGCCGATGGCGATGCCGACGTTGGCCTGGGTGAGGGCGGGGGCGTCGTTGATGCCGTCGCCGACCATGGCCACGTGGTTGCCGTGCTTCTCCTGCAGCGCGCGAATGGCATCCACCTTGCCTTCGGGCAGCACCCCGGCCTGGACCTCGTCGATCCCCACCTCCGCGGCCACGGCCCAGGCGGCCCGCTCGTTGTCGCCGGTGATCATCACCACGTGCAGGCCCAGCGCGTGCATACCGCGAATCGCCTCCTTTGATTCCTCCTTGAGGGTGTCGGCCACGGCCACCAGCCCCAGGGCACGGCCATCGGCGGCGACGATCACCACGGTGCGGCCCTTGCCCTCGAGCTCGGCCATGGCGTCATCCAGGGCCTCGAGGCCGGTCACCCCTTCCTCTTCCAGCAGGCGGCGGTTGCCGATCAGCACCTTCTCCTCGCCCACTCTGCCGGAGACGCCGCGCGCCCCGGTGGAGCGGAACTCGCTGACCTCGCCGGGTTTGACATCGCGCTCCTTGGCACCCTCGACGATGGCCCGGGCGATGGGGTGCTCCGAGGCATTCTCGACGCTCGCCGCCAGGGTCAGCAGGCGCGTCTCCTCGACACCCTCGGCGGCGACGACGTCGGTCAGCTTCGGCTCGCCCTGAGTGATGGTGCCGGTCTTGTCGAGCACCATGACCTTGACGTCCTTGAAGGTCTGGATCGCCTCGCCGGAGCGGATCAGGATGCCGCGTTCGGCGCCGATGCCGGAGCCCACCATCAGGGCCGTGGGGGTGGCTAGGCCTAGGGCGCAGGGGCAGGCGATGACCAGCACGGCGATGGCCGCCAGTATGGCCAGCACCGGGGTGGCGGCCTCGGGATTCACCCAGGGGAGGAAGGTCGCCCCCCAGTCGAGGATCGGGCGCAGGGCGTCCGGCAACAGCGCCCAGACGACCAGGCTGGCCAGGGCAATAGCCAGTACCGCGGGTACGAAGCGGCCGGTCATGCGGTCGGCGAACTCCTGGATCGGCACTCGGGAGCCCTGGGCCTGATCGATCAGACGCACCACCTGAGAGAGAAAGGTGTCGCCGCCGACCCGGGTCGCCTTGACCCGCAGGCGGCCTTCCTTGTTGATGGTGGCCCCGATCACGCTGTCGCCGGTGCTCTTGTAGACCGGGATCGACTCCCCGGTGGCAATGGACTCATCGAGATGACTCTCGCCCTCGATCACCTCGCCGTCGGTGGGCACCTTGTCGCCGGGGCGCACGATCATGATGTCGCCGGCCGCCAGCGCCTTGACCGGTACCTCGACCTCTTCGCCGTCGCGCTCCACCCGGGCGGTCTTGGCGCCCAGGGTCATCAGGCGGCGGATGGCCTGAGAGGCGCGCCCCTTGGCCAGCGCCTCCAGATAGCGGCCGAGCAGGTGGAAGGTCATGATGGTGGCGGCCATCTCGATGAATGACGTCATCGGGTAGACGAAACCGATCAGGCCGATCAGGTAGGGGGGCAGGCTGCCCATGGAGATCAGCACGTCCATGTTGAAGGTGCCGTTCTTCAGCGACCGCCAGGTCGACTTGTGAGTGGCGATACCGCCGAAGAGAAACACCACCGGGAAGGCCAGCACGGCGATGATCGCCAGATATCCCGGGATCGGCTGCCAGAACATGTGCGGCATCATCAGCAGCATGATCAGGGTGGTGGGTATCGCGGCGATGATCAGCCGCTTGCGGGCCTGTCCGAGGTAGGCTTCCTCAATGTCGGCGTCGCTGTCGCCATCCTCCGCCTCGTCGGTCTGCACGGCGGCCACATCGTAGCCGGCGCCCTCGACGGCGCGCTTGAGTGCCTCGCCGTCGGGGCCGTCGGAGGCGACGGTGACCGAGACTCGGTGGCTGGCGATATTGGTGTCGATCGACTCGATGCCCGCCTGGCGCTCGAGGGTCTGGCGCACGATGCCGGCACAGTGGTCCGAGCCCATGCCGGGCACCGTTAGGCGGACCTGTTGCTTGCCGCTACCGTCACTGACGGCGGCCACGTCATAGCCGGCGCCCTCCACTGCCTGGCGCAGGGCATCGCCTTCGGGGCCGTCCTGACCGGCGGTGACGCTGACTCGGTGGCTGGCGATATTGGTCTGGATCTCGTCTACCCCATCGAGGCGCTCGAGCGTCTTGCGCACGATGCCGGCACAGTGGTCGCTGCCCATGCCGGGGACCGTCAGAGTGATCGTTTTAGCGTTGGTCTTGCTCATGGAGTGCCTCCTGCTGGTGCTGCCGGTTGGACGGCCAACCCTGGCCGTCCGGCTGCCGACTCAGTGACATCCCAATCAGTGATGAGCATCGTGGTCGTCGGGATCGACGGTGCTGGGCGGTGTCGCCTGAAGCCGCTGGCGCTGCTCTTCGGTGAGAAGGTCATGCATGGCATTGTGCATGCGCACCATCTCGGCCATCATTTCGCCATGCAGCTCGGCCATCTGGCCGTGGAGTGCCTGCACTTCGTCCGGGTCGGGGCGCTCGCCATGCATCTCGGCCATCAGGTCGTCGCGCAGGTTCATCAGCTGCCCCATGCGCTCGAACTGGGCGGGGCGATGCTCCTGCATCAGCTCTCGCATCTGGCTGCGTTGCTCGGGTTCGAGCATCTGCATCTTGCCCATGCCCTCGCCCATCATCGGGCAGGGCATCATGCCGCCACCCATCATGCCGGGGCCCATACCGCCTTGGCCACCCATCATGCCGGGGCCCATACCGCCTTGGCCGCCCATCATGCCGGGGCCCATACCGCCCTTGCCACCCATCATGCCGGGGCCCATACCGCCCTGGCCGCCCATCATGCCGGGGCCCATGCCGCCCTGGCCGCCCATCATCATGCCGGAGCTCCTGTCTGGCTGATCAGCATCCATCATGCTGCCCTGGGCCATGGCGAGGCCGGTGCCACCGGCAGTGAGGGCCAGCGCCAGGATGGCAGCGAGTGCGTGCTTATCGTGTTTCATGCGTGTATCTCCTGTGGGCACGGAGCCCAGCGATTTGAGGGAAGTTCGGCACCGGGCCGAATCGATCTGGTGCGTGGAAAAGCGTTGCGTGGACACCTGGGGTATCGCTCGCGTCGCGGGTGGCGTGGATCGATGTCAGGGGCGCAGGCGCTGCGTCAGTAGATATACGGGACAGCGGGGGGTGTCGGGAAGGCCGTGAGGCGTGCCGATCCGGGCGGGCACAGCCGGTGGCGTGGCGTGGGAGGTCAAGCAGGCCGTCGGGACGCTGGGGTCGAGCTCCTGGCGCTCGTCACGCAGCATAGCGTGGTGCATTGCCAGGGCGCCATGGCCGTGCTGGCATTGCGGGAGCGTGTCGTCCAGGGCATCCGCGCTCAGGGGGAGGTCGATCTGCGAATGGCCGGTAGGCCCAGCGTCGGTGAGCTGGGCACTGGCGCTACTGACAAGCAGCACGACTAGCAACAGGCTCAGCACTACGACCCACCCACAGCGCCGCCTAGCCGTAAGATCCATCGGCCGGTGCTCGTGGGAGGTGTCGTGGCTGACCATGGAGTTGGCTCCAGCAGCGGTGAAGGCTCTTTCACCATAGTGCAGATTGGGGGCATTTCCATTGATGCAGGTCAAACGGTAGACATCATGTAAACCTTTGTGCTGCAAGTATGTTTTTTGCCCGGAGCGACGGGTTTACCCGGATGTGGAGGGGGGGGCCAAAGCGGGGCGGCATCGTGAGGATGGGGCTTGAAATATGGAACGATTGGTTCTAAATTGATGGCATGACACGTGGACGCCCTATCGCCTTTAGCCCCGACCAGGCCGTCATGGCCGCCATGCAGGTCTTCTGGGCCCGCGGCTATGAAGCCGCCTCGACCCGTGACCTGCTGGCGGCCATGCAGATTTCCCGTAGCAGCCTGTACCAGTCCTTCGGCAACAAAGAGCAGCTGTTTCTCGAGGCGCTCGAGCGCTATCGGCGTGCCCTGGTCGAACGGCTGCAGCGCCGCCTCGATGATGCGCCAACGGCGATGGCGTTCTTCGAGGCGCTCTTTCGCGATACCGCTCGGGAGGGCGAGAGTGAGCGGGCGGCGCTTGGCTGTCTGATCTTTAATTCCGCCACCGAACTGGGCCAGCGCGGTGATCGGCCGTCCCGGCAAGCCGCCCAGGGCGTTGAAGCTATTACCGCGCTGTTTCGCCGGGCGGTGGAGCGTGGCCAGGCCGAGGGGGAGATTTCCGCCGATCGCGATGCCCAGGCCCTGGCGCTCTATTTGACGCTGGGGATGGCCGGACTGCGGGCCCTGCTCAAGGCGGGCACCGCGGCCGCCGAGGCCGAGCAGGCCGCCGAGCTGGTACTGGCGACGCTACGCTGATTTTTTTGACTCTTCGCACTTTAGCGTGAACATGTTTGGCAGGCTTTATGGTGGGAGGCCGGCTCTGCCGGGCGAAGGCGCCGCAGGCGCCCCTTGGGTAGTGCTGCGCGCTACTTCGTCGAAGCGTCGAACCGGAGCTGAAGTCGAGGCGTCGAACCGTCCCTCCCACAAAGCCAGTTCACGCCAGTCTGCGAAGAACCAATTTTTGCCATATTTGGACCATTCGTTCCGGATATGGCGTTTCACCACCCAGGAGTCTCACGACTCACAGGAGGTATGCCCCATGACGGCCGACTACAAGATTCAGCTGGCGCCCCAGACCCTCGACAATGCCGATGCCAAGGCGCGACCGCTGCTCGAGCAGGCCAACGAGAAGCTGGGTTTCGTACCCAACATGTACCAGGGGATGGCCAAGGCGCCCGGTGTGCTCGATACCTATCTGCATGGCTATGAGCTGTTTCGCCAGGACTCGGGCTTCACGCCGCCCCAGCAGGAGGTGGTGTTCCTGACCATCAGTCGGCTCAACGGCTGCGGCTACTGCATGTCCGCCCATAGCATGCTGGGCGAAATAATGTCCCAGGTGCCGGCCGAGGTGCTCGAGGCGATTCGCAACGACCAGCCGATTCCGGACGAGCGGCTGGCCGCCCTCAGTGAGTTCACCCGGGTGATGTTCGAGACCCGCGGCAAGCCGGGGCGGGACGATGTCGACGCCTTCCTGAAGGCCGGCTTCGAGGAGCCGCACATCCTGCAGATCGTGCTGGCCCTGGCGGTGAAGACCCTGAGCAACTATGCCAATCATCTCAACCATCCCGAACTCGATGAGGCCTTCGCCGGCCACGCCTGGCAGGGGTGAACGCGACGGCGCCTGCTGTTGCGGGCCCTGCCAGCCGTTCCGCGAGGACGGCTTGCGGGGCCGTGCGTGTCGTGAAACACTGTTCGGCCACGGCCGATGCCGTCCTGACGCCGACCGGATGACGCCCTGCCCATGACCCGACTCTCCCTTAACTGGCTGCTTTGCCTGCTGCTCGGTGTGCTGCTGAGTCTGCCGCCTGCCCTGGCAGGCGGCAGCGGAGCGGTGCATGACTGTGAGCGTCTCCAGCCGTCCCACATCGCCGTTGGCGTGGCAGTCGACATCATCGACGATGTCACTGAGCGACAGGATCTCGGTAGTTGCCTGCCGGCACCTTGCCCACCCCTGGGAGGCGTGTGGCTGACATTGACGGCAGACCCGCCTGCCGGCCACAGGGGCTTGGCCACCGTCACCGCGCTGCCTCAGGTACTGCCTGACCGCCTGGAGCGACCTCCCCGCGTCTGATTCTTGCCGATATCCCCAACGTAACGCGGCAAATTCGTCGCGTGTGATGCGACCGCTAGCCACTCCCCCTGCGACGTCGCGATATGGCTCGCAGGAGGTGGCCGGCGGCCGGACGACCTGGAAGGTAAGGATTACGATGATGCAATACCCGCAAATCGACCCGGTGGCGATAGCCATCGGACCGCTGCAGATTCACTGGTATGGGCTGATGTATGTGGTTGGCTTCGTGGCCGCCTGGTGGCTGGGGCGCCGTCGTGCTCATCGCCTCGGCCTGAGTCACGACGACATCGGTGATCTGCTGTTCTATGGCGCCATCGGGGTGGTGCTGGGCGGCCGGCTCGGCTACGTGCTGTTCTACGGCATCGAGTCGTTTCTGGCCAACCCGCTGTGGCTGTTCCAGCTCTGGGATGGCGGCATGAGCTTTCATGGCGGCCTGATCGGGGTACTGGTGGCTGCGCTGCTGTTCGCCCGCAAGAAGCGGCTCGCCTTCTTCCAGCTGACCGACTTTATCGCGCCGCTGGTGCCGATCGGCCTGGGCGCCGGACGTATCGGCAACTTTATCAACCACGAGCTGCCGGGGCGGGTCAGCGAGGTGCCCTGGGCCATGCCCTTCCCCCATATGGGGCCGGAGCCGCGTCATCCGTCAGCGCTCTACGAGTTCGCCCTGGAGGGGGTGGTGCTGTTCTTGGTGCTGTGGTGGCTGTCGGGGCAGCCACGCCGCCGCGGCCTGATCTCCGGGCTCTTCCTGCTGCTCTATGGCCTGTTCCGCGGCGCCGTGGAGTTCGTGCGCCTGCCCGACGAGCACCTGGGGTTCATTGCCTTCGGCTGGGTCACCATGGGCATGCTGCTGACGCTGCCGATGCTGATCGCCGGGGCCGCGCTGATCGCCTGGTCGCGCCGCCAGCCGCGGGACGTGCCCCCGGGCCATGAAGCCGTCGCCACCCCATCGGTTTCACGCTAATCACCACCAAGGTGACGACAGAGGTCTTGAGATATGGATAACCCTACTAAGCCAGGGGGCCGGCGCTCCCGGCCGGCACTGTTCGGCAATGTAGTACCCGGCTTGCTGCTAGCGGGGCTGACGCTGCTGCCTCCCGGCCTGCTGGCCGATGAGGGGAGCGAGGAGGAATGGCCCCAGGGCCACTTTCCGCTACCGGAGGAGGGCAATGTGGTCGGCGAGGTCTATCGCGTCGAGGCGAGCGAGGAGGACACCCTGCTCGATATCGCCCGGGAGCATAACGTGGGCTACGAGGAGATCCGCAGCGCCAATCCCGATGTCAGCGTCTGGGTGCCCGGCGAGGGGACCGAGGTGGTGATACCGGCGCGCTATATCCTGCCGGATGCCGAGCGCACCGGCATCGTGATCAATATTGCCGAGCTGCGCCTCTACTACTACCCGGACGTCGGTGAGGGCGAGATGCCGCGGGTGGAGACCTACCCCATCGGCATCGGTCGCGAGGGCTACGATACCCCGCTCGGGGTCACCAAGACCACCATGCGACTCGAGGACCCGGCCTGGTATCCGCCGCGCTCCATGCGGGAAGAGGCCGCCGAGCGCGGCGAGCCGGCGCCGCCGGTGGTGCCGCCGGGGCCGGATAACCCTCTGGGCCGCCACGCCATCCTGCTGGATATTCCCGGCTATCTGATCCATGGCACCAACGAGCCCGACGGGATCGGCATGCGCGCCAGCCGCGGCTGCATTCGCATGTATCCCGAGGACATCGAGTCGGTGTTTCATAGCGTGCCGGTGGGCACCCAGGTCGCTATCATCGACCAGCCGATCAAGGTCGGCTGGGACGAAGGGCAGCCGCTGGTGCAGGTCTTCGAGCCGCTCGAGGAGCAGGAACACGGCATGTCGGCGCTGGTCGAAACCCTCGGGTTGCTCAATCAGGGCAACCCCAACGGCATGGCCTTCGACTACGAGCAGCTGCGCGGCCTGCTGGATAACCCCACCGGCCAGGTCGTGGCCCTGGCGTCACCCCCGGAACGCGAGCCTGAACCCGAGGCGCCGGTCGAGCGCGAGGGGTTGCTCGAAGAGCTGGCCATCTGAGGCCCTCATGCCCTGATCGGCACTTCCCGGCGATGGCGGGCAGTGGGCAGAAGGCTTGGCTGCGACTAGCCTGAAAGCGAAGGAGCTGGGACCGCGCGATGCCGCGCTCAGCACGGCGATGTTCAGCACGGGGGATACGAAATGTACCAGTCGATACTCGTTCCGGTAGATGGTTCCTCCTTTGCCGAGAAGGCCTTGCGGGTGGCCCTGTACTTGGCAGGGGCGTCGGCTACGCTGTATCTGGTTCAGGTGCAGCGGCCCCTCGATGATGGTGGCTTGCTGATCGGCGGCAGCGGCTTGCCGGTAAGCGAAGAGGTGATCCAACGGCTGGTCCGCGAGCGTGAGTCGCAGGCGAGGGCGGTGCTCGAAAAGGCTCGTTCGGCAATCAACCTCGATGGCGTGGAGGTCAAGGAGATCGTGGTGACAGGTCGGCCGGCGGAGGCGATCCTCGAGGAGGCGAGGGCGCTGGGCGTCGAGGCCATCGTGATGGGCAGTCGCGGAATGAGCGATCTGCAGGGCATGGTGGTCGGCAGCGTGTCCCACCGGGTCAGTCACACCGCCGACTGCACGGTCATTACGGTGCACTGAGGCTGCCTGGCGGCCTCTACGCGGCGATGCGGCAGGCCGGCGCCTTCGGGCGCCGGCCTGCCGTCTATGGGAAGCGTGGATCAGTGTTGATGGTCGCCATGGTCGCCCGCCAGCTCATGGCGGATATAGAGCACGACGGACCAGACCGCCTCGTCGTCCAGTTTGTCCTCGTAGCGTGGCATGGCGCTGGCGTGGCCCCCTTCCTTGATCAGCCAGGCATACTCTCCGACGCTATGGGCGGCGCCATGGAGGGCCAGGTTGGTCGGGCTGGGGTTGAAACCGGCAACGCTGGCAGCGGGGCCATCGCCGCCGCCCGCTAGGCCGTGGCATGCCGAGCAGTAGCGCTGATAGACCTGCTGGCCATAGGCCAGGGTCTCGGCATCGGGTTCCAGCGGGCTCTCGCGCTCGACCCAGGCGTCAGGCGTCTGCCAGCCGTGACCGCCGTCTCCGTGGGCGTGGTCGTCATCGCTATGGGCATGCTCCTCGCCGCCGTGGGCATGCTCCTCGCCGCCGTGGGCATGGTCGTCGCCGCCGTGGGCATGCTCCTCGCCGCCGTGGGCATGGTCGTCGCCGCCGTGGGCATGGTCGTCGCCGCCGTGGGCATGGTCGTCGCCGCCGTGGGCATGTTCCTCGTCGCCATGGGCATGGTCGCCATGGCCGTGATCGTTATGGTCGCCGTTATCGCCATGGCCATGATCGCCATGGTCGCTCTGGTCATGGCTGCCGTGGCCGTGGTCGTGATCCGGGGAGGCCGTGGCGAAGCCGGCGCTGCCGAGTGCGACAGCCAGCGTCAGGCTGCCAGCGAGAAGGGTGGCAAAGCGCAGGCTTGCCGGTGCGAAGGCTGGCAGCGCCAGCGGGCCAAGCGGCCGCTTACGGTCTTGCGTGGACATGAGCGTCTCCTGATTACATTCGAAACTCGGCGATGGCTGAAGGTCGCCGCGTAGTCAGCGGTAATCAGGCGGTTCTGGGAGGACGCTCGTGCAGGTAGTAGGGCGTCGGCGGTAGGGAGCCAGGCCAGGCCTGCGGCGGCCGGTCGACGGCCGTGGTCGGCAGGGCGCGGTCGAGGTTCGCGGCACCGGCCAGGCAGTGGCTGGCGCCCAGGCAGGGCGTCCAGCAGTCGTCGGGCTCACCCTGTGCGGTGTGCTCGCCGACGTCATGAGAGACGCTGTGACTCCCGTGGCCGCCATGGGCGCCGTCGCTGCTCGCTTCCAGGCCGGCCAGGGCGACCGTTCCCGCCGACAGGGCGAGAATCAGGCAGAGGCTGACCAGTTGCAGAAGGATACGGTGCATGCGGTGTCGAGGCCTTGGCGGCAGAGAGAGTGTCTGGTGAGGATCATCGTTCCGCGGGGCGGCAGATGCAAGGTACCGTAGTGCCCGACACCGCCCGAGCGGGAGAAAGTGTGATCTCGGTCAGGCACACAGGCCGCGGATGTCATCCCCTGACGTGGAAAGGGAGCACGCCTGCCACATCGGCGAAGGTGATGCGCATCTGCCACTCCCCCGCCATGGGTAGCGCCGAGGTGACGGAAAAACTGTCGGGGCCGGTTTGTCTGGCCGATACCTCAAACTCCATGTCGTGGCCGGGCATGGTGAAGGTAATGGGGACTCGCATGGTCTGCCGGGGAGGGCTGCCGTCCGGGCCCCGCAGCCGGAAGGAGAGCCGGGCTTCCCGGTCGGCATCGATCGCCAGGCTGCCCGACACGGCCCACTGGTGCACGGTGCCGGAAAAATGCACGCCGCCCAGCTCCGTGCCCGGCTCCGCCGGTACCTGACCGTCGACCTGCAGGGGGGTCTCGTTGCCCGCCATGAAGGGCATGGCGATCAGCACGGCCAGGATCAGCAGGATGGGGATGCCCAGGCCCAATGCGATACGTCGGGCCGAGCGGGTGGCGGGGTCGGGGGCGGCGCGGGTTCCGGTCATCGGTGAAGACTCCGAAGTGAGAAGGGCGGGACAATCCAGCCCGATGATGCCATGGTCTCGCCTGCCCGTGCGCCGGGAGTGGCGTGGATCATGATGTCGGTCAAGCCCCGGGGTGGGCGCGAGTCACTCGGGCAGCGGACCGACCAGCTCCAGCGCCACGCAGAGGCGCACTAGCTCGGCGAGGCTGCTAGCGCCCAGTGCCTTCATGGCCCGCAGGCGATAGACCTCCACGGTCTTGGCGCTGATGCCTAGCCGTTCGGCGATCTCGCGGCTGGTCATGCCCTCGGCCACATGTACCAGGATCTGGCGCTCCTTGGGGCGCAGGGCCGCGTAGCGCGCCTGCAGCGCTTCGCGTCGCGCTCGCGCCTCGCGGGCGCGCTGGTGCTCGGCCAGCGCCTGCTGCACGGTGTCGATCAGCTGCTGGTGGTTGAACGGCTTTTCGATGAAGTCGAAGGCGCCGGCCTTGAGGGCGGCCACCGCCATGGGCACGTCGCCGTGGCCGGTCATGAAGATCACCGGCAGGTCATCGTTGCGCTCGTTCATCCGCTGCTGCACCTGCAGACCGGAGAGCCCCGGCATGCGCACGTCGAGCAGCACCGCATCGAAGGCATCGGGGGCGGCGGCGAGGAAGGCCTCGCCGTCGGGAAAGGCGCGGGTGGCCAGGCCCACGGAGTCGAGTAGCCAGGCCAGAGAGTCGCGCAGGGCGGCATCGTCGTCGACCACCGCCACACGGGGGGTGGGGGCGTCGGTGTCCGAGAGGGCCGGGGGCTGTGTCACGGCTGGCTCCGAGGCGGTGCGTGGCGGCTGGGTTCGGCCTGCAGTGTACCGGCAAAGGTGGCGCCACCGGAACCGCTGACAAGTCGGAGGTTTCCGCCCATGGCTTCCATCAGCGAGTGGCTGATGGCCAGCCCCATGCCCAGCCCCTCGGCGCGGGTGGAGTGGAAGGGCTCGAACAGATGGGCGGTCCGGTTCGCCTCGATGCCGGGGCCCCGATCACGGACCCGGAAGGTCACCTCCCGCGGGCCGCTGAGGTGCGCGTCGATCCCGACCCGGTCGGCACCCGGGTGGTGGCGGCTGGCCTCCAAGGCGTTGAGCAGCAGGTTGACCAGCACCTGCTCCAGTCCCACCGGGTCGGCGAGCACCCGGGGCAGGGCTTCGGGCAGCGCATGCGCCAGGGTGATGCCGGCCTGCTGGTACTGCCATTCGCAGAGCCGGCAGGCGGCATCGACCACATCGATCAGCGACACCGGGCGCGGCCGGGTCTGGCCCTTGCGCACGAAGGTGCGGATATGGCGCAGCCGCTCGGCCAGGCGCTGGATCTGCTCATTGATCCGCGTCAGCGGCAGCGCCAGGTCGCTGGCAGGGCGCGCCGGGTCGGCGCGCAGCTGCATCAGCGCGCCGCTGGCATAGTTGCCGATGGCGCCCAGGGGCTGGTTGAGCTCATGGGCGATGTTGGAGGCCAGCTCGCCGGTGGTGGCCAGGCGATTGGCATGAGCGATCTGCTCCTGGTGGCGGCGGGCCTGGGCCTCGGCGGCCTTGCGCAGGCCGATATCGCGGTTGAGCAGCGACAGATGGTCGGGCTCGGCGCCGGGGCCGCGGTGGGCCAACACCACGCTGAGCACCGGCACCGTCCCCCGGGTGTCCTGCATCTCCAGTTCGCCGCTCCAGGAGCCGTAGCGGGCCACCGCGGGTAGCACGATCTCGCGCAGCACCGCCAGCGAGGCCGGCGTGTAGGCCTTGGCCAGGGCCGTGTCGAGGTCTTCCCGGGGCAGGGTGAGTAGCCGGCGGGCTGCCTCGTTGCAGTAGAACAGCCGCTCCTCACCGTCGACGAACAGCACATAGTCGGTGGTGGATTCCACCACCCGGGCCAGGCGCTCGCGGTTGGCCTCGGCGCGGATGCGCCGGCTCACGTCCCGGGACACGCAGAGGATGTCGAGCAGCTCGCCGGTGGCCGGGTCGCGGCGGGTACGGCTGGTGGTCTCGAACCACACGTAGTGCCCATCCTTGGCGCGAAAGCGATAGGTTTGCTGGTAGAAGCCGTCGTGGTAGTAGACCCGCGGCGACTTGTTGAGCAGGTCGGCCAGGTCCGCGGGGTGGAAGAGGTCGTAGGCGGAGACGCCGATCAGCTCCTCGGGCGCATAGCCGAGCAGGCTGCGGGCCGCCTGGGAGGCATAGAGGAAAGTGCCGTCCCGGGCATGGCGCGAGATCAGGTCGGTGGTGCTTTCGGCCAGCCACCGGTAGTGGCGTCGCTGGGCGTCGAGCTCGGCGTGCTCGGCCTCGAGCCTGGCGTGGCGGGCGGCCAGCTCAGTATGCTGTGCCTCGAGCTCAGCCAGGCGCCGGCGCAGCCGTTCGCTGTCGTCCTGGTTAGCCATCAGCGCGCCGGGTCCACCCGGCCGCCCAGGGAGGCGTTGCGCCGGAACCAGCCGGCGATGCTGGCCCGCGGCCGGCGGGCGGGCAGCACCGCATGGGGGACGCGCTCCGAGAGGAAGCAGGCGAAGGTGCCCGCCTCGGGGCGCACCCGGGCCAGCTCACGTTCGGGCGCCTGGGCATCGAAGATGACCATCTCGCCGCCGGCGTCGGCGGGCCAGTCGGGATTGAGATAGCCCACGGTGGAGACCACCCGGTTGGCGCGGCCGCGGAAGCTGTCCAGGTGGCGCTGGTAGCCGGCGCCGGGCGGGTAATGGGCGAAGTGCGCCTCATACTCGAACAGCCCCAGGAAGAGCGCCTGGTTGAGCTCGCGCTGCAGCTCGGCCATGCCAGCCAGGTAGCGCCGCTGGGCGAGGCTCTCGCGGTCGAGCCAGCGGATGGCGTCGCCGCGGATCTCACGCTGCAGGTGGTGCTCGCGGCCGCGGCCGATCCCGGCCGCCGTCAGGGCGTCGCGCTCGGCCATTGCCATGAGCTCGCCATAGAGGTCGTGACACAGCTCGGGGTCGAGCATGCCGGGGCCCAGGTACCAGCCCTGCTCGACCAGGGCATCGACCAGCAGGGGGAGGGCCCGGATATCGAGCACGGGGCGTTCGCGAAAGTTCTCTAGCATGGGGGTTCCGTCGGGTTTGATTCCTTCTACCGGGCCGCCCTTCAAGGCGTCAAGCCCGAAGCGGGCGGCGTCGACGCTGCGGTCGTCCCGGCAAAGTGAAATGAACCGAAAATAATCGCAGCAGCGATGAACTTCTTTTCCCAATCACGTACAAATAGTTTGCCGTGTATAGGAATCCACGTCGGGCTCCTGCCGGCACCGAATGCTGTTGTCTGCCCACTGGGCAACCTCTCGAGGAGTGAGATCATGACACATTTCAAGGCAGCAACCCGTTGGATGGGCGCCGGCGTGGCCGGCTTGGTGTTGGCTGGCGCCGTGCAGGCGGGGAGTCACGGTGATGCCCACGACCATCCCGACATCGTCGATACCGCCGTGGCGGCCGGCCAGTTCGAGACGCTAGTGGCCGCGGTCGAGGCGGCGGGCCTGGTCGATACCCTGAAGGGCGAAGGGCCTATCACCGTCTTTGCCCCCACCGATGACGCCTTCGCCGCCCTGCCCGAGGGGACCCTGGACGAGCTGCTGCTGCCCGAGAATCAGGAGACCCTGCAGGCGATCCTTACCTACCACGTGGTGGCAGGCAAGGTGATGGCGGAGGACGCCATGGGTCTCGAGAGTGCCGAGACCGTCCAGGGGCAAGAAATCACCATCACCACCATGGACGGGAGCGTGATGATCAACGAGGCCAACGTCATCCAGGCCGACATCGAGGCCAGCAATGGCGTCATCCATGTGATCGACGCGGTGCTGCTGCCTGAGTGACCCCGTGGTTTATCCTTCTCTCGCGTCCCTTGCCTTGCCGCCCTTCGGGGCGGCCTTTTCGTTGTGCGCCTGCGTCGGCTGGGACGCTGCACTCGGGTAGGGGGGGGCGGTGGGGGAGGGAAGCGGTTCAAGAGCTGCGCGCCAGGGCCTCCCGGGCGCGCAGCCGGCGTTCGGAAAAGTAGCACAGCCGACCGCTTGGGGGCTCGCGGTGCAGACTCACGGGGCGCCCGAAGCCTTCGGCCATCAGTTCCACCAGCATCATCGAGGAGAGTCCCCAGATCACCTGGCCGGCGGTGTGGTAGCTGGGCACGTAGTAGGGGCGACCGTCGACCGGGATGACGTCGGTATGATGGCGTCGGTCCTCCAGGAACAGCGTCAGCGGTACCTCGAAGATGGTGTCGAGTTCACCGAGGTCCGGTGCCAGCGGCAGGTCCGGCGGTATCAGGCCCACGTAGGGGGTGACGCGAAGCCCATGCAGCGAGATGACGTCGGAGAGGCGGCCAAGCAGCTCCACTTGCTGCGGTGGCAGCGCAATCTCTTCCCGGGATTCCCGTAGGGCCGTGAACAGCAGATCGGGGTCGCCGGCCTCGCGCTTGCCGCCGGGGAAGGCCACCTGACCGCCGTGAGTGGCCAGGTGGCTGGCACGGCGAGTGAACAGCAGTGTCGGTTCCGGCCGATCGACGATGGGCATCAGCACCGCGGCCTGGGGCAGGTCGAGGACCAGCCGCTGCGGCCTGTGCGCTTGCAGGCGTTCGCGAAGTTTCTCTAACATGGGGTTTCCATCGGGTTTCGATTCCTTCTACCCGGCCGCTGTTGCCGGCGTCAAGCCCGAAGTCGGCGGTGTCGCACCGCTCGCCAGCCTGCCAGGGAGCCCCATGAACTTCTGCAGCCACTGCGGTCATATCGTGCGTTTCGCCATTCCCGAGGGGGATGACCGGCCCCGCTACCTGTGCGACGCGTGCGGCACCGTCCACTATCAGAATCCGCGTATCGTCGCCGGCACCCTGCCGGTGAGCGGCTCTCGGGTGCTGCTGTGCCGCAGGGCCATCGCCCCGCGCAAGGGGTTCTGGACCCTGCCGGCGGGCTTCATGGAGAACGCCGAGACCACCGTCGAGGCCGCTGCCCGGGAGACCCGCGAGGAGGCCTGTGCGGAGGTGGATATCCACGGGCTCTACACCCTGATCAACCTGCCGCATATCAACCAGGTCTACATGATCTTTCGTGCCGACCTGGCGGGAGGCTTCGCCGCCGGCTCGGAGAGCCTTGAGGTGGCGCTGTTCGAGGAGCATGAGATCCCCTGGGACGAACTCGCCTTTCCCACCATCGAGCGCACCCTACGCCACTTCTATGCCGACCGCGGAGAGGCGCGTTTCCCGCTGCATATCAGCGATATCACCGCCGAGGATCGCGAGCGCTACTTCGGCAGTGCCTGAGCGCGATGATCGCTGGCGTGTCGACCGCATTCACAGGTCTTCCAGCCGCCAGACATCGTAGGCCGGCTCCTCGTAGGGATGGGCCGCCTTGAGCGCCGCCAGGGCCTCGTGAATCAGCGAATCCGCGCAGACCAGCTCCACCTTGAGCTCTTCCACGTGCTCCAGGTCGCCCACGCTGCCGATATGGGGGTTGGCTCCCGCCAGCGGACGAAACTGCCCGGTGCCCGGCGTCTGGAAGCAGCACGCCTCGTAGTCGCCGATGCGTCCGGCGCCGCTGGCGAAGACCGCCTCCTTGACGGCCTCGGCGTCCGTCACGGGGACATAGAAGGCTAGCTTGTACATTACGGTTCTCCTCTTGTTCACTCGTGCATGGCGTCTTGGGCTCTGACGGCCTCCCGAGCCCACCTTCAAGGTGCCAGAAGATCCGGCTCAGCGCATGCCGAGGCGATGAAGGCCCGGGCATCGTCGCGCAGCCTGACTGCCTCGGCCCACCCCTCTTCCCGTGGCAGCAGAGGGCGGCCCACGCTGACGTCGACCGTGCCGGGACGCGGCAGGATCTCGCTGCCGCGCAGCAGTCTACGGGTTCCGCTCAGGGCGACCGGCAGCACGGGAGTGCCGGCCTGTGCCGCGGCGACGAAGGCGCCCATATGGAAACCCTTGAGGCCGGGCTGGCGGCTGAAGGTGCCCTCCGGGAAGAAGGCCAGGGAGTCGCCGTTGCCGAGGGCTGCGAACACCTGCTGCGTATCGCGGGTCGCCTGGCGCGGGTCGAAGCGATCCACGAAGATGGCCCCCATGCGCCGTAGCAGGAAGTGCGCCGGGGCCTGGCGCTTGAACTCCGCCTTGGCCAGGTAGCGAAAATCGTGCGGCAGCACGGCGATGAGCACCAGGGCGTCCAGGTAGCTGGCATGATTGGCCACCAGTACGCAGGGGGCCTCGCCGGGCAGGTTCTCCAGGCCATGGCTGCGGATACGCAGGCCGGCGAGTCGCGCCGCCGCGCGCACGCAGCCGCGGGTGACGCGCCAGCGCCAGGCGAACCTCGGCAGCGGCAGCGCCACGACGGCAACCACGATCAGGGCGGCGGCGAACAGGCTCCAGGCGTAGGCGCCATAAAGCGTGCGACCGGCCCGCTGCAGCCACCGCCGCGACCGCATGGCGCCGGCTCGCAGGGCCAGGACCAGCGCCTGGCGCCAGACCGGCGCGGCGGCCTGGCCCAGCTGGCCACCACGATAGCAGTCGGCGGTGGCGCCACGGCGGATCTTGCCACTGGAGGTCTTTAGCACGCTGTGCGGCGGCACCAGACGGACGATGTCGGCGGGCAGGTCCAGGGTGTCCAGGGTGGTCTCGTGAATTGCCCGGGTGAGGCGTTCGCGCTGCGCGGGGTCGGTGACCCGGGTTTCGGCCACCACCACCAGCGCCTCGCTGCCGGTGTCGGGGGCTGGGTCGCCGAAGACCGCCACGCAGCCCTTGCGAATGCCGTCGAGGGCGCCGACGGCCTCCTCGAGGTCGTAGGGGTAGATGTTACGCCCGCCGCGCACCAGCATGTCCTTGACGCGGCCGCTGATGTGGAGGTCGCCGTCGGCGAGGTAGCCGCGGTCGCCGGTGCGATACCAGTCGCCGTGACGCAGCGCGGCGGTGGCCTCGGGGTAGTGGAAGTAGCCGGCGGTGGCCGAAGGGCCGCAGAATTCGATCTCGCCGTCGTGGCGTTCGGGCAGTTCGCGCCCCTCGGGGTCGAGGATGCGCACCCGGTAGCCCGGCAGAGGCGGGCCGCAGTTGACCATGACCTGCGCCTTGGCACGGTCTTGGGTTGGCCTGGCCACCTGGGTGGCGGTAAAGGTGTCGCGATCGATAGGGTCGAGTCGTAGCCCGCGGCCCGGCGGGGCAATGCACAGCCCCACCGCCGACTCGGCCAGGCCATAGACCGGCATCAGGGCCTCCCGGCGCAGCCCGCAGGGCGCCAGCCGCTCGGCGAACTGCTCCATGGTAAGCGGGCTGACCGGCTCGGCGCCGTTGAAGGCGATCCGCCAGCAGCTGAGGTCCAGGCCCTGGGGGCGCTCATCCCTCAGGGCGCGCAGGCAGAGATCGAAGCCGAAGTTGGGGCCTCCCGAGAGGGTACCCCGGTGGCGATGGATCAATTCCAGCCAGCGCAGTGGATGGCTCAAGAAGGCCAGCGGCGACATCACGACCAGCGGCATGCCGTAGTAGAGGCTTGAGAGCCAGGCGCCGATCAGGCCCATGTCGTGATACAGCGGCAGCCAGCTGACGAAGACGTCCTGAGGCGTCACCCGCGCGCGCTCGCCCATGGCGCGAACGTTGGCCAGCAGCTGGCCGTGGGTGAGCATGACCCCCTTGGGGTCGCCGGTGCTGCCGGAGGTGTACTGGAGCAGCGCCAGGCTCTCCGCATCGGGGGCCTGGCGGGTATCGCCGGCGTCGACCGGAGCCGCGGACGAGAGCTCGGCAACGGTAACGATGGAAGCCAGCTGTGGGGCCTCGGCGCGCAGCAGGCGGGCCACGCGCCGCGCCTGGTCCACGGTGATCAGGCTCTCCGCGCCGGCGTTGCTGAGGATGCGGCCATGGCGGCGCAGGTGCTCCTCCAGCTGGGCCGGGCGCGCGGGAGGATAGATGGGGACCGGGACGCCGCCGGCGCGCAGGATGGCAATGAACGCGACGAAGTAGTCTCGCCCGGTGGGCAGCATCAGGGCGACGCGGTCGCCGCGGCGTACCCCGCGCTGGATCAGTGCCGCCGCCACGCCTCGCGCGTGGCGATCCAGGTCGGCATAGCTCAGGGTCTCCGGGCTGTCGCCATCGCCGTAGATCAGCAGATGGGAGCGCGCCGGCTGGTGTGCCAGGTGCCAGTCGAGCACTGCGTTCAGAGTGCCGGCGCTGGCGGGCTCGCCGCTCACCGTCCGCTCGCTGGTTGGCGACTGCCGGTCGGTCGTGTCGGGCTCTCTCTTCTCCGGTGCCTTGAGCAGCAGCGTCACCAGGTCTGCGGGGGTGTCGGCCGCCAGGGCGGATTCGGGCAGGGTCACGACGAAGGTGCGCTCCAGGCGAAGTACCAGCTCCGCCCGGGCCAGACTGTCGAACCCCAGATCCCGGTCCAGCCGCGACTGCAGCGTTGCCTGGGGGGGCGGCTGTCGCCGCGGCTGGGTTTCGCGTACCAGCTCATCGATGACTCGGAGCAGGCGCCGCGAGAGCGCTTCGCTCCGGGCGTCGTGTTGGGCTCCGTTTTCCTTCGCCATTGGCTACCCCTTGTGATCGGTGTGCCGACGTTGCCTTCACTGTAGGCGCTGACGGCCGGGGAGACGCTGCACAGGTTGCCAACGCCCGGCCCAACCTGCTTCATTCAACAGACAGCGTACGCCTGGCGGTGTTGCCAAGCCCCCCTATCGACCATCCAGCGAAGGAGAGAGGCCATGGACGTCGAACTGCGAGCGCTTCTGGAACAGGTGGGAATCAGCCCCCTCGGCGAGCCGCGCCCGCTGGGCGGTGGGGATATCGCAGCGGTCTACCGCCTGGCCACCGACCGGGGCGACGTGGTGGTGAAATCCGACGAGCCGGCACAGTTGGCCGGCGAGGCGGATGGACTGCAGGCCCTGCGGGAAGCGGAGACCTCGCTACGGGTGCCCGAAGTGCTGGGGCAGGCGGGCAGGTGGCTGGTGATGGAGGCCCTGGAGAGCGCCGCCCGCTCGGCGGCGAGCGAGTCGCGGCTCGGTGAGGGGCTTCGCCAGCTGCATGCCCGGGTCGCCGACAGCCACGGCTGGCCCCGGGACAATGCCTGCGGGCGAACGCCTCAGCCCAATGCACCGCTGGCTGACGGCCGTGCCTTTCAGCGCCAGCGCCGTCTGCTACCGCTGACGGCGGCCTGCCATGCCCAGGGCCTGCTGGACGGTCGCCTGCGCGGCCGCCTCGAGGCGGTTGCCGGCGATCTCGATGCCTGGCTGGCGGATGCCCCGGCGAGTCTGGTGCACGGTGACCTCTGGTCCGGTAACGTGCTGTTCACGCCGCGCGGCCCGGCGATCATCGACCCGGCGGTCTATCGCCACTATCCTGAGGTGGACTTGGCCATGCTGACGCTGTTCGGTTCTCCCGGGGAGGCCTTCTTCGAGGCCTACTGGAATGGGGCACCGCCCGGCGACTGGCCGCGACGGGAGGCGCTGTTTCAGCTCTATCCGCTGCTCAACCACCTGCTGCTGTTTGGCGGTGCCTACTGTGGCGCCGTGGCGCGGGCGGTGGCGCGCGTCGAGGCGGGATGAGGCCCGGGGAATGCCGCTCCTGTGATGGCAGTCGCAGGAGGAGAGGCGTGTGCGCCGGCAAGGGGGAGAGCATGAAGATCATGAAGGCTTGCGGGTGGTTCGCCCTGGGTGCGCTGCTTGCCCCGCTGGTTCCGGCCGTCGCCGATGTCGGCGAGGAGCCCAAAAGCGTATCGACAGTGGAGCGGGTGGTCATCACGCCCCTTGGCTATGCGCTGGTGTCGCGTCCCGGCGAGCCCCCCATTACCTGGGCGATTCCCGTCCCCCCCTTGGCGTGGTCGCATGTTGGGGGCTACTGGGCGCCGATGCCACCTCTGGCGCCGCCCGTCCCGGCAGCCCCGCTATGGAGTGTGCCCTATCTGCCCTATTCGGGCACCTCGGGGATCGCCGAGCCGCGGGGGGAGTGGCGCTATCCCGAAGCGCGCTACGAACGCCATGCGGGCGGCACGGTGCTGCGCAGCCGCCCACACCCCGGCGGGCGGGTCGAGATGCGCCCCGGGGAGACCCGTATTCGCAGCCGTGTCACGCCCGGTGAGCGGGTCGAGCGCCACGAAGGGGGCGTGATCATCCGCAGCCGCCCGCGGGGAGAGTGAGGGTTCGCTACCCGCGTAGCCACTGCCAGCCGCGTCGCCATAGCGGCTGGGCGGGGCGGTTGTCTCTCGCCGCGGCCCGCTCGGGGGCCTGGGTCAGGAAATCGGCGATGGGGGCCACCTGGCTGGGGCGGTCCAGCATTGGGGCGTGGCCGCAGCCGGGCACTTCCAGGCTCACCAGGCCGGGCTGGGCCTCGGCCATCCGCGCTACGCTGTCGGCGTGGAGCAGCGGCGAGCGTTCGCCGCGTACCACCATCAGCGGGCAGCGGATCGCCCGCCAGTCGGCCCAGGTGTTGCGGGGCGTGTCGTGGACGAATTGCTCCCCGATGCGCGGATCGAAGTGGTAGGTCCAGCCGCCGTCGGGCAGCCGGCGCGCACTATCCAGGGCCAGCCGCCGCCAGGCGTCGTCGCTGTCGATCCCGAAGCCCACATAGTGGCGCCTGAGTTCAGCCTCCAGCTCGGCGAAGCGGCTGAAGCGGTGCGGCCTGCCGAAGTAGGTGGCCAGCTGAACGAGCCCCTCGGGGTTGAGTTCGGGCCCAACGTCGTTGAGCACCAGTCGCTCGATGCGCTTCGCGCTGTCGGGCTCGGCGGCCAGCAGCATGCCCAGCAGCCCGCCCATGGAGGTGCCGATCCACGCCGTCTTCTCCAGCTGGAAGTGATCCAGCAGCGCCAGGGCTACTGTCATGTAGCGCGCATACAGATAGTCGCGGGAGGGCGTGAGCGACCAGCTGGAGAGCCCGCGGCCGGGGGTATCCGGGGCCAGCACCCGCCACCCGGGGCCGAGCTCCCGGGCCAGGTCGGCGAAGTCGCCGCCGTGGCGGGCCAGGCCGTGCCAGGCCACCACCGTCCTGGGCGCCTCGGGGTGCCAGATCCGCACCGCCACTTCTAGGGTGTCGATGCGCACCAGTTCGAGCGTATCCATGTCGAGTATCCATTCGCCTGCTATGCTGCTTTGCAGCATAGTCCATTTCGAACGCGTTGCCGAGTCCGAGACGGCAAGGTCACGCACCGCTTGGACGGCTTGGCTCGCATACATACATGGATGTAGCTATAATCCCCGCACTCAAACTACCCCGTGCCACCCTCGCGAGCAGGCCCCATCGTCGAGAGGTGGTTCACCCGACGACACGATCTGCCGCGGAGACCCTTCATGCGCTTGTCACCCCCCGGGGGGGCTGCCCCCCTGACACGGATACTGGCGGTTGGCTTACTGGCCCTGCTCGTCGCCGGCTGCGAACGGAATAACGACGGCGACGGCCCCGCCATGGGCGGGGGGACCAGCTGCCTCCACCGGTGGTGGTGGTGGGCGTGGAGCCCCGCAGCGTGGATGTGATCGAGGAGTACGCGGCCCGCGCGCGCGGCTCTCGTGAGGTGGAAGTGCGTGCTCGCGTCGATGGGATTCTGGAGGAGCGTCTCTATACCGAAGGGCAGGTGGTCGAGTCTGGGGAGGCCCTGTTTCGCATCGACCGCGAGCCCTACGAGATCGAGCTGAAGCGCGCCGAGGCGGAGCGGGCCAATGCCCAGGCCGAACTGAACCAGGCCAACCGGGAGTGGCGGCGGATCTCGACGCTGTTCAACCAGAATGCGGTCAGCGAGCGCGAGCGGGACAGCGCGCTGTCCGCCCGGGAGCTGGCTGAGGCCCGCCTGGCCCTGACCGAAGCGGGGGTGGCCAACGCCGAGCTCAACCTCAGCTACACCGAGGTGCGGGCGCCGCTGGCCGGCCTGACCGGATTGGAGAGCTTCCCCGAAGGCAGCCTGATCGAGCGCGGCACCCTGCTGACCACTGTCACCCAGCAGGATCCCGTTCACGTGCGCTTCTCGCTGCCGGAGCGCGATGCCGCTCTGCAGCGAACCGCCCGGCGCGCCATGGCCAATGCCGAGGAAGAGGCGCCGCGGGAGGCGTGGCTGACGCTGCCCGACGGCAGCGAGTACGGCCAGACCGGCCTGGTGGACTTCACCGCCAGCACCATCGACCCGCGTACCGGCAGCGTCTCGGCCCGGGCGGTGTTTCCCAACCCCGAGGGCCTGGTGGTGCCCGGGCAGTTCGTGCGGGTACGGGTGCTGGTGCAGGAGCTCGACGACGTTTTCCTGATCCCCCAGGAGGGAGTGGGCCAGGGCCCCGAGGGGCCGCGCGTCTTCGTGGTCGAGGAGGAGCAGGCCCAGGCCCGCAACGTGGAACTGGGGCCCATCGTCGATGGCCGCCAGGTGGTGCTGTCGGGCCTGGAGGCCGGCGACCGGATCATCGTCAGCGGCCTGGTGAACCTTCAGGACGGCATGCCGGTGCAGCCCAGCGAGGCGGACTCCGCCGAGGAGGCCAGCGACGACGAGACGGCCGCTGAGGCGCCGCTGGACGACGAGACCGCCGCTGACGAGGAGGCGTGATGCTCAGGTTCTTCATCGACCGGCCGATCTTCGCCTCGGTCATTTCCGTGATTATCGTCCTGGCCGGCCTCGCCGCGCTGCGTGCGCTGCCGGTGGAGCAGTACCCCGACGTGGTGCCGCCCCAGGTGGTGGTGCAGGCCGCCTATCCCGGCGCCAGCGCCGAGGTGATCGCCGAGGCGGTGGCCGCCCCCCTGGAGCAGGAGATCAACGGCGTCGACGACATGCTCTACATGGAGTCGACCTCCACCGACGCCGGCAGCCTGCAGATCACCGTCTCTTTCGAGATGGGCACCGATCCCGACCAGGCGGCGATCAATGTCAACAACCGCGTCCAGGCCGCCACCGCGCGCCTGCCTCAGCCGGTGCGCGACCAGGGCGTGCGCGTCGAGGCGCGCTCCAGCAACATCCTGATGGTGCCGGTACTGTTCTCGCCGGACGGCAGTCGCGATGTGCTGTTCATGTCCAACTACGGGCTGCTCAACGTGCTCGACGAGCTGGTGCGTATCCCCGGGGTGGGGGATGCCTCGCTGTTCGGCGCCCAGGACTACTCCATGCGTATCTGGCTCAGCCCCGACAAGCTGGCCCAGTACGACCTGACCCCCAACGACGTGGCCGCGGCGATTCGCGAGCAGAATGCCCAGTTCGCCGCCGGGAGTCTCGGCGCCGAGCCCTCGCCCCCGGGGCAGGCCTTCACCTTCACGGTGACCACCCGCGGCCAGCTTTCCGAAGCGGCGCAGTTCGAAGCGATCATCCTGCGCGCCGAAGAGGACGGCAGCACCCTGCGCCTGGGCGACGTGGCCCGCGCCGAGCTGGGCGCCCAGAACTACGCCTTCTCGGCGACCTACAACGGCCAGAACGCGGTGCCCATGGGGGTCTACCTGCAGCCCGGCGCCAACGCCCTGGAAACCGCCGCCGCGGTGCACGAGGCGCTGGAGGAGATGTCGGCACGCTTTCCCGAGGGGCTCACCTACACGGTGCCCTACGACACCACCGAGTTCGTCGAAATCTCGATCCGCGAGGTGTTTATCACCCTGCTGATCGCCGTGGCGCTGGTGGTGGCGGTGACCTTCGTCTTCCTGCAGCACTGGCGCGCCACCCTGATTCCGGTGGCGGCGATTCCAGTCTCGTTGATCGGCACCTTCGCCGGCATGCTGGCCTTTGGCTTCTCGGTCAACCTGCTGACCCTGTTTGGCCTGGTGCTGGCCATCGGCATCGTAGTGGACAACGCCATCATCGTGCTGGAGAACGTCGACCGGCTGATCCATGAGAAGGGCATGAAGGCCCGCGAGGCGTCCATCGAGACCATGAAGCAGGTGGCCGGTGCGGTGGTGGCCTCGACCCTGGTGCTGGTGGCGGTGTTCGCCCCGGTGACCTTCCTGGGCGGGCTGACCGGCGAGCTCTATCGCCAGTTCGCGGTGACCATCGCGGTGTCGGTGGTGGTCTCCGGAGTGGTGGCCCTGACCCTGACCCCGGCCATGTGCGCGCTGCTGCTCGACAAGCAGTCGCAGCGGGTGGCCAAGCCCTTCCAGTGGTTCAATGCCGGTTTCGACCGACTCACCGCGGGGTTCAGCTGGCTGGTGAGCAAGCTGCTTCGCCATGCGCTGATCGGGGTGGTGCTGTTCGGCGGCGTGATCGCCGCCACCCTGTTCGCCATGTCGCGACTGCCTCCGGGCCTGGTGCCCCAGGAGGACCAGGGGGTGGCGCTGGTGATGTATCAGCTGCCCCAGGTCTCGGCGCTGCCGCGCACCGAGGCGGTGCGCGACCAGGTCTCCGAGATGCTGCTGGGGCTGGACGAGGTGGACGAATTCACCTCCTTCGCCGGCTTCGACATCATCGCCGGTGCCCTGCGCACCAACGTCGGCGTGGGCTTCGCCAACCTGGCCGACTGGAGCGAGCGGGAAGGCCCCGGCCAGGACGCCCAGTCGCTGACCGGCCGGATCATGGGCATGGGGGGCGGTATTCCCGAGGCCTTCGTGATCGCCTTCACGCCGCCGCCGATCATGGGGCTGTCGTTGACCGGCGGGGTCGAGGGCTACCTCCAGGTGCGCGGCGATGCCTCCACCCAGGAGATCGCCGAGCTGGCCGGCCGGCTCGCGGCCGCCGCCAATGAGCGCCCCGAGCTGACCAACGCTCGCACTACCCTGGATACCTCCATGCCCAGCTACCGGGCCGAGGTGGATCGGGAGAAGGCGCGCGCCATGGGGGTGCCGATCAATGAGGTCTTCGCCAGCATGCAGAGCACTTTCGGTGCCATGTACGTGAACGACTTCACCCTGGCCGGTCGCAACTGGCAGGTGAACCTGCAGTCCGAGGGGGAGTTTCGCAGCAAGCCCGAGGATCTCAACAAGGTCTTCGTGCGCTCCGAAACCGGGGAGATGATCCCGCTCTCTTCGCTGGTGACCCTGACCCGCGAGGCCGGCGCCGACATCCTCAACCGTTACAACGTCTATTCGGCCGCCAAGTTCCTGGCCGATGGCGCGCCGGGTTACACCACCGGCCAGGCCAAGGCGGCCATGGAGGAGGTGGCCGCCGAGGTGCTTCAGGACGGCGACGTCATGCTCGGCTGGGTGGGTGAGGCCTTCCAGCTTGATGCCGCGGCGGGGGCCGGCGGACTGGCCTTCGGTCTCGGCCTGCTGATGGTGTTCCTGATCCTGGCGGCCCAGTACGAGCGCTGGTCGCTGCCGCTGGCGGTGGCCACGGCAGTGCCCTTCGGGGTGCTGGGGGCGGCGCTCGCCGCCTGGCTGCGTGGCTTTCCCAACGACATCTACTTCCAGGTGGGCCTGCTGGTGCTGATCGGCCTGGCGGCCAAGAACGCTATCCTGATCGTGGAGTTCGCCGCCCAGAACCGTCGCGAGGGGAAAAGCTCCAGCGAGGCGGCCCTGGCCGCCGCCCGGCAGCGCTTCCGCGCCATCCTGATGACCGCCCTGACCTTCATCATCGGCACCCTGCCGCTGGTGTTCGCCACCGGGGCCGGCGCCAACAGCCGCCAGGAGATCGGCACCGTGGTGGTGGGGGGCATGCTGCTGGCGAGTTCGCTGGCGCTGATCTTCGTGCCGCTGGCCTACAAGCTGCTGGAGGACCTAGTGACCTGGCGCCGCGAGCGCAAGACTCGTCGCCTGAACAGGGGGAGCTCCCATGCGTAAGGCACTGCCTGCTGTGCTGCTGTCCACCGCGCTGCTGGCCGGCTGCGCCGTGGGGCCCGACTACCGGGCCCCGGAGATTGCGCTGCCCGATGAGTGGCCCGAGCACGTGCTGCTCTCCGATGAGGCCCGCGCCGACTGGCAGCAGTGGTGGCAGCGGTTCGAGGACCCCCACCTGGATGCCCTGGTGGCGCGGGCGGCGGACGACAATCTTGAGCTGCGCCTGCAGCTGGCGCGGATCCAGGAGGCCAGGGCGCGCCTGGGCCTGGCCCGGGCCGAGCAGCTGCCGTCGGTGAGCGCCCAGGCCGAGGCGGCCCGGGAGCGTACCCCGGGGAGCCTCTCGCCCCTGGGCGAGAGCACCGACACCACCTTCTCCCTGGCCGGCGTGCTCGACTACGAGCTCGACCTCTGGGGGCGCCTGGCCCGGGAGCGGGAGGCCGCCGAGGCGCTGCTCGACGAGAGCCTGTTCGCCCACGACGCGGTGCGCCTCAACGTCATCGCCGACGTGGTGGCCACCTACTTCGACCTGCGCAGCGCCGAGCACCAGCAGCGCATCACCGAGGCCACCGTGGCCTCCCGGGAGGAGACCTACCGGCTGGAGCAGCTGCGCTTTGACGTCGGCGAGAGCGACGAGCTGGCGCTGCGCCAGGCCCAGTCGGAGCTGGAGGCGACCCTGGCCCAGCTGCCGGCCCAGCGCGAGCGGGTGCGGGTGCTGGAGGGGGCGCTGGCGCTGCTGGTGGGCATGACGCCCGCCGAGCTGATGAGCGAGCTGGACTACGGCGACACCGAGCTGGAGGCGATCACCCTGCCCGACGCGGTGCCGGCCGTGCTGCCCTCGGAGCTGCTGGCCCGTCGCCCCGACATTCGCGCCGCCGAGGCGGGACTGATCGCTGCCAATGCCGGCATCGGCGTCGCCGAGGCGAGCCGTCTGCCGCGCCTGAACCTGGGCGGACTCTTGGGCACGGCGGCCGGCGATGCCGGGGATCTCTTCACCTCGGCAGCCGGCACTTGGGGGCTCTCCGCCACGGTGATGGGGCCGCTGTTCGATTTCGGCCGCAGCGCCTCGCGCATCGACACCGCCGAGGCCCTGGCCGAACAGGCGGAGGTGCAGTACCGCGCCACCGTGGCCCAGGCCTTCAACGAGGTTCGCAACGCCCTGGTCACCTATGAGACCAGCGGCGAGCGGGTCGAGGCCTTGCGCCGTCAGGTGGCGGCCTTCGAGCGCACCCTGGAGCTGGCTGAGGTGCGCTACCGCGAGGGCTTCGTTGGCTTCATCGAGCTGCTGGACGCCCAGCGGGCGCTGCTTGCGGCGGAGCTCGCCCTCTCCGAAGCGATGCGCGATCGGTTGACCGCTACCGCCACGCTGTTCAAGGCGCTGGGCGGCGGCTGGCAGCTCGACGGCTGACGCCGGCCAGCGGCCTACGAGACAGGGCGGCGCCCTCTGCCGCCCCATGACGGGTCTGGCGCTGGATCAGGCCACGCGATCACAAGGGAGATAACCTCATGGCGACCCGAATCACCGCTTCGCGGCGCGACGACGGCATCCTGGTGCTGCAGATCAGCTGCCCGGAGCGGCGCAATATCCTCGACGAGGCGAGCTACGCGCAGCTGATCGAGGGGCTCGAGGCGGCCGAGGCCGATGACGGCGTCAAGGTGCTGATCATCACCGGCACCGAGAACTGCTTCACCGCCGGCAACGATCTGGCCAACTACCGGGCCCTGGCCGAGGCCGACAGCGTGCCGGCGATCACCTTTCTGCGGCGTCTTCACGCCTTCGAGAAGCCCGTCATCGCGGCCGCGGAGGGCATCGCCCTGGGCCTGGGCACCTCGATCCTGCTGCACTGCGATATCGCCTACGCTGGCAATTCGACCAAGTTCTACCTGCCCTTCACCCACTTTGCCTTGAGCCCCCTGGGGGGCACCACCTACCTGCTGCCCCGGCTGGCCGGCCACAAGGCGGCCATGCAGATGCTGATGCTGGGCCAGGCCTTCAGCGCGGCGGATGCGCGGGAGATGGGGGTGCTGACCGACACCGCGCCGGACGGCCGGGCCCTGGAGCAGGCCTTCGACGGTGCCGCCCGCCTGCTGGCCAAGCCGTTCGAGGCGCTGCTGGCCACCAAGGCGCTGATTCGGGAGGGGCAGGAGGCGTCGGTCCGCGAGGCCTTCGATCGCGAAGAGCGGGCGCTGCTCGAGCGCTGCCGCTCCGCCGAGGCCCGGGGCGCCATCGACGCCTTCTTTTCCCGCAAGTCGGGGCGCTAGTCCCGGCGGCGGCGCCTCTCTCGGCGCTGGGGGTCAAACCACGGGGGCATAGAGCCTGAGCTGGGTGTCGAGCAGCGCCGTGCCGTGCTCGACCAGGGAGAACTGGTCGTGGTTGCGCAGCCAGTCATGGAAGAGGCCGCCGAGCACTGCCTGCATCAGGCCGGCGGCATGCTCGGGGTCAAGATCCGAGCGCAGCTGGCCGAGTTGGGCGGCGGCCTTGAAGTACTCCGCCAAGGCCCCGCAGGACTCCTCGGCCATCTCGTTCTGCAGGGCCAGCGGGTCGATATCGCTGAACACCTCGCAGTGGTGCACCAGGATGGCGTAGACCCGCCGATAGCGTGGCTGTTCAAGGCGCTCGAAGCCGCGCAGGCAGGCCAGGCGCACCGCCTCCAGCGGCGCCTCGACGAGATCGCGCTCGTCGAGCTCGTTGACCAGCTCCTGGAAAGGCATGCGCACCCGGTTGAGCATCGCCTGAAAGAGGTCGGCCTTGTTCTTGAAGTGCCAGTAGACGGCACCGCGGGTCATGCCGGCGTGACGGGCGATCTGTTCCAGGGAGGTGCGCGCCACGCCCTTCTCCAGAAAGATGGCCTCGGCGGCGTCGAGCAGGGCCTCGCGGGTGGCGGCGGCTTCGGCTTTGGTCTTTCTGGCCATCGGTTCCTGGGGGCTAGGCGAGTGGTGCCGCCCATTTTACCCGAGTCAAACGGCGTTTACATGCATTTGTGTATGCTAAAGACCGCTGCTCGTCATTTGGCCACCGTCCGGGTATAAACAGGGGAACACTGTTCTGCCAGGAAGCTTGTATGGCGCGCGCCCCCTTTGACCTCGCCGGCATTCGCGTGAAGCCGGGTAACCGTACCCAGATCGACGTGCCGGTGGCGCGTCTCTACACCCATGCGCCCTTGCATATTCCCGTGGAAGTGGTGCATGGCCGCCAGGACGGCCCGGTGCTGCTGGTGTGCGGCGGCATTCACGGTGACGAGATCAACGGCGTGGAGATCGTGCGCCGGCTGCTGCGCTCGCGCCAGCTCCAGGGGCTGCGAGGCACCCTGGTGGCGGTGCCCATCGTCAACGTCTTCGGCTTCGTGCAGCACACCCGCTACCTGCCCGACCGGCGCGATCTCAACCGCTGCTTTCCCGGCAGTGAGTCGGGCTCCTTGGGGGGACGGGTGGCGACGCTGTTTCGCGAGCAGATCGTCGATCACGCCACCCATATCATCGACCTGCACACCGGGGCCATCCACCGCACCAACCTGCCCCAAATCCGCGCCCAGCTCGAGACGGGCAGCGAGACCGAGCGCATGGCCAACGCCTTCGGCGCGCCGGTGATCCTCAACGCCGAACTGCGCGAGGGCAGCCTGCGCCATTACGCTCAGACTCGCGGCACCCCGGTGCTCACCTACGAGGCCGGCGAGGCGCTGCGCTTCGATGAGTGGGCGATCACTCCGGGGGTGCGTGGGGTGCTGAGGGTGATGCGCCGGCTTGGCATGCTGACCGGCGAGCACCGGCGTCGCCAGCCGCCAGCGGCGGAGCTGGCCAACGGCTCCAGCTGGGCGCGGGCACCCATCGACGGCATCCTGCGTCCCAAGGTGCGCCTGGGCGCTCGCGTGGCCAAGGGCGACCTGCTGGGCAAGGTGGCCGACCCCTTTGGCAACGCCGAGGAGGCCGTGCGCACCGGCGCCGACGGCATCGTCATCGGCATGAGCCGCCTGCCGCTGGCCAACGAGGGGGAGGCGCTGTTCCATGTCGCTCGCTTCGACGCCATCGAGGAGGCGGAGAGCGCCATCGAGGACTTCCACTCCAGCCTTGAGCCGCCGCCCGACCCGCTCTACTAAGCGATTCAGGCCGTTTCGGCGGGCTCGCGCTCGGGCACGAGGCGCAGGGCGTCGTCGAAGACGCGCAGGCAGGCGCCGTCGAGGTGGCCGTGCTCGGAGAGGTGGCGGCGGAACTTGCGCCCTCCGGGCTGGCCCTGGAAGAGGCCGAGCAGGTGGCGGGTGATATGGTTGAGCTTGGCACCCTCCTCGAGGCGCCGGGCGATATAGGGCCGAAAGGCCCGTGCCGCCGCGTGGCGGCTCGTCGCCGGCCCCGGCTCGCCGTAGAGGGCTTCGTCCACCCCGGCCAGCAGCCAGGGATTCTGGTAGGCCTCGCGACCCACCATCACGCTGTCCACCCGATCGAGCTGCTCGCGACACGCCGCCAGGGTCTTGAGGCCGCCGTTGATGCCGATATGCAGCTCCGGCCGGCTCGCCTTCAGGCGGTGCACGCGCGGGTAGTTGAGCGGCGGGATATCGCGGTTCTCCTTGGGGGAGAGACCCTGCAGCCATGCCTTGCGGGCGTGCACGATAAAGACGTTACACCCTGCATCAGCCACTTGAGCGATAAAGCGCTCGAGGTCGGCGTCCTCGTCCTGGTCGTCGATGCCGATGCGGCATTTCACGGTGACCGGAATCGACACCGCCTCGCGCATCGCACGCACCGCCGCCGCCACCTTGTCGGGATGGCCCATCAGACAGGCGCCGATCAGGTTGTTCTGCACCCGATCGCTGGGGCAGCCCACGTTGAGATTGACCTCGTCATAGCCCCAGGCCTCGGCGATGGCCGCGCACTCGGCGAGCTCGCCGGGATCGCTGCCGCCCAGCTGCAGCGCAATGGGATGCTCCACCTCGTCATAGCCGAGGAAGCGCTCCCGCGGGCTGCCGTGGAGGATGGCGCCGGTGGTGACCATCTCGGTGTAGAGCAGGGCGCGGCGGGTCAGGGTGCGGGCGAAGGCTCTTTGGTCCCTTGTCGTCCAGTCCATCATTGGGGCGATAGAGAACGTCCTGTCCAGCGCGGGGCGCGGGGTGTCGGTATTCATGCGTGTGGTGGCGGCTGCTTGGTGTGTCATGGGGAAGAGAGCGGCAGTTTCTCATAATTGGCTGGGTTGCGCATCGCTCGGCGCTGGTAGTCGATCCAGGTCGGGGCGGGTGTATGGCAAGCTTCATCTCATACTGGGGATCGCCGACGTCTGCTAGGTGTGCCTGGCCGCCATGGGTCATCGTGCTCCCGCACATCTATGCTATCTACTCAGGACAGAGGCGTATGGCCGCCATCCGCGGCGGCCGACGATTCCCCCAGCACTTGGAGGTGGCAGATGGCTGACCGCAAGCAGCAGCTGACGCAGCTGCGTGATGAGCTGATCGAGCGAATTGAACGCTACCGGGCCCATAAGGAGCGTCGCGGTGGGCCACTCGACAAAGATATCGAAGAGCAGGCCGTCGAGGTGCAGAACGACGACGTGGTGGATGGTCTCGAGCGTGAGGCCGAGGAGGAGCTCTCTCTGGTAATGCGTGCCCTGGCTAGGCTCGAGGCGGGAGAGGGCGATGCATGCGAGCGTTGCGGCGAGCCGATCGACCCCCGCCGGCTGGAGGTGCTGCCCTATACCACCGTCTGCGTGGTGTGCGCCGAGCCTTGAGCGATTCCCGGGCCCAGGCGCCGGGCCCGTGCCCCCCTAACTGTCGCTCCCCTTCGTGCGGAAGTATGGCGGCTGGCCGTGAGAAACGCTGCTGATTCGGCTTCTTGGTGCGTTGGGGCGAACCGTTGGCAGCAGTGATAGTCTAGAAGGCCATCGAGCGGTTTGGAGGAATCCATGAAGGCTAGGCGTCGACTGACCTGGATCGGGCTGGTAGCCCTGTTGGCACTGGCGGGCTGTGGCGGTAACGACGGTGATGCGGCTGACACGGAGGCGGCGAACGGAGACGCAGAGGCCCAGCCCCAAGCCGCGGAAGCGTCCGTTGAGCCGGCGACCGAGCCTGACGTGCCGCCGTTCGATGTGCCGGTGATGATTACCGCCTCGGCATCACTGCAAACGGATCGTCGCTTGCTGGTGGAAGGTGAGACCAATCTCCCGGAAGGCGCGCGGTTGCTGATCGTGGTGGAGCGGGAGCTGAGCGGCGTGCGCTGGCAGTCGCGCACCAACGTCGAGGAGGGGCGTTTCCGGGTTGGCCCCCTGGGGCCGGGCAGCGGGTTGCCGGACGGTGGCTACGCCATTACCGTCAGTCTGCCTGAAGCCAGCGTACAGCCGGCCAGCGTGCGCGAGCGTATTGGCGATGAGGGCGAGCACTTGAGCGGCCCGCTGGTGCAGGCATCGCGCCACGGGCTAGGGCAGGTGGCGAGCTATTCTCGGCGCTATCTGATTGGCAGCGAACCGCGCCGCACTACCGATAGGGTCGAGGTGCTGGAAGTGGAGTAGGCAGAGCCGGTTGGGGTCGGCGTTCAGCCGACCTCCGGTCGCCACCGCGCCAGCATTTTTCCGACCAGCCGGTCGGTCGCTTCCAGCGGCTGCCGCTGACGTGACAGCGTCGACTCGCCGCTACACAGCAGCTCACCGCCTTCACCCTGTTCCAACTGGCCGATGAACAGGCCGTCCAGCCCCTCGATCAGATAGCGCCCGGGATGGTCGAAGGTGTCCGTGGGGCCGATAGCGGCGAGATCGCCGTCGGCCAGGAACTCGAAGCGCTCGCCAGGGCCCGGGGTAACCAGGTAACAGTCGCCACACCAGTCCATGCCGGGTAGCAGGTGGCTGTGCAGGGTGGCACGATGGGCAGACGGGTCGAGCCAGGGCAGCGCGGACTGACCCAGCAGCAGTAGCGGCGTCGGTGGCGCCGTGTCATCGCCTTCGAGCAGGCGGCTGAGCGGACAGCCGAGCGCCTCGGCCAGGGCCACCAGACGCTCGTGGCCAATCTGCTTGATCGCACCAGACTCCCAGTACGAGATCGTGACATCGGATACGCCGACCTTGCGGGCCAATGCGGCCTTGTTGAGGTTGGCCTGTAGGCGTAGCTGTTTGATGCGCGGGCCGAGTGACTTCATCCCATCATCCTGGCGAAATTGTTAAGACAAGGGATCGTCATTCATCCCCATGAATTGTGCAAATACAGTCGGTCAACGATGAGATAACATATGTGTTGATCGCGATATTCGGGTGTTGTGCTACCAGGCGATGGGATCGCCGCGCCAGTCCCAGAAGCTGCCGCTCTCCTCGGGGCGGCGCTCGCCGATGACCGCCAGTAACCGCTCGGCGACGAAGTTCGGCGAGAAGAGCCGGTCACGGGGAACGCGAGCCTGAAAGGGGCGGGACAGCCGGGTATCGGTGGTGCCTGGGTGCAGACATAGTACGGTGGTGGCGGGGTTGAGGCGCCTGAGTTCCACCGCGGCGGTCTTCATCAGCATATTGTGGGCGGCCTTGCTGTCCCTCCTGGGTCAAAGCGTCCCATGTTGACTCCGGGGGAGCCGGTTGATTCCCCACGGCGGCTGCCCGGTGGGTGTCAGGTGCGTATAATGCGAACAGGCTCATCTCCCCAACGGATAAGGACGACATGACCGTACGTACTCGTATTGCGCCGTCACCCACCGGCGACCCCCATGTGGGCACCGCCTATATCGCTCTGTTCAACCTGTGCTTCGCCCGTCAGCGTGGCGGCCAGTTCGTGCTGCGCATCGAGGATACTGACCGCGTGCGCTCCACCGCCGAGTCCGAGCAGATGATTCTCGACTCCCTGCGCTGGCTGGGCCTTGAGTGGGACGAGGGCCCCGATGTCGGCGGTCCCCACGGCCCCTATCGTCAGAGCGAGCGCGGCGATATCTATGCTGAGTACGCGCGCCAGCTGCTCAGCAGCGGCCACGCCTTCAAGTGCTACCGCACCAGCGAAGAGCTGGACGAGCTGCGTGAGGCGCGCAAGGCGGCGGGCATGCACCTGGCCCTTAAGCCCTCCGACCTGGCCCTGCCCGCCGATGAGCAGGCCCGGCGCGAGCGCGAGGGCTGGCCGTACGTCGTGCGCATGCAGGTGCCGGCCACCGGCACCTGCGTGATCGACGACATGCTGCGCGGCCCCATCGAGGTGGACTGGGCCCAGGTCGATGCCCAGATCCTGCTAAAGTCCGACGGCATGCCCACCTATCACCTGGCCAATGTGGTGGATGATCACCTGATGGGTATCACCCATGTGCTGCGCGGTGAGGAGTGGATCAACTCGGCCCCCAAGCATCGGCTGCTCTATGAGTATTTCGGCTGGGAAATGCCGGTGCTGTGCCACATGCCCCTGCTGCGCAACCCTGACAAGTCCAAGCTGTCGAAGCGCAAGAACCCCACCTCGATCAACTACTATCGGCGCATGGGCTTCCTGCCCCAGGCGGTGACCAACTACCTGGGGCGGATGGGCTGGTCGATGCCCGACGAGCGCGAGAAGTTCAGCCTCGATGAGATGATGGCGCATTTCGACATCCAGCGGGTGTCGCTTGGCGGGCCGGTATTCGATCTGGAAAAGCTGACCTGGCTCAATGGGCTCTACATCCGCGAGGATCTGGACGACCAGGCCTTTCTCAAGGCGCTGATGGAGTGGGCCTTCAACGAGCGTTATGTCGGCCAGATCCTGCCCCAGGTGCGCACCCGCGTGGAGACGCTCTCCCAGGTGGCACCGCTGGCCGGCCACTTCTTCTCGGGACTGCCTTCGATCAGTGAGGAGAGCTTCGACGGCGTCAAGCTGGGTCGCGAGGATCTGCTCAAGCTGCTGCAGTTCCTGGTGTGGCGCTTCGAGGCGGTGCCCGCCTGGCATAAGGAGGTGCTGCTCACCGAGGTGAAGACACTGGCTGGCCACTTCGATCTCAAGATGAAGGACTTCCTGGCGCCGGTGTTTATCGCCATTACCGGCTCCACCGCCAGCACCTCGGTGATGGATGCCATGGCGATACTTGGCTCCGATATGACTCGGGCACGGCTCCGTCACGCCATCGAGGTGCTGGGCGGGGTGTCCAAGAAGCAGGCCAAGCGGTTCGAGAAGGAGTACCGTGAGCTCGCCTGATGCAGGTGTAGGCGTGACAGCGCTTGACAGTAGCGGGGCGAATCAGTAACATACGCCCCGTCTTCACGAGACATGTGGGGCCTTAGCTCAGCTGGGAGAGCGCGACACTGGCAGTGTCGAGGTCAGCGGTTCGATCCCGCTAGGCTCCACCATATCTTCGTCTTGTGCGGCGCTGCGTCCCATTCGTCTAGTGGTCTAGGACACCGCCCTTTCACGGCGGGAACAGGGGTTCGAACCCCCTATGGGACGCCACCTTCATTTCTGCGCGGCTGTCGGGTCCTGCCGTCAGCGCGAATACCGAGACGCCGATGGCGTCTTTTTTTGTCGCTGCTTGCGCCTCACCCCGGGGCGCAGGCGCTGCGTGAAAACTCCATTGAAGCGCCGAATTTTCACCGCTTAGCGCTTGACTTGTCCACTCGTTCGTCGTTTCCCGCCCTGTGCCCCTTGGCGCCGGGGGTAACTGGCCGTGCTCGCGGGCTTTTCTTATAAGTCCTTTATATTCAATGACTTAAATCTGGTCAAAAAATAAACAATCTAAGGGCAGGCCGCTGATCATGGCGATTTGAAGGCCTTTTCTCGTAGTTGTGAACAGCTTTATCCACAGAATGTGTGGAAAACGCCGAGCAGCCTCTGGGTGTGGGTAATTGGCGGGGCTGGATGCCGGCGGCCGGCGCCGGCATCCCCGGTTTCAGGCACGAAAAGCGCGCAGCCGTCTGAGCAGAGAAGAGGTGTCCCAGCGGCTGCCGCCCATGGCCTGAACGTCGGCATAGAACTGATCGACCAGGGCGGTCACGGGGAGTCGCGCCTGGAGTTGGCGAGCCTGCTCCAGGCAGATGCCCAGGTCCTTGCGCATCCAGTCCACGGCGAAACCGTGGTCGTACTCATCGTCGATCATGGTGCGGTGGCGGTTCTCCATCTGCCAGGAGCCGGCTGCCCCCTTGGCGATGACGTCCACCACGCGCTGCTGGTCGAGGCCGGCCTGCTCGGCAAAGTGCAGCCCCTCGGCCAGCCCCTGGACCAGGCCGGCGATACAGATTTGGTTGACCATCTTGGTGAGTTGACCGCTGCCGGCGGCACCCATCAGCGTCACCGCGCGGCCGTAGTGGGCGAGCACCGGTTCGGCGGTGGCGAAATCCCTCTCCGTCCCGCCGCACATGATGGTCAAGGCGCCGTTCTCGGCCCCCTGCTGGCCCCCGGAAACCGGGGCATCGATAAAGCCGATGCCGTGCTCGCGGCAGGCGACATCGAGCGCCTCGGCAAGCTCGGCCGAGGCCGTGGTGTGGTCCACCAGCAGGCTGCCCTCCGCCATGCCGGCGAGGGCGCCGTGCTCGCCCGTGGTGACCTGGCGCACGTCGTCGTCGTTGCCCACGCAGACCAGCACCAGATCGGCGCCGGAGGCAGCCTCCTGGGGAGTAGGGTGGTGGCTGCCGCCGTGCTCCTGGGTCCAGGCCTCGGCCTTGGCAGCCGTGCGGTTATAGACGCGTACCTCGAGGCCGGCCCTGGCCAGGTGGCCGGCCATCGGGTAGCCCATTACGCCCAGGCCGATAAAGGCGACCGTCGAAATTGTCTGGCTCATCCTGCTTTCCCTCGTGTTGGAATGTTGTTTCCACGCATCTTGCAAGACGCAGAAAGCCGCCCAGGGGCGGCTTTCCGTTTGCGCTGCGGCCAGTGCCGCTTCCTGCCGCGGTTACTTGGCAGGGTAGTCGCGCTGGGAGTGGCCAGTGTAGAGCTGGCGCGGGCGACCGATCTTGTAGCTCTCGCTGAGCATCTCGTGCCAGTGGGAGATCCAGCCGATGGTCCGCGACACCGCGAAGATCACCGTGAACATGTTGGTGGGAATGCCCATGGCCTTGAGGATGATGCCGGAATAGAAGTCGACGTTGGGGTAGAGCTTGCGCTCAATGAAGTACTCGTCCTCCAGGGCGATCTGCTCCAGGCGCTTGGCGATCTTGAGCTGCGGGTCGTCGGCCATGCCCAGCTCGGCCAGTACCTCGTCGCAGGTCTCCTTCATCACCTTGGCGCGGGGGTCGAAATTGCGATAGACGCGGTGGCCGAAGCCCATCAGCTTGAACGGGTCGTCCTTGTCCTTGGCGCGGTCGACGAAGCGCTGGATGTTCTCCTCGGACTCGTCGCCGATCTCGTCGAGCATCTTCAGCACCGCCTCGTTGGCGCCGCCGTGGGCCGGGCCCCATAGCGCGGCGATCCCGGCGCTGATGCAGGCGAAGGGGTTGGCGCCGGTGGAGCCGGCCAGGCGCACCGTGGAGGTGGAGGCGTTCTGCTCGTGGTCGGCGTGCAGCATGAAGATGCGGTCCATCGCCTTGGCGTAGACCGGGTTGATTTTGTACTCCTCGCAGGGCGTGCTGAACATCATGTAGAGGAAGTTCTCTGCATAGTTCAGGTCGTTGCGCGGGTAGTTGAACGGCTGGCCCACGTTGTACTTGTAGGACATCGCGGCGATGGTCGGCATCTTGGCGATCAGGCGAATGGCGCTGATCACCCGGTCCTCCTCCTGGGTGATGTCCATATGGTCGTGGTAGAAGGCCGCCAGGCCGCCGACCACGCCGCACATGATCGACATCGGGTGAGCGTCGCGGCGAAAGCCCTTGAAGAAGTTGTTGATCTGGTCATGGACCATGGTGTGGTTGCTGACCCGGGACTCGAAGTCGGCATACTGCTCGTCGTTGGGCAGCTCGCCGAACAGCAGGGTGTAGCAGAGCTCGACGAAGTTGGATTCCTTGGCCAGCTGGTCGATGGGATAGCCGCGATGCAGCAGCACGCCCTTGCCGCCATCGATATAGGTGATGGCGGACTGGCAGGAGGAGGTGGCCATGAAGCCGGGGTCGTAGGTGAAGAGGCCCTCGGCGCCGAGGCCGCGAACGTCGATCACGTCCGGGCCCAGAGTGCCGGAATAGATCGGCAGCTCGATCGACTTGTCCAGGCCGTCTACCGTCAGCGTCGCTTTCCTGTCAGCCATGAAAGGCCTCCTCTCGAGTTCGTTGTGGGACGAAAAATCGGTATTTCGCTGAATACGCCGGCGAAAAGGTCCGCCCACTATAGAAGCGTTCCCGGGATTGTCAATTAGCCCATGGTGCGGGCGTTGTTGTGCAGTAAGCTGCTTGGTGTATAGTTATTTGTATAAGAAATGGTGCCGTGCGGCATGAGTCCCCCGGATGGCGGCGCCTGCCCGGCATCGGCTTGCCAGGCCGGGAAAATGACCGCGGTGGCGGGCTTGCACCATGGTCGAGTACCGGGGGTGTTCATTTGTCACCGGGGGTTCATGTCCCTATAATCCACTCCGCGCGACTGGCAGGTACTCGTTGTCATGCCCGTCCCGGCAGCGGCGAGCCCCCTACCTCAAACCACCGCTCGCTTCGGCCAGCCCGACCGGCCGAGCAGCGAGCCAAGAGAGTGTGTATAGAGCCGTGAATAGCAAACGACCCGTCAATCTCGATCTCACCACGATCCAGTTCCCACTTCCCGCCCTGACGTCGATCGCCCATCGGATCACCGGCGTCATCCTCTTTATCGGACTCATTTTTGCCTTCTGGGCCCTCGATAAGTCGCTCTCGTCGCCGGCCGGCTTTGCCGCGGTGAGCGATGCGCTGGCCAACAATGTGCTGGCCAAGCTGATCGCCTGGGGCCTGCTGTCGGCGCTGGCCTTCCACTTCGTGGCGGGCATCAAGCACCTGCTGATGGACGCCGATATCGGCGTGACCCTCGAAGGCGGTGTCAAGAAAGCGCAGATCACCGTGGTGGTGAGTGCGGTCCTGATCATTCTCGCGGGAGTCTGGGTATGGTAACCAATATCACAAGCTTCGGTCGCAGCGGCCTGTCAGACTGGCTGATTCAGCGAGTCTCGGCGGTCATTCTGGCCCTCTATACGCTGTTCATCGTTCTCTATCTGCTCTTCAATCCGGGGCTCGACTACGCCACCTGGAGCGGCTTGTTCGCCCAGACCTGGATGCGCATCTTCTCGCTGCTGGCGCTGCTCTCCATTGCCGCCCATGCCTGGGTCGGTTTGTGGACCGTCACCACCGATTATCTCAAGTCGACCGGCGTCCGCGTCGGCGCCCAGATCGTCATCATCCTGGCCATCTTCGTGTTTCTGGTCTGGGGCATTCAAGTTCTGTGGGGAGCCTGATACATGTCAACCATGCGTAGTCTGACGTTCGACGCCATCATCATCGGCGGTGGCGGCTCCGGCCTGCGTGCCGCCCTCGAGCTGGCCAAGTCCGGCAAGAAGACCGCGGTGCTGTCCAAGGTCTTCCCGACCCGCTCGCACACCGTCTCCGCCCAGGGCGGGATTACCTGCGCTATCGCCTCCGCCGATCCGGGCGATGACTGGCGCTGGCACATGTACGACACCGTCAAGGGCGGCGACTACATCACCGACCAGGACGCCGCGGAATACATGTGTTCCGAAGGCCCCAAGGCGGTCTTCGAGCTCGAGCACATGGGGCTGCCATTCTCGCGCTTCGACAACGGTCGCATCTACCAGCGTCCCTTCGGCGGTCAGTCCAAGAATTTCGGTGAGGGCGGCCAGGCGGCCCGCACCTGTGCGGCGGCCGACCGGACCGGTCATGCCTTGCTGCATACCCTTTACCAGAACAACCTGAAGAACAACACCACCTTCCTCAACGAGTGGTTCGCGGTGGACCTGGTCAAGAACGCCAACGGCGATGTGGTGGGCTGCATCGCCATGTGTATCGAGACCGGCGAAGTGGTGCACGTCAAGTCCAAGGCCACGGTCATGGCCACCGGTGGGGCGGGGCGCATCTATGCCTCCACCACCAATGCCCTGATCAATACCGGTGACGGCATCGGCATGGCGCTGCGCGCCGGCTTCCCGATGCAGGACATGGAGATGTGGCAGTTCCATCCCACCGGCATCTACGGGGCGGGCGTACTGGTCACCGAGGGCTGCCGCGGCGAGGGTGGCTACCTGGTCAACAAGGATGGCGAGCGGTTCATGGAGCGCTATGCCCCCAACGCCAAGGACCTGGCCGGTCGCGACGTGGTGGCGCGCTCCATGGTCATGGAGATTCTCGAGGGCCGCGGCTGCGGCGAGAATGGCGATCACGTCTTCCTCAAGCTGGATCACCTGGGCGAAGAGGTGCTCAACAAGCGCCTTCCGGGGATCAGCGAACTCTCCAAGATCTTTGCCCACGCCGATCCGACCGAAGCGCCGATCCCGGTGGTGCCGACCTGCCACTATATGATGGGTGGCATCCCCACCAACGTTCACGGCCAGGCGATCATGCAGGACGCCGACGGCAACGATCAGATCGTCAACGGTCTGTTCGCCTGCGGTGAAGCGGCCTGTGTTTCCGTGCACGGCGCCAACCGCCTGGGCGGCAATTCGCTGCTCGACCTAGTGGTATTCGGCCGTGCCGCCGGCATGTTCATCGAGGGGGCGCTCAACGAGGGCATCGACTACCTGGACGCTTCCGAGTCCGACATCGACTCGGCCATGAAGCGCATCACCCGCTGGAACGATTCCAGCGGCGGCGAGTCGGTGGCCGACCTCAAGAGCGAGCTGCAGGGCATCATGCAGAACGCCTTCGGCGTCTTCCGTCAGGAGGACAACATGCAGGAGGGGGTCAAGCAGCTGGCCGACCTGCGCGGTCGCATCGCCGAGGCGCACCTGGTCGACAAGTCCGGCGCCTTCAACACCGCCCGCGTCGAGGCCCTCGAGCTCGACAATCTGATGGAAGTGGCCGAGGCTACCGCCATCGCGGCCCTGGAGCGCAAGGAGAGCCGTGGCGCCCACTCTCGCTACGACTATCCGGACCGTGACGATGTCAACTGGCTGAAGCACTCCATGTACTTCCCGGCCGAGAAGAAAGTCGGCAAGCGCGACGTGAACTTCAAGCCGAAGACCGTCGACACCTTCGAGCCGAAAGTCCGTACCTACTAAGGGGAGTCACGATGTCCATGCTTCAGGTATCCATCTACCGCTACAACCCGGAAACCGACTCCGCGCCTTATATGCAGGAGTATCAGGTGGACACGCAGGGCCGCGATCTGATGGTCCTCAACGTGCTGGAAATGCTCAAGGCCCAGGACACCACCCTGGCCTACCGTCGCAGCTGCCGCGAAGGCGTGTGCGGCTCCGACGGCATGAACATGAACGGCAAGAACGGCCTGGCCTGCATCACCTCGCTCTCCCAGGTGGTCAAGGACAACAAGCTCACGCTGCGTCCGCTGCCCGGCCTGCCGGTGGTGCGCGACCTGGCGGTCGACATGGGGCTGTTCTATAAGCAGTACGAGCGCATTCAGCCGTATCTGCAGAACGACGAGCCGGCGCCGGCCATCGAACGCCTGCAGTCACCCGAGGAGCGCGACAAGCTCGACGGCCTCTACGAGTGCATCCTGTGCGCCTGCTGTTCGACCTCCTGCCCGTCGTTCTGGTGGAACCCGGATAAGTTCGTGGGGCCCGCCGGCCTGCTGCAGTCCTACCGCTTCCTGGCCGATTCTCGCGATACCGCGACCCAGGAGCGCCTGGCCGAACTGGAAGACCCGTTCAGCGTCTTCCGCTGCCGGGGGATCATGAACTGCGTGGCGGTCTGCCCCAAGGGGCTCAACCCCACGCGGGCGATCGGTAAGATCCGCGAAATGCTGCTGGCCAATGCCACTTAAATCGTGGCCAAGGGCTTGCTATCATGGCCGCCGGTCGACGGCCGCGACACAGCGTCGCGGCCGGGTAGCAGCGCAGCACAAGAGCCGGCGCCCTGGGTGCCGGCTCTTGACCATGGGATTCAGGGTTTCCGGCCTGGCGGCCGGAACCGCCGGAGATAAGACGCCCTTCCGGCAGGGCACCAGCCAGGCCGCCGCGGCTGGGCCGTGACGGCGCCGATAACACCCCCATCAGTGCAGGGTGACCGAGAGATGCAACAAGGCATAATGGAGTTGATGTGGAACAGCTCCCATGTGAGCGGCAGCAACGTTCACTATGTGGAAGCGCTCTACGAGCAATACCTCGCCGACCCCGGTTCCGTCCCCGACGAGTGGCGAACCTACTTCGATCAGCTGCCGATTCCGGATGGCGGCTCCTCCCACGATGTTCCTCTGAGTCCCGTCCGCGAACAGTTTCACCAGCTGGCTCGCGCGCGCCGGACAGCCTCGACAGCCGCGGTCGGTAGCGGTGAAAACAAGAAGCAGGTCAAGGTGTTGCAGCTGATCAACGCCTATCGCTTCCGGGGCCACCAGAAGGCCGACATCGATCCGCTCAAGCTGCGCAGCCAGGTCCCGGTTCCCGACCTCGACCTCTCCTTCCACCAGCTCTCCAAGGCCGACCTGGATACCGAATTCCAGACCGGCTCCTTCTTTCTGGGGATGGACAAGGCACCGCTGCGCGAGATCATCGACGCCCTGGAGCAGACCTACTGTCGCTCCATCGGCTGCGAGGTGATGCACATCGTCGACACCGAGGAGAAACGCTGGCTGCAGCAGCGCTTCGAGTCGGTGCGCAGTGCCCCGAAGTACAGCGAAGAGGTGCGCAAGCACCTGCTGGAGCGTCTCACCGCCGCCGAGGGCCTGGAGAACTACCTGGCCTCCAAGTATCCCGGTACCAAGCGCTTCGGCCTGGAGGGCGGTGAGTCCTTCATCCCCATGATGGATGAGTTGATCCAGCGGGGGGGCGGCTACGGGGTCAAGGAGGTGGTGATCGGCATGGCCCACCGAGGCCGCCTGAACCTGCTGGTCAATATCCTCGGCAAGAACCCGTCCGAGCTGATCGACGAGTTCGATGGCAAGAAGCTGGTCGAGCGCGGCTCCGGCGACGTCAAATACCACCAGGGCTTCAGCTCCAACGTGATGACGCCGGGCGGTGAGGTGCACCTGGCGCTGGCCTTCAACCCCTCCCACCTGGAGATCGTCTCGCCGGTGGTCGAGGGCTCGGTGCGCGCCCGCCAGGATCGGCGCAGCGACAGCGCCGGCGACAAGGTGTTGCCGATCAATGTGCACGGCGATGCGGCCTTCGCGGGTCAGGGCGTGGTCATGGAGACCTTCCAGATGTCCCAGACCCGCGCCTACCGGACCGGTGGCACCATCCACGTGGTGATCAACAACCAGGTCGGCTTCACTACCTCGAACCCCCTGGACACTCGCTCCACCGAGTACTGCACCGACATCGCCAAGATGGTCCAGGCGCCGATCTTCCACGTCAACGGTGACGACCCGGAGGCGGTGCTGCATGCCACCCAGGTGGCGCTCGACTATCGGCAGCAGTTCAAGCGGGACGTGGTCATCGACCTGGTCTGTTATCGCCGTCGTGGCCATAACGAGGCCGACGAGCCCTCCGGCACCCAGCCGATGATGTATCGCAAGATCAAGGAGCATCCCTCCTCTCGGACCCTGTATGCGCAGCGCCTGGTGGACCAGGGTGTGCTCTCCGAGGAAGATGCCAAGGCGATGGTCGAGACCTACCGCGAGGACCTGCTGGCGGGCAACCACGTGGCCAACGCCCTGGTCCAGCAGCCCAATACCTCGCTGTTCGTCGACTGGAAGCCCTACCTCGGCCATGAGTGGACCGGCTATGCCGATACCCGCGTCGAAATGAAACGCCTGCAGCGCCTGGGTGCCCGGATGTGCGAGATCCCCGACGGGGTCGGTGTGCAGCGCCAGGTGGCCAAGATCTACGAGGATCGTCGCAAGATGCAGGCGGGCGGCCTGGCGTTGAACTGGGGCTTTGCCGAGACGCTGGCCTACGCCACCCTCCTCGACGAGGGACACCCGGTGCGCATCACCGGCCAGGACGTAGGCCGCGGGACCTTCTCGCACCGCCACGCGGTGGTGCATAACCAGAAGGACGGCAGCGTTTACGTGCCGCTGCAGCACATGGCCGACGGTCAGCCGCAGTTCACCATTCATGATTCCTTCCTCTCCGAGGAGGCGGTGCTGGCCTTCGAGTATGGCTATGCCACCACGGCCCCCAACGACCTGGTGATCTGGGAAGCGCAGTTCGGCGATTTCTTCAACGGCGCCCAGGTGGTGGTCGACCAGTTCATCTCCTCCGGCGAGACCAAGTGGGAGCGACTGTGCGGCCTGACCATGCTGCTGCCCCACGGCTATGAGGGCCAGGGGCCGGAGCACTCGTCGGCGCGCCTGGAGCGCTTCCTGCAGCTGTGTGCCGAGCACAACATGCAGATCTGCGTGCCCACCACGCCCGCGCAGATCTTCCATCTGCTGCGGCGCCAGGTGATTCGCAAGCTGCGAAAGCCTCTGGTGGTGATGTCGCCGAAGAGCCTGCTGCGTCACAAGGAGGCGGTCTCCAGCCTCGATGACCTGGCCAATGGCAGCTTCCAAATGGTGCTGCCCGATCAGGCCAACCTCGAAGCCGAGAAGGTCGAGCGGGTCATTCTCTGCGCCGGCAAGGTCTACTACGACCTGGCTGCCTGGCGTGAAGAAAATGGCCGCCACGACACGGCCATCCTGCGCATCGAGCAGCTCTACCCCTTCCCCAAGGAGGAGCTCTTCGAGGCGCTCAAGGGCTACGCCAACCTCGAGACGCTGGTCTGGTGTCAGGAAGAGCCGCTCAATCAGGGAGCCTGGTATCCGAGCCAGCACCACATGCGCGCCGTTGCCGACATGCTCAAGGACGGTCTGGGCGGCGAGCTCAAGTTTGCCGGTCGTCCGGCCTCGGCGGCGCCGGCCTGCGGCTACATGTCAGTGCATACCGAACAGCAGCGACAGCTGGTGGAAGACGCCTTCAACCTCTAGGCCTTCTGCCGGGACGAGAGAGAACATACAAGGGAAACGACATGGCTACCGAGATCAAAGCGCCCACCTTTCCGGAGTCCGTTGCCGAGGGCAGCGTAGCGGCATGGCACAAGAAGCCGGGCGACAGCGTCGAGCGCGATGAGCTGCTCGTCGAGATCGAGACCGACAAGGTGGTGCTCGAGGTGCTGGCGCCCGAGGCTGGCACCCTCTCCGAGGTGATGGCCGAGGAGGGCGATACCGTGGAGTCCGAGCAGGTGCTGGGCAAGATCGGCGAAGGCCAGGCCAAGGGCGGTGACCAACAGGGCGCTGCCAAGGCCGGTCAAGGCGCCGACAAGCAGAGCGATGCCAAGGCGGCCGACAAGAAGCGTGACGCCAAGGCCGACGCGCCGGCGGCCGGCGGTGGCAAGACTCACCAGGTGAAGGCGCCCACCTTCCCCGAGTCGATTCAGGAAGGCACCGTGTCCACCTGGCACAAGCAGGTCGGCGAGGCGGTCAAGCGCGACGAAGTGCTGGCCGACATCGAGACCGACAAGGTGGTCCTCGAGGTGGTGGCGCCCGCTGACGGCGCGCTCAGCGAGATCAAGGCCGAAGAGGGCAGCCAGGTCGAGTCAGAGGCGGTGCTGGCAACCTTCGCCGAAGGTGCCGGTGGCGATGCCAAGGCCCCTGCCGCCGCGGCCTCCGCCGATGATGGCGCCAGCGACGAGAAGGTGGGCGACAAGATCCTCGCCCCGGCGGCGCGTAAGCTGGTGGCCGAGCACGACCTCGACGTCAGCAAGATCGAAGGCACCGGCAAGGGCGGTCGCATCCTCAAGGAGGACGTGCAGAAGGCGGTCAAGGACGGCAGCGCCAAGAAGAGCGCCAAGCCGGCCGCTGCCCCCCCGCAGGCCGCCGCTGCGCCGGCCGTGGAGGGGGAGCGCCCCGAGAAGCGCGTGCCCATGAGCCGCTTGCGCCAGACCATCGCCAAGCGCCTGGTTCAGGCCCAGCAGACGGCTGCCATGCTCACCACCTACAACGAGGTGGACATGGGCGCGGTGATGGATCTGCGCGCCCAGTACAAGGACACTTTCCTGAAGGCCCACGACGTCAAGCTCGGTTTCATGGGCTTCTTCGTCAAGGCGGCCTCCGAGGCGCTCAAGCGCTTCCCCGACGTCAATGCCTCCATCGACGGCACCGACATCGTCTATCACGGCTATCAGGATATCGGGGTGGCGGTGTCCACCGACCGCGGCCTGGTGGTCCCGGTGCTGCGCGATACCGATAGCATGAAGATTGCCGATGTCGAGAAGGGCATCGTCGATTTCGGCAAGCGCGCTCGCGACGGCAAACTCGGTATCGACGAGATGCAGGGCGGCACCTTCACCATTACAAACGGGGGAATCTTCGGCTCACTGATGTCGACGCCGATCATCAACCCGCCGCAGACGGCCATCCTGGGGATGCACAAGATCCAGGAACGACCCATGGCAGTGAACGGCAAGGTCGAAATTCGTCCGATGATGTACCTGGCAGTCTCCTATGACCATCGCATGATCGATGGCAAGGATGCCGTGCAGTTCCTGGTGACCATCAAGGAGCTGCTGGAGGACCCGGCCCGACTGCTGCTGGATATCTGAGCGACGCACGACCCTACGGACTCAAACGCGAACCGATCAACAGGAAGAACCACATGGCCGATAAATATGATGTGATCGTCATCGGCGCGGGCCCCGGCGGCTATGTTGCCGCCATCCGTGCTGCCCAGCTGGGGCTGAAGACCGCCTGCGTCGAGAAGTGGATCGGCAAGGAGGGCAAAGTGGTCTTCGGCGGCACCTGCCTCAACGTGGGCTGTATTCCCTCCAAGGCGCTGCTCGAGGCCTCGCACAAGTTCGTCGAGGCCAAACACGATTTCGCCGACATGGGCATCCAGGCGGGCGACGTCAGCATGGACGTCAAGAAGATGATGGCCCGCAAGGACAAGATCGTGAAGAACCTCACCGGCGGCATCGCCGGGCTGTTCAAGGCCAACGGCGTGACCGGCATCGAGGGCACCGGCAAGGTGGTGGGTGCCAAGCAGGTTGAGGTCACCGATCAGGATGGCAAGTCGACCACCTACGAAGCCGAGAATATCGTGATCGCCGCCGGCTCCGTGCCCGTGGAGATTCCGCCGACCCCGCTTACCGAGGGGCTGATCGTCGACTCCACCGGCGCCCTGGAATTCCAGGAGGCGCCGAAGCGGCTGGGCGTGATCGGTGCCGGCGTCATCGGTCTGGAGTTGGGCAGCGTGTGGAGCCGACTGGGCTCCGAGGTCACCATGCTCGAGGCCATGGACAGCTTTCTGCCGATGGTTGATACCGCCATCGCCAAGGAGACTCAGAAGCTGCTCAAGAAGCAGGGCCTGGACATCAAGCTGGGTGCCCGGGTCACCGGCTCCGACGTCAAGGGCGAGGAGGTGCTGGTCAAGTACACCGACGCTGACGGCGACCAGGAGATGACCTTCGATAAGCTGATTGTCTGCGTGGGTCGCAAGCCCTATACCCAGGGCGTGATTGCCGATGGCGTCGGCGTGGGCCTGGACGAGCGCGGCTTCATCCATGTCGACGACCAGTGCCGTACCAGCGTGCCGGGCGTCTATGCCATCGGCGACTGTGTGCGCGGCCAGATGCTCGCCCACAAGGCCTCCGAGGAGGGCATCATGGTGGCGGACATCATCGCCGGTCATAAGGCCGAGATGAACTACGACGCCATTCCCTGCGTGATCTATACCTTCCCCGAGGTGGCCTGGGTCGGGCTGAACGAGCAGGAGGCCAAGGCCAAGGGCATCGAGGTCAAGACCGGCAGCTTCCCGTTTGCGGCCAGCGGCCGGGCCATGGCCAACAATGCCACCGAGGGCCAGGCCAAGATCATCGCTGACGCCGAGACCGACCGGGTGCTGGGCATGCACATCGTCGGCCAGCACGCCGGCGAGATGATCGCCCAGGGCGTCATCGCGCTGGAGTTCGGCTCCAGTGCCGAGGACCTGGCGCTGACCTGCTACGCGCACCCGACCATGTCGGAGGCCGTCCACGAGGCGGCGCTGGCGGTGGAAGGCCACGCCATCCACATGGCCAACCGCAAGAAACGCAAGTAAGTCAGCTCGCCTATCGTTACAACAAGCGCCACCCTCGCGGTGGCGCGTCGTACCCGGCGATGTATCGGGTGCGAACGGGGGCGACCCGGAACAGCCCGCCTCAGGTGGCCTTTTCGCGGTTGCCGTTCGAGTCACATGCAACCAATGGCATGAATCGATGAACCTTCACGAGTATCAGGGCAAACAGCTGTTTGCCGACTATGGTCTGCCGGTATCCAAAGGCTTCGCCGTCGACACCCCCGAGGAAGCGGCCGAGGCCTGCAAGAAGATCGGCGGCGACATGTGGGTCGTCAAGGCCCAGGTGCACGCGGGCGGCCGCGGCAAGGCCGGTGGCGTCAAGCTGATCAAGAGCCCAGAGGAGGCCAAGGCCTTCGCCGAGCAGTGGCTGGGCAAGAACCTGGTGACCTTCCAGACCGACGAGAACGGTCAGCCGGTCGCCAAGATCCTGGTCGAGAACTGCACCGACATCGCCAACGAGCTCTACCTGGGGGCCGTGGTCGACCGCACCACCCGCCGCGTGGTCTTCATGGCGTCCACCGAGGGTGGCGTCGAGATCGAGAAGGTCGCCGAGGAGACCCCTGAGAAGATCCTCAAGGCCGAGATCGACCCGCTGGTGGGCGCTCAGCCCTACCAGGCGCGCGAGCTGGCCTTTGCTCTGGGCCTCAAGGGCGACCAGGTCAAGCAGTTCACCAAGATCTTCCTGGGCCTCTCCCGCCTCTTCCACGAGAAGGATCTGGCGCTGCTCGAGATCAACCCGCTGGTGATCACCGACGAAGGCAACCTGCACTGCCTGGACGCTAAGCTCGGCCTCGACGGCAACGCCCTGTATCGTCATCCGGATCTCCAGGCCATGCGTGACCCCTCTCAGGAAGACGCCCGTGAAGCCGAGGCCGCCGAGTGGGATCTCAACTACGTGGCGCTGGAAGGCAACATCGGCTGCATGGTCAATGGCGCTGGCCTGGCCATGGGCACCATGGACATCATCAAGCTCAACGGCGGCCTGCCGGCGAACTTCCTGGACGTGGGCGGCGGTGCCACCAAGGAGCGCGTGGCGGAAGCCTTCAAGCTGATCCTCTCCGATGATTCCGTCAAGGCCGTGCTGGTCAACATCTTCGGCGGCATCGTGCGCTGTGACATGATCGCCGAGGGCATTATCGGGGCCGTCGAGCAGGTCGGCGTGAACGTGCCGGTCGTGGTGCGCCTGGAGGGGAACAACGCCGAGCTGGGTGCCGAGAAACTGGCCTCCAGCGGTCTGAACATCATCGCTGCTACCAGCCTGACTGACGCGGCACAGCAGGTCGTCAAAGCGGCGGAGGGCAAGTAATGAGCATCCTGATCGACAAGAACACCAAGGTCATCTGCCAGGGCTTCACCGGTGGCCAGGGGACCTTTCACTCCGAACAGGCGCTCGCCTACGGCACCAAGATGGTCGGCGGCGTGACGCCGGGCAAGGGCGGCCAGGAGCATCTGGGCCTGCCGGTGTTCAACACCGTCAAGGAAGCGGTCGACAAGACCGGCGCCGAGGCCAGCGTGATCTATGTGCCGGCTCCGTTCTGCAAGGACTCGATCCTGGAAGCCGCCAATGCCGGTATCAAGCTGATCGTCTGCATCACCGAGGGCATTCCGACCCTGGACATGCTGCAGGCCAAGGTGAAGTGCGACGAGCTCGGCGTGCGCCTGATTGGTCCCAACTGCCCCGGCGTGATCACCCCGGACGAGTGCAAGATCGGTATCATGCCGGGCCATATCCATCAGCCGGGCAAGGTCGGTATCGTGTCGCGCTCCGGCACCCTGACCTATGAAGCGGTCAAGCAGACCACCGATCACGGCTTTGGCCAGTCCACCTGCGTGGGCATCGGCGGTGACCCGATCCCGGGCTCCAACTTCATCGACATCCTCGAGATGTTCGAGCAGGACCCCAAGACCGAGGCGATCGTGATGATCGGCGAGATCGGCGGCACCGCCGAGGAAGAAGCCGCCGCTTACATCAAGGCCAATGTCTCCAAGCCGGTGGTCTCCTACATCGCCGGTGTGACCGCGCCTCCGGGCAAGCGCATGGGCCATGCCGGTGCGATCATTTCTGGCGGCAAGGGCACCGCGGACGAGAAGTTCGCCGCCCTGGAAGACGCCGGTGTGAAGACCGTGCGTTCCCTGGCCGAGATCGGCGATGCGCTGAAGGAAGTGACCGGCTGGTAAGTGCCGCCGCGCCCCCGCGTCATCCTGCAAAGAGCACCTTCGGGTGCTCTTTGCGTATCGGCGACCGGTGAGGAGGCCTCAGCCTGCCGCCAGCCAGCGGTTGCGGCCCTGGCGCTTGGCTCGCAGCAGGGCCTCGTCGGCGCGCTGGAGGGTGCGTTCGTAGCCGTCCGGCGGGTGATGCTGGGCGACTCCGACACTGGCGGTGATCCGCAGGCATTCGCCGTCCTGACGAATATCCAGGTGACGCATGCGGTTGCACAGCCGATTTACCAGTGGCTGGGCCTGCTCGAGGGTAGTCTCCGGCAGGATCACCAGGAATTCTTCACCCCCCCAGCGACCGCAGTGGTCGCTGGTCCGCAGGGTTGCCTGCAGGGTCTCGGACAGCAAGATCAAGGCGCGGTCGCCGGCCTCATGGCCGAAACGGTCGTTGATCCGCTTGAAGTGATCGATGTCGAGCATCGCCAGGGTGAAGGGGCGGTGATGCCGTTCACTGGTACCGATCAGCCGTTCCAGGTGCTCGTGCAGCAGGCGACGGTTGCCCAGCCCGGTCAAGGGGTCGTAATGCGATTCATTGCGCAAGGCCTCGTTGCGCTCGCTGAGCAGCGCCTGATAGCGGTCGGCGATGCGCGACAGCTTGCGCTGGCGTCGTAGCTGACGCTCCAGCGCATGGCGCGTCGCATGGAGGTCATCCTGGGCGGTGCGCTGGAAACCGTCGGCAATGCCGATCAACCGCTCCAGGCGGCGTGCCTGCTCCAGGTGGCTCCGAGTCAGCCGCTCCAGCGCCGAATACAGCGGATGCGCCCGGTAGCTCGGCTCGGCGAGCAGGGCCTCCACCTCAGCGAGCAGGCGTTCCTCTTCCGGACGGTTCACGGGGACACCTGGTCTGGGGTGATGGCGAAGTCGAAGGTGCAGTCTTCCTTGAACTCTTCGGCCAGCTCGGCGATTCGCTCGTTGCGTTCGTCGTAGTGCCAAACCACCCGTACCTGGCGTCCCGCCTGGTGGGCGTCTTCGAGCATGTCAAAGATATCCATCATCGCCTTCACCGAACTGGTGTTGAGGTAGATGAGTTCCAGATCAAGCGTCAGCGGATGGGTGGCGTCGGCCAGGAAACGTTCCGTCCAGTCGATGACCTGGGTGAAGAGCTCGTAGGAGTTCTCCGGGTAGGAGTCCCCCTGCATGCTGAGTCGTCCTGCCTGCCAGCTGGCCTGGATCGCCGGGGTCGACTGGCTGCCAGGAATAGTCAGATCGTGAGTCATGGGCATCGAGGTCGGGTCAGATAGTAGCCGTCAGGCTAAAGAAACCTTGCCCAGAAGGCAACGCTTGAAGTACGGGGTCCAGCGGCTTGCTTGACTTGCGAGCCATGTCGAGCAGGCCCAGGCCCGCGCCGCTGATGGCCTGTTCATCGCGGGGGCGGCGCAGTTGCTGCTTGTAGGCACGCTTGAGTTCGCCGGCATCGAGGTGCGCCAGCTCGTTGACCATCTCGACCAGCCGCCGTCCATCCGCCATCTCCACGAGGTTGCCTGCCGAGACCAGATAGCGCCCCGCCTCATCCCGGGCTACGGCGATAGTCGCGGTGGCCTGCTCGTCGCTATACCCCTGAGCCTTGGCATAGTGTCGGATGTTCTGGGTCATTTCGATGTACACCGCGAACACATCCATGGCAGACGAAGGAGGCGTTGGCTGGCCCTGCAGGTAGTTGCGCAGGGCATTGCCGATCTCCTCGATCAGGCTGCGCGAGATGGGGCCGTTAAAGCAGAGCATGATCTGCTGTTGCAGGTAGCTTTCACGAAGGGACAACAGGTCCATGACGGGTCTCCGTGGGTCATGTGGCCGCCGGGGGAGGGGCGGTCGGTCTGGCATGAGGGTCGTCCGGCTCGAAGCGGAAGCTGACCAGGGTAATGTCGTCACGCTGTGGGTGTGGGCCGCGATAGGCATCCAGCTCCGCCTCGAAGGCGGTGGCTTGCGCTGCCATCGGGGCCCGGGCATGGCGTATCAGCATTGCCTCGAAGCGGCGGTTGCCGAAGCCGAAGCCGTGCTCGCCTCCCGCCTGATCGAGAAAGCCATCGGTGCACAGCGTGTAGGTCCAGCCGCGCCTGAGCGTCAGCGTCTGGTTGTGAAAGGGCTCGGGGCGCTTATGGCCGAGGGCACGTTTGCCGGCCGGATAGATCTCGAGTCGCTCGCCGTCGCTGGTATAGAGTGGCAGCTTGGCGCCGGCGAAGGTCATCCGGTCGCGGTGGGGCTCGACCCATACCAGGGCGGCGTCCATGTGGGTGGCAATGGAGCGGGGCAGGGTGTCACGGTGCAGTGTGGCGCGGTTCTGGCGATCCATCTCGTCGAGAATGGCGGCCGGGTCGTGCGGGCCGGCTCGCAGGATGGCGTGATCGACGATGGCGCGGGCCAGCATGGTCATTAGCGAGCCGGGAACACCGTGGCCGGCGCAGTCGATTACCCCCACCAGGAAGCCCTGCTGGTCAGCGCGGAAGACATAGATGTCACCGCCCACCTGATCACGCGGCCGCCACACCACCGCATGTCGGTCGGCCAGGTGGTGATCGAGCTGTCCGCGCGGCAGGATGGCGCGCTGGATGATGCTGGCATACTCCAGTGAGGCATCCACCTGCCGCCGGGCGCGTCGCATCTCGTCATTGGCCTGTTCGAGATCGCGGGTGCGTTGGCGGACCTTCTCCTCAAGCCGCTGGGTATGGTCGGCCACCTGGTCGGCCATGTCGGAGAAGGCGCGCGAGAGCGCCCCGATCTCATCGAAGCGGTCGGTGGGCAGTCGTGGCGCATAGTCGCCTGCGGCGATGGCCTTCGCGGAGAGCTGCAGCCGGCCCAGGGGCGCGAGGATCAGGCGATGGGTGGCATAGGCGAAGGCCGCCGTCAGCAGCGCCAGCAGCAGGCCGAGCCCGCCGACCAGCGGCCACAGCCAGCGGCTGTCGAGCACCGCGGCGGATTGCAGGTCCAGGGCGGTGACCAGAAACCACTGTAGCTCTGGAATGTAGCCGACGGAGAGCAGACGCGGCTCGCCCTCCAGTTCCACGTCCAGGGCGACGATGTGACCGGGGCGACGCATGGCGTCATGGAGGGCTTTACGGACGTCATCGCGCTGGGCGGTCGGTACCATCGCGTGTAGGCGTTGGCCCGATGGCGTGGCGGATGGCGTATGGGCCGCCTCCGGATGATCGAGGTATGTCCTGTCGGGATGGGCCTGCAGGGTGCCACGTGCGTCGACAATCATCGGCGTGAGCCCGGGAGCACTGTCACGAAGGAAGCGGTTGAGGAACTGGCCGAGGTCGATGCCGCCACCGGCCAGCCCCAGCGTCTCGCCGTTGTCGCGCACCTTGACGTTGACCCAGATCATCGCTCGCTCGAGGGTGGGGTCGGCATTGACGCTGATACGGTAGGTGGAGGTGCTCGACATGGTGTCGAAGTACCAGCTGTCAGCCGGCGCCTCGGGGGAGAGTCGGTGCTGGGGGGCCAGCTCCCCGTTGGGCGAGCCGTCGCCGACGTAGCGGTCGCCCGTGGCGTGATCGATGACAAAGTAGGCGTTGCTAGCGAACTGCTGTCGATAGCCCTCTGCCTCGTCCAGAAAGCGGGCGCGGCGCTGCGGGTCCTCGGGGGTGCGCAGCCACTCGCGCGTCACCACGGACCCGGCAAAGCGGCGCGAGAGAGCCAGCTCTCGGGAGACGGGGGCGATGACGCGCTGCATCTGCAGCAGGGTATACTGCTCGGCGTAGGCGCTGGCGAAGTGGCGCCGCACCTCATCCACGGCCTGCCAGCCGATCAGCAGCGCTGGGATCAGAGCGATTAGGCAGGCCAGCAGCAGCGCCAGGGTGGACTGGCCGCGAAGCCCCAAGCGTTTAGCCATTTCCCTGCGTCTCTTGAGAATCTTCGGATGCGCCGTTGCCATCCCTCATCCCGGTGGTCGTGCGCTATCGCTTCACGATGGCATAGTCGTCGGCGCGGTGCGAATGCGCCTGCCAACGCAGTGCCCCTTCGGCCTCAAAAGACAACGGCAACCCGAGGGTTGCCGTTTTGCTGCCTGACCTGGTCAGCCGCCTCATTCTCCGGGGCGGGCCACCAGCGAGCGGGTCTCTTCGCGGGCCTCGACCAGCGCCACACGGATATGGTCGCCCAGCTTGAAGCGCTCCTCGCCCTCCACTTGGATGCGCCCCTCCTTGTCGTCGATGGCGACCTTGTCACGGTCGCTATGCATCATCGGCGCGGGGACGAAGGCGGTGGCCCCGTTGGCGGTGAGTCGCACCCGCATGCCGCCGCGGTTGATGGCGATGATCTCGGCGTCGAAGGTATCCTGATTCTGTGCCGCGCCGGTCAGGTAGCGCACATAGAGCCAGTCCTTGACGTCGCGTTCGGCCATGCGGTTGAGGCGGCGACGCTCGGTGAGCTGCTCGGTGAGCTGCTGGCTCGCCTCGGCCGGGGCCTGCTCGCCCTTGAGCACGCGCTTGATCAGGCGGTGGTTGACCATGTCGCCGTACTTGCGGATCGGCGAGGTCCAGGTGGCATAGGCAGCCAGGCCCAGGCCGAAGTGGGGGCCGGGCTTGGCCGACATGCTAGTGAAGCCCTGGAAGCGGCGCAGGCGGGCATCCAGCCAGGCATCGTCGCGGCTCTCCAGGGCGCGCTTGAGCTCCTTGTAGCGCGGCAGCTCGGAGAGCGCTTCGAGCTCCACCTCGACCTGCTGGGCGGTGAGAAACTCGTGGGCGGCCTCGGCCTTGTCCGGCTCGAAGGCGCGGTGCACGTTGAAGATACCGTGTCCGACCTTCTCCGCCAGCAGGTCGGCGCAGCAGGCGTTGGCGGCGATCATCGACTCTTCGATCATGCGGTTGGCGATGCGCCGCTCTTCGGTGCGGATGTCCAGCACGTTGCCGGCGTCGTCCAGGTCGAAGACGTAGTCGGGCCGGTCCTTGAACACCAGGGCGTGCTCGGCGCGCCAGGCGCTGCGCGCCTCGGTGAGGTCGCGCAGGGCCTCGAGCTGCTCGGCGATGGCCGCCTCGGGGGCCCAGTCGCCCTGACCCTCGAGCCAGTCGGAGACGCGATCGTAGGCGAGCTTGGCGTGGGACTTCGCGGTGGCGGCAAAGAAGCGGTAGTCGCCCAGGCTGCCGTCCGCCTCGACCTCCAGGGTGCAGGCCAGCACCGGGCGTTTCTGGTTCTCCCACAGCGAGCAGAGGTCGTCGGCCAGCTGTTCGGGCAGCATGGTGACGTTCTGGCCCGGCAGGTAGACGGTGAAGGCTCGGGTGCGCGCCTCGAGGTCCGCCGCGTGGCCCTCCTCGACGTAGGCCGTCGGGTCGGCGATAGCCACGGTCAGCGCCCAGCCGCCGCCCTCGCGGGGCACGATGCGCAGGGCATCGTCCATGTCGCGGGTCTTCTCGCTGTCGATGGTGAAGAACGGCTCGGCGGTGAGGTCCTCGCGGGTGAGGCCTTCGTCGCGCAGCGGCCAGTCGTCGCCGGCGTCGGGGCACTCCTGCTCCAGGGCATGGCGGGCGAGGGTCACCCGCCAGGGCACCGCCGGGTCACTGGCCTTGGCCACCAGCTCGTCGATCTGGGCGAAGAAGCCGCGATCGTTCTCCTTGAGCGGGTGGCGTACCAGGCGCGCCACGATCCAGTCGCCGTCGGCAATGCTCGCCTCATCCAGGCTGCGCTTGATCCGCGCCTTGAGCACGTTCTTGATCGAGGGGTGGTCGGGCGCTACCGCCAGGCGGCCATCGCGCTTCTGGACCCGGGCGATGAAGCGCGAGAGTCCCGGCTCGAGCAGGGTGTCGGGCTCCACGGAGCTCTTGTCGCCGTTGTCGTGGATGATGGCCTGAACGCGGTCGCCGTGCAGCACCTGCTTCATGGCCGGGGGCGGGACGAAATAGGACTGGCCATCGTCGGTCTCGAGGAAGCCGAAGCCCTTGTCGGTGGCCTTGATCACTCCCTCGGCGCGGGGAATGGTCTTGCGGATATCTTGCTTGAGCTGGGCGAGCAGCGGATTGTTCTGCAGCATGGTCACGAACGTGTGGCGGGATAAGAGGGCCACTATACGGATTCCCGTCGGTGACGCCAATCGCACCGGGTAGATGATGGCTTGGGCTTGCGTTCCTCAAGGCGCTGCGTGTGGCCATACCGCGGCTTTCGGCGAGGTGGGCAGAGGATGCGGCGTCTGGAACGGGGCGTCGCGTACTGGCTGTTGGGCCTTCAGGCCTGCGTCGCGGCCCGTGGGCGAGAGGGCTCAGGATGGTCGGGTGCGCGTTGCGACGTTGGTCTAGGATCCCTTGCCGAGTCGCTCATGCATGCCCATCATCGAGCCCATAACGACAACGATTCACGGCGCTGCCCCGGCATCGCCTCTGCCATCGGAAAACGATGACGACAACACCCGCCACTCTTATCGTGGTCGACGACGACCCCGAAATCCGCGAACTGCTGGTCGACTACCTGGGGCGCCACGGCTATCGTGCCCTGGCCGCCGAGGATGCTGAGGCGCTGCATCGCCTGTTGGCAAGCGAAGCGCCCGACCTGCTCATTGTCGATATTATGCTGCCCGGCGATGACGGCTTCACTATCTGTCGCAAGGTGCGCCGCGACAGCGAGGTGCCGATCATCATGCTCACCGCCAGCGCCGACGAGACCGATCGCATTCTCGGGCTGGAACTGGGCGCCGACGACTACCTGGGCAAGCCTTTCAATCCCCGCGAGCTGTTGGCGCGCATCAAGGCTGTGCTGCGCCGTACCCGTGCCCCGGTCGCGGCGTCGTGCGACCCCGCTGAGGCCCGCCTGGTGTCGTTCGGCGAGTGGCGACTTGATCGCATGACCCGTGAGTTGATCGACGCTGCGGGCGAGCGGTGCGCCCTGTCCGGCGCCGACTTCCAACTGCTGCAGGTGTTCCTTGAGCATCCCGGTCGTGTGCTCTCCCGCGAGGAACTGTTCGAGTTCACCCGTGGCCGCACGGCGCCGCCGCTGGATCGCTCCATCGACGTGCACGTCTGTCGCTTGCGCCAGCGCCTCGGCAAGGATGCCCAGCACTCGCAGCTGATCCGCACCGTGCGCGGTGCCGGCTACGTGCTCACCTGCCCAGTGGAAGCGCTGCCGTGAGCGAAGGGGAGCGCTGGCGACGGTTGCGTCGCCGCTGGGCCCGCTGCTTGCCCGGTAGCCTGAGTGGGCGCTTCGTGCTGATCATGGTAGTCGGGGTGCTAGGGGCGCAGCTCGCCAGCTACGCCATCTGGACCACTCAGGTGCGCACGAGCCAGCTCGAGCAGCTCGATGAGCTCTCCAACAACGTCGCCTTCAGCGTGGCCTCCACCGTGCGCTTCTTCCGCTCGCTGCCCTATGAGTACCGGCATATCGTCCTCGACCAGCTGCGTGACATGGGCGGCACGCGCTTCTTCGTTAGCGTCAACGAGCGACGTATCGGCATCGAGGATGTCGGGGCCGGTGCGGCCAAGCGGATGGTGGTGGACAACTTCCAGGCCGTGCTGGCCCAAGAACTCAATCTCGACGAGGTGGTCGTCGAGTTCTCGCGTCCCGAGACCCTGCGTGTCTTCAACAACGAGGTGCTGCTGCACGACCTGCCGGCACGTTGGGGGCAGCACAGCCTGCTGCTGGAGCCGCTGTCGCCGCCGATCCTGGTGGTGCAGCTCGAGCTCGAACCTGGCGCCTGGCTCTATGTGGCCACGCTGCTGCCGGTGCCCGACCTGCTGGTCGAGAACCCCTGGCTCTCCAGGGAGCGGCTGCTGGCGGGCCTGATCGTGCTGCTTACCGTGCTGGGACTGTCACTGGTGGGCATTCGCAGCGCCACCCGGCCCCTGGCGAGGCTGGGGAGGGCGGCACGCCAGTTGGGGCGCGACCTCGATGCCCCACCGCTGCGCGAGACGGGGCCGCGTGAGGTCGCTGCCACCGCGGCGGCCTTCAACCGCATGCAGGAGCGCATCCGCGAACAGGTCGATGAGCGCGAGCGCCTGTTCTCGGCCATCTCCCACGATCTCAAGACCCCGATCACCCGACTGCGCCTGCGTGCCGAGATGCTTGACGACCCGCTCCAGCGCGAGCGCTTCTGCGCCTCGCTCGACGAACTCGATCTGCTGGTCAAGGGGGCGCTGGCGTCGGTCAAGGGGTTCGATCTGCATGAGCCGGTGGAGGCGCTGAGCCCCCGTGAAATGCTGGAAGAGCTGGCCGAGGAGCTGGCCTTGCAGGGGGGCAGGGTGACGGTCATGGGCGATGCCGCGCCGGTGTCGGTCAAGCCGCTGGCCTTCAAGCGTTGCCTGGCCAACTTGGTGGAAAACGCGGTGTTCTACGGCAAGAGGGCCGATGTCACGCTGAGTGACTCCCCCCGGCAGCTCACGATCCGCATCCGCGATCATGGCCCGGGCATTCCTGAGGCCCAGCTCGAACGGGTGTTTTCGCCGTTTGTGCGACTCGAACCCTCACGCAGCCGCAACACCGGGGGTAGTGGCCTGGGCCTCGGCATCGCGCGTCATATCGTCCGGGCGCTGGGCGGCGAACTGGTGCTGGACAACCATCCCGAAGGCGGTCTCGAGGTCACCCTGACGCTGCCGCGTCCCCGGGATGTTACGCCGTTGTAATATAGCGCCAATACTTTGCAGAAGTAGGTAACCCTGCCGGCGGCAGCTCTCGGTTAACGTTACGAATACCTGGTTGTAACCGGGCTCGATAACAACAGCAGGAGCATGCCGATGTACTCGTTCAAGAAGACCCCGCTGGTCATGGCCACTTCGCTGGCCGCCACCCTGGCACTGGGGAGCGCCAATGCCGGCGAAGTGGAGGTGCTGCACTGGTGGACCTCCGGCGGCGAAGCCCGCGCGGCCAATGTGCTCAAGGAGCTGATGGAGGCCGAAGGCTTCGGCTGGCAGGATTTTGCCGTGGCCGGCGGCGGTGGCGAGACCGCCATGACCGTGCTCAAGTCACGTGCCATGTCCGGCAACCCGCCATCGGCGGCCCAGATCAAGGGGCCCGAGATCCAGGAGTGGGGCGAGCTCGGTCTGCTTGGCGAACTCGACGAGGTGGCCGAGGCCGAAGGCTGGAACGCGCTGCTGCCGCCCACGGTGGCCGAGGTGATGCGCCACAACGGCAGCTATGTGGCGGTGCCGGTCAATGTACATCGGGTTAACTGGCTGTGGGCCAATCCGGGGGTGCTCGAGGCCGCCGGTGTCGAGATGCCGACCAGCCTCGACGAACTGTTCGCCGTTGGCGAGGCGATTCGCGAGGCGGGCTACATCCCGCTGGCCCACGGCGGCCAGGCCTGGCAGGACGCCACCGTCTTCGAAAGCGTGCTGCTGGCCAGCGCGGGCATCGAGTTCTATCAGCGCGCGCTGGTCGAGCTCGATGAAGAGGCGTTGGGCAGCCAGCAGATGGTCGAGGCACTGGAGACCTTCAAGCGCCTGCGCGGGCTGATGGACGACGACATGCCGGGCCGCGACTGGAACATCGCCACCTCCATGGTGATCAACGGCGATGCCGGCATGCAGCTGATGGGCGACTGGGCCAAGGGCGAGTTCACCGCCGCCGGGCTCACCTCCGGCGAGGACTACCTCTGCGCAGCGGCACCGGGCACCCAGGATGCCTTCACGTTCAATATCGACAGCCTGGCCATGTTCCGCGTCGAAGGGGCAGAGCGCGAGGCGCAGCAGGCCCTGGCACGCCTGGTCCTGGAGCCCACCTTCCAGCAAGCCTTTAACCTGGCCAAGGGCTCGATTCCCGCCCGTCCCGACCTGGACATGAGCGAATTCGACGCCTGCGCCCAGCAGTCCATGGACGACTTCCAGCGTACCGCCGAAGAGGGTGGCCTGGTGCCCAGCATGGCCCATGGCATGGCCGTTCGTGCCGATGTTCAGGGTGCGATCTTCGACGTGGTGACCAACTACTTCAACGCGCGTGACATGGCCGCCGAAGAAGCCGCCAGGCGCATGGTCAATGCCGCCCAGGCCGCCTTGTAATTCCAGCCTGACGTTGGGCCGGGCCTGAGTCCTTCAGGTCTGGCCCCAGTGCCACGCCGCTCACGCCCGAGGTTTCCCGCTATGTCCCTGTCTAGTTCCGTGGCGCCCCCCGCCAACGGTGCCGGCTTCCGGCGCAGCCACTCCGGCCGGCTCCAGGCCTGGCTACCCAAGCTGGTGCTGGCGCCCTCAATCGCCATTTCGCTGTTCTTCGTCTACGGCTTCATGCTGTGGACCTTCATTCTCTCGCTGACCAACTCGCGCATGCTGCCCAGCTATGAGTTCGTCGGCTTCGCCCAGTATGCGCGGCTGATGGCCAACGACCGCTGGTGGGTGGCCTCCACCAACCTAGTGGTGTTCGGCGGGCTGTTCGTGGCGATTTGCCTGGCGCTGGGGTTGCTGCTGGCCATCCTGCTCGACCAGCGCATCCGCCAGGAGGGCGCGCTGCGCACGATCTACCTCTACCCCATGGCGCTGTCGTTCATCGTCACCGGGGTGGTGTGGAAGTGGCTGCTCAACCCTGGGCTCGGCATTCAGGCCATGGTGCGCGGCTGGGGCTTCGAGAACTTCCGCTTCGACTGGCTGATCGACCCGGACATGGCCGTCTACACCCTGGTGATCGCGGCAGTGTGGCAGGCCTCGGGCTTCGTCATGGCACTGTTTCTCGCCGGGCTGCGCGGTATTGACGACAGCATCCTCAAGGCCGCCCAGCTCGACGGGGCCAGCCTGGCGCGCATCTACTGGCGCGTGGTGATTCCCTGCCTGCGCCCGGTGGTGTTCAGTGCGGTGATGATTCTCTCCCACATCGCCATCAAGAGCTTCGATCTGGTGGTGGCGCTCACCGGCGGCGGTCCTGGCTACGCCTCCGACCTGCCGGCCACCTTCATGTACGCCCATGCCTTCACCCGGGCGCAGATCGGCCTGGGCTCGGCCAGCGCCATGCTGATGCTGGGCGGCGTGCTGGCGATCCTGATTCCCTACCTCTACTCCGAGCTGAGGAACCGCCGCCATGGATAACGTCATTCGTCGTCGCACCGTCGGCGCCCGGCTGGGCCGGTTTGCTCTCTACGCCGTGCTGCTGCTGGCCGCGCTGTTCTATCTGCTGCCGCTGGCGGTGATGCTGATCACCTCGGTCAAGCCGCTGGCCGAGATCACCCCTGGCACGCTGCTCTCGCTGCCCCGGGAGCCGACCCTGGCGCCCTGGGCCAAGGCCTGGGGCGAAGCCTGCACGGGAATGCGCTGTGAGGGCGTGGGTGTCTACTTCTTCAACTCCATCGCCATCGTCGTGCCCGCGGTGCTGATCTCCACCATCATCGGCGCGCTCAACGGCTACGCCCTGACCAAGTGGCGCTTCAAGGGCTCGGAGCTGCTCTTCGCCCTGATGCTGTTCGGCTGCTTCATTCCCTTCCAGGTGGTGCTGCTTCCCATGGCGCAGACGCTGGGCTGGCTGGGGCTGTCGAGCTCCCGGGCGGGGCTGATCCTGGTCCACGTGACCTTCGGCATCGCCTTCACCACGCTGTTTTTCCGCAACTTCTACGTGGCGGTGCCCACCGAGCTGGTGGCAGCGGCCAAGCTCGATGGGGCCGGCTTCTTCCGCATCTTCTGGCGCATCCTGCTGCCGGTGTCGGCGCCGATCATCGTGGTCTCGGTGATCTGGCAGTTTACCCAGATCTGGAACGACTTCCTGTTCGGCGTGGCCTTCTCGGCCCACGACACCCAGCCGGTGACGGTGGCGCTCAATAATCTGGTCAACACCTCCACCGGGGTGCGCGAGTACAACGTCGACATGGCGGCGGCCATGATTGCCGCCCTGCCGACGCTGATCGTCTACGTACTGGCGGGTAAATATTTCGTCCGTGGGCTCACGGCAGGTTCGGTCAAAGGCTGAGCATCTGAACAACAAGAGGTTACTGACATGGCAGCTCTGGAAATCCACAACGTCTGCAAGGACTTCGGCAGCGAGCAGGTGCTCAAGGACGTCAGCCTAGCCATCGATTCGGGGGAGTTCCTGATCCTGGTGGGGCCTTCGGGCTGCGGCAAGTCGACGCTGATGAACGCCATCGCCGGGCTCGAGCCGGTCACTTCCGGTGAAATTCGCATTGCCGGCGAGGACGTCACCTGGCAGACCCCGGCGGAGCGCGACATCGCGATGGTGTTCCAATCCTACGCGCTATATCCCAGCATGACGGTGCGCGGCAACATCAGCTTCGGCCTGGAGATGCGTAAGGTGTCCAAGGCCGAGCGCGAGGCGGCGGTGGAGCGGGTGGCCGACCTGCTGCAGATCTCGCACCTGCTCGAGCGCAAGCCTTCGCAGCTCTCCGGCGGACAGCGTCAGCGCGTCGCCATGGGGCGCGCCCTGGCCCGCGAGCCCAAGGTCTATCTGTTCGACGAGCCGCTCTCCAACCTGGATGCCAAGCTGCGCGTGGACATGCGCACCGAGATCAAGAAGCTTCACCAGCGTCTGGGCACTACCATCGTCTACGTCACCCACGACCAGATCGAGGCCATGACGCTGGCCGACTGCATCGCGGTGATGCGCGACGGTCGTATCCTGCAGCTCGGCACGCCCGACGAGGTCTACAACGATCCGGTGGATATCTTCGTCGCCGGTTTCATGGGCTCGCCGTCGATGAACTTCATTACCGCCACGTTGGAGGACGAGGCGGGGGAGTACCGGGTGCGGGTGGATACGCCGGACGAGCCCTCGTTGCTGCTGCCCTGGCCGCGGGACAGGGTGACGCCGGCCATGGCGGGTCAGGCAGGGCGTCAGGTGATCCTGGGCCTGCGACCGGAGCACTTTGCGGAGGATGATGCCCGGCTCAGCGAATACGCCGAGGGTGTGCTGCTCACGCCTCTTATCAGCGTGGTGGAACCCACCGGGGCGGATATCCTGTTGCAGCTGAAGCTGGGCGGGGGCGAGGCGACGGCACGGGTCGGCCCCAAGTGCCGGGTAAGGGCTGGAGAGCGGTTGGCGCTGCGTATCGATATGGGGCGCGCAGTGCTGTTCGACAGCGAGAGCGAGCGGCGCCTGGCCTGATACCGCTGCAAGACTGCCGACCGCACGGGCGGTCGGCAGCGGCATGACTTAGCGCACGGTGATCACCGAGCAGCTGGCGGCGTGGCTGACCTTGTGGGAGACGCTGCCCACCACGAAGCCCTTCAGATCGCTGAGGCCGCGGCTGCCCATGACGATGGCGTCGACGCCGCGCTTGCGTGCCTCGCTGATGATGGTGCGGGCCGGGTCACCCTGGCCGATGACCGTCTCGATCTTGCTGGCGCCCTGCTGGCGGGCGGCCTCGGCGGCCTTATCGACGACCTGCTTGCCGACGTCCTCGCGCTCTTGACGGGAGGCCTCGATGGCGATGGCCCCGATCCCCCACACCAGCGTCGTCTCGTGGGAGAGCTCCTCGGGGATATGCAGCAGATGCAGGGTCGCATCGGCCTGGTTGGCCAGCTGGCAGGCCACGGAAAGTGCCTTCTGGGCGTGCTCTGAGCCGTCGACGGGAACCAGGATGGAGTTGAACATGGGCATTGTCCTGTTGCGTTGTTGAGGGTGGGTTGCGTTCCTTCGAGCCTAGCCCCTTGCGCTGTCGGTGTCATGACCCGCGTCAAGAATCGCGTGGCTCGGGGGCGCCCTCCTGGGTGTCCAGGCGGCGCAGCTGCTGCCAGAGCTCGGCGCGCAGGTCGGCGATGCGCGGCGCATCGCCGGTCTCGAAGTCGAGAGGGCGCGTCAGGCGCTGAGTCTTCAGACCCAGGCGGGCGCTTAGCAGGCCGATGCCCAGCCCCTGGCCGGCCCGGGTCGACAGGCGCCCGGCCAGGTTGAGCGAGAGCAGCTCCATGCCCGCTTCGCTGGCCATTTCAGTGGCCCCGGCGAAGGCCATGTTGTAGAGCACGGCACGCAGCAGGCGCAGGCGGCTGGCATAGCCCAGCTCCAGCCCGTAGAGATGGCACAGGCGGTCGATCATTGCCAGGTTACGCCAGGCCACCAGCGCCATGTCGACCAGGGTCAGGGGGCTCACCGCGACCATCACCGCGGTTTCGCCGGACATCCGTGAGATCAGCCGTCTTGCCGCGCGGTCACGGGGAGCGAGGAGGTGGTGCGCCAGCAGCAGACGCAGGTCGTCTCCCGTATGGTGCGGCTGGCGGGCGGCGAGGAAGGCCTGCCAGTGGGGATGATCGTCGTCGAGCCTGAGCTGACGCTTGAGGGAGCGGGCCAGCGCCAGTGCTTCTCCGGCATCGGCCTGGGGCAGCGCGGCCAGACGCTGGCGCAGCGCGTCGTGGCGCTTGAGCCGCCGCAGTCGCCAGCCTTCGCGCAGCATCGCTGCGCCGCCCAGGACGATGGCCGCCAGCCCCAGCAGGCTCCAGCCGCCGGCCAGCCAGTCGCCGCCGCTGACCGCGCCCGGCAGGCGCAGGGCAAGCTCTAGCGTACCCAGTGCGAGGCCGCCACCGAGCAATGCCAGCAGGCCCCAGCGGCGCTTGCGCGGCCGGCCCAGGCTTGCGTCAAGGGCCGCCTCGGCAGAGGCGGTGGCGCTGCTCCTGGCCGGCTGGGAGGGAAGGTCGGTGGCGAAATCGCGGCCCGGACGCGGGCTATCGCCGGTGGCCTCGGGCGGTGGCGTCTCGAGGGTGAAGCGGCGCCCCGGACGCGGGTCCCGGGAGGATGGGGGTTGGGGGTCGCTCATCGCAGCTTGTCTCCGATCAGCCAGTCCAGCGCTGCATCCAGGCGGATGTGCGGCAGGGCGCCACCTTCCCGCGGGGCGGGGCGGAAGGCGCGGAAATCGAAGCCCTGGCGGGCCCAGAACTCGGCCGCTGGCAGGCGGGCCGGCACTTCGCCGGGAAACACCAGCACCTCTTCGCCCGTCAGGGTGGTGCCACGCAGCGCCGGTGAGCGCTCGCTCTGGTGGACCACTTCACGGGCCTCGGTGGCACGAATCGCCGCCAGCGACAACGCCTTGACCGGCACGTCGGCATAGCGCAGGTCCTTGAGCGGCTCGGCCAGCATTGCCTCGAGCAGCTCGGTCAGCGCCGGGTGCTGCTCGGGGGTGACATGATCGGCCTTGGTGGCGGCGATGGCCAGGCGGTCGATGCGCGGGGCGAACAGACGCGACAGCAGGCTGCGTTTGCCGTAGTCGAAGCTCTGCATCAGGGTGCCCAGCGCCTGGCCGAGGTCCTCGAAGCGCTCCGGACCGGCGTTGAGGGCGCCGAGCACATCCACCAGCACGATCTGGCGGTCGAAGCGGCGGAAGTGGTCGCGATAGAAGGGGCGGACGATATGCTGCTGATAGTGGTGAAAGCGCGCGACCAGGGTGGCGTAGACGCTGTCGGCGGGCAGGCGGGACAGCTCGGCCGCGTCGGCGTCGAGGATTGCCGGCAGCGGGAAGAACTGCAGCACCGGCGCGCCCTCCAGGTCGCCGGGCAGCAGGAAGCGTCCCGGTTGGAGATTGGCGAAACCGGCCTCCCGTGCCGCCCGCAGGCTCTCGGCATAGCGCTGGGCAATCTCGGCGAGCCGGGCTTCATCGGCCTCGGCGGCGGGGTCGAGTTCGGTGGCGGCGTCCTGCCAGTCGGCGAGCAGGGCGCGGCGCTGCTCGCCGGCGCTGGCCAGCATGGCGCGGCTCCAGCTGGCATAGTCATGGTCCAGCAGGGGCAGGTCGAGCAGCCACTCCCCGGGGTAGTCGAACAGATCCAGGGCGAGTTCGGCGGTGTCGCTGCGCAGCAGGCCGCGGCGCGCCGGGCGGTAGCGAATCGACAGCCGCAGCTCGCTGATGCCCCGGGTGGGCGCCGGCCAGCGCGGCGGGTCGGCGTCCAGCGATGCCATGGCCTGGTCGTAGGGGAAGCGTGGCACGCCCAGATCCGGCTGGCTGACCCGACGTGCCCCCAGCAGGCGTCCCTCGCGGGCGGCCGGCATCAGGTCCAGGCGGGCCTCGAGGCCGGCGTGGCGAAGCTGGTTGACCAGCGAGGTGAGAAAGGCGGTCTTGCCGGAGCGCGACAGGCCGGTGACTGCCAGGCGCAGCTGGCGGTCGCGGCCGCGTTCGAGCAGGCTGGTCAGTTCTCGGGTCAGCGGCTGGCGCATGGCGCGTATCCTGAGCGGGAGCGATGGGGCAGCATGGCCTCAGCCCGCGGCCAGCATCTGATAGAACAGCGGGGAGGCGGCGACGGCGAAGCCGCCGGCCGCCAGGGTATAGCCCGGCCAGCGGTGGCGCATGCGCTGGGCCAACGTCAGGCCGATAAGACAGATCGCGAGTCCCGTCAGATTGAAGAGAAAGATGGCCATTTCCATCAGTTCTTGGAGGGGCATGCCGGCTCCTGGGCTGCGTTGGGGCTACTGGGCCTGGATGGACGCTGTTAAGCTCATGATATCAGGATGCCCGATGCGATCCGACCCTATGCCACAGGAGCCGATCATGGCCGATATGCCGACGACCGCCGATGCGCTGCTCGACTTCTGGTTCAAGGAGCTGGAGCCGGCGCAGTGGTTTCGCAAAGACGCCGCCCTCGATGCCCGGATACGCGAGCGCTTTCTGGAGACGCATCGCGCAGCGGCGGCGGCAGAGCTGTGGGGTTGGCGGGCCTCCCCGGCGGGGCGGCTGGCCGAGATCCTGGTGCTCGACCAGTTCTCCCGCCACCTGTTTCGGGACCGGCCCGAGGCCTTCGCCCAGGACACCGTGGCGCTGGCACTGGCCCAGGAGGCCGTGGCGCAAGGGGCCGACCGTGAGCTTGACGTGACGCAGCGGGTGTTTCTCTACATGCCCTATATGCACAGCGAGTCGTTGCGCATCCATGACGAGGCGCTGCGCCTGTTCGACCAGCCGGGCATGGAGGAGAACCTGCGGTTCGAGCACCGCCATCGCGATATCCTGCTGCGCTTCGGCCGCTATCCGCACCGCAACGCCATCCTCGGGCGCGACTCGACGCCAGAAGAAGAAGCGTTTCTCGCCCAACCCGGTTCGGGGTTCTGAGTCCCGCTAAATCGCTTTACCCGATCACGGGCGCCGGGCACCATCGCACGGGTAGCCGATTCATCGACACAAGGAGCGCAAGATGGGAGTGATTGCCTGGTTGATCATCGGAGGCCTGGCCGGCTGGATCGCCGGCCATATCATGCGCGGCGGCGGCTTCGGGCTGTTCGGCAATATCGGGGTGGGAATCGTCGGCGCGGTGGTCGGCGGCTTCCTGTTCAGCCTGCTGGGGCTGCAGGCGGGCAACTTCCTCGGCTCACTGGTCACCGCCATCGTCGGGGCCGTGCTGCTGCTGTGGGTGATCAGCAAGGTGCGGGAGGCGTAGCGGCCGCCTGCGCCTCGGCCCGGGCCATGCCCGAGCCGAGCGGGGAGATCCCCGAGTCCCGTCGCTGGGCTCAGAAGGTGTAGGAGACCCCCAGCACCGCCACCGGATAGAACGGCAGCTGGTCGGCGTCGTCCTTCAGGCGCTGCTCCTCGCGGCGCAGATCGCGGCGAAATTCGTCGCTCTGGCCCTCGAAGTCATTGCTGGAGCTCAGCGAGACGTCGATATTGGTGGCCATCACGCCCAGCTCCGAGAAGACCCCGAAGCCGCTGCGGTGGGAGCTGCGCCAGCCCAGGCCGGCGTAGGGCTGGACCCCGTCGGCGATGGTCAGCTTGCCCTGCAGGCTGCCGACATCGCTGGCCTGGTAGGTTGTACCGTTGAATTCGAAGCTTTCGTTGCCCTTGGCGCGGCCGGTGACGTTGGCCGCCATGTCGGGCAGCATGATGCCGGCGGTGAGGTAGAAGCGCCCCGCGAAGGGGTAGACGTCCAGGCCCAGCTTGCCGGCCGAGAGGCTCACGTCGCCGTCATAGTCGACGTCGTCGGTATCGAAGTCGCCGTCCCAGTCCAGTCCGCCGGTGTAGCGGGCCGAGACGCCCAGGCGCTCGTGAAAGCGCCAGGAAACATCGGCGCCCACGCCGGTGGTGCCGGCCAGCACCCCCAGGGTGAAGCGGCCATCGTTGGCCTGGGCCTGACCGGCTCCCAAGGCGATCATCGCGCTTGCCAGGCCGGCGGCCATCGTCTTTTTCATTGCCATGTCCTTGGATGTTCCTCTGCGTGGCGGGCCAGGCGTTCTGCCTCTGCCCGGTGCCTTCTCTGTGCGGCACCAAGGCGCTATCGACCGCCGGGCGTCAAACTTGAGTGAGACCAAGGTGGCAGGCATGACACCGCCCGGCCGGGGCCGGGCGGTGGTGGGCGCTGGGGTATGGCCCAGGGTGGGGCAGCGGCGTATCAGGCGCTGGCCGCGGCCCTGTTGCCGACCAGTTCCTTGAGGCTCTCCTCGATGATGGCCAGGCCCTCCTCGAGCACCTCGTCCTCGATGGTCACCGGCATCAGGAAGCGAATGGTGTTGCCGTAGAGGCCGCAGGAGAGCAGGATCAGCCCCTTCTCGCGGGCCCTCTTGCACAGCGCCGCGGCCAGGTCGGGATCCGGCGTGTGCTGGGCCTTGTCGGACACCAGGTCGATGGCCGCCATGGCGCCCATGTTGCGGCCGTTGTCGACGCAGTCGAAGTCCTGCTGCCACTGGGCGAAGCGCTTGGCCAGCTTGTCGCCCAGGGCCTGGCTCTTCTCCAGGATGTTCTCCTCCTCGAAGACTTCGAGCACCGCCAGGGCCGCGGCACAGGCGGTGGGGCTGCCGGTGTAGGTGCCGCCCAGGGAGTTGGGGCCGGAGGCGTCCATGTGCTTGTCGGTGCCCACCACGGCGGAGATCGGCATGCCGTCGGCCATGCTCTTGGCCATGGTGATGATGTCGGGCTCCACGCCGCTGTGCTCGATGGCGAACAGCTTGCCGGTGCGCCCGAAGCCGGATTGCACCTCATCGATGATCATCAGCATGCCGTGCTCGTCGCAGAGCTCGCGAATCGCCTTGAGAAAGCTTGCCGGGGCGGGATAGAAACCGCCTTCGCCAAGCACCGGCTCGAGGACGATGGCCGCGGTGTCCTTGGGATTGGCGTCGGTCTTGAGGGCCATCTTCAGGCCGCGCAGGGCCTCGTCCTCGCTCACTCCGTGGTAGGGCACGGGGTAGGGGGCGCGGAAGACGTTGCCGGGCATGCTGCCGAAGTCGGTGGCGTAGGGGGCGACCTTGCCGTTCATGGCCATGGTCATGAAGGTACGGCCGTGGTAGCCGCCGTCGAAGCAGATCACGTTGTTCTTGCCGGTGGCGGCGCGAGCCACCTTGACGGCGTTCTCCAAGGCCTCGGCGCCGGAGTTGGCCAGCATGACCTTGGCATGGCCGCGCACCGGAGTGACCTGGCTGAGCTTCTCGGCCACCTTCACGTAGCCCTCATAGGGCATCACCGTCTGGCAGGTGTGCATCACCTTGTCCAGCTGGGCCTTGACCGCTTCGACCACCTTGGGGTGGCGGTGGCCAATGTTGAGCACGCCGATGCCGCCGGCGAAGTCGATGATGCGATTGCCGTCGGCGTCCCAGACCAGGGCGTTCTCGGCACGGTCGGCAAACTGAGTGGCCGGGCTGGCCGCACCGCTGGCGACATAGCGCTGCTTGAGTTCGTTGAGCTGTGCGTTGTTCATGATGCCTCCTTGGAAAAAGCGATTGGCTAGCGGTCAGAGTCCGCCGACACAGACGTAGTCTAGTTCAGTGCACTCATCCGGGCCGCGGTGTGGCCCTTCCCGCTCCGGGCTCGGCTCCTTGACGCCGCCGAAGGGCGCCAGCCCTGCCGACAGAATGCCTGCATCGACCGCTACCCTGCCACCCTCCGGCATGTCATGAGATGCCCGCAATGGCGCCGGGAAGTCGGCGCCGCGCTTTCTGCGGTTATCCGCCGCCCTCCGGTCCCCTCGGCCAGCCCCCGGGGAGGACTGGAGCTCGTCCGATGCGCGGGGCAGTTTTTCCACCCTCTCCCCATCGGCCTTGGCGGCGCTTTCGGCTACACTAGGCGCCGTTTCCCGGGCATGGCAGGGCCATGCCCCCTTTTCCTGTGGCCGAACGTCGAGGTGAGCCTTGATCGATCCCCTGAAAGCCTGGTGGGCCCAGCAGCTGGTGCTGTGTGACTGGGCCTTCGAGCCGGAACCCCTGGCCGTCGAAGCCGATGCGGCCGCCGCCAGGTTGGTGGAGCTGGGCGTGGCCGAGCGCGGTGAGCTCGGCTGGCGGCTGGTCGAGGCCTTCGGGGCCGGCAGCCCAGACCCTGCGGCCCTGCTGTCGGCGCTGGAACTCCTGGCGCTGGCCGGAGCCGCCGGCTGGCTGCCGGAGCGCCGTGTGCATGACTGGGCGCTGCGGTTGACCGATGAAATTACCGCTGGCTACCGCGACCTGGATGCCTGGCTCGAGGCGCTGCTCCATGCACGCAGTGCCGTGGGCTGGGTGCACGGCGACGATGGCTTCGGTGAGGCCTGTGAGGCACTGGCCGCCCTCGAGCACGAGGGGGAAGGGGTGACCTGGGAGCGCATCGCCGAGTGGGTGGCCCGGCAGCGGCGGGATCTGCACCTCTGGCCCGAGGCGAGCGGGGAGCGTGCCTGGCGACTGCGCGCCGCCTTCGCCCCGGTGATTGCCCTGCCGGCGGGGGCCGGCGACTGGCGTGACGTCGAGGCCTGGCTGGGGGAGGTGTGGCGGATCGAGAGTCGTGAAGAGCTGCTGCGCAGCCTGCTGTGGCTGGCCGGCCAGGGGCATCGCCAGGGGTGGGACCTGGACGCCACTCGCCTGCTGGGCGCCGATGCCGCCGCTCGACGGGAGTGGTTCGACGCCCTCGAGGGAGCGGAGCAGGCCTACGGGCAGGTGCTGCTGACGTTCTTGGATCGGGGCGAGCCGCTGGAGTGGGCCGCCTGGGATTGGCTGCGGCTGATCGACCTGGCCTGGGCCGGTGCCTGCGCCGGATGGCTAAGCGAGAAGGAGGCGCGCGACTTTGCCACCCACGGCGCGGACCTGATCCAGCGTCGCTACAGCGACTGGCTGGCGCTGGTGCGCGCCTACCAGCGCGGGCGGAGTCTCTTCGAGGGACGCAACCGGCTCGCCTCGCTGGAGGCCGACTGGCGGCTGCTGCTGCACTCGCCGGTGAGTCCCTGGCGCGTGGCCCTGCAGGATCTGCTTGGCCACGACGAGCGCGAGGCGTCGCGTCACGCCATGGCCGAGTGGCGCCGCTCGCCGCGTCACTGGGTGCTGGCGCTGGCCTCGGTGCGCGAACCCGAGCTTGCCACCCGCCAGGGGGCGGAGGTGTCGGTGCCCCCCGAGCGGCGCGACGACGCCCTGCGCTATCTCGACGAGACTCTCGAGCTGCACCCTGACGAGGGCGTCGAGGCGCTGGCCCGCTACTGGCTGCCGGCCCAGGCGCATCACCTCAACCAGCTGGCAGCGGATGCCGCCCACGACGCCCTGCCGCCGGCCGAGACGCCGTTCGGCCGCCCCGACCAGGCCGAACGCGAGCGCCTCGCCGCGCTGCGCCACGCCAGCCGCCATGCGGCAACCATTCACATGGCCGAGAAGTACGCCTTCTACCTGCAGATGGCCACGGACAGTCAGGCCTTCGATGCCGCGGCGCTGGAGGTTCTCGCCGACGCCCTGCGTGGCACCCTATGCCGCTTCTATCCCGATGCGCGGCGTCTGCTGGAGGCCTGGTCCCAGTGGGAGGCCCTGCTCCCCGAGGCCGAGCAGCCGCCGCTGGTGGCCGAGATCCGCTGGCACCTCGAAGATCCCGGCAGTCCCTTCCACTGGTTGGACTGGCGCACCGGCGAGTGGCAGGAGCCGGGAACGCGTCCCACCCTATCGCGCTTTACCGCCATGGCGCTGGTCGGGCCACTCAACAGTCCGGTATGGAGCGAGCCGCATCGGGAGAGCGAGCGCGAGGCGGTGTCGATCCGTGACTGGGTCGACGGCCACTACGGCTTCCAGAGTCGAGCGGAGCTTGTCGAGTTTCTCGATTTCCTGCTCGAGGTGGGGGATCGCCAGGATTACCAGGTCAACTACGCGCCTTACACCCTCAACGAACAGCGGCTTGCCGCGGAGATTGCCATTCTCGAGTCCGGCGACAGCAGTGAGGAGGAGCGTAATCACCGGCTTCGACTCGAGCGGGTGCGCGACAACGAGGATGGCTGCAACGAGCTCGACATGACCGCCTGGGACCTGGCTCAGGCCGTTGACCTGGCCATTGCCGGACGTCAGCTGGGCTGGCTGGATGCCGAGGCCTTTGGGACGGTGCTGGAGCGTGCCCATGCCCTGGCCGCGGCACACTACGGCGGCTGGGAAGCCTACGCGCGAGGCCTGTATGCCGGCTTCTCGTTCTTCATGGGGGAGACGCCCGAGCGCGATGCTTTTCTGGCCGGCTTTCGCCAGGCGCTGGTGGCCTGGCTGTCCGGCGCTCCGCCGCTGGCGGGGCCCTGGGCGAGCCTGGATTTCCCCGGCGCTCGGCCCCGTCACTGGGCGCCGATGCATATCGACACTCTGCCCGGGGATACGCGCACGCTGCATTGAGCGGTTCTTCGCACTTTAGCGTGAACATGTTTCGCAGGCTTTATGGTGGGAGGCCGGCTCTGCCGGGCGAAGGCGCCGCAGGCGCCCCCGCCCCATGGGTAGCGCTTTGCGCTACTTCGCGAGCTGAAGCTCCCTCCCACTGAGCCACTTCACGCCAGTCTGCGAAGAGCCCATTAAACGGGCTAGCCTCTCGCCTCAGGAGAAAATCTGACTTATATTCAGCAGGTTTGCTGATACGGGGTCCCGCGAGGAGCCTGTCTGATTTGACCGATCGTCGCGAGGAACACGGATTTCGAGACAAGTTTATCGATCTGATGAGGCGAATAGCGCGCTATTTCACAAATCAGTTCGAATGAAATTGGCCGAAAGCCCGGGTTTCATAGCAGATCAGCGTTAAGTCCGACGGCTCCGAGGGACCCTTCACCACCGGCTTGCCGCCGACAGGCTGCTGTGGCAGTGGTACGGGCGTCCATCGCACCACTGCCACAGCGACCCAACACAGGCCGATGATGCAGGCGCTGCTTGCACACGGCCACGTGCGGCTCAGGGAATGAGGGTCTCGCTAAGATGGCTGTAAACCGATTGCATCGTGTCGTCCTTGTGGTCATGTTGCTGGTGCCGCTGGCCGGCTGCGCCGGCACCGCTTCATCCTTGATGCAGACGCCCGGCGAGTATTTTGCTCGCACCCTGCCGGGGTTGCCGGCCTCCTGGCGTCCCATGATGTCGCCGGTGGACAATCCCATCGTAGAGGCCAACGGCCTGCACCATCCGCCCCCCTCGCTGATCCGTCAGGCGCTGCTGGGCCAGCACCAGCGCTGGTCGGGTACCCCCTATCGGCTGGGCGGTACCAGCGAGCGGGGAATCGACTGCTCCGCCCTGGTGCAGAACGTCTTCCGCGACACCTTCCGCGTCGAGCTGCCGCGCTCCACCGGCGAACAGGTGCATCAGGGAGAGGTGGTATCACGAGACCAGCTGCAGGCCGGCGATCTGGTCTTCTTTCGGCCTCCGGGCCCCTACGATCACGTGGGCATCTATGTCGGTGACGGCTACTTCCTCCATGCCTCCACTTCTCAGGGCGTGATGCTCTCGGCGCTGGATAACGCCTATTGGCAGCGTCACTACTGGCAGGCGCGCCGCGCCTTGGCGCCGGCCCTGCTGGCGCAGCGGGTCGCGCTGGTGGGCGAGGGCTAGCGTCAAAGCGCACCGCGATGGGCGATCACGAAGTCGACGAAGGCGCGCTCCGCCCGGGAGAGGTAGCCGTCCCGGGCCCAGGCCAGCGACAGCGAGAGCCAGGTGGGCGGGTCGAAGGAGACCGCCGCCAGCTCCGGTTCATCCACGACGCGGCGCAGGAAAGTGGTGATGCCGAAGCCTTGGCGCACGATTGCCTTGGTCAGCGGAATCAGGTTCGATTGAAAGGCGACGTTGGCAGCCAGGCCGGTCTGGCGCGCCAGGGCCTCGACGAATTCGCGGTGGAAGTAGCCGTCCTGGAAGAGCACTAGGGGTTCGCCGAAGAACTCCTCCGGGCTGATGCCGTCGCGCTGCGCAAAGGGGTGGTCCACCGGCACGCAGACCACCATCTCCTCACTGACCAGGTGCCGACGCGTCATATGGCGGCTCTGGTCATCATCGATCACCACGCCCAGATCCAGCTCGCCGTCGGCGATCATGCGCTGCAGCCGGCGGGCGCCGGCCTCCACCACGGTCAAGCGAATCCCCGGATGCTGGGCCTTGAACCCCATCAGCAGCGGCGGAAAGTAGTAGGAGCCGAGCATCGAGGGAATGCCGATGCGCACCTCGCCCTTGACCAGGCCGTGCAGCTCGCGCATGGCCAGATGAGCCGCATCGGCACGTTCCAGCAGTTCCTGAGCATGTTCCAGCAGGGTCTGCCCCTCGGGCGTCAGGCTGATGCGTCGTTCGTGGCGATGGAAGAGCGTCAGTTCCAGGCGGCGCTCCAGATTGGCGATGGTCTGGCTGATCGCCGACTGGGCCACGTGTAGTTCCCGGGCGGCGGCGCTGAACCCGCCCCGCTGGGCCACCGTGGCAAAGACGCGCAGCGTACGGAGATCGAACGGCAAGGACACGGCATCACCATAAGTAAAACAGATGGAAGTAATCTGGTTATTCTGTTTGGCTTATTATTCTGCCCGCGCGATCATGCCCTGCCAAGGGAAACGCTGAACAAATCGGCGAGCGGAGTGAAGCGCAAGGCGCACGGAGCGCAGGAGCCGGAGCCTATGCGGTATAGGTGAGGACTCGACCGGGCTGGCGCTCCAGCACCGCGCAACGCAGCGATTTGCCCGCGCAGATATTTGTGCAGTGTTTTCCAAGAGGAGGGCACGATGATCGAAGCAAATACCCGCGCCTGGTGGCGCGCCACCCTGGCCCTTTGTCTGGGCTCCTTTCTGGTTTTCATCAATCTCTATGCGCCGCAGCCGCTGCTGCCGGCGCTGCGCGAGGTCTATGGGGTCTCGACGCTGGGCGTGAGTCTGATCATGTCGGTGTCGACCCTGGCCCTGGCCGCGGCGCTGTTGGTCTTTGGGCCGCTGTCGGATGCCATTGGCCGCGGGGCCATCATGCGCATCACCCTGCTGGCAACGGGGCTCTGCTCGCTAGCGCTCGCCTTTGCCCCCAACTTCGAAAGCCTGTTGGCGCTCCGCTTGCTGCAGGGATTCCTGCTGGGCGGGCTACCGGCGGTAGCCATCGCCTGGATGGGCGACGAGTTCGAGCGGCCGGCCCTGCTCACCGCGGTGGGGCTCTATATCGGTGCCAATACCCTGGGCGGCATCGGCGGACGCCTGATCGGCGGTGCGGCGGGGGAGTGGGGCGGTGCCTCGGCGGGCTTTCTCTCCGTGGGGCTGGTCACGCTGGTGGGCGTGGTGCTGTTCTGGAAGCTGCTGCCCAGCGCCCAGGCGTTCACGCCGCGGCGTTTCGAGCTGCGCGGCGCGCTGGCCGACCTGGGCGGGCATCTGCGCCATCCGCTGCTGCTGGCCGCCTACCTGCTGGGCGGCATCAACTTCCTGATCTTCATCAATCAGTACAGCTACATCACCTTTCGCCTGGCCGAGGCCCCCTTCGGCCTGGGGACCCGCTGGCTGGGGCTGATTTTCCTGACCTACCTGGGCGGTACCCTGGGCTCAACGCTCTCCGGGCGGCTGGCCGCCCGAATTGGGCAGCCGGCGTGCATGATGCTGGGGATCCTGATCCTGATGGGGGGCACCCTGATCACGCTGTCGGCATCGCTTGTCTGGATCCTCATCGGGCTGACCGTCAACGCCTTCGGTTTCTTCCTCGCCCACTCCATGGCCTCCAGCTGGGTGGGGCGTCATGCACAGCGGGCCAGGGGCAGCGCCTCGGCGCTCTACCTGGTGTTCTATTACCTGGGGGCGAGTCTTGGCAGCGCCTGGCTGGAACCGTTCTGGCAGTGGGGCGGCTGGCCGGGGGTGGCGCTGGCCTCCTGGCTGCTGCTGGGAGTGACCCTGGGCATCGCCGCCTGGCTATGGCACGGCGAGCGCTCAATGGCGCGCGCGCAGCCGGTCTAGGCCGCCGGCTTCGTCGCCCCACACGGCTTCCAGCCGACGCTCGCGGCCGCAGGCCGCCTTGTAGTACTGGTAGCGCACCGGGTTCTTGCGATAGTAATCCTGGTGATACTCCTCGGCCGGGTAGAAGGCCTCGAAGGCGTTGATCTCGGTGGCGATATCGCGTTCGAAGCGCTCGGCCAGCGCAGTGCGGGTGGCCTCGGCCAGGGCGCGTTCGTCGTCGCCGGTGTAGAAGATCGCGCTGCGATAGGCCTCGCCGGCATCGCAGAACTGGCGATTCACCGCGAAGGGATCGATATTGCGCCAGAACACGTAGAGCAGGGTCTCGTAGTCGACGCGCTCGGGGTCGTATTCCACCTTGACCACCTCGGCGTGCCCGGTGCCGCCCGCCACGACCTGATTGTAGCTGGGGTTCTCGACGTGCCCGCCGCTGAAGCCCGAGGTAGTGGCCAGCACGCCGGGCACCTGGTCGAAGGCCTCCTCAACGCACCAGAAACAGCCACCGCCGAATATCGCCTGGGCGGGGGCGCTCGTCTCGTCTGCGGCGGCGTCGGCCAGCCCCAGCGAGAGCAGCAGGGCGAGACTCCAGGATATGCGGGCCATGGGCAGTCCTCGTTGGGCAAAGGTGGTAGTTTTGATGGTGTCAAGCGGTTCGGGTTCCCCCTGTAAGGATAGCGGCAGGGCGCCGACGCAAGGGGACCTCAACGACCGGACGTCCGCGACGCGGCGTCAACAAGGAGTGAATTACGTGACCAAGCGACGTCTGTTTCTGGCGGCGATCATTGCCCTGGCCGTGGCGGCCTTCTTCCTCAGCGGGGCCGATCAGGCGCTGACCCTGAGCAATCTCAAGGACGAGCAGGCTCGCTTCCAGGCCTGGCTGGCCGACGACCCCGTTACGGTGGTCGGCGGTTTCTTCATTCTCTACGTGGTCATGGCGGCGCTCTCGCTGCCCGGTGCCACCCTGATGACGGTACTGGGCGGGGCGCTGTTCGGGCTGGGCTGGGGTCTGTTGATCATCTCCTTCGCCAGTGCCCTGGGCGCGACCCTGGCCGCGCTGATTGCCCGGACCCTGGCGCGGGGGCCGCTGGAGCGGCGCTTCGCTCCCCAGCTCGAGCGTATCAACGCCGGCATTCGGCGGGAAGGCGCCTTCTACCTCTTCACCCTGCGGCTGATCCCGCTGTTTCCCTTCTTTGTCATCAACCTGGTGCTGGGGCTGACGCGGATGCGGCTGTGGACCTTTTACTGGGTCAGTCAGCTGGGCATGCTGCCGGGGACGGCAGTGTTCGTGAATGCCGGCCGTGAGCTGGGCAACCTGGAGTCGCTCTCCGGCATTCTCTCGCCGGGACTGATCGGCTCCTTCGTGCTGATTGGCCTCTTCCCCTGGCTGGCCAGGGCCGGGGTGGCGCTGGCCAAGCGCCGCCGGTTGGCCAAGCGCTATGACCGTCCCGACGCTTTCGAGCACGACATCGTGGTGATCGGCGGCGGCTCGGCGGGGCTGGTTGCCAGCTATATCGCGGCGGCGGTGAAGGCGAAGGTGGCGCTGGTCGAGCGCGACCGGCTGGGCGGTGACTGTCTCAATACCGGCTGCGTGCCCTCCAAGGCGCTGATTCGGGCGGCACGTCTGGTCAACGAGGTGCGCGGCGCCGGACGATTCGGTATCCAGGCCGGGGAGCCCCGGGTGGACTTCCCCACCGTGATGGCCCATGTACAGGGCGCCATCCGTGAGGTGGAGCCTCACGACAGTCGTGAACGCTATGAAGGGCTGGGCGTGGAGGTAATGGGCGGCTCGGCGGTGCTCGAGGATCCCTGGCGGGTGCGCGTGACCGATGCGAGCGGTGCCTCGCGCCTGGTCACCACCCGTCATGTGATCATTGCCAGTGGGGCCCGGCCGCGGCTGCCGTCACTGCCCGGTATGGAGGCCGTCGAGGTGCTCACCTCGGACAACCTCTGGCAGCTGGAGAGCTTGCCGGGGCGGCTGATCGTGCTGGGTGGCGGCCCCATCGGCTGCGAGCTGGGGCAGAGTTTCGCCCGTCTGGGCAGCCGGGTCAGCCTGGTGGAGATGGGCAGCCAGCTGCTGCCCCGAGAGGATGAAGAGGTGGCCGAGGCGCTGCGCCGCCGCCTGGAAGCCGAGGGGCTTTCGCTGTGGCTGGAGACCCGCGCGCTGCGGGTCGAGGCCGGCGAGGGCGGCGCCGGTGAGCTGGTCGTGGAGGGGCGCAGCCCCGCCGGCGAACCGAGAGAGGAGCGACTCGCTTTCGACCGCCTGCTGGTGGCGGTGGGGCGCCAGGCCAACGTGACCGGCATGGGGCTGGAGGCGCTGGGCGTCGAGACCCGCGATGACGGCACCCTGGCGGTGGACGAGACCCTGCAGAGCGTGCTGCCCAATGTCTGGGCCTGCGGCGACGTGGCGGGTCCCTTCCAGCTGACCCACGCCAGCGCCCACCAGGCCTGGCATGCCACGGTCAACGCCCTGTTCGGCGAGTTGAAGCGGTTCCGGGTCGGCTACCGGGCACTGCCGGCGGTGACCTTTACCGACCCGGAAGTGGCCCGGGTGGGACTCAACGAGCGGGAGGCGCGCGAGCAAGGCATCGACTATGAGGTGACCCGCTATGCGCTGGCCGAGCTGGATCGCGCCATTGCGGAAGGGCAGACCGAAGGCTTCATCAAGGTGCTGACGGTGCCCGGCAAGGACCGCATCCTGGGGGCCGCCATCGTCGGCCACGCTGCCGGCGAGATGCTGGCCGAGTTCACCCTGGCCATGACCCACGGGATCGGTCTCAACAAGCTGCTGGGCACCGTTCACCCCTATCCGACCTGGTCCGAGGCGGTCAAGGCCACGGCCGGGGTGTGGAAAAATGCCCACAAGCCCGAACGGCTGCTGGGCTGGCTGGTGCGCTACTTCGCCTGGCGCCGGCGCGGGCGTCGCCAGCGTGGAGTGCAGCCGCACCGGTCAGCGGCTCGTAGCTGAGCGGAAGGCCAACAGAAAGGGGGCAGCCGATGGCTGCCCCCTGGGTGACTCGTGGACCGGGCCGGCGGCTCAGTGCTCGACGCCGCCCTCGCCGTGCACGTGGCCATGCTCGATCTCTTCCTGGCTGGCTTCGCGCACCTCGGCGATCTCGACGTCGAAGTTGAGCTTCTGACCGGCCAGCGGATGGTTGCCGTCGACGGTAACGGTATCGCCTTCCACCTGGGTCACGGTGACCATCAGCGGGCCGCCCTGGGTCTGGGCCTGGAACTGCATGCCGGGCTCCACGGACTCGACGCCCTGGAAGGCATCACGCGGGACTTCCTGCACCAGCTGCGGCTGCACCTCGCCGTAGCCTTCTTCCGGTGACACGGAGACGTTAAGCTTCTCGCCCGCTTCGTGGCCCTCCAGCTCTTTTTCAAGGCCCGGAATGATGTTGCCGGCGCCGTGCAGGTAGGTCAGCGGCTGGCGGCCTTCCGAGCTGTCCAGCACTTCACCTGCGTCGTTGGTCAGGGTGTAGTGGAACGCGACAACGGAATTCTGCGCAATCTGCATTGATGAACCTTTCGGTGAGTGCATGTAAGAGAGCATGGTAACGTGCCGCCCCGGGGCCTGTCAGGGGGATGCGAGAATTTTCAGGATTCCCGCGGCGGCTCCTGAGGGATATTCACGCCTTTTGGCGCGGTTGCGCCACCGAGGGCCTGCGGCTACCCTAGCGGGATTCGATTTTTCGCAATGCTTCCCTCAACCCTTCCATGGAGAGTCCCATGATCGAGATTGTGCTTTGGCTGATCGCTTTCGCCGCAATCGTTTTCTTCTGCTACACCCGCTGGGAGAGCAGTGTCAGCCGCGGTGTCGACAAGATGTTGCCGGCGGTGATGAAGTCCCACGGCGACAATCGGCTGGTGTGGAGCCTGGCGCTGGGCGTGCTGGGCGCCACTACCCTGGTGCGCCCGGTGGATATCCTGCTGACCGTGATCCTGATTGGCCTCGTGGCGCTGGTCGGCAAGAAGCTCGCCAACTGGGCAATGGATCGGACGAACTTTCACTGAGCCGTCCCAGGCGCTCACCGACTCCCCACATCAAAAGGCCCGCGGCATTCGCCGCGGGCCTTCTGGTTCATGGCTGGCGTGAACGACGGTGCTCAGTAGGGTGCGACGGTAAGGTTGTTGCCGCTGCCGATCATGCGGACGCGCTGGCCGGTCTGGAACTGGCGGTCAGCCTTCTGGACCACCACGATGTTCTGGCCGTCGTCACGGCGAATCTCCATTTCCCAGGCAGCCACGCGGTTGGCGGATTCCTCGATGGCGCTGCCGGCCACGGCACCGCCGATGACACCGGCGGCAGTGGCCAGCTGACGCCCGGAGCCACCGCCTACCTGGCTGCCCAGCAGGCCACCGATCACCGCGCCGCCCCCGGTGCCGATGGCACCGCCCAGGCGGCTGTCGGCCTGGATCTGCACCTGACGAAGGGCGGTGATGGTGCCGAAGGTGACCTGCTGGCCGGTCTGGGCCTGGCTACCACGATAGACATCGCCACCGAAGGGGGCGGTGTTGGCACAGCCGGCCAGGGTCAGCAGGCCAACGGCCAGCACGGGGAGTAGACGCTTCATGAAAACCTCCTGGAGCATGGAGCCGATGCTGCCCAGGGCAGGGTAAGGCAACGGCATTAGATAACGGAACGCTGTTTGTTAATCAGCTTAACCAGTCATGCAGAGTTTGACCAGCCTGCGGCGTTTGGGTGCCTTCAGTGTAGTGGCCAAGCCGACAAACAATGTGCAAGCTGCCCAGACAAAAAAGGGGGAGGCCTGCGCCTCCCCAAGGGTTCCAGTCGTTCTACCGCTAGGCCATGTCAGCCAAACTGGTTCATGGTGTTGTCCTTGCCACCGGCCTTGAGGGCCGCGTCGCCGTGGAAGAACTCCTTGTGGTCGTCGCCGATGTTGGAGCCGGCCATGTCCTGGTGCTTGACGGTGGCGATGCCCTCGCGGATCTCGCGGCGCTGGACGCCTGCCACGTAGGCCAGCATGCCCTCGTCGCCGAAGTAGCCCTTGGCTAGGTTGTCGGTGGACAGCGCGGCAGTGTGGTAGGTCGGCAGCGTGATCAGGTGGTGGAAGATGCCGGCCTCGCGGGCGGCGTCGCGCTGGAAGTTGCGCGTCCACTCGTCGGCCAGGGCCGCCAGCTCGGTGCTGTCATACTTCTCGTTCATCAGGTCGGCACGGTCGTACTCGCTGACATCCTTGCCTTCCTGCTGCCAGGCGTCGAACACCTGCTGGCGGAAGTTCAGGGTCCAGTTGAAGGAGGGCGAGTTGTTGTAGACCAGCTTGGCGTCCGGGCAGACCTCGCGGATGCGGTTGACCATGCCGGCGATCTGGCCGACGTGGGGCTTCTCGGTCTCGATCCACAGCAGATCGGCGCCGTTCTGCAGGCTGGTGATGCAGTCCAGCACCACGCGGTCTTCACCGGTGCCCGGCTTGAACTGGTAGAGGCCGGAGGCCAGGCGCTTGACCTTGACCAGCTTGCCGTTCTGCTTGATCACCACGTCGCCGTTGTCGATGTCGGAAGCCGAGGTGATCTCGTCGCCGTCCAGGAAGCTGTTGTACTGGTCGCCCAAGTCACCCGGCTCGTTGGTGACGGCGATCTTCTGGGTCAGGCCGGCGCCCAGGGAGTCGGTGCGGGCGACGATGACACCATCGTCCACGCCCAGTTCCAGGAAGGCATAGCGCACGGCGTTGATCTTGGCCAGGAAATCCTCGTGGGGCACGGTGACCTTGCCGTCCTGGTGGCCGCACTGCTTCTCGTCGGAGACCTGGTTCTCGATCTGGATGCAGCAGGCGCCCGCCTCGATCATCTTCTTGGCCAGCAGGTAGGTGGCCTCGGCGTTGCCGAACCCGGCGTCGATGTCGGCGATGATCGGCACCACATGGGTCTCATGATTATCGATCTTGGCGATCAGCTCTTCCGCCTTGGCAGTGTCACCCGCCTTCTGAGCCGCTTCCAGGTCGCGGAACAGGTGGTTCAGCTCCCAGGCGTCGGCCTGGCGCAGGAAGGTGTAGAGCTCCTCGATCAGGCTCGGCACGGTGGTTTTCTCGTGCATGGACTGGTCGGGCAGCGGGCCGAATTCGCTGCGCAGGGCGGCGACCATCCAGCCGGAGAGGTAGAGGTAGCGGCGCTTGGTCTCGCCGAAGTGCTTCTTGATGGAGATCATCTTCTGCTGGCCGATGAAGCCGTGCCAGCAGCCCAGCGACTGGGTGTACTGGGCGGTGTCGGCGTCATAGGCGGCCATGTCGTCGCGCATGATCTTGGCGGTGTACTTGGCGATGTCCAGGCCGGTCTTGAAGCGGTTCTGGGCACGCAGACGGGCGGCGTTCTCGGGGCTGATGTCGGCCCATTTGCCCTGCTGGGCTTCACGCAGTTGAGCCAGTGCCTTGATATCGTCTTTGTATGACATGGAACCATCCTTCCGATCTGAGGTGTAGTCGTCAGCCTTGGGCCGCCGCGCTGCGGCGCACTGCTGGCCTGCCGGTCGCCTGCGGCATCGACGGGCGTGTCGCCGGTCATGCTGCGCCTGCGAAGTGATGCCAGGTTCTACCAGGACGGTGCATAAGTCTTTACGGCCTTGGTCGAACCAGTATCGAGATCAAAACGCTTGCGGAAGATTGCCGAGAATCGATTACCGAACAATCGTTTTAACCTCGTCTTGTTGTCACTATGGCCCATGGCTATGGGGTTCCACAATTGACACTTGGGGGGAGAGAGGGTTGTAGCTCGACTACAGGGCGGTGGGGAGGCAGGATGATCCTGTAGTCGATTTCCGTGTGAGACGAGAGTGCGCGCGGCTCAAGACGTTAGCTGAAGGCGCATATTGCGGTGCAAAATCCCGGCGTCCATGAAGCACTCGCCATAGGATTCGAAACCGAGGTTTTCGTAGAAGGCCAGGGCGTGGATCTGGGCGGCGAGCTCGACGGCGTCGTGACCTTGGCGTCGCGCCGCCTCGATGGCGGCGCGCATCAGCGCCACCCCGATGCCCAGGCCACGGGCTTCGGGAAGAACCGCTACCCGGCCGATATGGGCATCCGGAAGCAGTCGGGCGGTGCCCACCGGCCGGCCCTCCAGCAGGGCCAGGAAGTGGTGGCATTCGCCGTCGCGGCCGTCCCACTCCTCCTCCTTCGGCACCCGCTGCTCCTCGATGAAGACGAGTCGACGGATCTCCGTGGCCTCGCTGCCGAGCGCCTCCCAGCTCCCCTCGCGGATCTCCAGCGATGTCTCTTTCATGCTCTCGCCCTCTGCTTGATCATGGCCGCCCCTCGCCCCTCGCCCCTCGCCCCTCGCCCCTCGCCCCTCGCCCCTACTCTTCTCCCTCGTCCCAGGCCAGGCTGCCGGCGTCGAGCAGGGCGGCCAGCAGCTCGGAGGCGCCGGGCAGGGCCAATGCCTCGGTATCCAGCGGTGCATCGGAGGCGATCAGGCGCGCCAGCGGCAGGGGGCAGTCGAGGCCATCGCCATCGGCGAACAGGGTGGCGCGCTCGTCGTCCAGGGTACGCCAGGCGAAGCGTGAGCCGGCGGTTCTGACCAGCTCGGCGCCGTCCTGTAGTTCAGCGACAAGCTCGTCGGGGGCGGTGGGGGTCTCGCTCGGTACCAGCTGGTCCACGTACTTGGGCTGGGTCATCACCCGGCCGAACCACTGGGCCAGCTGGGCCGGGTCGTCCAGCGTCTCGAGGATCAGCGCTCGCATGCGTGCCAGGGCCGCGTCATCGAGTTCGGCGGGGTCGTGGGGTGGTGCTATGCCGGCATCGGCGTAGCGCAGCGAGGCGGGCAGCTGTTCGCCGAGGTAGTCGGCGAAGGAGGTGATCGCCTCGTCGGCGGAGGGGGCGCGAAAGCCCACCGAGAGGGTCAGGCAGTCGTCGGACTGGCTGACGCCGTGGTGGGCCCAGCCGGGCGGCAGGTAGAGCATGTCGCCGGGTTCGAGCACCCAGTCGTCGCCGGGGGTCACCTCGAAGCGCTCGAGGATGCGCAGGTCGATGCCGGCGATGATGGGGGCGTCGTCGGCCACCTTGCCGCCCAGCTGCCAGCGGCGTTGGCCCATGCCCTGGAGCAGGAAGACGTCGTACTGGTCGACGTGGGGGCCGACGCTGCCCCCCGGCGGGGCGTAGCTGATCATGATGTCGTCGAGCCGCCAGCGCGGCAGGAAGGCGAAATGCTCGAGCAGCTCGGCCACCTCGGGGACATAGTGGTCCACGGCCTGCACCAGCAGGGTCCAGTCACGCTCGGGCAGCTCGGCGAAGGTGCGCTCGTCGAAGGGGCCGTGGCTGACCTGCCAGAGGCCGTCCTTGCCGTGCTCCTCGACGATACGCGCCTCGACGCCCTCCTCGCAGGCGAGTCCCGCCAGCTCGTCGGGGTCCAGCGGGTTCTCGAAGTCGGGAAAGGCGCCTCGGATCAGCAGCGGCCGGCGCTGCCAGTAGTCGCGCAGAAACTCGGCGGCACTCAGGCCTCCGAGTAACGATAGGGGGGTATCGGGAGACATGGGTACCACCTCGTGTCGAACGGTTGAGGCTTGGGGGCGTGTAAGGGCTTCGAGACGCGGCTTGTCATCGTGGCTTCGAGTCGCGGCTGTTCAGGCGACAGGCCTGTGCGAGGGCGCTGTAAATACTTCCCTGTATGCTAACGATTCCCTGCTTCGCTCTCGCATCCTGCTTCGCATGCAGGGCCGGTGCTGGCCATCCATGGCCAGCCCGTTCGGAGCAGTGCTCCTCACTCCTGGAATCGGACCCTCTTCAGGCCTGTCCCCGGCGCCGCTCACCTTGATGGTGGCCGTCCTTCCAGCTTGCTGCTTAAAGCTTTTTCGCCTGCTCGACGGCGTTGCCGATATAGCTGGCGGGGCTCAGCGCCTTGAGCTCGGTCTTGACCGTTTCCGGCAGCTCGAGGGTATCGATGAAGGCGGCGAAGCCGGCCTGGTCGATGCGCTTGCCGCGAGTCAGCTCCTTGAGCTTCTCGTAGGGCTTCTCGATGCCGTAGCGGCGCATCACCGTCTGGATCGGCTCGGCGAGCACCTCCCAGCTGGCGTCCAGATCCTCGGCCAGGCGCGCCGGGTTGGCTTCGAGCTTGCCGATGCCCTTGAGTGACGCCTCATAGGCGATCAGGCCGTAGGCCAGGCCCACGCCCAGGTTGCGCAGCACCGTGGAGTCGGTGAGGTCGCGCTGCCAGCGCGATATCGGCAGCTTCTGGGCCAGGTGGCCGAGGATGGCGTTGGAGAGCCCCAGGTTGCCCTCGGAGTTCTCGAAGTCGATGGGGTTGACCTTGTGGGGCATGGTGGAGGAGCCGATCTCGCCCTCGACGGTCTTCTGCTTGAAGTAGCCCAGCGAGATGTAGCCCCAGACGTCCCGGTCGAAGTCGATCAGGATGGTGTTGAAGCGACACACGGCGTCGAACAGCTCAGCGATATAGTCGTGGGGCTCGATCTGGGTGGTGTAGGGGTTGAAGGTGAGCCCCAGGCCCTCGACGAAGGTGCGGGCGTTGGCCTCCCAGTCCACCTCCGGGTAGGTGGCGAGATGCGCATTGTAGTTGCCCACGGCACCGTTGATCTTGCCGAGGATCTCCACCCCTTCGATCAGCTTGAGCTGACGACGCAGACGATAGGCGACGTTGGCCATCTCCTTGCCGAGCGTGGTGGGGCTCGCCGTCTGGCCGTGGGTGCGCGAGAGCATCGGTAGCTCGGCGTGCTCCCGGGCCAGCTCGGCGATGGCGTCCGCTACCCGGTGCATCACCGGCAGCAGACTCTTCAGGCCGTCGCTGAGCATTACCCCGTGAGAGAGGTTGTTGATGTCCTCGCTGGTGCAGGCGAAGTGCACGAACTCGGTGATAGCGTGCAGCTCCGGCTGGGCCTCGATCTTCTCCTTGAGGAAGTACTCCACCGCCTTGACGTCGTGGTTGGTGGTGCGCTCGATGGTCTTGATGCGCTCGGCGTCTTCCAGCGAGAAGTCGCGGATCAGCGCCTCGAGAAAGGCGGTGGCCTCGGCGGAGAGCGGCGGCACCTCGGTGACGCCGGCCAGCCCGGCGAGTCGCTGCAGCCAGCGGATCTCGACGATGACCCGGGCGCGGATCAGGCCGAATTCGCTGAAGTGCTCGCGCAGCGACTCGGCCTTGGCGGCGTAGCGGCCGTCGACGGGGGAGAGGGCGGTCAGGGCGGTGAGGGGCAGGGGAGCGGCTTGCATGTGGAGTGTCCGGTTCTGTGTCTGAAAAGTGGGCAGTGGCAAGGGTCAGCCGATCTGATCCAGGGCCTTCTTCAAGGCGCCGCGCTGGAACACCAGTTTCCAGCGCCGGCCGCCCTGCTGGTGCCAGAGCAGCGCGAAGCGGATGCCGGCGAGCAGGATGGCGCGCACCCGTTCGGGCATCATGCGGCTCTGCAGCAGCGAGGGGTCCCCCTGCACCACGATACGGGTCTTGAAGGTGGAGAGGGTCTCCTGATAGGCCTCGCCGAGGCTGGCGATGACGTTCTCGTGGGTGGCGTCGAAGTGCTCGGCCTGGCCCTGGATGCGCGTCAGGCGCTGCCCCAGGCCGGCCATCATCTCGTCGTTGCCGCGCAGCTTGTTCATCAGCAGCAGCAGCGAGAAGCCGTAGCGCAGCACCACCGGGTTGGCCTGCTTACGACCCACCACCGCCTCCAGCACCTCGAGGCCGCGGCGCAGGTTGTTGGGGTGGCCGCCGTAGATCGCCTCGAAGCTCTCCGGATTGGTGTCCAGGGTGGCGTGGATCAGGGTCTCCCAGGCGCGCGAATCGACCTGGCCGGTGCGAGCCAGTTCATCGACCAGGCTGGCGGCCTGGAAGACCCCGGCCAGCGCCAGGGCCTGGCGGGCGGTCGGAGAGTCCGGCACGCGGTGGATCGGGGTTGCGGTCATGCGGCGCGCTCCTTGGCGTTCCAGGTGTCACGAATCACGCCGCCGCCGAGGCAGATGTCGCCGTCGTAGAGCACCAGCGACTGGCCGGGGGTGACGGCCCGCTGAGGGGCATCGAACACCACCTCCACGCCGCCATCCTCCCGCGTGCGAAGCGTGCAGGGCACGTCGGACTGGCGATAGCGGGTCTTGGCGGTGAGTCGGGCCCGGGCCGCCGGGGGCTTGCCGGCCACCCAGTCCATGGCCTCGGTGGCCAGGCTGTCGGTATAGAGCAGGGGATGATGCTTGCCCTGCACAGCGACCAGCACGTTGCGCTCGAGGTCCTTGGCGGCCACGTACCAGGGCGCTTCGGGATGGTGGGGCAGGCCGCCGATGCCGAGCCCCTGACGCTGCCCCAAGGTGTAGTACATCAGCCCCATGTGCTCGCCGATGACCTCGCCGTCGGGCGTCTCGATGGTGCCGGGCTGGGCGGGCAGGTACTGCTGAAGAAAATCGCGGAAGCGCCGCTCGCCGATGAAACAGATGCCGGTGGAGTCCTTCTTGCGGGCGGTGGCAAGGCCGTGACGCTCGGCCAGCGCCCGCACCTCCGGTTTCTCCAGTTCGCCCACCGGGAACAGCGTGCGGGCGATGGCGGCCTCGGGCACGGCGTGCAGGAAGTAGCTCTGGTCCTTGTTGGCGTCGAGCCCCTTGAGCAGGCGCGGCCGGGTCTCGCCGTCCAGCTCACCGAGCCTCTCGCCCTGACGCACATAGTGCCCGGTGGCGATCCTCTCGGCGCCGAGCATCTCGGCGTACTCCAGGAACACCTTGAACTTGATTTCCCGGTTGCAGAGGATGTCCGGATTGGGCGTGCGCCCGGCCTTGTACTCGGCCAGGAAGTGCTCGAAGACGTTGTCCCAGTACTCGGCAGCGAAGTTGGCGGTATGCAGCTTGATGCCGAGCTTCTCGCACACGGCCTCGGCATCGGCCAGGTCGGCCTTGGCGGTGCAGTACTCGGTGCCGTCGTCCTCGTCCCAGTTCTTCATGAACAGGCCTTCGACCCGGTAGCCCTGCTCCAGCAGCAGCAGGGCGGAGACGGAGGAGTCGACGCCGCCGGACATGCCGACGATCACCTTGCCTGGGGTGGCGGTCATGGGCGCTCTCGGGATCGGTGGATCACAAATGGCCGGGGATTATACCCCAGGTCGAGGTGTTGCTTCATCCTGTGGGGGCGTGTCGGCTGCGCGCAGGGTAATTGACCGGCCGGCCAGTTAGCATTACGCTTGCCGCATGACTCAGAAAATTCAGACCCGCGACCCCGAGCTGACCCGCGCCCGTATTCTCGACGCGGCCGAGGCGCTGTTCGTCGAGCAGGGCTTCTCCGCCGTCAAGCTCAGCGAGCTGGCACGCTCAGCGGGCGTCACCAAGAGCCTGATCCACCACCATTTCGGCAGCAAGGAGCAGCTGTGGGGAGTGGTCAAGGACCGTGCCTTTGAGCGCTATTTCGCGGCCCAGATGGCCTTGTTCGAAGAGGCCGGAGAGCCGGATGCGCTGCTGTTGCGCCGCTCCGTGGAGGCCTATTTCCACTTCCTGCGGGACAACCCCGGCGTGGTACGGCTGTTCGCCTGGACCCACCTGGAGGGGGACAGTCACTGCAGCGAGCTCGATCATCAGCTCGTTGGGGCGGGCGCCGAGTGGATTCGCCAGACCCAGAAGCGCGGCCTGCTGCGTTCCGACCTAAATCCCACTCATATCATCGCCGTCTTCGTGATGAGCTGCACCCAGTGGTTCGAGGCCAAGTGTCATCACCAGCACTGGCCGGGCATGGGCGACGACGAGGCGTTCCTGAAGGATTTCCTGACGATCTTCATGGAAGGCGTAACGCCGCGAGAGTGAGCGTTTTTTTGCACGAATAACTGACCGGCCGGCCAGTCCATGGTGGCCCGCTTCATGGGAGGTAAGCACGATGGGGAGGATGGCGAGGGTGAGCCTGGCGGTGGTGTTGATGCTTGGCACGGTACTGCTGCAGGGGTGCGGTGAGTCCCCAGCGCCGCTCGAGGCAATCCAGCCGCCGCTGCCCAGCGTGCAAAGCGAAGCGGTGCGCCTGTCGCCGGACGAGGAGAGCTATCGCTTTCCCGGCACGGTGCGGGCCAGCGAGCGGGCCGCCTCGGCCTTTCTGCATGGCGGCGTGCTGCGCGAGCGACACGTGGTGCGCGGTCAGCGGGTCGAGCAGGGGGAGGTGCTGGCCACCCTGCACAACCCGGCGATGGCGCCGGCGCTTGTCGCGGCCGAGGCGCGGGTGCGTGAGCTGGACGCCCGCCTGGCCCAGCTCGGGCGCGACGTGTCGCGTGCCCGCACCCTGCGCGAACGCAACCTCAGTGCCGAAGAGGAGCTGGATCGCCTGCGCTCCGAGTACGAGGCGACCGAGCAGGCCCGCGCACAGGCTCTGGCCCAGCGCGACGAGGCGCAGGCCCAGCTCGAAGAGCTGACCCTGCGAGCGCCCTTTGCCGCCGAGGTGGCCGAGCTGCGCGCCGAGCCCGGGGGCTACCTCGCCCCCGGGCAGCCGGTCGTCAGCCTGGTCGGCCTCGACCAGCGCGAAGTGGCGATGCATTTGCCGGCGAGGCACGCCGCACGACTCGAGACGGGACAGGAAGCGACCCTGACGAACTCGATGACGGCTCGGCGCTTCACAGGGCGAGTCGCCGATATTGGCCGGGCGGATGAGGGCATGGTGCCTGTGATCGTTGTCATCGCCTCGGAGCCCGCGCCGGCGCTGGGCGAGCCGGTCCTGGTGCGGCTGCCGCTTGCGGCGTCGCCGATGCTCCAGGTGCCCCTGTCGGCGGTCATCGACCCCGCCGGCAGCGCGCCCTATGTGCTGGCGCTTGACGATGACGACAGGGTGCGGCGTACCCCCGTCACCCCGGGGCGCCTGGCCGGCGGCTGGGTATCGGTGAACGGCGAGGGGCTGGCGCCGGGCGACCGGGTGGTGACCGCGGGGCAGGGGCGCCTTGAAGAAGGCATGCGGGTGAGGGTGCTGCCATGAGCTGGCTGCTCGCGTCGCTGCGCTACAAGCGCCTGATCCTGACCGTCACGATCTTGCTGGCCCTCCTGGGCCTGGCGGCCTGGGTGGCGATGGATCGCCAGGAGGACCCGTTCTTTCCCTATCGCTTCGGCCAGGTGCTGGTGCCCTATCCCGGTGCGGAGCCGGAGCAGGTCGAGCGGCTGGTTCTCAACCCCCTGGAAGAGGCGCTGGCCCAGGTCGAGGAGGTCGACGATATCATCGGTACCGCGCGTCTCGGCGTGGCCCACGTCACCATCGAGATGCACGATCACGTCTACGACACCGATGCCGCCTGGGAGCAGGTGCGTATTGCCGTGAACCGGGCCGCTCGCCAGTTCCCCGAGGGCGTGGGCGAGGCGGAGATCAGCGACCGCGATGCCGATACCCACGGCATCGTGCTGGCGGTGACCGGCTCGGACGATCTGCTCGAGCTGCGCGAGGCGGCCAAGCGCCTGCGCCGCGATCTGTTCCGGCTCAAGGAGGTGTCCCGTATCGACCTGCTCGCCGACCCTGGCCAGCAGGTGGTGGTGGGTTGGGACGATACGCTGGCCGAGATGACCGGGCTGGATGCCCGGGCGCTCGGCGATCAGCTCGCCGTTCGCAATCTGACCTCGCCCGGGGGCACCCTGGCGGTGGCGGGACGCTCCCTGGTGCTCGACCCGCTCACCGAGTTCGGGTCCCTGGAGGAGCTCGCCGCCACGCCGATCCGCACCCGGCAGGGTGAGCGGGTGCCCCTCGGCGAACTCACCGGCGTCAGCCTGGCGCCGCAGGAACCCGCCAGCGCTCGCATGTGGCACGACGGCCGCCCGGCGGTGGCGCTGGGGGTGGTGCTCGCCAACGACCGTGGCAACGCCGTCCGGATCGGCAAACGGCTGCGCGCCCTGGTGGATGAGCTGCGTCCCGCCTATGCGCCGCTCGCCATCGAGGAGACCTTCTACCAGCCTCGCTGGGTGGAGCGACGCCTGGCGGAGCTGGGCGTCTCGCTGCTGCTGGGGGTCGCCATTCTCGGGGTGCTGCTGTTCCTGGTCATGGGGCTGCGGCTGGGGCTGGCGGTGATGGTGATCGTGCCGCTGGTGACCCTATCCTCCCTGGCGCTGTACGCCATGGGCGGCGGCGTGCTGCACCAGATCGCCGTAGCCGGCATGGTGGTCGCGCTGGGCATGCTGGTGGACAACGCCATTGTCATGGTGGAGAACATCCAGTACCACCGCGATCAGGGGCATTCGGCCATCCAGGCCGTGACCCGCTCGGTGCGGGAACTGGCCGCGCCCTTGCTGGCGGCCACCGGCACCACCCTGGCCGCCTTCGTGCCGCTGCTGCTTTCCCGTGGCGACACCGGCGACTTCACCCGTGCCATTCCCATCATGGTGATGCTGACCCTGGCGGTGAGCTACGTCTATGCCGTCTTCGTCACGCCGGTGTTCGCCGCCGGTATCCTCAAGCCCCGGCTGGCAGTGCGCCACGAGCGGCTACAGGCCATCGGCCAGCGTGTCGGCCGGGTCGCCGTGCGCTGGCCGCTGGCGGTGCTGGCGGGCACGGGGGCTCTGCTGGTGGCCGCCATCGCCATGCTGCCGCTGCTCGACCACGACTTCTTTCCCGACACCGATCGCAATCAGCTGGTCGTCGACCTCAACTTTCCCGAGGGCACTCACCTGGACGACACCGCCCATCGAGCCGAGGTGCTGGCCGCCGAGCTGGCCTCCCGGCCGGCGGTGCAGGCGGTGCATCGCTTCGCCGGCTTCAGCGGGCCGCGCTTCTACTACAACCTGGTCGAGCAGCCGCATCAGTCGCACCTGGCGCGTCTGGTGGTGGAGGCCGACGGTGCCGACGACCTGACCGAGCTGATGGACTGGGTAAGGGCCGTGGCGCCTGAGTGGCTGCCCGAGGCCGAGGTGGTGGCGCGCCGGCTGGGGCAGGGGCCGCCGCTGGAGGCGCCGGTGGAGATCCGAGTCTTCGGTGAGGACCGCGCCGCCCTGGCCGACGTCGCCAGCGAGATTCTCGGCGTGGTGCGGGAGGCCAAGGGCGCCCGGGATGCGCGGCATCGCCTGGGGGAGGGGCTGGCCACCCTGCGGGTGGAGACCGACGATGCCCGCGCCGCCGAGTACGGCCTCTCGCGGCATGACGTGGCCGAGGCCCTGGCGGCTGCCAGTCGCGGCATCGAGGTCAGCGCCTGGCGGGCCGAGCGCGACCCGGCCCCGCTGCTGGTGCGGGCGCCGGAGGGCGAGCGTTTCTCCCTCGAGGGGCTCGAAGGGCTGCGCCTGGCCTCGGCCGAAGGGCGTTCGCTGCCGCTCGGTGAGATCGCTACCCTGACGCCCACCTGGCGACCGGCGGTGATCCAGCATCGTGACCTTCAGCGCATGACCGTGGTGCTGGCCGAGGTGGCCGATGGCTGGACCTACGACGGCGTGCTGGGCGAGATCCTGCCCCACCTGGAAGCGCTCGAGCTGCCGTCCGGAACCCGCTACAGCGTCGGTGGGGCGGCGGAATCCGCCGGCGATGCCAATACCGCGCTGTTCCAGACGCTGCCCATCGGCGGCCTGCTGCTGGTGGTCTTCCTGCTCGCCCAGTTCAACTCCTTCCGCCAGCTGTTCATCGTGCTGACCACGCTGCCGCTGGCGATCATCGGCGTGGTACCGGGGCTGTGGCTGACCGGTCAACCGTTCGGCTTCACCGCCATTCTGGGCGTGGTGGCACTGGTCGGCATCGTGGTCAACAACGCCATCGTGCTGATCGACCTGATGAACGCCAATCGACGCCAGGGCGAGTCGGTGAGCGAGGCCGTGGTCTCGGCGGTGGCCCGACGCACCCGGCCGGTGCTGCTCACCACCGCCACCACCGTGGCCGGCCTGGTGCCGCTGACCCTGACCCAGTCGACCCTGTGGCCGCCCATGGCCTGGGCGATCATCTCGGGCCTGCTCGCCTCGACGCTGTTGACCCTCCTGGTGATCCCGGCGCTCTATCGGCTGCTGATGGCGCGTCAGGTCTCGTGAATGACCTCCATGGGGAAGAACCGGCCGGCCTGGGCGTCGCGAATGCGGCGTAGCACCAGGGGGCTTCGCAGCCGGCCGGCCTGCGCCAGCGCTTCCAGCTCCTCCAGGGTGAGCCAGTGCGCGGCGCGGATCGCCGGGTCGAGGGGGGTGCCCAGATGGGCCAGGGCCATGCCGTAGAAGCCGTGACTGTGAAAGGTGAGCCCCCCCGGGGTCGTGTAGATGTAGAGGCCCAGGTAATGGGAGAGGCCGACCCGCCAGGCGGTCTCCTCGGCCACCTCGCGCAGGGCGGCGTCCTGGATGCGCTCGCCGGGTTCCAGATGGCCGGCGGGCTGGTTGAACCGCGTCTCGGCCCCGCCGCAGTCTTCTTCCACGATCAGGAAGGCGCCGGCGCGCTCGACCACGCTGGCGACGGTGACCCGGGGCGTCCAGCGGCTCATCGCTTGCCACCTCGTCCGGCCGGTTGCCGGCGCGCTGCCCGGGGGTGACCGGGCTTGGTGCGGGGCGAAGGGGCGTGCAGGGTCTCCCGCCGCCACTGGCCGGGGGCCAGGCCATCGAGCCGCCAGGGGCCGATGGCAACGCGCACCAGGCGCAGAGTGGGATGGTCGACGTGGGCGGTCATCCGCCTGACCTGGCGATTGCGTCCCTCGCGCAGGGTCAGCTCCAGCCAGGTGGTCACCGGATGGCGCTTGGGATTCAGGGGTGGGTCGCGCTCTGCCAAGCCGCTCTCGCTCAAGCGACGCACCTTGGCGGGGCGGGTGAGGCCGTCCTTGAGCGCTACGCCCTGGCGCAGCGCCTGCAGGGCGGCGTCGCTGGGCGTGCCCTCCACTTGCACCCGGTAGGTCTTGGGCTGCTTGTGGCGCGGATCGCTGATGCGGTGTATCAAGTCGCCGTCATCGGTCAGCAGCAGCAGCCCCTCGGAGTCGTAGTCGAGACGGCCGGCGGCATAGATCCCGGGCACATCGATGATCTCGGACAGGGTGGCGCGCCCCTGATCATCGGTGAACTGGGAGAGCATGCGGTAAGGCTTGTGCAAGAGATAGAGGGTGCTCATGGCGCAAGCTTACCGACAAGCGGGGCGGGATGGGAGGGGGCGGCGTGTCAGCCTTATTGATCATACGCCGAGACAGGGTGGCTGGTATAATGCGCTCGCTCGCCGGAAGCGGCCTCGTCGTTACGGGGCCTGTCGTGACTTCGCCACCGAGGATGGAGCCAAGCGCCTTCCTTGCCATATCCATGAAAAATAGAGAACCGTAGGTGGAGCATGCCGAGACCCCCGTTTCGCACATCATGAGCGCGCGCAACCGTTCCAGTTTCCTGCCACCGCAGTGACCAGAGAGATCACAGCCACCATGTCTAAAACGCCGAAGATTATCTATACGTTCACCGACGAAGCGCCTGCGCTGGCGACCCACTCGCTGTTGCCGATCATTGATGCCTACACCGACGCCGCCGGTATCGAGGTGGAGACCCGGGACATCTCCCTCGCGGCCCGGATTCTCTCCCAGTTCCCCGATTACCTCACCGACGAGCAGCGTGTCGAGGATCATCTGGCCGAACTGGGTGCCCTGGCCAAGACGCCGGAAGCCAACATCATCAAGCTGCCCAATATCAGCGCCTCCATGCCGCAGCTCCGGGCGGCGATCAAGGAGCTGCAGGGGCAGGGCTACAAGCTGCCTGACTATCCTGATGAGCCGAGCAGCGACGAAGAGCAAGACATCAAGGCCCGCTACGACAGGACCAAGGGCAGCGCCGTCAACCCGGTGCTGCGCGAGGGCAACTCCGACCGCCGCGCCCCCAAGGCGGTCAAGGAGTACGCCCGCAAGTACCCGCACCACATGGGGGAGTGGAGCCAGGCCTCGCGCACCCACGTCTCGCACATGCACGGCGGCGACTTCTACCACGGCGAGAAGTCGATGACCCTGGATCGCGCCCGCAACGTGAAGATGGAGCTGCTCACCGCCAGCGGCGAGACCCGGGTGCTCAAGCCCCGGGTCGAGCTGCAGGAAGGCGAGATCATCGACAGCATGTTCATGAGCAAGAAGGCGCTGCTCGACTTCTACGAGCGCGAGATCGAGGACGCCCGCAAGACCGGCGTGATGTTCTCGCTGCACGTCAAGGCGACCATGATGAAGGTCTCGCACCCTATCGTGTTCGGCCATTGCGTGCGGATGTTCTACAAGGAGGCCTTCGCCAAGCACGGCGAGCTGTTCGAGGAGCTGGGGGTCGACGTCAACAACGGCATGGCCAATCTCTACGAGAAGATCGACACCCTACCCGAGAGCCAGCGTGACGAGATCGTCCGCGACCTGCACGCCTGCCACGACGAGCGCCCGGAGCTGGCGATGGTGGATTCGGCCCGCGGCATCACCAACTTCCACTCGCCCAGCGATGTGATCGTCGACGCCTCGATGCCGGCCATGATCCGCGCCGGCGGCAAGATGTACGGTGCCGATGGCCGCATGAAGGACGTCAAGGCGGTGATGCCGGAGTCGACCTTCGCCCGCATCTACCAGGAGATGATCAACTTCTGCAAGTGGCACGGCGCCTTCGACCCCGCCACCATGGGCACCGTGCCCAACGTCGGCCTGATGGCCCAGAAGGCGGAGGAGTACGGCTCCCACGACAAGACCTTCGAGGTGCCCGAGGCCGGCGTGGCCAACATCACCGACCTGGACACCGGCGAGGTGCTGCTCACCCAGAACGTCGAGGAGGGTGACATCTGGCGGATGTGCCAGGTCAAGGATGCGCCGATCCGCGACTGGGTCAAGCTTGCCGTTAACCGCTGTCGCGACTCCGGCATGCCGGCGGTCTTCTGGCTCGACCCCTACCGTCCCCACGAGAACGAGCTGATCAAGAAGGTCCGCACCTACCTCGAGGAGCACGACACCACCGGTCTCAACATCCAGATCATGTCCCAGGTGCGCGCCATGCGCTACACCCTGGAGCGCGTGATCCGTGGCCTCGACACCATCTCGGTGACCGGCAACATCCTGCGTGACTACCTCACCGACCTGTTCCCGATCCTTGAGTTGGGCACCAGCGCCAAGATGCTCTCCATCGTGCCCCTGATGGAGGGTGGCGGCCTGTTCGAGACCGGTGCCGGCGGTTCCGCGCCCAAGCACGTTCAGCAGCTGCTCGAGGAGAACCACCTGCGTTGGGATAGCCTGGGCGAGTTCCTCGCCCTATGCGCCTCCCTGGAGCACCTCGCCAAGACCTTCGACAACGAGCGCGCCGCCCTGATGGCCGACGCGCTGGACAAGGCCACCGGCCGGTTCCTGGAGGAGAACAAGTCGCCGTCGCGCAAGGTCGGCGAGATCGACAACCGCGGCAGCCACTTCTACCTGGCCCTCTACTGGGCCGAGGCGCTGGCCGCCCAGGACAAGGACGCCGGCCTCAAGGAGCGCTTCGCCCGCCTGGCCGAGACCCTGGTGGCCAAGGAAGCCGTCATCCTCGACGAGCTGAATGGCGTTCAGGGCCAGCCGGTGGACATCAAGGGCTACTACCATGCCGACCCCGAGCTGGCCCGCGCGGTCATGCGTCCCAGCAAGACGCTGAATGACGCCCTGGCGATGGTGGCCAAGGGATAAGCATCCGCTAGGTCCCTCAGGCCCCGTCCGCCCCTGGCGGGCGGGGCCTTTTAGCATTTAGTTTGAAAGGCCTGTTATGGGCCGGGTGGGTGGACGATGTTATACTCCGCGCTCCACCTGAACAGACCAGATAAGGGAGTTCTCTATGGGGTTCCAGAACATTGTTGTTCCCGAAGGCGGCGAGAAGATCACCGTCAACGCCGACAACAGTCTGAACGTGCCGAACGAGCCGGTTATCCCGTTTATCGAGGGTGACGGCATCGGCGTCGACGTGACGCCGGCGATGAAGATCGCCATCGATGCGGCCGTTCAGAAGGCCTACGGTGGCGAGCGCAAGATTCACTGGATGGAAGTCTATGCCGGTGAGAAGGCCACCCAGGTCTATGATGCCGACACCTGGCTCCCGGAAGAGACCCTGGAAGCGGTTCAGGACTACGTCGTCTCCATCAAGGGGCCGCTGACCACGCCCGTGGGCGGTGGCATCCGCTCCCTGAACGTGGCGCTGCGTCAGAAGCTCGACCTCTACACTTGCCTGCGCCCGGTGCGCTGGTTCGAAGGGGTGCCGAGCCCGGTCAAGAAGCCTGCCGACGTCGACATGGTGATCTTCCGCGAGAACTCCGAGGACATCTACGCCGGCATCGAGTGGAAGGCCGGCACTCCGGAGGCCGACAAGGTGATCAAGTTCCTGCGCGAGGAGATGGGGGTCACCAACATCCGCTTCCCCGAGAACTGCGGCATCGGCGTCAAGCCGGTCTCCGTCGAGGGCACCAAGCGTCTGGTGCGTCAGGCCCTGCAGTACGCCGTGGACAACGACCGCGACTCGGTGACCCTGGTGCACAAGGGCAACATCATGAAGTTCACCGAGGGGTCCTTCAAGGACTGGGGTTACGAGCTCGCCAAGGAGGAGTTCGGTGCCGAGCTGCTCGACGGCGGTCCCTGGATGCAGTTCAAGAACCCCAAGTCCGGCAAGACCATCGTGGTCAAGGACGTCATCGCCGACGCCATGCTGCAGCAGATTCTGCTGCGTCCGGCCGAATATGACGTCATCGCTACCCTGAACCTCAACGGCGACTACCTCTCCGACGCTCTGGCGGCGGAAGTGGGCGGCATCGGCATTGCCCCGGGGGCCAACCTGTCCGACGCCGTGGCCATGTTCGAGGCGACCCACGGCACCGCGCCGAAGTATGCCGGGCAGGACAAGGTCAACCCCGGCTCGCTGATCCTGTCCGCCGAGATGATGCTGCGCCACATGGGCTGGGTCGAAGCCGCCGATCTGGTGCTCAAGGGCATGGAGAAGGCCATCTCCAAGGGCGAGGTCACCTATGACTTCCACCGCCTGATGGACGATGCCAAACTGCTCAAGTGCTCCGAGTTCGGTCAGGCCGTCGCAGACAACATGTAAACGGTCCGGCGTTTCCCGGGGCCCTCGTCCGCATGGCGGGCGGGGGCCCTTTGCGTGATGACCATGAACCCTGCCGGCCCGATGGCGTCCAAGCTGAGTCGAGGCGCCTCAACGCAGCCGGCTTGTCGAGATGGTGTGTGGCTTTTATGTTCAAGAGAGACCTGTCCGGCGGGTGGTGGAGAGTCGGCGTGATTGCCGGCATGACCCGGCCACCGCGGCCGGAAGAAGAGGATGATGGCGACCTGGCCGTGCAGTCATCGGAGCCGGAGCTGGCCCGGCCGCCGATGTACAAGGTGGTGCTGCACAACGATGACTTCACGCCCATGGAGTTCGTGGTAGAGGTGCTGCAGACGTTCTTCCACATGGATAGCGAGACCGCCGTACAGGTGATGCTGGCGGTACACACCCAGGGCAAGGCCACCTGTGGTGTCTTCACCCGCGACATTGCGGAAACCAAAAGCCATCAAGTCAATCAATATGCGAGAGAGTGTCAGCACCCGCTGCTGTGTGACATCGAGGCGGCGGACTGACTCCCGGTGGTTGTCGAGACGGGATGTGAATGGCAGTCGTTGAGGACCAGACTTGCAACGGCAGCGATTGTGCCCGATGTTGATGATGCCGGACCTTGAAAGATCCGACGCAAGCCCTAGGCGGCGAGAAGGGGACTGCCATGCTGAGCAAAGAACTTGAACTGACCCTGAACACGGCGTTTACCGTGGCCCGTTCCAAGCGCCACGAGTTCATGACCGTGGAGCACCTGCTGCTGGCGCTGCTCGACAATGCCTCGGCGGCAGACGTGCTGCGGGCCTGCGGGGCCAATCTCGACAAGCTGCGGTCCGACCTGCAGGACTTCATCAACTCTACCACGCCGCTGATTCCCGAGGATCAGGGCGAGCGCGAAACGCAGCCCACCCTGGGCTTCCAGCGGGTGCTGCAGCGTGCGGTCTTCCACGTGCAGTCTTCCGGCAAGAGCGAAGTGACCGGCGCCAACGTGCTGGTGGCGATCTTCTCCGAACAGGAGAGCCAGGCGGTCTACTTCCTCAAGCAGCAGAGCGTGGCGCGTGTGGATGCCGTCAACTACATCGCCCACGGCATCTCCAAGGTGTCCGGCCACGGTCAGGCGCCCTCGGCGTCTCCCTCCGAGTCCGAGGAGGCCGAAGAGGGCGGCGGCGAGACCAGCGCCAACCCGCTCACCGGCTATGCCACCAACCTCAACGAGCAGGCGCGGCTGGGCAAGATCGACCCGCTGATCGGGCGGGAGCACGAACTCGAGCGCGTCATCCAGATTCTCGCCCGGCGGCGCAAGAACAACCCGCTGCTGGTCGGTGAGGCCGGGGTGGGCAAGACCGCCATCGCCGAGGGGCTGGCCAAGCGCGTCGTCGAGGAGGACGTGCCCGAGGTGATCGGCGACGCCGTGGTGTACGCACTGGACATGGGCGCCCTGCTGGCCGGCACCAAGTATCGCGGCGATTTCGAGAAGCGCCTGAAGAGCCTGCTTGCCGAACTCAAGAAACAGCCCAACGCCATCCTGTTCATCGATGAGATCCACACGGTGATCGGTGCCGGGGCGGCCTCCGGCGGCGTCATGGACGCCTCCAACCTGCTCAAGCCGCTTCTCTCTTCCGGTGAGCTGCGCTGCATCGGCTCCACCACCTTCCAGGAGTTCCGCGGCATCTTCGAGAAGGACCGGGCGCTGGCGCGCCGCTTCCAGAAGGTCGATGTCATGGCCCCTTCGGTGGAGGACACCATTCGCATCCTTAAGGGGCTGCGCTCGCGCTTCGAGGAGCATCATCGCCTCAAGTACACCGACGGTGCCCTGGAGAGCGCCGCACGGCTGGCGGATCGCTATATCAACGATCGCCACCTGCCCGACAAGGCCATCGACGTGATCGACGAGGCCGGCGCCCATCAGCGGCTGCTGCCGCCGGAGGTGCGGGTCGATACCATCGATGTCGATCAGGTCGAGGCGGTCGTGGCCTCCATCGCGCGGATTCCGCCGAAGAGCGTCTCCAGCTCCGACCGCAAGCTGCTCGAGAACCTCGACCGCGATCTCAAGATGCTGGTCTTCGGTCAAGACGAGGCCATCGACAGCCTGTCGGCGGCGATCAAGCTGTCGCGGGCGGGGCTCAAGTCGCCGGACAAGCCGGTGGGCAGCTTCCTGTTCGCCGGGCCCACCGGGGTGGGCAAGACCGAGGTGGCCCGCCAGCTGGCGCGTATCATGGGCATCGAGCTGGTGCGCTTCGACATGTCCGAGTACATGGAACGCCACACGGTGTCGCGGCTGATTGGCGCGCCGCCGGGGTACGTGGGCTACGACCAGGGTGGACTGCTCACCGAGGCGATCACCAAGCAGCCCCACTGCGTGCTGCTGCTCGATGAGGTTGAAAAGGCCCATCCGGAGGTCTTCAATCTGCTGCTGCAGGTGATGGATCACGGCCGGCTGACCGACAACAACGGTCGCGAAGCGGACTTCCGTCACGTCATCGTGGTCATGACCTCCAACGCCGGCGCCGAACAGCAGGCGCGTCGCTCCATCGGCTTCCAGACCCAGGACCATTCCACCGATGCCATGGAAGTGATCCGCAAGACCTTCTCGCCGGAGTTCCGCAACCGTCTGGACGGGATCATCCAGTTCCACTCCCTGCCCACCGCGGTGGTGCGCAGCGTGGTCGACAAGTTCCTGGTGGAGCTGCAGGCGCAGCTCGACGAGAAGCGGGTCCAGCTGGACGTGGACATGGCCGCGCGGGATTGGCTGGCCGAGAAGGGCTACGACCCGGACATGGGGGCACGCCCCATGGCGCGACTGATCCAGGACCGGCTCAAGAAGCCGCTGGCCGAGCTGATCCTGTTCGGTGAGCTCTCCGAGCATGGCGGGGTGGTGCATGTCACCGTGGAGGAGGGTGAGCTGCACCTCTCGACCGAGGTGGAGCTGGCCGAACCCTGACGGCTCGCGACTGGCCAGGTACCACGCACAGCGCCCTGTCGAATGACGGGGCGTTGTCTTGTGTGCCGCTGCGCAGCGTCAGTGGGGCGTCGAACGCCGGCTGGCCGGGGAGGCGTGGCTCAGCGCGAACGGTAGACGATACGGCCCTTGGTCAGGTCGTAGGGCGTCAGCTCGACCTTGACCTTGTCGCCGGTGAGAATGCGGATGTAGTTCTTGCGCATCTTGCCCGAGATGTGGGCCGTGACCACGTGGCCGTTTTCCAGCTCGACGCGGAAGGTGGTGTTGGGAAGGGTGTCGACGACCACGCCTTCCATTTCGATATGGTCTTCGCGTGCCATATAGGCGGTTCCTCGCTGATGATGACAATGATCTTGGCGTGACTCTCACGGGCCTTCCGGCGCCCCAGCCGCCGGTAGCCAGCCTATGCCATTAGGATAGCGCGGTATTGTGCCGCAAGCCGGGCGTCAAGGCAAAGATGGCCTGGCGCCCGGCATGCGGCTTTGGTAGGTCATAAAGGAATGGTGCGGCGCCAGTGTCGTCCGTCGAGGATCTCCAGCGGCTGGAAGTTCTCCTTGTAGGCCATCTTGCGGCACTCGCGAATCCAGTAGCCCAGGTAGACGTGGGGCAGACCCTGCTGGCGGGCCTGTTCTACCAGGCACAGCACGGCAAAGGTGCCCAGTGAGCGTCGGTCCCACTCGGGGGCCGGGTCGAAGAAGGTATAAATCGCCGAGAGGCCGTGCTCTAGCCGGTCGAAGGCGGCCACGGCGAGCAGGCGCTCGCCCAGTCGGAGCTCCAGCAGCCGCGAGTAGGGCTCATCCAGGGTCAAAAAGGTGCGGTATTGTTCATGGCTGGGCGGATACATGTCGCCATCGACGTGGCGGGTGCGGATATAGCGGTCGTAGAGGGCGTAGTGCTCCGGGTCGAACAGCGCCGGGCGCTCGATCAGGCGCAGGTCGGCGTTGCGCTTGGCCACGCGGCGCTGGGTGCGACTGGGGGCGAAGTCCGCGACCGGCACCCGCACCGAGAGGCAGGCGCTGCAACCCTCGCAGTGTGGGCGGTAGAGGTGGCGGCCGCTGCGGCGAAAACCGAGCAGCGCCAAGGCGTCGTAGACCCCCTGGCCGTGGGATTCCTGGGGGTCGAGAAACAGGGTGGTGGCCTCGCGCCCTTCCAGATAGCTGCAGGCATGGGGCACGGTCAGGAAGAAGCGCAGGTCCCTGACCGGCTGATGAGGCGTATTGCTGCTCACGGGCGTCCGCCTCCTGGTCGGTTGTGGATTGAGCGGGTGCCGATCATGGCACCGCCACGGCTGCCTCTGCGGGGAGCGGCCAGTCGGGGAGCGGGTGGCCGGCGTGCCGCGCCGTGGGGGTCGTCAGGCTCTCTTCAAGATAGTTGATGAAGTCGCTGCGGGCGATGTCCCGAGCGCCCAGGCTGGCCAGGTGACGGGTATGCATTTGGCAGTCGATCAGCCGACCGTTGCCTGCCTGCATGGCGCGCACCAGATGGACCAGGGCCACTTTGGAGGCATCGCGCATGGTCGAGAACATCGATTCGCCGAAGAAGGCGCCACCCATGGCCACGCCGTAGAGACCGCCAACCAGCTGCTGCTCCCGCCAGACCTCCACCGAGCGGGCGAAGCCGAGCCCGTGCAGGGCTACGTAGGCGTCGCGCATCTCCGCGGTGATCCAGGTGCCGGGCTGACCGGCCCGCGGGGCGGCGCAGGCGTCGACGACCGCCTCGAAGGCGCGATTGAAGGTGACGGTGAAACCGCCGTTACGCAGCCGCTTGGCAAGGCTGCGGCTGACATGAAGCTCGTCGGGCAGCAGTATCATGCGCGGGTCGGGACTCCACCACAGGATCGGCTGGTCGTCGCTGTACCAGGGGAAAATGCCGCGTCGGTAGGCGGCCAGCAGCCACGCCGGCGTGAGATCGCCACCGGCGGCCAGCAGGCCATCCGGATCGCGCAGCGCCTGCGAGACGGGCGGAAAGCGCACCGGGCGTTCGGGTAGCCAGGGCAGCATGCAGGGGCTCCTGAAAAGCCTCCATTTTGACGCTGCCCGTGGCGGGGCTCAAGCGGCAGGCGCGGTACTCTGTGCCGGGGCTGCCAGGCCCGGTATGATGGGCGGCTGAGACGATCTTTGGATGACGAATGCTTCTGACAGTGTCGCCCGTTGGCGGCACGAGGGGGTGGGTGATTTGAGTGCGAAGGAAAAGCGCGCGCCGCGGCGTGCGACGGCGGAGAATGCTCGGCAGACGGCACAACGCATGGGGCTTCGCCTGCAGGGGGCGGCCCGTGAAGGCGTGGTCATCGTGCTGCTGGCGGCCTGCGTCTTCCTGCTGCTGGCGCTGTTCAGCTATCAGGCCGCCGACCCCGGCTGGTCTCGCCGTGGCCCGGAGACCGAGGTGGCGAACTGGATGGGGCCCATCGGTGCCTGGCTGGCCGACGTGCTCTATTCGTTGTTCGGTGCCAGTGCTCTGTGGTGGCCTGGCATGCTGGGATTTGCCGGCTGGTGGCTGATCCGCTCGCGTCGGGTACGCTTCGAATGGGATGCCACGGCGGTGGCCGTGCGCCTGGGGGGCTTGTGCTGCTGCTGCTGGGCACCACGACGCTGGGGGCGCTTCACTTCTATCACCCCGATAGCGTGCTGCCCTACTCATCCGGCGGCATCCTCGGCGAGGGGCTGGTGGGAGCGCTAGTGCCGCTGGTGGGGTCCGGTGGCACCGGCTTGCTGGCGCTGGCCGCCATGCTCTGCGGCTTTCCGCTGTTCAGCGGGGTGTCCTGGCTCAGCGTCATGGACGAGCTAGGCCATCGGGCGCTACGCCTGTGGGGCTGGTTCGCCGTGCCCTTCGGGCTGGCCCGCGAGCGCCGAGAGGCGAAGCGTGACGCGGTGGCAGACGAAATGGAGCCGGACGTCGAACCCGACGCCGATGATGGCGAGGAGGCGCCGGCCTCGCCGCGCCGGGGCTGGTTCGGGCGCTTCGGGCGGCGCCGAGCGGCGTCGAGTTCCGCGGCTGCCGAGCCGCGCCTCGCCCCTGGTTTTGGCGACGATGGCGACACCGAGATCCCCTGGGACGTGCCCGAGCGAACGCCTTCCGCCAAGCGGCCGGAGGCGGCCTATGCGGCGCAGCAGGCTGTCGAGCATGAGGTCGCGCCGGCAAGCCAGGCGTCGCCATCTGCCGTGCCGCGCGCTTCCGACCCCGAGCCGGCGTCACCGCTGAGCGCGCGTCGCGATGAGCCCGAGGCCGCTGAAGCCCCCATGCCCTTGAGTGCCAGGGAGCCCGAGGCCCAGTCATTCCCCGACCCGGGCGGTGAAACGGCCACGGCAAGCACGAAAGTGCCGCTGGCCGCCGAGCCAGCGGACACGCGCCACGGCGCTGATCCGGCGTCTGCCGTCGCGGCTGACGCCTCGCCGTCGCGGACGGAGGACGCCGGGCACTTTTCTCCGCCCGAGCCGGCGGTGCCCGATGAACCGGAGCCGATGCCGCCAGCGGGCGAGTCGCCTCGGGCCTCGCGTCGTGAGCCGGGTCTTGGCGACTGGCGGTCAACGGAGCCAGACGAGGGCGCCCAGCGTGAGCCGCGGCTGAGCTGGGGGAGCGTTGCCGACGAGGCCTCGGGCGAGTCGGCGCCGACTGTCTCGTCCCGTACAGCGTCCGCGGAGGCATCGCCAGCCACGACGCCGGACGCCCGCGAGGTCGCCGATCAGGCGGCTGGGCTGCGAGAGTGGCGCTCCAGTGCCGAGGCACCTGAGGCGGCAGCGGCGACCGTTGCCACCGCCGAGCAGGGACGAGCCGCGGCGGACGAGCCGGAGGGGCCGGCGCTGTGGACGGTGGAGCACCTGCAGAGCCAGCGCCCGCAGCTCGACGACCTGCCCGAGCCCGACGGCGAGCTGCCCAGCCTCAGGCTGCTGACGCCGCCGGAGCCCCATCAGCGCAACTACACCGATGCGCAGCTGGCCGAGATGGCTGAACTTCTGGAAACGCGGCTGCGCGAGTACGGCGTCAAGGCAGAGGTGGTGAACACCTGGCCCGGCCCGGTGATCACCCGCTTCGAGATCAAGCCCGCCGCCGGGGTGAAGGTGTCCAAGATCAGCAACCTGGCCAAGGACCTGGCGCGTTCGCTGATGGTCAAGAGCGTGCGCGTCGTCGAGGTGATCCCGGGGCGGCCCACGGTGGGGATCGAGATCCCCAATCCCCACCGGGCCATGATTCGCCTGCGCGAAGTGATCGACTCCGACCGCTACCAGCAGGAGGCCTCGGCGCTGACCCTGGCCCTGGGCCAGGACATCGGCGGCGGCCCGGTCGTGGCCAACTTGGGCAAGATGCCCCACCTGCTGGTGGCCGGCACCACCGGCTCGGGCAAGTCGGTGGGGGTCAACGCCATGCTGATCTCGATGCTGCTCAAGGCCACGCCCGACGAGCTGCGCCTGATCATGGTCGATCCCAAGATGCTCGAGCTCTCCGTCTATGACGGCATTCCGCATCTGCTGGCGCCGGTGGTCACCGACATGAAGGAGGCGGCCAATGCCCTGCGCTGGTGCGTGGCCGAGATGGAGCGGCGCTACAAGCTGATGGCCGCCATGGGCGTTCGCAACATCGCCGGTTTCAACGCCAAGCTGGACGAAGCGGAGCGGGCCGGCGCCCAGGTGGCCGACCCACTGTGGGAGCCGCAGCCCTGGGAGATGCACCAGACCCCGCCGGTGCTGGAAAAGCTGCCCTATATCGTGGTGGTGATCGACGAGTTCGCCGACATGTTCATGATCGTCGGCAAGAAGGTCGAGGAGTTGATCGCGCGGCTGGCGCAGAAGGCCCGGGCCGCCGGCATCCACCTGATTCTGGCCACTCAGCGCCCCTCGGTGGACGTGGTGACCGGCCTGATCAAGGCCAACGTGCCCACTCGCATGGCCTTCCAGGTCTCTTCGCGGGTCGACTCGCGCACCATCCTCGACCAGGGCGGCGCCGAGAATCTGCTGGGTCACGGCGACATGCTTTATCTGCCCGCCGGCTCCGGGATGCCGACCCGGGTCCACGGCGCCTTCGTTGACGACGACGAGGTGCACCGGGTCGTGGAGGACTGGAAGCGCCGTGGCGAGCCGGACTACATCGACGAGATCCTCTCCGGCGGCGTCTCCGCCGAGGCGCTCACCGGCCTGGAGGCCGAGGGCGGCGACGGCGGCGACGCCGAGCAGGATGCCCTCTACGATGAGGCCGTACAGTTCGTCACCGAGTCCCGCCGCGCCTCGATCTCGGCGGTGCAGCGACGCTTCAAGATCGGCTACAACCGCGCCGCGCGGCTGGTCGAGGCCATGGAGATGGCCGGCGTGGTCTCCACCATGGGCACCAATGGCGCCCGCGAGGTGCTGGCGCCGCCCCCAGTGGGTGAATGAACGTGCAGCAACGGTGGAAGCGTGGGGGGGCCATGCAACCCCCCGGTGTCGGCCCGGTCAGAGTGACAGGACGCCACAATGGACCCGTTCAGGGAGTATGACCCCATGACAGTAAAGAAGACCCTTGCCGCCCTCGCCGTCTCGGCGCTGCTGCCGGCTGCCGCCCTGGCCAGCGACGGCGCCGAGCGCCTGACCCGCATGCTCGAGCCGCTGCAGACCTACGAGGCACGCTTCGCTCAGCAGATCCTCGACGGCAGCGGCGAGCGCCTGCAGGAAGCGAGCGGCCAGATGTGGCTGTCGCGGCCGGGCAAGTTCCGCTGGGAAGTCGATGCCCCCTACCAGCAGGTGGTGGTCTCCGACGGTGACGACGTCTATCTCTACGATCCCGATCTGGAGCAGGTGACGGTGCAGGCGCTGGATCATCGCGTCACCCATACGCCGGCCCTGCTGCTCTCCGGCAGCGCCGGTGAGCTGACCGACAGCTATGAGGTCTCGCGTCGCCAGCAGGGCAGCGCCGAGACCTTCACCCTGGTGCCCAAGGCCGCCGACACTCTCTTCGAGGAGCTGGAGATGACGTTCCGCGGGGAGCGCCTGAGCGTGCTGATGATGACCGACAGCACCGGTCAGCGTACCGCCATCGAGTTTCGCGACGTGCAGATGAACCAGGCCATCGACGGTAGCCGCTTCGCCTTCGAGATCCCCGAGGGGACCGATGTGATTCGCGATACGCACTAATAAGGCCTTCGGCCAGGAGCGAGGTTCAAGGAGCAAGTTTCAAGGAATCCCCTTGGCTTGCTCCTTTCATTGGTTCATCGCAGACTGGCGTGGACTTACCCTGTGGGAGGGAGCTTCAGCTCGCGAAGTAGCGCGCAGCGCTACCCATGGGGCGCCTGCGGCGCCTTCGCCCGGCAGAGCCGGCCTCCCACCATAGAACCTGCCAAACACGTTCACGCTAAAGTGCGAAGAGCCCTTTCATTTGGGCGCAGACTGCCTCGCCCCTCGCCCCTCGCCCCTCGCCCCTCGCCCCTAGTCACCATCCGCTCCGGCGTCGAGTTCGGCCCGCCAGGCCATCATCTGGGCGTAGCGCTTCTCCTGGCCATGGTCGGTGGGGTCATAGAATCTCGCCCGCGGCAGGTTGTCCGGCCAGCAATCGTGGGCGCTGCCGGCCGGGTAGCCGTGGGGTTCGCGGTGGGCGTAGCGATAGCCCTGGCCGTGGCCCAGTGACGCCATCAGCGTCGTCGGTGCATTGCGCAGGTAAGTGGGCACGTCCACGCTCGGCTGGGCCGCCACATAGGCTTGGGCTGCCTTCCAGGCGCGCTCCACGGCGTTGCTCTTGGGGGCCACGGCCAGGTGAATCGCCGCATGGGCGATGGCGCGCTGACCCTCGTAGTCGCCCAGGCGCAGGTAGGCGTCCCAGGCGGCCATGACGAGCGGCAGGGCGCGCGGGTCGGCGTTGCCCACGTCCTCCGAGGCGATCGCCGCCAGTCGGCGCACCACGTCGAGCGGGTCGCCGCCGCCCTGGATGAAGCGCGCGATGTAGAGCAGGGCGGCATCGGGGCGCGAGGAGCGCACCGACTTGTGGATCGCCGAGAGCAGGTCGTAGTAGTGGTCGCCCTGCTTGTCGAAGGCGCTGGTGCCATGGCTCAGGGCGGCCTCTAGGGCCTCGGGTGGCAGGCGTTCGCCGCCATCCTCGGCGAGGGTGAAATCGCAGGCGTTCTCCAGCAGGCCCAGAGCGCGGCGAGCGTCGCCTGCCGCAGCGCGGGCCACGCGCGCCAGCACCTCCTCCGCCACGGCGATGCGGCGTGCGCCCAGACCGCATGCCTCGTCCGTCAGCGCCTGGCGCATCACCTGGAGCAGCTCCTCCTCCGAGAGCGGGGTAAGCACCTGGACCGGCGCCCGGGAGAGTAGCGCCGAGTTGACCTCGAAGGAGGGATTCTCGGTAGTGGCACCGATCAGCGTCAGCAGTCCCGACTCCACGTGGGGCAGCAGGGCGTCCTGCTGGCTCTTGTTGAGCCGGTGGATCTCGTCGAGAAACATCAGGGTCGCCTGGCCCTGGTCGCGGGCCACGCCGGCCCGGGCCACTGCCTCGCGGATGTCCTTGACCCCCGCCATGACCGCCGACAGCCGCTCCAGGCGCGACCCCGACTCCGTGGCCAGAATCTCGGCCAGGGTGGTCTTGCCCACGCCGGGTGGGCCCCACAGGATCATCGAGCGGACAGTGCCGGTCTCGACCATCCGTCGCAGCGGCTTACCCGGCCCGACCAGCGCCTGCTGGCCCACATAGTCATCCAGGCGGCGGGGGCGCATTCGATAGGCCAAGGGGGCCGTCTCGGGCGGGGCCTGACCGAACAGATCCATGATGATCTCCTTGCGGTAGCGCTGTCGCTGTTCCAGTTCCGTTTACGGCGAATTTTGCAATACGACTTTGGGTGATAGGCATCATCGGGCTTTAGGCGCTAGGGTGATACGGCGTCTATCCCGTCCCGGCGTTGGCGGGAGGATGGAGTGGGCAATGAACCCGTACCCATTCCGCGTATCCAAGACTGTATGCTCGCCCATCCGATGGAAGAGGAGGCTTCGACATGCCCATGCTGACCCAACTGCGTCGGGATCATGCCAACATGGCGCGCATGTTGCACGTCCTTCAGCTCAAGCAGAAGGCGCTGGCGGTCGGCGATCGCCCCAACTTTCAGCTGGTCCGGGAGGTTGTCGACTACATCCTTGACTATATGGAGGGCTTCACCGTTCCGCTCGAACGGATCTGCACCGAACGTCTCCAGACCCTGGCACCGGAGAGCCAGGAGCTGACCGAGCGACTCAGCAATGACTACCAGGCGCTGCGCAAGCAGTTGATGCGGCTCTCCAACGATCTGGATATGATCCTGATGGACGCGGTGGTCCCCATGGACCGCTTTGCCGACGATCTCAAGGCCTATCTGGACGCTCACCGTGCCTATCTGCGCGATGAGCGCGAGCTGCTTTTCCCGCTGATTCGTGAACACTTCGACGACCAGGACCTCGAGCGTCTGGCCGAGGCACTGCCCGACGGGGCCACGGCGGCGCTGGAGCGCCTGCAGGAGGCCTATCCCGAGCTCTATGCCGAGCTGAAAGAGGCTCCCGAGCCTGCCACCTGATGGAGGGCGCGACCCGCGGCGTATTTCCGTTGCCGGCGTAGCTGGTAGAATGGGCGGCTCACTGCTGCGGAGCGACCCTGCATGACCGTCCGTTCGCCATGCCTGGCCCAATACTGATTTTCGACTCCGGCGTGGGCGGCCTTTCGGTGGTGGCGCCGCTGCGCCGCCAGCTGCCCGGTGTCGCGCTGGCCTACGCCTGCGACAACGCCATGCTGCCCTACGGCATTCGCCCGGATGAGTGGCTGGTGGCGCGCATCCTTTCGGTGTGCGAGGCGGCGGTGGCCGCCAGCCGCTGTGGCGTGCTGGTGGTCGCCTGTAATACCGCCAGCACCCTGGCCCTGGATGCCCTGCGGGAGCGGCTCGGCGTGCCGGTGGTGGGCACGGTGCCGGCCATCAAGCCTGCCGCCCGGCTGAGTCAAAGCCGCCATATCGGCCTGCTGGCAACCAGTGCCACCGTGGCGAGGCCCTACACCGAGCGCCTGATCCAGGCGTTCGCCGCCGACTGTCGGGTGACCCGCGTGGCCGCAGACGCGCTGGTGGAGCAGGCCGAGCGGCTGGTGGCCGGCGAACCCGTGGATCGCGACGTCGTCGCCCAGGCCACGGCGCCGCTTTGGGAGGCCCCGGACCTGGATACCGTGGTGCTGGGCTGCACTCACTTTCCCCTACTGCGCGCGCACATCGCCGAGGCGGCGCCACGCCCGGTGACCCTGGTCGACTCCGGCGAGGCCATCGCTCGGCGGGCCGCCCAGCTGGCGGTCGACCCACCCCCGCGTCAGGGCTGTGACCCAAGCTTCGCCACCGCCCCGGATGGCCGCCTGGCCAGGGCGCTTTCCCGCTACGCCTTTGCAGAGCCGGGTCTGCTGACCGTCGGCTGATGTCCGATTTTCCCTGCACCGCACACGACAGGAGATGCCGTGTCCCTTCCCGTTGTCGAACCCGGCCGATACGACGAGCAGCTCGCGGCCAAGCGCGAGCGCATCACCGCGCAGTTCGCGCGCTTTGCCCCCCCGCCGCTCGAGGTGTTCCCTTCGCCTGCAACCCACTATCGTCAGCGCTGTGAGTTCCGCCTCTGGCACGAGGGCGACGATCTCTACTACGCGATGTTCGAGGTGGATGCCGAAGATCCCAAGCGCAAGAGGGTGATCCGCCTGGACCAGTATTCGGTGGCGAGCCGTGCGATCAATGCCCTGATGCCGCGCCTGCGCGAGGCGCTGCTTGAGAGCCCGGTGCTCCGGCGTCGGCTGTTCCAGGTCGAGTTTCTCACCACTCTGTCGGGCGAGGCGCTGGTGACGCTGATCTACCATCGCCCCCTGGACGATGCCTGGGAAACCGAGGCCCGCGAGCTGCAGGCGCGGCTTGGTATCATGATCATCGGCCGCTCCCGCAAGCAGCGCCTGGTGCTCGAGCGGGACCATGTCTGGGAGCGCCTCGAGGTCGAGGGGCGGCCCTTCGTCTATCAGCAGGTGGAGAACAGCTTCACCCAGCCCAATGCCGAGATCTGCCGCGCGATGCTGGCCTGGGCCCGAGAGGCGACGCGCGCTAGCCAGGACGGCGATCTGGTGGAGCTCTACTGCGGCAACGGCAACTTCACCATCGCCCTGGCCGAGAACTTCCGTCGCGTGCTGGCCACCGAGATCTCGCGCACCTCGGTGGCCAGCGCCCGTGAGAACCTGGCCGCTAACGGTATCGACAACGTGCGCGTGGCGAGGATGTCCGCCGAGGAGTTTGCCGCTGCGCTGAACGGCGACAAGGGCGGGCGCCGGGTGGCAGAGATGGCGCTCGACGAGCACGACTTCTCGACCGTGCTGGTCGACCCGCCCCGGGCCGGGCTCGATGAATCCAGCTGCCGTCAGCTGAGCGAGTATCCACGCATCGTCTATATTTCATGCAACCCCGATACCCTGGCGCGCAACCTGGAGACACTCAGTCGGACCCATGAGGTGACGCGCTTCGCCCTGTTCGACCAGTTTCCCTGGACGCATCACTGCGAGTGCGGCGTGCTGTTGGAACGGCGAGCCGGCTGAGCGCCGCGGCGCTTGGGTTGGCGGCGTCATCGGCAAGGCTCGGCGTCATGCCGGCAAAGTCAAGGCGAAAAGCCGCGGCCAATGATGCAGAAGCGACATGCTCCATGAGAAGGCTGGCAAGTCGATAGGGTGGGGATCGGGGCTGCAGTAAGCTGACATCAGGCGGCCGAGGGGCCGCGCTGACTCTTTCCCAGGGCCGCAATCCGCGGTCCCAGGCAGCCGAGGTGTAGGGATGCATTACGAAACGATCGAAGCCGGCAGGCAGGACATTCTCAAGCAGCTACGGGAACGCCTGTTCAGTCGACTGGACGAGAAGCGGGCCGAGGCCGTGGATGCCTTCGCCCGCTATTTCTATGCCACGGTACCGCTGGAGGACCTTGCCGACCGCCGGCTCGATGACCTCTACGGTGCCACGCTTTCGGTCTGGCACTTCATCCAGCACCACGATCCGGCCGAGCCCAAGGTGCGGGTCTTCAACCCCGATTTCGAGGAGCACGGCTGGCAGTCGACCCACACCTTCGTGGCCGTTCTGCACGAGGACATGGCCTTTCTGGTCGACTCGGTGCGCATCGAGCTCAACCGCCGCGGGTTGACCGTGCACGCCATCCACAATGCGGTCCTCGCCGTGGAGCGGGGCGCCGATCATACCCTGACGCGGGTCGTTTCGCCGCGCGAGGCGGATGCGCCCCAGGCCCGCGAGTCGCTGATCGCCATCGAAATCGACCGCCACACGGACATCAGCGTCCTGGAATCGCTGGAGGACGCCCTGCAGGAAGTGCTCGAGGACGTGCGCACGGCGGTGAACGACTATGTGCCCATGTGCGAGCGGGTCAACGAGGCGATTGCCGAGCTCAAGTCGAGCTGCCCCGAACAGGTCGACCCGGCGGATCACGAGGAGGCTATCGCCTTTCTCGAATGGATGGTGCGCGACAACTTCACCTTCCTGGGCTATGACGAGTACGTTATCGAGGCCGACGCCGACGGCGACCGCCTGACCAAGGTCGCCGGCAGCGAGCTGGGGGTCTTTCGTCTGGACCAGCCGCGCTACCAGGAGCGCATTCGTACCGAGCTGGGCGTCGAGGGGAATCGCTTCGTGCTGGTGCCCCAGCTGCTCTCCTTCGCCAAAAGCGCCCACCATGCTCGGGTGCACCGCCCCACCTATCCGGACTACATCTCCATCGATCGCTACGACGAGAAGGGGCGCGTGATCGGGGAGCGGCGCTTCCTGGGGCTGTTCACCTCCACCGTTTACAATGAATCGCCGCGCAACATCCCGCTGCTGCGCCGCAAGCTCAAGGCGGTGATGGAGATCGCCGGCTTCAATCCCAAGGGACACAACGGCAAGCAGTTATTGCAGATCCTCGAGGTCTATCCCCGCGACGATATTTTCCAGATCGACACCGATGAGCTGGCCAAGACCGCGCTGGGTATTCTCGACATTCGCGAGCGGCGCCGGGTCCGGCTGTTCATCCGCACCGACCTCTCCGGCCGCTTCCACTCCTGCCTGGTCTTCGTACCGCGGGATGTGTTCTCTACCGACCTGCGCCTGCGCATCCAGCACCTGCTGTGCGAGGAGCTCAACGCCTCCTTCGGCGATTTCAACACCTACCTCTCCGAGTCGGTGCTGGCGCGTATCCAGTTCATCCTGCGCTTCAACGAGGAGGGCCCGCGCGATTTCGACATCAAGCGCATCGAAGCCAAGGTGGCGCGGCTGGCGCGCAGCTGGCGCGATGAGCTCCAGGAGGCCATGATCGAGGGCTTTGGCGAGGAGCAGGCCAACATCCTGATGGACCGCTTCCGTGATGCCTTTCCGGCCAGCTACCGAGACGACTTCGGCGCCCGGACGGCGGTCTTCGACCTGCAGCACATGGGGGAGCTGGATCGCGGTGAGCCGCTGGCGCTGACCCTCTATCGCCTGGTCGAGGAGGAGGGCAGCGGCGTCAACCTCAAGCTGTTCCACCGTGACCAGCCGATTCCGCTCTCCGATGTGCTGCCGATGATGGAGAATCTCGGGCTGCGGGTGATCGGCGAGCGCCCCTACGAGATCGATACCCCGGATATCCGCTACTGGATCCACGACTTCGACCTGGAGCACCACACCAGCATCGAGGTCAGCCTGCAGGAGATGCGCGAGCCCTTCATCGAGGCCTTCCGGCGCATCTGGGCCGGTGAGGCCGACAACGACGCCTTCAACCGCCTGGTGATCGTGGCCAACCTGGACTGGCGAGAAGTGGCCATGCTGCGCACCTACGCGCGCTACCTGAAGCAGATCCGCTTCGGCATGTCCCAGGACTACATCGCCGCCACCCTGGCCAACCACCCCGAGATCACCCGTGATCTGGTGCTGCTGTTCGCACTGCGCTTCGATCCGAAGCAGCGTCCCGACGAGGAGCAGGTCAACGCCTGCGTGGAGCGCATTCTTCGCGGTCTCGACGGCGTGGCCAGCCTCAACGATGATCAGCTGCTGCGCCGCTACATGGAGCTGATCCAGGCCACCCTGCGAACCAACTACTATCAGCCCTCAGCGGATGGCCGGGTCAAGGATTACATCGCCTACAAGCTCGACCCGAGCCGGGTCACCGGCATGCCCCGCCCGCGCCCGGCCTACGAGATCTTCGTCTGCTCGCCCCGGGTGGAGGGCGTTCACCTGCGCGGCGGCAAGGTGGCCCGCGGAGGGCTGCGCTGGTCGGACCGTCACGAGGACTATCGCACCGAGGTGCTGGGTCTGGTCAAGGCGCAGCAGGTCAAGAACGCGGTGATCGTGCCGGTGGGTGCCAAGGGCGGCTTCGTTTGCAAGCGCATGCCCGAGGGCGCCGACCGCGACACGCTCCAGCGCGAAGGGATCGCCTGCTACAAGACCTTCATCAGCGCGCTGCTGGATGTCACCGACAACCTGGTGGGCGGCGAGGTGGTGCCCCCGGAGAACGTGGTGCGCCACGACGACGACGATGCCTACCTGGTGGTGGCCGCCGACAAGGGCACGGCGACCTTCTCGGATATTGCCAACGAAATCTCCGCCGAGTACGGCCACTGGCTGGGGGATGCCTTCGCTTCGGGTGGGGCCAACGGCTACGATCATAAGAAGATGGGTATTACCGCTCGCGGGGCCTGGGAGTCGGTCAAGCGCCACTTTCGCGGCCTGGGACTCAATACCCAGGAGGACGAGTTCAGCGTGATCGGCGTCGGCGACATGGGCGGCGATGTCTTCGGTAACGGCATGCTGCTCTCCGACAAGATTCGCCTGGTGGGGGCCTTCAATCACCTGCATATCTTCGTCGACCCCAACCCGGACGCCGCGGCCACCTTCGCCGAGCGTCAACGCCTGTTCGACCTGCCTCGCTCGAGCTGGGAGGACTTCGATACCTCCCTGATTTCCGAGGGGGGCGGGGTGTTCAAGCGCAGCGCCAAGTCGATTCCCATCTCCCGGGAGATGCGGGAAGTGTTCGATATCCAGGAGGAGCGGCTGTCGCCCAACGATTTGATTCGCGCCATGCTGCGCTCCCGGGTCGATCTGCTGTGGAACGGCGGCATCGGCACCTACGTCAAGGGCAGCGACGAGTCGGATACCGAGGTCGGCGACAAGGCCAACGATGCCCTGCGCATCAACGGCCGTGAGCTGAACTGCCGGGTGGTCGGTGAGGGGGGCAACCTGGGGCTGACCCAGCACGGGCGCATGGAGGCGGCCGCCAAGGGCGTTCGCGTCAATACCGATTTCATCGACAACGCCGGCGGGGTCAACTGCTCCGACCATGAGGTCAATATCAAGATCCTCATCGACGAGATCGTCAAGCGCGGCGACATGACCGATAAGCAGCGCAACCAGCTGCTGGCGGATATGACCGAAGAGGTTGCCGACCTGGTGATCCGGGACAACTATCGCCAGACCCAGGCGCTGGATCTCTCCGAGATCCTCTCCCGCCACGGCATCGGGCCCTATCGCCGCTTCATCAGCGAGCTCGAGGCGGTGGGGCAGATCGACCGCGAGCTGGAGTTCCTGCCGGCGGACGAGGAGCTGCAGGAGCGGGCCGCCAACGAGCAGGGCATGACCCTGCCGGAGCTGTCGGTGCTGATCTCCTACGCCAAGAGCGTGCTCAAGGGCGAGGTGCTGGCCTCCGACGTTCCCGACGACCCCTACATTCAGCAGTACCTGGAGCGCATCTTCCCGCCGGTGCTGGTCGAGCGCTTCAAGGATGAGATGTATGACCACCGCCTGCGGCGCGAGATCGTTACCACCCAGGTGGCCAACGATCTGGTCGACCACATGGGGATGGTGTTCGTGCGCCGGCTGATCGACTCTACCGGGGCCGGCCGGCCCGAGATCGCCCGGGCCTATATCGTCGCCCGCGACAGCTTCCAGCTGGCCGCTATCTGGGAGCGGATCGAAGCCCTGGATAACCAGGTGCCGTGCCAGGTGCAGTACGCCATGATGCTCGACCTGATGCGCCTGATCCGCCGCGCCACCCGCTGGTTCCTGCGCCAGCGCTTGGGGCTCTCGACGCGGGATGCGATCGAATACTTTGCCCCCCGGGTCGCGCAGCTCCAGGAGAGCATCGGCGAGCTGGTGCGCGGCGAGGAGCGTGACAGCTGGGAGGCCAAGCGCAGCGAGCTGATCGAGGCCGGGGTACCGGAAGAGCTGGCCGCCACCGTGGCCGGTGCTGGCAGCCTCTATGGTGCGCTGGGCATTATCCAGGCGGCGCGGCAGACCGATGAGAAGCCCCAGCGCGTGGCCGAGATCTTCTACGAGATCGGCCACCGTCTCGAACTGCCGTGGATGATCCAGCAGGTCACCGACCTCAAGGTGCGCGACAGCTGGCAGGCCCAGGCGCGTGAAACCTTCCGCGACGACATCGACCGCCAGCAGCTGGCGCTGACGGTCAGCGTGCTCAAGACCGAGGACGGCCGCGAGCCCGAAGAGCGCGTCGAGCACTGGCTTCAGGCCCACCGCTCACTGCACGAGCGCTGGTGCCGCCTGATCGCGGAAGTGCGCAGCGGCAGCCAGGCTAGCTTTCCGCTGTTCGCCGTGGCGGTGCGCGAGCTGGTCGACCTCGCCGAAAGCAACGACGAGGGATGACGGCGTCAGCTCGCATTTCCTTGCTGGTGCATCGGTCCAGGGTGGGAGGCCGGCTCTGCCGGGCGAAGGCGCCGCAAGGCGCCCGGGTGTAGACAGCGCTCCGCGCTGCTTCGCGCGATACATCGCCCTCCCACAAGTGGTGGCAAGGGCTGGTATACTCCTGCCGCCCGTTGCCAGTCACTGCCCGGAGATGCCCATGTACGCCTTGGCCCGTTCGCTGCTGTTTCGCCTCGATGCCGAAACCGCCCATGGGATAGCGCTACGCGCGCTGGATGCATCGCACCGGCTGAACCTTGCGTCCCGCCTGGGGGGCGGTCGCGTCGAGGATCCGGTGGAGCTGATGGGGCTGCGTTTTCCCAATCGGGTGGGGCTGGCCGCGGGCCTGGACAAGAATGCCGACCACCTTGACGCCCTGGGAGCGCTGGGTTTCGGCTTCGTCGAGGTCGGCACCGTGACCCCCAACCCCCAGGAGGGCAATCCCCGGCCGCGGCTGTTTCGCATCCCCCAGCGCGGCGCCATCATCAACCGCATGGGGTTCAATAATGCCGGCGTCGATCACCTGGTCGAGCGGGTTCGCCAGCGCCGCTATGATGGCATCCTCGGCATCAATATCGGCAAGAATCTCACCACGCCGGTAGAGCGGGCCGTGGAGGACTATCTCCACTGCCTGGAGAAGGTGCACGCGCATGCCGACTATGTGACCGTCAATATCTCCTCGCCCAACACCCCGGGACTGCGCGACCTGCAGTTCGGCGAGCAGCTCGATGCCCTGTTGGGCACCCTGAGAGAGGCCGGCAATCGCCTGGATGCCGCCGCCGGCAGGCGGGTGCCGCTGGCGGTCAAGATCGCCCCGGACATGACGCCCGAGGAGATCGGCCTGGTGGCCGAAAGCATAGCGCGCAGCGAGATCGATGCGGTGATCGCCACCAACACCACGGTGTCGCGCGAGGCCGTGGCCGGGCTCCCCCACGCCGACGAGCAGGGTGGGCTGTCAGGGCGGCCGGTGTTCGAGCCGTCCAATGCGGTGATCCGTGAGCTGCGTCGCCATCTGCCCGACCTGCCGATCATTGGCGTGGGTGGCATCGACGGCGGCGAGGCGGCGGTGGCCAAGCGTCAGGCGGGGGCGGATCTGGTGCAGCTCTACTCGGGCTTCATCTACCGTGGGCCGTCGCTGGTCGGCGAGTGTGCCCGGGCGCTCAAGGCGGCAGCGGCAGGCTAGCCGGAAGCCAAAAGTAATGTATTTCGCTCTTTGCGTGAATAAGTTTGGCAAGCGTCAAGGTGGGAGGCCGGCTCTGCCGGCGGTTCGACGCTTCGACGAAGGCGCCGCAGGCGCCCCCTGGGTAGCCCTGCGCACTACTTCGCGAGCTAAAGTCGAGGCGTCGAACCGTCCCTCCCACAGAACCAGCTCACGCCAGTCTGGGATGAACCAAAAGAAAGCCCGTGAGCGAATCACGGGCTTGGGTGATGTCCGCCGCGGCAGCGGCGGCAGTGGACGGTCGATTGGGTCGATAGAGGGTTACATTACCATGGGGTTCTTGTGAATCCCGGAGACGCCGGTCATGCCGGCCCATTGATCTCCGCGACCTTCACGCCAACCGCTCATCCAGTATTCGCGAATATTGACATCCTGACTGGGACAGTCGTCGCGGGAGCGCCCTGAGACACCGGCCTTGTAGCCATGAAGGTAAGCGCGCTGAAAGCGATCACGTTTCTGTCTTTTCATCGGATGACCTCTTGTAAAGGTACCAATTTGGGCCGAACACCATGTTCCAACCCGACGTTCCACCGCTCCAGTGCCGTTGCCAAGTCAACGGCAGAGCGAAGGGGTAGCGAGCCCGGGGGTCGCTGACAGAACGCATGCGTCTATAGAGTAGCTACTCACCTTATTCTTAGCTCATTATGGGCAGCATTGTCGACCTATGTTTCGTCATAAGATCGACGCAAAACTGCAACCTGAGGAATATGCCCGATCAAGCACGGGCCCCATTGCCATGACCGAGTCACCCGATACCCCACTACGCCTGCTGGCCAGCTGTCCAAAAGGGCTCGAGGAGCTGCTGGCCGATGAGCTCCGCGCCCTGGGCGCCGAGCCGGTCAAGACCACCGTGGCCGGCGTGCACTGTCACGCCGATCTGGCGGCCGCCTATCGAGCCTGCCTCTGGTCGCGCCTGGCCAACCGCATCGTGCTATGCCTCGCCCGGGAGGAGGGCGTCGAGACGCCCGAGGCGCTGCGCCAGGCGGTGACCCGGGTGCCGTGGGCATCGCACCTATCCCCAGGCGCCACCCTGGCGGTGGATTTCCACGGTCGCAGCGAGCAGATCCGCCATACCCGCTTCGGCGCCCAGCTGGTCAAGGATGGCGTGGTGGCGGCGCTGCAGGGGGCGGGCCAGCCGCGTCCGAACGTCGACCTCAAGCAGCCGGACCTGCGGCTCTATGCCCACCTGCATCGCGGTCGGCTAACCCTCGGGGTGGATCTTTCCGGTGAGAGCCTGCATCGCCGGGGCTACCGTCGCGACGTGGGGCATGCGCCGCTCAAGGAGAACCTGGCGGCGGCGCTGCTGATCCGCGCCGGCTGGCCTGAGCGGCTGCGCGCCGGGGAGGCCCTGGTAGACCCGCTGTGCGGGGCCGGCACGCTGCTGATCGAGGCCGCCCTGATGGCCGCCGACATGGCGCCCAATCTGTCGCGTGAGCGTTTCGGTTTCCACGGCTGGGCGGGCCACGACGACACCCTGTGGCGTGAACTCAGGCGCGAGGCCGAGGCGCGGGCCAGCATCGGCCGCAAGCGCTGTCGGGTGAAGCTGTTCGGCTTCGACCAGAGTCCCCCGGCGCTGGCGGCGGCCAAGGCCAACGCCATGCGCGCCGGCATTCCCGCCCTGATCGACTTCCACGGTGCCTCGCTCGGTCAGCTGCAGCGGCCGGAGGCGCTGGAGGCCTCGGCTCGCGGGCTGGTGATCACCAACCCCCCTTACGGCGAGCGGCTCGGCGAGCTGCCGGAGCTGGTGGCGCTCTATGCCGAGCTGGGGGAGGGGGTGCGGCGGGCCTTTCCCGGATGGCGCCTGGCAGTGTTCACCGCCAACCCGGACCTGGGCCATCGCCTGGGCATGCGTGCCGACAAGCAGTATTCGCTGAAGAATGGCCCCCTGGAGGCGCGGCTGCTGCTGATGGACGTGCCCGATGGCGCTGCCGGCGCAGGTGGTGCCAGTACCAGATCCGCCGAGGCGTTGGAGGGAGGGGCGACCCCCGCGCGCAGCGAAGGGGCCCAGATGTTCGCCAATCGCCTGCAGAAGAACCGCAAGCGCTTGAAGAAGTGGCTGAAACAGTCCGGTGAGACCTGCTACCGACTGTATGACGCCGACATGCCCGAGTACGCCCTGGCCATCGATGTCTACGATGGCCGGGTGCACGTTCAGGAGTATGCGCCGCCGCGCTCGGTGAATGCCGCCCAGGCCCAGAAACGGCTCTTCGATGCCCTCTCGGTAATTCCCGAGACGCTGGGCGTCGAGGCCTCGGCCATCGTCGTCAAACGGCGTGAACGCCAGCAGGGCAAGGAGCAGTACCAGAAGCAGGGCGCAAGGGGCGAGCGCTTCGAGGTGCGAGAAGGGCGTGCGAGGCTCTGGATCAACCTGCACGACTACCTGGATACCGGCCTGTTCCTCGATCACCGGCCGGTGCGTCGGCGGCTGGCCGAGATGGCGCCCGGCAAGCGCTTTCTCAACCTGTTCTGCTATACCGCGACCGCCACGGTGCAGGCGGCGCTGGGCAGCGAGGCCGAGGGCGGTGCCAGCGAAAGCGTGAGCGTGGATCTCTCCAATACCTACCTGGCCTGGGCACGGGACAACTTCGCCCTCAATCGCCTCGACCCCGCGCGCCATCGGGTGGTGCGCGATGACTGCCTGCGCTGGCTGGAGACCGCCCGGGCCGAGTTCGACCTGATCTTTCTCGACCCGCCCACCTTCTCGAACTCCAAAAAGATGGACGCCACCCTGGACGTGCAGCGCGACCATCCGCAGCTGGTCGAATTGGCCATGGCGCGCCTGGCGCCAGGGGGCACCCTGGTGTTCTCCAACAATCAGCGTCGCTTCAAGCTCGACCCGGCGCTCAGCGCGCGCTACGCCGTGGAGGATATCTCGGCGAAGACATTCGACCCGGATTTCCAGCGCCGACCCGATCTTCACCATGTGTTTCTGATTCGCCACCGGGAGGGCGCATGATGCGACTGAGGCTCTATACCACCCTGGGCTGTCATCTCTGCGAACGGCTCGAGGCGCTGCTGGCGACCCTGTGTCGGGGCGACTACCGGCTGGAGGCGATCGAGATCAGCGAGGACGATGCCCTGGTCGAGCGCTATGGCGTGAGGATTCCGGTGCTGGTGGACCAGGCAGGTGATGAACTGGACCGGGGTTTCGAACCGGCCCGGCTGGCCGCCTGGCTGGAGGCGCGCGGCCGGCTCGATGCGGCGGCCTGGGAGCGGCTGCAGGCGGGGGAGTCGCCGCGGGCCCCGGCAGTGCGGCCGGCCTCTCCCGGGCGAGGCAGTGGGCGGCGCTACCTGGGCTGATCAGGCCTTGTCGAGCAGCGAGAGCTGCTCGACCGCCGCCTGGCCCTCGGCGCTTTCGCTCGCCACCTCCAGCACCTTGCGCAGGCCGCGGGAGGCCTGAATGGTGGTCTCGTCGGCGAGCCACATCAGCGCCTGGTCGTGATCGTCGGCCAGCTGGTGTTTCAGGCCGCCGAACTGGGTGCCGATCTGCCCCCAGGCGCGGCTGAAGATCCAGTCGCCGAACATGTCCTGGTGGATATGCACCAGCACATAGTCATGGTCACTCTCCCAGCGGACGATCACGATGGCTCCCTAGCGGTGTGACGCCGCCGGGTGGCGACGTTCCTGTGCGTTTGGCGGTATTGTAAGGGTTCACGCAGACTGAACAAGTCGCATGAAGGCCGTTTTCGGGAGAGTGCCTGTGAAGGGAGAGAGCCTGTGAAGGGAGAGAGCCTGTGAAGGGAGAGTGCCTGTGAAGGGGGAGTGCCTGTGAGGATTGTTGTCGATGCCAACGTGCCAGCCGCCGAGGCGAGCTTCGGTTCGCTGGGGGAGCTGGTGCGCCTGCCGGGGCGCGAGATCGATGCCGAAGCGGTGCGCGACGCCGACATCCTGGTGGTGCGCTCGGTCACCCGGGTCGACGAGGCGCTGGTGGCGGGGTCGCGGCTGCGCTTCGTGGGCAGCTGCACCATCGGCACCGACCATGTCGACCAGGCGGCGCTGGCACGCCACGGCATCGCCTTCGCCAGCGCGCCCGGCTGCAACGCCGAGGCGGTGGTCGACTATGTGCTGGGCAGCCTGCTGACCCTGGCCGAACGCCAGGGGTGGCGGCTTGGCGAGCGGCGTGTCGGCATCGTCGGGGTCGGCAACGTGGGGGGGCGGCTGCTGACCAGGCTTGCCGCCATGGGCATCGACTGCCTGGCCTGCGACCCGCCCCGCGCCGAGCGCCAGGATGCGCCGCCTGCCGGGGTTGAGGCGTTCCGCGACCTGGACACCCTGATCGATGAGTGCGATGTGCTCTGCCTGCATACCCCGCTGACCCGCGAGGGGCCCCATGCCACCCATCACCTGCTCGACGCCCAGCGTATCGCCGAGCTGGCGCCGGGCACGGTGCTGCTCAACGCCGGCCGCGGTTCTTGCGTGGACGGCCTGGCGCTGCGTCAGCGCCTGGCGGGCCAGGGCGACATCAGTGCGGTGCTGGATGTGTGGGAGCGCGAGCCCGGCATCGATGCCGCGCTGCGCGATCTGGCGACACTGGCCACGCCCCATATCGCCGGCTACAGCCTGGACGGCAAGCTGCGTGGCACCCACCAGATCTATACGGCGCTGGCGCATCGGCTGGGCCTGCCGGCGCGGCTGACCCTGGCGGAGCTGCTGCCGGCACCGCCCGTGGCGCGCCTGGCGCTGGGCGAGGGGCTCTCCGCCGAGGAGGCCCTGAGGCTCTGTGCCCGGGCAGTCTACGATGTGCGCCGCGACCATGACAGCCTGCGGCGAGAGGCCGGGCGCCGCGGGATCGAGAAGGGCTTTGAGGCCTGCCGCGCCGATTACCCGCTGCGCCGGGAGTTTGCCACCCTGGCGATCGAGCTTCAGGGGGAGGCCCGCGAGTTGGCGTTGCTGTTGACGGCCGCCGGTTTCCGGGCAGGAGAGCCCTGACGCCTCGCCTTCGTCTCACATAACGCAGCGGGCCCGCCGAATGGCGGGCCCGCTGCGTTGGCGCCAAATACGCGACCGGGGATCAGCGATAGGCGGCTTCCTTCAGCGCGCGAATGCGATCGTCCAGGGGCGGGTGGCTGGCGAACAGCCGCTCCATCAGCGACTTGGTCTGGCCCTTGGTGATGGCCATGGCGCGCAGGGTATCCGGCATCTGGTCGGGCATCTCGGTCTCGGCCTTGAGGCGGGCCAGGGCGTTGATCATGGCGCCGGAGCCGGCCAGCTGGGCGCCGGCGGCGTCGGCGCGGTACTCGCGGAAGCGCGAGAACCAGGCGACGATGGCCGAGGCGATGATGCCGAACACGATCTCGGCGACGATCACCACCGCGAAGTAGCCCATGAAGCCGAGTCCGGCGCCGTCGCTGCGGCTCTTGAGGAACTGGTCCACCAGGTGGGCGACCACCCGGGCGAAGAACATCACGAAGGTGTTCACCACCCCCTGGATCAGCGCCAGGGTCACCATATCGCCATTGGCCACATGGCCGATCTCGTGGGCCAGCACTGCCCGGACCTCTTCGGGGCGCATGCGGTTGAGCAGCCCGGCGGAGACCGCTACCAGGGCGTCGTTGCGGTTCCAGCCGGTGGCGAAGGCGTTGGACTGCTGGGCCGGGAAGATGCCCACCTCGGGGGTCTTGATGCCGGCCTCTCGGGAGAGCTCTTCCACCGTCTCGACCAGCCACTTCTCGGTGGCATTCGACGGTGTCTCGATGATCACGGTGCCGGTGGTGCGCTTGGCCATCCACTTGGAGATGAACAGCGAGATCATCGAGCCGGCCATGCCGACGATAAAGCAGAAGATCAGCAGGGCGTTGAAGTTGATGCCCTGGCCGCGCAGGTAGCCTTCCACGCCCAGCAGGCGCAGGGTAATGCTGGCGACGATGATGACGCCCAGGTTGGTGCCCAGAAAGAGCAGGATTCGCAGCATGGTACGGGTTCTCCGATTGGTCATCGTAAGGGGGGCGCCACGCGGTCCTGCGCGTGGCATCCAGAAGCTGTTGCTTAGATACGGTCTCGGCGATTGGGTTTCAAGCCGCTGCAAGCTTTGGCGGACCGCGGCGTCAATCCGGGCCGGGACTACTGCCGGTAGCGCGACAGGAACCGTGCGAAGCGGTCCAGGGCGTCGCCCAGCTGGTCGGCCCAGGGCAGGGTGACGATGCGCACATGGTCGGGCTCGGGCCAGTTGAAGGCGGTGCCCTGCACCAGCAGGATCTTCTCCTGGAGGAGCAGGTCGAGCACCATCTGCTGGTCGTCCTGGATATTGAACACCTTGGGGTCCAGTCGCGGGAAGGCGTAGAGCGCGCCCTTGGCCTTGGTGCACGTGACCCCGGGAATGGCGTTGAGCTTGTCGAAGGTGATGTCGCGCTGGGCGAGCAGCCGCCCGCCGGGCAGGATCAGGTCGTTGATCGACTGATAGCCGCCGAGGGCGGTCTGGATGGCGTGCTGGGCCGGCACGTTGGCGCACAGGCGCATCGAGGCCAGCATGTTGATCCCCTGGAGGAAGTCCTGGGCACGCTGCATGGCGACGCTGCCGGAGAGGATCATCCAGCCGGAGCGGAAGCCCGCGCAGCGATAGCTCTTGGAGAGCCCGTTGAGGGTCACCACCAGCTGGTCCTCGTCGGCCAGCGCCCCGGTGGAGACATGCTCGGTGCCGTCGTAGAGGATTTTGTCGTAGATCTCATCGGAGAACACCACCAGGTCGTGCTGGCGGGCGATCTCCAGCAGCTCGCGCACTACCTCTGGCGGATAGACGGCGCCGGTGGGATTGTTGGGATTGATGATCACGATGGCTCGGGTATGGCCGGTGACCTTGGCGCGGATATCGTCCAGGTCCGGCGCCCAGTCGGCCTGCTCGTCGCAGCGGTAGTGCACGGCATGGCCGCCCGAGAGGTTGGCAGCGGCGGTCCACAGCGGGTAATCCGGCGCGGGGATCAGCACCTCGTCACCGTCGTTGAGCAGCGCCTGCAGCGCCATCACGATCAGCTCGGAGACGCCGTTGCCGATGAAGATGTCCTCGATGCCAACGCCGGGAATCTCCTTGCGCTGGCACTCCTGCATGATCGCCTTGCGCGCCGAGTAGAGCCCCTTGGAGTCACAGTAGCCCTGGGCGGTGGGCAGGTTGCGCATCACATCCTGAAGGATCTCCTCCGGCGCCTCGAAGCCAAACGGCGCAGGGTTGCCGATGTTGAGCTTGAGAATGCGCTGACCCTCGTCTTCCAGGCGCTTGGCATGTTCGAGCACCGGGCCGCGGATGTCGTAGCAGACGTTGTCGAGCTTGTGCGATTTCCTGAAAAGGGCGGGCGTGTCCATGGCGTATCCGAATTCCAGTGGTGTCCAGTGGCCGCTCGAGTCGGGGCGGCTCGGGTGATTATGCGGGCTCGCTGCCTGCGCCGCCACGGCAGTCGGAAGCGGAGGCTTCGTCGAGCGCTTCCGGCGCGGGCGGTGGCGGAATGTCGGCCGGTGTTTCCAGCGTCAGCCGGCCCAGCTTGCCGTCGCGCAGCTCGTGGAGCAGTACCTCGGCGCCGCGGTGCAGGTCCACTTCGCCGCCCGGGCGCAAGCCGCCGCGCCTGGCGGCGATCTCGGCCAGTATCGCATGGCCGTCGAAGCCCGCCAGGGCCAGTAGGTCCACCCGCGCCGGGCCGTCGGCCTCCACCCGCTCCGCCTCGGGATTGGGGCTGTAGGGGGGTAGCACCTTGAGCTTGTAGCGGGACTTGAGCGCGTCGGGGTAGCGTTTGGCCAGCTCGGCGGCGGTGACCATGCCCACGTCGATATAGTCGATGGCGGTATCGCGGATGGCGCCGCTGGCGGCCAGGCGGTAGGCGCTGGCCTGATCCTCGATCTTCGGCCATAGCACCCCGGGGGTGTCGATCAGCGCCACTCGTCCGTTGATGCGCACCTTCTGCTGGCGCTTGGTGACCGCCGGCTCGTTGCCCGTCTTGGCCAGGGTGCGGCCGGCTAGGCCGTTGATCAGGGTCGACTTGCCGACGTTGGGAATGCCCATGACCATTACCCGCACATCGCGGTCGGCGCGTACGGCGCCCGCCAGCTCGTGGCACAGCTTGGGAATGCGCTTGAGTTCGCGGGCCTGAGTGGTGGTGATGGCGAGCGCGCGGGTGTCGGGCTGGGCGTCGAAGTGGGCGACCCATTCGCGGGTGCGCTCGGGGTCGGCCAGGTCGGCTCGGGAGAGAATCTTGAGCACCGGGGTGTGACGGCTCAGCTCGGCCAGCATGGGGTTGGCGCTGGAGTAGGGCAGCCGGGCGTCGAGGACCTCGATCGCCACGTCGATCTCTGGCAGCGCCTCCTGGATTTGGCGGCGCGCCTTGTGCATGTGTCCCGGGTACCAGCCGAGCATCGTGCCTCTCCTGCCTAAATGAAACGGCCGCCCATCATACCAGAAGGGCGGCCGTTTCAGGGCAGGGGAAAGACGGCTACTCACCGGGGTGGAAGGTGATGGCCACCGAGTTGATGCAGTAGCGCAGGCCGGTGGTATCGGGCGGGCCGTCCGGGAAGACGTGGCCCAGGTGGGCGTCGCAGTGGGCACAGGTGACCTCGGTGCGCTGCATGCCGTGGGAGTCGTCACTATGCTCTTCCACCGCCGACTTGCCCAGCGGCCGGTCGAAGCTCGGCCAGCCGCAGCCGGCATCGAACTTGTGCTCGTTCTCGAAAAGCGGCGCATGGCAGCACACGCAGTGATAGATGCCGTGCTCGTCGCTGACTCGGTAGTTCCCGCTGTAGGGGCGTTCCGTGCCCTTCTCGCGGGTGACGCGATACTGCTCCGGAGTGAGCTGGGCACGCCATTCGGCGTCGCTCTTCTCTATCTTCTTGCGCATGGCGTCTCTCCTGCTTGGTGCTTTCCGTCATCTCGTGTCCATCAGACACTGGATGCCGCCGTCATTTCCAGCCCCGGGGCGTTCACGGCCGAGTGTTGACAGCTCCCGGGGGCTTGAGTAATATTCGCGCCACCTCGTTGAGGCGAGACGGCTGCGTCCCATTCGTCTAGTGGTCTAGGACACCGCCCTTTCACGGCGGGAACAGGGGTTCGAACCCCCTATGGGACGCCAATCGCTTCATCAGGGTACCGGAGTGCGGGAATAGCTCAGTGGTAGAGCATCGCCTTGCCAAGGCGAGGGTCGGGAGTTCGAATCTCCTTTCCCGCTCCAGCTCCTGCTTCGGCAGGGGAGCACAGGCTCCAATGCGTCCCATTCGTCTAGTGGTCTAGGACACCGCCCTTTCACGGCGGGAACAGGGGTTCGAACCCCCTATGGGACGCCACGCTGCCGGTTGCATCCGCTATAGCGGTTGCGTTAGTGATAGCATAGACTGTCGTGCATGCGGGAATAGCTCAGTGGTAGAGCATCGCCTTGCCAAGGCGAGGGTCGGGAGTTCGAATCTCCTTTCCCGCTCCAAAGCCGACAAGCTTTTGCGTCCCATTCGTCTAGTGGCCTAGGACACCGCCCTTTCACGGCGGGAACAGGGGTTCGAACCCCCTATGGGACGCCACCTCGAAAAGCGGGAATAGCTCAGTGGTAGAGCATCGCCTTGCCAAGGCGAGGGTCGGGAGTTCGAATCTCCTTTCCCGCTCCAGTTTTCCTCTCCATCTCGAACATGCCAAGGCTCGGCCCCCCCCTACTTAATTTGATGACCTTGCCCAGTGGCGGGGATTTCTGCGTTTTTCCAGGCGGCGACTTGAAAATTTCCTTCGCGCCCTAATGTCTTCTCTCCCCTACCGATTTCAATGCAAGGATGTCTCATGGCCGAACCGGCGCTGTCGATCCGTGGCCTGACCAAGGTGTACGGCAACGGTTTTCACGCCCTCAAGGGCATCGACCTTGATGTCGAGCAGGGCGATTTCTTCGCTCTGCTCGGCCCCAACGGCGCCGGCAAGTCCACCACCCTGGGCGTGGTCTGTTCGCTGGTGCAGAAGAGCGCCGGCCAGGTTTCAATCTTCGGCATCGATATCGACCGCGACTTCGCCCGCGCCAAGTACCACCTGGGCGTGGTGCCCCAGGAGTTCAACTTTAACCAGTTCGAGAAGGTCATCGATATCGTGCTCGCCCAGGCGGGCTACTACGGCATGCCGCGTCGCGAGGCGCTGCCGCGGGCCGAGCGGCTGCTCAAGGACCTGGGGCTATGGGACAAGCGCCAGGGCAGCGCGCGGATGCTCTCCGGCGGGATGAAGCGCCGGCTGATGATCGCCCGGGCGCTGATGCATCGGCCCCGGCTGTTGATCCTCGACGAGCCCACCGCCGGCGTCGACATCGAGCTTCGCCGCAGCATGTGGGAGTACATGCGCCGTATCAACCGGCAGGAGGGCACCACCATCATCCTGACCACCCACTACCTGGAAGAGGCCGAGAGCCTGTGCCGCAACGTGGCGATCATCAACCACGGCGAGATCATCCGCAACACCGGGGTGCGCGAGCTGCTCGCCGAGCTCGATACCGAGACCTTCCTTCTCGACCTGTCCCAGGCAGTGGATGAGCCGCCCAGCGTCGACGGCTTCGAGGTGCGCCAGGTCGACAGTGCTCAGCTCTCGGTGGTGGTGCACCGAGGGCAGCGGCTCAACGATGTGTTCGATGCCCTCAGTCGTCAGGGTATCCAGGTGGTCTCGATGCGCAACCGGGCCAACCGGCTCGAGGAGATGTTCGTCTCCATGGTGGAGCAGGGCAACGAGACGCAGGCCGCGGACGCTGCCACGGAGGCCCGAGCATGACGCCGATGCAGATCGTCATCGCCCTCTGGACCCTGGTGCACAAGGAGATCAAGCGCTTCACGCGGATCTGGCCGCAGACCCTGCTGCCCCCATCCATCACCATGACCATGTACTTCATCATCTTCGGCAACCTGATTGGGTCGCGCATCGGCGAGATGGATGGGTTCACCTACATGGACTTCATCGTCCCGGGGCTGATCATGATGGCGGTGATCACCAACAGCTACTCCAATGTGGCCTCGAGCTTCTTCTCCAACAAGTTTCAGCGCAGCGTGGAGGAGATGATGGTCTCACCCATGCCCAACTGGGTGATTCTGACCGGCTTCGTGCTGGGCGGCATGGCCCGCGGCCTGGGGGTGGGCCTGATCGTCACCCTGGTATCGCTGTTCTTCACCCGCATCAGCGTGGCTCACCCGCTGCTGACGCTCGGCGTGGTGGTGCTGACCGCGGCGCTTTTTTCCATTGGCGGTTTCATCAACGCACTGCTGGCCAACAAGTTCGACGATGTGTCCATCGTGCCGACCTTCGTGCTCACGCCGCTGACCTACCTGGGTGGGGTCTTCTACTCGATCTCGCTGCTGCCGACATTCTGGCAGAATGTCTCGCTGCTCAACCCGATTCTTTACATGGTCAATGTCTTCCGCCACGGGTTTCTCGGAGTCTCCGATATCCCGGTGGGCTGGGCGCTGACGGCCATCTTCGCGTTCATCATCGTGCTCTTCGCCATCGCCCTGGGGATGCTCGAGCGCGGCAAAGGTATCAGAAGCTAACTCATGACTCACGATCGCCCCGACACGCTCGCGCATGCCCCTCTCGGCCGCGAATCCCCCTATCCCGACCGCTACGATGCCGGGCTGCTCTATCCCATTGCGCGCGGTGCCAACCGGGCGCCGCTGGGCATCGAGGAGGGTGCCTTGCCCTTCGTCGGCGAGGACGAGTGGCACGCCTTCGAGGTCAGCTGGCTCAATGATCGAGGCAAGCCGGTGGTCGCCGTGGCGCGCTTCCGCCTGCCGGCAGACTCGCCGAACCTGATCGAATCCAAGTCGTGGAAGCTCTACCTCAACGGCTTCAACCAGACCCGCTTCTCCAGTCGCGAAGCGGTCATCGAAACACTGGTGAGCGATCTGTCACGGGCGGCCGGCGCCACGGTGGCCGTCGAGCTGTTTGACGTGGACGATGAGCGGCTGGCCCCGCGCCGTCTGCCTGGCGAGTGCCTGGATGACCTGGATATCGAGGTTAGCGGCTACACGCCGAGTGCCTCCCACCTGGCGGTGGGTGATGAGATCGTGGAGGAGACGCTCTATTCCCATCTGCTCAAGTCCAACTGTCCGGTGACCGGTCAGCCGGACTGGGGCAGCGTGCTGATTCGCTATCGTGGCCCCCGGCTCGACCGCGAGGGGCTGCTGCGCTACCTGATCGGCTATCGCCAGCACCAGGATTTTCACGAGCACTGCGTCGAGCATATCTTCACCGATCTGATGGCGCGCGCCCGGCCCGAGCGCTTGCTGGTACTGGCCCGCTACGTGCGCCGCGGCGGCCTCGATATCAGCCCCTGGCGCGCCACGCCGGGGGAGCGCCCGCCCGAGCCGCTGCGCCTAGCCCGCCAGTAGCCAACCCTGGGGTGAGCGGCGAGGCCGCAGCTGGTAGAGTGGCGAGAATTCTTCTCGTTGAAGTCCTGGCAAGGGAGTAGAGGGTATGGATGCAATGACCCTGCTGCACGAGCGCAGCTCCATGGGTAAGCTGATCGGGCCGCCGCCGAGCCCCGACCAGCTCGAGGCCATCTATCGGGCCGCGCTGCGTGCCCCGGACCACAAGGAGCTGCGCCCCTGGCGCTTCATCGAATTTTCCGGCGAGGGACTAAGCCGACTGGGGGAGCTGTTCGCCGAGGCGGAATTCCGCGAGGACCCGCACGCCAGCGATACCGTGCTGGACGCGGCGCGCAAGAAGCCGCGGCGGGCGCCAATGATCATCGCGGTGATCGCCAAGGTCACTCCCGACGTGCCCAAGGTGCCCAAGGTCGAGCAGGTGATCTCCGCCGGCTGCGCGGCCCATGCCATTCTGCTGGCCGCCCAGGCGCTGGGGCTGGGGGCCATGTGGCGCAGCGGCAAGTACGCCTTCGACCCTGCCGTTCACAAGGGGCTCGGCTTGGAGGAGGACGACGAGATCGTCGCCTTCCTCTACATCGGCCAGCTGGGGGGACGCCACAAGCCCCTACCCGAGCACCGTATCGACGACTTCGTCCAGCGCTGGAACTGAGCGGGAGCTTCCGATGCGTGAGATCGGCGTGCCACACCCGCGGCTTCCCCTGCCGAGGGAAGGCCAGTCCGACGACCCGGCCACGTTTCTTCGCTGGCTGGGCGAGGCCATTCCCCTGGTGGAGCACCTGGGCATTGTGGCCATGCACCGGGACGGCGAACGCCTGACCTGGGAGCTGGCGCTGGTCCCGAGCCTCAACGACAAGGGCACCGGCTTCGGCGGCGCCCTGACCGCCCAGACCACCCTGCTGGGCTGGTGCTGGACCACCCTGTGGCTGCGCCAGCGCGGCTACGCCCGCGATGTCGTCGTGGCCGAGGCCAGCCAGCGCTTTCTCGCGCCGGTGGGCGCAGACTATCGGCTGATCTGCGCCCCGGAAAGCCCGCAGGGCCCCGAAGCGCTTGCCGAACGCCTGCAACGCCGAGGCCGCGGCCGGATCGCGCTGACCCAGCGGCTCTGGTGCGGCGACACCCTTTGCCTGGAAGCCCGCGGCGATTACGCGGTGCTGCCGGCCGGATGACGCAGATGGAAAAAAACGGCTTGCCATCCGGCACTTAAGTCGATACTATGTGCGCCGTTCTGACGCGTTAGGCGCAACGCCCAAGCCGAAGAACCACAATGCGGAGGGGTGTCCGAGTGGTCGAAGGAGCACGCCTGGAAAGTGTGTAAGTCGAAAGGCTTCGAGGGTTCGAATCCCTCCCCCTCCGCCACAAATATCGAAAAAGCCGCTGATTTCAGCGGCTTTTTCTTTGCCTGGGAAATGGTAGTCCCCCAGCCGGTTCCCTACTTGATTTTGCACGGGGATCGCGCCACCGCATCCTCTACTGGGTCCTGTGTCCAACACCATGTCACGGGAACTGGCACGCCACACGGCCCGCCCTGATAAACGATATAACGCCAGCCTCGCCCACCGAGCGCCGGGAAAAGGTAGCGATAGTCGTGGGACCCAGGCCTACTGGATCAGCACCGGGGTATCGATCCCAACCAGTGAGGAGATCTGGCGTACCTGCTCGTTCTCGATAGCCAGGCACCCCTCGGTCCAGTCGATCCGCCGGTTGAGGAAGGGGTCGCGGTCGCCCAGTCCATGAATCCCGATATTGCCGCCCAGCGCGGTATTGGGGTAGGAGAGGCGGTTCTGCTGGTAGTGGCGGCGAATCCGCTCCGCCTCCTCCTGGGTGATCAGCCCCTCCGCCAGCGCCTGGTCGGCCACCCGGGGATTCGGGTAGTTGATGCCGATGAAGGTGATGTACGGGCTGTTGGGGTTGATCCGCTCGACCCGGAACTCGCCCTTCGGCGTCATGGCGCTGCCGCGCATGCGCAGGGTGTCGGCGCCGTTGATTCCGATGGCAAAGTGGGGAATCTCATGGATGACGTGGCGGCCGCGCACCACGGACAGGGTGCGCTGCTTCACGCTGAGGTGGAGCCAGACCACGCCATCCTCGACAGGCAGCAGGCTGATCCCCGTGTCGAGGTCATCCAGAAAGTGAAGCCCAGCTGATCCGGATCGGTAGCTCGACGGCGGTTCGGCCGGTTCGCTCAGCGACGCGCCGGCGGGGCCAGTGGCAAGCAGCAGGGAGAGGGCAAGAAACGTAAGCGGGCGGATCAGCATGGACGGTGGTTTCGTGTGATGAGGGTGGGCTGTGAGCGATAGTGAGGCAATCTACCACGTCCCGGCGCCAGCGGGCAGGGGCTCCCAGCGACCTTCGCGATTTCCAAAGCGTTCAGCACGAGCGGCGAGCGCCAACTCCTGGCCCTGGTCTACGCTGATCAGGGAAGCCATCGGGGTTCTCGGCAGGGGAGTGTGATGCCTGGAACCTTTTGACGGGAGGTTTCCATGGCCATCCGCCTGACCGATCCCCTGCGCGGCGAGTACGAGCGACTGTTCGAGAGTTGCGAGATCCTGCCTCAGCGCCACGCCGAGGTGGAGCGCAGCGTCGATCGGCTGCTCACCCATCGCGAACGCTACGCGTCAGTGACCGAGCGCCGCGGGGTGCCCTGGCACTTCGTGGCGCTGGTGCACAGCATGGAGTCCGGCAGCAGCTTCAGCAGCCACCTGCACAACGGCGACCCGCTCACGGCGCGCACCGTCCAGGTGCCCGCGGGTCGTCCGAAGCGAGGCTCGCCCCCCTTTACCTGGGAGGAGAGCGCCGCTGACGCCATGGCGCTCAAGCGCCTGGATGGCGACACCGACTGGAGCCTGGCCGGTACCCTCTACCAGCTGGAGCGCTACAACGGCTGGGGCTATCGGCTGTACCACCCCCACGTGCTTTCGCCCTACCTGTGGAGCTTTTCGACGCACTACAGCAGCGGCCGCTACGTGGCCGATGGCCGCTGGTCCGACACCGCTGTCTCGCGCCAGTGCGGTGCGGCGGTGGTGCTGCGGCGGCTGGTCGAGCGCGGCGAGGTGGACCTGAGCGACCAGCCGGCCGCCACGCTCTACGCGGAGGTGGCCGGCAAGTCCAAGAAGCGCCGTAGCCCAATGGTGTCGCGCCATCGCATGAGGCGCAGCGGCGATGAGGAGACCGAGAAGGCCCAGCGGCTGCAGCGCTGGCTCACCAGCTTTCCGGGCATCTACCTGAAGCCCGACGGGATCCCCGGGGATCGTACCTCGGACGCCTATCGCCTGGTCACCGGCCACTACCTGCCCGGCGACCCCCGACGTGAGTAAACCCCGTTCACGCTGAGGTCATTTCATGAACCATCGACCCCTGGTACTGCTGCATGGCTGGAACGACGAGGGCAGCTCCTTCGAGAAACTGGCCGGGCATCTGCGCAAGCGGCTGGGTTCCGAGCGCATTCAGCGCATCGCCATCGGCGATTACCTCTCCAAGGACGATGCGCTGCGCTTCGATGACCTGCAGGCGGCCCTGGATCGCGCCTGGACTGCGCATGGGCTGCCGCGAGACGTGGCCAGCGTCGATCTTGTCGTTCACTCCACGGGGGGGCTGGTGATCCGCGATTGGCTGGTGCGCCACTTCGCGCCCGAGCAGGCCCCGGTCAAGCATCTGGTGATGCTTGCACCCGCCAACTTCGGATCGCCGCTGGCCCACCTGGGCCGTTCGATGCTGGGACGAATCACCAACGGGTTCTTCAGTCGTCAGGCGGGGCAGGCGGTCATGGAGACAGGGGCCAACCTGCTGCGCGGCCTGGAGCTGGCCAGCCCCTTCAGCTGGGCGCTGGCCCTCCAGGACCGTTTCGTCGACGGCGAGGGCAGGTATGGCCCAGGGCGGATCCTGTGCAGCGTGCTCTGCGGTAACACCGGCTATGGGGGTATCCGCGCGATCGCCAACGAGGAGGGCGGCGACGGCACCGTGCGGCTTGCTACCGCCAACCTCAACTGCGCCAAGGTGCAGATCGCCTTCCGCGAGAAGGAGCGCGACGGCGGCCGGGTCACCGTGCCGGAGGTGGTCGAGGTCCGCCAGGCCACCGGTCGCTGCGCCTTTCGGATTCTCGATGGCCTCGACCACTCGGCGATCAAGCTCAACGCCGCCGAAAGCCGTCTCAGCCGTGCCCAGCGAGACACCCTGGCGCTGATCGAGCGAGCCCTGACCATCGAGGACGACGCTTTCCACGCCTTCTGCGACGAGTGCGAGGCGGCCAACCAGGCGCTGACGCGCGAGCCGGGGGAGAGGCGCGGCAAGCCGGGCTTTCAGAACACCGTGGTGTGGGTGCGTGACCAGTTCGAGGTGCCGGTCGAGGACTACCTGATCGAGTTCTACGACCCGGGTCGTCCCGACGGCGGTGGGCTGGCGCGTACCATCCACGAGTCGGCGATTCGCAAGGTGCACAACTACCAGGCCGACACCTCGCTGCGCAGCCTCTATATCGACACCGCTCGTCTCTGCGAGGCCGTCGAGCGTGCCGGCACCCGGCTCGGCATGTCGATCACCGCCGAGCCGATGCTGGATGAGGACGAGCGCAATGCACGCTATACCCCGGTGGGGTTTCGCACTCTGGCCGATGAGGACATCGAGGATCTCTGCCTGGAGTCCGACCAGCTGCGGGCGCTGTTCCAGCCCCATCGCACCCTGCTCGTGGATGTTTGCTTGCACCGCGCCCAGGCCGACAACGTCTTTCGCTTGAACGAGGCGCCAGGCTGATCGGCGCCCCGGACTTCAGTGTCGGCACAGGTGCCCAGGCGAGCCTTCTCGCTGGCCCACCAGCTGTTGGAAGCAGGGCGACTGCTCCAGTAGCCGGGCGCCGATGCGGCGCAGCGCATCCACCTCCTCGGCGGGCAGGTGGAAGCGGGTGGGGATGCCCTGGAACCGCTCCCGTTCATCGGGGTCCGTGAGCCGGTCGAAGCCCACGTAGAGATAGTAGAGATCGACCTGGTGCAGTCCGTTGCCGGCCTCCCGGGAGAGCCGCTGGGCATCCGCGCGGTCGCGCAGGGTCTCCCGGAGCAGCTCGACCGTATCGAAGGAGTAGTTGACCAGCGGCGTCGTGGCGATGGTATTGATCACCTGCTTGGGGCCGGGGGAGCGAGGGGAGGTATCGAAGTCGGCCGCCGGGCTTGCCGGCTTGGCGTCCACCACGATCACCACCAGCGTGTCTACCAGCTCCCGGTTGATCTTGTTCAGCACGCTCCACTCCACCTCCTGTAGGGTGGGGGCGCGCAGGGCGTCGAGGGCGGGGCGCAGGCCGATATTGTCGGAGACGCCGCCGTCGAGCAGATGCACATAGTCGCGCTCCGGCTCCTGGTAGCGCTCCCAGTTGCGCGCCCGGTAGTAGCGGCGGGGATTGGCCTCCAGGCCCTGCAGTGCGTTGGCCACCCAGGGCGGCGCCTCGTAGCCGCAGCGCCCGGGGTAGCTGTTGAGCGTGAGCGGCGTGAAGGCGATGGGAAAGTTCGAGGAGGCCGCCACGGCGCGCGACAGGGGGATGCTGTCCAGGTCGACGCACATCGGGTCCAGCTGCGACTGCATGAAGGTGAACTGGGCCCCCTTGTCCATGTCGGTGGCGTTGATCAGCAGGAACGGCTTGCGGCCCCGGTCCGTCAGGTCGGCGAAGCTGGCCTCGTCGAAGAGCAGCTGCTGGTAGACCTCCTCGGCGAGCTCGATGCGCCCGAAGGTGGGTGAGGCCAGCCTCGCCCAGTTGATGGGGTTGAGCAGCCGGCGCCTCAGGTCCGCCTCCACGTCCCGGTAGAGGAAATCGCGCTCGAACCTTCCCCCCTCCTCGAAGATGGCGTCACCGTGCAGCCCGTAGTAGGCCGCGGTGAAGCTGCCACCGGATACCGATGAGATCACGTCCACCTGATCCAGCAGGTTGCGCGACGCCCCATTCATCTCGACCTGGCTGTCGCGCAGCGTCTCCAGCACGCCGTAGGCCAGGGCGGCGGCCCGGGTGCCCCCGCCGGAGAAGCTGAGAATCACGAACAGCTCCTCGCTGTTCTCCGCGCCCTCGAGATTGGCGTAGCGGTAGCCGCTGGTGGGATCGACGCGCTCCAGCGGCCGGGCCTCGGGAAAGGAGGCGCAGCCGGCCAGCGCCGCGAGCAGCAGCAGGGTGATCGACAGCCTGGCGACAGGGCTCACGGGGCCGACGCCTTGGGGGTGAACTCGACGATCAGCGGCGCCGTGGGCAGGGTGCCGACGACCTCGACACGCTGGGACTCGGGCGTGAAGTCGGCCGGCGGGCCCAGGGTCACCGTGTACCAGCCGGCGTCGACCTGGCAGACCGTCTGGGTCCAGGCGGCGGGCTCGCCGTCGATCCAGACCTCGCGCCGCCGGGGGAAGAGAACCTTCAGGTACTCGGCCATGGCATGGCTCCTAAAATGGTTCCTAGAGGGTCTTCAGATATTCGATCAGCGCCGCCTTGTCCTCGTCGTCGAGCTGGGTGCCGAAGGCCTCTCCCTCATGCCCCTGGTGGCTGTTCCCCGGCTCCGCGGTGTCATAGAGAAAGCCCTCGCGCTCGGCGGCCTCGCCCTCGTGGATGAAGCCCAGGCGCTCGGGATGGTAGACGTCGTAGCCGCGGTAGAAGCGCTCGGGACGCGCGTCGGCGGGCTCGAGCAGGTCCTCCAGGGTGGGGACCGAGCCGTTGTGCAGGTAGGGGGCGCGCAGCCAGATGCCGGTCAGGGGCTTGGCCACGTAGCCATCGGTCTTGACGAAGGCATTGAAGTCCCAGGGGTAGTCCTCGGCGTAGGCGTTGTAGCGCTCGGCGGCCTCGGCGGTCCACATCGCCAGGCGGTGGGGGTCGGTGCCCACCTCCGGCTGGGGAATCACCGTGCCGGTGCGCGCCCCCTCCAGGCCGTGGCAGCCGGCGCAGGTGCGCTGGAACACCGCCTCGCCCTCGGCGGCCAGGTCGGCGTCGAGGGTATCGAGGAAGGGGTAGGGCGGGGGGCGCTTGGTGAGCAGGTAGGCTTCCAGCTCGGCGAGGGCGTCCACGGGCAGGGTGTCGGGGCGTGCGCCGTCGCCGATGGCCCCGCTCAGCACCACCTCGGTCAGGGAGTCGTTGAGCCCGTCCCAGTGCAGGGCGAAGCCCTCCTGCTCGTCCATCGCCCACAGCGGCATGATGTCGGCGTTGCCGATGGTGTCGTCCTCGGCGGGGTCGAGGGCCAGCAGGTCGGGGTGGAACTTGACCGGGTTGAAGGGGTCGATCCGCCCCGGCCCCCAGCGCGGGCGCTCCTCGGTCCAGGCGAAGCGGGCGGCCTGCTCCTGGAGCCCATCCCGGGTCCGCGGAATGATCAGGAAGCGGTAGAGCAGGCGGTCGAGCCAGGAGAGCTCGGTCTCGTTCTCGATGGCCGCCAGCAGGGTGGCGGCGGTGAAATCCGGATCGTTGGCAGCGTCTCCCAGGAAGGTCAGGTAGGCCTGGGGATCGAAGGTCCGGTGGGGGCCGGTGGGCACGATCCGGCGTTCGGCGTCCTCGGCGGTACGATAGCTGGCGGTGTGGCAGGCCGCGCAGTTGATGGCGATCCGCGGGAAGCCGATGGTCTTCTTCGAGAAGCCGACCGGGGTCGCCTCGCCCTCTTCCCAGAGCATGCCCAGGGCAGCGTAGCCGCCTTCCCCGGGCAGGTGCTGAGGAAACACTTCCGGCAGCACCCGCCAGATCCAGTAGGGAATGCCCTCCTCCTGTTCGGCACCGATGGAGCCGTAGAGGTAGTAGGCCTCGACGCTGTCGAAGTGCTGCGGCTCCTCGCGAAATAGCTGGTACCAGCCAAGGGCCGCGATGCCTCCCCCGGCCAACAGCAGCAGGAGCAGCCACCCCAGCCAGCGTCGTGAGATCTTGCCAACAACTCGGTGTCTGGAGGCCATGGCCGTCTCTCCTCGAGTGCATTATGTCGTTTTTTCGGCGCGTCGAAGCAGCAGCAGCAGGACGCCCTGGGTCACGCCGAAGAACAGGTCCATCAGGGCGAACAGCGCAAACTGCGGATGCAGCAGGGTGAAGAAGACCACCCCGGCGAAGCGTGCCAGGACCGTCAGCAGGGCGATCACCCGGTAGTGGAAGGGATCGAATGCCGCCGGGAGATAGAACAGGCTGAGCAGGATCAGCAGCCAGGCGGCGAAGGCGGGCCACACCGTTTCGGTAACGGGGTCGCCCCCCACCAGGCCGATCACCGCATTGGGAAAAAAGACCGCCGGCAGGGCGAAGAGGAGATTGGCCGCCACTCCCAGCAGCACCATGGTACGAAATCCCACCGCATAGCCGCCCATCACCCGCTGTCCTCCCTGGCCTCGTGCGTCCACGGAACCCTGCTGGTGGTAACTGAAACCCTGTGCTAGAGGTTAGTAGTCAAGTTCAGTAGGGTCACGTTCAACCTACGGGATCAAGACCTCTAAACCTCGCGGCGCCTGGGTTGGCAGCGGTGGTTTTGATCAGGGAGGAGTCCCATGTTCGATCAACGGGGTAGCGGCCTGCTTGGACGCATGTTTCGACGCCTCAACCGGCGCCGCCAGTGGTATCGATTTCCCTTCCCCATTGCCGTCCTCAATCTCGTGGCCCTGCGCCGTAACCTGCGCTGGCACAACCTCTTTTCCACCGAGCGTGAGCCACCCCCGGCGCCCGACAGAGAGGCGATCGACGTTCATGAATTCCGCACCGCCGATGGCAGCTACAATGACCTGGCGGCACCGGCCATGGGCAAGGCCTATACGCGCTTCGGCCGCAACGTGCCGCCTGCCGAGACCTTCGGCGAGACCGGCGAGCGGCTGATGACCCCGAGCCCCAGGGTGATCAGCCGGCGCTTGATGACCCGCGACACCTTCGTGCCGGCGACCACCCTCAATGTGCTGGTCCCCGCCTGGCTGCAGTTCATGGTGCACGACTGGTTCAGCCATGGCAGCAATGACACCGAGGCCGAGCGCTACGAGGTGCCCCTGGACGAGGACGACGACTGGCCCTGGGAAAAGATGACGGTGCTGCGTAGCCGCCGCGACAGCACCCGCTCGGCCGCCGACGAGGGGCACCCCGCGACCTTCCTCAATACCGAGACCCAGTGGTGGGACGCCTCCCAGATCTACGGCAGCAGCCTGCGCCGTCAGCGCCTGGTGCGCACCGACCCCGAGAGCGGCGAGCTGCTGGCCGACGGCAAACTCTACCTCAGGCCCGATGGCCACCTGCCGCTGGACGAGCACGGCATCGAATTGGCCGGTACCAATGGCAACTGGTGGGTGGGGCTGTCGCTGATGCACACCCTGTTCGCCAGGGAGCACAACGCCATCGTCGACCGGCTGCGCATCGAGCACCCCGACCGCGACGGCGAGTGGCTGTTCCAGAAGGCCAGGCTGGTGAATGCCGCCCTGATCGCCAAGATCCATACCGTCGAGTGGACCCCGGCACTGCTCGACACCCCGGAGCTTAGGCTCGGCATGCGCGCCAACTGGTGGGGCGTGCTCGACGAGCACTTCTACCGCAGCCGGGGGCGTGTCAGCGACAGCGAGCTGTTCAGCGGCATCGTCGGCTCACCGGCGGATCACCATGCCGCGCCCTACGCCATCACCGAGGAGTTCAGCGCCGTCTACCGCATGCATCCGCTGATCCCCGACGACTTCAGCTTCCGGCGCCTGGCCGACGACAGCCTGATCAAGGAGTGCGGCCTGACCGAGGTGGCCGGCTCCCTGGCCCAGGCCCTCTACTCGGAGGTGTCGCTCGAGGATGCGCTCTACTCCCTGGGCACCAGCCACCCCGGCGCTCTGGTGCTGCACAACTTTCCTCGCCACCTGCAGCAGCACGAGAAGCAGGCGCCGCATCATCGCACCATCGATCTGGCCACGGTGGACGTGCTGCGCGACCGCGAGCGCGGGGTGCCGCGCTACTGCCGTTTTCGTCGGCTGATCGACATGCCGGCCCCGGCAAGTTTCGCCGAGCTGACCGACAATCCCCAGTGGCAGCGCGAGCTGGAGGCCATCTATGGCGACGTGGAAGAGGTCGACCTGCTGATCGGCTGCCTGGCGGAGACCCCGCCGCCCGGCTTCGCCTTCAGCGATACCGCCTTTCGGATCTTCATCCTGATGGCCTCCCGACGCCTCAAGAGCGACCGCTTCTTCACCGATGACTACACCCCCGAGGTCTACACCCGGGCGGGCATGGAGTGGATCGACAACAACGGCATGGCATCGGTCATCGGCCGCCACTTCCCCGCCCTGGCGCCGCGGCTGGCGGGCGTACGCAACGCCTTCTTCCCGTGGAACCGCGGCTAGATCGTGGGCTGAAAGGATTGGGAGGTGGTGTGGCCAGACGAGTCAATTTTCCCGGCCTGATCAGCCTGCTGGAGGTCACCGACCCCCGGGAGATTCGCCTGCTCGACGGCGAATCGCGTCTCGACCGCTCCCTGGAAGCCGGCGGCGGCGCGATCAATCGGCTGCGCCTGGCCCGCCTGCGCCGCGCCTTCGTTTTCGACGGCGAGCCGCTGCCCGCCCTGCTGGGGCGTAATGCGGAGGGGCGCAAGGCGCGTCATGCCGAGCTGGGTCGCCGCCTGGATGAGTGCGCCGAGGCGTCCTCCTGGCGCCGGGACCCGGCCTTCGGGGCCCTGGTGGCTGGGGTTGCCGGCCAGGACCAGGGCGTGGCACTGGGCCCCGCCGCCCAGGGGGTGCTGGGGCGGCTGTTTCGCGACGATTACCGTGCCGATGCGGCAAGCTTCGCGGCCGCTCGGCGGCTCAACGACTATCCGCGGATCAATGCGCTCAAGGCGCTGGGCCAGCGCCTGGGCGGGCAGCTTCGCCGGGACCGCCGGCTGCTGCACGACCGGGCCCGGGGGGATGCCATGACCCTGCATGCCACGGGCGTGGCCGTGCACAACCTGGTGGGGGCGCTGGAGGCGATGCGTGCCCTGGCCGCTACGCCGGGGGCCGCGGGCCTCTCCACGGCGGCGGTGCTGGGGCGCTGCCTTAGCGTGCCGGAGACGCTGCTGCGCCAGGTGCTGGCGCCGCTGTCGACGCCCTGCGCCCCGCGGCGCCTGATGCCCGGCGACCTGGTGCTGCTGCGCCTCGCCGAGGCCGTTCGGGCCAGCGGCGACCGGGAGCTGGCCTTCATGGGAGGGAGCTGGGCGCGCTGTCCGGCCCAGCGCTTCATCCTGGCGCTGCTGGCGGATATCTGGGACCGGGCCGTGGGATCCCGGTCAGGGGAGGGCGCACGATGAGCGAGGATGTCATCTTCACGCCGCTCGAGTGGCGCAACCTGGCGGTCAAGAACCGCCTGTTCCGCTCGAACATCTCCGGGCGCTTCGACAACGAGGACGGCAGCCTGACCCAGACGCGCCTCAACTGGGAGTGTCTCTTCGCCCGGGGCGGGGTGGGGGCCATCATCTCCTCCTTCGTGCCGGTGCAGATGGAGGGGCGCATCGTGGCGGGCTACGCCACCATCCACCGCGATGACTTCATTCCGCTGTGGCAGCGGCTTGGCGAGGCGGTGCATCGCTTCGACTGCAAGTACATCCTGCAGCTCAGCCACTCCGGGCGGCAGATGGATCTCCCCGGGGTGCACAACCAGCATCGCCGGGCGCTCAGTTCGACCCACCACAAGGAAGCCCTGCACGGCTTCCTGTGCCGGGCCATGAGCGAGCTTGAGATCGCGGACACCGTGGAGGCCTTCGCCCGCGGCGCCTGGCGGGCCCGGGAGGCCGGGCTCGACGGGGTGGAGCTGCACGCCGCCAACGGCTACCTGTTCACCCAGTTCCTGAGCTCTGCCATCAACGACCGGCGCGACCGCTACGGCGGCTCGCTGGCCAACCGGGCGCGCTTCCTGCTGGAGGTGATTCGCGCCATCCGCCAGCGTGTGGGGCCGGACTTCCACCTGCAGGTCAAGATCAGTGTCGTGGACCATAACGACATCCTGCCCTGGGAGGGCAAGGGCAACACCCTGGCGGAGAGCCTGCAGGTGTGCCGCTGGGTCGAGACGGCGGGGGCCGACGCCCTGCACGTGTCGGTCGGCAGCCTCTTTCCCCACCCCCTGAACCCGCCGGGGGATTTCTCCTTCGAGACCATCGCCAGCACCTATGACGCCATGCTCTCCGCCGGAGTCGACACCTTCCGCAACTACCTGCTGTTTCGCTACGCGTCGCTGCGCTGGATCTTCCGCTGGCTGTGGTTTCGTCACCAGCGTGGCCATGCGGTAGAGGGGGTGAGCCTGGACGAGGCCCGCGCCGTGCGCCAGGCGGTGGGGATTCCGGTGATCAGCACCGGCGGCTATCAGCGCGCCTCCCTGGTGCGCGAGGCCATCGGCAGCGGGGCCTGCGACGCGGTCTCCAGCGCCCGGGCGTTGATCGCCAACCCCGACCTGCCGGCACAGTGGCGAGCCGGGCAGGACCTGCCGGCGCGTCCCTGCACCTTCTGCAACAAGTGCCTGCTCAATGCGCCGAAGAATCCCCTGGGCTGCTACGAGCTCTCCCGCTTCGACGGCGACCACGAGCGCATGATCGCGGCCCTGATGGCCATCTACGACACCCGTCCCGAGCTGCGCCTGCCCCCGGTGCCGCCGGTGCAGAACCCGTGAGACCGCCATGAGACGACAGGAGCCGCCCGTCACCGCCGTGCAACAGGAGGCCCGCCGCCGGCGCCGGCGGCGCCTGCCGCTGACCCTGCTCGCCCTGGCCGTGGGGGTGGCCGGCCTGCTGGCCCTGGCGATCGGCGTGCCGACCCTGTGGCGCTACAGCGGCGAGTCGGTGCGTCACTACGCCGACCCGGAGACCCACTTCCGTCACGGCTCCATCGGCAGCGAGGTGAGCGGGCTGCCGGTGCGGCTGTGGCGGGTCCTGCCGAGCCTCTTCCCGGAGGTCTTCGACGATGGGCACTATGAGGTATTCGGCTTTCTCTACGCGCCGGGCGACGAGGCGAGCCGCGGGGATCTGCCCGTCGGCCTCGGGACCCGGGAGGTGCGGGGCGTGGAGATCGCCTGGTTCAACTGTGCGCTCTGCCACGTGGGCACGGTTCGCGAGTCGTCCGACGAGCCGGCGCGGCAGATCGCCGGCATGCCCTCCAACAACCTGGATCTCTACGGCTTTATCGGCTTTCTGCTGGAGATCGCCGACGACCCGAGGCTGGCGCCGGACAGCGTGCTCGCCGCCATGGACGAGCAGGGCCAGTCGCTGGGCTGGATCGAGCGGCGGGTGTGGCGGTATGCGGTCCTGCCCCGGGTGCGCGAGGGACTGCTGGAGACCCGGGCCGCCCTGGCGCCTCTGCTGGCCGTGCAGCCGCCCTGGGGGCCGGGGCGGGTGGATACCTTCAATCCCTACAAGGTGATCCAGTTCGGCATGGACGCGGCGGAGCTGGAGGAGCAGGAGCGCATCGGTGTCAGCGACTTCCCGGCGATCTTCCTGCAGCGCCCCCGCCAGGGCATGGAGCTGCACTGGGATGGCAACAACGCCTCGCTGCAGGAGCGCAACCTGAGCGCCGCCATCGGCGCCGGGGTAACCGAGGAGAGCGTCGACCACCGGTCCATCGAGCGGGTGGCCGACTGGCTGCTGGACCTCGAGCCGCCGCCCAGCCCCTATCGCCCCGACCCCGAGGGGGTGGCCGCCGGCCAGTCGCTCTTCATGCGCCACTGCGCCGACTGCCACGGCTACCAGGACGGTGACCGCTACGTCTTCGAGGGGGAGCGCCTCGGCCGGGTCGAGCCCAACGCGCGGCTCGGCGTCGACCCGGCCCGGCTCGACAGCTACACCGAGACCCTGCGCCGCTACCAGCTGACCCTGTTCGAAGACGACGAGCGCTATCGCTTCCGGCACTTCCGCACCACCGACGGCTACGCCAACCTGCCCCTCGACGGCCTCTGGCTGCGCGCGCCCTACCTGCACAACGGGGCCGTGCCGACCCTCTACCACCTGCTGCTCCCCCCGGAAGAGCGCCCAGAGGCCTTCGTGCGCGGGCTCGACGTGCTGGACGAGGAGAAGGGCGGCTTCGTGGCGCCTTCGTGCACGCCCGGCGAGCCTCTGGAGGCCGGCTTCTGCTTCGACACCCGCCTGCCCGGCAACGGCCGCCAGGGGCATGAATACGGTACCGAGTTGACCGCGCAGGAGCGCTCGGCGCTGCTCGACTACCTGCTGACGTTCTAGGCTACTGGCCCAGGAGCACTGCTATGCCAACCTCACAGGATATGTTCGCGACCTATCGGCGGGTGATGCAGGTGGGGATCGCCCTCAATGTGCTGCTGGGCCTCTGGCTCTGGCTCTGGCCCGCCAGCCTGCTGGGCATCATGGGGGCCGACCTGCCCTATCCGCTGACCTGGGTGCGCTATGCTGGCCTGGCGATGATCGCGGTCGGGCTGCTCTACTTGCCGGCTGCCCTGGCGCCGCTGCACAATCGCCTGGTGGCGCTGCTGTCGATCCTGTTTCGCGGCCTCTTCGCGCTGTTCTTCCTGTTCGCCACGGGACCGCTGTGGCTGCCGGCGCTGTTCGAGGCAGTGTTCGCTGTGCTGCAGGGCGTGACCTTCTGGCGGGCCTGGCGCCGCGACCTGATGGCCAAGCCCTGACCCCGCAGCGAAAAGAATGTTTAGCGTGACTCCTCCATCGCTCGGTGATGGCGGGTGTTTTCTGCTATACATAGCTAATGAACCAAAACGGGTGACAGGATGTCCTTTCCTCCCTTGCGGTCGGCGCCCTGGATGGGCGCTTGCCTGGCGCTGCTGGTCGGTTGGCCCGCCCTCGCGGCGGCGGATGCCTTACGGGTGGGCGTCTACCACAACCCGCCCAAGCTGATGTTGGGCGCGCAGGGAGCCCCCTCTGGCATTCTCGGCGACCTGCTGGTGGCCATGGCCGAGGAGGAGGGCTGGCAGCTGGAGCCGGTTCCCTGCCAGTGGCAGGCGTGCCTCGAGCACCTGGAGGCGGGCGAGCTCGACCTGCTGCCTGATGTGGGCTGGAGTGCAGCCCGGGCCGAGACCCTGGACTTCCACCGTGTGCCGGTGCTGCGTAGCTGGTCCCAGGTGTACCAGGGGGAGGGGGCGCCGCTGGACTCCGTGCTCGACCTGGAGGGCAAGCGGGTGGCGGTGCTGCAGGGCTCCATGCAGCAGGTCTACCTGGAACGGCTGGGCGAGAGCTTCGGGGTCACGCTTGCCTGGCTGCCGGTGGATGAGTACCCCGCTGGTTTTGCCGCGGTGGCGGAGGGCCGGGCCGATGGCGCCGTGGCCAATCATCTTTTCGGCGGCTGGCAGGCGCCGGAGTATGGCCTGCGGGAGACCCCGATCCTCTTCCAGCCCGCGCGGCTGTTCTACGCCAGCGCCGGCGGCCGCCATCCCCAGGTGCTGGCGCGTATCGACGACCACCTGGAGCGCTGGCGGGAGGCGCGTTCTTCTCCCTATTCCACGGCCTTGCAGCGCTGGGGGGCTGGCGAGCCGTCTGCTCTGGTGCCGGCAAGGGTCTGGTGGGCCATGGCGGCACTTGCGGGGCTGCTTGGGGTCGCCCTGATCGTGGGGGCGCTGCTCAGGCGCACCGTGGTCCGGCGCACCGCCGAGCTTCAGGCCAGCAAGGAGAAGCTGTCGGCGATCCTCGACAGCGTCGAGGCCTTCATCTACATCAAGTCACCCGATCTTCGCTACCAGTATGCCAACCGCAAGGCCTGCCAGCTGCTCGGGGTCACCGAGAGCGAGATCGTCGGCAAGCGCGACGCCGACTTCTTCGACCCGGCGACGGTAGCGGAGCTGCGGCTCAACGACCAGCGGGTCATCGAGGGTGGCGAAAAGGTTGTCGCTGAAGAAACCAAGGTACTGGTCCACGATGGCAGCGAACACACCTTCCTGTCGGTGAAGTTGCCGCTGCGCGGTTCCGGTGCGGGAGGGCACTCGCTGTGCGGTATCTCCACCGATATCACCGAGCACCGTGAGATCCAGCAGCGCAATCATCGACTGACCTTCTACGACTCGCTCACCGGCCTGCCCAACCGCCGGATGCTGCTCGACCGATTGGGCCGGGTGGTCATGGGGCACCGTCGCACCGACCGCTACGCCGCACTGCTCTGCATCGACCTGGACAACTTCAAGGTGGTCAACGACCTCCAGGGCCTGATCGAAGGGGATCGGCTGCTCCATCGGGTGGCCGAACGGCTGTCCGGCATGGTGCGCGACACTGACACCCTGGCGCGCCTCGGGGCCGACGAGTTCGTGCTTCTCGTCCAAGACCTCGGGCCGAACGTCGACCGCGCCGCCCATATCGCCGAGCGCCTGGGCGAGAAGCTGATGGCCGGCATTCTCGACGCCCGCGACGTCGACAGCCAGGCCATGCCGGTGACCGGTAGCGTCGGCATCACCCTGTTTGCCAACGGGCAGATAAGCGTCGACGCCGCCATGCAGCAGGCGGAGATGGCGCTACAGCAGGCCAAGGCCGCCGGCGGCAACACCCTGCGCTTCTTCAACCCCGAGATGCAGGCGGCGGTGATGGCGCGGGTGCGTCTGGAGGCCGACCTTCACCAGGCCTTGGCGCGTAACGAGCTCAGGCTCCACTACCAGATCCAGGTGGATGAGCAGGGACAGGTCACGGGCGTTGAGGCCCTGCTGCGCTGGGAGCATCCAGAACGCGGCATGGTATCCCCCGGCGATTTCATCCCGCTGGCCGAGCAGAACCGCCTCATCCTGCCCATCGGCCACTGGGTGCTGGAGACCGCCTGCCGCCAGCTGGCCGACTGGGCGCAGTGCCCCGGCAGGGAGGCGCTGAGCATCTCGGTCAACGTCAGCTCCCTGCAGTTTCGCCAGCCCGATTTCGTGGCGCGCGTCGCGGAGGTGTTGGCGGCCACCGACGCCAATCCGCACCGGCTGGTACTGGAAGTCACCGAGAGCCTGCTGATGGACGACCCCGAGCAGGTGCGCGAGACCATGCTGAACCTGCACGCGCGGGGGATTCGCTTCGCGCTGGACGACTTCGGCACCGGCTACTCATCGCTGAACTACCTCAAGCGGCTGCCGCTGGATCAGCTGAAGATCGACCAGTCGTTCATCCGTGATCTGCTGGAGGACTCGGTGGACGCCGCCATCGTCAAGACCACCATTACCCTGGCCGAGAGCCTGGGGCTCGAGGTCACGGCGGAGGGCGTGGAAACCCATGCTCAGCGCGAGTGGCTGCTGGCCCACGGCTGTCTGGCCTACCAGGGCTACCTGTTTGGCCGCCCTGAGCCGCTGTCTGAGCTGTCGCTGGCGACCGATGCCTTTTCATTTCCCTCATGACCCCGTCACTTTCCCCATCGTCGGCCGACTGCGGTAAGCTGTGGGGCGTGCCGGCCAAGGACGGTACTCGACCACACGCAATAATCGACCGGAGAGACTCCATGCCGTTTCGTTCCCTGCTAGCCGCTGCCGCTTTGGCCCTGCCGCTGACCGCCGTGGCGGGCAGTCCCAATATCGTGCCGGGGCAGTGGCAGTTCACCAGCACCACCACGGTGGAAGGCGACATTCCGATCCCCGACCAGACCGAGACCCATCAGGAGTGCATCGTCCAGGGCGATCTCGACGACGCCGACTTCCAGTTCCTGGAAGTGGAAGACGACTGCGAACTGATCGAGCACAACGTTTCCGCCGACGGCATCGACTACCAGATGGTCTGCTATGCCGAGGGTGGCCAGGCCGACATCGACGGTCGCATGGACTTCCTGGGCGAGACCGTCGAAGGCAACATCAACGTGGTGGCCGACTCCCCCATGGGCGAGATGACCATGCGCACCACCGTGGACGGCGAGCGCCTCGGCGACTGCTGAGTGCCTGCCGCCCTGCTTGCCAGCCTGAGGCGGGCGGGGCAGGCCGCGGTAAGCGCGAAAGCAAAAGAAAAGATTCATCGCATTTTTGCGTGAACATGTTTGGCAAGCTTTATGGTGGGAGGCCGGCTCTGCCGGCGGTTCGACGCTTCGACGAAGGCGCCGCAGGCGCCCCATGGGTAGCGCTGCGCGCTACTTCGCGAGCTGAAGTCGAAGCGTCGAACCGTCCCTCCCACAAAGCCAGCTCACGCCAGTCTGCGAAGAACCAAAGAAAAGCGCCCATCGGTATACCCGATGGGCGCTGGCTCGCGTGCCGGCATGGCGATCGCCGGGGGCTGAACGTCAGCCGCCCGCCACCACGATGTCGTCACGGGTGGGGCCGAGCAGGCCAAGCAGTTCCTGCTGCTCCGCTTCGGGCACCTCCAGGGTATCCAGGGTCGCGACGAAGATTTCCACCATGCGATCCCACTCTTCCGCCGTGACACCGAGCCCGTCGTGGGCCTCCCGCATGTCCTTGCCGGTGTACTGGCAGGGGCCGCCGCTGAGCTCGCAGACCAGAGCCGTCACCTGGAACTTGATATAGGGAGCGGCTTCGGCGGTCTTCTGTTCGGCCACCTCCGGGTTGGCCATGATCAGCGGGTCCTGAATGAAGTCATCGACGAACTCGCTGACGGCCAGGGAGATGGCCGGCAGGCCGCCGAGACGATCATAGAGCGGCGCTTCATCGGCGTGAGCGGGGCCACTGGCGAAGGCGCCAAGGGTGGTCAACAGTAGGGCGAGGGTACCGCCAAGCAGGGTTCGACAGGGGGTTGATGTTGTCATTGGGGACCTCCTTGAACAGGTTATGATCCCACCTCTCAGGATAGTCCTCGGATGCAGGGCGCGCACCGAAAATCAGGCGCGGCAGGCGGCCTCTAACCGCCATGCGGGGGTGCCCCCGCCTCCCGCTTCACCCGCGCTTTCACGGGGCGCTTGGCGGGCCTTAGCGCCCGGTCGGCGCCTCGGCCATCTCCTCTTCCAGTTGGCGCTTCACGTCGCCGGGGGAGCCGGTGTGGCGGGCCAGCAGGTCGTAGGCCACCGGCACCACGAACAGCGTGAACAGGGTGGCGGCGGCCACGCCGCAGAGGATCACGGTGCCGATCACCATGCGCGACTCGCTGCCGGCGCCGCTGGAGACGATCAGCGGAATCGAGCCGGCCATGGTGGTCACCGCGGTCATCAGGATCGGCCGCAGGCGGGTCACCGAGGCGTCGAGCAGGGCGTCGCGGAAGGCGCGGCCCTGGTCGCGCAGCTGGTTGGCGAACTCCACGATCAGGATGCCGTTCTTGGCCGCCAGGCCGATCAGCATGACCAGCCCCACCTGGCTGTAGATGTTCAACGATTGGCCGGTGACGAACAGCCCCAGCATGGCGCCGCTCATCGCCAGCGGCACGGTGAGCATGATCACGAAGGGGTGGATGAAGCTCTCGAACTGGGCGGCCAGCACCAGGAACACCACCAGCGCGCCGAGGATCAGCAGGAAGGTGGTGGCACCGCTGGCCTGGCGGAAGTCGCGGGAGGCGCCGGCCACGTCGGTCTGCGCCTGGCCGGGCAGCACCTCGGCGGCGGCGTTCTCCAGGTAGTCCAGCGCCTCGCCCAGGGAGTAGCCGTCGGCCAGGTTGGCCTCGATGGTGATGGCGCGCAGCCGGTTGAAGCGGTTCAGGGTGCTGGCGCCGGCGAAGTCGGAGAAGCTCACCAGGCTGGCCAGGGGGATCAGCTCCCCCGAGCGCGACGAGCGCACCTGGATGTTGTCCAGGGCGCGGGGGCTCGCCTGGCTGGCGCGTTCCCCCTCCACGATGACGTCGTACTCCTGGCCGTTGTCCAGGTAGCGGGTCATGGTGCGCCCGCCCAGCAGCACCTCCAGGGTGCGGCCGATCTCGGTGACGGTGACCCCCAGGTCGGCGGCCCGGGCATAGTCGATGTCCACCCGCAGCTGCGGCTGGGTCTCGCGGTAGTCGCTGTCCAGCCCGATCAGCCGGGGGTTGTCCTCGCGGATATGGTCCATCAGGGTGTCGCGCCACTCGGCCAGCTCCTCGTAGGTGCCGCCGCCCAGCACGAACTCCACCGGCTTGCTGATGCGCTGGCCGAAGCCCTGGCGCATCACCGGGAAGGCCTGCACCCCGGGCAGGCCCGCCAGCTTGCCGCGCACCTCCTCCATGATGGTCCAGGCGTCGCGGCGCTCTCCCCAGGGGGCCATGCCGATAATCACGAAGCCGCCGTTGAAGTTCTCGATATTGCCGAAGCCGCGCGGGGCGCGCACCAGCACCCGCTCCAGCTCGCCGGCCTCGCGCAGCGGTTCCAGGCGCGTCTCGATCTCGTCCATGTAGTCCATCACATAGTCGAAGGTGGCGCCCTCGGGCCCGTTGACCAGGATGATGAAGCTGCCGCGGTCCTCCTGGGGGGTATACTCGCTGGGCAGCAGGTCGGCCAGCCACACCGTGGCGGCGATCAGCGCCACGAACACCGCCAGCACCGCCAGCCGGGCCTTGAGCACCCACACCAGCAGGAAGCGGTAGACCCGCTGGGAGAGCTCCAGCAACCACTGCACCGCCAGGGCGATGCGCCCCTCGTGCATGGAGGGCTTGAGGATCTTGGAGGCCATCATCGGCGTCAGCGACAGCGCCAGCACGCTGGAGATGGCCACCGCGGCGGCCATGGTCAGGGCGAACTCGGTGAACAGCCGGCCGATGTTGCCCTGCAGGAAGCCCAGCGGCACGAACACCGCGATCAGCACCAGGGTGGTGGCGATCACCGCGAAGGCGATCTGGCGGGTGCCGCGAAAGGCCGCCACCAGCGGCGTCTCGCCGTAGTCGTGCATGCGCCGGTGGATGTTCTCCAGCACCACGATGGCGTCGTCGACGATCAGGCCGATGGCCAGCACCAGGGCCAGCAGGGTCAGCAGGTTGATCGAGAAGCCCATCAGCGCCAGCGCCATGAAGGCGCCGATCATCGCCACCGGTACCGTCACCGCGGGGATCAGGGTGGTGCGCACGTTGCCCAGGAACAGGAAGATCACCACCACCACCAGCCCCAGGGCGATGAACAGGGTGATCACCACCTGCTGGATGGCGCCGGAGACGAACACCGAGGCGTCGTAGTTGAGGGAGAGCGACATGCCCTCCGGCAGGCTCTCCTGGATCCGCGCCAGCTCCTCCTGCACGCCCTGGGAGACCTCCAGCACGTTGGCGGTGGACTGCTTCATGATCCCCAGCCCCACCATGGGCACGCCGTTGGCGCGGAACACCGAGCGGTCCTCCACCGAGCCGACCTCCACCCGGGCCACGTCGCCCAGGCGCACCAGGTAGCCGTCCTCGCCCTGGGTCAGCGCCAGGCGCGAGAAGTCCTCCGGCTGGTTGAAGCTGCGCGGCAGGCGCACCCGGAACTGGCGGTCCCGGGACTCGATGGCGCCCGCCGGCAGCTCCACGTTCTCGGCGCGCAGCGCGCTCTCCACGTCGCTCACCGTCAGGTTGCGGGCCGCCAGGGCGTTGCGGTCGAGCCACACCCGCATGGCGTACTCGCGCCCGCCGCCCACCCGCACCCGGGCCACCCCGGGCTGCACCGAGAAGCCGTCCACCAGGTAGCGGTCGGCGTAGTCGGTCAGCTCGGGCACGCTGTAATCCTCGCCGGAGAGCGACAGCCACAGCACCACCTCCTCGCTGGAGTCGGCCTTCTGGACCTCGGGCGGGTCGGCGTCGTCGGGCAGGTTGCGCAGCGCCCCGGAGATCCGGTCGCGGACATCGTTGGCCGCGGCGTCGATATCCATGTCCAGGCGAAACTCGATATTGATCCGCGAGCGGCCGTCCTCGCTGGAGGAGGTGATCAGCTCGATCCCCTCGACCCCGGCGATGCGATCCTCCAGCAGCTGGGTGATGCGGGTTTCCACTACGCTTGCCGAGGCCCCGGGATAGCGGGTGTCGATGGAGACCACCGGCGGGTCGATGGAGGGATACTCCTGCAGCGGCAGGCGGTCCATGGCCAGCAGGCCGAAGGCCACGATCAGCAGCGCCAGCACGGTGGCCAGCACCGGGCGCTGCACGGAGAGATCGGAGAGGCGCATCAGGCGCTGTCCTCGCCGCGGGTCGCCTCGAGGATCTCCCGGATCGAGGTGGCGTCATCGGCGATGCCCAGCAGCCGCACGTTCTCGCCCTCGTGGGTGCGCTGCAGGCCGTGGCTCACCACCAGCTCGCCGGCCGCCAGGCCCTCGACAATCTCCGCCTGGCCGGTGCGCCGCTCGCCCACCGTCACCCGGCGCCGCTCCAGGCGGTTGTCGTTGGCCTCGTCGATCACCATCACGTACTGGCGCTGGCCGCTGGGAATCAGCACGCTCTCCGGCACCACCACGGCGTCCCGGGGGCGGCGCTGCACCACCACCTCCATCAGCATGCCCGGGCGCAGCCGCAGCTCGGGATTGGCCAGCTCGGCGCGCACCGTCACGCTGCGGCTCACCGGGTCGACCCGGGAGCCGATGCTGGCCACCTCGCCCTCGAAGGTCTCCTCCGGGAAGGCGGCGCTGCGCGCGGTCAGCGGCAGGCCCGGCTCGAGGATCGCCAGGAACAGCTCCGGCACGCTGAAGTCGAGCTTCATCACGTCGAGCTTGTCCAGGGTGACCAGCGCCGTGCCGGGGGTGACCAGGCTGCCCACGCTGATATTGCGAAAGCCCACCCGGCCTGCGAAGGGGGCGCGCAGGCGGTAGTGGGCCAGCCGCGCCTCCAGGCCCTGGATCTCCGCCTCCACCTGGCGCAGCCGTGCCTGGCTGTCCTCCACGTCGGCCCGCGGCGCCATGTTGCGCTCCTGCAGCTGGCTGAGGCGGTTGACCGCGTTGCGTCGCTCGTCGCGCAGCGCCTGGGCGGCGCGCAGGTTGGCCTGCTGCTCGTCGTCGGCCAGGCGTACCAGCAGCTCGCCGGCCTCCACCACGTCGCCGTCGCGGAAGTTCAGCTCCGCCACGGTCTCGGTCACCGTGGCGGAGAGCGTCACGCTCTCGTCGGCGCGCAGGGTGCCCAGCGCCTCCAGCGGGTCGGACCAGGGCTCGACGGCCACCCGGGAGGCGATCACCGGGGTGCGCGGCTCCGCCGCGGCGGCAGTCGCCGTGAGCAGCAGCAGGGCCAGCAGCAGGGAAAAGGGTAGCGAGAATCGATACATGGGACGGCTCGATCGGGTGGTTGGCACTGGGCAAGATCATTGTCACACAGCAGATGACCTCTTGGACGCCGAACAATGCGACAAAATTCGTTAAGCGGCCGGACGGCAACCAGAATCCAGTGGACGGCCCCCACAAAAACGGGTTCTCCGCACTTTGGCGTGAACAAGTTTGGCAAGTTTTATGGTGGGAGGCCGGCTCTGCCGGCGGTTCGACGCTTCAACGAAGGCGCCGCAGGCGCCCCATGGGTAGCGCTGCGCGCTACTTCGCGAGCTGAAGCTCCCTCCCACCCAGTTCACGCCAACGCCAGTCTGCGATGGTCCAAAAAACGTCAGGCGGCTTGCAGGCCGATAATTCTTGTACAGACACTGTACCAGGCAAAAGGTGCCGCCCGCCATCCCGGAAACTGGCTCGCTCTCGGGCTATACGCCCCTTGACCCTGCCCGCCGCCGCTTTTCCTTCAGGGTGCCCCGCCCGCCAGCTCGCCCCAGCCGAGCTGCAAGATACTCCTACTCCCCTGCAAGATTCTCCAAGCGTAACCGCTTTGTAACGGCGATGATCAGACCCGTGAGCGACCGGAAAGGCCGGCGCTCCGAAACAACGCAACGCAGTTTTGATGACGCTATCCATGGGAGAACGGTCATGAACAAGCTGATGCAAGGGGTCGAAAAATTCTGGAAGGATGAGGAGGGTGCTGAGACGGTGGAGTGGGTACTGGTTGCAGCACTGATGGTGGCTGCATTCGTTGCGGGATATGCAATGCTTGGCGATGAGATTTCAGATGTCTTCACTCAGATTGCAGCTCAGCTTGGTGCTGCAGCAACTGAAATAACTCCGTAGCCTATTGTGGAAGAATAGGGTGCTTTTGTGTAGCGCCTTATTCTTCCATCGATTTATTTATATGAGGATAAGACTTGATGGGGTCGTTTCTGATTGTCGGGGTTTTGCTGGTGGCGCTGATGTTAGTTGCTTCCATTGTGGATCTCCACAGGCGACGCATTCCCAACCCTCTTGTTCTGGCCGGGGCCGTTATCGGGCTGCTGCTGCAGGGAGTGCTGGCAGGCTCAAGCGGTGTCCTGGCCGCCATCACCGGGTTGCTGGTCGGGATGGTGGTCTTTATGCCGGGCTATCTGATGGGCTTTACCGGCGCGGGGGATGCCAAGCTGATGGCAGCTATCGGTACCTTTCTGGGTCCGCTTGGGGCTTTTCAGGCCGCATTGGCCAGCATCCTGGCGGGGGCAGTGATCGCCGTCGGCTATATCGGTTTTGCGGTGCTCTTTCGCCAGTCAGCGTCGCCAATGACGCGCTATGGGTTGATGGCAAAGACCCTGGCGGTGACCGGTAGACCGATCTATATCAAACCGGAAAAGGGCGAGGTGATGGGGAGGAAATTTCCCTTTGCGGTGTCGATTGCGATTGGTACGACGGGGTGGATGGTTTGGCAGTGGCTGTGACAGGGGCGAGGTTTGAGGGACGAGGGACGAGAAAAGAGGTGAGAGGGGCGAGGTGTGTGAGGGACGAGGTGCGAGGGGCGAGGGAAGAGGTGAGAGGGGCGAGGTGTGTGAGGGACGAGGTGCGAGGTGCGAGGTGCGAGGGGCGAGGGAAGAGGTGAGAGGTTCGAGGGATGAGGTGAGAGGGATGAGGTGAGAGGGATGAGGTGAGAGGGACGAGGTGAGAGGGGCGAGGTGCGAGGTGCGAGGGAAGAGAGGCTGGGAAGTTGCCAGCGGATATTGCCAGGTTTTTCGGGTGTTTGACTGAGTTTTGTAACCAAGTATTTCTTGAAAAAGAGGTGGGCCATGAGCGTCGATGTCGCCGAGTTACAGCCGGATAGCCCCGGTCCCCGGGAGGCGGCCCTGGCCGCTCCGCGCCCCGGCACGGTGGCGGAGACCGGGCTCTCGGCGCTCTACCTGGGGGACCTGCTGGTCAAGCAGCTCTTCGAGCAGGGGGTGCTGGACCTGCACCAGCTCAGCCGCGAGAGTGGGCTGGCCGGCAGCGTGGTGGAGGAGGTGTGCCGCTTCCTGCGGGAGGAGGGCCGGGTGGAGGTGCGCGGCCAGGGGGGCAGCGGGGCGCTGCGCTTCGGGCTCACCGACCGCGGCCGCGCCTCGGCGCTGGAGGCGCTGGGCCGCGACGGCTACAGCGGCATCGCCCCGGTCAGCCTGGAGGACTACTGCGAGCGCGTTCGCGCCCAGGCGCTCAGTGATGTGGCGGTGCGCCGCGAGCGTGTCGTGGCGGCCTTCGCCGATACGGTGATCGACCCGGGCCTGCTCGACCAGCTGGGCCCCGGGCTGCACTCCGGCCGGGCCATGTTTATCCACGGCGAGGCGGGCACCGGCAAGAGCTATATCGCCCGGCGCCTGGTGCGGCTGCTGGAGGGCGAGGTGCTGATCCCCCACGCCATCCTGGTGGGGGGCAAGGCGGTGCGCTGCTTCGACCCCGCCGTGCACCACTCCCTGGAGGCTCCGGTCGAGGCCGGTGCCTCCTCCCGGCTCTTCCTGGGCCAGGGCCACGACCCGCGCTACGTGCGCTGCCGGCGACCCTGCGTGGTCACCGGCGGCGAGCTCACCATGGAGCGCCTGGAGATCCAGTACGACCCCGCCACCCATATCCACCAGGCGCCTATCCAGCTGCTGGCCAACAACGGCATGCTGGTGATCGACGACCTGGGCCGCCAGCGCATGACTCCCACGGAGCTGTTCAACCGCTGGATCGTGCCCCTGGAGGAGCGCCGTGACTTCCTGGCGCTGGCCAACGGCTATCACTTCAGCGTGCCCTTCGACGTGGCCCTGGTGTTCTCCACCAACCTGGACCCGCTCACCCTGGCCGATGCCGCCTTCCTGCGCCGCATCGGCTACAAGATTCGCTTCGCCCCGCTTTCGCCTGTGGCCTACCGGGCCATCTGGAACCAGCAGTGCCAGATGCTCAACCTGCCCTTCGACGAGGCGCTGGTCGACTTCGTCATCGACGAGTTGCACGCCCGCTTCCAGGTGCCGCTGCTGGCCTGTCACCCCCGGGACCTGCTCAGCCTGGCCCAGGACCAGCTCTGCTACCGGGGCCAGCGCGCCCCTGACCGCGAGACCCTGAGCTGGGCCTGGCACACCTACTTCGGCGACTTCTCCGCCAGCGGGCGGGAGGGGCAAGCCGTGAACGGGAGGAACGCATCATGAAACGCAAAGGCATAGTCGCGATGTTCGCGATCTCGCTGATGATGGCCCTGGGCGCCGCCCTGGTGGCCATGAACTGGATGCAGGAGCAGGGCGGCGAGAAAGACGCCCTGGCCGATGCCAGCCAGGTGGTGGTGGCGGCGCTGCAGGTGCCCTTCGGCACCACCGTCCAGGCTTCGGACCTCAAGGTGGTGAACATGCCCCGGGAGGTGGTGCCACCCAACAGCTTCAACGACGTGGAGAGCGTGGTGGGGCGGGTCAGCAACCAGGTGATCTACCCCGGCGAGGTGGTGCTGGAAGGGCGAGTCTCCGAGCACCTGGGCGGCAGCGCCCTGGCCGCGCTGCTCGACCCCGGCAAGCGCGCCATGAGCGTGCGGGTCGACGACGTGGTGGGCGTGGCGGGCTTCCTGCTGCCGGGCAACCGGGTCGACGTGATCTCCTCCCGGCGCAGCAACAGCAGTCGTGATGATGTGGAGTCCCGCACCGTGCTGCGCAACCTCAAGGTGCTGGCGGTGGACCAGATCGCCGGCCAGGAGCGCGACAGCCCGGTGATCGTGCGCGCCGTCACCCTGGAGGTGACGACCCAGGAGGCCGAGACCCTGGTCAAGGCCACCCAGGAGGGCAGGGTGCAGCTCACCCTGCGCAACCCCCTGGAAAAGGACGAGGACAACGACCTGATGACCGCCCAGCGCTCGGTGCTCAACCTGCCGGAGCTTCAGCCCCGCGCGGAGCCCGCGCCGGCTCCCCGGCGCGCCGCCCCGGTTCAGCACCAGGTCAACGTCATTCGCGGCACCCAGGTCAGCACCGTCAACGTGCGCAACTGAAGCGATGAAGAGCGATTGGTGGGAGGGCGATTTATCGCGCGAAGTAGCGCGCAGCGCTACCAAGGCGGCCACCTCCTGGAGATAGGTGGGAGGGAGCTTCAGCTCGCGAAGTAGCGCGCAGCGCTACCAAACCAGGCGCCTTCGTCGAAGCGTCTGCGGAACCGGCCTCCCGCAACGATAAAGCTCCATTCATAAAGGCAGGGGAGAAACGTCATGTATATCCAGGACAACTCCAGGGGACCGCGCGACGCCATCAAGTGGCTGGCCCTGGCGCTGGTGACGCTGCTGGCCCTCTTCTGGGCGGCCCAGCTGGCCGCCCAGGAGCGGGGCAGCGTGCGCAACGTCTCCATGCCCATGGAGGGGCGTGCGGTCTCGGTGGCGGTGGCCATCAACAAGGGCCAGGTGCTGGAGTTCCCCCGCCCGGTGCGGGTGGTCTCGGTGGGCAACCCCGAGATCGCCGATATCGTGGTGATGGGCTCGCGCCAGCTCTATGTGCTGGGCAGGTCCACCGGCACCACCAACGTGGTGCTGTGGGACCGCAACGAGCAGGTGGAGGGGGCGCTCAACGTCACCGTCACCCACGACCTGGAAACCCTCAAGAGCAGCCTGCACCAGCTGCTGCCCGGCGAGAACGTCCAGGTGCGTTCGGCCCAGGACGGCATCGTGCTCAGCGGCGAGGTCTCCAGCGCCGAGCGGCTGGAGACCGCCCTGCGCCTGGCCAACCGCTTCGCCGGCGGCGAGGGCGCGGTGCTCAACCTGATGCAGGTGGGGGGCGCCCAGCAGGTGATGCTGGACGTCAAGGTGGCCGAGGTCTCCCGCTCGCTGGTCAAGCGCCTGGAGGCCAACTTCAACGTCTTCAACGTGGGCTCCTCGGCGCTGCGGGTGGGGGCGGTCAGCGGCGGGGCCAGCTTCCCCGACGCCGTCTTCGAGGGGGTGGATGGCCTGGGAGGCCGGCTGCCCGTCTTCGGCGGCGGCACCCCCATCGGCCCGGTGGTGACCGAGTTCGCCCCGGCCACCGCCACCATCGCCGACACCGGCATCTTCGCCAGCTACCAGCGCGGCGACTACCTGCTCAACCTGGTGCTGGACGCCGCCAGCCGCGAGGGGGTGGCCAAGATTCTCGCCGAGCCCAACCTCACCACCCTCACCGGCCAGCCGGCCCAGTTCCTGGCCGGCGGCGAGTTCCCCATTCCCGTGCCCCAGGGCAACGGCCAGGTGGCCATCGAGCACAAGGAGTTCGGCGTGGGGCTGGGCTTCATCCCCACGGTGCTCGACTCCGGCACCATCAATCTCAAGGTGGACGTCTCGGTCTCCGACCTGGTGCCGGTCAACAGCCTGCAGGTGGGAGTGGGCAGCGGGGTGAGCGCCCAGTTCTTCATCCCGGCGCTGGCCAAGCGCAGCGCCAGCTCCACGGTGGAGCTGGCCAACGGCCAGACCATCGCCATCGCCGGCATGCTCAACGAGAACCTGCGCGAGAACGTGGCCAAGATGCCGGGGCTGGGCGAGCTGCCGGTGCTGGGGGCGCTGTTCCGCAGCCAGGAGTTCGTCAAGGAGCAGACGGAGCTGGTGATCTTCGTCACGCCGCGGCTGGCCCGCTCCTTCGCCCAGGAGCAGGTGCGCCTGCCCACCGGCTCCTTCGTGCCGCCCAGCGACCTGGAGTTCTACCTGCTGGGCAGCTTCCAGCCGGTGGAGGGCAGCGGCGGCAATCCGCGGTCGCGCAACCCGCGCCCCAGCAGCTTCGACCTGGAGCTGATGTCCAGCCGCCCCGACGGCGGTACCGAAGGCCGCTTCGGGCATGACCTGTGACGGCCGGCCAGGTGGATTCCACTCATCAGGGAGAGCGCCCCATGTTTCCTTCACGCCAACATCGATCTTCCACTGCCCGCTGCTGGCCTGGGCGGCTCGCCTGGACCCGGCTCGTGGCCCTGGTCGCCAGCCTGGCGCTGGCCGGCTGCATGGCCCCCCGGCCGGGGGCCGACCTGCCCCCCTACGGCGACAGCGTGCGCCATACCAAGGCGCTGCAGACCTGGGAGCCTGGCGACGAGGTGCCGCCGCTGCACGGTGCCAAGGCGGCGGAGGCCATGCGCCACTATCGGCTGGCCCCGGGCGGCGGCCAGGCGCCCAGCTCGCTGCCCTGAAACCGGGTTGGGCAGGCGCCCAGCGACGGAGCCATTTCGACAGGAACACGATGACAAGCAGGTGACGCAATGCGTAAAGGGCTCGAGATACTGCTGGCGGGGCGCGAGCGGGGCGAACTGGAGGCCCTGGAGTCGCTGCTGCTGAGCCAGGGCGATATCCAGGTCAGCACCCGGCTGATGGTCAACGGCAACGTCGACCCGCTCCAGGGCGCCGTGCCGCTGCCCGATGCCCTGGTGCTGCTGGTGGGCGAGCACTGGGAGGCGGAGCTGATGGCGCTGTGCGAGAAGCCCGCCGCCGAGCGCCCGCCGCTGCTGGTGGTGGGCCCCCGGGGCAACGTGGAGCTGATCCGCCTGGCCATGCGCGCCGGGGCCCGGGACTTCTTCTCGCCGCCAATCGACGACGCCGAGATCTTCCACTTCCTGCGCGAGCTGGCCCGGGACCGGCGCCAGGACCCGGCCCGAGCGGCCCGGCTGACCGCGGTGATCAACGCCAAGGGCGGCTCCGGCGCCAGCCTGGTGGCCGCCAACCTGGCCGACGGCCTGGCGCGCCAGGGCCGCGACACCGTGCTGGTGGACCTGGACGTGCAGTTCGGTTCCCTGCCGCTCTACTTCAACGTGACCCCCGACCACGGCCTGGTGCGGGCGCTGGAGTCCGCCGACAGCCTGGATGCCCTGGCGCTGGAGGCCTACCTGCAGCGCCACGCCAGCGGGCTGGCGCTGCTGGCCTCGTCGCCGGAGGACCGGCTGGGCCTCGGCGACGTGCCGGAGACCCGGGTGGAGCAGCTGCTCGCGGTGCTCTGCCAGAGCCACGAGGAGGTGGTGGTGGACCTGCCGCGATGGATCAACGGCGCCACCGCCACCGTGCTGGAGCGTGCCGACAAGGTGCTGGTGGTGATGCAGCAGAGCGTGGCCCACCTCCACGACGCCCAGCGCCTGCGCGACATCCTGGTGCACGAGCTGGGCATGCTGGCCTCGCGCATCGCGGTGGTGGTCAACCGCCATGACAGGCGCAGCGATGTGGACCTGGAGGCCATCGGCGATGCCCTGCCGGGCCTGGCGCTCCATACCCTGCCCAACGACTTCAAGCGCGCCTGCCACAGCATCAACGTGGGCAGCCCGCTGCACGAGATCGCCCCCAAGGCGCCGCTGACCCGCCAGATCGAGGCGCTGGGCGAAGCGCTGGAGGCGCCTGCCGCCGGGCCGGGCCGGGCCAGGAAACGCTCGCTGCTGGGCTGGGCCCTGCCCGGCAGGCACTGAGCAAGGGGTAAACGGTGGGTGGGTGGGAGCTTTAGCTCGCGAAGTAGCGCGTAGCGCTACACATGGGGTGCCTGCGGCGCCTTCGTCGAAGCGTCGAACCGCCGGCAGAGTCGGCCTCCCACAATAAGATTGCTGCAAAGCTGGCGCCACTATGGATTATTCATCAGGAGACGACCATGAGCCTACGCGATCGGATGGCACTCGGAGCAGAGGGAGAGGCGCGCTCGGCCTGGGCGGCACGCGGGGCCGGCCAGCTCTCCCAGGCGGAGCAGGAGTACAAGCAGCGGCTGTTCCGCCAGCTGGTGAAGGTGATGGACCTGACCCTGCTCAGCACCCTGGACGAGCGCGAGGCGCGGCTGCAGGTGCAGCAGGTGTGCGAGGCGCTGATGAGCAAGGAGACCCTGCCCTTCAACGCCGCCATGCGCCAGCGCATCGTCACCGAGCTCCAGGACGAGGTGCTGGGGCTCGGCCCCCTGGAGACCCTGCTGGCCGACAAGACGGTGTCGGACATCCTGGTCAACGCCACCAATCCTATCTACGTGGAGCGCCGCGGCAAGCTGGAGCAGACCCTGCTGCGCTTCGACAGCGACGCCCACCTGATGACCATCATCGACCGCATCGTCTCCAGCGTGGGGCGGCGCATCGACGAGTCCTCGCCCATGGTGGACGCGCGCCTCAAGGATGGCTCGCGGGTCAACGCGGTGATTCCGCCGCTGGCCATCGACGGCCCCATGCTGTCGATCCGCCGCTTCGCGGTGGAGCGGCTCGGCGTCGACAGCCTGGTGGAGTACGGCAGCATCTCGCCGGAGATCGCCCGGCTGCTGGAAAAGGTGGTGAAGGGCCGGCTCAACGTGCTGGTCTCCGGCGGCACCGGCGCCGGCAAGACCACCCTGCTCAACGTGCTCTCGGGGTTCATCCCCCACAATGAGCGCATCGTCACCATCGAGGACTCGGCGGAGCTGCAGCTCCAGCAGCCCCACGTGGGGCGCCTGGAGACCCGCCCGCCCAATATCGAGGGCAAGGGGGAGGTGAGCCAGCGCGATCTGGTGCGCAACAGCCTGCGGATGCGCCCCGACCGTATCGTGGTGGGCGAGGTGCGCGGCGGCGAGGCCTTCGACATGCTGCAGGCCATGAACACCGGCCACGACGGCTCGCTGACCACCATCCACGCGAATACCCCCCGCGACGCCCTGACCCGCATCGAGAACATGGTGGCCATGAGCGGCTACCAGCTGCCGCCCCAGGCGTTGCGCTCGCAGATCGCCTCCGCCATCGACCTGGTGGTGCAGATCGAACGCCAGGAGGACGGCGTGCGCCGCCTGGTCAGCGTGCAGGAGGTCAACGGCCAGGAGGGCGAGATCATCACCATGTCGGAGATCTTCCGCTTCGAGCGGGAGGGCATGGACAGCGACGGGCGGGTGCTGGGTCGCTACGTGGCCACCGGGGTGGTGCCCGGCTTCCACGACTATCTCAAGCGCCGCGGGCTCGACCCGGGCCTGGAGATCTTCCAGGGCGTGGGGGCGCAGCGGCCATGGAACTGAGCAGCCTGAACATCCAGCTCTCCGACGAGGTAATCGTCGTTGGCATGATCGCCATTGCCGTTTTCCTGCTGATGCAGAGCTTCCTGGTGCCCGCCTTCGGCGAGAATCGAAAGGCCCAGAAACGGCTCAAGAAGCGGCTTCGGGCGATCTCAAACGAGGGGCAACAGGGCAGTGGATCGCTGATTCAGAGCAGGTACCTGCGCAAGCTTTCACCGCTGGAGCGGGCGTTGGAAAAGCTGCCGGGCATGGCGCGTGTGCATCAGCTCATCGAGCAAGCCGGTCAGGAAACGCCCGCCTATCGGGTGGTGCTCTACTCAGTCTGCCTGGGAGGAATCAGCGGGGTGGCGGGCTACCTGCTGCTGCCCCAGCCCACGCTGGGCCTGTTGCTCGGCGCTGGCGTGGCGGCGTTCCCGTTCGTGCGCCTGATGCGGGCTCGCAAGCGGCGCCTGGCCCGCTTCGAGGAGCAGCTCCCGGATGCGCTGATCATCATGGCGCGGGCCCTTCGGGCTGGCCATCCCTTCAGCGATGCCATGCACCTGGTGGCCGAGGAGATGGCCGAGCCCATCGCCGGCGAGTTTCGCATCGCCTTCATGGAGATCAACTACGGCGGCGACGTGCGCGGCGCCTTGCTGGGCCTGCTGCGCCGAGTGCAGAGCGTCACGGTGATGATCTTCGTCACCTCGGTGCTGATCCAGAAGGAGACCGGCGGCAACCTGGCCGAGCTGCTCGACAATCTGGCGGCGGTGGTGCGCGACCGCTTCCGCTTCCAGCGCAGGGTGCGCACCCTCTCGGCGGAGGGGCGCATGGCCGCCTGGATCCTCTCGCTGCTGCCCTTTGCCTTGGGGGGCATACTGATGCTGATCAACCCGGATTTCATCCCGATGCTGACCGAGGACCCCATTGGCCGACAGCTGGTGGTGGTGGCCTTCGTGATGATCGTTATCGGGATCCTGTGGCTGCGCAGGATCGTGCGCATCGAAGTGTAAGGAGAGCGTGAGATGGACACTATTCTGGCCTGGTTGCAGCCCCTGAACGAGCTGGTCAATGACCCAGCGGCGGCGCAGCTGGGCTTTGCCGCCCTGCTGGGACTGGCGATCTTTACCCTCCTGCTCGCCCTGTCAATGATCGTGATGGGCGCCTCCGATCCGCTGCGCCGCCGCCTGCGCCGCCTTGAAGCGAGCGGTGTTGACGGCACCGCGGGTTCCGAATCGGGATTCAGGGAGTGGCTGGGACCCATGGGCGAGCGGCTGGTGCCAAGCGAAGAGGAGGCCAGAAGCCGTATCGCCCGGGAGATGCGCCGCGCCGGCAAGCGCTCGCCGGGGGCGGTGAATCTCTTCTTCGGGGTGCGCCTGCTGCTCACGGCCGTTCCGCCCCTGCTGATGCTGATGGTGCTGCCCTTCCTGCGGATTCCGCTGAATATCGGGGCCTTGCTGATTGCCATGCTGGCGGTGATTGGCTACCTGCTGCCGAGATTCTGGCTTGAGCGGGCCATCAAGCGGCGCACCCAGGCGCTGAGCCGCGGGCTGCCCGATGCCCTGGACCTGCTGGTGGTGTGCAGCGAGGCGGGCCTGGGGCTGGGGGCGGCGATCCAGCGGGTGTCTCGTGATCTTGAGATCAGCCATCCGGAGCTGGCCGATGAACTGCATCTCTACAGCTTGCAGACCCGGGCCGGCATGGACAACAAGACGGCGCTGCGCGACCTGGAGGAGCGCACCGGGGTGGACGATATCCGCGGGCTGGTCACCACCCTGCTGCAGAGCATGCGGTTCGGTACCAGCATCGCCATGACGCTTCGGCTCTTTGCCGTGGAGCTGCGTGACAAGCGTGTACAGCAGGCCGAGGAGAAGGCCGCCAAGGTCAGCACCAAGATGCTGTTTCCGCTGATTTTCTGCATCTTGCCGAGCTTTCTGCTGGTAACACTGGGGCCGCCGATTCTGGGCGTGATTGCTGCGTTTTCCCGTCAGGGGCTGTGATCAAGGGTCGGCCACTGGCTTGACTGACCACGAAGCGAAGGAGCTGTCGTCATGATGACTGGAAAGAACACATTGGGCTGTGTGGCGCTGCTGCTGACCCTGGGGCTCAGCGGGTGTGCATCCACCAATCAACCATCGTCAGGAGGAATGAACTCGGACCTCTACGGCCCGCTGGGGGACGGCGGCTCCTCGGTGGCCTACGGCACCGCCTTTCCGGTGGCCTCGCCGGAGGAGGCCTATCGCAACGGCGAGGCGGCGCTGCGCGCCCGCGATACCGACCGGGCGCTGTTCGAGTACCTGCGTGGCCTGCGCATGGAGAGCCGCCCCCAGGCCGAGCCGCTCTATCGGGTCGGCATCATCCACCACGGCCGCGGCAACCACGAGCTGGCCCAGAAGGCCTACCGCTGGGCGCTGGAGATCGACGCCAACCATGTGGGTGCCGGTACGGCGCTGGGCATCGTGCTGCTGCAGCAGCGCGACTTCGACGCCGCCGAGCGCTACCTGAGCCCCATCGCCAGCCGCCGTGGCGCTCCCTGGCAGGCCCACAACGCCCTGGGGGTGATCGCCGACATGCGTGGCGAGCACGGCATGGCCGAAAGCCACTATGCCAAGGCCCTGGAGGCCGGCCCCAACACCCCGCTGGTGCTCAACAACCTGGGCTACTCCCGCTACCTGGCCGGTGACTGGCCCGGGGCCCGACAGTCGCTGCGCCGTGCAGTGAGCGCCAACCCCAACTACGAGCTGGCCTGGCGCAACCTGGGGCTGGTCTACGCCCGGGAGGGCGACCATGAGACCGCCATCGAGGCGGTGTCCCGCAACGGCGACCGCGCCAAGGCCTACAACGATATCGGCTATATCTCGATGCTCGAGGGCCGCTATCAGGACGCCATGGGCTTCTTCGAAGAGGCCATGCGGCTCTCGCCGGCCTATTACGTCACCGCCAGCGAGAATGCCCGCAATCTCGACAGCCTGCTGCGGCGCAATGGCAGGCAGGCCGCCAACTAGTGTTCATCACGGGGAGAGTGGCCATGAAAACGGGACGCTCGCTACACAAGCAGAAAGGGGCAGAGGTGGTGGAATTTGCCATCTCGGCGGTACTGCTCTTTACCATCCTCTTCGGCATCATCGAGTTCAGCGTCGCCCTCTATGACAAGGCGGTGTTGACCAACGCCAGCCGGGAGGGGGCGAGAACTGGCATTCTTTTTCGGCCTGATCCCAGGGATACCGCTGCCGAGGATGCTGCCATCGAGGAGGCGGTTCGCGGCTATGCCGAGCAGTATCTGATCTCGCTGGGTGGCCCGGCCGATATGACAATCAGCATAGAGCGGCCCAACGGCAACCCCATTCAGGCGGGTGACAGCCTGGTGGTCACCGTGGACTACCCCTACCGGTTCCTGCTGCTGCCGGGCTTTGTCGGCACGCTGGGAGGTCTTATCGAGATTTCCGCGGTAACCACCATGAGGGCGGAATAGCCATGAACATGCATCGTGATAACCCAACCCACCCTCGCGTCGGTGCAGCGCATCGGCAGCGTGGCGTGTCGGTTGTACTGGTGACAGTATCTCTTTTTGTCCTGGTGGGCTTTACCGCCCTGTCAATTGACGTCGGCAACCTCTTCGTGGCTCGCAACGAGCTGCATAATGCCGCCGATGCCGGTTCCCTGGCGGGGGCCAGGATGCTCTATACCCAGGACGGCAGCTCGGTCAATCCCGGCGCCAACCAGATCGCCACCGACGCAGCCCAGGCCAACAACAGCCAGAACACCCCGTCGGAGGTGATCAGCGCCCTGCGCGGCCACTGGAGCTTCGCCACCCGCACCTTTATGCCCAACGACTCCCTAGCCCCGGTCGACCTTTTCGAGCGGTCCACCGAGGAGCTGGACCAGTACGATCCCTTGAATCCCTTCATCAACGCGGTGGAGGTGGTCACGGCCCGCCAGCAGACCCAGGTGGAGGCCTTCTTCGGGCGGATATTCGGCTTCAACGGCTATGATGTCAGCGCCCGCTCGGTGGCCTATATCGGCTTTGCCGGCACGCTTCGTCCCGAGGATGTGGATCAGCCGATTGCGCTGTGTCAGGAGGCCCTGCTGTCAGACGGCGAGTACTCCTGCAGCGTTGGTCGCTTTATCCCGGAAGGTGACCAGACCGGCGGCTGGACAAACTTCGAACATGACCAGAGCGGTGCAACCAATGCCAATGAAATCCGCAATCTGGTCTGTGGCGATGGCAATCCCAACGAGATTCGCTTCGGTGAGGATATTGCCACCAACAACGGTCAGGTGCAGTCGGCTTTCAGCGATCTCTACGACTGCTGGGTAGAGGAAACCAACAAGGAAACCATCTGGACGCTGACCCTTCCAGTGATTGATTGCTTGGACGGTGTGGCTCCCAGCAACCGGGTAGTCGGTGCGGTGACCGTCAACATTGTCTGGATCATCGATCAGGCCAACCAGATCGACATGCGGGCGCCGCAGCAGATGGCACTGCCCCCGGAGGATAGCGAAGGGTTATCGCCCGGAACCTGGACCAATGATAGCGCCAGTGGATCGGTGCGCTGGGACAGCTTTGTTGATACCTTCAACCTGCAAAAACCCAATGGTGACATGGCCTATTGGAGTTCCAGCCCACAGGATAACGGCTGGCGGCAGAAGACCATTTACTTCCTTCCGAGCTGCAGCTACCACGAACCCAAGGGCCAGACCGGCGGCGAGAACTTCGGCATCCTGGCGCGAATACCGGTGCTGGTGGATTAGTGAGTCTTGATGGCGGGACATAACGAAAAACCGTAGGAAAAGCGCCGGCGGGGAGTTTATCCCCCGCCGGCGCTTTCGGTTGCGGGTTATGCGGTGGCAGACGTCTTCTTCCAGGTCAGTATGGAGTTTCCTGCTTATGGAGGGCGGGCAAGAGGGCGATATGGCCTGCGTCGGTCAGCGTTGCGTTGGGCAGCGGCTGCGGTGATGGCGAGGTCGACTGGGTCATCTCCAGCCGGTAGCGCGAAGGCGGCTTGCCAACGTAGCGCTGGAAGGTGCGGGTAAAGTAGGAGAGGTCGCGAAAGCCTACCGTGAAGCAGACATCGGTGATGGAGACCTTGGGGTTGGCCAGCAGCCGCATCGCCTCGCCGATGCGCCGATGCAGCAGGTACTCCTGGAAGGTGACGCCGGTCAGTCGCTTGAAGAAGCGGCTGAACTGGAAGGCGCTGAGCTCGCAGAGCGAGGCGATCTCCGCCTGGGCGATCTTGCGGTGCAGGTTCTGATCGATAAAGGAGAGGGCGCGCTGCAGGCGGCTCTGGTCGTCGCCGGCCGTCGAGCAGTGCAGCCGGGCCTCGTGGGGAATGCTGTTCTGAATTTCCACCAGCTCTCTTGCCAGCGGCGCCTTGGTCGTTGGCAATGCCGGACTGGCTCGGCTGGCCTTTTCCGGCAGGCGCACGCTGTAGAGCTTGGCCATGACCTCGAGAAAGCGTGCAATATCGAAGGGTTGTACGAAGTAGTCCCACACCCGGGCGCGAAAGGCCCATACCGCCAGGTGTTCCGAGTGGGCCTGGGTGATCATCAGCAGCGGCACGGAGGGTGTGGCCTGCTTGGCCTCGCGCAGGCTGGCGAGGCCCTCGAAGTCGGGGTAGTCGAATTGGAAGCAGGCGGCGATCGGTGGCCTGGTTTTCAGGATGGGAAGGGGGTCCTGGCCGGGCAGAACCGTTTCGAGGCGGTATCCCTGCTGTCTCAAGGCATGATGGTAATCATCATCCAGCGGTTCCTGAAGGTTTCTTACCACAATCAGTACGTAGTCGTGGGCCTTCATGATGCCCTCCCTTGTTCCCATTGCCAGCTTGTTGTCTATCTTTGTTTTCTTAATTAGTGGTTATTTTTTATTGGGTATTGCTGTGTTTTTTTGGTTTATCAGTTGCTTATCGATTGTCGAGCGCGTTGCGTCATGGCGGGTCTGTGTGACTGCTAAAGAAAGGGCTGTAAGGCGATTAAGCCTTTAGAATGAGATATTGGCTCCTAGTATCGGTTGGCTTTTTCATTTTTTGGATGGTTTTTATAAGTATTTATAGTCGCTCCGGTTATGGGTACAAGGCCATGAGAAAGGCTGGAATGTAATTTTTTGTACTCATGAAGCAGTGTTAACCAGTTAAGCGGATCTTGCAAGCGCGGGAGCTCAACGAGACTGTTGGCAAGGGCCCTGCCGATGCCCAGCGGGAGTCTGCTAGAATGCGCGCCCTGACTCTGGGCGCGGCGGGAAGAACGAGGCATGACCTATGACGTAGTGGTGATCGGCGCCGGGGCGGCGGGGCTGATGTGTGCGCTGACCGCCGGCTACGCCGGTCGGCGGGTGCTGGTGGTGGATCACGCCAACCGGGCCGGCAGGAAGATCCTGATGTCCGGCGGCGGGCGCTGCAACTTCACCCACCTGGCCTCCACGCCGGCCAACTTCTTCTCCGACAACCCGCACTTCTGCATCTCGGCGCTCAAGCGCTACCGCCCCGAGCACTTCGTCGAGCTGGTGGAGCGCCACGGGGTCGACTACGTGGAGAAGACGCCGGGGCAGCTGTTCTGCGCCGATTCCGCGAAGCAGATCGTCGGGCTGCTGCTCACCGAGTGCGAGTGGGCCGGCGTGGCGCTCTCCCTGAAGACCTCGGTGGAGCGCGTCGAGCGGCTGGGGGAGGGGATGTGCCTTGCCACCTCTCGGGGGCGCATCGAGGCCGGGGCGGTAGTGGTGGCCACCGGCGGGCTCTCCATTCCCACCATGGGCGCTACGGGCCTGGGTTACGACATCGCCCGCCAGTTCGGCCTGTCCGTGACCCCGACGCGGCCGGCGCTGGTGCCCTTTACCCTGACCTCCGGCTGGAAGGCGCGGGCCGAGGCCCTGGCCGGGGTGTCCTGCGAGGTGGCGGTGCGCGTGCGCCGTGACGGCGAAGCCCTGGGCCACTACCGGGAGCCGCTGCTGTTTACCCATCGCGGCCTCTCCGGGCCTGCCATGCTGCAGATCTCCAGCTACTGGCAGCCCGGCGACGAGCTGGAGATCGACCTGCTGCCGGGCGTGGACGCCTTCGCGGCGCTTTCCCAGGCGCGCCGTGACACCCCCAAGCGCCGGCTCTCCACCTGGCTGGGCGAGCCGCTGCCCAGGCGGCTCGCCCAGGCGCTGGTGGAGTGGTACGACGACGACCCCGTGCTGGCCGAGTGTGGCAACGCCCGGCTGCAGGCCTGGGCCGAGCGGCTGGGGGCCTGGCGGCTCAAGCCAGCCGGCACCGAGGGCTGGCGCACCGCCGAGGTGACCCTGGGCGGGGTGGATACCCGGGCGGTGTCGTCGAAGACCTTCGCCGTGGAGGCGCTGCCTCAGCTGCGCTTCATTGGCGAGGTGCTGGATGTGACGGGTGAGCTGGGTGGGCACAATTTCCAGTGGGCGTGGGCCAGTGGGGTGGCGTGCGGCAACGCCCTTTAGACGATGCCCGAAAACTGGCTGCGCTCGCCCATATGGCGTTAAAAATCGGCTCGTGCGCGAGTCCGATCAAAGTACTCATTTACACCCCGTAAACTCGCGCGCGAGCCCGGTCCGCCTTATCGCCGATTTTTGCCTGATCTGGCCGTCGCTTGCCGCCTTTTCGGACATCGTCTCGCGTCTTTTCCCTTGGTCTATCCTGCTGATAGGTATTCACGTCCCGAAGGGAGAGTCGCGACATGAGCATGATTGCCGTGCACGATGCGTCCGCCAGCGAGTCCACCGCCTTTACCGAGCGGGTGGTCGAGGAGGCGGTTCGCCAGGCCGAGACCCAGGGCTGGGAGGCGGTGCGTCTCACCGAGGTGGCGCGCGCGCTCGAGCTGCCAATGTCGGCGGTACTGACCGAGTTTCGCGACCTCGACGCCGTGGCCAATGCCTGGTTCCAGCGCGGCTGGCGGGCCATGCTGGCCCAGAAGCCCGAGACCTTCCACGACTGGTCGCCCCGGTCGCGAATCGAGCACTGCCTGCTGGCGTGGCTCGATGCCTTCGCCGCCCATCGCCGCGTCACCGTGCAAATGCTGCGCACCAAAGCGCACCTGCCGCACCTGCACACCTGGGTGCCGATGGCTTTCGATCTGTCGCGCACCGTGCAGTGGCTGCGGGAGGCGGCCGAATTGGAGGCCCCCTACGGAACGCGTCGCGCTCAGCTCGAGGAGATCGCCTTGACCGGTCTGTTCCTGGCGACCCTGGCGGTCTGGGCCAGGGACAGCAGCGAGGGCCAGCACAAGACCCGGCAGTTTCTGCATCGGCGCCTGGAGCGCGGCGAAGCCTGGATGAAATGGGCGCCCGGCGAGTCGCGGGCCAGGCAGCGCCGGTCGACGGCTCAGCTGTAGGGGCTGCCACAGGGGCGTTGGCGGCGGTTTGTTTCGGTAGCTAGACCTAGCGCGTGGCGTCCAGCAGCCGCTTGGCGCGCTTGAGCATCAGGGCGCCGGCAGTCAGGCGTTTGGCGATTCGCAGCAGGGAGCCGGGGTGACGGGCGCTCTTGAGCAGCAGCACGCCGCCCACGCCGAGAAATACCGCCTTGAAGCGCATCAGGGTGTGCCAGCCCTCGTCGATCGGCCGGGTGGCGTCGCGCCAGCGGCTGGCCTCCACGTAGATGTCGATGCGCTGCTGCTCGATGGCGGTCAGCAGCAGGGCCTTGCGCTCGGCGCGTCGCTGACGCCGCGAGACGCGGTGCCGTCGCTCAGGAGTGCGATTCGTCACGGGCTCTCTCCCTTGCCTCCTGCTTAGCGACCAGTTCACGGTCGATGGCCAGCTGGGTCAGGGTGCTCTTGAGCAGGGTAGGACGGTGGGCCATGCGACGGGCCAGCAGGGCCAGCAGCACGCCGCCGCTGAGCAGCACCCCGGCACTGATGGCAATGGCCGCCACCCGGTGGGTGTCCCAGAACAGCACGGCCACCAGCAGTGCCAGCACCGCCAGGCCGAGCAGGATCATGACCAGGCTCAGGCCGATGACCAGCAGCAGGGTGGCCACCCGGGCCCGCTCCTCCTCCAGTTCCAGCACGGCGAGACGCAGGCGCGTCTCGCCGGCATCGAGCAGGCTGCCCAGCAGGCGCTTGCCGGCGCCGAATACCCGCTGTGCCGGTCCCTGGCTGGACGTCATCAGCGACGCCCGATCAGCATGCCGATCACGATCCCCGCTGCTGCGCCGAGGCCGACGCTGGTCCAGGGGTTCTCATGCACATAGCGGTCGCAGGCGTCCGCCTGGTGGGTCAGGGAGTCGCGGGCCTCGCCGTAGAGGCGTTCGCCGCGGGATTCGAGCCGGTCGCGGGTGTCCCTGAGGCGCTGCTCGGCGCGCTCGCGCAGCTCCTTGATATTGCTGCGCGAGTCGTCGGCGGTGGCGCTGACCAGCTCTTCGATGGTCTGGGTGAGGTGGTGCAGGTCTTCCTTCAGCTGCCGGGTGGTTTCATCGGTGTGGGGAGTGCGCGATGCCATGGCTGTCTTCCTCTGACGTTGAGTGACAGGCTCAGCATAGCAGCCGCGCAAGTGAGTTCAATCCGCTTGGTGTAGGGCCTCCGCTTCGGCTTTCAGGTGCTTCGTACTTTAGCGGGAGCTGAAGTCGAAGCGTCGAACCGTCCCTCCCACAGAGCCAGTTCATGCCAGTCTGCGAAGAACCTTCGCTCAGCGGGTGAGGACGCCACCGGTGAACAGCGGGTTGAGGCTGAAGCCCAGGCTCAGGCGGTTGCTGCGATGATCGTAGTCGATCATGCTCTCGCCGTAGCCGTAGTAGTACTGGACATGGGCGCGGATATTGCCGAACAGCTCCCAGGAGTAGTCGAGCTGGGTGCCCATATGGCCGGCACTGGGGTTGCCGCGCACCATCCAGCTGGCTTCCTGGTCACCGTTGATGCGTCGCGCGACGGTGATGTCCCCATAGCCCATGAAGCGGTGGATATCGGGGTTGTCGTCCTCGTTCTTCGATTCGGGGATTCGCCAGTGCGGCGCGATGCTGACCCCCCAGTCGCCGCGCTGGAACATGCTTTCCAGATAGACCCGGTTCCAGCTACGGGAGAGCGGCTCGGAGCGGCCGTTGGAGAGGTGGTTGAGGGCCACGCGGTTGCGCACGTTGGTCCAGCCGAAGGCGCGCCAGGCGTTGTCGAAATTGATGAAGACTTCCGGCTCGTAGTTGGTTTCGCGAAACGGCGACGAGGCATCGGTGTTATAGGCCTGCCACCAGCTGCGCTGGGTGAAGGCAAAGTAAAGGTCGCCGGTGTCGCCGAACAGGTCTTCGATCAGATTGACCTTGGCGCTGAACTGGAACTTGACCTCCACGTCGCGCGGGCCGTTTTCGCTGCTGATGTTGGCGAAGGCGGGCTTGTTGGGTTTGGCGTTGTAGCTGATTGGGAAGATGTAGTTACGCCGATGGGTGGTAATGGCGAGCGGGTTGCGTGTCGACTCGCGCTCCAGCTGGCGACGCTGGGCGATCTCCTCGCGTACCAGCTCGGCCTCTGGGTCCAGGGGGGGGAGCTCATCCCCGGGTAGCGACTCCAGCTCGTGCTGAAGCCGCTCGATTTCGCCGGTCAGCGACTCGATCCGGGACTCGATGGCCTGGCGCTGATCCATCCGCTGATCATCGCTCTGGGCCAGGGCGCCAGTGGCAGGCACGCCCGCCAGGATGACGCCGGCAAGCAGGAAGGAACGGATATTCATGGCGTGACTCGAAGCGAAGCGGTGAGAAGAGCATTCTACCCTGACTTCTACCACGACGCCTCGGCAAGTCAACCGCTGCAGGCGCCGTTTGCCAAAGGCCTTGCGGCGGCAGAAAATCAGGCCGCGTGCACCGGCTCCCTTGATCGAGGAATGGCGTGAATCACACCAAGGTTTCTTTCATCCTGGGCCTGCTGATGAGCTGGCTATTGCTGGCCCCCCTGGTCCAGGCGGACACACCTCCGCTGCTCGATCGCGAGGCCGTGACCCAGCGAATCCAGGCGCTGCAGCCCGGCGACGAGGAGAGCGCCAGCGATGCCGTGCAGCGAGAGCTGGAGGCACTTCAGGCCGCCGAGGAGGCGCTGGGTGAGCTGGTGCGTATCGAGGAGCGCCTGGCAGTGCTTGAGCAGCGCGTCGCCGATGCGCCGGATGAGCTGCTGCGCCTCGAGCGAGCGCTGGCCGAGGAGGAGGCGCAGGCGCTGGCGCTGAGCGCCACCGATCTGAACGACCTGCCTATCGCCGAGCTGGAGGCGCGTCAGCAGCAGGCGATTCTCGAACTGCAGCAGCTGCAGGATCAGCTCGCCGAGGTCAACGCCCAGCTGCTGGGGGCGCAGACCCTGCCGGAGCGCGCTCAGCAGGCCATTGCCGAGGCCATGCAGCGCGTCGAGCAGGCGCGTCGCGCTCAGGAGGAAGTGGAGGCGCAGGCGCTGGCCGCCGATGACCCTCGGCTGATTCGTCGTCGTGCGGAGCACCGCCTGGCCGAGGCGGAGCTGCGCTTTCATCAGCTGGAGTTGAGCACCAATACCCGGCTGCGGGAGCTGGCCCAGCAGCGTCAGGAGCTGCTCAACCGCCAGGTGGCCACCCAGGAGGCCGAGCTGGCGACGCTGCAGAGCGTTATCGATCGCCAGCGCCGCCTGGCTTCCGAGCAGGCGATCGCCGACGCTGCGGTGGACGACCCGCTGATTGCCGCCGGGCATCCGGTGGTGCTGCGTGCCCAGCAGATCAACCGCGATCTCAGTCTCGAGCTGCTGCGCTCCACCGACCGGACCAATAGCCTGGTGCGCGAGGGCATCGAGGTGCGACGTCAGCTGGACCATGTGCGCCAGCTGGAGCGTAGTCTGACCGAGCAGATCGAGGCGGTACGCGGCAGCATGCTGCTGTCGCGCATCCTGCGCGAGCAGCGCCAGGCGCTGCCCCAGGTGGCGCCACGGCGCGACCTGCAGGAGGAGATCGCCGACCTGCGGCTGCGCCAGTTCGACCTGGGTCGCCAGCGCGACCAGCTGCGCCAGAGCGAGCGGTTGGCCACCCAGCGCCTGGAGGAGGCCGACGTCGAGGTAACCCCGGCGCTGGTGGATTCGCTGCTGCGGCTCTACCAGTCCCGCCGCGAGCTGGTCGATCAGCTGGAGCAGGCGTACGGCAGCCTGCTGACCGCGGCCATCGACCTGCAGCTTAACCAGCAGCAGCTGATGGCGACGTCCCGCGAGCTGCGCCACACCATCGACGAGCAGCTGTTCTGGGTGGCCAACAGCCGCCCGCTGGGGCTGGCCTGGCTGCAGCATCTGCCGGCCAACCTGCTGCTGGAGTGGCAGGAAGGGGAGTGGCGTCATGTCCTGCCGCCCCACTGGGAGGCCCCCGATGCCCGCGGGCTGGCGGGGCTGCCCCCGCTGCTGGCGGCGCTGCTGCTGGTAGGATTGCGACGGCGCATCAAGGCCCGCCTGAGCGAGCTGCACGAGCAGATCGGCCGGCTCAAGAGCGACAGCCAGGGGCATACCCCCCAGGCGGTGGCGCTCAACGCCCTGCTGGCGATACCGGGGCCGCTGGCGCTGGCGGCGGCGGGCACCGTCCTGGCGGTGGGGGGCGATGCAGTAGCGGTCAACCTGGGGCAGGCGCTGTGGCAGCTGGCGCTGGCCTGGGGAGTGATCGCCTGGGCGCGGCGCCTGCTGGTTCGCGATGGCGTGGCCACCCAGCACTTCTACTGGCCGGCGGGCTACGTGGCACGGCTGCGCGCCCTGCTGCGCTGGCTGGGGCTGTCGCTGGTGCCGGTGCTGGGCATTGCCGCGCTGGCGCGGGGGGCCGAGCTGCCGCTGGCGTCGCGTCCGCTGGCGCTGGGGCTACTGCTGGTGGGGCTGCTGGCCATGAGTGTGATCCTGGCGCGGCTGATCCTGGCTCATACGCCCTTTTTCGGTGTCAAGCTGTTCCGTCTGGTGCTGGGGCTGTTGCTGGCGCTGGTGCCCCTGGTACTTGCGGGGCTGATCGTGGCCGGCTACGAGTACACCGCCCTGAGCCTGGTGGGGCGCTTTGCGGTCACCCTCTATGTACTGGGCATGTGGATTCTGGTGGAGGCCACGGTGGTGCGCGGTCTGGCGGTGGCGGCTCGGCGACTGGCCTTCAAGCGGGCCCTGGCACGGCGACGCGCCCAGGTGCAGGAGGGCGGCGAGGGCGGCCTGGAGGTGGTCGAGGAACCGCCTCTGGACATGGAGCAGATCAACCAGCAGTCGCTGCGTCTTTCCAAGCTGATCCTGCTGGTGGGCTTCGCGCTGTTGCTTTATCTGGTCTGGGCCGACCTGCTGGCGGTGCTCGGCTACCTGGAGCAGGTGACGGTCTGGGAAGTGGACGAGCGCCAGGAGGGGGTGGAGCTGGTAACCGGCGCGCTGGCGGTCTCCGATGTCTTCACCGCCCTGCTGATTCTCGCCTTCACCGGGATGCTGGCGCGCAACCTGCCGGGGCTGCTGGAGGTGATGGTGCTGTCCCGCCTGGAGCTCAAGCAGGGCAGCGCCTACGCCATCAGCTCGCTGCTCTCCTATGTGATCGTCGGCACCGGCCTGGTGCTGGCGCTGGCTACCCTGGGGGTGGCCTGGAGCCAGCTGCAGTGGCTGGTGGCGGCGCTGGGCGTGGGCCTGGGCTTCGGCCTGCAGGAGATCTTCGCCAACTTCGTCTCGGGGCTGATCATCCTCTTCGAGCGCCCGGCGCGGATCGGCGACACCATCACCCTGGGCAACCTCACCGGCACGGTGAGTCGCATCCGCATCCGCGCCACCACGGTGATCGATTTCGACCGCAAGGAGATCATCATCCCCAACAAGACCTTCGTCACCGACCAGCTGATCAACTGGTCGCTCTCCGATACCGTGACCCGGGTGGTGCTTAGCTATCGTGTCTCTTATGGCTCCGATCAGGCGCTGGTGCATCGCCTGCTGCGCCGGGCCGCCGACGAGAATCCCCGGGTGCTGGCCGACCCGGAGCCGCAGGTGTTCTTCATGGCCTATGGCGAGAGCACCCTCAACTTCGAGCTGCGGGTGTTCGTCAACGCCCTGGGCGACCGGCTCTACGCCACCGACGAGATCAACTGCCGGGTAGGCGAACTGTTCGCCGAACATGAGGTGGATATCGCTTTCAATCAGCTGGAGGTCTGGCTCAAGCGTCCGGGGGAGTCCCGCAAGGTGCTGGAGAGCGTTGAGCGGCCCCGGGGGGGCCAGGCTCCCGGGCATCCGCCGCCCGGCGCCGCGGGGGACCCCGGCGACTTTGAGAGTGGCAGCGGTGAAGGAGGCGAAGCTGACGCCGGCGGGCGCTGAGCCCGACTGGCGTGTCAGGCACCGTCCGGTTCGCGAACGGCATGCAGCAGAAATTCACGGTTGCCGCCGCCGCCGCGCAGCGGGCTCTCCTGCCAGTGCAGCACCGCCAGCCCCTGGGCCTGGCAGCAGGTGCGCAGGGTCGCCTCCACCTCGGCGTAGCGGGCCGGGTCGCTGACGATGCCCCGGGCGTTGAGGCCGCTCGGGCCCACTTCGAACTGCGGCTTGACCAGCGACAGCAGCTCGCCGCCGGGGGCGAGCAGGGCGGAGATCTCGGGCAGGATCAGTCGCTGGGAAATGAAGGCGACATCCATCGTGACGATGTCCGGTCCTCTGGCGCCCTGGGCGATAAAGGCCGCCTGCAGCCTAGGCTCGGCGGCCATCTCCCGGGCGTTTACGCCTTCCAGGCAGCTCACCCGCGGGTCGTCCCGCAGCGCCGGGTCGAGCTGGTCGTGGCCCACCTCCACGCCAATCACATGGCGAGCGCCGAAGCGCAGCGCACAGTCGGTGAAGCCGCCGGTGGACTGCCCCACGTCCAGTACCAGCTTACCGTTTAGGTCGAGGACGAGTGTTTCGATCAGCGCCTCCAGCTTGAGGCCGGCGCGGGAGACATAGCGTTCCTCGGGGTCGTCCTCGACCGCCAGCTGGGCATCATCGGGGAGCTTCTCGCCGGGCTTGGCGAGCAATCGGCCGCCCTCTGCCAGTCGCACCCGGCCGTTGCGGATCAGCCGCTGGGCGCGGGTGCGAGAGCGGGCCAGGCCCTGGGTCACGAGCAGCTGGTCGAGGCGGGGCATATCGGCTCCATCCGGGAGAGGGGAGGCCATTATAGCCGCCGGGGAGCGTGGCGGCAGCGCTGGCGTTCGGGAATCAGGCTGGGATAATGGCCTATTCATTAGCCGGATAATAGATACAAGGAGCCGCGGTGGATTGGAGTGCCGGACAGGCGCTGGTGCGCTCGCTGGCGATCGGGGCCCTGGGGGGCGGGGTCTTCCAGCTGCTGGGGCTACCGCTGGCCTGGATGCTGGGCCCCTTGGTGGCCAACCTGGTGGTCGCGGCCCGGGGGATGGACGTTCGCGTGCCGGAGGGGCTGCGGGAGGCGCTGCTGGGGGGGGCTGGGCCTGGTGCTTGGCAGCCAGGTCACCCCGGAGCTGGCCGCCCGGGTCATGGACTGGCCGCTCTCCATGGCGCTGCTGCTGACCGGAGTGGCGGTGTCCACCGCGGTGGCGGCGGCCTGGTATCGGCGATGCGGCTTCGACTCGGTAAGTGCCTGGTTCGCCTCGGCCCCCGGCGCCATGACGGCGATGATCCTGATGGGCGAGAAGTGCGGCGGCGATCCTCAGCGTATCGCCATCGCCCAGTCGTTGAGGATTCTGCTGGTGGTGCTGTGGCTGCCGCCGCTGTTCTGGCTGTGGGAGGGGGCGCCGGCCACCGCCATGGAGACCGCCGCCCCGGCGGCCCACCTGTGGATGCTGCTGGCCCTGCCGCTACTGCTGCCCCTGGGGCGCAGGCTGAGGCTGCCCTCGGCCTCGCTGCTGACGCCGCTGCTGTTCGCGGCCCTGCTGTCCGGCTTCGATATCGCCAGCATGGAGCTCACCGCCTGGGGCATGAACCTGATGCTCTGGGGGCTCGGCAGCGCCATCGGGTCGCGCTTCCGGGGGCTCTCCCGGGCCCGCTTCGGCCGCTATCTGGGCCAGGCTGCCGTGGCGACCCTGCTGGCCCTGGCGGTGCTGGCGCTCTTTGCCGAGCTGCTCCACCGCCTGCTGGGCGTGCCGCGGGACGTGGCGCTGCTGGCGCTGGCGCCGGGCGGCATCGGCGAGATGGCGATCCTCGCGGTGGCGCTGGAGATCGACCCGGTCTTCGTCGCCTTTCACCATCTGCTGCGGATGATCGCGCTGATGCTCTTCGCCCCCTTCTGGGCACGCTGGCTGCTGCGTCGACGGTGAACCGGCTCCCAGGAAAGCCCCGATCGATCTCAAGGCGCGCCGGCCGGGCCCTGGTCGGCCTGCAGGTCGGTCGGCGGTACTCGGTCGGCGCCCCAGCTGCGGTGAATGTAGCCGACTACCCGGTCCAGCTCCTCCTGGGTGATCTTGGCCAGCTCACCGCGCTCCAGCGGATCGTAGTGGAAGATATAGAGCCTCGAGGCGAACTGCTCGAAGGGCAGCGAGGCTTCGCCGAAGCGTTCGCCGTTGCCGGCGGTGCTGACCTTGACGTCGTCGCCCCAGTTCTGGCCGCTGTCATTGTTCGGGTTGTAGAAGTAGACCCGCATCACCTCGGTGGGATCCAGGGCGACCCGCAGCACGGTGATGGCGTGCCAGCCGATGAAGCGCGCCGCACTGTCGGTGACGGCGATGCCCGCGGGCTGGGGATGGATCAGTGGCTGGTTGCCGTTGTAGTAGGGGTGGTAGCTGGCATAAAAGTGGCGCAGGAAGTCGTCCAGCTCGTGTAGCTGGCCGCTGGCCACGTCGACGTTGATCCGAAAGCCCCGTCCCGACCACCAGCCGTGGAACTCCGGGTTCACCCAGCGGTGCGGATCGCCCTCGCGGCCGACGCAGCGGCGGCCCATCTCGGCATAGATGCGATCCAGGTGCGGCACCACGATCAGCGAAACGGGATCGAGGTCGATGGGGAGGGTCTTGGCAACGCCGGAGAGGCTGGCCATCGACGAGATCGGCTGGCCCTCGAAGTGCATGATGATCTCGTCGTCGCGGGCCGCCCAGGCCACCATCTGCAGCAGATAGTCCGGGTCGTTGTAGGCCCACATGGAGAGCGCCCGGGCCGACTGGCAGGTGGGATTATTGCCCTGGCCGACGCCCAGTGGCAGCCCGAGCATACAGAGCACGCCTTCCAGCAGCCGGGCACGGGGCGAGACGGCGTCGCCATAGGCGATGGTCAGACGTGCCTCCGACCACTCCGACAGCGCCAGCCCCAGTTGGCGCCACATGGCCGGTGCCACCGGCGGCTGGTAGAGGATGCCGCGTTCGAGCATCAGCGCCAGGCCGTAGGCTGCCTGGGGCGTGGCAGGGTAGACGGCGCCGCGGATCAGGGCATGGACCAGCTGCCGGTAGCAGAGCAGGCAGTCGCGCCCGGTGGAGGAGAGCCCCAGCGCCTCGGCGAGCAGGTGGTCGCTGTGATCGAGCAGGTGGCGAAGCAGCACCGGATGGTAGGGCGAGACCAGGCCGGTGTCATGCATGGCTCGGGCAAACCCGGTAGCCTCGTACTGCAGGGCGGATTGGTCCATGCTGCCCAGCCGCTGGCGGTAGACCTCCAGCCCCGGGTCTTCGCGACAGGCCTGGGTGGGACCGAACAGCGAGCTGACCAGGCGGTCCGCGCCCTGGCCGCTGATGCCGAGATCGATCTCCGGGTTGGCCTGGCAGATGGCGATCTGGGTGATCATCTGCTTGACCGGCTCCACCTGGATCGGGCGCTGCTGCAGGATGCGCCAGATCTCCTCGATCAGCTTGTCGATGATGTGTTCGTAGCCGATTCGCCGCGCCAGGTGCTGAAACAGCTGGCGGGGAATCTGGGCCAGGCGACCCTGGGTTTCGCGCTCGGCCTCGCTGGGAGCGCCGAACAACAGCCACAGGTTGATCGCCATGACCTGGGTGAGATAGTGGTGCGACTGTTCGGCGGACACCACGGGGTGCAGGTAGTCGCCCTTGGCGACTGCCAGCAGGCGCAGCTCGCTGAGCGCCTCGATCACCACGGTGTTGGGGTCCGGGCTCTTGAGCGCCTGGGTGGTGAGCGACGGGACCAGGTACTGGGGAGTCTCCCAGTCGGAGCCGAGGAACACCCCCGCCTCCTCGAGCTGCTGGACCCGGGCCTCGATGGCCGCGCAGCCGCCCTCCTGAAGCAGGACGCGCCGCGCGGTATCGAGCACTCGGGGAAGTTTGGCCGGTTTGGCAAAGGCGCGGGCGCCGGCCAACAGGGACACAGCCTCGTCGAGTTTCTCCACCAGGCCGCCCAGTCTGTCGTCCCCCGCGGGGGACGCCCCATCTTGCATCGTCACGTCGACTCCTCGTCGTCAGGTTGGCGTGGCCACCATGACGCCCTGATCAGACATAGAAATCAAGCTCTTCCTGGTGCTTGAGCAGATCCCGCAGGGTGTGCGGGTCTTCGCCCTTGAAGTAGATCAGCCCCCAGTGGGTGCCGAAAGCGGTGCGTTTGGTGACCGTCTCCTCCACGGGCGGGGTGAGCTCGTGGGACTCGAAGTAGGGGTGATCCTCGACCTCCTCCGGGATCTCCAGGCGGCTGACCACCCGGCGACGCGGGTAGACGCCGAAGCAGCCGGCGTAGCACTTGGCGTCCTCGACCTCCTTGGGGAAGAACGCCTTGACCTCCTCCGGGGTGCTCTTGGGGTCGAAGACCAGCATGCTGGCCTGGTAGGCGTTGAAGCCGTAGACCCGCTCGAGCAGCTCGAAGACCTTGAAGCCCGGGGGGCGATAGGCCACCTCACCGAAGTACATCTCACCGTCGCTGGTAACGAAGTATTCCGGGTGGATCAGGCCGAACTCGATGTCGAACGCCTTGATCAGCTTCTCGATCTGGGCGGTGATCTGCGGCCGGTACTGCTCGAGTTCCGGCGAGGCGGGCACGAACACCGAGTAGCCCAGGGTCACGTACTCGGAAATATTGAGAAACACGATCTTGCCCTTGTGGACCCAGGCCTCAACGGCGAACTCCCAGCCGTCCAGGTGCGACTCCATCAGCACCGGAAACTCCTCGTCGGGGATGGTATCGACCTCATCCGGGGTGCGAATTACCCGGTGACCCAGGCAGCCGGCCTTGTCGAAGGCCTTCAGGTGGATGGGGTCGTTGGGGTCGCCGTCGAGCTTGAGCAGGGTCTGGTTGACCCGCTTGAGGAAGCGGATGACGTCGGCCTTGTCATGGGCTTCTTCGAAGATGCCCACGCGGATGCCGCCGAGCTGGGCGCGGCGCTTCATCAGCGCCTTGTCGCGCAGCAGCAGCGACTGGCCGTAGAGCCGCGGGCTGTCGAGCAGCACCGAGTTGATGGCCCCGGCCCACTCCACGGTCTCCTCGAACAGCGGGATGGCGACGTCGACGCCCATGTCTCGCAGGGTCTCGGCGATCTCCATGGAGCGGTCGTTCAAGCGTTCGAAGTTCCACGACACATAGGGGATGTCGTGCTTCTGGCAGTACTCCTCCGCCCAGTCCGGCGCCACCACCACGTAGCGTCGATCGAAATCCTCGGCGGCTTCGATGGCATTCAGGCTCCAGCCGAGCAGGGCGATATAGCCCTTGTTGGGATCCTTTTTCATGCGGTTGCCTCCTGGTGCGTAAGAAGTGCCATGACCTTCCGGGCGGCTGTCGGGCAGCCACCGAGAAGGCCGGCGTAGTGGTTTCACCTTACACGAGGGAGCCGCATCTGACATTGTTGCGTCGCAGCATTCTGCGCGAAGGCGGCCCGGCTCTTGTGGCGCCGTCGAGCCACTGGTATAGTGCCAATCACTCGGCAAGTCATTGATAGCGCGCCGGGTTCGGTGCCGGCTCCTGCTGTTTCCAAGCCGTCATCGCGCTGTGGTGGCCTCGTCGGTCCTCCCGCAACGCTAAACCGCAAACCCCGCCAGGCCCGGAAGGGAGCAACGGTAGCGGTGGTCGCGTGTGCCGGGATGTGGCTGTCGGGGCCGCCTCCATTTGTGCACTGCGAAGCGCAAGGCGCGTGTTCGCCGAAAGTACGGTGCAAGCTGTCGCCCGCCCCCTCGAGTGCGCCCCTGCTGGAGACGTTGCCATGAGCCAAGGCAAGGTGCTGGTCCTGCATGGCCCCAATCTCAATCTGCTGGGGACTCGCCAGCCGGAGATTTACGGGCACGAGACCCTCGATGATATCGACAACGCCCTGCGCGAGACGGCGATCCTGGCCGGCTGGGATATCCGCTGTCGGCAGAGCAATCATGAAGGCGAGCTGATCGACGCCATTCAGGCCGCCCGCCTGGACGGGACTCAGGCGATCATCATCAATCCTGCCGCCTTCACCCACACCTCGGTGGCGATCCTCGACGCCCTCAACGCCTTCGATGGCCAGGTGATTGAGGTGCATCTCTCCAACGTGCACAAGCGCGAAAGCTTCCGCCATCACTCCTACGTCTCGCTGCGTGCCGACGGCGTTATCGCCGGGCTGGGGAGCCAGGGCTACCATGCCGCCCTGGACGCCGTAATCAAGGCCGCTGCGTCCGGCTGATACGTTTTTTCAACGCCTTTCCCTGCGGGCCCGCCAGCAATGGCGGGCCCGCTGCGCTGTGCGCCTTTGTCACCCGGGCTGACAGGATCGGCATATTGGCTACCTTGGTAGGCAGCGTCATCAATAGTCGTGCTTTATCTGGATGAGGGGATATCCCAATGGAGAAACCGGAGACCATGGCCCCGGAAACGCGCAAGAAGCAGGAGCTCAAGCTGTTCCTGTTCATTGCCGTGCTGCTGTTCCCGATCCTGGCCATCGCCGTGGTCGGGGGCTTCGGCTTCGCCGTCTGGATCTACCAGATGTTTGCTGGGCCCCCGGGCCCACCTTCCTGACACGAGGTGCTGGACAACGAGGTACCATGCCACAGCCCGATAATAACAAGCGTCGTCAATTCTTCCGCTCGCTGGGCGGCCAAGGCCCGATAAGACGACCTCCCTGGACCGCTGACGACTTTACCGACCGCTGTGTGCGCTGCCGGGCATGCGTGGATGCCTGCCCGGAGGGCGTGCTGTTTATCGGCGGAGGTGGCTATCCGGAGCTGCGCTTCACCGACGGCGGCTGCACGCTGTGCCGTGCCTGCGTGGACGTCTGTGACGCGCCGGTCTTCGATACCGGTCGGCCAGCCTTTCCCTGGCGAGCCCGCATCGAGTCGAACTGCCTGGCCCTGGCCAACGTGCACTGCCAGAGCTGCCAGGACGCCTGCGAGTGGCGCGCCATCCGCTTCGTTCCACAGCTGGGCCATGCCCCGACCCCGCGGCTGGACACCGCTGCCTGTACCGGCTGCGGCGCCTGCCAGGCCCAGTGCCCCAATCACGCCATCACAATGACAAGCGAGGAGAGGGCCCATGTCGACTGATGCCCTGCATATCGCCAGCCTCCTGGTCCACGTGCAGCCGGGCCAAGCCCGCTCGGTTGCCCGCTGGGTGGAAGGCCAGGCCGACACCGAGATAGGCGCCGAGGATGCTGCCGGCAAGCTGGTAGTGGTGGTGGAGAGCCAGCACGAGAGGCGCATCTTCGCGCTGGTCGATGCGCTCCAGGTGCTGCCGGGGGTGCTGGGGGCGGCGCTGGTCTACCACCAGATACTCGATCCCGTCACCGCCGATGAGCCAGAGGGGGCCCTGTCATGAAGATGACCCGTCGTGAATTCGCCAAGGCCAACGCGGCGGCCGTGGCGGCTGCCACCGCCGGCATGGCCATCCCAGCCGGCGCCAGCAACCTGATCACCAACGCCGAGCTGACCCAGTTGAACTGGAACAAGGCGCCTTGTCGCTTCTGCGGGGTGGGCTGCAGCGTGATGGTGGCGACCCAGAACGATCGCATCGTGGCCACCCACGGTGACATCCACTCGGAGGTCAATCGCGGCCTCAACTGCGTCAAGGGCTACTTCCTCTCCAAGATCCTCTACGGCGAGGACCGGCTGACCCGGCCGATGCTGCGCAAGCGCAACGGGGTCTACGACAAGCGCGGCGATTTCGAGCCGGTCTCCTGGGACGAGGCGCTGGATCTGATGGCGGAGAAGTTCAAGGAGGCCATTCGCGACCACGGGCCGGAGAGCGTGGCGATGTTCGGCTCCGGCCAGTGGACGATCTGGGAGGGCTACGCCGCCAGCAAGCTGTTCAAGGCCGGGCTGCGCTCCAACAACATCGACCCCAACGCGCGGCACTGCATGGCCTCGGCGGTGTTCGCCTTCATGCGCGCCTTCGGCTCCGACGAGCCGATGGGCGTGTATGACGACATCGAAGCCGCCAACGCCTTCGTGCTGTGGGGCTCCAACATGGCGGAGATGCATCCGATCCTCTGGACCCGGGTCACCGACCGCCGGCTCTCCTACCCGGATACCCGGGTGGCGGTGCTCTCCACCTTCGAGCACCGCAGCTTCGATCTGGCCGACATCCCCATGGTGATGAAGCCCAACGCCGACGTGGTGATTCTCAACTATATCGCCAACCACATCATTCAGACCGACCGCGTGGATCGCGACTTCGTCGAGAAACACACCAATTTCGTGCGGGCGGTGGACGACATCGGCTACGGGCTGCGCGATGAGCATCCGCTCGAGCAGGCGGCCGCCAACGCCGAGGATCCCAACCGCTGGTCGGCGATGAGCTTCGAGGAGTTCGCCGAGCATGTGGCGCCCTTCACCCTGGAGCGCGCCGCCCGGGAGTCCGGCGTCTCCGAGAGCCGCCTGGAGCAGCTCGCCGAACTCTACGCCGACCCCGACACCAAGGTGATGAGCTTCTGGACCATGGGGGTCAACCAGCACACCCGCGGCGTCTGGGTGAACAACCTGATCTACAATCTCCACCTGCTGACCGGCAAGATCTCCGAGCCCGGCAACAGTCCCTTCTCGCTGACCGGCCAGCCCTCGGCCTGCGGCACCGCGCGGGAGGTGGGCACCTTCTCCCACCGCCTGCCGGCGGACCGGGTGGTTACCAACCCCGAGCATCGCCGCGAGGCGGAGGCGATCTGGAAGCTGCCCGAGGGCGCCGTGCCCGAGCGGGTCGGCTTTCACGCCGTGGAGCAGAGCCGCAAGCTCAAGGACGGCGCGATCAAGGTTTACTGGACCCAGGCCAGCAACAACATGCAGGCCGGCCCCAACACCCAGCAGGAGATCCTGCCGGGCTGGCGCCATGACGAGGCCTTCGTCATCGTCTCCGATATCTACCCCACGGCCTCGGCCCAGGCCGCCGACCTGATCCTGCCGGCCGCCTCCTGGGTCGAGAAGGAGGGCGCCTTCGGCAACGCCGAGCGGCGCACCCAGTTCTTCCATCAGCTCGTCTCACCCCCGGGGGAGGCGCGCTCCGATCTCTGGCAGCTGGTGGAGCTTGCCAAGCGCATCGACGTGGCGGACGTGTGGCCGAGCGAGCTGCTCGACAAGGCGCCCGAGTATCGGGACAAGACCCTGTTCGAGCTGCTCTACGCCAATGGCCAGGTGGATCGCTACCCGCTCTCGGACATGGAGGAGGGCTACGCCAACCAGGAGGCCGAGGCGCTGGGGTTCTACCTCCAGAAGGGGCTATTCGAGGAGTACGCCCGCTTCGGCCGCGGCAAGGGCAAGGACCTGGACGCCTTCGACCACTACCACCAGAACCGCGGCAAGCGCTGGCCGGTGGTCGATGGCGAGGAGACCCTGTGGCGCTACCGCGAGGGCTACGACCCCTACGTGGAAGAGGGCAAGGGCGTGCAGTTCTACGCCAGGCCCGACGACCGGGCGCTGATCTTCGCCGTTCCCGACGAGCCGCCCCCCGAGTCGCCGGACGAGGAGTATCCCTACTGGCTCTCCACCGGGCGGGTGCTGGAGCACTGGCACACCGGTTCGATGACCCGGCGGGTGCCGGAGCTGCATCGGGCGGTGCCGGCGGCGCTGCTCTACATGCACCCCGAGGATGCGCGGGAGGAGGGCATGCGCCGTGGCAGCGAGGTGAGGGTGGTCAGCCGGCGGGGCGAGGTGCGCCTGCGGGTGGAGACCCGGGGGCGGGTCAGGCCGCCCAGGGGGCTGGTCTATGTGCCCTTCTTCGATGCCAATCGACTGATCAACAACGTGGTCCTGGATGCCACGGACCCGATCTCCAAGCAGACGGACTTCAAGAAGTGCGCGGTCCGCCTGGAACTGATCAGCCTGGCCTGAGGCCGAGACGCAAGGAGAACGACGATGAAATGGCTCAGCACGCTTTGTCTCTCGATCCTCCTGGTGGTGGCCGGCCTGGCGCTGGCCGAAGAGCGCCGGGACGATTCCGCCCCCGACGGCCTGCGTCCCGGGGGCACCCTCGGCCAGTCGCTGCCGGCGCCACCGCTGGCCGGCGAGCCCCGGGAGCTCGGTCGGCAGGTACTCAACTACCCCGAGCAGCCGCCGGTCATTCCCCACGGCATCCGCGACTATCAGGTCGATACCCGGACCAACCGCTGCCTGACCTGCCATAGCCGCAGCGAGGCGGTGCAGGCCGGTGCGCCCATGGTCAGCATCAGCCACTTCCGTGATCGCCACCAGCAGGTGCTGGCGGCCGTGTCCCCGGATCGCTACTTCTGCACCCAGTGCCATGTCCCCCAGACCGATGCCCGGCCGATCGTCAGCAACACCTTTCTGACGGTGGACGAGGTGCTGCTCGAGATACTGCATGAGCGGGGGGAGCAACCATGAAACGCTGGCTGCAACGCTACTGGCACATCCTGACCAGCCCCAGCATGCACTTCAGCCTGGGCTTTCTGACCCTGGGCGGCTTCATCGCCGGGGTTTTCTTCTGGGGCGGGTTCAATACCGCGGTGGAAGCCACCAATACCCAGCAGTTCTGCGTCTCCTGTCATGAGATGGAGCGCAATCCGCTGCGGGAAATGCAGGACACGATCCACTACAACAACCGCTCCGGGGTGCGTGCCCAGTGCGCCGACTGCCACGTGCCCCACGACTGGACCCATAAGATGGCGCGCAAGATGGAGGCCTCCAAGGAGGTGTGGGGCTGGGTCTTTGGCACCATTCGCACCGAGGAGCAGTTCGAGGAGAAGCGCCGTGAGCTGGCCGAGCGGGAGTGGGCGCGGCTGCGTGCCAACGACTCCCTGGAGTGCCGAAACTGCCATGAGTTCGAGCACATGGACTTCACCCAGCAGAGCTCGCGGGCGGCCCGCGCCCACTCCACCACCCTGGCGGAAGGGGAGGCGACCTGCATCGACTGCCACAAGGGCATCGCCCACGAACTGCCCGACATGGGGCCCGACTTCGAGCCCGGCACCGCCGGACTGCCGGGCTTCGAGTCGTGGGTCGCCCACCTGGAGCGCGACGGCTGACGGCAGGCTCTCGGCTCAGCCGCCTCGGGTGGCCAGGGCGCCCGGCCGGGGCGCAGCGAGGACTGATTCGCGGTGAAAAGCCTGGGTGATCGGTATCACGTCACGGCGGTTGCCCGGGTCAGTTCTCGATAAAATCGACCTTCCAGATCCCGGCGGCGATTTCGGCCAGCCGTTTCTGACGGGCTTCTATTCGTCTCTCGTTCCAGTGGTCATTCTGCTCGGCAATGGCTCGAGTGATCTGGAAGTCGCTGGTAGCGTAGGCGTGGCGTTTCTCATCGAAGTCGGCGTTACCGATATCCCGGTTGGCTCGGCTTTCCAGGGGCGTCATGTTGCCGAGTCGATAGATCAGCCCCTCCAGCTTTCCGTCCGGGATATGCGCCCAGGCCTCTGCCGGATGTTCTGGCAGCACGTGCTCCAGGTTATAGGTGGGGCTCTCGAAATCCATAGACTGGCCACTGCGCTGGCGCTCGATTTCGAACAGCATGTAGCGCACCACCTTGCGGTTGCGACTGCTGGTGGTGCGCATTGCCTTCTCGGTGAAGGCGGCCTTGAACCGGCGATCATCGGGATAGACGCTACGCAGCGCCGCCAGCACCTGTCCGAGGTTACCGATCTCGCCTTCGGCGAGTTTCCAGGCCACTTCGTTGTAGGTGCGCTCCTGCTCGTGGGTCGGCAGGCTGCAGATCACGTTGTAGCGAAACGCGATAATGGCCACCGCGCGCAGGATGCGGGTGAACACCTCGCGCTCCCGCTCGAAGAAACGCCGGTGGCAGGCCAGCAGCATGGCCAGCGGCTGGCGCACGTTGAACATCTGCAGCTGCTCCAGGGCACGCTGCTCCGGCTCGCTCCAGCCTGGATCCTGAGGGTCCCGCAGGGCCGCATAGAGTCCCGCCTGGTGATCGAGCTCGCGAATCAGGCCAAAGGCGCCCTCTCGGTCGCCGATGCGGCGACGGATGGTCTTGAACAGCTCGGCCTTGCGCACCAGCCGATGCCGGCTGTTCCAGTAGACGCGCAGGAACTCCGGGAAGCTCTCGCTGCCCAGCAGCCCCACAATGCGTTCCCAGCGGTCCTCCAGGGCCTTCAACTCGGCCTCGTGAGTCGAGGCGGAACTGACCAGCGAGAAGAGGTAATTCTTCAGCAGGTCGGTGGAGGAGAGGCGAACGCCGCGGGCGTTTAGCGTCTCGAACACCTTGAAGGCGTTGAGTTCGTCGGTGACCGTGATCACCGTGAAGAACAACTTGTCGACCAGGGTGTCGATGAAGGCTGCCAACCGCTGACCGCCTCCCGCTTCGTCGCCGACGTACACCCGGAGGCGGTCCTTGAACCAGTCATACGCCTTGCGCAACTGGTGCTCCGATGCATGCAGGCCGCGCTGGGGCAGCCGTTCCAGGGGGACCAGGTAGGTTTGGTAGAAGCGGTCATTGTGGCGGTTCAGGGTCAGCTTGGATCGCGGAATTAGCGAAACCGGATCCAAGTAGCCGATATAGCTGTTGCGCAACTGTTCCTGGCGACGACGGTTGTCCTCGGCATCCTGGCCCGCCTCGACCAGCGACTGCAGGAGTCCCAGCCCGCCCAGGAGCATCACGCTCAGGGTGGTGATGCGCTGCTGACCGTCGATGATGTCGAAGTGCTTGCTGTCGGCAGATTGCAGCACCAGATAGCCCATGTAGTGGGCCGGCTCACCGTCCTCCTCGAACAGGCCGAGCACATCCTGCCAGAGGTCGTCCCACTCATCTTCTCCCCAGGAGTAGTCGCGCTGAAAGGGGGGTACCCGGTAGGTCAGTCCGTTGCCCAGCAGCTGGCGCAGGGTCTGGTTGGCCGTATTGAAATTCATCGTCGCCATGGGGCACCACCAGTGGTCATGGGATGGAACCTAGCCAGTTTACCCGCTTGAATAATACCTGTAGAGCTGGCCAGCACTCTTGTCTCCCTCTCAAACCCAAGGATCTAGCGCGCCAATGGCTGGCGTCACCGCGTCCATGAGATACTCTGCGGCCAACATTGCCCCGACCATCGACATGGTCCGGAAACTCATGACATCTTCGGCATTTCCGCCTAGAGCCTGATTAACCCCCTTCACCATGCCTGATATTCGCCTGCGTATCGAACTGCTCGACACCGATCCCCTGGTCTGGCGCTGCGTACTGGTGCCGGAGCAGATCAACCTGCACCGCCTGCACGAGGTCATCCAGGAGGAGTTGATGCAGGCGCTGCAGGCCGAGAGGGAAAAGAATCGGAAATGAGCGTGGGCCGCCAACACTCGTGCGACAACATGCCGGCAGAAGGCGTGCATGTCTGCCTGGCCGCCAACTTTCTCGAAGAGAGTCGGCACTGGCGCTGGTGCCTGTACTTCGAGCGCACGGCGACGGAAGAAGATCTAAATACCTACCATATGCTGGAGCAGGAGGGCGATACCCTCTGGTGCGCAGCCATCGGCATCAGCCACTGCCCGTTCTGCGGTGAGGCCCTGCCTGGCGATACGCTCAAGGAAGATCGTGCCGCCGAGATGGTCATGACCGATTATCGCTTCGACTGGTTGGGTAGATAATCCCGAACTCGTTGCCAGGAGCCTCTACAGCAAACTATGAGTGAGTACCAGTACTACGAATTCCTGGCCGTGGACCGGCCATTGAGCGTAGATGACCAGCGGGCGCTGAGAGCGATTTCCAGCCGGGCGCGCATCACGGCAACCGGCTTCACCAACCACTACGAGTGGGGCAATCTGAAGGCCGACCCCACCCGGCTGCTGCAGCGCTACTTCGACCTGCATGTCTATGTGGCGATCTGGGGATCAAGACGCCTGCTGATTCGACTGCCCAGGACGGCACTCTCCCTGACGGAGCTGGACGCCTTCCAGCTGGATGAGTGTGATCTGCTGGAGGTTCGTCAGACGCCCGAAGGTTGGCTGATCGATATCAATGCCGAAGTCGATGAAGAGGCCGCTTGGGACGAATTCGACGATGGCAGCGGCTGGATGGGGGCGCTGGCGGGGGTACGCCAGGAGCTGCTCTCCGGTGACCTGCGGCTGTTCTACCTCTGTTGGCTGTGGGCCGTGCAGCTCGGCTATATCCGCGAAGAGGCCCTGGAGCCGCTGCCGGGCATCGGTCCCCTGACCCCCGGCCAGCAGGCGCTGGCCGAGTTCATGGCGCTCGATCCCATGCTGGTGGAGGCCGCGGCCGAGTCCGGCGAGAAGGCGCCTGCCGGCAGTGAGGTCGAGGGCTTTGTCGCCTCCCTTCCCCTGCAGGAAAAGGATTCGCTGTTGCGGCGCCTGCTGGAGGGCGATGGCAGTGTGGCCGCCGAGCTGCAGCGTCGTCTTCGCCAGCAGGGTCAGGCGGATCAGCCGCCGCGTCGCAGCGTGGCCGAGCTGAAGATACAGGCCGATGCCTCTCACGAGCGACATCGCCAGGCCTATCTGGCGGAGAAGGCGTGCCGGGAAGCGGAGCAGGCAGCGGCAGAAGAGCAGCAGCGTCGGGAGCGAATGGCCCAGGTGGCCAGGCTGGGCGAGCGAGCCTGGCAGGAAGCGCTGAGCCAGATCGGCCGTCGGCAGCCCAAGGGTTACGAGATAGCCGCCGGGTTGCTTGCGGACCTGCATGAGCTGGCCATCGAACGCGGCGAGCAGTCCGCCTTCGAGGAGCGCCTGGACAGGATAGTGGCCGAGCATCGGCGCAAGGGGCGTTTCCTCGAACAGCTGCAGCGCCTTGGGCTATTGCCGTGACTGCTGAGCAGCCTCGCTCTCGGCGTCTGCAGTCTGATGGTCGCACCGGCTCTCGAACGGTCGATGATATTCACGGATCGGGGCGCCGTCAGGACGCGTTTGGCGAAGCGGGTTCATCGTGCCACTTCCCCAACGCCAAGACCTCCGAGCAGCAGGCCTTATGGGCAGATTGGCTCCGTCAAGTCATGCCAGGGGACGCTGCTCTGACAGCTTCTTGATATGCTCCTTGAGCCCCAGGGCGCGACAGACGTCCAGCTCGAGGGCAATGCCGGTCTCGAGGCTGTCGTCCACCCGCTGGCTTTTACGATGGCCTGCATGACGCTGTCGCAGCGCCGCGATTCGACCAGGATCAGCACCACGTTGCGTGGGCTGAGGATCTCCAGCCCGAATAGGCCGAAATGCTGCTCGAGGCCCTGGCCCTGGGTGTTGCCGATGATGGTGGCCCCCGTCGCGCCCGCTTTTCGAGAGACGGGTATGGCCTGTTCGGTCTTGCCCTCGTCGACCATCAGGATGATCAGCTTGAAGGCCATCGCCGTCTTGGTGACGCCTTGGGAGTGCGTTAATGATAAAGATCAAGCCTCGATGCCAATGGCCTGTCATGGCGAAGTGGGCAGGCTTGCGACACCCGGTCGCGGCTATCGACCTTGGTCGCATATAGACCTTGGTGTATAATGCGCCGCAGCAAATGCTTGCGAAAGGGGAAAGGCGGACCATGACCATCGATACATCCACCACGGCCGGTATCCAGCGCAGCCTTCGCCAGTGCCTCTCGAACGTAGCGGTGCTGCTCTACCATCACGGCCATGTCCTGGAGACGGTGACGATCCCCCATCGCGGTCTCGACCGCAGCGCCCTGCGGCAGCTGGGTCAGGCCTCGGACGACTGGCGCACCTGCCAGCAGGTGCTCGAGCACAGCGAGGCGGCCTCCTTCAACGAGTATGATCGCTTCGTGCTGACCCGTCTGGGCCGCGAACTGCTCTTCGACATGTTCGGCGAGGGTGCCGCGGACTGCGCCTGATGGAGCGATGCTGCGCGAGCCGGACGACGACAGCGGGGAGGCCAGTGGCCTCCCCGCGCTGTTTCCGTCCCTCTTGGCTTACTGCGAGATATCGCGGCCGAAGTAGTGCTCGCTGATCTCGGCGTAGGTGCCGTTTTCCTGGATCGTGGCGAGGGCCTCATTGAGGCGCGCTAGCATCTCGTCGTTGCCCTTGTTCACGGCAATGCCGATGTTGTCGACATAGATCGGCTCACCCAGCGGCTGCACCGCCAGGTTGGCGTTGAGGATGGCGTTCTCGCCGATCAATTGGTCGGTGATCACCGCATCCACCCGGCCGCGGACGGTGAGGTCGCGTAGCGCCGTGACGTCGTCGGTGTAGGTGGTCAGGTCGTCGCTGTACTCCCGTGCGGCATCGGCGAAGCTGCTGGCCACCAGCACGCCGAGGGTCTTGCCGCGAATATCCTCGACCTCGGTGAGTGCCTCGTTGTCTGCCGAGATGAATACCTGGGCGCCGGAGCGGTAGTAGGGGGCGGTGAAGTCCACCTGCTCCAGGCGCTGCTCGGTGATCGCCATGCTGCCGATGATGGCGTCGAAGCGGTCGGAGCGCAGGGCGGCGATCAGCGTCTGCCAGGGGTTGCCCACCGGCTCGGCGCGCATGCCCATTTCGTCGGCCAGCGCCTGGCCGATCTCCACGTCGAAGCCGGCCAGCTCGCCGTTCTCGCGATAGCTGAAGGGCGGGTAGAGCCCGGTCATGGCGTAGGTGAAGGTCTCCTGTTCCGCCCGTGCCTCGCCGGCCGGGAAAAGAGTCAGGCCGGCGGCTACCGCCAGGGTGCCGGCGGCGGCCAAGAGGGTGGCCAGCGGCGTGGCGAAGGCGCCTTGGGTGGCATCGTGGGTTGTCATTGTTATCTCTCCTGATCGTGTGGTGTTGCTGGTGATAGGCCGTATGGCCTGGTTGACTTACAGCACGCGGCTGAGGAACTGCCTGGCCTTGGGGTGCTGCGGGTTCTTGAAGAAGGTCTCGGGGTCGTCCTGCTCGGCGATGGTGCCGCCGTCGAGGAACACCACCCGGTCGGCCACCTCGCGGGCGAAGCCCATCTCGTGGGTCACCACCACCATGGTCATGCCGTCGGCGGCCAGGCCCTTCATGACGTCCAGCACCTCGCCGACCAGCTCCGGGTCCAGCGCCGAGGTGGGCTCGTCGAACAGCATCACGGTGGGCTCCATGGCCAGCGCCCGGGCGATGGCCACGCGCTGCTTCTGCCCGCCGGAGAGCTTCTCGGGATAGACGTCGCCCTTGTCGGCCAGCCCCACCTTGGCGAGCAGCGCCTGGCCCTGCTCGATGGCCTGGGCCCTGGGGGTGCGTTTGACGTGGACCGGGGCCTCGATGACGTTCTCCAGCACCGTCATATGGGGGAAGAGGTTGAAGTGCTGGAAGACCATGCCCACGTGCTCGCGGTAGGCGTTGAGCGGCGTGGTCGCCGGGTCGATGTCGCGGCCGTCGAAGACGATGCGGCCCTCGTCCTTGACCTCCAGGAAGTTGAGACAGCGCAGCAGGGTGCTCTTGCCGGAGCCGCTGGCGCCGATCATCACCACCACCTCCTGGGGCTCGATCGTGAGGTCCACGCCCTTGAGCACGTGGAGCTCGCCGAAGTACTTGTGCAGGTTCGTCACGTTGATCATTTGGCGGTATCCATGCGGTTCTCGAGGCGGCTGAGGATATAGGTGAAGAGCGCCACCATGGCCAGGTAGTAAAGGCCGGCGATGGTGTAGAACTCGAGCTGCTTGAAGGTCACGGCGGCGTTGTCCATGGAGAGGCTGAAGATCTCGGTGATACCGATGAAGGCCACCAGCGAGGAGTCCTTGAGCCCGATGATGAACTGGTTGCCCATGGGCGGAATCGCCCGCTTGAAGGCCTGGGGCAGGATGATGCGGCGCATCGCCAGGCCCCGCTTCATGCCCAGCGACTGGGCGGCCTCCATCTGGCCGCGATCCACCGACTGGATGGCGCCGCGGAAGATCTCGGCGATATAGGCGCCGCTGTGGATGGCCAGGGCGATGGTGCCGGCCCAGAAGGCGGAGAGCACCACGAAGTGGGTGATGCCGAAGTAGAGCCACATGATCTGCACGATCAGCGGGGTGCCGCGGATGATGCCCACGTAGCCGTTGTAGAGGATGCTCAGCGCCTTGATGCCGGAGACCTTCATCAGGGCGAACACCAGGCCGATCACCAGGGCGAGCCCCAGCGAGATGCCGGTGATGCGCAGGGTCATCCAGGCCGCCTGGAGGAAGGCGGGATAGGTGTTGAAGAAGTCCTGAAGAAACGACGTCATTGTTGGATTCCTTGTAGGGGTCGTATGAAGCGGCGGAAGCGTCAGCAGCGCTCGAGGATCATCGCAACGCCCTGGCCGCCGCCGATGCAGGCGGCCGCACAGCCGTAGCGCCCTCGGTGCGCCTGGAGAAGGCGTGCCAGGGTGCCGGCCAGGCGGATGCCGGTGGCGCCCAGCGGGTGGCCCAGCGCCAGGGCGCCGCCCCAGACGTTGACCCGCGCCGGGTCCAATCCCAGCTCGCCCATGGCGTGCAGCGGCACCGCGGCGAAGGCCTCGTTGATCTCCCAGGCGTCGATGTCGGCCGCGGCGAGGCCCGCCTGGGCCAGCACGCGCCGAATGGCGGCGGCCGCCCCGGCGCCCATCCGCTCGGGTTCGACCCCGCAGTCGGCGATGCCCACCACTCGGGCCAGGGGCGTAGCGCCATGGCGGGCCAGGGCCTCCCCGGACATCAGCAGGGCGGCGGCGGCCCCGGAGGTGAGCGGCGAGCTGTTACCGGCGGTGACCCGGCCGCCTTCGAGAAACACCGGGTCGAGGCCGGCGAGTCGCTCGGCGCCGGTGTCGGCACGGATAGTGGCGTCTCGCGCGATGCGCTCGCCCTCGGCGTTGGCCAGCGTCAGGCGCTCGCCGTCGAAGTGCCCTGCGGCGTCGGCGGCGCCGGCCCGCTGGTGGGAGGCCAGGGCGAAGGCGTCCATGGCCTCGCGCTCGATGCCCGCGGCCTCGGCCAGGCGCTCGGCGGTCAGGCCCATGTTCAGCGCCACGTCGAGCTCGAGCCAGGGTGCCTGGCGCAGTGCGGCGGGGCTGGTGAGTACCCCCTCCTTGAAGAGTGCCGGACCCATGGGGACGCGAGTCATGTTCTCGACGCCGCCGGCGAGGCTGACCTCGATGGCGCCGGCCTGGATCTCCCGGGCGGTGCTGCGCAGGGCGGCGAGCCCCGAGCCGCACTGCTGGTCGATCTGGCGGCTGGCGCAGCCGCGCCCCCGCTCGCCCAGGCGTTCGGCGAGCCACAGCGGGTAGCGGCCGCCGAAGCTCCACTGCTCCTTCACCGGCAGGGCGCAGCCGACGCTCAGCTCCTCCACGGCGGCGCCGTCGAGGTCGCCCCGCTCGAGCAGGGCGTCGATCACGGCGGCCAGCAGGGCGTCGCTGCGGGTATCGGCCCAGGCGTCCACCTCCGGCTTGCGGGGGTGGGCGCGGCTGAAGGCGCTGCGGGCGTAGTCGACGAGATAGGCGTCTCTCATGTGCTCGGCTCCTGTGGCGTGGCCTGCTGTCCCCAGCGGTGGAGGAACAGCGCGTAGGTGGTCAGCACGTGGCGGATGGAGTCGATCTCCACGCACTCGTCGACACCGTGGATGCGCTCTGCCACCGGGCCGTAGCAGGTGCCGTTGATCCCCCCGGCAACGTGGAAGGCGCGCAAGTCGGTGGTGCAGGTGGCCAGGTAGTGGGCCGGCGGCTCGCCGAGCAGCGCCTCGTGACAGGCCGAGAGCAGCCGAATGCCGGGGGTGTCCAGGTCGACCAGGTGCCCCTCGGAGCGGAAGCCGTGGAAGCTGACCCGGGGCGGCGGCGTGGCGTCGTCGAGTTCGGCGTGGCGGGCGGCGATGGCCTCGCGCACCCGCTGCATGACCGCATCTGGCGTCATGCCCGGCGGGAAGCCGACGCGCCCCTCGAGAACGGCATGGGCCGGCACGTTGGAGGCCCAGTTGCCGCCCTCCACCCGGCCGATGCTGAGGTTGAAGGGGTGGGGGTGATCCGCGTAGGGCGCCGGGCGGGGCAGGGCGTTGATCTCCTCCTCCAGCGCCTTGAGTGCCGGCAGGTAGTGCTGCAGGGTCTCGATGGCGTTGCGACCGGCGGCGGTGTCCAGCACGTGGGCCGGGACGCCGTCCAGGCGCATGCGAAACCATAGCACGCCCACCTGGCCGCTCAGGATTCGGGCGCCGAAGGGCTCGGGGATCAGCACGAAGTCGCCGCCGTAGCCCTGGTGCAGGCAGGCCAGGGCGCCGTTGCCGGTGCACTCCTCCTCGATCACCGTCTGCAGGGTCAGCGGGAAGTCGATGGCAACCCCGGCACGGCGCACCGCCGCCACCGCCATCACCATGGCGGCGATGCCCGCCTTCATGTCGCCGGCACCGCGGCCGTAGAGCCAGCCGTCCTGCTGCCAGGGCTCCCAGGGTGGGCGGGTCCACATGTCGACGGGTTCGGCGGGCACCACGTCCAGGTGGCCGTTGAACACCAGGTGCGGGCCGCGGGCCTCTGGGTTGAGCCGCGCGACCAGGTTGTAGCGCCCGGCGCTCGCCCACTCGGTGGGTGCCCGGCGGGGGTGGTCGGCCAGGCCCGGGGCGTCCAGCGGCACCCGGGTCGCCGGCAGGCCGAGCCGCTCGAGCCAGGCCTCCATGGTGTCCAGGGCCCCGTGCTCCTGACCCAGCACGCTGTAGCCGCGTACCAGATCCCGGGTCAGTTCCAGGGTGTCGTCCATCAGCGCATCGCAGGCGGCCACGATGCGCTTTTCGGTGGTGTCCAGCATCAGAATCTCCCCAGCCGTGATTCGTCGATGATCAGCCTGGCGGCGGTGGCGTCGCGCAGTTCGGCAACGCTCAGCCCTTCGGCGATCTCCACCGCCTGCAGGCCTTCGGGGGTTACGTCCAGCACCGCCTTGTCGGTGATGATCCGCGACACGCAGCCGCTGGCGGTCAGCGGCAGGCGGCAGCGCTCGAGCACCTTGGGGTGGCCGTGCTTGTCGTTGTGGGAGCAGAGGATCACCAGCCGCCTGACCTTCTGGGCCAGCTCCATGGCACCGCCGATGCCCGGCGAGAATTTGCCGGGGATCTTCCAGTTGGCCAGGTTGCCCGCGGCGTCCACCTCGAAGGCGCCCATGAAGGTGATGTCGACCCGGCTGCGCCGGATCATGGCGAAGGAGGTGGCGCTGTCGAAGACGCTGGCCCCGGGGCGGGTGGTGATATAGGTCCCGCCCGAGTCGATCATGTCGTGGTCCGGCGCCTCGCCGTCGCGGTGCGGGCGGCAGCCCAGCACGCCGTTCTCCGAGTGCACCAGCACCTCCATTTCATCGGGCAGGTAGTGGAAGAGGCGGGTCGGCAGGCCGATGCCGAGGTTGACGATCTGGCCGGGGATCACCTCCCGGGCGGCCCGGGCCAGGATGCGCTGGGTATCAGAGGCCATGGGGGCGGACTCCCTGTTCACTGGTGGCCCGGTCGACCGGCACCACCCGGCTGACGAAGGCGCAGGGGGTGTGGATGGCGTCGATGGGCAGCTCGCCCGGGGCGTCGAGGCGGTAGGTCTGGGCGATGACGGTGTCGGCGGCCATGGCCATCAGCGGGTTGAAGTTGCTGGCGGTGGCACGATAGATCAGGTTGCCGTAGCGGTCGGCCCGCTCGGCATGGACCAGGGCGACGTCGGCATGCAGGGCCGGCTCAATGCCCCAGGTGTGGCCGTCGACTTCCACCTCCTGGCGGTCCTCGGCGATTTCGGTGCCCTGGCCGATATCGGTGAGAAAGCCGGCGTGGCCGGCGCCGGCGCAGCGGATCTTCTCCGCCAGCAGGCCCTGGGGGTGGAACCTCACCTCGAGCCGTCCCGCGTTCATGGCCTCGATGGCGGTGCGGTTGAGCCCCAGGTGGGAGGTGATCAGCCGCTTGACCCGGCCCGCCTCGATCAGCCGTCCGATGCCGATGCCGGGCTCGTTGGCATCGTTTTTGATCAGGGTGAGCCCGCTCTGGCCGGACTCGAGCAGGGCGTCGAGCAGGGCGAAGGGCGTGCCCGGCGAGCCGAAGCCCCCGACCATGATCGTCGCTCCCTCGGGGATGGCGGCGATGGCCGCCTCCAGATGACAGACCTTTTCGGTAAGCAGGGTCATGAGGCGCGTACCTCCTGGGGGCGCGGTGCCGAGACGGTCGCCTCGTCGGCCAGCGCCCGGTCGAAGTGCGCCATGGCGCGGCCCAGCCGCTCGAGCAGGACCTCCACCTCGTCGGCGCGAATGGTCAGCGGCGGAGAGACCAGGAAGTGGTCGCCGGCCACGCCGTCCAGGGTGCGGCGGGGGTAGATCAGCAGGCCCCCCTCCCTGGCCAGGGCGGTGATCTGGGCGAAGCGGTTCTGCTCGGCGGGGAAGGCTTCCCGGGTGTCGGGGTCCGCCACCAGCTCCAGGCCCCACAGCAGGCCGAGGCCGCGCGCCTGGCCGACCCAGGCGTACCGCTCGGCCAGCGCCTGCAGGCCGGCGCCGAGCTGCTCACCGCGCGCCCGGGCGTTGGCCAGCAGCCCTTCGCGGCGGATCGCCTCGATGACGGCCAGGCCTGTGGCGCAGGCCAGCGGGTTACCCGCATAGGTGTGGCCGTGCTGGAAGCCGCCCGACGCCATCACGGCCTCGACGATGTCGGCCCGGGCCAGCAGCGCCCCTACCGGGTAGTAGCCGGCGCCCAGCCCCTTGGCGGTGACCAGCAGGTCGGGGGTGATGCCATAGTGCTGGTAGGCGAACCAGCTGCCGGTGCGGCCCACCCCGGTGAGCACCTCGTCGAGGATCAGCAGGCAGCCGAACTCGTCGCACAGCGCGCGGATGCCCTTGAGGTAGCGCTCGCCGAGCAGCCGGGCGCCGGTGCTGGCGCCGCCCACCGGCTCCAGCACGACGGCGATGATCGACTCGGGCCCGGCGGCCTCGAGGGTCGCGCGGGTCTCGGCCAGCACCCGGTCCACGTGGGCGTCGTCGTCGGCGTCGGCGTGGCGATAGAAGTCCGGCCCCGGCACCTTGAGCGAGGCCTGGGTGATCTCGGCGAAGGGCGCCTCCAGGGGCCGGTAGCCGGTGACCCCCAGGGCCCCCAGGGTGCTGCCGTGGTAGGAGGGACGCAGGGAGACGAAGCGGCGCCGCTGGGGCTCGCCGGCGGCCACGACGTACTGACGGGCCAGCTTGAGCGCCGATTCCACCGCCTCGGAGCCGCTGGAGACGAAGAACACCTTCTCCAGGGCATTGTCGGTGATCGCGACCAGGGCCTCGCCCAGGGCCAGGGCGGGGGCGCTCTCGAACTGGGTGCGGTAGGTGAAGGCGACGCGGTCGAGCTGGTCGAGCATGGCGTTGCGAATGTCCAGCCGGCCGTGGCCGAGGTTGCAGGCGATGGCGCCGGAGCAGCCGTCCAGGTAGGCCTTGCCCTGGGTGTCCCAGAGGGTGACGCCGTCGGCGTGGCTGACTTCCGGCAGGGCCGGGCCGGCCTGGTAGAACAGCGGGGAGTCGGTCATCGAGGCTTCCGTTTGTCGTTATGGGCGTTGGGAGACTCGTTGCAGTCTAGGTAGCGGCGACAACATATTTCAATATATGATGTTTTTACGGAATTCGATGAGTAAAAGTCATGGCTGATGTGACCATTCACTCGCTCAAGGCGCTGGCGATCTTCAAGTCGCTGTTCGAGGCGGGCAGTGCCTCCCAGGCGGCGCGCACCCTGGGGATCACCCAGTCCGGGGTCAGCCGCTCGCTGGCCCAGCTGGAGCGCAACCTGGGCATTCCGCTGTTCCTGCGCGAGAAGAATCGCCTGATCGCCACCCCCGAGGCCCGCGAGCTCTATGACGAGATCCTGCGGCTGATGGGCAATATCGAGGAGCTGCGCCACAGCGTGCTGGCGCTCAAGGAGTTCGGCACTTCGCGGCTGCGGATTGCCGCCATTCCCGGCCTGTCGTTCGGCTTCGTACCGCGCCTGGTGGCAGCCCTGCTGGAGGAGAATCCGCGCTTCAGCATCAGCCTCGACATGATGTCCAGCCACGAGGTGCAGCTGGCGGTGGAGTCGAGCCATGCCGATATCGGCTTCGTCACGCTGCCGGTGACCTCGCGCCTGCTGCAGGTCGAGCCGTGGCTGACCACCCAGGCGGTGTGCCTGCTGCCACAGGGGCATGCCCTGACCGAGCGCCAGCGGGTCGAGGTCGAGGATCTGCGCGACCAGCACCTGGTGATCAGCAACCAGCCGAGTCTCGGTACGAACCCTCTGCTCGATCTCGTCGCCCGGCACGGCGTCCATATTGCCGGCAAGACCGAGGCCAATATCGGCACCATTGCCGCGCTGGTGGCCAATCGAGTGGGGATCACGGTGATGAACCCCGTCACCGCCCGGGATCAGCTCGCGCCCCGCGACGGAGTGGTGATTAGGCCCTTCTCGCCGGCCATGACGTTCAGCTTCGGCCTGGTCTACCGTGACGACTGGAAACAGGCGCGGGCGCTGGAGTTCATTCGTCGGCGGGGCAGGGCACTGCTGGCCGACTATGTCCCGGAGAGCGGTGAAGCCTGATGCCATTGGTCCCAGGGCTATTGCAGATAGCTTGCATCGCTCCGGGCTGACTGTCGGCAAGCCTGCGTGGAGGCGCTGTGAACCCCTCCCTGGGCGCTACCGGCGCCCTGCTTCGCTCTCGCGTCCTGCTTCGCTCGCAGGTCCGGTGCTGGCCATCCATGGCCAGCCCGTTCGGAGCAGTGCTCCTCACCCCTGGCGCAGGACCTCCTCTTCGGCTTGCCCCCAGCGCCCCTCGCTTTCCGTGACTGCGATAACCCTGCCATTGGCCCCGGCGTGCTTTCCGCGGCTGTCCCCAGTCGCTAGAATGGGGGTTTGCCGTCGGCCGGTGCGTGGGGCACGCCCGGACGCCAAGGTCCCTCCATCACCGCTGCAAGGATTCCGCGCTGCATGAGCTATCAGGTACTGGCCCGCAAGTGGCGGCCGCGCACCTTCCATGAGCTGGTTGGCCAGGAGCATGTCCAGCGCGCGCTGGTCAACGCCCTGGACCAGGGGCGCCTGCACCATGCCTATCTGTTCACCGGCACCCGCGGCGTCGGCAAGACCACCCTGGCGCGGATTCTCGCCAAGTGCCTGAACTGCACGGCCAAGGGCGACGGCGACGAGGCGGTGACTTCGACGCCCTGCGGCGAGTGCGACAGCTGCCGGGCCATCGACGAGGGGCGCTTCGTCGACTTGATCGAGGTGGACGCCGCCTCGCGCACCAAGGTGGAGGATACCCGCGAGCTGCTCGACAACGTGCAGTACGCCCCGACCCAGGGGCGCTACAAGGTGTACCTCATCGATGAGGTGCACATGCTCTCCACCAGCAGCTTCAACGCGCTGCTGAAGACCCTGGAAGAGCCGCCGCCCCATGTGAAGTTCCTGCTGGCCACCACCGATCCCCAGAAGCTGCCCGCCACGGTGCTGTCGCGCTGCCTGCAGTTCACCCTCAAGAACATGCCGCCGGAGCGCATCGTCGACCACCTGGCCAGGGTGCTCGAGGCCGAGGAGGTGGGCTTCGAGGAGAGCGCCCTGTGGCTGCTCGGCAAGGCCGCCGACGGCTCCATGCGCGATGCCATGAGCCTCACCGACCAGGCCATCGCCTTCGGCCAGGGCCAGGTGCGCCACCTCGACGTGGCCGCCATGCTCGGCACCCTGGACCATCGCCACGTGCTGGCGCTCATCGAGGCGCTGGCCGAGGTGGACGCCCCCCGGGTGCTGGCCGAGGTCGCCCAGCTCGCCGAGCAGGGGCCCGACTTCGCCGCCGTGCTGGATGATATCACCGGCGTTATGCACCGCCTGGCGGTGGCCCAGATGGTTCCGGATGCGGTGGACAACGGCCACGGGGATCGCGAGGCGCTGCTGGCGCTCGCCGCGCGCTTCACCGCCGAGGACGTGCAGCTCTACTACCAGATCGGTATTCAGGGGCGCGGCGACATGGCCAACGCCCCGGATCTGCGCACGGCGCTGGAAATGACCCTGCTGCGCATGCTGGCATTTCGCCCCCAGGGCGTGCCGCAGCCGGCCAAGACACCGCTGCCGCTGCGCGGCCGGGCGCCTGAGGGCCAGGGGGGCGCGACGCCGGCCGAGCAAGGCGGCACGGCCGCCGGCGATCCGGCGCCCCCACCCGCGGCGACACCCTCGCCCGCGACCGGCGCCGGACCGGCCACGCCAGCCCCCGCCGAGGCTGAGGACGATGCGCCACCGCCATGGGAGGCCTCGCCGCAGCAGGAGGCTGCCCCCCTGCGCCCCCTGAAGCGGCATCCGCCCCCGAACCTTCACCCGCGCCGAAGGTGGCCGCTGTGCACGCCCAGAGTGAACCTTCGCCTGGCGCCATGGCGCCCGCTGCGTCGCCCGAGGCCGCTGCCTTGCCGACCGTTCCCGAACACCCGGCGCCGCCATCCGCTCCTGCGTCGACGGTGACCGCCTCTGAGCCGGTTCGTCCGGCGCCGGAGGCGCCGTCGGAGCGCGGTGACGCCCCCGCCGGCCGCTTTACCCACGCCGACTGGCTGGCGCGGTTCGAGGCGCTGGGCCTCGGCGGGCTCACCCGCAACCTGGCGGCCCACTGCGTGGTCGAAGCCGATGACGGCAGCCGGCTGACGCTGCGCCTGGACCCCTCCCAGGCCGCCATGAATGCCGAGGTGCACGAGCGGCGCATCCGCGAGGCCCTGGCGGCGATCGACGTGCCCCGCCAGCTGCAGATCAACGTGGGGCCGCTGCCCGAGGAGGTGGAGACGCCCCGGCAGCTCGCCGAGCGCATCGCCGCCGAGCGCCACGCCTTGGCGGTCGCGGCCCTCGAGCGCGACCCTCATGTACGTCAGCTTCAGGAAGCCTTCGGGGCGCGCCTGATCACATCTACCGTCAAGCCAGCGGACGTTGCGCCGCCGGCCTGATGACCACAGCGACGAATCCACAGCCGAGAGGATATTCCCATGATGAAAGGTGGAATGGGCAACCTGATGAAGCAGGCCCAGGAAATGCAGGAAAAGATGCAGCGCGCCCAGGAGGAGGTGGCCAAGGCCGAAGTGACCGGCGAAGCCGGTGCCGGCATGGTCAAGGTCACCATGAACGGTCGCCATGACGTCAGCAAGGTCGATATCGACCCGAGCGTGATGGAAGAGGACAAGGAGCTGCTCGAGGACCTGCTGGCCGCCGCGGTAAACGACGCCGTGCGCAAGGTCGAGGTCAACTCCAAGGCCAAGATGGAAGAAGCGACGGCCGGGCTTAACCTGCCGCCGGGCTTCAAGATGCCCTTCTGACACGGCTGAAACAGGCTGCCAATGAGTTTTTCCCCCCTGGTCGAGCGACTGATGGAGGCCCTGCGGGTGCTGCCGGGCGTTGGGCCCAAGACCGCCCAGCGCATGGCCATGCATCTGCTGGAGCGTGATCGCGACGGTGGCCGACGCCTCACCGAGGTGCTGGGGCTGGCGCTCGAGCAGGTCGGCTACTGCCGGCGCTGCCGCACCCTCACCGAAGAGGAGGTTTGCGCGCTGTGTACCAGTGCCCGCCGCGACGACTCGCTGCTCTGCGTGGTGGAGTCGCCGGCCGACCAGCTGGCCATCGAGGAGGCCGGCGGTTTTCACGGCCGCTACTTCGTGCTCCACGGCCACCTCTCGCCGCTGGACGGCATCGGGCCGGAGGATATCGGCCTCGATCTGCTCGAATCGCGGGTCGCCGAGGGCGGCGTGACAGAGGTGATCCTCGCCACCAATCCCACGGTGGAGGGAGAGGCCACCGCCCACTACATCGCCGCCCAGCTGGCTCCCCAGGGCATTACGCTGTCCCGTCTGGCCTACGGCGTGCCCATGGGCGGCGAGCTGGAATACGTCGACGGCGGTACGCTCAGCCGCGCCTTCAATGGTCGCCTGCCCTTTCGCGGCGACTGACGCCCCTAGCCGGATAACCGCATGACCCTGACCCCCGAGATACGCTGGATCGATACCCCCGAGGCCCTGGATGCCGCCTGCGCTGAAGTGGCCGACGCCGACGTGCTGGCCGTGGACACCGAGTTCTTCCGCGAGAAGACCTTTCATCCGGTGCCGGCGCTGATCCAGTTTGCCGCCGATGAGACCGCCTACCTGGTCGACCCCCAGGCGCTGGCGTGCACCGAGGCGTTTCGGCGCCTGCTCGGCGAAGGGCCGCTCAAGCTGCTGCACGCCAGCAGCGAGGACCTGGAGGTGTTCGCCCATTGGGCCGGCGTGCCGCTGGCGCCGCTGGTGGATACCCAGATCGCCCAGGCGCTGCTGGGCGACGACCCGGCAATGGGCTACCAGCGCCTGGTGGCCCACTGGACCGGGGAGACCCTGCCCAAGGACGAGACCCGCTCCGACTGGCTGGTACGGCCGCTCTCCGACTCCCAGCGCCTATACGCGGCGCTGGACGTGGTCTTTCTGCTGAAGGTATGGCAGTGCCAGCGCGAGGCGCTGGAGCGGCTGGGGCGCATGGCGTGGCTCGAGGCGGACTGCCGTGAGCTGGTTGCCCAGGCGCTGCGCAGCGCCGAGGCCGACGGCCAGTGGTACCGTCGCCATCGTCAGCTATGGCGGCTCACTCCTGTCCAGATCGAGGCCTATCGCAGGCTGACCACCTGGCGGGAAGGTGAGGCGCGTCGGCGCAATCTGCCGCGGGGCTGGCTGGTCAATGATCGCGTGCTTTACGGCATTGCCGAGCGTATGCCGGAGAGTCGCTATGCGCTTTCCGGCGTCGACGACATCAAGCCGAGCCTGATCAAGCGCGACGGCGATACGCTACTGGCGCTGGTCGAGCAGGCCCGGCAATGTGATGCGGCAGCGCTGCCGGCGCCCCTGCCGTCACCCATGGAGCCCGAGTTCAAGAAGCGGCTCAAGGCGCTCAAGCGGGTGGTGGCCGCCGAGGCGGAACGCCTGGGCGTGGCCGCCGAGGTGCTGCTGCGTCGCCGCGACCTGGAGGCGCTGGTGATCGCCGAGCTGGAGGGCGAGCCGCTGCCGCTGCCCGGTGGCTGGCGTGGTGAACGACTGAATGCGGGCCTGACCCAGGCTCTGGAAGAGGTGTCGGCATGAGTGACGATCGGATGCAGGGTGACAAGCTGCTGTGCGAAGTCTTCAAGAGTGCGCGCAAGGAGGAGATGTATCTCTACGTGGACAAGCGCCAGGGGCTCGCCGAGGTCCCCGAGGCGCTGTTGGAGCGCTTCGGCAAGCCGCTCTCCACGATGACGCTGATCCTGACCGCCGACAAGCGCCTGGGCCGCGCCAAGGCCGCCGATGTCATGGCGGCGATCCGCGACAAGGGATTTTACCTGCAGATGCCCCCCGCCAAGGAGGAGTACCTGCTGGACCTCTATCGCACTCCCACCGAGGCGCGCTATTGAACTGGCTGAGCTTGGCAGTTACTGCCGGTGGTAAGGGGCGCCGGGGGCAAGCCGAAGAGGAGGTCCTATGCCAGGGGGGAGAAGCATTGCTTCGAACGGGCTGGCCATGGATGGCCAGCACCGGACCTGCAAGTGGAGCGGGACGCGAGAGCGCAGTAGGGCATCGGTAGCGTACAGGGAGGTATTCACAGCGCCTCTCTCGCAGGCTTGTCCCCGGAACAGCCCCGTCGTCGCTTCTGCAAGATGGCAGGATAAATGGGAGACGTCATGAGAGAACGCTTCTGGGAGCACTATCCCCTCGAGGAGCTCACCATCGAGGAGTGGGAAGCGCTGTGCGACGGCTGCGGCCAGTGTTGCCTGCTCAAGTTCCAGGACGATGACACCGGCGAGCTGGCGGTGCTCAACGTGGCCTGCGAACTGCTGGACATTTCCAGCTGCCGCTGCGGCGACTACGCCAACCGCTTTTCGCGGGTGCCGGACTGCACCCAGCTGACGCCTGAGCGTATCGACGACTTCCGCTGGTTGCCGCACTCCTGCGCCTATCGCCGGGTCGCCGAAGGGCGCAAGCTGGCCCGCTGGCATCCGCTGCTCTCGGGCGACCCCGAGCGGGTCCACCGCAAGGGCATCAGCGTGCGTAGCTTCGCCGTGTCCAGGCGCGACGTTTCCGAGGAGCGCTTGGAAGAGCACATCATTGCCATTCTACCCGTCGAGGACTAACGGACTTTCATTAGGCCACCTGTAGGGCCTCTCCGCGACTGCTACCGGTACCGCAGCGAGTAGCAGTTTTTTCATCTCGTCCCTGCCGCTTCAGCTTAATACTCTGGGCCATCACTTTCATCCAACCTTCTGATGGCGGCTTCTTTGTTTCATTGCGATGCTTGTGACTACTGTAACAGTTTGTTGGTTTCAGTGATTGCATATTACATGGGCACTTGGCGGCGCCCGTGGTGCGGTGGGGGATATCATGGAGGGACGAGCGATGAAGCGATACAAGGTGCTAAGCCTTGCGGTGGCATTCGGGACCCTGACATCGATGGGGGCCTTGGCGGAGACGCAGCCGTCTTGGGAGAGCACAGTCAGCGATGAAGAACTGGCCGAGATGTTCAATCGGCTGATCAACGAGGGCGAGGTGCTGACCGACGAAGAGCTGGATCTGCTGCTGCGTCGACTGCCGCCTACTGGTGCCGGTGGGGCCATCGGCGGTGTTGGCAGTTTTGGTGGAGGCGATGGCGAGGCCATTACGGTCGGCGCAGTGGATCCCGGGCCTGGCGACAACGGCGACAACGGTAACGGCGACAACGGCGATAACGGCGACAACGGCGACAACGGCGATAACGGCGATAACGGCGATAACGGCGATAACGGCGATAACGGCGACAACGGCGATAACGGCGATAACGGCGACAACGGCGATAACGGCGACAACGGCGATAACGGCGACAACGGCGACAACGGCGATAACGGCGACAACGGCGACAACGGCGACAATGGCGATAACGGCGATAACGGCGACAACGGCGACAACGGCGACAACGGTAACGGCATCGGCGGTGGTGGAGAAGGTGGTGCCGGTGGCGGCGGTGGTGCCGGAGGCGGTGGCGCCGGAGGCGGCGGTGCCGGTGGTGGTGCCGGTGGTGGCGGTGCTGGCGGAGGTTCCGGCAGCGGAGGTTCCAGCGGGGGCGGTTCCGGTAACGGCGGCTCAAGCGGTGGTGGTTCTGGCAGCGGTGGCTCCGCAGGAGGCAGTGGTGCCGGGGGCTCAGGTAGCTCTGGTGGCGGCGCTGGCGGTGGCCCTGGAGGGGGTGCTGGCGGAGGCAGTGTCTGAGCTTTGCCAGAGCGTTAAGACGCTGTTCGGATAGCGTCAAGCGGGCTCGGCCAAGGTCGAGCCCGCTTTCTCGTGGGGGCTTGTCAGCTCTGCCGCGGCTCAACCCCCAAGGCCCAGAGGATAAAGGCGTCCTGGCGGGCATTCTCATGCCACGCCTTGAACCGCCCCGAGGCGCCGCCGTGCCCGGCTTCCATGTCGGTATGCAGCAGCACCGGCCCTCGCGCGGTACCCAGCTCGGTCAGTCTTGCGTACAGCTTGGCCGGCTCCCAGTAGGGCACCCGGGTGTCGTGCCAGCTCCCCTGCAGGAAGACCGTGGGGTAGGGCTGAGGCGAGAGGTTGTCCAGCGGTGAATAGCTGCGGATGTGTCGATGCGCCGCGGGGTCGCCCGGGTTGCCCCACTCGCTGTATTCGGCGGTGGTCAGCGGCAGATCGGGATTTTCCATGGTGCGCAGTACGTCGACGAAGGGCACGTCCAGCACCGCGGCGCAGAAAGCCTGAGGCGACAGGTTGAGGCTGGCGCCGACCAGCAGCCCGCCGGCGCTGGCGCCGTAGGCGGCGATCCGTTCACCGTCGCTGATGCCCTGTTCCACCAGGGCATCTCGAGCGGCGAGGAAGTCGCGAAAGCTATTCTGCTTGTGCTCCAGCTTGCCGGCCAGGTACCAGGGCTCGCCCCGGTCGCCGCCGCCGCGCACATGGGCCACGGCGAAGGCCACGCCGCGATTCAGCAGCTCCAGGCGGGCGACCGAGAACCAGGGGTCGAGCACCTCCCCGTAGGCGCCGTAGCCATAGAGCAGCGTGGGTAGCGGGTGGCCTGCCAGGTCGGCGCGCATCACCACCGAGACGGGAATGCGTTCGCCGTCATGGGCCTGGGCCCAGAGGCGCTCGCAGCACAGCGATTCGGGGGGCAGGTCACCGTAGATACGCTGCGCCTTGATCAGCCGCTGCTCGCCGCTGTCCAGGTCGTGCTCCTGCCAGCGCGGTGGCAGAACGAAAGACTCCTCGCGCAGTCGCAGCCGCCGGCTGTCGAAGTGCGGCATATCCCCCAGGGCGAGGCTGCAGGGAACCTCCGGTAGCGCCAGCCGCTGGTCGCGGGTGACGCTGTGCTCGGCATCCAGCTCGAGAATGCGCACATGCACCTGGGCCTGCCGATGGTCGCGCTCGCCGACCACCAGCCCCCAGGCGAAGGCATCCACACTTTCCAGGGTGACCTCGCTGCAGTGGTCGATCAGCGGGCGCCAGTCGGCATCGGGGGCGTTCTCCCGTACCGTGTCGAGGCGGAAATGGACGGCGTGCCGGTTGTGCAGCACATAGAAGTGCCCGGGGCGATGATCGATACCGTATTCGACCCCGCTTTCCCGGGGGCGAAAGCAGCGCGGCGCCGTGTCTGGGGCGCGTGCGGGGAGCAGGTGGCACTCGCTGGTATCCTTGGAGGCGCTCTCTACGATCAGCCACTCACGGGAGCGGGTCTTGCCTAGCCCCAGCCAGAATTCCGGGTCTTGCTCACGCAGGACCAGGGCCTCCTCGCAGCACCTGCCCTCATGTAGGCGCAGGCGCCAGACGCTGTCGGGGCGCTGGGTGTCATCGAAGCGGGTGAACAGCAGGGTGGCGTTGTCTTCGGCCCAGGTCAGCTCGGGGCCGATCTCCTCCAGCAGTCGGACGGCCTCGCCATCGGGCAGCCGCTTGAGGTAGAGCGAGAAGCGCTCATCGCCGCTGGTATCCTCGGTCCACGCCAGCCAGCGCTCATCCGGCGAGAGCGCCATGTCGCCGGCGTCGAGGAAGGCATGCCCGGCGGCTCGCCCCTGCAGGTCGAGGATTCGTTCGGGCGCATCGGGCGCGCCATTAGGGTGACGCCACCAGACCGGATAGTCCGCCTCAACGGCGGTTTCACTCCAGTAGGTGTAATGGTCCAGTGCGCTGCGCAGGCCATGGACGGCAAGATCCCGGCGGGCCAGGTGGCCGTGGTAAAGGCGCTCCACTAGATCGGCCAGGGGATGCAGCCAGTCGCGGGATTCGTCGTTGGCGGCCTCGAGGAAGGCGGCGACCTCGGGATCCTCGCGGTGTTCCAGCCAGTGCCATGCCGGGTCATCGGGGCGCCGGAAGCGCTCGACCGGTGTCTCGCTTGGCTGAGGTGTCGGGGCAGTCTCACTCGGCGGCTGTGCTTTCATTGGGTGGCGTGTACCATAATAGACAAGGGTTTCCATTCGTCGCGAACCGGCCGGATGGCCGGCGTGATGCTACCGGGAGGTGTTACCGAAGGTGTCGATGCTGACTTCTGATTCGATGTCCCTACTATGGCTGACCTATCTGGGTTTGTCGCTGATTGTGCTGCTGACCGGCTACCTGGGCCTGGCCTTCATGCCGCGTCTGCTACGGCTGCCGATTACCTGGGCCGTGGCGGGCATGCTCTGGGTGCCCACGCGCTTTCGCCTGCCGCTGGTGGAAGAGGGGGAGTTCTACACCGGCATGGCGCCGGCCCTGGTGGTGGCCTCTGTCGCCTTTCTCGAGCGCAACACCCCGGTACTGACCACCTCGGGCCTGCTGGTCGCCGCCGGGGCGTTGCTGGGCGTGGCGTTGGGGCTGGCCCAGTGGTGGGCCTTTCGCCCGGAGGATACCTATCGTGATATGGATGATGAAGGGCGCGATGGCCGTGACGGCGGACGATCCCGCGAGCCGCGCGAGCGCCGGGAGCCGGTAATCGGCTAGGGAGCCCCCATGGGCGGGTACGGGAGACGCCGATGTCGGCGGCTGGCAGCGCTCGTTGCGGCGACCCTGCTGACGGGGAGCCTGATGGCGTCACCGTTGCAGGAGGCGCCGGATGTTCGGTTGATCGTCGATGTCTCGGGGAGCATGCGTCACAACGACCCCGAGCAGCTGGCGGCCGATGCTCTGGAGCTGCTGGTCGCCCTGCTGCCGAGCGGCGTCTCCGCGGGTGTCTGGACCTTCGGTGAAAGGGTGGCCAATCCGCTGCCGCTGGGGCAGGTGGATGCCGAGTGGCGCCAGCGGGCGCTGGCCTTGAGGCCACGGCTGGTGGACTACCAGCCGTTCACCGATATCGAGGCGGCGGTGCGTGAAGCCGCCCGGGCCGAGGCCGAAGGCTGGCGACACTTGGTGCTGTTGACCGACGGCATGATCGACTTGCCGCCTTGGCGAGGCGCCAAGCCGGACATCGACGCCGCCTCGCGCCAGGCCCTGCTGGATGAGCTGGTCCCGCGGCTGGCCGAGCAGGGCGTGGTCGTCCATGGCATCGCCTTCTCCGAGGAGGCCGACCTGGCGCTGGTGGAGCGGCTCGCCCGGCAGACCGGGGGGCTCTCGGCGCCGGTCAATACGCCCGAGGCGCTGCTTGGCGCCTTCCTGAATATCGTCGATCGAATCTTCCCCGCGGACCGAGTGCCGCTGAGCGACGATCGTTTCCTGATCGAGCCCGGGCTGGAGAGCTTCTCGGCGCTGCTGTTTCACCAGGCGACGCCGCCGGTACTGGTCGCCCCGGACGGCAGCCGTCACCAAGCCGCTGCCCCGCCGGACGGCTGGCGCTGGCGCAGCGAGCCTCGCTATGACCTGATCCAGGTACCTGACCCGATGCCGGGGCAGTGGCAGATCGAGGGTGACGTTGGGCATGAGAGCCGCATCACCGTGGTGTCGCCGCTGAGCCTGCAGACCGCCGGGTTGCCGGGCACCCTGTATCTCGGTTTCGACGTGCCGGTTCAGGCCTGGCTGGCGCGGGAGGGCGAGCGGCTCACCGGCGAAGCGCTGCCGCCCCACCTGCAGGTGACGGCCGAGCTGCGTGACGAGGCGGGGCGGATCCAGTCGGCGAAGGTGCTGCAGCCCGATGGGGGCCGCTTCGTTGGCGTGCTGCCCGCGCCGGCCCTGACCGGTACGGCGCAGCTGGTGGTGCGTGCAGAGGCGCAGGGGCTACGCCGTCAGCGCCTTCAGCCGGTGAATGTCCAGCCGGCCATCACGGCGCACCATGAGGTGGCGGCCCATCGCGTCTTGCTTAGGGCCGAGCACCCCCTGCTGCACCGCGACAACACCCGTTTGCACGGGGAGCTGCAGGGCGAGCGTCTGGCGGCTGAAGCGGTGGAGAGGCGGCGCTGGGCCATGCGGCTGCCCGACCTGGACACCGAGCTCAGTCAGCCGCTGATGCTGCGGGCACAGATTACCCTCGAGGGGCGCTCTCGCGAGCTTCGCCTGCCGCGCCTGATGCTGTTTCCGGATGGGCCGACCGGCATCGATCGGGCCGATACCGCCCCGGCCGTGGTGGTGGAGCGCTTTCATGAGGAGCTGGCGCCGGTCCGGGAACCCGAGCCGGTCGCGCCCCTCAGTGCGGCGGACCGCGTCGTCGACCTGATCGATGGGCTCTGGCAGCGGGCCTGGCGTCAGTGGCACGGCACGGCGGCGCCGCGGCAGCGGCTATGGGACACCTATGGCGGTGATCCTCGGCTCTGGGCGGCGCTCTTGGTGGTGTTCGGGGCGGTTCTGCTGGGGTGGCGGTGGCGCCGCCGGCGCCGGGCGACGAGGGGTTATCACCGGGAGGAGCCGTATGTGTGAGCTACTGGGCATGAGTGCCAATGTGCCCACCGATATCTGTTTCAGTTTTACCGGCTTCTTGCATCGTGGCGGTGGCACTGGACCTCACCGCGACGGCTGGGGAATCGCCTTCTACGAAGCGGGCGGCTACCGCGATTTTCGCGACCCCCACCCGTCGGTGCGTTCGCCGATCGCCCGGCTGATCTGTGACTACCCGATCAAGTCGCATATCGTCATCAGCCATATTCGCCAGGCCAACGTGGGCGAGGTGCGGCTCGCCAATACCCACCCCTTCACCCGCGAAATGTGGGGGCAGACCTGGTGCTATGCTCATAACGGCCAGCTGGCGGACTGGGCATCGCTGCCGCTCTCCTTCTACCGCCCGGTGGGTGATACCGATAGCGAGCACGCCTTCTGCTGGCTGATGGGCGAGTTGCGCCAGCACTTTCCCAAGGCCCCCGAGGAGGGCGAGCGGGAGGCGCTGTGGTGCCTGCTGCATCGGCTCTGCGAACGACTGCGTGGCCTGGGGGTCTTCAATCTGCTGCTGGCGGATGGCGACTACCTCTATACCTACTGCTCGACCAAGCTGGCACACATCACCCGCCGCGCGCCGTTCGGCAAGGCGGAGCTCTCCGATGCCGAACTGACCGTGAACTTCGCCGAACACACTACGCCCGACGACATCGTGTCGGTGGTGGCCACCGAACCCCTGACCAGCAACGAGGAGTGGGTGCGCATGCTGCCGGGTGAGCTGCTGGTGTGGCGACAAGGCAGGATCCTGGCGCGCTATGCCACTCCCTGAGGGTTGTGTCAGCGTGGAGGGGGCGGCTTGCCTTTCGCCGCCGTATTGCCCACGTTGAAGGCGACAGCGGCTGTTGGGAATCGAATGCAATGGCCCGTGAACGACTGTTTCAATCGGTCGTTTTACAGTCCGCCGGCGCTTGGTATATCGTAGGGGTTCATTGCAGAACAACAACTGTCGATGCTCGGGGGTGGCCCACGACATCGACGATGCCGTGGAGAAACTGCTTATGAGTGAACACGCCAGCGCTCCGATCCTGAACGGTCCTCAACTGGAGGGCATGGAGGATTACCGCTCGGTCATGGAGGTCTTCCATGCCGCCGTCAAGCGCTTCGCCGACAACCCGGCCTTTAGCTGCATGGGCCAGACCCTGAGCTTCGCGGATCTGGATCGGCTATCCGCCGATTTCGCCGCCTGGCTGCAGCATGAGACCGGCCTCCAGCCGGGCGACCGTATCGCCATCCAGCTGCCCAATGTGCTGCAGTTCCCGGTGGCGGTGTTCGGCGCCATGCGCGCGGGGCTGGTGGTGGTCAACACCAACCCGCTCTATACCGAGCGCGAGATGGCTCACCAGTTCAAGGACTCCGGGGCTAGGGCCATTCTCATCCTGGCCAACATGGCCGACAAGCTGGAGAAGGTACTCGATCGTACCGATATCGAGCATGTGCTGGTCACCGAGCTGGGCGACCTGCACGGCTTCCCCAAGCGGCTGCTGATCAACGCCGTGGTCAAGTACGTCAAGAAGATGGTACCGGCCTATTCGCTGCCCATGGCGGTGCCGTTTCGTCAGGCCCTCAAGGCGGGCGCCGCGCGCCAGCACCGCGAGGTCGAGCGCGAGCTGGATGACATCGCCGCGCTGCAGTACACGGGCGGGACCACCGGCCTGCCCAAGGGCACCATGCTGACCCACCGCAACCTGGTGGCCAACATGCTACAGGCCCGTCAAGCCATCGGTCCTGGCCTCGACGAGGGCAAGGAGGTGGTGATCGCGCCGCTGCCCGTCTACCACATCTATACCTTTACGGTGAACTGTCTGTTCTTGATGGAAACCGGCAATCATTCGGTGCTCATCACCAATCCCCGCGACCTCGACAACTTCGTCAAGGAGCTCAAGGGACTGCAGTTCACCGGGTTTATCGGCCTGAACACCCTGTTCAACGCCATGTGCAACCGCGAGGATTTCCGCCAGCTCGACTTCTCCAAGCTGCACCTGACGATCTCCGGTGGCATGGCCTTGACCAAGGCGGCGGCACAGCGCTGGGAAGAGATCACCGGCTGCCCCATCGCCGAGGGCTATGGTCTCACCGAGACCTCGCCCATCGTCAGCTTCAACCCCATCGATGCCATCCAACTGGGCACCATCGGCAAGCCGGTGGCCGATACGGCGGTCAAGGTGGTGGACGCCGATGACAATGCCTTGCCGTTCGGCGAGCCGGGTGAACTCTGCGTCAAGGGGCCTCAGGTCATGAAGGGCTACTGGAACCGCGACGAGGAAACCGCCAAGGTGATGACCGAAGACGGCTGGTTCCACACTGGTGATATCGCCGTGCTGCAGGAAGACGGCTATATCCGTATCGTCGATCGCAAGAAGGACATGATTCTGGTCTCCGGCTTCAACGTCTATCCCAACGAGATCGAGGATGTCGTGGCGGCCCACTCCGGGGTGCTGGAGTCCGCGGCGGTGGGGATCCCCGACGAGAACAGCGGCGAAGTGATCAAGCTGTTCGTGGTGGCCAAGGATGAGAGCCTCGACGCCGAGACCCTTCGCGACTGGTGCAAGAAGGAGCTGACCGCCTACAAGGTGCCCAAGGTCATCGAGTTCCGCGACGAGCTCCCCAAGACCAACGTCGGCAAGGTGCTGCGCCGCCAGCTTCGCGACGAGGAAATCCAGAAGGATCAGCAAGCCGAGCAGGCGTGACGCCATAGCGGCGGCCTTGCCGCGCGATAGCGAGCCGCAATCGTCAGAATTAGCCGCCGCTGCTTTGCCGGCGTTACAATATCCTGCCCGTCCCGGCTTAGCCGGGGCGGGCAGGTTTTGTTCCACTGCTCGAGGATGTCGTGACCACCGCCACTCGCCCTGACTCCGCCCCCCTCCGTGACGCCTCCACCGAGCTCGAGCGCCTGCGTCAGGCGCTCGACGGCGTGATGCTGCATGACCGTGCCAAGCTCAGCCGGCGGCTGGGCGGGCTTGCCCGGCGGATGGCCCAGGACAAGCCCGTGGACCGCGGCCTGGCGGAGGTGGCCCAGGCAGTGGCACGCTCGGCGGCCCAGGTCGAGCGGCGCGCCGCTCGCCCCGTCACCCTGGCCTATCCCGAGGCGCTGCCGGTGGCCGAGCGTCGCGAGGATATCCTGGCCGCGCTGCGCGATCATCAGGTGGTCGTGGTGGCCGGCGAGACCGGCTCCGGCAAGACCACCCAGCTGCCCAAGCTGTGCCTGGAGCTCGGCCTGGGGCGTCGCGGGCTGATTGGCCATACCCAGCCGCGGCGCCTCGCCGCGCGCTCGGTGGCCGCGCGCCTGGCCGAGGAGATGGCGGTCCCGCTGGGCGAGCAGGTCGGCTATCAGGTGCGCTTTACCGACCAGACCGACGAGGCCACCCTGGTCAAGCTGATGACCGATGGTATCCTGCTGGCGGAGACCCGCCACGACCCGGATCTGATGCGCTACGAGGCGATCATCATCGACGAGGCCCATGAGCGTAGCCTCAACATCGATTTCCTGCTCGGCTACCTCAAGCGCCTGCTGCCGCGCCGCCCCGACCTCAAGGTGATCATCACGTCCGCGACCATCGACGTGGCGCGCTTCGCCGAGCACTTCGCCCTGCCCGGGGAGCGCAAGGGGGAAGCGCAGGGCGACCCCACGCCCGCCCCGGTGGTGGAGGTCTCGGGCCGCACCTACCCGGTGGAGGTCCGCTACCGCCCGCTGGTGCGCGACGCCGAGGATGAGGCCGACCGCACCCTGCAGGAGGGCATCCTCCATGCGGTGGAGGAAATCGAGGCCATCGAGCGGGAGAAGCGCTGGTTTCACGGCCCCCGCGACATCCTGATCTTCCTGCCCGGCGAGCGCGAGATCCGTGAGGCCGCCGACACCCTGCGCCGCGCCGACCTCAAGAGCACCGAGGTGCTGCCGCTCTATGCCCGGCTCTCCAACGCCGAGCAGAACCGGGTCTTCGCTCCCCATGCCGGTCGTCGCATCGTGCTGGCCACCAACGTGGCCGAGACCTCGCTCACCGTGCCCGGTATCCGCTACGTGATCGACCCGGGGCTGGTGCGCATCAGCCGCTACAGCTACAAGGCCAAGATCCAGCGCCTGCCGGTGGAGCCGATCAGCCAGGCCAGTGCCGACCAGCGCAAGGGCCGCTGCGGCCGGGTGGCCGAAGGGGTCTGCATCCGCCTCTATGACGAGGAGGATTTCCTGGCCCGGCCCGAATTCACCGACCCCGAGATCCGCCGCACCAACCTGGCCTCGGTGATCCTCTCCATGCTGTCGCTGAAGCTGGGCAGCATCGAGGCGTTTCCCTTCGTCGACCCGCCCGATGCGCGCTTCATCAAGGATGGCTTTCGGCTGCTCTTCGAGCTGGGCGCCGTGGACGCCGGCAATCGCCTGACCCCGACCGGACGCCAGCTGGCGCGGCTGCCCATCGACCCGCGCCTGGCACGCATGGTGCTGGCCGGGGCCGAGCAGGGCGGGCTGCGTGAGGTGCTGATCGTGGTGTCGGCGCTGGCGGTGCAGGACCCTCGCGACCGTCCGGCGGACAAGCGCGAGGCCGCCGACCAGGCGCACCGGCGCTGGCGCGATCCCGACTCCGATTTCGTGGCGCTGCTCAACCTGTGGGACGGCTTCGAGGCCGCCCGCGGCGAGCTCTCCGGCAACCGGCTGCGGCGCTGGTGCAAGGAGCACTATCTCAACTACCTGCGCCTGCGCGAGTGGCACGATACCTTCCGCCAGCTGCGCCAGCTGTTGCGCGAGATGCAGATCGAGGTGCCGCCGCCGGCGCCACGACCCGTCCCCGAGGAGGGCGGTGCGGAGAAGGCGCTTCAGGAGGCGCGCCGCCGCCAGGCCGCCACGCTGCACCGGGCGCTGCTGCCGGGGCTGCTCTCGCACCTGGGCCTGCTCACCGAGAATCGCGAGTACCTGGGGGCGCGCAACCGCAAGTTCATGATCCATCCCGGCTCCGGCCTGGCCAAGAAACCGCCCAAGTGGGTCATGGCCTTCGAGCTGGTGGAGACCTCACGGCTCTTCGCCCGCACCGTGGCCAGGATCGATCCGCAGTGGATCGAGCCGCTGGCCGGCCACCTGGTGAAGCGTAGCTACAGCGAGCCGCACTGGGAGATGAAGCGTGCCCAGGTGGTGGCGAAGGAGCAGGTGACCCTCTTCGGGCTGCCCATCGTCGCCGGGCGCAAGGTGCACTACGGTCCCGTCGACCCCGTCGAGGCGCGGGAGCTGTTTATCCGTCGCGCCCTGGTCGAGGGTGAGTTTCGCACCCGCGGTGAGTTCTTCGCCCACAACCGGGCGCTGATCGAAGAGGTCGAGGATCTGGAGGATCGCGCCCGCAAGCGCGATATCCTGGTGGACGAAGAGGCGCTGTTCGCCTTCTACGACGCGCGGATTCCCGAGGGGATCACCACCGGCAAGGGCTTCGAGCAGTGGCGCAAGCAGGCCGAGCGCGACGACCCCGAGGTGCTCAAGTTCGATCGCGCCGAGCTGCTGGCCCGGGAGGCGGAGGAGGTCACCCAGGCCCAGTATCCCGACGCGCTGGTGCTCGATGGCGTGCGCTATCCGCTCGCCTATCGCTTCGAGCCCGGCGCGCCGGACGATGGTGTGACCCTGACGGTGCCCGCCGCTATGCTGCCGCAGCTGCCCCTGGCGCGCCTGGAGTGGCTGGTGCCGGGCCTGCTGCGCGACAAGTGCATCGCCCTGCTCAAGTCGCTGCCCAAGTCGATTCGCCGCCAGGTGGTGCCGATTCCCGACTGGGTGGATGCCGCCCTCGAGGCATTGGTACCCGAAGACGTGCCCCTGACCGAGGCGCTTGGCGAGTTTCTGCGGGTCAAGACCGGGGTGCGCCTGCATCCCGACGACTGGCATACCGAGCAGCTCGAGCCCCACCTGGTGATGAACCTGAAGGTGGTGGACCATCACGGCAAGGTGCTGGGGCAGGGGCGCGATGCCCGCGAGCTAGAGCGCCGCTTCGAGGCAGCGGCCGGGGAGGGCGCTAGGGCGTTGGCCGCCGAGGCCGGCGGCGAGCCCGACGTGACCTCGCTGCCCGAGACGCCGCTGCCCGAGTCGCGGGTGACCACCCAGGCGGGCATTCGTGTCGAGGCCTACCCGGCGCTGGTGCCCGAGGGCGAGGCGTTTCGTATCGAACTGTTTGACCATCCGGGCAAGGCGGTGCAGGCTCACCGGCGCGGCGTGGCGCGGCTGGCCATGGCGCGACGACCCGAGGTGGTGCGCGCCATCGAGCGGCTCAAGGGGCTCAATACCTGCGCGCTGCTGTTCGCCAAGGTAGGCAGCAAGCGCCAGCTCAACGAAGACTTCGTCGAGGCGGTCTTTCTCCAGCGCGTGGCTCAGGCGCCGCTGCCGCGCGCCGAGGATGAGCTGGCGGAGCGCCTGGCCGAGGTCGAGGAGACCCTGGTGCCCCATGCCGAGGCCCAGGTGGCCACCCTGCAGGCGGCCCTGGAGGGTCACCTGGCGGTCACCAAGGCGCTCAAGGGCAACCTCAGCCTGGCCCTGGCGCTGGTCTACAGCGACCTCAAGGCCCAGATGCAGCGGCTGGTGCATCCGGGCTTCGTGACCGAGGCCGGCGAGTGGCTCGAGGAGTACCCGCGCTATATGGAGGCCGCGCTGATCCGCCTGGAGAAGGCGCCGCGGGAGCGCATGCGCGACCAGATGCACATGCAGGCGGTTCAGGACTTCGAGTCCCGCCTGGCCGCGCGGCGCGAATGCCAGCGACGCGGCGGCTACGAGGACCCGGCGCTGGTCGAGTTCGGCTGGTGGATCGAGGAATTGCGGGTCTCGCTGTTTGCCCAGCAGCTGGGTACCCGGATGCCGGTCTCCGTCAAGCGGCTGGAGAAGCGCTGGGCCGAGATCACCGACTGACGCCCAGGGGCGTCGCCGTTCGCGGCAGAGCCTAAGGAAACACGCGCATCGGTCGATATCCGATGTGAGCAATGCGGCCAGCGGGCCGCCTAATGGAGAACACCATGACAGACGTCGTGATCACCGGCACAGGGCTTTATACGCCGGCGCACGCTATCGATAATGATGCCCTGGTGGCGGCGTTCAATGCCTGGGTCGATCAAGAGAATGCCCACCATGCCGCGGCTATCGCAGCGGGTGAGCGCGACCCCCTGGCCCATTCGAGCAGCGAGTTCATCGTCAAGGCCTCGGGGATTCACAGCCGCTACGTGATGGATGCCGAGGGTATCCTCGATCCCCAGCGGATGCGCCCGCGCCTGCCGCGGCGGGGCAATGACGAGCCCTCCCTGCAGTGCGAGATGGGCCGGGCCGCGGCCGCCAACGCCCTGGCCGCCGCCGGGGTGGCGGCCGCCGATATCGACCTGGTGATCGTTGCCTGCTCCAATCTGGAGCGGCCCTATCCGGCGGTGGCCGTGGAGCTGCAGGCGGCTCTTGGCGCCGGCGGCTACGCCTTCGACATGAACGTGGCCTGCTCTTCGGCCACCTTCGCCATCGAGACCGCCGCCAATGCCATCCGCGCCGGCAGCATCAAGCGGGCGCTGGTGGTGAACCCCGAGATCTGCTCCGCGCATCTCAATTTTCGCGACCGCGACAGCCACTTCATCTTCGGCGATGCCTGCACCGCCATCGTGCTGGAGGCCGACGACGTCGCCACCGCCGACGCCCGCTTTGCGGTGCTCGGCACCCGGCTGGTCACGCGCTTCTCCAACGCCATTCGCAACAACGCCGGCTTCCTCAACCGCGTGACCGACAGCGACCCGCTGGCGGCCGACAAGCTATTCGTCCAGGAGGGGCGGCGAGTGTTCAAGGAGGTCTGCCCCATGGTGGCGGCGCTGATCGGCGAGCACCTGGCGAGCCTCGAGCTCGCCGGCGGCGACCTCGCGCGGCTGTGGCTGCATCAGGCCAACCGCCATATGAACGACATGATCGCGCGGCGCGTGCTGGGCCATGACCCGGAACCCGACCAGGCGCCGATCATCCTCGACCGCTATGCCAACACCAGCTCGGCCGGCTCGATCATCGCCTTCCATCTGCACCGTGAGGATTTGGCCCCGGGCGCCTTGGGCGTGGTATGTTCCTTCGGCGCCGGCTACAGCGCCGGTAGCGTCGTGGTGCGTCGTCAATGAGGTCGCGGCAGGCGCTGCCGGACAGAGAGGCGGTATCAATGGATTACGCTCGGACAGGTTCACTCATGCGGACCCTGATGACGCTGGCCCTGGTGGCCGTGCTGGGGGGCTGCGCCGGCAACATCCCCGTCGAGGATCGCCATCCGGACGACCCGTGGGAGGGTTTCAATCGGCAGGTGTTCGTGTTCAACGACGCCATCGACCGGGCGGTGCTCAAGCCGGTGTCGCGGGGCTACCGGACCGTTACGCCGCAGCCGGTGCAGACCGGGGTGGGCAACTTTTTCTCCAACCTCGGCGAGATCCGCACGGTCCTCAACAGCCTGCTGCAAGGCAAGCCGGGTAACGCCGGTATCGCCACCTCACGGTTCTTGATCAATACCACCGTGGGTATCGGCGGGCTGTGGGACTTTGCCACCCACATGGAGATCACCGGTCGTGACGAGGATTTCGGCCAGACCCTGGCGGTCTGGGGGTGGGAGGAGTCGCGCTACCTGGTGCTGCCGTTTCTCGGCCCCAGCACGCTGCGCGACACCACCGGTCTGCCGGCGGATACCTACACCTATCCGCTTACCTACGTGGATGACGACAGGCTACGCTATGGGCTGACGGCACTCAGGGTGGTGGACATGCGGGCTGGCCTGCTCGATCAGGAGGAGCTGATTCGTGGCGACCGCTATGTCTTCATTCGCGATGCCTATCTGCAGCGACGCCGCTTCGAGGTCAGCGATGGCGAACTGGGCGACGACCCCTTCGCCAGCGATGACTTCGACTTCGATTTCGACGATGCGGATTTCGATGATTCAGACTTCGCTGACTGAGGCAGCTTGCCCATGGATGTCCCCAAGCCGTTGATCGGCGTACTCGATGAGCCCGGCGACTACCGCGATGCCCTGGCCGACACCATCGCCCGTGATGGGCTGGCGGTGCTGGCTGCCGAGCGGCTCGAGGACCTGCCGGCGGACACCTCGCTGGTGGTCGCCCATGCCCGGGCGATTCCCAGCCTGGAGTGGGCGAGCTTGACCGAGCGGCTGCCCACGGTGGTGGTCAGCGACTCGCGTCTGGATGCCGACCTGTTGACGGCGGTGGACGTGGGGCTGGTGGACTATGTCGTCGAACCCATGCGCCATGGCCAGCTGCTGCGGCGCATGATTCGCAAGGCTATCGAGCTGCGCCAGCTGGAGGAGGAGCGTGACCGCGACCGCGAGCGGCTGGCTGAGCTTAACGAGAGCCTGGAGACCCACCTGGCGCTGCTGAGGCTGGACCAGCAGGCCGGCGGACAGATCCAGCGCAAGCTGCTGCCGCCGCATGATCAGACGCTAGGGGGGGTTCGCTGCGACTACTGGCTCGTGCCGTCGCTCTACCTGTCCGGCGATTTTCTCGACTTCCAGCGCTTCGATGAGCGCTTCAGCGTCTTCTATTTTGCCGATGTCTCGGGCCACGGGGCCTCCTCGGCCTTCGTAACGGTGCTACTCAAGTACCTGTGCAATCGCTGGCTGAACGAATGGGACGGCGAACAGCCGGACCAGCTGCCCGCACGCTGGCTTCGGGCGCTGAATCGGGAGCTGCTGGATACCGGTATCGGCAAGCACATGACGCTGTTCGTGGGAGTCATTGACCATCGCGAGCGCTGCCTCCACTATTCCTTGGGGGCGCAGCTGCCCAGACCGCTGCTGGTCAGCGATGACCGCGTCGAAGAGCTGCCCGGCGATGGCATGCCGGTGGGGCTCTTTCCGGAGGTCGACTATCCACGTTTGTGTCATAGTCTCCCGCCGAACTTCAGGCTATGGTTGTGTTCGGATGGAGTATTGGAGTGCCTGCCGGGCGAGACGCTCGACATGCGGCTCAGGGAACTCGAGCAACGTGTCCTGAACTGCACGACGTTGGTAGAACTGCGAGACAGCCTGGCCCTGGAGCTCCCTCGGGACATCGACGTTGGAGGGGGCCACAGCGGCGAGGATCTGCCAGACGACCTGACGATCATGATGTTGAGCGGATTTGGCGATGATCATAAATGAAGGCCGCGTCAAGGCGGCGTTCGACTCCGGTGTCTTCGTGCTCAAGCTGTGTGGCGATGTGCGACTGACCCTCTGTGCCACCCTGGACAGCCAGGCCGAGCAGCTTTCGGAAACCCCGGGGCTGAAGGCGCTGATCATCGACCTGCGCGAGGCCACCAACGTGGACTCCACCGCCCTGGGGTTTCTGGCCAAGGTGGCCATGGCGGTGAGGGACAAGATCGAGCACAAGCCCACCATCGTGGCCGACAATCCCGATGTGCAGCGCATGCTCGAGGTGATGGGGTTTGCCCAGTTCTTCACCCTGGTGGACGCGCCCATCACCGAGGCCTGCGAGCTCTGCGACCTGCCCGAGGTGCCCGCCGACATGGAAGCCACTCGCCGGCGCATTCTCGAGGCACACCGCATCCTGATGCGCATGAACGAGCACAACCGCGAGGAGTTTCAGCCCCTGGTGGAGATGCTCGAAGCCCAGGAGGCGGCCTCCCAGGGCCACTGATCCCGCCTCCCTTCCTCTTCGCCGTTCGGCGCGATGGCTGTTATCCGAGTGCCTCCCCCCTGCCGGTGACGGCCAGTCGCCCGGCAGGGGAAAGGGATGCCCCCTTATGCGCTCTTTCCTTTGCGCAGCTCGCCTAGCAGGTCTTCCAGCTTGCGCTGGTCGTCGGTGAACTTGCGGATGCCCTCGGCGAGCTTCTCGGTGGCCATGGCGTCCTCGTTGAGGGCCCAGCGGAATTCCGCTTCGTCGTGGGGCTCCGGCGCCGAGGTGTCGGCGCCCACCGGGGTCAGGCGTCGGCTCAGGGTGCCGCGGCTCTCGGCCAGCTCACCGAGCAGCCCCGGGGAAATGGTCAGCCGATCGCAGCCGGCCAGTGCCAGGATCTCGCCGCTGTTGCGGAAGCTGGCGCCCATCACGATGGTCCGGTAGCCATGGCCTTTGTAATGCTCGTAGATTCGCCGCACCGACTGCACGCCGGGGTCGCGTTCGCCGGAGAAATCGGCCTCGGGCTGGCGCGCCTTGTGCCAGTCGAGGATGCGTCCCACGAAGGGCGAGACCAGGGTGACTCCGGCGTCGGCGCAGGCCTGGGCCTGGGCGAAGCTGAACAGCAGGGTCAGGTTGGTGCGAATCCCTTCCCGCTCCAGCTGGCGGGCGGCGCGAATCCCTTCCCAGGTGGCGGCCACCTTGATCAGGATGCGCTCGGGGCCCACACCGTGGCGGTCATAGCGCTCGATCAGCGAGCGGGCGCGGGCCAGGGAGGCATCGCTGTCGAAGGAGAGTCGGGCGCTGACCTCGGTGGAGACATAGCCCGGCACCAGGCCGGCGATCTCGCTGCCGATCTCCACCGCCACAGCATCCAGGGCATCGTCGATATCGGTGGCGTGGCGGGCGATCTCGGCCAGGCGGGCGCGCCGCTCCTCCTGCTGGGCGGCCTGCAGGATCAGTGACGGATTGGTGGTGGCATCATGGGGCGAAAAGCGGCGAATCGCGTCCAGGTCGCCGGTGTCTGCCACCACGGTGGTCATCTGTTTGAGTTGCGACAGCAGGTCGTCGGCCATGGGAAGGCTCCAATTCATTGTGGTAAGCGTCTTCCCACTTTAACAAGACGCCCGGCCCGCTGACAGCGGCAGGCCAGCGGGGAGGCGGGCGGGGGTTATCTGGGCTATCATTAGCGGCCTAGCTATTTTCCTCTTTCTTCGACCCGGGAGCCGCCTTGAGCCTCAACCCTCGTCGCGTGGCGCTGCTGGTAGCGGCCAACACCGCCCTGGCCCCCTTTGCCATCGATGCCTACCTGCCTGCCATGAGCGTGCTGGCCGACCATGTAGGCGCCAGCATTCATCACACCGAGCTGTCGATCAGCACCTTCCTGGCCGGCTTTGCCATCGGCCAGCTGCTGTTCGGGCCGCTCTCCGACCGTCTGGGCCGCAAGCCGGTGCTGCTCGCCGGGCTGCTGGCCTTCTTGCTGGCGAGCCTGGCGATCACCACGGTCGACTCGCTGACCGAGCTTTTGGTCTGGCGGTTCGTGCAGGCGCTCGGGGGCGGGGCCTGCGTGGTCAATTCGGCCGCCATCGTGCGCGACTGCTTCAGCGGCCGCCAGGCGGCCAGCGTCATGTCGACCATGGCGATGATCATGATGCTGGCGCCGCTGGTGGCACCGCTGGTGGGCAGTGGGCTGCTCTATCTCGCCGACTGGTGGCTGATCTTTGTGTTCCTGGCGGTCTATGCGGCCTTCCTGATGTGGCTGATGGGCACCCGGCTACCTGAGACCCGGGCGCCGGGGCAGCCCGCCGCCTCCTTTCGCCAGGTGTTGCGCAACTACGCCAGCGTACTGGGTCATCGCGAGGCGGTAGGCTATATCTGCGCGGTGGCGGCCTCCTTCGGCGGGCTTTTCGCCTTCGTGACCGCCTCGCCCTATGTCTACCTGGAGCACTTCGGGCTGTCGCCGGCGGTCTACCCCTTCGTGCTGGGGATCAACGTGATCGTCATTGCGCTCTCCAATCAGCTCAACATCCAGCTGCTGCACAGGCGCTCGCCGCTGCAAAACCTGCTGCTGGGGCTTGCCGTTCAGCTGACGATGGCGCTATGTCTGGTACTGGCCGCCGTGGCGGGGGTGGCGTCGCTGCCGGTGGTGGTGGTGCTGGTCATGTGCTATTCGGGGATGATCGGCCTGATCACCCCCAACGCCATGTCGCTGCTGCTCGATCAGTTCGGCCATATGAGTGCCACGGCCACGGCGATGATGGGCGGCATCAAGTTCGGTGCTGCGGCCCTGGCCGGGGTCATGGTGGGCGCCTTCGAGATCGAGAGCCTCTGGCCCATGGTGCTGACCATGCTGGCGGCATCCTTGATTGGCAATGCCGGCCTGAGACGCCTGGCGGGTACGCCGGCTCATGCCTGACGGCCTGCTTGCCTGGTTCGATCTGTCGCTGGCGACCTGGCTCGGCTGCGCGCTGACGCTGATGCTCGGCGCCTTCGTGCAGCGCGCTACCGGCTTCGGCCTGGCGGTGGTGGGGGCGCCCCTGCTGCTGATGCTGGAGCCGCGACTGGTGCCGGTGATTTTGGTGCTGTTCGGGTTCACGGTGTCGCTGCTCACCGTGCGCCACTACCTTCAGGAGGTACGCATCGGCGAGATCGGCATGGCGCTGGTGGGGCGTGTGCCCGGCAACGCCCTGGGCCTCTGGCTGCTGCTGGCCGCTCCCATGGCCGTGCTGGAGACGCTTATCGCCGGCAGCGTGCTGTTCGCCGTGGCGGTGACGCTGTTTCGTTTTCGGCTGCCGGTCAACTCGGGCACCCTCTTCGGTGCCGGGGTGCTCTCCGGGATCTTCGGAACGGTGGCAGCCATCGGCGGGCCGCCGATGGTGCTGTTGATGCACGGGCTGTCGCCCAATCGGCTGCGCGGTACGCTGTCTGCCTTCTTTATCATCACCTCGCTGATGACCCTGGCCACCCTGGCCCTGGCGGGGCAGGTCCGCCTGTGGCACCTGGCCTTGGCGCTGAGCCTCTCGCCGGCGGTGCTGCTGGGCACCGCGCTGGCCAACCGCATTGCTCACCGCCTCGACCGGCGCCTGCTGCAGGGAGTATCGCTTGCGCTGTGCACCCTGGCGGCACTGGGGCTATTGATATAAGCCCTTAGGGTCACTGTCACACAAGGTTCATCAAACCGCCGGCAAATGTCACTGAAGTGTCATCCGGTCTCCCTATAGTCGCAGCCATCGGTTCACGTAGAGCGGACCGAGACCACAACGCTGCGACTCATTAGCGCACGAACCCTGGAGACCAAGATGAAACTCAAGCTCATCGCTGCTGCCGTTATCGGTGCCTCGTTTGTCACCACCGCTGCCATGGCGGATCGCGTCGACCCCAACCTGCCCGCCTATGAGCCCGTCAGTGGCATCTCCGGCAACATGACCAGCATCGGCTCCGACACCCTGAACAACCTGATGACCCTGTGGGCCGAGGAATTCGCCGGTTTCTATCCGAATATCAACATCCAGATCCAGGGGGCCGGCTCGGGTACCGCCCCCACTGCCCTGACCGAGGGCACCGCCCAGTTCGGCCCCATGAGCCGCGAGATGCGTACCTCTGAGATCCAGGCCTTCGAGGATCGCTTCGGCTATCCGCCGACCATGGTGCCGGTGGCCATCGACGCCCTGGCGGTCTACGTCAACCAGGACAACCCCCTGGAGAGCATCACCCTGCCGCAGGTCGATGCCATCTTCTCCGACACCCGCCGCTGCGGCTATGACCAGGACATCACCCGCTGGGGCCAGCTGGGCCTGGACGGTGCCTGGGAGAATCGTGACTTCACTCTCTACAGCCGTAACGCGGTTTCCGGCACCTACGCCTTCTTCGCCGAGAACGCGCTGTGCGGCGGCGACTTCAAGGACACCATCAACGAGCAGCCGGGCTCCGCTTCGGTGGTGCAGGGCGTGAGCGAGTCGATCAACGGCATCGGCTACTCGGGCATCGGCTATATCACCTCTCAGGTGCGTGCCGTGCCGGTGGCCCGCGACGAGGGCGAGGAGGCCTACCCGGTGGACAGCGAGAACTACCCGCTCTCCCGCTTCCTGTTCGTCTACGTCAACAAGCACCCCAATGAGGACCTGGCGCCGCAGCAGGCCGAGTTCCTGCGCATGGTGCTCTCCCAGCAGGGGCAGGAAGTGACCGCCCGCGATGGCTACATCCCGCTGCCCGAGAGCGTGGCCAGCCGGGTGCGCGGCGAGCTGGGCATCGACTGACCGTTCGTCATGCAGGGATGTACCGGGGCGCTTCGGCGCCCCTTTTGGCGTTTTGGGGTGGGCTGTCACATGGCTGTCATGGTGGCTGCTTACCCTCTGTCTATCTTTCCACCTGTCGGGATTGCCCAGCCATCATGAATGACCTGTCCCAGCTCCCCGCCTCGGCGAAAGGCAGATCGCTGCTGCCCAGCCCCGAACAGCGCGAGCGCCTGCGGCGCAAGCGTGCGTTTCGGGACGGTGCCTCCCGCTACGGCATCGGCGCCGCCGGCATCGGCGTGGTGCTCGCCCTGGGGATGATCTTCGTCTATCTCTTCTCCGAGATCATGCCGCTCTTCCAGTCGGCCCAGGTATCGACCCAGCAGACCTATGCCACGCCCGGACTGGAAGAAGGGGAGACACTCGAGCACCTGACCGTTGATCGCTACGACACCCTGGGGGCGAGCTTCACGGACAGGGGGCGCATCACCTTCTTCGAGCTGGAGGATGGTGCGGGGCGCGCCGCCTTCGAGATGCCGCGCCCGGAGGCCGCCCAGACGACGGCCTTCGCCACCGGCTTCGCCACGACGCGGGCCTTCGCCTATGGCTATGACACCGGCGAGATCAGCCTCGGGCAGATCGAATACGCGATCACCTACCCGGATAACTTGCGCCATATCGAGCCGGAGCTGCGCTTTCCCCTCGACGAGGCACCCTTGACCCTGGACGAGGAGGGCCGCGCCATCCAGGTGTTGGGCCTGCAGGTGAGCGACCGCGGCATCTATGCGGCGGCCGAGCTCGAGGACGGCACCCTGATGGTGACCTCCTTCGACCGCCGGGAAAACATCATGACCGGGGAAGTGAGCGTGGAGCAGACCACCGCCGAGCTGCCCGGCTTCGACGGCCGCGCCCGGCAGATCCTCATCGACAACCGTTTTCGCCACCTCTACGTCGCCGACGACGCCGGCTATATCCATCACTACGATATCGGCAACCTGCGCGCCCCCCAATACCGTGGGGCGGTGCCGGTCACCGACAGCGGCTATGTCACCCATATGGCCCTGCTCAATGGTACGGTATCGGTCATTGCCGGTACCTCAGATGGCCAGGTGCGTCAGTATTTCCCGGTCCGGGATGACCAGAACCGTCACGACCTGACGCATATTCGCGACTTCGCCCGCTATCAAGCCCCGATCACCCATATCGAGGCGGAGTATTCGCGGCGGGGCTTTCTGGTGGGCGATGCACAGGGCAACCTGGGGATCCATCACGCCACCGCCTCGGCCGATGTCTTCGATGCCCGGATGGCACAGGGGCCGCTTGCGCGGATCGCCATCTCGCCGGTCAACTCGATGGCGCTGCTTGTCGACGAGAACCGCCAGCTGCAGGTGGCCAGCGTCAGCAATCGCCACCCCGATATCTCCTTCTCCTCGCTGTGGCAGCGGGTGTGGTACGAGGGCAGCAGCCAGCCACGCTTCGTCTGGCAGTCTTCGGCGGGCGGTGACGAATTCGAGCCCAAGATGAGCCTGGTGCCGCTGACCCTGGGCACCCTCAAGGCGGCTTTCTACGCCATGCTGTTCGCCACCCCGCTGGCGCTGATGGGGGCTATCTACACCGCCTATTTCATGTCGCCCAAGCTGCGCGGCAAGGTCAAGCCCACCATCGAAGTGATGGAGGCGCTGCCCACGGTGATCCTCGGCTTCCTGGCCGGCCTGTGGCTCGCCCCTTTCGTCGAGAATCGCCTGCCGGCGGTGTTCAGCGTCCTGTTGATGATGCCCATCGCCATGCTGGCCTTTGCCTACCTGTGGAGTCGCCTGCCCGAACGGCTGCGGACCCGGGTGCCCGACGGCTGGGAGGCGGTGCTGCTCATGCCGATCGTCATTCTGGTGGGCTGGGCCTGTGTCGCGGCGAGCCCCTACGTGGAGATCGCCTTCTTCGACGGCAGCCTGCGCCAGTGGCTTACCGACAACGGCATCAGCTATGACCAGCGCAACGCCCTGGTGGTGGGTATCGCCATGGGTTTTGCGGTGATCCCGACGATCTTCTCCATCGCCGAGGATGCGGTGTTCAACGTGCCCAAGCACCTGACCCAGGGGTCGCTGGCCCTCGGTGCCACCCGCTGGCAGACCGTGGTGGGGGTGGTGCTGCCCACGGCCAGCATCGGCATGTTCTCGGCGGTGATGATGGGCTTCGGCCGTGCGGTAGGGGAGACCATGATCGTGCTGATGGCGACCGGCAACAGCCCGATCATGAATTTCAATATCTTCGAGGGCATGCGCACCCTGTCGGCCAATATCGCCGTGGAACTCACCGAATCCGCCGTGGGCTCCAGCCACTTCCGGGTCCTGTTCCTCGCCGCCCTTGTCCTGCTGGCCATGACCTTCGTGGTCAATACCCTGGCCGAGATCATTCGCCAGCGCCTGCGCAAGCGCTACGGCAACCTCTGATTCCGGGAGACTTCGATGAAACGTTGGTGGAAAAGCGGTGCCCCCTGGGTCTGGTTGAATGCCGGCGCGGTGGCGATCTCGATCATCATGGTGCTGGGGCTGATCGGCCTGATCGCCGTCCGCGGCCTCAGCCATTTCTACCCGAGCGAGATCGTCGAATTTCAGGTGGGCGATCCTGAGCGGGGTATCGGCCAGATGGTGATGGGCGAGCATGTACGCTCCGAGACCATTCCCGTGGCCGTGGCGCGGGATGCCGGGATCAATGTGCCGCCCGAGCTGGGCATGGGGGATCTGGTCACCCGTCATCTGATCAAGCAGGGCAACCGCGACGTGACCGGTCAGGACTTCGCCTGGTATGCCGAGCTGCAGATGTCCGAATGGCGCTCGCCCCCGGATGCCATGCGTCTGGAGCGCCGCGAATGGGGTGACTTCTACGGCTATCCGCTGCGCGTGCTGCAAGAGGGCGAGGTGGTCGCCGAAGGCGAAGGCCTGTGGGAGGCGCTGCAGGCTCGCGTCGAGCGTGCCAATAGGCTGTTTCGTGAGCTGCGCCGGATCGAGCGCAACGACGTCGGGGTGATCAGCGCGGAAATGGAGGAGCTGCGCCTGCGCGAGCGGGCCCTGCAGCGGGACCCCGACATCGACCCCGAGGCGCGTCAGGTCGAGCTGGAGGCTATCACGGCGCGTCAGGCCAGCCTGCAGGAGGCGTTCCAGACGCTGCGTGGTGAGATCGATGTGCTGCGCCGCGAGCTCCATCGCGACACCCTAGTGGCCACGGTGGCCGGCGGGCAGGAGGTGCAGATTCGCATCGGCGAGATCGTGCGCGCCGTGCAGCCCAACAGCCTCTCGCTGCCCGCGAAAATGGTCGAGTACGTGCAGCAGTTCTGGGCCTTCGTCAGCGGCGAGCCCCGCGAAGCCAACACCGCCGGCGGCATCTTCCCGGCGATCTTCGGCACCGTGACCATGGTGCTGCTGATGTCGATGATCGTCAGTCCCTTCGGCGTGCTGGCCGCCATCTACCTGCGGGAATATGCCCGGCAAGGACCGCTGCTGCGCCTGATCCGTATCTCGGTCTATAACCTCGCCGGGGTGCCCTCCATCGTCTATGGCGTCTTCGGCCTGGGGTTCTTCATCTATACCCTGGGTGGCTCCATCGATGAGCTGTTCTACTCGGAGCGGCTGCCGTCGCCCACCTTCGGCTCTCCGGCGCTGATCTGGGCCTCCTTGACCCTGGCGCTGCTGACCCTGCCGGTGGTGATCGTCTCCACCGAGGAGGGCCTGGCACGGATCCCCTCCGCGGTGCGCCAGGGCTCCCTGGCCCTGGGGGCGACCAAGTCCGAGACCCTGTGGAAGGTGGTGGTGCCCCTGGCCACCCCGGCGATGATGACCGGCATGATTCTGGCCATTGCCCGCGCCGCGGGCGAGGTGGCGCCGCTGATGCTGGTGGGGGTAGTCAAGCTGGCGCCGACCCTGCCCGTCGACGGCACCTTCCCGTTCATCCACCTGGATCGGCAGATCATGCACCTGGGCTTTCATATCTACGACGTGGGCTTCCAGAGCCCCAACGTCGAGGCCGCCCGCCCGCTGGTCTATGCCACGGCGCTGGTGCTGGTGCTGTTGATCATCGTGCTCAACCTGACCGCCATCAGCATCCGCAATCGGCTGCGCGAGCGCTACCGCGCCGCCTCCGACTGATCTACACCGAACGTCGAGCGGCGGCTGTGGCCGCCGCTTACCGGAACACCAGGAACGAGACCATGACCTCCATGACCACTGCGCCCCGCCCCGTTGCCGGCCATGCCCGGCCGACAGGCATGCAGGACCTGACCTTCCAGGTGCGCGACCTGAGCCTCTTCTACGGCAAGGACCAGGCGCTCAAGAACATCAGCCTGGATATCCCGCGTCACCAGGTCACCGCTTTCATCGGCCCCTCAGGCTGCGGCAAGTCGACGCTGCTGCGCTGCTTCAATCGCATGAACGACCTGGTGGATATCTGCCGCATCGAGGGGCAGATTCTGCTGGACGGCGAGGACATCTACGCCCGCGGCGTCGACGTGGCGGAGCTGCGTCGCAAGGTGGGCATGGTGTTCCAGAAGCCCAACCCCTTCCCCAAGTCGATCTACGAGAACGTGGCCTATGGCCTGCGCCTGCAGGGGGTCAACAACAAGGCGGTGCTCGACGAGGTGGTGGAGCGCTCGCTGCGCGGCGCCGCCCTCTGGGATGAAGTCAAGGATCGCTTGAACGACAACGCCTTCGGCATGTCCGGCGGCCAGCAGCAGCGCCTGGTGATCGCCCGGGCCATCGCCATCGAGCCCGAGGTGATCCTGCTCGATGAGCCCGCCTCGGCGCTGGACCCCATCTCGACGCTGAAGATCGAAGAGCTGATCAACGAGCTCAAGACGCAGTACACCATCCTGATCGTCACCCACAACATGCAGCAGGCGGCCCGGGTCTCCGACTACACGGCCTTCATGTACCTGGGGGATCTGGTGGAGTTCGGTGAGACCAACACGATCTTCACCGAGCCCGAGAAGAAGCAGACCGAGGACTACATCACCGGCCGCTACGGCTGAGCCGGGGAGGCGCCTTCGCTGGGCGGTGGCGTCTGCTTGCCGTAGAATCGTCATGACATTCCGCTGCCTGTCCCGGGGGCTCGCTTGACGCTGGAACCTGCTCGTTTCTTCAAATGCTTGGGCGACGAGACTCGCCTCACGCTGATTCTGCTGATTCAGCGTGAGGCAGAGCTGTGCGTCTGTGAAATGACCCATGCGCTGGAGGCGTCGCAGCCCAAGGTGTCGCGGCACCTGGCCCAGCTGCGCACCTGCGGGCTGCTTAGTGACCGCCGCGACGGCCAGTGGGTCTACTATCGCCTGGCGGACGATCTGCCGGCCTGGGTGCTCGAGGTGCTGACTGCCGCCGATCGGGGCCAGGACAGGCCGCTTGGCGAGCTGCAGCGGCGCCTGTCGCGCATGGGCAACCGTCCCGAGCGCCGCCTGGCGATGTGCTGACCGACTCTCTCTCGAACGGCTGCTACTCCGCTTCCACCCAGCGAATCGGCTGGTAATCAAGCCCGGCCTGGGTCGCAGCAGGTGGCTTTTGAACGCTGCGGATGTGCAGCTGCCAGGTGACTGTCTTGCCGGCCAGCGGATGGTTGCCATCCAGCATGGCGCCGCGCTCGGTGAGGCCCACCACCTTGAGTGAGAATTTTCCCCGCTGGCCGCCCGGCGTCAGGATCATGCCGACGCGCAGTGCCTGGCCCGGCGGCAGGTTCTCGCGTACCGCCTCGAAGACCAGTTCGGGACGGTGGGGGCCGTAGGCCGCTTCCGGCGTCAGGGTCACCGTCAGCGTGTCGCCCTCCTGGCGGCCCATCAGCCGTGTCTCCAGTGCCGGGAGCATCTGCCCGGTTCCGTGCACGTAGTGCAGCGGGTTAGCGGGCGTCGATTCGGCGATCCGCTCGCCTTCGGCGTCGGTCAGGCGGTAGTCGGCGATAACCTCGCATAGATCATGAATCTTCATCCCTCCCTCCCTCGTGCCGGTTGCCTTGCGGCTGGCGGTGTGATCGCCGCTCCCGACACGGCGTGTCGAGAGGTGTCCACCTCGCTGCAAGGCGGACATACCGCCAGGTGAGCGGCGTCGAGCCCGGCGGTCTCCAGCCGCTGCCGCATTTCCGTCAGGGTGGCGTCCGGTGTGAAAGGGGTCCCGCAGACTCGGCAGGCCAGCGGTGTCGATGTGAGGTTTGTCCTGCCGTAGGTGCGGTCGTTCGCCTGGACGGTCGGGGCCTCTGGCGCTGACTGGTGGTGCGCCTCGTGAAACAGTGGCGGCGATGAGGCATTCGATTCCCGGGCGAGTGGTGCCCACTCGGCGAGATCCCGCTGCAGCTGCCGGCGGGTCAGCTGCACCAGCAGGTGCCAGAGGCGCTGTTCGGCCGGGGCCCCATCGGCCATGCCGGTAAGTTTCTGGTGCATCTGGACGACGGCGGGCAGGGTGATGTCGGCGGCCATATGTAGCAGATCGGCCAGGCAGGTAACCGCTATCGCGGCATCGGTGGACGGCGCTGAGCGCTCCTGCTCCCAGCGGCTCAGCACCCAGGCGAACCACTGCAGGTTGAGGGCCAGGTGGTCGGGCAGGTCGTGGAAGCCGGCGTCCCGACCTAGCCGGTGGCGATAATAGAGGGCCTCGATCCGCCGGCTGCCTTGGCCCATGAGGCCGCCGTCCAGATAGCCGCCCAGGTTCAGCGGTGCCGGTGCCGGCGGCGTCAGAAACAGCCGGCTGTAGCCGACCAGCAGTCGCTCGGAGGAGGGAACGCCCTCGAGGGTGCTGCGAAATGCGGCCAGCCACTCGGCGTCGATCGCCGGCAGCCGTTCGGCGAGCTCTTCGAGGTCGGGCAGCAGACCCTCGCGCAGCGCCCTCAGGGTGACACCGTTGATCGGGGTCAGGAAGGCCTGCGACAGGCAGAGATAGAGCTCCGCCGAGGCCAAGGGGTCGATGTCTCGGTTCATGGTCACTCCCTGGAAGTGGCCCGCCCCTGGGGGCGGGCCGTGAGGCCTTGGCAGCTGGCGATGGCATCAGGTTCCGGCCGGCTGGGGGGCGGCCGTCGGTGAGTCGGCCAGCTGCCGGGGCATGTCGCCCAGGTCGAGGAACTTCTCGCCCAGCAGGTAGAGCACGAAGAACAGCGACCAGCCGGCAATGCTCAGCGCCCACTCGGTGGCAGAGGGCGTATAGCGGATCAGGTTGGGCACCCAGGTGCCCTGGAAGAGCGGCACCACCTGGCCGCCCACCACGAAGTAGAAGCGCTCGGCAAACAGCCCCAGGAAGACCAGACAAGCGACCAGCACCTGGATATCCATGCGGCTGCGCCACTGTGCGCTCAGCATCAGGGCGAAGGGCACCAGCAGGCCGACGATTAGCGAGAGGTTATACAGCGGCGAGGCGAACAGGTAGTCGGACCACACCAGGCTGATTTCCGGGTTGTTGCTGTACAGCCCGGTGATGGCGCGGGCGGCGATAAACAGCAGCGTACCGCCGATCAGCGCGGCGAACAGCTTGGGCAGGGCGCCGGTGAGCAGCGACTGCAGTGCAGCGGGCATGCGCTCGCGCTGGAAGCCATAGGCCAGGTAGACGAAGAACACCAGGGCGGCCACGCCGCTGGTTACGCCGGTGAAGTAGAAGTAGATCGGCAGCAGGGCATCGAACCAGAAGGGGCGCATGCTCATCATGCCGAAGATCAGCGCCAGGTTGCCGCTGGCCAGCAGCACGCCGATGAACGACGCGATACCCACCTGCTTGCTGGTCTTGCTGTCCCATTCACCGTTCTGCAGCTTGCTGAACTTCCACAGCAGAAACAGCAGGTCCAGGGCATAGAAGACCCCCATCCAGAACATTGCCGACTGCACCTGCAGGTTGAGCGGGATGGCCCACAGCATGCGGAAGACGTTGCCAAGCTCCAGGGCCAGGACCGCCATCCCCGAGATCAGCACGATGAAGGCCAGGAAGATGCAGCGCTTGGCGATGGGGTAGTACTGCTTGAAGCCGAAGACCAGCGGCAGCGAGGCGATCAGCCCCAGCCCCGATGACGCCAGGGCGAAATAGAGATAGGTGGCGATGGGCTGGCCCCAGGGCAGGGTGGAACTGGTGTTGAAGGAGGTGTGGCCCTGGGTTGCCAGCTGTGCCACGCCGTAGCCGAGGCTGACCAGGAACACCAGCGAGGCAGCCAGCAGCAGCAGCGAGCCCAGCTTGCCCTGCAGCGCATTGGGTTGGATGGAGGCACTCATGCGTCATTCTCCCTGTCAGCGGGGGTAAAGGCGGGCACGCCGGCGCCGGCACCGAGATAGTAGACCTGGGGACGATTGCCGGTATGGTCCTTGAGACGCACCCCGCGCTTGTCACCGATCAGCTGGTTGACCTGGCTCTCGGGATTGTCCAGATCGCCGAAGTAGCGCGCCTTGGGGGCACAGGTGCGCACGCAGGCCGGCACGTACTCCTTGAGCTCGGGGTTGTCCTCGTCCAGGTCGGCCACCCCCTCGGGGGCATGGCGGACCTTGTGGTAGCAGAAGGTGCACTTGGAGACCACGCCCTTGGGCTGGATGCCGATACCGCGCCGCCAGTCCTCCTCGGGGCTCTGGTAGGGCGGGCTCCACAGCTGGCCATTCTCGCCGGGGAAGGCCTCACGGACGTCCGGCTCGATCAGCGGCTTCTCGTCGGCGTAGAAGCGCACGCCGTACGGGCAGGCGATCATGCAGTATTTGCAGCCGATGCACTTGTTCCAGTCGACGAAGACGATGCCGCCGGCATCCGGGTCCTTGTAGGTGGCCCGGGTCGGGCAGACGTGCACGCAGGAGGGGTTTTCGCACTGCATGCAGGGCCGCGGCAGCCACTTCATCTGGGCGCTGGGATATTCGCCCTCGTGGTAGAAGAGCACGTCCTGCCAGCTTTCGCCCGGCAGGGTGTTGTTTTCCATCGAACAGGCCGTGGTGCAGGCCTGACAGCCGGTGCACTTGTCCAGGTCGATGACCATTCCCCATTTTGCCATGGTGATGACTCCTCAAGAGTTCTGTGTCCGTGGATCAGGCGCGCTCGAGTCTGACCTTGCCGGTGTAGTAGCTGGCGAGCCCCGAAATCGGATCGGACACATTGGCCGTCACCTCGCCGGAGTGCCCTGGGCCGCGACCGGCGGCCCAGCGGCCCTGGGCCCAGTGCCCGAACTCGAAGGGCAGCACCAGGGTGTCGGGGCGGTGGGCCGCCACGAAGCGACACTCCGCCTCGATGATGCCCAGGTCCGAGGTGATCCTGACCCGATCGCCGTTGCGGATGCCGCGCTCGCGGGCCGTGCGCGGGTGCACCTCCAGATAGACGGTGTCGCGGCCGCCGACGATGGGCTGGTGGATGGCGATGTTGTGAGGGATATTGGCGCCGCGCCCCTCGGCGTGCAGCGGAGTCTTGGGCGTCACGAAATAGAGGTCGCCGTCGCCGCCGCTGTGCTGCGGCTCGACCCACTGGATCAGGCCCGCGCGATCGCGGGGAATGCCCATTTCCCGCTCGATGTAGGCGGCGTGTTCTTCCAGGAAGCCAGACTTGAACTCGAACTTTCCGGAAGGCGTCCGGAGCAGCTTGGCCTTCACCTCCTCGGGACTCATCTGCAGGCTGTAATCGAGACCGTCCCACTCATAGAAGCGCCCGCGGTGCAGCCGCCAGTGATAGGGCTTTTTGTACCAGACGCCTTTCTCCTTCCAGCTCTCGAAGTCGTTGACGCCGTTGTCGCCGGGATTCTGCGCGAAGCCGGCGGCGCGGTGGCGCAGCACGTTCTCGACGCTGTCGAGTGCCCGGTAGTACTCCCCCGCCGGGCCGTTGAGGCGCTTGCCGATGCCGATCAGGATGTCACCGAAGTGGCGGGTGTCGTAGATCGGGTCCACCGCCGGCACGCGCAGGGCGGTCATCGGCCAGCCCTCGAAGGGGTAGGTGGGCGAGTCCTGGAGCCGCTCCAGGTAGGTCGAATCCGGCAGGATCAGGTCGGCGTACATGGCGGTCTCGCCGGGAAACGGCGAGGTGTCGATGATGAACAGATCCTTGAAGGCTTCTTCCCACACCTTGGGATCCGGTGCCGTCCAGATCGGATTGGTGTAGAAGAACATGGCGGTGTCGAGCGTGTAGGGGGCGCCCGCCAGATGATTGGGGCCCGTCTCCTGCATCATGTGGCTGGTCATCGGCCAGCGCTCGGTGCGGGCCATGTCGATGCGCGGCTGATCTCGCCAGGCGCCGTTGCGGGCATAGTCGTCGAGATAGTCGTCGGCGCTCACCGGCAGGTCGCCGTAGGGCACGCCCATCTGGTAGCCGAGCCCGCCCTTGGCGAACAGAGAACCGACCAGGGCATTGAGGGCGTGAATGGCCATGCCGTTGTAGGTGCCGTTGGTATGGCCGGTAGGACCGCGTTCGAACAGCGCCACGGCGGGGCGGGTCGAACCGAACTCGATGGCGGTCTGGCGAATGTGACGGGCGGGGATGCTGGTGATGTCCTCGGCCCACTCGGGGGTGCGGTCCTTGAGCTCCTGGTTCCACCACTCGGTCAGGCCATGGACCCAGTTCTCCTCGAAGGAATCCTCGGGAATCGTCTCGCCGCTGATGAAGCGGCGCGAGGCCTGGTAGAAGTCACCGACGAACTCCTTGTCCCACAGCCCCTCGGTGAGGATCACATGGGCCACCGCCAGGGCGAAGGCGCCGTCGGTGCCCGGCTTGATGTAGAGCGCCCGATCGGCGGCCGCCATGGTGGGGTTCATGCGCACGTCGACACAGGTGACGCGGGTCTTGGGACTCTTGCTGCGCATATGCCCCCACATCTGCATCACGTTGTTGTAGGGGCGGAAGGCCTCGAGGAAGCTCGCGCCCATGATCAGCAGGTAGTTGGTATGGCGGTAGTCGTAGGAGTTGTAGGAGTCGTTGCCGTCGGTGGCGCGCTTGGCCCGCTTGGAGCCCTCGGCACACATGGAGGCGTGGCCGATGGCCGAGTTGGGCGTGCCGTAGAGCCTGCCGAAGTCGCCGTAGAGGCCGGCATCGGAGGCCCCCCAGCCGCGCCCGTAGAAGTGCGCGAAGCGATGGGATTCCCCCCGTTCGCGCAGCCCGTTGAGCCGCTCGGCGACCATATCCAGCGCCTCGTCCCAGGAGATCGGCACGAAGCCGGGATCCTCATCGCGCCCCTTATTGGGGTTGGTGCGCTTCATGGGTCCCTTGAAGCGGTCCGGGTCGTAGAGAAAGTAGCTGCCCAGGTGTCCCTTGGGGCAGAGCTTGCCGTTGGCGATGGGGTTGCCGGTGTCGCCGTAGATCGCATGCACCCGGCCGTCGGTGGTATAGACATCGATGCCGCAGCGCGCCGGGCACTGGGCGCAAATGTTCTTGGTGATCGTTGTCTCGCCGCGAGGGGCCTGGGCGCGGGCCTCCTTGACGGGGGTGAGCCCGGTCAGCCCGGTGATGCCTGCCGTCACGGCGCCGGCCGAGGCACCCACTGCCGCGGTCGACTGCAGGAATCGGCGCCGATTGATCAATGACTGAAACAGTTTCATGGAGTCTCCCTCGGGATGCACGTCTTGTTCTCGGGTCGCTACGCTTTCGGGTGGTGACTGCGTTGTTCTTCTACTCTTGGGGCGTGTTGAAGTGGTCGAAAATGAGGTCAGCGCGCGCTGCCGTGCCGACCCGCCAGCCGGATTCGGCCGAGTTCAGCCAAACAGGTCATGAAAACTCTCCTGGAGCAGGGCCTGCTCCCGACGGCAGGCGGGGCAGACCGGGGTGTCCGACGCCATGGCGTCGCGGCTCGCGGAAAAGGGTCGCCGGCACTCGAAGCACGCCAGTGTCTGTGCGTGGCGCAGGGTAACGGTGACTGGGGCAGGCGCATGGCTCATGCTCAGCGCCTGCTCGGGGCAGGTGCTCAGGCAGTGGCCGCAGTCGAGACAGGCCCTGGGGTCGAAGACAAGCTCGCCTTCCCGTAACGCCTGCAGGGCCTTGGTGGGGCAGACCCGGGCACAGACACCGTGCGCTCGGCAGGCATCGAGATCCAGGCTGAGCCCCGGCAGTGGCGGTGTCAGCCCCTGGGTGCCTAGCCTCTCGGAGGCGGTCCGCAGTCGCTCTGGTCGTCGCGCCCCGGGAGCCGCATCATCGGCGGGAATGGCCGGCAGTCGCGGTGCAGGCCGGCCGCGCAGCAGCTCGCGACGGCTCACCGCTGGGCGTGCGGCCCGGAAATCTTTGTCGGCAGGCTCCTCGCTGATCGTTGCCCGCGTTTCGGCCTCGCGGCGCCAGGGGTCGAAGCCCTGTTCGGGGGCGGCGGTGCAGTCTCGGCAGCCCTCGGGCAGGGTAAGAGTGACCGCCTTGGGCATTGCCTGTGCTGCTAGCCAGGCCAGTAGGTCGGGGCCCAGGGTGCGCAGGCAGTGCAGGCGGACCAAGTCGGAGGCATCCTGGGCACGGTGACAGCCCAGCTGCAGCGGCTCACCTTCCGCCTGACCTGACAGGAGGGCGTCGACCTCGGCGCTGACTAGGGCTTCGCTGGGGCAGGCCGGGATGCACTGTCCACAGCCATGGCAGGCGTCGCTGGCCAGCAGGGCAGTGCCACCTTGGCTATCTTCTTGAAAGGCGAGAGCCTCGACTGGACAGGCGTCGACGCAGCGGGTGCAGGCCAAGGGATGCGGCGGCGCCTGCAGGCATCGCGTGGCGACCCAGCCAAGTGGGACCCCCATAGGCGTGAGAGGCCTAGGCGTAGGATCGGAGTAGGTGTCACGGTGCGGCATGGTAATTCGTCCGCTATCATTGTTATGGTTATATGTGCATTGCCATATGTCTAGAGGGAAGCCTGGCAAAGAGACGGAGCCGCTGCCACGATCTTTAGTCGAATAGATGCCCGACAAGCGATAAAACTTGCTTTGGATCAATACTGGGGCTGTCTGGCGGCGAGACACGTCGAGATGGCCATCCGCTCCGTGGGGGAGAGATGCATGGCGGTACTGGTAGAAGCCACGGCGGTGATCGTCCGCGCGGCGGCGGTGGAAGCGCGAATCCCGGGTGGCTGGGAGGCGCTGAGCGCCAGCCTGCCCGCCCAGGGCGTCTGCTCCGACGATGAGCTGGTCAGCATTAGCCTGTTCGATCCGGCCGAGGTGCGGTGGTTGGTAGAGCGCCTGGTGGCGCTGGGCTTGCGTTTCGACTGGGAAGGCAATGTCGAGGACATCGCCTTCGCGGACCAGAAGCGCGGCCTTATCACCCCTTGCGACTGGCTGACCTTTGAGACGGCGAATATCGGCATCGGCGGCACGCCGCCCGGCGTGGCGATTTGCCGCCTCGCCGGTAGCCAGAGTCATGAGCTGCGGGTGCCGGAGGGCTGGCGCTATCAGGGGTCACTCAGCGAGGCCTTCGGCGCCTAGGGCAGCGGCCTGCTCGGGATGCTCCCTCGCCATGGGTTAGCCCCTGGCCTCGGCGGGGGCCTGGGCCGCGGCCTCGGGGAAGTGGTGCCGGGTCTTGTTGGCGATGCGCACCAGGGCCAGCATCAGTGGCACCTCCACCAGCACCCCCACCACCGTGGCCAGCGCCGCGCCGGACTGCAGCCCGAACAGGGCGATGGCGGCGGCCACGGCCAGCTCGAAGAAGTTGCTGGCGCCGATCATCGCCCCGGGGGCGGCGACGCTATGGGGCACCTTCCACGCCTTGGCCCAGCCGTAGGCGATGAAGAAGATCAGCACCGTCTGGATGATCAGCGGGATGGCAATCAGCACGATGTGCAGTGGGTTGGCCAGTATCACGTCACCCTGGAAGGCGAACAGCAGCACCAGGGTCACGATCAGCCCGATCGGCGTCACCGGGCCGATACGCTTCATAAAGACATTGTCGTACCACTCGGCGCCGCGGCGGGCGATCAGGGCGCGTCGGGTCAGATAGCCGGCGGCCAGCGGAATCACGATATAGAGAAAGACCGACAGCGCGACCGTGTCCCAGGGCACCTGAATGTTCGAGATGCCGAGCAGGAAGACCACGATGGGGGCGAAGGCGAACAGCATGATCAGGTCGTTGAGCGACACCTGCACCAGGGTGTAGGCGGCGTCGCCCCGGGTCAGGTAGCTCCAGACGAAGACCATGGCGGTGCAGGGGGCGGCGCCGAGCAGGATGGCACCGGCCAGGTATTGGCTGGCCAGCTCCTCGGGAATGAAGGGGCGGAACAGCACCATCAGGAACAGCCAGGCGATGGCGAACATGGTGAAGGGCTTGATTAGCCAGTTCACCGAGGTGGTGATGACCAGCCCCTTGGGCTGGCGGCGCACGCCGAGCACGGCGGCGAAGTCGATCTGCGCCATCATCGGAAAGATCATCGCCCAGATCAGGATCGCCACCGGAATCGACACCTGGGCGACCTCGAAGCGCGAAAGAGCTTCCGGCACCGCCGGGGCGAACTGGCCGAGCAGCACCCCGGCGACGATGGCCAGCGCCACCCATACGGAGAGAAAGCGTTCGAAAAAGCCCATGCCCTCGGTGGTGCTGGGGGCCGGGGTATCCTGGTGTGCGGTCATGCAGCACTCCTTGTATCGCAACGGCTGGTATCGGGACGTCAGTCGAATATATGAATCTCCATATATGATACGGGGAACCGCCTAGGGTCGCCATCGCCTAGGCCGGTTATCATGTGGTTGTTCGATCGGTTATGAGGAGACCCCGTGTCCGTTACTGATACCCTGCGACTCGAGGGCCTGGCCATCGGTGATGTGGCGCCGGTGAATCTGGTCATTGCCCCGGGCGAGATTGTCTGCCTTTCCGGGGTGAGCGGCTGCGGCAAGAGCCGGCTGCTGCGTGCCGTGGCCGATCTGGAGCCGCACGGTGGCGAGGTGTGGCTGGGCGGAGCGGCCCAGTCGGCTACCTTGGCTCATGCGTGGCGAGCGCAGGTCATGCTGGTGCCGGCGGAGAGCCACTGGTGGGCGGAGCGCGTGGGTGAGCACCTGTACGATCCCGAGACGGCCGATCTCGCGGCGCTGGGGTTCGAGCGCACCGTGCTCGACTGGTCGGTGGCCCGGCTCTCCTCCGGCGAGAAGCAGCGTCTGGCGCTGCTGCGGGCCATCACCCGAGAGCCGGCGGCGCTGTTGCTCGATGAGCCCACGGCGAACCTGGACGACGCCACGGCGCGACGGGTCGAGGCCTGGCTCCGCCAGTGGGTTCGCCAGCGCGGCTGGCCGGTGCTGTGGGTGGCCCACGACATGGCGCAGATTCGGCGCGTGGCGGATCGCCACTGTCGCATCGAGCAGGGTCGACTGACGGAGGGCACCGCCGCATGGACGTGATCGAACTCGGCTGGTGGCAGCTGGCCGCCGCTGCGTTGCTGGTGGTGGCGCTGGCCGGCTGCACGGCCTGGGCACGGCTTGGCATGACGCAAAGCCTGTTGATCGCCGCGGCCCGCACGGTGATTCAACTGGCGCTGATCGGCCTGGTGCTCGAGGCGCTGTTCGCCGCAGAGCGGCTGCTGTGGGTGGTGCTGATGGCGCTGGCCATGCTGCTGATCGCCGGACGCGAGGTGATGGCCCGCCAGAAGCGGCGCCTGCGCGGCGGCTGGGCCTTCGGCATCGGCACCCTGGCGATGTTTCTGTCCTCCTTCACCGTCACCGTCCTGACCCTGACGGTGATCATCGGTCCCGAGCCCTGGTATCTCCCCCAGTACGCCATCCCCCTGCTGGGCATGCTGCTCGGCAATACCATGACCGGGGTCGCCCTGGCGCTGGATCGGCTGACCGACAGCGCCTGGCGCCAGCGGGCGGTGATCGAGAATCGCCTGATGCTGGGGCAGCCCTGGCATCAGGCGATCGGCGACATTCGCCGCGAGGCGATGCGCAGTGGCCTGATGCCGATGATCAACGCCATGGCCGCCGCCGGGGTAGTGAGTCTGCCGGGCATGATGACCGGCCAGATACTGGCCGGCACCGCCCCGGGGCTAGCGGTGAAGTATCAGATCCTGATCATGTTCGCGATCACTCTGGGCACCGGCTTCGGGACCCTGGCCGCGGTGGCCGCGGGCAGCCGGCGGCTGTTCGACTCCCGGGAGCGGCTTCGCCTGGACCGGCTGCTTGCGCCGCAACGCTGATCAGGCTTGGATGAGAAACTCGGCCACCAGTATGGCGAGCCGCTCGGGGCACTCCCGGTGGGGCACATGGCCGCAGGGCAGGATGTGCGGTTCCCGCGGGCCGGGCGTCAATTCGGCGATGCGCCGGGGCTGGTCCAGGGACCCGTACTCATCCTGTTCGCCGTGGATCGCCAGGGTGGGGCAGGTGACCCGCGCCAAGGCGGCATCCAGCGTCCAATCGGCGAAGGCCTCGGAGTGCCAGTTGTCGACCCAGCTGCGCAGCGCCCACTCAGCCTTGTCCCCATGATATTTGGCCAGGCGCGACAGGCTACCCGGTGCCACCAAGGCCTGTTCCGCCTCGCCAATCCCGGCCAGGGTTCGGGGTTCGGTGAAGGCCTGAGCCGCCACGGTGATCAGCGCCTCGCAGCCGTCACGGTGCAGGCCGGCCGCATAGGCGGCCATGCTGCCGCCCACGCTATGGCCGAGCAGCACGAAACGCGCCAACGCCAGCTGGTCGCGAACGGTGGCAAAGGTGCCCGTGGCCTCGTCGGCGATAAAGCTGTGCGGCTGTGGCCCCGGGAAGGGCGCCGAGCGCCCGTAGCCGAGACGGTCGTAGGCGATCACCTCGCGGCCTGCGGCCTTGGCCAGCCGCGCCGGAAAGTCTCGCCACAGGGCCACGCAGCCCAGCGAATCGTGCATCAGCACGATGGGGCTGCCGGCAAGGGTGTCGGTGTCGGGCCGCCAGCGGGCGGCGAAAACGCCGCCCGCCGGGGTGTCGAGGGTGAAGGTGTCCATCGCCCGGCCCGCTCAGTCGATCAGCTCGACCGCCACCGCGGTGGCTTCGCCGCCACCAATGCACAGGCTGGCGATGCCGCGCTTGCCGCCCTTGGAGCGCAGGGCGTGGATCAGGGTGGCGATGATCCGCGAGCCGGTGGAGCCGATGGGGTGGCCCTGGGCGCAGGCGCCGCCGTAGACGTTGACCTTGTCGTGGGGGATGTCGAGCCCGTCCATGGCCAGCAGGGTAACCACCGCGAAGGCCTCGTTGATCTCGAACAGGTCGACGTCGGCGACGCTCCAGTCGAGTTTTTTCAGCAGCTTGTCGATGGCCCCCACCGGCGCGATGGTGAACTCGCTGGGGTGCTGGGAGTGGGTGCTGTGCCCCAGCATGCGCGCCAGGGGCTTGGCGCCCAGGCGGTCTGCCGCGCCTTGGCTGGCCAGGATCAGCGCCGAGGCACCGTCGGAAATCGAGCTCGAGTTGGCGGCGGTGATGGTGCCCTCCTTGGCGAAGGCGGGGCGCAGCGAACGGATCTTCTCGAGATTGGCCTGGAAGGGCTGCTCGTCATGCTCGACCACCGTTTCGCCCTTGCGGCTGGTCACGGTGACTGGCGCCATCTCGGCCTGGAGGTGGCCGTCGTTGGTGGCCGCCATGGCGCGCTCCAGCGAGGCGATGGCGAAGTCGTCGAGGCGCTCCCGGCTGTAGTCGCGCTGGCCGGCGACGTCCTGGGCGAATACCCCCATCAGCTTGCCGGTCTCGGCGTCCTCCAGACCGTCGAGGAACATGTGGTCTTTGAGCTCGCCGTGGCCGAGGCGATACCCCGTCCGGGCCTTGGTCAGCACATGGGGCGCGTTGGACATGGACTCCATGCCGCCGGCCAGCATCACCTCGCCGCTGCCGGCGCGGATCAGGTCGTGGGCCAGCATGGTGGCCTTCATGCCCGAGCCGCACAGCTTGTTGATGGTGGTAGCGCCGATGCCGTCGGGAATGCCGGCCTGACGCATTGCCTGGCGAGCCGGGCCTTGCTTGACGCCGCCGGGCAGCACGCAGCCCATGATGCCTTCGTCGATGGCCGAGGCCTCGATGCCGGCGCGTTCGATGGCGGCGCGGATGGCCACGGCGGCCAGTTCCGGCGCGGTCAGGCTGGAGAGACTGCCCAGCATACCGCCCATGGGCGTGCGTGTAGCGGACAGAAAGACGATATCGTTGGGGCTGCTCATTACGTGATCTCCCGGTAGGACATTGAGTGGGTGGCGGATGGCCGCCCTGCTATTGTGATTGTGGCCCGGCCCGGCCGGTTCTGACTCCCAAGGGTGACAGGGCGGCCTCGGCGCACCTTGCGTTGACCTGTCGACGGGGCTGTGTTTCTCTCAAGATCAACCAAGCAAGCGCTAGTGTAAACCCGATGAATGTCGTTAACGAGTCCCCCCGCCGTAAGGAATTGACCCGCCTGGCCGCCCAGTTGTTCGTGCAGGAGGGCTTCGATCGGACAACGGTGCGCATGCTCGCCCAGGAGATGGGTATCAAGTCCGGCAGTCTCTTTCATCATTTCCGCGACAAGCAAGAGATTCTCGCCGCGGTGATCGAGGAGGGCACCCAGAACGCCTTGAGCATCGCCCGCCAGGCGCTGGAGAGCTGTGCGGATTCTGCGGAGGCACGGCTGCACGCCATGGCGCGGGCCCATCTGGAGACCCTGCTCACCGACCGCAACGCCCATGTGGTGGCGCTCTACGAATGGCGGCGCCTGGATGCCGAGGCCCGCGACCACCTGAGCCACCTGCGTGACGCCTACGAAGCGCTATGGGAGCAGGTCATCGATGAGGCGCTGGAGGCCGACCTGATCCGCGGCGACCGCTTTCTGGTCTCGCGCTTCGTGATGGGGGCGCTCAACTGGACCGTACGCTGGTACGACCCCGAGGGCCCGCGCAAGCCCGAGGACCTGGCCCGTGAACTCATCGCCATGATGGCGCCTGCCACCTCCGACGCCGCGCAGTCTACCAAGGTATAGCCTATGAAAGCCGGTGCGGGGGTTGCCCCCGGCCGGCTTTGCTTCTAGCTTGTACCTAGCGCTTGTTAGGTTGACGCTTACGTCAACTGCTACTAAGCCAGATCAGAACGATCGCGCCGCGAGTGACCCTTGAGCGGCGCCGGTCGGCTACGGTGAACCACTCACAACAAGCACAAACAGGCAGAGAGGGCAGTTCATGAGCACGCAAGCGACGCTTCCCGACTACGCGACCTATCTCGAAGGCTTTTCCGTCGACCAGGTGATCGCTCGCCTCGACGATCATCAGGACGGCAGCTTCAATGCCTACGAGTCCTGCTGCGGCACCCACCTGCGGGCCGGCCGCGGCGATGTCCAGGCGCTGGTGCATGAGGATCTCCAGGGCAACGTCAACACCCTGACCTATGCTGAGCTGGACGCCGAAAGCGCCCGGCTTGCCGGCTGGTTTCAGTCCCGCGGCCTGGGCGTGGGGGATCGCATCGCCTGCATGCTGCCGCGCTCGCCCCAGCTGCTGGTGGCGGTGCTGGCCACCTGGCGAATCGGTGCGGTCTATCAGCCGCTGTTCACCGCCTTCGGGCCGGATGCCGTCGACTACCGACTGGGACGTGCCGACACCAAGCTGGTGATCACCGATCACGCCAACCGCTTCAAGTTCGACGGCCTCTCCCAGTGCCCGCCGGTGCTAGCGGTGGGGGGCCCCGATGCCGAGCACGGCGATGATCTGGACTGGGCCGAGGCCCTGGGACATGCGGCCATGACCGGCAAGCCGCCGCGTCTGTCGCCGGAGGCTCCCTTCCTGCAGATGTTCACGTCCGGCACCGTGGGCAAGCCCAAGGGCGTGGCGGTGCCGCTTTCCGGCATGCCGGCCTTCGCCATCTACATGGAGCTGGCCATCGACCTGCGCGAGAGCGATCGTTTCTGGAACATGGCCGACCCCGGCTGGGCCTACGGCCTCTATTACGCCATCGCCGGGCCCCTGCTGCTGGGCGTGACCACGCACTTCTGCGAGGCCGGTTTCAGCGCCGAGGGGGCCATGGCCTTCATGAAGCGCCATCGCATCACCAACTTCGCCGCCGCGCCCACCGCTTACCGGCTGATGAAAGCCTCGGGGCTGTTCGACAGCGCCCATGAGACCCTCGAACTGCGGGTGGCGAGCTCCGCCGGCGAGCCGCTCAATACCGAAGTGGTCAGCTGGGTGGAGCGCTCGCTGGGCTGCCAGGTGATGGACCACTACGGCCAGACCGAGACCGGCATGACCTGCTGCAACCACCATGCGCTGGCGCACCCCAAGCACGTCGGCGCCATGGGCGTGCCGATGCCGGGCTACCGGCTGGCGATCCTCGACGCCGAGTACCATGAGCTGCCCCCGGGCGAGCCCGGCGTGCTGGCGGTCGACATCGAGAACTCCCCGGCGCACTTCTTCGCCGGCTACACTTGGCAGGAGAAGCACCCCTTCGCCAACGGCTACTACCTGACCGGCGACGTGGTAATTCGCAACGAGGACGGCACCTTCCAGTTCGCCGGCCGTGACGACGACATCATCACCACCGCCGGCTACCGGGTCGGGCCCACCGACGTGGAGAACAGCGTGCTGACCCATCCGGCCGTGGCCGAGTCCGCCGCCGTGGGGCAGCCCGATGAGATCCGCGGTGAGATCATCAAGTCCTATATCGTGCTGCGCGAGGGTTTCGAGGCCAGCGATGCGCTGGCCGACGAGATTCGTCAGCAGGTGCGCGAACGGCTCTCCACCCACGCCTTTCCGCGGGTGATAGAGTTCGTCGAGACGCTGCCCAAGACACCCAGCGGCAAGATCCAGCGCTTCAAGCTGCGCGCCGATGCCAGCGAGAAGGCCGAGACGGAAGCCGCCAAATGAACACTGTGGAGACAGGCTAGATGCAACTGAAGGACAATACGTTTCTGATCACCGGTGCCGCCTCCGGGCTGGGGGCGGCCACTGCCGATCGCATCGTCGCCGGCGGTGGCCGCGTGGTGCTGTGCGATCTCAGCGATGCGGTGGACGCCCATGCCGAGCGCCTCGGCGAGGCGGCTCGGGCGTCCCGGGGGGATGTCACCTCGGCCGACGATATGCAGGCCGCCGTCGACGCCGCGCAGGCGCTGAGCGGGGACAGGGGCCTGGCCGGCGTGGTGCATTGTGCGGGCATCGTCAGCGTGGCCAAGCTGGTCGATCGCGAGGGCAATCCGGCGGACCTGGATGCCTACGCGCGCACCGTCAGCATCAACCTGGTGGGCACCTTCAACGTCATGCGCCTGGCCGCCGCCGCCATGGCCAAGAATGCCCCGGGCGAGGACGGCGAGCGCGGGGTGATCATCAACACCGCCTCGGTGGCCGCCTTCGACGGCCAGGTAGGACAGTGCGCCTACAGCGCCTCCAAGGCCGGGGTGGTGGGCATGAGCCTGCCGGCGGCGCGTGAACTCTCGCGCCACGGCATCCGCGTCATGGCCATCGCCCCGGGCGTGTTCGAGACGCCGATGATGAGCGAGATCCCCGATGAAGCCGCCGCGGCGCTGGCCGCCTCGGTGCCCTTCCCCAAGCGGCTAGGCAAGCCCGACGAGTTCGCTCGCCTGGCCGAGCAGATCATCATCAATGCCATGCTCAACGGCGAGACGATCCGCCTCGACGGCGGTATTCGGATGCAATGACCCGGCGTCGCCGGGAGCTTTAAGGCATAAGCTCCAAGCTTGAAGACAACACCCTCGTGGCCATGCTGCGGGGGTGTTTTTCATGGTTCATCGCACTTTAGCGTGAACATGTTTGGCAGGTTTTATGGTGGGAGGCCGGCTCTGCCGGGCGAAGGCGCCGCAGGCGCCCCATGGGTAGCGCTGCGCGCTACTTCGCGAGCTGAAGCTCCCTCCCACATAGCCTGTTCACGCCAGTCTGCGAAGAACCTTTTTCATGGGGTGGAGACGCGGATGCGGCTTTCCAGTGTCTCGCTTTGAAACGAACGCTTGACTCTCGGCGCGGTGGCGGCTAATTTCAAACACATGTTTGAAAGCGGCGGCCGCCGCCTTCGCGTCCCTATAAGCCGGTGCCAACTTTGGCACGGCCGTGGATTTGGAGAGTTCGAGATGCCCGACTATCAGGCCCCCCTGCGCGATCTTCGTTTCGTCATGGACGAGCTGCTGGACTATCCGGCCCACTACGCCCGGCTGCCGGGCGGCGAAGAGGCCACGCCGGATGTGGTGGCCGCTATTCTGGAGGAGGGCGCCCGCTTCGCCCGCGAGGTGCTGCTGCCGCTGAACCAGAGCGGCGATCAGGAGGGCTGTCTGCTGGAGGGCGGCGAGGTGAAGGCGCCCAAGGGCTTCAAGGCGGCCTATGCCCAGTACGTGGAGGGCGGCTGGCCGAGCCTGGCCGCGGACCCGGCCCATGGCGGTCAGGGCCTGCCGCACTCGCTTGCCATGGTGCTCAACGAGATGGTGTGCGCCACGAACCTGGCCTGGGGCATGTATCCGGGGCTCTCCCATGGCGCTGCCGATGCCCTGCGGCACCACGGCACCGAGGCGCAGCAGGCCACCTACCTGACCAAGCTGGTGGAGGGCACCTGGACCGGCACCATGTGCCTGACCGAGCCTCACTGCGGTACCGACCTGGGCCTGATCAAGACCCGTGCCGTGCCCACCGATGATGGCGCCTACGACATCACCGGCACCAAGATCTTTATCTCCGCCGGCGAGCACGACCTGGCCGAGAATATCGTCCACCTGGTGCTGGCCAAGCTGCCGGATGCACCGGAGGGCTCCAAGGGCATTTCGCTCTTCGTGGTGCCGAAATATCTGCCCACCGAGCAGGGCGAGCCGGGAGAGCGCAACGGCGTGGTATGCGGGTCGCTGGAGCACAAGATGGGGATCCACGGTAACGCTACCTGCGTCATGAACTTCGACGGCGCCAAGGGGTTCCTGGTGGGCGCGCCCAATAAGGGCCTGGCCTGCATGTTCACCATGATGAACGCCGCCCGCATCGGCGTCGGTATCCAGGGCCTGGGCCTGACCGAGGCGAGCTTCCAGAACGCCCTGGCCTACGCCCGCGACCGCTTGCAGATGCGTTCACTGGCGGGCGCCAAGGCCCCCGAGAAGGCCGCCGACCCGATCATCGTCCATCCGGACGTGCGGCGCATGCTGCTGACCCAGAAGGCCTTCGCCGAGGGCGGCCGGATGCTGGTTCTCTACACGGCGCAGATGATCGATATCGTCGAGCACGGTACCGATGCCGCCGAGCGCGAGCAGGCCGAGACCCTGCTGGGCCTGCTGACGCCCATCGTCAAGGCGTTTCTCACCGAGGTGGGCTTCGAGGCGACCAACGAGGGCGTGCAGGTTTTCGGCGGTCACGGCTTCATCCAGGAGTGGGGCATGGAGCAGTTGGTGCGCGATGCGCGCATCACTCGCCTCTATGAGGGTACCACCGGCATCCAGGCCCTCGACCTGCTGGGCCGCAAGGTGCTGATGAGCCAGGGCGAGAGCCTCAAGGTCTTCACCAAGGAGATCCACAAGTTCTGTCAGGCGGAGGAGGGCAACGCGGCACTGGCCGAATTCGTGCGGCCTCTGGCCAAGCTCAACGCCGAGTGGGGCGAGCTGACCATGGGCGTCGGTATGAAAGCCATGAATGACCGCGAGGAAGTGGGGGCAGCCAGCGTCGACTACCTCATGTACTCCGGCTACGTGACCCTGGCCTACCTGTTCGCTCGGGCTGCCAGGCAGGCTCAGGCGACCCTGGCAGAGGGCAGCGACGATGCCGCCTTCTATCGCGCCAAACTCAACACCGCGCGCTTCTTCTACCAGCGCCTGCTGCCGCGCACCCGCGCCCACAAGCAGGCCATCGAAGCCGGCGCCGAGTCGCTGATGGCGCTTTCCAGCGAGGACTTCGGTCGCGGCTTCGAGCTCTGATTGACCAGGCATCTCTCTCGGTCAGTGCTGTTCTGATCGGTTTGCGGCGGGCTTTGCCCGCCGCTTTTTCTCTATGGTGTGGCTGGCCCCATCCTGGGCCGGGAGGCATTATGGTCGCCCGATCTCATTCCCGCACGGGCCGTTGGCCCAGCGGGGGACGACTCAGCATGGACCTCGCGCCCACATGACCGCCATTTCCCACCCTGAAGACGCCCTTGCCGGCCTTGCCGAAGGGGCAGGTTTCGAGGCCTGTCTGGCTGCCCTGTTTCGCTGGCTGCGCAGCGGCAACCCCGAGCGTGTCGCCGAGCGGATGGAGGCGCTGGTGGGCTATCTGCAAGACGAGCCGCAGCATGCCCGTCGGCTAGCGGAAGGCATTTTCGGACGTTTTGCCCGGCTGGAGATCTACCCGGCGTTGGTGCGGCTGGGGATTCTCTCGCGGGAGGGGCTGGTGCGTGAGATCACCACGCGGCTCTACGATCGGCTGAACCCACCGCCCGTGGATCGGGAGGATTCCAGCGATTTGCTCGCCAGCCTGCTGACTCGCCACGACAAGCCCTGGCTCGAAGCCCTGCCCGCCATTGCCTGGCTGCGGCTGGGCCGAGTGCTGCTGGACGCCCTCGATCCCGAGACCCGCCGACAGGCCCGTCTGCACCTGGAGGAGGAGTGTCTCTATGCGCTGGAAATGCTGGCCATCTGGGTGGCGGCGGAAGAGCTCGACCCGGAGCTGATGCGCATCGACGAGCGGCTGACCCGCATCGACTCCCCGCTGATTGCCCTGCAGCGGGAGGTCCACGCCTTCGTGGAGGCGCGCGGTGGTACCCTCCGCGGCGATGATGGCGACGCCGGGATCGACCACCTCTGGGTGATGTTGGATCAGTGCAACGAGCAGGTGGCGCGTTTCCGGCGGCGCGGTGCCGGAAGCCTGGGCTCTTCCGCCAATGCCTCCCACCTGATCGAACGGCTGGAGGATACGCTCAAGCGCATCGAGCGGCTGATCGTGCTGAGTCGTCCGCCCTACCGGGTCTCCGGACCGAGGGCCGCGCTGCGGCTCTGGCAGGAGTTGCTGCTGGCTACGGTCGAAAAGCGCAGCATTCGCGCCGTCTGGAGGAAGAGCACGCGGATGGTGTCGCGCAGCGTGACCCAGAACAAGAGCGACCACGGCGAGCACTACATTTCCCGCGACCTGACAGGCTACCTTCGGCTGGTGGTCTCCGCGGCCGGTGCCGGCGTGATCATCGCGGTGATGGCGCTGCTCAAGATCACCATCGAGTCCTGGGGGCTGGCGCCGCTGCCCCAGGCCGTGCTGGTCAGCCTCAATTACGGCCTGGGGTTCGTGCTGGTGCACCTGTTGCACTTCACCATCGCCACCAAGCAGCCTGCCATGACCGCCGCCAGCTTTGCCGCCGAGGTGGAGCGCAATCGACACGGCAAGGCCATGGAGCGCAAGCTGGCGAGGCTGCTGCGCGACGTGAATCGCTCCCAGTGGGGGGCCGTCTGGGGCAATGTGGCGGCTGCGCTGGCCACTGCTTTCGTCATCACGACGCTGGCGCTGGCAGTCAGCGGCCAGGCGCTGCTGGCAAGCGAGCAGATCGATTACCAGCTCCGGGCGATTTCGCCGATCCATAGCCTGGCGCTGTTCTATGCGGCCATCGCCGGCGTCTGGCTATTCTGCTCTGGGATCATGGCGGGGTTCTTCGATAACCGGGCCGATCATATCCGACTGGAGAGGCGGCTGGTCGGACATCCCGCCCTGCAGCGGCTGTCGCCGGCCCGGCGGGCGCGGTTGGCACACTATCTTCACCATAACTACGGCGCCCTGGCCGGCAACTTCCTGTTCGGCGTGCTGCTCGGCATGACCGGGTATCTGGGCTATCTGCTGGGCCTGCCGCTGGACATTCGCCATGTGGCCTTCTCATCGGCCAACCTGGGCTTTGCCAGCTTCAGCGATTTCCAGGGCTGGGCGTGTTTTCTGGTCGGGCTGCTGTTCGTGATGATGATCGGCTTCGTCAACCTGTGGGTGAGCTTTGCCCTGGCACTGATGGTGGCGCTGAGATCCCGGGGCTGCCGGGTCGAGCCGTCCACCCTGTTGAGCGGCGTCAAGGAGGAGTTTCGCCGCGATCCGCTGCGGTTCTTCCTGCCGGGGGTGGTCACCGGCGGCCAGAACCGTCCTGGGGAGTCTCGCCGGTCGCGGTCGTGATCCTGCCGCGCAGTGCCTACCGGCAGAGTGCATCCTGGGCCGCGCCGCGGCGCGTCTCGTGCCCGGAGGGCAGCTCGGCGTGAGGATCCTGCAGCCAGGCGGCGATGTCCGCCTCGACCTGTTCCCGTCCACTGTAGCGGGTCAGCATATGGTAGCCGCCGGGGTAGAGTGTCAGGCGCCAGGGCGGCCTTTCCTCTGGGGACTGGGTGTCGGGAAGCCGCTCGAGCAGTGCGCAGAAGGCCTCCGGCGGGATGACCTCGTCCGCATCGCCGTAGAGGATCAGCGCGGGCCCGGGCAGGTTTGGCGCGGCCTGTAGCGCCCGATCCATGGTGTCGGTGACCCCGTGCAGGGTGTCCATGCGCGCCCGGCGCAGGATCAGCGGGTCCTCGGCCAGCATTTGGCGGATCTCGGGATCGTCGGTGGGCTCGATGCCCAGTTGACGTGCCGTCTGAACCGAGAACGATACCGAGGGGAACAGCCGTACCCCCAGCCACAGGCCGAGCCGCTGGTACCAGGGCATGGCGGTCTGACCCCAGGTCGCCGGGGCGATCAGCACACTGCCGGCGACCGACGGCGGGGTGTCGCCGGTCATCGTCAGGATCACCACGGCGGCTCCCATGCTCTTGCCGATCAGGTAGAGCGGGGTGTCCGGGTAGCGCTCCTGCAGAAGCTCGACGAGCAGCTCCACATCCTGCACCAGTCGCTCGTGGCCGGGCCAGAGCCGGCGCTGTGCGGTGGTGCCGAAGCCGCGCTGGTCGTGGGCATAGACGCGGATGCCATGGGGGGCCAGGGCCTTGGCCAGCACCTTGAAGCTGCCGCCGTGGTCGTTGAAGCCGTGCACCGCGAGGGCCACCGCCCGCGGGTCACCGTCGGCGGACCAGTGGCGCAGCGGCAGGCGGTAGCCATCTTCGGCGATGACGTGGAAGGGGGTGAGGTAGGGATGTGCCGTGCCAGGGCCGGGGGACTGCAGGCTGGCCCGGCTCGTACAGCCGGCAAGCGTCAGCAGGAGAGTGGCGGCCGCCAGTCGGCCCAGCGTTTTGATCAGCAGCCTGTGGCGATTCAACCAGCCGGCCATGCACTTACTCCGACCGGTGAGCATGGGCGGCCAGACGCTCCAGGGCACGCTTGAGCCGCGGGTCCTCGGTATCGGCGGCGCACTCTTCCAGTTCCCGTCCGGCCGGGGCCGAAAGCTGGCGCACCGTGCGCGGCGGTGCCTTGACCGGTCGCACGGGGCGCACCTTGAGGGTGAAGCCGCTGACCGCGGCCAGCTCCGGCAGCTGATGCAGCAGCTCGAGCAGGCGCGGCTGCTCGTAGCGCAGCCAGGTCAGCCACACGGCGCGGTCGGTGATCAGGGTCAGCTTGCCCTGGCGAAAGCCGCCCACGAAGACGTGCTCGCCAACCTCTTCCGGCAGGTGCTCGCGCAGGTGCTGCTGGGCGCGATCGATCACCCTGGCCGTGCGCATCAGCGGTGCCAGCTCGCCGCTGCCGCCGAGCAGTCTCGACATGGGCTGTGCGCGTGAGCGCTTAACCTTTATACTCATGAGCTTAATTCTCGGGGCGGCGGGCCGGCGTCCGCCCGGCGGTTTCGATGCCCGCAGAGCCTGGTGTCGAGGCCACTACCACCGACAGCCGCGGATTGTCCGTGTTTCAGCAAGAGCCTAGCACGCTCGGGAGATCGTCTACAGCATGCCTGCCGCCGCCGCCCAAGCGCCTTCTGCCACGCCTTCGCCCACCGCGGGGGCGTCGCGTCGCCGGCTGGGCTCTCGCTGGTGGCTGGCGGGGCTGCTGGTCGGCTGTCTGCTGCCGGCGGGGCTGAGCCAGGTCGAAACACTCAGGCTGACCGAGCGGATCGTCCAGGTCTGCATCCTGGCGCCGGCACTGATGCGTGCCCGCTGTCGCTGTGTGGCGCGTCGTCGAGCGCTGCGTCACTGGCCGCCGCGCTCCCGCTCGGTACCGGGCCGTGTTCACCGGCTTCCCTTCCTTGCGATCTCCCGGCGGCGCTGGACCGCTGCCCATGATGTCCTGACGCGTCGTGGCCCCCCTGGCCGGCGGTAGTGCCAAGCAACACTTCGACAGCTGCCGGCGGGGGGTTCTCCCTCTCATAGCGCCTAGCCGCCGGTCGATTGCCACACGCAGATACTGGACGTTTCATGATCAACTCTTTGTTACGCAAGGTCGTCGGTTCCAAGAACGACCGCGAAGTCAAGCGCATGCAGCGCCAGGTCGCTCAGATCGGCGTCCTGGAACCGCAGCTCGAGTCGGCCGATGATGCCGCCATCAAGGCGCGCACCGACGAGCTGCGCGAGCGCCTGGCCGGCGGCGAGAGCCTGGATGCGCTGCTCCCCGACGCCTTCGCCACGGTGCGCGAGGCCAGCAAGCGGGTGATGGGCATGCGCCACTTCGACGTGCAGATGGTCGGCGGCATCACCCTGCACCGGGGGCGTATCGCCGAGATGAAGACCGGCGAGGGCAAGACCCTGGTGGCGACCCTGGCGGTCTATCTCAATGCGCTGCCCGGCAAGGGCGTGCACGTGGTCACGGTCAACGACTACCTGGCCCGCCGCGACGCCGAGTGGATGCGCCCGCTGTATGAATTCCTCGGCCTCTCGGTGGGGACCATCTACGCCGGCCAGACCGCCGAGGAGAAGCGCGCCGCCTACGGCTGCGACATTACCTACGGCACCAACAACGAGTACGGCTTCGACTACCTGCGCGACAACATGGCCTTCTCGCTGGAGGACAAGGTGCAGCGCGGGCTGCACTACGCCATCGTCGACGAGGTCGACTCCATCCTGATCGATGAGGCGAGAACGCCGCTGATCATCTCCGGGGCGGTGGACGAGAATACCGAGCTCTACAAGGTGGTCGACCGCCTGGCCGTGCACCTGGTCAAGGGCGAGGTCTCCGAAGACCCGGAGGTGCCGGTCGAGGGCGACTTCCTGCTCGATGAGAAGCAAAAGCAGGTCGAGATCACCGAGGCCGGCCACAACAAGGTCGAGGAGCTGATGCGCGGCGAGGGCCTGCTGGGCGAGCACGACTCGCTGTATGCCGCCCAGAACCTCAACCTGCTGCAGCATATGCACTCGGCGCTGCGCGCCCGCCATCTCTACCACCGCGACGTCGACTATATCGTCAACGAGGGCCAGGTGGTGATCGTGGACGAGCACACCGGCCGCACCATGCCGGGACGGCGCTGGTCGGAAGGCCTGCACCAGGCGGTGGAGGCCAAGGAGGGCGTTACCGTTCAGCGCGAAAGCCAGACGCTGGCCTCCACCACCTTCCAGAACTACTTTCGCCTCTACGAGAAGCTGGCCGGGATGACCGGTACCGCCGATACCGAGGCCTTCGAGTTCCGTCAGATCTACGGCCTGGATGTGATCGTCATCCCTACCAACCGGCCGCTGATCCGCAAGGATCTCAACGACCTGGTCTATCTGACCGCCGAGGAGAAGTACGAGGCGATCATCAAGGACGTTCAGGCCGAGACCGAGGCCGGACGCCCGGTGCTGGTGGGGACCGCCTCCATCGAGACCTCCGAGTACCTGGCGGACCTGATGAAGCAGGCCGGCATCGCCTTCAACGTGCTCAACGCCAAGCAGCACCAGAGCGAGGCCGAGATCATCGCCCAGGCGGGCCGCCCGGGCGCGGTGACCATTGCCACCAACATGGCCGGTCGCGGTACCGATATCGTACTCGGCGGCAACTGGGAGGCCGAGGCGGCCAAGCTGGAGAACCCCAGCGAGGCGCAGATCGAGACGCTGCGCGAGGAGTGGCGGGCGCGTCACGAGGCGGTGCTGGAGGCCGGGGGCCTGCACGTCATCGGCTCCGAGCGCCACGAGTCGCGGCGCATCGACAACCAGCTGCGCGGCCGTGCCGGGCGCCAGGGTGACCCGGGCTCGACCCGCTTCTTCCTCTCTTTGGAAGACAGCCTGATGCGCCTGTTCGGCTCCGACCGGGTGCAGCGCATGATGAAGGCGCTGGGACTGGAGCGCGGCGAGGCAATCGAGCACAAGATGGTCTCCAACGCGGTGGAGCGCGCCCAGAAGAAGGTCGAGAGCCGCAACTTCGATATCCGCAAGCAGCTGCTCGAATACGACGACGTGGCCAACGACCAGCGTCGGGTGATCTACGAGCAGCGCAACGAGATCCTCGCCTCCGAGGACGTCTCCCAGAACGTGCTGGGCATTCGCGAGGAGGTGCTCGATCAGGCCATCAGCGAGTTCGTGCCGCCTCAGAGTCTGCCCGAGCAGTGGGACCTGGCGGGCCTGCAGGAGCACCTCAAGACCGAGTTCAACCTGGAGGCACCGGTCGTCGAGTGGGCCGAGCAGGACGAGCGTTTCCACGAGGAGCAGCTGCGCGAGCGTCTGCAGGAGATGCATCGCGAGACTTACCAGAAGAAGAACGAGGTGGCCGGCGAGGCGCTGATGCGCCGCTTCGAGAAGCAGATCATGCTGCAGGTGCTCGATACCCGCTGGAAGGAGCACTTGCAGTCAATGGACCACCTGCGCCGCGGGATTCATCTGCGCGGCTATGCTCAGAAGAACCCCAAGCAGGAGTACAAGCGCGAGTCCTTCGAGCTGTTCCAGACCCTGCTGACCAACATCAAGTCGGATATCACCCGCATCACCAGCCACGTGCAGGTTCGCCAGCCCGAGGAGGTGGATGAGCTGGAGCGTCAGCGTCGCGAGGCCCTGGAGCGTGAGAAGGCCGCGGCGGCCAGCCGCCACGACACCCCTGGCCCCGCCGCGGCGGAAGGCCAGGAGCAGGCACCGCTGCCGCCAGGCGCCGACGGCCGCCCGATGCGTCGCGAGGGCCCCAAGGTCGGGCGCAACGATCCCTGCCCCTGTGGGTCGGGGAAGAAGTATAAGCAGTGCTGCGGCAAGCTGAGCTGATCGCCGCTTGATCGCGATTCAATGACAGGAGGGCTGAAGATGGCAGTGGGTGACGTGAGCTTTCCGGCGATGCCGGTGATAGAGGGGCTGCGCCTGGGCACCGCCGAGGCGGGGATCAAGAAGCCCGGACGTCGCGACCTGGTGGTGATCGAGATTCCGCCGGGGGCTCGGGTGGCGGGCAGCTTCACTCGCAATGCCTTCTGCGCGGCGCCGGTGACGGTGGCCAAGGCGCATCTGGCGGCCTGTGTGTCACGCGGGGAGGCGCCTCGCTTCCTGGTGATCAATACCGGCAACGCCAACGCCGGCACCGGCGAGGTCGGCCTGCGTGACGCCTATGCCACCTGCGCCGAGCTGGCGCGGCTGACCGGCGTGCCCGAGGACAGCGTGCTGCCGTTCTCTACCGGGGTGATCGGCGAGCCGCTGCCCATGGAGCGGCTGCTGGGGGGGCTGCCGCCGGCGCTCAATGCGCTGCAGGAGGGGGGCGAGGCCTGGCATCAGGCCGGCGAAGGGATTCTGACCACCGACACCCGCCCCAAGGGGGCCAGTGTGACCCTCGAGATGGGCGAGCGCACGGTGACCATCAACGGCATCAGCAAGGGCTCGGGCATGATCAAGCCCAATATGGCCACCATGCTGGCTTTCGTCGTCACCGATGCCGCCATCGAGCAGCCCCTGCTCGACACGCTGCTGCGCGAGGCGGTGGATCGCTCCTTCAACTGCATCACCGTGGACGGCGATACCTCTACCAACGATGCCTGCATGCTGGTCAGCACCGGCCGCGGTGCCGCCGTGGTCAGTGATGAGCAGATCGCGATATTTCGCAACGGCCTGCAGCGGGTGATGACCGAGCTGGCGCAAGCGGTCATCCGCGACGGCGAGGGGGCCACCAAGTTCGTGACGCTACAGGTGAACGGGGCGGTGAGCCGCGAGGAGGCGCTGGATGTGGCCTTTACCGTGGCGCACTCGCCGCTGGTCAAGACGGCGCTCTACGCGTCGGACGCCAACTGGGGGCGCATCCTGGCCGCGGTGGGACGCGCTCCGCTTGCCGATTTTGACGTCGACCGGGTGGTCATCGACCTGGAAGATGTGCGCCTGGTCGAGCATGGCGGTCGCGCGCCGGGCTATACCGAGGAGGCCGGCAGTGCGGTGATGGCTCGTGAGGAGATCACCATCCGCATTGCGCTGGGGCGCGGCGGCGAGAGCGCCACGGTGTGGACCTCCGACCTCTCCCATGACTATGTCAGCATCAACGCCGATTACCGCAGCTGAGGGCGGTATCGGCAGACCAACACGCCCGTGTCGAGCGAGCGGCGCGGGCCAAGCGGGTAAAGGGTGAATGAACGCAATGGTGAAAAGAAGGGTGCATGTGGCGGCCGCCGCCATCATCAGCAGCGACGGGCGCGAGGTGCTGCTCGCCCGACGGCCGTCCAACGTCGACCATGGCGGCCTGTGGGAATTTCCCGGCGGCAAGCTGGCACCCTACGAAACCGGCCTCGAGGGTCTCAAGCGGGAGCTGCATGAGGAGCTGGGCGTGGAAATACATCGCGCCCAGCCGCTGATCCGCATCCATCATGAATATCCCGACAAGCATATCCTGCTCGATGTCTGGCAGGTGCATGAGTTCAGCGGCGAGCCCTTCGGTCGCGAGGGGCAGGCGGTGCGCTGGGTGCCCATGAACGAGCTGGTCAACTATCCCTTTCCGGCGGCCAACCTGCCGATCCTGCGGGCGGTGATGCTGCCCACCGAGTACCTGATCACCGGGGAAGAGGCGGACGAGGCGCGCTTCGATGCCCGCCTGTCGCGGGCGCTGAGTGAGGATGGCGTGCGACTGGTGCAGCTGCGTGCCAAGGGGTTGGATGAGACGGCTTACCTGGCCCGTGCCGAGCGGGCGCTGGCGCTGTGCCGCGAGCATGGGGCGCGACTGCTGCTGAATGGCGAGCCCGAGCTGCTGGACAAGGTAGAGGCCGATGGTATCCACCTGACCAGCGAACGACTCGCGGCGCTGGAGCGTCGGCCCATCGCCGAGGACAAGTGGCTGTCGGCATCGACCCACGACTCCCAGCAGCTGACCCAGGCCGGGCGCATCGGCTGCGACTTCGTCACCCTGTCGCCGCTGCGCACCACGCCGTCGCACCCCGAAGTGGCGCCGATGGGCTGGCACGACTTCCAGCAGCTGGTAGAGCGAGCCGCCATGCCGGTCTTCGCGCTGGGCGGCATGACCCGCTTCGACGCCAACCACGCCCGCGCCGTGGGCGCCCAGGGCATCGCCTCGATTCGCGATTTCTGGAAATAAGGGCAGGGCAGAGGAACTGGGAACGAGGGGCAAGCCGCTCACTGACGGGCAGCCGTGCCTAAGTAGATGCCACCCGCGCTTGCTTGACCGCGCAAGCGCGGGTGGCATTTTTCGTCCCTCGTCTCTGTCAATCTCATAGCGCCCGATAGTCGCTGGCGGTGGACTCCCAGCTCATGCTGCCCAGCATGCCGATGGTTTTCATCGGGCAGGGGGCTCCTTGTCGTGACCTTGGCCCCGCAGCTTATCCGTGTGCCGGACGACGGACAATGGGCCGGGGGTACCGTGCCGCAACTGTCGCCGAGGGAATGGGGCTGGCCGCCTTTGTTGGCGATTTCCTACACGGCTGTCCGTGAAATGTCACAGATATGCACTCCCATGGCTGGTATTTTGACCGCCCGATAATGCGCGATGGCTTGCGCTTGCCAGTTCCCACTTATATCGCGTTCTTCTCCAGTCGCAGGGAGGCGACATGGCCAATGCCACCGGACTCCAGTTCACCCTGAGCCTCGCCGGCATCCCCGACCTGGCGGTGGTCGACTTCACCCATCGCGAGCGGCTCTCCGCCCCCTTCGAGCTCAGGGTCACCCTGGCCAGCCGCGACCCCGACCTCAGCCCCGCCGAGGTGCTCGAGCGCAACGCCACCCTGATCGTCTGGGAGGACGGCGAGCCGCTGCGCCACCTCCACGGCGTGGTCAGCGAGTTCGGCCGCGGCGACCGCGGCCACCGCCGCACCTTCTACACCCTGGTCATCCGCCCGGCGCTGTGGCGCCTCGACCTGCGCCACAACTCGCGGATCTTCCAGGACGTCCCGCCCCAGGACATCCTCGCCACCCTGTGCGACGAGCGCGGCCTGACGGACGTGGCCTTCGCCCTGACCCGCGAGCCCGAGGAGCGCGAGTACTGCGTGCAGTACCGCGAGAGCGACCTGGCCTTCGTCGAGCGCCTGGCCGCCGAGGAGGGGCTCTTCTACTTCCATGAGTTCGAGCCCGCGGTCGGCGGCGCCCACCGGCTGATCTTCGCCGACGCGCCGGTGCTGCTGCCCCACCTGGGCGAGCGCACCTACCACGGCCGCGCCGGCGGCACCCCGCCGCGCCGCCATCTGCGCAAGCTCACCCAGGTCTCGCGGGTACGCCCGGCGGCGGTGACGCTCAAGGACTACACCTTCAAGCAGCCGGCCTATGACCAGCTTCATGAGCAGGCTGCAGAGGGGCTGGCGGAACATGCGCAACGGGACGACTACGAGCACTTCGACTACCCGGGCCGCTACAAGGCCGATGCCTCGGGGGTGCCCTTCACCCGGGTGCGGCTGGAGGCGCTGCGCAGCGAGGCCAATATCGCCGAGGCCGAGAGCGACCTGCCGGAGCTGGCCCCGGGAATGTGCTTCACCCTCACCGACCACGATATCGACGCCCTCAACCGCGACTGGCAGGTGGTCGAGGTGGTGCATCACGGCGAGCAGCCCCAGGCCCTGGAGGAGGATGGCGTCGCCCAGGGGGAGGCGGCCGGCCTGAGCCAGATGACCCGCTATTATAACGAGCTGGTGCTGGCCCCCGCCGACCGCGCCTGGCGCCCCGAGCCGCCGCGGCGACCCCGGGTCGACGGCCCCCAGGTGGCCTTCGTGGTGGGGCCCGAGGGCGAGGAGATTCACTGCGACGAACACGGCCGGGTCAAGGTGCAGTTCCCCTGGGACCGCTACGCCGAGCCTGACGACACCGCCAGTGCCTGGATTCGGGTCAGCCAGGGCTGGGCCGGCGGCGGCTACGGCGCCATGGCCATTCCGCGCATCGGCCACGAGGTGATCGTCTCCTTCCTGGAGGGCGACCCGGACCAGCCGATCATCACCGGGCGCACCTACCACGCGGTCAACACCCCGCCCTATGCGCTGCCCGCGCACAAGACCCGCACCGTGCTGCGCACCCAGAGTCACAAGGCGGAAGGCTTCAACGAGCTGCGCTTCGAGGATGCGACCGACGCCGAGCAGATCTGGCTCCACGCCCAGAAGGACCTGGAACTGCTGACCCTCAACGACCGCACCGAGACCACCCGCCGCGACAGCCACCTCGCCGTCGAGCGCCACCGCCTCGGCGAGATCCACGGCGACGACCACCTCACCGTGCACGGCCAGCGCCACACCCAGGTGAAGGGCGATGACCACCTGCGAGTCGACCAGACCCGCCACGAGCACTATGGCACGGCCCAGCGGGTGGAGGCCGGCCAGGAGGTCCACCACCAGGCCGGTACCCAGGTGGTGGTGGAGGCCGGCGCCGAACTGACCCTGGCCGCCGGCGGCAGCTTTATCAAGCTCGACGGCGCCGGGGTGACCATCGTCGGCAGCCAGGTGCGCATCAACTCCGGCGGCAGCCCCGGGCGGGGCCGCGGCCAGGCCGTGGTGCTGCCGCGCCTGCCCGGCGAGGCCACCCCGGAGACCAGCGAGGACGTGACCCTCGCGCCTCACCAGACGCCATTGTTGGAAAGCGAGATCGTCGCCGCCACGCCGCTGGACCTGGACGCGGTGGATATCGCCGACGGCCTGGCCGACCGCTGCAGCGCCTGCGCGCCCGCCGTGGGCAGCCCGGTCAACCCGCTGCTCGGCGCCAAGCTGCTGCCCGCCGAGACCGACATCGCCCTGCCGGCGCCGCGGCCCTTCGTGTTCAGCCGCGGGTATCTCTCCTGCAATGCGCGCATCGGCGTACTGGGCCAGGGCTGGTCGGTGCCCGGCGAGGGCCTGTCGCTCAGCCTGCGCGACGACGCCTGCGTGATCCACGACGCCCAGGGCCGCGATATCACCTTCGGCCCCCTGGCCCCGGGCCAGGCGCGCCACTCGCCCACCGAGCAGCTCTGGCTGCGACGTGGGGGTAGCCTGCCGGAGGAAGCTGCCGAGCCAACGGCTGCCCAAGACGACGTGCGTTGGGACAGCGTGCCCGAATCGCTTCGCGAGAATCAGCAGCGCATTTTGCTGAAGGACGCCAGTGGCCTGACCTATGTCTTCGCGCCGCATGACGAGGACAGTAGCCATAGCGGCAGGGAAGACACGCCCTCCAGCAAGTGGCAGCTGATTCAAGAGCGGGACCGTAACGGCTACACCACCACGTTCCACTGGGAGGCCGACCTGCTGGTGTGGGTCGAGGACAGTGCCGGGCGCCACTACCGCTTCGACTATGACGCGCTGCTGCCTGAAAGCGACGCAGACCGCGGCCAGCGCCTGATGGGCGTCAAGCTGACCCAGGAACACGACGGCAGCGCCCAGGACGACTGGCTGGTGCGCTACTCCTATAGCCCCGCCGGCGACCTGATCGCCGTGCGCCATCGCCATGGCGAGGTGGTCCGCGAGTTCGAGTGGCAGGACCATATGCTCGTCGCCCACCGCGTGCCCGGCGGCCTCGAGGCCCACTACACCTGGGACCGCCACGCCCCCGATGGCCGGGTGATCGGCCAGCAGGAGGCCGGTGGCCTGGCGCGCGCCTACGCCTACCATCCCGATCACACCCGCGTCACCGATAGCCTCGGCCGCGAGGAGCGCTACCACTTCGTCGGCGCCGGCCCCGGCCAGCGCTGGACCGCCCATACCCGCGCCGACGGCTCACGCATCGAGTTCCGCTACGACCGCGCCGGACGCCAGATCGCCACCCTCGACCCGCTGGGCCGCGAGACCGCGATGGAGCGGGATGACCAGGGCCAGGTGATCGCCCAGACCGCCCCGGACGGCAGCCGCTGGGCCATCGCGCGCGACGCCCTGGGGCAGCCCATTCGCGTCGAAGGCCCCGAAGGCCTGCACTGGCAGATCGAGCGAAACGAGCGCGGTCATCCCGTGGCGATCAGCGGCCCCGAGGGCACCACCACCCTGGCCTACGAGGACGAACGCCTGCCCGACCGCCCCACCGCCGTCACCGATGCGCAGGGCGCCACCCGGCGCCTCGAATGGAACGCCCTGGGCCAACTGGCGGCGGAGACCGACTGCTCCGAGCGGCGCACCAGCTACGCCCATGACGCCCGCGGCCATCTGGCCAGCGTCACCAACGCCTTGGGTGAGACCACCCGCACCCCCCATGACGTCATGGGCCGGCGCCAGTCCACCCAGTTGCCCGACGGCAGCCACTGGCACCACCACCACGACGCCCAGGGGCGTCTGATGGAGGTCGAGGGTCCCCAGGGTTACCGTCAGCAGCTCTTCTATGACGAGCACGGCCGCCCCGCCCAGCGGATCGATGCCGACGGCAGCCACACCACCCTGGCCTATGACGAGGCCGGGCGCCTCGGCGAGCTGACCCTGGGCAATGGCGCGGTCTACCGCTTCGCCTACGACGCCATGGACCGCCTGATCAGTGAGACCGGCCCCGACGGCCGCGAACAGCGCTATGCCTATGATGCCGCCGGCCAGTTGATCGAACGCACGGAAGTCAACCGCGCGGGCCCCGATGGCCAGCCGCTGGTCACCCGTTTTGATTACGACGCCAACGGCCGGCTGATCGCCCGTCATCTGCCCGAGACCGACGCCGCCCCGGCCACGACGGAGCGCTACCACTGGCGCACCGATGGCCAGCTGGCCGGCGCCGAGAATGCCCATGGCGAGGTCACGTTCGCCTTCGATAAGGCGGGGCGGCCAAGCGGTGAACAGCAGCGGCATGCCGGCTTGGAAGGAGATAGCGGTTGGAGCTGGCAGCACCAGCACACCCTGACCGCCACCGGCGCACCCCAGGCCAGCCAGTTCGGCGACCTGCCCGAGCTCAACTGGCTCACCTACGGCAGCGGCCACCTGCATGGCCTGCTGGCCAGCGAGCTGGGCCTGGAGATCGCCCTGGAGCCCGATGCCCTGCACCGTGAAACCCGGCGCCGTCTGCATAGTGCCGATCACGCCCAACCGCTGATCCTCGAGCGCGGCTATACCGCCCTCGGCCAGATCGCCCATCTCAGCCTGGGCGGCTCAGGCCATAGTGCCGAGCAGCACTACCAGTACGATGCCCTGGGGCGGATGACCTTCCGCACCCAGCAGGCCCAGGGCCAGGCCAGCACCATCGCCTACCGCTACGACCCGGCCGGGCGGCTGATCGCCAGCCAGCACGGCGACCACGCCCACCGCTACCCGATGGACGCCGCCGGCAATCGCCTCGAAGGCCAGGCCTCCGCCCAGGCCGATAACCAGATCAGCCGGCTCAACGGCACCCGCTACCGCCATGACGGCGCCGGCAACCTGATCGAGCGCGAGGCCCCCAACGGTGAGCGCCTGAGCCTCGGCTACGACGGCGCCAACCGCCTGGTCCGGCTCACCCACACCAGCGCCTACGGCCATACCCGCGAGGCTCACTACCGCTACGACGCCCTGGGCCGGCGCATCGCCAAGACCGTGCGTCAGGCCAACGGCACCACCGCCACCCACCACTACGGCTGGGACGGCGACCGCCTGGTGCATGAGGAAACCGACCGCCAACGCACCACCGTGATCTACGAACCGGGCACCTTCGTGCCCATGCTCAGAATCGACCAAGCCGGCGATGGCGCAACGAAACGGATCGGCGCCTACGTCACCGACGCCCTGGGCACCCCGCTGCAGCTACTCGGCCCCAACGGCCAACCCCGCTGGCTCGCCGACCCCGACGACTGGGCCGCGGTCAAGAATCAGCGCGCCGAGCGCAACGTCACCCAACCCATCCGCTTCCAGGGCCAGTGGCACGACGAGGAATCGGGCCTCTACTACAACCGCCACCGCTACTACGACCCGCAGCAGGGCCGCTATATCAGCCAGGACCCGATTGGCCTCAACGGCGGCACCAACCTGTACGGCTACGTGACCAACCCGACGGGCATGGTGGATCCGCTGGGGTTGAGTGGTGTGGGGCTAAGCAACCTAAGCGCTGCATTTGGACCAGCAGCTCGAGGGGCGCATGGAGAAAATATGAACGTGCTAAGAGAAGCAGTAGCTAAACCTCCATCCGAGTGGGAGTTCGCAGGTTGGGAAGTGTTTGAGCCAGAAGGACGGATAGAAAAACTCTGGGCAGACTATAAAGATGTGCATGCTATTTGTGAGGATCAGCACGGAGAAAGGATGTCTATATCAGCCAAATATTTTCAAACGAGGCCATTCTGTATTAATGAAATTTGCTCAAGTGGAGGGCCTAACCCCGACGCACACTTAGTAGACACTCTTTTTGAGCTTGGGGAGGCCGCTTCACATGCAAGAAGCTGTGGAGGAATGAGCAAGTTTGAATGCTTCATGCAGAATGAAGCAACTCCAGAGCTAGGCATTGAAATGTGTCAAAATGCAGGGCGATAGCATGAGAAACATAGAGGCAGAAGTAAGGTTAATCATATTCCATTATCTGGTCTGTATAACCTCATACCGTTTTGCGAAGGATGTATGGCAGGCTATTGCCAACCTTCTGTCCAATAATATTATATCGGGCAGGACGGTAACTCTTGTGGTTATGGTTTATTTTGCGTATTTTTTAATGTTCTTGTGCGGAGTGTTGATGGGTTTTTTGGCAAAAAGAAAAATCATTGTCCATTCTTGCCTAGCAGCCATGGCCGGAGTAGCCCTTGATATTTATTTTGTCACAGGAATGACAGTTGGTGACAGTGTAGGGGTTATTTTTATGCTGGCAAACGGAGCAGTGCTAGGAAGTATAGGAGGGGTGGTTGCTATGGTTTTAAAAAATCTGAATGCTAGGAGCAATGCTTAATATGCCCCCTGGATTCAAGCAATAAAAAACATCGCACTCATGTACCACCCGCCAGGGAAGGCACCTCGCTGCCTTCCCTGGCGGTAGCGTGGCAGAACGGCCGACCCTCCAACGCCTTGAGGACATGATGCGTCTTTCTTATCCTTGTTTCCTGCTCGCCACCGGTCACGCCGTGGACTGCGGCGGCAGGTGATCGGCCAGCGCTGGACCGCGCATACCCGCGCCGACGGCTCGGTGATCGAGTTCCGCTACGACCGCGCCGGACGCCAGATCGCCACCCTCGACCCGCTGGGCCGCGAGACCGTGATGGAGCGGGATGACCAGGGCCAGATCATCGCCCAGACCGCCCCGGACGGCAGCCGCTGGGCCATCGAGCGCGACGCCCTGGGGCAGCCCATTCGTATCGAAGGCCCCGAAGGCCTGCACTGGCAGATCCAGCGCAACCCCCTTGGTCACCCGGTTGAAATTACCGGCCCCGAGGGCACCACCACCCTGGCCTACGAGGACGAACGCCTGCCCGACCGGCCCACCGCCGTCACCGATGCAGGAGGGGCGACCCATCGGCGGGAATGGAACGCCCTGGGCCAGCTGGCGGCGGAGACCGACTGCTCCGAGCGGTGCACCACCTACGCCCATGACGCCCGCGGCCACCTGGCCAGCGTCACCAATGCCCTGGGTGAGACCACCCGCACCACCCATGACGTCATGGGCCGGCGCCAGTCCACCCAGTTGCCCGACGGCAGCCACTGGCACCACCACCACGACGCCCAGGGGCGCCCGGTGGAACAGGAGGGTCCCCAGGGTTACCGTCAGCAGCTCTTCCATGACGACTACGGCCGCCCCGCCCAGCGGATCGATGCCGACGGCAGCCACACCACCCTGGCCTATGATGAGGCCGGGCGCCTCGGCGAGCTGACCCTGGGCAACGGCGCGGTCTACCGCTTCGCCTATGACGTGATGGATCGCCTGATCAGCGAGACCGGCCCCGACGGTCGCGAACAGCGCTACGCCTATGATGCCGCCGGCCAGCTGATCGAACGCAGGGAAGTCAACCGCCCGGGCCCCGATGGCCAGCCGCTGGTCACCCGTTTTGATTACGACGCCAACGGCCGGCTGATTGCCCGTCACCTACCCGAGACCGATGCCGCCCCGGCCAGCACCGAACGCTACCACTGGCGTGCCGATGGCCAGCTGGCCGGCGCCGAGAATGCCCATGGCGAGGTCATGTTCGTCTTCGACGAGACGGGACGGCCGAGCGGCGAACGCCAGCGGCATGCCGGCTTGGAAGGAGATAGCGGTTGGAGCTGGCAACACCAGCACACCCTGACCGCCACCGGCGCCCCCCAGGCCAGCCAGTTCGGCGACCTGCCCGAGCTCAACTGGCTCACCTACGGCAGTGGCCACCTGCATGGCCTGCTGGCCAGCGAGCTCGGCCTGGAGATCGCCCTGGAGATCGCCCTGGAACCGGATGCCCTGCACCGCGAGACCCGGCGTAGCCTGCATAGCGCCGATCACGCCCAACCGCTGATTCTGGAGCGCGGCTATACCGCCCTCGGCCAGATCGCCCAGTTGAGCCTCAGCAGCACGGGCGGCGCCCAGGGCAAGCAGCACTACCAGTACGACGCCCTGGGGCGGATGACTTTCCGCACCCAACAGGCCCACGGCCAGGCCAGCACCATCGCCTACCGCTACGACCCGGTCGGGCGCCTGATCGCCAGCCAGCACGGCGACCACGCCCACCGCTACCCGATGGACGCCGCCGGTAATCGTCTGGACGGCACCGCCAGTGTGAAAGCCGACAACCGCCTCACCCAGCTTGACGGCAACCGCTACCGCCACGACGGCGCCGGCAACATGATCGAGCGCGAGCAACAAAACGGCGAACGCTTAACGCTGGGCTACGATGGCGCCAACCGCCTGGTCCGGCTGACCCACACCAGCGCCTACGGCCATACCCGCGAGGCCCACTACCGCTACGATGCCCTGGGCCGGCGCATCGGCAAGACCGTGCGCCAGGCCAACGGCACCACCGCCACCCACCACTACGGCTGGGACGGCGACCGCCTGGTCCATGAGGAAACCGATCGCCAGCGCACCACCGTAGTCTACGAACCGGGCACCTTCGTGCCCATGCTCAGAATCGATGAAACGCAACACGATGGTGAGCCAGCGCGCCGCCTTAGCGCCTACGTCACCGACGCCCTGGGCACCCCGCTGCAGCTACTCGGCCCCAACGGCCAACCCCGCTGGCTAGCCGACCCCGACGACTGGGCCGCGGTCAAGAAGCAGCGCGCCGAGCGCAACGTCACCCAACCCATCCGCTTCCAGGGCCAGTGGCACGACGAGGAATCGGGCCTCTACTACAACCGCCACCGCTACTACGACCCGCAGCAGGGCCGCTACATCAGCCAGGACCCGATTGGCCTGAACGGCGGGATGAACTTGTATGGCTATGTGACCAACCCCACCGGCATGGTGGATCCGTTGGGGTTGTTTAATCGCCCAGGGGATATTGATCAATCAGGACGTCGGGGACGTACCGGCCCCCCCATTACTTCACAAGGTCCTGCTCCAAGATCTACGCTTGAACGACTGACTAACGCAGCATTAGGCAACAGGCTCGGGAGTGTTACCGGTGGTACACTTAAGATTGATCCTGGCACAGGTGCGTTTATTAAAGGCCATCCCCTTTTCGTGTTTGTGTTTGGGGTTGCCTCACCTAATAGTATAAGTGTTATGCAGTCAAGGTTTTACGATATGGATGGCGATGGTTTGTCTGATCAGTATTACAGTTTGGGTATGTGTGTTCCTGGGAGAAATTAATGCATTTGCAGGGTTCATCGATTTATTGGAGGAATAAATGGGTGGAAGGCTTAACTATGCTTCCGCTCTATGTCTTGTATGTGATAGGCATCATTGGTCTTCCCATGATGCCAAGGCTATTGCTTTTCGCAGTTGGGTTTTTCCTGTTTTCGCCATTATATAGGGTCATGTTTATAAACCGGCCACTCTTGCTTGAGAGAATGCCAAGGCTGGCCTTGGTCATTGTCATATGGTGCTCGCTTCCTGTGTTTTTCTTTTTGACTTTTTTATAGTTTTGGAGAAAAACTTTAAAAACAGGATGGCCTGGGCGCAAAGCTCGGTTATGTTCTTCTTCTCTCAGTTGCTTGTGCTGTGTGCCGGAGTTTTTTAATTAGTGTGACCCTTTGACCTGAACTCAACCAATAAATGCAACACGGACGTTGCACCCATGCACTACCCGCCAGGGAAGGCACCTCGCTGCCTTCCCTGGCGGTAGCGTGGCCGAGTGCCCGCTGACCAGCAGGCAGGCCTGGTCACGCTCACCCACACCAGCGCGTACGGTCATACTCGAGAGGCCCACTACCGCTACGACGCCCTGGGCCGGCGCATCGGCAAGCGCGTGCGCCACACCAACGGCACCACCGCCACCCACCACTACGGCTGGGACGGCGACCGCCTGGTCCATGAGGAAACCGATCGCCAGCGCACCACCGTGGTCTACGAACCGGGCACCTTCGTGCCCATGCTCAGAATCGATGAAACGCAGCACGATGGTGAGCCAGCGCGCCGCCTTAGCGCCTACGTCACCGACGCCCTGGGCACCCCGCTGCAGCTACTCGGCCCCAACGGCCAACCCCGCTGGCTTGCCGGCGCTCCTCTGAGTAACGAGGCATGAGTGTCTCCTTTCGCCCCCCTGATCGGTTTATAGGAACAGGGTATCAGAGGGCACGACAGTCATCCTGACACTGGGGGGCGGGGCGTCCAAGCGGCGAACAGCAGCGGCATGCCGGCTTGGAAGGAGATAGCGGCTGGCAGTGGCAACACCAGCACACCCTGACCGCCACCGGCGCCCCCCAGGCCAGCCAGTTCGGCGACCTGCCCGAGCTCAGTTGGCTGACCTACGGCAGCGGCCACCTGCATGGCCTGCTGGCCAGCGAGCTCGGCCTGGAGATCGCCCTGGAGCCCGATGCCCTGCATCGCGAGACCCGGCGGCGTTTCCACCTCAGCGCACCGGACGCCAATGGCAGTCCCCAACCGTTGATTCTGGAGCGCGGCTATACCGAGCTCGGCCAGATCGCCCAGTTGAGCCTCAGCAGCACGGGAGGCGCCCAGGGCAAGCAGCACTACCAGTACGACGCCCTGGGGCGGATGACCTTCCGCACCCAGCAGGGCCAAGGCCAGGCCAGCACCATCGCCTACCGCTACGACCCGGCCGGGCGGCTGATCGCCAGCCAGCACGGCGACCACGCCCACCGCTACCCGATGGACGCCGCCGGTAATCGTCTGGAGGCACAAGCGGGCAACCCACCCGCGGCCAACAGTAGCAACCGGCTCAGCCAGCTCGACGGCAGCCGCTACCGCCATGACGGCGCCGGCAACCTGATCGAGCGCGAGGCCCCAACGGCGAGCGCCTGACCCTGGGCTACGACGGCGCGAACTGTCGACAGCTGAAGCCGCGCAGCGTGCCAATGACCTGCGCCAGGAGGCCGAACGCCAAGTGCGCTACGCCTTCTCGTCTGGCCAGGCCTCCACTGTCAATCCCGATAGCGCCGGGTCAAATCCCCATAGGCGTCGATGCGGCGGTCGCGCAGGTATGGCCAGATTCGCCGCACCTCCTCGCCGCGGGCCATGTCCAGGGTCACCAGCAGCCGCTCGGCCTGCACCCCGGCGTGGGCCAGCAGTTCGCCCTGGGGGCCGCAGATGAAGCTGCCTCCCCAGAAGTCGATGCCGCGGCCCATCCCCGAGTGGTCGGGCTCGTGGCCGACCCGGTTGGCGACGATCACCGGCAGGCCGTTGGCGACGCCGTGGCTGCGCTGGATCAGCGTCCAGGCGTCCTTCTGACGGGCTTTCTCGGCGTCGTCGTCGGCCGGGTCCCAGCCGATGGCGGTGGGGTAGAGCAGCAGCTCCGCGCCGGCCAGGGCCATCAGCCGTGCGCCTTCCGGATACCACTGGTCCCAGCACACCAGCAGCCCGAGTCGCCCCACCGAGGTGTCGATGGGCTCGAAGCCCTGGCCGCGCGCGGCGTCGATATCCCCCGGGGTGAAGTAGAACTTCTCGTAGAAGCCCGGATCGTCGGGGATATGCATCTTGCGATAGTGGCCCACGGCCCCCTGCTGGCGGTCGTAGACCACCGCGGTGTTGTGATAGAGCCCCGGCGCGCGGCGCTCGAAGAGCGAGCCCACCAGCACGATATCGAGCTCGGCGGCGAGCGCCGCCAGGCGGGTACCGGTGGGACCGTCCAGAGGCTCGGCCAGGTCGAACAGCGCGGTGTCTTCGTACTGGCAGAAGTAGTGGGTGGCGTGCAGCTCCTGCAGCATGACCAGCTCGGCGCCGGCGGCGGCCAGCTCGCGGATGCCGGCCTCGCTCTCGGCGAGGCTTCGGGCCTTGTCGGGCCAGGCGGGCTGCTGGACCAGGCCGACTTTCAGATGGCGGGGCATGATCGACTCTCCTATGTATTCGTTTCTCGGGGCTTGTCTGGCGACAAGCCTGCGAGCGGGGCCGGCCTTCCGGAGGCGCTGTGAATACCTCCCTGTACGCTACCTTTTCCATCCCTGGAAAAGGACCCCCGCGACGACCTGTCCCCGGCGCCTCTTGATTCAGGTGGCGGCCGTCTTCTCGATGGCCAGGCTGCCTTGGGGCAGCTGCATGGTGAGGCAGTGCAGGCTGCCGTGCTGGCGGATCACGCTCAGGCAGTCGATGGGAATGATATCGCGCCCCGGGAAGGCGCCCGCCAGGGCAGTCAGCGCCAGGGTATCGGCGGCGTCGCCGTAGGTGGGCACCAGCACCGCACCGTTGATGATCAGGAAGTTGGCATAGGTGGCCGGCAGGCGGTGGCCGTCCTCCGGGTCGTGGCAGGGCCGCGGCCAGGGCAGGGCGATCAGCCGATAGGGGCTGCCGTCGGCCTGCCGCAGCGCCTTGAGCTCCGCCTCCATGGCGGCCAGGGCCGGGTAGTGGGGGTCGGCCTCGTCGTCGCAGCGCACATAGGCGATGGTGGCCGGGTCGCAGAAGCGCGCCAGGGTGTCCACATGGCTGTCGGTGTCGTCGCCTTCCAGATGGCCGTTGGCCAGCCACAGCACCCGGCTCGCCCCGAGGTCGTCGCGCAGCCTGTTCTCCACCGCGTCACGGTCCAGGGTCGGGTTGCGGTTGGGGTTGAGCAGGCAGGCTTCGGTGGTGAGCAATGTCCCTTCGCCGTTGCACTCGATAGCCCCTCCCTCCAGCACCAGGTCGTGGCTGATCACCGGGCAGGCGTAGACGTCGGTATCGGCCAGGCGCCGGGTCAGGGTGTTGTCACGGGCGGCTTCGAACTTGCCGCCCCAGCCGGTAAAGACATAGTCGAGCAGGACGAGTTCCCCATCGCGCTCAATGGCCAGCGGGCCGTGATCCCGGGTCCAGGTGTCGTCGCTGTCGGCGACGACCAGGGTCAGCCGGTCGGCGGCCACGCCCAGGCAGGCCAGGCGGTGGGCGAGATGGCGCCGGGTCGCGCCATCGGGCACGCTGATCAGCACCCGCTGATAGCGGGCGATGGCCACCACCATGGCCTCCAGGGTGGCCTCGATGCGCTCGAGCAGCGGGGCCCAGTCGCTGGTCGGCGCCGGCCAGGTGAGCTGGACGGCGTCCTGGGGGTGCCATTCGGGGAGCAGGCGGTTGGCCATGGAGCAGAGCCTTACGTCGGGAGTCTAGGGGGGCGCGGCCGGTCGGTCGGCGCTGGCGAAATGTAGGCGGCGCCTGAGCAGGATGCAAGTCCTTGGAGGAGACGACGCCCCCGGGCGTCAGGAGCGCGGGGCGCTGGGCAGCAGGCGGCGGTACTGGTCGAGCCGCTCGTCGAGCCACTCGCCGCTGGCCTGGATCCGGTCATCGGCACAGGGCACGCTGACCTCGAGCAGCAGCAGCCCGCGGCGCTCGGCCACCTCGGCCGCTTCGGGGTCAAGAGTTTCCAGCAGCGACCGGGCCAGCTTCTCGGGCAGGCTCGCGGTGCGTCGCCAGGTCAGAGTCAGGGCCCGCTGGTTGAGCAGGTAGTCGAAGCGGGCCGCATCGGGCAGCACGCCCACGGCGCCGTGCACCAGCCCCTGGGAGAGACTCTCCAGGGTGCGGTAGGCCGGCGCGCCGGCGGCTCGGCAGGCGTGGGCACCGTCGACCCGGCAGCCCTCGCGCTCGGCCGGCGCCGCGGGCCAGTTGCCCCCGTCCATGCGCTCCGCCGTGGCCGCAAACGGCAGCGCCACCGCGATCGCGGGGGTACCGTCGTGCAGGCGGCGGGACGTCGCGGTCAGCACCCCGTGGGGAAAGGCCCGGCGCAGCCAGCGATAGTCGCAGGCGCGCTGAATGGTTTCCCGCGTGTCCTGCAGGGAGGCGTGGGCGCTCTGCAGCGAGCGCAGCATGGCAAGGGTGCGAAACATCTCGGCTCTCGCGTGGTCTGGGTAGGCCGTGAGATCTCGGCAGGTGCCCAGTCTATCAGGGCGCGTGTCGGCCGTGCCCGTCAAAGTTGCAAGCATCGCGGAAACGCGCGGTGCCCCCGGTGCAGCGCGGAGCAAAAAACCGTACCATGATCCCCCGCTGACAAGGAACGCCATGATGCTAGACCGCCTGCCACTGCTGATCGGGCTGCGCTATGTGCGCGCCAAGCGCCGTAACCACTTCATTTCTTTCATCTCACTGACCTCCATGCTGGGGCTGATGCTGGGCGTGGCGGTGCTGATTCTGGTGCTGTCGGTGATGAATGGCTTCGACCACGAGCTGCGCACCCGGATTCTGGGCATGGTGCCCCACACCAAGATCGAGTCGCGCACCGGCCTGGTGGAGTGGGAAGCGCTGGCCGAGCAGCTCACCCAGCGCGAGCGGGTGATCGGCGCCGCCCCCTATATTCAGCAGCAGGGCATGTTCTCGGTGGCCGGGCGCAACGAGGGCGCCATGGTCAATGGCATTCATCCCGAGTGGGAGGATCGCGTCTCGATCATCGGTCGCCACATGCGCCAGGGGAGCCTGGACGACCTGGTACCCGGCGAGTGGAACGTGGTGCTCGGCTCCATGCTGGCTCGGCATCTGGGCGTCGGCGTCGGTGACCGGGTCACCCTGCTGGTGCCGGAGGCCTCGATCACCCCGGCCGGCGTCTTCCCGCGGCTCAAGCGCTTCACGGTCAGCGGGATCTTCAGCGTTGGCGCCGATCTCGATGCCAATCTGGCCTATGCCAATATCGAGGATATGCAGACGCTGGCGCGCCTGGGCGACGCCGTGGGTGGGCTGCGACTGGAGCTCGACGATCTCTTCGCCGCGGCCAGCGAGACCCGGGCCATCGTCAACGAGCTGGGGCCGGGCTATCGTGGCGTGGATTGGACCTTCTCCCACGGCAACCTCTTTCAGGCGATCCAGATGGAGAAGCGCATGATCGGGCTGCTGCTCACGGTGATCATCGCCGTGGCGGCCTTCAATATCGTCTCGACCCTGGTCATGGTGGTCACCGACAAGCACGCCGATATCGCCATCCTGCGCACCATCGGCGCCACGCCCCGCTCGATCATGGGCATCTTCATGGTGCAGGGCATGGCCATCGGGGTGATCGGCATCCTGGTGGGCGTGGGGCTGGGCGTGCTGCTGGCGCTGACCATCTCCGATCTGATCGGTGGAGTGGAATCGCTGCTCGGCATCCAGTTCCTCGACGCCGGGGTCTACTTCATCAGCGACCTGCCGTCCCGGCTGCACTGGGACGACGTGCGCAACATCGTCGCCGCCGCCTTCGGGCTGACCTTCCTCTCGACCCTCTATCCGGCCTGGCGGGCGGCGCGGGTCCAGCCCGCCGAGGTGCTGCGCTATGAATGATATGGCGACCCGCAACCAGGAGAGCAGCATGAGCCAGACGACAGCCCCCAGCGGCAAGGTGATGCTGGCGTGCCACGATTTGACGCGAATCTATCGCGAGGGGCCCCAGGATGTCACCGTGCTGGACGGCCTCTCCCTGGAGGTGCGGGCCGGCGAGCGAGTCGCCGTCGTCGGCAGCTCCGGCTCCGGCAAGACCACTCTGCTCAATCTGCTGGGCGGGCTGGATCGGCCCAGCCGGGGGGAGGTGCGCATCGCCGGGGAATCCCTGCTGGAACTCGGCGAGGCCGCGCTGGGCCGCTTTCGCAATCGGCACATCGGCTTCGTCTATCAGTTCCATCATCTGTTGGCCGAGTTCACCGCCCTGGAGAACGCCGCGCTGCCGCTGATCGTGCGCGGCCAGCGCAAGAAAGCAGCGGAAGCCAGGGCACGGGAGCTGCTGGAAAAGGTGGGCATCGCCGAGCGCGCCGCTCACAAGCCGGGGGAGCTCTCCGGGGGCGAGCGCCAGCGGGTGGCGATCGCCCGGGCGCTGGTCACCGACCCCAGCCTGGTGCTGATGGACGAGCCCACCGGCAACCTGGACCAGACCACTGCGGCGAGCATTCTGGCGCTGATGGATGATTTGGCCCGCACCACCGCTTGCGCCTTCGTGGTGGTGACCCACGATACCGCCCTGGCCGCCCATCAGGACCGCGTGCTGCGCCTGGACGGCGGGCGTCTCAGCGAGCAGCCCGAGCGCGCCTGAGCGCTCACCCCGACCCGCTCGGGCCGGGATCACTCTTCTAGTTCGCGCCGTCTTCCGCGGCGCTTCTGGGTGCGCCGCTTCCAGCTGCGCGACACCTGCCAGCGCCAGATCAGGCGAATGACCACGTTGCCGAGCAGGCCCGCGATAAGCGCCGAGGCCATCGAGCCGACGGCCAGTGCCGGCAGGATGTCGGCCATCTGCTCGGCGATCCAGCGCGTGGAGACACGCTCTGGCGCCTCTCGGGCCGGGGCCTGCATCAGCCAGGCGCCGAGTCGGTAGTTGCCGTAGAAGATCAGCGGCATGGTCAGGGGGTTGGTGATCCACACCAGCCCCACCGACAGGGGCAGGTTGCAGCGCAGCACCCAGGCGCCGAAGGCGGCCACCACCATCTGGAAGGGGATCGGCAGCATGGCGCTGAACAGTCCCACCGAGAAGGCGTTGGCGACGCTGCGCCGCGAAAGAATCCACAGGCCGGGGTCGGCGATCAGATGGCTCATGAAGCGCAGGGAGCGCTGGCGACTGAGCGTCTCGGGCTTGGGCATGTAGCGCTGCAGGAATCGGCGCGGCATGTCGACTTGGCTCGCTGCTTGATGACCGGGCTATTATCCATGGAAGGCGAGGGCGTCGCTATGCCGTGGCGTGAATAGGTCGGGCGCGCATGCGAGGCCAGGGAAGGCGCGTCGTCCCCGTTCGCCGGGGCGACGGCCGCTGGGCAAGGGAGTGCGTATGGGAGTGGCGTTGCCGCTGGCGCTGGCGAGTCTGGGCGGTGTGGCGCTGGGTTGGCTGTCGCCGCCGGGCGTAGCGGAGGCCTGGGGGATCGCACTCTTGGGCCTGGTCGCGGCGGGGCGCTGGCGTCTGGTGGGACTGGGGGCGGTGGTGGCGCTGACGGCGGGGCAGCTGCTGCTGGCCCGGGGGGCGGATCTGCCTGACGGCCTTCTGCGGGCCGACCTGGCGGTGGAGGGGCGGCTCGAGTCGGTCACGACCCAGGGAGCGCTGACCCGCCTGCTGGTGCGCGTCGACGACTGCCGTCCGCTGGCCGCAGGCCGGCTGCCCTGCGACGAGCTGCGGCGCATTCGACTCAGCCATTTCCAGGCCCCAGCCATGCAGCCCGGCGAACGCTGGGCGCTGACCGTGAGGCTGCGTCCGCCGGCGGGCTTCGCCAATCCCGGCGCCTTCGATTACCGCGCCTGGCTATGGCGGGAGGGCATTCAGGCCACCGGCTATGTGCGAAGCGAGCCGGCGCCGCGGCGGCTGGCGCTCCCGGGGCCCTCGCCGCGGCGCCTGGCGCTGGCCCATCTCGACGAGCGCGACCTGTCGCCGACGGCGAGTCGCTGGCTGGCGGCGCTGACCCTGGGCGCCGGCGATCGGCTCGAACGCGACGACTGGGCGCTGCTCAACGCCAGCGGCACCACTCATCTGATGGTGATTTCGGGGCTGCACGTGGGCCTGGTGGCCACCTTCACCCTGCTGGTGGCACGCGGTGCGGCGCGGCTGATGACCCCCGGTCGCTGGCGCCTGGCGACCTGGCCCTGGTGGCTGGCCGGTGCCGCGGCCGTTGGTTACGCCTGGCTGTCGGGGCTGCAGCCGCCGGCGATGCGCGCCATGCTGATGACCCTGGTGGGGCTCTGGGTGGCAAGCGGGCGCCACGCCCCCGGGCCCTGGCAGGCCTGGTGGTTGGCGCTGGGGCTGGTGGTCCTGGTCGACCCGCTGTCGGTGTGGCGCCCGGGGCTGTGGCTCTCCTTCGTGGCCGTGGCGCTGCTGATCCTGATCTGGCAGGGGCGTGCGCGGCCTCGAGGCGTGCGCGGCTGGGTCTGGGCGCTGGTGCGCACCCAGCTGCTGCTGGCACCGCTGATGGCCGCCGCCGTCCTGCTCGCCTTCGCGCGACTGGCGCCGGCCGCCCCGCTGGTCAACCTGGTGGCGGTGCCGCTGGTCAGCTCGCTGCTGGTGCCGCTGGGGCTGGCAGGCTGGCTGCTGACCCCTTTGCCCCCCCTGTCGGCGCTGTGCTGGTGGCTCTTCGAGCGCCTGGCCCGGGCGCTGATCGCACTGCTCGCCTTCGCCGTGAGCTGGCTGCCGCCCTGGTGGCCGGCCCCCGAAACGGTGCTGCCGCTGGCGCTGATGCTGGGGCTGGTGGCACTGCTCTGGTCGCTGCCCGCCCTGACCATGGGGCTGCGCCTCGGGGGCAGCGCGCTACTGGCGATCGCCATGCTGACCCTGGCCCCCCCCGAGCCGGAACCCGGCACGTTGCGGGTCCGGGTGCAGGACGTGGGGCAGGGGCAGCTGGTGGAGCTGCGCAGCGCCGGCTACCGGCTGCTCTACGATACCGGGCCGCGTTTCCGTTCCGGCTTTACCCCGCTGGCAGCTCTTTGGCCGCCGGGGCAGCGCTTCGATGCGGTGATGGTCAGCCATGACGACCTGGACCATGCCGGCGGCGTACCGCTGCTGGCCGAGCAGCACCGGGTGGGCGAGTTTCTGGCCCCGCCGGGCGAAGCGATCGGCGTGCCCTTTGCGCCCTGCCGTCGCGGACAGCGATGGGAGCGCGACGGGATACGCTACCGGGTGCTGTGGCCGCCGAAGGAGACGCAGGCGCTCTCCAGCAACGACCGCTCCTGCGTGCTCGACGTGAGCGTCGGGGAGCATCGGCTGCTGATCACCGGTGACGCGGGGCGCCGAGTGGAGCGCACATTCCTGCGCGATGTCGAGGGGCCGGTCACTGTGCTGGTCGCCGGCCATCACGGCAGTCGCACCAGCTCGGGCCCGCAGCTGGTCCAGCGGCTCTCGCCCGAGCACGTGATCTACAGCGCCGGCCGCCACAGTGCCTTCGGTCATCCCCACGCCGAGGTGGTGCGGCGTTTCCGGCGCGCCGGCAGCTGCCAATGGAGCACCGCCGAGGATGGCGCCGTGACCCTGTGGCTTGGCCGTGACGACGGTGTGGCACCGGCGACCGAGCGCAAGGCTCCCTGGCGCCGCGGCGGTGTCGAAGGGGGGTGCCATGCGGTAGAATCGCCCCACTGATGGCCTGCCCGGATGCCGTCCGGGCCGCGTGAGGAGAGGTGAGGATGGACGTGATGGATGCGCTCGTCGCCGGGGGATGGCTGATGCTGCCCCTGCTGGGCTGTTCGCTGGTGGCCACGGTGATCGTTATCGAGCGCCTGTGGACCCTGCGCGTCCGGCGCATCGCCCCGTATGGCCTGGGCCAGGAAGTCTGCGGCCTGGTGGTGCGCGGCCAGGTCAATCTCTACTGGCTGGAGGCCCACTCGCCGCTGGGCGGGGTGCTGGCCGCCGGGCTGCGCAATGCGCGGCTGGGTCATGAGCAGGTGCGCGCTCGGCTGCAGGAGGCCGCCACCGCGGTGATCCACGACATGGAGCGCTTCCTGAGCCCGCTGGGCACCATCGCCGCCATCACCCCGCTGATCGGCCTGCTGGGCACGGTGGTGGGCATGATCGAGGTGTTCGCAGTGATCGTGGCCGGCGACGGCGTCGGCCGTACCGCCGACCTGGCGGGCGGGATCTCCCGGGCCCTGGTGACCACCGCCGCCGGCCTCACCGTGGCCATCCCCGCGCTGATGTTCCACCGCTATTTCCAGCGCCGGGTCGAGGACATCACCGTGCGCATGGAGGAGCAGGCCGGGCAGGTCGTCGAGTTTCTCGCCCACTATCAGGGGGAACTCGGCGTCAGCGAAGGCCCGGAGAGCGAGCCTCGCGGCGGCGCTCGGGCCGCGGATGATCGGCGCGAGGCCGACGGGCGCATCGCGCCGGAGGTGAAGCGCTCGTGAGGTTCGTGCGCCGGCGCCGCGATCCGGTGGAGGTCAACCTCACGCCGCTGATCGATGTCGTCTTCCTGCTGTTGATCTTCTTCATGGTCTCCACCACCTTCGAGACCCGCCAGGCGCTGGAGCTCACCCTGCCGGAGAGCGTCGCCGGCACCGACCTGGAGTCGTCGCCGGTGACCCTGGTGGTCACCGAACAGGGAGGCTACCGGCTCGGTGACCGCGACCTCGCCGCGGCGGGGCTCGCCGAGGCCCTGGCGGCGGAGGCCGAGCCGGCCCGGCAGCACGGCCTGGTGGTGGAGGCCGACGCCCGTGCCGCCCATGCCGACGTGGTTAGAGCCCTCGACCAGGCAGGGGCGCTGGGTATCCAGCGGGTCCGTATCGCCACTCGAGACGCCACCGCGCCACCGCTGCCAACGGAGACACCGTGACTCAAGACGGCACCCAACGTTCGGGCTGGACGCTCTACCGGCGCCTGCTGGGCTATGTGAAACCGCACTGGGTTTCCTTCCTGCTGGCTATCCTCGGCTATGCCATCTATGCCGCCTCCAGCACCGCCCTGGCGGAGATGATGAAGCGTCTGATCGACGGCATCCAGGACCCCACCGCCAGTTTCCGGCTGTTCCTGCCGCTGTTCGTGGTGGGCATGTTCGCCGCCCGGGGACTCGGCACCTTCCTGGGCACCTACTTCATGAGCAACGTGGCGCGCAACGTGGTCCATGCGCTGCGCTGCAATGTTTTCGATCATATGCTGCACCTGCCGGGGCGCTTCTTCGATGCCCACTCCAGCGGCCATCTCATCTCGCGGGTCACCTACCACGTGGAGCAGGTCACCGGTGCCGCCACCAAGGCGGTGACCATCGTGCTGCGCGAGGGGCTCTTCGTGCTGGGGCTGCTGGGCTACCTGCTGTGGACCAACTGGATGCTGACGCTGCTGTTCCTGGCGGTGACCCCGCTGATCGGCGGCGTGGTCCGCTATGCCAGCAAACGCTTCCGGCGTATCTCACGGCGCATTCAGCACTCCATGGGCGATGTCACCCATGTGGCCTCCGAGGCGCTGACCGGCTACCGGGTGGTGCGCACCCACGGCGCCGAGGCCTTCGAAAAGGCCCGCTTCGCCGCGGCCAGCGACTACAACCGTCAGCAAAGCATGAAGGAGGCGTTGACCAAGGCGATCAGCACCCCGGTGATCCAGCTGCTGGTGGCGCTGTCGCTGGCGGTGCTGGTGTGGCTGGCGATGTCGCCGGCGCTGATGGCCGACATGACGCCCGGGGAGTTCGTGGCCTTCATCACCGCGGCATCGCTGATGGCCAAGCCGGTGCGCCAGCTCACCGAGGTCAACAGCGAGATCCAGAAGGGGATCGCCGCCTCCGCCGAGCTGTTCGGCCTGCTGGAGGTGCCCGCCGAGCCCGATGAGGGCCGCGTGGAGCCGGGGCGCCTCAGCGGCCGGGTGGTGTTCAAGGGGGTGCGCTTTCGCTACGGCGAGGATCAGCCGGAGGTGCTCAAGGGGATCGATCTGAGCGTGCGGGCCGGGGAGATGGTGGCCATCGTCGGCCGTTCGGGCAGCGGCAAGTCGACCCTGGTTGGCCTGCTGCCGCGCTTCTACCGGCCCACCCAGGGGCGACTGCTTATCGACGAGGTGCCCCTGGACGACTACCGGCTGGCCCCACTGCGCCGCCAGATCGCCCTGGTCTCCCAGCAGGTCACTCTGTTCAATACCAGCATCGCCGACAATATCGCCTACGGTGAGCCCGGCGCCGACCCGGCTGCGGTCGAGGCGGCGGCCCGGGCCGCCCACGCCCACGAGTTCATCGAGCAGCTGCCCGAGGGCTATGCCACCGTGGTGGGCGATAACGGCGTGATGCTGTCTGGCGGCCAGCGCCAGCGCCTGGCCATCGCCCGGGCCATCTTCAAGGATGCACCGCTGCTGATTCTCGACGAGGCCACCTCGGCCCTGGATACCGAGTCGGAGCGCTACATCCAGGCGGCCCTAGAGGAGGTGTGCCGCGGTCGTACCACCTTCGTCATCGCCCATCGCCTCTCCACCATCGAGCGCGCCGACCGCATCCTCGTCATGGAGCAGGGCCGCATCGTCGAGCAGGGCTCCCACGCCGAGCTGCTGGCCCGCGACGGCGCCTATGCCGCCCTGCATCGGCTGCAGTTTCAGGAGTCATGATGGGCCTGGGGGAGCGCTGGCTCGAGGCCGCCTATCGCGGCGCTCCCTGGCTGGCACTGCTGCGCCCCCTGGCGGCGCTCTATCGGCTGGCGATCACGCGCCGTGCCGCTGCCTACCGTGACGGGCGGCGCCCGGTGTGGCGGGCCGAGGTGCCGGTGGTCGTGGTGGGCAACATCACCCTGGGCGGCACCGGCAAGTCGCCGCTGGTGGCCTGGCTGGGTCGCTACCTCAGCGAGCAGGGGTGGCGGCCGGGCATCGTCTCCCGGGGCTATGGCGGCAAGGCGGCCGGCTATCCGCTGCGGGTGCTGGACGACACCCCGGTCGCCCAGTGCGGCGACGAGCCGCGCATGCTGGCCCGCCAGACCGGCCTGCCGGTGGTGGTGGACCCGGACCGGCCGCGCGGGGCGCGGATGCTGTGCGAGCTGGGCTGCGATATCCTGATCAGTGACGACGGCCTGCAGCACCTGGCGCTGGGGCGCGATATCGAGCTGGTGGTGGTCGACGGCGCCCGCGGCTTTGGTAATGGACACTGTCTGCCCGCCGGGCCGCTGCGCGAGCCGCTGACGCGCCTGGCGCAGGTCGATGCGCTGCTGATCAACGGCGAACCGGCCTTCCCCCCACCGGAGGGAGCCTGGGCGTTTCGCCTGGCGCCGCAGCGCTGGCGCTCCCTGGCCGATGGCTCGGCCCATGGAGTGGCGCCGCCGCCATTTGCCGGGCCGGTGCACGCGGTGGCCGGCATCGGCAATCCGGGGCGCTTCTTTGCCACCCTCGAGGGCCTGGGTCTGGAGGTAGTGGGGCACCCCTTCGCCGACCATCACCGCTTCAGCCGCGCCGATCTCGAGTTCGGCGATAGTCGGCCGGTGGTGATGACCGCCAAGGATGCCGAGAAGTGTCGGACCTTTGCGGCGGCCAACGGCTGGGTGCTGGAGGTGGAGGCGGAGCCCGCGCCAGGCTTTGGCGCCTGGCTTTCCCGGCGCATCGCGGCGTTGCAGAGTGACGGAACGGTTTCTGAGTGACCCCGCGGGCCCAGGCCGGCGGCGGATGATTTCCCGTGTGGAGGTGCAATGATGGACAAGGAACTGCTGGCGATGCTGGTCTGCCCGCTGTGCAAGGGCAAGCTGAAATATGACCGGGAGCGTGAAGAGCTGTGCTGCCATTTCGACGGCCTGGCCTATCCGATTCGCGACGGTATCCCGGTGATGCTGCCTGAGGAGGCGCGCCAGATGGACGTCGACGAGAAGTTGCCGCCCTCGCCGGGACGCACGGGCGAGCCATGAGGGCGACGCAAGTGACAGCCGACGACAACGACTTCGTCGCGGTGATACCGGCTCGCTACGGTGCCTCGCGGCTGCCGGGCAAGCCGCTGCTCGACATTGCCGGTGCGCCGATGGTCGCCCATGTCTGGCGGCGGGCCTGTGAGAGTGCGGCGTCGCGGGTGGTGGTCGCCACCGATGACCCGCGCATCCGCGAGGCCCTGGTGCCCTGGGGCGCCGAAGTGGTGATGACCCGAGATGACCATCCCTCGGGCACCGACCGCCTGGCCGAAGTGGCCGACCGGCTGGGGCTGGCCGACGAGGCGGTGCTAGTCAATGTCCAGGGCGACGAGCCGCTGATTCCCCCTGGCTTGATCGACCAGGTGGCGGCGCGGCTGTTCGATGACCCGGCGGCCTCGATTGCCACCCTGGCCGAGCCGATCGACGACGTCGAGGCGCTGTTCAACCCCAATGTGGTCAAGGTGGTCCGGGCCCACTCCGGCCGGGCCCTCTACTTCTCCCGGGCCCCGGTGCCCTGGGATAGAGCCGCCTGGGAGCCGGGAAGCTGGCGTGGCAAGGCCTTGCCCGCCCCCCTGGTGGGCGATACCTGGCTGCGCCACATTGGGCTCTATGCCTATCGGGCCGGCTTTCTTGCCGAGTATCGCCGCTGGCCGCCGTCGCCGCTGGAGCAGCGCGAGCAGCTGGAGCAGCTGCGCGCGCTGCACCACGGCCACGCCATCCAGGTGGCGCTGGCACGCGAACCCAACCCTGCCGGCGTCGATACGCTGGAGGACCTGGAGCGCGTGCGAGCGCTGCTGGACACAACCAAGCGAGGAGGCTGACCATGCGTGTGCTCTTTGTCTGTCTTGGCAATATTTGCCGCTCGCCCACCGCCGAGGGTGTGTTTCGCCGCCAGCTGGCGGCGGAGGGGCTCTCCGACGGGGTAGAGGTCGACTCCTGCGGCGTCGGGTCGTGGCACGTGGGCAAGGCGCCGGATTCACGGGCCCAGCAGGCTGCGGCTCGTCGCGGTATCGAGCTTGGCCAGCTGCGCGCCCGCCAGCTCAGCGACGCGGATTTCCAGCATTTCGATTACCTGCTGGCCATGGATCACGACAACCTGGCGGTCCTGGAGACGCGCCGACCGCCCGATTGTGCCTCCCATCTCGGGCTTTTCCTGGCCTTCGCCGGCGAGCCGGATCGCGCGGTGCCCGATCCCTACTACGGCGGTGAGCAGGGGTTCGAAGAAGTACTCGATCTGATCGAGGCGGCCTCCCGGGGGCTGGTGGCGGAAATTCGTCAGCGTCTCGAGGCGGGGCGGCGTTGAGCGCGACGATCCTTGCCGAACACGACCTGACGCGGGCCAACACCCTGGGACTGCCCTGCATGGCAGAGCGGTTCGCGGCGCCCGACGGCGACGCTCCGCTTCGCGAGGTGCTACAGTTGGCGGCCCGGCGGGGCTGGCCGCTGACCCTGCTGGGCGGGGGGAGTAACCTGATCCTGCCCCAGCGCCTGCCTGGACTGGTGGTGCAGCCGGCGATGGCCGGCTGGTGGCTGGAGGAGGGCGATGCCGGTAGCGTACGCGTTCACGCCGAGGCCGGTGTCAACTGGCACGCGCTGGTGATGACGCTAGCCGCCCACGGGCTGTGGGGCGTCGAGAACCTGGCACTGATACCCGGCCACTGCGGTGCCGCGCCGATCCAGAACATCGGCGCCTACGGCGTGGAGCTCGACGATGTGCTCGAGGCGGTGCATCTGCGCTACCTGGAGGATGGCCGCGACGCGCTGTTCACCCCCGCCGACTGTGCCTTCGGCTATCGCGACAGCATCTTCAAGGGCGAGCTTGCCGGGCGCGTGGTCATCACCCGCCTGGTGCTACGGCTGTCGAGAGCGCCGCGGCCTCGGCTCGATTACGGCGACCTGGCAAGTCGGGTAAGGGGAGAGCCCACGCCGCTGGCCGTGGCCGAGGCGGTTTGTGCGATACGTGGCGAGAAGCTTCCCGACCCGGCAACGCTTGCCAACGCCGGCAGCTTTTTCAAGAATCCGGTGGTAGAGAGGGCACAGGCCGAAGCGCTGCTGGCCGACTACCCCGAGATGCCCCAATTCGTGCAGGCCGATGGACGGGTCAAGCTGGCTGCCGGCTGGCTGATCGACCGCTGCGGCCTCAAGGGCTGGCGGGCTGGTCACTTCGGTGTGCATGAGCGCCAGGCGCTGGTGCTGGTGCACTTCGGCGGCGGCAGTGCCGCCGAGCTGCTGGCCTTTGCCGAGGGGGTAGCGGCGCGGGTATACGCCCGCTTCGCGGTGACGCTGGAGCGTGAGCCGCGGCTGGCCGGCTGAGCCCAAGAAAGCCGCCGGCCCTAACGGACGACGCCCGCGCAATCTGCGCGGGCGTCGTCGCTATGGTGCAGGGGCTGGTCTAGCCCTGCTTGCCGTCCTGCGCCTTGCCTTCCTGCTCCCGGCGGCGGATTTCCCGCGGGTCGTTGTGGGCGCGGCGCCGACGGCGCCGGGATGCCGCTGAAGGCTTGTCACTGTCATCGCTACCGGCGGCGGCTGTCTCGGCCTCGGCCTTGGGCGCCTCGGCGGCCTTCTCGGCCGGCTTGGCGTCAGCTTTGGTCTCGGCCTTGGGCGCTTCGGCGGCCTTTTCGGGCTCGGGCTTCGCGTCCGCCTTGGTCTCGGCCTTGGGCGCCTCGGCGGCCTTTTTGGCCGGCTTGGGCTCAGGCTTGGCGTCGGCCTTGGGCGCTTCGGCGGCCTTTTCGGCCGGTTTGGGCTCAGGCTTGGCGTCGGCCTTGGGCGCTTCGGCGGCCTTCTCGGCCGGTTTGGGCTCAGGCTTGGCGTCGGCCTTGGGCGCTTCGGCGGCCTTCTCGGCCGGCTTGGGCTCTTGTTTAAGCTCGGGCTTGGCGTCGGCCTTGGGCGCCTCGGCGGCCTTTTCGGCCGGCTTGGCGTCGGCCTTGGGCGCTTCGGCGGCCTTCTCGGCCGGCTTGGGCTCAGGCTTGGCGTCGGCCTTGGGCGCCTCGGCGGCCTTCTCGGCCTTCTCGGCCTTCTCGGCCTTCTCGGCCGGCTTGGCGTCAGCCTTGGTCTCAGCCTTGGGCGCCTCGGCGGCCTTCTCGGCCGGCTTGGCGTCAGCCTTGGTCTCGGCCTTGGGCGCCTCGGCGGCCTTCTCGGCCGACTTGGCGTCAGGCTTGACGTCGGCCTTGGGCGCTTCGGCAGCCTTCTCGGCCGGCTTGGCGTCAGGCTTGGCGTCGGCCTTGGGCGCCTCGGCGGCCTTCTCGGCCGGCTTGGGCTCGGCCTTGGTCTCGGCCTTGGGCGCCTCAGCCCCCTCTGCTGGCTGAGCCGCGGCGGCTTGTGCCTGCAGCCGCTTCTGCTCGGCCTCGGCCTGGGGGTTGAGGGCATGCTGGCGCGAGCGGTTGCGCGGGTTGTTGCGGGTGCGCTTGGGCTTGCCGTTCTCTGGCTTTTCCGCGGCCTCGGCTACCTTCTCGGTGGTTTTTCCCGGCGCCTCGGTGGTTTTTCCCGGCGCCTTGTCGGCACTCTCCGGCTTCTGGCGGCGGGGCGCTGTATCGCGGCCGCCGGACTGCGGGCCGGCCTGACGGCTTCCGCTCTCCTGCTGGCCGCGACCACCCTGACGGCCATCCTCCTGCTGGTTTCTGTCCGGGCGCTGGCCGCGGCCGCCACGGCTTGGGCGACCGCCGCGGCTCTCGCCGTCCTGACGGGTGTCGCCGCGGGTCTCCTGCTGACGCCCCTGGCCACGCGGCTGGCCGCGACCGTCGTCACGGCTGTCGGCGCGCTCACTGCGCTGACGGCGGTTGCGGCCTCTGCCGCCACGCTCCTCGCCGTTCGTCGTGCTGCGCTGAGTCGGCTGCTGAGGCGGACTCGGCTTGCGCGACGGCTCGCTGCCGGCTTCTTCTTCGCTGCCGCCGAGCCACTTGGCTACGCCCTTGACCAGCCGGCCGAGCACGCCAGAGGCAGCCGGCACCGGCGCTGTTGGAGGGGCGGGGCTGGCAGGCTCCTCCTGCAGGGAGCTGGGCGCCGGCTCGTTATGGATCACCGTTTTGACTGCCGCTTCGGCGCGCTGGACCGGTCGGCTGCCGCTGCTGTCCGGCTCCTTGCCGACCTCGGTATCGACCGAGAGCTCGAAGCTGGATTTTTCTACGCCGCCCTCTTCCTCGACATGGTCGTCACGCAGGCGCTGGACGTCGTAGTGAGGGGTGTCCATGTCGGGGTTGGGCAGCATGATGACCTGCACCCCCTGGCGGCGTTCGATCTCGGCCAGGACCGCCCGCTTTTCGTTGAGCAGGTAGGTGGCCACCGGCACCGGCAGGATGGCGCGAATCTGGGCGCTGCGCTCCTTCATGGCCTCTTCCTCGATCAGGCGCATGATGGAAAGCGACAGGGAGCGCACGTCGCGGATGGTGCCCTGGCCGTTACAGCGCGGACAGACCACGCCGCTGGTTTCGCCCAGCGAGGGGCGCAGACGCTGGCGCGACATCTCCATCAGCCCGAAGCGTGAGATGCGACCGATCTGCACCCGGGCGCGATCCAGCTTGAGGGCGTCGCGCATGCGGTTCTCGACCTCGCGCTGGTTGCGCGCCGGGCTCATGTCGATGAAGTCGATCACCACCAGGCCGCCGATGTCGCGCAGCCGCAGCTGGCGGGCGATTTCGTCGGCGGCTTCCAGGTTGGTCTGGAGCGCCGTTTCCTCGATATCGCTGCCGCGGGTGGCGCGTGCCGAGTTGATGTCGATGGACACCAGCGCCTCGGTGTGGTCGATGACGATGGAGCCGCCGGAGGGCAGTTTCACTTCGCGTTCATAGGCGGTCTCGATCTGCGACTCGATCTGGAAGCGCGAGAAGAGCGGCACTTCGTCGGCGTAGAGCTTGATCTTCTGCTGGTAGGAGGGCATCACCTGGCGGATGAAGGCCAGCGCCTCCTGGTGAACCTCGGGGCTGTCGATCAGCACCTCGCCGATGTCCTGGCGAAGATAGTCGCGCATGGCGCGGATGATGACGTTGGACTCGCGGTAGATCAGGAAGGGGGCAGGGCGCTTGCCGGCCTCTTCGGTGATCGACTCCCACACCTGAACCAGGTAGTCGAGGTCCCACTGCAGCTCTTCGGTGGAGCGGCCAATGCCCGCGGTGCGCACGATCACGCCCATCTTGTCGGGGACGGTGAGCTGGCCCATGGCTTCCTTGAGCTGGCTACGCTCCTCGCCCTCAATGCGCCGGGAGATACCGCCGGCCCGCGGGTTGTTGGGCATCAGCACCAGGAAGCGGCCGGCCAGGCTGATAAAGGTGGTCAGCGCCGCGCCTTTGTTGCCGCGCTCCTCCTTGTCGACCTGAACGATGACTTCCTGGCCCTCCTTGAGCACCTCCTTGATGCTGGGGCGTCCCGACGTCTCTTTCAGGAAGTATTCGCGGGAGATCTCCTTGAGCGGCAGGAAGCCGTGGCGATCGGCGCCGAAGTCGACGAAGGCGGCCTCGAGGGAGGGTTCTACGCGGGTGATCTTGCCGCGGTAGATGTTGGCCTTCTTCTGCTCCCGGGCACCCGATTCGATGTCCAGGTCATAGAGGCGCTGTCCATCGACCAGAGCGACGCGCAGCTCTTCGGGCTGGGTCGCATTGATGAGCATCCGTTTCATGTTGTCTCGCAAACTGGACGCGCCGGTGGGCGCCCGAAGGCGACGACGAAGGCGAACCTCTGGGTGCTGCGTGCTTGTAGCTCAGCGCATGTCGCGGATGCACGGTAGCGCCCGCTCGAGCCGGCCCAGGTAGAGCGCCGGCTCGAGATGATCATGTTGAGTACGCGGCGGAGGCAGGACATGTCTCGGTGGGGCTTCTCCCATCCGGCCCTGCGGTCACCGCCAGACACCTGGCATTCATCGATTCGCCAACGCCGGCCACCGGCACGATGTTGAACGATTCCCGTGGCCACCGCCCGCCAGCAGTGTGCTGGCGAGCCGGGATCCGGGCGTGGCGTTACTGCTTGTTCGTATCGGGGCAGCGCGTGTTGCACTGGCCTGAGCTGTCTTTCACCTAAGGAAACACTGCACAAATGCCTGCACGGGCAAATCGCTGCGTTGCGCGGTGCCGAAGCGTCGGACCGTCGGAATCCTCACCTATACCGCATAGGCTCCGGTTCCTGCGCTCCATGCGCCTTGCGCTTCACTCCGCTCGGCGATTTGTTCAGCGTTTCCCTAACTCTGAGTCTTGCAGCTATTACGTCACTCGTCGGCGGCAGGACCTCTGATGGGGGTCGTTGCGGCCCGATTTCGTCGCTCCGGCCTGCGTGTCTGTCGGGCAGGCGCCATGGGACCGAAGGGATCCATCCGAGCGAGCTGGCAATATAGCAGTAATGGGTGAGAGCGGCAATTGGCGCAGGGGGCCGCGGAGTGCGTTAGAATGCCGATTCACAACGATTTCTCGAGCGGGAGTCACATGACCGAAGGACGCGATGTGCAGTGGGTGGAAGTGGGCGACGGGCAGGCTGGCCAGCGCGTCGACAACTTCCTGATGGCGCGCCTGAAAGGCGTGCCGCGAACCCTCGTCTACCGCATCGTGCGCAAGGGCGAGGTGCGGGTCAACAAGAAGCGTGTCAAGGCGGATACCCGTCTGGCGGTGGGTGACCTGGTGCGTATTCCTCCCCTCAAGCTGGCGCCGCGTGAGGCGGTCAGGGCGGTCAGTGACAGCCTGCGCAACCTGCTGGCCGGCAGCGTGCTGGTGGAGGGGCGCGACTGGCTGGTGATCAACAAGCCGGCAGGGCTCGCCGTGCACGGCGGAAGCGGGGTCAAGATCGGCCTGATCGAAGCGCTGCGCCAGGTGCGCGAGGATCTCGACTTTCTGGAGCTCGTCCACCGCCTGGATCGCGACACTTCGGGCTGCCTGCTGCTGGCCAAGTCGCGTCCGGCCCTGCTGGCGCTCAATGACTCGCTCAAGCAGCACCGGATGGACAAGCAGTATCTGGCGCTGGTGGCCGGGCGCTGGCCGGCACGACGCGACTTCGTCAGCGCCCGACTTGACCGCTATGACGCCGGCAACGGGGAGCGTCGGGTGCGGGTGGATGCCGACGGCAAGGTGGCGCGCACGCGGTTTGCGGTGCGCGAGACCTTCGAGAAGGTCACCCTGGTGGCGGCCGAGCCGGTAACCGGACGAACCCACCAGATTCGCGTGCATGCTGCCCATGCCGGTCATCCGCTGCTGGGCGACGACAAGTACGGCTCCCGGGAGGGCGAGAGTCTCGCCAGGCGGCTGGGGCTGTCCCGCCTGTTCCTGCATGCCACCTCGCTGACCTTCCCTGAGCCGACCAGCGGCCGTCCGGTGCAGATTCGCGCCCCGCTGCCCGAGGACCTGGAAGCCGTGCTTGGGCAAGCGCGGACGACCCGATAAGCCTACCCGACCGACCGGAGCCCTGATGCGCTATCGATTGATGATCTTTGACTGGGACGGCACCCTGATGGATTCCGCCGCCCGTATCGTGTCCAGCATGCAGTCGGCATCGCGTGATGCCGACTGGGGGGAGCTGGCCGACGAGGCGGTACGGGATATCATTGGCCTGGGGTTGCCCGAGGCCATCGAGCGGCTCTGTCCCGGCATCGATCCCGGCCGCGCCGAGCTGCTGCGCAGCCGCTATGCCTTCCATTTCGTGCAGGGCGATACCACGCCCATGCGCTTCTTTCCCGGAGTGGAGGCCGGCGTGGCGAGACTGCGGGAGCGCCAGGAACGGCGCCTGGCGGTGGCCACCGGCAAGAGCCGCCGGGGACTCGATCGCGTGTTCCGAGAGAGCGACAGCGGCAGCTGGTTTCACGCCAGCCGCACCGCCGATGAAACCCGCTCGAAGCCGCACCCCCAGATGCTCGAGGAGCTGCTCGATGAGCTCGGCGTTGGCGTCGAGGAGGCGGTGATGGTTGGCGATACCGAGTACGACCTGGAGATGGCGCGGGCCCTGGGGATGGATCGAGTCGCGGTGACCTGGGGCGTGCATGCACCGGCGCGGCTTGCCGCGAGTCGCCCGGTGTTTACCGCCGGTGAGGTGGATGAACTGTTCGACTGGCTCGCTCGCTGAGCCAGTCGGCGAAGGCAGGTTCGCTCAGCTGGTGAGAGGGTGTCGACAACAGGACCGTCATAGGAGTGCAGCAAGCCCATGAGCGATGATGACAAGCGTGACGACCGCTGGACCCAGGGCCCTCAGCTGAGCCCCGAGCAGGCGAAGGAGGCGAGGGGGGCCAAGCAGGCCGAGGCGGCCGCGACGCAGCACGAGCCGGAGAGCGCCGAGACCCTGCGAGAGCGTCAGCGATTGGCGCAGCAGCAGATGCTGGATCGCTGGATCGACGGGGTGCTGGTCGAGCAGCGTCGCACGCGGCGCTGGAAGCTGTTCTTCCGCTTCTTTTTTGCCCTGCTGATTCTGGGCTCGCTGGCCACCACGCTCTACGGCATCTTCGGTACCCAGACCGCTCGCGAGCCCGAGCGCGAACACCTGGGAGTGGTCAAGGTTCGGGGGGTGATCGACGGGGAGTCGCCGGCCAGCGCCGAGCGCGTCATCGAGGGGGTCAGGCGGGCCTGGGAGGCCGAGCGCGCCGCGGCGGTGGTGCTGCATATCGACAGTCCCGGCGGCAGTCCGGTCCAGTCCCAGCGTATCTATGATGAGCTGATCCGGCTGCGCGAGCAGGGCGACAAGCCGATCATCGCGGTGATCGAGGACGTCGGCGCCAGCGGGGCCTATTACATTGCCGCGGCGGCCGACGAGATCGTCGCGGCGCCGGCCAGCCTGGTCGGATCCATCGGCGTGATCTTCGCCAGCTTCGGCTTCGAGGAAGCCATCGAGCGGCTCGGCGTGGAGCGTCGCGTCTATGCCGCCGGGGATAACAAGGCGTTCCTCGATCCTTTCTCCTCGGTGGCGCCGGAGCAGCGTGAGTTCTGGCAGTCGGTGCTCGACACCACCCATCAGCAGTTCGTCGAGGCGGTGCGCCAGGGAAGGGGCGATCGCCTGGTCGAGGATGAACGCCTCTATTCCGGGCTGGTGTGGAATGGCGAGCAGGCCGTCGAGCTGGGTCTGGTCGACGCCCTCGATAGCCTCGATGGGCTCTCGCGCCAGCGCCTGGGCGAGGTGCGCCTGCACGACTACACGCCGCGCCTCGACCCCTTCGAGCGGCTGACGCGTCGCTTCGGCCGGGTCGCGGCGGAATGGCTGGGCGTCCCCTCGAGCGGTTCGCCGGTGCGCTATCAGCTACCCTGAGGCTCGCCCAGCGGGTCCAGGCCAGCTTCGCGCAGCAGGGCGCACAGGCGGATCAGCGGCAGGCCGATCAGGGTGTTGGGGTCGTCGCCCTCGAGCCTCTCGAACAGGGCGATACCCAGCCCCTCCATGCGAAAGCTGCCGGCGCTGTCCAGCGGCTGCTCCCGTTCGACATAGCGGGCGATTTCGCCCTCGCTCAGCCGTCGAAAGACCACCTCGTAGCGCTCGTGGCCGACCCAGTGGCGGTTGGCGCGGGTATCCACCAGGGCCAGGCCGGTAAGAAAGCGAACCCGCTGACCCGAGAAGCGTTCGAGGTTGTGGCGCGCGGTGGCGGCGTTCCCTGGTTTGCCGAGAATCTCGCCGTTGAACAGGGCCACCTGGTCGGAGCCGATGATCAGATGGTCGGGATGGTCCGCGGCGACGCGGTTGGCCTTGGCCAGCGCCAGGCGGTGCACCAGCGCCTCGGGGGATTCCCCCGGGCGTGGCGTCTCGTCAATGTCGGGGCTCGCCCAGGTGTAGGGCAGGCCCAGGCGATCGATTAGCTGGCGTCGCCAGCGCGAGCCGGAAGCGAGAACGAGGCGCGGCATGCGGTGCTCCTTGTGTCGTATGGCTGTGGGGACGTCGCCCTGTGAATCGCCTGTGTCGAGCCGGCGGGGTCGGGGCGTTGCGGTCCTTGGCGTCACCATTGTAACCCGCCGTGACGGCGGCTTTGACAGGGACGGGGGGAGTGCCTATCATTGCGCGCCTATGTTGACTTCACGACTTCCCCATCGGGTCGAGCCCTATCGGCTCGCGGCCCGCGCCGAGCGCCTCGAGGGCCTGATGGCGCTCGACCAGTTCGAGCGCCTGGCCGAGCACGTCGGTGCCCAGGTCGGCGACTGCCGGGTGTGGCTCACCTTCGCCATCGACGCCCAGGGGCGCCGCGAGATTCGCGGTCGCCTGGAGGCCGAGCTGCAGCTGCCCTGTCGGCGCTGCCTCGAGCCGCTGACGCAGTGCGTCGAAAGCGATTTCCTGCTGGGAATGGTGACCAGCGATGCGCTGGCCGCCGAGCTGCCGAGCACCCACGAGCCGGTGCTGGTGGAAGACGAACAGCTGAACCTGCTGGCGGTGGTCGAGGATGAACTCATTCTCAGTCTGCCCCAGGTGGTTTACCACGACGAGGCCCAGTGTGGGGTTTCGCGCGACCAGCTGAGCAGCGGTGAGGAGGCCGAGTCCGCGGAGCCGACTCCCGCAAGCCCCTTCGAGGTGCTGCGTCGCCTCAAGGGCAAAACCTGATCTACCCTCGATTCACTCTGGAGTGACACCTCATGGCAGTTCAACAGAACCGCAAGACCCGTTCCAAGCGCGGCATGCGTCGCAGCCACGACGCTCTGAGCGCCCCGACCCTGTCCCAGGACAAGGAAACCGGCACCACCCACCTGCGCCACCACGTCTCTCCCGACGGCTTCTACCGTGGCCGCAAGGTCGTCGACGCCTAATATCGGCGCGCTGTCGAAGCGGCGCGGTGCCTGAGCGTGCGGATTGCCGTCGATGCCATGGGTGGCGATGCCGGTCCGCGCGCAGCGGTTCACGGTGCGGCCGCCGCGGTGCGGGCATGGCCGGGACTGTCGATCGATCTGTTTGGCCCGCGTACCTTGCTGGAAGCCGAGCTTGAAAGCCTGCCGCGGCACCTTGTCGCGGCAGGTTCACATCTGGCCGTCCATCATGCCCCCGAGGCGATCCGTCAGGACCAGCGCCCCTCCGAGGCGCTGCGACGCGGCGAGCGCAGCAGCATGGCGAAGATGCTCGGACATCTGGCCGATAAAAGGGCCGCGGCCGGCGTCAGCTCGGGTAACACCGGCGCCTTGATGGCTCTGGCCCGGCGCGAGCTGGGCACGGTGGCGGATATTCCGCGCCCGGCGATCAGTACCGCCATTCCCGTGCGCGGCGAAGGGCTCTGCTATCTGCTCGATCTGGGGGCCAACGTCGACGTCGGCGCCGAGCGGCTGGTCGACTTCGCCCGCATGGGCGATGTGATGGCGCGGCACGTGGACGGCCTGGCCGCTCCCCGGGTGGCGCTGCTCAACGTCGGCAGCGAAGGCACCAAGGGAAGCGCCAGCGTGCGCGAAGCCGATGCCCGGCTGCGGGCGTTACCGGGGCTGCGCTATTGCGGCTTCGTCGAGGGAGACGGCATTTTCGCCGGAGAAGCGGACGTGGTCGTCTGTGACGGCTTCGTCGGCAACGCTGTGCTCAAGGCCAGCGAAGGGTTGGCGCGGATGCTGATCGAGCGCGTGCAGACGACGTTCGAGGCCCACTGGAGCAGCCGTCTGGTGGGGCTGCTGGCTCGCCCGGCGCTGCGGCGCCTGAAGGGGGAGCTGGACCCGGTGCGCTACAATGGCGCCAGCCTGCTGGGGCTGGCCGGCATCGTGGTCAAGAGCCACGGCGGGGCCGAAGCCACCGGCTTCTCCTATGCGGTGCTGCGGGCCGCTCGCGAGGTTAGCCATGACCTTCCATCACGACTGGCCTGCGAGCTCGGTGCCGGTCAGCGGCGGTAGATAGAAGCAGGCAGGACAGCACTCAACAAGAGTAAAGGTGAATGACATGACTCAACCCCTTGCCCTCGTCTTTCCCGGGCAGGGCTCCCAGCAGATTGGCATGCTGCGTGAGCTGGCCGAGCGCTACAGCGTGGTGCGAACCACCTTCGAGGAGGCCGCCGATGCGCTGGGCTATGACCTCTGGCAGGTCGTGCAAGAGGGGCCCGAGGAGGCGCTTAACGCTACCGCCTGCACCCAGCCGGCGCTGCTGACCGCCAGTGTGGCGATCTGGCGCGTCTGGCAGGAGTTGGAAGGGCCTCGGCCCGGCGCCATGGCAGGACACAGTCTCGGTGAGTACAGCGCCATGGTATGTGCCGGCGTGCTGGGCTTTGCCGACGGCGTGCGTCTGGTCAAGTTGCGTGGCGAGGCCATGCAGCAGGCGGTGCCCAAGGGGGAGGGGGCCATGGCGGCGATTCTGGGGCTCGACGATGCCGTGGTGGAAAAGGCCTGCGCCGAAGCCGCTCAGGATGAAGTGGTCTCTGCCGTCAACTATAATGCGCCCGGCCAGGTGGTGATCGCCGGCAGCAAGGCGGCCGTCGAGCGAGCCGTGGCGGCCTGTCAGGAGGCGGGCGCCAAACGCGCCATGCCGCTGCCGGTGTCGGTGCCCTCGCACTGCGCGCTGATGCGTCCGGCGGCGGAGCGACTCGAGTCGGCCATGGGCGCCCTCGACATGCGCCCGCCGCGCTATACGGTCTATCAAAACGTCGACGCCCAGCCGCACGCCGACCTGGCAACGCTGCGTACCCGCCTGGTGGAGCAGCTCTATCAGCCGGTGCGTTGGACCGCCTGCGTAGAGGCCATGGCCGCAGGCGGCGCCGAGGTCTTCATCGAGTGTGGCCCGGGCAAGGTGCTCACCGGGCTGGGCAAGCGGATTGCGCGCGGCACCAAGGGGTTGGCGGTCAATGACCCCGACAGCCTGGAGGCTGCTCTGGAGCTGGCCCGCGAGAAGGCCGGGCAGTGAGCCGCCGGGGCGACAGCCCCAGTTCAAACAGCATGGATATCGGGAACAGCTATGACGAGCGAACGCAGAATCGCCCTGGTGACAGGCGCCAGTCGCGGCATCGGCCGCGCTATCGCCCATGAACTGGGTCGCCAGGGACGAGTGGTGATCGGTACGGCCACCACCGAAGCCGGCGCGGAAAGGATCGACGAGGACCTGCGTGCCAGTGGCATCGAGGGGGGCGGTCGCGCCCTGGACGTGACCGATCCGGCCAGCGTGGAGGCGCTGGTCAAGGCGGTTGGCGAGGAGTTCGGCGCACCGACCATCCTGGTCAACAATGCCGGTATCACGCGTGACAACCTGCTGATGCGCATGAAGGAAGACGAATGGGATGCGGTGATCGACACCAATCTCAAGTCGGTCTATCGCGTCACCAAGGCCTGTCTGCGAGGCATGACCCGCGCCCGCTTCGGCCGCATCGTCAACATCAGCTCGGTGGTGGCGACCATGGGCAATCTGGGGCAGAGCAACTATGCTGCCGCCAAGGCCGGCATGGAGGGTTTCACCCGCGCGCTGGCCCGTGAGGTCGCCACACGGGCGATCACCGTCAACGCGGTGGCGCCGGGCTTCATCGCCACCGACATGACGCGGGCCCTGCCCGAAGAGCAGCACAAGGCGCTGCTGACCCAGATTCCGCTGGCCCGACTGGGCGAGCCTGAAGAGATTGCGGCCGCGGTGGGCTTTCTCACCGGGGAGAGTGCCGGCTACATTACCGGCGAGACCCTGCAGGTCAACGGCGGCATGAACATGCGTTGAAGCCCTTGTTTGTCGGCGGTTGCGCCGACGGGGGGGCGTCTATAAACTACCCCGCAGCTTGAGGTTGCGGACCACCCGGCTGGTCATCAGAACGGCTAACGTGAACGACTGGAGTACGTCATAATGAGCACCATCGAAGAGCGCGTGAAGAAGGTTGTGGCCGAGCGCCTGAACGTCAAGGAAGAGGATATCCAGAACAGCTCCTCCTTCACCGAAGATCTGGGCGCCGATTCCCTGGACACCGTCGAGCTGGTCATGGCGCTCGAAGAGGAATTCGACACCGAGATTCCCGATGAAGAAGCCGAGAAGATCACCACCGTTCAGGAAGCCATCGACTACGTCAACGCCCATCAGTAAAGGCGTGGTAGTCACTGCTTGCTGAGTGAGAGGCCCCTACCTCAGGGCCGTGGAAAGCCGTCCTGATCACCAGGACGGCTTTTCGTATTGTGGGGCAGCCGATGCCCAAGCGGTGCGATGTTCGTTATAATGCGCGCAATGGCGACCCCGCTGACGGGTCGTGTCACCAAGGTTGTCTGGAGGAGTGCTGATGGCTCGTAGAGTAGTGGTGACCGGGCTGGGTCTGGTTACGCCGGTGGGCAACACCGTCAAGGAAAGCTGGGCCAACATCCTGGCAGGCAAGAGCGGTATTGCCCCCATCGAGCATTTCGATGCCAGTGGCTTCAATACCCGCTTCGGGGGGTCGGTCAAGGGCTTCGATATCAGCCCCTACCTAAATCCCAAGGACGCTCGCAAGATGGACCTGTTCATCCAGTATGGCGTGGCCGCGGGCGCACAGGCCATCAGCGATGCCGGCATCGAATGCACCGAGGAGAACGCCCCGCGCATCGGCGTGGCGATCGGCTCCGGCATCGGCGGGCTGCCGATGATCGAGCATAACCACAATGCCCTGAACAAGGGCGGCGCGCGGCGCGTATCGCCGTTCTTCGTGCCCGGCTCGATCATCAACATGATCTCCGGCAACCTGGCGATCCAGCACGGTTTTCGCGGGCCCAACATCGCCATCACCACGGCCTGCACCACCGGGACGCACAACATCGGTTACAGCGCCCGCACCATCGCCTATGGCGATGCCGATGTCATGATCTGCGGCGGTGCCGAGATGGCAACCACGCCGCTGGGTCTCGGCGGCTTTTCTGCCGCCCGGGCGCTGTCGACCCGCAACGAGGCGCCGGAAGCGGCCAGCCGCCCCTGGGACCGCGACCGCGATGGGTTCGTGCTTTCCGACGGCGCCGGGGTGCTGGTGCTCGAGGAGTATGAGCATGCCAAGGCCCGCGGCGCGACCATCTACGCCGAGCTGAGCGGCTTTGGCATGAGCGATGACGCCTACCACATGACCGCGCCGCCGGTCGACGGTAGCGGGGCGGCGCTTTCCATGCGCAATGCGGTTCGCGATGCCGGCATCGATGCCTCGACCATCGACTATATCAATGCTCATGGCACTTCCACGCCGGCCGGCGACCTGGCCGAGAGCCGCGCCGTTCAGGCGGTGATGGGGGAGGCGGCCAAGTCGGTGGCGGTGAGCTCCACCAAGTCGATGATCGGCCACCTGCTGGGAGCCGCCGGGGCCGTCGAGGCGGTCTTCTCGGTGCTTGCCATCCGCGACCAGGTGGCGCCGCCCACCATCAACCTGGACAATCCTCAGGAGGGCTGCGATCTGGACTATGTGCCGCACACTGCCCGCGAGATGAAGGTCGAGGTGGCGTTGTCCAACTCCTTCGGCTTCGGCGGCACCAACGGTACCCTGCTCTTCACCAAGGTGGGATGAGCGAGGCGCAGCTGCCGGAGCCGGCCGCGGTGCCCCTGGACGACCGCGGCCTGGCCTACGGCGACGGGCTGTTCGAGACCGTGCTAGTGCGTGACGGCATCCCGCTGCTCTGGGCGTTTCACCTGGCACGGCTCGCGCGCGGCTGTGAAGCGCTGGGCCTGCCGATGCCCGCGCGCGACCGCCTCGACAGCTTGCCCGAACGGGTCGGGAAAGAGCTTGGGATACTCAAGCTGATCCTGACCCGCGGCAGCGGTGGACGCGGCTATCTGCCCCCGAGTCAGCCGTCACCGCGCCTTCTCTGGCAAACCCTGCCCTTCGCGCCGCAGCCGTCACGCTGGCGCGCTGGGGTGCGGGTGAGACTGTGTCGGCTGCGCCTTGGCCTCCAGCCGGCCCTGGCGGGTCTCAAGCACCTCAACCGCCTCGAGAATGTCCTGGCTCGCCGCGAGTGGCAGGACCCCGAGGTGGCGGAGGGGCTGCTGTGCGATAGTGACGGTCGACTGATCGAAGCGACCTGCATGAATCTGTTCTGGCAGCGGGGCGGTCGGCTAGAAACTCCGCGTCTCGACCGCTGCGGCGTGGCCGGTACGCTGCGCGCCGCCCTGATGGAGGCGCTGCCCATCGCCGAGGTGGAGGCGGGCCCCGAGGCGCTGCTCGATGCCGAGCTGGCCTGGCTGGGCAATTCGGTGCAGGGCGTCTGGCCACTGGTCCGCCTCGATGACCCCGAGGGGAGCGAGCTCAAACGCTGGTGGCCGCAGAGCGAGCGCCATCCCCTGCCGGACAAGGCCCATCAGCTGCTGGGCTATCTACACCCTGACCTGAGATGACACGACGAGGACGCCGATGCGCGCGGTAACAATCCTGCTGGTACTGGCCATTCTGGCCGGTGCGGCGCTGTTCGGTGGCTATCGCTACTGGGAAAGCCGCCTGGAGGCACCCATCGCGGTGGATCAGGCGACCCTCTACGAGGTGCCGCGGGGGGCCGGTTACAATCGGGTGGTGGCGGACCTGGCCGCCAAGGGCATCATTCGCGACGACTGGGCGTTTCGCCTGCTGACCCGAGTGGAGCCCGAGTCGATTCCGCAGCTGCGTGCCGGCGAGTACATGCTCGAACCGGGGATGAGCGGGCGCGACCTGATCGACCTGCTGGGCAGCGACCGCGTGGTCACCTATCCGCTGACGATTCCCGAGGGGTGGACGTTTCGCCAGATGCGGGCCGCACTGGAGACAGCCCCCAAGCTGGAGAGCCGCACGGCGGGCCTGGAAGACGACGAGGTCATGGCGCTATTGGGGCGCGAGGGGGAGCATCCTGAGGGCTGGTTCTTCCCCGACACCTATCGCTATCACAAGGGCATGAACGACCTGGAGATCCTGCAGCAGGCGCTTTCGCGCATGGAGCGCATCCTCGAGGAGGTGTGGGAGGGGCGCAGCGAGGACCTGACCATCGACACCCCCTATGAGGCGCTGATCATGGCCTCGCTGATCGAGCGCGAAACCGGTGCGCCCGAGGAGCGGCGTGAAATCGCGGGGGTCTTCAAACGGCGCATGGAGCGCGGGATGCGACTGCAGACCGACCCCACGGTGATCTACGGCATGGGCGAGCGCTACGATGGCCGCATCACCCGCGCCGACCTGCGCGAGGCAACGCCCTATAACACCTATGTGATCGACGGCATGCCACCCACGCCGATCGCCATGCCCGGTCGTGCCTCGCTGGAGGCGGCGGTGGACCCGCTGCCGGGCGAGACGCTCTACTTCGTCTCCCGCGGCGACGGCACCCACCACTTCTCGCGCACGCTTCGCGAGCACAATAATGCGGTAAACCGCTATATCCGCAATCGCTAATTGGAGCAGGCATGGGCAATCATGATCCTGACCGGCTTGTGCGGGGCGCCGGGGATAGCCCGGAGAGGAGGTCCTACGCTAGTGACGGCATCGGTAGCGTACAGGGAAGTATTCACAGCGCCTCCTCGCAGGGCTATCGCCGGAAAAGCCCCGAACGGAATGGCAATCAAGGTAAGGGCCGCTTCATCACCCTGGAGGGTGGCGAGGGGGTCGGCAAGTCCACCAACCTCGAGCGGGTGGCCGAGTGGCTGGAGGCGCGAGGCCTGGAGGTCGTGCGGACCCGCGAGCCGGGCGGCACCCCCCGCGCCGAGGCCATCCGGGCGCTGCTGCTCGACCCCGGCGGCGACGAGCCGCTGGCCAGGGATGCCGAGCTGCTGCTGATCTTCGCCGCCCGCGCCCAGCACCTGGCCGAGCGTATCCGCCCGGCCCTGGCCCGCGGCGCCTGGGTATTGTGCGACCGCTTTACCGATGCCACCTTCGCCTACCAGGGCGGCGGGCGCGGTATCGAGGCGGCGCGAATCGCCGAGCTGGAAGCCTTCGTACAGCAGGGGCTCGCTCCCGACCTGACGCTGCTGCTGGACATGCCGGTGGACGCTGCCCAGCGGCGGCTCGACGGGCGTTTGACCGCCAGTGGCGGCGTGCGCGACCGCTTCGAGCAGGAGCGGCGCGACTTCTTCGAGGCCGTGCGGCGTGCCTACCTGGCGCGAGCCGAGGCCGAGCCGGAGCGAATCGTCGTGATCGATGCCGATGCCCCCCTCGAGCGTGTCCAGGCGCAACTCGAAACCTCCCTGGAGCAGCGGGTGGCCCCGTGGCTATAGCCCCCGCCGACCCCGCGTCCGCGGTACTGCTGGGCCCGCTGCCCTGGCAGCAGCCGCTATGGCAGCGCTTCCTGGACCTCGCCGGCAGCGGGCGCCTGCCCCATGCGCTGCTGCTCTCCGGCCCCCACGGGGTGGGCAAGCAGCAGTTCGCCGAGGCGCTGATTGCCAGGCTGCTGTGCCTCGCCCCGGGGGAGGTGGCCTGCGGCCAGTGCCATGCCTGCCGCATGCTGGCCGCCGGCTACCATCCGGATCTGCTGCGCGTCTCGCCGGAAGAGGGCAAACGCCAGATTCGTATCGACCCCATCCGCGCGGTCAACGGCTTCGTCGCCCAGACCGCGCAGCAGGGCGGCCATCGGGTGATCGTTATTACCCCGGCGGAGGCCATGAACGTGGCCGCCGCTAACGCTCTGCTCAAGAGCCTGGAAGAGCCGGGAGAGCGGACCCAGTTCGTGCTGCTGGCCGATGTGCCTTCGTGCCTGCTGGCCACCGTCCGCTCCCGCTGTCAGCACTGGAGCCTGACGCAGCCCCAGGCCGACCAGAGCCTTGGCTGGCTCACCGAACGGCTGGGCGGCGAGGAGGAAGCGCGCTTCTGGTGGCGGGTCTCGGGGGGGCTGCCGCTGCTCGCCACCGAGCTGGCTGCACCGCCGGCACGTGCCTTGCGTCAGCAGCTCCACGAGACCTTCGATGCCCTGGTGCGCGGTGCCGAGCCGGTGGCCGAAGCGGCGCGGCTGGATCGCCAGTCCACCGAGGCGATCCTGTGGTACGGTATCGCCTGGCTGGAAGACCTGATTCGGCTGGGGCTGTCGGGCGACAGCGCACGGGTCCGCAATGCCGACCTGCTGCCGCTCTATCGCCAGGCGGTCAAGAACGCCCGGGTGCGCGACTGGTTCCGTCTGCTGGACTATGCGCGTGAACAGCGTCGGCTGCTGGCGGCCGGCGGCAACCCCAATCCCCAGCTGGTCCTCGAGGCCTGGCTGGTTCGCTGGTCCGCTCTGCTGCGTTCCTGACGCCGGAGCCACGGGAGGAGAATGCCATGGCTGCACAGAAGGCGCTGTCGCTGACCATCCAGGATGAGCAGACCCTGCTCTCCGCCTACATGCCACTGCTGGAGCGGGGCGGCATCTTCGTGCCCACCCGCGAGCGCTACGAGCTCGGCCAGGAGGTGTACCTGCTGCTGACATTGCCCGGCGATCAGGAGCGGGTCCCGGTGACCGGCCAGGTGGTATGGGTCTCGCCGGACGGTGTGGCTGGCCGCCGGGTGCCGGGTATCGGTATCCATTTCAGCCCCGAGGACCAGGCCGTACGCGATCGGATCGAAACCCTGCTGGCCGGCCAGCTGAATAAGGGGGGAGCCACCTACACCCTATGAGCGCTGCCGGCCGCTGTCCCTGTCACTCACCCTTTGAGCCTGATTCTGCATGTTTGTCGACTCCCACTGCCATCTCGACCGTCTCGACCCCCGCACCCACGGTGGCGACCTCGCCGCCGTTCTGGCCGTGGCCCGCGCCCGCGATGTCCGCCAGTTCCTGGCCATTGCCGTGACCCTGGAGGAGCTGCCGGGCATCGCCGCCATCGCTCGGGCCCATGAGGACGTGGTGATCTCCGCCGGGGTGCACCCGCTGCATCGGGTGGAGGAAGAGCCGAGCGTCGAGGCGATCAAGGAGGCCGCCGAGCGCTATGGCGTCGTGGCCATCGGCGAGTGCGGCCTCGACTACCACTACCTGGAGAAGTCACCCGAGACGGTGCCCTCTCGGGAGGTCCAGCGTGAGCGCTTTCGCCGTCAGCTGATCGCCGCCACCGAGCTCGAGTTGCCGGTGATCGTGCATACCCGCGACGCCCGGGAAGAAACCCTCGCGATGATTCGCGAGCACACCGACCCGGCCATCGGTGGCGTGCTGCACTGCTTTACCGAGGACCTGGAGATGGCCCGGGAGGCGGTGCGTCACGGCTTCTTTATTTCGCTGTCGGGGATCGTCACCTTCCGTAACGCCGAGTCGCTGCGCGATGTGGCCCGGCGGGTACCGCTGGATCGATTGCTGATCGAGACCGACAGTCCCTACCTGGCACCGGTGCCCCATCGCGGCAAGCCCAATGAGCCAGCCTGGGTGGTGGAGGTCGCCGAATGCATCGCCGCCGAGCGCGGCATCAGCGTCGATGAAGTGGCGATGCAGACCACCGCCAATTTCTACCGCCTCTTCCCCGCCGCCGCTCCCGAGGCCCCGGCTGAGGTGCGCCAGGCCCTGGCCCGCGCCGGGCTGGTATAGACTGACAGTAACGCGCCATGCCGGAGACTGCCGCCATGAATCTGGAGCCGCTGATCGAGCATGTCGACCCGACCGGCGAGATACCGCCCGTGGACCGCTGGCATCCCGAGCGAGTCGGGGAGATGGACCTGGTGATCGAGGCCGACGGCCGCTGGATCCACGAGGGCGGCGTGATCGCCCGGCCGCGACTGGTGAGGCTGCTTTCCACCGTGCTGCGCCGTGACGACGACGGCCATGTCTACCTGGTGACGCCGGCGGAGAAGCAGCGCATCCGGGTCGTCGACCGCCCCTTCGTGGTCGTCGATGCCGAGCGTGACGCGGCGGGCCGCTGGTGGCTGACCACCAACGTCGGGGACCGGCTGAGCCTGGATGATGAGCACCGCCTGCGGGTGACCGAGACCCCCGACGGCGAGCCTGTGCCCGAGGTGCCGGTGCGCTTTGGGCTCGCCGCACGCCTGGGGCGCAACGTCTTCTATCGGCTGGTGGAAGCTGCCGAGCAGCGCCGGTGCCAGGACGGCCGCCTGGAGCTGGGGCTGACCAGCGCCGGCGTCTGGCAGCCGCTCGGCGAACTGCCCGACGAGGCCCCGTGAGGCTCACCGCCGAGCAGCGCGCCGTGGTGTCGCATGGCGCCGGTCATGCCCGGGTGGCCGCCGTGGCCGGCTCCGGCAAGACCACCACGCTGGTGGCCCGGGTGCTGCAGTTGCTCGCGCGGGGCGTGCCGGCGGCGCGTATCCTGGTGCTGATGTTCAACCGCTCGGCCCGTGACGACTTTCAGGCACGCTTGGCCGCGCTGGCCCCGCCCGGTCAGCGCCTGCCGGACGTACGCACCTTTCACTCCCTGGGGCATCGCCTGACCGGAAGCCTGACCCGCTGGGGAGCGCTGTCGCCGCGTCGGCTGCTGTCCGCCGACTGGCAGGTCGAGCGGCTGCTGCGGCAGGCCTCCCTGGAGGCGCTAGGCGACGACCCGGAGCGCCGCGAGAGCGCGCTGGAAGCCGAGACCCTCGATGCCCTGGCGCATTTCTGCGGGCTGGTGAAGGCCGAGATGGCACCCCCGGCGGCGCTCTATGAGCGACTCGACTTCGGTGCGGAGACCGCCCACTTCGTGGATGCCTTCCAGCGGCTCGAAGAGCTGCTCGCCGAGCACGGCCTGATGACCTACTCGGATCTGCTCTACCGCCCCCTGCGCGCCCTGGAGGCCGACCCGGCCCTGACCGCCCGGGTCCAGGGCTTTCTCGATCAGGTGATCATCGACGAGTACCAGGACATCAACCAGGCCCAGCTGCGCCTGCTCGCCACCCTGGCCGGGCGTGACGCCGCAGTGATGGCGGTAGGCGATGCCAATCAGTGCATCTACGAGTGGCGCGGTGCCCACCCCGACACCATGCGCGAGCACTTCACCGCCACCTTCGGGTCGGCCACCGACTATCCGCTCTCTACCACCTTTCGCCACGGCCATGCCCTGGCGCTGGCGGCCAACCACGCCATCGCCGCCAACCGCCGCCGGCCCGATCAGCTGTGCCTGGCGGCTCCCGGTAACCCGGTCACCACCCTGGCGGTGGAGAGCGGCCCCGGCGCGCTGCTCGTCGAGCTGGCCGGCTGGCAACGGGCGGGGAGGCGTCTCGACGAGGCCTGTCTGCTGGTGCGCAGCTGGGCGCTGTCGGTGCCGTTCCAGCTTCAGCTGCTGCAGGCCGGCATTCCCTTCCGGCTCTCCCGGGAGGATCGCTTCGTGTTTCGCCTGCCCCTGGTGCAGGCCTTGGCCGGCTATCTGCGCCTGGCGCTGAGCCCCGGACTGCTGCACGACCCGGCGCTGCTGCAGCGGCTGCTCGAGCAGCCCACCCCCTTCGTGGCTCGAGAACGTCTTGCTGCCCTGGCCAGGCGACTGGCCGAGAGCCAGAGTTTTCCCGATCGCCACGACCCGCTGCTGGCGGGGCTCAAGCCGATCCAGCGGCGCAATCTCTCGCGACGCTGGCAGCTGCTATGCGAGCTGCCGCGGCTCGCCGGCTGGTCGCCGGCGCGGCTGCTGACCCACGTGGTCGACAGCCTGGATGCCGAGAAGGTGCTCAAGCGGGCCGCCGCGCGCCGCGAGAAGGGCGAGGAGGACGTGCGACTGCTCGACGTGCTGGTCGAGCAGGCCGCGGAAGTCCGCGACATCGGGGCCTTCATCGAGCTGCTGGAACGACCGGTGGAGAACCACAGCAGCGGGCTGCTGATCACCACCGTACACGGTGCCAAGGGGCTGGAGTGGCCGCTGGTGGCCGTGGGCGGCGCCAACGAGGAGGACTTTCCCCACTATGGTCGCGACAATCCCCTCACCGTCGACCGGCTCGAGGAGGAGCGGCGGCTGTTCTATGTGGCCATCACCCGCGCCCGCGAACGGCTGCTGATCCTCCACGACGGCGGCGCGCACCGTCCCAGCCGCTTCATCGGCGAAACGTCCTGGCAGGACTGCCTGCGAGTGGCGGCGCGGCTGGACGACGGGGCAGGGGAGGCTCAGGCGCCGCTGGTGGTGGGCTCGCCGGCCCGGGTGGCCGGCTATTTGGCGGCGCTGGGGCGTGAGCTGCCGCTCGCGCCGCTAGCCGCCGACGGGGTGGCCGAGGACGGCCCCGCCTGGGAGGCGGCGGCGTATCATCCCGGTCAGCGCCTGCGCCATGCGGTGTTCGGCGAAGGCGAAGTGACCGTGGTGGAGGGGGACCCGGCCGACCCGGTGATCGAGGTGCACTTCCGCCAGTCCGGCCGCCGGCGTCTGTTGGCCAGGCGCGCCCCCATCGAGCGCCTCGCCGCCGATCCGTCGTCGGCGGATTCCTGAGCGGGGCCGAGTCGTGAATGAGCCAAGTCCTGGGAAAAGGAGAGAGACCATGTCGAACGTGCTGATTTCCGCGGCGGAGCTGGCCGAGGCGCTGCGGGGGGCGCATCCGCCCCGGGTGCTGGACTGTCGGGCGCGGCTCGGTGAGCCGGAGGCCGGGCGACGGCTGTGGCAGGCAGGGCATGTGCCGGGCAGCCAGCACCTGGATCTGGATCGTGACCTGGCTGGCACGCCGGGGGAGGCCGGTCGTCACCCGCTGCCGAGCCAGGGCGCCTTTACGGCCACGCTGCAGCGTCTCGGCCTCTCCCCCGAGCGGCCGGTGGTGGTCTACGACGACATGGGCGGTCAGCTGGCCGCGGCCCGGGCCTGGTGGATGCTGGCCTGCTGGGCGGGGCATCCCGAGGTGCGGGTGCTGGACGGTGGCCTGCGGGCCTGGCAGGTGCAGGGCGGCGAGCTACCGCTGAGCAGCGACGCCGCCGAGCCCGCCCCCAGCGACTGGCAGCCGGATTTCGCCGAGGCCGCCCGGGTCGACGCCGACCGGGTCTTTTCCGGACGCGAGCTGAAGCTCGATGCCCGCAGTCTCGAGCGCTTTCGCGGCGAGGTCGAGCCCATCGACCCGGTGGCGGGGCATATCCCCGGCGCCCGCTGCCGGCCCAGCCCCGCCAACCTGGCCGAGGATGGCCGCTTCAAGCCGGCGGCCGAGCTGGTGGCCGAACTACCCGAGGCGTCGGCGATCATTGCCTACTGCGGCTCAGGGGTTACCGCCTGCCACAACATCCTGGCCTATGCCATCGCCGGTCGTCCCCTGCCGCGCCTCTATGCCGGCTCCTGGAGCGAGTGGATCCGCGATCCCTCGCGGCCGGTGGCGCGTGGCGGCCAGGCGAAGTAGGCTTGACCCTCAATCGATTTACGGCCCAAGGCTGACCACGACCAAGGGAGAGGGACATGAATTTCGCGCTGATTGGCGCCGCCGGCTATATCGCACCGCGTCATATGCAGGCCATCAAGGAGACCGGCCACTCGCTGGTGGCGGCCTACGACCTCAACGATTCGGTGGGCATCATCGACTCCATCTCGACGAACTGCGCTTTTTTTACCGAGTTCGAATATTTTCTCGAGCACGCCTGGCGGCTGCGGCGCCGGGGGGAAGGAGCACTGGACTATATGGTGGTCTGCTCGCCTAACCACCTGCACAGCGCCCACATCGTCGCCGGCCTGCAGCTGGGCTGCGACGTCATCTGCGAAAAGCCGCTGGTGCCGACGCCCGAGCAGCTCGACGAGCTGCGCCTGGTGGAGGAGGAGACCGGTCGCCAGGTGTACAGCATCATGCAGCTGCGTCATCACCCGGCGATCCATGAGCTGCGCGACAAGGTGCTTGCCGAACAGCGCGACAGCAAGTACGAGGTCGAGCTCACCTACATCACCGCCCGGGGCCCCTGGTACCTGGCGAGCTGGAAGGGGGACCCGCGCAAGTCCTTCGGGGTGGTGGCCGAGATCGGCATCCACTTCTTCGACATGCTGCACCAGATCTTCGGGGAGCTGGAGCATCAGGTGCTGCACTATAGCGACGACCACAAGGCCGCCGGCTACCTGGAGTACGAGAAGGCCAGGGTGCGCTGGTTCCTGTCCATCGACGAGCAGGACCTGCCCGATGCGGTGCGTGGGCGGCAGTCCACCTACCGCAGCATCACCTGTGACGAGGAGCTCTTCGAGTTCTCCACCGGCTTCACCGACCTGCACACCGTCAGCTACCGCGAGATCCTGGCCGGTCGCGGCTTCGATATCGAGACCGTGCGCCACTGCCTGGAAACCGTGACGGCGATTCGCGCCGCGACCCCCGAGTCGCCGCGCCAGGGCGAGGGCCACCCGCGGATGCTGGAGCTGGGATTGGCCACCAGCGTATAGGGAGGCGCTACCATGCAGTTCATCGATCTGGCCGCCCAGCAGGCGCGCATCAAGCCGCAGCTCGATGCGGCCATTGTCCGCGTGCTGGCCCATGGCCGCTATGTCCTTGGGCCGGAGGTGGAGGCGCTCGAGCAGCGGTTGGCCGACTACGTCGGCGTGTCACACTGTATCGGCTGCGCCAACGGCACCGACGCCCTGCAGATCGCCCTGATGGCGCTGGAGATCGGCCCGGGCGACGAGGTGATCGTGCCCGGCTTCACCTTTGTCGCCTCGGCGGAGAGCGTGGCGCTGGTGGGGGCCAGGCCCGTCTACGTGGACATCGATCCCGACACCTACCTGCTCGACCCGGCTCGACTCGAGGCGGCGATTACGCCGCGCACCCGCGCCATCATGCCGGTGTCGATGTTCGGTCAGTGTGCCGACATGGCGGCGATCGAGGCGGTGGCCGACCGCCACGGGCTGGCGGTGGTCGAGGATGCCGCCCAAAGCTTCGGGGCGACCCAGCGCGGCCGGCGCTCGGGGAGCCTCAGCCGTGTCGCCACCACCAGCTTCTTTCCCAGCAAGCCGCTAGGGGCCTATGGCGACGGCGGCGCGCTGTTCACCGACGACCCCGCGCTTGCCGAGGCGATTCGCCTGGTGGCGCGTCACGGCGAGGCCAGGCGCTACCATCATGTTTGCCTGGGCATGAACAGCCGGCTCGATACCCTGCAGGCCGCCGTGCTACTGGCCAAGCTGGACATCTTCGACGAGGAGGTGGCGCTGCGCCAGGCGGCGGCCGGGCGCTATGACCGGCTGCTTCAGCAGGCGGGAATCACCACCGCACCGGTGCTCGCGCCTGGCAACACCAGCGTCTATGCCCAGTACAGCCTCCGAGTGGCCAACCGGGAGGCAGTGCAGCGCCGGCTTGCCGATGCCGGCATTCCGACCGCCGTTCACTACCCGCAGCCGCTCAACCGCCAGCCGGCGGTAGCGGACCCGGAGAGCCGGCTGCCGGTGTCGGAGGCCGTCTGCGAGACGATCCTCAGCCTGCCCATGCACCCCTATCTGGAAGAGGCGCAGCAGCAGCGGGTGGTGGAGGCGCTGGCGAAGGCCCTGAAAGAGGAAGGAAACGGTCCCATCTGAGGGGGGCGGCGACACCGTGAGGGAGCTTGCGGATGGTTCATCGCACAGTGGGCTGAATCAGTGATGCAGCCTTATGGTGGGAGGCCGGCTCTGCCGGGCGAAGTCGCCGAAGGCGACCCGTTTGTAGCGCGGAGCGCTACTTCGCGAGCTGAAGCTCCCTCCCACAAATTCGTTTCGCGCCTGTCCGTCTAGAGTCTTACATATTGGGGTAGTTGGGCCCGCCGCCGCCCTCCGGCGCCACCCAGGTGATGTTCTGGGCCGGGTCCTTGATGTCGCAGGTCTTGCAGTGCACGCAGTTCTGGAAGTTGATCTGGAACTGCGGTTTGCCCTCGTCGTCTTCCACGACCTCGTAGACCCCCGCCGGGCAGTAGCGCTGGGCGGGCTCGGCGTACTCGGGCAGGTTATCGCGGATCGGCAGCTCGGGGTCGGCCAGCTTCAGGTGGCAGGGTTGATCCTCCTCGTGGTTGGTGTTCGACAAAAACACCGAGGAGAGCTTGTCGAAGGAGAGCTTGCCGTCGGGCTTGGGGTAGTCGATCTTCTCGAACTCGCTGGCCGGTTTGAGCGTGGCGTGGTCCGGGGTGGTGTCGTGGACGTTGGGCAGCCTGCCGCCGAGCAGTTGGTTGACGAAGTTGTAGGCGCCGCCGCCCACGGTGCCGTACTTGTGGATCGCTGGGCCGAAGCTGGCGCTCTCCTTGAGCTCGGCATAAGCCCAGCTGGCCTCCCACTTCTCGGTAAAGGCGGCGAGCTCGGTGCCCCCTTCATCACCGGCGGCGACGGCCTCGAACACCGCCTCGGCGGCCACCAGGCCGGACTTCATGGCGGTATGCAGTCCCTTGATCTTGGAGAAGTTCAGGGTGCCGGCATCGCAGCCGACCAGCAGGCCACCGGGGAAGGTCATCTTGGGCAGGCAGTTGAGGCCGCCCTTGGTGATGGCTCGGGCACCGTAGGAGACCCGCTTGCCGCCTTCCAGGTGCTTGGCGAGCACCGGGTGATGCTTCATGCGCTGGAACTCGTCGAAGGGCGAGAGCCACGGATTCTGATAGGAGAGGTCCATGATCAGGCCGACCACCACCTGCTGGTTCTCGGCGTGGTAGAGGAACCAGCCGCCGTGGGTCTTCTTGTCCAGCGGCCAGCCGGAGCCGTGCAGCACCAGGCCGGGCTCGTGCTGCTCGGCGGGAATGTCCCAGAGCTCCTTCAAGCCGATGCCATAGTGCTGCGGGTCCTTGCCTTCGTCGAGCTTGAACTCTTCGATCAGCCGCTTGCCCAGATGGCCGCGACAGCCCTCGGCAAAAAGGGTGTACTTGGCGCGCAGCTCCATGCCCGGCATATGGCCGTCCTTGGGCTGCCCATCGGCGCTGACGCCCATGTCGCCAATCAGGATGCCCTTGACCACGCCGTCCTCGACGATCGTCTCCTGGGCGGCGAAGCCGGGGAAGATCTCCACCCCCAGCGCCTCGGCCTGCTCGGCTAGCCAGCGGCACAGGTTGCCGGCGCTGATCACATAGCGGGGCATGTCGCCACCGGTGTTATGCATCGACTTGGGCACCAGGGCATTGGGGAGCTTCTGGGCCTTCTCGGCGTCCTTGAGCAGGTAGACCTCGTCGCGGGTCGCCGGCGTGGTGAGGGGCGCGCCGCGCTCCTCCCAGTCGGGGAAGAGTTCGGCCAGGGCGCGGGGTTCGAAGACCGCGCCGGAGAGGATATGGGCCCCCACCTCGGAGCCCTTCTCCACCACGCACACCGACAGCTCCTGTTCGGCCTCATTGGCCTGCTGCATCAGCCGACAGGCCGCCGACAGGCCTGAAGGGCCGGCGCCGACGATGACCACGTCGAACTCCATCGAATCACGCTCTACTTGCTCTGACATCCGGTTGCTCCTCCCTCGCCATCGACGTCACGGCTACGGTCTACCACCAACGTCGAAAGAATTTAAAACGGTCGTTTGCTTCTCGATATTCTCCATGATAGGCATAATAGACGACTCAGGTCACCCCTACGATGGGTAATGTGCGGCGGGAGCCGCGAGAAGCTCCGATCGGCTGGGATTGTTGCCGCGGGTCTGCCTGTGGCACATTAAAAGGGTTTTGCGTTGCGGCGCCTATCAAACGCTTGCATGAAACACACAAAGGCATGCCAGCCGGTTCTAAGGAAACGCCAGCAGGTCCGGTGCGAGTCGGGCGTATCGGCGCTCCCTAACTAGACGGTTCCTACACTGAACCAAGCGAGGACACCATGAAAGTACTCGTCGCGGTCAAACGCGTCATCGACTACAACGTCAAGATCCGGGTCAAGCCGGATAACTCCGACGTCGACCTCACCAACGTCAAGATGGCCATGAACCCCTTCTGCGAGATCGCCGTGGAAGAGGCGGTGCGCCTGAAGGAGAAGGGCGTGGCGACCGAGATCGTCGCGGTGACCATCGGTCCCAAGGCCGCCCAGGAGCAGCTGCGTACCGCGCTGGCGCTGGGCGCCGACCGTGCCGTGCATGTCGAGACCGACGAGCGCGTCGAGTCGCTGGCCGCCGCCAAGCTGCTGGCCAAGGTGGTGGACGAGGAGCAGCCGGGCCTTACGATCCTCGGCAAGCAGGCCATCGACACCGACAACAACCAGACCGGCCAGATGCTCGCCGCCCTGACCGGCCTGCCCCAGGGCACCTTCGCTTCCGAGGTGGTCATCGACGGCGACAAGGCCCAGGTGACGCGCGAGATCGATGGCGGCCTGCAGACCGTCGAGCTATCCCTGCCCGCCATCGTCACCACCGACCTGCGCTTGAACGAGCCGCGCTACGCCAAGCTGCCCGACATCATGAAGGCCAAGAAGAAGCCGATGGACGTCAAGTCGCCGGCAGACCTGGGCGTTGAGGTGGCCTCCAAGGTCAAGCTGCTCAAGGTCGAGCCGCCGGCCGAGCGCCAGGGCGGCATCAAGGTGGGCTCCGTGGATGAGCTCGTGGACAAACTGAAAAACGAAGCCAAAGTGCTTTGAGGGAGCTGATTTCATGAGCATTCTGGTACTCGCCGAACATCACGACGGCGCCCTGGTCGGCGCCACTGCCCACGTGGTTGCCGCGGCGCAAGCCATCGGCGGCGACATTGACATTCTGGTGGCGGGCGAGAACGTTGGCGCCGTGGCACAAGCGGCCGCCAAGCTCGACGGCGTGCGCAAGGTGCGCGTGGCCGACAACGCCGCCTACGCCCACCTGCTGGCCGAGCCCACCGCCGCGCTGCTCGCCGAGCTGGCCGGCGACTACAGCCACCTGCTGGCCGCCGCCTCCACCACCGGCAAGAACGTGCTGCCCCGCGTCGCCGCCCTCAAGGACGTCTCCCAGATCTCCGAGATCATCGCGGTGGAGTCCCCGGACACCTTCAAGCGCCCGATCTACGCCGGCAACGCCATCGCCACCGTGCAGAGTGAGGATCCGCTCAAGGTGATCACCGTGCGTGCCACCGGCTTCGATGCCGTTGGCGAAGGCGGTAGCGCCGAGGTCGAAGCGGTGGACGTCGTGGCCGACAACGCCCAGTCCACCTTCGTCAAGGAAGCGCTGGCCGAGTCCGACCGTCCCGAGCTGGGCGCCGCCAAGGTGGTGATCTCCGGCGGTCGCGGCATGGGCAGCGGCGAGAACTTCAAGCTGCTCGAGGGCATCGCCGACAAGCTGGGTGCGGCCATCGGCGCGTCGCGTGCCGCAGTGGACGCCGGCTTCGTGCCCAACGACATGCAGGTGGGCCAGACCGGCAAGATCGTCGCGCCGGAGCTCTACATTGCCGTGGGCATTTCAGGAGCCATCCAGCACCTGGCCGGCATGAAGGACTCCAAGGTGATCGTCGCCATCAACAAGGACGAGGAGGCGCCGATCTTCCAGGTGGCCGACTATGGTCTGGTGGCGGATCTCTTCGAGGCCCTGCCGGAGCTGGAAAGCAAGCTGTAAAAAATGGTTCATCGCACTTTAGCGTGAACATGTTTGGCAGGTTTGATGGTGGGAGGCCGGCTCTGCCGGGCGAAGGCGCCGCAGGCGCCCCATGGGTAGCGCTGAGCGCTACTTCGCGAGCTGAAGCTCCCTCCCACATAGCCTGTTCACGCCAGTCGGCGAAGAACCTAAAAAAGACCGGGATCTTCCCGGTAGCGCTCTCAACGGTCGGTGGCCTCGAGGCGCTACCCCGGCAGCGAGCCGGCCCTCCTGAGAGGGCCGGCTCGCTGCTGTTGGGGTTATAGCCATGGGGAAGCCGGCAGAGGGAGATTGTCAGAGCCTATATAAGCTGATAACGATTTTTATTAGCGCGGTGAACGATGATCTGCCATCCTTGGGGATGAAGTCCACGGGGCCAGCCCCCTTTGCCATCCTTAAGGAGGAGAGATCATGCCGCATACACTGCCCGACCTTCCCTATGGCTATGATGCGCTGGAGCCGTATATCGACACGACGACCATGGAAATTCACCATGGCCGGCATCATCAGACCTACGTCAACAATCTCAATGGCGCCCTGGAGGGGACGGGGCTCGAAGAAGTGCCGGTGGACGAGCTGCTCGCCAATCTCGACCGGGTACCGGAGGACAAGCGCCAGGCGGTGATCAACAACGCCGGCGGCCACTCCAATCACTCCAAGTTCTGGCAGATGATGTCGCCCAAAGGGGGCGGCCAGCCCCAGGGCAAGGTGGCTCAGGCCATCGACAGCGAGCTGGGAGGTTTCGATGCCTTCAAGGACGCCTTCACCAAGGCGGCACTGGGGCGCTTCGGCAGTGGCTGGGCCTGGCTCAGCGTGACCCCGGAGAAGACGCTGGTGGTGGAGAACACCTTGAACCAGGATAGTCCGATCATGCACGGCAATACCCCGGTACTGGGCCTGGATGTCTGGGAACACGCCTACTACCTGAAATATCAGAACAAACGCCCGGACTATGTGGCCGCCTTCTTCAACGTGATCAACTGGGAAGACGTCGAGCGGCGCTACCAGGCCGCCGTTTCCTGATCGCGTCGTACCTCCGCCGACCGTCCTGACGATCGCCGTGGCCTTTGGGTCGCGGCGATCTGCTTAGGGCAGCGCCGCGGTGGTTAAGCGTCTCGCTGCAGAAGGGTGAATGCCACGACGCCGGGTCTCTGGCAAGATAGGGCGCTTTGGACATGACAGGATCAAGGACGCGGCATGGCTCACCTGCTACGCATCGTGATGATTCACGGCCATCTCGAGGGAGTGGTCGAACTCAGTGTGGACGGCCACACCAATATCTGCGGCACCAATGCGTCGGGCAAGACCACTCTGCAGCGCCTGGTGCCGGTGTTCTATGGTGAGCTACCCAACCGGGTGGTGCCCAAGACCCGGATGAAGTTCGACGCCTTCTACCTGCCGCATCGGAACAGCTACCTGGTCTACGAGTACCGCCGCGAAGCGGGCAACGTTTGCCAGGCGGTGCTGACCCGCAAGAGCGACGGCGGGGTGGAGTATCGCTTCGTCGGCGCCCCCTATCGTCCCGAGGATTACCTGATCGAGAGCGATGCCGGGGTAGTGGCGCTCGACTACGCGCAGTGGGCCAGCGGGCTGCGTCGCGAGGGAATCAGCGTGTCGGCGAAGCTGGGTGCCACTTCCGAATACCGCTCGGTCATCCAGAACGACTTCACCCAGCAGGGTGCGGCCCAGTCCCAGGGCAACCGCCGCGACGGACTCAAGCTGCGCCAGATCGCCGCCCAGTTCAGTCTGGTCAAGCCCGAGCGGCGCATACGTCATATCGAGAAGCTGGTCTCGGCGGTTCACGCCAAGGAGGGCAAGATGGATACCCTCAAGACCATGCTGGCGGCGATCTTCGAGGAGGATGGGGTCGAGCTGCCGGTGACTCGTATCCGCAACACCAAGGCGCGGGAGTGGATCGCCCAGATGCGCCAGTCGATGCGTCTGGCGCCTCTCCAGCAGCGGCTTGGGGAGTTGGGCGGGGTGGACCGTGAGCTTGCCGAGCTTGAAGCCACCTTATGGCAGTTGAAACCCCAGCTGGAGGCAGATCGCCATCGCGCCGAGCGCACCCTGGCCGATCTGGAGGCACAGCTCAGCCAGCACCAGCGTGATTTTCAGGCGCGTGAGCAGGAGTACGAGCAGGCGCGGGATGCCCTCAATGATCGCGCCAGCGAGCTGGGCAGCGAGCTGGATCACACCCAGCGCGATCTCAATGACCTGCAGCGCCAGTATGAGCAGTATACCGAGGCGGACATGCCCGCCCTGGAGCGCGACCTGGAGGCGTTGCCGCAATGGCGTGAACAGCATCAGCAGCTGCGCGACCACCTCGAGTTCATGCAGCAGGCCGTGCAGGCCAGTCAGGCCAAGCGGGAAGGGCGGCTTCGCGAGCTAGCCGATACCCTGGCCCGTCAGACCGACGAGGCCCAGGCGCTCATCGATGCCCTGGGCGAGGAGAAGGAGAGCTGTCGCGAACGGCACTGGGAGGCGCAGCGAAGCCTCGAGGCGCGCAGCCAGGGTGAGCGAGGCGACCTGGAGGCTAGCTACCAGGCGCGCCTGGAGCAGGGTGTCGAGCGTCTGGCCGAGCTCAAGACACAGCTGATGCATACTGCTCAGACCTCGGAAGAGGCTCAAGAAGCCGAGCTGGCCCAGGCGCGCCTGGACAGGGCCCAGAGCGACCGCAGCGCGGCCGCCACGACCCTCGATGGACTGCGCCGCGAGCATGAAAGCGGAAAGAAAGAGCGTGACAGCGCCGAGCGTGAGCTCGAGCAGACTCGCCAGCAGCGCTCCCAGGCCGAGCGTCACTGCGAAGCGCTTTACCGGCAGCGCGACCCCGCCCAGGGCAGTCTGCGTCATTTCCTGCGCTATCACCGTCCGGGGTGGGAGCAGCGGCTGGGTAAGGTGATCGCTCCCGAGCTGCTGGAGCGACGGGATCTTGCCCCCCAGCTTGCCGAGGAGGCTGGCGACGACCTATTTGGCGTGGTCCTGGACCTTGCGGCGATTGCCTTGCCCGATGACGCCCAGGATGAGGCGAGCCTGCTGGCCGCCATCGAGGCGGCCGAGGCGGCCCTGACTCGCGCCGAGGCGGATGTCCAGGCCGCGAAAAAACGCCTCAAGGCGCAACACGACCGGGTCCAGGGGGCCGAGGTGACGCTGGGGCAGGCGCGTAGCGCCCTCAAGCGGGCCGACGAGGAGGTGGAGTACGCCCTGGAAGCCCGCCGCCAGCTGCATGATCGCCACGTCAAGCAGCAGCAGGCGCGGCGGGCGGCCGGAGAGGCGGCGCTGGCCGAGCAGGAAGCGCTCCAGCAGGCGCTGCGTGACGAGAAGCACGAGGCGCTCGACGCGCTGACCGAGACCCATCAGGCGCAGTTGCTCGAGCTCAAGGCCGATGCCCAGAGCCAGCTGGACAGCCTGGAAGGGCAGCTCCACCAGCGCAAACGCCAGCTTGGCGACCTGAAGGCGGAGCATCGGCGCCAGCGAGACGAGCTGGAGGCTGCCTTCAACCAGGAGCTTGAAGCCCAGGGCGTCGACCCGGTCACCCTGAAGGAGACCCAGTCACGGCTGGCCGCCCTGGAGGAGCGCATGCGCATCACCGCGGCCCGCCAGGAGGAGCTGGCGGCCTATCGGCGCTTCATGCGCGTCGAGTGGGGCGAGCGCAAACCGCGGCTGGTGGAAAAGGAAGCCACGCTGACCCGTGAGCAGCAGGAGGTACAGCGTGAGCGAGACCAGCTGCGCAGCGACTTCCAGGCCGCCAAGGCGGCCTATCAGCAGACGCTCAACGCGCTGAAAGGCAGTCAGCACGCCGAGCAGGAGGTCATGGGCGCTCTCGAACCGCTGCTGGACCAGGTGGAGAGCCTGGGGCTGAGCGCGGCGGTCGAGCCGATCCGCGAGTCCCCGGGGGATGTGCACGAACGTATCGAGCGGACCCGTCAGGCGCTGGCCAGCCGCAGCCGCGAGCTGGAGACCCTGCGCAAGGGCTGCGAACAGGTGGAGGGTGAGCTGATCAAGGGAGCCAGCAGCGGCTTCGTCGAGGCCCTGGACACCGAGCGGGGCAAGCTCGCCGGTGAGTCTGATTCGCCCCGGCGGCTGCTGCCGCTGCTGCGCGGCATGCTCCAGCTGCTCGAGGATCAACAGCAGCAGCTGGTACAGCAGGGGCGCAATCTCAGTGACGACCTGGACAAGTTCTTCACCGTGTTCCGCGACCTCAACCGCCGCATCAGCGCCCAGAGTCGTCGCCTCTCCGAAGAGGTCGCCGACGACCTGACCCTGGAAGGTATCGGCAAGGCTGAGGTGAAGATCCAGTCCACCATCGACGAGCTGGGCTTCTGGGAGCCGCTCAAGCTGTTCGCCCAGCGCTATCGGGAGTGGCGCGAATCGGGGCAGCCGCTGCCCAGCGACGACTACCTCGACGCCTTGGCCGACGTGGTGGAACTCTTGCGCAGTGACCAGCAGTACAGCTTCGAGAGCCTGCTGCGCCTGGAGCTGCACCTCAACGAGGGAGGCACCGACCTGGTGATCAAGAACGACCGCCAGCTGCTGGAGTCATCCAGTCACGGTATGGCCTACCTGATCCTGTGCAAGTTCCTGCTCGCCTTCACTCGGCTGCTGCGAGGTCGGGCCGAGATCGCCATCCACTGGCCCATCGACGAGATCGGCACTCTGGCCTACCACAACGTCGAGAAGTTGTTCGACGCCTGCGACAGCAACCGCATCCATATCGTCGGCGCCTTTCCCAACCCGGAGTCGGACGTGCTGCTGCTGTTTGACAACCGCTATCTGATCGACCGGGATGAGGCCGATCCTTCCCTGCGTCGACTCAAGCGTATCGAACCGCGACTGAGCCGTCTGGCCGAACGGCTGCAGGCCCGCGCCGCTGAGGAGGTGACCGCATGATCGAGCACGGTCCACTGCTTGAACGTCTGCTGGCCGGGGAGTTCATCTGTGCGGTGAGTGACGAGCACGCCTTTCGTCGCCTTCAGGATGACCAGCTCCGCGAGCAGATCGACACCTACCTGCGCCCGCTCAACCGTCGGCTGGCCGCCAATGTGGGCGGCAGCGTCTATTTCCTGGCCTGGCGACAGCTGAACGACGACGCTCGGGAGCAGCTGTCGCGCCAGCTCGGCGATACCGTCAATAGCCTGCTGCCGCTGTTGGAGTGGCTGCAGCTGGTGCAGGAGGCGCTGGGGCGCGACGCCCTGATCGCCCCCGGCGACATTCTCAAGCCCGCCGAGCTCAGCGCCCGGTGCGAGGACAACCAGAGTCTGCGCGAACGCCTGGAGCGACTGGCTACCGACGGCTTCTTCGGCTCCCAGAGCGACCAGCTCGACGCCCAGATCAAGCAGCTCTTCAAGCGCTTGAGGGAGCACGGCTACCTGCTCCAGCCCCATGCCGAGCGCCAGGTGTACCTGGTCACCGGCAAGATCGACTATCTCGTCGACCTGGTGCGCTTTATCCGTGACGAGGAGAACCTGCCTGTCGAAGAGGAGGCGCCAGTCACCCAGGAGAGCCTGCTGTGAGCGACGGTCATGCCTTGGAGAGCCGCCTGATCACCACCGGCGCCGAGCGCCTGGCGCTGCTCGGCAAGCATGCCGAGGCGCTGATGGCTGGCTATGCCCGGGATGAGGTGCCAATGGCGGCGCTGAGCGAGACGGCGCTGCGCAAGCTGCTGGCGGCGCGTGTCCTGTGGCGACCGGACGAGCAGGGTGGCGTCAAGCTCGCCCCCAAGGTGCGTGACCTGATCGCCGAGATGCTCGCCGACGAGACCCGCCGCCATGTCAATGCCGACGTGGCGGAGACCCTGGAGCTGCTGCGCGGCCTGGTGCAGAGCTACCGCGAAGCACGCGATGCCGGCGAGCACTGGCGCCAGGAGCAGCACCTTTTGCGCCTGCGCCAGGAGGTGGACGACCTCAACGGTCGCTTCGCCGATGCCATCGACAGTCTCTGGCAGCGCCTCAACAGCGACTTCGGCTTCGTCAGTCGCCTGAACGACAAGATCCGTGAGAACGACCGCGCCCAGAAGCAGATCGTGCGCCTGCTCGACGGGCTGGCGCTGATCGATTTCGATGAATTGATCGAGCTGGTGGGCAGCGACGGCGCCCTGCGCAAGCTGCTGATCAGCCAGCTGCAGCAGCAGCTCAGCCAGCACTATACCGGCTTGCGGGAGGTTCAGCGGCGGCTCATCGAGCTGATGGCGCGCTTCCGCCAGCAGCAGTCGCGCAGCCGCCTGGTAGCAGGCATGGCCGCTTTCCTGCGCGAGCAACCCGGCTTCGTGCCCGGCAACTACGCCCGGCGCAGCGAAGTACCGACGCTGGTGAATCGGGCCGCGCCCCTGACCGCCGCCGCGTCGCCGGCGGTCGACCGCCATCTGGATGCCAGGGTGCTGACCGAGCTGCTTCACCAGCTGCCCGCACCGCCACACAAGCCTCAGGCGGTCAGCGCCGCGGGCCCCGCCGAGGCCCAGCAGGCGAGCCTGGTGGCCGCCCGCCAGCAGGCCCTCAAGCAGGACGTGGAGCGCTTCTATCTAGCGGTGATCGACCGCGACGGCGAGGCGCTCAGCGCCCTGGCCTACCTGCAGGCCAGCGACATGGCGTGGACCGACGAGATCTGGCTTTTTCAGGTGATTGCCGAGTACCAGGGGCTGCCCAGAGGGGAGCAGCGTGCCTTCCACCTGCGCCAGGAGGAGACCCAGGCGAGTCCCTTCAACCACCTGCGTCTGATCCACGACGTCCACCTACAGCTGGCGCTGCCCGCATGAGCCTATCGCCTGGTGGCCATCTGTTGCGAGACTACCTGGCGCTTATCTTAGACCAGCAGCGCGGGCTCAGGCAGCAGTGGTTCGGCGAACGACTGGAAAGAGTGTCGCTGGATCGAGATTGATCCGGCTCTGAATGACGAGCGCATCGAGGCGCATAATCGCGATGCCTACCGGCAGCTGTTCTCGGTGGTGTTCTCCGACATTCAGCGCCTCATTATGCGCACGGCTGCTCGCCAGCATGTACTGGAAGGCCAGCGGTCGAATGCCGCTGGAGGCAGGTAGTACGGCACCGTGCCAGGGGCGCAAGCGCCCCGGTCGAAGTAGGCACACGATGCGACGTCAGCGCGTATCGAAGACTTCTCGTTTTCTCCTTGACAGACCTATATGTAGGTATCTTAACCTGTAATGGCACAATATATGGTGTTGTTGGGTTGCCGTTTGTCATGTCCGCTCCATGGCGAGGAGCAAGCAGAGAGATGGAGGAGAGAACGATGGAAGTCCATGTCTACAGCCGCCCGGCCTGTGTACAGTGCTCCGCGACCTACCGGGCCCTGGATCGCCGGGGGCTCGATTACCGCGTGCTCGATATCGATGACGACCCCATGGCGCGGCGTACCGTGGAAGCATTGGGCTACCGTCAACTGCCGGTGGTGGTGGCCGGTGACGACCACTGGTCGGGCTTCCGTCCGGACCGCATCCAGGCGCTGTCGTAAATCGCTTCGAGGCCATTCGCAGGAGACCGCCATGTCGGCCGCACAAGCACAGCAGGCAGCGCTCGGCGCCGCTCAGCCGGATGGCGAGCTGGTGTACTTCTCGACCAAGTCGGGCAATACCCATCGCTTTGTCGAGAAGCTCGGGCTGCCGGCTAGGCGTATCCCGCTGAGTCGCGATGAGCTGCCGCTGCGAGTGACCCGCCCCTATATCCTGATCACCCCCACCTACGGGGGCGGCAGCGCCGACGGTGCGGTGCCCAAGCAGGTGATCCAGTTCCTTAACGACCCGCACAACCGCGGGTTGATCAGAGGGGTGATCGCCGCCGGCAATACCAACTTCGGTACCGCGTACGGCCTGGCCGGGCGCATCATCGCCGACAAGTGCGGCGTACCGCTGCTATATCGATTCGAGCTTCTGGGCACGGATGAAGACGTGGCCAGGGTTCAACAGGGAGTAGACGCGTTTTGGAAACGACAGCCATGAGCGAGACCCACCGGCCCGCCGGCCAGGGCGAGGCGGCACGCACGCTGGATTATCATTCCCTCAACGCCATGCTCAATCTGTATGGCCCCGAGGGTGAGCTGCAGCTGGACAAGGACCGCGAGGCGGCGCGCCAGTATTTCCTGCAGCACGTCAATCAGAACACGGTGTTCTTCCACTCGTTGGAGGAGAAGCTCGACTACCTGGTCGAGGAGAGCTATTACGAGCCCCAGGTGCTCGAGCAGTACGACCGCGCCTTCATCAAGTCGCTGTTCGAGCAGGCCTACGCCTACAAGTTTCGTTTCCCGAGCTTCCTCGGCGCCTTCAAGTACTACACCAGCTATACGCTGAAGACCTTCGACGGCAAGCGCTACCTCGAGCGCTACGAGGATCGCGTGTGCATGGTCGCGCTGGCGCTGGCCCGCGGCGACGAGACCCTGGCCCGGGCGCTGGTCGACGAGATCGTCAGCGGCCGCTTCCAGCCCGCCACGCCGACCTTCCTCAACTGCGGCAAGCGCCAGCGCGGCGAGCTGGTATCGTGCTTCCTCCTGCGCATCGAGGACAACATGGAGTCCATCGGCCGTGCCATCAACTCGGCGCTGCAGCTCTCCAAGCGCGGCGGCGGGGTGGCCTTCCTGCTCAGCAACATCCGCGAGTTCGGCGCGCCGATCAAGCGCATCGAGAACCAGTCGTCGGGCATCATCCCGATCATGAAGCTGCTCGAGGATGCCTTCTCCTACGCCAACCAGCTGGGCGCGCGCCAGGGCGCCGGGGCGGTCTATCTCAACGCCCACCACCCGGACATCCTGCGTTTCCTCGACACCAAGCGCGAGAACGCCGACGAGAAGATCCGTATCAAGACGCTGTCGCTGGGCGTGACCATCCCCGACATCACCTTCGAGCTGGCCAAGCGCAACGAGGCGATGTACTTGTTCTCGCCCTACGACGTGGAGCGCGTCTACGGCGTGCCGTTTGGCGATATCAGCGTCACAGAGAAGTACCATGAGATGGTCGACGACTCGCGCATCCGCAAGTCAAAGATCAACGCCCGGGAATTCTTCCAGATCCTGGCCGAGGTGCAGTTCGAGTCGGGCTATCCCTATGTGATGTTCGAGGACAACGTCAACCGCGCCAACCCCATCGCCGGGCGTATCAACATGAGCAACCTCTGCTCGGAGATCCTCCAGGTCAATACGCCGAGCCTCTATGACGACGACCTCGGCTATCGCCACACCGGCGAGGACATCTCCTGCAACCTGGGCTCGATGAACATCGCCAAGGTGATGGACGCCGGCGATATTGGCACCAGCGTCGAGATTGCCGTGCGCGGCCTGACCGCGGTCTCTGAGATGAGCCACCTCGCCTCGGTGCCGTCGATCGCCGAGGGCAACGCCCACTCCCGTGCGATCGGCCTGGGGCAGATGAACCTGCACGGCTTCCTGGCTCGCGAGCATATCCACTACGGCTCGGACGAGGGGCTGGACTTCACCAACCTCTACTTCTACTGCGTGGTCTATCACGCCCTGCGCGCCTCCAACCGCTTGGCCGTCGAGCACGGCGCGGCCTTTGCCGGCTTCGCCGACTCCGACTACGCCAGCGGGGCGTTCTTCGACAAGTACACCGAGCGCGAGTGGCAGCCGCGTACCGAGAAGGTGCGGGGGCTGTTCGAGCGCGCCGGCATCGCCATCCCGACCCGCGAGGAGTGGCAGTCGCTCAAGGCCTCGGTGATGGAGCATGGCCTCTACAACCGCAACCTGCAGGCGGTGCCGCCCACCGGCTCGATCTCCTACATTAACCACTCCACCTCGAGCATTCACCCGGTGGCGGCCAAGATCGAGATCCGCAAGGAGGGCAAGCTGGGGCGCGTCTACTACCCGGCGCCCTATCTCAATGACGACAACCTGGACTACTACCAGGACGCCTACGAGATCGGCCCGGAGAAGATCATCGACACCTATGCCGAGGCGTCGCAGCACGTCGACCAGGGCCTGTCGCTGACGCTGTTCTTCCCCGACACCGCCACCACCCGCGACATCAACAAGGCCCAGATCTACGCCTGGCGCAAGGGCATCAAGACGCTCTACTACGTGCGCCTGCGCCAAAGCGCCCTGGAAGGCACCGAAGTAGAGGGCTGCGTTTCCTGCAGCCTCTGACAAGCGAGCGAATCATGACCAACGTACACGCAGCACAGGGCACGGCGCCGCGCCTCTCGCGGGTCGATGCCATCAACTGGAACCGCCTCCAGGACGACAAGGACCTGGAGGTGTGGAACCGCCTGACCAGCAACTTCTGGCTGCCGGAGAAGGTGCCGCTGTCCAACGACATTCAGTCGTGGAACACCCTCACGCACCAGGAACAGCAGCTCACCATCCGCGTCTTTACCGGCCTGACGCTGCTCGACACCATCCAGAGCAGCGTCGGCGCCCCGGCGCTGATGCCTGATGCGCGTACCCCCCACGAAGAAGCGGTCTACGCCAACATCGCCTTCATGGAAGCCGTGCACGCGCGCTCCTACAGCTCGATCTTCTCGACCCTGTGCGCCACCCGGGACGTCGACGACGCCTTCCGCTGGAGCGAAGAGAACCCGACCCTGCAGGCCAAGTCGGAGCTGATCCTCGAGCGCTACCGCGCCGACGACCCGCTGATGCGCAAGGTCGCCAGCGTGTTCCTCGAGTCGTTCCTGTTCTACTCCGGCTTCTACCTGCCGATGTACTGGTCGAGCCACGCCAAGCTGACCAACACCGCCGACCTGATCCGCCTGATCATTCGCGACGAGGCGGTGCATGGCTACTACATCGGCTACAAGTTCCAGCAGGCGCTGGCCGAGGCCACCCCGGAGCGCCAGGCGGCGGTCAAGGAGTACGCCTACGAGCTGCTGCTGGAGCTCTACGACAACGAGGTCAAGTACACCGAGTCGCTCTACGACGAGGTGGGCCTGACCGAGGACGTCAAGAAGTTCCTCCACTACAACGCCAACAAGGCGCTGATGAACCTCGGCTTCGAGGCGCTGTTCCCGTCAAGCGTCACCGACGTCGATCCGACCATCCTCGCCGCGCTCTCGCCCAACGCCGATGAGAACCACGACTTCTTCTCCGGCTCCGGCTCCTCCTACGTGATCGGGCGTGCGGTGGCCACCGAGGACGAAGACTGGGCCTTCTGACATGAACAAGGAGTTATCGACCGTGTCCGACGATATCGACTCGCCGCTGTTGATCCGCATCGCTGCTGCCATTGTGCTCGACTCTGGCCAGCGATGGCTTCTGGTGCGTAAGCGGCATACCCGTTATTTCATGCAGCCAGGAGGCAAGATCGAGGCAGGTGAAGCGGCTGACTCGGCGCTCTGTCGTGAGCTCGCGGAGGAGCTGGGTCTTCGGGTCGAGCCCGACCGGTTGACGGAGTGCGGTATTCGCCGCGCTCCCGCAGCCAATGAGGCGGGGCATGAGGTAGAAGCCCATCTGTTTCGACTGGTGACCGATGAGCGTGTCGCGGCGGCCGCGGAGATTGCCGAGATACGTGGGGTCGATCGACGAGATGCGCTGCGACTGCCTTTGGCGCCATTGACGCGAGAGCTTTTGCTGTGTGGGCTGAGCTGATTGCCCCTCGCTGGCCGCCTGGCACGGGCTGCCCTACTACCACTTCCCTATCACCCCGGAGACCAAGGCCGAGCAGGAAGCCCAGGTGTGGCAGGTGATCGAGGAGAGTGGTGCCGAGCTGGTGATCCTGGCGCGCTACATGCAGGTGCTCTCCAGCGAGATGAGCGAGAAGCTGGCGGGCCGGGCGATCAATATCCACCACTCGCTGCTGCCCGGTTTCAAGGGCGCCAAGCCCTACCACTGTTCGAGCGGCTGCTGGAGGCGCCGCGTGCCGATCTCGACGAGGAAGGCAACCGCCTGTTGGCCAAGCTGCATCTGCAGCACAAGGTACGGGTCGAGAACGGCGCCTTCTCCACCCAGGCGCTGTCCCAAGGCCAGCGCAAACGCCTGGCACTGGTGGTGGCCTATCTGGAGGGTCGCCCCTTCCTGGTCTTCGACGAGTGGGCAGCGGATCAGGATCCGCTGTTCAAGGAGGTGTTCTACCGCGAGGTGTTGCCCGAATTGAAGCGCATGGGCAAGGCGGTGCTGGTGATTTCCCACGACGACCGCTACTTCCCCCTCGCTGACCGGCTGGTGCGGCTGGAGAGCGGCAAGCTGTTGGCAGCTGAGGCGGTGGCTGGAGCGGAGGTGGTGTAATCAGAATTATCATGACAGCATTCATGCTGCATGGGTGGTCAGCCAGCCGCGCGGCCCTTGAATGCATCGGTCGGCACCCCGAATCGCTCGGAGAGCCCGCAGATCTGACGCCAGTTCAGGGAGCGTTTACCCGCCAGGATGGCAGATACGACGGGTTGAGCACCAACTTCGGGTAAGTTGCTTTGGGTGACGCCATGTTCTTCCATGAGATAGCGGAGCACATCGACGTTGGAGACGTCCGGCATGGGACGATGCTCCTCGTCATAGGCTTCGATGATGTCACCGAGGCGCGCTACCAAACCTGCCAGTGGGTGATTCTCGTCGTCACCTACCATGTCGAGCAGTTCATCCAGGGCCTCGACCTTGGTGTCGTAATCCGCTTCACTCTCAGGTTCGCTGAGCAGGGGGGCGATGTATGCCCAGTGCATTGTCGCTTGATCAAGAATGGCGTTCATGGTCAGTCCTTCCATCTGCCCTTGTCGTACTCGCTATGCTCGAGGATCTCCCGGATGTAGACCCGTCTGGCGCGTACTGTCCGTCTACGCTCTCAGGTCACTCCCCTTCACGCGGAAGGATGATGGAGTGGCCTGCACCTAGCACGCCACGGCGATGCGATGCTCGCCATTGGGGTGAGGCATCACCTGCATCGGTAGACCGTAGATCGCTTCCAGAGTGTCGTTGGTCATCATTTCCGTGGGGGAGCCGTGGGCCAGCACCCGGCCGCTGTGCAGGGCGAGGAGTTCGTCGCAGTAGCGCGAGGCCATGTTGATGTCGTGGAGCACGATGATCACGCATAGCTTGAGTTCGTCGCACAGCTTGCGGATCAGTGCCAGCACTTCCATCTGATGGGAGATATCCAGTGCAGCCAGCGGTTCGTCGAGCAGCAGGAAGCGACTCTCCTGGGCCAGCAGCATGGCCAGCCACACCCGCTGGCGCTCGCCGCCGGATAGGGTGTCCACCAGCCGGTCGGCGAAGTCCTCGGTATGGCTGAGTTCGATGGCGCGCTCGACAGCGGCCTTGTCCTCTTGGGTGTGGCGGCCCAGTAGCCCATGCCAGGGGTAGCGCCCGAAGCTGATCAGCTCGCGGCCGATGAGATTCTCGGCGCTAGGCAGGTGCTGGGGCAGATAGGCCACCCGGCGGGCGAACTCACGCTGGCTCCAGTCACGCACGGGGCGGCCATCCAGCAGCACCTCGCCTTGGCTGACGGGCTGCTGTTGGGCGAGCAGCTTGATCAGGGTCGATTTCCCCGAGCCGTTATGGCCGATCAAGCCGTAGATCTTTCCCTCCTCGAAACGGTGCTCCACGGGATGGAGCAGACAGGTGCCGTTGACCTCGAAGGTAGCGCCCTTGACCTCGAACATGATGGTTTCCTTGCGCGGGTAGTCGATTTCCATAGAGTAAACGAGAATCGTTGTCTTTATCTACCGTGTTTGACTGCCTTGGGCGGATAGCCGAAGAAACGCGCGAAGGCCGTGCTGAAGTTGCCGGGGTGGCAATAGCCGGTGGCATAGGCGGCCTGGGCTACCTGCTGGCCGCTTTCCAGTAGGGCGTGGGCGTGGCGCATGCGCTGTTCGTGGAGAAAGCGCCCCGGAGTAATCGCGAACAGCTGGCGAAAGCCCGCCTTGAGCTTCTGCTCTCCCAGCCCCACCCGCACCGCCAGGTAGGCCAGGGTCAAGGGGCGATCCAGCTCATCCAGGATAATCTCCCGCGCACGATTGATGCGTTCGGCATCCGCCGTGGTGATACGTCGCGCAGGCGGCGCCGGTAGCAAGGTTTCGAGCTGCTCCCCCAGCAGGCTAAGGGCGTGGATGTGCCGCTGGATATGTGATCCGCCCATCTTCAGAAGGGCGCGCAGCGCCTCAAGGTGCGCACGACTGCTCGCCAGCGTGGGCTGGAAGGCCAGCGACCGAATGCCGCGGGAGGCGGGTAGCACAGCCTGGCAGCGTTCGCCCAGATAGCGGGTCAGCCAACCGGCGGTGGCGACCAGGCGAAGCTGGAGTACGGCGTCACCGCCCGGCATATGGCGCTCGCCTTGGCTGTGGTGGAAGGCGGTGACCGTGGTGTGGTCGCGGTAGAAGTCGACCCGCGGGCCGCAGCGCTCCCGGTATTCGGAGCGACCCTCTAGGCCGAAGGTCATAATCACCCCAGCGTCTGCATGAGGAGCGTGGCTTGTCTCGATCAGTGCCCGGGACGGGCGGCAGCGCGTGAGCGCTACCGCAAGACCGTCGTCGAGTCGATGGAGCCGGGTGTCTTGATGCAGTGAGCCGCGGCTGGGGCGTGATGCATCGTCGCGCATAGGATGTGGGTCGCTTTGCATATGAGTGAATATGATAATTGATCGTATTTGTCGCTAGCCTACTCCTTCGAGCGCCCCCATGCCAGGGGCGCCAGAGGTCCGAATCGAAGGAGGCAAGCGATGCGACGAACTGGCTGGAGCAGCGGCGCGGCGATACTGCTGGTGGCAGGCTGGGCAGGCGCCGTGGTCGCCCAGGAGGCGGTGTTGCCGGCGGTCACGGTGACGGCCAATAAGGTCGCCCAGGCCGAGGAGGAGGTAGCGTCGAGCCTGGCGGTGGTCTGGGGTGAGGCGCTGGCGGATAGTGGGGCCAGTAGGGTGGAGGATCTGGCGCGCCATGAACCCGGGCTGAGCTTTCAACCCTTCGGCCAGTCGGGCACCGCGCTGCCGGTGATGCGTGGGCTGACCTCGGGGGCCACGGCTTTTTCCTCATCGGTGTTGATGCTGGTCGACGGCGTGCCGGTGGTGAGTGGACAAGGCTTCGATCACAACCTCCTGGGGGTGGAGCGGATCGAGGTGCTGCATGGCTCCCAGTCGACGCTCTATGGCCGCAATGCCGAGGCCGGGGTGATCAGCCTACATACCCGTCAACCGGATGAGGGCCCCTATGCCGAGCTGGAGGGTGTGCTTGGCAGTCGCGATCTGGCGGCCTTGCGCCTCGATGCCGCCCAGCCGCTGGTACCTGAGCGGCTCTATCTGGGCGTCAGCGGTGAATGGCGCCAGCAGGATGGCTATGTGGCGAACTTGGCCCGTGATGGTGCAGCGGACGACCGTCAGCGCCACAGTGGGCGCCTGAGCCTGCGCTGGCTGCCGGCACCGGGCACTGACGTGACCCTGCGCTATGGCCGGCTGGCCTATCGTGACGCTGCGGCCCCCTGGGGGCGAGCCGAACGCGGGGCACGCCAAGTGACCTCCCCAGACCCGGGCAGCAACCGTTCGTCGGGTGAGGATGCGTCCCTGGATGTGCGCCATGCCCTGGCACCGGGCTTGACGCTGCGCTCGATCACGGCGCGGCGCGAGATCCGCGACCGCATCACCCAGGACACCGATCTAACGCCGGCCCAGCGTTTTGCCATGGGGCGCGACCAGCGTCTGACCACCCTCTCCCAGGAGCTGCGGCTGGAGCGCCAGGGCGACGAGGGGCAAAGCAGCTGGGTGCTGGGGCTCTATGGTGACCGTGACGACCATCGGTTGCAGTTCGAGCAACGCAATCCAATGGGCACCCAGCGCAATTGGGCGCTGCTGGAGGGAGAAAACCTGGCGCTGTTCGGGCAGTGGACGCTGCCGCTGGGGGAGCGCTGGCGCCTGACGCCTGGCTTGCGCCTGGAGCAGAGCCGCGTGGCCTTGACGCCCCAGGGAGCCGAGCGGCGCAGCGAGCGCTGGCGCGACGTTACCTCGCAGCTGGCCCTGCAGTACCGCCTGGGAGATGACGACTGGCTCTACGCCCGTTATGCCGAAGGGTTCCGCGCCGGGGGCTTCAACGCCTTCTCGGCCCAGAGTGGCTACCCCGGCTACGACCCGCAGCAAGTCACCGCCTATGAGCTGGGCATCAAGGGGACGGCACTGTCGCAACGGCTGCGCTATGGGCTCGCCACTTACTGGATGAGTATCGACGATATGCAGGTGCAGCAGGTCCTCCAGCCTGGCAGCGTGTTGATCAGCAACGCTGCCGCGGCACGCTCGCGGGGTGTCGAGCTGGATCTCGATTACTGGTTGGGCGGCCCTTGGACGCTGCAGGCGGGGCTGGTGCTCAATCGCACCCGCTTTCGTCAGTTCGTGGATGTCACTGGCGACCATGCTGGCAATCGCAACCCCTTCGCGCCAGACATCAGCGGCAGGCTGGGGCTGCGCTACGACTCGCCCCAGGACTGGTATGCCCAGGCCAACCTCAGCGGCATGGGCAAGACCTACCTGGATGCGGCCAACCACTTCCATCGCGCCGGACATGCTGAGCTGGACCTGTCCGCGGGTTATCGCCACGGGCCCTGGCAGTTGGGGCTCTACGTGAATAACGCCACCGATCGCCGCTTCGATGCCGTCGGCCTGCTCAACGGCAGCGTGCGGGAGTACAGCCCGCCCCGGGAGATCGGCCTGCGTCTGGGGGTGTCGCTATGAGCCTGCTTGCCGATGCGCCTGGCCATGCGCTGCAACCCTACTGGGATCTGGCCCTCGCCGCGGTGCAGGCCGAAGCACTGCAGCTGGCGCTGGCGGAGGCGCTCTTTGAGACGCTGCAGCAGCCTCACACGCTGGCGGCCCTGGCCAGCGCCAGGAGCTGGCGGCCAGCGAGCGTCGAGCACTGGTTGACCCTGCTATGGAGCATGGGGCTGGTCGACCGCCAGCGGGATGCCGCCGACGAGTGGCACTACACCAGCAGCGAGGTGGCACGTCGCTATCTGGTGGCTTCTTCCGATATGGCGTGTGGCGAGGCCTGGCGCTTCCGGCTCACCTCACTGCGGGACTTCGCTGACAACCTGGGGGCTGGCTTGGATGAACAGCGCCGGCCGGCACCGCTCGCCAGCGGTGAGCGCTGGGCCGCGGCGGCGCGTGGCCATCTGGCGCGGGAGCAGGTCGCGGTAACGGCGCCTGCCGCCTGTGAGCTGGTCTCACGCCGGATGGCGCATGAAACACCCTGGCGACTGCTGGATCTCGGTGGTGGCCCCGGGCGGGTGGCCGTGGCCCTGGCCAAGGCGTTTCCGCACATGAGCGGCGTCGTCTTCGAGCTGCCCGAGGCCGCCGAGGTGGCCGCCCGGCATATCGCCGAGGCGGGCTTGGCATCACGACTCGAGGCGCGCGGCGGCGATCTGGCGACGGATACCCTCGGCAGCGGGTACGACCTGATTTGGTGCTCCTCGGTGCTGCACTTCGTGCCGGATCTCGCGGCCTGCCTGGCCAAGCTGCATGCCGCGCTGCGGCCCGGTGGCGAGCTGATCTGCGTGCACGCTGAGATTCCCGGCGAGCCCGAGGCGGCACGCCGCATGCTCTCCTACTACCTGCCGTTGCTGTGGCAGGGGCGCCGGGTAACCCATACCGGTGAACTGTGTGATGCCTTGCTGGCCCAGGGCTTCGAAGTGTGTGAGGAGCGCCCGATCTCTCTGCCCATGGCTCCCGCCACCGCCCTAATTGCACGGCGGAGGAGAGCGTGATGGGCAAGATGACGGCTAAGCAGCTGGCGTTCGGCTGGTTCCACTTCGTGTTGGCGCTGCCCAGCATCTACCTGTTGCTGGGGATGCCGCTGGTGCTGCGCGAGCAGGGCTGGAGCGGTACCCAGATCGGCCTGCTACAGCTTGCGGGCCTGCCAGCGATACTCAAGCTGGTGATGGCGGTCCCGGTGGAGCGCTGCCACCTCGGCGGCGGTGGCTGCCACGCCTGGGCCGCCCTGCTTGGGGGGCTGCTGGGGCTGATGTTGCTGGGGCTGGCGTACGATTTGCCCATGACGCAGCCGCTGCGCTTCTACGCCTGGGTGTTGCTGATCAGCCTGCTGGCGACCTGGGCCGATGTGCCCGTCAACGCCCTGGCGATTCGCTGCCTGCCCGCCGGGGAACGGCTGCGCGCCGGCAGCATTCGCTCGGCGGCGCTGTTTTTGGCCGCGGTGGTGGGTGGTGGCCTGCTGCTGGTGCTGCACCAGCGAGCGGGTGGGGCGGCGCCCTTCGTGTTGATGGCGCTGCTGCTGGCGATGGGGGGCCTTATGCTATGGGGCATGACGGTGCCCGCCGAGACACGCAGCCAGCCGGAAACGCTGGCCGCCTCGGCGCATGGCCATGACGGGGCGATGGGCTTTTTTCGCCAACCCGCCGCCGGCGTCTGGGTAGCGCTGTTGCTGCTGCTCTTTCCCTTCGTCGGCGCCGGTTGGGTCTACCTAAAGCCGCTGATGCTCGACCTTGGCATGCCAGCGGAGCAAGTCGCCTGGTGGGTGGGGGTAGGCGGCGGAACGGTGGGCGCCCTGGCTAGCCTGGCGGGGCAACGCCTGGCGCGGGGTATCGGCATTGGCCGCGCGCTACCGCTGTGCGCAGGCCTGGGGGCGCTGGCCTTGGCGCTCCTGGGGCTAGTGAGCCATATGGCGGCAGGGCAGGCGTTATGGCTGCTGGGTGCGGGGCTGATCGCCTGTGCCATGGGAGCCATCTCGGGGCTGGTGTTCGGGCTGATGATGCACGTCGCCAGGCCGGGGCGCCGGGCGCTGGACTATGGCCTGCAGGCGAGCCTGTTCACCCCGTCACGCCTGGCGGTGCCGCTGCTGGCCGGAATGGCGCTCGACCGGGTGGGCTATTCGGGCATGTTCAGCGTGCTGGCGCTGTGCATGCTAGCGGTGGCGGCCCTGCTGGGACCGAAGAGTAAGCGGCTCGAGACAGTGCTCTCGCGGTCTCTACCAACCCAGCCGGTTGCGCAGGTGTAAGGCGGAGGGGGCAATTGAGCATTGGGACCGTCGACTATCTAAGCTAAGCCGCGCCTCGGCTATGGCGAAGCTGGAAGAGGTCATAATTGGCCTGCATGGACAGCCAGAACTCGGCGCGTCCAGTGCCCAACTGTTCCAGTGCCAATGCCATTTCAGGGGTGACGGAGGCGCTACCGTTGATCACCCGGTTTAGGGTATTGCGGTGACAGCCAAGTTGCTCGGCGACCATGGCCACGCTGCCTATCTTGTGGCCGTCTTCGTCTTCAATCAGGCGCTGCCGAATGATCCGGCCCGGGTGTGAAGGGTTATGCATCGCCATGTTTGTTTCTCCCATCAGTGGTAATCGTCATAGTTCAGCAGGTAAACATTGCCGTCACGGAATTCGAAGAATAGTCGCCAGTTACCCGACACCTTGATGGCATATTGGCCCTTCAGATTTCCAGTCAAAGGGTGCAGGCCCCAGTTGTTGGCGGCTATATCGTCAAGGCAGGTGGCGGCGTCAAGTACGGTCAGGCGATCACGGAGGCGGTCAATATGATCGGCACGGATGCCCTTGGTGTTTCCTTGCTCGAAAAACAGTTTCAGCCCCTTATGTTTGATGCTTTTAATCATCCCATATACCAACTCGTGCTCACCTGCTTCAGATCATACTGTAGCGCGTCGCGCGACACGGTTCAATGCCGGCCCATTCCATTGCCCATACTCCGCTGGCCAGTTACCGAGATTCGACGCAGTGTCAGGCCCATCGTAGCGCCGCGATAGCGGTGCGCTTCAACGCCTCCATGCCACACCCTCGGTCGCCAACACCGCACGCTCGACGACGCTGAAGGCGATACGCTCCTGCTCTAGTCGCACCCGCTCCCCCAAGCGGTCTGTGCGCAGTACCTCAGGCAGTGTCTGCTCGTCGGCGGTAAACAGGGTTGGGTGGCCGGTGTAGCGCTTCTCCTCGGGCTCCTGGCCCCACAGGGGTTGGTGATCCATTAGGGGGGCATCAGCAGGGAGAGGGTATGGGGCAAGCTGGCGGGGTGTCGGGGACGATCAGGTCGTTGGTGCGGCTCTCGGTGACAAACAGACGCGGCAGCTGTAGACCGCGCTTACCAACCCAGCCAACCACGCAGCCGCTGGCGAGTAGATGAAGAGGCGGCGCTGGTGTGCTGGGTGCTACTCGAGAGTTGTGCGCTTGCTTCCTTGAGAGGCGCCATGATCGCCGACAGATGGTGCTGGCAGAGTTGCCGGTTGAGGGCCGCGGGGCACTGTGCCATCAGCAGGCCGCAGTGGTAAATCGCAGTATCCAGCGGCTGGTTGACCTCTTTGAAGGGCGCCGCCTCCTGACGGCAGCGCTGCAGCTCACCCAGCAGCATGCGCAGCGTCTGAGCATCCAGCCAACAGGGCGTGTCGTCGCCCCGCGGTGAGGTGGCGACCGAATTCTGGATCGCCTGGAAGGAGACGTGCAGAAAAACGCATGTGTAGTAAAGCTGGGAGCGTTCCGCGGTCATAGAGCACCATAGGTCATCTCAATGAGATTGATTTGCATTCTGGTCCTTGGTGGCGACTATGTCAAATCAGCCGCGATGCGTCATCCCATAATGCGACTTCATCTCGCATGCGCATTTCAATGATAATCGTTTTTAATTAAGATGTGGCCCGTCCGTATCGTCCAGGCAAAGGGGCAGAACGCATGACTGAAGGTAGCTTGTGCCACCGGTGGGAACAGGGGCAGTGGGCATGACGGGGTATGCGATGCGCAGGGGGGCGCCGGCACTTGCCTGCTGGCTGCTGAGCCTGCCGCTGGTGGTGCTGTTCTGGCTGGGGCTGGAGGCCCAGGGAGGCATGGCGTTGGGCTTCAAGACGCTGTTGTCGCCCTCGTTCGAGGATGTCGACCAGCTGCTGTTGCACTATGCGTGGTGGCCACGGCTCTCGGTTGCGCTGCTGGCCGGCGGCGGCCTGGCGCTGGCCGGAGTGCTGATGCAGCAGGTGCTGCGCAACCCGCTGGCGTCGCCTACCACCCTGGGGGTGGCCTCGGGGGCCAACCTGGCGTTGATGACGGCGACCCTGCTGGCGCCGGGGCTGCTGGCCTTTGGCCGCGAGTGGGTGGCGCTGGCCGGTGGTGCCTTGGCGGTGGGGCTGGTGTTCATGCTGGCCTGGCGGAGCGGTTTGGCGCCGATCGTGGTGGTGCTTGCCGGGCTGGTGGTGAACCTCTACCTGGGCGCGTTGGCCACCGCGCTGCTGCTGTTCAATCATGAGGCGCTGTCGGGGCTGTTGATCTGGGGCGCCGGCTCACTGGCTCAGAATGGCTGGGATGGCGTGGTGATTCTTTGGCCGCGGATGGCCATCAGCTGCGTGCTGGCCTGGTTCCTGCTGCGCCCGTTGGCGGTGCTGGAACTGGACGATGCCAGCGCCAAGAGCCTGGGGGTGTCGCTTACCCATCTGCGCTTTGCGGGCATGGGGCTGGCGGTCTTCATCACCGGCAGTATCGTCAGTGTGGTGGGCATCATCGGCTTTATCGGCTTGGCCGCGCCCAATATCGTGCGCCTGGCGGGGGCGCGTCGCCTTAGCGAGCGCTTGCTGTGGGGCACGCTGCTGGGGGCGGTGCTGCTGGCCACCACGGACCTGCTGCTGCAGAACTTCACCGGCCTGGTGCCGATGCTGATTCCTACCGGTGCGGTGACCGGCGCCCTGGGGGCGCCGCTGTTAATGTGGCTGATCCCACGCCTCAAGTTGCACGGCAACAAGGCGCCCCAGCCGTCGGCCGTGATCGCGAGCCGGCATCCTGCTCCCAGGCGCCTGGCCACGCGCTTGGCCATTGGTTTGCTGTTGGCTGCCGCCCTGGGCCTGCTACTGGGGCAGGGGGTGAATGGCTGGTACTGGCTGTCGCCGGATAACTGGAACGTGATGCAGTGGCGTATGCCCCGGGTGCTGGCGGCGGCGGCCAGCGGCTTGATGCTGGCAGTGGCCGGCACCTTGCTGCAGCGCCTCTCCGCCAACCCCATGGCCAGCCCCGAGGTGCTGGGTATCAGCGGTGGCTGTGCGATTGCCCTGATCCTGGGGATCTTCCTGCTGCCCGCGCCGACCAGCGGCATGCTGGTCGGGGTCGGCACCCTAGGGGCCTTTGCCACGCTGCTGATCCTGGTGGCACTCAATCGCCGCAGCGGTTTCGTACCGGAGCGCCTGCTGCTCACCGGGGTAGCGGTCACGGCGCTGTTCGATGCGGTGCGCAGCGTAATGCTGGCAGGCGGTGATCCCCGTGGGCAGCAGGTGATTGCCTGGCTGGCGGGCTCCACCTATTACGTCGATCTCACCAGTGCCCTGATAGTGGGAACGCTGGCCGCGTTACTCACGCTGTGCACGCTGCCGCTGACCCGCTGGCTGGACATTCTCCCCCTGGGGGCGCCCACCACCCTGGCGCTGGGCATTGCCCTCAATCGTGCTCGCCTGGTGCTGCTGCTGCTGGTGGCCCTGCTCACGGCCTGCGCCACCCTGGTGGTGGGGCCGCTCTCCTTCGTTGGGCTGTTGGCGCCGCACATGGCCAGGTTGCTGGGGCTGTCACGCGCCCGCCATCACCTGCTGGGTGCGGCACTGGTGGGCATGCTGCTGATGGTGCTGGCCGACTGGCTGGGGCGCCAAGTGATCTTCCCCTATGACATGCCGGCCGGGCTGGTCGCGTCGCTGATCGGTGGCGCCTATTTCATGTGGGGGCTGCGCAGGCTGTGAGGTGTGGCCGCTCATGGCCAGCCAGAGATGATGGTGCACTGAAGAGAGGAGGCGGATATGACAGGGATGGCGGAGTTGCCGGTGTACCGCAACGCTGCGGCCGAAGCGCTGCTGTCACTCTATCGGCAGCCACCCCTCGATAGGCTCAAGGCGCCCCGCTTTGGGGTGCCGGAGGGGCCGACCACCGCGATGTCCGACCTGCTCGAGCCTGGGATGCTGGAGGAGACGATACGCCGCTTTACGGCCACCTTCGGCGAGGGGGCCGACCGCAAGGCGGCGGCCTCGATCTGGTCGAAACACCACTTCAGCGGCGTTTCGATCCCCACCCTGGCGGCCAATCTGCTGCTGGGCCAGGCGCTGCCGGTAGGTCTCGAGCAGATGCGCCTCGAGCTTGGCGACAGGGGGCAGCCGGCGCATATCTGGCTACCAGATGGCGGCGAACCGCTGCCTTCGCAGCTCCCCTCGGCGCGCTTTGACTATCTGTTCGACGCGCACTGCGCGCCGCTGATCGAGGCGCTGGCAGCGGTCTCCGGTCTGGCGCCCAAGGTGTTCTGGAGCAACCTGGGGCACTACGTGGAGTTCGTGGGAAAGACCTGCTCGCAGCATCCTGAATTTAGCGGGGCGGGGGAGCCGCTGTTGCGCTATCTCGACACCAAGACGCTCACTGATGGGCGTCGCAACCCGCTCTACCAGCCGGTGCGCTATCTCGAGCTGGGCGGTGAGACCCCCACCCGGGTGCGGCGACTCTGCTGCGTCAAGTATCGGCTGCCCGATGAGCCGCTGTGCGGCGGCTGCCCGCTGAAGCCGGAAAACAAGCCGGCCAAGAAACGCCGTTAAGGCGGCGCGACACGCTGCTGCGCGTTCAACTCTTTGGAGGAGCCAAGGGTAATGGAGCTGTTCAGGATCGTATGGCGGGATTACCGCTGGCCATTCGTGGCCGTGGTGGTGCTGAGTCTGGCCAGTGCAGGGCTAGGCATTGGGGTCATCGCCTTTATCAATCAGCGGCTGCTGGGTATCTTTCCCGACCCCTGGCGAATCCTGCCGGAGTTCCTGGGCCTGATCGCGCTGTTGTTGGTGATCACCCTCGCGTCGCAGCTGGCCCTGACCACCCTGGGCCACCACTTCGTGTTCCGACTGCGCGGGCAGTTGATCAAGCGCATCCTGGACACCGACATCGAGCGCGTCGAGCAGATCGGCAGCGCCCGCCTGCTGGCCAGCCTGTCTACCGATGTGCGCTATATCACCGTAGCCTTCGTGCGCTTGCCGGAGCTGGTGCAGGGTGGGGTGCTGACCGTGGGGGCCTGCCTCTACCTGGGCTGGCTGTCGCCCTCGATATTGGCGGTGACGGTGTTATGGACCGCGGTCACCGTGGCGGTCTGCATGTGCCTTGTCACCTGGGTCTACCAGCATATGGCCAAGCTGCGCGAGGTCGAGGACCGGCTCTACGCGGACTATCAGTCGGTGATCGAGGGGCGCAAGGAGCTGGCGCTCAACCGCGACCGGGCCAAGTGGCTCTATCGTGACGTCTATACGCCCAATGCCGATGCCTATCGGCACCATATCGTGCGCGGCGACACCTACCACCTCAGCGCGATCAACTGGTTCAACATCATGATGCTGGGCGCCATTGGCGTGGTGTTTTTTCTGGCCAATGGGCTGGGCTGGGCGTCGGTGCAGGTGGCGACCACGTTTTCGCTCACGCTGCTCTTTCTGCGTGCCCCCTTGATCCAGGCGGTGGGGGCCGTGCCGACGCTGATCAACGCCCGGGTGGCGTTCGAGAAGCTGAGCTCGCTGGCCCTGGCGGATTACCGCGATAGCTTCGATAGCGATACTCGGCGCCATGGCTGGCAGGAGATCGTCCTCGAGCAGGTGACCTACCGCTATCCCGATGAGGAGGCGCGGCCGGGTTTCGCGATAGGGCCTATCGACCTGACCCTGCGGCGCGGCGAGGTGGTGTTTCTGATCGGCGGCAACGGCAGTGGCAAGTCGACCCTGGCGCGCTTGCTCACCGGGCTCTATCAGCCTCAGAGCGGAGTGGTGCGGGACGATGGCCGGGCACTGCAGGCGCCGGACTGGGTGACCTACCGCCAGCACTTCTCGGCGATCTACACCGACCTGCACCTGTTCGACCGCCTGATGGGGCCGGGAGGCGAGTCGCCCGATGCGACGCTGGTGGAGGAGTGGCTGGCCGCCCTGGGCATGCACAGCAAGCTCGACATCGAAGACGATCGCGTCACCAATATCAATCTCTCCCAGGGGCAGCGCAAGCGCCTGGCGATGCTGCTGGCGGTGGCCGAGCACCGTGACCTTCTGCTGCTCGACGAGTGGGCCGCCGACCAGGACCCGCAGTTCCGGCGGGTTTTCTATCGCGAGCTGTTGCCGCGTCTGCGGGCGCTGGGCAAGACACTGGTGGTGATCAGCCACGATGACCACTATTTCGACCAGGCCGACCGCCTGCTGGAGATGCGCGGCGGTCAGCTGCATGAGCTGACCGGAGAGGAGCGTAAGGCGGCGAGCAGGGATGCAGTCGCCAGGGTGGAGCAGTAGGCACGACCTTTCAGCCTCCCTTGCCGTGGATACCCAGATAGCGCCTCGCCGCTGGTGCGGCTGGGGCTCGGCGAGGGGCTTTACATAGCAATGAGAATCATATTTAATTGATATGTTATCTCATAACGCGAGGCCGACATGAAACAAGGTATTCATCCCGACTATGACTATGTGGTGTTCCGCGATACCAGCTGCGGTGCCACCTTCCTTATCCGCTCTACCTGCAAGTCGGACAAGACCATCGAGTGGGAGAATGGCAAGACCTATCCGCTGGTCGATCTCGATGTCTCCAGCGCTTCCCATCCGTTCTATACCGGCGAGCAGCGTCGTGTCTCCGCCGAGGGCCGGGTGGCGCGCTTCCAGCAGCGTTTCGGTAAGTTCTCCGCCAAGTCCCCCGAGTCGCGTTAAGGAGCGGTGTTCAGGCCGCGGGCAGGGCCTCCACCAGAAGCTCGGCGAAGCGCCGTGCCGAGGGCAGGGCGCCAAAGCTCCATGCCGCTGGCAGCGTAATATAGCTGCCGTCGCGGACGCTGGGTAAATGTTGCCATAGCGCACTGCAGCGGAGTTTTTCCTCGACGCCGGTGGGGTACCCGAGTTCGACAGTTATAAGCGTAAACCACTGATTAGCCTGGAAACATGCTTTCAAAATTGGCACTACAAGCGGGATGCAGTCGGTGCCGGCAGGCCAATGGCCTCGAAAAGGTCGCGTTGTTCAGGCTTCAGCTTGGTCAGGCCGCTCGCCGTCTCACGACGGTGAAGCAGGACCTGGTGGAACTGGATCTTGCGGGCCATTTCCAGTGCCCGCGTCGGCGACAGCGGATGATTGCTGGCCTTCAGCCGCAGCCTCAGTACCCGGTAAAGCACTAGGGCAAGGAAGCAGATCAAGGCATGGACGCGGATGCGATCCGGCAACCGGTGGTAGACCGGGGCGATCTCGATGTCGCTCTTCAGCACCCGGAAACCGCGCTCGATATCGGCCAGTGCCCGGTAGCGCTCCACGATCTGCTCGGGCTCATGGTCGGCCATGTTGGTGACCAGCAGCAGTTTGCCATCCAGCATGCGGGCGCGATCGAGGGCTCGCTGATCGAGCACATAGTTGAACGTCTCGGCGGTCAGATCGACTTTGAAAATGTGGCCGAGATGGGCGTCAGTGACGGCCTTGTAGAATCTTGCCGTCACGCCGGCATCGGAGAGCTTTCTGCCACGATAGCGGCGCCCGGCATCCTGGTTGTCCAGCTTTTCGAACCACTGGCGAGCGTCGGCCTGGAGCGCCTCGATCTTCTGATCGCGCGCAGCCGTCTGCACCTTGGCCACTTCAGGCCGGTGCGCCACGATCAACCGATGATCCTTCCAGGCCATCTCGCCGTAGGCTTCGCTATCGGCGTCCTGACAGTGCCCTGAATCAGTGAAGTCGGCGCCGACACTTCCCCTATCACCGCCAGTGCGCATTTTTTGACCTCCGATTCCGTCTCAGCCGCCGAACGCATACCTGCCATGGCCGACCAGGGCGGCGTCGACCGGCGACGGCAGCCCGTTTTGACATGCATTTCTACCCGCCGGGCACGGTGATGCTGGCTGCCGGTGACCGTCAGCCCTCTGCGTGATGTCGTTGTCCGACAGACGATCAGCATGGTGTGCCTCGGGGATAGCGAAGGCGGCATCGCAGGGTGTTCAACACCGTCATGCGCCCGATGTCCTGCCCGAAGTCGAGGATGACCTGCCGTGCCTTGTGGATCACGAGAGCCGCGCGATGTACCAACTCTTGGAGCACGGTGCGGATCCGGCGCCGCTTGGCGGGATGGCGCACCGGGCTCAGCTCGCCGGTCATGCCCATCTGGCCCATCAGCCGCAGGATGTTGTAGGCCAGCTGGGCGAGGTGCAGAATCAGATCATTGGTGGCGAACTTTCCCGACGGCAGCCGCTCCAGGTCGAGATCGGTCTTGATCTCGCTGTGAAACTGCTCATGAGTGGCATGCGCCTGGTAGCGTTTGATCACCGCCTCCGGCGCCTCGTCCAGGCTGGTCCACCAGCCTTCCAGCTCATAGTCCGGTTCGAGCAGTAACTGGCCATCGTGATCGGCGGTGCGCTCCACCAGACGCATCACGCGCTTGAGCTCGTACTCAGACCGACCATCGCGGATCGAGACGGTCTGCGTCCATAGTGCCTGGCGCTTTCCGGGGCGCAATTCTTCCCAATAGTCCGCCGCCACGGCCAGCCAGGTGTCCTGATCGGCCGTGGCCGAGTCCCGCGGGTTCCATTTGACGAGGTAGTCCAGCTGGCGGCCTTCCTCGGCAAAGGCCAGCCGCTGCCGTTCGAGAAGGGCCAGATGCGCTTGGCTGTCGAAGCCGCTGTCCTCACGCAGCAAGATAGGTCGCTCGGTCAGGCCTTGGGCGCGGGGCAGCACCCGCTCCAGGAAGGCGTTGCTCTCCTTCATGGTGTGCTGCTTGCCGGGACGCAGTTCCAGGCCCAGACACCACCCTTCGTTGCCCAGGTAGGCGGCGATTGGGGTGTAGCCGTCGACCTTCTTGTAGGTCCGCGAGACGCCTTCCTTCTTCGAGTTGCTGTTGTCCATGACGAAGGTGTCGATGTCGAGGCAGACATGTGTCGTCTCGGCGGTGATCGGTGCCTCCACCAGCGACAGCAGGGTGGTGGACCAGGTGGCGGTGCGTGCCTGCAGGTCGTTGGCGGCAAGCTTCTCCAGCCGCTGTCGCAGCGTCGCCGTGCTCGGCACCTTCTGCAGGGTCAGCAGTTGCTGGAAGGGCTTGTCGCGACGGAAGTTTTCGATGGCATCATAGTCGCTCATGCCCAGGCACAGCAGGCCCAGGTAGCTCTTGACCACGTCGCTGGTGCGCATGCCCAGCGTGGTGGGGAAGCGGCTGTCGATGCTGTCGACGCCGGCGATCTCGAAGCACTGCCCGATGATGGATAGCCCGGCGTGGCTGGTAAGGGTGCGGCGACTGGCGCGGAATTTGACGTTGGGCATGGCACTGTCTGGGTGAATGGCGATATCAGGTATATTGCCATGCAGGTCAGTGGGTTAGAAGCGCTTCAGGGGGGCAGCCTCACGGATTCAGGAGTGCGTTTGATGGAACGCCTTCAACAGGTCATCGAACTCGCCATAACGGCGGCCCGGCACCGCCAGAATGAATTCGAGGGGGCGCCCCTCGATCCTCACGGCGGACAGGGCTTCCAGATTGTCTAGAGAGAGCAGCCCCCGGTCCGCCACCAGCACGACGCGCCGCACGTTGAAGCGCTTGGTCACGGTCTCGATGGTTGGCAGCAGCGTCTTGGTTTCCGCCGCATTGCCATCGAAGACTTCATGGTGGATGGGCAGGCCTTCCGCCGTCTGCACGACACCCAGCATGAACTGTCGGGCGATCCCGCCCTCCTTCGAAGGGCCGTAGTGGCGGACGTCACTGTCGAGCGAGGTCTTGCCCTCTGCCCGGATCGTGGTGAGGTCATAGAAGACGATCGACAGCTCTTGATCGATTAGCGGCTTGAGCTGTTGTGCCAGCACGTCATTGAGGGCTTCGCTGCAATCCGAGAGGGTGTCCATGGTGCGCAGCAGGTGCTGATGACGGATCGAGGCCGTGTCGACATCAGGCACCAAGACATCCTCCAACCAGCGGAGTACGCCGAGCTTGGATTCCGGGTCACAGAGGCGGTTGAACACCATGATCCGCAGCAGCCGCTCGGCATCGAACTGGCGCTTGCTGCGCAAGACACGCCGGAAGGCGTCATCCAGGCCAAGCTCTTTCCAGAGTGACGTCAGCAGCCAGGTATCACCAACCGAACGCGCCGGCGCGAAGTCAGTCTCGCCGGTGCCTTCTTCGAGCGTCGGCTGGCCGGAGACGCGCAGCAGGCCATTGATCAGCGCGCTGGATTCGCCGGCGGTGACGGTCTCCAGGCGTCCCAGCGTGGCGATCACGCGTTGGCGCGGCTTGCCGGCCTCGTCACGGTAGGACTCGACAAGCTTCACGTAGCGGCGCGGGCCGGATTTGGTGACTTTGACGAACATGTCATCACGATAGACCGGCCAAACCACGGATGGCAAGACACCATGAGAAAAACGTGTCACTACAAGGAATTCGAATGGATTTTGCTAAGCCACTGATTTTTCAGAGTGCGGACACCGATTTCAGGCCAAAATCGGGCTGAAAGTGTCGAACTCGGGGGGTAGGGCGCCACCACGCCTCGTGCGTTGTGGTGGTCGGCGACCCGCCCCCCCCCCAGAAGGGGCTGCCCAGCAGGAACAGCATCGATCCCAGCAGGATCAACCCGGCCCACTGCGAGAATGGCAGGCCGAAGCGTTCCACTAGCACTGGCAGTGCGACCAGCAGACCGTTCTGGCCGTGGCCGAGCAGTGCCGCCCAGGCGCTGATTCGCCATAGGGGGGAAGAGGCATGGCCAGTCCTTGGTAAATACAGTTGAGAGTAGTTATCATCTGGGCGGTTGCCGTCAAGGCGGGAAATGTTTCGGCTTGTGAAATAGGGGGCGTGAGCGGGCACGAGAAACGCCCACCAAGAGGGTGGGCGTGAGGCGAACGAGTGGTATTGCGATGAAGGCGGGGATCAGTAGTCCATCGACCAGGTCAGGCTGTAGGTACGCCCGCGGCCCTGGTAGTCGTAGAGGTACTCCGGGCCGTAGTAGGGCGAATAGAACATCGCCGCGCGCTGGCCCCAGACGGTGGAGTAACTCTCGTCGAGCAGGTTCTGCACACCGAGGCTGAACTTGCCGACGTCGGTTTGTTGGCTGAGTGCCAGATCCAGTGTGGTATTACCGTCGATCTTACGATCGGCATCGTCCTTCAGGTCGAAGGTGTGGTTGACCTGCAGGCGTGCCGAGCGAACCCGATTGTGCCAGCCGACAAAAGCCGTGGCCGAGGAGAGCGAGGAGTCACGGGCGTCGCGCTTCTCCCACTCACCGACGTCGTTCTCCCGTTCGGAGCGCACCAGGTGCAGGCTGCCGCCAGCCTCGATGCCGTTATCGAAGTAGCGGGTCAAAGCGCCCTCGAGGCCGTAGTCGCGCTTTTTGTCGTCGATCACGTCGACGCTCAGGTCGCCGCTGTTGACCTCCAGTGCCTTGTCGGACCAGGCGTAATAGGCCGCCGCCTGGGCCACCCACTCCCCGCCCCGGTAGCGCCAGCCGAGCTCGACCTGATCGGTCTCGATGGCAGAGAGCGGATTCTCATCGACGCTGATGCCCGGCCGACCGTAGTACTTGGCCGGGTCGGGGAGCTCGAACCCCTGGCTGTAGCGCAGCCAGTTCTGGTGGCCGTTGCCGTAGTCGTAGAGCACGCTGGCGTTGAGCAGGGTGGCGTCGTAGTCGTTCTCGCCGCCGGGAATGTCGTTGAAGTCGTCGACCTCGACGTCGGAATGCTGGCGCCGGACACCGGCGGAGAGCTTGAGGGCGTCTGTCGCCTGCCAGTCGGTCTGGGCGAAGGCGGTGAGGCTGTCGACCCGGTAACCGGGATAGCGCGGCGCGATGCTGGCCTGCTCCTGTACCAGGCCGCCGGTTGCATCGGACACGGCCTTGTCGAAGGTCATCTGGCTGGCATAGAAGCTCTCGCGGTCGAGATCCAGGCCATAGGTAAGGTCGACTCGGTCGGTCAAGCGAGCGTCGAACAGCGCCTTGAGGCCACTGAGGTCGGTATTTTGTTGGGAGGCGCGGAATTCGGAGCCTCCGCTGATGGGGTAAGGGAAGGCCTGGAAGCTGGCCTCCTCCTGGCGATGGAAGGCCTGTAGGTAGAAGTTCTGCCCCAGCAGGTCGCCGTGATGGTACTGCAGGTTGAGCATCATGCGGTCGGTGGCCGGATCGCGGTCGGAGCGATAGCCGTCGCGGATCTGGGCATCCTCCAGGCTGGGGCTGTCGGCGGCGAGGTGCGGAAAGTAGACGCCACGGTCGCCCTCGTAGCCCGACCGGTAAAGCTGGGCGCCCAGTTCCAGGGTCTGATTGTCGTCCAGGCTGAAGGTGAGGTTGCCGAGCAGGTCGATGCTGCGGTTGTCCTGCAGGTCGGTCTGGGCGATATCGGGGAAGATCTCGTCGCCGCGGCCGTCGTACTGGCGGCCGTTGTCCTGAAAGGCGGTGCCCAGGTAAGCCTGAACCCGCTCGTTGCCGCCGCTGACCGACTGCGCAATGCGCTTGTCGAGGTCGTCGCTGTCATTGAAGCCGGTGGTGATGCCGACCTCGGTGCGCCAGCCTGGGCCGCCGGCCCGGCCCTTGCGGGTAATGATATTGATGATGCCGCCGGTGGCGCCGCCGCCATAGAGACTGCTGGCACCCGAGAGCACCTCGATGCGCTCGATGTTGAAGGGATCGATGGCGTCGAACTGGCGGGACAGGCCCCGGGAACTGTTCATCGACATTCCGTCGATCAGCACCTGCACGTTGCGCCCACGCAGGTTCTGGCCATAGTTGGTGCGGCCCTGGGGGGCCATGTCGAGCCCTGGGACGAGCCTGCCCAGGGCGGTCTTGAGATCGGCGCCGGCTTCAATCTGCTGCTGCAGCTCCTTCTTCTCGAGTATCCATGCCGCACCGGGTATCTGGCTGATCTGGGTGGGGGTGCGTGATCCTACCACGACCATGGTTTCCTGCGGTTCCTGAGCCTGCAGGGTCATGGTCGCCGAGCCGGCGACCACGGCGAAACCAAGGGGCACTCGCTTCTTCATGGGGTTCCCTTGCCTGGAAGATGTGAATGGTTCTTGCTGGAAGTGGGCAAGCATAGCATTGAAAAATATGATATCAATGATACTCATTCATATTAAAGCTGGGCTCAGGAAGGATCATATCGCCGCCGATTGTGATGTGTTGGGGCGCCGGTGCCGGCATAGGGTAGATGCGACAGTCCGCCGGCGCTGCAAGCGAATCAGCGTATTCTCAGGCCTCGGGGGCGGCAGCCAGAGCGGCTGCCAGAAGCTCGGCGAAGCGCCGTGCCGAGGGCAGGGCGCCAAAGCTCCACACCGCTGGCAGCGTAATATAGGTGCCGTCGCGGACGCTGGGTAAATGTTGCCATAGCGCACTGCGGCGGAGTTTTTCCTCGACGCCGGTGGGGTAGGGCGCCACCACGACGAGTTGCCCGTCGAGCTTCATCAGCTGTTCGAGGCCGACGAGGCTGAACCCCCAGGCGTTGGTCTCCTGCTGCCAGGCATTCTCCAGTCCCAGGCGATCCAGCACCGCGTGGAAGAGACCGTTCTCACCGAAGACCCGCACGTGCCGATCATCCATGAACTGGACCACCAGCAGGGGGCGACCCTCGTCCGGCAGACAGCTACGTAGCGCCTGGAGTTGCGCTTCTGTGGCGGCGATCAGCGCTTCGGCCGCCGCGCTGCGCTGGGTCATCTCGCCCAGCTCGCGGGTCAGCGTTAGCGCCTCCTCCCAGGTGTCGTGGCCGGGCGTATAGAGACGCAAGGTATCGACCCGACCGATTTCTCCCAGGCGTGGTGCCAGGTTGGCGAACATCGGCGAGATGACAATATGCGTAGGCGCCAGATGCGCCAATAGCTCGGTATTGGGTTGCGAGCGCAGCCCGATGTCGAGCACGTGCTCTGCCAGGCGGGGCTCTCCGACCCACTCATGATAGGCGTCTACCTGGGCAACGCCTTGGGGCGAGGCGTCGATGGCCACCAGGGTCTCGGCCAGGGTCCAGTCGAGCGAGGCCAGGCCAGCACCATTACTGGCCACGGCAGGGGTGGCTGCCAGCCATAGCCAGCCGAGTATCCCGGCCAGGCATCGAGAGCGTATCCTGTGACGAAAACCGCAAAGCAGCATTACGGGCATGACGTGACTTGAGCAGAGTTCATGAGTGCAGCGAGCCTACTTGGGTGAGCATGACCTCGGTGGCAACCCATACTTGGCTCGCTGTGGGTGGGCCCGCGTCCATATCGGCACAGGTGTCGAAGCGCCGTAGCATCCTCGGTTCGCAGCGCACCGCGAGTTGTCCGGTATCGCTTCCGCCGCGCCAGTGTATGGCTAGCCACCTCTGGCGCGATTCACGCTCGTTAGTCGGCTGGACCACCGACACCTCTCCGTTTATTCCGCGTGCGGCCAGCCACTCCAGCGCCGCGACCTGGGCACACTGTTGTATCGGGCTGAGTCGCGAATCGCCTCGGTAGCACGGCAGGTAGGGGCGGTCGTCCATCTCGCTTGCGAGCAGGGAGGGCGCATCATCTGGCGCGATGCGACCGTACTTGCGTAGTGCGGGAAACACCACGGCGCTGGCTGCGAGCCGGCAGCCGCCCAGGTGGGTGCTTTCCCAAACCTCGAAGGGGAGTCCACGCTCTGTTGCTAATGCGTCCAGAGCCTTGTATGTGGAATAACCGAATTTTGCGCAGCACTTGTCCTTCTTGCCGTGGGTACAGCACAGCAACAGCGGGCCTGTGGGCGAGGCTACCTCCCAATGGAAGAGCGGTTCGTCCCGCTGTAGCGCTGCCAAAAAAACGGCTAGCTCTTCACGCGCTACGTCGTAGCGGAGATTTTCCGGCATCAAGTAGAGGCAGTGGTCTTCGCTGGGTTGGCTGCGCCGATGAATCAGATTGACCCGCCGCCCCGCCTCGGCGATGGCCTCGAGTTGTGCCGACACCTGATCGGGCATGTCGCTGGCCTGGCGCAGGTTGCGCCGCCACTTGGCACGGGGCCAGCTGAGCAGCAGGTTACGCTCGGCGTGGGCGGCGCTGCCCGCCAGCGGGTCGCCGAGCGCCAGGCTTTCACAGGCGCAGAAGCGGTGAGCCTCACTCATGCCGAGATTTCCTCCTGTACGGCTCCCAGCGCCGCCGCCCGACCAAGGGCCGGCACGCAGACCGGCTTGCCGGTATTCGGCGCGCGCATCACCTCGGCGTCGAGGCCGAAGACCTGCTTCAGGTTGGCTGTGGTGAAGACCTCGTTCGGGGAGCCGCGATGCTCGATGCGTCCGTCGCGCATCATTACCAGCTCGTCGGCATAGGCAGCGGCCAGGTTGAGGTCGTGGAGGACCACCAGCAGGGTGCGGCCACGTTCGTGGGCCAGCCGTACCAGCAGCTCCAGCAGGTCGACCTGTACCTTGAGATCGAGAAAGGTGGTCGGCTCGTCGAGCAGGATGAGATCGGTCTCCTGGGCCAGCACCATGGCGATCCAGCAGCGCTGGCGCTGGCCGCCGGAGAGGGCGTCGACGCTGCGCTCGGCGAAGTCCGCGACATCGGCATAGGCCATCGCCGCGCGGATGGCGCGGGCATCCTGCTCGGCATCCTGTCGCCATAGCCGCTGGTGGGGAAAGCGTCCCATGCCGACCAACTGCCTGACGGTGAGGCCTTCCGGGGCGGAAGGGCCCTGGGGCAGGATGCCCAGGCGCTGTGCCACCTCTCGCGTGTTGCGGCGGTGGATGTCCTGGCCATCGAGGCAGACCCGCCCGGCGCTGGGCGTCAGGGTGCGCGCCAGCGTCTTCAGCAGCGTCGACTTGCCGCTACCGTTGGGGCCGAGCAGCACCGTCAGCTTGCCTTCGGACACCGCCAGGTCGACGCCGTCCAGCACGCGGCGGGATTCGTACCCGGCGCGTAGGGCTTCGCCCGTTAGTCGAGGTGGCCTGGCTGCTATCGAGGGCATGGGATAGGGGCTCGTCGGTGTGGCTCCTGGACCGGATCACTCTAAGGAAAAAAGTTCTCATTTTCAACGTCGGCCGACACCTGTTCGGTCTTTCACCACGCTGGGAGGTCAGGCGATGGCGAACGATGCATTGGCAACTCGGGGCATGCATTGACATTAATGATTATTGTAATCATTCTCATCTAAGAAAACGCTGGCAGATAACCACCACTGCATGACGACTTCGCCAAGTGACTAGCGAGGGACGCGCGGATTCACCCATCCACAGGAGCCTTGCGCCGACGGTACGGCAAACCTGGGGGGGTGGGTCTTCAAAGGAAGGCATTGTTGCGGAGGCCATATGAGCTATGCCCGTATCTCTCGCTTACCCGGCGAGACGAGCCGACATGCATCCACGCATGCGTTGCTGAATTGCATCATCAAGGAAGTGGCCATTCCCCATGACACCTTGACCTATCGATGGCCGGTTCGGCGGGAGGAGCTGCCGGAGCGTCTGCATGGCACGCCTTTGTTGATCGAGTGGTCGGCATCGTTGTCGTTGTTCGTGATGGTGGATCGGCGCTCGGTGATCGGCAGCCATTTCTATCTTTCCGATGTCTACCTTCGGGAATCGGGGGCCGCCGGCTGGCATGTCCCCGAGATGGCGGAGTTGATCGACTCCCTGCTGGCGCACTGCCAGTGGCATGACGGCACGCTCAATCAGGAGCTTCGCGATCAGGTCGTGCAAAGTCAGGAGGTCATGACGACGATCGTCGCGCATGCCGTCGACCATCCCGGACGTCATCCATTGACGGATTATCGTCGGAGCGAGCAGGGGCTATGGTTCGGCCATCCCAATCACCCCACGCCCAAGGCCAGGCAATGGCCGCCTCACCTGTTGCAGGACAGGCCCGCCTATGCCCCGGAATTCAATGCGACCACGGCCCTGCACCAGTTTTCCTTCCCTGTGGAGGGGCTGAGTGTCCAGGCCAATCGGCTGACTGACCGGGATGTGCTGTTGAATGTGGCCGACCAGACCCATGCCGAGGGTGACGAGCGCAGGGTGCTCAGCATGCACCCGGTGCAGGCCGATCTCTTTCGGCGGGATCCCCGGGTGGCGGAGTTGATTCGCCACGGCATCATCGGCGATCTCGGGCAGAGCGGCTGGTCCGCCGCGCCCACCGCTTCCATGCGCACCTGGTATATCGAGGGCCATCCCTGGTTCCTCAAGGGATCGCTCAATGTGCGCATCACCAATTGCGTACGCAAGAACGCCTGGTACGAGCTGGAGAGCACGTTGGTCATCGACCGCATCATGCACCGGCTCGCCCGGATGAAGGACTCGGTGCTGGAGGCGCTGTGCGTGGCCCAGGAACCGGCCACGGTGCACTGGGCGCCGACCGAGGGCGACGACGCCGTGAAGCGCTGGTTCCGGGAGCAGACCGGCGTGATCCTGCGGGAAAACTTCTGTCAGCGATTCGCGCCCGAACACTGCCTGCTCAGCGCGACGCTGTTCGCCCGCGATACCCAGTTGGCGCCTCTGGTGTTGTCCTTCATCGGCGGTTCGACGCACGGCGAGGGTGAGCAGGCACTGCCGTCGGAGCGCCGCGTTCGCCAGTGGTTCCAGGCCTATCTGCGCACGCTGGTGGCGCCGGTCATGGGGCTGTTCTTCCGTCATGGCATCGTCATGGAACCTCATTTGCAGAATTGCGTTCTGATCCACGACGAGGGCATGCCCTGGAAGATGCTGCTGCGTGACTTCGAAGGGGTCAAGCTGACCGACGACAAGGGCGTGGACTGGCTCGCGGGGGAGTCTCTGCATCCCCGCGTCAGGGAGTCGATGACCTACCGCCGCGAGCAGGGGTGGAACCGGATCGCCTATTGCCTGCTCGTCAACCATGTCGCCGAGGCGATCCTGGCGCTGAGCTGGCAGCGCCCCGAGCTGGGCGATGCCCTGTGGCAGGACACCCTGGACGAGTTGCGGCGCGTTCGACAGACCCTGGACATACCGGCCCCCGAGCTGGATGCGCTGCTCGAGGGAGGTGATCTGCCCTGCAAGACCAACTTCAAGCTACGGCTCATGGCCCAGGCGGACCGCCAGGCCGAGTACGTAGCGCTGCCCAGTCCCTGGCAGGTCGCCCGGACGGTGGACAGGGAGGTGGCTTATGGCTGAGCACTTTCCAATTCCCGGGCACATCTTCGATGCCATCGAGGCGCATCGACAGGCATGCCGCGATCCCATGGCAGCGTTCTTCTATGACCTGCCGGCGCTCGCGGCGAAGGGCAGTGCCATGAAGGCGGCATTGCCGTCGGGCGTCGAGCTCTACTACGCGATCAAGGCCAACAGCGAGGCGGCCATCATCGATACGCTGGCGCCCGTGGTGGATGGGCTCGAGCTGTCGTCCGGCGGCGAGATCGAGCGTGCCTGCGCCTGTTCGACGCCGCGCCCCTGGGTGCTCTCGGGACCGGGCAAGCTCGACGCCGACATGCGTGAGGCCATGAGCCGAGGTGTCGAGGCTTTCCATGTCGAAAGTCTCGGCGAAGTGGCTCGCCTGCAGGCGATCGCGGCATCGCTGGGGCGCGTGCAGCCCGTGCTCGTGCGCATCAATCCCTCGCTGCCCGCGGATTTCTCCAGCCGCCTGAGGATGGCCGGCACCGCCACGCCTTTCGGTATCGATGAGGCGCAGTTGGCCGATGCCGTGCAAGCGGTGGATGAGGCCCCAAACCTGACGCTCGTCGGCTTCCACGTGCATGCCATGTCGCACCAGAAATGCGAGCAGCGACACCAGCGGCTTTTGGCATTCTATCTGGAGCGCTGGCCCGAGTGGCGCGCGCTGTCCCGCCATCCGGAGCAGGTGGTCCAGCTTAACGTGGGGGGCGGTATCGGCGTGAACTATCTCCAGCCGTCCGAGCAGTTCGACTGGCCTGGCCTGTGCCGGGCCCTGGAGCGATGCCTGTCGACCATGCACGAGCCGCCGTTGGTGCGCTTCGAGGTCGGTCGTTTTCTCTCGGCCTTCTGTGGCTACTACGCGGTCGAGGTGCTCGATACCAAGGTCAGCCATGGGGAAGGCTTTCTCGTCTGTCGGGGCGGCACGCACCAGTTTCGCCTGCCCGCGGCCCAGGGGCACGACCACCCGGTCATCCATGTGCCGCGCGATCCTCGGCGGGCGCGTGAGGGTGAGCGCCGGGCCTGGACCGTGGTGGGGCAGCTCTGTACTCCGAAGGATGTGTTGAGCCGCCAGCAGGCGATGCAAGGGGTCGAGGTGGGAGACCTGCTGGTGCTGCCGTTGGCCGGCGCCTATGGCTACAACATCTCTCACGCGGACTTCCTGTGCCACCCACGTCCCGATCAGATCTTCGTCTCCGCAAGCCGCGAGGGCAGCGTCCCAGAGACGAGGGCTCAACGGCGCGCCGAGCCGGTGAGCTGACCGAGAGGGTCGCCGTTCCATTTATCAGGCTTTGAAGGTACATCATGTCATCTCATGAACGTGTTCTGCCGCAGGCCGCGGCAACGCTGGGCGACGCTGACGCCCCGGGATTCGTCTCCACGCCTTTCGCTTCCCCGGAGCACTGGCGGCATCACGCCCGCATCGAGCAGCGTGTCATCGGCCAACTGTTACAGACCCTGCTCTATGAAGACGTGCTCCCCCACGAGGTCGCCGGCGAGCCGTCATTCGGTATCTCCGGTGCCACCTCGTTCTCCTTGACCCTGGGCGAGCGCCACTATCAGGTGAGCGGCTGGCAATGCCACAGTTTCCGGTTGATTCGTCTCGAGCACTCCACGCTGACGGTCGAGGACCATGAGGGCACCCCGGCGCCATTGAGCCTGCAGCGGTTCCTCGAGGACCTCGAGGCGGCGTTGGGGGATGCCGCGATTCAGCCCGGCTTCGTCAACGAGCTGACGCAGACGCTAGTCAAGGACGTGCAGTCATCCGCCTGGCCGGTGTCCTATCGTGAGACACCGCAGACGTTGGATGCCGATGCCCTGGAGCAGTACTTCACCGACGCGCACAGCTATCATCCCTGCTACAAGTCACGGCTCGGCTTTTCCCTGCGGGACAACCAGCGTTATGGGCCGGAGTTCGCGCAGCCGCTGCGGGTTTGGTGGCTTGCCGTGCCGGCCCGCCTGGCGCACCAGGGAGCGGTCAGCGGAATGGCGCTGGTCGAACGGGTCGCGGAGGATCCCGGGCCGCGAGTGCTGGCGAGTCTGGATGACTACCTGGCGCGGCGGCGGCTGGCGCGAGACGAGGTCGTGCTGATGCCGGTGCATCCTTGGCAGTGGGAAAACGCGCTGGTGCCCGCGCTCTACCCGGAACTGGCCAGTGGCGAGATCGTTTTGCTGGGCGAGGGCGAGACGACCTATACCGCCCAGCAGTCGATCCGCACCCTGGCCCCGCAGGATACGGACAAGCCGTATCTCAAGCTGGCGATGAGCATCACCAATACGTCCAGCACGCGCATCCTGGCGCGCCATACCGTGACCAACGCGCCCGTCATTACCCAGTGGCTTCAGCGGCTCATCGACACGGACGCGACCGCCAGGGCGGCGGGATTCGTGATCCTGGGCGAGGTCGCCGGCGTGGCGCTGGACGAGCGCGCCTTTCCCGAGTCCCGATACAACGACGTCTATGGCAAGGTCGGTGCCATCTGGCGGCAGAACGTCAGTGAATTCCTGCAGGACGGCGAGCGGGCCGTGCCCTTCAATGGGCTGAGCCAGTTCACGCGAGATGCCCAGGGGGAACCCGTCGCCCCCTTCATCGCCCCCTGGGTGGAGCGTCATGGGCTGGAAGCCTGGACCCGGCAGCTCGTGCAGGTCGCCACCTTGCCGATCATCCACATGCTGTTCGCCGAGGGGGTGGGGATGGAGTCCCATGGCCAGAATATCGTGGTCATCCACCGTGACGGCTGGCCGCTCAGGGTGGCATTGAAGGACTTCCATGATGGCGTGCGCTTCAGTGCGTCGCATCTGGCACGGCCCGAGCTGGCACCTGTCCTGGAGCCCGTGCCCGATCGCCATGCCGCCCTCAACCGCAATTCCTTCATCGTCACCGATGACCTGGAGGCGGTGCGCGATTACTCCTGTGATGCCTTCTTCTTCATCGCCCTGGCTGAGATGGCCGTCTTCCTGCGTCGGCACTTTGGCCTGGAAGAGTCGCGTTTCTGGGCCATGACAGCGGACGTGATCAAGGCCTACCAAGAGGCGCACCCGCAGCACGGTGAGCGCTACCGCCGCTTCGATGTCTTCGCTCCCCGGTGGGAGGTGGAAGCCCTGACCCGTCGTCGTCTCTTCGGCGATGACGATCCCCAGGTCAAGCATGTGCCCAACCCGCTGGCGGCCTTTGCGCCGGAGAGGGCGGTGTCATGCTGAGGGCCAATCGACTGAAGCGGGCGTTGGCCGAAGGGCGGGAAGTCCACGGTGTCATGGCCTCCCTGCCCACGGCGGCCTCCATCGAACTGATCGCGGAGGCGGGCTTCGACTTCGTGGTGATCGATACCGAACACGTGCTGATCAACCCGGAAACCGTCGAGCACATGATCCGTACCGCCGAGAGTTACCGGCTGACGCCACTGGTTCGGGTCGCGGATGCCGACCCCAAGGCGCTGCTGCGCCTGCTCGACGGCGGCGCCCAGGGCATCGTGCTGCCCAACGTGGAAGACCCCGAGACCCTCGAGCGGGCCGTGGCCGCGTGCAAGTACGCCCCGGAAGGCGAGCGCAGCCTCAATGCCGGGCGTCCCGGTTCCTTCGGCAACGCCTCCCTGGCGGAATACGTCGTGCAGGCGAATCGGGAGATCATGGTGGTCGCCATGATCGAGAGCCGCCAAGGGGTGGCAAGGATCGAGGCGATTTGCGGCGTGCCGGGCCTCGACATGGTGCTGGAGGGGGCGGCGGACCTGTCCCAGTCCCTGGGCGTGACCTGGCAGCCCGGTCATCCCGATGTTGTCCAGGCGCTGGAGACGGTCCAGCGCACGGCGAGCGAACGGGGCCTTCCCTACTGCGCCTTCCTGCGTCAGCCAGGCGCCAAGGCCCGGTGGCAGGCGCGTGGCGTCAGCACCTTCATGTTGGGCGACGAGCGTGGCATTGCCTTTCGTGCCTTGCAGAAGGCGCTCGGCGAGGCCAGGGGCGCCGAGCAGCAAGAGGCCTCGCCATCATGAGTTCACCGATGACGCATTTTCCCCTTTCTGATCATCGAGCGAGCCATGTGCCCTCGCTCGACCGTACTGATACCGCTTCGGAGTTCACGACCATGGAATCTTTCAATGCCCAGCACCATGCCCAGGCGCAGATCATGCAGTCATTGGTGGATGGTCTGCTGATAGAGGGCATGCTGGACGATCTCGGCGCGGTCTGGCAGGACGCCTCCGAGGTCGATGACGAGGTTACCCGCCTGCCGGTGTTCCAGGCCCATGGCGGGCAACCCTCGCGCTGGTTCTGGAGCTGGCCCCAGGATCGGCATCAACGCGTGGTCATGCTGCTGCAGTCCGGTATCGCCCAGGCGTGGGAAAAGGTGCCTCGGACCCCGGTGATCGTGGTGGATGACGCGAGGGGTGAGTGGGCGTCACTCGATCCGGTTACCTTGATGCGTTGTGTCTTCGGTGCCATGGCAGAAGGTGACGATCAGGCCCTGGGACAAGGGCAGCAAGTGTTTCTCGAGGCGCTTGCCGACAGCCTCTGGCAGGCGGAACGTTCGGTGGAGCACCGGGTGGCGACACGAGACTTGCTGCGCCGCGATACGGCCGAGCATTTCGCGATCATGGAGCAGTGGGCGTCGTTGCTCGACCGACCCTACCATCCCACGGCGAAGGCCAAGCAGGGACTCAGTGAGGACGAGTATCGCGCCTACATGGCAGAGTTCGATGCGCCCATCACGCTGCGCTGGGTCGCGATGGCCCGCGACCGGGTGATGACCGGTGCTGGAGTCGACGAGGCGTGTCCGGCACCGATGGCATGGCTCGTCAGTGATGAGGACCGTCAAGCGCTGGATCGGGAGATGAGCTCACGGGGCCTGGCTCGGACACACGTTGCCATTCCCGTGCATCCCTGGCAGCACGAGCATGCGCTGCCCCACTGGCTGGAAGCGGCCTTCGCGGTGGGCGACTGCGTCTCGCTGGAGACGGTCACGGCTCCCTGGCTGGCGACGTCCTCGCTTCGCTCCTTGGCCCCGACCATGGCGAGTCCGCATTACCTGAAGCTGCCGATGGCCATCCATTCCCTGGGGGCGTCGCGTTACCTGCCGGCGGTCAAGATGTTCAATGGCGATCTCAGCGCCCGCCTGCTGCACCAGGCCAAGGAGAAGGACGCCCGGCTCGCCGAGGGGCTCTACCTATGCGACGAAGGCAAATGGTGGGCCTACATGCCGGAGGAGGCGACGCTGTTCGACGAAGCGCCGCGGCACTTGTCTGCCATGGTGCGCAGTTATCCTCGAGCCTTGCTGGAGGACCCGAACGTGCGCCTGGTGCCCATGGCCACCCTGGGGACACCGCTGCCGGGCGGCGAGCACCATGTGTTCGACGACTGGCTGGCACAGCGCGGCATGACGGCCGGCCCCGATGCGATTCGGGCGCTGTTGGGCGAGCTGAGCGATACCTTCTTCGATATCAACCTGCGCATGTTCCGGCTCGGCATGCTGGCCGAAGTGCATGGCCAGAATGCCGTTCTGGTGTTCAGAGAAGGACGGTGCGAGGGATTGCTGCTGCGCGACCATGACTCGCTGAGGATCAATGTCGCGCGCCTGGAGCGGCACGGCATGCAGGACCCGTGCTACTGCATCAAGCCCGGCCACGCCAACACCCTGTACCACGACAGTCTCGAGGCCCTGCTGTTCTGGCTTCAGACCCTGGCCATACAGGTCAACCTGAGGGCGATCATCGAGACGCTGGCGGAACATTACGCCTTGCCGGTTCGCGATCTCTGGCGAGAGGTGGCGGCTCGTCTCGCGGCCCGGATCGAGGCGATTCCCTTCGACGATCGCGACCGCGAGATGCTCAAGGAGGCGCTCTTCGAGAGGGCGCAATGGCCATACAAGCGTCTCATCACGCCGATCATCGAGCGCGCCGGGGGACCGGGCAGCATGCCCTTCGGTACCAGCTTGACCTGCAATCCGTTCATCCGCGCAGGCCTGCCGGATGCGGCCATGCCCGCCGAGGCGCTGAGCGAGGCCTGAGACGAACGGCGCCCGATACGCCCCACACCGCCCGACATGCCATCGGGCGGTGTTTTTCTACGGGCGTGTTGTCAGCGGAACCACTCGGGGAATTCGGCCTCGATGGCGTGTCGCTTTTCTTCCTCCTGTGCCTGCTTTTCCTCCGCAGCGTTGGCCAGCGCGTCGGCACGGTGCGGCGGAATGACGAAAAGCCCATCGTCGTCGCCTAGCACCAGGTCGCCGGGATTGATCGTGACGCCGTCGATGGCGACCGGAGTATTGATCTCTCCTTCCAGCTCCAGCGCTCTGGTGGTCAGTGGGCTGGTCGAACTGGCGTAGATGGGCAGGTTCAGCCGGGACAGGGCGTCCCAATCGGTGATCGCGCCGTTGGTGACGACCCCCGCAAGCTGCTTGCGCAAGGCGGCGTAGGCTCGGAACTCACCCCAGCAAGCACGATGCTGGTCGCCGGAGACATCGATCACCAGCACATCGCCCGGGCAGGCCATCTTCAGCGCCTCGCGGATGATGCTACCGTCGACATGGGGGATCCTGACCGTCACGGCCGTGCCGAGAAGCCGGATAGGACGACGCAGTGGCGTGAGCGAGGCAATGGCGCCGAAGTCGGTAAGGTGTCCCAGGGTGGAGGTGGCAAGCGTTCGATAGCGTTGCCGTTGCTGTGCCGTGAGGGTGTCCTGGCGGGGGGCGATATGAAACATGGGCTTTCCCTGGTCGTGCCATGAAGTGAATGGGGCGATGATCGGCCGGCCGATTCAGTGACGGCGGCCACGGGAGCGATGCAGCAGATAGACGAAGAAGGGCGCGCCGACTCCCGAGACGAAGATGCCGGCGGGCAGGTCCTTGGGCAGGAAGGCCACGCGGCCGATCAGATCGGCATAGAGCACGATCAGGGCGCCGATCAGGGCGGCGGCAGGCATCAGTCGGGCGAAGCCTCGTCCCACCAAGCGAGCCGCGATATGCGGAGCGATCAGGCCCACGAAGCTTAGCCCGCCGGCGAAGGCCACGGCCGCGCCCGCCAGAGCCACGCTGCAGGCCATCAACACCAGGCGGCTGCGCAGGAGGCTCACGCCCAGCCCCTGGGCAACCGCGTCGCCCAGCGTCATGGCATCCATGTGCCGCGCCAGGGACAGGCACAGGGGAACGGCGACCAGCAGCCAGGGCAGCAGGCCGAACACGTCTTGCCACTGGGCGGCGTAGAGGCTGCCGGTCAGCCACACATAGGCGACCATGGCCGACGCATCGTCGCTGATCACGATCAGCAGGGTGGTCACAGCCCCCATGGCGGCGGAGAGGCCGATGCCGACCAGCACCATGCGCGAGGGCGTGATGCCGCCTTTCCAGGCCAGTAGAAACACCAGCATGGCGGACAGCAACGCGCCGGCGAGCGCGGCAGCCGGCAGCCAGTGGATGCTCAGGCCGGTGCCAAAGAGTGCCAGGAAGGCGACGGCGGTCATGGCAGCACCGCTGGTGATGCCGATCACATCCGGCGAGGCCAGCGGGTTGCGCACGATGCCTTGCAGGATGGCGCCGGCCACGGCCAGAGCCGCTCCCACCAGCACGGCCAGCACGATGCGTGGCAGGCGCAGCTCCCAGATGATGAAGGCAATGTCGCTGTCCTGTGGCGTGGCCAGCGCATCCAATACGTTCACGAACGGCGTGGGGAAACTGCCGAGGCCGAGCGACACGCCCATGCTGGCGAGCAAGACCAGCAGGAGCAGGATGGTGACGCCCAGGTCGCGGAACCGGCGGGCCTCGAGGGAACGCTCGCCCTGGCGTTTCAGGGAAGGGGAGGCGGTCATGGTCATCAGGCCTGCTTCCTGCGCGCCAGATAAATGAAGAAAGGCGTGCCGATCAGGGCGGTCATCACGCCAACCGGAACATCCTGAGGGGCCATCAGGAAGCGCGATGCCACATCGGCCAGCAGCAGCAGGCTCGCGCCCAGCAGGGCGCAGGCCGGTAGCAGCCAGCGGTGGTCGACGCCGAAGATCCCCCGCGCCATATGCGGCACGATAAGCCCGACGAAGCCGATCATGCCGGCCAGCGCGACCGAGCTGCCGGCCAGCAGGATCACCGCCAGGCCGAGCAGCAGCTTGATGGTACCGGCACGCATGCCCAAGCCTTCGGCCATGTCGTCGCCCAGCAACAGGGCATTGGCGTGCCTGACGAGCAGGGCGCACAGCAGCAGGGCGATACCGAACAGCGGCAGCAGCGGCACTACCAGCGAGAGTTCCCGCCCGGACACGGAGCCGGCCAGCCAGTACAGCACGCTCTCGAAGCTCTGGCGGTCGATGATCAGCAGGCCCTGGCTGAAGGAAACGAACATGGCCGTGACGGCCACGCCGGCCAGGACGACCCGCAGCGGCGACAGCTCCCCCTGACGGCCGCGACTCAACATCATCACCAGGCAAGCGGCGACGAGCCCGCCCAGCAGTGCTGCCCAGACATAGTCGGCCGGTGCGTGGAGGGGCAGCAGCGAGACCGCGATCACCACGAAGAACATGGCTCCCGCGTTGATCCCCAAGATACCCGGCGAGGCCAGTGGATTGCGGGTCATGGTCTGCATCAGGGCGCCGGCGATGGCCAGGCTCGCGCCGACCAGGGCGGCGATGACCGCCCGGGGCAGGCGCTCCGTGACGATGATGATATGAGCGACCCGTGAGGGATCGTAGTGCATCAGGGCCTTGGCGAAGGTCGGCGGGGCGATCTCCGTGGTGCCCAGCATGACGCTTGCCGCGAAGGCCGCCGCGACCAGCATCATGCCCACCAGCAGCCCCGCGATCCGTGACAAACGGCAACTCAGCATGCGGCTGGCTCCTCGTCCCTGTGGGATGCCACGGCGGTATCGCCGGCGCATGCCGTGGCCGCGGCGTCTGAGGATATCGCGCCGGCCGAGCTATCTGGCGAAGAGGCCGTGTGCCCGGTGTGGGGCGCCAGTCCGTAGTGACGGTAGAGGTCGTCCAGCATGGCGTTGGCGGCCAGGATGCCGCCGCCCATGATCCAGTTCACGGCATCCACCTCGAAGACGCGCTCGTTTTGCACGGCATCCAGCCGCTGCCAGAGCGGGTGGGCGGTCCAGTGCCGATAGTTCTGGATGATGGCGGGGTCATCCGGTTCCATCAGCACGAAGATCACGTCGGCATTGATGACCGGGATGTTCTCCTTGCTGGTCAGCTTCATGCCCCACCCTTGATCCTGGACGGATGCCGGCTGCTCGAAGCCCAGCTCATCGAGAATGGAGCCGGCGAAGCCTGTGGAATAGAGACGCACATGGTCGCTCTTGAAGCGTACCACGGCGGCCTTCTGGGCCCAGTCGTCGCCCAGGCGGTCGGCGATCTTGCGGCGAAAGTCCGCCACGCGCTCGTTCCAGTCCCGCAGCAAGGCGCGGGCGCGGGGCTCCCGGCCTGTGGCCTCGGCCATCAGCGACAGGGTGGCCTTGAAGTCGAAGACGGTGCTGGTGGCGACCGTCGGCGCGATCTTCTCCAGCAGCGGCCTGACCCGCTCATGGCGGAAGCGCGTGGCCACGATCAGGTCGGGATCCAGCCAGGCCACCTTCTCCAGGTTGGGTTGGGTCTCCAGGCCGACGTGTTCCACACCATCCAGCGCATCACGCAGGTAGCGATACATGGGCTGCTCCAGCCAGGAGTCGACAACGCCGACCGGCCTGATGCCGAGTGCCATCGCGCTGTCCGTCGCGCCCTGATAGAGGGTGACGACCCGCTGCGGTGTGGCGGGGATGACCGTGTCGCCGAAATCATTGGGGACGATGCGCATGCCTTGGGTGTCGTCTGCGGCGAGGGTGATAGGCCCCAACGGCATGATGGACAGTAGCAGCGCCGTCAGCCACAAGCGCCGGATCCTGGCGCGAGTCTTCATTCCGGCCTCCTGGGGGATGCGGTCTTCAGGGAATGCCCGGGCGGGTGGAAGGGCGCTGCCGCCTCGCTGGGCGATGGCGGATCACCCCGCGACACAGCGCGACCGAGCCGCCAGGTCAATGGCAGGCAGAGCACGGCGATGGCCGCCAGGGCCAGGAAGGCGTGGTGGAGGGCGGCAGCGCTCGCCTCGGTGTAGGGGATGCCCTGCTGCAGCGCAGCCTGCACGGCCGTGTCGTAGTGAATGGACAGCGCGACGATACCGAGCGACGAGACCATACGCCGGGACATGTTGTTCATGGCCGAGGCCTGGGCGACCTGTGACTCGGGCAGGTCACGCATGCCCACCGTGGTGGAGGGCAGGTAGGCGCAGCCGAGGCCGAGACCGCGCAGGCCCATCCAGGCACCGATCATCCACACCGGCGTGGCCTCCGTCAGGGTGGCGAGCCCGAGCAGGCTGGCCATGGTGATCAACAGTCCGGCGCCGATGCAGCATTGCGGCGGGTAGCGGTCGATCAGGCGCCCCGCGATGGGCGAGCAGGCGGAGGCGGCCAGCGCGGTGGCCAGGAACACCAGCCCCGTGGTCAGCGGGCCGAAGCCCAGTGCATTCTGCATCCACAGTGGCACCAGCAGGATGCAGCCGAACAGGATAATCGACTGCAGGCAGGCCAGGATGACGCTGAGGCGATATCCCGGGTGAGCAAACAGGGAGAGATCGAGCAGCGGCGTATCGGCGCCTCGCTCGACGCGCACGAAGAGTGAAAGTGCCAGGAGACCGGCCGTGAGCGGGAGAAGGGCTTGGAAGCTCAGGAGGTCCGTCAGCGTTTCCACCTGGCTGAGCGAGAACAGCACCGCGCCCATGCCCAGGGTAATCAGCGCAAAGCCTGGCAGATCGAACCGACGCCGGTGGTTGGAGGGGTCTGCCGAAAGATAGCGATAGCCACACAGCAGCCCCAGCAGCGCAAACGGCATGTTCATCAGGAACAGTGCTCGCCAGTGGCTGACTTCGAGCAACAGCCCGCCGACACTAGGGCCAATGGCCGGGGCGATCATCACTGCAAAGCCCCAGATCCCGCTGGCACGGCCTCTCTGGTCGCCGGGGTAGGCAGAGAAAATCAGTGACAGGGACAGGGGAATCATCAGTCCCGCCGCAACGCCCTGTAGGCCACGCGCGAGGATGATACCGGTAAGGCTCTGGGCCATGGCACCGAGGGCAGAACCTGCCAGAAACCCCCACAGCCCCAGTAGATAAACACGCTTGCGGCCAAACCTGTCGGCCAGGTAGCCGGTCAGCGGCATGGTCATGCCCATGGTGATCATGAACAGCGTCACCACCCAGCTGACCGCCGTGGCGCTGGCCTCGAAGGTGGCCATCAGTTCGGCCACGGCAAGGTTCAGGGCGCTGTTGTTGAGGCTGACGGTAAAGGTGCCCAGCAGCACACTGATCAGCTTTTTTCCGCCCTGCACGGAAGCATTCGGCATGGACACTCACTCGGCGGGGCACGACGGGCGCTGGTGGGGCGATGCGCCTGCGTGAAATGCGTCATGGGGCAGGATGATGCCATGGCTCAGACTTAAATGCAAAACGTTATCAATTGCAGCCAGGGCAGGGCGACGGTGCCATCGGGGCTGGACATCCGAGCCGCACTTTCCGGGGATCCTCTCGAGGAGGGCGATAAGCCTGAAAAAGCGGCGCCCGATGGGGCGCCGCCAAGCAGCGAGCTAGTCTGGGAAGGGCGAAGGCCCTCGAAGACGCTTAGAAGTCGAGCTGGTAGCCCAGGGTGAAGGTGCGTCCCCGACCCTTGAAGTACAGATCGTCCTCAAGCACAGGCGATTGGGGGAACGACTGCGAGTAGTAGGTGAAGTAGTCCTTGTCGGTGAGGTTCTCGATGCCGAAGGTGGCGCGGCCCACGGGTAGCTGGTAGGCCAGGGAGGTGTCGACCAGGGTGTAGCCGTCGAACTCGAGCTCCGGGTCGTCGAAGCTGCGATCGCGGTAGTAGCTGGCCTGCAGGTGGCTGGACAGCTTGTCGTTCCAGGCCGCGCTCCAGGCCAGCTTGAGGGTATCCGGGGCGAGGTCCCGACCCGTCAGCTTGGTATCGACGCTGCCGTCGCCGTCGGTGTCGGATTTGCCCTCGGTGCGGGTATAGGAGAGCCGCAGCTGGTGGGCGTCGCTCACGCGGGCCTCCCCGGTGACCTCGAAGCCCTGGATCTCGGTCTTCTCCCGCTGAACCCGGTAGTTGCCCTGGTCATCGGGCTGGATTCGCTGGCCGAGGTCGGAATTCGACTCGTAGTAGCTCAGCTCGAGGCCGTAGCGGTCCCAGTCGAAGCGGGCGCCGATCTCGCGGTTGTCGGTGACGATGGGGGAGAGGTCGATCAGGTCGTCGACGTCCTGGTCGGGAGTATTGACGCCGCGCAGCACACGGCCCACGTCAGGCATGCCGAAGCCTTCGGAGTAGTTGGCGAACAGCTGGGCCCAGTCGGTGACCTGATAGACTAGACCTATGTTGTATAGCGTCTCGTCGAAACTCGGCTTGCCGCCTTCCACCGTTACCCCATCCTGCCTGACGTCGCTGCGGGAGATGGTCTGATAAGTATCGACATCGAGCTGAGCGTGCTCATAGCGGACGCCGGCATGTAGCGTCAGTGGCTCGGTCACTTGCAGCGAGCCCTGCAGGAAGGCTGCCGCGTTGCGGAACCGGCTCTCCGGCACATAGTTGCGACCGGTCTTCACCAGTTGCTGGCGGGTGTCGTCCTGCAGCAGGTCGAGGCCGCTGGTCAGCTTGAGGCGGTCGTCGAGCAGGCCGGCGTGGGAGAGAGTGAACTTGGCGCCCAGCTTGTCGGACTCGTTGCGGGTCTGGTCGAACCGCGTCTCGCCATTCTCGTCCTGGAAGGGGAAGGAGCCGAGGCCGGTGGTACCAAATTGGGCGCGGAAGCGCTGGCGGTAGACCTGGGCATCCAGCTCGTTGCCGAACCAGTCGGCATGGTAATAGGAAAGCCGTGCCGTGGTGGCCTCGTTGTAGCCGGGCTCGCCATCCGGGTTGCCCTTGCGCGCGGTGGTGGCGATGCCGGCGGCGCGGTCGCCGGCCACCGGCTCATAGTCGTTGTTGCCCTCCAGTTCGAAATGGTTGAGGGAGAGCTCGAGGTTCTGGTCGTCGTCGAGCCAGTAGCCGAGCTTGCCGAAGAGATCGTAGCTGGTGGAGTTCTGGGTCTCGCCATGGTAGGCCATGCCGACGATCTCGTCGTTGCCGTCGTAGAAGACGCCGCGCTTTTGGCGGCTGGCGGCTGCCAGGTAGTCCCAGTCGCCGCTCTGGCCGCTGATGCGGTAGTCCAGCTTGTGGCCGAAGCCCTCAGACTCGAAGTCGTCGTCGCTGGTCAGGCTGATTCCGACGTGCTGATTGAGCTCACCGGCGTCGGGGCGCTTGGTGACGTAGTTGATGATGCCGCCAGTGGCACCCAGGCCATGCTCGGCGCTGGCGCCGTGGATGACTTCGATGCGCTCGACCATGGAGAGGTCGATGGTGTAGCTGTCCCTGCCGCTGTCGCGCAGTGGATTGGACTGGGGCACGCCGTCGATCATGAACAGGGGCGAACGACCGCGGAAGGTCTCGCCGGTGTTGTTGAGCTTCTGGCGGCTGGGTGAGTAGGAGGGAATCAGGTTGCTGAGCACCTGGCCGGGATCCTGGGTGATCGCCAACTGCTGCTCGATCTGCTCGCGGGTGATGACGGTGACCTTCTGGGGCGTTTCGCCGGCCTGGCTGCGGTTGCGGGTAGCTGTCACCACTACCGGGGAGAGATCGGAAGAAGTGGCGGCTTCGTCAGTAGCCTGGGCAAAGGTCAGTCCGGGCAGGGTGGAGCCGAGTATCGCCGGTGCCAGCCAGGCGATAGATGTCTTGTGGGTCATGGGAGCATTCCCTTGCTTGCGGTTGGGATGTCGCGTCGTCTCAGTTCATTCTAGGAATATAAATAATAAAATTTCGCATTTTCATTTATCAATAGATAATAAGTCCTTTTACGCCGGTCACCCTGGAACGTAGTGAACTCAGGGATTTCGGAGGCGTGGTGATTCGCCAGCTGTCATTGATAACTGTTATCATTTATGGCATTGTTCCGGCATGTCCACCGGGCGCTATCGCCTGTTTACCGAGTTTTAGCCGGGAGAAAGTACGTGAGATCGTTTCGCCAACCATGCTTCTGGGGGGCTTTTATCTGGCTGGGGGTGGCCGTTTCTGCGTTAGCCAGCCCGGAGCTGCATCAGCAAGCCAGAGAAGCGCAGCACAGCCAGGCCGAGCTACAGGAGCGGATCGATGCCGCTGACGATGACGCGCGCGCGATGCTCGACGAACTGCGCGAGCTGGAGCGCAACGAGCGCCGGTTGGCTCGCGAGAGTGAGGCGATGGCGGCACGCCTGGAGCGCCAGGTCGAGGCGTTGGATCGCCGCGAGGCGGCGCTCGACACCCTGGCAGAGACCCGTGAAGCCCTGCCGGCGCTTCAGGAAGGCCTGATCATGCGACTTGCCGGGTGGGTTGAACAGGACCTGCCCTTCCTGGTCGGTGAGCGTCGTGCACGGGTCGACGGCCTGGAGGCCGACCTTGTCGACCCCGACCTGTCCGAGGTCGATCGCCTGGAACGCATCCTGGCTGCCTGGCGAACCGAGCTGGACTACGGGCGCGAACTGGACGTCTGGCGTGGCTATCTCGACGAGGGCGACCGGCGGCGTGAGGTGGATTATCTCCGCCTGGGGCGCGTCGGCTTCTACTATCTGACCCCCGATGGACGCCAGGGCGGTGTCTGGCGGGCCGACGAGCGAGAATGGCAGCCCCTGGACGAGGCATCGCGTCGCCAGGTGCGCAGTGGGCTGCGTATCGCCCGCGATCAGCGCGCCCCGGAACTGCTGACGCTGCCCATCTCGCAGCCGCTGGAACGTGCCGGGGAGGGTGACGCATGAGAGCGCTGACCCCCTTGATCGCTGTGTTGATCACCGCCCTCTTGGCGGTGCCGGTCATGGCCCAGGCGGAATCCGAGGCGCTGACGACACTGCGCGCCGAGCGCAAAGCCGCCGAGAGCCGTGACCGCGAGCGGCTGGCCGCGCTGCTCGAGGATCGCAACGCCCTGGAGGCGGCCCTCGAAGAGGCGCGGGCCGCCCATGCAGATACCGAATCTCGTCATGCCGAGCTGCAGGCCGAGGCTCAGGCCCTGGACGAACGTCAGGCCGAGCTCGACGCCCGCCAAGCCGAGCAGGGCGATGATCTGGCCGCCCTGCTCGCGGTGCTGGCTCGACACAGCGGCGAACTGCGGGATGGCTTGAGCGACAGCTGGCTTACCGTTGCCGGTACCGAGCTTCCGCCGCGGCTGGATGATGCCGAGGTTCTGGAGCTGGCGCATCTCGAGGCCCTGGCCGACAGCCTGATGGCGTTGACCGCCGAGACGGCTCGCGCGGCCCGCTTCGAGGCGCCGGTCGCCGGCGCCGACGGTGAGATCCAGTCCCGCGAGGTGATACGCCTGGGCGATATGGCGGCCTTCACCCGCGGCGAGCTGCTGCGCCAGGGGGCTGATGACCAGACGCTGTCGGTGGCGGAGCGCACGCCTCGCGAGGTGGCGGGCAATCTGGCCGCGTTTCACGCCGGCGAAACCGAACGATTGGCCCTGGATCCGACACGGGGCCAGCTACTGGCGGCCCTGGCGCAGCGGCCTTCGCTGGTCGAACGCTTCCACCAGGGCGGGGCCGTCGGCTATGTGGTGGTGGCGCTGGGCGGCCTCGGGCTGCTGGTGGCGCTGCTTCAGTACGCCTATCTGCTGCGCGTCAGCCTGACCATGCGCCGCCAGGTGCGCGATCTTGGCCGGCTGCGGGATGACAATCCGCTGGGCCGGGTACTGCTGCGTTTTCGCTCGCTGAAAGACAACCCGATGCCCGAAGCGCTGGAAGCGCGCCTCGACGAAGCCGTGCTGGCGGAGCTGCCTCGGCTGGAGCGCGGTCAGCCACTGGTCAAACTGTTGGCCGCGATTGCGCCGCTGCTGGGGCTGCTGGGCACCGTCACCGGGATGATCGTCACCTTCCAGGCCATCACCGTGTTCGGCACCGGTGACCCGCAGCTGATGGCCGGCGGCATCAGCCAGGCGCTGGTGACCACCGTGCTGGGGCTGATTACCGCTGTGCCGCTGCTGTTTGCCCATACGGCGCTGGCCGGCCGCAGCCGCCATCTGGCCGGACGGATGGAAGGCCAGGCCAGTGCGGCCCTGGCCGAAGCGCTCGAGCGGCGTTCAGCGCCGTCCATGGCACCCCTGGGGAGCGAGGCCCGTGATGCCGCTCTGGCTTGAGCCCCTGGAGCGCCTGGTCGAGGCGGGCGGGGCGATCCTGGTGGTCATCGCACTGGTGGCGATGCTCCTGTTCAGCCTGGCGCTGGAGCGGGTCTGGTACTTCCGTATCACCTATCGCCGCGCCCGCCGCCAGCTGATCGATCGCTGGGCGGCGCGTCCCGACCATGTCAGCTGGAGTGCCCTGACCCTGCGCGAGGCCTGGACCCGGGCGCTTATCGCCCGGCTGCGCCGGCCGCTGCCCTGGCTCAAGCTGCTGGTGGCGCTCTGTCCCCTGCTGGGGCTGCTGGGCACGGTCACCGGCATGATCGCCGTCTTCGACAGCCTATCGCTGAGCGACACCGGCCAGGCCCGCTCCATGGCGGATGGCGTGGCGCGGGCCACCCTGCCGACCCTGACCGGCATGGCTGTGGCAGTGGTGGGGCTACTCTTTACCAGTCGTCTGGAGCACATCATTCGGCGTGAGGATCAGCGGCTGCATGACCGCCTGGCCCGTGCCGTGGAGGAATCCCATGCGTAGACGCCGCAACGGTAGTGACGTCGGTGAGGCCGGCGAGGTCAACCTGACGCCGATGCTGGACGTGGTCTTCATCATGCTGATCTTCTTTATCGTGACCACCAGCTTCATCAAGGAGAGCGGGGTCGAGATCCAGCGTCCGGAGTCGAGCGCCACCAGTCCCCAGCCGGATGCTCAGGTGATGGTGGCCATCACGCCGGAGGGGGCGGTCTGGGTGGACGGTCAGCCGGTGGATCTGCACCGGGTAGGCGGCAAGGTCGCCGATCTGGTCAGCGGTGAGGGCTCCGTGGTGATCCAGGCCGATCGCGAGTCCACCACCGGGCTGCTGATCGAAGTGATGGATCGCATTCGCGAGGCCGGCGTGGATCAGGTGGCGGTGGCCGCCAGTCGGAGTCGCTCGTGACCCGCTTGCCGCTCTCGTCGCTGGGGGGTGTCGGGCTGGCGCTGCTGCTGTTCTGGCTGTTGGCGCTGCTGGTGGCGCCGCCAGAGGAGGAGTTCGATGTGATCGATGTCAGCATGTCGATGAACTTGGTCGAGGCGCCCGAGCCGGTCCCGGAAGAGGTTGCCGAGCCCACCGCCGAGCCGCCGCCGCAGGTCGAAGCCAGCCCGCCGCCACCGCCGGAGCCCCTGCCGCCGCGGGAGAGCCCCATTGCCATGCCGGAACCCGAGCTGCCACCGGACCCGCCGGAGCCGCTGGAGCTCGATAGCCGCCTTCCCGAGCTTGTCGAGGTTCAGCCTGAGCCGCCGCCGGAACCGGCGCCCGAGCCCCCGCCCGAGCCGACGCCGGAACCAGCACCCGAGCCGTCTCTGGCCCCTGCGCCGAGCCCATCACCCACCGCGGCACAGGAGGGGGCGACCCGTGAGTCGGCGGCGCCTGCCGAGACGGGGCCGGTGGATGTCGGCCAGATCGCCCCGACCAGCCGGGTGCCACCGGAGTATCCGTCGCGTGCCCAGCGGCGAGGCCTGGAGGGGCATGTCGAACTGCAGTTCCTGATTCGCCCCGACGGCAGCGTCGATCGCTCGTCGATTCGCGTGGTCGAGTCGCAGCCGCGCAACGTCTTCGACTCGGCCGCCGAGCAGGCCGTGGCGCGCTGGCAGTTCGAGCCTGCCTCTGGTGTGCGTCGGGCGCGCCAGCGCCTGGAATTTCAGCTGAGGTGAGATCATGAAGCGACGCTTAGCCTTGTGGCTCTTGGCCGCTGCCTGGCTGCTGTCGGCCGGCCCGCTGGTGGCCGACCCGCCAGCGCTGCCCGGCGATATCATCGCCGACCTGGAGCGCTCTCAGCAGCGACTGCAGCAGGGAGACGAGGCGCTAGCAGCGCATGCCGGCTCCCAGGCTCGGCGCCTGGAGAGCGGCAACGCCGCCGACCGCTGGGCCAGCGCACTGTACCGCCAGCTGGCGGCCGGTGCCGAGGCCGCAGCCGGCCGCCGCGAGGCGGCGGCGGAGCATTTGGCCCAGGCCCGTCGTGTTCAAGAGGTTCCCCAGCGAGAACACGACCGCTGGTTGAATGAGGAGGCGAGGCTGCGGCTATCGGCCGGGCAGACGCAGCAGGCGGTGGCGCTGCTACTGGAGTGGCATCAGCGCTATCCGGGCAGCGCCGACGATCGCTGGCGGCTGGCGCGTGCGCTGGCCGAGCTCGAGCGCTGGCAAGAAGCGTCGCGCTGGATCGACCGAGCGCTGGAGGTGGACGACTCGCCGGCTGCCAGGCGTCAGGCGCTGGCCGCTGCCGTCTATCAGCGGGTGGGGCGCGGGAACGACGCCTTATCCCGGCTGGAAGCGGGCCTGGAGGCCACCTCAGACCCGCAGGCCTGGCGTCAGGCCGCTGCCCTGGCGCAGCGTCTGGGGGAGCCCAGGCGTGCCGCGGCGCTGTGGGAGGCCGGCTGGCGTCTGGGCGTGCTGGGAGGCGAGGCGGACCTGTTGCAGCGCATCGAGCTGCACCTGGCGGCGGGAACGCCGGCTCGGGCGGCGGAGTATCTTCATAACGCCCTGGCGCAGCAGGCGCTTGACGACAGCCTGGCCCACCGCCGGCTGCTGGCCGAGGCTTGGCAGGCCGCCCGGGATCGCGACCGGGCGCTGGCCGCCTGGCAGGCGCTGGCGCAGCGCACTCAGGCCGCCGAGGATTGGCTGCGCCTGGGCCAGCTGGCCCATGGCTGGGGGCGAGACGAGCTTGCCGTCACGGCCCTGGAGACCGCGCAAGCGCTGGGGGCCGAGCAGGCCGAGCCATGGCTTGCGGCGATGCGGCTGGTCGAATCCATGCCGAGCGCCTTGCGATGAAAGCGCCCAGGACTGACCCAGATCCCTTGAATCTTCATTTGGTAGTGATAATCGTTTACATTTCTGGTGTTCGTTGCTAGCGTTAAAGCGGCTGGATAAACATGGGTTGTTGCTTGCCCTTGCTGAGACACTCAACGAATAGTAGAGGATTACATATGCATAAGCCGCTGATCGCTATGGCCTTCTCGGGCCTTTTGGTTGTTGCACCTTTCACATTGGCACATGATGAATCGCGTATTGATCATTTTGAAGCCTTGCCCTCGGAGACACTGGTGCAGGCGGTGGACAACTTCACCACACACAATGTCCATCTGGCTGCGATTCTGGAGCAGGAAACCCTGAGTATGGACGACCTCAATGCCGTCCATGAGTTGACCTATACCCTGGAGGTAGCCCTGGAGAAGCTTCACACCGATCTGGCAGCCCTTGCCGATACGCTAGAGGCGGTGCATGTGGCTTCTGAAACCGGCGATATCGACGGCGTTAGGGTCAACGGGGATGCCTACCTGAAGACCGCCTGGAGCGTTATGAGGTAATGCACACACTGTGAATGGCGCCTGCAAAGCGCGGCCACCCTTGAGGTGGCCGCACGCGGCTTCAGCTATTGCGATGGCGTTGCGGGCTCAGGGGGCCAGCTCGGTCCACACCGGGGCGTGGTCGGAGGGCTTCTCCATGCCGCGCAGGTCGTAGTCGATCCCCGCGTCGCGCACCTTGGCCGCCAGCGGTTCGCTGACCAGGATATAGTCGATGCGCAGCCCCCGCTTGGGGTCGCGGTCGAAGCCCTTTGAGCGGTAGTCGAACCAGCTGAAGCGGTCGTCGACCTCCGGGTAGCGTAGCCGGTAGCTGTCGACCAGCCCCCAGGCCTTGATGCCCTCGAGCCATTCGCGCTCTTCCGGCTGGAAGCTGGTCTTGCCCTCCCGCAGCCAGCGCCTGCGGTTGGCCTCCCCGATGCCGATATCGCGATCCTCGGGGGAGATATTGAAATCGCCCATCACCGCCAGGTTCTCGTTCGGCCGGTGCGACTCCTGCAGCAGGCGCCCCAACTGGGCGTAGAACGCCCGCTTGTGGGGAAATTTGGTGGGATGAGCCACGTTCTCGCCCTGGGGAAAGTAGCCGTTCCATACGGTCAGCGGGCGGTCGTCGCCGCCGCGCAGGCGCACGCCGATCATGCGTCGCTGGGCCGTCTTGGCATCGTCGGGAAAACCGTAGTAGACCGCCTCGGGTTCGCCGCACTGGGCGGTATCGACCATCAGCGCCACCCCGTAGTGGCCCTTCTGGCCGTGGAAGATGACCCGGTAGCCCAGCGCCTCGACCGCCTCCCGGGGGAACTCGCTGTCCTGGACCTTGGTTTCCTGCAGGCCGATCACCGCCGGTCGGTGGCGCTGGGTCAGCGCCTCGAGCTGGTGCAGTCGAGCGCGAAGGCCGTTGATGTTGAACGAGACGAGGCGCATCACTCCTGGCTCCCCTCGGAATCGGACCGTGACCCCTCGGGATGGATGGCGATCGACTGCCCCTCTTCCTGGCGGGCCTGCTTGCGTGCGGCCTGCAGCTTGCGCTGCTGGCGCTTCTTCTGGGTGAAGCGGCGCGACGAGGTTACCTGGTCGGGATTCTCGTGGCGCCACTGCTTGTAATCCTTGCGCCGGCCGGTGCGAATCGTCACCTTGTCGGCCAGCGAACGGGTCTTCTTGCGGCGTGTCATCGGCCGAACTCCCTCGTATGGAAAGGTGGATGGGCCGCTATTCTACCAGCCCGATGCGGCAGGCGCGCCCTCGTCGCCGGAGGCTGTTACAATGCCCGACTGAACGAGGCTTCCCATCCACTGCTACGGACAGACATACAGCCTATGAGCGAGTCGGAACAGACCACAGCCCCGGCCCAGAACCGCAAGCCCAAGCGTCGTCGCCGCAAACCGCGTCGCCGCCAGTCGAACTGGGACCTGCGCCAGTTTCAGGTGCCTGTCGAGGCGGGCAAGTGGCGCTTTCACGACTTTGACCTGCCGCTGCCGCTGATGCGGGCCATTCACGCCCTGGGGTTCGAGTACTGCACCCCGATCCAGGCGGAGGCGCTGACCCACACCCTGCTGGGTGGCGACGTGGTGGGCAAGGCGCAGACCGGCACCGGCAAGACGGCCGCCTTTCTGATCTCGATCCTGGCCTACTTCCTCGAGGAGGAGGCGCCAGACGGTCAGAAGCCGGGGGCCCCGCGGGCACTGATCGTGGCCCCGACCCGCGAGCTGGCGCTGCAGATCGAGAAGGACGCCAAGGCCCTGGCGCGCTTTACCGATCTCAACGTGGCCAGCGTGGTCGGCGGCATGGACTACCAGAAGCAGCGCGACAACCTGGGCAAGAAGCTGGATATCCTGGTGGCCACCCCCGGGCGGCTGCTGGATTTCCACGAGAAGCGCGACGTCGACCTGACCCAGGTCGAGGTGCTGGTGCTTGACGAGGCGGATCGCATGCTGTCGATGGGCTTCATTCCCGACGTCAAGCGTATCATCCGCCACACGCCCAAGAAGGAAGAGCGCCAGACCTTCCTGTTCTCGGCGACCTTCTCCCAGGACATCCTCAACCTGGCCAGCCAGTGGACCCATCAGCCGACCCACGTCGAGATCGAGGTCACGGTGGAGAACAGCGCCAATATCGATCAGCGGGTCTACCTGGTCAGCGATGATGACAAGCAGCGCCTGCTGGTGAAGCTGCTCCAGCAGGAGAGCTTCGATCGGGTCATGGTCTTCGGCAATCGCCGCGACCTGGTGCGCAAGCTCGACGAGCTGCTGAAGAAGGCCGGGATCAACGCCGCCATGCTCTCCGGTGACGTGCCCCAGGCGCAGCGCATCAGGACCCTGGAGCGCTTCCGCGAGGGGGAGATCCAGGTGCTGGTGGCCACCGATGTGGCCGGCCGCGGCATCCATATCGAGGATGTCAGCCACGTGATCAACTACACCCTGCCGGAAGACCCGGAGGATTACGTGCACCGTATCGGTCGTACGGGCCGGGCCGGGGCCGCCGGGGTATCGATCAGCTTCGTGGGCGAGGAGGACGCCTTCTCGCTGCCGGAGATCGAGCGCTACATCAACGACAAGCTGCCCTGCGAGCACCCGCCCGAAGGACTGCTCTAACGGCAGCTATAAGCTGTAAGCCTTAAGTTAAAGGGCTTGCAGCCTCGGTGTATCCGCTTATTCAGCCAGGTTGGGCTCTGCTGGGATGTGTTTCTCTTACAGCTTACGGCTTAAGGCTTACAGCTTGGACGCTTATGCTTGACGAGGCCCTCAAGGGCGAGATACAGGCCGCCTACCGTCGCGTGCTGGAGGGGCTCGACCTCACCCCGCGCTACGGTCAGCGGCTGATGATCGCCGAGATCGCCCGCACCCTCAGCGCCATCGAGACCGACGAGGCGGGCAAGCGGCTCTCCGACGAGCATATCTGCGTGCTCGAGGCGGGCACCGGCACCGGCAAGACCCTGGCCTATCTGCTGGCGGCGCTGCCGGTGGCCAAGGCGCGAGGCAAGCGGCTGGTGATCGCCACCGCCACCGTGGCCCTGCAGGAGCAGGTGCTGCACCAGGACCTGCCGTCGCTCAAGGCGCATAGCGGCCTGGACTTTTCCTATGCCCTGGCCAAGGGGCGCGGCCGCTACCTCTGCGTGGCGCGCCTCGAGCAGGCGCTCGACGGCGTCGCCGGCAATCCTACCCTCTCGCTCTTCGAGCAGAGTCTGGGCCAGGAGGCCGGGGCGGATTTCAAGGCGCTGATCACCGAGATGGCCGAGGCCTATGGCAGCGGTCGCTGGGAGGGAGATCGCGAAAGCTGGCCCCAGACCGTCGCCGACAGCGACTGGCGGCGCCTGACCATCGATCATCGTCAGTGCACCAATCGCCGCTGCGGCCATTTCGCCGCCTGCGCCTTCTTTCGCGCCAGGCGCGATCTGGAGAGCGCCGACATCATCGTCGCCAACCACGACCTGGTTCTGGCCGACCTCTCCCTGGGCGGTGGGGTCGTACTGCCGCCTCCGGGGGACTGCATCTACGTCTTCGATGAGGGGCACCACCTGCCCGACAAGGCCCTCAACCACTTTACCCACCGCGTCGGCGTGGGGGCCGCGCTGCGCTGGCTGGGCAGCCTCAAGAAGTCGCTGACCGAGCTGAACCAGGCGCTGGCGGTGCAGCCCACCCTGGCACGCCTGTTGGCCGGGCTACCGGACGCCATCGCCGCGCTGGAGCCGCGACTGGGCGAGGCCTTTGCCCTGGGGCACCAGCTGGCCGGTCGCCCCCAGGGGCTGGCCAGCGACGAGGAGAGTCGCCAGCACCGCTTCGCGATGGGGCAGGTGCCGGAGGCGCTGCGGGACCACGCCGCGACCCTACTGGTGGGGTTCGCCGAGCTGTCGCGGACCCTTGAGTCGATGAGCGATATCCTGCGCGAGAGCCTCGACCCCGACAAGCACACCGGCCTCGACCGCGAGCAGGCCGAGGCCTGGCTGCCGCTGATGGCGCTGCTTCACGGCAGGGCCCTGGAGGCCCACGCCCTCTGGCAGGCCTATGCCGAGCCGGATCCGGGAGGCGAGGCGCCGCGGGCCCGCTGGCTGACGCTGGAGCGGATCGGTGGGGAGGCGGAGCTGACCTTCGCCGCCAGCCCGGTCTCGGCGGCGCCGACGCTTGCCAAGACCCTGTGGGGAAGCTGCTACGGCGCCGTGGTGACCTCGGCCACCTTGACAGCGCTGGGGCGCTTCGAACGGCTGCAGGAGCGTGCCGGCCTGGCCAATCGCTATCGCTACCAGCGCCTGCCCAGTCCCTTCGACTACTCCCGGGCGGTGCTCAGCGTCCCCCGCGAGGCCTGTGATCCTGCCGACCGCGACGCCCACGAGCGTGCCATCGTCGACTTCGTCGAGTCGCTCGGCGATGACGAAGCGGTGCTGATGCTGTTCTCGTCCCGGGCGCAGCTGCGCGGCGTAGAAAAGGCGCTGTCGCCGCAGCGCCGCCAGCGGGTGCTGGCCCAGGATCGGCTGCCCAAGCGCGAGCTGATCGAGCGGCATCGGAGTCGGGTGGACGAGGGGGAGGGCAGCATCATCTTCGGGCTGGCCAGTTTCGCCGAGGGCATCGATCTGCCCGGCGACTACCTGACCCACGTGGTGATCACCCGGCTGCCGTTTGCGGTGCCCGACGACCCGGTGGGGGCGACCCTGGCCGAGTGGATCGAGAGCCAGGGGGGCAATCCCTTCATGCGCATCAGCGTGCCGGACGCCTCGATCAAGCTGGTGCAGGCCTGCGGTCGGCTGATTCGCAAGGAGGCCGACAGAGGGCGCATCACCCTGCTCGATCGTCGCGTGCTGACCCGCCGCTACGGCCGGGCCCTGCTCGATGCCCTGCCGCCTTTCGTGCGGGAGATCGACGGCGCCGGGTAGGGGGCTGCCGGAGAGCCAACGCAGCGGGCCCGCCGATGGCGGGCCCGCTGCCTTATTGGCGGTGGCGAGGGATCACGCCGTACGCTCGGGCAGCACGGTGGCGAGCTTCTGGGCCATGCGCTTCATGGCCTCTTCGGTGGTGTCCCAGTCGATACAGGCGTCGGTCACCGAGACCCCGTACTGCATCTGGCTGTGGTCGTCGGTGATCTTCTGGTTGCCCCAGCCGATATTGGACTCCACCATCAGGCCCATGATTGAGCGATTGCCTTCCAGGATCTGGTTGGTGACGTTCTCCATCACCAGCGGCTGCAGGCCCGGGTCCTTGTTGGAGTTGGCGTGGGAGCAGTCGATCATGATGTTGGCCTGGACGCCCGCCTTGCGCAGCTCCTGCTCGGCCAGCGCCACGCTGACGCTGTCGTAGTTGGGCTTGCCGTTGCCGCCGCGCAGCACCACGTGGGCATAGCGGTTGCCGCGGGTGCGGATGATCGCCACCTGGCCGCTTTGGTTGATGCCCAGGAAGTTGTGCGGGTGCGAGACGGACTGCAGGGCGTTGATCGCCACGTCCAGGCTGCCGTCGGTGCCGTTCTTGAAGCCCACGGGACTGGAGAGGCCCGATGACATCTCGCGGTGGGTCTGGGATTCGGTGGTACGCGCGCCGATGGCCGACCAGCTGATGCAGTCCTGCAGGTACTGGGGTGAGATCGGGTCCAGCGCTTCGGTGGCCAGCGGCAGGCCCAGCTCGGAGAGTTCCACCAGCAGCCGGCGGGCGATGTGCAGGCCCTCCTCGATCTCGAATGAGCCGTTGAGGTGAGGGTCGTTGATCAGCCCCTTCCAGCCTACGGTGGTACGGGGCTTCTCGAAGTAGACCCGCATCACCACGAATAAACTATCCTTGACCTCATCGGCCAGGCGTCGCAGGCGGCGTGCATAGTCCAGGGCAGCATCCACGTCATGAATGGAGCAAGGCCCGATCACCACCAGCAGGCGCGGGTCGGAGCCGTCGAGGATGTTCTGGATGGTCCGGCGTCCTTCGATGACGGTGCGTTCCGCCTCTTCGCTCAGCGGAATTTCCTGCTTGAGCGTCTCGGGGGTGATCAGGACGTCCTGGGAGAGAACATTGAGGTTGCTGACCTGCTGATCGGACATTGTGGTACCTGTGTCGTGAAGCGTTGAAGGCAAGAAAGGTATTCTACTATCACCCCGTGGCTGGGAAAAAATCAATTGCCTCGGGAACCCGCGTGCGGTGCATCCTGTCCCATCGCGGGCACCGGCGTGCGTGGCAGCCGGCTTGATGCGCGGCCAAGAAACAGGAACACTGACCCATCTTCGACAGGTCTTCGACTTTCCAGGGATATCAGCTGCCGATGGGCACCAGGTTGACACCATGCATTCAGACACCGTTTTGACATTTCATATGCCCGCCATTCATCAGGGGTTCTCCCGGTCGGGGAGGGTGTGAATGGGCAACCGGGAAACCGATCAGCAGCTCGTCGAGCGTGCTCAGCAGGGCGATAGCCGCGCGTTCGATCTGCTGGTCCGGAAGTATCAGCACAAGATCATTGGCCTGATCGGACGCTATGTGCAGGACCATGCCGAGGTCCAGGATGTGGCTCAGGAGGCGTTCATCAAGGCCTATCGGGCGCTGGGTAAGTTTCGCGCGGAAAGCGCCTTCTATACCTGGATGTATCGCATCGCCATCAATACCGCCAAGAACCACCTGGTTTCCAGAGGGCGCCGCCCCCCCGGCAGCGACCTCGATATCGTCGACGCCGAGGTGGTCGATCATAGCGGGCGGCTAGCCGACATCGAGACGCCCGAGGCCGCTATTGCCCGAGACCAGCTCGAGGCGGCGGTGTTCGAGGCCATCGAGAAGCTGCCCGATGACCTGCGCACGGCGATCACGCTGCGCGAGCTCGATGGCCTCTCCTACGAGGATATCGCCAATATCATGCAGTGCCCGGTCGGCACCGTCCGCTCGCGGATCTTTCGGGCCCGTGAGGCGGTCGACCAGCACATTCAGCCCCTGGTGACCACCCACCGTACTCGCGAGTCGGTGACCGAGGAGGGGAGCTAAGCAAGGTTTTCGCCTGGGCGCTGAACTGTCACGCGCCGTTGGCGTCTGAAGCTGTGACCGATGTTTCAGGAGTGTGCCGGCATTGCCACCATAACCTAGCCGCAGCGGGGAATGCCGGGATTACATTGAATGCAAGGCGGGCGCCTTGAGAGTAGAGGGTGTAAAGAAATGAGTCAGAACGCACGGGAATCGCTTTCTGCCCTGATGGACAACGAAGGTGATGATCTCGAGCTGCGTCGGGTGCTTAAGTCGCTGGAAGACGATCCCGACGCGGCGGACGCCTGGCGGCGCTATCATCTGATGCGCAGCCTGATGCGACGGGATCATGACGTCGATGTCAGCACGGATCTCTCTGCCGGCATTCTAGCGCGCCTCGAGGACGAACCGGTGCCGGTAGCCGAGGCGGGCAAGCGCCCGACGGCTCGTGCCCCGTCTCTCGCCCGCAGCGCCGGTATCGCGGCGGCCGTGTCGCTGATGGTGATCACCGGCGTGCAGTTCTACAACGGCAGCGGCTATTTTGGCGATGCGCCGGCCGAAGTGGCGAGCGGTGGCGAGGCCTCTTCGGCTCCGGTGACGGACCAGCGCGCTCCCGCTTCCCCGGCCTCCGGCGGCGGCCAGCTGGCCGCATCCGGCCTACCGCTGTTCCCCGCAGGGGGGAGTGCCTCCGGTATCATGCCGGTCGGCGCCGGCGTCGAGGGACCGCTCTTCATGGCGCCTAACCCGCGCCAGTCGTTGCGTGCCGACCAGGAGCAGGCGCGGCTGCTGCAGTCCTACCTTGACCGCCATGCCGAGGGTGCGGCCTACCCTAGCGGCGATGCCTGGATGCCGCTGCTGCGGGCGTCCGGTAGCGAGACACTGGGGCAGCGCTGATGGTTGTCCGGCACACAGGGTGGCGCCTGGTGCTGCCGTGCCTGATGCTGTTGCTGGCTGCCACGGCAGTTGTCGAGCAGGCGGCGGCAGCCGAGGAGGAGCGCTTCGACTGTCACCAGCTCGCCGATTGGGCGGCGCCGACGTCGGCCCAGGAGTGGTTCGAGCGCAGCCTGTGGGCCAACCACTGCTACGTTTTTCAGGCTCGCGCCGTGCGAATCGGCATCGACGGCGTTCGCACCCTGGCGCTTTCCCACGATATTCAGGACGGTGTCGAGCGTGAAGTGGCTCGCTTTCTCGATGGGCCGGCGGTGGTGTTCGAACGGCGCGGGCGCATCGGGCGGCTGAGCTGGTCCGACGGCGACGCTGAAGTGCCCGCCTCTCCCGAAGGGATCGCCCGTCACCTCGATCAGCACTACCGGATCACCCTGGGGGGTGAGGAGCGTATCGCCAGCCGGCGAGTGGTGCGTCTGGACATCGAACCCCTGGACCACCTGCGCTTCGGTCATCGGCTCTGGGTCGATCGGCAGACCGCGCTGCCGATGAAGCAGGAGCTGATCGACGAGCAGGGTAGGGTGGTGGAAACCTTCCAGTTGACGGAGCTCGAGCAGCCGCGACTCTATGAAGGTAGCGTGGTGCTCGATTCCCACCGCGAGCCTCCCTCGCTGCCTTGGCAGCCTGGCTGGCTTCCCGACGGCTTCATCGCCCAGCCCGTCGATACCCGCAGTCGTCGGCACAGTGACCGGGTCGGGCATCGCATCTATAGCGACGGTCTCTCTACGCTGAGTCTGTTTGTCGAGCCCCTTGATGAGGGCGGCGAGCGGCTGATTCCCGGTCTGCATCGGCTTGGGATCTCGCTGGCCGTGGTGCGCCACCTGGCACTGGAAGAGGGGCAGGTACAGCTGGTGGTCATGGGGGAGCTGCCGCCACGGGTGCTGGTGCAGGTCGCCGAGAACCTGGTGTGGGATGAAGCGCCGACACGGTGACCCGGCGTCAGCTGCCGGCGTCGCTGGGTGGCAGAGGCGTGGCGGAGATTGCTGTTTGTGAACCTTTCTTGTCGGCTGTGGTTATGGGAGTGGGTGACGGCTTCCTCAAGTCGCAAACAATGAGTCGTTGAGAACGAGCAAGCTGATGCAGGAGCATTCCATGAAGCCAATGATGCGACACCTTTCCCTTTGGGCCGTCGTGGCCGCCTTGATGTTGGCCTGGCAGTCGGTTCAGGCGCGCGACCTGCCGGATTTCACCGAGCTGGTCGAGCAGGCCGCCCCGGGGGTGGTCAATATCGCCTCGACGAGGGTGGTGGAGCGACGCGATCCCTTCCAGGGGTTCGGTGGGCAGGAGATTCCCGATATCTTCCGCCACTTCTTCGGCGAGCGTTTTCCGCAGCCGCCGGGGGGCGGTGGCCGCAGCGAGGAGCGTCAGTCGCTGGGCTCCGGCTTCATCATCAGTGCCGACGGCTACATTCTGACTAACGCCCACGTAGTCGAGGGTGCCGATGAGATCATCGTCCGCCTCGCCGATCGGCGCGAGCTGGAGGCCGAGCTGATCGGCGCCGACAGTCAGACCGATGTGGCCCTGCTCAAGGTGGAGGCCGAGGATCTGCCCACCCTGGCGATTGGCGACTCGGACGACCTGAAGGTCGGCGAATGGGTGGCCGCGATCGGCTCTCCCTTCGGCTTCGAGCACTCGGTTACCGCTGGGATCATCAGCGCCATCAACCGTACGCTGCCGCGCGACGCTTATGTGCCCTTCATCCAGACCGACGTGGCCATCAACCCGGGCAACTCGGGTGGGCCGCTGTTCAACCTCGACGGCGAAGTGGTCGGCATCAACGCCCAGATCTTCACTCGCAGCGGCGGTTTCATGGGGCTCTCCTTCGCCATTCCCATCAACGTGGCCATGGGGGTGGCGGATCAAATTCGTGATGATGGGCGGGTGCGCCGCGGCTGGCTGGGCGTGATGATTCAGCCGGTCTCCCGCGATCTGGCCGAATCGTTCGGCATGGACGGTCCCCGCGGGGCGCTGATCGCCGATCTCGACCCGGAAGGGCCGGCCTCACGTGACGGCCTGCGGGTCGGTGACGTGATTCTCGAGGTCGACGGCGAGGAGGTCGAGCGCTCCAGCACCCTGCCGCGGCTGATCGGGCGAGTGGTGCCGGGCAACGATGTCGAGCTGACCCTGATGCGTGACGGCGAACGGACCACCGAGACGGTCACCATTGCCGACTGGCCGGAGACGCATGAGCGCGCCGAACGGCCCGATGCGCCGAGCGGCCACGAGCGTCTGGGCATGACGGTGGCCGAGCTCGAGGCTGCCGACCGCGAGCGGCTGGGCATCGAATACGGCGTGCGGGTGCGTGAGGTCCAGAGTCAGGGGCCGGCCGCCGAGGCCGGTATTCGCCCGGGTGACATCATCGTCAGTATCGATCATCAGCGGGTGGAGAATCCGGCCGAGCTGGCCGAGCTGGCCGGAACCCTTGACGGCCAGCGCGCGCTGCCGGTACGCCTCTATCGCGACGGCCGCTCACTGTTCGTGGCGCTGAGGCTTGCAGAGTAACGGCACTTCACCACCGGTGACCTAGCCGCCTGCCTTCCCCGGCGCCCCTCCACACCCCTCTAGGGCGCCACCGGCGCGGCCGCTTCTGGCGGCCGCGCTGTCCAACCCCCCGCCATGCCGGTACAATACCCGCCATCGAATTCATACGACGTGGCCGGGGCGCGGCCGATGCTGCCGCTTCCGCCCGCGACGAACACCGGACCGGGCTAGATGAGCAACGACGCACGCAACGACAAGCTGAAGCATATTCGCAACTTCTCGATCATCGCCCATATCGATCACGGCAAGTCGACCCTGGCCGATCGCCTGATCCAGACCTGCGGCGGGTTGACCGAGCGCGAGCTCAAGGAGCAGGTGCTCGACTCCATGGACCTCGAGCGTGAGCGCGGCATCACCATCAAGGCGCAGTCGGTGACGCTCGACTACCACGCCCAAGATGGCAATACCTACCAGCTCAATTTCATCGATACCCCCGGCCACGTCGATTTCTCCTATGAGGTGTCGCGTTCGCTCTACGCCTGTGAGGGGGCCCTGCTGGTGGTGGATGCCGGGCAGGGCGTCGAGGCCCAGTCGGTGGCCAACTGCTATACCGCCATCGAGCAGGGCCTCGAGGTGTTGCCGGTGCTCAACAAGATGGACCTGCCCCAGGCCGACCCCGACAAGGTCTCTCATGAGATCGAGGAGATCATCGGCCTCGACGCCACCGATGCCTGCCAGGTGTCGGCCAAGAGCGGGCTGGGCATCGATGCCCTGCTCGAGCGCCTGGTTCGCGACATCCCGCCGCCCAAGGGCGACCCGGACGGCCAGCTCCAGGCGCTGATCATCGACTCCTGGTTCGACAACTACCTGGGGGTGGTTTCGCTGGTGCGGCTCTTCGATGGCACCCTCAAGAAGGGCGAGAAGATCCGCATCAAGTCCACCGGCCGCGATTGGCAGGCCAACGAGGTGGGCATCTTCACGCCGCTGCGCCGCGAAACCGACATCCTGCGCGCCGGCGAGGTGGGCTTTATCGTCGCCGGCATCAAGGACATCCAGGGCGCACCGGTGGGCGATACCATCACCCATGCCAAGACGCCGGACGTCGAGCGCCTGCCCGGGTTCCAGAAGGTCAAGCCCCAGGTCTATGCCGGCATGTTCCCGGTCAGCGCCGACGACTACGAAGACTTCCGCGATGCCCTGGAGAAGTTGGCGCTCAACGACGCCTCGCTGGAGTATGAGCCGGAGAACTCCGACGCCCTGGGCTTCGGCTTCCGGGTCGGCTTCCTTGGCACCCTGCATATGGAGATCATCCAGGAGCGGCTCGAACGCGAGTACGACCTGGACCTGCTCACCACGGCGCCGACGGTTGTCTACGAGCTGGCGATGAAGACTGGCGACGTGAGGTACGTGGCCAACCCTTCCAAGCTGCCCGACATGGCCGACGTGGAGGAGATGCGCGAACCGATCGTGCGGGCCAGCATTCTGGTGCCCCAGGAGTTCGTCGGCAACGTCATCACCGAGTGCGAGCAGCGCCGCGGCACCCAGCTCGACATGCAGTTCCTCGGCAGCCAGATTCAGCTCACCTATGAGCTGCCGATGTCCGAGGTGGTGATGGACTTCTTCGACCGGCTGAAGTCCATCTCCAAGGGCTACGCCTCGCTGGAGTACAACTTCGAACGCTTCCAGGCCGCCAAGCTGGTGCGTCTCGACGTGCTGATCAACGGCGACCGGGTCGATGCGCTGGCGGTGATTATCCACCGCGATCACGCCCACAGCCGGGGTCGCGTGCTGGTCGAGAAGATGAAGGAGCTGATCCCGCGCCAGATGTTCGACGTGGCGATTCAGGCGGCCATCGGTGGCCAGGTGGTGGCGCGCTCCACCGTCAAGGCGCTGCGCAAGAACGTCACCGCCAAGTGCTATGGCGGCGACGTCACCCGCAAGAAGAAGCTGCTCGAGAAACAGAAGGCGGGTAAGAAGCGCATGAAGCAGGTCGGCCGAGTGGAGATTCCACAGGATGCGTTCCTGGCCGTGCTCAAAGTGAATGACTAGGGGTCGACGACAACATGGATTTCTCTCTTCTGCTGGTGGTGGCCGTGGTGGTGACCGGCGTCATCTGGCTCATGGACCTGGTCTGGTGGCGACCGGCGCGCCGCCGCAACCTGGCCGCCGCCGAGGCCGCTACCACCGAGGGGCTCGATGAGGAGGCGCGTGCCAAGGTGCTCAAGGAGCCCTGGCCGGTCGACTATGCGCGTTCCTTCTTCCCGGTGCTGCTGGTGGTGCTGCTGCTGAGAAGCTTCCTGGTCGAGCCGTTTCAGATCCCCTCGGGTTCCATGCGTCCGACCCTCGAGGTGGGCGACTTCATCCTGGTCAACAAGTACGCCTACGGCCTGCGCCTGCCGGTCACCCATACGCGCATCGTCGAGCTGGGCGAGCCGCAGCGCGGCGACGTCATGGTGTTCCGCTTTCCCAACGAGCCCTCGGTGAACTTCATCAAGCGGGTCGTGGGGCTGCCGGGCGATACCCTGAGCTACGAAGACAAACAGCTCTACGTCAACGGCGAGCCGGTGCCCAAGCAGCTGTTGGAGAACAGTCCTGCCCAGGCGCCGGGCGAGCTGCTGCTGGAGGAGCAGCTGGGCACGATCAGCCACCGTATCTACAATAATCCCCGAGACCCTGGCCCCCGGGTGCGCGAGCTGGTGGTGCCGGAAGGCCACTACTTCACCATGGGGGACAACCGTGACCACTCCAACGATAGCCGCTACTGGGGCTTCGTCCCGGAGGAGAATATCGTCGGCCGTGCCTTCGCCGTATGGATGCAGTGGGACGGTGGTCTGCCGAGCTTTTCCAACGTGCGCCGTATCCACTGAGCCGGGGCCGCCTCGAGGCGCCGGTGAGCGGGGGCGATCATGCCCTCGCCGCGGGCCGTCCGCTCTGCGGGCCGCCGCCAAACCCCATTATTGCCGCTAGACAACAAGCAGGAGCTTCGTGAGCAACTCTTCCAACGCCCGCATTCTCGACGCCTTCAGCCGTCGCATTGGCCACTCGTTCGGCGATATCGTGCTGCTGGAGCTGGCCATGACCCACCGCAGCTATGGCGGGCAGAATAACGAACGACTCGAGTTTCTCGGCGACTCGATCGTCAACTTCGTGATCGCCGAGGCGCTCTACCAGCGCTTTCCCGAGGCTCGGGAGGGCCAGCTGTCGCGGCTTCGCGCACGGCTGGTGCGCGGCCAGACGCTGGCCGAGCTGGCCCGCGAGATGGCCTTCGGCGAGTGCCTGCGGCTGGGCTCCGGCGAGATGAAGAGCGGTGGCCACCGGCGAGAATCGATCCTGGCGGATGCCGTCGAAGCGGTGATCGGCGCCATCTATCTGGATGCCGGCATGGAGACCGCCCGTGCCCGTGTGCTGGCCTGGTACGCCGAGCGGCTGGAAGCGATCGATCTCCAAGACACTCAGAAGGATCCCAAGACCCGTCTCCAGGAGTTTTTGCAGTCGCGACAAGTGCCGCTGCCCCGCTATGAGGTGGTCTCGGTGGAGGGCGAAGCCCACGACCAGACCTTCACCGTGGAGTGCCACGTGGAGCTGCTCGAAGCCCACACCCTGGGGACCGGTTCCAGCCGTCGCCATGCCGAGCAGCAGGCCGCCGAAACGGCCCTGGCCCAGCTCGAACCCCGGGAGAGGCGCAACTCATGACTCAGACCTGTGGCTTCGTGGCAATCGTCGGCCGCCCCAACGTGGGCAAGTCGACCCTGATGAATCGCATCCTCGGCCAGAAGATCTCGATCACCTCGCGGCGCCCCCAGACCACTCGCCATCAGGTCATGGGGATCAAGACCGAAGGGGAGGCGCAGTTCATCTATGTCGACACCCCCGGCATCCATATCATGGCCAAGGATCGCAGCAAGGCGATCAACCGCTTCATGAACCAGGCGGCGACCCAGGCCCTGCGCGACGTGGACTGCGTGGTCTTCATCATCGACCGCACCCGCTGGAGCGATGAGGACCAGGTCGTGCTTCAACGACTCGAACACGTGAAGGCGCCGGTGATCCTGGCGGTCAACAAGGTCGACCGCCTGCAGGACAAGGCCAGCCTGCTCCCCTGGCTGGCCGAGGTCGGCGCGCGCCGCGACTTCGAGGCGATCATTCCGATTTCGGCCAAGCACGGCACCAATGTGCCGGAGCTGGAGCAGGAGGTGGCGAAACACCTGCCGGAGAGCCTTCACTTCTATCCGGAAGACCAGGTCACCAACAAGAGCCAGCGCTTTCTGGCCGCCGAACTGGTGCGAGAGAAGATCATGCGCCAGCTTGGCGATGAGCTGCCCTATCAGGTGACGGTGGAGATCGAGGAGTTTCGTGACGAGGGCAGGGTGGTGCATATCAGCGCCCGCATCCTGGTGGAGCGCCAGGGCCAGAAGAAGATTCTGATCGGCGACAAGGGCGAGCGGATCAAAAACATCGGTCGCGAGGCGCGCCTGGAGATGGAGCGCGCCTTCGAGGCCAAGGTCATGCTCAACCTGTGGGTCAAGGTCAAGCGGGGCTGGTCCGACGACGAGCGCGCCCTGAAAAGCCTCGGTTATGACCACGACTGAGTGACCCCGAGGGGACAACCCTGCCCCTCGACCCTCGACCCTCGACCCTCGACCCTCGACCCTCGAACCTCTTCGCCCATGACTCCCCAGCCCGCTTTCCTGCTGCACAAGCGGCCCTACCGTGAAACCAGCGCCCTGGTGGAGCTACTGACGCTGCACTACGGCCGGGTGCGGGCGGTGGCGCAGGGGGTGCAGCGTCCCGGTTCGCGCTCCCGGGGACGACTGCAGCCTTTCGCGCCCCTTCACCTGACCTGGACAGGGGAGGGCGAGCTCAAGCGCCTGCGTTTGATGGAGAGCCGCGGCGCGGCGGCGCTGCTGGCCGGCGAAGGCCTGCTGTGCGGACTCTATGCCAACGAGCTGCTGGCGCGCACCCTGCCGGTGGAGCTGCCGGTGCCCGAGGTGTTTGCCTTCTACACGGCGCTGCTGGAGGCGCTGCCGCGCCCCGAGGGTCGGGCGGCGGCGCTGCGGCGGCTGGAAGTGACGCTGCTCGAGGCCCTGGATGCCGAGCCGCGCTTCACCGAGCCCGATGGGCGAGCGCTCGACCCTCAGCGCCGCTACCGCTTCGATGCCGCCTCGCGCGCCTTCGTCCCGGCGGAGCCGGGCATCGACGGTCGTACCCTACGGCTGCTGGCCGGCGGCGACTGGGGCCTGCCCGGCCTCGCCGGTCCGGCCAAGGCGGTGACCCGCGCCGCCCTGGCGCCGCTGCTGGGCGCCCGGCCGCTGCGATCGCGAGAGCTGATGCGCCAGCTTGCCGAGCGACGGCGGGCCCGCCCGGACTCCGTCCGGGAGCTGTAAGCTGTAGGCTGTAGGCTATAAGATGCTACTCCATCTTACAGCTTATGGCTTACGGCTTACCGAAGGAGCTCCCATGCACCCCCCCCGTATCCTGCTCGGCGTCAATATCGACCATATCGCCACCCTGCGCCAAGCCCGCGGTACCCGCTATCCCGACCCCGTTCAGGCGGCGCTGCTGGCCGAAGAGGCCGGCGCCGACGGCATCACCGTGCACTTGCGTGAAGATCGCCGGCATATCCAGGAGCGCGACGTCCGCCTGCTAGCCGAGGTGCTCAACACCCGCATGAACCTGGAGATGGCAGTCACCGAGGAGATGCTGGCGCTGGCCGAGCAGGTGCGTCCCGCCCACGTCTGCCTGGTGCCGGAGAAGCGTGAGGAGCTCACCACCGAGGGCGGCCTGGATGTGGTCGGCGGCTTCGACGCCATCGCCGCTGCCTGCTCGCGCCTCGCTGCGGCGGGCTGCGAGGTGTCGCTGTTCATCGATCCGGAACCGGCTCAGATCGAGGCCGCGGCGAAGGCCGGGGCGCCCGTGATCGAGCTGCATACCGGGGGGTATGCCGAGCACCTCGGCGATACCGCTCGGAAAGAGCACGCCAGGCTCAGCGCAGCGGCGGAAATGGCCCTGGAGCTGGGGCTGACCGTCAATGCCGGCCACGGGTTGCACTACCATAACGTCGAGGCGATCGCCGCCATTCCCGGGCTCCATGAGCTCAATATCGGTCATGCCATCATCGCACGGGCGCTGTTCGTGGGGCTCAAGGAGGCGGTGGCCGAGATGAAGCGGCTGATCATCGCCGGCCAGGAGGCCGGGTTTCTGGCCGCGCTCGAGGAGCATGACCACCACCACGAAGACCACGACTGACCCTGATGATCATCGGCATCGGCACCGACGTTGCCCAGATAGCCCGCTTCGATACGGCGGTTGCCCGCCACGGCGACCGCTTCGCCGAGCGCTTGCTCGGCGAAGCGGAGCGCGAGCGGCTGGCCGATCACGTCTCCCCCGGGGCCTACCTGGCCAAGCGGTTCGCCGCCAAGGAGGCCTTCGTCAAGGCGCTTGGCGTGGGGCTAAGGCGCGGCATGCGCTGGACCGAGATCCAGGTGGTCAACGACGCCCTGGGCCGCCCTTCGCTGGTGCTGGGTGGCAAGGCGCGTGAGCTGGCCAATGCCGCCGGGGTCAAGGCCATTCATCTGTCGCTTTCCGACGAGGCCGAGGTGGCGCTGGCCATGGTGGTGCTCGAAGGCTGAGCGGCGTGCCAGGCCTGGAGGCGCGCCATGGCCTGCAGCAGCTCGTCCATCAGCGCGGCTATCTCGGTCATGCCCCGCGAGCGCAGCCGCGTCTCCAGGGTCTCGGCCACCAGCGCCAGCTCGGGCGCCCCGCAGTAGCGGCAGGCCCCGTTGAGGGCGTGTACCGCATCCAACAGCCCCTCCTCATCGTGTGCCGTCAGGGCGGCACGCAGCGCTGCCTCGGTCGCCGGCAGCGATTTGGCCAGCTCGTCGAGCAGCTCGCGCGCCAGGGACTCGCTGCCATTGGCCAGCCGTGTCCCCAGGGCCAGGTCTACGGTGGCCAGTTCGCCGCTGGCAGAATGAGCCTGTGTCGCCGACGAGCGGGGTTCGGCAGCAGGTGGGGCGGCGGCCCCGCCCAGGTAGCGGCGCAGTACCCCTTCGAGCTCGTTGGCATCCACCGGCTTGAGCAGAATGCCCTGGAGGCCGGCCTCCAGCAGCTGGCGGCGGTCCTCCTCCAGGGCATGGGCGGTCACCGCAATCACTGGACACTTTGCCCAGCCGGCGTCGAGCCTGCGCAGGGCGCGGGTGGTCTCCACGCCGTCGATGCCCGGCATGCGAATGTCCATCAGCACCAGGTCGAAGAGGCGGCTTTCGGCCAGCGCCAGGGCCTCCTCGCCGCTGGCGGCTTGCTCGACGATCAGCCCCGGGCGCTTGAGCAGTTCGCCGAGCAGGCGGCGATTGCTGGCATTGTCGTCCACCACCAGCAGACGTGACTGGCGGCGCTCGCCGTCCGCGGTGAGTCGCGCGGTACTATGGCGTCGCAGCGCATCGGCCAGGGTTTGGCGTGGCAGCGGCTTGCAGAGGATCTCGCCTCCCTCGGGCAGCGCCAGATCGGGCAGCTCCAGCGGGCTGGCATTGGCCAGCAGCAGCACCGGGCAGGAGGCGGCTTCCAGCCGGCCCTGCCACTCATCGAGCTGTCGGCTGGTCGCCCTGGTGGGCAGTGCGGCGATCATCAGGGTGGCGTCCGGCACCGCGGCCAGGGGAGTGTCGGACTCGACCACCCGGGCGCCCCAGCTGCCGAGCAGGTGGCGAAGCGCATGGCGGGTGGGGGCGTGGGGCTCATGCAGGGCAATGCAAGCGCCGTCGAGGCTCCGCTCAGCAGGGGGCGCCTGTCGCTCGCTGCACTCCAGCGGCAGGGTGAAGGCGAAGGTCGACCCGCGGCCGGGCTCGCTCTCCACACTGATCTCGCCCCCCATCTGTTCTACCAGCTGACGGCTGATGGCCAGCCCCAGTCCCGAGCCGCCGTAGTGGCGAGGGTGGCTGGGGGCCGCCTGGCGAAAGGCCTGGAACAGCTCGAGCTGCTCCTGCTGCGACAGGCCGATACCGGTGTCGCTGACGCCTATGCGTAGCGCTACCTGGCCCGGCTCGGCCGACTCCTCGACCATGACCCGCACGATCACCTCGCCCCGGTCGGTGAACTTCAGCGCGTTGTGAACCAGATTGGTCAGCACCTGGCGAATGCGCAGGGGGTCGCCGCGCAACGAGGTCGGAACGTCATCGTAGACCAGACCCAGCAGCTGCAGGTCCTTCTGGTGCGCCAGCGGCGCCTGTAGGCCGAGCGCCTCGTCGACCAGAGTCACCATGTCGAGCTCGGTGCGGTCCAGCTCGAGTCGGCCGGCCTCGATGCGCGAGAAATCCAGGACATCGTTGACCAGCGCCAGCAGGTTGTCGCAGGCCACCTGGACCTGGTCGAGCCACTCTCGCTGGCGGGGGTCCAGGCGCGAACGGCCGAGCAGGCGACAGAAGCCGACGATGCCGTTGAGGGGGGTGCGAATCTCGTGGCTCATGCTGGCCAGGAACTCCGACTTGATGCGGCTGGCCTCGAGCGCCCGGCGATGCGCCAGGTCGAGCTCGATGTTCTTGATCTCGATGGTCTCCATCGACTCCTGCAGGTCGGCCGTGGTCTGCTCAATCTGGCGCTGCATGTTGTCCCGGGAGTGCTGGAGTTCATCGCCCAGGGCATTGACCTGCGCCGCCAGTTGACTGAGCTCGGCGGGTCCCTGCTCGTTGAGTCGAACATGGGAGTCGCCACGCCTCAGGCAGCGCAGGGCGCTGCCGGCGTCCCTCAGGCTGCTGTCCAGTCGCCGCCCCAACAGCGAGCCCAGCACGAACAGGCCGAGCCCCAGTACCAGCAGGATCAGGCCGGTGCTCGCCAGTCGCCGATAGTGGTCCAGGGTCAGGGAGCGGGTGTCGATATCGATCTCCAGCCAGGCCGCTGGCGAGGCGCCCGTCTGCTGCTCGGCGTCGGGCAGCGGCACCAGCAGCCGCCATCGGTCGTTGCCATCGTCCAGACGTGTCGCGTCGGGAGGCGCTGCGGCTGCGGACGTGTCGTTGCGTCCCAGCTCAAGCAGGGGGACCCCATCGCCTTCGTAGAGCCCGATCCCGCGGGCTTCCTCGATGGACAGCAGCTGCCGGGCCAGCGCGTCCAGGCGCTGGGTGTCCTGTTCGCCCAGCGCCACGCCGAGCCCAGGGGCCTGCAGCTCGGCAGCCAGGGTCAGGCGCTCCTTCAGGGCCGACTTGCGCCACTCGGTATCCTGATGAAGCACCAGCACGGCTACCGCCATCAGGGCTAGCGGCAGGCAGAGTATCCATAGCGTCAAACGGTTTCCGAGCGACATCGGGGCATCCTTGGCACGGTGATTCGCGCTCCAGTATGCCACAGGCGGGCGGGATGCCTGTCCAGTGGATGGCGCGCCGGATATAATGATGAAAAGGCGTTTCCATAAGGAAGGTTACATGCATTTCCCCACCCTCGAGGAAATCATCGGCAACACGCCGCTGGTGCGCCTCAAGCGTATTGCGGCGGGCCGCAACAATACCCTGCTGGCCAAGCTGGAGGGCAACAACCCGGCGGGGTCGGTCAAGGATCGCCCGGCGCTCTCCATGCTCGAGCAGGCCGAGCGTCGGGGCGACATCGCCCCGGGCGACACCCTGGTCGAGGCGACCTCGGGTAACACCGGGATCGCCCTGGCCATGGCGGCCGCCATCAAGGGCTATCGCATGGTGCTGATCATGCCCGAGAGCGCGTCGAGCGAGCGCAAGCAGGCCATGGCCGCCTTCGGTGCCGAGCTGATCAGCGTGAGCAAGGCCGGCGGCATGGAGGAGGCCCGCGACCTGGCCGAGGCGATGATTGCCCGGGGCGACGGTAAGCCACTCAATCAGTTTGCCAATCCCGACAACCCCCTGGCCCACTATCAGGGGACCGGCCCCGAACTGTGGGAGCAGACCGCCGGCAGCATCACCCATTTCGTCAGCTCCATGGGTACCACCGGCACCATCATGGGGGTGTCGCGCTACCTCAAGGAGCGCAACCCCGAGGTGCAGATCGTTGGCCTGCAGCCCGAGGACGGCGCCAGCATTGCCGGGATTCGTCGCTGGCCCGAGGAGTACCTGCCCAGCATCTTCGACGCCTCGCGGGTCGATCGCGTGCTCGATATCGGCCAGCACGAGGCCGAGGTGCACATGCGGCGCCTGGCCCGGGAGGAGGGCATCCTGGCCGGTGTCTCATCCGGCGGCGCCCTGGCCGGTGCGCTGCGCGTGGCCGAGGCGGTGGAGAACGCGGTGATCGTATTCATCGTCTGCGACCGTGGCGACCGCTACCTCTCCACCGGCCTTTTCGCACAGGAGGCCTGAGGTGGCGATGCTCGGCAAGCGCCGCCCGCCGCGCAAGCGCTCCGGCGTGTCCGGCCTGCAGGGGGCGCGAGAGACTGCACGCCGGCCCCGCCCCGATGCCGATCAGGCGGTGACCATAGAGCGCCTGGCCCATGACGGCCGCGGCGTGGCCCGTGCCGCCAGCGGCAAGACGCTGTTCGTCGAGGGGGCGCTGCCCGGTGAGCGCGTCGAGGTGGCGGTGCATCGCACCCGTCAACGCTTCGACGAGGCCCACGTGCGCACCCTGGTGGCGGCGTCTCCCGAGCGTGCCGTGCCGCCCTGTCCCCACTATGGCCAGTGTGGCGGCTGCGACCTTCAGCATCTGTCCCTTGAGGCGCAGCGTGCCCACAAACGGTCGGTGCTGGAGGAGCTGCTGGCCCGGGAGGGCATCGCGCAGCCAGCGCCCCCGACCCTGCTGGCCGAGCCGGAGAGCGCCTACCGGCGCCGCGCCCGGCTAGGCGTCAAGGTGGACGCCGAGGGCGGCGTGCACCTGGGGTTTCGGGCCCGCCACGCCACCCGGCTGGTGGATCTGGACACCTGCACCGTGCTGGTGCCCGCCCTGGCCACCCTGCTGGCGCCGCTGCGCGCGCTGCTGGCCACCCTGGAGGCCCCCCGGTGGGTGGGGCACCTGGAGCTGGTGGCCGGCGATGACGCCACGGCGGTGATCGTGCGCCAGCTGCGCGAGAATGGCACCGACTGCCAGCGCTGGCAGGCGTTCGCTGCCGCCCAGGGAGTGGCCGTGGGGCGCTGGCTGGGGCGCGAGACACCCGTGTTCGAATGGCTGACGGCGCCGCCGAGCCTGGCCTATCGATTGCCTGGGGCCGGTGGCGAGCTGCGCCTGGGCTTTGCCCCGGGGGATTTCCTGCAGGTCAATGAGGCCGTCAACCGTCGCCTGGTCGCGACGCTGCGCGAGTGGCTGGCGCCGCTCGACGGGAGCGCCGTGCTGGATCTCTACGCCGGGGTGGGCAATTTCAGTCTGCCGCTGGCGGCCGAGGGCGCTCAGGTGAGCGCCGTGGAGGGAAGCCCGGCGATGGTCGCGCGGCTGGCCGAGAATGCCCGGGCCAATGGCCTGGCGGTCAATGCGAGCCAGGCCGACCTCAACGACCCGGCCGCCGTGGCGGACCGGCTCGAGGCGCTTCGCCCCGGGGCAGTGGTGCTGGACCCGCCCCGGGATGGTGCAGACGCCGCCTGTCGCGCCCTGGTGGCGCATCCGGTGCCTCGGGTCGCCTATGTGGCCTGCGACCCCGCCACCCTGGCGCGGGATGCGGCACGCCTTGTGCATGGCGGTTACCGCATCAGCCAAGCGGCGGTGGCCGATCTCTTCGTGCACACCTCGCATCTGGAATCCGTGCTGCTGTTCGAGCACTACGAATAGCGGCCACCATCGCAAGGAGTGTAGCGAGATGGTGAAAGTGCGTGACGATCAGCCGTTGACCCGTGACGGTGACGTCGATATCGAACATTGGCTCGAGCGCCTGCAGGAGGACGTCAAGCTGCGCGACCCCGACGCGATGCGTCGCACCTGCGAGCTGGCCAAGCGTCTGGCAGAGGAGTCGCCACGCTCCCACAAAGCCTGGCTGCCGGCGGGCTCCAGTTTTCGCATGGGGCTCGAGATGGCCGATATCCTCGGCGAGCTCAAGCTGGACCAGTCGGCGCTGGAGGCGGCGGTGCTCTATCGCGCCGTGCGCGAGGGGCTCATGTCGCTGCCGGCCATCGAAAAGCACGTCGGTTCTGAGGTGGCGGGGCTGATCGACGGGGTGCTGCAGATGGCCGCCATCAGCAATCTCCAGACACCCAGCCAGGGCATGGTGCAGCACGACCAGCAGGACAATCTGCGCAAGATGCTGGTCAACATGATCGACGATGTGCGGGTGGCCCTGATCAAGATCGCCGAGCGAACCTGCGCGCTGCGGCAGGTGCGGGATGCTCCTCGCGAGAAGTGTCTGCAGGTGGCTCGGGAGGTCTTCGACATTTATGCACCGCTGGCCCATCGGCTGGGCATCGGCCAGCTCAAGTGGGAGCTGGAGGATCTCTCCTTCCGCTACCTCCACGAAGATGAGTACAAGACCATTGCGCGCCAGCTGGCCGAGAAGCGCCTGGACCGCGACCGCTATATCCACGAGGTGGTCGAGACCCTCAAGGGGCTGCTGGACGCCCAGGGCATCAGCCCCTACGACGTCAACGGTCGCGCCAAGCATATCTATTCCATCTGGCGAAAGATGAAGCGCAAGCGCATCGACTTCTCCCAGGTCAACGACGTGCGCGCGGTGCGTATCCTGGTGCCTGAGGTGGCGGACTGCTACACCGTGCTGGGGCTCGTGCACTCGCGCTGGCACCACGTTCCCAATGAGTTCGACGACTATATCGCTAATCCCAAGAAGAACGGCTACCAGTCGCTGCACACCGCCGTGCTGGGCCCCGAGAACAAGGTGCTGGAGATTCAGATTCGCACCTTCGCCATGCACGACGAGGCCGAACTGGGCGTCTGCGCCCACTGGCGCTACAAGGGGCACGATACCAAGGCCAAGAGCACCAGTTACGAGGACAAGATCGCCTGGCTGCGTCAGGTGCTGGAGTGGCAGGAGGAGGTCGGCGACTTCGGCAACCTGCGCGAGGGGCTCTCCAGCGACGTGGCGCCCGACCGCATCTACGTGTTCACCCCCGACGGTCATGTGATCGACATGCCGCGCGTCGCCACGCCCATCGATTTCGCCTACCGGGTGCACACCGAGGTGGGTCACCGTTGCCGCGGGGCCAAGGTCGACGGCCGCATCGTGCCGCTCACCTACAAGCTCAAGACCGGCCAGCAGGTGGAGATTCTCACCGCCAGCAAGGGCGGGCCGAGCCGCGACTGGCTCAACCCCAGCCTCGGCTATGTGTGTACCTCCCGGGCCCGAGCCAAGATCCAGGCCTGGTTCAAGCATCAGGCCCGCAGCCAGAACCTCGAAGAGGGCAAGGCGCTGTTCGAACGAGAAATGAAGCGCCTGGACATCGAGGACATGGACCTGGAGACGCTGGCCAACAAGGTCAACTACGTCAGCCCCGACGACATGTACGCGGCGCTGGGGGCCGGCGATCTGCGCATCGGCCAGGTGCTGCACCAGGCCCAGCAGCTGTTCGGCGAGACCGACGATCAGGAGCAGCTCGACCGGCTGCTGGCCAAGCCGCGCCGCGACGCCGCCAAGGGCGGCGGCTCCGACATCACCGTGCTCGGGGTGGGCAACCTCAAGACCAGCATGGCCAACTGCTGCCACCCGGTGCCCGGCGAGCCGATCGTCGGCTTCATCACCCAGGGGCGCGGGGTCACGGTGCACCGCCAGGACTGCCCCAATATCCTGCAGCTGCGCCTCGACGAGCCGCAGCGGGTGATCGAGGTGGAGTGGGGCGAGCGGGCCCGCACCCAGTATCCCGTGGATATCGAGATCCAGGCGTGGGATCGCTCGGGGCTGCTGCGCGACGTGACCAGCGTGCTCAGCCATGACAAGGTCAACGTGCTGTCGGTCAACACCCTGACCGACACCCGCGACGGCATCGCTCGCATGCGCATCACCGTGGAAGTCGATGGCTTGGAAACCCTGGGCCGGCTGTTCTCGCGGATCCAGCAGCTCTCCAATGTGATCGACGTCAAGCGCCTGCGCAGTGGTGTCAAGGGTGGCAAGGGAAAGCGCAAGGGGAAGCCGTCATGAGCGAGTTGCGCTACGACATCGATGACCTGCTGACCCTGATGGCGGTGCTGCGCGACCCGCGTGATGGCTGCCCCTGGGACATCAAACAGGACTGGGACTCCATCGTCCCCCACACCCTGGAAGAGGCCTATGAAGTGGCCGATGCCATCGAGCGGCGCGCCTTCGACGAGTTGCCGGGAGAGCTTGGCGACTTGCTCTTCCAGGTGGTCTACTACAGCCAGTTCGGGGCCGAAGAGCGACGCTTCGATTTCCATGACGTGGTCCATGCGCTGACCGCCAAGATGCTGCGTCGCCACCCTCACGTCTTTCCCGACGGTACCCTGGCCTCGCGCCGGCCCGTCGGGGTTAGCGCGGCCGAGATCGAGGCGCGCAAGGTCAACAGCCGCTGGGAGTCGCTGAAGGCCGCCGAGCGAGCCGAGCGGGGCGACGGTGCGTCGGCGCCCTCTGCTCTTGACGATGTGCCCCGCACCCTGCCCGCGCTGTCGCGTGCCGCCAAGCTCTCCAAGCGCGCGGCCCGAGTCGGCTTCGACTGGCCCGACGTCCGTGGAGTGGTGGCCAAGATCCGCGAGGAGCTCGACGAAGTGGAGCAGGCGCTGGCCCTGGGCGACCGTGACCATGCCGCCGCCGAGGTCGGCGATCTGCTGTTTGCCGTGACCAACCTCGCGCGCACCCTCAAGGCCGACCCCGAACAGTGTCTGCGGGGGACCAATGCCAAGTTCGAGCGCCGCTTTCGCTACGTCGAGCGGTCGCTGAGTGAGCAGGGGCTGCGGCCTCAGGACGCGGGCCTTGCCACCATGGAGCGCTACTGGCAGCAGGCCAAGCATGATGAACCACCCCACCCCGAACCGCCCCAAGGAGGACGCCGGCCATGAGCCACGATCTGCATGAATCCCTGCGTGACAACGTTCGTATTCTGGGTGATAGCCTGGGGCGTACCATCGCCGATGATCTTGGCCAGGGGTTCGTCGACCGGATCGAGACGATCCGCGGGCTGGCCAAGCAGGGGCGTCAAGGGGATGTGCAGAGCAGCCGAGAGCTGATCGACTTCCTGCGCAAGCTGCCTGACCGGGAGCTGCTGCCGGTGACCCGCGCCTTCAACCAGTTTCTCAACCTGGCCAACATCGCCGAGCAGCACTACCGGGCACGTTTTCGTCGGGTGGAGGACTATCGCCCCGGCAGCCAGCCCATGCTGGGTGAGCTGCTGGCGCGCGCCCGGGACTCCGGCCATGCGCCGCGCAAGCTGGTGGAGAGCCTGGCCAGCATGCGCGTCGAGCTGGTGCTGACCGCGCATCCCACCGAGGTCATACGCCGTACCCTGATCCAGAAGTACGACGCCATTGACGATTGCCTCTCGACCATCGAGTCCTCCGCCGACTATCCCGAGCGGGCCAGCCGCGCGCGTGGCCGCCTGGAGGAGCTGATCAGCCAGGCCTGGCACACTGACGAGATTCGCCACGAGCGTCCCACCCCGGTGGACGAGGCCAAGTGGGGCTTCGCGGTGATCGAGAACTCCCTGTGGCAGGCGGTACCCGACTTCCATCGCGACCTGGACAGCCTGCTGCTGGAGACCGCCGGCGAGCGGCTGCCGCTGGATGCCGCCCCGCTGGTCTTCGCCTCCTGGATGGGCGGCGACCGTGACGGCAACCCCAACGTCACTTCCCGGGTGACCCGGGAGGTGCTGCTGCTGGGTCGCTGGATGGCCGCGGATCTCTACTCCCGCGATCTGGACCAGCTCAAGGCCGAGCTCTCCATGTGGAAGGCCAACAGCGCGCTGCGTGCCGAGGTAGGCGACGTCGCCGAACCCTATCGCGAGCTGCTGCGGCGGCTGGCCACGCGGGTGGAGGCGACCCGCGACTGGGCCAAGGCGGAGCTCGACGGCAAGAGCTTCGAGGGCGGGCCGATCATCGAGACCCGCGACCAGCTCTATGCGCCGCTGCTGGCCTGCTACCGCTCGCTGTGCGACGTGGGGCTGGATACCATCGCCAACGGGGCCCTGCTGGATACGCTGCGCCGGGTGGCGGTGTTCGGCGTGACCCTGACCAAACTCGACATTCGCCAGGAGGCGAGCCGTCATGCGCTGGTCATGGAGGAGCTCACCGGGGCGCTGGAGCTCGGCCACTACCGCGACTGGAGCGAGGCGCAGCGCCAGGCCTTCCTGCTCGCCGAGCTGGAGTCGCGGCGTCCCTTGATCCCGCGTCGCTGGGAGTGTTCCGCCGAGACCCGCGAGGTGCTGGATACCTTCCGGGTGATCGCCAGCGAGCAGCCCGAAGCGCTGGGCACCTACGTCATCTCCATGGCGGCCCAGCCCTCCGATGTCCTTACCGTGGCGCTGCTGATGAAGGAGGTCGGCGGGGCGGTGACGCTGCCCATCGCGCCGCTGTTCGAGACCCTGGACGACCTCAACCGGGCCGGCGACGTCATTGACCGTCTGCTGGCGCTGCCGGGCTACCGCGCCCTGGCCGGCGACAGTCAGGAGGTGATGATCGGCTACTCCGACTCGGCCAAGGACGCCGGCCAGCTGGCGGCCGCCTGGGCCCAGTACCGCGCCCAGGAGCGGCTGGTGGAGGTGTGTCAGCTGCGCGGCGTCGACCTCACCCTGTTTCACGGCCGCGGCGGGGCGGTCGGTCGCGGCGGCGGGCCGGCCCATGCGGCCATCCTCTCCCAGCCCCCCGGGTCGGTGAACGGCAGCCTGCGGGTGACCGAGCAGGGGGAGATGATTCGCTTCAAGTTCGGCCAGCCCGATATCGCCTTGCGCTCCATGGAGATCTACGCCTGTGCGGTGCTCGAGGCGACGCTGCTGCCACCGCCGTCACCGCAGCCGCACTGGCGAGAAGAGATGGATCGCCTGGCCGAGATCGCCCATCGCGGCTACGTCAGCGTAGTCCGCGAGAATCCCGATTTTGTACCCTATTTCCGGGCGGTGACCCCGGAAGGCGCGCTTGGACGCCTGCCGCTGGGCTCGCGGCCCACCAAGCGGCGTCAGGACGGCGGCGTTGAGACCCTCCGGGCGATTCCCTGGATCTTCGCCTGGACCCAGATCCGCCTCATGTTGCCGGCCTGGCTGGGCAGTGGCGAGGCCTTTGCCGCGCGCATCGAAGAGGAGGGGGGGCTTGAAACCCTGCAAGAGATGCGTGAGCAGTGGCCCTTCTTCGGTACCTATCTGGACATGCTCGAGATGCTGCTGGCCAAGGCCGACGTGGGCATCGCCACCTATTACGAGCGGCGGCTGGTGGATGAACCGGCTCTGAAGGCGCTGGGCGAGGAGCTGCGCGAGCGCTGTGGTCGCCTGCAGTCGATGCTGCTGGCGATTCTCGACCAGCAGCAGCTGCTGGAGCAGATGCCCCTGATCCGCCAGGCGATCGAGGTACGCAATCCCTACATCGACCCGCTACACGGCCTGCAGGCGGAGCTGCTGCAGCGCAACCGGGATGCCGACGGCGCCATCAGCGGCGAACTCACTCGCGCCCTGATGGTCACCATGGCGGGGATCGCCGCCGGCCTGCGAAATACGGGGTAGGCCCGGGCTTCGACCGGGAGGAGCGAGGGGCAAGGCGCGAGGAAAACGATATTGGTGTCATGGCGCTGGCAGGGCACAATCCTGCTCGAACCTCGAACCTCGAACCTCGAACCTCGAACCTCGAACCTCGAACCTCGAACCTCGAACCTCGAACCTCGAACCTCGAACCTCGAACCTAGAACCTCGAACCTCGAACCTAGAACCTAGAATGGAAAGTGCACCGACGCGGTGATCTGATTGAGGTGCGCCATGCTGGGCGCATCGATCTCCTCGAACTCCAGGCGGCTGATCGCCCGGTTGAGCTGCAGCCTGGCGCCGAATCCCTGGATACGGGAGGTGCCGGCCGTTGCCATCTGGCGGCCGTCGCCATGGCCATGGTTCACCGGGTCGCCGGCCCAGTCCGCGTAGCCGGTCTTGGCATAGAGACCGAACTGGCCGAGGCGCACCCCGGCGATCAGGCTGCCGCCGAGGCTGGTGGTGTTGAGGAGTAGGTTCTCGCCGGCGTAGGCGCTTGGTACCTCGTCGCTGGTCCGATAGGTGATCTCGGCGCCCAGATCGAGTCGCGGCAGGGTCAGGGGCCGGTAACCGGCCACCACGCGAAAGCCCGAGGTGAAGCCGTCGAGGGTGCTGACGCTGTTGCCCTGCAGCAGCACGCCGTTGTCTAGCGGTAGTAGCTCCGGGCTGTCACCGGCATAGGCGGGGGCATCGAGTTCTCCCGGCTGTGCCAGCGTATCTGCCAGGCTCATGACGTCGTCGCTGGCCAGCGCATTCGGTGCACCTAGCGATAGAGTCACTGCCAGTGCGGCAGCGGCATGGGTTCCCGGTTTCATCTTACCTGACCTCGAGAAACGGCGGGCAGCGAACGGTCGCTTGGCCTGCCAAATACCCATCTAGCATAACAACCCGGCTGAAGTTACGCCAGGCGCTAATATATCATCGGGCTGCCGCGAGCCAGTCGTCGAGTTCGGCCAGGCGGGGCGCCGCCAGACCATGGCGCCGGGCGGCCTCCTCCAGGGGGCCGAGAATGGCCTCCCGCTCGGTGGGGCGACCGGCGAGCACGTCCTGCAGCATGGAAGCGCGGTTGCCGGCGGTGCCCGCCACGACCCGCCAGACCCGAGCATGCCAGCCCTCCTCGGGGGCGGGAATCCCTTCGGCGGCCAGGATCGCTGCTACTTCATCGATGACGGCGTCGACCAGCGGGCGGAAGGGGCGGTCGCGCAGCTGGCCGTTGCGGATGCGAAAGCGCGCGACCAGCGGGTTGATGGCCGCGTTGACGGCCAGCTTCTGCCATAGCCGGTGACGGATATCGGTGACCGCGCGCGCCTCGAGGCCGGCGGCGTTCAGGGTGTCGGCGAGGGCGACGGCCAGCGCGGTGTGGCCGCCGTCCAGGGCGCCCAGCAGGGTCTCGCCGCGGCCGGCATGCACCACCCGGTCGTCGCTCTCGACATAGGCGCCTTCGGTGGTGGTAGCGCAGAGCACCGGGCCTGAATGGCGGGCGGTGAGGCGCGGCTGGCAGCCGAAACCGTTCTGCCACAGCACCAGCGCCGTACTGGCGGGCAGCCGGTGGACGATGGCGCCGTAGGCCGCCTCGGCGGCGTAGGCCTTGGTGGTCAGATGGACGACCCCGGGGGCGTCGTCAGGCAGGGCATCGAGACAGGCGACGGCCACATGGGAAACGAGGGGCTCGCCGCCGGGGGTGACCAGGGTCTGCTCGGCGGGCAGCGCCCGGCGCCCGATCAGGGTCACCGGCGCGAGCTCGGCGAGGCGCAGGCCGATCAGGCGACCCAGGGCGCCGGGGCCGACGATCCAGTGGCTGTCCCGCCGGGTCATGCGGGGCCCCGCTTGCGGGAGGCGCGGCGCCGCGACTGGCCCTTTCCCGAGGTGCTTCGCCGGCGAGGGGCGCTTGTGCGGCGCCGGGTCGGGGTGGAAGCCTCCTCGCCCTGCGCGCTGGCGAGCGCGCGGCGCAGCCCCTCGGCGTCGGCGCCGCCGAGCAGGCCGCGTAGGTCCTCGATCAGCCCCGCCACGAAGGCGCTCGGGTCGTCGCCCTGCTCGGCGATGGCGGCCAGCCGCTGCTCCCACAGGGCGGTGCGCTCGGGTCGCGTCGCCGCCTCCGGCAGCGAGGCGATCAGTGCGCTGCCAAGCCGCGTGGCGCGCAGCGCCTTGCCCTGCCTGACCAGGTAGCCGCGCTGCAGCAGCGTTTCGATGATCCCGGCCCGGGTGGCCTCGGTGCCCAAGCCGTCGGATTCGCGCAGGGTACGCCGCACCGCGGAGTCGTCCACGTAGCGGGCGATGTTCATCATCGCCTTGATCAGGCTAGCGTCGGTAAAGGGCTCTGGGGGGCGGGTCTCGCGATCTTCCACCCCTGCCTGCTCGACCCGGCAGCGCTCGCCCTCGGCCAGGGGCGGCAGCGGGGGCGCCTCGTCGCGGGTGGTGAACAGCGGCTTCCAGCCGGGCTGGAGAATGGTCTGGCCCCGGGCCCGGAAGCGTTCCCCCAGGATCAGGAATTCGGCCTTTACCTCGCGGGTGGCAAGCGGCGGGTAGAACTGGGCCAGGACGTTGCGGGCGATCAGTCGAAAGACGTCGGCCTCGGCCTTCTCCAGACGCGAGAGCTCCGCCGGCTTGCCGGTGGGGGCCAGGGCGTGGTGGGCGCCCACCTGCTTGTCGTTCCAGGCCCGGGAGCGCAGGGAGAAGTCCGCTCCGGCGAGCCATTGCGCCAGGGTGGCGTCCGCCTGGCAGGCTCGCTCCAGGGTAGCGCGGGCGGTACGCAGATGCTCCTGGGGGAGATAGCGGCAGTCCGAGCGGGGGTAGGTGATCAGCTTGTGGCGCTCATAGAGCCGCTGGCAGATATCCAGCACCGCCTTGGCCGAGAGCCCGAATCGCCTTGCGGCGTCGACCTGTAGCGCCGAGAGCGAGTAGGGCAGCGGGGCGGGCTGGCGCTTGTCGCGGCTCTCCAGGGCGGCGAGCTCCCCCTCGGCGCCGGGCAGGCGCTCGGCCAGTGCCGCCGCCGGCTCCCGCGCGAGTAGGCGCCCCTGGTCGTCCAGCGGATGGGGCTCGCCGGGCTGCCACCAGGCGCGCAGCTGTCCCCGGGGCAGGGCCAGGTCGACCCACAGCGGGAAGAAGGGGCGGGGGGTGAACTCGCGGATCTCCGCGTCGCGGCGGACGACCAGCCCCAGCACCGGGGTCTGTACCCGTCCCACCGAGAGCACGCCGTCGTGGCCCGCCTGGCGGCCGGTGAGGGTCCAGGCCCGAGTCAGGTTGATGCCGTAGAGCCAGTCGGCCCGGGCTCGGGACTCCGCGGCCCGGTAGAGCGGTTGGTAGCGAGCGTTGTCCTCGATCCGCGCCAGCGCGCGCTGCACCGCCGGGCGGTTGAGGTCGCTGATTAGCAGCCGCGACACCGGCCCTTTCCAGCCCAGGTGCTCGATCACCTCCTGGACCAGCAGCTGCCCCTCCCGGTCCGGGTCGCCGGCGTGGACCACCTCGCCGGCCTGCTTGAGCAGCCGGCGAATCACCGCCAGCTGCCCACGCGCCTTGGGCCGCGGGGTGAGCTTCCACTGCCCGGGCAGAATCGGCAGGTGGTCGAGCCGCCACTGCTTGAAGGCGGGGTCGTAGGCATCCGGCGGGGCCTGCTCCAGCAGATGGCCCAGACACCAGGTGATCACGGTGTCGCCCGCGTGGAGGGCGCCCTCGTCGCGTCGTACGCTGCCGGTCAGCCCCTCGGCGATGGCCCGGGCCAGGCTGGGTTTTTCGGCAATGATCAGGCGCATGGGAATGGTCGGCGGTTCTCTATGTGGTGGACATTCTTCCAGTATCGCGGCGCCGTGGCCAGATGTCGGGAGGCTTGTTGTTGTACAAAGTTTGTATCATTATGGGTGGCCCGCCAAGGCAAACGGATATTGTGCAGGCTGGCATGGCGTCAATCTCGGGGCATGGCAAGTCAAACGATAGGGGATGAGGAGGGCATCGCGATGCGTGAACGAGGGCGTACCCGGCGTCTGCTGGGGCTGGGAGCCCGCACCGGCAGTGCCATGATCCGCACTCGCCTGGGTGGGCAGGCCGACTGGCGCGCCCTGGGCGAGGCGCTTTTCGAGGGACTCTCCGAGCTCAAGGGCCCGGCCATGAAGCTCGCCCAGATCATGGCCCAGTGGGATGACCTGCTGCCGCCGGATCTGGTCGAGGAGCTGTCGCGGCTGCAGCGCCAGGCCGAGCCGATGCCCTGGGAGGGCATACGCCGCACCCTGGTGGAGCAGTACGGCGACCTGGACGCGCATTTTCGCGAGGTCGAGCCGCGTCCCTTCGCCAGCGCGTCGATGGGGCAGGTGCACCGCGCCGTGACCCGCGACGGCGATACCCTGGTGCTCAAGGTGCAGTACCCGGGTCTTGCCGAGGTGCTGGAGAGCGACCTGGCCCAGGTGAGGCGTATCATGCGGCTGGGGCGCTGGCTCAAGGTGCCCCAGGTGCGGCTGGATGCCCTGTTCGAGGAGCTCGCTGCCAGCCTGCGCGGCGAGCTCGACTACCACGCCGAGGCCTGCGCGCTGGCCCGCTACCGGGCCCGCTACGCGCACCTCGAGACGCTGGTGATCCCCGAGCCACTGCCGTCGCTCTCTGGCCCGCGGGTGCTGGCCATGCGCTACGTGGCGGGAACCCCGCTGCGCGAGCTGGAGGGGGCCGACGATGCCTGTCGGCAGCGGCTGGCCGCGACCCTGGCCGACTGGCTCACCGAGGAGCTGTTCACCCACCGCGAGCTCCACGCCGACCCCCACGCCGGCAACTTCGCCGCCGACGACCAGGGGCGGCTGGTGATCTACGACCTGGGGGCGGTGATTCCCGTCCCCGAGGCGCGCCTGCGCGCCATGATGGCCCTGCTCGATGCCACCCTGGCGGGGGACCCCATGGCCATGGACGAGGCGCTGCTCAAGCTGGGCGGCCGTCAGGGCCAGGGGGCGCCGCTGGCCCTCTATCGCGAATCCGCCGAGGCGGTGGCGCCGCTGTTCGCCCCCGGGGTGCAGGACTTCTCCGACGTGCGGGTGCACCGCCGGCTGCGCGACCTCACCCCCAAGGTGTGGGCCGCCATGGACCGCCTGCAGCCCCCCGCGGATACCCTGCTGCTCTCCCGCACCCTCAACGGCCACTACTGGAACCTGGTGCGGCTGGGCGCGCGGCTGGACATGCACGCCCGCACCCGACCGCTGCTGGCCTGGGCCAGAGGAGCCCGTCGGACTTAACGCTGATCTGCTACGAAACCCGTATTCCTCGCAACGATCGGTCAAATCCGACAGGCTCCTAGGGGACTGAGCGCGCCTGCCCAGAGCGTGACGGGGCTGTTAGACTGTGGCGTTTTCGGGTTTGCGGAGGCGGCGATGCTGGCAGTATGGGTGGAACAGTTGCTGGGCTTTGCCTCGGGGGCCCTGGAGGCGATCCGCGAAGACGAGCACTATCCGACGCTGATGGCCTGGGCCCGGGACGAGGGGGCCGCCCAGCTGGGCAACGACCTGCCCCTGGCCCAGGCGCTGGCACCGGAGCTGTGGTGCCAGACCCCGCTGGAGCGTGCCGGCTTCGCCTGCGAGCCGCTGGCGCGTCCCGGGCGTAACGAGCCCTGCTGGTGCGACTCGGGGCGCAAGACCAAGCACTGCTGCGGCGCGGTGACCTTGCCCGGCGAGGTGCCAGGCCACCTGATGTGGATGCTGTCGCTGCGTGACTGGAAGGGGCCGACCCTCAAGGCGGCGCTGGAGAGTGGTCGTGCACCGGCCCAGGCGCTGCTCGAGGCCGGACTGATCGCCGCCGAGACCGGTCAGCGCGGGCGCGCCCAGCAGATTCTCGAGTCGCTGTTCCAGCGCGCCGACTGGTCGCGCCTGCCGGTTCAGGCGGAGCCGGCCTTCGAACTGCTGATCGACCTCTACCAGGAACGCGGTTTCACCCGCAAGCGTGCCGAGCTGCTCGACGAGGTGCTGGAACGAGGGCCGCTGTTCCTGCGCGGCGTGGCGCTAGAGCGGCTCTGCCTGATGCATCTCGACAGCGATGACCTGGACAGCGCCCGGGCCGCCTTCGTGCGCGCCCAGCAGGCGCTGCCCGATTCGCCCACCCTGGCGTATATCGAAGCCATGCTGCTGCTTCATGAAGGTCATGAACAGGAAGCCGCCGAGCGGGCGCGCTTCTGGTTCCGTCGTCTGGCTCGCCAGGGCGAGCTGGATCCGGATCAACTGCAGTTCCTCGCCGACTTGGCCGAGAATCCCGGCGCCACCCTGGCCGACCAGCTGCTCAACGCCGAGGAGGATCTGGCCGAACCCCTGGCGGCCCTGCAGGCGCTGCTTGCCGAGCTGCCCCCGGCCCCCGGGCTGGATATTCGCCATACCTCGCAAGGAGAGCTCGAGTATCACAGCACCGCTCGCGAGGACACGCTATTTGCCGCCTTTCAGGTGCATTTCGAGGCGGCCGTGGACGAGGAGAGCGCGCTGGGATTCGAGACCGATCCCTGGCTCCAGGCGGGGGCCTGGCTGCGTGAGCTCTGCGCCCATCCCGAATGGCTCGATTCGCCGCGGGTGGTGCAGTCCTTGGCGCTGGCATTGACCAGTCGTTTCGGCAGCCTGCCGTGGATGTCGCCGAGCCTGTTCGAACCCCTGGCCGACCGGCTGGAGCGTTGGCTGGTGCGGATTCGCGGTGAGGGTGACGGCCCCTTCCTGTGGGACAGCGCGGACAACGCGGTACTGCTGCGCACCGGGCTGGCGCTGGTGGTGGGCATGGAGCGCGGCGCGCGTGAGCGCTCCCGGCTGCTGGCCGAGCGCCTGCTGTCGCTGGACGACCAGGACAGTTTGGGTCTGCAGGAGCTAGTGCTCGACCAACTGCTGCGGGAGGGGCGCGATCAGGAGGCCCTGGCCATGACCGAAACCCATGGCGGCCAGACGCCGGTGCTGGGCATGCTGATGGGGCGTGCGCTCGCCCTCTATCGCCTGGGACGCCGCGAGGAGGCAGAGGTGGTCCTGGCGGAGGTGGCGCGTCACAACGCCCACGCTCTGGCGATGCTCTGCGCCGAAAACCCGCGTCCGGTGGCGTCGGCCCAGGACGGCGTGGCCGAGCCGGGCTCGCGTGCCGAGGCCTGGCAGTACCGCACCCTGATGCGCGACCAGTGGCGCGCCACCCCTGGCGCGCTGGCCTGGCTGCAGGCGCAGCAGGCCGACTGATCGCGAGCCGTCGGGCGTCCAGCTCGCTCTCAAGCGGTGCGCGGCGCCGGCGGCGGCACCAGTTCCCGGTCGCGGCTGATCCAGATGGCCAGGGCGATGGCCGGCAGCCCCAGCGCGGTGGCGATCACGAAGAAGGTGGCATAGCCTTCGGCCGCCACTACCAGGCCGCCGAAGCCGCTGAGGAACTTGCCCGGCAGGGTCATCAGCGACGAGAACAGCGCGTACTGGGTAGCGGTGTAGGCCTTGGAGGTCAGGCTCGACAGAAAGGCGATGAACACCGCGCTGGCCAGGCCGTTGGCGAGGTTGTCACCGACGATGGCCATGACCAGCATCGGCAGGCTCTGGCCGGCCAGGGCCAGGGCGGCGAACAGCAGGTTGGTGAGAGTCGCCGCCGCGGCGCCCAGTACCAGAATCGGCCCGATGCCGTAGCGGGCGACCAGCAGTCCGCCCAGGATGCCCCCGCTGATGCTCATGGCGATGCCGAAGACATTAGTGACATTGGCGATGGTGGCCAGTGAGAAGCCCAGGTCGATATAGAGCGGATTGGCCATGGAGGCCATGGCCAGGTCGCTGATGCGAAAGATCGCGATGAATACCAGCAGCCACAGCGCCTTGAGCTTGTGACGGGTGAAGAAATCGGTGAAGGGGCAGACCACCGCGCCGATCAGCCAGGCCCCTAGCCGTCGCAGATGGCGCGGCTTGCCGCGGCTGGCGCGCAGGAAGGCGCGTACCCGGGGCTCATGGATCAGCTGGGTATTGAGCGACAGACGAGCCGGCTCCGGACGGAGCAGCACGGTGATGACCCCGATTCCGACCAGGCCTGCCATGGTCAGGTAGGCCGCCTCCCAGGAGATCGCCGAGGCCACATAGAGAGCGCCGGCGCCGGCTGCCAGCAACCCGCCGCGATAGCCGATGATATAGGTCGAGGCCATGGCGGCCTGCATGTCGTCCGGGGCGGACTCGATGCGGAAGGCATCGATGGCGATGTCTTGTGTGGCCGACCCGAAGGCGACCAGCAGGGCGAAGACGGCCACCAGCAGCAGGTTCTGTGTCGGGTCGAGACTGGCCAGGGCGACCAGCCCGGTGGCGATCATGGCCTGGGCGGTCAGCATCCAGCCGCGGCGCTGCCCTAGCGTGCGAGTCAACAGCGGCAGCGCCAGGCGGTCGACCACCGGGGCCCAGAAGAACTTGATCGAGTAGAGGATGCCGATCCAGGAAAAAAAGCCGATGGCGGCGACTTCCACGCCATCGCTGCGCAGCCAGGCCGAGAGGGTCGAGAACACCAGCAGAAACGGCAGGCCGGCGGAAAAGCCCAGAAACAGCATGGTGATGACCGGGGCGCGCAGGTAGATCGCCAGGGCATCACGCCAGCTGCGATGGACGGTAGGGAAGGTCATGCGCTAAGTCGCTCCTGGCAGCTGGCCGGCCGCTGCCTGACAGAGATGATAGAATTACCTTGCAGCCGACACGGCGAGTGGCCAGGCGACGGCCGATCGATTGTTGCAGAGCAGCGCCATCGATTCCAGCAGGATATCCCGACTAGGTAGGAGCCCGTCATGAGCGATTCCCAGTGCCTCCCCAGCGATCTCGATGACGACGGCCTGCCGCGCTGGTACGTGGTCCAGTGCAAGGGAGGAGAGACCTTTCGCGCGGCAGAGAATCTGGGTAACCAGGACTACGAGCTGTTTCATCCGATCCTGGAGGTGCAGAAGAAGCGGCGGGGCAAGCTGCTGTGGGTGAGCGAGCCGCTGTTTCCCCACTACCTGTTCATTCGTTTGGATCGCCTGGCCAGCAACTGGCGGCCGATCCGCTCTACCCGCGGTGTGCTCAAGATCGTCACCTTCGGCGACCGTCCGCTGCCGGTGGATGACGCCCTGATCGAGACGCTTCGCCAGCATGGCAGCGACGGAGACGGCGCCAACGTCTATTTTCGTGCCGGCGAGACCGTTGAGATCACCGAGGGGCCTTTCAAGGACCTTCAGGCAGTCTTTGCCAGCCACAAGGGTGATGAACGAGCCGTCGTGCTGCTCAGTCTTCTGCACCGCCAGCAGCGGCTGGAGATGCCCGTGGCGCACCTGCGCGCCCAGCGCTGACGTCATCCGTCCTATCCCTATCAGAGGAGACCTTCATGATAATCGCCCCGCAGCGGGTCGTGACCCTGCACTACGAGCTCAGCGACGAACAGGGCCAGGTGCTCGATGACTCCCGGGCGCGAGGCAGGCCCCTGGAGTATCTGCACGGCCATGCCAACATTATGGCCGGCCTGGAGCGGGCCTTGGAGGGACGCGAGGTCGGTGCCGAGCTCAGCGTGACCTTGCAGCCCGCCGAGGCCTATGGCCAGCGCGACGAGGCGCTGGTGCAGCGACTCAGCCGTAGCGCCTTCCCGGGCGAGGCCCTCTCGCCCGGCATGCGTTTCCAGACCCCGGGGGAGGATGGGCCTGAGATCGTCACCCTCCTCGAGGTGCACGAGGAGAGCGTTCTGGCCGATACCAATCACCCCCTGGCGGGACACACCCTGAGCTACCGGCTGTCGGTGCTGTCGGTGCGCGAGGCGCGCCCTGAGGAGCTGACCCAGGGCCACCCGCTGGCGTCGGCCACGCCCGATGCGGCCCCATAGTCGTCAGTGGAAGCGCTATAAAATTGACTTGAGTCAGTTTCGCCGCCGCCCCGATGCCATCCCAGAAGCAAATTTGATGCAGGTCAGTTTTTCTTTGCCGATCCCGGGCTACAGTGCAGTCATCGCATCGGAGACGGGGAGAGCACACCATGTACTGGGATGACGCAGTAATTTTCGGCTTGGTCACCGTCGCCATGATGATCGCATTTCTTGCCGGCTGGGTCGGGTTCATCGTGCGGGATCACCGCAAGAAGAAACACTGAAGCAGCGGCATAGCAAGTCGTCAGGGGAGGGGGGATCTTCCCCCCAGTAGCCGGCCCGGTTGGGTCGGCTTTTTTTCGTGGTAGACTCTGCTCCATACAATATTACCAATAAACGACGCAGAGGGAACGAGGCATGTTGTCATCATGTCATAGGGGTGTCCGCCTTCTCGCCGGGCTCATTGCGGGTGCAAGCCTTTGGCTTACCACCGCCGCCCTGGCCAGCCCCGACCATCTGGTCCTAAAGCAGCAGGGAGAGCGGTCAACGTCGATCGCCATCGACGACCTGCGTGAACGCGCCGATCAGCGTTTCCATTTCTTCGACCCCTACGAGGCCGAGGAGATCGAGGTGCGCGGCCTGGTGTTCCGCGATTTTCTCGAAGCCGAATACGGCGCAGTGCCGGAGCGGCTGGCCTTCACCGCCTGGGACGACTATGAGGTGACGCTGGGCGGATGGGACGATCCCAACTGGATTCTTGTCACCCATCACGATGGCGAGGCGCTGGGGCTTCGTAATCGCGGCCCGCTGCGCCTCGTCGAGCGCGACTACGGTGATCGCGATCCTGCCAATCTGCGCAACTTCAACGATTGGGTGTGGATGATCCGCAGCATCGAGGCGGTGCCGTGAAACCCGCCCTGCCGTGGCGGCGGCATGTGGGCTGGCTATGGCTCAGCCTGATGAGCTTCACGGCCCTGATTCTGCTGATCACCTACGAAACGCGCTGGGTGCATCCCGAGATTCATGCCTACTTCAGCCAGTCCGGCAACTTGACCGGTCAGCAACTGGCCACGCGCTCCCGAGGGTATCTGCAAGAGAGCCTCGGCCTGCTGCTCGAGGAGGCCGACGAGCCGACCAGCCTCGAACGGGCTCTGTTCCGTCTCGAGCTCGCCTACAGCCTTTTCGATATCGGCCTGTATCGCCGCGAGTATGCCTGCACCGAGCCCAGTCTTGCCCGGCTTGACCGCCTGGGGCAGCGGCTGCAGGCCGGCGAGGTGCCGACCCCGGCCGAGCTCAATCATCGCCTGTTGGCTCCGATCGGCTGCCTCACCGAGATCGAGATGGGGCAGCTCGACCGTCGTGGCCTGGCAACCAATCAGTTTGTCGAGGAAACTCGGCGTCACCAGACCCTGGTGCTGCTCGGCAGTCTGCTCATCTATGTGCTGGGGATCGTCTTTTGGTGGATGCACGAGCGCCAGCGGCGAAGCGCCGAACAGGCGACGCAAGAAAGCCTGAGGTGGATGTCCCGGGCCATGCTCGATCCGCTGACCGGCGTGGGCAACCGCAGTGCGCTGCATGAGGCGATCCTACAGCGGGAGGGGCGTCCAGTGGGGCTGCTGCTGATCGATATCGATTTCTTCAAGCAGTACAACGATGCCCTGGGACATCCCGACGGCGACCAGTTGCTGCGTCGCCTGGCCATGCTGATCGACGACTCCCTGGCCGGGCAGGCGCGGCTCTATCGCATGGGAGGCGACGAGTTCGCCGCGCTGCTGGACTGCCGTGACAACGCCGCCCTGGAAGTGTACTGCCAGAGACTGACCGAGCAGGTGGGCGAGGCGGCCCTCGACCATCCGACCCACCCCCATGCGCAGCGCGTCACCCTGAGCATCGGCGCAGCGCGCTTCATCGCCGGCGAGTCGGGTTTTGCCCTGGGCTATGCCGCCGCCGATCAGGCGCTGTATCGGGTCAAGGGCAAGGGACGCAACGGCTGGGAGCTGGCGGTGATCGAAGCGGCCGCCGGCAACGCCTAATCGGCGACCAGGACGCGACCACCTGTGGGCGACTGCCGCCAGTGCCGTGTCCAGGCGTCCATCACGCGTTCCGGATACCAGGTCTGGCCGCGGCTGCCGTTGTAGCGGGCCAGCGCTCGGGTCAGGTCGCCGCGCTCAACCGCCAGGTAGTGGGCGAGGATGGTGGTGCCATAGCGCAGGTTGAGCCACGGATCCTGGAGCTCGTCGGCGGGCCGCCCCAGCTCGCGGATCCAGAACGGCATGATCTGCATCAGCCCCACCGCACCGGCGGAAGAGACGGCGTCGGGGCGAAAGGCGCTCTCCACCTCGATCACCGCCAGTACAATCTCTGGCGGTAGCCCGGCGAGTCGCGCCTCGTGGTAGATGCGGTGCAGCAGGGCGTCGCGCAGCGCCTGGTCATCGACGAAGCGCGCCAGGCTAGGGGCCATGTCGTTCATCCACTGGCGGGCGGCCCAGATCTCGGCGGCCGGCAGGCGGGCGCCGTGCAGCTCGTCCAGGGTTCGGCGCAGGGATGCGGGGGCATCACGGACCTGCCGCGCGCTCGGGTCGGTGGGGAGCGAGGCCGGCAGCGCGCCAGCAATCTTCTCCCCGTCGCCCTGAGCGCCGGCCTGTGGGGTCAGCCAGAGGGCCGCCGCGAGCGCGGCGACGCCTCGGCTAGCGGCCCAGCGCTTCGACCAGGAAGTCCTGAATGCGCTCGGCCGGCACCATGGTGGCATCACTGTCACGACGTCCCTTGTACTCCAGCTCGCCCTTGTCCAGGCCGCGATCGCCGATCACCAGGCGGTGGGGAATGCCCATCAGCTCCTGATCGGCAAACTTGACGCCCGGGCGCAGGTCGCGGTCGTCCAGCAGCACGTCGAAGCCGGCGGCGCTGAGCGACTGGTAGAGCGTTTCAGACGCTTCGCGCACCCGCTGCGACTTGTGGGCGTTCATCGGCACCAGCGCGATCTCGAAGGGGGCAATGGCGTCGGGCCAGATGATGCCGGCAGCGTCATGGTTTTGCTCGATGGCAGCGGCGACGACCCGGGTCACCCCGATACCGTAGCAGCCCATCCAGGGGTGGGTGCCCTTGCCGCTGTCGTCGAGGACCGTGGCATTCATCGCTTCCGAATATTTCGTGCCCAGTTGGAAAACGTGGCCCACCTCGATGCCGCGCCGGATGGAGAGGGTGCCCTGGCCATCGGGCGAGGGGTCGCCTTCCACCACGTTGCGCAGGTCGGCGACCTTGGGTAGCGTCGTGTCGCGCTCCCAGTTGATGCCGAAGTAGTGCTTACCGTCGACGTTGGCGCCGGCGCCGAAGTCGCTCATCAGTGCCACGCTGCGGTCGATGACGATCGGCATATCGAGCCCCACCGGGCCCAGGGAGCCGGGGCCGGCGCCCACCGCACCACGAATCTCCTCTTCCGTGGCCATGACCAGCGGCGAGGCCACCTCGGGCAGGTGCTCGGCCTTGACGGTGTTGAGTTCGTGGTCGCCGCGCACCAGCAGTGCCACCAGGCCGCCCTCGTTGCCGTGCACCATCAGCGTCTTGATGGTCTTCTCGATGGGGAGGCCGTGCTGTTCCACCAGGGCGGCGATGGTCTTGGCGTCTGGCGTATCGACCAAGCGCAGCTCCTCGCTGGGAGCGGGGCGTTCGGGGGTGGTCCCCAGCGGCGCCGGCAGGGCCTCGGCCTTCTCGACGTTGGCGGCATAGTCGGACTCGCTGGAGAAGGCGATATCGTCCTCGCCGGACTTCGCCAGCACATGGAACTCGTGGGAGTTGTCGCCGCCGATGGCGCCGGTATCGGCGAGCACCGGACGAAAGTCCAGGCCCAGGCGAGTGAAGATGCGCGAGTAGGCGTCATACATCGCCTGGTAGGTCTCCTTCAGGGAGGCCTGGTCCAGGTGGAAGGAGTAGGCGTCCTTCATGATGAACTCGCGGGCGCGCATCACCCCGAAGCGGGGGCGGATCTCGTCGCGAAACTTGGTCTGGATCTGGTAGAAGTTGGCCGGCAACTGCTTGTAGCTGGCCAGCTCCCGGCGCATCAGATCGGTGATCACCTCTTCATGGGTTGGCCCCACACAGTAGTCGCGCTGGTGGCGATCCTTGAGACGCAGCAGCTCCGGTCCATACTGCTCCCAGCGTCCCGACTCCTGCCATAGCTCCGCGGGCTGAACGGCTGGCATCAAGACTTCCTGGGCGCCGGCGCGGTCCATCTCCTCCCGCACGATCCGCTCCACCTTGCGCAGCGTGCGCAGGCCAACCGGCAGCCAGGTGTAGAGACCTGAGGTGAGGCGACGGATCATGCCGGCGCGCAGCATCAGCTGGTGGCTGATCACTTCGGCATCGGCGGGCGTTTCCTTGAGGGTGGCGATCAACAGTTGAGTGGCGCGCATGGCTCCGGCAATTCCTCGCGATCTGACATCGGGTGTGGCCTGGGGTGGCCGCGGTTGAGGCATTGTACGGCCAAGCTGTAGCGGCGGCAAAACGCGCCTGGAAACGAAGACCCGTGGAACGGGAAAACGCTCGTATGAACGCGGGCTATGATACGCTTTGGCGATTTCGTCCCCTCGGTGCCGGACGAGGACCCTTGACCCAACGGAGACCTCTTTGCCATGAGCTCAGCCAGTATGCCCTGGTTTCACCGCGCCTTGCGCCCCCTGGTGGTAGGTGCCTCGATCAGTATGCTGGTGGCCTGCGGTGCGGCTGTCCAACCTGAAGGCAAGGGGCGGGTGAGCGGACACAGCGACCCGGCGATGGCCATCGCCGATGGCGTTGGCCTGCTGTTCTTTATCGTGCCCGGTGTGGTCGCCTACGCCATCGACTTCTCCAGCGGTACCCTTTACCTGCCCAGCGGCCACACCCGGGCTCAGGTGGATACCTTGCGGCTCGATGATGGCATGGACGTGGCGACCCTTGAGCAACTGCTCAGCGAGCAGACGGGCAAGCCGGTGGACCTCGATAGCGAGGCGCTCCAGGTGGCCGCGGTCGATAGCCTCGACGAGGCACTGGCGATGGTGCGCATGGCGGGCATTGATGACGCCGACCGCCTGGCAGGGGAAGCCTTGCCCGGGGACGACGTCCTGTAACCCCAGCCATTCCCGCTCCGCCGCCCGTTGTCGGTCACCATGCCGGCCGCCAAGAGCGTCATGGGATCACTTCCTTGAGCCAGAAGACCATGGGCTTGTCACTCTCGCTGGCCTCGCCGAGATCCTTCCAGGCGAAGGTGGTGGCGAACTCTGGGTGGCGCTCGTACCCCCGGGAGCGCCAGAAACCGTGCAGCGGCTCATAGTCGGTGGGCCGGCGGGGGTGATCCTCGGGCCGCTCCACGGCACAGAAGGCGGCGAGGGAGAAGCTCGCGTCCCGGGCATGGGCCTCCCGCTCGGCCATAAAGGCCTTGCCGATGCCGCGGCCCCGATACTCGGGTAGCAGCAGCGACTCGCCGTAGTAGAAGACCGTTTCCGGGGTGATGCCGGCGGCGGCGAAGGGGGCGCGGAATTCCGCCACCTCGTCGCTCAATGGTTGGCCGGTGGCGGCGCCCACCAGGGTCTCGCCGTCGAAGGCCAGCACGAAGAGGCTGGCCGGGTTCTCGGCGTAGCGCCCCAGGTAGGCGGCCTCGTAGGCGGGATCGCCATCGTAGAGGTAGGGAAAGTCGCGGAACACCCGGATGCGCAGCCCGGCGAGGGCCTCCAGGTGGGGGGCGATGGCCGGCCCCCGGCGGGTGGTCAAGGTCAGCCCGGTCATGACGCCTCTCTGCGGCCGGTGAAATGCCCGAACCCTAGCAGGCCGCGCTAGCGTCGCCAATTCTCCCGACGACGCGGCGTTAGGCCCTAGCGCCGCCAGGCATGCAGCCCCAGCATGGCCATTCCCGCCAGCAGGCCCCAGAAGGCGGCGCCGATGCCCAGCAGGGTGACCCCGGAGGCGGTGAACAGACAGGTGACCAGGGCGGCGTCGCGCTGCTCGGGTTCGGCCATGGCGCCGGCCAGGCCGTTGCCGATGGTGCCCAGTAGGGCCAGGCCGGCCAGGGCCATTACCAGCTCGCTGGGAAAGGCGGCGAACAGGGCGGTGACGGTGGCGCCGAAGACCCCCAGCAGCAGGTAGCCGGCGCCGGCGGCGACCCCGGCGGTATAGCGCCGGGCCGGGTCCTCGTGGGCCTCGCGGCCCAGGCAGACCGCGGCGCTGATCGCCGCCAGGTTGAGGGCGAAGCCGCCGAAGGGCGCCAGCACCAGGGTGGTGGCGCCGGTCCAGCCGATCAGCGGCGAGCTGGGAGCCGGGTAGCCGGCGGCCCGCAGTACCGTGATGCCGGGCAGGTTCTGGGTGGCCATGGTCACCACGAAGAGCGGGATGCCCACGCCGATCAGGGTCGAGAGCGAAAAGCTTGGCGCCGTGAAGACCGGCAGGGTCGGGGCCAGGGCGATGCCGTCCAGTTGCAGCTGCCCCTGGGCGGCGGTGACCACCACCCCGGTGAGCAGCACCAGCACGATGGCGTAGCGGGGCAGGAAACGCCGGCCCAGGGCATAGGCGAGCAGCATGGCCAGGGGCAGCAGCCACTGGCTCTCGAAGGTGGCGAAGAGGTCGATGCCGAAGCGCAGCAGTACCCCGGCCAGCATCGCCGCGGCCAGGGTCGGGGGAATGCGCTTGACCAGGGCGCCGAACAGGCCGGTAACGCCGCACAGGGTGATCAGCGCCGCCGAGAAGAGAAAGGCGCCGATGGCCTCTTCCATGGGCATGCCGGGCAGGCTGGTGGCCAGCAGGGCGGCCCCGGGGGTCGACCAGGCGGTGAGTACCGGCATGCGGTAGCGCAACGACAGGCCCAGGGAGGTGAGGCCCATGCCGATGCCCAGCGCCCAGAGCCAGGAGCCAATCTCTGCCTGGCTGGCGCCCGCCGCCTCGGCGGCCTGGAAGATGATCACCGCCGAGCTGCCATAACCCACCAGCACCGCCACCAGGCCGGCGGTGACGGTGGAGGGGCTGAGATCGCGCCATGGCGAGCGGCGTGATGCCTCGAATACCTGAGTCTGCGGTTGCATGGCCGATGTCTCCTGACGCGGGGCCTCTCCCCGGGTTGTGCGTTATAGCGTACAATGCCGGCACTCTAGCATTGTGCGCCATAGCGCACAATGGGAATAAATCTCACTGGAGGCTCTGATGCAGGAGATCGCCAATCATATCGCCACCCGGCTGCGCGGCCTGCGCAAGGCGCGGGGCTGGAGCCTCGATCGCGCGGCCCGGGCCACCGGGGTCAGCAAGGCGATGCTGGGACAGATCGAGCGGGGCGAGTCGAGCCCCACGGTATCGACGCTCTGGAAGATCGCCAGCGGCTTCTCGGTCTCCTTTTCGTCGCTGTTCGCCCCACCGGGAACCGATGCCGAGGAGGGGCCGGCGGGGGAGACCCGCTGGGGGCGCGACGCCGTGGGCATGCAGGCTCGGGTGCTCTTTCCCTTCGACCCCTTGCTGGGCTTCGAGATGTTCGAGATCGAGCTGGCCCCGGGGGCGGTGAGCGAGTCGTCGCCCCATGCCCGAGGGGTGGTGGAGCATATCGTGGTGGTGGAAGGCACCCTGGGGCTGACCCTGGAAGGCGAAGAGGAGCAGCGCCTGGCCCCCGGGGCGGGGCTGCGCTTCCATGCCGACCGCCATCATGTGATGCGCAACCTGGGCGAGGGGCCCCTGCGTTTTCATGACGTCATCCACTACCTGCCTGGCGCGGTCTCCGGCGCCTGAGCCTGGTACCAGGGCGTGCCTGGGCAACGGAGGCTGGGGCAGGTCAGCCCATCGTGTCCAGTATCAGCAGTCTGAGGGTCAGGCCCAGGATCAGGGTCGAGGCCACGCTGATCAGGGTGCCCAGCAGTACATACTCGGTGAGCTTGCGATCCCGGGATTCGCGCAGGTCGCCGTAGCGCAGCACCGACTTCGCCGCCAGCAGGAAACCCACCGCGGTGAGCTGGTCGAGCAGCACTAGGGTAAGCACCACCACCCGCTCCAGCATGCCGATACGCGCACCGGCCCGGGCCAGGGTGTCCCGGTCCTCGATCTCATGGCTCCAGTGCTGCATCACCATGGCGATGGCGAAGGCAAAGGGGCGGGTGACCACCAGATAGGCGACCGCCACGCCGAGCACCGGTGGCGAGGTCAGCCAGGCCGCAAGCGTGACAAGCGGTGTCAGGCTGGCGATCCATGCCAGCCAGAGGGCGCCCAGCACCAGCAGATGCAGCCCTTGGTCGAGCAGGAACCAGCGCAGCTTGCCAGGCGGCAGGTGCGCCTTGCCCAGGTCGATCAGCCAGTGGCTGCCCGCCACCGCCAGAGCCCCGGCCAGGGACAGCGCCAGCCCCGGCGTGCCGGTCATGGCCAGACTGGCGGCGGCCAGCACCGCCAGCGTCAGCGCCCCGTGTACCAGCACATGATGCAGCAGGTGGCGCGAGTGCTGCTTGTGCCGCTCGCGGTCCACGACCCAGTGATACGGCTGCAGCAGGAAATCGCCCACCAGGTGAGCCAATACCAGCGCCATCAACAGGGAGAGCGGCGCGGTGTCGACGGGCGTCATGGGCATTCGTCTCCGGTGGCCAGGCGAGCCTCGAAATGGGCCAGGGTGTCGGCCAGCAGCGGCCAGCGCGCCGCCCGCAGGCGCTTGTGTACGCTGGGCTGGCGAATGCCGAGCCGCTCGGCCATGGCCTGCTGGGAGGTCTCGCTCTCCAGGCTTAGCCTGACCACCTCGGCCGAGTAGCGCGACCAATTGGCCACCATGTCGTCCAGGTAGCGGGTCAGCAAGGCCAGGCTGCCATCGTCCGTTTCGTCGAGCAGCGCCAGCACCAGGTGCGAGCTGCCCTCGCTCAATGTATCCAGTTCATGGCCGGACCGCACGAAGGGTTCGCTGTCCGCCGTGGCAAGCCGGCCGTTCTCCGGCCAGGTTGCCGGCCCGATCGCCATCGCAATGCGCGCGTCCCAGCGTTGGTCAGCCTCGGAATTCTCGATCAGAGCCGCACGCAGGGCGATCGCCACCTCCATGGCGGTGGCGGCCCTGGGGAGGGCCAGTTGAAAACCATCGCCGCGGAAGCGTTCGCTGCGTCCGCCATGCCGGGCGGACAGCCCGGCCAGGGTTTGGTCCAGCAGTGCATAGAGCCGCTGACGATCCTCGACCTTGCGAGAGTCGATCACATCTCCGGTCAGCACGGCGATTCGCTGGGTCATGGCAAGCGCTCCGGGGAGGGTCGACTTCATCATAGCCGAAAAAGGCTATTTGGCAACCAAATAACCCTTAAGGGCTATATTTTTTCATTATCGCCCTGCAGGGCTATTAGTGTTCAGCGAGCCAGCACCCGCATGGCGTTCTCCAGCCCCTCCAGGGTCATGGGATACATGCGGTCGTCGATCAGCTGGCGGATCAGCTGAGTGGAGTGGGTGAATTCCCACGCCCGCGGTGGCATGGGGTTGAGCCAGGCCAGGCGTGGGAACTTCTCCACAAGGCGCTTGAGCCATACCGCGCCGGCCTCGTCGTTGAAGTGCTCGACGCTGCCGCCCGGGTGGGTGATTTCATAGGGTGACATAGCGGCGTCGCCAACGATCACCACCTGGTAGTCGTCGCCGTAGGTGTGCAGCACGTCCAGGGTGGGGATGCGTTCGTCGAAGCGCCGGGCATTGTGTCGCCACAGCCCCTCATAGAGGCAGTTGTGGAAGTAGTAGGGCTCCAGGTGCTTGAACTCCGAGCGTGCCGCCGAGAACAGCTCTTCGCAGGTGCGGATGTGGTCGTCCATGGAGCCGCCCACGTCGAGCAACAGCAGCACTTTAACGGCGTTATGGCGCTCCGGGCGCATCTGCACGTTGAGCAGGCCGGCGTCCCGGGCGGTCTCGCGGATGGTGGCGTCCACGTCGAACTCTTCCGCCGCCCCCTGGCGGGCAAACTTGCGAAGCCGGCGCAGCGCCATCTTGATATTGCGGGTACCCAGCTCCAGCGAATCATCGTAGTCGCGGAAGCGCCGCTCGTCCCATACCTTCACCGCCCGGCGATGGCGTGAGCCCTCCTGGCCGATGCGGATCCCCTCGGGGTTGTAGCCGTAGGCGCCGAAGGGGCTGGTGCCGCCGGTACCGATCCATTTGTTGCCGCCAGCGTGGCGCTCCTGCTGCTCCTCTAGCCGCTGCTTGAAGGTCTCGATCAGTTTCTCGAGGCCGCCCAGCGACTCGATCTTCGCCTTCTCCTCCTCGGAGAGCTGATTCTCGAACTCCCGGCGCAGCCAATCGTCGGGAATCAGCGCCTCAATGGCGGCGTCGAGGTTCTCGAGCCCCTCGAACCAGGCGGCGAAGGCGCGATCGAAGCGGTCGAAGTGGCGCTCATCCTTGACCATGACGGTGCGCGCCAGCCGATAGAAGGCCTCCATGTCGGCGAATACCACGCCGCGTTCCACCACCGCGTGTAGGTCGAGCAGTTCGCGTAGCGACACCGGCACCCCGGCGCGCTTCAGCGTTTCGAACAGGCCGATGAACATGGCTCAGCGCCTCTGGTTGCCCTGACGACGCAGCATGAAGGCCAGGCGTTCCAGGAGCTGCGTATCCTGCTCGTTCTTGACGAGTGCCCCGGCCAGCGGTGGGATGGCCTTCACCGGGTCGCGCTGGTAGAGCGCCTCCCGGGCCAGGTCGTCGGCCATCAGCAGCTTGAGCCAGTCCACCAGCTCCGAGGTGGAGGGCTTCTTCTTCAGCCCCGGGGCCTGGCGCAGTTCGAAGAATACCTCCAGCGCTTCGCCCACCAGTTTCGGGGCAATATCGGGGAAGTGGACATCGACGATGGCGGCCATGGTCTCGCGGTCGGGGAACTCGATGTAGTGGAAGAAACAGCGGCGCAGGAAGGCGTCCGGCAGCTCCTTCTCGTTGTTGGAGGTGATCACGATGATCGGCCGATGCTTGGCGGTGATGGTCTCGCCGGTCTCGTAGACATGGAATTCCATGCGATCCAGCTCCTGGAGCAGGTCATTGGGGAATTCGATGTCGGCCTTGTCGATCTCGTCGATCAGCAGCACTACGCGCTCGTCGGCGGTGAAAGCCTCCCACAGCTTGCCGGGCTTGATGTAGTTGGCGACGTTCTCCACGCCCTCCACGCCCAGCTGGGAGTCGCGTAGTCGGCTTACCGCGTCGTACTCGTAGAGGCCCTGGGCCGCCTTGGTACTGGACTTGATATGCCAGGTGAGCAGCCGGGTGCCGAGCGATGCCGCCAGCTCCTCGGCCAGCAGGGTTTTGCCGGTGCCCGGCTCGCCCTTGATCAGCAGCGGGCGCTCCAGGGTCACGGCGGCGTTCACCGCCTGCTTCAAGGCATCGGTAGCCACATAGGTAGAGGTCGAATCGAAAGCCATGGTCATGCCTCGGCAGTTAGCATCGTGTAGGGGAAGTCAAACAAGTGTACGGAAGGGTGGGGCGGGGGACAAATGGTCATGTCTCCCATTTCCTCCATTCCGGCGTCATGGCCTACGGCGATACGCCTCCACCAGAATCGCCGGGTCGTGCTCGGCGTGTCCGCGGTTGGCATGGGTGCGCATCAGCTGGGCGGCGAGGGCGCTCATGGGGGTGGCACTACCGGCGCGCTGGCTCTGAGCCACGGCCATGTCCAGGTCCTTGAGCAGGGTACGCAGGTGCCAGGGCGGGTCGGCGAAGTCGCTCGCCGCCATGCGCGGGGTGAGGATCTGAAAGGGCTTGGAGTCGGCGAAGCCACCGGCCAGGGCGTTGGCGAGCCGGCCGGCCTCCACGCCGCTGGCCTCCGCCAGCGCCACCATCTCGGCGATCACTGCCGACTGGCAGCCGACGATCATCTGGTTGCAGACCTTGGTGACCTGGCCGGCGCCCACCGGGCCCATATGGGTCACCCGCGCGGCCAGGGGCGCCAGCAGCGGGCGGATCGCCTCCAGGTCGGTATGCTCGCCGCCGCACATGATCGCCAGGCTGCCCGCCTCGGCGCCGGCGACGCCTCCGGAGACCGGGCAGTCAATCCAGGACATGCCGCAGTTCTCCCCAAGCCGGGCGGCGAAGTCCCGGGTGGCAGACGGGTCGCTGCTGGAGAAGTCGATCAGCCGCTGGTCGGCGCGGCCATGGGCAGCCACCCCGTAGGCGCCGAAGACGACGTCCTCGACCACGGCGGTATTGGCCAGGCACAGCATCACCACGTCCACGGCGTCGACCAGCTCCGCAATGCTATGGGCCTGACGTGCACCGGCGGCCACCACGCCTGCGGCCTTGTCCGGTGAGCGATTCCAAACGGTGACCTCGAAGCCGGCGTTAAGCAGGCGCCGTGTCATGGGATCGCCCATCAAGCCGATACCAATAAAACCGAGGCGGGGGGAAGTCATGTGCGAGTCTCCAGGATGGATGAAAGGACATAGCATGCGGCATGGAAAGCATTTCCACCAATCCTGTCGTCCGTTGCCGGTTCAGGCATTTGCAGGTGAGACCTCTGTCTGGCCGAACTGCAGGTCAGCGAGATGGCGATAGAGCGGGCTGGTCTCGAGCAGCTCGCGATGCTGGCCGGTGGCCACCAGCCGCCCCTGATCGAATACCAGCAGGCGGTCGGCGGCGATCACCGTGGCCAGGCGGTGGGCGATCACCAGGCTGGTGCGTGCTTCCATGAGTCGGTTCAGCGCCTGTTGCACTTGACGCTCGCTCTCGGCGTCCAGGGCGCTGGTCGCCTCGTCCAGCAGCAGTACCCGCGGGTCCTTGAGCAGGGCCCGGGCGATCGCCAGGCGCTGGCGTTGACCGCCGGAGAGCTGCACGCCGCTCGGTCCCAGCGATGTGTCGAACCCCAGGGGAAGCGCCTCGATGAAGTCCAGGGCGTTGGCGTCGCGAGCCGCGCCGCGCAGCTCGTCCAAGGTGGCGTCGGCCTTGCCGTAGCGCAGATTCTCGGCAACGGTGCCGGTGAACAGCACCGGCTCCTGGGCCACCAGGCCCATCACGGCACGCAGGGCCTGAGGGTCGAGATCACGCAGGTCGATGCCGTCCAGGCGTATTCGACCGGTGTCCGGGTCGTGGAAGCGCAGCAGCAGGGTAAGCAGGGTGCTCTTGCCGGCGCCCGAGGGGCCGACCAGTGCGACCCGCTCCCCGGAACGGATGTGCAGGTCGAGCCCCGCCAGCGCGGGCTGTTCGCGCCCCGGGTAGGTGAAGCTCAGCTGTTCCAGGTGGATCTCCCCGCGCAGCGGGCTGGGCAGCGTCCGCGGCGTGGCCGGTGCTTGAATGGTGGGGCGCGTATCGAGCAGCTCCAGCAGCCGCTCGGCGGCACCGGCAGCGCGCTGCACATCGCCTGCCACCTCGGCCAGGGTGGCCACGGCGCCGGCGGCCAGCACCGCATAGAAGACGAAGGCCGAGAGCTCGCCGGCGGTCATGGTGCCGGCCAGCACGGCATGCCCGCCCTGCCACAGCATCAGGCCAACGGCCGCGAACACCGCCAGCATGGCGACCGCCGTCAGCCAGGCGCGCTGGCGGGTGCGGATCACAGCCGTGGCGAAGGCATCTTCGACGCGTTCGCCGTAGCAGCGGCGGTCGACGGCCTCGTGGTTGAAGGCCTGCACCGTGCGGATGCCCGATAGCGCTTCCCCGGCGTAGCGGCCCAGCTCGGCGACCCGGTCCTGGCTGGATCGGGAGAGCCGGCGCACGCGCCGCCCGAACCACAGGATGGGCAACACCGTTGCGGGAATGCCCAGCAGTACCAGGGCCGAGAGCCACGGCTGGGTCACCAGCATCAGTGCTACCGCGCCGAGCAGCATCACCAGGTTGCGCAGCGCCAGCGAGATCGAGGAGCCGAACAGGGTCTGCAGTACGCTGGTATCGGCGGTCAACCGCGAGGTGATCTCGCCGGGACCGCGATCCGTGTGGTCCGAACTCTCGAAGAAGCCCGGCTCGAGGTCGAGCAGATGGTCGAAGACTCGGCGACGCAGGTCCGCGGCGAGCCGTTCGCCAATCCAGGTGACCAGGTAATAGCGAAGTGCCGCGGCGCTGGCCAGCAGGGCCACCACGCCGAACATTCCCAGCAGCGTCTGGTTGAGCTGAGCGAGGTCTTCGGCGAGAAACCCCTGGTCGATCACCAGGCGCAACCCCTGACCCAGCAGCAGCACGCTTCCGGAGGCCGTCAGCAGGGCGATGGCGGCCAGCAGCAGCTGCAGGCGGTAGGGACGCAGCAGGGTGAGCAAGCGCAGCAGCACCCTCGGGTCGGGATGCGTCATGGAGTCGGTGCCTCTCGGGAACGAAGGATCATCACCGGCAGCGTATCGTGCCGGGCGCCCGAGGGCCATGTGCCGGAGAGGCGACGGAAACGACCGCGGAGGGTCGAAGGCCTCGGCAAGCGTGGAAATGAGCGGGGTGTGGTCGTCAGGAGGTCACGGCCGATAGCGGTGGATCCTGGCGAGAGACTACAACGCAGTTGCGGCCGCGGGCCTTGCCTTCGTAGAGCGCCTTGTCCGCCCGCTGCAAGGCGCCGTCGAGTCGTACCTCATCCTTCTCGACCAGGCTAATGCCAACGGTCACCGATAGGCGCACCGCATCGTCGACCATCGGCAGAGAGAGCCTTGAGACCTTGTCGCGGAGCCGCTCGGCAATGGCGCTGGCGGTATGCAGGTTGGCTTGGGGCAGGGCGATCACGAACTCCTCGCCGCCGTAGCGACCGATGATGTCGGTTTCGCGCAGCACCGACTGACAGCAGGCCGCCACCGCGGTCAGCACGCGATCGCCCACCGCGTGGCCGTGGCGGTCATTGAGGCGCTTGAACAGGTCGATATCGACCATGCAGATGGCCAGAGGCGAGTCGTCGCGGCGTGCCCGCCGCAGCTCCCGCTCGGCCAGTTCGAAGAAGTGGCGTCGGTTGGCGATGCCGGTCAGGTCATCGATGCTGGCCATCTGGCGCAGCTGCTCCTCGAGCTGGGTGCGCTCGGCGATCTCCACATGCAGCTGGCGATTGGCTTCGCGCTCCTCCAGCAGGGAAGCGAACTGCTCGCGCTGCAGGCGGCTTAGGCGGGTCAGGGTCAGCCAGCCAAGCAGGTTGACGAAGCCTAGCAGCAGCAGGCTCGTGGCCATCATGCCCGGCGGCACGGTCACCCACAGCCAGGTGGCGATAATAAAGCCGGTGAACAGGTAGGCATTCCACCCGAGAATCCACGGCAGACGGTTGGGTACGAAGAGGTAGAGCACCATGCTGGCGACTACCATTGAGGCGAGATGAATGCCGGTGCTTTCAGACTTCAGCGGGATCGTCAGCAGCAGGCCGCTGATGCCTACCAGGCAGACTAGGTTGACCGGCAGGGCACGGTGGGCCAGAGCCGGGCGGCTCCAAACCGACCAGGCCGCCAGCAGGCAGACGGCTGCCACCGTGAAGCGCATCGCCAGTAGCGTCAGAAAGGGAGCGTCGAAACCGACCAGGCTGTAGTCGCTGAGGCTGAAGGCGAGGAAGAGCGCGGCGACCACGGATAAAGCGATGCGCATCTGGCAGGCATCATGGGACTGCATGGTGCGCCGATAGAGGGCCTCAAGCGCTGCGTCACGAAACTGTGCTCGCCAGTCCAGGACAGAGTCTGTCCTGGTATCGGCTGTATCAGTCGGGCTAGCTGCCATGCGCCACACTCCTTGAAATACAGGACGAACGGGACGTCATAGGATCGCCCTGCTTCCCTATCTTGGGTGTAAGCTGGCGGCGCTATGCGGGATAGGCTGAAAAATACTGAGACGCGCGTGTGTGCTGGCTGCCGCTTACCGAAGTATCCATGTGCCTGACAGTGTCGGCAAGAAGAGGCAGATTGCGCAAGAATGAGCTTATTTATCAGTTCATTACGTGGCTTTTGCTGAGGCGAAAGGGTGAGGGGCCTAGTCCTGAGGGCATGGCGTCAATCCTGTCGTCCCTTGAGCTGCTCGCGGAGCTGCTTGGGCACCTGTTTGATGATCAGGCGGTCCTGGGAGGCGTCATACTCGATGCTCGAGCCCAGCAGATGGGAGTCAAAGCTGATCGAGACGCCGCCGGCACGACCGGTAAAGCGGCGAAACTGGTTGAGGGTGCGCTTGTCGGGCGGAATCTCCGGGGAGAGCCCGTAGTCGGCGTTGCGAATATGGTCGTAGAAGGCCTTCGGCTGCTGCTCGTCGAGCACCTCGGAGAGCGCCTCCAGGGTCATCGGCTCGCCGCGGCCGGCCTGGTCGTTGGCGTAGTCGATCAGCGCCTCGGTCTTCTCGCGGCTCTGTGCTTCGGCCAGCTCCTCGTGGGCCACGTAGTCACTGAATGCCTTGAGCAGGGTGCGGGTCTCGCTCGGGGCGTCCACGCCTTCCTCGATCCCCAGGCTGACGGCGAGGTCATCGGCCAGCTTGCGGCCGCCCCGGTCGCGCAGGAAGGTAATGTACTGCCGGGAACTCGGTTCGCCCTGCCATTGGCTCAGGTTGATGCGCAGCGCCAGGCTCGGCTGGCTTAGGTTGAGCTGGAAGGCCGGTGCGATCTGCAGCGCGGGGTCGATCTGCAGGCCGCTGCGGTGGTGCAAGAGCGCTAGGCTCAGGTACTCGGTGTCACCCAGCCGGGTGTGGGCCACCAGCAGGTGACCGGACATCGACAGGTGGGCATCGACCACCTGGAGAAGGCGCTGCGACAGGCGCTGGGTCAGGTCGACGAAATCTCGGCGCTGCGCTAGATAGTCGTCCAGCTCGCCGGCGAAAACCGCCGCGGTAGCGTCCTGATCCTCGGTCGAGCCGAAGTAGCCCCACGCCTTGGGCTTGGCATTGAGGGTGTCATGCAGCCCCACCACCAGGCTTTCCAGAGGCTCCGAGTCGGCCAGCTCCGCCTTGGCAAGCGTCAGGGTAGCTGGCCGCTCGATGGCCTCCTTGTCGATGCGGTGAACGATGCAGTGCAGAGTCGGCATGGGCGCTCCAGATGTTGAAAGGCGGCGACCGATGATACTCGTCTGCATAAGGTGACGGTAGTCGGGAACGCGCCCAGCAATCCACCTGTGCCCATGAGGCTTACTGCACCTCCAGCGGGGTGGTGGCAAGCACATCACCGCTGTCCGTGGCCCGGTAGCGGATTTCGTAGCTACCCGCCGCGGACGGTGCAAAGAGCTGAACCGGGCTGCCTTGAGAGGCACGTGCATCCCGCACCGCATCATCGCCCGGGTCGGCGCCGGATTCCACGATCTCGATGAGGTCTTCAAAGCGCCCAGGGCCGGAAAAACTGACTTCCACGACGCCGCCGGCTTCCACGGGGGCTTCTATCGTCAGAGTGACATCGGTGCCCCCCACGCGGATGGGAATGGCCGCCAGGGTGCGGTCCGAGTCGTTAATGACGTAGCGTATCTCGTAGTCTCCCTCGCTGTCGGGGGCGGTGAGGGTCACGCTGTCGCCGGCGGCGCGGCTGCTGGCGCTGCGACTATCGCCGCTATCGCCCTCGGGGGCATCCGGCGCCACGATGGCGATGTAGTCCCGGCGGTTCTGCGGCCCCTCCCAGTGCACCTCGAAATCCGCGCCCGGAAGCACGGTGTCGGGGGCTTCGAGCGACGCCGCCACCGGTGTCAGGGTCAGTTCCTGGGCGGCGAGCACGCGACGGCTGTCGCGAATCACGTAGCGCACCTCGTGGGGGCCCAGGGCATCCGGTGCTTGCAGGGTGACCGGCTCACCGCTCTCCGATACGCGAGAGGTGGCGCGGCGCCCATGGCCGGTGTCGTCATCCGGCGCACCCGCCGCGACAATGGCGATATAGTCGTTGCGGTTGACCGGGCCTTCCCACTCCACTTCAAACTGTGCTCCGGCGCCGACTTCCTCGGGGGCCGAGACCGAGGCTTCCACGGGGGTCAGCGTCACTTCCTGGGAAGCGAGCACGCGACGGCTGTCGCGAATCACGTAGCGCACCTCGTGGGGGCCCAGGGCATCCGGTGCCTGCAGGGTGACCGGCTCACCGCTCTCCGATACGCGAGAGGTGGCGCGGCGCCCATGGCCGGTGTCGTCATCCGGCGCACCCGCCGCGACAATGGCGATGTAGTCGTTGCGGTTGACCGGGCCTTCCCACTCCACTTCAAACTGTGCTCCGGTGCCGACTTCCTCGGGGGCCGAGACCGAGGCCTCCACGGGCATCAGCTCGATGTCGTGACTCGCCAGCGTCGCTTCGCTTTCGCGATGCACGTAGCGCAGCTCGAAGATGCCGAGGGCGTCGGGCATCTGGATGGATACCGTTTCATTGCCGCGGACCCGGCTGCTGGCACGGCGCGAATGTCCCGATGCGCCCTCGGGGGCTCCCGGCTCCACCACGGCGATAAAATCGCGCTCCTCTTCCGGGCCGTCCCAGCTGACCTCTACCGTGGAGCCGGCCGGTGCGCTGTCGGGCGCATAGATGGCAGCGTCTGGGATGTCCCGCTCGAGGGCGATGACGACGTCGCGATCCTCGTCAAGCGTGGCGGTCACATGGCCCTCGCCGCTCATCTTGCCGCGCTCGGCGATCACACGATATTCGCCAGGTTCGAGATGCAACGGCGTGAAGCCCGCTTGATCGCTATGCAACTCCAGCGTCGACTCGGTGGTGACATCGAGTAGGGTCCAGTCCACGCCTGTCAGCTCTGCCCCGGTGTCGGCCTCCTCGGCACGCAGCATCAGCGTGGCCTGTGTCTTGGCCATCATGATGTCGATGGGGTCATCGGTCTGCGGGGTGATCTCGAACTCGGCGGCTCCGGCAAAGCTATCGGCTTCAGCTTCGACACTGTAGCCGCCGGGCATCAGCTCGAGGTCGATAATGCCCCGACTGCGTCCGGCATAGGCTTCCTCGCCTGCATCGCTGGCAACATCCCACTCTACGAGCCGGACATGCTCCTCGGGGCTGCGCTCATCAAGCGCACGCAGCTGCACGCGGATCTTGCTGGGTACGGGGATGGAAAGCTCGTTGAGGGCCTTGCTGAGCTCAGCCCCGGACTGGGTAGTGAACAGCTGTCCACCGGTCTGCTCCGGCACGCAGGAGAGGGTCTGCACGGCCTCCTCCTCGAGCGCAAAGCCAACCACATGGGCACGGATGTTGATCCCCTCTGCTGCCATCTCGGCCGCCAGCGCACAGGGGTCGCCACCGCAATTTTCCAACCCGTCGGTCACCAGGATGATGTCGGCCGCTTCTGCAGTAAGCGGAATCTGTTCACGGGCCATTGCCATGGCGTCCGTCAGCGGCGTCATGCCCTGCGGATTGAGCTCCCGAACGGTCCGGGAAATTTCGCCGCCCTCGTAGGTTCCCAGCGGGAGCACCGATTCGATGTCGTCGCAGTCACCGCGCCGGGTATGCCCGTAAGCCACGAGCCCGAAAGGCACGCTGGAATCGCGGCTCTCGGCGAACTCATCAATGACCTCCCGGGCAACCTCGATACGCGACTTGTCATCCTCGAGTCGGGCCCACATCGACCCCGAGGCGTCGAACACCATCAGACTGACCCGATCATCGGCCAGTGCCGGCGCCGCCATCCCCCATGAGGTGGCCAGGAGGGCTGCGGCGAAGAACGGATTCCATGGCTTAGCGCGCATTTTCGGCTCCCGCGAATTCATGATTGTTGCAAGGCTTGGCCCGGTTTGGCCTGCCTGGGTTCGAGCGATTTCCCGTGGCAATACAGTGTAGGGTGGCGTGATTGTTGCTCCCATGCCCCCTGCAAACGGACAGGATGACGTTAACTAACGCATCACGTTTGGAGAAGACTGCGCAAGATAACGGCATGCATCGCCCCTGACCCGCGCTTACCATGCATGAGGTCGACCGGAAGGGAGTTCCCGATCTTCGAAGCGCTCGTCACGGTTTCAGTTTGTAGCCGCTCTTGAAGATCCAGTTCACCACGGCGAGCGAGACGCCAAGGAACAACGCTACCATTCCCAGACTCGCCCAGATGCTGACGTCCCCCATGCCGTAGAAGCTCCAGCGAAAGCCGCTGACCAGATAGACCACTGGGTTGAGCAGGGTCACTGCCTGCCAGAAGGGTGGCAGCATGTCGATGGAGTAGAAGGTGCCGCCGAGGAAGGTCAACGGGGTGATGATCAGCAGGGGGACCAGCTGCAGCTTCTCGAAGCCGTCGGCCCAGATGCCGATGATGAATCCCAGCAGGCTGAAGGTCACGGCCGTCAGCACCAGAAACAGCAGCATGACCAGCGGATACTGGATGGTGAAGGGCACGAACAGCCGTGCCGTGCCGAGCACGATCAGCCCCAAGATCAGCGACTTGGTGGCGGCTGCGCCGACATAGCCGAGCACGATTTCGAAATAGGAGATCGGGGCCGATAGAATTTCGTAGATCGAGCCGGAAAAGCGCGGAAAGAAGATGCCGAAAGAGGCGGTGGCCACGCTCTGGGTCAGCAGCATCAGCATGATGAGCCCCGGCACGATGAAGGCGCCGTAGCTCACGCCCTCCACCTCGCTGATTCGTGAGCCAATGGCGGCACCGAACACGACGAAGTAGAGTGATGTAGAGACCACCGGTGAGACGATACTCTGCAGCACGGTGCGCAGGCTGCGGGCCATTTCGGCCAGGTAGATGGTCTTGACCGACTGCAGGTTCATGCGTTCTCCCGAACCAGGCTGACGAAGATATCCTCCAGCGAACTCTGTCGCGTATGCAGATCCTTTACCTGCAGGCCGGCCGCCTCCAGATCGGTGAGCAGTGCCGAAATTCCTGAGCCTTCGCCCGGCTGACTGGCATCGTAGGTGTAAACCAGGGCATGGCCCTCCTCCACTAGGGCAAGCTCATGGTTGGCGAGGCCGTCGGGAACCGCGCTCAGCGGGGTGTCGAGGTGCAGGGTCAGCTCCTTGCGGCCAAGCTGCTGCATCAGGGTGCGCTTCTCTTCCACCAGAACCAGCTCGCCCCGGCGGATCACGCCGATGCGGTCGGCCATCTCCTCGGCTTCTTCGATATAATGCGTGGTGAGAATGATGGTCACCCCCTGGGCGCGCAGGCCGCGAACCACGCTCCACATTTCACGGCGCAGTTCCACATCGACACCGGCGGTGGGTTCGTCGAGAAACAGCACCTGCGGCTCGTGAGCCAGCGCCTTGGCGATCAGGACGCGTCGCTTCATCCCGCCCGAGAGTTCGAGCAGGCGGTTATCTCGCTTGTCCCACAGCGTCAGGGCACGCAGCACCCGTTCGATATGGGCCGGGTCCTTTGGCTTGCCGAACAGCCCGCGACTGAAGCTCACCGTGTCCCAGACCGTGGTGAAAGCCTCGTTGGTCAGCTCCTGGGGCACCAGGCCGATCAGTTCCCGGGCGCGTCGATAGGCCGCCACATTGTCATGGCCATCGACCCGCACGCGTCCGGCGCTGGCATTGACCAGCCCGCAGATCACGCTGATCAGGGTGGTCTTGCCGGCCCCATTGGGGCCGAGCAGAGCAAAGATCTCGCCTCGGCGAATCGTCAGATCGATGTTCCTAAGCGCCTGGAAGCCTCCGCTGAAGGTCTTCGACAATCCCTCGATGCGGATCATCGCGGCATCATTCAAGAGTGGGTCCTCCACGATCGCGAGCATCGGCACACCCCCACGCCGCCCCACTTGGCGGGCTCGACATGGGGGTGTACCACCCGGCAGCGATCAGCTGCGGCTGGTGATTTCCAGCAGGTGGTAGCCGAACTGGGTCTTGACCGGCCCATGCACCTTGTTCAGCTCGCCAGAGAACACTACCTCGTCGAACTCGCGGACCATCTGGCCCGGCCCGAAGCTGCCGAGTTCGCCGCCCTGTTGACCCGATGGGCAGGTAGAGTTCTCCCGTGCCACCTCGGCGAAGTCACGCCCGCCCTCGATTTCGGCCTTGAGGGCCTCGCATTTCTCCTTGCTGCTCACCAGAATATGACGTGCGCTTGCCTTGGCCATGAGGCGCTCCTTGATGATGGGGGCGTATGCCATTGAAGGGAGAGGCGAGGATAGCACGACAGCCGGGGGTGGCGAGCTCGTTTGGGGGGCTGTCTGCTACGCTGGATGCACGGTGGCCGGGGCGACGCTCATCGCCTGGCGTTACAACGGGAGCGTATCATGAACGGATGGAAACTGGCCTCACTGGGGGCACTGCTGATGGTGGGGCTTGCCCCTGCGCCGCTTCTGGCTGATCGCCTGGCGGGTACCCTAGACGGGGAAGAGCGGCAGTGGTACATCCTCAAGGAGGGGGGGGAGTCCAACGCCACCTTCACCGACCTGGGAGGCATCTACAGCGTCGATATCCTCGGGGTGGTCGACCCCGACTCCTGGCGTACCCGCGACGGCTTCTCCATCAGCCTCAGCGTGGCAGAGGGTGAGCTGGTCGACTTCGACGTGGTCCACCTCATCAGTGCCACGGCGATGCCCCCCGTCTACACCTCGGAGGATGCCGACGTCAGCCTCCGCCTTGAGACCTTCAACGTGGAGGGCAACGTGGCCCATGTCGCCGGTCGCGTGGAGGGTACCCTGGCGCTGCAGGAGTCGCTTGGCGAGCCGCCGAGCCTGGCGCAGGGGATCGACGTGGCGGTGGACTTCGACATCGAGGCCCGCAAAGTCGAGTTCTGAGCTATAGCCACTGCCCTGGGCCATTGCCGTCGAGGGCACCATCCGGCCCCATGATCTGGTATCGTGGGGCGCCTGCGCTATGGTGCGCGGGTCGCATCCTCACCAATGCCTGCATTTTTCTTACAGGAGTCCTGTCGTGCCCCTACTGGACAGCTTTCGCGTCGACCATACCCGCATGCAGGCACCCGCCGTCCGGGTTGCCAAGACCATGCAGACCCCCTCGGGTGACCCTATCACCGTGTTCGATCTGCGCTTTTGCATTCCCAACCGGGAGATCCTTTCGGAGAAGGGCATCCACACCCTGGAGCACCTTTTCGCCGGCTTCATGCGCGAGCACTTGAACGGCCCGGAGGTCGAGATCATCGATATCTCGCCCATGGGGTGTCGCACCGGCTTCTACATGAGCCTGATCGGCACGCCGTCCGAGCGGGCCGTGGGAGACGCTTGGCTGGCCGCCATGCGGGACGTCGCTCGGGTGCCGAGCGCCGATCAGATTCCCGAGCTCAACGAGTACCAGTGCGGCACCTACACCCTGCACTCCCTCGAGGAGGCTCAGGCGATCGCCGCCGATATCCTCGAGCGTGGCGTGACCGTCAACAGCAACGAGGAGCTCTACCTCAGCGAGGCGTTTCTGAACGAGGCCGAAGCCACTTCGAGCCACAAGGTATCGTGATCCCTCATCGTTGCGGCGTGCCCCGAGGCAGTGTCTGACATAATGGAATGATCCGGTGGTAGCCACCCCTGTCGAACGCTTTCGGCGGCTGACCGAGCTGCTGGCCGAATGGCGGCCGCTTTGGCAGCCGCTGCCCTTCCAGTATCACCGGCCACCCTGGGGGGAGGCGTTCCCCGACCTGGTCGAGGCGCTGCTGGCGCTCAGTGACGACGACAGCGAGAGGCTGCAGCATTCGCCTTTCCATGATTCGCCGTTGACGGCCTGGCTGCCCGTCGCCGAGCTGGCGCAACAGGTGAGCCTCCCGGCGTTGACAGCGACAGGGGCGGCGCTACCCCAGGCGTGGTCCTGCCATGTGGGTGGCCGCAAATGGCAGCAGATCGAAGCCTTCGTGGCCCACACCCCCAGCGTGCCCGGCCAGTCGTTGCTGGAGTGGTGCGCGGGCAAGGGGCACCTGGCCCGCACTCTGGCGCGATGGCATGACCGCCCGGTCACGGCCTTGGAGTGGCAACCCTCGCTGTGCGTCGAAGCGCGTCGGCTGGCCGACCGGCAGGGCGTGGCGCTGGATGTGCGCCAGCAGGATGTGCTGGCCGGGGATGCGGCGCGCTGGCTGGGGCGGCAGACCCATGCGGTCGCGCTACACGCCTGCGGCGACCTGCACCGGCGCCTGCTCGAGCTGGCGGTGAGACGCGGCAGCGCGGTGACCCTGGCGCCCTGCTGCTACCAGCGCACCGCTGATCAACGCTACCGGCCCCTGTCCCGACAGGGGCGCGAGCGGGTCGATGCCCGCGGGTTGACGCTATCCCGGGAGGATCTTGCCCTGGCGGTGCAGGAGACCGTGACCGCCCCGCGCAACGTCCGGCTCAACCGCGAGCGCGCCAACGGCTGGCGGCTCGGCTTCGACCTCCTGCAGCGTGAGATCCGCGGCCAGGATACCTATCTACCGGTGCCCAGCCTGGCCTACGGCCGGCTGCCCGAGCGCTTCACCGATTTCTGCCGCTGGGCGGCCGACCAGAAGGGACTGACGCTGCCCAAGCGCGTCGACTGGGCGGCCCTGGAGCGGGCGGGGCGGCGGCGCCAGCGCGAGGTGTCGCGCCTCGAGCTGGTGCGCCACCTGTTTCGCCGCCCGCTGGAAGTCTGGCTGGCCCTGGATCGGCTGCTGCGCCTCGAGGAGGCCGGCTACGAGGTCGAACTCGGCACCTTCTGCCCCCGCGATCTCACGCCACGCAACCTGCTGCTGCGGGCGTTTTTACCCCGCTGAGGCCCGCTGCTGTATCCCGGCCCCCGCCACCGCTGCCTGTCTGGGCGTCTCTCTAGGCCGCTTTCTCCCTCCTCGCGTCTTCCTCGAGCGTCGCACACGGGCGTCATGCACGGGCGACGGTGCTGGCCGGCGGCAAAACCGGCCCGACCCACTACACTAATACAGAATCATTCTCGTGCTCAGTAGTGGGTGCAGGAGGTGGAATATGGGACAAGCGCAGCAGTACCGCGGCAGCTGCTTCTGCGGCGCCGTGCAGGTGCAGGTCACCGGGGAGCCGGAAGGCATGGGATATTGCCACTGTGACTCCTGTCGGCGCTGGTCGGCGGGTCCAGTGAACGCCTTTACGCTGTGGCGGCCGGATGCCGTCGAGGTAGTCGAGGGGGCCGAGCACTTGGACAGCTACAGCAAGACCCCGGCCAGCGTTCGCAAGTGGTGCACGATCTGTGGGGGGCATGTTCTGACCGAGCATCCCACGCTGGGACTGATCGACGTCTACGCGGCCGTGATGCCGGACTTTCCCTTTGCGCCGGGCATTCATGTGCACTATCAGGAGTCGGTGCTCAAGATAGCCGATGGAATCACTAAGATGAAGGACATGCCGGCGGCAATGGGCGGCTCTGACGTGACCCTCGATGACTAGGCAGTAGTACACCCATGTCCCGACTGGTCGGCGAACTGGCCCCGTTGCCGATCCGCCAGCGGGATATTGCAAGTGCAATGCTGGGAGGCAGGCGAGGTGTAAGCAGGCAGGGGCCGCAGGAAGCCTTGTGTCCTATCGACCCTTCGGAAGGAGGCTGCCATGAAGCGACTCACCATAGCTCTCCTGGCGCTGGCACTCGCGCTCGTCGCGCATCATGCCACCGCACAGCGCCAGTTCCTGACCATCGGCACCGCCAGCGTAGTGGGCATCTACTATCCCGTCGGCGGGGCGACTTCCCAGATCATCAACCAGGCCGATATCGGCGTGCGAGCCACGGTGGAGGCAACCGGCGGCTCGGCCTTCAATGCCCGTGCCCTGGCCGCGGGCGAACTGGATATGGCGCTGGCCCAGTCCGACGTGGTGTTCCAGGCCTATGAGGGACAAGCGGGCTTCGAAGGCGAGGCCGTGCCAAAGCTGCGCACCATGATGGGGCTCCACGCCGAGCCGCTGCATCTGGTCTGCGACCGCGACGCCGGCATCGGCAGCGTGCGCGATATCCTCGGCAAGCGGGTCAATATCGGCAACCCCGGCTCCGGCATCCGCTTCACCGTGGAGCAGGCGCTCGAGGCGCTGGAGATCAGCCTCGACGATATCGATGCTTACAGCCTGACCGCTCCCGAGGGCGTCGATTTCCTGCGTGATGGACGGGTCGACTGTTTCTTCTACACCATCGGTATCGGCGGCGCGGCGCTGCAGGATATCAGCACGACTCAGGACGTGGTCTTCGTGCCCATGGATGAGCCCGAGTTCGAAGCGCTGGTCGAGGAGTTCCCCTATTTCGCCTTCACGGAAGTGCCGGCCAACACCTACCGGGGACAGGAAGAGGACATCACCCTGTTCGGGGTGAAGGCGCTGTTCGTCACCACCACCGACCTCGATGAGGAGGTGGTCTACAGGGTCACCAAGGCGATCCTCGACAACCTGGAGGACTTCACCCAGATTCACCCGGCCCTTAATTTTCTGACCGCGGAGGACTTCCTGACCGGTCTCGGCGCGCCGCTACATGATGGCGCCGAGCGGGCCTACCAGGAGGCGGGCCTGCTGTAGGGGCTGCCCAGTGGGTATTCGCCAGGGCCTTTGGACAGGCCCTGGCGTCCGTTTCCTGAGCATGGGGTGGCGCATGGTCGAGAAGCCGCCGCCGAATCGGCCGAACAGCGCATCGAATGGAAAAACGTCGCCCCAGGCCGATGCGCATCGGCGGCTCGATGATGAGGCGGCCGCTCAGGCGCGTCGGCTGGTCGAGGAGTTTGAGACAGGTGCCCGCATCCCCAGTGGCGCGCTACTCTGGGTCATTGTGGCCTTGGCGCTGGCCTGGTCGCTGTTTCAGCTCGGCGTGGCCAGCGTGCTGGCGGTAGACGTGGTGATCCAGCGCGCCATCCATGTGTTCTTCGGCGTTACCCTGGCGTTTCTGGTCTTTCCGGCGATACGCGGTCGCCAGCGGCCGTCGCTTTTTCAGCTGGCGATGCTCGGCGGCATCAGCCTGGGGGTCGGCTATACGGCTATGATGCTGCTGTCGGTGGTCACACCGCTGACCGTACCGGGCTGGCTGGCGGTGGGGGTCGGGGTCGCGCTATGTGCTGCGGTGCTGGCATCGCTACGCCTGGAGCAGGTGCATCGCGTGCCCTGGTTCGACTACCTTTTCGCCCTGGTGGCGGGACTGGGCGCGCTCTATCTGGTGTTCGACTACCAAGGGCTACAGGCCCGCCAGGGGCTGGCGATCACCCGAGAGGTGTGGATTGGCCTGCTGTTCATGCTGCTGCTGCTGGAGGCCACCCGCCGCAGCCTGGGCCCGGCGCTGGTGGTGGTCGCTGGTACCTTCTTCCTCTACCAACTGGCAGGGCCGCGCGGTGCCATTCCCTGGCTCGCCGATTGGATGCCCGATTTGCTGGCCCATCGCGGTGCCAGCCTGGCCCGGGCGATCAGCCAGCAGTACGTGACCACCGAGGGGATCTTCGGGGTGCCGGTAGGGGTCTCCACGGCCTTTGTGTTCCTGTTCGTGCTGTTCGGCTCGATGCTCGACAAGGCCGGGGCGGGGAAGTATTTCATCGACGTCGCCAACTCCTTTCTCGGCCACCTGCGCGGCGGCCCGGCCAAGGCCGCCGTGGTGGCCTCGGGGATGACCGGGATGGTCTCGGGCTCGTCATTGGCCAATGTGGTGACCACCGGGACCTTTACGATTCCGTTGATGAAGCGTACCGGCTATCCGGCCCACAAGGCCGGTGCCTGCGAGGTGGCGGTCTCCACCAATGGTCAGCTGATGCCGCCGGTGATGGGGGCGGCGGCCTTCATCATCGCCGAGTTCGTCGGCGTGCCCTATATCGAGGTGATCCAGGCCGCGGTGATCCCGGCCTTCGTGGCCTATTTTGCGCTCTTCTACATCATGCACCTCGAGGCCCTGAAGCTTGGCCTGCACGGTATTCCCCGACCCGAGCTACCGCCGCGACTTCAGACTTTCATCGGCGGCCTTCACTTTCTGATCCCGGTAGTGGTGCTGGTCTACTTCCTGGTCATCGAACGGCGTACGCCCGGCTATGCGGTGATGACGGCCATCGTTACCTTGGCGGTGTTAATGGTGGTACAGGAGCCGATCAAGGCCTATCTGCAGGGGCGTCCCCTGCTGCCCGCCCTACAGCACGGTCTGATCATGCTGTTTCACGGTCTGGTCTCAGGGGCGCGCAACATGGTAGGGATCGCCGTGGCGGTGGCGACAGCGGGGATCATTGTCGGCTCGGTGGGCCAGACGGGGGTGGGGCTACGGCTCACCGAGATTATCCAGATTCTCAGTGCCGCCATGGCCAGCGGCATCGGCACCTTCACCCTGCCGGTGGTGGACTTCTTCGGTGGCAACGTGGGGACCTTCGACACCACCACGCAGTTCGCCATCGTGCTGTTGATCACCGCGGTGGCGAGCCTGATCCTCGGCCTGGGGCTGCCGACCACGGCCAACTATGTGGTGATGGCGACCCTCACCGCGCCGGTGATCTACAATCTGGGCAATGAGTTTGGCTTCGGCATTCCGCTGTTGGCGGCGCATCTCTTCGTGTTTTTCTTCGGTATCCTCGCCGACGATACGCCGCCGGTGGGGTTGGCGGCGTATGCGGCGGCGGGCATCGCCCGCAGCAACCCGATTCGTACCGGGGTGCAGGGCTTTATCTACGACATGCGCACGGCCATCCTGCCGTTCATGTTCATCTTCAATACCCAGCTGTTGCAGATCGGTGTCGAGGGTTGGTGGCAGATCCTGCATATCTTCGGCAGCGCCCTGGTGGGCATGCTGGCCTTCGCTGCCGGGGTGCAGGGCTTCGTGCGGACCCGCACCATTGTTGTCGAGCGGTGGGTGCTACTGGGGGTGGCCTTCATGCTGATCCAGCCCAACTGGTTCACCGATATCCTGGGGGTCAGCCTGTATGGCCTGGTCTACCTGTCTCAGTGGTATCGGCTGCGCCGGCCTAGGGGCCGACCTGATGGATAAGGAGGTGCCCGGTGTGTCCAACAGACGGGTTATCACGGCGCTGCTGGGGGGCGCTGGCCTACTGCTGCTGGTCGTGCTGGCCTTGGGTGGGGGGTACTGGCTGATGTTTCAGATGCCGGGCAGCACCTTTCGCGGTACGCCCCCGCCGCTGGATACCCAGGGCGAGGCCGTCCGGGAGCGGCTGTTCGGCCATGTGCGCACGCTCTCCGACGAGATCGGTGAGCGCCACTACTGGCGCCCCGAGGCGCTGCATGCGGCCGCCGATGCCATCGAAGATGCCCTGCGTGGCGCCGGGCATGCGCCACACCGCCATGCCGTGCCTACCGGGGAGGAGACCTTCTACAATCTCGAGGTTCGGCTACCGGGCCGTGATCGGGCCGACGAAGTGCTGGTGATCGGCGCCCACTACGACACCGTGCGCGGCAGCCCCGGCGCCGACGACAATGCCTCGGGGGTGGCGGTGCTGCTCGAGCTGGCGCGGCTGCTACGCGACGCCGAGCTCGAACGCAGCGTGCACCTGGTCGCCTTTGTCAACGAGGAGGCGCCCTTCTTCGGCAGCGACGCCATGGGCAGCCTGCGCTACGCCCGTGAGGCGCGAGCGCGGGGCGAGGATATCGTCGGCATGATTGCCCTGGAGATGCTGGGTTATTTCACCGAGGCGCCGGACAGCCAGTCGCATCCGCCGCTGCTCGACCTCGTCTACCCCAGCACGGGCAACTTCGTGGCCTTCGTCGGCAACCTGGCCTCGCGGCGGCTGGTACGCGAGGCCACCGGCGCCTTCCGGGAGCATGCCGAGATCCCCTCGGAAGGGCTGGCGGCGCCGGAGCTGATCCGGGATATCCGTCGCTCCGATCACTGGGCCTTCTGGGAAATGGGCTACCCGGCGCTGATGCTTACCGACACCGCCAACTTCCGTAATCCCCATTATCATGGCCCGGGCGATACCTGGGACACCCTGGACTATGACAGCATGGCGCGGGTCACGCTGGCCCTGGCCCAAGCCGTGGAGACGCTGGCCCGGCGGTAGGGCAGCCCCCTTATCGCTCGACCTCCAGATAGAGCTCGATGGTGCGCAGCAGCCGCTGGCGGTCGATCCAGCCGCTGACGCGGCGGCCCTCCATGACCGGTACCTGGTTGAGGCCGTGCGCGTTCATCTGCTGCAAGATCGCATCGGCCGGGGTGTCGGGGGCGACATGGTAGAGGGCATCCAGGGGTGTCATCACGGCGCTTACCGGTGTCACGGGCCACTGCTCACGGGGAATCTTGCGCGTATCGCTCAGGCTGATCAGCCCCTCTACTCGCTGGGGATCGCCGACCATGGCGGCACGCCGTCCGGCGGGCAGGGCGTGATGGTAGACCCAGTCGTCGAGGCGGCAGTTGGCCTCAATGCTGGGCACGTTCGCCTCGGCCAGATCGCGAGCCACGACCCCTGCGAGCCGCTCCCGCATATCGAACATGCGACTCTGGGCCTGTGTCATGGTGAGCAGGAACCAGGCGATCAGCATGATCCAGAGCCCGCCCACCAGGTTGCCGAATACCAGGATGTTCCACAGTGCCATCCCGAACAGGCCGTAGGCCACTAGCCGACCGCTGACCCGGGCGGTCATGTTGCCCTTGCGCGCATCGCCGGTGACTTTCCATACCAGGGCGCGCAGCACGCGCCCCCCGTCCAGGGGGAATCCCGGTATCAGGTTGAAGATCGCCACCACCAGGTTGATCAGCGCCAACCAGCCCAGGGCCACCGGGATTGGCTCATACCAGTCGGCGGTCAGCCGGGCCATCAGCCCGAAGGTGAGCGCCAGAGCAAAGCTGACTACCGGCCCGGCGATGGCGATCCAGAACTCGTCATTGGCGTGATCCGGGTCACGGTTCATCTGCGCAACGCCGCCGAAGACAAACAGCGTGATGGCGCGAACCGGCACGCCGCGGCCAATCGCCACCAGACTATGGCCGAGCTCGTGGGCCACGATGGAGGCGAAGAAGACCAGCGAGGTGACGACCGCCGTAGCCACGGCGGTCGTCATCGACCAGTCGGGATGGTGCTGTTGCAAGCCGGTGCTCATGCTCACCACCAGCAAGGCAAAGATAATCAGCCAGCTGATATGCACCTCGAAGCGAATGCCACGAAAATGGCCGATCACCAGTACGGACTTGAACATCGTCGTTGAACTCCTCGTGAAGGCAAGGACACCCGTCCCCCCAAGCCTAGTCGACCGAGTTGCCAGGATATTGGTGCCCCGCAGGCCGACGGTTCACCTGGCCCGGCCGGCTCTGGCCATGGCGCCAGGCTATGCCACAATGGCGGCAGGCGCGCCCGGGGCGGGCGGCGCGATGAGAGCCGACGCGACGACAGGAGGAAGTGGATCAATGGCAGAGCAACAGGCGTCGTCCCAGGGCATCCCGGTGGGCATCAGCGCCTGCCTGATGGGGGAGCCGGTGCGCTACAACGGCGGTCACAAGCGTTCGCGCTATTGCCTGGAAGTGCTTGGCGAGCGCTTCGCCTTCGAGCCCTTCTGTCCCGAACTCGAGGCCGGGCTGGGGGTGCCGAGGGAGCCGATCCGCCTGGTGGGAGCGCTCGGCGAGACCCCGCGGGTGCGGGGCACCGTGGACCCCAGCCTCGATGTCACCGACAAGCTCGCCGAGGTCAGCCGCGCCTTTATCGAGCGCCATCGCCATCTGCGCGGCTTCATCCTGATGAAGGGCTCGCCGAGCTGTGGCCTGGAGCGGGTCAAGGTCTATCATCACAACGGCATGCCCAGCCACGCCGATTCCGGCGCCTTCGTCCGCGAACTGCGCTGCCACTTTCCGGCGCTGCCGCTGGAGGAGGAGGCGCGCATGAACGATGCCGTACTGCGCGAGAATTTCATCACTCGCGTCTACGCCCTGGATGACTGGAAGCGCCGGGTCGCGCCGGCGCCGAGCTACCACGCCCTGCTGCAGTTCCACAGCCGCCAGAAGTACCTGCTGATGGCCCATCATGTGAAGAGCTACCGCGAGCTGGGCCGCTATCTCGCCGAGGCCAGCAGGCGGCCCCTGGACGAGGTGCTGGCCCACTATCTGCAGCGCTTCATGGCGGCCCTGGGGCGGCCCGCCACCCGCAAGACCCACACCAATGCCCTGATGCACGTGTTCGGCTATCTCAAGGCAGCCCTGGACGGCGAGACCCGCCGGGACCTGCTGGCGGCCATCGAGGAGTATCGCCTGGGCCACGTGGCCCTGGCGGTGCCGATCCGCCTGCTCAACCACTACCTGAGGCGCCACGGCTCGGACTATATCCGCGAGCAGACCTATCTCGACCCCCACCCCTATGAGCTGGGGCTGCGCAACGCCATCTAGGCTCTGCCCGAAACCTGGCTGCGCTCGCCGACTTTTCGGACAGAGCCTTGTCTCTCCGGGCTCAGGGCTGTCGCTCGTCGCGGGTGGCCCGCAGCAGCACCCGGTCCAGCGCCCGGGTGCTGAGCAGGCGCTTGAGGGTGCCGAACAGGTGGGTGGGCAGGGTGACATAGTAGCGCGCCCGGGGGCGGCGGCTCTCCAGGGCGTGGGTCAGCGGCTTGACCACCGCCTCGGGGCCCAGGGTGAAGGCGCCGCCGGCGTCGCTGCCGCCGAGGCGCTTTTCCACCGCCCGGTAGGTCTCGGCGTGGGCGCTATGCTCGGCATCGATATGGGCACGGAAGGCACGGTGGGCGTTCTCTCGGAAGCGGCTGGTGATAGGCCCTGGCTCGATCAGGCTGACGTGGATGCCGGTGCCGGCAAGCTCCTGGCGCAGGGTATCGGTGAGCCCCTCCAGGGCGAACTTGGAGCAGACATAGGCGCCGCGGTAGGGCAGGGCGGCGAAGCCCAGCACCGAGCTGTTCTGCACGATTCGCCCATGGCCCTGGCGGCGCATGGTGGGCAGTACCCGGCAGGTAAGCTCATGGGTGCCGAGCAGGTTGGTTTCCAACTGGGCGCGCAGCACCGCGCGGGAGAGGTCCTCCACCGCGCCAGGCTGGCCGTAGGCGCCGTTGTTGAACAGAGCGTCTAGGCGCCCGTCGGTTCGCTCCAGCACGCTTTCCACGGCCTCGGTGATCGATTCGCTGCAGGCCAGATCCAGGGGCAGCGCCTCCAGGCCTTCGTCCTGCAGCCTGGCCACATCCTGCTCGCGGCGGACGGTGGCGAAGACGCGCCAGCCGCGCTGGCTCAGGGCATGGGCCGCGGCGTGGCCGATCCCGCTGGAGCAGCCGGTGACCAGCACGCACGGTGCCGTCGATGCCTGATTCGCTTCCATACTGTCGGCTCCTGGGTGGGTGGGGGCGCGAGGGGGATTGTGCGATGTCACCCGCCTAGTGCAAGGCCCCCAAGCGTTGAATCGGCCACTATTCCCGAAGCGGTCATCTTGCCTAGGGTGTCAAAACGGATTACCCAATCCTACGGGTCAGTGACCCTGCCGAGGCACACTGCAGTGGTGGAACTATGAGGGGAGTCGTACTCGCGGCCAGTCTGCTGCTCTTGGTGGCGGTGCTGGCGGTGGCACTGCGCCCGGCGTTCACTACGCCGGCGCGTCAGCCGCCCGTTGCGGGCGAGGCCAGCGACACCGTCGGCGCGGCCCAGCTCGAGGGCCGCCGCGGGGCCATCGTGGACCAGCTGGTGTTCACCCGCGAGGCGGAGGTGGGCCGAGTCACCGGGCTGATCGAGGCGGGCAGCCATCAGCTCTTCACCCAGGGCATCTCCAGCCCCACGGTGTTCAACCGTCTGCGGGACTCCCTGTATGCCGACTACGACCTCTCCTACGGTACCTCCAGCGAGCTGACCCTCAACCCTGCCGGGCCGGAGCTGGCCGATGGCAGCCTCAATCCTTTCCATGTGCCGGCCATCCGCGAGGCCCTCAATCGCCTGATCAATCGCCGCCATATCGCCGAGGAGATCTACGGGGGGCTGGCGGTGCCGCGCTACCTGCCGCTCTCCACCGCCTTTCCCGACTACGCCCGCCTGGCCGACGTGGCCCGCGAGCTGGAGCTGCGCTATGCCCACGACCCGGATGCCGCCATCGAGGTGATTCACCGGGAGATGGAGTCGCTAGGTGCCCACTTCGAACGGGGGCAGTGGCGCTACCAGGGGGAGCCGGTGCAACTCAGGGTGCTGATCCGCACCGAGGACGAGCGCCGGCGAATCGGCGACTACATCGCCAACCTGATGGAGGATATCGGCTTTGCGGTCGAGCGGCGCTACCGCACCGCCGAGGAGGCGTCCCGGCTGTGGATCGCCAGCGATCCCCGCGCCGGTCACTGGCATCTCTATACCGGTAGCTGGATCACCATCGTCATTCAGCGCGACCAGGCCGAGGGGTTCAATTTCTACTACACCCCCCGAGGCCGGGCCGAACCGCTGTGGCAGGCCTATGAGCCGGTGCCGGAATTCGACGAGCTGGCCGACCGCCTGCAGCGCCGCGACTATGCGACCTGGGAGGAGCGTCAGGCGATGATGGCGCGGGCCCTGGAGCTGGCCATGGAGGATTCGGTGCGCATCTGGCTGGTGGATCAGCTCAACGCCTCGGCACGGGCCGCCAATGTCGCGGTCGCCGTGGATCTGGCCGGGGGGCTCTCCGGCTCGGCGCTATGGCCCTACACATTGCGCTATACCGACCGGGTAGGCGGCGAGATGGTGTTGGGCACCCCGGGCATCCTTACCGAACCCTGGAACCCGGTGGCGGGCAGCAACTGGGTCTTCGACACCATGCTGACGCGCGCCACCCAGGACCCGGTGGTGATGCCCGACCCCTTCACCGGCCTCTATCTGCCCCAGCGCTTGGCGGCGGCCGAGGTCACCGTGCAGCAGGACGTGCCGGTGGAGCGCACCCTGGACTGGCTGAGCGTGGAGAGCGCCGAGGTCATTGAGGTCCCCGAGGAGGCCTGGATCGACTGGGACGGTGACGCCGGCCGTTTCATGACCGTCGGCGACAAGCACCCGGACGGTATCACGGCGCGAACCCGGGTCCGGGTGACCTATGACCCGAGCCTCTTCGAACAGCGCTGGCACGACGGCTCACACCTCTCACCGGCCGACTTCGTGCTGCCCTGGATCCTCACCTTCGAGCGCGCCGACGAGCAGAGCCCGCTGTTCGATATCGCCCACCTGCCGGTGTTCGAGGCCTTCCAGCGCCATTTCCGCGGCTGGCGCATCGTCGCCGAGGACCCGCTGGTGATCGAGATCTACAGCGACCAGATCTATCCCGATGCCGAGACCATTGTCGCCGCCAGGGCGCCGGTGCCGACCCCCTGGCATACCCTGACGCTGGGCATACTCGCCGAGGCCAGCGGCGAGCTGGCGTTCTCCTCCAATAAGGCCGATCGTCTGCGGGTGGACTGGATGAGCCTGGTGGCCGGCCCAAGCCTGCCGATTCTCGAGCGCCATCTGAGGGAGGCACGCCAGCGCGGCACGCGTCTCTATCCCGAGGTGCTGGCCAAGTGGCTCGATGAGGAGGCGATCGCCGAACGCTACCAGTCGCTCACCGACTGGCACGCCGAGCGTGGCCATTTCTGGATCGGCAACGGCCCTTTCCAGCTGCACTCCGTGCACCCGGTGGAAGGCAGCGTGGTGATGCGCCGCTTCGAAGAGTTCCCGGACCCGGCCGACAAGTGGCTCGGCTTCACCACTCCCATGGTGCCGGAGCTGGCGCTGGAGGGTCCCATGGTCGTGGAGAGCGGTCGCGTGGCGGTGGGGCCGGCGGGTAACGGCCCCCTGGCCGCTGGCGGAGGGGAGGGGCTGGAAGGTGCCGAATTCCAGCTGGCGGTGACCTTCGAAGGAGAGCCCTACCCGCAAGAGGCGATCCAGCAGGTGCAGTACCTGCTGTTCGACGGGCGCGGCGAGCTGGCCCGGCGCGGCGAAGCCCAGGCGCTGGGCGACGGCCAGTGGCGCATACGGCTGTCGCCGGAAGCCCTGGCGGCGTTGGGGGTGGGCGCCAACAGCCTGGAGCTTGCCGTCACCAGCCGGCGCGTGGCGCTGCCGGCCTTCGTCTCCCATGTGTTTGCCACGGTGCCGCCCGGCGGCCTGGAGGAGGCGCGATGAACGATTCGCCCATGGCGCCGCCGCCGCGTCGCGGCCTGCTGCGCGACCTGCGCCACCTGCTGCTGTTTGCCGGCAAGCGCCTGGTGGCGCTGCTGCTCACCGTGCTGGTGGGGGTCTACCTGACCATCGTCATCGCCAACATGGGCGGTCAGGTCGATGAGCTGCGCCTGGTGCAAATCCGCAGCCAGGCCGCTGAAGCGGTGCGCGCCGACCCCGCCTTCCAGGACCTCCCAGCGCAGGAGCGCAACGAACTGATCGAGCGTCAGGTGGCACTGGAGGTGGAGCGGCTGCGGCTCGACCAGCCCTTCGTGGTGCGCAGCGTTGATTACCTGCAGCGGGCCATGCGCCTCGACCTGGGGCGCGCCGAGCAGATGCACAGCGACCGCGGCTCCCGTGAGGTCTACGACATCATCGTCGAACGACTGCCGGCCACGCTGCTGCTGTTCGGCAGCGCCAACCTGCTGGTGTTCTTCGTCTCGGTGTTTGCCGCCCTGTACCTGTCCCGACGCTACGGCAGCGCCTTGGATCGCAGTGTGATCGCCCTGGCACCCACCTCGGCGGCACCGGGGTGGTTCTACGGCATCTTCCTGATCCTGCTGTTTGCATTCGTGGTGCCGGTGCTGCCGGCGGGCGGCATGGTCACTGCCCCGCCGCCGGAGGGGCGCGGGGAGTACGCCGCCAGCGTGCTGCGCCACATGTTGCTGCCGCTGGTGGCGATGTTCCTGTCGTCGATCTTCATCTCCATCTACTCCTGGCGCACCTTCTTCCTGATCCACTCCAGCGAAGACTACGTGGAGATGGCGCGCGCCAAGGGGCTGCCGTCGAACCTGATCGAGCGGCGCTACATCCTGCGCCCGACCCTGTCGCCGATCATCACCAGCTTCCTGCTGATGCTGATCGGCCTGTGGAGCGGGGCGATCATCCTCGAGCAGGTGTTCAACTGGCCGGGGCTGGGTTCGCTGCTGTTCCAGGCGATCGGTCATCGCGACACCCCGGTGATCATCGGCGGAGTCGTGATCTTCGCCTATCTGCTGGCGGTCACGGTGTTCCTGCTGGACATTCTCTACGCGCTGCTCGACCCGCGGGTGCGCATCGAAGGAGGGCGGCGATGATCGGTGAACGCTGGCGAGAGCGCTGGGCAGAGCTGCGTCGCTACCCCTCGGCGCTGGTGGGCATGGCGATCATTGCGGTCCTGGTGGGGCTGTCGCTCTACACGGTGATCGCCATTCCCTACTCCCAGGCCCTGGAGGAGTGGCGCGGCGGCGAGCCCTGGCAGCTGCATCCCGTGAACGCCTCGCCGGTGTGGCTTGACCGGCTCACCGGGGGCCGCGAGGCACGCACCCTGATCGTTGACAGCGAAGGTGCCGACGTGGAGGAGATCCCCTTCGAGGGCGGGCGACGTCTGCGCATTCCCCTGGAGGTGGACTACGCCTATGCCGGCTTTCCCAGCGAGCTGAACCTCTTCCTGCGCGCCGAAGACCACGCCCAGCGGCCCTTCGCGCGGCTGGTGTGGCAGACTCCCGACGGCCGCGAGATCGCGCTGGGCGGGCACCGTATCGGCCGGCAGGATCGTATCTCGCTCTCCCAGGATCGCGCCCTGGAGCGGCGCCTGGGTGGGCTGGTACCGCATATCGGCCTGCTGGCCGACCCCGCGGCGGAGGGCGAGCCCGAGGTCTTGCCTGGCCGCCACCGGCTGCTGCTCGACACCGTGGTGTTCGATGAGACGGCCGGCATCGAGGCCGAGCTGGTGCTCTACGGCCGCGTCCACGGCATCGCCGGCACCGACCACCAGCGCCGCGACCTTAGCCTGGCGCTGATGTGGGGCACCCCGGTAGCCTTGGCCTTCGGCCTGCTGGCGGCGGTGGGCACCACCGTGACCACCCTGGTGATCGCCGCCGTGGGCGTCTGGTACCGCGGCTGGGTGGACGCGGTGATTCAGCGGCTCACTGAGGTCAACATGATCCTGCCGCTGCTGCCGATTCTGGTGATGGTCGGCACCCTCTACTCCACCAGTATCTGGCTGATGCTCGGCGTGGTGGTGGTGCTGGGGATCTTCAGCGCCGGGATCAAGATGTACCGGGCGATGCTGCTGCCGATTCGCGAGGCGCCTTATATCGAGGCCGCCCGGGCCTACGGCGCCGGCAACCTGCGCATCGTGATGCGCTACATGATCCCGCGCATCCTGCCGGTGCTGATCCCCACCTTCGTCACCCTGATCCCCACCTTCGTGTTCCTGGAGGCGTCGCTGGCGGTGCTGGGGCTCGGCGACCCGGTGCTGCCCACCTGGGGCAAGGTGCTCAACGACGCCCAGTCCCAGAGCGCGCTCTACAACGGCTACTACTACTGGGTGGTATCGCCGGCGGTGCTGCTGATGCTCACTGGCCTGGGCTTCGCCATGCTGGGCTTCGCCCTGGATCGGGTCTTCAATCCGCGACTGAGGAGTCTGTGATGGGCGAGGCGACCCTGCTGCGTGTGGACGACCTGCGGCTCCACTATCAGACCCGACAGGGGGTAGTGCACGCCGTGGACGGGATCGACTTCGAGCTCAGGCGCAACGAGGCGCTGGTGGTGCTGGGCGAGTCCGGCTGCGGCAAGAGTTCGCTGGCCAAGACCCTGATGCGGGTGCTGCCGCGCAACGTCCATCATCAGGGCGGGCGGGTGACCCTGGGCGACACCGAGCTGTCGACGCTCACCGACGAGCGCTTTCGCCGCGAGGTGCAGTGGTCGCGCATGGCGCTGGTGATGCAGGCCTCGATGAACGCCTTGAACCCGGTGGTCAAGGTGGGCGAGCAGGTCGCCGAGCCGCTGCGGGTGCTGCGCCGCTGGCCGCGGCGCCGTGCCCTGGCGCGGGCCGCCGAGGTGTTCGCCCTGGTGGGCATCTCCACGGACTTCATGACCCGCTACCCCTTCGAACTCTCCGGCGGCATGCGCCAGCGGGCGGTGCTGGCCATGGCGCTGGTGGCCGAGCCGGAGCTGGTGATCCTCGACGAGCCCACCTCGGCCCTGGATGTGCTGACCCAAGCGAGCATCATGAACGCCCTGAAGCGCGTCAAGCGCGAGCTGGGTACCAGCTTCATCCTGATCACCCACGACGTGGCCACCTCCAGCGAGCTGGCCGACCGAGTGGCGCTGATGTACGCCGGGCAGCTGGTCGAGGTCAGCGATGCCGAGCGCTTCTTCTCCGACCCCGCCCACCCCTATTCCCAGATGCTGATGGCCAGCGTGCCGAAGCTGCGTCAGCGCAGCCGACCCCAGGCGATTCCCGGCCAGCCGCCCAGCCTGTTCGCGCCCCCCGGGGGCTGTCGCTTCGCCGAGCGCTGCCCGCACCGCTTCGCGGCCTGCGCCCGCGACCCCAGGGCGATTCGCCTGGCCGAGCGCCACCGCGTGCGCTGCTGGCTGCATGACGACACTCAGGCCGGAGGAGGGGCATGATGGCGATCTCACAAGCTCACGCCGACGCCTCGACGCCGCTGCTCGAGGTGAGCGACCTGCAGACCTTTTTCGAGCTGCGCCAGTGGGGATTCATGCGTGTCGGCGCCGTGCATGCGGTGGACGGGGTCACCTTCACGCTGGCTCGCGGCGAGGCGGTGGCCTTCGTCGGCGAGAGCGGCTGCGGCAAGAGCTCTCTGGCCCGCACCCTGCTCGGGCTGCATCGCCCCACCCGCGGCGAGGTGCGCTTCGCCGGGCGCGATATGCAGTCGCTTAGCGCCGCCGAGCTCAAGGCCTTCCGTGCCGAGGTGGGCTATGTGCAACAGGATCCCTACGGCGCACTGCCGCCCTTTCTCGATGTGCGTCGCATCCTCGCCGAGCCGCTGATCGTGCATGGGATCAAGGACCGCCAGGAGCGCGAGCGGCGCATCCGTGCGGTGCTCGAGGAGGTGCGACTCTCCCCGGCCGAGGAGTACCTCACCAAGTTTCCGCACATGCTCAGCGGCGGCCAGCAGCAGCGGGTGGTGATCGCCAGGGCGCTGATCCTGGCCCCTTCGATGGTCATCGCCGACGAGCCGGTCTCGATGCTCGACGCCTCGGTGCGGGTCGAGATCCTCAACTTGCTGCGCGCCATTCAGGCGCGGCGCGAGCTGACCCTGGCCTTCATCACCCATGACCTCTCCACGGTGCGCCACTTCGCCGAGCGCATCTTCGTGATGTACGCCGGCCAGGTGGTAGAGAGCGCCTCGGTAGAGGAGCTGCTCGACCACCCTCAGCACCCCTATACCCAGGCGCTGCTGGCCGCCATCGCCGACCCCGATGCGGCCAACGCCCGTCGGCTGCGCGAGGTGCCGGCGGGCGAGCCGCCGAGCCTGATCCAGCCCCCCGGGGCTGTCGTTTCCATCCGCGCTGCCCCCACGCCATGGCTGGGCTGTGCGACCGCGACGACCCGCCCGACTTCGCCCCCCGCGAACGCCACCTCTCGGCCTGCTGGCTGCACCGCTGAGGAGCTCGGGGATGCAATGTCCTGCTACGCTTTAGGCAAGTTGCCGACAGCCTGGTGGAGGCCCCCATGGTCGCACGAGTCCCTGAGCGTATTCGCAACATCGCCCTGGCCGGCGGCCCCGGCACCGGCAAGACCACCCTGGCCGAGGCGCTGCTGGCCGCCGCCGGCGAGCTGGCCAGTCCCGGCCGCGTCGACAAGGGCACCACCGCGAGCGATGCCTCGCCGCTGGAGAAGGGGCTGCAGCACTCGGTGAGCGCGGCGATATTGGGGCTGGAGTGGGAAGACGCCTGTATCGACCTGATCGACACGCCCGGCTACGCCGACTTCCAGGGGGCGGCGCTGTCGGTGCTACCGGCGGTGGAGACCGTGGCGGTGGTGATCAGCGCTGCCGACGGCCTGGATGCCATGGCCCGGCGCCTGCTGCAGTGGGCCGAGCAGCGCGGGCTGTGCCGACTGATCATCGTCAACCAGATCGACGTCGACCCTGCCGGGCTCGAGGCGCTGCTGGGCACGCTGCGCGACACCATCGGGCCCCAGTGCCTGGCCCTCAATCTGCCCGCCGACGGCGCTCGGCGGGTCGTGGATTGCTTCTTCGCCCCCGACGGCGACGCCGATTTCGCCTCTGTCGCCGAGGCCCACGAGCAGCTGGTCGACCAGGTGGTCGAGCTGGACGAGGCGCTCATGGCCCTCTATCTGGAGCAGGGAGAGGCGCTCGATCCCGACCAGCTCCACGCCCCCTTCGAGGCGGCGCTGCGCCAGGGCCACCTGGTTCCGGTCTGCTTCACCTCGGCGACCACCGGGGCCGGTATTGCCGAGCTGCTGTCGGTCTTTGCGCGGCTGATGCCCAATCCGCTGGAAGGTAACCCGCCGCCATTCCTGCGCCAGGATGAGGCGGGGACCCACGAGTACCGGGCCCGTCCCGACCCCGAGGCCCACGTGCTGGCCCATGTGGTAAAGATCGAGCACGATCCCTACCGCGGCAAGGTGGCGGTGTTTCGGGTTCACCAGGGCACCGTGACCCGGGACACCCGCCTGTTCATCGGCGAGGCGCGCAAACCCTTTCGCGTCGGCACCCTGTTCCGCCTGCAGGGCGACCAGCACCTCGACGTCGAGCGCTGTGGCCCCGGCGAAATCTGCGCGCTCTCCAAGGTCGAGGAGGTGACCGTCGACAGCGTGCTGCACGACTCCCATGACGAGGACCATATTCGCCTGCGGCCGGTCGAGCTGCCCGCGCCGGTCTTCGGCCTGGCGATCCAGGCGACCCGTCACGGCGACGAGCAGAAGCTCTCCGAAGCGCTGGTTCGCATGGTCGAGGAGGACCCCGGCCTGCGGGTCGAGCAGGACGCCGCGACCCAGGAGACGGTGCTGCGCGGGCTGGGCGAACTGCACCTGCGCATGGCCCTGGAGCGGCTGCGTCAGCGCTTCCACGTGGAGGTCGAGACCTGTACCCCATCGATCGCCTACCGCGAGACGGTGACCGCGGCGGCGGAGGGGCACTGCCGCCACAAGAAGCAGAGCGGCGGGGCTGGGCAGTTCGGCGAGGTTTTCCTGCGCGTCGAGCCGCTGCCTCGGGGTGCCGGCTTCGAGTTCACCGACACCATCCGCGGCGGGGTGATTCCCGCCGTGCTGCTGCCGGCAGTAGAGAAGGGGGTGCGCCAGGCCATGGCCAGCGGTGCGGTGGCCGGCTATCCCCTGCAGGACGTCCGGGTCATCGTTCACGATGGCAAGACCCACCCGGTGGACTCCAAGGAGATCGCCTTCGTCATTGCCGGCCGCAAGGCCTTTCTGGATGCCGTGCGCAAGGCCTCGCCCATCGTGCTCGAACCCATGGCCGAACTGGTGGTGGAGGGGCCGAGCAGCGCCATGGGCGACCTCACCGCGGACCTCGCGGCTAGCCGCGGGCGCATTCAGGACACCCGGACCCTGGGCGACCAGGTCAGCATTCAGGTCCTGGCGCCGGTGGCTGAAGTCGCCGATTACCCCAGCCGGCTCAACGCCTTGACCGGCGGGGCAGGCAGCTACACTCTGCAGTTCAGCCACTACGAGCCGGCGCCGGAGCCGGTGCAGCGCAACCTGCGTCACGCCTATCGGCCCCGGGAAGAGGAGGCGTGACGGACGCCAGGGTCAGCGACCATCCAGCCAGGCCTCGAAGTAGGCTTCGATGCGTTCCCGAGTGCGGGCATACCAGGTCTCGTCCTTGAGAATCGCCCCTTCGGCGTTGAGCGGATGGGTGGGGATGTGCAGGCGCATGTCCATGCCGCTTTCCGGATGCGTGGTGACCTGCAGTGCCGCCGAACGGCGTGCCGGCCCGTAGGGAATATGGCGAGCAAACTCGGCCAGCCGCTCGGTGGTGGTGGCGAAGCGGATGAAGTCGCGGGCGGCCTCGGGATGGCGACTGCCTCGTGGAATCACCCAGGTCTCGTGCTCCTGCACCTGGCCGTCCCAGAGGATCTCGATGGGCGCCTGTTCGCGCAGCATGGCGTCGAAGAAGCGGCCGTTGTAGCCCGAGGCCATCACCACCTCGCCCTCGGCGAGCAGGCGCGGCGACTCCTCGCCGCCTTCCCACCAGCGTATGTCGTCCAGGCCATCCAGCCGCTCCAGGGCGAGGCGCAGGCCGCGCTGGGTGCTCAGCAGCTCGTAGAGCTCCTGACGGGGAACGCGATAGGAGAGCAGCGCCCACTCCAGGTTGGCCGCGGGGGTGCGCTGCAGGGCGCGCGGGCCGGGAAAGCGCTGCTGGTCGAAGAGGTCGGCGATCCGCGTGGGGCGCCGGGCGGGAAAGGCGTCGCGTCGATAGGCCACCACGGTGGCGAAGATCGTGTGGGTGATGGCGCAGCGGCCCAAGGCTTCCGGCAGGAAGTCTTGCGCGGGCGGCGTGCCGTCCGGGGCAGGGGCCAGCAGCGTGGGCGAGAGCGGCTCCAAAAGCCCCTCGTCGCAAGCCGCCATCGCCTCGCTGCGGGTCATGTCGATCAGGTCCCAGGGCACCTCGCCGCTGGTCACGGCATCGCGCAGCATGTCGAGCCCGCCGTCGTAGCGCGCCGCCTCCACGGCGATGCCGCTGGCCTCGGCGAAGGGGTCGAAGAGCACCGTGCGCTGAGCGCGTTCGTACGCGCCGCCCCAGCTCAGCACGGTCAGGGTCGCCGAGTCCGATTCCCCCAGGGCCGGCGTCGCCAGCAGCAGGCAGCCGATGGCCAGGCCGCGCAGATCAGCGGTTCTCATGCTCTTCTCGCCTCATCTCGTTGCTGCGCCTCAGGTAGGCGCGGGTGATGCTCGCCTCGTAGACCACACCCTGGAAGCGCTCGCCATCGGCGCCATCGACCACTGCGATGGCCTCGCCGGTAACCTCCTGGAGCAGCGCCATGGCGTCCCACAGCGAGGCGTCGGGTCTCAGCGTTGGGCGCGGTCGAAGCGGCAGGCGGCCGAGCGCCTCATGGCCGTCCCCACGCTCGCGGGCCGTTTCCAGCTCGGCCAGGGTCATACAGCCCAGGTAGCGGCCCCGCGGGTCGACCAGGTGTCCCTCGGCGTGGTCGGCGCGACTGAGGGCGCCTATCGCCTCGATGACCGGCATCGTCGGGCTCAGGATGACGCACTCCCGGGTCAGGTGGTCGCATACCGGGCTATCGCGGAGCAGCGCTTCGCCACGGCCGCCCGAGAGGTCCAGCCCCCGCTGCCGAAGCTGGATATCGAACAGCGAGCGGCCGAACAGCTGAGCGGCGATGGGGCTGGCCAGCGTCACGCTGGCCAGCGCCGCGGTGGTAAGGGCGTAGCTGCCGGTGAGCTCGAAGACGATCAGCAGGCTGGTCAAGGGCGCGCCGATAACCGGGGCGGTCACGGCCACCATGCCGCACACCGCATAGAACACGAAGGTTTCCAGGGGAGCGCCGGTCAACTGACTCACCAGGGTGCCGCACAGGGCACCGAACAGGGTGCCGATCACCAGAGCGGGACTGAAGACCCCGCCGCTGAAGCCCATCCCTAGACACAGCGCGGTGGCCGCCAGCTTGAGCAGCAGCACCACGATCAGCTCGCCGAAGCCGTAGGCGCCGAAGAGCGTGGCAAAGCGTAGGGTCTCCTGCCCCATGCCGAGGATATCGGGCACCCACAGGGCGACCAGTCCCAGCAGCGCCCCGGCGAGCGCCGGGCGCAGCAGGGGAGGCAGCGGCAGGGTGCGGGCCAGCCGTCCGACCCCGAGGATGGCGGTCATGTAGGCGCCGGCCAGCATGGCACCGACGCCGCCGATGGCCAGAAAGACCGCGAATTCCCAGGGGGCCGGCAGGGTGGGGTCGGCGACATGGAAGAGGGCGCCCCGCTCGAGCACGCCGGTGGCGATCACATGGCCGACCAGGGCCGCGGCGGCCACCGGGGCGAAGGCGCGCAGCGCGTAGTGGCGAAGCACCACTTCGTGGGCGAAGAGGATTCCCGCCAGCGGTGCATTGAAGGCGGTGGCGATAGCGGCGGCCACCCCGCAGGCGATGGTGACGTTGTCGTCGGAGCGCCCCAGCCGCAACAGCTGCGCCACCTGGGAGCCCAGGGTGGCGCCCAGATGCACCAGCGGACCGTACTGTCCCACCGAGGCGCCCGCGCCCAGCGAGACCACGGCGCTCACCGCCGAGAGGCCACCGGCCCGGGCCGGCAGGCGGCCCCGACGGGTCTGTACGGCGGCGATCACATCGGCGGGCGTATGGGGGCGTCCTTCGGGAATGCCGCGGTGCAGCATTCCCACCACCAGTCCCCCCAGGGCGGGAACGGCGAGGGTGGCGGCGATCAGCAGTCCGGGGGATTCGACCATCATCCGGCTGCGCGGCGAGATCATCAGCAGGTCATTGAGCCATAGCACGGCGGCCACGAAACCCACCGCCAGCAGCGCCGCCACGGCGCCGATGACAGCGCCGAGCATGACCAGGCCCAGGAAGCGCAGCATGGCAAGCGCATCCAGGGACGGGCCGGTGGGGGAGGGAGAGCTGTCCATGCTCAAGGTGTAGGCGCCAGGCCCCGCCAAGGCAAGCGGCGGGGGGAATCAAGCGGGGCCGCGGTGATCGGCCGCGGCCCTGGGGGGAGCCGGATACCCTGCTGGGGCAGGGCGGCTCAGTGGTGGCGACTGAAGTGCCCGTGGGGGCTGTTGCTCATCAGCCGGTTGAATTCGCTGCCGCTCATATGCAGCAGGGTCTCGTGATCGCCGGCGTCGAAATAGATGTCCGGCTGATGGCGCAGCATGTCGTCGACATAGACCTGTAGCCCGTAGGCCTGGCCCACCGGGGTGGTGGCGCCCGGATCGCAGTCGCTGAAGCGGCTCATGATCTCGGCCTCGGAGGCGAGTTCGACCCGCTCGTTGAACAGCTGCGACAGCGCCTCGAGGTCGGCGTCGCAGCTGCTGGGCAGCACCGCCAGGTGACAGCCCGAGTCGGCATGCAGCATCACTGCCTTGGCCAGTTGCTCGCCGCTGACGTGGGCCACCTGGGCGAGCCGACTGGTGCTGACCTCGCGCGGATGTTTGACCTCCTCATAGTCGATGTCGCAGGCTCTGAGGTATTCCCGGATGGTCATCGGGATGGCCATGGTACTTTCTCCTTCGGCCGCCAGGGCCGACAATTGACCGATTACCGTGCCTCCCTTCGGATTGTTGCGGTTCCACTCCCTACAGCATAGCGCCCGTGCAGCAACATCGCGCCTGCGCTTTTCTCGCTTGCGGGTGCGCCATGTCCCTTGGAATTCAGGAGCCGCCGTGCCGTTCACCAACGATCCTCTCGACCCCGACTCGCTGCCGGCTCTCGAGCAGGCCCCGCTGACGCCGGTTTCGCCGCGCCTGGCACCCTGTCAGGCGCTGCTGCTGCTGGGTCGCTGGATGCTGGTCACGGTGCTGGTGCTGATCTTCCCGTTGCAGCACGAGGAGGCGGCCCGCTGGCAGCTGCTGGCGGCCGGCGCCGTGGCACTGATCGGCCTGGTCGCGGTGGGGCTGAGCTGGATCGAGGCGCGGCGTCGCGCCTACGGCGTGCGCGAGCATGACCTGATCTATCGGCGTGGCCTGCTGGTGCGACGTACCCAGGTGCTGCCACTGGTGCGTCTGCAGCACGTCGAAACGCTCAGCAACCCCGTCGAGCGGGCCTTTGGGTTAGTCCGACTCGCTTGCTTTACGGCCGGCGGGCGCGGCGCGGACCTGCTGCTCGAAGGGCTGCCGGCGTCCCGAGCCGAGGGGGTGAAGCAGCACCTGCTGTCGCGGCTGGAAGGGGCGCCGCCCTCGCCGTCGGAGGGGCCGTGAGCCGCTCCGGAACCGAGAACGCCGCAGCGCGGCTGGCGCGGTGGCAGCGGCTGTCGCCCTGGGCGGTGGGACTGCTGCTGGTGACCTCCGGGCTGTCGCTGATTCGCCAGCACCTGCCGCTGCTGCTGGGAGCCGGTGCTGGCCTGGCGCTGGTGGAGCGGATCGGCGTTCGCGAGCTGCTGCTGGGCGGTGGTCTGCTGCTGGCGGTGGCGGTGCTGCTGAGCCTGCTCTACTACCGGCGCTTTCGCTTCCGCCTCGAGGGCGACGTGCTGGTTATCCAGAAGGGGCTCTTCGAGCACCGGGAATTCAAGGTGTCGGCTTCCCATGTGCAGCATATCGCCGTGCATCAGCCTCTCTACATGCGCCCCTTCGGTGTGGTGCAGTGGCAGGTGGAAACTTTGGCAGGAGAAGCCTCACGCATCGAGCTGCCGGGGATCCGCCGTGACATCGCCGAGGCGCTGGGGCGGCGGCTGCGCGGTACCGGCGACACCCCCGAAACATCGCTGGCGCCGGAGGAGCCGGAGGCGTCGGCGCCATCGCGGTTACGTTTCTCCCTCACGGCCGGGGCGCTGGTGCTGCACGGCCTGACCAGCCGCTCGGTGTATGTGATCGCGGCGATGCTCTCGCCGCTGGTGCAGCCGCTGGAGCGCTGGCTCCATGACCACCTGCCGCATCTCGAGCTGCGTGCCTGGCTGCCGGCCTCGGCGCCCCTGGCGGCGGCGCTGGGGCTGCTGACGGTGGTCGTCGTGCTGGCACTGCTCTCGGTGCTGGCCGCCTGGTGGCGCTTTCACGGCTATGTGCTGCGCGATGACGGCGACCGACAGGTTCAGGTCAGTGGGCTCTTCCATCGCCAGGAGCAGGTGCTGACCCTGTCGCGCCTGCAGGTGGTGGAGTGGGTGCAGACCGGCCTGGGTCGCCTGCTGGGTCGCGGCTATCTGGTTTGCCATCAGTTCGGGGCGCTGGGCGGGGGCAGCGTTGCCGAGTCGCGCCGCTTCCTGGTGCCGGGACTCAGCGTGGCCCAGGGGCGGGCGCTGAGCGCCGTGCTCTGGCCCGGCCTGGAGATGCGCCAGCCCCTGGCACGGGTCACGCCTCTCTATCGGCGGGTGATGTTCTGGCGCATCCTGCTGGGACTTTTCGCGGCGCTGCTGGTGCTTGGCGGGCTGGCGGGGCCGGCCAGTCTGTCGCCGCTTATCTGGGGGCTGCTCGCCATGCTGCTGCTGCCCCTGGCGGCCGGGCTGGCGCAGCTGCGCTGGCTGGCACTGGGCTGGGCCCGGGAAGGGGGCTACCTGCGGGTCCGCCAGGGGCTATGGGGCCAGCGCACTAGCCTGTTCCCCCTGCACAGCCTGGTCTCGGCGAGCGTGCAGCAGAGCTGGCTGCAGCGCCGACACGGGGTGGCAACGCTGCGGCTTAATCTGGCCAACGGCCGGGTGAGCCTGCCGTTTCTGGCCCGCGAGGAGGCGTATGCGCTGGCCAACCGGCTGTTGGCCAGCCTAGAGGATCAGGCCGGCTGACTGGCGGCGGTGTCGAAGCGACGCTGCAGCCAGGCGATGATCTCGTCGGACTCGTAGAGCCACTCGTCGCTGCCGTCGGCGTGGGTGATCCGCAGGCAGGGGACCTTGACGCGCCCGCCGCCGGCCTCCAGCGCCTGGCGATGCTCGGCGTCGTCGCGGGCGTTGCGCAGCTCGATGTTCAGGCCCAGGCGTGCCATCTCCTTGCGCACCTTGATGCAGAAGGGGCAGGCGCGGAACTGGTAGAGCGCCAGTGCTCGGCACTGCTCGTCGACCTGCGCCTGCTGATCGGCGCTGCGTTCGACGTCCTGGTTGGGCGTGGAGAGTTTCTCGGCGGTCAGCATCACGGGGGTGAGCACCAGGCGAACGCCGCGGAAGAAGTAGCGAATCAGAAATCTCATGGGGTTGGACGGGGCCTCTTGGATCGGTGAATGGATGAGGAAATCGGGGCCCCATGATGCCGTCCCCGGCGCCAGGATGCCATCCTCGGGGCGAGGTTATCGCAGATTGCCTGCATCGCTCGGGGACGACCTGAAGGCACGCCTGCAAAGAGGCGCTGTGAACCTGTATGTGAGGCGGCTTTCCGGCCGGAACCGGGTCGTTTCGCTACAGCGTTGAAGCCAAGGCAAGAAAGCTAGCGTCGGGCTGTCCATACTCAGGGGGCGGGATGAACTGGTTTCATATCCGCGACTCAGGTTTCGATGGGCCTGCTGCACGGTGCAGCGGGCCAAACGCATCCGCAGGGAGACACGACTATGACCGAAGCTGTTCTCGCCGCTTCCCCAGTGGCCAAACGCCGGCTGCCGCTGCCCGGGCTCTTCGCCGCGGGGCTGCTGGTCGCTGCCCTGGGCACGCCGGCGCTGGCCGAGCAGGACGGCCAGGCGCTGCAGGCCGAGCAGGAGTCGCTGCAAAGCGAGCTGGAGGCGGCCAACAGCCGCCTGCAGGAGAAAGCGGGCGAGATGGAGGCGCTGCGCGGGCAGCTCGACGCCCTGGAAGCCGAGCTGGCCGAGGCGCGCGAGCAGGCGAGCGAGGCGACCGACATGGCGGAGGAGGCCCGCGAGGCCCTCAACGACGAGGCGGGCGCCAGCGAGGAGGTCAATGCCCTCTCGGTGCGGGTGGCCGAGCTGGAGCAGGCCCTGCAGGAGGCTCAGCGGGATCGCGATATCCAGTACCGCGAACACCACGCCGAGCTGTCAGCGCTGCGCAGTCGGTTGCCGCCGGAAGAGGGGGGCACCCTGGAGCTCGAGTCGGCCCATGCATCGGCGCGGCTGACGGCTCAGGCGATGCGTTCTGCCGAGCGGGAACTGCGCCGCGCCGGCGGCGGCAGCGCGGCCCAGCAGGCCGACCTGGAACAGCTGGCCGAGGAACTGGAGCACGATCAGCGCCTGGTCAGTCGCGTCCAGGGCGGTACCCTCTATCGCGTCAATCCGGGAGAGTCCCTGGCAAGAATCGCCGGACGCTACTATGGCAACGCCAACCGCTGGACGGAGATTCACGCGGCCAATGAGCATGTGCTCGAGAGCCCGGATCACGTCTGGCCCGGCATGACGCTGATCCTGCCCTGAGGCGGCGCCCGCGACCGAGCCCGGCTCGGCCGCGGGCCGGGTTGCTGGCCGGCTCGGGCGTCGATACCCAACGCCAATCGGAGGCCACCATGGGCATACCCTCATCATCGATTCTGCCGGCTCGTGCCAGGTCCCTATGGCTGGCAGGGCTCTTCACCGCCCTGACGGCTTGCGGTGGCGACGACGCGCCCCGGGAAGTGACCCTGGCGGTGCTCGCGTCCGACCCGGCGAGCCATGACGGGGCCGTGGTCGCCACCCAGGGAGAAGTGCGCCATTTCGACGAGCCGCTGCACTATTGGATCGAAGACGCCGATCTCAACCGCGTCGAGATCTTTCCCCACGAGGAGATCGCCCCGCATCTGGGCGAGCGGGTGCGAGTGGTGGGCGAGTTCCAGTATGCCCCCGCGGAGGGGCGCCAGCTGACGCTGGAGAGCGTCGAAGTGCTCGATTAGCCGGAGGAGTGAGGTCACGCGGCACCCCCATCGGTGCAGATTTTCTGGTTCATCGTAGACTGGCGTGAACTGGCTTTGTGGGAGGGAGCTTCAGCTCGCGAAGTAGCGCGCAGCGCTACCCAAGGGGCGCCTGCGGCGCCTTCGTCGAAGCGTCGAACCGCCGGCAGAGCCGGCCTCCCCCCATAAAGCCCGCCAAACATGTTCACGCTAAAGTGCGAAGAGTCGTTTTTCTTCGGTATTGCGACTAAGGTCTAGGCGTGGCCGGCGCGAGACGCGTTGACACTCCGCGGCCACCCTTCTACGCTTCTATCATCGAATGTTACCGGTAACAATCCCGGGTCATCCGATGCCTCGAGTCGAACTTTCGGTCCAAGCGGCACCGACTCCCGCATCAACAACGATAATCTGCAATGGAGATACCGCCATGACCCCAATCTGGCGTACCACGCTCACGCTGGCCGGCGCGGCCACCCTCTCTGTCAGCCTCGCTTACGCCCAGACCCCCGACCTCTCTGCGCCTCCCGCCATCGAAGGCGACACGGTCGGCGATCACGGCAGCATCACCCTGCGCATGGGGATCGGCCTGGCCGAGACCTCGCCGCAGTACCTTTCGACCCAGTACTTCGCCGATATCCTCGACCAGCGCAGCGAAGGGCGCATCAGCGTCAACATCTTCCCCAACAGCCAGCTGGGCGACGACGTGCAGATGATGGAGATGCTGCAGACCGGCTCGCTGGACATGACCTATCCGTCGAGCTCGCCGGCCACCACCTATGTCAGCGAGCTGGCGGTGTTCGACCTGCCGTTCCTGCTGCCGACCCGCGAGGCGGCCATCGCCGTGCTCAACAGCGAGGTCGCCCAGGCGATGCTCGACGGCTTCGAAGGCACCGGCATCAAGGCCCTGGCGTTCTCCGAGAACGGCTTCCGCCAGCTCTCCAACAGCGCGCGGCCGGTCGCCACGCCGGAGGACGTGGCCGGCCTCGACGTGCGCGGCCTGTCGGTGCGCACCATGGAGAACCCGGTGCACCTGTCGATCTGGGAGACCCTCGGGGCCAACCCCACGCCGATGGCCTTCGGCGAGCTGTTCTCGGCCATGGAGCAGGGCGTGGTCGACGGCCAGGAGAACCCCTGGAGCACCATCCTCACCTCCAACTTCTACGAGGTGCAGGAGTACGGCTCCGAAACCCGCCACGTCTACACGCCGTTCATCAAGATGATCTCCGAGCGCACCTGGAACCGCCTCGACGAGGAGTATCAGGCGCTGATTCAGGAAGCCGCCCGCCAGGCCGCCGAGTACGAGATCCAGCTGGCCACCGAGTATGACGACTGGTCCCGCGATCAGCTCGAAGCGCGCGGCATGCAGATCACTCGCCTCGACGACGACCAGATCGCCGCCTTCCAGGAGGCCGTGCAGCCGGTCTACGAGGAGTGGGCGCCGCGCATCGGCGAGGACCTGGTCGCCGAGATCCAGCAGATCGTCGAACAGACCATGAACGACTAAGGCGTCTGCCCTCGGGCAACCCATGAGTCAGACGCGGGGCACGCTGCCCCGCGTCCTGTCCGTCCGCGTTTGGAGCGCCTATGCAACCCTCTCACTCCCCGCCGGACCCGGCGGAGTTTCTCGACGACCCGCGCCGCCAGCCGCTGGAGATCGATACCGAGCAGCGCCGCGGCCCCGCGCCGTTCCGCTGGCTGACCGTGGCCATGGAGCATCTGATCGCCACGATCCTGGTGGCCCTGATCGTCTCGGTGTCGGCCAACGTCATCGGCCGGGCGCTGTTCAACCGCTCGCTGCCCTGGGCCGATGAGCTGGCGCGCATGCTGTTCATCTGGCTGGTGTTCATCGGCGCCGCTGCGGCCTTCGCGCGCTTCGAGCATATCGCCGTCGACCTGCTGCTGCGCAAGCTGCCGGAGCGCGCCGCCTACGGCCTCTACCTGGTCCAGCACCTGCTGATCACCGGCCTGATGATCGTGATCATGATCGGCGGCTACCTCGTCATTTCCCGTTCCACCGGGCGCACCGCGATCCTCGGCGTGCCCTGGAACCTGATCAATCTCTCGCTGGTGCTGTGCGCCGCCTTCATCGCCGCGGTGGCGATCTGGCGCGCCTGGTGCGCCGCCCGCCTGATGCTCGGCGCTCGCTAAGGACTCCCTGTCATGCTCTGGATCTTTCTCGGCATTCTGTTCGCCTCCCTGGCCCTGGGCCTGCCGATCGCCTTCGGACTGGGCATCGCCGCGGTGGTGATGGCGGTGATCTCCGATATCCCGCTGTCGATCCTCATCGAACAGTCGGTGCGCGGGATCAACAACTTCCCGCTGCTGGCCATCCCCTTCTTCATCCTGGTCGGCGAGGTGATGAGCGCCGGCGGCATCGCCCGGCGGCTGATGGAACTGGCCGGCGCGCTGGTCGGCTTCATCCGCGGGGGACTGGGCCAGGTGGCGATCACCGGCTCGATGTTCTTCGGCGGCATCAGCGGCTCGGCGGTGGCCGATACCGCCGCCACCGGCTCGATGATGATCCCGTCGATGAAGCAGCAGGGCTATTCGGCGCCCCAGGCCACGGCGATCAACACCGTCTCCTCGGTGATCGGCATCATCATTCCGCCGTCGATTCCGCTGATCCTCTACGGCATCGTCACCGAGACCTCGATCAGCCGGCTGTTCATCGCCGGCATCGTGCCGGGGGTGATGATCGGTCTCGGGCTGATGGTTACCACCTTCATCATGGCCAGCTTCGGCGGCGCCGGGCAGACCCGCAAGTTCCGCCTCGGCCCGCTGTGGCAGGCGTTCAAGGCCGCCTGGCTGGCGCTGGTGCTGCCGGTGATCGTGGTCGGCGGCATCATCGGCGGGGTCTTCACTGCCACCGAGGCGGCGGTCGCCGCGCTGCTCTACTCGCTGTTCATCTCGCTGGCGGTCTACCGCGAGTTCCACGTGCGCGAGCTGTGGGGGATGCTGATCCGCACCGCACGGCTGACCGGCATGGTGCTGCTGCTGCTGGCCTTCGCCACGGTGATCGCCTGGTTCTTGACCATCAACATGGTGCCCCAGACCCTGGTGATCCAGGTGCAGGCGATCACCCAGGACCCGTTCTGGCTGCTGCTGATCGTCGCCGGCCTGCTGCTGCTGGTGGGCTTCGTGATGGACCTGACCCCGGCGATGGTGATCATGGCACCGATGCTGACGCCGATCGTCACCTCGGTGGGCATCGAACCGGTCTACTTCGGGGTGCTGATGGCGTTCATTCTGGGCATCGGGCTGCTGACCCCACCGGTGGGCACCTGCCTGTACGTCGGCTGCGGGGTGGGCAAGGTGACCATGGAGCAGCTGGTCAAGGCGATGCTGCCCTACTACGCGACGTTGCTGGTCATGGCGGTGATCCTGATCGCCTTCCCCGGGCTGGTGACCTGGCTGCCCGACCTGACCGCCGTGCGTGGCAACTGAGACCGACAAGGAGGTGATCATGCCACGGACCACGTACCGCATCTTGGTCATGGGGGTGTCCGGCTCGGGCAAGTCGCATATCGGGCGCCTGCTGGCCGAGCGGCTGGAGGCCGACTTCATCGACGGCGACGACCACCACTCGCCGACCAGCATCGCCAAGATGGCCAACGGTGTGCCGCTGGATGACGGCGATCGCCAGGACTGGCTGCAGACCCTGGCAGGGTTCTTTACCGACTACCGGCGGCGCGATGCCACTCTGGTGATCGCCTGCTCGGCCCTCAAGGGCCGCTACCGAGAGCAACTGCGCGCCGCCGACCCGGCGTTGCGGATCCTCTACCTGGAAGGCGAGCGGGCCCTGCTGCGACAGCGGCTGATGGCCCGCCAGGGGCACTTCTTCAAGGGTGACGAGATGCTGGACAGCCAGCTGGCCGACCTGGAGCCTCCGGGCGAGGGGGAAGCCCTGGCGCTGTCGGTGAGTCGCTCGCCGGACAGCATCCTCGATGCCGCCCTGGACTGGCTGGGCGCCGGCTGAACCGTGGGTCGGCAGCGTGGCGGACATGCGTTTGCGGGACAACTTGGGTAAGGTGAGCGCGTCGCTCTTTCCCACCCAAGGCTTTGTCCGAAAAGTCGGCGAGCGAAGGCCAGACAAGGCAAAAATCGGCGAAAAGACGGAGTTTACGGGGTGTAAATGAGTACTTTGAACCGATTTTTAACGCCGTATGGTCGAGCGCAGCCAGTTTTCAGACAGAGCCTGGCAGGGCTCACCGTCACTTCGATCAGAATGCCGTGAAAAAGAAACGCCCCACGCTACAGGATATCGCCGACCAGGTCGGCGCCACCAAGATGACCGTGAGCCGCTGCCTGCGCGATCCCACCACGGTCTCGGAGGGGCTGCGCGAGCGCATCTTCGAGGTGGCCGAGCGGCTCGGCTATATTCCCAACCGTGCGCCGGACATCCTCTCCAAGGCCAAGAGCCACGCCATCGGCGTGCTGGTGCCCTCGCTGACCAACCAGGTGTTCGCCGAGGTGATCGTCGGCATCGAGACGGTCACCGAGCCGGCGGGTTACCACCTGATGCTCTCCCACTACGGCTATAGCCCGGAGCTGGAGGAGCGCAGCCTCGCCTCGCTGCTCTCCTACAACGTGGACGGGGTGATTCTCTCGGACAGCCATCACAGCCCGCGCAGCCTGCGCATGCTGGAAACCGCCGGGATTCCCACCGTCGAGATCATGGACTCGCTGACCCCGCCGCTGCATCAGGCGGTGGGCTACGACAACGTCCAGGCCGCCTACGACATGGTCAGCGAGATGATCCGCCGCGGCCGACGCCGCATCCTCTACCTGGCCGTGCGCCTCGACGCGCGCACCCGCCAGCGTGAAGCGGGCTACCGCCGCGCCATGCAGGAGCATCGCCTGGAGCCGGTCACCCTGCAGCGCAGCCAGCGCTCCTCTTACAGCGTGGGGGCGGCCCTGCTGGGAGAAATTCTCAGCGACTATCCCGCGGCCGATGGCATCTTCTGCACCAACGACGACGTGGCGGTGGGGGCCTACTTCGAGTGCCTGCGCCGCGGCGTAAAGGTGCCCGAGCAGATGGCACTGGCCGGCTTCCATGGCCATGACGTGGGACAGGTGATGACCCCGCGGTTGGCCAGCGTGATCACCCCCCGCCAGGCCATCGGCGAGTGCGCGGCCGGTGAGCTGCTCCGGCGAATCCAGGGCGAGCCGGGCGGTGAGCCGGCCATCGATCTGGGCTATCGGATTGAGCCGGGCATGACCCTCTGATGTCGCGGCTCACGCCTCCGAGCTCGCCGTGTCGCGGCGCCGGCGCACCATCAGGGTGATCTCCACGTTAGCGCCGCCGTAGAGGCGCGGGGTCATGGTGCAGGTGCGCGCCGGATAGCGGTGATGGTGAAAGAATTCAGCATAGGCGGCGTCCATGTTGCGCAGCTCGTCTAGGTTGGTCAGGTGGACGTCCGCCCGCACCGTGTCGGCCAGGTCGGCGCCCACATAGGTGAGCATGCGTTCCAGCCGGCGCATCACCCAGCGGGTCTCCTCGCCGATATCGCCCATCACGCTCTCGCCGCCCTGGATATCGGCGACCGTCAGCCCCGAGACGAACACATAATGGTCGTCGAGCACCAGATGGCTGCCGGGAAAGGCGGGGATCGCCAGGGTGGGATCGTTGCGATAATCGGGCATGTGAGTGTCTCTCCAGCGCGTCCAGGGGCCTGAGTCACTATAGTTGCCCAGGCTGTGCCCTGCGAAAGCCGCATGGGGCCGGCGTAAGACCTTGATGTCGGTCAAGCTATCGTCGATGCTGACGGCATGTTCATGCTGCGACGCAGTATGATGAGCGTTTTTACCCTTGGAGACCCGCCGGATGGAGAATCATGAGCTGACGGACGGCAACGGCCATATCGAGAACCGCACCTTCGACGAAATTCACATCGGCGACAGCGCCTCGCTGGAGAAGCGCCTGACGCTGGACGATATCAAGCTGTTTGCGATCATGTCCGGGGACATCAATCCCGCGCACCTCGACGAAGATTTTGCCAAGAGCACGCGCTTTCAGGAGGTGGTGGCCCACGGCATGTGGGGCGGGGCGCTGATCTCCACGGTGCTCGGCACCGAGCTGCCCGGTGCCGGTACCATCTACCTCGGCCAGACGCTGCGCTTTCTCGAGCCGGTGCGCCTGGGGGACGTGCTGCAGGTCGGCGTCACGGTGCGCGCCAAGGACGAGGCGCGCAAGCGCATCACCTTCGACTGCCGCTGTACGAACCAGAACGGCCGCGCCGTGATCGAGGGCGAGGCGGAGGTCCAGGCGCCCACCGAGAAGATCCGCCGCCCGCGGGCGGTTCTGCCGCGGGTGCGCATGGCCGAGCGGGCCCGCCTGCACGAGCTGCTCAGTGCCGCCGATCACCCCGAGCCGGTGGATATGGCGGTGGTACACCCGGTCGACGAGGTGTCGATCCTGGGGGCCTTCGAGTCGGCGCGCCACGGGTTGATTCGCCCGCTGCTGGTCGGCCCGGAAGCGAAGATCCGGGCGGCGGCCGAGGCGGCCGGCATTGATATCGACGACTTCCCGCTGATCGATGTGCCCCACAGCCATGCCGCCGCCGCCGAAGCGGTCGCGCAGGTTCGCGCGGGGCGTGCGGGGGCGATCATGAAGGGTGCGCTGCACACCGATGAACTGCTTCATGAGGTGGTCAAGCGCGAGGGTGGCCTGCGCACCGAGCGCTGCATCAGCCATGTGATGGCCTTCGATGTGCCCACCTACCCGCGGCCGCTGTTCATCACCGATGCGGCGATCAATATCGATCCCAAGCTCGACGCCAAGCGGGACATTGTGCAGAACGCCATCGAGCTGGCCCATGCCGTGGGCAATGACAATCCCAGGGTGGCGATTCTCTCGGCGGTGGAAACCGTCAACCCCAAGATCGCCTCCACCCTGGAGGCGGCGGCGCTGTGCAAGATGGCCGAGCGCGGCCAGATTCGCGGCGGGGTGATCGACGGCCCGCTGGCCTTCGACAACGCCGTCTCCGAGGCCGCCGCGGCGGCCAAGGGCATCGTCTCGCCGGTGGCCGGTCGGGCCGATATCCTGGTGGCGCCCGACCTGGAGTCCGCCAACATGCTGATGAAGCAGCTGACCTACTTGGCCGACGCCACCGGCGCCGGCCTGGTGGTGGGGGCCCGGGTGCCCATCGTGTTGACCAGCCGCGCCGACGACGCCATTACCCGCCTGGCCTCCTGCGCCCTTGCGCTGCTGGCCGCCGACCATCAGCAGCGGGTGGGCCGGTGATGCGCGAGATCCTGGTCCTCAACAGCGGCTCCTCGAGCATCAAGTTCGCGCTGTTCGGCGTGCCCGTGGAGGCCGACCCGCTGGCGCTGACGCTGCGCTTTCGTGGCCACCTGGCCGGCCTAGGCGGCCAGGCGCGGCTGAGCCTGCACGACGCCGAGGGCCGGGCGCTGGACCCCGCCGGCTCGCCGCTTGGCGAGCTACCCGCCGCGCTCGATCACGACGCCGCCCTGGAGCGGCTGCTGGCCTGGATCGAGGCCCATCCTGACCTGGGCGAGATCGCGGCGGTGGGCCACCGCATCGTCCACGGCGGGCGCGAGCATACCGACCCGGTGCGCCTCGACGACGCCACCCTTGCTGCCCTGGAGGCGCTCAACTCCCTGGCGCCGCTGCACCAGCCCTATGGCCTCGCCCCGGTGCGGGCCTTGTCGGCGCTGCGTCCCGCGCTGCCCCAGGTGGCCTGTTTCGATACCGCCTTCCATGCCGGGCAGCCCGCCGTGGCCCAGACCTTTCCCCTGCCGCGCCGCTATCGCGAGGCGGGCGTGGTGCGCTACGGCTTCCACGGCCTCTCCTACGACTACATCAATCGCACCCTCAACGAGCGGGTGCTGCCGGACAGGGCAGGGCCCGGGGAGGCTCAGGGCGCCGTGCCGCCGGGGCGGGTGATCGTCGCCCACCTGGGCAACGGCGCCAGCCTGTGTGCCATCCGCGACGGCGTGAGCCAGGCCTCGACCATGGGCTTCACCGCCCTGGAGGGGCTGATGATGGGCACCCGCAGCGGCAGCCTCGACCCGGGCCTGGTGCTGCACCTGATCCTCCAGGAGGGGATGGCCGCCGAGGCCGTGCAGCGCCTGCTCTACAAGGAGTCCGGGCTGCTCGGCGTCTCCGGGATCAGCGGCGACATGCGCGAGCTGCTGGAAAGCGAGGCCCCCGAGGCCGCCGAGGCCATCGAACTCTATGTCTACCGCATCGTGCGCGAGATCGGCAGCCTGGCCGCGGCGCTGGGCGGGCTGGACCATCTGGTGTTCACCGCCGGCATCGGCGAACGCGCCGCCCCGGTGCGCGCCGGGGTGGTGGCGGGCTGCCAGTGGCTGGGGGCGGCCCTCGACCCGGCCGCTAACCGGGCCGATGCCACCGATATCGCCGCGGCGGAGAGCCGGGTGGGGCTGTGGGTGATTCCCACCGACGAAGAGCGCATGATCGCCTGGTATACGGCCGGCGCGCTGGCATAGTCCGGGGTGTCTCGGCGAGACTGAGTCCGGGACGAGCAGCGACGGGAGAGCCGCATGGGGGGGAAGGGAGTCACCTCGAGACTCAACGAACGGCCGGTGCTGCCGGCCGCCGAGGCGCGCATCGAGGCCATCGACCTGGCCCGGGGCATCGCCATCTCGCTGATGATCCTCAGCCATGCAGTGAGCGGGCTGTACGGCATTCGCCAGGTGCCCGACTGGGGCATGGTGCCGATCCACCTGCTCACCAAGTTCTCCTCCTCGCTGTTCATCGTGGTGTTCGGCATCGCCCTGGCCGTGGCCTTCCTGCCCAGGGTCGGCGAGCCAGGCTGGCCGCGGCGGCGCCTCAAACTGCTGCTGCGCGGGCTCGAGGTGCTGTTCTGGTACAAGGCGCTGACCATCGTCGAGATGCTGCCGCTCTATGAGCCTCAGGATATCCTCGACGCCCTGCTGTATCAGCGCTTTCCGATCTGGGTGGAGATCCTCGGCTTCTACGCCATTGCCCTGCTGTGGCTGCCCTGGGTGCTTCCCCTGTGGCGGCGTCTGCCGCTCTGGTCGCGGCTGGCGGCACCGGTGGCGGTGGCCCTGTTGGCGGGGGCCCTGGAGCGGCATTTCCACTTCTGGGGGATCGAGCCGCTCAAGGCGATCCTGGTGGAGGATGACGACCACTATGCCTGGGGGCAGCTCTCGCGCCTCCCGCTGGTGATGCTGGGTCTGCTGATCGGCGAGGCGCTGCTGCGCGGGTACGGGACACCGGTATGGCGCCGACGGCTGGTCCTCGGCGTGGGCGGGCTCGGCGTGGCCCTGCTGCTGGGCTTTCTGGCGCTGGCGCTGCCCGAGCTCTACCAGGCCCTGATGGGCGTGGCCTGGAACCGCGGCAAGCACCCGCCGGCGCTGTCCTTCATGCTGTTCAGCCTGGGCGGCGCCCTGGTGATCCTGGCGCTCTGCCTGTGGGGTGGGGCGGGGGCGGCGCGCGCCCTTAGGCCGATCACCCTGATCGGCGGTGACGCCCTCAAGGCGTTCGTGTTTCATATCGTGGTGATCTTTCTGATCCTGCGCTTTTTGCTCGAGGCCTGGCAGGTGTACAGCTATCCGCAGACGCTGGGCATCGGCGTGGCGCTGGTGCTGGGGGCCGCGGGCTGGATCGCCCTGCTGCGCTGGATGGGAGCGAGGCGATGACCCGCGCCCTGATGATAGGCCTGGCCCTGGCCGGCCTGCTGCTCTCACTGTCTTTTTCCGTAACGGCCACCGCTGCTTCCACCGCCGTCGAGGCCGACTGGCGGGCCCGGCTCGAATCGCGCCTGGCCGCCATCGAGGCCGCCTTCGACGGCGAGCTGGGGGTGCACCTGCGTCCGTTGGCTTCGGATGCGCCTGCCTTCGGCTGGCGGGATCGCGAGACCTGGTACCTAGCCTCGCTGGTCAAGGTGCCGGTGGCCATCGAGCTGATGGCTCGGGTGGAGGTGGGCGAGACGACCCTCGAGGAGCGCCTGATCCTCGAGGAGCGCCACTATATCGACGGTGCCGGCCCGACCAACTGGCACGACCCTGGCACGCCGCTGACGCTGGGCGAACTGCTGGTGGCGATGCTCACGGTGAGCGACAACACCGCCACCGATATGCTGATCGAGCACCTGGGGCTTTCGGCCATCAACCGGCGTGCCGCGGCGCTGGTCGACGAGCCGCGGCGGCTGGGGCCGATCACCCGCCTGGTGGACGTGCGCCGCGAGGTGTACGGGGCGCTGCATCCCGCCGCACGGGAGCTGACCGGCCTCGACTTCATCGCGCTGCAGAAGCAGCCCGACGACGCCCGGCGGCTGGCGTGGCTAGTGGACCGGCTGGAGCTTGCGCCCCAGGCGCTGCGCCTGCCGAGCCTGGAGGCCGCCTTCGCCCGCTACTACGCCAGCGGCCTCAACGGCGGCCGGCTCGATGGCGTCGCCGACCTGCTCGCCGCCCTGGCGCAGGGGCGGGCGCTGGGGGCTCAGGCCAGCGCCGATCTGCTGGCGATCATGACCGCCACCGCCAGCGGTGAGCAGCGGCTCAAGGCGGGCCTTGGGCCCGGCATCCGCTTCGCCCACAAGACCGGCACCCAGCATCGCCTGGCCTGCGATGCCGGCATCGTCTCCATGGTGGGCGAGGGCCGCCAGCTGGCGGTCGTGGCCTGCGTTCGCGGCGAAGTAGAGGTGGCACGCAGCGAGCGGGTGCTGGCCGAGATCGGCCGGGCGATCCGCGAATTGCTGAATGCCGAGGACTGAAGGACCACGAGACGCGCAACGCCCACCCTCACGACTGCAGTCAGGATCCCCCCTTCGAATGTCACCTCAACGGCGAGGACGGCGATGACGATGTCGTGGCATCCAATCTTCGTTGATTGCTCGTTAACCGTTGATGTCTATATTGCCCTAAGGCGTATCGAGTCGAGTGCGTTGCCAAGGCAAGGGTGGCTCGGCCGGTAGAGCCGGACTGACAACAGTTCGAGAAGGCGATCGGCAAGACGGTCACCGAGGCCGCCTCGCTGTCAATAACAACGAATGGGGTAGAGCACATGGCAGACGATCTGCGCGACAGCGCCCTGCAGTACCATCGGTTTCCCCGCCCCGGCAAGCTGGCGATCCAGGCGATCAAGCCCATGGCCAGCCAGCGGGATCTCTCCCTGGCCTATTCCCCCGGCGTGGCCGCGGCCTGCGAGGAGATCGAGCGCGATCCCCTGCTGGCGGCCGAGTACACCGCCCGCGGCAACCTGGTGGCCGTGGTCAGCAACGGCACGGCGGTGCTGGGGCTGGGGGCCATCGGCGCCCTGGCCTCCAAGCCGGTGATGGAGGGCAAGGCGGTGCTGTTCAAGAAGTTCGCCGACGTCGACGTCTTCGATATCGAGATCGAGGAGCGCGACCCGGACAAGCTGATCGAGATCATCGCCGGCCTGGAGGCCACCTTCGGGGGCATCAACCTGGAAGACATCAAGGCACCGGAGTGCTTCGAGATCGAGCGGCGCCTGCGCGAGCGGATGAATATTCCGGTGTTCCACGATGACCAGCACGGGACCGCCATCGTCACGGCGGCCGCGCTGCTCAACGGCCTGCGGGTGGTGGACAAGCCGCTCGGCGACATCCGTCTGGTGTGCAACGGCGCGGGCTCCGCGGCCCTGGCCTGCCTGGACCTGGCGGTCTCCCTGGGGGTTCGCCAGGAGAACATCCTGGTCTGCGACCGCAGTGGCGTGATCCACGCCGACCGTGACGGCCTGGATCAGTACAAGGCGCGCTATGCGGCTCGCACCGAGGCCCGCACCCTGGCCGATGCCGTCAACGGGGCCGATGTCTTCTTCGGTCTCTCGACCGGAGGCGCGCTCACCCCGGAGATGGCGGCGACCATGGCGGGACGCCCCCTGATCCTGGCCATGGCCAACCCCACCCCGGAGATCATGCCGGAGGAGGCCAAGGCGGTGCGCCCGGATGCGGTGATCGCCACCGGACGCTCGGACTACCCCAACCAGGTCAACAACGTCCTCTGCTTCCCGTTCATCTTCCGGGGCGCCCTGGACTGCGGCGCCACCACCATCAACGAGGAGATGAAGCTGGCCACCGTCAAGGCCATTGCCGACATGGCCACCACCACGGTGCCGGAAACGGTGGCGGTGGCCTATGGCGGCCAGGCGCTGACCTTCGGCCCCGACTACATCCTGCCCAAACCCTTCGACCCGCGCCTGATCGACACCATCCCGCCGGCGGTGGCCAAGGCCGCCATGGAGAGCGGCGTGGCCACGCGCCCCATCGAGGACCTGGAGGCCTATGCCCGCTCGCTGTCACGCCTGGTCTACCGCTCCGGCAACGTGATGGAGCCGGTGTTCGAGCGGGCGCGACACAACCCACTGCGCCTGCTCTACGCCGAAGGCGAGGACGAGCGGGTGCTCCGCGCCATGGAGGTCTGCGTCAGCCAGCGCTATGCCAGGCCCCTGCTGATCGGCCGCCGTGCGGTCGTCGAGGCGCGCATCGAGGAGCTGGGGCTGCCGGTGACGCCCGGCGTCGATTTCGAGCTGATCGACGCTCAGGACTATCCCGACTACGCTGCGCTTGCCAGCGAGTACCACCGGCTGATGGGACGCCGCGGCGTCCATCCGGAGGCCGCCGAGAAGCGCGTCCGCAGCCGGGCCACCATCCTCGCCTCGCTGCTGCTGCGACGGGGCGACGTGGACGCCATGATCGCCGGCCCCGTGGGCACCTACCACGAGCACCTGGATCTGGTGATGGACGTCATCGGCCTGCGCGAGGGCGTCAGCACGCCGGCTGCCCTGCAGCTGCTGATCCTCGAGCGGGCCACGCTGTTCATTGCCGACCCCTTCGTCAACTACGACCCCGATGCCAGCCAGATCGCCGAGATCACCCTGCTGGCCGCGGAGCAGGTGCGCCGCTTCGGCATCACGCCCCGGGCCGCCCTGGTCTCCCACTCCAACTTCGGCAGCTCCGACTTCGCCAGCGCCGGCAAGATGCGCGAGGCCCTGGCGCTGATCCGGGAGCGGGAGCCGGATCTGATGGTGGACGGCGAGATGCAGGCCGACTCGGCGCTCTCCACGGGGGTGCGCGGGCGGATCCTGCCCGGCTCGCTGCTCGAGGGCGAGGCCAACCTGCTGATCATGCCCGATTTAGACGCGGCGAATATCGCCTTCACCGCCCTGAAGGTGTTGGGCAACGGCGTTTCCGTGGGGCCGATCCTGCTAGGGGCCGCCAAGCCGGTTCACGTCCTCAACCGCACGGTCACCGCACGGGGCATCGCCAACATGAGCGCCTTCGCCGTGGTCGAGGCCCAGACCGATCGATAACCAACAACAATTCCGCCCCAATCAAGGGAGACACGCCATGGCATTTGAAGACTACAACGACTTCGATCCCCAGGAGACCCGGGAGTGGCAGGAAGCCGTCGACGTGGTGGTGGAGCGGGTGGGCCCCGAGCGCGCCACCTACCTGCTGCACAAGGCGGTGGAGGAAGCCTACCGGACCGGTGCCGAGGCGCCGGATACCACCCGCACGCCCTATGTGAACACCATCCCGCCCCACAAGGAGGCCAAGCTGCCCGGCGACGCCGCCCTGCTGCAGCGGCTGATCGCCTATCTGCGCTGGAACGCCATGGCCATGGTGGTGCGCGCCAACAAGAAGCCCGCCGAACCCGGGGGGCATATCGCCAGCTACCAGTCCTCGGCGGTGATGTACGAGGTGGGGTTCAACCACTTTTGGCGGGCCCCCGGCGATGGCCAAGGGGGGGACATCATCTATTTCCAGGGGCACTGCGCACCGGGCATCTACGCGCGGGCATTTCTCGAGGGGAGGCTCACCGAGGAGCAGCTGGAGAACTTCCGCCTGGAGGTGGACGGCAAGGGGATCTCCTCCTACCCCCACCCCTACCTGATGCCGGACTTCTGGCAGGTCTCCACCGTCTCCATGGGCCTGGGGCCGATCATGGCCATCTACCAGGCCCGTTTCATGAAGTACCTCCAGCACCGGGGATTGGCCGACACCGAGGGGCGCAAGGTCTGGGCGTTTCTGGGTGACGGCGAGATGGACGAGCCCCAGTCCCAGGGGGCCATCGCCCTGGCCAGCCGGGAGAAGCTCGATAACCTGATCTTCGTGATCAACTGCAACCTGCAGCGCCTGGACGGTCCGGTGCGGGGCAACGGCAAGATCGTCCAGGAGCTGGAGGGCAACTTCCGCGGCGCGGGCTGGAACGTCATCAAGTGCCTGTGGGGATCGGGCTGGGACGAGCTGCTGGCCAAGGACACCCAGGGGCTGTTGCGCCAGCGCATGGAGGAGTGCGTCGACGGCGAGTACCAGAACTTCAAGGCCAAGGGCGGCGGCTACATCCGTGAGCACTTCTTCGGCAAGTACCCGGAACTCAAGGAGATGGTCGCCCATCTATCGGACGACGACATCTACTACAAGCTGGTCCGCGGTGGCCACGACCCCCAGAAGGTGTACGCCGCCTATCACGCGGCGGTCAACACCCAGGACAAGCCCTCGGTGCTGCTGATGAAGACCGTCAAGGGCTACGGCATGGGCGAAGGCGGCGAGGGCCAGAACATCACTCACCAGAAGAAGAAGCTGGGCGAGGACAACCTGCGCTACTTCCACCAGCGCTTCGACCTGCCCTTCAGCGACGAACAGGTCACCCAGGCGGCCTTCTTCAAGCCCCCGGAGGAGAGCGCCGAGATGCAGTTCCTCCATGCCCAGCGCAAGGCGCAGGGGGGCTACCTGCCCCAGCGCCAGCGCAATGGCGACCGGCTCGAGGCGCCGCCCCTGGAGCTGTTCAAACAGGTGCTGGGGGACACCGGCGAGCGCACCCTGTCCACCACCATGGCCGTGGTGCGCATCATGGTCGCCCTGGCCCGGGACAAGACCCTGGGGCCGCGGCTGACTCCCATCGTCGCCGACGAGTCGCGCACCTTCGGGATGGAGGGCATGTTCCGGCAGATCGGGATCTACGCCCCCGAGGGGCAGAAGTACGTGCCCATGGACGCCGAGGAGATCATGCCCTACCGGGAGGACCAGAAGGGCCAGATCCTGCAGGAGGGCATCAACGAGGATGGTGCCATGTCGTCGTGGATCGCCGCCGCCACTTCCTACAGCAACCACGGGGTCACCATGATCCCGTTCTACGTCTACTACTCCATGTTCGGCTTCCAGCGCGTCGGCGACCTGGCCTGGGCGGCCGGCGACATGCTGGCGCGGGGTTTCTTGATCGGCGGCACCTCCGGGCGCACCACCCTGAACGGCGAAGGGCTGCAGCACCAGGACGGGCACAGCCAGCTGTTCGCCCAGTTCATCCCCAACTGCATGGCCTATGATCCCACCTTCCACTACGAGGTCGCGGTGATCGTACGCGACGGCCTCAAGCGCATGTACGAGGAGCAGCAGGACGTCTTCTACTACATCACCACCCTGAACGAGAACTACCATCACCCGGCGCTGCCCGAGGGTGCCGAAGAAGACATCATCAAGGGCATGTATCGGTTCCGCCAGGCCGAGGGCAAGGCCAAGGGACCGCGGGTGCAGCTCCTGGGATGCGGCAGCATCCTCAACGAGGTGATCGCCGCGGTGGACCTGCTGCGTGACGACTGGGGCGTGGCGGCCGATGTCTGGAGCTGCCCGAGCTTCAACGAGCTGGCTCGCGACGGCCACGCGGTCAAGCGCTGGAATCGGCTGCATCCGGGTAAGAAGCCCCGCAAGAGCCATGTCGAGCAGTGCCTGGAAGGCACCGAGGGCCCGGTCATCGCCTCCACCGACTATATCAGGATGTTCGCCGAACAGATCCGGCCCTTCGTGCCGCGGCGCTTCGAGGTACTGGGTACCGACGGCTACGGCCGTTCCGACAGCCGCGAGGCCCTGCGTTGCCATTTCGAGGTGGATCGCCATCACGTCACCCTGGCCGCCCTTCAGGCCCTGGTCGACGAGGGCCAGCTCAAGAGCGGCAAGGTGCGCGATGCCATCGCCAAATACGGCATCGACCCCGAGAAGCCCAACCCCCTGTACGCCTGAGAGCTGAGCCGAAGGAAAGAAGGAGAACAATAGTGGCCATTCAAGAGATCAAGGTACCGGACATCGGCGACTTCACCGATGTCCCGATCATCGAAATCCACGTCCAGGCCGGCGACCAGATCCAGGTCGAGGACCCGCTGATCACCGTGGAATCGGACAAGGCCTCCATGGACGTGCCCGCGCCTGCCGCGGGGACGGTCAAGGAGGTCAAGGTCAATCTCGGCGACTCGGTCTCCGAGGGCAGCCTGGTGCTGCTGCTGGAGAGCGAGGCGGGCGCGGCAGACAAGCCCGAAGCGGGGGAGGGGGACAAGGCCGCGGCGCCCGCCGGAGGGGGCGGGGAGCCAGCGCCGCCTGCGGCGCCCCCCGCTGCCCCGGCGGCCGCCCCCGCCAGCGCCCCGCCGAGCGGCCCGATCGCGGACTTCAGCCGGGTGCACGCCAGCCCCTCCGCGCGCCGCCTGGCCCGCGAGCTGGAGGTGGACCTGACCCGCGTGCCGCCCACCGGCCTCAAGGGGCGGGTCACCCAGGAGGACATACGCAGCTTCGCCAGGGGCGGCGCCCCGGCGGCGGCTAGCGCTTCAACTGGCGCTCCGACCGCCGGCGGGGGCATGGATCTGCTGCCCTGGCCCCAGGTGGACTTCAGCAAGTTCGGCCCGGTGGAGACCCAGCCGCTGTCGCGCATCAAGAAGATCTCCGGCGCCAACCTGCATCGCAACTGGGTGCGGATTCCCCACGTCACCAACCATGACGAGGCCGACATCACCGACCTGGAGGCCTTCCGGGTGCAGTTCAACAAGGAGAACGAGAAAGCGGGCATCAAGGTCAGCATGCTGGCGTTCATGATCAAGGCCGCGGTCGCCTCCCTGAAGCAGTTCCCCGAGTTCAATGCCTCGCTGGACGGCGACAACCTGATCCTCAAGCGGTACTACCACATCGGCTTTGCCGCCGACACGCCCAACGGCCTGGTGGTGCCGGTGATCCGCGACGCGGACCAGAAGGGCGTGGTCGAGATCGCCCAGGAGATGGGCGCGCTGGCCAAGCTGGCCCGCGAAGGCAAACTCAAGCCCGACCAGATGCAGGGCGGCTGCTTTACCATCTCCTCACTGGGGGGGATCGGCGGGCTCTACTTCACGCCCATCATCAACGCCCCCGAAGTGGCCATCATGGGCGTGTGTCGCTCCTACTGGAAACAGGTTTCCCCCGACGGCAAGCAGTCGGCCTGGCGCTTCATGCTGCCCCTGTCGCTCTCCTGGGATCATCGGGTGATCGACGGCGCCGCCGCGGCCCGCTTCAACGTCCATTTCGCCAACCTGCTCGCCGACATGCGGCGCATCATGATGTAAGGGGGAACGACACCATGGCAATCGAAATCAAGGTGCCCGATATCGGTGACTTCCAAGACGTCGAGATTATCGAGGTGCTGGTCCAGCCGGGCGATGCGATCGATATCGACACCCCGCTGATCACCCTGGAGACCGACAAGGCCTCCATGGACGTGCCGTCCCCGGTCTCGGGGACGGTCGGCGAGCTCAGGGTCAAGGAGGGGGACAAGGTCTCCGAGGGCTCGACCATCCTGATGCTGGAGCCGGCCGAGACGGGGGCCCGGGTGGCGGATCACGACCCCCAGCCGGCGGTCCATGAGCGAGGGGCATCCTCCCCGGCGCCCGGCGATGCCGGCGGCGGCTATGGCGGCGGCAGCCTGGAGGAGGTGCGGGTACCGGACATCGGCGATTTCCAGGACGTCCCGGTGATCGAGGTGCTGGTGCGGACCGGCGATACCATCCGTGCCGAGGACCCGCTGATCACCGTGGAGTCCGACAAGGCCTCCATGGACGTGCCCGCGCCCAAGGCCGGCAAGGTCACCGAGGTGCTGGTGACGGTCGGCGACAAGGTCTCGGAAGGGTCGGCGATCCTGATGCTGGAGGCGGAAGGGCAATCGCCCGTCGCTCCCCCCGCGGAAGGGCCGGGAGCGGGGGAGCAGGCGGCCGCCGCGCCCGCGCCGACGGCCGCCAGCTATGGCGGCGGCGCCGACCTCGAGTGCGAGATGCTGGTGCTTGGCGCCGGGCCGGGCGGCTACTCGGCCGCCTTCCGGGCCGCCGACCTGGGAATGAAGACCGTGCTGGTGGAGCGCTATGCCAGCCTCGGCGGGGTCTGCCTCAACGTCGGCTGCATCCCCTCCAAGGCGCTGCTGCATGTGGCGGCGGTGACCGATGCGGCCAATGCCATGGCCGATCACGGCATCGCCTTCGGCAAGCCGAAGATCGATCTCGACAAGCTGCGCGGCTGGAAGGAATCGGTCGTCGGCAAGCTCACCGGGGGGCTGGCCGGCATGGCCAAGGCGCGCAAGGTCGAGGTGGTGCGCGGGGTCGGGACCTTCCTCGACCCGCACCACCTGGAAGTGGCCCTGACCGGCGGCGACGGCCAGGAGACGACCGGCGACAAGCAGGTGATCAAGTTCGACAAGTGCATCATCGCCGCCGGGTCCCAGTCGGTGAAGCTGCCCTTCATTCCCGACGACCCCCGGGTGGTCGATTCCACCGGGGCGCTGAAGTTGACCACCATCCCCAAGCGCATGCTGGTCATCGGCGGCGGCATCATCGGCCTGGAGATGGCCACGGTCTACTCCACCCTGGGCACCCGCATCGACGTGGTCGAGATGCTCGACGGGCTGATGGCCGGCGCCGACCGCGACCTGGTCAAGGTGTGGGAGAAGGTCAACCAGCCGCGTTTCGACAAGGTGATGCTCAAGACCCGGACCACCGCCGTGAAGGCCCAGAAGAACGGCCTCAAGGTCAGCTTCGAGGGCGAGGGCGCCCCCGCCGAGCCGCAGCTCTACGACATGATCCTGCAGGCGGTCGGTCGCCGCCCCAACGGCCACAAGATCGGTGCCGAGAACGCCGGCGTGGCGGTGGACGAACGCGGCTTCATCGCCACCGACAAGCAGATGCGCACCAACGTCGGGCACATCTTCGCCATCGGCGACATCATCGGCCAGCCGATGCTGGCCCACAAGGCGGTGCACGAGGCGCATGTCGCGGCGGAGGCCGCGGCGGGCCAGAAGAGCGTCTTCGATGCCCGCCAGATCCCCTCGGTGGCCTACACCGATCCGGAAGTCGCCTGGGCCGGCAAGACCGAGGCCGAATGCAAGGCCGAAGGCATCAAGTACGGCAAGGCGGTCTTCCCCTGGGCCGCCTCCGGGCGGGCCATCGCCAACGGCCGTGACGAAGGCTTCACCAAGCTGATCTTCGACGAGGAGACCCATCGCCTCATCGGCGGGGCCATCGTCGGCACCCAGGCAGGGGACCTGATTAGCGAACTCTGCTTGGCCATCGAGATGGGCTGCGACCCGGTCGACATCGGCAAGACCATCCACCCCCACCCGACCCTGGGCGAGTCGGTGGGCATGGCCGCCGAACTGTTCGAAGGCGTCTGCACCGATCTGCCCCCACAGAAGAAGCGCTAGGGCGACTGCCAGAGGGCGGCCGATGCCGGCGCGCTCAGGCGGCTGTTCGGCATCGGCCGTTCACCATTGATCCCCTTCCCGGTCGCCTCGTGTGTCGAGGCGGCCGGTTGTCTTGACAGGCCTCCTCACCGGGCTATCTTGAGAATAGACCGGTCAGTCCAGTGGGGATCGAATGGCAACGACAACACGCGAGCGTCTGCTCGAGGCGGGACTCGATATGCTGCTGCGACACGGCTACAACGACCTGGGGATCCAGGCCTTGCTGCAGGCGACTAACACGCCGAAGGGTTCCTTCTATCACCACTTTCAGAGCAAGGAGGACTTCGCCCTGCAGGTCATCGACCGCTACATGGAAGAGGTGCACCAGGGGCTCGATGCCGCCCTGGGGGACAGGTCGCTGCCGCTGCTGGATCGCGCGCGCCGCTTCTTCGAACTCTCGCGGGACAAGTACCGCCGGGATGGCTATCTGGGCTGCATGCTGGGCGGACTGGGGCAGGAGCTTTCCGGCATCAACCCGACCTTCGCCACGAAGATCGAGAGCTGCTTCAGCGAGCTGACCCGGCGTATCGCCGCCTGCCTGGAGGAGGCCCGCCAGGGCGGCGACATCCCGTCCGATGCCGATCCCGTGGAGCTGGCCAACCTGCTGCTCAACTGCTGGGAGGGCGCCGCCCTGCGCAGTCGACTGTGGCGGGACCCGGCGCCCCTGGACCGGATGCTGGATTTCTACTTTTCGGCGGCGACCCGTTCCGCGGACTAGCAGGGGGCGTTGCCAGGGAGGTGGCCGCGACAGGTGGCCTGTGGAGCGAGAGTGCCCGGTGCGTTCGCGGCGTGACGTTCCTCATGTCGCCGCCCCGGGGCAATCCATCCTGACACTGCTGGAGGTAGCCATGAACGTGCAAGCGAAGTCGGGCTATCGTCTCGAAGGCACCTTGCTGGAGATCTGCTCCTGCGCGGTGTCCTGTCCCTGTTTCATCGGCGAGGATCCCGACGGCGACGAATGCTTCGGGGTGATCGCCTTTAATCTCGAGCGGGGAGAGGCCCGAGGCGTCGACGTCTCGGGCCTGACCCTGGTAAACGTCGCTCATATCCCCGGCAACGCCCTGGCGGGCGGCTGGCGAACGGTGCTGCTGGTCGACCATCGGGCCAGCGACGATCAGGTGGAGGCCCTGCTGGACGCCTTCGGTGGCAAGCTGGGCGGGCCCCTGGCCGATCTGGCGAGCCTGGTTGGGGAAGTGGTGGCGGTCGAGCGGGTGCCGATCACCCATGAGGCCCGCGAAGCCGACGGGCGGTTGGAAGCCGAGGGGATGGTCGAGGCGGAGTTCGCTCCCATCCAATCCTCGCCGGATGGCAGCACGGCCACGCTCTACGATAGCGCCTTCAGCACGGTGAAGGGGGCCCCGGCCTACCTGGGCAAGTCGCGGCGCTATCGCGTCGAGCTGCCGCAGCACGGCATGAGCTGGTCCTTTGACGGGCGCAATGCGATCCAGACCGCCTGGAAAATGGAGCACCAGCCATGAGTGCCGTGACGGCAGCGAACCCCGCCTGGCGGCATACACCGCTGCTGATGGGGGTGATCGCCCTGGCCTGGGGGCTCGCCCTGGGCGCGGAGCTGACCGGCCAGGCGCAGTGGGTCCACCACCATCGGCTGCATGTCGAGGGTCTGGCGCTCTGGGCCAGCCTGGCGCTGTTCCTGGTGGCCTGGCAGGTGCATATCGCCGCCATGATGCTGCCCTCGACGCTGCCTATGGCGGGCCTGTTCAACCAGGCGGCTGCGGGGCAGCGCCATCCCTGGCTGGCACGCACGGGCTTTCTCGGCGGCTACCTGGCGGTGTGGACCCTGTTCGGGGTCCTGGCGTTGCTCGGCCATTCGCTGGTGGAGCAGGCGAGGCTGCACGGAAGCTGGCCGATGCATCATCCCCATTGGCTGGGCGGCGGCGTGCTGCTGCTGGCCGGCGGTTTCCAGTTCTCCTCGCTCAAGGCGCGCTGCCTGGACAAGTGCCGTCAGCCTCGCGCCTTCCTGCTCAACCACTATCGCCGGGGCATGGCCGGGGGCTTCGCCTTGGGGGCGCGCCACGGGGTCTTCTGCCTCGGCTGCTGCTGGGCCCTGATGCTGGTGATGTTCGTGGTGGGGATCGCCAACCTCGCCTGGATGGCGCCGCTCGCCGTGGTGATGCTCATCGAGAAGGTCGCACCCAACGGCTATCGTATCGTGCGCCCAACGGGGTGGCTGCTGATGCTGCTCGGTCTGCTGGTGATGCTGGACCCGGCCTGGCTGCCGAGCCTGGTGCCGATGGCTCCGATGCATATGCATTGAGCTTGGCCAAGGGGAGAGCGCCCCGCGCTAAGGCCGCCTGCCGTGGCAGGCGGCCTTCATCATGCTCAGGGCCGACAGACGAAGTCGTCGTTCTGGATGTCGTGTTCGAGCTGGTGCACGCGGATGTCGCGAAAGCCGGCCGCCTCGAGGTAGGAAAGCGCCCGCTCGCGGCCCCACATGGTGCCGAGCCATTCGCGCACGTAGCGCTCCTGAAGGCCGGTGCGATCGGCCAGTGTCTGCCTCGGTCACGCCACCTTCTCGTGGGTGGGGCTGACCTGCTTCAGGGTGTGGTAGCCGCCCCAGAGCCGCGTCGCCGTGGTAATCAGGCAGGCGATAGCGAACGCCGTTGCGAGATAGGGAAAGTACTGGGGAAAGAGGCAGAAGAGCACGAAGGCGAAAATGGTCTCCGTGCCTTCGGTAAGGCCGTGCAGATAGTAGAAGGCCTTGTTGGGAAAACGTGGCCGCTGCAGGCGATAACGACCGGCCATGATGGCGAAGGCCAGAAATGAGCTCCCCGTGCCGATAAACGCGAACAGGAGCAGCGTGGCGGCAAGCGCATTGTCTACGGGATTGGCCAGGGCGAAGCCAAGCACCACCGCGCCATAGAAGACGAAATCGAGCCCGATATCGAGAAAGCCGCCGGCGTCGCTGGCGGTACCACTTAGCCTGGCCAGCACCCCGTCCAGGCCATCGGCGATGCGGTTGAGCAGGATGACCACCAAGGCCGGGAGATACCACTCCATGGCCAGCAGGGGCAGTGCCAGCAGGCCAATGGCGAATCCCGCCACCGTGACCTGATCGGCGGTCACCCGCCGGGCCTGTAGCCAGCGGGCGCTGCGCTTCAGCAGGTGTTGCGCCAGCGGCATGGTCCAGCGATCCAGCATGGGCTCTCCTTGTTGGGGGGCGTGGTAAAGGGTCGTCGAAGCGCAAGAAAGCTTACAGCGACTGTAAGGGGCCGGCGCGCAAGTCGACCAAGCCCGGCCGTATATCACCCGACCAATGCCGCTGAAGCTTGGCAGTCTCGAGGAGAAAAGAAAATGAGCAAGCCCCTGATACTGATGTTCTTGCGTGTCTCGCTGGGATGGCTGCTGGTCATCTGGGGAGTGAATCGTATCGTTAACGTGGAGCATGGACTGGCCATCGCCGAGCGCTTCTACTTCGGCTTCATGGCAGCCGAGATGCTGATGCCGCTGCTCGGGATGCTCCAGGTTGTCGTGGGTTTGCTGGTGGTGGTGGGGTTCTGGCGGCGCGGCGTCTACCCCGTTCAGCTGCTGGTGAACGGTGCCTCTCTGCTGGCGGTCATGGCCTCGGTGGTGGACCCCTGGGGCTGGGTACTCGAGGGCACCAATGCGCTCTTCTATCCGTCGCTGATTATTTTCGCGGCCTCTCTGGCCGTGATGGCGTTCAGAGAGGAGGACCGGTTCGCCCTTGATGCTCGTTTTGAACAGACCCAGCGCCGACATCAATGGCGTGCTCCACGGGAGTGCGGACGTTAGCCGCTTTTCGCAGCAGGCTGGGGCAGCCCCCGGCCGACCTGGCGGCTGCTAGTGCCCCCTCCGGCGTCATCAAACATCATTGAGGCTCCTTGCCCCGGCAGGGGGCCTTGGTCATGCCGAGCCATTCCCGATGAGGAAAACCATCGACTGGAGAGCCGTGTGCGGGAGAACCGCACGCACGGTTCGGAGGGTGGGGAGGGCACAGCCCTTCCCGACCCCTATCCATAAAAACTTGCCAAACTTGTACACGCTAAAGTGCGAAGAACCAATAAATTCCCGTCTCCCTGTCGATGGCCGCGAGCATCGCACGACTCGAGAAGGCAACCAGCCAACGGAGGTCGAACCATGCAATACATGCTGATGCGCAAGGCCGATGCGGCCACGGAAGCCGGCGAGCTGCCGAGCCAGGCGCTGCTCGGGGCCATGGCGGACTACAACCGGAGCATGCTCGAAGCCGGCGTCTTCGTCTACGGCAACGGCCTGCGGCCGAGCCGTGAGGGGTGTCGGCTCGAGCGCCGCGACGGGGAGATGCATATCACCGCCGGTCCCTTCGCTTCCACCGAGACGCTGCTGGCCGGCTACTCGGTGCTCGAGGTGGGCTCCCTGGAGGAGGCCATCGACTGGGCCCGCCAGTGGCCCCAGGAGGACGCCGACGTCACCCTCGAGCTGCGCCGCTACTTCAGCCTCGAGGACTTCCATGCCGGCCCCGGCCTGGACAAGCACGTTGCCCAGGCGCGCCTGCCCGCCGAACTCAACGTCCATCTCTGTTTCGACGGCCGCTGCCGCGAGGCGATGGCCTTCTACGCCGAGGTCACGGGCGGCCGCCTGGAGGCCTTGGTCACCTACGGCGAGACCCCCGCCGCCGAAGAGACCCCGCCGGACTGGCACGACCGCATCATCCACGCCTCCCTCAACGTGCGCGGCCGTCGGCTGATGGGCGCGGACATGGCCGGCGATTGCTACGAGGCCCCCCGAGGCGCCCAGCTGTTCCTGGAGTATGACGAGAAGGCGCAGGCCGAGGCGGTGTTCCAGCGCCTGGCCGAAGGCGGGCGGATCGTCATGCCCTTCGCGCCCACCTTTTGGGCGGAGCGCTTCGGCATGCTCACCGACCGCTACGGGGTGCACTGGATGATCGGCTGCGGAACCGGTGGCTGCCCCATGAGTGAAGAGGAGAATCAGCAATGAAATATGCCGCCCTGGTCTACTACCAGGAGAGCCTGATCGAGGCGATGAAGGTGCGCCCGGTGCGAGAACTACCGCCGAAAGACGAGGAGTAACCCCATGACGTATATCGATGGTTTCGTCGCCGCGGTGCCCACCGCCAACCGTGAACGCTACATCCAGCATGCCCGTGACGCCGCAATGGTGTTCAAGGAGCATGGCGTCCTGAAGGTGGTGGAGTGCTGGGGCGACGACGTGCCCGAGGGCAAGCTCACCTCCTTCCCCATGGCGGTTCAGCGCCAGCCGGAGGAAACCGTGATCTTCTCCTGGATTCACTGGCCCTCCCGGCAGGTTCGCGACGAGGCGATGCCCAGGATCATGGAGGACCCGCGCCTGCAGCCCGACGTGAACCCCATGCCCTTCGATGGCAAGCGGCTGATCTACGGCGGTTTCGAGATCGTCGTCGAGGAGTGAGATACCCCCTTCCTGTGGTTCAACGGCCAGGGAAAGGGTCCGTGAGCCAGAGGTGCCGGTTGATAGCGGCGTCGGGCTCGGGGGTGACAAGGTGAGCAACGGGAAGGGCCCGCGATCACTCGCGGGCCCTGTGGTAAGCGTCAGGCAGGGAAGGCCTAGGCCACGCCGGAGGCTTCCCGGAAGTGCTCCCACGCATGGTGATACAGAATGCCGGCATAACCGTTGCGCTGCATCACCTTGAGAATCTTGGCCGGGTCGCCGTCATCCAGCGCCTTGTGGAGTTTCACCCGCTGCTCTTCGTCGAGGGCCTCGTACCAGTGGTACGGCTCGCCCCTGGCTTCGGCCTCTTTTGCCTTGCGCATCAGATCGATCTCGATTCGCCCACCCTGTCGATACAGGATATCGAAGCTCTCCTGCAGGCGGGTCGATGGCACATCGCACGGCTTTTCGAGGCTTTCCAGCACGTTGTAGTAGTAATAGCTCAGCGGTTGCATTTGGCTCCTCCAGGGGTATGCCGTGGCTCATCCGAACTTGCTCGGTTTCCACTCTCCATGTTGCCTTAGGCAGGGCGGCAAACTCAATTGACATGGCGCAACTCGGCAGGGGTGGCCCGAAGCGCGGCAGCCCTGCTGAGCGAACCACCCGGGGCGGCAGGTGCTCCCCCGGCGTATCGAAGCGCCGCATGGTACCTTGGAAGCGGCTCACCAAGGAGCTGGCTAACTGGGAGTCTTCCATGCGCCTGAGAGTCCTGTCGGACCTGCACCTGGAGCACTACGAAGCGAGCCGCGAGCTGCCCGAGGTGGCGGCTGACGCGGTGATTCTGGCGGGCGACATCCATGCCGGCACCCTGGGGCTGGCGTGGGCGGCTGAGCGGTTCGCCGGCACGCCGGTGCTCTATGTGCCCGGCAACCACGAGTTCTACGGTACCTGCATGCCCGCCCTGCGCCGTGACCTGGCCGAGGAGGCGGCTCGGCTGGGCATCCATCTGCTGGACAATCGCTCCCTGACCCTGGGCGGAGTGCGTTTCCACGGCACCACGCTGTGGACCGACTTCGCGCTCTACGCCGGTGAGCCCGATCACGACCCGGCGCTCACCGAGGCCAGGGCGCTGGTCATGATGCCGGATTTCCGTATCATCGAGCAGCCGGAAGGGGAGGTGTTCAGCCCGGCCGAGAGCCGGCGCCTGCATGCCGAGGCGCTGGCCTGGCTGGAGACGGAGCTGGCGGCGCCGTTTCGCGGCCCCCGGGTGGTGATCAGCCACCATGCGCCCCTGGGCGGATGCATTCCGCCGCGCTACCGCGGCGATGCGCTGTCGCCGGCCTTCGCCTCCCATCTGCCGCAACTGATGGGGCGCATGGATCTCTGGGTCCACGGCCATGTGCATGAGCCGGTGGACCTCGAGGCGGGCGGCACCCGCGTGGTCGCCAACCCCGGCGGCTATCCCGATGAGTTCGACCCGCCGCTGTTCGCGCCTGACCTGATCCTGGAGATCCCGACCCCATGACGCTGTTGATCGCGCTCTATCTGTCGGCGAGCCTGGTGGCGGTGTTTCTCTACGGCATCGACAAGGCCGCGGCGCGGCGTGACCGCCGGCGCATTCGCGAGTCGACCCTGAATCTGGTGGCCCTGGCGGGGGGCTGGCCGGGGGCGCTGCTGGCCCGGCGCACCTTCCGCCACAAGACTCGCAAGCAGCCCTTCGGCGCCATTCTCTGGGGCTGCGTGCTGCTCAATGTCGCCCTGGTCGCGTGGCTGGCTACGGCGGAAGCCGCCGCGGGCCTGCGCCGCCTGGCTGGGCTCGGGTAGGCCGTGTCGACTCGCTGCGGTTTTATCCTTACCCGCCACTGGGAGGACACCCCCCAGGGCACCGAAATCAGCCTCTGGCTTGCCACCGACGAGGGGCCGCTTCGGGTACGCCTGCCGGTGCAGCCCGCGGTGGCCTTCCTGCCCGCCGAGCAGCGAGGGGCGGCCGAGGCGCTGCTGGACGGCGAGCCGGGCGTGACGCTGCGCGAACTCGAGCTGCGCGACTTCCAGCACCGCCCGGTGCTCGGCCTCTACTGCGGACAGTACCGCCAGCTTCAGCGGCTCGAGCGGCGCCTGGGCGAGGCCGGCCTCACGCTCTACGAGGCCGATATCCGCCCCCCGGAGCGCTACCTGATGGAGCGCTTTATCACCGCGCCCGTGGCGGTGACCGGAACGCCGGACGGGGAGGGCGGCCTGGTGGCGGCGCGCCTGCGCCCGGCGCCGGATTACCGCCCCCGGCTGCGCACGGTGTCGCTGGATATCGAGACCAGCGCCCGGGGCGAGCTCTACTCCATCGCCCTGGAAGGGTGCGGGCAGCGCCGGGTCTATATGCTGGGGCCGCCCCATCCTGACAGCAGCGAATGCGAGGCAGCTGAGCTCGATTTCACCCTCGACTACTGCGAAAGCCGGGCCGAGCTGCTCCGGGGGCTCAACGCCTGGTTCGCCGAGCATGACCCCGACGCCATCATCGGCTGGAACCTGGTGCAGTTCGACCTGCGGGTGCTGCGCGAGCACGCCGAGCGGCTGGGCATTCCCCTGCGCCTGGGGCGTGGAGACACCGAGCTTGGGTGGCGCGCCCACGGCCACCAGCCCAACCACTTCTTCGCCTCGGCGCCCGGGCGGCTGATCATCGACGGCATCGAGGCGCTGCGCTCGGCCACCTGGCAGTTTCCCTCCTTCAGCCTGGAGAGCGTGGCCCAGACGCTGCTCGGCGAGGGCAAGGCGATCGACAACCCCTACCAGCGTCTGGATGACATCCAGCGCATGTTCGCCGAGGACAAGCCGGCGCTGGCCCGCTACAACCTGCGGGACTGCGAGCTGGTCACCCGGATCTTCGCCAAGACAGAGCTGCTGGCGTTCCTGCTCGAACGGGCCACGGTGACCGGCCTGCCCGCCGACCGCAGCGGCGGCTCCGTGGCCGCCTTCACCCATCGCTACCTGCCGCGGCTGCATCGCTTGGGCCTGGTGGCGCCGAGCCTCGGCCAGGGGGAAGACGCCGAGAGCCCCGGCGGCTTCGTCATGGACTCCCGGCCCGGCCTCTACGACTCGGTGCTCGTGCTGGACTTCAAGAGCCTCTACCCCTCGATCATCCGCAGCTTCCTGATCGACCCGGCGGGGCTGTTGGAGGGGCTCGCCGATCCCTCGGACGCCGCCTCGGTGCCGGGTTTTCGCGGCGCACGCTTCTCACGCACCCGCCACGCCCTGCCGGCCATCGTCGAGGGGGTGTGGGCGGGGCGTGAGGCGGCCAAGCGCGCCGGCAATGCGCCGCTCGCCCAGGCGCTGAAGATCATCATGAACAGCTTCTACGGGGTGCTGGGCTCCAAGGGGTGCCGCTTCTTCGATGCCCGGCTCGCCTCCTCGATCACCATGCGCGGCCACGCCATCATGGCCCGCACCCGGGCGCTGATCGAAGCGGAAGGGTATACCGTTATCTATGGCGATACCGACTCCACCTTCGTCTGGCTGGGGCGCCCCTGCGAGGAGGAGGAGGCGACGGCGATCGGCCGGAGGCTGGTGGCCCGGGTCAACGCCTGGTGGCGCGATCACCTGGCCGAGGAGTATGGCCTCGCGAGCGCCCTGGAGCTGCAGTTCGAGACCCACTACCGGCGCTTTCTGATGCCCACCATCCGCGGCGCCGAGGCGGGCAGCAAGAAGCGCTACGCGGGGCTGGTGCGGGGCGCCGATGGCTGCGATGAGCTGGTGTTCAAGGGGCTCGAGACGGTGCGCACCGACTGGACGGAGCTCGCCAAGGCGTTCCAGCAGGAACTCTACCGGCGGGTTTTCACCGGCGAGCCCTGGCGGGACTATGTGCGCGACTACGTGCAGGCCTTCCTGGCGCGCGCCCGGTCGGGGGCGTTCGACGAGCGGCTGGTCTATCGCAAGCGGCTGCGCCGGCGCCTGGACGACTACCGTCGCAACGTGCCGCCCCATGTGCGGGCGGCCAGGCTCGCCGATGCCGAGAACGACCGCCTGGGCCGGCCGCGCCAGTATCAGCACGGCGGCTGGATCCGCTACGTGATGACCCTGGCCGGCCCCGAGCCCCTGGAGGCCCATCACTCGCCCATCGACACCGACCACTACCTGACCCGCCAGCTCAAGCCGGTGGCCGACGCCATCCTGCCCTTCGTGGGCGACGACTTCGACACCCTGATCGACCGTCAGCTGGGGCTGTTCTGAGCGGGTGGCTGCCCGGGCGGATCCGGCGAATTCCCGCCCTGGCCGCGCCCGGCGCCCGTCCATTGGCTTGGATGCGACCGCTTAGCCGCTTAGCCGCTTTGCCTGGCCGGCTCGGCGACGACCGGCAGAATGCCCTGCTCCCGCGCCAGGGCGTAGGCGGCGCGGGGGCCGGCCCACAGCGTCGGCAGCAGCACCAGCGAGACGGGAATCGCGGTGATCACGATGAACTGCTGCAGCGCCCCGATCTGCCCCGCGCCCATATAGAGCAGGATGCCCGCCATCAGCGCCATGGCGATGCCCCAGAAGGCGCGTACCAGCGGGCTCGGGGCGTCGTGGCCGGCGCACACCACGGCGATGGCGTAGCTCATCGAGTCGCCGGTGGTGGCCACGAAGATGCTGGTCAGCAGCAGGATGGCCAGCGCCATCAGGGTGCCGCCCGGCAGCGCCTGGGCCACGGTGAGGGTCGCCACGTCGAACTGGAAGTTGTTGAGCGCATCACTGAGGTCGATTGCGCCGGTGAGCTGGTAGTGAATGCCGGAGCCGCCCAGCAACCATCGACTTAAGTCTAAAGTCGGTCGTTTCAAACGCTCCTGTTAGGGGATCTGGCATGCCCTGCGACCCTGTTAGCCATTGCTATTCTTTGCCAGGTCGACAAAGGTTACATAGGCTTGAATGCTCAGGCCGCGCGAGACGGCCAGCCCACAGGCAGCGGCACAAGGCACAGCGCTGCCCGGTAACACCCAGGAACTACCGCAGGAAGGTGGCGGGACGCCATCGCACTATGCCGGGTAGTGGCGGTAGCGTGCCTGGCTTCTCTCTTCCCCTGAAGTCGATCTCCCGTACACGCAAGCGGCAGATTTCCATGAGCCGAAGCCCCGAGGCGTTTATCAATGCTGGCATCCAATGCACCGGACCTGACAGCTTGTTCAACACGCGCATCACCTCCGGGTGGGATAGCGCCACCGGCAGCCGGCGAGAGCGCTTGGCGTGTGAGAACTCACCGGAGGGCGTGGTGTGGTGGAAGACCCGCATTCCGGGCCTGGTCATACGGCAGCTTTCCTTTTTCATGAATTTATGTACAGTATTATTGGTTCCGGCAAAACGCGCGCGTGCGCGAATTCTGCATAGGCGGCCGAGCTATACTTAATATCATGCAAAATCAATGCGTTGGGAGAGAAGAGGCGCGTCAGATAAAATCGTTGAACGCGCAGGATGTTCATTCAATATCAGGACGCGCCGTCCAATCACTGTTAGACGTCAGTTATCACCATTCACGGAGAAAGAGGATGAGTAGTTATACTGGGTTATATGTACAACGCTTAAGTAATGGAGAAATAATTAGCGTTCAAGTTGTAGATCCGTTTGGGAACTCTCTACCACTAGAACCGGAAATCTACATTGAGCGTCAGATAAGACCCACAATTGAGCAACTTCCTGATATGGAGAACTACAAAGTCGTGACCGCAGAACCACAAATATCACCGATAATTCTTGCGCTTGCTAATTGGGTCAAAGGCCAAACTGTATCTGACGAAGCTCTATACAGAATGCAACAATCTGGCTTCATCTGTCCAGATGACAATGGCGATTTGCGGCTAACTCCGAGCGGAGAACAAACTCTACGGGAGAATAGGCTTGTCTAACAACGCCATTAAATTCGCTCCCTGCGGTCGCCGGACGCTCGTTCCTCGCGCCGTTTATGGCGGGCGTTATGCGATAGAGCGAGAGGCTTCGAGTAATGGAGAATAGCTTGCTAGGTTTTGTCTTAGGTGCACTCATCAGTGGTGGCGTTCTAGGTGCGCTAATAGGTGTTTTCCTTGGGCACCGCCTAGCGGTAAGTCTGTTTAGAGAGCGATCCAAAGCCCTTGAAAATGCGTTCTATAATGAGTTTTCTATACTTAAGGACGATCTTATAAGCTGGTTTCCTGCCTTGCTAGAAGAATACAGAAGCCCCTTGAAACAGAGCTATTCAGGTCCCGCCCCTCTAGATTTAAAGTTAATTGAAAACCTCATAGTAGAGCTTGCCGGAACAGATAGAATGATTGGCCCACACCAAAGAATGCTTGTGTCTCGGATGGAGCGATCGATTGAAGGCATTAAACAAAAAGATAAGACGCGAGATATTTATATAAAGCGATGGCTTGAGAATGAAGAAGAGTTAAATGGCTCAGAGAGGCATGATATTTCCAGCAATATAAGTTTTATCACAGCTCAGTTGCTAATCGATGTATCCCAAGGAATCTATTTCTTGGATAAGGTGTTATCTGAAAGAAACAAATTTACAATTAGTGATGATTCATCTATCTCAGATTTCATGAAACACGCATGCTCTGCTACCAATTTAAATTTTAACCGTGAAGAAAGTGTTGCTATTGTCAACAGATTGGGGCTTGGTTAATGTTCGCGACAGCGCATAACAATCGCAGGCATGGCGACAGCTTTTTCGTTGCGGCTTCGCCTTCACTACAAAGCTGCGCATGCTGCGGGCGTTATATGAGGGGGAAATAGTGATGGAGAACAGATTTTCGGTCTCCCTGCATGATGTTGATCGATGGAAGCCAACCGATGAAGATAGGCAGGCAGAAGTTGTCAAGCAACTGATACACGAGTGCGAATCTCATGGTGAGAGAAAGCCAAACCTTATGACATCGGGGTTTCGTGCTAATAACTCTTCCGCTCAGATCGCCAGTGACTTGATCTCGGGATTTTCTATACCTGCGGTCATCACTTCTGCCGGATTTCTCCTAAAACATCTCGCCCCACTGATTATCGAATACCTCAAGACTCGCCCTCAGAAAGAGGTCACAGTTGACTACAAAGGGCACCGAGTGACTGTCCGAGGTGGTGGTGACGTGGCTAAAGAGCTACAGGATTTGATAGAAAAAATAGATGAGGTTGAGTCCGGTGACGACCTGTAAATCATATAACCAGGCCGTGCACCGGATGCCAAAACCTGCGCTTTGCTTCGGTTTTGTCACCGGTGACGGCAGGCGTTAGACGTCAGTTATCACCATTCACGGAGAAAGAGGATGAGTAGTTATACTGGGTTATATGTACAACGCTTAAGTAATGGAGAAATAATTAGCGTTCAAGTTGTAGATCCGTTTGGGAACTCTCTACCACTAGAACCGGAAATCTACATTGAGCGTCAGATAAGACCCACAATTGAGCAACTTCCTGATATGGAGAACTACAAAGTCGTGACCGCAGAACCACAAATATCACCGATAATTCTTGCGCTTGCTAATTGGGTCAAAGGCCAAACTGTATCTGACGAAGCTCTATACAGAATGCAACAATCTGGCTTCATCTGTCCAGATGACAATGGCGATTTGCGGCTAACTCCGAGCGGAGAACAAACTCTACGGGAGAATAGGCTTGTCTAACAACGCCATTAAATTCGCTCCCTGCGGTCGCCGGACGCTCGTTCCTCGCGCCGTTTATGGCGGGCGTTAGGCCTGAATAATCATGCTCTCCAGAAAAACAATTATTACGCTCGTTGATGCTCTCCATTTTCAAACTCACGACCAGGTTGAGCGTTTTTGTGTTGAATTTGAAATTGAGGATATAGTTGCCAATTTGCCTTACATAAGCAAAAAAGAAACAGCAATATCTAAATACATTATCGCTAATGAAGAGGCAAAAGGCCCGATGGGCTCAATTCTCGTGGTAGAGGTAATTGAGTACTTATTAAAAAACAGAAATCGGTATGGCGAGCGCTTCTCAGAATTTGAGCATCATTTGAACAAGGATGGGTATTTGCTCACCGAAAATTCGGTCAGAGCCTCACTTCCAACTCAAATTCCGCTCGTAGAAAACGAAGATAGATTGGTTGAAATATTAAAAAAACGAGGATTCGATACAGCCCTTGGCCATTATGAACAAGCGGTGGCTGCTCATGGCAGAGGTGAGTGGGCAGCGGCAAATGCGCAGCTTCGATCATTCGTCGAGGAATTTTTTAATAAAATTCACGCATTAATCAGCGCAGGTGGTGCTACACAAACTCAAGCTAAAAAAACAGAACTTGCGAATATCGGCTTCTTTAGCAAGGAATACAATGAGTTTTTGCACAATGGCACTGGTTTTGTCGAAGCTTTCTGGAAGCGTTTACATCCTGAAGGCTCTCATCCAGGATTATCCGAATCTGCCGATTCAACATTTAGGTTACACTTGGTTCTGCTTGTACTCCATTACTTCGCAGAAAGACTGGACAATGGATTGGCCTAACAATCGCATAAACTCGGACCGCAAAAAGCTACGCTACGCTCCGCTTTTTGCGTCTGGTTATGCGTAGCGTTAGGCTGAAAAATAAAATCGATGACTACTACCATCAGAGGTGGCAATGCAATTAGTTAATATGACTATTGAGAGGATCATAATTCATCAAGTTTACAGAAGAGATCAAGATGGAAACAAAGTAGAGCCTCTGCAAAGCCACGAGTATACAAGATTCGATAGCAGCGCCATGGAGGAGTTTAAGTCGAGAATAAGAGATGCCCTTGGTGAAGGGTCAAAGGCTGTCCAGATGCAAATCTTGGATCAGGGAGTAGGAGATCTACCACACATTGTAGAAAGCATTACATCTGAGGATGACGCGAACTTTGCAGTTTCGTCTTATGACATTGCTAAAAAGCTAACTGATGCCCAGCAACGAAGATCCATCCCTGGCGGGATATTAGTTGTTTTCACTGGGAAGCAAGGGCATCTGCAAAAACGGTTCTTGGGTATCATCAAAGCAGAAATTCATAGCGGCTATGAAAAACATGAAGATCCCAGCACTCAGGAAATATCTCTAAAATTTGTTCAGGAGCTTTTGCTCACGCCAGGGACAAGACTATATAAGACTGCTGCGTTTTTTGAAAAAGATGGTCCTGATAGCGACAGCCAAGATCTAAATGATAAGTGGGCTGTTATGATATCTGACTATCAAATAAGCCAAGCGGATGGAAAGGCGGCAGCCCAATACTTTTACTCTGATTTTTTAGGTTGTGGTTATCCAGAAACTAGTGCCAGAACCACAAAGAAATTCTATGAAGCTGCAAGCTCTTTTATTGATCAGTTAGACGTTCCCTCTGAAAAGAAGAGTGATCTTTATAATGCGCTTACCACTTATATGAAAGTTGATACATCTTCGACAATAACACCTTCCGAATTTGCGTCAAGCTACTTCGATGTTGACACCCAAGATTCATTTAACGCATATATGGAAGAGGTTGGCCTCCCTAGCACTTCATTTACTAAAGATAATTCTCATATAGAATCGAAGCTTAAATTTAGGAAGGTTAACTTCAGTAAGAATGTCAAGATAACTGCCCCCTCAGATGTGTTTAAGAATTATGTTGAGATTGAATCAATCGATGGTGAGCCAGACGAATCGGGAACGCCTCAGATCTGGACTAAAGTCATCGTCAAAGACAGGATAACTCAGCAAGAATGAATGAATCCGACTTTAGGAAGACATGGGATGCAGAAAAGCCTATTTATAGGGCTTGGGGTAAATATGTTGTCGATACAATACTCCATTGTATTGAAGAAGACGGAATAAAGACTAACGAGTTCTTTAAGATCCCACCTGCCTTCAGACTTAAGGATGATGGCTCTTTAATTGATAAGGCTTTCTATCGTACCGGGAAAAATTACACGGACCCCTACAATCAGATTGAGGATAAGGTTGGTTCACGCTTTGTCGTGTTGCTATTAGAGGATATAGATAGAATAAGTAAAATAATTGAGAATTCTGGCATGTGGGAATTTGATAGGTGCAAACATTATGACGAAGATCGAAAAAACGATCCTTTGCTGTTCACCTATCAGTCGGTTCATTATATTGTTCGTCCAAAGTCCGATATTGAATTTGAGGGGGTAACGATTCCTTGCTCTACTCCTTGCGAAGTGCAAATTAGGACTCTCTTACAGCATGCCCACGCTGAGTTGACCCATGACGCTATCTATAAATCTAAAAGAACAGTACAGCCTGCCGTGCACAGAACTGTGGCTAAAAGCATGGCTCTTATTGAGACAACCGACGACTTTTTTGTAGATGTCACAAAACAGTTAAATTTTGGGCCGTTAGAAGAGTACTCTATTTCAGAAGGATTAGATGGAATCTACTGTAGCATTACAGGCTATAAGCCCCATAACCAGAAGTCTTCGATAGTGATATGGGATGCATTTGAGCAGTTTTTGGATCAGAATCTAATTGAGAATATTAGAGATTTAATTGAAAAGAATCCTCACATTCCTGAAGCTATCAAGTCACGCTATATGACGGGAAATCTTTATCAACAGAGCGTAGTGCTTTTTGTATACTGGCTATTAAAAAAGAAAAGAAAGCGTTTGTTGAGTGACTGGCCTTTGCCAAAAGAAACGTTAGAGCCGCTCGCGAATGATATGGGTGTCAGCACCTGGGATGAGTAGGGATTCGCCTAGTTGCCGCCATGGCCTAACAAATTGCTGCACGCGGAAAAATTACTCGCTGCGCTCCTGATTTTCCGGTGAGCAAAGCGTTATGTTTCGGTGCCAACTCTGCGTGGCTTATCAGGAATATGAGGAAAATGTAAATGCAGGTGATAAGTGTTTTCGGAACCACCGGGACGGGAAAATCCATATTCGCTGACTACTTGGAGGCAAAAGCAAAGCTCGGTGGTCTCAGTGTCGCGGTGTCTGATCACGAATTGTTTTCTTCAGACAAGAATTACGAAAAATTTCTAGAAAAGGTTAAGGAGAATCACAGAGTGAAAAACGTAGACCTATCCATACTCGTTATTAATGATGCGGCGCCCCCGAGTTCGACAGTTAGAAGCGTAAGCTGCTGATTAGCCTGGAAACACGCTTCCAAAATTGGCACTACAAGCGGGATGCGGCAGGTGCCGGCAGGCCAATCGCTTCGAAGAGGTCGCGTTGTTCAGGCTTCAGCTTGGTCAGGCCGCTCGCCGTCTCACGACGGTGAAGCAGGACCTGGTGGAACTGGATCTTGCGGGCCATTTCCAGTGCCCGCGTCGGCGACAGCGGATGATTGCTGGCCTTCAGCCGCAGCCTCAGCACCCGGTAAAGCACCAGGGCAAGGAAACAGATCAAGGCATGGACGCGGATGCGATCCGGCAACCGGTGGTAGACCGGCGCGATCTCGATGTCGCTCTTCAGCACCCGGAAACCGCGCTCGATATCGGCCAGTGCCCGGTAGCGCTCCACGATCTGCTCGGGCTCATGGTCGGCCATGTTGGTGACCAGCAGCAGCTTGCCATCCAGCATCCGGGCGCGATCGAGGGCTCGCTGATCGAGCACATAGTTGAACGTCTCGGCGGTCAGATCGACTTTGAGAATGTGGCCGAGATGGGCGTCAGTGACGGCCTTGTAGAATCTTGCCGTCACCCCGGCATCGGAGAGCTTTCTACCACGATAGCGGCGACCGGCATCCTGGTTGTCCAGCTTCTCGAACCACTGGCGAGCGTCGGCCTGGAGCGCCTCGATCTTCTGATCGCGCGCAGCCGTCTGCACCTTGGCCACTTCGGGCCGGTGCGCCACGATCAACCGATGATCCTGCCATGCTATCTCGCCGTAGGCTTCGCTATCGGCATCCTGGCAGTGCGTTTGATGGAACGCCTTCAACAGGTCATCGAATTCGCCGTAACGGCGACCCGGCACCGCCAGGATGAATTCGAGGGGGCGCCCCTCGATCCTCACGGCGGACAGGGCTTCCAGGTTGTCGAGGGAGAGCAGCCCCCGGTCCGCCACCAGCACGACGCGCCGCACGTTGAAGCGCTTGGTTACGGTCTCGATGGTTGGCAGCAGCGTCTTGGTTTCCGCCGTATTGCCATCGAAGACTTCATGGTGGATGGGCAGGCCTTCCGCCGTCTGCACGACGCCCAGCATGAACTGTCGGGCGATCCCGCCCTCCTTCGAAGGGCCGTAATGACGGACGTCACTGTCGAGCGAGGTCTTGCCCTCTGCCCGGATCGTGGTGAGGTCATAGAAGACGATCGACAGCTCTTGATCGATTAGCGGCTTGAGCTGTTGTGCCAGCACGTCATTGAGGGCTTCGCTGCAATCCGAGAGGGTGTCCATGGTGCGCAGCAGGTGCTGATGACGGATCGAGCCCGTGTCGACATCAGGCACCAAGACATCCTCCAACCAGCGGAGTACGCCGAGCTTGGATTCCGGGTCACAGAGGCGGTTGAACACCATGATCCGCAGCAGCCGCTCGGCATCGAACTGGCGCTTGCTGCGCAAGACACGCCGGAAGGCGTCATCCAGGCCAAGCTCTTTCCAGAGTGACGTCAGCAGCCAGGTATCGCCAACCGAACGCGCCGGCGCGAAGTCAGTCTCGCCGGTGCCTTCTTCGAGCGTCGGCTGGCCGGAGACGCGCAGCAGGCCATTGATCAGCGCGCTGGATTCCCCGGCGGTGACGGCCTCCAGGCGTCCCAGCGTGGCGATCACGCGTTGGCGCGGCTTGCCGGCCTCGTCACGGTAGGACTCGACAAGCTTCACGTAGCGGCGCGGACCGGATTTGGTGACTTTGACGAACATGTCACCACGATAGTCCGGGCAAGCCACGGATGGCAAGCCACCATGAGAAAAACGTGTCACTACAAGGAATTCGGATAGAATTTGCTAAGCCACTGATTTTTCAGCGCGTGGACACCGATTTCAGGCCAAAATCGGGCTGAAAGTGTCGAACTCGGGGGCGCCAAGCATGAGAGTTGATTTTGGGGGGCGCGTCTCATATGGCTTATCTTGCATACTTTTCCCAGTGTAAAATAAAACATAACAAGTTTAGCCAGGCGACGCAAAAACCCGCACGCCTGCTAAAAGCGTTATACGCTGGGGCTGGTAAGTCTGTTTTCGAACCAAAGCGGCCGTTTGACTCGTCCTGATATCGAGTAATTTTTTAGATAAACAAGGCTTATTTTTAATGACTCCAGATCAAAACTGGGCTGCACTTGAGATCACTGGCTTTCCAATTGATGATGATTGTGTCGGGTCAAAATGGAAAGTTGAGAATGAAGATCAATTGGCTCGTCTTATAGCAATAGTTGTTATGGGGCAGGCTGCGCAGGCAGCTCATATTATTGATGAATTGTTACCAGCAGCACCTGCATTTACTAATGAGGCACTCAAAAAGGAAGCTGTAATAAAGTTCACTGTTCAGGAAGTGGCTCAAACTCCACGAATGGGCTATCCCAGAATTCAGCGGGATGGCTTGATATTTGAAATTATTTCTTGGATAGCTGCCAAACAGGTGTCCGGTGGAAAATGTTTTCTTAAAGACCCGCACACTAGTTCTACATCTCAAGGCTTAGACGGGATCATGATAGAGCTTAATGAAGATGGCAGTGAAATACTCAAATCCACCATCTTTGAAGATAAGTGCACGGACAACCCACGAAATATATTTACGCAGAAAGTAATACCTGGGTTCTTAGATCGGCACGGAAACACAAGAAATGCAGAACTTATTGCTGCCGCTGCAACCCTTATCCAGTTAAGTGGAGTTAGTAATGTGCAGGCCATGTCTATGGTTCGCAAGGTAATTGATAACTCAAGCAGGCAATATCGAGCAGGTTTTGCGTTAACTCAGGATTTCGATACGGAGGAAGCCCAAAAGGCGCTGTTTAAAGGGTATGACAAAATAAAGGATATAAACCAGGAACAACGCATTGGTGCAAGCCTCATTGTAGATGGTAAGTTAAGGGATTGGTTTGATGCGTTGGCAACAAAAATCATTGCTTACATAGAGCAGTTAGATGTGGAGCAGGATTAATGTTTGATCCAGAAACAGCTTCACTCCTTCGATCTGCTCCCGAGTTTCCTGACTTAGCCCCTAAAGACTTACCGCAACTCTTAACCGGTCACTATGCGCAGATTGTCTCTATGAGGCTTGGTGGAGAAGAACAATTAAGCCAGGAAGGTGGTTGGACATTAGATCGTATTGCGGACACCTATGAGCTAGTAGTGTCTATCAATAGCGACCCATCTATTAGGCGATCCTCTGCATTTGTTGCTGCGAGTGCTCAGCAATTGATAGCAAGGAAAGAGGAATTACTAGAAGAAGAGATTGCCGAGAGGGAAAATGTCAGCAGGGATCGTTTAGCACCTGAAATTGCGGCTGTCCTTCTATTTCTTGCGGCTGAACAATATGCAGATGCCCTTGAAGCCGCATCCAAGGTAAAAATCGAAAAGGAGGGGCAGCATTACCTTGTTACTGAATTAGTCAGACATATAGTAGATTTGGCTAAAGGTCGGCTAACAGATATTGTTAATAGGGGTAATGAAAGAGTCGGCTTTGTTGTAGAGCAGGATAGTAATGTCGAATTTTCTGCTTTTATCGCATTGGTGCAGTCTCTAGTCTTCGGCATAGAAGCTCTATCAAAAATAGTCTTAGGAATTGGTTTGGACGATGCCCAAATCCAATCTCCCAAAACGATTTTTAAGCATGTCAAATCACTAGCAGCTTCAATCAAGAGAGATGCTCTGGAATGTGGAGTAGAATTCACGTTTCCTGGCATTACTCACCTAGCATCATTACTCACTGCAACATATGACGGGATATCTGAATCTGCGCTCACTAAGCTAGAACCCCCACAGGGCTCTGGGCCTGAATTCTGGCATAATTGGATAGCGTTTCGAGCAAAAAAATTCCCTTATATTTGGCCTAATCACAGAAAGGCTCTCGCAGATGGTTTCCACCACATTGGTACGTCCGCTGTAATGGTTTTGCCAACAGGAGCTGGAAAAACAACTATTTCCTCAATAAAAATCGCTAGCACTTTATCACAGGGGAAAAAGGTAATTTTTCTTGCCCCAACTCATGCGCTTGTTGAGCAGCTTACCGTCGATCTGCAAGAGATGTTCCCTCAAGACATTCTAGGTTCGACAGTATCAAGTGACTTTGACTTGCTTTTCCAGATTGGTGCAGTTCTCCCTGAAATTGAGGTAATGACACCTGAGAGATGCTTAGCAATGCTCTCTTTTTCTCCAGAATCCTTTGATGATGTTGGCTTATTAGTATTTGATGAATGTCATTTGCTCAGCCCGCAATCAGGAAAGATACGTAGATCGCTAGATAGTATGCTTTGCTTGCTTGCATTCAATAGAATTGCCCCAGAAGCGGATACACTTTTTCTCTCTGCAATGGTGAAAAACGGAGAAGAATTTGCAAAATGGATTAATCAATTAACGGGTAGAGGTTGTATTAGCATTGATTTGCTATGGAAGCCGAGCAGGCAGGCTCGCGGAGTCGTAATTTACGCAGAAAATGACGTTCAATCCATAAAAGTAAACGCAAAAAATGTGCAAGCGCGTCTTGATAAGCAGGCGGGGAGCCGTGCCGCAAATTTAAGAGCTGCTTCATCCAGGGAGTTGGTCATAAATCCTTATGCCATTTGGGGCTTACAGCACAATTGGCTGGATTTGAAAAACAATAATGCGATCTGTACTTTCACAAAGCTAATACAGGATAATGTTTTACTTAGCGGAAAGCTTTATCAAAATAAATTATCCATCACCCCTAATGTAAACAGTGTTGCTTCAACATTGGCCGTGACAAGCGCCAGTAGTCGACTCAAAACTATTGTGTTTGTTAACCAAAAGTCTCATGCCATATCTACTGCCAAAAGTATTTCTATTGCGCTTGGTGAAAACATTGTTCCAACGGAAGATGAAAATCACAGATGGGATGCGTTAGAGTTAGAGCTTGGAGGGCTTGAGCATTCATTGCTAACCAAGGGAAGCGCCGCAGTCCCCCATAACGCATCTATGCTACGCATTGAAAGAGAGCTGTCTGAACGTATGTATAAACGTGCAGATGGTGCAATGGTTATTGTTGCTACCCCAACGTTAGCTCAAGGCCTTAATCTCCCTGCGCAAATGGCGATTTTGGCAGGAGATAAACGTGCTGAAAATGATGGTCGCCAACTTTTGGAGGCGCATGAATTATTGAATGCTGCGGCACGCGCAGGTAGAGCTGGGCATCTTGCAAATGGAATTGTATTGCTAGTACCCGAGCCGATTCTCATGTTTCCTGAAAATGGAAGCTTGAACAGAGATGTCGTAAATAAGTTGCAGTCATTAATCCCAGAAGATGACAGATGTGTAGAAATTTCAGACCCAATATCTAGGGTTTTAGATGAAATTTCCAATGGCAATACTCTAGACCGTGACGTGATGTACTTAGTTAATCGACTCTCAACCCTGAGTGATTCTGAAAACAATGAAAGCTCATTGTTCAACCTTAAATCCTCTTTTGCTGCATTCCGATCTGGGACGAATAATGAAGAGCAGAGATTTGATGCCCAATTAGTTGAGTTGGAAAATCTTGTGAAGCTTAAAGACAGCGATGAAATTGATCAGTCTCTATCAATTCTAGCGTCACAAAGTGGGTTGCCACCACTTGTACTTTCACGTTTAAGGACCGCGATCATACAAAATGTTGGGTCTTTGCCAACGTCAATTAATGAATGGGTTATTTGGCTATTAAATTGGTTTAAGACTGACCCAGAAGCTAAAGAATTGTTACTTTTTGATGTGAAAAAGTCAGTACTCGGGGCGACTGGAAGAAATAAAAACGGTGATCTCTCAGGTGATGTTCTGGATGCCTTATCTCCGGGGATATTTTCGTGGTTAGCTGGTTCACCACTAAGGGATGTGGAGATTGCTTTGGGGGGGGAACCAGATTCAGGTAATCCATCTGCAAAAGCGTGCCCACGAGCTAGGGAATTGGTAGGCACTATTCTACCAAGGGGCCTTTCTTTTGTTATGGGTCTGGTGACACGGGTTGTAACTGAAATTAATCCGTACGACAGCCAGGAGAGTCTATCTTCCGAAGTAGTTGAAGCACTGAGTACAGCTATCCGCTTGGGTTATGATAGTCCTGAAAAACTAGCTTTCTCAATCGCAAATTCTGCTATTTTATGCCGGGTTGCAGTTCACCAAGCTTATTCTCAAAAAATGCTTGAACAGGATATCCAATGAAGTCGAATTTGAGATTTTAAATGTCTGCTATTGGCCGGATTCAGACATCGAGATCATGGTACATATCGCGTATAACAATCGGCTGCACGGCGACCAGTCTTCCGCCGCTTTCGCGGCTCCAAACCGGCGCGTGAGCCGGGCGTTATCACGCAGTGAGGTTGAGTCAATGAATCTATCAGGTAGCTGCCTTTGCGGAGGCGTCCAGTATGAAGTAAATGGTGATCTTAGTGATGTCTACCATTGCCATTGCTCTATGTGCCGAAAACTCCATGCGGCGGCTTTTCGCACCTGTGCCAAGGTGCGAGTCGATGACTGGCAGACCGTCAGCGGGCATGAGCTACTCAAAACGTATGAGTCCTCGCCGGGGGAGTTCAAGGTTTTTTGTATGAACTGTGGGTCGAGCATTTACACTAAGTTCGATTTTAACCCTGAATTTTATGCTCTCCCTTTAGGCACTCTTGATGCTGATCCGGGTGTTCGCGCAAATCGCCATGTGTTTGTGGGAAGTAAAGCACCATGGTTCGATATTACTGACGACCTCCCCCAGTTCACTGAGAATGGCTGATACAGTGATGACAAGCCTTTTATGTTGGGTGTCTCTGACGCCTTGTCTCTCTACCTATTGTTAATGTAATGTTATACTTCCCAAGTCAACAGTGTCGCACTTGCTATCGCGCCAGGCGCGCAGTACCATGTTTGGCTCGATCATGTTTAGAGAAATAGGCTCATGTCGCTTCCCCCCTGTCCCAACTGTCAGTCTGAGTATGTATATCAGGATCAAGACCATCTGGTTTGCCCTGAATGCGCCCATGAGTGGAATCCGTCAGAAGTGGTTGCTGAAGATGTCGTGTCGGTGAAAGATGCGAATGGAACCTTGCTGTCCGAGGGTGACAAGGTCACGTTAGCCAAAGACCTGAAGGTGAAAGGCAGCTCGATCGTGCTCAAGATCGGCACGAAGGCCGTGATTCGCCGCATTGTAGATGGCAAGGACCATCAGCTGGACTGCAAGGTGGATGGTGCCGGCGACATGATGGTGACCGCTCAGTTCGTCAAAAAGGCCTGAGCTAACTATCAAGCTTCAGATGGCGTGGGAAATCCTCCGATTCCCAAGGTAGCCAGTGTTCCATCATTCGGGAGTGTCCAGCATGTTTACTGGCTTAAGCGCCTTTCCCTTGACCCCGATGAATGAGAGCGGTCTCGATGAGGCCGCCTTCGTTCGCTTGATCGAGCGCCTGGTCGCAGCCGATGTCGATTCGATCGGGGTGCTGGGTTCTACCGGGAACTATGCCTATCTGACGAAGGCCGAGCGGGCGAGGGTGGTGGCGCTTGCGGTGGAGCATGCGGGCAAGATCCCGGTGATCGCCGGCATCGGTGCGCTGCGCACTCGCGATGTGCTTGCCCTGGCCGACGATGCCCAGGCGGCGGGCGCGAGCGGGGTGCTGCTCGCGCCAATGTCCTACCAGAAGCTGTTCGCCGAGGAAGTCTATGGGCTCTTTGAAACGGTGACACAGGCCCTGTCGGCACCCCTTTGCGTCTACGATAATCCCGGCACCACGCAGTTCGTTTTCACCGACGCGCTTCATGCCCAGATCGCCCAGCTCCCCATGGTGGCGTCCATCAAGATTCCCGGCGTGCCGGTGGAGCCGGAGGCCGCAAGCGCCCGGGTTGAGGGACTTCGCGAGCAGATTCCCTCCCACGTTACCCTGGGGGTGAGCGGCGATGCCGTTGCCGCCACCGGGCTGAATGCCGGCTGCGAGGCCTGGTACTCCGTGATCGGGGGGCTCTTTCCCGCCACGGGACTCGCGATAACCCGCGCCGCCCAGGCCGGGGATGCCGAGCAGGCGACACGCCTGTCGGAGCGGTTAGCGCCGCTATGGGCCTTGTTCCGCGAGAACGGCGGCAGCCTGCGCGTTGTTGCGGCCGCCGCGGAGCTGCTGGGGCTGGTGGAATCGCCCTGCTTGCCGCAGCCGCTGAAATCCCTGAGCGGAGAAGGGCGCCAACGGCTCGTGGCCGCGATGCAGTCGCTGGAGTTGGCGTGACGAAATGCGCACGCTTCGTGGCGTCGGATGGCGAGTTCCGTGGCGCTTCTAGGACCTCCGCTACTGCTTGATATACGTCAAATTCTTGATGGGAACGCCGCTTGAGTGCTTTATCCTCTGGCGTGTGTCGGCGACGATTGTCCGAACGGCGAGTCATCCCATGACTCGCGCATTTCCCCTGTTTTTGGAGTCGGACATGAGCAGCTTGAACGGAAAAGTGATTGTCATCACCGGCGGTGCGGGCGGCATCGGCGAGACCACGGCGCGCATGGCGTACGAGCAGGGCGCTAGCGTAGTGATCACCGACCGCGAGGCGGCCCCGGTCGAGGCGATTGCCGAGTCTCTCGGTGAGCGTGCGCTGGGTCTGGCGGTGGATGTCAGCCGGCGCGAGGATAACGAGCGCATGGTGGCGGCGACGCTGGAGCGCTTCGGTCGGCTGGACGGGGTGTTTCTCAATGCGGGTATCGAAGGCGAGGTAGGCCCGTTCGATAGCCGTTCCGACTCGGCCTGGGAGAAGGTCTTCGCGGTGAACGTGCACGGCGTGCGCCTCGGCGTGGAGGCGGCGCTGCCGGCGCTGCGCCAGGCGGGCGGCGGCAGCGTGGTGATTACCTCGAGCGTGGCCGGCGTGCGCGGTGCCTCGGGGCTGTCGCCCTACGTGAGCAGCAAGCATGCGGTGGTGGGGATGATGCGCTGCCTGGCGGCGGAGCTCGGCCCGGAGGGCATTCGGGTGAACACCCTGAATCCGGGCCCGGTGGACAACCGCATGATGCGCTCCATCGAGGATCAGGCCAATCCGGGCCACGGCGAGGAGGTGCAGCAGGCCTTTACGGCACGAATTCCCCTGGGGCGCTATGTCACCAACGAGGAGTGTGCGGGCATGGCAGTGTTCCTGTTCTCCGACCTGGCCTCCGGCTGCAACGGCAACACCTACCTGGTCGACGGCGGCTACTGCGCTCAGTGAGTCGCATCGAGCCAGGCCAGCTCCAGCCGAAACGGCCCGGCGGTTCGGTCGGCGAGCATCACTCCTAGCTGGGTGACCGCCCCCGGATCGAGGGACGGGGCATCCTCCAGCAGCCGGCCGCGAAAGGCCGGCTTGAATGCCTCCCAGGGTAGCGCCACCCGCTGCCATTCGCCGGCGGGCGGCTGGAACAGCGCCCGGTAGGCAGCCCCCCTGGGCAGCTGGTCGGTATAGAGGCGCAGCTGATAGCGGCGGCCATCGCCGCGCACGTAGAGGGAGAGGGCGTCGGCGTCGCTGAGGTCGAAGGCCTGCGGCTCGAGGCGCACCGAGGCGAAGCCGCCGTTGTTCTCCAGCGAGATCTCGCCGCTGAAGATGCCCACGCCGGCCTCCACCCGCATGCCCCCGCGAGAAATGCCCCCCATGACGCCGTCGTTGATGGCCCGCCAGCGGTGTGGCTCCTCGGGATCCTGGAAGTCGATCAGGTGTGACATGGGCTCTCCCGGTAGCGCGGTCTCAGTCGTCACGGTACCCCGCCGATCGCTGGCTTGCACATGGGGGCCGCCCGCCGGGGCGGGTGCCTTTTTGTAACCTTGCCATGACGCCCGGCGCGAAAAGCTGGATAATGGCGGGTTTCCCCCTCGTACTGCCCACGCCAACTCGTCCGGTGCCCCATGGAAATCAAGGTCAACTATCTCGACAACCTCCGCCTGGAGGCCAAGTTCGACGACTTCACGGTCATCTCCGACCAGCCGATCCGCTATAAGGGCGACGGCTCGGCGCCGGGGCCGTTCGACTATTTCCTGGCCTCCTCGGCCATGTGCGCGGCCTACTTCGTCAAGGTCTACTGCAACGCCCGGGACATCCCCACCGAGAACATCCGGCTGTCGCAGAACAATATCGTCGACCCGGAGAACCGCTACCAGCAGATCTTCAAGATTCAGGTGGAGCTGCCGGAGGATATCGCCGAGAAGGACCGCCAGGGCATCCTGCGCTCCATCGACCGCTGCACCGTGAAGAAGGTGGTGCAGCAAGGCCCGGAGTTTCAGATCGAGGTGGTGGAGAACATCGACGAGGACGCCCAGGCGCTGCTGATGGGCAAGGCGATGGGCGAGGGCAGCACCTGGATCGAGGGCAAGGACCTGCCGCTGGAGCAGACCATCGCCAATCTCTCCGCCCACCTGGCGGAGCTCGGCATGAAGATCGAGATCGCCTCCTGGCGCAACATCGTGCCCCATGTGTGGTCGCTGCATATCCGCGACGCCGCTTCGCCGATGTGCTTCACCAACGGCAAGGGCGCCACCAAGGAGAGCGCGCTCTGCTCGGCGCTGGGCGAGTTCATCGAGCGGCTGAGCTGCAACTTCTTCTACAATGACCAGTTCTTCGGCGAGGCGATCGCGGACAGCGACTTCGTCCACTACCCCAACGAGAAGTGGTTCAAGCCGGGACCGGGCGACGCGCTGCCGGCGGAGATCCTCGATGAGCACTGCCGCGAGCTCTATGACCCGGAAGGGGAGCTTCGCGGCTCGCACCTGATCGACACCAACTCCGGCCGGGCCGATCGCGGCATCGTCTCGCTGCCCTTCGTGCGCCAGTCCGACGGCGAGACGGTCTACTTCCCCTCGAACCTGATCGAGAATCTCTATCTCAGCAACGGCATGAGCGCGGGCAACACCCTGGCCGAGGCCCAGGTGCAGTGCCTCTCGGAGATCTTCGAGCGGGCGGTGAAGAAGCAGATCATCGAGGAGGAGCTGGCGCTGCCGGACGTGCCCGAGGAGGTGCTGGCGCGCTATCCCGAGATCGTCGAGGGCATCGAGGCGCTGGAGGCCCAGGGCTTCCCGGTGCTGGTCAAGGACGCCTCGCTGGCCGGTCAGTTCCCGGTGATGTGCGTCGCCCTGATGAACCCCAAGACCGGCGGCGTCTTCGCCTCCTTCGGTGCCCATCCGAGCTTTCATGTGGCGCTGGAGCGCAGCCTCACGGAGCTGCTGCAGGGGCGCAGCTTCGAGGGCCTCAACGACTTCCCGCCGCCCACCTTCAACTCCCTGGAGGTGGCCGAGCCCAACAACTACGTGGAGCACTTCATCGACTCCTCCGGGGTGATCTCCTGGCGCTTCTTCAGCGCCCGCTCGGATATCGAGTTCTGCGACTGGGACTTCACCGACGGCGGCGCTCGTCACAACGAGGAGGAGGCGGCGGCCCTGTTCGGCCTGCTGGAAGAGCTGGGGCTGGAGGCCTACATGGCCATCCACCAGGACCTGGGCGCGCCGGTGTGCCGCATCCTGGTGCCCGGGTTCTCGGAGGTCTATCCGGTGGAGGATCTCGTCTGGGACAACACCAACGTGGCGCTGCAGTACCGCGAGGATATCCTCAACCTGCACCGCCTGGGCGATACCGAGCTGGCCGACCTGCTCGAACGGCTGGAGGAGAGCCAGCTCGACGAGCACATGGACATCATCACCCTGATCGGCATCGAGTTCGACGAGAACACCGACTGGGGGCAGCTCACCATCCTCGAGCTGAAGCTCTTGATCCACCTGGCGCTGGGTCAGCACGAGGAGGCCCTGGAGCGGGTCGGAATGTTCCTGCAGTTCAACGACAACACCGTGGAGCGCAACCTCTTCTATCGCGCGGTGCAGGCGGTGCTGGAGATCGCGCTGGACGACGAGCTGGAGATCGACGACTTCCGCTACAACCTGGGCCGGATGTTCGGCGAGGCGACCATCGCGGCGGTGATCGGCTCGGTCGAGGGGAGCGTGCGCTTCCACGGCCTGACGCCCACCAGCATGGCGCTGGAGGGGCTGGAGAAGCACCAGCGCCTGATCGAGAGCTACCAGAAGCTGCATGCGGCGCGAGCCGCCAGGGCGGCGCTGCGCGCCCCGGCCTGATCGCCAGCGGCGCTGCCGGGCCGCGTCATCCTCATCAAGCCCCCGAGTTCAGCTCATCGCTGGCTCGGGGGCTTGGCGTTTGGGACGGCGATCCGGCGACGCTTACAGGGTCCGCCAGGGGGAGGGCGGGGGTTCCTCCAGCGCCTCGACCAGCAGGTCGAGGGCGCGGCTCAGCATCTCCCGGGAATCGGCGGCGCTCAGGCAGAGGCGCAGCGCCTGGGGCGCCGGCTCGCCGCCGACGCAGAAGGGCTCGGCGCTGGTGACCCGCAGGCCCCGCCGCTCGAGCCCCTCGAGCAGGGCGGCACTGCGCAGCTCGCCGGGCAACGGCAGCCAGAGGTTGGCGCCGTGGGGGCGGCCGGCGGGAGCGTAGGCCGCCAGACGCTGGCGGGCCAGGCGCTGGCGCGCGCCCAGCTCTTCGGTCTGCCAGGCCAGCAGCCGCTGGCTGTCGCGGCTGGCCACCCAGCGGCACACTGCCTCCACCATTAGCGGCGGCACCATCCAGCTCTGGGCACGCAGGGCCGCGCCGAGCCGCTCGCGAAGCGCCGCCGGCGCCGACAGGGTGCCGATGCGCAGCCCGCCGGCCAGCACCTTGGCGGTGCTGAACACGAACAGGGTGCGCTCCGGCGCCAGCCGATAGAGCGGCGTGCCGCGCTCGGCCTCGGGCAGGTACTGCACGCCGTCTTCGAGAATCCAGAAGTCGTGCTGCCGGGCCAGCGCCGCGAGGCGCTCCCGCCGCGCCTCGCTGAGCGGCGCACCGGTGGGGTTGTTCTGGTCGGGGGTGACGTAGACCAGCCGCGGCGGCTGCTGGGCGCAGAGCCGCGCCAGGGCCTCCAGGTCCATGCCGCTGTCGTCCATCGCCACCCCCAGCACCTTGAGGTGGGCCTGCTGGGCGGCGCCGATCAGACCGGGGTAGGTAAGCGCATCGGCGGCGATACGCTCGCCGGGTCGGGTCAGCGCCTGCAGCGCCAGGCTGATGCCGTGCTGGCCGCCCTGGGTGATCAGCAGCGACTCCGCCGCCACCGGCATGCCGAGCCCGGTCATCCACTCCGCCAGGCGCTCGCGGTGGGCGGGCACGCCGCGCTCGGGCTGGTACTCGACGCAGCGCCCCAGCACCTCGTCGTCCTGGGCGATGGTCTGCAGGGCGCGCCCCAGGGCCGCAGCGCGCAGCGGGTGGGGCGGGGGCAGGCTCAGGCTGAGGTCGATCACGCCGTCGTCGCCGGGGCGATTGGCGAGAAAGGGGCGACCCGCCGAGGCCTCGTCGCCGCGCACATAGGTGCCACTGCCGACCCGGGCCGTCACCCAGCCCTGGCGCTCGGCCTCGGCGTAGGCGCGGGTCACGGTGCCCACCGTGACGCCCAGGGCATCGGCCAGGCGCCGCTGGGGCGGCAGGCGCTGGCCGGGCTGCAGTTCGCCGCTCTGCGTGGCCCGGGCGATGGCCTCGCCGATGGCGCGGTAGCGGGGGCCCTGATCGTCGAGCCGGGGTATCCAGATTGTCATGGTGACAATAAAACCTTTGACGCCAAAATTGCACCGATTATGCTGGAAAAACTAGCCGATAGTACGCAATTAATCAACTATTGTATGGGTGCAATTCAATGGAAGCCTTGGCATTCCTCGGGCCGGCGGCCCTCTTCATGATCTCCATGACCATCACCCCCGGCCCCAACAACGTGATGCTCACCGCCTCCGGAGCCAACTACGGTTTCCTGCGTACCCTGCCACATATCTTCGGCATCCTGGGCGGCTGCTTTCTGCTGTTTGCCGGCATCGCCCTGGGGCTCGGACTGCTTTTCGAGCGCTACCCGGCGGTGCAGATGCTGCTGCGCGTGGTGGGCAGCGCCTATCTGCTCTACCTGGCGTGGCGGATTGCCACCGCGCCGCCTCCCGACCTGCGCCGCGGTGGGGAGGGGCGGCCGCTGAGCTTCTGGCAGGCGGCGGCCTTCCAGTTCGCCAACCCCAAGGCCTGGGTGATGGGCCTGGCGCTGATGGCGGGCTTTCTGCCCAGCGGTGGCGACACCCTGGTCAATGCCCTGCTGCTGGCCGGCTTCGCCGAGCTGGTGGCGCTGCCTTGCATCGCGCTCTGGGCGGGCTTTGGCACCGCCATCGGCCGCTGGCTGCATACGCCGCAGGCCTGGCGACGCTTCAACGCGCTGATGGGTGGGCTTACCGCTGCCTGCGTGATATTCATACTGGGGTGATTAGAGGAGAGATGATGATGCTCGAGACGCGGCTGGCGGTGCGCGAGGATCATCGGCAGCAGGACGGCTACGTGCATGCCGGCGTACTGGCCACCGTGGGCGACCACACCGCCGGCGCGGCGGGGGCGACGCTGACCATGACGAAGATCGCCATCGCCGATCTGGAGCGCGCCGCCGATGGCGCTTAGGGCCGTGGTGGCGGTGGCGGTGGCGGTATAGACTCGTCGGGAAAGTCTCAGGAGATGAGCCGTGACCCTTGCCAGCCGACCCCGCTTCTGGCGCCATGCGCGCTTGCCGCACCTGGAACTGCGCCTGGTCGACGATGGCCGCAGGGTCGGCTATGCGCCCCATAGCCATGTGCAGTGGTCTCTGGGTGCTGTGACCGCCGGGCGGAGTAGCTTTCATTACCGGGAGGCTTGTCACCCAATTTACGCCGGTCAACTGGTGATGATGAACCCGGAGTGGGTACACGCCTGCAACCCCATCGACGATCAGCCCTGGGGCTACCGCATGCTCTATGTGGACACCGACTGGCTGACTGAACTGCGCTTCGGGGCAGGGCTGCTCGAGACGCCGCGTTGGCAGGATATGCCCACCGCGGTGGTGACAGATCCCGCCTGGTATGCTGGCTATCTGCGCATGACCGATGCCCTGCTGGACCCGCACCGTGACCTGCTGGACAAGCAGAGCGAGGTAGTCGATTACCTCTCGGCGCTGATGCGCCACCTGGCGGGGCAGCCGGCCCAGCCGCGGCCGCTACCGCCGGCGCTCCTGCGCGAGTTGGCCGCCTACCTGGACGCGCACCCCACCCAGGAGGTCTCCCTGGATACCCTGTGCGCGCGCGCCGGGTACAGCCCCGGGCACCTGATCCGCGTCTTCAAGCAGCACTTCGGCCTGACGCCCCACGCTTACCTGATCAATCGCCGTGTCCAGTTGGGGCAGCGCGAGCTCAAGCGGGGCACGTCCATCGCCGAGGCGGCACTGAGAGCCGGCTTCAGCGACCAGCCGCATTTCCAACGCACCTTCAAGCGCCTGGTGGCCGCCACCCCGGATCAATACCGCCGCTCGCGTCTCGAGCCCTAGCCGGCGCTGATCTCGTTGGCGTGTGCACGGTTTAAGAGCCTAGTGGCATACCTGTCGTTCGGCATGGGCCTCTACCTGGCCGCGCTGGCCTGGGTATCGTGGGTCTGACCGGAATCGTCCCCAGGCAGCGCCCGATACCTGGGCCATGTGCCCCCTCACAGATAAGGAAACCGACCGACATGGAAGCAAGGATCCGCCTCGTGCGCATCGCCGGCGACTCGCCCCACCTGGCTACCCTGGCTAAATGGACCCACGACGCCTGGGGGCACCTGCACCCCGGCCGGAGCCTGGAGCGCGCCATCGCCTTATTGCGGGACGAGTGTGGCCCGGCCGGGGTGCCCTCGGTGTTCGCCGCCCTGGAGGGTGACACCCCGGTGGGGACGGCCAGCCTGGTGGCCGACGATATGAGCGACCGTCGCGACCTGACGCCCTGGCTGGCCTCGGTCTTCGTGCTGCCGGCGTGGCGGGGGCAGGGCATCGCCTCGCGGCTGGTGCAACGGGTGGAGGAGGAGGCCCAGGCCGCGGGGCTCGGCCACTTCTACCTCTACACGCCGGATCAGCAACCCCTCTACCGGCGGCTGGGCTGGCGTGACCTGGAAGCGCGCGACTACCGTGGCGAGGCGGTGACCATCATGCGCCGCGATTTCGTCATGCCTCGCAGATAGTGCGGGGGCTCAGTCTATCAACAGGTAGACGCAGCTGACGGCGAGCAGCAGCGCCAGGCTGCGGTTGATGGTGACCAGGACCGCGGGACGGTGGACGTAGCGCCGCAGGAAGGCCCCGGCATAGACCCAACTGGCCAGGGAGAGCCAACAGATGGGCAGGTAGAGGGCGGCGAAGAGCCCCACCTGGCCCATGTCGCCGCCTGTATAGGCGCCGATGCCCGAGGCCGAGGCCAGCCAGGCCTTGGGATTGAGCCACTGTATCAGGGCCCCCGCCATAAACCCCGGGGCCCGCTGGCCGTCATCCTCTGGCAGCCGGCCATCGTCGCGAAACAAGCGCAGGCTCAAATAGAGCAAGAAGGCCACCCCCGCCCAGCGCAGGGCCGTTTCCAGCCCCGGTACCACCGCCAGCAGCGAATAGAGCCCCAGGCCTACGGCGAGGAACAGCACGATAAAGCCCAGGGTCGCCCCGGTGACGAAGATCAGCCCCCGGGGCAGGGGGTAGCGGGTGCCGCTGCTCAGGCAGACCAGGTTTACCGGGCCGGGGGAGATCGAGGCCGCCAGGGCGAAGGCCGACATTGGCAAGATCAGGGACAGGGTCATGGGGGATTCCTCGAAGGCAAACGATGCCCCGAGTCTGTCCTCCTCCTGCCCCCCGGTATTGCACAAAATTGCCCTGAGTCACGACCTGACGGGGGCGCCGCTCGATATCCCGCCGGAGCCTGAGACGCCTACGCCCAGCGTGGATCGGCGGTGAAGGACACGGTGAACCAGCGCTTCTCGGGTGGGATGGAGAGCCCGGCGCTGATCTGCTCGCGAATCTCGTCGAGCACGGCGATGCCCTGACCGGCACCGAACTCGGGCGTGGTGACGATATGGATCTCGATGAAGTGGCCACGCCCGGCCTTGGCCACGTGGCTGTAGTACTCGAGTAGCCCCTCGCGTGCCATCACCGGCACCATGGCGGCGTGCACTTCGCGGTCGATGTGGCTGGGGGCGATCAGGAACACCTCCTTCAGGGCGCGGCGCACGATGCCGATGGGCACCGGCATGAAGCACACCGTCAGCACGACCAGCAGCAGCGAATCCACGTAGCGGGTCCAGTGGGCGTAGTCGGTGCCCTGCAGCAGCAGCGCAATGAGAAAGGCCACCAGCAGCGAGGCGGTGATCAGACCGGCCATCAGCCAGCTCTGGATATCGATGCGCACGAACTCCGAGTCGGCGCGGCGGTTCAGGCGCTTCTCGTAGGTGAACATGCCGAAGCAGACAATGGCCACCACCACCGCATAGGCGATGGCGATACCGAAGTCCAGCTCGCGGCCGCCCTCCATCAGCCCCTGCACGGCGTTGAGGAAGGCGTAGAAGCACAGCAGCATCAGGATGCTGCCATTGAGCGCGGCCACCAGCGGCTCCAGGTGCCAGTAGCCGTGCTGGAAGCGCTGGCTGGCCTCTCGCACGGCGAGCTTGGCCACCAGCAGCGCCAGTGCTGACATGGCGGCATCGATGGTGGAGAAGACCCCGTCGAAGAGAATCGACTGGGACCCAGCCAGCAGGCCGAGGGTGACCCCCAGGGCAGACACCAGCAGGGTCATGACGATGGATAACTTGAGGGCGCGCTGTTCGAGGGTGGCTTGCATCTGGGGCCTCTGATACATAAAGCCCTCTATCTTATCCGAAAGTTTAATGCCGAGGGAGGGGGGACACCCGCTTTGGCAGCGGGGGCGTTGACAGTTCGTGATTCCAGCTGCTAGGCCAAAAAGAGCGGGAGTCCAATGGCCAGATCCTCATGACGCCGAACACGACACAAGACTTCCTGGTGCGCGCCAACGAGGCCCTCCAGCAGGGCGAGTGGGAAGCGGCGCTCACCTCGTTCCAGAGCCTGCTGTCCGAGCATGAGACGGCCGAGGCGTACGAGGGGCTGAGCTGGGCGGCCTGGTGGCTCAACGACGGGAGCATGTCGATCGGCTCCCGCGAGGCGGCCTATCGGCTCTACCGCCAGTCCGGGGACGACACCGCTGCGGCGCGCATGGCGATGTGGCTGGCCATGGATCACGGCGACTTCCGGGGCGAGCGGGCGATCGCCAATGGCTGGCGGGAGCGGGCACGCCATCTTCTCGAGGAGCTGCCGCTCGCCCCGGAACACGGCTGGCAACGGGTCCTCGAATGCTGGGCACCCATCCTGGTGGCCGAAGATCCTCAGCAACTCAAGCGCTGCGCCGCCGAAGCGAGCGACGTCTCTCGGCACTGCGGCGATACCGATCTGGCCATCCTGGCGCGTGCCATGGAGGGGCTTGGCCTGGTGAGCGAAGGCCGGGTGGCGGCGGGCATGGCGTGTCTCGACGAGACAGCGGCGGCGGCACTCGGCGGTGAACTCCAGCAGGAGGTGTGGAAGATCGCCATCTTCTGCTTTCTCGTCGATGCCTGCGATCGGGTCAGGGACTTGAGACGCGCGGCAGAGTGGTGCGAGCAGATGCATGAACTTGTCGATCGCGTGCGATTGGTCGGCGCCCAGGGGATCTGCCGAGCGCGTCTTGGTGCCATGCTGACGCTGCGCGGCGAGTGGCGGGAGGCGGAAGCGACCCTGACTGAGGCCCAGGCCCTCTTCGAGGCCAGTCGACCGCCCTGGGAAGCCGAAGCCGCGGTACGGCTCGCCGAGCTGCGTCGGCGGCAGGGGCGTGGCGAGGAGGCCAGGCAACTGCTGCAGCGGGCCGAGTGGCACCCGCTGGCTGCCCTCGGGCTCGCCCGCCTGGCGCTGAAGGCCGGCCGCCTGGCGGATGCCGAGGACTGGATCGACCGCTATCTGCGGCAGATTCCGTCCGCCAATCGTTTGCAGCGTCTGGTCGGTTGGGAGCTCTGGGTCCAGTTGAGCACGGCGCGGCGCGATGCGGCCCGTGCCCGTGAGGCGCTGAGCGAACTGGAGGCCATTGCCGAGGTGCTCGATTCAACGGCGCTGCGCGGTGCAGTCTGCCAGGCGAGGGCCAGGGTGGCCGACACCACCGGGGAGCGGGCGCGGGCCAAGGCCTGTTTCGAAGACGCCGTGGCCTGTTTCGAAGAGTGCGGCATGCCCTATGAAGGGAGCTTGGCGCGCCTCCAGCTCGCCGAGGTACTGGCTTCGCTGGGTCGACCGGCCCGTGCCGCCGAGGAAGCCACTGCCGCCCGCGCCAAGTTGAAGGCGCTCGGTGCCGCCGACGCGCTTGAACAGACGGACGTCTTCCTGGCCGATCTCGACCGGCCCGCGGTCGGCTCCAGGGCCGAGCACCGATTGAGTCGCCGCCAGCTCGAGGTCCTGCGCCTGGTGGCCACGGGCAAGACCAACAAGGCGATTGCCGCCGAGCTCTGCCTCAGCGAGAAGACGATCGACCGCCACCTCAGCAACCTCTACGACAAACTCGGCGTCGCCTCCCGGACCGCCGCTACGGCCTACGCCTACGAACACCACCTGATCTGACGCCCGCCGGCCGGTCACCATGGGGAGAATTCCCCATCCGGCGTCCTCCCTCGCTTGGGGGTTTCCCTCGATGGCAGGCCCGGCTGCCTGCCCTAGCCTGAAGAGTGAACCCGCCAATACGGAGGACGACATGACACATTCTGAACTCACCGGCGTCCGTGAACGGTACACTCCCGTCCTGCCGCACCATGAACAGGCAGCACTCACCTGGGGGCTCGGCGGGCACGACTACGACACCATCAGTTTCGGGGTCTCCGACGCCCTGGCCCATGCGGCGCAGCGGCTGAGCCCTGGCTCCGAGGAGTCGGTTCTCGACGTCGCCACTGGCACCGGCTGGACGGCCCGCAACGTCGCCCGGGCGGGGGCCAGCGTTACGGCCGTCGACATCGCCAGCGAGTTGCTGAGCGCGGCGGAGACACTGTCGGCCCATACCCGTCCGCCGATCACCTTTCGGCAGGCGGATGCCGAGGCGCTTCCCTTCCCCGATGCTAGCTTCGACGCTGTGATATCCACCTTCGGCGTGATGTTCGCTGCCAATCACGACCAGGCCGCCAGGGAGCTGGCGCGGGTCTGTCGCCCGGGGGGGCGGCTGGTCCTGCTGGTCTGGGACCCCCAGGGCAGCGTCGCCGACTTCCTTGGCATCATCGGCAAGTACAGCCCCGCCCCGCCACCGGGACCCTCGCCCCTGGACTGGGGAGACCCGGCCCACGTCCGCGAGCTGCTGGGGCAGGACTTCGCGCTCACCTTCGAGCCGGGCGTCAATGATCACTACCTGGCCGACGAGGAGAGCGCCTGGCAGTGGTACGCCCAGGGGTTCGGCCCGATGAAGCGGGTCATCGAGTCGCTGCCGGCGGACCGGCTCGCCGATTTCAAGCGCGAGATCGATGCCTACCATGGAAAATTCCGCACCGACGCCGGGCTGCACATCCAGCGGGAGTACCAGGTGATTCTCGGCCAGCGCAAACCGGGAGGAGGAGTATGAGATGGGATCCCCTCGACCCCGAAGAGGGAGCGGCGCTGGACGAAGAGTGCGGTATCGAGCGCTGAGGGGGCGGTTCGAGGGGAGGGGGTAGCTGGGCCGTGAGTGCATGACTCTGCACTAGACTGGTAGCAGCCAGTTGATCCGGGAGGAGAGGTCATGCTGCTCGAAGGTTCCTGCCACTGCGGCGCGGTGCGGTTTCGCGTCGCGTCGCCGCACCCCTACCCCTACCAGCGCTGCTACTGCTCGATCTGTCGCAAGACCGCCGGGGGTGGCGGCTACGCCATCAACCTGAGCGGGCGGGCGGAGACCCTCGTGGTCGAAGGCGCCGAGCACAAGGGTGTCTACCGTGCGGTGGTCGACGGCGCGCTAAGCCCCGGCGAGCGCCACTTCTGTCGCCACTGCGCCAGTGCCCTCTGGGTCTTCGATCCCCGCTGGCCGACGCTGGTCCACCCATTCGCCTCGGCCATCGACAGCGAACTGCCGATCCCGCCCGAGCGGGTCCACCTGCTGCTGGACAGCAAGGCCAATTGGGTGGAAGTGGAGGCGCGCGACAATGACCAGTGCTTCGCCGGCTACCCGGAGGAGAGCATCGCCGAGTGGCACCAACGGCTGGGGCTGGAGAAGTCCGACGACGAATACCGCTGATGGATGCGGGATTAATGTCGAGGGAGTGGAGAAGCCCACATGAGCGACCTATGCATCGAGACATGGGGCTCGGGGGAGCCTGTTGTCCTAATACACGGCTCTCTGGCGACCGGCCGGGAGGAGTGGGAAGCGCAGCAACCGCTCGCCGGTGAGGGCTACCAACTTCTCGTGCTCGACCGGCGCGGCTACGGATGCAGTCCAGCGGCAGCGGGCGAAGACTTCTTGCAAGACGCGGATGATATCGCTGAGGTGATGGGCGATGGCGCTCACCTTGTCGGCCATTCCTACGGCGGTATGGCCGCGATGTTCGCCGCGGCCCGCCGTCCCGAAGCGGCGCTCTCCCTGGCGCTCCTTGAGCCAGCCGCGTTCTCTCTCGCACGGCACGATGGGGCGGCACGGGCTCTCGTCAATGGGATTCGGGAGATGTGGGATCTCGATATACCGGATGGTGAGTGGGCGGAGTGCTTCCTCCGGGCCGTGGGGACGGATCCCCAGATGCTTCCCCCTGGCGTCCTCGACCAAGTCGTGCCGCTGGTCCCGGTACTTCGCTGGGGAAGAACGACGTGGGATATGGCACTTCCGCTCGTCGACCTAAAGAAAGCTGGTTTCCCCAAGCTCGTCGTCTCCGGGGGCCATGGGGAAGGATTCGAAGCGATCTGCGACGAGTTGGCGGAGAGTATCGACGCGTTTCGCCGGGTCGTAAAAGGCGCTGGCCACGAGATCCAGTTGACCGGTGATCCCATCAATCAGGCGCTGCTGGAGCTGTGGCGTTTGGCGTCATAGGTTGGCGCCGGGGCGCCGGTGGTCACCGAAAGCATGACCTTCTTCTCGGGAAAACGGCCGCGGTCGTAGCGCATGCTGCCGGTGTAGAGCCTGCCGTAGACGACACCCCGGTCGAACCAGCCCTTGAGCATGGCCGGCTGGGCGTGGCGCTGTTCGAGCGCTCGCGCATGGGTTATGCGCCGACCCCGGCGGGGGAGGACCTGGCGGCGGCCTGCCGGCATCGCTTGACCTGGCATCGGTATGCTGCGCAAGTCTCTTGGCCCGCTCATCTATGTGTATCGCTACTTGAGAGAACGAGAATGAATAAAACTTTTGCCATCTTGCTGGGATCGATGGCCATCGTGCTAATGGGCTGTACCGCCATGGAGGGTTCAATGACACATGACGAACCGCTGGTGAACACCTACTGGAAGCTGACCCAGGTCGGCAATGCGACGCCCGAGGCGGTAGACAGCCAGCGTGAGGCGCATTTCGTGCTGCACACCGAGGAGAACCGCTTGGCGGGCTCCACCGGATGCAACCGCCTGGCCGGTGATTATCGGCTGGAGAGCGAGGCCCTTCACTTCGGCCCCCTGATCACCACGCGCATGGCCTGCCTGCACGGCGGTGAGACCGAGCAGGCCTTCCTGGCCGCGCTGGAGGCAACCGCAACCTGGCAGATCGAAGGCCAGACGCTGACCCTGCGGGATGCCTCTGGCACTGCCGTGGCGCACTTCGAGGCGGTGCATCTCAACTGATAAGCGATGCCGACAATCCTCAGCGAGCGCCATGGCCGAAACTCTAGCGCGGCCCTATGATCGAGCGTACGAACTCGCCCTTGGCTTGGGTATAGGCTTCTCGACCCGCATGGTGGCGGGAAGCCAGCTCGCGCTTGAGGTCGGCATAGCGTGTGGCCAGCGCCGGGTCGCGGCTCAGAGCGTCGCGGAATGCGAGTCGCTGGCGCCACAGCTCGCCGTTGAGCACCACCACATGCAGGTGGTGGGTACGCCGGCCGTTGGCGTGACGCATGAACCAGCGGCGGTCGCTCAGGCCGGCGTTGAACTCAATCGAGGTCACGTAGCCGTAATCGAGCATTGGCTCGAACAGGGCGTCGGCCATGACCATGGAAGCGACCCCGGCCATGACGTCGATGATGGGCTTGGCCGGCATGCCGGGCATGGCGGTACTGCCAATATGCTGTACGTCGAGCAGCTCGGCGTGGAATCGCTGCAGCAAGCGGTCGCGTTCGGCGGCGTAGCGTGCCGGCCAGGTGGAATCGTACTCCACCAACTGCACTGGCTCGTCAATGGCCTGCTGCAGCGACTGGGCGTCGTTCATCTAGTCTCCTGAATCGCCGAGCGCCCACCTGACCGCTTCCTCGGCGTGAATGGCCGTAGTGTCGTAGAGCGGCACGGCGGTATGCTGCTGCTGCACCAGCAGGGCGATTTCGGTGCAGCCGAGGATTACCGCCTCGGCGCCACGTTCGTGTAGCGAATCGATGATCTCCAGATAGCGCTGCCGTGACATTTCCTTCACCTCGCCCAGGCACAGCTCGGTATAGATCACCTCGTGAATAAGGTCGCGCTGGGCCTCGTTGGGTACCAGGACTTCGATGCCGAAGCCCTCGGCGATTCGCCCCTTGTAGAAGTCCTGCTCCATGGTGAAGCGGGTGCCGAGCAGGCCGACACGCTGAATGCCGTCATTGGCCAGGCGCCGTGCCGTGGCATCGGCAATATGCAGCAGCGGGATGGAGATCGAGGCTTCGATCTCGGGCGCGACCTTGTGCATGGTGTTGGTGCCGATCAGCAGGAAGTCGGCACCGCCAGCCTCCACGCTGCGAGCGGCCTGGCTGAGGATCTCGGCGGTGGCGTCCCAGTCGCCAGCGTGCTGCAGCCGCTCGATCTCGGCGAAATCGACGCTGTAGAGGCACAGCTTGGCCGAATGAAACCCACCCAGGGTGGCTTTCACGCCTTCGTTGAGCGCCCGGTAGTAGCTGGCGGTGGATTCCCAGCTCATGCCGCCGAGCAGGCCAATGGTCTTCATGGTCGTGTTCCTCCTCTTTATTGCCGTTCACTCCATCACTGTCGAACGGCTCGACTATGTCTCGTATTCGTCATGACGTCGGTTCCAACCATAGGGTGGCGTCTGCGGCCAGCCCGCCGGTGAGTCCTCCCAGGTCTCCTGGCGACCGTAGGGCGTCAGGTCCAGGTAGGTCCACAGGCTGCCGAGATACTCCACGCCGCGTTTGCCGCTGAAGTAGCTGCGAAACACCCGCTGGCCGTCGCGCACAAAGACGCTGATGCCGTGCCGCTCGCCGCGATCGGTGTCGGGAGCATGACAATTGCAGCTGGTCACGCCCATGTCCTGGTTGAAGTCGCTACCGAGCGACGAGACCCACGTAGGATGCTGCCAGCCCATGCGTGCCTGGTAGCGCTGGAGCTTGTCCAGCGGCGCCCGGGAGACCAGCACCAGGCTGGTGTTGCGGGCGTGCAGGTGGGCGGGGTGGGTCATGGCGTCCACCACCCAGGAACAGCCGTCGCAGCCGGCCTCCCAGTCGGGGCCGAACATGAAATGGTAGACGATCAGTTGGCGGCGCCCCTCGAATAGGTCGAGCAGGCTGGCTTCGCCCTGTGGCCCTTCGAAGACGTAGTCGGCGCTCACCTCGACCATCGGCAGGCGGCGTCTCGCAGCGTTTAGGCGGTCGCGCTCACGGGTATGGGCCTTCTCGCGGGCGATCTGTTCGTCCAGAGCGCTGCGCCATTCTTCTTCGGAGACGATAGGGGGCAGGGCCAGGGGTACCATGGTGTTCTTCCTCTCAGGCCAGGTTGAGTTGCCACGACACGCCGAAGCGGTCGTTGAGCCAGGTAAAACGAGTGCTGAAGCCGTAGTCGTCGGCTGGCATCAACGTCTCGCCATCCGCCCCGAGCTGCTCGCGAAGGCGCTCGAACTCTTCACGGCTTTCGCACTCGACGAATAGCGATATCGAAGGCGTAAAGCTGAAGGGGTGCGCTATGTGGCTGTCGATGCAGGTGTAGCGTCGGCCGGCCAGGGTGAATTCGGCCTGCATGATGCTGCCTTCCCTACCAGGCCCTTCGGGGCCATAGCGATCGAGCCGGACGATGTCGGAATCGTCGAACAGCGAGACGTAGAAGCGCATGGCCTGCTCGGCATTGCCTTCGAACATCAACTGCGGGGCGACATGATGTGGCATCGGTACTCCTCCTCTAGGCGCTCGAAGGTGGGCCAGAAAGGGGCAGGGGCATGGCCCAGCAGCACGCCTTCCAGCACGCTGAGATGGGTATGCCAGCCACTGGCCACATTGACCATGGTGTCGTCATCGGCGAGGCGACGATGGGTCACCACCAGGCGTACCTGATCGCCGGCCTCGCTGAGCTCGAAGGTGACCTCCGATGGGGCTTCGTTGCCCCCGCCCCAGGTCCAGGCAAGCAGGTGGGGTGGTTCGCAGCGCAGCACCTGGTGCTGCGTCGTGAAGCTGCCGTCGTACTGGCGAAAGCGCTCCGTGGGCGGCGTCTTGTCGGGCGTCAGTTGGCTATTGTGGAAGTGCAGTGCGAAGGCGCTACCTGCTCGCGTTTGCATGGCGCCGGGGGCGAGCCACTGGCCACGCTTGTCGGATTCGGTGAGATAGGCCCAGACCCGCTCGATGGGCCCCGGCAGCAGGCGCTCGAAGCGGATGCTCTCCTCGGCAATCTTCTCGCCGTAGCCGGTGTTACTCATTTTCCCTCCCCCTCATCCGACAATTTGTCATGGGGCCCGGCCTTCAGCGCCGCTTCCAGGGCATTCAGGCGTTGGCTCCAGAATCCTTCGTAGACGCTTAGCCACTGTTCCGCCGCCGCCAGTGGCTGCGGTTGCAGCCGGCAGTAGTGGGCGCGTCCTTCGACGCGCCGCTCCACCAGCCCCGCCTGCTCCAGTACGCGCACGTGCTTGGAGACGGCGGCCAGCGAGATGTCGAACGGTTCGGCCAGCTCGCCGACCTTGCGCTCACCGGCCGCCAACCGCTCGAGAAGCCGGCGACGGGTGGGGTCGGCCAGGGCGTGGAAGACCCGGTCCAAGTGCATCTCATTAAATTCAACCATATGGTTTAAATAGTCGGTGGGTACTGGTTTGTCAACCACATGGTTGACTAATAGAGATGAATACCGCTAGAAGCGCGTATCGCCGATGGCCGGCATTACCACTTCCCTGACGTAGGTATTCGGCGACAGCGCCAGCAAAGTGCGAACCAAATGGACCACGTCATGAAGCGGAATGGACTCGCCCTCGTCGCGTTGGGCTGCGCGCTCGAGGGGCACGGCCAGGTCGTCTTCGGTATTGAGATAGCCGAGCTGCAGGCAGGTGACCGCCAGGCCCTGGTCGCGGAAGCCCTCGCGCAGCGCCTCGGCGATGCCGCGCAGGGCGAACTTGGTGGCGCTGAAGGTGACCTCCGGCCTGCCGTGGCCGGGTAGCGCGGAGGTCGAGCCGGTGAGGAGGATGCGTGGAGCGGCGGAGTTAAGCAGCGCAGGAAGCAGCGCCTGGATCAGCAGGATGGCCCCGCTGACGTTGACCGTGACCATGTGCTGAATCTCCGCGGGGCTGTCCGCCAGGAAGCGGTAGTCGGGCTCGAAGGCCCGGCTTTCCCACAGCCCCAGGTTATAGATCAGCACATCCAGCTTGCCCCCTGCCATCGCCTTGGCCACCTTGGCGGCCGCCGGCTCGGGCGAGGCCAGGTCGGCGGCAATCCACTCGATTTCGATGCCGGCACGCTCGGGCAGCCTCGTCGGCACGCTGCGCGATACGCCGATCAGACGATCGCCACTGTCGCCCAGCCCTTCGATGAAGGCTCGCCCCAGCCCCTGGCTCGCTCCCACGATCATGATGCGCATCTGCTGTCTCCTCGCATATTGGCGAGCCGGTTGTCGGCTCGTTCGTCAGCGAGGCTAGCTCCTGGACTTCACTTGAGGTCAAGCGTCGTGGGGCCAGGCAGATACGCGGGCGTTGATTTAAACAGGCCGGCCGCCTTGCATCAGTGCACCTGCCCATGGAAGGGCCTCGGGATATTCGTCGCCATCCAGCACGAACTCCTGGCCGCGGGCCACGGCATCAAGCTCAGTATGGTCGGTGTGCTGGCGCCAACGCTGGCGATTGGCATGGTAGCTCAGCGGCGTGCGGCCATGCTCTGGATAGCACCAGCGCGGTAGCCTCCACTGGGAGACCCGCGTCGCCTGGGGGGCCGTCAGCTGCCGTTCCGGCGCGACGTGCGAGAAAGCGCCGACACCTGGCAGCGGCTCGTCGAGTTCCGGCAGAGCGAGCTGGGGACGTGCCAGATAGAGCACGTTGTTGGGATCGTCCTGGCGCTGAAAATGGGGGTGATAGTGCGCCCAGGCGTGGTGGTCGCCTCTGGCTTGATCGACCGGCAAGACCGAGGCGACCTGCAGCCAGCCCCAGATCACATGGCAGGGCCTCGATCCAGGCAGCCAGCGCCAGCCGCCAGCGAGGGGTTCGACGCGCCGAAACAGGCCGAAGAATAGAAACAGGTCTCCCGGGCCGACGCCGTGGTTGCGCAGATGCCCTTGGGCCTGGCCACTCTGGCCGAAGAGCGGCCGCCAGCCCGGTGCCCGCGGCAGCATCTCGGGGATCAGGTCAGGGTCGAGGTGAGCGCCATGTTCCGCAGTGATCTTGCCGCGGGTGAGCGGCTCGACCAGCCGGCTTAGCGGCGCGCCGTCGAAGCTGATATCCGCATAGCGAATCGTCGAGGCAGCATCCGGGATCGGCAGGGCGAGCAGCCGGCCGTCCGGTAAGATAGGGCTGGGTACGCCGCCGGCGGAGGAGTCGAAGCCCTTGCGGCTGAGAATCAGTTTCATGGCGATCAGTGCTGCTGGGCGCGCAGCCAGGCGATCTCCTCGGCCCAGATCGCCGGCTCGATGGTTTCCAGCAGCAGGGGGATGCCGTCGATGCGCGGGTCGCGCATGATGGTGGTGAAGGCGTCGAGGCCGATGTTGCCCTGGCCCAGGCTGTGGTGGCGGTCGACGCGGCTGGCGAAGGCGCTCTTGGCGTCGTTCAAGTGCATGCCGCGCAGGTACTCGAAGCCGACCACCTTGCCGAGCTCATCGAGGGTAGCGGCGCAGGCCTCCGACGTGCGCAGGTCGTAGCCGGCAGCAAAAGCATGGCAGGTATCGATGCACACCCCGACCCGCGACTTGTCGTCGACCTGGTCGATGATCTCGGCCAGGTGCTCGAAGCGCCAGCCCAGGTTGGTGCCCTGGCCGGCGGTGTTCTCGATCACTGCGGTGACGCCGCGGGTCTCGGCCAGCACATGGTTGATGGAGTCGGCGATGCGGGTCAGGCATTCGCGTTCGCTGATCTTCTTCAGGTGGCTGCCGGGGTGGAAGTTGAGCAGCGAGAGGCCGAGCTACTCGCAGCGCTGGAACTCGTCGAGGAAGGCGGCGCGGGACTTGTCGAGCCCGGCGGCATCCGGGTGACCGAGGTTGATCAGGTAGCTGTCGTGGGGAAGGATCTGCCCGGGCCCGAAGCCGTGTTCGCGGCAGGCGCTGCGGAACGCCTTGATGGCTTCGTCGGTGAGCGGCTTGGCCTTCCACTGGCGCTGGTTCTTGGTGAACAGGGCGAAGGCATCGGCGCCGATCTCCACCGCGCGCAGCACGGCTTGATCCGGTCCGCCAGCGGCACTGACGTGGGCACCGAGATATTTCATGCGAACTTCCTTGAGCGATTGTTTCGGGAAGGCCAAAGCTTAGCATCGCGGCGCCACGGCATCAGCCGTAGCGCCGTTGGCTACGAGCTCTGCCGGTAGACCGTGTCAGGCACTAAAGGGGGGGGCGGTTGCCCCCCAGGCATTGTGCGTTGCTTGGCGCTCGCATGATAGGAATCCTCGAACACGCTGCTGATCAAGCCGCTAGCGCTTGTACCGCGCCCGTCGCTCCGTGAGGGCCTGGTGCGCATCCTCTTTCAGCGGCAGGCGCGATGCCCACAGGATGTCGTCACGTTGGTGCCCATGTCCTCGAGGATATGGTCGTCATGGGCCAGCAGTGGCAGGAAACGCTGCCGGAACTGGCGGCGCTGGCGGTATCGCCACCACCAGAGCTCAAGCGCATAGATGAGTCCGAGTGGTGGCGTGGCCGGCATATATAGCGCCAGCCGGGGCGGTGGTGTGGGCGCTTTGTTGTCAGTTGGCGTTTGACGATGAATGGGCTGGTACTGGGTCATCTCGCACCTCCATACAGGCCGCCGTGACCGGCGGCTGCGATGTCTTTCTGGTTGTGAATGGAGGGTCGCGACCTCTGGGTAACAGCATGGCTTGGGCTCTTTGATCAAACAAACGAAAAGGTCTACATTTTCAGTTAAGGAAAATTGAAAGGTGTGACCATGACACAGATGCCCTCACTCTCCGGCCATCGTGCCTTGCCCCTGCTGGATAGCGATGTGCTGCGGACCTTCGTGACGATTGCCGAGAGCGGCAGCTTCACGCGTGCCGCTCAGCAGGTCTTCCGTACACCGTCGGCGCTCAGCATGCAGATCAAGCGCCTCGAGGAGACCCTGGGCCAGTCGCTGTTCGTGCGCGAAGCCCGCCAGGTAAGGCTCACCCCCGAGGGCGAGATGCTGCTGGGTTACGGCCGGCGGCTGCTCAAGCTCAACGAGGAGGCGGTGACGCAGTTTCTGGCGCCTACGCTCGAGGGGCGGGTGGGGTTCGGCACCACCGACGATGTCGGCACGCGCATCCTGCCCGGCGTATTGGCCCAGTTCGCCCGCTCGCATCCGGCGGTGCATGTCGATGTGGTGGTGGGGAACAGCGCCAGCATGCTGCAGCGCCTGGATGCCGGCGAGCTGGACTTGATACTCATCACCGCGGGCAACCCGGGCCAAGAGCCGCGCGGCGAGATCGTGCATAGCGAGCCGTTGGTATGGGTGGGCCGCGAGGGAGGCGTGGCCGTGCAGCGCTTACCATTGCCGGTGGCGCTGGCCCACCAGGGCTGTGCCTGGCGAAAAATGGCGCTGGATGCCCTCGACAGTGCCGGCATCGGCTACCGCGTCGCCTATACCTGCGAGCACTCCGCAGGTCAGGAGGCGGCGATGCTCGCTGACCTTGCCGTGGCGCCCTTTCCGCGCAGCCTGATTCGCGCCCCGCTGCGGCGCATTGAGCAAGATCGACTTCCGCCACTGGGCGATTACCAGGTCGCGCTGGTCAAGCGCAGTGACCTTAGCGAGGCCGGCGACGCCCTGGCAGGGCATGTGGTGGGTGCCTTTGGCGAGGCTCACCACTGACGATATCGCCATTCTGCCTGCCGCAGCAGCGCCGCTCGGATGAGCGGCGCTGCTGGGTAATGAACGAGAGTCGGCTAAAGTGAAGCATCGAGCCAGGCATGGGCGGTCGCTATGGCAGCGATAGTCTGCGGTTTCATTGATCTCAACTTAACTTCAGGTATTAGGCTCCGAAGAGTGGGCCGGCCCTCATGTGCCGGCATGGCAAAACCATCAGCGGCGGTGTGCCGCTGGGATAGGGAGTCTTCACACATGACCGCTACTCTGCCTCGATCCGCTCTTCACGATACGGCCCAGTGGGAGACATCGCCGCTCGACCTCGACGCCTACCTGGCGCGCATCGATTATCGCGGCCCCTTGACGCCCAGCCTAGAGTCATTGACGGCGCTCCAGCAGGCGCATCTCGCGGCGGTGCCCTTCGAGAATCTCGAGATCGTCACCGGCGGTGAGATCCGCCTCGATCTGGAGAGCCTGCAGGACAAGCTGGTGCGGCGGCGGCGGGGTGGCTACTGCCACGAGCAGAACACCCTGTTTGCCACGGTGCTGGATCGGCTAGGCTTCGTCGTCGCGGGGCGCAGTGCGCGGATACTGATGGGCGATGATGCGGACAAGGTGACTCCACTCGGGCACACCATCCTCAACGTGACCGTGGCGGGGCGTCAGTGGCTGGTCGATGTGGGAGTCGGCAACGTTGGGCCGCGCGAGCCGATCCGTCTCGACGAGGGCGTCGAGGCGCAACATGGCCGCTGGGAGTACCGGTTGGAGCGCTCATCGCTGGGGTACTGGCTGCTGCGCCATCACCGCCACGATGGCTGGTTCAATCTCTACCAATTCAGCGACGAGCCTTACTTCCGTGCCGACTATGCGGAGCAAAACTACCTCGCCTCCCATCATCCGGACTCGCCCTTCGTGCGACGCATCGTGGCCCAGCACAACGGCGCGGAGGAGCGCCTGGCGTTGACCGATCTGGAGCTGAAGATCTTCCGTCCCGGCAAGGCACCTGAATGGCAGCGGCTCGATGCCGAGGCGCTGCCCCAGATACTGTGCGAGCGCTTCGGCCTGGTGCTCGCGCCGCAACAGGAGGCGGCATTGCTGAGGCGGGCTGAGTCGCTAGTCGAGGCGTCGGCCTAGTTGACGGTCCAGTTGGGCAGTAGGGCTATTCATCATACGGCTCATCGGTACGCGGGGCGCTTGGCATCTGTTCATCGAGTGACTGCCGGTACTTGATGCAGCCACGGATGAATTCCGGCCATTCAGGTACCACGGGAACCGGGTCGCTCTTGTCGGGCAGCAATGCCCAGAGGGCTGGGTGGTGCCAGCACAGATCGTGCCCGCTGCAGTCGCGGTGCTCACGAATGCCTTGGCGTAGCCGCTTGGCTTCTGCGATCAATTGCTCGCGGGTCATCTTCTCCAGGTCTTCGTCCATGGCTCCCTCCCAATCTGCACGGAGAATGTTCAGAGCAAATGGCTCACTCATGCTGCAGGATATTGATGAGCTTGCCGAACGGGTCTCGAACGTAGAACCTTCGCACGCCCCAGGGCTCGCTTACCGGCCCGTATTCGATGGGTATGCTGGCCTTCTCGAAGCGTGCCTGTGCCGTTTCGATATCGTCGACTTCGATGGAGAGATCGGGCACCGGTGTACCGGAGCCGCCTTCGGTACCGAAGCTCACCTGAACCATCATTTTCTCGTCCGAGCCGTAGGTTCGAAACCAGCCGTGATCCATGAGCAGGTCGAGACCCAGGATTTCACCATAGAAGGTAGCAGCCTTGTCGAGATCCGATGTGGCCGAGTTGGACATGATGCGTTTGACTTTCATGTGGCGCCTCGGGGGGTGTTGTGCGTGGTTAGTGCGGGGCTACGAAATGCTTAAACATAGTCGCTTCGCTATCGTCCTGCCTGTTCTATCATTTCCCTTCCGCCTACTATGATCGGGCACCTTTGATCACCGAGGAGACTCCCATGAGCGGTACCCTCCATCGCCTTGCAGCCTTCACTGATACCCCGAGCGGCGGCAACCCTGCGGGGGTGTGGTTGGGCGAGGCGCTGCCCGAGCCGGCGCAGATGCAGCGCATCGCCGCCGAAGTAGGCTATTCCGAAACCGCCTTCATTGCCCCGGCCAAGGGTGAGCGTCGCACGGCTCGCTACTACAGTCCCGAGGCGGAGGTGAGTTTCTGCGGTCATGCCACAGTAGCCAGCGGCGTGCTGATGGGGCAGCTGAGCGGGGCGGGCTCCTATCTGCTGGAGACGGCGGTGGGCGAGGTGAGCGTCACGGTCCGCGAGGTGGCGGGGGAGTGGCAGGCGTCGCTGGTGTCGGTTGCGCCGGAGTATCGCCCCGCCGAACCGGAGCTGGTCGAGGAGGTGCGTGAGCTGCTTGGCTGGCAGGCGGATGAACTCGATCCCGAGATTCCGCCGGCACGGGCCTATGCCGGGGCCTGGCACTTGGTGCTGGCATGCAAGACGCAGCAGCGCCTCGAACGGCTCGAGTATGATTTCGAGCATCTCAAGGCGCTGATGCTGCGTGAAGGGCTGACCACGCTGCAGCTGGTATGGCGCGAGCGCGAAGGGTACTTCCACGCCCGTGACCCGTTCCCGGTGGGCGGTGTGGTGGAAGACCCCGCCACCGGCGCGGCGGCCGCGGCGCTGGGTGGCTACCTTCGTGACGCCGGCCTGCTCCAGGCTCCGGCTCAGTTGACGATCCGGCAGGGCGAGGCGATGGGCCGGCCCAGCCGCCTGCAGGTGGACATTCCGCTCTCGGGCGGCATTGTCGTCACCGGGCAGGCAGTGAGCATGGAGCATTGAGCCGGGGCCGCAGCGCCAAGCAGGGCCTTGTTGTCGGCGAACGGCTCAAGGCCTGAGCACCCAGTAGTCGTTCTGGATGTCGTGGGGCAACTGGTGCACCTCGATGTTGCCGAAGCCGGCCTTACCGAAATACTCCCGTGCCTTCTCCCGGCCCCACATCGTTCCCAGCCCTTCGCCGCCCTGGGCGAGCGAGACGCTCATGCAGTGCATGATCGACAGGGTGTAGAGCAACGTGCCCATGGGGTGGTCGCGGTCGCCGTGGTGGTGGCTCGAGGAGTGGATATCCTGGGCCAGGTAGACGCCATCCTCGCGCAGGGTGCGGCGGATACCCTTGAGCAGGTTCAGCGGGTGGGCCTGGTCATGGATGGCATCGAAGGTGGTGACCAGGTCGTAGCGCTGCGCCGGCGCCGTGCGGTCGAAGTCGCTCAGGTCGCGCTCCTCGAAGCACAGGTTGGCCAGGCCCAGGCGAGCGGCACGCTGCGTCGCCCAGCCGATGGCCTCTGCAGATAGGTCGTAGCCGGTAAAGCGGCTGTTGGGGAAGCGTTCGGCGAGCTTCATCAGCGCCAGGCCGCGGCCGCAGCCCAGGTCGAGTACGTCGATGCCCTGCGCCAGCCTGTCCGGCAGCTCTGCTGCCAGCGGCAGGATGGCATCCAACAGCACGGGCAGCACGGTCTGGCCGCTATCCTCGGCCATGACCTCATGGAAACGGGCATAGCGCGAGTACGGCACGCCGCCACCGTGGCGGAAGCATTCCAGCACGTCGTCCTCCACTTGGCCCATCAGCGGTAGGTACTGGGAGAACACGGCGAGGTTGGCCTCGCCGCCGTCGGTCAGCAGCGTGGCATGTTCGGGGGGAAGGCGATAGGTCATGGCCCGTGGGTCGTGCTCGACCAGGGCGGCGACCGTCGCGCCACCCAGCCACTCGCGCACGTAGCGCTCATCGAGCTTGGCCTTGGCGGCAAGTTCGTTGCTGGTCACCGGTTCGCCGTCGGTCAACTGGGTGAGCAGGCCGCTGCGGTGGGCCAGCGAGATCAGCTGCAGCATGGCGCCTTCGTTGAGCGCACGCACGAAGCGGTTCTCGAAGTCGGCGGCGTGGGAGGCGTCGAAATTGGCGGGAACGGAGGGTTGGGCTTGGGCAGTCATGGCGGTTCTCCATAGGTCTTGTTGTGTCATTGACGCGTCCATTCTGTCGCTCCCGGCTGGGCTACACTGAAGTCCCTACGGACAAAAACCGGCGGTTTCCGCCATGTCGATGCACAAACCCACCATCGCCTTGCTGGCAATTCCTGAAGTGGCGGCTTCCACCCTGTACGGAGTTTACGATGTCTTCGCTGCGGCGGGACGCGACTGGCCCGCCCTGATCGAGGGCAAGGCCGGTGAGCCGCTGTTCGTGCCGCAGGTGGCTGCTCGTGCTGGCCCCCACGAGATGGTTATCGCCAACGGTGTACGCATCGTTCCCGACGCCGGCCTGGATTGGGTGCCCGATGTGGTGTGCATTCCCGAGATCATGCTGCCGCCCGAGGCGGTGCTCGAGGGGCGCTATAGCGAGGAGGTCGAATGGCTCAGGCGCTGCCATGCCGCTGGCGCCATCCTGGCGACCGCCTGTTCCGGCGCCCTGTTGCTGGCCGAGTCGGGGCTGCTGAGGGGCGAGGATGCCACTACGCACTGGGCCTACTGCGATGTGCTGGGTCGCTATCCGGACGTGCGGGTGCATCCGCATCGTGCGCTGGTGATCGGCGGCACCGGGAGTCGCCTGGTCATGGCGGGGGGCGGCACCTCCTGGAGCGACCTGGCGCTGTATCTCGTCGCGCGCCTAGCCGGCGTCGACGAGGCGATGCATCTCGCCAAGCTGTTCCTGATCGATTGGCATGCGGCCGGCCAGCTTCCCTTCGCCATGCTTGCGCGCACCCGGCAGGCCGAGGATGCCGTCATCGCGCGCTGCCAGACGTGGATCGCCGAACACTACGATGAGCCGTCGCCCGTGGCCGCCTTGATCGAGGAATCGGGGCTCAGCGAACGCAGTTTCCACCGTCGCTTCAGGAAGGCCACCGGCCTGACGCCCATGGAGTACGTGCATACCCTGCGTCTGGAAGAGGCCAAGCAGATGCTGGAGACCGAGAAGACGCCGGTGGATGCCATCGCCGAGGCGGTGGGCTACGAGGATGGCGCCTTCTTCGGCCGGCTGTTCCGGCGCAAGGTCGGCCTGACCCCGGCCCAGTACCGGCGCCGCTTCGGTGGGCTGCGCAAGGCCCTGGCGGGGTGAGGGTTCTTAGGACCGAAGGAGTGACACGCTGCCGCTCACAGGCGTCGCCTGACGACCATGGTGGCGAGCAGGTGGGTGGCGCCGCCGACGGCAGCGATCAGGGTGAAGGCGCCGGGTGCACCGCGCGCGATCTCCCAGAAGAAGCCGAGCAGTGCCACGCCGAGCACGGCGCAGTAAGCGGCACGCAGGGCGTGGAGCTGGATCAGGGCGTGGCGCTCATCCAGTGGTGGGTCCTGGCTAAGTACCTGGACCGACTCGAAGCGCTGGCCGAAGCGCATCAGCGCGGCATAGCCCAGCATGATGGCGAGCATGACCAGGCCGACCCCGGGGGCATCCGCGGCCAGCCAGGCGGTCAGGAACATCGCAACCCCCAGACCCGCCCCGACCAGCGGCACGAGCAGGGGTTTGCCGTGGGCTGGCGTGTCATGGTGATGTGTCATCGAATACCTCCTCGACGGGCTTGCCGAAGAATCGCGCCAGGCGCAAGGCGAGTGGCAGCGAGGGCACGTAGCGGCCAACCTCGATGGAATTGATGGTGTTGCGCGAGACACCCATGGCCTCGGACCGGGCCGCCGGGGCTGGTGTCCTCGCTTGGCTGGTTGCAGCGACACCAAGGCCAGGTCAGCATCGCTGCGCTGGTGGAGGAATTGCCGTTTGGCCAGCGCCGCCTGGAGCGGCTGTTCCAGCGCCACATGGGGCTTTCGCCCAAGCGCTATGCCCGGCTGCTGCGCGTCGCCCGCAGTCGCGAGCTGATCAAGTTGGGCGGGAGTGCCACTTCCTTGACCGATACTGCCTTTACCGCCGGCTACTTCGACCAGGCCCACTTCATCCATGACTACAAGGCCGTGACCGGCCTGACGCCAGGTAGCTATCGCGACCATGTGCGGCGGCGTTATGGCGTTCAGTCTTGACGCCTCGACCATCGAGGTATAGGTTTCCCCCATGACCAAAGTGAAATCCGAAGCGGCCGCCGGCCGCCGGATCCCCGACTACAGCGACCCTTCCTACTGGCACGGCACGATCAAGATGTCGCTGTCGAAGTTCTTCGTGCTCAGCGTCTTGCACCGCAAACCGATGCACGGCTACGAGGTGGTGCAGGCGGTGGAGAAGAGCACCAACGGCTGCTGCAGCCCCTCGGAAGGCACGGTCTATCCTGTGCTCAACGAGTTCGAGGCGGGGGGCTATCTCTCCTCGAGTAACGAGGTCGTGCAGGGGCGCTCGCGCAAGGTCTACGCGCTGACGGAGAAGGGGCGGGAGGCCTTTCAGGTGGCGGTGGACGCCTGGCTGGAGGCCACGGACTGCATCGTCGAGAGCCGCCGCATGGCGGGCGGTTCGGTGAAGCGGGAGGAGCATGAAGGATGAGCGCAGGGCGTTTTTACAGGTCCAGATACCTCGATGATCGAGGTAGTCGATGAGTTCGCGCACCGGGGTGGTCGTCGCCCTGGGCGTTTCCCAGACGCTTGCCTGGGGCTCGACCTACTATCTTCCGGCCATCCTCGCCGTGCCCATGGCGCAAGACCTGGGCCTTACCACGGGTACGGTATTCGCGGCGTTCTCCTCGGCGCTGGTGGTCTCGGCGGTGCTGGGCCCGGCGGTGGGTCGGCGCATCGACCGCTTCGGCGGACGCGACGTGCTGACGGTTTCCAGCCTGGTGTTCGCCCTAGGCCTGGTACTGCTGGGTCTGGCGGATGGGCCCGTGCTGCTGTGGGTGGGATGGCTGGTGATCGGCGTCGGCATGGGCATGGGGCTTTATGAGTCGGCCTTCTCGACCCTGGCCGGGCTCTACGGCCGCGAGGCGCGCGGCCCGATTACTGGGATCACGCTATTGGCGGGCTTTGCCAGCACGGTGTGCTGGCCGATCACCGGCTGGCTCAACGCCGAATTCGGCTGGCAGAACGCCTGCTTCACCTGGGCTGCGGTGCACCTGCTGCTGGGCCTGCCACTCAACCGCCTGTTGATTCCCTTCGGCATTCAGCCGCCCACTCCGCACACCGAGGCGGCTGTGTCAGAGGTCGAGTCGACCTGGCTGCCCATGGCGCTGCTGGCTTTCGTCTTTGCCGTGACCTGGTTCGTCAGTACCGGCATGGCCGCGCACCTGCCGTGGCTGCTGCAGATCGCCGGCCTCTCGCCCGCCGCCGCCATCGCGGCCGCGGCGCTGGTGGGGCCGGCCCAGGTGGCGGCGCGACTGCTCGAGTTCTCGCTGCTGCAGCGCTTTCATCCGCTGTTCGCGGCAAAACTGGCGGTGGTGGCTCACCCCATTGGGGCGTTCGGCGTGATGGCGTTGGGGGCGCCGCTCGCCACGCCGTTCGTGCTGCTGCACGGCGCCGGCAACGGCATTCTCACCATCGCCAAGGGTACGCTTCCGCTGGCCATTTTCGGCCCCCATGGCTATGGCCTGCGCCAGGGCGTGCTGATGGTACCGGCACGCTTCGGTCAGGCGCTGGCGCCGCTGGCCTTCGCCCTGCTGATCGAGCGCTTCGGCACCCAGGCGCTGCTGTTCTCCTCCGCCCTGGGGCTGGCCGCCCTGGTGGCGCTGCTCGTCCTGCAAACCCACGCCCTGAAGGAGGCGACATGAGGCTTCGCACGCTCAACGACCCCGACTATCTACCGGCCCTCGACGAGCGCTTCGCTCTGCGGCAGCCCGGCCAGGGCTTGCCCGATCCGCTGGGGCATCCACCGCGCATCCTGCTGCTCTACGGTTCGCTGCGCGAGCGCTCCTTCTCGCGCCTGGCGGTGGAGGAGGCGGCACGGCTGCTGCGCCACTTCGGCGCCGACACACGCATCTTCGACCCATCCGACCTGCCGCTGCCGGACCAGGTGCCGGGCGACGATCACCCGGCGGTGCGGGAGCTGCGCGAGCTGGCGCTGTGGTCCGAAGGGCAGGTGTGGTGCAGCCCCGAGCGCCACGGCCAGATCACCGGCGTGATGAAAACCCAGATCGACCATCTGCCGCTGAGCATGGGAGCGGTGCGGCCCACCCAGGGGCGCACCCTGGCGGTGATGCAGGTCAGCGGCGGCTCGCAGTCCTTCAATGCGGTGAACACGCTGCGCCTGCTGGGGCGCTGGATGCGTATGGTCACCATCCCCAACCAGTCCAGCGTGCCCAAGGCGTACCAGGAGTTCGACGAGGCCGGGCGCATGCGTCCCTCGCCGCTCTACGACCGCATCGCCGACGTGATGGAAGAACTGGTGCGCTTCACCGTGTTGTTACGGCCCCACGCCGAAACGCTGGTGGACCGCTACTCGGAGCGCCGTGAGGCGGCCGGTGCCAAGGCCGATCCGGTAACGGACAAGGCGGCGGTCAGTCAGGCCTCATAGCGGTGACATGCATAACGGGGCGCCAGGCGCCCCGGTGTTCGGTCGTCTGAGAGCAGTCGTCACGCCGGCTGCGTCAGGCGCGACGTGGCGAACTCACGATGCAATTGCTCGACCAGCCGGTCGATGCGCTCCAGGGCACTTTGGGTCGAGGCGGCCAGCGCCTCGCCGCCTTCCTCCTGATGCTCGATGGCGACGCTGTGAAAGCCGCCGATGCCGATGAACTGCAGGGCGGTGCGCGCGCCCGGCTCGAGATGGTTGAATGCCGCCATGCTGCGCCCTGGGTCGAAGTCGTAACCGCCGCGAGAGGAGAGCAGCACCGCATGCCGTTTTCGGTCGGCCAGCAGCGGCACGTAAGATTCCAGGGGCATGAAGGGGTGGGCACCGTACTGCATGTCGAAATCGACGGTTCGGCCCAGGCGAATGACGTTGTCGATCCATGCCTTGAACGCGGCCGGCGGGCCGAAGTTGTACATCGGTACGCCGAGTACCAGGATGTCGGCCTGTACGACCTCGTCGACCAGCGTATCGCTCTCGGCAAGAACCGCCCGCATCGGATCGGTCTGCTGCTCGGGGGATGTAAAGGCGGCCTCGATCCACTCTACGCTGGTGAGCTGTGGTGGGTTGGCGCCGATATCGCGATAGACGATCTCGCTATCCGGCGCCAGAGTGTGCCAGCGGGAAACGAAGTGATGGGTCAACCGGCGGGTATGCGCGCCGTGATCGTGGCTGCCGGCACGGCCGGGGCGTGGACTAGCATCGAGGTGAAGTAAGCGCCTCATGGGTGTTCTCCGTCACTGGGTGTAGGATCTTTTGAATGAGCTGTTCTCAGCCTTGCTTGTGGCTTGTTTCATATAAGCCTGAAGCTACGTAGGGTGACAAACGACGATTCTTTTTCGATTTTGGAAAATAAAACTCATCCATGATGCCGCGACGACTGCCTTCTCTCTCCGCCCTGCGTGCCTTCGAGGCGGCGGCGCGCCACCTCAGCGCCAAGCGTGCTGCCGAGGAACTCTCGGTCACGCCGACGGCGATCAGCCATCAGATCCGCCAGCTCGAGGAGAGCCTGGGCGTGGCCCTGTTCGTGCGGCGGCCGCGGCAGCTGGTGCTGACGACTCAGGGCCAGGCGCTGCTCACCGTGCTGAGCGACTCCTTCGATGCCATCGCCGAGACGGTGACCAAGCTGCGCCGTCCGCCGACGCGGCAGGCGGTAACGCTCTCGACCACTCCGGCCGTGGCAGCACGCTGGCTGCTGCCCTGGGTCTGCCTGCTGCGCGATGCCCACCCGCAGATCGACCTGAGCATTCAGGTCTCACACAAAGCGGTCGCCCTGGATGGCGTCGTCGCCGACATGGCGATTCGCTACGGTGAGGGCCCCTGGCCCGGGCTGGTCGCGGAGAAGCTGTTCGACAATGTCTTCGTGCCCGTGTGCAGCCCCGTGCTGAAGCTGCGTGAACCGGCTGAACTGGTGCGCCATACGCTGCTGCACTTCTCTTCGCCCGCGCCGTTGGACTGGGTGGCCTGGCAGCGCCAGGTCCAGGTACCGGGGCTCGACGTCAGCGCCGGACTGATGTTCTCCGACGAGACCCATGGCATCGCCGCTGCCCTGGACGGCCAGGGCATAGCCCTGATGAGCCGGCACCTGATCGAGGCGGAGCTGCGCCAAGGGCGCCTGGTACAGCCATTCGGCCCCGAGGTTAAGGCCGCTCCCTTCCAGCTCGTCTACCCGCCCGAGCGGCTCGAGGAACCGGCCATCGCCGCCGTGCGCGAGTGGATCATGGGACTATTGGACACTGCGTCCAGGGCGCGTGCCTGTAGGTCAAGCACCGGGGGCAGCCTTAGCGAGCAGGCTGGTAGATAGTGATGCTTATCAGGAGCAAAGCGGCTTGGGAGTCGAGGCTCAATGTATCGATTTAGACCGATCCCGTTTGAGGTTGGGGAATAAGGCGCCGCAGTTCTGCAATACGTGATGATCTCAACGGCGCCCATCAGCGAGGAGGGCGGGGAAGCCAGCTACGCCTCCTTCTCGTAGTTGATCATCCAGGCGACGCCGAACTTGTCCACCAGCATGCCGAAGCGGTGCGCCCAGAAGGTTTCTTCGAGTGGCATCTCCACGCTACCGTTGTCGGCCAGCGCGTTGAAGAGCCGTTCGGCCTCCTCTACTGAGTCGACACCGACCGCAATGCTCGCGCCTTTGATGCCTTCATAGGGCGCCGGGCAGAAGGGGGCGTTGTCCGATGCCATCAATAACTGGTCGCCAATACGCAGGCGTGCATGCATCACCAGGTCGCGGGCTTCGTCGGGTATCTCCATGCCCTCGCTGCTGGGCATCTCGGCATAGGTGGAAATGGCCTTCAATTCGGCGTCGAAGCAACGCTGGTAGAACGCGAAGGCTTCGCGGCAGTTGCCGTCGAAGATCAGGTAGGTGGAAAGCTGCATGGTGAATCTCCAAGGGTTGTGGTTGGTGCTACTTCCCTTCGTCGATTCAACATAGTCGCTTTCGACAGGCACGCGCATTTTCTATCGGTCAGTCTGGACGGCCAGACGCTGGAGACGGGCGGCCTGCTGGGCAAGGGCGCTGCAAAGCTCGGGTGGGTAGAGGATCTCGAAGTCGTAGGGCTGACGGGCGAGTTGATGAGCGAACCAGGTCAGGCTGTCAGTACGGGCGTGCAGCAGCACGGCGCTGCCATCGGGAGTGAACATGCCGATATGGCGACCTAGCTCTTCGAGGGCATGAGCAAGCACGTGAGTCTAGATGTCCTTCATCCAGAAGCAGGCGAAGAATCATGACGCTCAAGGCTGTCGCCAGGTGCCTGTTCGCGTTCGTGCATGCCGTAGTCGCGAATTACCCCGGCCACGCGCAGCCGGTAGTCATCGAAGACCACTTCGCGGCCCTGTGTCTGGCGGCGCGTCCGCCAGGTGGTGCCGACGGCGGCGGCGGAACACCTGTATCCGGTGTTGCAGCGCGGCTTCGATGCCTTCGGTGACGCCCTTGAGGTGCTGCGCGAGCAGACGGCGCCGGCCAGCGTCACGCTCTCCTGCACCCCAGCCTTTGCCAGCCACTGGCTGTTGCCGCGGCTGGCCGACTTCCATGAACGGCACCCCGATATCGACTTGCGCATTCACGCCAGCGAAGTGCCCCTGGATCTATCGCGCGGTGCCGCGCTGGCGATTCGCTATGGCATGGGGCCCTACCCGGAGCATCAGGCCGAGGTGCTGGCGGATGACAGCTTTGCCCTGGTGGCCAGCCCGCAGCTGGGGCTGAGCGGGTATGAGGATCTGCACAGGGTCCGGCACATCGTCTTCGACTGGTACTGCGCTACGCTGGGCCTGCCGTCTTGGCAGCACTGGTGCCAAGCGGCGGGTGGCAGCATCGCCGACCTGGGCGCGAGCCTAACCTTCTCCGACGAGAGTCATGCGATCCAGGCGGCCATTGCCGGCCAGGGCGTGGCACTGCTGAGCCAAACGCTGGTGAAGGATGAACTTGAACGTGGCGTGCTGCAGGTCCCCTTCGGGCCAAGGCTTCCTGGGCTGCGTTATCAGCTGATTCGGCACAGCCGCTTCGCTGGCCATGTTGCCCTTGAGCGAGTGGCCGAATGGCTACGAGAAGTGTTCGCTGAGCCGTGCCTGGGCGCTTGAGATAAGTCGAATAGTGGCGCCCTTGCCAAGGCGTTCTATCCTTTGCGGTGACAAGGATGCCGCGTACCTATCACCGTTAAGGAGAGGCAATGTTTTCGTTCGAGATTTGGGTCGCCTATACCGCGGCCTGCATTCTGCTGGTGCTTGCGCCAGGGCCTGACAACCTGCTGGCCTTCATTCCCCAGTTCGTTGACCCAGCGGCAGGATCCGTCGCCGTGCAGATGCTCATCTATGGTGGCTGGTTTGCCGCGTTGACGGCAGTCGGGTTCTCTCTCATGGGCGTCTTTGCGGCGCGTCTCTCCATCTGGCTGCAGGCGCGGCCGCGGATCGTTTCTGGTCTCAATGTCGGTGCCGGCCTGACTTTCGTGGTCACGGGCCTGTCGGTGGTGGCCATGAAGCAGCGTTGATCTCCCTGCAGCTTGGCGTGGGTCGATGTCGAAAAGCGCCGACCTGCAGCGATAGTGTGATGACCAGGGCGAACGGCCTTGTCAGGTAAATGGGGAGAGATGACATGCAATACATGCTGATGTGCTGTATCGACGAAGCGCTGTGGGAGGGACTGCCGGAGGCGTCCCGCGATGCGGTAATGCACGACTACCATGCGCTGATCCAGGAGATGGTCACCAGCGGCGCTTATCGCGGCGGGGCGCGTCTGCAGTCGGTGGAAAGTGCTACCACGCTGCGCGAGCAGAATGGCCAGGTGGTGACCCACGACGGGCCTTTCGCCGAGGCCCGCGAGCAGTTGGGGGGTTTCCATGTCGTGGAGTGCCGCGATCTAGACGAGGCGCTGGCGCTGGCCCGGCGCATTCCGCCGCTGCGAGTGGGGGGCTCGGTCGAGGTGCGGCCGGTCGACCCCGCCTATCGCATGTAGGCAATGAATCTCGACGCGCTCTATCGCGAGGCCTATGGCCGATTGTTGGCGGGTCTGATTCGTCGCTTCGGCGACTTCGCCTTGGCCGAGGATGCGCTGCAGGCGGCCTTCGAGGCCGCCATGTATCAGTGGCCCGAGCAGGGTACGCCCCCCAGTCCCCTGGCCTGGCTGGCGGCGACCGCCCGCCACAAGGCGCTCGATCAGCTGCGCCATCGCCAGATGCTCGAGCGCAAGCAGGGCGAGTTGGCCATGCATCTCGAGCAGACACTGGGCGAGGCGCCAGCGCCGGATGATGAGGTGCCGCTGGATAGCCTACGGCTGATGTTCACCTGCTGCCACCCGGCGCTCGGGCGTCCCGCTCAGGTTGCCTTGACCTTGCGCACCCTGGGCGGTCTGACCACCGAGGAAATTGCCCGCGCGTTCATGCTGCCGGTGCCGACGCTGGCCCAGCGTCTTGTACGCGCCCAGGCCAAGATACGCGATGCCGGCATTCCGTTCGAGGTGCCGGATGACGCCGCCCTTGGTGAGCGTCTCGATGCGGTGCTGGCGGTGATCTACCTGATCTTCAACGAGGGTTATGCCGCCAGCGGCGGTGAGCGGCTAGTGCGCGAGGAACTGTGTCATGAAGCCATCCGTCTGGGCCGCTTGCTCGTGGGGCTGATGCCCGCCGAGCCCGAAGCGCGCGGCCTGTTGGCACTGATGCTGTTCCACGATGCACGGCGCGATACGCGTCTCGACGAGGACGGCGATATCGTTCTGCTGGAGGATCAGGATCGCTCGCGCTGGCATCATGAATCGATAGAAGAGGGGCGTGCCCATCTGCACCAGGTGCTGCGCGACGGCCCACCCGGCCCCTATGTCGTGCAGGCCGCCATCGCCGGGCTGCACGTCGAGGCGCCAGGCGCCGCCGACACCGACTGGCGGCGCATTGCGGCGCTCTACAGCCTGCTCTACGCCATGCAACCGACCCCGGTGGTGGCGCTGAACCGTGCCGTGGCGATCGCCATGGCCGATGGTCTCGAAGTCGGCCTGGCACTGCTCGATGAGATTCACCTGCCGGGATACCACCTGCTGCCGGCGGTACGCGCCGATCTACTGCGGCGCCTGAAACGCTATGCTGAGGCCGCCGAGGCGTATCGCGAGGCGTTGGCGCTATCGCCCCAGGCGGCGGAGAGGCGCTTTCTCGAACGCCGCCTGGCCGAGGTGCAGTCAGCCCTGGGCTGACTCGACCAGGGCGTCGAGCCAGGCGTTGATGCGCGGATCGCTGAAGAACGCTACCAGCCGCTCGGCGGTGATCTCGCCGATGCCTGCCCGGGCGCGCCAGTCGGTCGCGGAGCGCTGGCGCAGTTCGGCGAGTGTGACCTCGCCATTGGCGTCTTGAAGTGCCGCGGGCGCGACCTTGGGCATCCCCAGGGCCACCAGCCAGCGGGGTAGCGACTGCTCGGCGCTCTCGGCGAACAGGGCGTGCCACTGGGCGGCGCGTACCTCGCCGACGCCGTGGGGCTGCTGCAACTGAGTCGGGCTGAGGTCGCGCCAGTCGAGCAGCTCCTCGAGTAGCCCCGCATCGATCAGGCGCTGCCAGCTGCCCTCGCCGATGCCGGCCATGTCTAGGCCGTCCGGGCCGGAGAGCCACGTCAGCCGGGCCAGAAACTGGCTTTCGCAGCCCGGGCTCAGACGCAGGCAGCTGAGGGGGTGAAATGCCTCGGCGTCTGGGACTTCCAGGGGCGGGCGCGGCTGGCGGCGCGTCAGCACCGACTCGAACTGGGGGATGGTCAACCCGGCAAGGCGAATTGTGACGTGATCCCCAGGGCGGATATCGTGACGTTGCCACTGCGCCAGCGAGCCGAGGCTGACGCGGCGGATCGTGCGATCGTCGAGAACGGTGGGCATCAACCTGAGTACCGGGGTGATCTGGCCGGTGCGGCCAACGCGGAACTCGATGCCGCGTACTTCGGCCATCGCCTGCTGGGCCGGGTGCTTCCAGGCCACCGCCCAGGCCGGCGCGGCCGCCTGCCAAGCCTCGGCATCTGGCCGCTGGCTCTGACGCACGACGATGCCATCGGTGGCAAAGGGGAGGGCGCCGCGATACCAGCGCTGACGCCAGGCGGCCACCTCATCGGCACGGGTCACCGCCTGGGTCATGGCCACGCTGTCGTCAAAGCCCCAGGCGGTGAGCCTGTCCAGCCGCTGCTGCATGCCGGCTGGCCCGTCCGGCCAGTCCCAGACGAACAGGCCGACCCGCTCGGCATCCTCCGTCTGCCAGGCATGGCGCGACATCAGGCCGATGATGGCACTGCGCGCCCCGGCGCTGCCGTGCTCGGCCTGCACGTGGTCATCAAGGCGCAGATAGAGCTCGCCCTGCAGCACTACGCGCGCTGGGTAGGGGGCTGTCAGGCGCTGGGCAACATGGGGCGCCTGGCGTAGATGTGGCAGCCAGTCGCTGCCGCGTTCGCCGTCGCCGCGGCTGATGGCCTGTACCAGCTGGCCGCGTTCATAGACCAGCGTCACGGCTACGCCGTCGACCTTGGGCTGCACCCATAGCGAGTGAGCCTGACGGCGCTGCATCCAGCGTGCCAGGCTGGCCTGGTCGTCGAGCTTGGCCAGGCCGGTCTGTGCCACCGGGTGGTGGAGCGGGCCGTCGGGTTCATGCGGGGTGTCGGCGGAGCGCTTACCGCGGCAGACCTGCCAGCGTTCCAGCCGCTGGCGTGCCTGGTCGTAAAGGGCATCCTCGACCAACCGCTCGCCGCGCTGATAATAGGCTTCGTCCCAGGCGGCAACGCGTTCGGCGAGCTGTTCGACACTGGCATCATCCGGTGCCGTATCGGGGCAGTCATGCGCAACGGCGGTGGGCAGCAGAGTGGCGCTGCAGAAAGCCAACGCCAAGCTGGCGAACCAGTGCAGTAGGCCCGGAGCGGTGTAGCGGAGAGCGACCATGCTGACATCCTTGTCATTGCCGTGGGTGATACGGCGTTGATATCAGCATAGTCGAATACACAAACGCCTGCCCCGCCAGGGTGGCGGGGCAGGCGGGCAGTGCGTGGTGCGGGTTAGCGGCGTTCGGACAGCAGTGCGTAGTCGAGGAGCACCTCGGCGCTTTCCAGCAGCTTGGCACGTTCGGCGGGTTCGCTCTCCTCTTCATCCTCGCCGCGGGCGTCGACCCAGTCGTCGAGTAGCTCGAGACCCAGGGCGCGACGGCGGTCGTTCTCGAGGCCGAGCTGACGTCCCTCTAGCTCTTCCATCTCGCGCTGGCGCTGCTCGCGGTTGAGGCTGACGCTGGTCTGCTCTTCGCGCAGCTCGCGGGCCAGTTCCGCCTGAGACTCGAGATAGACGAAGTTGGGGTTCGCTGCCACGCGCTCGCGGTGCCGTGCACTCAGCTCTTCGAGATAGCGCCACGGCTCGCCGTAGTGGCGATACTGCACGGCGCGCACGGTGTCCCACTCCAGGGCGTTGTCGAGGGCGCTCTCGCCGATGATCTCGGGGTCGAGCAGGCTGGGGAACACTCTGTCCGGTTCCACGCCGCGGTGCTGAGTACTCTCGCCGGAGATGCGGTAGAACTTGGCGCGGGTCAGCTTGACCTGGCCGTGGCTGAGGTCGTTGACGGTCTGCACCGTGCCCTTGCCAAAGGTACGGTTGCCGAGCACCAGGCCGCGACCGTAGTCCTGGATGGCGCTGGCGAAAATTTCCGAGGCCGACAGTCGGTTGACCAGCACCCCCAGCGGCCCCTCGTAGAGGCTGCCGCTCTCGGTGTCGCCGTAGAGGCTGATGCGGCCACGGGTGTCGCGCACCTGCACGGTGGGGCCGCGGTCGATGAACAGGCCGATCAGCGAATTGGCTTCCTGCAAGGCGCCACCGCCGTTGTTGCGCAGGTCGAGCACGATGCCCTCGACGCCCTGCTCCTTGAGTGACTCGACCTCGCGCGCCACGTCGCGGGTGGTGCAGGAGCTGGGCGTTGCGCTGTTGGGTAGCCTGGCCACCTTCGTCTATCGCGCCCAGGTCAGCGCGACGATGGCCGATGGCGAAATTGCTGAGGCGGCGGGTATCGTGGAGGATAGCCTATGGGTCACCGTTGCGGCCGGCGATAGCCTGCCTGCCGGCGTACTGATGGAAGCCCAGCAGGCCTTTACCGCGGGGCTGAATGTGACCGCCACCGTGGGCGGCATCGCTATCCTGGCGCTGGCGGTGGTCTCCATCGTCAGCCTGCGCCATGTCGGGGCCATCGGAGGAGAAATTCAGGGGTCATCAGCCGAGAAAGGCGAGCCCTGATCGTTACGCCAACGATGCTATGCAGTGCCTCGATGTCCAGGTAGCCGAACACGGCGTGCAGGAGCGGTTCGATGTGGTTGGCGTGGGCCATGCGCTCGCCCGGCTCGTATCCGTAGTCGCCCCGGGCGCCGAGTACTACCAGGCGCTTGTTCATCTCCGTCAGCATAGCCCCGGTGGCCAGTCCGGGCCTGGCTGTGGCGGGGCTGATGAGGGGGCGGGCGCTCAGGGGCGCGGGCTCAGTCGGGTTCCAGCAGCTGTGCGCCGCAGCCCTGCTCGCTCAGTTCATCATCGGGGTTGCGCAGCGGGCACTCGTCCAGGGACAGGCAGCCGCAGCCGATGCAGTGGTCGAGCTGGTCGCGCAGCTGGGTGAGGCAGCGGATGCGCTCGTCCAGGGCCGCTCGCCAGTCAGCCGAGAGGCGCTGCCAGTCAGCGGCACCGGGGGCTCGGGCATCGGGCAGGGTGTCGAAGGCCTCGCGTATCTCGTCGAGCGAGATGCCAGTGCGCTGGGCAACCTTGATGATCGCCAAGCGGCGCAGGACGTCGCGCCGGAAGCGCCGCTGGTTGCCGGCATTGCGGCGGCTGGTGATCAGCCCCTTGGCCTCGTAGAAGTGGATGGCCGAGACCGCCAGGCCGCTTCGCCGGGCGACCTCGCCGACGCTCAGCTCGCGCGGCAGGGGAGGGGACATGACATTCTCCTTGACCTCGACTTAACTAGAGGTTTTACCCTGCCTGCCATTCTCGGGCAAGCGGGCCCGGGCCCCTGAATGCAACTGGACGGCTGCCATGTTTCGCTACTTCGAGACCCTGGTGAATCCCTATCCCAAGGAGAGTCGGGGAACCCCGCCCACGGGATTGTTCGCCTTTATCCTGCACTTCTCACGGCCGGTGCTGCCGCTGCTGATCGTGATGTCGCTGCTCACGGCCCTGGTCTCGGCGGCGGAGGTGCTCTTCTTTCACTACATGGGACAGCTGGTGGACTGGCTGGCCGGCGCTGAGCGGGAGGGCTTCTTCGCCGACTACGGCTGGCGCCTGGCGGGCATCGCGGCGCTGGTGCTGGTTGGCCTGCCGATGTTGACCCTGCTGCAGGCGCTGGTGACCCACCAGAGCATCTTCGGCAACTACCCAATGATCGGGCGCTGGTTGGCGCATCGCCATATGCTGGGCCAGAGCCTGGCCTTCTATCAGGACGAGTTCGCCGGACGGGTCTCCCAGAAGGTGATGCAGACTGCCCTAGCGATCCGCGAGACGGTGATGAAGCTGATGGACCTGATGGTCTATGTGGTCGTTTACTTCACCGGCGCCATGCTGCTGATGGGGCGCGCCGAGCCCTGGCTGATGCTGCCGCTGGTGATATGGCTTGTCGGCTATGTCGCCATCATGTGGGTCTTCGTGCCGCGGCTGCGGGCGGTCTCCATGGCCCAGGCCGACGCCCGTGCGGTGATGACCGGGCGCATCGTCGACAGCTACAGCAATATCCAGACCATCAAGCTGTTCGCCGACACCCGTCGCGAGCAGGCCTACGCCCGGGATGCCATGGAGGGCTTCATGACTACCGTCTACCGGCAGATGCGCCTGGCGACCTGGCTCACCGTGAGCCTGACAGCGCTCAACTCGCTGCTGCTGGCCGGGGTGGCGGCCATGGCCATCGGCGCCTGGTACCTGGAGACGGTGTCCCTGGGCATCATCGCCGTGGCGATCGCCCTGGTGATGCGTATCCGCTTCATGTCCGATTGGATCCTCTGGGAGGTGGCGGGGCTCTTCGAGAACATCGGCACCGTGCAGGATGGCATCAACACCATCGCCCGGGAGCCGGCGGTGACCGACGCGCCCGATGCCCGGGCGCTCTCGGTACCCCGCGGCGAGATTCGTTTCGAAGCCCTGCGCTTCGGCTACGCGCGCCCCGACGGCGAGGGCCGCCGAGTCTTCGACGGGCTCGACCTGACCATTGCGTCCGGCGAGAAGGTGGGGCTGATCGGCCGCTCCGGGGCTGGCAAGTCCACGCTGGCCAACCTGCTGCTGCGCTTCTACGACCTGGAGGACGGGCGCATCCTCATCGACGACCAGGACGTCGCCGGGGTGACCCAGGAGTCGCTGCGCCGGCATATCGGCATGGTCACCCAGGACACCTCGCTGCTGCACCGTTCGGTGCGCGACAACATCCGCTACGGCAGCCCGGAGGCCAGCGAGGAGCAGATTCGGGAGGCGGTGCGCCGCGCCCATGCCGATACCTTCATCGACGACCTGGTGGATCTCCAGGGACGCCGCGGCCTGGACGCCCACGTCGGCGAGCGGGGCGTGAAGCTCTCCGGCGGCCAGCGCCAGCGCATCGCCATCGCCCGGGTGCTGCTCAAGAACGCGCCCATCCTGGTGCTGGACGAGGCCACCTCGGCGCTGGACTCCGAGGTGGAGGCGGCGATCCAGGAGCAGCTCTACGCGCTGATGGCGGGCAAGACGGTGATCGCCATCGCCCACCGCCTCTCCACCATCGCCATGCTCGACCGGTTGGTGGTCATCGACGAGGGGCAGATCGTCGAGAGCGGCACCCACCAGGAGCTGCTGGCCCGAGACGGCCTCTACGCCGCCCTGTGGCGGCGCCAGTCCGGCGGCTTCATCGGGGTGGATATCGAGGGGGAGGCGGCCGAGCTCTCCTCGTAAGCGATGCCCGTGCCGGGGCACTCTGCCGCTGGGGAGCGATCTGCTAGGCTAAGACTCTGCTAATGTTGAGTCTCAACGAGCCGCGATGGCTTTCACGTCGCGCCTCCAGGAAAGGAAGCCAACCGTGCCACTCCCACAAGACGGGCGCTTGCGGCTGGATCGCCAGCGTTTGAAAGAGCACCGCAAGAGGCTCGGCCTGAGCCAGGAGGCCCTGGCCGAGCACTGTTTCGACCGGCGCCTGTGCGTCTCCATCGCATCCATCAAGCGGGCCGAGAGCGGGCGGGCGGTGCTCTATCGCACCGCTCGCCACCTGGCCGATATCTACGGTGTCGAGGTCGAGGACCTGTCGGCGGTGGCCGAGGCGGCTGGCGACGAACCCAGCGCCGAGACCGAGGAGATGGAAAGCGCGCGTCTGCTGATTCAGCTGCACGCTGTGGCGGCCGACAAGGCGGCCATGGCCACCTGGGTGAAGCATTTCGGCGGCAGCCTGGCAGAGCCAGGGACGGCACTCTTCGGGCTGCCCCGTGCCTACCGCAGCGATGCGCAGCGCGGGCTGCTGTGCGCGGTGACCCTGATAGAGCAGGGGGTGGCCCCGGGCGCTCGCCTTCAGGCTGGCCGCTGGCCGGTCGCGGAGCCTCCGGCGATGGGAGCCGGTACGAGCGGCGTTTGGGTCGAGCGCGGGGTGGCAGTGCAGCTCGTCGAGCGCTTCGTCTTCGAGGATCGCGGCGGCAGCTGGCTGCGCTATTGCCATCCCCGCGATGAGGCACAGGAGGCGCGCTTCGAACTGGTGGGGCGCCGTGTCCAGTTGGGGCAGCTGCAAGCCATCCTGGAGAGTACACAGGCCTACCAGGACGGCCATCTGATCTATATCCGCGGCATGGCTGGCATCGGCAAGACTCGGCTCAGCGCCGAGTTTGCCGCGATGGCGGCGGCCCATGCCGATCACCACCAGGCGGAGGTGCTGGATTTCGGTACTCGCGCCGATGAGGGCCCGCTGATGCAGCTTGCCCGCTCACTGCTGCAGACATCGGACAAAACCGTGGACGAGGCGCAGCTGCTAGCCCGCCTCTCGGCGCTGCGGTTGCCTCTGGATCATGCCATGCTGCTGCGCCCGCTGCTGGGTCTGCCACAGCCGGAGAATGCCCAGCGTCTCTATGCGGCGATGACGCCGGAGACTCGTAGCCAGCGTTTGACCCTGGCGCTGTGCGACCTCATTCTGGCGCGGTCCATTCACCGCCCCCAACTCCTTGTGGTAGAGGACCTTCACTGGGCCGACGAAGCGTTGCTGGGCACCCTGACAGGGCTGCTCCAGGCCACCCTGGAAGCGCCGGTGATCTGGCTGTTCACCTCGCGCCTGGAACAGGACCCGCTGGAGACCCGCTTGCGACCGCAGCTGCCGGAGTCGCCGCTGACCCTGATCGAGCTGCCGCCGCTGCGTCCCCAGGAGGCCGAGGCGCTGGTGGCCAGCTTCGGGACGATTCCCGCTGAACATGCCGCCCGCTGCGTAAGCCAGGCCCAGGGCAATCCGCTGTTCCTGACTCAGCTGCTGCTGTTCCATCCTCATCGTAGCTTGCCGGCCAGCCTTGCCAACCTGGTACAGACCAAGCTGGATCAGCTTACCGAGCTGGATCGCCGGGCCATCTGCATCGCCGCTGCCATGGGGCAGCGTTTCTCCCTGGCGTCGTTGCAGGAGGTGCTGGGGCAGCCCGATTACCACCCCGATCTGCTTCAGCGTCACAGCCTCGTGCGCCCCCTGGAAGAAGGGCGCTACCGCTTCGTGCACGACCTGATTCTGCAGGGCATCTACGAAGGGATCCCCAAGGTACAGCGCGATCGCCTGCATCTCCGCCTGGCCGAGCACTACGGCGAGGCCGAGCCAGGACTGCGTGCACGCCACCTGCACCGTGCGCGATCCCTGGAGGCGCCGAGGGCATTCCTGCAGGCGGTGGCGGCGGAAATGGCTCGTTATCGGCATGAAGAGGCCATGGCGCTGCTGACCCAGTGCCAGTCCATCGACTATGCGCCAAAGGATGAGTACCGGCTGACGTTGCTGCTGGGTCAGGTAGCGATGGCCACCGGGCGCATCCAGGCGGCACGGGAGCACTTCGAAACGGCCCGCGGTGTCGCTGGAGAGGAGCGGCAGCGCATTGCCGCCGACCTCTGGCTGGCCCGGGCCCTGAACATGCTCGATGCCCTGGAGGCCGAGGAGGCGATCCTCGACGAGCTGCTGCCCTTGGGCGAGACGCTGGAGGACCCCTTGCCCCTGGCCGAGGCGCTCTATCTCAAGGGCAACCTCTATTTTCCCCGAGGGGATTTTGCCACCAGTCGGGCATATCACACCCGGGCGCTGGCGCATGCCCGCCGTGGCGGCGGCGTGCGCACCGAGATTCAGGCCCTGAGTGGGCTTGGCGATGCCCATTATGCCGAGGGGCAGATGCGCAGCACCCACGAGCTGTTCGACCACTGCGTGGCGCTATGCCGGACTCACGGTCACGCCGACCTGGAGGCTTCCAACCTGTTCATGCTGGGGACGGCCCGCATCTATGCCAACGAGACCGATGCGGCGCTCGCCGACTGTTTCGATGCCGCCGAGCTGGGCAAACGGGTCGGCAATCGGCGTGCCGAGGTGGTCGCACGGCTGACCGCCGCTTGGATTCTGCTTTCCCAGGGCGATCCCCATGCCGCCGACGAACAGGTCAGCCTGGCGTTGGCCGTGGCTCGCGGTCTGGGGTCAGGGCGCTTTGAGGCCTTCCTGCTGGAGAGTCGTGCCCGGGTCGAACTGATTACCGGACGGCAGGCGCAGGCCCGCGCCACGATCGAGCGATCCTGGCAGCTGGTGGAGCAGCACGGGCTCAAGGCCTTTATCGGCCCCTGGGTGCTGGGCACCAGGGCGCTGCTGGAAGAGGATTCCGAGGCACGTTTGGCCACGCTGAAGCAGGGCGAAGCACTGCTCGACGCTGGCTGCGTGGGGCACAACGGCTACCGCTTCCTGATCGCGGCGGCGGAGGTCTGCCTGCTCGACCGCCGCCCCGCTGAGGCCCGCCACTATGCCGGGCGCCTCACTCAACTGATGGCGGATGAACCCTGCGCCTGGGGCAAGCACCATCGAACCCTGATCGAGGCCCACGCCGACTGGCTGGAGAGGGCCGAGTCCGGTGCCCTGGCGACCCTGCGGGCCTGCTGGCGCCGCGGCGAGGCCGCTGGTCTGCTGATGACGCAGCCCTGCCTGGCGGCCCAGCGGCTGTGAGCCTATTCGGATTGGTTGGTATGCCCCAGCACCAGAGCGATGATCTGCGCCGATTGCTCCAAGCACTGCTCCTGCAGGCCAGCGCCGCGAGTCCAGCCGCCGGCGAACAGCAGCGGGCACACGTCCCGATGGCCCTCGATGTGTTTCCGGGCGTTGGTACCGTTGTAGCGGGCGATGTCCGCCTGAGCTTCCAGGCAGTCGGCATCCAGCACATTGTGCTTGAACACCGTCCAGGCCTTGTTCTCCAGCTCAGCGGCCAGGCGCGGCAGCCGGTCCCGGTAGCCGGCCTCGTGGGGTTCGGCTTCCACCAGCGCGGCGGGGGCGTTGAGGGGAGAAGGGCGCCGGTCGAGCATCTCGCGCCGGGGAATGCGATTGAGGTCATCCACTAGTGAGACGAAGTACTGCGGCAGGCCCGCCTGATCGTAGTCGGGGTTAACGGCATCGTTCTGGTGGCGATTCGCCACATAGTCGATGCGGTAGGGGAAGAGGGTGTCGTCGGCGCTACGCACTTCGATGTTGTAGGTGCGCCACAGGTTGCGGTCGGGAGGCAGGCGAGCGGCGGCGGTATGACAGACTCCGAAGCTGCGGGTGTAGCGCACCTTGCCAAGGATATGCTCAAGCTCCCGCTGGGTGTCGGCAAGGCCGCCGCCGAACGTCAGCATGGGCAGGGCATCTTCGGCGTGGGTCGCCATGATTAGCAGGTCTGCCTCCCAGCGGCGTTCGCCTGGGGCACGCTCCGCCAGCGTCACGCCCTGCGGCGAGACGCTGGCCTCCACCTCGATGCCCCGCAGGATCTCGACGCTGGGGCCCTGGGACTCCGGGTTGGCGATATGGGCGGCCAGCGCCTCCAGCCAGTGCTGGGCGCCGTGCTCGAAGTAGCGGCGATCCGGAGGCGAACCACCTTCTTGAATGCGGTAATACTCGAAGGGGGACTGGAGTGGCATGCCGCCGGGGCCGCGATCGTCGGCGAAATACATGGCCGAGATGCGGGGATAGTAGATAACCCGGCGGATTCGCTCTAGGCGAGCCGGAAGCGCTGGGTCCTGCCAGTCAATGGTGATGTGCAACCGATCGGCGGCTGCGGCCAGCATCTCCGCGGGGGCGGCGACGCAGCCGTCGAAGAAGTCGTCGACCGTGTAGCGCGGGGTAACGCGCCGGCTCTCTACCAGCTCGATGGCGCTGCGGTGTACCACGGTGATCAGCGGTGCCAGCTTGCCTCCCTCGGCCTGGCTCAGTTCGTGAGCCGGGTCGCTGACGCCGCGAACCAGATCGCTATCGTCCGTCAGGGCGATGCGCCCGTCGCGGCTGTAATAGCTCTCGGTATTCTCCAGAGGCTTCATGCGCGACAGCTCGCCGATCTCGCCGAGCACCGCGCGCAGGCGGTGATAGGTGGCCAGGTTGACATCGTTGACCCCCAGATCGGCCCAGCGTCGATAGGGAACGTCGGGCTTTCCCGGCTGGCGACGGTTGCCCATGTCGACCCACACCGTCTCGGCATTGCCGCCTAGGGTGGCCTTGCGTTCGAATACGGTGACCTCGATTTCCCTGGCCGTCTCGCCGCCATATTTCTGCAGATAGTAGGCCAGCGACAGGCCGGAGACGCCGCCGCCAATGACGGCGACCCGGAGCGGTGCATGGTCCATGGTGATACTCCCTGGGCAGTGGTTTGCTTCAGGGTCGTTTATCTGCGCGCTTCAACCAAGAGGGCGGGAGACGCTGATACCGAAGTGATCCGCTGGGTGGTATCCCGCGGCAGCGGTGATACCAAGCTGATGCTGTCACCTCATGGCAACTGGACTGGAATGGTTAGGGCAGCTAAACCGCGGTCGGTTAATGGCCGCTTATTCCACGACATCTGCACGAGGTATTAACCGATGAACGCTCCTCACGATATTGACAAGCAACTAATCGCTCACGACTTTCGCGTCGCGATGAATGGCAAGCTGGAGCCAGAGCAGATTGATGAGGTGGCCGAAAGGCTGGTTGCTTCAGAGAAGGCCTATGGTGCGACAGGAAGCGTGGCCAGCCTAATTTTCTACCTTCAGTTCCAGGTTAACATTACCGATGGCAAGAGCTTCGATGGCCACGCCGGTGGGGCCTCATCCCCAGGGGGTGGTGCACTCTTTGGGGATGTCTACACTGACGATATCGACCGGCTCTATCGCGATACCGTGAGTTTCGAGTTTCAGTCGACGCCGGTTTATCTGAGCATCCTGTTTTTCGACCGCAACAGCAAGCTGCTGGGCCATTTCCAGTCGGGCACGGTCTCCACGGTCAGCGGCATAGGAGGAGGCAAGGGCAGCTGGGGCTGAGTGTCGCCCTCGCTTCCCACCCGGGGTGCGCTTGTTGCCCCGGGTGCTTGCTGCCTGACTCAATCAGACTCGATCTGGGCACGCAGCCAGGCGATCTCCTCGGCCCAGATGGCCGGCTCGATGGTCTCCAGCACCATCGGGATCTCATCGATGCGCGGGTCGCGCATCAGGGTGGTGAAGGCGTCCAGCCCGATATTGCCTCGGCCCAGGCTGTGATGGCGATCGACGCGGCTGGCAAATTCGCTCTTGGCATCGTTCAGGTGCATGCCGCGCAGATACCCAAAGCCCACCACCTTGTCGAATTCGTCCAGCGTCTCGGTGCAGGCCTCCGGCGTGCGCAGGTCGTAGCCGGCGGCAAAGGCGTGGCAGGTGTCGAGGCAGACCCCGACACGCGACTTGTCCTCGACCTGGTCGATGATCTCGGCCAGGTGCTCGAAACGCCAGCCCAGGTTGGTGCCCTGGCCGGCGGTGTTCTCGATCACCGCGGTAACGCCGCGGGTGTCGGCGAGCACATGGTTGATCGACTCGGCGATGCGCCTCAGGCACTCGGCTTCGCTGATCTTCTTCAGGTGACTGCCGGGATGGAAGTTGAGCAGGGTGAGCCCGAGCTGTTCGCAGCGCTGGAATTCGTCGAGAAAGGCCGCCCGGGACTTCTCGAGCCCGGCGGTGTCCGGATGGCCAAGATTGATCAGGTAGCTGTCATGGGGAAGGATCTGCCCCGGGCCGAAGCCGTGCTCGCGGCAGGCCGTGCGGAAGGCCTCGATGGCCTCGTCGGTCAGCGGCTTGGCGTGCCACTGGCGCTGGTTCTTGGTGAACAGGGCGAAGGCGTCGCCGCCGATCTCTACGGCGCGCCGCACGGCCTGGTCGGGGCCACCGGCGGCACTGACGTGGGCTCCGAGATATTTCACGCGGGTATCCTTCCATCATCGACTGGAGGGAGGGCCTACCATAGCACCGCCTCGACCCGCTCGCTTGCCGCGGCTGCTAGGCTCTGTCTGAAAACTGGCTGCGCTCGACCATACGGCGTTAAAAATCGGCTCAAAGTACTCATTTACACCCCGTAAACTCCGTCTTTTCGCCGATTTTTGCCTTGTCTGGCCTTCGCTCGCCGACTTTTCGGACAAAGCCTAGCGACGCTTTCGAATCAGCTCGGCGGCCCAGGGCAGGGCCTGGGGATAGTGATCGCCGTCCAGGATAAACTCCTGGCCCCGGGCGACCGCGTCCAGCTCGGTGTGGTCGGGGTGTCGGCGCCAGCGCTGGCGCCTGGCGTGATAGCTCAGCGGCGGGCGACCGTCGTCCGGGTAGCACCAGGCGGGCAGCCGCCATTGCGAGACCCGCTGCGCGTCCGGCGCGGTGAGCCGTTGCTGAGGCGCGAAACGGGGAAAGATCCCGGCCCCGGGCAGCGTCTCGTCGACGCCCGGCAGGTCCAGGCGAGGGTGGGCCAGATAGAGCGTATTGTGGGGATTCTCCCCGTGGCGGAAGTGGGGGTGGTAATGGGCCCAGGCGTAGTCGTCGCCCCGGGCCTGATCGACCGGAACCACCGAGCCGACCTGCAGCCAGCCCCAGATGACGTGACAGGGGCGTGAGCCGGGGGCCCAGCGCCAGTGTCCGTCTTGGCGCTCGATCTGCCGGAACAGGCCGAAGAACAGGAACAGGTCCCCGGGGCCGACGCCCTGGTTGCGCAGGTGCCCCTGGGCCTGGCCACTCTGTCCGAAGAGGGGCCGCCAGCCGGGGGCTCGGGGCAGCATGGCGTCGATCAGGTCGGGGTCCAGGTGGGCGCCGTCGTCGGCGGTGAGCCGGTCGCGGGTCAGCGGCGAGACCAGAGCGTCGAGAGTGGTGTCATCGACGGCGATATCGCCATAGCGAATCGTCGAGGTCGCATCCGGGATCGGCAGGGCCAGCAGTCGGCCGTCGGGCAGGATGGGGCTGGGCACGCCGCCGGCGGCGGAGTCGAAGCCCTTGCGGCTGAGGATCAGCTTCATCGCACCGCCTCGGCGCCTCTCTGCTGCAGGGCGTCGATGATGTGATGGAGAGATAGTGCCCGATAGTCGCTGGCGGTGGACTTCCAGCTCATGCCGCCCAGCATCCCGAGGGTTTTCATGGGGCAGGGGACTCCTTGTCGTGACCCTGACCCCTTAGCTTATCCATGTGCCGCCCGGCGGACAACGGCCCGGGGCGTCGCGTGCCGCAAGTGTCGCCGAGGGAAGGAGGGCCGGTCGCCTTTGTTGGCGATTTCCTACACGGCTGTCCGTGAAATGTCACAGATATGCACTCCCATGACTGGTATGTTGACCGCCCGATAATGCGCGATGGCTTGCGCTTGCCAGTTCCCACTGTTATCGCGTTCTTCTCCAGTCGCAGGGAGGCGACATGGCCGATTCCACCGGACTCCAGTTCACCCTGAGCCTGGCCGGCATCCCCGGCCTGGCGGTGGTCGACTTCACCCATCGCGAGCGGCTCTCCGCCCCCTTCGAGCTCAGGGTCACCCTGGCCAGCCGCGACCCGGAGATCGCCCCCGCCGACACGCTCGATCGCAACGCTACCCTGACGGTCTGGCAGGACGGCGAGCCGCTACGCCACCTCCACGGTGTGGTCAGCGAGTTCGGCCGCGGCGACCGCGGCCACCGCCGCACCTTCTACACCCTGGTCATCCGCCCGGCGCTGTGGCGCCTCGGCCTGCGCCACAACGCGCGCATTTTCCAGGACGTCCCGCCCCAGGACATCCTCGCCACCCTGTGCGCCGAGCGCGGCCTCACCGACGTGGCCTTCGCCCTGACCCGCGAGCCCGAGGAGCGCGAGTACTGCGTGCAGTACCGCGAGAGCGACCTGGCCTTCGTCGAGCGCCTGGCCGCCGAGGAGGGGCTTTTCTACTTCCATGAGTTCGAGCCCGCGGTCGGCGGCGCCCACCGGCTGATCTTCGCCGACGCGCCGACGCTGCTGCCCCACCTGGGCGCGCGCACCTACCACGGCCGCGCCGGCGGCACCCCGCCGCGCCGCCATGTGCGCAAGCTCACCCAGGTCTCACGGGTGCGCCCGGCGGCGGTGACGCTCAAGGACTACACCTTCAAGCAGCCGGCCTATGACCAGCTCCACGAGCATGTTGCAGAGGGGCTGGGCGAGCATGGCCAGCGTGGCGTGGTTGATAGAGAGTACGAGCACTTCGACTATCCGGGCCGCTACAAGGCGGACGCCTCCGGGGTACCCTTCACCCGGGTGCGGCTGGAGGCGCTGCGCGCCGAGGCCAATACCGCCGCGGCCGAGAGCGACCTGCCGGAGCTGGCCCCGGGCAGCCGCTTCACCCTCGCCGATCACGATATCGATGCCCTCAATCGCGACTGGCAGGTGGTGGCGGTGGTGCATCATGGCGAGCAGCCCCAGGCTCTGGAAGAGGATGGCGTCGACAGCGACGGCCGCACCCGTTATTACAACGAGCTGGTGCTGGCCCCCGCCGACCGCGCCTGGCGTCCCGCGCCGCCCGTCCGGCCCCGGGTCGACGGCCCCCAGGTGGCCTTCGTGGTGGGCCCCGAGGGTGAGGAGATCCACTGCGACGAACACGGCCGGGTCAAGGTGCAGTTCCCCTGGGACCGCTACGCCGACCCCGATACCGCCGGGGCTGGCGGCGAAGCCGCTGAAAGAGGGGCCAGCGCCTGGATTCGGGTCAGCCAGGACTGGGCCGGTGGCGGCTACGGCAGTATGGCCATTCCGCGCATCGGCCACGAGGTGATCGTCTCCTTCCTGGAGGGCGACCCGGACCAGCCGATCATCACCGGGCGCACCTATCACGCGGTCAACACCCCGCCCTATGCGCTGCCCGCGCACAAGACCCGCACCGTGCTGCGCACCCAGAGCCACAAGGCGGAAGGCTTCAACGAGCTGCGCTTCGAGGATGCGACCGACGCCGAGCAGATCTGGCTGCACGCCCAGAAGGACCTGGAGCTGCTGACCCTCAACGACCGCACCGAGACCATCCGCCGCGACAGCCACCTCGCCATCGAGCGCCACCGCCTCGGCGAGATCCACGGCGACGATCACCTCACGGTGCACGGCCAGCGCCACACCCAGGTGAAGGGTGAGGACGGCCAGCACCTCACCGTGCACGGCAGCCTGCACCTCGAGGCCGGCCAGGCCTGGCTGACCGAGAGCGGCCGCGAACTGCATATCAAGGCCGGCCACAAGGTCGTGCTCAACGCCGGCTGCGAGATCACCCTCAAGGCCGGCGGCAGCTTTATCAAGCTCGACCGCAGCGGCGTGGCCATCGTCGGCCCCTGGATCAAGGTCAACGCCGGCGGCAACCCCGGCGCGGGCAGCGGGCAAGCGGCCAAACTACCGCGACCTCCAGGCGAAGCAGTCCCCGAGGTAAGCGATGATGTCACACATGATCCACATCTGACTCCGCTTCTGGGAACGGCCACCGTCACTGCCGCCTCCTGGGTGGGCAGCCAGGTATCAACTGAAGAAGATGCTCCCGATACTACGCTTGCGCTTGATGAAGCAGTAGAAGAAGCAAACGGGGGAGAAGCGGCGCTTCATGAAAAAGCCTTTCGTTGGCAGTGTCGTCAAGGGCAGATCGCCGCAGGGCGGGCAAAAGCCAATCGGTTACCTGCCAGTCATAGCCAGCGGGCTGAATTGTTGGCAACCGCTGAACGCTTTGAGCGCAATAGCCTCGCCGTCGAGCATGCAAAGCTAGCCCAGCATGTATATGACCCTGGCCAGCCAGATCCCATAGGGTGGGAAAGCAAAGGTGGTGATCAAGAATTTCTTGCGAGCATGGACCTAAGCCCGGAGGATTTACAACCTGAAGAAAGCGGCTTTCGAGCGGGTATGTACATGCCTAACCCAGAGATTTTCGGTGATGCGTTTGAACCCGCGCTGGCTTTCAAGGGCACAACTATGTCTTCTGGAGAAGACTGGCGGAATAATGCGCAGCAATCACTTAATTTCTCTTCTGATTATTATGAGCGAGCCGTCGGATTAGGGAGCATGATAAAAGATACGGGCGCCAACGTGCATGTGACAGGCCATTCGCTAGGCGGAGGCATGGCATCCGCCGCCTCTCGGGCCAGCGGTATGAATACCACGACCTTTAACGCAGCGGGTCTGCACACAAGCACCATTGAACGTTACGGAGGTATGCTGCACATTCCCGAGCAGGAAAATATCGCGGCCTACCGCGTAAAAGGGGAGGTGCTGACTGCCCTACAGGAGAATAGCTGGGGCTCGGCCGTCACCGCTGCTGCTGTAGGAGCAACATTTGGTGGCATAAAGGGCGCTGCTGTAGGAGCCTTGGGCAGTACACTATTGGCTGCGGCCTTGCCGGACGCTGCAGGCACTCCGTATCAACTGCCCGGCCGCGGCGCCAACCCGGTCGAGCGCCATGGTATGGAGCAGGTCATTGATGGGCTTGAGGCACAGAAGGCCTATGATCAACGCCAGCTTGCGGAAGCCACGGGCCATCACTGTTGATACTAGGGAGCCTTGCCATGACGGAATGTCCCCCAACACGATTATGGGGTTTAACGATGGCCATACTACTCGCGGTGAGTTTACTGATTACCGGCTGTCAGTCTAATGGAGTCTTTATGTCTCACAAATATTCTGCAAGCGATTTTTTCACCGGCCCCCAGCTTGAAATGGCCGAAGCCATCGAGCGCAATGAAATGGACGCCCTGCGCCAAGGTGCTGAACGGGGAATTGACCTCCATGCCCGTGGCAACAAGCAGATCACTCTGATGTGGTTTGCAATGCTAAAACAAAACCCTGAAGCCGTTCGCACCCTGGTGGAAATAGGGGTTCATCCCAATGAGGGACCTATCGAAGGGAAAGGGGCGCGCACCCCCCTTGGCCTCGCCCTAGGGGCGCCGGATACCCACTACCTTGAAGCCATGCTGGACGGCGGACTATCGCCCAATGATGACATTGGCGGGGACAATCCACTTCTTTTTAGCGCCATTTCAATGGGCAGCCTCGAGCACGTAAAATTACTGGTAGAGCGAGGGGCAGACATACACTACCGGACGCGTGACGGTGTGGGGCCTAGCCCTTTTGATCGTAGCACAGCTGGCACAAAACCCGAGATAGCCATTTATCTCCTGGAGCAGGGCTCAGAACCCAATATCCGTATGGAAAATGGTGTCACTACTGCTTGGCGAGTTCATAATCGCACTCAAGATAGAGGTGGTGCCGTGGGAGAAAAATACAGAGAACTGCGCGATATGATGATAGCGCGTGGTGTCGAGTTTCCGCCTCCCTCACCAGTTGAAATGCGCGAACAGATGCGTGCTGAAGGCTTAACACCGCGGCTACCACCAGGCCATGACCGTTAACCTTGCTTTCGCTGGAAGTGGGGGAAAGAGCTTAAAGTAGAACAGTATTCATCAGGATGACTACGTTACATTGGAAAAGGATTTCTCATCATGGGCACCCCCTTTGTCCTCGTTGGTAATATCGGCACCGACACCGGCCACGCCGTGGACTGCGGCGGCGTGGTGATCGGCTCCGCCAGCGGGGAGGGCAGCTGATGGCCGATTCCACCGGACTCCAGTTCACCCTGAGCCTCGCCGGCATCCCCGGCCTGGCGGTGGTCGACTTCACCCATCGCGAGCGGCTCTCCGCCCCCTTCGAGCTCAGGGTCACCCTGGCCAGCCGCGACCCCGACCTCGGCCCCGCCGAGGTGCTCGAGCGCAACGCCACCCTGGTCGTCTGGGAGGACGGCGAGCCGCTGCGCCACCTCCATGGCGTGGTCAGCGAGTTCGGTCGCGGCGACCGCGGCCACCGCCGCACCTTCTACACCCTGGTCATCCGCCCGGCGCTGTGGCGCCTCGGCCTGCGCCACAACTCGCGCATTTTCCAGGACGTCCCGCCCCAGGACATCCTCGCCACCCTGTGCGCCGAGCGCGGCCTGACGGACGTGGCCTTCGCCCTGACCCGCGAGCCCGAGGAGCGCGAGTACTGCGTGCAGTACCGCGAGAGCGACCTGGCCTTCGTCGAGCGCCTGGCCGCCGAGGAGGGGCTGGTCTACTTCCATGAGTTCGAGCCCGCGGTCGGCGGCGCCCATCGGCTGATCTTCGCCGACGCGCCGGTGCTGCTGCCCCACCTGGGCGAGCGTACCTACCACGGCCGCGCCGGCGGCACCCCGCCGCGCCGCCATGTGCGCAAGCTCACCCAGGTCTCGCGGGTGCGCCCGGCGGCGGTGACGCTCAAGGACTACACCTTCAAGAACCCGGCCTACGACCAGCTCCACGAGCATGTTGCAGAGGGGCTGGGCGAGCATGGCCAGCGTGGCGTGGTTGATAGAGAGTACGAGCACTTCGACTACCCGGGCCGCTACAAGGCGGATGCCTCCGGGGTGCCCTTCACCCGGGTGCGGCTGGAAGCGCTGCGCGCCGAGGCCAATACCGCCGAGGCCGAGAGCGACCTGCCGGAGCTGGCCCCGGGTACCCGCTTCACCCTCGCCGACCACGATATCGCCGCCCTCAACCGCGACTGGCAGGTGGTCGAGGTGGTGCATCATGGCGAGCAGCCCCAGGCCCTGGAGGAGGATGGCGTCGCCCAGGGGGAGGCGGCTGGCCAGGGCCAGATGACCCGCTATTATAACGAGCTGGTGCTGGCCCCCGCCGAGCGCGTCTGGCGTCCCGCGCCGCCCGTCCGGCCGCGGGTCGACGGCCCGCAGGTGGCCGTCGTGGTCGGCCCCGAGGGCGAGGAGATCCACTGCGACGAACACGGCCGGGTCAAGGTGCAGTTCCCCTGGGACCGCTACGCCGAGCCCGATACCGCCGGGGCTGGCGGCGAAGCCGCTGAAAGAGGGGCCAGTGCCTGGATTCGGGTCAGCCAGGACTGGGCCGGCGGCGGCTACGGCGCCATGGCCATTCCGCGCATCGGCCACGAGGTGATCGTCTCCTTCCTGGAGGGCGACCCGGACCAGCCGCTGATCACCGGGCGCACCTATCACGCGGTCAACACCCCGCCCTATGCGCTGCCCGCGCACAAGACCCGCACCGTGCTGCGCACCCAGAGCCACAAGGCGGAAGGCTTCAACGAGCTGCGCTTCGAGGATGCCACCGACGCCGAGCAGATCTGGCTGCACGCCCAGAAGGACCTGGAGCTGCTGACCCTCAACGACCGCACCGAGACCATCCGCCGCGACAGCCACCTCGCCGTCGAGCGCCACCGCCTCGGCGAGATCCACGGCGACGACCACCTCACCGTGCACGGCCAGCGCCACACCCAGGTGAAGGGCGATGACCACCTGCGGGTGGACCAGACCCGCCACGAGCACTATGGCGCGGCCCAACGGGTGGAGGCCGGCCAGGAGGTCCACCACCAGGCCGGTACCCAGGTGGTGGTGGAGGCCGGCGCCGAACTGACCCTGGCCGCCGGCGGCAGCTTTATCAAGCTCGACGGCGCCGGGGTGACCATCGTCGGCAGCCAGGTGCGCATCAACTCCGGCGGCAGCCCCGGGCGGGGCCGCGGCCAGGCCGTGGTGCTGCCGCGCCTGCCCGGCGAGGCCACCCCGGAGACCAGCGAGGACGTGACCCTCGCGCCTCACCAGACGCCATTGTTGGAAAGCGAGATCGTCGCCGCCACGCCGCTGGACCTGGGCGCGGTGGATATCGCCGACGGCCTGGCCGACCGCTGCAGCGCCTGCGCGCCCGCCGTGGGCAGCCCGGTCAACCCGCTGCTCGGCGCCAAGCTGCTGCCCGCCGAGACCGACATTGCCCTGCCGGCGCCGCGGCCCTTCGTGTTCAGCCGCGGCTACCTCTCCTGCAATGCGCGCATCGGCGTACTGGGCCAGGGCTGGTCGCTGCCCGGCGAGGGCCTGTCGCTCACCCTGCGCGACGACGCCTGCGTGGTCCACGACGCCCAGGGCCGCGATATCACCTTCGGGCCCCTGGCCCCGGGCCAGGCCCGCCACTCGCCCACCGAGCAGCTCTGGCTGCGGCGTGGGGGCGAACCGGGCGAGGCAGAAGAAGAGGTTCGCTGGCAGGCCCTCGACGAGGCACTGCGTACCGACCCCGAGCGGATCGTGCTTAGCGATGCCGGTGGCCTCTACTATGTCTTCGCGCCTTCCGTATCAGCCGAGAATGGCGATAGCCCTTCCGGCAAGTGGCAGCTGATCCAGGAGCGGGACCGCAATGGCTATGCCACCACCTATACCTGGGAGGCCGACCTGCTGGTACGGGTCGAGGACAGCGCCGGGCGCCACTACCGCTTCGACTATGACGCGCTGCTGCCCGAAAGCGAGGCGGACCGCGGCCAGCGCCTGATGGGCGTCAAGCTGATCCGGGAGCACGACGGCAGCGCCCAGGACGAGTGGCTGGTGCGCTACTCCTATAGCCCCGCCGGCGACCTGATCGCCGTGCGCCACCGCCATGGCGAGGTGGTCCGCGAGTTCGAGTGGCAGGCGCATATGCTCGTCGCCCACCGCGTGCCCGGCGGCCTCGAGGCCCACTACCGCTGGGATCGCCACGCCCCCGACGGCCGGGTGATCGGCCAGCAGGAGGCCGGCGGCCTGGCGCGCGCCTACGCCTACCATCCCGATCACACCCGCGTCACCGATAGCCTCGGCCGCGAGGAGCGCTACCACTTCGTCGGCGCCGGCCCCGGTCAGCGCTGGACGGCGCATACCCGCGCCGACGGCTCACGCATCGAGTTCCGCTATGACCGCGCCGGACACCAGATCGCCACCCTCGACCCGCTGGGCCGCGAGACCGTGATGGAGCGGGATGACCAGGGCCAGGTGATCGCCCAGACCGCCCCGGACGGCAGCCGCTGGGCCATCGCGCGCGACGCTCTGGGGCAGCCCATCCGCGTCGAGGGGCCGGAGGCGCAATCCTGGCAGATCGAGCGCAACGAGCGCGGTCATCCTGTCGCGATCAGCGGCCCCGAGGGCACCACCACCCTGGCCTACGAGGATCCGCGCCTGCCCGACCGGCCCACCGCCGTCACCGATGCGCAGGGCGCCACCCGGCGCCTCGAATGGAACGCCCTGGGCCAGCTGGCGGCGGAGACCGACTGCTCCGAGCGGCGCACCACCTACGCCCATGACGCCCGCGGCCATCTGGCCAGCGTCACCAACGCCTTGGGTGAGACCACCCGCACCACCCATGACGTCATGGGGCGGCGCCAGTCCACCCAGCTGCCCGACGGCAGCCACTGGCACCACCACCACGACGCCCAGGGCCGCCCGGTGGAACAGGAGGGCCCCCAGGGCTACCGTCAGCAGCTCTTCTACGACGAGCACGGCCGCCCCGCCCAGCGGATCGATGCCGACGGCAGCCACACCACCCTGGCCTATGATGAGGCCGGGCGCCTCGGCGAGCTGACCCTGGGCAATGGCGCGGTCTACCGCTTCGCCTATGACGTGATGGGTCGACTCATCAGCGAGACCGGCCCCGACGGCCGCGAACAGCGCTACGCCTACGACGCCGCCGGTCAGCTGATCGAACGCACGGAAGTCAACCGCCCGGGCCCCGACGGCCGGCCGCTGGTCACCCGTTTTGATTACGACGCCAATGGCCGGCTGATCGCCCGTCATCTGCCCGAGACCGACGCCGCCCCGGCCAGCACGGAGCGCTACCACTGGCGTGCCGATGGCCAGCTGGCCGGCGCCGAGAACGCCCATGGCGAGGTCACGTTCGTCTTCGATAAGGCGGGGCGCCCGAGCGGCGAACAGCAGCGGCATGCCGGCTTGGAAGGAGATAGCGGTTGGCAGTGGCAATACCAGCATCAGCTTACCGCCACCGGCGCGCCCCAGGCCAGCCGCTTCGGCGACCTGACCGAGCTCGGCTGGCTGACCTACGGCAGCGGCCACCTGCATGGCCTGCTGGCCAGCGGGCTCGGCCTGGAGATCGCCCTGGAACCCGATGCCCTGCACCGCGAGACCCGGCGGCGTTTCCACCTCAGCGCGCCGGACGCCAATGGCAGTCCCCAACCGCTGATCCTCGAGCGCGGCTATACCGCCCTCGGCCAGATCGCCCACCTCAGCCTGGGCAGGCCCGGCCTTAGCGCCGAGCAACACTACCAGTACGACGCCCTGGGGCGGATGACCTTCCGCACCCAGCAGGGCCAAGGCCAGGCCAGCACCATCGCCTACCGCTACGACCCGGCCGGGCGGCTGATCGCCAGCCAGCACGGCGACCACGCCCACCGCTACCCGATGGACGCCGCCGGCAATCGCCTCGAAGGCCAGGCCTCCGCCCAGGCCGATAACCAGATCAGCCGGCTCAACGGCAACCGCTACCGCCATGACGGCGCCGGCAACCTGATCGAGCGCGAGGCCCCCAACGGCGAACGCCTGACCCTGGGCTACGACGGCGCCAACCGTTTGGTGCACCTCACCCACACCAGCGCCTACGGCCATACCCGCGAGGCCCACTACCGCTACGACGCCCTCGGCCGGCGCATCGGCAAGCGCGTGCGCCACGCCAACGGCACCACCGCCACCCACCACTACGGCTGGGACGGCGACCGCCTGGTGCATGAGGAAACCGACCATCAGCGCACCACCGTGGTCTATGAACCCGGCACCTTCGTGCCCATGCTGCGCATCGATGAAGCGCAGCACGATGGTGAGCCAGTGCGTCGCCTTAGCGCCTACGTCACCGACGCCCTGGGCACCCCGTTGCAGCTACTCGGCCCCAACGGCCAACCCCGCTGGCTCGCCGACCCCGACGACTGGGCCGCGGTCAAGAAGCAGCGCGCCGAGCGCAACGTCACCCAACCTATCCGCTTCCAGGGCCAGTGGCACGACGAAGAGAGCGGCCTCTACTACAACCGCCACCGCTACTACGACCCCCAGCAAGGGCGGTATATTAGCCAGGACCCGATTGGCCTGAACGGCGGGATGAACCTGTATGGCTACGTCACCAACCCGACGGGGATGGTGGATCCGTTGGGGTTGTTTGGTAGGCCAGGTCCTATAGATCAGTCGGGGCGGCAAGGTCGAGTTGGTGCACCTATCACACGTCAGGGCCCTGCACCTCGGACAGCGTTAGAACGGATAGGGAATGCGGGTCTTAGTAATCGACTAGGAAGCATTACTGGCGGGGCGATGAAGATTGAACCGTCAACTGGCAGGATTATGCCTAACCCCAGAGGACTGTGGGGACTGCTTTTCTATTCGGGAGGGATGGCTGAATGTCAAAGCCTGTATTGCGACTTAGACGGTGACGGCTTGTCGGATAGACACTATGAAATTGGAATGTGCAGACCGGGCAGCAACTGATGAAAGATAGAAAAACAAGTGAAAGCTTCTGGAGAAGTCGTAATATCGAGGGGGTCGTAATGCTCCCCTCTTATGTTGTTATCGCTTTGTCACTAGCCACTTTTGGCCCTTCCTCGCCACTAGCTTGGATTTTTCTTATGATACTAGGGGTTTGGTTAACATCCTTATTTTACAATGGCGTTGTTATCTTAAGGATTGGATTTCTTGAAAGATTTGCTAGAGCCTCGATATGCTTTGCGATTTTTTTTGGGCAAATTACCGGGATCGCGATTGCTTATTTACTAATCCCATAGAATGTACAGTGACGGTGTTCACCTGACACATGCCCCCATGTACCACCCGCCAGGGAAGGCACTTCGCTGTCTTCCCTGGCGGTAGCGTGGCTGAGCGTCTGAACTCCCTACCACGATGACCTCGTCCACCGCCACCCACCACTACGGCTGGGACGGCGATCGCCTGGTGCATGAGGAAACCGACCATCAGCGCACCACCGTGGTCTACGAACCCGGGAGCTTCGTGCCCATGCTGAGAATCGACCAAGCCGGCGATGGCGCAACGAAACGGATCGGCGCCTACGTCACCGACGCCCTCGGCACCCCGCTGCGTCTGGTCACGCCCCAGGGCGAGACCCTGTGGCACGCCCAGCCCCATGACTGGGCCGCCGTCACCCACGAGCAAGGCAACACCCCACAACCGATCCGCTTCCAGGGCCAGTGGCACGACGAAGAGAGCGGCCTCTACTACAACCGCCACCGCTACTACGACCCGCAGCAGGGCAGGTACATCACCCAGGACCCCATCGGTCTGAATGGCGGCACCAACCTGTACGGCTACGTCACCAACCCGACCGGAATGGTGGATCCGCTGGGGTTGTCTGGTATGGGGCTAAGCAATCTGGGCGCCGCCTATGGGCCGGCGGCACGCGAAGCCCATGCCGCCAACATGCCGCCGCCGGTACCTCGCCCCACCGGAGAGGTATTGACAGGGAACAGCTATCGCCCCGGAGTTGGAATACTATTCCCATCCAGCATGTCGGCTTTTGCTCGGGATCCGCAATACTCAGAGGCCTTGGCCTTAGCGCAGGAATTCTTAGCTGTGCAGCTATTTCCACAGCCTTGGGTGCAGGGGAAGCACCCTCTGAAATCGAACACATCAATTTGGCTGCTAAAGGTCTGCATAAAGCCCAAGAATTAATTTTGGATGTTAAAATTCCCAGACTGGGGTTTTTAACCATACCAGCAAGATTTGGTGATAACGTGGAAAACTGCAGGAGAACTGCTGGAAAGCAGGTTTGGCAATATGGGATCAGGGATTAATTGAGGTGGGGGAAGGATAATATGAAGATGATTGCATTGGCAGTATTATTTCTTGCTGCTACTTCAGGACATGCAAAGGCTCAGTGCGTTTGCAATGTAGATGAGGCGGATCACACTGAGTTTGAAACAATGCTCACCGATCTTATAGAGACTCAAGATAATACTGAAGCATTTGAGTTTTTGAAAGGGGGATATCCTGATACGCAAAATACCTGTGGCTATAGCCTTTTGTTAGTTGCAGCAGAGATAAATGATTTGAGGCTGATTGGCGAGTTGATATCGGCTGGCGCAAACCTTAATGCGGCAAATTTTGAGGGCGTTACTCCATTATTCGTGGCGACTAGAAATTTCCACAATGAGGTGGTATCAATGCTTCTTGAGGCCGGGGCCAATCCTAATGTGGAGTTGAAGGAGTGTGTTGTTGAAAACTTCGAGTCAACCCCCCTTTTGATGTCTGCTGTTGTAGATAACGTGGAAGGTATGGGAGTGCTGCTGGAACATGGAGCTGACTTTACTATTGCAAGCTCAAAAGGGTATGGATTTTTTGATATTCTTTTGATAAAGGGAAATAGTATGGATATGATTCTGGATGTGCTGCAATCAGTCCCTGAAAGCAAGAGAAAGCACGCTGAAGGTGAGTTGCTGTTCGAGGTGGCAAGACGAGATTTTATGTTAACTGAGCTAGAGTATCTGCTGTCGAATCAGTTCAGTCCTAATGTCAGTGTTGATGATGATGCACCATACAACACTCCTCTGTTAATTGCAGCGCTTGCTGGAAATATTGATGGCGCAAAAGTTTTAATTGAACATGGCGCAGACATTTATTACACTAATCCTGAAGGTTACTCGTTGGAGCGAATTATTCATGAGAACAACCTTGAGGAGCTATATTATTTATTCCCCTCATCTGAGTAACAAGCTTTAAGCCTGGATTCAACCAATAAAGTGCAACACGGACGTTGCACCCAGAATGTACGGTGATGGTGTTCATCTGACACATGCTCCCGAGTCACTCACTGGCTCAAGGGCTTTTCGGTGGCATCTACCGTAAAAGCCCCGGCATGAGCGAAATGCCGGGGGCAAGGACAGTAGTCACTTGAAAGGGCAGGGCGCCGATCCCCGATCTGTCAACGGCTGGCCAGGGCAACACCCACCTTCGACCGGTTCGGCCGCCCGATGGTCTGGGTGATCCAGCTGCCGGTGGCGGCCAGGGCGTCGAGGTCGATGCCGGTCTCGATGCCCAGGCCATCCAGCAGATAGACCACGTCTTCGCTGGCCACGTTGCCCGAGGCGCCCTTGGCGTAGGGACAGCCGCCGAGGCCGGCCACGGAGCTGTCGACGACCACGATGCCCTCTTCCAGCACGGCGTAGAGGTTGGCGAGTGCCTGGCCGTAGGTGTCGTGGAAGTGGGCGGCGAGTCTCTCCATGGGAACGTCCCGGCTCACCGCTTCGAGCATGCGCTTCGCCTTGAGCGGGGTGCCCACGCCGATGGTGTCACCGAGCGACACCTCGTAGCAGCCCATGTCATAGAGCGCCTTGCTTACCTCGGCCACCTTGGCGGGGGTGATCTCGCCCTCGTAGGGGCAGCCGAGCACGCAGGAGACGTAGCCGCGCACGCGGACCTTGGCCTGCTTGGCACGCTCCAGCACCGGGGCGAAGCGCTCCAGGGATTCGGCCACGGAGCAGTTGATGTTCTTCTGCGAGAAGGCCTCGGAGGCCGCCCCGAAGACCGCCACTTCCTCGACGCCGCACTCCAGCGCTCCTTCGAGCCCCTTGAGGTTGGGGGTGAGGGCAGCGTAGGTGACACCGTTGCGGCGGCTGAGGCCGGTCATCACCTCGCGGTGGTCGGCCATCTGCGGTACCCACTTGGGGGAGACAAAGCTGGCCGCCTCGATGTAGGCGAGGCCGGCCGCCCCCAGGCGGTCGATCAGTTCGAGCTTGGTTTCGGTGCGAATCGGTTCGGGCTCGTTCTGCAGCCCGTCGCGGGGGCCGACCTCGACCAGGCGCACGTGTTGGGGAAAAGCCATGGTGGTGTCTCCAGCAGTGGCCGTTGATTGGGGAGGCCTGCGGCCTCCAGTCGCGATGCGAAGCAGCGCTCCTACAGCGGTCGTTTCGGGATGCCTGCGGCCTCCTGTCTCGACGGGAACTCGGGGCGCCCGGTACGGCGCCCCTACCGCTTGCTTACTCCTCGGCGGCGAATTCGAGCAGCACGTCGCCCTGGCCGACGGTGTCGCCGGCGGCGAAGTGGAAGCACTCCACGTGGCCGTCGGCGGGGGCGGACATGGTGTGCTCCATCTTCATGGCTTCCATGACCATCAGCGGCATGCCTTTCTCCACTTTCTGGCCGGCTTCCACCAGCAGCGCCACCACGGTGCCGTGCATGGGGGCGGTGAGGGTGGATTCGGCCTCGTGGTGGCCGTGGTCGATGGCGTCGATGCGCCGCCAGAACAGTCGGGTCTCGCCGGCGGGGTCGACCATGACGACGATGTTGCCGTCGCGGCGCGCCTGCAGGCGACGGCGGTGGCCGTTAAGGGTCACTGCCACGGCGTCACCGGCCAGGTGCTGCAGGCGAGCAGTCAAGGTCTCGCCGCCGATGGTCAGCTGCCAGGGGTCGGCGTCGGTCTCGCGGGTGCCTTCCACTACCACCACTGCCTCGGAGTCGTCGGCGTCCTGGGCGTGGTCCGGGTCGCACAGGGCGATGCGGATGGCGTGGGGCGCGTTGAGGCGGAAGCCGTCGTGGCGGTCCCAGGGGGAGTCGCTCTCGCACTCGCGGGAGAGCTGGTTGAGGCCGATCAGCGCGGCGCCGGCGTACTCCTCGATGCGGTAGCGGCGCGGGGCGAACAGCGTGGCCTCGTTGCGCTCGATGAAGCGGGTATCCAGCTCGGCGTTCTTGAAGCCGGGGTGGGTGGCCAGGCGCTGCAGGAAGGCGCGGTTGGTGACCACGCCCTGCACGTCGAGCGCCGCCAGGGCGCGGTTGAGGGTGGCCAGCGCCTGGGTGCGGTCGTCGCCGTGCACGATCAGCTTGGCCAGCATCGGGTCGTAGTGCATGGAGACGGCGTCGCCGGTTTCCACGCCGCTGTCCAGGCGAACTCGCTCGGGGTCGAGGCCGGCGCCCTTGAGGTCCATGGCGAACTGGCTGAGGGTGCCGGTGGCGGGCAGGAAGTCCTGCTCGGGGTCCTCGGCGTAGAGCCGCGCCTCGAAGCTGTGGCCGGTGATGGTCAGCTCGTCCTGGGAGCAGGGCAGCGTTTCGCCCATGGCTACCCGCAGCTGCCACTCGACCAGGTCCTGGCCGGTGATCATCTCGGTAACCGGGTGCTCCACCTGCAGGCGGGTGTTCATCTCCATGAAGTAGAAGGAGCCGTCGGCGTCGAGCAGGAATTCCACCGTACCGGCCCCCACGTAGCCGATCTCCTTGGCGGCGCGCACCGCGGCCTCGCCCATTTCACGGCGCAGTTCGGGGGTCATGCCCGGCGCGGGTGCTTCCTCGAGCACCTTCTGATGGCGGCGCTGCACGGAGCAGTCGCGCTCGAACAGGTAGACGCCGTTGCCGTGGCTATCGCAGAAGACCTGAACCTCGACGTGACGCGGCTGGGTCAGGTACTTCTCGATCAGCATCCGGGTGTCGCCGAAGGCGGCCTGGGACTCGCGCCGGCAGCCGTCCAGGGCGGCCTGGAAGTCGCCGCTGGATTCGACCACGCGCATGCCCTTGCCGCCGCCGCCGGCGCTGGCCTTGAGCAGCACCGGGTAGCCGATCGCATCGGCCTCGCGACGCAGCAGGCCGTCGTCCTGGTCGTCACCGTGGTAGCCCGGCACCAGCGGTACGCCAGCGTTGGCCATGCGAGCCTTGGCGGCGGACTTGTCGCCCATGGCAGCGATCGCCGAGGCAGGCGGGCCGACGAAGGTGATGCCGGCGGCGTCCAGTGCCTCGACGAAGGGGCCGTTCTCGGAGAGGAAGCCGTAGCCTGGGTGGATGGCGCCGGCGCCGGTGCGCTTGGCGGCTTCCACCACCGCCTCGACCTTGAGATAGCTCTCGCGGGCCGCCGCGGGGCCCAGGCGCACGGCCTCGTCGGCTTCGCGCACATGACGGGCGTTGGCATCGGCGTCGGAGTAGACCGCCACGGTACGCAAGCCCATGGCGCGGGCCGTGCGCATCACGCGGCAGGCGATTTCGCCGCGGTTGGCGACCAGCAGGGTGTCGAAGGTAGTGGGTCGGCTCATGAGCGTCGCTCCGTGGCGGAAGTCGTGTTGTCGTCGTCGGGCTGGTTCCAGGCGGGGCGGCGCTTCTCGAAGAAGCTGGACAGGCCCTCCTGGCCCTCGGCGCTAACGCGCAGTTCGCTGATCACGCGGCAGGTGTGCTCGCGCGTCGCCTTACTGTCGGGCTCCCGAGCCACTTCGGTCAGCAGCGCCTTGGTGGCACGCTGGGCCTGGGGCGAGCCGCCCAGCAGGGTGTCGAGCATGGCGTTCACGGCCTCGTCCAGGTCGTCGGGGCCGACCACCTGGTGGGCCAGGCCCAGCGCCAGGGCGGTGGCCGAATCCATGACCTCGGCGGAGAGCGCGAAGCGGCGCATCTGGCGCTCCCCCAGGGCACGCTGCACGTAGGGGCTGATCACCGCCGGCGAGAGACCGATCTTCACCTCGGAGAGGCAGAACTTGGCCTTCTCGGAGGCGATCACGATGTCGCAGCAGGCGGCCAGGCCCACGGCGCCACCGAAGGCGGCGCCCTGCACGCGACAGACCGTGGGGCAGGGCAGGGTGTCCAGGCCGTGCATCAGGGCGGAGAGCTTGCGCGAGTCGGCGAGGTTGCCGTCGAAGTCGTACTCCACCATGCGCTTCATCCAGCCCAGATCGGCGCCGGCGGAGAAGCTCTTGCCCTCGGAGCCCAGCACCACCACGCGTACCTCGCCGTGGCCGGCGGCCACGTGCAGCCGCTCCAGGTGGACGTTGAGCTCGGCGATCAGGCTGTCGTCGAAGGCGTTGTGGACCTCGGGACGGTTCAGCGTCAGCCAGGCGACGCCGCGCTCGTCGATCTGCAGTTCGGAATATGTCTGTGTCATAGCAGCCTCACATCCGGAATACGCCGAACTTCGTTTCCTGAACTTCCGCATTCATGGCGGCGGCCAGCGACAGCCCCAGCACGTCGCGGGTCTGGGCCGGGTCGATGACCCCGTCATCCCACAGTCGAGCGCTGGCGTAGTAGGGGTGGCCCTGATGCTCGTACTGCTCGCGAGTGGGCTTCTTGAAGGCTTCCTCGTCCTCCGGTGACCACTCGCGGCCGTCGCGCTCATACTGTTCGCGCTTGACCTGGGCCAGCACCCCGGCGGCCTGTTCACCGCCCATCACCGAGATCCGGGCGTTGGGCCACATGAAGAGCAGGTTGGGGTCGTAGGCGCGACCGCACATGCCGTAGTTGCCGGCGCCGAAGCTGCCGCCGATCAGCACGGTGAACTTGGGTACCTTGGCGCAGGCCACGGCGGTGACCAGCTTGGCACCGTGCTTGGCGATGCCCTCATGCTCGTACTTGGAGCCCACCATAAAGCCGGTAATATTTTGGAGGAAAATCAAAGGTATTTTCCTCTGCGCACACAGCTCGATGAAGTGCGCGCCCTTCACCGCGGACTCGGAGAACAGCACGCCGTTGTTGGCGACGATGCCCACCGGGTAGCCGTGGATATGCGCAAAGCCGGTGACCAGGGTGTCACCGTAGTAGCGCTTGAACTCGTCGAAGTCGGAGTCGTCGACGATGCGTCCGATCACCTCGCGCACGTCGTAGGGCTTCTTGAGGTCGGTGCCGACGATGCCGTAGAGCTCGCTTGGGTCCAGCCGCGGCGGCTTGGGCGCCTGCATCTTGAGCTCGCCGCGCTTCTGCCAGTTGAGCCGGGACACGCAGGCGCGGGCCAGCTGCAGGGCGTGGGCATCGTTCTCGGCGTAGTGGTCGGCCACGCCGCTGAGCTTGCAGTGGACGTCGGCGCCGCCCAGATCCTCGGCGCTGATGGTCTCGCCGGTGGCGGCCTTCACCAGGGGCGGGCCGCCCAGGAAGATGGTGCCCTGCTGCTTGACGATGATGGATTCGTCGGCCATGGCCGGTACATAGGCGCCGCCGGCGGTGCAGGAGCCCATCACCACGGCGATCTGCGGGATGCCTTCGGCGGACAGGGTGGCCTGGTTGTAGAAGATGCGGCCGAAGTGGTCGCGGTCCGGGAAGACCTCATCCTGGCTGGGCAGGTGGGCGCCGCCGGAGTCGACCAGGTAGATGCACGGCAGGCGGTGCTTGCGGGCGATTTCCTGGGCGCGAATGTGCTTCTTCACGGTGAGCGGGAAGTAGGTGCCGCCTTTGACCGTGGCGTCGTTGGCGACGATGACGCACTCGACGCCCGAGACGCGACCGATGCCCGTGACCACGCTGGCTGCGGGAACCGGGCCATCGTAGACTTCATGGGCGGCCAGCGCCGAGAATTCGAGGAAAGGCGAGCCCTCATCGATCAGGTGGTCGATGCGGTCGCGCACGAACAGCTTGCCGCGGGACTCGTGTCGGGTCCGGGCCTTTTCGCCACCGCCCTGAGCGATGGCCGCGGTCAGCTCGCGCAGCTTCATGACCTCGTGGCGCATGGCCTTATCGTTGGCCTGGAAACCGTCGCTGCGCGGATTGATCTGGGTGTTCAGAATCGCCATTGCCGGCTCCCCTTACTTGGACTCGTTGAAGATCTCGCGGCCGATCAGCATGCGGCGAATCTCGCTGGTGCCGGCGCCGATCTCGTAGAGCTTGGCGTCGCGCAGCAGCCGCCCGGTGGGGTACTCGTTGATGTAGCCGTTGCCGCCCAACAGCTGGATGGCGTCCAGCGCCACCTGGGTGGCCTTCTCGGCGCAGTAGAGGATCACGCCGGCGGCGTCCTTGCGGGAGGTCTGGCCGCGGTCGCAGGCCGATGCCACCGCATAGAGATAGGCGCGGCAGGCGTTCAGGGTGGAGTACATGTCGGCGATCTTGCCCTGCACCAGTTGGAACTCGCCGATGGACTGGTTGAACTGCTTACGCTCGTGGACGTAGGGCACCACGATATCCATGGCGGCCTGCATGATGCCGATGGGGCCGGCGGCCAGCACGGTGCGCTCGTAGTCCAGGCCGCTCATCAGCACGCGCACGCCCTTGCCTTCCTCACCCAGCACGTTCTCGGCCGGTACCTCGCAGTCCTCGAACACCAGCTCGCAGGTGTTGGAGCCGCGCATGCCCAGCTTGTCGAGCTTCTGGGCGGTGGAGAAGCCGGCCATGCCCTTCTCAATGATGAAGGCGGTGATGCCCTTGGAGCCGGCATCCGGGTCGGTCTTGGCGTAGACCACCAGGACATCGGCGTCGGGGCCGTTGGTGATCCACATCTTGTTGCCGTTGAGGATGTACTTGTCACCCTCCTTGCGGGCACGCAGCTTCATGGAGACCACGTCGGAACCGGCGCCCGGCTCGGACATGGCCAGCGCTCCCACGTGCTCGCCGCTCATCAGCTTGGGCAGGTACTTGGCCTTCTGCTCGGGGTTGGCGTTGATCTTGAGCTGGTTGACGCAGAGGTTGGAGTGGGCGCCGTAGGAGAGGCCCACCGAGGCGCTGGCCCGGGAGATCTCTTCCATGGCGATGCAGTGGGCGAGGTAGCCCATGCCGCTGCCGCCATCCTCGTCGGGCACGGTGATGCCGAGCAGGCCCATGTCGCCGAACTTCTGCCACAGGTCGTTGGGGAACTCGTTCTTCTCGTCGATCTCAGCGGCGCGCGGCGCGATCTCGTCGCGGGCGAAGGCGTTGACCTGATCGCGCAGCATGTTGAGTTCGTCATCGAATCCGAAGTCGAGGGGCTTGTAGGGCGTGTGCATGGGGGGCTCCCTTGTCGTGCTGTCAGGTGGTTGGCCGTCGGGCCGAAGTGGGCGCAAAGTGCCGCACTCTGTTGACGATGGTCCAAGCCTAGGCGAGGTTGACGTTAACGTAAAGTGCAGGTTTTGGTGGCTCCGACGAATGTCGAAGGCGGTGATTTACCCCAAGCGTGGTTCAGCCCAACGCAAGACGCCACCGCCTGGGGGCGGTGGCGTCCTGGGTTGCGTTCAGCTACCCAGCCACAGAGCCAGCTGGTAGTAGATGGGGATGCCTAACAGCACGTTGAGTGGGAAGGTGAAGCCCAGCGCCGCCAGCATGGCCAGGCCGATGTTGGCCTGGGGTATCGCCGTTCGCATGGCCGCCGGTGCAGCGATATACGAGGCGCTGGCGGCGAGTGCCGTGAGTATCATCAGCGAGCCCATGGGCAGGCCCAGCATCAGGCCAACACCGAGGCCGGCCATGGCCAGGAAGAACGGGGCCACCAGGGCGAAGGTGAGCAGGCGCCAGTGGTACCAGGGAATGGGGCGCAGGGTTTCCGCTGCGGTGAGGCCCATCTGGAGCAGGAACAGGGCGAGCACCGCATGGAAAGCGCCCATGAACAACTCGGTGACGGCGGCACCTTCCCGGGGACCGTACATGGCACCGATCACCGCGCCACCGGCCAGCAGGATGACGCCACGGTTGGTCAGGGTTTCGTGCCAGATGCCCTGGAGCGCTTCGCCTGCCTCCTTGCCGGCATGACGCCGGTAGAGGGCGATGGCCACCATGATCGCCGGTAGCTCCATCATCACCAGGTAGAGTGTCACCTCGGCGCCGATCGGCAGGGCGCGGCTCTCTGCGAACGCCAGCGCCACGGCGAAGGTACCGGCGCTGACCGAGCCGTAGTGGGCCGCGATACTCGCGCTGTCGGCGGGAGAGAGGCGTGTAAGCCGGCGCAGGATGGGCATCAGGGCCAGCGGGATCAGGGCGCCGAGGGCGGCCACGGCGGCCAGCTCGGGAATCAGCGACCAGCGCAGGTTGCCGTATAGGGCCATGCCCCCCTTGAGGCCGATGGTCAGCATCAGCAGCAGGCTCAAGGTGTCGTAGGCGGCCTTGGGGATATTCAGGTCGGACTTGACGACGCCGGCGAGCAGGCCGAGCAGGAAAAACATCACCACGATATCGGGCATGGGCTCATCTCGTTGGTTGGGGAGGAGAGGCGGCGGCGATTGTGAGCAAATCCATATATTGATACAAATAACAACTATAGCGATGAAGCATAGCTTTTTATCTATATAAGGTGGTCGGCAGGAGGCCTCCGATGAACATTCGCCACCTGACGTTTCGCCTACTTCAGGTCTATGTGGTGGTGGTGCGCAGTGGATCCGTTAGCGAGGCGGCTAGGCAGCTTCACCTGACCCAGCCCACCGTGTCCCAGCAGCTCAAGCGCCTGGCCGAGGCAGTGGGTGAGCCGCTGCTGATAACGCGCCAGGGTCGCCTGGCCCCCACTGAGGCAGGGCGGGAGCTCTATCGCGCAAGCCGCGAGGTACTGGGGCGCTTCGGTGACTATCAGGATTATCTCGAAGCGCTGCGCGGCGGAGAGCGGGGCCGTTTCAGCATCGCCTTGGTCAACACGGCGCAGTACGTGCTGCCCCGGCTGCTGGGGCCGTACAGCCAAGCCTTCCCCAATGTCGATGTGACGCTGCATATCGGCAACCGACGCCAGATGCTGACGCGCTTCGAGCGCCAGGACGACGACCTCTACGTCTTCAGCCATCCGCCGTCGCTGGCCCACGCCCTGGCCGGGCGTTTCCTGCGTAATCCGCTGGTGGTCGTGGTGCCCCGGGGGCATCCGCTGGCTGAGCGTGAGCGAGTGGCGATGAGCGAGCTGCTGGAGGAGCGTTTCTTGCTTCGCGAGCCGGGCTCGGCCACTCGCATGCTCTTCGAGAGCTGGCTGCAGGAGCAGGGGCTGTCCCTGGGGCCGACCCTGCAGATGGCCAGCAACGAGGCCATTCGCGTGGGCGTGGCGTCGGGTATGGGACTCGCGGTGCTCTCGGAGCATGTGCTGCCGCCGGAGCACTCCGACCTGGTGATCCTGCCGGTGGAGGGGCTGCCCATCGAGAGCCACTGGCAGTTCATTGTGCGCAGGGACCGGCGCCTCTCCCATGCGGCGCTGGGTTTTCTGCGCTTCGCCGAAGGGCACCTGGCGGAGTGCGTGGAGGCGCGGTTCCTCTGCAATGAGCTGGGTGCGCTGCTGGCGGGGCTGGAGCGGCTTCCCTGAGCTAGCCTCGCTCACTCGATCGAGTCGCCGGGCAGCACGTGCTCCTCCTGATAGCGGCTCGAGAGGGTGGGGGAGGCGGTAGGCCTGGCCAGCAGGAAGCCCTGCATGCTGTCGCAGCCAGCGGCGGCGAGGTAGTTGAACTGCTCCCAGGTTTCCACACCCTCGGCGAGTACGCTCATGTCCAGCCGGTGCCCCAGATCGATGATGCTGCGGATGATCGCTTCATCCTTGGGGTTGCGGCCGATGTCCTTGACGAAGCAGCGATCGATCTTGATGCGGTCCAGCGGCATCTTCTTGAGTCGATTGAACGATGAGTAGCCGGTGCCGAAGTCGTCCAGGGCCAGGCGATAGCCGGCGCGTCGCAGGGCCTTGAGCTGCTGGAAGGCGAAGTCCGGGTCGAGATGCAGCAGGGTCTCGGTGATCTCCAACTCCAGACGGTGCCGAGACACGCCGGCAGCGTCCACCAGGCGGTTCAGGCAGTCGACGAAATCCGACTGCAGCAGCTGCAGGGGAGAGATATTCACGGCCACACAGGGAACGGGCTGGGCTACCGCGTCCCAGGCGGCGATCTGTCGGCAGGTCATCTCGATCACCTGCCAGCCGATCGGCACAATCAGCTGGGTCTCTTCGGCGAGCGGGATGAACGCTCCGGGAGAGACCATGCCGCGTTGCGGATGCTCCCAGCGCAACAGGGCCTCGACCCCGTCCAGCGTCTTGTCCTTCAGGGAGTACTGGGCCTGAAAATGCAGCAGCAACTGATGGGTGCCGACGGCCAGGCGCAGGTCCTGTTCCAGGGAAAAGTGCTGCTGGGTGGCGTCCGTCTGGCTGTGCTGGTAGCGCAGCACCCGGTTCTTTCCCAGGGCCTTGGCGCCGTGCAGCGCGGTGTCGGCGTTACGCAGCAGCGTCTGGTGCTCGACGCCATGCAGAGGGCAGAGGGCCAGCCCCACGCTGGCGGTGATCTGCAGGTGCAGGCCATCCACGCGGATGGCCTTGCGGGTCTCGGCCAGCAGGCGCTCGGCGGTCGCTTCGGGCACCGTGTCTGGCGTCAGCTGCTGCAGCAGCACGAATTCATCTCCGCCCAGGCGATAGAGCTCGCACCCGGCTGGGAGGGTGGCCTGCCAGCGCCGGGTCAGCTCGATCAGCAGCTGGTCGCCGGTGGTGTGGCCCAGGCTGTCATTGATCAGCTTGAAGCGGTCCAGGTCCATGAACAGCAGCGCGAAGGGCGGCGGGTCGGGCCGCTCCAGCAGCGCTGTCATCTGCTGCTCGAGCCGCAGCCGATTGGGCAGCTCGGTCAAGGGATCGTGCTCGGCCTGGAAGCGCAGCGAGCGTGTCTGTTCCGCAACGCGGCTGGCCAGGCTGTCCTCACGGCTGTACATGCCGAGGATGACGCTGGAGGCCAGGGCCCCAACCAGCACCAGCAGCAGCTGGAACTCCAGCGAGCTGTTCTGGGAGCTAGCGGCGCGATAGGCGTGGCCGCCGCTTATCTCTACCTGCCAGGGCTGCTGGGCAAAATCGAAGGCGAAGCTGCCGCGATAGAACTCGGTGGCGTCACCGCTGTTCGACGACGGATACCGATAGAAGACCTCATCGTCATCCCTGAGAGTCAGGGTGACATGCTCCAGTTCGCTCTGGGCGATGGCCGCCTTGACCATGCGCTGGATGGTGAAGACCCCGGCCATGAAGCCGACCAACTGCTTGTCGCGGCTGAGCAGATCGCCATCCTCGGCGTCGGGGTTGAGGTAGACCGGCTGCAGGATCAGGGCGCCTGGCTCGTCGGGGGCCTGGGTAAGGTTGAGGATCTCGGTGCCCACCGGTCGGCCGGTTTCCTGGGCCTTGAGGACCCAGCGGCGTCGGTCGGGCTCGGAGAGCAGGTTGAAGCCCAGCGCCGCGATATTCTCGGTGAACGGTTCCACGTACTGGACCACGACCAGTGGATCATCGGGCTCGGGCGATTCGCCGTAGACCTCGAACGCCGGCCAGTCCAGCAGCGCCTGGGTGTGTGCCTCGAACGCCTCTCGCTCCTCGGCGGCGACGATCAGGTCCCAGGAGTAGGCGAGCACCGCCGGATTGTCGGTGAAAATATCGTCTGTGACGTCGCGGAAGGCCTCGGGTGTCATGCCCTGCTGCTGGGTGAATTCGCGCTCGAGGCGGCTAAGATCGGCCAGGTTCTGCTGATAGAGGCGATTGACGTTGGCCTGCAGGATTTCCACATCCCGCTGGAAGCCGCTGGCCAGCTGGCGCTCGAGATGAAAGAGATATGCCTGGTTGGTGATCAGAATGGCGCCAAGCCCGCCGGCCAGCAGCATCACCAGGCGCCTATGCAGGTTCGGATTGCGGCGCTGGTGGGCCGGCGTCAGCAGGGCCAGGCACAGCGGTGTCATCAGGATGATGCCGAAGCTGTCGCCCAGCCACCAGGTCAGCCAGTCGTGGGCCAGACTCATGCCGCCTGCCGGCTGGGTCAGCCCCCACAGGCTGGTGACGCCGATGCTGGCGCTGATCAGGCTGCTGCCAAAGCCCACCAGGAAAATGAAGCGTGCGAGTTTAAGCTCGCCACCGATCGAGATCGGCTCGCCGAGGCGCTTCAGCAGGTAGGTGCCCACTGCCGCCTGCAGGGTCACGCCGATGGCAATCAGCAGGGCCGACTGCCAGAGCGCCGGGGTCAGGGCGAAGCTCCACTGCGTGGGCATGCCCAGGTTGAAGATCAGGCTGCCCAGGCCCGCCCCCGGCAGGATGCGGTAGCCGAAGTGCCGCCCCGCCGCCAGGGCGACCCCGGCGGGGAGCCAGAACGGAATGATCTGGGTATGCAGTCCGGAGTGACTGACGACGATGCCCACCAGCAGATAGACGAGCGCAAGCCCGGGTATCAGGCCCCACAGTGACGGTCGAGAGTGCAACGCTATCCTCCAGGCATCCATTCCACTTTCATGCCCATTAAGGCACAGTTACTTGCAGTAATACAGATAGATGGTTTGATCGGTGGATCATCGCGGGGATTGCATTCGTCGGCGAGAGTGACAGGGCAGCACCCAGCGGATTCCCGGTGCTGGACGGCATTGGAGAGCGAATCGAGGACCTGGAAAGCGAGACCCTCGATTATCCCGGCAGTACCGCTCTGGAGCAGCTACACGGCCTGAAGCGTGAGTTGGTCCTGCTACACCGTCTTCTGTGGTCGACTCGAAAAGCGCGGCGTTTCTATACGCATCCGGGCGGTCAATGCAACAAGGGCCATCGGCTTGCTTGCCTGATCACCATGTCTACATTACGTGACGTCAGAACGACAAACTCAAGAGACGTAGTTCACCCATCGCCTGATGGCAATGGAGAAGAGCCAGGGAACCACACCATGAATCATGTCTATCGTACCCTTTTCAACCACTCCACCGGCACCTGGCAAGCAGTGGCGGAAACTGCTCGTTCTTGTGGTAAGGGCGGTCGCCCCCGGGTATCGGGGGCGCGCCCATCATCGAGCATGGCTGCACCTCGCAGTATGCGTGAGCCTGCTTGGGGTGTGGGGGTGTTGGCCGGATCGGCGCTTGCCTTGATGCTTGGCCTGGCCTCCAGTATGTCCGCCCATGCGGCCGTGTTTACCGTGAACAATACCAATGACTCCGGCGCGGGGTCGCTAAGACAGGCCATCGCCGATGCCGCCGCCGATGGTGCCGGCCCTCATACGATAGAGTTTGGCCCCGGTGTTTCCGGCGATATCGTTCTGGGGTCTGAATTGCCTGCTCTTGATTTCGATGTGGCAATTAATGGTTCCGGCTCTAGCGGCGTGACCATCAGCGGTGATGGCCAGCATCGGGTCTTTCGCGTTGGCAATGGCAGCGACGCCGTCGATGTGACACTGCGTGGCCTGACCATCCGGGACGGCGCGTCGACCGGCGGTGATGGTGCCTCGGGCAATGGCGGCGGCGGCGGCGGCGCCGGTCTGGGTGGTGGGGTCTTTGTCGAGAGCGAGGCCAATCTGGTGCTGGATTCGGTTGACCTCGCCGATAACGAGGCCAGGGGTGGGAGCGGAGGCGGTGCCAATAATGGCTACTCCGGCGGCGGTGGTGGTGGACTTGATGGCGGCGGTGGTGGCGCGGGCGGCAGTGATGGCGGCACCGCGACCGGCGGTGATGGCAGCGATGGCGGCTTCGGTGGCGGCGGTGGCGGCGGCGGCTTTGGCGTTTCTGGTGGCGGCAGCGGCGGCAGCGGCGGCTTTGGCGGCGGCGATGGCGGCTTTGGCGGCGCCGCCGGCGTCAACCCTCCACGGGGCGGCAATGGCGGGTCGGGATTTGGCGGGGCGATCTTCGTCCGCGACGGCGGTTCAATCCGCGTCATCGATGGCGGCTCTGCCGGCAACAGCACCGTCGCGGGCTCGGGCGGCAGCGGGGGCGGTTCCACCGGCGATGCGGCGGGTGACAGCTTTTTCCTGATGGGTATGGATCTGATCTATGAGGTGACGGCCGGCCAGACGGCGACCATCGCCGATACGGTTGCCGGTACGTCCGGGTCTGGGCTCATCAAGGAGGGCGGCGGCACGTTGGCGCTGTCGGGCGACAACAGCTATGACGGCGGCACGGTGCTGAACGCCGGAACGATCGCGCTCAGTCACGACGCCGCGCTTGGCACCGGTGCACTGACCGCCAATGGTGGGACACTCGCCTATGGTGATGGGCTGGACATCGGCAATGCCATCACGCTTGATGGCGCTCTGAACCTGTCGGTGGCTGATGGCGACAGCGCGACCCAGTCGGGGGTAATCTCGGGCAGCGGCATGATCGGGTTTGATGGCCCGGGGACCGTGTCGCTGACGGCCTACAACACCTTCACCGGCGGCACGATACTGAACGCGGGGACGCTTGCGCTCGGTCACGACAATGCGCTGGGCATCGGCGTGCTGCACGCCAATGGCGGGACACTCGCCTATGGCGACGGGGTGGCTATCGCCAATGCCATCGCACTCAACGATGACCTGACCCTGTCGCTGGCCGATGGCGACAGCGCGACCCAATCCGGCGCGATCTTCGAAGACGGCAGCATCACACTGGAGGGCGACGGCACGCTGGCGCTGTTAGGCGATAGTGGCTTTACCGGCGGCACGGTGCTGAATTCCGGGACACTTGCGCTCGGTCACAACAACGCGCTCGGCACCGGCGCCGTAACGGTCAATGGCGGCGCGCTCAGCTATGGCGACGGGCTGGATATCGCCAATACCATCGCGCTCAACGACGATTTGACCTTGAACGTGGTGGATGGCGACAGCGCCACCCAATCCGGCGCGATCTCGGGCAGCGGGGGTGTCATACTGGACGGCAACGGCACATTGACCCTGACAGGCAACAACACCTTCACCGGCGGCACGGCGCTGAACGCCGGGACGCTTGTGCTGGGTCACGACGATGCGCTCGGCACCGGCACGCTGACCATCAATGGTGGGACACTGGCCTATGACAATGGGCTGGATATCGGCCATACCATGACGCTCAACGATGAACTCATACTGTCGGTGGCCGACGGCGACAGCGTGACCCAGTCGGGGGTAATCGCGGGCAGCGGCGGCATCACGCTGGATGGCGACGGCACGTTATCGTTGTCGAACGACAACACCTATGCTGGCGGCACCACATTGCACTGGGGCACGCTGAATATCTCGAATGATGCCAATCTTGGTCATGCCAATGGCACCCTGACGTTCAATGGCGGCACATTGGCAACCATGGCAGATATTGACAGCAGCCGGGTGATCATCTTGAACGACAATGGCCGGTTCGACGTCGTCGATGCCACCGTTCTCCGGCTTGATGGCGGCATATCCGGTTCTGGCAACCTGGTGATGACGGGAGAGGGTACGCTGGAGCTGACCGGCAACAATGATTATGGGAATACCCTTGTCCAGTCCGGCACGCTGGTCGGCAATGTGCATTCGATTTCCGGCAACATCGCCAATGACGGTACGGTGGTTTTCGACCAGGCAAACGACGCGGACGATGCCCATTATGACGGCATCCTCTCGGGAAATGGCGCCTTCAGCTTTGCTGGCCGCGGCGCGGTGCTGCTCACTGGTGACAGTTCGAGCTTTGGGGGCGCGACCACGGTCTCGGGCGGCACATTGCTTGTCGGCGACGCGGACGGGAACGGTGCGCTGGGTGGCTCGCTGATCATTGAAAACGGCGCCATCCTCGGTGGCTCCGGTACCGTGGGTACCACCACCATCCAATCGGGCGGTACGCTCTCGCCGGGTAACTCCATCGGTACGCTGACGGTAGACGGCGACTGGACACTGGCAACGGGCGGCACCCTGTTGGTGGAAATGAGCGATGGCGGCACCATCGCTGGCGTCAACAATGATCTGGTGCAGGTCAGCGGCAATGCCCTGATCGAAGCTGGAGCCATCGTGCACCTGACGCCTGAAGACGGCAGCGGCACCAACTTCGCGGATAACGCCCAATACACCTTTATCGATGCCAGCAGCCTGACGATCGAAGATGAGCAGGCGCTGAATAACGACCTGCAGAATGATTTCGCATTCCTGAACTTTACGTTTGCGCAGGACGGTGATGCCTTGGCCGTCACAAGCACCCTAGCCACCGAGGAACCCGAGCCCGAGCCTCAACCGGAGCCCGAACCGGAGCCCGAACCCGAGCCTCAACCGGAGCCTCAACCGGAGCCGGAGCCGGAGCCCGAACCCGAGCCTCAACCGGAGCCCGAACCTGAACCTCAACCGGAGCCCGAACCTGAGCCGGAGCCCGCGCCCATCGACAGCTTTGCGCTGCCAGGGATGACGGCCAATCAGATCGCCACCGCCGATGCGGCCTTTACCCTGGCGGCGGGGCACGAGGTCTACGACCATGTATTGAACATGAGTGAGGCACAGGCCATCGCAGCGATGGGTCAACTCTCCGGCGAACTGCACGCCACACTGCCCGGTGTACTGATCAGCGACAGCCGCCTGGCCCGCGATGCCACCCATGATCGCCTGCGCCGGGGCGGTCGCAAGCAGGCACTGATGGACCAGCAGGCTGAGCACAACGGCATCACCTACTGGACCCGTGCGCTAGGCGTGTGGGGCGAGCAGGATGGCGACGGCAACGCCGCCGGTGCCAAGCGCAATGTCGCCGGGGTATTCGTCGGCTTGGATACCGACCTGAGCGCCAACCTCCGCGGCGGGCTGATGACCGGCATGACCCGCAGCGATATCAGTGCCCAGGACGGCCGCGGCAATGCCGATGTCGACAGCTTCCATCTCGGCGCCTACGCCAGCACACCGCTGAGCGTCCATGGCAGCGGCCAGCGTGTCGAGCTACGCGGTGGTGCCTTCTACACCCACCACGAGATCGACAGCAGCCGTCACGTCAGCCTCGGCAATAGCAGCCAGCGCCTGGAAGACGACTACCGTGCCCATACCCTTCACGGCTACGCCGAGATCGCCGCTCCCATCGAAGTGGGCGCCATGAGTGTGGAACCCTTCGCGCAGGTCGCCCAGATCCACCAGCGGGCCGCCGGCGTGAATGAAGACGGTGGCAGCGCCGTGCTCAATAGCCGCAGCGAAAGCTACAACACAACCGTCACCACACTGGGCGTGCGCCCGGAAGCCAGCTTCGACGCCGGCGACTCCCAGGTCAGCGTCTACGGCAGCATCGGCTGGCAACACGCCCTGAGCGACACCACCTTCGAACGTGAACAGCGCTTCGACAGCGGCGACACCTTCACCATCAGTGGAACCCCCATGGCCGAAGACAGCGCCGTGGCGGAAGCCGGCGTGCAGGTGGACATCAGCGACAACGCCGCTATCAGCGTCGGCTACGGTGGCCAATTCGGCGACGGCGCCGAAGACCACAGCGCCCGCGCCAGCTTTGAATGGAGGTTTTAATCGCTGTTCTAACAGTGGGTAGGAAACCCCGGGGGAGGCCTCACGGCCTTCTCCGATTGTTCTGGGTCTCCCTGCAGTGCTCGGCATGGATCAGGTCTAGCCGCATGGCGGGGTAGGCCTCCAGTTCCAGCCCTTCGGCGTCGATCAGCTGCTGCGGCAGCTGAATGCTGCGTAGCTCCTTGAGCAGGCTCGAGTTGAAGGTGATCTCGTTGGCCCGGTTGACGATGTCCCGGGAGCTGTCGGGCAGTGTACGTACGGCGCACCAGAGGATTGACCTGGACCACCACCAGGTCGCGACAGCCCTGATCGTCGACCAGCGGGTAGAGCGCCGGATTGCCGCTGTAGGAGATGGCGTCATTCGACTGCAGGAAAAAACAGTGGTTCGCCTTTGACCTGAAACTCGGTGATGGCTTGCTGGCCGGCTTCGGAGCGCAGCCAGGCGTGCCACCGGGCCGCCAGGTCATGCTTGAGATGCGGGTGGCGCTCGGCGTCGATAACGACGCTGCCGTACGGGTTGAATAGCGCTTCATCGCCCTCGAATAGCAGCACCAGGTTCTGGCGATTGGCGAAGGCGGCCCAGGTGGCGCGGTCGCTCAACACGTAGGCGTCCATGGCGGCGGCGGTATTGAGCGTTGGCCCCATGCCGCTGCCGAGCTGTCGGTACCAGGGGCCACTGGGCTCCATGCCGCCGGCCTGCCAGAGTCGCCGCTCGGCGCGATGGGTGCCGCTGTCGTCGCCTCGGGAGGCGAAGGGGGCCTCGGCTGATGCGATGCGTGCTAGCGCCTCGGCCGCCGTGTCGGCGTCGGCGATGGCAGCAGGATCCTCGGCGGGGCCGAGCAACACGAAATCGTTATACATGATGTCGGCACGCTCGCTGCCGTAACCCTCGGAGATGAACTGCGCCTCGCCTGCGGTATCGTGGACCAGCAGGGCGTCGGCATCGCCGCGCCGGGCGATCTCGAAGGCCTGGCCGGTACCCACGGCCACGACACGCACTTCGATGCCGGTGGCCGCATGAAATCGTGGCAGCAGATGCGCGAAGAGCCCCGAATTTTCGGTGGAGGTGGTGGAGGCGAGGGTGATATGGCCGACGTCTGCCGCGGTGGCGTAGAGCGATAGCCCCATCAGGCCGGCAGCGGCCAGGCGGACGCTCGTCTTGTGCATGACGCTGTGCTCCTCCGTCGAGTGGGCCGAGCTACCAGACCAGGTCGCCGTTCAGGAAAGTGCGGGCGGTCGGGGAGGTCGGCGCATTGAAAAAGCGCTCCACGCCGCTGTGCTCGATGAGGCGCCCCTCGTGGAGCAGGATGATCTCATCCGCCAGGCGTTTGGCCTGGTTGAGATCGTGGGTGGTCATCAGGATGCGGGTACCGCGTGCATGAAAGTCGAGCACCGCTTTCTCGACGGCGCGCATCGAGGCCGGGTCCAGCGCCGAGGTGGGTTCGTCGAGAAAGAGCACTTCGGGCTCGAGCAACCAGGCGCGGGCCAGGGTCAGGCGCTGCTGCTCGCCCCCGGAGAGCACCCGCGCCGGGCGCTGCGCCAGGTGCTCCAGGCCAAAGTGAGCCAGGGCCTCGCCGGCCAGCGCCCGGCGCTTTCGCTGTGGCGTGCCGGTCACGGCCAGGGCATAGGTGAGGTTGTCCAGCGCCGAGCGCCTCAGCAACACCGGGCGCTGGAAGACCATGGCTTGGCGAGGCGCTGGCCCCTGCCAGCGCACGCGTCCAGCGCTGGGGGCAATCAGACCGTGGGCAAGACGCAGCAGCAGGCTCTTGCCGGCACCGTTGGGGCCCATCACCAGGCTGCGGCGACAGCCGCTCAGGTGCAGATCGAAGGGGTGCAAGAGCGGCTGGCCGCGGTGGCGGAGACTCACGCCTTCAAAGAGGAGCGGGCTGATCATCCCAGTCGCCTCCTGGCGGTTTCGCCCAGCACGTAGGCCGCGCCATTGATCAGGGTCACCAGCACCAGCAGCACCAGGCCGAGACCCAGCGCCAGGGCCAGATTGCCCTTGCCGGTCTCGAGCACGATGGCGGTGGTCATCACCCGCGTCACGCCCTCGATATTGCCGCCTACCATCATCACCGCGCCGACCTCGGCACTGGCGCGGCCAAAGCCGGCCAACACCACTGTCAGCAGACCGAAGCGGGCGTCCCACAGCAGGGTGGGAATCATGCGCGGCCGGGAGACGCCGAGGGAGTGGAGCTGCTCGCGGTACTCGGCGTGCAGCTCCTCGATCTGCTGGCGGGTCAGGGCGGCGATGATCGGGAGGATCAGCATTGCCTGAGCGATCACCATGGCGGTGGGCGTGAACAGCAGGCCGAGCTGGCCCAGTGGGCCGGCGCGGGAGAGCAGCAGGTAAACGGCCAGTCCCGCCACCACCGGCGGCAGCCCCATCAGGGAGTTGAGCACCACCACCACTGCTCCGCGCCCAGGAAATCGCCAAAGCGCCAGGGCGGCACCCAGCGGCAGGGCCAGCGCCGCGGCGAGTAGTACGGCACTGAGCGAGACTCGCAGCGACAGGCTGACGATCTCCCGCAGCGCCGGGTCGAGGTTCACGACGAGCTGGAGAGCAGTGGCAAAGGCGTTGTCGGGCATGTGGCTCTCGGCGGCTTTGGCGCAGCGTCCACGCTGCCATCCTGGGTCAGACAAGGTTAACTGTGCTATTCGCGAAACGATAGCGATGTGCCACTATGTCCACTGGTTTGGCATGCGAGCCTCGAGGCTGACAGCTTTGCTGATACAGGGGGCCCAACCATGACGCGACTGTTTCGCAAGCACTATCACCCCGCCGGCACGGCCCCGGGAACGCTGCGTGAGCTGTCATTCGCGCAGCAGGCACAGCGGACGCCGGCGCGGTTCTTCCTTGCGCGTCGTGATCGCGGGTGCTGGGGGGCCGTGCTTGAGATAACGGCCGATCTGACCCCGCTGGCCGACCCCGATGGGCCGCTGCACTGGCTGCATGTGCAGGGCATGCCGACCGCGGATGAGCTGTCACGGCTCGGTGAGCGACTGGGACTGCATCCACTGGTGCAGGAGGATATCCTCAACGGTGGGCAGCGTCCCAAGCTCGAGCGCTTCGATGACGGCCTGGTGGTCATCCTCGGAGTTCCGGCAGAGCGCGAGGACGGTCAGCTGATGCTGCATCAGCTGGTGCTGTTCCTGGGGGCCAATCTCGTGGTCAGCGTCATGGCCGAAGACCATGATCCCTTTGGCGTGGTTCGACGCCGTCTTCAGGAGCGCGGCGGTCGCGCGCTGGGCACACCCGATGAGCTGCTCTATAGCCTGCTGGACGCTGCCGTGGACCATGCTTTCCCGGTGCTGGACGGCATCGGAGAGCGCATCGAGGACCTGGAAAGCGAGATCCTCGATCATCCCGGCAGTACCGCTCTGGAGCGGCTACATGGCCTGAAGCGCGAGTTGATCCTGCTACGCCGTCATCTGTGGCCGACTCGAGAAGTGATCAATCAACTGCTACGCGATCATGATGATCTCTTCACGCGCGACACCCGGTTGGGGATGCGCGATGTCTACGACCACACGGTTCAGGTCATGGACCTGGTGGAAAGCTACCGGGACATGACCGCCAGCCTGCTCGATATCTATCTCTCCAGCATGAGCCACCGGCTCAATGAGAGCATGCGCACTTTGACGTTGGTCGCTACGATATTCTTGCCCCTGACCTTTATCGCTGGGGTCTACGGTATGAACTTCGCTCATCCGGAGAGCCCCTTTGCCATGCCGGAGCTTCACTGGTACTGGGGCTACCCCATGGTGTGGGGGCTGATGATCCTGGTCACCTTCGCGATGGTGTGGTGGTTTCGGCGCCGGCACTGGTTGTAGAACATTTCCCTCCCGGCCCGGCGGTGCCCGCCGGGCCGGGAGGGGTGTCTCAGCCAGTATAGTGGCTGGGCTCGGTCAAGTGCCGAGTCCGGCGCTCAGGCGGTGAGGGACCCGCCTGCGGTGGCTGGCCAGCCAGGCGGCCAGATGGCCGCTGAGCTCGCGGGCGTCGTCATCGGCGCCGTAGAGGCTGGCCGACTTGCGTCGGCGCAGGAAGGGCAGGCCCAGGACGTAGAGCCCCGGGGCTGCGACGATTCCGCCGTGGTGCTTCAGGCGCCCCCTGGCGTCGAACACCGGGACCCGCAGCCAGGAGAAGTCAGGCCGGAAGCCGGTGGCCCAGAGCACCGTCTTGATCTCGCCGGCGGCCAGGTCGAGGCCCAGGCAGGGCCGCGCCGGCAGCCGGGTGGGCGCCGGGCGCTCGGGGGCGGGCAGGCCGTCGTGCCAGCCGTGGGCCAGCGCCCAGGCGTCCAGGTTGTCGAGCAGCCGTCCCAGCTTGAGGTCCGCCGAGGTGCAGTGCATGGCCAGGGAGCCGGCGAACTGCAGCCGGCTGCCGGCCATCCCCGCCAGGCGGCCCACCAGGCGTATACCGTTCGCGCTCAGGGCGTTGAGGTCCAGGTCGCGGGGCGCAGGGCCGCCCACCAGCTGGGGCGAGGGGGTACGCCGCGCCCGCTGGATGTCCTCCACCTCGTCGAAACGCTGGTCGAGCAGGCCGGCGGCATCCAGCCACCACTCGATATCGCGACCGCGGTAGCGGCGCGGCAGGCGCAGGTGCTCGCCCACCGCCAGGGTCACCGGCCGGCCGCTGCGCTGGAGCTCGTCGGCCAGCTGCACGCCGCTGGCCGAGGCGCCCACCACCAGCACGCCGCCCGGCGGGAGTCGGTCCGGGCGGCGATAGGCTAGCGCGGAGAGGCTCTCGATCCAGGGCGGCAGGGCCTCGGCCAGGGCGGGCACCACTGGCACCTGGCAGGCGCCGGTGGCCATCACCAGCGCCCGGCAGCGCCAGGCTCCGCGGTCGGTCTCCACCCGGTAGCCGTCGTCCGTGGCCTGCACCGCCGTCACCCGGGTGCCGGTGTGGATTGGCGAGGCGAGCCGCCGGGCATAGCCGTCGAGGAAGGCGATCAGCGCCGGCATGCTCAGGTAGCCGTCGGGATCGGGGCCCGCGTAGGCCTGCCCGGGGAGCCGGCACTCCCAGTTGGGAGTGAGCAGGTGCAGCGAGTCCCAGCGCTGGTGTCGCCAGGCGTGGGCCACCTCGCCGCGCTCCAGGATCGCATGGTCGATGCCGCGCCGCGCCAGGTGGTGGCCCATGGCGAGCCCGGCGTGTCCCGCGCCGATGACCAGGACGGTCACGGCGCGGGCCGGGCGATGCGGCGGGCGTGAACGCCCGGCGATCATGCCACCTCCACCCGGACCTGGGTGGGATTGGTGAGCAGGTCGTAGACCGCCGAACGCTTCTGGGACTGGGCGACCAGCGCCTCGATCTCCGTGCGGCTGGCATCGGCATCGATCTCGTAGATCACCCGGACGTCGTCGAAGCCGTTGCGCACCTCGGGGTCCATGCCCAGGATGCCCTGGATGTCCATGCTGCCCTCGACGCGGGCCTTGACCGAGCGCAGCTGGATGCCACGATTCTGGGCCACGGCGGCGATCCCGGCGGTGAGACAGCCGGCCAGGCCGACCAGCACGTACTCGACCGGGGTGGGGCCATGGTCCTGGGCGGCGAACACCTCGGGGTGATCCACCTCGAAGGTGAATCGGTTCTTGTGACGCTGCTCTTCGCAGAGGCCGTGATAGCTCTCCACCATTGTCCGGCTATGGGTACCGCGGACCCAGTCGCAGTGGGCGCGCCAGGTGAAGCGGGCGGCCTCGGGGGCCTGGGCCAGGGCCTGGCGGGCGTCCAGCAGGGCGGTGACGTTGACGCCGTTGTCGATGATCTGGTCGATGGTGGGGGTAGCGGTCTGCATGGGGTCTCTCCTTGGTTGTCGTTGTGTGACCAGTCTTGGGTGGTCAGCTACGAGCCTGGACGGACCACGTGGGACCCAGCGTGGGAGAGGCCGTGGTATTTCAGGGCGCGGGCGTGGGAGCGGGCGGCACGATGCGTCGGCAGGCCCAGATCCGCGTCACCGGCATGCCGGCCTGGTGCTGGGCCAGGCGCACCGACTCGGCGTCCGGGGCGCGGTAGAGGCAGTGCATGCACCGGCGATCCGCGGCGCAGAGGGTGCGCAGGAAGCGCACTCGATGATGGTGCAGGCAGGCGGCGCCGGCATCCTCCAGGGCCTGGATCGCCGCGACGCTGACCGGGGCGGCGAAGCGGCGCTCCACCACCACATTGGCCCCTGCCAGATCCGCGGGCTCGAGGCCGGGGGCATCGTGCAGGGTGCCGGCCCACAGCGAGCCGACATCCGCCCCGGCCCGACGCAGGCCGAGGCGCGCCGATTCCAGGTCCGGGGCCCGGAAGTGGCAGAGCAGGCGGCGGCCGTCCCGGGCCAGCAGGCTCCCCTGCCAGGCGACCCGGTGCCGGTCGAAGCAGCCCAGGGCGGCGAGGGTCAGGGAGCGCACCAGTGGGGAGTCGATGGGCAGGGGGAAGTGCCGCTCCAGGAAGACGTCGATCATGCCTCGTCCTCCGCGGCCGGGGCATCGTGCAGCGTCCGGTAGCGGCGCCGTGCCCAGCCGGCCACCGGCCCCCGGGCCAGTGTCTCGGCCGCCTCGGCGTGCCGGTGCCGGGCATCCGGATCACCGGCCCGATGAGCCGCCTCGGCCAGCAGCGCCAGGGCCAGCAGCTGCTCGGTGGGGCGCTCCAGGACCCGGGCATGCTCGAGGGCCTCGGCGGCACGGGCGGCGGCCGTCTCGAGGCGCCCTCGGGCCAGGTCGAGGCGCGCCGCCTGGAGCAGCAGCACCGCCAGGCGGTGACGGGCATCGGCGTGGCGCAGCGACACCAGGGCGACGGCGAAGGGGCCGGCGTCATCCTCCAGAGCGTAGCGGCACAGCGCCTCGGCGGCGGCGGCGAAGGGCGCCTCGCTGCCGTCGCGCAGGCGCTCGCCGAGGGCGCAGAGCTCGCCGCAGCGCTCCCGGGCCCGGGGGTAGTCGTCGCGCTCCAGGTCGAGCAGCAGCAGGGACTCCTGGGCCTGGAACTCGCCCAGGCGGTCGCCCGTGGCCTTGCACAGGGTGCGGGCGTCCTTGAAGTGCGCCTCGGCCACGTCGAAGCGGTCGGCGTGGAGGCAGAGCAGCCCTTCGGCCAGGGGAATGGCGGGGTGATGGAGATGGCGCTGGATGGCCAGGTCGCGGGCCTGGGCCAGCATCGCCGCGGCCTGGTCCAGGTCGCGCTCCAGCATCGCCAGGCAGCGGGCCGTCTCGGCCATGGCGATGACCTGCTCGCGGTCGTCGGCGCAGCGGGTCACCCGCTCGGCCTGCAGGGTCTCCTCGTGGGCCCCCGACCACTGCCCGTGGGCCCAGCGGATATGGCTGGCCAGCTGGTAGCCGAGCCGGGCATGGGCCAGGGCGCCGTGCTCCAGGGCCCGTTCGGCCAGGGCCACCACCTCGCCGGCGCCGGCCTCCCAGTCGGCCAGGGGCGCGGCGCTGTAGAGGATATCGTGGAGCTCCAGGGCCAGGCAGACGCCCTTGGTGCCGGCGACCTCGTCGGCCAGCGCCAGGCCCCGCTGGGCGAAGCCCTGGGCCTGCTGGTTGGCGAAGAGGCGCAGGCAGAGCCGGCCGGCGGTGATCATCGCCCGGGCGGCGAGTTCGGGGTCGCCGCTGGCCTGGGCATGGTGGGCCAGGTCGGCTGCGCGCTCCAGGTCGTAGAGGGGCGACTCGGCCAGCCATTCGGCGAGGCGTCGGTGCATCGCCCGGCGCCGCGCGGGGGAGATGGACTCGTCGAGTTCCCGGGCGAGCTCGGGGCGGGGGAAGCGCAGCCCCGCCTCGCTGCTGGTCAGCCACCCCTGGCGCTCGGCCACCTCCAGGGCAGCGCCGAGGCGGTTGGTATCGAGCCCCGCGACCCGGCCAAGGGTCGCCGGGTCGAGGCGAGGGGCGAGCAGCGCCGCCCAGCGCAGCACCTCCAGGGTGTCGCCCTCCGGGAGCGCGGCGCCCTCCTGATCCGACCCCACGCCCGAGGCCGCCGCGGCCGGTGGCGCGGGGGCATCGCGGGGCGCCCGCCAGGCGCGCAGCAGCTCGCCGCCGAGCGGCAGCCCCGCCTCGCGGATCAGGCGCATGCCCAGCTGCAGCTGCTGCTCGGCCTCCTTCGGCCGATGCAGGGCCAGCAGCAGCCGGACCAGGCGGGCCCGGGCCGTCTCGTCGAAGGGGGCGAGCCGCACCCAGGCATGGGCCTGGGGCAGGGCGCGCTCCGGCGTGTCGGCCAGACGCTCGACCAGGGCCGCCAGCAGCGCCAGCTGGGCGCGCATGGCCGCCTCCCGCTCGGCCAGGCACCAGCCGTGGAAGTCGTGGAAGTTGTCCAGCTCCAAGCCTTCAAGGAAGGGGCCGCGATAGTGGGCGGCAACGGCCTCCAGCTCGGCGGTGTCCACCTGCGCCAGGCCCCGGGCATGGAGGGCGTGCAGCCGGGCGGCGTCGATATCGATCTCTGCCGTCTCCAGGGCGACGTTCAGGCGGTCGGCCCTGAGGCGCGGGCGCGCTGGATCATCCACCAGGCGGCGCAGCTTGGAGAGGCTCCAGCGCAGCGAGCCCCGAGGGTCGTCGGGCAGCTCCCAGAGCAGATCGCAGAGGTGCTCGCGGCTGCAGGGGCGGGGGTGCCGTGCGAGATAGGCGAGCAGGGCGCGGGTCTTCTTCGAGGGGGGCAGCGCCAATACCTGCCCGTCCCGAATCACTTCGAGCTCGCCGAGCAGGTTGAGGGTCAGCGCCATGGTCGTCAGCCCCTGATGGGGTCCCCTTGCAGTATAGCCCGTCGAGCCGTTGCACTCGGTGATGATTTCCACGCCTGGGGCGCGGAAAACCACGCTGGCTACCACGCCCGCTTCCCCGGCCGGGAATCAGGCTCTGGTCATGACCCCGACGAGGAGTGCCATCATGACCCGCTACGCCAGCATCCTGGATACCATCGGCCGCACCCCATTGGTGCGCCTCGCCCGGCTCGCGCCGCCGGACGTCAACGTTCACGTGAAGGTGGAGGCCTTCAATCCCATGGGCTCGGTGAAGGACCGCATGGCGCTGGCGGTGATCGAGGCCGCCGAGCGCAGCGGCGCGCTGCGCCCCGGCCAGACGGTGATCGAGGCCACCAGCGGCAATACCGGCATCGGCCTGGCCATGGTGTGTGCCCGCAAGGGGTACCCCCTGGTGGTAACCATGGCCGAGAACTTCAGCCTGGAGCGGCGCCGGCTGCTGCGCTTCCTCGGCGCCCGGGTGGTGCTCACCCCGGCTGCCGAGAAGGGCAGCGGCATGCTGGCCAAGGCGATGGAGCTGGCCGAGACCCACGGCTACTTCCTGTGTCGCCAGTTCGAGAACCCGGCCAACGCCGAGGTGCATCAACGCACCACGGCCCGGGAGATCCTCGATGACCTCGAGGGCGAGCCCCTGCATGCCTGGGTGACCGGCTTCGGCACCGGCGGCACCCTGCAGGGCGTGGCTCGGGCGCTGAAGGCGGCCGACCCGACGACGCGGATCGTGGTGGCCGAGCCGGACAATGCGCCGCTGCTGGGCAGCGGCGTTGCCCAGCCACGCGGCGACGGGGGCCGCACGCTCAGCCATCCCGGCTTTCGTCCCCATCTGATGCAGGGCTGGAGCCCCGACTTCATCTCGCCGCTGACCGAGCAGGCCGTGACGGCCGGCCTGGTGGACGAGGTGGTGCCGGTGGCCGGGACCCAGGCGCTGCGCCTGGCCCGCGACCTGGCCCGCAAGGAGGGGATCTTCGCCGGCATCTCCGGCGGCGCCACCCTGGCCGCGGCCCTGGCGGTGGCGCGCCGCGCGCCCCCCGGCAGCCATGTGGTCTGCATGCTGCCCGACACCGGCGAGCGCTATCAGTCCACGCCGCTCTTCGCCGGCATCGAGGAGGAGATGAACGAGGAGGAGCTGGCCCTGTCGCGCTCCACCCCGGGCTATCGCTTCGATCGCCCCGCGGCCGTGCCGGCGCCGGTGGCCGAGCCCGTGGCGACCCTGGATGCCGAGGCCGAGCGCTTCGTCGACGACACCCTGGCTCGGGCACGGGTGGTGATGTTCGCCCTGGCCTGGTGCGAGTTCTGCTGGGCGGCGCGCAAGCTCTTCGACCGGCTCGGCGTCCCCTACCTGAGCGTCGAGCTCGATGGGCCGGGCTGTCAGAACGACGACCTGGGGGTACGAGTGCGACCGGTCTTGGCCCGGCGCACCGGGGCCGCCACCATTCCCCAGATCGCCATCGGCGGGCAGTGGCTCGGCGGCTGCAGCGAGCTGTTCGTGGCCTGGCGGGATGGCTCACTGGGCGAGCGCCTGGCGGCGTGCGGCATCCGTGTCGATCCCGAGGTCGCGTTCGACCCCGACGAGCTCTTGCCCCGCTGGCTGCACCCTCGCGCCGCGACGGCCTAGGCGGCGTCTTCCCCCATGCCGGTCGCGAGGCGGCCTCGGGCCGGCCCATCCTCACCCTCCACAGGAGAGCGAGTCATGAGCTTCATTGATACCATTCCACCGGAGCAGGCCGAGGGCGAGGTCCGCGAACTGTACCGGCGCCAGGCGGCCCACTTCGGCTATCTACCCAACTACGCCCGGGCGTTCAGCCATCGCCCCGAGGTGATGGCGAGCTGGGCGGCCCTGCAGGCGACCATTCGCCGGCCGATGGCGCCACGCCGCTTCGAGCTGGTGACCCTGGCCGCCGCCCGGGCCCTGGGCAATACCTACTGCGCCCTGGCCCATGCCCAGGCGCTGTCGGGACTGCTGGGCAGGACGGCGGCCCTGGCGGTGGCGAGGGGCGAGGCGGCGGTCCTGAGCGAGGCGGAGCGGGCCATGATGGCCTTCGCCGCCAAGGTGGCCTGCCGGGCCCAGGCGGTGACTGCCGAGGATATTGCCACCCTGCGGGGGCACGGCCTCGGCGACGACGAGATCTTCGATATCGTCGCCGTGGTGGCGGCGCGGGCCTTCTTTACCCGGATCCTCGATGGCCTGGGTGTCCAGGCGGACGCCGCCTTCCGCGACTTCCCCGCCGAGCTGATCGAGTCACTCAGCGTGGGGCGGCCCATTGCCGAGCCGGCCTGAGCGAGGGTGGTTCAGCCCGGCATTCGCGGGTTCTGCTGGTTAGGCGGCACGATACCCAGGCGTTTCATACGCCGGTAGAGGGTGAGGCGTGAGGAGTCCCGGGCCTGGGTTCAGCCCGGCGGTTGCTGATTGGGCGGCACGATACCCAGGCGTTTCATGCGCCGGTAGATGGTGGGGCGCGACAGTCCCAGCTCCCGAGCCACGGCGCTGATATTCCACTGTTGCCGGCATAGCGCCCGGTAGAGCAGGTCCTGCTCCAGTGGGCGCGGAGTGGACAGGCCCTGGTCGGTCGGTGCCGTCTCGATGCCGGTGGCGGCGGGGCGGCCGGCCGCCGGGTGGGCGAACTGGCCGTGCAGGCACTCCTCCGGCAGGTCGCCGACCACCACCTCCTCGCCGTCGCCGGTGGCCAGGGCATAGCGTAGGGCGTTGTGCAGCTCGCGGATATTGCCTGGCCAGGCGTAGGCGAGCAGGGCGCTCATGGCATCGCCGCGCAGCCTTGCCCGGCCGCCGCGTTCGTGGTTGAGCTCGGCGAAGATCCGGCGGATCAGGTAGCCCTTGTCGGCCCGTTCGCGCAAGGGCGGCAGGCGCAGGCTGGCACCATTCAGGCGGTAGAAGAGGTCCTCGCGGAAGCGTCTGGCGGCGATCAGTTCGCGCAGGTCCCGGTGGGTGGCGGCGACGACCCGCAGGTCCACCTTGATGGGGCGGCTGGCGCCGATGGGTAGCACTTCTTGCTCGGCGAGGACCCGCAGAAGGCGAGTCTGCAGCTGCAGGGGCATGTCGCCGATCTCGTCGAGAAACAGGGTGCCGCCGTCGGCCTGGGTGATCAGGCCCTTCATGCCCTTGCTGCGGGCGCCGGTGAAGCTGCCGGGCTCATGGCCGAACAGCTCACTCTCGATCAGCGACTCCGGCATCGCCGCGCAGTTGATGGCCACAAAGGGCTGGTCGTGGCGTTGACTGGATTCGTGCAGGGCTCGGGCCATGCGCTCTTTGCCGGTGCCCGTCTCGCCGATGATCAGGATGTTGATCGGCTCGTTGCGCAGCCGGGCCGCTCGAGTCAGGGTGTCGCGCATGCTGGGGTCATCGTCGGCTAAGGCTTCCAGGGGCGCCAAGCTTGTGTCGCGGGCCGAGGTGGTGGCCCCGGGCGCGTGTCGCGGCGGCTCGATCAGGGTGGCGAAGTGGATCTCCCGGTGGCGTCGGGTATGGAACGCCTGAACGCGGTCGTCGCTGTGCTGGGGAATGGCCAGCACTTCGTCCACCTGGGCAACGAGCAGGTCCTGAATATTCCAGGCCTTGAAGGGGCGTGCTCCACTCGCCTCGGGCAGTGGCAGTTCGTGATGACGCAGCAGCTTGCGTCCCGCCGTATTGGCCGCCACCAGGCTGCCATCCTCCTCGATGGCCAGCAGGTAGCGGCGATTGATCTGCACGAACTCCCGGGAGCGGTCCAGGCAGACGATGGCGTGGTCACTGTAGCGCTGCAGAAAATAGGCGTCCTCGATCATCTTGGCGGTGTACTTCACCAGTTGCAGGGCAAAAGTCTGGGAGTCCTTGGTGGCCGGGGACTGGTAGGCGGAGATATCGAGAACTGCCAGCAGTCGGCCATGGGGGTCGAAGATCGGCGCCGCCGTGCAGGTCAGGCGAATATGGTGGGCGCTGAAGTGATCGCTATGGTGGCAGGTCAGCGCGCTGCGTTCGTGGATGCAGGTGCCTACGGCGCAGGTACCGGCATGGGATTCGCTCCAGTCGGCACCCAGGTAGAGACCGGTGCGCTGGTGTTCGCGCTGGTCGGCCTTGGCGCCGAGGAACTGCACTGCGATGCCGCGAGCGTCGGTGAGCAGCACCACATACCCCAGGGGGGCCACCTGGCGATAGAGCTGCTCGACCCCGGCGCGGGCCACCTGGAGCAGGTCATCGGCCTGGTCCTGATGCTCGCGCAGGGTGGCGCCGGGGACGTAGCGGGCCGGGGTGGGTCGGGCCGGATCGAGGCCATAGCGGTCGATACAGCGCCTCCAGGAGCGCTCGATGATGGCGCTTTCTCCCTGGGGCCCGGGGCGATTCAAGGACTCGAGGATGGTCTCGACGTGCTGGCGTTGGCTCAGGCTGGCGGTCATGGCGTGCCTCTGCCGGTCTCGGTCGTTGTGATTGTCATGGTGTCAAGGTAAGTCGCTGTTCAGACGATCGAGATACGACCTTGGTCGCCCCCTTTACAACTGTAACGTTGCCTGTAAACGGCGCTGTCACGAAGTGTCCGGCCCGCTGTCACACTCCATGCCGTTCAGGCCCTTGTCGCAGGGTCGATATCGATCCGTTTTTCTCTTTTCTATCAGTGGCTTGATTCTCATCTTCCTCAGGTTGGCACGGAAGCTGCCATGGCATGAGTGTGGCCATCGCCTCGGCGGGCCTGCGAATAATAAGATGAGGAGTCATGCCATGACCGCTTCCCCTCGAGCGACGCTGAGCCGTCGCCGCTTCCTTACCCTCACCGGCGCCCTGACCGCCGGAACCCTGGCACTGGGTGCCACCGGCCTGTTGCCGCGCTGGGCCCTGGCCGAGCCCGACCTGGCCCAACGTCTGCTGCGGATGGGGCGGGATATCTACCCCCACGAAGCGATTGCGGATCGCTATTACCTGGAGCCGCTTGAGCCACTGTTGGAAGAGCACCGGGAGCTGGTCGCCAGAGGGCTCGACGACCTGGATCGCCATGCCCGTGCTGCCCACGGCAGCGACTATTCCGGGGTCAGGGATGATGCCGAACGCGAAGCGCTATTGCAGCAGATCCAGCACACGGCGTTCTTCGCCAAGGTCAAGGGGAGCCTGATGATGGGGCTCTACAACAATCCTGCCTTGTGGCCCGAATTCGGCTATGGAGGTTCCTCCTGGGAGCAGGGGGGCTATCTCCACCGCGGCTTCGACGCCACGCCGGACTGGCTGTGATCGGGCGTGGGTAACGATGAGTCGCCGTCCATGGCCCGATAACGACGCAACGATAACAAGGCCGCGATAACAACAGAGGGGCACAAGTGTATGAGTAGGCAATTCGATCTGAATGACGACAGCCTCGTGGTGATCATCGGCTCCGGCGCCGGCGGTGGCACCCTGGCCAATGAGCTGGCGCAAAAGGGCATCCGTTCGGTGGTGCTCGAAGCCGGCAAGCGCTTCACCATGGAAGATATCGAAAACGACGAATGGGGGATGTTCAACAAGATCAGCTGGCTGGACCAGCGCAATCTGGTGGGGCCGTCGCGTCTGGCCGAGGACTTTCCCAACCTGCCCGCCTGGATCGTCAAGGGGGTCGGTGGCTCCACCATCCACTGGGCCGGTGTCGCCATGCGTTTTCAGGAGCACGAGTTCAAGATGAAAACGCTCAACGGCGCCATCGCCGGTGCCAACGTGGAGGACTGGCCGCTATCGCTGCAGGACCTCGAACCCTACTATGCCTTGGCAGAAAAAAAGATGGGGGTATGCGGCACCGAAGCCACCGGGATGCCCTTTCATGGCAAGAGCACCCACTATCAGGTCATCGAAGCCGGTGCCAACAAGATCGGCGCCCGCTGCGAGCAGGCACACCTGGCAATCAATACCGTGCCATTCGACGGGCGGGCGCCCTGTCAGGTCACCGGCTTCTGCATGCAGGGCTGCCGCTTCGGCGCCAAGTGGTCGACCATGTACGCGGAAATTCCCAAGGCCGAAGCCACCGGAAACGTGGAGGTCAGGCCCAACTGCATGGCCCTCAAGATCGAGCATGACCGGCACGGCAAGGCGACCGGTGTGCTCTATGTCGACGCCGATGGGATGGAGCGGTTCCAGAGGGCGCGCATCGTCGCCGTGGCGGCCAACTCCATCGAGTCTCCGCGTCTCCTGCTCAACTCCGCTTCCAGCCTGTTTCCCGATGGGCTGGCCAACTCCTCGGGTCAGGTGGGCAAGAACTACATGACCCATGTGACGGGTGGCTCCTACGCGGAGTTCGACCACCCAGTGCACATGGAGCGCAGCACCGTGGTGCCCGGCATCGTCACGGAGTGGGAGGGTAACGACCCGTCCGCGGTCATGTCGGTGGCTACGAACTGGAGGCGCTGCACCTGGGGTTGCCCTTTATGGCGGCATTCCTGGATCCGGGGGCAGCCAATGGCTGGGGACGCCAGTTCGCCCAGTCCATGGAGAACTACAGCCGGATGGCGGGGTTCTGGATCTGCGGGGAAGACCTCGCCCTGGAGACCAATCGCATCACCCTGCACCCCTCGGAAAAGGATCAATATGGCTTGCCGGTACCGGTGGTGCACAAGGTGGATCACGACAACGATACGCGCATGCGCAACCACGCCTACCGGATGTCCAGGGAGCTGTTTTCGGCCATCGGTGCGCACCATGTGAATGATCTTCCGCCCTATCCGGCCAGCCACAACATGGGCACCAATCGCATGCATGCCAATGCCCAGGATGGTGTCGTCAATCAGTGGGGCCAGTCCCACGATATCGCCAACCTGTTCATCTCCGACGGCAGCCAATTCACCAGCAGTGGGACGGAAAACCCGACCCTGACCATCGTTGCCCTGACCATTCGTCAGGCCGATTACATGGCCGAGCGCATGTCACGCGGCGAACTTTAAGAGGATAGATAGCCATGCAACCGACAGCCGAACAGCGGCGCTGGATGTACCGCCATATGGTACTGAGCCGCTACCTTGAGGAGCGCATCGAGGCGCTCTATATGGAGGGCAAGAGCCCGGTGTTCAACATGGCCAAGGGGCCCATCCCCGGGGAGATGCACCTCTCCAACGGCCAGGAGCCCTGCGCCGTGGGGGTCTGTGCCCATCTGACGGCGGACGACATCGTCACCGCTACCCACCGTCCCCACCATATCGCCGTGGCCAAGGGGGTCGACCTGCACGCCATGGTCGCCGAGATCTTCGGCAAGGCCACCGGGCTGGCCGGTGGCCGCGGCGGTCATATGCACCTCTTCGACGCGGCGGTGAACTTCTCCTGCTCGGGGATCATCGGCGAGGGTCTGGGCCCTGCGGTGGGGGCGGCGCTCTCCCGCCAGATGCAGGGCAAGCCCGGGGTGGCGGTGGCCTTTTTCGGCGAAGGCGCGGCCAACCAGGGAGCCTTCCACGAGGCGCTGAACCTGGCGGCGGTATGGCAGCTGCCGGTGGTCTTCGTTATCGAGGACAACGCCTGGGGGATCTCGGTGGCCAAGCAGGCCGCCACCGCCGTGCCGCGCAACGACGTGCGGGCCGCTGCCTACGGCATGCCGGGCCATCACGTGGCCGACAACGACGTGGAGGGCGTCTATGCCGCGGCGGGTGAGGCCATCGCCCGGGCCCGGGAGGGGCAGGGGCCGAGCCTGATCGAGATCGAGACATCCCGGCTTGCCGGCCACTTCATGGGCGACGGCGAGGACTATCGGCCCAAGGGCGAGAAGGAGGGGCTTGCCGACCCCATTCCCCGCTACCGCGCGGCTCTGCTCGAGGCAGGGGTGCTCGACGAGGCGGCTGATGCCGACCTGGTGGCCGAGGCCCACGAGCGGGTCGAGGCGGCCATCCGCTTTGCCCAGCAGAGCGATTTCCTGCCGCCGGAGCAGGCCCTCGAAACCGTCTTCGTCTAACCGGGAGCAACGATTATGAACACGACTACCAAGAGCTCTAGCCGCAAGCTGACCATCGCCCGGGCCATGGCCGAGGCCACCGCCCAGGAGATGCGCGCCGACCCGCGGGTCTTCGTGATGGGCGAGGACGTAGGACCCCTCGGCGGGGTCTTCGGCAATACCCGGGGCCTCTTCGATGAGTTCGGGTCGGAACGCATCCGCGATACGCCGATCTCCGAGACCGCCTTTATCGGCGCCGCCGTGGGGGCCGCCTCCGACGGCATGCGTCCCATCGTCGAGCTGATGTTCGTCGACTTCTTCGGCGTCTGCATGGACGCCATCTACAACCTGATGGCCAAGAACACCTACTTCTCCGGCGGCAAGGTCCCGGTGCCCATGGTGCTGATGACCTCCACCGGCGGCGGCTACTCCGATGCCGGCCAGCACTCCCAGTGCCTCTACGGCACCTTCGCCCACCTGCCGGGCATGAAGGTGGTGGTGCCGAGCAACGCCTATGACGCCAAGGGGCTGATGACCGCGGCGATCCGGGACGATAACCCGGTGGTCTTCATGTACCACAAGGCGCTGCAGGGCATGGGCTGGCTGGGCACCGAGAAGGGCGCCACCGTGGCGGTGCCCGAGGAGGCCTACACCGTGGAGATCGGCAAGGCCGCGGTGACCCGGGAAGGCAGCGACCTGACCCTGGTCAGCCTCGGCGCCGGCGTGCATCACTGCCTGCGCGCCGCCCAGGTTCTGGAAGAGGAGGGCTTCTCGGCCGAGGTGATCGACCTGCGTAGCCTGGTGCCGCTGGATCGCGAGACGGTCCGCGAGTCGGTGGCCAAGACCGGCCGGCTGATCGTGGTGGACGAGGACTACCACAGCTATGGCGTCAGCGGCGAGATCATCGCCAGCGTCGCCGAGCACCCGGGCTGCCGCCTGCGCGCCGCCCCCAAGCGGGTGGCCTACCCGGACATTCCCATTCCCTTCGCGCCGACCATGGAGCAGTGGGCATTGCCCAATGCCGACAAGATCGTCGCCGCCTTCCATCACATGCTGACCGACAACTGAGGAGAGACTCCCATGACGACCGATATCACCGTACCCGCGGATCTCTGGGAGGGCGAGACCGAAGGCGTGATCACCGCCTGGCTGGTCAACGACGGCGCTGAGGTCGCCCAGGGCGACCTGGTCGCCGAAGTGATGGTGGAGAAGGCCCAGTACGAGATCGAGGCGCCGGCCGCGGGCCGGCTGAGCATCGTCAAGGAAGAGGACGAGGTGGTGAGCAAGGGGACCCTGATCGCCACCCTGGACGCCTAAGGAGGCTGGAGATGAGACTGGAGACTCCAGAAACCCAAGTGCCCGCCCCCGAGGGGGCGGCGGCCGAGACGGCGCCGATCAAGCTGCGCGGCATGCGTGGCATGATCGCCTCGAAGATGCTGCAGAGCCTGCAGCAGTCGGCCCAGCTGACCCATCATGCCAGCGCTCGCCTGGATGCCCTTCAGGCGCTGCGCGATCACTGCCGGGTGCGGGGGCTCGCCGTGCCCTCGCTGCAGGATCTGCTGCTGCGCCTGACTGTCCAGACCCTGGGCGACTTCCCGGCCCTCAATGCCACCCTCGAGGAGAACTGCATCACCCGGCATGCCGCGGTGCACCTGGGCCTGGCGATTCCGCTGCCCGACGATCTGCTGGTGGCCCCGGCGCTCTTCGATGCCCAGGCCCTGCGCTTGGGCGAGCTGCCCGAGGCGCGCCGAGCGCTCACCGAACAGGCCCGCAGCGGTGGGCTCGGCGTCAAGGCGCTCACCGGCGCGACCTTTACCGTCACCAATCTGGGGCGCTCCCGAGTGCACCACTTCACGCCGCTGCTCAACCTGCCCCAGGTGGCGATCCTCGGCATCGGTGGTGTGGAAACTCGGGCCGTGCCAGACTCGGACGGCTGGCGCGCCGTGGAGGTGATCGGCCTGTCGCTGACCTTCGACCACCGCGCCGTCAATGGGGCGCCGGCGGCGGCCTTCCTCGATGCCCTTGGCGAGCGTATCGAGGGGCTCCCCGGCGACGCCTACGACCATGAACTGCCCTATCAGGAGTGATGCCATGTCGGCAGCCCCGTCGATCGAGGAGATCGGTCGCTGCTTGCAGCGACTCAGCGTGGCAGAAGGGTTGGCTCGCGAGGAAGCGCTACTGGAGTCGATCTGCCAGGGGGAGGGCGATTTCGCCCTGCTGGCCTGGTCGCCTCACGACCGTGCCCTGGTGATGCCGCGTCGCCATGAGCGGTTGTCGGGCTTTCCCGAGGCGAGGGAGGGGCTGCGCGAGCGGGGCTGGCCGATCCAGTTTCGCTCCACCGGCGGCACCCCGGTGCCGCAATGTCCGGCCGTGGTCAACGTGGCCCTGGCGCAGCGCTGCCGGGTAGGCAGTTCTGCTGCTCATCTGGAGTGGGGCTATCGCCGGCTTGGAGAGCCCTGGTGCGCTTGGCTCGAGGCGCTGGGCGTGAAGGGGGCCGATCTAGGGGCGGCCCCCGGTGCCTACTGTGACGGCCGCTTCAACGTCCGCATCGTCGAGCGCAAGCTGGTGGGGACCGCCCAGCGCTGGCGGCGGGTGCGGGGCGGTAAGGATATGGCGATGCTGGTTCACGGTGCCATGCAGGTGGGGGAAACGCCGGAGGCTCTGGTGGCGGTGGTCAACGCCTTCCAGGACGCCATCGGCGATCCCCAACGCTTTTGCCCCGAGGCCCATATCGCCCTGGAGCAGGCGTTGCCCGACCTCGACTTGGAGGCGGCGCTACCGGGGCTGCTGGCGCGCCTCGCGGAGGGGAGGGCTCAGGGTTGATGCCTGTCGGACAGTTTGCCATGGGCGGCGTTGGCTTCGTCGTCTTTGGCAGGCGCTGCTGCCTGGCACGGGCGAAAGGTGTCCTGGAAGACTGCGTTCAGGTCGAAGGTCGACCGCTCGCCGAGCGCATCGAAGTGGGCCGCTAGCCACTGGTCGGCCCAGCGGCGTCCCTGGGCATGCAGGCGGGAAACGAAGTCCCACTCGGCGTTCATTTTGCTGGAGGCGCTGAGTTCCTCGACGTCGTGCTCGGCATGGATCAGGTGCAGGCGCATGGCGCGGTAGGCCTCCAGCTCCAGCCCCTCGGCGTCGATCAGCTGCTGCAGCAGCTGAATGCTGCGCAGCTCCTTGATTAGGCTCGAGTTGAAGGTGATCTCGTTGACGCGGTTGACGATGTCCCGGGCGCTGTCGGGTAGCGTACGCCGCACCAGGGGATTGACCTGGACCACCACCAGGTCGCGACAGCCCTGATCGTCGACCAGCGGGTAGAGCGCCGGATTGCCGCTGTAGCCGCCGTCCCAGTAGGCTTCGCCATCGATCTCCACGGCCGGGAACATGAACGGCAGGCAGGCCGAGGCCATCACGCTGTCGGCGGTCAGCTCGGGCTGGCGAAAGATCGTGGCGCGACCGGTGCGGACATTGGTGGCGGTGACGAACACCTTGACCTTGCGGCAGGCGTTGACCCGCTCGAAGTCGACCAGCTCGCTGACCAGATCCTGCAGCGGATTGAAGCCCATGGGGTTGAGCTTGGCAGGAGCGACCAGCTGCGTGAGACTTTCGAAGAACAGGTAGCTTGGCGAGTGGTCGAGACTGTCGTTCCCCATCAGCCGGTCCCAGGGGCTGCGCTGGATGGGGGAGAAGCGTGCCGCATTGCTGACCCCTTTCCAGAAGCGATGCAGGGCGTTACGGGCGCCGTCACGACCGCCCCGGTGCAGTCCGTCGGCGAGCACCACGGCATTCATCGCACCGGCGCTGGTGCCGCTGACGGCGTCGATCTCCAGTCGCTCCTCTTCCAGCAAGCGGTCCAGCACGCCCCAGGTCAGCGCTCCGTGTGATCCACCGCCCTGCAGTGCCAGATCGATGCGTTTGCACGCCTTGCGTGTCATGACGTCTCCTTTGTCGGCTGTGAATCGAAGGCCAAGAATGGTGCGGTGCAGTGTAGGCGCTCTGTGCGTCGCTGTCTGCTCGCCGAGCGCAGCCAGGTTTCGGACAGCGCCTAGTTGTGTTCCCCCAGCGCCAGCACATGGTAGGTGGCGCGCCACAGCCCCCAGCCATCGCGCAGTCCCGGCGTCATCTCCACATGGTCGAGGCCGCCGGCCTTGAACAGGCGCGCCTGGCCCGCCGGCAGGGCGTCGCGCAGGCGTTGGCTGTGGCTGACCGGAATCACCCGATCGTCGGGCCCGTGAATCAGTACCAGCTGCGCTGCCAGCGTGTCGAGGTCGCGTTGTGACAGGTCCAGCTCGCCGAGCTCCTCGCGCAGCCGCGGCGGCAGCGCCTCGACCAGCGCCTCCACCCGCTCCGGGTCCTCGTTGGTGACCAGCTCGTAGAGGGCCGCCCCCTGGTCGCTCAGCTGACGGGACTCGGGCGCCACGTCGGCATGGCGATCCTCCAGCTTGCGCCTGGCGATGGTGTCCAGCAGCGCCCGGTCGTTCTCGTCGTCCAGCCAGTGCAGCTGGCTCAACAGGACCGCCCAGCGCCCTTCCCGCTGCGGCGGCGGTGCCTCCAGGCCGGCTCCGCCGCGGTCGTCGCCGGTGGTCACGTAGCGCAGCATGTCGGTCAGGTCATAGTAGCCGCCCACGGAGATCAGGAAGCGCACCCGCTGTGCCGTGTCCTCCTGCATGGCGGCGATCACCGCCGGTCCCACCGCGAAGCTGATGGCGGCCAGGGAGGTGTGGTCTGCCGGCTCGGGCGCCTCGAGCGTGACATAGCGAATGGCATCGGCGATCGCCTCCACCTCTCGGCTGCTGATGGAAAAGTCCCGCAGACCCTCCAGTTCCGGGACGAAGGCCGTGAAGCCGGCCCGGGAGAGGGTGGTGGCAAACTCCACCAGCCGGGGATCGCGACGGCCCTCCTGGGTGAAGCCATGCATTAGGATCAGGTGGCCCCGGTGAGGATCGTCCGGCCGGTACTGGTCTGCTACGTACTCACGGCCGTCCACCTCGTAGCGCAGATCGGTGCGTTCCGGCTCGTCGGTGCGCTGCTTGAGGCGGCTCTCATCGCTGCCCGCAGCAAGATCCCCGAGGACCAGCATGGCCTCGTGCCCCCGGCTGACGACCTGACACCCTGACAGCAGGGCCAGCGTCAGGGCCATGGCAGCCAGTAGGCTGGTAGCGCGAAGGATGTTCGGCATAGCGCTCCCTCCCTTGTCGTCCCAAGTGGCATGGCACCGCGAGTCGTCAGGCACCCTCCCAGGTGTCCCGGAGGCGTTTCGAGGCCGTCTCCTGCACTGTAGCAACTCGCCCGAACCTGGCGGTCATCGCAGGGTGGCGAAGACCGGGCGGCGCTGCTGTCGCTCTGCTAGACCTGTAGTATGGGGTCGTCAATTCTGCCGATAGCCTGAGGGAGGGAGTCTCATGCCCTATCTCGTGATGGAGCGCACCTTCGACGAGCCGATGTCGGATAGCGATCTGGCGCACATGGGAGAGCGTCTCGGGCCCTGCCTTCAGGACCACAGGGTCCAGTGGTTGCGCAGCTATCTCTCCCATGATCGGCGCCGCATGATCTGTACCTTCCAGGCCGCGGATGCGGAGTCGGTGCGCATGGCGTACCGCACGGCGGGCTACCCCTTCGAGCAGGTCTGGCGGGCGATGGTCCTGCCCACCGATGAAGGGTTGGCACCTCCGTCCGCTTAATCGTCGGGGCGGGCGGCATGGCGACGTCGGATGGGCCGCGGCTGGAGATCCGGCTTCTGGGGAAGTCGGAGGTGCTCCGGGATGGCGTTCCTGTCGTGCTGCCACGCTCGCGCAAGGCCTGCGCACTGCTGGCCTACCTGGTCACCTCGGGTCAGCCCCACGCCCGGGCCCATCTCTGCGACCTGCTCTGGGACGGCCCCGCCGACCCCCGCGCGGAGCTGCGCTGGTGCCTGGCCAAGATCCGCCCTCTGCTCGATGACGACAGCGCCCAACGCCTGGTCACCGAGGGCGACTATGTGAGCATCTGTGCCAGGAATGTCGCCCTGGATGTCGCGCGGGTGCGCGAGCTGATCCCGTCTGACCCGCAGGAGGTGGCCACGGCGGAACTTCGCCTTGCAGCGGAACTGCTTCGAGGCCCGTTTTTGGAGGGCCTGGATCTCCCCGACTGCTACCGCTTCGATGCCTGGTGCGTGGCGGAACGCCAGGCCCTGCTTCAGCTGCACGACGGGGTGCTGCAGACGCTGGTGCAACGGCTCGAGGACCAGCCCGAGGCCGCACTCCCGTACGCCCGGGATCGACTCCTGCTCGATCCCCTATGGGAGGATGCCCACGCCGACCTGATCAGGTTGCTGCAGGCGATGGGGCGGACCGCCGAGGCTCGGGAGCGTTATGAGCAGTGCCGGCGCATGCTGCAGCTCGAACTCGGGCAGACATCTTCGCCACGCCTGGACGCGTTGGCTCGGCAGTTGCGCCGGATCCCGCCTGCTCGCGATACCGGCTCGCCTATGCCGGTGCCCTCGTCGACTGCCTCCTCCCTGGTGGGCCGTCAGCGGGAGCTGGCGGGCATACGGGAGACCCTGGAGGAGGGCCTCCCGCTGCTCATCAGCGGCGACCCGGGGATCGGCAAGTCGCGTCTCCTGCAGGAGGTCGCCGCCCGATTGCGTGAGGAGGGCTCCCAGGGTCTGCGCGGACGGGCATACGAACTGGATGCGATGCGCCCCTACGCCCCCTGGATCGACGCCCTGCGCTCGCTCCCGACACCCACCACCTCTCTGCCCGCCTCCCGGCGACAGGTACTCGCCGCTCTACTGCCCGAGCTGGGACCCGCGATCGAAGAGGAGGGGGATCGTAACCGCCTGTTCGACGCGGTCGCCCAGTGGCTGATCGACACGGCCCGCCGTGGCCCGGCCCAGGTGGTGATCCTGGACGATCTGCAGTGGTTCGACGAGGCCTCGACGGCGCTGCTGCACTATCTGCTTCATGCTTGTGCCGGCTATCCGATCGCCTTCCTCCTGGCGGCTCGCGGCGGGGAGCTGGCGTGCAATCCGGCGGCGCAGCGCCTGGTTCACTCGCTGCGCCGCGATGGCGCCCTGCGGGAACTCAGGGTGTCGCCACTCTCCGCCGCCGAGACGGCGAGGGTCGCCCACAGCGTGGCACCGGAGGTGGACGGCGACCACGTCTTCCGCGAATCCGAGGGTAATCCCTTGTTCGCCCTGGAGATCGCCCGCGCTCACCGGGGCGGCCAGCCGCTGCTGGGGGGCACCCTGGGCGGTCTGATTGCCGGTCGCCTGGCAGGCGTTGGCCAGGAGGCGGCCACGCTGCTGCCCTGGGCCGCGGCACTGGGGCGGCGACTCAATCCGGATCGACTGGCGGCGGTGCTGAATTTGCCATGCACCACCTTGCTGCTCGGTCTGGAGGATCTGGAGCGCCGCGCCATCCTGCGCGCAACCGAGGAGGGGCGCTACGAGTTCACCCATGACCTGATTCGTCGGGTGGCATACCACGCCCTGTCCGAACCCCGCCGGCGTCTCATCCACCTGCAGATCGCCAGGAGCCTGGCGCGCAGCCTCGAGCCGTCGCGGTTGTGGTCTCGAAAGCGCCTCCTCCCGGCACAGGTCGGCGGAGATCCGGCGCGCCGTCCTCCCCTGGAGGCGTCCTCAGCGGGTGAAGTGGCCTACCATGCCGGCCAGGGGGGCGATCACGCCCTCGCCGCCCAGGCCTGTGCGGCGGCGGGGCGCCACGCCTTGCGGATCCACGCCTACGAAGAGGCCGCGGCCCTGGCGCGGCAGGGCCAGGAGCATCTCGAGCCGCTGCCCGACGACATCCGGTTGCAGCGCGCCTTCGAACTGCTGGAGCTCTATATCCATCCCGGCATGGAGGCGTTTCAGCCGCCCGATCTGGAGCACCGGCTGCGTACCCTCGTGGCGGACGCCCGGGCGAGCGGGATGAGCACGCAGGTGCATGACGGGCTCTACCTGATCGGGGTGCTGCTCTATCTGCGCGGCCGCTACAGCGATGCCCTGGATCTCACGCTGCGTGCCGAACGCGCCGGACGCATGGCCGAGCCTGCCACCGTGGTCCAGGCCGTGGCCGACACGGCCCGCTGCCTCGGCATGCTCGGCCGTGATATGGATCGGGCGGCCCAGCTCGCCGAAGAGGCCCAGCACCTCGCCGAGCAGCTCGACGTTCGGGAACTCGGCTGCGAACTGCCTCTGGCCCTCGGCCTGGTTAGCCACCACCGCGGCGAGCTGCTGCAGGCGAGGGCGCATATCGAACAGGCGCTGGTGCTCGCCAGGCGTGATCGGACGCCCTGGTGGGAGTGCTACTGTCTGTCCCGGCTGCCCATGATCGCGCTGGAGCGGCAGGATCCGGACGAGGCGTTGGCGTGCTGCCGCGCCCTGCAAGCCGTCACCGACACCCTGGGCGGCGGAGCCGAGGCGCCCTTCGCCCGCGCCCTCGAGGCGCTCGCCAGGCTGCAACGCGGCGAACGAGAGGCCGTGGCCCGGCTGGACCTGGCCCTGGCGCAGCTCGACATGGCGGATAGCCGGTGGATGATCGCCTACGTGCAGAACCTGGCGGCCTGGAGCGACTGGCAGGCGGGCCGGGTCGAGGCTGCCCGACAGCGGGCCGAGGCCGCCTTGCAGGCCGCCGAGGCGGTGGATCAGGCGAACGAGCGAAGCCTGGCGCACGCCATGCTCCTCCGGGTCGCCCTGGCGGCGGGTGACCGAGGCTCGGCGCTGGCTCATCTGGCGCGCCTGCGGGCCGACGCCTCCCGTCCTCTCTCCGCCCGAGCGCGACACGCGGCCCGGGAAGCGGAGGCCACCGCCCATCGCCATCTCCCTGCTCGATAATTTTTTTGCCATTTCCACCCCCGTTCCCACGCTCGTTCCAACGTCCGGGTGTTCTCCTGACCCTGTCCAGCTCTGGGTGAAGGGGGCCGGTCGCCCCACCCGGGCGTCGTTGGCCCTTGCGGTATCACCCATCGCGGCGCTGGACCGATCGACACACACCGAGCTGACTGGAAACGACAGGTTTCCTGGGAGGCAGCAATGAAGACCATCCTGATCACAACAGCCATGACACTGGCCCTGGCCACCGCCGGCGGCTTCTCCGTGCCGGCGTATAGCGGCGAGGCGCCCGACTTCGTGCGGGACACCTACCCCGAGCAGGGTGTCGAAGCGGCCTGGCAGAACATCCAGTCCGTCATTGGCGACCCGGACTCGGCGCTCGATGGCAAGACGAAGGAGCTCATCGCCCTCGCCGTCTCGGCGCAGATTCCCTGCGATTACTGCGTCTACTCCCACACGGTGGGAGCGGAGGCGCACGGTGCCACCGACGCCGAGATCCGGGAGGCCCTGGCGACGGCCGCGCTGATCCGCAAGTGGAGCACCCTGCTCAACGGCTCCCAGTACGACATGGACGCCTTTCGCCAGGAGATCGATGCCATGTACGAAGGGGAGTGACGCCACGACGTTACGCTCTCCACCACCGACAGGCAGCGAGTGTCTGTGCGGCCCCCCGGGGCCGCACAGACAAGCGACACTCATCCCGTGTCCCGCTGTCGGGAGGAGTCCCATGGAAGCGCACACTCAAACCCCTTTCACCACGCCGGCAGACACCGCCCGTCTGGCCGAGGCATTGAGCCGAGCGGGACGTCCGCCATCGTTCTCCGAGCCGGCGAAGGCGCAATTCCTCGATGGCGGCCGTACCGGCGCTACGGTCACCCGCCTGATCTGCGCGGATGGCGCCAGTTTTGTCCTCAAGGTCATCCCCCGCCAGCGCGCCTTTCGGGAGGCGCTTGGCCACGATGGCGAAGCGGCCGCCTGGCTTGCCGGGACGACGCGCCGGCTCCCGGCGCCACTGGCCAATCCCACCCTGGACGCCAGCCTTCACCCGGAGCGGGACGAGTGGTGGCTGCTCATGGAAGATGTCTCTCCGGGCATCGTCGCCCGCAGTGGCTGGACCGAGGCGCACACCCGGTCACTCTTCCTGGCCATGGCGGGCCTGCACGCGGCGCACTGGGGAGGCCCGGAGAGATCCCGGGAGGGCATCGGGGACCTGGCCGCCACCACCGCCCTGCTCGTGGAGATCGCGCTCCACGAAGCCACGGGGCGGGCATCGGTCGAATGGGCGGCAGGCAGCGCCGAGCAGTTCCAGGTGCCCCGCGTCCTGCTTCCTGGCTTTCTGGAAGCCGCCGGCAATCGCAATGCCGACTTTTATCTGACGCTGCTGCGGCGTTGGCGGGATATCGTCTCCGCCCTCGACGATCATCCCCCCACGCTGCTTCACGGTGACCTCCGCCGTGCCAACATCGCTTTCATGAAGGAGCGGGTCGTGCTGTTCGACTGGGAGTTGGCGGCACGTGGGTCGGCCGCGGCCGACCTGGCCTGGCACTGGTTCCTGCACTACTGGGCCTACCCGCCGAACGACGGACGGGCGCCGGATGATCGGCTTTGGCTGCGCGATGCCTATCTCGATCACCTCGAATCGCGGCATGGGCGGTCGGTGAACCGGGCGGCCTTTCAGACGGCCTGGGAGCTCGGCTGGCTGCGGGTGTTCTGTCAGCTGGGGTTCGTGCTGGCGGACGGCCTTGGCGGAGAGGAGAGCGAGGCGCGCCGCCGATGGATCCACCGCGCCTTCGACGAGGCCTGGAGGATTGCCGATGCGCACCTCCCGTAGTGACCGCTGGAGCGCCCTGGACAGCCCGGAAGCCGTGCAGGCCGCGGCCGAGCGGCTCCGGCAACTCGACGCTACCGCCTCCGAAGGTTGCGCCAGGCAGCGCTGGCTGACCCTGCTCGCGCCCCGAGCCGGGGAGTGCATCCTGGACGTCGGCGCCGGCACCGGCCACATGGCCGTCGAGCTCGCCCGGCACCTGAGTCCCCAGGGTAGCGTGCACGCCCTGGACCTCTCGCCTGGCCTGCTCCAACACGCCCGACGTGGGGCCCGGCAGGCGGGCATGCTGGACCGGGTGCTGACGGAGGCAGGCGACGCCCGTGCGTTGCCCTATCGCGACGGCGGTTTCGACGCCGCCCTCTGCCGCTGGGTACTGCTGCACCTGCACGACCCGCAGCGGGCCGTTGCGGAGATGCGCCGGGTCGTGCGTCCGGGTGGACGCATCCTCTGTGTGGAGGCGGACTGGGAGACCCTGGCCGTCTACCCGGGTGATCCCGAGGTCACGCGCCGGGTCGTGCAGGCCAACGTGGACCGCCAGGTGGATGGTCGCGTTGGCCGCAGGCTGGTAGCGCTCCTGCGCGCCGCCGGCCTGCAGGCGGTGTCGGCATTCCCCTTCGTCGCCCTGGACCTGAGCGGAGACTGGCTGCCCTTTCTTCGCTCACGTGTGGAGGTCGCGGCGCAGGCCGGGTTGCCGGCCCACAGCCTGGCAGCCTGGTGGCGGGCGGTCGAGGTCGCCGCCGGGGGTGGCGAGTACCTGTTCAGCTTCACGCAGTATGGCGTGATCGGCACGGTGCCGTCGCTTGGCCCCGTCGGTCCGGGCCCCGCCGGCGAGGCGTCCTGCCCAGGATGCGCTCCCACTCACCGTAGTAGACAAAGCCGTAGCGGGTGCAGAGCCGGCGCAGCGACGGCTCGCACGTCGCCTGGGGAGCTGCCAGGCGCTGGCGGCCCTTGCCCCGTCAGTATAGCGGCTGGCGAGGGGGGCGGTAATGTCGCCTCGTGCCTCGCTCTGCTCGATGCGCGACCTGGCTATGAGCCTACCCAGCGTTCGAGGCCGATCAGGCCGGTGACGAAGGCGAGAGGCAGAAATGCCGTGGCGACCGCTACGGTGGCAAGGAAGGCGGGGAGCGTCAGCAGTCGTCCGGCGCCGTAGGCCATGGCAATGCCACCGCCGCCGCCGATGGCGGTGTTGCCCGGCATGTTCAGCAGCGTCATCAGCGATAGGACGGGGAGCAGGCCGGCAGGGAGCCCCGCACTGGGGGCCTTGAGCCGGGCGCGGTATGTCTTGAGCAGGGTGATGCGGTCAAGCGGTGCGGCTCGGCCAAGGCGCCGGCCGATCAGGTAGGCACTGCTCAGTCCGGTGCAGGTGGCAAGATAGGCCCCGGCGGCACCGGGTGGGCCGAACAGCACCATGATGAGCAGCCCGAGCTCCACCGACGGGACGAAGGGAATCGCCAGCACCAGCGCATAAATCACGCAGGTCGCCACCAGCACCAGCGCGCTGTCCGAGCCCTGCTGCAACCACAGGGGCGGTGTGCCTGCCAGCTGGAGGACCGCCACGATCACGGCGGCGAGCACGAGGGCGGTGCGTAACAGCACGAGGTGGCGGCGGTATCGCCGACCGAGCGCTCGCCATGGGGGCTCCCCAGGCCGCTTCACCGCATCCGGTCGCATGTCGATGCTCCTCCAGATGGTTAGGCGCTGTCCGAAAAGTCGCCGTGGCCGAAGTGACCCGCGGGATAGGGCCTTGCCAGTGGTCCGCCTGCCCCGCTGTTTGAGACGGTGCCTCGCGGCTCTCCCCGCAAGGCACCGTGCGGGTCAGGTAGGCTTGATGGCCAGCAGGCTGATGCTCTTCACCCCAAAGGTGCGGCTTGCGCCCTGGGCGGCATCGGTGAGAAAGCGGTACTGAGGGTTGTCCTGCACTTTCTCCACCCGCAGCCCGGCGGCATTGATGGCGCTCCGGTAGTCGTCCTGCTGCATGGCGCCGCCGATGCAGGCCGCCCACAGGGTGGCGTCGCACTTGACCTTTTCCGGGAGCTGCCGCTCGGTGACGATATCCGACAGTGCCAGCCGGCCGCCCGGTCGCAGCACGCGGGCAATCTCGGCGAATACCCGGTCCTTCTCCGCGGAGAGGTTGATGACGCCGTTGCTGATCACCACGTCGATGCTGGCATCGTCGAAGGGGGGTGCCTCGATGTAGCCGGCATGGAAGCTGAGGTTGCTGACCCCGGCTGCCCCGGCCAGGCGCTGTGCCTTGACCCGCTGCTCGTCGGTCATGTCGAGGCCCAGGACCTGGCCTTGGGGGCCTGTGTAGAGCGCGGCGAGAAAGGCATCGGTGCCGGAGCCGCTGCCTAGGTCCAGCACCCTCTCGCCGGGCTGGATATTCGCCAGCGCCAGAAAGTGGCCGACGCCGGCGAAGGATTCCAGGGCCTGCGGCGGGATGCGATCCAGATCGGCAGGCGGATATCCCAGCTCTTCGGCCAGGGGACGGCCCATGGCAAAGTGGAAGTCGCCTTGGGGATCCTTGGCCACCCGGCGATACATCTCCTGCACCTGTTGACGCAGGGCGTCCTGGTCCACCAATCCGGCTTCGCGAATAGCGGTGGTGGAAGTGGTTGCAGTGCTCATGACGGTGTCTCCTCGGATGTCGCGTAAGGGGCACGCCGTGACGGTTGTCCCGGCGTGCCCCCAAGGACGCACGAGGGGGGCGAAAGGGTTCCCGCCGGTGAGGCAGACTGCCTTCGGGTGGCGGGAGATCGACCGGTGTGCTCAGGACTTCCAGGGAAGGGGCGGTGGTGTCAGACGCTTGCCGTCGAACTGGGGGATGCTGCCGAAGCGCTCGCTGCCGGCTTCCCAGTCGCGCTGGGCCTCGATGATCTCGTCTTTGCTGTGGCCAACGAAGTTCCACCAGATCAGGATCTCCTCGCCCAGCGGTTCGCCGCCCACCAGAATGGCGCGCCCCCCTTCGGGCAGCTCCAGGGCGACCCGGCTGCGCCCACGGCCCAGATAGGCCAGCTCGTTGACGGCGAAGCGGTCGCCCTCGACCAGCAGTTCGCCTTCCAGCGGCAGCAGGCCGTACTCGAACGCCTCCCGCAGCGGCAGCGCCAGCGAACCGGCGGAGGCCGCCGCGAGATCCAGGCCCACCAGCGGTGAGAACGCCAGCGTCGGCGCGCGGTGACCGGCGAACTCGCCGGTGAGCAGGGTCATCTCCACCTCTCCCTCGCGCCACTGCGGCAGCGTCGGGTAGTGGTCGAAGCGCGGGTCGGTGCGGCGGTGGGCGTCAGGCAGGGCGATCCAGAGCTGGGCGGCATGCAGGTGGGAGTCGCCGGGCACCGACTCCTCGGTGTGGCTGATACCGCGGCCCGCGGTCATCAGGTTGACCTGGCCGGGACGAATCACCTGCTCGTTGCCCAGGCTGTCGCGGTGCAGGACCTCCCCCTCGATCATCCAGGTAAAGGTCTGCAGGCCGATGTGAGGGTGGGGGCCGACGCGCAGGCCGCGCGAGTCGCCCTTGAAGACCGCCGGGCCGGCATGGTCGAGGAAGCACCAGGCCCCTATCAGGCGCCGCTGGCGCGAGGGCAGCACGCGGTTGACGGGAATGCCGCCCACATCGGCGGTGCGCGGTGCGACATGCTGCACCTGGCGTGTGCCGTCGACGATGGGGCAGTCCAGGGAGGAAGAGGGGTCGGCGTCGGTGACGAGATTGCTCATTGTCGTAATTCCCCGAAAGGTCGAAGTGGGCAGAGCGGACAGCACTTGTTCAGCATAGGCTTTGGCCGTTTGTAGTGCCTGTCGAGAGAAGGCGCGCAGGACCCGGCCAGCGCCGGGCCCCTTGCGCTTAGGCCTTCTGAGCCGTGTAGCTCTGGATCAGATTGGCGTAAGCGGGCAGGTGGCCGGCCAGCAGGCCGCCGAAGCCCTCGATGTCGTTGCGCCAGTCGCGGTGCAGTTCGCAGCCGACACCGAACCAGGTCGTCAGCTGGGCCCCGGCCTGGGACATGCGATCCCAGGCGGCATCGCGGGTGGTCTGGTTGAAGGTGCCAGAGGCGTCGGTGACCACGAACACCTCATAGCCTTCTTCCAGGGCCGAGAGCACCGGGAAGGCCACGCACACCTCGGTCACCACGCCGGCGATCAGCAGCTGCTTCTTGCCGGTGGCCTTGATCGCCGCCACGAACTCTTCGTTGTCCCAGGCGTTGATCTGACCGGGGCGGGCGAAGTAGGGGGCGTCGGGGAAGGTCTCCTTGAGCTCGGGTACCATGGGGCCGTTGGGGCCGTCCTCGAAGCTGGTGGTGAGGATGGTGGGGATCTCGAAGAACTTGGCGATGTCGGCCAGGGCCAGGACGTTGTTCTTGAAGTCGTCGGGGCTGAAATCGCGCACCAGCGAGAGCAGGCCGGACTGATGGTCGACCATCAGCAGGGCGACGTCGTCCTTGTTCAGGCGATTGTAGGTAAAGGACATGGTCTCTTTCCTCCTAGGTTGATAAATGCGCCCGGCGGGATGCCGGGCGCGGTGGGCCGCGGCAGGGCCGCTAGCCCTCCAGGCGGCCGAACTGGCCGGCCTGGAAATCGGAAAAGGCCTGGTGAATCTCCGCTTCGCTGTTCATCACGAAGGGGCCGTAGCCCACCACCGGCTCGTCGAGGGGTTCGCCGGCGAGCAGCAGCAACTTGGCGTCGTTGTTGGACTCCAGGTGTATTTCGTCGCCCTGGCGTTCGAAGCAGACCAGGCCAGCGTCGCGCACCACGGCGTCGCCGTTGACCTGCACGGTCCCTTCGAGCACTACCAGCAGGGTGGTGTGCCCCTCGGGGACCCTCAGGAACGTTTCGCCGCCTGGCTCTAGCCGCAGATCCCACATTTCGACCGGGGAAAAGGTGCGGGCCGGGCCTTCATGGCTGCGATAGCTGCCGGCGATCACGCGCAGCACGCCGGCGCGGCCAGGCAGCGCCACGCGGGGAATGTCCGCATCGAGCAGGGTCTGGTAGGCCGCGGGAGCCGACTTATGGGTGGCCGGTAGATTGACCCACAGCTGCACCATCTCCAGGGTGCCGCCCCGCTCGGTGAAGGTCTCGGAGTGGAACTCCTCGTGGACGATGCCGGCACCGGCGGTCATCCACTGGACGTCGCCCTCGCCGATGCGCCCGCCGCTGCCGGTGGAGTCGCGATGCTCGAGCTCGCCGCGGTAGACCAGGGTCACGGTCTCGAAGCCGCGGTGAGGGTGGGCGCCGACGCCGCGCGGCCGGCTTGCCGGGGCGAAGTCGCGGGGGCCCGCATGGTCGAGCAGCAGGAAGGGGCTCAGGTGGTCGGCGCCGTGGCGGTCGTAGGCGAACAGCGAGCGCACGGGAAAGCCGTCGCCGACCCAGTGGCCGCGGGGGGCACCGTAGATGCCGTGAATCGTCTTCATGGTCTGGCTCCTGTTCGGATGGCAGGCGTAAGCCCGATACAGAAAGCCTATGGGAGGAACGAAAGTGGCGGTAGAGGGTATAATTTACACGCTGCGTTCCATGGGTAGGACAATAAGGGCCTAACGATATGCAGGACCTCAACGACCTCTACTATTTCGTCCAGGTGGTGGATCATGGTGGGTTCGCCCCGGCGGGCCGTGCCCTGGGCATTCCCAAGTCCAAGCTGAGCCGTCGCATCGCGCAGTTGGAGGAGCGCCTGGGCACCCGGCTGATTCATCGCTCGACGCGCCATCTGTCGATCACCGAGCTGGGCCAGGCCTACTACCGCCACTGCGTGGCGATGCTGGTGGAGGCGGAGGCGGCCGAGGCGCTGATCCAGCGCAACCTCGCCCAGCCGAGGGGTACGGTGCGCCTGAGCTGCCCGCCGAGCCTGCTCCACTACCTGATCACCCCGCTGCTGGTGCGCTTCATGGCCCAGTGTCCCGACGTGCAGGTGGAAGTAGAGGCCACCAGCCGGCGGGTGGACGTGATCAAGGAGGGCTTCGACATGGCCATCCGGGTGCGCTTTCCGCCCCTCGAGGATAGCGACCTCTCCATGAAGGTGCTGTCGAAGAGTCCCCAGCGGCTGGTCGCCACGCCTTTGCTACTGGAGGCGCGATCCTGGCCCCGGTCGCCGGCGCCGGGCGATCTGGCCAGGCTGCCGAGCCTGGACTTCGAGCAGGTCCACCGGCAGCACCTCTGGGTGCTGGACGGGCCCCAGGGGGAGAGCGCCCAGATTCGCCATCGTCCCCGACTGGTCACCGACAACGCCGAGACCCTGCATCGGGCGGCGCTGGCGGGCCTGGGGGTGGTCAAGCTGGCCCTGCTGGTCGCCGGCAACGACCTGAAGGCGGGCCGCCTCGTCGATGTGATTCCCGGCTGGGAACCCCGGGGCGGTATCCTGCACGCGGTCTTCCCCTCGCGGCGCGGCGTGCTTCCCGCCGTGCGGGCGCTGCTCGACTTTCTCGACGAAAACATCAACGAGATTGACTTCACCAGTGAGGTCGCCGGGACCGAGACAGCCGATCGAGAGGGGCCACCTGCCGACCTCAGAAAGTCCCCACCAGGGTGCCCAGGGTGATCAGCAGTACCAGCGAGAGGATGGGAACCAGCACGGCGACCACCGCAATATCGAGATAGGCCTGGCGGTGCGTCAGGCCGCAGATGGAGAGCAGGGTGATCACCGCGCCGTTATGCGGCAGGGCATCCAGCCCGCCGGTGGCGACGGCCGTGACCCGGTGCATTAGCTCGGGAGCGATGCCGGCGGCCTGACCCATGGCCAGGTAGGCGTCGCCCAGCGTGGCCAGGGCGATGCTCATGCCGCCGGAGGCCGAGCCGGTCATGCCGGCCAGCAGGTTGACCGCGATGGCCAGCGAGATCAGCGGGTTGTCTCCCCCCACCGAGGTGACCCAGAGGCTGATCGTCTCGAAGGCCGCCAGCGAGGCAATCACCGAGCCGAAGCCGACCAGGCTGGCGGTATTGAAGATCGGCAGCAGCGAGGCATTGGCGCCGCTGTCGAGGGTGGTGGTGAGCGCCTCCAGGCGCCTCCGATTGGTGAGGATCAGGACCCCGATGGCGATTACCAGGGCAGCGATCACCGACCAGACGCCACGCAGCGACTCGATGCTGGTGGCTCCGAAGGCCGGCTCGGCCAGATAGGCGGTGTCCATGGCCGGGATCACCACCGCGGTGAACAGCAGGTTAAGGGCGATCACCAGCACGATGGGCAGCAGCGCTAGCCACAGCGAGGGCAGGTCGCGAAGCGCCTGGTGTGGTGCCACCTCGGCCAGATCGAAGCCTTCGCCCGCGGCACGCTCTCGCAGGTGGCCGGCCTGGGGCGCCTCGCCCTGGTGGTCGCCGTAGCCTTCGCCGGCCGAGCGGGCCTGGCGCGCTCGATGGCTCAGCCAGGCCTGCCCCAGCCCCAGCATGACCAGGCCGGTGAGAATGCCAAGGCCCGGCGCGGCGAACGGCGAGGTGCCGAAGTAGGGCATGGGGATGGCATTCTGAATGGCCGGCGTGCCGGGCAGCGCCGTCATGGTGAAGGTGAAGGCGCCCAGCGCGATGGTGCCGGGGATCAGCCGCTTGGGCAGGTTGGCCTGGCGGAACAGGGCCGCGGCGATCGGGTAGACCGCGAAGGCCACCACGAACAGCGAGACACCGCCGTAGGTCATCACCGCACAGGAGAGCACCACCGCCAGGATGGCGCGGGTATCGCCCAGGCGCTCGACAATGGCACTGGCCAGCACCTCGGCGCTGCCCGAATCCTCCATCAGCTTGCCGAAAACCGCGCCCAGTAGGAACAGCGGGAAGAAACGGACGATGAAGTCCCCGGCGGCCCCCATGAAGACCTGGGTGTAGCTGGCCAGCAATGGCGTATCGACGGAGACCAGGGCCACCAGCGCGGCCAGCGCCGGGGCGAGAATCAGCAGGCTGAGGCCGCGGTAGGCCAGAAACATCAACAGCAGCAGGGCGATGGCAATCGCCGAGATCCCGATCATCTCGCCTTCCTTTTGCGATTCCTGAGGGGCGCCGGGCAGTGAGTCCGTTCCGGACCGGACTAGTCGCCGTCAGTGCATATGCTGCAGTGCAGTATAGGGCGATTGCCGACCGCTGTCGCGGGTTACCCTGCATTCCCCGTGGCGGTCAGCAGAGTCGGCTGCCAAGCAGCAACAGGCTGGCATCGGCGACCTGCCAGCCCCACCACGCCAGGGTCAGGGCAGAGGCGGTGAGCAGGGCGGCGGCGAGGCGCATCAGGACGAGAGAGGTCATGCCTGGGCTTCCGTGGAGCTGGGACGGTGAATCGGGGCTTCGCTGATGAACCAGTGCAGCAGGGCGGCCACCACCGAGAGCAGAATGGCGATCTTCCAGACCTCATCATAGTGGCCGGTGAGGTCATAGAGCCAGCCGCCCAGCCAGACGCCCATGAAGGAGCCGAGCTGGTGGAAGAGGAAGACGATGCCGGCCAGCATCGACAGGTGGCGGACGCCGAAGACCACGGCGACGATACCGTTGGTCAAGGGCACCGTGGAGAGCCACAGCAGGCCCATGGCGACGGCGAAGGCGTAGGTGCTGGCGGGGCTCAAGGGGATCAGGAACGCGAAAGCGGTGATCACCACCCCGCGGGCCAGATAGAGCCAGACCAGCAGTCGCGCCTTGGAGAGATGCCCGCCGAGCCAGCCGGCCGCGTAGGTGCCGAAGATATTGAAGAGCCCCACCAGCGCCAGCGCCGTGCTGCCCACCTGTACCGCCAGCCCGCTGTCGAACAAATAGCCCGGCAGGTGCACGCCGATGAAGACCACCTGAAACCCGCAGACAAAGAAACCCAGGCAGAGCAGCCAGAAACCGCGATGCCCGGCGGCCTCGTCCAGGGCGGCGCCCAGGGTGATATCGCTGCCGCGGCGCGGCGAGGGGCGGTCGCGCAGCATGCCCCCCAGGGGCACCATTAGCGCCGCCATGGCGCCCATCACCAGCAGGGCCGCCGACCAGCCCAGCCACTCCAGCAGGCCCAGGGTCCCCGGCAGCATGGCGAACTGGCCGAATGAGCCGGCGGCGCTGACGATGCCCATGGCCATGCTTCGCTTCTCCGGCGCCACGGCGCGCCCCACCGCGCCGAGGATCACCGAGAAGGTGGTCCCGGACAGGCCCAGCCCGATCAGCACCCCGGCGGAGAGCGACATGCCCAGGGCGGTATCCGAGAGCCCCATGAAGATCAGCCCTACCGCATAGAGCAGCCCGCCGATCGCCGCGACGCGTGCGGCGCCGAAGCGGTCGGCCAGCGCACCGGTGAAGGGCTGCGCCAGGCCCCAGATCAGGTTCTGCAGCGCCAGGGCGAAGGCGAACACCTCCCGGCCCCAGCCCAGGTCGCTGCTCATCGGCTCGAGAAACAGCCCGAAGCCGTGACGCAGGCCCATGGCCAGGGAGATCACGAGGCTACCGAGGAGGATGACTAAGAGGGTGTGGCGGCGCAGGAGGTCCATGGGGGTTACCGGTTTGCAGGCTAATAATCGCTACTATCGCCGGTGACGCAATCGGTGGCTACTGTCGCATTATGGCGACGCGCTTGTCGCCAACGCACCACATGGGTAGCGGGTTCCGCCTTCGCTAGAATGCCCGCCTTGGCAGACTATCAGGAGATTGCCCATGTCCCGCCGCCTATTGACCCTATGCATCCTCGTGCTCTCCGGCTTGCTGGTCGCCGGCTGCAGCTACCAGCCGGCCCGGATCAAGACCCAGCCGCTGATCGTGATCGACGATGATCGCGGCCATCATGACAAGCGCGGCCCTGGTCGCGGTTTCTGCCCGCCAGGGCTGCGCATGCAGGGGCGCTGCTGATGGAGTGGCCGTGGGGCTGCGCGTTGAATCGGGGCGTGCTTTCGTATCGTGTCGGGGCGGAGTAAGGTATCAAGTACCCCTTGATATCAATGATAACAACGTCCTATGAATTCCCCACTGGAACTGCGTGCCTGCACCCTGGCCCCTGAGCATGTGGCGCATGCCCACGCCCACCATCAGCTGATTCTAGCAACCAGCGGCATGACCGAGCTTGCCGTCGAAGGGCTGGGGGAGCGGATTACCGCCAGCCGCGGCTGTCTGATCCCCTGCTCTTATCACCATGAATACCAGGGCGATGGCCGCAACCGCACCCTGGTGCTGGATATTCCAGTGGTTGGCCTCGAGTCGCTTCGTGATGCCGATTGCATCGAGCGGTTATTCGAGCAACCGCGTTTCTTCGGAGTGCCACCGCGCCTGCGTCAGCTGGCTGACAGCCTGATCTACCAGCTTGAAGCCTGCCCGGCCCTGCACAGCGAGATCGCGGCCCTGCTGCTGCGCGCCATTCATCTTCACCTGGTGGATCAGGGCCCGGCAGTCGAGCTTGGCTCCTCCTTGTCAAAACGTTCCCGCGAGCGTCTTAACCTGTCACGGCTGAATGCCTGGATCGATCGCCATCTGGCTGATGAGATTCGAGTCGAACAGCTAGCGGCGATATGTGCGATGAGCGTAGGGCACTTCCACGGACGCTTTCGCGAATCAGTCGGTTCCACCCCCCAGGCCTATGTGCAGCGTCGCCGCCTGGAACATGCCCGCACCCTGGTCTGCCACAGTGGGCTCAGCTTGGGGCAGATTGCCGCCCTGGTCGGTTTCCGTGACCAAGGGAGCTTTTCCCGTGCCTATCGGCGCCACTTCGATATTTCCCCCTCCGTGGATCGTCATGCCGGTTAATCCGTAGCGCAGTTTCGGGCAAAGGCTGCGCAGTAACGGGCAAGCGGTCACGCCGATTGCGTCCTAGGCTCTTACTCAGGACAGTGCTGCTAGCGCTGTCGTGTGACCGAGCCATGCAACGAATAAGCACAAGAGGCTGACAAGATGCACAAGAGATCCCTTACCGGTCTGTTCGCCCTGGCGTCCCTCCCGCTGGCCATGGCAGCCGCTCAGGCGCAGGCGGAGGAGATGGCCATTGCCACTATCCTTCCCGAGGACATGAGTAACAATGAAGTCTACCCAGCACTGGTGCACTTCAAGAATCTGGTAGAGACGCGCACCGATGGCGAGATCACGGTGTCGATCTTCGGTAACAGTCAGTTGGGTTCCGAAGTCGAAACCGCGCGGGAAGTGCAGGGGGGGCGGACCCTTCAGTCCACCATTATCACCACCGGCGCCATGTCCTCCTACTATCCCGACTACCAGATGATGACCGCGCCCTTCATCTTCGACAATTGGCGGCAGGCGTGGGCCTTCTTCGACGGAGAGTGGTTCGCCGACTTCATGTCCGGCACCGTCGAAGAGACCGACATGCGCTATCTCGGCACCTTCGACGATGGCGGGGGGTTCGTGGCTTTCACCAATAATGAGCGACTGATCCGTACCGTCGACGATCTCGAAGGCCTCAATATCCGCACCGAGGAGAACCCGGGGCATGTGGCAATCATGCGCGCGCTGGGTGCGTCTGCCACCCCGCTGCCCTGGGGCGAGGTGATCACCGCTCTGGAAACTGGGCTGGCAGACGGCCAGTTCAACGCCCCAGTGCTGAACACCACCTTCAACTTCCACGAGGTGACCGACTACACGACCCTCACCGGGCACGTCTACAACAGCGCGGCGTGGCTGGTCAGCGAGGATTGGTTCCAAAGCCTTACCGAGGAGCAGCAGGAAGCCATCGTCACCTCCGCTCGCGAGGCAATTGCCATCGGACACGGTATGTCCGGCGCGCTCGCCACCGCCAGCTGGGAAGAGTCCTGCCAGACCTTCCAGGAGTGCTACATCATGCCTCCCGAAGAGCGGGCGCGCATGGCCGACATCGCCACTCCCGCCTGGCGCGACTGGATCGTCAACGATTTCGGTCTCGACGGCGACCGGGTAGACGCCTTCCTCGAGGAGGTCGAGCGCGTTCGCGTCGAGGTGGCCGAGTCCGACATGGCCACCTACGGACGCTGATGGTTACCGATCCATCGAGCCGCGCCCGGCCGTTAGCATCGGCCGGGCGCCCCGTCCGTGAGGTGATGTCATGAGTTTCCTGTCCCCCCTTCGTCAGCTGAGCGATCTGGTCAACCGGTTGGCGATTATCGTGTGCGTGGCTTGCGTGTTGGCCATGCTGGGTATCTCTTTCACCGCCTTCGTCTACAAGCTGTTTACCGGCAGTACCCTGAGCTGGACCTATTCTCTGGCTAGGCTCTTCCTGCCGTGGATCGGCTTCCTGTCGATGACCATATCGCTCCGTTACGGTGAGCATGTGGCCATGACCCTTCTGGTCAGAAGCTTGCCGCGTATCCTGACCGTGGTGGCCGCGGTGCTTTGCCTGATGGCCATTGGCGTGTTTGGTGCTCTGCTGCTCTGGTACGGCTGGGACTACTTTCAGGGGACTCGCCAGGTCTACATGGTCTCTGACCAGATACGCGTACACGGCAAGTTCACCTCCATTGTGGTGCCGATCAGCGGTGCCATCATCCTGTTGCACTTGGTCCACGGTTTTTCGCTGCTGGAACATTTCATCGATGACGATCACATGATCGATGAGCTCATCGAGACCACCGACGTGGAGGAGCGCTGATGACCCCTGCAATCATCGCCTTTCTGCTGCTGCTGCTGATCGGTGCCCCGGTCGCGGTAGTGATGGCGCTCTCCGGGCTGGCCGGGGGCTATGCCATCGGCGGCGAGCGCATGCTCGGCATTATCGCCGATCGCATGTTTTCCGGGGTATCGGGCTTCCTGCTAATTGCCGTGCCCTATTTTATCTTTACCGCCGAACTGATGAATCAGGGCGGCCTCACCCAAAAGCTGATTACCTTCAATAATGCCCTGTTCGGACGGGTGCGTGGGGCACTCTCACACGTCAATGTCTCCGTCTCGGTGTTCTTTGCCGGGCTGACCGGGGCGGCGATCACCGATACCGTGGCGATAGGCAAGATCATGATTCCTGAAATGAAGCGTCAGGGGTACGATGCCGACTACGCGGCAGCGATCACCGCCTGTTCGTCCATCATTGGCCCGATCATTCCGCCTAGCGTGGTGATGGTGGTGTACGCTACGCTGCTTCGCGATATCTCTGTAATCGACCTGTTTGCCGGTGGGATCATCCCAGGCCTGCTGATGGCGATGGCGCTGCTAGCGGTGAGCTTGTTCCTGGCCTGGAAGCGCGGCTACCCTAAGCAGCCGCCCACCCCCCTGAAGGTCGCAGCGCTCTCCTTTCTGGTGGCATTGCCGGCGATGATCGTGCCACTGATCATTCTGGGTGGCATCCTTTCGGGGCTCACGACCATTACCGAGGCATCCGGCTTTGCCGCTATCTATGCCCTGGTCATTGGTGTGGTCTTCTACCGTAATCTTTCCTGGCGCAAGGTCTGGAACGCTTTGGTGATTACGGTGCGATTCTCCGGCGTCGTGTTTTTCCTGCTGGCCACCTCGGCGGTACTGGGTTGGTTTGTTACCCGCTCGGGGATTGCCCGGGATGCGGCCGGCCTGATCACGACATTCAGCGACTCGGCCTTTCTGCAGCTAATGGCGGTTTGTCTGCTGCTGATTCTGATCGGCACGGTAATGGATGTGTTACCCGCCCTCGTGGTGGTCGCCCCGGTGCTGGTGCCCGCAATGATCCAACTCGGCTTTGACCCGCTGCACTTTGCGATCCTGATGATCGTGGTGCTCAATATCTCTAACGTTACTCCACCGGTCGGAATGACCTTGATGACGGCGGCGCGTATAGCCAATGTGCCTTATGAGCGGGCGATTCTGGCCTCGCTGCCGTTCTATGTGGCCTATATCGGCGTGATCCTGCTGCTGGCTGCGTTCCCGGCGCTGTCGACCTGGATTCCGTCGCTGCTACGCTGAAATGGAGTTGCCATGAAGCTCTTCTATCATCCCGATCAGGAGCGCCACGCACCGCCCACCTTCCTGCTGCGTGGCCGGCCCGCGCCGTCGCCTGAGGGGCCGCTGCGCGCCGATCTGCTAGGCAAGGGATTGGCTGCCGCCGGTCTGATGCTGAACGCGCCCGAGGCGGTCGATACCCCTCTGCTGCGCAGCCGCCTGGCGAAGGTGCATACGCCCCGCTACCTGACGTTCCTCGAGACGATCCACGCTCGCTGGCAAGCCCTGCCGGATGCCGCCGAGCTGGTGTCGCCCAATGTTCATCCCTGCGGTGGCGGTCATCACTACCCGCGTCATCCGGTGGGGCAGGCGGGCTGGCACCTGCACGACATGGCCTGCCCGATCGGCGCCGACAGCTTTCACGGCATCCTGGCCAGTGCCGCCACGGCCCAGGCGGCGGCGGAGGCGGTGTTGAGCGGCCACGGCACCACCTATGCGCTGTGCCGCCCGCCTGGCCACCATGCCGGGCCCGACCGGGCCGGGGGATTCTGCTTCCTCAATAACTCGGCCCTGGCCGCCACGGTGCTGCGCGAGCAGTTTTCCCGGGTCGCCATCATCGACGTCGATTTGCACCACGGTAACGGTACCCAGGATATCTTCTATTATCGTGGTGACGTCTGGACCGGGTCGCTACACGCCGATCCCGCCGATTTCTACCCTTTCTTCTGGGGCGGTGCCAATGAGGAAGGGATGGGCGAGGGGCTGGGCACCAATGTCAATCTGCCGCTGGCGCTGGGCAGCGATGGGGCGACATTTCTTGCCACCCTGGACACCCTGCTGGCGCGTCTCGACGACTTCCGCCCTGACGCGGTGGTGGTGGCTCTTGGGCTCGATGCCCACCGTGACGATCCGCTGGCCGGCCTGGCCCTGGAAACTGCCGACTTCACCGCCGTGGGCCGGCGCCTGGCGCGCCTTGGCCTGCCCACGGTGCTGGTGCAGGAGGGCGGCTACCCGACCGATGTCCTGGGTGACAACCTTGCCGCCTTCATGGGCGGCTTCACCGGCGCCTGAGCGTCGATCTATTACCAGAGAGAGATTGCAACCATGACCGTCAGCTATCACGACAGCAATACCCGCATGAGTCAGATCACCGTGCACAACGGCACCGTTTACCTGGCCGGGCAGGTGCCCAGCGATGCCTCCGCCGACATGCAAGGCCAGACCGAGCAGGTGCTGGCCAAGATCGACCGCCTGCTGGCCGACGCCGGCACCTCCAAGGAGAATCTGGTGTCGGCGCAGATCTGGGTGACCAGCATGACCGAGTTCGACCAAATGAATGCCGCCTGGGATGCCTGGGTGGTGCCCGAGCGCCCGCCGGTCCGCGCGGCGGTGGAAGCCAAGCTGGCCAAGCCGGAGTGGAAGGTCGAGATCATGGTCGTTGCGGCGCTCCCGGAGGCCTGATATGCGTATCATCGGCGCCGACGATGTCGCTGCTTCGCTGCCCTGGCCGGCGCTGGTGGAGCGGCTGGCCATGACCTTTCGCGAGGGGGTGGAGTCGCCGCCGCGACACCACCACGCCATGCACCGTCCGGACGGTGAGGCCACCATGCTGCTGATGCCGGCCTGGGAGCGGGCGGGCTATATCGGGGTGAAGATGGTTAACGTCTTCCCCCAGAATGCCGACCACGGCCTGCCCGCCATTTCGGGCGTCTATTTTCTCAGCGAGGGCGCCCATGGACGCCCCCTGGCCTGCCTGGACGGCAGCGAGCTGACTCGTCGGCGTACCGCGGCGGCGTCCGCGCTGGCGGCCCGAGAGCTGGCCAGAGCCGATGCCGAGACCCTGCTGGTGGTGGGCACCGGCAAGCTGGCGCCGATGGTCATCGAGGCCCATGCCGCGGTGCGCCCCATCAAGCGGGTGCGCATCTGGGGACGCCATCCGGAGAAGGCCGAGCGACTGGCCGCCGACTATGCCGATCGCTTCGAGACGGCGGCGGTCACTGGGCTGGAATCAGCCGCGCGCGAGGCCGACCTGATCAGCTGCGTGACGCTGTCCAGCGAGCCCCTGATCCACGGCGCCTGGCTATCGCCCGGCGCCCACCTGGATCTGATCGGCGCCTTTCGTCCCACCATGCGGGAGACCGATAGCGACTGCCTCAAGCGCAGTGAGGTGTTCGTCGACACCTATGCCGGCGCCAAGGGCGAGGCGGGCGACATTCTCCAGGCCATCGATGAAGGGGCCTTCGACATCGGCGACATTCGCGCCGACCTGGCCGAACTGCTGACGGGGCAGCGGCCCGGTCGCTCCTCGGATGAGGCTATTACCCTGTTCAAGTCGGTGGGAGCCTCGCTGGAAGACCTGGCGGCGGCTATCGAGGTGTGGGAGCAGCTGGAGGGGCGGGAATGACCCCAGGCGCCGACGATGGTCAAGCGACCACGGGGTTTTTCTGGCACGAGCGCTGCTTCTGGCATGATCCCGGCGCCATCGGTGTATTCGCTTCTCCCGGCGAGTTTCTGCAGCCCCAGCCTGCCTCCGAGAGCCCTGAAAGCAAGCGGCGACTGAAGAACCTGCTCGAGGTGTCGGGGTTGATCGACCAGCTGGCGGTGTGCAAGCCGCCAGCAGCCACCCGTGGGGACCTGGAGCGTTTCCATACCGCCGAGTATCTCGCGACGCTGGAGGCTGGCGACCGAGCCCGCGGGGGTGATGCCGGCGACTGTGCTCCCTATCAGCCGGGCAGCCTGGCGGCGGCGCGCCACTCGGCAGGGCTGGCCATTGCAGCGGTGCAGGCGGTGGCCTGTGGTGAGCTGGCCAGCGCCTATGCGCTGTGCCGCCCGCCCGGGCATCACGCCGAGGCCGATCGCGGCCGTGGCTTCTGCCTGCTGGGCAATATCCCGGTGGCGGTGCGTCGCGCTCGGGCACTGGGTCAGGTCGGGCGAGTCGCGATCCTGGACTGGGACGTGCATCACGGCAACGGCCAGCAGGCGGCCTTTTATTCCGACCCCGAGGTGTTCACCCTGTCGATCCATCAGGCCGGCAACTACCCCCTGGAAACCGGCGGCTTCTCGGAGCAGGGCGAGGGGCGTGGCCGGGGAGCTAACCTGAACCTGCCGCTGCCGCCGGGCTGCGGAATCGGTGCCTATGCCTATGCCATGGACGAGCTGGTGGTGCCGGCCATCGAGGCCTTCGCCCCCGAGCTGATCGTGGTGGCCTGCGGTTATGATGCCTGCGCCAAGGACCCGCTGGGCAAGATGCTGCTCAATAGCGAGGCCTTCGCCGACATGACCCGGCAGCTCAAGGCGCTGGCCAGTCGGATCGGCAACGCTGGCCTGGTGATGGTCCACGAAGGGGGCTATTCGGAAGGCTATGTCCCGCTGTGTGGGCATGCGGTGATCCAGGCCCTGGCCGGCAGCCGGGTCGGCGTGCCCGATCCCCAGAATGACGAGATCGCCGCCTGGGCCTATCAGGGCCTTCAGCCCCACCAGCGTGAGCTGATCGACGGCTGGTGCAAGGCCTGGGCCGAGGCGGGCCGGCTGTGAGGCGGCCCCGAGACCACAAAGGATAGCAAGATGACGCCACTGGACGAACGCGATGGCTGGATCTGGCATGACGGCGAGTGGCTTGCCTGGCGTGAAGCCCGTACCCACCTGCTGAACCATACCCTGCACTACGGCATGGGCTGCTTCGAAGGCGTGCGCGCCTATGCGGGCCCCGACGGGACCCACCTGTTTCGTGTCGCCGAGCATACCCGGCGCCTGGCCGATAGCGCCCATGCGCTGGACATGCCGCTTGAGATCGGCGAAGAGGCGCTGATCGAGGCGCAGCGTCAATGCCTGGCCAAGAACGGTCTGACCAACGCCTACCTCAAGCCGACGGTGTTCTTCGGGTCGGAAGGCTTGGGGCTGCGTGCCAAGGGGCTCAGCGTGCATGTGATGATCGCTGCCTGGGACCTGGGCGACTACATCTCTCCCCAGGCCGCCGCCATCGGGTTGCGGGCACTGACTTCCTCCTGGGCGCGGCACCACGTCAATATCAGTCTGTGTCGCGCCAAGACCAATGGCCACTACGTCAATTCGATGCTGGCGCTGAATACGGCGGTCAAAGCGGGGTTCGACGAGGCCATCATGCTCGACCCCGAGGGCTATGTCGCCGAGGCCTCGGCGGCCAATGTCTTTCTGGTGCGCGATGGCGCGCTGCATACCCCCGAGGTGACCTCCTGCCTGCAGGGGATTACCCGCGATAGCGTGATCTGTCTGGCCCGCGATACGCTGGGCCTGGAGGTTCAGGAGCGCCGGATCACTCGTGATGAGCTGTATACCGCCGATGAGGCCTTTGTGACTGGCACCGCCGCCGAGATCCTGCCGCTGCGTGAGCTGGACGGCCGCCGAATTGGCGCACGCGCCGGGGCACCGCCGGTGGATCGCCCCATCGACCCGTCTTCCATCACGGCGCAGCTGCAGCAGAGCTATCGGCGGGTGACCCGATGTGAGCTGGGAGACGACCTGCAGGGGTGGCGACACTGGCTGACGCCGGCCTGACTGGCCTGTGGCGTTATGCGGCGTTGAGGGAGATCGGTCCACGTCATGCTAGGCTGTCCCGCGACAGGGATGGACGGATGGCATGGTTGTGACACTGCTGGGGAACACCCTTCTCCTGCTCTTGGCGCTGGGGATGGCCTGGGGCGCTGCGGCCCTCTGGTATCGGCTCTCGCTGCCGGCTCCCTGGCGGCAGCTGGCACTGGGGGGTTGGGGCCTGGTAGCGCTGGGGCTGGTGATACTGGGGCTGCAGGGGCAGCGGGTAGCGGCGCTGGCGGGGCAGCTCGGACTGCTGGCCGTGCTGCTGGGCTGGTGGTTCCGGCTGCGGCCCACCCATGATCGTCCCTGGGCCGATGACGTGCTGTTTCTGGCGACAGGCAGGGTGACAGGCTCTCGGCTGACGCTGGAGCATGTCCGCTGCTTTGAATGGCACACTCGCGATGCGGCTCGGCCCCGCTGGGAGGCGCGCCATTACGATCTCGAGAGGCTCGACTCGGTGGACATGATCGTCTCCAGTTGGGGACGGCCTGCCATTGCCCATGTGATGGTGTCTTTCGGCTTCGGCGGTGACGATTTCGTGGTGTTTTCGGTGGAAGTACGCCGACAGCAGGGTGAGCGCTTCTCCGAGATTGGCGGTTTCTTTCGTCAGTATGAGCTCGCCATCGTGGCCGCCGACGAGCGTGATGCGGTGCGTCTGCGCAGCAACCTGCGCGGCGAGGAGGTGCAGCTGTATCGCATTGCCATGTCGCGTTCGGCCATGCGCTCCCTGCTGGTCGCCTACGTCGAGGAAGCCAACCGGCTGGCGAAAACGCCGCGTTTCTACAACACCGTCACCGCCAACTGCACCACCCTGGTCTTTGCCATGGTGCGCGGCATCGGTGTCGGCTTGCCGCACGATCATCGACTACTGCTCACGGGCAAGCTGCCCGACTATGCCTTCGAGATGGGCGGTCTGTGGCCAGGGTATTCACTGGGCGAGCTGAAACGCCGCGGACGCATTGTCGAGCAGGCGCAGGCGGCGGACGCGGATCCGGCCTTCTCTCAGCGCATACGCGAGGGCGTGCCGGGCTGGGCGCCAGGTGCGGTGTCGTCAGAGGACCGGGCATAAGAACGCCACGGAGGATTCCCCCGTGGCGCAGTAACCTCCCTGGGCATCGTCCCGATGCCGCACTCTCCCGATCAGGCTTCCTGCCTGCGCGCGTCCGTGTCGCAAGGCTCGACAGTATCCCTTGTCTGTCCCCTGGGGGACACGGCCTTTATCACATGCCCGGATGACAAAGGCATAACGCTACGGTGACGGGAGTGTGATTCCGGCCTGTTCATAGACTAGTCGCCGGACTGCCTGGGTTCCAGTGCGCTGAGCAGGCCACGCAGCAGCAAAAGCTCCTTGCGACTCGGCTGGGCGCGAGCGAATAGCGCCTGTAGCTGGGCCTCGGTGCGAGCGTGTGGCTGGGTGAGAAAGCCGCTGGCCTGCATGACCCGGGCGAGATGATCATGGAAGTGATCGAGCTGCTCGCGATTGGGCTTCCGCTCCTCGCTGGGCAGGGTGGGGCGATAGCCGCTGGCCGGACATTGTCGCCACGCCTTGAACACTTCGTAGGCGAGCACCTGTACCGCCTGTGAGAGATTGAGAATCCCGTAGTCGGGGTTGGATGGGATGCTGGCCTGGTGGCTGCAGCAGCGGATCTCGTCGTTGGTGAGCCCAAAGCGCTCGCGGCCGAATACCAGTGCGACCGGGTCCGCGGCGGCGCTGTGTACCAGCTCTCGGGCCATGGCATCGGGGTCGTCGTAGTGGGGCAGCGGCAGGCTGCGCAGTCTGGCACTGGCACCCACCACCTGCACGCAGTCGGCGACCGCCTCCTTCAGGGAAGCGACCACCCGGGCATTGGCCACCAGGTCCTCCGCGCCCGCCGCGAGGCGGCGGGCCTCAGGGTCAGGAAAGCGGCGTGGGTTGACCAGGACCAGATCGGTGAGGCCCATGGTCTTCATGGCACGGGCCGAGGCGCCGATATTGCCGGGATGGTAGGTCTGGACGAGAACGATGCGGATGTTGGAGAGCATGGTAGCGGTCGCTGGGCACTAGAGAATGTCCATGGTAGCAAACTCCCGGTCGAAGGGGCTCGACGCACAGTGTAATCGACCTGTGTCGGGCCTTGCGCTTTGTGTACCGAACGTATCCAGCTCCTTGGTCATACCCAACAATAGCTCACGCTTTTTGAGTATTTCCTATCAACTAGTTCCTATAGGATTGGCTCGCGCCGTTTATTTTTCTAGTAAACGAATGGGGCTGATTTAAATAGTAGTTAAATTATTATTTTTTTATTTAGTTGTGTTGGATAAGGGAGCGGCGTGAATATTGAAACAGTCGGCGATAATGACCAAGGCGTTGACGCTGGTCGCGAGTGCTGTTGCGCTGGCAGGCTGCGGGGGAAGTTCCGGCGGTGGGGGCAACCTACAACCCACTAACGACAGCGGAGTGCATGAGCCTCGCGGGGTGACTTCTGAGCCTGTGCGTGTAGCCGTGATCGATACGGGTTACGACCTGGAGGCGCTGCCAGAGAAGCGTGTGGGACAAACTCTCAACGTGTACAGCATGGAGGAAGACGTCTCGAGTGGGGACACTTGGCACGGCACCACGGTGGCATCAGTGGTTGTCCAGGATGACAATCAAACCTCGATTCTGGATCTAACGCAGGTAACAGAGAATAGCTGGGCCAGTGAGGGTGCCCTTAACTTCGGCGTTGGCGAGGCCGCGGATCGCGGTGCCCGGGTGATCAATGCCAGCTTCTCGGGACGCACCCAGCTGCCCTCTCCCAACCTGACGTTCAACGATATCAATTCCCGTGAATCGCTGGAGAGGATCATCCACGGCAATGGCGGAAAAGGAGCCATCTATGTGGTGAGTGCCGGCAACGAAGGGCGAGCACTCGAGGCCGGCAGTCGCCCGGTCTATCAGCATGAGGAGCTATACCGCCATATGCTGATAGCCGGTGGCTCACGTGATGACGGGGCGGCGCGACATCCCGACAGCAATTACCCCGGTGACAACACTGGGTACCAGTCACGCTTCCTCACTGCGCCCTACGAGTGGCCGGAACTCAGCGCTCAGGGCACCTCCCTGTCGGCCCCCCAGATCTCGGCCTACGCGGCGGGACTCTTCGAGGCCTGGCCGCACCTGACCGCTCCCCAGGTGAGTCAGCTGCTGCTGGATACCGCGAGTCGGCATTCGTCGCTCTATCAGGACAACAGCTGCGGCATATCCGGTAGCACCAACTGTGGCGACTACTACCTGGGCCAGGGGGAAGCCGACATCGAGGCGGCCTTCGAGCCGGCCGGTGAGGTGGCGGTGGCCTCGGGCGATCGGGTCGACGACGGAGGAGAGGCACCGTCCCAGAGCATGGCTCAGCTGTCCGGCGCCTACGGCGATGCGGTGGTGGCCTCGGGAGCGCTGCGGGATGTGGCGGTCTTCGACGAGCTGGGGCGCGACTATAGGCTGGATCTCTCACAGCATGTGACCCGCCGTGATCAGCGCAGTCGCGACATGCAGTCCAGAATGTCCCGCCTGGCCAGCGCCTCGCCCGAGGCCCCCCAGCACCTCGACATGCGCCTGGGGGCGTTTCGACTCAGTGCGCGTCAAAATGCCTATGGTGAAACCCTGGCCTCGCGTTTCGACGCTCGGATTGGCAACAGTACCTGGACGGCGTATCGCGTTGCCGGCGGTGAAGTGGACCCGGTGAGCGCCTATGCCGAGTCAGGATTGATGCCGATGCTGGCCTTTCAGGGGGGAGCAGACGTGCCCCGCAGCCTCGAGGCGGTGTCGGGGCTCAAGACCGAGTATGCCCTGAGTGATTCCCTGGCCTTGGTGGCGGCCCACTGGTCCGGCGATGCGCTGGAGGCAGATAGCCTGTTGAGCGGCTATCGTGCCAACCGTTCGGACCTGGGCGTTGCCTATGAGCTAACCGACAACCTGACGGTGACGCCGCTGGTTGGCATGCTGAATGAGTCTGGCGGGCTGCTCGGAGCGCAGGGTAGCGGCGCCCTGCGGCTCGGCGAGACGAACCGCATGACCTTCGGTAGTCTCCTTCTCGACTATCGACTCGGTGACCGCCTCGTGGCGTTTGCGCACTACGAGCGTGGGCATGGTGACATGAGCGGTTCCGGTGGTCTGGTGCGCCGTATCGAGAAGATTCGCGCTGAGGAGATGGCCTTCGGTATGCAGTGGCGCGGCGATGGTCAGCGTGCGGCCCTGGCCCTGCGTCAGCCGCTGCGGCTCGACCGTGCCGATGCTACCTTCGAGGTCCCGGTGGGGCGTACCCTGGAGGGGGAGGTGATTCGCGATAGTCGGCGGGTCGCCCTATCGCCCTCCGGGCGTCAGCAGGATATCGAGCTGGGGTATGCGCTTCAGGCGTCCGAGCGCAGCCACCTGCAGCTCAACCTGATGTACACCTTGGAACCTGGCCACGACCGGGAGGCGAGTCCGGAGGCCTCGGCGATGCTCAACTACACGGTGAACTTCTGATGCCGCTTCCGGCGTGCTGCGCGGGACTGGCTGCGCTGCTGGTGCTTGCCGGGTGCGTGCAAGGCCCCTCGGTCGGTCAGCCAGAGGAGGCGTGGCAGCATGCGGATGGCGCTCCGAGGGTTCAGCGTGATGCTGAGGGAGCCGTCGTCGGAGAGTGGCGAGCGCTGACGCCTTCGCCGGAGGGGTGTGGACGCTATCAGCTGGTGCCGACCCGGAAAGGGGGCGCCGCCGTTACGATGGTCCATTTCTGGAACGGTGACGCCTTCCAGATGACGTCCGAAGGCTGTGTCGTGCTGCCCTGACGCATCGGCCTGAAGCAGAAAGCCCCGGCCGTGGGAGCAGCTCTGCTGCCCGACGGTCGGGGCTTGCCTTTGGCGGGCGTCGTGTATGGCCAGGGTGGCCATGGCTGCCCGCCAGCTGACGGTGTTTCCTTCGACTCGCTGCCGTCACGGCCGTGCACGGCAGCGAGAGTGAAGGGGTCAGGCTTGGGGGCTGATCACATCATGCCGCCCATGCCACCCATGCCACCCATGCCGCCCATGTCCGGCGCGGCTTCCTTCTCTTCCGGATCGTCGGCGATCATGGCCTCGGTGGTGATCATCAGGCCTGCCACGGAGCCGGCGGACTGCAGAGCGCTGCGGGTCACCTTGGCCGGATCCAGCACGCCCATGTCGAACAGGTCGCCGTACTCGCCGGTCTGAGCGTTATAGCCGAAGTTGCCTTCGCCCGCTTTGACCTCGTTGAGGATCACGGAGGCTTCCTGGCCGGCGTTGGTGACGATCTGGCGCAGCGGGGCTTCCATGGCGCGCAGAGCGATGGCGATGCCGTGGGTCTGGTCCTCGTTGTCGCCCTTGAGGCCGGCCACCTTGGTCAGCACGCGTACCAGAGCGGTGCCGCCACCGGGTACGACGCCTTCCTCGACGGCGGCGCGGGTGGAGTGCAGGGCGTCTTCAACGCGAGCCTTCTTCTCCTTCATCTCCACCTCGGTGGCAGCACCGACGCGGATCACGGCGACACCGCCGGCCAGCTTGGCGACGCGCTCCTGAAGCTTCTCGCGATCATAGTCGGAGGAGGTCTCTTCGATCTGGGCGCGAATCTGGCTGACGCGGGCCTCGATGTCGGCCTCGGCGCCGGCGCCGTCGATGATGGTGGTGTTCTCCTTGGACATGGTGATGCGCTTGGCAGTCCCCAGGTGGTCCAGGTTGGCTTGCTCGAGGGTCAGGCCGACCTCTTCGGAGATCACGGTGCCGTTGGTCAGGATGGCGATATCCTGCAGCATGGCCTTGCGACGGTCACCGAAGCCGGGCGCCTTGGCAGCCGCGACCTTGACGATGCCGCGCATGGTGTTGACCACCAGGGTGGCCAGGGCCTCGCCTTCGATGTCTTCGGCGATGATCGCCAGCGGCTTGCCGGCCTTGGCGACGGCTTCCAGCACCGGCAGCAGCTCGCGGATGTTGGAGATCTTCTTGTCGACCAGCAGCAGGTAGGGGTCTTCCAGCTCGACCGCCATGGTGTCCTGGTTGGTCACGAAGTAGGGCGACAGGTAGCCGCGGTCGAACTGCATGCCTTCGACCACTTCGAGCTCGTCTTCCAGGCCGCGGCCTTCGTCGACGGTGATGACGCCTTCCTTGCCGACCTTCTCCATGGCGTCGGCGATGATCTCGCCGATCCGCGCGTCGCCGTTGGCGGAGATGGTGCCAACCTGGGCGATGGACTTGCGCTCGGTGCAGGGCACGGAGAGGGCTTCGATCTCCTTGACCGCGGCCACTACGGCCTGGTCGATGCCGCGCTTGAGGTCCATCGGGTTCATGCCCGCGGTCACGCCCTTCATGCCTTCGGTGACGATGGATTGCGCCAGCACGGTGGCAGTGGTGGTGCCGTCACCGGCCACGTCGGAGGTCTTGGAAGCGACTTCCTTGACCATCTGAGCGCCCATGTTCTCGAACTTGTCCTTCAGCTCGATCTCCTTGGCCACGGAGACGCCGTCCTTGGTGACGGTCGGTGCGCCGAAGGACTTTTCGATGACCACGTTGCGGCCCTTGGGACCCAGGGTGGCCTTGACGGCGTTGGCCAGGACGTCAACGCCGCGGGCCATGCGCTTGCGGGCTTCATCGGAGAACTTGATCTGTTTCGCTGCCATTTTTCGTTACTTCCTGTGAGTTCGTGAACGTCGTATGGGAACGGAATAAATGCGTCGTGTCGGTCTGGCGGTTAGCCTTCCACCACGGCGAGAATGTCGGACTCGCTCATGATCAGGACCTCTTCGCCGTCGATCTTCTGTTTCTCGACGCCGAAGCCCTCCTTGAAGATCACGGTGTCGCCGACCTTGACGTCCAGGGGACGCACGTCGCCGCTGTCGAGAATCCGGCCGTTACCGACGGCGAGCACTTCGCCACGAGTCGGTTTTTCCTGGGCGTTGCCCGGAAGCACGATGCCGCCTGCGGTTTTCTGCTCTTCTTCAACGCGACGGACGACGACGCGATCGTGCAAGGGACGGATGTTCATTGCTCACGTTCTCCTGATGGTTTGCTGTGCCATGACGGGCATGGCGGTTTCATCTTCATCCCTCCCGCGTGAGCGGGAAGGCGGAGGCGAAGTCGCCTTCCTTGTCGAAGGTGCCGGGGCTGCCCGACACCGAAGCCTGTTGCTGAGCGTGAAATGGGGCCGAGCGATTCCCTTTCAAGGGGCAGGGGGAAAATTTTTTGCCACGGGAGTCGCTAGCCGCCGCTGGGCTCAGCGGCCGTGTTCGTCTCGACCGATAAAGTCGCCTTCCAGCGGTTGTTGCTGGCTGCCGTCGTGGTGTTGCTGCTGTTCGCCGCCGTCATGGCGATTGCCGCTGGCTTGCTGCCAACCATCCTCAGGGCCATGCCCGCGGCTGTGTGGCTTGTCGCGGCCCCGGAGGTGCGCCATGGCCAGCAGCCGGGCCAGCCCGCGGCGTGCCCCGGGAATCACGCAGAGCAAGCCTAGGGTGTCGGAGAGAAAACCGGGGGTCAGCAGCAGTGCACCGCCGAAGATCAACGCGGCCCCGGTCAACAGTTCGCTTGACGGTAGCTCGCCCCGGTCCAGTCGCAGGCGGGCGCGGGCCAGGGCTGCGGTGCCTTCGAGGCGAATCAGGTAGAGCCCGATGAAGCCGGTGGCCAGGACCAGCAGCAGGGTGGTCAAAAGGCCGATCTGGCCCCCCACGGCAAACAAGATGACGAAGTCGAGGAGTGCAAAGAGGGTGACGAATAGCAGGAAGGGCATGGTGGCTCCGGAACAGTCAATTCCGCTGTGAATGGGGGCGAGGGCACGAAAATCAAGAGGCGCGAGGGAGGGAGGGGCGAGGCAGAAGGACGGTGAGCGAGTCGTGCGCTGATGATGCAGTGCACAATAAATGCTAGGGTGGGCCTCAAGATGATCGAGATTTCAGCCGAATATAGGCTATGTAAGCCTGCTATAGCCGGCATCCCTCCCACCTCACACCATCTGGGAAGTACAAATGAAACTGGACAAGAGCGTGATTGCCATTACCGGCGGGGCCCGCGGCCTCGGTTATGCCATGGCGCGCCGCCTGGGCGAGCAGGGAGCTCGTCTGGCCCTGCTGGACATGGACGGCGGTGCGCTGGATCAGGCCGTCTCGGCGCTGCATCGTGAGGGTATCGAGTCCCGCGGCTTTGTGGTGAACGTCGCCGACGAAGCCTCGGTCAAGCAGACTTTCAGCGATGTGGCTGAGTCGCTGGGGCCAGTCAGCGGGCTGGTCAACAATGCCGGCATTCTGCGCGATGCGCTGCTGGTCAAGGCCAGAGACGGCAAGGTCGAGAAGACCATGTCCCTCGAGCAGTGGCAGCAGGTGATCGACGTCAACCTCACCGGTGTCTTCCTGTGCGGCCGTGAGGCGGCCAGCCAGATGATCGAGGCCGGCAAGGAGGGGGTGATCGTCAATATCTCGAGTATCTCCCGGGCCGGTAACATGGGGCAGAGCAACTATGCCGCCGCCAAGGCCGCGGTGGTGTCGCTGACGACCACCTGGGCGCGGGAGCTGGCTCGCTACGGGATTCGCGTGGGGGCCGTGGCGCCGGGGTTCATCGAAACGGACATGACCGCCTCGATGCGCGAGGACATGCTCGAGAAGCTTACCGCCGGGGTGCCCCTCAAGCGCCTCGGGGCGCCCGATGACATTGCCGCGAGCGTAGCGTTTATCTTCGAGAACGCCTACTTCACGGGCCGGGTGATCGAGTGCGACGGCGGGCTCCGCCTGTGAGGTAATAGGTCGCGATGCCTCCGCCGGCCGTGGTGCCGGTCGGCGGAGGCATGACTACTGTGTGCAACCGACGCCGCTGTGGCGTCAGAATTCCACCTGGTCGCGCAGGCCATCCACGGTGGCTTCGCCGATGCCGCTGACCCGGGTCAGGTCGTCGGCGCTTTCGAAGCCGCCGTTGGCGTCGCGCTCCTCGATGATCGCTTCGGCCCGGGTGGGCCCGATCCCCGGCAGCTCCGCCAGCAGCTCGGCGTCGGCGGTGTTGACGTTGATCGGGGCGAGCTGCTGGGCCAGTGCCAGCGGCGAGAGGGCCAGCAGCAGGCTCAGGACGATTCCCAGTGATGCTCCCTTCAGCGTTCCTTTCATGATCGCTCTCCATGTTGTCGGCAAGGCGACACCGCTCGGGTGTCCGCTTTCAAGCTAGCGGGTGCAAGGCGAGGTCGGCGTCGTCTGAGCCCGGCGTTTTATGTAAGAAAAAGCCGATGGGGTCTGTCGGTCGTGATCCTGGGAGGCTGTAGGGCCCTGAGGGGGGATCAAAAAAGCCGCATTCACTGAGCAGCGTGAATGCGGCCTTTGGGGTGGCGAGCTGCGGTAGGAGGGTCAGGCGGCGGCCTTGTCGGTGCGCGCCGCCAGGATGAAGTCGTTCTTGTGCAGCCCCTTCATCTCATGGGACCACCAGGTTACGGTGACCTTGCCCCACTCGGTCAGCAGGGCGGGGTGATGCCCCACCTCTTCGGCGATGTCGCCGACCCGGTTGGTGAAATCCAGGGCCTGCTTGAAGTTGCGGAATTTGAAGACGCGCTCCAGCTGCTTGACCCCGTCGCGCTCGACGATCTGCCAGTCGGGAATGTCCTGTCGATAGGTCTCGATCTCTTCGTCCGTCACATGGGGGGCGTCCCAGCTGCACGCTTCACATTGCTGTTCGGAAAGCTGACTCATGGTGTCTCCTTGTCGTCTTTGGGGAAAGTGATTCGCGCAACGCGCGATTCTCAAGCGCCTGCTTGAGCGCGCTTCGGGGCCGGCTCGAAGCGGGGCTCGTGGAGCCCCAGCGCCATGGCCCGGTGCACCATGCTCATGATGTCCTGTCCCGCAAGGTCGTGCAGAGTGTCGAGATCGTCAAGCACGTAGTAGAGCGGCTGCAGGATGTCGATGCGGTAGGGGGTGCGCAGCGCCTCCAGCGGCTCGAAGGGCAGGTGCTCGGGCACGTCGGAGAGGGCGTGCAGGGTCTCCTTGGGCGAGGAGATGATGCCGCCGCCGTAGATGCGTCGTCCCGCCGGTGTGTCCACCAGGCCGAACTCCACGGTCAGCCAGTAGAGGCGTGCCAGGTAGGCGCGCTCCTTGGGCGTGGCATCCAGCCCCAGCCGCCCGTAGGTGGCGGTGAACTCGGCGAAGGCGGGATTGGTGAGCATGGGACAGTGGCCGAAGATCTCATGAAAGATGTCCGGTTCCTTGAGGTAGTCCAGCTCCTCCGGGGCGCGAATGAAGGTGGCGACCGGAAAGCGCCGGCTGGCGAGCAGAGAAAAGAAGGTGTCGAAGGGAATCAGCGCCGGCACCTGGGCGGTCTGCCAGCCGGTGGTGGCCTGCAGCACGCGGTCGATATCGGCGAGCTGGGGCACCCGGTCATGGGGCAGCGCCAGGCGCTCCAGGCCATCCAGATACTCCTGGCAGACGCGCCCCTCGATGACCCCTAGCTGGCGCTGCATCAGTGTCTGCCAGGTGGCGTTGTCCTGTGCCGGCCAGGCGATATGGCCGTGCTCGTCGGGTAGGCGGGCGCGGTAGCCGGTCTTGCTGGCGACGTCGCTGAGCTGCGGGTTCGAAGCCGTCATGGTCACTCCCGTGGCGATTGTGTGTTGTTGTGGCCTGTCTCGAGTCTAGGGGGCGGGAGCTGGCCCAGGGTGGGGAGAGGGCTTGCGGGTGAGCGCTTGCCGGATATTGAGTGTCATGAAATATTGACAGTTGTGTGATGAGGCAAAGGCGAACTGGGGCGGAGGCGTCGTGTCGCGCATTGTAGCGGCTCGGCTGTCACGTTATCTTGACAGTTGAGTCACGCTAGATTGACGCCCTTTTCGCCGTCGGCGGTGTCTCGTCCGCCGGCGCCAGAAGTCCCGCCAGCCCATCGGAATGAGGCCCCATGAGACTGAGGTTCCACTGCCAGAACCGGATCGGCATCCTGCGCGATATCGTCTCCCACTTCGTCGACTACGGCCTCAACGTGGCCCGCGGCGAGGTAGGGGGGGAGCACGGTAACGCCATCTACCTGCATGTGCCCAACCTGCTCAACGCCCAGCTGGCGACGCTCAAGCCGGTGCTCGAGGCGGTGCCCGGGGTATTCGGCGTGCGCCGGGTCACGCTGATGCCCAGCGAGCGGCGCCACCTGGAGCTCGATGCGCTGCTCTCGTCGCTCTCCGACCCGGTGATGTCCATCGACATGGAGGGGCACGTGGTGGCCGCCAACCGCGCGGCGGGGCAGCTGCTCGGCGTGCGCATCGACGAGGTGCCGGGCCTGTCGCTGGACCGCTGCCTGCCCGATATCGACCTGCCGGCCCTGGTGCGTCGCAACAATGCTCGGGTCAACGGCCTGCGCATCAAGCTGCGCGACGCCGTCTTCCTGGCCGATATCGCCCCGCTGCACCGCGAGCACCATGACGACGTGGCCTCCCTGGCCGGCGCGGTGGTGACCCTGCACAGCGCCGACCGCATCGGCGAGCGCATCTACCAGGTGCAGCGCCAGGAGCTGCGCGGCTTCGAGGCGATCTTCCAGTCGAGCCCGCGGCTGGCGGCGCTGATTCGCGAAGCGCGGCGCATGGCCCCGCTGAACGCGCCGCTGTTGATCCACGGCGAGACCGGGACCGGCAAGGAGCTGCTGGCGCGGGCGTGCCACCTGGCCAGCGACCGTGGCCAGGCGCCGTTCATGGCGCTCAACTGCGCCGGCCTGCCGGAGTCCATGGCCGAGACCGAACTGTTCGGCTATGCGCCGGGCGCCTTCGAGGGCGCGCGCCCCGAGGGCAAGCTGGGCCTGCTCGAGCTGACCGCCGGGGGCACCATCTTCCTCGACGAAGTGGGCGAGATGAGCCCCCGGCTGCAGGTCAAGCTGCTGCGCTTCCTGCAGGACGGGGGCTTTCGGCGAGTGGGCAGCGACGAGGAGACCTATCTCGACGTGCGGGTGATCTGTGCCACCCAACAGGACCTGCCGGCGCTGTGTGCCTCAGGGCAGTTCCGCCAGGACCTCTACCATCGGCTCAACGTGCTCTCCCTGGAGGTGCCGCCGCTGCGTGACTGCCTGGACGGCATCGAGTCCTTGGCCGAACACTTCATCGACCGCGCCGCCCGCCAGATCGGCTGCGCCATGCCGGCGCTGTCGGCGGCGGCGCTGGCGCGCCTCGCCGCCTATCACTGGCCGGGCAATGTGCGTCAGCTGGAGAATGTGCTGTTCCAGGCGGTGTCGCTGTGCGAGGGCGATGCCATCGAGCCGCGCCATTTGCGCCTTCCCGATGTGGGGGGTGCGCCAGGTCTTGCCGGTATCGACCTGGACGGCAGCCTGACCGAGATCCTCGGCGAGGTGGAGCGGCGGGTGCTGACCGCGCTCTACCCTGAACATCCGTCGAGCCGCCAGCTGGCCAAGCGGCTGGGGGTGTCCCACACCACCATCGCCAACAAGCTCAAACGTCACGGCATCGGTGGCGACGAGCCCTCGGGCTGAGCCAGGCCCGCGTCAACCAGCCGGTTACGCACCTCGCCATAGCGATGGGCCTCCAGGGCGGCGAAGCCGGCCAGGCGCCTCGCCTTGAGGCGGGTCAGCAGCGGACTGGTCAGCCCGCACAGGAAGCGGGCCAGCAGGTCGGGCGTCACCGGGCGGTCGTCGCCGCTGGCGGCAAGCTGCTGCAGCAGCGGGTCGCACAGCTCGGCCAGCGCCTGGGGCGCTGGCGGCGGCGGGGCATCGCTGCCGGGCAGACGCGCCACCTCGCCCCGGCAGGCGGAGCAGTGGCCGCAGCGGGCGGGCGCCCGGGCATCGCCGAACCAGTCGGCCAGGCGGCGGCTGAGGCAGGTCTCGGCCTCGAACAGCGCCAGCATGGCGTGCAGCCGCTCGATCTCGGCCTGCTCCTTCCCCTTGAAGTAGGCATGCAGGCTGTCGGTAAGGGCGGCGGGGTCGACGCTCGGCTGCAGGACCTCGTAGACCTCGGTCATCTGCTTGCTCTCCAGGGTCATCCAGCCCTTCTCGACGAAATAGTCCAGGGCGGTGAGCACCCGGGCGCGCTCGACGTTGAGGCCGCGTTCGGCGCCGAGCCGGGCCAGGGCGGCAAAGTCCAGGCTGTACCAGGTGCGCGCCCGACTGGCGGCGTCGAGCAGCGTCTGCACGAAGGCGTGCCGCTCGCCCTCGAAGCGGGCGACCAGGGCCTCGGGCGCCTCGTGCAGCCGGAACCGGTACTCGGCGAAGTAGCTATAGCGCGGGGCGATGATGCCGGCCAGCTCCAGCTGGACCAGCAGGGTCTTGAGCGGCAGCGGGCGGATATCGCTGTGCTGGGAGAGGCTGCCCAGCATCAGCTCCCACTGGTTTCCCGGTGCCTCCTCGACGGCCTCCCGCATGGCGTCGATGACCCGGCGGATGGCGTGGTGCTCCGGGGTATCGCCGTAGACGAAGTTCTCCAGCACATTGAGGTGATCGCGCCCGGCCAGCATCAGGCACTCCGAGCGGAGGCCGTCGCGGCCGGCGCGGCCGATCTCCTGGCTGTAGTTCTCGATGGACTTGGGTAGGTCGAAGTGCACCACCTGGCGGATATCCGCCTTGTCGATGCCCATGCCGAAGGCGATGGTGGCGACGATGCAGGGCGTCTCGCCCGCCATGAAGTCGCGCTGGATCGCCTCGCGCCGCTCGCCGTCGAGGCCGGCATGGTAGGCCACCGCCGGCAGGCCCGCCTTGCCCAGGTAGGCGGCCAGGCGCTCGGCGGTCTGTTGCAGGGTGACGTAGACGATGGTGGGCCGGGCCGACGTCTCGCCGAGCCGGGGGCGCAGCCACTCTACCAGGGCGCGCGGCCGCTGGGCGGCAGCGACCGGGCTGACCTGGAGGTCCAGGTTGGGCCGGTAGAAGCCGGTGGCGGTCACGTCCTCCTCGGCGATGGCGAAGCGCTCGCGCATGTCGGCGATCACCTTCGGCGTGGCGGTGGCGGTGAGCAGCAGCACCTGGGGAATCGCGAAGTCATGGCGATAGCCCGGCAGTTTGAGGTAGTCGGGGCGAAAGTTGTGCCCCCACTCGGAGATGCAGTGGGCCTCGTCCACTACCATTAGTGAGATTGGCACCCGGCGGATGAAGGCGCGAAAGCGCTCGTTCTTGAGCCGCTCCACCGAGATCATCAGGATGCGAATCTCGCCGCGCTTGACCCCCTCCATGACCGCGGCCGTCTGCTCGCGGCTCTGGCCCGAGTCGATGCTGGCGGCGGCGATGCCGTGGCGCGCCAGGAAGGCCAGCTGGTCCTGCATCAGCGCCAGCAGCGGTGAGATCACCAGGGTCAGGTGGGGCAGATGCAGGGCCGGCAGCTGATAGCACAGCGACTTGCCGGAGCCGGTGGGGAAGATTGCCGCGGCCGAACGGCCCGCCACCACCGCTTCGATGACCGGGCGCTGGCCAGGGCGGAAGTCGTCATAACCGAAGCGCTGCTGTAACGTTTGCTGGATCATGGGCGGGCACTCCTTTGCCGGAATGGTGAGCATGCGACGACTTCGAAGATTCTCGCATATTGTCGGCGTCGACGACTTTCCCTTCTCCCGCGACTATCGTGGTGACGTGCCCATCGTCGGGACGGTCTACTCGGGCGATCGTCTCGAGGGGGTCCTGTCGGGCCGGGTGCGACGCGACGGGGCCAACAGCACCCGCGAGCTGAGGCGGCTGATCGGCGACTCGAAGTTTGCCGCTCAGCTGCAGCTGGTGCTGCTCCAGGGCATCGCCCTGGCCGGCTTCAACGTGGTCGACGTGCCGAGGCTCTCCGCCGACCTCGGCCTGCCGGTGCTGGTGGTGGCGCGGCGTGCCCCCCGACGTGAGGCGATGCGCCGGGCACTGCTCGAGGGCATTCCCGGCGGTGCACGCAAGTGGGCGCTGGTCGAGCGGCTGGGCGAGATGGAGCCGGTGGGGGGTGTCTATGTGCAGCGGGTGGGGCTCAGCCGAGAGGAGGCGCTGGCCGTCCTGCAGGCATCGGCGCGCCACGGCACCATCCCCGAACCGCTGCGCGTGGCCCACCTGATCGCCGGGGGGATGGCGACCGGCCAGAGTTCGGGGCGGGCCTGATGGGGCGACTACACTGCAGACAGCATGTCCCGATACCATGCCGCACGAACTGAGCAAGAGGAGGAGTCTCGTCATGGCCGCATCCCGTAGCAGCATCGAGCTGCAGGCTGGTGGGGTTGACCTGGAGGGCGAGCTGATCGTTCCAGAGGGGGCCACGCGCATCGTCGTGTTCGCTCATGGCAGTGGCAGCAGCCGCTTTAGTTCGCGCAATCGGCAGGTGGCGCGCTACCTCAGCGAACAGGGGCTCGCCACTCTGCTGTTCGATCTCCTGACCGCCGAGGAGAACGTCATCGACGAGCGTACCCGGGCGCTGCGTTTCGATATCCCCTTGATCGGGGAGCGCATGACCGGTGCCGTGGATTGGGTCGCGACGGCGACGGTCACCCGGGGGCTCGCTATCGGCCTGTTCGGTGCCAGTACCGGGGCGGCGGCAGCCTTGATCGCCGCCGCGCGGCGGCCGGAACGGGTGCGCGGGGTGGTCTCGCGGGGAGGTCGGCCTGACCTGGCCGGGAATTGCCTGGCGGCGGTAAAGGCGCCGACGCTGCTGATCGTCGGTGGCCGTGACGGCCCGGTGATCGAGCTCAACGAGCAGGCCAAGGCCGGCATGTCGGCTCCCTGCGAACTGGTTATCGTCCCCGGCGCTACCCACCTGTTCGAGGAACCCGGTAAGCTCGAGGAGGTCCAGGCCCTCGCCGCGCGCTGGCTTCTCGATCACCTGTGATGGGGCACCACTAGAGGCTGTCGGATTTGGCCGATCGTCGCGAGGAATACGGATTTCGAGACAAGTTTATCGATCTGATGAGGCGAATAGCGCGCAATTTAACGAATCAGATCGACTGAAATTGGCCGAAAGCCCGGGTTTCGTAGCAGATCAGCGTTAAGTCCGACAGGCTCTTAGCTCGGCGAGGATCAGCGGCCGGGCCCTGCTCGGCCTGAGTGAAGGAGGTGTCTCATGTACGTCATCATCGATCTCTGCGTCGTACCCCTGGGTGTGGGGGTGTCGGTCTCCGCCCAGGTGGCGGCCTGCCAGCGTGTTATCCAGGACTCCGGGCTCGAGCACCATATGCATGCCTACGGGACCAATATCGAAGGCCCCTGGGATGAGGTGATGGCGGTGGTCAAGCGCTGTCACGAAGTGGTGCACGAGATGGGCGCACCGCGGATCACCACCACCCTCAAGCTCGGCACCCGCACCGACCGCGACCAGACCATGGGGGACAAGGTCGCCAGCGTGGAGCACAAGCTATCAAGCTGAGCCCTGGCTCTCTTCGGGCAGTGGCATCAGCCAGGCGTCGCCGAGACTTAGCAGGTGCTGGGTGAGAGCGTCGAGGATTCTGCCGCCCTGACGCCAGTGGTGCCAGTATAGCGGTACGTCGATCGCGTAGCCTGGCGAGAGGTTGACCAGGCGGCCATCGGCCAGGTGCGGTCTGGCATCAATCGCCTCCAGACGTCCCTCGGCCAATTCTCGCTTAGCCTGGCGCTCGGGCACCATACCGTAGCCGAGTCCGGCCAGTGCCAGGCCAACGAAGCCTTCCGAGGAGGGGCAAAGATGGTGGGGGAAGGGCGGCTCCACCCCGTGCATGGCCAGGTAGCGATGCTGCAGGCGGTCGTCGGGGCCGAACACGATGGCTGGTGCTCGGCGCAGCGCTTCTGGGGTCACGCCCTCGGCAAAGTAGCGGGCCACAAAAGCGGGACTGGCCAGTGCCAGGTAGCGCATGCTGCCCAGTGCATGGCTGCGCGCGCCTTGAACCGGCGTGGGGGAGTCGCAGATACAGCCCGCCACGTCGCCGTCACGCATGCGCTTGAGGGCCACCTCCTGATCCTCCACCACCAGCTCGAACAACGCCTCGTGTTGCTCGCAGAAGCGGCCGATGGCCTCCGGCCACCAGGTGGCCAGGCTGTCAGCGTTGATCGCTAGGCGCAGGCGTTGTTCACCACTACCGAGTGCCGGCACCTCGCCGAGCAGGTCGCTCTCCAGCAGCTGCACCTGCTGGGCATGGTTGAGTAGCCTGCGACCCAAAGCAGTTGGGGCGAGGCGTGGGCTACGCACCAGTACTGGCTGCCCTAGGCGTGCCTCGAGCAGCTTGATGCGCTGCGACACTGCCGACTGCGTTAGGCCCAGATGCCGTGCCCCGCGTTCAAAACCGGCTTGATCGATCACGGCGACCAGTGCCTCGAGCAGTTTATAGTCGAGCATCGATTTTTCTAATCTCCTAGTGCCTATATTCATTTCACTAATTTATATCGCCAACTTAGCCTTGGCGCCATCGACTTGCCAGGAGGAACGGATCATGTGGTCGTCATGGCTCAATGGAATACTGATTTGCGCTGGATTGATCGTGGCCATTGGCGCACAGAATGCCTTCGTGCTGCAGCAGAGCCTGCGCCGCCAGCATGCCTGGCTGGTTGCCGGTGTTTGCGCCCTGTGCGATTGGCTGCTGGTAGGCATCGGAGTGTTGGGACTGGGGGTGCTCATTGCCCAGCAGGAAGCGCTTATGGAGGTAGCACGTTGGGCCGGGGCCGCCTTTCTGGGGTGGCAGGCGTGGCTGGCGTTTCGGCGTGTGCTGGCGGGCCAGGCGCTCACTGCTGGAAAGGGCGGTATGTCATCGTGGCGGGCGGCGCTGGCGGCAACGCTGGCGGTGACGCTGCTCAACCCCCAGGTTTATCTGGAAACCGTGGTGCTGCTTGGCGCCATTGGGGCGGTGCAGCCGAGTCCCTCGGGATTCTTTCTGGGGGCCGCCATGGCCTCGTTCGGCTGGTTCTTTGGGTTGGCGGGGGCAGCTGGCTGGCTGGCGCCGCGGCTGGCGAATCCTCGGGTGTGGGTCGCCATCGATCTGGTCATCGGAATCATTCTGGCCTGGGTGGCATGGCGGCTGGCGAGTGGGGCCATGATGCCCTAGTCGTAACAATATCTTTACGGTGTGTCAGGAAAATGAAACACATTAAGGCATGAGCGAATGGGCTTCGCAGCGGTGTAAATTTTTCCTGACAAGAGGGGCGGGCAAGGAGGCAGTTAGCGTCCGGCGAGCAGGAGGTCAGGGCGTTTCGACGGTGCGGCGCGGGCACTAATCTGGAAGCACGAATTGGCATCGTGTCGGTGCCATTGCAGTACTACACAACAACAGCCCGACCATCCCCTGGAGGTTTCATGAACGCACACGCCCAGACCGCTCACTCCGTCGAGCCCATCTCCACGTCCAATCCCATCGGTACCGATGGCTTCGAGTTCGTCGAGTACAGCGCGCCTGACGCCTCGGGCATCGAGGCGCTGCGGGCGCTATTCAACCGCATGGGCTTCACCGAAACCCGCAAGCACCGCTCCAAGCAGGTGTTCCTGTTCCAGCAGGAGGGCGTCAACTTCGTGCTCAATGCCGAGCCCGACAGCCACGCTGCCGAGTTCGCCAAGGTGCATGGTCCCAGCGCCTGCGCCATGGCGTGGAAGGTCGCGGACGCCAGGCAGGCCTTCGAGTACGCCCTGGCCCAAGGCGCTGAGCCCGTCGACAATCCGGTCGGTCCCGGCGAGGTGGGTATCCCGGCCGTGCGCGGCATCGGCGGCTCGCTGCTCTACTTCGTCGACAATCAGGTCGACAGCCAGGGGCGCACCATCTACGACATCGACTTCGAGGCGATTCCCGGCCGTTCGCCCAATGACAATAGCGTGGGCCTCCAGGTCCTCGACCACCTGACCCACAACGTCGACCGCGGCCAGATGGATGTCTGGGCCGATTTCTATACCGACATCGCCAATTTCCGCGAGAACCGCTACTTCGACATCAAGGGCAAGAAAACCGGCCTTCTCTCCCGGGCGATGACCGCTCCCTGCGGCAAGATGCACATCCCCATCAACGAGTCCGCCGACGATAGCTCCCAGATCGCCGAGTTCCTGCGCGAGTACAACGGCGAGGGCATCCAGCACCTGGCCATGGCCACCGACGACATCTACGCCACCGTGCGGGCGCTGCGCGCCAACGGCGTGACCTTCCTCACCACGCCGGATGCCTACTACGAGAAGGTCGATGCCCGGGTGCCCAACCATGAGGAAAACGTCGAGGATCTGCGCGAGCTGAGCCTGCTGATCGACGGCGGTCCCGACGAGGGGGTGCTGCTGCAGATATTCACCGAGACGGTGATCGGGCCGATCTTCTTCGAGATCATCCAACGCAAAGGCAACGACGGCTTCGGCGAGGGCAACTTCAAGGCGCTGTTCGAATCCATCGAGGAAGATCAGATCCGCCGCGGCGTGCTCAAGGACGACTGAGTGCCGGCATGGCTCCCGCCCTTTTCCAGGTCGGGAGCTTTTTCTAGCCAGTCATATATCTCTTGTACTTCCATAATGACAAAAGATGACGTTGCAATTCCGGCTCATGGCCGTGCATATTGCTGCGTTGGCGTATAACAACGACCCCTGGTGACAAGATGAGTGATACGCAACAACCCCGCGCCCAGTGGCTGGGTCGCTGGGGCTTCGTTCTGGCCGCGACGGGTTCCGCCGTCGGTCTGGGCAATATCTGGAAGTTTCCCTATATCACCGGTGAACACGGCGGCGGTGCCTTCGTGCTGGTCTATCTGGCCTGCATCCTGGCGGTCGGCGTGCCGGTGATGATGACCGAGATCGCCTTTGGGCGGCGAGGACGCGGCAGCCCCATCGATGCGGTGCGCCGAGTCGTGACCGAGTCCGGCCGTTCCTCGGCCTGGTCGCTGCTGGGCTGGCTAGCCATGCTGGCCGGCTTCATGATCCTCTCGTTCTATGCGGTAGTGGCAGGCTGGTCATTCGCCTACCTGTGGAAGATGCTCACCGGCGTCTTCGCAGGGGCGGGGGCCGATGACATGGTGGGAATCTTCGTTGCCAACAACGAAAACCCCCTGAACCTGGGCTTCTGGAGCACGCTGGTGGTGGTGGCGACCATGCTGATCGTCGGCAAGGGCGTCCAGGCCGGTATCGAGAGAAGCGTCAGCTGGATGATGCCGGGCATGGTCGTGATGCTGCTGATCCTGATCGGCTATGGCGCCTTTTCGGGAGGCTTCGGCGAGGCATGGCGCTTTTTGTTCGCCTTCGATGCCGGCAGCCTGACCAGCGATGGCATGCTCGCCGCCCTGGGTCACGCCTTCTTTACCTTGTCGCTGGCCTCTGGGGCCATTCTCACCTATGGCAGCTATCTCCCGGCCCGCACCTCCATCGTACGCACCACCTTCAGCGTGGCCGTGGCGGACACCCTGGTGGCGTTGATGGCGGGGCTGGCAATCTTCCCGATCATCTTTGCCAATGGCATGAATCCGGGGGAGGGGCCGGGGCTGATCTTCATGAGCCTGCCGTTGGCCTTTCAGTCGATGCCGCTGGGCACGCTGTTTGGCATCCTGTTCTTCGTGATGCTCTCCATGGCGGCGTTGACCTCGTCGATCTCCATGGTCGAGGCCACGATTTCTTGGTTGACCGACAACAAGGGCATCAGTCGACGCACCGCCGCCTGGGGTACCGGTATCGTGCTGTGGCTGGTGAGCACGCTGGCCATGCTGTCGTTCAATCTGGGTGCCGACTGGACGCTCGCCGGACGCCACTTCTTCGACTGGCTCGATTACCTGACCTCGCGCTGGATGATGCCGCTGGGTGGCCTGGGCATGGTGCTGCTGGCCGGCTTCGTGCTCAAGAGCGACATCTTCCGCGACGAGCTGGGCCTGTCGGCGCGTGGCCATGCGCTGTGGCTGTTCATGGTGCGCTATGTCAGTCCGCTGGGCATCCTGGTGATCTTCGTCGATGCCCTGGGCATCGCGCGGGTCGAGTTCGGCGTCCACTGGCCCTGGCTGGTGGCGCTGCTGGTGGCGGTGACCCTGATTGGAGAGATGGCCAGCCCGCGTTTGCGGCGCGCCTTGGCGGGCTGATTCGCGGCCTGTCGTCAGCGCGGCCATCCCGACTCTGACGGCTGCGGGGTCGAGCGTTCGGTACCCTGCGGCCGTTTGGCTGTCCGTTTGCTGGCCTGAGGGGCACGGTGCTGCGGTATCGCCAGATGCCCCTGGGCGTCTGGCATGCGACAATGTGCGTAATACCAGTACGAGCAACGCCATGTCATCCCGTCGCATCGAATCCATAGCCGACCTGCAGCGTTGGCGCCGGACCCGCGCCCGGCGCAGCTGGCTGACGCGCAGCTTTCGCCTGCAGGTCATGCTGCTGGTGGGGGCGCTGCTGGCCGGCATGCTGCTGGCTCAGGGGGCCTATCTCAATCATCGCAAGGCCGAGATCATCGGCGACCAGATGGGCCAGCGCGCCCTGGCGGTGGCGCTCAGCGTCGCCAGTATCCCGGAGCTGGTTGCCGCCTTCGACGACCCCGACCCCAGCGCCACCATCCAACCCATCGCCGAGCGGATCCGTCGCGAGACCGGCGCCCGCTACGTGGTGGTGGGCAACACCGAGAGCCTGCGCTACTCCCATCCGCTGCCGGAACGCCTCGGCCTGCCCATGGTGGGAGGCGACAACGACCGGGCGCTGATCGACGGGGAGTCCTACGTCTCCGAGGCCGAGGGCTCGCTGGGCGAAGCGGTACGCGGCAAGACCCCGGTCTTAGACGCCGACGGCAACATCATCGGCATCGTGTCGGTGGGCTTCATGCTCGACCGGGTGGCCATGGACGTGGGCGAGCATACCAGCCTCGGCTGGTGGCTGGTGGCCCTGATGATCGTGCTGGGGTTCGCCGGGGCCTTCGGGCTATCGCGCCATCTCAAGAAGGTCATCCTGGGGCTCGAGCCCCATGAGATCGCGCGCCTGGCCATGGAGAAGGAAGCGATTCTGCAGTCGATTCACGAGGGAATCCTGGCGGTCAACCGGGATGGGCAGATCACCCTGGTCAACCAGCAAGCGCGTCGTTTTCTGGGCCTGCCGCTGGCGCGCGAGGTGCTGGGGCGGCCGATCCAGGAGGTGGTGCCCAATTCGCGACTGCTGGAGGTGCTGGAGCGGGGGGAGGAGCAGTTCGACCAGCAGATGTGGTTGGGGGACCATCCGGTGGTGGTCAATCGAGTGCCGGTTCGCCATGTCGGCGAGATAGAGGGGGCGGTGGCCACCTTCCGAAGCCGGCGTGAGATCGTCGAGCTCTCCCAGGCGCTGACCCAGGCCAGCCGCGATGTCGACATGCTGCGTGCCCAGGCCCATGAGTTCTCCAACAAGCTCTACACCATCTCCGGGCTGCTGCAGCTCGAGCGGATCGATGACGCCCTGGCCCTGATCCACCAGGAGAGCGAGCGCGCTCAGGCGCAGATGACCTTCCTGCGCGAGCATGTGGCCGACCCGGTACTCAGCGGTACCCTGCTCGGCAAGCTGACCCGGGCGCGGGAGCTGGGCGTGAGCCTGGAGATCGATGCCCAGAGTTCGCTCGGGAGCCTCCTGACCGAGCAGGGCCAGGAGGTGCTGATGACCGTCATCGGCAACCTGCTGGACAATGCCTGCTATGCCGCCGCCCAGGGGCGGCCTTCGGGGCAGGCGTCGCCGCGGGTGAGACTGTTCTTCACCGACCTTGGCGAGCAGCTGCTCATCGAGGTGGAGGACAACGGCCCCGGTGTGCCGCCTGAGCGGGCCGCGGTGATCTTCCAGGAGGGCTATTCCACCAAGCCGGGCAAGCATCGCGGCATCGGCCTGGCGCTGGTGTCCCGGCTCTGCCACCAGCACGGCGGAGCGATCACCCTGGAGGAGAGCGAGCTCGGCGGGGCGGCCTTTACGGTGGTGCTGGACAAGTCTCTGTGTCGTGGCGCTGCGTCGGGCCGCGGATCACCGGAAATGCATGACAAGGGGCGCAGATGAGCGAGCTTGACTACGGCATCCTGATCATCGAAGACGATTTTCGCATTGCCGACATTCACCGCGCCTTCATCGAGCGCACCCCTGGCTTCTGCGTGGTGGGGGTCGCGAAGAGTGCCGCCGAGGCCAGGGAGATACTCCAGCAGGCCGCACCGCAGATCCAGCTGGTCCTGCTGGATGCTTACATTCCCGATGTTCAGGGGCTGGAGCTGCTGTGGGAGCTGCGCCGCGAGCACGGTCGACTGGATATCGTCATGATCACCGCAGCGCGGGAGGTGGACACCATCCAGGAGGCGCTGCGCGGCGGGGTCTTCGACTACCTGATCAAGCCCACCGAGGAGGCGCGCATGACCGAGATGCTGGCGCGCTTTCGCCGCGAGCGCGCTGCCCTGTCGGCTCGGGAGGAGATGAGTCAGGAGGAGCTCGACCGCGCCCTGGCCCGGCTGCGGCCCGATGGCGCCTCGGGGAGCGGGGCCCGACAGCTGCCCAAAGGCATCGACCGGTTGACGCTGCGCTCGGTGATCGATGCCCTGAAGCACGCCGAGGAGCCGTTGGCGGCCATGGAGGTCGCGCGAGCCATGGGGGCCAGCCGCTCCACGGCCCGGCGCTACCTGGAGTTTCTCGTTTCGGTGCAGGTGGTGGCCGCCGAGCTGGGCTACGGTGACGTGGGACGGCCCGAGCGCCGCTACCGCCTCGTTGGGGACCCGGCACCATGGTGCGAGGAGGGCTGAGCGCGTCGCTGGGTCGCGGTCGTGGACACAATGCGCAAAATGCCCATAACGCTCTTTTTATCCTTTATGTTCAGAAGCTTGTTGCAGGGTAGGGCACTCTCCTAACGTTCGGGTGGTACGCCTCAGTGCGATCACACAATAACAGACCGAATCCCGGAGAACGCCATGACTGCCAAGTATTCCCTCGTGAGATTGACCGCCATTGCCCTGCCGTTGACCGCTGCGGTGGGGATGAGCTCGGTCGCTCAGGCCGAGGACTGGACCCCGAGCCGCTCCATCGAGTTCATTGCCCCCGCCAATCCCGGCGGCGGCTGGGACACCCTAGTGCGCACCACCTCGCGGGTCATTCAGGAGGAGGGCCTGGCCGACCAGAACTTTGCCGCCATCAACGTGCCCGGCGGCGGCGGTGCCGTGGCCTGGGCGCAGATCGCTCGCGACAGCGGCAACCCGCACAAGCTCTTCGCCACCAGTCCGCCGATGATCCTGGTGCCGCTGGCCGGCGCCTCGCGCTTTGACCACAACGATTTCACCCCGGTGGCACGGCTGATCACCGACTACTCCATCGTGCTGGTGCGCGATGACGCCGAGTATGCGGATCTCAACGCGCTGTTCGCCGCCGTCGAGGCCAATCCGCAGTTGAGCATCGGCGGCGGCAGCGCGCCGGGCTCCATGGACCATATCTCCATCGCCGGCCTGGCCTCGGCCGCCGGCCTCGATGCCGCCGGGGTCAACTACATTCCCTTCTCGGGCGGCGGCGAGGCCATGACCAACCTGATGGGCGGCCACGTCGAGGCGGTGATCACCGGCGCTGGTGAGGCCTCCGGCCAGCTCGGCGAGGGCAGCGAGCTGCGCGCTCTGGGCGTTTCTTCGCCCGAGCGGCTGGGCGGTGTGCTGGCCGATATTCCTACCTATCAGGAGCAGGGCATCGACTACACCTTCGACATCTGGCGCGGCGTCATGGGGGCGCCTGACATGCCCGCCGAGGCTGTCGCCTACTACGAGGCGCTGTTTGCCGAGATGCTTGAGACCGACGGCTGGCAGCAGGCGCGCGACCAGCTGGGCTGGCTGGATGCCTATCAGGACAGCGAGGCATTCGGCGTCTTTCTGGACGAGCAGCAGGCCCAGTTCAGCGAGGTGCTGACCGAGCTTGGCCTGATCGGCCAGTAAGGCCAGTGCGAGCGCTGCCCGCATGATCCGCGTGAGTCCCGGCCTGGCCCGGGGCTCGTGCCCTTCCTGACCAAGACACTTGAGCCGCAGGGCGCTGCCCTGTCGTCGGCTCGGGGTGGACTGACATGAAACGACTCAACGTCAATCAGTGCCTGGCTCTGATCATCGCGCTGTTCGCGATCGGGTATCTGGTGGTGGCCTTCCAGATCCCGACGTTTCCGCTGCCGCGGCCTATCGATTCCGATCTCTTTCCCAAGGTGCTGGGGTTCACGCTGTTGCTGCTGGCGGGACTGCTGTTCCTGGAAACGCCCCAGGCCCAGGACATTCCCGACCAGCCCGATCCGCAGGCCATGGCACAGCCTCTGTTGCTGCGACCCTGGTCGCGGGTGGTGATCACATCGCTGGCGATCATCGCCTACGCCCTGCTGATGGTCCCGGTTGGCTTCGTGGTGGCTTCGAGCGTGCTCGCCTTCGGGCTTGCCTGGTATTACGGCTATCGGCGACATGGCGTGAATCTGGCGACCTCGCTTGGCGTGGTGCTCGCCCTCTATCTGACCATGACACGCATCATGGACGTCTACCTGCCCACGGGCATCCTGCCGATCTGATGGCCCCAGACCGGATCGGCCAGCGAGAGAGAATCTGCTCATGGAAGCGTTCAACAATCTGATGTATGGCTTCGGCATCGCGCTGGAGCCCATGAATATCGCCTATGTCTTCGGCGGCGTCTTCGCCGGCACCATCATCGGCATGTTGCCGGGCCTGGGACCGATCAGCGCCCTGGCACTGATGATTCCGGTGACCTTCGCCATGGAGCCCTCATCGGGGCTGATCCTGATGGCCGGCGTCTACTATGGCGCCATCTTCGGCGGCTCCAGCTCCTCGATCCTGCTCAACGCCCCCGGGGTGGCCGGTACGGTGGCCACCTCCTTCGACGGCTACCCCATGGCCAAGCAGGGCATGGCCGGCAAGGCCCTGGCCATCGCCGCCTATGCCTCCTTCATCGGTGGCACCATCTCCATCGTCTTTCTGATGCTGGTGGCGCCGCTGCTCTCCCGCGTTGCCGTGGCCTTCGGTCCCACCGAATACTTCGCCCTGATGGTGCTGGGCCTGACCGCGGTGGTGTCGCTTTCCGACAAGTCGCTGGTCAAGGGCCTGATCGCCGCCGTGGTGGGGGTGATGATCTCGATCATCGGCATCGACCTGCAGACCGGCACCGTGCGCTTCGCCTTCGGCACCACCCACCTGCTCGACGGCATCGACTTCCTGGTGGTAGCGCTGGGGATCTTCGCCCTGGCCGAGGTCTTCTACATCCTGCTGCGCGGTGGCAGCAAGGAGCCACCGCGTAACGCCATTGGCTCACTCAAGCTGTCGCGCCAGGAGGCGGGAGACATCGCCGGCCCCATTGGCCGCAGCTCGGTGCTGGGCTTCTTTACCGGCGTGTTGCCCGGTGCCGGCGCCACTATCGGCTCCTTTCTCGGCTACAGCATGGAGAAACGCATCGCCAAGGACGGTGACAGCTTCGGTAAGGGCAATATCAAGGGCGTGGCGGCACCCGAAGCGGCCAACAACGCCGCCTGTACCGGCTCCTTCGTGCCGTTGCTGACGCTGGGCGTGCCCGGTTCCGGTACCACGGCGGTGCTGCTGGGGGCGCTGCTGGTGATGGGGATCACCCCCGGTCCGGCGATGCTGGCCGATCGTCCCGATGTCTTCTGGGGTGTGATTGCCAGCATGTACATCGGCAATATCATGCTGCTGGTGCTCAACCTGCCGCTGATTCCCTACATCGCCAAGATTCTGGAGATGCCGCGGCCCCTTCTGCTGTCGCTGATCCTGATCTTCTGCATGGTCGGCGTCTATGGCATGGGGTTCAGCGTCATCGACCTGGTCTATCTGCTGGGCTTCGGCCTGCTGGGCCTGGGGATGCGGCTGTTCGGCTTCCCGGCGGCGCCGCTGATCCTGGCGCTGATCCTGGGGGCGATCATGGAGGAGTCCATGCGCCGGGCCCTGCAGATCTCCGGCGGCGACTGGATGGTGTTCATCGACAAGCCGATCTCCATGTGGCTGCTGATCATTGCGGCCCTGTCGCTGATCCTCCCGCTGATCAAGCCGCTGCTGAGCAAGCTGCGTACCAGAAGCGGCTAGGAGCCTGTCGGACTTAACGCTGATCTGCTGCGAAACCCGAGCTTTCGGCCAATTTCATTCGATCTGATTCGTTAAATAGCGCGCTATTCGCCTCATCAGATCGATAAACTTGTCTCGAAATCCGTGTTCCTCGCAACGATCGGTCAAACCCGACAGGCTCCTAGGGGAGGCGAGTAGGCCCTGGACGATACCCGATGACAGCGGGGATGCCGAGAGATCGGCATCCCCGCCGTCGTTTGGGCTCCACCGCTCTTGCCCGATGCGCCAGCCTGCACCCTGGTGGTGCGAGATGGCAGTGCAGGCTGTTGCAGAGTGCACGCGGGTGGTCGGGAACCCTGCACGCTGGCGGTGCGGTGGCCCCGGGTGGTCGCCGGTGAGGTTTTCTAAGTGTATGAAAATAAGTAGGTAAACCGGGATGCGGCCGGGATGGCTTGCCTCTTGCAAAAGCTGATGGCTGACACTCGCACCCTGACCTTGGCGCGGTGCCATGCCAAGCCAATGAGTCCTTCCCACAAGAAGACGCAAGGAGATTCATGTGAACGCATCCCGATCCAAGACCCTGCGGCTGCGCCCCCTCGCCACGGCGCTGCTCACCACGTCCCTGCTGGGCGCCAGCGGCCAGGCCCTCGCCGATGATGACCCCATCAAGGTGGGCATTCTGCACTCGCTCTCGGGCACGATGGCGATCAGCGAGACGGTGCTCAAGGACACCGTCGAGATGCTGATCGCACAGCAGAACGAGCAAGGCGGTCTGCTGGGGCGTCCGCTCGAGGCGGTGGTGGTCGATCCGGCCTCCAACTGGCCGCTGTTCGCCGAGCGAGCCCGCGAGCTCCTCGCCCAGCACGACGTCGACGTGGTCTTCGGCAACTGGACATCGGTGTCGCGGAAGGCGGTGTTGCCGGTGTTCGAGGAGCTTAACGGCCTGCTCTTCTATCCGGTGCAGTATGAGGGGGAGGAATCCTCCGAGAACGTCTTCTACACCGGCGCGGCGCCCAACCAGCAGTCGATTCCCGCAGTCAACTATCTGCATGACCAGGTGGGTGTCGAGCGTTGGGTGCTGGCGGGCACCGACTATGTGTTCCCGCGTACCACCAACCGCATCCTCGAGGCCTATCTCAAGGATGAGTTCGGGGTGGCCGACGAGGACATCATGGTCAACTACACCCCCTTCGGGCACTCCGACTGGCAGAACATCGTCTCGGACATCCGCCGCTTTGGCAGCGAAGGGAAGAAGACCGCGGTGGTCTCCACCATCAACGGCGATGCCAACGTACCCTTCTATAGCGAGCTGGCCAACCAGGGCGTTGATGCCGCCGATATCCCGGTGGTCGCCTTCTCGGTGGGCGAGCAGGAGCTCACGGGTATCGACACCGCCCCGCTGGTCGGTCACCTGGCTGCCTGGAACTACTTCATGAGCGTCGATACTGACGTCAACTACGACTTCATCGACGCCTGGATCGAGTGGATCGGCGACGAAGAGGCGGTCACCAACGACCCGATGGAGGCCCACTACATTGGCTTCAACATGTGGGCCGAAGCAGTGCGCAAGGCCGGCACCACCGATGTGGACGCTATCAAGGACGCCATTATCGGCGTGACGGTACCCAACCTCACCGGCGGCTATGCAGCGATGATGCCCAACCACCACATCACCAAGCCGGTGCTGATCGGTGAAATCCAGGACAACGGCCAGTTCGACGTGGTGTGGCAAACGCCCTCCACCGTGGCCGGCGACGCCTGGTCCGACTACCTGCCGGGCTCGCGTGACCTGATTGCCGACTGGCGCGCCCCGATGCGCTGCGGCAACTTCAATGTCGCCACCGGGCGCTGCGGCGGCAGCACCGCCGCCGAGGAGGCCGAAGCCGCCCTCGCCGAGTAACCCCCGCTCCCGGCGTCGCATCAAGCGCAAGGCGCCGGGGCGCACGCCCGCTTTACCCACTTCGTGACTTCCTAATGCAAAGGATGAACCCATGAGGCGTCTCCTTTTATTCTGGCTGCTGGTGCTTCTGGCCGTGCCGCTTGGCGCCCAGGCTCAGCCCTCGGCCGACGACTCGGCGGCCATCGAGCTGCTCGACGCGCTGGACGTCGACAGCTTCTCCGCCAAGGGCGAGGCCATCGAGGCCATCGTCGCAAGCGAGGACGAGCGCGCCCGGGACTGGCTCCAGGCCCTGCTCGACGGTCGCCTGCAGCGTACCGATGACGGCCGCTTCGTGGTGGTGCTGGACAATCGCGGCCGCGAATGGCCGGTCGCAGACGCCTTCACCGGCGAGCCGCTGGGCGAGATGTCGCGCCGCGAGCTGGATCGCATCGGCATCAACAACGCCCTGCGCAACCAGCTGCGCAGCGCCATCGCCGTGGTGGACCTCTACTCGGCTGACTTGACGCTGCGGCGTGCCTCTGCCGAGCGGCTGCTGGGTGAAGTGGACGCCGAGCTGGCCGGTCCTCTGGCCGAGCTGATCGAGGACGAGGAGGATGCCCGGGTGCGCCGCCGCCTGACCCAGGCGCTCGCCATCTACCGCCTGGAGCAGGGCGAGGTGGATGCTGTGGCCGACCTGGAGGGCAGTCTGCACTCCCGGGTCCGGGTCGCCCTCAACCGGGCGACGGCAGGCGACGACCCGGTGCTGGCCGACGCCGCCCGCAACGCCCTGAACGGCATCGAGCAGATGCTCAAGGTCAATCGCGCCGCCGAGACCCTCTACTTCGGGCTATCGCTAGGCTCGGTGCTGGTGCTGGCGGCCATTGGCCTGGCCATCACCTTCGGGGTGATGGGGGTGATCAACATGGCCCACGGCGAGCTGATCATGCTCGGGGCCTACACCACCTGGATGATGCAGCAGCTGCTGCCCGGCCAGCCGGGGCTGGCGCTCATCCTGTCGATACCCGCGGGGTTCATGGTCGCGGCGCTGGCCGGCATCGCCATCGAACGCGGCGTGATCCAATTCCTCAAGGGGCGCCCCTTGGAGACCCTGCTGGCCACCTTCGGCGTCAGCCTGATCCTGCAACAGCTGGTACGTACGGTAATCTCTCCGCAGAACCGCACCGTGATCACCCCAGAGTGGATGAGCGGCTCTCTGGTGGTCAACGATGCGCTGTCGCTGACCCTGAATCGCATGGTTGTGCTGGGCTTTACCCTGGTGGTGTTCGCCGCCCTGATGCTTATCATGCGCCGTACCCGCCTGGGTCTCGAGGTGCGTGCCGTGACCCAGAACCGTGCCATGGCCCGCTCCATGGGCATCCGTGCGACCCGGGTCGATATCCTTACCTTCGCCCTGGGCTCCGGCGTGGCGGGGCTGGCCGGGGTGGCGCTGTCGCAGCTCACCAACGTGGGCCCCAACCTGGGTCAGAACTACATCATCGACTCCTTCATGGTGGTGGTGTTTGGCGGCGTCGGCAATCTCTGGGGCACCTTGGTGGCCGGTCTCTCGCTGGGTGTCATCAACCAAGTGCTGGAGCCCTGGGCGGGCGCCGTGCTGGCCAAGATCATCGTGCTCGTCTTCATCATCCTGTTCATACAGAAGCGCCCCCGCGGACTCTTTCCGCAGAAGGGCCGGGCGGCGGAGGGCTAACTGATGCATTCCACACACTTCTGGCTGACGCGCCCCTTCTGCGAGCGCTCGACGCAGCTGTTCCTCGGCGTGCTGCTGGCGGCCATGACCCTGGTAACGGTGTTACATCTGGCCGTGCCTCAGGGCCATCCGCTCCATGTCAACGCCTATACCGTCAATCTCTTCGGCAAGTACCTGAGCTATGCCCTGCTGGCGGTGGCAGTGGACCTGGTGTGGGGCTATCTGGGCATCCTGAGCCTCGGCCATGGCGCGTTTTTCGCCCTCGGCGGCTACGCCATGGGCATGTACCTGATGCGCCAGATCGGCGACCGCGGTGTCTACGGACATCCGGAGCTGCCGGATTTCATGGTGTTCCTCAACTGGGACGCGCTGCCCTGGTACTGGACCGGCTTCGATATGGCCTGGTTCGCCTTTCTCATGGTACTCCTGGCACCCGGCCTGCTGGCGCTGGTGTTCGGCTTCCTGGCGTTTCGCTCACGGGTTACCGGCGTCTATCTGTCGATCATCACCCAGGCGCTGACCTTTGCCCTGATGCTGGCCTTCTTCCGTAACGAGATGGGGTTTGGCGGCAACAATGGCCTGACCGACTTTCGCGATATTCTTGGTTTCAATCTGAGAAGCGATGCCACTCGGCTGGGGTTGTTTATCGCTACCGGGGTGGCATTGGCGCTGGGCTATGTGCTGTGCCGGGCCATCGTCGGCAGCAAACTGGGCCGGGTCTGCGTGGCGACCCGTGATGCCGAGGCGCGCACCCGCTTCCTCGGCTATCGGGTGGAGCGATTCCAGCTGTTCGTCTTCGTGGTGTCAGCGATGCTGGCGGGGGTGGCCGGCGCCCTCTACGTGCCCCAGGTAGGCATCATCAATCCCAGTGAGTTCTCGCCGATCTTCTCCATCGAGATCGTGCTCTGGGTGGCCCTGGGAGGCCGGGCGACCCTCTACGGGGCGGTGATCGGCGCCATCCTGGTCAACTACGCCAAGACGGTCTTCACCGGGGTGATGCCCGACGCCTGGCTGTTCGCCTTGGGGGGGATGTTCGTGCTGGTCACGGTCTTCCTGCCTCGGGGCATCGCCGGTCTGCTCCACTATCGCCGGCGCCGTGAGGATGACGGCGTGGAATCCACCACTGGCAGGGAGGTATCGGCATGAGCCTGATCAAGTCGTTTGCCGATCGGGACCGGGTGTTCGATTTCCTGGTGCCGGCGGCCTCACCGGTGGACGTGCGCCATGGCCCCATCCTCTACTTGGAAGATGTGACGGTCAGCTTCGATGGCTTCAAGGCCATCGACAACCTCAACCTCACCGTCGACGACGGCGAGCTGCGCTGCATCATCGGCCCCAATGGGGCCGGTAAGACCACCATGATGGATATCATCACCGGCAAGACCCGGCCCGACCGGGGCCAGGTGTGGTTCGGCAGCCGCCATGACCTGCTGACCCTGAACGAGCCGGAGATCGCCAGTCTCGGCATCGGCCGCAAGTTCCAGAAGCCCACGGTCTTCGAGGCGCTCAGCGTGTTCGAGAACCTGGAGCTGGCCATGGCCGCCGACAAGCGCATCCTGCCCACCCTGACTGCCGGTATGAGCGGCGAAATACGTGATCGTATCGATGAGGTGCTCGTGACCATTGGCCTCACCGCGCTGCGAAGCCGGTCGGCGGGGATCCTCTCCCACGGCCAAAAGCAGTGGCTGGAGATCGGCATGCTGCTGATGCAGCGTCCCAGGCTGTTGCTCGTCGATGAGCCGGTGGCCGGTATGACAGAACAGGAGATGGAGCGGACCGCGGAGCTGCTGACAGGCCTTGCCGGCAAGCAGTCCGTCGTTGTCGTCGAGCACGATATGGGCTTTGTGCGCTCCATCGCCCGCCAGGTGACGGTGCTCCATCAGGGCAGCGTGCTGGCCGAGGGCACCATGGATCAGGTGGCCAGCGACCCGAGGGTGATCGAGGTCTATCTGGGGGCCGAGGCCGATGAGGAGGTGGCGTGATGCTGAGTATCGACAAGCTCAATCAGTACTACGGCGAAAGCCACACCCTCTGGGACCTGGACCTCGAGGTGCCGGCGGGGGAGTGCACCTGCGTGATGGGCCGCAACGGGGTGGGCAAGACCACCCTGATGAAGGCGATCATGGGCGAGGTGAGGGTGGCCTCTGGCAGCATCCGCTACGCCGACGACGTGGAGCTGACCAAGCGGCGCGTGGAGGCGCGCTCGCGGCTGGGCATCGGCTATGTGCCTCAGGGGCGACAGATCTTCCCGCTGCTTACCGTGGAGGAGAATCTGCGCACGGGGCTTGCCGCCCGGGGCGACGGCCGCAGGACGATTCCGGCGCGCATCTATGAGCTCTTCCCGGTGCTTCAGGAGATGAAGCACCGCCGCGGCGGCGATCTTTCCGGGGGGCAGCAGCAGCAGTTGGCCATCGGCCGGGCGCTGGTGATCGAGCCGCGCCTGCTGATCCTCGACGAGCCGGGAGAGGGCATTCAGCCCAATATCGTCACCCAGATCGGTGAGGTAATCCGTCGGCTGATCGCCGAGGACGGCCTCACCGTGCTGCTGGTGGAGCAGAAGCTGCCCTTCGCTTGCCGCTATGCCGATCGCTTCGTGATCATGGACCGGGGACGGCCGGTGGCGAAAGGCGAGATCTCCGAGCTCTCGGATGCCCTGATCAGGGAGCATCTGACAGTCTAGGTCATGCTGTACCGCGCCTCCTGTGGCGGCAGGGTGCGTGCACCTATATGGGCAGTCTGCACGCCCCAGTGCACTTATGGGGTGCGTGGGGAGCCCTGACTGTGCACCGTGGCGGGGCGTCGGAGCGACGCAGTGCAGCTGGGTGTTGATTCAAGTTGCTGAATATAAGTAGAAAAAAAAATCCTTGCCCGTTCTGGTACGTCCCTTGCTCTTCTTGGATAGATACCCTGAAGCACGAGCCGCCCATGACCGCGATTGAGACAGCCCCGGATGCCAGCCCGTTGACGGACTCCGGCCATCGCTTCGATGACGGGCGTCGCTGGCACGCTTCTCTCGAGCTTGGCTTCGAGGCGCGGGATGGAGTCACGAGGTTGGCGAGGGCGCGCCACCAGGGGCCGCTGCGGGTCCAGCGCCCCTTTTACCCGGAGGGTCGCCTGGGCGCCTGCCACCTTTACCTGCTCCATCCGCCGGGGGGCCTGGTCAGCGGCGATGCCCTGACCATCTCGGCGCGGGTCGAGGCGGGCGCCCAGGCGCTGCTCACCACGCCGGCGGCCAACAAGCTCTATCGCGCCGACAGCCACGGAGTGGCCTGGCGCCAGGCCACCGACCTCGCGGTCGACGATGGCGGCACCCTGGAGTGGCTGCCCCAGGAGACCATCGCCTTCGACGGCTCCCGGGGAGAGCAGGCCACCACCCTGGCGCTTTCCGGCGCCGCCCGCTGCCTGGGCTGGGAGGTGCTGGCCCTGGGGCGCCCGGCAAGCGAGCTGCCCTATCGCTCCGGTCGCCTCGAGCAGCGCTTTCGCCTCACCCGCGACGGCAGGTCCCTGTGGCTGGAGCGCCAGCCGCTGGACCCGGCCCACCCGCGCTTCATGGGGCGCTGGGGGCAGGGGGGCGCCAGCGTCCAGGCGACTCTCTGGGCGGTGGGGCTGAACGACGAGCCCGAGGCCATCGAGGCGCTGCGCTCGTCGCTCCCCGCCTCGCCCCGCTGGGCGGTGACCGTGCGCCACGGCGTGTTGCTGCTGCGCTACCTGGGCGATGAGCGCCGGGAGGCCTGGTCGCTCTGCGAGGCCGCCTGGCGGGTGCTGCGCCCGCGGCTGCTGGGCCTCGAGGCCCAGATCCCGCGGATCTGGCTGACCTGATTCCCCACCTTCACCGACGAGAGGACGCCATGGAACTGACCCCCCGCGACAAGGACAAACTGATGCTCTTTCTGGCGGCTCAGCTGGCCGAGCGACGCCGCGCACGCGGTCTGAAGCTCAACTACCCCGAGGCGGTGGCGCTGATCAGCTTCGAGATCATGGAGGGCGCCCGGGACGGGCGCAGCGTGGCCGAGCTGATGAGCTACGGTCGCGAGATCCTCGGCCGCGACGACGTCATGGAGGGGGTGGCCGAGATGGTCGACGAGGTGCAGGTGGAGGCCACCTTCCCGGACGGCACCAAGCTGGTCACCGTTCATAGTCCGATTGTCTAAAACTGGCTGCAGGAGGGAGCAACGCCATGATTCCCGGTGAGTATCAGTTGCAGGACGGTGAGATCGCGCTGTGTGAAGGGCGCGAACGGATCACCGTCGAGGTGGCCAATACCGGCGACCGGCCGATCCAGGTCGGCTCCCACTACCATTTCGCCGAGACCAACCCGGCGCTGGTCTTCGACCGCGACAAGTCCCGCGGCCATCGCCTCGACGTGGCCGCCGGCACGGCGATCCGCTTCGAGCCGGGCCAGACCCGCGAGGTGGTCCTGATCCCCTTTGCGGGGGAGCGGGAGATCTACGGCTTCCGCGGCAAGGTGATGGGTGCGCTGGAAGGAGGCAAGTCATGAAGATCTCGAGACAGGCCTATGCCGATATGTACGGCCCCACGGTGGGCGACCGGGTGCGCCTGGGCGACACCGAGCTGTGGATCGAGGTGGAGCGAGACGCCACCCACTACGGCGAGGAGGTGAAGTTCGGCGGCGGCAAGGTAATCCGCGACGGCATGGGCCAGAGTCAGCGCGACGACGACAGCGTGATGGACAGCGTGATCACCAACGCCCTGATCCTCGACTGGTGGGGCATCGTCAAGGCGGACGTCGGGATCCAGGCCGGGCGGATCAGTGCCATCGGCAAGGCCGGCAACCCCGATACCCAGCCCGACGTGGAGATCGTCATCGGCCCCGGCACCGAAGTCATCGCCGGCGAAGGCATGATCCTCACCGCCGGCGGCATCGACGCCCATATCCACTTCATCTGCCCCCAGCAGGTGGAGGAGGCGCTGGCCAGCGGCATCACCACCATGCTGGGCGGCGGCACCGGGCCCGCCACCGGCTCCAAGGCCACCACCTGCACCCCGGGCGAGTGGCATATCGGCCGCATGCTCCAGGCGGTGGATGAACTGCCCATGAATATCGGCCTGCTGGGCAAGGGCAACGCCAGCCTGCCCGAGGGCCTGGCGGCCCAGCTCGAGGCCGGCGCCATGGGCCTCAAGCTCCACGAGGACTGGGGCACCACCCCGGCCTCCATCGACAATTGTCTCTCGGTGGCCGAGCGGTACGACGTCCAGATCGCCATCCACACCGACACCCTGAACGAGTCGGGCTTCGTGGAGGACACCCTGGCGGCGTTCAAGGAGCGCGGCATTCACACCTACCACACCGAGGGGGCCGGGGGCGGCCACGCGCCGGACATCCTCACCGCCTGTGCCAAGCCCTATGTGCTGCCGTCCTCCACCAACCCGACCCGGCCCTACACGGTCAACACCATCGACGAGCATCTCGACATGCTGATGGTGTGCCATCACCTGGACCCCAACATCCCCGAGGATGTGGCCTTCGCCGATTCGCGCATCCGCCGCGAGACCATCGCCGCCGAGGACATCCTCCAGGATCTCGGCGTGATCTCCATGATCGCCTCGGACTCACAGGCCATGGGTCGGGTGGGGGAGGTGGTCTGCCGCACCTGGCAGACCGCCCACAAGATGAAGGTGCAGCGGGGCCTGTTGCCAGAGGACCAGGCGCTCGGCGCCGACAACTTCCGCGCCCGGCGCTACATCGCCAAGTACACCATCAACCCGGCCATCACCCACGGCATCGGCCACGAGGTGGGCTCCATCGAGGTGGGCAAGCTCGCCGACCTGGTGCTCTGGAGCCCGGCCTTCTTCGGCGTCAAGCCGGCGCTGATCCTCAAGGGGGGCATGATCGCCATGGCCCCCATGGGCGACCCCAACGCCTCGATCCCCACGCCCCAGCCGGTCCACTACCGGCCGATGTTCGGCGCCCTGGGGCGGGCGGCCAGCGAGACCCGGATCAGCTTCGTCAGCCAGGCGGCTCTGGATGCGGGGATCCAGGAGCGGCTGGGCCTCGCCAGCCGGCTGGTAGCGTGCAAGAACGTGCGCGGCGTCAGGAAAGGGGATATGAAGCTCAACGACGCCTGCCCCGAGCTCAGCGTCGACCCCCAGACCTACGAGGTGCGCTGCGATGGGGAGCTCTTGACCTGCGAGCCGGCCACCGAGCTGCCGCTGGCCCAGCGCTATCATCTGTTCTGATGCCTTCGAGGATGGCGCCATGCTCGGAACCCCGCGCTCGCCACGCCACGCGCCCGAAACCCTGGCATTCCGGTCGGACTCCCGCGGTCGGAAAGACGGCACATCCCTGTGCCGGCTTTCCTCGATCTTCTTCCCTGAAGATCGACCGCGTCGTCTCGACCGTACTGCCAGCGGTCGCGCGAGGTGGCTCGACGGGGTCCGACCTGTCGCCTGCTCGGCTCCGAGCCTGAATTCAACGAGACGATGCTAATGCTGAAACTGACCGAACGCCTGGGTCCCATCGCGGCGGACCAGGCCAGCGATACCCTGACGCTGCCCTATGAACTGCGTATTCGCGGCCGCCTCAAGGCGACCAGCGACGCCGGCCGCGACCTCGGGCTCTTCCTCGACCGCGGCCCGGTGCTGCGTGACGGCGAGGGGCTGGGCGCCGAGAGCGGCGAGATCGTGCGGGTAAGGGCGGCTGACGAGCCGGTGGTCACCGCGCGCATCGCCGCCGGCCTGCCCCTGGCGCGGCTCGCCTACCACCTCGGCAACCGCCATGTGCAGCTGGCGCTGGGTGAGGACGAGAAGGGGGGATACGTGCGCTTTCCGCCGGACCATGTGCTGGAGGAGCTGGCGGCGTTGCTCGGCGCCACCCTGGAGCACCACCAGGCCCCCTTCGACCCGGAGCCCGGCGCCTACCAGCAGCTGGGCGGACGCTCTCATAGCCATGGCCACGGGCACTCCCACAGCCATTCACACGGGCATGCCCATGAACACGAGCACGAGCATGAGCATGGCCACCCCCAGGCCCACTGAGCCGGCGTCTCCGGTGGAGGGGGCGCCGGGCGACGACCTGGCGCTGCTGGGCCTGCTGCAGCTGGTCAGTCCGGCACTGCCCATCGGCGCCTTCGCCTTCTCCCAGGGGCTCGAGAGCGCCTTCGAGCTGGGCTGGGTGACCGACGAGGCGAGCCTCGGCGACTGGCTCGAAGGCGTGCTCGAGGATGGCCTGACCCGCTGCGACCTGCCGGCGCTTGCGCGCCTGCACGCCGCCTGGTCGGAAGGCGACGGCGAGGCGGTGGCCGAGTGGGACGCCTGGCTGGCCGCTAACCGCGAGACGGCGGAACTCGCCGCCGAGGATGCGCGGCTCGGGGCCTCGCTCAAGCGGCTGCTGGGCAGCCTGGCGCTGCTGCCCCCTGATGTTTCAAGTCATGGGCCCGAGCTCCCGGAAGGGGCGGGCTATGTGACGCTGTTTGCCTGGGCGGCCCGGGCGCGCGGCATACCGGTGCGCCAGGCGCTGCTCGGCTTCGCCTGGGCCTGGCTGGAGAACCAGCTGGCGGTGGCCTGCAAGGCGCTGCCGCTGGGCCACACCGCCGCCCAGCGAATCGTCGAGCGGCTGCGCCCGGCGCTGGTCGCCGCGGTGGACGAGGCGCTGACGCTGGACGATCACGAACTCGGCCCGGCGCTGCCCGGCCTGGCGCTGGCCAGTGCGCTGCACGAGACACAGTATTCGCGGTTGTTTCGGAGTTGACCGATGGCGTTGCCCTGGCCAGCTCGCTGCGCTCACCACGCCACGCGTCCGAAACCCTGGCGCCTCGACCGGTCTCCTGCGGCCGGAAAGACGGCACTTCCCTGTGCCGGCTTTCCTCGATCTTCTTCCCTGAAGATCGACCGCGTCGCCTCGGCCGAGTCGCCAGCGGCCGCGCGAGGTGGATTCGGCAGCGACTGGCCTGGCATTGCAAACCTGACAGAGCCGCCCTGCGGCCAAGGAGAGACAAGATGACCCATTGTTTACGCATCGGCGTCGGCGGCCCGGTGGGCTCCGGCAAGACGGCGCTGCTCAAGCAGCTCTGCCTGGCCCTGCGCGACCACTACGATATCGCCGTGGTTACCAACGACATCTACACCCGGGAGGACGCCGACTTCCTGCTGCGCCACGAGGCGCTCGGCGCGGATCGCATCCTCGGCGTGGAGACCGGCGGCTGCCCCCACACCGCCATTCGCGAGGACGCCTCCATGAACCTCGCCGCCATCGACGAGCTCCAAGGGCGCCACCCCAACCTCGAGCTGGTGCTGGTGGAGTCCGGCGGCGACAACCTCTCGGCCACCTTCAGCCCCGAGCTCTCCGACCTGACCCTCTACGTGATCGACGTCTCCGCCGGCGACAAGATCCCCCGCAAGGGCGGCCCCGGCATCACCAAGTCGGACCTCTTGATCATCAACAAGATCGATATCGCCGAGCAGGTGCATGCGTCTCTCGAGGTGATGGAGCGCGACTCGAAGACGATGCGCGGCGAGCGCCCCTTCGTCTTCACCAACCTCTACGACGGCGTCGGTCTCGAGACCATCATCCAGTTCATTCTCGAACGCGGCATGCTGCCGGAGCGCCGACCAGAGGCCCGGACGGCAAGCGCCTGAACCAACGCATCGCCTACGACTTGGCAAGGAGATCGCCCTCATGACCTATCCGCAAACCACCGCTTCTCGCGCCGCCCTGGCCGCATTCGCCGCCGCCCCGGTCCTGCTGCTGCTGGCCGGCACGGCCCTGGCCCACCCGGGCCATCACCACCATGAGGGCGGCTTCGCCGCCGGCCTCGCCCACCCGCTGCTGGGGCTCGACCACCTGCTGGCGATGCTCGCCGTGGGACTCTGGAGCCTGCGCCAGTCCCGCGCCCTGAGCCTGGGCGCCCCGCTGCTGGCCGCGGCCGGCATGCTGCTCGGCGCCGGTTTCGCCTGGGGTGGGGTGATGCTGCCCGGCGTCGAGTTCGGTATCGCCATGAGCGTGCTGCTGGCCGGCGTGCTGATCGCGGCCCTGGTCAGCGTGCCCACCGTCGTCGGCGCCGGGGTGATCGTGCTCTTTATGCTCTTCCACGGCCACGCCCATGGCAGCGAGATGCCCCACGGGGCTTCCCAGCTCGCCTACCTGGCCGGTTTCACCCTGGCCACCCTGGCCATCACCCTCGCCGGGCGCCTGGGGGGCGGCTGGCTGATGGCCCGCCAGAGCCGCCTGCTGCGGGGCCTGGGGGTCGCCATCGCCACCGCCGGGGCCTTCTTCGCCCTGGGCTGATGCCGGCCGGTGTTTCCACTCGGAGCGCCCGGCCTCGGCCGGGCGCTTCGCGAACGGGCCCGCTTGACGATCCTTGGGACTCTCCACCTAGTCCACGTGGGTGACGGCTTCCCGGCGCGGGTCCACGTACCAGGGCAGTCCGCGGCGCGCATTGTGCTCCAGCTCGGCGATCACCTGGGCGCCGAGCAGCAGGATGATGGCGCCTACCTCCAGGCTCAATAGCACCACGATCAGGGTGGCCAGCGAGCCATACACCACGTTCACGAACGACAGGTTCACGAAGTAGAAGACCAGCAGCAGGCGCACCCCTTCCCACAGCAGGGCGGCCACGAAACCGCCCACCACGGCGCGCCGCAGGGCGATATGCACGACCGGCAGCACCTTGTAGATGGCGCTGAACAGCAGGAAGACCCCGATGAAGCTGAACAGGTTGAGGGCCGGCTCGGAGAGGCCGGCCAGCGGCATCGTCTGGTCGAAGAGCGCTAGCCAGAGGGTGTTGATGGCGTCGGCTAGGGTCGCCAGCAGGGTCAGGGCCAGCAGCCCCGTGCCCAGCACCAGCATGAAGGCGTAGGGAAGCAGCACCGAGACCCAGACGCTGCGCCCGGCGTGATGGGTATCGGGGGCGTGAAAGATGATCGCCAGGGCGTCTTCGAGCATGCGAAACACGAAGGAGCTGAAGAGCAGCAGCACCAGGATGCCGAACAGGCCAATCACGTCGCGGGAGTCGAGCAGGGTGCGCACCGCCTCCATCAGCACCTCGGCATGGGCTGGCGCCAGGTGCACCACCTGGACCGCGAGCACGTCAAAGAGCAGCTGCTCGTCGACCACCTGGGTCAGCAGTACGGTCAGCAGGGCAAACAACGGGACGATGGAGAGCAGCACGTTATAGCCAACGCCGCCCGCCAGTAAGATGCCGCGATTGCGCAGAAAGGCGGCCAGTACCCGCCACAGGAAACGCAGCACCCGCGGCAGCAGGGTGAAGAGAGCATGGCGCGTGGCGGGTAGGCGGGATCGCGTCATCACCGAGCCTTAGGAGACGATTCCCCTTCATAGTCGAGGGGGCCGCGGTGATCGTCAACTGCCATGTCTGCGATGCCCTGCCGGTTGGTAGTGGATCGGCAAGCCCCTTGCTAGGATGCAGTTGACAGTGTGTCGGCCAAAGCTACATCAACAGTGATGCCGTGTCTCACTCGGCATCCAGAAGCGTCTCCACCAGCCTATGCAGCCGTTGTTGGAACTGTCCGCCAGGAGAGGGAGGCAGCGGGTCGGAGGTGATCGCGATTGTCAGTGCCCGCTCGGGAATCACGTACAGCGCCTGGCCCCCAAAGCCGCGCCCGTAGTAGGCGGTGATGCCGGCCAATTGGGTCACGAACCAGCCATAGCCGTAGCCGTCCTGGGTCCAGGGGGAGGTGCCCCGGGCTGTCCACGAGGCCTCGACCCAGCCCTCGGGCAAGATACGGCTGCCGTTGTGCACGCCGTCGTTTCGGTAGAGCTCGCCGAGCTGGATCAGTGCTCGCGGCGACAGTTGCATATCGTTGCCGCCAAAATAGATCCCCTGGGGATCGCGAGGCCAGGCGGGGATGGCGATATCCAACGCCTCGCCCAGCAGCCGCCGGGCCAGGCTGAGGGTGCTCTCCCCGCTGGCTTGGGTCAAGGCGGCCGACAGTAGGTGGCTCGAGCCCGTGGAGTAGAGCATGCGCCCGCCGGGGCGGTCGACGAAGGGGCGCGACAGCGCATCGGCCACCCAGTTGCCACTCGCGACCCAGGCGCCGTAGTTGGCACCCGAGGTGCGCTCCAGGCCTGCCTGCAGGGAGAGCAGATGCCCGACCGTGATCTCGCCGACCCTGGGGTCGGCGTCGCTGGGCACCAGGTTGCCCAGCAGCTCAACCACCGGTTGCTCGGGACTCTCGATCAGACCCCGTTCGATGGCAGCCCCCACCAGCGCGGCCAGGATCGTCTTTGAGAGCGATTTCACATTGGTTGGCTGCTCGACCCCGGGGCCGCCAAATGAGCGCTCGAGCACGATCTCGCCGGCATCTGCCACCACCAAGGCATGCAGGCGGGGCAGCGCCTCAGCCTGCTCGACCATGCGGGATAGGGCGCTGGCCCGCCGGTCGGACGCGCTAGCGCTATTGGCTGCATTGTCTGCCTGAACATGGTAAGTCGCTGTCAGGGCCAGCATAATGACCAGGTGGCTCAGCCAGCGACGCACAGCGCGAGAGCCTTTCGGTGATCTGGGCATCGGGGTGACTCCGTGTCGGGGCCGCCGTTGCAGCTGCCGGTCTGACCTTCGAGGCAGGCTTGGCATGTCGGGTTCCCGAGTTAAGGTGTCTGGAGCCTCGAATCTCTCCACGCTTGGTCAAGCGCTACAGGCTCCTTGGAAGAGAGGCAGTATGGCCAATGTCGAATCATTCGCCCCGCGAAGGGGACGAAACACGACCCCGGGGCTGCCGTCTGACATGGCCTCGGCCGCCTTCCTGCGCTGCCTGTCGCTGCTGCTTGCCGGCATCCTGCTGGCCGGCTGTGCGGGGCGCGTGATACCGCCCCCGGCGCCCGCCGAGCCGGTCACGATCTATCTGCTCGACCATGGCCGCCATGCCAGTCTGGTGTTGCCGCGCCAGCAGGGCGGGCTGGTGCGCTACAGCTACGGGGAGTGGGCCTGGTACGTGGAAGGGCGCCGGCACCTGTTGGCGGGAGCCTCGGCCCTGCTCTGGCCGACCCCCAGCGGGCTGGGGCGCGGGGTGGATGAACTGGCTACCGGGTCTCACGAACTGGCAAGGCTGGCGCCGGAAGGCATCGAGCGTACCTTTCCACTGCAGGCTGATGCCTGGCGAGTGGTCGGGTTGCAGCGAGGGCTGGATGCGCATTTCCACAAGGCCGGCGTCGAGCCGGTCTATAGTGAGGAGTTTGGCCTCGAGTTCGTGCCTCATCCGCGGGCCTACTGGCTCACCCGTCAATCTAACCTGACCGTCGCCCGATGGCTCAGACGCCTGGGGTTCAGGGTGCAGGGGATTCCCTGGCTCTCCAACTGGCATGTCGATGTCTCGGATGATGAGCATTAAAGGAGAAACGATGCTGGAAGTCTCACAACAGGTAAGGATTGCCGACCATGAGGTCGAGATGGAGGCGGTGCGCGCCCAGGGGGCTGGGGGGCAGAACGTCAATAAGGTGGCGACGGCGATTCACCTGCGCTTCGATGTTCGCGCCTCCAGCCTGCCGGAAGGGATCAAGGAGAAGCTGCTGGCGCTTGGCGACCAGCGCATCACCCGTGACGGCGTGGTGATCATCAAGGCGCAGACCCATCGTACCCAGGAGCGTAACCGGGCAGAGGCGCTGGCCCGGCTCAAGGCCCTGATCAAACGCGTGATGTATGCGCCGAAAAAGCGCATTGCCACCAAGCCGAGCAAGGGCGCCAAGCAGCGCCGCCTGGACAGCAAGAAAAAGCGTGGCCAGCACAAGGCCTTGAGAGGCAAGGTCGATATGTAAGTGAAATGAGGTGGTAGAGGCCGGGCGTATCGAAATGCCCTCGGCGAGCGCAAGCCGCCGCGCGACATAATGCTCCCTTTCCTGATTCGTGATCGCTATGTATGCTGCAATCGATGTCTTCGTAACGCGCGGCCCGTACTGGCCGTCAACCGATTCGCAGCCTTAACCAGAAGGATATGTCGCATGTCGGAGAATCCCAAGAGCCCATTGTTCCAGGATAACCGCGTCAAGGCGCTGGCGGCCGTGGCGGTGGTTGGCGTGGTCTGGGCGATCTTCGCCCAGTCCAGCGCCAGCTCCCACCGCGATCACAGCGAGGCCCTGGAGTCGCAGCTGTCGGCGATGGAGAGCGAGCATCAGGCGCTGGTCAGCCAGCTGGAAGAGCGTGATGAGGCCGGCGAGCAGATCGAGGCCCTGGAGGCCCGTCTGGCCGAGCTGGAAGAGGAGCGCGAGGCGGCGGTGGCGGCCGTTGAAGAAGAGCGCCAAGCGGCCGAAGCTGAGATGGAGGCGCGGCTGACCGAGCTCGAGGAGCAGCGGGCCGAGGCCGCAGCCGCCATGGCCGAGGAGCAGGAGGCCGCCCAAGCCGAGCTGGAGCGTCTCGAAGCCGAGGTGGCCGATACCGAAGCGCGCTTGGCAGAGCTCCAGGATGAACGTGCTGCCCTGGAAGCCGATATCGAGGCCTACCAGGCGGAGAAGGCCGAGGCCGAAGAGGCGCTGGTCGCGCTGCGCGGTGACTACGAGGCAGTGGATCAGGCGCGTAGCGATGCCGAGGACGCGCGCCAGGAGGCCGAGGAGGCGCGTCAGGAAGCCGAGGCGGCGCGCCAGGAGGCCGAAGAGCTGCGTGAGATTGCCATCGATGAGCGCCAGGAGGCTGAGGTCGCCCGAGACCTGGCCGATAATGAGCTGGCAGCGATCGAAGATGCCATCCTGGAGGCGGACGAGCGGCTTGACGCCCTGAACGCCGAGATCACCGAGCGTGAATCCATCCTGGCCGCACTGGAGGATGACATCGAGGCACTGGAGGCCTGGCGTGACGAGGTGGAGCGCGAGGTGGGCGAGGCCCGTGACGAGCGCGACGAGGCCCTGGCGGCGCTCGAGCAGGCCCGGGTCGAGCGTGACGACCTGATGATCGCCATCGGCATCGGCCGCGATGAGCTGGCCGATATCGAGGGGCGCGTCGAGCGTCGTGAAGAGCAGCTCGAGCGGCTGGAAGGTCAGCTTGCCAACTGGCGCAGCGAACTGGCCGACCTGGAGGCGCGCATGGAGGAGGTCGAAGCCGAAACCGAGGCGCAGGAGGCCGACGACTGAGACGCGCTTGCTTGGCGTAGCGATCCACGACGGCGAGCGATGGCTCGCCGTCGTGCGTTCCGGCATCGGTTGCGGGAGGCAGGCGGCGTCGCGTTATACTGGCCGCACATCGCTCCGGTGGGTCGGGGCGTCACCGCGCAGCAGTGCAAGGAGCGAGACGTGATCGAAGGGGTCAAGCATGTCGTTGCCGTAGCATCGGGCAAGGGGGGGGTGGGCAAGTCCACCGTCACCGTCAACCTGGCGCTGGCCATGGCCGCAGAGGGCTACCGGGTCGGCGTGCTCGATGCGGACATCTACGGCCCCAGCCAGGCCCAGATGCTGGGGGTCGCCGAAGGGGTGAAGCCTGAGGCGGCCGGTGAGAACCGCTTTCGTCCGTTGCAGGCTCACGGCATCCAGGCCATGTCCATGGCCTTTCTGGTCGACATTCGCGAGCCCATGGTCTGGCGAGGGCCCATGGTGGCCGGCGCCTTCCAGCAGCTGCTTTCCCAGACCGCCTGGGAGGCGCTGGACGTCCTGTTCATCGACATGCCGCCGGGGACCGGAGATGTCCAGCTGACCCTGGCGCAGAAGGTGCCGGTGAGCGGTGCGGTGATCGTCACCACCCCGCAGGATATCGCCCTGCTGGACGCCCGCAAGGGCATCGAGATGTTCCGCAAGGTGAACGTGCCGGTGCTCGGCGTGGTGGAGAACATGAGCCTGCATGTCTGCTCGCAGTGCGGCCACGCCGAGCCGGTCTTCGGCGAGGGCGGCGGGGAGCGCATCGCCGCCGAGTATGAGACCCGGGTGCTGGGGCGGCTGCCGCTGGCGCTCTCGATCCGGGAACAGGTGGACGGTGGGCAACCCACGGTGGTGGCCGAGCCCGACGGCGAGGTGGCTGCCACCTTCCGCGACATGGCCCGCCAGGTGGCCGAGCAGGTGCAGGGCCAGGCCGACGAGGGGCCCAGTATCTCCTTCAGCGACGAGTGATCAGGGCGACCTCTCGGATCGCCCCGATAGCGGCAATCGCCAGCAGGATGGGCGCAGGCAGTGACGCTCGCCGCCGGGGCCGCTATCATGGCGGCCCCGGTTTTTCTTTCAGGATGATTCGATGAGCATCAAATCCGACAACTGGATCCGCCGCATGGCCGAGCGGGAAGGCATGATCGAGCCCTTCGAGTCGGACCAGGTGCGCTATGTGAACGACCGTCGGGTGATCTCCTACGGCACCTCCAGCTACGGCTACGACGTGCGCTGCGCCGATGAGTTCAAGGTGTTCACCAATATCCATTCGGCGGTGGTCGACCCCAAGGCCTTCGATGAGAAGAGCTTCGTCGACATCAAGGGGGATGTCTGCGTGATTCCCCCCAACTCCTTCGCCCTGGCACGCACCGTGGAGTACTTCCGCATCCCGCGCAGCGTGCTGACCATCTGCCTGGGCAAGTCCACCTATGCGCGCTGCGGGATCATCGTCAACGTCACGCCGCTGGAGCCGGAGTGGGAAGGGCACGTGACCCTGGAGTTTTCCAACACCACCAACCTGCCGGCCAAGATCTACGCCAACGAGGGGGTGGCCCAGATGCTGTTCCTGGAGTCCGACGAGGTGTGCGAGACGTCCTACAAGGACCGCGGCGGCAAGTATATGGGGCAGCGGGGCGTTACCTTGCCCCGCACCTGACCCGGCTTCGCCGGGAGCTGTAAGCCATAAGCCGTAAGAAAGGAAACCCGGCCGGGGCCGGCGGAGTTGTCCTTTATCTTGCTGAATTTACGCTGTTTTTACAGCATAGCTTACAGCTTACACTTCTTGATCCTCGTCCAACTCCTCGGCGGCGTCGGCGTGGGAGAGGCGCAGGCCCTGAGGGGGCAGGGGCACGCCGTCGAAGGTGGCGCCCTCGGCGGCGAGCTTCAGGCGCCCCTCCAGGAACCACTTCACGGCGATGGGGTAGATCAGGTGCTCCCGGGCGTGCACCTTCTCCTTGAGGCTCTCCTCGGTCTCGTCGCCCGCGACCGCCACCTCGGCCTGCACCACCACCGGGCCGCCGTCGAGCTCCTCGGTGACGAAGTGCACGCTGCAGCCGTGAGCGGCCACACCGTCGGCCAGCGCCCGGGCATGGGTGTTGAGGCCCTGATAGGCGGGCAGCAGCGAGGGGTGGATGTTGAGCATCCGCCCGAAGTAGCGCTGCACGAAACGCGGCGTGAGAATCCGCATGAAGCCGGCCAGCACGATCAGGTCGGGCTCGTGGCGCTCGATCACCTTGATCAGGGCGCCGTCGTAGGCGTCGCGGTTCTCGTACTCGCGATGCGGCAGCGCCACGGCATCGATGCCTGCCTCGCGGGCACGCTGCAGGCCGTAGGCGTCCGGCTCGTTGGAGATGACCGCCACGATCTCGCCGCCCAGGCGGTCGTGGGTCTGTTCGTCGATCAGCGCCTGCAGGTTGCTGCCGCTGCCCGAGATCAGCACCACCACCCGGCGTGCCTCGCTGGGTTCCGGGGTGATGTCGCGAAGGGTGTCGCTCTGATAGTCGGTGTCGCTCATGCCGTGAGATTCTCCAGCCTGACCGCCTCTTCGCCGGCCTGGCGCGCCACGATCTCGCCGATACGGTGGACCGTTTCCCCCTGGGCCTGGAGATGGGCGCGGGCCTGGTCGGCCTGGTCGGCGGATACCACGACGACCATGCCGATGCCGCAGTTGAGCACGCGATGCATCTCATGCTCGTCGACGTTGCCCTGAGCCTGCAGCCAGTCGAAGACCGATGGCCGCGTCCAGCTGGCGACGTCGATACGGGCGCCAAGGGTGTCGGGCAACACCCGGGGGATATTCTCCAGCAGCCCGCCGCCGGTGATATGCGACAGCGCATGCACGGTCACACCGCTCTCCTTGATCAGCGACAGCAGCGGCTTGACGTAGATGCGGGTGGGGGCGAGCAGGGCGTCGCCCAGGGCCTGGCCCTCCAGGGCGGTATCCAGGCTGGCCTCGCTGACCTCGAGAATCTTGCGGATTAGCGAGTAGCCGTTGGAGTGGGGCCCCGATGAGGCGATGCCCAGCAGCACGTCGCCCTCGGCCACCTGGCTGCCGTCTAGGATCTCGGATTTCTCCACCACGCCCACGCAGAAGCCAGCCAGGTCGTAGTCGCTGCCCTCGTACATGCCCGGCATTTCGGCGGTTTCGCCGCCCACCAGTGCGCAGCCGGCCTGCTCGCAGCCCTCGCCGATACCGGTGACCACGTCGGCGGCGATGTCCACATCGAGCTTGCCCGTGGCATAGTAGTCGAGGAACAGCAGCGGCTCGGCCCCGGCCACCACCAGGTCGTTGACGCACATGGCCACCAGGTCGATGCCGATGGTGTCGTGGCGGCCCAGATCCATGGCGAGGCGCAGTTTGGTGCCGACGCCGTCGGTGCCGGACACCAGCACCGGCTCGCGATAGCCGCTGGGTAGCTGGCACAGAGCGCCGAAGCCGCCAAGGCCGCCCAGCACTTCGGGGCGCGCGGTACGCTTGGCGACGCCCTTGATGCGATCGACCAGGGCGTTGCCGGCATCGATGTCGACACCGGCATCCTTGTAGCTAAGCGAAGCCTTTGGCGGCTGGGCGGGGGTGGAGTCGGTCATGGCCTGTCCTGTGTGAGAATCGCTGTCGATGCATCATCGGCATGGGCAAGGCTCGGCACCTGCCGGCCGACGGTCGGTGGGGATGATCGGGCCGGAATTGTAGCATCACGACGCGCGGCCCGCATCGCCGTGACGGGGCCAAGCAGAGGAGCAAGCGATGCGCAGAGAATGGTGGGTGCTGATCGGGGCGGTGGTGGTGGTATGGCTGCTGTTTCAGCTGGAAGCCATGCTGATGCCGTTCATCGCCGGGATGATTCTTGCCTATCTGGCCGACCCCTTGGCCAATCGCCTGCAGCGTTTGGGTCTATCGCGGCCGCTGGCGGTATGTGCGGTGTTTCTGGTGATGATTCTGCTGCTGGGGCTGGGGCTGCTGGTGCTGATTCCCCTGGCGGCACAGCAGGTGCGTCAGTTCGCGCTGGTCGTGCCGGTGATCTTCGAGTGGGTGGAAAACGTCCTGGCACCGCAGATCCAGGCCTGGACGGGGCTCGATGTGGCCGCCGACCTGGATAATCTCCAGGAGACCCTGGCCGATCACTGGCAAGATGCGGGCGGTTACCTGGCCCAGTTCCTGGGGCAGGTGGGGCGCTCCGGCATGGCGCTGATCACCTGGATCACCTATGTGGCACTGATTCCGGTGGTGACCTTCTATCTGCTGCTCGACTGGAAGCGCTTCATCGTCAGCCTGCGCAACCTGCTGCCGCGTCAGTGGGAACCCGACGCCGTGCGGATCGTGGAGCGCTGCAACGAGGTGCTCTCGGCCTTCCTGCGTGGGCAGCTGCTGGTGATGCTCACCCTGGGGGCCATCTATGCCATCGGTCTGACCCTGATGGGGGTGCGCTTTGGTCTGCTGATCGGCATCATCTCCGGGCTTGCCAGCATCGTGCCCTTTCTGGGATTTATCGTCGGTATCGGCGTGGCACTGATCGTGGCCTTCTTCCAATTTGGTAGCTGGCTCGCGCTGCTGGGTGTCGTGGTGGTGTTCACCATCGGCCAGGTCATCGAAAGCACCGTGCTTCAGCCCAAGCTGCTCGGCAATCGAATCGGGCTGCATCCGGTGGCGGTCATCTTCGCCGTGCTGGCCGGGGGGAACCTGTTCGGTTTCACCGGGGTGCTGCTGGCGCTGCCGGCGGCCGCCGTGATCATGGTACTCTTGCGTGAACTCAAGGATCGCTACCAACGCAGTAGCCTCTATGATGCCCAACGGCATCGCACCCGGGATGAGGAGTCGCCATGAGCCGTGCACCGGCGCAGCTGCCGCTGGGGGTTGGGCTGCGTGATGATGCCACCTTCGCCAGCTTCCTGTCTGGCGCCAACGCCAGCCTGGTGGACCACCTGGTCCATCAGTTCGATGCCAACGGCGAGCCGTTCCTGTATCTGTGGGGGGCCCCGGGAACCGGGCGTACGCATCTATTGCAGGCGGCTTGTCATGCCGCCTCCGACCGTGACCTGCGCGCGCTCTACTTGCCGCTCAACGAGCTTGGGCATTTTCCGCCGCTGATGCTCGAGGAAGTCGAGCGCCTCGATCTGGTGGCGATCGACGACATCGAGGTGGTGGTGGGTCGGCGACGCTGGGAAGAGGGCCTCTTTCACGCCTTCAATCGGCTGCGCGATGCGGGCAAGCGGCTGGTCGTGGCGGCTGACGTCGCGCCCCGTCAGCTGCCGGTGAAGCTCCCCGACCTGGCGTCTCGCCTTAGCTGGGGAATGACCTTCCATCTCCAGGGGCTCGATGACACCCAGCGGCTGCTGGCGCTTCAGCTGCGGGCCCGGGTGCGCGGCATGCAGCTGCCCGACGAAGTGGCCCGCTACATTCTGCATCGTGGCCCGCGCGGCCTGGGCGAGCTGTGCGAGGCGCTGGAGACACTGGATCGCGCCTCGCTGTCCGCCCAGCGCAAGCTGACCATTCCCTTCGTCAAGCAGGCGCTGGGCTGGTAGGGGGCGCCGGATGGTCGTCGGCCCGCCGCCTCACCGCTGGCATAGCTGTTCCGTGCGGTACTTGAAGGCGTTGAGCACGTCTTCCTGGGAGAAGCCGTTCTCCACCAGGGTTCGCTCCCAGGCACGAGTGGGCTTGTAAGCCAGCAGCGCCTCGTTGACGGCGTCGCGCAGCGACTCGGACTCGGGGCCGAAGCTAAAGCCGCCCCAGCTTCGCACCTCCTCGCCGTCGAGGATCGGGTCGACGAAATCCATGGCCGCCTCTACCTCCTGGCTCTGCTGATCCAGGGCGGTCACGGTCAGGCCGGTGGCCGCGTAGGCGTCCGCGTTGCCGTCGAGGATGGCGTCGATGGCCTGCTCATTACGTTCGATGGTGACGAGCTTCTCCTCGGGTACGCCAAGGCCCATCAGGGTGTCGCGCTGATCGGCGCCCGCCATGACGGCGACCCGAAACTCGTTGCGCCCGGCGAAGTCCTCGTAGGCTTGCAGTTCGAGGGGGTTGCCGGCACGCACCAGCAGCCCTTCACCATAGGTGGTGTTGGGTTCGGAGTAGAGGATCTGCTCGCAGCGATGGGGCAGGATCGCCATTTCAGCAGCGGCCATGTCAAAGCGCCCCTCACGCAGCCCCGGGATGAGATCGCTGAAATCGGTGACAATCCACTCGATATCGTCGATCTCCAGTGTCTCCATGAGGTGAAGTGCCACCTCCGGGCCTGCGCCGCGTGGCTCGCCGTCGGCGTCCAGGTAGCCGTAAGGCACTTCGTCGGCCACGGCGATCCGGATGCCGCGCTCGCGTACCTCCTCAAGGGTGGCGGCGCTCGCCGGCGCCAGGCCGACCGCAAGCGTCCCGATGACCAGCCGCATCGGCCAGCCGGCGCTGTTGACGTGACTCATCTCCGCCCCTCCGCTGTGTCGGATTGCATGACCTCGGCGGCCCTTCGCCACAGGCCTTTGGCCACAACATAGGCGACACGCCGGTGGGCTGCCAGGCGGTGGCGCCTCAGCGGCTCAGGTTGACCTGCAGGGACCGGCCATTGTGCAGGGTGACCTGACGGATGATGATCTGTCGCTCACCGCTTCGCGGGTCGATCATGCTGCCCGATACGTAGAACTCCCCCGGCGGCAGGCCGTTCACGGTGAAGTTGCCGTTGCCGTCGGTACGAACGGTGTGGGTGTACTCTCTGGCTCGTGGGTCCGCCGGTTCCACGGCGCGCCCGGCCAGGGCGTTTTCCGCGGCTTCGGCCGAGTAGGTGGTGACAGGGGCCACGGAGATGGTTTCGCCCGCCCCGGCCACGCCGTTCAGGGCCAGGCGGCCGCTGACGGCAGCGGTGCCGGTTGTTGGCAACGCCGCATATTCCGCCTCCGGAAAGCTGACCTGCCGTGGGATGCGGCCAGGCGTGGTGGTCCTGGGGGCGTCGCGCTCGACGTCCGGGGCGCGCTCGGTACCGATATCGATGACTTCGATGCGTTCGGGAGGCAGGGCGGGGCGGGGCTCCATCATCTGGCACCCTGAGAGGGCAAGACCCAGCAAGGCCACCGGTATCCAGGCTTTCATGCGATTGCATCCTCGTGATTGGGCCCCGTGCATTCGCAGCATATACGATCCGCAGAGGCGCGCAACCGTGGGGCGGGCCACCCAACGCAAGGAACCCGCCGTTTGGCGGGTTCCTTGCTTGGCCCTGCAGTGCCGGCGAGCGGCCGGCCTGCGGGCTTACTTGGCAGCTTTGGTGGCCGCTTCTTGCGCCTGCTTGACGTTGCTCTCGGCCAGCTTCTGGCTCTGCTGGACGAAGTCCTGCTGCAGGGAGACCACTTTCTCGGCGTCACCCTTCAGGCGCTCGGTCAGCTCCTTGGCAACGCCCTGCTGGCCTTCCAGGTAGCTGCGCAGGCCTTCGGCGTCCTTGACGTTGAGCAGGTTGCGTACCTGGGCCAGGCCGGTGTCGGTGTAGGCCTTGGTGGCGTCGAGCTGGGCATTGACCAGCTTCTCGGTGAAGTCGACGCTCAGGGCGGCATAGGCGCGGGCCGGAGCGAAGAACATCGACTCGACCTGCTTGGTGTCGAACTGCTTGGGATCGAAGCTGAACTGGCTGATCATGATAGGAACCTCCGGGGCTCTTGATGTGATGTGGAACGGGAATTCCCTCCTGTTGCGATGCACAATAGCAAAGTGGTTTGTGCAGTGCAACATTGAATGGCCTCTTGGTCGCGAAACGGCACAGGAAGGGGAGGCCGGCGAGCACGCTGCCGCCTGGTGCCACTGGCGGCGGGAGGTGTGCGGTGGGCAGGCGGGTGCCGCGTTCGCCGTTATGATCATCGGCGAGTCAGAGTCAGGCTTGCATGAGGGGCGTGGCGCGACCAAGGTAAGGAGAGTCATCGATACCGACCAAGGAGGTCGCCATGAGCGAGCATCGTATCGAACGTGACAGCATGGGTGAGCTCAAGGTCCCCAAGGACGCCCTGTACGGCGCCCAGACCCAGCGGGCGGTCGACAATTTTCCGGTCTCCGGACAGCCGATGCCGGTGGCCTTCATCCACGCCATCGCCCGCATCAAGATGGCCGCGGCGCGGGTCAATCACGAGCTGGGGCTGCTGGACGCCGAGCGAGCCGAGGCCATTGCTTCCGCGGCCCAGGCGATCATCGAGGGGCGCCACGATGACCAGTTCCCCGTGGATGTCTTCCAGACCGGCTCGGGCACCTCCAGCAACATGAACGTCAACGAGGTGATCGCCCACCTGGCCAGCGCTGAAGGCGTGCCGGTGGGGCCCAACGACCACGTCAATATGGGGCAGTCGAGCAACGACGTGATCCCCACCGCCATCCACCTCTCGGCGGCCCTGGAGGTCACCGCACGGCTGCGCCCGGCGCTGCTCCACCTGCGTGAGACCATCGATACTCGCGCCGAGGCGCTTGACGGCGTGGTCAAGACCGGTCGGACTCATCTCATGGATGCCATGCCGCTGCGGCTCAGCCAGGAGCTCGGCGGCTGGTCGAGTCAGGTGGGGCAGGCCATGGAGCGCCTGGATAGTGCCATGCTGCGGCTGACGCGGCTGGCCCAGGGCGGCACGGCGGTTGGCACCGGCATCAATGCCCATCCCGACTTCGCCGCTCGCATGGCCCGAGAGCTGGGCGATCAGACCGGGCTGGCGCTCTCGCCCAATGACAGCTTCTTTGCCAGCCTGGCCTCCCAGGATGCCGCCGTGGAGCTCTCCGGCCAGCTCCGGGGACTGGCCTGCGTGGTCATGAAGATCGCCAACGACCTGCGCTGGATGAATTCCGGGCCGCTGGCCGGGCTCGGCGAGATCGAGCTGGAGGCGCTGCAGCCGGGCAGCTCGATCATGCCGGGGAAGGTCAATCCGGTGATTCCCGAATCGGCGGCCCAGGCCGCGGCCCAGGTCATCGGGTTGGATACGGCGGTCACCGTGGCCGGGCAGAGCGGCAACTTCCAGCTCAACGTGATGCTGCCGCTGATCGCCCACAACCTGCTGACCTCGATCACCCTGATGAGCAACACCGCCCAGCTGCTGGCCGACCGGGCGATTGCCGGCTTCCGGGTCCGCGAGGACAATCTCGCCGGGCCGCTGGCCCGCAACCCCATCCTGGTGACCGCCCTGAACGGCGTGATCGGCTACGACGCCGCGGCGGCTATCGCCAAGCAGGCCTACCAGGCCGGTCGGCCGATCATCGAGGTCGCCGAAGAGCAGACCGAGCTAAGCCGTGAGGAGCTGGAACGCCTGCTCGACCCGGCACGTCTCACCTACGGCGGCATACCGGAGTAGCCGGCGGCGGGGTCGGCTCGATCAGGCGGCTGCCTGCGCCCGTCGCCGCGCCGCGATGTAGTGTGAGAGGCGCTCGATTTGCCGGGTGCTCAATCGCAGTCCGAGCTTGGTGCGGCGCCACAGGATGTCGTCGGCGCTGCAGGCCCACTCCCGATCGATCAGATAGTCGACCTCGGCGGCACTCAGGCCGGCGCCGAAATCCTCGCCGAGGTCGGCCACGCAGGCGGCCCCCTGGAGGAAGCACAGGCAGAGGGTGCCGTAGCTTCGGGCAAAGCGGCGCGCGCGGGGCATGCCGAGCCAGGGATAGTCCGCCTGCAGGCGGCTGATGAAGGCGGCCTGGCTGTCGATATCGCCGCCGGGAAGCCGCGTCTTCTCCGTCCAGCCGGGACCCATGGTGGGCAGGTGGGGGGTCAGCTGGCGCAGGGCCGCCTCGGCCAGCTTCCGGTAGGTGGTGATCTTGCCGCCGTAGACCGACAGCAGCGGGGCGCCGTCAGGGTCCAGGGCCAGGGTGTAGTCGCGGGTCATCGCCGCAGGCTCGGACGACTCATCGTCACACAGCGGTCGGACGCCGGAGAAAGTGGTGACCACATCCTCGCGACTCAGCTGGCGACGAAAATGTGCGTTGACGACCCCCAGCAGGTAGTCGATCTCCGTCTCGCTGGCGGAGACCTGAGCCGGGTCGCCGGTATAGCGCCGGTCGGTGGTACCCACCAGGCTGAAGTCTTCCTCATAGGGCAGCACGAACACGATACGCCGGTCGCTGTTCTGCAGGATGTAAGCACGCTCGTCGGCGTTGAGGCGGGGAACCACCAGGTGGCTGCCCTGGATCATGCGGATCCCGTAGCGTGAGTCGCGCCCGGCCTGCTCGCGTACGATGCGCTCCACCCAGGGGCCGCCGGCGTTGACCAGTGCCCTGGCGCGACGTTGAAAGCGCACGCCGCGCTGGGTGTCTTCCAGCTCGAGGTGCCAGTGGCCCTGCGCCTCGCGGGCGGCAATACAGCGCGTGCGTGTCAGGATTTCGGCGCCATGCTCATGCGCCTGAAGCGCATTGACCAGCACCAGGCGGGCATCGTCTACCCAGCAATCGGAATACTCGAAGCCACGCAGGATCTCGGGCTTGAGCGGCCCATCGGAGCCGAAGCGCAGGCTGCGCGAGCGGGGCAGTCGCCTGCGCCGCCCCAGGTGGTCGTAGAGGAACAGCCCGGCGCGGATCATCCAGGCCGGACGCAGGTCGGCGCGATGCGGCAGGATGAAGCGTAGCGGCCAGATGATATGCGGTGCCTTGTCGAGCAGGCGTTCCCGCTCCCGCAGGGCTTCGCCAACCAGCCGGAACTCGCGGTGCTCCAGGTAGCGCAGCCCGCCATGGATCAGCTTGCTGCTTGCCGAAGAGGTGGCGCTGGCCAGGTCGGCCTGCTCGCACAGGGCCACGGAGAGGCCGCGGCCGGCCGCATCGTTGGCGATGCCGACGCCGTTGATGCCGCCGCCGATGACGAAGAGATCGAGCGGATCGGTGGGGGGGCTGGCCATGGCGAGGCTCCGGCTGACTGTCGCGCACTTGCCCATGTCGAACATGGGATGTTTGAAAACGAAAATAGAACAATCGAAAACGAACATCAAGCGCCGACATCGCCTTGCGCGCCTTCGCCAGAGAGCGCTCGTGAAGCTTCCGGCGGGAGGATCAGGCGATATGCAGGGCGACGTCGTGGGCGCGCAGCAGCCGGGCGATGGCTTCGGGGGGCTCGCGGTCGGTGAATAGAGCGTCCAGCTGGGCAATGTTGCCCTGGCGTACCACCGGGTTGCGATGGAACTTGGAGTGGTCGGCGGCCAGGAACACCTGGCGCGAGTTGCGGATGATGGCCTGGGCCACGCGGACTTCCTGGTAGTCGAACTCGAGCAGCGAGCCGTCCTCGTCGATGCCGCTGATGCCGATGATGCCGAAGTCGACCTTGAACTGGTTGATGAAATCGATGGTGGCCTCGCCGATGATCCCGCCGTCTCGAGAGCGCACCTGGCCGCCTGCGATGATCACGTTGAAATCCTCCTTGTGTTGAAGGATCGCCGCCACGTTGAGGTTGTTGGTGATCACCTCGAGTCCTTGGTGTTCCAGCAGGGCCTCCGCCACGACTTCGTTGCTGGTGCCGATATTGATGAACAGGGAGGCGTGGTCGGGAATCTGCTGGGCCAGCAGGGCGGCGATGCGCCGTTTCGCCTCGAGGTTGAGGTTCTTGCGGGTGCTGTAGGCGGTGTTGACGGTGCTGGACTCGAGACCGGCGCCGCCGTGGACGCGCCGAATCAGGCCTTCGCCGGCCAGGGTGTTGAGATCGCGACGGATCGTCTGGGGGGTGACGGCGAAATGCTCGGTAAGCTGCTCGATGCTGGCATAGCCCTGACGACGGACCAGATCGATGATGGCATCCTGACGTAGCTGCTGGTTCATGGTGGCTCCCTGTCGATCGGCCCTATTGTATGCCATCGTTGCCGTTCTCGGCAGGGATGCGATTGTCGAAGGCGACCAGGCGCTTTCCCGCGTGCGCAGAATCGAACATTCTCCCGCGGGCAAGGTGCCCAGCAGGTACCCTGCGTCGATCGACAACTGCCTGATCCACAAGATGTTATATCGGGCTTGCATTCGTCCGGTGAATGGGTAGAATACGCATCCGTTGCCGCAGCGAGCCGGCCGGATCGGGCGCCCTGTGTCTTATCTGGCAAGCACTCGGCAAGAAGCGCACAGCAGGACCATAGCTCAGTTGGTTAGAGCGCCACGTTGACATCGTGGAGGTCGGCGGTTCAAATCCGCCTGGTCCTACCAGCGTCTTCCTGCTTTCGCCGCCGTGATAGCGTCAGGACCATAGCTCAGTTGGTTAGAGCGCCACGTTGACATCGTGGAGGTCGGCGGTTCAAATCCGCCTGGTCCTACCAGATTTTGACACGCCCCCGCTGCCCTTGGCAGCGGGGGCGTGTTGCGTCTGGGTCTCTCGCCGTTCGATGGCGGTGCGTGTCACTCAGCCGTTGGGGCAAGGTCGGAGCGGGTGACGAAGACGGCGACCAGCGCTTCGATGCCGGCCTGGTCCTCGGCGCTGAAACGCTCCTGTTGCGGGCTGTCCAGGTCCAGTACGCCCCACAGGTGTTCATCGACTACCACCGGTATCACCAGCTCCGCGCGGGAGGCGGCATCGCAGGCGATGTGGTCGGCCACGGCGTGGACGTCGTCGATGCGCTGGGTTTGCCGGCTGCGCGCGGCCGCGCCGCAGACCCCCTTGCTGAAGGGGATAGGGTGGCAGGCGGGCTTGCCCTGGAAGGGGCCCAGCGACAGCACCTCGGGCTCGCGCTGCAGATAGAACCCCGCCCAGTTCAGGTCCGGGATCGTCTGCATCAGAAAGGCGCAGGTCTGGGCGCTGTTGGTTAGCCAGTCGCGAGTGTCGAGCAGGGCCTCGAGTTGGCGGGCCAGCAGGGCATAGTCGGGCATCGTGTCGGCTCCTTGGTTGCCATTCCCGAAATGACAGGGCCGGCGCAAGGCCGGCCCCTAAACCCGTTCAGTTTACTCCCAGCCGGGTACCGCGCCACCGTCGAACAGCTCCAGCGCCTTGGCGGCAACCGCGTCGCTCTGATAGGCGGACACCAGCTGCTGGATCTCCTCGCGCTCCTCGTCGCCGGCTCGCACCGCGATAAGGTTGACGTAGGGGGAGTCCGGTCCCTCCTTGATCAGGGCATCATCCAGGCGCAGGCCGGCGGGCTGGGCAAAGGTATTGTTGATGAAGGCCAGGTCCACGTCGGGCAGCACGCGAGGCAGCTGGGCCGCTTCGATCTCGCGGAAGCGCAGGCCCTGAGGGTTGTCGATTACGTTGACCGGGGTGGCCTCAAGGTTGTCGGGGTCATCCAGGGTGATGAGGCCGGCATTGTGCATCAGGATCATCGCCCGCCCGCCGTTGGTGGGGTCGTTGGGCAGGGCGATGATGGCCCGCTCGGGAAGCTCATCCATGCTGGCATGCTTTTCCGAGTAGGCGCCGATGGGATAGACGAAGGTGTAGCCGGCTACCACCAGGTCATAGCCGCGGTCGTCCACCATGCTCTGCATATACGGCTCGTGCTGGAAGGCATTGGCATCCAGGCTGCCGTCGGCCAGCGCCGAGTTGGGCGAGACATAGTCGGTGAACTCGATGATCTCCACGTCGAGATCGTAGCGCTCCTTGGCGAGCTGGACGGCCACCTCCATCACCTCGGATTCGGGGCCGGACATGGTGCCGACCGTGATCGAGCGGCTGTCGGCGTCGCCGCCGTCGTTGCCGCAGGCGGTCAGCAGGGCGGCGCCGACCAGAGTGGCGGCGCCCAGCAGGCGGGTCGGGGTGAGGGGCATGGGGCATTCTCCTTTATCGTGTGCCGCCAGCGGCGGCGTGTCGTCGATGGCTGGGTCAGGGTGACGTCCTGGGCACTACTTTCGATCGCTCTTGCGTACCAGGTAGTCACCCAGGCTCTGGAAGCCCTGTACCATTACCACCAGGATCGCCACCGTGATCAGCATGACGGTGGGATTGAAGCGGTTGTAGCCGTAGCGAATCCCCAGGTCCCCCAGGCCGCCGCCACCCACGGCGCCGGCCATGGCCGAATAGCTGACCAGGGTCACCACGGTGATGGTCAGGCCGGTGATGATGCCGCCGCGGGCCTCGGGTAGCAGCACCTTGCCGATGATCTGCCAGGGCGTGGCGCCCATCGACTGGGCGGCCTCGATCAGCCCGGGCGAGATCTCGTTGAGGGCGCCTTCCACCAGGCGCGCAACGAAGGGGATGGCGGCGATGGTCAGCGGTACCACGGCGGCGTTGGTGCCGATCGAGGTGCCCACCAGCATCCGGGTGAAGGGGATGATCGCCACCATCAGGATGATGAAGGGGATGGAGCGCCCGATATTGGTGATGACGCCCAGTACCCGGTTGAGGGTCGGGTGGGCCATGATCTGACCGGGGCGGGTCACGTACAGCAGTACGCCGAGTGGCACGCCGAGCAGGGCGGCGATGATCCCGGAGACGGCCACCATATAAAGCGTGTCGAGGGTGGCTCGCAGGATCAGCTCAATCATCGCGCTGGACATGGCCGAGCACCTCCACGTGTAGGTCATGGGATTCGAGATAGTCGATGGCCTGGCGGGTCTTGTCCGCGGGGCCCAGCAGCTCGGCGATCATCAATCCCAGGGTGCGTTCCTGGATCGATTCCACCTTGGCCTGCAAAATGCTGACGTCCACCTGGCAGTCGCGGGCCAGCCGAGAGATCAGCGGGGTGGCCACGGCGTCGCCGGAGAAGGCGAGTCGGACCACCGGGTGGGTGTGGGGGCCGGCCGTTGTCTCGAGGCGCTCGATCAGCGCCTTGGGAGGCTCGAGCTTCAGGAAGTCGTTGAGAAACTCTCGGCCGAGCCGGGTGCGCGGGGCGGTGAAAAAATCGCCCACCTCGGCCTCCTCGACCAGTTCGCCATCCGAGATCAAGCTGACGCGGTGGCAGATCGATTTCACCACCTCCATCTCATGGGTGATCAGTAGGATGGTCAGGCCGAGTCGCTGGTTGATGTCGCGCAGCAGCGTCAGGATCGAGCCGGTGGTCTGGGGGTCCAGGGCCGAGGTGGCTTCGTCACAGAGTAGCACCTTGGGCTCGCTGGCCAGCGCCCGGGCAATCGCCACGCGCTGTTTCTGGCCGCCCGAGAGCTGGGCCGGGTACTGGCGCGCCTTGTCTTCGAGGCCCACCAGTTCCAGCAGCGGCAGTACCCGCTCGCGGATGGCGGTGCGCTTCATGCCCATCAGCTCCAGCGGCAGGGCCACGTTGTCGTAGACGCTGCGGGTGGTCAGCAGATTGAAGTGCTGAAAGATCATGCCGATACGGTGGCGGGCCTGGTTCAGCGCGGCGGCCGACAGGCGGGTCATTTCCTGGTCGTCGACGCTGACGCTGCCGCCGCTGGGCCGTTCCAGCAGGTTGATGCAGCGTATCAGCGTGGACTTGCCGGCGCCCGACAGGCCAATGACGCCGTGGATGCTGCCCTCGGGGACATGCAGGTTGACGTTCTTTAGCGCGACCACGGCGGTGGGGTCGCTCTCCTCGGTGCCCTTCCGCTGCCCCTTGGGGTAGTAGGTCTTGGAGACGTTGCGTAGTGTGATCATGCTGGTTTCCGCTCTCCGGCGCCATGTCAATGCGGGGTGCGGCAGCAGGCAGCAAAAAAAGGCCACCCTGACGGGTGGCCATCAACGCTGGACACACCCTTTTAGCTGCACTTCATGCCGACTTCTCGACATGGGCGCCCGCAATCCGGGTACAAATCGGCGCCTTGAATGTTAGTTGTCGATAGTACGACCAAAGGCGAAGGTTGTCAATCCTGGCGGTGCATGTTTCGGCGGTTATCCGGCCCTGCTAGGGGAAAGGCCTGCACAATGGCCATCCGACTTTTGTTATTTTCTTGGTTCTTCGCACTTTAGCGTGAACATGTTTGGCAGGTTTTATAGTGGGAGGCCGGCTCTGCCGGGCGAAGGCGCCGCAGGCGCCCCATGGGTAGCGCTGCGCGCTACTTCGCGAGCTGAAGCTCCCTCCCACAAAGCCAGTTCACGCCAGTCTGCGATGAACCATTTTCTTTTAGATGGCGGGGCCGGTGGCGTATGGATGGACGCCATGCCGGTGAGTTCCTACACTGCCTCTCTTTCATTTCATTTTCATTTCATTCGCCCGCCATGGCGGGCGCTGCGTGAGGAGCGCTCATGTTCACAGGCATCGTTCAGGGAACGGCGGAGATCGTCGCCATCAAGGAGGCCGAAGCATTTCGTACCCACGTCGTGGCCCTGCCGGAGGCGCTGCACCGAGGGCTCGAGCTGGGCGCCTCGGTGGCCCACAACGGTGTCTGCCTGACCGTGACCGCCATCGACGGTGAGCGGATCAGCTTCGATCTGATGCGCGAGACCCTGGAAGTGACCAATCTTGGTGCGCTCCAGGTGGGCGATCGCGTCAATATCGAGCGGGCGGCGCGTTTCGGCGACGAGATCGGCGGTCACGCCATGTCCGGCCACGTCATGACCATGGCCGAGCTGGTCGAATTGGACGAAACGCCCAACAACCGCCGGCTGTGGTTCGAAGTGCCCGAGGCGCTGGGGCGCTTCCTGTTCGACAAGGGCTATGTCGGGGTGGACGGCATCAGTCTGACCATCGGCGAAGTGCGCCGTGTCGCGGCGCAGGCACCGCGCTTTTGCGTCAACCTGATTCCCGAGACCCTGGCGCGCACCACCCTGGTGGATCGAGTGCCTGGCGACCGGGTCAATATCGAGGTCGATCCCCAGACCCAGGTCATCGTCGAGACCGTCGAGCGAGTGCTGGCGGCCCGGGGAGTGTGAAACCGGCGCCGTGCTGACCGTTTCGTCAAGTCTGCGTTGGTAGCCTAGCTGGCGCTTGGCCCGTGGTTTGCTTATACAGAGCCAACCGTGCCGCATCATGGTGGTAGCCGCCAGCCTCGCATCGCTGGCGGCCTTTGGGTACCATGTGCGGCTTTTCTCGCTCCCTCTGGTCCATGAGCCAGCCCCAGCGCAGGAACGCCATCATGAATCGCCTGATCGACAAGCACTTCAAGCTGACGGAACACAACACCAGCATCAAGACCGAGGTCATTGCCGGGATCACCACCTTCCTGACCATGGCCTACATTATCTTCGTCAACCCCAGCATCCTGTCGGAAGCGGGCATGGACTACGGCGCGGTCTTCGTCGCCACCTGCCTGGCCGCGGCCATTGGCTGTCTGATTATGGGGCTGTGGGCCAACTACCCCATTGCGCAGGCGCCCGGCATGGGGCTCAACGCCTTCTTTACCTACGGGGTCGTGCTGGGCATGGGCTACACCTGGGAGGCGGCGCTGGGCGCGGTGTTCTTCTCCGGTTTCTGCTTCTTCCTGCTCAGCGTCTTCAAGGTGCGAGAGTGGATCATCCACTCGATCCCGCTCTCCCTGCGGCTGGGAATCGCCGCCGGCATCGGCCTGTTCCTGGCCATGATCGCACTGAAAAACGCCGGCATCGTCGTCTCCAATCCGGCCACCTACGTGGCGCTGGGCGATCTCTCCGAGCCCGCTGCCATCTATGCGCTCCTGGGATTCTTCGCCATCACCGCCATGGCCTACCTGCGCATTACCGGGGCGGTGATGATCGGTATCCTCGGCGTCACCGTGGTGGCCATCGTGCTGGGGCACAACGAGTATGGCGGGCTGATGTCGATGCCGCCCTCCATGGCGCCGACCTTCATGGCCCTGGATTTCGCGGGCGCCCTGGATGTGGCCATGCTCAGCGTGATCTTCGCCTTCCTGTTCGTCGATCTGTTCGATACCTCCGGGACCCTGGTGGGCGTGGCGCATCGCGGCAAGCTGCTCGACAAGGACGGTAAGCTGCCGCGCCTCAACCGTGCCATGATGGCCGATAGCGGTGCCTCCATGGCCGGCTCGCTGCTGGGCACCTCGACCACCACCAGCTACATCGAATCCACTGCCGGCATCGCTTCCGGCGGGCGCACCGGGCTGACCGCGGTGGTCGTAGCCGGCCTGTTCCTGATCAGCCTGTTCTTCGCCCCGCTGGCCGGCTCGATTCCCGCCTACGCCACCGCCGGCGCGCTGCTCTATGTGGCGGTGCTGATGGCCGGCAGCCTGGCCCATGCCAACTGGGAAGACCCCACCGATGCCGCCCCGGTGCTGATCGCTGCCCTGGCCATGCCGCTGACCTTCTCGATTGCCGAGGGCATCGCCCTGGGCTTTATCAGCTACGCTGCCATCAAGGCGCTCTCCGGGCGCTTCCGGGACCTCAACCCGGCGGTGGTGGTGCTGGCGATCCTGTTCGTGCTGAAATTCCTGTTCCTTGACTGATCACCCTTCACTGAGACCCGCGATGAGTATCTACGGCGACTATATCAAGTCCGTGATTCGTACCGTCCCCGACTGGCCGCAGCCGGGGGTCAATTTCCGCGACATCACGCCGCTGCTGCAGAACCGGTCGGCCTTTCGCAAGCTGATCGACAGCTTCGTGCACCGCTATCAGGACATGGAGCTGGATGCCATCGCGGCCATCGATGCCCGGGGCTTCATCATCGGGGCGCCGGTCGCCTACGAGCTGGGCTGCAGCTTCGTGCCGGTGCGCAAGAAGGGCAAGCTGCCGTTTCGCACCATCAGCGAGACCTATACCCTGGAGTACGGTCAAAGCGAGGTGGAGCTGCACTCGGATGCCTTCCGCGAGGGCGACCGTATCCTGGTGATGGACGACCTGATCGCCACCGGCGGCACCATGCTGGCGGCCGCCAAGCTGATCACCCGCAGCGGCGGCCAAGTGGTGGAGACCGCCACCATCATCGACCTGCCGGAGATCGGCGGGTCGCAGAAGATTCGCGAGGCGGGCTTTGGCGTCTTCGCGGTCTGCTCTTTCAACGAAGACGAGTGAGACAACGGCAATGAGCAACCGCTACCACCAGCATTTCACCGTCTCCTGGGACCAGCTGCATCGCGACGTGCGCGAGCTGTGCCACCGCCTGGTTGAGCGTGACTTCAAGGGCATCGTCGCCATCACCCGCGGCGGGCTGATTCCCGCGGCGCTGATCGCCCGCGAGCTCAACGTGCGGCTGATCGATACCGTCTGCATCAAGAGCTACGACCACATGGACCAGGGCGGGCTCGATGTGATCAAGGGCGTCGATCACGACGGTGAGGGGTGGCTGCTGGTCGATGACCTGGTCGATACCGGCAAGACGGCCCGCAAGGTGCGCGAGATGATGCCGAAGGCACACTTCGTCACCGTCTACGCCAAGCCGGATGGCCGCCCGCTCGTCGATCAGTACCTCACCGAAGTGGCCCAGGACTGCTGGATCCAGTTCCCCTGGGACATGGGCATCGCCTACGTCGAGCCGCTGGTCGATCAGGTCAAGCGCTGAGCCATGTCCGCGCCGCTTCCCGACAGCTGGCAGCAGTGGCTGGGTGAGGAATTCCAGGCCCCCTACATGCAAGGGCTACGTGATTTCCTGGCCGCTGAAAAAACCGCCAGGAAGGTCATCTATCCCCATTCGTCACACTGGTTCCGGGCCTTCGAGCTCACCCCGCTGGAGCGGGTCAAGGTGGTGATTCTGGGTCAGGACCCCTACCACGGCCCCGGCCAGGCTCACGGGCTCTGCTTCTCGGTACGCCCGGGGGTGCGCGTTCCGCCCTCGCTGGTCAATATCTACAAGGAGCTGGCGGCCGACGTGGGCTTCCGGCCGGTCGAGCACGGCTGTCTCGAGCACTGGGCGCGTCAGGGCGTGCTGCTGCTCAATACCTCGCTGACGGTGGAGCAGGGCAGGGCGGGGTCGCATCGCGGCCAGGGCTGGGAAACCTTCACCGACCGCGCCATCGGTGCGGTCAGTGACCACGCCGAACCCTCGGTGTTTCTGCTCTGGGGCAGCCACGCTCGGCAGAAGAGGGCGCTGGTGGACACTTCCCGGCATCTGGTGCTGGAGTCGCCGCACCCCTCGCCGCTCTCGGCGCATCGCGGCTTCTTCGGCAACCACCACTTCTCCCGGGCCAACGCCTTTCTCGCCGAGCAGGGCCGTACGCCCATCGACTGGCAGCTGCCGGAGGCACCCGAACCGGATTCATCTCGGGGCTGATGCGGCGACAGGCCATAGGGGAGGCGCTGTGAACCCATCCCTGGGCGCTACTTTTGCCTTCCCTGGCAAAAGACCTCCCCTTAGGCCTGTCCCCGCCGCCCCTCGGCAACGTGGCAGTTTCCGTAGACCGGCTTAACCTCGGGAGTGGATATGGGTAGAATGGCCCGCAATTTGTCCATGGCGTCCATGCGACAAAGGTCGTCACCGCCCCCTCCCGCCGCCGAAGAGGTCTGCCCATGAGCGTTCATGCCATCCAACATCCGCTGGTCCAGCACAAGCTGGGGCTGATGCGCGAAGCCGGTATCAGCACGAAGAGCTTCCGGGAACTGGCCGGCGAGCTGGCCAAACTGCTCACCTACGAAGCGACTCAGGACCTGGAGGTGGAGACCCAGGAGATCGACGGCTGGAGCGGCAACAAGATTCCGGTGCAGCTGCTCAAGGGCAAGAAGGTCACCATCGTGCCGATCTTGCGCGCCGGGCTGGGCATGCTCGATGGGGTCACCGACCTGATCCCCAGCGCGCGAATCAGCGTGGTCGGCCTCTATCGCGACGAAGAGACCCTGGAGCCGGTGCCCTACTTCGCCAAGTTCGCCGGTGAACTGGATGAGCGTTTGGCCATCGTCATCGACCCCATGCTGGCGACTGGCGGCACCATGGTGGCCACCCTCGACATGCTGCGCGATCGCGGCTGCAAGCACATGAAGGTGATCGTGTTGGTGGCCGCTCCGGAAGGCATCAAGCGAGTGCAGGACGCTTACCCGGACATCGAGATCTACACCGCGGGGGTCGATGACCATCTCGACGAAAACGGCTATATCGTGCCCGGGCTCGGCGACGCCGGGGACAAGATCTTCGGCACCCGCTAAGGGTTTCCCGGTTCCTGACGGCACATCCCGAACGCCCCTGAGATTTCCGATCCAGGGGCGTTTTGCCGGGGGCATGCCCCATCTTTTCTCTCATTACACTGGAGACTTTCCATGACGGACCACTCGGCGGCCGCACCGGTAACGATCGATTCCCCGCTCAAGACCCTGCTCACCGGGGCCCAGATGCTCTTCGTGGCCTTCGGTGCCCTGGTGCTGGTGCCGCTGCTCACCGGGCTCGATCCCAGCGTGGCGCTGTTCACCGCCGGCGTCGGTACCCTGGTGTTCCACGGGGTGACGCGGGTCACGGTGCCGGTCTTTCTCGCCTCGTCGTTCGCCTTCATCGCGCCGATCCAGGGGTCGGTGGCCAGCTTCGGCGTGCCGGCCACCATGGGCGGGCTGCTGGCGGCGGGCCTGGTCTATGTGGCCATCTCCCAGGCGGTTCGCCTGAAGGGCACCGCCTGGCTGCATCGCCTGCTGCCGCCGGTGGTAGTGGGGCCGGTGATCATGGTGATCGGCCTGGCGCTGGCCCCGGTGGCGGTGAGCATGGCGACCGGCGAGACCAGCGATCACATCGACTACGGTGCCGCCATCTTCCTCTCCATGGCGAGCCTGCTGGTGACCCTGGTGCTGGCGGTATTCGGTAGGGGGCTGCTGCGGCTCATTCCGATCATGGGGGGGATCGCCACCGGCTATCTGCTGGCACTGCTGATGGGCGTCGTCGACTTCTCGCCGGTGACCGAGGCCGCCTGGCTGGCGATCCCGAGCTTCACCGCGCCGAGCTTTCACTGGGCGGCGATCCTGTTCATGATCCCGGTGGCCATCGCCCCGGCGGTGGAGCATATCGGCGACATGGTGGCGATCGGCTCGGTGACCCGCAAGAACTACCTGGAGAAGCCCGGCCTGCACCGTACCCTGCTGGGCGATGGTCTGGCCACCTCCACGGCGGCACTGTTCGGCGGCCCGCCCAATACCACCTACTCCGAGGTCACCGGGGCGGTGACCCTGACCCGCGCCTTCAATCCCAGGATCATGGTGGTCGCCGCCTGCATCGCCATCGGCCTGGCCTTCGTCGCCAAGCTCGGTGCGCTGCTTCAGACCATTCCGGGGCCGGTGATGGGGGGCATCATGACCCTGCTGTTTGGTTCCATCGCCGTGGTGGGCATGAACACCCTGGTGCGCGCCGGCCACTCGCTGACGGCCCCCCGCAACCTGGTGGTGGTGTCGCTGATCCTGGTGTTCGGTATCGGCGGCATGCAGTTCGGCGGCGGTCAGTTCACCCTCCAGGGGGTGAGCCTCGCCGCCCTGGTGGGGATCCTGCTCAACTGGGTGCTCCCCGGGGCGGAAGAGGACGAGTGAGTCCCGCCATGGCCTAGGCGGGGGATGGGGAGATCACCCCGCCGGGCGGCTGTCACTACCTCTCCGGTGTCATGGCACCCCCGGCTTGCCTAGGGCATCATGACAGGCATGGTTCGAGGACGAGCAGGAAATTCGATGACTCCCCAGCATGATGTGACCGGCTTGATCCTGGCCGGCGGTCAGGGGCGCCGCATGGGCGGCCGTGACAAGGGGCTCGAACCCTTGGCGGGACGCCCCCTGGTGGCCCATGTGCTCGACCGCCTGGCGGGGCAGCTGGCCGGCGTGATGATCAATGCCAACCGCCATCTCGACCGCTACGCCGACTATGGCGATCGCCTCATTACCGATCTCGAAGGTGGCTATCAGGGCCCCCTGATGGGGATCTATAGCGGGCTGCGGGCGGCCGACACGCCCTGGGTGCTGGTGGTCCCCTGCGACACGCCGGCATTGCCCATGGATCTGGTGCCGCGGCTGGTCGCCGGCCTGAACGACTGCGACATCGCGGTGGCCCATGACGGCGAGCGCCTGCACCCGGTGGTGGCGCTTCTGCGCACGCGTTTGGCCGACGACCTGGGCGAGGCCCTGGCCAAGGGCGAGCGCAAGATCGACCGCTGGTATGCCCGTCATGCCTGGTGTCCGGTGCCGTTTCACGACTGTCCCGAAGCGTTCGTCAACCTCAATACCGACCGTGACAAGCAGCGCCTCGAGGCGCGCCAGGACGAGGAGTGCCGCCCCCGATGAGTGCCGTGATCGATGCGCCACTGGGTTTTGACGACCGGCTGCCACTGCTCGGCATCGCCGCCTGGAGCGGCACCGGCAAGACCACTCTGCTCGAGCGGCTGCTGCCTGAGCTGAGGCGGCGCGGCCTGCGTGTCGCGGTGATCAAGCATGCCCATCACGCCTTCGAGGTGGACCAGCCGGGCAAGGATAGCCATCGCCTGCGCCAGGCGGGGGCCTCGCCCATGCTGGTGGCCTCGCGTCGACGCCTGGCGCTGATGATGGAGACGCCGGAGCAGGATGAGGCCGACCTGGGCCAGCTGATCGAGATGGTGCGGCCCCAGCGCCCCGATCTGGTGCTGGTGGAGGGCTTCAAGGCCTGGCCGCTGCCCAAGCTGGAACTCTACCGGGAAGCCCTCGGCAAGCCGCTGCGGGTGGCCGAAGACCCCTGGGTCAAGGCGGTGGCCAGTGCGTCGCCGCTGACGCTGCCCGACGGGGTCGAGGCGCTGGATCTCGACGACCTCGTGGCGATAGCCGACTGGGTGGCGGCTTGGCCCGCGCGCTGGGTTCGGGAGCGGTCGCCGCGTGAGGAGCTGGGCACATGAGTCTCTCCTGTTTCGATTTCGGCGATCGCATGCTCAGTCTGGAAGAGGCCAGGGCGGCTGCGCTCGAGCTGGTCGCGGCGCCCCTGGGGGAGGAGTGGTGCCCACTGGCCGCGCTGCACGGCCGCGTGTTGGCTCGGCCGCTGACGTCGCCCATCGATGTGCCCCAGCACACCAATGCGGCCATGGACGGCATTGCCCTGGCGTGGCCCGCCCCGGCCGCGGGGCGCCCCGAGGCCTGGAACAAGGTCGGCGAGGTGCTGGCCGGACATCGCCGCGAGGCCGCCCTGGCCCCCGGCGAGTGTGTCACGATCATGACCGGTGCGCCGCTGCCTGCCGGCGCCGACACCGTGATCATGCGCGAACAGCTCGCCTTCGAGGGTGACCGGGTGCGAGTGCTCCATGCCGAAAGCGTTCGCCAAGGACAGCATGTGCGACACGCCGGTGAGGATATCGCCTGCGGCGACACGGCGCTGGCGGCCGGCACCCGAGTGGAGGCCGCCGAGCTAGGGCTGCTGGCATCGCTGGGGCTGGCGGGCGCCGCGGTGCACTGTCGCCCGCGTGTCGCCCTGTTTTCCACCGGCGACGAGGTGACCGCCCCGGGCGAGGCCCTGTCGGCGGGCGGCATCTTCGATGCCAATCGCTTCACGCTGCGCGGCCTGCTGATCGAGGAGGGCGCCGAGGTGCACGACCTGGGCATCCTGCCCGACGACCGGGATACCCTGGTGGCGGCGCTGGCCGAGGCGGCCACCATCGCCGATGTCGTCATCACCAGCGGCGGTGTCTCGGTGGGCGATGCCGACCGGGTGCGCCAGGCGCTTGATGAAGTGGGGGAGCTGGGGTTCTGGAAGATCGCCATCCGCCCCGGTCGCCCCCTGGCCTGCGGTAGACTCGGGACGGTGCGTACGCCGTTCTTCGGCCTGCCCGGCAATCCGGTGGCAGCCATGGTGACCTTCCTGCAGTTCGTCGCCCCGGTGCTGAGACGACTCCAGGGGCGTCGTGAGCTTGCCGTGCCGCGGTTGACGGCGCGCTGCGAGGCAAGCCTGCCGAGCCGTGTCGGCCGGGTCGATTTCCTGCGTGGTGTGCTCAGCTGCGACTCCCAGGGCCAGCTGCGGGTACGCAGCACCGGCCACCAGGGCTCTGGGATTCTCTCCTCAATGGTCGCGGCCAACTGCCTGATCGAGATCGCCGCCGAGCGCGACGGCGTCGCCCGCGGTGACGTCGTCACCGTTCAACCGCTTGCTGACATGTTCCGAGGCTAACCGATATGACCCTGACTCATCTCAATCCACGCGGCGAAGCCCATATGGTGGATGTCGCCGACAAGTCGGAGACGCGCCGCGAGGCAACGGCCTCCGGGCGTATCCAGATGAAGCCGGAGACCCTGGCGTTGCTGGCTGAAGGCGGAATGCCCAAGGGCGACGTGCTGGCCACCGCCCGTATCGCCGGCATTCAGGCCGCCAAGCGGACGCACGAGCTGATACCGCTCTGTCACGCTCTGCCGCTCTCCAAGGTGAGCGTCGATTTTCGGCTCGACGAGGCGACCTCAAGCGTCGAAGTCACGGCCAGCTGTCGGCTCAATGGACGCACCGGAGTCGAAATGGAGGCCCTGACGGCGGTCTCGGTGGCCTGTCTGACCCTCTATGATATGTGCAAGGCCGTCGACAAGGACATGGAGATCGGGGGCATTCACCTGGATGCCAAGAGTGGCGGCAAGTCCGGCGACTATCGTCGTGACGCCTCGGCATCCGCCCCGGCTCCCATCGTCACGGGCGGCAGTTCGGCCGGCGAGGTGTCGGTGGGGCCTCGGTGCGACATCGCCGGCCCCTGCGTGCGGGTCAAGTGCCTGGCCGAGCTGCGCGAGCGCCTGGGCATCAGCGAGATGTCCCTGCCCCTGGATAGCCTGCCCAGCGCCGATGTCGGTGGGTTGAAGGCCGCATTACGCCAGCGCGACGAGCGCTTCGCCGGACTCTCCGAAGGGCGTGTGCTCTGTGCCGTCAACCAGGTCATGGCCAACGATGCCACGCCGATCACCGACGATGACGAAGTGGCCTTCTTTCCGCCGGTGACGGGGGGCTGACGATGATTCGTGTGCAGCAGGCTCCTTTCGATGCAGGAGCCGAACAGCAGGCGCTGCTGGCGGGGCGCAGCGATATCGGGGCGGTGGTCAGCTTCACCGGGCTGGTGCGCGATTTCAACGAGCGGCCCGAGGTCAACGCCCTGACGCTGGAGCATTACCCGGGAATGACCGAGGCCGCACTAGGTGAGATTGTCGATGAGGCCGAGGCTCGCTGGCCGCTTCAGGGGCTGCGCGTCATTCACCGGGTTGGACGCATGACCCCTGGAGACCCTATTGTACTGGTAGTCGTGGCCAGCGCGCATCGCCGTGCCGCCTTCGAGGCCTGCGACTTCATCATGGACTACCTCAAGACTCGAGCCCCTTTCTGGAAAAAGGAACACAGCGCCAGCGGTGACTACTGGGTTGCCGAGCGTGAATCCGATCACCGGGATGCGGGTCGCTGGGAGCGTTGAACATGGCCGAATCGCTGATCGATGATTTTGGCAGACGGGTCCGCTACGTGCGGATCTCGGTGACGGACCGCTGCGACTTTCGCTGCGTCTACTGCATGAGCGAGGAGATGACCTTTCTGCCCCGTGCCCAGATCCTCACGCTGGAGGAGCTGGCCACCGTGGCCCGCGCCTTTGTCGAGCTGGGCGTGGAAAAGGTGCGCCTGACCGGCGGTGAGCCACTGGTCAGACGCGATATCGATCATCTGGTGGGTGAGATCGGCTGGCTGCCCGGGCTCAGGGATTTTGCCATGACCACCAACGGGGCGGGCCTGGTCAAGCAGGCCGCTCGCCTGCGTGACGGTGGTCTCAAGCGTCTCAATATCAGCCTCGATACCCTGGACCCGCAGCGCTTCCGACAGCTGACCCGTACCGGAGAGCTCGACCGGGTGCTGTCGGGGCTCAGGGCCGCCCGCGCCGCGGGTTTCGAGCGCATCAAGCTCAATGCGGTGATCCTCAAGGGGCGCAATGACGACGAGGTACTCGATCTGGTGGCCTTTGCTCGCCAGGAAGGGGTCGACATCAGCTTCATCGAAGAGATGCCGCTTGGCGATGTGTCGGATCACTCCCGGGCGGAGACCTTCTGCTCCAGCGATGAGGTTCAAGCGCAGATCGAGCGTCACCATGCGCTGATCCCTACGACCGAATCCACCTTGGGGCCGTCGCGCTATTTCCGCATGAGCGACAGCGAGACCCGTATCGGCTTCATTTCCCCCCACAGCCACAATTTCTGCGCGAGCTGCAATCGGGTGCGTGTCACGGCAGAAGGGCGGCTGCTGCTGTGCCTGGGCAACGAGCACTCCGTGGACCTGCGCGCGGTGCTGCGCCGCTACCCGGGTGATCTCGAAGCGCTCAAGCAGGCCATCGTCGCGGCCATGCCCCTCAAGCCGGAGCGCCACCATTTCACCACTGACGGTGATGTCCAGGTGGTGCGCTTCATGAACATGACCGGCGGTTGAGAGACCGTTCGAGTGATTTTGTCGTCTCCCATTGGCCAAAAATCCGCGATAGAACTGCCAAGGCTTTTCTTGCCAACTGCGCCTCAAGGCATATACTTTTGACGAGTGGGGCCCAACGCTTCACTCATCGTTTTCCTGCATGGAGGAGGCCAATGTCCAGCGAAACTCTGGAGCGCATCGCCCGCAACAAGAACGTGGCTCGTGCCGCTGCCCGTCAGCTGAGTATGGAACAGCTGCACAAGCTCTCCGATGTCATCGGTGAAGTCATCGAGCAGAAAAAAGAGGAAGAGAAGTTACGCGAGCAGGAAGAGGCGGACAAGGAGCGCAAGCTGGCCGAGATTCGTGAGGCCATGACCGACGCCGGCCTCTCCGTGGAGGACCTGGTGGGGGAACCGCCCCGTCGGCGTCGCGGTCGCCCGCCGAAGAATGCTTCCAGCTCCTGACTCAGCCGAGCGCGTTAGCCTGCAAGGCAAGAAGGGTAAGAGCAGTGAAGATCGGGGCGAACCTCAGGGTTCGCCCCGATGCGTTGGTAGCGGTTGGGGCGCTGACCATTGCAGGCTAATGCGAGGCATCGTAGAGCGGCGTTTCCACGGCGAGTAGTTGCAAATGGACGTCGGGAAGCTGACGAAGGTGCTCGCCCAGCCAGGCGACGATCAGCGGCTGCAGCGCCTGACGAAGCTCCGGCAAGGTTTCGGCTTCCAGCCCATCGAGGCGCTCGTCGAGCCAGTCGATGAAGGCGTCTTCGTCCAGTGTCCGCATGCGGTGAGCATCGAGCATCAGGCGGCCGATGCGTGTCCAGCCTCCGCCGGTGGAGGCTACCGGCAGGGCGAGGTGCAGGGTGCCATGACGCGGTGAGCCCTGGTCGGCGGCCAGCCCAGGCAGCGGGGTCACGGCATTCTGGCTGACGATGCAGGGGCGCTGGGGGTGGCGTGTTTCCAGCGTCAAACCGTCGGCGTCCAGGCGAATCATGTCGCCGTTGGTCGGCGTCAGCGGTGCCTGGATGCCGAGTTCGTGCGCCAGCGCCTGGTGTGCCTGCTGGTGGCTGGGCTCGCCGTGGACCGGCAGGAGATGCCGGGGTTTGACCCAGTCATAGAAGGTGCGCAGCTCCTCCTGAGCAGGATGGCCGGAGGCGTGTAGCTCGGGGTGGTTGAACTCGTCCCAGAGGGTGACCTCCAGGCGCTTCAGTCCCTGCTTGAGGCGTTCGATCAGCGGCTCATTGCCGGGAATCGCCTTGGCGGAGAAGATCACGGTGTCACCGGCCATCAGCTCGAAGCTGGGGTGGCGCCCCCTGGCCAGCCGGCTCAGGGCGGCCCGCGGTTCGCCCTGACTGCCGGTCGCGATGACCAGTACCTCTTCCGGCGGCAGATAGCCCAGGTCGCGCACTGGCACCAGCGGGGGCATCTCATCGAGATAACCGAGTCCGCGGGCAACGCCGACCATCCGCTCCATGGAGCGTCCCATCAGGCTGACGCGTCGTCCACAGCGCTCGGCGGCCAGGGCGATGGCGAGTACACGGGCCAGATTGCTGGCAAAACAGGAGACCACGACGCGCCCGGGGCACTGCTGCAGCGTGTTTTCCAGCGCCCTGGCCACGTCGCCTTCGCTGCGTGAATGGCCGGGCAGCGGGGCATTGGTGGAATCGCCCACCACCAGATCCACTGGCGCTACAGCGCGAAACAGGTTGCCGTTGACCGGCGGGCCGATTAGCGGTTCGGGGTCGAGCTTCCAGTCGCCGGTATGCAGCACGCGATGCTCGCCGACGGCGATCAGCAGCGCACAGCTTTCCGGTATCGAGTGGGTCAGCGGCAGGTAGCGTAGGGTGAAGGGGCCGGTCTCCAGCGCCTCGCCGGGGTCGATGACGCGAATGGCATCGCTGGACAAACCCTGCTCGAGGAACTTGGCTCGCAGCAGGCCGGCGGCCAGCGGCGTGGCATACACCGGGCAGCCCCATTGCGGCCATAGCCAGGCCGCGGCCCCGATGTGGTCCTCGTGGCCATGGGTGATGATCAGGGCTTGAGGGGCGATGCCCAGTGCCTTGGGGGTGTCCAGGCTGGGCACCTGGAGCGGGCTGTCGGGCAGGTCCTGGCGGATCATCATGCCGCAGTCAACGGCAATCCAGTCGCCATCGTGCCCGTAGAGCGTCAGGTTCATGCCGATCTCGCCGCAGCCCCCCAGCGGCAGGAAATGCAGCGGAGTGCGGCGTCGGGGGCGAATCGTCACGCGGGGTGGGTGCATCGGCAAGTCATGAATCTGGCTGTGGATCAATCACTATACGGGAACGGCGGGACCCTCCACAATGACGGGGCGGCGCTGGGCTGCCGGCCATTCGGCGTGTCCCCGGGAGGCGAGTTCGCTACAATGCGCGCTTTCGAATTCTGCATAACACGGCGGCAGCTACCATGTCTCACTACTATCGTCTGGTCGTTTCCTGTCCCGATCGCCGGGGCATCGTGGCACGGGTGTCCGGTTTTATTGCCGGGCATGGAGGCTCCATCACCGAGGCGAGCCAGCACTCCGACCTGGAGTCGGGACGCTTTTTCATGCGCTACGAGATACTGGCCGACTCCATCGGCATGACCGCCGACCAGCTCCGCGACGCCTTCGACCCGGTGGCCAAGGAGTTCGACATGGAGTGGGCGCTGCGCGATACCCGGCGTCGCCCGCGAGTGGTGGTGATGGTCTCCCGGGAGTCCCACTGCCTGGTGGATCTGCTCTATCGCTGGACGGCGGGGGAGCTGGACGGCGACATCGTCGGGGTGATCTCCAATCATGAGGACATGCGCGGGCTGGTGGAGTGGCACGGGCTGCCCTATCACCATGTGCCGGTGCCCGCCGAGGACAAGACGGCGGCCTTTGCCCGGGTCGAGCAGCAGGTCGAGGCGCTCGAGGCCGATATCGTGGTGCTGGCCCGCTACATGCAGATTCTTCCGCCCCGCCTGTGCGAGCGCTATGCCGGCCGAGTGATCAATATTCACCACAGCTTTCTGCCCTCCTTCGCCGGGGCGCGTCCCTACCATCAGGCCCATGCCCGGGGTGTGAAGCTGATCGGTGCCACCTGTCACTATGTGACCGAGGAGCTGGACGCCGGCCCCATCATCGAGCAGGACATCCATCGCGTCAGCCACTGTCATACCACCGCCGACCTGGTGCGCTTCGGGCGCGATGTGGAGAAGGCCGTGCTGGCCCGCGGGCTGCGCTGGCACCTGGAGGACCGGGTGCTGATCCATGGCAACAAGACAGTCGTCTTCGCCTGAGGCGTGATCGCCGGGGAGGGGTATGTCGTTTTCCGAGCTTATGCTGGCGCCCTGGCTGCTGCTCTGCGGCGCCCTGGTTGCCCTGGTTGTGGTCGGGCTGGCGCTGGCCCAGCGCCCTTGGCAGGCGCTGCTGTCCGACCGTGGCCTGCAGCATCGCTGGCTGGCGGCCACCGTGGCCGTGCTGCTGCTGTGGCAGCTGCGCGCCCAGGCGGTGGACTGGTTGACCCTGCATCTGATGTTTACCGCGCTGCTGACCCTGGTGTTCAAGGCGCCGTTGGCGCTGCTCTCCAATCTGCTGGTCAACCTCTCGCTGGTGGTGCTGGGCAAGGTGGCCTGGCCGCTGCTGGGCGTGAATGTGCTGATCACCGGTGTGGTGCCGATGGCGATCACGGTGCTGGTGTGGCGCCTGGTGGACCGGCGCCTGCCGGACAACCTGATGGTGTTCCTGTTTCTTTGCGGTTTCTTCGGAACGGCGCTTGCCACCCTGGGGACCGGCCTGGCGGGGTTGGGGCTGGTGATACTGGGCGCCAGCGACCCGGAGGCGGTGTACCTGGCCTGGGAGTATGTTCGCTTCCTGCCGCTGCTGATGCCGTCGGAAGCCTTTATCACCGGGATGCTGCTGAGCATCCTGATGGTCTATCACCCCAGCTGGGTCGCGACCTTCAACGACCATCGCTATATCGATACGAAATAGGGGCGAGATATTAGGTTCATCGCATTTTAGTGTGGACATGTTTGGCAGGTTTTATGGTGGGAGGCCGGCTCTGCCGGGCGAAGGCGCCGCAGGCGCCCCATGGGTAGCGCTGCGCGCTACTTCGCGAGCTGAAGCTCCCTCCCACAGGGCTAGTTCACGCCAGTCCGCGAGTTAGAGGCAATGCTGGCCTGTTTGCACCTTCCTGCCCGATCCTAGAGGTTCAGCGCCAGCTGGCGACGGGCGCCCTCGGGCACCAGTCGCACCCCCACCCCAAGCAGGCGCACCGGGCGCTCGCGGCGTGCCCAGGCCTGGTCTAGCAGGGCGCTGAACGTCTCGAGCGCCGGGAGGGCCCCGCGCCCCTCCAGCGTCGTCAGGCCGAAGTCGTCGAAGCGAACCTTGACGAAGAGTCCCGCCAGCGGAGGGTGCCCGTGACGGGCGAGGCGCGCCTTCAGGCGCTCGCACAGCGGCGCCAGGGCGGCATGGCAGTGGGCGAGGTCGGGCAGGTCCTGGGCGAAGGTGGTCTCGACGCTGACCGATTTGCGCTCGCGCTCGAGGCGCACGGGGCGGTCGTCGATGCCGCGGGCCAGTTCGAAGAGTCGGCGTCCGAACTTGCCAAATTCCTGAACCAGCTGGGTCAGCGGCAGACGCTGCAGGTCGGCGCAGGTGGTGATAGAGAGCGATGCCAGTCGGGCCGCCGTGGCGGGGCCTACCCCGTGCAGCCGGGTCACCGGCAGGTCGTGCAGAAAGGCGTCGACGCCCTCCGGGGGGATCACGGTGAGACCGTCGGGCTTGTCCCAGTCGCTGGCAATCTTGGCCAGGTACTTGGTGGGGGCGGCGCCCACTGAGACCGTGATGCCGGTGCGGGCCAGGCACTGCGCTTTGAGCCACTGGGCCATCCAGGTGGCGCTGCCGGAAAAGCGTGTGACCTCGGTGACATCGAGAAAGGCTTCATCCAGCGACAGCGGCTCCACCAGGGGGGTGAGTTCGTGGAAGATGCCCTGGATCTGCTGGGAGACTGCCCGGTAGCGCTCGAAGTCGCCGGGCAGCAGCGTCAGTTGCGGGCAGAGCCGCAGCGCCCGGGCCGTCGGCATGGCGGAGTGAATGCCGAAAGCGCGCGCGGGATAGTTGCAGGTGGCGATCACCCCGCGCCGCTCGGCGCTGCCCCCGATGGCCAGCGGGATGTCGCGAAGGCGGGGGTCGTCGCGCATCTCCACCGCGGCGTAGAAGCAGTCGCAGTCGGCGTGGAGGATCTTGCGACTTTGATTCATCGAAACGCCAGCCAATTCAAGACGCATCGAAGCCAGCTTCTTACCCCAGGGCCTGGCCGTTGCCGCCGCGAATCACCCCAACCCCGATACCCTCGATCTCCAGCGGCTGATGGCGCAGGTCCACTTCGATGGGCGGGAAGTCGGGATTCTCAGCGGCCAGGGTGACGCGGTGGCCCTGACGTTGAAAGCGCTTGACCGTGACCTCGTCATCGAGCCGGGCCACGACGATTTGGCCGTCGCGCACCCGCTCGGTGCGATGTACGGCCAGCAGGTCCCCCTCGAGGATGCCGATCTCCTTCATCGAGAGGCCTCGGACCTTGAGCAGGTAGTCGGCCCGGGGCGTGAAGAACTCCGGCGGCAGGGGGCAGTAGCGATCGATATGCTCGGCGGCCAGGACCGGGCTGCCAGCGGCGACTTCGCCGATGATCGGCAGGCCCTCTCCGCTGGGCTCGGGGTTCGATTCGGTCTCCTGGGCGGGCAGGCGAATCCCGCGAGAGGTGCCGCGGATGACCCGGATCACGCCCTTGCGCTCCAGGGCCCGCAGGTGTTCTTCGGCGGCGTTGGGGGAGCGAAAGCCCAGCGCACGGGCGATCTCGGCTCGGGTGGGGGGGTAGCCGAAGTCGTTCATGGTCTTGACGATGAAGTCATAAACATTCTGCTGGCGGGCGGTGAGGGGGCGTGTCATGCGACCTCCGGATGAACGTATCGTGCTCTATTGTGAAAGTATACAGCATGGAGGTTCATCCAGTAAAAGTCGCGTGTCATGGCAGGCTGGTTCCAGCCTTCTAGTCGTTTCAAACAGCAGGCTTGGGAGCCGAATTGAGAAAGTCCCGCGCTTCACGTAGGATGCAGCTACGTTTAAAACATCCGTTTCCAGCGGAGCCTGAGCGATGGCCCAAACCGATACCGTCACCCGGATTCTCGATACCGCCGAGGTCCTGTTTGCAGAGCGCGGCTTCGCCGAAACCTCGCTGCGGACCATCACCAGCAAGGCCAGGGTCAATCTGGCCGCGGTGAACTACCATTTCGGCTCCAAGAAGTCGCTGATCCAGGCGGTCTTCGCGCGTTACCTTGACCCTTTCACGGAGCGCTTCCATCGGGCCCTTGACGAGCTCGAGGCGCGCCACGCCGGTCAGGTCATTCCGCTGGAGCTGCTGCTGGAGACCATGGCCCGCACGGTGCTGGAAGTCCCCGCGGAGCGCAACAGCCTCAAGGTGTTCATGAAGCTGCTGGGGCTGGCCTATAGTCAGGCCCAAGGCCATCTGCGCCGCTATATCCAGCAGGAGTATGGCGGCGTCTTCACGCGCTTCACCGAACTGGTACGCCAGGCAACGCCGGAGCTGCCCGACGCCGAACGTTTCTGGCGGCTGCACTTCGTGCTGGGTACCGTCATCTTCACGCTGTCCGGCCTGGATGCGCTGCGCGATATCGCCGAGAAGGACTATCAGGAACATGTCACGGTGCGCGACCTCATTCGCCGCCTGCGCCCGGTGGTGGTGGCGGCCATGAAGGCGCCGCTACCTCCCGCGCCGGCGGTGCACGCCGAGGCCGGCTGAGCATGCGGACGCCGCGCCTGTCGGAGCTCCCGCCGGAAGGGGTGTGGCTCGAGGTCGATGTCGCCGAGCAGCGCCTGGTGGTCTGGCAGGGCGAGCGTACGGTTGCCGAATGGCCGGTCTCCACGGCGCTGGCGGGGACCGGTCAGGCCGAGGGCAGTGGCGCGACACCGCTTGGCTGGCACTATATCCGTGCCGCCATCGGTGCCGATCAGCCGGCCGGCAGCGTGTTTCGCGGTCGCCGGCCCACCGGCGAAGTGTTCTCGGCGTCCCTGGCCGCCGAGCATCCCGAGCGCGACTGGATCCTCACCCGTATTCTTTGGCTGTGCGGCCTGGAGCGAGGCGTCAACCGCGGCGGCAGCGTCGACAGCCAGCGTCGCTATATCTACCTGCACGGTACGCCGCCGAGCGAACCCATGGGCGTGCCGCGCTCCCACGGCTGCATCCGCCTGCGGGACAAAGCGCTGCTGGCGCTCTTTGCCCTGGCGCCCCCCGGTACGCCCGTCTGGCTGCATGATTGAGCGTTTTCGGCGAAGCTTTGAGGTACCGCAAGTTGCGCTTCGATCATGACCCGCACGCCTATTCCCGTCGATGACTTTGGTCTAGAATCGGCCCCCTTCGATTCCCGAGGAACCTGCTCATGACCCAGTCTCTCGGCCCGGTGATGCTCGACCTGGAAGGCACCCAGCTGACCGATGAGGAGCGTCACCTGCTGAAGCGCCCCGAAGTAGGGGGGGTGATCCTCTTCGCCCGCAATCTCGAGGATGCGCGTCAGACGCGTGCCCTCTGTGATGCCATTCGGGGCGTCCGTCCCGAGCTGCTGTTGGGTATCGACCAGGAGGGAGGGCGAGTCCAGCGTCTTCGCCAAGGGGTGACGCGACTGCCCTCCATGGGGCGCATCGGTCGCGACTTTTCCGCCGCGCCCGAGGTGACGCAGCGTTTCTGCCTGGATGCCGGCTGGCTGCTGGGGATGGAGATGGCCGCCTGCGGGCTCGACCTCACTTTCGCCCCGGTACTCGACGTGGATAGCGGGATCTCCAGCGTGATCGGTGATCGCAGCTTCTCCGCCGATCCCGACGCCGTTGCCGCCATGGCCGGTGCCTTCGTGGCCGGTCTCCACGAGGCGGGAATGGCCGCCGTGGGCAAGCACTTTCCCGGTCACGGTGGCGTGGCCGCCGATTCCCATCGCGAGCTGCCGGTGGATCCGCGCCCACTCGACAGCCTGCGAGCTCACGACCTGGTGCCGTTCGCCGCGCTGGCCACGCGGCTGGATGGGGTGATGCCGGCCCATGTGATCTACTCCGCCTTCGATGCCCGCCCGGCCGGTTTCTCTGCCAGCTGGCTCGGTATGCTGCGTGAATCCCTGGGCTTCAAGGGCACCCTGTTCTCCGATGACCTGGGCATGACCGCGGCCGGCTTCGCGGGTGACCCGGGGGAGCGGGCCCTGGCGGCGCTGAATGCCGGCTGTGACATGGTGCTGGTCTGCAACGACCGCGCCGCCGCTCTCGAGGCCTTGGATGCCTGTCACGGTCGTACCTTCCGTCCTGCGGCCCGACTGCGCTATGGCCGTGCCCGTCCCGATCTGGATGCTCTCGAGGCCTTGGGACGCTGGCGCCGGGTACATGCCCGCCTCGAGGCCCTGGCCGGCGAGTGAGTTCACGCCGGCCGTCTCTTCTTTCCTCTTGTCGAAACGAGCCATACCGATGCCGAAACTCGACCCCCAGACCCACGACTCCCTGGCCACCATGCGCGAGGTCATGGACAGCGCCGACTGCCTGATTGCCCAGCAGGAAGTCGAGGGTGCCCTGGACCGCATGGCCGCACAGATCACCGAAGACCTCGGGGACAAGCTGCCGGTCTTCTACTGCGTAATGAATGGCGGCTTGATCACCACCGGCCACCTGCTGACTCGACTCGGCTTTCCCCTGGAGGTGGACTATCTCCACGCCACGCGCTATCGCGGCGGCATTCGGGGCGGCGAGCTGTTCTGGCGCGTCTCGCCGGAGGTGCCCATGGCCGGGCGTCACGTGGTGATCGTCGACGATATCCTCGACGAAGGGGCGACCCTGGCGGCGATCCTCGACTACTGCCGGGAGGCGGGGGCGGCCAGCATCTCCACCGCCGTGCTGGTGGACAAGCAGCACGAGCGCAAGGCGGTGCCGGGCCTCAAGGCCGACTACTGCGGCCTGGAAGTGGTCGACCGCTATGTGTTCGGCTTCGGCATGGACTACAAGGGTTACTGGCGCAATGCGCCGGGGATCTTCGCGCCGAAGGGGTTGTGACCCGGGCTGCGCCCGGGAGCTGTAAGCCTTAAGCTATAGGAAAACCCCACGGGCCGAGAGGCTCGTGGGGTTCTTCAGCACAGTGACGAGTGGCTGTGGGAGGGCGGCTTCGCCGCGCGAATGGCGCCGCCAGGCGCCCTGGCAGTGTTGCAGAGGCTGGCGACGTCCGCCGGGAGGCCTTCGGCCTCCATTCGCCCGGCAGAGCCGGCCTCCCAGTGCGCCCGAGAAGGCGTGCACACAGTGCGGTGAGAGTCCGCATCGGGGTAAGCCATGGCCCCGTAGCCAAAGGTAACTGCGTCGTCGCGAGGCGGGGTGGGGAGCAACCGGAGGCGAACTGGCGGTCCGTAGGATGACGAACTCGATTCGGCCGGGTCAGGTGGCGAGCTCGCTGGGAGATAGCGAAGCCTGAAACTCACCCGTCGCGCTGGCATGGCGGACAAAGCGACGACGGGACCTGCCAGGTGGTTGGAGGCGGAACGTCAGGAAGGGTGTACGAGATAATCGGGGAGACCTGGCGGCCGAGGTGACGGCGGCCAGGAGTCAGAGCCTTCATAGTACCGGCGTGCGGATCACGCCCTGGCCACGGCTCATCCCGGCGAAAGCCGGGATCGAGAGATGCTGGAGCGCGGACTCTGCCTACCGCCAAGGCGCCGCACAGGAGGCGCAGAGAACAGAACCTGCGTCGAGGGAAGGGAGGCAGGAAGATGGATGCGAGAGACGACCAGAGATGAGCGAACGCGACAGCACAGCATCGACAGTGCCCCACGATGGGGCTAAACAAGATGCGTCAACACCCGCCACGATGGCAGGGATTGACCGCTCGATCTGGACGGACCGCATGTTGGCGGCGCTGGATAACGGCGTCAAAGGACGTAAGTGGTTCAGTCTGATCGACAAGGTATACCGCTCGTCGACCCTGGTCAGTGCCTGGCTGCAGGTCTACCGCAACCAGGGAGCGGCGGGTGTCGATCGGCAAAGCGTGTCCCGCTTTGCGTCGCAGGCCGAACGCTACCTTGAGGAGCTCCAGGCCGACCTGGCAGCGGGGTGTTACCGCCCGCAAGCGGTGCGACGCGTCGAGATCCCCAAGGGCAACGGCAAGATGCGCCCGCTGGGCATTCCGACCGTCAAGGACCGTATTGTCCAGGCAGCGGTCAAGCGCGTGATCGAACCGATCTTCGAGCATGAGTTCCTGCCGATGAGCTACGGCTTCCGGCCGGGCAGAGGCTGCAAGGATGCCCTACGAGACGTTGATGAGGCGCTCAAGGCGGGCATGACCTGGGTGGTGGATGCGGATCTGCAAGGCTATTTCGATAGCATCCCGCACGACCGCCTGATGGCCCGCGTCGAGGGACGGATCAGCGACGGTCGACTGCTGGCCTTGCTACGAAGCTGGTTGAACCAGGATATTGTCAGCGACATGAGCCGATGGACCCCCACGTCAGGGACGCCACAAGGAGCGATCATTAGCCCCTTGTTGGCGAACGTCTACCTGCATCCGCTGGACCAGGAAGTGACACAGCACGGCTACCGTATGGTGCGGTATGCCGATGACTTCGTCATTCTCTGCCACAGTGAGCAGGAGGCCCGACAAGCCCTGGCCCACGTACAGGAATGGGTGGCGGCGAATGGCCTGACCCTGCACCCTGACAAGACCCACGTCGGCGATTGCCGGCAGAAGGGACAGGGTTTCGACTTCCTAGGCTACCGCTTCGAGGCGGGCAGGCGCTGGGTGCGTAAGAAGAGCCTCAAGGCGTTCAAGGACAAGGTGAGAAGCAAGACGCGGCGGACGGAAGGCAAGAGCTTGCGGCACGTCATTGCCTCGCTGAACCCCATGCTGAGAGGCTGGTTCGGCTACTTCCAGCATGCCTATCGGACGACGTTCCGGCCTCTGGATGGCTTCATTCGTCGACGTCTTCGGGCCATGCTGCGCAAGCAGGAGAAGCGCCCGGGGCGTGGTAACACCCGGTCGGACACATGGCGCTGGTCGAATACGTTCTTCGCGACCGCAGGGCTCTTCACCCTAGCCGGAGCCTGGCGGTACGCGAGCCAATCCCGATGAGGAAAACCATCGACTGGAGAGCCGTGTGCGGGAGAACCGCACGCACGGTTCGGAGGGCGGGGAGGGCACAGCCCTTCCCGACCCCTATCCGGTAACCATCCATTGCCGTAGTGCCTACGCCAGCCCCAGCTCGTGGGTGGCTTCTTCGCGCATCTTGAACTTCTGGATCTTGCCGGTGACGGTCATCGGAAACTCATCGACGAATTTCACGTAGCGCGGCACCTTGTAGTGGGCGATCTTGCCCTTGCAGAACTCCTTCAGCTCGTCGGCGGTGAGGCGCTGGCCGTCGCCGAGCTTGACCCAGGCCATCACTTCCTCGCCGTATTTCTCATCGGGTACGCCGATGACCTGAACATCGGAAATGGCCGGATGAGTGTAGAGGAAGTCCTCGATCTCGCGGGGATAGATGTTCTCGCCACCACGGATGATCATATCCTTGATGCGCCCCACGATGGCCACATAGCCCTCATCGTCCATGGTCGCCAGGTCGCCGGTGTGCATCCAGCCGGCGGCGTCGATGGACTTGGCGGTGGCTTCTTCGTTGTTCCAGTAGCCGAGCATCACGCTGTAGCCGCGGGTGCACAGCTCGCCGGTCTCGCCGCGCGGCACCACGGCGCCGGTCTCGGGGCTGACCAGCTTCACCTCCAGGTGCGGGTGGATGGTGCCCACGGTGGTCACGCGCTTCTCCAGCGGTGCGTCGGTCTGGGTCTGGAAACTCACCGGGCTGGTCTCGGTCATGCCGTAGCAGATGGTGACGTCTTCCATGTTCATCTTGTCGATGACCTGGCGCATCACCTCGATGGGGCAGATCGACCCGGCCATGATGCCGGTGCGCAGGGTCGAGAGATCGTACTGGGCGAAGTTGGGGTGTTCGAGTTCGGCAATGAACATGGTCGGCACGCCGTACAGCGCCGTGGCCTTCTCATCGGCCACCGCCTTGAGGGTCGCCTCCGGCTCGAAGCCGTCGCCCGGATAGATCATGGTGGCGCCGTGGGTCACGCAGCCCAGGTTGCCCATCACCATGCCGAAGCAGTGGTAGAGCGGCACCGGAATCACCAGCCGGTCCTTCTCCGTGAAGCCCATGGTGCGGGCGACGAAGAAGCCGTTGTTGAGAATGTTGTGGTGGGAGAGGGTGGCGCCCTTGGGGGCCCCGGTAGTGCCGGAGGTGTACTGGATGTTGATCGGCTCGTCGAACTGCAGGGTGGCCTGGATCTCTGCCAGGTGCTCGGCGGAGACTTCAGCGGCATGGGCCAGCATGCTCTGCCAGCTGAACATGCCGGTCAGGGCGCGGTCGGCGTCGAGACAGATGACCCGTTTGAGGTCGGGCAGCTTGGCGCTGGTGAAGGTGCTCGGGGCGCCGTCGCGCAGCTCCGGGGCGAGCTCGGCCAGGGTGGCGACGTAGTCGGAGGTCTTGAACTTGCCCTGCAGGATCAGCGTCGAGGTGCCGGACTGTTTGAGGGCGTACTCGAGCTCATGGGTGCGGTAGCTGGGATTGATATTGACCAGCACGGCGCCGATCTTGGCGGTCGCGAACTGGGTGATGGTCCATTCCGCGCAGTTGGGCGACCAGATACCCACCCGGTCACCCTTCTTGACCCCCAGGGCCAGCAGGGCGCGGGCCGCCTGGTCCACCGCCTGCTGCAGCTCCTTCCAAGTATAGCGCTGGCCCTGATGGAGGCTCAGCAGGGCGTCGCCGTCGGGAAAGCGTGAAACCGTCTCGTCGAAGCAGTCGCCGATGGTCTGCCCCTTGAGAGGCGTGTCGCTGGTACCGCTGACATAGCTGTTCTGGACGTGTTGGCGTGTCATCGTATTACCCGTCTTGTTGTTGCGAAAGCGTGAAACTCGGTTGTGTCGCTGAGGCGGGCGCCTGGCCCGGTGCGCGCGGGCCAGCAGGCGCCGGCGGCATGTTCGGGGGTGGAGCGATCACCCGGCAGTCCCGGGCTCAATGCGCCGCTGGATCCGGGTCGAGCCGGTCGAGAACGTCGCGGGCACGCGCTTCCACGTCATCGAGCTCGCGCTGCATCAAGCGGATGTCCTCGAGCTGACGCTCCATGTTGCTACGCTTGTCGGCGAGGATCTCCAGCAGACGCTTGAGCTGACGCGCATTGCCGTCGGGCATGGCGTCGTACATCTCGATGACTTCGCGGATCTCGGCCAGGGAGAACCCCAGGCGCTTGCCCCGCAGGGTCAGCTTCAGACGGACCCGATCCTTCTCATGATAGATGCGGGTCTGACCGCGGCGTTCCGGCGCCAGCAAGCCCTCCTGCTCGTAGAAGCGGATGGTCCGCGGGGTCACCTCGAACATCCGGGCCAGTTCCCCGATGGCGTAGGTGCGGCGCTGCCGTGGCAGGGTGCCGTTGGCCGTGGGACTGGCTTCCGGTTTGGGTGTGCTCATCGCTACCTTCCTGTGACTGGGCGGGCCGTCTTGCGGTCTTGCTCCACCTAAACCGCAACACTAGACGACGTTGACGTTAACGTAAAGTGCTTGTCGACCAAGGGTGGAGTACGTTAAAACCTAGCAAGTGCTAGGTTGGTAGGGCCTGCCGGCGGCTGACAGTCGGCCCATGATCTACCAAGCTATTGTTTCCATAACCCTGAACAGTTTCCAGATCCCGAAACGCTTCCAGACCCTTGAAGCCGCAACCATGAGGATGCCTCGATGGATTTCTCCCTGACCGATGACCAGAAGGCGCTTGTCCAGGCGGCCGCCGACTTTTCCAAGGCCGAACTGGCCGACCACGCCGCCGAATGGGATGAGACCTCGCACTTTCCTGTCGATGTCATTCGCCGTGCCGGGGAGGCGGGGTTTCTCGGTATCTATACGCCGGAAGAGCAGGGCGGGATGGGCCTGTCGCGTCTGGATGCCTCGCTGATCTTCGAGCAGCTCTCCCAGGGCTGTATCTCTACCACCGCCTATTTGACCATTCACAACATGGTCACCTGGATGATGGCCAGCTGGGGAGAGGACGCGCTGCGTGAGCGCTTCGTGCCGGGCATGATAGCAGGCGAACTGCTGGGCTCGTACTGTCTGACCGAGCCGGGGTCGGGCTCCGATGCGGCCAGCCTGCGCACCCGTGCCGTTCGCGACGGTGACGACTATCTGATCAGCGGCTCCAAGATGTTCATTTCGGGGGCAGGCGCCACCGATGTGCTGGTGGTAATGGCGCGCACTGGAGAGCCCGGCAGCGGTGCGGCTGGCGTATCGGCCATCGCGGTGCCGGCCGATGCGGCTGGCATCGAATACGGCAAGAACGAGGAGAAGATGGGCTGGAAAAGCCAGCCGACTCGCTTGATCAGCTTCGACAATGTGCGCGTGCCGGTGGCCAACCGTCTGGGCGCCGAGGGCGAAGGATTCAAGCTGGCCATGAAGGGGCTTGACGGCGGTCGTCTGAATATTGCCAGCTGTTCCCTGGGTGCCGCGCAGCAGGCGCTGACCCTGGCCCGCGACTACATGGCTGATCGCAAGCAGTTCGGTCGCGAGCTGTCGAGCTTCCAGGCGCTCCAGTTCAAACTCGCGGACATGGCCACCGAGCTAACCGCGGCACGCCTCATGGTGCGTCACGCCGCCTGGCGCCTCGACCAGAACGACCCCGAGGCCACGGTCCATTGCGCCATGGCCAAGCGGCATGCTACCGACATGGGATTCACCCTGTGCAATGATGCTCTACAGCTGCACGGTGGCTATGGCTACATCAAGGAGTACCCGCTGGAGCGCCTGGTGCGCGATACCCGGGTGCACCAGATTCTCGAGGGTACCAACGAGATCATGCGCGTGATCGTGGCGCGTCGCCTGCTGGCAGATGGCGTGATCGAGGCGCTTCAGTAATGGCTTGAATTCAGGATTATCAGGACAAGAGACAAGAACAGTCAGGAGACCTTTGCATGACGGATCTTGCGGTCATCTTCGATGAACTGCCCACTCGGGACGGCGGCCGTATCGGCGTGGCCACCCTCAATGCCCCCAAGTCGCTCAACGCCCTGTCGCTGGAAATGGCGCAGCAGCTCTCGGCCAAGCTCGAGGCCTGGGCGGTGGATCGCAGCGTGGTGGCGGTGTGGCTGGAAGGGGCGGGAGACAAGGCTTTCTGCGCCGGCGGCGATATCGTGGCGCTGTACCGCTCCATGACCGAGGAGGGGGAGAACCGCGGCGCCGGGCGCGACAGCGTGTTCGCCGAGACCTACTTCACTGCCGAATATCGCCTCGACTACCGGATTCACACCTATCCCAAGCCGCTGCTGCTGTGGGGGGACGGTATCGTCATGGGCGGCGGCCTGGGTCTGATGGCCGGCGCCTCCCAGCGGCTGGTGACCGAGACCACGCGCATCGCCATGCCGGAGATCACCATTGGCCTGTATCCCGATATCGGCGCCAGCTGGTTTCTCAACCGCATGCCGACCGGCGTCGGCGCCTACCTGGGCCTGACCGGGGCGCAGCTCAATGCCCGCGATGCGCTGGACCTGGGCATGGCCGATCACTTCGTGCCCCGGGAGCGCCGCGAGGCGCTGCTCGAAGCGCTGACCGAGGCCGACTACGGCACCCGCAGCCTGCGCGACCTTCGTGCCGGGGTACAGGGTGCCCTCGATCAGATGGAGGCGCCTGCCCAGGCCCCCGAGCCGCAGGTGTGGCCGCGCCTCGATCATATTCAGTCCCTGGTGGGGCAGGTGGATGCCGCCAGCGCCGTGCAGCGAATCCTGGACGACACCCCCGACGATGCCTGGCTCGCCGCCAACCGTTCGCGCCTGGAAGCGGGCAGTCCGATGAGTGCGCACCTGGTCTGGCGCATGCTCGAGCGACACGCCCATACCAGCCTGGCGGACGCCTTCCGTGACGAGCTGAACCTGTCGGTGCAGTGCTGCCGTCAAGGGGATATCGCCGAAGGGGTGCGCGCGCTGCTGATCGACAAGGACAAGGCCCCGCAATGGCAGCATGCCGATGCGGCCAGCGTGCCGGAGGCGGACATCCAGGCGCTCATGGCGCCGATGTGGCCCGACGAGGCGCATCCGCTGCGGGATCTCGGCTATGGGCAGCGGGTCAGCTAACCAACGTGACGACAATCTACAACGACAACTCAGGAGCCATACGCATGAAAATTGCCTTCATTGGTCTTGGCAACATGGGCGCCCCCATGGCCAGCAACCTGGTCAAGGCCGGCCACGAGGTCAGCGTCTTTGACCTGGTCGACAGCGCCATGAAAGCCCTGGAAACGGCCGGGGCCGAGGCCTGCGCCAGCGCCCAGAGCGCCGCCAGCGGCGCCGAAGTGATCATCTCGATGCTGCCGGCCGGCCAGCATGTGCGGCGTCTCTATCTGGGGCGTGACGCCTCGCCGGGGCTCTTCGATGCGCTGGAAGGCAAGCCGCTGATCATCGATGCCTCCACCATCTCGCCGGACGATGCCCGCTTCGTCGGCGAAGCCGCCGCCAAGCGCGGCCTGACGTATCTGGACGCGCCGGTCTCGGGCGGCGTGGGCGGTGCCCAGGCGGGTACCCTGACCTTTATCGTCGGCGGCGATGCGGCCGGCTTCGCGCAGGCCAAGCCGGTGCTCGAGGGCATGGGCAAGAATATCTTCCACGCCGGCGGCATCGGTGCCGGCCAGGTGGCCAAGATCTGCAACAACATGCTGCTGGGCATCCTCATGAGCGGCACCGCCGAGGCCTTGGGGTTGGGCGTCAAGAACGGCCTCGACCCGGCGGTGCTCTCGGAGATCATGAAGCAGAGCAGCGGCGGCAACTGGGCGCTCAACGTCTACAATCCCTGGCCGGGCGTGATGGAAGGCTCGGCCGCCTCGCGAGACTATCAGGGTGGGTTTTTGACCGATCTGATGGCCAAGGACCTGGGGCTGGCCTGGGAGCTGGCGCTGGGCTCCAAGGCCACCGTGCCCATGGGCTCCCAGGCCCGCAACCTCTTCGCCCTGCATGCCGCCCAGGGCAACGGCGGGCTGGACTTCTCCAGTATCCAGAAGCTCTACCGGGCCGGCGAGAAAGACTGACGCGGGGGAATACCCCCGGGAGGCCTGCGGCCCCCAGTCGCGAGCTGAAGTTGCTACAAGATTGGCAAGGCTTGCTGTAGGAGCGCTGCTCCGCATCGCGACTGGCGCCGATAGGCGCCCTGGCGGAGGCCGCCGGCGTTGGCAACAACCGCGCCCATCGGCAACACCGCCGGGGAGACCTGCGGCCTCCAGTCGCGATCTAAAGATGCTCCTACATTAGAATGTTTCGTATGCAGGAGCGTCGGTTCCCGTCGCGATAGGCGCCCTGGCGGAGGCCGAAACGTTGGCGATGAGCGCCAACGCCGGGCAACACCTCGGCCTTTGGCACCTCTCCCGTAAACGGGCACAATCGGGTGCCCGTTTTTCGTCGAGAGCCCTGATGAGCGCACCTACCTCCCCGACACCCGCCGCTGCCTCCCGCCGACCCATGCGTCGCGACCTCTTGGAAGGCCCCATCGCCCTGACGCTGCTGCGCAAGAGCCTGCCGGTGGCCGCCGGCATGGTGGCCATGCTCAGCTTCAACCTGGTCGACGCCTGGTTCATTGCCCGCCTGGGCACCGAGCCGTTGGCGGCGGTCTCCTTCACCTTCCCGGTGGTGTTCACGGTGATCAGCCTGGCCATCGGGCTGGGCATCGGCACCTCGGCGGTGGTTGGACGGCGACTCGGGCAGGGGGATCTCGAGACGGTGCGCCGCCGGGCCACCGATGCCGCCCTGCTGGCGCTGGTCGTGGGGGTGGGTGTCAGCCTGCTGGGCTTGGCGACCCTCGAGCCGCTGTTTCGCCTGCTCGGTGCCGACGCGACCCTGATGCCCCATGTGCGCGACTACATGGGGATCTGGTACCTGGGGGCTGCCATGGTGATCGTGCCGCGGGTGCTCAACAGCGTGTTGCGGGCCCAGGGCAACACCCTGATCCCCGGGCTGATGATGGCGCTGGCCGCGCTGCTCAACGGCCTGCTCGACTGGCTGCTGATCTTCGGCAAGGGCCCATTCCCCGCGCTCGGCGTTCAAGGGGCGGCGCTGGCGACGGTGCTTAGCTGGGGGCTGATGACGTTGGCCCTGCTCTGGCAGCGAGAGCTGCGCGACTGCCTGGACCTCAAGCGGCTGACGCTCAGCGGATTGCTGCACTCCTGGCGGGAACTGTCGCGGATTGCCCTGCCGGCGGCCATCACTAGCGTATTCACGCCGCTCGCCATGGCGGTGCTCACCCGCATCGTGGCCAGCCATGGCCACCATGCCGTAGCCGGTTTCGGGGTCGGCACGCGTATCGATGCCATCGCCCAGATCGCCGTGCTGGCGCTCTCCATGACCCTGCCGCCGCTGGTCAGCCAGAATCTGGGGGCCGGACAGCGCGAGCGGGTGCGTCGCGCCATCCTCGGCTGCTTCGGGTTCGTGCTGGTGTGGCAGTTTGGCGTCTGGCTGATGCTGCAGGCCCTGGCGCCCTGGCTGGTCGACAGCTATGCCGACGGCGAGGCCATGGCCGGGGTGCTGCGCGCCTTCCTGTGGTGGGTGCCGCTGGGTCTGGGGGCCCAGGGGGTGGTGATCCTTGCCGTGTCCTCGCTCAATGCTCTGCATGAACCCGCCCGTGCCATGCGGCTATCGGTGGTTCGGCTGTTCGTGCTGACGGTGCCGCTGGCCTGGCTTGGGGGCTGGGCATACGGCACCACCGGGATCTTCCTTGGCATGCTGTTCGCCAATGTGCTGATGGCGATTCTCGCCTGGTGGCAGCTGAAGCGGCGCCTCGAGGTGATCCCCGCGGGTTGAGCAACTCAGCCGCGCACCCACGCATCGACGCGAAGCGTGATGCGCTAGTGAAGCGGCGAGCCTTAGCAGAATCAGCCCGATTCACAGAAATCGGCGGATGGGGGTTGGCAGCGGCGGCTTTATGCTCTACATTTTAAAAAAATGTAGAAATTCCTCCAGGAGCCCGCCATGAGCCAGATTACCCCCGTTACTTGGGAAGACCCGTTCCGTCTCGTCGACCAGCTCGACGAAGATGAGCGCATGGTCCTTCAGACCGCCCACGATTACTGTCAGGACAAGCTGATGCCGCGGGTTCTCGAGGCCAACCGCCACGAGATCTTCGACCGCGAGATCATGAACGAGATGGGCGAGCTGGGCCTGCTGGGCGCCACCATCGACGGCTACGGCTGTGCCGGCATGAACTATGTCAGCTACGGCCTGATCGCCCGCGAAGTGGAGCGGGTCGACTCCGGCTACCGCAGCGCCATGAGCGTACAGTCGAGCCTGGTGATGTACCCCATCCACGCCTTCGGCAGCGAGGCGCAGCGCGAGAAATACCTGCCCAAGCTGGCCACCGGCGAGTGGGTGGGCTGCTTCGGCCTCACCGAGCCGGATCACGGCTCCGACCCGGGCGGCATGGCCACCCGCGCCACCCGTACCGAGAACGGCTGGCGTATCAACGGCACCAAGACCTGGATCACCAACTCACCCATCGCCGATGTCTTCGTGATCTGGGCCAAGGATGACGAAGGCGTGATCAACGGCTTCATCCTCGAGAAGGGCATGAAGGGGCTCACCGCACCCAAGATCGACGGTAAGTTCAGCCTGCGTGCCTCCATCACCGGCCAGATCGCCATGCAGGACGTGGAGGTCTCCGACGATCAGCGCCTGCCCAATGTGACTGGCCTCAAGGGGCCGTTCTCCTGTCTGAACCGCGCTCGCTTCGGTATCGCCTGGGGCAGCATGGGGGCGGCCGAGGCGTGCTGGCATGCCGGCCGCCAGTACACCCTGGATCGCAAGCAGTTCGGACGTCCGCTGGCCGCCAACCAGCTGATCCAGAAGAAGCTGGCCGATATGCAGACCGAGATCGCCCTGGGGCTGCAGGCCGCCCTGCGCGTCGGCCGCATGATCGATGCCGGTCAGCTGGTGCCCGAGGCCATCTCGCTGATCAAGCGCAACAACTGCGGCAAGGCCCTGGACATCGCCCGCGTGTCGCGTGATATGCACGGCGGCAACGGCATCGCCGACGAGTACCACGTGATTCGTCATGTGATGAACCTCGAGGCGGTGAACACCTACGAAGGTACCCACGACGTCCATGCCCTGATCCTGGGGCGTGCCCAGACCGGCCTGCAGGCGTTTACCGGCTGATCCAGCCCAACAACCCGCTGACGATAACGAGGGGCGCCGGGGGTAGGGCGAAGAGGAGGTCCGAGGACCATGGATGGCCGAGGTAGCGTACAGGGATGTATTCACAGCGCCTCCCCGCAGGCTGGTTGCCGGATCAGCTCCGAGTCAGTTGAGAGTGAGCAAGGAGCTCAAGATGAGCGGACCGCTGGAAGGCATCACGGTGCTCGATATGTCGCGGGTGCTGGCCGGGCCCTGGGCCGGTCAGCTGCTCGCCGATCTCGGCGCACGCGTGATCAAGATCGAGCACCCTCAGCGCGGGGACGACACCCGCGGCTGGGGTCCCCCGTGGCTGGCCGAAGAGGACGAGGTTGAGCGGGTAGCGGCCTATTTCCTGTGCGCCAATCGTGGCAAGCAGTCACTGGCCGTGGATATCGCCAGCAACCGGGGGCAGGCGCTGATTCGCCAGCTCGCCGTGGGTGCCGATATCGTGCTCGAGAACTTCAAGGTCGGGGGCCTCGCCAAGTATGGGCTCGACTACCCCAGTCTCAGAGCGCTCAATCCGCGCCTGATCGGCTGCTCGATCACCGGCTTCGGTCAGGACGGGCCCTACGCCCACCGCGCCGGCTACGACTTCATGATCCAGGCCATGGGCGGGTTGATGAGCATCGGCGGCGAGCCGGACGGCATGCCCATGAAGACCGGTGTGGCGATCACCGACGTCACCACCGGGCTGTATGCCACCATCGGCGTGCTGGCGGCCCTCCAGGAGCGCTCTCGCACCGGCGTGGGGCGCCATGTGGATGTGGCGCTGCTCGATGTCCAGGTGGCCTCGCTGGCCAACCAGGCGCTCAACGCCCTGGTCAGCGGCGAGTCGCCGAAGCGTCACGGCAACGCCCACCCCAATATCGTGCCCTATCAGGCCTTCGCCTGCGCGGATGGCCACCTGGTGCTCACCGTGGGTAACGACAGCCAGTTTGCCCGGCTCGCCGACCTGCTTGGCCACCCCGAGTGGGCCGCGGACCCCGCCTATGCCACCAATGCCGCACGGGTCGGCAACCGCGAGGTGCTGGTGCCGCTGATCCAGGCGATCTTTCTCACCGGCAGCCGCGACGAATGGCTGGCCGAGCTGGAAGCCCGCGGTATTCCTGCCGGGCCCATCAACACCATCAGCGAAGTCTTCGACGACCCCCAGGTGCGTCACCGCGGCATGCAGCACAGCCTGCAGCGAGGCGATCTCGAGGTGCCGCAGGTGGCCAACCCGCTGCGCTTCGACGGCGCCCCCGCCACCAGCGACGTCGCCCCGCCGCGCCTCGGCCAGGACAGCGCGACGATACTCGCCGAGATGGGGCTCACCGCCGAGGATATCGCCCGGCTGAAGCGCGAAGGGGTGGTAAGATAGGGGCGAGGTTCGAGGTTCGAGGTTCGAGGGGCGAGGGGCGAGGTTCGAGGTTCGAGGGGCGAGGTTCGAGGAGTGAGGGGCAAGGTACATCGGTATTGCCAGCGACAGGCTGCCTTGCCCCTTGCCCCCTACCTCGGCGAGAAGCGCCGGGTCAGCCCCGTTTCGGCGATCATCCGGGTGGAGATCTCCTCGACGGAGAAGCGCGTGGTGTCGATGTAAGGAATGTGCAGCTGGCGGTAGAGCGCCTCGGCCTGATCCACCTCCTGGGCGCACTGGTCCATGGAGCTGTAGCGGCTGTTGGGCCGGCGCTCGTGGCGGATCGCCGCCAGGCGGCGCGGATCGATGGTCAGCCCGAACAGCTTATGGCGGTGCTGGGCCAGTGCCTTGGGCAGCTTCAGGGTGCCGTCCTCGTCCTGGTCATCCTCGGTGAGGGGATAGTTGGCGGCGCGGATACCGAACTGCAGTGCCAGATAGAGCGAGGTGGGGGTCTTGCCGCAGCGGGAGACCCCGACCAGGATCACGTCCGCCTTGTCGTACTGGTGGGTGCGGGCGCCGTCGTCGTTGTCCAGGGCGAAGTGCACCGAGTGGATGCGGTCCATGTAGACATCATCGCTACCGATGGAGTGGGTACGGCCCACGCTATAGGAGGAGCGGGTGGCCAACTCCTGCTCCAGCGGTTTGAGAAAGGTCGAGAAGATATCGATCTTGAAGCCGGTGGCTTCGCGAATCACGGCACGGATCGACTCGTCGACGATGGTGTCGATGATGATCGGCTCCTGGCCGTCGCGGACCGCCGTGGCGTTGATCACTTCCACCAGGGTGCGCGCCTTGTCGACCGAATCGATATACGGCTTGGTGAGCATGCGGATATCGACGTTCACGAACTGGGCCAGCAGGCTGCGGCCCAGGGATTCGGCGGTGATGCCGGTGCCGTCGGAAATAAAGAAGGCGGTACGGGTCATGGCGATGAGGCTTTCAGGGTGAAGGGCGGGCACCCATTGTCGGGCTAGTCGGCTAGGCGGGCAAGCCGGCGCCGGTCTGGCCGGGGGCAGCGCACGCTTCGCGACACCGGCGCACTACACGAAAAGGCCGAAATCGGCGACTGTTGTAAAAATCCTCCAGTGACTTCGATGTTAGACCAATGGCGAATATGGTCACTTGCCGGTAAGGTAGCGACCATCGCAATCGCTGGCCTTGTGCCACGGCATCGAAGATCAAGGGGGTCTCGTGGAAGCTTACATCCTGTGGTTCGATCAGCTCGGCATGGACGACGTGGAGCGCGTCGGTGGCAAGAACGCCTCGCTCGGCGAGATGATCTCCAACCTGTCGGGAGCCGGGGTCACCGTGCCCGGTGGCTTCGCCACCACCGCCCACGCCTATCGAGAGTTCCTCGCCCATGAGGGCCTCAACGAGCGGATCAACCAGGCCCTGGCGCGTCTCGATGTCGACGACGTCGGCGAGCTGGCCCGGGTCGGGGCCGAGATCCGCCAGTGGGTCATCGACACCCCGCTGCCCCCCACCTTCGAAGCCGCCCTGCGCGACGCCTACGACACCCTGGCCGCCCAGCATCCCAACCTCAAGGCCGCGGTGCGCAGCTCGGCCACCGCCGAGGACCTGCCGGACGCCTCCTTCGCCGGCCAGCAGGAGACCTTCCTCAATATCGAGGGCTTCGACAACATCAAGCGTGCGGTTCACGAGGTGTTCGCCTCGCTGTTCAACGACCGCGCCATCTCCTACCGGGTGCATCGCGGCTACGCCCACGAGAACGTGGCGCTCTCCGCCGGCATCCAGAAGATGGTGCGCTCCGAGACCGGCGCCTCCGGCGTGATGTTCACCCTGGATACCGAGTCCGGCTTCCGGGATGCGGTCTTCGTCACCGCCTCCTGGGGCTTGGGCGAGACGGTGGTGCAGGGCGCGGTCAACCCCGACGAGTTCTACGTGCACAAGCCCACGCTGGCCGCCGGTCGCCCGGCGGTACTGCGCCGCAACCTGGGCTCCAAGCTAATCAAGATGGTCTACGGCGACGACGCCAGCGCCGGCAAGTCGGTGGCCACCGTGGACGTGCCGCTCAAGGATCGCGGGCGCTTCTGCATCAGTGATGATCAGGTCATGGCGCTGGCCCGCCAGGCGGTGACCATCGAGCAGCACTACGACCGGCCCATGGATATCGAGTGGGCGCTGGACGGCGATGACGGTGAGCTCTACATCGTCCAGGCCCGCCCCGAGACGGTGGTCTCCCAGCAGGAGGGCGGCAAGCTCGAACGCTTCCACCTGCGCGAGAAGGGCCGCACCCTGGTGGCCGGCCGGGCCATCGGCCAGCGCATCGGCCGCGGGGCGGTCAAGCTCGTCTTCTCGCCGGACGAGATGGACAAGGTCAAGCCCGGCGACGTGCTGGTGACCGACATGACCGACCCCGACTGGGAGCCGATCATGAAGCGAGCCTCGGCCATCGTCACCAACCGCGGCGGGCGCACCTGCCACGCCGCGATCATCGCCCGGGAGCTGGGCATTCCGGCGGTGGTGGGCTGCGGCGATGCCACCGAGGCGCTGGATGACGGCCGCGACGTCACCGTTTCCTGTGCCGAGGGCGACACCGGCCACGTCTACGAGGGGCTGCTGGACTTCGACTGCAAGGTCTCCAGCGTCGACGCCATGCCCGAAATCCCCTTCAAGATCATGATGAACGTGGGCAACCCCGACCGCGCCTTCGGCTTCGCCGGGCTGCCCCACGCGGGCGTGGGGCTGGCGCGCCTCGAGTTCATCATCAACCGCATGATTGGCGTGCACCCCAAGGCGCTGCTGGAGTACGAGACCCTGCCGCTGGAGCTGCAGCAGACCATCGACCTGCGCACCGCCGGCTATGCCGACCCCGTCAGCTTCTACGTGGACAAGCTGGTGGAGGGCATCTCGACCCTGGCCGCGGCCTACCACCCTCAGCGGGTGATCGTGCGCCTGTCGGATTTCAAGTCCAACGAGTACGAGAACCTGATCGGCGGCAAGCTCTACGAGCCCGGCGAAGAGAACCCGATGCTCGGCTTCCGCGGTGCCTCCCGCTACGTGTCGGACGCCTTCCGGCCCTGCTTCGAGCTGGAGTGCCGGGCGCTGAAGCGCGTGCGCGACGAGATGGGCCTGGACAACGTCGAGATCATGGTGCCCTTCGTGCGCACCACCGAGGAAGCGCGCGAGGTGGTCGACCTGCTGGCCGCCAACGGCCTGAAGCGCGGCGAGGGCGGGCTCAAGGTGATCATGATGTGCGAGCTGCCGGCCAACGCCCTGCTGGCCGACGAGTTCCTCGAGCACTTCGACGGCTTCTCCATCGGCTCCAACGACCTGACCCAGCTGACCCTGGGGCTGGACCGCGACTCCGGGATCGTCGCCCACCTCTTCGACGAGCGTAACCCCGCGGTCAAGAAGCTGCTGGCCATGGCGATCGCCGCCTGCAAGGCCCAGGGCAAGTACGTGGGCATTTGCGGCCAGGGGCCGTCCGACCACCCCGATCTCGCCAAGTGGCTGATGGAGCAGGGCATCGACTCGGTGTCGCTGAACCCCGACGCGGTGCTGGAGACCTGGTTTATGCTCGCAGGGGAAACCCTGAGTTAAGCCGACATCTGTGGGAGGGAGCTTCAGCTCGCGAAGTAGCGCGCAGCGCTACCCATGGGGTGCCTTCGTCGAAGCGTCGAACCGTCCCTCCACATAGCCTGTTCACGCCAGTCGGCGAAGAACCAAACATTGATAGGGCATTCTCACCCGGTCGACCTTCAGCCGGCCGGGCGTCTTTCGTCTATGCTGACAGACTCCCCCCTACGCGAACCCCCGTGACAAGGAGCCTGTCCCATGAGCCTCCCCCTGATTCCCTTGCGTCGCCGCCGGCTGGCCCCGGTCGTCGCCGCACTGCTGTTCGGCCTGCCCCTCGCCGCCCAGGCCGAGGTGGCCTTCGATTACGACATGCCGGAGATCGCCCCCGAGGTGGCCTCCGACTACACCGAGAAGCCCGGCTGGGCCACCGAGCGCTTCGCCGTGGCCGCCGCCAACCCGCTGGCCACCGATGCCGGCTACCAGGTGCTCCGCTCCGGTGGCTCCGCCGTGGATGCCGCCATCGCCGTGCAGATGGTGCTCACTCTGGTCGAGCCCCAGTCCAGCGGTATCGGCGGGGGCGCCTTCCTGATGCACTTCGACGGCGACCGCGTGGCGGCCTTCGACGGCCGCGAGACGGCGCCCAGCGCCGTGGACGGCAGCCTCTTTCTGGACGACAGCGGCGAACCGCTGGCCTTCATGGACGCCGCGGCCAGCGGGCTCTCGGTGGGCGTGCCGGGCACCGTGCGCATGCTTGAGCTGGCCCACGCCGAGCATGGCCAGCTCCCCTGGGCGCAGCTGTTCGCCCCGGCCATCGCCCTGGCCGAGCAGGGCTTCCCGGTCAGCCACCGGTTGGCCACCAGCCTGGCCGAGGAGCAGCCCCTGCGCGACGACCCGCTGGGGGGCGCCTTCTACTACCCGGACGGCGAACCCCTGGCGGTGGGCCATGCGCTCGAGAATCCGGCCCTCGCGGCCATCCTGCGCGAGATCGCCGCACACGGCAGTGCCGCCCTGCACGAAGGCGCCATCGCCGAGGATCTGGTGGCCCGGGTGCAGGGGCATCACACCCGGCCCGGGTCGCTGAGCCTGGACGACCTGGCCGGTTACGAAGCGAAGCAGCGCGAGCCCCTGTGCGGCGACTGGCAGGCCTATACCCTGTGCGGCTTCCCGCCGCCCTCGTCGGGGCAGCTGACCATCATGCAGATCCTCGGCATTCTCGAGCATCTGCCGCCCCTGGAGACGCCGCTGGACGACGGCCTCCCCAGCGAGGCGTGGCTGCACCGTTTCCTGGAGGCCTCACGGCTCGCCTTCGCCGATCGTGGCCTCTACATTGCCGACCCGGACTTCGTCGAGGCCCCGGGGGGCGACTGGGCCGTGCTGTTCGATCCCGACTATCTGGCCAGCCGCGCCGAGCTGATCGGCGACCAGAGCATCGGCAGCGGCAACGCCGAACCCGGCAACCCCGTGGCCATGGCCACTGCCTGGGCGGTGCAGCCCGACCAGCCGGAATACGGCACCAGCCATATCAGCATCATCGACGAGCAGGGCAACGCCGTCGCCATGACCACCACCATCGAGGCGGCCTTCGGGGCGCGCATCCTCGCCGACGGCGGCACGGGGCTTGCCGGTGGCTACCTGCTCAACAATGAGCTCACCGACTTCTCTTTTGCGCCCAACGACGCCGAGGGCACGCCCATCGCCAACCGGGTCGAAGCCGGCAAGCGACCCCGCTCCAGCATGAGCCCCACCTTGGTGTTCGACCGCGACAGCGGCGAGCTGGTGGCGAGCCTCGGCTCCCCGGGCGGGGCGGCGATCATCCACTACACCGCCAAGGCGCTGGTGGCCATGCTCGACTGGGGCCTCGACGCCCAGGAAGCGCTGAACCTGCCCCACGCCATCACCCTGGGCGGGCCGGCCTTCCTGGAGGAGGGGCGTTTCCCCGCCGCGACCCTGGAGGCCCTCGACGCCCGCGGCCATGAGGTCAGCGAACGCGAACTGGTCAGCGGCCTGCAGGCCTTGCAGGTCACCGAGGAGGGCTTCTTCGGCGGCGCCGACCCGCGGCGTGAAGGCGTGGTAATGGGCGACTAGCCACAAGGAGCGAGGCACGAGGAACCTCCTCGTGCCTCGAACCTTGCTCCTCGAACCTCGCTCCTCGAACCTCGAACCTCGAACCTTACTGCCTGAGCCAGTTGCGAAGCTTGACCAGCAGCAGGGCGCCGTCGCTCAGCTCGCGGCGTTCGTCGATCAGCTCCCGAAGCCGATCCGGATAGTCGGTGATGATCGCATCCACCCCCAGGTCGATCATCTCCGACATCCGCGCCTGATCGTTGACCGTCCAGGCGTGCACTTCGTAGCCGAACAGGCGTGCCAGGCGGATCTCGTTGTCGGTGATGCGGTTGTGGCGCAGTCCCAGGGCGTCGAAGCCGCGGCGCTCCAGGGTTCCCGGCATGATCAGCTGGGCCAGCAGGGTCACGCGAAGCTCCGGGTCGCGCTGCTTGATCTCGTCCACTACCCAGGGTGACATCACCGCCAGGCGGCTTTCTCCCGCCACATCGATGTCGCCGCAGTGTGTGGATGAGGCCCCGGCCGGCACCCGCTCATGGCACAGCCGCCGCGACGCCGATTCATGCTCTAGCGCCCGTAGCACCGCCTCTACCAGCTCGACCTCGCCGCCAGGGTCGGGCTTCATGTCGATCATCAGCGCGCTTCTGCCGCGGACCGTGGCCAGGGCCTCTTCGAGAGTCGGGATGCGCTCGCCAATGAAGGCGTCGCCGAACCAGCTGCCCACATCGACCTGGCGCAGCTCATCCAGGGTCAGGTCACGCACGTGGCGCGGATCGCCGGCCAGGCGCTGCAGGCTGCGGTCGTGGTAGAGCACCACCTGGCCGTCGGCGCTGAGCCGCACATCGATCTCCACGTAGTGGGCCTGGTCCACGATGGCCTGTTCCACGGCAGCCAGGGTGTTTTCCGGCGCGACCATGGAACTGCCGCGGTGGGCGATGATGGTCACCTCATCGCGCAGCTCGAAGCTGTTGACGATCCACCACGCCTGGCTTAGGGCGAATAGCACCACCCCCAGTTCCACCCCCCAGGCGAGTCGTCCCGGATGGGCATCCGGCGGCGGCGGGGCAGGGCGCGGCTCCCGGTGCACCAGGCGCAGGTAGAGGCAGGCCGAGAGCAGGGCATTGGCCGCGATGCCCACGAAGGTAATGGCCAGGGTAACCAGCACATAGCCGGAGACATAGCCGAGCATGGCCGGGATCAGCACCGCGTTGCGCTCGGGAAGCCACCACAGCATCGGCGTGAACAGCCGGTCGAAGACCCAGGTCGCCGCAAGGGGCAGGGCAATGATCACCAGCAGCAGCGAGATCACGGCGACCGCCACCTGGCGCTGGCGCCCGCGCGTCAGCTCGCGGCTGCGCCCGAGGGCCCGCCACGGCGAAATGGGCTCCAGGCTGACCAGCGGCAGGGCCAGGATCCAGCGGAAATAGAGGCTGGCCGCGAGATAGGCCCAGCCGGCCACCAGGGGAAGCGCCACGGCCAGGAAATACCACAGCGCCGCCGGGCGCACGCGCTGGACGTAGTAGGGATCCAGCCCGCCCAGGAAGACGCCATACAGCCAGCCCAGCAGCAGCGCCAGGGGCACGATCAGCAGCAGATGCGTGCCGACCTGCAGCACCACCAGCCCCGCCAGGGCCGGCAGACGGCGCAGGGTCTGCCACAGGGCCACGAAAGCGAGTTGGTAGTGGTTGCCCCGGCGGCGGATCGCCACCAGGATCATGCCCGCCTGCTGGGCGTAGAGCACCAGGAAGAAGAGCCCGATGGCCGCCAGCGACCACAGCACGCCGCCGGGGCTCAGCAGCAGGTCGAGCAGGTCGGCGTTGGTGATCACCGGCCGGTCGAAGCGCCCCAGCAGGTGGGTGAGAGTCCAGGCCACCCCCGGCAACAGCAGCAGCGATGCGAGCAGCGTGAAGAACAGGTGGTAAGCCACCAGCGGTCGCAGATGCTCGCGGAGGCTGCGCAGCAGGTCTGCGCTGAGTGAACTCAGCGACAGCATGGCGACATCAACGAAAACAGGATCATGCCTTCAGGGTGGCACCGATCACGCGGCCAGGGCAAGGCGGCGGTTCGGGTGGCCGGCCTTGCCCCGGGGTGGGAAGGCCCGGCTCACCCCTCCATTGGCAGGCGCTGCTCGGCGACCACGATGCCGTTGTTGTCGGCGTAGACCCATTGGCCAGGCGTCAGGGTGACGCCGGCGAAGGTGACGGCGATGTCGCGCTGTCCCTCGCCGCGCTTCTCGCTCTTGCGCGGGTGGGCGCCCAGCGCCTGGACACCCAGATCGGTTTCGGCCAGCACGTCCACATCGCGCACGAAGCCGTACATCACCACCCCGGCCCAGCCGTTGTCCACGGCTTGCTCGGCGAGCATGTCGCCGAGCATCGCACAGCGGCTCGAGCCGCCGGCATCTACCACCAGCACGGCTCCCTCGCCGGGCTCGGCCACCGCCTGCTTGACCAGGGAGTTGTCCTCGAAGCATTTGACGGTGCGTACCGGACCGCAGAACGCCTCGCGTCCACCAAAGTTGACGAAGATCGGGTCCAGCACCTGAACCTCGGGGTGGGCATCGCAGATGTCGGGGGTGATGATGGTGCTCATCGCAGGCTCCTTGCTAAGCGGGGGAATGTTCCACCCGAGATGATGCCACAGCCGGCGTGGCGATAAAGACGGCTTTGGTGGTGGAGTCAGTCGGCGCTGTACACCCTGTTGCGGCCGCGCTGCTTGGCGCGATACATCGACTGGTCGGCGCGCCTGACCAGCGTCTTGACCGTGTCTTCCGGTCGGTATGCGGCCACTCCGATACTTACCGTGACGCGACCGACCTCCTCGAATGGGCGCTCGGCCACCCCCTGGCGCAGCCGCTCGGCGAGCTCCTCGGCGCCACGGGCCGTGGTGCCGGTCGCCAGCACCACGAACTCCTCGCCGCCCCAGCGGCCCAGGCGGTCGGGCTCGCGAAGCATGGCATCCATCCGAGACACCAGCGTCATCAGCACCTTGTCGCCGATCTCGTGGCCGAAATCGTCATTCACGGCCTTGAAGTGATCGACATCCAGCAGGAGCAGGGCGCAGTCCCGATCGTAGCGGCTCGCGGAGGCGATCTCGTTTTCGAGGGCCTGCTCGATATGGTAGCGGTTCCACACCCCGGTGAGGCTGTCTCGCGAAGCGAGATGCTCCAGGCGCTCGTTGACCTGGCGAAGGCGGGCGTTGAGGAGTTGGATCTCGTGGCTGGCAATCAGCGCCGCCAGGTTTTCGGCGAGGTCCCGGGCGGCGCGACGTTCGCTGCGGCGCCAGATGCGACTGTGGTCACGAATCTTCTCCTGCCATTCGGCGAAGGAGCGGCGTGGCGCCAGCATGCTGCGAGTCCCCTGCGTCTCGATCTGCTTGTGCGGCGCCCCGGCCCATCGACGGGTCTCGATCTCCTCGTTGCGAAACAGCAGCAGCCAGCTAGGCTGCGAGGTGTCGATGGGCAGCGGAATGGCCAGCAGTCCGCTGCTGGGGCCGCGCCAGGGCCCCAGCGGCGTGTCTCTCAGGCAGTGGCTGTACCAGGGGCTCGGCGCCCGGGGGCTCAGCCACGCCACCATGGCGTCCAGCGATGGCGTGCTCGGCACGGTGCCGCATCTGCCCCGCTGCTCGCGATGCACGAGCGCCATGCCGTCAGCGGCGAACAGCGCCAGCCACTCCTCGCCGCGCTGGGCCACGATCAGGCTCGGATCGACCCAGTGCTCGTGGGACTGGTGCAGCAGTTCGCGGCTGACCTGTACCTTCTGCATGAGCTGGGTCTCGGCCTTGGCGCGCAGCAGCCTCAGCTGGGGAACGCTGATCTGCACCAGTGCCCGCGCCGCGTCGCGGACCGTCGGGGAGAGGCGAAGGGGCGTGGCCAGGGCATGGCAGCTCAGCAGCCCGCCCAGGCGCTCCTCGTCGTCGTGAAGCGCCACAGAGAGGGCGCTGGCGACGCCCATGTTGGCGAGATACGCCTGGTGGATCGGCGACACGGCGCGCAGCACCCCGAGCGATAGATCGAGCGGGGCGGCATCGACGGGGTCGTTGTCGGGCACCAGTGGGACGGCGGTGGCGGCGGCATCGGGAATACTGCGCAGGCAGTTGCGGTCATACAGCGCGCGTACCTGGGAGGGAATGTCGCTGGCGGGGAAATGGTGGCCCAGGAAGCTACCGATGCCAGGGCCGCGACTCTCGGCGGTGACGCTGCCGTTCCAGCGCTCGTCAAAGCGGTAGATCAGTACCCGGTCGAAGCCCGTGAGATCGCGCACTTCTTCCACCAGCCACGCCAGCAGCTGGCCGGGAGTGGCCGCTTCCCGTACCGTGGCAAGCCAGCGATTGAGTCCCGACAGCAGCTGGGAGGCATCCTCGGTGGGCAGCGGCTCCAGCTCGACCACCACGCGGGTGCCGCTGCGATAGGGAATGACCTGGAAGCGCAGCGCGTCGGGGCCCAGGTGTGCTGTCATGGCGCCGGGGACTTCGCTGCGCTGATCGAGTTCGCGGAGGATGCGCTCGACCAGGGCGCCGCCCAGCAGCGTGGCGGGCGAGGCGCGCAGGGCCTGCTCGACCGGAATGCCCAGCAGGGCTTCCAGGTTGGCGCTGACCTGGCGCACCCTGGTGAGCTCGGCATCGAAGCTGATCAGTCCGCCGTTCGGCTGGATGGCACCGGGGATATGGACGGGCTCCGCTGCGCAGTTACGCAGCGCCTCGCTGAGTTCGGCCTCGCGGTCGTCTGGATCGTGTGGGAGGTTCACGCGCTACGAGGCCTCGTGGTAGGGGAGTGGGAGGGACCGGGGGCTGGACACGGCGAGTCGCCTTACCCTAACAGAAAGCTGTCATGAAAGAGTATGAGCCCATGGTAATTGGCACTGAGCGCCGCACTGGGGCCGGCGACCCCGCTTGCCTTCTTCTCGGCGTCCGAGCCCGAGTACCACTGGGGGCGTTTTCTGGCCTTCGCCGAGCGTCGCTGCCCTCCCGGCCAGGTGGCGGTGGCGATAGCGGCCGCCCGGGCCGCCTTCGCGGACTACCTGGCGGCGCTGGAGAGCGCCGAACCGGCATCTTTGTCCATGTAGTAGCGGGCTACTACCCGCTGTCATTGTGACTGTGTGACGCTTGTTCTCGGGCACAACAAGCGAGGAGACCCGACATGAACAAGAAGATTCTCATGATCACCGGCGACTACACCGAAGACTATGAAACCATGGTGCCGTTTCAGGCGCTGCAGGCGTTCGGCCACCTGGTGCATGGCGTCTGCCCCGACAAGCAGGCGGGGGATAGCGTCGCCACCGCCATCCACGATTTCGAGGGCGACCAGACCTATACGGAAAAGCCCGGCCACCGCTTCACCCTCAATGCGACCTTTCGCGAGGTGAGGCCGGATGACTACGATGCGCTGGTGATACCCGGTGGCCGTGCGCCGGAGTACCTGCGCCTGAATCCGGACGTGGTGGCCATGGTGCAGCACTTTTTCACCGCGAATAAGCCGGTGGCCGCCATTTGCCATGGTGCTCAGCTGTTGGCGGCTGCTAAGGTGCTGGAAGGGCGACGCTGCTCGGCCTATCCCGCCTGCCGCCCCGAGGTGGAGCTTGCCGGAGGAGAGTACGCGGATATCCCGGTGGATGCGGCGGTGACCGATGGTAATCTTGTCACCGCCCCGGCCTGGCCCGCCCATCCGGCATGGCTGGCCCAGTTCCAGAAACTCCTGGTGTAAGCGCCCGGTCAGAGCGTCTGGCGAGCCGGCTGGGGGCGAGGCCGTCCGATCACGCTGAGAATGGGGGAGCCGCCATGTGCCAGCTTTTCGTCAATGCCGACCCGCAGCTCTGGAAAAGCACCACCCGTTCCCTGCGAATCGACGGGATGGTGACCAGCCTGCGCATGGAGGCCTACTTCTGGCACCTGCTGGAGGAGATCGCCCGCCGCGACGAGATGAATACCCCGCAGCTGATCACCCAGCTGTACCATGAGTCGATCGATGCCGGCCACGACCTGGGCAATTTCACCTCCTTCCTGCGGGTCTGCGCGTTGCGCTATCTTGCCCTGCAGCTCAGCGGCGAGATACCCGCCGACAGGAGCGTGCCTATCGCCTCCCTCGATGCCGCGCCCATCCTGGCGCGCGAGCAGCTTGGCCGGCGGGCGGCCAGGCACTGAGCCCGGCTAACGTTGATCTGCTACGAAATCCGGCTTTCTTGCGACGCTAGCGCTTGCCATTTCTCCCGTTACCGACCGGCCGCCAGGCCTGGGGTACCCCCAAACCAAAAAAAGCGCCCCGCGAGCGGGGCGCTTTGGTCATCGGCTCTGGCCGCCGCGGGCGGCGGCCGTCGATGTTGCGAGCATCGGAGTCGAAAACGAATTCCGGAGCGAAAGCCTATCAGCTTTCCTGGGCGACCGGAATCACATTCGAGGCCGCTTTCTGGAATTCCTCGATCTCATGGAAGTTCATGTAGCGGTAGATCTCGCCGGCCATGGCGTCGAACTCGCCCATGTAGCGCTGGTACTCCTCGACGGTCGGCAGGCGACCCTCCACCGCGGCCACGGCCGCCAGTTCCGCTGAGGCGAGGTAGACGTTGGCGCCGTCGCCCAGGCGGTTCGGGAAGTTGCGGGTGGAGGTGGAGACCACGGTGCTCTTGGCGGCGACGCGGGCCTGGTTACCCATGCAAAGCGAGCAGCCCGGCATCTCCATGCGCGCCCCGGCGCGGCCGTAGATGCCGTAGTAGCCCTCTTCGGTGAGCTGGTGCTGGTCCATCTTGGTGGGCGGGGCCAGCCACAGGCGGGTCTTCAGGCTGCCGGCCGGCTGCTTCTCGAGCAGCTTGCCCGCGGCGCGGAAGTGACCGATGTTGGTCATGCACGAGCCGATGAACACCTCGTCGATGGTCTCGCCGGCCACCTCGGAGAGCAGGCGGGCGTCGTCCGGGTCGTTCGGGGCGCACAGCACCGGCTCCTTGATCTCGTCCAGGTCGATCTCGATGACCTCGGCGTACTCGGCATCCTTGTCGGCGCGCATCAGGCTCGGGCTGGCCAGCCACTCCTCCATGCCCTGGATGCGGCGCTCGATGGTGCGGCGGTCGCCGTAGCCGTTGGCGATCATCCACTTGAGCAGGGTGATGTTGGACTTCAGGTACTCGGCGACGCTCTCTTCACCCAGGGTGATGGTGCAGCCGGCGGCGCTGCGCTCGGCGGAGGCGTCGGAGAGTTCGAAGGCCTGCTCCACGGTGAGGTCCTCGAGGCCCTCGATCTCCAGCACCCGGCCGGAGAAGGCGTTCTTCTTGCCGGACTTCTCGACGGTGAGCAGGCCCTGCTGGATGGCGTAGTAGGGGATGGCGTGAACCAGGTCACGCAGGGTGACGCCCGGCTGACGCTTGCCCTTGAAGCGCACCAGCACCGATTCCGGCATGTCCAGCGGCATCACGCCGGTGGCGGCGGCGAAGGCCACCAGGCCGGAGCCGGCCGGGAAGGAGATGCCCAGCGGGAAGCGGGTGTGGGAGTCGCCGCCGGTGCCCACGGTATCGGGCAGCAGCATGCGGTTCAGCCAGCTGTGGATGATGCCGTCGCCCGGACGCAGGGAAACGCCGCCGCGGTTCATGATGAAGTCGGGCAGGGTGTGGTGGGTGTCCACGTCGACCGGCTTCGGATAGGCCGCGGTGTGGCAGAAGGACTGCATCACCAGGTCGGCCTGGAAGCCGAGGCAGGCCAGGTCCTTGAGCTCGTCGCGGGTCATCGGCCCGGTGGTGTCCTGGGAGCCCACGGTGGTCATCTTCGGCTCGCAGTACATGCCCGGACGCACGCCCTCGAGGCCGCACGCCTTGCCGACCATTTTCTGGGCCAGGGTGAAGCCCTTGCCGGTGTCGGCGGGCTGCTCGGGCAGGCGGAAGACGTCGGAGGGCTCAAGGCCCAGCGACTCGCGCGCCTTGGCAGTCAGGCCGCGGCCGATGATCAGCGGGATGCGGCCGCCGGCGCGCACCTCGTCGAGGATCAGCTGGGTCTTGAGTTCGAAGGTGGTGAGCACCTCGTCGGTGCCGTGCTTGCACACCTTGCCCTCATAGGGGTAGATGTCGATGACGTCGCCCATCTCGAGCTTCTCGACATCCATCTCAACCGGCAGGGCGCCGGAGTCTTCCATGGTGTTGAAGAAGATCGGAGCGATCTTTCCGCCGAAGCAGAAGCCGCCTGCGCGCTTGTTGGGCACGTTGGGGATGTCGTCGCCGAAGAACCACAGCACCGAGTTGGTGGCGGACTTGCGTGAGGAGCCGGTGCCCACCACGTCGCCCACGTAGGCGACCGGGAAGCCTTTGGCCTTCACGTCTTCGATCTGCTTGAGCGGGCCGACGCTGCCCGGCTGCTCCGGCTCGATGCCCTCGCGCTCGTTCTTGAGCATGGCGCGGGCGTGCAGCGGGATGTCGGGGCGTGACCAGGCGTCCGGGGCGGGGGAGAGGTCGTCGGTGTTGGTTTCGCCCGGCACCTTGAATACGGTCAGGGTGATCTTCTCTTCCAGGGCGGGCTTTTCCAGGAACCACTCCGCGTCGGCCCAGGACTGGATGACGTCCTTGGCCACGGCGTTGCCGGCCTTGGCGCGCTCTTCCACGTCGTGGAAGGCGTCGAACATCAGCAGGGTGTGCTTGAGCTGCTCGCCCACTTCCTTGGCAAGCTCAGCGTCATCGAGCAGCTCGACCAGGGAGACGATGTTGTACCCGCCCTGCATGGTGCCCAGCAGCTTCACGGCGTGCACCTTGTCGATCAGCGGAGAGCTGGTCTCGCCCTTGGCCACGGCGGTCAGGAAGCCGGCCTTGACGTAGGCGGCCTCGTCGACCCCCGGGGGCACGCGGTTGGTCAGCAGGTCGAGGATGAACTCCTCTTCGCCGGCGGGTGGGCTCTTGAGCAGCTCGACCAGTGCGGCGACCTGTTCGGCGTTCAGGGGCTTCGGCGGGACGCCCTCGGCGGCGCGTTCTTCGACATGTTGGCGATAGGCTTCAAGCACGTTGGGGCCCTCATCTGTTGTGGTGGTCAAAGCGGCGCATCTGGCGAGATCGTCGCCGAAATGCACGCCCTGACAGGAGAAACGGTCTTGGCAAGCAGCGTGCCGCTGGGTGGCGTGATTCTACGGTAAACTGTCGACAATGTTAAGCTGAGGCCCGTGGTTGCCGCCTTGAACTTTGGTCGGCGGCGCTGAAAAGCGGCGACACGGAGGGTGTGATCGAGCGCCCCGCGCGGTACCATGATGTCCTCGAACGAGAGTATGAATATGTCTGCCAAAATCGTGTCACCCTGCGTGGGGGTCTGCTCCACCGCACTGGGCGACAGCGTCTGCCGGGGGTGTCAGCGCAGCGACACCGAGATCACCGACTGGCTGGCCTTCGATGAGCCTGAGCGGGCCTCGCGCATGGTCGAGCTCGACTCCCTGCGCGAGGCGGTGGTCGGCGAATGGCTGGCGGTGACGGACCCCGAGCGATTGAACGCCCAGATCGAGCGCCATCGCGTCCGCGTGCGCCCCGAGCAGCCGCCCTTGTCCCGGGCGGTGGAGCTGCTGCGGGTCGGGCGCGAACGCATCCGTGACCTGTCGCGCTACGGCCTGGCGGCCCGCGGGCCGGGAGAGGGGCTGGATGCCGCCGCCCTGCATGCCGGCCTGAGCCAGGCCCTGTGCGCCGCCGCCGAGTCGCGCCGCCAGGCGCAGGCGCCCCCGACCGACACCCCGACAAGCGCTGGAGCCGCCATGCAAGAGCCCCTCCTATCTGCCGAGCCGGGCAGTTCCGTCGAGGCGCTGCTGCCGCCCGGTATGCTCGACTTCCTGGGCTGCCGCACCCCGGATGCCTGGATCGGCTGGGCGCTGGACAACCCCGAACTGCTGCTGATCGATCACGCTCAGTGCGAGAAGAAGGCGGCCTCCACCGCCATGAGCCTGCTCTATCGCTACGTGGACCAGCCGCTGCTGCTGACCAAGATGTCGCAGCTCGCCCGCGAGGAGCTGCTGCACTTCGAGCAGGTGGTCAAGCTGATGGAGAGCCGCGGCATTCGCTACCGGCATCTCAGCGCTTCACGCTATGCCGAGGGGCTCAGGCGCCACGTAAGGCCTAAAGATCCTGAGCGCCTGGTCGATATCCTGATCATCGGCGCCTTGATCGAGGCGCGCAGCTGCGAACGCTTCGCGCGGCTGATTCCGCACCTGGATGCTGAACTTGCCAAGTTCTATCGCAGTCTGGTTAAGTCGGAAGGGCGTCATTACGAGGACTACCTGATGCTGGCCCGTCAGCAGGCCCCGGCCGCCATCGACGAGCGGGTGGCCTTCTTCGCCGAATGCGAGGCAGAGCTGATAGTCACGCCGGATACGGCGTTTCGTTTCCATAGTGGCGTGCCGGCCTGAGGCCGCCGCTTGCCATGCAGGACTCCAACATGCAGGACGCTTGCGACGACGTGCAACACCGTGATGTGGATCAGCTGGCGCTGTTCGGCCACTTCTCGCTGACCCTGGGCGATGACGTCCTGACCCAGTTCAGCTACGACAAGGTCAAGGCGCTGCTGGTCTATCTACTGCTGCATAGCCAGCCGGTCAATCGGGCCAGCCTGGCCGAACTGTTGTGGCCGGACCAGGGGCTCTCTTCCGGGCGCACCAACCTGCGCCACGCCTTGCACTGCCTGCGCCAGTCGCTGGGCGAGGAGGCCGAGCGGGTGCTGGTGGTATCGCGCCAGACCATCGCCTTTCGCCTCCCCGAGGCCTGGCGCTTCGACCTCCACGAGCTGCAGCGGCTGCTCGAGGGGTCCCAGGATGTCGCTACCCTGGAGCGGCTGCTGGAGCGCTATCGTGGGGATCTGGTCGAGGAGCTGCAGCTGCCGGCCTGCACCGAGTTCCAACGCTGGCTGGTGCAGCTGCGCAACGAGTGGCGCCAGCGGGTGATCCGCTTCGCCGAAGGGGTGCTGGAGCGCCACGACGATGTTCCCGACGCGCTGCTCCAGGCGCTGGTCAGCCGCTTCTCCGGCTATGGCCCCTTCCACGAGCGGCTGGTGCGCCAGCTCGCCGACCAGGGCCAGCTGGCCGCTGCCCACGAGCAGTACAATGCCTATCTGCAGCTGCTGGCCCTATCCGGTCAGCAGCCCGAGCCGGCCTTCCTGCAGCTGGCCCGCTACTGGTCCGACGGCAAGCCGGACCTGCAGGGGCTGTCGCCCCAGGGCGCCTTCTCCCGGGCCCTGGCCGCTGACAGCACGCCCCTGCGCGAAGACGAGATCGAGCAGCGCCAGCTCTCGGTGATGGCCATTCGCCTGCGCCTCAAGGGCGAGCTCTCCGCCCGCGACGAGACCCGCGCCAGCCTGGCCCTGCAGATCGAACTGATGCGCTGGCTGGAGCAACAGTGCCACCACCTGGGCGGCTTCTGGCTCCCCGGCGCCACCGGCGGGCTGGGGCTGGCCTGTTTCGGCACCCACGGCCCGGCCCATCAGCTGGCCGAGCTGGTCGCCCTCTACGAACACTGCCGCCGCGTGCTGCCCGACGAGATCGCCCGCCACTGGAGCGGCGAGGACGAGCCGCCGCGTATCGAACTGGCCGCCGGTCTCAATAGCGGCCGGGTGGTCTATCTTCCCGAGCGTCAGCTGGTCGACCCGCTGGGGCAGGTCACCCAGGGCTCGCTGGAACTCATGAGCGCCGCCGAGGGCAGCGAGCTGGTGATCTCCCAGGAGGCCAGCCAGCACATGCCGCCGGCGCTGGACCTGCAGCCGCGGCTGGCCTCGCGGCTGGTGGCCAGCGACGGCCGGGTGCGGCTGCGCGCCTTGGTGCTGGGGCACAACGAGGGCGGGCGTGACGCCATGCCGCCCAGCCTGGTCGGCCGCGAGGCGTCGCTGCGCATCCTGCGCGACGCCCTGGCCCGTGCCGGCATCGGCCTGCGTCAGAGCGTGCTGGTACGCGGCGCCTCGGGCATGGGTAAGTCGGCGCTGATGGTCGGCTTCCGCCAGCTCGAGCTGAGTCGGGACGCCTCCATCTGCTGGCAGCCCACCACTCGCCTGTCGGTACTCGAACCCTATGGCGTGGCGCGCACCCTGCTGCGCTGGCGGCTGGAAGGGGAGCTCGACGCCGAGGCGCTGGCCGACCTGCTCGCCGAGCAGGCGGAGATGCGCCTTGACGACGACCAGCGAGCGCTGCTGGAAGAGGCCCTGGGGGTGCGCGAGTCCCCCGAGGGGGCGCGACTGGCCAAGAGCGGCGAGGCCGCCGAGCTGGTGGTGGCGCTGCTGTGCCGGGTCATCGAGCGCCAGGCCGCCGAGCGCACCCTGGTGCTGATGATCGACGACCTGCAGTGGCTCGACGAGCCCTCCTTCCGGGTGCTGGCGGGCCTCCAGGCGCGTCTGCCCATCAACTGCGCTTTCCTGCTGGTGGCCAGCCACCATGGCCGCGAAGCGCTGCCCAGCCGGCTGCACTGGGACCAGCAGGTCACCCTCGGCCACCTGGATGCCATGCAGTCCTCGCGGCTGCTCTCCCAGCTGGCGCGCCGCTATCGCCTGCACCTCAGCCCCCGCCTGCGTGGGCAGATCATCGAGCGCTGCGACGGCGTGCCGCTCTACATGCAGGAGATCTGCCGGCGCCTGGAGATGGACCGCCGCGAAGGGCGCAGCGTGCACCTCGACGAGCTGCCCCGCGGCCTGTTGGGCCTGCTCGCCAGCCGCATCGACCAGCTCGACGGCGACCGCGAGGTCGCCCATGTGGCGGCGGTGCTGGGGCGTCGCTTCCGGCTCGACTTTCTCACCGAGTGCAGCGGCTGGGAGCTGCCGCGGCTCAACCGCGCCCTGGAGCAGATGCGCCGCCTGGAGATCATCGAGCCGGTGGGCGCTGAGGAGGGCGGTCGCGAGTACCAGTTCAGCCATCAGCTGCTGCAGGAGGCCGCCTATCTCTCCTGTCCCCGCGACGTGCGGGTGCGTATCCATCGCCAGGTGGTCAGCCTCATCGAGGAGCGCTTCCCGATGTGGATCGGTCGGCATCCCGGCGACTTTGCCACCCACCTGCGGCGCAGCGGCCACTACGCCCGCGGCGCCCGCTACTTCGAGCTGGCGGCGCGGGAAGCGCTCAAGGTCAGCGCCAACCGCACCGCGCTGAAGATGGCCGACTTCGGGCTGGCCAGTCTGCGCCACGTGGAGGAGCAGGCCGAACGTGAGATCAGCCTGCTGACCGTGCGCGGCCAGGCCGCCTTCGCCCTGGAGGGCCACGGCTCGCCCACCGCCCACGAGAGCTTCGTGCGCGCCCGCGAGCTGCTGGTCACCCTGGAGAGCTGCAGCGGCGATGAGAGCGACGACCTGGAGCAGGCCTTCCTGGTCAAGTGGGGCCTGTGGGTGGGCTGCAGCCAGCGTCACGCCCACGCCGACGCCTTCTCGCTGGCCGCCCGGCTGGCCGACATCGCCAGCCGGCTCGACGACCCGCGCTACCGGCGGCTGGCCGACTACGCCCGGGCCAACTGCGAATACTGGGCGGGGCGCATCAGCCAGGCCTACGAGCACCTCGACGAGATCAACCCCCTCGAGCAGCCGATGACCATCGAGTGGCTGCCGTTCTCCGAGCATCCCCAGGTGGCCGCCGCCTGCTTCCAGGGCTGGGCGCTCTGCCTGCGCGGCGACTACCGCCGCGCCGAGCAGCAGGTGGAGTCGGCAATTCGCCTGGCCGAGCGCATCGGCCACCCCGGGTCGCTGGCCATGGCGCTGCTGTTCGCCGCCGCGCTCTACCGGCAGCTGGGGCATGTGCACCTCGCCGCGCGGCGCGCCGAGCAGGCGGTGGCGCTGACCGAGACCCCGGACCTGCACCTCTGGCAGGTCTCCGCCCAGGGCGTGCTCGGCTGGCGCCGGGCGCTCTCCGGGGACCGCGACGGCCTGGAGAAGATCGAAGTGGCGCTGGAGGAGCTCAGCGAGATCACCGGGCGGGATCGCTACCACCGCCCCGCGCTGTGGTACAGCGACGCCTGCATGGCGCTGGGCCAGCTGGTCCACGCCGAGGACTACTTGGATCAGTGCCTGATGATCGCCCGCGAGCGCAGCACCCTGTTCGTGCCCGAGCTGGCGCTGCAGCTGGCCACGGTGCGCCACCGCCTGGGGCATCCGCGCCACGAGGTGCGCCTGCTGGTGGAGCAGGCCCTGACGTTCGCCCGCCAGCACGAGAATCGCCATCAGCAGCTGTGTGCCCTGGAGGCCTGGTTGACCCTGGTCGACAGCCACGATGCTGCGGCGCGGGACGCCTTCCGCACCCTCCTCGGCGAGGTGAGCCACAGCGACGCCCCGGTGCTGGTGCGCTGGCACACCCTGCTCGACCGTCGCCTGCCGCGTCCCGCCGATATCGAAGGCTGAGCCCGTTCAGCCCTGTCCGTGCGGCCGCCCCCTGCGTTGGGGGCGGCCGCTTGGGCGTGGCTGAGTGGGGTGGCCCGGTGCGGCGAGGCCCCCTCAGATCAGGTGGCGAGCTCCAGGGCGGCGATGCGCGAGAGCGCCTGGTCGCGGTGCTCGCCGCACAGCGCGCGCTCGAAGGTGAAGGCCGCGCATACCGCCGGGCGGCGCGGGTCGCCGAACAGCCGGCAGAGATTGGCGTCGTCCAGCTGCACGCAGCGCTCGCCGGCCGGCTTGCCCTGGGGCATGCCGGGAATCGGCGAGCTGATCGAGGGGGCGATGCAGCAGGCCCCGCAGCCCGGGCGGCAGTCCTCGCTCACGGCGTTGCTTCCGCGATGGCGCCCTTGTCGACGCCCTCGAAGGCCTGTACCCGGGTAGCATGCCCGGTCTCGGCGGCGATCCCTTCGGCTAGCCAGCGGGCGATATGCTCCACGGTGGTGGGGCTCGGCAGCGTATGGCAGCGGCTGGCCGGCAGGCGCAGGAAGAAGCGGCCCTGGGCGGAGCGGTAGCGGGTGGTGAGCCGGGGCGGGAAGCTCGGCTCCGTTTCCGCCACGATATCCGCGGCATCCACCAGGTAGGTATCCGCCAGGCGCTCGGCCCAGTCGGCCTCCAGCTCGGGCATGCGCACTCCGCCCTGCCAGATATGCAGGCGCGATCGGTGGCCGTGGGCGATGCGCTGGCAGTTGCCGACATGGCGGCGCAGCCCGTGGCTGTAGGTGTAGGCGGCGCCGTCGATCGCCTCGTCGCGCAGCGTCAGGCGAATGGCCTCGACCCGCTCGGGAGGCTGGCGGCTCAGGGTCTCGCCGAGGTGCCCAGCCAGGCGCTGCGGGGTGATCGCCTCCCAGGGCAGCAGGGTGAAGGCCTGGCGCGGGGCGCGGATCTCCATGGCGTAGGGCTGGGTAGTGCGCACGCAGAGCCCTTCGGCGCAGTCGCTGACGGTGAGCCCCGGCGCTCGGATGGGAATCAGCAGGGTATGATCGGCGCCGGCGTCCAGGCGCGACTTGATCCAGGGCTTCACCTCGCCGAAATCGAACAGCATGCCGTCCTCGCCCAGCTCGCCGTCGAGCTCGGCGTCGACCAGCCAGCTGGCGCCGATCAGCCCGCGGCGGGGGCACCACAGCGAGACATCCAGCTGGGTCAGGCGATTGACGAATAGCGTCATCAGTCGATCCCCGCGATCTTGTGGGTCTGCAGCGACAGTCGCCACTGGGGGTGAGCCAGGCAGTAGGCCACGGTCTCGGCCATGCGGGCGCCGGGCTCGCCCAGCGGGCCGGTGTCCATGGGCTGCAGGAAGAAGTGGGCGAAGTCGAGCCCGGCGAAGCGCGCCGGCGGCGCTTCGGCCTGGGGATAGACCAGCTTGAGTTCGTCGCCGGCGGTGATGGTAAGCTCGCTGGCGCCCTTGGGGCTGACGCATAGCCAATCAATGCCGGGGGGCGCGGGCAGGGTGCCGTTGGTCTCCACGGCCACCTCGAAGCCCCGGGCGTGCATGGCGCGGATTAGCGTCTCGTCGAGCTGCAGCAGCGGCTCGCCGCCGGTGAACACCACATAGGGAGTCGCCACGCCGTCCTGGTCGGGCCACAGCGCCGTGAGATGGTCGGCCAGCGCCTCGGCGGTGGCGAAGCGCCCGCCGTTCTGGCCGTCGGTGCCGACGAAGTCGGTATCGCAGAAGGTGCAGGCCGCCGAGGCGCGGTCCTGCTCGCGGCCCGACCAGAGGTTGCAGCCGGTGAAGCGGCAGAACACGCTGGCGCGTCCCGCCTGGCCGCCTTCCCCCTGCAGGGTGTAGAAGGCCTCCTTGACGTGGTACATCAGCGCTCTCCCGCGGGGGTGTCGGCGGTATCCACGGCGGCCCGCCGGGCATAGCCGATGGGGTCGACGGCGCCGTTGGCGGCGAAGGCCGCCAGGCGCTCGCGACAGCTGCCGCAGCGGCCGCAGGCCAGGGCCTCGCCCAGGTAGCAGGTCCAGGTGTCGGCGTAGTCCAGCCCCATGGCCAGGCCGTCGGCGAGGATCTCGGCCTTGCTGGCACGCAGGTAGGGGGCGTGGAGCTCGACGGACTCAAAGTTGGCGATGCCGGCCACGGCATTCATCGCCTCGACGAACTCGGGGCGGCAGTCCGGGTAGAGCACATGGTCGCCACCGTGGGCGCCATAGTCGACCCGGTCGGCGCCGATGTTCACCGCCTTGGCGATGGCCAGTGACAGCAGGATCATATTGCGGTTGGGCACCACCGTGGCAGTGAGATTGTCCTCGGCGTAGTCGCCGTCGGGCATCTCGCGGCTGGCGTCGGTCAGCGCCGAGTTGTCGATAAGCCCGTGGATGGCGCGAATGTCCACCACCTGGTGGGGCACGCCCAGCTCGCGACAGACCCGGGCGGCCACCTCGAGTTCGCGGGCGTGGCGCTGGCCGTAGTCGAAGGAGAGGGCGTGGACCTCGCGGCCCTCGCGCAGGGCGCGGTGCAGCACGGTGAAGGAGTCCATGCCGCCGGAGTAGATCACCACGGTGGCGCGGCCGGCCGCCGGGTCGGGAGTTGTTACTGTCATGGGGTAGCTCGTGTCGGAGAATTTGGAAAGGCCGGGGTCCGGTCCGGCAGGGGCCATATTCTACTTGACCGGAAAGACAAGTGCACGGCTGGTCAAGGGCTCGCTATAGCCGCTGGGAGCCCTTCGGGCTCCATTCGCCGGGCAGAGCCCAGCTCCCACAAAGGTCGGGGTGGCGCCATCTTCCATTGTGGGAGGCCGATTCATCGGGCGAACCGTCGCGTAGCGGCGGCAATAAAGGGGTGCCTGCGGCACCTTCCATAGCAGCCATTGGCGCTCGGCGCTGCTATACTAGTCCCCCTTCATTTTTGGTTCATCGCAGACTGGCGTGAACTGGCTTTGTGGGAGGGAGCTTTCAGCTCGCGAAGTAGCGCGCAGCGCTACCCATGGGGCGCCTACGGCGCCTTCGTCGAAGCGTCGCCGCCGTCAGAGTCGAGACGTCGAACCGCGGCCTCCCACCAATAAACCTGCCAGACATGTTCACGCTAAAGTGCGAAGAACCTCATTTTTCAGCGCCCCTGGCGCCATCGTCCTGACAACGGTGACCTCCTATGCAAGCTCCCGAACTGCTCTCCCCGGCGGGGACGTTCAAGAACATGCGCTACGCCTTCGCCTACGGTGCCGACGCCGTCTATGCCGGCCAGCCCCGCTACTCGCTGCGCGTGCGCAACAACGACTTCAAGATCGCCAACCTGCACAAGGGCATCGCCTACGCCCACGAGCGGGGCAAGCAGTTCTACGTGGCCTCGAATATCGCGCCGCACAACAGCAAGCTCAAGACCTACCTGCGGGACATGGAACCGGTGATCGAAGCCGGCCCCGACGCCCTGATCATGTCCGATCCGGGGCTGATCATGATGATCCGTGAGCGCTGGCCCGATCAGGAGATCCATCTCTCGGTGCAGTCCAACGTGGTCAACTGGGCGGCGGCGAAATTCTGGCAGCGCCAGGGCATCAGCCGCATCATCCTGTCCCGGGAGCTGTCGCTGGAGGAGATCGCCGAGATCCGCGCCGAGTGCCCCGACCTCGAGATCGAGACCTTCGTCCACGGCGCGCTGTGCATCGCCTACTCCGGACGCTGCCTGCTCTCCGGCTACTTCAATCACCGCGACCCCAACCAGGGCACCTGCACCAACGCCTGTCGCTGGCAGTACAACACCGTGGCCGCCGCCCACGACGAGACCGGCGACCTGGTGCCGGCCAACTCGGCGGCGGCCCATTCGGGCAGCGGCGTCTGGACGCCGGGGGAAGGGCAGCCTGGCGGCCTGATCGCTTCCGGGGGCGGCAGCACCACCCACAGCACCGCCACCGCGGGAGGCCGGGAGGGCCAGGATGAGCTCTCGGCGCTGATCGAGGACGCCACTCGCCCCGGCGAGCTGATGCCGATCTTCGAGGACGAGCACGGCACCTACATCATGAACTCCAAGGACCTGCGCGCCGTGCAGCACGTCCCGCGGCTCACCGAGATGGGTGTGACCTCGCTGAAGATCGAGGGGCGCACCAAGTCCCACTACTACGTGGCCCGCACCGCTCAGGTCTACCGCCGCGCCATCGACGACGCCGTGGCGGGTCGCCCCTTCGACATGCGCCTGATGGACGAGCTCGACAACCTGGCCAACCGCGGCTACACGGAGGGCTTCTACCGGCGTCACGTCCACGACGAGTATCAGAACTACGAGCGCGGCAACTCGGTGGGGGTGCATCAGCAGTTCGTCGGCGAGGTGATCGGCTACCACCCCGACCGCGGCGTGCTGGAAGTGGACGTCAAGAACCGCTTCGAGGTGGGCGACGGCATGGAGCTGATGCTACCCGGCGGCAACCGTCGCTTCGTGCTCGAACACCTCGAGAACAAGCGCGGCGAATCGGTGAGCGCCGCCCCCGGTTCGGGCCATGTGGTGCGCCTGCCGGTGCCCGGCGAAGCCATCGCGCCGGAGCGCATCGAGTACGCGCTGCTGATGCGGGATCTGGCGTAGGCGGCAACGGCAGCGGTTATCGGCCACGTCGGCAACACCGCCGGGAGGCCTGCGGCCTCCAGTCGCGATCTGAAGATGCTCCTACATCAGGGAGTTACGCTTGTTGGAGCGCCGCTCTGCGTCGCGACTGGCGCCATAGGCGCCCTGGCGGAGGCGTCGGCGTTGGGCTTATCGCCAGCGTTGGGGCTATCGCCAGCGTTGGCAACCCCGCCGGGAGGCTGCGCCTCCAGTCGCGATGCAAAGCAGCGCTCCTACAGTGCGGTAGCCGCCAACCTTGTAGGAGCGACCGATTCGGCGCCCCGAGTTTCCGTCGCGACTGGCGCCGATAGGCGCCCAGGCGGAGGCCGACCATGTCCGCCAACGCAAGACCACTCATCGATCGAGCCATATCGCATCCCAATAGGGATAATCTCCAATATTGTCCACCAGCCGTGCCCTTAACGGATTGGCGACGATATAGCGGGCCACGGCCCGAACATCCTCGTCGGAGCGCAGGGCGCGGTCGTAATACCCGGCATTCCATACCCGCAGCCCGACCGACATCGACACATGGGACTTATATAGCCGGACCGCATGCGCCAGATTGCCGTTCAACTGCAGTAGCCAATGGACGTGATCGGGCATGACGACAAAAGATAGTGTCTCGCATTGAGTTGCCAGGGTGGAAATTGAAAATGTACGGCACGCTTTGCAGGCGGTGTGAAAATCTTCAAAGAATGGGTAGCGACGCCGTGTCACGAGCGTAATGTGGTAATAGTGGCCGGGAATGGAGCGACGGCCTGTTCTGAGTGCGCGCACACCTGGCGTTATCATTCTGAAGGCTCATGTTGGGGTGCCTTGATTCAGAATATTTCGTATGGCTAATGTGTCCGTAGGTGATAAACGGTTCTGGTTGTAGGCCTTGGCCAGCGCTGTATGTAATTGTCTTGGTGTACCGCTTTAGGAGCGCCCTGGAGGAGGCGTCGGCGTTGGTGTTATCGCCTGCCTCGGCAACCCCGCCGGGAGGCTGCGCCTCCAGTCGCCGAAGCGTCGGACCGGATCTGAAGATGTTCCTACATTAGAGAGTTTCGGCTGTAGGAGCGCCCGGTTCGGCGTCCCGACTCTGCGTCGCGACTGGCGCCGATAGGCGCCCAGGCGGAGGCGGTGGTGTTGGGGTTGTCGCCTGCCTCGGCAACGCCGCCGGGAGGCCTGCGGCCTCCAGTCGCCGAAGCGTCGGACCGGATCTGAAGATGTTCCTACATTAGAAAGTTTCGTCTGTAGGAGCGCCGGTTTCCGTCGCGACTGGCGCCGATAGGCGCCCTGGCGGAGGCGGTGGCATTTATCGCCTGCCTCGGCAACGCCGCCGGGAGGCTGACGCCTCCAGTCGCGATGCAAAGCAGCGTTCCTACAGGGCGGCATCCGCCAACCTTGCTGCTAGGCCACAACCACCACCGGCAGGGGGATACGGGCGAGCAGTTCCGGGTCTTCTTCCAGCAGCCGGGTGAGTTCGGGGCGGTGCAGCAGCAGGCCGCCAGCGTCGGCGCGGTGGAGTTGGCGCTCGAGCGCCCGGGCGTGGCGCAGCGACAGTGGTGCCAGGCCGTCGAACAGCGCCGCTAGCCAGTCGGGCAGGTCTTCGGCGGACAGCGGCGCCTGGCCGCCTTCGATCAGCCGCAGCGGCCCGCGCCGATAGGGGTGGCGCTCGTCCCACACCAGCACCGTGCAGGGGGCCTCCAGGATCAGCCGACGGCTGGTGGAGCCCAGCCGTGCCCCCCAGCGCTCGGTGACGCCCGCCTTGCCCAGCACCAGCACATCGCCGGGGCCGGCCTTGGCCAGGGCCTCGCTGACCACCTGGCCGCGGCTCACCTCCAGGCGGTGACGCAGCTCGCGTCCCGCCACGGCCTGTTCCAGCGCCTGGTGGATGCGCGCCAGCTGGCGGGCGATGGCGGCCTCCAGGCTGCCTACCGAGAGCGGCCGCTCAAGCCCCGACTGGGCGCCGATCTCCCGCGAGAAGGGGTAGGCCGCACAGGTCAGCAGATCGATGTCCTCGATGTAGAGCGCGACCAGCTCGGCGTGGCGGCGGCTGGCCAGCTCCACCGCCGCGGCCAGCGCCGCCAGGCTGTGCCGGGAGGCATCCAGCAGCGCCAGCACGCGGGCGGCCTCGGGGGGCGATGGCTCGACACCGTTGGGACCATGGGGCTCAGGAATCATGGTCGCGTCGCTCCTCGTTATCCTCTAACGCGGCCCCGCCAGTGGCGCGTTGCTCGGCGCCCTCCCGCTTCGTTGCCCGGTGGAACGCCGTTAGGCGCTCCACCACCCGGGCATTGAGGCTGCCGTCGGGATAGCGGCCGCGCTCGTCGGCCTCGCCGGCCGGGATGTCGCTGAGCAGGGCCAGCGCCTGGTCCAGGGTCTCGATGGCATAGAGGTGGAAGGTACCGGCGGCGATGGCCTCGCGCACCTCGCGCCTGAGCATCAGCTGCTCGACGTTGCTGGCCGGCAGCAGCACCCCCTGGCCGTTGAGCGCCCCGCGCGCCTGGCAGATATCGAAGAACCCCTCGATCTTCTCGTTGACCCCGCCCACGGCCTGGACGCGGCCGTGCTGGTCGATGGAGCCGGTCACCGCCAGGCCCTGCTCCAGCGGCACCCGGGCGATGGCCGAGATCAGCGCACAGGCCTCGGCCACCGAGGCGCTATCGCCCTCGATGCCGCCGTAGGACTGCTCGAAGGCGAGGCTGGCGGAGAGCGACAGCGGAGTGTCCGGCGCATAGCGGCTGGCCAGGCAGCGCGACAGGATCATTACCGCCTTGGCGTGAATGCGCCCACCGAGCTTCGATTCGCGCTCGATATCCACCACCTGGCCGGCGCCGGGGCGCGCGGTGGCGGTGATCCGGGTGGGCTGGCCAAAGCGGAAGTCGCCCAGGCTCAGCACCGCCAGGCCGTTCACCTGGCCGACCTGCCGGCCCTCGGTGGCGATGGCCAGGGTGCCGCGGGCGATCTGCTCCTGGCTGTGCTCGCGCAGGCGGCTGGCGCGCCAGCGCTGCTGGTCCACCGCCTTCTCGACATGGCTCCGCTCGATCACCGCCTCCTCAGCGGCCCCGGCCCAGTGGTCGGCCTCCTCCAGCAGGTCGCTGAGCGCACGATGCCGAGCGGTCAGCTTCTGCTGGTCGTCGGCCAGGCGGCTGGCCTGCTCGATCATCGCCGCCACGCCGCTGCGGGCCAGCGGACGCAGCGCCGACTCCCGGGCCAGGGTGGCCACCATGCGTGCGAACAGCGGCTGGTTTTCGTCGCTACGCGGCAGCTCGTCCTCCAGGTCGGCCTGGACCTTGAACAGCTCCAGAAAGTCGGGATCGTGCTCGCACAGCAGGTAGTAGAGCAGCCGCTCGCCGAGCAGCACCACCTTGAGGTCCAGGGGCACCGGCTGGGGTTCCAGGCTGGTGGTGCTGATCAGCCCGTAGGCCTGCTCCAGCGACTCGGTGCGAATCTCGCCGGCCCGCAGCACCCGCTTCAGGGTCTCCCAGGCGCCGGGCTGCAGCAGCAGGCTGCGCACGTCGACCACCAGGTAGCCGCCGTTGGCTCGGTGCAGGCCGCCGGCCCGGATCAGCGAGAAGTCGGTGAGCAGGGTGCCGTTGTGAACGTGGTGCTCGATGCGCCCCACCAGGTGCTGGTGGCTGGGCAGGTCGAGATAGATCACCGGCGCCCCCTCGCAGGCGGTGTTGTCGACGATCAGGTTGAGCTGACAGCGGCTGAAGACCGCCTCCGGCGGGATATCCGGCTCGTCATCGATAAAGGCATCCACGTGCTGCAGGATCGCCTCGCGAATCGCGCTCAGGTGCGCCAGTACGCCCTCGTGCTCGGCATAGCGCTCCTCCAGTTCCGCCAGGGGCGCGCCGATCGCTGACTGCAGCATCTCCTCGTTGAGGGCATTGACCTGCTCGCGTAGCTGTTTCGCCAGACGCGGCATCTGGCGAATGGCCCGGGTCAGCTTCTTCTGCAGCACCGCGACGGTGCCCTCGATGCGTTCGCGGTCATCGTCGGGGAGCTGTTCGTACTCCTCCGGTGCCATCATCTTGTCGTCCTGGCCGGCCGGCGCGAAGGTGAAGCCGTTGGGGGTGGAGAGCAGCAGGATGTCATGCTCGCGGGCCTCGCGGCGCACCGCCTCGATGGCATCGCGCTGGCGCTCGGTCATGGCCTGCTTGAGCTCGTGCAGGCGGTTTTGGTACTCGTCGCCCTCGAAGACCGCGGGAATCGCCGTGCCGAGCTCCTCCACCAGCTGCTCCAGGTCGGCGCGCAGCACTCGGCCGGTGCCGGTGGGCAGCATCAGGCACAGCGGCTGGGCCGGCTCGTCGAAGTTGTAGCGGAAGGCGAGGTCCGGCGGGGTGGCTTCGTTCTGGGAGCGCTGGCTGAGAAAGCGCCCGACCAGCTCGTGCATGCCGTGACCCGGATGGCCCAGCACGAAGAGGTTGAAGCCTTCGCTGCGCATGGCGGTGCCGAAATCCAGCGCGTCCCGGGCGCGAGGCTGGCCGCTGAGCAGATCCAGCGAGTCGAGCTCGCTGCTCACCTCGAAATCCAGGGCGTGCTCCGGGCACTCCCGATAAACCTGTGTCACGTCAAGGGGTTTCAAGCGTTCGTCTCCTCTCCCTGTGGGGCGCCCAGCGCTCCTTGGAGTATGGCGGAGTTGGGCCGACCCTGCATGACAGGGATCAAGGGAGAGCCTGGCGGAGGCGCTTGGTCAGCCGCTGCGGTAGCGGTAGATACGCAGGCTGGGTAGGAAGGGGGTGTCTTCCAGGCGCTCGTCGCTGCGCCGGGCGCGGGTGCGCTGGGCGGGGGGCTCGGCGGGAGGCTGGTTGCGGTCGGGCAGCCGCCCGCGCGGGGCAGGCAGGAACAGCGGCAGCGCCACGTTCATGGCGCGGCGGGTGCGGCCGTCTTCCAGGGGCTCGCAGTAGAAGAGGTTGGCACGCATCAACGGCGCCTGGGCCTGGACCTGGGCCAGGGGCTCGCCGTCGGGGATGCCGGCCAGCCGGCGCAGCTGGATACGCACGTGGGGGGCGTCGCTGTCCAGCGCCAGCAGCTTGCGTTCGGCCTCGCGCACGCTGAGCCGCTTGATCGAGCGACCGCTGCTGTACCAGGCCAGGCGCACCCGGGCCACCGGCGCCTCGGCCACCGGGATCGCCCGCCAGCACTGCTTGAGATGCAGCCGCGCCAGGCCGCTGCCGCGCAGGTGGGTGTGTAGCTCGGGGTGGCGGAAGGGCAGCACCGCCTTGGCCTCGGCGATCAGCGGCGGATGCTGCTCGCGAATGCGTGCCAGCTGGGCGGCGAAGTCGGCCTTGGCGGCGTTCACCTCGGCGACTCGCGCCAGCAGCGTCTCGTCGGCGGCCACCAGGCCCACGTGGCTGGAGGTGGCGCGGCCGTCCTGGCCGTCCTGGTACCAGAAGTCGAGCAGCGCCCGGCGCAGCCAGGCGGCGTCGACGGTGGGCGCCCCGAAGGCCCAGGCCTCGCCGGGGGCGCGATCAAAGGCGGCCAGCAGCGCCTCGCTGCGTTCGATCAGCGCATCGAACGCCGCCTCCAGCTCGGCCAGCAGGCGGTAGGAGGCCGGGGGCGGGGCTTGTCGCTCCCGGGAGAGGCTCACTGGCCGGCGTCCCGCTCGGCGCGGGCGACCCACTCGTCGATGCTGGTCTCGTCCATGGCGGGCTCGCCGGCGATGCGGTGGGATTCGTCGGCCCAGGCGCCCAGGTCGAGCAGCTTGCAGCGCTCGCTGCAGAAGGGGCGGTGGGGGTTGTCCTCGCGCCAGGCCACCTTCTTCTGGCATTGCGGGCAGGCGACGGTCAGGGGACGTTGGGTGTGGCTCATAGGGATCCTTCAGGTCAGTGTCGTTTCCCGGCTTTCAAGTAAACGTCATTTCGCTCTCGTTTGCCGATGGCAATCACGACGACAACCAGTTCATTGTTTCTTACCTCATAGACGAGGCGGTAGCCAGCACTGCGAAGCTTGATCTTGTATCTGTCGCGGCTGCCATGCAGGCGGGCCGCCGGAACCGCAGGTGAGTCCAGAATGGCTGTCAACTTCTTCTTGAACTGAGCGCGAACGCTTCCGTCCAGCTTTCGCCACTCCTTCAACGCCTCCTTGCGGAAGCGTAACTCATAGATCATCCAGGCTTACCGCAATTTCAGGCTGCTGGCTGCGCTCATCGGCTATCCGGTTAAGCTCAGCATCCTCGAGCTTCTCGAGCAGCTCTTCATAGGCAGCGGCCGGAATACAGTAGAAGGCGGGTTCATTTCGGTTGAGCACGGCTACCGGGAAGCCTTCACCTGCCGCCACGGTAGCCATCGGGTTTTTCTTGAGTTCGGAGATGCTGGCAGTGGTGTTGGCCAGGATGGTATGGGGCATGTGAATCACTCCTGATACGTCAGCTGACAGCACTATAGACCTTTTAAAAGTCTTTTAACAGGTCTCGGGGCGATGGCGCGCCAGCTCTCGATAGCGTCGATCCAGCTCGGCGACCCGCCGACGCATGGCTTCTTCGCTGCCGCCGTTGTCGATCACCTCGTCGGCCCGGGCCAGGCGCTCGGCGCGGGGCAGCTGGGCGGCGACGATGGCCCTGGCCTGGGCCTCGTCCACGTCGTCGCGCGCGGCGGTGCGGGCGATCTGCACCCGCTCCGGCACGTCGATCACCAGGCAGCGGTCCACCATGCTGGCCTGGCCCGACTCGAACAGCAGCGGCGAGACCAGCAGCACATAGGGGGCGCCGCCGGCCTGCAGCCGCGCCAGGTGCTCGCCCAGCCGCTCGCGGATGCGCGGGTGGGTGACCGACTCCAGCCAGCGCCGCTCCGCCGGGTCGCCGAAGACGATCTCCCGCAGCGCCCGGCGGTTCAGGGTGCCGTCGGCCTGGAGCACCGCCTGCCCCGTTCGGGCATAGCGCGCGGCGATCTCGGCCAGCGCCGGCTCGCCGGGCTCGACCACCTCCCGGGCCACGTCGTCGGCGTCCACCCAGGGGATGCCGTGCTCTTCGAAGGCGCGGGCCACGGTGGACTTCCCCGAGGCGATGCCGCCGGTGACGCCGACGATCATGGCGACCTCCTATGCTCGCCGCTCATAGCAGCAGCCCGGTATAGGCGGCCATCAGCGGCTCGCCCGCCAGCAGGGCGATCCAGCCGGCCATGGCCAGGAAGGGGCCGAAGGGCATGGGGGCGCCGCGCAGCCGGGGAATCGCCAGCTGGGCGGCGATGCCCACCAGGGCGCCCACCCCGGCGGAGAGAATCAGCACCATGGGCAGATACTGCCAGCCCAGCCAGGCGCCCAGGGCGGCGAGCAGCTTGAAGTCGCCGTAGCCCATGCCCTCCTTGCCGGTCACCAGCTTGAACAGCCAGTAGAAGCTCCACAGGGCGAGATAGCCGGCCATGGCGCCGATTACCGCGCTTGGCAGCATCAGCGGCTGGAACAGCAGCTGATAGGCCAGCCCCGCCCAGAGCAGCGGCAGGGTGATCAGGTCCGGTAGCAGCTGGGTGCGCAGGTCGATCACCGCCAGCGCCAGCAGCGCCAGGCAGGCGCCGTAGACGAACAGCGCCGGCCAGCTGGAGCCGTAGAGCGCCAGCACCGCCAGCGCCAGGACGCCGCCGGCCAGCTCCACCAGCGGGTACTGGGGGCTGATCGGTGCCTCGCAGTGGGCGCAGCGCCCGCGGCGCTTGAACCAGCCCACCAGCGGCAGGTTGTCGTGCCAGGCGATAGGCGTCTCGCAGCGGGGGCAGATCGAGGGGGGCACCAGCAGGTTGAAGCGCGCCGGGCTCTCCTCGGGCAGCTCCAGCGCCTCGCGGGCCTCGGCCCGCCAGCCCAGCATCAGCATGACCGGCAGGCGGGTGATCACCACGTTGAGAAAACTGCCCAGGCAGAGGCCCAGGAAAGCGACCAGCGGCCATAGCAGGGTGGGGGGGAGGTCCAGCAAAGGGGTACATCCTTAAGTTCGGTTCTTCGCAGACTGGCGTGAACTGGCTTTGTGGGAGGGAGCTTCAGCTCGCGAAGTAGCGCGCAGCGCTACCCAAGGGGCGCCTGCGGCGCCTTCGCCCGGCAGAGCCGGCCTCCCACATTGAAGCTTGCCAAACATGTTCACGCTAAAGTGCGAATAACCTTAAGTTCGAGGGTTTAAAGTACCGTGCCCAGTTCGAAGATGGGCAGATACATGGAGATCACCAGGCCGCCCACCAGCACGCCCAGCACCACAATGATAAAGGGTTCGAGCAGCGAGGTCAGGGCGTCGACCTTGTTGTCGACCTCCTCCTCGTAGTAGTCGGCCACCCGGTTGAGCATGGCGTCCAGAGAGCCGGACTCCTCGCCGATGCCCACCATCTGCACCGCCAGCGGCGGGAAGCGCTCGGTCAGGCGCATGGCGAAATGGAGCTGCTGGCCGGTGGCCACGTCCTCGCGCACCTGGCGGGTGGCGCGCTCGTAGACCCGGTTGCCGGCGGCCCCGGCGGCGATGTCCAGCGAATCCACCATCGGCACCCCGGCCCCGTAGGTGGTGGCCAGGGTGCGCGAGTAGCGGGCCACCGCCGACTTGTCGAGGATATCGCCGATCACCGGGATCTTCAGCGCGAAGCGGTGCATGCGGTAGGCGAAGCTCTCCGAGCGCCTCATGCCCTGGCGCAGCAGATAGATAAAGGCGACCACCATGCCCAGCCCCCACAGCCAGTACTGCTGGGCGAACTCGGAGAGCGCGATGGTCATCTGGGTCATGGCCGGCAGCTCCGCCCCGAAGCCCTGGAAGAGGCTCTCGAACTGCGGCACCACCTTGATCAGCAGCAGCGCGGTGACCCCGAAGCCCACCGCGATCACCGCCGCCGGGTACCAGAGCGCCTTTTTCACCCGGCCCTTGATCGACTCGATCTTCTCCTTGTAGGTGGCGATGCGGTCGAGCATGCGATCCAGCGACCCGGAGCTCTCGCCGGCCTCAACCAGGTTGCAGAACAGCGAGTCGAAGTGCTCGGGGTGCTGGCGCAGCGCCTGGGAGAAGCTTGAGCCCGCCGCCACGGCGTTCATCATCTGCTGCACCACCGCGCTCATGGCCGGCTTGCGGATGCTCTCGGCCACCACCTGGAAGGCCTGCAGCACCGGCACCCCGGCGCGGATCATGGTGGCCATCTGGCGGGCGAAGAGCATCACGTCGCGGGGCTTGATCTTGCCCATGCCGCCGCTCAGCCCGCTCTTGCGGCGCACGTTCTTGATGATGATGTTCTGGCCGGAGAGCTCCTTCTCCACCTCGCGCTTGTCCGGGGCGACGATCTCGCCGGTCACCAGGCGCCCGCCGGGCCCCTTGCCGGACCAGCGCCAGCGGTAGAGCTTCATCTTCTGCGGAGGTCTTGCGGTCTTGGTCGCCATTACGGGGGCCCTGCCAGTCAGCGTGTCGAATGATACTGATCGGTTATTATGATAATTAACATCAATCCTTGGTGACCCGATTGACCTCGGTCAAGCTGGTGATGCCCTGCATCACCTTGAGCAGGCCGCTGCGGCGCAGGTCCGGATGCCCCTCCTCCCGGGCCTGGCGGTCGAAGTCCATGGAGTTGCCGTTGCGCATGATCAGCTGGCTCATCGCCTCGGAGACCGGCACCACCTCGTAGATGCCCACCCGGCCCTTGTAGCCGTGGGTGCAGTGCATGCAGCCCACCGGCTCGAAGACGGTGGCCTCTTCCACCTCCTGCTCGGTGAAGCCCTCCTGCAGCAGGGCCTCCCGGGGAATCTCCGCCGGCTGCCGGCAGTGCTTGCAGAGCCGGCGGGCCAGGCGCTGGGCGATGATCAGGCTCACGGAGCTGGCGATATTGAACGGCGGCACGCCCATGTTGGCCAGGCGGGTGAGGGTCTCGGCGGCGGAGTTGGTGTGTACCGTGGAGAGCACCAGGTGGCCGGTCTGGGCGGCCTTGACGGCGATCTCGGCGGTCTCCAGGTCGCGGATCTCGCCCACCATCACCACGTCCGGGTCCTGGCGCAGGAAGGCGCGCAGGGCGCTGGCGAAGTCCAGGCCGATGCGCGGCAGCACGTTGACCTGGTTGACCCCCGGCACCTTGATCTCCACCGGGTCCTCGGCGGTGCAGATATTGCGCTCCACCAGGTTGAGGATATTGAGCCCGGTGTAGAGGGTTACCGTCTTGCCGCTGCCGGTGGGGCCGGTGACCAGGATCATGCCCTGGGGGTGAGCCAGCACCGCCTCGTACATGGCGCGCTGATCGGGCGTGAAGCCCAGCGCATCGATGCCGATCTTCGCCGAGGCGGGGTCGAGAATCCGCAGCACGATCTTCTCGCCGTAGACGGTGGGCAGCGAGTTGACGCGAAAGTCGATGGAGCGCGAGCGGGAGACCTTGAGCTTGATGGCGCCGTCCTGGGGCAGGCGGCGCTCGGAGATGTCCAGCCGCGACATCACCTTCAGGCGCGCGGCGATGCGGGTGCGCATGGCGAAGGGCGGGCGGGCCGCCTCCACCAGCATGCCGTCGATGCGCATGCGCACCCGGTAGCTGGTCTCGTAGGGCTCGAAGTGGATGTCCGAGGCGCCGCGGCGGATGGCGTCGAGCAGCACCTTGTTGACGAACTTGACGATGGGGGCGTCGTCGGCGGTGCTCTGGGCGACGTCGGTAGTGCCCTCTTCGGTGATGTCCTGGCCGTCGTCGTACTCCAGGGCGCCCACGGCGGCGTCGACCCCGTCCAGCTCGTCCATCAGGCTCGCCTCTCCCTGGGCCAGGTAGGCCTCCAGCACTGGGGCGAGCTGGTCCACCGGCGCCAGCACCGCCTCGATGCTGAGCCCGGTGGCGAACTGCAGCTCGTCGAGCTGGGCCAGGGTAGAGGGGTAGGGCACCGCCACCGTCAGCCGGTGGGTATGGCGGGCCAGTGGGATCACGCCCAGCTTGCGCAGCAGCTTCTCCGGGAAGTCGCTGGACGGCGGCAGGCTGGCCAGGCGGACGGCGTCCAGGTCGATGATCGGCAGGCCGTACTCCCAGGCGGCGGCCAGGGTGGCCTGGCGGGCGGTGACCAGCCCGGCCTGGATGACGTGCTGCAGCAGGGTGACCTCGGTCTCGCGCGCCTCCAGTTCGGCGCGCTCCGCGGCGGGGCGCGACAAAAGGTCGTACTCTACCAGGCGCTTGGCCAGGCCGCGCAGGCCGGTCGCCGCCTGCTGGCGGGCGGTGGTCGCGTCGGCGGGGTTCTGCTCGGCCAGCGCGCCGGGGGGCGTTCGGTAGTCGTTCATGGCGCCTCGCAACGGGGCCCGCGCACGCCGCCGGGCGGGGCAGGGCCTGTGGATTCGAATACCGGCCATTCTAGCCGTTTGCCGTGGTGCAGCACAGCGGGCTTCTCACGCTGGGTTCACCTTGAGTATGGTATGCTTGGTACGATATAACGACGTGAGGCATCAGTGGGAAGGCTGTTGTGCTTGCACGGTGTCGATCTGTAAATTAACGTTAAACACAGGGCATGGGCGAAGGCCGCCCGGGCTGGGGAAGCGGCAGCCAACCCGCCACGGCTTTCAACAAAACGTCCGAGGCATCGACCGGAAGGGCCCGGCGAACGCATCGGATCAGGGTGAGGGGAACCGAATGAACGAGATGAATAAGCAAGTGCAGGGGCGTAATCGAGCGCAGGGCGGTTTTACCCTGATCGAGCTGCTGATTGTAATAGCTATCGTTGGGATTCTGGCAGCAATTGCTGTACCCCAGTATCAAAGTTACACTCAGCGCGCTGCATTTTCTGAAGTTGTTCAAGCAGCAGCTCCATTCAAAATTGGAGTTGACCAGTGCTTTCAAACTACATCTGATTTGTCAGATTGTGATGCAGGCGATAATGGTGTTCCGCCAGCTATATCCGGCAATGATGCATATGGCCAGGTGAACGAAGTGGCAGTTTCAGATGGTGTTGTTACAGTTACTGCTGCAACAGGGGGGAGCCCAGATTTGCAAGGCTATACTTATATTCTTACACCTACGGCGGCAGGCGGAACTTTAACGTGGGAATCTTCTGGAACTGGGGTTGATAATGGGCTCGCAAATTAATTCGTGAGGGGCAATGAGGGACAGCCCCCATTTCCCGCCTAGGTAATGAGGGACAGACCCCATTTCCCGCTTAGCATGACCCAGCGGCCGGCAGCGATGCCGGCCGCTGGCGTTGGTGTGCCAGGTATGGCGCGCAGGCAGCGTGGCAGCCGCCAACGTTGTAGGAGCGCCCGGTTCGGCGCCCCGAGTCCCGTCGCGACTGGCGCCGAAGGCGCCCTGGCGGAGGCCACTGCGTTGGGGTTGTCGCCTGCCTTGGCAACCCCGCCGGGAGGCTGCGCCTCCAGTCGCGATCTGAAGATGCTCCTACAAGGTGGGCAAGGCGTGCTGTAGGAGCGCCGGTTCCCGTCGCGACTGGCGCCGAAGGCGCCTTGGCGGAGGCCGCTGCGTTGGGGCCAATCGCCAGCGTAGGCAACCCCGCCGGGAGGCTGCGCCTCCAGTCGCCGAAGCGTCGGACCGGATCTAAAGATGCTCCTACATTAGAAAGTTCCGGCTGTAGGAGCGCCGGTCCCCGTCGCGACTGGCGCCGATAGGCGCCTTGGCGGAGGCGGCCGCGTTGGGGCCAATCGCCAGCGTAGGCAACACCGCCGGGAGGCTGCGCCTCCAGTCGCGATCTAAAGATGCTCCTACATTAGAAAGTTCCGGCTGTAGGAGCGCTGCTCTGCATCGCGACTGGCGCCGATAGACGCCCCGGCGGAGGCCTCTGCGTTGGGGTTGTCGCTTGCCTTGGCAACCCCGCCGGGAGGCTGCGCCTCCAGTCGCGATCTAAAGATGCTCCTACATTAGAAAGTTCCGGCTGTAGGAGCGCTGCTCTGCATCGCGACTGGCGCCGAAGGTGCCCTGGCGGAGGCCACTGCGTTGGGGTTTTCTCCAGCCCCGGCAACACCGCCGGGAGGCTGCGCCTCCAGTCGCCGATGCGTCGGACCGGAACTGGCCCCTTGGTGCTGACAGGTAGGTACAAAAATGCGTACAATGAGTGATGGGCCCGAGGAGGAAAGCATGGATACCGTGACCTACAGCCATTTTCGCAGTCACCTGGCCAAGGTGCTGGACCGGGTCAACGATGACCACGTGCCGGTGCTGATCACGCGCCAGAACGGCAAGCCCGCTATCGTGATGTCGGTAGAAGACTTCAAGTCTTACGAGGAGACCGCTTACCTGATGGCGAGCCCGCACAACGCCCAGCGATTGAACGAGGCCATCGCCGAGGTGGAGCGGGGCGATGCCACTGAGCATGGCCTTATCGATCCATGATGCTGACCTGGGCCAGCCAGGCCTGGCAGGATTACCTCTATTGGCAGTCACGCGACAGGAAAGCCCTCAAGCGCATCAACGTGCTGATCAAGGAAATCCAGCGACAGCCGTTTGATGGTCTGGGCGATCCCGAGCCATTGCGGCACCAGTGGTCGGGGTACTGGTCGCGACGAATCGATCGGGAACATCGGCTCGTCTACAAGGTGACCGACAGTGCCATCGTGATCGTTCAGTGTCGATACCACTATTGATCTGGGGAGCGGCGATGCCAACTGTCCTGCGACGAGATGGCTACCGGTTCTACTTCTACAGCCACGAACCCGACGAGCCGCCACATGTGCATGTCGACTATGGCGGGGCAACGGCCAAGGTGTGGCTGCATGATGCAGTGGTTGCGCGTAACATTGGGTTCTCCGCCAAGGAGCTCGGTCGGATACAGCGCATGGTTCGTGAACATGAGGAACAATTGCGGGAGGCGTGGCATGCATTCTTTGGTATCTGATAATGACCTGCGAGTGATGAGCGTGCAGATCGATGATGATCGGCTCACTGTCGAGCTGATGGATGGCCGAGCGATCTCCGTGCCGCTGGCCTGGTACCCGCGGCTCTGTTCGGCGTCCCCCGCGCAGCGTGATAATTGGGAGCTCGCTGGCGGTGGCTATGGCATCCACTGGCCCGATCTTGATGAAGACTTGAGTACCGAAGGCCTTCTCAAGGGCGCCAGGGCACCTCACCCTACTGCCGATTAATCTGGGACAATCGCCAGTGCTGGCAACCCCGCCGGGAGGCTGCGCCTCCAGTCGCCGAAGCGTCCCGTCGGAGCTGAAGAGGCACCTGCGGCTTGATACCCGCCGACACCCGCTACGGTCGTGCAGCCCTTCTTTTGTCATCCGGGCTTCCCTGCGATACATTGAATACGTGTATTGCAGAAGGTGAACACCATGCCTATCAGTCTACGCCTGGATCCCGATATCGAGGCGCGCTTGGCGCATCTGTCCCAGGCGACAGGTCGCTCCAAGACATTCTATTTGCGCAAGCTGATCGAGGAGCATCTCGAGGAGCTGGAAGATGCCTATCTCGCCGAGCACGCCCTGGAGCAGCTTCGCCAAGGCCGAGACCGCGTCGTGACCTCCGAGGAGTTCTGGCGTGACCTGGAGGGTTGAGTATCTCGCCTCAGCGGCAAAGAGTTTCAGGAAAATCGATCCCCAGCAGCGCCAGCCTATCCGTGATTATCTCGAGCAGCGGGTCAAAGCCCTGGATGACCCGCGCCAGCTGGGTAAACCCTTGCGGGGAGAGTTGGCGGAGTTCTGGCGGTATCGAGTCGGGGACTATCGCGTCATCTGCCACATCGAGGATGAGAGGCTGGTGGTGCTGGTGATCCGGGCGGCTCATCGCAAGGATGTCTATGAGGGGTAGTGCCAAGGAGGTAATGGGGGGCAGATCCGGCGGCCGGCAGCGAAGATCGAGGGGAGGTATAAAAATGATTCCCGATGAGGTTTATGTAGAATCCGTAGAGCATGTCGACGGATACCGGTTGCGCCTTGCGTTTTCTGACGGGAAAGAGACGGTGGTTGATTTCGAAGGATTTTTGAAGGCCTCTTCAAACCCCCATGTCAAAAAATACCTTGAGCCGGCCCGGTTCCAGGAATACTCGCTCGTGGATGGAGATTTGCAATGGAATGATTATGATCTCTGTTTGCCGGTCGCTGATTTGTACGAAAACCGACATATCGAAGTCGACAAGAATGATGCAGCTTGAGTGCGTCAGTTTTGGGGGGGGGCGGGTTCTGCCGGGCGAGGGAGTCGGCAGCGCTGGCAATACCACCGGGAGGCTGCGCCTCTAGCGCCGAAGCGTCGGACCGGACCTCCTGGCAGGGCATCTCCGCCAGCCTTGGGCCTGGCCTGAGCTGCTTCGACACCGTATCGGTTGCACCTTCCCTGCGCATTCCCGGTCTAGTCTGTGGGTGACAGTCAACCATCGGGAGTCGATGCCATGTTCAAGCGAATCACCGTGCCGCTGTTGGCGGCGAGTGCGCTCAGCCTCTCCCTGGCGCTGATCGCGGCGCCTGCTCAGGCCCAGCCCGGGGAGGCGCGCGGCCAGGGGCAGGGCGTCGGCCAGGCCCAGGGGCATCCCGGCCAGGGGCGGGGCCTCGAGCGTCGCGCCGACGAGCCCCGCTACCGTGAGGGGAGCCGCTACGAGCGCCGCGAGCGGGAGCAGGGCGCCTACCGGGAGAGCCGCCGTGGCGAGCGCCGGGACTGGGAGGGCCGCCGCGACGAGTTTCGCAGCGGGCCGCGTTTCGATGAGCGCGAGATTCGCCGCATCTTCCGCGATCGCCGCGACTGGGTAGAAATCGACCGCCGCGACCGCCTGCCGCCCGGCATTCGCAAGAACCTCGAGCGCGGCAATCCGCTGCCGCCGGGCATCGCCAAACGCTTCGACGAACGCCTCTATCGCGAACTGCCCCGTTATGACGGCTACGAATGGCGCCGGGTGGGTGCCGACGTGGTGCTGGTGGAAATGGCCAACGATATCGTCTATGCCGTACTGCGCGATCTGCTCGAGTGATGTCCTAATCGGTTAGCGCGTGAAATGACTCGTTCGTTCTAATCCGCTGGCGGCAAGTTTAACTTGACTTTATTGTTGTCGGCGTTGGTTCTCTGAATTCTTTTGCCGGTACCCTCTCTCTTTTTGGAGTTCGGTGGCAGCCACCTGGGAGGGTGCCGCCCCGCAGCGTGAATCTGCGAGATGCAATAGAGGTAAATCACCTGCCTCTTTAGTGTCGTGTTTCGACGTGAATTATTTGTCATGACATGCCCTAAAGTTCCTGTGCTGCAAGTCGAAATAGAGCACCACAGAGTTGACGGCAAGGGGCGGCGAGCCCCAGCACAATGAGGTGCGACAATTCAGGCAAAGGGGCAGGCATGCGCAACAATCTTCCCGTGACCCAGGTCGAATATCCGCTGGCGGATGACGATCTGTTGATTTCCCGTACCGACCTCAAGGGACGAATCACCTACGCTAACCCGGCTTTTGTCCGAGTTAGCGGCTTTCCGCTGGACGAGCTGCTGGGCGCCGACCATAACCTGGTGCGACATCCTGATATGCCACCGGCGGCTTTTGCCGATTTCTGGTCGACCATCCAGAATGGCGAAATTTGGTCCGGGCTGGTCAAGAATCGACGCAAGAACGGCGATCATTACTGGGTGCGCGCCAATGTCGTGGCGCTCAAAGAACAGGGGCGGGTAGTGGGCTACGCTTCGCTGCGGGTCAAGCCAACCGCCGACGAGGTTAGCCATGCCGATAGCGTCTACCGTACCTGGAAGGAAGGTGGGGGGAGGGGATATGGGCTGCGGCGGGGCCAGATTCGCCGTCGGCATCCCTTGAGCCGGCTCGCTAGGTGGCAGTGGCGCTCGGTGACGCTGCAGACCCGCCTGCTGACCCTGGTGGCCAGTGGCACCATCGGGGGGCTGCTGTTTCATCAGTGGCGGCTTACCGGTGAGCTGCTGCCCCTCGGCGCCGGGCTGGCGGGGCTGGCGCTGGTGCTCGGCCTGGGGCTGGGCGTCTGGTCGCGCATCCCGCGGGCCATCGAGGGCCTGCGCGGCTTCGTGCTCCAGGTGGCGGCGGGTAACCTGACCGTCGAGCCTCCCGCCCACGGCCGTGACGATATTGGCCGGCTGGTGCAGGCTCTCGGGACCATGAAGAAGGGGCTGCGGGGTATCGTTCTCGACGTCAATGATGGCACTCAGCGCGTGAGTCCCTCGGTGGCTGGCATTCGCCGAAACAGCGCCGCAATCACCCGGGAGAGCGATGAACTGGCCACATCTGTTCAGCAGACGGCAGCCAGCACCGAGCAGCTCACCGCGACCGTCACCCAGAATGCCGACAATGCGCAGCAGGCCAGCCGGTTAGCACTCTCCAATGTTCAGGAGGTGCAGGGCGCGGGTGAGGCCATGACGCGGGTCGTCCAGCGTATGGGGTCTATCGCCGCCAGCGCCAGTGACATGAAGGAAGTCGTCTCCCTGATCGACTCCATCGCCTTCCAGACCAATATGCTGGCACTCAATGCCTCGGTGGAGGCGGCGCGTGCCGGTGAGCGTGGCAAAGGCTTCGCTGTCGTGGCAAGCGAGGTGCGGGCCTTGGCCAACCGCTCCTCCGAGGCGGCAATGGATATCCACCGTTTGATTGAAAGCACGCGGGTTGAGATCGAGGCGGGGTCTGGGGCGGTTGAAGAGACGGAGGCTGCCATCGGGCGGGTGGTCGAGGCGAGTCGTCGTTTCAACGACATGATGGAAGCGATCAGCGCTGCTTCGACGGAGCAGAGCAGCGGTATCGCCCAGATTGCCGGCGCCGTGAGTCACATGGAGCAAGGCGTTCAGCATACGACGAGCCAGCTGCAGGCAACTGACACCGCCACCCAAGCCTTAGAAGCGGAGACGCATCAGCTGATTGTTGCAACGCGTGCCTTTCGCACTGTCAGCGATGGCCGCGAGCTGCGCCCAGAGCTTCCCAGTAGACTGGCTGAAGGGGCAGCGTAAGCATGCGAGGATGGAGCGGGCCTGACCATTCTATGAAACAGCGGCGGTGTCAGTATCGCTCAGGGTCGAACCGCTACGTCCTTCGATGATGCGAAGTTGGATGGGGCTTTTCACCAAGGGCGCGATGTGTCAATACTCTCGCTTTCCGGCATTGTCGGAGATGGAGCGCAAGGCGGCGAAAAGTGCCGCTGAATAAGGCGTTCAAGCTTGCTGAGTTGCTGCTCACCTTGGCCCGTGTCAAGACGTTTAGTCAGTCATATTGCGGGTAAGCCGCTCCGGAAGCTGGAGCTTGCACAATCCTGGCGCTATATTTTTATGGCGAAAGGGTAAAAAATCGACCAAGGTATTGTCATGGCTGCCAAGTTGCGGTATCAATGTTGCCGCATCTTGTTCACTCTCCCTTGTTAAGGAAACGATTTCATGTCACTTCTCAGCGAGTTCATCCAGAAAGAGCAGCAGCTCAAGCAGCTCCAGGCCGAAATGGACAAGCTCCAGAACGACGAGCGCCTGAAAGCCGAGCTGGAGTTCAAGGACAAACTCGAGGCGCTGATGCGCGAGTTCAACAAGAGCGCCGCCGATGTGATCAACCTGCTCGACCCCCAGGGCGCGGCCAAGCCTGCCGCCCCCAAGTCGGCGGCAAGCGGCAGCGGACGTCGCAAGCGTAAACTGAAGATCTACAAGAACCCCAATACCGGCGAAGTCGTGGAAACCCGCGGCGGTAACCAGAAGACCCTGAAAGCCTGGAAAGACGAGTACGGCTCCGAGCTGGTGGAAACCTGGCTGGTGCGCGTCGAAGAGTGATGCCGAAGGCGTGGTAAAAGCCTCAGGGTGATCGCATGACGCCACGCTGACTCATTGCGTGGCGTCAGTAACACCTCTTGACGAGAGTTGTTCTTATCGCGCGATTGCCCTTGTAGGCGTCTCAGTCGGCATATCAGGATGGATGTCGATTAGGAATCGTGGCCGGGCTAGCGAGCCCGGCTGAGTTATCGAGGGGAGGCGCAACGGCATGTTTTGCCTCCTTAGGATTGCGCCTTCAGTATTGCGATTCAGCCAGCAGAGGCAGCTGTAATTCCACCCCCTGGGGGTGCGAGAGCAGCTGAGCGGGCTCGCCGCTGGCATAGCGCCCATGCAGCGGCAACCCCAGGGTGATCAGCTCACGAACCGCCTGAGAAATCTCCTCGACGCTATCCAGCACCAGGCAGGCATGCTGCCTGGCGGGCAGTGTCAGGAGACGGAAGGTCGAAGGGATGGCGATTCGCGGAGGGTCTTCTGTGGGAAGCAGCGGGCCGATGTCGATGCGCTCCTCGGTGCCGGGAAGCAGAAGGCTGTGCAGGATCGCGACGGCGGGGGTGTGTCTCAATCGCCCGGGCAGGGCTTCGGCGGTGCTGGCCTGCTGGGCCCAGTTGTTCAAGTCGTGCAGACGGCGAGAGGGGCGGTAGAGGCGCGTGACCAGCGCATGGCGGCAGCGCTGCCGGCGAATCTCGAACGCTGGTGGGTCGCCGCCGTGGCAGTGGTTGCGCAGCGCTTCCCGCTCGGCCTGCCGATACCTGCGCGGTGTCTGCTCGTGGTGGCGTTGAAAGGCGCGGCTAAACGCCGAATGGTTTCGATAGCCGCACTGTTTGGCTATCTCGGCAATGCTGTGAGGCGTCAGCGTTAGAAGGCGGGCGGCCATTTCCAGACGCAGCCTGTCACGATAGGCGCCTGGCGATAGGCCAAAGCGCTGTTTGAACCGACGCCGAATTTGCGAGGTCGAATAGCCAAGACGCTTGGCGAGTTCCTCGATGCCCTGGTGACTTTCCAGGGTCTCCTGCAGCCAGATTTCCGCCTGCACCATCTCGTTGGACATATATCTGGCCCCTTGCGTACTTGCGGGCAGCCGCTTGATGGCCGCCATCTTCTTGAAACGATGATCTGCACTGTGCTAGCTGCTGATACGGGTGCGTGCTCCTTTAGTGTCCAAAATGTGTCTAGACTGATTGTTTTCTCCTTTATGCCTAGAGGTGCTAGTCAAAGGCAAGTTTGGGAGCGTTGTGGTAGCGTTTGTGCACATTTCTGCTGGCCCCGAGCCTGGCGGTGGTCTAAGGTCCTGCTTTCAGCGTGGCAGCTCGACACCCGATTTGTCAGGTGGGGAAGTCAATGCGGGGGAGAGGTGGTGGTGGGCGAAAACAGGCGTTAAAGCCGGTGGGGCGCTAACCGAGCGCTTCGCCGGGAACGGCAATGGCGGTATACTCGGCGCCTGTCGTAAGGCGTGTGCCGCCAGTTTTTGAACAATTGCGGATTCAGATGAAATATCACAAACCCCATCGACAGTTGGACGAGCGCGAAAAGCTGCGGCAGTTTCGTGAGCTCGATGACGCTTTCGCCGAGGCGCTTCGCGAACTCGACGACCCCGAAACGCGCCCGGAGATTCCTACGGGCCCCCCGGTGCGCAGCCTGGATGCCCAGCAGAGTGACGAGCGGGCCCGGCAGCAGGCCTTTGAGCAGCGCCTGAAGGCGCTGATGAGCGAATACGCCCAGCCCCGCGAAAGCGTGACCTTTCTGCTGCGTACCCTGAAGTCGCTCGGCCGCATCGCTTGAGCCGCCCATGACCTATGTCCTGGTGATGGGCAGTCTGGCGCTGTCCGTGCTGTTCACTCTGGGCTGGGCGCTATGGCGTGGCGTGCGCTGGGTCGCGGGGGCATTGCCGGGGCGGGGGCGTCGATCCGCCAAGGCATCCCGCAAGCCGACCGCTGCCGGGCGTAAGGCGCCGGCCAAGCCGGCCGGGCGCCGCGCAGCGGCCAAGACCAAGCCGCCGTCCAGGCCCAGGACCAAGCAGGGTCGTCCGCCTTGGGCCCTGACCCGCTGGCTGGCGGGCCGGCAGGCGGCACTGCCGCTGGCCGCGGTATCGACGCTGATCTACCTCGTGGGGCGTCTGGCGGAGCACGGCATGAGCTTTCGACCACCTCACGCCGTTCCCAGCGGCTTTCAAAGCCTGGTGGCAGCGCTCGGCTGGCTCGCCGCAGGGCTTATCGTGCTGGCGCTGGTGGCCAGCATGGCCGGTTGGCGCTGTCGTCACGCTAGGTGAGTGCCTGCGCTGAATCTATCGACTTTGTCTATATCAGGTTGTGCAGGAAAAGTGCGGCCGAGTGTCGCACCTCGCCCGATCCCCCGCTGCGTAGGGCATGATATTTCTCGTTACACCACAAGGAGAATACTCATGCCAACTCACCAGTACGCAGCGTCTCTCACCTGTGAAGTGCTCAGCCACTGGACCTGCGAGGCGCTTGCCAAGCGGGCCGCTTATGAGGCCATTGCGAGCTTCTTCAGCTAAGCGCGAATCGGTCTGCTGATTCGCAGGATGCCGCCGGGCCAGGGAGGGTCCACCTGTCACACAGCGCTCGCCACGCCTTCCTCTCTTCTCGTACCCCTTGCTCGCACCTCTCCTCGTTCGATCCTAATCCTTCATCCATTGTCTTTACGTGGCCAGGTCGTCGAGTCCCGTGGCCAGAGCCCGCCCGTGCCTTGCCCGGCGATGGCGCACAACGAAAAACCGCCGCTCGGCATGACCCGTAAGCGGCGGTTTTTCTTGATGTTTCTGGTCGGAGCGACAGGATTCGAACCTGCGACCTCTGCAACCCCATTGCAGCGCGCTACCAAGCTGCGCCACGCTCCGACGTGGTTTTCGGGCTGGGTGGCCGTGGCCAGTGCCCCCGAGAACGAGGCGTATACTAGCGCGTTGGCGGGCAAATGAAAAGCCCCTTTTGTACTTCCCATTCAATCGGTTGGGATTTGACCGGCGGCGAGGCGGGGATGGTGCGGCAGGCCATGGTCGACCGTGAAGGAGGCGGCCAGGTGGATTATGATGTGCAGCGCCTTCGGCTCACTCTTCAATGCAAAGGACTGGTTCATGTATCAGCAGGCGCAGCGCGGCCTTTTCAAGGGAATGAACCCCCGGGTCACCCTGGTGACCTTCGTCATCGTGGCGGTGGCGCTGATCTACGGGGCCTTCTTTACGGAGCAGCTGGGCCATGGCCTGGGGCTGATGCGCACGGTGCTCGACCCCTTTCTCGAGTGGTACTACGTACTGCTGGTGGCCTTTCTGTTGCTCTTCATGGTGTGGCTCGGGGTGGGGCGCTACAAGAACGTACGCCTGGGGGCCGACTTCGAGCAGCCGGAGTTCACCTTCTTCTCCTGGGTCGCCATGCTGTTCGCTGCGGGTACCGGCGTGGGCATCCTGTTCTGGGCAGTGGCGCAGCCGATCCTGCAGTTCCAGGAGAATCCCTTCATCGCCGAGGGGATGACCCCCGATGCGGCGCGGGTGGCCATGCGGCTGACCTACTTTCACTGGGGGCTCAACGGCTGGGCGATCTTCTCCTTCGTGGCTCTGGTGCTGGCCTACTTTTCCTATCGTTGGCACCTGCCGCTGACCATCCGTTCGGGGCTGCAGCCGCTTCTCGGCAAGCGCGCCAATGGCCCCCTGGGGGAGGCGGTGGACGTGCTGGCGGTGTTCGGCACCGTGTTTGGGATCGCTACCACCTTGGGCCTGGGCGTGCAGCAGATGAACGCCGGGCTGGGGGCGGTGTTCGGGCTGCCGTCGTCGCTCACCCTGCAGCTGGTGGTGACCGCGGCGATCATGAGCGTGGCGACCTTTTCGGTGGTGTCCGGGGTCAAGCGCGGGGTGCGCCTGCTCTCCGAGGCGAACTTCTGGCTGAGCATCGCCGTGGTGGTGTTCCTGCTGCTGTTCGGGCCCACTCAGTATCTGGTGGCCATCACCATCGAGTCGGCGGGGGATTACATCCAGAACCTGCTGGGCATGACCTTTCATACCAACGCCACCCGGGATGACGGCTGGCAGGCGGAGTGGACGGTGTTCTTCTGGGGCTGGTGGCTGGCCTGGTCGCCCTTCGTCGGCATGTTCATCGCCCGGGTCTCGCGAGGGCGCACCTTCCGGGAATTCGTGATGGGGGTGCTGCTGGTACCCACCGTGATCACGGTGGTGTGGATCGGGCTGTTCGGCGGAACGGCGCTCTATCATGAGCTGTTCGGTGTCGGGGGGATCGTCGCCGCCGTGGAACAGGACGTGGCCACGGCGCTGTTCGCCACCATCGAGGCCATGGGGCTCGGTGGGGTGGGGACCCTGGTGTCGGCGGCGCTGGTGGTGCTGATCGGCACCTATCTGATCACCTCGGCCAACGCGGGCACGCTGGTGATCAATACGATTCTGGCCGGCGGCGATCCGGAGCCGCCCACCGCCCATCGCTTGCTGTGGGGCGGCCTGCTCGGGCTGTTGACCGCCGTACTGCTGATGGCCGGCGGTCTGGAGACCCTGCAGGCGGCCGTGATCATGGCCGCGCTGCCCTTCTCGGTGGTGATCATGCTGATGATCGCCGGGCTGCTCAAGGCGCTGCATCGCGAGCGCTTTGCGGCGCGGACCGGCGAGCGGGTCGAAGCGCCGCGCGAGCCCTGGGCCGATCTCGACAATGCCGGTACCGAGCCGGTGCCGGTCTCCGAGGATGAGGCCCACAAGCCGAACTGATGATCGCCGACGAGGAGAGCCGTCATGCCGTTGATCATGGGAATGAGTGTCCTGCTGGCCTGCCAGTTTGCCGGGGAGCTGCTGGCCCGGGGGCTGGCGCTGCCGATTCCGGGCCCGGTGCTGGGCATGGTGCTGCTGCTGGCGGGGCTGGTGGTGCTGGGGCGCGTGCCGGACAGCCTGCGGCTGACCGGCGAGGGGCTGCTGCGCTATCTGACGCTGCTGTTCGTACCGGCCGGGGTGGGGCTGATGGTGCATGCTCGGCTGATCGGCACGGACCTGGTGGCCATCCTGGCGACCCTGGTGGTCTCCACGGCGGTGACCCTGGCGGTCACCGCCTGGGTGCTCGATCGTCTGCGGCGCCGTGCGGCCCGGGATGACGTGTCATGACCGTGGTGCCGCTGGACCAGCTGTGGGTCTACCTCTCCGGCCACCCGCTGCTCTCGCTGCTGGTCACCCTGCTGGCCTTCGCCCTGGCGGTGCGGATCAACCGGATGCTGGGCGGCACGCCGCTGGTGCACCCGGTGACCCTATCGATCGCGCTGCTGATCGGTTTTCTGCTGCTGGTGGACATGGACTATGCCACCTACTTCGAGGGCGCCCAGTTCATCCATTTCCTGCTGGGGCCGGCCACGGTGGCGCTGGCCATTCCGCTGTTCGATCATCGTGAGCGCATTCGTCGCCTGCTCTGGCCGCTGCTGCTGGCCTGTGTCCTGGGCATCGTCACGGCGGTCGGCTCCACCCTGGGCCTGGCCCTGGTGCTGCGCGCCCAGCCGGAGACGCTGCTGAGCCTGGCGCCGCGCTCGGTCACCTCGCCCATCGCCATGGGCATCGCCGAGCAGATCGGCGGCATTCCCTCGCTGGCGGCGGGGCTGGTGCTGCTGACCGGCTCCATCGGCTGTGCGCTGGGGCCGGGGATCTTCCGCCTGCTGCGCATCCGTGATCCCGCGGTGCAGGGCTTTGCCCTGGGGCTCTCCGCCCACGGCTTCGGCACCGCCCACGCTTTCGCCCGCATCGGGGCGGTGGCCGGCGCCTTCTCGGGGCTGGCGATGGGGTTGACGGGGCTCTTGACGGCCTTTGTGCTGCCGCTTTTGGTCAGGCTGTTCGGGCTGAACTGAGAGGTCAGAAAAGCGGCACCGAGGTCGGCGCCGCCCGGCTGCCAGGGGAGGGGGCGTCAGATCTCCTCCCAGATGCGCTGGCGGAAGTCGTTGGGCAGGTTGGCCACGTGCTGCATCCGCTTCATGTGGTGGTCGGCCATCTCCTTGGCGATGTCATGGTAGCAATCGCGGAGCTTTTCAGGGTCATCGCCGTGGGTGTCGTAGCAGTCGGCCAGGCGCTCGCTGGCCTCGGCCATCGCCTTCAGAAATCGGGCCTCCTGATGCATCACCTCGGAAAAGCTCGCCATCCAGGCCAGCTGCATCCGGGTCATGGGATTAACACCCTGCAGCCACTGCTGGGTCCACCACTCCATCATCGGGTTGGCCGCGTCGAGTGCGGGAGCGTTGCCGGTGTCGGGTTTGCTGTTGGTCATGTCGAGCTCCTGTGCCTCCTGTGTCAGGGTGGCGATCAAGGGGTGTGTATCCACTTACAGTATAGGTCAGCCGGTGTGTCGGGCGGCCCGCCCGGCGCGTGGAAATCCATGCCGTTGATGCACATCAATATGCGGTAGTTTTCCCTGCCGAGGCGGGCTGTGCCATGCTGATGGCTCTATGGCGTAACGTGGGGCTTGGCGATGTGGCGAGTGGTCAAATCGGTGCTGGCGGCCTTCTTCGGGGTGCAAAAGGAGCAGCGGCGCCGTGAGGACTTCGAGCAGGGCAGCCCGGTCGCCTTCATTCTGGTGGGGCTGCTGTTGGCTGCGGGGCTGGTGGCGGTGATAGCCGCCATCGCCATCCTGGTAGCGCGCTGAGGTCGGGCCTGAAGCCTGGCGGCCTCGCCGGCTTCTTAGGCAGCGCCTAGGCTCGCTGCCGGGGGTGGCTGCGTTGATTGCTCCGTTAGCCAGCCTGCCGTCTCCCTCCCCAAGGAGTCGATAACCCCTTCTATACTTTTTCCAAGCAGCGGCTAATGTTCCGTTCAGCCAACGGACGCGCCAACCCTGACCTCGGCCGGCCGCTGATCAAGACAATGACAAGAACGGGAGGCGTCAATGCGCACTCTGCTCGTCCGGATGGCGGGAGGGCTAAGCCTGCTTGGCACCAGCCCGCTGGCCTTGGCCAGCGGCTGGAATATGCCGGTGGGGGTTACCGACCTCAGCAGTGAGATCTACACCCTGCACATGACCATCTTCTGGATCTGCGTGGTCATCGGCGTGATCGTGTTCGGGGTGATGTTCTACTCGCTGTTTCGTTATCGCCACTCCAAGGGCGCCAAGGCCGCCAACTTCCACGAGAATACCACCGTAGAGGTGATCTGGACGGCGATTCCGATGCTGATCCTGATCGGGATGGCGATTCCGGCAACGGCGACGCTCAAGACAATCTATGATGCCTCCGATGCCGAGCTCGATGTCATGGTGACCGGCCAGCAGTTCCGCTGGCGCTATGAGTATCTCGGCGAGGATGTCGCCTTCACGTCCAACCTCAGCACGCCTCGCGCCCAGATTCGCCGCGATGAGGCGTTTGGCGAGAACTACCTGCTGGAAGTCGATGAGCCGCTGGTGCTGCCGATCAATCGCAAGGTGCGCTTTCTGTTCACCGCCGATGACGTGATCCACTCCTGGTGGGTGCCGGAGTTCGCCGTCAAGCAGGACACCATTCCGGGTTTCATCAACGAGAACTGGGTGCGCATCAACGAGCCGGGGATCTACCGCGGGCAGTGTGCGGAGCTGTGCGGTGTGGGGCATGCCTTCATGCCCATCGTGGTGCATGCCATGGAGGAAGACGATTTCGACGCCTGGCTGGCCGAGCGTCAGGAGGCCGCCGCCGAGGAGGCGCTGGGGGTGGATCGTGACTGGGAGCGCGAGGAGCTGATGGAGCGCGGCGAGGGCGTCTATGCCGCCATCTGCGCGACATGCCACCAGGCGGAGGGCGAGGGCTCGCCGCCGGCCTTCCCGGCCCTGGCGGGCAACCAGCGTATGCTCGACGACTTCGACTGGCACGTTGACACCATCATCAACGGCGTGTCCGGCACCGCCATGCCGGCCTTTCGCAGCACGCTCAATCCGGTCGAGCTGGCAGCGGTGATCACCTATACCCGCAACGCCTGGGGCAACGATGCCGATGACGAGATCCAGCCCTCGCAGATTGCCGACATGCTGGGACGCTGACGCGGCCAGGGTCGAGATCACCAGGACAGACACAGAACAATGAGATGGGAGACTTCCGATGGCCCCTAAGGTACCTCCTCAGCCGTCCCTGGAGCACAGCAGTCCGACTGCCGCCGCCGGAGGGCACGCCCACGAGGCGCCGCCCAAGGGCATCATGCGCTGGCTGCTGACCACCAATCACAAGGAGATCGGCAGCCTCTATCTGATCTTCTCGCTGGTGATGTTCTTCATCGGCGGCATCTTCGCGCTGGTGGTGCGCGCCGAGCTGTTCCAGCCCGGCATGCAGCTGATCCAGCCGGAGTTCTTCAACCAGATGACCACCATGCATGGGCTGATCATGGTCTTCGCGGCGGTGATGCCGGCCTTCACCGGCCTGGCCAACTGGATGATCCCGCTGCAGATCGGCGCGCCGGACATGGCGCTGCCGCGGCTCAACAACTTCAGCTTCTGGTTGCTGCCGGTGGCCTTCACCCTGCTGCTGGCGACGATGTTCATGCCCGGCGGCGGGCCCAACTTCGGGTGGACCTTCTACGCGCCGCTTTCCACCACCTATGGGCCACCCTCGACGACCTTCTTCATCCTGGCGCTGCACATCGCCGGGATCAGTTCGATCCTGGGCGCGATCAACATCATTGCCACCATTCTCAACATGCGCGCCCCGGGCATGCGCATGATGGACATGCCGCTGTTCGTCTGGACTTGGCTGATCACCGCCTTCCTGCTGATCGCAGTGATGCCGGTGCTGGCCGGGGTGATCACCATGATGCTCATGGACATCAACTTCGGCACCAGCTTCTTCGATGCCTCCGGTGGCGGCGACCCGGTGCTGTTCCAGCACCTGTTCTGGTTCTTCGGGCATCCCGAGGTGTACATCATGATCCTGCCGGCCTTCGGCATCGTCTCGGCGATCATTCCGACCTTCGCCCGCAAGCCGCTGTTCGGCTACGCCTCCATGGTCTACGCAACCGCGGCCATTGCCGTGCTGTCGTTTCTGGTGTGGGCGCACCACATGTTCGTGGTGGGGCTGCCGCTGGCCGCCACGCTGTTCTTCATGTACGCCACCATGCTGATCGCGGTGCCCACCGGGGTGAAGGTCTTCAACTGGATCACCACCCTGTTTCGCGGCTCGATCAGCTTCGAGCCGCCGATGCTGTTCGCCCTGGCCTTCGTGGTGCTGTTCACCATCGGCGGCTTCTCGGGGCTGATGCTGGCCATCGCCCCGGCCGATTTCCAGTATCACGATACCTATTTCGTGGTGGCACACTTCCACTACGTGCTGGTCCCGGGGGCGGTGTTCGCGATCATGGCGGGGGTCTACTACTGGCTGCCCAAGTGGACCGGCCACTATCCCCATGAGCGCCTCGCCCAGTGGCACTTCTGGCTGTCGGTGATCGGGGTCAACCTGACCTTCTTCCCGATGCACTTCTCCGGGCTGGCCGGTATGCCGCGGCGGATTCCCGACTACGCCCTGCAGTTCGCCGATTTCAACCTGGTGTCGAGCCTGGGCGCCTTCCTGTTCGGCTTCTCCCAGCTGCTGTTCGTCGCGGTGGTGATCCTCTGCGTGCGCGGGGGCAAAAAGGCCCCGGCCCAGGCCTGGGACTACGCCGAGGACCTGGAGTGGACCGTGCCGAGCCCGGCGCCGCTGCATACGTTCGAAACGCCGCCCACCTACCGCCGGCCGGAGCACTGATGCCGGGGCTGTGAGCAGGAGGATGCGATATGAAACGCAGCGACATGGATCAAGAAGCGCAGCGGGGCATACGCCGCACGGTATGGCGCAGCGTGGCCGCCCTGGTCGGGATGTTTGCCTTCGCCTTTGCGCTGGTGCCGCTCTATGACGTGTTTTGCGAGGTCACGGGCATCAACGGCAAGGTGAATACCTCGGCCCAGGCGCTGGTCAAGGAGGAGGTGGATCAGTCGCGCTACGTTACCGTGCAGTTCGTAACGCGAAGTGGTTCTGGGCTGCCCTGGCGGCTGGATGTAGAGACCCGGCAGGTCCGCGTGCATCCGGGGCAGTCCACCGAGGTCAATTTCTCGTTCAATAACCGGAGCAACGGTGAGAGCTGGGGGCGCGCGGTGCCCAGCGTCTCGCCGTCACGGGCCTCGCCGCACCTTCGCAAGGCCAGCTGCTTCTGCTTCGAGGAGCAGCGCCTGGAGGCCGGTGAGCGGCTCGAGCTGCCGCTGGTGTTCCAGCTCAGCCGCGACCTGCCCGCAGACGTCAATACCGTGACCCTGGTGTACACCCTCTACCCGGTGGAGAGAGGCGAGCCAACGCTTCAGGCGAGCGCCAAGGCCCTGGAAGGACTGGAAGGAGATGAGGCATGAGCGGCAGCTACTACGTTCCAGCTACCAGCAAGTGGCCGGTGCTCGGCTCGGTGGCACTCGGCGTCATGATGGTGGGGCTCGGCATGGTGCTGGTCTACGATCGCGGCAGCCTGATCATGCTGGCCGGCATGGTGGCGGTGGTGGCCGTCATGGCGCTATGGTTTCGCGACGTGGTGCACGAGTCGCGCAGCGGTCTCTATGACAGCCAGATGGACCGCTCCTTTCGCTGGGGGATGGGCTGGTTCATCTTCTCCGAGGTGATGTTCTTCGCGGCCTTCTTCGGTGCGCTCTTCTACGTGCGTACCTTCGCCTTGCCCTGGCTGGGCGGTGAAGGGGAGAAGGGCATCAGCGCCCTGCTGTGGCCGGAGTTCACTGCCCACTGGCCGCTGCTCAGCCCGCCCGACCCTTCGGTGCCGGGGCCGGCGCAGGTCTTCAGCCCCTGGCATCTGCCCCTGGTCAACACCCTGATCCTGGTCTCCTCGAGCATCACCTTGACCGTGGCCCACGAGGCCCTGAAGGAGGGGCACCGGCGCGTCTGTCGCAACTGGCTGGCGGGCACGGTGCTGCTGGGGCTCTGTTTCATCGTCATTCAGGGCGTGGAGTACTACGAGGCCTACGCCCACTACGGCATCACGCTGGAGGCGGGCATCTACGGTGCCACCTTCTTTATCCTCACCGGGTTTCACGGGGTTCACGTCATCGTCGGCACCATTATCCTGGCGGTGATGCTGGTGCGCGTGATTCGCCAGCACTTTACGCGAGAGGACCACTTCGGTTTCGAGGCCTCCTGCTGGTACTGGCACTTCGTCGACGTGGTGTGGATCGGCCTGTTCCTCTTCGTCTACGTGTTCTGAGGCGCCGGCCGCGAACAGCCCGAGCTGGTCTGTCAAGGCCGGCGGGGCTAGCCGCCCAGGCTGCCGAAGAAGAAACCGTAGAAAAGCAGGGCAATCAGCAGTGCCGCCAGGCCCACGCGAATTTTCAAGGAGGTCAGCAGGCGGCGGGACTGGGTGCCGTCACGCAGCAGAAAGCCGGCGCCAGCAGCGAGGCTGGCCACCATGGCCAGGAATACCACGGCGATCAGGGTCTTCAAGAGCATGGCACACTCCATGAAAGGTCAGGTGTCAGGGGAGGGTCGAAGGGCGGCCAGCGGCCTGCCGGGCTGGCGACTGGGGCTCTGGTGTGCCCTCTGGTCGCTGCTGGTGGCGCTCGGCCTCGCTCTGGGACTATGGCAGTGGGAGCGGGCCGAGGACAAGCGCGAGTATCTTGCCGCCCTGGAGCGCGCGCCCACCCTGGAGGCTCCCACCGAGTCGCCGCCCAACGGGGCCAGCCTGATCCTGAGCGGTGAACTCCTGGGCGACGAGACCCTGTTTCTGGATAACCGGATCCTCGACGGCCGCCTGGGCGTGGCCGCGCTGACGCCGCTACGCACCGATGACGGACGCCTGTGGCTGATCCAGCGCGGCTTCCTGGAGACCGGGGCGACGCGCGACATGCCCAGCGTGGCCACTCCGGAGGGTCGCGTCACCCTGCAGGGACACTGGCAGCCCGCTGGGGATGCTGGGCCCCTGTATGGGCCCAATCGCGAAGGTCGGCGCCTGCAGCAGATCGACCCCTTGGCCTGGAGCGAGCTGGGCGACTTCGCCCATGCCGGCTGGCTGCATCAGGAAAGCGGGCCCGGCCGGCTCGAGGCGTGGTGGCAGCCCAGCGTGATGCCGCCCAGTCGCCATCTGGGCTATGCCGTACAGTGGTGGGGGCTCGCCCTGGCCGCTCTGGCGGTCATGGTGATCGGCGGGCGCCGCCTGGCCCGCGACCGCCGGGAGAGCCGCCGTCTTGTCTGTTCCGAGGAGAATCCCGCGTGCCCCAGCAAGCCATGAGACCCCGTCGCCCCCTGAACCCTCGCCATCAGCGGCTGAAGCTGATCGCATTGATCGCCATCTTCGCGCTGCCGCTGACGACCGCCTGGGCCATGCTGCAGTGGCGCATCGGCATTCCCGAGCAGCGTACCGCCCACGGCGAGCTCGCCCCGGCGATTCCGTCACTTGCCCACTGGCCGCTCGCCGAGCTCGGTGACGCGGGCGAGGCGGATGTCTGGCTGCTGGCCTTCGACTGTTCCCACGACTGTGCCGCACTTGCCGACCAGTGGTGGCGCCTGCACCGCGCCCTGGGGCGTGAGGCGCCGCGGCTGGGGCGCCTGCGGATCGGCGGCAGCGGCGAGGTGCTGCCGGGAGAGTGGCAAGCGAACTGGCGCGGTCAGCCGCCCGAGTGGCAGTCGCCGGGGCGTGCCTGGCTGCTGGCGCCGGGTGGTGAGGCGCTGCTGACCTATCCGCCTGGGGTGGCGGCGCGTGATGTGCTGGACGACATCAATCATCTGCTGCGCGTGAATCCGGAGAGCCGTGCCCAGCGAGAGCGCCAGGTCAGCCAGCGTTGATCGCGGCAGTTGTGCTTGAACGGAGTCGAGGGGCAAGCTGAGAGCGAGAGACGTGACCGGGCGGATCTGACAAGGAAAAGACAATGCGGATAGCGTCGACGGCAGGGGGCCGTGAATCGATGGGAGAGGCGTTCGCGGCGCGCCTGCGGCTGCTGCTCACCCTGAGCTTGATCGGAGTGGTCTTTACCAGCGTGGTCATCCTGGTGGGGGTCTGGACCCGGCTGGTGGATGCCGGCCTTGGCTGTCCCGACTGGCCCGGCTGCTACGGCCGGCTGGTGGTGCCAGACGCCGAGCGGGCCATGGCGCACAGCCCCGACGCGCCCCTGGAGGTCTTCAAGGCGTGGGTCGAGATGATCCACCGCTACGTGGCCTCGGCCCTGGGGCTGCTGGTCATCGCCCTGCTGGCCCTGGGGGCGAGGCTGCGGCACCGGCCCGGCTACCCCTGGGGGGTGAGCATGGCGCTGCTTGTCGTGATCCTGCTGCAGGGCGCCTTCGGGGCCTTCACGGTGACCCTGAAGCTGTGGCCCCAGGTGGTGACCCTGCACCTGCTGGGCGGGCTTGCCGTGCTGCTGCTATTCCTGTGGCTGCACCTTCGGCTGCGCCGGTTCGCCGCCGGTGACGACGGCCGTGCGCCGCGGCGTCGCCTGACCCCGCTGTGGGGGCTCGCCATGCTGCTGCTCCTCCTCCAGCTGGCGCTGGGCGGCTGGGTGTCGAGCAACTATGCGGGGATCGCCTGTCAGGGCTTTCCCACCTGCAACGGCCAGTGGTGGCCGGCCATGGACTGGAGCGAGGGCTTCCATCTGACCCAGACCGTTGGCCCCAACTATCTGCATGGCCAGCTTCACCATGATGCCCGCGTCGCTATTCACCAGGGGCACCGGCTGGGCGCGGTGGCGCTCGGCCTGGCGCTGCTGGCGCTGGCGGTGCGCTATTGGCGCGAGGCGCGGCTGCGGCCCTGGCTGGGTGGGCTGATGGCCGTCTATGGCCTGCAGTTCGGGCTCGGCGTCGGCAATGTGCTGCTGTGGCTGCCGCTGTGGCTGGCGCTGCTGCATACCGCCGGTGCCGTGGCCCTGGTGCTGCTGCTGGCGCTTGCCGTGTGGCAGTGGCGAGAGTCCGGCATTGGTGTGGAAACCGGTACAACAGAAGCGGATAAGGAGTGGGCGCATGGCTAATGCGGTATGGAAACGGGATCAGCCGAAACGCGCACTGATGCTGCTGGGGGATCAGATGATGGCCGACTGGTCCTGGCAGGACCTGCTGACGCTGTGCAAGCCTCGGGTCGTGGTGGTGATGCTGGTCTGTGCCCTGGTGGGCATGGCGCTGGCCACGCCGCTACTGCCATCCCCGGCCACGGTGGTCTTCGGCCTGGCGGGCATTGGGCTGGCGGCCGGCGGTGCGGCCGCCTTCAATCATGTGGTGGACCGCCGCCTCGATGCGCTGATGCTGCGCACGGCCCGTCGTCCGCTGGCCAGCCAGCGCATGCCCACGCCGCTGGCGCTGGCCTGGGCCACGCTGCTGTCGATCGCCGGTATTGCCCTGCTGATGTGGCAGGTCAATGCGCTGACGGCCTGGCTGACGCTGGGGTCACTGATCGGCTACGCGCTGATCTACACCGCCTTTCTCAAGCGCGCCACGCCCCAGAATATCGTGATCGGCGGGGTGGCCGGTGCTGCGCCGCCGCTGCTCGGCTGGACGGCGGTCACCGGCCAGCTCGGGCCTGAGCCGCTGCTGCTGATGCTGATCGTCTTCGCCTGGACGCCGCCGCACTTCTGGGCCCTGGCGATTCACAAGCGTGACGAGTACGCCCGGGCCGGGGTGCCGATGCTGCCGGTCACTCACGGCGAGGCCTTTACCCGCCTGCAGGTGTGGCTCTACGGCTGGCTGACCGTGGCGGTCACGCTGATGCCCTTCGTCATCGGCATGAGCGGCGTGGTCTACCTGGTGGGGGTCATGGCCCTCAATGCGCGCTTCATGTTCTGGAACTGGAAGGTGTGGCGCGGGCGCGACCCGCGGGCGCCTCTCGCCGCCTTCTGGTTTTCGATCCGCTATATCCTCGGGGTGTTCGGCGTGCTGCTGCTCGATCATTACGCCGGTGCCTGGGCGCTGTGAGCGTTCCTTCGAGCGCGACCGTGCTGCCGGATTGCGAGGCGCTGCGCACCCTTTGCGAGCGCGCCGGCGATGCCATCCTGGCGGTGCGTCGGCAGGGGTGGCATACACACCGCAAGGCCGACGGCAGCCCGGTGACCGAGGCCGACCTCGCCGCCCACCGCTGCCTGGCCGATGGGCTCCCGGCGCTTCTCGACGTTCCACTGCTCTCGGAAGAACAGGCCGCGATTGCCTGGAGCGAGCGCCGCCGATGGCGCTGCTACTGGCTGGTGGATCCCCTGGACGGCACCCGCGAGTTCGTCGACGGCTATGACGACTACACGGTCAACGTGGCGCTGGTGGAGGAAGGCGCGGTGCGCCTGGGGCTGGTACATGCGCCGGCACTGGGGGAGAGCTGGGCGGGCGCTGCCGGCCTTGGCGCCTGGCACTGGGTCGGCGGCACTCGCACGCCCATTGCGGTGCGCCCCGAGCGGCCGCCGAGAATCCTCGCGAGTCGGTCCCACCTGGACGAGGCGACCCGAGAGTGGCTGGCCGGCTACCCTGAGGCGAGCCTGAGGCGCTGTGGCAGTTCGGTGAAGTTCTGCCGTATTGCCGAGGGGCAGGCCGACTTCTACCCGCGCTTTGGTCCCACCTGCGAATGGGACACTGCAGCCGGGCAGGGGGTGCTGGAGGGGGCCGGCGGGGCGGTGATCTCCCTCTCCACGGGACGCCCCTTGCGCTACAACGCGGCGAACAGCCTATTCAATGGCGCCTTCGTGGCGGTTGCCGACCGCTCGCTTATGGCGACCCCCGACGCCGGTAGGCGCTGAGCGTCGATGCGGCGGGGCCGCTTGCGGTACAATCCCTTCCCCCATCCTCTGACAGTCTGGACGTGCCCATGACGACGACGACCGCCCTGATCCTGCTGGCGCTGGGCCTGGCCATCATTGCCGGCCTGGGTGCCTATGCCTATACCCTGTGGCAGGAAGTTCGGCGCCGCGACGCCTGGCGGCAGGACGAGCTGCGCCGAGCCCATGAGAACTGCCTGGAAAATCTCGAAATGGTGGCCGCCGCTCTGCTTCAGGAGCAGGTTGATATTACCGAGGGATCGTGGCGGATCAAGGTGCTGCTGGAAATACTCGATCCGCGCCTGAGCGAGCGCCCCGATTTCCAGCCATTCGGCGACGTTCATGCCCGCACTCGGCATCTTCACACCCACTCGGCGCGCAAGGCGCTGACCCCGCGTGAGCGAATGCGCGAGGATCGCGAGCGGCTCGAGGTAGAGGCGGAGCTGCGCCAGCCGGTGCTCGATGCCGCCCGTGCCGTGCTGGAGTTTCGGCGCGGCTGGCCCGATAGCCTGCACTAGCCTTCCCTGGCTCGGGGGGAGCGGCACCTTCCCCACGCGCGGATCTTTCTGGACTTGTACTCCTTGTTGAGGTTGTATCGTTTTTTGCCTTCCGGCATCCTCTCGGGGCCCGTCTCCGAGTGGCGTTCCGTGGACTGACTGTTGTCCGGTAATGCTTTGAGCGGCGGCGAATAACGCCTACACTTCACTCGCCGGGCCGAAGAATGCCCGGAACTTTCGGGGTCCTCGTCAGCGGATTGCTCGAGAACGAATCAAGAAGGAGTCTTGTATGAAAAGATCTACGACTGGCTTGCTGTTGGGTTCTGCACTGGCTATTGGCCTGTCCGGCTGTGCGACCCCGACGACCGAACCCTCCTCCGACCGTCCCTGGTACCAGCAGCCGGTAGTCTGCGGTATCGCCGGCGGCCTGATCGGTGGCAGCATCGGCTATGCCACCAGCGGCAGCTCCGATGAAGAGCGCAACGCCGCGCGCGGTGGTACCGTGGGCGCGGGTATCGGCGCCATGCTGTGTGCCGACCGCACCCCTGAGCCGGTGGCCGAGCCGGAGCCCGAGCCGATGCCGGAGCCGCCGCCCCCGCCCGCCTTCGAACCGGTGGTGCTCGATAGCGCGGTGACCTTTGCCTTCGACTCCGCCAAGCTGCGGCCCGAGGCGCGCCCGATACTGGACGGCGTCGCCGACACGCTGCGCGAGAATCCCGAGGTGCGCGTGCGCATCGAGGGCCACACCGACTCCATCGGCTCGCCGCAGTACAACGAAGGCCTTTCCCAGCGTCGTGCCGACTCCGTCAGGGCGTACCTGGTCTCCCAGGGGATCGACGAGTCGCGCATGATGACCCGGGGCTACGGCGAAGCGCGTCCGGTCGCCACCAACGAGACCGACGAGGGTCGCGCGCAGAACCGTCGCGTGGAAATCCTCAACTGGGACTGATCCGCGTATCGCGTTCCAGGGTCCGCCGAGCGGACCGAGCACCTCAGGGGCACCTTCGGGTGCCCCTGCTGCGTGTGCGAACGTGGCGGGAGTGGCGCGGCTTTGTTAGGCTAGCAGCCTGTCGGACTTAACGCTGATCTGCTACAAAAGCCGGGCTTTCGGCCAATTTCATCGTTCTGATTCGTTAAATAGCGCGCTATTCGCCTCATCAGCTCGATAAACTTGTCTCGAAATCCGGCTTTCTCGCGACGATCGGTCAAATCCGACAGGCTGCTAGGCGGCTGCCGTGACGCGCGGCGGGGCGGCGTTGCCGCACCCGTATCGTCCAGAGTAGTGGGCGGGCCTCGCCTTCACGCGCCAGTTCTGTACCTGATTCACGCCATCAATCGCGCCATGTGATCCTTGGTATGGATCACCACTGTGCAAAGGACACTTCAATGCCCATCGTGACCCTGCCGGACGGCAGTCAGAGATCCTTCGACGAACCCCTTTCCGTGATGCAGCTGGCCGAATCCATCGGGCCCGGTCTTGCCAAGGCCTGCGTGGCCGGCCGCATCGACGGCGAGCTGGTGGACGCCGCGGACGTCATCGACCATGACGCCGACGTCGCCATCATCACCGCCCGCGACCCGGAAGGCCTGGAGGTCATCCGCCACTCCTGTGCCCACCTGATCGGTCATGCGGTGAAACAGCTCTACCCCGAGGCCAAGATGGCCATCGGGCCGGTGATCGACGATGGCTTCTACTACGATATCGATTTCGGCGAGTCGATCACCCCGGAGGATCTGGAGGCGATCGAGAAGCGCATGAAGGCGCTCATCGACACCGAGTACGACGTGGTGCGTGAGTACGTCGACCGGGACAAGGCGATGCTGACCTTCCTGCACCGCAACGAGCCCTACAAGGAGGAGATCGTCCGCGAGATCCCCGAGGGCGAGACCATCCGCCTCTACCATCACGATGAGTATACCGATATGTGCCGGGGCCCCCACGTGCCCAATACCCGGCACCTCAAGGCCTTCAAGCTCACCAAGCTGGCCGGCGCCTACTGGCGGGGCGACGCCTCCAAGCCGATGCTGACCCGCATCTACGGTACCGCCTGGGGCGACAAGAAGCAGCTCAAGGGCTATCTCAAGCGGCTCGAGGAGGCGGAGAAGCGCGATCATCGCAAACTGGCCAAGCGCATGAACCTCTTCCATCTGCAGGAGGAGGCGCCGGGCATGGTGTTCTGGCACCCCAACGGCTGGACCATGTACCAGGCGCTGGAGCAGTACATGCGCCGCGTGCAGATCGAGCACGGCTACCAGGAGATCAAGACCCCCCAGGTGGTGGACCTGTCGCTGTGGAAGAAGTCCGGCCACTGGGGCCACTACAGCGAGCTGATGTTCATTACGGAGTCCGAGAAGCGCGAGTATGCCATCAAGCCCATGAACTGCCCCTGTCACGTGCAGGTGTTCAACCAGGGCTTGAAAAGCTACCGTGACCTGCCGCTGCGCCTGGCCGAGTTCGGCAGCTGTCATCGCAACGAGCCCTCCGGGGCCCTGCACGGGCTGATGCGGGTGCGCAGCTTTACCCAGGACGATGCGCATATCTTCTGCACCGAGGGGCAGATCCAGGCCGAGGCGGAGGCCTTCATTCGGCTGACCCTGCAGGTCTACCGGGAGATGGGCTTCGAGGACGTGGAGCTCAAGCTCTCGACCCGGCCGGACGACTTCCTGGGCGAGCCGGCGCTCTGGGATCGCGCCGAGGCGGGGCTCGAGGCGGCGCTCAATGCCATCGATCTCGACTGGGAGCTGCAGCCGGGCGAGGGCGCCTTCTACGGGCCCAAGATCGAGTTCTCCCTGCGCGACTGCCTCAACCGGGTCTGGCAGTGCGGTACGCTGCAGCTCGATTTCAACCTGCCTGGTCGTCTAGGGGCGCAGTACGTGGACGAGGACGGGGCGCGCAAGACCCCGGTGATGCTGCACCGGGCGATCCTCGGCTCCTTCGAGCGCTTCCTCGGCATCCTCATCGAGCACTATGCCGGCGCCATGCCGCTGTGGCTGGCCCCCGAGCAGGCGGTGGTGCTGACCATCACCGATGCGCAGCGCGACTTTGCCCTGAAACTGGAGCAGCGTTTGCAGAAAGTTGGCCTTCGCGTCAAGGCGGACTTGAGGAACGAGAAGATCGGCTTTAAAATCCGCGAGCATACGTTGCAGAAGGTCCCCTATCTCCTGGTGGTGGGAGATAAGGAAGTCGAAGCCGATTCGGTGGCAGTGCGGACCCGTACCGGCGACAATCTGGGTACCATGACCGTGGATGCCTTCGTCGACCGGATTCAGGCCGAGCGGCAGTAGCGACATCTTCCAAGGCTAAAGTGGAGACGGAACCATCAAGCGAAGCAACCCAAGAGGGCGCGTCCAGGATAAGCGCCCCCCGATGAACGAGCGCATTACCGAGGATCAGGTTCGCCTGATCGACAGCGACGGCGAGCAGCTGGGCATCGTGCCCACCAGTGAAGCACTGGAGCGCGCCGAAGCGGCCGGAATGGATCTCGTGCAGATTTCCAATGCCGATCCGATCGTTTGCAAGATCATGGATTACGGCAAATTCGTCTTCGAGCAGAAGAAGCAGAAAGCGGCTCAGAAGAAGAAGACGAAGCAAATTCAGGTTAAGGAAGTCAAGTTCCGGCCTGGCACCGACGAGGGCGACTATCAGGTCAAGCTGAAAAACCTGACGCGTTTCCTCGAAGGTGGCGACAAGGGCAAGGTCACGCTGCGGTTTCGCGGCCGTGAAATGGCGCACCAGGACATCGGCCGCAAGCTGATGGAGCGGATCGCCGCGGATCTCGAGGAGATCGGGACCGTGGAGTCCTTCCCCAAGATGGAAGGGCGCCAGATGATCATGATCATTGCCCCCAAGAAGAAGTGATCCGAAGGCCTGTCCAACGGGTGGCCGGCGCAAGCGTCGGCCATCGGCCCCGGATTTTCTGAAAAACCTCGAGCGGAGTTTTCCTCATGCCGAAAATCAAGACCAACAGCGGCGCTGCCAAGCGCTTCAAGAAGACAGGTAACGGCTTCAAGCACAAGCAGTCCTTTCGTAGCCACATCCTGACCAAGAAGTCCACCAAGCGGAAGCGTCAGCTGCGCGGGATGAAGCAGATCCACGACGCCGACAAGGCCCTGGTGCAGCGCATGCTGCCCAACCTCTAAGCCGCTGGTCGACCAACTTTAACGTCAGGAGAATGCCATGACTCGTGTCAAGCGTGGTGTCGTCGCTCGTCGTCGTCACAAGAAGATTCTGAAGCAGGCCAAGGGCTACTACGGTGCCCGTTCGCGCGTCTTCCGCGTCGCCAAGCAGGCCGTCATCAAGGCCGGCCAGTATGCCTATCGCGACCGCCGTCAGCGCAAGCGCCAGTTCCGCGCCCTGTGGATCCAGCGGATCAACGCCGGTGCCCGTCAGCACGGCCTGTCCTACAGCCGCTTCGTCGGCGGCCTGAAAAAGGCTGGGATCGAGATCGATCGCAAGGTGCTGGCCGATCTGGCCGTGAACGAGAAGGCCGCTTTTGCCGCCATCGTCGAGAAGGCCAAGGCTGCCCAGTAAGTGACATCGGCCGATGGTGACGGGCCGGCGCGGTTGGCCGGTCCACTCAGTCGCCATCCTGTCGCAGGGGAAGAGCAGCCGCTCTTCCCCTGTTTTTTTTGGTTCTTCGTACTTTAGCGTGAACATGTTTGGCAGGTTTTATGGTGGGAGGCCGGCTCTGCCGGGCGAAGGCGCCGCAGGCGCCCTTTGGGTAGCGCTGCGCGCTACTTCGCGAGCTAAAGCTCCCTCCCACAGGGCAAGTTCACGCAAGTCTGCGATGAATCGTTTTTTTGTCCCAGGCTGACTTATTTTCGGAGCGCAACGGATGGACCACCTTCCCACACTGGTTGCCGAGGCCCGACACGCCATCCAGGCCGCCGACAGCATGCCGGCCCTCGATGAGCTGCGGGTCCGCTATCTCGGCAAGAAGGGCGAGATCACCGCCCTGCTGAAGGGGCTTGGCAAGCTGCCGGCCAAGGAGCGCCCCGCGGCGGGCGAGCGCATCAACCAGGCTAAACAGGCGCTGGCCGAGGAGCTGGAGGCGCGGCGTCAGTCCATCTCCCGGGCGGCGCTGGAGGCCCGGCTCGCCGCCGAGCGTCTCGACGTGACCCTGCCCGGCCGCGGCCAGCCCAGCGGCGGGCTGCATCCGGTGACCCGCACATTGGAACGCATCGAAGGGCTCTTCACCCGCATCGGCTACGAGGTAGCGGTAGGGCCGGAGATCGAGGACGACTACCACAACTTCGAGGCGCTCAATATTCCCGCCCACCATCCGGCGCGGGGCATGGCCGACACCTTCTACTTCGATGCCACCCGGCTGCTGCGCACCCACACCTCGCCGGTCCAGGTGCGGACCATGAAGGAGCAGGCGCCGCCGATTCGCATCGTCTGCCCCGGTCGCGTCTATCGCAGCGACTCGGATCTGACCCATACGCCGATGTTCCATCAGATCGAGGGCCTGCTGGTGGACGAGGACGTCAGCTTCGCCGACCTCAAGGGCACCATCGAGGATTTCCTCCACGCCTTCTTCGAGCGCGATGATCTCTCGGTGCGCTTCCGTCCCTCCTATTTCCCCTTCACCGAGCCCTCCGCCGAGGTGGATATCCAGTGCGTGATGTGCGGCGGCGAGGGCTGTCGGGTCTGCTCCCACAGCGGCTGGCTGGAGGTGATGGGCTGCGGCATGGTGCATCCCGAGGTGTTCCGCCACTCGGGCATCAATGCCGAGCGCTACACCGGCTTCGCCTTCGGCATGGGGGCCGAACGCCTGGCCATGCTGCGCTACGGGGTCAACGACCTGCGGCTGTTCTTCGACAACGATCTGCGCTTCCTGCGCCAGTTCGCCTGACCACGCGGCCCGACATCAACTTCGGCAGAAAACAGGATTTGTCATGAAATTTTCCGAACAGTGGCTGCGTGACTGGGTCTCGCCGCAGCTGGGTGCCCAGGCGCTGGCCGACCAGATCACCATGGCGGGGCTGGAAGTGGATGCCGTGGAGCCGGTGGCTGCCGCCTTCGAGGGCGTCGTGGTGGCCGAGGTGCTGGAGAAGACCCAGCACCCCGATGCCGACAAGCTCAATGTCTGCCGGGTCGATGATGGCTCCGGCGAGCCCGTCCAGGTGGTGTGTGGCGCGCCCAACGTGGCGGTGGGGCAGAGGGTGCCCTTCGCCCGGGTCGGCGCCGTGCTGCCCGGTGACTTCGCCATCAAGAAGGCCAAGCTGCGCGGTCAGGCGTCCCACGGCATGATCTGCTCGGCTTCGGAGCTGGGCCTGGAGGAGGAGACCTCCCACGGTATTCTCGAGCTGCCGATTGCCGCTCCCGTGGGCGAGGATTTCCGTGCCTGGATGGGGCTCGACGACCACACCATCGAGGTGGACCTGACCCCCAATCGCGGCGACTGCCTGAGCCTGAAAGGGCTGGCCCGCGAGGTCGGGGTGCTCAACCGGCTGACGGTCCAGGGCCCCGAGATCGCCCCGGTGGCCGCCGCCCACGACGAGACCTTCCCGGTGCGCGTCGAGGATGGCGAGCGCTGTCCGCGCTATATCGGCCGCTTGATCAAGGGCGTCGACGTCAGCGCCGCCACGCCGCTGTGGATGGTGGAGCGGCTGCGTCGCAGCGGCATCCGCGCCATCGACCCGGTGGTCGATGTCACCAACTATGTGATGCTCGAGCTGGGGCAGCCGCTGCACGCCTTCGACCGCGCCAATCTGCACGGGGCGGTAGTGGTGCGCCTGGCCCGCAGGGGGGAGCGGCTGGTGTTGCTCGACGGCCAGGAGATCGAGCTGCGCGACGATACCCTGGTGATCGCCGATGAGCGTGGCCCCCTGGCCATCGCCGGGGTGATGGGTGGCGAGCACTCGGGCGTCAGTGCCGAGACCCGGGATATCTTCCTGGAATCGGCGTTCTTCACGCAGCTGGCGGTGGCCGGTCAGGCGCGCACCTACGGCCTGCATACCGATGCCTCCCACCGCTTCGAGCGCGGCGTCGACCCCCAGCTGACCCGCGAGGCCGTGGAGCGGGCCACCGCGCTGCTGCTGGCGATCACCGGCGGCGAGCCGGGGCCGCTGGTCGAAGCGGCGAGTCAGGCCCACCTGCCCGCGCCCCGGCGGGTGACCCTGCGCGCGGCGCGGCTCGAGCAGGCGTTGAGTAAGGCGCTGCCCGCCGATGAGGTGACCGATATCCTGCAGCGGCTGGGCATGCGGGTCAGCGTTGAGGCGCAGGGCTGGCAGGCGGAGGTGCCTAGCTGGCGCTTCGACATCGCCATCGAAGAGGACCTCATCGAGGAGGTGGCGCGTATCCACGGCTACAACCGCCTGCCGGTGCGCCGTCCCGCGGCCCGCCTGGCGCTTCGCCCGGATCACGAGGCGCGCACGCCGCTCTCCCAGCTGCGTCGCCAGCTGGTGGCCCGGGGCTACCAGGAAGCGGTGACCTACAGCTTCGTGGCCCCGGAGCTGCAGCAGGCGCTGCTGCCCGACGCCGTCTCGCCGCGGCTGGCCAACCCGATCTCCAGCGATCTGTCGGTGATGCGGGCGAGCCTCTTCCCGGGCCTGGTGCGGGCGCTGGAGCACAACCTCAACCGTCAGCAGACCCGGGTGCGGCTGTTCGAGACCGGGCTGATCTTCCGCGGCGACCTGGACGATCTGCAGCAGATTCCCATGGTCGGCGCCCTGGTGTGCGGCAGCCGCGAGCCCGAGGGCTGGAGCGGCGACAAGTCGCGAGTGGACTTCTTCGACCTCAAGGGCGATCTGGAGAGCCTGATCGCCATGGGCGGTGAGCCCGACGCCTGGCGCTTCGAGCCCGGGGAGCATCCTGCCCTGCATCCCGGACAGAGCGCGCGGGTGCTCTATCGCGGCGAGCAGGTGGGCTGGATCGGCGCCCTGCATCCCGGGGTGCGGGAGACCCTCGGGCTCAAGAGCGATGCCCTGCTGTTCGAGGTACGCCAGGATGCGCTGCTGCGCGGTCGGCTGCCGGCCTTCACGCCGCTGTCGCGCTTCCCCGAGGTGCGTCGCGACCTGGCCTTCCTGGTGGGCGAGCAGCAGCCGGTCCAGGCGCTACTGGACTGCGTGCAAGCGCAGGCCGGTCAGTGGCTCGAGGCGCTTCGGCTGTTCGATGTCTATCAGGGCAAGGGCGTGCCGGAGGGTCACAAGAGCGTGGCCCTGGGCTTGACCTGGCAGCATCCTTCGCGCACGCTGAATGACGAGGAAATCAATCAGTTGGTCGATGCCATCGTCGCCGAGTCGCGTCAGCACTTGGGTGCCGAGCTGCGCGGCTGAAGCCGGGGAAAGTGAAAAACGCCGGCGGCGGGCTGGACCGCCACCATGAGGGAGACAACATGGGCGCGTTGACCAAAGCGGAGTTGGCCGAGCACCTCCACGCCGAGCTGGGCTTGACCAAGCGGGAAGCCAAGTCGATGGTGGAGGCCTTCTTCGAGGAGATCAGGGCCTGCCTGCGCGAGAACGAGCAGGTCAAGCTGTCTGGTTTCGGCAACTTCGATCTGCGCGATAAGCGCGAGCGGCCGGGCCGCAATCCGAAGACCGGCGAGGAGATCCCGATCTCTGCACGGCGCGTGGTCACCTTTCGTCCCGGCCAGAAGCTGAAGAGCCAGGTCGAGGCCTACGACGGCCCGCCGCCGCGCTGAACGGCGCTGCGTCAGGAGGGGCGTGCCAGCCATCGTGCACGATGGCTGGCACGCCGGGCCGGTAGAAGGGAGGGCGCGTGCCGGGGCGGTGGGGTTAGACCCCGCCGCCACGCTCGATCAGCCAGGTGATCACCACCTTGAACACATAGCCCAGGATGCCGGCGCCGAGCACCACGAACAGCATCAGGGTGCCGAACGTTCCGGCGCGGGACTTGCGTGCCAGGTCCCAGATGATAAAGCCCATGAACAGGATCAGCCCGCCGATCATGATCGGGGTGATCCAGGCTTCGAAGGTTTCCAGCATGTCATCTCCATCAGGTGAAGTCCGAGTATTGTACTCGGACTTTTCGCGAGGTGCATGGAGCGCTTGGGCGACCCAGAGCGATGCTGTCGGGCCTGCCCCGGCCATGTTAATATCCGATCAAAATACTCAGGTATAACGACGACATGCCAAAGCTGAAAATCTTCGTTGGAACCATGTATGGCGGCGCCCTCGATGTCGCCGAGCAAGTCAGCCCGCTGTTCGAATCGGCCGGCTATGAGGTGGCGATCCTCGAGCAGCCTAACCTGGAGGAGCTGGTCGATCCCTTGCCGGATCTGGCGCTGTTCTGCGTCTCTACCACCGGCAGCGGTGACTTCCCGGGCAACTTCGTGCCCCTGGCCCGGGCCCTCGACGAGCAGAGCCCAGCGCTTTCCGGCCTGCGCTACGGTCTCATCGCCCTGGGCGACAGCTCCTACGGCGAGACCTTCTGCGGGGCCGGACGGCGGCTGGACGAGATGCTTCAAGGGCTGGGGGCCAGCCGTTTGGGCGAGCGGTTGGAGGTCGATGCGATGGAGACCTTCATGGCCGATGACGCGGCGCTGCCCTGGGTGGAAGCCTGGATCGATGCCCAGCAGCTGAAGGTAGCCTGATGAAGGTGCAGCCCACCGCTGAGCGGCTCAGTATCATGCTGGGGCTGGTGGTGCTGATGATGGCCACCGTGCCGCGCTATCTGGCCGGGGGGGATGACAACCGGCTCACCCTGATCCTGATGGCCGGGGCAGCGGTCGCCGCCGTCTCAGTGGCCCACTGGCGCATGCTGGAACCGTCGGAGCGGCGGCGCCTGCCGACGCTGCTTTGCCGCTTCGGTCTCTGCCTGGTGGCTGGGGCCATCCTGATGGGCGGATGGCATGCGCTGTTCACGGCCTGGATCAGCTGGCAGCTGCTGATCGCCCACGGCGCCACCCTGGGCCTGCTGCTGCACGTCCTGTGGCTCTGGTGGCGTCCGACCGCTGCCAGCTAACCGGGGCCGCCAGGGCGCCTGGCGGCGCCAGTCGCGACGGGGACCGGCGCTCCTACATACGATACATTCTAATGTAGCATCTTCAGATCGCGACAGGAGGCGCAGCCTCCCAGCGGTGTTGCGTACGGAGTCGATAGCCACCCAACACAGCCACCATTCGTAATGCCCCGCGCTACCCCAGCCGATAGCAGGGCTCGTACGCCTTGCCGGGCAGCTTCATCCGGCCCTGGGCGACGAAGGAGCCGAGCAGGTCGTCGAGCCGGGTCATCAGCTCGGGCTCGGCGTGCAGGGTAAAGGGGCCCTGGGCGGCGATGGCGCGAATCCCCTGCTCCTTGACGTTGCCCGCCACGATGCCCGAGAAGGCCCGCCGCAGGTTGGCGGCCAGCTCATGGATGGGCTGCTGGCGATGCAGGGCCAGGCCGGCCATGCTGTCGTGCGTCGGCTCGAAAGGCGCCTGGAAGTCCCGGGCGATGGTCAGGCGCCAGTTGAAGTGAAAGGCGTCCTGCTGATCGCGTCGGTAGACGGTGACCGCATCGATGCCCTTGCGCATGGTGCGTGCCACCTCGACCGGATCGTCGATGATGATCCGATACTTGGCGCGGGCCTTGTCGCCCAGGGTATAGGCCAGAAACTCGTCGATACGCCGGAAGTAGTTGGCGGCGTTGGCCGGCCCGGTGAAGATCACCGGCATCTCCATGTCGGCGTTGTCGGGGTGGAGCAGGATGCCCAGCAGGTAGAGAATCTCCTCGGCGGTCCCCACGCCGCCGGGAAAGACGATGATGCCGTGGCCGACGCGCACGAAGGCCTCCAGGCGCTTCTCGATGTCGGGCATCACCACCAGCTCGTTGACCAGCGGGTTGGGGGCCTCGGCGGCGATGATGCCGGGCTCGGAAACCCCCAGGTAGCGGCCCTCGCTGCGCCGCTGCTTGGCGTGGGCCACGTTGGCGCCCTTCATGGGCCCCTTCATGGCGCCGGGACCGCAGCCGGTGCAGATGTCGAGCTCGCGCAGCCCCAGGTGGTAGCCCACGTCCTTGGTGTATTCGTACTCCTCGCGAGTGATGGAGTGCCCGCCCCAGCACACCACCATGCTGGGATCGCGGCCGGGCTTGAGGGTGCCGGCCTTGCGCAGGATGTGAAAGACCGCGTTGGTGGTGCCTTCGCCGGTGGAGAGGTCGAAGCGCTTGTGGGTCTGAATCTCGTTGTAGACGTAGACGATATCGCGCAGCACCGAGGAGAGATGCTCGCGGATACCGCGAATCATCTTGCCGTCGACGAAGGCCTCGGCGGGCGCATTGCTGAGCTTGAGACGGATCCCGCGGTCCTGCTGCAGGACCTCGATATCGAAGTCCTTGTAGGCCTCCATCAGCTCGATGCTGTCGTCGGTCATGCTGCCGGTGCTCAGTACCGCCAGGGCGCAGCGGCGCAGGATGTCGTGCAGGCCGCTCTTGGAGGTGTCGCGCAGGCGATTCACCTCGTGCTGGGAGAGCACCTCGAGGCTGCGTAGCGGCGAGACGGTGCTGGAGACGGTCTGTGGCGACATGAGAACGGCGGTATCGGGCATTGAGGAAACGTCCGTGTCGGAGGCTAGCGGAGCAAAACGTGTGTCTTGCTGCGATGCTAACATGCCGGCGGTGAGGGCGCAGCGCTGCGTCGAGGGGGTGGGGCTGCTAGAATGGCGCCACCCGGTCCTGTCCGATCTCGCAAGCGATGCCCATGTTCAATGCCCTCTATTTTCGTACCTTCGTGACCCTCGTCGAGACCGGCAGCTTCACCCGCACTGCCCAGCGCCTGGAGATGACACAGCCCGGGGTCAGTCAGCACGTGCGCAAGCTGGAGCAGTACCTGGGCAAGTCGCTGCTGGATCGCCGCGGGCGACGCTTCTCCCTGACTGAGGCCGGTCGTCGCGCCTACGATTACGGGCTGCGGCTGTTCGCCGAGCACGAGCAGTTCCGCCACTCCCTGGATGACGAAGCCCTGGATTCCGGCGAGTGCCGAATTGCCTCGCCGGGCAGCGTGGGCCTGATGTTCTACCCCTATATCCTCGGCCAGCAGCAGATGTATCCCGGGCTCACGGTCAGCTACAGCTTCGCCTTCAGCCAGGAGATCGTTGCCGATGTGCTGGCCGGGCGCCACGATCTGGGCATCATCACCGAGCCGGTGCGCCATGCGGAACTGGATTGCACCCTGTGGCACCAGGAGCCGCTCTGTCTGGTGGTGCCGGCGGACTTTGCCGGTACCAGCCTGGCCGAACTGATGGGCATTGGCTTCATCAACTACTCCGATGGCGTCAACCACGCCGGGGCGCTGCTGCGCAGCAACTATCCTGGAGAGTTCCGCTCCATGAGCCAGTTCCGGCGGCAGGGTTTTACCAACGAGGTGGCCATGGTGCTGGACGCGGTTGCGCGGGGGCTGGGGTTCACCGTGGTGTCACGGCTGGTGCTGGAGACGTCGCCCTGGCAGCGTCAGGTCAAGGAGCTGGATCTGGCCGTCGTGGAACACGAGACCCTGCACCTGGTGACCCGCTCCGGGACCCGGGTGCCGCGCCGCTATGCGCGTTTGCTGGAGGGATTTCGCGATCAGCGCCTGCGTGAGCGTTTCGGTCACGCGGAGGGAGGCGCGCCGCTTTGATCGCCGCGGCGTTCCGCGATGCGCTGCGCCCCGCCGTCTGGCGGGGCGCAGTGCCTTCGGGGGGAATCAGTCGCGGTACTCGTCGATGCTCGGGCAGGAGCAGATGAGCTGCCGGTCCCCATGCACGTTGTCGACCCGATTCACCGCCGGCCAGACCTTGGCGGCCTTGACCGCCTCGGCGGGGAAGGCGCCAAGCTCGCGGTCATAGGGTCGCTCCCACTCGGGATCGATCAGGTCGGCCATGGTGTGGGGGGCGTGGACCAGCGGGTTGTCGTCCGCCGGCCACTCGCCGCGCTCTACCCGGGCGATCTCTTCGCGGATGCTGATCATGGCGTCGCAGAAGCGATCGATCTCGTAGCGTGACTCCGACTCGGTGGGTTCCACCATCAGCGTTCCCGGTACCGGGAAGGACATGGTGGGGGCATGGAAGCCGTAGTCCATCAAGCGCTTGGCGATATCCTCCTCGCTGATGCCGGAGGCGGCCTTGAGCGGGCGGATGTCGATGATGCACTCGTGGGCCACGGTGCCGTTGTCGCCCTTGTAGAGCACCGGGTAGTGGGCTTCGAGCCGGCGGGCGACGTAGTTAGCGTTGAGGATGGCAAGCTCCGTGGCCTCGCGCAGGCCACGCTCGCCCATCATCTTGATGTAGGCCCAGGAGATCGGCAGGATCGAGGCGGAGCCGAAAGCCGCCGCCGAGACCGCGCCGCAGTCGGCGTTGACGCCGGTGATAGGCGTCACCACATGGTTGGCGACGTAGGGCGCCAGATGGGCCTTGACGCCGATCGGTCCCATGCCCGGGCCGCCCCCGCCGTGGGGGATGCAGAAGGTCTTGTGCAGATTGAGATGGCTGACATCGCCGCCAAAATCGCCGGGGCGCGCCAGGCCCACCTGGGCATTCATGTTGGCCCCGTCGATATAGACCTGTCCCCCGTGGCGGTGGACGATCTCGCAGACCTCCCGCACATTGGTCTCGAAGACCCCGTGGGTGGAGGGGTAGGTGATCATGATCGCCGAGAGGCTGTCGCTGTGCCGTTCGGCCTTGGCGCGCAGATCGTCGATGTCGATGTTGCCGTCCTCGTCGCACTCCACCACGACTACCTTCATGTGGGCCATGGCCGCAGAGGCGGGATTGGTGCCATGGGCGGAGCTGGGGATCAGGCAGATGTCGCGGTGCCCCTGGCCCTGGGCGGCCTGATAGCGACGAATGGCCACCAGGCCGGCATATTCGCCCTGAGCCCCGGAGTTGGGCTGCATGGAGATATGCTCATAGCCCGTCACTTCGACCAGGAAGGCCGCCAGCTCGTCGATCATCTGCTTGTAACCCACCGCCTGCTCCCGGGGGGCGAAGGGGTGGATCTGGGCGAACTCCGGCCAGGTGATGGGGATCATCTCGCTGGTGGCGTTGAGCTTCATGGTGCAGGACCCCAGCGGGATCATCGCGTGAGTCAGCGAGAGATCTTTGTTCTCCAGGCGCTTGAGATAGCGCAGCATCTCGGTTTCGCTGCGGTAGCGCTGGAAGGTGGGGTGCTGAAGAAACGCGGAGCGGCGCCGGCAGGCAGCGGGGATGCCGCTCTTGCCTTCGGCGACGACCGCCTCGTCCAGGGCGGTCACCGACAGCCCGTGCTCCTCGCCCAGCAGCACGTCGAACAGGATGTCGAGATCGTGGGCGGTGGTGGTCTCGTCCAGGCTGATGCCGATGTCGCCGTTCTCGAAATAGCGCAGGTTGATCTCGTGGGTCATGGCACGACCGTGGATCTTGCCGGCGTCCACGCCGGTGAGTCGCAGGGTATCGAACCAGCTGTCATGCGCCAGCGACACGCCCTTGCGGCTAAGGCCCTCGGCGAGAAGGGTGGTCAGGCGATGGATGCGCGTGGCGATGGTCGTAAGCCCCTCGGCACCGTGGTAGACGGCGTAGAAGCCGGCGATATTGGCCAGCAGGGCCTGGGCGGTGCAGATATTGGAGGTGGCCTTCTCGCGACGGATGTGCTGCTCGCGGGTCTGCATGGCCATGCGCAGGGCGGTGTTGCCGCGACTGTCCTTGGAGACGCCGATGATGCGTCCCGGGATCGAGCGCTTGAGCTTGTCGGTGGTGGCGAAATAGGCGGCATGGGGGCCGCCGTAGCCCATGGGCACGCCGAAGCGCTGGGTGTTGCCCACCACGATGTCCGCCCCCAGGGCGCCGGGCTCGGCGAGTAGCACCAGGCTCATAATGTCGGCGGCCACGCAGGTCATGATGCCCTTCTCCCGGGCGGCGTCGAGGAGCGGGGCCAGGTCGCGGACCTCGCCGCTCTGGCCGGGGTACTGGAGCAGGGCGCCGAAGACATCGTGGGCGGCGAGATCGCAGGCGGGGCCGACGACCAGCTCGAAGCCGAAGTAGTGGGCGCGGGTGCGCACCACGTCCAGAGTCTGGGGCAGGACGTCGTCGGCGACGAAGAAGGCGCGGCTCTTGGTCTTCTTGTTGGCGCGCTGACACAGCGCCATGGCCTCGGCGGCGGCGGTGGCTTCATCCAGCAGCGAGGCGTTGGCCAGCGTCATGCCGGTGAGGTCCATGACCATCTGCTGGAAGTTGAGCAGACCCTCCAGGCGACCCTGGGCGATCTCCGGCTGGTAGGGGGTATAGGCGGTGTACCAGCCGGGATTCTCCAGGACGTTGCGCTGGATGACGGCCGGCACATGGGTGTTGTGGTAGCCCTGTCCGATGTAGGTCTTGAAGACCTTGTTCTGCTTGGCCAGACGCTTCAGGTAGTCGAGGGCCTCCGCCTCACTCTTCGGCGGGTCCAGGTCGAGCTCGCGGTCGAGGCGGATGTCCGCCGGCACGGTGCGCTCGATCAGAGTGGCGAGGCTGTCCAGCTCCAGCGTCGCCAGCATGGCGGCAACATCATCGGCTCCGGGGCCGTTGTGGCGTCGGATGAAGGCGTCGTGATCGGCCAGTTCGGCCAGGCGGCGATTGTCGAGAACCATGAGGCACCCTGTGCAGTGGCGGATGGAGTCGAGAGGTAGGGTGTAGGCCCCGGCCCAGCAGCCGGGGCGGAACATCAGTCGTCGGCGTCGGCCACGGCCCGGTAGCCGTCCGCGTCGAGCAGTTCGTCGAGCTGCGCGGCGTCGTCGAGGCGCAGCTTCATGATCCAGCCCCCCTCGTAGGGCGCTTCATTGACGGTTTCCGGGGCGTCTTCCAGCGCCTCGTTGACCTCGATGATCTCGCCGGCCAGGGGGGCGTAAAGATCCGAAGCGGCCTTGACGGACTCGATCACGCCGAATTCATCGCCCTTTTCCAGGCTGCGACCCACTTCCGGCAGTTCGACGAAGACCACGTCGCCCAGGGCCTGCTGGGCGTGATCGCTGATGCCGATGGTGACGGTGCCGTCGCCGTTGTCCAGCACCCATTCGTGGCTGTCGTTGTAGCGCAGGTTGGCAGGAATCGTGCTCATAGTGATTTCCTATACGAAAAAGGTTTTCTGACCGGGGAGATGCTAACGCCATTGGCGGCATTTGGCGAGCCTGGGTATGTCATCCAGGGGCAGATGCCGCTGCCTGGCGCCTTCAGGGTGGCCTGCTTGCTCGCTGTCGTCCAGTCGGTCTTCCGCCACCCGCTCGCCGGACAGGCGATATTCGACAGCTTGGCCGGCCCTCACTAGGCTAAAGGCGTGCTGCAGCGCCCGGACTCTCTCGCGCTCCGTCGGGGACGAGCCGCCCGGTACTCTTGGTGCCTGCGTGTTTCCGATAAGAAACCCTGGGCTCGCCGAGGCGGCCGGCTAGGCGGGCGTAGCGGGGCAGGTCGCCTTTTGCCGGGCTGGCGTATGAATGGTGGTTTCCGCTATGGTACGCCGGTTCGCCATGGCGATCATGTGCTAATGCCGCGTCACAGCATGACAAAGTCCCGAGCCAGGGGTGTCTGCCGTTGATCTGTGGCACCGGCGGGCATAACAAAAAGTGCAAGACAACCTGAGGGAGACGTTCGTGGAAACCTTGACATCGATCTTTACCGCCATCAACAGCGTGGTCTGGGGCCCGTTGATGCTGATCCTGCTGCTTGGGGTGGGGCTTTATCTCCAGCTGGGTCTGAAGCTGATGCCGATCCGCAAGCTGGGGACCGGCTTCAAGCTGATGTGGCAGGGACGTGACGCCAAACCGGCCCCGGGCGTCAAGAAGACCAAGGAAGAGGAAGGGGAGATCTCCCCCTTCAACGCCCTGATGACGGCGCTTTCCGCCACCATCGGGACGGGCAACATCGCCGGTGTGGCCACGGCCATCGCCCTGGGGGGGCCCGGCGCGGTGTTCTGGATGTGGATCACGGCGCTGGTAGGCATGGCCACCAAGTTCGCCGAGGCGGTGCTGGCCGTGCGCTACCGGGAAACCGACAGCACCGGCTACCATATCGGCGGGCCGATGTTCTATATCAAGAACGGCCTGGGCAAGAAGTGGCTGTGGCTGGGGGGCGCCTTCGCCTTCTTCGGCGCGGTGGCCGCCTTCGGTATCGGCAACACCGTGCAGTCCAACTCGGTGGCCGATGCCCTGGATTCCACCTTCAACATTCCCCACTGGCTCACCGGGGTGGTGATCATGGTGCTCGCCGGTGCGGTGATCCTGGGCGGGATCAAGCGTATCGCCAAGGTGGCCGGCAAGCTGGTGCCGGTCATGGGGATCGCCTACATCGTCGCCGGGCTGCTGGTGCTGGTCGTCAACGCCGGTCAGATCGGTGAGGCGTTCGGCATGATCTTCTACTACGCCTTCAATCCCCATGCGGCGGTTGGCGGTTTCGCCGGGGCGGCGGTGATGGCGGCGATTCGCTTCGGTGTCGCGCGCGGCATCTTCTCCAACGAGGCGGGGCTGGGCAGCGCCCCCATCGCCCACGCGGCGGCCAAGACCAAGAACCCGGTGCGCCAGGGCATGATCGCCATGCTCGGTACCTTCATCGATACCATCATCGTCTGCACCATCACCGCGCTGGTGATCCTGACCTCGACGGTGTGGATCGAAGGTGAAGCCGGTGCCTCGCTGACGGCGCTCTCCTTCGATGCGGCGCTGCCCGGCTTCGGTAACCAGATCGTCTCGGTGGCGCTGGCCATCTTCGCCTTTACCACCATTCTCGGCTGGTCCTTCTACGGCGAGAAGTGCTTCCAGTTCCTGTTCGGGACCCGCTCGATCATGCTCTACCGCGTGCTGTTCGTGGTCGCCATCCCGCTGGGTGCCATGGCCAACCTGGGCTTCATCTGGCTGATGGCAGATACCTTCAACGCGATGATGGCGATTCCCAACCTGATCGCCCTGGCCCTGCTGTCGCCGGTGGTGTTCAAGGTCACCAAGGACTACTTCGACGGCAAGGAGGTGCTGCCGGGCGAGGACCTCGACCACAGCAAGAGCTGATTGACGGCGACGTCTTCGGGGTGCCCTGTGGGGCACCCCGCTGCGTTGGGCCCCGTCGGTCTCAGCGCCCGTCGCGGCCGTGAACGCAACATCAGATGAGGAAACCCCTATGAGCGATCTCAAGCATACGCCGCTTAATGCCTTGCACCGGGAGCTCGGCGCCAAGATGGTGCCCTTCGCCGGCTATGACATGCCGGTTCAGTACCCGCTCGGGGTCAAGAAGGAGCATGAGCACACCCGGACCGCCTGCGGTCTCTTCGATGTCTCCCACATGGGACAGGTCCTCTTGCGGGGGCCGCGTCCCGCCCAGGCGCTGGAGACGCTGGTACCGGCCGATATCGTCGGCCTGCCTGCCGGTATGCAGCGCTATGCGCTGTTTACCGGGCAGGAGGGGGGAATCCTCGATGACCTCATGGTGGCCAATGTCGGCGACCATCTGCATCTGGTGGTCAATGCGGCCTGCAAGGATCAAGACGTAGCGCTGCTGGAGACCGGCCTGGATGTCGAGCACAGTATCGAGGTGCTCGACCGCGGCCTGCTGGCCCTGCAGGGCCCCCAGGCCGCAGCGGTCATGCAGCGGCTCTGCCCGGCGGCCTGCGAGATGGTCTTTATGCAGCACGGGCGCTTCGAGATTGACGATATTCCGGTGTGGGTGAGCCGCAGCGGCTATACTGGCGAGGATGGCTTCGAGATCTCGGTGCCGGCCGATCACGCCGAGACGCTGGCTCGCCGGCTGTTAGCGGAAGAGGAGGTCGAGGCGATTGGCCTGGGCGCCCGGGATTCGCTGCGACTGGAGGCGGGGCTCTGTCTCTACGGCCACGATATCGACACCGAGACCACGCCGGTCGAGGCCGGGTTGATCTGGGCCATCGGCAAGCCGCGCCGGCGCGGCGGCGAGCGGGCGGGCGGCTTCCCCGGGGCCGACGTGATCCTGCATCAGGTCGAGGTCAAGGATCACCGCCGCAAGCGCGTGGGCCTGCTCGGGGAGGGGCGGGCGCCGGTTCGCGAGGGCACGGCGCTGTTCGGTGCCGATGACCAGCGTATCGGCACCGTCACCTCCGGCGGTTTCGGCCCCAGCGTCGGCAGGCCGGTGGCCATGGGCTACGTGGACATCGAGCAGGCCGAGGTCGGGACCACGGTCTACGCCGAGGTCCGCGGCAAGCGGCTGCCGATGATCGTCAGCAAGATGCCCTTCGTGACGCCCGGCTACTATCGCGGCTAAACATATGGCTCTTCGCATTTTAGCGTGAACATGTTTGGCAAGCTTCAAGGTGGGAGGTGGAAGGTGGGAGGCCCGCTCTGCCGGCGGTTCGACGCTTCGACGAAGGCGCCGCAGGCGCTCCATGGGTAGCGCTGCGCGCTACTTCGCGAGCTGAAGTCGAGGCGTCGAACCGTCCCTCCCACAGATCCAGTTCACGTCAGTATGCGATGAACTTTATCCTTCCGACCCCCAGCGGGTAGCTCCTCCGGCGCCCCCGGCTCATCATGAGTCGGGGTGCCGTTGGTTCATGAGGGCCGGATAAGCCGAAAGGTCAGGCTGATGCGCAGCCCCTGGCAGCGCCGTGGCAGCAGGGCGTGCTGCAGTTGCTGCTGCACCCCAGGCCCCATCAGCAGCAGGCTGTCGTGGGGCAAGGGGATGTTGAACGCTTCCCGCGAGCGATCCTTCCAGCGGAAGCGCAGCGGACGCTCCGCCCCCAGGCTCACCGCCGCGATCAGCGGGTCGGGGCCTAGCTCCGGTTCGTCATCGCTGTGCCAGCCCATGCGCTGCTCTCCGTCAGCATAGCGGTTGAGCAGCACGCTGTTGAACTCGGCCGCCATGCCGCGGGCCGCCAGGCGGGCGATGACGGCGTCACGGATAGCGGCCACCGTGGGATGCCAGGGCTCGGGGCTGAACCCTTGGCCTGAGTAGCGATAGCGAGCGTCGCGATCGCCCATCCATACCTGGCGGCGCGGGATCGGATGCTCGCGTCCGAACAGCCGCAGCCGGGGCTGCTGCCACGCCAGCTCGGCATTCAGACGGGCCAGGGCCTCGCTGGCCCGCGGCCCGCCGAGCAGGTCATCGAAGCGGCGCAGTACGGGCGAAGCGTTGAGCAGGGTGTCCGGTGGGGGCATGGGTTAACGAAGCACGCGCTGCGGATCGATGGGCTTGCCGCCCTGGCGGATATCGAACAGGAGGTCGTGACGCTCGGTGGTGTTGCTCAAGCCCACCTCGCACAGCGGCGTGCCCTGGCTGACCCTGGTGCCGTCCTGCACCAGCAGCGCGTCGCACAGGGCATAGACGCTCTGCAGGTTGTCGCTGTGATGCACGATCACCACCCGTCCGAGCTGGCGCATGCTGCCGGCGAAGCGCACGTCGCCGTCGGCCACGGCCTTGGCCTTGGCGCCGTTGCCGGTGGCCAGCAGCATGGGCTGCAGGGTGCCGCGGCTGTCGGTGCCGAAGGAGCGCACCACCCGGTAGTCGTCCAGGGGCCAGGGCCAGTTGCCCGCCGAGGCGGGCAGGGCACCGTTGCTGCCAGAGGGCGATGATGCCGATGAAGTCGACGAGGCGCGCGACGACCCGCTGGCCGCGCTGCGGCGAGCCCCCCCGCTGCTCGAAGAGGGGCGGCTCGCCGTTGCCGATGCCGCGGCGCCACTGCCGCGCAGCGGCACCTGGATCACCTGCCCGACCCTGAGCTGGGTGGGCTGGGTGCCGGGGTTGGCGGACTGGATGCGCGATGCCGTGGTGTTGAAGCGCCGGGCGATGCCGGAGTAGGTGTCGCCGGGACGCACCTGGTAGCGATAGGGGCCGCCGGAAGGCGCACGCTCCTGGTGAGTCGGCACCAGCAGGCGTTGGCCCACCGCCAGGCGGCGGGCATCGACGCCGGGGTTGAAGCGCTCCAGGCGGGCCAGGGGTACGTCGGCTCTGGCAGCGATGGCGCCCAGCGTATCGCCGCGCTGCACGGTGATCCAGTGGCCGGCGATGCCGGGGTCGCCGCTGCGCTGCACCTCGCCGCCCGATGAGGCACAGGCGGCCAACGTCAGCAGCATCAGCAGCGTCAGCGTGAATCGAGGGCCGCGTCCTTTTCCTGCCACAGGGCGTTGAGCCATGAGTGGAAGCGCTCCTTGTAGTCCGGGTCGTCTTGATAGTCGCCTTCCAGCATCCACGCGGGGACCGGCAGGCGCCTCGCCTCGAGCCTGGCGGCGCCCTCGCGGCCGCACAGGAAGTCCCAGAAGCTGGGCGAGGGGTTCTGGTAGCTCAGGGTGACGTCGATGATGCCGCTCAGGCGGTCTCCCAGCAGGTTGACCACCTGGGCGATGCCGCCGGCCCGGGGTTGGAGCAGGTGGCGATAGGGAGAGCCCTGGGCGCGATGCTTGGCGGGGGTGAAGCGCGTTCCCTCGACGAAGTTGTAGATGGCGATGGGCCGCTCGCGGGCGTGCCGGCACATGCGCTCGGTGGCTTGCTGGTCGCGTCGCGCCAGATGCGGGTGACGCTCACGCTGCTCCCGGCTCATGCGGCGCAGCATGGGGAATTCCAGGGCCCAGAACGCCAGCCCGACGATCGGCACCCAGATCAGCTGGCGCTTGACGAAGAAGTGCGGCATGGGGATGCGCCGGTGAAGGGCCAGAAACAGCATGAAGATATCGGTCCAGCTGCGATGATTGGAGAGCACCAGCCACCACCGGTCGCGCGACAGTCCCTCCGGCAAGCGAACATCCAGCTGGGGATTGAGCCAGTGCCGCATCCACCACAGGTTGATGCCGATCCAGTTGAGCGCCACGGCGTTGAGGCCCCTGAGCACCAGCCGACGCAGCCGGCGTCCGGGGGTGATCAGCTTGACCAGGGTCAGGGCGATAAGGGGGATGCCCCAGCCCAGCGTGGTGATGATCATCAGCAGGATGCTGACGAGCCCCTTGAGGGTCGACATGCCGCTCTCCTTCAGCGGGTGATAACGGTAGGTGCCAGTGGATCATGCTAATGGATCGCGGCGGGGCTGCCCAGCGGTTGTGCATGCCCGTCCTCAGGGGGGAGCGGGCGCGACCGGTTCTGCGGCCAGGGTGCTCTGGAGCACCTCGTGCAGCGCCCGGGCGGCGACCGAGAGCTCCTGTCCGGCGCTGATGACCACGCCCACCGTGCGGCGGATCTGCGGGTCGCGCAGCGGCAGGCAGCGGGCCCCCAGCTCCTGCATTTGGGCATGGCACAGGGCCGGTACCGCACTGACGCCCAGCCCGCTGGCAACCATGTGACCGACGGTGGCCAGCTGATGACTCTCGAAGGCGACCGGCAGCTCGGAGTAGCGGCGACCCAGCGCCTGTTCGAGCAGGATGCGCACCATGGATGGGCGCTGCAGGGTGATGAAGTCGTAGCGCAGTAATGCCGGCCAATGCACCTCCTCGGCCCCGGCGAGGGGAGAATCGCGGGGCACCACGGCCACGAAGGTGTCCTCGAAGAGCGGCAGGAAATCGATGCCTTCGCGCGTTTCCGGCTCGAAGGCGATGCCGAGCTCGACCTGTTGGCGACGCACCATGTCGATGACCTGCTCGTTGATCACATCGTGCACCGTCACGTTGACGCGCGGGAAGCGCTCGCGAAAGACGCGCAGGGCCGGCGGCAGTCGGTTGCAGGCGAAGGAGGGCATGGCCGCCACGGCGACACGACCCAGCTGCAGGGTAAAGCGCTGACGCAGCAGCTCCTCGGCGTTGTCCCAGTCGGCCAGCAGCCGCTTGGCCAGCGGCAGCAGGGTCTCGCCTTCCGGGGTCAGGCGCACGCTGCGGGTGCTGCGGATCAGCAGCGGTCCGCCAAGACTCTCCTCCAGCCCCTTGATGGCCAGGCTTAGCGCCGGTTGCGACAGGTGCAGCCGTTCGCAGGCCTGAGTGAAGCTCAGCGTCTGGGAAACGGCGAGGAAGGCGCGCAGCTGCTTGGCGGTCATGCTCATGGACTATTTATTTGCCAATCCGATTAATTGATAAAAAAAACAAACTTAACAAATATATTGGCCGAGTCAACACTGAAAGCGTATCGTCATTCATCCATCCCACAACAAAACGAGGCTTTGCGATGGCCGGATTCGACAAGCGCGTCTACTCCTACGAAGAGGCAATGGCTGGCATCGAGAGCGGCATGACCGTGATTGCCGGGGGCTTCGGGCTGTGCGGTATTCCCGAGAACCTGATTGCCGAGATCAAGCGCCGCGGCGTCTCCGATCTGACCGTGATTTCCAACAACTGCGGCGTCGATGGGTTCGGCCTGGGGCTGCTGCTGGAAGATCGCCAGATCAGCAAGATCTATGCCTCCTACGTCGGCGAGAACGCCCTGTTCGAGCAGCAGATGCTCAACGACGAAATCGAGGTCGTGCTCACTCCCCAGGGCACCCTGGCCGAGAAGATGCGCGCCGGCGGCGCCGGTATTCCGGCCTTCTACACCGCCACCGGCTATGGCACGCCGATTGGCGAAGGCAAGGAGGTGCGCGAGTTCAACGGTCGCCACTATATTCTTGAAGAGGCCATGACCGGCGATTTCGCCATCGTCAAGGGCTGGAAAGCCGACCGCTACGGCAACGTGATGTATCGCCATACCGCGCAAAACTTCAACCCCATGGCAGCGACCGCCGGCAAGATCACCGTGGTCGAGGTCGAGGAGATTGTCGAGCCGGGGGAGCTGGAACCTAGCCAGATCCATACCCCGGGCATCTACGTGGACCGTATCATCCAGGGCTCCTTCGAGAAGCGCATCGAGAAGCGCACCGTGCGCGAGAGCTGAGCGTACGGCACGGCTTCCTGACGGCCGGCCTTCGATGCCGGCGCTTCTCAACCGAACACAAGAGGCAACAAGATGGCACTGACTCGCGAACAGATGGCACAGCGCGTGGCGCGTGAACTCCAGGACGGCTTCTACGTCAACCTGGGTATCGGCATCCCCACCCTGGTGGCCAACTACATTCCCGATGGCATGGATGTCATGCTCCAGTCCGAGAACGGCCTGCTGGGCATGGGACGCTTTCCCACCGAAGACGAAGTCGATCCGGACATGATCAACGCCGGCAAGCAGACCGTGACCGCGCGTCCCGGGGCGGCGATCTTCTCCTCGGCGGAATCCTTCGCCATGATCCGTGGCGGTCATGTCGACCTGACGGTGCTTGGCGCCTTCGAGATCGACCAGCACGGCAACATCGCCTCCTGGATGATTCCCGGCAAGCTGATCAAGGGCATGGGCGGTGCCATGGACCTGGTGGCCGGCGCCGAGAATATCATCTGCACCATGACCCACGCCTCCAAGCACGGTGAGTCCAAGCTGCTCGAGCAGTGCACGCTGCCGCTGACCGGTGCCGGCTGCATCAATCGGGTGCTCACCGATCTGGCCTATCTCGAGATCGAGAACGGCGCCTTCATCCTCAAGGAGCGGGCGCCGGGCGTATCTGTCGAAGAGATCGTCGAGAAGACCGCCGGCAAGCTGGTGGTCCCCGAGCATGTGCCGGAGATGACCTTCGATACTGTCTGATGGCGAGAGGTCAAGGCAGTCACGAGACCCGGGCGTCCAGCGCCCGGGTCTTCATGTTAACGTGATGAAAAATTGACCGGCCTGATCGCCATCCCGGCAGGCTCTCGTCAGAGGCGCGTTACCCCGGCGTCTTGCACAACGTTATCCACAGAATCTGTGGATAACCGCAGGAGGTGCTCAGCAAACATCCGTGAGATCCCTCGCCCCATCGACTCGGGCGGGGAGCCGTCACGCGATCTCGCAGCGCGTGTGGTGGGGCAGCAGCAGCTCGACCGCCCGCTCGTGGTCATGGCTCAGGCACTTCTGGACGAGCGCCAGGCCGCCCAGATCGATGCGGTGCTCGTCACCCTGGGCGAAGGCCAGGCGGCGTGAGCAGGTGGGGTAGAAGCTGTAGTCGAGCAGCGGCGAGATCGGAAAGATGCCGTGATGCCGGTCCGGGTTGCCCCGCAGCCCGGCCTGGGCGAGACCGGCATCGAGGGTCGCCAGGTCGCTGCCGAGGCGCTCACAGTCGAAGCCGGCATGGTGCATGCTGGGGCCCATGACCGCCAGCCAGCCGGCCAGGGGGTGGGCGTTGCATAGCGTCTGGTAGGTGGCCCAGTCGGGCATCGGCCAGGGGCGGCCGCGGCACAGAAGGTTCTGGCCGCGCCGGTCCTGAGGATGCGTCTGCGATACCAGCTGGGTCAGCTGGTCGCGCGGTTGACGCGAGAGGGTACCCAGCTGCAGTTCGGCCAGCACCAGCCAGGCACCGTCATCCGGCGGCATCAGAAGGGTGACCAGCAGGCCGCGGTCGGCCATGGCATAGTGATGCATGGGGCGATAGCCGATATGGCCCAGGGTCGGTACCAGCTCGGCGGCCGAGAAGGGGCTCTGATTCAGGGTCAGCAGCGCCAGGTACTCCGCCGGGGCATTCGTGGGCCACAGGCGCAGGGCGCCGACATCCGGATGCTGATGGATGTAGTCGAGCCATAGCTGCTGGACAAATTCTTCCCGTTGCATCGTCCCCGTCCCTCTGTCCTGATGCCCCCTGTCGTCACGACCTAAGTATAGGGCGTGGCGGCGAGAGGCTTTCAACGGGGGAACGACGCTTAGGGGGTTGGGGCCGCCCGACGGCGGCCCGGCACGGGGGCGTCAGTCGGTGGTGGCGGGGGCCAGCAGGGCCTGCTCGCGGACGTACTGATCGAATTCGGTAAAGCCGCCCACATGGGTCTGGTCGACGAAGATCTGCGGCACCGTCGTCACCGGCTTGCCGATGGTTTTCTCCATGTCGGCCTTGGTGATGCCCTCGGCATGGATGTCCACGTAGCGGTGGCCCTGAATGGCACCGGCGCCTTCCAGTCGTTCGGCCAGCGCCTGGGCACGGACGCAGAAGGGGCAGCCGGGACGGCCGAAGATCACGACGAACATGGCGGTTCTCCTTGCGAATTCATTCGCCGCATTGTGACCGATCGCGCCAGCCGCCGCCAATAGCGGCACGCTAGCGCGGCCATTGCGGTGGGCTATGCGGTGGGCCTCAGAGGTCGGCCAGCTCGTTGGCATCGGCAGCGCGCAGCAGCTCACCCAGCTCGGCATGAATTTCGGGTCCCCCGACCAGCAGGTTCTCCCCGTAGAGATCGTCGGGGATGCCCTTGGGGCAGGGGTAGAGATGGCCGGCGCGGGCCCCGGCTTCGCGGGCGATCAGCCAGCCGGCGGCGAAGTCCCATGGAGACACACTTTCATAGTAGGCATCGAGGCGTCCGCAGGCCACGTCGCACAGGTCCAAGGCGGCGGAGCCGTTGCGTCGTACATCCTGGCAGTGGGCGAGCACCGCCATCAGTCGGCGCATGAGCGGGGGGCGGCTGTCGCGGCGATAGGGGAAGCCGGTGCCGATGAGACAGCGCTGCAGATCGGTGGTGCGGCTGGCGTGGATCGGTTGATCGTTGCACCAGGCACCTTGCCCGAGCAGGGCGCTGAAGGTTTCGCCGAGGAAGGGGGCATGCACCACGCCCAGTCGCGTCTTGCCCTCGCTGAACCAGGCGATGGAGACCGCGACATGGTGCAGTCCATGAGCGAAGTTGACGGTGCCGTCGATCGGGTCGATCACCCAGAGATCGTCGCCCCGGCTCAGCACCTCGCGATCCGGCGCAAGCTCCTCGCTCAGTCGCGTCTCGCCGGGCAGGTGGGCGTCCAGCCGTTCACCGATCAGGGTGTCGACCTCCATGTCCACGTCGGTGACCAGCTCCTGGCCGTGCTTGTAGCGGTGGCCGAAGACCTGGCGGTGACGGGCGTCGATGATGCGCTCGCCGGCTTCCCTGGCAATCGTGACGGCAAGCTCGAGGCGCTGTTGCGGTGTCATGGGCATTCCTCGTCGCGGGGGGAACTGCCAGAATAGCAGTCGCGAGGCGGCCTTGCCGGAAGGGGCGCTCGACAATTGTCAGTCATCAGAGGAGGCGTCATGCAGGCCCCGAGCCCAGAGCAGTACGAACGGCTACGCGAACTCGCCGCGGCCTGGCAGCGCCAGCAGGGGCGCGACATGAAAGCGGCGCCGCACTATAACCCGAGGCTCAGCGTCGACGCGCTCTGCTTTCAGCGCTGGTCGTTCACGGACGTGGACGACTACCTGGTCGGCGCCCTGGTCGCACCGGTGTCGCTATCGCTGGTGCTGGTGCCGGTGGACCCGGGAAGCCCGGCGCCACTCAGCGATGAGCGCAGGCGCTTTGCACTGCCCTCGGGTCGTTACGAGTTCCTGGTGGAAAGACTCGAGTCGTCGCTGTGGCTGTGGCGCTGCGAGCTGTTGGACGACCTCTCCGATCTGGGCTCACGCCAGGAGGCGAGCCGACTGGCTCAGCGTCTGATGGACCGAGTGATGGCGCCAGCGCCCGCGCAATGAGGCTGGTGTCATCGCCGACCTGGGCTTATGCTGGCTCTGTTCTGCAGGGCTGGGAGCGGCCCTGACTCATCGGTGAGCACGAGGAGGTGTCAATGTCGAATGCAACGACCGCCGCGCCGCGAGTTGCCCTGGTAACCGGCACTGCCAGCGGCATCGGAGAAGCCGTGGTGGGCCATTTTCGCGAACTGGGGTATCAGGTGCTGGCGGTGGACTTCAATGAACAGGCCCGCGAGAAGGCGGACGCCGTTGGCGCGGCCTTCTTTCAAGCCGACCTGACCGACGGTGACGCCTGCAAGGCTGCGGTGGCGGAGGCAATCAAGCGCTTCGAGCGCGTGGATATCCTGGTCAACAACGCCGGCATCCAGCACGTGTCGCCCATCGAGGACTTCCCTGAGGCCAAGTGGCGCCAGATTCTCGACCTGATGCTCACTGCCCCCTTCCTGCTCAGCCAGGCCGCCTGGCCGTCGATGCGCGCCAACGGCTGGGGCCGCATCATTAATATCGCCTCGGTGCACGCCCAGGTGGCATCGCCCGGCAAATCGGCCTACATCAGCGCCAAGCACGGCATGATCGGGCTGACCAAGACGGCTGCTCTGGAGGGTGGGCCCCAGGGTATCACTGCCAATGCCGTCTGCCCGGCCTATGTGAAGACGCCTCTGGTCGACAACCAGATCGCCGATCAGGCGAAGCTCCACGGTATGGAGGAGCAGGCGGTGGTCGAGCAGATCATGCTGAAGAACGCCGCCGTCAAGCGGCTGATCCAGCCCCATGAGGTGGCCGAACTGGTGGCCTATCTCGCCTCTGACGCCGCCGGTGCAGTGACCGGCTCGAGCTTCAATATCGACCTTGGCTGGACGGCCCAATGACCCGGCTTCGCCGGGAGCTATAAGCTTTAAGCTGTAAGAAAAAACCGACGTCACTGGCCAGGCCGGTGGCAACTTCTCGGCTTACGGCTTACGGCTTACCGCCGCACCGGTCGCTTCTGCAGCTTGCGCTGCAGTGTGCGCCGGTGCATCCCCAGGGCGCGGGCCGTGGCGGAGATATTGCCGTCGTGCTCCTGCAGCACCTTCTGGATATGCTCCCAGGCGATGCGGTTGATCGAAGGCGGATTGTCGGCGACTTCGGCATCCGGGTCGCCTCCTTCGCGGCCCAGGGCGACCAGGATCTCCTCGGCGTCGGCCGGCTTGCACAGGTAGTTGACGGCGCCTAGCTTGATGGCCTCGACGGCGGTGGCGATGCTTGAGTAGCCGGTCAGCACCACCACGCGGCAGTTGGGGACCGCTTGCAGTAGCTCCGGCAGTAGTTTGAGCCCCGAGCTGTGCTCCAGCTTGAGATCCAGGGTCGCGAGCCCGGGGCGATGGCGGCGGGCCAGGGCCAGCGCCTGCTCGGCGTCGTGTGCCACCAGCACTTCGAACCCGCGTCTGGCCATGGCTCGCGACAGCACATGGCAGAACATCTCGTCGTCGTCGATGATCAGCAGGCGTGAATCGGCATCTTGCATGGCATCCTCGTCGGTTTGAGTGGCTCAGGCGGCACTGTGGGGGAGCGTCACTTCCGTCAGCGTACCCCCCTCAGGATGATTATACAGGCTCACGCCGCCGCCGAATCGGTTGATCGTGGCGTGGGTGAGAAACAGCCCGATGCCCAGCCCCTTGCTCTTGGTGGAGACGAAGGTCTCGCCTAGCTGGTCGGCAATGGCCATGGCGACGCCCGGCCCATGATCGCGGATATCGATGGTCACCTCGTCGGCGGTCCAGTCCAAACGAATGCTGATGTCGTCGGGATTGGCGTCAGCGGCGTTGTTGAGCAGATTGGTCATGGCCTGCTCCAGGGTGGTGTCCACCGTCAGCCAAGGGATGCCTCGCTGGCCGACGATCTCAAGACGGTGGCTGACGTCCGGGCGCAGTACCAGCCAGCGCTGTACCACGCTGGCCAGCCAGTCGCGGGCGTCACGCCGCTCTGGCTCGGCCATGCGGCGCCGATCGGCGTGCTCCACCAGATGGCGGAGTCGCGACTTGCAGACATCGACCTGCTGGCGCAGCAGGTCGATGTCCTTCTCGAGCGCCGGGTCGCCGCGGGCATCCTCGCGCATCTCGCTGAGCAGTACCGCCATGGTGGACAGCGGCGTGCCCAGCTCATGGGCGGTGCCGGCCGCCTGGGTGGCCACTGCGACCACCTGTTCGTTGCGCAGGGCCGCCTCCCGGGTGCGCGACAGCGCCTGGTCGCGGTTGCGCAGCGCATGGGCCATCTTGTAGATGAAGAAGGTCACCAGCCCGGCCGACAGGCCGAAGTTGATCCACATGCCGAGGATATGCAGGTCAAATGGCGAGTTGCCTTGATGGGTCAGCTGGGGGACCGGATGGTAGGTCACCATCAGCAGGGTGTAGGCGGCCATGGCGGTGGCGGCGATGACCCAGGCGTGTCGCCAGGGCAGGGTGGCGGCGGCGATGGTCACCGGCACCAGATAGTAGTTGATGAAGGGGTTGGTAGAGCCGCCGGTGAAATAGAACAGCAGCGTCAGGCCCAGCACGTCGGCAAGCAGGTGAAAGACGTATTCCGTGTCGGTCACGACCCATTGGCGACCGAGGCGCCACCAGGTGAAGAGATTGATCAGGCCCATGCCGACGATGACCGCGATCACCGCCGCCAGCTGTAGGGCGAAATCGAGCAGTTCCACCCCGACGATGGTGGCGATCAGAAAACCGGTCCAGGTGATGCCGCGTACCAGGGTCAGGCGGACCAGGTTGCGACTGGGTGTCGACAGCGGCAGGGGCGGGGCGGCGGGCATACTGGCGTCCTGGTTCCGAGTGGCGGGTTGGCGACATGATAACCCCAGGAGCCCCTCGGGCTTAACGCCGATCTGCTGACGATTCGCGACGTCGTCAGGTGCCTGGCCCGGTCGGGTGGCGCACTCTGCTGGCCAGCCCCGGCGTGGCGTGCCACGCTCACTGTGACAGCCAGCGGATAGCGAGACCCCCTCATGAGCGCCCAGACTCCGCCCCCCCAACGCCGCCTGCGTGGCAGGCCCCGTGGCCGTGAGCTCGATCTCGACGAGCTCGCCGCGCTGCGCACCCTGCTGGGTGATGAGCGCACCCAGCCCGACCTTCGCCGGCGCGACCTTCTGATCGAGCACCTGCATGCCGTTCAGGATGCCCGTGGACATCTGCCGCTGTCGGCACTGCGCGCCCTGGCCGCCTACATGAACCTGCCCATGGCGGCGGTCTACGAGACGGCGACCTTCTACGCCCATTTCGATGTCATTCACGACGAGCAGGTGCCGCCGCCGGCCACCACCGTGCGCGTCTGCGACTCGCTCTCCTGCCAACTGGCCGGCGCGGCGGCCTTGAAGAGGGCGCTGGAGGCCGAAGTGGACCCGGCCGAGGTGCGGGTGGTGCGGGCCCCCTGCATGGGGCGCTGTGACACGGCGCCGGTGGTGGAGGTGGGGCATCGCCACCTGGGAAGCGCCACCCCCGAGGCGGTGGCGACGCTGCTTGAGGATGGCGAACGGCACCCCGAAGCCATCGCCTGGCCGCGTCTGGCGGCCTACCGCGAAGCGGGGGGGTATCGCCTGCTGGAAGCCTGTCGGGCGGGAGAGGTGACGGTCGCGGCGCTGATGGCCGAGCTGGAACGGGCCAACCTGCGCGGCTTGGGTGGCGCGGGATTTCCCACCTTCAAGAAGTGGCACTTCGTGCGCCAGGAGGCGGGCCCCCGCTACTGCGTGATCAACGCCGACGAGGGAGAGCCCGGCACCTTCAAGGATCGCTATTTCCTTGAGCGCGAGCCGCATCGTTTCCTCGAAGGTGCGCTGGTCAGCGCCTGGGCGGTGGAGGCCTGCGTCCTCTATATCTACTTGCGGGACGAATATCCCGGTCTGCACCGGGTGTTACACCAGGCGATTGTCGAGCTGGAAGCGGCCGGCCTGGTCGCGCCTGGCTTCGTGGTGCTGCGCCGCGGCGCCGGCGCCTACATCTGCGGCGAGGAGTCGGCGCTGATCGAATCGCTGGAGGGAAAGCCCGGCAAGCCCCGCCACCGTCCGCCCTTCGTCGCCCAGAAGGGGCTCTTCGATCGGCCGACCCTGGTCAATAATGTGGAGACCGTCTACTGGATTCCGCTGATTCATGAGAGGGGAGCCGAGTGGTTCGCCGGCCAGGGGCGTCAGGGGCGGAAGGGCCTGCGCAGCTTCTCGGTGTCGGGACGGGTCAAGCGCCCGGGCGTGCACCTGGCGCCGGCCGGCATCACCCTCAACGAGCTGATTGAGGAGTATGGCGGCGGCATGGCCGAGGGACATCGCCTGGTGGGCTATCTGCCCGGCGGCGCCTCGGGAGGCATTCTGCCGGCGACCAAGGCGGACATTCCGCTCGATTTCGACACCCTGCAGCCCCACGGCTGTTTCATCGGCTCCGCGGCGGTGATCGTGCTCTCGGATCGCGACGACCTGCGGGCGGTGGCCACCAACCTGCTGGCCTTCTTCGCCGACGAGTCCTGCGGCCAGTGCACGCCCTGCCGGGTCGGCAGCGAGAAGATGCTGGCGCTCCTCGAGCGCGAGAGCTGGGACGCCGCGGCCCTCGAGCGCCTTGCCCAGGTGATGATGGATGCCTCCATCTGCGGCCTTGGCCAGGCGGCGCCCAACCCGGTGCTGGGGCTGCTCAAGGATTTCCGCGGCGAGCTCGCCGCCCAGAACGTGATCGTCAAGGGGTGATGTCATGACCCAAGAACGCTTTACCCTGACCCTTGACGGTGTCGAGGTCGCCGCTCGCCGCGGGGAGACCCTTTGGCAGGTGGCCAAGCGCGCCGGCGAGACCATCCCGCACCTCTGTTTCAACGACGCTCCCGGCTACCGGGCCGACGGCAACTGCCGCGCCTGCATGGTGGAGATCGAAGGCGAGCGGGTGCTGGCCGCCAGCTGCCTGCGGGAGGCAGTCCCCGATATGGTGGTCAAGAGCGCCAGTTCCGAGCGCGCCCGGGTGGCCCGTGAAGGGGTGATGGAACTGCTCGCCGTGGATCAGCCCGAGCGCGACGCGAGCCCCGACCGCTTGAGCCACTTCTGGGCCATGGCCGACAGGCTCGCCGTGGATGCCTCGACGGTGCGCCGGTGGCTGCCCGGCCGCGACGAACGCGCCGCGCCGACCGTACACCATGTGGCGCCCCGCGAGGGCTCCCCGGTCCGGGACCGCTCGCACACCGCTATGGCGGTCAACCTCGAGGCCTGCATCGAGTGCAACCTCTGCGTGCGGGCCTGTCGTGAGGTGCAGGTCAACGACGTCATCGGCCTGGCCCACCGCGGCGCGGCATCGAAGATTGTCTTCGACTTCGATGACCCCATGGGGGAGAGCACCTGCGTGGCCTGCGGCGAGTGCGTCCAGGCCTGCCCCACGGGCGCGCTGATGCCGGCCACCCTGGTGGATGCGCAAGGCCGAGGCGACGCCGCCGTGGCCGACCGTCAGGTCGACTCGGTGTGCCCCTACTGTGGGGTGGGCTGCCAGCTCAGCTACCACGTGAAGGATAACCGCATCCGCTTCGTCACGGGCAAGAACGGCCCGGCCAACCAGGGGCGACTCTGCGTGAAGGGGCGCTTCGGCTTCGATTATCCCAACCATCCGGCGCGCCTGACTCGCCCGCTGATCCGCCGCGACGGCGTGCCCAAGCGGCTCGACCCGGCCTTCGCCCCGGCCGAGCCGCTTACCCACTTCCGTGAGGCGAGCTGGGAGGAGGCGCTGGCCCTCGCCGCCCATGGGCTGGCCTCGCTCAAGGCCGCCCATGGGCCCGCCGCCCTGGCCGGCTTCGGCAGCGCCAAGTGCTCCAACGAGGAGGCCTGGCTGTTCCAGAAACTGGTGCGCACCGGCTTCGGTTCCAATAACGTCGACCACTGCACCCGGCTCTGCCATGCCAGCTCGGTGGCGGCGCTGATGGAGTGCATCGGCTCGGGGGCGGTGACCGCCTCCTTCATGCAGGCGGCCAACGCCGAGGTGGTAATCCTCACCGGCTGCAACCCGGCCATCAATCACCCGGTGGCGGCGACCTTCTTCAAGCAGGCGGCCAAGCGCGGTACGAAGTTCATCGTCATCGATCCCCGCGGCCAGGCGATGGATGCCTATGCGCACCGCCGCCTGCGCTTCACTCCCGGCACCGATGTCTCGCTGTTCAATGCCATGCTCAATGTCGTCGTCACCGAAGGGCTGCAGGACGACGCCTATATCGCCGAGCATACCGAGGGCTTCGCGGCCCTCAAGGCCCATGTGGCGGAGATGACACCCGAGGCCATGGCGCCGGTGTGCGGCGTCGACCCGGCCACGATTCGCGAGGTGGCACGGCTCTATGCCACCGCCGAGCGGGCCATGATCTTCTGGGGCATGGGGATCTCCCAGCACACCCACGGCACCGACAACGCCCGCTGCCTGATCTCGCTGGCGCTGGCCTGCGGCCACACCGGGCGCCCCGGTACCGGCCTGCATCCGCTGCGCGGTCAGAACAATGTCCAGGGGGCCTCCGATGCCGGGCTGATCCCGATGGTGCTGCCCGACTATCAACCCGTTGGCGATGCCCAGCTGCGTGCCGCGTTCGAGGCGTTATGGAACACCCTCCTCGATGAGACGCCGGGGCTCACCGTGGTGGAGATCGTCCACGCCATTCACGAGGGCACCGTGCGCGGGATGTACATCCTCGGCGAGAACCCGGCCATGTCCGACCCGGACCTGGAACATGCTCGCGCCGCTCTGGGCAAGCTCGAGCACCTGGTGGTGCAGGACCTCTTCGTAACCGAAACCGCCCAGTTCGCCGACGTCATCTTGCCGGCTTCCGCCTGGCCGGAGAAGGACGGCACCGTGACCAACACCAATCGCCAGGTGCAGCTCGGCCGCGCGGCGGTGCCGCTGCCCGGTGAGGCCAAGCCGGACTGGTGGATCATTCAGGAAATCGCCCGTCGCCTGGGCTTGGCCTGGGACTATGGGCACCCCCGGGAGGTGTTCGCTGAAATGAAGCGGGGTATGGCGTCGCTGGATCACATCAGCTGGGAGCGCCTGGTGTGCGAGACCTCGGTGACCTATCCCTGCGCGGCCGACGACGCGCCGGGAGACGATATCGTCTTCAGCGATGCCTTCCCCACCGCGAGTGGCCGGGCGACGTTCTCGCCGACGCTGCCGCTGCCCCCGGACGAGCCGATCGACGCCGATTACCCGGTAGTGCTCACCACCGGGCGACAGCTGGAGCACTGGCACACCGGGGCCATGACCCGACGTGCCCGGGTGCTCGACGACCTGGAGCCCGAAGCGGTGGCGACCCTGGCGCCGGGGGAGCTGCGGCGCCTGGGCGTGACGCCCGGCGAGGCGATCACCATCACCACCCGCCGCGGCGCCATCACCCTGGCCGCCCGGGTCGACCCGGCGATGCCCGAGGGCATGGTCTTCGTGCCATTCTGCTACGCCGAAGCGGCGGCCAACGTGCTGACCAACCCGGCGCTGGACCCCTTCGGCAAGATTCCAGAGTTCAAGTATGCCGCGGCGCGGCTGGCCAAGGCCTAGCGGCGCCCTGACGCGCCGGGTGAGACGCCCAGCGACATCTCGGCGTCGCTCTCACCGATGTTGGCGGGGTGGCCGCTGCCTATTCTGCGGCTAACCAGCGCCTTGGTGGGGCAGCTGATTGGCTGGGTGGCTTGCCTGGCGCGGCCGCGTAAGAGGAGGAGCGCCATGTATCGGCTCCGTCAGTGGGTGGTCCGCCACTCCCGTCTCTTCGAGCGTTTGTACCGGCGCTTCGAACCGCTGCTGTTGCGGCTCGAGCCGCTGTGCCGAGGCGTGGGCTACCGGCGCCTGGAGCCGCCGGTTCGTGGCGTCGAAAAGGTCGTCAAGGGGGCGCTGTTCGACTGCCAGATGTGCGGCCACTGCGTACTCAGCGACACGGGGATGGCATGCCCCATGAACTGCCCCAAGCAGATGCGTAACGGGCCCTGTGGCGGGGTGCGCAGTGACGGCCACTGCGAGGTGGTGCCGGAAATGAAGTGCGTCTGGGTCGAGGCGTGGGAGGGCAGCCGGCACATGCAGTACGGTGACCGCATCCAGGTGGTCCAGGCCCCGGTGGATCACCGCTTGATCGGCCGCTCCTCCTGGCTGGGCGTGATCCGTGAACGCGCCCGAGAGCGGCCGCACGACACAGACGTGGGGAGCCGGCTATGAAGTTCGACGACGAGCCGGTCCCCGGCTATTCGCTGCCGATCCTGCCGGGGCATGACTCGCCGGGGCGCTTCGAGCGGGTGCTGCGGGCGGGGAAGTTTGCCGTTACCAGCGAGATCGACCCGCCGGACTCCGCCGACCCGGCCGAGGTGCTCAAGCGAGCCGCTATCTTCGACGGCTACGTGGATGCCATCAACGCCACCGACGGCTCCGGTGCCAACTGCCATATGTCGAGCGTCGGCGTCTGCTCGCTGCTGACCCGGGTGGGCTATGCCACCATCCTGCAGATGTCGTGCCGCGACCGGAATCGCATCGCCATCCAGGGCGAACTGCTGGGGGCCGCCGCCATGGGCGCCTGCAACGTGCTCTGTCTGACCGGCGACGGCGTTCAGGCAGGCGACCACCCCCAGGCCAAGCCGGTATTCGACCTGGATTCGATGTCGCTGCTGGAGATCGCCCGTACCATGCGCGACGAGCACCGCTTCCAGAGCGGTCGTCCGATCGAGACGCCCCCGCGGCTGTTTCTCGGCGCGGCGGAGAACCCCTTCGTGCCACCCCACGATTGGCGGGCCGGACGCGTGGCCAAAAAGGCCGCCGCCGGGGCGCAGTTCATCCAGACCCAGTACTGTTTTGATGTGCCGCGACTGTGGGATTTCATGGCCCGGCTGGGGGACCTGGGCCTGCTGGAGGGCCCTCGGCGAGTCTTTGTCCTGCCGGGGATCGGCCCGCTGGCCTCGGCACGCAGCGCCCGCTGGATTCGCCGCCATGTGCCGGGAGTGTATATTCCCGATGCGGTGATCGCCCGCCTGGAGGGGGCCCGGGATCAGCGGGCCGAAGGCAAGCGGCTGTGCATCGAACTGCTGCAGCAGATCCGCGAGATCCCCGGGGTCAGCGGCGCGCATATCATGGCCTACCGCCAGGAGCATACGGTGGCCGAGATCATCGACGCCACCGGCGTTCTCGAGGGGCGCACCCCCTGGTATCCCGGGCGCGACGACCCCGCTCAGCGTAACCCCGAATCCCCGGCGTCCGCCTGCGAGGCGCCGCCCGATCAGCCCCAGGATACCGAAGGGGTCTCCTGAGCGGGCATTGTCGCTGCGCTTGCGCTCGACTCGGCCCTACAACTGCCGGCCGGGAAGGCTTAGAATGCGCGCAATCCTTCATTCACGCGCGGTGCCGGCCGGGCCGGGACCGCACTGACGGCGACACAGACTTCATGTCGGAATCCTCCCTGGCCCGGGAAGTCGGGCTGCGTAGAACCTTCGCGATCATCTCCCACCCCGACGCGGGCAAGACCACCATCACCGAGAAGATGCTGCTGTTCGGCAATGCGATTCAGCTGGCCGGCTCGGTGAAGAGCAAGCGCGATGACCGCCACGCCACCTCCGACTGGATGAAGATGGAGCAGGAGCGGGGCATCTCGGTGACCACCTCGGTGATGCAGTTCCCCTACGGCGGCCGCATCGTCAACCTGCTCGACACCCCGGGCCACGAGGACTTCTCCGAGGACACCTACCGCACCCTTACCGCGGTGGATTCGGCGCTGATGGTGATCGACGGCGCCAAGGGCGTCGAGGCGCGCACCATCAAACTGATGGAGGTGTGCCGCCTGCGCACCACGCCGATCCTCACCTTCGTCAACAAGATGGACCGCGATATCCGTGACCCCATCGAGGTGATGGACGAGGTGGAGACGGTGCTCGACATCCAGTGCGCGCCCATGACCTGGCCCATCGGCATGGGGCGCCACTTCAAGGGGGTCTATCACCTCTATAATGACGTGATCCACCTCTATACCCAGGGGCAGGGGAGCCGGATTCCCGATGACAAGCGCATCGAGGGGCTCGACAATCCCGAGGTCGATGCGCTACTCGGCGAGGAGGCCGCCGAGGAGCTGCGCATGGAAGTGGAGCTGGTGCGCGGCGCTTCCCACGAGTTCGACCTGGCGGCCTACCGGCGCGGCGAGCTCACCCCGGTCTACTTCGGGACCGCCATGGGCAACTTCGGCGTGCGCGAGATGCTCGACGGCTTCGTCGAATATGCGCCGCCGCCCCAGCCGCGGGAGACCGACACCCGCAGCGTCGAGGCCACCGACGAGCGCTTCACCGGCTTCGTCTTCAAGATCCAGGCCAACATGGACCCGCGCCACCGCGACCGCATCGCCTTCCTGCGGGTTTGTTCCGGCAAGTACGAGAAAAACATGAAGATGCGCCATGTGCGGATCGGCAAGGACGTCAAGATCGCCGATGCGCTGACCTTCATGGCGTCCGACCGCTCCCACGTCGAGGAGGCCTGGCCGGGCGATATCATCGGGCTGCACAACCACGGCACCATCCAGATCGGCGACACCTTCACCCTGGGCGAGGACATGCGCTTCACCGGCATTCCCCACTTCGCGCCGGAGCTGTTCAAGCGGGTCCAGCTCAAGGACCCGCTCAAGCTCAAGGCGCTGCAGAAGGGCCTGCAGCAGCTCTCCGAGGAGGGCGCGACCCAGCTGTTCATGCCGTTGGACAACAACGACCTGATCCTCGGCGCCGTGGGGACCCTGCAGTTCGACGTGGTGGCCCACCGCCTCAAGGAGGAGTATAAGGTCGACTGCGTCTACGAGCCGGTCAACGTCAATACCGCCCGCTGGATCTACTGCGACGATGTCAAGAAGCTCGAGGAGTTCAAGCGCAAGGCCAGCGCCAACCTGGCCATGGACGGCGGCGGCTACCTGACCTACATCGCCCCGACCCGGGTCAATCTGCAGATGACCCAGGAGCGCTGGCCGGAGATTCGCTTTGCCGCCACCCGGGAGCATTGAGCCACCCGTCAACCACGTAGAATGGCATCCAGGCAAGCGGCGCCGGGGACAGGCCTGAAGGGGGTCTTTTTCCAGGGAAGGAAAAAGTAGCGTACAGGGAGGTATTTACAGCGCCCCCGAACAGGCCTGTTGCCGGAACAGCCGCGACTCGAAGCCTCATTGCGGAGTTGCAAGGTGCTTATCGACGCCCACTGCCATCTGGATTTCCCCGATTTCGACGCCGACCGCGAGGCGATGTTCGAGCGGGCCCGGGCGGTGGGCGTCGTCCACTTCGTGGTGCCGGGCACCACCCGTGAGCGCTGGCCGGGGGTGCTGGCATTGGGCAGGCGCGACGATGTCAGCGTCTGCCTGGGACTGCATCCCTATTTCATGGATACCCACGTAGAGGGCGACCTGGACGCCCTTGAGCAGGCCCTGGCGGCTCACTGCGGGGGCGTCTCACCCAGGGTCGTGGCGGTCGGCGAGTGTGGGATTGACGCCCGCCTCGAGGCGAGCCTGGACGCCCAGTGGGACTATTTCGATGCCCAGCTGCGCCTGGCCAAGGTCTACCGCCTGCCGGTGGTGATTCACTGCGTGCGCGCCAACGACCCGGTGACCAAGCGGCTGCGCCAGCTCGACCTGCCGGCCGGCGGGCTGATCCACGCCTTCGCCGGCTCGCCCGAGCAGGCGCTTCGCTTTCTCGATCTGGGCTTCACGGTCGGGCTGGGGGGCGCGGTGACCCACGAGCGCGCGAGGCGGCTGCATCGCGCGGTGGCCGCGCTGCCCGACGACGGCTATGTGCTGGAGACCGATAGCCCCGACATGCCGCTGGCCGGCCGCCGTGGCGAGCGCAATGAGCCCGCCAGGATCGCCGAGGTGGCCCGGGTGGTGGCGGCACATCGCGGCCAGGCAGTGGAGGACGTGGCGGCGCATAGCACCGCCACGGCCCGACGGCTGTTCGGGGTCGAGGGCGAGGCGTCGCGCTAGGCGCGTTACCTCGAGGTCGCCAGCTGCTCCGGATCCAGGCGCTCGATGGGGTAGGGCAGCTTCAGTTGCTTGAGCTGCTGGCCAGCGACCTGGAGGGGGCCGGTGTCGTCCTTCTGCGTCAGGACGGCAAGGATCTCGGGTTGACCATAGGCGTCGAGCTCGGCGGCGACTACCTCACCTCGGGACTTGTCATTTTCGTCAGTCACCGCGGCCCCCAGGACGGGCAGGGTGTCGCCCTCCAGCTGGGCCCGCACCAGGCGTTTCTTGACCTGGCCGCGGAAGTGGGCACGGGCCACGACCTCCTGGCCGGTGTAGCACCCCTTCTTGAAGCTGATCCCGCCTAGCGCCTCCCAGTTGAGCATCTGCGGGAGCAGCGCATCGCGATAATGAGGCGTCAGCCAGGCCAGGCCGGCCTGGATGTCGTGCAGGCACCAGACGGCGTTGCCCACTGGGGCTGCCTGAGCGGTGAGCTGGCTGAAGGCCTCGATGGCACGCTCGCTTGGCAGGCAGGCCAGCAGGCGTGGGCGGGTGCCAGGATGGGCCAGCAGCTGAATGTCACCCTGGCTGATCTGGTGCCAGATTGCCGGTGGCACGGCGTCGAAGCGCACCTCGCCCAGCGCCAACGCTTCGCGGCCGATCAGGCCGATGAGCGCGAGGTCGTCGCGGACCTTGAGTTCAGTCTTGTAGAAGGCGGCAAACTTGCCCAGGTGCTCGGCCAGGGGGGCCACCAGTCCACGATGCATCAGCAGCCGGTAGTGCTCCGGTGCCACCCGCATCAGCTGGGCGTTGGCGAGCATGCGCCCCTTGGGGGTGCAGAAGCAGGTCAGAGGGGCGAAGTCTCCGTCGGCGAGATCGACCTGGGCGCTGGCCTGGCCTTGGAGGAAGCGTGCCGCATCGGTGCCGATCACGTCGAGAACACCGAGGTGAACGAGGGGAGCGACCACGGTGCCCTCGAGGGCCTGTCGGGCCGGGCTGCTGCCTTCCTGGGCAGTCGGGAATTCGACGCGATCATCCACGCGCCGGCCGCCCAGGGCGTCAATCCAGTCACTCATACCGTTGGCTCCAGCTGGTTCGCTTTGGGATAAGGGGAATCGTTATCAATGACTGTTATGCGGGCGGTGGGCGGGGATTGCAAGCGGCTGCCTCACTCGCCATGCCCGTGCTAGACTCGCTGCTTTATTGGTTTGCCAGATCAGGAGGCCCGCATGGCCCATCAGTCGCTCAGTTTTCGGGGGGTCGAGAATGCCGATCAGGTCAATCGCATTACCACCGCCCTGATGATGCTCGACGGCGTCGAGAGTGCCGAAGTGGGGCGTCACGGCGCCGAAGTGGAGGGCCGGGTGCGCCGAGCGGCGCTGATCGAGGCGGTGAAGTCCCTGAAACTCGGCATCGAGGTGGAATAGGTGACCATTCGGATCGTCACGGAGCATAACGGCCGCTATCGCCAGCGGGTGGACATCGAGGGCTTCGAGGATCTGTTCGTCGACGTGCCCAAGCCCTACGGCGGCGACGGCACGGCGCCGGACCCACATGACTATTTCGATCTCTCCTTGGGGGCTTGCAAGGCGATCACCGCCCAGATGTATGCCCGACGCAAGGAGTGGCCGCTGGACGGGGTCAGCGTCACCGTGAAGCGTGATGAACGCGACGAGGCCAAAGGCGTCTATCGTCTCGAGGTGCACATGATCTTCCACGGCATCGATGACCCGGCCCAGTGCGCGCGACTCGAGGAGATCAGCCACAAGTGTCCGATTCATCGCCTGATGACCACCTCCACGGTGGAGATCACCACGCGCAGCGACCTGGGCTGAGCGCGCCGCTGCCGGCCTCTGACCCATCCAGGAGCCACCATGAGCAAGCCCTTTCGCCTGCAGTCGAACTTTCAGCCGGCCGGCGACCAGCCCGACGCCATTGCCGGCTTGGTCGGCGGCCTTGAGTCGGGGCTCGCGCATCAGACGCTGCTGGGGGTGACCGGCTCGGGCAAGACCTTCACCATGGCCAACGTGGTGCAGAGCCTGCAGCGCCCGACCATCGTCATGGCGCCCAACAAGACCCTGGCGGCCCAGCTCTACGGCGAGTTCAAGGCGTTCTTCCCCGACAACGCCGTGGAGTATTTCGTCTCCTACTACGATTACTACCAGCCCGAGGCCTATGTCCCCTCGTCGGACACCTTCATCGAGAAGGACGCCTCCATCAACGACCATATCGAGCAGATGCGCCTGTCGGCCACCAAGGCGCTGCTGGAGCGTCGCGATGCGCTGATCGTGGTCTCGGTGTCGGCGATCTACGGCCTGGGCGACCCCGACCAGTACCTGAAGATGCGCCTGCACTTCACCCGCGGCGAGCTGATCGACCAACGCGCCTTCCTGCGCCGCCTGGCGGAGCTGCAGTACATCCGCAACGACATGGACTTCAAGCGCGGCACCTATCGGGTGCGGGGCGATGTCATCGACATCTACCCGGCGGACTCCGACGAGGAGGCGGTTCGCGTCGAGCTCTTCGACGACGAGATCGACGGGATCAGCCTCTTCGATCCGTTGACCGGCGAGGTGCGGGGCAAGGTGCCGCGGATGACCATCTACCCCAAGTCGCACTACGTCACGCCGCGGGAGACGATCCTGGGGGCGATCGATGAGATCAAGGCGGAACTGGCGGACCGCCTGGCCTGGCTGCGCCAACACGAGCGACTGGTGGAGGCCCAGCGCCTGGAGCAGCGGACCCTCTACGATATCGAGATGATGCTGGAGCTGGGCTACTGCAACGGCATCGAGAACTACTCGCGCTATCTCTCCGGCCGCAATCCCGGCGAGCCGCCGCCCACCTTCTTCGACTACCTGCCTGACGATGCCCTGCTGTTCATCGACGAGAGCCACGTCAGCGTTCCCCAGGTGGGTGGCATGTACAAGGGCGACCGCTCCCGCAAGGAGACCCTAGTGGAGTACGGCTTCCGCCTGCCGTCGGCCCTGGACAACCGCCCCATGACCTTCCAGGAGTGGGAGCGCATCTCTCCCCAGACGATCTTCGTCTCCGCGACGCCGGGCCCCTACGAGGCCGAGCATGCCGGTCAGGTGGTGGAGCAGGTAGTACGGCCCACCGGGCTGCTCGACCCCGAGCTCGAGGTTCGCCCGGCCAGCACCCAGGTGGACGACCTGCTCTCCGAGATTCGCCTGCGTGCGGAGGTGGGCGAACGGGTGCTGGTGACGACGCTGACCAAGCGCATGGCGGAGGACCTCACCGAGTACCTGGATGAGCACGATGTGCGCGTGCGCTACCTGCACTCCGATATCGATACCGTGGAGCGGGTGGAGATCATCCGCGACCTTCGCCTGGGCAAGTTCGACGTGCTGGTGGGCATCAACCTGCTGCGCGAGGGGCTCGATATTCCCGAGGTCTCGCTGGTGGCGATCCTCGACGCCGACAAGGAGGGCTTCCTGCGCAACGAGCGCTCGCTGATCCAGACCATCGGCCGGGCGGCGCGTAACGCCCACGGCAAGGCGATTCTCTACGGCGATCGGGTGACCGACTCCATGCGTCGCGCCATGGACGAGACCGAGCGGCGCCGCGCCAAGCAGATTGCCCACAATGAGAAGCACGGCATCACCCCGACCACCGTGACCCGTTCGGTGGCCGATATCATGGAAGCCGCCCAGGCCCCGGGGAAGAAGGGCAAGGGGCGGCGCAGCGAGCGCAAGGTGGCCGAGGGGGCCGCCGTCTACGACCCCGCCTCGCTGTCCCCCGCCGACCTGGCCAAGGAACTGTCGCGGGTGGAGGATGCCATGTTCGAGGCGGCCCAGAACCTGGAGTTCGAGGAGGCGGCCAGGCTGCGCGACCGGCTGCATGAGCTCAAGGAGCGGCAGCTGGCGCTGGGGTAGGCATCGTTGATTGTCTGCTGCGCTCGCCACGGAGCGAGGGGCGCCGGGGGCAGGCCGAAGAGGAGGTCCGATTCCAGGGAAGGAAATCGGTAGCGTACAGGGAAGTATTTACAGCGCCTCCTCATAGGCCTGTCCGCGGATCAGCCCCGAGCGGGCCATGATCGCCGGATTCGTTGCTGAGAACGTAAGGAAAAGGGATGCCCGAAGGCCCTGAGATCCGCCGTGCCGCCGACCGGGTGCACGAACAGTTGGCCGGCCGCCGTCTGGACCATGTCTGGTTCGCCTTTCCCGAGCTGGCGCCGGAGGCGGCCGGGCTGGTGGGGCGCGAGGTCACGGCGGTGGACAGCTGGGGCAAGGCGCTGCTGACTCGCTTCGACGACGGTCGGGTGCTCTACTCCCACAACCAGCTCTACGGCGTCTGGAAGCTCCACGACGCCGAGCGCGAGCCGGATACCGAGCGCTCGCTGCGGGTCCGGCTGGTGGCCGAGGGCAGGGCGGCAAGTCTCTATAGCGCCTCGGACGTTTCGCTGTGGCAGGCCGAGCGGCTGTCGGAGCATCCATTTCTCTCCCGTCTCGGCCCCGACCTGCTCACCCACGGCGTCACGGTAGAGCAGGCCATGGTACGCCTCCAGCAACCGAGGTTCCAGCGCCGAGGCCTGGGCGGGCTGCTCCTGGATCAGGCGCTGTTTGCCGGGGTCGGCAACTATCTGCGCTCCGAGATTCTCTTCTTCGCCGGCCTCCACCATAAGGCACGACCCCTCGAGCTGGACGAGGCGGCGCTTGCCCGGCTGGCCCGCAGCCTGCTTGGGATTACCCGGCAGGCCTACGAACAGGCGGGGGTGACCAATCGTGGCGACTGGGCCAAGGCCGAGCGGGCGCGGGGCGCGTCTTTCCGGCGCTGGCGCTTCGCCGTGTTCGAACGCGATGGCCTGCCTTGCCACGCCTGCGGAGCCGCCATCGAGCGGCGAAGGGTCGCGTCGCGGTGGCTGTATCGCTGCCCGGTCTGTCAGCCAGGCTGCTAGCGGTGTTTTTATACCGTTATCTATCCCGGGCAAATCGCTACGCATACGACCTTGGCGGCAAGACGCTGTCGACAAAGAGGGGATAGGGTATAATCCGCCCCCGTTCGAGCCCGCCGTGCTGGCCGTGAAGTCGCCTCGAGAGCGGGCATGCCGACAATGCCGAGGAGTTCCTTGCCCATGACCGTGATCCGCCAGGACGATCTGATCGACAGCGTCGCCGATGCGCTGCAGTACATCTCCTACTACCATCCCAAGGACTTCATCGACGCCATGGCGGCCGCCTATGAGCGCGAAGAGAATCCTGCGGCCAAGGACGCCATTGCCCAGATCCTGATCAACTCGCGGATGTGTGCCACGGGGCACCGCCCGATCTGCCAGGACACCGGTATCGTCACCGTCTTCGTGCACGTGGGGATGAACGTGCGCTTCGAAGCGGACATGAGCCTCGACGATATGATCAACGAGGGGGTGCGTCGCGCCTACCAGCTGCCTGACAACGTGCTGCGTGCCTCGGTACTGGCCGACCCGGACGGCGCCCGCAAGAACACCGGCGACAACACCCCGGCGGTGATCCATCACAAGATCGTCCCCGGCGACACCGTCGAGGTCCATGTGGCTGCCAAGGGGGGCGGCAGCGAGGCGAAGTCCAAGTTCGCCATGCTCAACCCCTCCGACAACGTGGTCGACTGGGTGCTGGAGCAGCTGCCCAAGATGGGCGCCGGTTGGTGCCCGCCCGGCATGCTCGGCATCGGCATCGGCGGTACCGCCGAGAAGGCCATGGAGATCGCCAAGGAGGCGCTGCTCGACCCCATCGACATCCAGGAACTCCAGGCCCGCGGGGCGTCCAATCGTGCCGAGGAGCTGCGCCTGGAGCTGTTCGACAAGGTCAACAAGAGCGGCATCGGCGCCCAGGGCCTGGGCGGGCTGACCACGGTGCTCGATATCAAGGTCAAGGACTACCCGACCCACGCCGCCAACAAGCCGGTGGCGATCATCCCCAACTGCGCGGCCACCCGCCACGCCCACTTCACCCTGGACGGTTCCGGCCCTGCGGCCCTGCCGGCGCCGAAGCTGGAAGACTGGCCGGAGATCACCCGTGAAGCGGGGGATAACGTCAAGCGCGTCAACCTCGACAGCGTGACGCCTGAAGAAGTGCAGAGCTGGCAGCCCGGCGACACCCTGCTGCTCAACGGCAAGCTGCTGACCGGCCGCGACGCCGCCCACAAGCGCATGGTGGACATGATTGCCAAGGGCGAGCCGCTGCCCGTGGACATGAAGGGTCGCTTCATCTACTACGTGGGTCCGGTGGACCCGGTGGGCGACGAGGTGGTGGGCCCGGCCGGTCCCACCACCGCCACCCGCATGGACAAGTTCACCCGCACCATGCTGGAAGAGACCGGCCTGCTGGGCATGGTGGGCAAGGCCGAGCGCGGCCCGGCGGCCATCGAGGCGATCCGCGACAACAAGGCGGTCTATCTGATGGCCGTGGGCGGCTCCGCCTACCTGGTGGCCCAGGCGATCAAGAAGTCCCGGGTGGTGGGCTTCGAGGACCTCGGTATGGAGGCGATCTACGAGTTCGAGGTGGAGGACATGCCGGTGACCGTGGCCGTGGATAGCCAGGGCACGTCGGTGCACCAGACCGGCCCGGCCAAGTGGAAGGAGATCATCGCCGAGCGGGCCTGATCTGGCGACCAGTCTGCGAGGAGAAGGACCTCCTCTGCGACTTGTCCCTCGCTTTCCGTAACGCTGATAGTCGACTGAACGGCCCCGCCATCTGGCGGGGCCGTGGCGGTTTGGGGTATGCTGTAGAACGCTGTTTTTTCAGGGAGAGAACATGGCATCCTGGCTGTTCGGCCTGGTGATTTTCCTGGTTCACGTTTTGGGTTTCATCTCGGCGGGATTGGCGCTGATGTCCAGTCGTACCTCCCAGGGCGCCGTGGCCTGGATCATTTCCCTGGTGACGCTTCCCTACCTGGCGGTGCCGGCCTACTGGATCTTCGGCCGGCCGCGCTTCTATGGTTACGTCTCCGCTCGAGGCGAGCGTGACACCGTGCTGCGCCGGGTTCTGGCGCGCTACCGCGAGCTGATCGAGCCCTACCTGGCGGATGCCCGGGACCCGGATATTCGCGCCGTCGAGCAGCTGGCGATGATGCCGCTGACCAGCGGCAATCGCGCCCAGCTGCTGATCGACGGGCAAGCAACCTTCGACAGTATCTTCGCCGGCATCGACGCCGCCGAGGACTATGTGCTCGTGCAGTTCTTCATCGTGCGCAATGACGCCCTGGGCATGCGCCTCAAGGAGCGTCTGTCGCGGGCCGCCGAGCGCGGGGTGCGGGTCTACTTCCTTTACGACGAGGTGGGAAGCCGCAAGCTGCCGGAAGGCTATCTGCGCGATCTCGCCGAGGTCGGTGTGGAAGTGACCGCGTTTCGCTCGTCCCGGGGCTTCAAGCATCGCTTTCAGCTCAATTTCCGCAACCACCGCAAGGTGCTGGTGGTGGACGGCAAGGAGGGCTGGCTCGGCGGTTTCAACGTGGGTGTCGAATATCTTGGTCAGCATCCTCGCCATGGCCCCTGGCGCGACACTCACCTGAAACTCACCGGGCCTAGCGTGCTAGGCCTGCAGGAGGCCTTCTGGGAGGATTGGCACTGGGCGACTGGCGAGGTGATCTGGCTCTGCTGGGAGCCTCAGACGACCTGCGTGGAGTGTCAGAACGTAGTGATCGTGCCCTCCGGTCCTGCCGATCGGCAGGAGACGGCGAGCTTGCTGGTGCAGCACGCCATTCACAGCGCCCATGAGCGGCTGTGGGTGACCAGCCCCTACTTCGTGCCCGACCAGGGGGTGCAGGATGCCCTGCGGCTGGCCGCCATGCGCGGCGTCGACGTGCGCATCATGATTCCCGAGCACCCGGACCACCTGCTGGTCTATCTCTCGGCGTTCTCCTTCCTGCCGGATATGGTGCGGGCCGGGGTTAAGGTGTACCGCTACCAGCCGGGCTTTTTGCACCAGAAAGTGATGCTGATCGATGACAGCGCCGCCAGCGTTGGCACGGTGAATCTGGACAACCGCTCTTTCCGGCTCAATTTCGAGATCACCGCCTTCATTCCCGACCGTCGCTTTGCCGCCGAAGTGAGGCTGATGCTCGAGCGGGATTTTGCCGCGTGTCGCCGGATCGGCTATGACGAGCTGCAAAATCGTGCCCTGTGGCGCAAGCTGGTCTCCCGAGCGGCCTATCTGACCTCGCCGATCCAGTAGCCGCTTGGGTTCGCATCGTCGCTGGGGTACATTAGTGCCTGCCAAAACGGACCGTTCTGCTGCCATCGATTGGCACGCCAAGCACGGTCTTGCTGTGAATCAACGCCTGTCATCGGGAGCTGCGGTGAACCTCGAGACCAAATGGCTGGAAGACTTCGTTGCCCTGGCCAATACGCGCAGTTTTTCGGCTTCGGCCCGCCAGCGACATGTCACCCAGCCGGCCTTTAGCCGTCGCATCCGCTCGCTGGAGCAGGCGGTGGGGGTAACCCTGGTGGATCGCTCCACCACCCCCATCAATCTCACGCCGGAAGGGCAGCTGTTTTTGATCACCGCGCGTAATCTGGTGGAGCAGCTCAACGAGTGTCTGGGCCATCTGCGCGGTGTCTCCATGGCCCGTGAAGCGCTGGATATCGTCGCGGCGCACTCCCTGGCATTGAGCTTTTATCCGCAGTGGATCTCGCGTCTCCAGGAGGGGCTGGGGGAGTTGCCGACGCGCCTGGTGGCGATGAACGTCGGCGAAGCCATCCATGTGCTACGCGAAGGCAACTGCGACCTGATGCTCGCCTATCACGACCAGCACGCCACCATGCAGCTCGATGCCGAGGTCTTCCCCTCTTTCTCCATCGGCCAGGTCAAGATGCTGCCGGTCAGCCTGCCGGACGACAGCGGGCGCCCCCGTTTCAGCCTCGACAGCCAGGCGCCGATTCCCTACCTCGCCTATACCCAGGGGGCCTTCCTGGGGCGTAGCGTGCGCATGGTGCTGAAGAACGATCCGCTGCGGCTCCGACTGCGTACCGTCTACGAAACGGCCATGGCTGAGGGGCTGAAGGGAATGGTGATGCAGGGGGTGGGGCTGGCCTGGATTCCCGACTTCTGCATACGCGAGGAGCTCAACAGCGGCCGGCTGGTCCGGGCCGGCGACGAGAAGTGGGACGTGCCGCTGGAGATCCGTCTGTATCGCTGTTCGCTGGTGCACAAGCCGGGCGTCGAGAAGCTGTGGCGACAGATGCAGAAGCTGCCGCGCGATTTTCTCCAAGCGTAAAAAGAAGGGGCTCTTGCTGTGCTCGCGATACAGGCTCCTTCTTTTGCCGTGCTATATCCCGCCGAAATCGGCCGGCAGGCCGAGGAAGTTCTGAATGATGAAGAAGTGGTCCTCGAACAGGCTCTCGGGTTCGAGCTCTGCGAGGGGCACCCAGCGGGCGTGATCGCCCCCCTTGACCGGCTTGAGTCGGGGGAGCTGCTGGTCGGGTCGCAGGGCGAAGTAGAAAGCTTCGGCCAGGGTTCGGCCCCGCCAGCTGCGGTGGGGCTCGTCGAACAGCCGCTGACCGCGCAGCGACCCCTTGAGTACTGGCTCCGGCACCTTGAGGCGCACCCGTTCACGCAGCTCGCGCAGGCATGCATCCAGCAGCCGCTCATGGGGATTGATGAAGCCGCCGGGTAGGGCGAGCAGTCCCTTGCCGGGGGCTGCCTTGCGCCGCACCAGCAGCACATGGCCCGACTGCACGACCACCGCGTTGACGGTCACGAAGATGGGCGGGTAGGGTGCCTGGGCCCAGGCCTGGCGGTACTGTTCCAGCAGCTGCTGCTCTTCCAGCAGCTGGCGATGGGCATCGCCATCGACGAACTGACGTAGCGCGGTGCAGACACCGGGCGGTAAATCGTGAGTCGCCCCGGTGCTCAGGTAGTCGGCGGCCGATGAAGCGGAGCGAAACAGCCGTTCGCGAATCTGGCTGGCGGAGATACCCTCGACCAGCGGCACGCTTGCCGACTCCCACTGGGGGAACAGCGACAGGTAGTAGCTCGACTGGCCGCGACTGGCGCCGATCAGGCCGATGCGCGGCAGGCGGGCATGATGGTGGCCGGCGATGTCGCGCACCTTGCGCTGCACGTCGCGTACCCAGACATCGTCGTTGTAGAGGGCGTCGAGCAGCGGCACGATCGCCAGGCGCGCATTCTCTTCCTCGTCGAAGCAGCCGCGCAGCATGGTCTGGCGCTCGTCGAAGCGCCAGGGGTTGCGCAGCGAGCGCGCCTGCCAGGCGGAGCCGACCAGCACGATGACCTGGCGGGCATGGCGCAGTGCTTCGTTGATGACCGCCAGGTGTCCAAGGTGGGGCGGCTGAAAACGGCCGATGAAGACCAGGCAGTCGAAATCGGGCGTGGGGGCGGGCATCGGCGGATCCTTCGCTGGCGGCTCGGGGTGCCCATTATGGGCGGGGCTCTGTGGGGCTGCAATCCAGGACAAGCAGCTCGCGCCTGAATCGCATATGCTCAGACGGGATGCTTAACGAACAGGGAGGTGGTGTGCGAAAGCGTGGATGGCAATTCTGGTGGCAGGTGACGCGCGATGCCGTGAATCAGTGGCTGGAGCGCAACGCCTTCAGCTATGCCGGTTCGCTGGCGTTCTACACCCTCTTCTCGCTGGCTCCCACCATCATCATTGCGGTCACGGTGATTGGCGTGGTGCTGGGCGAGGATGCGGCCCAGGGGCAGATCGTTGCCCAGCTCCAGGGGACGCTGGGCGAAGAGGCGGCCCGGGCCATCGAGCAGACCGTGGCGGCGTCACGGATCGAGGAGAGCGGTCTGCTGCCGACGCTGCTCGGGGTCGGGGCTCTGGTGGTGGGGGCCACCACGGTCTTTGCCCAGATGCAGTTCTCGCTCAATACCCTCTGGGGAGTGACCGCCAAGCCCAGCAGCAACAGCCTGCTGGTCTTTCTCAAGAATCGCCTGCTGTCTCTGGCCGTGGTGCTGGCGATCGGTTTCATCCTGCTGGTGTCGCTGGTGCTCGGCGTGCTGGTGCGCGCTATGCTCCATGCTGGCGATGAGCTGGTGCCCTTCATCGGCCTGCTTGGCACCGGTGCCGAGTTTCTGATTTCGCTGCTTATGGTGGCACTGCTGTTCGCCACCATCTTCAAGGTGTTGCCCGATGTGGTGCTGGGCTGGCGAGACGTTTTGGTGGGGGCGGTGGTAACGGCGCTGCTGTTTTCCGTGGGGCGCAGCGTGATCGCCGCCTACCTGGCCTATACGGCCACGGCGTCCGCCTACGGGGCGGCGGGGTCGGTGGTGATGGTGCTGCTGTGGGTCTACTATTCGTCCCTCATTCTCCTGTTTGGCGCGGCCTTTACCCGCAGCCACCTGCTGGCCCGGGGGCGTGAGATCGTCCCCCGCAGTACTGCGGTGGTGGTCCGTCGCGAGCTGCTGGGAGAGTGACGACTTCGGGCGGCGCCTGCCGCCCGAAGGTGCGAGTGCGGGATCAGCCCGCCAGGCGTTCGCGTGCCAGCTGGTCGGCGATCACCGCCGGGCTGGTCCCCTCGGCGATGGCGCGAACGAAGATCTCGTCCAGGGTGTCGGCGATCCGCTCCACGTGGGCCATCACGGCGTCGCGGGAGTAATCCTCGCGGCGCTGCCACTCCACCTCGATGACCCCGCCCGCGTTGGCGACGTAGTCCGGCGCATAGAGAATGCCGCGGTCATGCAGCTGCTCGGCGACCTCCGGGGTGGCCAGCTGATTGTTGGCCGCCCCGCAGACCACGCCGGCCTTCAGTCGGTCTACCACTGAGGGGGTGAGGACCGCCCCCATGGCGCAGGGGGCGAAGACATCCACCTCGGCGTCGATGATCGCCTCTGGAGCAGTGATCTCGGCGCCAAGCTCTTCGGCCAGCGCCCCGAGGGCGTCGCGGTCGATGTCGGTCAGCACCAGGCGGGCGCCGGCGGCATGCAGCTGGCGGGCCAGATAGGCGCCGACGTGGCCAACGCCCTGGACGGCGACGCGCAGGCCATCCAGATCATCTCGCTTCAGTCCATGACGTACAGCGCTGCGCAGGGCGCAGAAGACGCCGTGGGCGGTATAAGGGGAGGGGTCGCCGGATTCGCCTGGGCGGCGGCCCAGGCCGCTGACGTGGTCGGTGGCCTCGTGGATGAAGCGCATGTCCGCTTCGCTGGTGCCGGAATCCTCGGCGGTGATGTAGCGACCGCCTAGCGAGTCGACCAGTCGGCCCATGGCGCGCAGCAGCTCGGGGGTCTTGTCGCGGCGCGGGTCGGCGATGATCACCGCCTTGCCGCCCCCCAGCGGCAGGTCGGCCAGGGCCGACTTGTAGGTCATGCCGCGGGACAGGCGCAGCACGTCGGTGAGGGCCTCGGCTTCGCTGGCATACGGGAAAATGCGCAGGCCGCCCAGTGAGGGGCCGCGTCGGGTATCGTGAATGGCGATGATGGCGCGCAGACCGCTCGCCTCGTCGCTGCCGAATACGATCTGCTCATGGTGATCGAATTCGGGGTGGTCGAAGACCAGCATGGCGTGTCTCCCTTGTGAGGACGCTTGTTGTTGTGCCCGATCAGGGCGTTGGTGGGCGGCCGTTGCTTGTGGCGGTGACGCGCCCTACTGTTCAGGTTAGAGCATTCCGCATGCCACGGGAACCCTGGGCAGGGGGCGCCCGGGGGGGCTGGGGCCGGGAGCGATGTGCCATGGAGACATTGGAGGGAGAGACAATGAGCAAGCGCTGCGTGAAGGCATTGGTGGTGGGCAAGGTGCAGGGCGTCTGGTACCGCCGGGCCGTGCAGGAGCAGGCCTTGCAGCACGGGGTCACCGGGCATGCCAAGAACTTGCCCGACGGCCGGGTGGAGGTGCTGCTCTGCGGGGATGGCCAGGCGGTCAATCAGGTGGCGGCCTGGCTCTGGCAGGGACCGCCGAACGCCCGGGTCACCCACGTGGAGCTCGAGTCGATCGAGCCCCGGGACCCGGATAACTTTGTCACGCTGTGAGGCGTCCTAAGCGAGACGCCCACGGCTAGCCGAGGGTGTCGGCGATCCACTCCACCACGGCGGGGCCGTCCGCCTCGAGGCAGGCCTCCACCACCGGGGTGCGCGCCCAGCGCGATTCGATGAAGGCGCGTCCTTCGGGGGCAAAGACGGTCTGCCCCTCGGCGTCCCCCTCGGTCGCCACCGTCAGGTGGCCGGGAGCCGTGGTGAAGAGATCGGGACGCAGCAGCCAGGCCAGGGCGCAGCTATCATGGGGGCAGCAGCCGTCGATGCCCAGGAAATCGCGATAGAAGTCCCGGTAAAAGGCATAGCTGCCGGCCAGCACCTCACCGAGAGCGCCCTGGGCCTTGGCGATGCGCGTCATGTGGGCGGGCCCCAGCACGCAGCGGTGCGTGACATCCAGCCCCACCAGGGTCAGCGGCCAGCCGGCGGTGAGCACACGCGACGCGGCATGGGGGTCGTTGAACATGTTGGCCTCGGCCACCGGCGTCACGTTGCCGCCTTCCCGGATCGAGCCTCCCATTACCACCACTCGCTTGACCTTGTCGACCAGCTGCGGATCGAGCTGCAGCGCTGCGGCCAGATTGCCCACCGGTCCGACGCTGACCAGGGTCACCTCGCCGGGCCTGGCGTTGACGGTATCGACGATGAACTGCGGTGCGCTGCGCGGATCGGGCGAGCCCGTGACCGCCGGCAGGGCGATGTTGCCGAGCCCGTTGTCGCCATGAATATGGGCGGGCGCCGGATGCCTGGGTTTGACCATAGGAGCGGCGGCGCCCTGGGCCACCGGCACCGCTCGCTCCGCGAGCTGGCACAGCAGCAGGGCGTTGTGGGTGGCGGTTTCTACGTCGACGTTGCCGAAGGTGGTGGTCAGGCCCAGCAGCTCGATCTCCGGGTGGCGCAGGGCGATGGCGATGGCCTGGGCGTCGTCCACGCCGGGGTCGGTATCGAAGAGAATCGGATGAGACACGTTGGCTCCTTGAAGTGGCTCGGAAGGGAGGTCAGGCCGACAGGCCGTCGCGCAGGGCGTCATCGACGGCGTCGCGGGTTGGTATGCTCTCGGCGGCGCCTGCTTGCTGGACGCCGAGCGCCGCGGCCATGGCGGCGCGCTCCAGGCAGGCGGACATCGAGCCGCCGGCCTGCAGGGTGGCCATGAAGTAGCCGATGAAGGTGTCGCCTGCTCCGGTGGTGTCGACGGGGCGAACCGGAATGGCCGGCTGATAGCAGCGCTCCTCGCCGGCCTGGTACCAGGCGCCTTCGCCGCCCAGGGTCAGGACCGTGGCGGTGTCGGGCAGCCGCTGGCCTAGCCGGGTCAGCAGCACCTCGGCATCGGCGGCCTCGTCGATGTCCGCCAGCCGTGCGGCCTCGCCGCGGTTGACGAACAGTAGTCGACAGGCCTCCAGCGGCAGCGCCTGCACGGCATCGGTCATCGGCGCCGGATTGAAGGCGATGTTGAGCCCGTGCGAGCGGGCGTGCGCCATCAGCTCGGGCAGCGCATTGCATTCGTTCTGGGTCAGCAGCCACTCGCCGGGGCGAGCCGTCTCGATCCGCTGGGCGAGGCGGGCGGCATCGAAGCCGTGGTTGGCGCCGGGGTGAAGGATGATGGCGTTCTCGCCGCGATCATCGACCTGAATGATGGCGTGGCCGCTGGGCTCGTCCACCAGCTCCAGGTGAGAGACATCCACGCCGGCCCCGGCTAGGGTTTCTCTTGCCCAGGCGTCCTGGCGGCCCAGGCGGCCCCAGTGGGTGACGCTTCCACCCGCCAGCGCCATGGCCAGCGACTGGTTGGCCCCCTTGCCGCCCAGCCCCACACGGTAATCGCGGCTGGTCAAGGTCTCGCCGGGGTGCACCAGATGCGGCACCCGGTAGACATGGTCTAGGTTGATGGACCCGAAGTTGTAGAACATGGTCGGCCCTGCGGTGAGCGAAACAGTGCCCTGAGTATCGAAGCGTCGGCCGTGAGCTGCAACCTTGCCGATATTTATACCGTTATCTTTTACTACAATATGACAAGCCCGAACGACCCGTTCCTCGAGCTGGGGGCGCCTCCAGTCACCTAGGCGTCGGACCGGAGCTAACTGCTTGCTGGCCTTGTAGGAGCGCTCGGTTCGGCGCCCCGACTTTGCATCGCGACTAGCGATTAGTCGCTTAGATTGTCGGCGGTAAGGTCCACGATGCGCTGTCGCGCTTCCGGGGTGATCCAGGCGTTGTGCGGTGTGACGATAAGGTTGAGTGACTCGTCCAGCGCATCGAGCAGGGCGTGGCCGTCCCGGGGCGGCTCTACCGGCAGGACATCGACGCCGAGACCGCCTAAGCGGCCCTCGCGCAGCGCGGCCAATGCCGCCGATTCGTCGATGATGCCGCCGCGGGCGCAGTTGATCAGCAGGGCGCCGGGCTTGACGCTGGCCAGCAAGGAGGCGTCGACCAGGTGGTGGGTGGCATCGCTCAGCGGACAGTGCAGGCTGATGACATCGGCTTGGGGGGCCAGCTCCGCCAGGGAGGGGCGCGGGTCGGCGGCCTCGTTTCCCGGGCGTGCCGCAAAGCTTATCGCCATGCCGAAGGCCTCGGCCAGTCGGCCCACCCGGGAGCCGAGCTCGCCCTGGCCGACGATGACCAGGTGCTTGCCCTCGAGCTGCAGTGTGGCGTGATCCATCAAGCAGAAAAAGGGGCTCTGGTTCCAGCGTCCCGAGGCCACGTCACGCTGATAGAGTGGCAGGCGATTGGCCAGGGCCAGCATCAGCATCAGGGTATGCTGGGCGACGCTGGCGGTACCGTAGGCGGTGACATTGCGCACCCTGATGCCGAGTCGCTCGGCGGCCGTCATGTCGATGTTATTGGTTCCGGTTGCCAGCACGCAGATGCGCCGCAGCTGAGGCAGCGCTTCCAGGGTGGCGGCGTCCAGCACCACCTTGTTGACGATGGCGACCTCGGCATCGGCCAGGTGCTCGGCCACCTGGGCGGTGGTGCTGTGCTGGTGGACCTCCAGGTCATCCACCCGATGGCGGATTGGCGAGAGGTCGATCTGGTTGCCGAGGCTGGCGGCGTCGAGAATCACGGCTTTCATGGGGAATCCTTCTAGGTGACGGTGCAGCCGGACTGGGACAGGTCGTGCCAGGCAGGTATAATACTTGGCTTTTGCGGCAGGCTTGGAATCCGCGTCGGCCGGCCCTATATCGCTGCAGGTAATGTGCCGTCGAATTCAGGAGTGAGTAGAACCATGCCCATCTACGAGTATCAGTGCAAGGCCTGCGGCCATCGTCTGGAAAAGTTGCAGAAGATCAGCGCCGCCCCTCTGACCGACTGTCCCGCCTGTCAAGCCAGCGAACTCCAGCGGCTGGTTTCCGCCGCAGGCTTCCGCCTGGCCGGCGGCGGCTGGTACGAGACCGACTTCAAGTCCGGCAGCAAGAAGAATCTTGCCGGCGATTCATCAAGCGACGCCAAGAGCGCCTCCAAGGACAGCAAAGCGTCGCCCAAGAAAGATGGCGCGGCGGCCTGAGGGCCGCCCGTCGTAGCACCCTACGATCAACGCAACAGAACAGGATACGACATGCGCAGCCATTATTGCGGCCAGCTGAACGAGACCCTGGTGGACCAGACGGTCACCCTGTGCGGCTGGGTACACCGTCGCCGTGACCATGGGGGCGTGATCTTCCTCGATATGCGCGATCGCGATGGCATCGCCCAGGTCGTGGTCGATCCCGACACCGCCGAGGCCTTCGCCAACGCCGACCGCGCCCGCAGCGAATACGTACTGCGCATCCAGGGCCGTGTACGGCTGCGCCCGGAAGGCACCCAGAACCCCAACATGCCCACCGGCATGATCGAGGTATTGGCCAAGGAGGTGGAGGTCCTCAATACCGCCGCCACGCCGCCGTTTCAGCTCGATGAGCATGGCAAGGTGGGTGAGGAGGTACGGCTCAAGTACCGCTACATCGACCTGCGTCGCCCCGATATGATCGACAAGCTGCGCCTGCGTTCGCGGATCTCCCACAGCGTTCGCGCCTTCCTCGAAGGGCAGGGCTTCCTGGACATCGAGACCCCGGTGCTCACCCGCGCCACCCCCGAGGGTGCCCGCGACTACCTGGTGCCGAGCCGCACCCATGCCGGCAGCTTCTTCGCCCTGCCGCAGTCGCCCCAGCTGTTCAAGCAGCTGCTGATGGTGGCAGGCTTCGATCGCTACTATCAGATCGCCAAGTGCTTCCGCGACGAGGACCTGCGCGCCGACCGCCAGCCCGAATTTACCCAGATCGACCTGGAGGCTTCCTTCGTCTCCGAGGACGACATCATGGGCGTCACCGAGGCGATGATTCGCCAGCTGTTCCAGGAAGTGCTGCAGGTGGCGCTGCCCGACTTCCCGCGCATGACCTATGCCGAGGCCATGGCGCGCTTCGGCTCCGACAAGCCCGACCTGCGCATTCCGCTCGAGCTGACCGACGTCGACGACCTGATGCAGCAGGTGGATTTCAAGGTGTTTTCCGGCCCCGCCAGCGCCGAGGATGGCCGCGTGGCCGCCCTGCGCGTGCCCGGCGGCGCCAAGCTCTCGCGCAAGGAGATCGACGAGTACACCAAGTTTGTCGGCATCTACGGCGCCAAGGGCCTGGCCTGGATCAAGGTCAATGAGCGTGCCAAGGGGCTCGAGGGCCTGCAGTCGCCCATCGTCAAGTTCATGGAGAACGTGGTCGAGGCGCTGCTCGACCGGGTGGGGGCCGAGGATGGCGACATCATCTTCTTCGGCGCCGACAAGGCGCGCATCGTCAACGAGGCGATCGGTGCGCTGCGAGTCAAGCTGGGCGAGGATCTCGACCTCTATACCCAGGCGTGGGCTCCGCTCTGGGTGGTGGACTTCCCGATGTTCGAGGATGACGACAAGGGCGGCCTGACGCCCCTGCATCACCCCTTCACGGCGCCGTCCTGCTCGCCGGAGGCGCTGCGCGAAAACCCGGCCGCCGCACTCTCCCGCGCCTATGACATGGTCATCAACGGTACCGAGCTGGGCGGCGGGTCGATTCGTATCCACGACCAGGCCATGCAGCGCACGGTGTTCGAGATCCTCGGCATCGGCGAGGAGGAGGCGCGCGAGAAGTTCGGCTTCCTGCTCGATGCCCTGCAGTACGGTGCGCCGCCCCACGGCGGTTTGGCCTTCGGCCTCGACCGCCTGGTGATGCTGATGGCCGGTGCCCGCACCATCCGCGAAGTTATCGCCTTCCCCAAGACCCAGAGCGCCGGCTGCCTGATGACCGACGCCCCGGGGGAGGTCAGCCAGGATCAGCTCCGCGAGCTCAATATCCGCCTGCGCCAGAAGGTCAAGGTGGAAGAGCCCCAGACGTAAGCGCCGCCATAGCCTGAAGCACGACACCGGCGCCCCAAGGGCGCCGGTGTCGTATGCTGGCGACATCTCGATCTCTGCCGAGGAGAGCCTCATGCCACCGCGTCTCCGGGCCATCGTGGCCTGCCTGCCATGCTGATCCTGGGGATCGACCCCGGCTCGCGTATCACCGGGTACGGGGTGCTGGACGTGTCGCGTCCCGCGCCGCGCTACGTGACCTGCGGCTGCATCCGTATCGACGTGGCCCAGCCAGTGGCCCAGCGCCTGGCCCAGGTCTACGCCGGCATCAGTGAGCTGGTGGCTGTGCACGGGCCGGGCGAGTTCGCCATCGAGCAGGTGTTCATGTCGAAGAACGCCGACTCGGCGCTCAAACTCGGCCAGGCCCGCGGGGCGGCCATCGTCTGCGCGGCCAATCACGGTCTGGCGGTCAGCGAGTATGGGCCGCGCCAGATCAAGCAGGCGGTGACCGGCAGCGGCGGCGCCGACAAGGCCCAGGTGCAGCATATGGTGGCCGCAATCCTGGGGCTGTCCGGCACGCCCCAGGCGGATGCTGCCGACGCCCTGGCAATTGCGCTGACCCACGCCCACGCCCGTCTCGGGCTGCTCACCACGGGCAGTTTTGGCGGCCATCGAGCCCGGCGGAAGGGGGCCTCGTGGCGGGATTTCCGGCCATGACAGCGTCGCCTTTTGGCAACGCCTTGCGATTGTCGAACAGTGTTTTATGGCAGGCTGGTCAGCCGCCCAAGCGACCAGTATAGTGGCCCATGATGGCACGGTGGCGTTGGCCGCCGTTCACCCCTGGCAGGATTGATAAGCCCCATGATTGGACGCCTGCGTGGCACCCTTCTCGACAAGCAACCCCCCTGGCTGGTGGTAGACGTGGCCGGTGTCGGTTACGAACTGGAAGCCTCCATGACGACCCTGGTGGCCCTGCCGGGTAACGGGGAGAGCGTGTCGCTGTATACCCACCTCAGCGTGCGCGACGACGCCCACTTGCTCTACGGCTTTGCCCGGGAGCAGGAGCGGGCACTGTTTCGTGCCCTGATCAAGGTCAACGGTATCGGCCCCAAGCTGGCCCTGGCGATTCTGTCGGGGATGGACGAGGACGCCTTCATCCGCTGCGTGATGGATGATGACGTCAAGTCGTTGACGCGCTTGCCGGGGGTGGGTAAGAAGACGGCCGAGCGGCTGATCATCGAGATGCGCGACCGCTTTCCCCACTGGGAGGCCAGTCAGGGCGCGGTGGGCCTGGATCGGCCGGTCGCGCCCGGCGATCAGACGGCGTCGGGGAATGCCCTGGCCGATGCCGAGGCGGCCCTGGTCAGCCTGGGCTACAAGCCGGCCGAAGCGACTCGGATGCTCTCCGGCCTGGACGAGACGCTGGCCACCGAGGCGTTGATCAAGGCGGCGCTGACGCGTCGGCTAGCGGGTTGAGCGGGGAGGGGCCCTAAACGTGGAGGCGAGTTGCCGGGATGCTTGAGACCGACCGATTGATCGCCGCCGATGAGCGAGAGGGCGAAACGGGCGTCGATTACGCCATTCGCCCCAAGCGGCTGGCCGAGTACATCGGTCAGCCCCGCGTGCGCGAGCAGCTGGACATCTTCATCAGCGCGGCCCGCGGACGCAACGAGAGCCTCGACCATACCCTGGTGTTCGGCCCGCCGGGGCTTGGCAAGACCACGCTGGCCAACATCATCGCCGCCGAGATGGACGTGGGGCTCAAGTCGACCTCCGGCCCGGTGCTGGAGCGCGCCGGGGATCTCGCCGCCATGCTCACCAACCTGCAGCCTGGCGATGTGCTGTTCATCGACGAGATTCATCGCCTCTCCCCGGTGGTGGAGGAGATCCTCTATCCGGCCATGGAGGACTTCCAGCTCGATATCGTGATCGGCGAGGGGCCGGCGGCACGGTCGATCAAGCTCGACCTGCCGCGCTTCACGCTGGTAGGCGCGACAACCCGGGCCGGCCTGCTGACCTCGCCGCTGCGCGATCGCTTCGGCATCGTACAGCGCCTGGAATTCTACGGCATCGATGATCTGACCGAGATCGTGTCGCGCTCCGCCGGGCTTTTGGGGGTCGCGACCGACCGGGCAGGCGCGCTGGAGGTGGCGCGCCGCTCCCGGGGCACCCCGCGTATCGCCAATCGCCTGCTGCGCCGGGTGCGCGACTACGCCGAGGTGCGCGCCGGCGGGCGCATCGATGCCGAGGTGGCCGACCAGGCGCTCAACATGCTCCACGTCGATCATCACGGGCTCGACCATATGGATCGACGCCTGCTGTTGGCGATGATCGAGAAGTTCGACGGGGGGCCGGTGGGCGTCGACTCGCTGTCGGCGGCCATCGGCGAGGAGCGCGACACCATCGAGGATGTGATCGAGCCCTACCTGATTCAGCAGGGGCTGATGATGCGGACGGCCCGGGGCCGGGTCGTCACCCGTCAGGCCTGGCAGCACTTCGGCCTGGCGCCCCATGACCAGGCCCAGGATGCCAGCGGCGAGGTGCGGCCGTGAGCGAGTTCCGCCTACCGGTGCGCGTTTACATCGAAGATACCGACGCCGGTGGCATCGTTTATTACGTCAACTATCTCAAATACATGGAGCGGGCTCGCAGCGAGTGGCTGCGCAGCCACGGCATCACTCAGCGCGAGCTGTTCGATGCCGGCATTCAGCTGGTGGTCCATCGGCTGGAGTGCCGCTACGCCAGGCCTGCCCGCCTGGATGATGGCCTGGAGGTCAGTGCCGCCATTCAGTCCCATGGCCGCTGTCGCCTGAGCTTTGCACAGACGGTGCGGCGAGGCGGGGAACCCTTGTGCGATGCCAGGGTCGACATCGCCTGTCTGGATGCTGCCCGCCTCAGGCCCACGCCATGGCCGCCGGCGCTCGCCGCGGTCCTTACCGGTTAACTGCAAGATTGACGAGGATGCCCGTGAACGACTCCATGTCCATTCCCCACCTGATCATGAGCGCCAGCACCGTGGTGCAGCTGGTCATGCTGATCCTGGTGATCGGTTCGATTCTCTCCTGGGTAGTGATCTTTCAGCGCACCTTCGTGATGCGCCGCGCGCGGCGTACCCATCAGGCCTTCGAGGAACGCTTCTGGTCCGGCGTCGACCTCAACGAGCTGTATCGGGAGACGCCCGCCGAGCAGGAGACCCAGGGCGCCGAGCATGTCTTTCGCGCCGGCTTTCGTGAGTTCAACCGCCTGTTGACCAAGACCAAGAGTCCCGAGGCGATCCTCGACGGCGTCCAGCGCAGCATGCGGGTGGCCTGGTCTCGGGAGGAGGATCGCCTCACCCTGCACCTGGTATTCCTGGCCACGGTGGCATCCGCCAGCCCCTATATCGGCCTGTTCGGTACCGTCTGGGGCATCATGGGGTCTTTCCAGTCGCTCTCCATGGCGCAGCAGGCCACCCTGGCCACGGTGGCGCCATGGATCGCCGAGGCGTTGATCGCCACGGCCATGGGACTGTTTGCGGCGATTCCGGCGGTGATCTTCTATAACCGTCTCTCCGCCGAGTCGGGCCGGCTGCTGGGCAAATACGAAGATTTCGCCGAGGAGTTCCACTCCATCCTGCACCGCAATCTGCAGGGTCGCAGCGAAGCCGGCGCCGCCTGAGGGAGTCGCACATGAACGGACCTTTCAATCGCGGCGGACGGCGCAAGCCGATGGGCGAGATCAATGTCGTGCCCTTCATCGACGTCATGCTGGTACTGCTGGTGATCTTCATGATCACCGCGCCGATGCTCACCCAAGGGGTCCAGGTGGATCTTCCCCAGGTGACCTCCGAGCCCATGGATGCCCAGGAAGATAACGAACCCATCGTGGTCTCGGTGGACCGCGAGGGTGGCTACTTCCTGCAGCTGGGCGGCGATGAGCGCCGCGTCGATCTCGATGAGCTCGCCGAGCGGGTGATCATTCTGCTGGATCGACAGCCGGGCACGCCGGTGATGGTCCGCGGCGACCGCAGCGTGCCCTACGGCGAGGTCGTGACCCTGATGAGTACCCTGCAGGTGTCTGGCGTGGCCAATGTCGGGCTGATTTCCGAGCCTCCCCCGCGTGACTGAGGAGCGAGCAGACGGCATGGTGCGACAGCAGCGGCAGGGACACTCTCGGGATGATCGGCCGGTCGGCTACGGCCTGCCTACGGTGCTGGCAGTGGGCTTGCATCTGGTGGTGGTGGTGCTCAGCGTGGTTACCCTTCCCCAGCGCGAGCCGGAACACCAGACGAGCTCTATCGTCCAGGCCACCCTGGTAAGCACCGAGACCACCACCGACCAGGCCCAGCGCGCCGAGGAGGCCCGTGCGAGGGCCGCGGCACGCCAGGAGGCGGAGGCAGAAGCCGATGCCGAGCGCGAGGCCGAACAGGCCGCCGCGGAAGCGGCGCAGCGCGAGGCCGAACAAGAGGCCGCCCGGGAAGCGGAGGCGCTGGCACGTGAAGAGGCGCGCCAGGCCGCCGAGGCGGAGGCGGCGCGACGCGCCGAGGAGGCCGAGCGACAGGCCGAACTGCGTGAGCAGCAGGAGGCAGAGCGTGAGCGCCAGCGGGAAGCGGCCGCCGAGGCCGAACGGCAGCGACAGCTCGAGGCGCAGCAACGAGCGGAGGAGGAGGCCGAGCGCCAGCGCCAGGCCGAGGAAGAGGCCCGCCGTCAGCAGGAGGCCGAGGAGCGCCGCCGCGCCGAGGAGGAGGCCGAACGCCAGCGCCAGGCCGAGGAAGAGGCCCGCCGTCAGCAGGAGGCCGAGGAGCGCCGCCGCGCCGAGGAGGAGGCCGAACGCCAGCGCCAGGCCGAGGAAGAGGCTCGCCGTCAGCAGGAGGCCGAGGAGCGCCGCCGCGCCGAGGAGGAGGCCGAGCGTCGCCGTCAGGCCGAGGAAGAAGCCCGCCGCCAGCGCGAAGCCGAAGAGCGCCGCCGCGCCGAGGAGGAGGCCGAGCGTCGCCGTCAGGCGGAGGAGGAGGCCCGGCGTGCGGCCGAGGCCGCCAGCCAGGGCCTCGACCGTGCCATCGAGGGGGAGTCCGAGGCGGTGGCCAATGCCCGCCAGGCCCAGGAGGCGGCCAACAGCTTCATCAACCTGGTGCGGCGTGCCGTGGAGCAGGCCTGGGTGATTCCCCCGGGGGCCGGCGGTGGACTGGAATCCACCGTGCAGGTGCAGCTTGGGCCCTCAGGCGAACTGTTTGGCGCTAGCATTACTCAGAGTAGCGGGGACAGCGCTTTCGACCGTTCGGCCCTTCAAGCCGTGGAGGCCGCCGCCCCGTTCGGGGAACTGCGCCAGCTACCTGCCGCGGCGCAACGTGACTTCCGACAATTCAACCTGCGATTCAGACCGGGGGATGTACGCTGATGAGAGCCCTGATGACCGCCTGGTTCGGCGCCATGCTGCTGATGTTTGGCACCCTGGCCCATGCCAATCTGACCATCGAGATTACCCGCGGCAGCGACCGCGCCACGCCCATTGCCGTGGTGCCCTTTGCCGAGGACGGGGAGAGTCTGCCCGAGGACGTCGCGCGCGTGATCAGCGACAACCTGGAACGCAGCGGCTACTTCGAGCCACTGCCGCGAAGCGCCATGTTCGACCGGCCGGCGACCGGCGATGACGTCAGCTTCGGTGAGTGGCGCGCCCTGGACGTGCGCTATCTGGTGGTAGGGCGCGTCGCTCGCGAGGGAGACGGCTATCGGATTCGCTATGAGCTGATGGACGTTAGCGGCGCCCGTCGCATGCTGGGCGAAACGGTGACAGCGAGCAGCGGTGAGCTGCGTGGCGGGGCGCACTACATCAGTGACCAGATCTTCGAGGCGATTACCGGCATTCGCGGCGCCTTCGCCACGCGTATTGCCTACGTCACGGCCCAGGGGGTCGGTGACGACATGCAGTTCGGCCTCTATGTCGCCGATGCCGACGGCCGCAACAGCCAGCAGGTGCTCAGCTCCCGTGAGCCCATCCTCTCGCCCGCCTGGTCACCCGACGGTCGCAAGCTGGCCTACGTCTCCTTCGAGACCGAGCGTCCGGCCATCTACATCCAGGAGTTGGCCACTGGCCAGCGGGTGCGGGCGACCTCCTTCGAGGGGATCAACGGGGCGCCGGCCTGGTCGCCCGACGGCCGCAAGCTGGCCATGTCGCTCTCCAAGGACGGCCAGCCGGAGATCTACGTGATGGATGTCGGCGCACGCAGCGTCGAACGCATTACCAACAGCTCCAGCATCGATACCGAGCCGGCCTGGTCCCCGGACGGCCGCAGCCTGCTGTTTACCTCCGATCGCAGCGGTGGTCCTCAGCTCTATCGCCACGACCTGAGCGGTGGCCAGGTCGAGCGCTTGACCTTTACCGGCAACTATAACGCTCGGGGGCGCTTCTCACCGGACGGCGAGGCGATCTTCTTGATCCACCGCTCGAGCAACGGCTACCAGGTGGCGCGCCAGGACCTGGAGTCGGGGCGCCTGGTAGTACTCAGCGAATCGCGCTGGGACGAATCTCCCAGTGTTGCGCCCAACGGGACCATGGTAATCTTCGCCACCCAGGCAGGAAACAGCGGGGTGCTGAGTGCCGTATCGGCCGACGGGCGTTCCTCTTACCGGCTACCCTCGGCACAGGGTGATGTGCGCGAACCCGCCTGGTCGCCGTTCTTAAACTAATGCTCGATGAACCCTGTCATTCGAATCCTTCAAGGAGTTTGACGATGCTATTCAAGTCGCATGCCAGAACCCTGGCCATCGCCCTGTCGCTGGCGGTCGTGGCCGGCTGTTCCAGCACCGGCGGAACACAGGACGGGACCGTGGATCGTGCCCGTGACGGCGCTGCGGGGACCGGCGTGGCCGGCACCGGCCAGGTGAGCGGTACCGGCGTGGGCACCAACGGCGCGCGTGCCGGCCAGCAGGCCGACGGCCGCATCCCGGAAGTGCGCACCATCTACTTCGACTTCGACCGTGACAACATTCGCTCCGAGTTCGAGTCGGTGCTGATTGCCCATGCCCGCTATCTGCGCTCCAACCCCAATGCGCGTGTCGTGCTCCAGGGGCATACCGACGAGCGTGGCACCCGCGAGTACAACATGGCACTGGGCGAGCGCCGGGCGCGTTCCGTCGAGCGCTTCCTGGGCGTGCAAGGCGTTTCGCCCTCGCAGCTGGAAATCGTCAGCTACGGTGAGGAGCGCCCGGCCGTTCGCGGTCACAATGACGAGGCCTATGCCCAGAATCGTCGGGTGGTCTTCGCCTACTGAGGAAACGGGCGCAGCCTGCGCCGATGGAGACATGCATGAGACACGGTCTGAAAGGGCTGTGCGGCGCGGGAGCCCTGGTGCTCCCGCTGCTCGTAGTGAGCCCGACAATGGCGCAGCAGCGCCCGATAGTGGAAGACCTCACGGCCCAGTCGCGCAGCTTCCTCGACCATACGGAAGTGCGCGAGGAGGCCGGAGGCAGCCTGGTGATCTTCAACCAGGTCCAGGAGCATCAGCGCGAGATTCAGCAGCTGCGTGGCGAGATCGAGGAGCTGCGCCACCAGCTCCAGCAGCTACGCAACCAGACCCGCCAGCAGTATCTGGATCTCGATGAGCGCCTGATGGCCGGCAGTGCCGGCATCGAGGCGGCGCCCGAGGTGGATGCCGACGCCGCCCGCCAGGTCGCCGAGGCTCCGTCGCCCAGCGGCGTAAGCGCCGATGCCCAGGCGGCCTACCAGGCGGCCTTTGCGCGGGTCCAGGCCCGGGAGTTCGAGGCGGCGATCAATGCCTTCGAGACCTTCGTGGTCGAACACCCCGACAACAGCCTGACGGCCAACGGCCACTACTGGCTCGGCGAGCTGCACTCGGCGCAGGGCGATCTGGAGCAGGCGGAATCGGCCTTCCAGCGGGTCATCGAGGAGTATCCGCAAAGCAGCAAGGTGCCCGACGCCCTTTACAAGCTGGGCCTGGTCAAGGCGCGCCAGGGGGAGCCGGACACCAGTCGTGCCCTGCTGGAGCGGGTCCGCGAGGACTTCCCTGACAGCAGTGCCGCCAGCCTTGCCAACGACTTTCTTCGCCAGTCCCTGTGAGGCTGGCCACCGACCAAGGAGCCACCATGAGCTGCAAGATCGACTACCAGGCACCGGCCGATCTGCTGAAGGACCGCATCATTCTCGTCACCGGCGCCGGTGACGGAATCGGCCGGGCCGCTGCCCTGGCCTTTGCCGGCTGTGGTGCCACCGTGATCCTGCTAGGGCGCACCACCAGTAAGCTGGACAAGGTCTACGATGAAATCGAGGCGGCCGGCGGGCCGCAGCCGGCTATCGTGCCGCTCAACTTCGAGGGGGCGACCCTGAAGGACTACCATGACATGGCCGAGACCCTGGACAAGGAGTTCGGGCGGCTCGACGGTATCCTGCACAACGCCGGCCTGCTGGGCCGTATCACCCCCTTCGAGCAGTACAATCCGGAGCTGTGGGAGCAGGTGATGCAGGTCAACCTCAACGGTCCGGTGTGGATGACTCAGGCGCTGCTGCCGCTGCTGGAGGCGTCCAAGGATGCCTCGGTGGTCTTTACCTCGTCCAGCGTCGGGCGCAAGGGGCGTGCCTACTGGGGAGCCTATGCCGTCTCCAAGTTCGCCACCGAAGGCTTCATGGAAGTGCTTGCCGACGAGGTCGAGCATCGCGGCATGATTCGTGTCAACAGCCTGAATCCCGGCGCGACGCGCACCCGCATGCGGGCCACCGCCTATCCAGGTGAAGATCCCGATAGCCTGCCGACGCCCGAATCGATCATGCCCACCTACCTGTGGTTGATGGGGCCCGACAGCCGCGGGCATAACGGCGAGCGCTTCGACGCCCAGCCGCCGAAGTGACGAGAGCCTACGCCACCTTAGAGGTCACTGCCCAGTAGGGCCTCAACCAGCGCCTCGCCGGTATCGAACCAGCGGTCCGCCGGCCAGCCGCGATAGTCCTCGCCCTCCTCGATATAGCCGTAACCTACCGCAATAGCAGCCATCCCGGCGGCGCGAGCCGCCTGGATGTCGCGCAGGTGGTCACCGATGTACCAGCACGCGCCGGCCTCTACCCCCAGCTGGCGGGCCGCGGCCCAAAGCGGTTCCGGCGCCGGTTTCTTGACCGGCAGGTCATCGGCGCAGAGCAGGGCGCCGGGGGTCATGCCCAGCGCTTCAATCAGCGGTGCGGCAAAGGCACGCGGCTTGTTGGTGACGATTCCCCAGGGCCGTTGCTGCGCCTCCCAGTGAGTCAGCAGACCTTCCAGCGGCGAGAATATCCGGCTCTCGGCGGCCACGGCTTGGCCGTAGGCCTCGAGGAGATACTGCCTGGCATCGGCATGCCCCGGGTGGGTGACATCCAGGCCCAGGGCCAGCGCCACCAAGGCGCTGCCCCCGTTGGAGACCTGGGCGCGGATTACCGGGTAGGGCAGCGGGTCCAGCCCGTGGTGGTGGCGCAGCGCGTTGGTGGCGCGAGCCAGGTCGGGCGCGGTGTCGACCAGGGTGCCATCGAGGTCGAAGAGCAGGGCCCGGGGGTGCTCCATTACTGCGGCTCCCGGCGGCAGTGCATCAGATAGTTGACCGAGACGTCGTGTGCCGATAGCCGGTAGCGGCGTGTCAAAGGATTGTAGACCAGTCCGTTCTGCTCATGCACCGCTAACCCCGCCTCGCGGCACCAGCCGGCCAGCTCCGAGGGGCGAATGAACTTGCGGTAGTCATGGGTGCCCCGGGGCAACATATTGAGCAGGTATTCGGCGCCAAGGATCGCCAGGGCATAGGCCTTGGGGTTGCGATTGAGCGTGGAGAAGAAGACATGGCCGCCGGGTTTTACCAGGGTCGCGCAGGCGCGAATCACCGAGCCTGGATCGGGGACATGCTCGAGCATCTCCAGGCAGGTGACCACGTCGTACTCGCCGGGATGGGCGTCGGCCATCTCCTCGGCGCTGGCCTGCCGGTAATCCACCTCTACGCCGCTTTCCTGGGCGTGCAGGCGCGCTACGCCCAGCGGCGCCTCGCCCATGTCGATGCCGGTCACCCGGGCGCCGCGATGGGCCATGGCCTCGGCGAGAATGCCGCCGCCGCAGCCGACGTCGATCACCTGGCGACCGGCCAGGCCGCAGCGGGCATCGATGAAATCCAGGCGCAGCGGGTTGATGTCGTGGAGGGGCTTGAACTCGCTTTGCGGATCCCACCAGCGTCCGGCCAGCGCCTCGAACTTCGCCACTTCGGCCCGGTCGACATTGTGGCGGTGGGGGGAAGCACCATCCTGGAGGGTTGCGCTCATCTGATCTCTCCGTGTAAGGGGCGGCGCACGTGGCATCAACCGGCGCCTTCGGTATCATGGTGCCCATTCTACCCGTAGCCGCCGCCGCTTTCCCATGCCCGAGCGCACCCTGGCCCGGACACCATGCCCGCGGCGGCCGCATTCAACCGCCGTTTATCCCGACAAGGAAGGCGTCATGATTCGTAAGGCCGTTCTCCCCGTGGCCGGCTTCGGCACTCGCTGCTTGCCGGCATCGAAGGCAATTCCCAAGGAGATGATCACCATCGTCGACCGCCCGGTGATCCAATACGTGGTGGAAGAAGCGGTGGCGGCCGGGATTCGCGATATCGTGCTGGTGACCCATGCCAGCAAGAGCGCCATCGAGAACCACTTCGACACGCACTACGAGCTCGAGGCCAGCCTGGAGGCGAAGGGCAAGCAGGCGCTGCTCGAGGAGCTCAGCGCCATCGTGCCCGACGACGTCAACATCATCAGCGTGCGGCAGGCACAGCCGCTTGGCCTGGGGCATGCGGTGCTCTGCGCGCGTCCGGTGGTGGGCGACAGCGAGCCGTTTGCGGTGCTGCTCCCCGACGTGCTGGTGGCTGGCGAAGCGGGCGCCTCCAACGATCTGGCACGCATGATCGAAGCCTATGAGACGCGTGGCTGTGCGCAGCTGATGGTGGAGGAGGTGCCCTGGGAGCGAGTCGACAGCTACGGTATCGTGGCCCCCAAGGGCGCAGCGCCCGGCCCCGGCGAAGGCTGCCCCCTGGCCGGGGTCGTCGAGAAACCGTCGCGCGACCGGGCACCCTCCAACCTGGCGGTGATCGGCCGCTACGTACTGCCCGGACGGATCTTTGCCCTGCTGGCCGACACCCCACCGGGTGCCGGCAACGAGATCCAGCTCACCGATGCCATCGACTCTCTGCGCCAGAGTGACGGCGTCGACGCCTGGCGGATGCACGGCACGACCTACGATTGCGGCCATCCCCTGGGCTATCTGGAGGCGATCCTCGCCTACGGTCGTCGACATCCCCGCCTCGGGGAAGGGGTTCGCGAACTGATCGACCGTTACGGCCGGATGGAGTGAGCGCCATGCGCGTGGAAATTCATGGCAGTGAGCTGGCGGCAGCAACGGCGGCCGCCGCGCTCTCCTGGGTGGGGCATCGGGTGCACTGGGTGCCCCATGTCGACATGCCCTGGTCATCGCTGGTTGAGGCCGACTGGCTGCAGCGCGAGCCCGAGCTCATGGCTCGACTGGCAGAGGGGCGGCAGCAGGGGGCGCTGACGCTGGAGGGCAGTGGCGACCGACGCGAACCGGGGCGAGTCGAGATCCTGTGGCTTGCCCTCTCGCCCGAGCAGCGCACCGAGGCGGGCGAGCGGGTCGCCTCCGCTGCCGCGGCCCATGATGGCCCGCTGGTGCTGGTCAACAACTCGACGTTTCCGGTCGGTGAGACCGAGCGGCTCGAAGCCTGCCTGAACGGTGCCGAGCGTCGTGCGGTGACGCTGGTCGACATGCTCGAGGAGGGGCGCGCCTGGCAGACCTTCACGCGACCCTCGCGCTGGTTGCTGGGCTGCGACGACGGCCGCGCCGAGGCCCAGGTGCGCGAGCTGTTGCGCGCCTTCAACCGCCGTCGCGACGCCTTTCAGCGCATGCCCCGACGCGCTGCCGAACTCACCAAGCTGGCCACCATCGGGATGCTGGCAACCCGGATCAGCTACATGAACGAGATCGCCGGCCTCGCCGACACCCTCGGCGTCGACGTGGAGTACGTGCGCCAGGGCATGGGGGCCGATTCGCGAATCGGCTACGAGTATCTCTATCCAGGCTGCGGTTTCGGCGGGCCCCACTTCTCTCGCGACCTGATGCGCCTGGCCGACGTCCAGGAGGCCAGCGGCCGCCACTCGGCACTGCTCGAGCAGGTGCTCGACATCAACGAGCAAAAAAAGGAGACCCTGTTCCGCAAGCTCTGGGCGCACTTCAGGGGCCGCCTCGAGGGCCGGACCCTGGCGATCTGGGGCGCCGCCTTCAAGCCGGGCTCCGCGCGCATCGACCATGCGCCGGTCTTGACCCTGCTTCGGGCGCTGTGGGCACAGGGCGTGCACGTTCGGCTGCATGACCCGGCCGCGACCCCGTCGCTGCGGGCCGAGCTTGGTGACCACCCGCTGCTGGAGCTGTTCGATGGCGACCCCTATGCCGCCAGTGAGGGGGCCGATGCCCTCATGCTGGTCACCGAGTGGAAACACTACTGGAACCCGGACTGGGCGCGCCTGGCCGGCCAGCTTCGCGAACGACTGCTGCTCGATGGCCGCAATATCTATGACCCGGACCATGTGGCGAGCTGGGGACTGACCTACCGCGGTATCGGACGCCGAGCCGATGCCGGCACACGAGACGCATCGCGTTGAGACGATGGCGTGCGTCTCGCGGGGCCGCCCGCCTACAATGGGCAAGCGCCTGCCGCCCATGGAGACAAGGAGTTAGCCATGTCCGAAGCGCGTCCGCCTGAGCGGCGCCCGATCGTGCCGGACCCGGATGCCAGCGTGTCGCGCCTGCACAGGACGCGACCGCCGGCCCCGCGGCTCTGGCCGCTGTATGTCCTGCTGCTCTTGCTGTCGGGCGCGGTGGGGGCGCTGGGCTGGTTTGGCTGGCAGGAGAGCCAGCGCCTGGAGAGTCAGTGGGAGCGGCTGGCCGGCGAGATATCCAACGTACATGCGCGCTTCGATGTAGAAGAGGGCCGAGGGGAGCGCTTGGACGGCATAGCGTCCAGGCTCGACGCGGTGGAGGCGCGCGGAGACAGTCTCGCCACGCGTACCGCCGACCTGGAGGTCGAGCTGCAGCAGTCGGCCGTGGGGGATCATGCCCGGCTCGAGGCGCTGACCGAGCGTGTAGACGACCTTGCCGACCAGGCCGAGACGCGTGACGCCATGCTGGCGGCGCTGCAGGTGTCGCTGGATGCCTTGGAGCGCGCCGGGGAGGAGGGGCGAGAGGCATTGGCCATGCGCCTGGAGACCTTGGACGAGGCGGGCGAGCGGCGTGCTCAGCGGCTGGAGAGCGAGCTCAGCGCCGAACGTGAGGCGTGGCAATCCCGCCTCGAGCGGCTGACCGAGGCCCAGCGTGAGATGGCCGATGACCTGGCGCAGTCGCGGCGGTCTCAGGAGGCACTGCAGGAGGACATGCGTCGCGTCCAGGAGCGCGCCGACCAGCACCAGGGCGAGCGGGAGGAGCGGCTCGAGGCGCTGTCGGCCCAGCAGCGTGAGTTGGCCGAGGAGCTTGAAGCCCTGGCGGCGAGCCGTGAAGATGAGCAGGAGGGCGTCGTCGGTCTGCAGGGGCGGCTCACGGCCTTGGAGGCCGAGCTGCGCGAACTGCGACAGGCGCAGCTGGCCCTCAGCGCGGGGCTGGAGGCCCTGCGGCAGTAGCTTCGTCTCTCGCCTCGCTCCGGCAGGCCGGGGGCAACGAAGCCGAGTCACCCGGCCGGAGGGACGTGCCGCCGGGAAACAGGAGTCAGTCAGGAAGCCGTTGATATGGGAAGACGCGTGATATCACGCCTGGTGGCAGCGGCCTTGTGTCTTGGCATGACTCATGCTGTGTTCGCCCTCGATGCCCGTATTCGCGGGCTGGAAGGCGATGTGGCCGACAATGTACGCCATTACCTCGATGGCCTGGATGCCGCGCAGTATGGCCGGGCTCGCCTCGAGAGTGAAATCCTGCGGCGCACCCGCGAGGCGATGCGCGTCTACGGCTACTACGAGCCCGTGATCGAAAAGGAATTGGACGGTCGCGACCCGCCACGCCGGGTGACCCTCACCATCGAGCCGGGGCCACAGGTGCGCATCGAGGTGCTGGACATCCGTCTCGATGGCGACGCCGCCGACGATCGGCCCTTTCGACGGGCCGTGGACGATTTTCCGCTGGCCCTGGGCGACCCGCTTCGCCATGCCCCTTGGGATCGCCTGCGCAATCGCCTCGCCGCTTTGTCGCTTGAGCGCGGCTACTTCGACTGGCGCTTCATCGACCGGCGTATGGAGGTGCGACCCTTCGATGAGAGCGCCCGGCTTTATCTGGCCCTGGACAGCGGGCCACGCTATCGCTTCGGCCAAGTGTCCATTCGCGGCAGCCATATTGTCGAAGACCGGCTGCGGCGGATGACGCCCTTTACGCCCGGCGACCCTTACCTGGCTGGCGATGTTGCCCTCTACAACCAGCGCTTGGGGCAGGCCGGCTGGTTTGGCTCGGTCAGCGTGCGCCCGAGGCTCGATGCGCGTCGGGAACTGGCCCTGCCGCCGCCGCGCCTGAGCTGGTGGAATGAGGTAGGTGTGTCAGGCGAGTCGGCGCCTGGTCCCGACACGGCCCCGTCGATATCCACTCCACGATTGACCCCGGATGCCCTGGCAACGGCGGCGGCGCTGCGCCCACCGCAACGCCCGGAGATGCCGATCGACGTGGTCGTCACCCCGGCCGACCGCCATCAGTTCGAGGTGGGGGTTGGCTACGCCACCGACGTTGGGCCCCGGCTGCGCTTTGGTTGGGATCAGCCCTGGATCAACCGCTACGGCCACAGCCTCGACCATGATCTCTTTATCTCCCAGCCGGAGCAGCAGCTCACGGGCACCTACCTGATGCCGCTGGACAATCCACTGCGCGATCAGTACCGCCTCCAGTACGGCCTGCGGCATCGTGATAGTGACGATACGCGCACTCTCGAAAGCAGCGTGGAACTGGCCCGGCGCTGGGAGTTCGACAACCGCTGGGTCCAGACGCTGTTCGTTCGCGCTACCTTCGAGGACTTCACCCAAGGGGGGGAGTCCGATAGCGTCCTGATCTATTACCCCGGCGTCAGCTGGTCGCGCACACGGACTCGCGACCCGCGTTTCCCCACCTGGGGCGATCGCCAGCGAATCGCCTTCGAGTATTCCGACTCGCTGTGGGGGTCCGACGCCGACTTCCTGCGCATGACCGGTGACACCGAGTGGATCCGCATGCTGGGCGACAACCATCGCTTCCTGACTCGACTTGGGCTGGGGGCGATCGAGACCGATGATTTTTCCAAGGTGCCGCCCTCGCTACGCTTCTTCACCGGTGGGGATCGCAGCGTACGCGGCTACGCCTACGAGAGCCTGGCCCCGCGAAACGAGGAGGGGCGGCTGCGAGGCGGTCAACAGCTGCTCACTGCCAGCGCGGAGATTCAGCGGCGGGTGACCGGCGACTGGTGGGGCGCGGCCTTCGTCGATACCGGTGACGCCTTCGATGACTGGGCCCCCGACTCGCTCAACACCGGGGCTGGTCTCGGCGTTCGCTGGATCTCACCGGTCGGGCCGGTACGTTTCGACGTGGCTCATCCCTTCGACGACGAGGAGAATGCGTGGCGCCTTCATTTCGCCATTGGACCGGAGTTCTGAGAGCTCGCTTTCCCTGCGTGCGCTTTCCCCGCAGCTGGGCCCTGTTACGGGCCCTGCTGTGGCTGCTGGTGGCCGTGCCGCTCTGGTGTTTGGGGCTAGTGTTGCTGGTCCTCGGTCTCGCGCTGTCGCCCTGGGGCAGCGGGCTGCTGCTGGAGGAGGGGGCCAAGCGCGGCTTCTATGAGCTGGCCGATGCCGAGGGGGCGCCGCTGGACCGACTGGTGCTCCACGATTTTGCCGTCGAAGCCGGTCCCGCCTCGCTGCGCCTGCAGCGTCTGGAGCTGGCCTGGGCGGATGACTGCCTGTTGAGGGGGCAGCTGTGCATCGAGCGGCTGGCCGTGGAGGGCGCGCGACTGCGTCTCGGCGCCGGTGAGCCCGAGGAAACGGTCGAGGCGCCGGCCGCGGAGGAGCCGCTGGAGGCGATTCGCCTGCCCTTTCCCGTGGCGGTTCGTGCCCTGTCGCTGGTGGACGTCGACCTGCGGCTGGCCGACGGCACCCGCATCGTCTTCGACGATTTCAGCAGCGGGGCCGAGGCCCGCGAGTCGACCGTCACCCTGCTCCCCACGCGGCTTCGCGGCCTGGGCATCCAGCTGCCGCTCTCCGCCGGGGCGCGGCTCGCCCTCAGCGAGGCCGAGCATGAGGGAGCCAGGCTTGAGGCCGAGGCGATCGATGCCGCCATTGCCGTGCAGTCGCCGCTGCCGGCGGTGGCCGCCGCAGAGCTGGAGGGCCTCGCCGCGGTGCCGCTGGAGGAGCGCGACCGCTTCGTCCTCCCCGAGATCGAGCTGCCGCTGCACCTGCGGGTGCCGGAATTGATCGTCGAGGACGCGGCCGTGGCTGGCCCCTTGGACTACGCCATTCAACGCCTGTCGGTGAGCCTCGAGGCCCAGGGGCATGTGGTCGAGATCTCGCCTCTCGAACTGGCCACGCTCGATACCGATGCCAGCCTGTCGGCTCGGGTAGCGCTGCGCGACGACTACCCCCTGGAGGCTCACCTCCAGGCGGCCCTGTGGCTACCCGAACGCTTCCCGGAGCTGGCCGGCGAGCGCCTGGATCTGCGGCTGAACGGTAGCCTGGGGGCATTGGAGGTGGCCTTGCAGGCCCGGGGCCCCGTCGATGCCCAGCTGACGGCCGAGCTGGATGCGCTGGACCCGACCCTGCCGTTTACGGCCTCGTTGACCAGCGAGCTGCTGCAGTGGCCGCTGCCGCGGCGCGGCGACGATAGCATCGCGCCGGAAGAGCAGACGGCACCGGCCGTCCCCTACCTGGCCGAGGATCTGGCCCTGCGCCTGGAAGGCAGCCTGCTGGCCTATCGGGCCGCGCTGTCGCTGCGCGTGGAGGGGCCGGAGGTACCCTTGACCCGGGTGGCGCTGTCTGGGAGCGGCGACTTCGAGCACTTCACCTGGACACCGTTGTCCCTCTCGCTGGGCCGCGCCTCGGTGGTCAGCCGTGGTCGGGCCAGCTGGGCCGAGGGGCTCGATGTCGAAGCCGTGCTGCGGCTGGACAACCTCGATCCCGGGGACTTCACCGATGCAGTGCAGGGGCGGCTCAGCGGCGATGTCGACCTGGCCTTTTCCCAGTCGCCCGAGGGGTGGGACCTGAGGGTTCCAAGGCTTGCCATCGGCGGTGAACTGCAGTCGTTGCCACTTTCGCTACAGGCGCGACTGGCGGGGGATAGCGAGATGCGCTGGGACATCGACGAGCTCGATGTTCGCCAGGGGGATAACCGCCTGACCGCCCGAGGCCGGGTCTCAGAGACCCGGCTGGCCCTCGATGGCGAGCTCGACCTGCCGGCCCTGGACACGCTTCACGATGCGCTTGGCGGCACCCTGGCGGGGCGCTTTAGCGCCGCCGGCAGCCTGGAGGCGCCGCAGCTCGATCTGTCACTGAGCGGCGAGGGCCTGGCGTTTGCCGAGGATCGGCTCAGCAGCCTCGAGCTCTCGGGCCGCGTCAGCGGCATCGACGACCCCGACCTCGACCTGAACCTGGCCATCGCAGGGCTCGACGCCGCTGGCCAGCGCTTCAGCGACGTGACCCTGGCCCTCGATGGTCGCCTCTCGGCACACCGCCTGACCCTCGAGGCGGTGGCCGGGCGTGGCATGCCGCTGACGCGGGCGGCCTTGGCACTGGAGGCGGGGCTCTCCGCGGATCGCCAGCGTTATGCCGGGCAGCTGTCGCCGCTGGAGGTGGACAGCGAGGCCGGTGATATCCGCCTCGAGGCGCCCCTGGCATTCGATGCCGATATCGGCGCCGGCAGCGCCCAGGTGCAGCCCTTCTGTCTACGTCGCGAGCAGGGAGGCAGGGTGTGTCTCGATGAGCCCCTCCAGGCAAGCGCCGAGCAGGGCCGGGCGGTGCTCTCCGTCAGCGATTTGTCCATGGAGATCCTCGAGCAGTGGCTGCCACCGGAGTGGCGCGCCGAGGGGGAGACGCGTCTCTCCCTGACCGCCGAGTGGCGCCAGAGCGGGGCCCAGTGGGGGGCCCAGGCGGATCTGGTGACCACGCTGTCGTTGCAGGGACTCGACGCCTACGGACAGCCATGGACGCTGCCGAACAGCCGCCTGACGCTACAGCTGGACGCCAGCCAGGCGCGCGTCGATCTCGACCTGGGACTGCAGCTGGATGACGCCGGGCGGATCGGCCTGGCGCTGGCCCTCGACGACCCCCTGGGGCGTGGCGGCCTGGATGGCCGACTGGTCCTTGAGGATATTCGCCTATCGCGCTATCGGACGATGGTCACCGGCATGGATGTGCTGGAAGGGCGCTTGGTCGGCGACGTACGCATCACCGGCAGCCGCGATGCGCCGCAGCTCGACGGCAGCATCGCGCTGGAGGGGCTGCGCGCCAGCGGTCTCGATCTTCCCCTTAGCGTTGAGGATGGCCGGGTTCGGCTCCGCCTGGCGGGCGAACGCGGCGATATTGACGGCACGCTGGTCACCGAGGATGGCCGCCTGGAGATCGTCGGCGATGCGGCCTGGCCGGCGCCGGACGCCTGGCGGCTGGCCATCGATCTGGACGGCACCCGACAGCCGCTGCTGGTGACCACGCCGGAGTTCGGTCGGCTACGGGTAGCCCCGGATATTCGCGTACGTATCGACCCCAGCCTGCTGCAGGTACGCGGTGCGGTGCAGGTGCCCTGGGCGCGGCTGGAGGTGGGCGAGGTCCCAGCCGCGGCGGTCAGCCCGAGCCCCGACGAGATCATCATCACCCGCCGCGACGAGGAGCGGGCACTGCGCGCCGCCGAGCGGGCAGATCTCGATGACGATGCTGGAATGGACGAAACGGCCGCGGCGGCCCTGCGCGAAGCGGGCATGGCCATGGACGTGCGCATCGATCTGCGTCTGGGGCCCGATATGCAGCTGGACGCCTACGGCCTTCAGGCCGGGCTCCGTGGCGTTCTGGAGGTGCGCCAGCAGGCCGGCCCGGTTCAGCTGTTTGGCGACGTCAATCTGCTGGACGGGCGCTTCCGGGCCTTTGGGCAGGATCTGCTGATCCGCCAGGGGCAGCTCTTCTTCAGCGGGCCGCCGGATCAGCCGCTGCTGGACTTCGAGGCCATCCGCAATCCCGATGTCACCGAGGACGGGGTGATCGCCGGGCTGCGTGTCTCGGGCTTCGCCGCCGAGCCGCGCCTGGAGATTTTCTCCGAGCCGGCCATGGACGAGGCGCGGGCGCTTTCCTACCTGCTACGCGGTCGGGCACCTCGTGACGGTGACGCCGACGGCGCTCTGACCTCGGCACTGATCGGCCTGACCCTGGGGCAGACCGGTGGTGCGGTGGGAGCTATCGGCGAGGCCTTCGGCATCGAAGATCTGGCGCTGGAAACCGCCGGCGCAGGCGAGGACCAGCAGGTGGTGGTCAGCGGCTATATCACCGAGGATCTGCGGGTAAGCTATGGAGTGGGGATCTTCTCGCCCATCGCCGAGCTCACCCTGCGCTATACGCTGTGGCGAAACCTCTACCTGCAGGCGGTTTCCGGGGCGGCCCAGGCGCTCGACCTGGTCTATACCTTCAGCCTGCCGGGAAGACCCCCGCAGACCGACGCCACTTCCACAGGAGATAGACCATGAGGCTCGATCCTTCCCGTGCCCTGCCGGGCCGCGACACGCCGCTCAGCGTCTCGGGGGTGCATGCCGTCAACGGCCGTTCGATGCTGCCGCCATTCCCGGCGGGACACGCCGTCATCGTGCTAGGACTCGGCTGTTTCTGGGGTGCCGAGCGGCTGTTCTGGCAGCTGCCTGGGGTCTACGTGACCGCCGTCGGCTATGCCGGCGGCACCACGCCCAACCCCACTTACGAAGAAACCTGTAGCGGCCGGACCGGCCATGCCGAAGTCGTGCAGGTGGTCTACGCCCCAGCCGAGCTGGCACTCACCGACCTGTTGCGGGTCTTCTGGGAGGCCCATGACCCGACCCAGGGCATGCGGCAGGGCAACGACGTGGGCAGTCAGTACCGCTCGGCCATCTATACCCACGATGATGCCCAGCTGGCCGAGGCCGAGCGCAGCCGTGACGCTTACCAGCGCTCGCTATCCCAGGCAGGGAAGGGGGCCATCACGACCGAGATCGCCCCGCTCACGGCCTTCTACTACGCCGAGGAGTACCACCAGCAGTATCTGCACAAGAATCCCGGGGGCTACTGCGGCCTCAAGGGCACCGGCGTCAGCTGTCCGATCGGGTCAGGTTGACGGCCCCGGTGGCGGTGATTAGCAGGTTATCCTCGATGCGAATGCCGCCGTGGGGCGCCAGGTGGTCGACTCGGCCCCAGTCGATATCCCGTCCGGCAGGCCGGTCGCGCAGCGGCGCCAGCAGCATGGGGATGATATAGAGCCCCGGTTCCATAGTGATCACCATGCCCGCTTCCAGCTCACGGGTCAGGCGCAGGGCGGGGTCTGCGTCGGGTGGCGGCAGCGGGCTGCCGTCGGGGTTGCAGCGCCCGGCGACGTCGTGCACCTGCAGGCCCAGCAGATGGCCCAGACCATGGGGGCAGAAGGCTCGCGTGATGCCGCCGGCTACCGCCGCCTCGGCCGAGCCGCGTATCAGGCCGTGCTCCAGGAGCAGCGCGCCCAGTTCGTCGTGCATTCGCTGATGCAGCGCCACATAGCTCACGCCGGGGCGCAGTGCGGCGATCAAACGCTTCTGCAGGGCCGTGACAGCCTCGACCAGCGGAAGGAACGCGGCATCGGCATCCCGGCCGGACCAGGTGCGGGTGATATCGGCGCAGTAGCCACGCACCCGATGCCCGGCATCGACCAGCAGGCTGTGCTGACGCTCGGGCGCCTCGCGATCATAGTGCTGGTAGTGAAGCACACCGCCATGGGCGTTGATGCCAACGATATTGCCGTAAGGGACCTCGCTTTCCCGCTGGCGTGAGGCCTTGAGGTAGGCAAGCTGAACGTCGAGCTCGCTGTCACCGGCCAGGAAGGCATCGCGGGCCGCCCGGTGGCCGCGCATGGCCAGTCGGTTGGCGTCGCGCAGGCAGGCGACCTCGTAGTCGCTCTTGCGCACCCGCAGCTCATCCAGCACCGCCGTCAGCGGCGCCGGATTGAGCTCGGCGCCCAGGGCGTGAGCCGTGGCCGAGTCCACGTCGCCCAGCACGGCGAAGCGCCCTGGGGGCAGCGACGGCGGCGATGCCGTGTCGCGGGGGACGATGGCAAACCGCTGGGCCCAGGCCTCGTCAGGCAGCTGCGGGGCGAGATGCCAGAAGTCCCGGGGGGCATGAAGATAGAGGGTGGGAGGCTGCCCGGCACGTACCAGCAGCCAGCTGCGGGACAGCCCGGCCAGCGGTACCCAGTGCAGAAAGTGCCCGTAGGTGGCGAAGCTGGCCTCCTGGTCGTCGGCGAAGTGGCGATGCGGGTGGCCGCTGTAGAGCAGCACGCCGTCGTAGCCCAAGCCCTCGAGCAGGCGTGCATATGCCTCTTCGAGACCATCGAGATGATGCCCCTGAGCATCGGCGAAGAAGTCGGTCATAAAAGGCTCCGGAAGGCGCCGTGGTGCCTTCCCAAAAGTCATGGAAGGAACGCGAGGAGTCACGCCCATGGCGCACGGGAAGGGGATCAGGCCCCCGGCGCCAGGCGCTCGATGCGGTAGAGTTCGGTGGTCTGTTCCAGGCCCTCGATGGTGCAGTCCAGATCCTTGATATGGCCGTCGTGCAGCCCGAAGACCCAACCGTGGATGGCCAGCGGCTGACCGCGCTGCCAGGCATGCTGGACGATCTTGGTGTGGCTGAGGGTGGTGACCTGCGCCTTGACGTTGAGCTCGCACATCCTGTCGACCCGTTCATCCAGGTCGAGGGTGTCCAGCTCGGCACGGTGCTGCGCATAGAGTTCGCGCACGGAATGCAGCCAGATATCGACCATGCCGCTGTCGCCACCGGCCACGGCGGCCCGAATCCCGCCGCAACCGTAGTGGCCGACGATCATGATATGGCGCACCTTGAGCACGTCTACCGCATACTGCACCACTGACAGGGCATTGAGGTCATTGTGGTGAAGCAGGTTAGCCACGTTGCGGTGAACGAACACCTCGCCGGGGGGCAAGTCGATGATCTGGTTGGCCGGCACCCGGCTATCGGAGCAGCCGATCCACAGGTAGCTGGGGCTCTGCTGCTGGGCCAGGCGGTCGAAGAACGCCGGATCCTGGCGGCGAATGCCCTCGGCCCATTGGCGGTTGCGTGTGACGAGCTGCTCGATCTCTGCTTCCATGACTCACTCATGTCGTGTCGTGCATTGGCGGTTGACCGCAGCGCGGCCGCCGCGGAGGCGGTCGGCTGCGACGCTGCGGTAATGGTACCATCGCTGCACCAAAGACCCACGGCTTCAGGAGAACGACGTGTCCGAGTTCGACTATGACCTCTTCGTGATCGGCGCCGGTTCCGGCGGTGTGCGCGCCGCCCGTACCGCGGCGGCCACGGGGGCCCGCGTAGCCATTGCCGAGGATCGCTACCTGGGTGGTACCTGCGTGAACGTAGGCTGCGTACCCAAGAAGCTTTACTCTTATGCCGCGCATTTCCACGATGCCTTCGAGGATGCCAATGGCTTCGGCTGGCAGCTTCCGGCGCCGCCGTCGTTCGATTGGGCCACGCTGCGCGACAACAAGAGCAGCGAGATTCAGCGTCTCAACCAGATCTATGCGCGACTGCTCGACGGTGCCGGGGTGCGCCTGATCAACGGTCGGGCCAGGGTCGTCGATGCTCATTGTGTGGAAATCGCTGGCGAGACGATCAAGGCCGAGAAGATCCTCGTTGCCGTAGGCGGCTGGCCATGGGTGCCGGCGTTTCCCGGCAGCGAGCACGCCCTGACCTCCAACGAAGTCTTTGATCTGGAGCGCTTTCCGACGCGATTCCTGGTGCTGGGCGGCGGCTATATCGCCGTGGAGTTTGCCAGCATCTTCAACGGTCTGGGTAGCGATAGCCACCTGGTCTATCGGGGCGATCTCTTCCTGCGCGGTTTCGACAACGAGGTGCGGGAATTCACCCGCGATGAGATGGCCAAGAAGGGCGTCAAGCTGCATTTCGGGACCAATATCGAACGCATCGATAAGACCGAGACAGCGCTGCGCGTGACCCTGACCAGTGGGGAGGTGCTCGAGGTGGATGCGGTACTCGCCGCCACCGGGCGCAAACCCAACCTGTCAGGGCTGGGGCTGGACGCCCTGGGCGTCGACCTCAATGCCGACGGGAGCGTGCAGGTCAATGAGCGGTTCGAGACGTCGGTGCCCTCGATCCTGGCCCTTGGCGATATCACCGGTGGGCCCGAGCTGACCCCGGTGGCCCTGGCCGAGGCCATGCAGATGGTTGAATACCACTTCGGCCAGTGCGAGCCGGCGCCATTGGACTACGCCAGGATCGCCACCGCGGTGTTCTGCCATCCCAATATCGGCACCGTAGGGCTCTCCGAGGAGCAGGCCCGGGAGCAGTACGGAACGATTCGCGTCTACCGCACCGATTTTCGCCCCATGAAGCATACGCTCTCCGGCAGCGAGGAGCGCTGCCTGATGAAGCTGATCGTCGACGATGCCAGCGACGTGGTGGTCGGCGCTCATATGGTGGGCGAGGAGGCCGGCGAAGTGATCCAAGGCATCGCCATCGCCGTGCGTGCCGGCCTCACCAAGGCCGATTTCGATGCCACCGTGGGCATTCACCCCACCGGTGCCGAAGAGTTCGTCACCCTGCGAACGCCGACGCGTTAGGCTTTGTCCGAAAAGTCGGCGAGAGAAGGCCAGACAAGGCAAAAATCGGCGAAAAGACGGAGTTTACGGGGTGTAAATGAGTATTTTGAGCCGATTTTTAACGCCGTATGGTCGAGCGCAGCCAGTTTTCAGGCAGAGCCGAAGGGAGTCCTGCGCCAGCGGATTGACGGCGTCTTCCAGCAGTACCGTTGTCACGGGCCACCTTCGGGGGGCCCGTTCCCGTTGAGGATGAGGGGCAGAGTGCCGGCGAGACTGGGCTAAACTAATCATGTGGCAGGGGCGAGCCCGCTTCCATAATCTGACGTTATGGAAGCGGGCAGCAGCCATAATGGCAATTTTGATTTGGTCGCAAGCCCCTGATATCATGCTCACCGACATCGCTACAGCGAAGCCTAATCATGAACGTGACACCGCAGCCTTTTACCCCCTCTGCCGACCTGGCACGCCCCAGCGTGGCCGATGCCGTGGTCGGCAGCGATGCCGCACCGCTGTTCATCCGCAAGCCCAACCCGGATGATGGCTGGGGAATCTATGAGCTGGTCAAGTCTTGTCCGCCGCTGGACGTGAATTCCGCCTACGCCTATCTGCTGCTCGCCACGCAGTTTCGTGATACCTGCGCCGTGGCGACCAACGAGGAGGGGGAAATCGTCGGCTTCGTTTCCGGCTACGTAAAGAGCAATGCCCCCGATACCTACTTCCTGTGGCAGGTTGCCGTGGGTGAGAAGGCGCGCGGCACCGGCCTGGCCCGGCGGCTGGTCGATGCCGTCATGGGCCGCCCGGAACTCGCCGAGGTCCATCACCTGGAGACCACCATCACGCCGGACAACCAGGCGTCCTGGGGGTTGTTCCGGCGGCTTGCCGATCGCTGGCATGCGCCGCTCAACAGCCGTGAGTACTTCTCCACGGATCAGCTCGGCGGCGAGCATGATCCCGAAAACCTGGTGCGCATCGGCCCCTTCGATACCGGCCGGTTGTAACAGGTCCCGCCCCATCAGGCGTGAGGCTCTGTCTGAAAAGTCGACGAGCGATGGTCAGACAAGGCAAAAATCGGTGAAAAGACGGAGTTTACGGCTTGTAAATGAGTACTTTGATCGGACTCGCGCACGAGCCGATTTTTAACGCCGTATGACCGAGCGCAGGCACTTTTCGGACAAAGCCTAGCCCGTCATTCGCGCGGGGCGGTCCACGACTGACCGTCCGCGCTCTTGGTTACCCATACTCTCAGCAAGGAGGTCGCTCAATGCAGACCCAGCTTCTCGAACGCATGGAATCCGAAGTCCGTACCTATTCTCGCTCCTTTCCGGTGGTGTTCACCCAGGCCCGCAATGCGCGCCTGACCGACGAGAATGGACGCCAGTACATCGACTTCCTGGCCGGGGCCGGCACCCTGAACTACGGCCACAACAATCCGAAGATCAAGCAGGCACTGCTCGACTACCTGGCCGAGGACAATATCATCCACGGCCTGGATTTCTGGACCGCCGCCAAGCGCAACTACCTCGAGACGCTGGAAGAGGTGATCCTCAAGCCCCGCGGCCTGGACTACAAGGTACAGTTTCCCGGGCCCACCGGCACCAATGCCGTCGAGGCCGCCATTCGCCTGGCGCGTAACGCCAAGGGTCGCCACAACATCGTTACCTTCACCAACGGGTTCCACGGCGTGACCATGGGAGCCCTGGCTACCACCGGCAACCGCAAGTTCCGCGAGGCCACCGGGGGAGTGCCTACCGTTGGCGGCGCCTTCATGCCCTATGACGGCTACCTGGGCGACGGCACCGATACGCTGGACTACTTTGAGAAGCTGCTCACCGACAAGTCGGGCGGCCTGGACGTGCCGGCCGGGGTGATCGTCGAGACCGTGCAGGGGGAGGGCGGTATCAACGCCTGCGGCACCGAGTGGCTGAAGCGTCTGGAAGGCATCTGCCATGCCCACGACATCCTGCTGATCGTCGACGACATCCAGGCGGGCTGCGGGCGTACCGGCAAGTTCTTCAGCTTCGAGCACGCCGGCGTGACGCCGGATATCGTCACCAACTCGAAGTCGCTCTCCGGGCTTGGACTGCCGTTCTCCCAGGTATTGATGCGTCCCGAACTGGATGTCTGGAGCCCCGGTCAATACAACGGCACCTTCCGCGGCTTCGCGCTGGCCTTTACGACGGCCGCAGCGGCGCTGCGCGAGTACTGGTCCGATGACGCTTTCGCCAAGGAAGTGGAGCGCAAGGGGCAGGCGGTTGCCGAGCGGTTCCAGCGCATTGCGGCCTGGATCAGCGAGCAGGGCATCGAGGCCAGCGAGCGCGGCCGCGGCCTGATGCGCGGCATCGACGTGGGCAGCGGCGAGGTCGCCGACAAGATCACGGCTCAGGCCTTCGAGAATGGCCTGGTGATCGAGACCAGCGGCCAGGACGGCGAAGTGGTCAAGTGTCTCTGTCCGCTGACCATCAGCGACGAGGACCTGGTCGAGGGCCTCGATATCCTCGAGGCCAGTGCCAAGCAGGCGCTGAGCTGAACACGGAATAGTGGATGCCGAGCGCGACAGCGGGCTCGGCATCTGCTGAAATTGAGAAGAGCCCCGTCCCGGGCGGCCTCACCAGGGCCGCCCATTTATTACCGAATTATCGGGAGTCACATCCATGATCGTACGCAACCTTGAAGTCGCGCGTGAGACCGACCGGCTGGTGAAGGCCGAGAATGGCAACTGGGACAGCACTCGTCTCTGCCTGGCCGACGATGGCGGTAGCTGTTCCTTCCACATTACGCGCATCTATGCAGGGACCGAGACGCATATCCATTACAAGCACCACTTCGAAGCGGTCTACTGCATCGAGGGTGACGGCGAGGTCGAGACCCTGGCCGATGGCAAGATCTGGCCGATCAAGCCGGGCGACATCTACATTCTCGATCAGCACGATGAGCATCTGCTGCGCGCCTTCAAGACCATGCACCTGGCCTGCGTCTTCACGCCGGGGCTGACCGGCAATGAAGTGCACCGCGAAGACGGCTCCTATGCACCGGCCGAAGCCGACGACCAGAAGCCGCTCTGATCGTCGCGAGCAAGACGGCGTGGCACCCCCGAACCCAAGGGTTCGGGGGTGCTGCTTGTCAGATCGGTGCCGCCGCCGCATCGGCTTGGCTGAAATGCCCGCATGACGTTGGTTCGCAGAATGTATATTATGTTAAATTGCCCAATATCGTGAAGTTGGACAAACCCACGGTGAACTCCTTATCATCCGTTCGCTATGCCAGCCCATTTGCCACCCTCGCCAGACTTACCCCTTGAGGGTCGCCATCCGGAGGTCCTTGCCTATCATGCGTCTCCCATCGCCGATCGTTGCGCCATGGCTGCTAGGCACGCTCCTGCTGAGCGGCTGTGCCCTGATGCCGGACCAGCGGGCCGAGCCCGATCAGGTGCTGACGCCCGACGCCTTCGAGATGCGCATCGCCGAGCTGGAACGCCATCTGGGTCAGCGCTGTGACATCCAGGCGCAGCGGCTAATCAGCCAGGACCTTCGTCAAGATGAGCTGAACGCCGATATCCGTGAGGTCGGCAGCCTCCTGCGGCTGCTGCGTGGAGACATCGAGCGGCTTGAGCAGCGTGAAGAGGAGCCGGTGATCGTCGCCGCCGACTGTGCAAACGGCGCCAACGACCTACTGGAGGGCAAGGAGATCGTCGGCCGCTCCGAGTGGATAGGCCTGCCCGATATCGGTACCTACCTCAAGGCTCGCGTCGACTCGGGGGCCAATACCTCGTCGCTCTCCGCCACCGAGATTACTCGCTTCGAGCGCGACGGCGAAAACTGGGTGCGGTTCAAGCTTGGCCTGACCGACGATGACGTGGTGGTCGAGGACGTCCGCGACGAATGGATCGAGGCGCCGGTGGAGCGTCGGGTTCGCATCCTGCAGGCCGCCGGCACGGAATCTCGCCCGGTGGTCAGCCTGATCATGACCCTAGGCGATATCCGCGAGCCGGTCGAGTTCACCCTCAACGATCGGACCCACCTCAACTATCCGGTGCTGCTGGGACGTCGTTTTCTGATGGACCTGGCCATCATCGACGTTGCCGAGACCTATCTCCATCCCCGCCCCGAGTTTCCGGGCGGACGGCCCGCCGATGAGGCTCATGAGGATGAGATCGGCGACCAGGATGAAGACGAGGGCTGAGCCTCGCCCACCCTGCCCTGCAAGGACTCTTCATGTCACGACTGCCCTTCTACTTGATCGTGGGTTTGCTGCTGGCCCTAGGTATCGGTTTCAGCGTGCATCGGCACGTTCAGTTCGAAGTGCCCTGGACCCCGGGCGAGCAGCGCCAGACCTGGGAAGTGGAAGCGGTCATCGATTTTACGGCCCTGGGAGAGCCCGTACGGGTGGATTTCGCCCTGCCCTCCCACCAGCGCGGCTTTCGGATCCTGACCGAAAATACCGCCTCGCCGGGCTATGGCCTCTCCTATCTTCAGGATGACGCCGGTCGCCGCGCTCAGTGGTCGATTCGCGAGGCCGCTGGCAGCCAGCAGCTTTACTACTCCCTGCGCCTGTTGGTCACCGACGAACGCGACCAGCAGCCGATACCGCGGCCGCCGCTGCGCAATAGCGTCTGGGAGCAGCCCTACAACACCGCCGCCGCCCAGGTCATCGACCGTGCCTGGGCGCGAAGTGCCGACCCCTATACGTTCGCCCGGGAGCTGATCCGCGACTTCAGCGACGAGCGCCAAGGGGAGAATGCCCGTCTGTTGCTGACCCAGTTCGACCGCGGCCCCCTGCTGGTACGGCTGCTCAATCAGGCCGGCGTGCATGCCCGCGAGGTGAGCGGTCTGCTGCTGGAGGATGGGCGGCGCCGACAGTCGTTGACCTCCTGGATTCAGGTCTATGAGGATGACCGGCGCTGGTCGCTGTTCAATCCCGTTACCGGCCAACAGGGGAGCCCCGACAATCTGCTGCTGTGGGAGAGCGGCGGCCGCGCGGTACTCGAGGTCGAGGGCGGCAGCAACTCCCGGGTGAGTTTCTCGATGCTCTCGCGCAGCCAGCCGGCCGCGGCGGCGGTACGCAGCCAGCTGGCCAACGACACCCTGCTCAACTTCTCGATCCACAGTCTGCCGCTGGAGGAACAGGCGCTCTTCCAGACCATCCTGCTGATCCCCATCGGCGCCCTGGTGGTGGTCTTTCTGCGCATCATGGTGGGGATCAAGACATCGGGCACCTTCATGCCGGTGCTGATCGCCCTGGCCTTCATTCAGACCACGCTGCTGACCGGGCTCATTGGCTTCTTGCTGATCGTGGCCGTCGGCCTGGTGATACGCAACTATCTCTCCTACCTCAATCTATTGCTGGTGGCGCGAGTCTCGGCGGTGATCATCACGGTCATCGCCATCATCTCGCTATTCTCGGTGCTCTCCTATCGGGTGGGGCTAAACGCTGGGCTGACCATCACCTTCTTCCCGATGATCATCCTCTCCTGGACCATCGAGCGGATGTCGATCCTCTGGGAGGAGGAAGGCCCCAAGGAGGTGCTTATCCAAGGGGGCGGCAGCCTGATCACGGCGGTGCTGGCCTACCTGGCCATGAACAATCCCTGGGTTCGGCACATCACCTTCAATTTCCTTGGCGTACAGCTGATCCTGATGGCACTGATCCTGCTGCTTGGCAACTACACTGGCTATCGCCTGCTCGAGCTGCGCCGCTTCAAGCCCGTGACCGAGGACTGACGCTATGTGGGCACGCCCCAGCCAACTGTTTCGCCGCGGCATCATCGGCATGAACCGGCGCAATATCCGCTACATCGGCCGCTATAACGATCGCCGTCTCTACCCGCTGGTGGATGACAAGCTGCAGACCAAGCTGCTGGCCGAGCGTCATGGCATCACCACCCCGGCACTGATCGGCACGGTAACCACGCAGTTTGGCGTCAAGCACATCCGCAGCATGGTGGCCGGGCATGCCGGTTTCGTGATCAAGCCGGCCAAGGGCAGCGGCGGCAAGGGCATCCTGGTGATCGAGGGCTGCGATGGCGACGGCTATCTCAAGCCCAGCGGGGCGCGTCTGAAGCTGGCGGACCTGGAGCGTCATGTCTCCAATATTCTCTCTGGGCTCTACTCGCTGGGCGGCTCGCCCGACGTGGCCGTGGTAGAGGCGCTGATCAATTTCGATGAGTCGCTCTCCGCCTACACTTATGAGGGGGTGCCCGATATCCGCGTCATTGTCTTTCGCGGCTATCCGGTGATGGCCATGATGCGGCTGTCGACGGCGGCCTCCGACGGCAAGGCCAATCTGCATCAGGGGGCCGTGGGCGTGGGGCTCGATATCGCCACCGGGGTGGCGCTGCGCGGGGTTCAGTACGACCGGGCGCGTGCCGACCATCCGGACACCGGCCATGAGCTGGCCAGCCTGCGTATCCCCGACTGGCAGACCCTGCTGACGTTGGCGGCCAGCTGCTATGAGATGACCGGCCTGGGCTATCTGGGCACCGACATGGTGCTGGATCGCCATCGTGGCCCTATGCTGCTGGAGCTCAATGCCCGTCCAGGGTTGGCGATCCAGATGGCCAATGGCGAGGGGTTGCGGCCGCGCCTGGACCTGATCGAGCAGCAGGTCGAGGGGGCAGGCGTCGAAGCGCGGGTGGCCTTCGCCCAGCGCCAGTTCGCTCGGCGCGGCGAGCTGCAGCTGCCTCTCGAGCCCCGCCCCTCACTGGTGGCTCCGGCCCCCAGCGCGTAGAATGGGGAGCGTTACCTCAGCAGCGGATCGATCATGGCCGACTCCACCACCCTGCTCCTGCAGGCTGAACGACAGTGTCAGCGACACGGTGCCCGTTTCACGCCGATTCGTCGACGCGTGCTGGAGATGATCGCCGACGCCAGTGGCGGCCTCAAGGCGTATGAGCTTCTCGACCGGCTGGCCGTGGAGCACGCCGCCGCCCGCCCGCCGACCATCTATCGCGCCCTGGACTTTCTGATCGACCAGGGGCTGGTGCACCGCATCGAGTCGCTCAACGCCTATGTCGCCTGCCCCTGTCCCGAGCACGCCCACGGCTTCCAGCTGCTGATCTGCCGCGACTGTGGCCGCGTCGAGGAGCTGCACCTGGATGATGTCAATGCGCAGCTCGACGCCCGCGCCCAGACCCTGGGGTTTCGCATCGAGCGTCAGACCATCGAACTACTGGGGCGTTGCGAGAGCTGCCAGGAGAGTCGCCAGGGGGCGGCCTCGCAGGCGTCTTGAGCTCGATATCTCGATCCGCCGCCCTATTTTCACCCGCAGGAGCTCCAATGGCCGAGACCTTCAAGGAACTGGAGCGTGCCCAGCGCGACTCGCGCTGGCCGCGTGATGCCATTCTCAATGCCGTACGCTTCAACGCCGATGGCCTGATCCCCGCCATCGCCCAGCAGCATGACAGCGGCGAGGTGTTGATGATGGCCTGGATGAACCGTGAGGCGCTGGACGAGACCCTCGAGACCGGCCACGTCTGCTATTGGTCGCGGTCGCGGGGCAAGCTGTGGCGCAAGGGGGAGTCGTCGGGTCAGCAGCAGCACCTGTGTACTGCCCGCCTAGACTGCGACGGCGACACCCTGCTGCTGCAGGTGGATCAGACCGGGCCGGCCTGTCATACCGGGCGGCGCAGCTGCTTCTATGTGGCGCTGGAGGGCCAGGAAGCGCGCATCAGCAGTGACCCGCTGATCGACCCCGACACCCTCTACGCCAAGGACAGGGGCTGAGCGATGCCCCGCTGGCTAGCCTGGCCGTTGGGGCTCATGCGCCGAGTGTCCCTGCTGCTGCTGGTCGCCCTAGTCAAGCTCTATCAGGTGACGCTTAGCCCGCTGCTGGGGCCGCGCTGCCGCTACTGGCCGAGCTGCTCCCATTACACCCTGGAAGCCCTGCGTGTCCATGGGCCTGTGAAGGGCAGCCTGATGGCGATCAGGCGGATCTCCCGCTGCCATCCCGGCTGCGAGGGCGGCATCGACCCGGTGCCCGGCGGGCCCAGTGAGCGCCTCTGCCGGGAGGACCCGGAGCTCGACGAGCATTTCCGTCCTCGCTCAGCCCCGGGAAGCAGCGCGCGCGACTGAGCGCCCCTCAGGCCGCCTCCTGCTCGGCGATCTCATAGATGCGTGCCAGCATACTGTTCAAGCCGTTGCTGCGGGTCGGCGACAGGTGCTTGTCCAGGCCTAGGTCGGAGAGGAAATGCGGGCTGGTGTCGCGGATTTCCGCCGCCGGACGATCGTTGTAGATGCGCATCAGCACCGCGATCAGACCCGAGACGATGGCGGCATCCGAGACGGCGTCGAAATGCAGCCGCCCCCCTTCCCGGCGGTGATGCATCCAAACGTTGGACTGGCAGCCCTGGATCTTGAGCTCGGGGGTCTTCCACGACTCGGGAAAGTCGGGCAGCTGTTTGCCCATGTCGATGATGTACTGGTAGCGATCCATCCAGTTATCGAACATCTCGAACTCTTCGAGCAGCTCCTGCTGAGCCTGCTCGGCGGTGGTCTCGGCACTCATGGCGACTCCTAGTAAGCGATGGCCCCCATTATATCGTCTCGGCGCCGCCATCACGATCCTTCGGGCAGGCCGTGGGCCTGCTGCTGGCGATGCCACTCTTCCTCCTCCGCATGCAGGTAGATCGCGGTGGTGTCGAGCCGGGCATGGCGGGCGGTGCCGGCCAGGTAGCGCAGCTCCACGCCGGCCTGGGCCTGATGGGTCAGGGCGGTATGGCGCAACCAGTGGGGGGACGCCCGACGCAGCCGGATCACCTCGGCCCTCGCCTGCTCCCCCGCCTCGCTCTCCAGCGCAACGGCGGCCTGCTGGAACGTCTCGCGTATCAGCCGGTAGAGTCGGTTGTCACCCAGTCCGCGCTGGCCATCCAGACGGCGCAGCAGCGGGCTCGACTCGTCCGGGGTGGGATGGGCCGGCAGGCCCAGCTGCTCGCGCCACTGGGTCAGTAGCGCGAGCATGTCCGGCGGCACCGGAATCTGCGCCACCTTGCCCCCTTTGCCCACCACCCGCCACCACCAGCGCCCCTCGCGGCGCGCGAAGTCGCCCATGCGCGCCGCGGCCATCTCGCTGATCCGTGGGGCCAGCAGATAGGCGAAGCCGAACAGCAGCCGGCGCCGGGCGTGTTCGAAGCGCGCCCGCTCGTCGGCCCCCTCCTCCGGCGCCCGGGCCAGCCACTGCCATAACCACTCCCACAGCGGCCGCTCCAGGTAGCGTTCGACCCGCTGCCGGCGATTGTCGAGGCGGCGGCGCTTGTCGCGCATCAGCCGAAAGGGGTTGTGGGCCACCCATCCTGCCTCGGCCAGCCAGGCGAACAGCCCCTGGAGAATCACCAGAGTCTGGCGACGGCTGGCCGGCGACAGCGGGCCACGGAAGGGCTTCCAGTCGGGGCTGTGCCGCGGGCGCGGCGGCCCGATCCAGCGCTCCCGGGGGCGGGGATCGCCAAGAAAGGCCTCGAAGGCCTCCAGATCCTCGCGCCGGAGATCCCCAAGCGCCCTGCCCCGCTCACCCAGCCAGAGCAGGAGTCGCTCGGCCTCGCGCCGGTAGGTCCGCAGCGTCTGGGGACTGGCGCGATACTCGGCCAGCCACTGGGCTACCGCCTCCCCGTCGCTGCGCGCCGCGATATAGGCGCCCTGCCCGGCGACTGGCCAATCGACCAGATCGGGCACGACGCTCGTCGGGACCGGCTCACGGCTCATTCTGCGCTCTCCTCACCTTCCCTCTCCTCACTTGCACCAATGACGCTGGCGGACTGCTTGCCGCCATGCATAGCGAGGGGCGCTGGGGGCAAGCCGTAGAGGAGGTCCTGCGCCAGGGATGGCGCCGGTAGCGTACAGGGAGGTGTTCACAGCGCCTCCTCAAAGGGTTGCCACCAGATTCAGCCCCGAGCGGTGGCTGGTTGCCAGTCAGTATCCCAGCTCCCCAGCCAGAAAATCAAGATAAGCCGCGTAATCTTGATTTTACTCCTGATAAGATAAATAAAAATACAGTTACGTAATACGTAATAATCTTTCCTTTCGCGACCTCCCGCGCTATCCTGCCGCCAGTGCCGACGCCCTGGTGCGTGCCGGCCGCAGGAAACCACCGATCTGACGGCAAGGTGACGAGGAGAGCGAGATGGCACGCAGCGGTGTGCGGTACGAGGACGTCCAGCGGGCAATCGACACCCTGCTCGCCCGGGGGGATGCCCCTGGCGTTCAGAAGGTTCGCGAGGTGCTGGGCACCGGCAGTTTCACCACCATTAGCGAACACCTCAGGGAGTGGCGAACGCGGCGCGAGGAGAACCGTGACCGCCCACCGCCGCGCAGCATGCCCGAGGAGATTCAGCAGCTGGCCGAGCAGCTGTGGGAAAACGCCCAGGAAGCCGCTGGCGAGGCCCTGGCGCACTATCGGGAGGAGGCCGATGGCAAGGTGGCCTCGGCCGGCCAGGCGGCCGACGAGGCGAGACGAGAGGCCGAAGATGCGGCGCAGCGGGAGGCCGCCCTGGCGGCACACCTGGCCGCCGTCGAGCAGCGCCTGGAGGCGCGCAGCGCCGAGCTGGCCAGGGTCGAGGCCGAGCGCGACCAGGCCCAGCGGCAGCACGAGCAGGTCGCGGCGCAGCTGGCGCATGCCAAGCGATGCGGCGAAGCGCTGCAGGCCGAGGTCGAGCAACAGGCCCAGGCCCACCGGCAGGCGCTGGACGAGCTCGAGACCCGCCATCGGGACCGTGAGGCCCAGGAAGAGCAGCGCCACGAGGCCGCCGAGGCCCGCCTCATGGGACTGCTGGACGACCTCCGGCAGGAGCGTCTGGCCGCCGACAAGCGCCAGGCGACCAGGGAGCAGCAGCTGGAGCAGCGCCAGGCGTCACTGCAAGAGGCGCTGCAGCAGGCGCGTCGCGCGCTTGGCGAGGAGGAGAAGGCGCATCGGGAGGCCCGGTGGGCCAGAACCCGCGCCGAAGAGCAGGCCGAGGCCCAGCGGCAGGCCCAATCGCTGCTCCAGGGGCGAGTCGAGGAGCAGCGCCGCCACCTAGACGAGCAGAGGGAGCGGATTCAGGCCCTGGAAACGGCGCTGGCCCGCCGGGAGCAGCAGCTGGCAGACCTGGCCGCGGCACCGGCCGATGGCGATGGCACGGCTGCCGTTACCGCAGAAGGCCCCGCCGTGGCGGGGCCTTCCGATGCATCGACACGAGCCGATTCAGCCGACGGGGACGGCCGCTAGCGGTTGGCGCTCCCCTGGGCGGAGCGCCTCCGGCAGGGGGGTCACCGATAGTAAGCGTTGGTGGTGTCGGTGTGGTCGGTGACGTCGCGGATGCCAGCGAGCTCGGGAATCCGCTCCATCAGGGTTTTCTCGACACCCTCCTTGAGGGTCAGGTCCACTGCCGCACAGCCCTGACAGCCGCCGCCGAAGGCCAGCACGGCGACGTTCTGCTCGGTCAGCTCGATCAGCTTGATCTCGCCGCCGTGGGCGGCCAGGCCGGGATTGATCTCGCTATAGAGGATATAGTTGACGCGATCCTCCAGCGGGCTGTCGGCATTGACCTTGGGCATCTTGGCGTTGGGCGCCTTGATGGTCAGCTGTCCGCCCATGCGGTCGGCATTGAAATCGACCACGGCTTCCTCGAGGAACGGAATGCTGTGCTTGTCGACGAACACCCCCAGCTTGTCGAGATCGAGCCGCTCGTCGCTGGGCTCCTCTTCACCCGGGCGACAGTAGGCCAGGCAGGTTTCCGCATAGGGGGTGCCGGGCTGGGTGATGAAGATGCGCACCGCGATGCCCTCGACGCTCTGCTTCTCGAGCAGCTCGGCAAGGTAGTCCTGGGCGCTGTCGGTAATCTGGATGATCTCGCTCATGTTGGTCTCGCTGGTCGGGCCGCCCCGCAGGCCGGCCATAGGTGACATGCCTGTATGGTAAGCAAAAGCATCCGGCGAGACAATCCCGACTATTTTGGTCGGCTTTTAACCACGCCCTGCCCTCGCTGCGCCGATTTTGCTACCATGTGCGGCCAACTCGGCCGCGCACGAGAAGACGCTTTCAAGCGCTGGCGCGGCTCCCCACCCTGGACGTGACTACGCTGGAGACCGACCCAACCCATGGCCGCCGTTCCCTCTGCCCTGACCGCCACCCTCACCGAGCGCCTCGGCGAGCGCATCCTGATGCTCGACGGTGGCATGGGCACCATGCTGCAGAACGCCGGGCTCGATGAGGCCGATTTCCGCGGAGAGCGCTTCGACGACTGGCCCTCCGACCTCAAGGGCAACAATGATCTGCTGGCGCTGACCTGCCCCGACCTGGTGATCCGCATTCATCGGGAATACCTGGAGGCCGGCGCCGACATCGTCGAGACCAACACCTTCAACAGCACCCGCCTCTCCCAGGCAGACTATGGCATGGAAGCGCTGGTGGTCGAGCTCAACCGGGAATCGGCGCGTCTGGCCCGCCAGGTCTGCGATGCCGTGGCCGCCGAGACCGGGGTGCCGCGTTACGTGGCCGGGGTGCTGGGTCCGACCTCGCGTACCGCCTCGCTATCGCCGGACGTCAACGACCCGGCCAAGCGCAATGTCACCTTCGACGAGCTACGCGACAACTACTACGAGGCGGCCGAGGCGCTGATCGAGGGCGGCTCTGACCTGATCCTGATCGAGACGATCTTCGACACGCTCAACGCCAAGGCGGCGATCTTTGCCCTCGAGCAGCTGTTCGACGAGCGCGGCGAGCGCCTGCCGGTGATGATCTCCGGCACTATCACCGACGCCTCCGGTCGCACCCTCTCCGGCCAGACCACCGAGGCGTTCTGGAACTCGGTGCGCCACGCCCAGCCGTTCTCCATCGGCCTCAACTGCGCGCTGGGGGCGGAGGAACTGCGTCCCTACCTGGAAGAGCTCGCCACCAAGGCCGATACCTTCGTCTCGGCCCACCCCAACGCCGGCCTGCCCAACGAGTTTGGCGAGTATGACCAGACCCCGGAGGAGATGGCGGCCATCGTCGCCGAGTTCGCTCAGAGCGGGCTGGTCAATATCATCGGCGGCTGCTGCGGCAGCACGCCCGAGCATATCGCCGCCATTCACGCCGCCATCGCCGAAGTGGCGCCGCGGAAAGTGCCCGAGCGCGCCCGCGCCTGCCGCCTGGCGGGGCTCGAGCCCTTCAACATCGAGAAGGGGTCGCTGTTCGTCAACGTCGGTGAGCGCACCAACATTACCGGTTCGGCTCGCTTCAAGCGGCTGATCGTCGAGGAGGACTATACCACCGCCCTGGAAGTGGCGCTGGAGCAGGTGGAGAACGGCGCCCAGGTCATCGACATCAACATGGACGAGGGCATGCTGGAGTCCGAGGAGGCGATGGTGCGCTTCCTCAACCTGATCGCCGGAGAGCCGGATATCGCCCGGGTGCCGATCATGATCGACTCGTCCAAGTGGGAGATCATCGAGGCGGGCCTGAAGTGCGTGCAGGGCAAGGCGGTGGTCAACTCCATCTCCCTCAAGGAGGGCGAGGCCGCCTTCGTCGAGCAGGCGACCCTGTGCCGCCGCTACGGCGCCGCCGTGGTCGTGATGGCCTTCGACGAACAGGGACAGGCCGACACTTTCGCGCGCAAGATCGAGATCTGTCAGCGCGCCTACCGCACCCTGGTCGAGGTGGTGGGCTTCCCCCCCGAGGATATCATCTTCGACCCCAACATCTTTGCCATCGCCACCGGCATCGAGGAGCACGACAACTACGCGGTGGACTTTATCGAGGCCACCCGCTGGATCCGCGAGCACCTGCCCCACGCCATGGTCTCCGGCGGCGTCTCCAACGTGTCGTTCTCCTTTCGCGGCAACAACCCGGTGCGCGAGGCGATTCACTCGGTTTTTCTCTACCATGCCATCCGCGCCGGGCTGACCATGGGCATCGTCAATGCCGGCCAGCTGGCGGTCTATGACGACCTGCCGGCGGAGCTGCGCGAGGCGGTGGAGGATGTGGTCCTCAATCGGCGCAGCGACGGCACCGAGCGGCTGCTCGACCTGGCCGACAAGTACAAGGGGGACGGCAGCGGCGGCGCCAAGAAGGAAGACCTGGAGTGGCGCAGCTGGGAGGTCGAGAAGCGCATCTCCCACGCCCTGATCAAGGGCATCACCGCCTATATCGAGGAGGATACCGAGCAGGCCCGCCAGCGTGCCGCCCGCCCCATCGAGGTGATCGAGGGGCCGCTGATGGACGGGATGAACGTGGTCGGCGACCTGTTCGGGGCGGGCAAGATGTTTCTCCCCCAGGTGGTCAAGTCGGCCCGGGTCATGAAGCAGGCGGTGGCCTACCTGATCCCCTATATCGAAGCCGAGAAGAGTGACGATACCCAGGCCAAGGGCAAGATCGTCATGGCGACCGTCAAGGGCGACGTCCACGATATCGGCAAGAATATCGTCGGCGTGGTCCTGCAGTGCAATAACTACGACGTCGTCGACCTGGGCGTGATGGTGCCGGCGGAGAAGATCCTGCAGACGGCCAGGGCCGAGAACGCCGATATCATCGGCCTCTCGGGGCTGATCACGCCATCGCTGGACGAGATGGTTCATGTGGCCAAGGAGATGCAGCGTCAGGGCTTCGAGCTGCCGCTGCTGATCGGCGGGGCCACCACCTCCAAGGCGCACACCGCGGTCAAGGTCGAACCCGGCTACGAGCATCCCGTCATCTACGTGGCAGACGCGTCCCGGGCGGTCGGGGTTGCCGGTAAGCTGCTCTCGCCGGAGCTCAAGCCGGGCTATACCGCCGAGATTCGTGCCGAATACGCCCAGGTTCGCGAACGCAATGCCAAGCGTCGGCCGAAGGCGGCCGATCTCAGCTACGCCGAGGCCCGGGCGAGAAAGCTGCCCATCGACTGGGCCGGCTATACGCCCCCAAGCCCCGCCTTCACCGGCCTCAAGGTCTTTCACGACTACGACCTGGAGGAGCTCATCGAGCGCATCGACTGGACGCCCTTCTTCATGAGCTGGGAGCTGGCCGGCAAGTATCCGAAGATCCTCGACGACGCCGTGGTCGGCGAGGCCGCGCGCAGCCTCTTTGCCGACGCCCAGGTCATGCTGCGCAAGCTGATCGACGAGCGCCACATCGAGGCGCGCGGCGTGATCGGCCTATGGCCAGCCAACAGCGTCGACGATGACGTCATCGAGGTGTATGCCGACGAGTCACGCACCCGGGTGATCGAGCGGCTGCACCATATTCGCCAGCAGACCACCAAGAACCGCGACGGCGTCTGCTACAGCCTGGCCGACTTCGTGGCCCCCCGTCCCGATGCCGGCGGCAAGCCCGACTGGATCGGCGGCTTCGCGGTGACCACCGGTCACGGCGTCGAGGCACTGGCCGAGCGCTACAAGGCCGCCGGCGACGACTACAGTGCGATCATGGTCCAGGCGCTGACCGATCGCATGGCCGAGGCCTTCGCCGAGCGCATGCACGAACGGGTGCGCAAGGAGTTCTGGGGCTATGTCCCCGACGAGACGCTGGACAACCAGGCGCTGATCGCCGAGAAGTACCAGGGCATCCGTCCGGCGCCCGGCTACCCCGCCTGCCCGGACCACACCGAGAAGGCCACGCTCTTCCGCCTGCTCGACGCCACCGAGAACAGCGGTCTGGTGCTGACCGAGAACTTCGCCATGTGGCCGGCGGCGGCAGTATCGGGCTGGTACTTCTCCCACCCCCAGTCGAAATACTTCTCCACCGGCAAGATCACTCGGGACCAGGTCGAGGCGCTGGCCAGTCGCAAGGGCATGTCCTTGACGGAACTGGAGCGGTGGCTTGCTCCGGTGCTCTCCTACGACCCGAGCTGATGGCCGCGGTGCGTCACGATCCTGCAGGGGCCGGGCTGCTGCCCTCCCCCCTGCGGCGACAGAAGATTCTGCGCCTGGCCCTGCCGATCATCGCCGGCATGCTCTCCCAGAGCCTGATCAACCTGATCGATGCGGCCCTGGTGGGGTCGCTCGGCGAGGTGCCCCTGGCCGGGGTGGGGATCGGCGGCTATGCCATGTTCCTGATCACCGCCCTGGTGTTCGGGCTCTCCTCCGGTGTGCAGGCTCAGACCGCTCGGCGGCACGGCGAGGCAGACTGGGGGCAGCGCGCCATGCCGCTCAATGCCGGCCTGTTCATCGCCTTGTTGGCGGCACTGCCGCTGACCGCGCTGTGCTTCTGGCAGGCCCCCCGGCTGCTGGCGCTGATCAACCAGGATCCGGCGGTCAGCGCCGTGGCCGTGGAGTACTTTCGCTGGCGAGTGCTGTCGCTTGCTGCCGTGGCGATGATCTTCTGCTTTCGCGGCTACTGGAACGGCATCCAGCAGACCGGCATCTATCTGCGCATCATCCTGTTCATGCATCTGGTCAACGTGTTGGCCAGCGTGGTGCTGATCTTCGGCTATCTGGGGCTGCCGGCCATGGGCGCCGCCGGCGCGGGGGCCGGCACCACCCTATCACTGTTCGCGGGGCTTGCGGTCTGGGCGGTACTCTCCCTGCGTCATGCCACTGGCAGCGGCTTTCTGGCCGCCCTGCCACGCCGGCTAATCTTCGTCACGACCCTGCGCCTGGCCACGCCCCACTCCTTCCAGCAGCTGTGGTTCGCCGCCGGCTATGCGGTGCTGTTCTGGATCCTTGGTCGGATCGACACCGCCAGTGTGGCGGTGGGGCACGTGCTGGTGAACCTTTCGCTGCTGCTGATCCTGCCCGGGGTGGGGCTGGGCATGGCGGCGATGAGCCTGGTGGGCGAAGCCCTGGGCCAGCGCGCTCACCGCGAGGCGCACCGCTGGGGGTGGGACGTGGTGCGCCTGGCCTGGCTGTGTCTCGCGGCCCTGGCGCTGCCCATGGCGCTGCTCCCCGAGCAGGTGCTGGGGCTGTTCCTGCATGACCCGGCGCTGATCGCGCTGGGACGCCTGCCGCTGCAGCTGGCTGCGGCGATGATCGTGCTCGACGCCGCCGCCCTGGTGCTGGGCCAGGCGCTGCTCGGTGCCGGCGCCAACCGCACCGTCATGACCACCACCCTGACCCTGCAGTGGCTGGTGTTCCTGCCCCTGGCGTGGTGGGTCGGGGTAGTGCTGGAGTTCGGGCTTTTGGGCATCTGGTGGGCCCAGCTCGGCTACCGCTGTCTCAATTCGGCCTGGTTCGTGTGGATCTGGCAGCGACGCCGCTGGCAGTCCGTGCGGATATAGCAGGCGCCCCAGGGATTTGACCTCTTATATGACTTTTTGTATAAAAAGTATGAATATTTATTCTTTCATAGAATAATGCCGAGGCGTTAAGGTGCCCCTGACGCTTCGCCACTCTCACTGCAGCAGGATCGGCTGAATGTATCGCTACGACAACCACGATCAGACCCTGGTCAATGAACGCGTCGCCCAGTTTCGCGACCAGATGAATCGCTATCTGGACGGGCGACTCAGCGAGGAGGAGTTTCTGCCGCTGCGCGTGCAGAACGGTCTCTATGTCCAGCGGCACGCTCCCATGCTGCGCATCGCGATCCCCTACGGCCTGCTGGCCTCCTACCAGCTGCGCAAGCTTGGCGACCTGGCCCGGGACTATGACCGTGGCTACGGCCACTTCACGACCCGCACCAACCTGCAGCTCAACTGGCCGAAGCTGGAAACGGTGCCGGACATGCTGGCCGAACTCGCCAGCGTGCAGATGCATGCTATCCAGACCAGCGGTAACGACATTCGCAACACCAGTACCGATCAGTTTGCCGGCGTGGCCGAGGACGAAGAGGTGGACCCCCGCCCCTGGTGTGAGCTGATCCGCCAGTGGTCCACCTTCCACCCGGAGTTCACCTACCTGCCGCGCAAGTTCAAGATCGCGGTGACCGGCGCCGAGGAAGACCGTGCGGCCATTCAGGTGCACGACGTGGGCCTGCGCCTGTGGCGTGACGCCCAGGGCGAGGTGCGGGTGAAAGTGATGGCCGGCGGTGGCCTCGGCCGCACGCCGATGATCGGCGAAACCGTTCGTGAGGACCTGCCCTGGCAGCACCTGCTGACCTATCTGGAGGCCCTGGTGCGGGTCTACAACCAGTTCGGTCGCCGCGACAACAAGTTCAAGGCACGCATCAAGATCCTGGTCAAGGCGCTGGGCGTGGAGGAGTTCCGTCGTCGCGTGGACGCCGAGTGGGCCCACCTCAAGGACGGCCCCCAGACCCTGACCCGCGATACCGTCAGCGATATGCATCGCCACTTCGTCGACCCCGAGCGTCGCCCGGTCACGGCCGAGGCCATCGATGAGTTCGAGCGCCTGCGCACCGAGAACCGCGCCTTCGGTCGTTTCGTCACCAACAACGTCAGCGGCCACAAAGTGACCGGCTACAAGGCGGTCACCCTGTCGCTCAAGCGCAGCGGCCACTCGCCGGGCGACCTGACCTGGGAGCAGATGCACCAGGTGGCCGACCTGGCCGACGACTACAGCCATGGCGAGCTGCGCGTGACCCACGAGCAGAACCTGGTGCTTTCCGACGTGCCGGTGGACCGCCTGCACGCGCTCTGGCAGCGGCTGGGCGAACTGGGACTCGCCAATCCTACCGTCGGCACCTTGGCCGATCTGATCTGCTGCCCCGGCGGCGACTACTGCGGCCTGGCCAATGCCAAGTCGATCCCCGTCGCCCATGCCATCCAGGAGCGCTTCGAGGATCTCGATTTCCTCTACGATCTGGGGCCGCTGGAGCTGAACATTTCCGGCTGCATGAACGCCTGCGGGCATCACCATGTCGGCCACATCGGCATCCTCGGCGTCGACAAGAAAGGCGAGGAGTGGTACCAGATCTCGCTGGGCGGTGCCCAGGGCAACGGCGCATCGCTGGGCAAGATTCTCGGCCCCTCTTTCAGCCGCGAAAGCGTCCCCGAGGTCATCGACAAGGTGCTGCAGGTCTATGTCGGACAGCGTATCGACGGCGAGACCTTCCTGGAAACCTATCGCCGAATCGGTCTCAAACCCTTCAAGGAGCGGGTCTATGCCTGATCAAAACACTCTTAACACGCGCCCCTTCATTCGTCAGGGAAAGCCGGCCGAGGATCGCTGGACGCTGGTGCGCGACGATCAGGCGGCACTCCCCGCGGGCCCGGCGATCGTACCGCTGGCGCGCTGGCAGGCTGGCGAGCCGAACGATGAGCTCGCACCCTGGCTCTCCAGCGACACCGAACTGACGCCGGCGCTGGCCGATGAACTCGCCAAGGCGCCGCTCATCGCCATCGATTTTCCCAAGTTCACCGACGGGCGCGGCTACAGCCTGGCGCGGCTGCTGCGCGAGCGCTATGGCTATGCAGGCGAGATCCGTGCCATCGGGGACGTGCTGGTGGATCAGTGCTTCTTCCTGACTCGCTGCGGCTTCGATGCGTTGTCGCTGCGCGAGGATCAGTGGTTGGAAGACGCCCTGCGCGCGTTGGGCTTCTTCAGCCGCGCCTACCAGCCGGCCGTCGACCAGCCCGAGCCGCTGTTCCGCCGCCGCGAACGGGAGTGGGCCAAGGCCCGCGACTACGCCCCCGCCTACGCCTGATGGCGCGACTAGCGTAGAAGCTCAAGAGACGCCGGGGCCAGAATTGGCCCCGGTTCTCGTGAGTCCTTCCTTATCCCCGGCGCTTCTGCTGCCGCTCGCGGTTAGCGGCCCGGGCCCGTTCGCTCTTGCGCAGCATCACCCAGGTGGCGCCCAGGCCGCCGTCCGCCTGCTGAGCGGAGACGAACGCCTGTACCTCCTCGAACTGGGCCAGCCATTTGGCCAGATAGGAGCGCAACACGTTGGGCGGGCTGTCGATCTCCCGGCCGCGGCCGTGAACGATCAGTACCGAACGCAGATCATGGGCATAGGCCTCCTGGATGAAGGGCGGCAGCGCACGCCGGCACTCGGCAAGGGGGCGCCGCAGCAGGTGGAGACGCGCCTGGGCGGTATAGCCGCCGTGGCGCAAGCGGTCGACGACGCCGCTCTGGATGCCGTCGCGACGGTACTCCAGCGGATCGAAGGGCGGCAGCAGATCGACGAAGTCATCGGAGAGGAAGTTGTCCTGCCCCGCCTCGGCCTGAGCGCTCTCGCGGCGGGCCAGCTGGGCGTCGCTCGGCGGGCGGCGCCGAGGCCCCGGATCGGCGCGATTGCCGCCACTCGCCAGTGGCCTGACATCGCCCATCAGCGCCCGGAAGTCCTGATCATCACGTGCCGACTGGGTCATGGGCCACCTCCGCGATTGTCGTATCTGGAAACATCCTACCAGAGCCGGCGTTAAGGGTTGAATCGGACAGCAAAGGGGCAAGCGTGGCAGCATGCCCCTACCGCTTTCGATCAGGAGTTCCCATGACACGCCTGCGCCTTGTGCTGCTTTGCCTGCTGTTGCTCCCGCTGGCGCTGGCCGGCTGGCTATGGTGGACCATGCTGAGTCCCTACACCTACGACCGCCCCGGGCATCTGCCGCCCATCGAGGAGGGAACCCACGAGGTCTTCGTCTATGGCACCCTGCGCTTCGCCCCGGTGCGCTGGGTGGTGATGGGGCGTGCCGGCGAGACCGAGCCTGCGCTGCTCGAGGGCTTTCGCCGCGAGGGGCTGGATCTGACCGAGGCCCCCGGGGAGCGCGTGGCCGGCGAGCTGATCGAGGTAACGTCCCGGGAGCTGGCCCGGCTGGATCGCTACGAGCGTCTGGGCATTCGCTATGAGCGGGTCCGCCTGGAACTGGAGGATGGCCGTGAGGTCTGGGTCTATCGGCGGCTGGCCGAGGCGTCCGCCTTGCTTCTACAATAGCCGCCACCTTCACGCTCCGACGCGAGGCAGACCCCACAATGGCGATTACTCTCCTGCACAATCCCCGCTGCTCCAAGTCGCGCCAAGCGCTGGCGCTGCTTCAAGAGCATGGCGCCGAGGTGCATGTGCGCCGCTACCTAGACGAGCCGCTGAACGAGAGCGAACTGCGTGCGCTGCTGGCGCGCCTGGATACCGACGGCGAGGCCCTGGTGCGCACCCAGGAGGCCGAATGGAAGGCCCTGGACGCCGACATCCAGGACCCGGAACAGGTGATCCGGGCCATCGTGGCGCATCCGCGGCTGCTGGAGCGCCCGATCGCCGACGATGGCCGGCGCGCCATCATCGGCCGGCCGCCGGAGGACGTCCTTTCCCTGCTCGGCGGCGATGATTAATTGCCGCCCCGTTCTTCTGTTTCCCACTCACCAGGAACCACGATGCCTGACACCCTGCCCTACGTGCTGATCCTGTACTACTCCCGCTACGGCGCCACCCGCGCCATGGCCGAACAGCTGGCCGCCGGGGTCGAGTCCTGCCCCGGGGTCGCGGCCCGGCTACGCACCGTTCCGCCGGTCTCTCCTACCTGCGAGGCAGTGGACCCGGAGATCCCCGCCGAGGGGGCCGTCTATGCTGACCTGGACGATCTGCGGGGCTGTGCCGCCGTGGCGCTGGGTAGCCCGACCCGTTTCGGCAATATGGCAGCCCCGCTCAAGCACTTCATCGATTCCACCAGCGCCCTCTGGATCAATGGCGCCCTGATCGACAAGCCCGCCTGCGCCTTCACGTCCACCTCGAGCCTGCATGGCGGCCAGGAGACTACCCTGATCTCCATGCTGCTGCCGCTGCTACACCATGGCATGGTCTATGCCGGCCTGCCCTACAGCGAAACCGAGCTGATGAGCACTTCCAGCGGCGGCACCCCCTACGGGGCCAGTCACGTCGCCGGCGTGCGCAGCGACCGACCGCTTGGCGAGGACGAGCGCCACCTGGCCAAGGCCCAGGGCAAGCGCCTCGCTCGGCTGGCCCTCGCCCTCGACGCCATGCGCCGGGAGGCACGATGAGACGCTGGCTAGAGGAGTTGGAGGCCCGTCATGGTCTGGATGCCCTGACCGAGCGAGCGCGCCGCCTGGTGCTGGGCAGCTTCATCCTGCTGATGGTGCTGGTGGTGTGGGGCAGCCTGTCGATGCAGGCCGGCGATAACCCCTTGACGCCGATCATCGTCCGCATCCTGCCGCTGGTGCTGTTCCTGCCGTCGGTGATCGGGCAGCGTCCCAGAGGCCACGCCTGGCTGGCATTTGTCAGCCTGCTCTACTTTACTCAGGGGGTGATGGTCGCGACCCTGCCCGGCCAGGGGCTGCGGGGCGGTCTCGAGGCGCTGACCGCCTTGGCGCTGTTCACCGGCTGCATGTTCTATGCCCGCTTTCGCAGTCGCCAGCTGCGTGCCGAAGGTAATCGCTGACCTGGCATGGCATTCGTTCGTAACGCGCTAAATTGATAAGGACTTCAAGGGAGACCGTGATGAATGTAACGCTCAAGACTTGCTTGGTCGCCGGTGGCCTATCGGTGGGAGTGGCAGTGGCCGGTGTCGCCCAGGCCAGCGACATCGAGGATGCCATCCACTATCGCCAGAGCGCGCTGAGCGTGATCGGCTGGCAGATCGGACCGCTGGGCGCCATGGCCCAGGGCGATATCGACTACGATGCCGAAGCGTTTGCCTATCGCGCCGAGAACCTCGCCTTTCTGGCGTCTCTGCCCTGGGAGGGCTTCGTCGAGGGCTCGCTGCGCGGCGATGGACATGGAGTCGACACCGACGCCCTGGCCGCGATCGCCGACGACTGGGCGGACTTCGAGTCACGCCAGCAGACGCTGATCGAGCAGACCGCTACTCTGGCCGAACTCGCCCAGGGGGACGACTTCGGCATCATGCGTCGACAGGTGGCCGACGTGGCAGAGACGTGCCGGGGCTGCCACGATAATTATCGTGCCGACTGAGCCGGCGTGATTGCGCGGTGCGTGCGAGTATAGGGGGCGGCTTCCTGCCGCCCCTTTGCTTATAGGTGGGGGCCCTGGCTCAGGCGTTCCACAGCCAGATCACCGGAGCGGCCGCCAGGGCCAGGGAGACGATCAGCCACCACGGGCGGGGGTTACGGCCCTCGGCCCCCTTGCCAGGCGCATCTTCCGGTGCCCCTGGCAGTGGCTTGCGACCGGTGATCATGGCCACCACCAGACGCTCTCCTTTCAAGCGATGGACGATGAGCGCCACCAGGTGGGCTGCAATCAACATCAGCAGCAGATCGGCATTGAGATGATGCAGTGTCTGCAAGGTACGACTGACATCGCGGCCGAAAAGGCCGTAAAGCGGCGCCCGGAAGAAGATATCATCGGTCAGGAAGAGCCCACTGACCGCTTGAAAGGTCAGTGAAGCCAGCATGATGATGACCATCAGGCCACCTAGCGGATTATGTCCGGCGAAGGCGGGCGGCGGCCCCTTGAGCAGCCGCCAGGCGTAGCGAGCCATTCGCTTGGGCCCGTAGAGAAAATGCCAAAACTGCGCGTGATAGCTGCCCACCCACCCCCAAAGCCAGCGAAACAGGAGCAGCCCGAGCACCACAAAGCCCGCCTTGGCATGTAGCTCCACGGGAAACAGGAAAGGAGCCCCACCCAGCTTCATGGTATAGAAGGAGAGCGCCACACCGGCCACCAGAGCCCAGTGAAACAGCCTGATGGGCAGGTCCCAGACTGGATATCGCATTTCGCCTCCTTGCCACTTCGTGGTTGACTCGACGGTACAATTCCCTTGTCGCCACGGTAGTCCGTTCGCCCCCCTCTACCCTCGTTGACCCTGTGTAAGTCCGATGGGGTGAATCGGGTGTTGTGCTTCATCCCTGCAGCAGCGACCATGTGCAAAATTTACGAGGAGAACGCCATGACACGCAATATCGCCGATATCCGGCGTGACTACGAGGGCGGCCGACTGGAAGAGGCCCAGGCCCCAGAGGACCCCATGGTCCTGTTCGACGAGTGGATGACCCTGGCGTTAGACGTCGAAGGCGATGACGGCAATGTCATGACGCTGGCCACGGTGGACAGCCAGGGGTTGCCCCATGCGCGCATCCTGCTTCTCAAGGGCTATGATGAGCAAGGACTGGTCTTCTACACCAACTACCACAGCCACAAGGGCAGCGAGCTGGCCAATGTGCCCCACGCCGCCATGGTCTTCTGGTGGCCGTCGCTTAGCCGACAGCTACGCGTCGAGGGCCGGGTCGAACAGGTCGGTAGCGATGAATCCGATGCCTACTTCAACAGCCGACCACGGGCCAGCCAGCTCGGTGCCTGGATTGCCACCCAGAGCGTGGTGATCCCCGGCCGTAGCTGGATCGAAGAGCGACAGCACCGCTTCGAGCAGGCGTACGAAGGCCAGGAGATCCCGCGCCCCATCCACTGGGGCGGCTACCGCGTGATTCCCGAGATGTTCGAGTTCTGGCAAGGTCAGCCCAGCCGCCTACATGATCGTATTCGCTACGAGAATCGTGATGGCCGCTGGCATCATTTTCGTATGGCGCCCTGATGAGCCGACGAGTAGTTCTCGTGTAACTCCGCCTCCCTCTTGCCCTGATCCCCGGCTCTTCACAGACTGGCGTGAACTGGCTCTGTGGGAGGGAGCTTCAGCTCGCGAAGTAGCGCGCAGCACTACCCATAGGGCGCCTGCGGCGCCTTCGCCCGGCAGAGCCGGCCTCCCACCATAATCAGCCAAACACGTTCACACTAAAGTGCGAAGAACCCGATTCCTGCCGTTGTGGGCGGTGAATCGGGGCTCGCTCAATCCGGTAGACTCTCCAGTCGGTGGCGCTGCCACTCGCTTACCGGCTCGTTGAGCCGCATGACCGCATCCACCACCTGCTCTTCCATGTTGTAGCGACAGCGAAATCCCAGGTGCTTCATCAGCGCCCGCATGGGATGATTGTCGACCATGATCTTGCCGATCATCTCCAGAGTCCCGACGCTCTTGCAGTAGGCGATCATCTTCTTCATCAGCAGGCTGCCGAGCCCCTGCCCCTTCATGTCATCGCGGATGATCACCGAGAATTCGGTACGGATATTATCGGGGTCGTTCCAGACCCTCACCACCCCGAGCATCTCCTTGCTGCCGTCCTCGCGTCGGTGTTCGGCGATAAAGGCCATCTGCCGGTCGTAATTGATATGCGAGAGAATCGACAGGTCGCGCTGGGTAAGGTCGGATTTGTTGTGGAAGTAACGAAAACGAATGCTCTCTTCGGAGAGCTGGGTGTGAAAACTGGTAATCAACGGGGCGTCTTCGGCGCGAATCGGCCGCACTTCGACCTCCATGCCGTTCTTCAGGGTCACCCACTCTCTGAGCTCTTCGGGATAGGGCATGATCGCAAAGCGTGCCGGTGCCCCCAGGTCCATGGCGAAGTCCACGGCGATCATGCCGTCGCGGTTAAGCAGCAGGGGATTGAGCTCGAGGCCGCGCAGTTCGAGCAGGTCCGAGGCCATCTGCGACAGTTTGACCAGCAGCTGACAGAGCCGCTCGAGGTCGCGTTCGGGGTCGCTTGAATGCTCGCGAATCAATCGCGCCGCATGGGTACGCCCCACCACGTCGGCCGCCAGGGTCATGTTCAGCGGTGGCAGCGCCACCTGCCGGTCGGCCAGGACATTGACCTTGTAGCCGCCGATGCCGAACACGATGATCGGTCCGAAGATCGGGTCCCGGGTGATCCCGGCGCAGAGTTGCATGGAGTGCTTGCCCCGCTGCATGGGCTGCAGGCAATACTCTCGGATGACCAGGGAGGGAAGCTTCTCGTGGACCTTGTCGGCCAGCCGCCCGACCCCCTCCACCACTTGCTCCGGCGTATGCAGGTCCTGCAGCAGCCCGGCAGAGAGACGGTGCGGATGTTTGCGGTAGCGAAACGGCTGACAGTTGCCCTCGTGAACGACCTTGAGCGCCATGGGCCCATCGATCTCGACGGCGGCGGAGGCGGCCTCCTCTGAGGTGTGCACGTGCCGGCTGGGTGCCACCGGGATACCGTAGGCCTCGAGCACCCTCGCCGTCTCGGAGTGGTACAGGGTCTCGCGCCCCTGGGCCTTGGCCGTCTCGATGAGGGCGCGGCACTCGGCGCGAATATCGGGGGTGGTGGTAAACGGCAGGCTCGGCGGGGTCTCCTGGAGCAGCGCCTGGACGCGCTGGTAGTCCACCATGTGCATGAAGGCTTTGACGGCTTTCTCCGGTGACACATAGGTGGGAATGCCGGCCATGCTGCACTCGTGGCGCGCATAGAGGGCGCCCTCGAGCCCCATCCAACTGGTCAGCAGATTGCGGCGAAACCGCTTGCGGTTGGCGATGATGGCCTGGGCGGTGGTCTTGGAGGGGGCCAGACGGGTTGGCGCATGCACCACCAGCACGGCATCAACCCCCGGGTCGGCGGCAACGACCTCCAGCGCTTCAACCAGCTTCTCGGGCGTGGCATTGCCGCCCAGGTCGACCGGATTTTCCCCCGGTTTGCTCATGTCGAAATCGGCCTTGCGCAACGCCTGCCGAGTCTCATCGCTGAAACTGGCGAGCCGGCCTCCGGCGCTGATCAGCTTATCGATGGCCAGCATGGCAGGGCCCAGACCATTGGAGACGATGGCCAGGCGATCGCCCTTGAGCGGCTTCATCTGGGACAGCGTCATCAGCGCATCGAAGAGCTCATCCGAGTCGTTGACCCTGACCACCCCGGCCCGCGAGAAGGCCGCATCGAAGACCACGTCGCGGTTGGCTACCCCGGGCGTGGGGGGGACATTGGAGAGATCCGATTCGGGTGTGCGACCGCTCTTGATCGCCAGGACCAAGCGATGCCGGGACGCGTCGCGCAGCGCCGTCATGAAGTGCTGGGCGTCCTGGATGCGCTCCAGGTGCAGCAGTATCGCCTGGGTGGGAGCGTACTGGTTGATGTAGTCGATCAGGTCGGGAAGCATGACGTCGACGCTGTCGCCAACGGTGATCAGGTGCGAAAAACCGATCCCGCGCCCGGCGGCCCAGTCGATCATGGCGTTGCCCAGCATGCCGGACTGCCCCAGGTAGGCGACGCGCCCCGCCTTGACCGGCTGACTGGCATAGGAGGCGTTGAGCTTGCGGCCCGGAACGATCAGCCCCATGCACTCCGGTCCCAGCACCCGTATGCCCGACGTCCGTGCCGCTGCAAGCATCTGCTCACGGATCGAACCCTTTCCCTCACTGGCGTCATCGAGGTCGGAGCCGCCGGATAGGACCAGCGCGGCCTTGACCCCGAAGCGTCCCAGGCGGGCAATGACCTTGGGCAGGCTGTGCGCCGGAGAGCAGATCACCGCCAGATCGGGGGGCTCCGGCAGGTCGCGGATGCGTGCCACGCCCGGCTGGCCGAAGACACTGGCATAGCCCTTGCGGTTGACCGCCCAGATCGTGCCGGGAAAGCCGGCATCCTGCAGGTTGCGGATGACCAGTCCACCGATGGAGTGGGGCTTCTCCGAGGCGCCGATGACCGCAATGGAGCGCGGTTCGAAGAAGTGTCGCAGAAATCGGGTACCCAAGTCGCTCCCTCCGCCAGCTCTGTTCCAGTCACCCTGTGTACGACTTATTGACACTGTCGTGCAAGGGTTTAAGGACATTAAAGTGATGTCAGTCATTTTGGAGCATACGCATGATCACGGCCTACATAACGCACCCGGACTGCGACCTTCATCATATGGGGCCGGAGCATCCCGAAAGCCCGCTGCGCCTGGAAGCGATCCGGGCCAGGCTGGCGCTGACGGGGCTGCTGCAGCAGACCATGCAGTCAGAGGCCCGTGAGGCTTCCGAAGAAGAGCTCGCCAGGGTCCACCCGCTGCGCCACCTGCGTGCGCTGGACAAGTGCGTACCCCAAACCGGCATCGTGACCCTCGACAGTGACACCATGATGAACCCGGACAGCCTGCAGGCGGCACGGGTGGCCGCGGGGGCAGTTCTGCGCGGCGTCGATCAGGTCTATCGCCGTCAGGCCGATAACGTGTTCTGTGCCGTGCGTCCGCCTGGCCATCACGCCGAAGCCACCGACGCCATGGGCTTTTGCTTCTACAACAATGTGGCCGTCGGTGCCGCTCATGCACGAGCCAAGTACGGGGCCAGGCGCATCGCCATTCTCGATTTCGACGTCCACCAGTGCAACGGCACCGTCGATATCTTCAAGGATGACCCGGAGACATTAATCTGCACCAGCTTCCAGTACCCCTTCTATCCCTGGCGCTACCTGCGCAGCGAATGGCACAACGTGGTCAACACGCCCCTCGAGGCCGGCACCGACAGCGCCGCCTTCCGGCGCGCCATCGAGGACGACTGGCTGCCGGCGCTGCACGCCTTCAAGCCGGAGCTGGTACTCGTCTCGGCGGGCTTCGATGCGCACCGGGAGGATCCCCTGGCGGAGCTCTGCCTGGAGGACGAGGACTTCTACTGGGTGACCCAGCGCGCCCTGGAGATCGCGGCCCTCTACGCGGAAAACCGCCTGGTCTCGGTACTCGAGGGCGGCTATAACCTGGACTCACTGGCCAGCGGTGCCGAGGCGCATCTCAAGGCGCTGCTTGGACAGCCCTTCAGCGAGTGAGCGCCTCGCGAATTCTTGCTGGGCCATCTCAGTGGCTAGGTCATCTCGGCGATGCGCGGCCCGCCATTTATGGTACGCTTTGGGGAAACTCTGTTTCCGATAGTGAACCTGCCGATGACCGCTACCACCGACCAGGATGCCGCGCTGCGCATCGCCTCCGGCCGCAAACCTTTCGTCGAGCCGCTGCGACTCGGTGAGCGCCTCAAGGAGATCCGTCTGGCCAACCAGTGGACGCTCGAGGATGTCAGCCAGCGCACCGGGCTGGCCCGCTCGACCCTGTCCAAAATCGAGAATGACCAGATCTCGCCGACCTTCACCGCGGTGCAGAAGCTGATCAACGGCTTGGGTATCGATCTGCCCCAGCTGCTAACGCCACCCCGAGTGCAGCCGCGCACCATGGGGCGCCGCGACCTGACCCGCGAGGGGGCGGGCCAGCACCACCCCACCCCCACCTACGAGCACGAGCTGCTCAGCTGCGAGCTGGCCCAGAAGCGCATGATTCCCTTCAAGACTATCGTGCGGGCCCGCAGCTTCGATGAATTCAGCGAATGGGTGCGTCACGACGGCGAGGAGTTCCTGACCGTGCTGGACGGCGAGGTTCGGCTCTACACCGAATTCTATGAGCCGCTACGACTGTCGCGCGGTGACAGCATCTATTTCGATAGCGATATGGGGCACGCGCTGGTGTCGATCAGCGAGCAGGATGCCGTGGTACTTTCGGTTTGCACCCCTGGCGGGGAAATGGTCTAGCGGCTAGCCGCGCCGACGATCGCCGGGGCGCCGCGCGGGGATGGCATCGAGCCGCAGCCGTCCGCCGGTATGGATGGCCTGGAAGTGACGTCCCTTGGCGCGGGCGATCAGCAGGACCCCAAATCGCTCCGCAAGCTCGACGCCCTTTTGTGTCACCCCGGAACGGGACACCAGCACGCTGATGCCCATCTGGGCTACCTTGAGCACCATTTCCGAGGTCAGGCGGCCTGTCGTATAGAAGATATCCGCATTGGCGCTGTCTGCCTCGGCCAGCCACTGACGCCCGGCTAGGGTGTCCACGGCGTTGTGGCGCCCCACGTCTTCCACAAAATCCAACACCTCGGCCTGCCGGCACAGGGCGCAGCCATGAACCGCGCCGGCACTGCGGTAGGTCTCGTTAAAGTCACCCAGTCGCGTGAGCAGCGAGTAGAGCACCGACTGCGACAGTTCGGTCGGTGGCAGCGCCTGCAGCGAGGTCGCCTCCAGCAGGCGCCCGAACACCGTGCCCTGGCCGCAGCCGGTGGTCACGGTGCGCTGCCCCAGCCGTGTCTCCAGGTCCTCGGGCTGGCGACGCGTGACCACGGCCGCTGCCTCCACCTCCCAGTCCACGTATACCGCCACCAGGTCTTCGAGGCTGTCGATCAGCCCCTGATTGCGCAGATAACCCACCACCAGGGCCTCGGGATCGGCCCCCAGGGTCATCAAGGTGACGATCTCCCGTCGGTTGAGATAGAGCGTCAGGGCGCGCTCGGCGGCGATGGCCTGGGAGCGAGACTCGCCATATTCGTCGGATACCGGGATCTCCAGCGTGGTGGGCAACCGGGCATGGCTGCGAGTGAGGGCTGGCATGGCCGACTCCTGTCGCTGTCCGTTCCTGCCATGATGGCATGGGTGGTCTCGGCTGTCGTGAAGTCGCCCACGGCGTCGGCGATGCGGGCAGGCCCTATCACTGCCGATTTTGTTATGCTGGAGGATCGCAGCAACACCCAAGCTTGTCGGGAGAGCCCCCATGCAGCACCTGGATGACACCACTCGAACCGAACTCGAGGCGGCAGCGTTTCGCCGTCTGCTCAACCATTTGGACGAACACAAGGACGTCCAGAACATCGATCTGATGATCCTGGCCGACTTCTGCCGCAACTGCCTCTCCAAGTGGCTCGTGACCGCGGCCGAAGAGCGCGGCGCCGAGCTCGACTACGAGACGGCTCGCGAGTACGTCTACGGCATGCCCTACAGCGAATGGAAGCAGAAACACCAGCAGCCGGCCACGGCGGAGCAGCAGGCGGCCTTCGAGGCACGCCAGGCTGCCAAGCAGGAGTCACAAGGTTAATGAGCGAACCGATGATTCCGCTGAACGTGGCCGTACTGACCATTTCCGATACCCGGGATATGAGCACCGATCGCAGTGGCGCCCTACTGAAAGAGCGGCTTGTGACGGCCGGACATCGCCTCGCCGACCGCCAGATCGTCATCGACGATGTCTACCGCATTCGCGCGGCGGTTGCCGCCTGGATCGCCGATCCCGAGGTTCAGGTGATCCTCACCACCGGCGGCACCGGCTTCACCGGCCGCGACTCCACGCCGGAGGCGGTTTCGGTGCTGCTCGACAAGCGTATCGAGGGGTTCGGCGAGCTGTTTCGCCAGCTCTCCTGGCAGGAGATCGGCAGCTCTACCGTGCAGAGCCGTTGCCTGGGGGGACTGGCCAATGCCACCGTGATCTTCTGCCTGCCCGGCTCCACCGGCGCCTGTCGTACCGCCTGGGATGGCATCCTGGCGGAACAGCTGGATAGCCGGCATCGGCCGTGCAACTTCGCCAACCTGGTCATCCCCGAACGAGGTCAGCATGGCTGAGCTGCAGTCTGTGGAGACCGCTCTGGCGGCCCTGCTGGAAGGCGTCACCGTGCTATCGACAGAGAGGCTCAGCTGCGAACGAGCCGCCGGTCGCGTCCTCGCCGAGTCGGTGACCGCCAGGCTCGACGTTCCCGCTTTCGACAACAGCGCCATGGACGGGTACGCCCTTCACCATGAGGATGCCGGACGCCCGCTGCCGATTTCCCAGCGGGTCATGGCGGGCCAGCCCGCAGCACCGCTGGCCCGCGGCAACTGTGCGCGTATCTTCACCGGCGGAGAATTACCGCCGGGCGCCGATTGCGTGGTGATGCAGGAGCGGGTCGAGGTCACTGACGGCGAGGCGGTAATGCCGCCGGATATCCCGGCGGGTGATAACCTGCGCCGACGCGGACGTGACGTGTCGGCTGGCAGTCCCCTGCTCGGCGCCGGCCAGCGACTGGAAGCCGCCGCGCTGGGGCATCTGGCAGGGCAAGGCATTACCGAGGTGGCGGTGCGCCGGCGACCGCGGGTCGCCCTGCTGTCCACCGGCGATGAGATCGTCGCCCCGGGCCAACCCTTAGGCCCCGGCCAGATCTACAACACCAATCGCCCGATGCTGTCGCGTCTGCTGGCGCGTTTCGGCGCCGAGGTGGTATGGCATGCCGATGTGCCTGACAGGGCGGACGAGACGCGCCGACTGCTGGACGAGGCGGCCCAGCGGGCCGACGTGGTGGTCTCTACCGGCGGGGTCAGCGTGGGGGAAGCGGATCACGTCAAGCAGATGGTCGCCGAACTGGGCCGGCTCGATCTGTGGCGCCTCGCCGTGCGCCCTGGCAAGCCGCTAGCGCTGGGGCGGCTGCCCCGGAGGACGGGCGGCGAGGCGCGCTTCGTCGGGCTGCCCGGCAACCCGGTGTCGTCCTTTGTCGGGTCCTGGCTGTTCCTCCGCCCGCTGATGGGTGCCCTGCTTGGTTGCCCTAGGCTTGCGAGCCTGCCGATGCTGACGGCCCAGGCCGATTTTACCACCGAGACCGGCCCTCGCCGCCATTACATGCGCGTGCGGCTCGCCTTCGATGAAAGCGGGATTCAGGCCCAGGCCTTCCGTGATCAAAACTCGGCGGTGCTCTCTTCCTGCGTGGAGGCCGACGCCCTGGCGGTCATTCCGGAACACAGCCGCATTCAGCCGGGGGACTCGGTGAGGTGCCTCTGGCTGCAGGTGCCCTGAGGGAGAGGCTGCGCGCTTCGGGGCACGCTCAGGATTCGTCGCCCAGAGCGGCCTCCAGCTCGGGCCAGAGCCGTCGAAAGTCGTCGGCAAGCCGTGCATAGTCGGCTTCGATCCAGGGCACCAGCTCGGCCAGGCGATTGGGGCCAGAGAGGCGGCGACCGATTCCCTGCACCGCTTGGCAGGTGAACGCGAAATCAGCATAGCGGCGCAGCCAGTCCTGTTCGACCAGCAGCGGCATCATGGGCGCCAGGCGCGCCGGCGCTGGCTGGCTGGTCAGCAGACGATAGCAGCGTGGGATGAGCTGTGGCGCATCTCCCCGCAGGCATAGCCGCTTGGCCACGAAATGATCCCACACCAGATCCAGCGCAATCCCGGAAAAGCGCCGCAGCGGCGTCGGTGACCGGCGGCGCGCCTGGCGTACCACCGGATGGGCATCGACGAAGGCATCGACGCGACGATGGTGGCGAATGCCTCGTGCCACCGCAACCGGCCAGGCCGACAAGTCGCTGCCCTTCACGCCGTCGGCAATCAGGTTGCCGTAAAGAAAGTCGTCGCTGCCGCCGCGGGCCAGCCAGGCATGGGCCAGGAAGTTCATGACGGAGCGGACGTCACAGACAGTTGGCTGGCTTGGGGAGGCCCGCCAGGCGAGCTGCCACGCGGGCCGGACTGTCGGGGAAGAGCTTCATCAGATGCAGCGAGCGGCCCTTCTCCGGCCCCAGGGACTGACCCACCGCCTTGACCAGGGGGCGCATGGCGGGTGAGGACTCGAAGCGCGCATAGAAGGCTCGTAACACCTCAATCACCTCCCAGTGTTCATCCGTTAGCGTGCGCCCCTCCTCCTCTGCGAGGGCCTTCGCCACCGCGGGGCTCCAGTCATCAAGATTGACCAGATAGCCTTCGGGGTCCAGGGGAACGCAGTGTTCGCCCGCCTTCAGGTAACGTGCTATTGCCGTGGATGCCATCAGGACCAGCTCACCGTCTTGTCGGCCTCTTCGGTCAACAGCACGAAGCCGTCGACATCCACCACCTGCACGACGGCATCGCAGCGGCCATCGAGCCCGCGGGCCGCCAGGTCTTCGCGCAGGGCAAACAGTCGACCCTCGACTCCCTCGAAATGGCGAATCTGCGACGGCAGCGCGCCTAGCACGCCATCTTCAATCAGTAGCAGGCGATCCTCCGGACCCATACCGGCCAGGGCATCACGATAGGTCAGGCTGCTGCTGGGGGGGCGATTGAGAATATGCAGGATCATGGAGGCCTCGACGTTACAGTGTCCCGGACGCTATTCAAAAGGTTAGCACCAGCCGATGAGTGGCAATCAAGGTGGCGATATCGACGGGCCCTAGCGGTCGCGCGGGGAGCAGCAGCATCTCGCCATCGAGGTCGCGCTCCACCAGGGCGGCGCGGTCCAGGTAGAGCGCCTCGATATCGTACATGGCCAGCATGTCCAGGGTGGGCGCGGTCCCCTTCTGCCCCAGAGGGCCGGGGCCCTGGCCGGGGGTTAGCGCCATGACACCATCCGCTTGGAACAGCAAGCTAACCGCCTGGCCGAAGGCGGCGGCCACGAGAGCCGCATCGAGCCCCTCGCGAAGCCAGCTGCTCCCCTGGGGAGGATGGCGCAAGATGACCAGCACATCGCCGCCGAGTGGATTGTCTCGCTCGTACATCGCGTCTCCTCAGGGAGAAAAGGTCACCAGGCGATCGCTGCTCAGTCCCAGGTCGATCAGCTGGCCGAGGCCGGTCAGCTCGAAGGGCGGCTCGACGCTGTGCCCCGCCTTGCCGTGGCGGCTGGCTTCGCGCTCGTCGAGCAGCCCCCGCCGCAGCGCCGCAGCGATGCAGACCTGCAGGCGGGTGCCGTGCTCGTCGTGAAGGGCTCGCCAGGCATCCAGCAGGTTGGGCTCGTCCTGGGGCGGTGCCGCCAGCCGGGCGGCATTGTAGACGCCATCGTGGTAGAAGAAAACGCTCTCCAGGGTATGGCCTCTGGCGAGCAGCGCCCTGGCGAAGCGCAGGGCGGAATGGGCAGCCTGTCGGCTGTAGGGCGGCCCCTGTACAAGCAGTGCGTAGCGCATCTTGGCTGGTGTCCCGCTATCTCAAACGCACAGGCCCCGCCGGAGCGGGGCCTGCCGGTTCGCGTGGCGTGTCGCCGTCAGTCGTTGCTCATGATCCCCAGCAGGGCCAACAGGCTGACGAAGAGATTGTAGATCGACACGTAGAGCGTGATGGTGGCCAGAATGTAGTTGGTCTCTCCGGCACGGTGCACGATCTCGCTGGTCTGGTAGAGGATGGCGGCGGAGGCGAAGAGCACAAAGCCCGCCGAAACCATCAGCATCAGGGTGGGGATCTGGAAGATCAGGCCCGCCACCATGGCCAGGATCAGCACGATGGCACCGGCCATCAGGAAGTTGGCGAGAAAGCTGAAGTCCTTCTTGGACACCAGGGCCACGGCCGACAGACCGATGAAGGTCAGGCCGGTCATCGCCAAGGCGTTCATGATCAGCGCGGCACCGTTGGGCAGTGCCAGGTAGGCACTGAGGATGGGGCCGAGCGTGAAGCCCATGAAGCCGGTGAAGGCGAAGGTAGCCAGCAGGCCGGCCGCCGAGTTGGCAGTCTTGTGCACCAGGAACATCAGGCCATAGGCGCCGATGAAAAAGACCAGGATGTTCATGCGCTCGATGCCCATGGCCATGGCGGCGCCGGCGGTCACAGCAGAGAACAGCAGCGTCATGGCCAGCAGGCCATAGGTGTTACGCAGCACCTTGTTAGTCGTCAGCGCCGACTGCTGCTGGGTCTGTGTCACATGCGTTTCGTTATAGGCCATCGATCCAGAGCTCCCTGTGGTTGATCTTGGTTGATCACGGCAGTGGACAAAGGATGCCGTCGCTTGGTTCCCGACGCAAGCCCTCGACCTCACAAGGGTCAACGAAAGCTCAGCGCAGTGGGTCAGCACCCAGCAACTGAAGCGCGATGTCGCGTGCGCTATCGCAGAGCGACGGCTCGCTGCGCAGCGCCGGGATATCCAGCCAGACGACCTCGCTGGCATCGTCGCCGGCCTCCCCCCAGCCACGCAGCCGCCGACACAGCACCACGACGACCACGTAGTGGTAGGCAAGCTGACCCTCATGATCATAGTGTAGCTGGTCGATGGCGGTGAGCACGCGTACCGGCGCGGCTTCGATGCCGCTCTCCTCGCGCAGCTCGCGAACGGCGGCCGCCAGCAGTGCCTCGCCCGCTTCGATCCGCCCGCCGGGTAGCGCCAATTTTCCCAGGTTGGGTGCCTTGCCCCGTCGCACCATTAGCACGCGCCCTGCCTCCACCAGCGCCGCGGATACGGCAGGGCAAGGCAGGCTGCGGGCGGCTGGCGCTGTGGCTGACATGGCATCTCTCCTTCGAATCCTGTCGGAACCCCTTGACCTAGCGAGGAATACTGGTAGTATTCTCCGCCGTAAGCCGGAGGGATGGCAGAGCGGTTGAATGCACCGGTCTTGAAAACCGGCGTAGGTGAGAGCCTACCCAGGGTTCGAATCCCTGTCCCTCCGCCACCGTTTCAAAGGGGAATCCGCCGTCAGGCCGATTCCCCTTTTTCTGTTCGCCTGGGCGATAACGCGCCTTGAAGTCGAATGTTGCAACGGGTCGCTATCGCTAAGGACAGCCGCGAGCCACCAGCTCGCCGGCCTCCACCAGCGTCAGCTGCCCGGAGTGGAAGGCGCCAGTATCGATATAGTGAACGTTGCCCAGGGTCAGAGGCGCCTCAACGATAGTGTGACCCACGACCACCATGTCGATGCCAGTCACTGGTGTTGTGTCACACCGGGCGATGCGATCACGCCCCCAGAGCAGTCGTTCGGTATCGGCCTGCTCGATCTGCGCCCAGTCGGCCGGGGGCTCGGCGTGGACCAGGCCAACCCGCCGTCCCTCCACCTCGATTTCGCGCGCATAGGGCAGGTGCGGGAGCGCCGCCTCGAGGCGGCGACGTGCGTCCCCGCGCCCATGCCGCAGCACCCAGCAACCGCCATTGAGTAGCCAAAGCCCCCAGGCCCCGGCGCTGCCGTCACAGAGCGCCGCCTTGGCCAGCTGCTCGTGATTGCCCATCACACTGAAGAACCAGGGCTCATTGACGAGGGCCAGGCATCTATGGGAGGCCGCACCGCGGTCGATCAGATCCCCCACCGCGAACAGGCGATCCCTGTCGCGCTTGAAGTCGACATTTTGCAGCGCCCGTTCCAGCAGCGGATACTGGCCGTGGAGATCGCCAATGAAAAAATCGCGACCGCGCGTGTTGGCTTGGTGCCTGATCAACTTGATGCGGCCTCCTTCGCAAGCAGCGCCTGCTTGCCCTGTCAGTCGCCCGCGATGCCGAAACGGCTCTGCCTGCTCTTACCATGGCAGACATTCCGCCTTGGCCGCCATCCCCACAGTGCGACGATACCCCGTTGGCGTAGCGTATGGCATGATGGCGCCCTCCTCCCGCCTAGGTAGCTTCGTTTCATGGCATTAAAGGCACGCATTCACCGGGTTCAGCTCCAGGTCGCCGATATGGAGCGCCACTACTACGCCGACCATGCATTGACCGTGGCCCAGCATCCATCGGAAACCGATGAGCGGATGATGCTGCGGCTGCTGGCCTTCGCCCGGCACGCCGATGAGGCGCTGGCGTTTGGGCGCGGCGTGAGCACCGAGGACGAGCCCGATCTCTGGCAGAAGGACCTTACCGGGGCCATCGAACACTGGATTCAGCTCGGGCAGCCCGATGAGAAGAGTGTTCGCCGGGCCTGCGCCCGCGCCAGGCAGGTAACCCTCTACACCTACAGCGGGCATGGCGCCCAGCTCTGGTGGGAACAGCACGGCCACCGGCTCGCCATGTTCGGTAACCTGAGCGTCATCGATGTCGATCCAGCCTCGGTACAGGCGCTAGCGAGCCTGGTCGGCAGAAGCATGAACCTGCACTGCACGCTGCAGGACGGTATGACGTGGCTGAACACCCCGGATGAGTCGGTGGAAGTCGCCTTGACCTGGCGCAAGCACGCAAGCTGATTGCCTTGCCCGCCCCGAGCAGGCGGCGGATGCCACCAGGGCATCCACGACCACATCCGGCGGTCAATAGAGCCTCAGGCCCACTCGCGTCACTTTATTCCCCTCCATCTCGCTGACCACCCAGTGAATGCCGTGCCAGTCCACATCGTCGCCCACCACGGGGTGTCCGCCGACGCGCAGCGAGACGAACTCGGCCAGGGTCATCTCCTGCTCGCCGGGGCTGAGTGTCAAGCCATAGACGCCGGCGATGTCGCGCATCAGGGCGTCGCCATCGAAAGTGAAGGTGCCAAAGAAGGCGCGCTCTCGTTTGAGTTTGGCATCGCCGCTGAACAGGCGATTCAGCGCGGGCAGGTCATCGGCACGGCCGATCACGCAGATCACGTCACCGATCCTGAGCCGCGTGCTGCCCTTCGGATGCAGCATGGCGTGCTCACGAAACAGCGCCGAGATCACGGCGCCGGAGGGAAAGCGCAGCAGGCGAATGGGCACGTCATCCAGGTCTTGATTCTCGACCTGATAGACGAACATCTCATAGTCATTCTCCGGCAGAATGCCCAACGGGCCGCGATGGTTGGGCGTCACCCCCATAGGGACCTCGACGCGCATCCAGCGCGCCATCAGCGGCAGGCTGCCGCCCTGGATCAGCAGCGACATCAGCACCACGGCGAAGGCCACATTGAAGTAGAGCGAGGCATTCTCGACGCCGCCGATCACCGGGAAGATCGCCAGCACGATCGGCACCGCCCCGCGCAGCCCCACCCAGGCAATGAAGCCGAGCTCTCGCCAGCGAAACTTGAAGAACGGCTTGATGCTGACCAGTACGGCCAGGGGGCGGGCCACGAAGATCAGCGCCAGGGCGACCAGCGATGCCGGCAGCGCCACCTCGAGCAGCTCCATGGGGCTGACCAGCAGCCCAAGAATCAGGAAGAGGCCGATCTGACTCAGCCAGGCAAGCCCGTCGTGTACCGGCAAGATGAAATTGAGATGACGGCCAGGCTGGTTGCCGATCATCAGGCCGGTCAGGTAGATAGCGAGAAAACCGCTGCCGCCGAGAAAACCGGTAAGGCCGAAGACCGTGAACCCGAGGGCCAGGGCCAGCAGCGAGTAGAGCCCCGGGGCCAGATCGACCCAGCGCAGAAGGCGGGCGATCAGCCAGCCGGCCCCGAGGCCGATCACCAGCCCGAGGCCGAACTGGGTGACCAGAAACAGCAGGGTATCGGCCACCCCGCCGATCTCGCCCACCAGCAGCTCGACCAGCATGATGGTGAGAAAGATCGCCATGGGGTCGTTGGTCCCCGACTCGATCTCCAGGGTGGCGCTGACTCGCTCGTTAAGGTGCACACCACGCCCGCTGAGCATGGAAAATACCGCCGCCGCGTCGGTGGAGCCGACGATGGCCCCCACCAGCAGCCCCTGCACCAGCGACAGCTCAAAGACCCACATGGCGATCAGGCCGACCAGGGCGCTGGTCAGGAAGACCCCCAGGGTGGCCAGCGTCAGCGCCGGCTTGAACCCCACACGGAAGGTCTTGAGACGGGTGCGCAGGCCGCCGTCGAGCAGAATCATGGCCAGCGCCAGATGGCCGATCACGAAGGCCAGAGAATGGTCGTCGAACTCGATGCCGAGCAGGCCGTCCTCGCCTGCCAGCATGCCCAGCCCCAGGAAGATCAACAGCAGCGGCAACCCCACCAGGGTGGAGAGGCGACTGCCCAGCACGCTCAGGGCGATGAGAAATCCGCTGAGCAGAAAGAGGGTGTTGATGGTATCCATGCCATTCCTCGAAACACAATCACGGGCATTATGACACGGCCATCATGACAGAGCAGTGGCCGGCGGCTGGTCACCGGGCCATCGGCGAAGCTACACTGGCCGCTCGCCGATGGCCCCGCCGCCGCTGGAGATTTCCCACCCCCATGGCCACCTCGACACTTCGATGGTTTACAACCCGCGCGCTGGCCCTGACGCTGGCCGCTGCTGTCCTGGCCCCAGGCCCGGCCATCGCTGAGACGCCAGAAGCCCTCCCCGAGGACGCGTCTCCCCTGCACCTTGATTCCGACGTGATGGTGCCCATCCCACTCCATGACGTTGCGCCTACCGAGACCCCATCGGCGTCTTTCTCGGTGCCTCCCTTGCTCGATGCACCCGGCGATGCACCGGCTCGGGTGGCAGTACCGCCGGTGGTCGAAGGCCCGGGGAGCATCGACCTGGCGCCGCTGCTCGCCCCTTCACCCGTCGAGGACGAGGCGGTAACGGCGGATGAACCGGTGCCCTCGGTGGCCATCGAGCCCGCCGAGCCCATCGCGCCCCCGCCGATGACGGCGCTGGAGATCACTCTGGACTGGTATCTCAACCCCCAGCATGCTGCCCTGCTGGTCGCGCGTGAAAAGGGCATGTTTCAGCGCCGGGGCCTGGAGGTCACCCTGACGAGCCCGGCGGATCCCAATGTGCCTGCCAAGCTCCTGGCGGCCGGACGCACCGACCTGGCGCTCGGCCGCCAAGCGCTGCTGCACCTGAAGGCTGGGAGTGGGCTGCCGCTGATCAGAGTTGCCACCCTGATCGACACTCCGCTGGGAGGGGTGGTCCTGAAGCAGTCGGTGGACGAGGCCCCAGGCGAGCCCGAATTGGCTAGCCTGCGGCTTGGCTATACCGATCAGGACAGTCGCGAGGTGGTCCTCACCGGCCTGCTGGCGAAGGAGGGAGGCCTGGACCGCCTCACCACCCTCACCGATGTGAATTTCTCGGCACTGGACGCCATGCGGGCCGAATCACTCGACGGGGTGGTCGTCAACCAGCGCTACCTGCTGCCCCGTCAGCTGGCCGATGAGGGTATCGCCACCCGCACCCTGCGCATCGAAGAGCATGGCGTGCCGGTCCACGATGGCCTGATCCTGATGGCCAACCGAGATCGGCTCAATGGCCAGCGTGAGGCGTTTCGGCATCTGCTCGCCGCCTTGGAGGAGGCCAGCCTGTGGATTCTCGATCACCGAGAGGAGGCCTGGGAACTGCTGATCTCGGCCGAGCCGGCCCTGGACGACCCCAACATGCGCGAGGCCTGGGACGATATCCTGCCACGCCTGACACGACGCCCTGCTGCCGTGGATCAGGGGCGCTATCACCGCTTCGAGAGGTTCCTGCTGGATGCCGGTATTCTCGAGGAAGGCTCCACCGTCGAGCGACTGGCCGTGGACCTGGGGAGCCCAGGCCCATAGTCATTCGACCCTATGCCGACAGGCTGGCAAGAAAATCGTTTACTGCCGCCTGGAAGGCGTCGGGCTGCTCGGCGTGCAGCCAGTGCCCCGCCGTTTCGAGGGTGACCACCTGGGCCTGGGGCAGCCGCGCGTAGAGAGCCGGCAGCATCTCCTCGGTCACATAGGCGGATCGGCCGCCCCGCAGGACCAGCGTGGGTCCCTCGAAGCTCCCTTCGCCCGGCGGTGCCTGCATGATATCCGGATAGCCCGCCTCGATCTGGTCCAGCCCCAGGCGCGGCGTCAACCTACCCGCCTCGTCTCGCTCCAGGTTGGTAGCCAGAAACAGCCGAGTTGCCCGGTCCTCGACATGCTCGGCCAACAGCGCATCGGCTTCGCGCCGGTTGGCGGGACGCCCGCTCTCCACGCGCCGCAGGCCGGCGAACACCGCATCGTGGCCGTGACCATAGGCCACGGGGGCAATATCGGCGACGATCAGCGAGGCGAGCCGCTCGGGCGCCTGCTGCGCCAGGCTGATCGCTACCTTGCCACCCATCGAGTGACCCAGCAGGTGGGCGCGCTCGATCCCTAGCCGATCCATCAGGCCTAGTAGATCGTCTGCCATCTCCTCGTAGCGCATGCCAGCGACGTGGGGGGAGCGGCCGTGATTGCGAAGGTCCACTGCCACAACGCGCCGATCCGCCTGCCACTGCTTGACATGAGAGCGCCAGTTGTCGGCGCTGCCCAGCAGGCCATGCACCACCACCAGTGGCGTGCCGCTCCCCCCGGTATCAAGATAATTGAGATCGACGGTCATCGAGACTCCCATCATAGCGTTGGTCGGTCAGGCGAGCAGCGTCTGGCGCTTGCCCGGAAAGAGGCGTGAATTATACGCCGTGGCCCTGCGCGCTGACCAATGCCCACCGGCCCATGCGTGGAAGGCCAGCCGAGGTGGCTCACAAACGCCAGGACGCCGCCCACGGGGCGGCGTCCTGGCATTATCGCGCGTCGTTGGCTCGTCGGATCATACCTGGCGGGCCTCGTGGGCAGCCCCCACGGAGCGCTCCTTCATGGCGTCATGCACGTCCTGCAAGCTGGCCGGATCGTCGATGGTGGACGGTACGCCGTACTCCTTGCCGTCGGCGATGGTGCGCAGCAGTTTGCGTAGGATCTTGCCCGAGCGGGTCTTGGGAAGCCGGTTGACCACCAGCACCTGCTTGAAACAGGCGATGGGGCCGATCTTGTCGCGCACCAGGGCGATCAGCGCCTCTTCCAACGCCACCTCGTCACCGTCGAAGCCGTCTTTGGGGATTACCAGACCCACCGGCAGCTGCCCCTTGAGGGCGTCATGGATACCGATCACCGCACATTCGGCGACCGCCGGGTGGGCACCGACCACCTCTTCCATTTCACCGGTGGAGAGTCGATGACCGGCGATGTTAATGACATCGTCGGTGCGCCCCATGATGAAGAGATAGCCGTCTTCGTCGAAGTAGCCGCCGTCGCCGGTCAGATAATAGCCCGGAAACGCCGCCATGTAGGCACTGTGGAAGCGCTGGGGGTCCCCCCAGACACCCACCAGGCAGCCGGGAGGCATCGGCTGCTGGATCACCACGCTGCCTTGCTCCATCGGCTTAGCCGGCTCGCCGTCGCGATTGAGGATCTGAACGTTAAAGCCGGGGACCGGCACCGTCGCTGAGCCGGCCTTGGTCGGCATGGGCTCTAGGCCCTGCAAGTTGGCAGCAATCGGCCAGCCGGTCTCGGTCTGCCACCAGTGATCGATCACCGGCACGTCCAGCAGATCGTCTAGCCAGTGGAAGGTTGGCGGGTCGAGGCGCTCGCCGGCCAGGAACAGCGCCTTGAGGCAGGAGATATCATACTGCTGCAGCAGCTTGCCGTCCGGATCCTCCTTCTTGATGGCGCGAAAGGCGGTCGGCGCGGTGAAGAAGCTCTTGACCTGGTACTCGTTGATCAGTCGCCAGAAGGCGCCGGCATCCGGCGTCTTCACCGGCTTGCCCTCATAGACCACGGTGGTACAGCCGCGCAGCAGCGGCGCATAAACGATATAGGAGTGGCCCACGACCCAGCCCACGTCTGAGGCGGAGAAGAACACCTCACCAGGCGCGACATCGTAGATCGCCTCCATCGAATAGTGCAGCGCCACCGCATAGCCCCCGGTGTCGCGCACCACGCCTTTGGGCTTGCCGGTGGTCCCCGAGGTGTAGAGCACGTAGAGCGGATCGCTGCCCTTGACCGGCACGCAGTCGGCCGGCTCGGCGGTCTCCATCAGCGTCGCCCAGTCATGATCGCGTGAGCCGAGCTCGGCGGTCAGCTGCTCTCGCTGCAGGATCACACAGGCCTCGGGCTTGTGCTCGCTCTGCTCGATGGCGGCATCGATGATCGGCTTATAGGGAATGACCCTGTCGATCTCGATCCCGCAGGAGGCAGCCACGACGGCCTTGGGCTGCGCATCGTCGATGCGCACCGCCAGCTCATGGGGCGCGAAGCCACCGAATACCACGGAATGGACGGCCCCCAGGCGGGCACAGGCGTACATGGCCATCAGCGCTTCCGGGACCATCGGCATGTAGATGACCACGCGGTCCCCCTTCTCGACGCCCAGCCCCTTCAGCGCTCCGGCAAAGCGCGCGACCTGGTCGCGCATCTCGCGGTAGCTGACGGTGCGCTTGCTGTTCGTCACCGGGGAGTCCCAGAAAATGGCGGGCTGGTCGCCGCGACCCTGCTCCACGTGGTGGTCGAGAGCGGCGTGACAGATATTGAGCTCGCCGTCGACGAACCAGCGGGCATGCTGCTGTTCATCATAGTCAAGGATGGTCTTGGGCGGCGTGAACCAGGGAATCCGGCTTGCCTGCTCTTCCCAGAATGACTCGGGCTGAGTGATAGAGTGCTGAAATTCTGATGAGTAATTGGTCATGAGTGTCCTGTCCGGCGTCAAGTTGCTGCGGTGATTGTTGACACTCTAGAGATTTTTCCGGGATTTTCCCTCATACCATCGGCTAATTTGGGGGTCAAAATAGCAGAGCCTGCGCACATTGTTGACAACACTCAAGCCATTAGCGGCCGATCCCGGGTGAGAATGCGTTGATTCGACGTTTGACAGCCGCCGCTCCACTATCAATGATGACTAAATGAGTAAGCCATGAGCGTTGCCTCCCGGAGATGGCGTACCGACGAGGCGTGTCACGGGCTCAGGGGAACTGCCCGCCGTCGCCCGCCCCGCTTTCGCCATAAGCATCCGGGCAACCAATACGGGGAAACCATCATGAGCACCTCAGCGAGCGCCGCCGCCCGACTCCTGGAGGCTGGCGATGGCGCCATCGACCAGGCCACCGCCCTGCTCAAGGCACTGGCCAACGAAAACCGGCTGCGCATTCTCTGCCTGCTGGACGGCAGGGAGCTGTCGGTCACCGAACTCAACCGGCGGTTGTCGTTGAGTCAGTCGGCGCTGTCGCAACACCTGGCGATTCTGCGTCGTGAAGGGCTCGTCACCACGCGGCGCGCCTCCCAGACCATCTACTACTCTCTGCAGGGCGAGCAGGCCGGCCAGATGGTGGAGGCGCTGACCCACCTGCAGCAACTGTAGCGGTCAGCGTCGCTCCCAGCGTCCGGCATCCAGGCGCTCCAGCAGGCGCTCGATGCCCCGCTCGACGGCGGTGGAGAGCGAGAGGCCCAGCCGCTCCCCCATCGGCCGGCGAGACTCGAGCGTGACACTCACCACTCTCGCCTCTTCCATGCGCGAGACCAAATAGGCCTCGCAGGTGCCCAGGGCGTCGATCAACCCCTTGCCGAGGGCATCGCGGCCGTACCATATCTCGCCTGTGGCAATCGCCTCGATATCCAGGTTGGGGCGGCGCTCTGCGACATGCGCCTTGAACAGTTCATGGGTGTTTTCCAGGTCCGCCATGAACTTTTCGCGCCCCTCCTCGGTATTTTCGCCGAAGATCGTCAGGGTGCGCTTGTACTCGCCGGCGGTGAGCAGCTCCACGTCGATGTCATGACGTTTCAGCAGGCGGTGCACATTGGGCAGCTGAGCCACCACCCCGATCGAGCCCAGTACGGCGAAGGGTGCCGCCCTCAGGTGATCGGCGGCACAGGCCATCATGTAACCGCCGCTGGCGGCCACCTTGTCGACGCACACCGTGGTCGTCAGGCCGGCCTCCCGCAGGCGGTCCATCTGGGCAGCGGCGAGACCGTAAGCGTGGACCAGCCCTCCTGCCGATTCCAGCCGTACCACGACCTCGTCACCCTCCTCGGCTGCCGCCGTCACGGCAGAAATTTCCTCGGCCAGGCGCCCTGCCCCGCTGGCCTTCAGATCGCCGCGAAACTCCAGCACCCACACCGTCGGACGGGGCGTCTTCTCCTGCTGGTGGCGTCCACGGCGTCCGTCGGACTTGTCGCTGCGGCGAAACGCCTTGAGCAGGCGCTTGCGGGCGCCAGGCTCAGATGCCGCCAGCGCCAGGCGACGGCGCCGATACTCGCGGCTGTGATTGAGCTCCTCCAGCCGTAGCCGCATGCGCTCGCCCCCCTCGCCGCGCGCTCGAGCAATCACCGCCACTACCAGCCCCGCCACCAGCGCCAACAGCATCAGCTGGACCAAGAAGGTTCCGATATCCATCAGCCAATCGTTCACCTTGATTCCCCCGCTTCCCTGAAGATGCCATCATCCTGCCCCCGGCTGTCGGCCGGCACAATGGCCTTGATTGAAACAGTCGTTTGAAATATGCTCGGCAGGGTTCGGGCCCTGACGTGCCAAGCCCCGCCTACCCCCTTTTCATAGAGGAAAGCCGCACATGTCCAGCACCACCCTTGAAAAGCTGCAAGACCGCTTCGATGCCCAGGCCGCCGAAGGCATGGACGACGTCTTCCAATTCCACTTCAGCGATGCCGGTAGCCACTATCTGGTGGTCAAGGACGGTAGCCTGGCGATCGAGGAAGGCGAGCATGAAGACCCCAGTGTCACCCTGAGCCTGAGCACCGACACCCTGAAAGGCGTGATGAACGGACAGATCAACGGCATGACCGCCTTCATGACCGGCAAGCTCAAGGCCACCGGCAACGTCATGCTGGCCACCAAGCTCACCAGCCTCTTCCCGGCACGCTGAGGGCAAAGGCAAGGGGCGTGCTCGGCTCTGCGGGCCGCCCCGTGGCTTACCCAGGTGATTCAGTGCCCCCGCTCACCTCCGCGAGGTGAGTCTCGATCAGCGCGCGTGAGATCGAATAGAGGGGAGGCAGCTGGGGAAGCTGCCGTGGGCTGAACCAGGCAGCATCGGCGATCTCCACCCCATCGATGCGAATCCGGCGCGTGGCGGCTTCGGCGAAATAGCCCAGCATCAGCGAATGGGGAAAGGGCCATGCCTGACTACGGTAGTAGCGTAGCCGTCCCACCGTCAGGCCTACCTCCTCGAAGATCTCGCGCCGCACGGCATCCTCGGCCGACTCGCCCGGCTCAATGAACCCTGCCAGCGTGGAATAGCGTCCCGGCGGGAAGCGCGGGCTTCTCGCCAGCAGCAGAGAGTCTCCATGGGTCACCAGGGTGATGATGCATGGCGATATTCGCGGGTAGTTGCGATGGCCACAGCGCCGGCAGTGCATGGCAAACTCGGCATCCAGCGGGGATGCCGGAGCGCCGCAGCGGCCGCAGTAGCGGTGATCGTTGAGCCAAGCGGCGACCTGCAGCGCCGTGGAGAGCAGCGGGAACCACGACTCTGCCAGCAGCGACAGCCAGCGACGGCCATCCGGCCAGCTCGGCTCCGGCTCGTCCTCCAGGGCCAGGGCAACGGGCGTCTCGTGCCAGTAGCACAGCGGCTGTAGTGCTTCGCCCCAGCGCTGCTCGGGCTGAAGCGGTGAACCGTCAGGCCCCGGCGCGATTCGCCCCTGGGCGATACGAATCACCCGACCCATTCCCCCCGAAGGCGGCAGTTCACGACGCAACATGGCGCTTAATGCCCCTTGCTGGCGAATAGCGCCTCGAGATCATCCCAACAGCAATGGCCCGCTGCCTCGCGGATCTGCTCCAGCTTCGCACGATGGGCGGCCCACTCATCATCGGCAGGTTGCTGGATACGCAGACTGCCGGGAGACAGAGAGAGCCGACGAATGGCCAGGCCGCCGCTCTGGACTTGCTCATCGCCCGCGTGCTCTGCGTCCAGCGTCAGGGCGGTCTGCCCGCCGGTCATGGCCAGATAGACCTCGGCGAGAATCTCGGCATCGAGCAGTGCACCGTGCAGGACCCGGCGACCGTTGTCGATCTCGTAGCGCTTGCACAGGGCGTCGAGATTGTTGCGTTGGCCCGGATGCCGGTCGCGGGCCAGCTTCAGGGTATCCAGAATCCGGCAGTGCTCGGCCACCGGGCCCAGTCGCGGCTCCCCGCGCTTGGCCTGCAGCAGCGTGAATTCATGGTCGATGAAGCCGACGTCGAAGGCGGCATTGTGAATGACCAGCTCGGCACCGCGGATGTACTCCCAGAACGCATCGGCGATCTCAGCGAAACGCGGTTCGTCGGCGACCCGTTCATTGGTAATGCCGTGCACCCCGACGGCTTCGGCCTCGATCTCTCGCTCCGGGTTGATGTACTGATGGTAGTTGTTACCGGTAAGACGGCGGTTGACCAGCTCCACCGCACCGATCTCGATCAGTCGATGGCCCTCTCGAGGGTCGATGCCGGTGGTTTCCGTATCCAGGACGATCTGGCGCATTGGCTCGCTCGTGAATCAGGTGGCTCGAAAATCGGGAAAGGGAAGCGCCGACTACTCGACGGCGGCACGGGTAGTGGCACGATGGGCATCGATGGCCTCGTTGGCCAAGGCGTCGGCATGCTCGTTGCCCGGATGGCCGCTATGCCCCTTGACCCAGTGCCATTGAACCCGGTGGCGCTGGGTTTCGGCCAGCAGTTCCCGCCACAGCTCGGCATTCTTGACCGGTTGGCGGGCCGCGGTCTTCCAGCCGCGCTTGATCCAGCCGTGAATCCATTCGGTGATGCCCTTGCGCAGGTACTCGGAGTCGGTCCACAGCTCCACCTCGCATTCGCGTTTCAACTCACGCAGCGCCATGATCGCCGCCATTAGCTCCATGCGATTGTTGGTGGTGTTGGGCTCGAAGCCGTTCAGGGTTTTCTCATGGCGACCGCTGCTGAGCACCGCTCCCCAGCCGCCCGGCCCTGGATTGCCGCGGCAGGCGCCATCGGTATAGACAGTGACCCGCGGCAGCGGGTCACTCTGACGGGATTCGTTCAACCTCGGTCGTCCTTTCGCTTTGTCGTCCAACGCGGGTGGCGTGGCCCAGCGCAGCGCCACCGAGCGCGCCACCCAGCCGCAGGCGTGGTTTCTGTGTTTGCACCAGCCGCGAACGGCGCCGGGCACGGATGATATAGCTGTCGCCCAGCGGGACATTGTGTCGGCGCCCCAAGGTCTCCAGCGCGGCATTGCGCGGCAGGCTGCCGGGCAGATGAAATCCGCAATAGTCTACCCGCTCGATCTGGAAGTCGACAAACGCCAGCCAGTCACGCAGACGCCCCGGCGTCCGCCATTCACCCCGCCAGGGCAGGCGTCGACGGCGCCCCGGCAGGGCGCGCGCCAGGCCAGCCGTTCCCAGGGGCGCCCAACCGAAGATTATCAGGCTGCCATCCGCGGCGGTGACACGCGCCGCCTCATGAAGCAGGCGATGAGGATTGGGCAGGATCTCCAACAGGTGATGGAGCACCACCAGGTGCAGGCATTCGTCGGGCAGCGGCAGAGCCTCGGGGGGACAAACCAGAGTGGCAGGGCCTTCGGCCAGCTCAGCAGTCGGCGCCCAGCGCAGGCGGTGGCGTATCGGACACATGTCGATCAGCGTAGGCGCCATGCCAAGCTCCAGGCTGTGTCCACCATGCAGCTGCTCACAGACCGGACCGAGGCAAGCGCGCTCGGTACGCCAGTGGGCACAGCCATCCTCCGTCGCCCAATAGCGGCGCCCCTCGCGAAACAGGCGCGCCAGTGCAGTCGCATCGTGCGCGTTTGACATTGTCTACCAGACCCTCCAAGATACTCGGTTTTGCAGGCCAATAGCATCATATTGGCAGCACTCAGCCGCCTGGCCGACAGCTCCTCGAGCCCGTCCCTTGAGTTAACCGCTAGGCGACGGCCTGGAGCGAGCGCCCTGCTCCTGCGGTGCCATGCCGCTTACCCGGTTGACGACGCGACGAGGACACACTGCCCATGCTGAGCGTGACACCGATTCCCGCTTTTGGCGACAACTATATCTGGCTACTCCGTCAGGATACGAACACCGAGGTCTGCGTCGTGGACCCGGGTGACGCGGACCCGGTGATCGAGATGCTGGAACGCGAGAATCTCACCCTGGGCAGCGTCTTGATTACTCACCATCACCAGGATCATGTCGGTGGTCTGCCCGAACTGATACGCCGCTACTCGCCGCGGGTCATCGGCCCTCACAATCCCAGTATCGAGGGGATCGACGAGCGTGTCGGCGAAGGCGACACCTGCCGGGTCATGGGTCGTCGCTTCGAGATAATGGAAGTGCCGGGCCACACCCTTGACCATATCGCCTTCTTTACGGCGGGCATCCCGCCGCTGCTGTTCTGCGGCGACACGCTGTTTTCCGGCGGCTGTGGCCGACTGTTCGAAGGCACGCCTGAACAGATGTACCGCTCGCTGCAGCGTCTCGCCGACTTGCCAGACGACACTCTGGTATTCGCCGCCCACGAGTACACCCTGGCCAACCTGCGTTTCGCCAGCGCCGCGGATCCTCGTAACCCGGATGTGGCCACGGCGATCGCCAACACCGAGCGCGCCAGGGAACTCGACCGCCCCACCCTGCCCAGCCACCTGGGGCGTGAGCGGCGTATCAATCCCTTCCTGCGCTGTGCCGAGCCCGAGGTGCGAAGCGCCGCAGCGGCTCACGGCGACACCGACACCGACCAGGCGACCTTCGCAACCCTGCGCGCCTGGAAAGACCGTTTCTGAACCACGATCCCGGACGCCGCGACGAGGAATCGGCCAGCCCGACCTCGTCCCTGCGGCCAGGAGGAGAACGCATGACCTATCGAACGGCACGGCGCCGAGCCATCGGCCTGGCCAGCAGTATCGCCCTGATCGGCGCCTTGGCGGCAGCCGGCACATCCAGTCAGGCTGCCACTCGGGCCACTGCCACCCCTCCGGCTCAGCTGCATTTCTGGGACGCTCTCGAGCTGCAGCCGGCCTCGGGCAACACCTGGGACAGGCTGCGTGACAACCTGGCGTGGCAGGAGAGGGCCCACGACGAACGGGTTCAGCGTTGGATCGATCACTACCGCGACAGCCCCCATAACGTGGTAGAGATTACCGAGCGCGCTCGCCCCTGGATGGCCTGGATCATCGAACAGGTCGAGGCGCGCGATCTGCCCGGCGAGATCGCCCTGATTCCGTTCGTCGAGAGCTCTTTCGACCCGAAAGCCCGCAGCCATCGCGGCGCCGCGGGTCTCTGGCAGTTCATGCCGGGTACCGGCGATGCATTGGGCCTGCGACGTCAGCGCGGCTATGACGGTCGCCTGGACGTCGTCGCCTCGACCCGGGCGGCGCTGGACTATATCGAACTGCAGGCCGAACAGTGGTATGACGGCGACCTGGAGCTATCGCTGGCCGCCTACAACGCCGGCGCTGGCACCGTGAACCGTGCACGGCATGCAGCGGGCGCGCGTGGCGAGTCCACCGACTATTGGCACCTGCGTCTGCCTAATGAAACCATGCAGTACGTGCCCAAGCTGCATGCCATCGCGGCAATCATTGCCGAGCCGGAAGCTTACGGTATCGAACTGCCTGACATCGATGATACCCCGGCCTTCGCCAAGATCCCGGTTGACGCTCCGCTCGACCTTGGCCAGCTAGCCCATCAGGCGGGGGTCAGCCCCAGCGAACTGGCGGCCTTGAACCCGGGCCTCACCAACGGCAGCGCCCACCCGTCGACCGCCGAGGTCGTGCTGGTACCAGCGGAGCGTGAAGAGGTGGTCCTGGCGCGCCTGTCCACCCCGGCGCCGAACGCCACACAGGGCGGGGCCGAGCAGCACCTGGTGCAGCAGGGCGACAGCCTTTCGTCCATCGCTTCTCGCTACGGCATCAGCATCTCCGAGCTAAGGCAGCATAATGGCCTCAACGGCGACGTCATCCATGCCGGACAGACCCTCGCCGTCCCGCGCCGCAGCCTGGCATCCCGATAAGCGGGGCGGCGTCGGAAGAGGTTTACAAGCCACGGCCGGCCTGACACCTTATGGCGGTTATCGCCCGGGCTTCCGGGCCAGGAACCCCATCAAGGACGTCATCGATGACCCTAGCGCTACGCCGCCTGCTGATTGGTACCGTTGCTGGCATGACCACCATCTTGGCACCGCTGGTGATAGCCGCCGAACCAGCGGTCCCGACGGTCCACGGCCTCGCGCTCTACGACGAACCCGCGCTCCCCACGGATTTCCCGCACTTCCCCCACGTCAATCCCGATGCCCCCAAGGGGGGCAGCATGACCCGGGCGGCCGTGGGCAGCAGCTTCGATTCCACCAATCCCTTCATCATTCGTGGTACGCCCGCCATTGGTCTGGGCCAGATCTACGATACCCTGCTCGAGGGCAGTCCCGATGAGCCGTTCAGCGTCTACGGCCTGCTGGCGGACGGCATGCGCCTTGACCCCGAGCGCTACTGGATCGAATTCGACCTTCGCGCCGAGGCCCGCTTCCATGATGGCGAGCCCCTGACCGCCGAGGATGTGGCCTTCAGTTTCGAGCTACTGCGCGACGAGGGGAATCCCTTCTATCGCGCCTACTATGCCGATGTGGAGGGTGTCGAAGTCTTAGACACGCACACCGTGCGTTTCACCTTCAGCAGCAATCACTCCCGGGAGCTGCCGCTGATCGTCGGCCAGCTGCCGGTGCTGCCCAAGCACTACTGGGGGGGACGGGACTTCAGCTCACCGACGCTGGCACACCACCCCGGCTCTGGCCCCTATCGCATCGGCGAGGTGGACCCCGGGCGACGCATTGTCTATGAGCGCGATCCCGACTACTGGGGACGGGACCTGCCGGTCAATCGCGGACGTCACAACATCGACCGCCTTATCTATGATTACTACCGGGATCGCGACATCGCCTGGGAGGCCTTCAAGGCCGGCGTCATGGACTATCGCACCGATGCCCGGGCCGCAACCTGGGCGATCGGTTACGACTTTCCGGCCTATCGCGACGGGCTGGTCCGGCGCATCACGGTGCCGGACGGCCAGCCGGCCACGATGCAGGCCTTCGTGTTCAACCTGCGCCGCGACACCTTCCAGGACCCGCGGGTTCGCGAAGCATTGAGCCTGACCTTCGACTTTCCCTGGCTCAATGCCAACATTTTCTATGACGCCTACCAGCGTACCGAAAGCTTCTTCCAGAACTCGGACATGGCCGCCCGAGGGCTGCCAGGCGAGGACGAGCTCGCGCTGCTAGAGCCCCATCGCGATGCCCTGCCAGAGAGGTTGTTCGAGGAGCCGACCCCCATCGAACATCCGCAGGACCTGCGCGAGCGCCTGCGACTGGCCTATGATCTGCTCCAGGACGCCGGCTATGCGGTCGAGGACGGCCGCCTGGTGCACGGTGAAACGGGCCAACCCCTTAGCCTGGAAGTGCTGCTCTTCGACAGCGGCCTGGAGCGGGTGGTGCAGCCGATGCTGCGCAACATGTCGCGCCTCGGCATCCAAGGCAGCCTACGCATCGTCGACATCAATCAGTATCTCAACCGACTGCGCAGCTTCGATTTCGACATCATCACCGGCCAGTTTCCGCAATCCAACAACCCGGGCAACGAACAGCGCGAGTTCTGGACCAGCGACTTCGCCGAGAGCCCTCAAAGCCGTAACCTGATGGGCCTCGCCGACCCGGTGGTGGACGATTTGGTCGAGCGCATGATTCGCGCCGACAGCCGAGAGGAGCTCAACACCATCGCCCGCGCCCTGGACCGCGTACTGCTGTGGAACTTCGTGATGATTCCCCACTACCACTCCGGCGAGACCCGCATCGCGATCTGGGACAAGTTCGGCTATCCCGAACCTTTCCCCACCTACGGACTCGACCTCGCCGCCTGGTGGGTCGACGTCGAGCGTGAGGCCGAGATCAACCGTCGACTGCGCCGTCGCTGACGGGAATGCCATAAGGAATGTGCCATCGTGAGTCGCTATGTCCTGCGCCGCCTGCTGCTGATGATTCCAACGCTGATCGGCATCATGCTGCTCAATTTCGTCATCGTTCAAGCCGCGCCGGGCGGCCCGATCGACCAGATGCTTGCCCGCTTCGAGGGGGTGGACAGCATGGCCAGCACCCGGCTCGATGCCGGCGGCGGGGACGTGGTGATTCGTGACGAGTCTCGAGGGGCGCGCGGGGTCGACCCCCAGTTTATCGAACAGCTCGAAGCCCAGTTCGGCTTCGATCAGCCAGCCCATGTGCGCTTCGTGACCATGATGCGCGACTATGCCACTTTCGACTTCGGCAACAGCTTTTTTCGCGACCGTCCCGTCATCGACCTGATGATCGAGCGACTGCCGGTATCGATCTCGCTGGGTCTCTGGACCACCCTGCTGGTCTACCTGATCTCGATTCCACTGGGCATCCGCAAGGCCTTGCGACACGGCTCCCGATTCGATGTCTGGACCTCGGGGCTGGTGATCGTCGGCTATGCCATTCCGGGGTTTCTGTTCGCCATCCTGCTGATCGTGCTGTTTGCCGGCGGCAGCTATTGGGATTTTTTCCCGCTGCGCGGCCTCACCTCCCCCGATTTTCATGAGCTATCGCCCTGGGGCAAGGTCAAGGACTATCTCTGGCATATCACCCTGCCGGTGGCCGCCATGACCATCGGCAGCTTTGCCACCCTGACCATGCTGACCAAGAACAGCTTTCTCGATGAGATCCACAAGCAGTACGTGCTAACCGCGCGAGCCAAGGGGGCCAGCGACCGCGGGGTGCTGTACGGCCATGTGTTCCGCAATGCCATGCTGATCATCATCGCCGGCCTGCCCGGGGCCCTGGTCACCATCTTCTTTACCGGCTCGCTGTTGATCGAGGTGATCTTCTCGCTGGAGGGACTCGGTCTGCTCGGCTTCGAGGCGGTGATGCAGCGCGACTATCCGGTCATCTTCGGCACCCTCTTCCTCTATACCCTGATCGGGCTGATCCTCAAGCTGGTCTCCGACCTGACCTATGTGTGGGTGGACCCGCGCATCGACTTCGAGACAAGGGAGTCCTGAGCCGATGGCATTTCAAGACCGCTTCTCCCCCATCACGCGGCGCCGACTGGCCGTCTTTCGCGGCAATCGTCGCGCCTGGGTCTCGCTGTGGATCTTCCTCGCCCTGTTCGGGATGAGCCTAGCGGCAGAGCTGATCGCCAACGACAAGCCACTGATCATGCACTATGACGGGGAGTGGTACGTGCCACTGCTGGTGGACTACCCGGAAACCGAGTTTGGCGGCTTCCTGCCGACCCGTACCGACTATCACGACCCTTTTATCCAGGCGCAGATCGACAAACACGGCTGGGCCCTGTGGCCACCGATTCCCTTCTCCTACCAGACCCTGGACATGCAGATGATGCGCCCCTCTCCGGCTGCGCCCGATGGCCGGCACTGGCTGGGCACCGACGATCAAGGCCGCGATGTCCTGGCGCGTGTCATCTATGGCTTTCGCCTCTCGGTGGCCTTTGCCCTGGTGCTCACCGCCGGCTCTCTGGTGATGGGCGTGGTCATTGGCGGTATCCAGGGTTATTTCGGCGGCAAGACCGACCTGATCGGTCAGCGTCTCACCGAGATCTGGTCGGGCCTGCCGGTGCTCTTCCTGCTGATCATCCTGGCCAGCCTGGTTCAGCCCGGCTTCTGGTGGCTACTCGGCATCATGCTGCTGTTCTCCTGGCTGGGGCTGGTGGATGTGGTGCGCGCCGAGTTCCTGCGTGCCCGCAACCTGGAGTATGTTAAAGCCGCGAAGGCCATGGGGCTGCCCTCCCACCTGATCATGTGGCGCCATGTGCTACCCAACGCCATGGTGGCCACCCTGACCTTTATTCCCTTTCTGTTTACCGGTGCGATAACTACCCTCACCGCCCTGGATTTCCTCGGCTTCGGGCTGCCACCGGGCTCGCCCTCGCTGGGCGAGCTGGTCGCCCAGGGAAAGAACAACCTGCACGCCCCCTGGCTCGGTATTACCGCCTTCGTCAGCCTGTCACTGATGCTCTCGCTACTGGTTTTCATCGGTGAGGGACTGCGCGACGCCTTCGATCCCCGCCATATCCAGCTGAGCGCGCCTTCCACACCGCTGCCGAGGACCCAAACGAATGCGTGACATGCCCTCTTCTCCGCTCCTCCGACTGGAGAATTTCAGCGTGGCCTTCGATCGGGCCACCGTGGTGGAGCGCCTCAGCCTGGAGGTGAGCCGCGGCGAGACCCTGGCGCTGGTGGGTGAATCCGGGTCGGGCAAATCGGTCAGCGCCCTGGGCGCCATGAACCTGCTGCCCGACAATGCGATGATCGAGGGCCAGCGCTGGCTGGGCGACACCGATCTCAATGGGTTGCGCCGCCGCGACTGGCAGGCCCTGCGCGGAGGGCGTGTCGGCTTCATCTTCCAGGAGCCGATGACCTCGCTCAATCCGCTACACACCGTGGCCAAGCAGATCGGTGAAACACTGCGCCTGCACCAGGGGCTGTCGGGGCGCGTGGCCCGCGACAGAACCCGCGAGCTGCTGGCCCAGGTGAAGCTGCCGCGCCCGGATGAGCTTTTACATGCCTGGCCTCACCAGCTCTCCGGCGGCCAGCGCCAGCGAGTGATGATCGCCATGGCCATCGCCAACGAGCCGGAGCTTTTGATCGCCGACGAGCCGACCACTGCGCTCGATGTCACCGTGCAGCAGGAGATCCTCGCCCTGCTCGACGAGCTGCGCCAGCGCTACGGCATGGGCATGCTGTTCATCACCCACGACCTTAATCTGATACGCCGCCATGCCGACCGTGTCTGCGTGCTCTTTGGCGGCCGCGAACAGGAAGCCGGTACGGTCACCGAGGTGTTCCGCTCGCCCCGCAGCGCCTACACCCGCACCCTGATCGAGGCCGAACCGGAAGGCGAGCCAGCGCCGGTGGCAGCGTCGCGTACACTGCTTCGGGCAAACTCGCTATCGGTGAGCTTTCAACGTCCGAAGCGACTCTTTGCCAAACGCCCGCCGGCCTTCGAAGCGGTGAAGCCTCTGGAACTGACCCTGGCGCCCGGTGAAACCCTGGGGATCGTCGGCGAGTCGGGTTCCGGCAAGACGACCCTGGCCCTGGCGCTGCTGCGCCTTGCCGAGAGTCGCGGGGAGATTCATTTCGGCGATGCACGCCTCGACCGGCTAAGCGGAGGCGAGCTGCGTCGACAGAGGCACCGTTTCCAGATCGTCTTCCAGGATCCCTTCGGCTCGCTGTCACCGCGGATGCCCGTATCGGAGATCATCAGCGAAGGGCTGCGCTACCATCACCCCTCGCTGAGCGACGACGAGGTGATGCGGCGCGTTCAGGCCACGCTCAAGGAAGTCGGGCTACCGGCCAACTGCGCGGCCCGCTATCCTCATGAGTTTTCCGGCGGGCAACGCCAGCGCATCGCGGTGGCACGCGCCATCATCCTCGAGCCGGAGCTGGTAGTACTGGATGAGCCCACCTCGGCGCTGGATCGCACGGTGCAAAAGCAGCTGGTGGAGCTGCTACGGGATCTGCAGGCCCGGCGCGGACTGAGCTATCTCTTCATCAGTCACGACCTCGCCGTGGTGCGGGCCATGGCCCATCGGGTGATGGTGCTCAAGGAGGGCGAAGTGATCGAGAGCGGCGACTGTCGCGAGGTGTTGGAACGGCCGGAAAACGCCTATACGCAAGCGCTGGTGAACGCAGCGGGGCTAGTTTTGCCGCTCTGAGTTACTTATGTGGTATCGCCGCCGTAGGCTAAGCTTTGCATGAAAGCGGAAGATAACGGTATAAACCTGGGTCTGGCTTAGAATAACGCCACTTCGCTTGCGTCAAGCTCGCGCCACTCGCCGCTTGCCAACCCCCGCAACGCCAGGGGGCCGATCGCCTCACGGTGCAAGGCGGTGACACGATTGCCTATGGCGGCAAACATACGCTTGACCTGATGATACTTCCCCTCATAGAGGATCAGTTCCGCCTCGCTTGGTGAGCGCATGGTCAACTCCGCCGGGCGGGTGGGCTTCTCCTCGCCGTCGAGCTGCACCCCTTCGGCGAACCGGGTCACCGCCGTGGCCAGCGCCTCCCCCTCGAGAGGCTCTGCCAGGGTCACGCGGTACACCTTGCCGCAGCGCTTGCGCGGCGATGTCACGCGATGCGACCACTGGCCATCATCGGTGAGCAGCACCAGCCCCGAGGTATCGACATCGAGCCGCCCCACCGTCTGCAGCCGCTCTCGCTGAGGCAGCTCGATCAGGTCTCTGGCCAGCGGATAGAGCCCGCGTCGGGCGCTGCACTCCACCCCCACCGGCTTGTGGAGCATCACATAGCGCAACCCCACCAGCCTCAATCGCTCGCCGTTCCAGGTCACCCTGTTCGCTTCGTTCACCTGGGTGGCGGCCTGCTTGACGGTCTCTCCGTCGATCTGAACTTCTCCACGCTGCAGCGCCTTCTTCGCCAGGCTGCGAGTCAGGTCGGTGGTCTCGGCCAGGAAGCGATCGAGACGCATCAGAAGCCCACCCCGTCGGCCACGCTGAAGTGATCGGCATCACGCCAGGCAGGAAACTTCTCGCGGAAGGCGTCGAGGGCGTCCCGGGAGAGGGTACCGGTCTTGACGAACGGCCTGTCGGCGGGCTCGTCGATCAGCGCCTCTCCCTTGAAGTCCACCAGCATGGAGTCGCCGGCATAGGCCATGCCATTGGCATCCTCTCCAACGCGGTTGACGCCGATCACCGGGCAGAGATTTTCGATCGCCCGTGCCTGCAGCAGGATGCGCCAGGGGTGGCGGCGTGGTGCCGGCCAATTGGCCACGCACAGCAGGGCATCGTATTCGAAATGTTCGCCGGGGCCCGGCTGCTGGCGAAGCCATACCGGGAAGCGCAGGTCATAGCAGACGCTGAGCAGGATACGAAAGCCGTTGAGGGTGACGATGACGCGCTCATGCCCCATGGCGTAGCGCTCGTGCTCACCGGCCATGCGGAACAGGTGGCGCTTGTCGTAGTGCACCAGGCTGCCATCGGGGCGTGCCCAGATCAGGCGGTTGAAGTAGCTACCGTCCTCCTCTACCGCCACGCTGCCGGTCACCACGCAGCCGCGGCGACGCGCCTGCTCCTGCAGCCACGCCACGCTGCGACTCTGCGCCATGGGCTCGGCCATCTCGCGGGAGTTCATGGTGAAGCCAGTGGCGAACATCTCCGGCAGCACGATCAGGTCGGTGTCGGCCTGCCCCAGTTCGCCGAGCGTCTCTTCTAACATCCGGCAGTTGGCCTCCGGATCCTCCCAGCGCAGATCGCACTGTACCAGTGTCGTACGAAGCTCACTCATCTCGGGTCCCTTAACGCTGATTTTGGCCTTGGCGTTTAGCCAGCCTAACCCAGCGCGTCACTTTCGTCAGCCCGTCGGGAATCGACACAAGGCCTTGGCTGCCCGCAGCGCCCCTGGCGTCATCGCCGGATGGCATCCGCTCCAATAGGCTGCTAAGTTATTGGCTTTTGCTCGAGTGCCCAATGACCACCCCAGCCAGTGCGGATCGCGAAACGACCCAAGGCGTGATGTTCGGCCTGGCGGCCTACATCATGTGGGGATGTTTCCCGCTGTTCTTTGCCCTGTTCGAGGGCATCCCCTCCTTTGAGATCCTGATCCACCGTGTGATCTGGTCCTGCCTGTTTCTGGTCGGCGTGATAACGCTGCTGCGCCGCTGGGGAGCGATTCACCTGGCGCTGGCCGAACCACGGCGGCTATGGCGAGTGCTCGGCTGTGCGGTGCTGATCGGCATCAACTGGGGCGTCTACATCTATGCGGTGGAGACACGTCAGGTGTTTCAGGCCAGCCTCGGCTATTTTCTGACCCCGCTGGTCAACGTGGCCCTGGGCATGCTGGTGCTGCGCGAGCGCATGGCCGGCCTGCAGCGGATCGCGGTGCTGATGGCGGCCGTGGCCATTGCCATCCAGCTAGGGCTGCTGGGCGAAGCGCCCTGGATCAGCCTGGTCCTGGCGCTCAGCTTCGGTACCTACGGTTTGATGCGCAAGCAGGTGCCACTCGACGGTCTCTCCGGCCTCTTCGTGGAAACCCTGCTGCTGCTGCCGCTGGCGCTGATGGCCCTGGCCTGGCTGTCGATGGTGGATTTGTCGCATTTCTTCACGACCCAGCAGGCCAGTCTCCTGCTGGTGGCGAGCGGGATCGTCACCGCCCTGCCCCTGTTGGCCTTTGCCGGCGCCGCCCGCCGCCTGCGACTGGCTACGCTGGGGTTTCTGATGTATCTCAACCCGACTCTGCAGTTCTTCATCGCCTTGCTGGTCTTCCGTGAGCCCCTGGAGCCCGTTCAGCTGGCGACCTTCATGCTGATCTGGCTGAGCCTGGTGCTCTACTCCTGGTCCGCCTGGCAGACTCGGAGCGGAGGCGTGCCGGCCGGCAAGGCTCGCTGACACAGCGAAGGAGAAGTCGCCTTGGCGGCCACCATGCACTACGCTCGCCTTATGGACCCCGCCACCACGGGCCTCGAGCACCGCCCCGGCATTGTGCTGGTCGGTGCCGGCCACGCCCATCTGCATGTGCTTCGCCATCGACAGCATCTGGCCAATGCCGAGGTCACCCTGGTCGACCCCGGGGGCTTCTGGTACTCAGGCATGGCCGCTGGGGTGCTCGGCGGGCGCCTGCTACCCGCCGATGACCGCCTGGATCCCCTGCAGCTGGCTCGTCGCTACGGTGCAAAGGCCCGTCGCGACCGCCTGGTGGGCATCGACCGCGAGGCTCGCTGCGTCCAGCTCGAGCAAACCGGCTCCCTCCCCTTCAACCTGCTCTCGCTCAACCTGGGCTCCCAGGCCAGCGTCTTGGAGCCGCGCAGGCCGGGGCCAGCGGTGTGGGCCGTCAAGCCGATCCCCCAGCTCGTTCGTCTGCGACGCCGCCTGGAAGCCGATTTTCGGCTCGGCAAGGCCCCACGCCTGGTGGTCGTGGGGGGCGGAGCCAGCGGCGTGGAGGTCGCCTGCAACCTGAGGAGCCTGGCACGGCGCCATCGTGTCGATGCGCCTGTCACGCTCGTCACGCGTCGCGACCGGCTCTTAGCGGGAGCCCCCCAGTGCGCCGTTCACTGGCTATGGCGACACCTTGAACGGACGGGGATCCAGGTGAGGGTAGCGACCCGCGCCGTCGGCCACGCACAAGAGGGCCTGATGATCGCCCGGGAAGATACCCCCAGTGGCGAAGACAGTTTAAGCCTGCTCGAGGCAGAGCATGTCGTGCATGCCACCGGGTTGGCTCCGCCGCAGGTGATCGACACGCTCGGCCTACCGGTGGTGCCTGGCCGTGGCCTGGCCGTGCAGGACACCCTGCAAAGCCCACAGGACCCGGATATATTCGCCGTGGGGGACTGTGCCGGCATGCTCGATCATGCCCTGCCTCGCCTCGGCGTCTATGGCGTCCGACAGGCGCCGGTGCTGCTTCACAACCTGGCCGCCAGGCTGGCATCGCGTCCCTTGCAACGCTATGTGCCCCAGCGCCAGGCCCTGGCCATTCTGGACGTGGGCCAGGGCAAGGGACTCGCCATCCGCGGGCGTTTCTGGTGGGCCGGTCGCCTCAGCCTGGCCTGGAAAGGCCGGCTGGACCGAGGCTTTCTGCGCCAGTTCCGGCGCTGAGCGAGATCAGGCCGCCTCGGGCTGATAACCGACCCGAAAGCCTCCCCAATGCTTGCCAGCCACGAACACCGGCACCGAGAGGTCATGCATGATCTCGCCGGTGTCCCGCTTATAGGTCTGCAGCAGCAGCGGCTCCTGATGCGTCGCGCAGCGCTGGCCGGTGGGGTCCTCGTAGATCCGTTTACTGCGGCAGAACTTCAGGTCGTGGGCATAGTCACCCTTGGGTGGCTGGCTGACCTTACGATTATGGGTCGGCACATAGCCCCGGCGATCGATGCCGATGGCATAGGCCAAGCCCAGCTCATCGAGCATGGGTTCCTGGATATCGGGGAAGTGCTGGTCGGTGAAGTGGTCATATTCGGCTCGGTAGAGCACGGGGTTGGTGCCGGCAATCGGGGTATAGCGCGGCTCGAAGAGGCTGCGCTCATCCAGTTCGCCGCGCTTGAGAGCCTCTTCAAGCAGCTTGCCGACCCGCTCGGCGGCACGACGGGCCGCCAGAAGCGCCTGCTGGTGACGCCCCTCTAGGCGCTGCTGGGCCAAGGCGCCGTCCACGGCCTCTGCCGCCTCCATCAGCGCGCGGGCCTGGCAGGCAAGGCCGTGCATGTCGCGATTGCCTTCTTCGGTTTCCGTCTTCAGCGTAGAGAGGGTGCCGGCGACACGCTGGGTGTGTCGGTTGGTGTCGTCCATGGCGTCGGCAATCGAGCGAATCTCGCTCTCGACCTGGTCGAAGTCGCCGGTGATCGAGGAGAGCTGCTCCCCGACGCCGTGCATCTCCTTCGCCCGGTCCCCGACCCGCTGCATCAGGTGGCCGATTGTGTCCACCACGCGATGGCTGCTGTCGCCGATATCGCCCACCAGCGCCTCCACGTTACGGGTCGCATCCGCGGTGCGGCCGGCCAGCTGGCGTACCTCGCCTGCGACCACGGCGAAACCGCGGCCATGCTCGCCGGCACGCGCCGCCTCGATAGAGGCGTTCAGCGACAGCAGATTGGTCTGTTCGGCGATCTCCTCGATCAGCGAGGTCACATGACGGACGCTATCGGCCTTCTCGCTGAGCGCGTTGAGTAGCCCCAGCGCCTCCTCAGAGCGTTCCGCCAGTGACTGCATCTCCTCGATCACCTGGGACAGCGATTCGCGGCTGGCATGACCTGCGTCACGAGATCGGCTGGCCAAGGTGGCGACGTTGGCGGCGCTGGCGGCGACCTGCTCGATGGCCGAGGTGATGGCCGTCATGCTCGAGGACGCTTCCCCAACCACGGCTTCCTGACGGTCCAGACGCTGATCCATCTGATCGGCGTGGTGCGACACCTCGGCAGACGCAATGGCGGTATTACTGGCCCGGTCAATCAAGCCGTGGGCCATGCGACGCAGCGACAGGTAATCTCGGGTCGGAGGCAGCCAAGCGCTTAGCCGCCCCGCCTCCAGGGCCTCGGGGCCAGACCGAAACACGCCAACCGCGCCTGACAGCGCGAACAGCGCCCCGGCCAGCGCGCCGCTAGCGAGGCCAGCAGCGGCAATCCCCAGGCCCACCTCGGCTCCCCGACTCAAGACCACGAGCCCGGCGGCGAGTAGCACCGCACCCGCTAGCCACATCAGCATCCGCATAGCGACTCCCCTCGTTGTTATTGATGTGGGAAGCAGCTTACCGCCTTGGCATGCCATGCTGTGTTGTTCTTTCGACTGACAGACTAAAGCCTGACTCAAGTCAGCTCACGCCATGCCGATAGCGTCACGCCGCACTGCCGCCCGCTCGGTCGGCAGTGCAGGCACTCGCCGTGGCGGCTCAGGACTGACTGGCGGCCAGCGCCTGGTCCAGGTCGGCGATGATATCGTCGACATGCTCGATGCCGATGGAGAGACGCACCATGTCGGGGGTGACACCGGCGGCCTTGAGCTCCTCGTCGTTGAGCTGGCGGTGGGTGGTGGATGCGGGAATCGACGAGCAGGTCTTGGCGTCGCCGATGTTGACCAGACGAAGGATCAGGCCCAGTGAGTCGTAGAAGCGGGCGCCGGCCTCGCGTCCGCCTTGGATGCCGAAGCTGAGAATCCCCGAGGCCCGGCCGCCCATGTACTCATGGGCCAGGCCGTGGTCCTTGTGGCCCGGCAGGCCGGCATACTGGACCCAGGTAACCAGCGGATGCGCCTCGAGATGGCGGGCCACTGCCAGGGCATTGTCGCAGATACGCTCGATACGCAGCGACAGCGTCTCCAGCCCCTGCAGCAGGTTCCAGGCCGCCTGAGCCGAGAGCGCCGCGCCCATGTTGCGCAACGGCACCACCCGGGCCCGGGCGATGAAGGCCGCCTCGCCCACGTCCCGAGTATAGCTCACCCCGTGATAGGAGACGTCAGGCTCGTTGAGCAGCGGGAAGCGCTCGGCATGCTCGGCCCAGGGAAACTTGCCGGAGTCGATGATCACCCCGCCTACGGTGGTGCCGTGGCCGCCGATGTACTTGGTGCCGGAGTGCACCACGATGTCGGCCCCCTGCTCGATGGGGCGCCACAGGAAGGGCGTCGGCACGGTATTGTCGACGATCACCGGCACCCCGTGGCGATGCGCCACCTCGGCGAGCCTGGCCATGTCGACCACGCTGCCGGAGGGGTTGCCGACGCTCTCGCAGAACACCGCCTTGGTGCGCGCATCGATCAGCGACTCGATGCCGGCGAAATCGTCCTTGTCGGCGAAGCGGACCTCGATGCCCTGACGCGGCAGGGTATGGGCGAACAGGTTGTAAGTGCCCCCGTAGAGTTCGCTCATCGAGACGATGTTGTCGCCGGCTTCGGCGATGGTCTGGATCGCGTAGGTGATCGCCGCCATGCCCGAGGCCACCGCCAGGCCGGCGATGCCACCCTCCAGCGCCGCCAGGCGCTGCTCCAGCACGGCGCAGGTGGGGTTCATGATCCGCGAGTAGATATTGCCCTCGACCTTGAGATCGAAGAGATCGGCGGCGTGCTGGGCATTGTCGAAGGCGAAGGAGGTGGTCTGATGGATCGGCACCGCCACGGCATTCTGATTGTCATGCTGATAGCCGTGGTGCAGCGCGAGGGTCTCGAGTTTCATGGCGTGTCCTTGTGCGTCGGATGTGTCAGCCGATGCTACCCAACACTCAACCCGGGCACCAATATCGTTTAGTCTCGTCGGATACCGTGTTGCTCGCCTTCCCCTCTCCCGACGACGAGACCGAATGCTCAAGCGCTACCTGCCCATTCTTACCTGGCTGCCCCACTACAATCGCCGGCTGTGCGGCGCCGACCTGCTGGCCGGCGTCATCGTCACCGTGATGGTGATTCCGCAGTCGCTGGCCTATGCCATCCTCGCCGGCCTGCCCGCGGTGGTCGGCCTCTATGCCAGCATCCTGCCGCTGCTGGCCTATACCCTGCTGGGCACCAGCAGCACCCTGGCCGTGGGACCGGTGGCGATCATCGCCCTGATGACCGGCGCTGCCCTGGCGGGGGTAGCCACCCCGGGCACCCCCGAGTACCTCCAGGCGGCGCTGGTGCTGTCGCTGCTTTCCGGGGGGATGCTCACCCTGATGGGCCTGCTGCGCCTGGGTTTTTTCACCAATTTCCTGAGCCATCCGGTGATCGCCGGCTTCCTCTCGGCCTCGGGCCTCCTGATCGCCGCCAGTCAAGCGGCCCACCTACTGGGAGTGGACGCCAGCGGCTATACGGTGGCCAGCCTCAGCTTGAGCCTCGCCGGCAACCTCGACCAGACCCACTGGCCGACGCTGGCCATCGGGGCCGGCACCCTGGTCTTTCTGGTCTGGGTGCGTCGTCGAGGCAAGAGCGCACTGCAGCGACTCGGGCTCCCCGGTGAGATCGCAGCGCTGCTGGCCAGGGCGGGGCCGGTGCTCGCCGTGGCGGTCACCACCCTGCTTGCCTGGTGGCTTGCCCTTGACCAGCGGGGCGTGGCGGTGATCGGCGACATCCCGCGCGGGCTGCCCCCCTTTACCCTGCCCGGTTTCGAGAGATCCCTGTGGCAGGCGCTGCTGGTCCCGGCGCTGCTGATCAGCGTGGTGGGCTTCGTCGAGTCGGTCTCCATGGGCCAGATGCTGGCCGCCAAGCGGCGCCAGCGCATCTCACCCAACCAGGAGCTGGTCGCCCTGGGGGGCTCCAACATCGCCGCCGCCTTCTCCGCGGGCATGCCGGTCACCGGCGGGCTGTCGCGGACGGTCATCAACTTCGATGCCGGTGCCCAGACCCCGATGGCGGGCCTGTTCGCCGCACTCGGCATCGCCGTCGTCACTCTCGCCCTGACGCCGCTGCTCTACTACCTGCCGATCGCCACCCTGGCTGCCACGATTAGCGTTGCGGTGCTGACCCTCGTCGACATCCCCATGATTCGCCAGACTTGGCGCTACTCCAAGAGTGATTTCTCGGCCATGGCGGTAACCATCATCCTGACCCTGGTCGAAGGGGTCGAAGCCGGCATCATCGCCGGGGTGCTGCTCTCCATCGGGCTCTTCCTGTATCGCACCAGCCGCCCCCACAGCGCCCTGGTCGGTCGCATTCCGGGCACCGAACACTTTCGTAACATCGAGCGCCACGACACCGAAAGCGCCAGCCATGTGGCGCTGCTGCGCATCGACGAAAGCCTCTACTTCGCCAACGCCCGCTACCTGGAGGACACCGTCTATGCCCTGGTCGCCAGCCGTCCCGCGCTGGAGCACGTGGTGCTGATCTGCTCGGCGGTGAACCTGATCGACGCCTCGGCGCTGGAGAGCCTCGATGCCATCAATGCACGGCTCAAGGACTCCGGTGTCACCCTTCATCTGGCCGAGGTCAAGGGGCCGGTGATGGACCGGCTCAAGCGCAGCGATTTCCTCGATGACATGACCGGCCGGGTGTTTCTCAGCACCTATGCGGCCTGGCACGAGCTGTCACGTGATGACACATGACGCTATAGTGGCCGGCACATGCCTTGCCATGGCGGCCGCCTTCAGGGAGAGAGGGGTGACGCGATGACCCGTACGACGACAGATGCCGGCACTCTTGAACAGCGTGGCGATACGCTGTGTGCCGTCGGCGACTGGACGCTGCCCCACCACCCGCGGCTGAGACAAGAGGTGGCCGCGGCAGCCTCCGCCGAGACGCTGGATCTGACGGCGCTTGGCCGACTCGACACCTCCGGCGCCGTGCTGCTGGTCGAATTGCTCGGGGCGCAGCGGGTGCGTCGAGTGGACGACTGGGCCCCGACGCTGCCCGCCGCCCAGCAGGCGCTGCTGGTGGCAGTCGCCGAGGCCATGCGCGAGCCGCTGGACACTGCCCCGCCGTCGGTCTTCCCACCGCTGGCTGCCCTGGCCGATCTCGGCCGACAGGTCGAGGGCCTTTGGCAACAGCAGCTTCAGCTGATCGGCTTCATCGGCGTCACCCTGGCCAGTCTGATGGGCAGCCTGCTGCGCCCGCGCCGCTGGCGCATCACCGCGCTGGTGGCCCAGCTGCATCAGACGGGCCTCAACGCCATTCCCATCGTGGCGCTGCTGACCTTCCTGGTCGGGGCCGTGGTGGCCTTTCTCGGCGCCACCGTGCTGCGCGACTTCGGGGCTACCATTTACACGGTCAACCTGGTGGCCTACTCCTTCCTGCGCGAATTCGGCGTGCTGCTGGCGGCCATTCTGCTGGCAGGGCGCACCGCGAGCGCCTTTACCGCCCAAATCGGCGCTATGAAAGCGAACGAGGAACTCGATGCCATCCGTACCCTGGGGCTGAGTCCGGTGGAACTGCTGGTGTTACCCCGCGTGCTGGCCATGATGGTCAGCCTGCCGATCCTGACCCTGATCGGGATGCTCAGCGGCATGCTGGGCGGTGCCCTGGTATGCAGCCTGGCCCTGGAGATCCCCCTGGCACAGTTCCTGGCCATCCTGCAGCGCGATATCCCGCTCACCCACTTCCTGGTCGGCCTCGCCAAGGCGCCGCTGTTCGCTTTTCTGATCGCGGTGATCGGCTGCCTGGAGGGCTTCAAGGCCGCCGGCAGCGCCCAGTCAGTCGGGGAGCACACCACCTCCAGCGTGGTGCAGTCGATCTTCATGGTGATCCTGCTGGATGCCCTGGCGGCGCTCTTTTTCATGGAGATGGGCTGGTGAGCGACGACAACGAGGCGGTCATCGAGGTGCGCGATCTGGTCAACCGCTTCGGTACCCACTGCGTTCACGAGAACCTGGACCTGGACATTTACCGGGGCGAGATACTCGGCGTGGTCGGTGGCTCGGGCACCGGCAAGTCGGTCCTGCTGCGCAGCATCGTCGGACTCAAGCGCCCCGATGCCGGCACGATTCGGGTACTCGGCGAGGATCTGCAGCGCCTTTCGGCCGCTCAGCGATCACGCGTGGAGCGCCGCTTCGGCGTGCTGTTCCAGCGCGGCGCCCTGTTCACCTCGCTCAACCTTCAGGAGAACGTGGCCCTGCCGCTGATCGAACATGGCGGACTCACCCGCCTCGATGCCGAGCATCTGGCCCGGGTCAAATTGGCCCTGGTCGGCCTTTCCCCCCAGGCGGCCCGGCTCGCCCCGGACGCCTTGTCTGGCGGGATGGTCAAGCGTGCGGCCCTGGCCCGCGCTCTGGCCATGGATCCTGAGGTGCTGTTCCTCGACGAGCCGACGGCCGGCCTGGACCCCATCGGGGCCGCCGCCTTCGACCGCTTGCTGCAGACCCTGCGCGACGCCCTCGGGCTCAGCGTCTTTCTTGTCACCCACGATCTCGATACGCTGTACAGCACCTGCGACAGGGTGGCGGTGCTGTCGAACCGACGGGTACGGGTTGCCGACCGCCTCGCGGTGGTCGAGGCCACTGATGACCCGTGGATCCGCGATTACTTTCATGGCCCCCGGGGACGGGCAGCCAGCCAGGCCGCGCAGCGACAGGAGTGACCCCCATGGAAACCCGTGCCCACCACGTCATCATCGGCTTGTTTACCGTGCTGGCCGCCGCCGGCGGGGTGCTGTTTGCCGTCTGGCTGGGGCAAGGCACCGCCGACCGGGATTTCGTCCACTACGAGGTATTTTTCGATCGCTCGGTAAGCGGGCTGAGCGTCGGCAACGTGGTGGAGTACAGCGGCGTGCGCGTCGGCGATGTCACCGACCTGCGACTCGACCCGACCGACCCTCGCAACGTGCTGGTCCGTATTCGGGTCCAGCGCCACGTGCCCATCAAGCAGGACACGCGGGCGCGCTTGGCGCTAGCCAATATCACCGGCAGCATGTCCATCCAGCTGCACGGCGGCACCCCGGAGAGTCCTCCTCTGCTCGCCGAGGGAGACAGGCCGCCGCGCATCGTGGCCGACCCGTCGCCGATCTCCGCCCTGCTCGACGACAGCGAGGAGATTCTTGCCAACGTCAACAGCGTGCTGGCCGGCCTGGATGCACTGCTCTCGGATGAGAACACCGCCAACGTGACCCGGATCATCGCCAACCTCGAACGCACCAGCGCCCAGCTGGCGGCGCTGGGGGGCGGATCCTCACAGCTGATGGAGCAGCTCGATGCCCTCCTCGACGAAGCGATCCAGGCCATCGGCGAGCTTGGCGAGCTGACTCGCCAGACCGGCAGCCTGCTCGAGGGCCAGGGAGAGCGTATCGTCCTCGGCGCCCGCGAAACCACCGAGAGCCTCGCGCGCACCGCCCGACGCCTCGAATCGCTGCTGGCCGATCATCAGGGCGCCCTGGAGAGCGGCATGCAGGGCATTCAGGGGCTGGGGCCGGCCTCCGCGGAGCTGCGCCGCACCCTGGGCACCCTGAACCGTATCGTTCGCCGTCTCGAAGAGAGCCCCGCCGATTTCCTGATGGGCCGCGACGGCATCGAGGAATTCTCGCCGTGAAGGAACCGTCCCGATGAAACCACTGGCCATCGCCTCGCTGCTGCTCACGGCTTCGCTGCTCGCTGCCTGCAATCTGGTACCGACCCGAGAGCCGGCCAGCCTCTATACCCTACCCGCCGAGCCACTGTCCGCCGGCGCTTCAGACGGCACCGTTGCCGAAATGACCCTGCACCTAGTCACCCCGCAGGCCGGACGTTTGCTCGACGGTACGCGGATCGTGGTCCTGCCCGAACCCCACCGGCCCAGCGTCTATCAGGGCGTCCGCTGGGCCGATGACGCGCCCGTCTTGCTGCGCGACCGCCTGCTGGATGGCTTTCGCGAGGATGGCCGGCTGTCACGCCTTACCCACGGGGCGTCATCCCTTTCCAGCGATCTGACCCTAGCCAGCGACCTGCGCGCCTTCCAAAGCGAATACGAAGCCGACCTGCCCGAAGCGGTGGTGACCCTCGACGTCCGACTCGTCGAGACACGCTCGCAGCGACTGCTGGCGAGCCAGCGCTTTTCCCAGCGGCAAGTCGCCGACAGCACCGAGATTGGCGAGGTCGTCGAGGCCCTGGGGATCGCCGCCGATCGCCTCGCCCGGGAACTGGTGGACTGGACACTGAACGAGGCCCGCCAATATCCCTAGCCGCCTGTCGGACTTAACGCCAAGCCGAGCCTTCTCGCGACGATCGGTCAAATCCGACAGGCGGCTAGTGCAAGAGAGAAATATCCACCCGATTCAAGAGAATCGAAGTCCTGTGGCAACATCGACGGTTACCGGGACACCCCACAATTCGTTATCATGCTCGGTAAATTGAAGGAATACCGACCATGGACATCCCCCCCGCCAGAACCTGGGCATCACGGCCTACCGCTGCCTGAAGCACGACATCATCCGCGGCGTCTTCCAGCCGGGCGAGAAACTGCTGATGAGCGGACTCAAGGAACGATACGATCTGGGCATCGGCCCGCTGCGCGAAGCGCTCTCGCAGCTGGTGGCCGAGCGCCTGGTGGTAGCCATCAGCCAGCGCGGCTATCGCGTTGCCCCCATGTCGCTGGCCGAACTCCACGACCTCTATGACGCCCGGGCTCAGCTCGAAGGACTGATCCTGCGACTCGCCATCGAGCGTGGCGACGATGGCTGGGAGGCCGATATCCTGGCCAAGGCCCACACCCTGGCCAAGGTGATGGAGGTGAACACTCCCGACGAGCTTCTCGAGGTCTGGGATACCCGCCACAAGGCGTTTCACACCGCCATCGCCAGCGGCTGCAATTCCCCGAACCTGCTACAGGTGCGTGAAGGTCTGTTCGACCAGGTCGAGCGCTACCGCCATCTCTGGCTACGCGAGACCGTGTTCTCCGAGGCCGCGCTGGAACGCAAGCGCCAGGAGCACGCCGCCCTGGTCGAGGTCATTCTTCAGCGCCAAGCCGACCGAGCCTCCACCATGATGCGCGAGCATCTGATGACCCCGGTGCCCATCATCACCGAGGTCATGCAGCGCCAGGGGCTAGCCTGATCAGCCGGCCAGCTTGAGGCCCACCAGCCCGGCCAGGATCAGCACCAGGCTGAGCAGGCGCAGCGGCGAGGCGCTATCGCCATAGATCAGGATGCCAAGCAGCACCGTCCCCACCGCCCCGATGCCAACCCAGACCGCGTAGGCCGTGCCCACCGGCAGCACCTTCATGGCCTGGGCCAGCAGATAGAAGCTGGCCACCATGGCCATCAGCGTCAGGATCGAGGGAAGTGGGCGAGTGAACCCGTGGCTGGCCTTCAGACCCAACGCCCAGGCGACTTCCAGCAGACCGGCGACGACGAGCAGCATCCACGCCATGTTCATGTGTTGGCACTCTGTTTGAGCGGGGTCGTCCCCGATGGCGGCAGCGCTTACCGGGTCGTCCCGGCAGCAGAGGCTTGATGCGGCATCCTCTCACACCCGTGCAGCAGGTCAAGGCGCGCCCCGTCATCGCACTGTCACCGGCGTCAGGCAGACTCAAAAGGTGACAAACTCAAACATGCGTTTTATCTTGATTGCATAGCCAGCGTCTCTTGCCCCCGCTGACGGGCTGCCCAGGAGGCCGCGCCAGGGAGATCACCACATGCCACATCTGCTGCGTTTATCTCACGACGTCGAAGCCCGCCTCGAACGGCTCTGCCAGCAGTCCGGCATGAGCAAATCCGTGCTCATCGAACGCTGCATCGCCGCCGGTCTGGCCGACTTCGAAAGCCAGCTGCTCGTCGAGGGTGCCGACAAGCGGCCCAACACGGGCGACACTCCGACCCTCGACCAGGTACTCCGGGAAAGCGGGCTTGGCGCCTGATGGCGACCGCGTGCCAGCTCTCAGCTATCGAGCTCGCTAAGGGCACGGCGTATGGCTCTCACGGCGGCCACCGATTCGGGGTTGTCACCGTGCACGCATAGTGTATCGCAGGGCAGGTTAAGCTCGGTGCCATCGCTGGCCGTCAGGGTCTCCCCACGGGCCAATGTCACGGCCTGGGCCACGATAGCCGCCTGATCATGATGCACCGCGCCCGGCAACCGCCGTGACACTAAGTGTCCTTCGGCATCATAGGCGCGGTCGGCGAAGGTCTCGAACCACAGGGTGATTCCCATCTCGTCGGCCAGCGACCGGTAGGGCTCAGGGTCGGCGGTGGCCATGACCATCAGCGGCAGGGTGGCATCATAGGCACGCACCGCCGCCATGACCGCACGCAGTAGCGACGGATTCCGGGCCATGTCGTTATAGAGGGCCCCGTGGGGTTTGACATAATGCAGGAGTGTGCCTTCCGCCTGACAGATGCCCGCCAGGGCCCCCACCTGGTAAAGCACCAGATCCTCGACCTCCTGCGGCGAGCAGGCCATGGAGCGACGGCCGAATCCCATCAGATCCGGATAGGCCGGGTGGGCACCAATCCGCACCCCGTGTCGGGTCGCCAGGGAGACGGTGTGCCGCATGATATGGGGATCGGAGGCATGAAAGCCACAGGCGATATTGGCGCAGTCCACGTAGGGCATCACCTCGGCATCCAGCCCCATGGTCCAGCTACCGAAACTCTCGCCCATGTCACAATTCAGCAGGGGAATGGCCATGACGACTCCTGATGGGGTAACGGTCGGCGGGATGATCCATCCCGTCCAACCACTATAATGGATCACGCCCGCCCGGCGACAACCGTTTTGGCGGAACTATCGCTCCGGCATGCGGGGGCTGGCCTGAACAAGCGGTTGACGGCAGCCTATTCGGGGATTATCACTGGGAAAGGTCAATAACCAACACAATAGCCTGACTCAGGAGGCACCATGGCCGTTACCGATCCCTTCCACCTGGCCGTCCAGGTGCGCGACATCGATGAAGCACGTGACTTCTACGGCCGTTTTCTCGGCTGCCCCGAGGGACGCTCTTCGGACAGCTGGGTCGATTTCGATCTATATGGTCATCAATTCGTCTGCCACCTGAACCCTGCACTCAAGGAGCAGCCGGTCAGCAGCCACAAGAACCCGGTAGACGGCCACGGCGTACCAGTCCCTCACTTTGGAGTGGTCTTAGAAATGAAGGCATGGGAAGCGCTGGCCGAGAAACTCCGCAATCACGGCATGCGATTCGAAATCGAGCCCTATATTCGTTTCCAAGGGGAACCCGGCGAACAGGCCACCATGTTTTTCTACGACCCCTCCGGCAATGCGCTGGAGTTCAAGGCCTTCAAGGATCGCGACGCCCAACTGTTCAAGAAGACTTGAAACGCGGCGCAACAAGTCGAACCCACCGAGCAAGATGCCCAAATGGTGCCAGGGAGTTGGCACAGGGCAATGCATGACCCTCAAGACCCACAATCAAATCCCACAAGAGGTCCGAGCTCATGACCAAGCACAACGTCACCCCGCTGCTGCTAGTGGCCGGCCTGGCCGCAGCCACCAGCGCTCAGGCCATGGAATGGAACATGGCCACCCCCTACGGCGATGCCAGCTTTCACACCCAGAACGTCAAGCAGTTCGCTGAGGACGTGGCCGAGGCCACCGATGGTGAACTTCGCATCAACGTACACAGCGGCGGTTCGCTGGTGGCACATGGGGAGATCAAGCCCTCGGTGCGCCGTGGCACCATCGATGCCGGCGAGATTTTCCTCTCGGTGCTGTCCAACGAGGACCCAATCTTCGAGATCGATACCCTCCCCGGGGTTGCCGGCAGCTACGAGGAAGCCTTTGCTCTGTGGCAAACCACCAAGCCCATGATCACGGAGCTGTTTGCCGACGAAGGACTGATGCCGCTCTATGCCGTGGCCTGGCCCGCCCAGGGGATCTACACTGACTTCGCGCTGGAGAGTGAAGATCAGTTCGAAGGCCTTAGGGTGCGGGCCCCCAACATCAATACGCAACGTTTCGTACAGAATCTAGGCGGAAACCCAACCGAAACCGAGGAGTCGGACATTCCCACGGCGTTCAGTACCGGCCGCGTGGATGCCATGATCACCTCGAGCGCCACCGGCAATGCAATGACCGCCTGGGATTACATTTCGCACTATACTGACGCCAATCTTTGGCTGCCCAAGAACATCGTATTCATCAACCAGCGTGCATTCGATCGTCTCGATGAAACAACACAGCAGGCGCTGCTCGACGCGGCCGCACGTGCCGAGGAACGGGGCTGGCAGATGAGTCGTGATAACAATGAAGCGAGCCTCCAGGCGCTCCAAGACAACGGCGTAACGGTCGCAACACCTGATGACGAGGTGGCAGACGCCTTGCAGGCCGCGGGCGACCAGCTGTTCGCCTCCTGGCAGGAGCGAGCCAGCGATGAGGCCCTGGCACTGCTCGAGGCCTATCGTTCAAGCCTCGATGACTGACCAGACCGGGACGCGGTGCGACGCACCGCGTCTGTTCCCTGCACTCTCAATGGCGTCGCGCGCTTGATGGCCCGGACACCCTGCCGGCTCACCTGCGTCGATCACGTCGGTTTAGTCCTGCCCTGGAGTCAGGAGCTCCCACATGAATTTCAAGCTTGCGCTGCTCTACCGCCTCGGCGCCTGGGGGGCGGCGGCCTGCATGGTGACGATCTGCACGCTGGTGGCCATTCAGGTCTCCTTTCGGGTCCTCGATGCGCTGCTGGTGCTGGTGGGCCTGCGTCGGCTAGGACTGAGCATCACGGGCGTTTCAGAAATCGCCTCATACCTGCTGGTCGGCGCCACCTTTCTGGGGTTGGCCTATACCTTCGTGCACCATGCCCATATTCGCGTGACCCTGCTGATAACACGCCTACCCGCTAGAGTGCGGGTCTGGTTCGAAGTGTTCGGCCTGATCGTGGCGCTGACGATCAGCCTGCTGCTGGGCCATGGCCTGATCACACTGATAGGGGAAAGCCTGCACTTCCGAGATGTCTCCTCCGGCTTCCTGTCGATCCCGCTATGGATCCCCCAGGCCGTGCTGGCAACCGGCGTTGGCCTGCTATGCCTGGCCCTGGCCGAAGCACTGCTGATGACGCTGCGTATTGCCCTACGCGATCCCGCGAGCTTTCGCGAAGCCACTGACGATAGTCACCAACCATGATCGCCGCCGATCCGCTTTGGGAGACCTGACGTGCTCATACTCAGCCTGGCCACCATCCTTACCCTGGCGGTGCTGCTCGGTAGCGGCGTATGGATCGCCTTTGCGCTGATCGGCACCGCCTGGATTGCGCTGGCGTTCTTCAGCCCTTTCGCACCGGGACCGATCCTGGCCTCAGACTTCTGGGGGGCCAGCTATGGCTGGGATTTGACCGCCCTGCCGATGTTCATCTGGATGGGCGAGATCCTGTTTCGTTCGGGGCTTGCCGACAACATGTTTCGCGGCTTGTCCCCGTGGCTCAATCGCCTCCCCGGGCGGCTGCTTCACACCAATGTGATCGGCAGCGGCATGTTCGCCGCCGTCTGTGGCTCCTCGGCGGCCACCTGCGCCACGGTGGGCAAGATGACGCTGCCCGAACTGGAGCGCCGGGGCTATGACCCACAGATGGCCATCGGCACCCTGGCCAGCGCCTCGACCCTGGGCCTGCTGATCCCTCCCTCCATCGTGCTGATCGTCTACGGGGTGGTCACCGAGCAGTCGATCTCGCGACTGTTCATGGCCGGCATCGGGCCCGGTCTTTTAATCCTCGGGCTGTTCATGAGCTACCTAGTGCTCTGGGCGTTGATCAAGGGTAACCGCGCGGGCCTTACCGGGGCGGATGAATCCTCCCTGAAGCTGTTCGACAAGCTGCGCCAAACCTGGTCGCTGCTGCCGATTCTGGCCCTGATCGGCGGCATCATCTTCTCGATCTATGGCGGGCTTGCCTCTCCCACCGAAGCGGCCGCCGTAGGGGTGGTGCTTTCGATCCTCATCGCCCGTTGGAACGGCGAATTCGGGCTGGCAACCTTCAAGGCATCGCTGTTCGCCGCCATACGCACCGCCTGCATGATCGCCTTCATCATCGCCGGCGCTTCGTTTCTTACCTCGGCGATGGGCTTTACCCAGGTGCCCATGCAGCTGGCCCGGGCAATCGGCGAGATGGGTCTCTCGCCGACCATGCTGCTGGTCGCCTTGACCCTGCTGCTGCTGATTATGGGCTGCTTTCTGGACGGAATTTCGCTGATCCTGCTGGTCACGGCGATCATCATGCCGGTGGTCAGCGCCGCGGGCTTCGACCTGATCTGGTTTGGCATCTATCTCGTGGTGGTGGTGGAGATGTCTCAGATCACCCCGCCGGTGGGATTCAACCTGTTCGTTATCCAGGGGCTGACCGGCAAGGATATCGTGACCATTACCAAGGCCACCTTGCCCTTCTTTCTGCTAATGCTGCTGTCGATCGCCCTGCTGCACGCCTTCCCGGAAATCGCGCTCTACTTGCCGCAAGCCATGAACCGATGAACCGGGACGGCAGTTTTCAGACGTTATCGCGCTGCGCCGACCGCGGGTCGCGCGGATAGTAGCGCTCTGGCTGGCGCTCCGTATGGGCGAAGAAACGGGTGTCCTTGTAGGGCATCTTCATGAACCCGGACACGCCGAGTCCCTCGATCAGCCCCACGGCGGCCAAGATGTCGTCGAGCCGTCGGCGGAACTCGGCTTCCCGGGAGGGGTCGAGCAGCCGATAGTAGCTGTGAATCTTGAGGTGCTGGGGTAGCGACTCGAAGATGATCATCCCGGTATGGTGGATCTCGTTGAGGGCCTCGAGGGAGGCGATGATCGCCTCTGGCAGCACCAGGAACTCCTCCGGGTCTGGGCCATCCTCGAAGTAGCTATGCAGCCTTGAGCGATCTTCCAGCTCGGGCACGGCGCTAACCTCGTAACGCAGCCGCATCCCGGGAGTCACCACGAAGGGCTCCGTGGGCGCCTCGCGATCCAGGTGCAGGGTATCGCGGGCATTGAACAGGCAGCTCTTGAAGATCCCCTGGCGGTAGATGGCCCGCGCCAGGTTGACCATATTGTTCACCGCCGCCACGAAGGCCGGCTTGAGTGACGGGTCATGCAGGCTCAGCGAGGTATCGATATAGACGCCGTCGACCTCCCAGCGCACCGCCAACCCGCCCACCACCGGATACTGGCCCAGGCGGCTCACCGCCGCTAGGAAGGCCTTTTCGGTTTCCCCCATGCCCTGCATGAAGTTCTTGTAGTAACGGTCGAGTTGGACATCGTTGACGTCGCTCAGGGTTTCCTTGCCGCCCTCCTCGCGCAGGAAGGCCTTGCGCGAGCTGTACACCACGGTGTCGATCTCACGGCTCGAGGGACGCACCCAGGCAGGCACCAGGGGCGTCTCCGCGGGCTCGGGCAGGTCGATCATCACCAGCCGCGCCAGCCTCGGCATCTCGCTGACGAAGTGGTCTCCCGCCTTCATGCGGATGCGCGGGTCGGGATCGAGCATGCCATCGAGCATGCGTGCGAACTCCATGGGCAGGCCCAGCGAGGTGGCCGGAATCGCCCGATGCCCGAAACGGCACGACTGAGCCGAAGCGAGCGCATAGAGCGTGCCGGCGGCGCCCTGCTCATCGAAACGCGGTGACGACAAGGCGCCGTTCAACTGCTCCTCGCCGATGAAGTAGACATCCCCCAGGCGCGCATTGGTCTGCTGCAGGTTGTCCGACATCAGTTCCATGACGTTGGAGGCCACGAACTGCTGGTTAGCATCCAGCTGGGCGAACACCGAGGAGCCCCAGTCGATCAGGGCAACGGCCTCGTTGGCGGCATCGAACACCAGGTTGGAGGGCTTGATGTCGCCATGCACGATGGGCTTGCCCGCCGGCCCGGACTCCATGCGCAGAGTGCGCAGAATATCGGCGAGCTGGTCGGCGATACGCACCACCAGCCGGGGCGACAGTCGCCCCTCGCGCAGGGAGACCTCTTCCAGGTTGAGACCCGGGGCCCGCTCCATCACCAGGATCGACTGGTTGCGCACCCGCTGGAAGACGATCAGCCGAGGCACCCGGGGATGGACGACCTGCTCCAGCATGAAGGCCTCCTCCTCGAGGCGGTCCTGGAGGTGCTGGGGCAGGTTGACCCGGGTGAACTTGAAAACGTACTCCGCCCCTAGCGCCGTGACGCCGGCGAAAACGAAGCCATAGGCGCCCTTCCCGATCAGGGCGATATCACGATAGCCCAGCTGCTCGAGCTGGGCCTGACACAGCGCCACCCACTCCTTGAGCTTGCGGGCATCGTCGTGGCTGAGCAGATAGATGGACTGCTCTTCGGGGATATAGAACTGCTGGAGGGGCGCCTGGCTCATAAGCTCACCATAAGGCTTGCCGAATCGGTGCGGGTAAGCGGTCGGGCATCGCCCCGACGGGAGCGTCCGGGCGCGCTCCCTCCCGCCAGCATGCCAGCGGCGGGAGGGAGCGGCCAGGCCACGGCGGCGTCACCCCAGATGCAACAGCATGCTCTCCGGGGCCTCCAGGTAGCCCTTCCAGGCGTTGCAGAAGCGCGCGATGGTCCCGCCGTCGATCACCCGGTGATCCCCGGCCCAGGTCACGGTCATGATCGCCCGCCGGGTGACCTCGCCCCGGTCGTCGAAGCGCGGCAGCCACTGCGTCTTGCCGATGGCGACAATGGCCAGCTCCGGGGCATTGATGATCGGGGCCGCATAGGTACCGCCCAGCGCGCCGATGTTGGAGATGGTGATGGTACCGTCCTTGAGATCGGCCTGGTCGACCCGCCCTTCCCGCGCTGAGGTGGTCAGTCGCTCGACCTCGCGCGCCACGTCGAGCAGCGTGCGGCGCTCAACCCCCTTGACGTTGGGAACCAGCAGGCCCGACCGGCTATCCACCGCCATGCCCACGTTGCACGACGGCAGGTAGTGGATCTCGCTGACGTCGTCGTTGAGCCGGGCATTGAGGATCGGATGCTCCTGCACCGCCAGCGCCATGGCCTTCATGAACAGCGGCATCAGCGTCAGCCGGGTGCCTTGCGACTCGGCCTGGGGCTTGAGCCGCTGGCGCAGCGCCAGCAGCTCGGTGACGTCGATCTCCTCGCCGTACTGGAAGTGCGGGATGGTGCTGGCGGACTCCACCATGCGTCGGGCCATCACCGCCCGCATGCCGCGAATGGGCTCGACGCGAACCTCGCCCTGGGCAGGCGCCTGCGGCTCTGCCTGGCGTGCGGCAGCGGCCGCCCCTTCACTCGGCGCCGGCGCCTGGGCGCCCTGCTCCAGGTAGCGCAGCACATCCTCCTTGAGCACCCGGCCATCCTTGCCGCTGCCGGGCACGTCCTCCAGGGCGACGCCGTGCTCGCGCACCAGTCGGCGCACGGCGGGACTGGCCGGCACCCGCCCGTAGGGGCCGCGTCCACCGCTGGCCACCGGACGACTCGTGGCGGGAGTCGCCGGCTTGGGGGCGGGGCTCGCCGTCTCAGCCACGGCGGGGGCCGGCTGGCTCACCGGTTCGGCCTGCGCCGGCAGATAAGCAAACAGCGGCGCATGGACCTGGGCGATCTCCCCCTTGGGCACATACAGCTTGGTGACCTGCCCGGCCTCCGGCGCGGTGATCTCCACCAGCGCCTTGTCGGTCATGACATCGACCAGCGGCTGATCCTCCTCGATCGTCTCACCCTCGGCCACGCGCCACTCGACCACCTCGCACTCGACGATCCCTTCGCCGATATCGGGCAGGATGAAATCCTTGGACGCCGCACCGGGCGCAGACGCTTCCGCGGGGCCCCGAGAGACCGCCGGGGCTTCGGCGGCCGGGCTCGCCACTTCGTCCGCGGCCGAAGCGACGGGCCGCGGCGGCTCGGCCGATTGGGCAGCCTCGCCGCCGCCTTCCGCCTCATAGGCGAACAGCGGCGCGTGCACCTTGGCGATCTCGCCCTTGGGCACATACAGCCTGGTGACACGGCCCGCCTCGGGGGCGGTGATCTCCACCAGCGCCTTGTCGGTCATCACCTCAACCACCGGCTGATCTTCCTCGATGACATCGCCCTCGGCGACTCGCCAGTCGACGATCTCGCATTCCACGATACCTTCGCCGATATCGGGCAGCATGAAGTCACTCATTTTGCATCTCCTGTCCTGATATCGAACGTCAGAATTCCACGCTGGCGCGAATGGCCTCGAAGATCTTGAGGGGATCCGGCATGTACTCCTTCTCCAGCGTCAGCGGGAAGGGCGTATCCAGGCCGGTCACCCGTTCGATGGGCGACTCCAGGTACAGGAAGCAGCGCTCCTGGACGGTGGCGGCAATCTCGCCGGCGAAACCGCCGGTGCGCGGCGCCTCGTGAGTGATCAGCAGCCGGCCGGTCTTGAGCACCGACTCCACCACGGTATCCTCGTCCCAGGGCAGGATTGTACGCAGGTCGATGATCTCGCAAGAGATCCCCACTTTCTCGGCCATCTCCACGGCCTTCTCGATCAGCTCCATCTGCGCGCCCCAGCCAAGCACGGTGATGTCGCTGCCCTCCTTGGTCACCTCGGCCTCACCGATCGGCAGCTGGTAGTCGTCTTCCGGCACCTCGCCGGTGGAGGCGCGATAGAGCCGCTTGGGTTCGAAGTAGATGACCGGGTCGGGATCGCGGATTGCGGAGAGCAGCAGCCCCTTGGCCTGGTAGGGGTTGCGGGGCACCACGACCTTCAGGCCCGGCGTATGGGCGAAGTAGGCCTCCGGCGACTGCGAGTGATAGAGCCCGCCGGAGATCCCGCCGCCATAGGGGGTGCGGATGGTCAGCCCGCCGACGTTGAACAGATCCCCGGAGCGGAAGCGAAACTTGGCCGTTTCGTTGACGATCTGGTCGAAGGCCGGAAAGATGTAGTCGGCAAACTGGATCTCGGCCACCGGCACTGAGCCCTGGGCGGCCAGGCCGTTGGCGAAGCCGATGATGCCCTGCTCGACCAGCGGCGTATTGAAGCAGCGGGACTTGCCGTAGCGCTCCTGAAGATGGCTGGTGGCGCGGAAGACCCCGCCGAACACCCCGACGTCCTCGCCGAAGCAGAGCACCTTTTCATCCTCGGCCATGGCGATATCGAGGGCGTTGTTGATCGCCTGCAGCATGTTCATCTTGGGCATTTCAGGCTCCTCCCTGCTCGCCGCTGTTCTTGTCGGCATCTGCCGTTGCGCTGACATCCGGGTCCAGTGAGCGCGCCCCCTTCGGATAGGCCTCCGGGTGACGGCGAATGTGCGACTTGAGGCGGTCGAGCTGACGCTGCAGCGCCGGCGTCACGTCGGCATAGACGTCGCTGACCAGGCTATCCAGAGGCGGGGGTGGGCGCTTCTCGGCGCGCTTGAGGGTCTCGAGCACTTCACGGCGCAGGCTCTCCTGAAGGGCCTTCTCCTCGTCCTCGCTCCACCAGCCCAGGTCGATCAGCCAGCGCTGCATGCGCAGAATGGGATCCTTTTCGCGCCACGCCTCTTCTTCCTTGCGCGAGCGGTAGCCGGAGGGGTCGTCCGAGGAGGAGTGGGCGGCCAGGCGATAGGTCATCGCCTCGATCAGCACCGGCTGATTCTTTTCCACGGCGATGGCGCGGGCCTGCTGCGTCGCCCGATAGACCGCCAGGATATCGTTGCCGTCGACCCGGATGACGTGCATCCGATAGCCGAAGGCGCGCGGGGCGATACCGTCGGCGGCAAACTGCTCGCTGGCCGGCGTGGAAATGGCATAGCCGTTGTTACGACAGAAGAAGATCACCGGCGCCTTATGCACCGAAGCCATGTTGAGCGCGGCATGGAAATCGCCCTCCGACGCCGCCCCTTCACCGAAGAAGGTGATGGTGCAGAGCCCTTCACCGGCCAGCTTCTGCCCATAGGCATAGCCGGCGGCCTGAGGAATCTGCGTGGCCAGCGGCGAGGAGATGGTCATGTAGTGGAGCTTGCGCGATCCGTAGTGGATCGGCATCTGGCGCCCCTTGCCGTAGTCGAGTTCGTTACCGAACAGCTGGTTCATGAACTCGTCGTAGGTGAAGCCGCGATAGGCCAAGGCGCCCTGCTCGCGGTACTGCGCCATGATCATGTCGGCGTCATCTAGCGCCGCCGCGGCGCCGATGACCGCCGCTTCTTCACCGGTACACTGCATGTAGAACGAGAGACGCCCCTGGCGCTGAGCCGCCAGCATGCGCTCGTCGAGGACGCGGGTGACGAGCATGGCGCGGTAGATGCGCAGCGCCTTCTCCTTGTCCAGATCGGGTGCCTCGGCCCCCTCAAAGAGGGTGCCATCCTGCTGCAGGAGCCGAAAGGTCGGAATGTGCAGCTCGTCGCCGGTCATGAAGGCCAGCGAATGGGTGTCTTGTGTTGTTGTCATCATCCTGGTCCTTGGGTAGTGGCAGGAGGAAAAACCGCCCCTTGTGAGGGCAGTGTTGACGTTACTGTAGCCGCACGCCAGGGGTTAGCTCCAGCGCTCAGCCAACGTAGCGCAGTTGACGTTAACGTAAAATGCGGGCGAACGCATCCATTTTGCTGCCCGACGAAGGAAATGCTGACGATTATCCTGTCCGGGCGGTTGTCGACCGTGACCGGGCCCTCTTGCTCAGCGACGCAACTGGCGCGGCTGCAGGCGCTCGAATAGGCTGTCGACGCTGATCGCCAGCAGGCCGATCAGTACGGCACCCTGCACCACGTAGGCGGTGTTGCCGTTAACGATACCGGAAATGATCGGGTCGCCCAGGTTGCTGGCCCCCACGGTGGCACCAATGGCGGCCGTGGCGATGTTGATGGTCACCGAGGTGCGCACGCCGGCCAGGATGACCGGTGCCGCCAGGGGCAGTTCGACCTGACGCAGAATCTGCGCATGGGTCATGCCCATGCCGCGGGCGGCCTCGTGGACGGCTGGATCGATGCCCTCGATACCGGCCAGGGTATTGCGCACGATGGGCAGCAACCCGTAGAGCAGCAGCGCCATGACGATGGGGAGGGTACCGAAGCCGAGCACCGGCACCGCCAGTGCCAGCACCGCTACCGGCGGGAAGGTCTGGCCGATGGAAGCGAGCTGGCCGACCAGGGGGCGAAAATCGCGCCCGCCCGGTCGCGTCACGGCAATAGAGGCACCGATGCCGATCACAATGGCCAGCAGCGACGCCGCCGTCACCACCATGACATGCTGTGCCAGCAGGGTCAGAAAACTGTCACGTCGATAGATCACCTCGCGGCTATCGGGTTCGATCAGCCGCATCAGGCTGTCCAGCTGCTCCATGCCCAGGGTGGCCCCCAGCAGCAGGACGAGCCACAGTAGCGGCATGGCCCACCGCCACGGCGGCACCCCCGACGCCCTCGCTGTCGTCATGCTCACGTCGGCCTCCCCCCGACCAGCCGGCGCAGCGACAGCTCGCCGATGGGGATGTCGTCGTCATCCACCACCGTCAGACGGTCGACCCGGTGCCACAGCATCATCGACAGGGCGTCGCGCAGCGGCGCCGTCTGCGCCACCCGCTCGCTGGCCAGCAGGCGCGGTCCCAGCGGCAGCATCCGCTCGCCGACCCGTGTCAGGCCGGCTTCCTTGAGACCGCGCTCCACGCCGCCCAGCAGCGACGCCACGAAGTCATCGACGGGATCGTGTAGCAGCTCGATCGGCCGCCCCTGCTGAACGATGCGCCCCTCATGCATCACCACCAGCCGATCCGCCAGGGCCAGGGCTTCGTCCATGTCATGGGTGACGAAGACAATGGTCTTGTGCAGCCGCGCCTGCAGGTCGCGAAGTTCCTGCTGCAGGGATTCCCGGGTGATGGGATCGAGGGCACCGAAGGGCTCGTCCATCAGCAGAATTTCCGGGTCGGCGGCCAGCGCGCGGGCCACGCCGACCCGCTGCGCCTGGCCGCCGGAGAGCTGATGCGGATACTTGTCGGCGAACTCCGCAGTCGGCAAGCCCAGCAGCGCCATCAATTCCGCCACGCGAGCACGGACTCGCTCCCTGGGCCACTTGAGCAGCCGAGGCACCAGACCGATATTGCGCGCCACCGTCCAGTGGGGGAAAAGCCCGGTGCTCTGGATCACATAGCCGATGCGGCGACGCAGAATCTCCTCATTGAAGGTTCTCACCGGCTGGCCATCGAGATGAATCTCGCCTTCGCTGTGCTCGATCAGGCGGTTGATCATGCGCAGGGTGGTGGACTTGCCACACCCGGAGGTGCCCACCAGCGCACAGAGCTCGCCCTTCTCGACCCGCAGCGAAATGCCATTCACCGCGATCTCGTCGCCGAAACGCTTGGTCACATCGAACAGTTCGATCATCTCGCCCCTCCCGGGCGCAGCCAGTCCGTCAAGGCGCCGAACAGCGCATCCGCCAGCAGCGCCAGAGCAATGATCGGCAGGGCGCCGAGCAGCACCAGATCCATGGCCGCCTGCCCCAGCCCCTGAAAGATGAAGGTGCCGAGCCCGCCGGCCCCGATCAAGGCGGCAACCGCGGTCAACCCGATCGCCTGCACCGTGGTAATTCGCACCCCCTCCAGCATCACCGGAACGGCCAGGGGCAGGCGCACCTGCCAGAAGACCTGCTGGCGACTCATGCCCATTCCCTTTGCCGATTCGATCACCCCGGCATCCACCCCTTCCAGTGCCACGAAGGTATTGCGCACCATGGGCAGCAGGCTGTAGGCCAGCAGCGCCAACCAGGCAGGCGCCCAGCCGATACCGCTCACGCCCAGTGCCGAGAGCCAATCGACTCGTGCCGAGAACCAGGCGAGCGGCGCCAGCAGCAGGCCGAAGAGTGCCAGACTGGGAATGGTCTGCAGAAAGTTGAGGACCGCGAATCCGGCCCGCTGAAGTCCGGCATGGCGACGCATCGCCAGCGCCAGGGCGACACCCAGCAACAGACTCGCCCCCACGGCGGCCCCCACCAGCGCCAAATGGTAGCCGATGGCGGCAATGAACTGGTCGCTACGCCCCTGATATTCGCGGTACAGGGCCAAGGGCTCCAGCCAGTTGGAAAGCGCCAACCACCAGGCCGCGAGGACCGGCAGCAGCAGCGCCCAGCCCTGGAGACGCGACAAGCCCAGTCGGGTGCGTAGCTCCAGCAGCACCAGCAGCCAGAGAAACAGCAGCAGCCAGGGGGAAGCGCCGATCCCCAGCCGCGCCTGGGGAAGCGATGGATCCACCAGGGCCGACACCGCCACCGCAAGCCATAGCGGCAGCGCCGCCAATAGCGCTACAACCAGACCCAGCGCCAGGAGCAGGCGCCGGGTATCGGGTCGCCAGGCCAACGCCATGACCCCCAGCATCGGCAGCGAGGCCAGCAGCGCCAGCCAGCCGCCGATGACGTCGTGGGCCCGAAAAGGGGTGCCGGCCACGATCCGGTTGGGCGCCACGTTGACCGCATCCAGCAGCAGCCAGGCCAAGAGCCCTGCCAGCATCAGGCTCAGCAGCACCCAGTTGGGAGACGCGGGTCGCTCTGCCGTCACGCCTTACTCCGCCGCATCCAACTCGGCGAGGAAGTCCGCTGCCACCTGGCGAGGGTCCAGGCCATTGACCGCCACCTCACCGTTGAGCCGCTGGAGGGTGTCCAGATCCAGGGCCTGGAACACCGGCGCCAGCAACGATTCAATCTGCGGATAGGCCTCGAGGACGGACTCGCGCACCACCGGGGCCGGCTGATAGACCGGCTGCACCCCTTGGGTGTCTTCCAACACCACCAGGTCCAGCGCCCCAAGACCGCCGTCGGTGCCATAGGTCATCGCCGCATTGACCCCGCTGGTCTGCTGAGCCGCCGCACGCATGGTCGCGGCGGTGTTCCCCCCCGACAGCACCAGGAGCTGATCCGACGTCAGTTCGAAGCCGTAGGCCCGCTGAAATGCCGGAAGCGCCTGCTCGGACTCGACGAACTCGGCGCTGGCGGCAAACTTGAAGTCGCCGCCCTCCTCGAGAAAGGTCGCCAGGTCTTCCAGGGTCGCCAGGCCGTGTTCACGGGCCAGGTCGCCGCGCACGCTCATCGCCCAGGTATTGTTGGCATCCGCCGGCGTGAGCCACACCAGGCCGTTGTCGGCATCGCGTTCGCGCACCGTGGCCAGCGCCTGCTCGGCATCATGCCACACGTCGCTGTCGGCCATATCGAAGAAAAAGGCGCCGTTGCCGGTATACTCCGGGTAGAGATCGACCTCGTCCGCTAGCAGCGCACCGCGCACGATGCTGGTACCGCCGAGCTGCAGGCGGTCGCGGGTCTCGATCCCCCCCTGCTCGAGACGCTGCAGTATCAGCTGACCGAGCACCGAGCCCTCGGTATCGATCTTGGAGGAGACCACGACGGGATCATTGGCCTGGGCGGTGGCTAACGTCAGCAGCGAGCCGGCGGCCATCGCCGCCAGGCCGGTCAGGGAGCGTTTCATCGCTATCCCCCATGGGTTGTGAATGTACGCTGAGTATAAGGCGTGTACAGTTTGGCTGTCAGACCCGATTCTCAACGCGGACCCTTTTCATCATGCTGCAACGCTGCACCACCGCGCTCACCCGCTGCCACCATCCGCTGGTGAGAGATCTGGCCTGGATCAGCCAGGCGCCGGACCTGATCGATACGGCCTACCCGGGACGCCCTTCCCGTGAGCAGCTGGGACTGGCGGACGATGCATGCTTTGACGATCTGCTTACGGCGTTGGAAGCTGTCCCCGAGCCGCTGGAGCGACGGGTCGGTACTACCGTGAATGGTCGCATGGGGCTCTATCATGAGCGACTCTGGCAGTTCCTGCTCGATACCGCCCCGGGAACCCGGCTGCTGGCCCACAACCTGCGCATACTGCGCGGCAAGCAGACGCTGGGGGAGCTGGACCTGCTCTACCGTCGGCGGGACGATCCGACCCCCATCCATCTGGAGGTCGCCATCAAGTTCTATCTTGGCCTGCCGCAGGGCCCGGGCGACGACCGGGAGCAGGCACGCTGGATCGGCCCGGGGGGCGCCGATAGCCTGGCCAGCAAGCGCGAGCACTTGCTCCGTCACCAGCTGCCCTTATCGGCGCAGGACGAGACCCGTCAGGCCATCCGACTGGTCACCCGCCCCCGCGATATCGGCCCGTCGCCGGAACCAGGCATCAAGCAGCAGCTGGCGATACCCGGCGTGCTCTTCTATCCGTGGCAACAGGCGCTGCCGCCCCCCAGAGAAGCGAGTCCCGACCACCTGCGAGGCCACTGGCTTCGCTGGCGCCGCTGGCGCGACTTTCGCGACGCCCTGCCCGCCGGCACCCGTGGCGCCTGGCTGGCCAAGCCCCACTGGCTCGCCCTCCCCCGGCGCGAGGGGCTGTTGGCACTGCGACACCTCGAGGCGCGACTGGCCCAGCATTTCCGTGCGCCCGCCTCACCAATCCAGCTCGCCCTGTGGCACAACGCGGCCGGATGGCAGCGGGTGTTCGTGGTCGCCGACGACTGGCCACTGCAGATTCCCTTGCCACCCTACCCCAGCGACTGATGGCGCGCATCACCCGTCGATAGAGCTCGGCCTTCTCGGCGGTGACATAGCTGAAGGGGGTGTAATCCAAGCGGGCTCCCGTTTACTCGGTGGGGGCCAGCGCCTGCGCCAGCAGGGCGCGCTTGCGCGGCAGGAGGCTGACCTCCAGGCCTAGGGGCCGGAAGACGCGGTTCTTCACCTCCAGGGTGACGTTGCCCTTGTCGCCTTCCAGGTCAGACAGGGTACGACGGCTGATACCGACCAGGGCGGCATAGCGGGTCTGGGAGAGGCCCAGCACCTCGCGGCGCAGGGCACGCAATAGCTCGCCGTCGCTGAGCTCACCGTCGTAGAAGCGCCTCAGCAGCGCCACCAGCGCCTCTTCACGATCTTCGGGCGCGCGCGGCTTCACCGCAGCCCCCAGCGATCGAGTCGTGTTTCTACTGAACGCAAGCCTACCGCCGGCATGTCCAGGATGCGAGCAGGGACGCCCCGGGCGGCCAGACGCTCATCCACTCCCTGCAGGTCCGCGGCAAGCCCGCGGAGTGCCTCCATCAGCCGCTCGGGGTCCACGAGATCCGCCAGGGAGTCCGCGATAGCCCGCCAGTCATACTCTCCCCCCGCTTCCAACGGCGGCCCCCACTGGGTGGTACGCGTGATTCCCTCGGGATCGGCCCGCATGGGGGCGAAATCATAGACCGGCGCCAACCCGATGCCTTCGGGGCGCTTGAGCAGGGCCATATTGCGGCCGTGGTTGTCGGAATTGCCGAAGGCGACATTGAGGAGATCTCGCCGAACCCATTCGATCACGAAGGCCTGGGTGTCGAAGGTCTCGCCCCCTTCGCGGACCCGGTACTGCGCCTGGAGCAGCGCCACCAGGTGACGCAGGGTGTCGCCATGCCGGAGAAAGCTGCCGGGCGCCGCGCCCATCAGGGAATAGACGGATTCCAGGCCGTAGCGAACCCAGGTCCCATCAAGGTAGTGCATGTCGAAGCGTGGCAGCCAGAGAGAGGGATAGCGCTCCCCCTCGACGAGGCGCATGCCCCGAACCTCGATGGTATCGATGCCCAGCGCGGCCAGTTCCTGGTAGAAGTGATACTCGGCGCGCAGGATATCGCAGTCGTCGGCGGAGCGGCTTCCGCGGGGAAACTTCACCAACATCGGGAGATCCGGGACCTGAACCTCCTCCTGCCAGGTATCGATCCAAACCCGCTCGTCCTGGGTGAGCCTGATCAGCAGCTTGGGCGCTTCGCCGCCGGCACCGGTCGCACCGCCGCTGGCCGCCCCCATCTGCTGGGCATATTCCAGGAAATCCACGTCGCGCTCCACCACGCTCTGCATCGGAAAGCGCCGCTCCCCCAGGGGATTCTTGAGGCGGTGGTCGGGCACCGCCTCCTTGATGCGCAGGTTGCCCACCGGGGCGATGGTACCTCGGGCCAGCAGCTCCGCGTCCTGGCGTCCGGTCGGCAGATTCCGGATTCCGAGATAGTCCACCCAGAAACGACGACTCGCACCCGACGGCATGATGTCCCCCAGGAAACCGAACCAGCGCGGGGACTCATGGGTCAGCATCAGCTCCACGGGCAGCATCAGGCTGCAGGCGTGCAAGTCGTCATGGAACATCCACTCGACGGCATAGTCGGTGCCGTAGTGCAGGCGGGAGATTCCGCCCGCCCCACGCTCGGGGTCCGGCAAGGAGAGCTCAGCCGCATCGTGCCAGGCTCGGTCGAAGTGAATCTGCACCGTCAGTTTCACGCCACCCCCATGCGCACTATTCCGCTCAAAAGTACCAATCTGCTCTGCCACATGCGCAGCATAGTGCACAACAGCAACAAAATTAAGGCTTTTTGAGCGGGATAGTGCTCATAAGTATGCAAGCGTCGAGCAGGAGGGAGAGGCCCGCCCCTCCTCCAACGGCGGGCCGGGCGTCAAGGCCTTCAGCGTGGGACGCCTGCTCTACGACTCGGTCTCGGGCTTCTCGAAGACCCAGCGGGTCCCTTCCCGGGAGTCCTTGAGGATGATGCCGAGTGCGGCGAGCTCATCGCGGATGGCGTCCGCCGTGGCGAAGTCCTTGGCCTGCTTGGCCGCGGCACGCTCGTCGATCTTCGCCTGGATCTCCGCTTCCGAGAGCGGCAACTCGCCGCCCCCTCCCTTGAGGAACGCCGTCGGGTCCTGCTGCAGCAGTCCCAGGATACCGCCGAGGTGCCTGAGCTCGGCGGCCAGCGCCGGGGCCTGCTCGGGCGCTTCCTTCTTGGCCCGGTTCAGTTCGCGCGCCAGCTCGAAGAGCACAGAAAGGGCTTCCGGCGTGTTGAAGTCATCGTCCATGACCGCAGTGAAACGCTCCGCATAGCGGGGATCGATCCCGCCCTCCTGGGGGACCACGCCTTCCAGTGCGTTGTAGAAGCGTTCCAGCGACCTGCGGGCCTCGGCGAGCGACTCCGGTGCATAGTTGATGGGGCTGCGATAGTGGCTGGCTACCAGCAGATAACGCACCACCTCCGGGTCATGGTGCTCGAGCACCTCGCGGATAGTGAAGAAGTTGCCCAGCGACTTGGACATCTTCTCCTGATTGACCCGCACCGCACCGGCGTGCATCCAGGTATTGACGTAGGTCTTGCCGGTGGCCGCCTCCGACTGGGCGATCTCGTTCTCATGGTGGGGGAAGGTCAAATCCGGCCCCCCGCCGTGGATGTCGAAGGTCTCGCCCAGACAACAGGTAGACATGGCCGAACACTCGATATGCCAGCCGGGGCGCCCCGACCCCCACGGCGAAGGCCAACTGCTCGCCTCGCCCGGCTTGGCCGCCTTCCATAGCACGAAGTCCAGCGGGTCTTCCTTGTGCTCATCCACCTCGATCCGGGCACCGGCGCGCATCTCATCGGGGTCGCGATTGTTGAGCTTGCCGTAATCGGCAAACTGCCTGACCCGGTAGTAAACATCGCCGTTATCCGCGGCGTACGCGAAGCCCTTGGTGATCAGCGTCTCGATCATCCGGATGATCTCACTGATATGGCCGGTGGCACGAGGTTCCTGATCGGGCCTCAACACGGAGAGGCGCGCTTCATCCTCATGCATGGCCGCGATCATACGCTCGGTCAGCGAACTGATCGGCTCGTCGTTCTCCTCGGCACGCCGGAGTATCTTGTCATCGACGTCGGTGATGTTGCGCACATAGGTGACGTCGTAGCCGCGCTGGCGCAAATAGCGGGTGATGACGTCAAAGGCCACCATCACCCGAGCGTGCCCCAGGTGACAGTAGTCGTAGACGGTCATGCCGCAGACGTACATGCGCACTCTGCCCGGCTCGATGGGCGTGAAGGCTTCCTTACGACGGGTCAGCGTATTGTAGATCTGCATGTCAGCCCTTCTTCTGATCGTGCGCTTTCTTCTGGATCTTCGCCCAGCTGTCCTTGAGCCCCACGGTGCGATTGAACACCCGCTTGCCTTCGCTGCAAGCATGACGGTCGGCGCAGAAGTAGCCCACCCGTTCGAACTGGAAGCGACTCTCCGGCGTTACCTCGGCCAGGCTCGGCTCACCGACGGCCTGGCAGACGACCAGCGACTCGGGATTGAGGTGCTCGAGGAAGTCGGCATCCTTATCGCGGTCGGGCTGCTCCACCTGGAAGAGGTTGTCGTAGAGCCGGACCTCCATGGGCACGCCATGGACGGCGCTGACCCAGTGAATCACGCCTTTTACCTTGCGGCCTTCGGGGTTCTTGCCCAGGGTGTCGAAGTCCACCGAGCAGCGCAGCTCGGCAATCTCGCCGGCGTCATCCTTGATCACTTCGTCGCAGCGGATCACGTAAGCGTTGCGCAGCCGCACCTCCTTGCCCGGCGCCAGACGGAAGAACTTCTTCGGCGGCTCCTCCATAAAGTCGTCCCGGTCGATATAGATCTCCCGAGTGAAGGGAATCCGGCGCATGCCCAGATCGTCCCGTGCCGGGTGACCGGGCACCTCATAGGCCTCTTCATGCCCTTCGGGCACGTTGGTCAGGACCACCTTCAAAGGCTTGAGCACGCACATGGCCCGCGGTGCGTTCTCCTCCAGGTCGCTGCGGATGGCGTGGTAGAGCATGGCGATATCCACCAGGCCACCGTCGGCGCGAGTGACGCCGATCATCTCGCAGAACTTTCGAATGGAGGCGGGCGTGTAGCCGCGGCGGCGCATGCCGGAGATGGTGGGCATGCGTGGGTCGTCCCAGCCGTCGACGATCCCCTCGTCCACCAGCAGCTTGAGCTTGCGCTTGGAGGTCAGGGTGTAGTTGAGGTTGAGCCTGGCGAACTCGATCTGCCGCGGCTTGGCCGGCACCGGCAGGTTGTCCAGAAACCACTCATAGAGGGGACGATGGTCCTCGAATTCCAGGGTGCAGATGGAGTGGGTGATGCCCTCGATGGCGTCCGACTGGCCGTGAGCGAAGTCGTAGGAGGGGTAGATCTTCCACTTGTCGCCGGTTTGGTGATGATCGGCGTGGCGAATCCGGTAGAGGATGGGATCGCGCAGGTTGATATTGGGCGAGGCCATGTCGATCCTGGCACGCAGCACTTTCTCGCCTTCGGCAAACTCGCCGGTACGCATTCGCTCCAGCAGGTCGAGGTTCTCCTCGACGCTCCGCTCACGCCAGGGGCTCGGGCGGCCCGGTTCGGTCAGGGTGCCGCGATACTCGCGCATCTCCTCAGGGGAGAGGTCGTCCACGTAGGCCTTGCCCTCGCGAATCAGGTGCTGGGCCCAGGCGTAGAGCTGGTCGAAGTAGTCGGAGGCGTGCCGGACTTCGCCGGCCCAGTGGAAGCCCAGCCACTCGACGTCCGCCTTAATGGCGTCGATATAGGCCTGCTCCTCCTTGATCGGGTTGGTGTCGTCGAAGCGCAGATGACAGTCACCACCGAACTGCTCGGCCAGCCCGAAGTTGAGACAGATCGATTTGGCGTGGCCGATGTGCAGAAAGCCGTTGGGCTCCGGGGGGAAGCGCGTGACGATCTTGCCGGTGCGCCCGGCGTCGAGCTCCTCGCGGATCTGGTTACGGATGAAATTCGGCGCGCTGGTGGTGTCGGTGGTCATGGTTGGAAAAACAACCTCTGGTTGGGGTGCGGTCCGGTGCCGTTGCAGATAGCCTTCGCTGCTCGGGGCTTTTCCGGCGACTAGCCTGCGAGGAGGCGCTGTAAACCCATCCCTGGGCGCTACCGATGCCATCCCTGGCATAGGACCTCCTCTACGGCTTGTCCCCGGCGCCCCTCGCCGCTGGCGTCGGTACAAGCGCCTGTCCTGCGACGCTCGTGCTCGCTTCGCGCAGCGAGGCAAAACCGCTATTATAGCGCCACGCCCACGGGCAACGCCAAGGCGTGAGCCCCTTCACGGACAGGAAGGTTTTCGATGATCATTCTGCAGACCAATTTCGGCGACATCGCCGTCGAGCTCAACCACGAGAAGGCCCCCAAGACCGCCACCAATTTCGAGCAGTATGTGCGCGACGGCTTCTATGACGGCACCCTCTTCCACCGCGTCATCAACGGGTTCATGGTGCAGGGCGGCGGTTTCGATGCCGACTTCAACCAGAAACCTACTCGCGACCCCGTCGAGAACGAGGCTGACAACGGCCTGAAGAACACCACCGGCACCCTGGCCATGGCGCGCACCCAGGACCCCCACTCCGCCACCGCCCAGTTCTTCATCAACGTGGCCGACAACGACTTCCTCAACCACAGCGGCAAGTCGATCCAGGGCTGGGGATACTGTGTCTTCGGCGAAGTGGTCGAGGGCATGGAGGTCGTCGAGAAGATCAAGGCGGTGTCCACTACCCGCCGCGGCATGCATGCGGATGTGCCCGCCGAGGACGTGATCATCCAAAAGGCCTACGTCAAAGAGGCCTGATCCCCCGTCGCGCCCGCCGTCGCGCGGGCGCCGTCTTGTGAACTCCAGCAAGCGAGCCGCCATGTCCACCCTGCTGATTTCCGACCTGCACCTGCACCCTGGCGCCCCCGAGATCACCGAGGGCTTCCTGCACTGGCTGGAGACGCGCGCCCAGGGCGTCGACGCCTTGTATATCCTTGGCGATCTCTTCGAAGCCTGGATCGGCGACGACCTGCTCGACCTGGTCGACGCCGATCCTAGCGGGAACGCGGCCCTCGCGGTGACTGTCGCCAACGCCCTTGAGCGCCTCTCTAGTGGCGGCACCCGCCTCTATCTGATGCACGGCAATCGGGACTTCTTGCTCGGCGAGCGCTTTGCCAAAGCCGCCGGTGCCGAGCTTCTGGCCGAGCCGGCGATCGTGTCGATGGGAGCGCAGCCCGTGCTGCTGATGCACGGCGACAGCCTCTGCACCCGGGACACTGCCTACCAGGCATTCCGCACCCAGGCGCGCGATCCGCAGTGGCAGGCCCAGGTGCTGGCAATGCCAATTCTCGACCGCATCACGCTGGCCAAGCAGCTGCGCGAGCAGTCCGGCGAAGCGACGTCGAACAAGGCCGAGGACATCATGGACGTAACGCCCGAGGAGGTGGTCAACGTGATGCGCGATCACGGCGTCACCACACTGATCCACGGGCATACCCATCGCCCCGCGGTGCATGACTTCACCCTCGATGACCGCCCCGCCAAGCGCATGGTGCTGGGTGATTGGCAGCCGCAGCAGGGCTGGGAGATTCGGGTCGAGGAGAACGACGCGCCCAGGCTGACCCCCTTTCCGCTCGGCTAACCGAGCACCGGGCATCCGTGACGCTCGTCGCGGCTCACTCCCGCGCTGGCGCCAAAAGACAGGCCGCCAGCGCCCCTTCACACGCCTCGGCGCTCGGCAGGCTGTCGCTGTCGCCGATGATCTCCAGCCGCGAATCTCGGCGCCAGGCGCTGGCACTCAGGCTTACCATCCCCGAGGCCCGGTTGTAGAGCTTCCAGCCGGCATCGGTATGCAGCACTCCCTTGATGCGCAGCCCGGCGGGCATGCCGCCGAGCAGCTCTGCCACCCGATCGAGGTCGAAGCGATCGACCGGATGCCAGCGCCACCCCAGGGTGGCCTGTCCCAAGGCCTCACCGACATCCCGAAACGGCCGGCCCGGCTCCGGCAGCGTAGCGAAGGCATCATCGAGCGCCACCACCTCGGCAGCCTGACTCTGAAGCCGCCGGTGCGCCTCGCTGCGTCGCTCTCCGCCGCGCGCCTCGCGATGTCGGCCGCTCTCCAGCAGCAGCGTAGGCGGCAGCTCGCCGTGCGGCGCCTCCGCCACCCACTTGCGTGGCGGCCACTGAGCGGTCATACGCGACCTGGCCGCCGCCACCTGCTGCGGCGTGGCCAGGTCGGTCATGGTCAATGCCACCGCATCCGCCATGGCCAGCTGATCGCGGAAGGTCTCATGCTCCCGGGATCGCGGGTCGTCCAGGCGGCGCGGATCGAGCACCGCGATGATATCGCGAACCTCCAGCACCCCTTGGAAGGCCTCGCCACGCAGCACGTCCAACAGCCCCGCCGGATGCCCCAGCCCGGAGGGCTCGATGATCAGCCGGTCGGGGCGGTGGCGGTGAAGCAGATTGACCAGCGACGCCTGCATCACGAACGCCAGCTGGCAGCAGAGGCAGCCGCCCGGCAGCCCTTTCACGACCAGATCATCCCGCTCGGCGAACATCGCCTGGTCGATACCGATCTGACCAAACTCGTTGATCACGATGGCCCAGGTCTCCTCCGGCGGTTTCTGCTCGATCAGCCCGCGGATCAACGTGCTCTTGCCACTACCGAGAAAGCCGGTAATCAGGTGGACAGGAATCGATTCGAGCGGCTTGTCAGGCATGATGAGGGCTCCCAAGGCGGTAATTGTTACAGAGTAACATTATGGTCAGACGACCCAAAAGTCGCCCGGCCCGAGCAACGATGGCAACTAAAAGAAAGATAACGGTATAAAGGCGGAGGAAAAGAGAGGGGCGCACAGGCGCCCCTCGCTTATCGTCGCGCCCGGGTCAGCGGCGCTGGATCTCGGCGGTATCGCGAAGGTGTACCTGAAGCCCCTGAACGGCGGCTTGGCCACGCAGCTGCTCGGCCATGCGCGCCACGAAGGCTTCCATCTGGGCGTCAGTCTCGCCCTCTTGGACGGACTCCAGAGCGATCAGATGAACCCTATCCTCATCGCTGGCGTGGCCGTACACCGGCCGGTCGTCGGCAGGATGAGGAAGCCGGAAGGCTGCCCGCAACACGGTCTGGGGGACCTGGCCGCTCTGACGGCCAACTCTCTCGACACGCTCCCAGTCAAGCTCGGGCTCCGCCCCAGCACGGAGCTGGTCTACCCGGTCCCGCGCCACCTCGAGCAGCGCCTCACGCTGCACGCGGCGCTCCACCGCCGCCATGACCTGGTCGCGCACCTCCTCGAGGGGCAGCACCGTGGCCTCACGATGCTCGGCGACCCGCAGCACCATGCGCCGGTCCTCGTCGAGTTCGATCACTTCACTGTTGAACCCTTCACCGAGGACATCTTCGCTAAAGGCCTCGCTCATCACACCCGGCTCGGAGAGCACGCCATCGCCGCCGTCGCGGGAGACCCAGTCGCTCTCGTGCAGCTGCAGGTCGAGACTCTCGGCGACGCTATCCAGGTCATCGGCGGCGAAACTCTCGTCGATCAGCGCCTGGACACGCCGGTTGAAGGTATCGCTGACCTGCGCGAGGGCCAGTTCGCGGGTGAGTTCATCACGCATTTCCTCCAGCGGCGGCTGGTCAAGCTCGGTGACCTTGACAAGATGCAGGCCATTGCTGGTCTCAACGATTCTCGACACCTGTCCGGGGCCAATTCCGAAGGCGGCCTCATCGAAAGCATCACCGAAGAAGCCACGGCTGATGACACCTAGGTCACCGCCCTGCTCGGCCGTGGAGGCATCATCGGAATATGTCTGGGCCAGATCAGCGAACGCCTCCCCTTCGGCAAGGCGCTCACGCACCGACTCGAGTCGCGAAATGGCCTCTTCGCGGCTGCGCTCACCGTTGAAGGTGACCATGATATGCGATACCCGGCGATCGGCGTCACGTCCTCGTGCCTCCCAAGCGTCGCGCAGGTCGGACTCGCTGATCTCGACGGCCGCGGCCATCTCTTCGCGATCCACAATGACATACTCGAGGCGCACCTGCTCGGGACGCTGATAGCGCTCGGCATTCGCATCGTAATAGGCCTGGAGATCGGCCTCGCTGACGATCACGGGCTCCGGCAGATCCTCAAGGCCGAGCGTATGGTGACGGAAGCTGCGAGTCTGACGCTGAAGCGCCGCCAGGGCCTCGCGCTCACTCTCGAGGGTGAAGTCGCTGACCGCCAGGCCCTGCTGGAGCTGCTGGCGCTTGAGATCAACCCTCAGCGCCTCACGAAAGCTGGTTGGCGTAAACCCGGCACTGGCCAGTCGATTACGGAACAGATCGCTGTCAAAACGACCGCTCTGGTCCTGAAACTCTGGGAGGGTCACGATCACCTGATCGAGCTGCTCCTCGGAGAGGTAGAGTCCGCCATCCTCGGCGAAAGCGGTGATGAGTCGCTCTCCGATCAGCTCGTCAAGCACCTGGCCACGTAGCGCCCGCTCCTGCTCGGGCGGCACCTGACCGGTGCGAATGGCCCGCTGAACCTCCAACTCGAGCTGCTGGCGCGTGATCGTCTGGCCATTGACCTTGGCCACTTCATCCCCGCTTCCGCCAAACAGCCCGACCAATGACTCGACGCCGAACAGTGCCATGGTCACGACCACAGCACCGACGATGATCTTGGCGCCCCAACTTCTGGAACGATCACGAATACTTTGCAGCATGCAGGCCTCGGCTGATGATGATTGGCTGGCAGTCGCGCCATAGTATACGCCTTGCAGCGATGCCTCGACCACGGTGTAGCCGGTTTGCCAGCCCATAAAGAAGGCGCATCGCGGTGGCGATGCGCCTATTTCTCACAGTCGTCGGCGAGACTGACGACTTCAACTGTCCTCGGCGCAAATGGCCCGTCGGCTCAGTTCACGGAGTCCTTGAGCGCCTTGCCGGCCTTGAAAGTCGGCACCTTGGCTGCGCTGATCTGGATCGGCTCGCCGGTCTGCGGATTGCGTCCAGTGCGGGCAGCACGCTCCTTGACGGAGAAGGTACCAAAGCCCACCAGGGAAACGGTCTCGCCGTTCTTGAGGCTATCGGCGACGGTGTCGACCATGGCATCCAGCGCACGAGTCGCAGCGGCCTTAGGAATATCGGCAGACGCGGCGATGGCTTCGATCAGCTCGGATTTGTTCACACTTCACCCCTTGACTGTTTCGGAAAATGGCTCTAATCAGCGCAACGTTCGGCGAGCAACGCGATCACAGCATGGCTGCAGTTTATAGCAATGCCGCAAAAGATGTGTCAAGCAAACAGCGGCGCAAAACCGCGCCATACCGGGGTTTTACCCCGGCGATGGCACGAAAATCATCATCAATGCGTACTGATCATCGAGGGCGATGATGTCGAGTCTTCCGCTCGCGATTCATCGCTTTTGGCATCGCCCCTTTCGGCTAGCGCTGCCTCAAGCACCTCGTCGATCCAGCGAACGGGCCGGATATCCAGTGCGTCCTTGATATTGTCCGGCACCTCCTTGAGGTCCCGACGGTTCTCTTCCGGAATAAGCACAGACTTTATACCACCCCGCCGGGCGGCCAGCAATTTCTCCTTCAAGCCGCCAATGGGCATGACCTCACCGCGCAGATTGACCTCCCCGGTCATGGCCAGGTCGCAGCGAACCGGCCGGCCCGTGTAGGCAGAGACCATGGCGGTGACCATGGCGATACCGGCGCTGGGGCCGTCCTTGGGCGTGGCCCCCTCCGGCACGTGGATGTGGAGGTCTTCCTTTTCGAAGCGCTCGGGGTCGATCCCCATGCCATCGGCACGCGCCCTGACCACCGTATGGGCCGCACTGACCGACTCCTTCATGACATCACCCAAGGAGCCGGTCTTGTTGATGCGCCCCTTGCCCGGCGTCACGACCGACTCGATGCTAAGCAGCTCGCCCCCCACGGAGGTCCAGGCCAGGCCGGTGACGCGCCCGACCTGGTCTTCCTGGTCGGCCAGTCCGTAACTATAGCGTCGAACACCGGCATGCGCCTCGATATCGGCCGCAGAGAGCGTCTGGGCAGCCTGGGCACCCTCCTTGCCCTCAGCTTCCAGGCGCTGACGCAGCACCTTGCGGCACACCTTGGCAATCTGGCGCTCCAGCTCGCGAACGCCTGCCTCGCGGGTGTAGTAGCGGATCAGCTCAAGCAGTGACTCATCGGAGAACGCCAGCTCGTCCTCCTTGAAACCGTTGGCCTTGAGCTGCTTGGGCACCAGATAGCGGCGTGCAATGGCCAGCTTCTCGTCTTCTGTGTAGCCGGGCAGGCGGATGATCTCCATGCGATCCAGCAGCGGGCCGGGAATGTTCATGGAGTTGGCGGTGCAGATGAACATGACGTCGGAGAGATCGTAGTCCAGCTCCAGATAATGATCGCTGAACTTGTCATTCTGTTCCGGATCGAGCACCTCGAGCAGCGCCGATGCCGGGTCACCGCGGTGATCCATGCCAATCTTGTCGACTTCGTCGAGAAGGAACAGCGGGTTCTTGACCCCCGCCTTGCTCATGCGCTGGATCATCTTGCCGGGCAGCGAGCCGATGTAGGTACGCCGGTGGCCACGAATCTCGGATTCGTCGCGAACCCCACCCAGCGCCAGCCGCACATACTTGCGATTGGTGGCACGCGCAATCGACTGTCCAAGCGACGTCTTACCAACCCCGGGAGGGCCTACCAGGCACAGGACCGGCCCCTTGAGCTTCTTGACCCGCTTCTGGACGGCCAGGTACTCCAGGATACGCTCCTTGACCTCATCCAGACCGTAATGGTCTTCATCCAGCACCTTGTGTGCATGCACCAGGTCATGCTTGACCCGAGTACGCTTCTTCCAGGGCACCGACACCAGCCAGTCGAGATAGGAGCGCACCACCGTGGCCTCGGCGGAGTTGGGCGACATCATCTTCAGCTTGCCCAGTTCCTGCGTCGCTTTGTCGCGCGCCTCCTTGGGCATGCCCGACTCTTCGATCGCCTTCTCGTACTTCTCGGCCTCGTTGGGTACGTTCTCAAGCTCGCCCATCTCCTTCTGGATGGCCTTCATCTGCTCGTTGAGATAGTACTCCCGCTGAGACTTCTCCATCTGGTCCTTGACCCGCGAGCGAATCCGCTTCTCTACCTGGAGCAGGTCGATCTCCGATTCGATCAGCGCCATCAGGTGCTCGATACGGTCGCGTACGCGATCCATCTCCAGCAGCTCCTGCTTGTCGCCGATCTTCAGGGAAAGGTGGGCGCAAATGGTGTCAACCAGCCGACTGGGGTCCTCGATCCCCGAGAGGGAATTGAGGACCTCGTTGGGTACCTTCTTGGAGAGCTTGACGTACTGCTCGAACTGATTCAGCAGCACGCGCACCAGCGCTTCCTGCTCACGCTCGGAGAGTGGCTGGCTGTCACGCAGCACCGCCTCGGCCAGGCTATACCCCTGGTCGGTGTGGTGGACCTCGCGCAGGTCGGCACGAGAGGTGCCCTCGATCAGCACCTTCACGGTGCCATCCGGCAGCTTGAGCAGCTGCATGATCTCGGCAACGGTCCCAATGGCAAAGAGATCGTCGGTGCCGGGGTCATCCTGACCGGCCTCTCGCTGGGCTACCAGCAGCACGCGCTTATCGGCCGCCATGGCCGCATCGAGAGCCTGGATCGACTTCTCCCGGCCAACGAACAGCGGTATCACCATCTGCGGATAGACGACCACATCGCGCAGTGGCAGGAGGGGCAGACTCAAGGTCTGATCGGCGTTCTGCTGCATCGCAGACGTTCCTCAAACGAATCGGGTGGATACGGAAGGAATGGGGGCAGGCTAGCCCCATTGCAAGGGCAAGGCAGGCAGCGCACGCGGAAAGGGGCCGCCCAGGCGACCCCTTCCAAGTCAGCGGTACCGAACGATCGCAGCGATCTTCAGCCGTCGGTGCCGTCGACCCGCTGCTCCTGCTGGGAATAGATCAGCAGCGGCTCACTCTCGCCGGCGATGACCGAAGCGTCGATCACGACCTTGGTCACCCCTTCCATCGAGGGAATTTCGTACATGGTATCGAGCAGTACCGACTCGAGAATGGAGCGCAGGCCACGGGCACCGGTCTTGCGGGCCATGGCCTTGCCCGCCACGGCACGCAGGGCGTCGTCGCGGAACTCGAGTTCCACGCCTTCCATGTCGAACAGCCGGGCATACTGCTTGATCAACGAGTTTTTTGGCTCGGTGAGGATCTGGATCAAGGCATTCTCGGTCAGCTCGGTAAGGGTGGCGATCACCGGGAGACGACCGACGAACTCGGGGATAAGACCAAACTTGACCAGATCTTCGGGTTCGACGTCGAGCAGCAGATCGCCGACCCCCTTGGTCTCATCCTTGCTCTTGACTGTCGCATTGAAGCCGATCCCGCCCTTCTCGGCGCGGTCTCGAATGACCTTGTCCAGGCCGGCGAAGGCGCCGCCAACGATGAACAGGATATTGGCGGTATCGACCTGCAGGAACTCCTGCTGCGGATGCTTGCGCCCCCCCTGAGGGGGCACCGACGCGGTCGTGCCCTCGATCAGCTTGAGCAGCGCCTGCTGAACGCCCTCACCCGAGACATCGCGGGTGATCGAGGGGTTGTCTGACTTGCGCGAGATCTTGTCGATCTCATCGATGTAGACGATGCCGCGCTGGGCCTTCTCCACATCGTAGTCGCACTTCTGCAGCAGCTTCTGGATGATGTTCTCGACATCCTCGCCCACATAGCCCGCTTCGGTCAGAGTGGTGGCATCAGCAATGGTGAATGGCACGTTCAGCAGGCGCGCCATGGTTTCCGCGAGCAGCGTCTTGCCGCTGCCGGTAGGACCGATAAGCAGGATGTTGGACTTGCCCAGCTCGACGTCATCGCCCTTGATGCCGGCGCGAAGACGCTTGTAGTGGTTGTATACCGCGACGGACAGCACCGTCTTGGCACGGTCCTGCCCGATCACGTAGTCGTCGAGGGTGCGACGAATCTCGCGAGGAACCGGCAGACGCTCCTCGTCGCTCTCGGCCTCGGCATCGAGAACTTCCTCGCGAATGATGTCGTTACACAGATCGACACACTCGTCGCAGATATACACGGACGGGCCGGCAATCAGCTTGCGCACCTCGTTCTGGTTCTTGCCGCAGAACGAGCAGTAGAGCAGCTTACCGCCTTCGTCCTTGCCTTTGCCGTCGGCCATTCGCGTACCTCTGTCGCTTCGGCGGCCCGGGGCCGCCGGAAATCACGTATGTAGGGCGTGTCTAGAAATTACGCTATCAGGATGTCGGCCGCTTATCCAGCGTGGCGTCGATCAGCCCATACTCCACCGCCTGGTCGCCATCCATGAAGTTGTCGCGGTCGGTGTCCCGAGCGATGGTCTCGATGTCCTGGCCGGTATGATGAGCCAGAATGCGGTTGAGACGATCGCGAATCCCCAGGATCTCGCGGGTATGGATCTCGATATCCGACGCCTGCCCCTGATAGCCCCCCAGCGGCTGATGGATCATCATCCGCGAGTTGGCCAGACAGTAGCGCTTGCCCGGCGCACCGCCGGTCAACAGCAGGGCCCCCATGCTGGCCGCCTGGCCAACACAGACGGTGGACACGTCCGGCTTGATGAACTGCATGGTGTCGTAGATCGCCATGCCGGCTGTCACCGCCCCGCCCGGTGAGTTGATATACAGGTGGATGTCCTTGTCCGGATTCTCGGACTCCAGGAACAGCAGCTGGGCCACCACCAGATTGGCCATGTAGTCTTCCACCGGCCCCACCAGGAAGATCACGCGCTCCTTCAGCAGGCGGGAATAAATATCATAGGCCCGCTCGCCACGCGCGCTCTGCTCGACCACCATCGGCACCAGGCCGCCAGCGTTCAGGGTCTCGAACTCGTTGCTCATCAGTGTGATGTCCTTGCATCCGATGAATGGAAGCGGTCGCGCCACCTTCCGGGGACCTGCCCGGCCCCCGGAAGGGTATCAGGCCGAATGATCAGGCCTTATCCTGCTCACCTTCCGAGGCCGCCTGCGCCTCCTCGTCGGCGTCATCCTGCTCTGCCTGCTGCTGTGCCGCAGCCAGGGCCTGCTGGTAGCTCATCTCGACGTCCTTGACGGTCGCCTGCTCCAGCAGCTTATCGACGGCCTTCTCTTCGAGGATCGCTGACTTGACCTGCGTTTTCAGCTGATCGTTGCTCATATAGTAGTCAACGACCTGCTGCGGGTCCTGATACTGCTCGGCGAGTTCCTCGACGCGGGCTCTGATCTCGTCATCGGTAGCATCGAGCTCGCCGGCCTTGATCACTTCGGCCAACAGCAGGCCGACCTGCACGCGCCCCTTGGCCTGCTCGGCGAACAGCTCGTTGGGCAGCTGGGAAACGTCGAAATCTTCACCAAGACCGAACTGCTGGGCCGCCTGGCGCTTGAGGGCGTCTGTCTCCTGCTGCACCAGCGACTGCGGTACCGGCACGTCGTTGGCTTTCTTCAGTGCCTCGAGCACCTGCTGCTTGACGCGGTTATCGACGGCCTGCTTGGCCTCACGCCCCATATTGCGCTTGACCTCCTCGCGGAACCTCTCGAGGTCGCCGTCTTCCACGCCGAAGCGCTGAATGAACTCCGCGTCGAGCTCCGGCAAGGCCTGACCGCTCACCTTGTGCACCTTGACCTTGAAGGTCGCTTCCTTGCCGGCCAGGTGCTCCGCCTGGTAGTCCTCGGGGAAGGTGACCTGAATCTCCTTGTCCTCGCCCGCCTGAGCCCCCTCCAGCTGCCCTTCGAAACCGGGGATAAAGCTGCCAGAGCCCAGCACCAGCTCATGCCCCTCGGCGCTGCCGCCCTCGAACGGCTCATCGCCCAGAAAGCCTTCAAAATCGATGGTGACCTGGTCCCCCTCTTGCGCCGCACGTTCCACCTCTTCCCAGGCGGCGTTCTGCTTGCGCAGGGTCTCGATCATCTCGTCGACATCGGCTTCCGACACCTCGACAACCGGACGCTCAACCTCGGTACCTTCGATCGAGTTCAGCTCGATTTCCGGATAGACCTCCAGGGAGGCAACAAATTCCAGATCCTTGCCAGACTCATTGACCTTCGGCTCGATGCTCGGAAAACCGGCCGGGTTGAGATTTTCCTCGGTAATGGCACGAACATAGCGTTCGCGCATCAGCTCGCCCACCACCTCGTCGCGCACATCGCGGCCATAGCGCTGCCGCACCACGGACATGGGCACACGACCCTTGCGGAAGCCGTTCAGGCGCACGTTCTTGGCCGTGTCCTTGAGGCGTGCCTCGACGGCTTCGTCGACCTCGGCCGCAGGCACCTGAAACGTGACACGGCGTTCGATCTGGGAGGTCGTTTCGACGGAAACTTGCATGAATAGTCCTCTACCGACTGGGGGCGTTCTGTTGAATGCGTGGAAAAGGTCAAAAGGTTGATTCTAAGAATCCCACCTTGCGCTGGCAAGCGCCACCCTGACTGGGTGGGGGCTCTGCGGCACGATTTCAAGGCAAACTGGAGCACAGGCGCCCTCCGGCACGCAGCAGAGCTCACCGATTTCGCCAAACACAGCAGACAAAGAGAGGCGGCGACCGGCATACGGAATCGATCGACCAGGAAAGCGAGGGAAAGGAACAGCGACAGGGCCGCGTGCAATGGGGTGGATGATGGGGATCGAACCCACGACCACCGGAGCCACAATCCGGGGCTCTACCACTGAGCTACATCCACCATTGCAAGTACCGCAAACACCTGGGGCGTCGATGTGGGGTGGATGATGGGGATCGAACCCACGACCACCGGAGCCACAATCCGGGGCTCTACCACTGAGCTACATCCACCATATCGACAACAGCTCGAATCGAATCACCGCCGCGAACACGCCGCTCTGGCACGCCCAGCAGGACTCGAACCTGCAACCTACGGCTTAGAAGGCCGTTGCTCTATCCGGTTGAGCTATGGGCGCATTCTACGCTTCATGGCGCCTTACCGCAACCCCTGCCCGAAAAAATATCAAGCACAAACAGAGAGTTGTGGTCGGGGTGGAGGGATTTGAACCCCCGACATCCTGCTCCCAAAGCAGGCGCGCTACCAGACTGCGCTACACCCCGCCGGCCTTCGCACGGCCCCGATGCCGCCACAGGGCCTCATCGAGCGCTGCGTATTCTACGCGAGAATCTCCGTTGGTCAATAGCCACCTGACGGGGCGGGGCTTTTTTGCTCTTTGCCTGAGGGCCGCGGCATGCGAAAATCGCCATCCTTGCATGACTGCCAGAGCCACGGCCGCGTCGGACTGCTGGCCAGCCGCATACACCATCCACCAACGGGGGAGAGACGATGACCGCCCAACGCATCGATGGCAAGGCCATTGCCGCCCATGTCCGCCAGCAAGTCGCACGCCGGGTCGAGGCGCGCCAGGCGGAGGGCAAGCGGACTCCCGGCCTGGCCGTCGTCCTGGTGGGCGATGACCCGGCATCCCAGGTCTACGTGAACAACAAGCATCGCGCCTGCGAGCAAGCTGGAATCCTCTCCTTTCAGCACGCGCTTCCGGCAGACACCAGCCAACGCACCCTGGAGCAGCTGGTCGACGAGCTCAACGAGGACTCCCGTATCGACGGCATCCTCGTACAGCTGCCGCTTCCGGAACACCTCGACCCGCGCCCGATTCTCGAGCGCATCCTGCCGCATAAGGATGTCGACGGCTTCCACCCCTACAACCTGGGCCGCCTCGCGCAGCGGCTACCGATGCTGCGCCCCTGCACCCCCAAGGGCATCATGACCCTGTTGCAGGAGACCGGCCTCGACGTCCGCGGCCTGGATGCCACCGTGGTCGGCGCCTCCAACATCGTGGGTCGGCCGATGGCCCTGGAGCTGATGCTGGCGGGCTGCACCACCACCGTCTGCCACCGCTTCACACGCAACCTGGAGGCGCACGTCCGCCGCGCCGAGCTGCTCGTCGTGGCCGTCGGGAAGCCGGGGCTGGTCAAGGGCGAATGGGTACGCGATGGCGCCATCGTCATCGACGTCGGCATCAACCGCGAAGCCGACGGCCGATTGGTCGGCGACCTGGAGTTCGATGCGGCCGCCCAGCGGGCCGCCTGGATCACCCCGGTTCCCGGGGGCGTCGGCCCCATGACGGTGGCCTCGCTGCTGGAAAACACCCTGTTCGCCGCGGAAGTCCACGATGCCATGACCCCTGCCGCCGAACACGCCTGACGACTCACCCCCTTGCTGGCCGCAGCGCCATCGCGTATGCCCCCATTGGCGGGGTTTGGCAACACGCCCCACCGGCTAACTGGAGACCCCACGGATAATGAAACGCATCGGCATCATCGGCGCCATGCCCCAGGAGGTGGAGCACCTCGCTTCGCTGCTCGTGGGTCGCCGCACCCGCTCTCACGTCGGCTGCACCTTCCACCACGGCCAGCTGCACGGGGTCGACGTGGTGATCCTGCAGTCCGGCATCGGCAAGGTGAATGCCGCCATCGGCACCACTCTGCTGCTGGACGTCTATAAGCCTGAAGCCATCATCAACACCGGCTCCGCCGGTGGCTTCGGTGAAGGACTGGCGATCGGCGACGTGGTGGTGTCCAACGAGGTTCGCCATCACGATGTCGATGCGGTGGTCTTCGGCTATGAACATGGCCAGGTTCCCGACATGCCGGCCGCCTACCTGCCCGACCCGGGCTTGATGGCCCTTGCCCGGGAATGCATCGAAACGCTGGGCGAAGTCCGAGTGGTCGAGGGCCTGATCGCCACCGGCGATGTCTTCATGGCCTGCCCGGAACTGGTCGCCAAGACGCGCAGCCGCTTTCCGACCATGGTGGCCGCCGAGATGGAGGCCGCTGCGATCGCCCAGACTTGCCACCATTACGGCTGCCCCTTCGTCGTCATCCGCTCACTGTCCGATATCGCCGGCGGGGAAGACAATCACCTCTCTTTCGAGGAGTTTCTCGACAAGGCCGCAGCGCATTCGGCGCGCATGGTCGAGACCATGGTGGCCCGCCTGGCCAACCATAGCCAGCCTGTCGACGCCGAGCCGGTGGCGGGCTGACTTCCAGCACCGGCGCGACCGCCCGCGAGCGGCCGCCCCTGTCACTCGCGGCTGGCTCAGTCGCGCAGCTTCCACTCCAGGGTCTCGCCGGCCTTGAGCGGCACGATCCGCTGGCCGCCGGCATAGGGCAGCGAGGCGGGCAGCCGCCAGGACTCACGCACCAGCGTGACGGTATCCGCATTGCGCGACAGACCGTAGAAGTCGGGGCCGAAGTGGCTGGCAAAGCCCTCCAGGCGCTCCAGGGCACCGGCCTGCTCAAAGGCAGTGGCATAGAGCTCGATGGCCGCCGGTGCGGTGTAGGCCCCGGCGCAGCCACAGTCGCTCTCCTTGTCGCCCTGGGCATGAGGCGCACTGTCGGTGCCAAGGAAGAACTTGGGGCTGCCCGAAGTGGCGGCTGCCAGCAACGCCTCCCGGTGACGCTCGCGCTTGAGGATCGGCAGGCAGTAATAGTGCGGACGGATTCCCCCCACCAGCATATGGTTGCGGTTGAAGAGCAGATGGTGCGCGGTAATGGTGGCGGCCACATTGGCCGGCGCCTGAGCCACGAACTCGGCGGCATCGGCGGTGGTGATATGCTCGAACACCACCTTGAGGTCGGGGTGACGCGCCAGCAGCGGCTTCATCACTCGCTCGATGAACACTGCCTCGCGATCGAAGATATCGATCTCGGCATCGGTCACTTCACCATGCACCAGCAGCGGCATACCGAGTCGCGCCATGGCCGCAATCGCCGCATCACAATGGGCCAGGTCGGTCACGCCGGAGTCCGAGTTGGTCGTGGCACCAGCGGGGTACAGCTTCACCGCCTGCACCAGACCGCTGGCCTTGGCCCGCTCGATCTCCTCGGCCGGCGTATTGTCAGTGAGATAGAGGGTCATCAACGGCTCGAAGGACGAGCCGGCCGGCAGTGCTGCCAGGATGCGCTGACGATAGGCCAGGGCCTGCTCGGTGCTGGTCACCGGCGGCTTGAGATTGGGCATGATGATAGCGCGCCCCATCTGGCGAGCGGTGGCGGCGACCACGGCGTTAAGCGCCTCGTCGTCGCGCAGATGCAGGTGCCAGTCATCGGGGCGGGTCAGGGTAATAGCGTTCACGGCCGGTCCTGTGATCTGGGTGAATGGACGACACCCATTATACCGAAAGCGAACCGGCGCGGGGCCGGCACCGCAAAGCGGCGGCAAGACGAGGCGATTTCCCGTATCATCGTCGCCGTTTACCGCCGTGAGGAAGATTCACCATGCCCAGGGTCCGCCACTATGCCGATATCGTTGCCATTCTGGCCGGCCTTATGTGGCTATTGGTCTTCTGGTCGATCAGCATCTCAGCCCGGCTGGACAGCGTGGAACCCGTCCTCGCCGCCCTGCTCGCCCTCGGCGCGATGATCCTGGTCAGCTTCGTGCACCGCCCCTTCCGTGTGCACCTCAGCCGCTATCACGTGCGCAAGCGGCGAACCGAGATGTGGATGCATATCCTGGCCCTGCCCATGGCCTTGGCGCTGGCCTTAGGCATCGTGCTGGAGTGGCTGTTCGTGCCGCTCAGCGGACAGCAGAAAATGCTGCTGTTCAACGTCCTCGCCACCGCCGGCTGGGTCGTCTACGTGATGACCCTGGTGATCAAGTTCATCATTCATCAGCTAAGCCGGCGTCGGTGATCTCGGTCAGGTACCGAAACGCTCGGCACGGAAGGGCGTCATGTCGACCGCCGGGGTCTCCCCCACCATCATCTCGGCGACCAGGCGCCCGGTCACCGGCCCCAGCGTGAAGCCCTGGTGGCCATGGCCAAAGGCGAACCACAGCCCTCGATGCCGGGGGGCCGGCCCGATGACCGGCTTCATGTCCGGCAGGCAGGGGCGAGCGCCCTTCCAGGGCGTCTCCTCGAGGCGCTCCCCCAGCGACGGATACAGCTCGCGGGCAACCCGTTCGGCCGCTGCCAGCTGGCCATAATCTGCCGGGGCGTCCAGGGGTTTCAGCTCGGCCCCGGTGGTCAAACGGATACCGGCGGTCATGGGAGCCAGAATATAGCCCACTTCGGCATCGAGCAGCCAGTGATGGAGACGCCGCCCCTCCCGAGCACCGTAGTGCATGTGGTAGCCGCGCTTGACGAACGTCGGTAGCCGATAGCCCAGCGGCTTGAGCATCTGCCCGGCCCAGGGGCCAGTGGCCACTACCACCTCTTCGGCCTCCTGGTGACCGGCATCGGTCGCGACCCGCCAGCCCCTGCCCGATGGCGTCACTCCCTGAACGTCCGCCTGTAGAAAGCGCCCACCCTCCCGCTCGAAGCTAGTCGCGTAGGCGGCCACCAGCCCCCCAGGGTCGGCCACGCTCCAGGCATTGGTCCAGTGAATCGCCCCTACCGGATCCTCGGATATCAGCGGCTCGCGCGTGCGAAGCGCGGCCGTGTCGAGCAGCTCGTGGGTAACTCCGAAGCGCCGCTCGGCATCGCGAGCCTCGCCTGCCCGAGCATCCAGCTCGGCGGCGCTGCGGTAGACCTCAAGCCAGCCCTCTTTTCGCACCAGCTCGGCGGCCCCTGCCGCCTCGATCATCGGCTCATGCTCCTGAGTCGACAGCATGATCAGCGACGCATACTCGGGAATGATCCGGGCATGCGGCGCTGGCGCCGAGTGGCGCCAGTAGCTGAACAGCGGTCCCGCTGCCTCCAGCATACCGCCCAGGCTATAGCGAATATCGACTCGACGATTGGGCAGCACCTTCAGCAGTTTGCCCACCTCACGCGGGAAGGGATAGGGACGCACCGCCTCGCGCTGAATCAGTCCGCCGTTGCCGAACGAGGTCTCTCGTCCCGGCGGTCGACGGTCCACCAGGAGCACCGACCGACCGCGCCTGGCCAGATGCCAAGCGATGGAGACTCCGACCATACCGGCCCCGAGGACGATGGTTTCGCGAGACATGCCGCTCCTCCGTTCTACAGACGAAAAGCCCCGGCAATGCTACCGGAGCGAAGCGTCCATTCTAGCAGCCTGGAACAGGCGGCGCTGCGGCGCCCCAGGGCCCGTAACGGTCACGTCTCGCTGCCACCTCCCTGAACCTGCAGCTTGGTACGGATAAAGTCGGAGTGGCTGACATGCAGCAGCTCGGCCAGGCGCCGAATGCGATGCTCCTCCAGCGCATTGTGGCCGCCGTCGGCATTGGCCAGCAGCCACATCATGCGCACCAGCTCACAGCGCTGGTCATAGGCGTAGTGCTGCTTGATCAGGCTGACGAACTGGTAATGATCCACGGCGGCCTCCACCTCCTCACGCGCCATCTCCATCAGCTCCTCCACCGCCGACGCGGATAGCGTGAAATGGGTCATGAGCAGCTCGCGAAGGGCCCCGAGCTGGGTCTGGTCGGTGTGGTAGTCGGCGCGCATCACCTCGCAGAGCAGCGCCGCTGCGGCCAGCTCCAGGGTCGGGGCGGGATCGGTGGCGGTCTCGGGCTCCGCCAGGGCCTGCTGGAAGAAACGCTGAATACTTGCGAGCATACGAATTCCCTTGCGCGTTTCTCGTCTGAGACCCAGGGCGGAGACGAGCGTTCCCTCCGCGGTCACTTGTGCCAATCAATACCCCAGCGTTCGGGGCAGCCAGGTCGTCAAAGGCGGCGCTGCGATCAGAATCAGAATCGTTAGCAAAATAGGGATAAGAAACGGCAGGATCGAGATCACGATCTGTGCGTAGCGCAGCCGGGTAATGCCCACCATCAGAAACAGCACCGTGCCGAAGGGTGGCGTAATGACGCCTACCGACAGAGCGAGCACCATGACGATTCCGAAGTGGATCGGATCTAGCCCGGCCGCCAGGGCGGCGGGCACCACGATCGGCGTAAAGATGAGAATACTCTCGATCACCGACATGAAACAGCCGATCAGCAAGAAGAACAGGGCAAACGCCAGCAGCAGCAGGACAGTGGGCATGTCGATGCCGGCGACCTGGCCAGCCAGCGCCTGAGGTATCCCGATACGGACCAGAATCCAACCATAGAAGCTGGAGACGGCGATGATCAGCAGAATCGCCGCGCTGAACATCAGGGTGCGCCGAAATGCCTTGAACAGGTCGAGCAGGGAGAGATCGCGATAGATCAAGCCGCCAAGAATGACGGCGTAGAGCGAGGCAATCGCACCGGCCTCGGTGGGCGTGAAGAGACCGCCCCAGATTCCCCCGACGATGATCGCGGGCATCAGCAGTGGCAGGATGGCCCGCTTGCCGGTACGCCATACTTCCTTGCCGTCGAACGGCGCGGGGGGCGGCATCGCCACGCGCTTGCCGGCACCGAGCGCCACCGTCATCCCCATGAACAGGACCGCCATGAGGATACCCGGCACCAGCCCCGCCATGAACAGAGCGCCAATGCTGACGTTGGCCAGCCAACCATAGACGACCAGCGCAATGCTAGGCGGGAGAATCGGCCCGATGACGCTCGAGGCAGCGGTGATTCCCGCCGAGTACCCCAGGTCATAGCCCCGCTCCTTCATGGCCTTGATTTCGATGCTGCCAAGACCCGCGGCATCGGCCACGGCAGTACCCGACATCGTGGCGAAGATCGAACTGGCAACGACGTTGGCATGCCCCAGCCCACCCTTGGTGAAGCCCACCAGAGCGGTAGCGAAATCGAATATCCTCGTGGTCGTCGAGCCGGTGTTCATGACGTTGGCCGCGAGGATGAAAAGCGGGATGGCCAGCAGCGTAAAGTTGTTGAGCGTCTGCACCATTCGCAGCGACATCAGCTCCACCGGCAGGCCGCCGGCGCCGGTCACCGCCAGGGCGATGAAGGAGGTAATGCCGATGGCCACCACCACCGGCAGCCCGATCGCCATCAATAGCAGCAGGCCGCCGACGAACACCATGAGTTCCTGCATCAGCTGGGCTCCTGCTCGGCGCGAAGGGAATCCTGCCACGGTACCGGACCGCGCAATGTCTGCCACAGCGCCAGCACCGCCATGCCGGCAAAAGCGATGAAGATGCCGTAATAGAGGTAGCTGAAGCTGATACCCAGCGACACCGTGCGGTTGTGGGCACTGGCAACGGACATGGTCAAGGCGCCATAGGCGGCCAAGGAGAAGAATCCACAGGAGAGCAGCGCCACCAGACGGTACTGGAGGCCGCGAGCAAGCCACCCCAAGCGATGGCTGAACAGATCCACGACCAGATGTTCGATCCGCACCCAGGCCGATAGCGAACCGAAGGCAACGGCGTAGATCGCCAGCATGGACGCCACCTCCTCGGTCCAGGGCATCCCCAGGCCGAGGAGATCACGCGCAATCACGGCGGCGACAATCAACCCCAAAATCCCGGCAAGCAGCAGCACACCGACGGCATCACACACCAGGGTGATGCCGCGGAGCAGGTAAAAGGTCGCCCTGTCCAGACCTCTCGGAGGCGGCATAACAGAAGATGTCAAGATGGCACTCCTTTAGGCAGAAAATCAGCGGCGTCCCGGAGGGCGCCGCTGACGAATCGTATCGATATCGGGGCGATGGCGTTCAGTCGGCGGCGCTCTCCCCCATGGCATCGGCCATTACGCCATCGGCCATGTCGGCCATGACGCGCTCGATCGCCGGCAAGGCCGCCTCACGGAAGCTGTCGATGTCAGGCTCGATAACCGTCATGCCCGCCTGCTGAAGCTCCTCGAGGTAGTATTCGTCCAGTTCGCGCTCCACCTCGGTGCCGTGCTGGCGCGCCACGTGGATCGCTTCGGTGATCAAGGCCTGGTCATCTTCCTCGAGCCCATCCCACCAGCGCGAGCTGGCCACCCAGTTCCAGGGGAACATGACATGGCTGGTGAGGATGATGTGATCCTGCACCTCCCACAGCCGACGGGTGTAGGGAGAAGAGAGCGAGTTCTCGTGCCCGTCGACCTGCCGTGTCTGCATGGCCAGATAGATTTCCGGTGCCGGAACGTTGACCACCTGGGCACCGATCTCCTCCCAGACCTCCAGCCACACCGGCAGAGACGGCAGCCGTAGACGGAAGCCCTGCAGGTCATCGGGCGTATGAATCGCCTTGTTGGCGGTCATATGGCGTGGCCCGCGATGCTGTGTACCAAAATACTTGAGACCGCCTTTCTCCTCGGCGATTTCCACCAACCGCTGGCCGGAAGGACTCTCCATGTAGGCGTCCACCTCGTCCCAGGTCGAGAAGAGGAATGGCACGGTGATGGCGTCGTACTCCGGGGCGTACTGCTGTCGCCAGTTGCCTCCGGTGATGGAGATCTGCGTCTGGCCGAGGTTGAGCAGCTCGAGCACCCCATCCTCACTGCCCAGCGAGCCGGCGAGGAAGGGCCGGACGTTGAACCGCCCCGGGGCCTGCTCTTCGAGATAGTCGGCAAAGCGCTCGACGGCAGCGCTTTCCGAGCCGCCCTCGCTCATGGTGTTATTGACCTGAATTTCGATGGAATCGGCCAGCGCGAACGGGGCGCTCAGCATGCCGAAGGTGGCCAGCGTGGCAAGCATGGACTTGCGCATGATGCTCTCCTGATCGTTATGGTTATGAGGGGCTTCGTTGTGCTGTGTCCTGATCTTGAAACAAGCCCCCGCCGCGCTCAAATCGGTTTTGATGAAGGGAGCCTTCGCATTTCACGATGGCTCTGCAGCCCACTAGCCTGGGCGCTTTTCGCCGCTCCCCCCTGAAAAGTGCGACCAATGGCTAATATCAACCCGAACGCCGCCGGCACCTCAATAACGAGTCGCATAATGGAGCATTCATCATGCACGAAACCGCACCGATCGCATTCATCACCGGCGCCACCTCAGGCATCGGCCGGGCATGTGCCGAGGCCTTCGCCACCGCTGGCTGGGGCCTCGTCCTTACCGGTCGCCGACAGAGTCGACTCGACGCCCTGCGCCATGATCTCGGGGCTTCGGTGCCCATCCATAGCGCCGCTCTCGACGTGACCGACAGCAAGGCCGTCGAACAGCTCGTCGACTCGCTCCCCGCGTCTTTCCGGGACATCCAGGTATTGATCAACAATGCGGGTGTTGCCCTGGGTAAGGGACCCGCACAACACGCTGAGCTCGACGACTGGTATGCAATGATCGATACCAACATCAAGGGGCTGGTCACAGTGACACGCCTGCTGCTTCCGAATCTCATCGCCCATGGTCAGGGCGCCAGCATCATCAACATCGGCTCCATTGCCGGGCACACCCCCTACCCTGGGGGGCACGTCTATGGCGCCACCAAGGCATTCGTCGAACAGTTCAGCTACAACCTGCGCTGCGATGTCAGCGCCGCAGGCGTGCGTGTCACCGACCTGGCGCCGGGCATGACCGTGAGTGAATTCACCGAGGTACGCATGAAGGGCGACCGAGACTTCGCCGAACGCTACTACGCCGGCACTCGCTCCCTGCAGCCGGCCGATGTTGCGGCCCAGGCACTGCACATCGCTGAGCTGCCCCCTCATGTCAACATTACCCGGCTCGAGGTCGCACCGCTCTGCCAGCAATGGTCACCTTTCACCATCCTGCGCGACGAATGACCCGTCGCTGGCGCTTAGATGATCGACCAGGTGCCGCGCGATGACCGGTAGCCCTTCATACTGGCGAATGCCGATCACCAGTTCGCGACGTGCCCAGGGATCGCTCAGGGGGATGCTGTGCAGCTTGAGGTCGCGCAGGTCGCGATAGATGGTGCGCTCGGGCAGCACCCCTACCCCCATGCCGTGGTGGATCATGCGGCAGATGGCATCGAAGCTGCGCACCTGGATGCGCATCCGCAGCGTCTTGCCCGCCTGATTCGCCTGCTCGTGCAACAGAGCCTGCAGCGACGTGTCCTGCTGCAGTCCGACGAAATCGTACGGGGTCGCCTCGTGCAGCTGCAGCGTCTCACGCTGTGCCAGAGGATGGTCGCTGGGCGTCATCAGCACTAGCCGGTCGCTACGGTAGGGAAGGATCTGCAGGCCATCGCAGGGCACATGGCCAGCAAAGACGCCGACGTCGGTCAGGCCATCGCGTACCGCGGAGATCACCTCGGAGCTGACCCGCTCCTGCAGATCGATCTTGATCTGTGGAAACTGCCGAGAAAAGGTACTCAGATCCTGGGGCAAGAAGGCGATGATGGCCGACGTATTGGAATGGATCCGCACATGGCCCCTGATCCCCTCCCCGTATTCGCTCAGCTCTGCCGAGAGGCGCTCGAGATTTTCCAGAATACGCCGCGCATGGTGGAGAAAGGCGTGTCCGGCCGGCGTCAATTCGACCCCTCGCGGCCTGCGATACAGCAGCGACGTACCCACCAGCGACTCCAGATCGCTGATCCGCTTGCTGACTGCGGCCAGCGCCATATGCTCGCGCTCCGCGGCAGCGGTTAGCCGCCCTTCGTCGGCAATCGACACGAACAGCTTCAGGGTGACAAAGTCGAATCGGCGCACGTCGCATCCTCGTCGGCAGAGCAGGAAGGACCATGCTACGACAAGACTTCGTTAAAAACGAAACCACACTTCCTCTATCCTGAATTGTTGCGCCGCTCGGTCTCGCCCATGCTGATCCCATCTCGCCCAAGGAGTGCCAACCATGACGCGATCGGATGTCCGGCGCCTGCCGCTGGATGACCTCAAGGTGCTGGAGCTGGGCCAGCTGATTGCCGGGCCTTTCGCCACCAAGCTGCTCGGTGAATTTGGTGCCGACGTCATCAAGATCGAACCGCCGGGCACCGGAGATCCACTTCGCAGTTGGCGAATGATCGAGGACGGCACCTCGCTCTGGTGGCACGTGCAGACCCGTAACAAGCGCTCGGTATCGCTGGACCTGCGCAGCCAGGAGGGCCAGGACCTGGTGCGCCGCCTGGTCGCCGAGGCCGATGTGCTGGTGGAAAATTTTCGCCCTGGCACCCTCGAATCCTGGGGCCTCGGCTGGGAAGCGCTTTCGGCCATCAACCCCGGACTGATCATGGTGCGCGTCTCGGGCTACGGTCAGACCGGCCCCTATCGCGACAAGCCCGGCTTCGGGGTCATCGGCGAAGCCATGGGCGGCTTGCGCTACCTGACCGGCCATCCCGACCAGCCCTCGGTGCGAGTCGGCGTCAGTATCGGCGACTCGCTATCGGCCCTGTATGCCGTCATCGGCACCCTGCTAGCCCTCCAGGAGCGGGCCCGCAGCGGCCAGGGGCAGGAAGTCGACATCGCCCTCTACGAGTCGGTCTTCGCCATGATGGAAAGCCTGCTGCCGGAGTACGACGCCAGCGGCGATATCCGCCAGCCCAGCGGCAGTGCGCTGCCGGGAATCACGCCCTCGAATGCCTACCGGACCCGCAACGGCGACTACGTGCTGATCGCCGGCAACGGCGACAGCATCTTCAAGCGCCTGATGCAGGTGATCGAACGTCCCGATCTCGCCGACGACCCGGCGCTGGCCCATAACGATGGGCGCTCTCGCCAAGCCGAGCGTATCGATGGCGCCATCCAGGCCTGGACCCTAACGCGAGAGCGTGACGACATCCTCACCCAGTTGGATGCAGCCCGGGTGCCGGCCGGCTACCCCTATACCGCGGCCGACATCGCCAGCGACCCCCACTACCTCGCCCGCGAGATGATCCAAAGCATCACCCGGCCCAACGGCAAGCCGCTGAAGGTACCGGGGGTTCTGCCCAAGCTCAGCGCCACCCCGGGACGATTAGGCAACGGTGGGCCGGCGCTGGGACAGCACACCGACGAGGTACTCGACGAGTTGGGCATCGATACGGCGACCCGCGAGAAGCTGCGCCAGGCCGGCATTATCTGATTCGGCCGCCTCGATCGGCCACCCTCAGGAGAGCTTATGACACGCTTACAGATCAATGAGGTAGCGCCCCGAGACGGCCTGCAGATCGAAGCCGATTTCGTACCCACAGACGCCAAGATACGCCTGATCGATGCCCTATCGACCACCGGCCTGGCCCGTATCGAAGCGACCTCCTTTACCTCGCCGAAGGCGATTCCCAACCTGCGCGATGCCGAGGAAGTGATAAACGGTATTCAGCGCCGCGACGATGTCGGCATCACCGTGCTGGTGCCCAACCGGCGAGGTTGCGAAAGGGCGCTGGCCTGCGGGGTGGACGAAATCAATCTGGTCATGTCGGCGAGCGACTCCCATGGCCGCGCTAACCTGCGCATGACGCCGGAACAGTCGCTCGAGCGGTTTGCCGATATCGTGGCCACCTCGCGTGACAGCGGCGTCTTCCTCAACGCCTCGCTCTCCACCGCCTTTGGCTGTCCCTTCGAGGGCGAAGTCCCCGAGGCCCGGGTGATCGAACTGGTGGAGCGGCTGCTAGCGCTGGGTATCGATGGCGTTACCCTCTGCGACACCACCGGCATGGCCAACCCCGCCCAGGTCGGAAGGCTGTGCGAAGCGGTAGTGGCGCGCTGGCCCGACACGCCCTTCACCCTGCACTTCCACAATACCCGAGGCATGGGGCTGGCCAACGCACTAGCCGCCTGGCAGGCCGGGATCCAGCGCTTCGATGCCTCACTCGGCGGTCTCGGGGGCTGCCCGTTCGCCCCGGGCGCCACCGGCAACGTCTGCACCGAGGATCTGGTCCATATGTTCGAGCAGATGGGGGTCGACACCGGCGTCGACCTGGACGCCCTGCTGGCGGTGGCCGCGGGGCTGCCGGCGCTGGTGGGACACGATACCCCGGGGCAGGTGGTCAAGGCCGGCAAGGCAGACCGGCGCTATCCCATGCCCCGGGGGTGACCCGAACCCGGCGCCTCTCATGCCGAATCGCCGACTCCCCGCACCACGTAATCCCTTGCCACGCCGATATGGTAATCGATGGCCTCGCGACAGCGTGCCGGCGAGGCGCTGGCCAGCGCCTCGAGCAGCCAGCGGTGGCTGTCGGCGATGGTGTCGGGGCTCTCATGGGTCTTGGTGATCAGGGTGATGCACAAACGCAGCTCATGAGCCAGGTCATCGAAGGTCTTGAGCAGGCGGCGATTGCCCGCCGAGGCGATGAGCAGGCGGTGAAAATTCAGGTCCTCCTCGATGCGCCGACTCTCGTTGCCGCTGGCGGCCGCCTCGCAGAGGACGTCCACCTGGCGAGCCAGGGTGTCAAGGGTCTCGGATGCGGCATCCTGCGCGAGCCGCTCGATGGCGTGGCGCTCCAGGCAGAGCCGCAAATCGAAGATATCGTCCAGCTCACGGCCATCCAGGGCACGCACGAAGAAACCCCGGCGCGGCTGGCTGACCAGCAGCCCGCGACTTTCCAGCAGCCGGGCGGCTTCACGTACCGGGGCCCGGCTCACCCCAAGCTCTCGGGCCAGCTGCACCTCGGAGAGGCGCTCGCCGGGGGCAAAGCGCTGGACGATGATGGCCTGGGTGAGAAAGTCGGCGACCTGATCTACCAGGTTGCGCTGCTGAATGACCGTGAAATCTCCTAGGGCTCTGGATGAGGGCATTCTGGCTAGACTCTATGGCGTATCGCTGACGTCAGTATGACGCAATGGTACGGGCTGTCGACTGCCGATTGCCGACTGTCGACAGTTTTTCCAACCGCTGCTATGTTCAAGAAGGCTGCTACGTCTTCGGTCGCACCAGCGCGACGGCCCGCCGTGCATGGCAACGACCCTTCAACAAGGCAACGACACAACAACAAGGTACCGCATCATGATGAAGACTCCGTTGGCCACCGCCATCGCCGCCCTCGCCTTTACCACCGCCACCGCCATTGCCAACGCCGACGAGCCCAGAAGCGGCGGCACCATCAACACCATCATCCAGCCCGAACCGCCGGGCCTGGTACTGGGCATGATCCAGAATGCCCCGACGCGCACCGTGGCCGGTAACATCTACGAGGGGCTGCTTCGCTACTCCACCGACCTTGACCCGATGCCTCAGCTGGCTGAATCCTGGGAGGTCAGTGACGATGGTCTGACCTGGACCTTCCAGCTGCGTGACGACGTGCTGTGGCACGACGGCGAACCGTTCACCGCCGAGGACGTGGTCTTCTCCGCCGATGTGTTCCATCGAGAGCTCAACCCCAGCGCCCGAGCGGTGTTGCAGCACGTCGAGAGCATCGAGGCTACCGACGACCATACCGTGGTGTTCACCCTCGCCGAGCCCTTCGGTCCCTTCCTTCTCTCCTTCGAGGCGGGAACCTTCACCATGGTGCCCAAGCATCTCTACGAGGGCACCGACTTCCGCGACAATGAGCATAACAACCATCCCATCGGCACCGGTCCCTTCAAGTTCGAGAACTGGGACCGCGGGACCGTCATTCAGCTGGTTCGCAACGATGACTACTACGAGGAGGAGCTGCCCTACCTCGACGGCATCAACTGGCACATCATTCCCGACGGTGCCTCCCGCGCCGTGGCCTACGAGAACGGTACCGTCGACGTGCTCCCCAACGGGACCGTGGAGAACTTCGATATCCCGCGGCTCTCCGCCATGGACAACACCTGCATCACCGACAAAGGGCACGAGTACTTCAGCCCCTTCGCCATGCTGTGGATGAACAATCGCGAAGGCCCCACCGCCGACAAGCGCTTCCGCCAGGCGGTGATGTATGCCATGGACCGCGACTTCGCCCACAGCGTGCTGTGGAACGAGCTGGGCCAGGTACCCCTCTCGGCCTTCGGCTCCAACGCGCGGTTCCAGCACGACGGTCTCGAGCCCTACGACCACAACCCAGAACGCGCCCGAGAGCTGCTCGAGGAAATGGGCTATGACGGCGAGGAGGTCCGGCTGCTCCCGCTGCCCTACGGCGAGACCTGGACCCGCTGGGCCGAGGCGGTTCAGCAGAACCTGCGCGAGGTAGGCGTCAACGTGCGTACCCAGTCCACCGACGTGGGCGGCTGGAACCAGCGGCTCTCGGAGTGGGACTACGACATGGCCTTCACCTTCCTCTACCAGTACGGCGACCCGGCGCTGGGCATCACCCGCTCCTACCTGTCCGACAACATCGAGCGCGGCTCGCCCTGGAACAACGTCGGCGGCTACGAAAACGAACGGGTCGACGAGCTCTTCAACGCCGCCGCCACGGCCTTCCCCGACGAGGAGCGCGAGGCCCTGTATCGCGAGGCCCAGGAGATCCTCCACGAGGATGTCCCGGTGGGCTGGCTGATGGAGCTCGGTTTCCCGACCATCTATCGCTGTGATGTCAAAGACCTGATTACCTCAGGGGTGGGCGTCAACGATGGCTTCAAGGACGCCTGGCTCGATCGCTGACGCGTCGAGATTCGCAGCCTGAGGAGGGGCGGCCCCCACCGCCCCTCCCTGACACCCATCGCGTCTTGCTTGCCGCCGAGGCCATCGCATGCTCTACGTCCGACTGATCACGATGCGGCTGTTAAAAGCCGTCATCGTGCTGTTCATGATCATCATCTTCAACTTCGTGCTGATCCAGCTGGCACCCGGTGATCCCGCCGCCATTCTGGCCGGCGAGGCGGGCGCCACCGACGAGGAGTTCCTGCGCCAGCTGCGCGAGCGCTTCGGCCTCGACCAGCCTGTCTATGTGCAGCTATGGCGCTATGTCTCGGGCATTGCCATGCTCGACTTCGGCTTCTCCTATCGCCAGGGGGTGCCGGTGCTCGACCTGATCCTCGCCCGCCTGCCCGCGACTCTGCTGCTCACCGGCACGGCCTTCGTGCTCTCCCTGGCGCTGGGCATCGTCGCCGGCTCCCTGGCCGCCGCCCGCGCCAAGAAACCGTCTGGCTCGGTCATCATGGCCCTGGCACTACTCTTCTATGCCACCCCGCTGTTCTGGGTCGCGCTGATGTCGGTGGTACTCTTCTCCGTCTATCTGGACCTGCTCCCGGCCTACGGCATGTACACCGTGGGCGCCGGCCATACCGGGATGGCGCTGGTGCTGGACGTGGGCAAGCACCTGATCCTGCCGGCCACCACCCTGGCGCTGTTCTTCATGGCCATCTACACCCGGATGACCCGCGCCTCCATGCTGGAGGCCAGCCAGCAGGACTTCGTCAAGACCGCCCGCGCCAAGGGGCTCAAGAACAGCGTGATCCAGCGACGCCACATCCTGCGCAACGCCCTGCTGCCGATCATCACCCTGGCGGGCCTGCAGGCGGGTCAGATGGTGGGCGGCGCCATTCTCACCGAAACGGTATTCGCCTGGCCCGGGATCGGCCGCCTGATGTTCGAGGCGCTGCAGCAGCGCGACTATAACCTGCTGCTGGGCATCTTCTTCTTCTCCGCGGCCCTGGTCATCGTGTTCAACATCATCACGGATCTCGTCTACCGGCTGGCCGACCCGCGTATCAAGGAGGCGTCATGAGTTTCTTTGCCCGCTTCGCCCAGAACCGCGGCGCCCTGGTCGGACTGATCATCCTGATGGCGATCATCCTGATGGCGATCCTGGCGCCCTTCGTGTTCCCCGAGTCCCCCTGGCGCATGGTCCAGCGGCCCTTCCTGCCGCCCCTGGAGGTGGAGGGCTTCCCGCTGGGCACCGACACCATGGGACGCAACGTGGCCGCCGGCCTGATGCACGGCGCCTGGGTCTCGCTGCTGATCGGCCTGGTCTCGACCACCGTGGCACTGATGATCGGGGTGCCACTGGGGGCCATCGCCGGCTACTATGGCGGCCTGGTCGACGATGCGCTGATGCGCTTCACCGAGTTCTTCCAGACCATTCCCAACTTCGCCCTGGCCATCGTGCTAGTGGCGATCATGCAGCCCAGCATTACCTCTATCGTCTTGGCGATTGCCATCGTCAGCTGGCCGCCGGTGGCGCGTCTGGTCCGGGCCGAGTTCATGTCGCTACGCCACCGTGAATACGTCGAGGCGGCGCGCCTGGTGGGCCAGACCAACCGCACCATCATCCTGCGCCAAATCCTGCCCAACACCCTGTCACCGATCATCGTGCTGGCCTCGCTGATGGTGGCCACCGCTATCCTGCTGGAGTCCGCGCTCTCCTTCCTGGGGCTTGGCGATCCCAACGTCATGTCCTGGGGCTATATGATCGGCGCGGCGCGCACCGTGATCCGCCAGGCCTGGTGGCTGAGCTTCTTCCCCGGCGTGGCCATCCTGCTCACGGTGCTGGCGCTCAACCTGGTGGGCGAAGGGCTCGATGATGCGCTCAATCCCAAGCTCGCCCGCGAACGCTCCTGACGAGGAACCTCCCATGCCCGATACCCTGTTGAGCATTCGCGATCTCACCATTGCCCTGCCCAAGGGAGCCGATCGCCAGCATGCCGTGGAAGACGTCAGCTATGACGTGCAGCGCGGCGAGATCATGTGCGTGGTCGGGGAATCCGGCTCCGGCAAGTCGATGGCGGCCAACGCCCTCATGGGGCTGCTCCCCAAGGGCGTGCGAGCCACCGGCGGCGAGGTGATCTTCGACGGCCAGAATCTGCTCACGCTCACCGAAAAACAACACCGTCAGCTGCGCGGCCTGCGCATCGGCATGATCTTCCAGGAGCCGATGACGGCCTTGAACCCCTTGATGCGGGTCGGCGCCCAGATCGCCGAGGTGTTCGAGGCCCATGGTCGATACACCGCCAAGGAGCGCCAGGCCAGGGCCCTGGCGCTGCTGGAAGAGGTCGGCATACCGCAGCCGGACAAGGCGATTCGCGCCTACCCCTTCCAGCTCTCCGGGGGCCAGCGCCAGAGGGTGATGATCGCCATGGCACTGGCCCTGGAGCCGGAACTGCTGATCGCCGACGAGCCCACCACGGCGCTCGATGTCACCACCCAGGCACAGATCCTGGAATTGATTCGAGATCTGCAGCGCCGTCGCGGCATGGCGGTCATGTTCATCACCCACGACTTCGGCGTGGTGGCCGAGGTCGCCACCCGGGTCTGCGTGATGCGCGAAGGCAGAATCGTCGAGCTGGGCAGCGCCGACGAGGTCCTCAACCACCCTCAGCATGAGTATACCCGCGCGCTGATCGACGCCATCCCCAGCAACCTCATTCCCCAGGCGCACGGCCCAGAGCAACAGGCACCGCTTCTCGAGGTCAGGGGGCTCAATAAGGTGTTCCGCTCCCGAGGCGGGCTATTCAAGCCGGCCCGCGAGGTGGTGGCGCTGCGCGATGTCTCCTTCCAGCTGGCCCCCGGCGAGACGGTCGGGATCGTCGGCGAGTCGGGCTCGGGCAAGTCGACCCTCGGGCGCTGCGTGGTGCGTCTGGAACGCCCCGACAGCGGCACCTTGCTGCTCTCCGGCACCGACTTCTCGTCACTCCGAAAAGACGAGCTGCGCCGACAGCGCTGGCGGGTGCAGATGATTTTCCAGGACCCCTACGCGTCGCTCAATCCGCGCACCCGAGTCGGCTATGCCATCGCCCAAGGCCCCATGGCCAACGGCGTGTCGCGCCGGGACGCCATGAAGCAGGCCGGGGAGCTGCTCGATCTGGTAGGCCTGGGCGCCGTCGCCGTGGACCGCTACCCCCATGAGTTTTCCGGCGGGCAGCGCCAGCGTATCGGTATCGCCCGGGCCCTGGCGCTGAACCCCGAGCTGATCGTGGCGGACGAGGCCGTCTCGGCGCTGGATGTCTCCATCCAGGCCCAGATCCTCGAGCTGCTGGAGGATCTCAAGCAAAAGCTGTCGCTGTCGCTGCTGTTCATTACCCACGACCTGCGGGTGGCTGCCCAGATTTGCGACCACATCATCGTCATGCAACACGGCCGCATCGTCGAGCAGGGTAGCGCCGAGGCGGTCTTTCTCTCTCCCCAGGAGGCCTACACCCGGCAGCTGCTGGAGGCCATTCCCGGTAGGGAAGCGGAGCTGGCCAGCGCATGATGCACACAGGACACCCCATGGATGCACTCCTGAAGGATATCGCCGAGCGTGTCGGCAACGCCGGCCTGCTCATCGGCGACGACGTTGCCGCCCGGCGCGTCGACTGGATGACCGGCGCCGGCTGTCGCGCCGGTGCCATCGTGCGGCCTGCCGACACCGACGAACTGGCGGCGGTGATGCGCCTCTGCCATGAGGCCAACCAGCCGGTGGTGACTCACGGCGGCCTGACCGGCCTGGTGCACGGCGCTGAGGCCGCCCCCGACGAGGTGGTCGTCTCCCTGGAGCGCATGAACGCCATCGAGGCCATCGACCCCGTGGGCGGCACCATGACCGTCCAGGCCGGGGTCGCCCTACAGCGGGTCCAGGAGGCGGCGGCCGCCCACGACCTGCAGTTCGCACTCGACCTCGGCGCCCGCGGCTCCTGCACCATCGGCGGCAATATCGCCACCAACGCCGGCGGCGTGCGGGTGATTCGCTACGGCATGATGCGCCAGCAGGTACTGGGGCTAGAAGCGGTGCTCGCCGATGGCCGCGTGATCAGCTCGATGAACCACATGCTCAAGAACAATGCCGGCTACGACCTCAAGCAGCTGTTCATCGGCAGCGAGGGCACGCTGGGCATCGTGACACGGGCGGTGCTCAAGCTGCAGCCGACCCAGCCCAGCGAGCAGACGGCCCTGGTGGCCTGCCCCTCCTTCGAGGCGCTGACCGGGCTGCTGCAGCAGATGGGACGCCAGCTAGGCGGCGCCCTGGGTACCTTCGAGGTGATGTGGCGTAACCACTATCGCCTGCTCACCGAGGAGAGCGGCCGACATGCCCCGCCCCTGGCCACCACATCACCCTACTATGCGCTGATCGAATCGCTTGGCGTGGATGATGACAGCAATGCCGCACGCTTCAACCAGGCGCTGGAATCGGCCTTCGATGACGGCCTGATCCAGGACGCCGTGGTGGCCCACTCGGAGACCCAGCGCCAGGGCCTATGGGCAATCCGCGAGGATATCGAGGGGCTACTGCAGGCGCTCTCCCCCATGTTCACCTTCGATATCAGCCTGCCGATCGCCGCCATGCAGGCCTATGTCGACACCCTCGAAGCCAGCCTGGCAAGGCAGTGGCCCACGGCTCGCATGGTGGTCTTCGGGCATCTGGGCGACGGCAACCTGCACGTCTCGATCAGCGTGGGCAGTCAGGCCCCCGAGGCGCGCCGCGCCGTCGAGGGGCTGGTCTATGCCCCCCTGGCCAGACTCGGCGGGTCAATTTCCGCCGAGCACGGCATCGGCCTGGAGAAGCGCGACTACCTGGCGGTATCACGAAGCCCGGAGGAGATCGCCCTGATGCACACCCTAAAGCGGGCGCTGGACCCAAGGGGACTGCTCAACCGCCATAAGGTACTGGCGCCGGACGGCTGACGTGCCCATGTCGATTTCCGACACCTTGAACGCCAAGCTGCAGGCGCGCCCCGGCATCTCGGCGGCGCTGCTGATCGCCGCCATCGGCCTGTTCTGGGGAGGCAACTGGCCGGCGGTACGCTTCGCCCTGATGGATCTGCCCCCCTTCAGCCTGCGCGCCATCGGCTTCACCAGCGGCGCCCTGATGCTGCTGGGCTGGGCCTGGGCCCGTCGACTGCCGCTGCGAGTGAGCCGGCAGGAGCTACCCTGGCTGGCGGTCGCCGGGGGCTTCACCATTCTCGGCTTCAACGTTGGCACCGCCTTCGCCCAGCTCAACATGCCTACCTCCCAGGCGGCCATTATCGCCTTCACCATGCCCTGCTGGGCCCTGCTGATGGCCATCGGCCTGCTAGGCGAGCGGATCACCGGCCGCCAGTGGCTGGGGCTCGGGCTCGGACAGATCGGCCTGCTGCTGCTCGGCCCGGCCGCCCTGGCAGCGGGTCTCGACGGGCTCATCGGACCGCTGTTCGTGCTTGGAGCCGCGCTCTCCTGGGCCTTTGGCACCGTACTCATCAAGCGGCGCGGTGACTGGCAGGGCCATCCGGTGGTCATCACCGGCTGGCAGTTTGCCCTCTGCGCCATCCCCATGCTGCTGCTTGCCATCGGGCTCGAGGCGCCGCCGCCTCCGGTACAATGGCAGCGCACCACCTGGCTGGGGCTGGGCTATCACCTGATTTTCGCTATCTGCCTCGCGCAGATGCTGTGGTTTCGCAACGTCAACCGCCTGACCATCGGTCAGTCGACCATCAGCACCCTGATCATCCCGGTGGTCGGCGTGATAAGCGCCGCGGTGCTGCTGAATGAGCCGCTTGGCCCGAGGGTTGTGGCAGCCCTTGCCTTGACCCTGGCGGCTGTGGGTATCGTCATGACGCAAAGGAGGCCGTCACCATGACCCCAACGCTTCACTCTCCCACCGATCAGGATCGCGCCGACTGGCAGCGTCTCTACCGCGGCTACGCGGACTACTACGGCATGCCCATGAGCGAGGAGATCCTCGACACCGTATGGGGCTGGATTCACGCCCCGGACGAACCCTTCCACTGCCGCCTGGCGCGCAGCAACAACGGCGAGGCCATCGGCCTGATGCATTATCGCCCCATGCCCTCGCCGCTGCGCGGCACCCGAATCGGCTTTCTCGACGATCTCTTCGTCGACCCCGCCCACCGGGGCAGCGGGATCGCCGATGCCATGCTCGACGCCCTTAGAGAAGAGGCGCGCCATCATGGCTGGCCGCTGGTACGCTGGATCACCCGTGAGCACAACTATCGGGCCCGCGCCGTCTACGACCGCTGCGCGCGGCATACCGACTGGCAGACCTATGAGTTGGCCGTGCCGCCGGTCGACTAGTTCCATTCACCCTGGATGATTCGAAAGGCTCCCTATGCCCCGCTTTCCCGACCATCTCACCGGCCAAGGCCCCGACAACCCCTTCCCCGGCATCAAGGTGCTGGAGCGCCGGATCGGCCGCGAGATTCCCCATCGCCTGGGCTCCAACGAGGGCCTGGACATGCCCCACCGGGCGCTGCGCGAACGGTTCGGCGACGCCCTGGCTGAGCACGTCTACTGCTACGGGGACGCCGAGGCCCTGGGCGTGCGCCAGCGGCTGCAGGCCCTCCATGGGCTTCCGCTGGACAACACCCTGGTGGACGCCGGGGCCGACAGCCTGATCGCCCTGGCGCTGCGCGCGCTCACCGTCCCGGGGGAGCGGGTAATCAGTGCCGGCGGCACCTACCCGACCTTCGGCTATTTCGCCCGGGGGCACGGCTGCCGGCTGGTCGAGCTTCCCTACCATGAAGCGCCCGGGGTCCTGGCCCCCAATCTGGAGAGCCTGCTCAGCGCTGCGATCAAGGAAAAGGCGCGGCTGGTCTATCTGGCCAACCCCGACAACCCCAGCGGCCACCTCCATGACGACGACGCCATCCGCCGCCTGCGGGAGGCACTTCCCGACGACTGCTGGCTGCTGCTCGACGAGGCCTACCACGACTTCCGCGACGATGCCGACAGCCCCTTCAGCCGCGAGGCACTCCCCGGGGTGGTACGACTGCGCACCCTCTCCAAGGCCCACGGCCTGGCCGGCCTGCGCATCGGCTACGCCATCGCCGAGCCCGAGACCCTGGCGATAATGATGAAGGTGCGCATTCACTACGCCGTCTCGACCCTGACCCAGGCCGCCGCCGAAACGGTCCTGGATCACAATGACGAGGTGGAGCGGCACGTCCGCGAGGTCAAGGCGCGCCGCGCGCGGCTCGCCGACTACTTCCGGGGGCTCGGCGCCGAGGTACTGCCCAGCGCCACCAACTTCATCGCGCTACGCCTGGGTGACGCCGAGCTGGCGGAGCGCCTCAACCGCGAGCTGCTGGAGGCCGGACGCCTGATCGCTCGCCCCGCCCACCCGGACCTGGGGCATATCCTGCGCATCACCGCGGTGGAGGACGCCCTGCAGCCGGGACGCTTCGAGATCCTCGAGCGCGCTTTGGCCGGCCCCTGAGCCAGGCCGCGGCGGCGACCCCCGCCACTCCCGGCCCCCTTGCGGCCGGGGGTGCACCGACAAAAAACGGCTGCCCTTCACGGGCAGCCGTTTTTCGATAGCGTCTCGCTGCGTGGCAGCGATCGAGCGTGCAGACTTACTGCGGCGCTTGCTGCTGCTGTTGCTGCATCTGCTCCTGCATCTGGCGCATCTGCTGCTCTCGCAGCTGGGCCTGTCGCTCCAGCTCGGCGCGCTGTTCGTCAGTAAACACCGACTCCATGCGGGCCTGGAACAGCACATTGTTTGCGGCCATCTCGCCGGTCAGCTCACCAAGCCGCGCCGCATCCTGACGAATCGCCTGCTCGTCATAGTCGGGCCCAATGTGGCCATGGAGCTGCTGCTGAAGCGCCTGGGCTTCGCTCTGCTGCTCCTGCATGCCGTTTTGCATCTCGGTGAGCAGCGACACTAGCTCCTGGCGCTGCCCATCATCCAGCCCCAGCAGTTCGTCGAGCTGATCCACCTGCTGCTCCGGGGTTGGCGCAGCGCCCTGAGGCGCCATCTGCTGAGCCGCCGCCGGGGCCGCCATGGCCAGTGCCAGAAGCGCCGCTGCAAAATACTTGGCTGATGTCATGAAAACTCCGTTGCCATTCATGGATGCGCCCACCCTAACGCGATTCCCCCCGCCGACGACACCCCTCAGCGTAACCGTTTGTACTGGGAAGGCCATCGACAGGCCATGGGGATGGCGTACTATTGGCCTTTCCCCATCGTGACGATTGACAGTGACTGGACCCTCTATGCCCGCTATTCGTCCCTATCAGCCAGAAGACTGGCCTGCCCTCTGGTCGCTCATGGCGCCGGTATTTCGTGCCGGCGAGACCTACGCCGTGCCCCGCGATATCACCGAACAGGACGCCCACCGCATGTGGGTGGAGCTCCCCCGGGCAGTACGCGTGGCCGTTGACGAAACCGGCCGAGTGCTGGGCACCTACTACCTGAAGCCCAATCAGCCGGGACCCGGTGATCATGTCGCGAACTGCGGCTACCTGGTTGCCGAATCGGCCCGCGGGCAAGGCATCGCCAGCCGGCTGTGCCAAGACTCGATTCACCAGGCCCTCACGCTCGGCTTCACCGCCATGCAGTACAACCTGGTGGTGGCCACCAACGAGGTGGCGATCCGTCTCTGGCAGCGCCACGGCTTTGCCATCATCGGCACCCTGCCCCACGCCTTCCGCCACCCCGAACAGGGCCCCGTGGACGCCTACGTGATGTACCGCATGCTGTCGTCATGCCCTACTGCTTTAGCCGAAGCGGATTGACCCTATGGGCTGCCATGGGCATGCTCACCGATGGACTGAACCAAGAGAGGAAAACAACAATGAAAGGCTTCGCATCCCGCACGCTGGCACTGGGCATCTCGCTGGCCCTGACCACCGCCGCCAATGCTTCCGACTTTGCCGACATGGACCCGGTCACCCTGCGCCTGGCCCACGTCGTCAACGAGCAAGACGGTTTCCATATTGCCGCCGTGAAATTCCAGGAACTGGTAGAGGCACGCACCGAGGGGGCGGTGAGTATCGATATCTACCCCAACGCCAGCCTCGGCGACGAGCGCACCCTGCTCGAGGGCATGCAGATCGGCACCGTGGACATGGGCGTGATCACCAATGGTCCGGTGGCGAATTTCGTCGAGGAGATGGCAGTCTTCGAGCTCCCCTTCCTGTTTCCCTCCCCCGAGGCCGCCTACGAGGTCCTCGACGGCGAGATCGGCCAGGAGCTGCTCGACAAGCTATCCGAGGTCAACCTCAAGGGCTTGGCCTACGCCGAACGGGGCTTTCGCAACCTGACCAACAGCGAGCGGGAGGTGCGCTCGCCGGCCGACATCGACGGGCTGCGTATCCGGGTCATGGAGAACCCCGTCTACACGGACACCTTTCGCGAGCTTGGCGCCAACGCCATTCCCATGGCCTGGACGGAAGCACTCACTGCCATGCAGCAGGGCACCATCGACGGCCAGGAAAACCCGGTCAACGTCATCCACTCCTTCAAGCTCCATGAAACCCAGAGCCACATGACGCTGTCACGGCACACCTATGCCCCGGCGATCTTCGTGATGGGCATGCCGGTCTGGAACGAGCTGCCGGAACCCGCGCAAGCGGTCATGCTGCAGGCGGCCCAGGAAGCTGCCGAGCATGAGCGCCGTGTCAATGCCGAGATGGAAGCCGAACAGCTGGCGGAGCTGCGCGATGCCGGCATGCAGATCGTTGATGACGCCGACCTCGAGGCCTTCCAGGCCGCTGTAGCACCGGTCTACGAAAAATACGGCGAGCAGTTTGGCGACTACCTGACCCGGATCCGGGCGGCGCTGGACTAAGTGACGAGCCTGACCGCCGCCTTGCTCAAGGCACTGCAGCGAATTGAGCACGCTCTCGACGCCGCCATTCAGCCCGTGGTCTTCGCGGGCATGGCGGCGCTGATCGGCGTGATCACCCTGCAGATCGTCTCGCGCGTGCTCTTCACGGCGGTGGGCTGGACCGAGGAGGTTGCCCGCTTTCTGCTGGTGTGGATCACCTTTCTGGGCGCCACCCTCGCCTTCCAGCGCGGCCGCCATATCGCCGTGACCTTCGTGGTCGACGCCCTGCCCGGCCGCCTGAAGCAGCTGGCGCGTATTGCCGCCCTCCTGGTGGCCCTGAGCTTCATGGTGGCCCTGATCCTGATCGGCTATCGCTACATGCAGGCACAGAGCTTCCAGAAGTCCGCCTCGCTGCGCCTCTCCATGACCTATGTCTATGCGGTCATCCCGATCTCGGCGGCGATCATGGCCTGGTACGCCCTGGTGGATCTGGTCGAACTGCTGATCCAGGGCCCCAGGGGCGGTGACCCCGGGCCCCGCATCCCCGAGGAGCCGCCGGCATGACCGGGCTGCTATTCGTACTGTTCTTCTGCTTCATGCTGCTGGGCGTTCCCATTGCCCTGGCCATTGGCGCCAGCACCCTGCTGGCCCTCAATGCCCAGGGCGTACCGCTAATGGTCGTCACTCAGCAGATGTTCCAGGGCATCAACTCCTTTGCTCTGGTGGCGGTCCCCATGTTCATCCTCACCGGGGATCTGATGGCCCAGGGCAAGGTCAGTGAGAAGCTGGTCAATTTTGCCGATGCCCTGTTCGGCTTCCTCAAGGGCGGTCTGTCCATCGTCTCGGTGGGGGCCGGTATGTTCTTCGCCGCCATCTCCGGCTCTGGAGCGGCCACTACCGCGGCGGTGGGCTCAACCCTGGTGCCGGAGCTGCGCAAGAAAGGCTATGATCCGGCTGCCGCCGCCAGCCTGATCGCCGCCAGCGGGACCATCGGGGTGGTGATTCCCCCTTCGGTTCCCATGATCATCTACGCGGTGATCGCCCAGCAGTCGGTGTCGACGCTGTTCCTCAACGGCGTCATCCCCGGGCTTGTCATGGGCCTCGGGCTTGGTGCCATCGCCATCGTCCAGGCCTACCGCAGGAACTACCCCCGCGGCACCGCGCTTTCGGCTGCCACCATCTGGCGTACTTTCCGCAGCGCCAGCTGGGGGCTCATGACACCGGTGATCATCCTGGGGGGTATCTTCTCCGGGGTATTCACGCCCAGCGAAGCCGCCGTGGTAGCGGTCAACTACGCCCTGCTGGTGTCGCTGTTTATCTACCGCGACCTGCGCCTGGCCGACGTCTACCGCATCCTCATCCGCTCGGCGATAACGACGTCGGTGATCATGCTGGTGATCGCCACCTCGGCGGTACTCAGCTGGACGCTCTCCAGCTGGCAGGTCCCGGGGGCCATCGCCCAGGCAGTGCTCTCACTGTCCACCGATCCCTTCGTGATCATGCTGTTGGTCGTCGCCGTGATCCTGCTCACCGGGGTGTTCATCGAAACCGCCAGCGCGCTGATCATTCTCACCCCGGTCCTCTTGCCCCTGGTCACCCAGCTCGGCATCGACCCGATCCACTTCGGCATCATCATCGTCATGGGGCTCGCCGTCGGGATGATCACCCCGCCGGTGGCGATCAACCTCTATGTGGCCTCTTCGGTGACCCAGCTACCGCTGGAGCGCATCACCCGCGCCATCGTGCCCTACCTGCTGGGGCTGATCAGCGTGCTGCTGATGGTGGTCTATGTGCCGATCCTCGCCGGCTGGTCGGGCTGAGGGCCTCGAACGGCTTGTGGTAAACGGCCGGGGCGGGCCATGATGAGAAAAGCTAAAGTATCGTTACCTGCCACCCCACACGCCAAGGATGCCCCATGCCTCACCCGACTGTGCTGGCCGCCGCCGGCCTGGCCCTCGCCCTGCTGGCCGGCTGCACCACCTATACCTTTCACGACGGCAGCCGCGAGACGCTGTGGGGCGTGCCCGCCGAGCCGGAAACCCACCGCTACGAGGATGATCGCCAGGCCGAGGGGGTGCGCTATCGTGTGCCCGGCGAGATCGAGGAGTAGCCTCATCCACGCCGCCGCAGTACCACGCTGAGGTTGTTGGCGGGCATCTCTACCACTCGGTCCAGGGCGAGGCCCTGCCGCTCGGCCTCTGCCACCACCGCCTCGAGGTCGCGTACGCCCCAGCGCGGATCGCGGCCCTTGAGATCGGCATCGAAGGCCGCATTGCTGGGCGCGGTATGGTGCCCTTCGCGCCGATAGGGGCCATAGAGAAACAGCACGCCGCCTGCGGTCAAGCGCCGCCCCGCACAGGCCATCAGCGCCTGAGTCACCTCCCAGGCGGAGATATGAATCAGGTTGATCGCCACGATGGCGTCGAAAGGCCCGGGGGGACAGCTGAGCGTCACGTCCAGCGCCAGCGGCGGCAACAGATTGGGCAGCTCGCTATGCTCACGCCAAGCGGCAATGGAGTCACGGGCATGGGGGTTGGGATCGCTTGGCTGCCACTCCCAGCCCGGCATGGCGGTGGCGCAGTGAACGCCGTGCTCACCGCTGCCACTAGCGACCTCCAGCACCCTCGCCCGTTCAGGCAGTACGTCTTGCAACACGGCCAGAATTGGCTGACGGTTGCGCTCGGCGGCAGGACTTGTCAAGCGCACGGCATATTCCTCCAGTCGTCACGGCTAAGCCGGCGCCATGATCAGCGGCCGGGCTTGGGTCGGCGTCCCTTGCCGGATTTGGCAGGCTTGGCCAGCCGCCTGCCGGACTTGTGAGCGGGACCGCCCCCTTTGCTAGCCGCCTTGCCTGCCGGCTTGCTCGACGTCTTGGTCCCGGCGGCTTTCTTCGCCGCTGCCTTGGCCTTGGGATCCGCGGCCTTCCCGCCTGGCGTCGCCTTGCCACCCGCCTTCGACTTGGCCGTATCGCGACGATGCGGCGCTCCGGACTTCCCGCGCCCCTTGGCGATACCGCGCTTTCCGCCCGTCGGCTTGCCTCTCGCCGGCTTTTGGCCGCCTCGCTGGCCGGTAGCCTCGGCATCGGCACTGGAGCGCTCGGTAAGCGCTAAAATCGTCTCCACCTCTTGCGGCGTCAGGTCGCGCCAGTCCCCCAAGGCCAGCCCCTTGAGGGACACGTTCATGATCCGGATTCGCTCGAGCCGGGTGACCTCATAGCCGAACACTTCGCACATGCGACGGATCTGGCGATTCAACCCCTGCACCAGGGTGATGTTGAAGACGAAGGTCGACTCCTTCACCACGCGGCAGCGCTTGGTGACTTGCCCCAGGATGGGGACCCCGGCCGCCATGCCCGCGATGAAATCGTCGGTGATCGGCTTGTCGACCGTGACCCGGTATTCCTTCTCGTGGTGATTGCTAGCCCTGAGGATCTTGTTGACCAGGTCGCCATTGTTAGTCAAAAAGATCAGCCCCTGGGAGTCCTTGTCCAGGCGGCCAATGGGAAAGATGCGGACCCCATGCTTGACGAAATCGACGATATTGGCCTTTTCGCTGGGCTCGGTGGTGCTGACGATGCCCACCGGCTTGTTGAGAGCGATAAAGACCAGGTCCTCGGCCTCCTGGGGCTCGATCCGTTGGCCGTTGACCTTGACCACATCCCCCGGATACACCTGATCCCCGGTACTGGCACGCTTACCGTTGAGCTGGACATTGCCCTGCTCGACGTAGCGGTCCGCCTCGCGGCGTGAGCACAGGCCGCTCTCGCTGATGTATTTATTGATTCGTGTCGATGATTTGAAGGCCATAGCCGTCCAAGAACTCCCGGGATCATAGCCTGCCCTGGCCGCCTAATGCGGGGCGCCGGGCGGCACTGCAGCAGATGCGTGGCCCCAACATAGCATGCCGGCTCACGGCGGCACCAACCGACCGCCAAGCCGAAGGCCGCAGGGCCCAATGCCGCGTGCCTGGCACCCCTGAGCCAGGTAGACTATTCGTCTATACATTTGCCATTCGTAAAAGGACGCGGCGCAGACCATGGGCAGCTCTCCCCCGCTCTACCTGCAGATCCAGCAGCACCTGCTGGACAAGATCCACAGCGGCGACTGGCCGGCCCACCACCAGATTCCGCCGGAGGAGCAGCTGGCACGGGACTTCGGGGTCAGCCGCATGACGGCCAACAAGGCGATCCGCGACCTTGTGCAGAAAGGCTACCTGACCCGCCAGGCGGGGCTCGGCACCTTCGTCACCGACCGCAAGGCGGAGTCCTCGCTGCTCGACGTGCACAATATCGCCGAGGAGGTGCGCGGGCGCGGCCACGCCTACCGCAACGAGGTGCTGACCCGAGAGGCCATCGACGCCGACGACGAGGTGGCGCTGCGGCTGGGCGTGCGGCTCGGCAGCCGGGTCTTCCACACCCTGCTGGTGCACTACGAGGACGAGGTACCCATTCAGCTGGAGAATCGCTACGTCAATCCCCGCTGGGTGCCGGACTACCTGGAGACCGACTTTTCCCGCCACACGCCCAACGAGGTGCTGGTGGCCGCCTGCCCGATCACCGATATCGAGCATATCGTCGAGGCGGTGCTGGTGGATGCCCAGACCGCCGACTGGCTGGCCATCGATACCGCCACTCCCTGTCTGAGCATGGTGCGCCGCACCTGGTCCGGCGAGCAGCTGATCAGCTATGCGCGCCTGATCCACCCCGGCGACCGCTACAAGCTGCGCTCCACCGTCAACAGCCGCCGCGACTAGCTCCCCTGACACAGGAACGCCTCCCGGGCCGGCCCCGGGAGGCGCGGGTCGTTGCGCTGCCACCAGACAACTACCCAATCCGCTTAATGTATATACATGCAATCGAGAAAGCCTCCTCCATATCTTTCTCGAAGCCTTATACTTTTGTCTTAACAACCCCGTAGCCAGCACCTGTCGTTGTGCGACAACAACCAAATAACCCACTGTAGTTAAAGCGATTCTCTGTCTTTTTGGGCTGATATCCACGGCCCCTGACAATTCCGCATCACGGGGTGACTTGACGCCATTTTCCGGCTAGGCTAATTGTATATACATAACGAGTTCAACAAGGAGGCCGCCATGCCATCCCCAGCCACTCGCCGCCTCTGGCGCGATATCACCCTCTTCGATGGCCTACGCACCCTGCCCGAGCCCATGGCGGTGATCGTGGCCGGCGAGCGCCTCGAGCGGGTCGTTCCGATGAGCGAGCTAGACGCCGAGACCCTCGCCGGCTGCGAGCTGATGGCCAGCGGCGGCGTCATGACCCCCGGCCTGGTGGACTGCCATACCCACCTGGTCTTCGGCGGCTCCCGGGCCGACGAATTCGAGCAGCGCCTGGAAGGCGTCAGCTACGAGGAGATCGCTCGCCGCGGCGGCGGCATCCTCAGCACCGTCACCGCCACCCGCGAGGCCAGCGAGGAGGCGCTCTTCGCCGCCGCCCGCCCGCGCCTCGAGGCTCTGATGGCCGAGGGCGTCACCACTGTGGAGATCAAGTCCGGCTACGGCCTGACGGTCGCCGACGAGCTGAAGATGCTGCGGGTGGCCCGCCGCCTGGGCGAGGCCCTGCCGGTGCGAGTAGTCACCACCCTGCTGGGCGCCCACGCTCTGCCCCCGGAGTTCACCGACGACAGCGACGGCTACATTCGCCTGGTCTGCGAACAGATGATCCCGGCAGCCGCCGCCGAGGGGCTGGCCGATGCGGTGGACGTGTTCTGCGAGACCATCGCCTTCTCGGTGGCCCAGTGTGAGCGGGTCTTCGAGGCCGCCGAGGCGTACGGCTTGCCCATCAAGGCCCACGCCGAGCAGCTCTCCAACCTGGGCGGCAGCGCCATGGCCGCCCGCCATGGGGCGCTCTCCGCCGACCATATCGAGTTTTTGGACGAGGACGGGGTCGACGCGCTGAGAGACGCCGGCAGCGTCGCCGTGCTGCTGCCCGGCGCCTTTCACACCCTGCGCGAGACCAAGCTGCCGCCGATACCCGCGCTGCGGCGCGCCGGCGTGCCCATGGCGGTGGCCACCGACGCCAACCCGGGCAGCTCGCCGATCTTCGACCCCACCCTGATGCTCAACTTCGCCTGCACCCTCTTCCGCCTCACACCCCAGGAGGCCCTGGCCGGCATGACCGCCCACGGCGCCCGGGCGCTGGGGCTTCACGACCGGCAGCTCGGCCGCATCGTCGAGGGCGCCCCGGCGGATCTCTGCCTGTGGAACGCCGACACCCCGGCGGCGCTCGCCTATGCGGTCCAGCCCGGCCGCCTGCGCCAGCGGGTGTTCAACGGGGAGGTGAGCCATGACTAAGCTCATCGACATGTCCCCCTGGGCCGGTCGCGAGGATCCCGAGGCGGATAGCCTGCGCTGGCACCAAGTGGTCGAGCCGCTTCAGGCCTCCACCACCCCGGGCGTGGCCCTGGTGGGCTTCGCCTGCGACGCCGGGGTGGCCCGCAACCAGGGGCGAATCGGGGCCGCCAAGGGCCCCCGGGCCCTGCGTCAGGCCCTGGCGCCGCTGGCCTGGCACCGCCAAGGCCCTGCCCTGGATGCCGGCGATATCGTCTGCCATGGCGATGGCGACATGGAAACCGCCCAGGCGCGGCTGGCCGAGCGGGTCGCCGAGCTCATGGCCCAGGGCCACCTGCCCATCGTGCTGGGCGGCGGTCACGAGGTGGCCTTCGGCAGCTGGTCGGGTCTGGCCCGCCACCTGGAAGCCGGCGACACCTCGATCCCCAAGGTCGGCATCATCAACTTCGATGCCCACTTCGACCTGCGCGACTCGCGTCATGTGCGCTCCTCCGGCACCCCCTTCGCCCAGATCGCCGAGGCCAGCCAGGCCCGCGGCTGGCCCTTCCGCTACGCCTGCCTGGGCGTCAGCCGGGCCGCCAACACCCGGGCGCTCTTCCAGCGTGCCGCCGAGCTTGGCGTGCTGGTCCGCGAGGATCACGAGATCACCGCGGCCCGCCTGGACAGCCTCGGCGAGGAGCTCACCGACTTTATCGGCCAGTGCGACCGAATCTACCTGAGCATCGATATCGACGTGCTGCCGGCCTGCGAGGCACCCGGCGTCAGCGCCCCCGCCGCCCACGGCGTGCCGCTGGCCCTGATCGAGCCGCTGCTCACCCGGGTGCGCGACAGCGGCAAGCTGGCGCTGATCGACCTGGCCGAGCTCAACCCCGACGTCGATATCGACAGGCGCACCGCCCGGGCGGCGGCGCGGCTGATTCATCATTTGACGCTAAACGGCTAAGCCGTACGGCCCGCCGAACATCACGACACCCTACACCGAACGACCCAACCAAGAGGCGACTCCCATGACCCAGCGCGATCCCCGTCACGACCCGTCCCGCCGGGACGCCGGCCGCAAGATCGGCGCCCCCACCGGCACCGAGCGCAGCTGCAAGAGCTGGCTCACCGAGGCGCCGCTGCGCATGCTGATGAACAACCTCCACCCGGACGTGGCCGAACGCCCCGAGGACCTGGTGGTCTACGGCGGCATCGGCCGCGCCGCCCGTGACTGGCAGTGCTACGACACCATTGTCGAGACCCTGCAGCGCCTGGAAGACACCCAGACCCTGCTGGTCCAGTCCGGCAAGCCGGTGGGCGTCTTCGAGACCCACAAGGACGCCCCCCGGGTGCTGATCGCCAACTCCAACCTGGTGCCGGCCTGGGCCAACTGGGAGCACTTCAACGAGCTGGATAAGAAAGGCCTGATGATGTACGGCCAGATGACCGCCGGCTCCTGGATCTACATCGGCTCCCAGGGCATCGTCCAGGGCACCTACGAGACCTTCGTCGAGGCCGGCCGCCAGCACTACGACGGCGACCTCAAGGGCCGCTGGATCCTCACCGCCGGCCTCGGCGGCATGGGCGGCGCCCAGCCCCTGGCGGCGACCCTGGCCGGCGCCTGCTCGCTCAACGTCGAGTGCCAGCAGTCGAGCCTCGACTTCCGCCTGCGCACCCGCTATCTGGACGAGCAGGCCGAGGACCTCGACGACGCCCTGGCGCGCATCGAGCGCTACACCGCCGAGGGCAAGGCGGTCTCCATCGGCCTCTGTGCCAACGCCGCCGATGTGCTGCCGGAGCTGGTCAAGCGCGGCGTGCGCCCCGATATGGTCACCGACCAGACCAGCGCCCACGACCCGCTGCACGGCTACCTGCCCCAGGGCTGGACCTGGGATGAATACGTGGCCCGCGGCAAGACCCAGCCCGAGGCCACCGTCAAGGCCGCCAAGCAGTCCATGGCGGTGCATGTCCAGGCCATGCTCGACTTCCAGAAGATGGGCGTGCCCACCTTCGACTACGGCAACAACATCCGCCAGATGGCGATGGAAGAGGGCGTCGCCAACGCCTTCGACTTCCCCGGCTTCGTGCCAGCCTACATCCGCCCGCTGTTCTGCCAGGGCATCGGCCCCTTCCGCTGGGCCGCGCTCTCCGGCGACCCGGAGGACATCTACAAGACCGACCAGAAGGTCAAGGAGCTGATCCCCGACGACCCGCACCTGCACAACTGGCTCGACATGGCCCGGGAGCGGATCAGCTTCCAGGGGCTGCCGGCGCGGATCTGCTGGGTGGGCCTCAAGGATCGCGCCCGCCTCGGCCAGGCCTTCAACGAGATGGTCGCCAACGGCGAGCTCAAGGCGCCCGTCGTCATTGGCCGCGACCACCTGGACTCCGGCTCGGTGGCCAGCCCCAACCGCGAGACCGAGGCGATGCAGGACGGCAGCGACGCCGTCTCCGACTGGCCGCTGCTCAACGCCCTGCTCAATACCGCCGGCGGCGCCACCTGGGTCTCGCTGCACCATGGCGGCGGGGTGGGCATGGGCTACTCCCAGCACGCCGGGGTGGTGATCGTCGCCGACGGCAGCGATGACGCCCACGCTCGCCTGGGCCGGGTGCTGCACAACGACCCGGGCACCGGGGTGATGCGTCACGCCGACGCCGGCTACGACATCGCCAAGCAGTGCGCCCGGGACAACGGCCTCGACCTGCCGATGCTGGATAAATAAGGTTCTTCGCATTTTAACGTGAACATGTTTGGCAAGCTTCAAGGTAGGAGGCCGGCTCTGCCGGCGGTTCGACGAAGGCGCCGCAGGCGCCCCTTTGGTAGCGCTGCGCGCTACTTCGCGAGCTGAAGCTCCCTCCCACAAAGCCAGTTCACGCCAGTATGTGATGAACCATAAATAAGCGCCCTTACATCGCGACATGCCAAGGTACCCTGCCCTGGCGAGGAGCGCCGGGGGCAGACCGAAGAGGAGGTCCGATTCCAGGGGTGAGGAGCATTGCTCCGAACGGGCTGGCCATGGATGGCCAGCACCGGCCCTGCAAGCGGCGCAGGACGCAAGAGCGCCGCAGGGAATCGGTAGCGCCCAGGGAGGGGTTCACAGCGCCTCCTCGCAGGTCTGCCCCCGGAACAGCTCCGATCCAGCGAGGTGCTGAAACACGCCCATGTGGCAAACAGGAATCCCAGTCATGACCCATCTCGATATCCAACCCGGCAAGATGACCCTGGCCCAGGCGCGCCGGGTCTATGAAGCCCCCCTCCAGGTCAGCCTACCGGCCAGCGCCGACGCCGCCATCCAGCGCAGCGTCGACTGCGTCAACCGCGTCGTTGACGAAAACCGCACCGTCTACGGCATCAACACCGGCTTTGGCCTGCTGGCCCAGACCCGCATCGCCAACGACGAATTGGAAGACCTGCAGCGCTCCCTGGTGCTCTCCCACTCCACCGGGGTCGGCGAGCCCATGGACGACGCCCTGGTGCGCCTGATCATGGTGCTCAAGGTCAACAGCCTGGCCCGCGGCTTCTCCGGCATCCGCCGCGAGGTGCTCGATGCCCTGATCGCCATGATCAACGCCGAGGTCTACCCCCATATTCCCCTCAAGGGCTCGGTGGGCGCCTCCGGCGACCTGGCCCCGCTCGCCCATATGAGCGTGGTGCTGCTCGGCGAGGGCAAGGCCCGCCATAAAGGCGAGTGGCTGCCCGCCCGGGAGGCCCTGGCGATCGCTGGGCTCGAACCCCTGAACCTCGCCCCCAAGGAGGGCCTGGCACTGCTCAACGGCACCCAGGTCTCCACCGCCTATGCCCTGCGCGGCCTGTTCGAGGCGGAGGACCTCTACGCCGCCGCCACCGTCTGCGGCGCCCTCACCGTGGAGGCCACCCTCGGCTCCCGCTCCCCCTTCGATGCGCGCATCCACGAGGTGCGCGGCCAGCGCGGCCAGATCGATGCCGCCGCCGCCTATCGCCACCTGCTCGGCGAACGCAGCGCCATCGGTGACTCCCACGCTCAGTGCGACCGGGTGCAGGACCCCTACTCCCTGCGCTGCCAGCCCCAGGTGATGGGCGCCGTCCTGACCCAGCTGCGCCAGGCCGCCGAGGTGCTGGCCGTCGAGGTCAATGCCGTCTCCGACAATCCGCTCGTCTTCGTGGACGGCGACGACATCATCTCCGGCGGCAACTTCCACGCCGAGCCGGTGGCCATGGCGGCGGACAACCTCGCGCTGGCCATCGCCGAGATCGGCTCGCTCACCGAACGGCGCGTCTCGCTGATGATGGACAAGCACATGTCCCAGCTGCCCCCCTTCCTGGTGGAGAAGGGCGGGGTCAACTCCGGCTTTATGATCGCCCAGGTCACGGCGGCGGCGCTCGCCAGCGAAAATAAGGCCCTGGCCCATCCCCACAGCGTCGACAGCCTGCCCACCTCCGCCAACCAGGAAGACCATGTCTCCATGGCCCCGGCCGCCGGCAAGCGGCTCTGGGAGATGGCCGCCAACGTGCGTGGCATCGTCGCCATCGAGTGGCTGGCCGCCTGCCAGGGGCTGGACCTGCGCACCGACGGCAACGGCCGGCGCCTCACCACCTCCGAGGCACTGGAACAGACCCGCGCCCTGCTGCGCGAGCGGGTCGGCCACTACGAGCGAGATCGCTTCTTCGCCCCGGATATCGAAGTCGCCACCGCGCTGCTCGAAGCACGCCGCCTGAGCGAGGCGATGCCCGCCGGCCTGCTGCCGAGCGACTGACCGCCGGATCGACCTGCCATGCCGCGCCGGGGAGCCCATTCGCTCCCCGGCGGGGCACCGGCGCCCTCCTCTCACCGCTACATCCAACGACAAGAGTAAATCACCACATGAATGCCATCGTTCTCGCCATTCTAGTGATGGTCGGCCTGAGCCTGGCGCGAGTCTCCGTGGTCTTCGCCCTGATCGCCGCCACCCTGGTGGGCGGCCTCTATGCGGGCATGCCGCTGGACGAGATTCTCGACGCCTTCAACGACGGTCTGGGCAACGGCGCCACCATCGCCCTCTCCTATGCGGTACTGGGCGCCTTCGCCGTGGCCCTGTCGCGCTCGGGGATCACCGAGCTGCTGGCCAATCGCGCCATCCGCCGCTTCCATGTCGACGAGTCGGGCAGCAGTCGCCGTATGGTCACCTACACCCTGCTGGCGGCGCTGCTGGCTGCGGCGGTGAGCTCCCAGAACCTGATTCCGGTGCATATCGCCTTCATTCCGGTGCTGGTGCCGCCGCTGCTCAAGCTGATGAATCATCTGCGTCTCGACCGGCGCCTCGCGGCCTGCGTGATCACCTTCGGCATCACCGCGCCCTATATGCTGCTGCCGGTGGGCTTCGGCGCTATCTTCCTCAACGACATCCTGCTGGCCAACCTCAACGAGAGCGGTGCCGAGCTAGGGCTGGAGGTAACCCGTCAGATGGTGCCCATGGCCATGGTCATCCCCATCGGCGGCATGGCGCTGGGCCTCGCCGTGGCGGTGCTGTTCAGTTACCGCAAGGGGCGCGACTACGAGGACCGCGACCTCGCCCACGGCGACGAGACGCCGGCGGAGGCCGCTCGCCACCTGGCCGGGTGGCAGAAAGCGGTGCTGGGGGTGGCCCTGGTAGGAACCGTGGCGGTACAGCTCTACACCGGCTCCATGGTGCTGGGGGGAATCTTCGGCTTCGCGGTGCTGTCGCTAAGCGGTGTCTTCCGCTGGCACGAGCAGGACGGCATCTTCACCGAGGGCATGCGCATGATGGCCCTGGTAGGCTTCATCATGATCTCGGCGGCGGGCTTTGCCAGTGTGATGCAGGCCAGCGGCGAGGTGAGCGGCCTTGTGCAGAGCTCGGCGGAGCTGATCGGCGATAACAAGGGACTGGCGGCACTGATCATGCTGCTGGTGGGCCTCTTCATCACCATGGGCATCGGCTCGTCGTTCTCGACCATCCCGATCATCGCCTCCCTCTATGTGCCCTTGGCGCTTAGCTTCGGCTTCTCCCCCATGGCCACCGTCGCCCTCGTGGGTACCGCCGCCGCCCTGGGCGACGCCGGCTCGCCCGCCTCGGATTCGACGCTCGGCCCCACCGCCGGCCTCAACGCCGACGGCCAGCACGACCATATTTGGGACAGCGTGGTGCCGACCTTTCTGCACTACAATATCCCGTTGATCGCCTTCGGCTGGGTCGCCGCCATGATCCTGTGAGATAGCGACCGCCTCCTGGCTCGGGCGCAAAAGACAACGCCGGCTGAAGGTGTTGGCAAGCAGACCTTGCCCTGAATCACCGCAGTGCAGCATAGTCTATGCTACACCTTCAGCCACCCGTTGCTGAACGCCCCATGTCGGAGGAAAAGGATGCCCGAAGATCGCGAGCCCCAACGCACTGCCTGGCATGCGCTGCCCGGTGAAGGCGCCCTGGAAAGACTCGAGAGCTCCCCCGAGGGGCTGTCCAACGACGAGGCGCAGTCCCGTCTGCAGCGGTATGGCCCCAACCGCCTGCAGCAGGCCCAGGGCCGTCCCTGGTGGCGGCGGTTGCTGGAGCAGTTCAACAACATCCTGATGATGATCCTGATCGTGGCGGCCGCGGCCAGTCTGGTGCTCGGCCACACCCTCGACGCCTTCGCCATTCTTGGTGTGGTGATCATCATCGCCCTGATCGGCTTCATTCAGGAAGGCAAAGCCGAGCAAGCGCTGGAAAGCATCCGTAATCTCCTCTCGCCCCAGGCCAATGTGCTGCGCGACGGCAAGCGCCGTACGCTGCCGGCCGAGGAGCTGGTCCCCGGCGATATCGTCTTGATCGAGAGCGGCGACCGAGTCCCCGCCGACCTGCGGCTCATCGAAGCCAAGCGGCTGCGTACCGAAGAGGCCGCGCTCACCGGCGAATCGACTCCCGTGGACAAGGACTGCAAAGCCGTGGATGACGATGCCGATCTTGGCGATCGTCACGGCATGGCCTACGCCAGTACCATCGTGGTTCAGGGCAACGCCCGCGGCTTGGTAGTGGAGACCGGGACTCGCAGCGAGATCGGACGTATCTCCGAGATGCTTCGCGGCGTGGAGCAGCTCAAGACACCGCTGCTGCAGCAGCTCGACCGGGCCGGCCGGGTACTGGCCGCCTTCATTCTCGGGGCCGCCGCCATCACCGGGGCCTTCGGCGCCCTGGTGCACGGCCAGCCGCTGGGCGAGATGTTCATGGCCGCAGTGGGATTGGCAGTAGCTGCCATCCCCGAAGGCCTGCCGGCCATCGTCACCATCACCCTCGCGCTTGGCGTGCAGGTGATGGCGAAACGCAACGCCATCATTCGCCGCCTCCCAGCGGTCGAGACCCTGGGCTCGATTTCGACGATCTTTTCCGACAAGACCGGCACCCTGACCCGCAACGAGATGACCGCCCAGGCGATCTGGCTACCCGATGGAGAGTGCCGGCTCTCCGGTATCGGCTTCGCTCCGGAAGGCGAGCTGCGCGCCGCACCCAGCGATCCGGAAAGCGACGCCAATGGCGAGCCGCTACGCCTCGATGATCACCCAGCGCTGGCCCACTTCCTCAAGGTCGGCGTGCTCTGCAACGACGCCGACCTGGCCAAGGAAGAAGGGAACTGGACCATCCACGGCGACCCCACCGAAGGCGCCCTGGTGGTGGCCGCTGCCAAGGCCGGGCTCGAGACCGCCGAGCTACGAGAGGCCCATCCGCGCCGGGATGCGATCCCCTTCGAATCCGAGCGAAAGTACATGGCCACTCTCAACGAGCTCGATGGTGAAGCTCGCCTGCTGGTCAAGGGGGCCCCCGACCGCCTGCTCGAAATGTGCCAGTCGGTGCGCGGTGACAACGGCGATACCGAACTGGATCACGAGACCTGGGAGGCACGCATCCACGATCTTTCCTCCCGGGGGCTGCGGGTGCTCGCCCTGGCGGAGAAGGACCTCGGCGACATCGGCGGCGAGCTGGACGACGCCCACGCCGAGGAGGGCCTGGTGCTGCTGGGCCTGGTGGGACTGCTCGACCCGCCCCGCGACGAGGCCATCGAGGCGGTGACCCAGTGCCTGGGGGCGGGCATTCGCCCGGTGATGGTTACCGGCGATCACGCCGCCACTGCCTTGGCCATCGCCAAGCAGCTCGGCTTTTCCCAGACCGAGCGCGCCGTGACCGGACGCGAGCTGGAGGCCATGAGCGACGAGGAGCTCGAAGCCTGCATCCTGGAGGTGGACGTCTTCGCCCGCGCCGCCCCTGAGCACAAGCTGCGCCTGGTCAAGGCCATGCAGGCCCAGGGCGGCATCTGTGCCATGACCGGCGACGGGGTCAACGACGGACCGGCGCTGAAACGCGCCGACGTTGGGGTGGCCATGGGCATCCAGGGCACCGAGGCGGCCAAGGAGGCGGCCGAGATGGTGCTTGCCGACGACAATTTCGCCACCATCGAGGCTGCTGTCGAAGAGGGCCGCAAGGTCTACGACAACATCCGCAAGACCATTACCTTCATCCTGCCGACCAATGGCGGCCAGGGGCTCGCCATCATGCTGGCGGTGCTGGGGGGTACCCTGCTGCCGGTGACGCCGCTACAGGCACTCTGGGTCAATATGGTGGTGGCGGTGACGCTCGGCCTCGCCCTGGCCTTCGAGGATGCCGAGTCCGACCTGATGCAGCGCCAGCCCCGCGACCCTTCGGCCGCCCTGCTGGATCTCTTCCTGCTATGGCGGGTGGTGTTTGTCTCTCTCCTGCTGCTGGCGGGCGTCTTTGCCATGTTCACCTGGATCCTGCTCTACCAGGAGGGCAGCGAGGAGCTGGCCCGCACCGGCGCCGTGAACATGCTGGTCACGGGCAGCGCCGCCTACCTCATCAACAGCCGCTTCATGGTGGCAAGCTCGCTCTCGGTGAGGGGCATCTTCGGCAGCCGGCCGGTATGGATCGCCATCGCCCTGGTGCTCGCCCTGCAGCTCGCCTGGACCTACTTGCCGTTCATGCAGCTTATCTTCGGCAGCGATGCCCTGGGCCTCGACCACTGGCTGGTCATCCTCGCCGCCAGCGTGGCGATCTTCTTGATCGTGGAGGGGGAAAAGTGGGTGCTGCGACGGCGAGACGCCGCCGATCGACCGGCCTCAGGCGATCGCAAGCGCGCCAGCACCGAAGCCTCGTGATGGTGATGGGTCGACAATGGACAGCCTGGGCCTGGCGCCTCGCCCTGTTAGCCCTGCTGTGGTGGGCACTGAGTGCCGGCGACCCACGCGCCTGGCGCTGGGGGCTGCCGGCCATCGTTGCCACGGCGCTGCTGATGCCGGCGCCCGGGGCCTGGCGCTGGCGGTTGCTGGTCGCCCTGACCTTCCTGCCCCAGGCCCTCATGCTCTCGCTGCGCGGGGGAATGCAGGTAGCTCGGCTGGCCTGCCGGGGACGCCTGGCGCTTGACACCAGAGTGATCGAATATCCCTGGCAGCAGCTTCCCGAGGGCCCGGCGCGACTGTTCATGGCCTCCCTGATCAACCTGGTGCCGGGCACCCTGACCCTGCGCCTGACCCAGGACGCCCTTCACGTCCACGTGCTTCACCACCATGACGACACATCACGGGCACTGGCACGGCTGGAGCAACGCATCGCCCGCCTCTATGGCGTCACCCCGCCCGATGGGGCCAAGCCATGATCTCCCAGCTCTACGTGGCCGGCGCCACCCTGCTGCTGATCAATGCCGGCGTCGGCATCTGGCGCATCTGGCGCGGCCCCACCAGCGCCGACCGAATGCTCGCCGCCGAGCTGATCAGCACCTCGGCCATCGCCGTGCTGCTCTTGCTCAGCACCGCCCTGGACCTGCCGGCGCTGGTCGATGTGGCGCTGCTCTTCGCCCTGCTGGCGGCCATCGCCACCGCCAACTTCGTCACCCGCACCTGGACCTTGCTCAGGGAGGACGGCAGTACCCGCGAGGAGGCTCGCCGTGACTGAGCCGCTGGCCTGGCTAAGCCCCGTGCTGGTGGCGCTCGGCGTGCTGTTCTTTGGCGCCGGCAGCCTCGGCCTGGTGCGCTTCCCCGATGTCTATGCCCGCCTTCATGCCCTGACCAAGGCCGATACCCTGGGCCTGGGTCTGATCTGCCTGGGCCTGGCCCTGCAGTCAGCCAGTCTCGCGGTGGCCGTGAAGTACCTGCTGATCTGGGTGCTGATGCTGGTGGCCTCCAGCGTCGGCGCCACCCTGATCGCCGCCACCGCGCTGGCCTGCGGCATCAGGCCGCGTACCGCGTCTCAGCCTGAAACCGAGCGGTCGGAGCCGCCGAGGCCATCGACACGGTGATGGTACTGAGCTGGGCCTTCGACCTGCTGCTGGCCGCCAGCCTGATCGGGCTGGCCTGGCAGACCCTGTTTGGCCACCACCGCTTTGCGGCGGTGGTCAGCTTCATGGCTTTCGGCTTGCTGATGGCCCTGGTCTGGGTACGCCTGAACGCTCCCGATATCGCCCTGGCCGAAGCCGCCATCGGCGCCGGCGTCACCGGCGCCCTGCTGCTCTCGGCGCTGGGCCGGTTACCGGCACACCCATGGCCTACCGCTGGTCTTCGTCCCCTGCAGCGACGGCTACTCTATCCGGCCCTGGCGGCAGCCGGGCTGATCGCCGCCTGGCTCGGCTGGGTCGCCCACCGGCTGCCGCGGCCGGGCCTCGCCGCAGAGGTGGCCAGCGAGCTGGAGGCCTCCGGCGTCAGCCATGCGGTCACGGCGGTGCTGCTCAACCTGCGCGGCCTGGACACCCTGCTGGAGGTGGCCGTGATGCTGACCGCGGTGGCGCTGGTCTGGTCGCTGGGGCCGGCGCTACGCCCCTTCGCTCCAGCCACCGCCCTGCCGGGCCTACCGGCACTGTCGCACCTGCTGCATCCGCTGTTCCTGCTGGTGCCTGCCTACCTGCTGTGGCGTGGCAGTCACGCCCCAGGAGGCGCCTTCCCCGCCGGGGCCGTGCTGGGCGCCGGCGGGGTGCTGCTGCTGCTCGCCGGCAGCGTGCCCTGGATGCACCGGGCGCAGCACCAGTGGCTGCTGCGGAGCCTGCTGGCCGCCGGCTTGCTGATGTTTCTCTGCGTGGCCCTGGGGGGTCTGCTGCTCACCGGCACCTTCTTCGCCATCCCCTCCTCCCTGGCGCCGACGCTGATCCTGGCCGTGGAGGTGGCCACGGCGCTCTCCATCGCTCTGATGATGATGGCCTTCTACCTCTACGGGGACCCGGGACGATGACCCCACTCTACGCCCTGCTCTCGGCCGTACTGTGCGGGATGGCCCTGGTCGGCCTGTTCCGCTTCGCCGACCTGCTGCGCCGGGTGCTGGCCCTCAACGTGCTGGCCAGCGCCATCTTCCTGCTCCTCGTCACCCTGGCTCACAGTGCCGAGGGGATCGATCCGGTGCCCCACGCCATGGTGCTGACCGGGATCGTGGTAGCGATCAGCACCACGGCGGCGGCCCTGGCGCTGATCGTGCGCGGCCAGAGGCATCACCGCGACCCCGAGGAGTCGCCATGACCGAGACGCTGACGGCCTGGGCGCTGCCGCTGGTCGTGGTCATCCCGCTGACCCTGGCATTGACGGCCTTCCTGGGGCTTGCCAGCCCACGCCGTCAGGTGGCCTTCGGCCTGACGATCATGCCGATCGCCCTGGGCAGTGCCGCCCTCTCCCTGCTGCCAGACCTCCACAGCCACATCGCCCTGGGCGGATGGCATCCCCCGGTCGGCATCCTCTGGCAGCTCGACCCGCCGCGCGCCTTGATGCTCGCGATGACGGCGCTGGTGGCCGGCGCCAGCAGCCTCGCCCTGCTGCTGGAACACGACATCCGCCAGGATCGCTATCTGTGGAGCCTGTGGTGGCTGCTATGGGGTGGGCTCAATGCCCTGCTGCTCTCCCGCGATCTTTTCAACCTCTACGTGACCCTGGAGCTGGTGGCGTTGGCGGCGGTGGGTCTGGTCGCCATGTCGCGAGACGACCCTCGGGGGCGTGCCGCGCTACGCTATCTGCTCGCCTCGCTGCTCGCCTCACTGCTCTATCTCCTAGGTGTCGCCCTGCTCTACGGCCAGACCGCCCGCCTGGACATGACGCTGCTTGCCGAGGCCCTCGAGGACGGAGGCGCCGCGCGACTGGCGGCGGTCGCCATCAGCCTGGGACTCTTGATCAAGGCCGCCATGGTGCCGTTGCACGCCTGGCTCCCCGACGCCCATGCCCGCGCCCGACCGCCGGTCAGCGCCATGCTCTCGGCGGTGGTGGTCGCCGTGGCGCTGTTCGTGCTGTGGCAGCTGTGGCTTGGCCCGTTCGCCCACCTCCGGCTCCCCCTGGCGACGCTGTTGATGCTGCTGGGCAGCGCCGCGCTGGTGTGGGGCGGGATACAGGCCCTGTTGCAGTCGCGCCTCAAGCGACTGATCGCCTGGTCCACCCTGTCACAGAGCGGTTACGCCCTGCTGCTCCTGGGATTCGCCGGCGACACCGGCTGGGCCAGCGGCAGTGACGCTACCCTCCTAGCCACGCAGGGCGCGCTGCTGATGCTGCTGGCCCACGGCCTGGCCAAGGCGGCGCTGTTCCTGGCCGCCGGCGCCATCGCCGCCGCCCACGGACACGACCGCCTGGCCGGTCTGACCGGAAGTGCCGCATCGCTGCCGCAGGCCTGGTGCGCCGTGGCGCTGGGCGGGATCAGCCTGGTGGGCATCCCCCCCACCGGCGGCTTCATCGGCAAGTGGGGGCTGCTGCAGGCGGCCCTGGTCGAGGGCCAGGCGGTAATCGCCCTGAGCCTGCTGCTGGGCACCCTGTTGACCGCCGCCTGGCTGTGCCGGCTGCTCGATCTGGCCCTGAGCCCGACCGCGTCACGATCGACGACGCCACCTGACCCCTTTACCAGCGACGGCCGGAATCCGCGTATCGTCCGGCTCTCTGCGCTGGGGCTGGGCCTGGCCCTGCTGGCCTGGCTGCTGGGCCCCGCCGCGCTGCTGTCCGGTGGCGCCCCCCAGCTGGCGATGCCCTGGCCCGATCCGCTCGGCCTGGCCTTCGTGCTGCCGGCGCTGGCGATCTGGCCCCTGGCTATCGCCTTTGCCGCCCGCAGCCACGCGCATATCCCGGCTCCCGGCCGACTGCTGTGGGTGCTGGCCGCGACGGCCGCAGCGCACGCGCTGACGCTGCTGGCCCAGGACCTGCTGAGCTTTTACACCGGCATCGCCCTGCTCGGCCTGCTCTGCTGGGCGATGGTGCAGCATCATGGTACTCCGCAGGCCAGGCGCGCCGGCGGCGGCTACCTGGCCATGATGCTGCTGGCCGAAGTGGCCATGCTGGCGGGCCTGGCGCTGACGGTCACCGCCACCAGCGATCTGCGCTTCACCGCGCTGGCAGCAAGCGGCTTGCCGCCGCTGGCGATGGCCTGCCTGGCCGCGGGACTCGCCATCAAGGCCGGGGTAATCGGCGTGCATGCCTGGCTGCCGCTGGCCCACCCGGTGGCGCCTCCCATGGCCAGTGCACTGCTCTCGGGACTGATGATCAAGGCCGGCGTGCTGGGTGTGCTGCGCCTGCTGCCGGCCGCCGGGGAGATGGCCGCCTGGGGCCCGCCGCTGGTCGTGGCTGGGCTCGCGGGCGCCCTCTACGGCGCCCTTCGCGGGCTCCCCCAGGACGATCCCAAGACACTGCTGGCCTGGTCGAGCGTAAGTCAGATGGGGCTGATCACCGCGCTGCTCGGGCTAGCGCTGATGGAAGGCGCCAATAGCAAGGCACTCGGCGTCCTGCTGCTGCTGGTGGCGGTCCACGCCCTCGCCAAGGCGGCGCTGTTTCTCGGCGTCGGCATGCTGCTCCGGGCCCTGCCGGCCACTCGCCGCTGGGTGATTCTGGGCATGCTCCTGCCCGCTCTGACGCTGGCCGGCGTCCCGGTCACCGGCGGCGTGCTGATCAAGGCCGGAATGGATGCGGCGCTGACGGGCAGCGGCCTGCCCAGCTGGCCAATCACTCTCAGCGGCGTGGCCACCGCCCTGCTGATGCTGCGGCTGTTCTGGCTGTTGCGTCGACAGCCAGCCACCGCGCTGGCGACGCCGCTGCCGCTCGGCCTGTGGCTCGGCTGGTGGGGGCTAGGCGCTGCCGCCGCCCTGCTACCCTGGGCATGGCAGGCGGCCGCCACCCTGACCGATGCCCCCGCCCAGTCGCTGGCCAAGGGCAGCGTGGCACCGCTGACGGCCCTGGCACTGGCTGCCCTGGTGCTGCCGGCAACACGCCTGCAGGCCCACCTTGCCGCCCGGCGAGCGGCCTATCACCGCCACCTTGGCCAGCGCCACCAGCGGCTGGCTCGCCAGCTACGCCTGCTGGGCTGGAAACTACGCCGCGCTGACGCCAGGCTGCTGCCCTGGCCCGCCTTCGGCATTAGCCTGGGGCTGCTGGCGCTGGCCATGGGCGCGGTGAGCCTGGTGACCGCCTAGGCGACTGGCACTACCCCCGCCGCTTGGTGCGCGCAGTGGCCTGGGCGGTGGTGGGATCCTCGGGCCAGGGGTGCTTGGGGTAGCGGCCGCGCATCTCCTTGCGTACCTCCGGGTAGCCGCCCGCCCAGAAGCTCGAAAGGTCCGCGGTGACCTGCAGCGGGCGTCGGGCCGGCGAGAGCAGGTGCAGCAGCACCGCCTCGCGGCCGTCGGCGACGCGAGGCGAGGCCTGCCAGCCGAAGCACTCCTGCAGCTTCACCGCCAGCACCGGCGGCTTGCCCTCCCGGCAGGGCGCGTAGTCCATCCGGTGGCTGGCGCCGCTGGGCACCGGGAGTCGCGCCGGGGCCAGCTCGTCAAGGCGGGCGCGCAGGCGCCAGTCGAGGGTGTCGAGGAGCAGTCGCGCCAGGGGCAGGCGCTCCACGGCGTCGAGCCGGGTGATGCCGTCGAGGTGCGGCCCCAGCCACGCCTCGAGGCTCGCCAGCAGGGCCTCGTCGGACCAGTCGGGCCACGCCGCCGGCCCGTCGGAACCCAGCCTCCATCGCAGCAGCGCCACCCGCCCCTGCAGCTGGGTCAGGGCGTCATCCCGGGGCAGGCCCCGGCGGCGCAGCGCCTCGAGCAGCGCCGCCCTCACTGCCTCCGGAGGCAGCTTGGACAGGGGCTTGCGCTCTAGCACCACCGCGCCCAGGCCACGCACCTGCTCGCCGAGCAGACGGCCCTGGTCGTCGGACCACTCGAGGCTCGCTCGCCACTGGCCGCACTCTGGATAGAGCGCCTCGAGCCGCTCCCGAGAGAGCCCCACGGCGCGGAAGATGCGCGCCCCGCTCGCCTCGCCGTCGAGCTCCACCGCCACCAGCAGCTCGGCGTGGGCCAGGGGGTGGCGGTCGGGCAGGGTCGCCAGGCCCCCGCCGGCCAGGCGAAAGCGGCCCGGGGCGTCCAGGCGCTGGGCGATGCGCTCCGGATAGGCCAGCGCCAGCAGCTCGCCGAGCGGCGAAAGGCTCGCCACGTCCAGTGACACCCCCACAATGCGCGCCAGGCGTTTGGCGTCGTGCTGCCACTGGCGGTGCTCCCGGGGCTCGCGCAGCCGGCCCCGCAGCGCCTGCTCCAGGTCCCGCTCGTCGTCCGGGCCGCGCCCCTCCAGCAGCGCCACCAGGGCGCAGGCCAGCGGCAGCGCGTCGAGCCCTCGGGCGCGCTCCAGCATGGCCGCGAGACGCGGGTGGGTGGGCCAGCGACCCGCTCGCCGTCCCAGCTCGGTCAGGTGGTGCTCGGCATCCAGCAGCCCCAGGCGCCGGAGCAGCTCGCGCCCGGCGGAAAGCGCCGCGGCGGGGGGCGGGGTGACCCAGGCGAGGCTACCCGGGTCGGTGACGCCCCAGCGCGCCAGCTCGAAGGCCAGCGGGGCGAGATCGGCCTGGCGGATCTCCGGCTCGCCGTGGGGGATGAGCGGCTGCTCCTCGGCCCAGAGACGCAGGCAGAGGCCGGGGCCCTGGCGGCCGGCACGGCCCCGGCGCTGGTCGGCGCTGGCGCGGTTGACCCGGCGCGTCGTCAGGCGGGTCAGGCCGCTTCTCGGCTGGAACACCGGCACCCGCTCCTGGCCGGCGTCCACCACCAGGCGCACGCCGTCCACGGTGACGCTGGACTCGGCGATGGCGGTGGCCAGCACCACCCGACGGCGGTCCTCGGGGTCGGGGCGCAGGGCCCGGCGCTGAGCCTCGAGGGGCAGGCGTCCATGAAGCTCCATGACGGCAAGCTCGGGCGAGCGGTGCGAGAGCTCCCGGGCCAGGCGGCGGATCTCCGCCACACCGGGGAGGATCACCAGGGCGTCGCCCTCCTGCTGCCCCATGGCGTCGAGCAGCGCCCGGGCCTGCTGGGGCGCGGCCTCCTCCCGGGCGTTGAGGGCGCGGTAGCGGGTCGCGACGGGAAAGGTACGCCCGGGGCAGTCGATCACCGGGGTGCCCTCCCCCAGCACGCCGAGCAGGGCCTCGACGTCCAGGGTCGCCGACATCACCAGCAGGCGCAGGTCGTCGCGCACCGACTGGGCGTCCAGGGCCAGCGCCAGGCCGAGGTCCGCCTCCAGGCTGCGCTCGTGGAACTCGTCGAAGAGGATGCCGGCCACCCCCTCCAGCAGCGGATCCTCCTGGAGCATGCGGGTGAGCACCCCCTGGGTGACCACCTCGAGGCGCGTGGCGGGCCCCACCCGGCTCTCCCCGCGCATCCGGTAGCCGACGGTCTCGCCGACCTTCTCCCCCAAGCTTTCCGCCATAAAGCCGGCAGCGAGCCGCGCCGCCACCCGCCGCGGCTCCAGCAGCAGCAGCCGCCCCTCGCGGGCCCAGGGGGCCTCGAGCAGCGCCAGGGGCACCCGGGTGGTCTTGCCGGCCCCGGGCTCGGCTACCAGCAGCGCCCGGGAGTGGTCCGCCAGGGCGGCACCGATGGCGTCGAGCCTGGCCTCGATGGGCAGCGACGCTGTCATCGAACTGTCATCCTGTTTCATATACGATTCGCCATATATGCTCTTCCTGCTTTTTCCTGCGACACCCAAGGAGCCCCCCATGGCGATACGCATCGGCATCAACGGCTTCGGCCGCATCGGCCGCCTGGCCCTGCGCGCCGGCTGGACGAACCCGGAGCTTGAGTTCGTGCAGATCAACGACCCGGGCGGCGACGCCGCCACCTTCGCCCACCTGCTGCAGTTCGACTCGGTGCACGGCCAGTGGACGGGCGGCGGCGATGATATCACGGCGGACGAGTCCTCCCTGACGGTGGCCGGCCGGCACATCGCCTTCACGTCACACCGCGAGATCGATGACACCGACTGGTCCGGCTGTGACGTGGTGATCGAGGCCTCTGGCAGGATCAAGACGCGAGAGAAGCTCCAGCGCTACCTGGACCAGGGGGTCAAGCGGGTGGTGGTGAGCGCCCCGGTAAAGGACGAGGGCGTGCTCAACCTGGTGGTGGGCGTCAACGATCATCTGTTCGACCCGGCCGAGCACCGCCTCGTCACCGCGGCGAGCTGCACCACCAACTGCCTGGCCCCGGTGGTCAAGGTGATCCACGAGAACCTCGGCATCCGCCACGGCTCCATGACCACCATCCACGACATCACCAACACGCAGACGATTCTGGATGCTCCCCACAAGGATCTCAGGCGCGCCCGGGCCTGCGGCATGAGCCTGATCCCGACCACCACCGGCTCCGCCAAGGCGATCACCGCCATCTTCCCGGAGCTCGAGGGTAAGCTGAACGGCCACGCCGTGCGCGTGCCGCTCGCCAACGCCTCGCTCACCGACATGGTCTTCGAGGTCGCCCGCGAGACCACCGAGGAGGAGGTCAACGCCCTGCTGAAGGCCGCCGCCGAGGGCGAGCTCGCCGGCATCCTGGGCTTTGAGGCGCGTCCGCTGGTCTCCATCGACTACCGCACGGACCCGCGCAGCGCCATCGTCGATGGGCCCTCCACCATGGTGGTGGCCGGCACCCAGGTGAAGCTCTACGCCTGGTACGACAACGAGTACGGCTACGCCTGCCGCACTGCGGAGCTGGCCGCCAAGGTGGGGATGGCGGACGCATGATCGCCCGCGTCGCCGCCCTGCCCCGGGAGATCCGCCAGTACCTGCTGGTCACCGGCAACTACTGGGCCTTCACCCTCACCGACGGCGCCCTGCGCATGCTGGTGGTGCTCTACTTCTATGGACTCGGCTACTCGGCACTCGAGGTGGCGCTGCTGTTTCTCTTCTACGAGTTCTTCGGGGTGGTGACCAACCTGGTGGGGGGCTGGCTGGGGGCGCGCCTCGGGCTCAACCGCACCATGAACCTGGGGCTCGGCCTGCAGGTGGCGGCACTGGCCATGCTGCTGGTGCCGGTGGCCTGGCTCTCGGTGCCCTGGGTGATGGCCGCCCAGGCGCTCTCGGGCATCGCCAAGGATCTCAACAAGATGAGCGCCAAGAGCGCCATCAAGACCCTGGTGCCGGCCGGCGACGCCGGACACGCCTCGCTCTACCGCTGGGTGGCGCTGCTCACCGGCTCCAAGAACGCGCTGAAGGGGGTGGGCTTCTTCCTGGGGGGGCTGCTGCTGACCCTGATCGGCTTCCAGGGGGCGATACTCGCCATGGCGGTGATGCTGGCCGGGGTGCTGGCGCTCTCTCTCATGCGCCTGGACGGCGACCTTGGCCGCGCCAAGGCCAAGCCGAAGTTTCGCGAGATGCTCTCCAAGAGCCGCGCCATCAATATCCTCTCGGCGGCTCGGCTGTGTCTCTTCGGCGCCCGGGACGTCTGGTTCGTGGTGGCCTTGCCGGTCTTCCTGGCCACCCAGTTCGGCTGGGACAGCTGGCGGGTGGGGGGCTTCCTGGCGCTCTGGGTGATCGGCTACGGGGCGGTGCAGGCCGCAGCCCCCAGGATCACCGGACGGAGCGCGGGGCGCGGCGCCGCCATCGCCTGGGCCGGGGCGCTGGCCGCCCTGCCGGCGCTGATTGCTCTCCTTATGGAGGTTCAACCACACGTCGTACTGCTGGGAGGGCTCTTGCTCTTCGGCGCGGTCTTCGCGGTGAACTCCAGCCTGCACAGCTTCCTGATCGTGAAGCTGGCCAGAAGCGACGGGGTCTCCCTGGACGTGGGCTTCTACTACATGGCCAACGCCATGGGACGGTTGATCGGCACCCTGCTCTCCGGCTGGCTCTACATGACCGGCGGCCTCACCGCCACGCTGTGGGTGTCGAGTGCGATGCTCGCGGCGACGGTGGCGATCAGCCTGGCCCTGCCGAGGGAGGCTTGACGTCTATTGAGGGAAGCGCTCTGTATTTTCCAACAGTCGACGCCCATGGATGACTGCCAGAATCAGGATACGCTCAGCCTCCACGCGATAAATCAGGCGGTAGCTATAGACAAAGCGCTCACGAATATTCACCTCAGCAAGCTCGGGCACGACTCTGCCTAGCTCAGGAAACTCCCCTAGCGCCCGAGCCGTATCCACCAACTTGGTTACGACAGCCCGTGCATAGAAGGCCGAATCTCGCTCGATATACTCAGCGATGAGTGCCAGATCCTCGAGCGCTTCTGGTGACCAGGCTAGCGGTCGAGCCACTTTGCCAGCTTCCTCTCGACCTGTTCTTGGCTCAGAGCCCCCTCGGTCTCGGCGCGCTGACTGCCTCGCTGTACTTTTTCTACGACGTAGAGATGGTACTGGATATCTTCCATCGTACAGTCCTCGGGAAGGGACTCGAGCAGTTGCCGCACATCGTCCTTTGCCGTATTCATGGCTTCACCTTTTCAACATGCGCCTGACAACACTCTATCATGCCCCGCTCCCAGGCGGTCTCACCCCGCACCCCTTGAGGATCACCTGGGTCAGGAAGGCGGTGATCTGTTCCACGTCGCGGTCGGTCAGCGCCTCCTTGCCGGTAATCCCCAGCACCTGGGCCTCGAAGTCGGCGTAGTGCTGGGTGGCGGACCAGATCAAAAAGATCAGCCACACCGGATCTACCGGGTCCATTAGGCCGCGCTCGGCCCACTGCTCGAAGATACGCGCGCGCTCTTCCACCCAGGCACGTAGCTCACCGCTCAGATACTCCTGCAGAAAAGGCGCACCGCCGAGAATCTCGGCGGCGAACAGCCGGGAGCCTTCCGGGTGGCGCCGCGACAGCTCCATCTTGCTACGAATAAAGGCCTCGAGCACCTCGGCGGGATCGTCCTCCACCGAGATATCATCCAAGAGCGCATTCCAGCGCGCCATCATGCGCTCCAGCAACCGTACATAGAGGCCCCGCTTGCTGCCCATATAGTAGAGCACGTTGGACTTCGGCAGCCCCGCCGCTTCGGCAATGGCCTGCACGCTGGCCCCACGGTAGCCGTGCCGAGCGAACACCCGCTCGGCGGCGGCGAGAATCTCGCGCTCATTGCGCTCACGGGTGGCACCGTTGCTGACACTCACGATTCGCGTACGCGGTTTCTCTGGGCTTGGCGTTTGTGGCATCGACAGGCTCCCCACCCTAAGTTTCGGAATGCAAAGAGTGCCCCAGCCCGCTTCGGCCTGCAAATCCTCCCATAGCCTCCTTGGCACCGCGCTGCCGGCGACATTCCCCGAGGATCAGCGGATTTTGTCGGAATCGACCGGCTGCGACTTGCAAAGCGCGACAATCTGTCCCATGCTGAAAGCATCCTGACCACATGGTCAACAAGCTGACAGCTTGCGCGATCCCCTAACAACATCAACAGCCAACTCGAGACACGGCGATGATCAACTTCAAGCTCAACGGGCAGCCGCAGCAATGCAGCGTCACGCCCGACACCAGCGTGTTGGAGCTGCTGCGCGATACCCTCGGCAGCACCGGCACCAAGGAGGGCTGCGCCTCAGGCGACTGCGGTGCCTGTACCGTGGCTATCGGTGAACCGGGTCCTGACGGTCAGCTGCACTATCACAGCGCCAATGCCTGTATCACCCCTGCCCACCAGCTCAACGGCCGCCATTTGGTCACGGTGGACGGACTGGCCCAAGGCGAGGCCCTCCACCCGGCCCAGGCGGCCATGGTCGAGTGCCACGCCAGCCAGTGCGGCTTCTGCACGCCGGGGATCGTGATGTCGCTGTTCACCCTTCACGAGGAGCAGCGACATCGCCCGGCGCCGCTGACTCCCGAGCGCCTGGAAGCCGCGCTGGGCGGCAACCTGTGCCGGTGCACCGGCTATCGGCCGATCCGCGATGCCGCACTCTCCATGAGCGACCATCCCCATCAGCGCCCCGACTGGTTGGATCTGGCGACCGACGCCACCGCCCCCAAGGCAACCGACGACAACGACACCGCCTTTGCGCAGCCCGCCACCCTGGCCGAGCTGGTTGAGGACCGCCGTCGCTACCCCGATGCCCCGCTGGTGGCCGGCGGCACCGATCTTTGGCTGGAGGTGACGCAACGACTGAAGCGCTTCGCACATCTCATCGATACCACCCGCGTTGCCGAACTCAACGCCATTGACGAGGCGACCCTGGAAGACGGCCGCCAGGGCTGGTGGGTCGGCGCTGCCGTGACCTATACCCGCCTCGAGCCCCTGCTGGCGCAACACCTCGAGCCTTTCGCCCACCTGCTGCATCGCCTGGGCTCGGCTCAGGTGCGCAACCGCGGCACGCTGGGCGGCAATATCGCCAACGCCTCGCCGATCGGCGACACCCCGCCGGTACTGTTGGCGCTGGGCTCGCGGCTGCGGCTAGCCGGCCCCGCGGGCGAGCGCGAGATCCCCCTGGAGGACTTCTTCCTCGACTACAAGCGGACCGCCCTGGGCGAAGGTGAAGTCATCCGCGCCGTGTTTCTGCCGCGGCTCGAAGAGGGACAAACCCTCAAGGTGTGGAAGCTGTCCAAGCGTAGAGAGGATGATATTTCGGCGGTACTCGGCGCCTTCAGCTGGAAGCGCGAGGCCGGCAAGATGCGCGACGTGCGCCTGGCCTTCGGCGGCATGGCCGCGACCCCCAAGCGCGCCGCGAGGGCAGAAGCCGCGCTGGAGGGACAGCCGCCCTCGCCGGCCGCTTTTCAGGCCGCCCGGCTGGCCCTGCAGCAGGACTTCCAGCCGATGTCCGATGTCCGCGGCAGCGCACACTATCGCCAGCTCTCCGCGGCCAACCTGCTGGAACGCCTGCGGCTGGTCATGAATCAGCAAGAAAGCCACTCTCCGGGGGAGGTCATGCTCCATGCGTACGCTCACTAAGCTCGACACAATGGCCGACGCCGACGTCAGCGCTGAATCCGCCAAGGCCCGGCAGGAGCAGGTAGGGCGCATCAAGGGCGACGGCCCCCTGGCCCGCGACACCCTCGCCACCGGGGCAGGCCCCCACGCCCGCGCCCACGAGAGCGCGGTCAAGCATGTCACCGGCCGCGCCGCCTACATCGATGACCTCAAGGCGCCGGCGGATACCCTCTACGTCGCCCTGGGACTTTCGCCGGTGGCCCACGGCCGGCTCAAGGGGCTAGACCTCGACCGGGTACGGGCACTGCCCGGCGTGGTCGACGTCATCGCCATCGGCGAGGTGCCGGGCCACACGGATATCGGCCCGGTGTTCCCCGGCGATCCTATCTTCGTCGAGGACGAGATCAGCTACGCCGGTCAGGTGCTCTTCGCCGTGGCCGCCGAGAGCCAGCGCGCCGCCCGCGAGGCGACCAGCCCCGCCGTGATAGCCGAGATCGCCGAGATCGAGGAGGGCGCTCCCCGCCTGGATCCCGTGGCTGCCGCCGAGCGCGGGGAGTTCGTGCGCCCCACCCATGTGCAGCAGAGCGGCGACTGGGAGCAGGCACTGGCCGGTGCCGCCCATGTGGTCGAGTCCGAGCAGTTCGTCGGCGGCCAGGAGCACTTCTATCTGGAGGGCCAGGCCTGCCTGGTGCTGCCCAGCGAGGACGAAGGCGTCACGGTCTACACCTCCAACCAGCACCCTAGCGAGACTCAGAAATTGGTCGCCGAGGTGCTGGGTATCCCCTTCCACGCGGTGACCGTAGAAGTGCGCCGCATGGGCGGCGGCTTCGGCGGCAAGGAGACCCAGGCGTCGCCATGGGCGTGCATGGCCGCGCTGATCGCCCGCCGCACCGGACGCGGCGCCCGCGTCTGCCTGCCCCGCGCCGACGACATGCGCGTCACCGGCAAGCGCCACCCGTTCCACAACCGCTACCGCCTCGGGGTCGATGAACAAGGCGTGATCCAGGGCGGCGAGATCACCGTGATCGGCGACTGCGGCTACTCGCCGGACCTCTCGGATGCCATCGTCGACCGCGCCATGTTCCATAGCGACAACGCCTACTCGCTGGGCGAGGCGCGAGTCACCGGCCATCGCGCCCGCACCCATACGGCCTCCAACACCGCCTTCCGCGGCTTCGGCGGCCCCCAGGGGATGATGGTGATCGAAGCGGCGATGGACGACATCGCCCGACGCATCGGCGAGGACCCGCTGACGGTGCGTAAGCGCAACTTCTATCGCGCCGGCCGCCAGACCACCCATTATGGCCAGCAGGTGGATCAGATCGGCCTGCTGCATGAGCTCGTCGAGCGACTCGAGAGCAGCAGCGACTACTGGGCTCGTCGCCAGGCCATCACCGAGTTCAATGCGGGCAGCCCGATCGTCAAGCGCGGCCTGGCGCTGACGCCGGTGAAATTCGGCATCTCCTTCACCGCCAAGCACCTCAACCAGGCCGGCGCGCTGCTCCACGTCTACACCGACGGCAGCGTGATGATCAACCACGGCGGCACCGAGATGGGCCAGGGGCTGCACACCAAGATCTGTCAGGTGGTGGCCCGCGAGCTGGGGCTTGACGTCGACGAGGTACGCATCACCGCCACGCGCACCGACAAGGTGCCCAACACCTCGCCCACCGCGGCCTCGAGCGGTGCCGACCTCAACGGTCAGGCCGCCCGGGACGCCTGCGTGAAGCTCAAGCAGCGGCTGTTCGACTTCGCCCATACCCATCTGTACAAGGATCAGGGGCTCGACCGCGAGGCGATGCGCCTGGAAGCCGGTCACCTGGTGGCGGGCCACGGCGAGAGCGAGCGGCGCATTCCCTGGGGCGAACTGGTCCAGGAAGCCTATCTCAATCGCATCTCGCTCTCCGAGAAGGGGTTCTACGCCACCCCACTGATCCACTACGACCGCAACGTCGGTCAAGGTCGTCCCTTCTACTACTACGCCTTCGGCGCCGCGGCGGCGGAGGTCAGCGTCGACACCCTCACCGGCGAGTACCAGGTCGAGCGAGTCGATATTCTCCACGACGTGGGCGATTCGCTGAATCCGGCCATCGATATCGGCCAGGTGGAGGGGGGCTTCATCCAGGGCATGGGCTGGCTGACCAGCGAGGAGCTGAAGTGGAACGAGGCCGGCCGGCTGATCTCCGACGGCCCGGCCACCTACAAGATCCCGACCTATGGCGATCTGCCGCCCGTGTTCAACGTTGCCCTGATGGAGGGTCACCCTAACTCCATGGCGAGCATCTACCGCTCCAAGGCGGTAGGCGAACCCCCTTTCATGCTCGGCATGGCAGTGTGGTCAGCGCTGCGCGATGCCCTGGCCAGCCTGGCCGACTATGCCGAGGCGCCGAGGCTCGACACCCCGGCGACGCCGGAGCGCGTCTTGCTCGCCGCCGAGGCGCTGCGCGCCAAGTACCACCCCTGGCCGCTGGAACAGGGGGACGCCTGATGGCTCCCGCGCACGACCCGGCCCGGCGCCCGGAGAGCTGGCACACCGCGCTGCACCGCCTGCAGCGCGACGGGCTGCCCCACGCCCTGGTCACCCAGGTGACCAGCGCTGGTTCCACGCCCCGGGAACCCGGGGCGCGGATGGTGATCACCGAGCATGCGGTCTTCGACACCCTGGGCGGTGGCACCTTCGAGTGGCAGGCCATCGCGCTGGCCCGCGGGCGCCTGGATCGAGGGGAAGGCGGCATGAGCCTGGAGGCCTTTCCCCTGGGCGGGCGCAGCGGCCAGTGCTGCGGCGGCTTCGTCAACCTGCTGATCGAGGTCTTCCCCGGCAGCGCCTCGACCCTGGCGATCTTCGGCGCCGGGCACGTCGGCACCGAGCTAGTGCGCCTGGCCGCCCCGCTGCCCTGGCGGGTGCTGTGGCACGACAGTCGCGACGACGCCTTCCCGGAGTGGGCCGCCCAGCAGCCCCGGCTCGAGTGCCGGCCAAGCCCCGATCCCGAGGCTGCCGTGGCGGCACTGCCAGCGGGCAGCCATGCCCTCGTGCTGACCCACGACCACGCCGAGGATCGCGCCCTGGTCGACGCCCTGCTCAGGCGGGGCGATATGGCCTCCATCGGCCTGATCGGCTCGAAGAGCAAGTGGGCCAGCTTCCGGTCGCGGCTCACCGACGCCGGCCATGACGAGGCGGCCCTGGCTCAGGTGCGCTGCCCCATCGGCACGGCTTGCGGAGGTACCGGCGGCGACAAGACGCCCTACGCCATTGCACTGGCCACCCTGGCCGAGCTGCTGCCGCTGATGGGTCACGCCGAGCGCCCCGATCAGCGTGGTCTCGACCCGGCTGACCTGCGCGCCCTGTTCAACGCATCAACGCAGAAGGCGAGTCGAAGCGGACTCTCCTGAGGAGCGCCGGGGGCTGGCCGAAGAGGAGGTCATTCTTCATGGATGAAGAATGTAGCGTCCAGGGAAGGATTCACAGCGCCTCCTCGCAAGCCTGCCGCCGGAACAGCTCCGATAACGGCTGACACGAAAGAGCTTCTGACACCATGACAACGAACGACTCGCGCGTGATACGCGCCGAACTGCTGAGCTTCGACGCCGACCCCGGCGAGCAGGACACTCCCGCCGAGGGCAGCGTTCGCCACATCGTGGACGGCATCCTATGGATAGAGAACGGACGCATCCGCGCCATCGATGACTACGCCAGACTGGCCGCCGAGCTGCCCGCCGGGATCGAGATCATCGACCATCGAGACAAGCTGATCACGCCCGGCTTTATCGACAGCCACGTGCACTATGTACAGCTCGAGATCATGGCTTCCTACGGGCGCCAGCTGCTCGACTGGCTCAACGACTACACCTTTCCGGAAGAGTGTCGGTTCGCGCAGCGCGAGCATGCCGAGGCCCTCTCCAACGCCTTTCTCGACGAGATGCTGCGGGTCGGTACCACCACCGCCCAGGTGTTCTGCTCCAGCCACCCGGCGTCGGTGGATGCCTTCTTCACGGCCAGCCGGCGTCGCGACCTGCGCATGCTGGCCGGCAAGGTGCTGATGGATCGTCACGCCCCTGAGGCACTGACCGACGACACTCAGGGTGGCATCCGCGACAGCGAACGGCTGATCGGCGACTGGCACGGCAAGAACCGCCTCGGCTACAGCCTGACGCCGCGCTTCGCGCCGACCTCCACCCGCGAGCAGCTCGACGCCACCGGCGGGCTGCTGCGCAACGACCCGAGCCTGTGGCTTCAGACTCACCTGGCCGAGAATACCGGAGAATTGGACTGGGTCGCCGAGCTCTTTCCCGGTAGCCGCGACTATCTTGAGGTCTACGAGCAGTCCGGTCTGGTGGGGCCGCGAAGCACCTTCGCCCACGGCATCCATCTCGACCAGGAGATGCGCGGACGGCTCGCCGCGCGCGGCGCCAATCTGGCGTTCTGTCCCAGCTCCAATATGTTCCTCGGCAGCGGGCTCTTCGATCGCCTGGCCGCTCGCGACGCCGGACTGCAGATCACCTACGCCAGCGACGTAGGCGGCGGTACGGATCTTTCGGGGCTTGCCACCCTCAAGGCGGCCTACCAGGTAGGCCAGCTGCGGGGCCAGCCGCTGACCGCCTGGCAGGGCTTCTACGGGCTCACCCTGGGCAACGCCAGGGCGCTCTCTCTCGACGACCGCATCGGTCGACTCGCCCCGGGCATGGAGGCCGACTTCGTGGTGCTCGACCCCGCCGCCACCCCGCTGCTGGCGCGACGTTCGGCGCGGTGTCGGGGCCTATCCGAGCAGCTGTTCGCCCTGATGATGCTGGGGGATGATCGCACCGTGGCCGAGACCTGGGCCGGCGGCAGGCGACAGCATCGTCGCGACTAGGTCTCTCGAATGGTGTCTATGCAACGGCGATGGCCTCTCGGTCATCGCCGTATTGTTACGCGCCGGGACGTTACCTACCGGTGCTCTTTCAGCCTCATCTCCGTCAAGCACCAGGCGCCAATTCCCATGACAACCTAGGGATATTTTGCCTCTACCACTATGGTCGAAACAGCACTGTCCAATCGGTCAATAATTGTCTAGGCTGTACTCCGAGCAATGCTGACCGAATGGTCAGACAGTGAGCTGTTAACCCACGCTGGACCGACAAGACCGCATTTACTCTGCGGGACAACCTCAAGGCCTCATTCCATCCCGACCTCCAACAACAATGGATCAGCTGCTATGGAACCGACCTCCACTTCTCTTGACGACAATACCGATGCGCCAACCCGCTGGATCGACCGCTACTTCGGGGTGACACGCCGCGGCTCATCGCTGCGTACCGAAGTCCTGGCAGGCATCGCCACCTTCCTGGCCTCGATGTATATCATCGTGGTCAACCCGGCGATTCTCTCCGATGCCGGCATCCCCTTCTCCGCCGCGCTGTCGGCCACCGTGCTGATCAGCTTCATGAGCAGCCTGGCCATGGGGCTGTATGCCAGAAACCCGATCCTGGTGGCCCCCGGCATGGGCATGAACGCCCTGTTCACCTACACCCTGGTGCAGGGAGCCGGGCTCTCCTGGGAGGTGGCGCTGGGCTGTGTGTTCTGGTCCGGCGTGCTGTTCGCTACGCTGGCCGCCTTCAACGTGCGCAAGGCCATCATCGAGGCCATTCCCGCCTCGCTGCGCTATGCCATTACCTGCGGGATCGGCCTGTTTATCACCTTCATCGGGTTCAAGAATGCGGGCTTCATCGTCGGCAGCGACGCCACCCTGGTAACGCTGGGCAACATGGACCCGGCCTTGATCACCTTTTTCGTCGGCATGATGGCCACGGCGATCATGGTCATCATGCGTCTCAATGGCGCCCTGATCCTGGGGATCGCCCTGACCACGCTGCTGGCCACGCCGATGGGGCGCCTGTGGGGCGGTGACGTGGTAGTAGAATGGAGTGGCCTGGCTGCCTGGCCCGACTTTAGCGCCGTCATGCAGGTGGACATCTGGGGCGCGCTTAAGGTCGCTTATCTGCCGTTCATCTTCGTGATGCTGTTCACCAATTTCTTCGACGCACTCTCCTGCTTCATGGCGCTGTCGGAGTCCGCCGACCTGAAGGACAAGGACGGCAATCCCCGCAACCTCAAGCGCTCCATGACCGTGGACGCCTTCGCCTCCATGATCGCCGCGCCGCTGGGCACCAGCGCGGCTCAGACCTTTATCGAATCGGGCGCCGGTGTCGCCCAGGGCGGGCGTACCGGCCTGGTGGCCGTGGTTATCGCCTGCCTGTTCCTGCCCTTCCTGTTCCTTTCGCCGCTGCTCTCGCTGGTGCCGGGAATCGCCACGGCGCCGGCGCTGGTGCTGGTGGGGCTGTTCATGCTGGCGCCGATCAGCAAGATCGAGTGGTCGCGCTTCGAGCAGGCCTTCCCCGCCTTCTTGGCGATCATCCTGATGCCGCTGACCTACTCGATCACCCTGGGGATCGCCTTCGGCTTCCTCAGCTTCGTGCTGATCAAGGTCTTCACCGGGCGTATCGAGGCGATCAAGCCCGCCATGTGGATCTCGGCGGCCCTCAGCGTGGTGATGCTGGTGACCACCCAGTAATGACAGGCGACAGTAGGCCCGGGGCCGGCTGAAGGCCGGCCCCTTTACTGACGATGGATGATGGCATCCACGAGACGAAACGCCACCAGCGCGGCCAATACCCCGAGATAGAGGCTCGGCACCAGATAGTCGGCGCGGGTCAGGATCCATAGGTGGGTGACGCCAAGGCCCGCCGAGACATACACCAGTCGATGCAGCCAGTGCCAGGCGCGGTTGCCCATGGCCACCCGGACGCGCTGGAAGGAGGTCACGGCCAGCGGAACCAGCAGCGCAAGCGCCGCCACCCCGTAGCGCACATACTCCAGCTCAATCATCTCCCGACGAATCCAGGGCCAGTCCCAGTACTGGTCGAGCCCCATCCAGCTCAGCATGTGCGCCACCAGCCAGAAGAAGGCCCAGAGGCCGATCTGGCGGCGGGCGATCATGAAACCGACCCAGCCGGTCAGGCGAAAGGCGGGACTGAACCCGATGGTCACCAGCAGCAGGATCAAGCCGGTATTGCCGGTGTAATGCACCACGGCCTCACCGGGCACCGCCCCCAGGTCGCCGTAGCACCACTGCCAGATCAGCCACACGGCCGGGGCGCTGCAACCCACCAGTACCAGCAGGCGAAAGGCATTGATCGCGATACGTGGGCTCATCCTGCCGGCACTCCTTTAGCGTTCCTTGCGTTTCGTTCAGTAATGACGCTGCAGGTCCATGCCGGAATAGAGATGGGCGACCTCGTCGGCATAGCCGTTGAACATCAGCGTCTCACGGCGGCCGCTCTCGCCGATGCGTCGCTCCCGGGCCTGGGACCAGCGCGGATGATCCACCTCGGGATTGACGTTAGCATAGAACCCGTACTCCTCCGGGCTGCGCTCCTCCCAGGAGCTGAGCGGTCGCTCCTCTACCAGCGCGATCCGCACCACCGACTTAATGCTCTTGAACCCGTATTTCCAGGGCACCACCAGGCGGATCGGCGCACCGCTCTGATTGGGCAAGGTTTCCCCGTAGAGTCCCACCGCCATCAGCGTCAGTGGATGCATCGCCTCGTCGATACGCAGCACTTCGCGATAGGGCCAGTCGAGCACGCCCCGTCGCTGACCGCGAAGGTTGTCGGGGTCATGGATCGACTCGAATACCACATATTTCGCCCGGGAGGTCGGCTCGTGGCGCTTCAACAGCTCCGCCAGCGGAAAGCCGATCCAGGGCACGACCTTCGACCAGGCTTCCACACAGCGCAGGCGATAGATACGCTCCTCCAGATCCTGCCCCTTGAGGACGTCTTCAAGGGCGAATGTGCCCGCCTTGTCCACCTCCCCTTCGATGGTCAACGACCAGGGGTCGGTCACCAGGGTATGGCCATAGATCTCCGGGTCACGCTTGCCGGTGCCAAATTCATAGAAATTGTTGTAGGTGGTGATGTCACGCAGCGACGTCAATGACTCGCCGCCGGCCAGCTCCCGGCTCGGCAGATCGCCGCCTAGCTTGTCATCGAGCACGCCCGGCCAGGCCCTGGCGCTGGGCGACCAGAGCAGACCCGGCACAGCCGCCGCCATGCCGAGCGCCACCCCCTGGCGCAGGAAGCGGCGTCGCGTCTCGAACAGCGCCCTGGGGGTCACTTCCGATTCGGCAATTTGCGGATAGCGATAGCGCGGCATGTCAACGGCCTCCTCGAACCCAAGCCAGCAGGACGGATAGCCTTGCCATTCTGTACAAGACCTGTCCATCTCTATCGTTCAGTATCCTCATATAACTTGACCCAGCGCAAGATCGGGTCTATTCCGACTTTGGCACTTGGTTGATATGTCTCAAGGATAAGGAATAACCTGATTCCGCGATAACGAATATAGACCGTAACGCATCGCCTACCAGGGAGAACCGCCATGACCTATAACGCTCTTACACGGCCCGCCCGACTCGCCGCCGCGGTGTCGCTTGGCGCTGCACTTGCCTTCTCCGGAAGCGTGGTTGCCGACGACGGCCTGGGGGAGTACCGCGACCGCTTCGAGCCGCTGCCGCACTTCCCGCCGATCCCGGCCGACAACTCCCTGACCCCGGAAAAGGTCGAGCTCGGCAACATGCTGTTCTTCGAGCCGCGCATCTCCTCCAGCGGCGTGATCAGCTGCGCCACCTGCCACAACCCGGCGCTGGGCTGGGCCGACCGCATTCCACGCGCCACCGGTCATGACGGTCAGGTTGGCGAGCGTAATACCCCGACCGTGCTCAACTCCGGCTTCCTCGGCGCCCAGTTCTGGGACGGTCGCGAGCCCGACCTGGAAGGCCAGGCGCTGGGCCCCATCGAGGCCGATATCGAAATGGCCATGGATCTGGACATGGCGCTGGAGCGCCTGGAAGAGTTCGATCTCTACCAGCAGAAGTTTGCCGCCGCCTACCCGGGCGACGACAGCCCGATCAACGCCGACAACCTGGCCAAGGCGCTGGCCAGCTTCCAGCGCACCCTGAACACCCCCAACTCGCCCTTCGACCGCTACCTGCGCGGTGACATTGAAGCGCTCGACGAGCAGGAAAAGCGCGGCATGGTGGCCTTCGTCGACAACGGCTGCATCGCCTGTCATAGCGGACCGGCGATGACCGACAGCAACTTCTGGGCGATTCAGGTGCCCGGCTCCACCGACGTGGGCCGCTACGAGGTCACCGGCGATGAAGACGACATGTACAAGTTCCGCACGCCGACCCTGCGCAACGTGGGCGTGACCTACCCGTACATGAACAACGGCGCCACCGAGACCCTCGAAGAGGCCGTAGCCATCATGGGTACCGAGATGCTCGGCCGCGACTTCGAAGATGACACCATCGCCGACATCACCGCCTTCCTGCACACCCTGACCGGCGAGATGCCAGACTTCCAGGTACCGGCTCTGCCGTAAGGGAGACGCGGGCATAACACCCGGTCATCACGCTTCACGACGCCCCCCTCCCCCGGCCCGGCCGGGGGTTTTTTTCATTGGCCACCAATAACAACGGAATCACCTGCACATGACGCCCAGCGAAACACACCGCAAGCCCGTTGCCTCCTCACCCATTGCCGCCAGCCTCAAACGACTTTTCAGCCTAAACCTGCAGAACAAGATCCTGCTGCTGGTGCTGGTACCGCTGATCATCTCTTCTTCCTGCCTGCTGCTCCTCGAAGCCAGGGAGCGGATCGCCGACAATCGCGCCCAGCTCGATCAACAGCGCGAGCTGATGCTGGCCTCCCGCCAGCGCGGGGTCGAAAGCATCGTCGAGCTGGCCCAGTCGATGGTGCAGCAGATCGCCCAGAGCACCGACAGCGAGCGAGAGGCCCAAGCGGCCGCCAGCAGCCTGCTGAGGGAGATGCGCTTCGAGGGCGACAACTATGTGTTCGTCTTCGACTACGACGGCACCATGCTGGTGCAGCCCGCCGTGCCCGATCAGGAAGGCACCGCGATGCTCAACGCCACGGATGCTGACGGCAAACCGCTGATCCGCGATATGATCGAGATCGCCCAGCAGGGTGGCGGTGACTACCATTACGCCTGGCCCAACCCGAGTACTGGCGACGTCGAGCCAAAGTATTCCTATGCCGCCGCCTTTCCCGAGTGGAACTGGGTCATCGGTGCCGGCGTCTATGCCACCGACGTGGATGCCGCCATGGCCCAGATCGAATCCAGCGCTTGGGATAACTTGGTGGCGTCGCTGGTCCGGTTGTTCTTCATCGCCTCAGCGGTCAACCTGACCATCACCTTTCTCGCCATCTGGCTCACCCGCCGCACCGTGCGCCAGATCCGCCAGACGGCCAGCACGATGAAGGAGATCGCCCAGGAAGTCGCAGACGGCAGGGGCGATCTGACCCGTCGACTGACGGTCTCGAGCCGTGACGAGATCGGCGAGTTGGCCACCCAGTTCAACGGCTTCCTGGCCCGCATCCAGGCCACCCTGCTGGATGTGCGCAACGGCGCCCACAGCGTCTATCAAGCGTCAAACGGCATCGCCCAGAGCAGCGAGGAGCTGGCCTCACGCACCGACCAGGCGGCCGCTAACCTGCAGCAGACTTCATCGGCCATGGAGCAGATCACCTCCACGGTGGAGAATAACGCCGGCCATGCCTCTCAAGCCGACCAGCTGGTGCAGTCCAGCGCCGAAGTGGCTCGCGAAGGGCAGTCGGCCATGCAGCAGGTCGAGACAACCATGGGCGACATCAACCAGTCGTCGGCACAGATCGGCGAGATCGTCTCGATGATCGACTCCATCGCCTTTCAGACCAACATCCTGGCCCTCAATGCCTCCGTGGAGGCCGCCAGGGCCGGCGAGCATGGGCGAGGCTTCGCCGTCGTGGCCCAGGAAGTGCGCACCTTGGCCCAGCGCTCCGCCGATGCTTCCGGTGAGATTCGCGAGCTGATTGGCAAATCGGTGGCCCACTCTCAGCACGGTTCAACCATCGTGCAAGCGGCCGGCGAGACCATGCGGCAGATCGTGGCGCGTGTCACCGAGGTCACCGACGTGATCGCCGAGATCAGCGCCGGCTCCCAGGAGCAGAGCGCGGGCATCCGCGAGGTCAACACCGCCGTCAACCAGATGGATACCATGACTCAGCAGAACGCCGCCATGGTAGAACACAACTCCAACACGGCCGCCGAGATGCGCCGTCAGGCGGAACGCCTCAGCCAGCTGATCGACGGCTTCCAGCTGGGCGACGCCCCACCGCCGGCGGACTCCACCAGCGCCCCGGCAGCTCCCAGCCTGTCCGCGCCCGGGGTCGAGCGTGCCCGGCCACTGGCCGCCCGCTACGAGCGGGAGCGTCCTGCCGCCCGCCAGACGGAGCCGGAGTGGGAGGCATTCTAAGCGCCTCTACAAGCGCCCAGGGCTACCTGCCACCGCCCCCGGCGATTGCCGGGGGCAGCGCACGGCGGCTGGGCGTGCAACCTCAGACGCTCTCGGCGAGCCGGCGGTGCAGGGCCAGGCGCCGCTCCTGGCTCATGAAGGCGGCCTCGATGGCGGTGCCGGCGAGTTCGACGAAGACCTCCTTCGACCAGCCGAAGGCCTGTTCGCAGGCCAGGAAGTTGGCCAGCATGCCGCCGCCGAAGTAGGCCGGATCATCGGAGTTGAGGGTCAGGCGCAGCCCGGCGTCGAGCAGCCTCGGCAGAGGGTGATCCTCGATGCGCTCCACGACCTTCAGCCGCACATTGGAGAGCGGACAAACGGTCAGCACCACGCCCTCATCGCCTAGCCTCGCGACCAGCGAGGGATCTTCCAGGCAGCGTACCCCGTGGTCGATGCGACACACATCAAGCAGGTCCAGCGCCTCGCGTATGTACTCGGGCGGGCCCTCCTCCCCCGCATGGGCCACCCTTGGGATGCCCAGCAGCCGGGCACGCTGGAACACATCGCGAAACTTCGACGGCGGATGCCCCCGCTCGGCGCTGTCGAGCCCCACCGCATCGAGCAGCTCCCAGTAGGGGGAGGCAAGCTCCAGCACCTCCATGGCCTCCTCGGCCGGTCGGTCGCGCAGGAAGGCCATGATCAGCGCGGTGGACATCCCAAGCTCCCGCTCGGCCTGGCGACGGGCCAGGCCGAGCCCTTCCATCACCGCCGCGAGTTCGACGCCCCGCACGAGATGCGCCTGGGGATCGAAGTGCAGTTCCACATGCACCACACCCTCCGCGTGGGCGCGGCGAAAGTAGTCCATCGCCAGGTCATGGAAGTCCTCGGCGGTGCGCAGCACGCTCATCCCGCGGTAGTAGAGGTCGAGGAACGACTGCAGGTCCGTGAAGTCGTAGGCGGCGCGGGCCTCTTCGACGGACGCATAGGGCAGTTCGACACCGTTGCGCTCGGCAAGGGCAAACATCAGCTCGGGCTCCAGGGAGCCCTCGATATGCAGGTGAAGCTCGGCCTTGGGCAGGCGCGTCAGGAAGTCACGCATGGCTCGTCTCACTCGTCACGGGTTGTTTTACCCAATCCTGATAGAAACCTCGCCGTTGCGCAAAACCTGAAGGGTAAACCCTACCCCGGGGTAGCGCCCTCTGGCTGCCTCCAGCGCCAGGCGACGCGCCCCACGCCGGCTCTCGGCCTCGATACCATAAGGGAGGCTCAGGTATCGTCCTTGTGTCGCCCCTCGACCAGCGTCAGGGCACGATCGATCCCCGGCGGATCGAAGGCCCCCCCGTTGAGCTGGTGCACCAGGTAGAGCACGCTGCGCCCCTGGAGCCAGGCATCCAGGCGCGCCGCCAGAGTAACGGCCGTGTCGGCATCGAGGCCGGCGAAGGGCTCATCCAGGATCACCATGTCCGGAGCACGCAGATGGAGCCGCGCCAACGCCAGACGCCGGGCCTGGCCACCGGAGAGCTGACTGCCGCCCTCGCCCACCCGGGTCTCGAGCCCCCGGGGCAGCGTGGAGGCCCAGGCGTCTAGCCCTACCCAGGCCAGAGCCGCCCAGAGCTCGGCCTCCTCCGCCTGCGGATAGGCGATACGCAGGTTGGCGGCCAGGCTGTCATCGAGCAGGTCAATGCGCTGGGGAAGCGCCGCCACGCGGCGGCGCAGACTGGCCTCGGACCACTGGGCCGGGGCCACCCCCCCCAGGCGTACCGCGCCCTGCTGGGCCTGAAGCTGGCCCTGCAGCAGCGCCGCCACGCTGGACTTGCCCGCCCCGGAGGCCCCGCAGAGGGCCAGGCGCTCACCGGGCGCGATATGCAGGGTGAGCGCCTGAAGGGCCGGGGTCAGGGCACCGGCGTAGTGCAGGGTCACCCCCTCGAGTTCGGCATCGAGGGCCCCCATGGGCGGCTCCGCCTCCCGTTCGCCAGAGGCGCGGTTGCTGGCCTGGTCCTCCAGTTCATTGAGGCGCCCGGCGGCACCGCGAGTCGCCCCCAACCAGGTAAAGGCCGCCGGCAGCGGGGTGAGGACTTCGCTCATGGCCAGCATGGCGATCGGCATCATCACCATCAGGGGCCCGGAGAGCCGCCCGGCCTCCCAGGCGCCGGCGGCCACCCACAGGGTCAGCAGCATGGCGAGCCCCACCAGCAGGCCGGCCAGGGCGTTGCCCAGCGCCACCAGCGCGCCCAGGCGACGCTGGCCACGATAGAGCCGCGCCTCGATAGCGTGCAGCTCGCGACGGTGGCGGGCCAGGCTGCCATAGGCCTCGAGCTCGGCCATGCCCTGCAGCGCCTCCATCATCCGCCCTCTCAGGGCCTCTAACTCGCCTACCTGAGCGCGACTCTCGGCCATGCCCAGCCGTGCTTGTCCCAGGGTGAGCCACAGCCAACCCAGCAGCAGCAGGGCCCCGCCGGCCAGCCCCGCCGCGAGGGAGAAGAACGCCAGGAAGAGCGCAAGGCCGAGGATCGCCAGCAGGCCAACGCCGGCGGGAGCCAGCAGCCGTAGGTAGAGACTGTCCAGGGTATCGATGTCGGCGGTCAGCCGGTTGAGCCAGTCGCTGGCCCGGCGTCGGGCCAGGGCCTCGCCGTCCAGGCCCGATAGCACGCCGAAGAGACGCCCACGTAGATCGGCCAGCAGCCGCAGCACGGTGTCGTGGTTGTAGAGCCGCTCCAGATAGCGTGCCACGGTGCGACTGACCGCAAAGAAACGGATTCCGCCGCCGGGCACATAGACGTCCAGGCTGGCGGCAACACCCGCCGCCAGCAGCAGGCCGGTGAGCCCGGTGGCGGTGATGAACCAGCCGGAGAGCGCCAGCAGGCCAATGGCCGACAGCAGCGTAAGCGCGATCAGCGCCGCACCGATGACCAGGCGTCGCCGCCGCTGATCCAGCTGCCGGAGCCAGGGCCGCAGCTCCCGGGTCAGGGTATCGTGATCAGCGCGATGCGCCATGGGGCACCTCCTCTAGCCGACCCTCGTCGAGCCGTAGCCGGCGGCTGGCCATGGCGATCAGCGCCGGATGATGGGTGGCAATGACCAGGGTGCGCCCCTGGGCCGCCAGCGCCTCCAGGGCCTGGATCACCCTCGCCTCGGTCTCGATATCCAGACTGGCAGTGGGCTCGTCGAGCAGCACCAGGGGCGCCTCGACCAGAAAGAGCCGGGCCAGGGCCAGGCGCTGTGCCTGCCCCCCGGAGAGGCCGGCACCCCGCTCACCCAAGGGGGTATCGAGCCCCCCGGGCAGGCGTGCCAAGAGTTCGCCGAACCCCGCCCGGCCGAGCGCCTCGACCATGGCCTCGGACGAGGCATCCGGTGCCGCCAGGCGCAGATTGTCGGCCAGACTGCCTTGGATCAGCAGCGGGCGCTGATCCACCCAGGCCAGACGCAGGTCGGGTAGCAGGCGGCGCTGCCCCGCATCGGGACCGACAAAACCGGCCATCAGCTGCAGCAGGGTCGACTTGCCGGCCCCCGAGACACCGGTCAGGACCACCACTTCGCCGCGCTCCAGGGTCAGGTCGCAGGGCGCCAGCACCTGGCCGCGCTCGGGGCGTGTCACACCGGCGCCGACCAGCTGCATCAGGGCGCCAGGCTCGGTGGTCGCCTCGGCCCGGCACCGGCGTACCGGGTCGGGGGGCTCGGCCAGCAAGGCCATCAGGCCGTCGGCGGCCCCGAGGGCAGCGGCCCGGTCGTGGTAGTGCTGCGCCAGGGCGCGCAGCGGCTGGAAGAACTCCGGCGCCAGCAGCAGCACCAGCAGGCCGCTGAAGAGAGTGAGCTCCGGCGAGGGGCCATAGGTGATATACCCAAGCAGTCCGAACCCCACATAGATGGCCACCACGGCGATGGCTACCGAAGCGAAGAACTCCAGCACCGCCGAGGAGAGAAAAGCGACCCTCAGGGTGCGCATGCTGCGCCGCCGATAGTCATCGGCGGCTCCCTGCACCTCGAGGGTCGCCGACCGGGTATGGTCGAAGAGCTGCAGGGTGGAAATAGCCCGTACCCGGTCGATGAAGTGCCCGGAGAGCCGGGCCACCGCTTCGAACTGATCGCGGTTGAGGCGCTCGGCCCCCATGCCCACCAGGGCCATGAACAGCGGAATCAGCGGCGCGGCCAGCAGCAGGAAGAGTGCCGCCAGCCAGTCCAGCCATAGCGCTACCGCCAGCACCAGTGCCGGGCTAAGCACCGACAGCACCAGCTGAGGACGAAAGCGGGCGAAGTAGCCGTCCAGCGCCTCCACCTGCTCCACCAGCTGGCTGGCCAAGCTCGCCGAGTGGCGCCCCGACAGCCAGCCCGGCCCGAGCCTGGCCAACTGGTCGAGCAGCTCGCCTCGCACCCGGGTGCGGATACGCAGGCTGGCCATCTGACCAAGACGCTCCTGAGCATAGAGGGCGAAGGCCCGCACCAGCAGCAACAGCGCCATCGCGCCAAGCGCCGGCAGGAGTTCGCCCAGCACCGCCCCATCGACCAGCAGGGCACTGACACTCCAGGCCAGCAGGCCGAGCTGACCGACCGTGGCCAGGGTGGCCACGACGCCGGCGGCCACGGCCAGGCCAAGAGAACGACGCTCTCGGGCCGCCAGATGAACAAGCCAGCGGCGGGCATCGCGCCCGCCGCCGGTGGTTTCAGGCGTGGTCATGGCTCAGTGGTAGCCTTCGCCCACCTTGACCTTGCCGCGGAACACCCAGTAGGTCCAGGCGGTGTAGGTCAGCACGATGGGAATCACGAAGAGCACCCCGAGCAGCAGGAAGAGTTGCGACTCCGGCGCCGAGGCCGCATCCCAGATGGTGTAGTTGGGCGGCACGATCACCGGCCACTTGCTCGCCACCAGCCCCAGGTAGGTGAAGATGAAAAGCCCCAGGGTGGCGACGAAGGGCTGCCCCTCCTGACGCCGGCGGGTCGCGCGCCACAGCCAGGCGGCGCAAGCCATGGCCAGTGCCGGGAAGATCCAGATCAGCTGGATGCGATCGAACCAGCGCTCCCACACCTCGGGGTTCACGAACGGGGTCCAGAGGCTGATGATGGCAAAGACCACCAACACCGCCAGCAGCAGCCCCGGCACCATACGGTACGCCCAGTCCTGAACATATCCCTCGGACTTGAGAATCACCCAGGTGGCACCGAGCAGCGCATAGCCGGTCATCAGCCCCAGGCCAGTCAACACGGTGAAGGGGGTCAACCAGTCCATGGCACCGCCGACATAGACGAAGTCCTCCACCGCGAACCCCTGAATATAGGCGCCGACCACGACCCCCTGGGCAAAGGCCGCCACCGCCGAGCCCCAACAGAAGGCACGGTTCCACCAGTGGCGATTACGCCGCGACTTGAAGCGAAACTCGAAGGCGATCCCACGGAAGATCAACCCCGCCAACATCAGGAAGACCCCGATATAGAGGGCCGGCAAAAACACCGAGTAGACCAGCGGGAAGGCCCCCAGCAGGCCGGCCCCGCCAAGCACCAGCCAGGTTTCGTTGCCGTCCCATACCGGGGCCACCGAGTTCATCATCACATCCCGGGCCTCTTCGTCTGGCGCGAAGGGGTAGAGGATGCCCACCCCCAGGTCGAAGCCATCCATCACCACGTACATGATCACGCCGAAACCGATGATCAACGCCCAGATCATTGAAAGATCGAACATTTCCATGGGTCATTTCCTCCAAGTCGGGCTAGCGTCCTGCTCAAACGAGGTATGGGCGGCAGAGAACGGGCGCTTGGGGCGCTCGACTTCACCCTCCACGACCGCCTGTTCATCAGCGGGCAACATGCCGTTGCGCACCACCCGAGTCAGGTAGTAGACCCCGGCCCAGAACACCACCGCATAGACCGCGACATAGCCGACCAGGGTGAAGAGCGCCATGCCGCCGGTGAGTGACGGCGTCACGCCCTCGGCGTGGGTGTAGAGGCCATAGACCAGCCAGGGAGCCCGCCCCACTTCGGTGACCACCCAACCCGCCAGCACGGCGATAAAGGGTGTCACGCTCATGACTCTCAGCAGCTGCAGGAAGCCACGATGCTCATAGACGCGGCCCCCGCGGCGCAGCCAGAGCCCAGCGATCGCCACGCCAATCATCAAGAAGCCAATGCCGACCATGATGCGAAACGACCAGAAGACGATGGCGACCGGGGGCTGCTCTTCCGGCGGCACCTCGCTGATGCCGGGCACCACACCGGACGGGCTGTGCTTGAGGATGACACTGGCAAGACTCGGAATGCCCACCTCGAAGCGGTTGGTCTGGGCCTCCTGATCCGGCAGCGCAAACAGCAGCAGCGGCACATGGGAGCGAGTCTCCCAGTTGCCCTCCATGGCGGCTACCTTGGTGGGCTGGTGCTCGAGGGTATTCAGGCCATGGAAATCCCCCACGACGGCCTGAGTCGGCGTCAGCACCAGCAGCAGCCACAGGCACATGGAGAGCGCGCGGCGATTGGCCTCCACGTCACGCCCGATCAGCAGGTACCAGGCGCTGACCCCGGCCACCACGAAGCCGCCGGTCAGGAAGGAGGCCATCACCATGTGGACGAAGCGCCAGCCGAAGGAGGGATTGAAGATCGCCTCGGCCCAAGAAGTCACCCGGAAGCTGCCATCGATCAGCTCCACGCCAGCCGGGGTCTGCATCCAGCTGTTGGCCGACAGGATCCAAAACGACGAAAGGAAAGTGCCGAAAGCGACCATCACGGCCGAGAAGAGGTGGACCCCTTGGGGCACCTTGCCACGGCCAAACAGCAGCACGCCGAGGAAGGCCGCCTCGAGGAAGAAGGCCGTCACCACCTCATAGCTGAGCACTGGCCCCATGAAGTTGGCCGAGGCCTGAGAGAAGTTGCTCCAGTTGGTACCGAACTGGAAGGACATGACGATGCCCGACACCACCCCCATGCCGAATACCACGGCGAAGACCTTGGTCCAGAACAGCGCCAGCCGGTCCCAGGCCGGGTTTTCCGTCCGGTAGAAGAGACCGTGTAGCAAGGCGATATAGGATGCCAGACCGATGGTGAACACCGGGAAGATGGCATGAAAGGAGACCACGAAGGCGAACTGCAATCGTGATAGCAGGAGAGGATCCAGTTCCATGTCGCAAGCCTCATGACAGCGATGGACTCAGATACGTCGCAAGGGATGCGGGACACCTAAAGTGCATTCTTGTGCTTCAGGCGCGACCGTAGCCGTGCCGTGACGCATTCCACCTCGACACCAGGGACAAGGTAAGCCTAGCAGTTTGGCGGCCCCTCTCTGGGCCGCCTCACTCAGCACACAATCAACTAAGCTTATTCCTCCTTGCGCGACAGAGCTTACTATTAGAGACCCCTCGTGATCCCGTCACGTTGCCCGAAATTGACGCGTCTCATTGTCGCAGTGCGGCACGAGTCGTTTCAGGCCATACCGGTCACGACAAGGTGAATCAGCCAGGCGGTATAGGCCAAGAACATCGCCAGCAACGCGCCCCCCTCCAGGCGATTGATGCGCCCCGGCCGCCCCTGCCGGCCCAGCGCAAAGAGCGCCAGCATGGCGGTCATAGTCGCCATCAGGCTCCAGTCGCGCCATAGCACCTCGGCCCCCACCTCGATGGGCGTGATCACCGCCGCGAGGCCCACCACGCCGAGGGTATTGAACAGGTTCGACCCCACCACATTGCCCAGTACCAGGTCATGCTCGCGGCGTCGCAGGGCGCTGATCGAGGCGGCCAGCTCCGGCAGCGAGGTCCCCACCGCGACCACGGTGAGACCGATCACCAGGTCGCTGACGCCGAAGCCCTGGGCGATGGCCACCGCCCCCCAGACCAGCAGCCGGGAGCTGGCCACCAGCAGCACCAGCCCGACGCCGGTCCAGACGAGCCCTGCCGTCAGCGACAGCGGATGCACGGCGAGGCTCTCCTCGGTTTCGGCGGCCAGCGGGTCGCCGGCGCCGCGGCGCGCTTGGGCGATGCTCAGGCCGACGAAGCCCGCCAGCAGCGCCAGCAGCAGCGCCCCCTCGAAGCGGCCGATCACGCCGCCCCACATCAGCAGGGCCGAGAGCAGGGTCACCGCCCCCAGCACCGGCAGCTCACGCCGCACCACCCCGGAGTGCACCGTCAGCGGGGCGATCAGTGCCACCAGCCCGAGAATCATGCCGATATTGGCGATGTTCGAGCCGTAGGCGTTGCCCAGCGCCAGGCCGGGATTGCCCTGCCCGGCAGCCAGCGCCGACACCATGAGTTCCGGCGCCGAGGTGCCAAAGCCGATCACCAGCATGCCGATCAGCAGCGGGGAAAGCCCCAGACGGCGGGAGGTGGCCGCCGCCCCCTCGACGAAACGCTCGGCACTCCAGACGAGCAGCAACAGGCCGACGATCACGGCCGCGACGGGTAACAGCATGGGAGATCCTCGGGAACATTCAGGTGTGCATGTTTGTCTATGGTACGCGTTGCGTCAACGTGTCACACTTCCGTTGGCTGCTTCCCAACGCCTCTCTTCGTCTCAGGTAATCATCGCCGGTGTACAGGCCCCCTTTTACGCTTCCATCACTGCCGCGGGGCGAGCCCCGGGTCGATCAGACACCGCCGGAGGTCCGCACTTCACGGCGCCGGCTGCGCGCCTGTCATGAGTGTGACTGGCTGGTTGCCCTGCCGCCGCTGAGCCCCGGCGAGAAGGCCGACTGCCCGCGCTGCGGCCATACCCTGGCCAGCCGCCACCATCGGCCGGCCCAGCGCAGCATGGCGCTGGCCCTATCGGCGCTGGTGGCGCTTCTGCTGGCAATCTCCTTTCCCTTCGTCAGCTTCAACGTCGGCGGAATCGGCAATCGCATCGAACTCTCGCAGACCGCCACCACGCTGATCGGCTTCCACCAGCCCATCGTCGCCATTGCGGTGATTCTCACCATCGTCGTGCTGCCGGCCGTCTATCTGAGCGGCGTGATCTGGCTGCAGGGGGGTCTGTTGCGCGGCCAGCCGCTGCCGGCCAGCCGCAGCATCGCCCGTTCGCTAGCCCATCTGCACCCCTGGATGATGGCTGACGTCTTCATCATTGGCGCCCTGGTCAGCCTGATCAAGGTGGCCGGCATGGCCCAGATCGAATTCGGCATCTCCTTCTGGGCCTTCTGCGTGTTCGCCCTGCTGCTGCTGCTGACCACCCAGTCTCTCGACGCCGACTGGATGTGGTTCTCGCTGACCGGCGAGCCCCTGGCTCCCCCGGGGGCCCGCACCGGCAGCACCGCCGCCTCCCAGGGGCTCACCGGCTGCCCCACCTGCGGGCTGGTCAATCGCCTGGACGAACGCGGACACGGCCAGTGCCGACGCTGCGGTGAGCGGCTGCACGCTCGCCTGCCCCACAGCCTTCAGCGCACCTGGGCCCTGCTGGCGGCAGCGACGGTGATGTACCTGCCGGCCAACCTCTACCCGATCATGACCACCACCAGCCTGGGGCAGACCTCCACCTCGACCATCATCGGCGGCGTGGTCGAGCTGGTACAGATGGGCTCCTGGCCGGTGGCACTGGTGATCTTCGTGGCCAGCGTGATCGTGCCCGTCGGCAAGCTGGTCGCTCTGGCCTGGCTTTGCCTGGTGGTCGAGCGCAGCCATGAACTCAACGCCGGGGCCCGAACCCGGCTCTACCGACTGACCGAGTTCATCGGCCGTTGGTCCATGGTGGACGTCTTCGTGGTGGCCATCCTGGTGGCGCTGATTCGCGCCGGCTCGCTGATGTCGATCACCCCCGGGCCGGCCGCCCTGGCCTTCGGCGCCGTGGTGGTGCTGACCATGCTGGCCGCCATGACCTTCGACCCCCGACTGATCTGGGACACGCCGCTGCCGCGTGATGCCCGCCATACACGAGGAACCCCCGGATGAGCGAGACGCCCCGCGACCCCGACACCCCGCGCGATTTGCATCGCGCCAGGCGCTCTCCCCAGGCTCGGCTCTCGCCGATCTGGATCGTCCCCATCGTGGCCATCCTAATCGGCCTCTGGCTGGTCTACGACAACTATCGCAGCCGCGGGCCGCTGATCACCCTGACCATGAGCAACGCCGAGGGGATCGAGGCCGGCAGCACCCTGATCAAGACCCGCAACGTGCAGGTCGGCCGGGTCGAGCGGGTGCAGCTCGCCGACGATCTCAGCCATACCGTGATCACCGCGCGCATGGCGCCGAACACCGAGGCCATGCTCACCGAGGAGAGCCGCTTCTGGGTGGTCAAGCCGCGCATCGGGCGCGAAGGCATCAGCGGGCTGGGCACCGTGCTGTCCGGCGCCTACCTGCAGCTCGAACCGGGCCCCGGGGAGCCGGGGCGGCGCAACTTCGAGGTCAGCGACCTGCCGCCGGTTTCCCCCGCCGGCGTGGCCGGGCTGCGCATCAGCCTGATCAGCCAGCTGGGCAACTCCCTGCGGGTCGGCGACCCGGTCACCTACCAGGGCTATACCGTGGGCCGCGTCGAGGAGGTGCGATTCGACGCCGAGGCACGACGCATGGAGCAGCGGATCTTCGTCGAGAGCCCCTACGACCGCCTGGTCACCGACAGTACCCGTTTCTGGTCGGCCAGCGGGGTCGACCTGCGCCTGGATGCCGACGGCATCCGGGTCAACGTCGAATCCTTGGAGGCGCTGCTGGGCGGCGGAGTGACCTTCGGCGTGCCCGAGGACCTGCCCCCGGGCACACCGGTGGCCAACGACACCACCTTCAACCTCTATGCCGACGAGGACACCGCCCGCCAGGGCACCTTCGACCGCTACCTGGAATACGTGCTGCTGGTGGACGACACCGTGCGCGGCCTGTCTCGCGGCGCCCCGGTAGAGTTTCGCGGCGTGCGCATCGGCACCGTCGCGGCGGTACCCTGGCAGTTCAACGCCCCCCAGCCGGAGACCCGCAGCGGCTTCTCGATCCCGGTACTGATCCGCATCGAGCCCCAGCGGTTGGGCATCGACAATCAGGACGTGGACCTTGCGGAGTGGGAAGCCCGCTTCGAACGGCTGTTCAACCTTGGGCTGCACGCCTCGCTGAAGTCCGGCAACCTGCTCACCGGCGCCCTATTCGTGGATCTCAACTTCCAGCGCGACGAGGCCGGCCGCTACGTCGCCGAGTCCTTCGCCCAGCGCACCGTCTTCCCCACCACCTCGGCCGGCTTCGCGCAGATCGAGGCCCAGGTCACGGCGCTGCTCGACAAGCTCAACGCCCTGGAGATCGAGCCGCTGTTGGCCGGGCTGGACCGCAACCTGGAGAGTTCCCAGGCCATGCTCGAAGAGGTGCGCGAGCTCGGCGGAGCCTTCCAGGCGCTGCTCGACGACCCCGGCACCCGCGAGCTGCCCCGCAACCTCAACGCCACCCTGGTCTCGCTACGCGATACCCTGGACGGCATGGCGCCAGACTCCAGCGCCTATCGCGAGCTGACCGCCGCGGCCGAGCGCCTGGAGCGGCTGATGCGCGACCTGCAGCCGGTGGCCCGCACCCTGAACGAGAATCCCCGCGCCCTGCTGTTCGACAACCTGGATACCGTCGACCCCCAGCCGCGTGCGCCCCGACGAGCCCCTTGAGGAAGGATGCCCCATGAGAGCCATGCCCTGGATCATCGCCGCCGCTGCCCTGCTCTGGCTGGGGGGCTGCGCCACGCCGAGCGCGCCCCACCAGCGCTACACCCTGCCCGGCAGCGACGCCCCCCCGGCCGCCGCCGGCGCCGACGCCGAGCAGGTACTCAAGGTCCGCCCGCCGCGGCTGGCCCACTACCTGGACGTGGATGGCATCGTGCTGCAGCTCGACGACATCACCCTCAACGAGGCGCGCCAGCATCTCTGGGCGGAGCCGCTGGCCCGCCAGCTGGAGCGCGGCCTGCGCAGCCGGCTCGCCGAGGCGCTGCCCGACACCCGGGTGATCCGCGATGACGGCCAGGGCAGCAGCGATGAAGCGCTCACGCTCAGGCTCGAGATCGACCGCTTCCAGGGCCGCTACGACGGCATGGCGCTGGCCAGCGGGCAGTGGCAGCTTCACGCCCCCGACGGCCGACTGCTGGCCACGGAACACTTCCGTGTCGCCACGGAGCTTGCCGACGACGGCTATCCGGCCCTGGTGCGGGCGCTCGGCCACAGCTGGGACCAGGTGGTCGACCAGATCGGCGACGCCATTCGTCGCCAGCCATAGCGCGTTGGAGCGCCCGGTTCCCATCGCGACTGGCGCCGATAGGCGCCTTGGCAGAGGCGGCGGCGTTGGCATTGATCGCCAGCGTGGGCAACACCGCCAGGAGGCCTGCGGCCTCCAGTCGCGAGCTGAAGCTGCTTATATGGACCCGTCCCGTTGTGCAAGCCCGACACGTATCGGCGGGGGTGAGACTGCACGCTTATATCCGGCCTGTCAGTGGCACTTCGTCGGTACCTGGCCATGATGGGATGCGCGCTCTCCGATCTGATCTCCTACTCGGCCTCACGAGTGGCCATACAGCTTCACAGAGTGGCGGAGAGCCGGTCTGACCTGTCCTGCCATCTACGTACGTACCTGCGCAACCTCCGGGGGAATCTAAGTTATTTCATGCCATCTTCGTGCTTCACGGCATGGCTGTGTAGCGCGTGTCACGCGCCATCACCGCCCAGCAGATTCTGCCGAGCTTGTTCGCCAGGGCGACAGTGGCCTTGGCAGCGCCGCGTCGCGCGGCCAAGGAGCATGCCCAACGTGCCAACCGATCCGGCTGTTGCTGGCGCTGCAAGGCACGCAAGGCCGCTCGGGCACCATGCACGAGCTGTCGACGCACCTCGCCGTTGCCCCGTCTGGAGATGCCCATCAATCGCTCCTTGCCGCCACTCGAGTGCTGGCGGGGCACCAAGCCAATCGAGGCGCTGAAGGCGCGGCCATTGGCAAACCGTTTCGGATCGCCGATATGGCTGACCAGCAAGGTGGCATTGACCGGCCCGATGCCGGGCACGCTCATCAAGCGCTGACAAACCGGCGTCGTCTTGGCCAGCCGTGCCAGGCGCTGATCATAGGCACGGATGCGGGCATCCAGCGCCAGCCACTGGTCCAGGACATCATCCAGTACCACGAAGAGGTCGTCGCCCAGCTGGGCTCGATGCTCGGCGAGCACGCGCCTGACCTCCCCCTGGCGAAACACCGAGTGCCCCTTGGCCACGATGATCCCCATTTCGGCGAGCAAGCCATGCAGCTCATTACCCAGCGCCGTCCGGCTGGTGATGGCCCGTGAGCGCACGCGATGCATCGCCTGCAGCGCTTGCTGTTCCAGTGTCTTGGGCGCCACCCGTGGCGTGGCATCCCGGGCCGCTGCCTCGGCAATCGCGCGGGCATCCCGGGCGTCGCTCTTGTGCCCGAGGACGAAGGGCTTCACGTACTGGGGCGGAATCAACTGGACCTCATGCCCCAGCGCCTGGATCTCCCTGGCCCAGTAATGGGCCCCACCGCAGGCCTCCATGGCGACAACGCAGCGAGGCAGTTGGGCTAGCGTGGTGGGAAATGCCGAGCGTGACACCGTTTTGCTGAACACCTGCCGCCCTTTGGAATCGACGGCGTGAAGTTGAAAGACATGCTTGGCGAGATCGATCCCGACGATGCTAATGTGATTCATGGATGGACCCTCTCTTCGAGATGCCGTGTGGTGCCCCGTGCACCCAAGATGGCGTTGCAAACTCATCTTGGCACAGGGAGGGACGGGTCCATCCCATTTCCTACAAGATTGGCAAGCCTTGCTGCAGGAGCGCTGGTCCCCATCGCGACTGGCGCCGATAGGCGCCTTAGCGGAAGCACCGGCGATGGATGAGAACGCGAAATTGCTGCGTCGTCGACGCTGTTCTGGCATACTATGGCCTCGCGGCATTCATCGAGTCCCTCCTGCCGCGCCCCTGAACCGATTCTTTCACGCCTTGGCCCGGGACTGGTCGCGCGCCTGATGCACGCGGCGCGGCGAAGGCGACTCTGCGGAGACCGCATGACCTTTTCCGACCTCGGCCTGCGTGCCGAACTGCTCCGTGCCGTGGAGGCACAGGGCTACAGCGTTCCGACCCCCATTCAGCGCCAGGCCATTCCCGCCGTGCTCAAGGGCGGCGACCTGCTGGCCAGCGCCCAGACCGGCACCGGCAAGACCGCCGGCTTCACCCTGCCGCTGCTGCAGCGCCTGGCCGATGGCCCGCGCCCCGGCAAGCGCCAGATCCGCGCCCTGGTCCTCACCCCCACCCGGGAACTCGCCGCCCAGGTGGGCGAGAGCGTAGCCGACTATGGCCGCCACCTGACCCTGAAGAGCCACGTGATCTTCGGCGGCGTGGGCCAGCAGCCCCAGGTGGACGCCATCCGCCCGGGCCTCGACGTGCTCGTCGCCACCCCCGGACGCCTGCTCGACCTGCACCAGCAGCAGCACGTGGACTTCTCGCGGGTGGAGATCCTGGTGCTCGACGAGGCCGACCGCATGCTCGACATGGGCTTCATTCACGACATCAAGAAGGTGCTGCGCCTGCTGCCTGCCAAGCGTCAGAACCTGCTCTTCTCGGCAACCTTCTCCAACGAGATTCAGGCGCTGGCCGGCAAGCTGCTCGACAACCCCGAGACCATCGAAGTCGCGCGGCGCAACACCACCGCCGAGACCGTCGACCAGGCCATCTACCGGGTCGACCGGGAGAAGAAGCGCGACCTGCTGGCCCACCTGATCAGCCGCCACGGCTGGCACCAGGTGCTGGTCTTCACCCGTACCAAGCACGGCGCCAACCGCCTAGCCGAACAGCTCTCCAAGCAGGAGATCCCGGCCATGGCGATCCACGGCAACAAGAGCCAGTCGGCGCGCACCCGGGCCCTGGCCGCCTTCAAAACCGGCGATCTGCAGGTGCTGGTGGCCACCGATATCGCCGCCCGCGGCCTGGACATCAGCGAGCTGCCCCACGTGGTCAACTTCGAGCTGCCCAATGTCGCCGAGGACTACGTGCATCGCATCGGCCGCACCGGCCGCGCCGGCAGCGAGGGCCAGGCGGTATCGCTGGTCTGCGTCGACGAGCACGGCCTGCTCAAGGGCATCGAGCGGCTGATCAAGCGCGACCTGGAGAAGCGCATCGAGCCCGGCTTCGAGCCTGACCCTAACGCCAAGCCCGAGCCCATCGAGAACGGCCGTAACCGCCGCGGCGGCAATGGCGGCGGACGCGGCAACGCTCAGGGCCAGCGGCGCGGCGACGCGCCGAGTGGCACAGGTCGTCGTCGGCGGCGTGGCGGCCAGGGGGCTCGCCAGGCCTGACGTCCTGCTTGACCCCGCGCATGGCAGTCTACAACGCAATATGCGAATGTAGGCTGCCATTTTCCCGGCGCCGACTGGAGAGGACAGGGGAATGCGCTCACGCCAGCGCTCCACGACAACTGCGAGCCAGCCATGCTGAAGTGGCTATCCGGCAAGAAGCCCATTTCGGTATGGGCCATCAAGCAGATCGATGACGGCCTGCTGCACCTTTGCGGACAAGCCCAGGTGACCCCCGAGAAGAAGCGCAGCAGCACGCTGGCGGCACTGAACGAGGGTCGCTACCAGGGCGCCGTCAGCATGGCCGGCAGCGGGCCGGTGCTCAATGCCCGGCTGTTTGCTGCCCTGGTACCGGTCGAGGATCTTACCCTGGATGCCCAGGGCCAGGCCCACTGGCGGGGTCGCTGCTGGCTGGTCTCACAGGTGCCCCAGCGCTGCTGGACCTACGAAGGACAACTCACTCCCCAGCGCCAGAACGGCCAGCCGCCGCTGGTCAGCGTCGAAGACGTATCCAACATACGCCGCCAGGCGCGGATCAGCCAAGACCCACAGGTGGTGCCGTTCGGCCATATGGGGCCCAACGACCATCCGCTGATCGCCCCTCGCGACGGTGAGCACACCCGCCCGACGCGGCCGGGAAAGGGCTGGGAACGGCGAGACGACGATGACGCCTAGTGGACCCAACGTAAAACGACTGCTGCTGTTTCTGTTTCTGATGGTGCTGGTGGGCCTCAACCTGCGCCCCGCCCTCTCCTCCCTGGCCCCGCTGCTGGTCCGGGTCCAGCAGGAGACCGGGCTCTCGCCGCTAGCGATCGGCGCCCTCACCACCCTGCCGGTGCTCTGTCTGGGCATCTTCGCCCCCCTGGCCCCGTGGCTGACCAAACGGCTGGGCGCCGAGCGTACCCTGTCGCTGGCCCTGGGCCTCTTGATCGTCGGCCTGGCGGTGCGCGGCATCCCGCCCATCCCACTGCTGTTCGCTGGCACCCTGCTGGTCGGCGCGGCCATCGGCGTGGCCGGTACCCTGCTGCCGGCGCTGGTCAAGCGCGAACTCCCCGGCAGCGCCGACCTGATGACTGGCGTCTACACCATGGCACTGTGTCTGGGTGGCGCCTTGGGCGCCGGCCTGAGCATTCCCCTGGCCAACCTGCTCGGCAGCTGGCAGGCCAGCCTGATCAGCTGGGCGCTGCTGGCCGCCGCCGCTCTGGCCGCCTGGGTCGGGCTCATGCCGCGTGCGCCCCAGGCCGCTGGCCTGAGCCCTCCCGGCGGCTCCATGCGCCAGCTGCTCAGCCAGCCGCTGGCCTGGCAGGTCATGCTGCTGATGGGCAGTCAGTCCTCGCTGGCCTACATCGTCTTCGGCTGGCTGCCAACCCTGCTGCAGACGCGCGGCTACGGGGAATCGGAGGCCGGCTGGCTGATGGGCGCCTCGGTGATGGTGCAGCTGATCTCGGCGCTGGGCGCGCCCTGGCTGGCACGCCTGGGCCGCGACCAGCGACCCGCCCTGCTGCTGGTGCTGGCCTGCGTGGCCGCCGGGCTGTGGCTGCTGCTGCTCGGCCCGTACGGCTGGCGCTGGGCCGGCGTGGTGCTGCTCGGCCTCGGCCAGGGGGGCAGCTTCAGCCTGGCGCTGACGCTGATCGTGCTGCGCACCGCCAACTCGCGCCTGGCCGGCAAGCTCTCCGGCCTGGCCCAGGGCGGCGGCTACACCCTGGCGGCCTTGGGGCCGCTGGCCGTGGGCGTGCTGCTCCAGCTGGACGTGAGCCTGGCCACCGTCACCGCGGTGCTGCTGCTGATCGTCGCCGTTGCCGCCGGCTTCGCGCTGCTGGCGGGCCGCAACCGGCGCCTGGATGTGGATGACAACGGCCAACTGGTGACACGCTAAGGGTGTGGCACCGTCGGTGGAAAAAGCAGCTGTAGGAGCGCTCGGTTCGGCGCTCCGACTGTGCATCGCGACTGGCGCCGATAGGCGCCTTGGCGGAGACTGCCGCGTTCGCTGTTATTGCCAACGCCGGACAACACCGCCGGGAGGCTGTCGCCTCCGGTCGCGATCTAAAGATGCTCCTACATCAGAGGCTTGCACCTGTAGGAGCGCTGCTGTGCATCGCGACTGGCGCCGATAGGCGCCCTGGCGGAGACTGCCGCGTTCGCTGTTATTGCCAACGCCTGACAACACCGCCGGGAGGCCTGCGGCCTCCAGTCGTGAGCTGAAGCTTCCTCCTACAATCGCGACTGGGGCCGATAGGCGCCTTGGCGGAGGCTGCAGCGTTAGCTGTCATCGCCAACGCTGGACAACACCACCTCGCTACCGGCGCTGGGAAATGGCCACGCCCACCAGGATCAACACCAGCGCCAGCAGGTGGTTCCACTCGGGCCGCTCGCCCAGAAAGAGAATCCCAATGACCACCGCCCAAAGCGGAATCAGGTAGTTGATCAGCGACAGGAAGGTCGGCCCCGCCGCGGCCACCAGAGTAAAGAAGACCACGCTGCCCAGCGCCGTGCAGACGATGCCCAGCACCAGCACCGCCCAGAGCGCCCCGGCCGACAGCGAGAGCCCGGGGACCGACTCGCCCAGGTAGGGTGACACCGCCAGCGGCAGCGTCAGCAGCCACGCCATCCCCAGCACCAGCGCCGAGGTCGACCAGGCATCGCTGGCTGGCTTGTGGCGCGAGACGATGGCATTCACCGCATAGCAGCAGGCCGCCAGCAATACCGCCAGCTGCGCCAGCAGGCTCTCGCCATACCCGCCTAGCTCGCGCAGCGCGGCGGGGCCGATCAGCGCCAGGATGCCGACGAAGCCGATGCTAAACCCGAGCAGGCGCTGGCGGGTCAGCGTCTCGCCGGGGACCAGGAAGTGCGCCAGCACCAGGGTCACCAGCGGCATCACCGCCATCAGGATCCCCGCCAGGCCGCTGTCGATGCGCTGCTGCCCCCAGCTGATCAGCAGAAACGGCGCCATGTTGCCGATCACCGCAATGGCCAACATGAAGCCCCAGACACGGCGCCCCCGGGGCCAGGCCCGCCCCAGCAGCAGTACCAGCGCCAGAAGCCCCAAGGCCGCCACCATGTTGCGCCCGGCCACCACCATGGCCGGGGTCAGCTCCGCCACGGCGATCCGGGTCAGGGCAAAGGAGCTGCCCCAGATGATCGCCAGCGACACCAGCAGCCCCCAGTGGGATAAGGGTCGCGTCATTCGTTCAGCCTCCGTGCCGTCATTGCTTGATCCTTGTCAAAGGCAGTACGACTTACCTTTTGCCGATTGCCGTTCACCATATTCCGCGCGACGCTCCCCCTGCATACTGGATCAAGCCCCCGACCTCAGCAGGTTACCGATGCACGACTCGCCACAGGCGGTGTTCCAGACCCGCGGGCTCAAGCGCTTCTACCCGATGGGCGACGTGACCATCCAAGCGCTGCGCGGCGTCGACCTGGAGCTTTTCTCGGGCGAGCTGGTAGTGATGCTGGGCGCCTCCGGCTCAGGCAAGTCGACCCTCCTCAATATCATGGGCGGCCTGGATAGCGCCAGCGAAGGCAGCGTGCACTATATCGACCGGGGCCGGCAGACCCATGAACTGACCCACGCCAGCCAGCGGCAGCTGACCGAGTTTCGCCGCCACCACGTGGGCTTCGTGTTTCAGTTCTACAACCTGATCTCGAGCCTCACCGCCCGGGAGAACGTGGCCATCGTCACCGACATCAGCCGCGCGCCCATGGCGCCGGAGGAGGCCCTGGCCATGGTCGACCTGGCGCATCGCCTCGACCACTTCCCGTCGCAGCTCTCCGGCGGCGAGCAGCAGCGAGTGGCCATCGCCCGGGCCATCGCCAAGCGCCCCGAGGTGCTGCTCTGCGACGAGCCCACCGGGGCACTGGACTTTCGCACCGGCATTCGCGTGCTGGAAGTGCTCGAGACCCTCAACCGCACCACCGGCACCACCCTGGCGATCATCACCCACAACGAGGTGATCGGCGAAATGGCCGACCGGGTGATTCGCCTGCGCGACGGCCAGGTGGGGGACATCCACGTCAACGCCCGGCGCACCCCGCCCGGCGAGCTGCGCTGGTAACGGGGGCACGGCCGTGAGCGTCCTGCATCGCAAGCTGCTGCGCGACCTCTTTCGCCTGAAGGGGCAGTCGCTGGCCATCGCCGCGGTGATCGCCAGCGGCGTGATGACCCTGATCCTCGCCGTGACCACCCTGGACGCCCTGACCCGCGCCCAGTCTGGCTTCTACGCCAGCCACCACTATCCCGACCTCTTCGTCGACGTCAAGCGCGCGCCGCTGGGGCTGGTCGAGCGCCTGCAGACCCTGGAGGGCGTCAGCCGCATGGAACCGCGGGTGCGCGCCCCGGTGCGGCTGTCGGTAGCGGGCTTCGACGATCCGGTGCGCGGCCAGATGCTGTCGCTGCCCGACGGCCGCCAGCCGAACCTGAACCGCCTTCACCTGGTGGCCGGCAGCCTGCCCGAGCCGGGGCGCGCCGACCAGGCGGTGGTCAGCGACGCCTTCGCCGTGGCCCATGACCTGGCCCCCGGCGACAGCCTCCAGGCGATCATCGACGGGCGCCAGACCCAACTGACGCTGAGCGGCATCGCCCGCAGCCCGGAGGTGATCTACCAGGCCGCCCCCACCGACCTGCTGCCCGACTATCGGCGCTACGCCATCCTGTGGATGAACCAGCGCGCCCTGGCCAACGCCTTCGGCATGGAGGGGGCCTTCAACCAGCTGCTGGTGACCCTGCAGCCGGGCGCCGACGCCGACACCCTCGGCGACGCCCTGGACGATATCCTGGCCCGCTACGGCGCCACCGGCACCCAGACCCGCCACGACCAGCAGTCGCACCGTTTCCTGGAGGAGGAGCTGGCCCAGCAGCGGGCCCAGGCGGCGATCCTGCCGACGATCTTCCTGGCGGTGTCGGCCTTTCTGCTCAACGTGGTGATGGGCCGGATCATCCAGACCCAGCGCGAGGCGCTGGCCATGCTCAAGGCCTTCGGCTATCGCGACGGCGAGCTGGCCCGCCACTACGGCATGCTGGCGGGGCTCATCGTGCTGCTGGGCTGGGCCCTGGGGGTGGCCCTGGGCGCCTGGGCCGCCCGGGGGCTCGCCGGCATCTACGCCGAGTATTTTCGCTTCGCCGAGATGCACTTTCGGGTGCCGCCCTGGGCCATGGCGCTGGCTCTGGCCGTGGCCGGCATCGCGGCCCTGGCGGGGACCTGGCACGCGGTGTGGCGGGCCGTGCGCGAGCCGCCCGCCCAGGCCATGCGCCCGCCGGCGCCCCAGCGCTTCCGGCGCACCTGGCTGGAGCGCGCCGCCTTGGGGTCCGGGCTTAGCCACGAAGCGCGTATCGTGCTGCGCCACCTGCTTCGCCATCCGGCCAAGGCGGGGCTGTCCGTTGCCGGCATCGCGCTCTCCGCCGGCCTGCTGATGATGGGCGCCTATCAGCTCAGCGCGGTCGAAAGGATGCTCGACCAGCAGTATCGGCAGGTGATGCGCATGGATATCGAACTGACCTTCGGCGAGGTGACCCCGGCCCGGGCCGCCGGCGAGCTGCGCCACCAGCCTGGGGTGCTGGCCGTGGAGACCTGGCGCCGGGTGCCGGTGACCCTGCATCACGCCCACCGGGAGTACCGCACCAGCCTGCTGGGCACCGATGCAAAGCCCCAGCTGCGTCAGGTCCTGGACGGCAGCGGGCGCCCCCAGACGGTACCCAGCGACGGCGTGATGCTGACCCGCTTCCTCGCCGATTTTCTCGAGGCCGAGGTAGGCGACGCTCTGGAGATCGCCGTCATGGAGGGGCGCCGCCAGCGGCTCACCCTGCCGCTGGTGGCCTTGGTGGACGAGCCCATCGGTGTCGGCGCCTACCTGCAGCGCGACGCCCTCAACGCCCTGCTCAGTGAAGGGCCGGCCATCAGCGGCGCCTGGCTGCTGGTCGACCCCGACCTGAACGATCACCTGCACCGGGCGCTCCATGGCCTGCCGGCGGTGGCGGGCATCGGCCTGCTGTCGGAGGCCGAGCGCGGCATTCGCGAGTACATGGACGAGACCATCCTGATGTTCGCCCTGGTCTTCGTCGTCCTGGCGGGCTCCATCGCCTTCGGTGTCATCTACAACAACGCTCGCATCACCTTCTCCGAGCGCGCCCGAGAGCTGGCGACCCTGCGCGTGCTCGGCTATACCCGCAGCGAAGTCGCGCGAATTCTGCTCGGCGAGATCGCCCTGATCACCGCCCTGGCCATTCCGCTGGGCTGGCTGATCGGCATCGGGTTCAGCGCCCTGCTCAACCAGGCCTTCAGCAACGACCTGTTTCGCGTACCGCTGGTGCTTACCCCCTACGCCTTCGGCTTCGCCGCCGCCGGCGTCATCCTCGCCTCGCTGGCGGTCGCCCTGCTCGCGGTTCGCCGACTGGGGCGGCTGGACATGATCGCCGTGCTCAAGGCCGTGGAATAACCAAGGAAACCGCCATGCCATCCAGATCCCGAGGCATCAAACGACTGATCGGCGCCATCGCCGCCCTGGCCGCGGTCGGCCTGCTGGGCTGGGCGCTGTGGCCTGCTCCGGTGACGGTCAGCGTCGCCACCGTCAGCGCCGGCCCCTTCGTCGACTCGGTGACCGAGGAGGGCCGCACCCGGCTGCGCGATACCTGGAACGTCTCGGTGCCCATCGCCGGCTACCTCCAGCGCGTCACCCTCGAGGTCGGTGACAGCGTCGAGGAGGGCGATGTGCTGTTCCGGCTCGAACCGACCCCCGCCCCAGCGCTGGACGCGCGCAGCCGGCAGCAGGCCGAGGACAACCTGCAGGCTGCCCAGGCCCGCCTCGGCACCGCCCAGGCCAACCTGGAGACCGCCCGCGCCGAGCGGCGCTTCGCCGAGTCCGAATACCAGCGCTACCGGCGGCTCCACGAGCGCAACCTGGTGGCCACCGCCGACCTGGAGCACCGCCAGAGCCTGCGCGACCGCCAGCGGGCCCTGGAGAACGCCGCGGCCTCCAGCGTCGAGGTCGCCCGCTTCGAGGTGGAGAGTGCCCGTGCCGTACTGGAGGTGGCCAGCGGCCAGCGCAGCACCCCGGGGGACACCCCCGAGCTGGCGGTCAATGCCCCGGTCTCCGGCATCGTGCTGACCCGCTACCGCTGCTGCGAAGGCAGCGTGTCGGCCGGCGAGCCGATTCTCGAGCTGGGCCGCCCCGACGATCTCGAGGTGCAGGTGGACCTGCTCTCCATGGACGCCGTGCAGCTGCGTCCCGGTATGGCGGTGAAGCTCAGCGGCTGGGGCGGCGAGACGCTCAGCGGCCAGGTCCGGCGCGTCGAGCCGGCCGGGTTCACGCGCACCTCGGCGCTGGGCGTGGACGAGCAGCGCGTGCCGGTGATCGTCGACTTCGCCGCCGACGCCGTCCCCGCCCGACAGGGGCTGGGCAGCGGCTTTCGCATCGACGCCGAGTTCATCCTCTGGGAAGCCGATGAGGTGCTGCAGATCCCCACCGGCGCGCTGTTCCGCCATCACGGTGACTGGGCGGTCTTCGTCATCGAAAACGGGCGAGCTGTTCGGCGCAGCGTGGAGATCGGCCGCCGCCAGGGCCTGGTGACCCAGGTGCTCGCGGGGTTGAGCGAAGGTGAGACGCTGATCACCCATCCCGGCGAGCGCGTCGATGATGGCGTCAGGGTGAGGAGCGAGGAGTGAAGCGTTATCATGGCGCTTTTCCCGTTGCCGACAGCCAGGAGCCGCCGTGACCGCCTCTTCCCTCGCCGACCCGCCCGTGCTGGTGCTCTACACCGGCGGCACCCTGGGCATGGTCGAGACCGACCAGGGACTCGCCCCGGGCCGTGACTTCGAGGCGCGACTGCGCCGGGCGCTGGCCACCCTGCCCCCGGCGCGCCAGGCGAGCCTCCCCGACTTCGTGCTGCAGGAGAGCCCCGAGCCCATCGACTCCAGCGCCGCCACGCCGCTCGACTGGCAGCGGCTGGGCCGGGCCGTCGCCGCCGCCCTGCCCGACCATACCGGCGTCGTGGTCCTGCACGGCACCGACACCCTGGCTTGGAGCGCGGCGAGTCTCGCCTATCAGCTGCAGGGAGTGGACCGCCCGGTGGTGGTCACCGGCGCCATGCTGCCGCTGGAGGCCGCAGGCAGCGACGCTCTGGCCAATATCGAGCTGGCGCTGCGCTTCGCCGTCCAGCCCGCACTAAAGGAGGTGGCCGTGGCCTTCGCCGGACGCCTGCTGCGCGGGGTGCGCACGCGCAAGTGGCACACCGGCGCGATGGAGGCATTCGTCAGCCCCAACTACCCCCTGCTTGGCGAACGGGTGGACGACCAGGCCGTACTCTATCCCAGTCGCGGGCTCGCCGTGCAACAACGCGGCGCGCCACGCTTCGAGCTTCCCGACTATTCGGGGCTGGCTGCGGGCAGCGTCGTGCGCCTTTCGCTGTGGCCGGGCATCCAGGCCTGGCAGCTGGCCGCCTGGCTGGAGGATGATCGCGTCAAGGGCGCGCTGCTGGAGGTGTGGGGCGGAGGCAACGTACCGGACGACCCGGCGCTGCTGGGCGTATTGGCCAATGCCTGCGGCGAGGGCAAGCTGCTCGCCGCTGCCAGCCAGTGCCCGGAAGGCGGTGTCGCCATGGGGCACTATGCGGCGGGACGAGGTCTGGTCGAGGCCGGCGTGCTGTCGGCCGGCGACATGACGCCGGAGGCGGCGATGACCAAGCTGCTGCACCTGCTCGCGCAGCCGCTGCCCGACGCCGAGCGACGCCGCCGCTTCCTCACCCCCCTGGTGGGCGAGCGTTGAGAGGGGGAGTCCTTCAATGGTTTCATCGTTGAGGCCTCCTGAGCGCTCAGCCCGGCAAAGCGCTAGGGTGGGAGTAACGCAAGCAAAGGAGCCGTGGCCATGGAACACCCCGTACACCCTTTCACCGAACTCTTCGAACAGCTTGGGCTGCCCGCCGACGACGCCTCCATCAAGGCCTTCATCGAGCGGCATGCGCCGCTGCCCGACACCCTGCCGCTGCACGAGGCGCCGTTCTGGAATCAGGCCCAGTCGGAGTTTCTCCATGAGGCCCTGGAGGAGGACGCCGATTGGGCCGAAGTGGTCGACCACCTCGATGCATCACTGCGTAAAGGCTAAAGGGCGTGAGAAAAGGATGAACTCGCTGACAATTCGGTTATGATAATCACAAAAATTAAACCAACCGTTTTACTCGGGAGCTGTCATGCCGAACCATGCACCGTCGCATTCTATCGATGACGATAGCGGCCTGACGGCTCCTGATCTTCCCCCACTTCCCGATGCGCTTCGCGACCGCCTGAGCCGCTGCAGCAAGCTTCCCAGCCTGCCGGCCGCGGCGGCCCAGGTGCTCAACCTGGCCCGCATGCCGGAGCCCCGCCTGGCCGACTTCGCCAAGGTCATCGAGCGGGACCCCGCCCTGACGCTGCGGCTGCTGTCGCTGGCCAATAGCGCCTTCTACGCCCGCAGCGGCGCGCAGGTCAGCACCTGCCTGGACGCCGTCTCACGCCTCGGCCTGGACGCCACCCTGGCAGCGGCCATGAGCTTCGGGCTGCCGAGCACCGGCAACCACTTCGCTCTGGACTACGACTACCTGTGGCAGCGCGCCATCATCGCCGCCTTGGCCGGCCAGCACCTGGCACAGCGGCTCAGCCCCGAGGATGCCGGCCGGGTCTTCACCACGGCGCTGATCCAGGATATCGGGATCATGGCCCTCGAAGCAGTGGACGGCGAGCGCTACAGCGGCGAGATGCCGGGCCTACGGGACCATCACGCCCTCTCCCTGGCCGAGCGCGAGCGCTATGGCTGCGACCACGCCCTGGTCGGCGCCTGGCTGGCCGCCAGCTGGGGAGTACCCGGCCACCTGGCGCAGGGTATTGCCGACAGTCACGGCCCGCTCGAGGAAAGCGATATCCCCCGGCTCTGCCTGCGACTCTCCTGCCGCATCGCCGAGGCCTGGCTTGCGCCCGAGCCAGCCCGGGCCATGAGCGACCTGCTGCATCAGCTCGACACCCTCGACAGCCTGAACCCCGAGCTGCTGACAGGCGTACTGCAGCAGCTCCAGCAGCGGCTACCCTCCACCGCGCGGCTCTTCGAGATCACCTGCCCGCCGGACATCGACGCCATCACGCTGCTCACCGAGGCCAAGCAGCTGCTGTTCGAACAGAACCTCCGAATCAGCCGCCACCTGGCCGAACAGCGGCGCGAGCTCGAGGCCCTCAACGCCAGCCATGTGGCGCTGGACAAACGGACCCGCACCGACCCGCTGACCGGACTGGCCAATCGCAGCTGGCTAGAAAGGCTTCTCGACGTCCACTTCGATACCGCCCGGACCCATCAACAGCCGCTGAGCGTGATGTTCATCGACCTGGACCACTTCAAGCGCATCAACGACCGCCACGGGCACCGATTCGGGGATCGCGTCCTGATCCATTTCGCCGGTAGCCTGAAACGGATGGTGCGCGAAAGTGATATCGCCGGACGCTACGGCGGAGAAGAGTTTCTGGTGATCATGCCGCATACCCGTCACCACCAGGCCGGCGTCCTCGCCGACCGGGTGCGCCAACATCTCGCGGAACGCCCCCTGGCTCACGCCCAGGGCAAGCCGGTTCACGTCACCGCATCGATCGGTATCGCGGCGCTGGAAGACAGCGAGTTTGCCAGTGTCGAAGCGCTGGTCGACGCCGCCGACCAGGCCATGTACGGCATCAAGCACGGCGGCCGCAACGGCGTGGGGCTGTATCAGAGCAGCTGATCCTGCCACGCCACTGCGAACCCAGCGACTCCCGCCTACATCTCCCGGCCCTGCTCGACGCGGCGCCGCATCCAGGCGCCGATCAGCAGCAACAGGGTTAGCGCCACCAGCGGCATCACCACGTCGAGGCTCAGGGCGTCCTCCCGCTCCACCGCTTCCAGCGCACCGTGGATGGCACTGGCGTAGACGGCCCACTTGACCCCCAGCCCGATCACGGCGGCAATCACGAAGGTACGCAACGGCAGGCGCCGCAGCCCGGCGGCGTAGTTAATCACCGAGTGGGGAAATCCCGGGAGCACGCGCAGCGCGCACTGGGTGAGAAAATCGCTGCGCTTTTCCAGCATGCGCATGACTTTACGGGTCAGCCCCTTGGGGCTCCAGGCATCGCCAACGCGAGCGGCCAGATGGTAGGCGCCCAGGGCACCGCCTACGCTGCCGACAATCAGCATGGGTGTCGCCACGTGGGGGGGATAGAAGGGAGCGATCAGCCACAGCCCGATGCTCCCGGGCAGCCCGAACGCCAGGGTCACGGCCATGATCAAGATCACACCCATCACCGTCGCCGGATGGTGGGAGGCCTCTTCGGCCCAATGCTTGATAGCGGTAAGGTCCGGCGAGTGCCAGATCCACAGATAGCCGGCCATCAGGACACTGGCGCCAATGGCAACCCAGCGCCAACGCCAGCGTAGAGAGGTGTCTTGCTGCATCCGCTATCTCTTGCGTGCCAGTGGAAAGCGCCTATGGTGCCATGCGCCCGGGCCCGGGTCACGCAACGCCGACTGCTTCAGGCATCTAGCTCGCCGCTGGGAGGTGTTGTCGCCATCCCCTCCACGTCATGAGACGCCTCCTCCCCCAGGCGCGGCATCGCCGCGACCCGACGATCCACATAGTGAAGCAGGACCAGCTGGAGCCCCAGCGCGACCCAGCACCAGATCAATGCCTTAAGCATGCTCGATTCCTCGTATGAGGCCGGCGGCCTTCTGCCTGCAGTTTAGCCCTCCCCGACAAGGAAAAGTAGCGGAATCACAGGCGCGCCTCCACCCGGGCGAGAATCTCGCGGCTGACCTTGTTGACCAGCGGCTTGGCGGCACGCGTGACGGCCTTTTCCACCAGCCGATTGCGGATGGCGTAGGTGAGGGTGAGGGCCACCTTGGTGCCTTCTTCTACCGCGGTCAGACGATAGCAGCCCTGATTGTGAACACCGTCCAGCGACTCCCAGGCGAGAAGCTCCGGCGGCTGGGATTCGGTGATCTCCACATCGAACGTCCAGTCCATCCCTACCGCATGGACGTGCCAGCGATAGCGCTCCCCGCCCAGCGGTTCGATATCCCGAATCAGGTCCGAGTAGTCGACGAAGTCCTCGACCCGTTCCAGCAGGGCGAACACCCGCTCGGGAGGCGCCTTGAGGATAGCGCTGTGTTCGATGGTGGCCATGGCGTCCCTGTGCTCCTCGACGAAGAATTGATGCGTGTGCATACAAGTACACCAGATTGCAGGCCCGGTTTCGATCACCTCGCATCCGGCAATCGCCGACCTGCCGCATGACAAGCAGACGAAAACGCCGCCCCGGCTAGCCGGGACGGCGTTGTCAGCGTGGGACTGGCTGACGCAAGGCCGACGGCAGCGGCCTTGCAGGGCAGCTTAGTCCTGGCCCATCTGCTGCTTGATCAGGTCGCCGATGGTGGTCGGACCACCGCTCTCGACGCTCTCTTCACGCAGCTTCTTGAGGTTCTGACGGGTGTCGTCATGCTCCTTGGCCTTGATCGACAGGTTGATCTGACGATTCTTGCGATCGACACCGATGATGCGAGCCTCGACGCTGTCGCCTTCGCTCAGCACGTTGCGGGCGTCTTCGACGCGGTCGGCGCTGATCTCGGAGGCCTTGAGCACCGCGACCACGTCAGTGGCCAGCTCGACCTGCGCTTCCTTGGCATCGACCTCCACCACACGACCGGTGACGATGCTGCCCTTGTCGTTGACGGACAGGAACTCGGCGACCGGGTCGGTATCGAGCTGCTTGATGCCCAGGGAAATGCGCTCGCGCTCCGGGTCGATGGAGAGGATCACGGCCTCGGCCTCGTCGCCCTTCTTGAAGCGACGCACGGCTTCTTCGCCGGTCTCGGTCCAGGAGAGGTCGGAGAGGTGCACCAGGCCGTCGATACCGCCTTCCAGGCCGATGAAGATACCGAAGTCGGTGATCGACTTGATGGTACCGGACACCCGGTCGCCCTTGTTGTACTGGGCGTTGAAGGTTTCCCACGGATTGGCGGTGCACTGCTTGATACCCAGCGAGATGCGGCGACGCTCCTCGTCGATATCCAGCACCATGACGTCCACCTCATCGCCGATCTGCACGACCTTGGAGGGATGGATGTTCTTGTTGGTCCAGTCCATTTCGGAGACGTGAACCAGGCCCTCGACGCCCTCTTCCAGCTCGGCGAAGCAGCCGTAGTCGGTGAGGTTGGTGACGCGGGCGGTGACCACGGTGTTCTCGGGGTAGCGATCCTTGATGTTGACCCAGGGATCTTCGCCCAGCTGCTTGAGGCCCAGCGACACGCGGTTACGCTCGCGATCGAACTTCAGCACCTTGACGTTGATCTCATCGCCCACGGCCACGATCTCGGACGGATGCTTGATGCGCTTCCAGGCCATGTCGGTGATGTGCAGCAGGCCGTCGACGCCACCGAGATCGACGAAGGCGCCGTAGTCGGTGAGGTTCTTGACGATACCCAGGATCTGCTGGCCTTCCTGCAGGGTGGCGAGCAGGGCCTCACGCTCGGCGCTGTTCTCGGCCTCGAGCACGGCGCGGCGGGACACCACCACGTTGTTGCGCTTGGGATCGAGCTTGATGACCTTGAAGTCGAGCTCTTTATGCTCCAGGTGCGTGGTGTCGCGCACCGGGCGCACGTCGACCAGCGAACCCGGGAGGAAGGCGCGGATGGAGTCGATGTCGACGGTGAAGCCGCCCTTGACCTTGCCGTTGATCACGCCCTTGACGATCTCTTCCTTCTCGAAGGCCGCTTCCAGGACCTTCCAGGCTTCGGCGCGCTTGGCCTTCTCGCGAGACAGACGGGTCTCGCCGAAACCGTCCTCGACGGCTTCCAGGGCGACCTTGACTTCGTCGCCGACGCCAATGGTCAGTTCGCCATTGTCGTCGCGGAACTGCGCCGCGGGGATCTGCCCTTCGGACTTCAGGCCGGCATTGACGGTGACCCAGTCACCCTCGATGTCGACGACGGTAGCCAGAACAATGGCGCCCGGCTCCATGTTGATGTCCTGAAGTGACTGTTCAAACAGTTCAGCAAAGCTTTCGCTCATGATGTTCCTACGTGATCAACGGTGTTGAGGCGTCGCCGCCTTCTCCGCACCACCAGCGAGTGCGGGCCTTATGTGCCAAGCCCCCGGGGATGTTAGCGCTGGTTGGACCTGGCCGGGCTTTCGGAAAGGGGTGCCCGACCATGCCATCACATCCTGACGGGAGCGCCGCAAGGGAGAGTCAGGTGTCGCGAGTGAGGCCGCGCTCGGCCAGCCACTCCGTCAACCGATCCACCACTTCCGGTATGCTCAGGCTCGTGGTGTCCAGCTCGAGGGCGTCATCGGCCGGTACGAGCGGGGCCACGCTGCGCTGCATGTCGCGTGCATCGCGTGCCTGAATCTCCTTTAAAAGACTCGATAGACTAGCATCCACCCCCGCTTCCTGCAACTGAAGGTGGCGTCGCCGGGCGCGTTCGGCGGCCGAGGCGGTGAGGAACACCTTGAGCGGGGCGTCCACGAACACCACAGTGCCCATATCGCGGCCGTCGGCCACCAGCCCCGGCGCCTGGCGGAAGTCTCGCTGGCGCTGCAGCAGCGCCTGGCGCACCGCCGTCAGCGCCGCCACTCGGGAGGCGGCGTCGCCGATCTGCTCGGTGCGAATCGCCGCGGTGGCGTCCTCGCCCTCCAGCTCGATACGGGTGCCATCCCCCTCGGCGACGAACACCACGTCCAGCTCGCGGGCCAGGCTCGCCAGGCCCGCCTCATCGTCCAGCGCCACCCCGTGCCGGTGGGCGGCCAGGGCGGTCAAGCGATACAGGGCGCCGCTGTCGAGCAGATGCCAACCCAGTCGTTCGGCGATCAACCGGCTGATGGTGCCCTTACCGGCCCCGCCGGGACCGTCGATGGCGAGCACCGGCGGCGCATCCTCGGCATGGGTCATGCGCCCTCCTCGCCCGCCGCCTCGGCCTCGGCATCAGGGAAGCGCTCTTCGCTAAGGCTCAGCCCCACCCGTCGGGCCAGATCGACGAAGCCGGGAAACGACGTCGCCACGTTGGCGCAGTCGTCGATGATGATCTCGTCGCTAGCACGCAGCGAGGCGATGGCGAAGGCCATGGCGATACGGTGGTCGCCCAGGCTGTCGATGCGCCCGCCGCCGTAGCTCGGCCCCTCGGCCTTGCCGCTGCCGACGATGTCGATGCCGTCGGCGAGCAGGGTGTGCTCGACGCCGATGGCGGCCAGGCCGTCGGCCATGGCCTGCAGGCGGTCGGACTCCTTGACCCGCAGCTCCTCGGCGGCGCGCAGCCGAGTGGTGCCCTCGGCGTTCGCCGCGGCGATGAACAGCGCCGGGAACTCGTCGATGGCCAGCGGTACCTGGGCCTCGTCGATATCGATCCCCTTGAGCGGCACATAGCGCACGCGGATATCGGCCACCGGCTCGCCGCCGACTTCGGCCTGATTCGAGAGTTCGAGGTCGGCGCCCATGGCCTTGAGGATATTGATCACGCCGATGCGGGTCGGATTGATGCCGACGTGCTCGAGGGTCAGGTCGGCCCCGGGGGTGATCGCCGCGGCCACCAGGAAGAAGGTGGCCGAAGAGATATCCGAGGGCACATCGATGGGAGCGGCGGTGAGCTTGCCGCCGCCGGACAGCCAGCAGGTGTCGCCGTCGCGCTCCACGGCGTAGCCGAATCCTTGCAGCATGCGCTCGGTGTGATCGCGGGTCGGCGCCGGCTCACGCACCCGGGTCTCGCCCTCGGCGTAGAGCCCAGCGAGCAGCAGGCAGGATTTCACCTGAGCGCTGGCCATGGGCATGTCATAGGTGATGCCCTTGAGCGCCTTGCCGCCATGGATGTGGAGCGGCGGGCGGCCACCCTCGGCGGTGTCGATCTCGGCGCCCATCAGGCGCAGCGGATCGGCTACCCGGCCCATGGGGCGCTTGGTCAGGGAGGCGTCGCCGGTGAGTTCGGTATCGAAGGCCTGGCCGGCCAGCAGGCCGGCGAACAGGCGCATGGCGGTACCGGCATTGCCCACGTAGAGCGGCCCGGCCGGCGCCTGGAGGCCGTGCATGCCCACTCCATGGATGGTCACCCGCCCCTGATGGGGACCCTCGATGGCCACGCCCATCTCCCGGAAGGCCTGCAGGGTGGCCAGGCTGTCCTCGCCTTCCAGGAAGCCTTTCACCTCGGTGACGCCCTCGGCCAGGGCGCCGAGCATGATGGAGCGGTGAGAGATCGACTTGTCGCCGGGCACGCGAATGCGGCCGGCCACGCTGCCACCGGGACCCGCCCGGAAGCGCAGATTGCCTCGTTGTTGCATCTTATATTCCGCCTGATAGCTGGTCTGGTTCAGGAGAGTATCGAAATAGTGGCGCGCATGGCTCGCACGATCGAAGGTCGCCAGCATGGCATCGCCGTCGCCCGCCTCCACGGCGCGGCGAAGTCGGGCCACCCCGACCTCGAAGTCGTCCAGGGAGGCGAGCACGGCGTCGCGGTTGGCGATGAAGATATCGCGCCACATCACCGGATCGCTGCCGGCGATGCGGGTGAAGTCGCGAAAGCCTCCGGCGGCGTAGCGGAAGATCTCCAGCCGCTCGTCCTGGCGCGCCAGGGTGTCCACCAGGGAGAAGGCCAGCAGGTGCGGCAGATGGCTCGTGCGGGCCAGCACCTGGTCGTGGCGCTCGACCTCCATCTCCAGCACCTCGGCGCCGCAGGCCGCCCACAGCGCCCGCACCCGGGCCACGGCCACGGGATCGGTCTCGGCGCCAGGGGTCAGGATCACCTTGTGGTTGACGTAGAGCCGCGGGTTCGAGGCCGCCACGCCGCTCTTTTCGGAGCCGGCGATGGGATGCCCCAGCACCAGGTTGGGCGGCCGCCGACCGAAGACTCGCCGTGCGCAGTCGCGAATGGCGCCCTTGGTGCTGCCCACGTCGGTGATCACCACCCGCCCATGGGCCGATGCCAGGCTGTCGGCCAGCTCGCGCATCACCGGCTCCATGGCCAGCACCGGCACCGCCAACACGATCAGCGTGGCATCTTGCACCAGCGGTGCCAGCCGGGTGCCGCCGCGGTCGATCAGCCCCATCTCGATGCCGCGGGCGATCTCGTCGGCATCCGGGTCGCAGGCGACGATCTCCGCTCTCTTCACCGGCCCGCCCCCGCCGGTCGGTCCGACGCCGCCGGCAGCATCGCTGTCGCAACGCCCGTAGCCGCTCGCCCGAAGGGCGGCGGCCAGCGAGCCACCGATCAGCCCCAGGCCGACGATCAGGATCCGCGACTCCTCCACCCGACACGCCCCGTCCAACGCTTGCCGCATGTCTAGAGCACGCCCATGGGGTAGGAGCCCAGCACCTTGAGCTCGGCGGCGCGCAGGCGCACCTCCTCCAGTACGGCGGCGACCCGCGGCTCGTCTACGTGCCCCTTGAAATCGATGAAGAAGACGTAGTTCCACACGCCGCTGCGCGACGGCCGCGACTCCAGGCGAGTCAGATCGATCTGATGGCGGTGGAAGGGCTCCAGCAGGTCGTGCAGTGCACCCGGCTGGTTGCGCATGGCCACCACCACCGAGGTCTTGTCCTCGCCGGAAAGCGGTACGTGCTGGCTGCCAATGATCAGAAAGCGCGTGGAGTTGTCGGGGCGGTCCTCGATCTTCTCGGCGATCTTCTCCAGCTCGTAGAGCTTGGCCGCCATGTCGCCAGCGATGGCGGCACTGTGCCACTCGCCCTTGATCATCTTAGCGGCTTCGGCGTTGGACGACACCGGCACCCGCTCGGCTCGGGGGTAGTGGGCATCGAGCCACTTGCGGCACTGGGCGAAGGACTGCGGGTGGGAGTAGATCCGCGAGACCTTGTCGCGGCGCGTGGTGTCGGCCACCAGCAGGTGATGGTGAATGCGCAACACCACCTCGCCGCAGATACGGATGGAGGAGTCCATGAAGGAGTCCAGGGTGTGACTGATGACACCCTCGGTGGAGTTCTCCACCGGCACGACGCCGTAGTTGACGGCGCCCGCCTCCACCTCGCGGAACACCTCGTCGATGGCCGCCATGGGCAGGCTCACCGCACTTTCACCGAAGTGCTTGAGCGCGGCCTGCTGGGTAAAGGTGCCCTCCGGGCCCAGGTAGGCCACCTTGATGGGCTGCTCCAGCGCCAGGCAGGCGGACATGATCTCGCGGAACAGGCGCGCCATCTCCTCGCTGTCCAACGGACCGGCGTTGAGCTCCATGATGCGGCGCAGCACCTGGGCTTCACGCTCGGGGCGGTAGAAGACCGCGCCCGGATCGGTCTTGGTCTTCACCTCGGCGACCTGCTTGGCGCAGTCCGCCCGGGCACTGATCAGCCTAAGGATCTCGTTGTCCAGGCTGTCGATGCGCTCGCGCAGCGCATCCAGATCGATGGGGGGTTCACTCATGGGCGCTTCCCTGAATTGTTGATGACCGTAAGCCGTAAGCCGTAAGCCGTAAGCCGTAAGCCGTAAGCCGTAAGCCGTAAGCCGAGATGCTACTACCAGCCCCGTCGCTGGCAACGGTTTTCTCTTACAGCTAAAAGCTTACAGCTTATAGCTCCCCGAAGGGGTCAACCGTGACGCCGCTCGAAGTCGGCCATGAAGGCGATCAGAGCGTCGACACCCGCTTCCGGAACGGCGTTGTAGAGACTGGCCCGCATGCCGCCCACGCTGCGATGCCCCTTCAGATTGAGCAGCCCGGCCGCCTCGGCCTCGGCGAGAAACGGCTTGTCCAGGCGCGCGTCGGCGAGCACGAAGGGCACGTTCATCCGCGAGCGGTTGCGCTCGGCGATGGGGTTCGAATAGAGCTCGCTGGCGTCGATGGCCGCGTAGAGTTTGGCGGCCTTGCGGGCATTGATGACGTCCATGGCGGCCAGGCCGCCAATATCCTGCTTGAGCCACTGGAAGACCAGCCCCGCCAGGTACCAGGCAAAGGTGGGCGGCGTATTGACCATGGAGCCGGCATCGGCCAGGCCGCGGTAGTCGAACAGGCTCGGAATGGCATTCCCCGCCCGGTCGAGCAGATCCTCGCGCACGACCACTAGGGTCAGGCCCGCCGGGCCGATGTTCTTCTGGGCGCCGGCATAGAGGATGCCGAACTTCGACACATCCAGCGGCCCGGAGAGAATCGACGAGGACATATCGCAGACCAGGGGCGCGCCAACCTCGGGAATGTAGTCAAACTCGAGCCCGCCGATGGTCTCGTTGGCGGTGTAGTGCAGGTAAGCAGCGTCGTCGGACAGGGCGATCTGCGACGGCTCGGGCACCCGGGTATGGCCGCTAGGTTCGCTGGAACCCGCCAGGTGCACCGGAAAGCCCAGGCGCTCGGCCTCGGCCAGGGCCTTCTTTCCCCAGATACCGGTATAAACAAAATTGGCGCGTCCGCCCCGCCCCAGCAGGTTCATGGGCACCATGGCGAACTGCAGGCTGGCGCCGCCTTGAAGAAAGAGCACCCTGTAGTTGGCCGGAATGGCCAGCAGCTCGCGCAGGTCGCGCTCGGCCTGCTCGGCGATGGCGACGAACTCGGGGCTGCGATGGCTCATTTCCATCACCGAGAGTCCGCGCCCCTGGTAGTCGAGCATCTCCTCGCGAGCCCGCTCCAGCACCGGCGCGGGAAGCGCCGCGGGGCCGGCGCAGAAGTTATAGTGGCGTGTCATCAGCGTGGTGTTCCGTTTTTCTCATGTCTCGTGACCAAGCGGGATGAGCGCCGGGGACAAGCCGTAGCGAGGGTCTTTTGCCATGGATGGCAAAAGTAGCGCCCAGGGATGGGTTCACAGCGCCCTCGCGAGGCTTGTCGCCGGAACAGCTCATCGCTTTCCGGGCTTGAAGCGCGATTACTCGCCGTTTCGCGGCTCGCTTTCTTCCGGGCCCTGCCCTTCCTGCTGCTCACCCTCGAGCTCGTTCTCGACGCCGCTTTCCGGCTCATCCTCTAGCTCGCTCTCAGGCTCGTCGATGCGCACGGTCTTGACCAGCTTCTCGTCGTTGCCCAGGCGAATCAGCATGACGCCCTGGGTGTTGCGCGAGGTGATCGAGACCTCATCGACTCGGGTACGCACCAGAGTGCCGCGGTCGGTGATCAGCATCATTTCGTCGGTGGAGTAGACCTGCATGGCGGCCACCAGCGAGCCGTTGCGCTCGCTGGTCTGCATGGCGATGACCCCCTGGCCGCCGCGACCGCGAAGCGGGAACTCCTCGAGCCGGCTTCGCTTGCCGTAACCGTTTTCGCTGGCGGTGAGAATATAGATCTGCCCGCCGTTGCCGTTCTCGCGGGGCTCGCCGTTTTCATCCTCGGTTTCCAGGTCGGCGTTGGCGTCGATCTGCTGGCTCTGAGGAATGATCAGACTGATCACCTCGGCATTATCCTGCAGGCGCATGCCGCGCACCCCTCGAGCGGTGCGGCCCATGGCGCGCACGTTGCCCTCCTCGAAGCGGATCGCCTTGCCGTTGGAGGAGAGCAGCATGGCGTGGTCGCTACCCGAGGTGATGGCGGCCCCCACCAGGCGATCGCCCTCCTCCAGGTCGATGGCGATCAGGCCCACGCTGCGCGGCCGGGAGAACTGATCCAGGCTGGTGCGCTTGACGGTGCCCTTGGCGGTGGCGAAGAAGATGTAGCTCTCGGCGCAGTAGTCGCGCACCGGCAGGATGGCGTTGATCGCCTCGCCCTCCTCCAGCGGCAGCAGGTTGACCAGCGGCTTGCCACGGGAGCCACGGCTGGCCGCCGGCATCTCGTAGACCTTGAGCCAGTAGACCTTGCCGCGATTGGAGAACAGCAGCACGGTGTCGTGGGTGGAGGCCACCAGCAGGTGCTCGATGACGTCCTCGTCCTTCATGGCGGTGGCCGACTTGCCGCGACCACCCCGGCGCTGGGCCTGGTAGTCCGAAAGCGGCTGGGTCTTGGCGTAGCCGGAGCGGGACACGGTGACCACCATGTCCTCCTCGGCGATCAGGTCCTCGATGGAGAGGTCGAGATGGCTGGCCTGGATCTCGGTGCGCCGGGGATCGCCAAACTGGTCGCGAACCGCGTTCAGCTCTTCACGAATCACCTCGAGCAGCCGCTCGCTGGAGGCCAGTATCGCCATCAGCTCGGCGATCTTCTCGAGAATGCCCAGGTACTCGTTGAGAAGTTTCTCGGTCTCAAGGCCCGTCAGGCGGTGCAGGCGCAGCTCGAGGATCGACTGGGCCTGGGCCGGCGAGAGCCGATACTCGGTGCCAGTCGGGCTGAGGCCGAAGCCCTCCGGGAGGTCCTCCGGCTTGCAGGAGGTGGCGCCGGCACGTTCCAGCATCCCGGTGACCTGCCCTGGCTGCCAGGTCCGGGCCAGCAGTTTCTCCTTGGCCTCGGCGGCACTCGGCGAGGCCTTGATCAGCTCGATCACCTCGTCGATATTGGAGATCGCCACCGCCAGCCCCTCGAGGATGTGGCCGCGCTCGCGGGCCTTCTTCAGCTCGAACAGGGTGCGACGGGTGACCACCTCGCGGCGATGACGGATGAAGGCCTCGAGCACCTCCTTGAGGTTGAGGATCTTCGGCTGGCCGTCTTCCAGGGCCACCATGTTGATGCCGAAGACGTTCTGCAGCTGGGTCTGGGCGAAGAGGTTGTTGACCACGACCTCGCCGGACTCGCCGCGCTTGACCTCGATCACCACCCGCAGGCCGTCCTTGTCGGACTCGTCGCGCAGTTCGGCGATGCCCTCGACCTTCTTGTCCTTGACCAGCTCGGCAATCTTCTCGATCAGCCGCGCCTTGTTCACCTGGTAGGGCAGCTCGGTGACGATGATATGGTCGCGCCCGCTCTTGTCATCGTGCTCGATGGTGTGGCGAGCGCGCACGTAGATGCGTCCGCGGCCGGTGCGATAGGCCTCGAGGATGCCGGCACGGCCGTTGATGATCGCCCCGGTGGGGAAGTCGGGCCCCGGGACATACTCCATGAGCTGATCGACCGACAGGGTGTAGTCGTCGATCAGCGCCAGGCAGGCGTCGATCACCTCGCCCATGTTATGGGGCGGGATATTGGTGGCCATGCCCACGGCGATGCCCGAGGAGCCGTTGATCAGCAGATTCGGCACCTTGGTGGGCAGCACATCGGGGATGCGCTCGGTACCGTCGTAGTTGTCGACCCAGTCGACGGTGTCCTTCTCCAGGTCGGCGAGCAGCTCGTGGGCGAGGCGTGCCATGCGCACCTCGGTGTAACGCATGGCGGCGGCGCTGTCGCCGTCGATGGAGCCGAAGTTGCCCTGGCCATCCACCAGCACATGACGCATGGAGAAGTGCTGGGCCATGCGCACGATGGTGTCGTAGACGGCGCTGTCGCCGTGGGGATGGTACTTACCGATGACATCGCCCACCACGCGGGCCGACTTCTTGTACGGCTTGTTCCAGTCGTTACCGAGCTCGTGCATGGCAAATAGCACGCGCCGGTGCACCGGCTTCAAGCCGTCGCGCACGTCCGGCAGCGCGCGGCCGATGATCACGCTCATCGCGTAATCGAGGTACGACTGCTTGAGCTCGTCCTCGATGTTGACTGGCAGAATCTCTCTGGCGATGTCACCCATGGGTCGTCGAATCCTTTGCACTGCAGCAGGTTGGCACGCCGCCGAGCCATCTAAGGGGCGCGCCATAACAGCCTGCCATCATACCACTCTGCTCAGCACAAAGGCAGCGCAGGGAGCGCTCGCCCAGGGCAATCGCACGACAAGAACGACTCTCGTCATAGGGCGATTCCTACCGTGGGAGGCCGCTTCAGCGGGCGAAGCAGCGCGTCGTGCTGCCAGAGAATGGGCGCCTGTCGGCGCCTTCGCGCGGCAAAGCCGCCCTCCCACCTGCCATCCCTTGCCAATCAGAAGCCACCCGATGAGAAAACATTGCATCATGCAATCGCCCTAAGCGCTCACCGCCGTCGCATGACGACGGCGCGCCGGCTGACCGGCATTAGCGGTGAGCCTCAGTCCGCCAGCACCAGGGGCGCCAGGGCATCACGCAGCTCCCCTTCGATGGCCAGCGAGCGGTTGGCCTTGACGTCGAGCAGCACGAAGGTGAGGTCGGCGTCGGCCACCACCGCCCCGTCATCGACACGGCGAATCTCCTGATGCATGCGGGCGCTGCGCGTACCCAGCTCGGCCAACCGGGTCACCACCTCTAGATCGTCGCCGGCCACGGCGGCAAGCCGGTAGTTGATATTGAGGTTGACCGCCACGAAGGCGGGATTGCCGCTGGCAAACCGCCGGGCGACATCGGGGCGGTCATCGAAATACCCCCAGCGCCCCTCCTCGAGAAACTCCAGGTAGCGAGCGTTGTTGACATGACCGTAGCCGTCCAGGTGGTAGCCGCGCACGCGCAGGGTGGCGCGGGAGAGTCGTGAATCCATCGAACAAGCTCCTTGCAGGGGAAAGGACCGATTCTAGGCCCCGCCCCGACACACTTTCAAACAGCAGTTTGAATCCATGCGATAACGTTCAACACTTCTGCCGTGGCCCGCGCACTGGTACAGCCGCCCCCCGTTCGCCATAATATGCCTCCTTTTCATTCTGGGAATGCGCCATGTGGTTCAAGCACTTGCATCTTTACCGCCTGCACGGCTCAACGGCGATCCCGGCTGCCGACCTGGAAGCGGCCCTGGCCGAGCAGGCCGCCCGCCAGCCGGGCGGTAGCGAAGCGAGGCGTCTGGGCTGGTGCCCCCCGCCGGCCGTGCCGGCACGGCGCTGCTGCACGAGCTTCAGGGCCAGCGGCTGATGACCCTCCTGCGCCAGGAGCGAATGCTGCCGGCCAGCGTGGTTCGCGAGGAGGTCGAGGAGCGTGCCAGCGACATCGAGGCCCGCGAGGGCCGCAAGCTGCGTCGCCAGGAGAAGCAGGAGATCAAGGAACAAGTCTATGAGGAACTGCTGCCCCGCGCCTTCATTCGCCGCCAGAAGGTCGACCTGTGGTGGGACACCCGCCGCAGCCTGATCGCGGTGAACACCAGCTCCCGCAAGCGCGCCGAGGAAGCCCTGGATCTGCTGCGCGAGACGCTGGGCAGCCTGAAGGTAACGCCGCTGGCCACCCGAGCCCTGCCGATGCGGGCCATGACCCAGTGGCTAGCGGATGAGCAGACCCGCCCTGCCGATCTGCTGCTCGGCGATCAGGTCGAGCTCAAGGCCAAGGGCGACGACGGCGTACTGCGCGCACGCCAGGTGGACCTGGACAGCGACGAGATCCAGCAGCTGCTGTCCGCAGGCCGTCAGGCCAGTCGCATGGCGCTGGAGCGGGAGGGCCAGCTAAGCTTCGTCCTGCACGACGACCTGGCGCTGAAATCGCTGCGGTTCAATGACGCACTGATCGACGAGGCCGGCGAAATCGAGGACGATGGAGACGCCATCGTGCGCCTGGAGGCCGACTTCATGCTCATGACCCAGGCTCTGGCCGAGCTGATCGAGCGACTGATAGAGTGGCTCGACGGCGAAGCCGAGAACAGTCCGACGCAGGGCGTCGCATGACTCACCCAGGCCGACAAGACGCAACAATGAACGACGCGACTCCCCCCGCGCAGGATCCCTGGGCCGACATCCGCCCCTATCACGACGACGAGGTCGCCGCGGTGCTGACACGCCTGGCCGGCAATCGGGAGCTGCTGGACGCCCTGACCCGCTACCGTCTGCCGCGACTGAGCCGGCTGCTGCCCGGCCTGGCCCGAGCCATCGCCGCTTTCGCCATTCGCCGGGAAACCCGCGGCGTGGCCAGCGTGCACGACTTCCAGATGCGCGTCGCCTACTACATGGAGCGCATGATTCGTACCTCCACCGCCGACTTTCGGGTCGACGGCCTGGAGCACCTGGCGCCGGATACCGCCTATTTGTTCATCGGCAACCATCGCGACATCGCCCTGGACCCGGCCTTCGTCAACTTCGCCCTGCACCAGGCGGGGCGCGACACGGTGCGCATTGCCATCGGCGACAACCTGCTCAAGAAGCCCTACGTCACCGACCTGATGCGGCTCAACAAGAGCTTCATCGTGCCCCGGGCCCTGCGTGGCAAGCGCGCCATGCTGGCCGCCTACCAGACGCTCTCCGACTATATCCGCCACTCCATCACCGCCGACAACCACTCCATCTGGATGGCCCAGCGGGAGGGGCGCGCCAAGGACGGGATCGACCGCACCGATCCTGCCATCATCAAGATGCTGACCATGGCGCGCCGTCGTGAGGATCGCCAGGCCCCCATCGGCGACGCCATCGCCGAGCTAAGGCTGGTGCCGGTATCGATCAGCTACGAGTACGACCCCTGCGACCTGCAGAAGGCCCGCGAGCTGCACGCCGTGCACACCGCTGGTCGCTACGACAAGGGGGAGTTCGAGGATATTCTCTCCATCGTTACCGGCATTACCGGCCACAAGGGGCGCGTGCAGCTGCGCTTCGGAGAGCCGCTGGGCCCCGGCTTCGATACGCCCGAAGCCGTCGCGGCAGAGATCGACCGCCAGGTCATCTCGGGCTATCGCCTCTTCCCCAGTCACTATCTGGCGCTGGAGGCCCTCGGCGACGCCCCCGAGCTGCTGGATATGCAGGAGGTGACCGAGGCCGATCGCGCCCGCTTCCAGGCACGTCTGCACGAGATTCCCCCGGCGCTACGCGAATGGTGGCTGGCCCAGTATGCCAATCCGGTTCGCCATCGTGCCGGAATGATCGACAGCTGACCGCGGAGGGCGAGCGCCATGGGGCACACCCCCTCGCACCATTCACCGGACCAGGGCGCCCAGACCCGCGAGGCCCACAAGGTCACGCTGATCGGCGCCGCGGTGGACTTCCTGCTCGGCCTGATGAAGCTCATCACCGGCTGGCTGGTTGGCTCGGCGGCGCTGATCGCCGACGGTATCCACTCCTTTTCCGACCTGGTGACCGATGCCTTCGTGCTGGCCGCCACCCACTTCGGTCGCCAGGCTCCCGATAGCAATCACCCCTACGGTCACGGCCGCATCGAGACCCTGGCGACGCTGTGGCTGGGCAGCGTGCTGATCTTCGTCGCCGGCGGCATCGCCTGGGCGAGCCTCGTGCGTCTGATCGGCGGCGAACCGATTGCCGCACCCGGCCTCTGGGCCATCGGTGTCGCGATTCTCGCTCTGCTCGCCAAGGAGTGGATCTTCCGCTATACGATGCGCGTGGCCAGGCGAGTCAACTCCAGGCTGCTGGAGGCCAACGCCTGGCACTCTCGCTCCGACGCGCTCTCCACGGTGGTGGTGCTGGTGGGCCTGGTGGCCGCCCAGTTCGGAGCCGGCTGGGTCGACGCGGCGGCCGCCATCATCGTTGGCGTCATGGTCGGCCGAGTGGGATGGCGGCTGCTGTGGGAGTCCAGTCAGGAACTGATCGATACGGCGCTGCCGGCGACAGAGCGCGAGGCCATGCAGACCCTGGCGGAGACCGTGCCCGGCGTGCAGGGCGTGCATGACCTGCGAACCCGATCGCTGGGCAGCCAGGCGGTGCTCGATCTGCATATCGTGGTAGCCCCTCGACTCACGGTGTCGGAGGCCCATGAGATCGGCAACGAAGTCAGCCGACGCCTGCGCGAGGACAATCCCGCCCTGGCCGATGTCACCTTCCATATCGACCCCGAGGACGACGCCGGGGAGACCGAGCACAGCCTGCGCCCCGGCCTGCCCCTGCGCCGCGATGTAGAAGGGGTGCTAGACAGGGTGTGGTCATCCAGCGCCGTTTGGCAGAGTCGGGTAGCGCTGGACCTGCACTACCTCGACAACCAGGTCGATGTCTCCGTCTATGTCAATGCCCTGCCCGCCGGTCAGAGCCTGGAGGCTGCCGCCAGGGAGCTGCGTGACGCCTCCCGGGAACTGACCTGGCTCGGTCGTCTGCGGGTCTGGCAAGGGCCGGGGAAAGGCTGAACGTGAACTGATGCCAACGACTGGGGTCCCTGGTACCGGTAGCAACGCCGGCACCCGCCTCCTACACTTGAGCAAGTGCTCATTCATCCTGCGACACTTCATGCGACAGCCCATCACCTCCCATCGCTGCCACACCGGACGCCGCCGCTTTCTGGTGGGCCTGGGAGCGCTTGTGCTGACGGCGGGCCTGGGGCTGACGTCCGCCCCGCTCGAGGCCGGCATCAACCGCGCCCGGCTGCGCGACAGCATGCGCCAGATGCACGGGCCGCAAGGGGTCCAGGCGCTGGAGGATTGGTTCGACCTGCTCGACCAGCTTCGCCACAGCGACCTCGAAACACAGCTTCGCAGTGTCAACGATTTCTTCAATCGTCGGATACGCTGGGTGGACGACATCGACAACTGGGGGCAAGAGGACTTCTGGGCGACACCGCTGGAAACCCTGGGCCAGGGTCAGGGCGACTGCGAGGACTATTCGATCGCCAAGTATATCTCCCTCAAGGAGCTGGGCGTCCCGGGAGATCGGCTGCGGCTGATCTATGTCAGGGCCCGGATCGGTCGCAGCCAGATCGTGCAGGCCCACATGGTGCTGGGCTACTACCAGACCCCCGCCGCCGAGCCGCGCATCCTCGACAACCTGGTGCCCTCGATCACGCCGGCCTCGCAGCGCACCGACCTGGACCCGGTCTTCAGTTTCAACAGCGAAGGGCTCTGGGCAGGCGGCTCGACCCAATCCAGGGCCGACCCGCTGGCACGTCTGTCGCGCTGGCGCAGCGTCGTCGGCCGCATGCAAGAACAAGGATTTATCTGAGCCGCCACAACAACACGCGACCACGCGACAAGGGACCTAACGCCCGCAGGGGGAGACAAGATGTCACTGATCAAGCAGCTCTGGTTGACCATCGTGGCACTGCTGATACTGGCCTTCGTTGGCAGTCTGTTCGTCAGTATCAGCAGCAGCCGGCACTATATCGAGCAGGAAGTCCGCATCAAGAATAGCGATAACGCCAACGCCCTGGCGCTGTCCATGAGCCAGCTGGAAAAGGACCCGGTGATTCTCGAGCTGCTACTGGCTGCCCAGTTCGATACCGGCCACTATCGGCGCATCGAGCTGCGCGACCCCGAGGGCCAAGTCATCGAACGGCGCGTCGGCAACGAGGCCATCGACGAGGTCCCCGGCTGGTTCGTGAACCTGGTGCGATTCGACGTGCCACCGGGGCGCGCCGTGGTCCAGGATGGCTGGCGTCAGTACGGCACCCTGATTCTCGAGAGTCACCACAGCTTTGCCTACCATTCGCTGTGGCGCAGCAGCCTGACGCTTGCCGGCTGGTTTGCCGTTGCCGCCGCCATCAGCCTGCTGCTGGCCGCCTGGATCGTGCGCACCATCCGCCAGCCGCTACGCAACGTAGTGAATCAGGCCCAGGCCATCGGCGAGCAGCGCTTCGTCACCTCGCCGGAACCGAGAACCCGTGAGCTACGCGAGCTGGTCAAGGCCATGAACCGCCTCTCGGAAAGCGTGCGCACCATGCTGGGCAGGGAGAGCGAGAAGCTCGACCAGCTCAGGCGCCGCCTGCAGCACGACCCGGTGACCGACACCCTGGCCCGCGCCCCCTTCCTGGAGCGTCTCGAGTCAAGCCTGGCCAGCGACAGCCACGATGCCAGCGGCACCCTGGCCATGATTCGCGTCGGCAATCTGAGCGAGGTGAATCAGCAGCTCGGCCACCAGAAAACCGATGCCCTGCTGGTCGAGCTAGCACGCCGCCTCAAGCAGCTCAGCCTGATGAACGGCGATGGCCGGGTAGGCCGTCTCAACGGCAGCGACTTCGCTCTACTGATTCCCCGCGCCCACGACCTGAAAAGGCTGGGGGACGAGCTGACCGAGCACCTCGAAGCGCTTGTCAACCAGTCTGGCGCCTCTCTGACGCTACCCTCGGCGCTGACAGAGTACGCCCAGGGCAAGAGTCGCGAAGGTTTGCTGGCAAGCCTCGACGGGGCCCTAGCCGCCGCCGAGAACCAGGGCGTTGTCGGCCAGGTCATCGTGGAATCCCCCGATCAGGAAGCCCTATTCACCACCCATGACGAGTGGCGGCATGCCTTGGAAGACGCCCTGAAGCAAGGCGTCTATCTCGCCCACTTCCCGGTCCTGGACACCGAGGGCAAGCTGCTCCACTACGAGGCCCCCACGCGCCTCAAGCTAAAGGGCGAGTGGCGACCGGCCGGGGTCTTCCTGCCGTGGATTTCGCGCCTGGAGATGGCCACCCAGCTGGATCTCGCCGCGGTGGCGGCAGCGCTAGACGACACGGCGATAAGCGGCAAGCCCGTTGGCATCAACCTTTCCCCGCGCTCACTGCGCGACGGGCGATTCGTCAGCGAACTGATCGCCACGCTTCGCGCCCACCCGCAGGAAGCCGCACGGCTGTGGCTGGAGCTGCCGGAAGCAGTCGCCATCCACAATCCCGAAGGGTTCAGCAGCCTGTGTCGTGAAGTACGGACGCTGGGATGCCAGATGGGCCTGGAGCACGCCACCAGCCAGTTCGGGCAGATCGAGGGGCTGCAGCACCTCGGGCTAAGCTATCTGAAAACCGACGCCTCGTTAAGCAAGGGCATCGCAGAGAATCAGGAGCATCAGAGCCTGCTGCGAGGCGTGTCGACCCTGGCCCACTCGCTGGGCATCACAGTCATTGCCGAGGGGGTGGAGACTCAAACGGCAGCCCGCACGCTGTTCGAACTCGGCATGGACGGGGTGACCGGCCCGGGAGTTCGCCAGAACGGCAGCGAGCGCAAGGACTGACGACCTGCAGGCAAGGCGGTGCGTGGATCCGCTAGGCACAGAGCGGCGGTAAGTGCCATGATCCACGCACCGCTGCCTCACCCCTGCCCTGGCGCGACTTAGATGACGCCGCTGTCGTCGTCGGTCTCCGACATCAAGCCGACGCTGTTCAAGCGCTGGCGAAGTGACTGACGCTCCATCAGCTTGCGCTGAGCGGGCTCAGGCAGGTCGGTAAAGCTGATGACGCCCTTGTCCATCAGCACATCGATCACATCCTCCAGTACCCGCACAAAATCCAGGTCGGACTTGGTCAGCGCCTGGTTCTTTAGCTCATCGTCGTCCCCGACGAAGGCCTGAAGCTCCGGCGAGCATGGGGGCGCAAACTCCCGGCACTCCTCGGTGGCCTCGCGGCTGACCTGGACGATCTCGCCCGACTCGTTGCGTTTGATGAACACACGTCTCTCCCCAGAGTGATGGCTTCGTTCTGCTTAGCCTAGCAAAAAGCCCCACCCGGCGAACCGGGCGGGGCCAACTCAACACAGTTAAAGGTTACTGATCGGTGGTGTTGGTCGTGGTATCCAACTCGTCGGGGCCGGAGGAATAGCCCACAGAAGGATCGTCACCGCCATTCACCGACTTCGGCATCTTGTCCATAGAGGAATCATCGTCTTTCAGAAGTTCATCGTCATCGCTGACGACATCCTGAAGCTTGATGCCATCTTCCTTCTCGTCCTCTTCGGCACGCTCATCCTTATCGTCTTTGTCAACACTGCCAGACTCGGCAACCTGCTCCCCCTCATCGGAGCTGTCAGAGTCGCCCTCGTCATCTTCAGCAGCATCCTCGGGCGCTGTGCCTGCCTCATCATCCTGTGCTGAATCTGCATTTTCATTCTCAGGCTCATCAATTGCGTCTTCACCCTCGATTACAGGCTCATTCGCACCTTCCTCGCCCTCTTTCTCGTCGCCTTCATCCTCATCTTTAGACTCTGACTCCGTGTCGTCTTCGTCTGTGGGCTCAGGCTCCACTTCATCATCTTCAACGGCATCCTCAGACTCATCGGAGGCGGCGGCATCTTCTTCCCCGCTTAGCGCGTCAAGGTCCTCCAGCGAGAAGAGACCAAAGCCTGTTGCCTGAATCTCGCCACCCTGGTCGCCAGCCGGCTGGGCATTGCCACCGATATCGATCGTCAATGTCGCCGTGACCGACTCTCCGGCCGGATGCGTCAGCTGGATCTCGAAGGCTTCTGACTTCCCTACGAAGTCCGCATTGGCTTCCGGCGTGTAGACATAGCTCCCATCTTTCTGAATCACCAGGGTGCCGTACTCTCCAGCCAGCGTCAGGCCCGCTTCACCGACCTCCTGCCAGTCTCCATCCGGCAGCTTGACGCTAAGGGTCGAGTTGATGGAGCCCGGCGTCGCCCCTTCAAGCACGTTACCTTCAAACTCACTGACCGAAAGCTCTTCATAGGGGTCGGCCAGGAACTCGGACTCAAGCCCACCCACGCTTACTGAGGGATAGTTGTAATTAAATATTGGCGGAAGTGGCCATACCAAATTGGACTCCCGACCGTCAGCTTCAGCCTCAAAGACAGCCTGATACTCACCGGACTCAAGCCCATCCACCGAGTGGGTGCCAGAGCCAACGGTGCCACCGACACCCTCGACCTGCTGCCAATCACCGTTGCTATCCAGCTTCTCCAGGTGCCACTTGAGAGAGGCCGAGCTGCTACCCGGTGAAGACAGTTCGGCGGTAAAGCTAAAGCTACCTGTGCCGCCCTCCTCAACCGTGAAGCTTTCGCTCTCCCATGTATCCTCGACGCCATTACTATGATTACTGGACGTTGTCTGAATCTGGCCACCACCTGCGATGGAGCCCGCAGGGACCGGATCGGGTGTCACGGTATCACTGTTGATCTCGGCGCTGGCCTGCTGGCTATCCAGATCAATCGAGTTGACGGCACCCTCCAGGGTGATGGTCAGCGTCGAGGGCACACGATCTCCATCGGCATCCTGGAGGTAATAAGTGAATACGTCCTCCTTGTCTTCTCCGATATTAATGTTGTCGCGTGTTTCGCGGCTAACCTCATAGGTATAGCTGCCATCATCACTTACGATCAGCGTGCCAAACTGCCCTTCAATTGACAGCGTCTCCCCCTCGGCAACTGCCTGATCTCCCTCGGCCGTGGACCACAGCAGCGGCTCCTCTTCATCAGGGCCATCGGCACCCCAGAATGGCTCTTCAATCTGCCCCGTGAGCACAGGAAGATCATCCGTAGAGGAAATTCGTCCAACCAGTTCGAAGCTGTTGGATGCATCCTCGAAGGTGATCACTTCGTTGACGGGCTCGCCATCCGGCTCGCCGATAGGCTTGAAGCCAAGGATATCGAAGACATACTCACGATCACCGACTTCAATCGGTACCTGAGTCATGGCATTGGAGATAGTGACGATATCCGCAGCCTCTTCAGGGGGCAGCGGATTACCCCAATCATCATAGTTGGGCGTCTCATCATGCTCGATATTGATGGTGTGCGTCACCGTCGTCTCGACACCATCAATCACAATGGTGAACTCCATAGTCAGATCGACTGACTGAAGCACGCCCCCATCAGCAAAGATCGGGAAATTGTTATGGGTAAAAGTGCCAAGCACAAAAGTCTGGTCAACCTTACCGGTGTCAAGATCACGCAGGTCTTCATTATCATCGAAGACATAATTCGAGCCTTCAGAGCCACCCGCCGGAGTACCCCAGGAAATCAGATCCTTGAAGTCATCCTCATCGAGATCCTCAGCGTTGAACTGACCGTTAGTGGTGTTGATATTGATCCACCCCGCAGCCCAGTCACCCACGATGACCTCGCTGATCGGCACCTGAATGGTTTGACCACCCTCGAACTCACCAGGCACGTCATCAATGATGACAATCGACATCTCGGACTCAGAGGTGCTGTCAAAGCGATCCTCAAGAACTACCGACACCTCTTTCTCCAACTCATCTCGCCCTTGCTCGTCGTGGGCTAGCGAGTTGTCTTTCAGCTCATAGGTGTAGCTGACCTCACCACCATACAGATCGCCATCGAAACCGGTGATGGAGAGTACGTTACCACTTGGAAGCTCAATCACCACGGGGGCACTATTTGAAAGTTCCTGCAAGTTCTCCCAGGTAATTTCCTTCCCAGCCACGGTCAACGAGCGAATACCCCCCTCGGCCTCGAGAGTAAAGGTGTCGTGCTGCAACAGGTTGCCTTCGCCTTCTTTAGTGCCGCCTTCCAGCCAGGCTTCATCGACAACCACATCGCCACCTGAAGCACCCAGTCCAAGAATTGCCGGCCCATCAGGATCTGACGGCGGATTTGGCTCATTAACAGACTCGACAGGCTCGAAGGTGATGTCGAAATCACTTGAGGCAGGATCGCCATCACCATCAACCACATCAACGTTTACAGGTAGCTGGTACGGGAGCAGCGTATCCAGGAACGTCCCGCTAAAGTCATTGACATTATACTGATCGCCACCTGAGCTTCCGTAGAAACGAATTTCATCGAAACCATCAGGGTAATCAACCGTCAACTCAGAGCCTGTGCCAACCGACTCACCGCCGCTGAAAATCTCCCAGCTCATCGCGCCGCTGTTACCCATCTTGAAGGAAAGCTCTGTCAGTTGCTGACTGAATTGCGCCACGAGCGTCTCACCGGCACCAATCAGATTGTTGTCGACACCAATCCCATTGGTTGACCAGTTGACTTGCCCACCCAAGGCAAAGAACTCTGCCTCCAGGTTCGGGCTGCTGATTTCCAGCTCGCCATCTATGCCGCCGCCTTGCGTACCGGCCACATCAGAAGTAAAGGAGGCAGCTACCGGATCAAGCTCTTGGATCACATTGAGCTCGTAGCTATTGCCATCAATGCTGAAATCGATGGTAAATACCGGGCTTTCACTACTCTCGCCTTCCTTGAAGGCGATCAGCTGCTGGCTATCCTGATCAAACTCATACTGGAGCTTGCTGCCATTAGAGGTCAGGAAGGCAGTGTTTGACTCCCCGTCATCAGTATATTGAACCTGAATGAAGCCGCCGCTTTCCTGCAGCGTAACATTCTGCACGAAGGCACCGTCGCCATCAGCACCAATGGTGAGATTCAGGTCACCAGAAGCATCGCTGCCCTCAGCTGCGGACACGGTGACATCATCAATTCCAGCCTCATCAAACTCGGGAACATCATCGATGATCTCCACATCCAGCGAGGCTGGATCCGAATCACGCCCTAAGGTGTCGAAGAGAACGATTTCGAACTCTTTGAAGAGCGAGTTTCTTCCACCACCTTCCTCATGCTCAAGGTTATTGACCAGAGTGTATTCATACGACACTTCACCAGTCGCTGAATCATAGTTAATAAGCGACAGCGTATTCCCGGAAGAGGAGGTGATCTGGACCGGATCCGTCGGCTCAAGAGCCTCTAGCTCGGCAAGGGTAACTTCCTTGTCACCAACGGTCAGCTTGTCGATGCCTGCAGGTGCTACAAGGGTAAAGACACCGCCTTGTGTCAGCTTCTCTTCAGCAGGCTTGGTACCATCTTCAAGGTGCTTCTCGTTGAGCACGACATCAGCACCCTCTCCATCGAGACCCTGGATTTGGGGTGGGTCAACAGGCACTTCCACTATTGCGGAATCAAAATCAGTGATATTGAATTCATTCAGCAGACCTTCGGCAATCACCTGGTTGCCGGTCACGGTGACATTGGCCCCCGCCGGGTCGAACTGGCCGTTGCGGATCGCCTCGGCACCGTCCTCGGTCAGCACCAACACCGGGTTGCCGTCGCTGTCTTCTCCCAGTGCGAAGTAGCCTTCCTCGTTGCCGCCGGTGATCGCGTAGGTGACCTCACCGCCCAGCGCCGGATCGATGCCCGCGTAGTCGGTCTCGCTGCTGATGGTGAACGCCGTCTGGCCGGCTTCGGCATCGGCACTGCTGTCGAGGTCCAGGGCCGCGTCAACGCTGACCTCCAGGCTCGGGGACGGCGTCGGCACTTCAACGCCGGCATCGTCACTGGCGTTGAGCGTGAACTCGTTGAGCTCGCCCTCGGCAATCACCTGGTTGCCGGTCACGGTGACATTGGCCCCCGCCGGGTCGAACTGGCCGTTGCGGATCGCCTCGGCACCGTCCTCGGTCAGCACCAACACCGGGTTGCCGTCGCTGTCTTCTCCCAGTGCGAAGTAGCCTTCCTCGTTGCCGCCGGTGATCGCGTAGGTGACCTCACCGCCCAGCGCCGGATCGATGCCCGCGTAGTCGGTCTCGCTGCTGATGGTGAACGCCGTCTGGCCGGCTTCGGCATCGGCACTGCTGTCGAGGTCCAGGGCCGCGTCAACGCTGACCTCCAGGCTCGGGGACGGCGTCGGCACTTCAACGCCGGCATCGTCACTGGCGTTGAGCGTGAACTCGTTGAGCTCGCCCTCGGCAATCACCTGGTTGCCGGTCACGGTGACATTGGCCCCCGCCGGGTCGAACTGGCCGTTGCGGATCGCCTCGGCACCGTCCTCGGTCAGCACCAACACCGGGTTGCCGTCGCTGTCTTCTCCCAGTGCGAAGTAGCCTTCCTCGTTGCCGCCGCTGATCGTGTAGGTGACCTCACCGCCCAGCGCCGGATCGATGCCCGCGTAGTCGGTCTCGCTGCTGATGGTGAAGGCCGTCTGGCCGGCTTCGGCATCGGCACTGCTGTCGAGGTCCAGGGCCGCGTCAACGCTGACCTCCAGGCTCGGGGACGGCGTCGGCACTTCAACGCCGGCATCGTCACTGGCGTTGAGCGTGAACTCGTTGAGTTCGCCCTCGGCAATCACCTGGTTGCCGGTCACGGTGACATTGGCCCCCGCCGGGTCGAACTGGCCGTTGCGGATCGCCTCGGCACCGTCCTCGGTCAGCACCAACACCGGGTTGCCGTCGCTGTCTTCTCCCAGTGCGAAGTAGCCTTCCTCGTTGCCGCCGGTGATCGCGTAGGTGACCTCACCGCCCAGCGCCGGATCGATGCCCGCGTAGTCGGTCTCGCTGCTGATGGTGAACGCCGTCTGGCCGGCTTCGGCATCGGCACTGCTGTCGAGGTCCAGGGCCGCGTCAACGCTGACCTCCAGGCTCGGGGACGGCGTCGGCACTTCAACGCCGGCATCGTCACTGGCGTTGAGCGTGAACTCGTTGAGCTCGCCCTCGGCAATCACCTGGTTGCCGGTCACGGTGACATTGGCCCCCGCCGGGTCGAACTGGCCGTTGCGGATCGCCTCGGCACCGTCCTCGGTCAGCACCAACACCGGGTTGCCGTCGCTGTCTTCTCCCAGTGCGAAGTAGCCTTCCTCGTTGCCGCCGGTGATCGCGTAGGTGACCTCACCGCCCAGCGCCGGATCGATGCCCGCGTAGTCGGTCTCGCTGCTGATGGTGAACGCCGTCTGGCCGGCTTCGGCATCGGCACTGCTGTCGAGGTCCAGGGCCGCGTCAACGCTGACCTCCAGGCTCGGGGACGGCGTCGGCACTTCAACGCCGGCATCGTCACTGGCGTTGAGCGTGAACTCGTTGAGCTCGCCCTCGGCAATCACCTGGTTGCCGGTCACGGTGACATTGGCCCCCGCCGGGTCGAACTGGCCGTTGCGGATCGCCTCGGCACCGTCCTCGGTCAGCACCAACACCGGGTTGCCGTCGCTGTCTTCTCCCAGTGCGAAGTAGCCTTCCTCGTTGCCGCCGGTGATCGCGTAGGTGACCTCACCGCCCAGCGCCGGATCGATGCCCGCGTAGTCGGTCTCGCTGCTGATGGTGAACGCCGTCTGGCCGGCTTCGGCATCGGCACTGCTGTCGAGGTCCAGGGCCGCGTCAACGCTGACCTCCAGGCTCGGGGACGGCGTCGGCACTTCAACGCCGGCATCGTCACTGGCGTTGAGCGTGAACTCGTTGAGCTCGCCCTCGGCAATCACCTGGTTGCCGGTCACGGTGACATTGGCCCCCGCCGGGTCGAACTGGCCGTTGCGGATCGCCTCGGCACCGTCCTCGGTCAGCACCAACACCGGGTTGCCGTCGCTGTCTTCTCCCAGTGCGAAGTAGCCTTCCTCGTTGCCGCCGCTGATCGTGTAGGTGACCTCACCGCCCAGCGCCGGATCGATGCCCGCGTAGTCGGTCTCGCTGCTGATGGTGAACGCCGTCTGGCCGGCTTCGGCATCGGCACTGCTGTCGAGGTCCAGGGCCGCGTCAACGCTGACCTCCAGGCTCGGGGACGGCGTCGGGACTTCGATACCGGCAGAGTCGTCATCAGTGACCGTGATGCTATCCACCTCTTGGGTGCCGGTCACGGTGACATTGGCCCCCGCCGGGTCGAACTGGCCATTGCGGATCGCCTCGGCACCGTCCTCGGTCAGCACCAACACCGGGTTGCCGTCAGCGTCCTCGCCCAGTTCGAAGTAGCCGTTGTCATTGCCCCCGGTGATCACATAGGTAACGTCACCAGCCAAGGCGGGATCAATGCCGTCTAGCGTGGTCTCGCTGCTGATGGTGAACGCGGTCTGACCAGCTTCGGCATCGGCGCTGCTCTCCAGCTCCAGGACCGACTCGACGCTTACGCTCAGACTCGGTTCAGGCACCGGCTCCGGATCCTCGGGCTCCGGATCTTCCGGCTCGGGCTCAGGTTCCGGCTCGGGCTCGGGCTCGGGTTCCGGCTCAGGCTCGGGCTCGGGTTCCGGCTCAGGCTCGGGCTCGGGTTCCGGCTCGGGCTCGGGCTCGGGCTCAGGTTCCGGCTCCGGCTCTTCGACGGGCTCTTCCTCTTCTGCCAGCAGTGCAGGTTCATCTTCTGGGAAATCTACGGCGCCAAGCTCAATGCCTTGAGTTTCAAAGGCAAGCGGGTCGACGTCTTCAGCAATCCGCCCCAGCATCACGAAGCTATGGCCACCGTCAGCGGCACCACCCGGGCCTGCACCGGCAGCAGTAGCATCGAGCAGTTCGAGCAGGTCGCCTTCCCCTTCGTCGATCGCCGCAAGGAGGGCATCGAGGTCTTCATCTTCGGCACTAAAATCAAAGGCTTCAGCAGGCTCGCTGGCATCCAGCTCCGGTGCCATGACGATCTGCTGATCGCCAGCGATCACCGTGGGGTCCAGACCATCGCCAAAGTCGAGCTGCACGCGCGCGTTCTCCGCGGTGACGAGCACCTCCCCTTCTTGCAGGGTGTCCCCCACACGCAGCTCTCGTAGATTGCCATCGGCGTCGCGCGCCCAGGCCTGTCCGGTGATAGCTATGACAGTTGCGATGGTCATGGTAAGACTCCCTGCATGAAAGCGTTATCAAGGCAAGACGACACAAGGCCGGCTATTACCCTTAAGGTATCCGCTGTACGGAAGAAGCAGTATTGGACCGATGGACAGGTCAAGACACCCCACAAATGACATAGGCCGAGAAGCTTATGCCCTCGGCCTTTAGCATTGTGCAACCTGTCATTGACGTTGGTCAGGTAGAGCTCGACACAACCTCGGCGTTGCGCCCCGATAGCCGCAACACAAGCTGGATCCGGTCCCTCACACCCAGCTTGTGGAACACAGCACCAAGGTGCGCCTTGACGGTACGCTCGGTGATGCCCAGCTTTCGTGCCACTTCCTTGTTGGAAAGGCCCTCCAGCACTGCTTCGGCCACGGCTCGCTCCCGCTCTGTGAGATCGTCCAGCGCGCCAGCGCTCTCCTCATGGACGCCACCCAAGGCCCGGAACGTGCCACCTGCCACGCGGGCCATCAGCTCCGATGGCACCCAAATCCCTTGATGCGTCATTACGACTTGAACCTGACGGAGCACCTCCGGCGCAGCTAGCGCGTGAGTATATCCCCTGGCTCCGGCTTCCAGTGCCTGCAAGGCCTCTCTGGCCTCGGGTCGATACGTTAGCACTGCCATAAAGGCACCACGTGCAGCCAAGTCCCTGACCAGCTCCTCCCAACCATCCAACCTCGACATGACCCAGACACTGTCCCCACGACCTACGCTGCGAGCCTGATCGGGCACGATGATTTCAGCATCGCTGAAGGCCTCGCGCCAGCGTGGAAACTCATCACGTCCTTGACTGATGAAGTAGACCGCCATCATCGCTCTCCCATCGAATTGCTCCAGGCCCGCAATACGGGCTTCAGCATGAACTGCATCACAGTGCGCTTGCCGGTCATGATGTCGACTTGAGCCGTCATTCCGGGTATCACGGCAAGTTCACTGTCCACTTCTTCCCCCTCGATGCTGCGCACGCGCACCAGGTAGAAGGTATTGCCGTCATCGTCGGTGATCGTATCGGCACTGATATGGTCGAGTTCCGCCTGGAGTCCGCCATAGACGGCGAAGTCATAGGCGGTGAGCTTGATGGTGGCTGGCTGCCCGGGACGCAGGAAGGCGATATCCTGCGGCGCGATACGGGCCTCGACCAACAGCTGATCATCTGAGGGAACGATCTCGACGACTTCCTGCCCCTGCTGGGCCACCCCGCCGATGGTATTGATGTTGAGCCGCTGCACGACCCCATCCACCGGTGACCGAATCTCGGCGAGGCGCACCCGATCCTGCAGGCCAGCGCTCGACTCATCCAGCGCATTGAGGTCCCCCAGGGTTTGGGCCAGGTCGTTGCGCCAGTCGCTTCGCCGCTCGACGCCAAGCTCGCTCAACTGATTGCGGGCCTCTTCCACCGCCGCCTGCAGCCTGGCCATGGAGGCCTGGGCCTGATCCCGCTCACCGGTGGCACGTGACACCTCGCGCTCGAGTCTCAGCACATCCACTTCGGATACAGCACCGGATTCCAGCATCGGGCGAGTCAGGTTAAGCTCCCTGCTGGCCATATTGGCCTCACGCTGGGCAGTGTCGCGCCGGGCGGTTGCTTCATTGAGCTCCTCTTCACGCTGACGGATGCGGTCACGCAGCACCTGCTCCTGCTCACGAAGCTCCTCCCGCCGGCTTTCATACACCTCGCGCTCCTGGGCCACGATGTGTGGGGCTTCGACACGCAACTCCTCATCAGGATCGAACGGTGTATCGGTCACCAGCGCCCGCAGGCGTTCGGCACGTGCTTTCAACGCCAAGGCCTGTGCCCGATTCTCTCTGAAACTGGCGACAAAGCGCGTGGGGTCGATACGCATGAGGACCTGCCCCGCCTCAACCAGCTGCCCCTCTCTCACCAGGATTTCCTGAACCACGCCGCCATCGAAACTCTGTACACGCTGCAGTTGACTGGAGGGAATCACCCGCCCACTGCCGCGCGTCACTTCATCAATGGCAGCAAAGTAGGACCACACCAGCAGCGCCGCCACAGTCAGCAGCACGATGTAAAGAAAAGCACGTGCCCGAAGAGGATCCTGCTGCATGCGCGCCCAGTCAGCGTCACTCGCCCAATCACGATTGAGGTGGGCGGAGGTCACTCGCCTAGCGAATAGCCGGTCGATGAAAGGTCGAAACGGCTTGCCCCCGGCCTCCGAGAATCGCCCGATCGCTTCGAACCCCCGCTGTTCAGCGCTGCGACTATTCTTGCCGGCCATTAGCTTGCCCTCCCGATCTGCCCCTTGCGCAGTGCATCTACCACTTTGTCACGCGGACCGTCTGCAACCACCTTCCCGCCATCAATGACTATGATGCGGTCAACCAGGGAAAGCAGCGAGGTCCGATGGGTCACGACAATCATGGTCTTGGCGCGAGCATACTCCTTGAGGCTGGCCTTGAAGGCCTCTTCGCTGGCGTGATCCATCGAGCTGCTGGGTTCGTCGAGCAGCAGCACCTGAGGATCGTTGACCAGGGCACGGGCAATAGCCACGGCCTGGCGCTGGCCACCGGAGAGCGCCTGACCGCGCTCACCGACCTGCAGGTCAACCCCCTGAGGGTGGGCATTGACCAAGGCTTCTAGACCGCTGAGTTTGATGGCTCGCAGGAGCGCTTCATCGTCGACGCCATCGCTACCGCCACCGGCGACAATGTTCTCGCGCAGCGTCCCGAAGAACAGGTTAACGTCCTGGGGGACATAGCCGATCTGCCGGCGCAGCTGAAGCGGGTCGATCTGGCGCAGGTCAACGTCGTCGATCATCACGGCGCCGGCCGTCGGCTGGTAGAGACCCAGAATCAGTTTTTGCAGCGTAGTCTTGCCACAGCCAACGCGTCCGAGTAACGCTACCTTCTCCCCCGCCTCAATCTTGAGCGAAATATCACGCAGTGCCTCACGCTCCTCCTCAGGGTAGCGAAGGCTCACCTTGTCGAAGCGGATTTCACCACGGATCGCGGGGCGACTAACGAATGCCTTGCCCTCCGGACGCTCTATTGGGCGCTCCATGACATCATTGAGCGATTGCAGTGCGGTCGATGACTGGTGGTACTGGGCGAGCAGGGAGGCCGCCTGACTGACGGGCGCCATCGCCCGCGACGAAAGCAAATAAGCGGCTATCAATCCACCCTGGGTGAGATTGCCCTCCATGATCTGGTAGACGCCAATGATGATCACGCATACCGCTACGCTGTGCTGGGCCCAAAGCGCCACACTAGAGACGGAAGAGCTGACCAGGCGCAACTGGGCTGCCGTGCGCGACAGGAAAGCCGAGGCTTTCTCCCAAAAGGCTTGGATACGACTTTCTGCACGTAGCGCTTTCACCGTCTCGAGCTGCGAGACCGTTTCCACCAAGGTGGCATTACGCTGTGCACCAACCCGCCAGGTGGTTTCAGAGAGTTCATGCAGTTTACCCTGCGCGGCCAGCGCATAGAGCAGCACGAAGACGATCCCCACCAGCACGGGGATCACGAGTGGCGGACCAATCAAGGCGATGATCGCTGCAAACAGCAGAACGAAAGGCAAGTCGACCAAGGCCACCACCGTGGCTGACCCGATGAAGGAGCGAACGGATTCAAAAGACTGCAGTGTCGCAGCGAATGAGCCTGTGGAGGCGGGCTTGGCCTCCATACGCAACCCCAGCACGCGCGACATGATCGACGACGACAGTTTGACGTCGGCCCGGCTGGCAGCAAGATCAACAAAGGCGTTACGCATTAACCTTAACGCCAGATCGAAACACAGGACAACGAAGATTCCCGCTGCCAGGACCCAGAGGGTTTCCGTGGCATGGTTAGGCACGACCCTGTCGTATACGTTGAGGACGAACAGCGGCATCGCAACCGCGAACAGGTTGATCATCACCGAGCCGGCGATGACGTCACGATACAGCTTGCGATTTTCCCGAATGACGCCCCAGAACCAGTGGCGAGACCTCTGCTTCTTGATTTCCGGCCCACGCGCATCGAAATGAAAGCGTGGACGCACATAGATAGCATGCCCGCTATAACTGGACTGCAAGCCATCTAGGCTGACTTCACTGACCGCGTCGCCAAGCTCAGGAAAGATGACTTGAGCTCGTCGTGCCTTGAGATCGAGCGCCACGAGCACGCAGGCTCTCCCTGGTTCGAGAAGCAGCACGGCCGGAAACAGGGACGGGTTGAGCTGCACCAGGCGACTCTTAATCAAGCGCGCCGTCATGCCAACTCTGGCGGCAGCACGTGGGAAGACACCTGGCGTCACCCGACCGTCTTCAAGTGGGAGGCCTGCTACCAGTGACTCAGCGGTAGCCGTGCGATCATGGACCTTCGCTACTGTCTGGAGACATTCAAGCAGCTCATCCCGCACCACCGGGCGGGATGAGCCAGGCGACGTATCGAGGTTCTCTTGTTGCGTCACATACACCTCAGAGTTCAACCCACCCGGCATTGTGCCGGATGGGACATCAAGGGTAACCGGCTGAAGCGGATGTCAAGCCGGCAGGTGATAAATGCGACGCCTGTCATCCCTTTACGGCATAGCTGTCCGAGTAGCCCAGCCGAGACAGTTCATTTTGCAGCGCTTCCAGCTCCGCTGAACTCCCCACAGGTCCCAGCTGGACGCGGTAGAGGCCTCCTCCGTTCACTAGCCGCGCCGGCTGTGCAAGGGTGTCCGAGATTCTGTTCGCCAGCATCCCGGCACGCTCTGCGTCACTGAGTGCTACCACCTGCAGGTAGCTCTTATCAGCCGATGGCGCTTTCGGCAGCTCCTGCACAGAAGCGTGGCCTCCGGCATTGCCAATCCGCGGTTGGTCCACGTCTGAGACAGCCAGTTCATGGAAAATGCTCACGCCACTCATCCCTTGAGGCGTAGAGGCTTCGACCTGATCAGCGACGTCTTCTACCATGCCATCACGAGTCGATTCGAACGCAGGCGGTTGAAACGACAGGTCTGGCATTTCGCCATTGCGCTCCAGCGTGACCTCGACGCGGCGATTCTGACGCCGACCCTCCACCGTCTCGTTGCTGGCTACCGGACGATGGGAGCCATAGCCACGAGTTTCGATAAGCCCAGGGTCCACCCCCTGAGACGCCAGGTAGCTCGCCACGCTGTCGGCACGGCGCTGGGAGAGCGGGTCATTGATGGCGTCAGTGCCGGTAATATCCGCGTGGCCGGCGATGAAGATACGCTGCAGGTTGCCAATGCCGTCGATCTGAGCGACAAGAGCATCCAGCTCCTCTCTTGCGTTGGCGCTTAGCTCGGCGCTGTTGATGGCAAAGAGTGCATCGGCGGACAGTGTCACGTCAGGCGCACGCGTCGGTGCCGGGGCACTGACGCCACCGGTCAGATCCTGCAGGGTAAAGCCCGCAGGCCCTTCGACCGGGCAGATGACATCAGGGTTGATCTCCACACCCTCGCTGCCCAGCTCGGCGAGAGTGGGCATGTCATCGCGCATCACGCCCAAGGTTTGCATCAGCTGCCCCATGGCCGCGAGCGTCCGTGCATCGGCCAATGCAATATCATACTGTGCATTGACGAAGGCGCGGCTTGCTTCGAAATACTCGTTCTCGCTATCCAGCACATCCAGCAGCGTGCGCTCGCCGATATCGAACTGCTGCTGATAGGCTCCTCGGACACGGTCAATGGATTGGCGGTGCTCATTGAGATACTGCAGCTGCTCGCGAAGACGCCGGGTATCGTTGTAGGCGATCTGGGTGGTCTGGCGAACATTATGGCAGGCTAGTTCACGCTGATTTACCGCCTGCTCTACTCGGTCGCTGGCCGCTCGGAAAGAGGCGCGATCACTGCCCCCGCGGTACAGGTTCATGCTGGCCACCAATTCGATGCTATGACGGTCACGGCGACCCAGCGGGTCGAAATTGCCGTCATTGCTGTCATAGGTGCCGGTGCGTCCCCGCAGGTCGAGTCGTGGCTGAAAAGCAGAACGCGCTCCGTCTTCTTCTGCACGAGTCGCATTGATGTTCTCGATGGCGGCATGAAATTCGGGATTGCCCTGAAAGGCCATATCCACGGCCTGGGCCACCGACGGCGGCAGCCGGTCGTCGAGCTCGGGCGTGGGGGCCAGGTTCTCGGCGGGCAGGTGGCCAACGATACGCTGATAACGCGCCGTGACATCGTGCAGGTTGGATGCCTCGGTCATCAGGTTGGACTCGGCCAGCGCCAGACGCCCACTGATCTGCTGCAGGTCCACCCCACGGCCGGCACCGCTGCGCACCCGCTCCTCGATCTGGTCGAATACCCGCTGGTGCTCGCCGTAGTTCTCCTGGGCCAGCCTGACCAGGTCCCGGTAGCGGCTGACATCCAGATAGGCTCGTGCCGCCTCCAGAGCCACGTTCTCGCTGGCGCCCAGCAGCTCGTAGTACTGCACCAGCTTGGCTCGATTGAGCCGTTCGACCTCGCTACGCGTGGCAAAGCCGTCGTAGATCATCTGGCTGAGGGTCAGCTCGGCGAAACTGGTACTGTAGCTGCCGCGACCATCATCCTGGCGGTCTTCGCGCCCCACCCCTGCGGAGACATCGATACTGGGCAAGTAGTTGCCTCGGGCAACGCCCACGTCGTTGTCTGCGGCACGCAGGCCACTCCAGGCTGCCTGCACTTCAGGGTTGGTCGCCAAGGCCTGGCGAACTACCTCCTGAATGTCTGTCGAGCCGGGTGTCGCCATGCCGGGGGGCAGCGTCTGCGCCACGGCAGCGGAGATTGGCAGCAGCGTGAGCGAGGAGCCCACCACGAGGACCTTGGCAAGACGGCGGGCGCGAGTCAGTTCAGACCGAGTCAGTTCAGACAGGTGATTCATAGGGTTCCCTTATATGCGTATCGTCTTCGTCCGGGCATGCCCGCATGGGCTGCTCGGCGGGGTTGTGGATATTGGCTCTTATCGTTGTTGCGGGCCGCACCCCGGCGTGACAGGGCGGTGCATCCTTTCCCGATTCCCTTTCGAAACCCGTTCATGTCGACCTTTTTGGCAAGCCAAGCCAGTCTTAGAGGCATGAACGCAAGCATACTTTAAGCTGAAAGCATCTGATTTGTAATCAAGCGTAAACCATCTTGTCCGTTTGTCCAATAACTGCTTGTCCACGCTAGCGACGTCATCTCTGACACTCTCTGTAGGATATTTCTTACAAAGCCGCCTTAGCTGTCCTTGCTTCACCTCATGGCATATCGCGGATCGCCCCTCTTCCGGCCGACAGCAAACGTGATATCTTCGGCGCATAGCCAAACTGGGCGCATCATCACAAGGAGACCGCCATGTCCGCTTCGGAAATTCAGAAAACTCGCGTAATCAACGAGCTGCGTGGCTTCATCAAGAAACTGCTGCAGGACCCCAGGATTCTCGAACAGTCGCTGGAGGTCGCCCGGCGCCACCTGGGCGAGGGCAGCCAAGAGGACCTGATGGCCCGTATTGCCAACGAAATCTCCGAGACCACCAGCGTGCATATCCCCGAGGACCCGTCGGAGCACTCCGAGGCCGACAAGCTGTTCCTCGAGCTGCTGAAGGAAGTCGTGAGCGAGGAGCAAGCGCTCTACTGACGTCACCCCCTTTCTAGGAGTCTCCCCCACATGAGCCCGGCACTGGCCGGGCTCATGTGCTGTGGGCAACGACTCTCCCACGGCGGCCAGCTCTGGTATAATGCCAACCAATTGTTTTTACAAATCTTTCACAAGCGGTTGGCAATGTACTATCTGTTGAAGCTGTTCCCCGAGATCACCATCAAGTCACCCTCTGTACGGCGGCAAATGACGCGCTGCCTGGTCAGCAACGTGCGCAACGCCCTGCGGCCGCTTGGCGATGGAATCAGGGTGCGGGGCGGCTGGGACGCCCTGCGGGTCATGGTCGCCGAGGACGCCAGCGACCACCTGAAGGGTGAGCTGGAAACAGCGTTGACACGCATCCCCGGCATTCATGAGATTCAGAGCGTGGAAGAGGTCCCTTTTACCTCTTTCGATGATACGGCTCGACGACTAATTGAGGTCTGGCAGGCCGCCCTACCCGGCCGCGCTTTTCGGGTCAGCGTCAAGCGGCGCGGTGAGCACGACTTCAGCTCCGAGGACCTGGAGCGCTACCTGGGACGAGCGCTGCTGGATGCCGAGCCAAGTGCCCGGGTCAACCTCAAGCGCCCAGACCTCGATCTACGCCTCGACGTGGATGCCAACCGTCTGCGCCTGGTGCGCGAGCGCCGCAGCGGCCTGGGCGGCTATCCGCTAGGGGTTCAGGGCCAGGCACTGGCGCTGCTCTCCGGCGGCTACGACTCACCGGTAGCCGCCTGGAAAATGATCCGTCGCGGCATCAAGACTCATTTCCTGTTCTTCAGCCTGGGCGGCCCGGGCCATGAGCCGGCCGTGCGCGAAGTCGCCTACCAGCTTTGGCAGGACTATAGCCGCTCCCACCGGGTGAAATTCATCTCCATCCCCTTCGAAGCGGTGGTGGCAGAAATGCAGCGCAGCATCCCCGATGGGCTGATCGGGGTGGTGCTCAAGCGGATGATGATGCGCGCGGCCAGTCGGGTGGCATGCCGGGCGCGCATCCCGATGCTGGTCACGGGCGATGCGGTGGCGCAGGTATCCAGCCAGAGCCTGACCAACCTCGCCCTGATCGACGCTGCCAGCGACCTACCCATTCTTCGCCCGCTAATCGCCGAGGACAAGCAAGACATCATCGACACGGCTCGCGATATCGGCACGGCCCGCTTCGCCGAGTCGATGCCCGAGGTGTGCGGTGCCATCTCGCGCCGCCCCAATATCAAGGCGCCTCGCGCCAAGGTCCTCGCGGCCGAGCAGGAGTTCGACTTCTCGGTGCTGGACCGCGCCGTCGATCAGGCCAGCATTACCCGCTCCGACCGCCTGCTGGAAAACCGCCAGCCCCAAGCGGAGGTGCGCATCGTGCAAAGCGCTCGAGCGCTGGCCCAGGAGCCCGAACTTCGCGTGATCGACATTCGCACGCCGGATGAGCGCGATGCGGCACCGCTGCGCCTGCCGGTCGAACCGCTGGCCATCCCCTTCTATGAGCTGCAGTCACGCGCTGACAGCCTGCCCGATGATCGACACTACCTGCTCTACTGCGATCAGGGCGTGATGAGTCGTCTGCAGGCCCTGCACCTGGCCGACAGAGGGCTCAACCACTTCGGGGTCTACCGGGAGGGCGCTTCAACGGAATCTTGACGACCCTCCCCAACGGGCCGAGTTCGAGCTACGCTACAAACAGAAACCTTCTGTAACCGGGGCACCTGTCGGACGTAACGCGGATTTCACCGGTCACGTCCGACAGGCCCCCAGTGGCGTGGAGTGGCCGATGCACGGAGCGCCGCCGTCATCACATCCGGGTCCGAGTCGCCGCCTCCTTTCCCCCGACAGGGGCTGGCCCGAAGACGCCGAGCTATTGCCGCTTCAGGACGCCAGACCGCCCCGCCGCCGGCGGCTCGGCCTCTGGCTGCTGGGGCTCACCCTACTGCTGGCCATTCCTCTGACCACGCTGCTGGTCGCCGAGGCAAGAACGGCGCACTTCCAATCACAGGAGCTGTCGCGCTACGCGCAGAGCCTGACCTACACCCTGCTGCCCGGGCCCAGCGAACGTATCGTCTTTCCCGAGCACGGGCCCTTTAACACGCGACTGGGCTACACCCGCCTGCCCGACTTCAGCCAGCGCCTCACCACCCGTCACTTCGTGATCGAACAGCAGGCCAGGTTCTCCCCAAGCCTGATGGATTACCGCCGCTGGGGGTTCTATCCCCCCTTTACGGAGAAGTCCCGTGCCGGCCTGACCCTGGAGGAGTGTCGGGGCGAAACGCTCTACAGGTTCCGCCACCCCCAGCGCCACTACCCGCACTTCGATGCCGTTCCCCCGCTGGTGCTGCAGACACTCCTGTTCATCGAAAACCGCGAACTGCTCGACGCCTCCACGCCCAACGCCAACCCCGCCGTGGACTGGCCACGCTTTGCCCGCGCGGCACTCTCCCAGGTGGGGCGCGCGCTGGACCTGCCCGGCCAGCCCGCCGGCGGCAGCACCCTGGCCACGCAGATCGAGAAGTATCGCCACTCGCCACGCGGCCTGACCGACTCCCCCCAGGAGAAGTTTCGCCAGATGGTCTCGGCCAGCGTGCGCGGCTATCGCCATGGCCCTCAGACTCTCACCGCCCGACAGGACGTGGCCCTGGAGTACCTCAACACGGTGCCGCTGGCCGCCGCTCCGGGCTATGGGGAGGTACACGGCCTCGGCGACGCACTCTGGATCTGGTTCGGCGCCGACTTCGATGCGATCAACCGCCTGCTGGTGCCCGACTTCAATGACGCAGCCAGTCGCGACCAGCAGGGCCTCGCCCTGCGCCAGGTGTTGGCATTGATGATCGCCCAGCGCCGCCCCTCCTGGTATCTCAACGGGGGCCGTGAGCCGCTTGAAAGGTTGACCGACAGCTACTTACGCCTGCTGGGCGACGCCGGCATCATCGACCACGGACTTCGTGATGCCGCCCTGGCACAGCGTCTGACGTTTCGCGACTTCGCCGCCGCCCCCGTGCGGCTCAGGGTCGAGAACGACAAGGGCCTCCAGGTCGCCCGGGGGCAGCTCGCCAGGCTACTCGGCGTCAGCCACTACGATCTGGACCGGCTCGACCTGACCGCACGTACCACCCTGCACAGCGACCTGCAGCGCGAGGTGACACGCTACCTGCGCGACCTGGCCGATCCGGACGTGGCCGCGGAAGTCGGGCTATTCGGGGAGCGGCTGCTGTCTCCGGAGACGACGGCAGAGGTGAACTACAGTTTTACCCTGCTCGAGCGAGGAGAGGACGGTTTTCGGGTGCGCGTGCAGACAGACAGCACCGACCAGCCTTTCGATATCAACGCCGGCAGCAAGCTGGAGTTGGGCTCGACAGCCAAGCTAAGGGTGCTGGCCACCTATCTCGAGGTGATCGCCGAACTGCACGGTCGGTATGCCGGCCTGCCGGCAGACGCGCTACGCCAGGTTGACGTGGACCGCCAGGACAGTCTACGACGCTGGGTGATCGACAGGCTGCTGGTAGACCCCTCGATATCGCTCGAGCCCCTGCTCGAGGCCGCCATGCAGCGTCGCTACTCGGCCAGCCCCCACGAAACCTTCTTTACCGGAGGGGGCAGGCACACCTTCAGCAACTTTCGCCGCGAGGACAACGGCCGCCATCCGACCCTCGAAGAGGCGATGCGTGAGTCGCTCAATCTGCCCTTCGTACGCCTACTCCGTGACCTGGTGCTCCATAGCATGCATCAAGACGCCCAGCGCCGGCAGCTGCTCGAAGACGATGGGGATCCTCGCCGACTGAACTACCTCCAAGGCTTTGCCGAGCGCGAGGGCCGGGTCTTCCTGCAGCGGTTCTGGCGCAAGTATCAGGGCAAGACGAGCGAGCAGCGACTCTCGGTCTTCCTGGATGGTCTGCGTCCTAGCGCCGCCCGGCTGGCCAGCGTCCATCGCTATCTCTATCCGGAAGCGGACCTCGAGACTTTCGCCACCTTCCTTCAAGAGCGCCTGCCCGGAGAGAGCGTCAGCGAACGACGTTTCGCAGAGCTTTACGAACGGTATTCCCCGCAGCGCCACACCCTTTCCGATCAAGGCTATCTCGCCCGGGTCCATCCCCTGGAGCTGTGGCTGGTGGGCTTTCTGCTCGACGATCCGGAAGCCGACTACGCCGACGCGCTGCTCGCCAGCCGCGACCAACGCCAGGACGTCTACGGCTGGCTGTTCAAGACCCGTCACCGCAGTGCCCGGGATCTGCGCATCCGCACCATGCTCGAAGTGGAAGCGTTTTTGGACATCCATCAACGCTGGCAGCGCCTGGGCTACCCCTTCGACCACCTGGTGCCGTCGCTGGCCACCGCCGTGGGCAGCTCCGGCGATCGTCCGGCCGCCCTGGCCGAGCTGATGGGCATCATCCTCAATGACGGGGTCCGGATGCCGATACTGCGTATCGATGCCCTACACGTTGCCGAAGCGACGCCCTACGAAACCCGCTTCCTGCCGGCAGCAGACCGGGCGGAACGCGTGATGGCGCAGGAGGTCGCCGCCGTGCTGCGTCACTCCCTTGCCCAGGTGGTCGAGGGCGGCACCGCCAGACGCCTGCAGGGCAGCTATGCCTTCGATGAGGAACGACCGCTGGCGGTGGGGGGCAAGACCGGCACGGGCAATAACCGCTTCGAGACCGTGACGCGCAGCGGCCAGGTCATCGACTCTCGAGCCCGCAACCGGACCGCCACCTTCGTCTTCTATTTGGGCGAGGACCATTTCGGCACCTTGACCGCCTTCGTAACGGGCAGCGAGTCGGATCGCTTCCGCTTTACCTCCGCCCTGCCGGTGCAGGTGCTAAAGGGCATGGAGCCGCTGCTGCGCAGCCACCTGACCCCCGACAGCCGCACGCACTGCCTACCGGCCGCTCCCACCAGCCTGCGAGCGGACCAGCTGCGGACCTCGCCAGAAGAGCAAGCCCCCGAGGCCCCGGAAAGCACCGGCGGCGTCGATACCGCCAGGCTGAACGCCAGGCCAACCCCCACCCTGCGCGGCTAGTCGGATCTTCCCCTCGACCGTGAGGGCGACCGTCGTCACGAAATGCGAGGGCGCTGAGCAAGCCCCGAGCGATACAAGGGCCGTGGCGGATGCAGCGCGAAGCGAAGATGGCTACAATCGTGGGTCTGATTTTCTTGGGAATTCCACTGCCGCCATGTCGAATACCGCCAGCGCCCCGCGCAAGATTCTGGTCACCAGCGCCCTGCCCTACGCCAACGGCGCCATCCACCTGGGTCATCTGCTGGAGTACATCCAGACCGATATCTGGGTGCGCTTCCAGAAGAGCCGTGGCCACCAGTGCCACTACGTCTGCGCCGACGACGCCCACGGCACCGCGATCATGCTGCGAGCCGAGCAGGAGGGCATCACCTCCGAGGCGCTGATCGAGCGAGTCTCCCGGGAGCACCAGCAGGATTTCGCGCATTTCGGCGTGGCCTTCGACAACTACCACTCGACCCACTCCGACGAGAACCGCCACTTCAGCGAGCTGATCTACACCCGGCTACGCGATGCCGGCCATATCGCCACCCGCGACATCGAGCAGATGTACGATCCGGTCAAGGGACTCTTCCTGGCCGACCGCTTCATCAAGGGCAGCTGTCCGAAGTGCGGCGCCGCCGACCAGTACGGCGACAACTGCGAGGTCTGCAGCGCCACCTACACGCCGGCGGAACTGATCGATCCGGTCTCGGCGATCTCAGGCGCCACCCCGGAAGTGCGCACCTCCACCCACTATTTCTTCAAGCTGCCCGACTTCGCCGACTTCCTCAAGGCGTGGATTCGTGACGATCATGTCCAGCCGCAGATCCGCAACAAGCTGATGGAGTGGTTCGAGGCGGGTCTCAACGAGTGGGATATCTCCCGGGATGCCCCCTACTTCGGCTTCGAGATCCCCGACGCCCCCGGGAAGTACTTCTACGTCTGGCTCGACGCCCCAATCGGCTACCTCGCCAGCTTCAAGAATCTCTGCGATCGTGAAGGGCTGGACTTCGATGCCTACTGGAGCAAAGACGCCGACGCCGAGGTCTACCACTTCATCGGCAAGGATATCGTCTACTTCCATGCCCTGTTCTGGCCGGCCATGCTGCACGGCGCCGATTTTCGTACGCCGACGGCGGTGAACTGCCACGGCTTCGTGACGGTCAACGGCGCCAAGATGTCCAAGTCCCGCGGGACCTTCATCAAGGCGGCCACCTATGCCGAGTATCTCAACCCCGAGTACCTGCGCTACTACTTCGCCGCCAAGCTGACCTCGCGGGTCGACGACCTGGACCTCAACCTCGAGGATTTCGCCCAGCGGGTCAACAGCGACCTGGTGGGCAAGGTGGTCAATATCGCCAGCCGCTGCGCCGGCTTCGTCAAGAAACTGGGCGGCGGGAAGCTCTCAAGCCACTGCGCGGAACCCGAGATGGTCGCGCGGTTCATCGCCGCCGGGGACGGAATCGCGGAAGACTTCGAGGTCAGAGAGTTCGGCCGTGCCATGCGCAAGGTGATGGAGCTGGCCGACGAGGCCAACACCTATATCGCCGACGCCGAGCCCTGGGTGCTGGCCAAGCAGGAGGGCCGCGAGCAGGAGGTGCTGGACATCTGCTCGGTGGGCATCAACCTGTTCCGCCAGCTGATGGTCTACCTGGCGCCGGTGGTCCCCACCATGGCCGAAGATGCCCGGGCGTTTCTCCAACTGGAGTCGCTGGACTGGGAGAGCCGCCGCAAGGTGCTGCTCGGACACGAAATCGCCAAGTTCAAGCCGCTGATGACCCGCGTGGAGCGGGACAAGATCGACGCCATGATCGAGACCTCGAAGGAGGATCTGGTGGAAGAACAGAAGCTCAAGGAGACCCCCAAGGGGCCTCTGGCCGACAACCCTATCGCCCCTGAGATCGCCTTCGACGACTTCGCCAAGGTCGACCTGCGTATCGCCAGGATCGGCAGCGCCGAGTACGTGGAAGGGGCCGACAAGCTGCTCAAGCTCACCCTCGACCTGGGCGGCGAGACCCGCACGGTGTTCGCCGGCATTCGTGCCGCCTACGCCCCGGAGGCCCTGGAAGGCCGCATGACGGTGATGGTGGCCAACCTGGCACCGCGCAAGATGCGCTTCGGCGTCTCCGAAGGCATGGTGCTGGCCGCCGGCAGCGGCGAGGGCATCTACCTGCTGTCGCCCGATACGGGCGCCGAGCCCGGTCAGCGGGTCAAGTAAGGGACAGAGGTGACCGACACGCACGCGCTGATCGAGGCCGTCGACGCCCTGCTGCCCCAGACCCAGTGCGGGAAGTGCGGACAGCCGGGCTGTCGCCCCTACGCGGAGGCAATCGCCGCCGGTGAAGCGATCAATCGCTGCCCACCCGGCGGCCAGGCCACCGTGGAGCGCCTGGCCGAGCTGACGGGCCGGCCCGCCCTGCCCCTGGAGCAGCCTGCCCAGACGCCGCTGGTGGCCTACATTCGTGAGGCCGAGTGCATCGGCTGCACCAAGTGCATCCAGGCCTGCCCGGTCGATGCCATCCTCGGCGCGTCAAAGCGCATGCACACGGTGATCATCGACGAGTGCACCGGCTGCGAGCTCTGCGTGGCCCCCTGCCCGGTGGACTGCATCGACCTGCTCCCGCACCCACAGTGGCAAGCGGCCGAGAGCCCAGCCGCGCAGGAGGCCTACCTGGCCCGGCGCGCCGCCAAGGGGCGCGACCGCTTCGCGGCCCGCAACCATCGCCTGGCCCGAGAGCAGCGCGAGAAGCGCCGCGAGCGTCATCAGCGCATGATCCAACAGCGCTCGCGTGCATCGCGCAGCGCAGGCGGCGCCACCGCACGGCGCCAGCGGCAGATGGCCGTGAAGGCCGCCGAACAGGCCCTCAAACGGGTGCAGCAACAGCTGGAGAGCGCCCGGCGCCGCGCGGATGCCGAGGCCGAGGCCACCGCCCGGGCACAGCTGCCCGAGGCCAAGCGGCTGCTGGCCGAGGCCAGGTGCGCGCTGGAGCAGACGGACACGGCCGAATAACCTGATGACAACTTCCCGACTCACCGCTCGGGGCTGATCCGGGGACAGGCCGGCGAGGAGGCGCTGTGAATACTTCCCTGTACGCTACCGACGCCATCCCTGGCGTAGGACCTCCTCTTCGGCCTGTCCCCGGCGCCCCTCGCTCCTCGCTCCTCGCTCCTGCCAGGGACTGCCATGAACGCCCAGAAACGCTATGAGATCTTCGCGCGGCTGCGCGACCACAACCCCGAACCCACCACCGAGCTGAACTGGTCGACCCCCTTCGAGCTGCTCACCGCGGTGCTGCTCTCAGCCCAGGCCACCGACGTGGGGGTCAACAAGGCCACCGCCCGGCTCTTCCCGGTGGCCAACACCCCCCAGGCGATCCTCGACCTGGGCCTCGAGGGGCTCAAGGCGCATATCAAGACCATCGGCCTCTACAACACCAAGGCCGAGAACCTGATGAAGACCTGCCGCATCCTGCTCGACCAGCACGGTGGCGAGGTGCCCCGCACCCGCAGCGCCCTGGAGGCGCTGCCTGGCGTGGGTCGCAAGACCGCCAACGTGATTCTCAATACCGCCTTCGGCGAGCCAACCATCGCCGTGGATACCCATATCTTCCGGGTCGCCAACCGCACCGGCATCGCCAAGGGCAAGAACGTGGTCGAGGTGGAGCAAAAGCTGATCCGCCACGTCCCCCGGGAATTTCGCCAGGATGCCCACCACTGGCTGATCCTGCACGGGCGCTACACCTGCCTGGCCCGCAAGCCGCGCTGCGGCAGCTGTGTGATCGAGGACCTGTGCGAATTCAAGGAGAAGGTGGAGATCGGCTAGAGCTTGACCAATCGTCGCGAGAGATTCGACCAACCGCCACTTGGCATCGAGGGCGAAGCTAGTGGACCCTAGGGGCGAACAACAATAATTCATCGCCATCATCGAGCCCTAAATGCGAATCCACGATCGTCCCATTCAGGAGCGTATCGACGCGCTGTTGGCCCTCTCCCGGGAGCACGCCGACACCTTCTGCAGCCCAGCCGCCTGGCTGGCCCGGCAGCGCTACCTGGCCGCCCACCCCACGCGGATCATCGCCATGAAGTGCATGGACGGGCGCATCCACCTCCCCCATGCCACCCGCACGCCGCTGGGCATCATCATGCCCTTTCGCAATTTGGGCGGGATCTTTCACCTCGGCTGGCCCTATCTGGGTGAAATGCTCACCGACGCCGTCACGAGCGCTGTCGGTGCCGGCCACGGTGTGTTGATGATCATCACTTACCACTTTTCTCGCGGCTCTCGCGCCCGAGGCTGTGCCGGTTTCGACTGCAATGCCGAAGAGGCGCTGGCCCATGCACGAGACATCCGCGCCCAGGCCGAACAGCTGTTCGGTCTTGACCATCGCCACGTCTACCCGCTGGTATGCGGCTTCGAGACCGACAGCGATGCGCTGATCGTTCACGGCGACCAAGGTGCCACCCTCGATATGGGCGACCTCCGGCCACCCGATGCCGAGGGCCTCGACCGTCGCCTGACCACTCTCTGTCCGGATATGCCGGCCGATATCCGGCGCGACCTGCTCCCGCTGCTCGAAGGCAACCTGCACCATGTCGACGCCCTGCGCGGCGTAGAGCGGGAGCTAGACATCGAGCATCGGGAATGGGTGATCTGCGTAGGCCGCGGCTTCGACTTCTTGCATCTACCCAACACCGCGCTGATCGTCGGGCCCTATAGCCCGGATCTTTCGGAACCCATCGGCACCGCCGCGGCAATCATCGACGCTAACATGAAGGCCGGGCGGATTCCCGATGACGGCTTCCTGCTGCTGGCCTCCACCCCCTACCAGGAGGTCGGTGTGGATCGCTCCCGCGCCGAGATGAAGTCTCGCTTTCTGGCCGAATTCGCCACCCGGGTCATTCATCGCGAGCATCCCAAACTGGCCAAGCGCATGCTGCACCGAACCGCCGTGGTCCACTGGCCCAGCCGCCGGCTTGAATCGGTGGAAGACGCTACCGCCGTGGGGAGGTGAGATGAGTCTGCTGAAAGTGTGGCTACTGCCCCCTGGGCTCAATGTGCTGCTGGTGCTGCTCGGACTGCTGCTCGGGGCACGCCGCCTGCTCGGAGCGCTGCTGGTGATCGCGGGCCTGATGGGACTGCTGCTGCTTGCCACGCCGCTGGCGAGCCATGCGCTGCGTCATAGCCTGGAACCCACCGAGGTGCCGGGCCCCGAGCAGCTTGGCCGCGCCGAGGCCATCGTCATCCTGGGCGGTGGGCGTGACTATGTCGCCCCGGAATTCGGCTGGGGCGACGCCCCGGCCAACCCCACCTGGCGCCGGCTCGCCTACGGGGCTCACCTGCAGCGTCGAAGCGGCCTACCGATTCTGGTCAGCGGCGGGCGGGTACACGGTGAGGAGGTCACCGAAGCCAGCCTGATGGCCGCAGCGCTGCGCGAAGTGTTCGAGGTGCCGGTCCAGTGGCTGGAGGGCGAGAGCCGCAACACCGCTGAAAATGCGCGCTTTAGCGCCGAGCTGCTACGACAGGACGGTATCAGCGAGATTCTCCTGGTCTCTCAGGCCTGGCACCTGCCACGGGCTGCGGCGGCCTTCGAAGGCGCCGGCCTGGAGATCACGGCGGCGCCCACCGAGTTCGCCAGCCCGCCTCCCCAGGGGCTGCGCGCCTGGCTACCCAGTGCCTATCATCTCAACCAGAGCAGCCGCGCCCTGAACGAATGGCTGGGGCGGGGCGAGCAGGCGCTTAGAGAGCACCTGCTGCGTCGCTAGAACCCCAGCAAGTCCAGTCGATCTGCCAGCTGCTCAAGGATGGGAATGCCCTGCACATCGGTGGGCAGCCAGGGCAGACGCGGACGCGGGAGACGTGCCAGCTCGGCATCGATGCGTGCCAGGTAGGTTGCCTCCTGTTCGCGCCGCGCCTGCAGAAAATCACCGTCGGCCTCCTCGGGAATCACCCGGTTCACCAGGGTGCCGGCAACCGGGATCTGTACCGCCTCGAGGGCCTCCACGGCGCGCACCGTCTCGAGAATCGGGAGCCGCTCGGGGGTCATCACGAACAGGAAGCTGGTCTGCTCGGCATTCTCGATCCGCCGCCGGGCGCGATGAAACAGTCGGCGTCGCTCGATCAGGGTCTTCGCCACGTCCCGAGTGCGCTCGTCCAGATCGCGGAGGGGATCCTCCTGAGGGTCGTCGAAGGGCGTGGCCACATCCTGGCCACGCTTGGGGGTCAGGTGAGAGAGCACCTTGCCCAGCTCCTCCGAGCGGCGGTTGTGCGCCAGCAGGCCATCGGTCCAGGCCGCCATGGCCTCGGGCAACGTCAGCAGGCGCAAGGTATGGCCGGTGGGCGCGGTATCGAAGATGATCAGGTCATAGGGGGCTGCGTCGTCGGTGACCAGCCGTGACAGCCGCTCCAGCAGCGCCGCCTCCTGGGTGCCCGGCGACTGGCGGGTCAGGCGCATCTGGCGCTCCAGCTCGGCCATCATCTCCGGTGCTGCGAAACGGCGCATCTGCTCGGTGACCCGCGCCAGATGCGCCTCGACCTCGGCATCGGGGTCGATCTCCATGGCATCCAGGTTGGGCAGCAGGCGGCGCGGGGCGTCGTCGAGCTCACGATCGAAGACATCGCCCAGGCTATGGGCGGGGTCGGTAGAGACCACCAGCACGCGCCGTCCGCGCCGCGCCGCCAGCACCGCCAGCGCCGCCGATACGGTGGTCTTACCCACCCCACCCTTGCCGCCCACCCATAGCAGGCGTTTTTCCAGTAACTCTTTCATTTCACTCCCAAACAAATAGACTCAGGAAGGGCGAAGGAAGCCGGCTCCCCTCGGAGCTTTTCCGATGACAGCCAATGTCCCCTTCCTTGAACCTCGGCGCTAGCAGCATCTGAAATGATCCAGCGGGGAGTGCTCCATGCCCATGCGCTTGTGCCAGTCGTGGAAGCGCTCCAGCAGCAGCGGCTGCAGCTCCAGGGTGTAGTAGGCCGCCGGATTGGGCACCCCCATCATCTCGGAGAAGACCAGCAGCATAAACAGGTCGTCCTCGTCCCGGCGGGCCCGGGCGATGGCCCCGCGGTAGCGGGCCGAGTAGATCTCTTCGGCGACGAAGCGGGCCTGGCTCAGCCAGGCCCGAATCCGTTCGCGGCGGGGATCATGCCCGGTTTCACGATCATCAGGCATCGAACCGCTCCTCAGTGAATTGGCAGGCTACTCCTTGGGCTCGGCGGCCATCTCCTGGCGGGAGCGCTTGAGCGCCGAGGCGCACTCCATGGCGACCAGAATTGCGGCCACCAGCACCACGATATCCAGCACCAGCAGGAAGTAGTTGCCCTGCTCGAAGAAGGTCCGCAGCTGGATAAGCAGCGCACCGATGGTCATCACCAGCAGGAAGCACAGCGGCACCAGGGTGTACCACATGGGACGACGCAGGCGCACCAGCATCACCGTGACCACCAGCAGGGTCAGACCGGCCAGCAGCTGGTTGGTGGTACCAAACAGCGGCCAGATGATCATGCCGCCCGTGCCATCGGCGCCGCCGGCCCCGAAGGCCAGCAGCAGACAGCTGCCCACCGCCAGCAGGGTCGCCGGCACATTCTTCTTCATCCACGGCTGGTTATAGATCTCCCCCCACTCCTGGAAGATATAGCGCTGCAGGCGCAGACCGGTGTCCATGGTGGTACCGGCGAACAGCGCCGCCATGACCGTGAGCAGCGTAGCGGCGGTGGCTTCCGGCAGGCCGATGCCGTGGTGGATCATGAAGGCGCCCCCCTCGACAAAGGCGGTCACGCCGCCAGCGCCGAAGGCGGTATACATGGCCTGCCAGTCGGCGAAGGTGGCAAACCCCGCCGTGGCGGCCAGAATCGCCGCCAGCGCCAGCATGCCTTCGCCCACGGCACCGAAGTAGCCGACGAAGCGCGCGTCGGGCTCCCGGTTGAGCTGCTTGGAGGTGGTGCCGGAGGACACCAGCCCGTGGAAGCCCGAGATGGCGCCACAGGCGATGGTCACAAACAGCAGCGGAATCATCGAAGGCGTGCCGGCCGGCACGTCGGCATTGACCATCGGCGCCACCAGGGTTGGGTTGAGCAGCACAATGGCCCCATAGAGCACGATCAGGCCGATAAACAGCTGCAGGCCGTTGATGTAGTCGCGAGGCTGCAGCAGCACCCACACCGGCAGCAGCGAGGCGATGGCCGCATAGCCGAACAGGATCAGAATCCACACCGCGTTGCCCGACATCGCCCCGACCTGCTCGGGCATCTGAATCGGCACCGAGGGGCCGATGGCGATCAGCGAATAGAGGGCGATGACCCCGACGATCGACACCATGGGCAGGCTCATCTTGCGCCGATAGATCAGCTGACCGATCACCAGCGCCACCAGAATGGCGCCCCACACCGGTACCACGGCGCTGGAGAAATTCATCATCAGCCCGGCGATGACCACCGCGAAGACCGCGTTGACCATCAGCAGTACCAGGAAGATGACGATCATGAAGATACTGCGAGCGCGCTTGCCCACCACGTCGCCGGTGAGCGCGCCAACGGACTTGGCCTTGTTGCGCACGCTGGCCCAGATGGCGCCAAAATCATGCACCCCGGCGAAGAAGATGGTGCCGAGGATGACCCACAGGAACGCCGGCAGCCACCCCCAGATCACTGCGATGGCCGGGCCCACGATCGGCGCGGCACCGGCAACGGATGTGAAGTGGTGCCCCCAGAGGATGAAGCGGTTGGTGGGGACGTAGTCGACGCCATCCTCGAACTCGTGTGCGGGCGTTTCGAAATCAGGGTCCAGGCGATAGATCTTCTCGGCGATGAACTTGGAGTACAGGAAGTACCCCGCCGCCATCCCGCCAAGACCCAGCACCAGCAGCACAATGGCACTCATGGGCGTGTCTCCTGATCAGATTATGGTTATGGGTTGCTGAACAGACTGTAAGAGCTTGGCAGCGATTCCGCGTTTGTTCAAAAGTCGTACAGCGCCACCGGCGGCGAAGGCGTTACGCTGGCCACACGATTCCCAGGACCCGTCAAGGCGAGACCCCCATGCAAGAGATTCTGCTTCCCATGGCCATGGCCGCCACCTTCGGCGCCTTTACCGGCTCACTGTTCCGGCTCTCACGCCGCCCCGGCTATCAGCGCCCTTTCATGTTTCCCGTGGTGGGGCTGATCGCCGGCTTTACCGCCTACCTCATCTACCATGTCCTGGTCTCGGTGACCGGGGCCCCGGCCTGGCTGCTGCCGGTCCTGGTAGTGCTGCAGGTCTGGCTGTGGCTTGGCCCGCTGGGTCCCAAGTTCAAGCGCCAGGAGAACGGCGACAACGGCCAGTAGCCGACGCGGTGGAGTCCGGGAACCCACCTCGCTTGCTCATCGCGCACCAACCGCCCAACGCTGTGAACGGCAGACCCGCCTGGCCTGCCGCGGCGAGCCCTGTGCGACCGTCGACAGCAGCTCATGGGGCCACTTGCCTCACGGCAGCGCGATAGCCGGCGGCGACCCTCCTTGGCCCAAGGTCGTCTTTGCCGCCACGGGCGCGGTCACTAGACTTATCGTCAACAACTTACAATGAGGAGACAGCCATGGCCAAGGTACTGGTGGTGGACGATGAGCCCAACATCGTCCTGTCGCTGGAATTCCTGATGCAGCAGGCCGGCTTTGACGTGATCACCGCCGAGGATGGCGAAAGCGCCCTGGCTCGTGTCGAAGAGTCACCGCCGGACCTGATCCTGCTGGACATCAGCCTGCCCGGCATCAGCGGCTTCGACGTGCTGGAGCAACTTCGCAACGACCCGGCCCACGCCCGCCTGCCGATCATCATGCTCACCGCCCATGGTCGGGAAGTGGAGCGCGAGAAGGGGCTGGCCCTGGGGGCTGACGACTATGTCACCAAGCCCTTCTCCACCCAGGCGCTGGTCGAGAAGGTCAAGACGCTGCTGGTCGAGGATGCCTGATGGTGGGGCGCAAGCTACCCAGGCGCCAGCGGCTGATCGGCCTCTGGCTGCTGCTCAGCGGCATCAGCATCTTCGGTGGGGCCACCTTCGCCGCCTGGCTGGATCATCTCTTCCAGCCCCAGGGCTTAGCGCGCATCGTGCTGTGGCTGGGCTGCTTTTCCGGGGGCGGTACCATCTTCCTGGTGGGCCTGCTGCTCGAGCGCATGCTGTTCACCCCGCTGCGCCATCTGCAGGTTCAGCTGGCACGGCTGGTGGCCAACCCCGACGCCCGCGAGGACTACCCGCCGGAGGGGTGGTTGCGCGGCCTGGGACCGGACCTGATGCGGGTGCGCGAGGCTTGGCGCGCCGACCGCCAGCGCCTCGCCACCGCCCACGCCGAGGGCGCACGAAGCGCGGCGCGCATTCGCCAGGAGCTCGAGACCCTGCTGCAGGTGCTGGATACCCCGCTGCTGCTGTGCGACCACCACCGCCGGCTGCTGCTGCTGAACCACGCGGCCGAGACGCTGTTCGACGGCCACCCCGGCCTGGGGCTCGGCAAGCGTCTGGACGCCCTGCTGCCGGCCAGCAGCCTGCAGGACGCCCTGAGCCAGCTTCCCGATGACGGCTCCCCCCGGGAGCTACTGGTGCCCAGCGACGAGCGCTGGCTGCGGGTGGTGCTGCGCCGCGTGCCCAACAGTAACGGCGAGACCCTGCTCACGCTGAGCGACACCACCGCCGCCTGGACCAGCGAGATGGGCGCACGGGCCGGGCTCGCCGACACCCTTCCCCCGCTGCGCGGCCACGGCGCCAGCCTGAGTAGCGCCGCCGAGGCGCTAGGCAGCGCACGCCATGCCGGTCATCTGGATGACCGCCTGCGCGAGCGCTTGGAAACCGTGATCGACGAGGAGAGTCGCGCCCTGAGCCAGGGTATCGAGCAGCTCGGCAAGCTGATCGAGGACATGCAACAGCAGGGCGAGCGCCTGGTGCCGCTGTGGTCCAACGACCTCTGGCAGTCGCTCAACGAGCGGCTCAAGGACAACCCCGTGGAGGTCCAGCCGATCGGCATGCCCGCCTGGTTCAAGGGCGATGCCCCTGCCCTGCTGGTGCTGCTGGAATCACTGCTCGAGCGCCTCCAGCAGCATAGCGGCAACCCCGCCTTCGAAGGCGAGATGCTGCTTGGCAACCGCCGGGTCTATCTCGATCTGATCTGGCGCGGCGCGCCGCTCTCCCAGCGCGAGCTGGCCGCTTGGAGCGAATCGCGCCTGGAGGCGCTGCCGCTGAACCCGCGGGTCGGCGACCTGTTGCGCCAGCACGCCAGCGATGCCTGGAGCCTGGCCGACGACGACGGCATTCACGCCCGCCTGCGCCTCCCGCTACCGGCCGTGGAGCGGGTTGGCGCTCCACGCACCCAGGCGCCACCGCGTCCCGAATTCCATGATTTCGGCATCGCCGACCTGCCGCCGCCGGACGCCGAGCTGGCCGCGCGTCCGCTGCGCTCGCTCCCGGTGGTGGCCTTCGATACCGAGACCACCGGCCTGGAGCTGCGCCGCGGCGATACCGTGATCAGCATCGGCGCCTGCCGCATCGTCAACGCCCGGCTGCTGGCCAGCGAGGTCTTCGACGTGCGCGTCGATCCCGGCAAGCCGATCCCCCCCGCCAGCACCGCCATTCACGGGCTCACCGATGCCGACGTAGCCGGTGCCCCGCCGCTGCCGGTGATCCTGCCGCGCTTCCGCGACTATATCGGCGATGCGGTGATCCTCGCCCACAATGCGGCCTTCGACCTGCTGGCCCTGCAGCCGGCGGGGGCCGGGGTGACCTTCGACATGCCGGTGCTGGATACCCTGCTGATTTCCCGCGCCCTGGACGACAGCCTGGACGGCCACGACCTGGATACCCTGGCCGAGCGCTACGACCTCAGCTTCCCGCCGGGGACGCGGCATACCGCCCTGGGCGATGCCCGTGTCACCGCCGAGCTGTGGCTGGCCCTGCTGCCGCGCCTGGAAGCCCGCGGCATCGAGACCCTGGAGCAGGCCCTGGCACTGCAGGCCACCGCCCTGACCAAGGAGGACGCCTTCGCCTCATGATGAGCCCCTCGCGCCTCAAGGAGCGGCTGATTGCCCTGATCGTGGCAGCCGCGGTGCTCTTTCTACCGCCGATGGTGATGGTGGTGGATCGTCCGGCCGAGGCGGGGCTCTCCTGGCTGCCGCTGTACATCTTTTTCACCTGGGCCCTGGTCATCGCCCTGGCAGCCTGGCTGCTCGAACACCGCTCGGGAGAGTGACGAGATGCGCACGGATGCCATCGTCATCACCGTCGCCTTCGGCTACCTGGCCCTGCTGTTCGTGATCGCCGCCTGGGGCGACCGCCGTGCCGAACAGGGCCGCTCGCTGATCGGCTCACCCACCGTCTACGCGCTTTCCATCGCCGTCTACTGCACTGCCTGGACCTTCTACGGCAGCGTCGGCCGCGCGGCCCAGTACGGTCCCGGCTTTCTGCTGATCTACCTTGGCCCGACCCTGGCCATGCTGATGGCCCCCTTCATGATCCGCAAGATGGTGCGTATTGCCCAGGTCCAGCGCATCACTTCCATTGCCGACTTCATCAGCGCCCGCTACGGCAAGAGTCAGGGGCTCGGTGCCCTGGTGGCGCTGATCGCACTGATTGGCATCACCCCCTACATCGCCCTGCAGCTCAAGGCGATTACCGTCAGTCATGCGGTGCTGGTCAACTACCCCCTGGCCCCGGAGCTGAGCCTGGCCGACGAAACCTTCTGGGTCGACAAGTCATTCTGGGTAGCGCTGGTGCTGGCGGTCTTCATCATCCTATTCGGCACCCGCCACCTCGATGCCAGCGAACGTCACGAAGGCATGGTGGCGGCCATCGCCTTCGAGTCGCTGGTCAAGCTCCTGGCGTTCCTGGCGGTGGGGGGCTTCGTGGTCTTCAGCATGTTCCACGGTCCCGGCGACATTTTCGCCCAGGTGGCCGCCACCCCGGAGCTGGTCGGCGCGCTGAGCCTCGAGGCGGTGCCCGGCGGCGCCAGCGGCTGGGTGGGCATGCTGGTGCTGGCCTTCCTGGCCTTCATCACCTTGCCCCGTCAGTTCCAGGTGCTGGTGGTGGAGAACGTCGACGAGCGCCATATCACCCGAGCCAGCTGGCTGTTTCCCCTCTATCTGCTGGCCATCAACCTGTTCGTGATTCCCATCGCCATGGCCGGCCTGCTGCTGCCCGCCGGCAACCCCGACCCAGACAGCTTCGTACTCACCCTGCCGCTCTCCGCCGGGCTCGACGGCCTGCCCCTGCTGGTCTTCATCGGCGGGCTCTCAGCGGCCACCGGCATGGTAATCGTCGAGACCATCGCCCTGTCCACCATGGTCAGCAACCAGCTGGTGATGCCGCTGCTGCTGCGTTCCAAACGCCTGCACCTGAGCTCCCAGGGAGAGCTGGCCGGCTGGCTGCTGGGCATCCGCCGGGTGGCCATCGTGCTGATCCTGCTACTGGGTTATCTCTATCATGCGCTGATCGGCGACTCCTACAGCCTGGTGACCATCGGCCTGGTCTCCTTCGCCGCCGCCTGCCAGTTCGCCCCGGCCATGCTGATCGGTCTCTACTGGCGAGGCGCCACGCGGCGCGGCGCCGCCCTGGGGCTGATCGCTGGCACCCTGGTGTGGGCCTGGACGCTGCTGATCCCCGGCTTCGCCCAGTCGGGCTGGCTCAGTGATACCTTCCTGGAGCTCGGTCCCTGGGGCATCGCCTGGCTGCGCCCCTATGCGCTGTTCGGCCTGGAAGGGTGGGACATCTATAGCCACTCGCTGCTGTGGAGCCTGATGGCCAACGTGGGGCTGCTGGTGGGAGTCTCGCTGTTCTCCCGGCAAAGTCCGGTGGAGAAGACCCAGGCGGCGCTGTTCACCGAGGCGATGCACCCCGGGCTGATCCAGACCTCGCTCTGGCACGGCCAGACCACCCGCGGCGAGCTGCGCAGCCTGCTCAATCGCTACCTGGGCTCAGGCGCCACCGCCCGGGTGTTTGCCGATGTTCCCGATGCCGGCCTCGACGACGCGGGACCGGCGCCCCCCGACCTGATCACCCGTGCCGAGCAGGCGCTGGCGGGGGCGCTGGGCAGCGCCTCATCGCGGGTGCTGATCAACTCCCTGGTGCGCGGCGAGGCGCTGGATCTGGAGTCGGTGCTGAGCATCCTCGACACCACTTCCGAGACGCTGGAGATGAACCGGCGCCTGGAGCAGCAGTCCCGCGAACTGGCCCAGGCCAGCGAAGAGCTGCGCGCCGCCAACGAGCGGCTGCGCGAGCTCGACCGCCTCAAGGACGAGTTCGTGGCCATGGTCAGCCATGAGCTGCGCACCCCATTGACCTCGATCCGCGCCTTCGCCGAGATTCTGCGCGACGGCAAGGAACTGCCGGACGAGAAGCGCATCCATTTCCTCGACGTGGTGGTGTTGGAGAGCCAGCGCCTGTCGCGGCTGATCGAGGAGATCCTCGACCTGGCACGGCTGGAGAGCGGCCGGCTGACGCTAAGCCCCCAGCGGCTCGACCTGGTCGCCCTGGCGCGCCACAGCGTGGATGCGGTGCACCGCCTGCAGGAAGACCGGGGGGTCGAGCTGGAGGTGGATATCGAGCTGGAGGAAGCGCCGGTGATCGGCGACCCGGACCGGCTCGAGCAGGTGATCATCAACCTGCTGGACAACGCCGGCAAATTCGCCGCCGACGACGCCCCGCGAGTGCGCCTGCATCTCGCCCCCCACAAGCAGCACTATCGCCTCAGCGTGGAGGATAACGGCCCCGGCATCGCCGAAGAAGAGCGCGAGCGGGTCTTCGAGAAATTCCATCAGATCAAGCGCTATGGGGGCACTGCCGGAAAGGCCAAGGGGCGTCCTCGGGGCAGCGGACTGGGCCTGCCAATCAGCCGCGGCATCGTGGCCCATCTCGGCGGCCGGCTGTGGGTCGAAGACGCCCCGGTGCTCAAGGGCGCCTGTCTGGTGATGGAGCTGCCCATGGCACCGGAACAGAGCGGCACAGAAAACTGAATTCAACCAAAGTGCGATGATCCTTTTTCCCCACCGACTCAAGAAGCTCATGTCGCGGCCGATAGAGCAGGAAGCGAAGGCAACATAACTCGCGAAAACAACAACCTGCCTGAAAGGCCGAGCGAACGCTCGGCCCACGCCTCAACAACAACAGCATTCATCAAGAAATGAATGGGAGACTCTATTGAGCCAGAGCCTCCAGAGACTGCCCCTGCCTGATCGCCTTGCTGGGGCACGCCACTCATGTCTCCGTCATGCATAACCGGTAACCAGAGAGTCCATAATGAACGCACTATCTCGCTTGACACTGACACAGAAGCTGTTGGGGGCTATCGGCCTACCGCTGCTGCTGGCCTTTGCTGCCCTTGGGATCATCATCAACACCCAGCTCAACAATGCGATCCCACCGATGGTGGAAAACACCAGCGCACGCCAGGTTGAAGCCCGGGCTGATGAAATCGGGCGCTGGATCGAAGGCTATCGCGCCTGGCTGGCCGGCATGGCCAAGGAGGAGCGGCTCGTCGAGTCGGTTCCTGTGGAGGCGCACCTGCCCTGGCTGGAGTCGCGCTTTCCTGGCGATGCCACCATCGAATCCTTCTACGTTGCCGATGCCGACGGCAACGTGGTGACCCATACGGGCGCCACCGCCGATATCAGCGGGCGCGGCTATTTCCAGGAGCTGGTGACCAACGGCACCCACGACCGCCTGCTGGCCGACCCGGTGCTGTCGCTGGTAAGCGGCCTGCCTACCGCCATCATCGCCGAGACCCTCTTCGATGCCCGAGGTAATCGTGTCGGGCTGATCGGCATTACTCTCTCCATGGAAGCGGTCTCCGAGATCACCTCGGCGATCAACGTTGGCGAGGGCAGCTACGGCTACATGGTCGACAGCACCGGCATGATCGTGGCTCACCCCGACCCCGAACTGCGCATGAACCTCAACGTCACCGAGGCCGACAGCGCCGGCTTCGCAGGTGCCAATGCGCTAGGACGAGACTTTCTGTCCGGCGAGACGGGCGTCGGAGAAGTACGTTCACCCGAGGGAGAGCGTGTCACCATGATCTGGAACCCGATCCAGGGCACCGACTGGGTGCTGGCGGCCTCGGTCCCTAACCACGCCTTTACCCAGGTGACGCACAGCCTGCTTCGCTCACTGCTGCTGGCCGGCATCGTGATCCTGGCAGCGCTGCTGGTCATCGTTGGCATGACAGCCCGTCGTTCACTGAAACCCATTGGCCAAACCGCCAGGGCCCTGGCCGATATTGCCAAGGGCAAGGGCGATCTGACCCGCCGTCTCCCGGTCGACAGTCAGGATGAGGTAGGCGAGCTAGCGAAGCAGTTCAATGCCTTCGTCGAGCGCATGCAGCTGACCCTGCGGGAAGTGCGCCACAACGCTCACACGGTACTGGCCGGCGCCAATGAAATGGCCGACGGCAGCCAGGAGCTCTCGTCACGCACCGAACAGGCCGCCGCCAACCTGCAGGAAACCTCGGCCTCCATGGAGGAGATCCACTCCACCGTGACCCACACCTCGCAGGCCTCCGAGCAGGCCAACAGCCTCTCCACCGATGCCGCCGCCACCGCCGAGCGGGGCAACGAGGCCATGGCCGAGATGGAGGCCAAGATGGCCGCCATCAACGAGTCTTCGGGCAAGATCAGCGAGATCATCAGCCTGATCGATTCCATCGCATTCCAGACCAATATCCTCGCGCTGAACGCCTCGGTGGAGGCCGCCCGGGCCGGCGAGCATGGGCGCGGCTTCGCCGTGGTGGCCCAGGAAGTCCGCAACCTGGCAAGCCGCTCCGCCGATGCCGCCCACGACATCCGCGAACTGATCGACGCCTCGGTGGCCAACACCCGCGAAGGGGGCGAGATCGTCAAGGGCGTGGCCGAGCGGATGCGCGAGATTCATCAGAGCATCACCCAGGTATCCGATGTGATCGGCGAGATCACCGCCGGTGCCCGCGAGCAGACCTCGGGTATCGAGCAGGTGAATACCGCCGTGGCGGAGATGGATACCATGACCCAGCAGAACGCTGCCATGGTGAGCCAGAACGCTGGCCTCGCCGCCACCATGCGCGACAATGCCCGTCAGCTGGATTCCCTGATGAGTGAGTTTGTGCTGGGCGATGCGCCCGATGCCCAACCCACCCCACACCAGCGGCTCCCGCAAGCCGCTGCCGCGCTTCCCTCGGCAGTCACCGTCAAATCCGGCGCTGCCAAACCCTCGCCCTCACACCAGACCGAGCCGGAGTGGGAGGCGTTTTAAGGCCTGTCACCGACAGGGGCGGGGCGGCCTCAGCCCCGCCCCACCGATGATTTGGCCTGCTTGATCAGACGACGAATCTGCTGCATGTCGTGGCGCATCAGCAGCCGTTCGTCCTCTTCCAGGCGCGCGATATCGATCCAGCCATCGGGGATGCCCCCCTGCTTGAGGGTCACATGCTGGGCGTCCAGCAGCTGCGCCTGCAGCCGCGCCAGGGTCGAGGCCAACGCCTGCGCCTGGCGGTTGGACAGCGCCTCCTCGACCACCAGGGCGGCCAGACGCGAGCGGGTATCCGGTACACGCACGCCATGGCGCAGCGCCAGCAGCCGCACGGCGGCCACCAGCGGCAGCAATCCCTGGCGCTTGAGGTTGAGCGCGTTATCGTGGGGGGCCCCTTCTCCATCACCGACGAGCCGCCCCAGGCGGTCCAGAGCGACCGGGAGCTCATCGAGCAGTGCGGCCATTTCATCGAGGAAAAGCCCCGCCCCGGGCATCAGCTGCTGCACATGCCCACCCAGGGACTCGGCCAGGCGCGCCTCACCGAAGACCGGAGAGAAGTCCAAGAGGATATTGGCCTGCTGCACCCGCTTGACCCGCCGATCGGCGCTCCACAGCGTCAGCTGCTCGCACCACTCCGCCAGGCGCTTGCGCCACATCGGCCAGCGCGCCATCACATGGCCGCTGCACAGGGGAATGCCGGCTTCGTCCAGTCGGGCGGTGAAGCGCTCTCCCAGCGACTGGAAATAACCGTCGATCTCGGTATGCCGCGCGTCCGGGTAGTCCTCGATAATCATGGCGTTGTCCTGGTCTGGCCCCAGCAGACTCTCATGGCGGGCAGCGGACCCCAGGGTCAGCACGCAGAACGCCGCCGGCGGGTTGCCCCACCCCTGCCCGGTCATCTCGTTGAGCGAGAGTTCGATGGCGCGCCGATAGAGCCAGTCGTTGTGATCACTGATCAGCTGACTGATCCGCCAACCCGGCAGGTCGAGCCGGTCCAGGGCCTCTACCAATCGTCCCTGCCAGGCATGGGACTGGGCCAGGCTGGGAGCGGGCCCCAACTCGGCAAGCGCATCGCGTAGCGGCGCCAGTAGCGGCGGAAGTGTGGCGGGATCCGGCGGAGCATCGCCGGCAAAGAGGTCACGCCAGGGTGAGGCACGGTGCAGCAGGCGCATACTGGCTCCGGATGTCGGGTACCGGCCCAGTGTAATGCGGCAGCGCGATGCTTTCCCTTCGCCTAAGGATGAATAGCCCCCAACAGGAAGCGGGCGGTATGCCCCTCAGCGGGGGGTATTGAACATCTCGTCACCCACCTGATCGATATAGCGCTGGGCCTTGCTGATCATCAGCTGGTCGCAGGCCTCGCGGCCGGGCACCAGGTCGGAGCGCTCGAAGCGGTGCTCGCGCAGCTCGCCCTCCGCCCCCTCGGCCGGCTTGCGAATCCAGCCGCTGACTCTGAACTGACCACCCTGCTCCTCCGGCTCGGAGACGATCTGGTAGCCCTTGTATTCCACCGGCTCGGCGGCTTGGCGCGATGCCGGCTTGTCATCGCCGCCGCCGAACAAGCCGGACAATAGTTTCTTCAGCACAGGCCCTCTCCCGGAAAGGTGACGAAAAAACTGGGTTCTTCGCACTCTAGCGTGAACATGTTGGGCAGGTTTTATGGTGGGAGGCCGGCTCTGCCGGGAGAAGGCGCCGCAGGCGCCCCATGGGTAGCGCTGCGCGCGACTTCGTCGAAGCGTCGAACCGGAGCTAAAGCTCCCTCCCACATGACGGAATGCCAGCTCAGTCCTGTTGACGGCCCTTGCCGGCGGCAATGCGCAGACGCAGGGCGTTGAGCTTGATGAAGCCCTCGGCGTCTTTCTGGTCGTAGGCGCCGGCATCGTCCTCGAAGGTGGCGATGGACTCGTCGAACAGCGACTGCTCGGACTTGCGCCCCACCGGTGTGGCGTTGCCCTTGTAGAGCTTCATGCGCACCACGCCGGAAACGTTCTTCTGGGTCTCGTCGATGGCGGCCTGCAGCATCCGACGTTCCGGACTCCACCAGTAGCCGTTGTAGATCACCTCAGCGTACTTGGGCATCAGCTCATCCTTGAGATGGGCCTCTTCGCGGTCCAGGGTGAGCGACTCGATGGCGCGGTGGGCGCGCAGCATGATGGTGCCGCCGGGGGTCTCGTAGCAGCCGCGGGACTTCATGCCCACGTAGCGGTTCTCGACGATATCGAGCCGGCCGATGCCGTTGTCACCGCCCAGCTTGTTGAGGGTCTCGAGCACCTCATGGGGCTTCATGGGTTTGCCGTCGATGGCGACGATGTCGCCCTGCTCATAGGTCAGCTCCACGTAGGTGGGCGTATCTGGCGCGGCTTCCGGCGACACGCTCCAGCGCCACATGTCTTCCTCGGCCTCGGCCCAGGGATCCTCGAGGATGCCGCCCTCGTAGGAGATGTGCAGCAGGTTGGCATCCATGGAGTACGGTGACTTCTTCTTGCCGCTGGCGAAATCGACCGGAATCTCATGCTGCTCGCAGTAGGCCATCAGCTTCTCGCGAGAGGTCAGGTCCCACTCGCGCCACGGCGCGATGACCTTGACGCCGGGCTTGAGCGCATAGGCCCCCAGCTCGAAGCGGACCTGGTCGTTGCCCTTGCCGGTGGCCCCGTGGGAGATGGCGTCGGCGCCGGTCTCGTTGGCGATCTCGATCAGGCGACGGGCGATCAGCGGCCGAGCGATGGAGGTACCAAGCAGGTACTCGCCTTCGTAGATGGTGTTGGCGCGGAACATCGGATAGACGTAGTCGCGAACGAACTCCTCGCGCAGGTCCTCGATGTAGATCTCCTTGACGCCCAGGGCCTCGGCCTTGGCACGGGCCGGCTCGACCTCCTCGCCCTGACCGATGTCGGCGGTGAAGGTCACGACCTCGCAGTCGTAGGTTTCCTGCAACCACTTGACGATGACGGATGTGTCCAGGCCGCCGGAATAGGCGAGCACGACCTTCTTGACATCGGACATGCTGGGGCTCCTTGTGATGAACGTCTAGGGTCGGTGATTATAGCGTGGCAACGGCGTCGCGAATACCGGCGGGGGGACGTGCCGCAGCCAAGCTGCTAGACTGCGCGGATTCGCCTGGGGCCTGCCGCCGGGCGGGGCGACCGAGACTGAAATACGCAAGGAGAGGTTAATGAGCGAGGCGATCGCCCGCGAGCTGATGGCCCAGCGCTTCCGCAGTTTTCTGCCCGTGGTGGTGGACCTTGAGACCGGCGGCTTCAACGCCGACCGCGACGCGATCCTCGAGATCGCCGCCGTGACCCTGACCATGGACCCCGAGGGCAATCTTCTGCCCGATGCCACCTATGCCTTTCATATCAAGCCCTTCGAGGGCGCCAACGTGGAACAGTCGGCGCTGGACTTCACCGGCATCAAGCTCGACGACCCGCTGCGTCAGCGGGTCGCCCTGAGCGAGGCGGAAGCCCTGGGCGAAATCTTCCGGCCGGTACGCAAGTCGATCAAGGCTCACGGCTGCACCCGGGCGGTGCTGGTGGGACACAACGCCGCCTTCGATCACGGTTTTCTGAATGCCGCCGTGGCGCGCTGCGGCATCAAGCGCAACCCCTTTCACCCCTTCTCCAGCTTCGACACCGCCAGCCTGTCCGGGCTGGTCTACGGCCAGACGGTGCTGGCCCGGGCCTGCCGCGCCGCCGGCATTGCCTTCGACAACCAGGAAGCCCACTCCGCCCGCTACGATACCGAACGCACCGCGGAGCTGTTCTGCGCCATCGTCAACCGCTACAAGGATCTTGGCGGCTGGGCGCTGGCCCAGCGCGAGCAGGGGATGGAGGAGGCCTAGGGGCGAGGTGCGAGGGGTTAAGTCAAACAGGCTATGTGGGAGGGAGCTTCGGATCGCGAAGTAGCGCGCAGCGCTACCCATGGGGCGCCTTCGTCGAAGCGTCGAACCGCCGGCTGAGCCGGCCTCCCACTATAAAACCTGCCAAACATGTTCACGCTAAAGTGCGATGAACAAAGAAAAAGAGCCTTTGCTGCCCCCCTGAACGAAGCAGGCCCGCCATCTCTCTGGCGGGCCTGCTTCGTAGCGCCTATCGCTTACCGCTCGATGCGCCGGGCGAAGCCCGGCTCAAGCGTCGTCCTTGTGCTTGGCGGCGGTTTCCTTGATCAGCTTCTCGAGCTCGCCGCTCTGGTGCATCTCCGCGACGATATCGCAGCCGCCCACCAGCTCGCCCTCGACCCACAGCTGCGGGAAGGTGGGCCAGTTGGCGTACTTGGGCAGCTCGGCGCGGATATCGGGATTGTCCAGCACGTTGACGAAGGCGAAGCGCTCGCCGCAGGACATCAGGGCCTGGACGGTCTGGGCGGAAAAACCGCACTGCGGCAGCTGCGGCGTGCCCTTCATGTAGATAAGGATGGGGTTTTCGCCGATCTGACGCTGGATGTTCTCGATGGTGGTGCTCATGTGCGCTCCCTGTTGGGTCACGTGGACGCCGAGGCCGCCGGACCAATACCCGAGCACGGCGCTCAGCCTTTGCTGTTGGCCATCATTCTACTGATGCCGGGCGCATTGCGCATCCCCCGGCGCCTGGCTAGGATGGGGGTTTTTTCGCGCGGAGAGATCCCTCATGGCGACACGCCATTTTCTGACCCTGCTGGACCTGAATACCAACGAACTCGACTACCTGATCCAGCGGGCCATCACGATCAAGAACCGCCTGCGGACCCAGGGACCGAGCTACTCGCCCTTCACCAACCGCACCCTGGCGATGATCTTCGAGAAGTCGTCGACCCGCACCCGGGTCTCCTTCGAGACCGCCATGGCCCAGTTCGGCGGCCATGCGCTGTTCCTCTCGCCGCGCGACACTCAGCTTGGCCGCGGTGAGCCGATCGAAGACACCGCTCGCGTGCTGGCGGAAATGGTCGACATCGTGATGATCCGGACCTTCTCCCACGAAGGCCTGGAGCGCTACGCCGCCGCCAGCGCGGTGCCGGTGATCAACGCGCTGACCGACGACTACCATCCCTGCCAGCTGCTGGCCGATGTCATGACCTGGACCGAGCTGCGCGGCAGCGTCAAGGGGCGCACCGCGGTCTGGATTGGGGACGGCAACAACATGTGCCACTCCTGGATCAACGCCGCACGCCAGTTCGATTTCCACCTGCGCATCTGCTGCCCGGAAGGCTACGAGCCGCGCCAGGATATCCTCGAGGCCGCCGATGACCGGGCCAGCATCGTTCGCGACCCTGCCGAAGCGGTGAGCGGCGCCGACCTGGTGACCACCGACGTCTGGGCCTCCATGGGCCAGGAGGAGGAGCAGGCCAAGCGCGAGGCCGACTTCGCCGGCTTTCAGGTCACCGAGGCGCTGCTCGACCGCGCCAAGGCCGACGCCCTCTTCCTGCACTGCCTGCCGGCCCACCGCGGAGAAGAGATCAGCGAAACACTGCTCGATGATCCCCGCGCGGTGGTCTGGCAGGAGGCCGGCAATCGCCTGCACGCCCAGAAGGCGCTGATCGAGTTCCTGCTGCTCGGCCGCATCGAGGACTGATCCGCCGACGGCGTCGCCGGATCAGCGTCCGGCGGCGCAGGTCGAGCTCTCCAGCAGCTCGGTGAGCGCCTCGATGGGTAGCGGGCGAGCATACAGGTAGCCCTGATACGCCCGGCAGCCGTGCTCGGCCAGCCAGTCTTGATGGGCCTGGGTCTCCACCCCCTCGGCGATCACCTCCAGCCCCAAGTTGCTGCCCAGGCTCACGATGGAGGCAGAGATCACCTGGTTCGCCGGGTCCTCGAAGAGGGTCCGGACGAACGACTGATCGATCTTGAGCTGATCCAGCGGCAGCCGGTTGAGGTAGGAAAGCGACGAGTAGCCGGTACCGAAATCGTCCAGCGAGAAGCGGATGCCCATCGCCCTGAGCCGGTGCATGGTTGCCTTGGCGAGATCCGGCTCCTCCATGAAGACCGACTCGGTGAGCTCCAGCTTGAGGCGCTCGGGCCTGGCGCCGGTGCTCGACAGGATTGCCTCCAGGTCGGCCACGAAGTCGGGCTGCTGGAACTGATGCGGGCTGATATTGACCGCCATGGTCAGCCCGGCCTTGTCGGAATCTAGCGACCAGCGAGCCAGCTGACGGCAAGCAGTCTCCAGCACCCAGGCGCCAATCGACACGATCAGATAGCTCTCCTCCGCCACGGGGATGAAATCGCCCGGCGGCACCATGCCGTGATCCGGATGTTCCCAGCGCAGCAGCGCCTCGACGCCGGTGACCCGCTGCCGATCGTCCACCTGGGGCTGATAGAAGAGCCGCAGCTGCTGACGCGCCACGGCCTGACGCAGGTCGCTCTCGAGCATGGCGCGGCGCACCGCCACCGCCTGCATCACGGGGTCGAAGAAACGCAGGGCGTTGCGCCCGGCCTGCTTGGCCTGATACATGGCCATCTCCGCCTGCTGCAGGCTCTCCTCGGCGCTGTGTGTGCCGTCACCCAGCAAGGTAATGCCAATGCTGCCGGAGAGCTGGTAGCGATCCTCCCCCAGACGGAACGGCTCGGCAAGGGCGCCCAGCAGCTTGCTGGCGACACGCTCAACCAGCGCCGAGGCCTCATCAATGGAGACGCCTAGCCCTTCGAGCAGCACCGCGAACTCGTCCCCGCCCAGCCGAGCCACCAGATCCGACTCCCGACTCATCTCGGCAATCCGGTCAGCCACCTGCTGCAGCAGTTCATCGCCCTGTCGATGCCCCAGGCTATCGTTGATCTGCTTGAAACCGTCCAGATCGATGAACATCAGGGCTCCCTGATGTTCGCTTCTCTGCGCCTGTTGAATCGCCCGGTCGGCCCGGTCGAGCATCATGCGCCGGTTGGGCAGCCCCGTCAGCGGGTCATAGAAGGAGAGTCGGTGGGCTTCCTGCTCGGCGGCGCGGCGCAGCGTCATGTCGCTGAGCGTGGCCACATAGTGGGTGATCTCGCCGGATGCCGATTTGACGGCGCTAATGGTGACCCACTGCGGATAGGTGTCACCGTTCTTGCGCCGGTTCCACACCTCGCCCTGCCAGCTGCCTTGTGCATGAATGGTCTCCCACATCTTGCGGTAGAAGTCGCTGTCATGGCGTCCCGAGTTGAGCAGCCGAGGATTCTGGCCTAGCACCTCCTGTTCGCTATAGCCGGTGATCGTCTCGAAGGTAGCGTTGGCCTTCTGAATCGTCCCCTGAGCATCGGTAATGAACATGCCCAGGTGAGTTTCAAAGGCCATGTCGGCAATACGCAGCTCGGCCTGCAGCGAACGGTTGATCTCCCACAGCCGCTGCTCGCTGAGGTACAGCTCGGCCTCGGTACGCGACAGTCGCAGGTAGTGAAGCAGGATAAATAGCCCCAGCACGGCAACGGTCAACCAGCCAAGGGTCAGCACCATCACCTTCTGGCGCCAGTCGGCCAGCACGGCGGCGGCGCTGTGGCCCACGATCACGGCGAACGGCAACCCCTCCAACCGGCTGATGCCGAAGACCCGCCGGTCACCATCCAGCGGCGAGGTGAGAATGAACGTATGACCATTGGGCTCGGCGATGACCTCGGCAACCGCAGGCGCATCGACCTCCATGCCCAGCGCCTCGGTGGCCGACACGCCACTGACTCCCGGACGGCGGGCGATCAGGCGCATGTCATTGTCGATGAAGGCGACACTCTCCCCTTCTCCCAACTGAAGCCGCTGCAGGGCATGGGTGAAGAAGAAGAGATCGAGACGCGCCACCGCCACCCCGGTAGAACGGCCCTCGGCATCGAAAATGCGCCTTAGATAGAGCATGCGATGATCGCCGCCTTCCGGCTCCCAGTAGACCGCTTCCAGAGCGGTCTCGGATGCCTGCAGAAAGTCGCGGATAACGGCGCGCTCTCGGGCATCGTGACTGGGAAACCCCGGGCTGCCGGTGGAATAGAGGGTGTCACCGGCGTGATCGATGATGCCGATCGCATCCAGAAACGGCAGGCTCCGCTGACGCTGGGAGAGTAGGGTCTCGAACGCCTCGGCCAGCGGGTCATCCAGGTGCCCCTCCGCCTCGAGCGATAGGGCGAAGAGATTCGCCAGGCCGCTCAGGGTATTATCGGTACTGGTAAAGGCGCCGGACGCCCACTCCGCCACCAGCTCACCGTGGGCCAGGGTCTTGTCTCCCGCCCCGTCTAGCTCGCGATGATAGCGGTCATTGAGCGCCCAGAGCATCGCCGTCAGCAGGCTCAACAGCAGTACCCCGTAGAGCCCCCCTGCCTGCCATGCCGACCAGCGCCTCTGGCGCTGCTGTACGTCACTTTGCAACAAAAATGAGCCCCCGCTCAGAGAGTGCGCGCTGTCGAATCGACCCGTTAGGGTCCGCCGACTTCCTGTCGCAGCAGCAGCTCCACACGACGGTTGGCGGCACGCCCCTGTGCCGTCTCATTGCTTTCCAGCGGGCGGGTATCGGCATAGCCGACCGCCCGCAGTCGTTCGGCCTGCACCCCCACCTCATCGAGATGGCGCAGCACAGCGATGGCGCGCGCCGAGGAGAGTTCCCAGTTGGAGGGAAAGCGCGCGGTAGAGATGGGGATGCTGTCGGTATGGCCTTCCACGGAAATCTCCCCTTCGAAGGCGTCGAGCACCTCCCGCAGGCTTGCCACCACCTCCCTGCCCTGGGCGGTGAGCTCTGCCTGGCCGCTGGCGAACAGCAGGTTGTCGTCGATGCGCAGGGTGATCCCCTGCTGCCCCTGATCGACGCTGACCCCCTCGATATTGAGTCCGGAAAAACGTGGCTGCAGCCCGTCGTGGCGCGGCTGGATCCCCGGCGATAGACGCCCGGCCACCACCATCGCGGCAAGCTGCGCTTCCGGGGTGATCTGCTGATCGGCCACCCCGCCGTGCTGGCCCCCGTGGGTGGCCATGCCATTTCCCATCATCGAGACCAGCAGCACGAACAGGGTGATCAACAGGGTCAGCACGTCCAGGTAGCTCATCAGCCACCCCTCCCCATCACCGTCTCCGGACATGGGTTGAAGGGTGTCGCGGGTCGTACGATCAAGCATTCTGCCCGGCCTCGTCAGGATCGCGGCGGCCGGCGGCGGGATCGCGAATCTCATCGTGGTAGTTGGCCACGAAGGAGTTGAGCGTCTCCTCGATGAAGGAGGGCAGGCGCCGCTTGGTGATCAGGGAGATACCCTCGAGCACCATGTTCATGGCGATCAGGCGCTCCTCGGTACGCCGCTCCAATTTCACCGCGATGGGCTTGAACACCAGATTGGCCAGCAGGATGCCGTAAAAGGTGGTCAACAGGGCCACCGCCATGCGCGGGCCGATGACGTGGAGATCCCCCGCCTCCATCACCTCCAGCATGTTCACCAGGCCCACCAGGGTGCCGATCATGCCGAAGGCCGGCGCATAGGTCGCCATGGTGCGAAAGATCTGTGCCTCGGCGTGCTCACGCGCCTTGAGCCGGGCGATCCGCCAGCGCAGCAGATCGAAGATTTCCTGCTCCTTGGTGTTGGCGATCACCAGCTGGATGCCAGTACGCAGGAAGGGGTTGCGGGTCTTCTCCAGGGCCTCCTCCACCGCCCTGACATCCCCTTTGAACCACAGTCGCGACATATCCACCAGCTCCTTGATGTCGTCGCGGGTGTAGGTGTTTTCACGGCGAAAGACCAGTCCCACCAGGCGCACCACGCGCAGCACTTCCCTCAGCGGATAGCTGATGAAGGTGGCGGCCATGGTGCCGGCCAGGACGATGGCAAGGCCGGGCAGGTTCATGAAACTCTGCGGCGACTCGGCGGTGAAGAACAGCACGCTGACCAGCAGAACGATGCTTGCCAGCATGCCGATAATCGTGGATGGATTCATCTAGGGCTCCTGACTGCGGGGCTCGGTCGAGTCTTGATCCATGTCATCGGCCGAAGCGACCAAAACTTGAGGCGAAATCCTCACTCAGCCTCAAGTCACTTCGGCAACGGCCGATAACAAGAGAACAGACCAGTCTCGAGCATACAAGGAGACACCATGCGCCAATGCGCTGAAGTGAAGGGTAAATGTGCCCGTTGTGACGGTGCGCTGCCGTTCGATTTCACCATGGCCTTTCAGCCGATCGTCGATCTGACCTCGGCCCGGGTGACCACCCACGAGGCCCTGGTTCGCGGCCCTGCCGGCGAGTCGGCCTTCAGCATCCTGTCGCAGGTCACTCCCGAGCTGCTCTACCGCTTCGACCAGGCCTGCCGGGTAAGGGCCATCGAGCTGGCCAGCCGGCTGGAGATGCAGGAAGCCCTGTCGATCAACTTTCTGCCCAATGCGGTTTACGAGCCCGAAGCCTGCATCCAGGCCACCCTGGCGATCTCCGAGCAGGTCGGCTGGCCCACCCAGCGGCTGGTCTTCGAGATTACCGAAACCGAGAAGGTGCAGGACCAGCGCCATCTGCAGCGCATCATCGAAGCCTATCGCGAGATGGGCTTTGCCACCGCCCTGGACGACTTCGGCAACGGCTATGCCAACCTGGACCTGCTCACCGAACTGCGTCCCGACCGGCTCAAGCTGGACCGCGTCCTGATCATGGGCTGCGACCAGGACCCGCGGCGCCAGGCGATTCTTCGCTCCCTGGCCGGCCTCGGCCAGACGCTTGCCATCGACATGATCGCCGAAGGCGTCGAAACCCGGGAAGAAGCCCTGTGGCTGGGACGCAACGGCCTGCCCCATCAGCAGGGCTTCTACTATGCCCGCCCGCAATTCGAAGCCTTGGCCACCGGCCTGGTGCCCAAACTGCAAGCGCTGCGCGAAGCGCTCGCCGCCCCCGATGCCCCCTAACGGGCAGGCCGCATCATCCGGCGGATTCCGCCACCGCGATGAGTGGGGCGATTGACGCCGTTCGGTGGGGACGCCTTGGCCAGCATCCCGTATCATGCGATCTATCTGGTCACATATGCACCGGCAGGGAGGCAGCAAAGCATGACCGAACCGCTCGAGATCGACCCTTGCACCATCGCCCTTCACCCCATCCACGATGCCGATCATCGGCACGTGGCGGATCGTGTCGACTATCGGCAGCAGCAGGATTCGGAAGGGGACGACACCATGGCGGCCACGGCGCGCGCTCTGGCCAGCGCCGTCTATGAGCTGGGCGATGCCGGCCTGCTGGGCAACCGCACGCTATTCGTCACCCTGCCGAGCCAGTGGCTGGATCGCCCGGAGCTGCTGCCCACCCCGGCACCGCGCATGGCGATTGGCATTGCCGACGCCGAGCGGGTGACCGACACCCTGCTGGGTCGACTGGACGAGGTCCGCGAGCGCGGCTATCGCGTGGTGGTTCCCGCCCGCCTGCTGAAGCAGGATCCCGAGGCGCTGCTGCCCCGAGCCGATATCATCACGCTGATCTCTCCCGACGAGCTCGGCCCCGACCTCCTGGCACCGCTTCCCCAGCGCAAGATCAAGCTGCTGGTGGAAAACATCCGCAACCCCGAGGAGCTGGCACGTTACCGCCAGATGGGTTGCCACTTCTACAACGGCGACTACCTGGCGCGCCCCAGCTTCATCGCCGCGCGCCCGAGGGGCCGACACGGCAACCGAGCCGCGCAGATCCGCCTGATCCGGGCCCTCTACGACCACGATACCGACCTGAAGACACTGCAAGAGCTGGTCGTGCAAATGCCGCATCTGCACGTGGCGATTCTGCGCCGGGCCAACTCGAGCTATTTCAATCGCGGCGGCAAGGAGGCCGATCTAGCACGCGGCATGCAGCTGCTCGGCCAGATCGAGCTGCGTCGACTGATCCTTACCCTGACCCTGGCAAGCCTTCAGCCCTCGTCGCGGATCGTGCTGCGCATGGCGCTGCAGCGCGCCTTCATGTGCCGTAACCTCGCGGTCCCATTTGCCGAGCTCGACGCCGAGGACGCCTTCACCACCGGACTGTTCTCGCTGATGGATGCGCTGTTGGAAGAGGACCGCGACACCCTGCTCGAGCAACTACCGCTGAGCCAGCCGATCCTTCGGGCGCTGAGACGCCGCGAAGGGGCGCTGGGGGCGGTGCTGAAACTGTGCGAAGACCATGAGCGCCAGCTGGAGGCATCCGACTCACAGACCCCGCCTGATCGGCTGCACCAGTGCTATCTGGAGGCCCTGGAGAGCACGCGCTCGCTGATGGGCCATCTTTAAGAAAAAATCTTCCGTCAATCGCTGCCAGCCAGCCGCGCCCGAAGCCGGCTGACCGCTTGGCTATGCAGCTGGCAGACCCGGGACTCGGTGACCCCCAGTACAGCCCCGATCTCCTTGAGGTTGAGCTCTTCCTGGTAGTAGAGCGCCATCAGGAGTTTTTCTCTCTCGGGTAGCGCCTCGATGCCGGCTACCAGCTGCTGTCGCTTCTGCTCATCGATCAGCTGATTGAAAGGGGTATCGGCAGCGCTGTCCACTATCCCAGGCTCCACCCCCTCCTCGAGCAGCGCCTCGAAGGGCAGCAGGTGGCCGCTGTTGGTGTCGTTGAGCAGCTGGTGATACTCCTCAAGACTCATGTCCAGTTCGGCGGCGATCTCTGTCTCTTCGGCGGGTCGCCCCAGCTGCTGCTCCAGCCGTCTCACGGTTTCATCCACGGCCCTGGCATTTCGGCGTACGCTGCGCGGCAGCCAGTCGCGGCTACGCAGCTCATCGAGCATAGCGCCGCGTATTCGCTGGCTGGCGAAGGTGGCAAAGCTGGCTCCCTGGGCCGCATCGTAGCGCCCCAGTGCCTCGAGCAGCCCCACCATCCCGGCCTGAATCAGGTCATCGAGCTCGATACTCGCCGGCAGTCTCACCTGCAGCGACAGCGCCTGGCGCCTCACCAGCGGCAGGTACTCATCGAGCAGGTCGCGCTGATTTATCTTGCCTCGTGCTGTGTACATGCAGTCGTCTCGCAGCCGTCAGTCCCATTCATAAGCGGTCATCCGGTTTTTATGACTCTTCGCAGACTGGCGTGAACTGGCTCTGTGGGAGGGACGGTTCGACGCCTCGACTTCAGCTCCGGTTCGACGGCGCCTTCGCCCGGCAGAGCCGGCCTCCCACCATAAAACCTGCCCAACATGTTCACGCTAAAGTGCGAAGAACTGTTTCTATGGCTGCCTTGCCGGTGGCTGCCGATGATTGACGATCACCTGCAGCCCCTGCAGCGTTATGGCGCGCTGTCGACGATCGAGCAGCGCAAAGCGAAAATGCAGCGGCACATCGGCCGGCAGCCCCGCCAGCGCCTCGGTCTGGCCGCGCTGGCCCGGCAGTGACACGCAGCGCCCCGGGTGACACAACCAGGCCTGCACATCCTCACCAGGAGGCAGCCGGTACTGCCAGCTAAGTCGCCCGATTTGCTGTCCATGAGCAAGCTCCGGAGCTGGCGCAATGAGGTCGGCCGACCTCGCCGGTCGATCTACCATCGAGACGTGCACAGCCGGCGCCGTAGCCACCCAGCTACCCGCCGCCAAGGCAGTGGTCGTTGCCAGGTCGCCAATCATCAGACCACCTACCAGCACCCAACTCGCCAGCACAGCCCAAGGCCGCCTCGTGAGACGTCCAGGAGGTATCATCTCGCCAGCACCAGCAGCTCGATTCCCAGATAGTGCCACGCCGCGCTGCGCAGGTTGTCGAGCAGCCCCTGACGTCCGATATCCGGCGGATGCACGACCAGCAATCGCTGCGGCCCCCCCACCTCCGCCACCTGCTTGAGCACCCGATAGGCACGCCGAAAAGCTTCAGGGTCACTGTCAACCCAAAGCGCCCAGCGCGGCTGCTGCTCCGCCAGCAGCGGCAGATGGGGGCTGTCCACGCCCAGCGCCACAACGCGCCAGGCTCTAGGATCCCCTACCCATTGCCGCCCTTCTTCTGCCCACGCTTCCAAAAGGTCATGGACTCGCTGCGTGTATCGCTCGGCTCTGCCTGGCAGCCCTACCACCATGAGGGTAATCGAGCCATCGGTTCGACTAGTCACTGTGTTGCTAGACGCTGTGCTGCCTGATGCCTTTCCATGCTGCGGCGCGCGCGACGTCGGTGGCCGTTCATTAGGCAAGCCAGATGCCAGCTCCAACAATGCCTCTGCAACATGCAAGGGGCACTGGTCTGCCGAACCGGCCTGTCCCGTGCTGGAAGCCCACTGACGCAAGCCTGCGGCCTGATCCATACCCATTTACCCTGTCTCCTGCTCACCGAGCCCCAAGTGACGAATGGCATCGCGCACCAGGAAAAGTTGTACCAGCGCCTCGAGCAGCGCCACGTCGCGCCGCCGACGACGCCCTCCCGTAAGCCCCAGCAGCTCGGCTCGCAGATCCATGGCCGGCTCATCATCGGCCAGATCCAGATGCACCGCCACGGCCGCCAGGCCACTGGCAAGCAGCAGCCGCACATCCGGGCGCAGCTCGCCCAGCTCGCGCGGGTCGAGTCGCTGCCAGGCCCGCCGGGTCAGCTGCGGCAAGGCATCGCCCTGAAGCTGTGAAAGCAGAAGCGCAGCGGGCTCCCGCCCTAATCTCCCAGGCGTCAACCAGTACCGAGTTGCCAACGCTCTGCCGCTTTCGGCATCGCGCAAGCTGCCGAACCAGGCCTGAGCCGGCATCAGTTCGGCATCGCGCCGATTGCCCTTAGGAGTCAACGCCACCGGCAAGGTCTCCAGCGCCAACCGCGCCGGCGCGCCGCGGAAGCGACAGCCTGTCTCGTCCAGCGGCTCGGCCAGTTCCTTAAGGGCCGACAGCGACTGGCGTTCCCCGGCATGATCGACCCGCTGGCTGCCGCGAACCAGGCTCGACCAGGTGAGCTGCCGCTGCTCCAGCCAGCGGCAGGCCCCTGCGTCGGGAAGTCCGACCAGCAGATGCACGCTGATCCCGAGTCGATATAGCATGTCCTCGAATCTGGCTTGCTGCCCTGCCACTTGGCGATGCTGAAGCAGCGGCAGCGCCAGCCAATGGCCATCGGGGTTGAGCGCCACATCGGGCATCGACCAGTGCTCTCCCTTGATTCCCCGGCGATCGCCCCAGAGCATCCCAAGCGCCTGGCCGTGGGCCGGATAGGCGGCGAGCAGCGCCTCGAGACGCGACTCCTGCACCGAGGTCGGCAGCCCCAGCAGATCCCACACCGCTTCAAGCTCACCAAAGCCATCCAGACGCTGGTGCAACGCTTTGAGGGTCGTTGCCAGCCGACGTCCCTGGCCCAGCAGACTGCGCGAAAGCCCTGAAGGCTCGTTGCTCGGCACAGCCGGCGCCTCTGTCGCCATGGGCACACGGCTCTCCAGGGCCTGGGCAATCAGCGCGTCCGGCTCGGCCACCGACATGTCTTCCGGCACTCGCTGACCATGGGAGACGAACAGCAGGCGCAGCCCGTGGCGCATAATGATATCCAGCACCGGACCCAGCCGCCCTGCCTCGTCCTGCTTGGTGATCACGCAGTCCGTCAGCTCAGCGCCCGCGGCCTGAGCTGCCTGGCGGTAGCGAAGCACCACCTCTTCCAGGGTCTCGACCTGGCTGGCCGCGTTGAGGGCCAGCACCAGACGTACCGGGGACTCACCACCGCGCAGGTGTGCCACCTGTTCGATGACTCGCTGGTCGCGCTGACTCATCCCTACGGTATCGATGATCACCCAGGACTTGCCGCGCATACGCTCCAGGAGGTCAGAAACCGGCTGGTCGGCGTTGAGAGCGTACATCGGCACGTCAAGCAGCCGCGCATAGATGCGCAGCTGCTCATGGGCGCCGATACGAAAACTGTCGGTGGTCACCAGCGCCACCGGCCGGGTGCCGTGGCGACGCACATAGCGGGCGGCAAGCTTCGCGGTGGTGGTGGTCTTGCCTACCCCGGTAGGGCCGATCAGGGCGACGATGCCGGTGCGATCCAAGAACGTCGACTCATCCGCGGGCCCCTTCAGCCGCATCTGCAGCTGGCGATGCAGCCAGGCCATGGCCCGCTCGTCCACTGTCTCAAGCGTCCCCAGCTCGTCAGGCAACGTGGCGAGCACCTCCTGGGCCAGCTCGAGGTGAAAACCGGCTTCCAGCAGTACCTGCTGAAGCCTCTCACGCAGGCCACCGCTGACGGTGGTTCGGTTATTCTGCTCTCGGGCCAGCAGGGTGCGCATATCGCGCATTTCCTCGAGCAGGCGAGCGCTCATCGCCTCGAACCCACCGGGCGCAGCTGACGTAGACGAAGCATCGGCGTCCGACGATTCCTGTCCCGAGGCTGGCAATCCAGGCACCGATGATGTGGGCGCCTCGCGAAGCTGCCTCGACGGCGATGCTTGTGGCGGCGGCGTAGCGGCATCGGCCGCAGATTCCGTCATGGCCAGGATCTCGACGCCTTCGTCGACCCGGCGGTTGGCCAGGATCAGCGCTTCATCGCCCAGCGCCTCGCGTACCTGGCGCATGGCATCCCGGCTGTTGGCTCCTACGAAACGCATGACGCTCATCGCTTATCGATCTCCCACTCATGTCGACCTGCCATGTCTAACGCCCACCAACCAGTGTGGTGACACGCAGGGTTCGGTCATCGGGAATTTCCGCCTGGGACATCACCACCAGGTGGCGCAGTCGCCGGCGCAGGAAGCGCGACAGCAGCGGGCGCAGGCTGTGCTGCACCACCAGCACCGGCGGTTCACCGCTGGCCTCATGCCGTGCCAGGGCCTGCTCGGCCTGGGTCATCAGCGTCTCGGCGAGCCCGGGTTCCAGAGCACCGTTGCCGTTCATGGCCTGCATCAGCACCTGCTCGAGCTGTGCCTCCAAGCCGATCACGTTCAACGTATCCTGTCCCGGGAACCACTGCTGGGTAATCGCCCGGCCCAGGCTGACACGCACCAGGGCGGTCAGCTCGTTGGGGTCCTGCTGCTGCGGCGCGTACTCGGCCAGAGTATCGAGAATGGTGCGCATGTCGCGAATCGAGACATCCTCGTCGAGCAGGTTCTGCAGGATGCGCTGCAGCGCCGTCAGGCTGACCAGCTTGGGCACCACGTCCTCGACCAGTGACTTCTGCTCCTCGCCGAGCTTGTCGAGCAGCTTCTGTACCTCGGCGCGCCCCAGCATCTCAGCGGCATGACGGTGCAGCAGATGGTTGAGATGGGTGGCCACCACAGTGCCGGCATCCACCACGGTGTAGCCGTAGACCTGGGCGTGCTCCCGCTGACCGCTATCCACCCATACCGCCGGCAGGCCGAAGGCCGGATCCTCGGTGGGCGTGCCCTGCAGTTGGCCGGTCACCTGGCCGGGGTCGATGGCCAGCCACTGCCCTGGGAAGGCATCGGCGCGGCCGATCTCGGCACCCTTGAGAGTGATCACATAAGTGTTGGCGCCCAGCTCCAGGTTATCGCGGATATGCACGACCGGCGGCAAGAAGCCCACCTCCTGGGCAAACTTCTTGCGCACGCTCTTGATGCGCCCGAGCAGTTCCCCTTGCTGGCGCTGATCCACCAGCGGGATCAGCCGATGCCCCACTTCCAGGCCCAGAGTATCCACCAGTTGGACATCGTCCCAGCTCGCTTCCGGCGCCGCGGGTGGTGGTGGCGGCTCAGCGGCGATCTCCTCGGCCACCAGCCGCTGCTCCTTCTGCCGCATCAGCGCCCAGGCCAGCCCGGCAAGCAGCCCGGTAAAGAGCAGGAAGACCAGGTTCGGCATGCCCGGGACCATCCCCAGCATGCCCATTACCAGCGCCGCCAGAATCATCACCTGGGGGTTGACGAACAGCTGGCTGATCATCTGCTGGCCGACATCCTGATCGGTATTCACGCGGGAAACCGTGACACCGGCCGCCGTCGAGATCACCAGGGCGGGAATCTGCGCCACCAGGCCGTCGCCGATGGTCATCAGCGTGTAGGTGCGGGCGGCATCGCCGAAGTCCATGCCGTGCTGCAGCATGCCGATCAAAAGCCCGCCAATAACGTTGACGACCATGATCACCAGGCCGGCCATGGCATCGCCGCGCACGAACTTGCTGGCGCCATCCATGGAGCCGTAGAAATCGGCCTCCTGGGCCACTTCCCCACGCCGTTTGCGGGCTTCGTCTTCGCCTATGAGCCCGGCATTGAGATCGGCGTCGATGGCCATCTGCTTACCCGGCATGGCGTCGAGCATGAAGCGTGCACCGACCTCGGCAATGCGCCCCGCCCCCTTGGTGATGACCATGAAGTTGATGATCACCAGGATCAAGAAGACCACCAGGCCCACGGCGAAGTTGCCGCCCACCAGGAACTGGCCGAAGGCCTCGATGACCTTGCCTGCCGAATCGCCCCCACCGTGGCCCTCCATGAGGATGACCCGGGTGGAGGCGACGTTGAGCGACAGCCGCAGCAGGGTGGTGAACAGCAGTACCGCGGGGAAGGCGGCAAAATCGAGCGGCTTCTGGGTAAACATGCTCACCAGCAGCACCATCACCGCCAGGGCGATATTGAAGGTGAAGAGCATATCCAGCGCAAAGGGTGGCAGCGGCAGGATCATCATGGCCAGGATCATCAGGATCAAGACCGGCCCTGCCAGCAGCTTCATGCGCGCGTCACCCATCCAGTCGGTGCGCCCCAAAAAGTGGCTGAGCGATTTCATTGGCGTGCCCCGCGCGTCTCATCCGCGTCGGCGACGTTGGCATCGCCCGGCGCCGCCATGGAAGGCGGTACCGTCAGATTCTCGGGCGTTGGTGGCACCTCTCCTCCCTCTTGCGTCACATGCTTGAGACGGAAGGCCCAGGCCAGCACCTCCGCCACCGCGGTATACAGATCAAGTGGAATCTCGGCATCGAGATCCACATGGTGGTAAAGCGCCCGAGCCAAGGGGGCGGCTTCCAGTAGCGGCACCCCCGACTCACGGCCAAGCTCTCGAATTCGCCCGGCCACGGCATCGGCCCCCTTGGCGATTACCCTAGGGGCGGCCATACCGCCCTCCTCGTACTTCAACGCCACGGCGTAGTGCGTCGGGTTGGTGATGATCACATCGGCCTCGGGGACCTGGCTCATCATGCGCCCTCTCGCCATGGCCTGCTGCTGCTGACGAATGCGTGCCTTGACATGGGGATCACCTTCGGACTCCTTGTGTTCCCGCTTGACCTCATCCTTGGTCATGCGCAGCTTCTTGGCGTGGCTCCATAGCTGGTACGGCACGTCGATCAGAATCACCACGATCAGCGTCAGCACCATCAGCCCGCAGGCCTGAGCGGCCAGCATCAGCGCACGCGCCAGTGCCTGGGTCGTCGGCTGGTCCAGCAGGGACAGGTACTCGCCGCGATTGAGATACAGAAACGACATGCCCACCCCGCCAACCAGAAACGACTTGGCGATCGCCTTGGCCAGCTCGGCAAGCGCCTGGACGCCGAAGATGCGCTTGAGCCCCTTCATGGGGTTGAGCTTGGACAGCTGCGGCTTGAGCGACTTGGCCGAAATCAGCCAGCCTCCCAACATTGCCGGCGCCACCAGCGCGATGACCGCCAGCAGCAGAAACAGCGGCAGCATGGTCAGCAGCGTGCGCTCGGCAAGCTCCAGGACGTTACTCAGCATTGGGGCCGTTTCGAAGGCCTGCTGCCGCTCGAACAGAAAGGCCTGCTCCATCACCAGCCCCAGCTGATCGTAGAGCATGGCGCCCATGGTCCAGAAGCCCACGACGCCGCCCAGCAGCAGCATGAAGGTGGTCAGCTCGCGGGATCGCGCAACCTGCCCCTCTTCGCGGGACTTCTGCAGGCGTCGTGGCGTGGCCTCTTCTGTCTTTTCCTGATCACTGCTCTCGTCGGCCATGGCCAGCTACCGGGCATTCGGGTGCACAGTGGCCATTGTGGCGGTATGCGGGTAGGGGTAATACGCCAAAAAGCGCCGATGATCGTGGCCTTATCGACCATGAGCATCGGCGCCGAAGCGCGTTCTGGGCAAGGGGCGCGAACGCGTTAGAAGCCTAGCTGATCGAGCAGGTCATCGACCTGATCCTGGTTGGCCACCGTATCGGCCCCTTCGGGTTTGATCTGAGGGCCGTTGAGCAGCCCCTCTTCACGCCGACGGGCGTCATTCTCCCACTGGTCGTTGGCCTTGCGCTGCATGGATTCTCGCCCCTGCTCATCGGGCACATTGTCGATCAGCACCTGGACCAGCTGATGCTCGATCTCGCGGATGACGTCCATCATCTTCTTGATCACCTGGCCGGTCAGGTCCTGAAAGTCCTGGGCCATCATGATCTCGAGCAGTTCCTTCTGGGTAGCCTGGGTCTTGTCCGGCACCTCCCCCAGATAGGCGCGGGTCTCGGTGACCAGTTCGCGGGCCTGATCGAGCTCCAGGGGCTCGGCGAACCAAGCCGCCCAGCGCTTGTCCAGCGCTTCGGCCCGCTCGCTCAGCGAATCCTGAAGCGGCTGGGCGCGGTCGATGGCGTTCAGTGCCCGGTCGGCCGCCTGCTCGGTCATCGTGGCAACGTAGCTCAGCCGGTCCCGGGCGTCGGGAATGGCGTCGGCCGCCTTCTCGATCTCCTTGTCCAGCCCCAGCTCGCGCATGTTCTCCCTCAGCATGCGTGTCAGCTGACCGATACGCTGCACCAGATCCTCGCCGCCTGACTGCTGGGCCTCGTCTGGCTGCTCGTTTGCGCTCATCGTGTCGTCTCCTGTAAACCGGCGGGCAGCGCCGCCAGCATCACTTGCCCAGTTTCTCGAATATCTTGTTGAGCTTCTCTTCCAGGGTGGCAGCGGTGAATGGCTTGACCACGTAGCCGCTGGCGCCGGCCTGAGCGGCTGCGATGATGTTCTCCTTCTTGGCCTCGGCAGTCACCATCAGCACCGGCAGGTCCTTGAGGGCATCATCGGCGCGAATCTGCTTGAGCATCTCCAGGCCATCGAGGTTGGGCATGTTCCAGTCGGATACCACGAACTCGAAGCTGCCGGAGCGCAGTTTGCTCAAGGCATCCTGGCCGTCCTCGGCCTCCTCGACGTTGGTGTACCCGAGCTCCTTGAGCAGACTGCGAACGATCCGACGCATGGTCGGGAAATCGTCTACCACCAGAAAGCTCATGTTCTTGTCGGCCATCAGGATTCCTCTCTCATATGCATGGCGTCAGATAACGGCGGACGACCCGCCATCGTGATTCAAAACTCTTCCCACTCACCTTCGGCAACCGATTCTTGACGGGCGGCGCTGCGCCGACGCGGCTTGGGATCCACCTCGGCCAGCGCGCGCGATGACGCCGAAGACGACGCTGCCGATCCAGTGCGTGTCTGAGCCTCCCTCGCCGAGGAGTCGCCGCCGGCTTGAGGCCCCGACCCGTCACCGGTCAGCCGGAACACGGCCACCGCCTGCTCAAGGCGGCTGGCCTGTTCCTCCAGCGAAGCGGCCGCTGCCGTGGCCTGCTGCACCAGCGAGGCATTCTGCTGGGTCACCTGATCCATCTGACCAACCGCCTGGCTGACCTGCTCGATGCCGTCGCTCTGCTCCTGGGAGGCGGCCGAGATTTCATCCATGATATCGGTGACCCGACGCACCGCCTTGACCACGTCGCTCATGGTCTCACCGGCCTCGCGGACCTGCTGGTTGCCGTCGTTGATCTGAGTGACGGAACCATCGATCAGCGTCTTGATCTCCTTGGCCGCCGTGGCGCTACGGCTGGCCAGGTTGCGCACCTCGCCGGCCACCACCGCGAAGCCGCGGCCCTGCTCCCCCGCACGCGCCGCCTCCACCGAGGCGTTGAGCGCCAGGATATTGGTCTGGAAGGCGATGGAATCGATCATGCCGGTGATATCGCTGATCTTCTGAGAGCTATCGGTGATCCCGTCCATGGTGGCGACCACGCGCTGCACCACCTCACCGCCACGTTCGGCGGTGCTCGACGCCTGCTGGGCCAGCCCGCTGGCCTGGCGGGCATTGTCGGCGTTCTGGCGCACGGTAGCGGTGAGCTCTTCCATGCTCGACGCCGTCTCCTCCAGCGACGCGGCCTGCTGCTCAGTACGCGACGAGAGATCGGCATTGCCGCTGGCGATCTCCCGGGTACCCACGTGAATCGATTCGCTGCTGCCGCGCACCTCGCCGACGATGCGCACCAGGCTCTGCTGCATATCGCGCATGGCGTTGAAGAGCTGCCCGACTTCGTTGCGGCTCCCTTCGGGAATCGTCGTTCTCAGATCGGCCTTGGCGATGGTCTGCAGATTCACGACCGCACGATTGAGCGGCCGAATCACGGTGGTGCGCAGGCCAAGATAGACCAGCATCAGCACCACGGCCGCGACCAGCAGGGCGCCCAGTTTGATCCACTCGAACAGGCTGGCCCGAGCGCCGAAGCTGGCCACGGCCGCTTCGCCACTCTGGAAGCCATGACGGACAAAGGCGGTCATGGACTCCCCCAACGCCTCGCCGGGCGCCATGAGCTCCTCGCGCAAGCGATTGAATTGCGGCGTGTCTAGCTCATCGAGGGCGACATGCTGGGAACGGACGCCTTCCAGCATGGTGGCAAAGTTGCCCTCCAGCGCCTCGGCCAGGGCCTGGCCCTCATCGGTCTTGGGCACGGCGGCAAAATTGGCAAAACGCTGCTCGCTGCGTTCGAGCTGATCCGCGGCAATATCAAGCATCTCATTGGCCTGGGCCATGCGCCCCAGCATGATCTCATTGGACGCAATCTCCAGGTTGACCCGCGCACCGTTGAGCAGCGCATCGGCCCGGTTGATCTCATTGAGCTGCTGCACGTTGATCTGGTTGAGCTGCGCCATGGTGTGCCCGGCCTGCCGGTCGGAGAGCGCCGACAGCAGCGCCACCAGCCCGATCAACAGGGCGAAGCTCACCAAGGCCACGATCACGGACACATGCATGCTGATATTGCGAATCAGTCGGCTCATTGCGGCACTTCCTCACTTGACTGGAACAGGAGTTATCGTCGTTATTGTGGTTGTCGGATCAAACCCGCTGAGCCCGCCCCGACGCCGCCACCAGCGACATCAGGCGCTCCGGAATGGCATCCAGGCCGATCACCTCGGCGGCCCCGCCAAGGGCGATCGCCTCACGCGGCATGCCGAACACCACGCAGGTCGCCTCGTCCTGAGCCAGGGTGGACGATCCGGCCTGACGCATCTCAAGCAGCCCCGCGGCACCGTCCTTGCCCATGCCGGTCAGCAGCACGCCGATAGCGTTGCGGCCGGCCTGGGTCGCCGCCGAGTGGAAGAGCACGTCCACCGAGGGCCGATGGCGATTGACCGGCGGGCCGTCATCCAGGCGAGCCACATAGTTGGCACCGCTGCGGGCCAGCTTGAGATGGCTGTCACCCGGAGCGATATAGGCATGCCCCGGCAGCACGCGCTCGCCGTCGCTGGCCTCCTTGACGGTGATTCGGCACAGCCGGTCGAGCCGCTCGGCGAAGGAGCGCGTGAAGCCCCCCGGCATGTGCTGGGTAATCAGGATGGCCGGACTGTTGGCGGGCAGCGGCTCGAGCACCGCGCGGATCGCCTCGGTGCCACCAGTTGAAGCACCAATGATGATCAGTTTTTCACTGGAGGTCAGCGGCGCCTTGAGGCGTGTCGGCGCCGGGGCATCCTTCCGCCTGGCCTGGCGAGGGCGCGACTTGGCGGCGGCACGAATCTTCTCGGCGATGTCGTTGGCGTACTCCATCATGCCGCTGCGGATACCCAGCGACGGCTTGGCAACGAAGTCCACCGCCCCCAGCTCCAGGGCACGCAACGTGACCTCCGAACCGGCCTGGGTCAGCGACGATACCATCAGCACCGGCATCGGCCGCAGCCGCATCAGCCGCTCCAGAAAGTCGAGCCCGTCCATACGGGGCATCTCGACGTCCAGGGTCAGCACGTCGGGGTTGTGCCGCTTGATCAGGTCGCGAGCGACCAGCGGGTCGGGCGCCACGGCCACCACTTCCATGTCGGGCTGCTCGTTGATGATCTCGCTAAGCAGATCGCGAATCAGCGCTGAGTCATCAACGCACAGCACCTTGATCGTGTTCGATCCCAAGGCGGGCCTCCTTGTGTTTCGGGTCGCATCAGGCGACCCACGGCAATCACTGACTTAGATGGGCATCGGCTGCGTGGGCGAAAACTTTAACTCTGAGTCAACAGCGCGACACAACGTCTGCAACTTCGGACCCCAGGCGCGGCACGCGCTGAGAATGCTCAGCGGCGGTCGGCGAGGGTATAGACGGTCTGGCCGCGCAGCCGAAACGCCTTGCTGATGTAGGAGAAGTTCTCGGAATGACCGGCAAACAGCAGCCCATCGGGTTTTAACAGCGGCGCAAAGCGCTCGAGAATACGCGCCTGTGTCTCCTTGTCGAAGTAAATCATGATGTTACGACAAAAGATCGCATCGAAGGGTCCTTGCACCGCCCACTTGGGGGCCAGCAGATTGAGGGCCTTGAACTCCACCAGCGAGGTGACTTCGGGACGCACCCGGGCCAGGCCTTCGTGGCGCCCCCGGCCTTTCTGGAAGAAGCGCTTGACTCGCGCCTCGTCGAGCTTGTGCACCTGCTCCACCGGGTAGATACCCGCCCGGGCCCGCTCCAGGGCCTCGGTATCGATATCGGTGGCGACCACCTTGGCGTTGGTCGCCCGCGAGCCAAGCGCCTCCAGCAGCGTCATGGCGATGGAGTAGGGTTCTTCCCCGGTGGAGGCCGCCGCGCTCCAGATGCGCACCGGCTCCCGTTTATCGCGCACGTGCGCGGCGAGCAGCGGAAAATGGTGCGCCTCACGAAAGAAGGCGGTGAGGTTGGTGGTCAGGGCGTTGGTGAACGCCTCCCACTCACGCGCCTCGGGCTGGCGCGCCAGCCGCGCCAGGTAGTCGCTAAACCGCGTCATGCCGTGATGACGCAGCCGCTTGGCCAGCCGGCTATAGACCATCTCCCGCTTGTGCTCGGCCAGCACGATCCCCGCCCGCTGATAGATCAGCTCACGAATCTGGCGAAAGTCCTCATCGGTCAGGATCAGGTCGCGCTCCATCTGGCCCGCCCCGGACCACTGGCCTGCATCGTTGGCAGGGCCTTCCACTGGCTCGCTCAAAATGTTTCCCACTCCTCTTCGACTGCCGTTCTCTGATCGGCTTCAGCCTTTTCGTCACGCTTGGCCAGCTCGTTGCGCGAGCGCGCAGCGGGTAGCGGATCACGCTGCCTCGTCAGCGTCGCGGGTGGTTCGGCTTCGCCGCGACGCTCACCCAAGGGCTCCACCGTCTCCGCGCCTGCCCCGCTCAGGCGGTAGACGCCGATCTCGCGGGCCAGCCGTTCGGCCTGGGTCTGAAGCTCGGCGGCCGCAGAGGCCGTCTGCTGCACCCGGGCAGCGTTCTGCTGGGTCACCTGATCCATCTCGGTGATCGCCCGGTTGATCTGGCCGATACCACCGCTCTGCTCTTCGGAAGCCGCGGTGATCTCACCCATGATGTCGTTGACCCGCTGCGAGGCGGCCACCACCTCACTCATCGCCCCCTCGGCCTGCTGGACCTGGGAGGCGCCGCTCTCGATCTCGCCGTTGGAGGTAGCGATCAGGCCGCGAATCTCCTTGGCGGCATCCGCGCTGCGGCCGGCCAGATTGCGCACCTCGCCCGCCACCACAGCAAAGCCACGGCCCTGCTCGCCGGCCCTTGCCGCCTCCACCGAGGCGTTGAGGGCCAGGATATTGGTCTGGAAAGCGATGGCGTCGATGGTGTTGATGATATCGGTCATCTTACGCGAGCTGGCAGTGATCCGCTCCATGCTCTGCACCACCTCCTGCATCAGGTCGCCGGTCTCACGCACCCGATTGGCATTGTCCAATGCCAGGCCGCTGGCCTGTCGGGCATTGTCGGTGTTCTGCTGCACAGTGGTGGTCATCTCTTCCATGCTCGAGGCGGTCTGCTGCAGAGACGCCGCCTGCTGCTCGGTGCGCGCCGAGAGGTCTTCGTTGCCCTTGGCAATGGACCCGCTGGCCGGCGTGACGATATCCACGCCCTCTTTGATTGTCTGAGTCGTGAGATAAAGACTGTGGCGCATGATGCCAATTGCACTCATCAGCCGCCCCACTTCGTCCTGCTTCATGGCCGGAACCCGCGTGGCCAGGTTGCCGGAGGCAATCTGGAGCGTGACATTCATCGCCCGGCGCAGCGGGATAGTGATCGCCCTCATGATCCACACGCTGATGATCAGCAGCAGCAAAAAGCCGAACGCGAGGAAGCTGGCCTGACCGACCAGCATTTGCCGCTGTCCCTGTTCGGCCGCCTCGGCCATGGAGAGCGCCGATAAGCGCTGCTGCTCCACCAGCTGATTGACCAGACCCGAGAGCGATCCCGCCTCTTCACGCAGGGCGGCGGCGTCGTTATTGAGGGCCATCATGGCATCATAGGCCTCAGGCGCTCCCAGGGCCTCGGCCATGGGCGTCAGATGATCCTGTAGATAGCCGGCAAGCCGGGCATCGAACTCCGCGGCGACCTCGGTGCGATTGACCTCGCGCGCCTGGTACTCCGACCAAAGCCCCCCAAGGCTTTCGCCGATGTCGCCTAGCCGTTCGGCAATGGCCTCGCGCTGATTAAGCAGCTCCATACGCTGGTCCGATGCCAGGCGTTGGGGCCCCTCGCTGATCAGCTGGTCGATCTGTTGCAGGCGAATCACATCCTGCAGGCCGTCACGGTTCAGCTCCGCCACCCGCTCGCCGGATACTTGAAGCCCGTACAGTCCAACCGCCCCGCTGACCGTCAACAGCAGCAGGGCCGAGCAGGTGAGCATCACCAACTTGGCCCGAATGGTGCTCAGGTTGAAGCGCGCCAAACGCCCTACCACGCCGCGCCGCACAATGCGTCCACGACGCAGGGTGAAACGACTTCCCTTGCCATTGCGCAGCGCTTGATAGCGCTGGTCTGCCCGCCGAATCGCCTCGGGCTCTGCCTTGACGCGCACCGAGGTGTAGCCCTGACACTGCCCATCCTCCATGATCGGCGTGACCGTGGCGTCGACCCAGTAATGATCGCCATCCTTGCGGCGATTCTTGACCAGGCCACGCCAACTCTCCCCATCTTGGATAGTCCGCCACAGGTCGGCAAAGGCCTCCTCCGGCATATCGGGGTGGCGGATGAGATTATGGGGCGCGCCCATCAGCTCATCGCGGCGGTACCCGCTGACCTCGATGAAATCGTTATTGACGTAGGTGATGCGCCCCTTGAGGTCGGTCCGAGTGATCAGCAAGTGCTCATCACTCATTGAGTATTCACGCTGCGTCACCGGCTGATTATCGCGCATGGCGTTATGGCTCCCTTACAGCTGAGTCGTTCCCCGCGAACACGAGCCATGCTGCGCGTCAGGGGGCGGCAAACGACCGTGTTGTTGTGTTTGATGCGACGACGAGGGGTCCTCTAGAAGGACGCCCACTCCTCCTCTTCGCTGGTCTCGCTGCGGCGCGAGTCGGCTGATCTCGCCCCTTGCGTGCCAGCGGGCGGCGACGCGGCCGTTGCCTGGCGAGAGCCAGGCTTGGGGTCGCTAGCGGGCACCGGAAGCGGTGAGGGGCGCGGCGCTTCGCCTGCCACCTTGGCATCCCCCGACGCCTGAGCGTGGCCGGCGAGCTGGAAGCGCAGCACGGCTTCGCGAAGATGCCCCGCCTCGGCCTCGAGCTGAGTGGCGGCGGTCGCCGCCTGCTGCACCAGCGCAGCGTTCTGCTGGGTAACCTGATCCATCTGGGTCACCGCCTGATTGACCTGGCCGATGCCGTTGCTCTGCTCCTGGGAAGCCGAAGCGATCTCGTCCATGATGTCGCTGACCCGCTGCACCGCGGCGACAATCTCGCCCATGGTCTTGCCCGCCTGGTCGACTCTCTCGGTGCCGGCGTCGACCCGGTTCAGCGACGTCTGGATCAGCTCTCGAATCTCCCCCGCCGCCGAAGCGCTGCGACCGGCAAGGCTTCGCACCTCCTGGGCCACCACGGCGAAGCCGCGGCCATGCTCGCCGGCGCGAGCGGCCTCCACCGAGGCATTGAGTGCCAGGATATTGGTCTGGAAGGCAATGGTGTCGATCACACCGATGATGTCCGACATCTGGTGCGAGCTGGCACTGATCTCGTGCATGGTGGTGACCACCTCGCCGACCACCTCTCCCCCCTGCTCGGCGGTGCGCGACGCCTCGGCCGCCAGCTGCGTCGCCTGGCGCGCGTTGTCGGCATTCTGCTCGACGGTGGAAGCGAGCTGCTCCATGCTCGAGGCGGTCTCGGCCAGCGAGGCCGCCTGCTGCTCGGTACGCGAGGATAGCTCGTTGTTGCCCTGGGCGATGTCCTGGGCGCCGTGATAGATACCCTCGCTGCTGCGACGCACCGTCCCCACGGTGCCGGAGAGGCCCTCCTGCATGTGGGCCAGCGAGTTGAACAGCCGCCCGATCTCATTGTTGCCGCGTTTTTCGACGGGCTGCGAGAGATCCCCCTGGGCCAACCCTTCGAAGTACCCCACCAGGCGCGCCAGCGGCTTGAGCACATTGACGGTAATCCCCCACATCACCACCGCCATGACCAGGGCCGAGCCGATCAGCACAGCAACGATGACCAGGCGCATCCAGCCGGCCTGGGACACGAACGATTGCGACAGGGCCGTTCCGCTCTCGCCGGCCTGAGGGGCGATCTCCGCCACCGCGGTGGTGCCCAGATGCAGAGCGTAGAGCCCCAGGCCGCCGAGCACCACCAGCATGCCGGCAAAGAAGACCAGCACCAGGCTCCAGCTGAGTCTCACGGTCATGTTATTGATAAGCTTCACGTCGTTCCCTCATGATCGCCAGGCAAGCCGCCTGATCGTTATTGTCGACCCGCCGGCAGTCGGTGACCGCCAGCCGCCTGTTCGGCCTCAAGCATCCACGGGCTCACGCCGCGCATCCTGTGACCACTCGCTGTCCGGTGCCTGCCGGGGCAGGGAAAGCGGCCGCGGATCCGCGGCAGTTGGCGCGCTCGACCGTCCTGACGTGCGGAAGTGCGCCACCTGGTGGACCAATTCGCGGCTCTGGGCACGCAGCCGTTGGGTCGCGGTGTTGCTGGACTGAACCAGCTGAGCGTTTTGCTGGGTCATCTGGTCCATCTGGGTGACGGCGAGGTTGACCTGCTCGATGCCGCTGCTCTGCTCCACTGAGGCCGACGAGATCTCGGCCACCAGGGTGCTGAGCTGGGTGATGTCGCGCACCATGCCCTGAATCACCTCGCCGGTCTCGCGCACCAGTTGACTACCCTGGCTTACCTGGCTGTCGGACTCTTCGATCAACGCCTTGATCTCCTGGGCCGCTTCCGAGCTGCGGCTGGCCAGCTTGCGCACCTCCTCGGCCACCACGGCAAAACCGCGCCCGTGTTCCCCGGCCCGGGCCGCCTCCACCGAGGCGTTGAGCGCCAGGATGTTGGTCTGGAAGGCGATGGATTCGATGGTGTCGACGATGCTGGTCATCTGCACGGCGCTGTCGTTGATGCTCGACATCGCCTCGATGACGCTCTCCATCGACTGACTGCCCTGCTGGGCGCTGCGCTCGGTGGTGCCAGCCAGCTCGCGGGCCTGATCGGCATGCTCGGCGTTCTGCCGCACCGTTTGCGTCAGCTCCTCCATGCTCGAGGCGGTCTCCTCCAGCGAAGCGGCCTGCTGCTCGGTACGGGTCGCCAGCTCGTCGTTGACGCCGACGATGCTGTCCACTTCGTGATCCACCTCCTCGGCGCGACGATTGATCTCGCCGATGGTAGCGGCAAGCGAGCCACGCATGCGGTCGATATGATAGAGCAGGCTGCTTTGATCGCCCTTGCGCAGCGCCACCTCCGGGGTCAGGTCGCCATCGGCGATGTGTCCAACGAACGCGGCGGCACGATGGGGCTCGCCGCCCAGCTGCCGGGAGATGTTGCGAAACACACCGGCGATCAGCAGCGTCAGCGGCAGACCCACGCCGACCAGGCGCACCAGGCTCCAGATCAGCGTCGAGAGAAACTCCTGATTGACGTCATCGATATAGACGCCGGTGCCCAGGTACCACCCCCAGGGCGCGAATTCCGCGTTGTAGGAGGACTTGGGCGTCAGCTCCCCATCCGACTCGTGGGCCCAGAGGTAATCGACGAAGCCATCGTCGTGGTGCACCGACTCGATGAATTCATGAAAGAGCCGACGCCCCTCGTCGTTCTCGAAGTCGCCGACATAGGTGCCTTCAGGCAGCCGGGGGTGAGCGAGAAGCTCGAAATCGTCATTGAAGACGAAGAAATACCCACGCCCCTCGTCATATACCATGTCACGCACGGTGGCGGCGGCCAGGGTGCGCGCCTCCTGCTCGTCGACCTCGCCTGCGGCGGCGCGCTGGGCCTGACCCTCAACGGCGTTGAGGGCCATGTCCATATAGTCGCGCAGCGCGCCCTTGCGCTCATCGAGCATGATCTGCCGGTTTTCCCAGGCTCCCCAGGCCACCAGCAGGATCATCGCCAACCAGATGAACCCGAAAGACCCCCACAGTTTCTGCATCGTCGACAGTCTGAGCATGCAACACCCTGATCCCATTGGCTTTAAAGCAAGAAGCCAGATTATTGTATATCGGTTCTGGCTAAAGCGACTTGACCTCGGCCAAGGGCCTTATTCGGCCACGCGCTCGACGAGCGCCATCTCATCGCTGGTCAGCAGCTTGTCGATATCGACGATCACCAGCATGCGGTCCTCCAGGCTGCCGAGCCCGCTGAGGAAGTCAGAGGAGAGCGTCACCCCGAACTCCGGCGCCGGCTTGATCTGATCCGGGGACAGGGTCATGACATCGGAGACGCCATCGACCACGATGCCCACCACGCGATCCTCGACGTTGACCACGATCACCACCGTCTGGCCGCCATACTCCACCTTGTCGAGGTGGAACTTGATGCGCAGATCGACGATCGGCACGATCACCCCGCGCAGGTTGGTCACGCCCTTGATGAACTCCGGCGCGTTGGCGATACGCGTGACATTCTCGTAGCCGCGGATCTCCTGCACCTTGAGGATATCCACCGCGTACTCCTCGTCGCCCAGGGAAAACACCAGGAACTCACGGTTGTGGGCTTCGGCGGCGGCCATGGCCGCTTCGGGAGTCTGATTCATGATGATGTCTCCAGCTCATTGACAGAAAAGGCTTCGAGTGACTGGGCGTCCCGCGCAGGGCGGCGCGCTTCCTTCTTGGCCCGGCTCAGCGCATGCAGGCCGGTGATATCCAGGATCAGCGCCACGCTGCCATCCCCCAGGATGGTCGCCGCCGATACCCCGGGGACCTTGCGATAGTTGGTTTCCAGGTTTTTCACCACGACCTGCTGCTGACCCACCAGGTCGTCCACCAGCAGGGCGTAGCGACGCCCCTCGCCCTGCACGATGACCGCGATGGTCTCGGTCAGCTCGGTCTTGGCATTGGCTACGTCCAGCGCCTCGTGGACAGCCACCACCGGCAGATACTCGTCGCGTACCTTGAGAACCACGTCATCGCCGGCCATGGCATAGAGATCCTCCTTGGCGGGCTGCAGCGACTCGAGCACCGCCGACAGCGGCAGGATGAACATCTCATCGCCGACCTTGATCGACATGCCGTCGAGAATCGCCAGGGTCAGCGGCAGCACGATGCGAATGGTCGTGCCTTCACCGGGCTGGGACTTGATCACCACGTGACCGCCCATGCCCTGGATGTTTCGCTTGACCACGTCCATGCCTACGCCGCGACCGGAAACGTCGGTCACCGCCTTGGCGGTGGAGAAGCCCGGGGCGAAGATCAACTGCCACACTTCGTCATCGCTCATGGTGTCGGAGACACTCAGGCCGTTCTCGCGCGCCTTGGAAAGGAGCTTGTCGCGATTCAGCCCGGCGCCGTCGTCGATCACCTCGATGATGATGTTGCCGCCCTGATGCTTGGCCGAAAGCGTCAGCTTGCCGGTACGCGACTTGCCGGCCGCCTCGCGGTCGTCGGGCATCTCGATGCCGTGGTCGAGGCTGTTGCGCACCAGGTGAGTCAGCGGGTCGATGATCCGCTCGGTCAGGCTCTTGTCGAGCTCGGTGGACTCGCCCTCGGTGACCAGCTCGATATCCTTGCCCAGCTTGCCGGCGGTCTCCCGCACCACGCGGGGAAAGCGGCTGAAGACGAAATCCATGGGGATCATGCGGATGGACATCACGGCTTCCTGCAGGTCTCGCGCGTTGCGCTGCAACAGGCTCATGCCGTTGACCAGGCTGCCGTTGGCCGGGCCATCCAGCTCACTGACGGTCTGGTCGAGCATCGACTGGGTGATGATCAGCTCGCCCACCAGGTTGATGATCTGGTCGACCTTATCGACCGAGACGCGGATCGAGGAGCTCTCGCTGCCCCCGGCCTTGGCCTTGCTCTTCGGCTTGGGTTTGCCGGCCGGTGCCTTCTGTTCGGAGGCGTCTTGCTTGGAGGACGCCTGCTGAGGCGTGTCCTGCTGAGACGGGGCCGGCGACTCGCCCTGCGCCTTGGCGTCGGCGTTTTGCGACGGCTCGGACTTGTCGGCATCCGGCTTGGCCGTCGGCTCGTCCGCTTTAGGCGCGGCCTGGGCGCTGATCTCCAGCTGGTCAGCATCGACGATGAAGCACATCACCGCCTCGATGTCGTCATTGCTGATGGTCGACTCCAGCACCACCTCATAGCGGGTCTGGTCGCCGCGCTGCTCGATCACCTCGCCAAGCTGACCCAGCTCCTCCACCAGCAGCTCGCGGTCCTTGTCGGCGACGCCCAGCAGGGCGACCACGCGCCGTGCCCCGGCGTCATCGGATGCCGGGGCCGCTGCCTCTTCCCCACCGGAGGATTCAGGCGCCGGCGTGGGTTCAGGTTCGGGCGCCGGTGCGGCAGGGGCAGGCCCGCCCTCCAGATCCTGGCCGATTTCCTCCAGCGCCAGCTGCTGAAGGGTGCGGCAGATGCGCTCGAAGGCCTCCTGATCGGGCGCTTCGCCGTTGCGGTAGGCGTCCAACTGATCGCTGAGCATATCCTTGGTTTCCAGAAAGGTGTCGACGATATCGCTGCGCAGGGCCAATTCTCCCTTGCGGGCATGGTCCAGCAGGTTCTCGAAGAGGTGCGTGGTCTTCTGCAGCACGTCGAACCCGAAGGTTCCCGCTCCGCCCTTGATCGAGTGGGCCGCGCGGAAGATCGCGTTGAGCTGCTCGATATCCGGCTCGTCTACGTCCAGTTCCAGGAGGTGACGCTCCATATCGGCCAGCAGCTCCTCGGCTTCCTCGAAGAACGTCTCATAGAAGTCCGTGATATCCATGCGCATTACCACCTGGTGTCAGATTGGGTTCCAAGTCACGCTCACTGGGCACGCAGCGAACGCTGTAAGCTTTCCGTAAACTGTTGCACCGGCGCCAGCTCCACCTCGCTCTCCAGGCGCAGGCTCATGGGGCTTGGCACACCGGGCCCGCCGAGCAGGCTGGGGCGACGAATGTAGTCGGCCACATCAGGCAGCAGCACCAGCAGCTCGATGCGCCGGTTGATCGCATCCCGCGGATCGGTATCCGGCAGCACCACCCGGTCGGCCAGCCCCGAGACCCGCAACAGCTTTTGGGGCTCGAGCCCGCCGGCCACCAGTTCACGACGCGAGGCGTTGGCGCGGTCGCTGGAAAGCTCCCAGTTGCTGTAGCCGCGGTAGCCGCCGATGAAGGGGCGGCTGTCGGTATGGCCGCTGATGCTCAGGTAGTTGGGCAGCTCATTGAGCAGCGGCGCAATGGTACGCAGCAGGTTGCGCATGTAGGGCTCGACTCGGTCGCTGCCAACATCGAACATGGGGCGCTGCTCGGTATCGAGCAGCTGGATGCGCAGCCCCTCCTGGGTCAGGTCGAAGCGCATCTGCTGACGCAGCTCACGCAGCTCCGGGTCGGCTTCGATGGCTGTCTCGATGCGCCGCTGCAGATCAGTGAAGAAGCGCCGCTGCTGCTCGCTGGGGCGACTGAACTGACGGGTATCCACCCTTGCCCGCTCGCCGTCGCTGTGAGCCGGGTCCGGCCCACCGCCGGGAATCACCTGGGTGCTGCCGGCACGATCGCCGCCGCTGATCGCACTCACCAGCGGCGTGCTGAAGTACTCCGACACGCCCTGGCGCTGCTCCTCGGTGGCCACCGAGAGAATCCACATGACCAGAAACAGCGCCATCAGCGCGGTCATGAAGTCGGCCAGGGCGATCTTCCAGCTGCCGCCGTGATGGGCGTGCACCACTTTCTTGCGCCGAATCACGATCGGACGCTTGCCACCGCTCTCACTCATTCGCCGACAGCACCCGTCTTGGCGTTACGCACGTACTCCTCGAGCTCGGTGAACCCGGGGCGCTCCTCGGCGAACAGCGCCTTGCGGCCGAACTCCACCGCCAGCTGCGGCGCATAGCCGTGAAGGCTGGCCAGCAGGGTAATACGCATGCACTGCAGCATCTTCTCGGCCTCTTTGGCCTGGCGTTCGATGCTGCTGGCCACCGGATTGATGAAACCGTAGCCCATCAGAATTCCCAAAAAGGTGCCCACCAGGGCATGGGCGATCATCTCGCCCATCTGGTCGGGACCGGCGTCAGCATAGGTCAGCGCCTTGACCACCCCCATCACCGCGGCCACGATGCCAAACGCCGGCATGGCATCGCCCACCTTGGCGATGGCGTCGGCAGGAATATGCGCCTCCTTCTCGAAGGTCTCGATCTCATGGAGCATCAGCTCGTCGATCTCCATGGGATCCATGCCCCCGCTGACCATCAGGCGCAGATAGTCGGTCAGGAAGTTCATCACCATGGGGTCGGCCAGCACCAGGGGGTGCTCCTGAAAGAGCGCGCTCTCCTGAGGGCTGTCGATGTCGCGCTCGATGCCCAGCATGCCCTCGCGGCGGATCTTGCTGAGCAGTTTGTACTGCACCGCCAGCAGCTCCAGGTACATGGTCTTGTTGTACTTCTTGGTGCGCTTGAGCTTGGAAAACACCTTGAAGGTGGCCTTGATCGCCTTGCCGTTGTTGGCAGCGATGAAGGCGCCCACCCCGGCACCGCCGATCATCAGCAGCTCGGTGGGCTGGTAGAGCGGCCCAAGAAAGCCCCCCGCCAGAACGAAGCCGCCAAATACACAGAGTATGACGACGATATAGCCAACCAGAATCAGCACAACCGATATCCTTTCATGGACGCGACTTATCGATACCCGAGCTATCGGCCGGAGACACGCCGACTTGAGCCCGGATACGAAAAAATGAGTGAAAAAATGGACGAAAGAAGCCCCGCCCCGGCCAAAGGCCGGGACGGGGCAGCGCCATGGCTCGATACAACACCGCGCCCCGAATTCGCTCAGGTGCCGCTACGTCGCGCCGCCACTTCCGACATCACGACCCCGCCAGCGCCCGACTCGCGACGCTTCGCTTCGCGCTCGCGGCGCTTGCGCGTCTTGCCCGCACGCGAGGGCGGCATGCAGATTCCGCACACGTAGTCGTGATCCGGGGTATGCGCGTGGGCAACGAAATGGCCACCACACTGATGGCAGGTGGAAAGCTGCAACAGGTCGCTCTCGAAGAAGCGGATCAAGGTCCAGGCCCGGGTCAACCCCAGCACCGGCTCCACACCATCGATGGCCACCTGCTCACCGTAAAGACGATACGCGGTCACGAAGGCGCGCATCCGCTCGCACCCCTGATCCTTCATCAAGCGCCGGTAAATGTTGTAGAACAAGGACGCATGCACATTGGGCAGCCAGGTAATGAACCAGTCGGTGGAGAACGGCAGCATGCCCTTGGGCGGCGACATTCCCCGCACCTCCTTGAACAGCCTTATCAAGCGGGCCCGACTGAGATCGGTCTCGGTCTCCAGCACCTGGAGACGCGCTCCCAGCTCGATCAGCTCGATGGCAAGCTGCACCTGCTGCATTTCAGCGATCAGGCTTTTCTGTGTCATGCCCTACCCCTCCACGACTGACTGCTCACCGCTCCGCCCCGCCATCAGCAGCGAAGCATGGAACCGAGAAAGACCGTTGTCGCGGGGGTTTTCGACGACCTGCCGCAACTGCTCCGCTTCGTCATAGCCGAAGTGACAGAGCAGCTGATTGCTGCGAGCCAGTTGAGCCAGCTGGGCGGCACCCAGCGACTGCAGCAGGTCAGCCATCTCATCATTGATCTTGAGGCGAAACTGGGCAGCGCATCGGTCTTCGTTGAGCAAACGCTGAGCCAGCAACAAATAGGCGAGATTGAGCTCCTGGATCTCCTCCAGGTGATGCATGTTGGTCATGGTGATGTTCCCTGCACGCAAAGGCTGCGTGTCCTTATTTTTTTGCGTTCCGCTAGACGTATGGCAGACAGCATGCGGCAGCGCCGACACACTCCCCACACATCGCCTAACAAGCGCCTACATTCTCCGACTTGGCAGCCTCCTTGCCAACAGACACGGCATCACGCTCGATCCTACCTTCGCATGATGCAAGTCAATACTTTTTCATGAGTTTTCTAAGCCCTTGGCCCGCGGGACAAAAGCCCACGGCACTGCGCTTGACAACTACAAAACTCACAGGGAAGCGGCGCATTTCATCACAAAAAATTACACTCATTCACCAAAGCCGCCATCCGACTGCGCCTCCGAAAGCTCGTACACCCATACCAGCAGCTCGGCAATGACCTGGTATAGCGCCGGAGGGATCCGCTCATCCAGGTCAAGCCCCATCAGCAGACCAACCAGCTCCGGGGCATCGTGCACATAGATCCCTTGACGCCGGGCCTCGGCAAGAATGCGCTCGGCCATATCGCCATAGCCCTTGGCCAGCACCCGCGGCGCATCGTCGCCATCGCGGTAGGCCAGGGCGACTGCCTGACGGCGTCGCTCAGTATCACGCTCCGGCATCGCCCATCCCCTCTTCGTTCAGCGGGCGCGCCTCGACAACGACACTCCCCATGCCGGCCTCCCTCAGCCGCTGTTCGAGACGAGGCACACCGTCGCGCAGTGCGATCAGCGCCGCCTCGTCGGCGGCGGACAGCTCCAGCCTGACGTCGGCATCGCGGAGCCACATCATCACCCGAATGTCGCCCAGGCGCGGCACCTGCAGCGTCAATTCGGAGTGCCAAACATCCTGATCCGCCGACGCCTGCTCCTGCTCCCCCTGAGCCTCGCCGCCATCACGCTGCGCCGAAGACGGCAGCTGCACCATCAGCGCCATGAAGATGCCCGACCAAACATCCCCCTCCCAGCGCAGCACCGGGGATACCAGCATCTCGAGCTGATGCCGAACCACCCCATGAAGGCTTTCATGTACCGGCTCCCCGCCAGCGGGACGCGACCGCGCGGCGAGCTCGGCGGCATCCCGCGAAGCCGCTCCTGCCGCCTCACTGCCCCCCTGGCCACCCGGGGCACCCGGAGCCTGGCCGGGCGTCGCACGCAGCGGCGCGGCCGAAGCGCTGTCACGCGGCGCCACGCCCTCTGTGCCGCCGCTACCCGACGGCAGCAGCGCCCCGGTCGCCGCATAAGAGCCGGCACCCTGACTGGCTGCAGTGGGTGCGGACCCGCCGGCCTGGGCGGCCGCCCCTTGGAGAGGCGCCCCCTGGAGCGGCGCCCCGGCCGCGCCTGGCATGGGACTAGATGTGGGGCTGCCCTGCGGCGCCGAACCTGTCGCTGGCCCCGCGGCGTGGGCCGCGGAAGCAGCGGCCGCACCAGAGGCAGCGGCCGCGCCGGGCGCCGCCCCCGAGCCCGGTGCAGCGGTCGTGCTGGAAGCCGGCGAAGCCGCCGCACGGAGGGCCGCTCGCTCAGCCAGGCTCGCCGCGGCAGGGGTAAAGCGCTGAGTTCGCCACATCTGTGGTTCGCTCTCGAGCTGCTGGCGCGACATCTCTCCCCGGTACCAGCGCGACAGATGCGACTCATAGAAGAGCCCGCTATCGCGCACGCCGGCCTGCAAGCGGCTAGCCAGAGTCGTGACGCTGGGCGGCTCCTCGGCGCCCATCAGGGGAGCGCTGGCGCTCAGTACGGAAGGCGGTGCCGGAAAGCGCACCAGCAGGTCGGCAATGGTCCGCGCCGATGGGCTGAAGTGCGTCTGGAAGGACACCGGCCGGGAAGGCTCGGCCGGCGCCGCTCGCGCATCGGCAGCGTCGCCACGAGGCGTCGCGGGCGCATTGCCGGCCAAGGGAGCGGCCGACGCGCGTCGGCCGTCAAGCCGGGAATCGCTATGCAGCGCCCGCGGGCCTTCACCGGCATCCACGGGGCGCACCGGCTCATTGAGATCCCGCGCCCGCGGCACATCGGCCCGCTTGCCCAGCACCTGGTGGAGCAGGGTATCGATCAGAGGGGTGATGCCACTCACGGCTCTCGCTTACCGGCCGGATCGGAAGGGTCCACGCCACCGTGCTCCAGCGCAGACGCGGCTTGCCGACCATAGGCGCGATGCATCTGACGCTGGCGTCGCGACGCTGTCAGCAGCTCGCCGAGTTCGTCGCGGCGCGCCATCAGCTGTTGGCGAACCTGCAGATCATCGTCGAGGATCGCCTCGAGCAGCTCCCCCTTGCGGGTCATGCCGTCGACATCCAGCGCCACGTCGACGTCGAGTCGACGCAGCCGATCGACCTGCCGCAGGTAGTCGGCCTGAGAGTCAAGGAGTGCATCCCAGTCGCCCGCCTGGGCCAGCTCCCGCATACGAGCGGCCTGCTGTCGCAGACGCTCATAGGCCTCGATGACGCTCTGCTGACCGCCCGGTGTCGCCATGGTCATTCAGCCCTGTGTTCCGGCACTGCCGATGTCACGCCACGCCGAGGCAATGTCCTCGAGGAGCCGTTCGGCCTGATCGAGACTCTCATGATCATCATGCAGGTTAGCAGCCAGCAGCAGCCGGGCAATGTAGTCATAGAGCGACGCCAGGCGCTCGGCGATCTCGCCGCCCTTTTCGCTATCCAGCGCGGCCATCAGGCCATTGTTGACGATATCCAATGCCTTGGAGATCTGCTTGCCCTTCTCGGCGGTATTGCCCGCCTGCATGTGAATGCGTGCCGCGCGAATTGACGCCTGGGCGCCGTCGAACAGCATCACGATCAGCTGATGGGGGCTGGCCGACATGGTGGCACTTTCGACACCCACCCGGGCATAGGCCCCGGCACCACGGCCGCCATAGGCAGCGGCTCCTCGCATTGCAGTCATGGCGCTTGCTCTCCTCTAGTGTCTTGCCGAGGCGAGGCCGGTAACGTGCCCCGCCGCTTGCCTTGGCCTTGCGCAGTCTGACAGGCCTGCAGCCGTTGGTTTGGTTGAAAAGACCGCCGCCAAGGAGGTATTTCCCTATATCGGCACCACAGGCAGCAACTTTAGGCGCTCCGCCGCTGAGCGTGAAACGGCTTTGTGGAGGGAGCGTCCTCCGGTTCGACGAAGTCGCACCCAGCGCTACCCAACCGTTCGCTGAAACCTGCCGACCAAGCGGGGCGCTCAGGTAGAGACCGCCAGTTCCTCCACCGGCTCGCCGAGGCGGGCCACCACGTCGCCGCGTATCACCTCGCCAAGGGCCTCGCCCGGCGGCTCGACGGTATCGGTGAGCTGCACCTGGAAGGGCCGCCCCTGCTGATCCAGGCGCTGGATCCATGCCATGTCACCGCCGGAGAAGCGCACCAGCGACCCGATCGGGCGCAGCCCGAAGCGCTGGATATAGCGCTTGACCCAGCGCGGATCGAACTGGCCGGGCGCCTTGAGCAAGTGACGGTAAACGGCGTCGATCCGCCAGGCCGGGCGGTCCGGTCGATCGCGACGCAGGGCATCGACCACATCGACCACCGCGCTCATCCGCGAGAGTTCGTGCAGCTGCTCACTGCTCGCCCCCTGGGGATAGCCGCTGCCGTCCAGGCGCTCGTTGATGCCGCCCACCACCGACTTGGCGACGCTGGCGGACAGCCAATGGCAGCGGGTCAGACGCTCCAGCACCGCGGGCACATGCCCTTTGAGCTGGTTGTACTCGGCCGGCGACAGCGCCTTGGCCGTCAGCAGCGAAGCCGGAAGGCAGCCCTTGCCCAGATCGTGGATCATGGCGCAGGCAGCCAACGCCTTGCGCACGTCGCGAGGTACCGAGCTGCCGCCGGCCAGCGCCAGCAAATGCACGGCCACGGCAAGCCCGTGGCGCACCAGCAGCGGCTCGCGCTGCAGACAGCGGGTGGCGAACAGCAGCGCTTCGATGTCCTCGTCGGCCAGCATCAGGAGAAAATCGGCATGCCGAGAGAGTTGCACCGGGTCGACGTCGCCCTCCTCCTGCAGCTCAAGCAGCTGGGCATCCAGATAGCCGGCCACCCTTGCCAGGCGGCGCGCCATGGGCGTTGGGTAAACCAGCATGTTGCGGCGCCCCACCGATGGCGCCGAGACGGCCTGGGCCTGAGCCTGAAACAACATCGAGGGCAGACGCCCCGTGCTGCCCTCGTCGGCATGGCGCGAGGCCTCACGCTCGATCTCCCGCACGAAGAACCAGAGCTTGCGCTCCTGGTCGGCGGTCCGCCCTTCAAAGCGAAACCCGACCCGCATGGTCTGGCGCTCGGTGTTCACGCTCTGGTGCCGCGGCGACGCCTTGACGGTAAAGCGCGTACCGTTGGGAAAGCAAAGCTCGACCTCCAGCGGGTGCGGCGCACTGGAGAGCAGCCCGGCCACCGACGCCGGCAGCTCGAGCTGGCAGCCCTCCTGGGAAAGATCGAGGAGATCGCCCTGTACCGTGGCCTCATCGTCGGCCCGCACGATGGCTCCCACCTCCATGCCCAGGCGCAGCCGGGCCCGGAAGGACTCCCTGCGCTGCAACTCCTCGAGATAGCGGGGATACTCACAGTGACAGGTGACCCGACTATCCGCCGCCTGTGTCTCCAGCGCCTTGATGGGCGGGGTACGCACCATCTTGCCCTGCACCTGCCCCAGCAGGCGAAAGCCAAGACCGCGCTTGATCTCACCGGCGACCTCCCGCACCGCGGTGATATCCACCACCAGCGACTCGCCGGTCTCCTGCTCCATGAGCAGCACCGGGAGCGGCGTCGCTTCGGGCTTGTCGAGCAGCAGCGAAGCCCCGCCCGACTCAATCATCAGATCCAGCAGGGATTCAATCTCCGCGGGGCTGGTCACCCGGATAAAATCGTCTTGCACCTGCGCCATCCTGGTCTCATCCACGTCGGATCAGGCAAGCCTGACCGCTCATTCAATTCGCAGCCTATCTATCGGCCGTCGCCTGACTCACTTTAATGCCCCTCGCCGGACGCCGCTCGACCAGAAAGCGCGACAGCTGCTCCAGCGGCATCGGTCGGGCAAAATAGAACCCCTGGAACACATCGCAGCCGTGGGCCGCCAGATAGTCGCGCTGCTGCACCTCTTCGATCCCCTCCGCCACGACCTCGAGCCCAAGGTGGTGCGCCATGGAGATGATCCCTTGGACGATGGCGCTGTCATGGGGGCTGGTAGTCACGTCGCGAATGAAGCTGCGATCGATCTTGATCTTGCCGATCGGTAGCTGCTTGAGGTAGCTGAGACTGGAATACCCGGTCCCGAAGTCGTCGATGGAGACCTCGACGCCCATCTCACGCAGCGCCCTGAGCGTCTCGATGGCGGCATCGGTATCGTTCATCAGGATACCTTCGGTGAGCTCCAGCTCCAGGCACTCGGGATCAAGCCCGGTCTCCTGCAGCGCCTGCTGCAGATTGGCAAGAAAATGGGGGCGATGGAACTGCAGCGGCGAGAGATTCACCGAAACCCGATAGCGCCCCAGGCCCTCGGCCTCGAGCCGGCGCATGTCACGACAGGCCTGGCGCAGCACCCACTCACTGATCGGCACGATCTGCCCGGTATCCTCGGCCAGCGGGATGAAAAGCCCCGGCGAGAGATAGCCGTGCTGCGGATGCTTCCAGCGCACCAGCGCCTCGAAGCCCGCCACGCTGCCGTCATCGGCATTCAGCAGCGGCTGATAGTGCAGCTCGAAGCTGCCCGCTTCGATGGCCTCCTGAAGGTCGTTGCGCAGCGCCATGCGCGAGCTCACCTCATCGTTGATCTCGCCGGTGAAGCACTCCCAGGCGTTGCGCCCCTTCTGCTTGGCCCGATACATGGCCATGTCCGCCTGCTGGATCAACGCTACCGGGTTGGCCAACTCCTCGCGCAGGAAGGCCACGCCCACGCTGGCACTCAGGTAGAGCTCGTGTTCCTGCACGCGATAGGGACGGGAGATACAGGTCAGCAACCGCTCGGCCAACGACAGCGCGTCGTCCTCCTGGCGAAGCTCCGGCAGCAGAACCAGGAACTCATCCCCCCCGAAGCGCGCCAGAGTATCGCCGGGGCTCAGCTCATCGCCCAGCCGCCGCGCCACCTGGATCAGCACCTGGTCGCCGATCTCGTGGCCCAGGCTGTCGTTGATCGGCTTGAAATCATCCAGGTCGACGAACAGTACCGCCAGGCAGCCGTCATGACGCTGCGCCAGCTGCACGTCGTGGATCAGGTGATCCTCGAACAGCGAGCGGTTGGCAAGCCCGGTCAGGGCGTCGTGGCTGGCATGAAACGCCAGCTTGGCCTCGTAGGCCTTGCGCTCGGAGATATCGTGCTGCACTCCCACGAAGTGCGTCACCACGCCCACGCCATCACGCACCGGCGCCAGAAAGAGGTTGTTCCAGAACGGCGAGCCATCCTTGCGATAGTTCAGCAGGGTGACGTTGATCTCGCGACGCTGGGCGAGCGCCTCGCGAAGCTGCTGCACGGCGGCGGGATCGGTTTCGCTGCCCTGCAGCAGGCGACAGCTGCGACCCAGCACCTCGTCGCGGCGATAGCCGGTAATGCGCTCGAAGGACTCGTTGACATAGATCAGCGGCATACCCGGCTCGCGGGCATCGGCGATCACCACCCCGTTGATGCTCGCCTCCACGCTGCGCTGCAGGATGCGCAGCTCGGTCTCCCGCTCATGGCGCTCGGTCATGTCCTTGGCGATGCCGTACAGGCCGATCACGCGATCGTCGACAATGATGGGCAGGTTGGTGAGATCAACGAAGACGCTGTGCCCGTCACGGCGCCTCACCTCCAGCGAATAGCGAAACGCCTCGCCCCGGCCAGCGGCCAGGAAGCGCTGCTCGATGCGCTGTCGGTCTGCCGTGTCGATCAGGGAACCGAAGTGCATGCCGATCAGGCGTTTGAGGGGATAGCCGGTGAGCTCGCTGCAGGCCGAGTTGGCGGTGAGGAAGTGCCCCTCCAGGTCGAGGGAGAACACCGCATCCGGGTGGTAGGCAAACAGTGAACGGTAGCGCTGCTCGCTCTCGCGCAGTGCGCGGCGGTTCTGCTCCCGTTCCACCGCCAGCGCCACCAGCTCGGCCGCCTCGACAATGCGCCGCCGATCATTGGCGTCGGGTTCGCCCGGCTCGCGAAAGTAAGTGGCGAAGGTGCCAAGCAGTCGGCCGTCGCTGGCGATCACCGGGTAGGACCAGCAGGCCCGCAGCCCATGGGCCGCGGTAAGGTCATGGAATCCTCGCCACAGCGGGTCGCTCGCCAGGTCACGGCAGATCACGAAGTCACGGGTATGAGCCGCCCGCCCGCAGGCACCCGCTTCGGGATGCACATCCACGCCACTCACCGCCTCCAGGTAGGCCTTCGGCAGGCTGATGCTGAAGATCCGATCCAGACGCTGTCCATCGCGACTGGCCAGCATGATCGATGACAGCGCACCCGGCGACTGCGCTTCGACCAGGCGACAGATCGCCTGAAGGATCTCCGGCAGCGGCTTGTCCTGGGCCACCATGGTCTGTACCCGCTGCTGCGCCCTGAGGTGGCGCTGGGTCATGGCAAGCGTCAAGGAGCGCTGCGTACTGACCCCCGCCAACCCCAGACTGAACGCCAGCAGATAGCTCAAGGTCAACCCACCGATCCCGACGCCCAGCGGCAGCAGGCCGCCCAGGCTGGGTGCCGCGGCGGCCACCGCGTGCCCACGAGTCTCCAGGGTCATCCCGCCCGGCAGCACCAGCAGCCCGCGGCCGAGCTCCGCCCCAGGCTCGCCGTGATCCTCGCTATTCGTAAGTAGCCGGCCTGCCCCGTGGCGAACGGTCAATATCAGGGGCGTCACGATGGAGCGGACATCCTCGCTGAGCAGCATTTCCAGATCGATCACCGCCACCAGCTGGCTCGCCGCCGGTTCGGGCAGAGGCACCGCTACCAGCGCCAAACTGGGGCGTGCGGGGTCCGGCAGCACCCAGCGCGGATATGAGCCGCCAACGGCCAGCCAATCCAGCAGCCAGCCGCCGTCACGGTCGAGCCACTCAGCCAGGTTCGGCGAGTCGCCACGCTGGCGCCCCCAGCGAAAACGCTCCTGCTCATCCTGCCAATGAAGGGCCACCAGGCTGGGGGTATCACGAAAAATGGCCTCGAGCTCAAGCTCGCGAAACGCTGGGTCGGGCAAGCCGCCCAGCTGTTCCCAGCGCTCGGCCATGCGCACGAGCTGCAGCTGACGAGCATCCATCGCCTGCTCGGCCGCCACCTTGAAATTGCTCAGCAGCTGATCCGCCTGGCGGCGCTGGGCATCATGCTGCTGCCAGGTCAACGCCGACCAGGCCAGGCCGCTGGCCAGCACCCCGCCGGCCATCGAAAGCACCATGGCCCGCTGCACGGCGGCGGCGTTCGAGGGGCGACCGCGCGCCAGCAGCAGCATGGCAGTACCACACAGCAGGCCCGGCAAGGCGGTAAAGGCGGAGGAGAAGGCACTGCCCCAAGGGCTGGTGCCAATGGCACCGGGCCACAGCTCGCCCAGCACGCTGAGCCCGCCCACCAGGGTCACGATCAGGCCCGCCACCAGCCATATCAACCTGGCCCGCGGCGAGCCTACGCCAAGCAGCAGGCAAAGCGAGAGCAATAGCACCACCACGCTGGTGGCGGAGGTCATGGGTAGCGGCCAGTACTGCAGTGGAGAGTCGGGGAAGAGCGCCAGCAGCGGACCATGCAGCCCCATCAGCAGCAGCGCAGCAGCGCTTAGCCAGGCAAGCCCCTGCCACCCCATCAGCATGGCCAACAGCCCGACGCCCGCCAGCACCATCAGCGGCAGGCTGACCACAGGAGGATGCAGGTCCGCCGGCATGAGCCACACCGCCGCTCCGTTGATCACGCCCATGACGATCAGCATCACCGGCACCAGGATCAGCCAGGTCTGCAACGCCATCTGACGCGTACTGTTTGGCATGCCGCCACCTTTAAGAATTGTTGGTGGTATCGGTATCGGCGTGACGTCGCGATACTTGAGCGCCTCCGGCGAGATCGCCACGCTCTGGCAAGCGGCCCAAAATGACCTCGGTCAGGCCGGCGTCGCTAGGTGTCTGTCGGCACTGACAACCCGATTGCGACCCTGGTGCTTGGCTTGATACAGCGCCTGGTCCGCTCGCTTGAGGGCCTCCTGGGGCGGTTCGTGCTGAAGCAGCTGGGTGACCCCGATGCTGGTTGTCACCGGTACCCGGCGCTGCTCATGATCGACGAACTCATGGCGCGCCACGGCGCAGCGGATCCGCTCGGCGACCTCTTGCGCCCGAACGGCATCGCTGCCCAGCAGGATGACCACGAACTCCTCACCCCCATAGCGAGCGGCACAGTCCTGTTTGCGCGTCTGGGTGGTGAGAATGGCCGCCAACTGCCGCAGCACCGAGTCACCGATGGAGTGGCCGTGGCGATCATTAATCTGCTTGAAGTGATCGAGATCGAGCATCAGCACCGAACAGGGAGCTCCGCCTAAGTGCTGCTCGCCCTCCATCTCCCGCTGCCAGGCTTGTATCTTGCCCAGATGGACCTCCAGGGCCCCGCGGTTGAACAGCCCGGTGAGCGGATCATGGGTCGCCTGGCGGTAGAGGCGCAGCAGCAGGCTGAGCTGGAAATGATTGGCCGCCAGCGAGACCAGCAGCAGGCTGGAGAGCAGCCAGAAGGCCTCCACGCCCCTGCCGGTCATCCAGCTGCCCTCGAGGAGCTGCGCGAAGGCCAGGAGCCCCAGCATGGCCAGGCCAGCCAGCAGCGACTCGAGCAGGGTAAAGGGAAAGACGCTCAGCGCAGCGACCAGCAGAAAAGGAATGAAGCCGTAACCCACCAGATTGCGAATTTCGCCGGCCGGCAGCATCAACAGCACCAACACGTAAAACGCGGCGGGTAGCGCCAGCAACATGCCAGCGCAGAGGCGGATACGACGAATTCTGTCCCGGCTGAACATGGCCAGCAGCAGCACCGCCACCAGCCCCAACATCAATATCACCCGCCCCACCAGGGTATACCGTAGCAGCTCGGCGGGCAGCACCAGCGAGTCCACCACGATCCACAGCGGCGACAGCAGAGCAAAGATGATACCCAGCGCCAGCACACGGCTGCGCAAGTAGTAGGCATGGGCAAAGGCAAAATCGCGGGAGTGGTAGCGGCTGGTCAGCGTATCCCGCAGCGAACTCAACCCAACGAACAGCTCATGACTCGCCTCCGGCGGCTCCGCCAGCGAATCCAGCTGACGACTCTGCTGCACCCTCGCAGCGCTTCCTTGCTTCACCCCTGCAGGCATAATTTGGCCTATCGCGTGGCGGGCACCGCATCAGTGTCGGCACCAAGAATGAACACAACCCCTGTCCCTATGGCGCCCATCCTACCAGAAAGCCGCCTGCGACTTGCTCCTCCCGGCTTGATCTAAACCAAATCCCCATCGAAAAGGATCACCCGATCCGCTGAATCGACTCGAAGCGCCCTTCCGGCGAAAAGCGCAGGCGAAAGACACCGTGGACGCCCTCGCGGGTGACCACCCGGCGCAGCGCCTCGGCAGGAAAGATCACCCGGCGGCCGTCCAGGCTATGGGTATGCACCTGACCGACCCGCCCTTCGTAGTGCGCGAGGCAGGCCTCGGCAGAGAGCTCGATCACCACGTCGATGGTTGGCATGGGCACACTTGTCGTTGGCAGCAGGTTGGCTAATACTTTACCCCATTAGGCCCTTGCCACCGGCTCTCATCAGCTCGAACCACCGGACAATCCGCCATGTTTGCATCCACCGTTATCGGCCCCGTCTCTTTCACGCCTGCGCCTGCCCAGCCAAGCAGCCAGCCCGGGCATCAGGCCGACGGCGTGCGTCAGATCGGCGAGCCTGGCAAGCCGGACAGTTCCGCCACGGCCAGCGAGGAAGCCGCCCAGGGCAAGGTGGCCAAGAGTGATACGGCACAGAAGCCCAACGGCGAGACCTTGAGCGAGGAGGAGCTGCGCCTGCTCGAAGAGCTGAAAACCACCGACCGGGAGGTGCGCCAGCACGAACTGGCCCACCAGATTGCCGGCGGCCAATATACCGGCGCGGCAAGCTACCAGTACGAACGCGGCCCGGACGGCCAACGCTACGCCGTAGCCGGCGAGGTGCCCATCGACTACGGCCCGGTACCGGGCGATGCGCGCGCCACCATCGACAAGATGCAGCAGGTCATCAGCGCCGCCCTGGCCCCCGCCGACCCCTCGCCCAAGGATCACCAGGTCGCCGCCCAGGCACGCCAGTACCTGCTGACCGCCCAGCTGGAACTGGCGCAGCAGGCCAACGACATGCACCGTGCCCGTGAGGCCGGCCAGGGGAACAGCGGCAGCGTAACAGTCAATGACACACCGTCACTCAGCCGCTATGACATCGTGACCCGAGCCGCCCAGGCCAGCGGCAGCGATTCGCTACGCAGCTGATGAGCTCAGCCAGCTCGCGCTAGGAGCCTGTCGGGTTTGACCGATCGTCGCGAGGAACACGGATTTCAAGACAAGTTTATCGATCTGATGAGGCGAATAGCGCGCTATTTAACGAATCAGATCGATGAAATTGGCCGAAAGCCCGGGGTTCGCAGCAGATTAGCGTTAAGTCCGACAGGCTCCTAGGCCTCCGGCTTGCCCAGCATCGCCAGCGTATGCGCTCGCTGGTCCTTCACGGCCCGATCCAGAATCGCGAGCAGCTGCCGGTAATCCTCCGGCATGCGCTCGTCCATGCCGGCGGCCTCGAAGCGGTCGATGGTTTGCCGGGTCTCCTCAATGACCAGCTGCAGTTCATGGATCACGCGCTGGTAGTCATGCTGCATCATGCGCCGCTACCCCACCCTATCCTTACGCAGGCTCATATGACTCCTCCACCTCGATGGCCACGATCTGGCGCTGCTCCCTCGAGAACTCCACGCCCACGAGATGGATCGGCATGCCCCGGTCCCGGTACTTGTCTGCATAACCGCGTGCCTTGAGCTGCTCCAGGGCCCGCCCCTCGGGGAGCTGCTCCACCACCTTGAACTCGAACAGATAGAGGTGCCCGAAGGCCTCCACGGTCATGTCCACTCGGCCGTGGTGGCTGGCATCCTCCACCGCCACCCGCACCCCCAGGGCGGCGAAGTGGCTGTAGAAGACGCTGGCATAGTGGCCTTCGTACCTGGCGATGGGGTTGTTGCGATACCAGTCATGGGGAAGGCTGGCGTAAAGCGCCTTGAAGTAGGTTTCCAGCCCCGCAAAGTCTGCCGCCCTGAGCAGGCCCGGCAGCCGCAGTATCAGCTCGTCCTGGGCATCATCATTTAGCCCCAGTACCGGCAGCAGCGCCTCGTTGAGGCTCATCTCCACCTCCTGGTTGGGGAAGCCCAGGCGATAGAAAGGCCGGTGGGGAATCTCCTCGCGCACCTCGTGCAGCGTCAGGTACCCAGTCTGAAAGAGCAGTGCCTCAGTCGCGATATCGTCCACATCGAAACGCCCCAGCAGCGCCGGACGACTATGCCAGGCAGTGAGGGCAGGCGTGAACACGCCGCGCTGCCGAAGCAGCTCCACCAGGAAACTGGGCGTGGCGCTCTCGAACCAGTAGGGGCCAAACTGACGCTTCTGAAACAGCAGCAACACATCGAAGGGATTGTAGACCGACGTCACTGCCTCCCCGCCCCAGCGGTAGCCGTTGTACCAGTGGCGGATCTGCTCACGATCCAGACCCGGCAGCTCGGCCGCGAATACCGCCTCGAGATCGGGATCGGTATAGCCGCAGAGCGTGGCGTAGGGTGCATCCAGGGTGATGTCGTTGAGGTTGTTCAGTCCCGAGAAGAGGCTCACCTTACTGAACTTGGAGACCCCGGTGAGCAGCACAAAAGCCAGGTGCGGGTCCGCATCCTTGAGCACGCTATAGAGATTCTTCAGCCCCTCGCGCAGGGCCCGGGCGCGCTCCGACTCCATGAGGTTGTCGAGAATCGGCTTGTCATACTCGTCGATCAGTACCACCACGCGCTCGCCATGCCGGGCGTGGGCGTCGCGAATCAGCGCCGAAAACTCCCCGGCAATGTCGGTCTCACGCGTAAGCGATACCCCCAGGCGCTCTCGCTCGCGAAACAGCTGGTCGCGGATGCGGACATCCAGCGCCTCGCGACTCTGCAGCACGCCATCGCCAAAGCTCAGCCGGATCACCGGATGGCGGCGCTGCCACTCCCATTTGTCGTGGATATAAAGGCCACGGAACAGCGCCTCGCGTCCCTCGAAGAGGCAGGCCAGGGTATCCAGGGTCAGGCTCTTGCCGAAGCGCCGCGGGCGCGAGAAGAAATAGTACTTGCCCTCCTCCACCAGCCGATGAATCAGCGGCGTCTTGTCGACGTAGTAGTAGCCCCCCTCGATGATATCGGCGAAGGTCTGAATACCGATGGGCAGCTTCTTGCGAGCGGGGGTGGACATGGCGCCTCCAGGTACGACGGTGCAGCAGAAGCGCCAGTGTAGCACCAGAGGCTCCATGGAGGTCTGCAGGGCCTTCTGGGATGTTCTCGCTAGAAGTACCAGGAAAACCCCGGACCCAAAAGGCGATCAGTCAAGGAGACCTCCCCCTCTACACCATCAACGAAGATCACATCCGGCCGATAGCCAGGCAAGAGCTTTCAACGAATCGGCGCTGCCGTTGACCAGAACATGCGACACTTCATTCCGCATTGCGCGCTCCCCACGAAGGCCAGTCTGCGAGTTTCCTCATCCGCACTGAGCTCGCGGATACGGCTCATGGCTCGATTTACCGGTTCGGTGGGCAATCCTGGCCATGGTGAATTCCTCTTGCCGTCATGCAGCCGGCTCCTCATGTGGACGCGCCGTCAAGTCCACGCCCAACGCACGCATCACCGCAAGCATGGTTTTTAGCGTCGGATTGCCTTGCTCGCTGAATGAACGATAAAGCTGCTCACGGGATAATCCGGTTTCGCGGGCTAACTCTGTCATGCCTTTGGCACGAGCCACCACACCCATTGCCCTCGCAATGTAGGCGGAATCTCCGGTTTCCAACGCATCGGCAAGGAACACGGCAATGGCTTGCTCGCTCTCCAACGCCGCTGCCGGATCGTAGTCGTATATCTTATCACTCATGATGCCTCCCACTCTGCTGCCAGGCGCTGTGCGGTTTCGATATCGCTGTGCTGGGTGCTTTTATCACCACCACACAGGAGAATGAGGATCTCGCCACCGCGCTGCTTGAAGTAAATGCGATAACCTGGACCATGGTGAATGCGTAGCTCGCTAATGCCTTGCCCTACGGGCTTCACATCACCTGGCAATCCGTTAGCCAACCGGAAAACACGGGCCGCAATCAGGGCCTTGGCACGCTGATCACGAAGCTTGCGCTCCCACTTTCGGTAGGTATCCGTTTGTTTGATATCAAGCATGGCCACAGTGTAGTTTTTGGACTACACAGGCGCAAGGAAAATCACTATCACGCCACCCGCCACTCGAACACCTCACGCGCCGCTCGCCTGCCTCTCAGATGCCGCGCCTGGCGGGCGATGGACTCGTTGAGCACGCGCATGAACCACGAGACATCCGCCAGCCGCTCTCGATAGGTCGCCGCGCACTGCGCCACGGCCTGACTTGCGCCGGGTGCGAGCCCTTCTCCACCGCGCTCCAGGTACTGCCGCACCAGCAACGGCCCGGTAAACAGCGACGTCCAGCGCCACAGCACCTCGTCGTCACTCCACTCCGCCGCCCGCAGTGCATCTACCCGCACCACCAAGTGGTAGTGGTTGCTCATCACCGCGTAAGCCGCCACGTCGATGGCGAACACCCCGGCCAACTGGTGGAGCCGGTCGGCGATCCAGCCAAGAGCGTCAGTGCTGAGCCTCGGCACGCAGCCGGGCCACTTCCTCAGCCGAAAGCCCGGCAATCTCAGCGATCATGCCGTCGTCCATTTCGGTACGGGAGATCAGGTTACGGGCGGTCTCACGCTTGTTTTTTTCAATGCCGCGCTGTTCACCCTCCCGCTTGGCTTCGTTGAGCAACGACACCTCATCCCGCAGTGCGCGCTCCCGCACAAAGGCCAGCCTGCGAGCTTCCTCATCCGCACTGAGCTCGCGGATACGGCTCATGGCTCGTTTTACCGGTTCGTGGGCAACCTTGGCCATGGTAAATTCCTCCTGCCAGTGCGTGAAGAAAGTGATCCAGGCGCGTAACGGGCCTTCTGGCAATCCCAGGCGATCCGCCTTGTTCAATTCGATCAGGTTCATCTGCAGGATGTTCCCCAGCGACACCTCAGGCTGGCGTTCATCACGCATCTCGAATCGCCAGATAGCTTGCTGACGCTCGGCTTCGATCGCCGTGAATAAAGGGAAGGATCAGTGCTTATCCTCAACGCGCAGCACACGGACATCAGTCACCGCCAGGCCGGTGGCCTCGGCGATCTGCTCATCGCTGAGCACACCCAACTTGATCAGATTACGGGCAGTCTGTTCGGCACGCAGTTGCTCGCCCTCCTGACGCCCTTCCTGACGCCCTTTCTCTAATGCCAGGCGCTCAATCGTATTCACGTAAGGCATGTGCTTTTCCTCCTGTATGGCATGGACCGCCTGGGCAAACTCGGGTTCCAGAGCACGGGGCAGTTGGAGCATCCAATCGATGATGTTGAACAGCAGCACGACCTGCTCGCGGCTGTAGCCTCGTTCATAGAGCAGCCGAATCAGTGCAATCTTGACATCCTTGCGCGTGGCGTCGTCCTTGATCCGCTTGGCGTGGATCTGAGCCATCACCACCAGCGCGAAGACGTTGCTGCTGACCTCCAGCTCAGCCCAGCGGGCTTCCCAGTCAATCAGTTTAGCCGCGGGGAAAGCAAAGGTCAGCGCGCATCCCCAGCGCTGATAGCGAAAGCTCGTGGGCCGGAAGCTGTCGCGGGTATCGGCCAGCACCGCCAGGCTCACCACGTCCACCCCGTAGCGGTCCCGCAGCCGGTACTGGTAGGTGTACATGCGCTCGGCAAAGGTCTCTTCTGGCTCGCCCTGCACTTCGACGTGGATCAGCACCCAGGTCTCGCTACCGTCGCGGGCGTAGACCTTGATCAGCTTGTCAGCGTAGCGCCGGCCGCTGTTGGCATCCGGTGTGACCTGCTGCAGTTCCTTATCGAGGAAGCTGTAACCTTGGCTCCAATCCACCTGCTCATGGATCTCCGGGAACAGCAGATCAAGGAACTCCTTAAAGTAGGCGTCCAACGCCATCTTCCACGGGCTGTCGTGGTCGGTAGCTCGGGCAGCGTCCGTTTCGCACATGTGACCTCCTGTCCGTTGCCGGCAGTGTACCATGGCCGGCTTCGCACCCTCGCACGCCCCGATCACGCCACCCGCCTCTCGAACACCTCCCGCGCCGCTCGCATGCCTCTCAGGTGCCGCGCCTGACGGGCGGCGCAGCGGGCGGTGAGGCTGGCCGGCGTGCCCACGGCGCTGCCGAAGCGCTTGAGCAGCGTGGTGGAGGCAGCGATAAAGGCTTCTGGCTCGATGCCCAAGCGCTCCAGCAGCTTGGGTGCCCGCTCGGCGATGGCACCGCGCTTGTCCGGGCGCTGGCAGCGGCCGGTGGTCTCGACCAGCTCGAGACTGCCCTTCGAGATCGATCGAAGCTGAACGGAATCGCATTGGGCAGCCGCGCCGTGGCATCGAAGGGCATCAGCGGCTGGAATGGAAGGACATCGCACCAGGCCGGCACGCTAGCAGCCGCGGGCGGTGCCGCCTCGCCCTCTTCCGCCGGTCCGGTGTGCTCGGCCTCCGGCCCCAGCGCGGCGATGCGCTCGGCTACCGAGGTGTGTTCGCCGGTCTCCTGTCAACCCGGCTTATTCATGAGGGCGCTGGCTGAGTGGGTTGTCGGCCCTTGTTGCCATCACCGACCCACTGACACCGCGTTGGCAGCGTGAGAACCCGCTTCCATATGCAAAAACAGCGCACCCTGTTGTTATATTTATAGCTTTCAGGAATGGGCTGCCGTCATCCGTGCAGCCGTCACCGTCAGCCGAAGTGGGGCTGCCTGGCGCAGGGATCGGTGGTGGTATTGCCGACAAGTCAGCTCAGCGCGGTCAGCTTCGGCAGCCCCTTCAGCAAGGCAGGCCACCATTTGTCAGCCGCATCGCCGAGGTGAACAGTGATGCGCCGGGCGTGCAGCTTCAGCGTGCCAGCGACCTTGAGTACCTGCTCGCGCATCCGGCTCAGACTCCAGCCCTGCCGGGTCTGGCGCACCAGCAAGCAGCGCAGGCCATGCAGGACCTGATACGCGTAGAGGCTCAGCAGCAGGCTCACCTCGTTGCGGGCCATGACGTCCTGGACCGTGGAGGCGCCGCGATCCGTCGACGACAGGTGCACATTCAGCGCTGACTTCACCTCGCCCATATGGGCCTCGGCGCTCCCGCGCTTGCGATAGAGCGCCAAGACCTTCTCCGGTGGCCAGTCGAACTTGCCGAGGTTGGTGATCAGGAAGAAGGCATGCAGCAGCAGGTCATCGGGGCGCTCCTGCACGACCAGCACCACGCGCCGTGGTGCTGGCCAGGAACCGGCTTGGTACTCAAGGTCATGGCACCATTCTCGAGGCTGTTCAGGCGGTCGGCCGCGGGGCCGCTTCAGGTAGGGCGCCGCCAGTTTTTGAAGGCCCTTGTGACTGCGTAACCGGCCCAGATACTCGATGTCGCGCGCTTCCAGCGCCTCCAGCGTGTCGTTGTCGGTGAATCCGGCATCGATGCGCACTCGAACCTGGGCACCGGTGCTCTCGTTGAGCCGCTTCACCAGATGGGGGATCCAGGTGTCAGCATTCTCTGCCGGGCCGGCGTTGCCCTCGCGCAGCAGGCCACCCACCATGTCGCCGGTTTCGGCCAGCGAGGCGACCAGCGGCGAATAGATCCGTGCGCCATACAGGCCATGATAGGCCGAACCGCCCTGATGGCCGTGAACCTCGATCGGCAGGCCGTCGATGTCCAGCGTCAGCTGCTTGGGACGTTCGCCGTTCTTTAGCGCTGTCAGGCGCCAGACCACCAGCCGCAGCAGACCCTCGTGCACGGCATCGATGTTGTCATCGTGACCCAGGCAGGTGAGCAGCCTGGACAGCGTCGCTTGAGAGGGCTGGTCCTGTGCCAACGGCGTCAGCCCGCGCGCATCACTGCAGGCCAACTGCCAGAGCGGATCACGGCGCAGCGTGTCGGTATCGCTGAGATCGATCCAGCCCATCGCCCGCTGTAGCACCAAGGTGCGTATCTGGCTGGCCAGCGAGTGGCGAATGCGCAGCGGATGGCGCGGATCGACCAGGTTGTCTTCGAGCGCCTCGATCACGCCGCTGCTGTCGAGGGCTTCGCGCAGCAGCAGTGCGCCGCTGTCGCTGGTGGTACGGTGGCTGCTCAGCTCGACTCGGACAGAGCCGTTGCACGAGGGCGTCCAGGTGGATAGGCTTTCACCCATAGCGGATGGTCCTCTGGAATCAGGTTCTTGCCGGAACGTTCTGATTTCTCAAGAGAATACCATCCGCTATTTTCGTTTTCAGGCTGCCCTCATGAATAAGCCGGGGTCAAATAAGTGGGTGTCCTCTCTTTCCTCTCTTTTCTCTTTTGTTAGCTTTGACGGATCTATTTTTACGGGGTTACTATAACCCTCACATGAGACGACATGGAGTCGGGGGTGAAGAGCAGCGAACTGATCAAGGAGCTCGAAGCGGATGGCTGGGCGCTGGATCGTATCAAGGGCAGCCACCATCACTTCAGGCACCCCGCCAAGCCCGGCACCATCACAGTGCCTCACCCGAAAAAGGATCTAAAGAAGGGCTTGATACAGGGCATCAGGAAGCAAGCCGGCCTCAAATGAAACCGATCACACCGGCTCCCCACAGGAGAAATGCCATGTACTATCCCATTGCCATCGAGGTAGGTGATGACCAGCATGCTTATGGCGTGGCTGTGCCCGACCTGCCGGGTTGCTTCTCGGCCGGTGACACCTTCGACGAGGCGATAGCCAACGCCCGCGAGGCCATCGAGGGGCATCTCGAGAGCCTGGCTGAGCACGGCGACCCCATCCCCTCGGCCAGCGCCATCGAGCAGCACTTGGCGAATCCCGACTATGCCGGCTGGGTATGGGCAGCCGTCGAGATCGACATGACCCCCTATCTGGGAAAGAGCCACAAGGTCAACGTCACACTGCCCGACCTGCTCATCAAACGTATCGATAGCGCGGTCGAGCGCCATAGTGAGTTCAAGAGCCGCTCCGGCTTTCTCGCCCGCGCCGCCCTGCACGAACTTGAACGCCACGCACAATAACGCTAACGCGGCAATTCGCTCGTTTTCCTAGGCTCTGTCTGAAAACTGGCTGCGCTCGACCATACGGCGTTAAAAATCGGCTCAAAGTACTCATTTACACCCCGTAAACTCCGTCTTTTCGCCGATTTTTGCCTTGTCTGGCCTTCGCTCGCCGACTTTTCGGACAAAGCCTAGGGCACTTTCCGGCATAGACAGCTGGCTCGCAGGGCCTTGCGCACGCCAGCAGATCGGGTTTCAGCCCAACATCCCCATTGTATGCTCCCGCTGCTGCTTAACGGCGTCATCCAGAATCGCCAGCAGCTTATCAGAATCTTCCGGCATCTCGGTCGCCATGCCGGTAGCCTCGAAGCGCTCGATAGTCAGTTGGGTGTCGTCAATGACATCTTGAAGCCGATCGGCAACTTACTGGTGTTCATCCGGCGTCATGCCCTCTCCGCTTACCACTTGAAAAAATGAGGGCCTGTCCCTGAGGGATCCCCACGCCCCGATCACGCCACCCGCCGCTCGAACACCTCCCGCGCCGGGTGCGAGCCCTTCCCCACCGCGCTCCAGGTACTGCCGCACCAGCAGCGGCCCGGTGAACAGCGACGTCCAGCGCTGCAGCACTTCGTCGTTGCTCCACTCCGCTGCCCGAGGTGCATCCACCCGCACCACCAAGTGGTAGTGGTTGCTCATCACCGCGTAGGCCGCCACGTCGATGGCGAACACCCCGGCCAGCTGGTGGAGCTGGTCAGCGATCCAGCCAAGAGCGTCAGTGCTGAGCCTCGGCACGCAGCCGGGCCACTTCCTCAGCCGAAAGCCCGGCAATTTCGGCGATCATGCTGTCGTCCATTTCAGTTCGGGCGATCAAGTTGCAAGCGATTTGTTCAGCCCGCCTATGCTCGCCTTTCTCGCGGCCAAGCTTCTCACCCTCTTCCAGGCCTTCCCGCTTGGCTTCGTTGAGCAGCGACACCTCATCCCGCAGCGCGCGCTCCCGCACAAAGGCCAGTCTGCGAGCTTCCTCATCCGCACTGAGTTCACGGATGCGGCTCATGGCTCGTTTTACCGGTTCGTGGGCAACCTTGGCCATGGTGAATTCCTCCTGCCAGTGCGTGAAGAAAGTGATCCAGGCGCGTAACGGGCCTTCTGGCAATCCCAGGCGATCCGCCTTGTTCAATTCGATCAGGTTCATCTGCAGGATGTTCCCCAGCGACACCTCAGGCTGGCATTCATCACGCATCTCGAATCGCCAGATAGCTTGCTGACGCTCGGCATCGGTCGCCGTGAACAAATCGAAGTCCAGCAAGTGAAGCCCCACCGAGGCGCGCAGTTCCTGGTAGTCCTCGCCGGTGCCAAGCTGCAAACCCAGCGTGCGCGCCAAATAAAAGAGCCCGCGCTTGTGCCAGGCCCCGTAGCGACGTACCTGAATCTCGACATTGTAGCAGTGCCCTTCCCCATCACGAGCCAGTACATCCAGGATGATGTATTTGCCAGTAAGCTCACTTGGCTCGATATTCGGGTTGAGCACCTCGACGGACGCAATGTCAGGCAGATCCGGTCGCAGGTCGTTGATCAGATCCACCAACAGATCGGGCGCCTTAGCAAACAGACGTTTGAAGACATAATCGTTGGTGGGGTCGAGTAATTCGTTCATGCGCCACTCCCGTCCGTTGCCGGCAGTGTACCATGGCCGGCTTCGCACCCTCGCACGCCCCGATCACGCCACCCGACGCTCGAACACCTCACGCGCCGCGCGCATGCCTCTCAGATGCCGCGCCTGGCGGGCGGCGCAGCGGGCGGTGAGGCTGGCCGGCGTACCCACGGCGCTGCCGAAGCGCTTCAGCAGCGTGGTGGAGGCAGCGATAAAGGCCTCCGGTTCGATGCCCAAGCGCTCCAGCAGCCTGGGTGCCCGCTCGGCGATGGCGCCGCGCTTGTCCGAGCGCTGGCAGCGGCCGGTGGTCTCGACCAGCTCGAGACTGCCCTTCGAGATCGATCGAAGCTGAACGGAATCGCATTGGGCAGCCGCGCCGTGGCATCGAAGAGCATCAAGGGCTGAAGCGGCAGTGACGCGCACCAGGCCGGCACGTTGGCTGGCGCGGGCGGTGCCGCCTCATCCCCTCCCGCCGGCGCCACATGCTCTGCCTCTGGCGCCAGCGCGGCGACACGCTCGGCTACCGAGGTGTGTTCGCTGGTCTCCGGCGTTTCGGCGATACCGGCGCGAATCGGGTTCAAGTCGACATAGGCCATGGCGCTGAGGATCGCCGCCTCGTCGAGCAGCGCCTGGCTCTTGAAGCGCCCCTCCCAGAAGCGCCCTTTCACACCATCCTCGGCGTTGGCCTGGCGGGCGATGGACTCGTTTAGCACCCGCATGAACCAGGAGACATCCGCCAGCCGCTCTCGATAGGTCGCCGCCCACTGCGCCACGGCCTGACTCACGCCGGGTGCGAGCCCTTCCCCACCGCGCTCCAGGTACTGCCGCACCAGCAGCGGCCCGGTGAACAGCGACGTCCAGCGCCGCAGCACTTCGTCGTCGCTCCGGCCACTCCGCCGCCCGCGGTACATCCACCCCGACTTCGACACTTTCAGCCCGGTTTTGGCCTGAAATCGGTGTCCGCGCTCTGAAAAATCAGTGGCTTAGCAAAATCCATTCGAATTCCTTGTAGTGACACGTTTTTCTCATGGTGGCTTGCCATCCGTGGTTTGTCCGGTCTATCGTGATGACATGTTCGTCAAAGTCACCAAATCCGGCCCGCGCCGCTACGTGAAGCTTGTCGAGTCCTACCGTGACGAGGCCGGCAAGCCGCGCCAACGCGTGATCGCCACGCTGGGACGCCTGGAGGCCGTCACCGCCGGGGAATCCAGCGCGCTGATCAATGGCCTGCTGCGCGTCTCCGGCCAGCCGACGCTCGAAGAAGGCACCGGCGAGACTGACTTCGCGCCGGCGCGTTCGGTTGGCGATACCTGGCTGCTGACGTCACTCTGGAAAGAGCTTGGCCTGGATGACGCCTTCCGGCGTGTCTTGCGCAGCAAGCGCCAGTTCGATGCCGAGCGGCTGCTGCGGATCATGGTGTTCAACCGCCTCTGTGACCCGGAATCCAAGCTCGGCGTACTCCGCTGGTTGGAGGATGTCTTGGTGCCTGATGTCGACACGGCCTCGATCCGTCATCAGCACCTGCTGCGCACCATGGACACCCTCTCGGATTGCAGCGAAGCCCTCAATGACGTGCTGGCACAACAGCTCAAGCCGCTAATCGATCAAGAGCTGTCGATCGTCTTCTATGACCTCACCACGATCCGGGCAGAGGGCAAGACCTCGCTCGACAGTGACGTCCGTCATTACGGCCCTTCGAAGGAGGGCGGGATCGCCCGACAGTTCATGCTGGGCGTCGTGCAGACGGCGGAAGGCCTGCCCATCCACCATGAAGTCTTCGATGGCAATACGGCGGAAACCAAGACGCTGCTGCCAACCATCGAGACCGTAACCAAGCGCTTCAACGTGCGGCGCGTCGTGCTGGTGGCGGACCGGGGGCTGCTCTCCCTCGACAACCTGGAAGCCCTGTCCGCCGTGAGGATTGAGGGGCGCCCCCTCGAATTCATCCTGGCGGTGCCGGGTCGCCGTTACGGCGAATTCGATGACCTGTTGAAGGCGTTCCATCAAACGCACTGCCAGGATGCCGATAGCGAAGCCTACGGCGAGATAGCATGGCAGGATCATCGGTTGATCGTGGCGCACCGGCCCGAAGTGGCCAAGGTGCAGACGGCTGCGCGCGATCAGAAGATCGAGGCGCTCCAGGCCGACGCTCGCCAGTGGTTCGAGAAGCTGGACAACCAGGATGCCGGTCGCCGCTATCGTGGTAGAAAGCTCTCCGATGCCGGGGTGACGGCAAGATTCTACAAGGCCGTCACTGACGCCCATCTCGGCCATATTCTCAAAGTCGATCTGACCGCCGAGACGTTCAACTATGTGCTCGATCAGCGAGCCCTCGATCGCGCCCGGATGCTGGATGGCAAGCTGCTGCTGGTCACCAACATGGCCGACCATGAGCCCGAGCAGATCGTGGAGCGCTACCGGGCACTGGCCGATATCGAGCGCGGTTTCCGGGTGCTGAAGAGCGACATCGAGATCGCGCCGGTCTACCACCGGTTGCCGGATCGCATCCGCGTCCATGCCTTGATCTGTTTCCTTGCCCTGGTGCTTTACCGGGTGCTGAGGCTGCGGCTGAAGGCCAGCAATCATCCGCTGTCGCCGACGCGGGCACTGGAAATGGCCCGCAAGATCCAGTTCCACCAGGTCCTGCTTCACCGTCGTGAGACGGCGAGCGGCCTGACCAAGCTGAAGCCTGAGCAACGCGACCTCTTCGAAGCGATTGGCCTGCCGGCACCTGCCGCATCCCGCTTGTAGTGCCAATTTTGAAAGCGTGTTTCCAGGCTAATCAGTAGTTTACGCTTCTAACTGTCGAACTCGGGATCCACCCGCACCAACAAGTGGTAGTGGTTGCTCATCACCGCGTAAGCCGCCACGTCGATGGCGAACACCCCAGCCAGCTGGTGGAGCTGGTCAGCGATCCAGCCGCGGCGATGCTCAAAGCACTGGCCGCTTGCAGCCGGAGCCTGTCAACATAGATGACACATGAAATGGTTCTGGCTCTTTAAAATCCTGCTGCCTGCGGCACCGGATCCCTCTCGGGATTCAGATGCACTACCTCTGGCAGGCTGAGGTTTCGAATGTCACCCGACCAACGCTCTGGGTGACGCTGCTTCGCTGCCTCGAAGACCTCCCGGCGCTGCGCCAGGATGGCTTTGGCCTCACCGTTATGACGCTGGCTCGGCGTGACGTAGCGAAGGGCGCTGTGCCGGTGTTCGTGGTTGTACCACTCGGTGAATTGCTGGACCCACTCCTGGGCTTCGGTCAGTGTCGCGAAGCCGTCGACGGGAAAGCCCGGCCGGTACTTCAGCGTCTTGAAGGCCGACTCGGCGAAGGCATTGTCGTTGCTGACCCTTGGCCGGCTATACGACGGGGTGATGCCCAGATCGTAGAGCTTCTCCAGGAAGGTCGCCGCTTTCATCGGGCTGCCGTTATCTGAGTGCAGAATCAAGGGCTTGTGACGATCAGTGAGGTGCTCTCGCCAGCAGGCCTTCTTGATCAGCTCCGCGGCCAGCTCTCCGGTTTCCGTCTCGTAGACCTCGTGCACAACGATCTTGCGGCTGAAGACATCCATGATCAGGTACAGGTACCACCAGGTACCGCGTGCTGGGCCCGGCAACCAGCTGATATCCCAGCACCAAAGCCGGTTTGGGGCCGTGGCTTGGTGCGTAGTCGGAGAGCGCTTGCGCTGCGGGGCCTGCTGTCGGCCCCGGTGGTGTTGTTGGTCGTATTCATGAAGCACTCGATACATCGTCGACTCAGAGGCCAGGTAGCAGCCTTTGTCCGCCTGATCGGCCACAATGAAGGCCGGAGGGCGACTCCGATACTCCGGGGCGTTGCACAGCGCCACGATCGCCTCTCGCTCCTCAGGCGACAGCTTGTTGGCTGGTTCCGGGCGATCGGCATCGGGACGGCGATCCGCCGTCACCTCGCCTTCCGCGACCCAGCGGTAGTAGGTCCGCACATTGATGCCCATCACCTGACAGGCCTTGGCCAGCCGAGCACCGTCACGCTGGGCGTCTTGCACCAGGGTCACAATGCGCTGGCGATCCGGGAGGCTGGTCAGTCGTCCTCGTCGTTGGTCGTGCCCCAGATCGCCTCTGCCTTTTTTGACAGGGCCAGCAACGCCGCCGTCTCGGCGAGGGCCTTGTCCTTGCGATGCAGCTCGCGCTCCAACTTGCGGAGCCGCTTCTGCTCCGCCTTACGCGTCTGTCGAAGCTGCTTGGCCTGCGCTGCCGCATCGTCGTTGGCGTTCATGCAGGCATCCCGCCAAGCCTCCACCTGCTCGGGGTAGAGCCCACGCTCGCGGCAATAGGCGCTGAGTTCGGCCTCGTTCATCGGGGCCGTCTCCAGGACGATCTGGAACTTCTCCTGGCTGGTCCACTGATCGGGCTGGGTGGAACGTGATGGCAAAACCTGTCCTCGTGCTCTGGCCTGTTTCCGCCAATTGTAGAGGGTTGTCGCTGTGATGCCTTCCTGCTCGGCCAGTTCCGGGATGGTCATGCTCATGGGCGGCGCCATCTTCTTGAGGATGGCTTCCTTACGCTCTGCGGGGTAACGCACGTTGATCACCTCTCAATCCGTTTAGGTGACAACTACGTTGACGTATAGGGCAGCATCGCTGCCACACAAGAAGGCCCGGCGCACGCAGCGATTGACGAGGTGATACCAGGGCGTGGCATCCAGCGAGACGAGGGCGGCACGGGGCTCAGTCATGGTGGTGTCCGTGGCAGGGCTTGATCTCAAGGTAGCCTGCCGAGGCGGCCTGTCAAATAAGTGGGTGTCCTGTTTTCGCTGTTCTGTTTTCTAGGTGAATTCCACACCCAGCGCCGAAGAGCCCAAATAAGTCGGTGTCCTTTATTTATCTTCTCTTTCCATCAATATTACTTGAATATCTTTTCTATCTCCATACTCCATTATCACTGCAAACTCCATTGAATCATTGACGGGGAGCCAATGATGACTAAGAAGCCGAGTGATTTTAGAGGCATGCTCAAACCCTTTACGCAATACTCTAAGGCGCTCTTTTTGTGACCCGTACTGATAACCCCTCTTAGCATGAACATAATCACCCGCATCATTATATATCTCAAAAAGCTCATCTTCTGTTAAGTATACACGGTTATTTTTATCGTATTTCTCAACCTCAAACCCTCCCACACCTGTACTTATTATCCTGACAGGGTAGGGAAAATAGTTTTGATTTATTTTTTCTAGGCTTTTCTTGATTTTGCATAGCTTCCACCCTCTTCTCAAATCAGAATTCAGCTTTTCTTCTGCGGCTTCGCTAGCAATAACACAGCCAAACATTATAACTTCGTTTATTTTTCTTAGCTGGAGATAAAGCAAATCAATATCTATTTCTATAAGCCCTGTAAAAAGCTTTTGTTTGCTATGACTCACCTCCATGGCTTGAATAATGCTCATACGTTCTTTTATTTCACGCATATTTCTTTCATATCGACCCATAAGCTCTAACATTCTTTTTTCTTTTTCTGGAGACATACAGAAACACCTCATGAAATATAAAAAAACGGGGCCTTTCGGCCCCGTCATTACTTACCACTTCAGCTTTTCGGCCAAGCCTTACCTTAGCCCAGCAGAGACAGAACGTTCTGCGGGATCTGGTTGGCCTGAGCGAGGACAGAAGTACCGGCCTGCTGCAGGATCTGCGCGCGGGTCATGTTGGCCACTTCCATGGCGTAGTCGGCATCTTCGATGCGCGAACGGGCGGCAGACAGGTTGGTGCTGTTGGTGTCGAGGTTGGTGATGGCATCCTCGAAGCGGTTCTGCACGGCACCGAGGTCAGAGCGCAGGCTATCGATATCCTTCAGGGCTTCATCGAGGGTGTCCAGCGGCTGCAGCTTGGCCAGGACATCGGCATCGGCAGGGGTATCTGGATCAAGCACAGCACCGAGAGTAGGGGTAACTTCACCGTCGTTTTCAGTAAACGCGGTCACTGCAGTGTAAACGCCAGTTTCCTCGTCGAGGGAGTAGTGATCCTCCCCCAGCTGCACGATGGTGTTGGTGCCATCGGCAAATGAAACGCCATCATCATGAACATCAGAAGCCGTGACAATGCGCGGTAGTTCTTTGACATCCAGATCAGCGAGACCCAGCGTCTCGGAGGTGATCTCGCGCAGGCCAACGTTGATGGCCTCGCCGTCGTTGGCGCCCACCTGGATGGCGATGCTCTGATTGTCAGCCAGCACATTGACGCCGTTGAAGTTGGTCTCCTTGGAGATGCGGTCGATCTCGGCGGTGCGCTGATCGATCTCGTCCTGAATGGACTGCAGGTCATCGGCGGAATTGGTGCCGTTCTGGGCCTGAACGGTCAGCTCGCGGATGCGCTGGACGTTGTCGTTGATCTGGTTGAGGGCGCCTTCAGCGGTCTGTGCCACGGAGATGCCGTCGTTGGCGTTGCGCTGAGCCTGATTGAGGCCGGTAATCTGGGCGGTCATGCGGTTGGCGATGGCCTGACCGGCGGCGTCGTCCTTGGCGCTGTTGATGCGCAGGCCGGAGGAGAGGCGCTCCATGCTGGTCTGCAGGGCGTTCTGGCTCTTGCCCAGGTTGGACTGGCCAATCATGGAGGTGATGTTGGTGTTGATCACGGACATGTCGATGGTCTCTCATGTGATAACGGGTCATGAGCCTCACAGCGCTCATTCAGGTTATCGGCCTGGGCCGGCAGAGCTTTAGCCCTGCCGGCCCACTTTTCTTGCCTGGCCCGCATAATCGGCATGGCGCCTAGCAAATTTCCACTTCCCGGGGCACCTCGCCATCCCAGGGCTTGGCATCGAAGCCGGTCACATCTGCTCCTTCAGGGCCCTTGGGCACCTCATCGCACAGGGGCTGCAGGTCGGCCAGCCTGCCATGCACCACGGCCTCGACGCTGCCATCATCGCGGTTACGTACCCAGCCCGATATGCCTCTGTCACTGAGCTGATCGGCAAACCAACGCCGGTAGCCAACCCCCTGCACCTGGCCGCTGATCAGCAAGCGAAGCGTCAGTATATCGTCATCAGAAAGCGACGGCGCCGTTCCTTTCGGGAGGTTGAAGCTCCAAGGGGTTACCCCCCCCAGCTCACAGAAATGCTCATGCACCTTCTCGGTGATTTTCTTCCATGCCTGCTGAACATGATCACCTTCAGGGAGGTGATTTACCCAGTTGCGCATAGCGGGGTTCATCTCGAAAATAACAAGCCGATCAGGGTCATCGACCGATGGGGCAAAGTCCACGCCACAATAATCCAGGCCAAGCCTTTGCATTGCCTCCGCCAAGGCCTGCCAGTGCGCCTGCCCCAAGTGACTGATAGGGTCACGGCAATACTCACGCTCAAGATCAACCAGCCAAGGGTTATCCTGCATGATCTTCTCGGCGGTTTTCTTGTGAACATTGAAGCTGTCGCCAGTGAAGAGGTGGCATGGGTAAAGATCTCGCCCGACCATAAAGGCCCGATATTTGGGATATAGCCTAGCGTCCGGGCAACGCATATCCTGATAGCTGACGTCGTGATACTCAATCAGATATAGCGTCTGGGGCCCTTGTGCCAAGAGCGCATCCAGCTCTGAATAGTCATGGGATGCCGGCTCCTGCACCAGATGCATATACTTGCCCCCCTGATAGCCAGCCAACCGGACGATCAGTGGAAAAGACAATGCTTCGCGACGAGCGGCCTCTTCCACCACGTCTCTGCAGCTGTCTTTAACATTTTCCAGCTTAACGCTCTTGGGCACCACAATGCCCTTGGCTCCCACAAACCTGGCATGGTTTCCCTCTCGCGAGGCCGCCAAGACTTCCAGCGGAGCGTTCACGACTGGAACTTGAAGGCGCTCACAGAGACGATGTGCCTGAGCCAGCGCTTCAGCACAGCGCTCGGCATCCGTGATTCCGTTATAGATCAATTCAACTTCTGGCAGTTTTCTCGCCACCTCGGGCGTACTGTTCACGGCGTCCACGAACACGGTCCAGATCTCGATATTCTCACTGTCGAGGAGCGACTTGAGATTATTATGACCCTCGGTCATATGCGCCTGAAACGTCTTTCGGTTGAGACGCCACTCTGATGATTCAGCAGTCATCAACACTAGTACACGCATCTTGCGTTGGCCATCAGGCAACTTTCTTGTGGATCGAAACGGCTCGACCCGAAGTGCGCGGCGCACCCAGTAGCCGGCCTGCTCCATATGGCCGGCTTCCGTATAGAGGGCCGACAGAATGAGCATGGCCCTTGAGTCGAAAGGCTTGAGCGACACATAGCGCAGCAGCGCGCTGAGAGCGCCAAGATCCTGCCGCCCCATGGCATGAAGCTTGGCCAATAGCCAGTAGACCCGGGGGTAGTCCGGCAACTGGTAGCTGGCCGCCATCAGGGAGTGTAGCGCCTTGGTCATCTCCCCGGCTTCCAGCTCCAGCTCCCCCTGCAGCAGCAGCCCTTCTGCATGCCCGGGATCAAGCTGCTGCAACTGAAGCACTACCTGGACCGCCAGCTCATGACGCTCCATCGAGATCAGCTGCCGAGCATTGGCGGCTAGCTGATTAACCTCATCCGCATTTGGCCGCTTGGCTGCCGGCAACCTGCCATTGACTCTCTGTTGACGACGCCCCATTGCGCTTCCCCTTCTTGGCGTGGAAAAAAACCGGCCCCGTCAGGGGCCGGTTCGGCGTTAGCTCATTGGCATCAGCGCCAGATTTAACCCAGCAGCGAGAGCACGTTCTGCGGGATCTGGTTGGCCTGGGCCAGCACCGAGGTACCCGCCTGCTGGAGGATCTGCGCACGGGTCATGTCGGCCACTTCCATGGCGTAGTCGGCATCCTCGATGCGCGAGCGGGCCGCGGCCAGGTTGGTCTCGTTGGTGTCGAGGTTGGTGATAGCATCCTCGAAGCGGTTCTGCACGGCACCCAGGTCGGAGCGCAGGCTATCGATATCCTTCAGCGCCTCATCGATATTGGCCAGCGGCTCAAGCTGAGTTTTCTCAAGATCTTCAACTGCAGTGATATCGCCATCGCCAGTGAAAGTGACTTGTCCATCTTCTGCAACTGAAGCGGCGTCACCCAACTCGTCAAAGGCTACATCGCCATCACTATCAATATAGCGCTCATAGTACATGGCGTCGCCATTCTCATCATTGATGGCGACGACCTGGCCGTCGTTGTCCAAGCCACCGAAGGAAGTCCCGACACCATTGGCATCGTCCTCGAAGTCACCGGCCACCTGAATCTGCGGCAGGTTGGTGACATCCAGGTCTTCGATCTCCAGGGTTTCGCTGGTGATTTCACGCAGGCCAACGTTGATGGCCTCGCCGTCGTTCGCCCCCACCTGGATGGCGATGCTCTGGTTGTCGGCCAGCACATTGACGCCGTTGAAGTTGGTCTCCTTGGAGATGCGGTCGATCTCGGAGGTGCGCTGATCGATCTCGTCCTGAATGGACTGCAGGTCATCGGCGGAGTTGGTGCCGTTCTGGGCCTGAACGGTCAGCTCGCGGATACGCTGGACGTTATCGTTGATCTGGTTCAGGGCGCCTTCGGCGGTCTGGGCCACGGAGATGCCGTCGTTGGCGTTGCGCTGCGCCTGGGAGAGGCCGGTGATCTGGGCGGTCATGCGGTTGGCGATGGCCTGACCGGCGGCGTCGTCCTTGGCGCTGTTGATGCGCAGGCCTGAGGAGAGGCGCTCCATGCTGGTCTGCAGGGCGTTCTGGCTCTTGCCCAGGTTGGACTGGCCAATCATGGAGGTGATGTTGGTATTGATCACGGACATGGTGATCTCCTTGTCTCAGAAAGTCAGGTGGCAACCGATGCTGTTACCTATGCTATCGGCCGCCACGGCCAAATCTTTAGGGTGCCAAGCGTGTCAATTAGCCCAGCAGCGAGAGCACGTTCTGCGGGATCTGGTTGGCCTGGGCCAGCACGGAGGTACCGGCCTGCTGGAGGATCTGCGCGCGGGTCATGTCGGCCACTTCCATGGCGTAGTCGGCATCCTCGATGCGCGAGCGGGCCGCGGCCAGGTTGGTCTCGTTGGTATCGAGGTTGGTGATGGCATCCTCGAAGCGGTTCTGCACGGCACCCAGATCGGAGCGCAGGCTATCGATATCCTTCAGGGCTTCGTCGATATCGGCAAGGGGCGTCAGGCCTACAGCAGAAGGGTCCTCAACGACTTCGTTTTCATCATTAATGTGGGCAGCATCGAAGTCTTCGAATGTCACTACACCGTCTTCATTGACCTCTACAGTGCCCAGCTCAACGAACACCGTATCACCGTCATCATTTGTCGTGCGGAGATAGTTCGTGTCGTCGAGACTCACTACTGTGCCAGCGGCTACTTCCTCATCGCCAAAGGTGAGTCCAGCGTCCTCACCTTGCGCAAAATCGGTAGCCGACTGCACCTGAGGCAGATCGTTGACATCCAGATCTTCCAGGCCGAGGGTTTCGGTGGTGATCTCACGCAGGCCAACGTTGATGGCCTCGCCGTCGTTGGCGCCCACCTGGATGGCGATGCTCTGGTTATCGGCCAGCACATTGACGCCGTTGAAGTTGGTCTCCTTGGAGATGCGGTCGATCTCGGCGGTGCGCTGATCGATTTCGTCCTGGATGGACTGCAGGTCATCGGCGGAGTTGGTGCCGTTCTGGGCCTGAACGGTCAGCTCGCGGATACGCTGGACGTTATCGTTGATCTGGTTCAGGGCGCCTTCGGCGGTCTGGGCCACGGAGATGCCGTCGTTGGCGTTGCGCTGCGCCTGGGAGAGACCGGTGATCTGGGCGGTCATGCGGTTGGCGATGGCCTGACCGGCGGCGTCGTCCTTGGCGCTGTTGATGCGCAGGCCGGAGGAGAGACGCTCCATGCTGGTCTGCAGGGCGTTCTGGCTCTTGCCCAGGTTGGACTGGCCAATCATGGAGGTGATGTTGGTATTGATCACGGACATAAGACGATTCCTTGCTAGCGGTTAGGGGCTCCCTTGGTGGGCCCACCGAGCGAATTAACGGCCCAGCAGATGGGCCTACCGCAACGGCGCCGTTGGCCGTTACCTTGTTATAACGGCGGTTTGGGCCGGGACTTTAGGGGTGAAATGCAAAATCTTGGCTTTGATTGGCGCCAAGAGGCGCTCCGCCCGGTGAGCCATGACTTCCATTCGCCTGGAGGAGCCGGGCTTCTCCCCATTCGCAAAGCCGCATACCACAGCGCCCGGCGGGGCCGGGCGCTGTGGTTGGGCAGTGGTCGGCACCGCCGCTAGCGCTTCTGGTTGCCCAGCTGCGCCAGCATGTCGAACTGCTGGGTCAGGTAGGAGCTGGTCTGGTTCATCTGGGCGATCATGGCGTCGAGCTGGCCGAACTGCACCCGGTAGCGCTCGATGGTGCGATCGATGCTTTTCTCCATGCGCTCGTAGCGCTCGTCCAGCCGCTCCATGCGGCTCTCGGCGCCCTCCACGGAGAGGCTGATCAGGCCGTTGTCATTGAGCATTCCGTCCAGGGTGGTGTTCATCTGCCCGGCCATGCCGCCCTTACCATCGGCGCCGGCAAAGAACTCGCCCAGCGCCGCCATGTCCCCGCTGACCACATCGTTGAGCACGTCGTCATCCAGCTCGAGGGTGCCGTCGCGCTGCAGGGTGATGCCGATATCGCTGAGCATGCGCAGTTCGCCTTCGGCCACGCCGCCGGCGAGCACGCTGCGCAGGCGCGATTCGATGGTACGCACGGTGGCATCGCCGTTGAGCTCGCCGGCCTGGCCGGTCTCGGCATTGAAGGAGCTCAGCGTGCCGATGGTGCCCTTGAGGTCATTGAAGGCCTTGACGAAGCCCTGCACCGCCTCGCGGGCCTTGAGGGTGTCCTGCTCCACCCGCAGGGTCTGGGTCTCGCCTGCCGCGGTGGTTTCTTCCAGGTTGAGCGTCACCCCCTGAATGGCCCCCTCCACCCGGTTGGTGGCGCTGGTGATATCGATGCCGTTGACCTTGAGCTCGGCATCCTGGCCGGCCTGGGTAATCACCTGGTTGTCGGCGAAACTGGCCACATCGTCCTTGGCATCGGCGCTGAGGATGTCGTGGAAGTTGGTGCTGGCGATGGAGGCGTCGGCGCCGGTCTCCTTGCTGTTCAGCGCCAGGCGGTAGCCGCTGCCGTCGTTGACGATGGAGGCGCTGACGCCGGCGTCCTCCTTGGCGTTGATGGCGTCACGGATATCTTCAAGGGTGTCACCCTCGGCAAGCTCCACCTCGACCGGGGCCACGTCGTCCCCAGCGAAGTCCAGCACCAGCTTGACGTGTGTATCACCCGGAGCGGGCTGGCCGATGATGGCCTGGTCCGGTGCCGTCACGCGCTGGGTCGCCAGGGTGCCGGCCCGCGCCAGCTGGCTCACCTCCACGCTGTAGGTGCCGGGCTGGGCCTCCTTGCCGGCGCTGGCGGTAAAGGCGTCGCCGCGCACATTGGTGGAGAGGCTCTGGTAGAGCGAGGCGTCGTTGAGCTTGGCCACGCTGTCTTGAAATGACGTGAGCGAGCTCTGCAGCTGGCCGTAGGCGGAGATTCTGGCCTGCTGCTGCGCCTTCTGCCGCTGGATGGGCTCGAGCTTGCCGCGCTCGGCATCGCGCAGCTGGTCGAGCAGGCCGGTGAGGTCGAGGCCTGAGCCCACACCGAGGGAGGTGATGGTTGCCATAGGGTGCACGTCCTTTGTCGAAACCCATAACGGGCTTGACAAGGAGTATCGGCACCGCGAGCGACAACTTTAGCACCGAGAGAAAAAACCCGGCCGAAGCCGGGTGGAGTCTGTGTGAAGGAAGCCGACGTGGCGATCAGCCACCGCCCAGCTGGGCATCCATGGTAGCGAGCAGCTGAGCCTTGTTGCCACGGAACAAGTAGACAGATAGACTATTCAAAAATAGTTTTTGTGTCCACTTATGAACTATCAAACGGCTCGACAACGCTTCGATGAGTGGGATCGCCGTGAGGGGCGCAGCCTGTTTACCCGACGCGACCTGGCAAAGCTCTTTCTCGAAGATAGCCCCAAGACGCTGCAGGAAGGCATCAACCGGCTACGCCGGCAGGGGCTGCTGGAAGGCGTTGCCAGGGGGATCTACGTCTATGCGCTGGCCAGAACGGAAGACCCCTACCGGCTCGAACGAGTCGCCCGCGCGATGCGCCGCGGGGAGTACAGCTATGTGAGCCTGGAATCGGCCCTGTCGGAGTATGGCGTTATCTCGCAAATTCCCGTGGACCGCCTTACTCTCATGACCACCGGGCGGAAGGGCACCTATCGCACCCCTTATGGCATCATCGAGTTCACCCATACCAGCCGCCCCGCTTCCAGCGTGCTGGCCAGGAGCCAAGACGTAGGCCGCCCTTTGCGCCTGGCAACCCCTGCGGCCGCCTGGGCAGACCTGAAGCGTGTCGGGCGCAATACCCATCTCGTCGACACAGAGGCACTCACCGATGATTGATCCCGCCGATTTCGAAGCGCTGGTGGCCCGCGCCATGGCAGAGCCGGGCAGGCAGGCCATGCGCCCGGTGATCGAGAAGGAGCTGCTCCACTTCGATATTCTCTTTGCCCTGGATCGCGAGGGGTTGCTCGACGACCTGACCTTCCAAGGAGGCACATCGCTGAGGCTTTGCTACGGGGCCTCCCGTTTCAGCGAGGATCTTGACTTCGCCGGTGGCAGTGACTTCCAAAGCGCGGACGTGGCCGCGATCAAGGCTTGCATCGAAACCTATGTCAGCCAGCGATATCGCCTCGAGGTGACCGTCAAGCCGCCCGCAGCGCTTCGCCACGAGCCGGCCTACGAAGAGATCAAGGTCGATAAGTGGCAGGTGGCCGTGGTGACCTCACCCAGCCGCCCTGACCTTGCCAAACAGCGCATCAAGCTGGAAATTGCCAACATTCCTGCTTATACCCGGCAGGCCAGAAGCCTGCAGGTGCACTACCCCTTCCTGCCGGATGGCTACGGTGACCTGCTTGTCATCTGCGAGAGTCTCGACGAGATACTAGCCGACAAGCTGGTATCTCTGGTCAATACACACAAGTACGTAAGATACCGCGATATCTGGGACCTGCAGTGGCTCAAGCAGCAGGGAGCCAAGCCGAACACCGACTTGATTGAACAGAAGCTGCGGGACTATCGCGTCGAAGGATACGAGGAAAAGGCAAGAGCAATGGTCGATAGGTTGCCTGACATCATCGACAGCGATGCCTTCATGAACGAAATGACCCGCTTCCTTCCGGCAGACACCCTTGAGCGTACCCTGCACAAGGTCAAGTTTACGGCGTTTCTCTGTCGAGAGCTGAGCGAGACGCTACTCGGCGTAGTGGTGGCACTTGAAAAGGGCACCACCACACCGCCATCGTTCAGACTTTAGCTTGCAGAAATTCCCGATCAGTCGCGGCCCAGTTGGGCATCCATGGCGGCGAACTGGCCGGTCAGGAATTCGCTGGTCTGATTCATCTGGGCGATCATGCCGTCGAGCTGGCCGAACTGGGCGCGATAGCGCTCCATGGTCTGTTCGATGCTCTGCTCCATGCGCACGTAGCGTTCGCCAAGGCTTTCGATACGGTCCTCGGCGCCGGAGATAGAGCTACCGAGCGCGCCGTTGCTGCTGAGCAGCTGGTCCGACGTGTCGGCGAGGCGCCCTGCCATGCCCGGTGTGTCACCGTCCCCGGCGAAAAAGGCGCCCACGCCGTCCATGTTGTTGGCAACGGCGCTGTCGAGCTGGCTTTCGTCCAGGCTCAAAGTGCCGTCGAGCTCGAGCGAGATGCCCACGTCGCTGAGCAGCGCCACGCTGTCCTCACCGGGGGTGCCGACCATGGCGCTGAGGTCGTTGCGCAGCCGCGACTCCACGGTGCGAACGGCGCTGTCGCCGAGCAATTCACCGACCTGGCCAGAGTCGGCATCGAACGAGGTATGGCCACCAATGGTGCTCTTGAGGGCGTTGTAGCTCTCGACAAAGTCTTGAACCGCCTCGCGCACGGCACGGGTGTCCTGCTCCACCGCCACGCTGCTGCTGCCTTCCTGCTGCAGGTTCAGGGTCACACCCTGGATGGCGCCTTCGACCTGGTTGGTAGCGCTGGTGATGTCGATGCCGTTGACGCTGAGAGCGGCATCGCGCCCTTCCTGAACCACTACGCCTTCGACGTCATCCTCGGGGTCGCTGACGACAACGCCGTCGGCAAAGAATCCCGCCTCGAAGGTCATGCCGGTGATGGAGGCGGCCTCGCCGGTCTCGTTGGACATCAGGGCCAGGCGGTAGCCGTCGCCGTCGTTGACCACGCTGGCCGAGATATTAGCGCCTTCATGGGCGTTGATGGCGTCGCGGACATCCTCGAGGGTGCTGCCGGCGGCCACGGTGACATCGATGCTCTGCGGCTCGCCGTCCGGGGCATTGTCGAAGGCCAGCGTCAGGGTCCGCTCACTGTCGGTGAGGGCCTGGTCGAGGTCGGCTTCAATCCGCTGGGAGGCGAGAGTACCGGCGCTGGCCAGCTGATCGACCTCGATGGCGTACTGCCCCGGCGAGGCCTCGGGGCTGGCGGCGGCCTGCACGGCATCGCCGCCAACGCTGGCGGAGAGGCTTTCGTAGAGGGAGGCGTCGTTGAGCGCATTGGCGCTGCTCTGGAAGCCGGAAAGCGCCCCCTGCAGCTCGCCATAGGCGGAGATCTTGACCTGCTGTGATTCGATCTGCTGTTCGATGGGCTCGAGCTTGCCGCGCTCGGCCTCGTTGAGCTGGCCCAGAAGACCGTTGAGATCCAGGCCGGAGCCAACGCCGAGGGAAGTAATGCTAGCCATGAGAACTGCCTTTGGCCGGTGAGTTTTGCTGCTCGCTATTTATGACATCGGCAGGCGCCGGTGGGACTTTAGGGCTCGAGGGCTTCCACCTCGAGGGCGACGATCTGGCGCCGCTCCCGGGAGAACTCCACGCCGATCAGGTGGATCGGCTTGCATCATGCGACCTCAGGGCTTCGTGATGCTGCCCAGAATGGCGGAGGCTTCTTGGTGCGCCTCGAGGTAGCTTGCCAGCAGCCCAGGCTCCATGCTCTCGAGATCACGCTTCATCAGCAGCGCATGCTCGGTCTGCCTGACCTGCTTTAGAAGCTGGCCCAGCGCCCCCCGCTCATCCACGACGGCGTCCCGGATACCGACTTCCACATTAAGGTGCTTCATGAAGAGTGCCGGCTCAAGCCCCATGAGCAGGTCGACCCCACTCATCAAGCCCACCAGGTAGGCATCTCCTCCCGCCAGCTCCGAGCGCCGAGACTCCCTGGCAATCAGCTCACACAGCCTGGCACGGGCCAGCACCAGCACGGCATGCTCTCGGGATGCCCCCTGCAGCAGCTCGAAGATCACGACCCAGCGACGCAGACTATCGAGCCCGAGTCGCGTGACCACATCATGCACGGATTCGATAGGCCGCCCGCCGCGATAGAAGGGGCTGTTGGCGATACGAATGAGCTTGAACGTCAAACTGGGATCACTGGCAACGGTATCGGCCACCTCCCTGAAGCTGGTCTCCTGGCGGTGAAGCACTTCCATCAGCTTGGCCAGCTGAACGGCGGAAGGCGGCAAAGCCCTGCCGCGAACATCACGGGGGCGGGCGAAGAAGTAGCCTTGAAACAGATCGAAGCCCGCTTCCCGATAGCGCTCGAATTCCTCCCGGGTCTCGACCCTCTCAGCCAGCCAGCGAACATCAAGGTGGTCAAGCGATGCCTTGCGACGCAGCAACTCATCAGGATCGCGCCCCAGCACATCAACCTTGATGAAAGCGGCATAGTCGAGCAGTGGCGCCCATCTGTCCGAGAACTCGAAATCATCCAGAGCGAACCGAAAGCCCTGACGGTGCCAATAAGCCACACATTCGATGATCTCCAGTGTGGGCTCGATGCGTTCGACCAGCTCGATCACCACGTGCCGGGGGGGAACCGGCAAAAAGCCCCGGGACAGCAGAAACTCGGCAGAGACATTGATGAAGACCGGCACACCATTCTGCGCGGCCTGCTCGCCGATGCCCGTGCACAGGTTGTAAAGCAGCTCGGAAGTTGCCAGCTCCTCGCCGATTTCCAGGGCCCCCTGCTGGCGATCATTGCGGTAGAGCAGCTCGGCAGCGGCCAGGTTACCGCTGCGATCGAAGATCGGCTGCGATGCCATTAGCGTGGAAAGCGTATCGTCCATGATATCCCTATACGGCATACGCCCTGCAGGAGCCTATGGATGACAAGCCCTCATTGAGGAGGACTCATCCTACAGGACGCTTTTTGTGTTGTTGAAGCTCCGGCCACCAAGCAAAAGGAGGCCAGAAACCTGCTGTCACTGAGACTCACATGGCCAGTATCACCGAGATGACTGCAGTATCACTCAAGCCGGCTGACCTTGATGCGTCAGACGCTTCTGGTCGCTGGCATCGGGGTGCTCTCCTACCGTAAAGCCCCCGACAGCTTCGGCCAGCCGCTCGGCCTGCTCCTTGAGCTGTTCGGCGGCGGCGGTGCTCTCTTCTACCAGGGCGGCGTTCTGCTGGGTGACGCGGTCCAGCTCGGCCACCGCCAGGTTGACCTGACCGATGCCATCGCTCTGTTCGCCGGTGGCGGCGCTGATCTCGCCGAGGACGTCGGCCACGCGCTTGACGCGCTCCACCAAGCTCTGCAGGGTCTCGCCAGTCTGATGAACCAGGGTGGTACCCGCTTCCACTTTGGTTTCAGAGCGGTCGATCAGCTCGCGGATCTCCCGGGAGGCATCGGCGGAACGGGTCGCCAGCTGGCGCACCTCGTTGGCCACCACCGCGAACCCCCTGCCCTGCTCACCGGCCCGGGCGGCCTCCACCGAGGCGTTGAGGGCCAGCAGATTGGTCTGGAAGGCAATGCCATCCATGACCTTGACGATGGCGGCGATCTGCCCGGAGGCGTTACGAATCTCCTCCATGGTGCTGACCACCTGCTGCATCTCGTCACCGCTCTGGGAGGCCACCTCGGCGGCGGACTGGGAGAGGCCGTTGGCCTCACGGGCAGAGTCGGCGGTGTGGCCCACGGTGCTGCTGATCTGTTCCACGGAGGCGGAGGTTTCCTGCAGGCTTGAAGCGGCACTCTCGGTGCGCCGCGAGAGATCCTGGTTGCCCAGGGTAATCTCACCCGACGCCAGCCGCACCTGCTCGCTGCTGTCGCGAATGGTGCGCATCACGCCTTCCATGCGCGAGACGAACTGGTTGAAGGCGGTGGCGATCTGCGCCACCTCGTCGCTGCCACCTTCCGGCAGACGACGCGTCAGGTCCCCCTCGCCGCTGGCGATATCGACCATGGCATCGCGGGCCGTCTTGAGCCGGCGGAACATCACCCGCAGCAGGGCACCCAGCACCAGCGCCGCGGCGCCGGCTACCGCCAGCAGCGTCACCGCCGAGGTGCCCAGCACAGCGCGCAGCCCGGCCGTGGCCTCCGCGTCGTTGAGCGCCACCACCAGCTGCCAGTCGGTGCCGGCAATGCCGGCGCTGCGCAGGCGCTTGGCCTCGCCGGACAGGTTGACGGGCATGGGCTCGCGGGTGGCTTCCAGCTCGGCCAGGCGGGCGGCATCGAGCGAGGGGGCAAGCTCGGTGGTGGCGGCCAGGCTCATCTCGGGGTCGGGGTGGGCCACCAGGGTGCCGTCTGCGGTGGTAAGAAACGCCAGACTCGACGGCGTGGGCGCAATCTCGGTGACGATATCGATGACGTCGGAAATGACGATATCGCCACCGGCAACGGCGTTCAGCCGGCCGTTACGATAGAAAGGCGTGGCGATAGTGACCACCAGGTTGCCGGTATTGGCGTCGACGTAGGGGGCGGTGATGATGGTCCCTTCCGCCTCGACGGCGGCGCGATACCAAGGGCGCTGGCGCGGGTCGAAGTCATCGCCGGGCTGCCAGCCATCGGAGAAGACGGTGTCGCCATCGCGCGGGTCGCCGAGATAGACGGCGAGAAACCCGCCCGCCTGCTCGACGAGCAGCAGATCGTCGAGGGAGTCGTCAATGTCGTTGCCCACGCGCAGCGCCTCCATCATGGCGATTCGCGGGGCGAACCACTCGCTGATGGCATTGGCGTTACCCTGGGACACGGCGGCCAGGTTACGACCGATCTGATCATCGTTGTGGGAGCGCACCGTCAGGTAGTTGGCCAGGGCATTGGCCAGCAACGCCAGCACGATAACCACCAGAGTGGTGAAGAGGATACGGAGTCGCAGGGAAGACAACATAGGGAGTCGCTCGCGGTCATTGTGTCGGATGCCAGGGGCCGCACGCGGGTGCTGCGCGCGGAGCCTTCCAGGGCTATCGTCCGATGACGCGAAAACTTGAAGAAAAACAGCCTACGCGATTGGCAAATCGCCAGATCAAAAGCCTTCCAGATGCACGAGCGACTTGATACCGATCAAGTCGGCGCGACACTGGCCGCCAGCCCCTGCCATTCTTGGCGCCGCGGCCATTCGGCCAGCCAGTCGGGCAGCGCTCCGGCGGGCATGGGGCGGGCGATGCCGAAGCCCTGGGCCAGTCGGCAGCCGAGGCCCAGCAACTCGGTGGCGTGGTCTAGGCTCTCGACCCCCTCGGCCAGCAGGGCCCGGTCGAAGCGCTTGGCCATGTAGATGACGCTCTCGACGATGGCGCGGTCGCTTTCGTCGCTGAGCATGTCGCGCACGAAGCTCTTGTCGACCTTGATCAGGTCCACCGGCAGCTGGCGCAGGTAGGTGAGCGAGGAGAACCCGGTGCCGAAGTCGTCGATGGCCACCTCCACGCCCATCGCCTGGCAGCGGGAGATCACCTTCAGGGCCGCGGCGATGTCATGCATGGCGGCGGTTTCCACCACCTCGAGCTTGAGCCGCGAGGGTGCCACCGCGGGCATGGTGGCCAGCAGGCCGGAGAGCTGGGTGACGAAGTCGGGGGCGAGTAAGTGGGCGGGACTGATATTGACGCTGACCGGGAGATCGCCGCCCTCCCCCTTCCAGCACGCCAGCTGCTCCAGGGTCGCCTTGAGCACCCATTCGCCGAGCACCGCCTCCAGCCATGAGCCTTCGATCAGCGGCAGGAACTCGCCCGGCGCGAGCAGCCCCTTGTCGGGATGCTGCCAGCGCACCAGCGCCTCGAAGCCCACCACGGCGGCCGTGGCCATGTCGATCTGGGGCTGGTAGTGCAGGCAGAGCTCGTTACGCTGGATGGCCTGTTCGAAGCGTCGGCGCTCGATCTGGCAGCGCTGAAGGCGCCGGTCCTGGCCCGGGTCGAAGCGCGTCAAGGTGTTGCGGCCGTTCTGTTTGGCGCGATACATCGCCTGCTGGGCGTGGCGCAGCAGCACATCGGCTTCCACCTCGTCCATCGGGAAGGCCGCCAGCCCCAGGCTCGCCGTCACGCTCACCGAGCGCCCCCCCAGCCGGAAAGGCTGACGGATCGCCTCGAGCAGCGCTTCGAAGGCCGCCTCATCGGCGACGTCGTGCATCAGCAGCACGAACTCGTCACCACCGGTGCGCACGATCAAATCCTCGCGGCCCAGATGGCGGTTGATGCGGTGGGTCAGCGCCAGCATCAGCCGGTCGGCCAGCGCGCTGCCCATGCGCTCGTTGACGCGCTTGAAGTGGTCGACATCCAGGGCGCAGACGGTAAGCGTGCCGCTGCGGCGGCTGGCCTGCACCAGCGCCTCCTCGAGCCGGCGGGCCAGCTGGGCGCGACGGGACGCCCCGCGATATTCGTCGATGAAGCGGGGTGCGGCCGGCAACAGCACCTCGGCCGGCGCGGAAGGCTCGACCGCCTCGGCGTCTTCCGGGTCGACCTCTACCCGGTTGCGGCCGCGCCCCTTGGCCCGATACAGGGCCGCATCGGCCCGCTGGATCAGGTCGCGGGCGCTGTCGCCGGCAGTGAAAGCGGTCAGGCCCAGGCTGATGGTCACGCCCGGGCCGGGCATGGCGGCGGCAGCCACGTCGGCGCGCAGCCGCTCGGCCAGCTGTCGGGCGCCATGCAGGGGCGTGTCCGGCAGCAGCAGGGTGAACTCCTCGCCCCCCCAGCGCGCCAGCAGGTCGCTCTTGCGTAGCCGCTGCTGCACGAGATCGGTCAGGGCATGCAGGATGGCATCGCCGACGTCGTGGCCATGGTTGTCGTTGACGCGCTTGAAGTGATCGATATCGAAGAACATCAGCGACAGCTCGGCCCCGCTCTCCCGCGCGACCTTCACCGACTTGACCAGGGCGCGATCGAAGGTGCGACGGTTGGCGGCACCGGTCAGGTGATCGCGGCTCGCCTCCTGGGCGAGGGTAAGCTCGAGCCGCTTGCGCTCGGCGATATCGTGAAACACCGACACGTAGTGATGCACGCGATCGTCCTCCCCCTTCACGGCGGTGATCGACTGCCACACCGGGTAGATCTCGCCGTGTCGGTTACGATTCCAGATCTCGCCCTGCCAGTGGCCCTGATGGCGCAGCGCATCCCATAGACGGGCGTAGAAATCTGGCCCATGGCGGCCGGACTTGAACATCCGCGGGGTGTTGCCCAGCACCTCATCGGCCCTGAAGCCGGTAATCTGGGTGAACGCCCGATTGACGCGCCGAATGCGCATTCGTTCATCGGTGATGATGGTGGCCTGGCCGGTCTCGAAGGCCGTGGCCATCAAACGCAGCTGATCCTTCGCACTCATCGACTCGACGTCGCTTTCCGCATTTCCTTGATCGCTTCGAACCGCCATCGATGCGCCGTGATACTCCGCCTGCTCCTTACCCATCACCCGATTCCTTGTCCCGACTGGTTGCCGCCCCGGTGGTGCCCAGGCCTGATCCCGATTGATAATGCGATCACCGGGCCTTGGCCAGGCATCATTTTCTATATCGTGATAAAGCATCGCGCAACTTGATGGATGTCAACAATCGCGCGATTTTCTTGTACATACGCTGTACAGGATTTTCCTCACTATAGTGGGACTTTTACCGCTCCGCAAATGAAACGGGGAAAGGGCTATGCAAGAGCGATACAAAGTGGCCAGCAACGTCACTCACTGGGCGTGAATGATTACCTCGACCCGACGGTTCTGCGCCCGGCCTTCCACACTGTCATTGTCGGCCAGCGGGCGGGTATCGGCCAGTCCCACGGCGCGCAGGCGGCTGGTGGCCACCCCCGCCCGCTCCAGGGCGTGGACGATGGCGATGGCGCGGGCGCTGGAGAGCACCCAGTTGGAGGGAAATTCCGGGGTCTGGATGGGGCGGCTGTCGGTGTGGCCTTCCACGGCCACCTCGCCGTCGTGGCGCTGGATGATCTCCACCAGGCTCCCGACCAATGCTTCGCCCTCTTCGGTGAGCTCGGCCTCGGCGGTGGGAAAGAGCCACTGGTCTTCCACCTGGAGCTTGATGCCCTCCGCCACCCGGGAGACGGCGACGCCCTCCAGGTCGGGCAGATACGGCGACTGGGCTACGCGCTCGGCAAGCGCCTCTGCACCGGCTACCGCTTCGGGCGCCAGTTCGCGGGCATGCGAAGGCGGGCGGTCGGTGAGCACCAGCATGTAGTCGGCCAGCGGGGATGGCAGTGCCTGGTCGGCCTGCAGCACCGCCTGGGGCATGGCGATCTGCAGCGGTATGCGCTCTTCCAGGGCCGGCCGTTGCGGGGCCGGGGCCAGGGCCACGGTGGGCAGCGGTCGCGCCAGCAGCGGCGGCACGCGGGGAGCTGGTGGGCGCGGCGGCAGCCCGGCCACGCCCAGGGCAGCGGATACCGCGGACGGGCTCAGCGTTCCGGCCACGGGGCGCAGCGGTTCACGGTTCATGGTGGCCAGGGCACGCTGCAGCTCCGGCGGCAGCGGCACCACGCCGGGGGTGGCGGCGAGCGGCTCGCGGGGCGGCTCGGCCTCGTCGCTGTCGCCACCCGCGGCGAACGACAGGGTGAAGATCAGCACCAGCAGCGCCACCAGCAGGGTCATCACGTCCAGATAGCCAATCATCCAGGCGCTGTCCTGATCATGGTCATGATGCGGGGGCGTGAGCGATTCGTGGCGCATGGGGCCACGATGGTCGCGGGTACCGCTGGTGGTAGGTCGGAGCATGGAGGGCCGTCGAGTGGGAAAAGCCGCCGCCTAGCCTACCCGCAGCGGCGCTGTCATGAAACCGCGAAAAGCGCGCCCTTGCGAGCGCTGCTTGTCGCTGGCAGGTCACTCTGAGAGCGGCTCCCGCACGCTGTCGCAGCCGCTCGCCAGGTAGCGTCGCGAGAACTCGCCGGCGGCGACCGGCCTGCCCAGCAAGAAGCCCTGCAGCCGATCGACATGGTAGCGGGCCAGGGCCAGGCGCTGGGACTCGCTCTCGACGCCCTCGGCCACCACGGCAAGCCCCAGCTCGCGGGCCATGCCGGTCACCGCGGCGACGATGGCCGCGCTGCCGCGGCGGACCTCCTCCAGGCGCTGGACGAAGCGACGGTCGATCTTGAGGGTGGTCACCGGCAGCTCCTGCAGGTAGCTCAGCGACGAGTAGCCGGTACCGAAGTCGTCGATGGCGATATCACAGCCCAGATCGCGCAGCCCCTGAAGAATTGCCACCGCCTGCTGTGGTTTGTCCAGCAGGGTGCTTTCGGTCAGCTCGAAGCCCACCAGGCCGGGCGGCAGCGCATGCTCGGCGAGCAGCTCGGCCACCCGGGCGGGCAGCTCCGCCTGCCAGAACTGGCGGGCGGAGAGGTTGACGGCCACCGGCACCGGCGCCAGCCCGGCCCGACGCCACTGGGCAAGCTGGCCACACACCTGCTGCAGGATGCGATCGCCCAGCGGCGCCATCAGCCCGGCGCGCTCGGCCAGGGGGATGCAGTCGCCGGGCGGGATCGCGCCGAGCACCGGGTGGTGCCAGCGCAGCAGCGCCTCGGCGCCGCAGGGGGTATCGCTGCCGGGCGCGAACAAGGGCTGATAGTGCACCTCCAGACCTTCGCCGGTCTCCACGGTGTTGCGCAGCGCTGTCTCGAGGATCAGCTGGTGGCTGTCCTGGTCGTTCATCTCCGCACGGTAGAGGCGATAGGCGTTGCGCCCCTCCTGCTTGGCGCGGTACATGGCCATGTCGGCACAGTGGATCAGCGCCTCGGGTTCGTCGGCATCGTCGGGGTAGAGGCTGATGCCCAGGCTGCAGCCGACGCGAAATGCCTGATCACCCAGGGTGCAGGGCTCGCTGACCGCCTCGATGAGCCGGCGGGCGATGCGGGTGACCTCCTCCACCTCCTCCAGGTCGGGCAGCAGGATCAGGAATTCGTCGCCGCCGAGCCGCGCCAGGGTGTCGTCCTCGCGCAGCCGGTGGCGCAGCCGTTCGGCCACCAGCACCAGCAACTCATCGCCCACCCCGTGGCCCAGGCTGTCGTTGACCTGCTTGAAATGGTCGAGGTCGAGAAACAGCACCGCCAGCCGGGTGGCATTACGGTGGGCGTGGCGGATCGCCAGCTCCAGGCGATCCTCCAGCAGGCGCCGATTGGGCAGCTGCGTCAAGGGGTCGTAGTAGGCCAGCTTGCGGATGCGCTCCTCATTCTCGCGGATATGGGTGATATCGTTGAACAGCGCCGCATAGTGGGTCACCTGCCCTTCATCGTCGGTGATGGCGGTGATGGTCAGCAGCTCCAGGTAGAGCTCGCCGCTCTTGCGCCGGTTCCAGATCTCCCCCCGCCAGTAGCCGCAGCGGTCGAGGGTCTCCTGCATCTGACGATAGAAGGCGCCATCATGACGCCCCGAAGAGAGGATCGCCGGGGTCTTGCCCAGCGCCTCCTCCAGGGTGAAGCCGGTCATGTGGGTGAAGGCCGGGTTGACGAACTCGATGCGGCTCTTGGCATCGGTGATGATGATGCCCTCCAGCGAAGAGTCGATGACCCGCTCGGCCAGCTGCAGGTTCTGGCGCGACTGGGCCAGGGCGTGGTCGCGCTGCTCCAGGGCGGCGCGCAGGTCCTGCATGTAGAGGTGCTCGGCGCCGGCCAGCATGTCGCGAAAGCCCAGCAGCCCTACCACGCTCCCGTCGTCGTCGAGCACCGCCAGGTGGCGCACCCGCTTGCCCAGCAGCCGGTCGCGGGCCGAGATTAAAGCGTCGTGCTGGTGCACGGTGAGCAGCGGCCGACTGGCCAGCTCGGTGACCGGGGTATCACCGGGATAGCGCGCCACGCAGCTGACCAGGTCGCGCTCGGTGAGAATGCCGAGCCCCTCGCGCTCGCACTGCACCACGGCGGCATCGCAGCCGGACTGGCGCATGCGCCGGGCGGCCTGGGAGAGCAGCAGGGCCCCCTCCAGCAGCAGCGGGCAGCGGCGCATGGCGCCGTGCACCTCGCGCAGGCGCAGGTAGGGTTCCAGGCCCTGATTCAGGGCCACGTCGGTCTGGGTGACGATGCCCACCGGGACCTCTTCGGCGTCGACCACCAGGTAGTGGCGGCGCTGCTCGGCGCTGAACCGCAGCGCCGCCTCGCCCACCGGCGTGTCGGCCGGCAGGGTCGCCACCGGCCGGCTCATCGCCTCGCGGATCGGGCGGCGCACGGCATGGGGGTCGGCGAAGTTCACCGCCAGGGCATCGTGCTCGGTCCATATCCCCAGCGGCTGGCCGGCCTTGACCACCAGGATCGAACTGCACTGTCGCTCGGCCATGCGCTCCGCCGCCGCAAACAGCGGAGTCTCCGGCTCGCAGGTGAGGAGCCCGGTTTGCATGATGCGCTCGATGGGAAGCTCGTGACTCATGGGGCCTCGCTGACGGCAGAACTCACAGGAATGGAAGGCTGATACAGATCAAGACGCCATGATCCTAGCCGATACGGCACAAGATTTCCGCTACTGCCCCACGCATGCCACCTACGCATGCCTACTACCCCCATGCTGCCTACGCTGAGGAGGGCACTGTTCGGCGCTTCAGCAGGTGGATTCGGTCGCCGGGTCAGCCAGCGCCGGAGGCTGCGCTGCCGGCTGGTCCGCCGCCAGTGCCCGGCGCGCCGCAAAGCGCTGCTGGCGGTCGACCCACTCCTTGCCGTTGCCGCCCTGGCGCAGCGCGGAGATCGCCACGGTCAGGGTCTCGACCTGGGCGGCCAGCAACGTGCCCAGCGACGCCGAATGCGAAACCTGCTCGGCGGTCTCGCGGGTCACGGTGTCCATCTGCACCACCGCCTCGTTGATCTGCTCGAGTCCCACCGCCTGCTCCCGCGAGGCGGTGGCGATCTCGCGGATCAGGCCGCCGATGCTGGCCACCGCTTCCACCACGCCGCGATTGTTGGCCTCGAGCTGCTCGATGCGCTGCTCGCCGTCGCGAACATCGGCCAGGGTGCCGTCGATCAATCGGCGAACGTGGTCGGCCGACTCCGCCGAACTCTCCGCCAGCCGCCTCACCTCCTGGGCCACCACGGCGAAACCGCGACCGTGGACTCCGGCTCTCGCGGCTTCCACCGAGGCGTTGAGGGCCAGCAGGTTGGTCTGGAAAGCCAGCGACTCGATGGCGTCGATGGCCTGGGTCATCTTGCCGGCACTGCTGGCGATCTGCTGCATGCTCGCCACCAGCCGGCCCACATCCTGGTCGCTTTCGCCCACCGCCCGATGCGCCCGCTCTGCCTCGCGCTCGGCCTGCTCGGTGTTGCCAGCGTTCTGGTGCACGGTGGCGGTCAGCTCCTCCATGCTGGCGGCGGTCTGCTGCAACGAGGCGGACTGGCGATGGGTCCGGGCGGCAAGCTCGCGGTTGTCACGCTCGAGCTCGCCGGTCTCGCGCTCGACGATTCCCAGGGTGTGGTGGATGTCCAGGGAAATATTGGCCAGGCTGCGCTGCATGATGGCCAGAGCCGTGACAACCTCGCCCATGCCGTCGCCGTTGACCTTCGGTGGCTTCGCGGCCAGGTTGCCGGCGGCCACCTGCATGGCGAAGCGACGGGCCCGCTTGAGGGCGCCGTCCAGTCGAGTCGTGCTGTAGGCGGCCATCGCTACCACCGCCAGGCCACCGAGCAGCTGACCCGGCCAGCCGATGGCTCCGGCGCCAAGGATCGCCAGCAGCGCCGTCGACGCCATGAGCGCGATGATGACCTGGACGCCCCCCAGCCGGAGCCCGGCTAGCCTGCCCAGCACGCCGCCTTGCCGAATCTCCCCACGTACCAGGCGAATTCCGCGGCCCCGACCTTCCCGTAGGCGGCGATAGACGGCCTCCGCCCGCTCCTTGGCGCCAGGCGCGGGCTTGACCCGTACGGAGGTGAAGCCCTGGATCTCCCCCTCCTCCAGGATCGGCACCACATGGGCGTGCACCCAGTAGAAGTCGCCATTCTTGCGCCGGTTCTTGACCAGCCCCGACCAGATCTCCCCGGCCTCCAGGGTCTGCCACAGATTGGCGAAGGCGGCCTCCGGCATGTCGGGGTGGCGTATCACGTTGTGAGGGGAGCCGATCAGCTCCTCCCGGGAAAAGCCGCTAACCTCGACGAAGGTCGGAGACGCATAGGTGATGCGCCCCTGCATGTCGGTGCGTGAGATCAGGTTCTGGTCGTCGCGTATCTCATACTCTTGGTCGGTGACCGGCTGGTTGTGTCGCATCGTTTCCCTGCTTATTTCTTATGTGATGATGAGCGGTCGATCTTTACCGACCGACATGACACGCTAATGAAGGAAACCGGCATCAAACATGACGCTGGTCAATGTCTCCCCACATCCACGATTCTTCAACCAAGGCAGCAAGCGATTTGCTCACCAGCCGAGAAGGTTCACGCTTGCTGGAGAAGAGAACCGAAGTCTTCATAGGCAAAGCCCGAGCATCAGACTCAGAAATTTGATGTGCATCAATTTACCCGCCAACACCTCCCCAACCTCCTAAAGCCGCTCATTCAGCGGTCGACATCTAGTTCAGCTGCCACGCGCCTCGTGGCACCCTTGCACCGCTCTGGGGAGACGCTCCCGATGACCCGACTGCTCCACCGCATCAACATGGGCTGGAAGTTCCTGCTGGCCCTGTCACTGCCGTTGCTGGCCATGACCTGGTTCGCCGCTGCCGGCGTACTGGAACGCCAGCAGCTGGCGACCAACATGGCCGACCTCGAGGAGATGACCCGCATCTCCCAGCGGGCCGGCAACCTGATCCACGAACTGCAGCGGGAACGCGGGATGACGGCGGGGTTTCTGAGCAGCGGCGGCGAGAACTTCCGCGACGGCCTGCCGGATCAGCGCCGCGCCACCGATGCCCAGCTCGAGACGTTCCAGCAGTACCTGAACAACCTCGACCTGGTGGCCCTGGATGCCCGCCTGGCGGCGCGCATCGACGGCAGCCTGGACCAGCTGGCCGCCACCGAGGCGCTGCGACAGCGCATCGACGCCCTGGCGATACCCACCGGCGAGGCCATCGCCCACTACACCAACATCAACAACGCCCTGATCACGGTGATCGGCCGCATGACCCTGGCCACCGAGGAGGCCGCCGTCTCCAACCGGCTAACCGCCTACTACAGTCTGCTGCAGGCCAAGGAACTAGCCGGCATCGAGCGGGCAGTGCTCTCCGGCGCCTTCAGCGCCGACGCCATGGAAGCGGCCACCTACCAGCGCCTGCTGACGCTGGTCGGCCAGGAGGCGGCCTATCTCGAGAGCTTCGACACCCTGGCCACGCCCGCGATGCGTGAGCGGCTACGCGAGATCGCTGCAAGCCCCGAAGTTGAACGCGTCACGCCTTTGCGGGAAACCGCTATTGCGCGGGGCACCGAGGGCGGCTATGGGGTAGATGCTCAGCAGTGGTTCAACTGGCAGACCGACAAGATCGATCTGCTCAAGGAGGTGGAAGACGCGGTGGCCGAGGATGTGCTGGCCACGGCGATCAGCCTGCGCAGCAGTGCCTTCGGCGACCTGATTCGTCACCTGGTGGTGGCGGGCCTGGCCGGGGGGCTGGCGGTGCTGCTGGCCGCGATCATCGTGCGCAGCATCGTGCTGCCGCTGCGCGACACTCTCACGGCGATCCGCCGCAGCAGCGGCGATCTCACCCTGCGCCTGGCGGCGCCGGGCAGCGACGAGCTCGCCCAGCTCTACCGCGCCTTCAACGAGTCAACGGCCAACTCGGAGCTGCTGGTCGCCAACATCAAGCAGGGCGCCATGTCGGTGGCCGTGGCCAGCAGCCAGATTCACCAGGGCAACCAGAACCTCGCCCAGCGCACCGAGGAGCAGTCCTCGTCGCTGGTGGAGACCGCCTCCAGCATGGAGCAGATGACCGCCAGCGTGCGCCAGACCGCCGACAACGCGCGCCAGGCGCAGGGGCTTTCCGACCAAGCTGCCAACGAGGCAACCGAGGGCAGCAGCGTGGCCTCAGAGGCGCGCACCGCCATGGCCGAGATTCATGCTGCCAACCGCGAGGTGACGCGTATCGTCGAGGCCATCGACAATATCGCCTTCCAGACCAACCTGCTGGCGCTCAACGCCTCGGTGGAGGCGGCCCGGGCCGGCGAGCACGGCCGCGGCTTCGCGGTGGTGGCAAGCGAAGTGCGCAAGCTGGCCAGTCGCAGCGCTGAGGAAGCGGAGCAGATCCGCCGACTGATCGACAACAACGTGGCGCGCATCGACGCCGGCGAAAAACTGGTCAACGCCACCAGCGACACCCTGGAGTCGATCTCGACTCGGGTTCAGCAGGTGGCCGACATCATCGCCGAGATGTCGAGTGCGGCCGGCGAGCAGTCGTCGGGCATCGAGCAGATCAATCAGGCAATCAGCCAGCTCGAGGAGGTCACCCAGCACAACGCCACCCTGGTCGAGCAGGTGGCGGCGGCCAGCCGCTCGCTGGACGGCCAGGCCGAGGACATGACCCGGCTGATCGCTCGGTTCAAGGTGGGCGAGTCGCCCGGCGGGGAGCCGGCGCCGATGCAGACGCTGGAACACCTGGCGGAACGGGTGCCGGCCTATGAGCAGTAGCCGTTGCCACGTCACCAGCATGCGCAACGAATCGCGGTGGCAAGAGCGTGTGACAAGCGCCTGCTAAAGTATTGCGTGCGACCGGCCGATAAGGATAGCAGGGAGTGATCGGCAACACGCCGATCTTCAAGGGCAAACAAAAAAGGAAGCACACCATGTCATCGCCATTGACAGACGCCACCAGCACACTCAGCACATCAGCGCTTCACGACATGACGCCGCGGGAGCGCAAGGAGTCGGTGATCGCCTCGCTACCTACCGCCGGCACCCAGCTCGCCCAGGCGGAGAGCCATGCCCAGGGACCCGGGCCGGCGGACCTGGTGGAGCCCATACAACGCATCAACGAGGTACTGCGTCAATACGGGGTAGAGTTCGAGATCAACGAGATCCCGTCGCGGGTGGTGACCCGCATCATCGACCGGGAGTCCGGCGAGGTGCTGCGCCAGATTCCCGCCGAGGAGGTGCTGGAGATTGCCGAGCGGCTCAACGAGCTGCAGGGACGGCTGATCGATCTGGAGGCCTGACCCCCGAGAGCGTCCCTTGGCCAGACAAGGGACGATGCCCCTGGACGTCAGCCCGCCGAGCCGTCAGACCTGCATGTTCATGACATCACGATAGGCGCTGACCAGGCGGTTTCGTACCTGCATGCCCATCTGAAAAGCCACGCTGGCCTTCTGCATGTCGACCATGACATCGTTGAGTTCCACGTTGGGGTCACCGGCCTGAAAGGCCATGGCCTTGCTGCTGGCGGTTTGCTGCAGGCGATTGATGCGCTGGATCGACGCTTGCAGCTCCCCGGCGAACCCCCCCTGCCCCACCAGGGTGGAGACCTGCTGGCCTTTAGCAGCCTGCCCGCCGGCCTGTGTGGCCATGGCCTGCATCTGGGCTAAGGTCGACTGGATGGCAGGTGAGCTCATGATATTCGCCCCTTTGGGTAGATGTCAGCCGCTTGGCTGCAGAAAAAAGCCATATCTGGACGTCTGTCACAGGCTACCAGCCACTCCCCTCTGGCCATATCACCAAAAGGCAGGAAAAAACTGGGCTTTTCCTGCCTTTGGCATAGACAACAGTTCGCATAATGGCGTGCATCAGAGTTACGCCCGGTGAGGGCGAACCGAACGCGATGAACGGATAGCACGCAATGCATTCTTCCACCACAAGCAGGGTTCACGAGACTCATGTACGCTACTGGGGGCACGCATGAGCAATGGCGCCGCGACGCCGGGTAAGCAGGACACCCCCTCTCAGCCATCAGTCGGCAACGTGATGGAGCGCGTGCTCGAGCCACTGCGCAACAATCCGCTGGTGGCCGTGATGATCGGCGGCGCCGCCTTCATCGCCATCGTCGTAGCGCTGCTGATGTGGGCGCGCGCGCCGGAGTACCGAGTTCTCTACAGCAATCTCAGCGAAGCTGACGGCGGCAGCATCATCAACGAGCTGGACAGCCGCGGCATCCCCTACCGCTTCAGCGACGGTGGCCAGGCGCTGCTGGTGCCCGGCGACCAGGTCCACAATCTGCGCCTGCAGCTGGCCGAGCAGGGGCTGCCCCGGGGCGGCAACGTCGGTTTCGAGCTGATGGACAACCAGGCCTTCGGCATCAGCCAGTTCGCCGAGCAAGTCAACTTCCAGCGCGGCCTCGAGGGGGAGCTGTCGCGCTCCATCGAGTCGCTGGGCCCGGTGTCCCGCGCCCGGGTGCACCTGGCCATGGCCCGTTCTTCGGTATTCGTGCGCGACCGCGAGCCCGCCAAGGCCTCGGTGGTGGTGACGCTGCAGCCCGGTCGCGTGATCGGCGACGGCCAGGTCAGCGCCATCGTGCACATGGTCTCGAGCAGCGTACCGGACCTGGCCACCGAGGACGTCACGGTGGTCGATCAGAACGGGCGGCTGCTGTCGATGCCCAGCGCCAACGGACGCGACCTGGACGGTACTCAGCTCGACTACGTGGCCGAGGTGGAGCGCTCCTACCAGCAGCGCATCGAAAACATCCTGATCCCCATCCTCGGCGCGCAGAGCGTGCGCGCCCAGGTCGCCGCCCAGATCGACTTCTCACAGCGCGAAGAGACGTCTGAGCGATACGGCCCCAACCAGCCGCCCAACGAGGCGGCGGTACGCAGCCGACAGTCGAGCTTGAACTTCAACGCCGGGGACGACCTGGCCGCCGGGATCCCCGGCGCCCTGAGCAACACACCCCCCGGCGCCGCGCCCTCCCCGATCAACCTCACCCTGGCCGAAGGCGAGGATGGCAACGCCGAAGACGATGCGGCCCAGGCCGAGGAGACCGCCGTCCAGGCGATCAACAACCTACGCCAGGACGACGTGATCAACTATGAAGTGGATCGCAGCATCGAGCATGTCCAGCATCGCCGCGGACGGGTCGAACGCCTGTCGGCGGCGGTAGTGGTCGACTATCGTGAGGAGCAAGACGAGGACGGCGTCTGGCAGCGGGTACCGCTCAGCGATGTCGAGATTGCCCAGCTCGAACGCCTGATCCGCCAGGCCATGGGCTTCTCTCAGGCCCGCGGCGATGAAATCGAAGTGGTCAACAGCCCCTTCACCCGCGAGCCCGAGGAAGGCGAACTGCTGGAGTGGTGGCAATCTCCGGAGATTCACTCGCTGGCCCTCACCTTCGGCCGCTACCTGCTGGTAGCACTGGGGATTCTGCTTGGCTACCTGCTGATCCTGCGCCCGCTGATCAAGCGCTACACACAGCAGCCGGCGCTGCCCGCTGCCACCGGTCCGGGGTCTGCTCTGCAGGTGCGAGTCGGCGACGACGAGACCGAGTCCGCCGAGGCGGACGCTTCGCAGGCCGAAAGCGACGTGCAGCCTTATACCAAGCCCAAGCGCAAGCGGAAGTCGTCGGCCTATGAAGACCACCTCCAGGAGCTTCGCGAGCTGGCCCAGGACGACCCACGCATGATCGCCATGATCGTTCGCAGTTGGATGAACAAATGAGCACCGACAAGACCATGAGCGGCAAGCGCCGCAGCGCCATCCTGATGCTGGCCCTGGACGAGGACAGCGCGGCCGAGGTGTTCAAGTACCTCGACCCCAGAGAGATTCAGCAGCTGAGTCTGGAAATGGCTGAACTCGGCCAGGTCTCTCATGAGGACATGCAGCAGGTGCTCAAGGAATTCCACCGGGAAACCGAAGAATTCATCGCCTTGAACCTCAACTCCAGCGATCACATTCGCTCGGTGCTGACCAAGGCGCTAGGCAGCGAGCGTGCTACCAGCCTGATCGAAGACATCCTGGAAACCCAGGGCAGCAGCAGCGGCATCGACTCGCTGAACCTGATGGAAGCGCCCATGGTGGCGGAGCTGATCCGCGACGAGCACCCGCAGATCATCGCCACTATCCTGGTTCATCTGGAGCGCCACCAGGCCGCCGACGTGCTGGAGCTGTTCGACGACAAGCTGCGCAACGACGTGGTACTGCGGATCGCCACCTTCAGCGGCGTTCAGCCCGCCGCGCTGCAGGAGCTCACCGAGGTGCTGTCGGGCATGCTCGACGGTCAGAACCTCAAGCGCAGCAAGATGGGCGGCGTAAGAACTGCCGCCGAGATTCTCAACCTGATGAACTCCAACCAGGAAGAGACCGCCATCGAGACGGTGCGCGCCCACAGCGAAGACCTGGCACAGAAGATCATCGACGAGATGTTCCTGTTCGAGAACCTGCTCGACCTGGACGATCGCAGCATCCAACTGGTGCTCAAGGAGATCGATACCAACTCGCTGGTGGTGGCCCTGAAGGGAGCCCCCGAAACGCTCATGGAAAAGTTCCTGCGCAACATGTCGCGGCGTGCCGCCGACCTGCTGCGAGAGGACATGGAAGCGCGCGGCCCGATCCGCGTCTCTCAGGTGGAAGCCGAACAGAAAGCGATCCTGCAGGTGGTACGGCGCCTGGCCGACGCCGGCGAGATCGTGCTGAGCGGCGGAGACGATACCTATGTCTGACGGCAAGCCGGATCACGCCGAGCGCTACGCGCCCTGGCGGCGCTGGCAGATGGGCGAGCTGGAGACCGCTCGCGCCCGGCCGGAGGGCGAGCGACAGGCCAGCGCCGCTCAGGCTGCGAAGCGTCAGCAAGCCCGCCGTCAGGCCGAGTTGGACGCCCTGCGCGAGAAGATCATTCAGGAGGCCCGCGAGGAAGGATACCAGGCCGGCTTCGAGCAGGGGCGTCACGAGGGTCAGGCACAGGGCTTGCAGGAGGGGCGCAGCCAAGCCGAAGAGGAGCTGGAAAAACGCACCCGCGAGTCCCTGGCACCGCTGACGCCGCTGGCCGAGCAGTTTTCCGAGGCCCTGGCGGCGCTGGACGAGTCGATCGCCGACGAACTGGTGGAGCTGGCACTCGCCACCGGCCGCCAGCTGGCCGGGGAGGCGCTAAAATCGCGCCCTCGTCAGGTCCTGGAATTGGTGCGTGCACTGCTGCACACCGAGCCGCCGCTGACCGGCCAGCAGCGGCTCTGGCTGCATCCCCTGGATCACAAGCTGGTGGAGCAACATCTTGGCGAGGAGTTGGCGGCGGCGGGCTGGACGCTGCAGCCCGATGACCAGCTCAGCCGCGGCGGCTGCCGCGTGACCAGCGCCAGTGGTGAACTCGATGCCACCTGGGAGAGCCGCTGGAAGAGCGTCAAGGCCCAGGTGCGTCGCCGCCGCCCCGCCACTCCCCCACCGGAAAACGACTGACGAGGCGCTTTCGCACATGCTCGACACCCTGGCACAGGCCAACAACCCCCATCAGGCACGCTGGCAGCAAACGCTGCAGCATGTGCGTGAGCGGGTGGAGAGCGTGCCCGGCTACCGCACCAGCGGGCGGGTGTTGCGGGCCACCGGGATGGTGATCGAAGCGGTAGGGCTGCGCGTCGCCCTGGGCAACGCCTGCCGCATCGAGCTGCTCTCCGCAGGCGGGCATGAGGCGCCCCGCTACGCCGAGGCCGAGGTGGTCGGCTTTGCTGGAGAGCGGCTATTCTTGATGCCACTGTCGGAAGTCAGCGGCCTGATGCCCGGGGCCCGGGTCTTCCCGCTGGGCGACGGCCCCGACCACGCCGCCCGGCGTTTCCCGCTCGGCACCTCGCTGCTGGGCCGGGTGGTGGATGGTAACGGTCAGCCGCTGGACGGCCGAGGACCGCTGGAATCGGCACCCCGCGCTCCACTGGCCACCCCGCCGCTGAACCCGCTGGCCCGCGCTCCCATCGAGGAGCAGATCGACGTTGGCATTCGCGCCATCAACGCCCTGCTCAGCGTCGGCCGCGGGCAGCGCATGGGGCTGTTCGCCGGCTCCGGCGTGGGCAAGTCGGTGCTGCTGGGCATGATGGCCCGCTATACCGGCGCCGACGTGATCGTGGTCGGGCTGATCGGCGAGCGGGGCCGCGAAGTCCAGGACTTCATTGACAACATCCTGGGCCCGGACGGACGCCAGCGCGCCGTGGTGGTGGCCGCGCCGGCCGACACCTCGCCGCTGCAGCGCCTGCAGGGCGCCGCCTATGCCACGCGGCTGGCGGAAGACTTTCGCGATCAGGGGCAGAACGTGCTGCTGATCATGGATTCGCTGACCCGCTACGCCATGGCCCAGCGCGAAATCGCCCTGGCCATCGGCGAGCCGCCGGCCACCAAGGGCTATCCACCGTCGGTTTTCGCCAAGATTCCCAGCCTGGTGGAGCGCGCCGGCAATGCCGAGCGCGGCAAGGGCTCGATCACCGCCTTCTATACGGTCCTCACCGAAGGCGACGATCAACAGGATCCCATCGCCGATTCGGCCCGGGCGATACTCGATGGCCATATCGTGCTCTCGCGCACCCTGGCCGAGGCCGGCCACTACCCGGCCATCGATATCGAGGCCTCCATCAGCCGCGCCATGACGCACATCATCGACGAGTCCCAGCTTCAGCTGACCCAGGCCTTCAAGCAGCTGTTCTCCCGCTATCAGCGCAACCGCGACCTGATCAGCGTGGGCGCCTATACCCCGGGCCATGACCCCAAGCTCGACGAGGCGGTACAGCGCTACCCGAAGCTTGAGGCCTTCCTGCAGCAGCGCATCAATGAGAATGCCTCCATCCAGGCCTCACGGCAGGCCCTCGGTGATACCCTAGGAGTCCGGCAATGAGTGCAACTTCGCAACTCGGAATGCTCAGCGACCTGGCCAGAGACGCTCGCGACCAGGCCGGCCAGCTGCTGGCCGGAGAGCGCCAGAACGAGCAGCAGGTGGCAGCACAGCTGGAGTCGCTGTCGCGCTACCGCCTGGAGTATGCTCAGCGGCTGCAGAACGCCATGCGCGACGGCATCGACCCGGCCAGCATGCATAACTACCAGCAGTTCCTCGCCTCGCTTGACGCAGCGCTGGAGCGGGCGCGTCATGCACTGCAGGATCAACAGCAGCGCGTTCAGCAGAGCCAGCACAAGTGGCAGCAGGAGCAGAAGCGGCTGTCGGCTTTTGACACGCTTGGATCACGTCGTCAGGCCGAAATGCAGCGACAACAGGATCGACGTGAACAACGCCAGAGTGACGAACTAGCCGCCGGCCGACTGCTTCGCCACCGTGCCACCGATAGCGATTCATAGGCCCGACGGGCCGAATCCGGAGATCACAATGGATGTCAACATGATGCTGGCCACCCTGACAGGCCACACCACAACCAGCCAGGCAACGAGCGGTGGGCGCAACATCACCAACCAGTTCACGCTGAGCCTGGCCAGCACGGCTGGAAAATCGGCCAATTTGATGGTGTCTGCCGAGCCGGGCCAGGCGACTCCGACTCCCCTTGCCGTCGGCCACTCCACCCAGGATGCTCTGCTTCAGCGCCTGGCCTGGAGCGTAGGACACAAGGACATGATGGAAGACGTCGTTGCCGACCCAGAGCTCCAGGGCGAGGCTGGCAACGAGGTGGCACTCGCTGAGATACTCGAACGCCTCGCGCTGATCCAGGGGACTCAGGGTGAGGGGAATGCCCCTGCAGTTCCTGCCACCGAGCTGCATGGCGACAACCAGGGCAACCCCGAGGAGAACCCCTGGCATGGTGCGCTACGCGCCGACGCCTTCGTGACCGCCCCCATCACCCCGCCCGCGGGCAGCCTGGAGGACAGCGGATCGGCCGCTAATCTTCAGAACGGGGGACGAGTGGCCCCGGTCGCGCCTGCCCAACAGCCAGGCGATGCCGCTTTGTCTCAGGCGCAGCTGGGCACGCTGACGAGCGGCATGGAGCTGCCCGACCGGCAGGCAAAAGTGCCCGCCTTCGATGCCAGCAGCCATAGGCAAGCGCCTCAGGCGATGCCGACGGATCCCAGCGGTCGTCAGAGCTTTGTCACTCAGCTTGATGCACGCAGCGACGCCATGACACGCAGCCCGGAGCTCGCCTCGGGCTCAACGGTTTCCGCAGCACCGGGTGGCGCAGCAACGGCCGCCGCAGCAACGGCTTCTTCAAGCCCGACACCCAGCCACCTCTCCCAGGAGGCGACACGCCTGGCGACGGGCAGCCCTGATAGCGCAAGCCTGGGTCCCTCCGCACCGGGTAGCGGCAGCACCGCCGCGCCTCAGCCGGCCGTGGCGCAGGCCACTCTGAGCTCCCCGGTACAGAGCCAGGCCTGGCCCAATCAGCTGGGCCAGCAGCTGGTGCAATTCGCTCGTCTGGGCGGTGAACAGCGCATCGAAATGCAGCTCCACCCGGCCGAGCTGGGCCCGCTGTCGGTCACCCTCAAGATGACCGAACAGGGTGCCCAGGCACAGTTCCTTTCGGCGCATGCTCAGGTCCGCCAGGTCCTCGAGCAGGCGATCCCGCAGCTGCGTGATGCCCTTGCCGAACAGGGCATCGAGCTCAGCGACACCTCGGTGGGCGAGCAGCGTCAGCAGGATACCCAGGCCTTTGCCGAGGGTAACGGCCAAGGTAGCCAGGCGGGCAGAAACGGCGAAGATCCCGATGGCACCCTGGCCGATGTCGATGGGCTTGAAGGTCAAGCGGCCAACACTGGCATCAGCCTGGATGGGCGAGTGAATCTCTACGCCTGAAACAAACGGCCAAGATAGCGCCGTTCACGCAGCCTGTTCCCTTCATCGCGACAGGCGCGTTTTCCGCATACTGGTGCTTCGCGGCTCGATCCACATTTCACAATGGGCAAGGCAATGGCGAAATCGAAAGGCGGCTCATCCAAGCTGATGTGGCTGATGGTAATGCTGGTGTTCGTTTCACTCGCGGCAGCTAGCGCGGCGATCTATATGGTCATGAGCGACGATAGCCCAGGCCAGGGCCAGATGCAGAGCCAGCAGATCGAGCGGCAGGCACCGATTTTCCTCAAGATCGACCCCTTCACGGTCAACCTGGCCGACGATGATTTTGGCTCTCGGCTTCTCTATGTCGGGATTTCGCTGAAGATCGGCAACGAGGAAACGCGGGATATCCTGAAGGAGCATATGCCGCAGGTCCGCAGTCGCCTCTTGATGCTCTTCTCCGGCAAGGAGGCTCAAGAGCTGGTAACGCCCGATGGCAGACGCCGCCTGGCCGATGATGTCATGGCCACTCTCAATGAGCCCATGTCACAGCAGCAGCCATCCCTGGACATCCAGGACGTACTATTCACCGAGTTCATCGTGCAATAAACGGGTGCCCTGGCCACCATGTCCCAAGACGACCTGCTATCACAGGAAGAGATCGACGCGCTGCTCACGGGCGTCAGCGGCGATGAAGAACCTGCCGCGCGCAGCGATGGCGACTCGCGCGTACGCCCCTATGACCCCGCGTCTCAGCACCGGGTCGTTCGCGAGCGTCTCCAGGCCCTGGATATCATCAACGAGCGCTTTGCTCGACATTTCCGCATGGGGCTGTTCAACCTGCTGCGCCGCAGTGCCGACATTACCGTGGATTCGGTTCGCTATCAGAGCTACAGCGACTTCTCGCGCAACGTCCCGGTGCCCACCAACATCAACATCATCGCCATGAAGCCGCTGCGTGGCTCGGCGTTGATCGTGTTTCCCCCCAACCTGGTATTCATGGTGGTGGACAACCTGTTCGGCGGCGACGGGCGCTTCTTGACCAAGTCGGAGGGGCGCGAGTTCACCAATACCGAGCAGCGCATCATCCAGCGACTGCTGTCGCTGGCCATCGACGCTTACGAAGAGTCGTGGAAGTCGGTCTATCCGCTGGAGATCAGCTACCTGCGCTCCGAGATGCAGTCAAAGTTCGCCAATATCACCAACTCGCCCAACGAGATCGTGGTGAATACCGGCTTCAATATCGAGGTGGGCAACCTCTCCAGCAGCTTCCAAATCTGCGTCCCCTACTCCATGGTCGAGCCGATACGCGACCTGCTGGCCAACCCGCTCAGCGACGGCAGTCAGAACCAGGACGGAACCTGGACACAGCGAATGGCCGGTGAGATTCGTCACTCCGAGATCGAGCTGGTCGCCAATTTTGCCGATATCCCGAGCCGGATTGCCCACGTGCTGGCGCTCAAGGTGGGCGATGTGCTGCCACTGGAACTCCCCGAAACCGTCACCGCCAGCGTAGACGGCGTGCCGGTAATGGAGTGCGACTACGGTAGTCAGCGCGAACAGCGCGCACTGCGTGTCAGGCGCATCATCGATCATGGTGCCGACAACCCCGCGTCTCCCGACGCATTCAAGAAGGGCGCTGCGCCTCAAGCCAAGGAATCCAAGCATGACTGATCCCAAGAAACCCGATCAGAACGTTTCCGAAGACGACTGGGCAGCCGCCATGTCCGAGCAGGAGAGCGAGGAACAGCCCGCCGCCGAGGACGACCCCTGGGCGGAGGCCATGGCCGAGCAGGAGGCTGCCGAAAGCCAGTCCAATGCCGATCAGGGCGACTCCGACCCTTGGGCAGAGGCACTGGCTGAGCAGCAGGAAACCGAGGATGCCGGAGACGACTTGCCTGCCGACACGGCTTCCCCTCCCCCGGCTCAGGCGGCCAGCGAGCGCGTCTTTCGCCCGCTGGACAAGGACAGTGGCGGCGGCGGTGCCCGCGATCTCGACATGATCATGGACATTCCGGTCAAGCTCACGGTGGAGCTGGGACGCACCAAGCTGACCATCAAGCAGCTGCTGGAGCTGACCCAGGGTTCGGTCATCGAGCTCGATGGGCTCGCCGGCGAGCCCATGGACATCCTGATCAACGGCTACTTGATCGCTCAGGGCGAAGTCGTGGTCGTCGACGACAAGTACGGTATCCGCATTACCGAGATCATCACTCCCTCTGAACGCGTCCAGAAACTCAACCGATGAGCGACCCCCTCTCCTCCGAGGTTCAGCAACCGCCAGCCGAAGCGATTTCGGCCGGCGGCGATGCGCTTTCTGCCGGTGGCGACGCCCTGGTGGGCATGGCCACGCTAGGCAAGACGGCCGCCGCGCTGGCGCTGGTCATCGCCATCATCCTGATCTGTACGGCGCTGCTAAAACGCTGGAGCCCTCAAGGCCGCGCTGCCGGCCATCACCTGCAGGTGATTGGCAGCACGGCAGTGGGTAGCCGCGAGCGTGTCGTGATCGTCGACGTCAAGGGCACTTGGCTAGTGCTGGGCGTCGGAGGGAATCAGATCACCAAGCTTCACGAACTGGAAGCACCGCGCGAGCCGCAAGGGAGTACGAACGCCCACCCCGCGACGTCGGACGATCGCTTTGCGCGTCGTTTCGCCCGTGCCCTCAAGCAGAACGCCGGCCTGGGAGGCCACGGGCGGGACACGCCATGAAGTCGATCAGCCCCAAAGTACTCGCTGCCACTCTGGCGCTGGTGTTGGCGGTCGTGCCGCTCACCTCGCTGGCCCAGCAGTTACCGGGTATCGTCAGCCAGCCGCTGGAAGACGGTGGCCAGCAGTGGTCGATTCAGCTTCAGACGCTTCTGCTGCTCAGCGCCATGGCCTTCCTGCCGGCGGCACTGCTGATGATGACCGCTTTCACCCGGATCATCATTGTGCTCAGCCTGCTGCGCACGGCCATGGGCACCCAGTCCACGCCGCCCAATCAGGTCATGCTGGGCCTGGCACTGTTTCTCACCTTTTTTATCATGTCACCGGTCTTTTCGATCGTCTACGAGACCGCCTGGCTGCCGCTGACGGCCGATGAAATTCACTTCGAGGAATTCCTGCTGGTGGCCCAGGAGCCCTTTCGCGAGTTCATGCTAGCCCAGACCCGCGAGCCCGACCTGGCGCTTTTCGCCCGGCTGGCCGAGGTAGGCCCCATGCAAGGGCCGGAAGACGTGCCGCTGAGGGTACTGGTGCCGGCCTTCGTCACCAGCGAGCTGAAGACCGCCTTCCAGATCGGCTTCACCATCTTCATCCCCTTTCTGATCATCGATCTGGTGGTCGCGAGCACGCTGATGTCGCTCGGCATGATGATGGTGCCGCCGGCGACGATTTCACTGCCGTTCAAGCTGATGCTGTTCGTGCTGGTGGATGGCTGGCAGCTGATCATCGGCTCGCTGGCGGAAAGTTTCTTTATCTAGCGATTGGATGCCGAGGCGACACGCCTCGGCAAGGAGTGACAGATGACACCGGAAATGGTCATGGGCATCGCTTACCAGGGCATGCGCGTCACCCTCTTCCTGGCTGGCCCCCTGCTGATCACCGCTCTGCTGACCGGGCTGACCGTCAGCCTGTTTCAGGCCGCCACGCAGATCAACGAGATGACGCTCTCCTTCATTCCCAAGATCCTGGGCGTGTTTACCGTACTGGTGTTTGCCGGCCCCTGGCTGCTGAAGCTCATCACCGACTTCACCCGTAATCTCTTCTCCAACATTCCCAACATGTTGATGTGAGCCAACCATGGTCGAGGTGACCTTTGCCCAGCTGCACGGCTGGCTAGTCGCGCTACTGTGGCCCTTCATGCGCATCACCTCCTTCCTGGTTGCCTCGCCGCTATGGGGGCATTCCAGCGTGCCCAATCAGGCCAAGATCGGTCTGGCCTTGCTGATTACGATGGTTGTCGCCCCGGTGCTGCCTCCCATGCCCGACGTGCCAATCGTCTCCTGGGCCGGCTTCGGGCTGGTCGTAGAGCAGATGTTGATCGGTGTCGCGATCGGGCTGGTGATGCATGTCGTCTTTGCCGTGGTGCAGGCTGCCGGCGAGTTCATCGGGCTGCAAATGGGCCTCGCATTCGCCACCTTCTTCGATTCCGGCAGCGGCACCAACACCGCCATTCTGTCGCGGATTTTCTTCATGATCACGCTACTGATGTTTCTTGCGCTGGGCGGCCACCTGATGGTGCTGGAAGCGCTGGTGATGAGCTTCTATAGCCTTCCCATTGGCGTAGGCAGCTTCAACCCGGCCGCCTTCGAGATGCTGGTTCGTTACGGTGGCACCATCTTCGTGTCTGGCATGTCGCTAGCGCTGCCCCTGGTCGGCTCGCTGCTGATCATCAACCTCGCCTTGGGCATCCTCAACCGGTCGGCGCCGCAGCTCACTGTCTTCAATATCGGCTTTCCTACCTCGCTGACCGTCGGCATCTTTCTGCTGGGAGTCCTGATGACCGATATGGGCCGCTTCCTGCAGCGCTTATTCAGTAACGGGCTGAACTTCATGCACCAGCTGATCGAGATGCTGGCCCCGCTCGCTAGCTGATCGCCGTCAAAAAAAACCGCCCTGGCAAGCCGGGGCGGGACAAGGGCCCTGGTCATACCAGGGCCGGCAGGGAACAGAAATATCAGAAGTTTAGCGACAGCCCATCACATAAAGTTGAACAGCGACATGCCTTTGACATCGACGAAGGCCTTCTGGGCGGCCTGGAGTCCCAACTGACGAAGACTATATTCAGAGATGGCTTCGTTGTAGTCGAGGTCGACCAGGTCGGAAAGCGTCTTCTCATAGCTCAGCATGCGGTTGCTGCCGACCGCGTCGACCACGTCCAGCTCATTGAGCCGCGCCCCCATGGAGGCCCGCACGGTCAGCACATTATCGAGGCTGTTGTCGAGCTCACGCATCACGCTGTTGATGGTGTTGCGAAAGTGCGCTTTGTTCTCCTCGGTACCAGCCTGATCCATCTCGAGCACGTCGATGGCATCTTTCAGCGACTTGAAGAGGTCCTGATTGGCAGCCTCGGCGTTGGCCGGACGCAGCTGGATTTGATCTCCCTCTTCAGGCTCGCCCCGGAGGGTGATGCTGACGCCACCGAAGCTTATGGTTTCTCCAGGCGTATAGACCTCGTCAAATAAATCATCGGTGGGGTTACTCGGATCAGCGACACGGACCCGCATGTCTCCACCCTCTTCTTCGAATCGGAGGGTTAGATTCTCACCGAATGCCGGGTCATTCGGATCAACGCGGCTGGGGCCACTAAAAGTGACCGAACCCGCGTTGGCAAAAAAGCCCTTGTTTGCCTGCACCCCCAGCGTATTACCACTGCCGGGATCGTCCTCGCGCTCGGCCCGGGCCACATAGCCAGCCCCAGACGGCACGCCCTGGAAGATGGTTTGGCCGTTGTCGGCCACCGGCATCTGACGCGAGGCATCGATACGCTGTTCTCTTGCCTTGTCATCGCCCACGTAGTTCACGCCGGAGACGCCATCGCCAGTGGTACGGGCAAAGGGAGGAGAGTCATCCTGGTAACCGCCGAACAGGTAGCGGCCGTTGCCGTCGGTGGCGTTGGCCTGCCCGATCAGCGTTTCGTAGATACCGCGCAGCTCGGCGGCCTCCGACTGCCGATCGACGTCGCTGAGCGTATCGCTGGACACCTTGATCATCAGCGTCTTGGCACTGGTGATAGCGTCGGCGGTACTGTTGAGCACGCTCTCCGACTGCGCCAGCGTGTTGCGCGCGCTCACCCGCGCATCGGCGTACTGCTGGGTCACCGCCTTGGCCTGGGACACCCCCACCGCACGGGACGCCGCCTGGGGATCATCCGAGGGATTGACCACCCGGCTGCCGGTGGCAATCTGCTGATTGATCTTGAGGAAGTCGCCCTGCTGGCGATTCATGGATGTCATGCTCTGTTCGAACATGGTCACGGTGCTGATACGCATCGCTCGAGACTCCCTTCTGGTCAGTTACGCAGCCCAAGGATGGTATCGAAGATGTTCGATGCGGTGTCGATCACCCGGGCATTAGCCATATAGAACTGCTGGTAGCGAATCAGGTTGGCGGCTTCCTCATCGAGATTGACGCCAGATTCCGACTGCTGCACCGCCTTCAACTGCTCGGTCAGTCCCTGCCGCGCCTCCAGGTTCACCTGCACCACATTGGTCCGGTTGCCTACGTCGCTGACCATACTGGCATAGGCCTGGTTGAGCGAGGCGCCGCCACCCACCAGTTCGCTATCCTGCAGCCCCTGCAGGGCCAGGGCATTGCGGTTATCACCCGTGCCCGATGCCGCACGATCTATCGTCATTTCCTGTCCCGGGCTCAGCTCTTCCCCCAGGAACAGCGTAATGCCGTCGAAGGCAATATCATCGCCAGGCTCGACACCGTCATAGTCAGTTTCGTTCCCATCACTGTCGGTGACTGTAATGTTAAAGGTGCCATCCCCATTGTCTTGAGTCACCTCAACATTCCACGGCAGGTCCTCCGACGCCAGCGCGCCACTGTCAGCGCGCAACCCCGCCACCGGTAGATCGCCTGTAGTGTCAACCAGGCTGCCTGCCGCAATCTTGTCCAGATCGCCGATCATGCTTTCCAGATTGGCCCCGACCCGCCTGACCGGCTGCACCTCGAAGCGGTCGCCTTCCTCTGCGTCTCCCGAGAATTCAAGCTGAACGCCACCGAAGGTCAGCGTCTCTGAGTCCGAGTCGAAGGTCGCCTCGACGACTTCACCGGTATCCTTGCGGATCACCTCGAAGTGGGCGTCTTCGTCGGGGTCATCTTGCAAAATACGCACCGTGTAATCCGCAGCACGCAGCTCACCGAGGCCGTTGGGATCGAAGCTGGCCGAGACGCTGGCATCCCCCGTGTTGCGATCGTTGGCATAGACCACGGGGTCACCAAAGGCGAACAGGTCTCCGCCCTGCTCGCCGTTGAGATCCACCCCCAGGCGATGCTGCTCATTGAAGCCCGCGGCAAGCGAAACGGCCAACTGTCCCAGCTGGTTTTGCGCCTTGTCGAGCGACTCCGCCCGGAAGGACATCAGCCCGCCCAGGGTACCACCTGTCACGGTGTCTTCCGGCAACGCCTGCAGATTGCCACCGGAATCCCGATATCCCAGCACGGTGCGCTGAGGGTCGCTGGGGGCATCCATGACTTCGAGCTTGTAGGCTTGCGTGCCGGATACCAGCGGCTGGCCGTTGGGGAGGCTGACCTGGTACGTCTTGCCGTCCTGAACGTTGACGCGCACATCCATCCGCTCGCTCAGCTCATGAACCAGCCGGTCGCGCTGGTTGAGCAGGCCGTTGGGCGCCTCGCCGTGACGCGCCCTGGCCAGGGCAATTTCTCGGTTCAAATTGGCCAGCTGTTCGGTGGTGTTGTTGATCTGCACCACTTCATCACGAATCTGGCCGTTGAGCCCTTCCTGCATATCCTGCAGGTAGCTATCGAAGGCCCGGAACTGAGCGGACAAGGTGTCGGCGGTTCCCAGCACGCCTTGCCGAGCAGCGGGGTCCGAGGGAGCGCCGGCCAGATCTTCGAGCGACGAGAAGAAGTTCTGCATTAGCGGCGCCAGGCCGGCGTCGCGGTCGGCGAGCAGGTTGTCAATCTGGTTGATCTGGCCCTCATACGCCGCCAGCGCCTTGGAGCTGCTGGTGGCGGCGTTCAGCTGTGTGGCCACGTACTGATTGAACTGACGCTCGATGTCGTTGACGCGAACGCCGCCATCGCCTCGCCCCTCACCCAGGATCGTGAGTTCGCGGTTGTAGCCCGGCGTGTAGACGTTGCTGATGTTGTTACTGGTGGTGTTCAGGGCATTCTGGGCGGCATTGAGGCCGCTCAGGCCGATGGAAAACATGCTCATGGTGTCGTTCCCTTTCGCCAATGGTTAGTTCATCGGCCCAGATGCCAAGAACTTTAGAGACTCTGAACAGATTTCCCTCAGTAGCGCAGGAACACTAATGAATCACTGCCTGAGTCCACCGGCCCCATACTATTCATCACTGCGATGAGCTTGTTGGCATAGGCCGGGTCGGTGGCATAGCCGCCGGCCTGCAGCTCATGGGCGGCCTGCTCGGCGCTGCCGGCGGTGGTCACCGCCGCATAGCGGGGGTTGTCACCGATCAGCCGCGCATAGTCGGTGAAGGCCTCCTCAAAGGAGTCGTAGACACGAAAGGTGTCGACGAGCCGCGTCCGCTGACCATTGAGGTATTCATGGGTCACCACGTCGGTGGTCTTGCCCTGCCAGCTGCTGCCGGCCTTGATGCCAAACAGGTTATGGCTGTTGCCACCGTCCTGGGTGGCGATCTCGTGGCGGCCCCAGCCAGTTTCCAGGGCGGCCTGGGCCAGGATCAGCTCGGCCGGCACGCCGGTGCGCCGACTGGCGGTCTGAGCCGGTTCTGCCAAACGATCCAAGAAGCGCTCAATATGGTCATGACGTGCTCCCTCCGACGGGCTCGAGGCCTTTGCCTTCACCGCCGCTCTAACATCGCCATTCGGTGGCGCTGAACCGGCCGGCAGTTCGGCCATGAAATCGCTGCCTCCCCTTCCCGATACCAGCCCATCGAGGAAGCTTGCAGGCATCTCGACACCGGTCGAGTCAGAATCCTGTTGTGTCACCTCCTCCGGCTGCAGCGCATCCTTCAGCACCCTGGGAGTACCGCGGGGAATACCGGCAATCAGCTCGTTGAGTTCGCTGTCGGCACTCATCGTTTGACGAGACGGCACCGCCCCCTGGCGTTCAAGCTGTGCCACCAGGTGATCGGCAAGACCAACGCCGCGACCGGCCATGGTCTGCGCCCACTGCTGATCGAGCAGCGACTGATAGAACTCCGTCTGCTGGCTGTCGAGCAGGCCGGTGGTCGGGATGGCGTCACGCATGCTCTTGAGCATCTTCTGCACGAACAGCGCCTCGAACTGCTGCGCAGCTTCCTGCACGCCAGCCGAAGGGTCCTGCCGCGCCGTGTGCTTGAGTCGCTGCAGACCCTGCATGTCGAGGGCGAACTGACTGCCGAAGTCCTGAACGCTCATCAGATGATCTCCAACTCGGCGCGAAGCGAGCCGGCGGCCTTGAGCGCTTCAAGAATCGCCATCAGGTCGCTGGGCGTGGCGCCCAGGGCGTTGAGCGCATTCACCACGTCAACTAGGTCGGCCCCTTCCACCATTCGCAGGAAGGCATCCTGCTCCTGAATCTCGATCTCGGTATCCGGCACCACCACGGTTTCGCCATCGCCGAAGGGTGGTGGCTGGCTAACCAGAAACCGGGTATCGATGACGATGGAGAGGTTGCCATGGGCTACCGCCGCCCGGCGCAGGGTCACGGCGCTGTTCATGACCACCGAACCGGTACGGGCATTGAACACCACCTTGGCGGGCGCCTCGGTGGGGGTCACCCGAATGTTTTCCACCTGGGCCATGAAGTTGACCCGAGCGTTGTCGGTAGCCGGCCCTTCCAGGGTGATCACCCGGGCATTGCGTGCGGCTGCCACGGGCCTGCCGAACTCCTGGTTGATAGCAGTCACCACGCGCTGAGCCGTGCCGAAGTCAGACTCCTTGAGCTCGAGCTCGAGAAAGCCGCCGTTGGCGCCCAGGTCCAGCGGGACCTCGCGCTCCACCATGGCCCCACCGGCGATTCGACCGCCCGCCTGCTGATTGATCTGCACCGCGGCACCACCCGCCTCAGCACCAGCGCCGGCCACCAGCAGATTGCCCTGGGCGATGGCATAGGTATCACCGTCGGCCCCCTTGAGCGGCGTCATCAGCAGGGTGCCGCCGCGCAGGCTGCGCGCATTACCGATGGAGGAGACATTGATATCGAGACGTTGGCCGGGGCGCGAGAACGGCGGCAGGTCGGCGGTGACCATGACGGCCGCGACGTTACGAAGCTGCATGTTGGTGCCCGGCGGCACGGTGATGCCGAGCTGCGACAGCATGTTGGTGAGGCTCTGGCCGGTAAACGGCGCCTGCATGGTCTGGTCGCCGGTGCCGTCCAACCCCACCACCAGGCCATAGCCCACCAGCACGTTGTCGCGCACGCCGGCAAAGTTGGCAATCTCGCGGATACGCTCGGCCTGCGCGGGCAGCGTCAGCAAACAGCCCACCATCAGCACCATGGCGATGCTGAACTGCCTGACGGTGAAACACTTGGGGAACTTCATGCGGACGCCTCGGTAACCATCGAACATCAATAGGGCGATACATTAAGGAAGAAACGCTGCAGCCAGCCCATGTGCTGCGCCTCGTTGATATAGCCGTCTCCCACGTACTCGATGCGCGCATCGGCCACTGCCGTAGAGGGAACGGTGTTCTGCCCGGTAATAGTGCGCGGGTTGACCACACCGGAGAAGCGTATGAACTCGACCCCCTGATTGATGGCGATCTGCTTCTCACCCCGCACCCGCAGGTTGCCGTTGTGCATCACCTCGAGCACCGACACGGTGATGGTACCCGTCAGGGTGTTGTTCGCCTGGGAGCTCCCCCCGCCGGAGAAGACATTCTCACCGGAGATGTCGAACCCGAGGTCCTCCAGGAAGTCAATTGCCTCAGGGATTTGCGCGATATCGAGACTGCCCGAGCCGCTGCGGTTTGCGCTACTCTGCGAGTTCTTGCTGGCGCTGACTTCTTCATCCAGCACGATAGTGAGGATATCGCCTACCATCCGCGGACGGCGATCCTCGAACAGCGGCTGTGAGCCACGATGGGCCTGATAGATCGACCCGTTGGCCTGGCGAGGGGGCGGCTCGGCAATGCGAATCTGCTCCTGCTCCCCTACCACGGAGGCGCGCGGGATCTGCGCACAGCCACTCACGACCAGCAGCGCCAGAATGACCGCGCCCCACCTTACTATCACGCTACCTGCCACGTTCATGCTCTCTCACTTGCTCACCCTATCGCCGGGAGCGATGTTTCAACGCGCCGATCAGAGCTGGCTCAGCCTGGCCAGCATCTCGTCGCTGGTCTGCACGGCTCGACTGTTGATCTCGTAGGCCCGCTGGGTCTGAATCATGCTGACCATCTCCTCCACCACGTTGACGTTGGAGGTCTCAACATAGCCCTGCATGAGCCGACCCGCGCCGTCCATGCCGGGAACCACCTGATTGGCCACCCCTGAGGAAGTGGTTTCCTTGAAGAGATTGCCGCCGATGGACTCCAGGCCCGTCGGGTTGATGAAGGTGGTCAGGTTGATCTGCCCGATGTCCTGCGCTTGCGTATCGCCAGGCTGGGTAATCGAGACCGTGCCATCTTCCCCAACGGTCACCGAAAGCGCCGTTTCCGGGATGAAGATGGCTGGCTCCAGGGGGTAGCCGTTGGCGGTCACCATCTGACCGTTTTCGTCGATCTGGAAGTTACCGTCACGGGTATAGGCGGAGGTGCCATCTGGCATCTGGATCTCGAAGAAGCCGTTGCCGTTGATCGCCAGGTCGCGGGAGTTCTGGGTACCCTCGAGGTTGCCTTGGGTGTGCAGACGCTCGGTGGCCACAGGGCGCACGCCGGTGCCCACCTGCATGCCCGAGGGCAGACGGTTCAGAGCATCGTTCTGAGCGCCTGGCTGTCGCATGTTCTGATAGAGCAGGTCTTCGAACACGGCGCGGCTGCGCTTGAAGCCGTTGGTACTGACGTTGGCCAGGTTGTTGGAGATCACGTCCAGCTTGACCTGCTGGGACTCTAGGCCGGTCTTGGCCGTCCAAAGGGATTTGATCATGTCATGATTCCTTGTCTATCAGCTGGTCTGCTCTCCGGCCATCAGCCCTGGATCGACAGCAGGTTGTTGGCGCGCTGGGCGTTCTCATCGGCGGTGCTAATCACCTTCATCTGCATCTCGTAGCGGCGAGCCACGTCGATCATCGATACCATGGCCTCGATGGCGCCGACGTTACTGCCTTCGAGCACGCCGGTCGCCAAGCGGGCGTCTTCATCGGCGGCCAGCGCCAGCACATTGCCTTCTTCATCCGGCACCTGACGGAAGAGGCCGTCGTCCCCGCGCAGCAGGTCCGCCTGCGGGGTGACCAGCTTGAGCTGGCCGATATCGGCCAGTGCCTCCGGCCCTTCGCCCTCGCCGATGGCGCTCAGGGTGCCATCAGCCCCCAGGTAGAGCTGTGAGCCGGGGGGGATCTGAATGGGGCCGCCGTCACCCATCACCGGGCGGCCGGCCACTGTCAGTACGCCGTCGCCAGCCACCTGTAGGTCACCGCGTCGCGTATAGGCCTCGCCGCCATCGTCGGTCTGCACCGCCAGCCAGGCGTTGCCCTGCATAGCCACGTCCAGCTCTCGGCCGGTGGCATTCATGGGGCCCGGTGCAAAGTCGCTACCCGGCGTAGTGGCTGCCACGGAGACCCGAGTGGGCAGCGCGCCGTCGCCCTGCACCGGCACGGCACGCATGGCCTGCAGCTGGGCGCGAAACCCGGCAGTGTCGAGGTTGGACAGGTTGTGGCTGACCACCGCCTGCTGATCCATGCTCTGCTTGGCACCGCTCATGGCGGTGTAGAGAATGCGATCCATCGTGTCCCTTTCCTGTCAGCTCCCGCTGCCACCGAGAGGTCTCCCGGCAGCAGCGGCGGTATGCGAGTCGATTAGAGCTGGATGACCGTCTGCAGCAGCTCGTCCTGGGTGCTGATGGTCTGGGAGTTGGCCTGGAAGGCTCGCTGAGCCACGATCATGTCCACCAGCTCACGGGCCATGTCCACGTTGGACGTCTCCACGGCGCTGGACACGATCTGACCGAGCTGCCCGGTGCCCGGGGCGCCGACCACTTCCTGACCGGAGGCCTGGGTCGCCGACCAGAGGTTGTCGCCAACGGCATTCAGGCCTTCCGGGTTGCGGAAGTTGGCCAGGGCCACCTGACCGGCCGCCAGCGACTGCTCGTTGGCGTAGTTGCGCATGATGGTGCCGTCATCCTCGATGGTGATGCCCACCAGCGCACCGGAGGTGTAGCCGTCCTGAGTTGCGGACGTTACAGCGGAGTCGTTACCAAACTGTGTGGCGGCGGTCAGGTCGATATTGAACTCGAGTTCAGCATTGTCTCCATTTTCATCGACACCCGGGAGGCCATCAAAATCAACCCCATATGGGCCACCACTACCAGCAATCAACCGGCCGGAGTTATCGAACTCTAAATCATCTGTTACTTGCTCAATATCTCCATCACCGATGCGTGCATTCACTTCCCATTGATCATTGCCACCAGAGCCACCATCCACCCTTTTCGTGAAGTAGAGTGACATACTTTGAGGATTGCCCAGTGAGTCGAATACCGTAGCATTGGTCACGTAGTGATAGGTGTCCGAGTCATCCGGATCAAAAGCCGTGCCTGCATCAATCGCTTCTTCTCCAGCATTCAGGTTCATCTCCAGGTCGAGGCCGGTCGTCTGCTGAGCCGGCAGTTCGCCGGTGGGGACATTCAGCGGCACCGGCGCACCGCCGGCCTGAACGTTGCCGTTAGCATCGGCCTGGTAGCCCATGATCCTGGCGCCCTGGGCGTTGATCAGATCGCCCTCGGCGGTCATGGTCAACTGGCCGTTGCGCGAATAGGCCACCTCTCCGGTGGGCTGCTGATAGCGAAAGAAGCCATCGCCACCGATGGCGAGATCCAAGTTACGGTTGGTAGATTCCACATTGCCCGAACTGAAGTTCTGGGTCACGCTCGAGACGCGGGTGCCCAAACCGATACTTGAGTTGGCGAATACGTCGGCAAACTGTACGCCGGAACTCTTGAAGCCCACGGTTTGCGAGTTGGCAATATTGTTACCAATGGCACCCAGCTTCTGCTGTTGTGCATTAAGGCCTGAAAGCGCCTGTGAGAAACTCATAACGTTATCCCCGTTGTTCCCTGCTGCGTGTGCGCTGCGTTACAGAATCTGCTTGATGTCGTTAAGGCCGACCTGACCATAGATGGCGCCAAGATCCAGGCGCACGTTGCCGTTACCATCCTTCGGCGTCACGCCGCCGACCATGGCGTAGTTCAGCGCCTGGGCGCTGACGGCATCACCGTCGGCATCGGTGGCCTCCAGCCTGACGCGATACGCGCCGGGGGCGGCAACATCACCCTCGGACGTCTTGCCATCCCACTGGAACGACTCGACGCCTGCCTGCACCGAACCGATGTCGTAGCGGCTGACCACTTGGCCGCTAGCGTTGGTGATGGTCACCCGCACGTTATCGGCGGGGTCATTGAGCTCGATACCGAAGGGCGTGGTGTGGGCATGCCCCTCTTCGGACTGTTCCAACACGACTCGGTCGCCCGGCACCATCACGCCTTGGCCGATCAGCGCGCTTGCCTGCATGGCCTGGTTGGCGTCCAGCTGCTCAGTAATGCCTGACAGGGTGTCGTTGAGCTGCTCGATACCGCTAAGCGTATTGATCTGAGCCAACTGGCTAGTGAGTTCGTTGTTCTCCAGCGGATTCAGGGGGTCCTGATTTTCCAGCTGGGTGATCAGAAGCGTCATGAAGCTCTCGCGCAGCTCGTCGGACTGACTCTGACTCAGCTTGGCTCCGCCGCCGTTGATATTGGCCAGCGCTGAGGTATCAATGCCTCCCATCATGGTCAGCCCTCCCCTAACGTCAGCGTCTTGAGCATCATCTGCTTGCTGGTGTTCATGACCTCCACGTTGGCCTGGTAGGAGCGGGAGGCAGAAATCATGTTGACCATTTCATGCACCGGCTCGACGTTGGGCATGGTCACATAGCCCTCTTCGTTGGCGAGCGGGTGCCCGGGGCGATACTCCATGCGCATCGGCGAAGGGTCCTCGACGACCTCGCGCACGCCAACGCCGCCGACGCCGCTATTCCCGTGGAGCCGCGATTCGAACATGACCTGCTTGGCGCGGTAGGCCTCACCGTCCGGGCCGGCCACACTGTCGGCGTTGGCCAGGTTGCTGGCGGTGACGTTCATGCGCTGCGACTGGGCACTCATGGCCGAGCCGGAGATATCGAAAACAGAAAACATCGACATGTAGATTCTCTCTTTGATGACTCGCCCACGATCACTCGGGCTGCATGGCGCTCTTGAGACCCTGGATACGGCTGTTGAGGATGGTCAGTGCCGCCTGGTAGCGCACCGCGTTATCGGCGAACTGGGTACGCTCGCGATCCATGTCCACCGTATTGCCGTCCAGGCTCGGCTGATCCGGGACGCGGTAGAGCAGATCTCGATTCAAGGGGGCGAGCCCCTCACCGGCCAGGTGACGCTCGCTGGTCCGCGCCAGGGAAAGCCCGCTGCCGGCACCTCGACCATGCTCCACCGCTTTCTTCAGCTCGCTGGCAAAGTCCATGTCGCGCGCTTTGAAATTCGGCGTATCGGCATTGGCGATATTGCTCGCCAGCACCTGGTGGCGCTCCTGGCGAAGCCCCAGCGCCTGCTGGTGGTAGTTGAAGGCGGACTCGAGCTGATCGATCATCCCGGCATTCCCCGTGTGCAGAGCCTAGAAAGCGTATGCGGAACTTGCTGAGGCTGAAGAGTAACCAAGCAGGCGTCACCCCAAAGGCACGAACAGGCTGGTTTTACGCGGCCATTTCGCACCATTCGTGCATCAGCGTCGGGATAGAATCGCTGCAAGTGCCATTTCTTGCCCATGCGGCAGCCAGCGAAACCTCATGACCGACACTCACGCTCCCAAGCGCCTTGCCAAACATCTCAGCGGCTGGCTACTGATCATCGCCATGGCACTGCCCGCGATGGCCATGTCAGATGATGACGCCGCCCTGCTACAGGCAGTACACGGCTTCCTTCACGAGCAGGCCCGGGCTCTGGGTGACGAAATCATCGTCGAGCTTCACCCTCCCTCGGCCAGGCTGCCTGCTTGCGAGTCGCCGGACCCCTTCTTGCCCCGCGAGGGAGCGCTGCCGCTGGGGCGCGTCTCGGTGGGCGTTCGCTGCGGCAGCGACGGTAGACAGGTGCGCTATCTCCAAGCCGATATCGGCGTGATCGGTCGCTACCCGGTGCTCAACCGCTCGCTTTCCGCTGGCGAAAACGTCCAAACGGGTGACCTGGAAGAGCGCGAGGGCAATCTGGCCGACCTGCCCAGTCGCACGGTGATGGATGCCGAAGCGCTCATCGGCCAGCAGGCGACCCGCTCCGTGAGGGCTGGAGAACCGCTGCAGGAGCACCAGTTCCGCGCCCTGCCACTGGTAGAGCGCAACCAGCGGGTCTCGATCGAGGCGCACGGCTCAGGCTTTCGCATCGCCCGAGAGGGCCAGGCCCTGGAGCCCGGCGGAATCGGTGACAAAGTTCGAGTCAGACTGAGCTCACGGGAGGTCATTACCGCGGAAGTCATCGGTGACGCCACCCTGATCGTGGACTTTTAGGACCAACTGCGGCACGCTTTAAGGGTGCGCCGTGCGCGCCCTCGCTAGCCGTGCCTAACGACTCTTTTCCCTAAAGTTCTGCCGCAGCCAGCCGATAGCGTGAGAAAGCACCGGTCATGAGGCCCCATCGTGAAGATCAACAGCCACAACCCCCTATCTCGCCCCGCGCCGACAACGCCGCGCGAGGAGGCTTCCAAGACGCGCGAAGGCGATCGTCCGAATCAGCCTGAAAGCACCACGGCGGCCAAGACCCACCTTAGCCAGGCCGGCACCGACGCGTCACGCGATATCGATACCGCCAAGGTCGAGGAGATTCGCGAGGCCATTCGCGAGGGGCGCCTTGAGATTCGGCCCGAGCGCATCGCCGATGGCCTGATCAAATCCCTGCAGCAAACTTCTGGCAGCGACAACCCATGAGCCTCAGCCAACTGCTCGCCGAACAGCGGCAACGCCTTGATTCACTGATCGCGCTCCTTGAGCAGGAACGCGAACTACTGGCTGCCGCCGACATCGACGGCCGACGCCTGGCTACCATCGCCGAAGAAAAGGGGCAGTGCCTCGAACAGCTGGAAGCAACGGAGTCCCTGCGACAATCCGTGCAGCGTCGCCTCGGCTACACAGAGGGTCTGGAAGGTGCCAACCAGGCCGCCCGAGACGCCAACTGCCAGGACGCCTGGGAGCAAACCCTGGAACATACTCGCAAGGCGCATCGCCTCAACACGCTCAATGGACAGCTGGTCAGCCTTCGCATGAGCCAGAACAAGCGTTTGCTGGACTTCATCCATGACGCGGCAGAAAAGACCGTCTATCGCGCCAGCGGCCGAGTTGCCGCCCAGCCCGGGCGCCTCAACACTTCGGTCTGAGCCCCACCCTAGGCCAGCATGTCGAGCTAAAACAGCTCATCGATTTCATCCGACCGGCACACGCCATCCAGCGACTCACTGACCACCACGGCATTTCGCCCCTTGGCCTTGGCCTGATAGCAGGCGACATCGGCGCGCGACAGCACATCGTCAATCGCCGCATCCGCCTCCTGAAATGCAGCGAGCCCGATACTCAGGGTCACCCTGAACTCCTTGCCTTCATGCACCACCCCAATATCGGCTACCGCCTGCAGCAACGAGTCGGCAATCTTTGTTGCCTGGCGCAGCGTGCAGCTAGGCAGCAGAATGGCAAACTCATCGCCACCCTGCCTTGCCACATGGTCGCTACGTCGTACTTCCCAGGCCACCACCTGGGCGATTCGGCGAAGCATCTCATCGCCCAGCGCGTGCCCACCCTGATCATTGATCGGCTTGAAGTGGTCGAGATCGAAAAGGATCAGCACGGAAGGCGTACCGGTCTTGGCGTATTCCGCGAGCGCCTCTTCGAGGCGGCGCTCGAAGCCGCGCCGATTGAGCAGCCCCGTCAAGGGATCATGCTCGGCCTCCCAGCGCTGTAGCGCCTCTTGCTGGCGACGCTCGGTGATATCCTTGACCATACCGACAAAGCCCAGCGGCTGGTCGCTACCCCGCACCTGGCTGGCATGCACCTCCAGCCACAGCGTCTCGCCATGACCATCAAAGAAGCGCAGCTGGCGGACGAAGTCGCTGCCGGTTGCCAGGGTATGACGCCACATGTCCTCGGTGCCCTGACGATCATCGCGATGGATGCGCTCCCACCAATCATGATTGTCCTTAACCCCACCCAGCCCCAGCAGTTCGAGCAGCGCCGGATTCATGTAGGTCAACCTGCCATCGAGATCCGCTACGAACATTCCCAGAGGCGTGGAGCCCAGCACGGCATCGAGGAAGGCCTGACGATCCTTGAGATGCTCCAGCGCTGCAAGACGCTCACCCTCGAGCCGATTGAACGTATTGGCCACCTGCCTGAGCTCATCCATGTGGGTGGAGAGCGCTAGGTAGCGTCGCTCGCCAGCGCCCACCTCGCCAATTTGACGCTCGAGCAGATGCAGCGGCGTCAGGAGCTTCCTGACCAGCCAGTACATGCTGACCAGCAGCATCAATGCCATGCCCAGCCAGGCCCACCAAAGCCTGGCCAGGAAGCTACCGAGTGGCTCATACACCTGGGTCTTAGGCAGCACGACACCAACGACCCACCCGGCCGGCCATATCTGCCGATAGGCGACCAGCGCCGACTCGCCGTAGACACCGCGAGACGCCGCCTCACCCTGCCAGCCGTCCAACGCTAGCTCGAGCATCCCGTGATCCTGCTCGCCGCCGGGCCGACCACCCACCGCTAAGTCCCGACGCGGATGAAACAGCATTTCGCCGGATGCCGTGAACACCGAGACATAGCCCCCCTTCCCCAGCCTGACAGCCTCCAGGCGCCGAAAAAGGCCGCCCTGGGCGAGGTTCACCATCCCCCCTACCACGCCGAGAAACTCGCCGCGCTCTCCTAAGCGTGGCACTAGCATCAACACCAGCGGGTCTCCGCTGGCCCGGCCCACGAAGGGCTGACTGACATAGGGCCAAGGAGAATGACGCACCATGCGGAAGTACTCGGTTGACGCTGTCTCCAGGCCTACGCGACCCTCCACCACCGGCCAATCTGCGAGCACTCGGCCTTCCGGGCCGGTGACCATGATGCCTTCAAACCACTCCATCAACGCCTGATTGTCTTCCAGCAGCGACTTCAGTTCGCCTGACTCATGCGTCTCCATCCGCGAAGCCAGGCGCTCGAGGGCGGCGAGCCGACGATTCACATTTTCGGTGAGGCCATCGGCGATCAGCTGCGACTCGTAGCGCAGATGCGCGACGTTGGCATCCTCCACCAGATCCTTGCCGAACAACCAGGCAAGCACCAGCAGCAGTCCGACGATAGCCAGCCAGGTGGTGACCAGCCCCACCAGCAGCCGCCCCTGCAGCGAGTAGAGCCGCCGCAGGGTCGAGCCGATGAGAGGAGGTAATCTGGAGGTCAATAGGCGCAACGCACTCTCTCTTCAGTCAAGGGTAGAAATGATGGTAGCGGCGCAACGGAAAGAAGCGCAAAGCCGAGGAGATACCTGAGGCCCGACTATCGCTCACCTAATGCCTGGACCTATTCCTACATATCGGCAGGACTCCCCCCACCTTTAGATCACAGCAGGGGCGCTCACTCCATCTCCAGCACAAAGGCAGAACAAGCCACGCCACTCCCCTTAAATCCATACAAGAAAAAATAAAAAGCAAAGTACCCTAAAGTCCTGGACGGGTATGGACGATACACAGGAGTGATTCCACCGGACAGGATGTCGAAGATGGAAACGATTCACTAGCCCCGATGCGAAGAGCGATGAGCAAACAGCCCAGCCCCCCTCCGTCCAAGCGTGTCAGCTCGCTGGCAACGCACCCTGTCAGGCTCATCCAGAAGGGCTTTGAACAGGGACAGACAGGCATGGCGATCACCGACCCCCGCGGACTGATCGTGCTGGCCAACCCGGCCTTCTATCGCCTGACCGGGAGCGAAGCGTCCTCTGCCATCGGCCGCCCCATCGAACATTTTTTTGCCTCACTGCACGAGCCGACCAACCTGCCCGATGCAACGAACCACTCCCACCCGCCAAGGGCCACCAATTCCTGGCAGCAGGAGGTCTTGTGCCGCCGGCAGGACGGCGAGTCACTGCCAACCTTGATGACGGTTGACACCCTTCTCGACGACAAGGGACGCCCGGGGCACTTCCTTCGCACCTTCATCAGCCTCGCGTCCCAGGACAGCAATCGCTTCGGCGGCCGGCACTGGGTACACGTCGACTCCATGACGGGGCTACCTAACTGGCTACTACTCTGTGACCGGCTCAACCACGCACTGGCACAGGCCGAACGCGCCGATCAGAGCATGGCGCTGCTGTTCATCGATATCGACCGTTTCAAAGCGGTTAACGACGTCGCCGGCCACCTGGAAGGCGACCGAGTGATGGGCGAGCTGGCCCGTCGCCTGAACGGCTCGCTGCGCAGCAAGGACACGCTGGCCCGGCTGGGCGGCGATCAATTCGTGATCTTGCTGGAGAAGGATGGCACGGCCGAAGCCGCTCAGGCGGTGGCAGAACGCTTACAGGAAGCACTGGAGCCTCCCTTTATCGCCAACGGCAAGCGGCTGCTGCTGACCGCCTCAATCGGCATTTCGCTTTTCCCCGGTGACGCCCGAGATGAGGAATCACTGATCACCGGAGCACGCAGCGCTATGTACACGGCGCGCCGCCGGGGACCCGGGCGCCTGGCCTTCGTCAATCAGCGGCTGACGACTCAGCTCAAGGAGAAACATCGGCTGGAAAGCCAGCTCAGCGAGGCCGCCCACCTGCCCGAACAGTACTTCGAAATTCACTACCAGCCCGAGCTGGCCCCCACGACTGGCCACTGCACCGGGCTGAAGGCCGTGCTGCGCTGGCGCCAGACGCGCCGAGGGCCACGCATCCCAGCGGACTTCATGGATACCATCAACCGTCTGCGACTCGGCGTGCGCCTTGATCGCTGGGCCATCGAGCGCACCATCGCCGACCGACAGCGCCGAATCGAGCGAGGCCTGCCAAGCGGCGCACTCCCCGTTTCGATCACGCTGAGCGAATCCCATCTGGCCCACGACACCTTCGACCGCCGACCGCTGGATCATTTCCTGCGCAGCCAGGGCCGGGCGCCGCTTGAGTGGCTATTGCTGGAAGTTCCGGCTCACGCCCTGACGGGGCGTCTCGAAGAGGCCACCCACATGCTCAAGCGCATCGACAAACTGGGGGCGCGGCTGGCCGTGAGCGGCCTGGGCTCGCAGCCACTCGACCTCGCCTGGCTAACCCGCCTGCCTTTCTGCCAGGCCAGGCTGAGCGCGACCCTTACCTCGCATGACAGCCAGCTGAAGCTGACCAAGGCGCTATGCCAGCTGCTCGATACACTCGATATCGAAACGGTCATTACCGACGTCAACGATGCCGACAGCGCTGCCCTGGCGGCCACCCTACCCGCAGCTAGCATGCTGGGAGACTATTTTGGCCCGGCGCTGCCACCCAAGGCCATCGACGAGTGGCTGGACGCCCATATTACCGCTGACCCGAGCCGCCACCCCTAAGAGCGCGGCGGAAACGGCGTGGAATTTATCTGGCACAAGAAAAAGCCGCCTGGCGGTGTACGCTAAGCGGCTGATTCATAATGTCTTGTTGGTGGAGCCTAGCGGGATCGAACCGCTGACCTCAACACTGCCAGTGTTGCGCTCTCCCAGCTGAGCTAAGGCCCCACATGTCCTCGCCCTGCGAGAACGAGGCACATATTACTCAGCCGGCACCAAGACGTCAAGAGCCCATGCGGCGTTTGTCCCATATAGACCAAAATGACGCGACTTGAACTCAAGTCAATTTGCCTTATTGACTGAGTGTGGCAAGCTCTAAGCGCTGGGCGCCACCGGCTCGTCCCGGCTGCCCCCGATTACAGAACCCTGTACCACGGCGCCCCCGTGGGATCCGTTCAGCAACGCCGAGGAGCGTCAGCCTTGATCAAGGTTCTCATTGTCGACGACCATCATCTGGTGCGCACCAGCCTCGCCCGCCTGCTCGACAGTGAGCAGGATATCGAGGTGACCGGAGAGGCCGCCAGCGGTGAACAAGCCATCAACCTTAGCCGCGCCCTGACGCCGGACGTGGTGCTGATGGATCTGCGCATGCCCGGCATAGGCGGCCTGGAAGCCACCCGCAAGATTACCCTCACCTGCCCTGACGTTCGCGTCCTCGCCTTGACCGGCTTCATGGAAGACAACTTCGCCCAGCGTCTGCTCGAGGCCGGCGCCAGCGGCTTCATCAGCAAGGATACCCAGCCACCCGACATGATCGACGCCATTCGCAGCGTCTTTGCCGGCCAGCGCTACATCAGTTCGGACATCGCCCAGCGCCTGGTGCTGTCCCGCTTCAACCCGGAGGAGAACCCCTTCGACCAGCTGTCGCAGCGCGAACTGCAGGTGGCAATGATGATCGTCAACTGTCAGCGCGTCGCAGAAATTTCCGATCGGCTGTTTCTCAGCCCCAAGACCGTGAACACCTATCGGTACCGGATCTTCGAGAAGCTGGGCGTTGAGACCGACGTGGAGCTCACCCATCTTGGCCTGCGCCACGGCCTGGTAGAGGGCTTCAGCACCGCCAACTGAGCCGGTCGATCTGGTACCCTAATGGTCCATCAACCAGTACCCGGCACGCGATGAGCTTCGATTCCCGGCAATTTCTTGCCAACCTTACCCAGGCACCGGGCATCTACCGCATGCTCGATGCCCGCGGCGATACGCTCTATGTCGGCAAGGCCAAGCGGCTGAAAGCGCGCCTGGCCAGCTACTTTCGCGGCACCCTGAATGCCAAGACCCAGGCGATGGTGTCGCGAATCGCCGATATCCAAGTCACGGTAACCCGTAGCGAGATCGAGGCACTGCTGCTCGAGCAGACCCTGATCAAGGAGCTACGCCCGGCCTATAACATCCTGCTGCGTGACGACAAGTCGTACCCCTTCGTTTTCGTTACCGATCGGCACCCCTACCCGGCGCTCGAATACAAGCGCGCCAGAAAGCGGCACGATGACGGCCGCTACCTGGGACCCTACCCCAGCAGCGGTGCCGTGCGCGAAAGCCTGTCGCTAATGCAGAAGATTTTTCGCATTCGCAACTGCGAGGACAGCGTCTTCGCCCATCGCACGCGCCCCTGCCTGCAATACCAGATCCAGCGCTGCAGCGCCCCCTGCGTCGGCTATATTAGCGAGGCTGACTATCGCCGGGACCTAGAGCATGCCGTCATGTGCCTAGAAGGACGCAGCGAGCAGGTCACCCAAGAGCTGACCGAGGCCATGGAAACCGCCAGCCGCGAGCTTGCCTTCGAGGACGCGGCACGGCTGCGCGACCAGATTCAGCACCTCCGCCAGCTGCAGCAGCGACAGTTCGTCGACACCCAGGGCGGCGATGCCGACATCTTCGCCCTGGCCAGCCGACCAGGCGCCCTGTGCATTTCCGTGCTGTCGGTGCGCCAGGGGCGCTTGCTGGGCGCGCGTCATCACGCACCCGACAATGGCCTCGACCTTGACCCGGAGGCCCTGCTCGGCGACTTCATCAGCCAGTACTACCTGGGCCAGGGACGGGTGATCCCCCGGGAAGTCATCACCAGCCTGCCGCTGGCCGATCACGACATCCTGGAGCGCGCCCTCTGTACCCGCGCCGATAGCCGCATCCGCCTGACCCACCGCGTCCGCGGGCATCGCAGCCAGTGGCTCGAACTGGCGCGAACTAATGCCGAACAGCAGCTCGCCGGCCAGCTGGCCAGCCAGACCCAGCTGGCACGACGCTTCGAAGCCCTGCGCACGGCCCTGAACCTACCCCAACCGCCCCAGCGGCTCGAGTGCTTCGACATCAGCCACAGTCATGGCGAGGCCACCGTCGCTTCCTGCGTGGTCTTCGACCGCGACGGTCCGCGCAAATCCGACTACCGCCGCTTCAATATCGAAGGCGTGCCCGCCGGTGACGACTATGCCGCCATGCGCCAGGCCCTGGAACGACGCTTTCGACGCCTGGCGGATGGAGAAGGCCAGGTGCCCGACATTCTGCTCGTGGACGGGGGCAAGGGACAGCTGAACCTGGCCCGGGACATCTTGGCCCAGCTAGAGCTCCCCGATGTATTGCTGCTCGGTGTCGCCAAGGGGACGACCCGCAAGGCCGGCCTGGAGACCCTGTTCCTGGAAACCGTCGACCGCCAGCTCGACCTGGACGCCACCTCACCGGCACTGCATCTGATTCAGCACCTGCGCGACGAGGCGCACCGATTTGCCATCACCGGCCATCGCACACGGCGCGACAAGACGCGACGCAGCTCGACCCTGGAAGGCATTGCCGGCGTCGGCCCCAAGCGGCGCCGGGAGCTGCTGCGCTTTTTCGGCGGCCTGCAGGGCGTGAAGGAGGCCAGCCGAGAGGAGCTGGCGCGAGTACCGGGGATCAGCGCCACCCTGGCCGAGACGATTCATCGCGCCCTGCATGGATGAAGCCGCCGCCTGAAGATAGAATAGGGTTCTTCGCACTTTAGCGTGAACATGTCTGGCAGGTTTCATGGTGGGAGGCCGGCTCTGCCGGGCGAAGGTGCCGCAGGCGCCCCATGGGTAGCGCTGCGCACTACTTCGCGAGCTGAAGCTCCCTCCCACAGGGCAAGTTCACGCCAGTTTGCGATGAACCAAGAAAGTGCCCCATTTCGGTATTCCAGACTTTCGGCAAGGACCCCGCCCATAATGAACATCCCCAACATCCTGACGCTGGCCAGAATCGCCTTCATCCCGCTGCTGGTGGTGTTCGTCTATCTCCCCTACGCCTGGAGCATGCCGGTGGCGGCGGGGCTGTTCGCCCTGGCGGCGGTGACCGACTGGCTGGATGGCTACCTGGCCAGGCGCTGGGACCAAGCCACCCCCTTCGGGGCCTTCCTCGACCCGGTCGCCGACAAGCTCATGGTCGCCGTTGCCCTGGCGCTATTGATCGAGCGCTTCGACAGCGTATGGCTGACGCTCCCGGCCCTGGTCATCATCGGCCGCGAGATCGTGATCTCCGCCCTGCGCGAGTGGATGGCCGAAATGGGCAAACGCGGCAGCGTCGCCGTCTCCTGGCTCGGCAAGGTCAAGACCACCTTTCAGATGACCGCCCTGCTGCTGCTGCTGGCCTTCACGCCCGGCTCCGCCCTGGCCTACGTGGGGATTGCGACCCTCTATGTGGCCGCCATCCTCACCCTGTGGTCCATGGCGCTCTACCTGCGCGCCGCCTGGCCGCACCTGAGCCGCTCGATGTAACCCGGTGATCAACAACCATTTGACAGCTACGCACTTATCCGTATAATTCGCTCTCGAGTCGAGCGGGAATAGCTCAGTGGTAGAGCATCGCCTTGCCAAGGCGAGGGTCGGGAGTTCGAATCTCCTTTCCCGCTCCAGACTTGCATCGAGTCAGATGCGTGGTAGCGAGGGTCGCGAGCCGGTGCGCCGGTCCGATCGAATCTCCTTTCCCGCTCCAGACTTGCATCGAGTCTGACCTACGACTCTTAGAGGCTGGATGGCAGAGTGGTTATGCAGCGGACTGCAACTCCGTGTACGCCGGTTCGATTCCGACTCCAGCCTCCACTATTTCCCTTCAGCATCCTGCTCGACACCGTGCCGCCCGGATGGCGAAATTGGTAGACGCAAGAGACTTAAAATCTCTCGGTGGCAACACCGTGCCGGTTCGAGCCCGGCTCCGGGCACCAGGCGCCTCACCCGATTTTCCCCCGACGGCTCAATAGGCCTCCCGCTCGACAGGGCTGATGCAACGCGCTCCAGCGAGAACACGCATGCTCCGTAGCGAACACGATGTTCTGGTGATCGGCGGCGGCGTCGCCGGCCTGACTCTGGCCCTGCATGCCGCGGATCGGCGTCGCGTCACCTTGGTGCGCCCCGCCAGCGATGATCAGGGCGCCAGCCGCTGGGCACAGGGCGGTATCGCGGCAGTGCTCTCTCCCCAGGATGATTTCGACGCCCACGTGGCGGACACTCTGGTGGCCGGCGATGGGCTATGCGACGAAGGCGCCGTTCGGTTTACCGTGGAGCAGGGGCCGGCCGCCATCGAATGGCTGCTGTCGCTGGGCGTTCCCTTTACGCGCGACCCCAGCCCCGACGCCGGCTATCCCTACCACCTCACCCGGGAAGGCGGCCACGGCGCCAGGCGCATCATTCACGCCGAGGACGCCACCGGACGCGCCGTGCTCGAGACCCTGATGGAGCACGCCCAGGCACATCCCGCCATTACGGTACGCGACGATCTCACCGCCATCGGCCTGATCGGCGACACCCTCGGCCAGTGTCGCGGCGCCCGCTGCCTGGACCGAAGCGCCAACCTCATCGAGCTGATGGCGACGGATACGGTGCTGGCGACGGGTGGCGCCAGCGGGCTCTATCGCCATACCACCAGCCCCCAGCCCGCCAGCGGCGAAGGCATGCTGATGGCCGCCGAGCTGGGTGCCGAGCTGATGAACCTGGAGTTTCAGCAGTTCCACCCCACTTGCCTCTATGATCCACAAGGCCCACCCTTTCTCATCAGCGAGGCGGTGCGAGGCGAAGGCGGCAAGCTGCTCAACGCTGCAGGCGAGCGCTTCATGCCCGCGCTGGACCCCCGCGCCGAGCTCGCCCCGCGCGATATCGTCGCCCGCGCCATCGATGCCGAGATGCAGCGCACCGGCCATGACCACGTCTACCTGGATATCCGTCACCTAGGGGAAGCGGCCATCCATCACCACTTCCCCACCATCTACGCCCACTGCGCCAGCCGTGGGCTGGACATCGCCCAGCGCCCGATTCCCGTCGTGCCTGCGGCCCATTACAGCTGCGGCGGCGTCGCCACCGACCTCGACGGCGCCTCGAGCGTGCCCCGCCTCTACGCCATCGGCGAGGTGGCCTGCACCGGGCTTCACGGCGCCAACCGCATGGCCAGCAACTCGCTGCTGGAATGCCTGGTCTTCGCCCGCAGCTGCGCCAAGCGCCTTTCCCAGCGCCGCGAGGCGCCCCCCGCCCCGCTACCGCCCTGGCAGGCCGGCGATGCGCCCCCAGACCGGGAGCGACTCCGTCAATGGCGGCTGGCGATGCGCGATATCATGAGCGCTCGCGTGGCCATCGTGCGCCGCGACAGCGGTCTCCAGCGGGCGGCAGACGAACTCGAGCAGCTGGCGGCAGAAGTGGCAAGAGACGTGAATCAGTCCCGCCCCGACGCCGGCCTGGCCAGCCTGTGGCATGCGCTTCGCCTGGCCAGGCTCACGGTGGCCAGCGCTCGGTCGCGTCGCGAATCGCGTGGACTGCACTACAACCCGGACTGCCCGCGACAGGTGGACGACGCCCTCCGCCCCAGCCCTTCGCGGATTCGCCTGACCGACCTGCCCGCGCCGACCCGTCCGAAGTGACACCCAGCGCCGCCTGACCGGTCGACGGGGGCGGCGCAGGCGCCCCGTTAGCCGTGCTGCACCAGCCAGTGCCGAAGTCGGCGAAGCGACTCGCGACCGCTGCTGTCCGGCCATAGCCAGAGGGTACGCTCCACGCCTCCCAGCTGCAGGGCGATCAGCCAAGGCCCCAGGTAGCGACAGCGCAGCGTCACCTCCCGATAGGCCTCCCCGGCCGAGGCTCGCCAGTACCAGCGATCACGACCGCCCTGCTCCGGTACCTGGCGCAGATCCCCGCACTGGGGACGAAAGGCGAGATAGCCCATGGAAAGCGCCAGCCAGGCCAGCCCCGCCATCGCCAGCGGTGCCCCACTGTAATACGCCAGCACCGCCACCACGGCCACGCCCAGCAGGCCATGGCTCCAGCCGGCGAGCCTAGACGGGGCGACGAGGATCGTTATCGGCGTTTTCGGCATGGGCCTGGATCAGCGCCACGATGCGACAGAATGCCGCGTTGGTGGGGCGCTCCCGACGCATCAGCCACGCAAACAGATCCTGATCCTCTTCCTTGATCAGCTCGCGATAGGCAGCCTGGTCGGTATCGTCCAAATCGTCGTAGCAGTGCTCTAGAAAGGGAACCAGCAGCAGGTCCAGCTCCCACATGCCGCGGCGGGAGTGCCAATAGAGACGCTTGCGCAGGGCTGCGGCATCCGGGTTAGTCGCTTCGCTCAACGTGGGCCTCGAGTGTCCGGGTGAATGGACCGCCAGTATACCGGAGCCACTGCGACGCGGCAGCCTCATCCGCCACATCGAGCTCACTGCTTGACCATGGTCGTAGTGCGTTGTTTTATCACGATTTGAGCAGTATGCTGAAGACACAACAAGAATGCCGCCCACATCCACCCGGACTCGGGGGACCGCCTGGAGATAGCCGATGACCAAATCCGAGTTGATCGAGCAGATCGCAATGCGACAGCCCGAGCTTTCGATCAAGGAGGTCGAATCCTCGGTTCGCCTCATTCTTGACGACATTACCGATACCCTTGCCGAAGGCGGCCGAGTGGAGATACGCGGCTTCGGTAGCTTCTCGCTCCATTACCGGGAGCCTCGCGTCGGTCGCAACCCCAAGACCGGCGAGCCTGTCGCGCTGGAGGGCAAGTTCGTGCCACACTTCAAACCCGGCAAGGAGCTGCGCGAGCAGGTCAATGCCAGCCGAGCGCTCGGCTACTAACGACTCCATCATTCACAAGGGATAGACACATGCGTTGGCTCAAAGGCCTGATCCTGGCCATCATACTGCTGGGGGTGCTGCTGGTCGGCATCCTGTTCGCCGTCAACAATCAGCAAACGGTCCCCCTCAATCTGATCTGGGTCGAGCTGCCGCCGATTTCGCTCTCTGTCTGGCTGCTGGCATCGCTGGCCAGCGGGGTGATACTGGGCATGCTGGCCATGACCGGCGTATGGCTGCGGCTGCGCACCACGCTGTCCCGCGCCCAGCGATTGAATCGTCAGCAGCGCAAGGAGCTCGACCGACTCCGCGTTCAGGAGCTCAAGGAACTGCCGTAAATGCCCGATGCACTGCTGCTGACCCTGTTGGCGGCAGCCGTTGCCATCGGCTGGTGGCTTGGCCGCCGAGATCGACAGGACGCCCCAGATCCCGCGCGGCCCTCATCGCTGTCGCGGGATTATTTCGTCGGCCTGAACTATCTGCTCAACGAGCAGCCGGATCGCGCCATCGAAGCCTTCGTCTCGGCCCTGGAGGTCAACAGCGAGACCATCGACACCCACATCACTCTGGGCAATCTGTTTCGCACTCGCGGCGAGGCCGACCGCGCCGTCAAGATTCATCAGAACCTGCTGGCCCGCCCCACCCTGACCTCCGCGCAAAGCGATCAGGTCCAGCTGGAACTGTCGCGAGACTTCCTGCATCTGGGCCTCCTCGACCGCGCCGAGCGCCTGCTGCAGCAGGTCATCCGCGAGTCCCATCACGAACCGAGCCGCCTGGCCGCCAAGCGCCTGCTGGCCGACCTCTTCGATCGCGAGGGCGAGTGGCAGTCAGCGTTCGAGGTGGCCCACCCGGTGCTGGTTCGCGAGCATGACGACATTCGACGCGCCGCGGCCCACTGGCTGTGTGAACTGGCCCACCAGGAGCGCCACTCGGTAAGCCCAGGGCTTGCCCGCAAGCACTTGCGCAAGGCGCTATCCATCGACAAGCAGTGCGTACGCGCCAACCTGCAGCTTGCCGAGCTGGAGCAGGACACCGGCCACTACCGGGAGGCAATTCGTCTGCTGATGCGCATTCCCGAGCAGGACAGGGCCTTCGTGCCGACTCTGCTCCCCCCCCTGCAGCACGCCTACGAGATGCTAGATGACGAAGCTGGCCTGGCCGACTGCCTGCAGCAGCTACTCGACCGCGAGCCCTTCACCAGCCTGATCATCCTGCTGGCCGAAGTGCGCCGCAAGCGCGAGGGGCTTGCGGCGGCCATCGACCTGGTCACCGAACAGCTCGATCGCGAGCCGAACCTGGGAGCGCTGGACTATCTTCTGGACCTCTATCAGCATCAGCAACTCGAGCAGGGCGAGCCGGACTCCCGGATCCGGCTGCTCAAGCAGCACACCCATACGCTGCTCGCGGCCAGGCCCCGACATCGCTGTGGCCGCTGCGGCTTTTCCGGCGAGCCCCTGCACTGGCAGTGCCCGCGCTGTCGCAGCTGGGGAACGACCCGGCCCATCACCGGTATCGAGGGAGAGTGATCATGCCAGCTCCTGCTCGATGGCCGCCAGCGCCGCCATGGGGTCCTTGGCCTGAGTCACCGGTCGACCCACCACCAGGTGAGTGCTGCCGGCATCGACCGCCTCTCGCGGCGTCATGATACGCCGCTGATCTCCGGCGGCGGCAAAGCTGGGACGAATCCCCGGCGTCACCTTGAGAAAGTCGGCACCGCACAGCTCACGCAGCCGCGCCGACTCCTGGGCCGAGCACACCACGCCATCCATGCCGCTCGCCTGGGCCAGCTGCGCCAGCCGTTCGACCTGAGTGACCGGATCGGCCGTCACGCCCACCTCCACCAGATCCGCGGCCTCCATGCTGGTCAGCACGGTCACCGCGATCAGCCGCGTCGAGAGCCCATGGCGATCCAGCCGTTCCCGGGCCGCTTCCATCATCCGCCGCCCGCCGCCGGCATGCACATTGACCATCCACACCCCCTGCTCGGCGGCCGCCTGGACCGCCCCCGCCACGGTATTGGGGATATCATGGAACTTGAGATCGAGAAACACTTCGAAGCCGCGCCCATGGAGGGCCTCGACGACATCCGGGCCGCTGCGGGTGAACAGCTCCTTGCCCACCTTGAGCCGACAGCGAGCGGGGTCCAGGCCGTCGGCCAGGCAGAGGGCCGCGTCCAGGGAGGGATGGTCGAGGGCGATGATCAGCGGCGATTCACTAGACACTGTGCGGGCTCCGGTCGTGGTTACGAAAGGTTGGCGCCACAGTATATCAGCCACCTCCATTATCCGTCGGCGATCACCTGGTCTATGCTCAGTTGACATAGGCTCACACTATGCAGCGGCTTCGCCCCGCCATGCGTGCACCTGATGGATCGGGAGGTTTCCATGACCAGTGATCACCGCATCGGCCCCCTCGCCCTGCCGGACACCCGTGCCAAACGGGTACTTGACGCCCTACTCGAAGGCTCCGGCGTGTCCCTCAACGGCCCCGCCCCCTGGGACCCGCAGATCTACCATCCCGACTTCTGCGCTCGCGTCCTGCGTCAGGGCAGCCTCGGGCTCGGCGAGGCCTACATGGATGGCTGGTGGGAATGCGAGCGTCTCGATGAGATGACCTGCCGCCTGCTGCTGCATGGGCTGGGCGAACACGCGCACACCCCCTCCGAGCGGCTGATGTACCGCCTGCAGGCTGGGCTGATCAACCTGCAGAGCAAGGCTCGCGCCTATATCGTCGGCGAGACCCATTACGACCTCGGCAACGACCTCTTCGAACGCATGCTGGACCCTAGCCTCTGCTATTCCTGCGGGTACTGGAAGACAGCCAACACCCTATACGAAGCCCAGCGAGCCAAGCTCGAACTGGCCTGTCGAAAACTCGAACTTCGCCCGGGGATGCGCGTGCTGGACATCGGCTGCGGCTGGGGAAGCTTCGCCGAACACGCCGCCCGTCAACACGGCGTCAACGTGACCGGCATCACCATCTCACGCGAGCAGGCCGACCTGGCCCGCAAGCGCTGTGCCGGGCTGCCGGTGACCATCGAGCTGATGGACTACCGGGATCTGGGCGGGCGGTTCGACCGCATCGTCTCCATCGGCATGTTCGAGCACGTCGGGCATCGCAACTATCGGACCTACTTCGAGACCGTGAGACAGCTGCTGGAGAAAGACGGTCTCTTCGTGCTGCACACCATCGGTTCCAATCGCAGTGAGGTCAGTATCGACCCCTGGATCCATCGCTATATCTTCCCCAATGGCATGCTGCCCTCGGCCAAGCAGATCGCCGAGGCCAGCGAAAGCCTGCTGCTGATGGAGGACTGGCAGAACTTCGGCGCCGACTATGACACCACCCTGATGGCCTGGCTGCACAACGTCGATAGCCGCTGGCAGGAAATCGCCGACCGCTACGCCGAGCGGACTCGGCGCATGTTTCGCTACTATCTGTCGGTGTGTGCCGGCGCCTTTCGAGCCCGCGACCTGCAGCTCTGGCAGGTCGTGTTCTCACGAGACCGTCCCGGCCGCTATGACGCCCCGCGATGAGCTCCCGCCCACCTACGCCCAGGCTTACACCCACTGTCGGCAATGTCTTACAGACGTGGGGGACTGCCTTACACTTCAATACATTGTATATTAGTAGATTGTCCACTTATTGGCCGCTCGACTTCCTCACGGCATGCCGACCGTCACTGCCTGATGTGGGCGCCGAATCCGGCCACTCAGCGTAAGTCTTCACAATAATCTGTTCCGAACCTCGGGCACGAACTGCCTGGGTTCAGAGCCATTACGGGAACGCCCGCATGCCTGAGAACATCATCATGCCGGGTGGGGGGCTGGATGAATCGGATCGCGCTCACCGCTTTACCGAGCGCGTGCCCGGTATCATCTTCCAATTTCATCGTGACCCAAAGGGCCACATGCACTTCCCCTACCTGGCCGGTAGCGGGGCCGCGCTGCCGGGCATTGACCGCCAGCAGCTGGCCCACAGTGCCCGCCCTCTGCTCGATCGCCTCAACGACGACGACTACCCGCGCCTGATGGCGGCCATCGAGCGCTCTGCGCGCTTTCGCCTGCCCATCGCCACCAAGTTTCGCTTCCGGCTGCCCAGCGGGCGCTGCCGCTGGGTGGCCGTGCGCGCCCAGCCGGAAGATGCCGAAGGCGGCGTGCTGTGGCATGGGCTGATGATCGACATCACCGAACAGATGGCCGAGGAGGCGCGCCTGCGGCGACTCTCCGACACCGATGACCTGACCGGGCTTGCCAACCGCCGCAAGCTGATCAACCGGCTCAATGAAGAAATGTCGCTGTGCAACCGCCACGGCACCCCGCTCTCGCTCATGCTGCTCGATCTCGACCATTTCAAGCGGATCAACGACACCTGGGGACACTTGCAGGGTGACCAGGTGCTGATCGAAGTCGCCGCCCTGTGCCGGGAGCTGCTGCGCGAAGAGGATACCGTGGGTCGCCTGGGCGGGGAGGAATTTGCCGTGGTGCTGCCGCTCACCCCCATGGTACGCAGCCGCCCACTGGCCGAACGGCTTCGCCAGCGGATTGAAGGGCATGATTTTGGCATCGAGCCGGGACGGATCACCGTCAGCATCGGCCTGGCCGAGTACCGCCTCGGTGAGCCACGCGATGCGCTCATCGAGCGCGCCGACCGCAGCCTCTACGCCGCCAAACACCAGGGTCGCAACCGGGTGATGGCATGAGTCGAAGGCATGCGGGCTCAGTGCAGCAGGCCGCGGCGCTGCAGTAGCCGCATCAGGCCGTGCACCGGCAGATAGACCACCAGCGGCCAGGCCAGCATCAGACCCACCAGATAGACAAGCGGGTGGAGGATGTCCTGGGGTGAGCCGAAGGGACCATGCACCCAGTTGATATTGCGCTCGGCCTCGGTGAACAGAAACGTCAGCGGCACCACCAGCCAGGTCAGCACCGTCTGCCACAGCAGCGCCCGGCGCACATAGCCAAGCCGTAGTACCGCAAAGCCGGCCACCAGCGGCAGCACCAGGTGGTAGAAGGACAGGGCCTTGGCCAGCGTCGGGTGGTCGGGGTCGAACATGTACTCGGTGCCGCCGATGGGGTGCACCCCGGTCAACCAGGCCCCCAGCACGTCCAGCCCCCAGAGGGTACCCACCAGCAGCACGGCCAGCAGCTGCATCGATAGCAGCAGCCGATGTTCCCACCACAGGCCCGCAAGAATCAGAAAGCTGGCCAGGTTACACAGCCAGAAGTAGTTCTGGGCCCCCAGCATGACGGCGAAAGCCGGCGCCCACAGGACGATCCAGAGCGTGAACAGCCACTTAAGCCATAGCGGCAGCGATGCATTCGATTCCTTCATGCAGACCTCCCATTGCGCTTCGCCTGTCACTGTAGCAAGACCGGCGAGTGGCAGTTCATCGAGCGCAATGGCATCATGGGGGATGCTTGAGTTTCATTCTTGCCGCCAGAACCGACGAGGTTACGAAATACATGTTCGAACACATTGAGCGGGTTCCCGGGGACGCCATCCTCGGTCTGATCGAGGCCTTCAAGAAGGACACCAACCCCCAGAAGGTCGATCTCGGCGTCGGCGTCTACAAGGACGCCCAGGGCAACACACCGGTGATGCGCGCCGTCAAGGAAGCCGAGGCCCTGCTGCTCAAGAACGAGACCACCAAGACCTATATCGGCTCCCACGGCGCTCCGGCCTATGGCGAAGTGGTACTGCCCATGGTGCTGGGCGAGGGCTCGCCGGTACTGGCCGCCAAGCGCGCCAGCGCCACCCAGTCACCCGGCGGCACAGGCGCGCTGCGCCTGGCAGCGGATTTCATCGCCCACCAGCTTCCCGGCAAGGACATCTGGGTCAGCGACCCGACCTGGCCGAACCACCTGGGTATCTTCCCGGCCGCCGGCCTGACGCTGCACAAGTACCCCTACGTCGACGCCGATAACCGGCTGGACTTCGACGGCATGCTCGCGGCCCTGAAGCAGATCCCCGAAGGCGACGTGGTGCTGCTCCACGCCTGCTGCCACAACCCCACCGGCTTCGATCTCTCCCGGGAGCAGTGGCAACAGGTGCTCGAGGTGGTACGTGAGCGCCGCCTGCTGCCGCTGATCGACTTCGCCTACCAGGGCTTCGGCGAAGGGCTCGACGAAGACGCCTACGGGGTTCGGCTGATGGCCGAGAGCCTCGACGAGGTGATCATCACCAGCTCCTGCTCCAAGAACTTCGGCATCTACTGCGAGCGTACCGGCTGCCTGATCATGGTGGCCAAGGACAGCGAGCAGATGGAGAACGTGCGCTCCCAGATCGCCATCGTCGCCCGCGAGAACTACTCCAACCCGCCGGCCCACGGCGGCGCCATCGTCAGCGAGATCCTGCACTCCGCCGAGCTTGCCGCGGTGTGGCGCGAAGAGCTCACCGAAATGCGCGACCGCATCAACACCCTGCGTCGGGACTTCGTCGAGGCGCTCAAGCCCTACGGCCTCGATCAGAAGTACGCCTGTGTCGCCGAGCAGCGCGGCATGTTCTCCTACACCGGCCTGACGCCGGAGCAGGTCGACCGCCTGCGTGACGAATTCGGCATCTACATGGTCCGCTCGGGCCGCGCCAACGTGGCGGGCTTCTCCCACGAGAACCTGCCCTACCTGGCCAAGGCGATCGCCGCGGTCAACTGATCGGCCGCTCCCTGCCAGCCTCGACGCCCGGGCCCTGCCCGGGCGTTTTCGTTTCGCGTAGAATACCGCTCGATTTTTGGTTCATCGCAGACTGGCGTGAACTGGCTCTGTGGGAGGGAGCTTCAGCTCGCGAAGTAGCGCGCAGCGTTACCCATGGGGCGCCTCCGGCGCCTTCGCCCGGCAGAGCCGGCCTCCCACCATAAAACTTGCCAAACTTGTTCACGCTAAAGTGCGAAGAGCTCGATTTTTCGATGCATCAACCGCCGGGGGTGCGGTGCGCCTCTGTGCGCTCCCGGCAACGACAGACTTGACCGATCAGTCAGATCGAGTCCAGACTGCAAGTTGCCTTGTATACAACCACACAACCAAGAGGCTCCCCATGGCGGCAACTCCCGATACCCCTTCCGTCCACTATCCGTGGTACAAGAAGGAGGATACCGATGCCTTCTTCGCCCTCTTCCAGAACAATATCGCCAACTTCGTCATCATCGCCATCACCATGCTGGGGATGGGCTTTCCCGCCTCCATCGTCTTTGGCCAGGTGCTGCCCGGCGCCGCCGTGGCGGTCATGGTGGGCAACTTCTACTACGCCTGGAGCGCGGCGCGGCTGGCCCGTCGGGAACAGCGCACCGACGTCACCGCCCTCTCCTACGGTATCTCGACGCCGGTGATGTTCGTCTTCCTGTTCGGCGTGCTGCTGCCGGCCATGCAGCTCACCGGTGACGCCGAGCTGGCCTGGAAGGTGGCGGTCGCCGCCTGCTTCATCAGTGGGGCCATCGAGGCGTCCATCAGCCTGATCGGCCGCTGGGTCCAGCATCATCTGCCGCGGGCGGCGATGCTGGGGGCGGTCGCTGGCGTTGCCTTGACCTTTATTGCCGGCGAGATGCTGTTCAAGACCCTGGAGATTCCGGTTATCGGGCTGCTGGTGCTGGCGATCATCATCGTCGGCCTGATCGGCAGGGTGACGATGCCGTTTCGCATTCCCACCTCGCTGTTTGCCATCGTCATCGGCACGGCCCTCGCCTACCTGATCGGCGCCACCGAGGAGGGCCAGTTCAGCGACGCCTTCACCCATCTGGGCTTCTACCCGCTGCTGCCGACCCTGGCCTGGTTCGAGGGGCTTGGCCTGCTGTTCACCGGTATGCTGGCGGTCCTCACGGTGGTACTGCCGATCACCCTGTACAACGCCATCGAGACCATGAACAACGTGGAAGCCATGGAGGCCGCCGGCGACAAATACGATGTCCGCGAGTGCCAGGCGGTGGACGGTGCCGGCACCATGATCGGCGCGCTGTTCGGCGGGGTCTTCCCCACTACGGTATACATCGCCACCGTGGGGGCCAAATGGATGGGCGCCGGCCGCGGCTACAGCATTCTCAACGGCGCCGTCTATGCGGTGGCCACCATGTTCGGGCTGATCGCGGCCCTCGCCGCCATCATCCCGGTCTCGGTGGTCGCCCCCATCCTGGTGTTCGTCGGCATGTCGATGATCGCCACCGCCTTTCAGAGCAACGACACCCGCTACTATCCCGCCGTGGCGTTGGCCATGCTGCCCTACTTCGCCAACTATGTGATGACCCGCTTCAATCGCGGCGCCGGCGAGGTGGTCTCGGACATCTCCCCGGCCATCGTCTCGCTGGGTCAGGGTGCGATGTTCACTGCCATCCTGATCGGGGCCATGACGGTCTCGGTGATCGACCACCAGTTCCGCCGTGCTGCGGTCTTCGCCGGCGTAGCCGCGGGCTTCTCCTTCATCGGCCTGATGCACGCCCCCGAGCTGGCCTTCTACGCCGCCGGGGACTATATGCTGGGCTATCTGGTCATGGGGGCGCTGTTTCTCTACTTCGCCTGGCAGCAGGAGCGGCTGGCCGCGCCGCGACCGGTCGCTGGCACGCCGCCGTCATCCACCGATTGAGGCGATTGATGAGCAACTAAACGGCCCCCCGCAGCGCCCCGCAGGGGGGCTCCATCCCACCCAGGGGGCTGTGTAGAAAGATCGACGGGGCGAGCGCTTTGCCATTCACGCTGCGGGCTGTGCCGCCGTTCCCAGCTCTCGCCGAAGCAGCTGGCAGGCGGCCAAACCCGCACAGAGGTTGCCGAAGGCGGCGCCAGCCGCCAGACCGACCAGCCCCCCCAGGGTTGCCCCCAGCCACAGGCACGGCAGGTAGAAGAGAAACAGCCGCGCCCCGGACATCAGCATGGCACGCAGCGGCCAGCCCAGCGCATTGCCGGCCGAGACCACCAGCATGCAGATCCCCAGGGCGGCGTAGCTGGGCAGCAGAAAGCGGATCAGAATGGCCAGCTCGCCCTGCACCTCGGGATTGCCGGACAGCGCCAGGGCCACCCAGGGGGCCGCAAGCGCCATCAATAGGCCCAGCCCCAGCTGCCACACGACCACCACCTTGAGCGCCAGATGCAGCAGCCGGCGAATCTGCTGCCAGTCGCCGGCCCCGTAGCAGCGCCCCAGCCAGGGGGGCAGCGACATGGTCATGGCCAGCACTACCATCAGCGACAGGGTTTCCAGTCGACTGGCCAGCCCCCAGGCCGCTACCTGAGACTCACCCAGGCCGGCCACCACGGCGATCGCCAGCATGGCCGCCAGCGGGGGCATCAGCTGGCTGACCATGGCCGGCGCCGCGATGCCGGCGAAGGGCCCGGCGGAGCGCCGCAGCTCCTCGCCCAGTCCCTGCCGATCCAGCCAGTCGCTTTGCCGGAGTCGCCGGCCCAGCACCACCAGGCCCACGGCAAAAGCCACTACCGTGGCCCAGGCGGCGCCCGGCAACCCCAGCCCCTCCCAAGGACCGACGCCGAAGATCAGCAGCGGATCGAGGACCAGGTTGACCAGGCTGGTAACCACCATCAGCTTGCCAGGCAGCCGGGTATCCCCGTGGGCGCGAAACAGGCTATAGCCAAAGTAGAGCGCCGCCCCCAGCCATGCCGCCAGCAGCTGCGGCGCCCAATAGGCGTGAATCAGCTCGCGAGTCGCGGCATCGGCTCCCAAGCCGGTAAACACCGGCTCCTGGATCATCCACAGCAGCAGCGCCAGCAGGGCAATGGCAGCGGCCCCGACCAGCAGTACCAGGCTGCCAAGGCGCCTTGCGCGGTCTTCTTCCCCGGCCCCCAGGGCGCGGGAAATTAGCGCAGCGATGGCGATGCCGAGCCCCACCTGAATGCCGATGATCAGAAAGGAGAGCGGGAAGGTGAAGGACTGGGCCGCCAGGGGGGCGGTGCCCAGTCGGGCGATAAAGGCGCTGTCCACCAGCTGGAACCCCAGCAGCGCCAGCACGCCGATGGCCATGGGCCAGGTCTGACGCCAGAGGGTCACACCCAGCGGTGGGCTGTCGTCGAGTCGTCGAGTCACGGTCACTCCGTGGCGGGGCAATGGGTTGCCATTCTAGCCGGACACCCTAACGCCGACACCCCCGGCATGCGGGGGTGTCGGATACCTCAGGCCTGATACCGAGGGGGCGGTCTTACTGGCGAACGCCTTCGAAGGTGACGTAGAGCTCGAGGTCATGCATCACCTCGGGGAAGTCGCTCATGTCGATGCCATAGTCGGCCAGGGTCAGGGTGGTGGCGCCCTCGAAGCCGGCACGATAGTTGCCCCAGGGGTCCTCGCCTTCGCCCATCAGCGTCACCGGCATCTCGATCTCGCGGGTTTCGCCCTTCAGGGTCAGGTCGCCAGTCAGTACGCCCTCGCTGTCGCCATTGGGGGTGAAGCCGGTGGAGACGAACGTCGCGGTGGGATAGTCGCCGGCACTCAGGAAATCATCGCTGAGGAAGTGGCGGTCACGCTCGGCGTGGTTGCTATTGAGGCTGGTCACGTCGACTTCCATCTCCACGCTGGAAGCCTCGAGGTCGTCGGCATCGTAGTGGAAGCGACCGTCGAACGACTCGAAGTTACCCAGGATGTAGGAGTAGCCCAGGTGGTTGATCTTGAACTGGATGAAGGCGTGCTGGCCGTCAATGTCCACTACGTAGTCGGCGGCCTGGGCCTGGCTCACGCCCACCAGGGCAGCGGTACCCAGAGCGGCGGCGAGGGCGGTCTTCTTGAACATGGGGTTCTCCTTTACAGTTTGACGTTCAGGGGTGTCGGTCGGGGCTCGCTGAGCGAGATGGTGGAGCAGGCTCCCTCAAGAGGCGACGGGAGCGTGCAGGATTGAGCATGCGGGTCAGGGTGTCCTGGCGATCCAGGAAATGGTGCTTGAGGGCGGCGATCAGGTGGCCGCCGGCAAGCACCATCAGCGCGATGGCGGCATACCAGTGGATCTCCCCGGCGATGCTCTCCTGGTTGGGCAGGCGGCTGATCAGCGCCGGCACCTCGAACCAGTCGAAGACGCTGATGCCGCGCCCACGGGCAGTGGAGATCAGATAGCCGCTGACCAGCACCACCAGCAACAGCACGTAGAGCAGCACGTGTCCCAGGTGGGCAGCGAGGCGCTCCAGCCGGCCGCCGTGGGCCGCCGGCGTGGGATTGACGAAGCGCCACACCAGGCGCAGCAGGGTGGCAAACAGCAGCAGCATGCCAATGGAGCGATGCCACCAGGGCGCCAGGTTGTACCAGGGATCGAAATACCCCAGCCCGGTCATCCACCAGCCCAGCACGAAGAGCCCGACGATGGTCACGGCGCTGAGCCAGTGCAGCGCGATGCTGACGATGCCCCAGCCGATACGGGTATTGCGCCACATGGGGTGGAATCCTCACGCTTGATCAAAGAGTGGCGATAGCTTACCGCAGTGCATCATCGGTATCCGCTGAAAAAAGCCGAATCAACCATTCGGAAAAACTGTTAGCTGGCTAGCGCCTCCAGCAGCAGCCTGGCGGCGGGGGCACTGGAGGCGGGATTCTGGCCGGTGACCAGCAGGCCATCGCGTACCTGGAAAGGGGCGAAGTCCTGGTCACTGCGCTGGTAGTCACCGCCCTGCCCTTTCAGGGCATCCTCGAGCAGGTGCGGCACCGCCTCGACCAGCCCCACGGCCTCTTCCTCGCTGTTGGCGAAGCCGGTGACGCGCCGCCCCTTGACCAGCGGCTCGCCCGCCGGGGTACGGGCCTGAAGAAGCACCGTGGGGCCATGGCAGACCGCGCCCACCGGGCGGTTGGCGGCCAGGAAGCCCTCGATCAGGCGCTTCACATCGGCATTCTCGCTAAGGTCCCAGAGCGGGCCGTGGCCGCCCGGGAAGAAGAGCGCATCGAAATCGCTTACCTCGACCTCGGCCAGCGGCCGCGTGTCGGCCAGCTGTCGCTTGGCCGTATCATCCGTTTCGAAGCGGCGCGTCTCGTCGGTGAGCGCCTCCTCGGCCTGGGAGTTGGGGTCCACCGGGGGCTGGCCGCCCCGCGGCGAGGCCAGGGTGATGTCGGCGCCGGCATCCTTGAAGACGTAGTAGGGGGCGGCGAACTCCTCGAGCCAGAAGCCGGTGGGGTGGCCGGTATCTCCCAGGCGGTCGTGAGACGTCAGTACCATCAGGATCTTCATCGTGGCTCTCCTCGGGGAACAGTGAACACGTGCCCTGATGTGATGGCGATTCCTGGCGAGAGTTCAAGGGGATATCGATAAGGGAGGGTTCTGCTTTTCCAGATATCCCGCAGTTGCTATGCTAGGGATATACAGATTGGATATACCTCAAGGAGACACACCATGAAACAAGCCTCCGTATTCAAGAGCAACCAGAGCCAGGCGGTACGGCTCCCCAAGTCCGTGGCGCTACCGGATGACGTCAAGCGGGTCGATGTCATCGTTATTGGCAGGACGCGGATCATTGCGCCCGCAGGAGAGTCCTGGGACAGCTGGTTCGAGGGAGATGGGGTCACGGCTGATTTCATGAGCGAGCGAGAGCAGCCGGCTGATCAGACGCGAGAATCATTCTGATGCTGAAGTACATGCTGGATACCAACATCTGCATCTTCACCATCAAGAACCGCCCCCAGCAGGTGAGAAACGCCTTCAAGCGCCATCATGCCCAGCTCTGCATCAGCACCATCACCTTGATGGAGCTGATCTATGGTGCGGAAAAATCGGCTGCACCGGAGAGAAACCTGGAAGTGGTCGAGGGATTTACCGCGCGGCTCGAGGTGCTCGGTTACGACAACGAAGCCGCCGCCCATAGCGGTCAGCTGAGGGCCGAACTGGCCAGAATTGGCCAGCCGATCGGTCCCTACGATCAACTGATTGCCGGCCATGCACGTTCACGGGGACTGGTGCTGGTGACCAACAACCTTCGCGAATTTCGTAGGGTGCCGGGGTTGCGCGTGGAAGATTGGGTAGCGCCCGAGCCTGCCCCCCGATGACAACCCCCGCCCCGCCTTGGGCGGGACGGGCGTCGAGTGCATCCAGGCGCCGGGTTAGACCAAAGCATCCAGCCCCCGGGCCAGATCGGCGCGGATGTCTTCCAGGTCCTCCAGGCCGACGGCCACGCGGATCAGACCCTCCTCGATGCCCGCCGCGGCCTTCTGATCATCGGAGAGACGCCCGTGGGTGGTGGTGGCCGGGTGGGTGATCGTGGTCTTGACGTCCCCCAGGTTGCCGGTGATCGACAGCAGGCGGGTCGCGTCAATGACCGACCAGGCCGCTTCGCGGCCGCCCGTCACCTCGACGCCCAGCACCGCCCCGAAGCCTCGCTGCTGACGGGCCGCCAGGGCATGCTGGGGGTGGCTTTCCAGGCCGCTGTAATGCACACGCGCCACCGCCGGGTGCGCCTGAAGCCACTGGGCCAAGGCCAGCGCATTGGCGCAGTGGGCGCGCATGCGCAGGCTGAGCGTCTCCAGTCCCTTGGTGAAGATCCAGGCATTGAAGGGGCTCAGGCAGGGCCCGCAGGTGCGCACCACCCCGAACACCTCTTCGAGCTCCTTGTCCCGGCCGACCACCGCGCCGCCAATCGCCCTGCCCTGGCCATCCAGATACTTGGTGGCCGAGTGGATCACCAGGTCGGCCCCCAGCGCGATCGGCGTCTGCAGCGCCGGGGTCAGAAAGCAGTTGTCGATGGCCAGCAGTGCCTCGTGCCGATGGGCGATCTCGGCCAGCGCGGCGATGTCCACGACTTCGGAGAGCGGGTTCGACGGGGTCTCGGCGAACAGCAGCTTGGTGGCCGGGGTGATCGCCGCCTCCCAGGCCGCAAGGTCGGAGAGCTCGACATAGCGGGTGGTAATCCCCAGCTTGCCCAGGTACTTGTCGAACAGGCTCACGGTAGAGCCAAACAGCGAGCGCGAGGCGACGATCTCGTCGCCGGCAGAGAGCAGCGCCAGAGCGGTCGCGAGAATGGCCGACATCCCCGAACTGGTGGCCACGCAGCGCTCCCCGCCTTCCAGGGCCGCCAGGCGACGCTCGAAGGTATGCACCGTGGGGTTGGTGAAGCGCGAGTAGACGTTGCCCGGCTCCTCGCCGCCGAACTTGCGGGCGGCTTCGGCCGCGCTGCCGTAGACGAAGCTCGAGGTGGGGAAGATCGGCTCGCCATGCTCCTGCTCATGGGTGCGCTGGTGACCGGCGCGAATCGCCAGGGTGTCCAGCGCCCAGGCCGCCCCCGGTGTCTGATCGTCGTGCATGCTCGGCCCTCAGTCGTCGATGTCGTCTTGGTTGTGCATGCCCACCAGCGCATGGTCGCCGGCACTCTGCTGCTGCTTGGCCTGGTCGCTGCGCGACGCTTCCAGGTTGGCCAGATAGCCGTCGTCGATATCGCCGGTAATGTACTGGCCATCAAACACCGAGCAGTCAAAGGCGTCGAGCGCCGGGTTGACTTCACGGCAGGCGGCCTTGAGGTCCTCGAGGTCCTGATAGAAGATGCGATCGGCGCCGATCAGCTCGCCCACCTCCGCCTCGCTGCGGCCATGGGCGATCAGCTCATTGGCGGCCGGCATGTCGATGCCGTAGACGTTCGGGTAGCGAACCGGCGGTGCCGCCGAGGCAAAATAGACCTTGTTGGCGCCGGCCTCGCGGGCCATCTGGATGATCTGCTTGCAGGTGGTGCCGCGCACGATGGAGTCGTCCACCAGCAGCACGTTCTTGCCCTTGAACTCGATGTCGATGGCATTGAGCTTCTGGCGGACCGACTTCTTGCGCTGGGTCTGCCCCGGCATGATGAAGGTGCGGCCGATGTAGCGGTTCTTCATGAAACCCTCGCGGTAGGTCACCCCCAGGTGCTGGGCAAGCTCCAGGGCCGAGGTGCGCGAGGTGTCGGGGATCGGAATCACCACGTCGATGTCGTGCTCCGGCCACTCGCTGCGGATGCGGTCGCCGAGCTTGCGGCCCATCTGCATGCGGGTGCCGTAGACATAGGCACCATCGAGGATCGAGTCGGGGCGCGCCAGGTAGACATGCTCGAAGATGCACGGCGCCAGCATCGGCCGGTCAGCGCACTGCTGGGTGTGAATCTCGCCCGCCATGTCGACGAAGATCGCCTCGCCGGGAGCGAGGTCGCGATGCAGCTCGAAGCCCCCTACGTCCAGCGCCACCGATTCGGAGGCGATCATCACGTCCTGGCCCTGCCCTTCGTCGCGGGTGCCGAACACCACCGGACGAATGCCGCTGGGATCACGGAAGGCCACCAGCCCCACGCCGTTGATGATCGCCACCGCGGCATAGCCGCCACGGCAGCGCCGATGCACGCGGCGCACGGCGTCGAAGATATCCCCCGGCTCGAGGTACGGCCCCTGCTTGCCCAGCTCGTGGGCGAAGACGTTGAGCAGGACTTCGGAGTCGGAACTGGTGTTGATATGGCGCAAGTCGGAGGAGAACAGCTCCTGCTTGAGCTGATCCGAGTTGGTCAGGTTGCCGTTATGGGCAAGCGAGATGCCGTAGGGCGAATTGACGTAGAAGGGTTGGGACTCCGCCTCGCTGGAGGAGCCCGCCGTGGGATAGCGCACATGGCCGATCCCCAGGTTGCCCTTGAGGCGAGCCATATGGCGAGTGTGGAAGACATCACGCACCAGACCGTTGCTCTTGCGCAGCAAGAAGCGCCCCTCGTTCCAGGTCATCATGCCGGCGGCATCCTGACCGCGATGCTGAAGGACCGTCAGGGCGTCATAGATCGCCTGGTTCACGGCCTGCTTGGCCAAAAGGCCCACGATACCGCACATTCCACCTTACCTCGCTTGCCTTGAAGAGACACCACCGCATGGATGGGTCCCGGATTCGTTTGTCAGGGGGTTGTCGTCGTCTCGCCGTCGCCAGAGCGCTCGCCGCCGGGCAGCGAGATACCACGCAGCGACTCGGGCAGTTCGGGCACGGTGCCATCCCACGCTTCGAGCTGGCTCACCGCCCAGTCGCGCAGCTGCTCGAAGGTCGGTCTGAGCTCGGCCTCCTGCCAGGCTTCCAGCTGGGCCAGCGGCGTCAGGCTGATCAGGATGGTCACTACCACCAGAATGGCCGCGCCGCGCGCCACGCCGAAGCAGGCCCCGGCAACGCGGTTGAAGAAGCCCATGCCGACCCACTCCACCGCCGCGTGCACCATGCGGATCACGATGCCGCAGACCAGCACCACGCCGAGGATCACCAGCACGAAGGCCAGGACCAGCCGAGCGTCGGGGCTGTCGATCACCCCGGACAGCATATCGGCCACCGGCTCGGCCAGCAGCCGGGCCGCCAGCAGGGCAGCGATCCAGGCCGCCAGCCCCAGGCCCTCGCGGATCAGCCCGCGCATGAACCCGGCCAGGGTGGAGACCGCCAGCACGGCGAGGAAGATCCAATCGATCCAAGTCAGCGTCATGGCGTCACTCCCTGACCCGCACCAGCAGGCCCTGCAGGTTGGCCTGCTCCTTGAGCTCTGCCATGGCCCGCTCGCCGGCATCCGAACTCTCGTAGGGCCCCACATAGACCGTGGTCAGGTTGTTGTCGCGCAGGCGACTGTAGGCGCTGAACCCCTGCTCGTTGAGCTGCCCCTCGAGCCGTTCGGCATTTGCGACTTCGCCGAAACTACCGACCTGCACGGCCCACTCGCCCGAGGGCGCGGCCGCGGTGGGAGCTGGCGCGGACTCGGTGGGCTCAGGTTCGGGGGTCGCCTGGCGGTCGAGCCGTTCGGAGGCTGCCCGCGCCAGCTCGGCGATCGGGTCCTCGGCCGGAGCCTCGGGCTCGGGGGATGCCGGTGCCTCAGCCATCTCCTCGGGCGCCTCGTCGCGCTCCGGTTCGATGGCCAGGTCAGGCGAATCCGCCAGCGGCTGGGGCGAATCTGCATCGGCATCGGGCGCCGGGGCCATGGGCGCCACCTCGCCCGGCGCCTGAATCTCACCCAGACTGGCCGGCGGCTGCGGTTCCGGCACCTCGCGCCGCTCCACCGGCACCGGCTGCTCGATGGTCAGCACCGGCTGAGGGCGCTCGTCCCGGGGTGCCGGCTCGTCGAACAGCATCGGCACGAAGATCACCGCCAGGGCGATGAGAATCACCGCCCCGCTGATTCGCTCGCGCATTCCGTATTTCATCTTGCCCTCCTGCCCAGGCCCCGGGCGCCGCCAGACGGCTGCGTCATCTGCTCTCTCATTCAGACCGCCCGGTACCGAGAGCCTATCCCGTCAGCCCGCTGCCTGCTTCCATGCCAGTATGGCCGCCACGGTGAAGAAAGAGCCACACACCAGCACACGATCCTCGGGCGCCAGCCGCGTGGCCAGCCACTCGGCGCCCGCTTCGGGCGTGGCGGCTCGATGGCGAATCTCGCCCTGCCTCGCCTCGATAGGCGCTGCCAGCTCGGCAGCGCTTCGCGCCCGCTCGCCGTCCAGGCTCACCGTCACCCAGGCATCGGCGATCGGCGCCAGGGCATCGATCACCCCCTCGGCATCCTTGTCGCCCAGCATGCCCAGCAGCACCCAGGTCCGTCCGGCACAGGGACGCTCGCCCAACCGCTCTGCCAGGTAGCCTGCGGCGTGGGGGTTGTGGCCCACGTCCAGGCACCACTGCCCCAGCCACTGCATGCGACCCGGCAGCCTGACCTCGGCCAGGGCGCGGCGGCAGGCCGCGGGGACGAGTTCCACACCGGCCAGTGCCAGCGCCTGCAGGGCCGTTGCCGCATTGTCCAGCGGCAGCCCTGGGTCGGGCAAGCGATCCAGGGTGAGGGGCTTGCCCTTCGGGCCACGCCCTTGCCAGCCCCAACCGGCGCTATCGCTCTCGCTGCGCTGGAAGGCGTCGCCCAGGGCGACCGCCTCGGCTCCTAGCTCGGCGGCCACCTCGCGCACGCTGGTCGGCAGCTCGCGCGCGCCCAGCACCGCCGGGCGCCCGGCGCGCAGGATGCCGGCCTTCTCGCGCCCGATCTGGAGGAGGTCATTGCCCAGAAAGGCGGCATGATCCTGGGCGACGGGGGTGATCACCGCCACGTCCGGATCGATGACGTTCACCGCATCCAGGCGCCCGCCGAGCCCCACCTCGAGGATGGCCACGTCGGGGCAGCGCCGGGTGATCGCCTGCAGCGCTCCCAGGGTGCCGACTTCGAAATAGGTGAGGCTGACCGGCTCGCCGTCGAGCCGCGCGGCCTCGACCGCCTCGAAGCCGGCGATCAGGGTCGCGTCGTCGGCCTCTTCGCCATCGAAACGCAGCCGCTCGTTGTAGCGCAGCAGATGCGGCGAGGTATAAGTGGCGGTCGTGAGCCCGTGGGCCAGGGCCAGCGCCTCGAGCATGGCCACGGTGGACCCCTTACCGTTGGTGCCGGCCACGGTGATCACTCGACGTGCCGGACGGCCATCGAGCAGGCCCATGCGGCGGGCGACCTCGGCCACCCGCTCGAGGCCGAGGTCAATGTCCACCGGATGCGCCGCTTCCAGTCGGGCCAGCCAGGCGTCCAGGCTGGCGGGGAGTGAGGGAGACGTCACAGGCGGTATCAGCGCGGCGTCTCGGAGCGCTCGGTGCCGTCATCCAACGGCCGGGGCGCCTCCTCGGACTCGACGCCGCGCGTCTCCTGCGGCTCGCCGCTCTCCTCCCACACCGGCTCCTGGTGCTCGTTGGTTGCCGGCTCCGCCTCGGCGGGTTCGGCCTGTTCGGCGGCATCGACCAGGTCCGGCTGGGCGAGTATCTCGTCGCCCAGGCCACTGGGCGGCTGATGGGTCAGCTTGCGCAGCACCCGGCCCAGCCGATCGCGCATCTCGCCGCGTGGCACGATCATGTCCACGGTGCCATGCTCGAGCAGAAACTCGCTGCGTTGGAAACCTTCCGGCAGCTTCTCGCGTACCGTCTGCTCGATGACCCGGGGCCCGGCGAAGCCGATCAGGGCATTGGGCTCGGCGACATTGATATCACCGAGCATGGCCAGCGACGCCGAGACACCGCCGAAGACCGGGTCGGTGAGCACCGAAACGTAGGGCACCCCGGCCTCGCGCAGGCGCTCCAGCGCCGCCGAGGTCTTGGCCATCTGCATCAGCGAGAACAGCGCCTCCTGCATGCGCGCCCCCCCCGAAGCGGAGAAGCAGATCAGCGGCAGGCGCTCTTCCCGCGCCAGGGTGGCCGCGCGGACGAACTTCTCGCCCACCACGGCGCCCATGGAGCCGCCCATGTAGGTGAACTCGAAGGCCACCACCACCACCGGCAGGCCGTCGAGGCTCCCGCGCATGGCCACCAGGGCGTCCTTCTCGCCGGTCTCCTTCTGGGCCGCCGCCAGGCGATCCTTGTACTTCTTGGAGTCGCGGAACTTGAGGCGATCGATGGGCTCCACCTCAGCGGCGATTTCCTCGCGCCCTTCCTTGTCGAGGAACCAGTCGAGTCGCTTGCGGGCCGTCAGGCGCAGGTGGTGATCACACTTGGGGCAGACGTTATGGTGCTTCTCGAGTTCCGGGAGATAGAGCACCGCCTCGCACTTGGGGCACTTGCGCCACAGGCCGTCGGGCACGCTGGCCCGGCGGTCCTTGCGCTGGATGCGGCCCATGGAGGGTACGATCTTGTCAAGCCAGCTCATGTCAGAAAGGCTTCCGTATGCTGTTGTGCCCGGCAGCGGCCGGGCATCATGAATCGAGTCGGGTCGCGAGGGTCGCCTCAGCGCTTACCCAGGGCATCCAGGGCGGCGCGCATCTCGCCGAGCACCGCCTTGAGCTCGCCGGGAATGACCTCCGGCGTCTCGACGTTGGCGGCGATGCGGCTGACCAGGGCCGAGCCGACGATCACGCCGTCGGCCACCTTGCCCACCTCGGCCGCCGAGGCGCCGTCGCGGATGCCGAAGCCCACGCACAGCGGAAGCGTGGTCTGCTCGCGCAGCGGGGCCAGATGGCTGGCCACGTCCTCGGCGTTGAGCGTCGCCGCCCCGGTCACGCCCTTGAGTGCCACATAGTAGAGGTAGCCCTCGCCGTGGGCGCATATTGTAGCGGCCCGCTCATGGGAAGTGGTAGGGGCGACCAGAAAGATCGAGGCCAAACCGCGCGCCTTGAGAATCGGCCCGAACTCTTCGGCCTCCTCCGGGGGCATGTCCACGGTAAGCACGCCGTCGATCCCCGCCTCGGCGGCCTGATCGGCAAAGGCCTCGAGACCGATACGCTCCACCGGGTTGAGATAGCCCATCAGCACCACCGGGGTGGCGCTATCGCGGCGGCGGAACTCGCGCACCATCTCGAACAGGTGGGCCAGACGCGTGCCGTGCTTGAGCGCACGCTCACACGCCTTCTGGATCACCGGGCCGTCAGCCATGGGGTCGGAGAAAGGAACGCCGAGCTCGATGATGTCGGCACCCGCCTCCACCAGGGCATGCATGAAGCCCACGGTGTGCTCGGGCGCCGGGTCGCCGGCGGTGATAAAGGGAATCAGCGCCCGGCGGCCATCGGCCTTGAGGGCGGCAAAACGTTGGTCGATACGATTCATCGGCATCCTCAGAACTCTATTCCGTCGAGCTTGGCGACCGTCATGATGTCCTTGTCGCCCCGCCCCGAGAGGTTGACCACGATCTGCTGGTCGGGGCGCATCGTCGGCGCCAGCACCTTGGCATGGGCCAGGGCGTGGGCAGACTCCAGCGCCGGCATGATGCCTTCGACGTGGGTCAGCTCGCGAAACGCCTCGAGCACCGCGTCGTCGTTGGCGGCCACGTACTGGACCCGGCCGACGTCCTTCCACAGGGCGTGCTCCGGCCCGACCCCCGGATAGTCCAGGCCGGCGGAGATCGAATGGGTGTCGGAAACCTGGCCCCCCTCGTCGGACATCAGGTAGGTGCGGTTGCCGTGCAGCACCCCGCGCGGCGCACCGGAGGCCAGGGGCGCGGCGTGACGCCCGGTCTCGACGCCGTCGCCGCCGGCTTCGACGCCGTACATGGCGACCTCGTCATCCTCGACGAAGGGATAGAAGAGCCCCAGGGCGTTGGAGCCGCCGCCGACGCAGGCGATCAGCGCATCGGGCAGCTTGCCGAACTCCTCCAGCGACTGGCGACGCGCCTCGCGGCCCACCACGGCATTGAAGTCGCGCACCAGCATCGGATAGGGGTGCGGGCCGGCCACGGTGCCGATGATGTAGAAGGTGTCGTCGACGTTGGTGACCCAGTCGCGCAGCGCCTCGTTCATGGCGTCCTTGAGGGTGCGGGTGCCGGACTCCACCGGAATCACGTTGGCCCCGAGCAGGCGCATGCGGTAGACGTTGAGCTTCTGGCGCTCGACGTCGGCGGCGCCCATATAGACGTCACAGGAGAGGCCCAGGCGAGCCGCCACGGTGGCGGTGGCCACGCCGTGCTGGCCGGCGCCGGTCTCGGCGATCACCCGCGGCTTGCCGCTCTTCTTGGCCAGCAGCGCCTGGCCGATGGTGTTGTTCACCTTGTGCGCGCCGGTGTGATTGAGGTCCTCGCGCTTGAGCCAGATCTGCGCCCCACCCAGCTGCTTCGACCATCGCTCGGCATGATAGAGCGGTGAAGGCCGGCCCACGTAATGGGCCAGGTCGTAGTCGAATTCCGCCTGGAAATCGGGATCGTCGCGAAGACTCAGGTAGGTCTTCTCCAGATCGTCCAGGGCGAAGCTCAGGGTCTCCGAAACGAACCGGCCGCCGTAGGGGCCGAAATGGCCACGGGCATCCGGCAGTCGGGTCAGGTCACTGAACTTGCTCACTAAGACACCTCGTCGGGTCGTCAGAAGGGACAGGGATGGGTGGGGTCAGGATCACCGGCGGGAGCGGGCGATGCGGGCGGCTCAGCCGCGCCCGGCATCGGCATCGCTCACCGCCGCGAAAAAGGCCGCGAGGCGCGCGGCATCCTTGCGCCCGGGGGCCGCCTCGACGCCGCCCGAGACGTCCACCGCAAAGGGGCGCACGGAGGCGATGGCGTCGGCCACGTTGTCCGAGCTCAAGCCTCCGGCAAGGATAACAGCTTTCGCCAGGTTATCGGGAACTCGCGACCAGTCGAAGGTCTCGCCGGTCCCCCCCGGCACCCCGGGGCGGTAGGCGTCTAGCAGCAACGCCCGGGCGCCGCGGTAGGCCTCGGCGGCGGCATGCAGGTCGAGCCCCTCGCGCATGCGAAGCGCCTTGATCCAGGGGCGGCCAAAGCCGTCACATAAGGCCGGCGATTCATCACCGTGAAACTGCAGCAGATCAAGGTGGGGCGCGCAGCGCTCGACCAGCGCCGGCTCCTGGTCGACGAACAGCCCCACCCGGGTCACGAAGGCCGGCACCCGAGCAGCGAGCTCGGCCAGGCGCGCCTCCTCCAGCGCACGCTTGCTGCCCGGCCAGAGCACGAAGCCCAGCGCATCGGCGCCCGCCGCAACGGCGGCGTCGATATCGACCTCGCGGGTGAGACCGCAGATCTTGATGCGGGTGCGGGACTGGTATCGCTGGCTGCAGTGCAAGGATGGCTCCTTCAAGGTTAGTAATCTCCGACGGCGGCTGAGCTGGCCACCGGCCTACCCCGCCGGAACTCGACCATGGGGCAGTCAGGCAGCGCCCGCTCGCCGGTCCATTCGCCCAGGAAGGCGAGCAGGTTGGGGCCCAGCGGCTCCCGGGGCAGACCCCAGCGCTCGTCGTAGAGAGAGTCGACGAAGTGCAGGCCGCAGGCCGGCGCGGTGACGTCGGCCAGGGTGCGGTCCTTGAGCGCCATCAGCTCGGTCAGGTAGTCGTCGCCACGCTCGCCGCGACCCACGGTGACCAGGGCGCCGACGATGTTGCGGATCATATGGTGCAGGAAGGCGTTGCCCTGGACGTCGATCACCACCAGAGGCCCGTGGCGGTGGACCTCGATGAAATGCAGATGCCGCCAGGGGGTCTTGGACTGGCAGCCGCCGGCGCGAAAGCTCGAGAAGTCGTGTTCGCCGACCAGCGCCTGGGCCGCGCGATGCATGGCGTCGGCATCCAGCGGATCGCGGCACCAGGTCACGTTGGCGCGCTCCAGCACCGGACGGCTTGGCTGGTTGAGAATCACGTAGCGATAGCGCCTCGCCAGCGCCTTGAAGCGGGCATGGAAGTCGTCGGGCACCTCGCGCACCCAGCGCACGGCGACATCCCGGGGCAGATTGGCATTGACGCCGAACACCCAGGCCTTCTGAGAGCGCGGCGCCGGCGGGTCGAAGTGGACGATCTGGCGGGTAGCGTGCACGCCGGAGTCGGTGCGGCCGCTGGCGTGCACCGTCACCGAGTGGTTGGCCACCTTGGCCAGCGCCGCCTCCAAGGCCCCCTGAACCGAGGGCGCGTGCTTGAGTCGCTGCCAGCCACAGTAGGCGCTGCCGTCATACTCCACGCCGAGAGCCAGGCGGCCACTCAGCGCTCGGCGTTCATCGAGGGGTTGGAACAGGGTCATTCGGCCGTCTACGTCGCTCGTGTCGGGGTGGGTCGTATCGGCCGGGACCAACTCACAGCCGATAGCGGTCGATCAGCTCCTGGGCCTGCATTCTCAGCCGGGGGTCGTCGGCGCTGTCCAGCAGCGGTTCGAGCAGCCCTCTGGCCCGCTCGGTATCACCAACCTCCAGCAGGCGACGCGCCTCGTCGAGGTCATCAAGCTGCTCGGAACTGTCTTGGGAGCCGCCATTATCCTGATCCAGAGGAGGAAACGCCACCTCCTCCACGTCCCACTGCGCCGCGTCGTCCCGCCTCGCCGCCAGCTCGGCGCCGTCACTGCCGCTCTGTTCACTCGATGCCGCGACGTCGCTCTCGCCTCTCTGCGTGGTGAACTCGACGCTGGGCTGCATGGGCGTCTCCTCGCGCGCGGCCGGCTCGGGATCCAGGGGCGGCGGCTGATAGTCGATCACTTCCGGGGCCGACTGCTGGCGGGAAAGGGGCGGCGGCTCCGCCTCGACATCGGCACCCTCGCCTTCCCACTGCGCATCGCGGCTGGCGGTATCATTGTCGTGTTGTTCGGTACCGTCCGATTGAGCGGTCAAGGACGATTCCGCCAGCTCGGCGTCCGGATCCTGATGCGGCGCGTCAGGCGCAGCGAAGGTCTGACGCTCGCTCTCCCCGGCAGGAGACGGGCTGTCCACATCGCGCTCAGGCGCTGGGGGAGCCTGCGAGGCGGCATCCGTGGGGCTGGTGGCCGGGTCGCCGACAAAGGAAAGCCTGTCATCGCCTATGCCGGTCTCGCCTGCAGCGTCTCGGCCGGGGCCTGCCATCAGGCGCTCGACCTCGCCGCGAATCGCCGGGTCCTGGCTCTCGCGCAGCCGGTCGGCCTGCCCCTGTGCCGCCTGCCAGTCGCCTTGCTCCAGGTAGGCGATCAGCAGCTTGAGCCGCAGATCCTCTCGCCCTGGCTCCCTCTCCAGCCCGGTCAGCAGCACGTCACGGGCCTGATCATAGCGGCCGTAGGCCATGAAGATGTCCGCTTCGCTGATCACTTCTGCGTGCGGCATGGCGCCCGTGCCAGGAGCCGCCGTGGTCATGCCGGGCACCGTCGGCGGCTCGGGACTCGCCGCTGTCGCACTCGTAGAGCCGATGCCGCCTGACGCCGGGGCGGACACCGCACCCGGCGACGGCATGGCGCCATAGGGCCCGTGCGGCATCGTGGCAAAATCGGCGGCGCGGTGAGTGTCACGATGGCGACGTCGCCTGACCAAGAGCCACAGCCCTAGCAGGCCCGCCACCCCGGCCGCGCCGAGCACCAGGGTGCGGTCCATCTCGGCCTGGTAGACGGCGCCCCACCAGGGCGAGTCACCGTCGACCGGCGCGCTGCCCGGGGGGACCACGCCGCCGGCACCGTCACCCTCCACGCCGGCGCCGCCGGCCAGCAGCTCGGCCAGCTGCTGGCGCAAGACGTCCATCTCTTCGCGCAGGTCGCTCACCTGCTCCTGCAGCGCATCGCGCTCCTGCTGGACGGCCTCCAGCGCCTGGCGACTCGCCAGCCAGCTCCGCTCGAGACGCGCCAGCCGCTGCGCCTCATTTGGCTCGATCAGGCCCTCGGCGCCCAGCGTGGCCAGCACCGCCGGATCAAGCCCCTGACCGGCCGACGCCTCACCTTCGGCACCTGCCTCGTCGGCCGCCACCGCCTCGGCCGTCTCGGCAGCGGCTGCATCCAGTCCAGCGGCTTCGGCTGCCACCTCGGCATCGGTCAGCAGGGTGAGGTGCGGCCCGGTATCCGCGTCGGCATCGGCCACGGTGTCTGTCGCGCCCACCGCTTCAGCGGCCTCCACGGCTTCGCTGTCGGCCACCAAGGCGTCGGCCGGCGTGGTTTCGTCAGTGGGCGACTCCGGCGCCCTGGCCACGGCAGCCGGCGCCTCGGCCTCGCCGCCCAGCGGCACCCGTGCAGGAGCGCCGCTGCCACGGTTGGCCCAGGCCTGGTTCATGGCCTGGACGAGTCGAGACGCCTCCTCGCCGCTGCGCGCCATGATGGCGTCCCGGGATGGCACCGCCAGCGAATGCCCGGCGCGCATGGCGTTGATATTGCCGGAGGGAAAGACATCCGGATTGGCCTCGATCAGCGCCACCATCATCTGGTGCATGCTGATATCGCTATCGGGCCGCAGGCGCCCGGCCACCGACCATAGGGTGTCGCCGCTCCCCACCCAGGCCGCATCGCCGCGCTGGCCAGTCGCCGCCTGTCGCGCCACTGGCCGCGCGGCTGGCTCCGGCGTGGGCGAGGATGATGAAGAGACAGTGTGGGGGGCCGCCGCCGCGCCGGCCAGCACCGGCAGCTGATCATAGTCGGGGGGATCGAGCAGTAGCGTCACCTCCCGCAGGGACTGACCGCCCGGCCAGTCGAAGCGCAGCATCAGATCCAGCCAGGGCTCACGAATGGCCCGCTGGCTCGTGAGATCGAGCATCAGCTGGCCCTGATGCTCACGCACCGCCAGCCCTACGCTTGCCGCCAGCGGCGTACGCTCGAGACCGGCCGCTCGGAACTCGCCTGCCTCGGCCACCGATACATTGAGCCGATCCGGCTCCATCCCGGCAGTATCGGTCAATGGAATGGTGGCCCGCAGCGGCGCATTGAGCGACGAGCGGACCTCGGCCTCCCCCAGCCCGAGCGCCACTGCCTGCGAGCTGGCAGCAGACAGCGTAAGCAGCATGGTGAGTGTCAGCTTGCGTCTCATGGAGTTCCCTTGCGTTGCCGGCGCGGTGGCCGCCGATCGTCGATTGATCTTTTCATATTATGGTGGCGTAAGTCGTTACGAAATATGTACCACATCTGGTTACTGCACGCGTCCTACCGGGGTCAAACCGAGGGTATTTCGTTCAACGCAGCGCCGAGCTCAGCGCCCAACAGCCCACCAAAGCGAAGCGGGGCACCTCCACCTGGATGGAGATGCCCCGCTTCAGGTCAGTGCACCTCGAAAGGCGCACTTGGCAGGGGTTACTGCTCGCGCAGGATCTTCAGCATCCGCTTGAGCGGCTCGGCGGCGCCCCACAGCAGCTGATCGCCGACGCTGAAGGCGGAGAGGTACTCGCCACCCATGGCCAGCTTGCGCAAACGGCCCACGGGAACCTCCATGGTGCCGGTCACCGCGGCCGGCGTCAGCCCGGCAATGGTGGCGTCCTTGTCATTGGGAATCACCTTGACCCAATCGTTGTGCTTGGCGATCCGATCCTCGATCTCATCAAGGGGCACATCGCGCTTGAGCTTGATGGTGAACGCCTGGCTGTGGGAGCGCATGGCACCGATGCGCACGCAGAGGCCGTCGATGGGGATGGGGCTGTCCTGCAGACCGAGGATCTTGTTGGTCTCCACGGTGCCCTTCCACTCTTCCTTGCTCTGACCGTTGTCGAGCTTGGTGTCGATCCAGGGCAGGAGGCTGCCGGCCAGCGGCGCGGTGAAGTTTTCGGTGGGGAAGTCGCCCGAGCGCATCGCTGCGGTGACCTTGCGGTCGATATCCAGGATGGCGCTGGACGGGTCGGCCAGCTCGGCGGCGGTGCTGTCACGCAGTGAGCCCATCTGATTGAGCAGCTCGCGCATGTGCTTGGCACCGGAGCCGGAGGCCGCCTGATAGGTCATCGAGGTCATCCACTCGATCATGTCCGCCTCGAACAGACCGCCCAGGCCCATCAGCATCAGGCTGACGGTGCAGTTGCCGCCGACGAAGGTCTTGGCACCGCGCGCCAGCTGATCGTCGATCACCTTGCGATTGACCGGATCGAGGACGATGGTCGCCTCATCCTCCATGCGCAGGGTGCTGGCGGCATCGATCCAGTAGCCCTTCCAGCCGCTGGCGCGCAGATCGCCATAGACCTGCTTGGTGTAGTCGCCACCCTGGCAGGTGATGATCACGTCCAGCACCTTGAGCTCATTGATGTCGGTGGCATCCTTGAGCGGAGGCACTTCGACGCCCACATCGGGGCCGGGCTGGCCAGCCTGGGAGGTGGTGAAGAAGATCGGCTCGATGCCCTTGAAGTCACCATCTTCCAGCATGCGCTGCATGAGCACGGAACCGACCATGCCGCGCCAACCGACGAAACCGACTTTCAACATGTGAAGTCCTCCAGCAATCGAATGTGAGACACATTATACAGAAAGCGGTGCCGAGCGCCGAGCGCCGAGGGGCGAGGGGCGAGGGGCGAGGGGCGAGGAAGCATGGTGCTTCTCGAACCTCGTACCTCGTACCTCGTACCTACTGAGCCTCGAAAGCCGCCAGCACGGCGTCGCCCATCTCGGCGGTGGAGACGGTGCGGGTGCCGTCGGAGGCGATATCCGCGGTGCGCAGGCCGTCGTCCAGCACCTTGCCCACGGCGTCTTCGATGCGCTGGGCGAGCGCCGGCTCGTCCAGGGAGTAGCGCAGCATCATGGCCACCGAGAGAATGGTGGCCAGCGGGTTGGCGATGCCCTTCCCGGCGATGTCCGGGGCGCTGCCGTGACACGGCTCGTACATGCCCTGGCCGCTCTCGTTGAGCGAGGCCGAGGGCAGCATGCCGATGGAGCCGGTGAGCATGGCGGCGGCGTCGGAGAGGATGTCGCCGAACATATTGCCGGTGACCATGACGTCGAACTGCTTGGGCGCGCGCACCAGCTGCATGGCGGCATTGTCGACGTACATGTGGGAGAGCTCGACGTCCGGGTACTCCGACGCCAGGCGCTCCATCACTTCGCGCCAGAGGATGGTGACCTCGAGCACGTTGGCCTTGTCCACGGAGCAGAGCTTCTTACCGCGCTTCTGCGCCATCTCGAAGGCGACGCGGCCGATGCGCTCGATCTCGCTCTCAGAGTAGACGTAGGTGTTGAAGCCGACCCGCTCGCCGTCGCGCTCCTCGATGCCGCGGGGCTGACCGAAGTAGATGCCGCCGGTGAGCTCGCGCACGATCATGATGTCGAGACCCGCCACCAGCTCGGGCTTGAGGCTGGACGCCGAGGCCAGCTGGGGGTAGGTGATGGCCGGGCGCAGGTTGCCGAACAGGCCGAGGTTCTTGCGCAGGCCGAGCAGGCCCTTCTCGGGGCGCTTGGCGAGGTCCTCGATCGCGTCCCACTTGGGCCCACCCACGGCGCCGAGCAGGATGGCCCGGGCGGCCTTGGCCTTCTCCAGGGTCTCGGCGGGCAGCGGCTCGCCGTGCACGTCGTAGGCGCTGCCGCCCACCAGGGCCTCTTCCACTTCCACATCGAGGCCGCGGGCCTGGCAGGCGGCCAGGATGCGGCTAGCCTGAGCGGTGATCTCGGGGCCGATGCCGTCACCCGGCAGTACCAGAATCTTCTGAGTCATCTTTTCATCAATCCTTGTTGTAAGCCGTAAGCCGTAAGCCGTAAGCCGTAAGCCGTAAGCCGTAAGCCGTAAGCCGTAAGCCGTAAGCCGTAAGCCGTAAGCCAGTATGGCGACACCCAACGTTGCAGCAAGGGGGTTACTTACCGCTTAAAGCTTATAGCTTACCGCTCCGGGCGAAGCCCGGTTAGGCGCGGAACAGCCAGGGCCGCGCGGCGCGGTGCTTGGCCTCGAAGGCGCGAATGGCGTCCTCGTCCTGCAGGGTGATGCCGATGTCGTCGAGGCCATTCAGCAGGCAGTGCTTGCGGAAGGCGTCCACCTCGAACTCGAGGATCTCGCCGGAGGGCGTGATCAGGCGCTGGTTCTCCAGGTCCACGTCGAGGCAATAGCCTTCATTGGCCTCGACCTCGGCGAACAATCGATCGACCGTCTCCTCGGGCAGGGTGATCAGCAGCAGGCCGTTCTTGAAGGCGTTGTTGTAGAAGATATCGGCGAAGCTCGGCGCGATCACCACACGAAAGCCGAAGTCCTCCAGCGCCCAGGGGGCGTGCTCCCGGGAGCTGCCGCAGCCGAAGTTGCGCCGCGCGAGCAGCACCCTGGCGCCCTGATAGCGCGCCTGATTGAGCACGAAGTCGGGGTTCTTCGGGCGCTGGGAGCAGTCCTGGCCGGGCTGCCCCTCATCCAGATAGCGCAGCTCGTCGAACAGGTTGACGCCGAAGCCGGTGCGCTTGATCGACTTCAAAAACTGCTTGGGAATGATCAGGTCGGTGTCGACGTTGGCCCGGTCCAGCGGTGCGACGAGACCCTCGATGCGTTCAAACTTTTTCATGATTCAGGCCTCCTGTACCTGGGCATCGTCATTGGCGGCAAGCTGCCTCACGTCCACGAAGTGACCGGCGATGGCGGCCGCGGCGGCCATGGCCGGGCTCACCAGGTGGGTGCGCCCGCCGTAGCCCTGGCGCCCTTCGAAGTTGCGGTTGGAGGTGGAGGCGCAGTGCTCGCCGGCGCCGAGCTTGTCGGCGTTCATGGCCAGGCACATGGAGCAGCCCGGCTCGCGCCACTCGAAGCCCGCCTCGATAAAGATCTTGTCGAGGCCTTCGGCCTCGGCCTGGCGCTTCACCAGACCCGAGCCCGGCACCACCATGGCCAATGCGATGGAGTCGGCGACCTTCTTGCCCTTGGCGACCTTGGCCGCTTCGCGCAGATCCTCGATGCGCGAGTTGGTGCAGGAGCCGATGAACACCTTGTCCAAGCGGATATCGGTGATCTTCTGCTTCGGCGCGAGGCCCATGTACTCCAGGGCGCGGGTGTAGCCACGCTGCACCGTCTCGTCGGGCGCCTCGGCCGGGTCGGGCACCTCGCCGGAGATGCCGGTGACCATCTCCGGGCTGGTGCCCCAGGAGACCTGCGGCTCGATCTCGGCGGCGTCCAGGGTCACCACCTTGTCGAACTCGGCATCGGCATCGGAGACCAGGCCGCGCCAGTCGGCCACGGCGGCGTCCCACTGTTCGGCGGTGGGGGCATAGGGGCGCTTGCGCAGGTAGTCGATGGTGGTGTCGTCCACGGCGATCAGGCCGACCCGAGCGCCTGCCTCGATGGCCATGTTGCAGACCGTCATGCGGCCCTCCATGGAGAGGTCGCGGATGGCGCTGCCGGCGAACTCGATGGCGTAGCCGGTACCGCCGGCGGTGCCGATCCTGCCGATGATCGCCAGCACGATGTCCTTGGCGGTGACGCCGGTGCCGAGCGTGCCCTCGACGCGCACCTGCATGTTCTTCATCTTCTGGGCGAGCAGGCACTGGGTGGCCAGCACGTGCTCCACCTCGGAGGTGCCGATGCCGTGGGCGAGTGCCGCAAAGGCGCCGTGGGTGGCGGTGTGGGAATCGCCGCAGACCACCGTCATGCCCGGCAGGGTGGCGCCCTGCTCGGGGCCGACCACGTGGACGATGCCCTGGCGGGCGTCGTTGATCTTGAATTCCTCGATGCCGAAGGACTCGCAGTTGTCATCCAGGGTCTGGACCTGGATCAGCGACACCGGGTCCTTGATGCCGGCATTGCCCTCGGCGCGCTCCTTGAGCGTGGTGGGCACGTTGTGGTCCGGGGTGGCCAGGTTGGCATCCAGGCGCCACGGCTTACGCCCGGCCAGGCGCAGCCCTTCGAAGGCCTGGGGCGAGGTCACCTCGTGCAGCAGCTGGCGGTCGATATAGATCAGCGCGGTACCATCGTCGCGCTCCTTGACCAAGTGCTGTGACCACAGCTTGTCGTAGAGAGTCTGGCCTGCCATTTCGTTTCTCCCGGGCTCTTGGGCCCTGTGCATGTCCGGTCTAACTCCAATCGGGAAGCGACACGTTTCCAGGAGCCTGCTGCCGGAATGACCTTTTGCGGACTCCTGGCGTCGCACCAGGCGCTGTAGGAGAACAATTTATTGCTCTTCGCAGACTGGCGTGAACAGGCTATGTGGGAGGGACGGTTCGACGCCTCGACTTCAGCTCGCGAAGTAGCGCGCAGCGCTACCCATGGGGCGCCTGCGGCGCCTTCGTCGAAGCGTCGAACCGCCGGCAGAGCCGGCCTCCCACCATCAAACCTGCCAAACATGTTCACGCTAAAGTGCGATGAACCCAATTTATTGCGCGACTGGAGGCCGCAGGCCTCCCGGCGGCCACTACCCAGGTGGGCCGACACCGCGGGCACCTGCCGGTGCCAGTCGTGATGCAAAGCATCCCTCCTACAGCGCCTGGCGCTCGGCGCTATGGGGCCAGTCTCCCGCCACTCGCCCATAAAATCAATTCATGTTATTTATTCATTGGATTCCATAAAGGAATACAAAGGAGCCCAGAGTGGATACCCAGAGCCTGCAGGCCTTCCTCGCCGTGGCCGATAGCGGCAGCTTCTCCCGGGCCGCCGAGCAGCTGCACCTGACTCAGCCGGCGGTGAGCAAGCGTATCGCCGTACTCGAGGAGCAGATCGGCGCCCGGCTGTTCGACCGCATCGGCCGGCGCGTCGGCCTCACCGAGGCGGGACGGGTGCTGCTGCCGAGGGCCCGCCAGATCCTGGTGATGGTGGACGACAGCCGCCGGGCGCTGGGCAATCTCACCGGCAATGTCGGCGGCAGCCTGACCCTCGCCACCAGCCACCATATCGGCCTGCACCGCCTGCCGCCGCTGCTCAAGGCCTACACCCGGGACCATCCGGAGGTCCGACTGGACCTGCATTTCCTCGACTCCGAGCAGGCCTATCAGGGCGTGCTCGACGGCGAGCTGGAGCTTGCCGTGGTGACGCTCGCCCCCCACCCGGACCCGCAGCTCGAGGCGGTGCCGGTATGGGTCGACCGACTCTGCTTCGTCTGCGCCGGCGACCACCCCCTGGCCGGGCGCGGTCGCCTCGCCCTGCATGAGCTGTGCGCCTTCGACGCCGTGCTGCCCGGCCCCATGACCTTTACCCGCACGCTCATCGAGTCGCGCTTCGCCACTACCGGCCTCTCGCTGCCGGTGGCACTCTCCACCAACTATCTGGAGACGCTGAAGATGATGACCGCCATCGGTCTGGGCTGGAGCCTGCTCCCCGAGCGCCTGGTCGCCGGCGAGCTACACGAACTGCAGGTGGAGCATCCCCCCATCCATCGGCCATTGGGCTATCTGGTGCACAAGAGCCGCACCCTCTCCAACGCCGCCCGGGCCATGCTGACCCTGCTGGATGAGGCGCGCGAGCCGGCGGCGAGGGATTCACCCGGCCGCGAAATTGGTTAGACTGCTTAGCATTTACCGCCTCCAGGCCACGCCATGCCCCGCCAGCTCAATGCCACGTCACCCGATACTCCGACACCGCCGCCGCCACGGACGCGCCACGCCCTGGCGGGCACGCTGCTGCTGCTGGGGCTGGTGACGCAGATCACGGGCTTCGCCGGGCTGTCTCCCTACCCCCACCTGGTCGGCTATGCGCTGTGGCTGGCCACGGCGCTGCTGTGGCGGGATATCCCGCGCCGCACCCGCTGGCAGTCGGGCGTCTTGGCCGGTATCGGGCTGGGGCTGCTGGTCATCGCCTGGCTGCGCTATGACGCCGCCATCGCCTGGCCGGCGATCCTCGACGGCAATACCTATGTGGTGGCCATGCTGCTGGGAGTGAGCTTCATCGGCCTGATCGGCAACCGCAGCGGCTCCTCGCGGCCGCTGGGGCGTGCGGTGACCGGGGTACGCGGCACGGCCGGTACCTGGCTGGGGGTGCACCTGCTGGGCACCATCCTCAACCTCTCGACGGTCTTCATGATCGGCGATCGCCTGGCGCGGCGCGCCCCGCTGACCACGCCCCAGCTGCTGGCACTGAACCGCGGCCTGTCCAGCGCGGCGCTGTGGTCGCCCTTCTTCGCCTCCATGGGGGTGGTGATGACCCTGGCGCCGAGCATGCAGTACACCCAGGTGCTGGCCGTGGGACTGCCGCTGGCCCTGATCGCCGGGATCCTGACCACGCTGGAGCTCTCCCGCCGCTTCGATCTCAGCGACACCGCGGGCTTTTCCCTGTCGCCGCGCAGCCTGCTGATGCCGGTGATCATGGCCGCGCTGGTCATGCTGTTTCACTACTGGCTGACGCCGACCCTCTCCATCGTCAGCATCATCACCTTCCTGCTGCCGGCCGTGGCGCTAGCCAGCAACCTGCCGACCGGGCCGCGCTGGACCCTGCGCCGGGTGCGCCAGCACACGCTGACGCGGCTGCCCGCCATGCGCGGCGAGGTGGCGCTGTTCCTCTCCGCGGGGCTCTTGACCCTGGGGCTGTCGAACCTGATCGCCGCGGCCACCGGCAGCGAGTGGACGCTGTTCGCCCGCTTCGGCGCCGGCGAGGCGATCGTCAGTTTCCTCGCCATCGTCGCCAGCGCCGTGGCGGGGCTGCACCCCATCATCGGCGTCTCGGTGCTCGCCTCGATGCTCGATCTCACCCCCGGCCAGCAGACCCTGTTCGCCTTCACGGCGCTGGCCTCCTGGGCGGTGGGCACCTCGGTGGGCCCGCTGTCGGGGATCAACCTCTCGCTGCAGGGGCGCTACGGCATCAGCGGCTACCGCATGATGCGCCACAACCTGGGCTACGCGGCCGTGATGACCGTCCTGGTGGTGCTAGCCATCGTGCTGCTGGCGGCCTGGTCATAAAGTAAGGTTCATCGGAGACTGGCGTGGACTTGCCCTGTGGGAGGGACGGTTCGACGCTTCGACTTCAGCTCGCGAAGTAGCGCGAAGCGCTACCCATGGGGCGCCTGCGGCGCCTTCGTCGAAGCGTCGAACCGCCGGCAGAGTCGAGACGTCGAACCGCAGCCTCCCACTATAAAACCTGCCAAACATGCTCACGCTAAAGTGCGAAGAACCATCCAAGAAGGAACTAAGGGGCAAGAAAGGGAGCCTTGCCCCTCGTACCTTGACGCTATTCCGAAACACGATAGAAGTAGCGGTGCCCGCACTTGTGACAGGGCTCGATGCGTGCCACCTGCTCGAGTTCCACCACGGCGTCGCAGTGCACGCAGGCCATGCGCCCCGGCACCGCCATCTCGCCCTCGCAGTAGTCGGCGCGGGAGGCCTCCAGGTCCTCCTCGAAGCGTAGCCGCTCGACCTTGCTGCGATCGGCAATGGAGAACAGCGATTCCACCACCTTGCGTGAGAGCTGATCGAGGTCGATGCCCAGCCAGGTGGCGACGCTGTGGCCACCGGCGTTCAGGTAGCGGCGCATATCGACCAGGTCGCGCTCCACCCAGGCACGCAGCAGCGCCAGCTCGTCCTTGGTGAATTCCTCCAGCTCGGCCTCGAACTCAACGGCATCGTCAAGCTCCTGCTGGAGGTTCTCCCAGGTCAGTTCCTTGGCCCCATCGCGGAGCCTGTCGAGCATGCGTTCATAGCCTTCGCGTAGACGATGTTCGCGATGCGGGTCGGGACGTTCACTCATGGCGATCTCCTTGCAACAGGCTTGCGGGCGGGTCGGGCATGGCCGGCCCCGCCGGTCTGGGGTATCCTTGGGTACCATTTAGACGACATGTCGCCGTCAGTTCAACGTTTTATCGCTCGAAAGCGATCAACGTCTGATGCCAGGCGCCCTCATTCGACTCGCGCAGTGCTCAGGTGCTGCGCCCGACGCTCAAGGTACTCTCGAAAACCGATGGACGCACAGTACAAGCCCTTTGAGATCGAACGCGACGCCCAGCAGTACTGGGACAAGAATCAGTGCTTCAAGGCGGTGGAAGACGCCAACCGCGAGAAGTTCTACTGCCTGTCGATGTTCCCCTATCCCAGCGGCAAGCTGCACATGGGGCACGTGCGTAACTACACCATCGGTGACGTGGTCTCCCGCTACCAGCGCATGCAGGGCAAGAACGTCATGCAGCCCATGGGCTGGGACGCCTTCGGCATGCCCGCCGAAAACGCCGCCATCCAGAACCGGGTGCCGCCGGCCGAGTGGACCTACGCCAACATCGACTACATGCGCGACCAGCTCAAGGCGCTGGGCTTCGCGTATGACTGGAGCCGCGAATTCGCCACCTGCGACAGCGACTACTACCGCTGGGAGCAGTGGTTCTTCACCAAGCTGGTGGAGAAGGGCCTGGTCTACAAGAAGATGGCCACCGTCAACTGGGACCCGGTCGACCAGACGGTGCTGGCCAACGAGCAGGTGATCGAGGGGCGCGGCTGGCGCTCCGGTGCGCTGGTGGAGCGCAAGGAGATCCCGCTGTGGTTCCTCAAGATCACCGACTATGCCGAGGAGCTGCTCGCCGACCTGGACAAGGTGGAGTGGCCCGAGCAGGTCAAGACCATGCAGCGCAACTGGATCGGCAAGTCCCGGGGCGTGGAGATGGACTTCGACATCGCCGACCACAACGGCGAGGCGCTCGAACCGCTGCGCATCTACACCACCCGCCCCGACACCCTGATGGGCGTCACCTACATGGCGGTGGCCGCCGGCCACCCGCTGGCCAGAGCCGCCAGCGAGGGCAATCCCGAGCTCGCCGCCTTCTGCGAGGAGTGCGCCCACGGCGGCACCTCCGAGGCGGAGCTGGCGACCATGGAAAAGAAGGGCATGGACACCGGCTATCAGGCCATCCATCCCATCAGCGGGCGCCGGGTGCCGGTCTATGTGGCCAACTTCGTGCTCATGGAGTACGGCACCGGCGCGGTGATGGCGGTGCCCGGCCATGACCAGCGCGACTGGGAGTTCGCCACCCAGTACGGCCTGCCCATCGAGGCGGTGATCGCCGACGAGAACGGCCAGGCGCCGGATCTCTCCGAGGGCGCCTACGTCGAGTACGGCCCCCTGATCCACTCCGGCGAGTTCGATGGCCTGGACTTTCAGGCGGCCTTCGACGCCATCGCCGAGCGGCTTCGCGAGCAGGGCCACGGCGAGGTCAAGACCAACTTCCGCCTGCGCGACTGGGGCGTGGCGCGCCAGCGCTACTGGGGCGCGCCGATTCCGGTCAAGTACGGCCCGGAGGGCCAGACCGTGCCGCTCACCGACGAGGAGCTGCCGGTGGCCCTGCCCATGGAGGTGACCGTGGACGCCACCGGCTCGCCGCTCAAGAAGATGCCGGAGTTCTCCGACCTCGGCGACGGCTGGACCCGCGAGACCGATACCTTCGACACCTTCATGGAGTCCTCCTGGTACTATGCGCGCTTCTGCTGCGCCGACAACCACGAGGCCATGCTCGACGAGCGCGCCGACTACTGGCTGCCGGTGGATCTCTATATCGGCGGCATCGAACACGCCATCCTGCACCTGCTCTACGCCCGCTTCTTCCACAAGCTGATGCGCGACTTCGGCATGGTGGACTCCGATGAGCCCTTCCAGCGCCTGCTCACCCAGGGCATGGTGATCGCCGAGACCTACTACCGTGAGACCGAGAACGGCGGCAAGGAGTGGTTCAACCCCGCCGACGTCGAGGTCAAGCGCGACGACAAGGGACGCCCGCTGAGCGCGGTGCTGATCACCGACGAGCGGCCGGTCGAGATGGGCGGCATCGAGAAGATGTCCAAGTCCAAGAACAACGGCGTCGATCCCCAGTCGATGATCGACCGCTTCGGTGCCGACACCGTGCGCCTGTTCATGATGTTCGCCGCCCCGCCGGAGCAGTCGCTGGAGTGGTCCGACGCCGGCGTCGAAGGCGCCCACCGCTTCCTCAAGCGCCTGTGGCGCCTGGTCAGCGAACACCTGGCCGCCGGCGAGCCGGGCGAACTCGACCTCGCAGCCCTGGACGAGCCCCAGCGTGAGCTGCGCCGCAAGACCCATGAGACCATCAAGAAGGCCAGCGACGACATCGGTCGGCGCACCACCTTCAACACCGCCATCGCCGCGGTGATGGAGCTCTCCAACGCCCTTGGCAAATTCGACGATACCTCGCCCCTGGGCCTGGCCGTGGCCCGGGAAGGGGTCGAGGCCTGCGTGCTGCTGCTGGCGCCGATCACCCCGCATGCCTGTCATGCTCTGTGGCGAGCGCTTGGCCACAATGAGCCGGCCATCGACGCCGCCTGGCCCAAGGTCGACGCGGATGCCCTGACCCGCGACACCATCGAGCTGGTGGTCCAGGTCAACGGCAAGCTGCGTGCCCGACTCGAGGTCCCCGCGGAGGCACCCAAGGCCGACATCGAGGCTCAGGCGCTCGCCGCCGAGAACGTCCAGCGCCACACCGAGGGCAAGACGGTACGCAAGGTCATCGTAGTGCCCGGCAAGCTGGTCAATATCGTGGTGGGCTGAGCCCTCGACGCCCCAGGGAGCGCCTCATGCAGCGACGCACCTTACTTGCTCTGGGCCTGAGCGGCACCGCCGCTCTCGCCCTCGCCGGCTGTGGCTTCCGGCTGCGCGGCTTCGACACTCCGGACACGGGGCTCGCGGAACTCGCCCTGGCCGGTCCCGACGGCCCCTTGGCGCAGCGGGTCGCCGAACGGCTCGAGGCCGCGGGCACCCGGGTCCACGACCCGGCCCCGCTGGTGCTCAATCTCGGCGCCGAGGCGATCCGCGAGCGCCAGCGCAGCGTGCTCAACAGTGGCTCTCGGGAACTCGAAAGCACTCTCACGGCCCCCTTCTCGGTCCAACGACGCTCGGATGGTGCCTACCTGCTCGACCAGCAGCAACTCGAGGTCAGCACGCAGTTCACCATCAGCGACGACAACCTCCTGGCGCAGGAAAGGCTCCGCGAGGAGGCGCATGAGCGGCTGCGCCGTGACGCCGCTCGCCAGCTACTCGAGCGCCTTCGCCCGCTCGCCGATTCATAAATAAGGCTCTTCGCAGACTGGCGTGAACTTACCCTGTGGGAGGGACGGTTCGACGCCTCGACTTCAGCTCGCGAAGTAGCGCGCAGCGCTACCCATGGGGCGCCTGCGGCGCCTTCGTCGAAGCGTCGAACCGCCGGCAGAGCCGGCCTCCCACCATAGAACCTGGCAAACATGTTCACGCTAAAGTGCGATGAACCATAAATAAGGGTCAGCCGTGAAAGTCTTCCCCGACAAGCTCCCCGAGGCATTGAGCAAGAAGCTGCCGCCGGTGGTGATCGTCGCCGGCGACGAGCCGCTGCAGCATATCGAAGCCTGCGACACCGTGCGCAGCGCCGCCCGTGCCCAGGGCATCGAGGAGCGCGAGGTGCTCCATGTCGAAGCCAACTTCGCCTGGAGCCGGCTGCGGGAAACCGCCGCCAGCCTGTCGCTGTTCGCATCAAGCAAGCTGATCGAGCTGCGCCTGGGCAGCAGCAGCCTCGGTCAGGAAGGCGCCAAGGCGCTCAAGGAACACGCCGAGCAGCTGCAGGGCAGCGAGGACGTGCTGCTGATCAGCATGGGCAAGCTCGACTTCCGCCAGCAGAAGAGCGCCTGGTTCAAGGCACTGGACCAGGTGGGCCTGTTCGTCCCCGTGTGGCCCGTGGATATCACCCGACTAGGATTCTGGCTGCGTGATCGTGCCGAGCGCCACGGCCTCACCCTCGACCTCGATGCCGCGCGGCTGCTCGGCGAGCGCACCGAAGGCAACCTGCTGGCCGCCGACCAGGAGCTGCAGAAGCTGGCGCTGCTGCTGCCCCCCAGCACCCGGGTCGGCCCCCAGCAGATCGCCGGCGGCGTGGAAAGCAGCGCCCGCTATGATGTTTTCACCCTGGTGGACGCCTGCCTCAAGGGCGAGCGGGCCCGAGTGTCGCGGATCATGGCCGGACTGCGCGGCGAAGGCGTGGAAGCGCCCATCGTGCTCTGGGCCCTGGCCCGGGAGCTGCGGATCCTGCTTTCCCTTCACCAGCACCTCGACCAGGGCCAAAGCTTCGATCACGCCTGCAAGGCTCAGAAACCGGCCATCTTCGACAAGCGCCGCCCCGCCTACCAGCAGGCCATCAACCGCCTGCCGCTGAAGCGGCTGCACAAGCTGCTGCTCTTCGCCCAGCGCCTGGATCTGGCCATCAAAGGTGCTAGCCCTCTCCCCACTTGGGACGGCCTTCACGACCTGGCCCTCACCCTGGCCGGTGGGCGCGGCCTGCTCGCCGAACTACCTTCCTCATACCGGGGCGGTTAACTGCCTGACCAAAAGCGTTTACTCTGCGTCACATCGCTGGCGTACAATCCTGCCATTATCCCACTGACGACAGCTGCCTGGGAGCCATCTGCATGAGCCGCCTTCTTCGCCTAACGCCCTCACCGGTCGCCCTGCTGGCCGGCCTGGTGGTAGTGATATCCACCATGCTGGCCACGCATGCCAGCGCGGCTACTCCCAGTGCCCTCGAGCCGTCTCAGGATGAGACGCCCATTCTCACGCTGCACAGCGATGGCGAGCGCTGGTCGGTCAGTCGCGCCGAAATCGAAGCGTCGCCCCTCTATGAGATCACGCTGCAGCATTTCGAAGGCCCCCAGGGGAGCTTCGCCGGCGTCTGGCTCGACGACTTTCTCGACGCCCAGGGTATCAGCGAGGTCGAGACGCTTCGGTTTATCGCGCACGATGACTACACCGTCTTCCTGAGCTCCGAAGACCGCGAGAATAAGCGCTACCTGCTCGCCACACGGCTGGATGGCGAGCCGTTAACGCTCACGGAGTTCGGCCCCAGCATGCTGATCGTCCCTGCCGATGCCGAGGCCGTTGAGGCCGGCACGGCCAGCATGACCCACTGGATCTGGTCAATCCGAGACATCCAGACCCAATGAATCAGCGCCAACACCTGGCCTTGAGGTGGCAACTGGCACTGGCCTTTACCCTCCTGGCAGGAATCTGCGCCCTGGCGATTGGCCTCTATGTGGTCAATGCGCGCCAGCACGTGGGAGCCAACTACACGGCGCTGGTGGCCGACGTCGTCCGTGCCCAGCAGCAACCCGTTCTCCTTCGCCATGCATTGGATCAACTGCACGAGCCCCACCAGAACGTGCATGAAGCACGCCTCGACAACCTGCTGTGGCGAATACCCCAGCATATCGAGGGCGTGACCTACGGGTTGAAAAGAAGTCAGCTTGACCCGGACGACTACCGGGTATCGCTCGACAGGCTGCAAGTCGTCGAAGAGCAGCTGCCAGAACTGCAAGCGCGAGTCGATGAGATGCAGTCCGGTGGAAGGTCGGAAGCACTGGTAAGTCTGGGTTACGCCATCGAAAACGATCTGGCACGAGCCTACAGCGAACTTAATGAGCTCATCCACACCGCGGCCGGCGAGCAGCGTCTCATCATGGAACGCCTGACGCTCGCCATCGCTGTGCTGGTGCTATTGGCGCTGCTGGTGGTCGGCGCCTTGATGCTGGCCCTTCTTCGTCTCAATCGACAGCGCGAAACCGTGGCACGCCTGAGCCAAATGGACGAGCTCACCGGACTTGGCAACCGTCGCCACCTGCTGGAAGCCGCTGAAGTGCTGCACCAGCAGAGCCGCCGCAACGGCCAGCCGCTGAGTATGGCGCTGCTGGACCTGGACCACTTCAAACGCCTCAACGACACCTATGGTCACCCGGCCGGCGACCGAGTGCTGGTCGCTTTCTCCAAGGCCCTGAAAGAAGAGACGCGCCAGGCCGATATCGTGGCGCGCATGGGCGGCGAAGAATTCTGCGTACTGATGCCCGATACGCCCGCCGATGGCGCCCTGCAGCTTGCCGATCGGATCCGGCAACGCGTCGCAGCCCTATCCCTCCAGGAGCTCAGCGTTTCGGCATCGATCACAGTTAGCCTTGGCCTCGCCACGGGGGATGGCGAGGGCTCGAACTTCGATAGCCTCTACTCGCGCGCCGACCGCGCCCTCTACCTGGCCAAGGCCAACGGCCGGAACTGCACGGAGGTGGGATAAGAACCAAAAGCCAAGAGCGCGCGGAAAATCGCATGCAAGGGCATGAAATTTCACGTCATTTCTGCCTATACTGCACGGGCATCGTGAGCGCAAGTTCCTTCAGCTCGGATCAGGATGCCGAGCGAGGATCATTCAGGAGCCGGAAGATCATTCGACAACAGTAAGGATTCCACCATGAAACGAGTCTGCCGTATTCTCAGCCCGCTGCTGATCCTCGCCCTGGTGCTGGGCAGCGTATCGGTGTCCGCCGCCCCGCTCGCGCCGGGCAGCGACCTGATCTCCACCCAGGAGGCCCTCTCGACTGAGCGTGCCGATGCGGACCGTGAGCGGATTCACGAGATTCTCGCTCGCGACGACGTACAGGCACAGCTGCTGGCCCAGGGCGTGGATCTGGCCGAAGTCGAGGCGCGTGTGGCCGCCCTGTCCGATCAGGAAGCCCGCCAGATGGCAGACCAGCTCGAAGAGATGCCAGCCGGCGCCAGCGTGGTCGGCGCCCTGTTTGCCGTCTTCGTCATCCTGCTGGTCACCGATATTCTCGGTCTGACCAATGTCTTCCCCTTTACCCGCTGAGCGGGGAAGGTGATGACAACACGCCGAATCTGGCGCTCGTGGAACGCCCGCTCTGCGGGCGTTCTCCTGTTAGGCTTTGTCCGAAAAGTCGGCGAGCGAAGGCCAGACAAGGCAAAAATCGGCGAAAAGACGGAGTTTACGGGGTGTAAATGAGTACTTTGAGCCTATTTTTAACGCCGTATGGTCGAGCGCAGCCAGTTTTCAGACAGAGCCTAGTGCTGCTGCTATTCACCCTGGTCGGCTGTGCCAGCCCCCCGCAGCTGGCCGAGAGCACCCAAGAGCGTCTTCCTCACCAGGTGATGCTGAATGACATCCCCTTCCATGCCCAGCGCGACTACCAGTGTGGTCCTGCTTCGCTAGCCATGGTGCTCAACGCCCAGGGCGTGGACGTCACCGTCGACACCCTGATCCCCCAGGTCTTCATGCCGGGCCGGGAGGGAAGCGTCCAGCCGGAGATGCTCGCCACCGTGCGCCGCCACGGCCACATCCCCTTCGTGCTGGACAACCGCTTCGATGCCCTGCTGACCGAGCTTGCCGCCGGGCAGCCGGTGGTGGTCATGCAGAACCTGTCGCTGCCCGCCTGGCCCATGTGGCACTACGCCGTAGCCATCGGCTATGACCGTGACGCCCAGACGATGACCCTGCATAGCGGCGAGGAGCCCGAGCGCATCGAGTCCTTCCGCCGCTTCGATGCTACTTGGTCTCGCAGCAACCGCTGGGCCTTCGTCGCGCTACCGCCGGGTGAGCTACCTGAAAGCGTGACAGAAGATCGCGCGCTCGAGGCGATCGCCGATTTCGAGCAGGTGCAGGGGGGACAGGCCGCTCTCCCCGCCTGGGAGACCTTGGTAAGCCGCTTCCCGACCTCGGCCATGGGACACTTCGCCCTGGGCAACGCCCGCCATGGGCAGGGGGATACCGAGGGCGCCATCGAGGCGTTCCAGCTCGCGGTTGATACCCGCCCCGAACTCGCCGTCGCCTGGCTCAATCTTGGCCTGATCCATCGCACCCAAGGGGACTACGACGCCGCCCAGCGCGCCCTATCGCAGGCCGCCGAGCTTCCCGGCGACTGGCAAGAGCGAGCGAGGGACGCACTGGAAGGGCTAGCAAAACGCCACTGACATGCGCCATGCTAGCGACATGGTCAAGGGAGGTTTTCGCGTGTCTTACGAGATCATTCTCAAGCGTATCTACAGCCCCGACGAGCCGGAAGACGGGGCAAGGATACTGGTCGATCGGCTGTGGCCACGCGGCAAGCCACGCGAGAGCCTGGCACTCACCGACTGGTACCGAGACGCCTCGCCGTCGCCGCTGCTGCGCCGTCAGTACCATCAGGGCGAGATCAGCGCCGGGGTTTTCGCCACCCGCTATCGGGGCGAGCTGCGCGACCATCCCGAGAGCCTTATCCCGCTGATGCGCCACGCCCGCCGCGGGCGGCTGACCTTGCTATCGGCGGCGCGCCACCTGGACGACTCCCACCTGCCGATCCTGCGCGATATGCTGCTTCATCGCCTGCACGCGGAGGACGCCGCCGACCTGGAGCCGGCCTCACCGCCGTGTTTCGCCCATCAGCTCGACTCACCCGATAGCCCACGATCATAGCACCGGCCGAATGGCTGGCCTTGCGACGCCTCATAGGCGCGCAGGGCCACCCAGCAGGCGATGCACAGCCCCAGATAACCGCTCAGGCCGCGCACATCGCGCAGCATCGACTGAGTCAGACCGAAATCGAAGAACGCCACCGGCACCATCATGCCCGCCGCAGCCAACACCTGCAGGCCCGGGTCTGCTCCAGGCCTGCGCAGCCGTCGCCAGCACAGCCACAGCGGCACAGCATAGAGCAGCAGCAGCCCACCAAGCCCCACTATGCCCCGCCGCGCCAGGGTATCGATCATGTCACTGTGGAGCTGATCGTGTCGCGCGACCGCCGGGGGCAGCCTGCCTTCCGCTACCAGGCCCTGAATCGCCAGTTCCAGGCGTCCCTCACCAAAGCCCAGCAGGGGGCTTTCCCGGGCCAACAAGATACCGCCTCGCCACATCTCCAGGCGTGTGCCCACTGAGTTGCCTTGCGTCTCCCCCTGCCAGTATTGCTGGGCACTGCCCACCGCCGACCCCACCCGCTGACCCACTCCGCTTTGGGGTACCGCCGCTGCCACCAGCAACCCTATCACCACCAGCCCCGCCACCCCGTAGCGCCAGCCCGGCGGCACCAGATCCCTCGCCGCTCGGTAGGCCAGCAGCAGTAGCAAGGGCAAGGCAATCCAGCCGCCGCGGGTCCCGGACAGCAGCGAGCCGAGCATGCCGGCCATGGCGGCCAGCAGCGCCAGCATCAGCAGGGCCCGGTTTCGCGGATAGCCGCGACGCAGGCACCAGAGCGCCGCCAAGAGCGCCAGCGTGCCCAGCAGCAGCGACAGATTGCCGAAGGGAATGGCATTCATACTGTTGCTTGCACGCGACCTGCCCAAGATCAAACGCTCGTAGAGGGCGATGGCACCGGCGCCAAGGGCTCCACTGCACACCGCCCACCACAGCACCCGCGGGCTCGGCGGATAGCGCAGCAGCCAAACCAGCAGCGCCGCCGCCACCAGCGGCCACAGTGGCAGCAGCAGCCCCTGGTTGCCCCCTCCCACGGGCCAGTGCCCGGTCCGCCAGACATCCAGCAGCCAAAGCCCTCCATAGATCAGCATGGCCAGCATAAGCCAGCCGTCATCCCGTATGAATCCCGGCAGGCCTGACTGCACTCGCTGCGCCCTGCGGCGGTCACCGCTCAGCCAGGTGACTACGCTACCCACACCCATGACCGCAAGCGCCAGCAACGGCACCACGGCATAGGCCAGCTGGGCAACGATCAATAGCGCCACAAAGGCAAAAAGCAGCACCGCATTGGCACGATTCCAGAGACTCAACGACCCATTCCTTGCTCCCCGGCGAAGCCGGCTCTCCACGAAACGACCATGCCTCATGTTCTTCACGATTGAGGCGTCAGCGTCAGTATCAATGGTCCAGGCACACTTCGATAGGCTTGCACATTAAACTCAACCCAGGGCCCTCAGAGCTTTTCTCCCCAGGCATCAGCGGCTTCCCTGAGCCGTTGATGAACCTGTATGAAAGTCTCGCGATTCTTGCCGTAGGGGTCGGGAATTTCTCGGCACTGCGCCTCATCGAGCCAGTGGCCAAGCAGCAGGGTCTTTCCGAGCACCGTCGCTGCGAGATGACCGACCGCACGGCGCTGCCCATCGCTCATGACCAGGATCAGATCGGCAGCTTGCAGCATGTCAACGGTGACTTGCCGCGCTTGATGAGCAGCGACATCCAGGCCATCGGCTTCGGCCAACTGTCGGGCTGTCGGCTCCACGCCGCATCCGACCAAGGCACCGAGACCCGCCGACTCGATGTGCTTGCCAGGCAGTCGCTGCTTGAGTAGCGCCTCACCTACCGGACTGCGGCAAATATTCCCGGTACAGACGACCAGGATGTGCTGAAACATGGTGTCGCGTTCTCCGTGCAAATCGTTACAGCCATAATATTATTACTCCAGCCTGAGCACCAAGGACCCTCTATCTGTCAGTGTAGTTGTCCCCCAAACCAACTGAGGAGTGACCAGCACTTGTTGATGCCGCATTTTTCTATTTGCCTACCAAAGAAACCCTTACGACCTCATAGTTCTCTATTACGCCTATATGGATGAGACCATCTCATCATTCTCATGAGATCCCTCCTCTCCCCACGTCAGTCAATACCGTTATGGCAAATTCATGAAAATCATGTTGGGCAATATCCCAATGTCTCTTAGCCTTAAGAGCACTGATTACAAAAAATGACACAGCACTTTCAAAAAGATTCTCAATAACGAAAAAACAGGCCGGACGGCCAAATATTCCTACGCATGGACATACCGGGGAGCATTGATGGGACGAATGCTTGCGCAAGCCTTCCGCTTGCATCGCAGGGTCAAACGCATGATACAAATTCTGGCCGACATCTTTCTGTTGTCGACCAGTTTTATCTTGGCGGTAATCCTCAAGTCAGATAGCTTATCGGCCCTTACGGAGCCACAGGTATGGCTCGCCCTGGTGCTGGCCCTTCCTGTCACCCTTCTTATCTTTATTCGCCTAGGATTGTATCGTGCCGTTATCCGCTACATGAGCCTTCGCGCCCTACACACCCTGGTGATGGGTGTGAGCCTTTCGGTTGTGATACTGCTCCTGGCCGGGCAACTCACGGGTCTTAGCTTGCCGCCGTCGCTATTGATCATCTATGGCATTCTCGCCATGCTCCTGGTCGGCGGCGTTCGCTTTTTTCTACGCAGCCTCTATCGACACCAACTAATGCGTTACAAGACCCGCGTCATCATCTATGGCGCCGGAGCCGCGGGATCCCAGCTAGCCAATTCACTGCGCCAGGGAAGCGAGTATGTTCCCGTGGCCTTCGTGGACGACTGGCGTGGTATGCACGGCACACAGGTGGAAGGACTGTGGGTCTACCCGGCCAGCAAGCTGCCAGAGTTGGTCGACAGCCACGAAGCCGAGCGCGTCCTGCTTGCCATGCCCAGCGTACCGCGCAGCCGGCGCCGGGACATTCTCAAAGCGCTTGCCCCCCTGGATGTTCCGATTCTCACTGTCCCTGGCACCGAGGATGTGGTCAGTGGCCGAGCCCAGATTCAGGATATCCGTGATGTCGCCGTGGAAGACCTGCTTGGGCGCGATCCGATCCCCCCCAGGCAGGACCTGCTGGATGCCAATATCCGGGACAAGGTGGTCATGGTCACCGGTGCCGGCGGCTCAATAGGCTCAGAGCTGTGCCGCCAGATCTTGCGGCAACGTCCGCGGCGACTGCTGCTGGTGGACAGCTGCGAATACTCCCTCTATGCCATCGAATCGGAACTAAAGCAGCTCGCCAGCCTGGAGAGCCTGCCCAGCGTGACCGAGCCGCTGCTCGGCTCGGTACAGCTGCGCGGCCGCCTGGAGAGCGCCATGCGCGCCTTTCGCGTACAGACGCTCTACCACGCCGCCGCCTATAAACACGTCCCCATGGTGGAGTACAACGTGCTCGAAGGCGTGCGCAACAATGTCTTCGGCACCCTGGAAACCGCCCGTGCCGCCCTGTCGTCAGGGGTCGAGACCTTCGTACTGATCTCGACCGACAAGGCGGTCCGCCCCACCAATGTGATGGGCACGACGAAACGCCTGGCAGAGCTCATCTGCCAGGCGTTATCGCGGACTCAACAGCACACACGCTTCTGCATGGTGCGTTTTGGCAACGTGCTGGGATCATCGGGCTCGGTGATCCCCCTGTTCCGAGAACAGATCGCCCAGGGCGGGCCCATTACCGTAACCCATGAGGCGATCACTCGCTACTTCATGACCATTCCCGAAGCCGCCACGCTTGTCCTTCAGGCCGGAGCCATGGGCAAGGGAGGCGATGTCTTCGTCCTCGATATGGGCAGCCCGGTCAAGATCGCTGAGCTCGCCAGGGAAATGGTGAGACTGTCAGGGCTTGAAGTGAAGGATGACGACAATCCGGGCGGGGATATCGAGATTCACTACACCGGACTGCGGCCCGGCGAGAAGCTCTTTGAGGAACTGCTGGTTGGGGAGAACGTCACCGCCACACCCCATCCCCGTATCCTGAGCGCCCGGGAAAGCTGCTGGCAATGGCCACGCCTCGAGGCGCTACTGGAGCGACTCAGTGCGGCGACCGAAAAAGGCGATCTGGACGGAATTCGGAACATTATGCTCGAGGCCCCGGCGGCCTATTCGCCCCAGGGTCCCATCGTCGACTTGATCTGGAAAGAACATGACCAACGCCCCGTCAAGCCCGTTCAGGTCTCGGTGCAGCACGACTTGAAGGCCCAGCCCCTGAGCGATACAGAAGAGCTCTTGAAAGCCGCCACGGTATCCCTGTTCAAGGGCCCTCACTAGGCATGGTGAACTCACTAGGAGTGGCGAATAAGGCGCTGATGGCGCGGCATCCTCGATGGGGAAGATTCGATAAGGATGGCCAGTGATGAAGATAAAATTCAGCCTGGAAGGTGTCAAGGTGGCCATCATTGGCCTAGGCTACGTCGGATTGCCGCTGGCGGTGGAATTCGGCAGGCGACACCCGACGCTCGGCTTCGATATCAATGCCAGGCGCATTGCCCAACTGCATGACGGCATCGATACCACCCTGGAAGTCGAGCCCCAGCTGCTTCGCCAGGCCAGCCAGCTGAGCTTCACCAGCGATGTGAACGCCCTGCACAATTGCAATGTGTATATCGTCACCGTGCCGACGCCCATCGACCACCAGCGATGCCCCGATCTGGCGCCACTGGTCAAGGCCAGCGAGACCATCGCACAGGTGCTATCCCGGGGCGATGTGGTCATCTTCGAATCGACCGTCTATCCGGGTGCCACGGAGGAGGTGTGCATTCCCGTGATCGAGCGGGCCTCGGGGCTGACCTACAATAGCGACTTCTTCGCCGGGTACAGCCCCGAGCGCATCAACCCCGGCGACAAGGAACATCGTGTCACCACCATCCGCAAGGTGACATCAGGCTCGACGCCGCGGGTCGCCGATTTCGTGGACGACTTGTATGCCTCGATCATCACCGCCGGCACCTTCAAGGCCAGTTCGATTCGCGTAGCCGAGGCGGCCAAGGTCATCGAAAACACCCAGCGTGATGTCAATATCGCCCTGATCAACGAGCTGGCGATGATCTTCAACCGCCTGGGGATCGACACCGAAGAAGTGTTACAGGCGGCCGGCACCAAGTGGAACTTCCTGCCCTTCCGCCCGGGCCTGGTGGGCGGCCACTGCATTGGTGTCGACCCCTACTATCTGACCCACAAGGCCCAGCAGGTCGGCTACCATCCCGAGGTGATCCTCTCGGGGCGGCGTATCAACGATGGCATGGGTGCCTATGTGGCGGGTCAACTAGTCAAGCAGATGATCAAGCAGCGCATTCAGGTCCAGGCGGCCCGGGTGCTGGTGATGGGTCTCACCTTCAAAGAGAACTGTCCGGACCTGCGCAATACAAGGGTCACCGATATCATCCACGAGCTGGACGATTTCAACGTCAGGGTCGATGTGTACGATCCCCACGCCGACAAGGACGAAGCCCTGCACGCCTATGGCATCAACCCAGTCGATCAGCCCGAGCCGGGCGCCTACGACGCGATGATTCTCGCTGTGGCCCACCGGGATTTTGCCGATCTCGGCACCGCGCGGATCCGCAGCTGGGGAAAACCACAGCACGTGCTCTATGATCTGAAGTACATGTTGAAAAATGGCGATGCAGATCTACGGCTTTAAACAGCTCACTGCGTTTCGACGGCTTCACCGCCGTCGGCAGATGGTTCTGCTGGAATGCGCTTGCCTCTTGGCCTTGGCCTGGTTCCTGGTTACAGCGCTTCCCTTTCGGTTCTGGTCGCGCTGGCTGGGGACACCGCTACCGGGTGAAGTGGCGCCGGCAGCGGGCGGTGATCACGGTGTGACGGACATTCGCTGGGCCATCCTGACGCTCAACCGGGTTGCGAATGGTCATTTCACCTGCCTGATGCAGGCCATGGTCGCCCAGTGGATGTGCAATCGTCGACGTATCGCCAGCAGCCTGGTACTCGGGACTCGGCAGGAACCAGGCCCAGACAAATGGCCGATCATGAAGGCACATGCCTGGCTGAGGGTCGGTGAAATAACCGTGCTGGGCGAGCACGGAGGCCAATACACTGCGGTGACAAGCTTCGTCAACAACACCCGGTCATTTGAGGACTGACTTACCGTGAGCGCGATCCTGGGACGTATCCACTTTTCCGGCCAGACCGTCGATCCACGCGGGTTCGACGCGTCGCTATCCGCCCTGGATGCCTATGGTCGAGAAGGTTCGAGCTCCTGGATTGAAGGCCCCATCGCTCTGGGTCATCAACATCTCGCCATCACCCCCGAGTCGTACCAGGAGGCCCAACCTTTGGTTCAGGATGGACTGGCAATCGTCGCCGATGCCATCCTCGACAACCGCGATGACCTCTGCAATCAACTCGCCATCGAGCGCAGTAAGCGCCGAGATATGCCCGATAGCCAGCTAATCTTGCACGCTTACCGCCGCTGGGGTGAGCGCTGCGTCACTCGACTGGCTGGTGATTTCGCCTTCGCCATCTGGAACGCTGGGGAACGCGAACTCTTCTGTGCCCGAGACCATATCGGTGCCCGACCTCTCTATGTCTATCGAGAGCACGAACGCCTGCTTTTCGCCACTGATATCCGCAGCTTTCTGGCCTTCCCTGATATCAGCTTTTCCATTGATGAATCGCGGGTTGCCAGCTTTCTGGTGTGGCCGTTGAATCCAGATGATCACGGTTTCTTTCATTATGTCCAGCCGTTGATGCCGGGTCATTACCTTATAGCCACCCCTCGGCGCTTCGAGATGACGGCCTATTGGCAGCCGCTGGATGTGCCAAGTATCCGTTATCCGCGCCGAGAAGCCTACGCTGAACATTTGCGTGATCTGCTGGAAGAGGCCGTCGCTTGTCGGCTTCGAACTCAAGGCCCTATTGGCTCTCACCTCAGTGGCGGCCTTGACTCCTCCGGCCTGACGATTCTCGCCAGCCGTTTGCTGCGCCAAGATGGGCATCAGCTAGACCGATGCTACACCTGGTCACCACCGATTTCAGAGCGCTATCCACTACCGGCCCATTCGCGTGACGAGCGACAAGTCATCGCAGATATCTGCCGTCAAGAGCAGCTAATCTGCCACTATGGCACTGCAACCGGACGCGACTACCGCGACTTCCTGACTCGAGATATCGCCGTGGAGGGCACCACTGACCTGTACGAGGAACTGCCGGTGATGTCGCATGCCGGGCAGCGCGACACTCGCGTGATGCTTTCCGGCTGGGGCGGCGATGAATCGGTCACCTTCAATGCCCGCGGCTATGCCGCTTACCTGCTCAAGCGAGGGCAACTGTTGCGACTGATGGCCATGGCACGCCATGCTGCGAGGGGGCTACGCCATCCAGGGCGCATGCTAACTTTCCTGTGGCACAAGGCCATGCTCCCGCTGATGCCTGACGCCTTCTATGACCGCTTCACCCCCTATTTAACCACCTCTCGGATCGAGCACTTCATTCATTCGGACCTGATGACCCGCTTTCCGGGAGTCAAGGAACACCGCATGCTAGCCTGGCGCGATGTTGCCGATCCCAGGCAAGTACAGGCCATGCTGCTACAAAACGGCCACTTGGGGAGCCGCATGGCGACTTGGGCACACTGGTCGGCCCCGCACGGGCTGATCTATCGCTATCCGCTGACGGACATCCGCCTGCTGCGCTTTACCCTGGCCCTTCCCCCGGAACTGCTATGGCACCGGGGCGCGACGCGCATTCTCTACCGAGAGGCGCTCAGCGACCTGTTGCCCAAGCCGCTCAGCAAGCACGATAACACCAACGAAGGGAAACGCCTTGAGTGCCGCGTGGAGTGCTGGAAGCTACTGCTGGCGGAAGAAGTGCAACATGGCCAGCTTCATCAACAATGCCCTTGGCTGGATTCTCACGCAATTCATAGCCGGATTATTGACGTTCCCCAGCAGTTAAATTCCAAAGATTCCATGAAGTTTTTTCCTTTACAATCGGCCTTGAGGGCCTGGAGTCTATGGCGAAGGTATGAATTTTCTCATGAACAGAGCTCACGGCTTGACAGCTGCCAATCAGTCACTCATTCTTAAAAAGCGACCATGCAGGCTCCTTGAGTTGGTATGCCGCCATCCAGCAAGCAGGTGGAACGGAGGTTTCGCTGATGAATAGCTCATTAACATCCTCTCAGAGCAGGGCTCAGTGGATTACACCGCAACTCAGTCGAATGTCGGTTGACGAGACGCTATCCGGCGCTCCTGACGCGCAAGGGGAGGCCAATTACCAAGCACCTGAATGGTCCAATGAAAAAGTGCCAGGTGGCTCCTAGGGATCTTATTCATCTGCGGCCTATTGAAGAATGAATCCTCTTAACCTTCAGCGACATCGCTGAAGGTCTTTCCTTATGCCCCCACTTCCCGATAGTGGTGCGCCTGACGACTAAACAGGTCGCAATATATTCCCTCCTTTTGCATTAGTTCATCGTGCGTGCCCGCCTCTCGGATCACGCCCCGATCGAGCACATAGATATAGTCGGCCATGCGCACCGTCGACAGCCGATGACTGATCACCAGCGCTGCACGGTGATCGATGCGCTCCCTAAAGCTCTCGAACAGTTCAAACTCCGCACCAGGGTCGAGGGCGCTGGTCGGCTCATCGAGGATGATCACGCTAGAGCGGTGCATGAAGGCTCGAGCCAAAGCAATCTTCTGCCATTGACCGATGCTGATCTCCTGACCATCATCAAACATTCGGCTCAAAGGGGTATCGTAGCCGGCCGAAAGCGCCTGGATGAAGGGATCGGCACCGGCCTTAACCGCAGCCTCCCTAATCGATGCAGACTTGGGGGGCTGCAAGATATCACCAAAGCGAATGTTTTCACGTGCAGTGGTCGCATAGCAGCCGTAATCCTGGAAGATTACGCTGAACAACCGCCGGCACGCTTCCAGGCCATACTCTCGAATATCGACCCCATCGAGGGTGATTCGACCGGTCGTAGGGTCATAAAGTCGGCAGAGAAGCTTAATCAGTGAGGTCTTGCCAGAGCCATTGGCACCGACCAGCGCGACGATCTGACCGGGCCGGATGCTCAACTCGATGCCACTGAGCACAGGGTTATCGGTCCCTGGATAGCGAAACGAGACGTTGTCGAAGCGAATGCCTTCGCGTAGTGGATTCGGTATTGGCAGCGGATGCTCAGGGTCGGCGATAACCGGACGAATATCAAGAAACTCGAAAAGCAAGCCGACGTAAAGATGGTCTTCGTACAGCTTTCCGATCTGCTGCACCAATTCCTGTCCCATCGACTGAGCCCGCTGAAAGATCAGCAGGAAGAGCACCAGATCGCCGACGCTGTTGCGCCCTTCGGCGGTCTGCCATGCCAGATAGCCCAGGGCAGCGAAGAAAGCCAGGGTGGCCATACTGGCTACGCTCAGCTCGACCTGTGTCCGGCGCCGGGTGATCGACAAGCGTTCGCGACGGATCAACCCGCGTAGCTCCGCATATTTCTCCCTCAGGTGGTCACCGAGCTGATTGAGGCGAAGCTCCTTGGCATTGATATCGGAGGTCAACAACCAATCGAGATAACCGGCGCGACGCTCAAGCTGGGTTCGGCGACGCTGCCAGTCGTAGAGGTAGCGGGTGAAGTGCAGCCGAACCAGCAGCGCCGGTACGATGGCGATCAGCAACACTGGCAACAACAGCCAGTTAATGGTCACGATCAACACCACGACCGCCACCAGCATAAGGCTGTTCTTGATCAGCATCATCAGGTTGGCAACGACCTGCACCGGTCGCTGGTTTCCAGCCTGTCGGGCACGCTGCAGCGTGTCGAAGTAGCGCGGACTCTCGTAGAAGGCCAGATCGGCCCGTACCGCACGCAGATGGATTTCCCGGTCGATATGGTCGGCCACCAGCAGCCCCTGAGCTTCCCGGGCCAGACTCGCCAGGCCCCGGGTCGCCAAGAACGCCAGGGTACTGCCACCGGTAAGGGCCACATACCACAGGACCGCGTGAATCCCGTCGGCAGCTGCCTCGGCGCCTAGCAGTTCGGTAACCACATCAACCAGTTGCTTGATCAGGTAAAGGACGACCAGCCCGAACGCCACCTCCAATGCCATCAGCAAGGTGCTCAGCAGCGTCCACTTGCGGCTGCTCTGCCAGAGCAGCGGCAGGATTCGGCGTAGCATACTCAACGGTGCAAGCAGCTTGTGGAGGGGCGTCATAAGCTAGGGATCCGCGAGGCGTTCACGACGGAAACCTTGTTGCACCATGTGCCACGCCATCCCACTCGTGGAGCGCCTTGACAAGGATCGGTTGATGAACCATGCTCATATTGTAACAATAGGTAACTTGTATTTATAAAGTGTAAGATGCCTTTTACAACAATGCAAGCGGCCAGCAGGGGCCTGGAGTGGAGGAAGCAACGATGGATCATGTCACACCTTCTGACAAAGCTCAGTGGATCACGCCTGAGCTTACTCAACTCGAAGTAGAGAAAACCTTGGGAGGGTTCTTCAACACCCGTACCGAGACCAACTGGGCTTTCAACGACTCGAAGTCAATTGACCATGGTTCATGAAGGCGAGCGAGTCTTCGCTAGCGCTTGATGGATGCCTTTGTTGGCAACAGATCAACAAAGGGATCTTTTCTAGTTCATGTCCATGCAAGGGTGATTCTATGAACCTGGCGACTAAAGTGAGGCGAAAACCAACTCCCTTGGCCTCTCGAGTGGACGAGGAGCTGGTCATTTTCTGTCCCCACCATGGCATGTATTACGGCACTCAGGCCGTTGGAAGCCGTATCTGGTCACTTATCGAAGATGAAATCAGCATCTCCGCCATCTGCGATCAACTGATACAAGAGTATGAGGTAGAACGCAATACCTGCGAAGAGGAGGTGATCACGTTTCTCACGCAACTAGAACGAGAAAATCTCATCAATCTACGTTAATCAACCCAACCAAAACCACGCTCTGTCATGCGCCCAAGCTGGCTTGAGGCATGTGGCAGAGCGTGGTTTTAGTCCGTGTCAAGACTTAATAACCTGCAGCAGCGGGGCGAGACTTGTTTCCATCTCGCCCAGCGACCAAGGCCTACGATAACGATAAATTTTAATTTGGTCTGCAAGCCGAGCGCCATTGTGCAGCAACTGCTCGGGGGCATTAAATGCCTTGCCGATTTCTGCCCGGTACAGAGTCGTCATGATGGCCTTGAACGCCTCCACCCCCTTGATCGGTAACAGCGATGGTGTTTCTCCCTCTTGGGCACATTCCAGTATCACCAGAGCGTGCAGGGGTTGTAGTTGTGGTTGGTGTTGAAAGCTCCGATGCAGGGCCAGGTGATACTTATCGGCTCGAGTCTGGTCACGAATCAGCCCATGCTCACTGATGCCGAGTGCAGCCAAGGCGTCCTTCCATAGCTTAAGCCGAGGCGGACCAGGGTAGAGATAAGGCACGGCATCTTCCGGCTTGATGACGGCCACATCATCGCTGACCAGCGGCCAACCCTGACTAGCATGCAGCCATGCTGCCAGGGTCGACTTACCCGCCCCCGAGGGTCCGGTGAAAGCCCAGACTCCGCAAGGGGTATTCAAGGCACTGATGTGCAACGGCAACCAGCGGCGCTGGTGCAACAGAATGCCCAACGCTGTGCCGAGCAGAAACAACCGTACATCCCCGGCTGCTACTCGCTCTCCGGGGCCCGGCATCCTGCAGCAGTCAACCAGAATGCGTCTGCCATGTTCAATCCGATAACGAGCAACACCCTTGATTACGAATTGACATCGATCATTGTCAAACTGCACAGCACTTCGATCGCCACTCCCCTCTTCCAGCTCTTCCGATAACCCGCAAGCCAGAATCTCGACGTCAGCAGGCTGATCGCCGGAAGCTGGCAACAATTCGGGCAATGCCAGCTGAGAGGAAAGATGCAATCCGTAGACGTGATAGTCATACCGCCGTGGCGCCTTTGTTACAGAGATGTCACTTTGTTCATGCTGTTCACACTTAATAGTGCTGGATAGTGGAACATTTCCATTTTGTATATTCATTAGGCTTGGCGACCTCAAGTTCCAAGTGCAACACTATACAACCACCGGTTTCATCTCGCCCTTTCAGTCACGCGTCCTGTATGACTTCCCGAGCGACCAAGCTTTGTCTGACGCACTGCGATTTCATCCATGGCGAGTAGTCCTCTTGCATCCTGTTCTGGCTTGAAGAGATTGATTTTAAAATATAAATTACTCGACATCTTCTTATTCAAGCCTTCCTCATAAACAATAAGGGCTGAAAGGGCTGATGAGTTATTTGGCAGAAAAGCCTGTCCCCACACGGGTGTAAAGCTCCCTAAAGGGACGTGTAACCCGATACAACCACTGCCAACGCGGTGGCAAAGGCCAACTGTGATAATCGGCATAGCTTGGGCGAAACAGCCTGATCCAGCCAAAAATACGCCATCGTACCCAGTGGCTTTTACTGGCTTGCCAAGGAAAAGAAAAATCGGGTGACGTTTTTGACTTTTTTAGCGCCCTTTCTACTTCACAGCCCCCCTGCAGCACACTGAAACATGCCGCCAGCATTTGCTTTCCCGGTTCTGACATCGGTTGCCCCCACGGATCCGCGCTAGCCAAGGCGCGATAAAGTTCCAGTGAAGCGTTGACGGTAGCCGTTAGATTTCGCTTGGCTGCGCATGCATACACCTCATCCAAGTCGAACGAGGGATGGCGCTGAAGCGCATCAAGGTCCACTAGCCAGTGGAGATGCGACCAGCAGTGCTTTGTATGATGCAGACAGATATAGACGAACAACTCCGCCGTGGGCATCACCGGAATGTCCAGTTCACCAATAGTAAGGGTATCCGCCTTGGCCAGAAGCTCATCCGTATTGTATATCGTGCCGGTATAATCCAGGCGCTGGTGGAATTCGACAATGACACCCATCGGCGACTCCAGGGTGACGACCCCCTGGACACGTGCCAGGTACGCAAGACTGGCTCGGTCGGTTGCTAACGGCTCTAACTTCTTAACAGGGCGATAGCCCTTTTCAATAGCCGCTTCGAGAAGATCCACCATTCGGTGGCGAGGCACCAGCACATCGATATCGCGTGAGAACCGTAGGGCTGGCTCGTCATAGTAACACGCCGACAGGCTATAACCTTTAAAAAATAAGTGGGGAATGTCAAAAGGCTGGAAGATATCTTGAACCAGCTTTTTATAGGTAAAGGCAATGAGCAAATGATTCTTTATATCTTTTACACAACGTTCTCTCATCCTGCTCAGTGTTTCAGCTGGCAGGTTATCAGGAGAAATCCTCTTAAGGTGGCGGTATAACAGTGGTAGCAAAAAGCGCTGGTTGGCTAACCCAGCCAGCCCTTCCCAGTCATATATCTCATGACACAGCTCACGAGCATACCCCTCCTGCTGGCGCGTGAGCTCAAGCCGAGACAGCACAACCAGAAGCCGAAGACAACTTCCATGCTCAACAGTTGCTTCTGACTCATTTGACATAGAGAGCGAATCCCTGTTTTTGATTTACTGCGACCGACTGGGGCGCTTCCGCTGGATGGTGGAACACACGCTGTCCTGGCTCAACCGCCCTCACCGGCTGCGGATCTGTTACGAACGCCGCGACGACATGCATCAAACTTTCCTCAAAAACTACCCTTTGAGCTTTTTATACAAAAAACAAGAGGCTTTTTAATTGAAATCTCGTGGAAACAAATATCACCCCATCCCGACACTGCATAAAGCACGTTCCATTCCTTGTTTTTTTACTTTACCAACATCACTCAAATTTTCAGGCAAGCTTTTCTTTTCGTATTCACCAATAACCCACCTTTGACCTGAAAGCCAACCTCCAGGCTGCTGCACCGCATTCAACCACATCTCTGTGCCACGCAATATGTGCCACACTCTTTCAATAGGCCAGCTATGCCATTCAACAACTTTATCATGCTCTAAATGAGCAACATTCTTCGCTCGCCTTGTAGGGGAAGCCTTATTTTTTTGCACTGTCACTACAACATCCTTTTTTTCTATTTTTTCTAACGAATCCAGAAGCATCTTTGGAGCCAAATCACCCAGTAAAAGATCAGTGATCCCTGGTGACTTTGCACCTCTTGGGAAAGGCAGTGATACTTGACTAATTATATCACCTGCATCCTCGCCCTCATCAATAAAATGTATTGTCAAGCCTAGATGGTCCACAAAATCATAGTATTGCCAGAAAGCCGGATTTGGGCCTCGATATTCAGGAAGAAAAGACCTATGTATATTAACAACGCCAAACCTTGGGATATCTATGATGTTCTTTTTTAATAGCTGAGACATGCCTTGCACAACAATAATATCTGGTCTCTTCTTCTTCATCCAAGACTCTATCTCTAAGCCACACCCCTCCATGGAAAAATATTCTATGTTATTTTTTTGAAAAAAGATTTAAACTTTCCTTAAAAAACATATTTTCAATTGAACGCAAAAAATAACTACGCATATTCTTTTTAAAATTTCTCGGCGGGCACTCAACAATCCCAACCACTTCATGCCGAGAACTCAAAAGGGGAAATAAAATCTTTGATAATCCCATTTTGATAACGACTACTTTCAAATCATACCCCTACTAAAAAATCGCCTTTAATACTGACTGCTTATTAAGCAGCTAGAGTTTTAATGCTCAAGCCATGGCAACTGATATTACTGGGTAAGATCAAAGAACTTTCAAAACACCTGCTTGACCAGCTGTGCTACCAACTCCTGCTGGCTATACTCGGCGCTCTTGAGGGTCACTTCCGGCTTCACCGGCACCTCATAAGGGCTGCTGATCCCGGTGAAGTCGCCGATCTTGCCTTCGCGGGCCTTCTGGTAAAGCCCCTTGGGATCGCGCTCCTCACAGACATCCAGCGGAGCATCCACATGCACCTCGAGGAAGTTGCCCTCGTCGAAAAGCCCGCGGGCAGTATCTCGGTCGGCGCGGAATGGCGAAATGAAGGCGGTGATCACGATGATCCCGGCTTCGGCGAACAGCCGTGCCACCTCGCCCACCCGGCGGATGTTCTCGGCACGGTCAGCCTCGCTCATGCCGAGGTCTTTGCATAGGCCATGACGCACATTGTCACCGTCGAGCAGCATGGTGCGATACCCGCGGCGGTTGAGCTCCACCTCCAGGGCGTTGGCCAGAGTCGACTTGCCAGAGCCAGAAAGGCCAGTGAGCCAGATGCACTTGCCTGCGTGGCCGTTGAGCTGCTCGCGCATGGCCTGGGTCACGCTGGTGCGGTTCCACACCACGTTGGCCTTGCTGCCGTGCTCACGGAATTCGTAGGGCAGCTCGCTATCCAGCGGCTGGTGGATCATCCCCGCGCCCACAGTGAGGTTGGTCAGGCGGTCGATAATGATGAAGCTTCCGGTGCTGGGGCTGGAGCGGTAGTCGTCCACCGGCACCGGGACGGTGAGCTCGACGTGGCAGCGGGCGATGGCGTTGAGGTCTAGATTCTCGGCGTGGCGGTGCTCGAGGGTGTTGACGTCGACCTGGTAGTCGATGGCCGTCACCTTGCCGGCCAGGTCGCAGGTCGCCAACTTGAGGCCGTAGAGCTTGCCGGGCTCGAGCGGTGTCTCGTGCATCCACACGATGTCGGCCTGGAAGCCACCGGCCAGCGGCACCACGTCGCTTTCAGCCACCAGCCAGTCACCGCGGGAAAGATCGATCTCGTCGGCCAACGTTACGGTGATCGCCTGCCCCGGATAGGCCGCCTCCAGGTCGCCATCGAAGGTCACGATGCGCTCGACCGTGCTGGTCTTTCCCGAAGGCAGCGCACGCACGGCTTGGCCCGGCGTGAGAATACCGGCGGCCAGGGTGCCACAGTATCCGCGGAAGTTCAGGTTGGGTCGATTGACGTACTGCACCGGCAGGCGCAGATCACGCACATTATCGGCATGGGTGATCTCCACGCTCTCGAGCAGCTCGAGCAGCGCCGGGCCGGGTTTTCCATCAACACAGTACCAGGCCATGGCGTTGCTCTTGTTGACCACGTTATCGCCGTTCAGCGCCGACATAGGCACGAAGCGAATGACCCGGGCGACGAACTTCTCGGCTAGCGCCTGGTACTCCTCGACGATCGCCTCATAGCGCGCCTGAGAATAGTCGACCAGGTCCATCTTGTTGATGGCGACGATCAGGTGTTGGATACCCAGCAGATGACAGATAAAGCTGTGCCGGCGGGTCTGGGTCTGCACTCCATAGCGCGCATCGATCAGGATGATGGCGAGGCTCGCCGTGGAGGCCCCGGTGGCCATGTTGCGGGTGTACTGCTCGTGCCCCGGGGTATCGGCGATGATGAACTTGCGCTTGTCGGTGGAGAAGAAGCGGTAGGCCACGTCGATGGTGATGCCCTGTTCGCGCTCCGACTGCAGCCCATCCACCAACAACGCTAGATCGACCTCGTCGCCGGTGGTGCCGCTAGTCTTCGAGGCCTGGGTAATCGCGGCGAGCTGATCCTCGTAGATCATCTTGGAGTCGTGTAACAGCCGGCCGATCAGCGTCGACTTGCCGTCATCGACACTACCGCAAGTGAGGAAGCGTAGCAGGTCCTTATTCTCATGCTCCTTAAGATATTGCTCGATATCATCGGCGATCAATGCAGATTGATGTGTCATAGTCCCGCTCCCTTAGAAATACCCTTCACGCTTTTTCTTTTCCATCGATCCGGCCTGATCATGATCAATCGCGCGTCCACTGCGTTCGCTGGTACGGGTCAGCAGCATTTCCTGGATGATTTCGGGCAGTGTCACGGCTTTCGATTCCACCGCCCCGGTCAGTGGATAGCAGCCCAGGGTGCGGAAGCGTACCCACTTCTGCTCGGGCACTTCGTCCTCGGCCAGGGGCATACGTTCGTCGTCGACCATGATCAGCATGCCGTCACGCACCACCACCGGACGCGGCGCCGCGTAGTAGAGCGGCACAATGGGGATCTGCTCCAGGTAGAGGTATTGCCAGATATCCAGCTCGGTCCAGTTGGAGAGCGGGAAGACACGGATCGACTCGCCCTGATTGACCTTGGCGTTGTAGGTATTCCATAGCTCGGGGCGCTGGCTCTTGGGGTCCCAGCGGTGGTGCTTATCGCGAAACGAGAATACCCGCTCCTTGGCGCGGCTGGCCTCTTCATCACGGCGCGCCCCACCGAAGGCGGCATCGAAGCGATGCTGTGAAAGCGCCTGTTTCAGAGCCTCTGTCTTCATGATATCGGTATATTTGGCACTGCCGTGATCGAAGGGGTTGATACCCGCGGCGCGCCCCTCCTCATTGGTGTAAACGATCAAATCCATCCCCGCTTGCCTGGCTATGCGGTCGCGGAATTCGATCATCTCGTGGAACTTCCAGGTGGTGTCCACGTGCAGCAGCGGAAACGGCGGCGGGCCGGGATAGAAGGCCTTTCGCGCCAAGTGCAGCATCACCGAAGAGTCCTTGCCGATGGAGTACATCATCACCGGGTTGCGGAACTCCGCCGCCACCTCGCGGATGATATGGATCGACTCGGCCTGTAGCTGCTTCAGATGGGTTTGTCTTTCTGCAGAAATCTCAGACATCGAAAGGTCCTTAAAATTGCCATACCAGCGGAATCAGCCCCACGGCAGTGATCCCAATGATCAGGCTCAATGGCGCCCCCAGGCGCAGATAGTCGGTGAAGCGGTAGCCGCCGGGGCCAAGCACCATCAGATTGGTCTGGTAGCCAAGTGGGGTCATAAAGCTCGCCGAGGCGGCGAACATAATCGCCACGGCAAAGGGCAGGAAGTGCACGCCCAGCTGCTCGGCCACCGCCATGGCGATGGGAAACATCAGCACCGCGGCGGCGTTGTTGGTGATCAGTTCGGTGAATACCACCGTCATCAGGTAGACCAGAGCCAGAGCCGCCCAGGGCGCCAGGCCATCGATGAGCAGAAGCCACTGGGCGATCTGTCCCGCGGCGCCGGTCTTGGTCATGGCCGCGCCCAACGAGAAGGAGGCGGCAATGACGATTAGCACCGAGAGATCCACATAGCGGCGCGCCTTGCTGGCCGGCACGCAGCGCGTGGCCAGCATGCCCCCACCGGCCAGCAAGGCCGCCTCCAGGATGGAGAGCAGTCCCGTGGCGCTGGCCGCCACCATGGCGCCGAGGATGCCCAGTGCCACGGGGGCGCGGTGAAAGTCTGGCGGCGTCGAGTCGTTCAGGGCACTGACCAGCAGGAAGTCCTTCCGGTAGCGGTACTGGTCGACGAAGTCCTGGGCAGTTTCCAGCAACAGGGTGTCGCCTACCTGCAGGCGGATATCTCCCACCTTGCCGGGCAGGCGCCCACCGTGGCGCGAGATCGACAGGATTACGGCCTGGTAGCGGCTGCGAAAGCGCGACTCGCGCACCGTGTGGTGCAGCCCAGCGAAGTCGGGGCCGATCACCGCCTCCACCAGGCAGCGCCGGTGATGAGCAATATCCAGCTTGTGAACATTGCCGTTAGCTGGCTTTAGGCCATGGATACGGCGCAGTTCGCGGGCGCACGCCGGGGCGCCGATAAACACCAGCACATCACCGGCTGCAAGTTCGGTGTCCGGCGGGACAGCGGTGAGCAGCCGACCGTGGCGCTCGATATCGGTCAGAAAGCCATGGGTGAGGTGGCGCAGGCCGGCATCGGCGATACTCTTGCCTACCAGCGGCCCCTTGGGGTCCACCACCACCTCCACGGCGTATTCACGAGCCTGCTCGAGCTGTTCCAGCACGCCCTGGCGGCTGGGTAGTAGGCGGTCGGCAAAGGCATAGAGAAAGGTGCCACCAATCAGTAACAGCGGCACGCCCACCCAGGCTAACTCGAACATGCCCAGGGCCACGCCCTTTTGCGTCTGCAGCAGACCATCTACCACCAGGTTGGTGCTAGTGCCGATCAGCGTACAGGTACCGCCGAGAATCGCTGTGTAGCTGAGCGGCAGCAATAGCTTGGAAGGCGGCAACCGGAGCCGCGTCGCCCATTCCTGAATGGTAGGAATAAACATCGCCACCACGGTGGTGTTGTTCATGAAGGCGCTCAGCCCCGAGGATGGCAACAACACTCGCAGCTGCGCATGACGCAATCGATGCGGCTGGCCCAGCAGCCTATGGGCGATCCACTGGATGGCACCAGTTTCCTTGAGCCCCGCCGCCACCACATAGAGAGTAGCGATGGTCATCACCCCGGGGTTGGAAAAGCCGACCAAGGCCTCTGCCGGCGCCAGGATGCCCGAGATCACCAGAAAGGCCAGTGCTGCCATCAACACCATATCTGGAGCGATTCGAGTGAAGACCAGGGTACCCAGCACCGCCAGTACGGCGACTAGGGACAGCACGGCCTGCCATTCCATTAACAACTCCCGATATTAAAAAGGGGTATCAGTCCAAGCTGTTGTCACCGCATTGCAACCGAGGGGTGACCACTGATTATAATTAATATCAGTGTACCGGCGCTCGCCCCTCCTGCTTCTACTAGGTGGTCAAAAGCGCTGCGGTTATTCTATGAACTCAGGAGTAAAGAAAGTATTCCCTGGCAAAGCCGGGGGATTACCTTATTTATTTAATATTCAGCTCTAATATCAACTATACTTCTGGTCGTTTCACCTGAGTGGAGAACGCTCAAGCAGTGGACGAATACCCCCAGCGCCCGCTCCAGATAGTGCGGAGTGGTGCCAGAAACGTGCGGGGTGATCAACAGATCCTCGCGCTGCCACAGCGGCGAATCAGCGGGCAGCGGCTGATGTTCGAATACATCCAGTGCGGCGCCCCTGAGGGTGCCGGCGTTCAGGGCGTCGATCACCGCATCGCCCATTACGATGCCGCCGCGGGAGATATCGATCAGCACCGCACTGGGCTTGAGCTTGGAAAGCAGCTCAGCGTTGACCAGGCCAAGGGTCTCGTCAGTTAGTGGCAGACAGCAGACCAGAAAATCGGTGTTGGCCAGTTCGCCATCGATCTTTTCCAGCGGCACCACGCGGTCTACCTGCTCCACCGGGCGCAGGTGCTTCAGGGTACCAGCCACCACCATATCGAAGGCCTTGGCGCGCCGTGCAAGGCACTGGCCAATATGGCCAAGCCCCAGCACGGTCAGCTGCTTGCCGGTAAGCTCATCAAGCCAGGCGCGCTGCCACTCCCTGCGCCGGGCCTGCTGGTGAAAGCGCCCGAACTGCTTCGTGAAGTAGAGCATGGCACCGATGACGTACTCGCTCATTGGCGCAACGTGTACACCGCTGCTCTTGGTCATTAGCACCCGCGTCTTGTCGAATTCCATCCCCCAGATCTTTTCCACCCCCGCGGAGAGAAAGTGGATCCAGCGGTAGTGACTCAACCGTGCAAGCGCCTCGGGCAGCCATGGCAGTGTCGGTGTGATCACCACGTCGAATCCGGCCGCTGGTGGTACCGACTCCACGCTACTGGCAAAGGTGATTTCGGCCTCGGGCAGCTCGGCATGCAGCAGCTGCGTTACCTGCTGACGCTGCTGCTCGATTACCTCAGGCTTCTGCAAGTAAAGAATGTGACGTACAGGGAATAAGGCGCGGTATGCTGCACTACCCTGGTCTGCCGATAGGCTCGGCGGTCTCATGCGAGGACTCCTCGACCCAGGCGAAAGGCACAGCCGGCCAGCTCACGCTGGTTAGCCAGAAGCGCCGCGCTGTCCGCATGGCGCCACCGGGTCTCGGCATCGCGCAGCTTGGCGATCTCGGTTGGAAAATCGAGCCGCGTCATCAGCTCTGTTACCGTGCGTGCGCAACCATGGAAAGCGCGACACAGAATCGCCCACCGAGAGCCAAGCCGTACATGCTCGCCCAGCACGGTTTCCGTCGGCAGCTCACCAAAGCCGATGCGGGCAATGCCACCCACCCCCCAAGTCATACCCTGCTGATTGAGCCACTCGGCGCTGGGGTCAAGCAGCCGTGACGCCATGGGCTCGAACAGAAACTTCAGTCCCAGCCCTAGGCAAAGATCGTTGAGGCCGATATGCACTTCGTCGTAGCCCGGTGTGAGCAGGGGAAGCCAGTCGGGAAGGCGCACCAGCGCCTGGGGCGTTTCGGCCAGGAAGGTGATGGGGGCTCGGCCCTTGACCTTGTCGAGAAAGGCCGCCACTTCTTCACGGGTCGTGAACATCGGCAGCATCAGGCGTTGAGCGCCATGCTCCAGGGCTGCATCACACTCCTTCTTGGTGCCGGTATGCAACGGGTTGAGGCGTACCATCAGCTCGGCGCGGCTCAGCACGCTGGCGACTGCGGCAATCTCCTCCAGGCTGTGAGCGGCTTTGTGAGTATCCAGATGGCCCTGTCGCTCCGCTTTGCCGATCACCTCCTGGTCCATGAAGATGCGCGCCACGCCGTGGCGCTCGATGAATGCCGCCACTTCGGGACTACCGGTGATCATCATCAGGTTCAGCTGGCTCATGATGTGGCATCCCTATCATTAGCCCTGTTACCCGCCTCAGCCATAGCCTGTTCGACATCTACATCGGCTGGCGGTCGCCCTGCCAGGCTATTGCGGTAGGTGCGCCAGTTGAGCGCTTTGCCACCGTAGAGACCACTGCCGAGCACCACCACCTTGATCGTTTGCAGCATGATGCCCAGATCGAGAACGAAACTGCGCTTCTCGACATACTCGGCGTCATGGGCAAGCTGCTGCAGCCAGCCTAGGCAGCGTCGGCCACGAATCTGAGCCAACCCCGTCAGCCCCGGCCGTACCGAGAAGCGCTTCATATAGCCGGGCGGCACCACTTCCATTTGTTCCGCTAGCACGGGGCGCGGGCCCACCAGGCTCATATCACCCTTGAGGACATTGAGCAGTTGCGGCAGCTCATCCAGGCTGGTGGCACGAATACCGCGCCCGGCCCGGGTGATACGCGGATCATTCCCCTGGCTGACCACTCGCTCACGGTGCTGATCGATTTCCTCAGGCGCACGATGAACCATAGTGCGAAACTTGATGATACGGAATGGCTGACCGGCAAGACCGACGCGTTGCTGCAAAAAGAACACCGGCCCCGAACTGTCCATCTTGATCCACAACGCTACCCCCCACAACAACGGAGACAGCATGAACAACGCCAAGACGCTGATCACCAGATCGAGAAACCGTTTGGCCCGATCTCTCATATCAACTCCATCGCCTCGAGGATGACCTTGTTGACCTTGCGCACGTCGTAATGGCGCGCCACCCGCTGCCAGGAGGCTTCCCCCATCTGAGGGATGAGGTCAGGGGTCTCCAGGAACCGGTGCATGGCCTCGGCCAGAGGTCGGCTAGTGCGCGGCGCCACCAGAAAACCATTGACACCCTCCTCCACTGTCTCGCGGCAACCTGGTGCATCACAGGTAATAATGGGCCGCCCCATGCTCATGGCCTCCAGCACCGAACGGGGCGTACCTTCCCGATAGGAAGGGAGCACGAAGACCGAACTCTGGGCAATCCAGGGCCGCACATCCTTGACGCCACCTACGAACTCCACCACGCCTTCGGCTTCCCAACGGTTCAGATCATCAGTCGCGCAGGAGTGTGGCAAGTTAGGGTCATATGGACCAACTGCTACAAATCTAGTCTCGGGGTGATAGCCTCTAACTTCACGAGCCGCATCGCAAAGTTCTGCTACACCTTTTTCGCTCAACAGCCGGCCGATAAACAGAAAGGTGACAGGGCCATCCGGCAATGGCTGGCGGTAGAAATGCTGCATATCAACCCCGGATCCGTAGGTGCGTACCGCCTTGCTGCGATCTTTCAACATCTTGCGATCCAGGAACTCCTGAAGGTCATCCGGGTTCTGAAAAAACACCTTGCGGTTGGCCATAAGGCCAAGGCGATAAAGCACACCGATAATCTTACGAAGCTTTCGGTTACGGGGGCTCTCGGTGGTAAACACATGGCCTAGGCCGGTGATCATCGAATAGATGCGCGGCACCCCCGCCATACGGGCCGCCAGGCTGCCATACACCACTGGCTTGATAGTGTAGCCGAACACTGCCCGAGGCATAGCCTTGCACAGCAACTCACGCAGAGCCAGAAGATACTTGAGATCATGCAGCGGATTGATGCCAGTACGCCCCATCTTCACCCGGTAGATAGGGATACCCAACTCGTTAACTTCAGGAAGATAGTCAGCGCTGGGCACAACGGCGGCCACGTCAAGGCCGGCCACTTGTATGTCACGAATCAACTCACCCCGATTGGCGATCAATGAGCGAGCGTTGCCGGCAAGTATCATTATATCCAAGAATCACTTCCCCTTGAGCTGAATGTGAAATCGGCTGAAGGATGAGGCCGCCAAAATCACGAACAGCCCCAATAGCTTCGTCTTGTGGCGTATCGCCGTGCCAATATTGGTGACGCCAATGGCAAACACGAATGTTATGGCACCAAAGATCAACAGCAGCGCCAAACATTCATCGCGTGACTTCAGATGCGCCCAGCCACGATAAACCCGCCAGGCCAAGAACATGTACAGCACCGAAGAGACAAGGCCCAGCAGTTGCCTTGGGCTGCGGATATCCCAGGGAAAGGGGGAAAAATGGAAATAGATCATCCTCGCCGGAATCAACCAGGGTTGGGTGTAAGGATTGCCTTGGGCAACAAAGCCAGGGTAGGCAGAGCCACCCGACGCCTCGCCGGTAAAGCGTTCCTGGATAGCGCCGGCCACGCCACCCTCGCTATCCGTACCAACCTCGATCCCCTTGCCCAGGCTGATACCCCCGCCGACTGTTACCATGCCCAGCGAAAATGCCAGCATGCTAATAGACAGCAGCATCTTGAAGGCATAGAGCCGGCTGACAAGGCGCGGTCTGTCAATGAAAAGGTTGCGATATAGAAAGTAGGCAAGGTAAGACGCCACACCCACAAACGCTGCCACCCACCCCGGGTGAAAGAGCGTGGCCACGCCGAACAGCAAGCCACCCCACAAAAGACCCAATGCAGACTTACCCCCCACCCAACGGATATAGAAGTAAAGACCCATAAGAAAGAACATGATGGAAACTTCTTCACGCAGGGCGAGGACCGAGTTGAATGCACCGAAGGGATAGAGCGCCATAATCATGGCAGCCAGAATAGCGGCGCGCTTTCCCCACAGCTGGTAGCAGATGATCCCGGTACAGGCGACAACCAAGTGCCCAAAGAAAAAATTTGTAGCAAGCAGAAAAAGATGAGATTCACCCACAACTTTCTGTATCACACCCCCCAGCCACGGGTAAAAGCTGGAACTAAAAAGTGGCAAACGGTCCAGCAGTGCAGGCCATTCAAGAACGGCGTATTCAAGGGAGTGACGCGTGAAACGTGATGCATCACGGTTGGCGCCGGGTGGCTGGAAGACACGCGTATAGTCGAGAACAAAAAGAAAGAGTCGGAAAAAAAAAGCAACAACCAGTGGCCAGAGCAGCCAGTCATGGCGCAGGCCCAGCCAGAGGCAAGTAACGCCTGCCAAGGCAAAAAGAATGAAAACGAACGAAACTTCAAGCATGAGAAAGCGACTGGTTTGTTACTCGGCCATAGAGCTGAAGATGAGAGTCTACAGCATTATCCACCGTGTAGTGGAAGGAATTCTTCAAGGCGTTCTTGTGAAACCTCAGGCGAAGCAAACTATCGCCGATAAGCCGTTTGAGCTTTTCAGTGTAATCATCGAGCTCCACCTTGGCGACCAAGCCATTCCCCACTTTGTCCACGATTTCTGAACACCCGCCAACATCGGTAACAAGAACAGGCAACCCCGTCAGCGTTGCCTCGATCTGCACGATTGGCAAGCCCTCCCATGCGGATGACATGACAAAGAGATCACTGTCATGAAGGAGTTTTTTGACATTATTGCTGTTTCCAATAAATTCAATCTTCTGGCCGATCCCAAGCTCATCAGCCAGCTGCTTCAACCTATTTTTTTGTGAACCTTCCCCAGCAACGGTGACATTAAAATTATAGTCATCAAGCATGGAAACCGAGCGAAATAGAAGCTCATGATTTTTCTGAAACGAAAGCCTGCCAACGGAAACGACTCGGAGTGGCTTGCCGGGTGAATATTGTTGCTTTGGCAAAATTCTTGAAACATCAACGCCATTGTTGATATTGACGACCTCTTTTTTTGTGACGCCCTGTAAGAGCTTTACGCAGGCATGGCAAATGCCAACATACGCGGAAGCTCTGATATCGAGAAACCTATATATAAAAGGGCTTGCATTCAGCTTGATATTGTGGTGCGTATAGACATGAGGAACTCCAAACTGGAAGCTAGCAAAAATGGCTCCATAATAAAGATGTGAATGAATAACATCGGTCTCGAACTGACGGCAAAAGCGATAAAGGCCAGCAATGCCCTTCAATGGATTCTTGCGGCAGGCACTACCCAGAAAACCGTAGCTAACACCGTACTCATCAAGCTGAGCAAGAAACGACGCTTCAAATTCGGGAGCACGACCAGCTTCAGAAGCCCTATCAAGAAAAACAACAAACACCTCATGCCCCTTATCAGCCATCGCTTTAGACAGGTCCTTGACATATACTTCTGCGCCACCAGCTGCCGGGGAGGAAATGACATGCATGATTTTCATCGCTTACCTCATAGTTTTTTTCAAAAAGGCCTGACAAAAACAAATAACAATAACACCCCCAAGAGAAGAAAAGACCCAACAAGGAAGAAGGAGTAAAAAATTAATAACTAAAAAAGGGAGCAGAGAAGCATTTACATGATATGACTTTTTCTGACAAACCTTCACATATAAGCACTAATATTTATATGGAAAAATATTTACGCAAAACCTTTCCCATGAATCATCGCTCCTTTATCCGAAGTGTGATATTACTCTCACCCTCCCCTTCACCAGCGGCACAATAGGCTTAAAATATTCAGTCAACACTAACGTCATATCGACAGATCGGTCACTAAAATAGTGTTCCTTAACCTCATCCACTCATATAGTGTCATGAAACGCTTTGGAACTTTACTGAGTGCCTAACCAAATCTCCCAAAGCTTATTTAATTTATCCCATTCCACTTTCCCCAGCGTTACTTTTGCAAATTAGCGTAACATCTGCGCCCTTTTAATATACGGACTACTACTTAAAAATCTTCGGCACCGACTTATGTGATTTAAATTTTAATTTTATCAAATGACAAGAGAGCATCCCACTCCTCAGTTACTTTAGAAGTATCGAAGTACATTGCACGCATCTTTGCAGCCTTTGACATCTTTCCTCTCAGAGCATTGTCCTGTAAGATATAGAGTAGTGCATTAGCCATGTGTCGTTCGCTAAGTACTGGTTTTATGGACTGAAGATCACAGTGGTCATCAAATGCAGGTATAAGAAAGCCTGCGGGGTAGGCTTCAATAGAATTAGCTTTGAGATGCGGATCACTTTCTGGAGCCAAAATTTCTCGTGGACCGACATCACAGTCAGCAGCTACAGCTGGAGTTCCACATGCCAAAGATTCTCCGAGCGCATTTCCGAACCCCTCAATTAGTGAAGGGAATGCAAATACTTTGGCCATTCGAATATATTTAAATGGATTATCTCGATACCCCATGAAATGGATGTCGCTACCGTAGCCAGTCCGCTCTGCAAGTTTTTTAAGGTCGTCCTCCATTTCACCCCGCCCAAGAATAACTAGTACGGCATTGTGTATTTCAGCTTTCACCAAAGCAAATGCCTTGATAAGATGCCACTGACCCTTATCGTAAGTAAGGCGTCCAGCAGTAATAATTACTGGCTTTTTAAAAATCTCTCGCCACCCCGCTTCGACTGGCTCAAGGCTTTTTTTCTGTATCTTTGCTACATCAAAATAAGGGTAGATGACTTTTACTTTCGTAGCATCAACACCATAGTACTCGATTAGGTCTTTTCTTACCCCTTCACAAATCGCCACCACCTTGTCAGCGCGATTATACACCTTATTAAAAAAAAATTTCTGGATAGTATGTTTGATAATCGAGGGAGAGCGCCGTATATAGGTGCGAACCGATACGATGCATAGCTCACCTTTACGTGAAAGCACATTAGTCAGATTAGGATACCCAATGAGACTAATTGAAGCTGTTGGTTTTATTAACTTTTTATGATGCGAAATTTTAAAAACCGCCTTCATTATGACAATCAATCTTTTAACTAGACCTACCTCTTTGGTTAACTTAAGATCTAACACTTTACCGCTGTATTCATAGTCTCTGCGTGAGCAATCAAAAGATATCACACTTACTTCATGAGAATTTGAAAAATGACGAGAAAGTCGTGCTGCTACATTTTCAGCACCACCATCATATGTCTTAGGAGTTATTATTATTAATGAATCCTTAATCATTGCCAATCCAAAAGCTTAACAGAAAATCAGACATTATTTTTTAATTATGCACCTATAACATGAGTTTATCAAAAATAAAAATGAACAGCTACCAAGTACAATATCCATTTTTTTTATCGAGTACTTTATAGCGCTTAGGTTTACAACTACTTTTCTTCTTTTTACATGAAAGGTGTCTTTATTTGACTCCAAGCATAACTTTTCAAGGTTGTCATAATAATTAAGAAGCTTTTTATGGAAAGCAACTCTACTAGCCGAAGTGGTTTTCCTTTTGCTCCATGAACCTAATACATCTGTTCTATACACACTCATGAATTTGTTAGAATAAATAGCATAGTTAAACAGAGAGCTAACATGCTGAATAACCAAATCACCAACTGGGCAATATATTTTTAAGTGGTTAATTGTTTCCTGCAAGTCAGCTCTATAAACAATACTTGCTGTGTGCACACCACCACCACCAGCGCTTAAGATTTCCGAAAAAAGTTTTACTTGATCTGCAGAGTGCCTGCCTACAACCTTACACGAACCATCAATTTCGCTTATTTTGTATGCCGCATGGAAAGCCATACCTGCCTGAGGGTATTCTTCCAAGAAAGCCACTTGCTTACTTAGCTTATCTTTAGAAATCCAATAATCATCACCTTCACAGAGTGCAATATATTTTCCAGAACAGTGCTTGCTTAAAATTGAGCCTATATTTACACCTTTAGAATACTGATTTTCATCTTGCAAAATTGTTTTGATGACTCTCGGGTAACGCTCTTGATAACTCTCTACAATCTCCCTTGTCCCATCTGTTGAGGCATCATCATGAATCCACACCTCGACCGGAAAGTCAGTTTCCTGAGTCAAAATCCCCTTGATCGCATCTTCAATATAAAGTGCGTGATTATAGGTGATACAAAGAACACTCACCAAAGGGTTGATGATATCACCTTTCCAGGTCGCAATGATTTTTTCTTCACTGCGAAGCGTTTCAGGTAATTTTATGGGTAGTTCCATAGTTCAGAATCCAAACCAGGTGTCAAGCGGCTTTGACGCGGCTAGGTAGGCGTTTACGGATCATTCTCTCAGCCAACTGATAGGCAGACAATTTCAGTAGTTTGGCCAGCAATAGATACAGCGCCACTCCCATGCTGCCGAATACAAAAAGGCTGATCAAAGGGTGCATAGAAAACAGTGGCTGTAGCCAAAATACAACTAGGCTTACCATTGCCGCAACACTAAGACTTGGCAATATATCAGAAATTTGCTCTTTATGATTATAGCCAATCAGCTTGCTAGAGAAGCATGAGTTTGGAAGGTATGCAACAAGAGACTGAATTCCTTGTCCAATCAAAATCCCAACAATCCCATATCGATATGAAATAAAGAGAATTAAAAACAGAGTGATTTTTTTAAAGATATTTGAGAAAAGGTATAAGTCTGTCCTGCCTTTAATTTTGAGTATGTTTAAATTGACTGCATGCATTGGGTATAACACACTTACTATGCACATGATTTGAAAATAAAGTGCAGCAGGCTGCCAGCTCTCTGGAAAAAGAAGGTCGAACAATGGCGTGGCCAAAGCAGCGAGAAGAAATAAAGCAGGAGAAAGAACAAACGCTGTGACTTTCAATACTTGTCGATAGCCACTTTTTAGCTTTTGATTATTGTTTTGCAGGGTTGAAAGGGCAGGATATGTAACTCTTTGAATCGAAGAAACCATCTGTTTGACGACAAGCTCCTTGAGCTTATCTGCGAAAAAATATAGCCCAGCAATGGAGGTTGAAAAAAGCTTTGCAATCACGAGTACATAGATATTGTTTGAGATTGCACTAAAAAAACTAGCAATAAATAGTTTATACCCGAAGTTATACATCTCCTTTAAAGATGCCATATCAAATACTGCTTTTGGCCGCCAAGGCTGAACCCACCAATAGATCAGCACGATGAGCAGTGCGCTAAGGAGCGTCTGAGCTATCAGTGCCCAAACGCCAAACCCCGTATAGGCCAATATGACGGCCACAACACCTGAGATCAGGGCAGCCGGCACGCTAGCCTTCATCTGCATCTTGAAATTCAGATCTCGGCTAAGTATCGCGATCTGAATCACCTGAAAGGCGTTGATCAGGACTACGACACCAGTCACTCGGATAAGAAGCGTGAGGCGAGGCTCTTCATAGAAGGTTGCAATAGACGGAGACGCAGCGAACAGAAGGCTATAGGCTATAACCCCCAACACAAGGTTAGTGTAAAAGGCAGTACTCAAGTAAGCATCATCGGGATTGGGCTTACGAATTATCGCTTGCTTGATACCGGAATTCATCAAGGCCGTGGCAATGGCGATAAAAACCGTCATCATGGCCAGCAGACCGAAATCTTCTGGCACCAGAAATCTCGCAAGCAGAAGTGTTACAATAATGCTAATACCACGGCTAAGGAGCTGCTCAAAAAAACTCCAGAATACTCCATAAAGCGTTTTATCCTGAAGCATCTAAAGGTCACCTTTTCCCCATAACATTGCAAAAATTTGTCTTCCACTTATTTTTAACAAGCGGAGCATCTCTATAATCATAATCTGGATTAAATCCTGAGCCCCCCACGAACATTGACTATCCGTTCCGCCGCATAGCGTCTGATCCGTCCGTCCCCAATCTCCATTCGATAGTATGCTGGGACCCTCCTGGTCGGTGGTTACCTGCAGCCCCTATACGTCAACGTAGTTGTCACCTAAACGGATTGAGAGGTGATCAACGTGCGTTACCCCGCAGAGCGTAAGGAAGCCATCCTCAAGAAGATGGCGCCGCCCATGAGCATGACCATCCCGGAACTGGCCGAGCAGGAAGGCATCACAGCGACAACCCTCTACAATTGGCGGAAACAGGCCAGAGCACGAGGACAGGTTTTGCCATCACGTTCCACCCAGCCCGATCAGTGGACCAGCCAGGAGAAGTTCCAGATCGTCCTGGAGACGGCCCCGATGAACGAGGCCGAACTCAGCGCCTATTGCCGCGAGCGTGGGCTCTACCCCGAGCAGGTGGAGGCTTGGCGGGATGCCTGCATGAACGCCAACGACGATGCGGCAGCGCAGGCCAAGCAGCTTCGACAGACGCGTAAGGCGGAGCAGAAGCGGCTCCGCAAGTTGGAGCGCGAGCTGCATCGCAAGGACAAGGCCCTCGCCGAGACGGCGGCGTTGCTGGCCCTGTCAAAAAAGGCAGAGGCGATCTGGGGCACGACCAACGACGAGGACGACTGACCAGCCTCCCGGATCGCCAGCGCATTGTGACCCTGGTGCAAGACGCCCAGCGTGACGGTGCTCGGCTGGTCAAGGCCTGTCAGGTGATGGGCATCAATGTGCGGACCTACTACCGCTGGGTCGCGGAAGGCGAGGTGACGGCGGATCGCCGTCCCGATGCCGATCGCCCGGAACCAGCCAACAAGCTGTCGCCTGAGGAGCGAGAGGCGATCGTGGCGCTGTGCAACGCCCCGGAGTATCGGAGTCGCCCTCCGGCCTTCATCGTGGCCGATCAGGCGGACAAAGGCTGCTACCTGGCCTCTGAGTCGACGATGTATCGAGTGTGTCGGCGTCAGAGCTATAAGACCGTAAATTGTCAAAACAGATTGTCCCCCCGACCCGCATGGCCTTCCCTTGTTGGTGACGAAGCCTACAAGAGACCTGGCCATGCTGAGCCGAGAGGACTTTCTCATGATAAAGCAACTTCGCCAGCGAGGCGCTCACCTCGTGGATATTGCTCACCAAATCGGCTGTTCTGAACGCACCGTGCGGCGTCACCTGGCCCGCGAGGAGGCACCGACTGGGCGACCGGCCAGGCCACGAGCGAGCAAGCTGGATCCCTACAAGCCAATCATCGATCAGCTGCTGGCCGATAACGTCTGGAACGCCGAGGTGATCTTTCAGTTGATCCGCGAGCAGGGGTATCCGGGCGGCAGCACCATGGTGCGGATGTACATCCAGCCCAAGCGAGCCTTACGGCCCAGCAAGCAGACCGTGCGCTTCGAGACCCCGCCCGGCTTCCAGCTGCAACATGACTGGGGCGAGATCGAGACGGTGGTGGCCGGTGAGCGCTGCAAGGTCAATTTTGCGGTCAACACGCTGGGCTATTCGCGCCGTTTTCATGCCTGGGCGGCACCCAGTCAGGATGCCGAGCATACCTACGAGGCGTTGGTCCAAGCCTTCCGCCACTTCGGCGGCGTGCCGCGCACAGTGCTGGTCGATAACCAGAAGGCTGCGGTGCTCAAGCATAACCGCGACCACCGGGTGATCTTCAACGCCGGCTTCCTGCAGCTGGCCAATCATTACGGCTTCGCCCCCAAGGCGTGCCGACCGCATCGTCCGCGGACTAAGGGCAAGACCGAGCGCATGGTGGGCTACGTGAAGCAGCACTTCTTCCAGCGCTACCGGCAGTTCGAGAACTATGCCCATCTCAACCAGCTGCTCCAGCAATGGTTGGAGCGCGTGGCCGATCAGCGGCCGCTACGCCAGTTCCGGCAAACCCCGGCAGAGCGCTTTACCGCCGAGTTGGAGGCCCTCCAGGCGCCGCCGGCAACGGACTTCGATACCCGTTACCACGATCTGCGCCAGGTCGGGTGGGACGGCTACATCGAGGTGCGTGGCAACCGCTACAGCGTGCCCGACGGCTACTGCGGGCAGGCCGTGGTGATCCGGCTGAGCCTGGATGATGAGCTGAGCGTTTACACCCCAGTCGGTGACCGGATCGCTCAGCATCGCCTCCAGACGCCACAGGCCGGATGGCGCACCATACCGGAGCACCATGCCGCGCTGTGGCAGCAGACCCTCTCCGTTCAGCAGCGTGACCTGAGCGTCTACGAGGAGGTGCTGTGATGGCCCTGGAACAGCTGCTCAGCCGCCTGAAGATGGAGCACCTGCAGGCCTCGCTCGACAGCCTCTGCGAGCACGCCAGCAAGCAGGACCTAAACTACCGCGAGTTCCTCGAGCAGGCCCTTGCCCAGGAATGGGGCGGCCGTCATCAGAAAGGACTGGAGTCGCGCCTGAAGCAGGCTCGGCTCCCCTGGATCAAGACCCTGGAGCAGTTCGACTTCAGCTTCCAGCCCAGCATCGACCACAAGATCGTGCGCGATCTGGCCGGCCTGGGCTTCGTCGAACGCGGCGAAAACGTGGTGCTGCTTGGCCCGCCCGGGGTAGGGAAAACGCACCTCGCAGTGGCGTTGGCGGTGAAAGCCGCCGAAGCCGGCCACCGCGTGCTGTTCATGACCCTGGACCGGCTGGTCAGCACGCTGATGCGCTCACGGCAGGAGAATCGCCTGGATCGCCAGCTCCAGCAGCTGACCTACCCTAAGGTGCTAGTGCTCGACGAGATGGGCTACCTGCCCATGACCCGCGAAGAGGCCAGCCTGTTCTTTCGTTTAATCAATCGGCGCTACGAGCGGGCCAGTACCATCCTCACCTCGAACAAGTCGTTCATGGACTGGGGTGAGATCTTTGGCGACCAGGTCATTGCCACGGCGATCCTGGATCGGTTGCTGCACCACTCGACCACGCTGAACATCAAGGGTGAAAGCTACCGGCTGAAAGACAAGCGACGCGCTGGCCTGGTGACCACACCCACCACGAAGGAGGACGCGCCCTCACACGACCCTGAGTCGGTTCCGATGAAAGAGCACTGACAAAAACCGGACAATCTGAGTGACGAAATACGGTCTACCTTCACTGACGTTGACAAGTGCTTCATGAATACGACCAACAACACCACCGGGGCCGACAGCAGGCCCCGCAGCGCAAGCGCTCTCCGACTACGCACCAAGCCACGGCCCCAAACCGGCTTTGGTGCTGGGATATCAGCTGGTTGCCGGGCCCAGCACGCGGTACCTGGTGGTACCTGTACCTGATCATGGATGTCTTCAGCCGCAAGATCGTTGGGCACGAGGTCTACGAGACGGAAACCGGAGAGCTGGCCGCGGAGCTGATCAAGAAGGCCTGCTGGCGAGAGCACCTCACTGATCGTCACAAGCCCTTGATTCTGCACTCAGATAACGGCAGCCCGATGAAAGCGGCGACCTTCCTGGAGAAGCTCTACGATCTGGGCATCACCCCGTCGTATAGCCGGCCAAGGGTCAGCAACGACAATGCCTTCGCCGAGTCGGCCTTCAAGACGCTGAAGTACCGGCCGGGCTTTCCCGTCGACGGCTTCGCGACACTGACCGAAGCCCAGGAGTGGGTCCAGCAATTCACCGAGTGGTACAACCACGAACACCGGCACAGCGCCCTTCGCTACGTCACGCCGAGCCAGCGTCATAACGGTGAGGCCAAAGCCATCCTGGCGCAGCGCCGGGAGGTCTTCGAGGCAGCGAAGCAGCGTCACCCAGAGCGTTGGTCGGGTGACATTCGAAACCTCAGCCTGCCAGAGGTAGTGCATCTGAATCCCGAGAGGGATCCGGTGCCGCAGGCAGCAGGATTTTAAAGAGCCAGAACCATTTCATGTGTCATCTATGTTGACAGGCTCCGCAGCGTAGCGACTCCCAGCCGAGTGTCTATGGCTGTGGCTCACACAATCACTTCAATGTCATTTCCTTTAACATTTCCTTTGTTTTACAACATCCATTAAACATCAAAACATCAACTATAGAAAGGAAAGGAACAAACTCATTGCTAAACTGCTTGTACGTAATGTTATTTGACTCATGAAAACAAATATCTATATAATTTTTATTAAAATCTTCTTTTTTATACAAAGCAGCTCCGCCAATTAAATTTATGTAGTGGGATGCGTTCAATTGTTTGCATAACTGTATGACACGATCTTGACCTTTAAGGTCGTTTTCATGCATGATTTTCGAAGACACTACAATTTTTGCGCCAATACCCAAATATTCTTTTATCATACTAATGGAGTGCTTTATGAAATAAAATAAATTATCATCTTCTGAAGCCATGCAAGATCGGAATAAGAAATAAATTTCTTCAAAGTATGGGGCCTTTTTGTAGGCCCCCTCGATTCTTCTTATTAACTTATCTCGTTCTTCTGGAAAATTATCTGATATCTTACGTTCAATAACATCAAGATGATCTGGCGCTTTTTTAAGTGGGAGTGAAAAAAACCTAGGTTTTCCATTTGAAAGATAGCGATTCCTATGTATCCATCCTTTTTTTGTGAACTCAATATTATCATATATCACAAACACATCAACAGCGTTCATTAGTTGCCAATAACCAATATATGGAAGTAAATAAGGCTGCATTATCGCTACTTTATTTTTTCCTTTCATAAAACCTTCTCTTTATTGGGCCAATACCAATATAGCCAATACTAAACACCAGAAAAGTTTGCATACAGCTAAGCAGTGTGGCATGCAGTGAAGTTGGGCCAACTCCTGGTCAATTAAGCAGGGCTACCGGCGCTTCTTCTTCCTCAACCTGTGTTTATACAACTTTTTAGAAAAGCTAATGAAGTTTTCACCTCCAACTCGAGCCTAACCCACAAGGCACGGCAGGTCATCCTCGACTTCGGGCAGGACATCGGACGCATGACGGTATTGAACACCCTGCGAAGCCGCTTGCGCTATCCCCGAGGCACGCCATGCTGTTCGTCTGTCGGACAAAGGCACCACGAAGAAGGCTGACGGTCACCGGCAGCCAGTCTCACTATGCCCGGCGGGTAGAAATGCATGTCAAAACGGGCTGCTGTCCCCGGTCGACACCGCCATGGTCGGCCATCACCGATATGCATTCGGCGGTTGAGACGGAATCGGAGGTCAAAAAATGCCCGCTGGCGGTGATAGGGGAAGTGTCGGCGCTGGCTTCACGGAATCAGGTAATAGCCAGATAAGTGCCCCTCTGATTTTTATGATTAACATACCGTATTCGTCATGCTGGAGTGAGTACCACATCATAGCGATAATGACTTGCAAAAAAACTGGCTGGCATACGTCTAAACTCAACTTGCCAATCAGCCTGTTTAGCCAAGCTAATAAATTCGTCTTCGGTGCACCACACACCGAGTTTACTTTCAGGATCGCGCAATTCCTCTAGACTGGGAAGACCCTTATAATAAAACTCTTCTGCCTTGTTTAAATCAGGTATATTACCAATAAAAACCCGCTCAACTGATGTAAAACGCTGCCGCAAAAGAGCAAGAACATTCTGTGCATTGTGAAAGTAGGAAAAGCAACCATACATCAAAACCTTATTGAACCGTTCAGACTGCGGCTCACTACGCAAATATTGACACACATCCATCAGTTGATATTCAAACTTTCCCGGAATTTGAAAATCACGCTGTGCCACCTGAATCAAATATTCGGAAAAATCTACACCTAGAACGCCATAAACACTGTCATAGAGAAGGTGGGTAAGGGCACCATTGCCGCAGCCCAAATCCAACAGCTGATCTTGGCTTCCAAGCTTCAATCGCAAGCCATTGCGAATAGCTGTCGTGATCATATCAATATCTAATTCACTCACAGGTTGACCATTTACAGTACGCTTTACTTGCGCCCAGTAATCTTTACCACCAACCAGCTTCGGATATTCTTTATGATCATATTCCATACAAGCACCTCACTTGAAACTTTACGAGCAGCCTTTCTACTGGATAGAACATTAATTTTAGGAAATCTGTTTTCTGAAAAATCATAACCCATGGTTAAAATCAAAGTGAAAAAATCAGGCTCTCTCAACCATCTCCATTCTCAATCGAGTAGGGGCCGGGGGATTGCGCGGACTTCCCCCCAGTAGTGAGTGAAGCCCAAGAAGTCGAAGGTCTCGGCACGTTGTCCAGGACGCGGTCGGAACCGCACCAGCCGGGTCTTGGTCGGGTGCAGGGTCAGGCCAAAGCGCTTGGGCAATACCTCCAGCACCTTGCGGGCATCGGCATCGTTGCTGCAGGAAAGCCCGCAAGTGCTAGTGCTCGATCGTCCGAAAGCGTACGATCAGCCGCTATACCAAGGCCGTGATAAATTACGCGGGCTGTACGAAAGACATCGCCTACCTGGCGATACTGACCCGGCACGACCTCCGGTGCAGCGTGCATGCAATGCTCAGACACGGGGGATAAGGCTGTGCTCACGAATGCAGCGACCGATGGCCAGCATTGTTGCTAGCATACAGACTGCGGCGATTGTCTCTATTGACTCTTCAATGAGACTGTCTACAAGGAGGAAATGCGCTCTATCTTGCGTCATTCCTTCGGGTACGGGGAAGCGTCCTGCGAGCAGCAGGCGATCAACCGTACTGCCTATAGTGATGTAGAGATCGCCGAGATGACGTACCCCGGAAGCTGCTCCTGCGAGTCCGTACAAACCATATGCGGTCAGCACATAGGGCCGAGCGTGTGCTGCGCGCCATGCATGGCGTCCGAATCCTATAATAGCGGCGACAGGAAGGGCAGCAATGATCATGAAATACGGGACATCTATCACTGTCCGCACTGGTAGACCTAAAATTATGTCCCCATAAGCTTCGCGGGCGATAGCGCTGATGACGTGCCTAGCGTCACCAGCATCCTCGAACAGCATCAGTGCCAGTCCGAACCCCAGAAGAAGAAGGAAGGTTCTCAGTCCCGCATCTTCCGGCCTGGAAATCCGCCCGGCGACGAATCCCGCTACCATGATCGCAGCCCCTTGAAGGAGCCACTGCATCCATTCAACAGGCCTGTCGTTAAACAGCATCAGCCAAGCCGGATATCCGCCGGGAAGCTCAAGCACCCGGGCAACATCTACCAGGAAAAAAACAAACCATGCGCTCGCGACGGCCAAGGAGACAATCGCAACAACGGTTTTCTCAGGTACCCGCATCACGACGGGCCAGGGTAATTTTTCTCCATAAGAATTATACACAGTCACTCCTTGTACGCGCCCCCAGATAATTTAGTCAGACTCAAAAATTGGTTATTCGTTGCTTCATGGAATCACCGGAAATCTTGCCGCTGGGCCGGCATTTTTGCCACCTTTCCCCGCAGGCCTCTAGAGGACTCAAGTCGGCATTTTTGTCGAAAATCGCGTTTCACGAAACTCGTGACAAAAGTGCCGGTTTAGCGATGTCACGGTTTAGGCATGGAGAACGCATGAAAACACTCACAGCGACGAGAACATGCGCCAGATACACCTCGCTCAGCGCTGCTTTCTGCTGTTTTACCCGAATGCCACTCTTGAATTTAGTATTACCTTTCTGGTAATCCAACGCAATATATGGAGCATCCTTCCCCAGATTCTCTGCAGTTTGACCGGTTTGACCGCAGTGGATTCATCAACCGTCTTCGCACATGGCTACGTCCAGGCACCAATGCAACCTATTCTCAATTTTCCAGTGCTGGCGGATAGCTTTACCCAGCTACTGGGCTGTCAGCTTCGCGGAAATAATATAGTGACGCACCACGGCGGCTTCATTTGGGGCACCCTCGCCTTCCTAGCAAAATGAGAGCAGGTAGTCGGCACCCTGCTAACAGATCTCATGGGCGATCTTTTACTGGCAGCCCATCGCATCGATGGTTACCAGACAGCCATTAAGGTCCAACAGCGTAAGCAGCTCAGGTATCGCGGTGATCTCATTTGACTTTCTGTCTGTTTTAATTTGCCCCATCACCACACCATTGGCCGTACTGAAGGCGCTGACCATATGGATGGCGGCCTTGTCTTTTCCTCAGCAATATGAGCCACGCAGCGAGATTTGTCATCAATCGTGACAATGGCGCCTTCCGTCACGTCATGGCACACCTTCATCCAGTCAGCAAACGCCTTCTGCCGCTGCTTGGCATTGATCAGCGCCATGACACGCTCCAGGGTGTCATGACTCGGCACGCCTTGCTCAAAATCGCCGTACTGACGCAGAAAATCCAGCTTCACGTGACCAAAATCCTTGATTTTCTCCCAACCCTCAGCACCACAGATCACCGCACATACCATCAAAAACAGGATAGCCGACAGCTGATGCTTCACTTTCCACTTCTGGCGGAAGTCGGGAATGATCGCTAAATGGTGCATGAGAGACGGTGTCAGCATGGGGCCACAACAACCCATATTGGGCTTTTGTTATGGAGTGCGTTATCTTTCAGTTTTCAGTACATTTTAATTGGAAATATTCAGCGGGCAGCTTGATTCCCGACAAATCTTGAAATTTTTGATTTGAGGCGTAAAAGATACCATTGAGCTTTTCACTCAAGAACTCCGGAAGATTAAAATCATGCATCTCACAACTTAGCTTAGCTTGCTCTCTAGCTAAGCCAATCAACATCCTTTTTATCTTGACGTCAGCAAAATAATCAGCAATTCCAATTTGCTGATTTTTTTCTAACTGCTTACGGCTTCGATGTATATTCGACGGTTCAAAAATAAAATTACCAAAGTCGTGTCGATACTTCTTGTTTAATTTCAATTTTTTAACCACTTCAGCTCCATTAAGTGACGGGTTAACGCAAGGAATTGTTAAATTCCCAGGATAGTCGATTTCCAAAATCCTGCATAACTCCTCAATTATATGAATTTTCCCATTAATCTCGAACAGCTTCCCACTTGCATTGCGATAATTCTCAAGTGGTAATACATTGATATTTGTTTCTTCAAAATATTTACAAAGCCTTTCGTATTGTACGTCGTAAAGAAAATCTGGCAATGAGCTTCTATCTCTAAAATTCCAAAGGTAAGAACAGTATTCTAAATAACTGCCTGAATACCCAATTTTCACAAGCTCTGCGTATAGCGATTTTAAAAAAGACCACTGATTTCTTATAACAAAAATTATTTTGCAATCCCTTCCCATAAACTCAGATAGGCGCCTTATTTTTAGTTCCGGATCCGCCATTTCCGGCGTAAAATTAAATCCAAGCCACTCGCTTGACACTCCCACCCATATCTTTTTATTATTTTCAGCATATTCAAACTGGCTACTCAACTTATCTTTGTAACTACATTTATTAGCTTCATAAAAACTTTCTGATGAATATGGTATGAGGGTGTCAAATATTATGTTAACATCATCACTAACATAATCAATCAAACTTTCTACGCCAACGCCTAGAAAGTAAATGTCTTCATGGCAGCCAAAAAAAGAATCTTGAAAAGCTGATGTCATGGTTTTCGGCATACCAATATGAGCAAACTTTTTAATAATCATAGGATCCATTCCAACGACATTCGCAGAAAGTCAAACTGGATAACACCTCACTTCCATTAGGCCACTTTAACCCTGAAATCACATGAACAAATATGCAGCAGTATTATATATTATTGACGATATCTCATGTTTCATTGGATTAATGACAACCTATCGAAACGCTAGCTTTCACTAAAGGTACTTCTATTGACTTCCTTTCACTCCTTTGTCAACCAATCTCTGACAGGCGCTGATGACTGCAGTTTTTCCCCTGTCAGGAAATTTCGTATATATGGGTAAGCAAACCACTCTTCGGGATATATCCTCCGCAGCCTTCACTTGATCGCTGTCTGGAAAGACCCCTACTTCGTGTAATGATGGATAAAAATACCTTCTGGCCATCACTCCATTTTCTTTGAGCCTAGTCATCAACTCATTGACTGAGTCTTTACATTTAACTGCCAAAGGAAAATAAGAGTAGTTATTACTTGCCTCCGCGTGGCGATACTGAAGCTGCACTTTTCCTTTCAGAGCCATTTCGTAGGCTTGCCATACCTTTGCTCTGCCCTGCAGATTCTCTTCGATCTCGTCCAGCACGCACAGCCCCATCCCCGCCTGAAATTCATTCATCTTGGCGTTGATACCCAGATCCTCGATGCTATCAGACCCAGTGATACCAAAGTTGATCATCTTCTTGGCACGCACTAAGTCTTCCTTGCGCTTGAAGACAATGGCACCGCCCTCGATAGTGTGAAACAGCTTGGTGGAGTGGAAGCTAAGCGTCGCGGCATCGCCATACTTGAGCAGGCTGTCACCCTTGTAGGTCACCCCGAAGGCGTGGGAGGCATCGTAGACCACCTTCAGGCCGTGCCGGCGGCCAATCTCATCAATCACCTCCATCTCGCAGGCGTTGCCGAAAACATGCACTGGCACGATGGCTCGGGTTCGGGGAGTAATCGCGGCATCGATCAGGGCCGGGTCCAGGCACCAGGTTTCGGCGTCGATATCCACAAACACCGGCTTCACCCCTTCCCACTTCAACGAGCTGGCGGTGGCCACAAAGGTAAAGGGTGTGGTGATGGCTTCAACCGGCGAGTCCTGGCCGCTGATGCCGAGTGCCCGATAGGCAATCTGTAGTGCCAGGGTGCCGTTGCTGACCAGCAGCAGGTTTTCGACACCTAGATACTCCTCCAGGCGCCGGGTCAGCTCCTGCACCAGCGGGCCGTTGTTGGTCAGCCAACCACGCTCGTAGATGCCATCAATATAGCGATCGAGCTTTTCACGGCTGGGCAGATAAGGCTTGGTCACTGGAATCATAGCGGGCCAAACGTTCGGTAATGGTGATCAGGAGGGCTTATTTATTTTCCACCAGGGATAGGAGATATTTCCCGTAGCCGTTCTTGGCCAGGGAATCACCGGCGGCCAGCAGCTCGGCGGTGCTCATCCAGCCGTTGCGCCAGGCGATCTCTTCCAGGCAGGCGATCTTGAAGCCCTGGCGCTTCTCGATGGTTTCCACGAACTGGGCGGCTTCCAGCAGGCTTTCGTGGGTGCCGGTATCCAACCAGGCGAAACCGCGTCCGAGCTGTTCCACCTTGAGGTCACCGCGCTCGAGATAGGCTTGGTTGATACTGGTGATCTCCAGCTCACCACGGTGAGAGGGCTGCACCTGCTTGGCAATTTCGATCACGTCATTGTCGTAGAAGTAGAGCCCGGTCACGGCATAGTGCGACTTGGGTATCGTGGGTTTTTCTTCTATGGAGATGGCACGCTTATTGGCGTCGAACTCCACTACCCCAAAGCGCTCAGGATCCTTGACTTGATAGCCGAATACGGTAGCCCCGCTGGAGCGGGCAGCAGCCTGTTTGAGCTTGGGCGAAAAGCTTTGTCCATAGAAGATGTTGTCACCCAACACGAGACAGACGCTGTCCTCACCAATAAATGCCTCGCCGATGATAAACGCCTGGGCCAAGCCGTCAGGGCTGGGCTGCTCGACATGACTCAGGTGGATGCCGAACTGGCTGCCGTCGCCCAGCAGGCGCTCGAAGTTGGCCCGATCTTCAGGCGTGGTGATAATCAGCACGTCGCGAATGCCCGCCAGCATCAGTACCGAGAGGGGGTAGTAGACCATCGGTTTGTCGTAGATCGGAAGCAGCTGTTTGGAAACGCCCATGGTGATGGGATAGAGGCGGGTGCCGGAGCCGCCGGCCAAAATGATCCCTTTCATATGAGGCTCACTCCTTTTCCTGCAGTATCGACTTAAGGAAATCCGCCAGCTTGCGTTCATTAACGCTCATTTTCCCGCTGGCATCCAGCTCGAGTGTGGCCGTACCCAGCGTTTTGGCAACATTTAACCAACGCCGCTTACTTTCTTTTGCTTTGCTTATTTTCGAAAAAATATCCTCTTCTGTCATCCACGCCACCCAGTCGTTCATCGCTTTCCCCTGCAGTTGCGTATGGCGTTTTTTCAGGTTGCTCATGATGTGTTCAACAGAAGCATCCACCAGTATTACGCTTCGCCCTTTCATAAAATCTTTTAGACGCTGCATATCCTTGGCGTTTTGGCTGGAATATTGGGTATGCCAGGCAAGCAACTCACTGCTAAAATTATGCTGCACTCCTTCATCTATAAACAAACCTTGGGTCTTGAAGCATAGATCCCGGATAAAGGCATCTTTGGACAACAAGTCTCCGCAATATTTATAGAGCCTTTGCTTACGCCATAGAGGTATGTCTTGGCTCCAGATAAACTCATGCTTCTTGCAGAGCAAGTATTCCAACAGAGCTGTATCTCTACCTTCTACTACCTTAAATAAATTTCTTCGGTGAATGCAGTACTTATTTATCTGCCTTCTAGACAACCAGTCGCCTGTTAGCTGTGAGTTCAACTGTCCATAGATGTAGGACTTTCCAACCCCAGAGGCCCCAATAAGCTCCACCTGATGGCCCGCATTTCGCGATGGCGCCTGGTTCAGCGGAAATGTATCCGGCATACGCTGAAGTTTCAGCCCCATTGGGGCTAGCAACTGATTGATTCGCGCTGAAAGAGCCATGTCGAATACTACTCCACAACGAGTACTGAGCGACCTGTCCCCAGCCGCTCGCGCTGATAGGTGCCATCCTGTACCCGCCGGCACCATTCCAAGTTGTCGAGATACCACTGGACGGTCTTGCGGATACCCGACTTGAACGTTTCCCGTGGCCAGCAACCCAGTTCGCGCTCAATCTTGCTGGCATCGATGGCATAGCGCAGATCGTGCCCGGGCCGATCGGGTACGTGCGTAATGAGTGAGGCATGGGGCGTGAGGTGTGAGGGTACGAGCTCATCTAATAATTCACAGATGCTACGCACCACCTCAATATTCTGCATCTCGTTGTGGCCACCGATATTGTACGTCTCCCCTACCCTGCCTTCGGTAACCACCTTATAGAGCGCCCGAGCGTGATCTTCCACGTAGAGCCAGTCGCGAATCTGTTCACCCTTGCCATACACCGGCAGCGCTTTTCCCTCCAAGGCATTGAGAATCATCAACGGAATCAGCTTCTCGGGAAAGTGATAGGGACCGTAGTTGTTGGAGCAGTTGGTGAGCAGCACTGGCAGGCCGTAGGTTCGGTGCCAGGCCCGCACCAAGTGGTCAGAACTGGCCTTGCTGGCGGAGTATGGTGAGCTGGGCGCATAGGGGCTCTGCTCAGTGAAGAGTGATCGCTGCGCTTCGCTTGCTTGTAAGGAGTTAGGAGTGAGGGGTAAGGGATTCTCCTCACTATTCACTCCTCTCTCCTCGCCTAAGTCACCATACACTTCATCGGTGGAAATATGGTGAAAACGAAAGGCTGCCTTTCGCTTGCCATTCAGGCCCTGCCAGTAAGCACGAGCCACCTCCAGAAGCGTATAGGTGCCTACTATATTAGTCTGGATAAAGGCCGCTGGTCCATCGATGGAGCGGTCTACATGGCTCTCGGCAGCCAGGTGCATCACGGCATCCGGCTGGTGTTCCGCAAACACTCGCTCCAGCTCGTTGCGGTCACAGATGTCGACCCGTTCAAAGGCGTAGCGATCACTAGGGCCAACGCCGGCCAGTGACTCCAAGTTGCCGGCATAGGTGAGTTTGTCGACATTGACTACGGAAGTACTGGTATTGGCTATGACATATCGAATCAATGCAGAACCAATAAACCCTGCCCCGCCAGTCACAAGAAGTTTCATATACATCCTTTCGAGGAAAGATTGCTGATGCTTAAGCAGTCCATCAAATGGATATTTGAAATATTTTTATTTAACTACCGACCTTTTCAGCCATTATTATTAATATTAGATCTCATCGATAATTATACGAGTAGTAGCCATAATGGCTGGACGCTGTGGATGCCTTACGCTCGATCGCATTGAGAATAACCCCCTGCACTTCCAGCCCATTGCTTTCCAGGCGCCGCTTTGCAGCAATGAGTTCACGCACCGGATTGCGTTCGAAGCGGGCCACGATCAGAGAAGTGCCGCAGTGCTTACCAACCACACTAGCATCGGTCACCGCCAGTACCGGTGGCGTATCAATGATGATCAGATCATAGCGTTTTCCCAACTGGGCCATCGCCTCCATAAAACGAGGTTGCATCAGCAGTTCGGAAGGGTTGGGTGGTACACTGCCACGGGCCAGCAGCGACAGGTTGTCGATTGGCGTTTCTTGAATGATGTCGTCCAGTTCCACTCTATTGGCGAGATAGTCGGCCAACCCTTTATCACTGCGCTGGCGGAAGGCATGATGAATGCGCCCCTTGCGTAGGTCGGCATCGATGATCAGCACTCGCATGCCGGCCTGTGCAGCCACGGCACCCAGGTTAATGGAAACGAAGCTTTTGCCAACGCCGGGGCTCGGTCCGGTAATCATCAATCGATTGTTGCAGCCCTCGAGCATAGCGAAATGTAAACTGGTGCGCAGGCCTCGAATGGCCTCAACGGCACCGTCGGCTGGATCGCGATCGGCCAGCACACCTACGATAATGTCTTTCTTCGCGAGGCTGCGCTTCAGCTTTCCTCTACGTGCCAGGATTCGCTGCTGGCTGGAGAGCGGAATAGTGGCATACACCGGCATGCCCGCGGCTTCGATCTGGTCGGGTGTTTCTACCCCCCGTTTGAGCAAGGCCCGCAGCAGAACCAGCCCGACGGCCAAGGTCGCTCCCAGGAGCGTGGCCAGTATCGTGATGCGGGATCGCTCGGGAGCAACTAATCCCTGGATTTCGGCCCGGTCGATGATCCGGATATTGCCGATGGTGCCAGCCTTAGCCACCTGGAGTTCCTGTACATTATTGAGCACATTGACGTAGATCGCTTGGGTGACTTCGACATCTCGCGTCAGACGCAACACTTCCTGCTGGGCGGATGGTAGTTCATTGACCCGCGCATTCAACTGGGCTTTTTCCTCCTGCAGGTGTCGCTTTTGGCGCAGTAGGGCGCGATAGCTGGGGTGGCTGGCCGTATAGCGCTGCGCCAGCTCGGCTTCCTGGAACTCTAGTTCGTTCAGGCTACGTTCGATATCGATATAGCGCTGCACGGCCGCCTGGGCCTCGCTTGAGAGGTCGACGCTATCCAGCTCCGCCCGGTAGGTATTTAGCCGCTCCTCGGCGGCGGTCAGCTGAGTGCGCAGTTCCGGAATTTTCTCCTCCAGGAAAGCCAGGCTCTGCTCGGCCTGGGCCGACTGGCGCTCTACGTTCTGGGTCAGGAAGGTATCGGCCACAGCATCCAGAGAGCGCACGATCTCCTGGGGATCGGGGCCTGTCATGGAGAGCCGTAGCACCCCAGTCGAGGCATCTCGCCCTCCCCCGGCTTCGCTGATCTGCAACCTGCTGCCCAGCGAGCGGATCGCCCCATTGCGATTGCGCTTGGCCAAGTGGAACTGGACACCCGGCGGCGCATGGAACTCGTCGATCAGCAGTTCGAGTTCGCCATCCAGGAAAATGCCGAGTCGCCCGATATACCCGGTACCGATTTCTTGTCCACCGATCATCACCCGGTAGCGCTCCTCACTATCGCGTTGCACCACCACCACATCGCCTCGCCGATGCTCCGCCAGCATGAAACGCGCCACCTCCAGCCTATCACCGCCCCACACAAAGGGCTGACGCTCCATAAAGGCGGGTTGGGGTATGCCACTGCTGAGCACATAGTCGCTGACATAGGGCAGCCTGATGGGAAAGTCCGGACGCGAAATGCCATGACGCAGTACATAGTCACCGATGATGGGCAGAGTGACCGGGCGCACGATCGTATCCTGGCCCAGCCGATCAACGGCTTGGCCCAGAACCATGCGCGACTGAAGGATCTGGATCTCTGCCGAGGTATGATTCAGCTCGCCAGCCGCGCCCAGTGCACTGCTTAGATCGCCCAGCGGGCTGACGGTGGAGCGGCGCTCGACCTGAACCAGGGCATCGCCTTGGTAGATCGGGGTCGCCAGCTTGCCATGGACGATGCCGCCGATCATAAAGACCGCGGTAACGATGGCGATAAACCACTTATGATCGAGCAGCGTGCCGAAGAAGCGGCCGAGATCGATCACTTCCTCTGCGGGAGGCTGAGAGTTGGTATAAGGCATAGGGTTAACACACTGGAGAGGGTGGGATGCACGCCGCCTACAGCTCCCCGATGTCGGCGGCCGTACCGGTGACGGCGCCCGGCAGTACGATCGACGGCAGCAGCAGGCTGATGACGTTGTTCCAACGGGCCAGAGGTGCGTCGGTCACATAGATCACGTCCTGAGGCTGCAGGGGAAAGTGAGTCCCCATGGTCAGGGCCGTGGCATTGTTGATATCCAGCTGATAGACGGTCGCAAGCTTGTCGCTCTCTTCCGGCCTGACGCGAATGACGAAGATGCCCGAGGGTCGTGCACGTGTCTCTATTACCCCGCCGGCCCTGGCCAAGGCATCGGTCAGGGTGATGCGCTCGTTGCCGAGGTTCAGGTTGCCTGGGTTGCGTACCTGCCCCAGTACTGCCACGTTCTGGGTCTCCCGCGTTGGGATGTGCAGCACATCGCCGTCGCGCAGCAGGCGATTCTGGGTCTGATCCCCCTGGCGCAGCAGAGCATATAGCGACAGCGTTTCCTTTTGGCCATTGCGGTTAAGAATCACGCTGTGCCAGTCGCCATTGTCGGCCGCCCCGCCTACCTCGCTGATGGCATCCAGCATGGTCAAGGGTACGTTGGTGATCGGCAAGGTCCTGGGCGCGCCAACGGCACCGCTTACATACACTTTCTGGGAGCGGTAAGCCGCAACACTAACATCGAGCTGCGGTTCGGTAATGAAGCTGGCCAGACGGCGAGTCAGGATGGTGCGGATCTCGTCGATGGTTCTTCCCGCGACGTGCACTCGGCCAAGAAAGGGATAGAAGATGGTGCCGTCGCGGCGGACGGTATTACCGGCCTCTTCGGCCCGACGCTCGGCGCCGGCCGGGATGGTCAACTCAGGGTGGTCGTAGACGATGATGGTCAGCACATCCCCCGGGCCGACGAGATATTCGTAGCGCTCCAGCGCTTCCTGCAGATGGGCCGGCATCAGGCTCGCTACATCGCCATTGATCGCCTGGCGATAGCGCGCCACCAGTTCGGGCGTAACCGCCTGGACATCCACCAGGTGGTCGATCTCCGGTGTCTCCGCACTGTAGTCGATATGCCCCCCCGGGGCCATCACACAGCCAGAGAGACTCAGTGCCAGCAGCATGGCCGCCAGCCCATTTCGCCTGCGTAGATATGACATTTTGCCATCCTTATCTCGTGTCATTGCACGAGACTTGTTATGTTGTTCCCCGAATGCGCCAGGCAAATCGTAATGCGATGGATTGCTTTCAGGCACGCTACCGCCCGGGAGTTGTAATATGGCGTTCTCCGGGCCGATATGCGCTTCCACTGCCCACGCTTCGAGCGAGCGTGAGCATAGTTAATGAACATTAGGTTTCGCATCTGACTACATAAGATTACATTGCATAGCAGTATCTTGCGTTCACTATTTTTCTCATGCTTTGCCAGCCTGGCACTCGTTATCTTGTCAAGTGCGGTGAAATCGGTGTTTTTATCTGCTTTTTTGGAATTATTCAGACCGATGAAAGGGAAAAAAGGCTGATTAGGTGAAGGGGTGAGGTTACAGACGCACAAAAAAGCCGGTCTGGTCGACCGGCGCAAGGTGAAATAACTAGTACTGAAAGGGGCAATCCCGGCAGGTGGTCAGAACACCCGGTTCAGCCCGTTCTGGGCCGCCACGCGGTAGGCCTCGGCCATGGTGGGGTAGTTGAAGGTGGTGTTGACGAAGTACTTGAGGCTGTTGGCCTCGCCCTTCTGCTGCATGATCGCCTGGCCGATATGGACGATCTCCGAGGCCTGGTCGCCGAAGCAGTGGATGCCGTAGATCTCCAGGGTGTCCTGGTGGAAGAGGATCTTGAGCATGCCCACGGTGTCGCCGGTGATCTGGGCCCGGGCGGTGTCCTTGAAGAAGGCCTGGGCCACCTCGTAGGGCACCTTGGCTTCGGTGAGCTCACGCTCGTTACGCCCGAAGGAGCTGATCTCGGGGATAGTGTAGATGCCGGTGGGCACCTCGCTGACGTAACGGTAGTCGCGGTCGAGGAGCTCGTCGCAGGCGTTGAGCCCCTGGTCGTAGGCGGCACTGGCGAGGCTCGGCCAGCCGATCACGTCGCCGGCGGCATAGATATGCGGGATGGCGGTGCGGTAGTGCTCGTCGACGGCGAGCTGTCCCCGGCCGTTGGCCTCCAGGCCGATGTTCTCGAGGCCCAGCTGGTCGGTATTGCCGGTGCGCCCGTTGGCCCACAGGAAGGCGTCGGCGCGCAGCTTCTTACCCGATTTAAGGTAGACGGTGACGCCGGACTCATCGCCCTCGACACGCTCATACTCCTCATTGTGGCGGATCAGCACGCCGTGCTTGCGCAGGTGGTATGAGAGCGCGTCGGAGATCTCGTCGTCCAGGAAGGAGAGCAGGCTGTCGCGGTTGTTGATCAGGTCGACCTTGACGCCAAGCCCGGAAAAGATCGAGGCGTACTCGCAGCCGATGACGCCGGCGCCGAAGATGATCAGGGTGCGCGGGGTGTGGTTCAGGCTGAGGATGGTGTCGGAGCAGTAGATGCGCGGGTGGCGAAAGTTGATATCCGCCGGACGATAGGGCCGTGAGCCGGTGGCCACGATAACCTTCTGGGCGACGAGCTCCTCGAGGCCCTCCTGGCGGTCGCGAATCAGCAGGGTGTGCTCGTCCTTGAAGCGCGCCACGCCGCTGAACATATCGATGCGGTTGCGCGCGTAGAAGCGGGTGCGCATCTCCACCTGCTGGTCGATGGTAATGCGCGAACGCTCCATCACCTTGGGAAACGAGAACCAGCGCGGCTCGCCGATATCGCGAAACATCCGGTTGGTATTGAACGCCATGATCTGCTTGACCTGGTGGCGCAGCGCCTTGGAGGGGATGGTCCCCCAGTGGGTACAGTTACCGCCCACCATCGGCTGCTTTTCCACTACCGCAACCCGCTTGCCATGCTTGGCGGCATTAATGGCGGCACTTTCGCCGGCAGGGCCGGTACCGATCACCACCACGTCATAGTTGTGAACTGCCATGGGCTCTTGCGTCTCCTTGTTCGATATCGGTACGAGGGGCGAGGTTCGAGGGGCGAGGAACCACTCGGCCTTGCCCCTGGATCACTAGCCACCGCGCAGGATCTGCGCTCACCGTTATGCTGGCGGCCCTTGTCCCTCGCTCCTCGTCCCTTGTCACTGCCCGAAGGGCCTCAGCGCTTGGTGGCGTCGTAGCCGAGGTCGGCGCCACGGCTCTCGTCGCTGCGACGACGGGCGCTTGCGCGGTTCTTGCGGTTCTCTTCCTCGCAGATCTCATCCTTGCCGCCGCACACCTCGCAGCCGTCCTTGAGGCCAAGATTGTTGAGCCCGCCGCAGGAGCCGGCGATGGGCTTGCGCCCCATGATCACACCGACGGCCATGGCGGCCATGATCAGCAGCATAAAGCCAAGCACGATAAAAAAGGTGGTCATCAGCTTCTCCTTCCGGCTAGCGCACGAGCCAGGGCTCGAGGGCCGTCGTGTTATGAATTTCAATACCTTGTGGGGTTTCGACAACGAGTCTGGCGGCACGATCCTCGACCGCTTGGCCCCCGTGAGACGAGTCGACCGCACTGCCGTTGCCCGTCGTCAGCCACAGCGCCTGGCGCTGGGCTTCGCTGGCGGTGGCGGCTACCACGCTGACGCCGAGGACCCGGCGATCGTCGAGCGCGTCGCTCCCGTTGCGGGAGGCCGGTCGCTGGACCAGGGCGGCGTCGCGTAGCGTCACGCGCGGCGCCTCGCCGCTTCCTGGCAGGCCGACATGGGCTAGCGACAGCGTCCAGTCCCGGCCCGGCGGCGCACCAAGCGTGCGTACCATGCCGCCGACCTCGACCAGAGCGCTTTGCATTCCCTGCGCTTTCAGGTGGTGCGTCAGGCGGTCGACCGCCGCGGCATGCAGCAGCCGGGCAAGCTCGTCCATGAGCGACTGCGGCGCATTAGCCAGCCACGCCGGATAGGGCGCGAAGGCCAACCCCAGCGCGGTCAGCAGCCGCTCGCCGTGCTGTTCGATGTCGGCCAATTCACCTTGTATGCCGGCCTTTAGCGCCTCGCGCTGAGGCTCATCGAGGTCGGCATACAGGGTGAGATGGTAGCCCGTGCCCAGTACGCTACCCTGGAGCTGGTGCTCCTGCTGTTGGCTGCGGCAGGCGCTGAGCAGCGTCATCACGGGTAACAACAGCAGTATGAACAGGAACAGGGCCGGCCCGCGATGGGCCAGCCCTGGAAACCGCCGTGAGGCGAGGGGAATCATCCGCCGAAGTCGTCCAGCATGATGTTCTCCGGTTCCACGCCCAGATCGAGCAGCAGCTTGATCACCGAGGCGTTCATCATGGGCGGCCCGCACATGTAGTACTCGCAGTCCTCGGGGGCCGGATGGTCCTTGAGGTAGTTTTCGTACAGCACGTTGTGAATGAACCCGGTGGGTCCTTCCCAGTTGTCCTCGGGCAGCGGGTCGGACAGGGCCAGGTGCCACTCGAAGTTCTCGTGCTCCTCGGCCAGCTTGTCGTACTCATCGTTGTAGAAGGTCTCACGCCAGGAGCGTGCACCGTACCAGAACGTGATCTTGCGCTTGGAGTCCAGGCGCTTGAGCTGGTCGAAGATGTGGCTGCGCATCGGCGCCATGCCCGCACCCCCGCCGACGAAGACCATCTCGGCATCGGTGTCCTTGGCGAAGAACTCGCCGAAGGGCCCCATCACCGTGACCTTGTCACCCGGCTTCAGGTTGAAGACGTAGGTGGACATCAGCCCCGGCGGGTGGCTGGTGTTGGGCGGCGGGGTGGCGATACGAATGTTGAACTTGAGGATGCCCTTCTCTTCCGGATAGTTCGCCATGGAGTAGGCGCGGATGACCTCCTCGTTGTTCTTATGGCGAATCTTGAAGAGATCGAACTTCTCCCAATCCCCCCGGTACTCCTCTTCGATATCGAAGTCGGAGAAGGAGATATCGTAGGGCGGGGCCACCAGCTGCACGTAGCCGCCGGCGCGGAACTCGACGTTCTCGCCTTCGGGCAGCTTGAGGTTGAGTTCCTTGATGAAGGTGGCAACGTTGGGATTGGAGATGACCTCGCACTCCCACTTCTTGACGCCGAAGACCTCTTCGGGCACCTCGACCTTCATGTCCTGCTTCACCGGCACCTGGCAGGAGAGCCGCCAGCCCTCCTTCTTCTCGCGCATGGTGAAGTGGGACTCTTCGGTGGGCAGGATGGCGCCACCGCCCTCCTCCACGCGGCACTTGCACTGGGCGCAGGAGCCGCCGCCGCCGCAGGCCGACGACAGGAAGATGCCGTTGGCGGCCAGAGTGTCGAGCAGTTTGCCCCCGGCCTGGGTGGTCAGGGTGTGCTCGGGGTCGCCGTTGACCTCGATGGTCACGTCCCCGGTGCTCACGAGCTTGCTGCGAGCGGCCAGGATCACCCCGGTCAGACCGATGACGATCAGGGTGAACATGAACACACCGAGCAAGATGACAGATGTTGCAACCATGTCGGTTTCCTATTTGCTGTGAGTAACCTGATTCCCGGCGGCGCGCCGCGCCGCCGGAAACGCGCCCTGGCTCAGAGCTGAATGCCGGAGAAGGACATGAAGCCCAGCGACATCAGACCCACGGTGATGAAGGTGATGCCCAGGCCCTGAAGACCGCCAGGCACGTCGCTGTACTTGAGCTTCTCGCGCAGCCCCGCCAGTGCGGTGATCGCCAGCGCCCAGCCAACCCCGGAGCCGAAGCCGTAGACCACCGACTCGCCGAAGTTGTAGTTACGCTCGACCATGAACAGCACGCCACCGAGGATGGCGCAGTTCACGGTGATCAGCGGCAGGAACACGCCCAGGGCGTTGTAGAGCACCGGCACATATTTATCGAGGAACATCTCGAGGATCTGTACCAGGGCGGCGATGACGCCGATGTAGCTCAGCAGGCCCAGGAAGGAGAGATCGACGTTCTCGGCACCGCTGATGCCGGTCCAGGTCAGTGCCCCTTCCGCCAGCAGGACGTTGTAGATGACGTTGTTGACCGGAACAGCGATGGTCAACACCACGATCACCGCGATGCCCAGGCCAAAGGCCGCCGAGACCTTCTTGGAAACCGCCAGGAAGGTACACATGCCCAGGAAGAACGCCAGGGCCAGGTTCTCGACGAAGACCGAGGCAACGAACAGACTGATATAGTGTTCCATGTTACACGGCCTCCTTGGGTTCGGTGTTGTGCTTCATCTTGAACTCGTTCTCTTCCACCTGCTCGGGGTGCATCTCGCGAATCACCCAGATCAGCAGCCCGATGATGAAGAAGGCTGAGGGCGGCAGCAGCAGCAGGCCGTTGGGCACGTACCAGCCGCCGTCCTGCACCGGCGCGAGGACGGTGAAGCCGAAGACGCTGCCGGAGCCGAACAGCTCGCGAACGAAGCCGACGATCATCAGCACCAGGCCGTAGCCCAGGCCGTTGCCGACGCCATCGATGAACGACATCTTGGGGCCGTTCTGCATGGCGAAGCCTTCGGCACGGCCCATGATGATGCAGTTGGTGATGATCAGGCCGACGAATACCGAGAGCTGCTTGGACATCTCGTAGGCAAACGCCTTGAGCACCTGATCGACCACGATCACCAGCGAGGCGATGATGGTCATCTGAACGATGATACGGATGGAAGACGGGATATGGTGCCGAATCAGCGACACGAACAGGTTCGAGAAGGCACAGACGAAGATGACCGCCAGGGTCATGACCAGCGATACGCTCATGCTGGTGGTCACCGCCAGCGCCGAGCAGATGCCGAGCACCTGCAGGGCGATGGGGTTGTTCTTCGTCAGCGGCGTCGTGAGTACGCTCTTAGGAGTTGCATCCGCCATGATCAGGCTCCTTCCGATTCGAGTTCGACGTCGGCTTCTTGAGCCTCTTCCTGGTCGATTCCTGCACGGAATGTCGCCAGGTACTCACCGAAACCTTCCGGGCTCAGCCAGAACTGCAGCATGTTGGTGACGCCGTTGGCGGTCAGCGTCGCGCCGGAGAGGCCGTCGACCTCATGCTCGCCGCTGCCGGTGCCACGGGCCACGCGAATGGCCGGGGTCAGGCTCTCTTCATCGGCGAAGATCTGCTTGCCTTCCCACTGAGCCTGCCAGCGCGGGTTGTTGACCTCGGCGCCAAGGCCCGGCGTCTCGCTGTGCTCATAGTAGGTGATGCCGACGATGGTGTTGCCGTCGCCTTCGATGGACATGTAGCCGCGCATCAGGCCCCACAGCCCCTGGCCACGGATCGGCACGATGATCTGTTCCGGATTATCAGGGTCACCGACCAGGTAGACGGTGGCGAAGTTTTCCACCCGAGACAGGCCGGCAATGTCGCGATCCCCGGACAGGGTGCGGCCGGTAGCCGGATCGCGAGCCGCCTGGAAGTGATCGAAGGTGGCCGGATCGAACTCGTCGGTGTACTCGCCGGTACGCATGTCGACCACCCGCGGGGTGATCTCGGCGAACGCGGCTTCCACGTCGATGCCGCGCTCGTAGAGGTTGGCGACACGCAGGATGTTGGTCTTGCGGTCGAGCTCCTCGTTGAGCATCTGCATAGGCCGCAGCGCCACGGCGGCGGTGGAGACGATGACCGAACACACGATGCAGAGTGCGAACGCCACCGTCAGGATCTTCTTGATGGAGTTATTGCTCTGTGCCATCAGGCAGTCTCCTCGGCCGGTACACCGGTGCGCTGCATGCGGCGCTTGATGTTGGCCTGAACAAAGAAGTGATCGATCAGCGGGGCGAACAGGTTGGCGAACAGGATCGCCAGCATGATGCCTTCCGGGAAGGCCGGGTTGACCACGCGGATCAGGACGGTCATGACGCCGATCAGGGCACCGAAGATCAGCCGGCCCTGGTTGGTCATGGAAGCCGACACCGGGTCGGTGGCCATGAACACCATACCGAAGGCGAAGCCGCCGATCACCAGATGCCAGTACCAGGGCATGGCAAACATCGGGTTGGAGTCGGAGCCAATCAGGTTAAATAGCGCGCTGGTCGCCACCATGCCAAGGAAGACCCCGAGCATGATTCGCCAGGAGGCGATCTTGGTCCACAGCAGCACCGCCGCACCGATCAGGATCGCCAGCGTCGACGTCTCCCCGATGGAGCCCGGCATGAAGCCGAGGAAGGCATGCCACCAGCTGAGCTGGTCGGTCAGTGCGCCCATCCCCTCCTGGAACGCCACGGACAGGGCGGTAGCGCCGGAGAAGCCATCGGCGGCCACCCACACTTCGTCACCGGAAATCTGCGCCGGGTAGGCGAAGTAGAGGAAGGCACGGCCGGTCAGCGCCGGATTGAGGAAGTTCTTGCCGGTACCGCCGAAGATCTCCTTGCCGATCACGATACCGAAGGTGATACCCAGCGCCACCTGCCACAGCGGAATGTCCACCGGCAGGATCAGGGCGTAGAGCACCGAGGAGACGAAGAAGCCTTCGTTGACCTCGTGGCCGCGCTTGACGGCAAACAGCACCTCCCAGAAGCCCCCGACCACGAAGGTCACCAGGTAGATCGGCAGGAAGTAGGTGGCACCGAGCACGAAGTTGGCCCACAGGCTGCCCGGATCGTGGCCGCTGGCCAGGGTCATCATGATGGCTTCGCGCCAGCCGGCCATGGAGGCGTAGCCGTCGGCGATGGCCATGTTGGCCTGCCAGCCGGCGTTCCACATGCCGAAGAACATCGCCGGGAAGGTGCACAGCCAGACGGTGATCATGATGCGCTTGAGGTCGACGCCGTCGCGCACGTGAGCGGTGGTCTTGGCCACGCTGGGCGGCGAGTAGAAGATAGTGTCGACCGCCTCGTAGAGCGGGTACATCTTCTCGTACTTGCCGCCCTTGTGGAAATGCGGCTCGAGATTGTCGAGTGTCTGTCGGATACCCATCACATCAGGCCTCTTTCTCGATAAGGGTGAGGTTGTCGCGCAGGATGGGACCGTATTCGTACTTGCCCGGGCACACATAGGTGCACAGCGCCAGGTCCTCTTCATCCAGCTCCAGGCACCCGAGCTGCATGGCCACCTCGATGTCGCCGACGATCAGCGAGCGCAGCAGCTGCGTGGGCAGGATATCCAGCGGCATGACTTCCTCGTACATGCCCACCGGCACCATGGCCCGCTCAGAGCCGTTGGTCGAGGTCGTCGGCGCATAGTCCTTCAGCCCGGTGAGCTTCGACAGGTAGATGCCCATCACCGAGTGGCGGTTGGCGCCGGGCGAGAGCCAAGCCATCCACTGGCGCTTGTTGCCCTCTTCGAGCAGGGTGACCTGATTGCCGAAACGGCCCAGGTAGCGCAGGGCGCCTTCACAGGTGAAGCCGGAGAACACCGAGCCGGAGATCACCCGGGTCTCGTCGGGCTGGATCACCTCGCCGTCGAGCAGCTCCTGGGTGCTGGCCCCGATGCGGGTGCGCAGCAGACGCGGCTGCTCGGCGCGCGGGCCGCCCAGGGCCACCACACGCTGGGTCTCGATCTTGCCTTCCGCGAACAGCTTGCCGAAGGCGATCACGTCCTGATAGCCGATGTGCCAGACCCGCTTGTGCAGGGCGACCGGCGACAGGTAGTGAATATGGGTACCCACCAGGCCGGCCGGATGCGGGCCGGAGAAGGTCTCGGTCTGCACGCCCTTGACGTCGCCGCCAGGGATCTTGGCGTCCGGTGCGGTACACAGGAACACCTTGCCCTGGGTCAGCCGCGCCAGCACCTTGAGCCCATCCTCGAAGGCCTCCGGCTGCTCATTGATGATGGTGGCCGGGTCGACGGCCAGCGGATGAGTGTCGATAGCGGTGACGAAGATATCGGCAGGTTCGCTGTCGATAGCAGGCGTGCGGGAGTAGGGCCGCGTACGCAGCGCCGTCCACATGCCGGACTCGACCAGCTGGTCGACCACCGCCTGGCGCTCGAGGCCCTCGAGCTTGTCACGCCCGTGCGCCTTGAACTCGACGGCCTCCTCTTGTTCATCGACCTTGATCACCACCGACAGCAGCTTGCGCTTCTCGCCGCGGTTGATGGCGACCACTTCCCCGGCGGCCGGTGCCGTGAAGCGTACGCCGTCGATCTTCTTGTCAGTGAAGAGCAGCTGGCCTAGTTTTACCTTGTCCCCCTCCTGAACCTCCATGGTCGGCTTCATGCCAACGTAGTCGGTACCCAGGATAGCCACGTGACGCACCGGCCGCGCATCTTCGATGCGCTGCTCGGGCGTCCCCGTGATGGGGAGATCCAGGCCTTTCTTGACTTCGATCATAGTCTCGCCCAGTTGATGGATCGGATAGATGAAGGAAAGGGGTTCGAATGGATTCGAATTCTTATTAGCGTCAGTACGTTACCAGTCAGGCCCGAGTCAGCTCGGACCACCCCGAAAAATCCACCGTATTATAAAGACAAGCGCGACCAATGGCCACACGACCGATGGTCGCAAAACGTCTAGGGCGGGCGAGGCGGCGCACGGCCGCGAGGGTCGAAGAGGCGTTGAAAGCGGCTCCCTGGGCGAGCCGGCGAGGTCATCGCCGCGGCGCCCCACCTCGGTCCGGAGGCGGGACGCTATCGCGCGACATGATCTAGATCAGAAAATTCCCGACCGCCACGGTCGGGAATGACGACAGGCCACGGCGACTCAGGCCTGGGCCCGCGGCAGCTTGAGGAAGCGCACGTTGGAGATGTGCTGCAGGATACGCACCACCTGGCAGCTGTAGCCGAACTCGTTGTCATACCAGACGTAGAGCACCGCATGCTTGCCGTTGGCGATGGTGGCCTTGGCGTCGACGATCCCGGCATGGCGATTGCCGACGAAGTCGGACGACACCACCTCAGGCGAGTCCACGTAGTCGATCTGCTTCTGGTAGGCCGAATCGATGGACATGCGACGCAGGTAGTCGTTGAGGGAGCCGGCGTCGGTCTCCTTCTCCAGGGTCAGGTTGAGGATCGCCATGGAGACGTTGGGGGTCGGCACGCGAATGGCGTTGCCGGTCAGCTTGCCACCGAGCTCGGGCAGCGCCTTGGCCACCGCCTTGGCGGCACCGGTTTCGGTCAGGACCATGTTGAGCGGCGCGCTGCGGCCGCGACGGTCGCCCTTGTGGTAGTTGTCGATCAGGTTCTGGTCGTTGGTGTAGGCGTGCACCGTCTCGACATGGCCGTTGCTGATGCCGTACTCGTCGTTGAGCACCTTGAGCACCGGCACGATGGCATTGGTGGTGCACGAGGCGGCCGAGAGGATGCGGTCCTCGGCGCTGATATCGCCGTCGTTGATGCCGAAAACGATGTTCTTGATGTCGCCCTTGCCCGGCGCCGTGAGGATCGCCTTGGCGGCGCCCTTGCACTGCAAGTGCTGGCCCAGGCCCGCCTCGTCGCGCCAGATGCCGGTATTGTCGACGACGACGGCGTTGTCGATGCCGTAGGCGGTGTAGTCCACCTCGGCCGGGGAGTCGGCGTAGATCACCTGGATGACGTTGCCGTTGGCGGTCAGGGTGCGCGCCTCCACGTCCACCTGGATGGTGCCGTTGAAGGGCCCGTGCACCGAGTCGCGACGCAGCAGGCTCGCCCGCTTTTCGAGGTCCTTGGCGATATCGCCGCGGCCGCGCACGACGATGGCGCGCAGACGCAGCAGGTTGCCGCCACCGGCCTTCTCCACCAGCACCCGAGCGAGGATACGCCCGATACGCCCGAAGCCGTAGAGCACCACGTCCTGAGGCTCGCCATTGCTGCCCTCAGGGTCATGCCGACCGACGATCTCGGCAAGCTCCTTCTCGAGGAAGGCGCGAGCATCGCCGCCCCCCTGCTTCTTGAACGCCACCCCCAGCTTGCCCACGTCGACGTGGGCGGGCCCCAGGTCGAGCTCGGTCATGGCCTTGACCAGCGGATAGGTATCCTGCACGGAGAGCTCGGTCCCCTCGACCTTCCTGACGAAACGGTGGTCCTTCAGGATGCGGATCACGCTGCGATTGAACAGCGAGCGACCGTAGAGCGTGGTGACCACGTTGTTGCGACGGTAGAGCAGCCCGATCAGAGGGATCAGCTGTTCGGCGATCGCCTGGTTGTCGTGCCATTCCTGGAAGACGGTATCGAGGGGTTGCTGACTCACGAGAAGCCTCTCTGGTGGTGGTCGGAGTTCAGGACACATTATCCCGTCAGCCTTACGGCAGGGCAATCGCAGGATGGTCGCAGTGGCTGTAGGGGGATTACAGGAACTCGGACTTGACTACAAGCCTCTCGGCAGGCTGGTATGATGCCCTGACCTCGCAGAGCAATCGCAAGTGTTATTCTGCCGTGAGTGGCGACAGCTTAAGTGGGAGGCCGATTTATCGGGCGAAGGCGCCGAAAGGCGCCGAAAGGCGCCCTACATCTTGGGCAGCGCTGCGCGCTGCTTCGCGAGCTGAAGCTCCCTCCCACACTGACTGCGATAGCCTTGCCCGACCCCGGGAGGCGGCCGCTCTGAGCGCCGCCCAAGCCGACGACAGCCCAGACGACATCATGCCCAATTTCTCGCCGCTCGACCCGCCACGCCCCGAAGGGCTGCGCGACACCCGCTACTGGTACACCCCGCCCGGCAGCGCCGCGGCGCTGGCGCTGGCCCAGCTGGCCACCGACGCCCCGCTGCTGGTGATCACCGCCGATACCGCCGGGGCCCAGCGCCTCGAGAACGACCTGCGCTTCTTTGCCAGCGTGCCGGTGCTGCCCTTCCCCGATTGGGAGACGCTACCCTACGACAGTTTCTCCCCCCATCAGGACATCGTCTCCGAGCGGCTGCGCACCCTGCGCCGGCTGCAGCTCGGCGAGCGCGGTATCGTGCTGGTGCCGATCAACACCCTGATGCAGCGCCTGCCCCCGGCGGACTATATCGCCGGGCGGGTGATGACCCTGGCGGTGGGCCAGCGCCTCGATCGCGAGGGCTTTCGCGATAGCCTGTCGCGGGCCGGCTACCGTGCCGTGGAGACGGTCTATGAGCCCGGCGAGTACGCGCTGCGCGGCGCGCTGATCGACCTCTTCCCCATGGGGTCCGAGGCGCCGCTGCGCATCGATCTGTTCGACGACGAGATCGACACCCTGCGCCACTTCGACCCCGACACCCAGCGCAGCCGCGACAAGGTCGAGCGGGTGGAACTGCTGCCGGCCCACGAGTACTCGCTGTCGCGCAGCGCCATCGCCTGCTTCCGGGAGGGGTTCGAGACCCTGTTCGACGTCGACCCGCGTCAGTGCCCGCTCTATGTGGACGCCTTGAAGGGCATCCCCTCCCCCGGCCTGGAGCAGTATCTTCCGCTGTTCTTCGAACAGACGGCGACGCTGTTCGACCACCTGGCCGAGGGCACCCGGGTGGCTTTGCTGCCCGGGGTCTTCGCCGCCGCCGAGCACCACTGGGCAGCCATCGAGAGCCGCTTCGAGAACCTCGGCGTCGACCCCACCCGCCCGCTGCTACCGCCCAGCCGCGGCTTCGTGCCGGTGGCCGAGGTGTTCGGCGCCATCAAGCGTCACCCGCGGGTCGAGCTCACCGACGATGCTGCGCATCGCCATGCCCTGATGCCCGCCGCCAAGGCGCCGCCCCAGGTCGCCATCAATGCCAGAGCCAAGCAGCCACTGGCGGCGCTTGGGTCTTTTCTCGCCGAGCAGACCGACACCCGGGTGCTGTTCGTCGCCGAGTCCCGGGGACGGCGCGAGGCCCTGGAGGAGACCCTGGCGCCGCTGCAGCTAAGCCCGCCCCACGTCGACGGCTTCCACGATTTCCTGGCCGCCGACACCCGTCTGGCGATCACCGAGGGGGAGATCGACGCCGGGCTCTGGCTGGAGCGCCCCGATCTCGCGGTGATCAGCGAGACCGAGCTCTACGGCGAGGTGGTTCGCCAGAGCCGGCGCCGCGAGAAGGCCACCGACGCGGGCGAAATGGCGATCCGCCACCTCTCTGAGCTTCGCCCCGGCGCACCGGTGGTTCACCAGACCCACGGGGTGGGCCGCTACCGAGGGCTGGAGACCCTCGAGGCCGGCGGCCAGGCCGCCGAATTCGTGACCCTGGAGTACGCCGACGGCGCCCGCCTCTACGTGCCGGTGGACAGCCTGCACCTGATCTCGCGCTATGCCGGCGCCGACGACGAGCTGGCGCCGCTGCATCGGCTCGGCTCCGAGCAGTGGGACAAGGCGCGCAAGAAGGCCGCCGAGAAGATCCGCGACACCGCCGCCGAGCTGCTCGACATCTACGCCCGCCGGGAGGCCCGGGAGGGCTTCGCCTGCGCCCCGCCGGACGCTGAATACGCCCGCTTCGCCGCCGCCTTCCCCTTCGAGGAGACCCCCGACCAGCGCAGCGCCATCGAGGCGGTGATCGGCGACATGACCGCCCCGCGCCCGATGGACCGGGTGGTATGCGGGGACGTCGGCTTCGGCAAGACCGAGGTGGCCATGCGCGCCGCCTTCCTGGCGGTGCACTCGGGCCGCCAGGTGGTGGTACTGGTGCCCACCACCCTGCTGGCCCGGCAGCACTTCGAGAATTTCCGCGACCGCTTCGCCGACACCGCGGTGCAGGTGGAGTTGATCTCGCGCTTCACCGCCGGCAGCGGCCAGGCCGCCGCGCTCGAGCGCATCGAGGCGGGCCAAGCCGATATCGTCATCGGCACCCACAAGCTGCTATCGAAGTCCATGAAGCTGCCCAAGATGGGCCTGCTGATCATCGACGAGGAGCACCGCTTCGGGGTGGCCCAGAAGGAGCGCCTCAAGAGCCTGCGCGCCGAGGTCGATATCCTGACCATGACCGCCACGCCGATTCCCCGCACTCTGAACATGGCCATGAGCGGCATTCGCGATCTCTCCATTATCGCCACTCCGCCGGCCAGACGCCTGTCGGTGAAGACCTTCGTCCAGCAGCGCGACGAGTCGGTGATCAAGGAGGCGCTGCTGCGCGAGATCCTGCGTGGCGGCCAGGTCTACTTCCTGCACAACGAGGTCAAGACCATCGAGACTGCCGCCGAGACGGTGCGCGAGCTGGTGCCCGAGGCCCGGGTGGCGGTAGCCCACGGCCAGCTGCCGGAGCGCTCCCTGGAGCGCGTCATGTCCGACTTCTACCACAAGCGCTTCAACGTCCTGGTCTGCTCGACGATCATCGAGACCGGCATCGACGTACCCAGCGCCAATACCATCGTCATCGAGCGCGCCGACAAGTTCGGCCTGGCTCAGCTGCACCAGCTGCGCGGCCGGGTGGGCCGCAGCCACCACCAGGCCTACGCCTACCTGCTGGCCCCCCCTCCGCGGGCCATGACCAAGGATGCCGTCAAGCGGCTGGAGGCCATCGCCGGCGCCGAAGACCTGGGGGCAGGCTTCACGCTGGCCAGCCACGACATGGAGATCCGCGGCGCCGGCGAGCTGCTCGGCGACGAGCAGAGCGGGCAGATGGAGGCGATCGGCTACGGCCTCTACATGCAGATGCTCGACCGCGCGGTGGCGGCGATCCGCCAGGGCAAGACGCCCAACATCGAGGCGCCGCTGGACCAGGGCGTGGAAGTCAGCCTCAACCTGCCGGCGCTGATTCCCGACGACTACCTGCACGACGTCCAGCAGCGCCTGGTGATGTACAAGCGCATCGCCAGCGCCCAAGACGAAGCCGAGCTCAAGGAGCTGCAGGTAGAACTGATCGACCGCTTCGGCCTGCTGCCGGCGCCGGTCAAGACCCTGCTGCGCCAGACCCGGCTGCGCCAGCGCGCCGAGCGGCTGGGCATCGTACGCCTGGAGGCGGGCCCCGACCGCGGCCGGGTGATCTTCGCCGCCCAGACCCGCGTCGACCCCATGACCCTGGTCGAGCTGATTCAACGAGGCCCGGAGCGCTATCGCCTCGACGGCGCCGACACCCTGCGCTTCGAGGCCGAGATGGCCACTGAAGAGTCGCGCTTCCAGGCCGTCGAACAGCTGCTCGAAGCGCTCAACCGCAAGGTCGAAGCGGCCTGACTGAGGGTATGAGGTACGAGGTATGAGGTACGAGGTGCGAGGTGCGAGTTACGAGGTGCGAGGTGCGAGGTACGAGGTACGAGGTGCGAGGTGCGAGGTATGAGGTACGAGGTGCGAGGTGCGAGGTGCGAGGTGCGAGGGACGATGCTGTTTCCTACTGGCGAACCGCTGAGGCGTCGGGCAATCTATACTGTCACTATCGCGTTTCATCGCCACTGACCCCAAGGCGCTGGGCAAGGACCGCCAAGCGCACATAACCCTGGCTGCGTCGACCCTGCGTCGACCACCTGCACGAGACGACATGACGTTGATGAACACCGCACCTTTGATCAGACGCACCGCGCGCTGCGCCATCCTCCTCGGGCTGGCCACCCTGCTCTCCACCGCCGCAGTGGCCGACGAGACCGAGCGGGAGTGGCCGCGCGGCCACTACCCCCTGCCCGAACAGGGCAACGTGATCGGCGAGGTCTATACCGTCACCGTGGAAGAGGGCCAGACCCTGATCGACATCGCACGCCGCCACAATGTCGGCTACGAAGAGATCCGCATGGCCAACCCGGACGTCAGCCTATGGGCCCCCTTCGAGGGCACCGAGGTGACAATCCCCGCGCAGCATATCCTGCCCGATGCCCCGCGTGAGGGCATCGTGGTCAACCTGTCGGAGCTGCGCCTCTACTACTACTCCGAGCCCGGGGTCGTCGAGACCTATCCGATCAGCGTCGGCCGCGACGGCTTCGCCACCCCGGTGGGCATCACCAAGACCACGGTCAAGGTCAAGGATCCCGCCTGGTCGCCGCCGCGCTCCATGCGCGAGGAAGCCGCCGCCCGGGGCGAGCCGCCCCCCGCGGTGGTGCCGCCGGGCCCCGACAACCCCCTGGGCCGTCACGCCATCCTGCTGGGGCTGCCGAGCTACCTGATCCACGGCACCAACATGCCCGAGGGCGTCGGCATGCGGGTCAGCCGCGGCTGCATCCGCATGTTCCCCGAGGATATCGAGTCGCTCTACGAGCGCGTGCCCAGCGGCACCAAGGTCAACATCCTCGACCAGCCGTTCAAGGCGGGCTGGTCGGAGGACGGCGTGCTCTACGCTCAGTCGTTCCCCCAGCTCGAAGAGAACCAGGGTGCCTTCGAACCGATCCTCAATGCCATCGAGGTGGTCTCCAAGGCGTTCGGGGAAGAGAACCCGCCGGTGGACTACAAGCGGCTGCGCGCCGTAGTGGAAGGCCCCGACGGCCAGGTGGTGTCGCTGCTGCGCACCGCGGAGCCGGAGCCTGAGCCCGCCCCCGAGCCGACGCCGGAAGCCGACGGCCTCTATGACGAACTGCTCGACCTGGACGGACTCTATCAGGAGCTGGCCGCCGCACGGCTGCAGTAGGCCACCCGGCCGGCTACCCAGCCTTGAAAGACAGACCACGGATACACAACGAGAAAACCCCGCCGAGGCGGGGTTTTCTCTTGCAGTCCTATGCCTTCGCCCGAGGGCGAGGACATGGCGCCAGCAGAATTACTTCTGCATGGTGCGCTGGAACATGCGGTTCATTTCCTCACGGTTCTGCTCGGACATCTGCAGAGCCGCCTGGGCGTCACGCTGAGCCTGGTTGGCGGTGTTCTGCGCCTGCATGGCGATGCTGCGTGCTTCAGCAGCGTCGGCCTGAGCAGATTCCGCGGTCTGACGCACTTCGTCCAGCGCCGCGTTGGTAGCACAACCCGCCAGGATTGCCATGGAGGCAGCGGCGGCGGTCAGCTTCAGGGTGGTCTTCAGTGTCATGATGTTCTCCTTGAGTCTTCCTTGGTACTGCACACCTTAGAGTGCAGAGGCGTTGATGTCACCCGACTCAGGCATCGTTACCTGAGGTCAGGCATCCTGCTCATGCAGGTTCTTGCAGCGACTGCTGCCAAGCACAGGAGTCAAACGCTGTTTTATAATAGCCAACGGCGCTTGTCCATAGCTCGAAACGTCCCTTGCGCAATTTGAGCCTAGCGGATCACGACACGAGTGCCAACATTGATTAGCTCGGCCAGGCGCTCGATCTGCTCGTTGGTCACTGCCACGCAGCCCTGGGTCCAGTGGAAGCTGGCATGCACCTCGGGGTCGGCGCGACCCAGGCCGTGGATGCCGATCGCCCCACCCAGCGCCGTGGTCTGGGGCGGGTAGCCGCGGCGTCGATAGTAGGTGAAATAGTCTTCATAATCCTGCTGGGTGTAGAGCCCCGATTCCAGCGCCATCCGCGCATGGGCCGGCGTCGGGTAGTCGATGCCGATGAAGATATTCCAGTCGCTCTCCCAGTTGAACCGGTTGACCCGAAACTCCCCCAGCGGCGTCACGTTGCTGCCGCGCAGACGTGAGGTCTGGGCCCCCCCGCGCCCCAGCGAGACCGGCGCAAAACGCTCGACCAGATAGTTGCCGCGAAACACGCTGAGGGCGGCATCGGCATCGTCGACCAGCACCCAGAGCTCATCGTCGTGGCGCGGCAGATGCGCCCGGGTCAACATGGTTTGAATCAGGTCGGCCCGGGCGCCCTCGCCTGCCGCCAGCAGCGCTAGCGGCGACGACAGGGCCAACAGGCCAAAACGACGGCGTGAAAGGGATGGCATCGGACGGTAGCTCGAAAAGAGTGAATAGGGGTCATCGGAAATCTGGGCTGTTATAGCGCATCTACCCCACCTCTGTCAGGCGAAAACCGCAACGCAGTATCAACATCCTCCCTCTTGTCCTCAGAGGCGCTCTCGAGGCGCCTCCCCTGGGCCTCGGGCCTTCGCCATTGCGAAGCACGGCCCTTCCGCCCTAGGCTTGACCCATGCCCGGTTCGATTGTCGGACCCGATGCTGATCAAGGAGCTATCTGCATGTCACCGACCGACGGCAAGCCATCATCTCCGCGTTTCGACCGACTCGCCAAGGATCCCGACTTTCTCGCCTGGGCCAAGGGCCACGGCGTGATCCAGCATGACCCGACGACCCAGGAGCGCATCGCCGAGCTGCTGCAGCGTCACGCCCAAGACCCCCAGCAGCGTCGCGTGTGGCTGCAGCGCCTGCGCGCCGCCGACCAGTTGGCCAACATGGGCATGTGGCTGGTGGCCCACATGACCTATGTCCGCCGTGTGCGCCTGGACGGCACGGCCCTGGGCGCCGAGGACTTCAAGCCCTCTCCCGAGGGTCATACCGGCGGCGCGCTCAACATGGTACCCGCCTACGTGGGCTACCTGGCCGCCAACAGCCTGACCGACATCACCCGCAGCTGGAGCATGGGCCAAGGACACTGCGTGGCCGCCATTGATGCCCTCAACCTGCTGGTGGACAACATGACACCGGGCCATGCCGAACGCTATAGCCTGGACGACACGGGACTGACGCAACTGGTCAACGACTTCTACCACTGCGGCGTGGACGCCAGCGGCCGTCCGCAATCTCCGCTCGGCAGCCATGTCAACGCCCATACCGCGGGGGGCACCGGCGAGGGAGGCTACCTCGGTTTTGCCGGCCTGCAATACGTGCACATGCCGCTACCCGGCCAGCCCCTGGTGGCATTCCTCAGCGACGGCGCCTTCGAGGAGCAGCGCGGCAGCGACTGGGCGGCGCGCTGGTGGCGCGCCGAGGACAGCGGCCCGGTGGTCCCGGTGATGATTGCCAATGGCCGGCGCATCGACCAGCGCACCACCATGAGCCAGTCCGGCGGCACCGACTGGTTCGAGGAGCACTTAGCCCTCAATGGCTTCACCCCCCTGACCCTTGACGGCCGCGACCCGGCGGCCTTCGTATGGGGCATTCTCACCGCCGAGGCGCAGCTGGACGAGCAGGTGGAAGCGCTGGCCGCCGGTCGCGCGCGCTATCCGCTACGCCTGCCCTACCTGATCGCCGACACCGTCAAGGGGTTCGGCTTTCCCGGCGCCGGCACCAATGCCGCCCACAACCTGCCGCTGGTGGACAACCCGGCACAGGACGCCGCCGCACGCGCCCGCTTCCATGAGGGCGCCGCCGCCCTGCATGTGCCGCTGGAGACCTTGCGGGCCGCGATCGACCGGCTCAACAATCACGCCGACAGCGGCCGTGTCAAGGAGCGCGACCATCCGCTGGCTTCCCCCTGCCCGCCGCTGCCCCAGCTGCCGCCCCTCGCTGCCTATTCCCTCGGCGAGGCGGTGTCGCCCATGGCCGCCATCGACGACGCCTTCTGCGCCCTGGTCGCGGCCAACCCCGCGCTGCGGGTGCGGGTCGGCAACCCCGACGAGATGCGCTCCAATCGCCTCAACCACACCCTCGACCGGCTGCTGCACCGCGTCACTGACCCCGAGCCCGGCGTCGCCGAGGCGCTGAACGGCAGCGTGATCACCGCCCTCAACGAGGAGGCGGTGGTGAGCGCGGCGCTGGCCAACAAGCAGGGGCTCAACCTGGTGGCCAGCTACGAGGCCTTCGCGGTCAAGATGCTCGGGGCCATGCGACAGGAAGTCCTCTTCGCCAGGCATCAGTGCGAGGTCGAACGCGAGCCTGGCTGGCTGACGGTGCCGGTTCTGGCCAGCTCCCACACCTGGGAGAACGGCAAGAACGAGCAGTCCCATCAGGATCCCACCCTCTGCGAGGCGTGGCTCGGCGAAATGGACGACGTGGCCCCCACGCTGTTTCCGGTCGACGCCCCCAGCGCCGTCCAGGCGCTGCGCGGCCTCTACCAAACTCGCGGCCGCGTGGCGGTGATGGTGGTGCCGAAAAACCCAGTGCCGGTGGCGCTCACCGCCGACCAGGCCGTCAGGCTGGGCGAGGACGGCATCCTCTGCCTGCACGAGGCCCCTGGCGCCCGGGTCCAGCTCTTCGCCGTCGGGGCCTACCAGCTGGTCGAGCTGCGCCGCGCGCTGGCCAGACTGACCGATGCGGGGGTCGCGACCAGCCTGTTCGTCATCCAGGAGCCCGGCAAGCTGCGCGAGGCCCGCGACGAACAGGAGGCCCAGGCCACCCTAAGCCAGTGCCGACTGAGCACTCTGGTGCCCGAAGTGCGCGCCCGGGTCTTTCTCGGCCACTGCCGGCCCGAGGCGCTGTGTGGCGTGCTGAGAGCGCTGGACAGCGGCGCGGGATCGCGTTTCCTGGGCTATCGCAACCGCGGGGGGACCCTGGACACCTTCGGTATGCTCTTCGCCAATCGCGCCACCTGGGCCCACGCCCTGGAAGCGGCCAGCGAGGCGGCGGGGCTGGACCTGAATGCCCTGCTGAGTCCGGCCGAGCGCGATGCCCTGGCCGGCGAGGGCGAACCTGATGCGCTGCGTCATCCGTGACAGGGGCGAGGGGCGAGGGACGAGGGAAAGGCATCAATGAGGGCCTGTCCCACAGAACTCCTTGCCCCTTGCTCCTCGCTCCTCGTACCTGGTTCTTCAGGCCGACAGGATGGCGCCCATGCGAAACACCTCGCGCAAGGTGGTGACCCCCGCCTCGGCCTTGGCGATGCCCGCGGCGAACATCAGGCGCTCGCCGCGGGCGATCAGGGCCCGTCGCAGCGTGGCCTCGTCAGCGTGGCTGAGGATACGCACCTGATCCTCGGGCGTTGGCTGCCAGATCTCGAACACCCCGGTGCGTCCCCGGTACCCCAGGCCGTCGCACTGGGCGCAGCCCACCGGCGACCAGACGCGCTCGGGCACCGGCAGGTCGACCGCCGCCAGCCACTCGGCATCGGTGGCTGAGATGGGCCGCCGCTCGCGACACGCCTCGCAGAGCCGCCGCACCAGCCGCTGGGCCACCACCAGCCCCAGGTTGGCGCCGATCTGGGCATCGGCCACCCCCAGGTGGCGCAGCGCCGACACCACGCCCACCGCATCGCGGCTGTGCAGGGTGCTCATCAGCGAGCGGCCGCTGCTCGCCACGCCCACCGCCGCCTGGGCGGACTCGGGATCGCGCAGCTCGCCGATCAGCAGATAGTCCGGGTCGAGGCGCAGCATGGCGCGGATGCCGCTGGCGAAATCGAGACCGTTGGCGGTATCGACCTGCACCTGGTTGACGCCGGCCAGCTCATACTCCACCGGGTCCTCCAGGGTCATGACGTGGCTATCGGACAGCGCCAGCTCGTCGAGCAGGGTGTAGAGGGTGGTGGTCTTGCCGGCACCGGTGGGCCCCGCCACCAGCAGCATGCCGGCCGTGGCGTCCATCCAGCGGCGAATTCCCTGGGCGCCTTCGCGGCCGATGCCCAGCGCCAGCGGATCGGCAAAGGCCCGCGGCCGCTCGAGAAAGCGAATCGCCAGCTTTTCGCCGGCCATGCAGCTCACCGCCGAGACCCGCAGATGGCTCTCGTCATCGCCCGCCTCGGAAGAGACGTAGCTGAAGCCGCCTTCGTCGGCGGTCAGCGCCCGCACCGGATTGAGCCCCGCCAACACCTTGAACTGATTGGCCAGGCGCGCCCCCTGCCCTGCATCGATCCGCTGCGCGGTGATCACCCGCCCGTCGATGCGCAGGCGGATGCGCCAGCCGGCCTCGTCGGGATCGAGGTGGATGTCCGTGGCCCGGGCGCGCCGCGCATCCTCAAGCAGGGCATGGACCTCCAGAATGTCGTCGTCGGGCCCTGGTGGCGCCTCGAGCAGCGGCTGTAGGGTCGTCAATAGTTGCGGGTGCATCCTGTCGACTCGCTCATCGGCCGTCATCGCCACCTCCGGATCTGGTTCAGCAATACCCGAACCTACAGCCTAATCGCTATCGCGGCATAGCGCCGCAAAACCGGCGCGGGGGCTCCAGAACGCCTTCGCCCCGGCAGGGGAGCTGCCGGGGCGAAGGGGTCACACTGTGCTATTCGTGTTCTGGCGTGTTCTGGCGGGAACGGATGCCGCTCGAAGACGGCCCCGCTACTCCTGACGCTCCACGGTGAAGATGCTCTGCAGCTTGTTCTTCTTGCCGTAGATGTGAACCGTGGTCTCATCGAAAGGGAAGTGGTCACGATACTGGCTGTCGTTGTTGAAGCGCGGCTTGTGGGCGTTGATCATCGCCGCCGCCAGCCGCTCGCGATTGGCATGGCCGGCCAGGCCCACGGCGTACCAGAGTTCCTCCTCCGGCTGCAGGAAGGTCTGCCACTTGTCGTGGTCACCATGGTGCTCCAGGCCGTAGCGAGCGCTGCGGTGCTCGCCAACGTAGAGCAGCTCCTGAACGTCCATCTCCTCGCTCTCGGGGTCCTTGGCGGCACGAAAGACGCAGTAGATACCGGATTCGTCCGGGGCGTCATGCAGCTGTTCACGGGTCCAGTAGCCCAGCATCTTGGGGGAGAGGATCAGATCCGTCATGGCATGCTCCTTGGTTTCCTTGGACTTTCGACAACGTTGACCCCCAGATTACCGCAAAGATCAGTAATCCTCGAGACGCTGAATGTCACGGGCGACCCGCCGAACCTCCGCCTCGTGGCCGGCGGCCAGCGCCTCGAAGAACTGCTTCTCGTCGCTACCGCCGGCAAGCTCGCTGCGGTGGGCGTAGAGGTCCTGCAGCATGCGGTGGGCGGTCAGGGACGTGGCCAGCACGCTCTGCACGCTATCTGCGTCGCCGCCCTCGGGCAAGCGCTCGAGCACCGGCGGGTGCGGAAAGTCGGCCGGGTCGTCGAACCAGGTCTCCAGTACGCTGCTGTGGTCGCTGCCGTCGTCGAAATAGCCCTCCAGGTCGGCCTGCAGCTTGCGCTCGCGCTCGGCGAGATAGTCGAGCGCCATGCGCACCCGATCATCGACGCCGCCTGCGGCCCGTTCGCCGAAGTAGTCGGCCATGCGGCGATGGAAATCGGCCGCCCAGCTCACCAGTTCCTTCACTTGATGAAAGCGCATCGTCTCTTCTCCCCATGGATGCGGCCGCGCTCGAAGCGCGATGGCTCTGAAGTCTCATACCCTAATGAGAGCTTAGCCGAACCCTGACGACGTGAATTGATGCACATCAACGACAAGGCGCCACCACCACAACGCGGGCATAACGGCGCTCACAGCAGCAAGGATGTGTCTATGGCGACGAAGGCGCTGGCGGCGCGGATCAGGGAGGCAGCGGTGAGAGACTCGACGCCGACGACGTCCACGACCACCCCATAGCGACGGCGCATCCGCTCCACCAGCAGGTCGAAGTCACCGTCACCGGAGACCAGCACCACCCTATCCACCTCCGGCGCCGCTTCCATGGCGTCCAGCGCGATCCCCACGTCCCAGTCGCCCTTGGCGGAGCCGTCGCGACGCTGGATGAAGGGCCTGAGCTTCACGTCAAACCCGATGTCGCGCAGGATCGTCTGAAACTGGCGCTGCCGAGGGTCGCCGCGCTCTACCGCATAGGCGTTGGCGACCACCACCTCGCGCCCGGCGGCAAAGCGTCTCCAGAAGGCGCGATAGTCGAAGTGCCGGCCGAAGGCCTCGCGGCTGGTGTAGTAGACGTTCTGCACGTCGACGAAGATGGCGACACGCTCCATGCGGATGGCCTCGACTCTTGATGAGGACCTCAGCCTGACACAGAACCGCCCCTGCTGTCGTGGCGGCGCTCATGCCCCGCCGCCGCCTGCCGGGCACGATCGCCGCGAAACGACACCCGCATCAGCAGCGAATAGAGCACCGGCACCACGCACAGGGTGATCAGCGCGGCGGCGAGCAGACCGAAGATGATGGTGATCGCCATGGGCGCCCAGAGCAGCCCGCCGCCCAGCCAGAGCGGCAGCAGGCCGCCGCTGGTGGTCAGCGTCGACATCAGAACCGGGCGCAGGCGCCGTCGGCCTGCCTCGAGGATCGCCTCCTGGGGCGAGAGGTGCTCACGCTCCAGATCGATGCGGTCGATCAGCACGATGGCGTTGTTGATCACGATACCGGCCAGCGACACCACCCCGAGGAAGGTCATGATGCCGAAGTGGGAGCCGGTGATGGTCAGCCCGAAGATCACCCCGATCAGCGACATCGGGATGGTGGCCAGGATGATCAGCGGCCGGCGCAGGGAGTTGAACTGCACCACCAGCAGCAGCAGGATCGCCATGGCGCCGATGGGCAGCTTCTCGGCGATGGAGTCGGTGGCGACCCGGGACGACTCGACCTCGCCGCCGAACTCGAAGAAATAGCCTTCCGGCCAGCTCGCCTGCTGCGCCTCCAGCCAGGGGCGCAGCTCACCGGCGACCCCGGCGGCGGTGACGCCCGGCGCCAGCTCCGCCTCCACCGAGATGGTACGGAAGCGATCCCGGCGCAGGATGCGCGCCGGCCCCCAGTCGAGTTCGACCTGGGCCACCTGGGCCAGGGGCACCCCTGAACCGCCCCCAGCGGGCAGCACGGTGACGCCCTCCAGGTCGTCGGGGGTGCGCGCCTCGCCGCGCTCGTTGCGCAGCTGGATGGGCACCAGGGTGTCGCCGTCGCGGAAGGTGCCCACCGTCATCCCCGAGAGCGCCGTCTGCAGACTCAGCGCCACGTCGCGCTCAGTGACGCCGGCGCGCAGCGCCCGGGCTGGATCCACGTCGATGCGCAGCCGCTTGATCCACTCCCCCCAGTCGTCGCGCACGTTGCGGGTGCCGGGCGCCTCGGTGACCCGCTGCCGCACCTCCTCGGCGATGCGCCTCAGGGTCGCCTCGTCGTCGCCGGAGATCCGCACCGCCAGCGGCACCGTCACCGGCGGGCCGAAGCTGGTGGCGGCCACGGTGGCCTGCAGATCCGGAAAGCGCTCGGAGAGCCAGCCGTCGAGGCGCTCGATCACCCCGTCCACCGCCTGCCAGCGGTTGGTCTGCAACAGCAGGAAGGCGTACTCGGGGCTCGGCGGCTCCGGGGCGTGGTTGATGATATAGCGCTCCCCGCCGAAGCCGATGAAGCTGCCCCAGCGCTCGACCCCGTCGCGGACCCAGTCGCCCTGCTCGTCTCGCTCTGCGGCAAGCTCATCGGCCAGAAAGGCCTCGACCTCCTCCACCACGGCCCGGGTGCGCTCGATGGGCGCCGAGAAGGGCAGGCGCAGCTCGGCGGTGACGATGGTGCGCTCCGCCTGGGGGAAGAAGATCTTGGGCAGGGGTCCGAAGCCGAGCCAGGCCAGCGCCAGCAGGCCGGCCACCGCGGCCAGGGTCAGGGCGCGCTGGCGCAGCAGGGCCAGCAGCAGCCGGCGGTAGCCGGCGTAGATCCGCTCGGCCAGACGCGCCGAGAGCGCGGGCCGCGGCTCGGCTCTCTCCTCCCCCTCTTCCAGGGTCTCGCCATCCTGCTCGCGCTTCTCCTGCGGCCTGATCTTGATAAAGGCCACGCAGAGCAGCGGAATCATGGTCAGCGAGAGCAGCCAGGAGGAGAGCAGCGTAATGGTGACGACCTGGAAGAGCGAGCGGGTGTACTCCCCCACGTCGGAGACGGCCAGGAACTGGGGCAGGAAGGCCGCCGCCGTGGTGAGCGAGGCGGTAAGCAGCGGGAAGCGCAGCTGCCGCGCCGAGTCCAGGGCCGCCTGGCGCACGCTCTTGCTCTCCCGGGCCGACACCTGGATCGACTCCACCATGACGATGGCGTTGTCCACCAGCATGCCCAGGGCGATGATCAGCGCTCCCAGCGACACCTGGTCCAGCCCGATATCGAAGAGCCCCATGAAGGCGAGGCAGGCGAGTATCGCCGAGGGCACCAGGCTCGCCACGATCAGCCCGGTGCGCAGCCCCAGGAAGAGCAGCATCACCAGGCAGACCAGGGCCACCGCCTGCAACAAATTGACCAGGAACTCGTTGATGCGCTCCTCGACCCGGTCGGGCTGGTTGGCCAGCACCTCGAACGCGAGGCCCACGGGCAGCTCCCGTTCGAGGCGTTCGATGGCGCCCTCGACCTGCTCGCCCAGGTCGAGGATATTACCCCCCTCGCGCATGGCGATGGCGATGGCGAGCCCCTGGATGCCATTGGCATGGTAGCGGGTCATCGGCGGCTCGGCGTAGCCGTGGCGCACCTCCATCAGCGAGCCCAGGGGCACCAGGGTACCGTCGGGCAGCGGCAGCAGCGCCCGACGGATCTCGTCGATATGGGTGAAGTTCCCGGTGGGCTCCAGCACCAGGCGCTCGTCGCCGGTACGGATCGCCCCGCCCGGCAGCACGATATTGCGCGCGGCCAGCAGCTGGGCGAGCCCCTGGGGCGAGACCCCGAGCTCGGCCAGACGCGCCTCGCGGTACTCCAGGAAGATGCGCTCTTCGGCGTAGCCGTGAAGATTGACCTTGGCCACGTCGTCGAGCATCAAGAGCCGGTCGCGCACATCGTCGGCCACCGCCTTGAGTTCCGCCTGCTCATAGCCCTCGCCGGTCAGCGAGAGCATGATGCCGAAGACGTCGCCGAACTCGTCGTTGATGATGAGCGCCAGGGCCTCGTCGGGGAGTCTCCCCCGGGCATCGCCCACCTTGCGGCGCAGCTTGTCCCAGCCGGCCTGGACGTCCTTGACGTCCGGGCGCAGCTCCACGCGGATGATGGAGACCCCGGCCCGGGAGGTGCTCTCCACGTAGTCGAGCTCGGGCATCTCCATGATGGCGGTCTCGAGCGGATCGCTGACCAGCTGCTCGACCCGTTCCGGGGTCGCACCGGGCAGGTAGGTGACCACCTGGGCCACCCGCACCGTCACGGCCGGATCCTCGGCCCGAGAGATGGAGAGGTAGCTGATCACCGCCCCCAGCAGCACCACCAGCAGCCCGGCGATGGTCACCCGGTTGTAGCGCAGTGCGGCCTCGGTCAGGGTCACGGTGAGGCCTCCCCATCGACGCGATGGTGATCGAGCAGGCGCACCCGCATGCCGTCATGGAGCCGGCTCATCCCCGCCACGATCAGCGCCTCGCCTGGGTCTAGCCCCGCCACCACCTCCAGGCGCTCGTCATGGCGCCCGCCCAGGGTCACGGCGCGGCGCGCCACCCTCGCCTCGCGGCCGTTGTTGACAGCTTGGCCCACCGATTCATCGGGCTCGGCCACCCTCTCTTCCGCCACATAGACGAAGTGGCCGTCGATATCCTGCTGAACCGCCGCCATGGGCACCCAGACACCGCTGCCGGGCCCGCCCAGGGGCAGCGTCAGCTCCGCCGCCATGCCGGGGCGCAGCCGCTCGCGTTGCGACTCGGCAAGATCGACCAGCCGAACCCGCAGCGGCCAGGTGGCCTGGCGGGGATCCACCGGCAGGCCGATCTCGGCGACCTCCCCAGCCAGAATCAGATCGGCCAGGGGCAGGCGTACCTGCACCGGCGCCCCGACGACCAGCTCATCCAACAGGTCCTCGGAGAGCGCCGCCCGTACCTCCAGCTCATCGCCGCAGGCCAGCACCAGCACCGGCTGGCCCGCGGCCAGGTTCTCGCCGGCCTCGGCCACTCGGCTGGCCACCCGGCAATCGCCGGGGGCGGCCAGGCGTGCAAAGCCGAGCTGGCGCTCGGCCAGGGCCAGGGCGTCCCGGGCGCCGTCGCGCTGGGCACGCGCCGCCTCCACCTGGGCCCGGGCGGCATCGAGATCCCGGGCGGTGGCGCTACCCGCCTCATAGAGACGCCGGGCGCGCTGCCATTCAGCCTCGGCGTTGGCCGCCGCCGCCTGGCTACCGGCCAGGGCCGAACGGGCGCGGTCGCGCTGCAGGCGCAGGTCGGTGGCTTCGAGGCGGGCCAGGGGCTGGCCGGCTTCCACCCGCTCTCCCACCGCCACCTCGAAGGCCTCGAGCTGACCCGCCACCCGGAAACTCAGGCGCCGATTGGCGGCTGCCTCCAGGCGCCCCGGCAGCTCGCGCTCACCGGCCGCCCCGCTAGCCTCCACGGTCAAGGTACGCACCGGGCGCAGCGGCGCCTCCTCCACCGGCTCGTCGGCGCAGCCGGCCAGCAGCACCAGCCCCGCGAGCAGGGCCGCTCGAATGATCATGGCCACTCTCCTTCAGTCTGGGTGCGATGGGGCACGGCCAGGAACCGCTCCCGGGCCTCGGCCGTCATGGGGCCCGGGGTCACGCCTAGCGCCCGCTGCAGGTGCACCAGCGCCTGCAATGCCTGCCAGCGCGCCTCGGCGGCGGCCAGCCCCGCCTGGCGGGCACTGGTGCGGGCATTGAGCAGCGCCACCTGGGGCAGCGCACCCTCGCGCCAGCCAGCCTCGGCCAGGGCCAGGGCCTCCTCGGCGTGGCCCAGCGCCTCGTCGCGCAACGCGATGCGCCGCCAGGCGGCGGCGAGCTCGACGCTGGCCGCGCGCAGCCGGGCCTCCAGGCCCAGGCGCGCCTCGGCGTCCTCGAGCGCCAGCTGCTCCAGACGTGCCGCGCTGCGATCGCGCTCGATGCTGCGCCGGCCGCCGGCGTAGAGCGGCAGCCGCGCCGAAACGCCGAGGCTCCACTGGTCGCGGCCGGTCTCGGGCAGCGCCACCCCGGCCCCCTCCAGGGCCGCGACACCGGCCTGAACGGAGGGATGGGGCGACTCCCAGGGCGCCCGCTCGCCCTGGCCACCGCGGGAGAACTCGCTGGTGTAGCGGGCCTCGAGGCCCACCTGGGGCAGCCAGAAGGCGCGGCGGCGGGAGGTGAGCTCCCGCTCGGCGGCGCGGCGCAGATCGCCCAGCGCCGCGAGCTCCGCCGAGTCACGCAGGGCGCGCTCCACCAGCCGCTGCTGCCAGGCGGCGAGACTCGTCGGGGTGGCCAGGGCCGCATCGAAGCGGGCGTCGCCGCCTAGCCATTCCTGACTGTCCAGGTCCGGCTCGACCGGCAGGAGCGAGGCATCGGGGTCACGGCCGAGGCGTCGGTTCAGGGCAATGGCCAGCCGCTCACGGTCGGCCACCGCCTGCTCCAGACGCTCCCGGGCCTGGGTCAGCTCCGCCTCGAAGCGCGCCACCTCGCCACGTCCCACGGCGCCGGCACGCTCACCGCGCACCGCCTGGTCGCGCTGGGCCCGGGCCAGGTCGAGGTCAGCTTCGAGGACCTGACGGCTCGCCTCCAGGCGCAGCAGGTCGAGAAACTCCCGCGCCACCTCCAGCGCCAGGTCGAGGCTCTCCACCTCGAGCTCGGCGCGCCGGGCGCGATCGCGGCTGTCGGCAATGGCGATGGCGGCCAGCGCCGGCTCGGAGAAGAGCAGCTGTTCGAGCACCAGGCCACCGGCGACCCGACGCTCCGGCTCCTGGCCCAGGGCGGCACGGGCACGGGTCTCGTCGATCATCCGCCCGGTGGCTTCCAGGTAGAGGCTGGGGCGATAGCGCGACGCCGCCAGATCGCGCTCATGGGCGTCCACCTCCACCGCCTGGCGGGAAGCGGCCAGGCCCAGGTTGTCGGCGAGCGCCAGGGCCACCGCCTCGCCGAGCGCAAGCCGCTCCCCACTCAGGGCAGCGGTCTCGCCCAGCAGACGCGCCTGGCTGAGCAGCGTGAAGCTGGGCGCCCAGTCGAGGCGCGCGGCGGCCTCGAGGTTGAGCCAGACGCGGTCCAGCGGGGGACGGTCATCGAGGGGTTCGGGCGGGCGCCCGGCGGCCAGGTCGTCCAGCCGCAGTGCCAGGCGGCGCCGCCAGGCATCGAGGTCCAGCGCCCCGGGCGAGGAGAGCAGCGCGCCACGCTCGACGTGTCGGGCATCGGTCAGCGCCACCCCGGGTACGCCGGCGGCGGCCAGCTTGTCTAGCAGCCGACGCTGGGCGGGCGCATCGTGTTCGGGCAGGGCCAGCAGCAGGGCGGCGTCGGCCCCCTCCAGCTCGGCGCCGGCGGGCAGTCGCGAGGGGTCCACGGCCAGGGACACCAGGGCGATGCCGCGGGCGTCGGCCTCGGCGGCCAGGGCCTCGCTGGCAGGCTCGACCGCACCGGGCGGGCCGATCAGCAGCACCCGGGAGGCACCCTTGAGGGGCTCCAGGGCGAAGGGATTGGTGGCGATGAGGAAGGCGGACGTTTCCAGCCGCGCCAAGCCCGGTAGCCGGGCCCCGCCGCCGGGCGGCGCCGGCACCAGTGACGGCGCGGTGCGCCCGGCGGCGAGGCGCGTCAGTTCCTGCTGCAGGGCGGGCAGGTCGGCCTCACCGCCGGGCAGCAGGCGGGGGTCCAGCCCCAGCTCGGCCGCACCGGCGAGGGGCGAGGCCAGCAGCAGGACCAGCAGAGGGGAAATGAACAGGCGCGTCCATGCGTTGGCGTTCATATCGAGTGCCCGGTGGGTGGCGGATGGCCCCGAGTATAAACGACTGTTTGAAAGATACTAGGTCAAGGGGCCGCAGGCACCCCATTGGCAGCGCTGCGCGCTGCTTCGCGCGCTGAAGCGCCCTCCCACAGCCAAGTTGCCAACGGTGGCCGACTTCTTTGTGGGAGGCCGGTTTGCCGGGCGAAGGCGCCTAACTCGCGGGCATCACCACTCCTGGCTGGTTTCGCGCAGCGCGGCGATCTCGGCCTTGGCCTCGCGCAGGCAGCCAAGCAGTTCGTCGCCCAGGGCGGCGGCGCTGCCCACGGCGATCAGGCCCGCCGCGGCACCGCTCGCGCGCCGGGCGACGCCGTCGCTTGAGTGCAGCGCCTCGAGCTTGGCGAGCAGCCAGTTAAGCCAGCTGCCCTCCCGGGCGGCCAGCTCACGCAGGCGCTGCAGCTCGGCCACCGACTCGCCCTCGGGGCCCAGCAGCTCGCGCCAGTCGTGACGCTCGAGGGCGGCATGCTCGGTCACCTCGCGCAAAAGCGACTGCAGCGCCAGCTCGAAGAGCGCGAGCGCGCCCTCCTCCGCCGCCATGCGCCGCGCCTCGGCGTGCTCGTCGCTGCCCGGGGCCACCTGCAGCAGCAGCTCGGCCTGATAGAGCAGCTGGTTGGTACGGGATCGCGGGGTCACTTGCGCTTGTCCTCCACCTGCCACTTGCCGTTATCGAAGGTCGCCTTCCAGCCGGTGGCCTTGCCGCCCTCGTCGGTCATCACGTACTGGGACTTGGTCTTGCGCGAGAAGCGAATTTGCGCCGGGCGGCCGTCCGGGTCTTCGCTTGGCGCCTTGAGCAGGAAGTGGTACTTCTCCGGCAGCTCATCGGCGTGGGCCTTCAGCTCGCGCACCAGCGGCGGGCGGGTTTCGCGGTTCTTGGGGAACTTGCTGGCGGCCAGGAACAGGCCGCTGGCGCCGTCGCGCAGCACATAGTGATCGTCGACCTTCTGGCACTCGAGCTCAGGCATGGGGATGGGATCCATCTTGGGCGGCGCCACCTCGCCGCTCTTGAGCAGCTTGCGGGTGTTCTTGCACTCGCTGTTGGTGCAGCCGAAGTACTTGCCGAAGCGGCCCGACTTGAGCTGCATCTCGCTGCCGCACTTGTCGCACTCGATGGTGGGGCCGTCATAGCCCTTGATGCGAAACCGGCCCTGCTCCACCTCATAGCCGTCGCAGTCGGGGCTATTGCCGCAGATGTGCAGCTTGCGGGTCTCGTCGATCAGGTAGCTGTCCATGGCGGTCCCGCACTTGGGACAGCGGTGCTTGGCACGCAGCGCCTCGGTTTCCGCCTCCTCGTCGGCATCGGCGGCCACCGCCTCCTCCCCGGGCAGCAGGTCGATGGTGGTCTTGCAGCGCTCCTTGGGCGGCAGGTTGTAGCCCGAGCAGCCCAGGAAGACCCCGGTGGAGGCGGTGCGGATCTGCATCTTGCGCCCGCAGGTCGGACAGTCGATATCGGTGGGCACCGGCTGGTTGGGCCGCATGCCCTCCTCGCTCTCGGCCGCCTCGAGCTCCTTCTTGAATTCGGCGTAGAAGGCGTCGAGCAGCGCGCGCCAGTTGCGCTCGCCCTCGGCCACCTCGTCGAGGCTGTCCTCCATGCGCGCGGTGAAGGAGAAATCCATCAGGTCGGGGAACGACTCCTTGAGCCGTTCGGTGACGATGTCGCCGAGCTTCTCGGCGTAGAAGCGCCGGTTCTCCAGCTTGACGTAGCCGCGGTCCTGGATGGTGGAGATGATCGAGGCATAGGTGGAGGGGCGGCCGATGCCGCGCTTCTCCAGCTCCTTGACCAGGCTTGCCTCGGTGTAGCGCGCCGGCGGCTTGGTGAAGTGCTGCCGCGGGTCGAGCCGCTCGAGGTGCATGGGCGTGCCCTCGGCGAGATCCGGCAGCGCCTGGTCCTCGTTCTTGCCGGCGGGCTTCATGACGCGGGTGTAACCGTCGAACTTGAGTACCCGCCCCTTGGCCTTGAGCTCGTAGCCGTCCGCCGCCACCGTCAGGGTGCTGGAGAGGTACTCCGCCGGGGTCATCTGGCAGGCCACGAACTGACGCCAGATCAGCTCGTAGAGGCGTTCGGTGTCGCGCTCCATGCCGGACAGGTCGCTGGCCTTGCGCTGCACGTCGGTGGGACGGATCGCCTCGTGGGCCTCCTGGGCGCCCTCCTTGCTGGAGTAGCGGTTGGGCGACTCGGGCAGGTAGCGCTTGCCGTACGCCTGATCGATATGCTCCCGCGCCATGCCCACCGCATCCTGGGAGAGATTGGTGGAGTCGGTCCGCATATAGGTGATGTAGCCCGCCTCGTAGAGGCGCTGAGCAAGCGTCATGGTCTTCTTCACCGAGAACCCCAGCCGGCCGCTGGCGGCCTGCTGCAGCGTCGAGGTGATGAAGGGGGCACCGGGCTTCGAGCGGGTCGGCTTGTCCTCCCGAGAGGTGATCGCCAGGCTGGCCTCGCGCAGCGCGGCGATGCGCTCCAGGGTCTGTGCCTCGGAGGTGGGCCGGAAGGGCTTGCCGTCCTGGCGGACCAGCTCGAAGCGGATCGGCTCCGCCGCGTCGCCACCCGCGGCCGGCACCGGCAGCAGGTCGGCGTGCACGTCCCAGAACTCCTCCGGCACGAAGGCGCGGATCTCCCGCTCGCGCTCGACGATCAGCCGCACCGCCACCGACTGGACGCGCCCGGCGGACAGCCCCCGGGCGATCTTGGCCCACAGCAGCGGCGAGAGCATGAAGCCCACCACCCGGTCGAGGAAGCGCCGCGCCTGCTGCGCCTCGACCCGCGGGACATTGAGGCTGCCGGGCTCCTGGAAGGCCTCCTGGATAGCGTTCTTGGTGATCTCGTTGAACACCACCCGCTTGTAGCGCTCGGCGTCGCCGCCGATGGTCTCCTTGAGGTGCCAAGCGATCGCCTCCCCCTCGCGGTCGAGGTCGGTCGCGAGATAGACGGCATCGGCCTTCTCGGCGAGCTTCTTGAGCTCGGCGACCACCTTCTCCTTGCCGGGCAGTATCTCGTAGTGGGCCTCCCAGCCGTGCTCGGGGTCGATGCCCATGCGCCGAATCAGCTGCTCGCGGGACTTGCGCTTGCGGTACTCGGCCTTCGCTTCGGGGGACATCTTGCGTGTCGCCGCGGCCTGGCGCGCGCGCTCCTTGGGGTCGGAGGCTGCCTTGCCCGAGCCGCTGGTCGGCAGGTCACGGATATGACCCACGCTCGACTTCACGATGAATTCGTTGCCGAGGTATTTGTTGATCGTCTTGGCCTTGGCCGGCGACTCGACGATGACCAGTGACTTGCCCATAGTGCTCCACTTTCTGCACGGTACCGGCCCGGTGGCCGGCGCCTGACGGTTCTGTCCCGGCGCTCGCCGCGGGGCGATTTGCCGGGTGAAAAATCCGCTTACCCTACCCCAGCCGTTGCTGTCGCGCCAGTCGCGCCGGGACGGCCGACACGTCGCCGGTCCTCTAGAACCTAGACGGCCGACCCCGTATCCGGCAAACCCCGAGCCCGCAAAGCAGACGCCTCCGACGACGAATCGACGGAGGCGTAAGCGGTCAGCGGCTTAGCGTTTGCGCGGCTTACGGGGCTGCCCGCTCTTGCCGGTACCGCGACGCTTCGGCTTGTTGACGGCGGGCTCGGCGTCCGGAGCGCTGGCGGCCGCGTCACCGGACTTGGCGCTGGCTGCAGCGGGCGGCGCCTTGGCCTCCCCCTTACCGGGCTCGGGCTCAGTCTCGGGCTCGGGGCTAGGCGCGGCGGCCGGCGCCTCGACTTCCGCCTTATCGGGCTCGGGCTCCGATTTGGGCTCAGGCGCGGCGGTCTTGCCTCTGGCCGGGGCGGGGTTGTCGGCGAAGTGCTTCTCGAACTCGCTCTGGGCCGTCGACTGGGCCTTGGCGCCACTCTCCACCTCGGCCTGCAGTTCGGCCAGGGCCTGGCGCTGGTCGGCAGGCTCGACGCGCTCTAGCGCCACGCCGAACAGCTCGCGAATGTGCCGGTAGCGCTCCTGAGCGTGCGAGGGCAGGTCGCCGCTGGCCGCCAGGACGTGGTCGATGTGCTCCAGGTGACCGCGGATGGCGTCGGCGCTTTCGCCCTTGAGCAGCTCGGGAATCGCCGCCAGCGCCGCCTCGCGGTCCAGCTTGAGGATGAAGAACTGCTCGCGCACCAGATGCTTGAAGTCGGCGAGGGTGCTGCCGGGCTCCAGCTCCGCCCGCGAGGCGCGCAGCCGCTTGAAGTTGCGCTCGTCGGTGGTCGGCGAGCCGCCCAGCACATGGATGACCGCCCGCATCACCGCTTCGTGGCTGCCGCCCTCAGCGACCTCTTCGCGCAGCTGGGCCTGGCGCTGCTCGATGAAGCGGCGATGCTCCGGCTCGCTTCCGGGGCGACGGCGATGCGCATGGGCGTCGCCGCCTAGCCCCACCATGGCCTGCAGCAGCGGCTGGCCGTAGAGATCGAGAAACAGCCGCTCGGTGGCCTGATCGCGCAGATCCCGCCAGGCGTTCAGCCCGCGCGTGATCTGCTCGGAAACGATGCCCTCCATCAGCCGAAAGACGTTGTCATCGTCGACGGGGTGACGGTCGCTGCGCACCCAGTCGGCCAGCACCGGCAGCGGCACCGACAGCGGGTTGCGATCGGAGAGCAGCTTGTAGCCCAGGCGAATCGGATGGGTGCGACGAATCCACTTCGCCGCCTCGGGGGTGATGGCGGCGCGCACCCAAGGCTGCACGAAGAGTCGATAAAGCCCCAGGTTGATCTCGGAGATCCGCGCCACGGCGGCGAAGCGGGTATCGTCCTCGGGCCGGTGGGCGATGACGTCTCGATTGAGCCCCTCGATGGTGCGCGGCTTGAACTCCAGCAGGTAGTCGCGCTCGAGCAGCTCGGCGTCGCTGCGCTCCGCCGCCGAGGTCACGGTGGTCTCGTAGAGGCCGGGTGGCAGCACGTCGATATAGTCGATGTTGGCGGTGAACTCGGCGTGCTCCTTGCGCGACACGCTCCCCGACACGAAGATGCCCAGGTGGCCAGTACTGTCATGGACGCAATAGACGATGGTCTGGTCGCTGGCGATGATGTCATCGACCCCTTCGTAGAGGTCGCGCACCCAGCCCAGCGCCTGAGGCGGCGGCGTGATGTCGTCACCCTGGGAGCAGAACACCACCACCGGCGAACGCACGTTGCGCAGGTCGATGCGCCGCCCGTCGGAGGTGACCAGCTGCGCGGTGGAGAGACGATTGCCGACGAAGAGGTTGTCAACGATGTACTGGATCTCCTCGCCGCCCAGCACCACGTGACCGCCCCACCAGCGCTCGAACTCCAGGTAGCGCTCGGCTTCGCTGTCCACATTGGCGAACAGCCGATACTGCTTGGTCCAGTAGGTGTTGGCCGGATTCAGGCGCTCGAAGTTCTGCACCAGCCAGGCGCCGTCGAACTCGCCGTCGCCGATGTCGCTGAGCAGCGAGGTCATCCAGCTGCCGCCGCTCATGCCGCCGGAATAGCGCATCGGCGCGCCACCCCGCTCACCGGCCCAGTAGGAGAGCGGTGCGCCGGCGATCAGGATCGGCCCGAACAGGTCGGGTTCCAGCGAGGCCGCCATCATGATCTGCCAGCCGGCCTGACAGTTGCCCACCACCATGGGCTTCTCCGAGGAGTCCGGATGGCGCTCCACGACGCAGCGCAGGAAGGCGATCTCGGCCTCGACCACATCCTCCACCGTCTGCCCCGGCTGGGGATAGGGCAGAAAGCCGATGAAGTAGCAGGGGTGCCCGGCGCGCAGCGCCACACCGACCTCGCTGTCGGGCTTGAAGCCGCCGATTCCCGGCCCGTGACCGGCCCGCGGGTCCACTACCACGAAGGGGCGAGCCTGGAGGTCGATCTCGGTACCCTCCGGAGGCAGGATACGCATCAGCTCGTAGTTCACCGGTCGCGGCAGCTCGCGACCGTCCATGACGACCTCGGCGTCGAAGCCGAGCACATTGGGCTTGGTCTTCTCGATATGCTCGAGGTACTGGTTGCCGCGCTGGCGCATCACATCCATGTAGAGCACGCTGCGCTCGACGGCGTCTCGCCAGTAGCCGAAGGCGGCGCGGCCGAAACCGAAGGGGTCCAGAAAGCTCATCGCCTCTGCGGGCGGTGTCGGCATCAGGGGGTTCATGTATGGCTCCTAGGTTCGCTGGGCCGGAGCTGCCGGCGCCAGGAGGGAGAAACTATGCTGCATTGCAATATAGCAAGGATACGCCTAATGCCACCAATGCGCAGCCGCTGCCGGCGATTTTTTTAGTTCATTTTTCTTAAGCTCATCGCACTTTGGCATGACCGATACCGGCGTCATTCCACTCCGCCAGGGCCCGGCGCTCACGGCGCCGCGCCTCCGCCGGGTCGCGCCCCCATACCAGCAGCCGCGCCTCGTCGCTCTGGGAAGGCTGGTCCAGCCGCACCCCAGGGCCGCCGCTGATGCGGCCGGCGCCCAGCAGCACCACCAGCCGCGCCTGACCGGGCCGCCCCGGCCCGTGTCCCATGGGACCGATCCGGGGGCGCCGCAGCCGCTCGCCGGCCACCAGACGCAGCTGCTCGACGGCCAGGTCGAGGCCGGTCAGCACCTCGGCGAGGCCTTCCCGGCCGCTCAGCCCGGGGCGCATGCCAGCAAAGCCCAGCCGGTTACCGTCGAGGGTAAAGCTGAGGGTCGCCAGCCCCACCAGCCCCACCGCCCGGGCGCCCTGCACCGCCAGCTGGCCGAGATAGGCACGCTGCTCGGGCGTCAGGCGCTCGCTGGGCGCAATCCCCTGGCCATTGGCCACGATCTCATGCTCGACCAGCGCCAGGGCACGCTGCTCCCGGTCGACCAGCACCGGCAGGTGAAGCCGGGGCGAAGCATCGGCGGCATCGGCGAGCGGCAGCTGTGCCTCGCGCATCAGCTGGCGAATCGCCTGGGCATCGCACATCGCCGCGACCAGCGGCTCGCGGGGGCCGATGAAGGTGAGCCCGGCCTCGCGACAGGCGCGTGCCAGGGCGAGCTGGGTGGGGGAATCCGCCTCCCCCGGGTGCAGCGCCTGGCAGCCGAGTCGCAGGGCCCTGGCGGTCAGGGACTGTTCGGATTCGCCGCCGCCGGGGTGCCAGGCGAGCTCCAGCTCGCGGCAGGCCTGCACCCCACGCAGCGACGCCAGCCCCGTGGATGCCATCAAGACTCCCCGCCACGGCGCCCCCCGGAGCGGGAAAGAAAGGGGATCTTGCATGAGCGCGCTCCTCGATGGCCAGGGTGGCGGACATGGCCGCCGCCAGCGGCCGGTGTTAGCATGAAAAGGGAGCGGCGGCCGCGCGTGCCGCCCGCCTGCGACTCTACCCAGCGGATTCACCGATGACCACGCCAAGGCTGCTCAATCGTCTGACCTTTCGCCAGCTGCAGGTCTTTCAGGCCGTGCACGGCCAGCAGTCCTACTCGCGGGCGGCCGAACAGCTGGGCCTGACCCAGCCGGCGGTGAGCGCCCAGATACGCCAGCTGGAGCAGGTCCTGGGGCAGCCGCTGTTCAAGTACGCCGGCAAGACGCTACACGTGCTGCCGGCGGCCGACGCGCTGGCGGCATCCACCCAGGCGATCTTCGGTCAGGTGTCGCGGCTGCAGATGGCGCTTTCCGACATGGCCGGCACCATCTCGGGGGAGCTCAACCTGGCGGCGGTCTCCACCGCCCAGTACGTGGTGCCCCACCTCATCGCCCGCTTCCGCGCCCACTACCCCAACATCCAGGTACGCCTGCAGGTATGTAACCGCAGCCAGGCGCTGGAGCGGCTGGCGGCACGGCGCGACGACCTGGTGATCATGGCCATGGTACCGGAAGACGACGACAACCTGGTGTTCATGCCGATCCTGGAGAACGAGCTGATCCCGGTGGTCTGGCCGGGCCATCCGCTGCTGGCCCAGCGGGCGCCGACCCTGGAGGACCTGGCTCAGCACTACCTGTTGATGCGCGAACCGGGCTCGGGGGTGCGCACGGCCTTCGAGCAGCTGGCCGCCGAACAGGACGTGAGCCTGGACCACACCATGGAGCTTGGCACCAACGAAGCGATCAAGCAGGGCGTGATGGCCCATCTTGGCGTGGCCATTCTACCGCGGCTGGCGGTGAAGCTGGAGCTGGCCTCCGGCCTGCTGGACGAGCTGCCGCTGCCAGGCTTCCCGCTGCGCCGCTCCTGGTGCACCGTCTACCCTCGCGACCGCTTCCCGACCCCGGTGACCGAGCTCTTCCTGCGCTTCGTGCGCGAGCGACTCGGGGAGTTCAGCGCCCACTTCCAGGCCCCGGCGCGTCCCATGCCCGACCACGGCGTGGTGTGCCTGCCAATCTCACCACCCTGACCCGTCGACGGCTGGCGGCTCTGGCGAGGGCTATCGCAGTTTTACAAAGGAAACTATCTGCGATAGCCCCGCGAACCACGCCCCGCCTGTCACCTGACGATGCGACTGTGGTAGATTACGGGCCTGCGACCAACGTATCAATTTGCCTGCCCTGCGCCCCCGGAGCGTGCTCACCGCTCCCGACGCCTATCGCGCAGGGCCCGGGCAGCCGCCGAGTGGAGGGGCTCACACCCTATGAGCGACAGCACCTCAAAACGCATCCCCAGCGGTGAGAAATTCCGCAACGAGCACGGCATGGCCGTGATCAAGGATGGCATGAAGCAGCGCCATCAGGCTGAGGAACGCCCCGAGCCGGGGCGAAAGCCCCAGTGGCTGCGGGCCCAGATTCCCGGGGGTGAGCGCTTCGAGGCGGTCAAGAAGAACGTCAGCACCCATCGCCTGAGCACGGTTTGCGCCGAGTCCCACTGCCCCAACATGGGCGAGTGCTGGAGCAACGGCACCGCCACCATCATGCTGATGGGCTCGGTGTGCACCCGCGCCTGTCGCTTCTGCGCGGTGGATACCGGTAATCCCAAGGGCTGGCTCGATACCGAAGAGCCGGCCAACACCGCCAAGTCGGTGGAGCTGATGGGGCTGCGCTACGTGGTGTTGACCTCTGTTGACCGCGACGACCTGCCCGACGGCGGCGCCGGCCACTATGCCGCGTGCATTGGCGCCATCAAGGCCAACACCCCCGAGGTGGTGGTCGAGGCCCTGACCCCGGACTTCGACGCCGAGCCGGCCGCCGTGGAACGCGTGGTCGACGCCGGCCTCGAGGTCTTCGCCCAGAACGTCGAAACCGTGGAGCGGCTGACCCAGCGAGTGCGCGACCCCCGCGCCGGCTACCGCAAGACCCTGGACGTGCTGGCGCACGCCAAGCGCCACCGGCCCCAGGTACTGACCAAGACCAGCCTGATGCTGGGGCTGGGCGAAACCGAGGAGGAGATCCTGGCCACCTTCGACGACCTGCGCGAGATCGGCGTGGACATCGTCACCCTCGGCCAGTACCTGCGCCCCACCCGCAACCACCTGCCGGTGGAGCGCTGGGTGACGCCCGCAGAGTTCGAGCACTATCGCCAGATCGGCCTGGAGAAGGGCTTCATGGAGGTGGCGTCGGGGCCGCTGGTCCGCTCCAGCTATCGCGCCGATCGGGTCTTCGAGAAGAACAACCTGGGCCTGGCCGCCCCCGCCGAGGTGCCGGGCCAGCCCAGCGACCCCAACCGCATCGACGCCATCAACGTGGGCTAAACAGGGGCGAGGTTCGAGGGGCGAGGTCCGAGGGGCGCCTAGCCCCCTACCTTGCGCCCCAGCTCACCCGCCAGGCAGGCCGCCAGGCGCTCGCCCACCGCCTCGACGGAGGGACAGTCGGCGACGTGATCCGCCAGCCGGGTCATCGCCATGCCGGCATAGCCGCAGGGATTGATGCGGTCGAACGGCGCGAGATCCCCGTCGACGTTGAGCGCCACGCCGTGAAAGCTCGCCCCCCGACGAATCCGCAATCCCAGCGAGGCGATCTTGTTCTCCCCCACATAGACACCTGGCGCCTCGGGACGCGCCCGAGCAGCGACGCCGTGTTGTGCCAGCAGCGCGATCACGGCGTTCTCGATGGCGCTCACCAGGTCACGCACGCCGAGGCGGCTACGTCGCACGTCCAGCAGCGGATAGAGCACCAACTGCCCGGGGCCGTGATAGGTCACCTGGCCGCCGCGATCGGTCTGCACCACCGGAATATCGCCCGGCATTAGCAGGTGCTCGGGCTTGCCGGCCTGGCCTTGGGTGAACACCGGGTCGTGCTCCACCAGCCAGATCTGGTCGGGGGTTTCGGCATCGCGGGAGTCGGTGAGGTCGCGCATCGCCTGCCAGACCGGCCGATAGGGGCGGCGCCCCAGCCGATGCAGGGCGATAGGGGGGAGCGTCTCGGTGGGCGGCATCACACCACCATATGCACGCGGCCGGTGGCCTTGAGCTCCTCGAACAACGCCTTGAGCTGCGCCTCGCCGGTGGCTCTCAGGGTCAGGCGCACCGACAGAAAGCGGGCGTTACGGCTCTCCACCACCTGCAGGCGCGTCGCATCGAAGTCGGGATCGTGGCGGCTGACCACCTGGCAGACGACGGCGGTGAAATCCTCAGCCGCATCACCCACCACCTTGATCGGGTAGTCGCAGGGAAAGCTGATCTTCGGCGGCTTGCCGCCGGTCGGACGGCGCAGGTCGCGCAGGGACTTGTCGCTCATTGCGGAACTCATGAGTCGCGGATGTGACGCCATTTTACGCAAGCCGAGGGCGAGGGGCGAGGGGCGAGGGAGCATTCGCCTTCAGCCACAAGCGACAAGGGGTTTCCTTGTCGCTTGTTCCTTGAACCTCGAACCTTGAACCTCGAACCTTGAACCTCGAACCTTGAACCTTGAACCTTGAACCTCGAACCTCGAACCTCGAACCTCGAACCTCGAACCTCGAACCTCGAACCTGGCCGAAAGCCTAGCCGAACCAGCCACCGACCAGGTTGCTGAAGAAGCGCCGCACCTCGTCGAACAGGCGCTTGAACATGCCGCCCTCCTCGATCGCTTCCAGCGCGATCAGCGGCTGCTCGCCTACCACCTCGTCGCCAAGCAGCACCTCCAGGGTGCCCAGCCGGTCACCCGAGGCGATCGGCGCCGCCAGATCGGCACGGATGTCGAGCCGGGCACTGAGCTCCTGATTACGGGCCCGCGGCACTGTCATGTGGACGTCCTCATCGACGCCGAGGCGCAGCTCGTTCTTCTCGCCGCCCCATACCCGGGGGGTGCTCAACACCGATCCCTGGTCGTAGAGCTTGAGCGTCTCGTAGTAGCGAAAGCCATAGCTCAGCAGCTTCTGGGTCTCCTGGGCCCTCGCCTCTTCGGAGCTGGTCCCCATCACCACCGAGATCAGGCGCATGTCGTCGCGCTTGGCCGAGGCCACCAGACCGTAGCCCGCCTCGGTGGTCCAGCCGGTCTTCAGGCCGTCGACGGTAGGGTCGCGCCACAGCAGGCGGTTGCGGTTGGGCTGGCGGATATCGCTGTAGGTGAAGTACCTCTCGGCATAGACGGCGTAGTGCTCGGGATAGTCGTTGATGATGTAGCGCGACAGCAGCGCCATGTCCCGGGCCGAAGAGTACTGCTCGGGATGCGGCAGGCCGGTGGCGTTGGTGAAGTTGGTGTTGTGCAGCCCCAGCCGGGTGGCGTGCTGGTTCATCATGTCGGCGAAGGGCACCTCGCCGCCGGCCAGGTGCTCGGCCACCGCCACGCTGGCGTCGTTGCCCGAGGAAATGATAATGCCGTAGAGCAGGTCGCGGATCGACACCTCGGTATCGACCTCGATGAACATCTTGGAGCCGCCGGTCCGCCAGGCGTTCTCGCTGACCCGCACCATGTCGTCCATGCCGATATTGCCGCGGTCGAGCTCACGCTCCACCAGGTAGGCGGTCATCAGCTTGGTCAAGCTGGCCGGGGGCAGGCGCTCATCGGCGCTGTGCTCGACCAGCACGCGACCGCTGTCGGCATCCATGAGGATCCAGGAGTTGGCGGCGATCTGCGGCGGTGCCGGAATCATGGTCTGCGGCGCGGGCACGCCCTGGGCCAGCGCCTGGGGAACCGCCAGCACCAGGCTCAGCAGCATCACCGGCAGCAGGCGTGGGCGAAGGAAACGGAACAGCACTCTCATGGGCATGGATTTCACCGGAAACATCAGATAGTCAGGGGGAAATGGCGCCGGTCATTCGGCACCGTTGACGACAAAGGCCTGGCCGAAGCCGGCGCGGCGCAGCTCGTCGCGCAGCGGACCGACCTGGCCGGCATCGGCCAGAGGGCCGACCTGCACCCGGTGCATACCGGTGGCGCTGGCCACCCGCACCGGATGCGACAGCTCGCTCTTGAGCCGCGCCTTGAGCGCCTGGGCGCTGTCGGCCGAGCCAAGCGCGGCGATCTGTAGGTAAATGGGGCGGCCTTCCGCGGGGCGGCTCTCCGCGGGACGGATGACGTCGGGGGAGGCCCCGTTGGCGGCGGGCTGGCCACTCGCCGGGGCCGCGGCCAGCTCGCGGGCCGAGGCCTCGGCGACATCGGCGACGCTTGTGGCGGGCGCAGGGCGCTGGGCCCCGCCTCCCGAGTCCTGGCCGCGTTCGGCCAGCCAGCGCTCGGCATCGATCGCCTCCACCTTCACCCGCCCGGTCCCGTGGTCGAGGATGTCCAGGCGCGCCGCGGCGGCATAGGAGAGATCGATCTCGCGGTCGTTATGGAAGGGCCCGCGGTCGTTGACCCGCACGATCACCGACCGACCGTTATCGAGGCTGGTCACCCGCGCATAGGTGGGCAGCGGCAGCGACCGATGGGCGGCGGTCATCTTGTACATGTCGTAGATCTCGCCGTTGGAGGTAGCGTAGCCGTGGAACTTCTCCCCGTACCAGGAGGCGGTGCCCTCACGGGCATAGCCCTGCGCATCCGGCAGCACCCGATAGGTCTTGCCCCACACCTCATAGGTGGGGCGGTTGCCGCCACGCGAGAGCGGCTCCACTCGGGGGACCGCGTCGGGCACCCGGCTGACGTCGGGAGGATCTTCCGGATAGGCGTCCCCGGCCATGGCGTAGCGCTGGCCGCTGGCGGGCGGGGTCGGCGTCGTGGCGCTCTCCCGCGGGGTCTCCCTGGGTGTGCCACCGCCGCCGGCACAGCCCACCAGCAGCGCCGCCACGACCAGGACCGCTCCAAAGCGCCTCATGCGTCGCCTCCTGCAGCGTCGTCCGCCTCGAGCGGCGTGTGGGCCAGGGCCAGGGTCGCCTCGATGGCCTCGGCCAGCTCGGTCACCGCCATGGCGTAGAGGTGGCTGTGATTGTAGCGGGTGACGACATAGAAGTTGTGGTCGCCCAACACGTAGCGCCAGTTGCCCTCACCGTCCTCCAGGGAGACCGGCAGCAGGGGGTAGTCGTCGGCAAGGCCCTCCGGCACGCTGATACCGGCTTGCGACACAGCCTCGAGCGGCACTGCCGGCGGCTGGGCCGCACGGTTGAAATCGATCCCCTCGGGCGGTGTCTCGGGTCCCGTGGCCTCATGGTAGATCGGCTCGGCTTTACGCCAGCCGTGCTCGGCGAAGTAGTTGCCAACGCTGCCGATGGCATCCACCGGGTTGGTCCAGAGATCGCGCCGGCCATCGCCGTCGAAGTCCACCGCATAGGCCCGATAGCTGGTGGGAATGAACTGCGGGTAACCCATGGCGCCGGCATAGGAGCCCTTGAGGGTGCCGGGGTCGACGCCCTGCTCGCGGGTGATCTCCAGGAAGGCCGCCAGCTCGCCGCGGAAGAAACCGCCGCGCACCGGGTGGTGAAAGGCCAGGGTCGACAGCGAGTCCAGGACCCGGTGACGACCGGTGAAGCGGCCGTAGCTGGTCTCGACCCCGATGATGGCGGCGATGACCGCCGGCGGCACGCCGTATTCCGCCTCGGCGCGAGCGAAGGCCTCGGCGTGCGCCTCGATGAAGGCCGCGCCACGCTCGACCCGCTCGGGCTGCAGGAAGATCGCGCGATACTCGTCCCAGCGCAGGTGGCGCTCGGCAGCGCCCGCCATGGCATCCAGCACCTCCTGCTGGAAGACCGCGTCGCCCATGGCGCTTTCCAGCCAGTCGCGCTCGATGCCGCGCTCAACCAGCTCCTCGATCAGCTGCAGCGTCTCCTCATGGGCGGCGGGGTCGAAATCGGCGGCGCTGAGCGCTGTCGCCCCCCCGCCTAGTGCAGCCGCGGCCAGGGCCGTCAGCGCCCGCTTCTTCCACTTGCTTGCTGGCATCATCCGCGTGCCACTCCCTGATATTTCCGTCATCGAACTCGCCTAGGCACCGTCTGAAAACTGGCTACGCTCGACCATACGGCGTTAAAAATCGGCTCAAAGTACTCATTTACACCCAGTAAACTCCGTCATTTCGCCGATTTTTGCCTTGTCTGGCCTTCGCTCGCCGACTTTTCGGACAAAGCCTAGCAGCCTGTCGGAGTTAACGTTGATCTGCTATGAAAACCGGGCTTTCTCGCGATGATCGGTCAAATCCGACAGGCGGCTAGCGCGGCAGCAGCCGGCGATGGCCGTGAATCGACATGAGAATACCGAAACCGGCCAGCAAGGTCACGCTGGAGGTGCCCCCGTAGCTCACCAGCGGCAGGGGCACTCCGACCACCGGCAGGATACCGCTGACCATGCCCACATTGACGAACACATAGATGAAAAACGTCAGGATGATGCTGCCGCCCAGCAGCCGACCAAAGGAGTCGTGGGCGGCCGCCGCCAGCCACAGGCCGCGAATCACGATCAGCAAGAACAGCGTCAGCACCGCCAGCATCCCTACCAGGCCGAACTCCTCCCCCAGCACCGCGACGATGAAGTCGGTATGGCGCTCGGGCAGGAACTCCAGCTGCGACTGGGTGCCCTGCAGCCAGCCCTTGCCCCACAGCCCGCCGCTGCCGATGGCGGTGGTCGACTGGATGATGTTCCAGCCCGCCCCCAGCGGGTCGCTCTCGGGATTGAGGAAGGTCAGCACCCGCTGGCGCTGGTAGCCGTGCAGGTTCATCCACACCAGCGGTAGCGCCGCCGCCGCCAGCGCAGCGAAAAAGGCGATGAAGCGCCAGGAGAGCCCCGCCAGGAGCACCACGAAGATCGCCGCGCAGGCCACCAGCAGCGAGGTACCGAGGTCCGGCTGGCGGGCGATCAGCAGCACCGGGACGCCGATGAGCAGCGCGCATACCGCCAGGTCTCGCCAGCGCGGCGGGAGCTCGCGTCGACTCAGGTAGGCCGCCACCATCAGCGGCATGGCCAGCTTCATCATCTCCGAGGGCTGAAAACGCACCACCCCGGGAATGGTCAGCCAGCGCTTGGCGCCCATGCCCACATCCCCAATCAGTTCCACGGCCACCAGCATCAGCAGCCCCCCGCCGTAGACCAGCGGGGCCCAGCGCAGCAGGCCTGCGGGGGTGACCTGGGCGAGGGCCAGCATGACCACCAGCGCCACCAGAAAGCGCGAACCCTGGGCGATGACCGCCTCGATGCGCTGGCCGCTGGCGCTGTAGAGCACCGCCAGTCCGGCCACCATCAGCACCAGCAGCATGGCCAGCAGCCAGGGATCGAGGTGGGTACGCTCCCACAGGCTCTTGCGCCGGGACATCCCGCTCTCGGGGGGGCGTACCGGATAGCCGCGCAGGCTTCTTGTCAGATCCATCAGTGCCATGCCGTCAGTTTCCCGCCACGCTGCCAGTGTCGTTTTCCATCGCCTCGCGCAGCTCCTCGACGTCCGCCGCCTCGTCTTCCAGGAGCCAGCGATCGGTCATGGCGCGGGCCAGATGGGCGGCATGGGTGCTCCCCCCCCCGGCATTCTCGACGATCACCGCCACGGCGATCTGCGGGTCCTCGAGGGGAGCGAACGCCATGAACAGGGCATGATCGCGCAGGCGCTCGGCCAGCTCGTCGGCGTCATAGCGCTGATCCTGGCCCAGCGAGAAGACCTGCGCCGTGCCAGACTTGCCGGCCATGCGATACTCGAGCCCCGCGCCGGTGCGCCGCGCCGTCCCCTCATGGCCGCTGAGCACCTTCTCCATGCCGGAGAAGACGCGGTCCCACCAGCCGTCATTCGTCACCTCGATATTGGGCGGAGTGTCCGGCAGCGCCCCCTGCACCGGCGCATCGCCGATCCGGCTGGCCAGGCGCGGCTTGACCCACTCGCCCCGGTTGGCCAGCACCGCGGTGGCGGTGGCCAGCTGCAGCGGGGTGACCTGCCAGTAGCCCTGGCCGATGCCTACCGAGAGGGTCTCGCCGGGATACCAGGGCTGACCGAAACGCCCTCGCTTCCACTCCCGCGAGGGCATCAGGGCCGCGCTCTCGCCGAAGACATCGTGGGCCACCCGCTGACCGAAGCCGTAGGCGCTCATGCGGGCATGCACCCGATCAATCCCCAGGTCGTGGGCCAGGGCATAGTAGTAGGTGTTGTTGGAGACGGCGATGGAGCGCTCCATATCCACCCGTCCATGCCCCCAGCGCAGCCAGTTGCGGTAGCGCCGTGAATCGTTGGGAAGCTGATAGTAGCCGGGGTCGTTGATGGTACGATCTGGCGTAATGGCCCCTTCGACCAGTCCCGCCATGGCCAAGAACGGCTTGATCGTGGACCCCGGCGGATACTGCCCCCGAATCGCCCGGTTGAACAGCGGCAGGTCGATGTCGTTCTGCAGCGCCCGGTAGGAGGCGACGTCGATGCCGGTGACGAACTGGTTGCTGTCGAATCCCGGGGCCGAAACCATGGCCAGTATCTCACCGGTCTTGGGGGCGATCGCCACGATGGAGCCGCGACGACCGTCGAGCAGCTCGTAGGCCAGGGTCTGCAGCTCCTTGTCCAGGGTCAGGGTCAGGTCCTGTCCCGGCACCGGATCGGTGCGCCCGAGCTCACGCAGCACCCGGCCGCGGGCGTTGGTCTCGACCTTGCGCAGCCCGGCCTGGCCGTGCAGCACATCCTCGTAGAAGCGTTCTACCCCGGTCTTGCCGATGAAGTGGGTGCCCGCATAGCGACCGCTGTCCAGGCGCTGCAGCTCCTCGGCATTGATCCGTCCCACGTAACCCAGGGCATGGGCCATGATCTCGGCGTCGGGGTAGTAGCGTAGCAGCTGGGCCTCGACCTCGACGCCGGGCAGGCGGTGGCGGTTGACCGCCAGCCGAGCGATCTGCGCCTCGTCGAGGTCGCTCATCAGCAGCGCCGGCTGGAAGGGGCGCTGACGCTGCCGCGCGCGAACGCGAAAGGCTGCCGCCGCCTCCTCGTTGAGCTCGAGCAGCTCCACCAGCAGCGCCAGGGTGGAATCCAGGTCGACCACCCGCTCGCGAATCAGGGTGAGATTGTAGGTGGGCCGATTCTCGGCCAGCAGGACGCCGTTGCGGTCGTGGATCAGCCCCCGGGTCGGCGGCAGCGGCTCGACGCGCACCCGGTTCTTTTCCGACCGGGTGCTGTAGACCTCGTGCTGGACGACCTGCAGATAGACCAGCCGCCCCATCAGCAGCCCGGTCAGGGTCACGATCAGCAGCACCGCCACCAGCGAGCGAATGCGAAAGATGCGCAGCTCCTGCTGGGGGTTCTTGAGGGGGTCACGGCGCTCGCGCATGCCGGCAAGGACCTCGCAAAAGGGACGCGTTCAGGCGTCGGTCAGCGGTGATAGGGATGCCCCACCAGCAGGGTCCAGGCACGATAGAGCTGCTCGGCCAGCATCACCCTGACCAGCGGATGCGGCAGCGTCAGCGGCGACAGCGACCAGCGCTGATCGGCGCTGGCGGACAGCGCCGGCAGCAGCCCATCCGGGCCGCCTACCAGCAGGGCCACGTCGCGCCCCGCCAATCGCCAGCCTTCGGCTTGCTGGGCCAGCTGCTCGGTGCTCCAGGGTTTGCCGCCAACTTCCAGCGCCACGGTGATATCGTCATCGCGCAGGCGCTCGCGAATGCGCTGCGCCTCGAGTGAGACGGCACGCGCCACGTCGGCATTCTTCCCCCGCTGACCGGGCGCGATCTCCTCGATCTCCAGGGCAAAGTCCCGGGGCAGGCGCTTGCGATAGGTCTCCACCCCCTCGTTCACCCAGGCGGGCATCCGTGTTCCCACCGCCAGCAGGCGAACCCTCATGCCCCGCCGCGCTCCGATTCTCGCTCGCTATCGCTGGGCAGGTCGGCCCAGAGGCGCTCGAGGTCGTAGAGCTCACGGGTCTCGGGCAGCATGACATGCACCACCAGGTCTCCCAGATCCACCAGCACCCAGTCGGCGCCGGCCTCCCCTTCCACGCCGAGAGGCTGAAGTCCCTCGGCTTTTGCCACCTCGACCACATTGTTGGCCAGCGCCGCCACATGGCGGGTGGAGGTGCCGCTGGCCACTACCATCAGGTCGGTGACACTGGTGAGGTGCGATACGTCCAACATCGCCACGTCCTTGGCCTTGAGCTGCTCCAGCGCGTCCACCACCAGAGTCCTGAGCGAATCGATGTGCATAGTCCCTCGTCAACGGGAAGTCATGGTCAGCGACCATTGTATCGTCTTGTGGCACGGCTGGCAGCGTTCAAGGGCTGCGATAGAGGCCTTGGCGCTGGATCCGCGTCTCCACCGCCTCGGGGAGCAGATAGCGCACGCTGGCGCCGCTGGCCAGTCGACGCCGCACCTCGGTGGCGGAGATCGCCATTCGCGTGGGAAGCCGCAGCCGCAGCAGCCCGCCCGCCGGGTGCCGCATCAGGGACTCGACGCTATCGACCTCGCGCCCCTGGATCAGTTCGGCCAGGGGCGCAGAGAGCGACGCCTGGTAGTCGGGGCGGTCGATCACCACCAGATGGGCCAGGGCGAAGAGTCGCTGTGGCGCGTGCCAGTCGGCCAGGCGCAGGAAGGCATCGACGCCCAAGGCCATCACCAGCCTGGCCTCGGGACCGTAGGTGTCGCGCAGGGCCGCCAGGGTATCGGCGCTGTAGGAGGGGCCGTCGCGGTCGAGCTCGCGAGAATCGGCGACGAGGCCTGGGGTGTCGCCGATCCCCGCCTCGAGCAGCGCCAGACGCGTTTCGGGGGCCACCCGGGGCTCGCCGCGCAGCGGCGGCATGGCGGCCGGGATCATATGGACCCGATCCAGGGCCAGCGCCTCGCGCAGCTCCACGGCGCTGCGCAGATGCCCCAGGTGCACCGGGTCGAAGGTGCCGCCGAGCATGGCGACACGCGGTGCACAAGGTGGCTCGCCCACGGGCCGCAGAGGCCTCTGGCTCACTGGCGTACCTGGCCGTCGCCGTAGACCACGTACTTGCGAGTGGTGAGCCCCTCGAGGCCCACCGGCCCCCTGGCATGGAGCTTATCGGTGGAGATGCCGATCTCGGCACCCAGGCCATACTCGAAGCCGTCGGCGAAGCGGGTCGAGGCGTTGACCATCACGGAACTGGAATCGACCTCCGCCATGAAGCGCCGCGCCAAGCCATAGTGCTCGGTGACGATGGCATCGGTATGGTGGGAGCCATAGCGCTCGATATGCTCGATCGCCGCCTCGATGCCATCCACGACCCGCACCGACAGCACCGGCGCCAGGTATTCGGCGTGCCAGTCCTGCTCGCCGGCCTCGGCCGCCTGGGGCAGCACCGCCCGGGTGCGGGTGCAGCCGCGCAGCTCGACGCCGTGGGCGGCGTAGGCCTCGGCCAGGCGCGGCAGCAGCGTCTCGGCCACCGGCGCGTCGACCAGCAGCGTCTCCATGGTGTTGCAGGTGCCATAGCGCTGCGTCTTGGCGTTCACGGCGATCTTCAGCGCCTTGTCGGGATCGGCGCTGGCATCGATGTAGACGTGGCAGACCCCGTCCAGGTGCTTGATCACCGGCACCCGCGCCTCACGACTGATGCGCTCGATCAGCGACTTGCCGCCACGCGGGATGATCACGTCGACGAACTCGGGCATGGCGATCAGGCGCCCCACGGCGGCGCGGTCGGTGGTCGCCACCACCTGCACTGCCGCCTCGGGCAGGCCGGCATCGTGCAGCCCGGCATCGATGCAGGCAGCGATGGCGGCGTTGGACTCGCGCGCCTCTGAGCCACCGCGTAGGATGGCGGCATTGCCCGACTTGAGACACAGACTGGCCGCTTCCAGGGTGACGTTGGGCCGCGACTCATAGATGATGCCGATCACCCCCAGCGGCACCCGCATCTGCCCCACCTGGATGCCGCTGGGACGCGCACGCAGCCCGTCGATCTCGCCGACCGGGTCGGGCAGCGTCGCGACCTGCCTCAGGCCCTCGATCATGGCGTCCAGGCGCCCCTCGTCGAGGGCCAGGCGATCGAGCAGGGCCGCCTCGAGGCCAGCGTCCTGCCCCCGCGCCAGATCGGCGGCGTTGGCCGCCAGCACCGCCGAGCGCGCTTCATCGAGCCGCTCGGCCATGGCCAGCAGGGCGGCGTTCTTGTCGGCGGTGGCAGCGCGACGCATACGGGTGGCGGCCTGGCGCGCCGCCTGGCCGAGGCGGGTCATATAAGCGTCGACATCGCCGGTACCCTGGGCATCGGCGAAACCTTGAGTGTCTGTGACGTGAGCGGACATGCGGTAAGAAATCTCCTTGGCCGCGGCGCCATCCGGCGCGGCGGGCATTATACTGGCGCGACTCTGAGTTGAGCTCCATAGTAAGGCACCATGCAAAGCAAGTACAAAGTCGGCCGGATGCGGCTGAACCTGCTGGCCGCGGCCCTGCTGCTGGCCGTGCTGGCCTACCGTTCTGAGCTGGCCTCCAGCGCCCTGCTGCTATGGCTGGCGGTGGCTTGGCTGACGGTGACGGCGGCGCTGCTGGAATTCAGCCACCGCCGTCCGGCGACGATCCCCTGGCAGCTGCTGCCGAGCCTGCTGCTGGCCGGCCTGCTGTGGACGGACCCGCATCGCCATGCGCTGTGGATCTGGGTCTGGCCCGCCCTGCTGATGCTTCCCCAGCCGAGCTGGATGCTGGCCTTCAGCATCGCCCTGGCCACCCTGACCTGGTGGTCGCTCTACGACCTCTGGGGCTTCGAGCAGGCGCTACTCTCGGGGCTGGTGCTGGCGACGCTGATGCTGCTCGGGATGGCCCATCACCGCCAGCTCCAACCGCTGCGGCTGGCGGCCCGTCAACGCGCCAGGCTCATTCCCGGGCTCTCGCTCTGGTCGGCCCAGCAGCTCAGCGCCGACCTGCAGCGGGAGCGCGCTCGCTGCCGTCGCGAGGGCGTGCATGGCGAGCTGCTGCTGATCAGGACGCCGCGCCATCTGCTGTGGTCATCGGCCCAGGAGCTGTGCCGCCAGACCCACGGCTTCGAGAATTGCTATCGCCTTGACCATCGCACCCTGGCGGCCCTGCTGTTGAGCCGTGACGTCAACCAGGCCGCGCAGCGCCGCCGGGGGCTGCTGGAACGGCTACGGGCACCGACCAAGGCTCGCTTCGTCAGCCTGAACGCTGCCAGCAGCCTCAAGGAGCAGCTGCAGCGACTCGAACGCCAAGACACCTCGCTGGAGATCGAGGCCCCCACCGACATGGAGATCGGCCATGGCGGAAGATGAACAGTGGGCGGCCCGGCGCTTTGCCGCCGCCTACGCCGTCGGTGCGCTGCTGGTGGCAGGCTACGCCTTCTGGCACTACCTGATGGGGGACTACGCACGCATTCTGGTGCCGGCGGTACTGGCACTGCTGATGCTGGTCGCGGCCCTGCTGCGCCTGGCGCTGGCTAGCCGGGCCAGGCCCTCGGCCTACCTGGTTCTGATCGCCGGCTACCTGATGCTCGCCCTGGAACTGCCCCACATCGGCGATGCCGGGGCGCTGTGGCTCGGCCTGGCACCGCTGCTGACCCTGCTGCTGCTGCCGCTGGCCTCCGCCATGCTGCTCAACGTGGTGATGGTGCCGATCTGGCTCATGCTGCTGGGCGACGACCAGCTCGACGCCGAGCTGGCGCTGGGGTTTCTGGCCCTGATGGTGGTCGCCACCCTGATCCCCTGGGAACAGCGTCGTCAGCAGGCACTGGTCGAGGCCACCGACCCCCGTGATCCCCACTGCAACGCCCTGACCAAGGCCGCCTTGCGCGAGCTGCTGGCCAGCGAGTTCCAGCGCACGGAGCTCCTCCATCAGCCGCTCGCCGTGCTGGCCATCCATCTGCCGCAGCTGGAAATGGCGGGTGAGCAGTTCGGGCCTCGAACGCACCAGACGCTGATCGACGCCCTGTGCCGAGAGGTCAACCGCTGCTCTCGTCGCCACGACTTCCTCGGCCGCCAGGGCCCGGCCAGCTTCTGGCTGGTGCTACCGGACACCAGCGAGAGCGGGGCGCAGTTGGTTCAGCAACGGATCAAGCAGGCCGTGGCGCACACCGTGCTGGTGGATACCGGACCACTGCAGGCCCCCACGGAGCTCTGCCAGCGCCTGCCCGGCGAGGCTTGGCCGCGCTTCGAGCAGCGCCTGGTCGCCACCACCCGGCGCCTCGCCGATGCCTGACCCCTCCCTTCGGCAGAGTTTCCCCCAAGGAGCTAACGCTTGAGCCTGACCGACTTCCTGTACCAGCTCACCCCCTCCCCCGGCATGCTGCTGCTGATCATCGGCATCATCGCCCTGCTCGAGTCGCTGGCCGTGGTAGGCCTGCTGATTCCCGGCGTGGTGCTGATCACCGCCGCCGCCTCCCTGGCCGGCCACCAGGAGCTGGCCATTCCCGCCGTGCTGCTGGCCGCCTTCGTGGGCGCGGTGGTCGGCGACGGCCTGAGCTTTGCACTGGGCTACACCCAGCGAGAGCGGGTGCCGCGCCTGTGGCCCTTTCGCCAGCACCCGGAGTGGCTCGCCCGCGGCGCCCGCTTCTTCCAGCGTTACGGCACCCTGTCGGTGTTCTTCGGGCGCTTCGTCGGCCCGGTGCGACCGGTGATCCCACTGATTGCCGGCATGCTGCAGATGTCGCCGCGCGCCTTCACCTGGGCTAATGTGGCCTCGGCGCTGATCTGGGCGCCGGCCTATGTGCTGCCGGGCTACCTGCTGGGCCAGACCTGGCAGCAGCTGCTCGACCTCCCCCCGGGCCTGGAGATGTGGCTGATCGGCCTGGGGCTGCTGGTGGTCGCCCTGGCAGTGGCCTTCTCCTGGCTGCGCCATCAGGTCACCCGGGCCGGCGCCACTTACCGCGGCCTGGCCCGCCTGGCCGGCCGCCACCCCGCCGCTCGGCGCCTGTGGCTAGCGATGACCCGCGGTCCACGCAACGAAGTCCCGCTGGCTTCCTGGCTGCTGCTGATCGTGTCGCTGGCGGCGCTCTCGGGCTGGACCATCGCGGTCATCCGACAGGCCGGCCCCTTCAGCATGGATCTGACGGTGCATGCCCTGTTTGCGGACCTGACCCTCCCCTGGCTGGACGCCGCCGGACAGGGACTGGCGCGCATCGGCGACACCTACGGTATCGTGGCGCTGATTCTGCCGTGGTCGCTGTGGCTGCTGACCAGGCGGCGACGGGATGCCCTGCTGCACCTCGGCGCCGGGCTCGGCGCCATCGCCGCCCTCAACACCCTGGGCAAGGCGCTGATCGGCCGCCCACGCCCCGAGACCCCGGACTACCTGACCGGCTCGCTGGCCTACCCCAGCGCCCACGCTTCCACCGCGGTCGTGCTTTACGGACTGGCCGCCGCCTTCATCGCCCAGGAGCTGCCCCATCGTCTGCGCTTCTGGGCCTACTGGGCGGCCATCGCCCTCGCCGTGCCCATGGCGCTATCGCGCCTGGTGATCGGGGTGCACTGGCTCAGCGATCTCATCGGCGGGGCGCTGCTCGGCCTGGTGGTCTGCGCCCTGGTGCGGCTAGCCTGGTTGCGCCGGGTCCGGCCGACGCTCACTCCCTGCCCCTGGGTGGCGCTGGCCGCCGCCTCGCTGGTGCTGGTGTCGGCGCGTATCGCCTGGCTACCGCCGGTATGAACCGTATGCCGTATGCCGTATGCCGTAAGCCGTAAGCCGTAAGCCGTAAGCCGTAAGCCGTAAGCAATGAGGCTGCTCTCCAACCTCGACGCAGAAATGGTTTCACTCACAGCTTAACGCTTATGGCCTTTTATAAGGTTCGTCGCACGTTAGCGTGAACATCTTTGGCAAGCTTCAAGGATAGGGGTCGGGAAGGGCTGTGCCCTCCCCGCCCTCCGAACCGTGCGTGCGGTTCTCCCGCACACGGCTCTCCAGTCGATGGTTTTCCTCATCGGGATTGGCTCGCGTACCGCCAGGCTCCGGCTAGGGTGAAGAGCCCTGCGGTCGCGAAGAACGTATTCGACCAGCGCCATGTGTCCGACCGGGTGTTACCACGCCCCGGGCGCTTCTCCTGCTTGCGCAGCATGGCCCGAAGACGTCGACGAATGAAGCCATCCAGAGGCCGGAACGTCGTCCGATAGGCATGCTGGAAGTAGCCGAACCAGCCTCTCAGCATGGGGTTCAGCGAGGCAATGACGTGCCGCAAGCTCTTGCCTTCCGTCCGCCGCGTCTTGCTTCTCACCTTGTCCTTGAACGCCTTGAGGCTCTTCTTACGCACCCAGCGCCTGCCCGCCTCGAAGCGGTAGCCTAGGAAGTCGAAACCCTGTCCCTTCTGCCGGCAATCGCCGACGTGGGTCTTGTCAGGGTGCAGGGTCAGGCCATTCGCCGCCACCCATTCCTGTACGTGGGCCAGGGCTTGTCGGGCCTCCTGCTCACTGTGGCAGAGAATGACGAAGTCATCGGCATACCGCACCATACGGTAGCCGTGCTGTGTCACTTCCTGGTCCAGCGGATGCAGGTAGACGTTCGCCAACAAGGGGCTAATGATCGCTCCTTGTGGCGTCCCTGACGTGGGGGTCCATCGGCTCATGTCGCTGACAATATCCTGGTTCAACCAGCTTCGTAGCAAGGCCAGCAGTCGACCGTCGCTGATCCGTCCCTCGACGCGGGCCATCAGGCGGTCGTGCGGGATGCTATCGAAATAGCCTTGCAGATCCGCATCCACCACCCAGGTCATGCCCGCCTTGAGCGCCTCATCAACGTCTCGTAGGGCATCCTTGCAGCCTCTGCCCGGCCGGAAGCCGTAGCTCATCGGCAGGAACTCATGCTCGAAGATCGGTTCGATCACGCGCTTGACCGCTGCCTGGACAATACGGTCCTTGACGGTCGGAATGCCCAGCGGGCGCATCTTGCCGTTGCCCTTGGGGATCTCGACGCGTCGCACCGCTTGCGGGCGGTAACACCCCGCTGCCAGGTCGGCCTGGAGCTCCTCAAGGTAGCGTTCGGCCTGCGACGCAAAGCGGGACACGCTTTGCCGATCGACACCCGCCGCTCCCTGGTTGCGGTAGACCTGCAGCCAGGCACTGACCAGGGTCGACGAGCGGTATACCTTGTCGATCAGACTGAACCACTTACGTCCTTTGACGCCGTTATCCAGCGCCGCCAACATGCGGTCCGTCCAGATCGAGCGGTCAATCCCTGCCATCGTGGCGGGTGTTGACGCATCTTGTTTAGCCCCATCGTGGGGCACTGTCGATGCTGTGCTGTCGCGTTCGCTCATCTCTGGTCGTCTCTCGCATCCATCTTCCTGCCTCCCTTCCCTCGACGCAGGTTCTGTTCTCTGCGCCTCCTGTGCGGCGCCTTGGCGGTAGGCAGAGTCCGCGCTCCAGCATCTCTCGATCCCGGCTTTCGCCGGGATGAGCCGTGGCCAGGGCGTGATCCGCACGCCGGTACTATGAAGGCTCTGACTCCTGGCCGCCGTCACCTCGGCCGCCAGGTCTCCCCGATTATCTCGTACACCCTTCCTGACGTTCCGCCTCCAACCACCTGGCAGGTCCCGTCGTCGCTTTGTCCGCCATGCCAGCGCGACGGGTGAGTTTCAGGCTTCGCTATCTCCCAGCGAGCTCGCCACCTGACCCGGCCGAATCGAGTTCGTCATCCTACGGACCGCCAGTTCGCCTCCGGTTGCTCCCCACCCCGCCTCGCGACGACGCAGTTACCTTTGGCTACGGGGCCATGGCTTACCCCGATGCGGACTCTCACCGCACTGTGTGCACGCCTTCTCGGGCGCACTAGGAGGCCGGCTCTGCCGGGCGAAGGCGCCGCAGGCGCCCTTTGGGTAGCGCTGCGCGCTACTTCGCGAGCTAAAGCTCCCTCCCACAGGCCAGTTCACGCCAGTCTGCGAAGAGTCTTTTATAGTTCCCGGCGAAGCCGGGTCACCCCAGCGCCAGCCAGAGCCCGACCCCCACCATCAGCGAGCCGGCGATACGGTTGAGCAGACGCAGATTGCCGCTGTCGCCGAGCAGCCGCCGAAGCCCCTGGCCGCCGGCGGCATAGAGCAGCAGGCAGAGGAACTCGATGGCCAGGATCACCCCGACCAGCACCATCAGCTGGCCGGCGAGCGGGCGTGAGGCGTCGAGAAAGGGGGGCAGCAGCGCCACGAAGAAGGCCCAGCCCTTGGGATTGGCCACCGCGGTGACGAACCCCTGCAGGGCCAGCTGCCCGCGGGAGGCACGGGGGAGCTCGACGCGCTCGAGGGGAATCGCCATGCGCCCCCGGGAGCGCCACATCATCACCCCGAGATAGCCCAGATAGGCGCCGCCGGCCCACTTGAACAGCGCGAACAGCTCCGGCTGACGCAGCATCAGGGCGGCGACGCCGGCCCCTGCCGCCAGGGCCACCAGCCCCACCCCGATCAGCTCGCCGGCCATCATCCACAGGGTGCGCCGCACCCCCTGCGTCATGCCCAGGACCATCGAGAGGGTCATGCACATGCCGGGGGTCAGCGATACGAACAGGAAGGTCGGCACGAACACCGACAGCAGCGACAGCTTGATCATCCTCAGCACCTCATCCTTTCATCCTTGAGAATCGGCAGGCTAGCCGGGTGGCGTTACTGCCTGATGTCAATAGCGAGCCGCGCTCGTCGCAACGTAGGCCCGCGCGACTCAGCGGCTCGCGCCGGGCTCCCCCCAGCGCGGCATCAGGCGGTGCCCGATCCCCAACTGGTTGAGGATGCGTGCCACGATAAAGTCGACCAGGTCCTCGACCCCCCGCGGCCGGTGGTAGAAGCCGGGCGCGGCGGGCAGGATCACCGCCCCGAGGCGACTCAGGGTGAGCATATGCTCAAGGTGAATGGCCGAGAGCGGCGTCTCCCGCGGCACCAGGATCAGCCGGCGACGCTCCTTGAGGGCCACGTCGGCGGCGCGCTCGATCAGGTTGTTGCTGGCACCACAGGCCACCGCCGAGAGGGTGCCGGTGGAGCAGGGACAGATGACCATGGCCGAGGGCGCGCCGGAGCCGGAGGCCACCGGCGCCATCCAGTCCTCGCGCCCGAAGCAGCGGATCTGTCCCGGGGCGGCGCCGCTGCGCTCGGCGAGCGCCTCGGCCAGCCGTTCGGGACGGGCCGGAAGTTCACTATCGGTCTCGGTGGCAATCACCAGGTGCGCGGCCTTGGAGATCATCACCCAGACCTCGTGATCGGCCGCCACCAGCGCCTCGATCAGGCGCAGGCCATACTGGGCACCGGAGGCGCCGGTCAGGGCCACGGTCACCGGTTCCTCGAAGCCCGCCGCCTCTCTCTCGTCAGCCATGAGCCACCTCCAGGGCAGCGATGAGTTTCTCGTGAATGCCGCCGAAGCCGCCGTTGGACATCACCACGATGCGGTCACCGGGACGCGCCTCGGCCACCAGCGCCGCCACCAGGGCCTCCAGGTCCTGGGTCAGGCGTGCCGGCACCGGGCTCTCCTCGACCACCGGCGCCAGCGACCAGTCAAGCCCCGGCGGCTGATACCAGAAGGCCGCATCGGCAGCGGCAACGCTCTCGGCCAGTCGCGCGCTCAGGGTGCCCAGGCGCATGGTGTTGGAGCGCGGCTCGATGACTGCCAGCAGCCGACCCCGGGCGGTGGCCGCACGCAGGCCCGAGAGGATGGCGGCGATGGCCGTTGGGTGATGGGCGAAGTCGTCGATCACCTGGATGCCGGCGATCTCGCCGCGCACCTCCTGGCGTCGCCGGGGGGTCTCGAAGCGGGCCGCCGCCGCACAGCCCCGCGCCAGGTCGACGCCGCACAGATGTGCCGCCGCCAGGGCGGCCAGGGCATTGCGGGCGTTGTAGGCGCCGGTGAGCGGCCAGTCGACCACCGCATCCTCGTCGATGCGCCCGGCGCCCTCCCCCTGCTGGTGAATGACCCGGAAGCGGCTGGCGTCCTCGCGCTCCAGCGCGAAGCGCCAGGGGCTTTCGGCCTCGCTGCCGAAGCGCACCACCGGCGTCCAGCAGCCCTGCTCGAGCACCCGCTCGAGCGCCGACTCGCCGTCGGCCACCAGCAGCGTCCCCTTGCCGGGCACGGTGCGCACCAGGTGGTGGAACTGGCGCTCGATGGCGGCGAGGTCGGGGAAGATATCGGCATGGTCGAACTCGAGATTGCCAAGCACGGCGACCTCGGGGCGGTAGTGGACGAACTTGGAGCGCTTGTCGAAGAAGGCGGTATCGTACTCATCGGCCTCCACGACGAAGGGGCTACCCGGCGCGCCGAGGCGGGCCGAAACGCCGAAATTGCGCGGCACGCCGCCGATCAGAAAGCCAGGCGCCAGCCCCGCGGATTCCAGCAGCCAGGCGAGAAGACTCGCCGTGGTGGTCTTGCCGTGGGTACCGGCCACAGCGATCACCCGCCGCCCGGGCAGCACCTGCTCGGCCAGCCACTGGGGCCCGGAGACATAGGGCAGGCCGAGATCGAGCACCGCCTCCACCTCGGGGTTGCCCCGGGAGAGCGCATTGCCGATCACCACCAGGTCCGGGCGCGGGCTCAGATTGTCGGCGGCATAGCCCTCGCAAAGCGCGATACCGGCCTGTTCGAGCTGGGTACTCATGGGCGGATAGACGCCCGCATCCGAGCCGCTGACCGTGAAGCCCCGCTCACGCGCCAGAAGCGCCAGACTGCCCATGAAGGTGCCACAGATACCGAGGATATGGACGTGCATGCGCTCTCCTGACTGCCTACTTGCGCCGCGGCCTCCCACCGCGGCAGGGTGAGGCGAGACTAGCATGGCACCGGGAGCCCCTCCAGCGGCCAGCGAGCAGCAAGATCGTCCACCGGTCTCGCGCAATTGAGAAAACGAGGGCGCTGGGGGCAAGCTGAAGAGGAGGTCCGATTCCAGGGGTGAGAAGCACTGCTTCGAACGGGCTGGCCATGGATGGCCAGCACCGGTCCTGCAAGCGGAGCGGGACGCGAGAGCGAAGCAGGGAATCGGTAGCGTACAGGGAAGTATTCACAGCGCCTCCTCGAAGGCTTGTCGCCAGATAAGCACCGAGTGGCCCACTGCCTACAGCGAGAGGGAGGCTGGATGCAGCCTCGGCCGCTTTCGGCTAGACTATTGCGCCGTTTCACCGACCCGTGAAAACCGCCCATCCCCCTGCACGCGACCCGGAGCACGCAAGCCCCATGGCCCAGCATAACGCCTTCTATGCCCAGTCTGGCGGTGTTACCGCCGTGATCAATGCCAGCGCCTGCGGCGTGATCGAGGCCTGCCGCCGGCATTCCGACCGCATTGGCAAGGTCTATGCCGGTCACAACGGCATCATCGGCGCCCTCACCGAGGACCTGATCGACGTCAGCCAGGAGTCCGACGAGGCCATCGCCGCCCTGCGCCATACCCCCGGCGGCGCCTTCGGCTCCTGCCGCTACAAGCTCAAGGACATCGAGACTCACCGCACCCAGTACGAGCGGCTGATCGAGGTCTTTCGCGCTCACGACATCCGCTACTTCTTCTACAACGGCGGCGGCGACAGTGCCGACACCTGCCTCAAGGTCTCCCAGCTCTCCGAGAAGCTGGGCTATCCTCTGACCGCCATCCACGTGCCCAAGACCGTGGACAACGACCTGCCGATCACCGACAACTCCCCGGGCTTCGGCAGCGTGGCCAAGTACATCGCCACCTCGACCCTGGAAACCTCCCTGGACATCGCCTCCATGTGCGCCACCTCCACCAAGGTGTTCGTGCTCGAGGTGATGGGACGCCACGCCGGCTGGATCGCCGCCGCCGGAGCGCTGGCCGGCGAGGGTGAAGGCGAGCCGCCCCACCTGGTAATTTTCCCCGAGGTGGCCTTCGACCGCGAGGCGGTCATGGCGCGGGTCGAGGAGGCGGTGCAGAAGTACGGCTACTGCGTGATCGTGGTCTCCGAGGGCGCCCGCTACGAGGACGGCACCTTCCTCGCCGACTCCGGCAACACCGACGCCTTCGGCCACCGTCAACTAGGCGGCGTGGCCCCGACGCTGGCCGGCATGGTCAAGCAGGACCTGGGCTACAAGTACCACTGGGCAGTGGCCGACTACCTGCAGCGCGCCGCCCGCCACCTGGCCTCGAAGACCGACGTGGAGCAGGCCTACGCCGTGGGAGAGAAAGCGGTGGAGCTGGCCATCGAGGGCAAGAACGCCATGATGCCGGCGATCAAGCGCACCAGCGATAGCCCCTACGAGTGGGCCATCGAGGCCGCCCCCCTGGCCGAGGTTGCCAACCGCGAGAAGTTCATGCCACGCGAGTTCATTCGCGAGGACGGCTTCGGCATCACCGACGCCTGCCGCCAGTACCTCTCGCCGCTGATCCAGGGCGAGGACTTCCCGCCTTTCGAGAACGGCCTGCCCAAGGTCGCCCATCTCAAGCTGGCCAAGGCGGAACGTAAACTGCCCGAGTTCAAGATCTGACAGGAGCGAGGGACTAGGTACGAGGGGCGAGGGGCGAGAAGCGAGGCGCGAGGAACGAGACGCAAGGCCCTCGAACCTCGAACCTGCAAAGGGCGTCATCGAAGCAGCCAGGACAGCACCAGCAGCAGCAGCAGAATACCGGCCACACCCTGCCAGAAGTTGGCCGGCTCTCGCAGCAGCCGAGAGCCGCCGGGCGGGTCGGCCTTCTGGCCATCATGATGGCGCAGCGCATAGAGCAGCTCCGACATGCGCCGGAAACGCAGCGAACGCTGCGGGTCCAGGGCCCGCCGCAGGGTATCATCCAGCGCCGGAGACACTTCGGGATTGCGGGTGCGGGCACTGCGGTAGCTCAGCTGCTCCAGGTCGGTATGGCTGCGCAGCCGGTTGGGTGCCAGGGCATAAGGCAGCTCGCCGGTCAGCAGCCAGTAGATGGTCGAGGCCAGCGAGTACTGGTCGCTGCGCCGCCCCACCGGATCATCCAGCGCATATTCCGGGGCGCTGTGCTCGCTGAGTCCCACCTGGCGCGCCAGCTCCCGGGAGCGACGGTGCCCGTCCACGTCGCGCATGTGGCAGGCGCTGAAGTCGGACAGCACCACCTGGCCATGGGCATCGATCAGCACGTTGTCGGGGTGGATGCGCTGGTGCAGCAGGTCGCGATGGTGCAGCGCCTGCACCGCCTTGCCCAGCTGGACGGCGATATCCAACCGCTGGGCCAGGTTCGCCTGGGGATGGCGGCGCGCCCAGGCGGTGAGGGTCTCCCCCTCGACGTAGACCATCAGGTAGTAGAGGTGGCGGCGTGGCCGCGAGGGCTCCATCACCCGCGCCACGAAGGGCGACTTGACCCGCTCCACGACCCACTGCTGCAGCAGGAAGTGCTCGAGATAGGCGTTGCGATTGGAGAGCTCCGGACTCGGCGCCTTCATGACCATCTCGCGCTCGGTACGCGTATCGCGAACGCGATAGACCCGCGACTGGGCGGTACGCGACAGCACCTCCTGGATCTCCAGCCCGTCGATGCGCTCCCCCGGAGAGAGCTCGGGGGGAATCGGCAGGTCGCCATAGATGCGTCCGGGATGATCCTGCTCGGCCTCGGGCAGTTGGTCGATTCGCACCAGCTGAAAGCAGAACTGATCGGCCCCGTAGCCCCGGGACTGAGCGCGCTCCCGTGCCGCCTGGGCCAGGCGCTCGCAGGCCGCGTCCAGGTCGCTGGCATCCTGGCGTATCAGCCGCACATAGTCCGAGGGCATCAGCGTCCCGCGCACCGCCTGAGTGGTGAATAGGAAGATATCGCCCTGCTTGAGGGGCAGACGCAGGTAGTCGATATCGATACTGCCGTCGAGCCCCAGCGCCCGCGAGGGGTAGCGGTAGCCGCCCAGGTCGGTGATGTGGTCGCGGGAGAGCTGTTCGAACTCGGCGCCACGCAGGCGAAACACCAGGGTATCGCCCATATGGAAGAGGTGGGCATCATGGGCGCGGTAGACCATCGCCGACAGCGCCGCGACATAGCTGCCGCCCTCGACATAGTGACTTTGGCTGTAGCACCAGCCGTTCAGCGCACGCAGCACGCGTGTCGCCGAGGTCTTGACGTCCCAGTGGTCCGGGGTCGAGAAGTAGTCGGCGAGAAAGCCGCGCACGCTGAGATCGCCGGCCTGCTTGGCGATGGCGTTGCGGGAGCTGGTATCGCTGATCAGCGCGCAGGCCCCCTTGGCCGCCAGCTGGCCGCTGTCATCGGGGATACGCACCGACATGGAGCTGCGGTGGCGACGCCGGTCCGGTGCCACGAAGGCTTGTCCAACGCTCAATGCCAGCTGGGAAGATGCCAAGACACGCTCCTTATGATTCCGCGGATTCGTCCGCGCCCGCCGCAGCGCAGCCGGGCGCTCCCTCGCGCGGGCCATGATACACCCTTGGCGCATCACCAGCTTGTCAACCAAAGCCCAAGCCGGCTCTCACCTATGTCGCATTGGTAATCCCCAGACGGGCTCCGTATAATCCTGCCAAATTTCCGGCCCATCCCCTTTCGCCAACCGAAGGAAGCGATCATGAACTTCGACAAGATTCCCGCCGGTCAGGATCTGCCCAACGACGTCTATGTGGCGATCGAGATCCCCGCCAACCACTCGCCGATCAAGTACGAGATCGACAAGGACATGGGCGCGCTGCTGGTGGACCGTTTCCTCGCCACGCCGATGTTCTACCCGGCCAACTACGGCTTCATCCCCCACACCCTGGCCGACGACGGCGATCCCCTGGACGCCCTGGTGGTGACACCTTGCCCGGTGCAGGCCGGCGCCATCATCCGCGCCCGCCCGGTAGGCATTCTCAACATGACCGACGAGGCGGGTGAAGACGCCAAGCTGGTCTGCGTCCCGTACGCCAAGCTCTCCAGCCTCTACGACGATGTCAATGAGATCACCGACCTGCCCGAGCTGCTGCGCCAGCAGATCGCCCACTTCTTCGAGAACTACAAGGATCTCGAGAAGGGCAAATGGGTGAAGGTCGAGTCCTGGGAGGGCGCCGAGGCCGCCCGCAAGGCCATCGAGAAGGCCGTTGCCGCCTACGAGAAAGCCTGAGCCAGCACCAGCGCCTCACGAGACGGGCCGCCCTCTGGGGCGGCCCGTTGCCGTTGTGGGCGAGGCGCGACAAAGGCGCGCACCCAGGGGTGGTCAACAGCCGCTGCCAGGTGGGGTATCCTTGAGGGCAACGTCCTCGTGCGCTCTTTGCCGCTGAACTCGGCCAGCCTCGCCGGGTCTTAGCAGCGCACCGGTTCTGCTTCGAAAAGGATGACCGTCTTGACCGTTCGCCACCTTGCCCGCCTCTGCGCCCTGCTGCTGACCCTGCTGTTGCCGCTGGCCGCCCACGCCCAGTGGTTCTCCTCCTCGTCGAGCAACCAGGGCGACTTCCTGCCGGTGATGGAGGCCTTCCAGCCCAGCGCCTGGCATGACGGCGACACCCTCTATATCGGATTCGAAAATGCCGAGGGCTACTACCTCTATCGTCACCGGCTCGACGTCGAGGGTGCCGATGGCGCCTTGGCGCTGGGCGAGCCCAGCATTCCATCGGGCGAGTTCAAGTCCGACGAGTTCCTGGGCGATGTCTACGTCTTCTACGACCGGGTGGTCTTCGAGGCGCCCATCGAGAACGGCGCCGAGGGCCCGCTGGCTATCACGGTGAGCTTCCAGGGCTGCGCCGATGCCGGGCTCTGCTATCCGCCCGAACAGGTCGACCTGCAGGCCAACCAGGGGGCCATGCCCGCGGCCTTCATCAGCTGGCGCGATTCGGGCGATGGGGGGGCCGCGAGCACCGCCGCCCCGGCCGCCCCGCTGAGCGAGGATGGCCGTTTCAACGCCCTGATTCGCGAGGCCAGCCTGCCGCTGGCGCTGGGCCTGTTCTTCCTCGCCGGGCTGGGGCTGACCTTCACCCCCTGCGTGCTGCCGATGGTGCCGATCCTCTCCTCAATCATCGTCGGCCAGAATCCCAGCCGGCCCCGCGCCTTCGTGCTCTCGCTCAGCTATGTTGCCGGCATGGCCCTGACCTACGCGGTCGTGGGGGTGCTGATGGGCCTGTTCGGCGCCGGCCTGAACCTGCAGGCCCACCTGCAGTCGCCGCCCGTACTGATCGTCTTCGCCATCCTCTTCGTGCTCTTCGCCCTGGCCATGTTCGGCGCCTTCGACCTGCGGCTCTCGCCTCGGCTGGCCGGACGCGTCGATGCCTGGCAGGCCCGCGCTCAGCGCAGCGGCCCGCTGGGCCTGGCCGGTGCCGGCTCGCTCTCTGTGCTGGTGGTGTCCCCCTGCGTTTCGGCACCGCTGGCCGGCGCCCTGGTATTCATCTCCACCACCGGCGACGCCGTGATGGGCGGCAGCGCCCTGCTCGCCCTGGGACTCGGCATGGGCGTGCCGCTGCTGCTGGTGGGTACCTACGGCACCACCGCCCTGCCGCGCACCGGCGCCTGGATGAACGGCGTCAAGATCGCCTTCGGCATCCTGATGCTGGGCGTAGCGATCTGGCTGGTCGAACGCCTGGTGCCCGGTCCGGTAGCGCTGCTGCTGTGGGCGGCACTCGCCATCGCCACCGCTCTGGCCCTGGGCGCTCTGACCCTGAACCTGCCCCAGGGCTGGCCCAGGGTTCGCCAGGCGGCAGGACTGCTGCTGCTGGCCTGGGGCATTGCCCTGGTGATCGGTGCGGCCCGCGGCGCCCACGACCCGCTGCGCCCGCTGGCCGCCCCTCTGGCCCAGTCCGGCAGCGCTGAGAGCGTCGAGATCACCACCGTGACCCAGCTCGATGAGCTGGAAACCGCCCTGCTCGCCAGCCATGACGAGGGCCGCCCCGCCTTCGTCCATTTCACCGCCGACTGGTGCATCTCCTGCAAGCAGATGGAGCGCAGCGTCTACCCGGCGCCCGGCGTGGCCGAGCCGCTGGCCGAGTTCGCCCGCATCAACGTGGACGTGACCCGCAGCAACGCGGCGACCCGCGAGCTGCTGGACCACTTCGGGCTGTTCGGCCCGCCCAGCCTGATGTTCTTCGAGGGTGACGAAGAGATTCGCGAGGCGCGGATTCAAGGCGAGGTACGTGCCGGGGAGTTCGCCAGCCATCTCAACGGGGTGCTCGACTGGCTCAACGGCCGCCGCAGCTGAGCCCCCTCCCGACTGCCACCCTGGCGCGCTCGGCGAGCGTCATCGAACGCTGTTCCCGGGCGCTGGACATCCCCTTTGATTTTAGGCAAACTCCCGCGACAACGCTTATTAACGGCCGATAGCGTCGGCAATGTTCACCATCTTGCCGGTATCTATCTAATTTGAAGCCGGGTTAACAGCTCCCGGCGGCCGCCAACTACCCACCGATCGAGACACGTCATGGATATCCGCAAGGTCAAGAAACTGATCGAGCTGCTCGAAGAATCCAACATCAGCGAAATCGAGATTCAGGAAGGCGAGGAGTCGGTGCGTATCAGCCGCCACCCCAATGGCGCCGGCTGGCAGCAGGCGCCGATGCCCCAGCCGATGGCGATGCCCCAGCCCGCCCCGGCGGCCGCGCCCAGCGCCCCGGCTCAGGAGCCGGCCGAAGAGGCGCCCGCGGCTCCGCAGGGCCACGCGGTCACCTCGCCGATGGTCGGCACCTTCTATCGCAGCCCCGCCCCGGGCTCCAAGCCCTTCGTGGAGGTAGGCTCCAGCGTCAAGAAGGGGGACACGGTGTGCATCATCGAGGCCATGAAGATGATGAACCAGATCGAGGCCGATCGCGACGGCGTGATCGAAGCGATCCTGGTCGAGGACGGTGAGCCGGTCGAGTTCGACCAGCCGATGCTCGTCATCTCCTGATCTTTCCACTGATACTGGCGGACCCCATCATGCTGGACAAGGTTCTCATCGCCAATCGCGGCGAGATCGCCCTGCGCATCCTGCGCGCCTGCAAGGAGCTGGGCATCAAGACCGTCGCGGTCCACTCCAAGGCCGACCGCGAGCTGATGCACGTGCGCCTGGCCGACGAGGCCGTGTGCATCGGACCGGCGCCCTCGGCCCAGTCCTACCTCAACATTCCGGCGCTGATCAGCGCTGCCGAAGTCACCGACTCCAGCGCCATCCACCCCGGCTACGGCTTTCTCTCCGAGAACGCCAACTTCGCCGAGCAGGTCGAGCGCTCCGGCTTCACCTTCATCGGCCCGCGTGCCGAGACCATCCGCCTGATGGGCGACAAGGTCAGCGCCATCGAGTCGATGAAGAAGGCCGGCGTGCCAACGGTGCCCGGCTCCGACGGCCCGCTGCCGGAAGACGACGAGGGCGAGATCGTCGCCATCGCCAAGCGCATCGGCTATCCGGTGATCATCAAGGCCGCCGCCGGCGGCGGCGGGCGCGGCATGCGCGTGGTGCACACCGAGGCCCATCTGCTCTCGGCGGTCACCGTGACCCGCACCGAGGCCCACTCGGCCTTCGGCGACGGCACCGTCTACATGGAGAAATTCCTCGAGAACCCGCGTCATGTCGAGGTCCAGGTGATCGCCGACGGCCAGGGCAACGCCATTCACCTCTTCGATCGCGACTGCTCGCTGCAGCGGCGCCATCAGAAGGTGATCGAGGAGGCCCCGGCGCCGGGGATCGACGAGACCGCCCGCGCCGAAGTCCTCGAGGCGTGCCGCGAGGCCTGCATCACCATCGGCTATCGCGGCGCCGGCACCTTCGAGTTTCTCTACGAGGACGGCCGGTTCTTCTTCATCGAGATGAACACCCGCGTCCAGGTGGAGCACCCGGTCACCGAAATGGTCACCGGCGTGGATATCGTCCGCGAACAGCTGCGCATCGCTTCCGGCCTGCCGCTCTCGGTCAGCCAGGAGGAGGTCACGCTCAACGGGCACTCCTTCGAGTGCCGCATCAACGCCGAGGACTCGCGCACCTTCATGCCTTCGCCGGGCAAGGTCACGCTCTACCATCCGCCGGGCGGCCTGGGCGTACGCATGGACTCCCACGTCTATACCGGCTATACGGTGCCGCCCCACTACGACTCGCTGATCGGCAAGCTGATCACCTGGGGCGCCGACCGCGAGACCGCCCTGACGCGCATGCGTAATGCCCTGGACGAGCTGCTGGTGGAGGGCATCAAGACCAACACCGACCTGCACAAGGACCTGGTACGGGACGGCTATTTCCGGCAGGGTGGCATCAACATCCACTACCTGGAGAAGAAGCTGGCCCAGTAGGCCGCGACTCCTCCTCTCCAGCGGGGCGGCCACGGCCGCCCCGCTTGCGTTCATCCCCGACCCTTCTGCCCAATGCGAGGCCCCCATGCCCTGGCTGCAACTCAAGGCCCATATCGCCCCGGAACAGGCCGAGATCCTCGAGGAGCTGCTGCTCGACGAGGGTGCTACCGCCATTACCCTGCAGGACGCCCATGACGACCCGGTCTTCGAGCCCGAGCGGGGCAGCACCCCCCTGTGGCGCGAGACGGTGCTCACCGGCCTCTACGACGACCTGGAGGGCGTCGGGGCGATGCTCGAGCGGCTCGCCGCCGCCTGGGCCGAGACCCTGCCCGGCGAGCCCTGCCCCGAGATCGACTACGAGCTGCTCGCCGACCGCGACTGGGAGCGCGAGTGGATGGAAGACTTCCAGCCGCTGCGGATGGGCCAGCGGCTGTGGATCGTGCCGAGCTGGCATGAGCCACCGGAGCCCGGCGCGGTCAACCTGCACCTCGACCCCGGGCTCGCCTTCGGCACCGGCACCCACCCCACCACGGCGCTCTGCCTGGCCTGGCTCGACGACCTGGCCGTCAAGGGCGAGCTGGCCGAGGGCCGCGTGCTCGACGTGGGCTGCGGCTCGGGGATCCTGGCCATCGCCGCCCTCCGGCTCGGCGCCCGCAGCGCCATCGGCACCGATATCGATCCCCAGGCGCTCACCGCCAGCCGCGACAACGCCGAGCGCAACGGCATCGTCGAGGCGGACTTCCGGCTCTGCTATCCCGAGCAGCTCGACGACGCCGAGCGCTTTCCCGTCGTGGTGGCCAACATTCTTGCCGGCCCGCTGGTCGAACTGGCGCCGATGATCGCCGGCCACGTTGCGCCGGAGGGGCGCCTGGCACTCTCCGGGATTCTCGAGCCCCAGGCCGAGGCGGTGCTCGACGCCTATCGCGAACAGGGAATGCACATGGACGCGCCGGCGGTTCGCGAAGGCTGGGTCCGGCTCAGCGGGCGGCGCCCGGCGTGAATCGCGCCGGCTGGCGCCTTCACCATCCCTCCCCAGACGCGTATGATATGCAGCCTCCAAGCCAGCTGACCCGACCATGACCGAGACTCGCCCTCTGCCCCAGATCGGCCGACACCGCCTGCCCAACCGGGTGATTCTGGCCCCCATGGCCGGCGTCACCGACCGCCCTTTCCGGCAGCTCTGCCGCCGCCAGGGTGCGGGGCTGGTCGTCGGAGAGATGGTCACCTCGGACCCCGCGCTGTGGCATACCCGCAAGTCGCGTCAGCGCCTGGACCATCGCGGCGAGCCCGGCCCTCGCACGGTGCAGATCGCCGGCGGTGATGCGGCAATGCTGGCCGAGGCGGCCAGGCTCAACGCCGACCACGGCGCCGAGATCATCGACATCAACATGGGCTGCCCGGCCAAGAAGGTCTGCAACAAGGCCGCCGGCTCTGCCCTGCTGCGCGACGAGTCGCTGGTGGCCGAGATCCTCGAGGCGGTCGTGGCCGCGGTCGACGTGCCGGTCACGCTCAAGATCCGCACCGGCTGGTGCGCCGAGAGCAACAACGGCGTGCGTATCGCGCGCCTGGCCGAGGCCGCCGGCATCCAGGCCCTGGCGGTGCACGGGCGCCATCGCCAGCAGCGTTTCAACGGCACCGCCGAATACGACACCATCGCCGCCATCAAGTCGGCGGTCACCCTGCCGATCTTTGCCAACGGCGATATCGACACGCCCCAGAAGGCCGCCTTCGTTCTCGACTATACTGGTGCCGATGCGGTGATGATCGGTCGCGGCGCCCAGGGCAACCCCTGGATCTTCCGCGAGATCGACCACTATCTTCGCCACGGGCAGCGGCTGTCGGAACCCGACGATGGCGAGCGTGCCGAGGTGCTGCTCGGGCATCTGGCGGCGCTGCACGACTTCTACGGCATGCCGATGGGCGTGCGTATCGCGCGCAAGCACCTCGGCTGGTACCTGGCCGCCGACCGCCGCCTGACATCCGCACGACAGCGTGAGCTAAGGGCCGCCTTCAACGGCCTGGAACACCCGGACGAGCAGTATCATTTCGTCGACGAACTCTTTTCCTCCGGCCCCGGACCGGCAGTCTGCCGCACCGGGGTCGGGACAGCGAATGGAATCAGTGCCGCATGAACCGACACGTCTTCACTCCCAACCCCGACCTGTCGGGTCTTGACGCCGGCCCCGGTAACGAGCTGGCGGATCCCGACGGCCCCGCGTCCCTGGCAACGACACGGCCCGGAGAGCAGCCCCTTCGCGAGGCCGTCGACGCCGCCATGCGACGCTACTTCGACCATCTGGACGGCGGCACCGCGACCGACCTCTACGCCATGGTGATGGCCGAGGTCGAAGCGCCGCTGTTGGCCAGCGTGCTGGACTACACCCAGGGCAACCAGACCCGCGCGGCCGAACTGCTCGGCCTCAACCGCGGCACCCTGCGCAAGAAGCTCAAGCAGCATGACCTGATCTGACCGGAGCGGCCGCCCGGCCGCCCGGCGCCCCTTCCCGTCACCTTCAGCAAGAGTTGCACCATGGCCGATACTCCCTCATCCCAGCCGGTCCGCCGCGCCCTGATCAGCGTGTCCGACAAGACCGGTATCGTCGACTTCGCCCGCGGCCTGTCCGAGCGCGGCGTCGAGCTGCTCTCCACCGGCGGCACCTTCCGCCTGCTCCAGGAGCACGGCGTCACCGTCACCGAGGTCTCCGAGCATACCGGCTTCCCGGAGATCATGGACGGCCGCGTCAAGACGCTGCATCCGAAGATCCACGGCGGCATCCTCGGACGCCGCGGCGAGGACGATGCGGTGATGGCCGAGCACGATATCGCCCCCATCGACATGGTGGTGGTCAACCTCTACCCCTTCGCCCAGACCGTGGCCCGGCCCGACTGCCGACTCGAGGATGCCATCGAGAACATCGACATCGGCGGCCCCACCATGGTGCGCGCCTGTGCCAAGAACCACGCCCACACCACCATCGTGGTCAATGCCGCGGACTATGCTCGGGTGCTGGGCGAGATCGCCGCTCACGACGGCGCGGTAAGTGACGCCACCCGCTTCGACCTGGCGGTCAAGGCCTTCGAGCACACCGCCGGCTACGACGCCGCCATCGCCGACTATCTGGGAAGCCGAGTGCCCGGCGGCGAGGACGGGTTTCCGCGCACCTACAACCTGCAGTTCGAGAAGAAGCAGGCCATGCGCTACGGCGAGAACCCGCACCAGAACGCCGCCTTCTACGTTGAGGCCAACGCGCGTGAGGCCAGCGTGGCCACCGCCACCCAGCGGCAGGGCAAGGCGCTATCGTTCAACAACGTCGCCGATACCGATGCCGCCTTCGAGTGCGTCAAGGCCTTCACCGACACCGCCTGCGTGATCGTCAAGCACGCCAACCCCTGCGGCGTGGCGGTGGGCGCCACCCCGCGCGAGGCCTACGACAAGGCCTTCGCCACCGACCCCACCAGCGCCTTCGGCGGAATCATCGCCTTCAACGTGCCGCTGGACGCCGAGACCGCACGGGTCATCATCGACCGCCAGTTCGTCGAAGTGATCATCGCCCCCGGAGTCGACGAGGACGCTTTGCCGATCGTTGCCGAAAAGCAGAACGTGCGACTGCTCGACGTGGGCGCGCACTGGCCCGGTGAGCGGGAGCATGCCCATGACATCAAGCGCGTCACCGGCGGGCTACTGGTGCAGGACCGCGATCTCGGCATGGTCGGCCGCGATGAGCTCACCGTGGTCAGCGAGCGGGTGCCCACCGAACAGGAGATGCGCGATCTGGCGTTCGCCTGGAAGGTGGCCAAGTACGTCAAGTCCAACGCCATCGTCTACGCCAAGAACGGCCAGACCATCGGCGTGGGTGCCGGTCAGATGAGCCGCGTCTACTCGGCCAAGATCGCCGGCATCAAGGCCGCCGACGAGGGCCTCTCGGTGCCCGGCTCGGTGATGGCGTCCGACGCCTTCTTCCCCTTCCGCGACGGTATCGACGCCGCGGCCGCCGCCGGCATCGCCGCGGTGATCCAACCCGGCGGCTCCATGCGCGACCAGGAAGTGATCGACGCCGCCAACGAGGCGGGCATCGCCATGGTCTTCACCGGCATGCGCCATTTCAGGCACTGACGGCTGCGCCTGCGGCGAGCTGTAAGCTGTAAGCTGTAAGCTGTAAGCTGTAAGCACAGCGTGGATAGCGTCGCCATAATCAGAAAACCCCGTCGGCCATGGCCGACGGGGTTTTCATTTCTTACGGCTTAAGGCTTATGGCTTACAGCTCCGGGCGAAGCCCGGTCAGCCGAGATCGATGCAGAGGTACTTGGTCTCCAGGAACTCCTCCAGCCCCTGGTGGCCGCCCTCGCGGCCGAGCCCCGACGCCTTGACCCCACCGAAGGGCGCGGCGGCATTGGAGATCAGCCCGGTGTTGATGCCCACCATGCCGTACTCCAGGGCGTCGGAGACTCGCCACACACGGCCCAGGTCCCGGGAATAGAAGTAGGCGGCAAGACCGTATTCGGTGTCGTTGGCCATCCGCACGGCCGTCTCCTCATCATCGAAGGGGAAGACGGCCGCCAGCGGGCCAAAGGTCTCTTCCCGAGCGACCTTCATCTGATCGTTGGCGAAGCTGATCAGGGTGGGGGTGAAGTAGCTTCCGCCCAGGGGGTGGGGGTGCCCCCCCAGCAGCAGCTCGGCGCCCTTGTCCACGGCGTCCTGGACGTGCTCGCTGACCTTGGCCACCGCGTTTTCGTCGATCAGCGGGCCGATATTGATATCGGGCTGGGTGCCGTCCCCGACCTTGAGCTCGCTGTTCATGGCCACCGCCAGCTTCTCGCAGAAGGCGTTGACCACGCTGGACTGCACCAGGAAGCGGTTGGTGCACACGCAGGTCTGGCCGGCATTGCGGAACTTGGCCGCCATGGCCCCCTCCACCGCGGCGTCCAGATCGGCATCCTCGAAGACGATAAAGGGGGCGTTGCCGCCCAGCTCCAGGGAGATCTTCTGGATATGGCGAGAGGCGTTGGCCATCAGCTCACGACCCACCTCGGTGGAGCCGGTGAAGGTGATCTTGCGCACTGCCGCCGACTCGGTCATGGCCGAGGCGATTTCGCTGGCACGCCCGGGCACCACGTTGAACACGCCGCGGGGCACGCCGGCACGCTCGGCCAGCAGCGCCAGCGCCGTGGCCGAGAACGGCGTCTGGCTGGCCGGCTTGACCACGATGGTGCAGCCCGCGGCCAGCGCCGCGCCGGCCTTGCGAGTGATCATCGCCGCCGGGAAGTTCCAGGGGGTGATGGCCCCCACCACGCCTACCGGCTGCTTGGTCACCACGATACGCTGGTTACCCTTGGCGGCGGGAATCGTCTCGCCATAGATGCGTCGCCCCTGCTCGGCGAACCAGCGCAGGAAGCTCGCCGCATAGGCGATCTCGCCGGCAGCCTCCTTGAGGGGCTTGCCCTGCTCATGGGTCATGATCATGGCCAGATCGTCCTGATGCTCGAGCATCAGGTCGTGCCATTTCATCAGGATGTCGGCGCGCTCCAGCGCCGAGAGCGCCTTCCAGCCGGGCAGCGCCAGCTCGGCGGCAGAGATGGCGCGCTCGGTCTCGGCGCGTCCCAGCCGCGGCACATTGCCGAAGGCCTCACCGGTGGCAGGATTGATGACATCGATCTGTTCGCCGCTGTCGGCGGCGACCCAGCTGCCGTCGATATAGGCAAAGGGACAATAGAGCTGCGTTTCCTTGAGGGCTTCCATGGTCGTCTCCCGGCCGCTCGGCGGCCTCGTTGTCAGAGTAGGCTGGGCACTGGCGATGGCATCACTGCACGGCATTGGCACCCTGGTCCACGACCAGGGCCGCCTCAGGGGGCTGAACCATGGCCGTCAGTATGGCCAGTATCAGGGCAAGCGCAATGGCCAGCCAGCAGAATGCGCGACCGATGTAACGGTCGGGCATACGCCGTATCTGGCGCAGTCCCATCAGGGCGAAGATGGCCGCCGCGATATTCACCGGCGGCAGACTGCCCTGCAGCAATAGCGCGAAGAGCGCGGTAACGATGGCTGTCAGGGCCCAGGGGGAGTAGCGTCGACGCGATGACGCTTGCGGGGAACTGTCACTGTCCAACGACGAATTCTCTCTACGGCGGCATTTACCCTATCCATGCTACGCCCAAAGCCGGCCGTGCTCAAAGCGTCGGCGCTGCCCCGGCAGCGCCACTCGGCCAGGGTGGCAAGCGTCGCTCAGCGAGGCCGTCGCGGCTCGCGTGACGCCGAAAGGGTCACCGAGACGGAGTCGGCAAAGCGCAGCGCATGAGGCTTGTCGATCTCCACCTGGGCCGTCAGGACCGGCTCGTGGGTCATGATCAGATCCAGCACCTCGCGGGTCATGCGCTCGAGCAGCAGGAAGCGATTCTCTTCCACATGGGCGATCACCTGTTTGGTGATGGTGCGGTAGTTGAGCGCCTGTTCGATATGATTGAAGGCCACCGCCTGGTCGGCTCGATAGCGGATCACCGCATTGATGACGACGTCCTGGCGGTTGTTGATCTCCTCTTCCTTGATACCGATATGGGTGCGCAATCGCAGGTTCTTGATGCGAATGGTGGCAAGGTCATGATCGAAGTGCTGATCATCCAGGGCGTGCAGGGGCATGGTCGGGGCTCCAGAGTGAGGGGAAAGAGCGGTGACCGCAGGCTACCCGATCCCGATGCGGCCAGTCGTCGAAGGCGTCAACGCCCGTTGACCAGGGTCAGGAACTCCTGCCGCGTCGGCTGGTTGTCGCGGAAGGCGCCCAGCATCACCGAAGACGTCATGCTCGAGTTCTGCTTCTCCACGCCACGCATCATCATGCACAGATGGCGCGCCTCGATGACCACTGCCACCCCGCGGGCATCGGTCACCTGCAACACCGCCTCGGCAATCTGGCGGGTGAGGTTCTCCTGGATCTGCATGCGGCGAGCATACATGTCGACGATTCGCGCAAACTTGGAGAGCCCCAGCACCTTGCCGCTAGGCAGATAGGCGATATGGCACTTGCCGATGAAGGGCAGCAGGTGATGCTCGCACATCGAATAGAGCTCGATGTCCTTGACCAGCACCATCTCGTCGGTCTCGGACTCGAAGACCGCGCCGTTGATGATCTCCTCTAGCGTCTGGGCATAGCCGCGAGTCAGAAACTGCATGGCCTTGGCCGCTCGCTTGGGGGTGTCCTGCAGGCCCTCGCGGTCGGGGTCCTCTCCCAGTTCCAGGATGATCCTGCGGTAGTGGTTGGCGAGTTCTTCGGTCATGATCGGGCCCCGTGCCAGTCTTCATTAGGCATTGCATGGTAATGGCATGCGCCACCACCTCATGTACAAAATATATACAGTAAAAACATTTCGTACAATATTGAGTTATCTAAAAGGGTCATTCTAGCGCAAGCGGCGCCTCGCCGCAGGTCGGCTCGCCGCCTTTTCGTGCCCACGGCAGACAAGCCGACAGCGCTGCCGACCGTGGGGAGCTGTGGTAAAATGGCGTAAGTCAATTCACTGCGCATAGCGCAGCCGTCTTCATCGAGAGCACGACATGATCAAGAACCCTACCGCGATGCTGACTGCCGCCGGGCTGGCCCTGCTGGCCCTGCCCGCGTCGGCCGCCACCCTGACGCTGCCTGCCGATGCCCGAGTTGCCGTTCAGGTGATCGACGAACTGGTCCTCGACGCCGACAGCGACCGTCGCGACGACATCCTGATGCGCCCGGTCAGCGATTACCCCGAGGCCACCCACGCCCTGCCGGAGTACTGCGTACTGGTCGGCAACGCCCGGATCGACGGCGAGCGCCTGCGCATCACGGCAGACTCGCTGACCTGCATCGAAACCGAGGGAGGCGACAGTGAGATCTACAGCGGCGAGTTCTCCGCCGCCGCCTACGAAGCCGACGGCAGCTTCGGCGTGGCCGCCTGCGACGCGGGTCGCTGCGAGCTCGGCCCCAACCACGCCTTCCAGCTGCAGCTGGCCAGCGAACTGGCCATCGAGGAGCAGGAGAATCCCGCCGAGCAGATCAACATCCAGCGTCGTCAGGCGGATGGCACCGGCGTCGCCAACCCCCTCCCCGCCGAGCGGCCCGACCCGGATCAGTGAACCTCTAAGGGCCCGGCACACGAGACACCGAGCGCCCTTGGGGCGCTCGCTCCCCCACTCCCCCTCGGCTGCCGGGCCGCGATCAGGCCAGCCAGCGCGGCCCCCGGTTCAGGACCTGACGCTGCTGCTCCAGCAGCCGGATATGCCCCTCCCAGTAACCGGCGTCCGCCAGCCACGGAAAGGCCGGAGGAAAGGCAGGATCCGACCAGCGCGCCACTAGCCAGGCGCTGTGGCGCATCAGCCGCAGGGTGCGCAGCGGCTCCATCAGCGCCAGCTCCCGGCGGTCGAAGTCGCGATGCTGCTCATAGCCCTCAAGGACCTCGGAGAGCTGCATCTGCAGCTCATCGTCGCGTTCGGCGGTGAACAGCATCCACAGATCCTGTACCGCCGGCGCCATCAGGCAGTCATCGAAGTCGACCAGGGCAAAGTGCTCGTCGCGCCCCAGGATATTGCCCAGGTGGCAGTCGCCCTGCACGCGGATCGCCTGTTCGGCGGCCCAGGCGTGGGGTGCCAGATCATCGTGCAGTGCCGCGGTGATGCGCTCATAGGCTCGCCGTTGATGGCGATCCAGCCAGTCGCTCGACAGCACCCGCTCCCGCGCCTCGACCACCATGGCATCCAGGTCCATGGTGCCGCGATGCATGAAGCGGGCACGCTCGCCTACCGCATGCACCGCGCCGATCAGTTCGCCTAGCGCGAACAGGTGGACCGGGTTCTCGAGCTCCGGCGCCTGCCCCGGCAGCTGGGGAAAGAGCGTGAAACGAAAGCCCTCGGCATGATGCAGGCTGCGGCCCGCCGCGTCTCGCCAGGGCGGCGCCACCGCCACGCCGCCGGCGGCCAGCTCCGTCAGGAAGTCGTGCTCCTCCTGGATCTGGGCATCGCTCCAGCGCTCGGGGCGGTAGAACTTGACCACCCAGCGACGGCGCTCGTCATCGTGGACCAGATAGACGCGATTCTCGTAGCTGTTGAGCGCGAAGGGCTCGCCCGGCAGCCACAGGCCCAGCGATTCCACGGCCGCAACAATCCGCGCCGGCTCGAGCCTGGCAAAGGGGTGGGTCGCCTGCATGATACCTCCGGTGTTGCGGTAACTGCCGGCATGCTAACAGAGTTGTTACCCCGGCGTGCGCGCCATGGCCCAGGCCTCGATATCTTCGGCACCGGCGCGGCGGCAAGCCACCGCCAGCGCATTCAGCGTCGCCCCGGTGGTCATGACATCATCCACCAGCGCCACCCGGGGCGGCAGCCGCTTATCGACGACGAAAGCCTGGCGCAGGTTGCGACCGCGCTCGAGACGGTCGAGCCCACGCTGGGAGCGCGTATCGCGCCGGCGCCGAGCGCGTATCAGCGGAACCCCCAGACGCCGCGCCAAGCGCCGCGCCAGCCAATCGGCCTGGTCGAAGCCCCGCTCACGGGCTCGCCGCGGATGCAGCGGCACCGCCAGCAGCACCTGCGGCGGCTCGGCAAGCACCAGGCGTGCGAGGAACAGGGCCAGCAGCACGCTGCCGGCCCGCGGCGAGGCGTGGAACTTGAAGCGCTGCATCAGGGCCGCCACCTCGCCCTGATAGCGCAGTGGCGCCAGGGTGCGGTCGAACTCCGGCGGCCGGGCGAGACAGCGCCCGCAGCGGCGACCGGCAAGCGCGCCGGCCGGCTGCGGTTCGGCGCAGCAGGGACAGGCCGGCAGGTTCCAGGGAAGCGTCTCGAAGCAGGCCGAGCACCAGGGCTGCCCCGCCGCGCCTGGCGCCAGACAGAAGGCACAGCGGCCCGGCAGCGCATGGCGCAGGGCTCGGTCAACCACACCAAGGCCCAGGGTTGACAAGCCGGCGCCACGCCCTATGCTGGTCGTCAACTTTCCAAAGTGATCCATGTTGACTTTAAGCGAGCCTGCCATGACCTCAGCCTCCTGCGCTTCCGGCGCACCTGATCTGACCCTAGCCGGCAATGCCGACGTGCGCCATGACTGGTCGCTGGCCGAGATCGAGGCGCTCTTCGCCCTGCCGTTCAACGACCTGCTGTTTCGCGCCCAGCAGGTGCACCGTCGCCACTTCGATGCCAACGCCGTGCAGGTCTCCACGCTGCTGTCGATCAAGACCGGCGCCTGTCCCGAGGACTGCAAGTACTGCCCGCAGTCCGGGCACTACAACACCGGGCTCCCCAAGGAGAAACTGCTGGAGATCGACAAGGTGGTGGAGCAGGCCCGCGCCGCCAAACAGGCTGGCGCCAGCCGCTTCTGCATGGGCGCCGCCTGGAAGAGCCCGCGTGAGCAGGACCTCGAGGTGGTGCTGGCCATGGTCGAGCGGGTCAAGGCGCTGGGGCTCGAGACCTGCATGACGCTGGGCATGGTCGACGCCGACCAGGCCAGCCGCCTGGCCGAGGCCGGACTCGACTACTACAACCACAACCTGGACACCTCCCCGGAGTATTACGGCGAGATCATCACCACCCGCACCTACGCGGACCGCCTGGAGACCCTGGGCAACGTTCGCCAGGCGGGCATGAAGGTCTGCGCCGGGGGGATACTGGGCATGGGCGAGGCGCCACGCGACCGTGCCGCCCTGCTCCAGCAGCTGGTCAAGCTCGAGCCACACCCCGAGTCGGTGCCGATCAACATGCTGGTCAAGGTGCCGGGCACGCCGCTGGCGGAAGTGGAAGACCTGGACCCCCTCGAGTTCATTCGCGCCATTGCCGTGGCCCGCATCCTGATGCCCGAAAGCCATGTGCGCCTCTCCGCCGGCCGCGAGCAGATGGAGGAATCCACCCAGGCGCTGGCCTTCCTGGCCGGGGCCAATTCGATTTTCTACGGTGACCGGCTGCTGACCACGGGGAACCCCCAGGTAGAGCGCGACCGGGCGCTGTTCGCCAAGCTCGGCCTGCATCCGGAGCGTCGTGACACCTGCGTCGACGATCAGCGACAGCAGGCCAGTTTGGAAAGCGCCATGGCGCGTCGGGCCGGCCGGGTCCACGCCGCCGAGCTGGCCTACGACGCCAGCGGGGCCTGAGGCGTGCCATGGGCATTGACCTGAGCCCCTGGCCGAGTCGCCTTGCCCAGCGGGCGGCCGCCCGACGACAGACCGGGCTATGGCGCGAGCGCCGGCTCCATGCGCGTGATGGGTCGCTATGCGATTTCGCCGGCAACGACTACCTCGGCCTGGCCCGTGACCCGCGCCTGGCCGAGGCCCAGGCCGACGGGGCTCGCCGCCACGGTGCCGGCGCCGGCGCGTCCCACCTGGTCAGCGGCCACCTTGCCGCCCACGAGGCGCTGGAGTCACGCCTGGCCGAGCTCACCGGCCGGCCGGCGGCACTGCTGTTCTCCACCGGCTACATGGCCAACCTGGGCGTCCTGCAGGCGCTTTGCGACGGCACCACCCGGATTTTCCAGGACCGACTCAACCACGCCTCGCTGCTCGACGGCGCGGCCCTGGCCGGGGCTCGCTCGCGGCGCTTCCACCACGGCGACCTCGACGACCTGACCCGCATCCTGGACCGCGCCCCGGAGGAGCCCCTCAAGCTGGTGGTCAGCGATGGGGTCTTCAGCATGGACGGCGACGTGGCCGACGTGGCCGGCCTCGCCGCGGTGGCGCGCCGCCATGGCGCCTGGCTGATGATCGACGACGCCCACGGCCTCGGCGTGCTGGGCGAGCGGGGGGACGGCTGTGTGGGCCGCCGCCACGGCGTGGCGGACGTCCCGGTGCTGGTCGGCACCCTGGGCAAGGCGCTGGGGACGGCCGGCGCCTTCGTCGCCGGCAGCCGCGAGCTGATCGAACACCTGCTCCAGTTCGCCCGTCCCTATGTGTACACCACCGCCCAGCCCCCGGCGGTGGCCACCGCGACGCTGAAGGCCCTGGACATTCTCGCCAGCGAACCGGAGCGCCGCCGACGGCTGCATGATCACATAGCGCGCTTTCGCAGCGAGGCCACCCGCCTGGGCCTGCCGCTGGCCCCCTCGCCCACGCCCATCCAGCCGCTGGTGCTGGGCGACGGCGCCCGCGTCATGCACTGGGCGGCTCAACTGCGCGAGGCCGGCCTGCTGGTCGGCGCCATCCGCGAGCCCACGGTGCCCCGGGGCCAGGCGCGGCTGCGCCTCACCCTCTCCGCCGCCCACACCGAGGCCGAGCTCGACCGTCTGCTGGTGGCCCTGGCACGCCTGCAGGACGAGGCATCCACCGCATGATGCCGCTGGTGCTGCTGTCGGGCTGGGGAATCGATGCTCGCATCTGGCACCCCCTGGCACCCTACTGGCCGTCAGCACTGGCGATCAGCACTCCCGACTGGCCCGGCTACGGTGGCGTCGAGCCCCTGGACGGCGCCGACGACCCAGCGCAACTGGCCGAGCGCATGGCGGCGTCGCTGCCGGCAGAGGCCGTCTGGGTAGGCTGGTCGCTGGGTGGCCTGCTGGCCGCCCGCCTGCTAACGCATCTACCGCCTCCGCGGGCGCTGGTGCTGCTGGGCATGGGGGGGCGCTTCTGCGGCGATGACGGCGTCACCCCCGCCGAGCTGAGGGCCTTTCGCCACGCCTTCAACCGCTCACCCACGGCCACCTGGCAGCACTTCCTGCGCTGGCAGCTGCAGGGCGAGCCCGGCCGGGGAGCCGCGCTGCGCCGCCTGCAGGACTTGATCGGCCGACGGCCAAGCGCGAGCCCGGCCACGCTGGCGCAAGGCCTTGTCCAGCTGGCCAGCCTGGACAACCGCGCCACCCTGGACGCGCCCCCCTGCCCGATAGTTCGCCTGGCCGGCAAGCGGGACCCGCTGCTCGGCGAGCGGAACCGCCGGGCCCTGGATCATGCCTTCGCGGAGGCCGGCCACTGTCCGATGCTGTCGTGTCCCGCCGAGCTGGCGGCGACCCTCAGCGAGATCGCCCACGCCGCCCACCCTCTCTCGACGGAGACGCCACCATGAACGCCTCGACCGCCTCACAGCCGGTGACGCCCTCCCCCGACTGGCAGCGTCGGGTGGCACGCGCCTTCTCCCGTGCCGCGCCACACTATGCCCGACGGGCCCAGGCGCAGCTCACCATGGGCCATGCGCTCTGGGCGCGGCTGCCGGCCCGGGCCGACCGGGTGCTCGACCTGGGCTGCGGGCCCGGCCACTGGAGCGCGCGACTCGCCGAGCGCTTCGGCCCCGACTGCCGGGTACTCGGCCTGGACCTGGCCTCGGGCATGCTCCAGACCGCACGCGCCGGCCACGGCGACACTGCCAGCTGGCTGTGTGCCGACGCCGCGGCGCTGCCGCTGCCGGATGCCGGGGTGGACCTAGTGTTCTCCAACCTGGCCATCCAGTGGTGCCCCGACCTGGACGCCACCCTGGCCGAGCTCCACCGGGTGCTGCGTCCCGGCGGTCGCGCTCTGATCAACAGCCTGGCGCCCGGCACCCTGACGGAAGTGGGTCACGCCTGGGCCAGCCCCGAGGCGCTGCTGGAATTTCGCTCCCGCGCCCGGCACCTGGCCGCGGCGAATCTGGCTGGCTTCGCGAGGGTCGAGGTAGCGGCACGCCCAGAGCGCTTTCACTACCCGGATCTCCCGGCGGTGATGGCCTCCATCAAGGGGGTTGGGGCCCAGACCGCCCGCCCCGGCGCCCGGCTCTCCCGGGCCGACCTGGGGCGGGCCGCGAGACGCTACGAACGGCTGCGCACGCCCGCGGGTCTGCCGGTCACCTACCATCTGCTGACCCTGGAGCTGACTCGCTGAGATGCCTGCCTATTTCGTCACCGGCACCGACACCGATGCCGGCAAGACCCTGGTCACCGCCGGCCTGCTGGCCCTGGCGAGGCGACGCGGCCTGACCACCCTGGGGCTGAAGCCGATCGCCTCCGGGTGCACGCGCCGCGCCCCCGACGAGCCGCTTGTCAATGCCGATGCCCTGGCACTGCAGGCGCAGAGTCACCCGGCCATGCGCTACCCGACGATCAACCCCTACACCTTTGCCCCGGCCGTCGCCCCCCATCTGGCGGCCCGCCGGGACGGCGTCGACCTGAGGCTGGACGCGCTGGAGGCCCACGCTCGCCCGCTGCTCGCCCTGGACCGACACCTCACCCTGATCGAGGGAGCCGGGGGCTGGCGGGTACCGCTCAACGACCACGAGGACCTGGCCGGCCTGGCCGGCCGCCTCGACCTGCCGGTGATCCTGGTGGTGGGCCTCAAGCTCGGCTGTCTCAACCACGCCCGGCTCAGCGCCGCGGCCATCGGCGCCGACGGGCACCGACTGGCGGGCTGGGTGGGCAGCCTCCTCGACCCCGACTTCGCCGCCGACAGCGCCCTCTACCAGGACAATCTGGCTACCCTGCGCCAGCACCTGCCCGGCCCCTGCCTGGGGGTGGTGCCGCGTCTGGCGGCAACCGCGCCCCTGGCGCTGGCCGAGGCCGCCGCCGATCATCTGGCCCTGCCCGATGACGATTGACTTGCGAGGACGCGTCCGTACAATGTGGACGCCTGCCCGTTCGTGCGGATGTGGTGGAATTGGTAGACACGCCAGATTTAGGTTCTGGTGCCTTCGGGCGTGGGAGTTCAAGTCTCCCCATCCGCACCATCCCCTCGCTTTTCCGACGTTTTCATGCGCCTTTGCGCGCCTCCGCCTCGCCAGGATGCGTCGCGGCGTCTTGCCGTGCCTATCGCGCCCTCGATCGAGGCAGCCCCAGTCCCACCGCTACCCAACGGAGGCCCCATGACGTCCCCCGTCTGGCACCCCTATGCCCACCTCAAGACCCAGTCCCCCGCCCCCAAGGTGGTCGGCGGCGAGGGCCCACGCTTCACCCTGGAGAACGGCGAGTCGCTGCTCGACGCCACCTGCTCCTGGTGGTGCATGATCCACGGCTACCGTCATCCTCGGCTGGTCGCGGCCATACAGCAGCAGGCCGAGACGCTCTGCCACGTGATGCTGGGCGGCCTGACCCACGAGCCCGCCGACCGCCTGGCCCGCGAGCTGGTCCGGGTCACGCCCGAGGGTCTCAACCATGTCTTCTTCTCCGATAGCGGCTCGGTGGGCATGGAGGTGGCGATGAAAATGGCCGTCCAGTACCACCAGCTCCAAGGCCGCCCGGGCAAGCATCGCCTGCTCTCGCTGATGAAGGCCTACCACGGCGACACCGCGGGCTGCATGGCCGTCTGCGACCCGGAAGAAGGCATGCACTCGCTGTTCTCGGGCTATCTGCCCCAGCACCGCTTTGCTCCGGCCCCCACCGCCGCCTTCGACGCCCCGCCCGAGGCGGTAGCCAAGGATCTGGCTGCGCTGCGCGGCGTCCTCGAGGCGCATCACCAGGAGATCGCCGCGCTGCTGATGGAGCCGCTGCTACAGGCCGCCGGCGGGCTCAACATGACCTCGCCCCACTATCTTGCCGGCGCCCGCGCGCTGTGCGACGAGTTCGACGTGCTGCTGGTCTTCGACGAAGTGGCTACCGGCTTCGGCCGTACGGGCAAGCTATTCGCCGCCGACCACGCCGCTGTCACGCCGGACATCATGGTGCTCTCCAAGGGGCTCACTGGGGGGTATCTCGGCCATGCGGCGACACTGGCCACCGACCGGGTGCATGACGCCTTCATCGGTGATTCGCCCATGCACGCCTTTATGCACGGCCCCACTTTCATGGGCAATCCGCTGGCCTGTCGGGTGGCACTGGAGAGCCTGGCGGTATTCGAGGAGGAGGACTACCTGGGCAAGATCGCCCGGCTAAACGCCGTGCTGCGCGAGACGCTGCTCGACGATGCGGCCCTGGCCGACCACCCCGCCGTCGCCGACGTGCGGGTGCTGGGCGCCACCGCGGTGATCGAGACCCGCAGCGCCGAGCAGCTTCGCGGCGTGGGCGCCTGGGCGCGCGATCAGGGGGTCTGGCTGCGCCCCATCGGCCGCTGGCTCTACACCATGCCCGCCTATATCACCTCGGCGGCCGAGATGCGCCGGATCACCGATGTCATGAAGGGGTGGTTTCGGTAAGCCGACAACCATCCGGCGTCGAAAAAGCCGCCCTCCTGGGAGGGCGGCAAGAGATCAGACAAAAGACATGGCACTGCGGGAGGGAGCTTCAGGCACTGTGGGAGGGAGCTTCAGCTCGCGAAGTAGCGCGCAGCGCTACCTATGGGGCGCCTGCGGCGCCTTCGTCGAAGCGTCGAACCGCCGGCAGAGCCGGCCTCCCACCATAAAGCCTGCCAAAGATGTTCACGCTCAAGTGCAAAGAACTAAAGACATGGGGTGCCCGGCGCTAGGCCATGGCGGGAGCGGCATAGGAGATGGGCGCTACCTGACGCTCGTCCTCGAAGGTGACGATCTCGTAGGCGTCGGGCTGGGCGAGCAGTTCGCGGCACAGCCGATTGTTGAGCGCATGGCCGGACTTGATACCGCGGAACTCGCCGATCAGGCTGTGGCCGAGCTGGTAGAGGTCGCCAATGGCGTCGAGCACCTTGTGCTTGACGAATTCGTCGTCGTAGCGCAGGCCACCCTCGTTGACGATGCGGTAATCGTCCACCACGATGGCGTTATCCAGGCTGCCGCCCAGCGCCAGATTGTTGGCGCGCAGGTGCTCGAGATCGCGCATGAACCCGAAGGTGCGGGCCCGGGAGACCTCCTTGACGAAGGAGGTAGTGGAGAAGTCGACCACCGCGGTCTGCTTCTGGTCCTCGAACACCGGGTGATCGAACTCGATGGCGAACGACACCTTGAAGCCCTGGTGGGGCAAAAAGCGCGCCTCCTTGTCCCCCTCACGCACCAGCACGTCACGCTTGATGCGGATGAATTTCTTGGGTGCCTCCTGCTCGGCGATGCCCGCCGACTGGATCAGGAACACGAAGGGGCCGGCGCTGCCGTCCATGATCGGCACCTCGGGAGCGCTGACATCCACGTAGGCATTGTCGATGCCCAGCCCCGCCAGGGCCGACATCAGATGCTCCACGGTGGCCACCTTGACGCCATTCTGGGAAAGCGCGGTGCACAGGGTGGTATCGGTCACCAGGGCGGCACTCGCCGGCACCTGCACCTCGGGGTCGAGGTCGGTGCGCACGAAAACGATGCCGGTATCCACCGGTGCCGGGCGCAGCGTCAAATAGACCTTCTTACCGGAGTGAAGGCCGACGCCGGTGGCGCGAATGGTATTCTGCAGGGTGCGTTGTCTGATCATGGGAAGCGGCCAGGCGGTTGTAAGTTATCAAACACCGTTCACTATAACACCGAACGCATGTTTCAACAAAAAAACATCTCCTGGCCCTACCTATTCACCGAATAGCCGTACTCAATCGGCCTGACGACGCAGGAAAGCCGGGATGTCGAGGTAGTCGTCCATCTCCTGAGGCGAACGGCGCTTCTCGGGCTGCGGCTTGGCCGCCTCCTGGGGCTCGGCCTTGGCCGCTGCCGACGCCTGGCGCACGGCGGCCGGCTGCTGCAGCCGACTACGATACTCGCCGCCCTCGGGACGCTTGGCCGTCTCACGCCCGGCACTCTTCTGCGCCTGCCCCTCCAGGCCTGCCGCGACCACGGTCACGCGCAGCTCGTCGGACATCTCCATGTCGATCGAGGTCCCCACCACGATGGTAGCGTCCTGGGAGGCGAACTCCTGGACGGTGGCCCCCACGTCGTTGAACTCGCCGATGGAGAGATCCGGGCCGGCGGTGATGTTGACCAGGATGCCGCGGGCACCGTGGAGATCGATATCCTCGAGCAGCGGGCTGCGGATCGCCTTCTCGGCGGCCTCGCGGGCGCGATTCTCGCCGGTGGCGCCGCCGGTGCCCATCATCGCCATGCCCATTTCCGACATCACGGTGCGCACGTCGGCGAAGTCGACGTTGATGATACCGGGGCTGGTGATCAGCTCGGCGATCCCTTGCACGGCCCCCAGCAGCACGTCATTGGCGGCGCTGAAGGCGGTCAGCAGGCTGGCGTTCTTGCCCAGCACCGAGAGCAGCTTCTCGTTGGGGATGGTGATCAGGGAGTCGACGTGCTCGGAGAGCTCCTTCATGCCCTCTTCGGCCACGCGCATGCGCTTGGGCCCCTCGAAGGGGAAGGGTCGCGTGACCACGGCCACGGTGAGGATGCCCAGCTCCTTGGCCACCTGCGCCACCACCGGCGCACCGCCGGTCCCGGTGCCGCCGCCCATCCCGGCGGTGATGAACACCATGTCGGCACCGCTGATCAGCTCGGCGATGCGGTCGCGATCCTCCATGGCCGCCTGGCGACCCACATCGGGGCTGGCCCCGGCGCCGAGTCCCTTGGTGATCTCATTGCCTAGCTGGAGCACGGTCTTGGCCGCCACCCGCTTGAGTGCCTGAGCATCGGTGTTGGCGCAGATGAATTCCACGCCCTCGATGCTGCTTTCCACCATGTGATTGACAGCATTGCCGCCGCCACCGCCCACGCCGACGACCTTAATGACCGCACTGCTCGAGGGTGCACTATCTACCAGTTCGAACATAAGCCCCGTCTCCTGGACCGCACCGCGGCCCTGTCAGAAATTTCCTTTGAACCAGCCCTTGATCTTAGCCAGCGCCGGAATCGCCTCTCGGATTCCCCGCTGGGAGACGTCGTTACGCCTGGGTTGCGCCGTCACCACCGTGCCCTCTCGACCATGCCCCTGACGGGCCTCCTGCAGGGCGTAATGTAGCAAACCGACGCCGGTGGAATAAATCGGATTGCGCACCACGTCCGCCAGTCCTCGCACGTTATGGGGACAGGCGATGCGCACCGGCATATGGAAGATCTCCTCTGCGAGCTCCACCACGCCCTCCATGCGCGAGGTGCCGCCGGTCAATACCACGCCGGCGGCCACCAGGTCCTCGAAGCCGCTGCGCCGCAGCTCATCGCGTACCAGGGTGAACAGCTCCTCGTAGCGGGGCTCGACCACCTCGGCCAGCGACTGGCGCGACAGGTCCCGCGATGGGCGGTCCCCCACGCTGGGCACCTTGATCATCTCGTCGCTGGCGGCCAGCTGAGTCAGCGCACAGGCATACTTGACTTTGATCTCCTCGGCGTGCTGCGTCGGCGTGCGCAGGGCCATGGCGATATCGTTGGTGACCTGGTCGCCGGCAATGGGAATTACCGCCGTGTGGCGAATGGCCCCTTCGGTGAACACGGCGATGTCGGTGGTGCCCCCGCCGATGTCGACCATGCAAACGCCCAGCTCGCGCTCGTCCTCGGTGAGCACCGCCATGCTGGAGGCCAGCTGTTCGAGAATGATGGCGTCGACCTCGAGCCCGCAGCGACGCACGCACTTGTCGATGTTCTGCACCGCATTGAGTGCCGCCGTGACCAGGTGAACCCGCGCCTCGAGACGCACCCCCGACATGCCCAGCGGTTCACGAATGCCGCCCTGGGTGTCGATGGAGTACTCCTGGGGCAGCACGTGCAGCACCCGCTGCCCTTCGGAGATAGCCCGGGCCCGCGCCGAATCGATCACCCGGTCAATGTCGGACGGCGTGACCTCACGCTCCTTGATGGCCACCACGCCGTCAGAGTTCATTGAGCTGATATGGCTACCGGCAACACCCACATAGACGGAATGGATGTCACAGCCCGCCATCAGTTCGGCCTCTTCCACGGCACGCTGAATGGACTGAACCGTGGATTCGATATTGATCACCACGCCCTTCTTCATGCCGCGTGAAGGGTGCGACCCGATACCGGCAATCTCGATGCCGCCATCATCGGTCGGCTGGCCGACGATCGCCACCACCTTGGATGTTCCGATATCCAGCCCGACTACCATGCCGGATGCGTTGGAAGTGACTGCCATGAGCCGGGGTATCTCCTAAAACTTGACCCGCTGGAAAGTCCATTAAACATGCAAATGGCCATAGCGCCCATTATAGGAACAACTAGCGTTGGACCACCAGTGTAATGGTAAAAACAACGATCACGATACGGGGAAATGATCACAAAAGGAACACCGCAAGACCGCTTGTCGCCTGGACAAGCGCCAGAAATCACCCTATTCGCTATTCTCTGCCTCGACCTCGGTTTCTCCGTGCCAGGCGACGGCGACGCCATTGGGATAACGCAAATCGATGTAGCGGATATGCGACGCACGGGACCCCAGCTCACGCTGCCAGGCGGCGGCGAGCCTCGCCAGGCGGGCCTGACGGTCGTTGCGTCCCAGCATTACCCAGACCCCGTCGTCGAGCTGAAAGCGCCAGGCACCGCGTGGTTCCAGCCGGAGCTGGGTGATCTCCAGCCCCAGGGTAGCGAAGTGCGGCACCAGGCGATCATGGTAGGCCAGCACCTCGGCCCCGCTGTCGGCCGGCCCGGCGAGATCGGGCAGGTCGCCGGGCGGCGACACCGGCCCGAAGGCGAAGGGCTCGCCCTCGGGATTCAGCAGATAGTCATCGTTCCAGCGCGCCACCGGCACCTGCTCCACCAGCTCGAAGGTCAGCGCATAGGGCCACTCCCGGGCGAGTCGCACCTCGGCCAGCCAGCCGATCTCCCGCGCCCGCGCGCGCAGCGCCGGGAGGTCCGCCGACAGCCAGGTCTCGTCACGCACCAGCGGCGCCAGCTGCTCGCGCAGGTAGTCGGCGGTCACATGACTCAGCTCACCGCTGATCGAAACCCGCTCGATGGGGCGGTCCAACCAAAGCCACAGGGCGCGGCCGCCGGCCAGCAGCAGCACCCCCAGCAGCAGCACTCCCAGCAGCGAGCCGCGGCCGGTCATGCCTGGCTCGACTGCCGCACCGACGCCAGCCCGGCGGTGGCGAGAATACGCAGCACCAGGGCGTCGAAATCGATACCGGCATAGGCCGCGGCCTGAGGCACCAGGCTATGATCGGTCATGCCCGGCACGGTATTGACCTCGATCAGCCAGAAGCGGCCGGCGCCGTCGCGCATCACGTCCACGCGCCCCCAGCCCTCGCCGCCAACGGCCTCGAAGGCCCGGCGGCACAGCTCGCCCAGCTCGGCCTCTTCGGCGGCATCGAGCCCACAGGGCAGGTGGTAGAGGGTGTCGTTGGAGACATACTTGGCCTGATAGTCGTAGAACCCTCCCGGGACCTCGACGCGAATGGCCGGCAACACGGTGTCACCCAGCAGCGACACGGTATACTCCTCGCCCTGGATATAGCGCTCGGCCATGACCCGCGCGTCGAAGCGGGCGGCCTCGCGGTAGGCCGCCTCCAGCGAGGCGCGGCTATCGACGATGCTGATGCCGAGCGTCGAGCCTTCGTGGACCGGCTTGACGATCAGCGGCAGGCCGAGTCGCGCTACCACCGCGTCCCAGTCGGCGTCGGCATCGAGCATCAGCGACTCGGGGGTGGACAGCCCGCTCGCCTGCCAAATCTGCTTGGTACGCTGCTTGTCCATGCCCAGCGCCGAGGCCAGCACCCCGCTGCCGGTGTAGGGAATCCCCAGCAGCTCCAGCGCCCCCTGCAGGGTGCCGTCCTCGCCGCCGCGGCCGTGCAGAGCCACGAAGACCCGGTCGGGGGCCAGCGCCTCGAGGCCGGTCAACCCGGCCGTGGCGGGATCGTAGCCGGTGGCATCGACCCCGGCGCGGCGCAGCGCCGCCAGCACCGCGGCGCCGCTTTTCAGCGACACCTCGCGTTCGGCGGAGCTTCCTCCGTAGAGCACCACGACCCGTCCCGCTTCCGACACCGTCATAGCGTCACCTCGTCCAGCTTCAGTTGACTCGAGGCCAGGGCGAGAGCGATCCCGCCCACGTCGCCGGCCCCCTGGGTGATCAGGATATCGTCGGGGCGCAGCACCCGGGAAAGCAGCCCGGGCAGCTCCGACTTGTGCTGCACGAAGATCGGATCGAGTTCGCCGCGCTGGCGGATCGAGCCGGCCAGGGTACGGCCATCCGCGCCGGGAAGCGGCGCCTCGCCGGCACTGTAGACGTCCAGCAGCAGCAGGGTATCGACCTCGGCGAGCACCCGCACGAAGTCCTCATAGAGATCCCGGGTGCGTGAATAGCGGTGCGGCTGATAGACCATCACCAGCCGCCGCTCGGGCCAGCCGGCACGAACCGCCTTGATCACCATCTCGACCTCGCGGGGATGGTGGCCGTAGTCGTCCACCAGCATCACCTCGCCTTGGCCGCCCGGCGGCGCAAAGTGGCCGTGCACCTGGAAGCGGCGCCCCACCCCGGCGAACCCCGCCAGGCCGCGCAGGATGGCCCTATCGTCAACCCCGGCGTCGGTGGCCACGACGATGGCGGCCAGGGCATTGAGGGCATTGTGGCGACCCGGCATGGCCAGGCGCACCGGCAACGGCGCCAGCCCATCGGGGCGCAGCGCGGTGAAGCGCACCTCGCCGCCCTCCTGCACGAAGTCGCTGATCCGGTAGTCGGCATCTTCGCTGAAGCCGTAGGTGACGAACTGGCGGTGCACCCGCTCCAGCAGGCCGCGAACATGCTCGTCATCGATGCATAGGATGGCCAGACCGTAGAACGGCAGGTTGTGCAGGAACTCGATGAAGGTGCCCTTGAGCTTCTCGAAGTCACCGCCGTAGGTGCTCATGTGATCGGCATCGATATTGGTGACGATCGACACCATCGGCTGCAGATGCAGGAAGGAGGCGTCGGACTCGTCGGCCTCGGCGACCAGGTAGTCGCCCGCTCCCAGCCGCGCATTGGTGCCGGCACTGGTCAGTCGGCCGCCGATCACGAAGGTAGGATCGAGCCCGGCCTCGCCAAGCAGGGTGGCGGTGAGGCTGGTAGTGGTGGTCTTGCCGTGGGTGCCGGCCACGGCGATGCCGTGACGAAAGCGCATCAGCTCGGCGAGCATCTCGGCACGCCGCACCACCGGCACGCGATGCTCGTGGGCCCAGCGAATCTCCGGGTTGCTTTCGTCCACCGCGGTGGAGACCACTACCACATCGGCGTCGACGACGTTCTCGGCGGCGTGGCCGATGGCCACTCGGAGCCCCTGCTCGCGCAGCCGGGCCACCACCGGCGACGCCTTGAGGTCGCTGCCGCTGACCTCGTAGCCCTGGTTGGCCAGCACCTCGGCGATGCCGCACATGCCGGCCCCGCCAATGCCCACGAAATGAATGCGCCGGATGCGGCGCATGCCCAGGCCCCGCCCATGGCGGGGTGGCGTTGCCTGACCGGGAACCGGTCCCAGAGTGCTATCGCTCACGCGCTGTCTCCATGCAGCCGGCCACCAGGCGCTCGACGGCGTCGAGGTGCGCACACGCGCGGGCGTGCGTCGCCATGGCGGCAAGAGTGTCGGGTTGCAGCAGCGCCGTCAGCCGCTCGGCCAGTCGCGCTGCCGTCATGTCATGCTGCGGCATCAGCTCGGCCGCTCCCGCCGCCACCAGAGCGCGGGCATTGGCGGTCTGGTGATCATCCACCGCGTGGGGGAAGGGCACGAACAGCGCCGGCTTGGCCGCCGCGGCCAGCTCGGCCACGGTCAGGGCCCCCGCCCGGCATACCACTAGGTCGGCCCAGCCGTAGGCCGCCGCCATGTCCTCGATAAAGGCCGTCACCTCGGCCTCCACGCCCTGGGCGGCATAGGCCTCCCGGGTCGCGGTGTCCTTGTCGCGACCGGCCTGGTGGCGCACCTCGGGGCGGCGCTCCGCCGGCAGCGCTGCCAGCGCCTCGGGGAGCCGCTGATTGAGCGCCAGGGCCCCCAGCGAGCCCCCCACTACCAGCAGGCGAAGCCGACGGCCGCGCATGGCATCGGACTGGCGCGGTGACTCGCCGAGCTCGGCAATCGCCTCGCGCACCGGGTTGCCCACCACCTCGCCGCGCCCGGCAAAGGCCTGGGGAAAGGCGGCGTAGAGGCGCCGCGCCAGCCGTGCCAGCACCCGGTTGGTCAGCCCGGCCACGGCGTTCTGTTCGTGAATCAGCAGCGGGCGACGCAGCAGCCAGGCGGCAAGTCCGCCCGGGCCACTGGCAAAACCGCCCATGCCCACCACCAGCGCCGGCTCGAGGCGGCGAACGATGCCGGCCGCCTGCCACACCGCCCGGGTCAGGTTGAAAGGGGCCAGCAGCCAGCCCGCCACACCGTTGCCACGCAGCCCGCTCACGGCGATACGATGCAGCGGTATATCGGCCTCGGGCACCAGGCGATTCTCGATGCCGCGGGGGCTGCCCAACCAGTGCACCTCGACGCCCTCGGCCGCCAGTCCCCGGGCCAGGGAGAGGGCCGGCATCACGTGCCCCCCGGTACCGCCAGCCATGATCAGAACGCGGCGGGTCTCGTCCTTGCTCACTTGCTCACTCCTTGCTCACTCCTTGCTCCTCCAGGCGCGTCCCAGGCGCCATCTTCGACGACTCGCGCGGGGCAGCGGGACGGGTGCGCCGGACCACCCGACGGGTTTCGATATCGGCCCGCAGCAGCAGCGCCATCATCACGGCGCTGACCAGCAGGCTGGAGCCGCCGTAGCTGAGCAGCGGCAGGGTCAAGCCCTTGGTGGGCAGCATCCCGGTGCTCACGGCGATGTTGATGAAGGCCTGGGCCCCGACCACCAGGGCAATGCCGTAGCTCATATAGGCGGCGAAGGCGAGGCCGGCCAGCTCGGCCCGCCGCCCCACCGCCATGGCCCGGTAGATCAGCAGGCCGAACAGCCCGACCACCCCCACTGCGCCGAACAGGCCCAGCTCCTCGGCCAGCACCGCAAAGACAAAATCGGTATGGGCCTCGGGCAGGTAGAAGAGCTTCTGAACGCTGTTGCCCAGCCCCATGCCCAGCCAGTGGCCGCGGCCAAAAGCAATCAGCGCCTGGGTCAGCTGGTAGCCGCTGGCAAACTGGTCGGCCCAGGGATCGGCGAAGCTGGTCAGCCGCGCCAGGCGATAGGGCTCGGCAATGGCCAGGTAGAACCCCAGCAGGCCGACGGCGCCGAGGATCAGCACGAAACGCCCCCAGGGGGCACCGGCCATCAGCAGCATGCCCATCACGCAGCCCACCATGACCACCGAGGCACCGTAGTCGGGCGCCAGAATCAGCAGCACCGCGATCAGCCCCACCACCAGCAGCGGTCGCAGGAAGGCGCCCCACTGGCGGCGCACCTGGGGCAGGAAGCGCTCCAGATAGCCCGCCATATAGGCGATCAGGCACAGCTTGGCGACTTCCGACGCCTGAAGGTTGAAGGGGATGCCGGGGATCGACAGCCAGCGCTTGCTGCCGTTGACTTCACGGCCCACCAGCAGCACCAGCACCAGCAGCGCGATGCCGACCAGCAGCAGCAGCGGGCCGTTGGCGCGCCACCAGGCCAGCGGCACGCGCAGGGCCACCGCCGCGGCCAGCAGCGCCATGCCCATGAACAGCGCGTGGCGCTGGCTGAAGTACCAGGGGTTGCCGGTCAGCCCGGACGCCACCTCGGTGGAGGCCGAGGTGACCATCACCCAGCCCACCAGCATCAGCGCCAGGGCCGCGAACAGCAGCCAGCCGTCGAAGGGCTGGTCGCGGGTGGAGAGCCGCTGGCGAAGGACGGCGAGACGCTTCATGCCTGCACCTCCGGGGCGCGTCGGGTCACCCAGCGCCGGAAGACCTCACCGCGCTCCTGATAGTTGGCGAACTGGTCGAGACTCGCGCAGGCCGGCGACAGCAGCACGCAGTCGCCGGGCTCGGCGATCTCCCAGGCCCGCGCCAGGGCAGCCTCCAGGTCGTCGACCTGGGTCACCGCCAGCCGGTCGCGCAGGGCGCGCGCCAGGCGTTCGCCGTCCAGGCCGAACAGGATCGCCTCACGACCGTAGCGCGCCAGCGGCTCGGCGAGCGGGCGAAAGTCGGCCCCCTTGCCCACGCCGCCAGCGAGCAGAATCAGGCGCCCCGACAGGGCGGGCCCCAGCCCGGCGATGGCGGCCAGAGTGGCCCCCACGTTGGTGCCCTTGGAGTCGTTGATCCAGCGCACCCCCTCGATCTCGGCGACCACCTCCCCGCGGTGCGGCAAGCCGGCAAAGCGGCGCAGCACCCGGCACATGGCCGCCCGGGGCAGTTCCAGGCGCTCACCCATGGCCAGCGCCGCCAGGGCATTGGCCTGGTGGTGGCGCCCCGCCAGGCGCACCTCGTCGGCAGGCATCAGCGGTGTCTCCCCGTGCATCAGCCAGTCGCGCCCTTCGCGCTGGGCGATGCCCCACTCCCCGCACTCCGGCGGCCGGGTGGTAAAGCTGTCCTGGGCGGGCAGGCGCCGCTCCGGCCAGGTCATGGGATCCTCGGCGTTGACCACGCCGTGGTGTGCACCGCGAAAGATGCCCAGCTTGGCGGCCCGGTAGCCGGCCATGTCGCCGTGCCGATCGAGGTGGTCCTCGGAGAGATTGAGAAAGGCCGCGGTCTCGGCGCCCAGCCGCGGGGTGGTCTCGAGCTGGAAGCTGGAGAGCTCGAGGACGTAGAAGTCGGCATCCGGCTCATCGTCGAGCAGGTCCAGGGCCGGGGTGCCGAGGTTGCCGCCCACGGCGACGCGGCGCCCCGCCTCGCGCGCCATCTCGCCAAGCAGGGTGGTCACCGTGGACTTGGCATTGGAGCCGGTGATCGCCGCGATGGGGGCGTGGCAGGCGCGCACGAAGAGCGCAATCTCGCCGATCACCAGCGGCTCGCCGTTGGCCTCGCGCTGCCGCCCGGCCAGGGCATCCAGCCCCGGGGTCCGGGGGTCGATCCCGGGGCTGAGCACCACCTCCTCCACCTCGCTGAGATCGAGTCCCGTCAGCGGACCGCAGTGGATGGTCACGCCGGGGTGGGCGGCATGGAAGTCATCGACGCCCGGCGGCACCGCGCGGGTGTCGGCCACCATGTAGGGGACGCCCAGGCGGCTCAGGTGTCGGCAGATGGCCCGCCCAGAGACCCCGAGCCCGACCACCAGCGTGGTTCCCTTCGGCACCTTGATCATCGCATCTCCTGTGGACAGCATCGCGGTCGCTCGACGCCGCTCAGCGAACCTTGAGCGTGGCCAGGCCGACCAGCACCAGCACCACGGTAATGATCCAGAAGCGCACGATGACCCGCGGCTCCGGCCAGCCCTTGAGCTCATAGTGGTGATGCAGCGGCGCCATGCGGAAGATGCGCCGGCCGGTGAGCTTGTAGGAGCCCACCTGGAGGATCACCGAGATGGTCTCCATGACGAAGATCCCCCCCATGATGAACAGCACGATCTCCTGACGTACGATCACCGCTACCACGCCCAGCGCCGCGCCCAGCGCCAGCGCCCCCACGTCCCCCATGAAGACCTGGGCCGGATAGGTGTTGAACCACAGAAAGCCCAGCCCGGCCCCGGCGATGGTGGCGCAGAACACCGCCAGCTCGCCCGCGCCGACGATATTGGGAATCTGCAGGTAGTTGGCGAACACCGCGTTGCCGCTGGCGTAGGCGAACACCGCCAGGCCCATGGCCACCATCACCGTGGGCATGATGGCCAGGCCGTCGAGGCCGTCGGTGAGATTCACGGCGTTAGAGCTGCCGACGATCACCAGGTAGGTGAGCACGATGTAGAACACCCCCAGCGGCAGCACGATATCCTTGAACAGCGGCACGATCAGGCTGGTCTCCACGGGATTGCCGGCGGTAGCGTAGAGGACCACCGCCGCCAGCAGCCCGATCACCGATTGCCAGAAATACTTCCAGCGTGCCGGCAGGCCGCGGGGATTTTTCTCCACCACCTTGCGGTAGTCATCAACCCAGCCGATCGCGCCGAACCCCAGGGTCACCACGAGCACGATCCAGACATAGTGGTTGCCGAGATCGGCCCACAGCAGGGTGCTGACGGCGATGGCCATCAGGATCATCGCCCCGCCCATGGTCGGGGTGCCGGCCTTGGAGAGGTGGGACTGGGGACCGTCGTCGCGCACCGCCTGACCGATCTGGCGCTCGACCAGCCGCCGAATCATCCAGGGCCCCAGCCACAGGCACAGCAGCAGAGCGGTCAGGGTGCCCAGGATCATGCGCAGGGTCAGATAGTGAAAAACGTTGAAGGCGCTCTGGAATTGCGCCAGAAATTCGGCCAGAAAAAGCAGCATGTGTTGCGTTCACCTTGATGCGTCAGCGCTCAGCGCCGCCACGACCCGTTCCATGCCGGCGCTTCGCGAGCCCTTGATCAGCACGCTGGCCCCCGCGGGCAGTTGGTCCAGGACATGGCGCGTCAGCGCCTCGCGGTCGTTGAAATGGCACCCGCCTGCCCCGAAGGCGTCGCTGGCCGGTTTTGCCAGCGCCCCGCAGGTGCCGAGCACGTCGATTCCCAGTTCCCGTGCGTGGCGCCCGATCTCGGCGTGCAGCCGATCCGAATCAGCGCCCAGTTCGCCCATGGCACCCAGCAGGCACCAGCGCGGCCCCGGGAGTTCGGCAAGCAGCGCCAGCGCCGCCTTGACCGCCCCGGGGTTGGCGTTATAGGTGTCGTCCAGCAGGCGGGTGCCACGCATCCCGGCCAGCAGGCTGAGCCGGCCCGGCATCGGCACCGCCGCCGCGAGGCCCTCCGGCAGCTGTTCGGCCGGTACGCCCAGGGCCAGCGCCGCGGCCGCCGCTGCCAGGGCGTTGGCCACGCTGTGGCGGCCCAGCAGCGCAAGCGGCACCCGGCCCGCCTCGTACCCGTCCACGACAAGCGTGAAAGCATAGCGTCCCAGGGCGTCACAGGCCAGCGCTGTGGCGCCGACCCGGGCGTCCCCGCCCAGCCCGAAATCGATCACCTCCCGGGACCCGGCCAGCTGCGACCAGAGCGGGAAATAGGCGTCGTCGCGGTTGAGCACCGCCACGCCGTCGAGGGGCAGCCCCGCGAGTATCTCCGCCTTGGCCTGGGCGATGCGGCCCATGCCGCCGAACTCGCCGACGTGGGCGCCGGTCACGTTGGTGATGACCGCCACCTGGGGCTCGGCCAGGGTCGTGGTCCAGGCGATCTCGCCCAGGTGGTTGGCGCCCAGCTCGACCACCGCCTGGTGATGCGCGGCGTCGAGGGAGAGCAGCGTCAGCGGCGCACCGATGTCGTTGTTGAGGTTGCCGAGGGTGGCTAGCGTTGCCCCGCGGCGACTCAGCAGCGCGGCGAGAATCTCCTTGACGCTGGTCTTGCCACTGTTGCCGGTCACCGCCACCAGCGGCCGTCCCCAGGCGCGGCGTCGGGCGCGCCCCAGCAGCCCCAGCGCCAGCCGGGTGTCCGGCACCACCAGCTGGGGCAGCGGGTCATCCACCGGGCGCTCCACCAGGGCCGCCACGGCGCCGGCATCACGGGCAGCGGCGAGAAAGTCATGAGCATCGTAGCGCTCGCCGACCAGCGCCACGAACAGCGCGCCCGGGGCCAGGCGGCGCGAGTCGGTGACGATCTCGCCCACCCTCAGGCTGCCGCTTTCGGGGGGCAGCGCCGCCGTGGCGCCCAGCGCCTGGGCCACGGCGGCGAGCGTCTCCAACCCGGGTGCGCTCATGAGCGCACCCCGGCACGGCCGTCTAGCGCCTGCTCGGCCTCGGCGAGGTCGCTGAAGGCGTGGCGCACGCCAGCGACCTCCTGATAGCGCTCATGGCCCTTGCCGGCGATCAGCACCACGTCGTCCGGCGCCGCGGCCGCGAGGGTACGGGCGATGGCCGCGGCCCGCCCCTCGAGGTTCCAGGCTGCGGCGCGGGCCTCGGGGGACAGCCCGGCCAGGATCTGCTCGCGAATGGCGGCCGGCGCCTCGCCGCGGGGATTGTCGTCGCTGATCACCAGGCGGTCGGCATGTCGCTCGGCCACCGCCGCCATCTGCGGCCGCTTGCCGCTATCGCGCTCGCCGCCGCAGCCGAACAGGCACCAGAGGCGCCCCTTCCCGGGCAGATGGGCGCGCAGCGCCAGCAGGGCGTTCTCCAGGGCGTCGGGGGTATGGGCGTAGTCGATGATCACCGTGGGGCACCCCGGACGAATCAGCGGCTGCAGGCGTCCCGGCACCGCGCTCACCCGGGCGGCGGCGTCGAACAGCGCCGGCAGCGGCTCGCCCAGCCCATAGAGGGTGGCGATAGCCAGCAGCAGGTTGTCGAGACTGAAGCGGCCCAGCAGCGGCAGTTCCAGCGGCATCTCGCCCTCGGGCGTGGCGATCAGGGCCAGCTGGCCCTCGGTGCTCGCCTGCCAGTCGACCACCCGCAGCGTTGCCGCCGGGTCATCGCCTACCGCCAGCACGCGCACCCCCGGCGTCACGCCGGCCAGCATCAGCCGCGCCAGGGGATCGTCGCCGTTGACCACCGCCAGCGACAGCTCCGAGCGGCGAAACAGGCGCGCCTTGGCCGCGGCATAGGCGGCCATGCTGCCGTGGTAGTCGAGATGGTCCCGACTGAGGTTGGTGAACACCGCCGCGGTCACCTCGCAGCCCTCCAGGCGATCCTGTTCCAGGGCGTGGGAGGAGACCTCCATGGCCACCCGCCGCAGGCCGGCGTCGGCCATCTCGCCGAGCGCGGCCTGCAGCACCAGCGGCCCGGGAGTGGTCAGCTCTCCTCCGCTCAGCGCCCCCGGCCGTCCGTGCCCGAGGGTGCCGACCACGCCGGCGTCGCAGCCCAGGGCGGTACTCAGCTCGGCGATATAGTGGGTCACCGAGCTCTTGCCGTTGGTGCCGGTCACCCCGATCAGCGCCAGCGAGGCGGGTACCGCAAAGAGGTCATGGCCCAGCTCGCCGAGGCGCTGACGCAGAAAGGGCAGGCCCAGCACCCGCGGGTCCTGAGCCGGTTCGGGAAGCGACTCATTGCGATCGAGGTGGTAGAGCACGCAGGCGGCGCCGCGCTCCAGCGCGGCCTCCAGGTAGTCGCGACCGTCGGCGGCCACCCCCGGCACGGCCAGGAACACATCGCCCCGAGTCACGCGGCGGCTGTCCAGCACCAGCCCGACGCTGCCCTCCAGGTCGACGGCGGACCGGGACAGGCTGGGCCAGTAGCGGTGGATCGCGGTCTGGAGACGGGAAGCACTGACCTGCATGAGGACACCTCTGTCGGGAGTGGGAGAAGGCTCAGCGCGAGCGCTGGTCGGGGGGCACGTCGAGCAGCCGCAGGGCGCCGCCGGTGACTCGCGAGAACACCGGCGCCGCCACCGCGCCGCCGAAGTAGTCGCCGCTGCGCGGATGATCGATCATCACGATGGTGACGATGCGCGGGTCGGAGACCGGCGCTACCCCGGCGAACAGGCTCCGGTAGGCCTCCCGCTCATAGCCCCGCGCCGAGGTCTTGCGCACCGTGCCGGTCTTGCCGGCGACCCGATAGCCGGGCACCCCGGCCCGTCGGCCGCCGGTGCCCGGCTGGACGGACTCTTCCATGACCCGCAGTAGATCGTGGGCCACCGCCGGGTCGATGACCTGGGTGCCGGGCGGCGGCTCGGGCAGCTTGAGCAGCGACGGGGGCAGACGCACCCCGCCGTTGGCCAGGGCGGTATAGGCGCTGGCCAGCTGCAGGGCCGAGGTCGACAGGCCGTAGCCGTAGGAGAGCGCGGCCCACTGGCTGCGCGACCAGCGCACCGGCGCCGGCAGGGTGCCGGTGGACTCGCCGGGAAAGCCGGTCTCGGGGCTCTCGCCGAAGCCCAGGCGCCGATAGAGATCCGGCACCAGGGGCTCGTCGAGCTCCAGCACCAGCTTGGACATGCCGATATTCGAGGATTTTTCGAGGATACCGGCCAGGTCCAGCTCGCCGTAGTTGCGAATGTCACGAATGGTGAAGCGGTCCAGCATCATCCAGCCCGGCGAGGTATCGACGACCACATCGCGGTCGAAGCGCCCGCTCTCCATGATCGCCGCCATGGCCAGCGGCTTGACCACCGAACCCGGCTCGAAGACATCGACGATGGCCTGATTGCGTAGCCCCCGCGGGTCGAGGCCGGCGCGGTTGTTGGGGTTGTAGGAGGGCTGGTTGGCCATGGCCAGCACCTCGCCGGTGCGGGCGTCCATCATCACCACCACGCCCCCATCCGCCTGATGCTCGGCCACGGCGGCCTTGAGTTCGCGATAGGCCATGTACTGCAGCCGCTGGTCGATGGCCAGGGTCAGCTCGCCGCCAGGCTGCGCCTCGCGCAGCAGCGCAAGGTCACGCACCAGGCGACCGCGGCGATCCTGCATCACGCGGCGCTGTCCGGGGGTGCCGGCCAGGTAGGGCTGGTAGGCGAGCTCCAGCCCCTCCTGCCCCTTGTCGTCGACGTTGGTCACGCCCAGCAGCTGGGCGGCCACCTCACCGGCCGGGTAGTAGCGCTTGTACTCGTGCTGGGCATAGACGCCGGGCACGCGCAGGTCGATGACCCGCTGGGCGGCGTCCGGGGTCAGCTGGCGGCGCAGGTACATGAATTCCCGGGAGGCGAAGCGCTCCAGTCGCGCATCGAGATCGTCCAGGGAGAGCGCCAAGGCGCGCGCCAGCTGCAGACGCTGGATCGGGTCTTCCGGTACCTCCTGGGGATTCGCCCAGAGGGTCACCACCGGGGTCGAGATGGCCAGCGGCTCGCCGTGGCGGTCGCTGATCATCCCGCGATGGGCGCTCAGGGCCTGGGTGCGCAGGATGCGCGCATCGCCCTGCCCCTGCAGGAAGGGGCGATCGATGACATGCAGGGTGACGATCCGCCCGCTCAGCAGCAGCAGGCCAATCACCACCAGCCCCAGCACCAGCCGGTAGCGCGCCTGCCCCATGGGCGCCGACGGAGGGCGTCCACGCGGCGTGACGCCGCTGCGCGGCTCGGCCCTCATGGCCGGATCACCTCGACCTCATCGACATCGGGCAGGCGCATCTCCAGACGCTCCACGGCCAGGCGTTCGATACGCGCTGGCGACGACCAGGCGCTCTCCTCCAGCAGCAGCTGCCCCCATTCGGTCTGCAGCTGGTCACGCTCCCGTTCGAGCTGCTGCAGGCGAGCGTACTGCTCACGGGTCAGATGACTGGTGCCGACCACCGCCGTGGCGCTGACCAGGCACGCCAACACCAGTGCGACCACCACCACCAGCCGGGCATTGAGCAGCTGGCGCAGGGAGCCGCCGAAGCGGAGGGTGGCGGGAGTGGATCGTCCTTGTGTCATGCGCTGCTTTAGCCCCGTTTGCGCGCTACGCGCATCACCGCGCTGCGGGCGCGCGGATTGGCGTCGACTTCGGCGGCGTGCGGACGCTGCGCCTTGCCCAGGGCCTCCAGCCGCCGCTCGATCTGATCTTCGCGGATCGGCATGCCGCGTGGCAACCGGGTATCGCCGCGTACATGCTCGCGAATGAAGCGCTTGACCCGGCGATCCTCCAGGGAGTGAAAGCTGATCACCACCAGATGACCGCCCGGCGCCAACGCCTCCAGCGCCGCCGCGAGGGCCGCATCGAGCTGGTCCAGCTCACCGTTGACATGAATGCGCAGGGCCTGGAAGACGCGGGTTGCCGGATGCTTCCCCTTCTCCCAGGCCGGATGTGCGGCCTTGATCACCTCAGCCAGGTCCGCGGTGCGCTCGAAGGGGCGCTCGCCCCGGCGCGCCACCACCGCCCGCGCCAGGCGCCGGGCATAGCGCTCCTCGCCGTAGCGCTTGAAGACCTCGGCGATCTCGGCCTCCTTGGCGCGGGCCAGAAAGTCGGCGGCGCTCTCGCCGCGGCTGGGATCCATGCGCATGTCCAGCGGCCCGTCGCGCAGGAAGCTGAAGCCCCGCTCGGGGTCGTCGAGCTGCGGCGAGGAGACGCCCACGTCGAGCAGCACGCCGGCAAGACGGCCGTGAAGCCCCTCCCGCCGGGCGAAGTCGCCCAGCCGGGCGAATTCGTCCTGGGCAATGGTGAAGCGCGGGTCCTCGATGGCAGCGGCCTCGGTAATGGCCTGGGGATCGCGGTCCATGGCCAGCAGGCGCCCCTGGGGCGCCAGGCGCGCGAGTATCGCCCGCGAATGGCCGCCACGACCGAAGGTGCCGTCCAGGTAGCTGCCAAGCGGGTCGTGCACGAGCGCCTCGACGGCACCGTCGAGCAGCACGCTGGCATGGCGAAAGCCGCGAGGGGCCGATTCAGGGGCGGATGACGACATGCGCTTCTCGATTCAAGGATCATGGTGCGCCGCGTCCCGACGAGCCGGGAGGCGATGGCCGGGACGCGGCGCGAAAATACGGAGGGAGTCGGCCGATAAGCCGGGTTCTGTCGGGGACAGCCATTCATCTAGGAGCCGCGTCACCGCGGCCCTCAAGCAACCTACCCGCCCCCAGTGCGGGCCACACCATTGGGGGCCTATTTGGTCTTGCTCCGGGTGGGGTTTACCGTGCCACGCACTGTTACCAGGCGCGCGGTGCGCTCTTACCGCACCCTTTCACCCTTGCCGGCCTCCCGCAGGAGACGTAGGCGGTCTGCTCTCTGCTGCACTTTCCGTCGGCTCGCGCCGCCCAGGCGTTACCTGGCACCCTGCCCTGTGGAGCCCGGACTTTCCTCCCCCGGCCCCCATCGCGAGGATCGGTACCGGCGGCGACCGTCTGGCCGACTCCGCGAGCAAGAATACCAGTGCCACTGCCCCCCCTCAACGACTTTCCTCGCTCCTCGAGTGCCGCTCCTTGAGGGCCTGGGCGCGGGCATACCACTGTTTTTTCGCCCCTCCCAGCAGCCGGGCGGCCACCGCTGCGGCCTGCTTGACCCCGACCCCCTCGGCCAGCAGGGCGCTGAGCAGCGCCTCTGCTTCCACTGCCACCCGCTCCTCGTCCTCGCGCGGCGCCTCTCCCGCCACCATGATCACGAACTCTCCGCGAGCCTGGTCCGGGTCGTCATCCATCCGCGCGAGCAGCGACCTCGCGGTGCCATCGAGGAAGGTCTCGAAGGCCTTGGTCAGCTCGCGCGCCAGCACCAGGCGACGCTCGCCCAGGCAGGCATCGAGGTCGGCCAGGGTATGGCGGATGCGATGGGGCGATTCGTAGAACACCAGGGTCTCCTCGCGGCCCGCCAGCGCTTCCAGGCGGGCCCGACGAGCGCTTCCCCTGGCCGGCAGGAAGCCCTGGAACAGGAAGCGGTCGGTGGGCAAACCGGCGGCACTAAGCGCCGCCACCAGGGCACAGGGCCCCGGAAGCGGCACGATGCGCCGCCCCCGGGCGCGCAATTCCCGCACCAGCACGAAGCCGGGGTCGCTGATCAGCGGCGTGCCGGCATCGCTGACCAGGGCGACATCCTCGCCGGCGACCAGCCGGGCATCGAGCTGGTCGACGCGCGCCGCCTCATTGTGTTCATGCAGCGACAGCATCGGCACGCTAAGCCCCAGATGGTGCAGCAGCCGCGCGGTATGACGCGTATCCTCGGCAGCGACCACCGCCACCTCACCCAGCACGCGGGCGGCCCGCGGACTCAGGTCGTCCAGATTCCCAATCGGCGTGGCGACCACGTACAATGAGCCTGAGCTCGAGTCTGACATGAAGGGCTCCCGGCAAGCGAAGACGACGAAGGGACATGTATCCATGGACAAGACGCCACGCGGCCTGCTGGCCGCTGCGTTCGCAGCGCTGCTGCTCGGCGGCTGCGCCTACCAGCCCGGGCCGGTCGAACGCCTCCCCGACGACCCGAGCGTGCTGCTCGAACAGGCCCGTGACCAGGCGCCCGAGCAGGCGGCGATCAGCCGGCTCGAGGCGGCCGATATCCTAGCACGCCAGGGTCAGCGCACCCAGGCACTGGATATCGCCAGCCAGCTCGACGACCGCCAGCTTCCCGACGATCAGCGTCTGCGCTGGGCCATGCTGCTCTCCGAGCTCGGCGAGGCCGAGGGCGATCCCTCGGCGGTGATCCAGGCCGGCCAACTGCTCGACGAGCTCGAGCTGCCGCGCGACGCCAGCCTGATCCTGCGTGAACGCCAGGGCAAGGCGCTGGCCGAGATCGGCGAGTACCGCGCCGCCGCCGAGTCGCTGATGCGGGTTCAGGCGGCCACCGATCGGGATGCCCTCAACGAGACCATCTGGACGGCGCTGAGCCGTCTGGAGCGCTCCGAACTGGCGGCCATGCGCGACGACGCGGACGCCCTGATCCGGGAATGGCTCGTCCTGGCCGGGCTGGTGCGCGACAGCGGCGGCGATATCCAGCGACTGTCCGAGCGCCTGGAGACCTGGCGCGAACGCAACGCCCGGCACCCCGCTGCCCGGGCGCTTCCGGGCGACCTCACCGCGCTGCGCGACCTGCGGGGCCAGGAAGTCCGCCATATCGCCGTTTTCCTGCCCGAATCGGGCCCGTTGAGCAGCGTCGCGGAAGCGATTCGCGCGGGGATCAGCGCCCAGCACCAGGCCGCGGCAGCGCACAACGGCGGCGTGCGCCTGAGCTTTCTCGACGCCAGCCGCGGCGACCTCGACAGGCTCTACGAGGAGGCTCAGGATCGCGGCGCCCAGGTGGTCATCGGACCCCTCGACAAGGATCAGGTCACCGAGCTGGAACGCCGCGACCAGGTCCCGCTGCCGACCCTCGGCCTCAACTACGGGCATGGCGAGAGCAACCGCGCCCGCGGGTTCTTCCAGTACGGCCTCTCCGCCGAGGACGAGGCCCGCCAGGTGGCGCGTCGCGGCCGTGAGGACGGCCACCGCCGCACCGCCCTGCTGATCCCCGACAACGAGTGGGGCAACCGGGTCGGACGCGCCTTCGAGCGCGAATGGCGGCGCCTCGACGGCAGCGTGACCAACGTGGTCACCTACAATCCCGGGGGCTCGGCAACCGAAAGCACGCGCCGCGCCCTGGCCGGCGGTCGCCCCGACATGCTGTTCCTGCTGGCCCTGCCGAGCTACGCCCGCCAGGTGCCGCCAACCCTGGAGTACTACGACGCGGCCAACCTGCCGGTCTATGCCACCTCGCACCTCTTCGAGGGGCGCCCGCAGCCGCTGCTGGACCACGATCTGGATGCCGTCAACTTCCTCGACATCCCCTGGCAGATACCCGACGCCGCGGTAGGCGGCGTGGAAGCTCTGCCCTATTCGGACAGCTATCGTCAGCTCCGGGAGGATGCCGACCCCGCCGTCTTTCGCCTGATGGCCATGGGCGTGGACGCCTACGAGCTGGCACGGCGGCTGCCGCAATTCCAGCTGATGCCCGACAGCGAACTATTCGGCGCCACCGGCACCCTGAGCCCCGCGTCGGACGGCCGCATTCAGCGACGCCTGCCCTGGGCGCGCTTCGAGCGGGGCATCCCCCAGCCGATCCTCAGCATCGACCTGCTCGGCAGCGACCCGCTGGGCAACGGCGGCGACGGCATCCACCTGCCCAACGGCGAACTGCTGGAGGACGGTCGTCTCGATGCCCCAAGCAACTGACGCCCGGGCCCGCGGCGAGCGAATCGAACGACTCGCCGCGCAGTGGCTCACCGCTCGCGGCCTCACCCTGGTGGCGACCAACCAGCATGCCAAGGGGGGCGAGCTGGATCTGGTGATGCGCCACGGCGACACCCTAGTGTTCGTCGAGGTGCGCCACCGGGCCGATTCGCGTCATGGCCATCCGCTGGAAACCATCACCGCCGCCAAGCAGCGTCGGCTGATCCGTGCGGCGCGTTTTTATCTCGCGCGCAACCGGCTATCATGTCCCTGCCGCTTCGACGCCCTGGCCGTGACCGGCACCCCGCCCGAGCTCGAGTTCGAGTGGGTACAGGGCGCCTTCGAGGCATTCTGACAGGCGCCCCCAGGACCAGGAAGACAGAATGGATTTCCAGCAGCGCATACTCGGCCACTTCAACGCCAGCCTCGACACCAAGACCTACGCCAGCGAGGTGCTGCCCCCCTTCATTGAGGTGGCCAGCCAGATGATGGTGCAGACCCTGGTCAACGAGGGCAAGATTCTGGCCTGCGGCAACGGCGGCAGCGCTGGCGACTGCCAGCACTTCTCCTCCGAGCTGCTCAACCGATTCGAGCGGGAGCGCCCCAGCCTGCCGGCCCTGGCCTTGACCACCGACACCTCGACGCTGACCTCCATCGCCAACGACTACAGCTACAACGAGGTATTCTCCAAGCAGGTGCGCGCCCTGGGCCAGCCCGGCGACATCCTGCTGGCGATCTCCACCAGCGGCAACTCCGCCAACGTCGTCCAGGCCATCCAGGCCGCCCACGACCGGGACATGGCGGTGGTGGCCCTGACCGGCCGCGACGGCGGCGACATGGCATCCCTGCTCGGCCAGGACGACTGCGAGATTCGCGTCCCGGCCACCTCTACCGCCCGCATTCAGGAGGTCCACCTGCTGGTGATCCACTGCCTGTGCGACCTCATTGACGAACAACTCTTCGGCAGCAGCGAGTAATCCCCATGCCCTTCAAGACACTGCCCCTTGCCCTTGTGTTCTCCGCCCTGCTGGTGCTGGGCGGCTGCACCACCGTCACCGGGGTGGCCAACCCCGGCACCATCGAGGAGAACTACGGCAAGCGCACCCTCGGCGCTCAGGTCGAGGACGAGAGCATCGAGACCAAGATCGCCCACAACCTACGACGCAGCGACGCCCGCCTGGGCGACGCCCGCATCAACGTCGATAGCTACAACGGCGTGGTGCTGCTCACCGGTCAGGTGCCCAGCCAGGAGCTCAAGAACAAGGCGAGCGAGGTGGCCGGCGAGGTACGCAATGTCCGCGACGTGCACAACGAACTGGCCATCGCCGCTAACCTGCCGGCCAGCCAGCGGCTCTCCGACACCTGGCTCAATACCCGGATCCGCACCAGCCTGGCCACCGATGACACCATCGACACCGGCCGCCTGCGCTTTATCACCGAAAACGCCAGCGTCTACGTGATGGGGATCGTCACCCGGGCCGAATCGGATCGCATCGTCGATGCCATCTCGCGAATCGGCGGCGTACAGCGAATCGTCAAGGTGTTCGACTACCTGGACTGACCCCACCGGCGCCTTCGCAGCAGCAAAACGACGACGGCAGGCCACAAGGCCTGCCGTCGTCGCGTCGGGCACCGCATTCGGTGCGACTACTTGATCACCCGCAGCGACGGGCGCCCCTTGGTGGGCGGCGTCTCCTCGGCGGCCTCACCCTCGTTACTGGTCGCCCCCTCGTCATCGCGCTCGACGCTGGAGAGCCCGGAACGCTCGGTGGACGCCTCCTCCGGCTCCGACTGCTCCGGGGCCGGCATCACCGGCTCATGACCGAAGACCATGCCCACACCGTTCTCACGGGCATAGAGCGCCACTAGCGCCGGCATGGGCACCACCACCTGCATCGGCTGGCCGCCGAAGCGGGCATGAAACGTGATGGCATCGTTCTCGATATGCAGGTCGCGCACCGCGGTGGGCCCTACGTTGAGCACGATCTGGCCGTTCTGCACGAACTGCCTGGGCACCCTGACCCCGGCCTGCTCGGCATCGACGACGATGTAGGGGGTTTGCTCGTTGTCCAGCAGCCATTCATACAGGCCGCGGGCAAGATAGGGACGGCTCGATAGCATCAGTGCCCTCCTCCGTTGCTGGGTGCCGAGCCAGGCCCGGCACCGCGTTCAGGTGCGCATCTCGCGCTCGTTCTCGCTGAGCGAGGCAGTGAAGGCGTCGCGCTCGAACAGCCGCTCCATGTAGGTCACCAGCGGCTTGACCTGCTTCTCGGGAAGCTCGATGCCCAGCATCGGCAGCCGCCAGAGGATCGGCGCCAGGCAGCAGTCCACCAGCGAGAACTCCTCGCTCATGAAGTACGGCATGTCCTCGAAGATCGGCGAAATGCCCACCAGGCTCTCGCGCAGCTCCTTGCGCGCCTTGTCGGCCTCCTTCTTCGGCCCCTGCTCGATCTGCTCGACCAGCGGGCACCACTCACGCTCGATGCGGTGCATCCACAGCCGGCTCTGCGCTCGGGCCACCGGATAGACCGGCAGCAGCGGCGGATGGGGAAAACGCTCGTCGAGGTACTCCATCATCACCTTGGACTCGTAGAGCACCAGGTCCCGGTCGAGCAGCGTGGGCACGCTGTTGTAGGGGTTGAGGTCGGCAAGCTCTTCGGGGCGCTGATCACCGTTGACCTCGACGATATCCACCGCCACGCCTTTCTCGGCGAGCACGATGCGCACGCGATGACTGAAGTGATCGTCGCCTCCTGAGTAGAAAATCATCGACGACCGCTTGGCCACTACACCCATGAAACAATCCTCGCATCAAATCGAACCGGGATGATAACACGCACCCGCTTACCGGGGGCGTGCCACTTACGCCATCAGGCGCAAAAGACGACACAGGGGGCGCATGGCTCGCGGCCATGCGCCCCCTGCTGCACGATGCATCACACCGCAACGCTACACTACGTTAGTGGATATCGCGCCAGTACTCGCGCTTGAGCAGATAGGCCAGCACACCGAAGATGAAGATGAAGATCAGCACCTTCGGTCCCAGGGTCTGGGCATGCAGCCTGGAGGGTTCGCCCACGTAGACCAGGAAATTGGTCAGATCGTACACGGCATCCTCGAACTCTTCCGGCTCCATGCTCCCCGGGCGCGTGATCTGCAGCACCTCGCAGGACTGGTACTTGCCCGTCAGCGGGTCGAGCTCCGCACCCTCGACGGGCCGGTCGGTCTCGGCGCACACCATCTCCTGCACACCCTGCAGCGGCTCGAGCACGTTGGGCATGGCCGGCGCCTCCAGCACGATGTTGTTGACACCGAGCGGCTGGTCCGGGTCACGGTAGAACCCCAGCAGGTAGGAGTAGATGTAGTCCGGCCCCTTGACACGGTTGAACAGCGTCAAGTCAGGCGGCGTCACACCGAACCAGTTCTCGGAGTCACCCGGCTGCATGGCGATGTGCATCTGGTCGTTGAAGGCCAGATCCGAGGAGAAAATCAGGTTCTCCTCCACCAGATCCTGGGGCATGCCCAGATCCGTTGCGGCCCGCGAGAAGCGCTGATGCTCCAGAGAGTGGCAGCTCATGCAGTAGTTGACATAGAGCTGCATGCCCCGCTGCAGGGACGCCTGGTCGTTGATATCCGGCGTCATCGAGAAGGGCTGTTCAGGCAGTGGCGCTGCCATGGCAGTGAAAGGCACCAGCGCGAACAGCAATGCGAAAAGTTGCTTTTTCATTAGCCAGTCACCCTCTCCGGAACGGGTTTGGTCTTCTCCAGCTTGGTGTACAGCGGCATCAGCAGGAAGAAGGCGAAGTAGAGGACGGTGCACAGCTGTGCCACCGCGGTACGAATCGGCGTGGCAGGAATGGCCCCCAGGACCCCCAGGATCACGAAGCTCACGGCGAACAGGGTCAGCATCGCCTTGGACATCCATCCCTTGTAGCGCATGGAGCGCACCGGGCTGCGGTCGAGCCAGGGCAGGACGAACAGCACCGCGATCGCACCGCCCATGAAGACCACGCCGAGGAACTCGGCCTGCAGCGGCCCAATATCGAAGGTGATCGCCCGCAGGATCGCGTAGAAGGGCGTGAAGTACCACACCGGTGCGATATGGTCCGGGGTCACCATCGGGTTGGCCGGCTCGAAGTTGGGTCGTTCGAGGAAGTAGCCGCCGCCCTCGGGGAAGTAGAAGATCACCACCGCGAAGACGAACAGGAACACCGCCACACCGGCAATGTCCTTAACAGTGTAATAGGGGTGGAAGGGAATGCCGTCCAGCGGCTTGCCGGATTCGTCCTTCTTCTCCTTGATGTCGATGCCGTCGGGATTGTTCGACCCGACCTCATGCAGGGCGATGATATGCAGCACCACCAGCGCCAGGATCACGATGGGCAGCGCCACCACGTGAAGGGCGAAGAAGCGGTTCAGGGTGATACCGGAGATCAAGAAGTCACCGCGAATCCACTGCGCCAGGTCCGGTCCGATGAACGGAATGGTGGCGAACAGCGAGATGATCACCTGCGCCCCCCAGTAGGACATCTGGCCCCAGGGCAGCAGGTAGCCCATGAAGGCTTCGGCCATGAGCAGCAGGTAGATGGCCATGCCGAAGATCCACACCAGCTCGCGGGGCGCCTTGTAGGAGCCGTACAGCAGGGCGCGGAACATGTGCAGATAGATGACGATGAAGAAGGCCGACGCGCCGGTGGAGTGCATGTAGCGGATCAGCCAGCCCCACTCCACGTCGCGCATGATGTACTCGACGGAAGCGAAGGCGCCTTCGCCGGAGGGGTTGTAGCTCATGGTCAGCCAGACGCCGGTGAGGATCTGGTTGACCAGCACCAGCAGCGCCAGCGAGCCAAAAAAGTACCAGAAATTGAAGTTCTTGGGCGCGTAGTACTTGGAGAGATGATCCTGCCACATCTGTGTGGCGGGGAAGCGATCATCGACCCAGCGCATGAAGCCGCCTTCCGCCTTGACCCGATTCGGATTACCCATCACGCAGCCTCCTCGTCTTCGCCAACGATGATGATGTCGTCGGTCTCAAAGCGGTACGGCGGCACCTCCAGGTTGGACGGTGCCGGCACGTTGCGGAACACGCGGCCCGAGAGGTCGAAGTAGGAGCCGTGACAGGGGCAGAAATAGCCGCCCGGCCAAGCCGCCATGTCCACATCGTCGGGCCCCGGGCGAAACAGCGGCGAGCAACCCAGATGGGTGCAGATGCCGATCAGCACCGAGATATCGGGCCGGATGGAACGCAGCGGGCCGGTGACATACGGCGGCTGCTGGGGAACCTCGGAATCGGGGTCGGCCAAGCGGGAGGGATCGAAGTTTTCGGTTCGCTCGATCATGTCCGGGGTACGCTTGACGATCCACACCGGACGTCCGCGCCACTCCACGGTCATCCGCTGCCCCGGCTCCAACTTGGAAATATCCGCCTGGACCGGCGCCCCCGCCGCTCTTGCCCTGGCACTCGGCTGCCAGGAAGCCACAAAGGGAACCGCCACTCCCACGGCACCCACCGCACCCACGACGGTGGTGGCACCCAGGAGCAGTCGGCGCCGCCCTTTGTTTACGCCGTTATCTGCCATTTTCTGGTTTCTCCCATCAGCTTACCCGTTGACTCACCACGAGCTCGATCCCGTGATCACGGATACCAAATCCGCCACATCTTAAGGAATCACGACGCTCGGCACAAGGCAGAGAGGGCCTGACCAAGGTGTAATTCTCAACACAACTCACTGAACAAAAAGAAAAAAAGCCCAGGCATTGCCCGGGCTTTTTCGTGCTGCAAACGTCGATTTAGCGCTTGGAGAACTGCGGGCGACGACGCGCCTTGCGCAGACCCACTTTCTTGCGCTCGACCTGACGGGCGTCACGGGTCACATAGCCCGCCGCACGCAGCGTGGGACGGAAGTCTTCGTTGTACGCCATCAGGGCGCGGGTAATGCCATGGCGAATGGCGCCCGCCTGGGCGGAGCCGCCGCCGCCCTTGACGGTGACGTAGACATCGAACTGGCCGAGAGTCTCGGTCAGCTCCAGCGGCTGGCGCACCACCATGCGACCGGTGACGCGGCCGAAATACTGGTCCAGATCACGGCTGTTGACGGTGATCTTGCCGGTGCCCGGCTTGAGGAAAACGCGGGCGGTAGACGTCTTGCGGCGCCCGGTACCGTAATACTGCTGTGTCATGGCGATGACCCCCTCAGATGTTCAGTTCTTGCGGCTGCTGGGCGGCGTGCGGGTGTTCGGTGCCCGCGTATACCTTCAGCTTGGAATACATGGCGCGACCCAGGGGGCCCTTCGGCAGCATACCCTTGACGGCGGACTCGATGACCCGCTCGGGAGCGTGAGCGATCATCTTTTCGAAATTCATGGAACGCAGCCCACCCGGATAGCCGGTATGACGGTAGTAGGTCTTGGCCTGGGCCTTGTTGCCAGTCACCTTCACCTTCTCGGCGTTGATCACGACGATGTAGTCGCCGGTGTCGACATGCGGAGTGAACTCCGGCTTGTGCTTGCCGCGCAGGCGACGAGCGATTTCGGTGGCCAGGCGGCCGAGCGTCTTGTCCGCAGCGTCGACGACATACCAATCGCGCTGGACGGACTGCGGCTTAGCAGTGAACGTCTTCATGGATGAAATCACCACAATCGATGTATTGGATCCTGCCGCCGGCCGAACCGAGGCGGGATCGTCCCTATTTTTCTTGGTTGCCGGCGACACAGCCACCGACAACGTTCGAGCGAGGCGGCATTCTACACGACTCGCCCGCCCAGGGTAAGAGGCAATCAAGGCTTATGGGGCAGCGCCAGGTACTCATGGGACTGCATCTCCTGCAGTCGCGACAGGGTGCGCTGAAACTCGAACTCGAGACGACCATCGGCGTAGAGACGCTCGGCCGGCGCCTCGGCCGACATCAGCAGCTTGACGCCGCGATCATAGAACTCATCGACCAGGTTGATGAAGCGCCGCGCCTGATCATCGGTGGCACCGCTCATGCGGGTCACGTTGGAGACCAGCACGGTGTGATACTCCCGGGCCAGCTCGATGTAGTCGTTCTGGCTACGCGGCCCGTCGCACAGCTCCCTGAACTCGAACCACACCACGTCGTCATGCAGCCGTCGGGCCTGCAGAACGCGGTGGTTGATCTCGATGGGCACGTCCCGCTCCCCCTCCTGACCGGCGATCTCGCGAAAGCTGCGGGACAGCTCCACTTCCGCGGCCTCGTCCAGAGGGGCATGGAATATCTCGGCACGTTCCAGCGCCCGGAGCCGATAGTCGATGCCGCTATCGACATTGACCACCTCGCAGTGGCGATTGAGCAACTCGATGGCGGGCAGGAAGCGCGCCCGCTGCAGGCCGTCCTTGTAGAGCTCATCCGGGACGATATTCGAGGTTGCCACCAGCACCACCCCACGCTCGAAGAGCGCTTCGAGCAGGTTGGCCAGGATCATCGCATCGGTAATGTCCTTGACGAAGAACTCGTCGAAGCAGATCACCCGGGCCTCAGCGGCAAACTTGCCGGCGATCAGGGTCAGGGGATTCTTTTCCCCCTTGTAGTGCTCGAGTTCGTTGTGGACCCGCTGCATGAAACGGTGGAAGTGGGTCCGCATCTTGTCCGGAAAAGGCAGCGACTCATGAAAGACATCCATCAGATAAGTCTTGCCGCGCCCGACCCCACCCCACAGGTAGAGGCCCTGGATATCGGGAAGCACCGGCGCGTCGACCGGCCTGCTACGGCGCCCCAGCAGCCCCGCCATGCGGGACTTGAGTCCACGGCCGGTGGTCACGGCACGAGGCTCGGTGCGCGGCGCCGCCAGCAGGGCGTCGTAAAGGCGCTGAAGGTGCTGGACCGCCCGTTCCTGAGCAGGGTCGTGCTGAAAATCGTCACGTTCGAGATCGGCGCGGTAACGCTGCAGCGGCGTGCTACCCGCGCCCCCGGAGGCCCCCGCAGGGGACAGAGTCGCGCACATGGCAATTCCTGGCTGGCTTGGCTCGAAGGTTGGCAAGCCAGGTATTATACCTATCCACACCGCGAGGCACAGGAAAGTCAGGCACGCGTTGACCGACCGGGCGCCGCCGCCCCTATAATGGGCCGCCGGAAGGCCCCGGCGGCAGCGCCGCCCGTCGATCGCCGAGCCCGGTCGCACACGAGCACTGATGGAGAATCAAGTGGAATACGGCAACATCAACTGGATACTGGCGATTGCCAGCCTGCTGATCGGGATCGGCGCAGGCGCGGCGGGCTATCGACTGCTCAGCGGCGGAGCCAACCAGCTACAGGACCTGCGCCAGCGTCTCGCCGAGCGTGAGCGTGAGCTATCCGAGACGCGCCGCGAGATGGGCGATCACTTTGCCGCCGTTGGCGCCATGGTGAGCAATCTCCAGCGCGAGGCGCGCGCCCTGGAGCACCGCCTGGCCGAAGACGCCGCCGGCTTCGGCCAGGCTCAGTCCCCGCGGGGCCTCGACATCGACAGCCTGCCAACGCCGGATGCCCAGGGCGACGATATCCCCGCCCCCCGCGACTACGCCGACGGCACGCGCGGCACCCTCTCCGAGGACTTCGGGCTCAAGGGCGACGAGGCCGACGCGCCCCAGCCGCCGCGCTACTGACGCCATGCCCCGTCTGGCCGCAACGCACCGCGGCGGTCAGGCGGGGTTGTCGATATCCACGAAGCGGTGCTCGATACCAAACTCCCGCGACAGCCACTCCCCCAGCGCCTGAACGCCGTAGCGCTCGGTCGCATGATGACCCGCTGCCAGGTAATGAATGCCCAGCTCACGGGCCAGATGAGTGGTACGCTCGGAGATCTCGCCGGAGATAAAGGCGTCGGCGCCGCTCTCCCAGGCCAAGGTGATCATGTCCTGGGCACCGCCGGTGCACCAGGCGATGCGCTGGATCTCTCCGCCCCCCGGCGCCTTGATCAGCAGTGGCTCCCGTGCCAGGGTATCGCCGAGACGCGCGGCCAGTCCCGAGGGGGTCAGCGGATCGGCCGGGCGCCCCAGCCAGACCAGCCCCTCGCCCAGTTCGCCGTCGGCACAGCCGTCGACCTCGAAGCCCAGCAGGCGCCCCAGCTCGGCGTTGTTGCCCAGCCGCGGATGGGCGTCCAGCGGTAGGTGATAGGCGAGCAGGCTGATGTCGTGGAGCAGCAGGGTACGCAGCCGCCGCTGCTTGATCCCGGTGACGGTCACCGGCTCGTTCTTCCAGAAGTAGCCGTGGTGCACCAGCAGCAGATCGGCCTGCCAGGCCACCGCCTCGTCGAGCAGCGCCTGACAGGCGGTGACCCCGGTCATCACGCGGACCACGCCCTCTCGACCGGCCACCTGCAGGCCATTGACGGTGTAGTCCTTGAAACGGGTGGCATCGAGCAGCGTATCGCATGCCCTGGTCAGCTCGTCGCGGGAAATCATCCAGGCCTCCGGACAGTGGTTTATCGCCAATGTTACACTAGTCCCACATCATAACGACGCTACGGGAGGCCAGCGAGGCCCCCGCCGACCAGGAAAACGCCCCCATGCGACCTTCGCTCGCCGCCTACGCATGGCCCGTCATCACCGGCGTGCTGCTGGCCATCGTACTGCTCAACACCTTTCCCCAGCTGCTGGGCCGCTCGGACGTGCAACCGCCGGCGGTTCAGCCTCCCGCCCAGCCGCTGGTCGAACCCGGCGCCTCACGCGAGGTCGCCACCCGGCCCACGCCGGATGTCCGTCAGGCCCCGCCGCTGAGCCGCGATCAGGGACCGGCAAGCTACTCCTTGGCGGTGGAGAAGGCGGCACCAGCGGTGGTGAACGTCTACTCCTCGCGGGTCATCGAGCGCGAACAGCACCCGCTGATGTCGGACCCTTTCTTTCGCCAGTTCTTCGCCGACGACCTGCCCAGTCAGCAGCGCCTGCTCTCCAGCCTGGGCTCCGGGGTGATCGTCAGCGCGGACGGCTTCGTGCTGACCAACCATCATGTGATCGACGGTGCCGACGAGATTCAGGTCGCCCTGCGCGACGGCCGCGAGACCCTCGCCGAGGTCATCGGTACCGACCCGGAAAGCGACCTGGCCGTGCTGCGCATCGAGCTCGACGACCTGCCGGTGATCGAGCTCTCCGACACCGCCGACGTCGCCATCGGCGACGTCGCCCTGGCGATCGGCAATCCCTTCGGCGTCGGCCAGACCGTGACCATGGGGATCATCAGCGCCACCGGCCGCAGCCACCTGGGGCTGACCGCCTACGAGGATTTCATCCAGACCGATGCCGCCATCAACCCGGGTAACTCCGGGGGCGCCCTGATCAACGCCGAAGGCGCCCTCGTGGGCATCAACACCGCCATCTTCTCGCGCTCCGGCGGCTCCCAGGGCGTCGGCTTCGCCATCCCCACTCGCCTGGCTCACAGCATCCTCGATGCGCTGGTCACCCAGGGTCGGGTGATTCGCGGCTGGCTGGGCATCGAGGCCCAGGAGATGACCCCGGAGCTGGCCGCCTCCTTCGGCCTGCAGGCGCCGCGCGGCGTGGTCATCGCCGGGGTGGTCCCCGATGGCCCCGCCGCCCAGGCGGGGCTGCGCCCGGGGGATGTCTTGCTCGAGGTAGACGGACGCCCCATCGTCGACGCTCGGGTGGCGATGAGCGACATTGCCGCCATCCAGCCCGGCTCCACCTTGCCGCTCACCGTGGTGCGCAGCGGCGAGCGACTCGACATCGACCTGGAAGTGGGAGAGCGGCCGCAGCCCGAGCGGCGCCCGCCCGACCGCTGACACCCAGGCGAAAACACCGCGGCCCCGCCATCATCTGGCGGGGCCGCGGCGTTTTCTCTGCACTCTACCACCTCTCTGTCGGGCGTCACGCGGCCGCGGGACGGGCGATCAGGCCTTGGGGCGAATGCGATACTCCGCCGAGCGGGCGTGGGCGGTCAGCGCCTCGCCGCGGGCCAGCGTCGACGCCACCTCGCCCAGGGTGGAGGCCCCCTCCGGCGAGCAGTGGATGATCGAGGAGCGCTTCTGGAAGTCATAGACCCCCAGCGGCGAGGAGAAACGCGCCGTGCCCGAAGTAGGCAGCACGTGGTTGGGACCGGCACAGTAGTCGCCCAGCGCCTCGGCGGTGTAGCGCCCCATGAAGATGGCCCCGGCGTGGCGCACTTCCGGCAGCAGCGCCTCCGGATCCCCCATGGAAAGCTCCAGGTGCTCCGGCGCGATGCGGTTGATCAGCGCCACCGCCTCCTCCCGATCGCGACAGTGGATCAGTGCCCCGCGCCTGGACAGCGACTCGCGCACGATCGCCTCGCGCTCCAGGGTCGGCAGCAGGCGCTCGATGGCCGCCTCGACCGCCTCCAGGTGCGCCGCATCCCAGCTCACCAGCAGGGCCTGGGCATCCTCGTCGTGTTCGGCCTGGGAGAACAGATCCATGGCCAGCCAGTCGGGGTCGGTGCCGCCATCGGAGACCACCAGGATCTCGGAGGGGCCGGCAATCATATCGATGCCCACCTGACCGAATACCGCCCGCTTGGCCGTCGCCACGTAGATATTGCCGGGGCCGACGATCTTGTCGACCCGCGGCACGCTCTCGGTGCCATAGGCCAGGGCGGCCACCGCCTGGGCCCCGCCGATGGTGAAGACATGATCCACGCCCGCCACATGGGCAGCCGCCAGCACCAGTTCGTTGAGCACGCCATCCGGCGTGGGTACCACCATGACGATCTCGCGCACCCCGGCCACGTGGGCCGGAATGGCATTCATCAATACCGACGAGGGATAGGCGGCCTTGCCACCCGGCACGTAGATACCGGCACGATCCAGGGCGGTAACCTGCTGTCCCAGCACGCTGCCGTCGGCCTCGGTGTATGACCAGGAGGACGATTTCTGACGCTCGTGATAGTCACGAATGCGCTGTGCGGCCAGCGCCAGCGCCTCGCGCTGGGCCTCGGGCAGGCCCGCGTAGGCCTGTTCCAGGCGCGCCGCGTCGAGGGTTAGCTCGGCCATGCTGGTCACCGTGAGCCGGTCGAAGCGGTTGCTGGCCTCGATCAGGGCGGCATCGCCACGGGTTCTGACCGCGGCAATGATGTCGTCCACCCGCTGCTGTACCGCCGCATCGGACACGCCCTCCCAGGCCAGCAGGGCATCGAGCCGGGTATCGAAGTCGGCGTCGCCGGTGGAAAGCCGTGTCAGTTCGACGGCCTCAAGGATCTCGCTCATGCTAGGTCCTGCCTCTATCAAGATGAAAACCAGTCGTGCCGGCGCGCGACAGCATCAGGGGCTCGCCACCGTCTCAGCGGACCGGCGCTTGCCCACCGCCTCGCCGAGGCGCTGGATCAGCGGTTTGAGGCGGGCGTGCTTCATGCTCATGGCCGCCTTGTTGACCACCAGCCGGGTGCTGATCGGCGCGATCAGCTCGCGAGGGGCCATGCCGTTGGCGCGTAGGGTATTGCCGGTATCGACGATATCGACGATCTCATCGGCGAGGTTCATCAGCGGCGCCAGCTCCATGGCCCCGTAGAGCTTGATGACCTCGGCCTGAATGCCCTGTTCGGCGTAGTAGCGACGGGCCACGTTGACGAACTTGGTGGCCACCCGGCGCCGGGCCCGGGCCGGCTCGGCGCCTTCGATGCCGGCCGTCATCAGCTTGCACTTGGCGATCTCGAGGTCGAGCGGTTCATAGAGGCCTTCGGCCCCGTGCTCGAGCAGCACGTCCTTGCCGGCCACACCCAGATCGGCGGCGCCCAGCTGGACATAGGTAGGCACGTCGGTGGCTCGCAGGATCACCAGCTTGACGTCGGCCAGGTTGGTGTCGAACAGCAGCTTGCGGCTCTTGCCCAGGTCCTCGGCGGGGGTGATCCCGGCATCGGCCAGCAGCGGCAGTGTCTCGTCGAGAATACGCCCCTTGGAGAGGGCCAGAATCAGTTGCTTGCTCATGATTTCGCTCTATGGTCGGGGGTGGCGCACGCCTGCCGGCGCACCGCTCAGCCGGGAATTCGACGGATCCGCGCACCCAGCAGCTGCAGCTTCTCCTCGATGCATTCATAGCCGCGGTCGATATGGTAGATACGGTCCACCAGGGTCTCCCCCTCGGCCATCATCGCCGCCACCACCAGCGATGCCGAAGCGCGCAGGTCGGTGGCCATCACCGGCGCCCCGGAGAGACGCTCCACGCCCTCGATCACCGCCGTATTGCCCTCCAGTGCGATCCTGGCGCCCATCCGGTTGAGCTCCTGGACGTGCATGAAGCGGTTCTCGAAGATGGTCTCGACGACCCGTGAGGTGCCTTCGGCCACGGCGTTCATGGCGACGAACTGGGCCTGCATGTCGGTGGGAAACGCCGGATAGGGCGCGGTACGCACGTTGACCGCCCGCGGCCGACGTCCCTGCATGTCGAGCTCGATCCAGTCGTCGCCGACGGTCACCTTGCCGCCGGCCTCCTCCAGCTTGGCCAGCACCGCCTCGAGGATATCGGCGCGGGTGTTGCGCACCCGCACCCGGCCACGGGTCACCGCGGCCGCCACCAGGAAGGTACCGGTCTCGATGCGGTCGGGCATCACATCGTGATAGGCCCCGTGCAGGCGCTCGACGCCCTCGATAACAATGGTGTCGCTGCCGTGCCCGCGGATCCTGGCCCCCATCTTGATGAGGCACTCGGCGAGATCGACCACCTCTGGCTCCCGGGCGGCGTTCTCGAGCACGGTGGTGCCGGAGGCTAACGTCGCCGCCATCAGCAGGTTCTCGGTGCCGGTCACCGTCACGGTGTCGAAGAAGATGGTGGCCCCCTTGAGCCGGCCGTCGACCCGCGCGCGGATGTAGCCGCCCTCGACGCGAATCTCTGCGCCCATGGCCTCGAGCCCGCGAATATGCAGGTCGACCGGGCGCGAGCCGATGGCGCAGCCACCGGGCAGCGAGACATCGGCATGGCCGAAGTGCGCCAGCAGCGGGCCCAGCACCAGGATCGAGGCGCGCATCTTCTTGACCAGCTCGTAGGGTGCGTGGCAGTCCTTCACCTGGGCGCCGTCGAGCTGGATGCTCATCCGCTCGCCCATCACCGGCTCGACGCCCATGCGCCCCAGCAGTTCCAGGGTGGTGGTGATGTCCTGGAGATGCGGCAGATTGCCGATGGTCACCGGCTCGTCGGCCAGCAGCGTCGCGCAGAGGATGGGCAGGGCGGCATTCTTGGCGCCGCTGGCCCACACCTCGCCGTCGGCGATACCGTTGCCGGTAATGATCAGTTTGTCCATGGTGATTGGCCCGTCAGGCATCCCCGCCGGATGCCGACGCGTTCTCCGGCGCGCTGGCCCACTGCGTCGGCGTATAGGTCTTGAGGCTCAGCGCATGCACCGCCCCGGAAGCGATCTCCTCGGAGAGCGCGCCGTAGACCAGCTGCTGGCGCTTCACCGGTGACAGGCCGTCGAACACCTCGCCCACGGCGATGACCTGAAAGTTGCAGCCTTCGCCCTGGATATGGAAATCACAGCCCTCGATGCGGGCCTCGAGCAGCGCCTTGACGTCACTGGGTTGCATGGAAACCGGAACTCCTTGAATGCGGAATGAACGGCACGCGCTGCGACAACAGGGCGCGTACCGGGTCAGGGAATCTTCACATGGTAATGAAAAGCGCCGCGCTTGGCGATGGCGGCGAGAAGGGCGATTCAGGAGACGGCGGGCTCGGCTACCGGCAGCAGGGCGTCGAGGCCGGCAACGCGGGTGAGCCTGAGCAGCGGCGGCGAGAGCACGACCCGCTGGATCTCGACGCCGGCGACGCGCGCCCGCCGAGTCCACTCCAGCAGCACGCTGAGCGCCGCGCTGCTGACCCGACCGACGCCGCTGAGATCCAGCGTCAGCGAGGTCCCGGCAGGCTGGGTGGCCAGCCAGGCACTGCCGGCCTCGGCCAGCGAGGCCGCCGCATCGAAATCCACCTCACCGCTCACGGCCAGCCCCTCGGGGCCGGCCGCCAGGCACACGCCGTTGCGGTCGAGCAGGCAACTCATCCGCCGCCTTCCTCGAGCTCCTCGACGGCGAGCTCCGGCGCCCAGCCGTCGATCACCGCGTCGTAGTCGCGCCCGTGGTCGCGCATCGCCTGATCGAACTGGTTGCGGAAGGTCAGCCCCAAGTTGATGCCGTTGACGATCACGTTGACGACCCGCCATTCGCCGTCGCTGAGTCGCAGGGTGTAGCTGACCGGGTAGACGGAGCCGTCCACTGCCACCACCTCCATGGCCACGCTGGCCTGATCCTCGTGGCGCGGCGGCCGCTGGCTGTCCAGCACGCGCAGCTCGCGGTAGTCGAAGGTCACCAGGCCCTTGGTATAGGTATCCACGAGCGTCTGGCGGAAGGTATTGGCAAAGCGCGACCGCTGCTGGGGGGTGGCGTTCTGGAAGTAGCGTCCCATCACGCTGGCCCCGATATAGCGAAAGTCGGCGATGTCGTCGAGGCTGTCGTCGACCAGCGCCTTGAGCTCGTCGAGGTTATTGGCGTAATAGTCTTCCCGCCCCTCGAGCTCATTCATCATCGTCTCGACGCTGTGGCGTATGACCTGCTCTGGGCTGCGCTCCGGCTCGGCCTGGGCCGGCAGGGAGATCAGCACCAGGCACAGCGCCAGGAGCAGCGGGCGGAAAGCAGCAAGGTAGTGCGTCATACTTCGTCCTCAAGCGGTACGGTACGGGGAGTCAGGGCGCGGCGAGATTCGTCCTCAGTCGCTGACCATATTGGACACGAATTGCTGGATGAGTTCTTCCAGCACCACCGCCGACTGGGTATCACGAATGGTATCGCCATCGGCCAGCGTCTGCGGGTCCCCACCCACAGTCAGGCCAATATACTGCTCGCCGAGCAGGCCGGCCGTGAGAATGGCCGCGGTGGTATCCCGTGAGAGCCGATCTTCCAGGTCGCGGTCGATCTCCAGGATCACCCGGGCGTCGTACCAGTCGGTATCCAGCTCGATCGAGCTGACTCGCCCCACCGTGACACCGGACATGGTGACCCGCGCTCGCGGCTTGAGGCTGCCGATGTTGGCAAAGTTGGCCTCCAGCCGAAAGGTGTCGCCGGGCGGCGAGAAGGCCAGTCCGCTGACCCGCAGGCCCAGGAACAGCAGGCCCAGGATGCCGGCCAGCATGAACAGGCCAACGCCCAGTTCCATCGTCTTGCTGCGTTTCATCGCACGCCTCCAAACATCAATTAAAGCCTCTCCGGATCAGGAGAACTCGCCGAACATCAGCGCGGTGAGCACGAAGTCCAGGCCCAGGACAGCCAGGGAGGAGTAGACCACGGTGCGGGTCGTGGCCCGGGAAATGCCTTCCGACGTGGGGATCAGGTCGTAGCCTTGGAAGACGGCGATCCAGGTCACCACCAGGGCAAACACCAGGCTCTTGACCATGCCGTTGCCCACGTCACCGATGAAGTCGACGCTGGCCTGCATGTTGCCCCAGTACGAGCCCTCAAAGACCCCCAGCCACTCGACGCCCACCAGGTAGCCGCCGTAGATGCCCACCACGCTGAAACCGATGGTCAACAGCGGCAGGGCCACGAAGCCGGCCCACAGCCGCGGCGCCACGACCCGGCGCAGCGGGTCGACGCCGATCATCTCCATGCTGGTGAGCTGCTCGGTGGCCTTCATCAGGCCGATCTCGGCAGTCAGCGCCGACCCCGCCCGGCCGGCGAACAGCAGCGCCGCCACCACCGGCGCCAGCTCGCGCAGCAGCGACAGCGCCACCATCTGACCCAGCGCCTGCTCGGCACCGAAGTCGACCAGGATGGTGTAGCCCTGCAGCGCCATCACCATGCCGATGAACAGCCCCGAGACCAGCACGATGGCCAGCGACAGCACCCCGACGAAGTGCATCTGCCGCAGCCACAGGTACCAGCCCTCCCGGGAGGGAATCCCCACCGCCGACTGCAGCAGGAACTGTCCCGAGCGACCCAGCGCCTCGAGCAGCTCGCAGCCGCGACGCCCCAGCCACCAGATACGCTGGATCATTGACGGCCTCCTGAGTCGAGGATGTCCGAGAAGAAATCTGCGGCCGGATAGTGAAAAGGCACCGGTCCATCGGGCTCGCCGTGCACGAACTGACTGACACGGGGGTCGTCGTCCACGTCCAGGGTCGCCGGCGTGCCGTGGGCCATGACCTGGCCATCGGCGATGACGTAGACATAGTCGGCGATGGAGAGCGTCTCCTTGATGTCGTGGGAGACCACGACGGCGGTCAGCCCCAGCGCCTCGTTGAGCCGCTTGATCAGCTGTACCAGCACCCCCATAGAGATGGGATCCTGGCCGACGAAGGGCTCATCGTAGAGGATCAGCTCCGGGTCGAGCGCAATGGCGCGGGCCAGCGCCACCCGCCGTGCCATGCCGCCGGAGAGCTGCGAGGGCATCAGCTCGCGAGCACCGCGCAGGCCCACCGCCTGAAGCTTCATCAGCACCACATCGCGAATCATCGCCGCGGGGAGGTCGGTATGCACCTGCAGCGGAAAGGCCACGTTCTCATAGACGCTGAGATCGGAGAACAGTGCCCCGCTCTGGAACAGCATCCCCATGCGCCGTCGCAGGCTGAACAGCGCCTTGCGCGACAGGGCATGCACGTCCTGGCCGTCGATGACGACGCGACCGGCATCGGGCGTGAGCTGCCCGCCGATCAGTTTGAGCAGCGTGGTCTTGCCGGTGCCGCTCGGCCCCATGATGGCGGTGATCTTGCCGCGCGGGATACGCAGGTCCACGCCGCTAAAGATGTCCTTGTCACCACGGGAAAAAGAGAGCCCTTCCACCACCACGAAGGGGGAGTCGCTCATGCCGCACCATGTCCGTCAAAAAATTGTCGAACATCGTATCCTAACCCGCCAGGGCAACGCCAGCACAACGGACGCCGCCTTGCACCGCGGCCGTCCAGCACGTTTAATGGGCGCCCTTTCGTTATCGACAACGCCTTTACCTTGCCCGTGCCGACGCCATGCTGCTGCCCCTGTTACTGGTCCTGATCGGCCTCGCCGGCCTGCTGTGGAGCGCCGACCGCTTCGTCGCGGCCGCCGCCGCCACCGCCTACCGCTCCGGCTTCAGCACCCTGCTGATCGGCATGACGGTGGTCGCCCTGGGCACCTCGGCCCCGGAGATGGTGGTCGCCCTGTTCGCCGCCCTCGACGACCTCCCGGACCTTGCCATCGGCAACGCCCTGGGCTCCAACATTGCCAATATCGGCCTGGTGCTGGGCGTCACTGCCCTGGTCGCCCCCGTTCCGGTGCGCTTCTCGCTGGTGCGCCGCGAACTGCCCCTGCTGCTGGGCGCCACCGGCATGGCGGGCTACGCCCTGGCCAACGGCATCCTGGGACGCTTCGACGCCCTGTTTCTGGCTCTGCTGCTGGGCTTTAGCCTGTGGTGGCTGCTGCGCGCCGACACTCCCGATGCCGACCCGCCTGCCACCGCCCCCGGCATGACGCTGCTGCCGGCACTGGGCTGGCTGGTGGCCACCCTGGCGCTGCTGGGCGTCAGCTCACGGGCGCTGGTATGGGGCGCGGGCGAGCTGGCAAGGGGCCTGGGCGTCAGCGAGCTGGCCATCGGCCTGACCGTGGTGGCCATCGGCACCAGCCTGCCGGAGCTGGCCGCCTGCGTGGCCAGCGCCCTCAAGCGCCACCATGACCTGGCCATCGGCAATATCATCGGCTCCAACCTATTCAACCTGCTGGCCGTGCTGCCGATCCCCGCCCTGCTTGCGCCGGGCCCGGTTAACCCGGCGGCCGCCAGCCGCGATTTCCCGGTCATGCTGCTGCTGACTCTGGGCATGGCCATGCTGCTGCTGTGGCATCGCCACGGCCGCCTGGGGCGACTGCCCGGCGGCCTGTTCCTGGCGATCTATCTGGCTTACCTGGCCTGGCTGGCGCTGAGCGGGAGCGGCCCTCTTGAGTGAAACCACACGACGGGCAACAATCACTGTCATGAGTACCGACACCTCCCCCTCCGGCGCTACCTCCAACGGCGGCTCACCGCTGCGCGACAGTGCGCGACGCACCCTGCAGGTGGAAGAGCAGGCCATTGCGGCCCTCGCCGAGCGCCTGGACAGCCACTTCGACCGCGCCTGCGAGCTTATCCTGGCCTGCCGGGGACGGGTGATCGTCACCGGCATGGGCAAGTCGGGCCATATCGGCGGCAAGATCGCCGCCACCCTTGCCAGCACCGGCACGCCCGCCTTCTTCGTTCATCCCGGGGAGGCCAGCCACGGTGATCTGGGCATGATCACCCTGGGCGACGTGGTGCTGGCGCTGTCGAACTCCGGCGAGACCGCCGAGGTCAATGCCCTGCTGCCGCTGCTCAAACGCCTGGGCACGCCGCTGATCGGCATGACCGGCCGGCCCGACTCGACCCTGGCGCGACATGCCGATGCCCACCTCAACGCCGGCGTTGCCCGTGAGGCATGCCCCCTGGACCTGGCCCCGACCGCCTCGACCACCGCGGCCCTGGCGCTGGGCGATGCCCTGGCCGTGGCGCTGCTGGAGTCGCGCGGCTTCACCGCCGAGGACTTCGCCCGCTCCCATCCCGGCGGCAGCCTGGGCAAGCGACTGCTGCTGCGCGTCGGCGACCTGATGCATGGCGGCGACCGCCTGCCCTGCGTGCCCCTGGGCAGCCCCCTGCGCGACGCCCTGCTGGAGATCACCCGCCAGGGGCTCGGCTTCACCTGCGTGGTGGATGAACGCGGCCGGCTGGCCGGCGTCTATACCGACGGCGACCTGCGGCGCACCCTGGACCAGCACCGCGACCTCAGCCGCCTGCGGGTCGATGACGTCATGACTCGCCCCGGCAAGCGCATTGCCCCCGACCTGCTGGCCGCCGAGGCCGTGCGCGTCATGGAAGACAACCGCATCACCGCGCTGGCCGTGGTAGACGACCAAGGGCACCCGGTCGGCGCCCTGCACATGCACGACCTGCTGCGCAGCGGCGTGATCTGACCCCTCCCCGATGACCCGACTCAAGGAACGCCCATGACCCTGGCAACCCCGCCCATCGCTCCCCATCTTCTCGACCGCCTGCGCCTGATTCGCCTGCTGGCCCTCGACGTGGACGGCGTACTCACCGACGGCCGCCTCTACTTCCAGGCCGATGGCGTGGAAATCAAGGCGTTTCATACTCAGGACGGCCTGGGGATCAAGCTGCTGCGCCGGGCCGGCCTGCAGGTCGCCCTGCTCACCGGCCGCGACTCCCCGATGGTCAGCCACCGCGCCGCGGCGCTCGGCATCGACCATGTCTATCAGGGCTGCGGCGATAAGCTCGCCACCTTGCGCGAACTGTGCCAGCGCCAGCAGCTCAGCCTCGAGCAGGTGGCCTACTGCGGCGACGACCTGCCCGATCTCTCGGCTATCCAGCGCGCCGGCATTGGCATCAGCGTGCCCGGCGCACCGTCCTATATTCAGGCCCTGGCCGACTGGGTGACCGAGCGCAGCGGCGGTCACGGCGCCGTTCGCGAGATCTGCGATGCCCTGCTCGAGGCCCAGGGGCATCGCGACGCCCTGGTCGACACCTACCTGCAGGGCTGAGCCGTGTCGCTGCGCCTGCCCCGCCCCGGCTACCGGCTCTGGCTGCTGCTGGTACTGCTGGCGCTTGGCAGCCTGCTTGTCTGGCTCGATCCTCGCGAGGCGCCCCGCCCCGGGCCGGTACCCAGCGACGCCGAGGGAGAGCCCGACTACTACCTCGAGGAGGTGCGACTGACGCGCTTCAACACCGAGGGACGCGCCCACCAGCGGCTGGACACCCCGCGCCTGGTGCACACGCCCCATGACGACGTGACCCGGGCCGAGACGCCGGTGGCCCATGTCCACGACAGCGAAGGGCGACTGTGGATCGCCCGGGGCGACGTGGGACGACTCGGGCCGGGCGGAAGCCCGCTGACCCTGAGCGGCAGCGCACGGCTGTTCGCTCCCGAGGAGCGCTGGCAGCTCGATACCGAGATCCTCCATGTGGACGCCGACCTCGGCCACGCCTGGAGCGAGAGCCCGGCACTGCTGCAACAGCCGCCCCAGCGCATGAGCGGCGAACGCTTCGACGCCTGGTTCGATGACAATCGCGCCCGCTTGACGGACAATGTTCGCGGCCACCACCCTCCGGAAGCCTCCGGCGCCACCCATGAGGACCCCGAGTCATGATTCGACCCGCACTCCCTTCACTCGCCGCCCTGGCGCTGGGCGGTCTGCTGTTGGCCGGCGTCGCGCTGAGCGCCATGACGGTCAAGGCACACGATGCCAGCGCCCCCATCGAAGTCGAGGCCGACCGCCTCGACCTGGACGACCGCGCCGGCACCGCTGTCTATACCGGCGAGGTGGACATCCGGCAGGGCAGCCTGCGGGTGACCGGCGATCGGGTCGAGATCCAGCGCAACGCGGCCGGCGAGCTATCCCGGGCGATCGCCACCGGTGAGCGAGCCTACCTGGAGCAGCAGCCGGACCCCGACGAGCCCGTGGTGCGCGGCTGGGGCCGCACCGTCGTCTACCATGTGGCCGAACGGCGCGTGGAACTGATCGATCGCGCCGAACTTCACCAGCGCGGCGACACCTTCGCCGGCGGCTATCTCGAGTACTTTCTCGACCGCCGCGTGGTCCAGGCCCGCGCAGAGGGCGAAGGGATTGAAGGCCGCCAGCGCATCCGCATGACCCTGCAGCCCGAGCAGTAAGGCATCCTCCATGAAGACTCTGCAGGCCAGCCATCTGGCCAAGAGCTATAAGCGCCGCCGCGTGGTTCACGATATCAGCCTGACCATCGAGCAGGGCAGCATCGTCGGCCTGCTCGGCCCCAACGGCGCCGGCAAGACCACCTCCTTCTATATGATCGTGGGCCTGGTACGCGCCGATGCCGGCACGGTGCATATCGACGATCGCGATCTCTCCGGCGCCGCCATGCACGAGCGCGCCAGGGCCGGGATCGGCTACCTGCCGCAGGAGGCCTCGATCTTTCGCAAGCTATCGGTGGCCGACAACATCATGGCCATTCTCGAGACCCGCAAGGATCTGGACCGCAGCGGCCGCCAGGCGCGCCTCGAGGGCCTGCTCGAAGACTTCCATGTCACCCACATTCGCGACAACCTCGGTATGAGCCTTTCCGGCGGCGAGCGCCGGCGAGTGGAGATTGCCCGGGCGCTCGCCACCGAGCCCGCCTTCATCCTGCTCGACGAGCCTTTCGCCGGCGTCGACCCCATCTCCGTGGGCGAGATCAAGGGCATCATTCGCCAGCTCAAGGCGCGGGACATCGGCGTGCTGATCACCGACCACAACGTGCGCGAAACGCTGGATATCTGCGACACCGCCTACATCGTCGGCGACGGTCAGATCATCGCCGAAGGCGACGCCGAAGCCATCCTCACCAACCGGCGGGTGCGCGAGGTATATCTGGGCGAGGACTTTCGCCTCTAATCCTATATTGATCGCAACATGCTGATATGAATGTTATTGCGCCACCTCGGCACACAGATTGCGCCTGGTATACTTATTGCAAGAAATTTATCGAAGAGTCTCTTGCATGTCACCCGGCCGCGGTCTAGGGTGGGGCTTTTCGGCAAATGAGCAACGTCTCTCATGGCCATGAAAGCTTCTCTGCAACTGCGCGTCGGCACTCAGCTGACCATGACCCCTCAGCTGCAGCAGGCCATCGCCCTGCTGCAGCTCTCCACCCTGGACCTGCGCCAGGAGATCCAGCAGGCGCTCGAGTCCAACCCCATGCTGGAGCTCGACGACGGCTTCGGCGAACAGCAGGTCAGCGAGACCCCCGAGGACGACTGGGCCAGCGAGATTCCCAGCGAGCTCAGCACCGACAGCGACTGGTCGGACACCTACCAGGACCTGGGCGCGCCCGCCGGGGGCGAGGGCCCCGACTTCGAGCGCCAGGCCGAGGGCCAGAGCCTCAATGGCCACCTGGTCTGGCAGCTGGCCATGACCGACCTGGAGCCGCGTCAGCGACTGATTGCCGAGAGCCTGATCGACGCTGTGGACGGCGCCGGCTACCTGGCCCAACCGCTGGAAGAGATCCGCGACGGCCTTCGCCAGCAGGGACTCGAGGGCCTGCCGACCCGCGAGGTCGAGCAGGTGCTGCTGCGCCTGCAGCAGTTCGAGCCGACCGGCGTCTTCTCCCGCGACCTGCGTGAATGCCTGATGCTGCAGCTAGGGGCGCTGCCGGACGACACGCCCCTGCTGCCCCAGGCGCGGCGCCTGGTCCGTCAGTTCCTGGAGGCCCTGGCCGCCGATGACCGCCGGCTCCTCAAGCGTCGCCTGGGCCTTGAGGATGCCGAGCTGGACGCGGTCATCCGCCTGATCCGCACCCTCGACCCCCGCCCCGGCAGCGCCTACGGCGAGGTGGGCAGCGACTACGTCATCCCCGATCTGGTGGCCCTGCACGACCACCGCGGCTGGCGCATCGAGCTCAACGCCGAAGCGCTCCCGCGGCTGCGCATCCAGCCCGACTATATGGCCCTGGTGCGTCGCGCCGACAAAAGCCAGGACAACCAGTTTCTCAAGGATCACCTGCAGGAAGCTCGCTGGCTGATGAAGAGCCTGGTCAGCCGTAACGATACCCTGCTGCGCGTCGGTCGCGAGATCATGGCCCGCCAGATCGACTTCCTCGAGCAGGGCGAGGAGGCCATGAAGCCGCTGGTGCTGGCCGATATCGCCCAGGCCGTGGAGATGCACGAGTCGACCATTTCCCGGGTCACCACCCAGAAGTACATCCACACCCCCCGGGGCGTGTTCGAGCTGAAGTTTTTCTTCTCCAGCCAGGTCGGCGGCGAGGGCGAGGGTGACGCCCACTCCAGCACGGCGATTCGCGCCCGCATCCGCAAGCTGGTGCAGGGAGAAGCGCCTCGCAAGCCCCTGTCGGACAGCCGCCTGGTGGACCTGCTGGCCGAGGACGGCATCCGCGTGGCCAGACGCACGGTAGCGAAGTATCGCGAGGCCCTGGGCATTCCCTCCTCGAGCGAGCGCAAGCGCTTCAAATGACGCCGTTCGCCGCCGCGCCCGACCCCCGTGGCGAGGCGCTGAAACAGGGGGTTTGCAAGGCAGGAAAAAGGGTTACAATCGAATCACCACACGAAAGACGAAGGAGCCTGCCATGCAAGTCAATATCACCGGCCACCATGTAGAGCTGACCGATGCCCTGCGCGACTATGTTGACGAGAAACTCACTCGCGTGCAGCGCCATTATGACAACATCACCAATGTGCAGGTGACGCTCTCCGTGGAGAAAGAGCGCCAGCAGGCCGCCTGCACCCTGCATGCCGCCGGTGCCGACCTTCATGCCGAAGCCATGGACGCCGACATGTATGCCGCCATCGATGCGTTGACCGACAAGCTCGACCGCCAGCTGGTCAAGCACAAGGAAAAAGCACAGGCCCGCGCCCAGGGCGCCGGCGCTCGCTGATTCCCCATGACACTGGAAACCATCCTGCCCCCCGAACGCACCCTGTTCGGGGTTCCCGGCGGCAGCAAGAAGCGGGTGCTGGAGTTTTTCAGCACCTTCATTGCCCAGAACACCCCGAGCCTGGATAGCCAGGAGGTCTTCGACCGGCTGATCGGCCGGGAGCGCCTGGGCAGCACGGGCATCGGCAACGGCGTGGCCATCCCCCATGCGAGAAGCCCCCACTGCCACGCTCCGGTGGCCGCCTTTCTCAGGCTTGCCGACCCCATCGAATTCGACGCCATCGACGGCGAGCCAGTCGATCTGGTCTTCGTGCTGCTGGTCCCGGAGGAGGCCGACGATACCCATCTGGCGCTGCTGGGCCAGGTGGCCGGCATCATGAACGACGTCGAGACCCGCACGGCCCTGCGCAAGAGCGCCAGTCAGCGGGAGCTGCATGAGCGCCTGATCGAGGCGATCCGACGACAGGCAGCCACCTGACACCCACGCAATCGGGCCACCCGGCCAGCACAACGACCAGGAGACCCGCATGCAGCTCGTCATCATCAGCGGCCGCTCAGGCTCGGGCAAGTCGATCGCCCTACAGGCCCTCGAGGACCTCGGCTTTTACGCCATCGACAACCTGCCGGCCATGCTGCTGGGCTCTCTGGCTGACGAACTGCGCTGCGGCCCCGCCCGTCAATCGAACGTTGCCGTCAGCATCGATGCCCGCAACCTGCCGCACGCCCTGGAGCGCTTCCCGCGCCTGCTGGAGGAACTGCGCCAGCGTGGCATCGCCTGTCAGGTCATCTACCTGACCACCGATGCACGCATCCTGCTCGAGCGCTACTCAGCCACCCGCCGCCGTCACCCGCTGACCAAGGGCAGCGACATGACCCTGGCCGAAGCGATCGAATCCGAGGAGCAGACGCTGGCCGACATCCGCGATCTGGCCGACCTGGTGATCGATACCTCCCGGCTATCGGTCCACGAGCTGCGTGGGCGCATCGCCGATCAGGTCGCCAGCCACCGTGCCAAGCAGCTGACCCTGACGGTGGAGTCCTTCGGCTTCAAGCGCGGCGTTCCCCTGGACGCCGATATCGTCTTCGACGCCCGCTGTCTGCCCAATCCCTACTGGGACCCCAGCCTGCGCTCCGCCACCGGTCAGGACCCCAGCATCGTGGCCTTCCTCGAGCAGTATCCGCTGGTCGCCGAGATGTATGCCGACATCCTGGGCTGGCTCGAGCGCTGGCTGCCAGCCTACCGCGACAGCCACCGCAGCTACCTGACGGTGGCCATCGGCTGCACCGGCGGCCAGCACCGCTCGGTCTACCTGGCCGAGAAGCTCGCCCAGCAGCTGGCCAGCCAGCAGCCGGCCGTGCGCCTTCGCCACCGCGAGCTGGGCATCCACCGGGCCCTGACCGCTGCCCCTCCCACGGCCCCGGCGCCCCCTGACCGCGAGGAGTCCTGAGCGTGCCCCGTCGCAAGCTGACCCTGACCAACAAGCGCGGCCTGCACGCCCGCGCCGCCACCCGGCTGGTCCAGTGCTGCCAGCCCTTCACCGCCCGCATCACCGTCACCCGCGGCGGCCAGGAGGCCGACGCGGCCAACATCATGTCGCTGCTGATGCTGGCCGCTCCCCACGGCACCGAGCTGACCATCTGCGCCGAAGGCGACGACGCCGAGGCGGCGCTGGAGGCGGTAGAGGCACTGTTCGAGGCCCGCTTCGACGAGGACGAATGACAGCCGTAAGCCGTAAGCCGTAACGATACCCACCTCTTTGCTGGTGGCGATGGGTTTCTCTTACAGCTTACAGCTTACAGCTTATAGCTCCCGGCCCGGCGAAGCCGGGGCGGGTCAGGGCGCAGCCCGGCCTAGCTGCCGGCCACGGTCATCTCGTCGATCAGCCAGCTGCCGCTGTGGATGCTGCCCCGGGTATCGATATCGCTGCCGACCCCTACCAGCCCTCGGAACATCGCCTCGAGATTGCCGGCGATGGTGAACTCCTCGACCGGATACTGGATCTCGCCGTTCTCCACCCAGAAGCCGGCGGCACCGCGTGAATAGTCGCCGGTGACGCCGTTGACGCCCTGCCCCATCAGCTCGGTGACCAGCACGCCGCGCCCCAGGCGCGCCAGCAGTGCCTCACGCGTCTCCAGCGGCCCAGTGAGGCGCAGGTTACGGGCCCCACCGGCGTTGGCCGTGGTCTGCATCCCCAAGCGACGGGCGCTGTAGGCGGAGAGCATATAGCTCGCCAGGCGCCCCTGGTCGATAAAGACGTTGTTGCGGGTCTGCACGCCATCATTGTCGAAGGGGCTGCTGGCCATGGCTCCCCTTTCCATGGGACGCTCCTCCAGCGAGAACCAGTCGGGAAACAGCGGCGTCCCGAGCCGGTCGCAGAGAAACGACGCCTGGCGATACAGCGAACCGCCGGCGATGGCGCTCAGCAGATGCCCGACCAGCCCGCTGGCCAGGCTGGGGTCGAACAGCACCGGCAGCCGCCCGGTGGCCGGCCGCCGCGCACCCAGGCGGCACAGGGTTCGCTCGGCGGCGCTCTTGCCCACCTGCTCCGGCGACAGCAGCGCCCGGGGGTCCCGGGCACTGGTGTAGTCGTAGTCCCGCTGCATGCCGCCGGCATCCTCGGCGATCAGCATGCACGACAGCGAGTGGCGGCTGCCGCGCTGGCTGCCCAGAAAGCCGTGGCTGTTGGCGTAGACCCTCACCCCCTCGCCGCTGGAGAGCGAGGCCCCCTCCGACTGGCGGATGCCCGGCTCGTGGCGTCCGGCCGTCTCGCAGGCCAGCGCCAGGTCGATGGCCTGCTCGGTGGTCAGCGGCCAAGGATGGTGCACGTCCAGGTCGGGCAGGTCGCTTGCCATCAGCTCGGCATCGGCGAGCCCGGCGGCCGGATCCTCGCCGGTATGCCGGGCGATCGCCACGGCCTTTTCCACCACCGCGCGAATCGAGTCCTCGCCGCTATCGGTGGAGGAGGCGCTCCCCTTGCGGGCTCCCACGTAGACGGTCACCGCGATGCCTTGATCGCGTGACAGTTCGACGGTCTCCACCTCGCCCTCACGGACGCTGACACCGACCCCCTGGTCGACACTGGCCCCCACTTCGCAGGCATCGGCGCCCAGACGGCGCGCCAGCGCCAGCGCTTGCTCGGCACCCGATTCCAGTTGGGCCTGCTGGGCGGCGGCATCAAAAGCCTGTGTCATGCTGATCTCCCTTCTCCGGCACCGGGCCGGATGCTCTCATGTGGCTATCAAGCCCGCGGCTGCGGACTGGTATACTGGGCCTATTCTCTATTCTCAACCATGGAAACGGCATGTCCCAGGATTCTCCCCGCGAGCTGCTCGCCCAGATCACGCTGTCGGATGACGACGAACGGCCCAGCAAGTCCCAGCTCAAGCGCGAGATGCATGCGCTACAGCAGCTGGGCGAGGCGATCATCGCCATGACCCCCGCCGAGCGCGCCCGCTTCCCGCTCTCCGACGACATGCTGGCGGCCGTGGAGGAGACCGCGCGGATCCGCTCCCACGAAGGCCGGCGGCGGCACATGCAGTACGTCGGCAAGCTGATGCGCCGCGAGAACCTGGAGGCGATCCAGGCGGTCTTCGACGAGGTCGAGCACGAGGCGCGGCGTCGCGATCTGGCCTTTCACCGGCTCGAAGCCTGGCGCGACCGTCTTCTCGAGGAGGGCGACCCCGCCGTCGAGGCCTTCGTCGCCGACCACCCCGACGCCGACCGCCAGGCGCTGCGCCAGCTGATCCGCAACGCCCAGCGCGAGCGCGAGAGGGGCAAGCCCCCGGCCAGCGCCCGCAAGCTCTTCAAGCTGATCCGCGATACCGCGGGGCTGTAGGAGCGCTGCTCTGCATCGCGACTGGAGGCGACAGCCTCCCGGCGGTGTTGCCCAGCGCTGGCAATGACCGCCAACGCTGCCGTCTCCGCCGGGGCGCCTGCGGCGCCAGTCGCGACGCGGAGCGGCGCTCCTACAAGGACAGCAATTACCGCACTGTAGGAAATGGGATGGACCCGTCCCTCCCTGTGCCAAGATGAGTTTGCAACGCCATCTTGGGTGCACGGGGCACCACGCGGCATCTCGAAGAGAGGGTCCATCCATGAATCACATTAGCATCGTCGGGATCGATCTCGCCAAGCATGTCTTTCAACTTCACGCCGTCGATTCCAAAGGGCGGCAGGTGTTCAGCAAAACGGTGTCACGCTCGGCATTTCCCACCACGCTAGCCCAACTGCCTCGCTGCGTTGTCGCCATGGAGGCCTGCGGTGGGGCCCATTACTGGGCCAGGGAGATCCAGGCGCTGGGGCATGAGGTCCAGTTGATTCCGCCCCAGTACGTGAAGCCCTTCGTCCTCGGGCACAAGAGCGATGCCCGGGATGCCCGCGCGATTGCCGAGGCAGCGGCCCGGGATGCCACGCCACGGGTGGCGCCCAAGACACTGGAACAGCAGGCGCTGCAAGCCATGCATCGCGTGCGCTCACGGGCCATCGCCAGCCGCACGGCGCTGGGCAATGAGCTGCATGGCTTGCTCGCCGAAATGGGGATCATCGTGGCCAAGGGGCACTCGGTGTTTCGCCAGGGGGAGGTCAGGCGCTTGCTCGCCGAGCATCGAGTCCAGCTGGGCGACGACCTCTTCGTGGTACTGGATGATGTCCTGGACCAGTGGCTGGCGCTGGATGCCCGCATCCGTGCCTATGATCAGCGCCTGGCACGGCTGGCCAAGACGACGCCGGTTTGTCAGCGCTTGATGAGCGTGCCCGGCATCGGGCCGGTCAATGCCACCTTGCTGGTCAGCCATATCGGCGATCCGAAACGGTTTGCCAATGGCCGCGCCTTCAGCGCCTCGATTGGCTTGGTGCCCCGCCAGCACTCGAGTGGCGGCAAGGAGCGATTGATGGGCATCTCCAGGCGGGGCAACGGCGAGGTGCGTCGACAGCTCGTGCATGGTGCCCGAGCGGCCTTGCGTGCCTTTCAGCGCCAGCAACAGCCGGATCGGTTGGCACGTTGGGCATGCTCCTTGGCCGCGCGACGCGGCGCTGCCAAGGCCACTGTCGCCCTGGCGAACAAGCTCGGCAGGATCTGCTGGGCGGTGATGGCGCGTGACACGCGCTACACAGCCATGCCGTGAAGCACGAAGATGGCATGAAATAACTCAGATTTCCCCGGAGGTTGCGCAGGTACGTACGTAGATGGCAGGACAGGTCAGACCGGCTCTCCGCCACTCTGTGAAGCTGTATGGCCACTCGTGAGGCCGAGTAGGAGATCAGATCGGAGAGCGCGCATCCCATCATGGCCAGGTACCGACGAAGTGCCACTGACAGGCCGGATATAAGCGTGCAGTCTCACCCCCGCCGATACGTGTCGGGCTTGCACAACGGGACGGGTCCATATAAGCAGCTTTAGCTCGCGACTGGAGGCGACAGCCTCCATGCCTCCGCTGTAGGAGCAGCTTTAGCTCGCGACTGGAGGCGACAGCCTCCATGTCTCCGCTGTAGGAAATGGGATGGACCCGTCCCTCCCTGTGCCAAGATGAGTTTGCAACGCCATCTTGGGTGCACGGGGCACCACACGGCATCTCGAAGAGAGGGTCCATCCATGAATCACATTAGCATCGTCGGGATCGATCTCGCCAAGCATGTCTTTCAACTTCACGCCGTCGATTCCAAAGGGCGGCAGGTGTTCAGCAAAACGGTGTCACGCTCGGCATTTCCCACCACGCTAGCCCAACTGCCTCGCTGCGTTGTCGCCATGGAGGCCTGCGGTGGGGCCCATTACTGGGCCAGGGAGATCCAGGCGCTGGGGCATGAGGTCCAGTTGATTCCGCCCCAGTACGTGAAGCCCTTCGTCCTCGGGCACAAGAGCGACGCCCGGGATGCCCGCGCGATTGCCGAGGCAGCGGCCCGGGATGCCACGCCACGGGTGGCGCCCAAGACACTGGAACAGCAAGCGCTGCAGGCGATGCATCGCGTGCGCTCACGGGCCATCACCAGCCGGACGGCGCTGGGTAATGAGCTGCATGGCTTGCTCGCCGAAATGGGGATCATCGTGGCCAAGGGGCACTCGGTGTTTCGCCAGGGGGAGGTCAGGCGCGTGCTCGCCGAGCATCGAGCCCAGCTGGGCGACGACCTCTTCGTGGTACTGGATGATGTCCTGGACCAGTGGCTGGCGCTGGATGCCCGCATCCGTGCCTATGATCAGCGCCTGGCACGGCTGGCCAAGACGACGCCGGTTTGTCAGCGCTTGATGAGCGTGCCCGGCATCGGGCCGGTCAATGCCACCTTGCTGGTCAGCCATATCGGCGATCCGAAACGGTTTGCCAATGGCCGCGCCTTCAGCGCCTCGATTGGCTTGGTGCCCCGCCAGCACTCGAGTGGCGGCAAGGAGCGATTGATGGGCATCTCCAGACGGGGCAACGGCGAGGTGCGTCGACAGCTCGTGCATGGTGCCCGAGCGGCCTTGCGTGCCTTGCAGCGCCAGCAACAGCCGGATCGGTTGGCACGTTGGGCATGCTCCTTGGCCGCGCGACGCGGCGCTGCCAAGGCCACTGTCGCCCTGGCGAACAAGCTCGGCAGAATCTGCTGGGCGGTGATGGCGCGTGACACGCGCTACACAGCCATGCCGTGAAGCACGAAGATGGCATGAAATAACTTAGATTCCCCCGGAGGTTGCGCAGGTACGTACGTAGATGGCAGGACAGGTCAGACCGGCTCTCCGCCACTCTGTGAAGCTGTATGGCCACTCGTGAGGCCGAGTAGGAGATCAGATCGGAGAGCGCGCATCCCATCATGGCCAGGTACCGACGAAGTGCCACTGACAGGCCGGATATAAGCGTGCAGTCTCACCCCCGCCGATACGTGTCGGGCTTGCACAACGGGACGGGTCCATATAAGCAGCTTTAGCTCGCGACTGGAGGCGACAGCCTCCCGGCGGTGTTGCCAGCACCGGCAGTTACCCCCGACGCTGCCGCCTCCGCCGGGGCGCCTATCGGCGCCAGTCGCGACGGGAACTCGGAGCGCCGAACCGGGCGCTCCTACAGGCCAACCCTCCGTTACCGGACGCTCCTACAAGCTCAGCGACTGCCGCATAGGAGCGCTGCTCTGCATCGCGACGTGAGGCGACAGCCTCCATGCCTCCGCTGTAGGAAATGGGATGGACCCGTCCCTCCCTGTGCCAAGATGAGTTTGCAACGCCATCTTGGGTGCACGGGGCACCACGCGGCATCTCGAAGAGAGGGTCCATCCATGAATCACATTAGCATCGTCGGGATCGATCTCGCCAAGCATGTCTTTCAACTTCACGCCGTCGATTCCAAAGGGCGGCAGGTGTTCAGCAAAACGGTGTCACGCTCGGCATTTCCCACCACGCTAGCCCAACTGCCTCGCTGCGTTGTCGCCATGGAGGCCTGCGGTGGGGCCCATTACTGGGCCAGGGAGATCCAGGCGCTGGGGCATGAGGTCCAGTTGATTCCGCCCCAGTACGTGAAGCCCTTCGTCCTCGGGCACAAGAGCGATGCCCGGGATGCCCGCGCGATTGCCGAGGCAGCGGCCCGGGATGCCACGCCACGGGTGGCGCCCAAGACACTGGAACAGCAGGCGCTGCAAGCCATGCATCGCGTGCGCTCACGGGCCATCGCCAGCCGCACGGCGCTGGGCAATGAGCTGCATGGCTTGCTCGCCGAAATGGGGATCATCGTGGCCAAGGGGCACTCGGTGTTTCGCCAGGGGGAGGTCAGGCGCTTGCTCGCCGAGCATCGAGTCCAGCTGGGCGACGACCTCTTCGTGGTACTGGATGATGTCCTGGACCAGTGGCTGGCGCTGGATGCCCGCATCCGTGCCTATGATCAGCGCCTGGCACGGCTGGCCAAGACGACGCCGGTTTGTCAGCGCTTGATGAGCGTGCCCGGCATCGGGCCGGTCAATGCCACCTTGCTGGTCAGCCATATCGGCGATCCGAAACGGTTTGCCAATGGCCGCGCCTTCAGCGCCTCGATTGGCTTGGTGCCCCGCCAGCACTCGAGTGGCGGCAAGGAGCGATTGATGGGCATCTCCAGGCGGGGCAACGGCGAGGTGCGTCGACAGCTCGTGCATGGTGCCCGAGCGGCCTTGCGTGCCTTTCAGCGCCAGCAACAGCCGGATCGGTTGGCACGTTGGGCATGCTCCTTGGCCGCGCGACGCGGCGCTGCCAAGGCCACTGTCGCCCTGGCGAACAAGCTCGGCAGGATCTGCTGGGCGGTGATGGCGCGTGACACGCGCTACACAGCCATGCCGTGAAGCACGAAGATGGCATGAAATAACTCAGATTTCCCCGGAGGTTGCGCAGGTACGTACGTAGATGGCAGGACAGGTCAGACCGGCTCTCCGCCACTCTGTGAAGCTGTATGGCCACTCGTGAGGCCGAGTAGGAGATCAGATCGGAGAGCGCGCATCCCATCATGGCCAGGTACCGACGAAGTGCCACTGACAGGCCGGATATAAGCGTGCAGTCTCACCCCCGCCGATACGTGTCGGGCTTGCACAACGGGACGGGTCCATATAAGCAGCTTTAGCTCGCGACTGGAGGCGACAGCCTCCCGGCGGCGTTGCCTGCCGTCAGCGTCTGCCGCCTGGGAGTCCTGCGGCCTCCATTCGCCCGGCACAGCCGGCCTCACACAGTACACCTCACACCAGCCTCCGACACGCCGTCTATCTTCAGGACGCCGTGCCGCCCACCGTCAGCTCATCGAGCTTTAGGGTCGGCTGGCCGACGCCCACCGGCACGCCCTGCCCCTCCTTCCCGCAGACCCCGATCCCGGTATCCAGTTCGAGGTCGTGACCGATCATCGAGACCCGGCCCATGGCCTCGGGACCGTTACCGATCAGCGTGGCGCCCTTCACCGGCGCGGTGATCTTCCCATCCTCGACCAGGTAGGCCTCGCTTGCCGAGAACACGAACTTGCCCGAGGTGATATCCACCTGGCCGCCGCCGAAGCTCACCGCATAGAGGCCGCGCCTGACGCTCTTCAGGATATCCTGGGGATCCTCCTGGCCGGCCAGCATATAGGTGTTGGTCATGCGCGGCATCGGCAGATGGGCGAAGGATTCGCGCCGGGCGTTGCCGGTCGGCGCCATGCCCATCAGCCGGGCGTTGAGCTTGTCCTGCATGTAGCCGGTGAGGATGCCGTCCTCGATCAGCGGCGTGTATTGCCCCGGGGTGCCCTCGTCATCCACGCTCATGGAGCCGCGCCGGTCGGCCAGGGTAGCGTCGTCCACCACCGTCACCCCCGGCGCCGCCACCCGCTGGCCCATGCGCCCGGCAAAGGCCGAGCTGCCCTTGCGGTTGAAATCGCCCTCCAGGCCGTGGCCCACCGCCTCGTGGAGCAGGATGCCGGGCCAGCCCGGCCCCAGCACCACCGGCAGCTGGCCGGCCGGGGCGTCCACCGCCTCGAGATTGACCAGCGCCTGGCGCACCGCCTCTCGCGCAAACCGCTCGGCGACATTCTCGTCACGCAGCCGGGCCATGTCGTAACGGCCGCCGCCACCAGCGCTGCCGCGCTCGCGACGCCCGTTCTTGGCGGCGATCACGCTGACGTTGAAGCGCACCAGCGGCCGCACGTCTGCCGCCAGGCTGCCGTCGCTGGCACGCACCAGCACCACCTCGTGCACCCCGGTGAGCGAGGCGCTGACCTGGACCACCGAGGGGTCGGCGGCGCGTGCCACCCGGTCGGCCTGTTTGAGCATGGCGATCTTCTCTTCGGCGCCTAGCCCGGAGAGCGGGTCGAGGGCGGCGTAGCGGGCCGTGGACTGGCTGATCACCCGCGGCGCCACGGCCAGGCGAGGTCCGCTGCGCACGATGCCGGCGGCGGTGCGCCCCGTCTCGGCGAGGGCATCGGCAGTGATCTGATTGGAGTAGGCAAACCCGGTCTTCTCGCCGGCCATGGCGCGCACGCCGACGCCGCCGTCGATGTTGTAGCCGGCCTCCTTGACCTCGCCGTCCTCCAGCACCCAGCTCTCATGCCAGCTGCGCTGAAAGTAGAGATCGGCATAGTCGACGCCGGGGGCCAGGACATGACCGAGACCGGCGTCGAGCGCCTCCAGGTCCAGGCCGCCGGGGGTCAGCAGGATGTCGGCGGCGGTATCGAGCATGGCATGCGATCGTGAAGTCATTCGGCACTTTCCAGTGTGATCTGCGGCGCGGTCCAGGGACCGCGCACGCGATAGTGAATTCGGGTGACCCGATCGATGGCGCCACCGAAGAGGCGATCGGCGATGAACAAGGCACCGCCCACCACCGGGGCGCCGGCGATCACCGCGGCCAGCGCAAGATTGCGACTCACCGGGACTGTGACGCCCAGGCGCTGATCGAGTTCCTGCCGGACCAGGTCGACGCTGCCCTCCAGGGTGAAGGCGGTGGCCGGCCCCTCGATGGCGATCGGCCCTCGGGTCTCGAGGACGCCCTCGTAGAGAGTCGCCCCCCCGTCCACGCTGTCGAAAGCGGTACCCTGCCCGGTCACGTCGGAGAAGTCCAGCCGCAGCCGGCGCACCAGGTTATCCACGTTGAACAGCCCGATCAGCCGCGCCGAGGGCGACTCCACGTTGACGAAGCGTCCGTCGCGCAGGGCGACGTCGATGCTTCCGCGGGAGCGGGCCAGGGCGAACTGCCAGGGCGCCCCCGCCCAGGCCAGCTGGCTGCTTACCCGGGTATCGGCGCTGCGCACGGTCACCGGCTGGCCCAGCCGCTCCAGGGCGGTGCCAAGGTCTCTTCCGTCCAGGTCGAGCCGGGCCCGGGTCAGGCTGGCCCCCTGCCCGGCGGCTTCCCACACGAGCTCCCCCCGCGCCGACACCTGCCCCAGCGTCAGGCCCAGCGGGGCGATCTCCAGCCGGTCGGGGCCCGCGGACCAGTGGGCGTTGAAGGGCCCGAAACGACGCCCCCGACGCTCGATGTCGGCGATACGCAGCCGGCCGTCGGGCAGCCCGCTCACCCAGCCCGGCAGCGGCACCGGCTCGGGCACCGCGACCTCATCGAGAAGCTCCCCGGGCGGCCGAGCCTGGGCCAGAGCCCCATCCAGCGACAGCCGTGAGAGGGCGATATCCAGCGGGATATCGAGCCGCGGGCGGTAGTCGAGATGCCCCTCGACCAGGCTGCCATCCAGCGCCAGGCGCCAGCCGCCCCCCGCCTGGGGCTCGCCCCCGGCGTCCAGCGAGCCGATACAGCCCTCAGGTCCCATCAGGCAGGTGATCCCAAGATTCAGCCGACGCAGCGCCACCCCCTCAGCCGCCGGAGAGCCGAGCGCGCCGGCCAGGGGGGCCAGGGCCCGCCCCCAGGCGACGGGGTCGAGGCGCGGCTGCTGGATCGAGACCTCCCAGCCTTCGGCCTGGGGCCAGGACGGCGCCGCGGGCAGGCGCCCCAGCCATAGCTGCCCCTGCCCCGCGGCCGAGTCGGGCCGGTGACGGCGCCAGCGCAGCAGGGCGTCACCGCCCAGCTCCGCGCGCAGCGCTGGAGCGTCGAAGTCCAGGTTCACGCGCAGCGGGCGCAGGGTCCCGGCCGACTTGCCCAGCGGCTTCGGCAGGTCGATGGCCACGCCGCTCAGGTCGCTGCGCAGCGCCAGACTATTGCCGGCGTCGCCCAGCGCCAGCCGCCCTTGCCAGGCCAGAGCGCCAGAGAGCCGCTCGTCGAGCCCGGCAACACCGCCCAGGGCAAGCAGCCGGGCGGCCTGAGCGCTGCCCGCCAGGTCGATACCGCCGGCCCGGGTATCGATATCGGCCGCCACGGGCCCGCCCAGCAGACGCCCCTCCAGCGCGCCTTCCAGGCCGCCGTCTTCGCCGCGCTGCCGCCAGGCCAGAGGGCCGCGCAGGTCCTGGAACACCAGCCCCAGGGGCCGCTGCTCAAGCCGTTCGAAGGCCACCTCGGTGTCGATATCGAGCTGGAAGGCCTCGGGCTCCCCCAGCCGCATGTCCAGCGCCAGTTCGCCCTCGGCGCGCCCCTGCCCCTGCCAGTCGTCCACCTGCTGCATACCGTCGAATGGCAGCGCCTGCAGGTAGCGACGCAGCGACTCGGCATCGGCGGCCAGTTCGCCGCTCACCCGCAGGCGATCCTCCTCCAGGCTGACCCGCCCCCGGCGTGCCTCGACACCGCGGCTCTCGGCATGCACCACTTCCCCCTCCAGGCTGCCCACGCCCAGCCGCAGCCGCCCCTCCACCGCCTCCAGTGCCGGCCAGCCGGGAGCAAAGGGCAGGCGCCCGCGCTCGATGGCCAGGTCGAGATCCAGCTTGGGATCGAGCCGCTCACCGGCGGCGAACAGCGGCAGATGCAGCTGCAGCCTGCCCTCGGGGACATACCCCCCCACCCCGTCGGCCAGCCAAGCGTTGAGCTCGTCGCCCAGCACCTCCACGGGCAGCCAGTCGACCAGCGGCCGCTCCACCGCGTCGGCATCCCGGAAGCGCAGGTCCAGGCCGAAGCCCCCGGGCATCCCGCCGCCCACCGCCAGGCCGAAGCCGCCCTCGATCTCGGCGTCCTGCCAGCCGGCCCGTAGTCCTCGTCCGCTGACGAAGGTGCGGGGGCCGTCATAGCTCCAGGCCACCTCGCCGCTGGCATGGGAGAGCGCCAGGGGCGCGGCGAAGACCTCGGGGAAATCGAGGGTCGCCTCGTCGGTGCCGGTGAAACGCACCCGCCCGGCCAGGTCGCGGGATTCGACCCAGGCGTCGATGGGCCCACCGCCCGGGGCCTGCCCCCAAGGGTCCACTTCCACGCCGTGGACTGCCGCTCGGGCCAGCCAGTGCCCCTCCTGCAGGCCAACGCCAAGACCCGCCACGCGACCGCGGGGGGCCAGGGTCTCGACCACTCGCGTCAACCCCTCCGGCAGCGGGACGCGATCGCGCCAGGCCGCCAGCGAGGCGAGATCGAACTCGCTGGTGTTGAGCCACCAGTTTTCACCGCGATGGCGCAGGTGCCAGTGCCGCGGCAGCGCCGGTCCCGGGGCGTCTGCCAGCTCGCCGGGCTCGGCCCAGTCGACGGCGACGGCATCGCCCTCCAGCCAGGCGTCCCAGCCCGTCTCGCCGCGCAGCCACTGGCCGCGGGCCTCGAGGCTCTCCAGGGCGACGATCTCGGCGTCGTGGCGAAAGGCCAGGCGCGGCACGTCCAGGTCGAGCCGCGCATCGGCCAGGGCACCGCGATGCCAGCGCCCCCACAGCCGCGCCTCCCCCTGAGCATCTTCCAGGCGCAAGGGGTCATTGCGGGTGAACACCTCGACCAGGTCGATCAGCGTGTCCAGGCGCATGTCGGCCTGCAGGGCGGCGCTGAAGTCACTCAACCCCGCCGGTCCGGGAAAAACCTCCAGAACCGCCTGCAGCGAAGCCTGCTGCTGGCCGGCCAGGTGTACCTCGCCCTCGAGATGGGTGTGGCGAGCATCCCCGGTCATCAACACCCGCGGGGCATGCAGCTCGACGCGGCGTTCCCGGCCGTGCAGCACCAGTCGCAGGTCCTCGACCCAAGCGCGCTGGCGCAGCAGCACGCCCACCCAGAAGTCCAGACGCTCGAGGTCGAACTCGGTCTCGGGGCGCAGTTCGGGGGGAATCTCGGCGGGGTCGGGCCAGTGCCAGCCGCCCCGCTCATCCTGGTAGAGATGCAGGGTCAGCCCGCGCAGCCGGGCATCCTCCACTACCGGGATGCCGCCGCGCAGGCTGGCGGCAGTGTCCAGCCGCAGGCGGGCGTGCTCGGCCTCCAGCAGCGGCAGCGAGCCGTGGCCTTCGGCGGTGCGGATGGTCAGCTCGCCGGCCTCCACCCGGGGATCCAGACCGGCAAGCTCCGCCTGCAGGTGTCCGAGCTCGACCTGGGCATTGAAGCGCGCCACCAACAGCGACTCCAGCCGCGGCGCCTGGCCCTCTACCTGCATCAGCGCCAGGCGCAGCACCAGTAGCGCCACGGCCAGCAGCGACAGGGCGATGGCCGCCAGGGTCAGCAGCCAGCGACTCAGCAGGCGTATCGGATGCATCGGCTCACATCAGCACGATGTCGTACTGCTCCTGGGAATAGTGGTTTTCGACCTGGAAGCGAATGGTCTTGCCGATGAAGGTCTCCAGGTCGGCCACCGCCGCGGAGTCCTCATCGAGCAGGCGATCCACCACTGCCTGGGACGCCAGCACCATGTAGGTCTCCGCATTGTAGGCGCGCTCTTCGCGCAGGATCTCGCGAAATATCTCGTAGCACACCGTCTCCGCGGTCTTCAGGGTGCCGCGTCCACTGCAGGTTGGACAGGCTTCGCATAGCGTCTGCTCCAGACTTTCGCGCGTGCGCTTGCGGGTTACCTGCACCAGCCCCAGCTCGGTCACGCCGGTGCACTTGGTCTTGGCATGATCGCGCTCCAGCGCCTTCTCCAGGACCCGCAGCACCTGGCGCTGATGCTCGGACTCCTCCATGTCGATGAAGTCGATGATGATGATGCCGCCCAGGTTGCGCAGCCGCAACTGTCGGGCGATGGCGTTGGCCGCCTCGAGATTGGTCTTGAAAATGGTCTCTTCGAGGTTGCGGTGCCCCACATAGCCGCCGGTGTTGACGTCGATGGTGGTCATCGCCTCGGTGGGGTCGATCACCAGATAGCCGCCGGACTTGAGCTGCACCTTGCGCCCCAGCGCCTTCTGGATCTCGTCCTCGACGCTGTAGAGATCGAAGATCGGCCGCTCACCGGGGTAGTACTCGATACGCGCCGAGGAGTCGGGCATGAACTCCCTGGCGAACTCCACCAGCTTGACGTAGTTCTCCCGGGAGTCGATGCGCACCTTCTCGATATCGTCGCGCATCAGGTCGCGCAGGGTGCGGATGAACAGCGGCAGGTCGTCATAGATCACGCTGGGGGCCGGGGCGGTGATCTTGCGCTCACTCACCTTGCGCCACAGCCGCAGCAGGAAATGCATGTCGGCATAGAGCTCCTCGTTGCCGATGCTCTCCGCCGCGGTGCGCACGATGAAGCCGCCGGTCACCTCCAGCTCCTGCTGGGCCTGGACCTGCTCGAGGCGCTCGCGAAGTCGCTCGCGCTCGCGCTCGTCCTCGATGCGCTGGGAGACGCCGTGGTGGGGCGAATCGGGCATGTAGACCAGGTAGCGCGACGGCACCGACAGGTGGGTCGTCAACCTCGCCCCCTTGGAGCCGATGGGATCCTTGGTCACCTGGACCACCAGCGCCTGCCCCTCATGCAGCAGCGCCCCGATGGAGACCTGCTCATCGGCCGGGGTGCCGACCGGCATCACTTCGTGGGCGTGGATGAAGGCCGCGCGCTCCAGGCCGATGTCGACGAAGGCCGCCTGCATGCCCGGCAGGACCCTCACCACGCGCCCCTTGTAGATATTGCCGACGATCCCGCGTCGCCGGGTCCGCTCGATGAGCGCTTCCTGTAGCACGCCGTTTTCCACCACGGCCACGCGGGTTTCCATCGGCGTCAGGTTGATCAATACTTCGCCGCTCATGCGGAAATCCTTATCCAGTCCAGTCTCGGGGCATTATGACACACTGCCATCATGTGGCGGCGCCGCACCAGTAAGGAACCCCCTGCCGCGCCAGCAGCTCGGCGGTCTCGAACAGCGGCAGCCCCACCACCGCCGAATGACTGCCCTCGAGGCGGGCGACGAACACCGCCGCCAGCCCCTGAATGGCATAGCCGCCGGCCTTGTCGGCGGGCTCCCCGGTGGCCCAGTAGGCGGCGATCTCATCCTCGGTGATGTCGCGCAGGGTCACCCGGGTCGCCACGCAGCGCTCGAGCACGCCGGCGGGCCCGCTCACCGCCACGGCGGTGAGCACCTGATGATCACGCCCCGACAGGGAGCGCAGCATGGCGGCGGCGTGGGCCCGGTCGCGGGGCTTGCCGAGGATCTCGCCGTCGCGCACCACGGCGGTGTCCGACCCCAGGATGGCCAGGGACGAATGGCGCGCGCCGGCCAGCGCCTTCTCCCGGGCCAGCCGGATGACATAGGCCTCGGCGGACTCATCGGCCCTCGGCGTCTCGTCGATGTCCACCGGTTTGACCTCGACCGCCACGCCGATCGAGGCCAGCAGCTCACGGCGGCGCGGCGAGGCCGAGGCGAGACAGAGCCGCGGCGGCGAGGCCGCGGCAGGGGATCGGGAAGACACGCTCATCAGGACTCCTGACTCAGGCGTTACCGGCCAGCCGGCGTTCCATGGCCTGGAACATGGTGGTCAGCCAGGGCCACAGCACAGCGCCGATCAGCGACGGCAGCAGAAAGGAAAGATGCATCGAGAAGGGGCCGAACAGGGTGCGCAGCCACTGCTCGACCAGCTGTACCAGCCCCAGCAGCACCAGAATCAGCAGCGACTGCTGGAGCAGCGAATAGGCACGAAAGCGCGGATAGATCAGGGCCGCCAGGAAGGCCAGCAGCGACAGCGTCAGGGCGTTCTGGCCAAGCGGCGCGCCCTCGATCAGGTCGAGCAGGATCCCCAGCACGAAGCCGTGAAAGACGCCGACCCGGGCAGGCGCCGACATGCACCAGTAGATCAGCATTAGACCCAGCCAGTCGGGCCGCCAGATCTGCCAGCCATCGGCCAGCGGCATCACCTGCAGGCAGAGCGCCAGCAGCAGCGTCAGCCATACCCAGGGCAGCGCGGTAGCGGGTGCAGCAGCCATCAGCCGGAGGCCTCCGTGTCGGGCGCCTCGATCAAGGCGTCGGGGGTAATATCGCCGGGCAGATCGCGATCCCAGCCGGCATCGTCAGGCACCGGGGCGGGCTCCGGGGGAAACAGCAGCAGGAAATGGCGCGAACGCTGCAGCCGCGCCACCGGCTCGGCCGACACCTGGGCAAAGGGCTGGCCGGGATCATGCTCCACCTTGCTGACCCGTGCCACCGGATAGCCCGGCGGAAAGCGACCGGCCAGCCCCGAGGTAACCAGCAGGTCGCCGATGCGAATATCGGCGGTATCCGGCACGTGGAGCACGCTCAGGGCATCGTACTGACCGGTGCCCTGCACCACGAAACGCAGCCCGTTGCGGTTGACCTGCACCGGCAGGGCATGGCTGGCGTCGGCGACCATCAGTACCCGACTGGAGTAGGCCGAGACCGCCGTGACCTGGCCCACCAGCCCCGAGGAATCCATGACCGGCTGCCCCACATAGACGCCGTTGCGGCGGCCGCGGTCGATCACCATCTGATGGGCGAAGGGGTCGCTGTCCAGGGAGAGCAGCTCGGCGGTGATATAGGGGACATCGTTGCGAGCTGCGGCCCCCAGCAGTTCGCGCAGCCTCACGTTCTCGGCGGTCAGGCTGGACATGTGCTGTACGCGATGGGAGAGATGCAGGATCTGCTCGCGTAGGCGACGATTCTCCTCCAACAGGGCGCGCTGGTCGGAAAGCGCCAGCGAGCCCCAGGTCAGGACGTCGCTGGGCACGCTGACCGCCCACTGGATCGGCGCCACCACCGTGGAGAGCTGGGCCCGCACTTCTTCCATGCGGGTGAAGCGGTGGTCGACGAACATCAGTGCGGAAGCGGCTATCGCGCACAGCAGCATGCGATAGCCCGGTACCGATCCGTGCGAGAACAGCGGCTTGATAGAGAATCCCCCCGCACTACGCGAGCGTCAGTCGCTGGACAGCAGCTCGAAGGTATGCCGGTCGATCATCTCCAGCGCCTTGCCGCCGCCGCGGGCGACACAGGTCAGCGGATCCTCGGCGACGATCACCGGCAGCCCGGTCTCCTCGGCGATCAGCTTATCCAGGTCACGCAGCAGGGCGCCACCGCCGGTGAGCACCAGGCCACGCTCGGCGATGTCCGAGGCGAGCTCGGGCGGCGACTGCTCCAGAGCGCTCTTCACCGCCGAGACGATGGAGGCCAGGGTCTCCTGGAGGGCGTCGAGAATTTCGTGGGAGTTGAGGGTAAAGCTGCGCGGGATCCCCTCGGCCAGATTGCGGCCGCGCACGTCGATCTCGCGCAGCTCGCCGCCGGGGTAGGCGCAGCCGATCTCCTCCTTGATGCGCTCCGCGGTGGCCTCGCCGATCAGGCTGCCGTAGTGGCGGCGCACATAGCCGGTAATCGCCTCGTCAAAGCGGTCGCCGCCGACGCGAATCGACTCGGAGTAGACCACGCCATTGAGCGAGATGATGGCAATCTCGGTGGTGCCACCGCCGATGTCCACCACCATCGAGCCCTGGGCGTCGTCCACCGGCAGGCCGGCGCCGATCGCGGCTGCCATGGGCTCCTCGATCAGGAACACTTCGCGGGCCCCGGCGCCTTCCGCCGACTCCTTGATGGCGCGCCGTTCGACCTGGGTTGACATGCAGGGCACGCACACCAGCACCCGCGGGCTCGGGGTCAGGAAGGTGCTCTGATGGACCTTGCGGATGAAGTGCTGGAGCATCTGCTCGGTAACGGTGAAGTCGGCAATCACGCCGTCCTTCATCGGGCGAATGGCGGTGATATTGCCCGGCGTGCGGCCCAGCATGCGCTTGGCATCGGAGCCCACCGCGGCCACGCTGCGCATGTTGCCGGCCTGGCGAATCGCCACCACCGACGGCTCATCGAGCACGATGCCGCGACCGCGCACATAAATCAGTGTATTGGCCGTCCCCAGATCGATCGACAGATCGCTGGAGAACAGCCCCCTCAAACGTTTGAACATGGACGTGATTACCTAGTGCAGACCGGGGACCCTGTGCGGAGGCAAACGGTACCATCGCGGCCCCCCCGCGGCAAGCGAGATGCCGCGGGGGCCGCGCCACGCCAAGAGTGCCCGCGGCGGGGCGAATGTGGTACATTTTGCGGCTATTTCCCCACCCGCAACCCGTGCGAGGACACCCAGCCCATGGCGCTTGAACACGCTGACGTGCAGCGGGCCGCCCACCTGGCCCGCCTCGGCCTGAACGACGATGACGCCGCCCGCTATGTCGACGACCTCGGTCGTATCCTGGAGATGGTCGACCAGCTGCAGGCGTTGGACACAGAGGGCGTCGCCCCGCTGGCCCACCCGCTGGACGCCACCCAGCGCCTGCGCGCCGACGAGGTCACCGAATCCGACCAGCGCGAGCGCTTCCAGCGCTGCGCCCCGGCGGTGGAAAACGGCCTCTATCTGGTGCCGCGGGTCGTCGAGTGACCGACTCGCTCTCCGCGCTATCTCCGTTAACGGCACGCCTTTATGGAGCCATGCCGCATGCATGACAAGACTCTTGCCGAACTCGCCCGCGGCCTCGATGCCGGCGAGTTTTCCAGCCGCGAGCTGACCCAGCATCTGCTCGGGCGCATCGACCGCCTCGACGGCGAGCTCAACAGTTTCATCACCGTGACCTTCGACCAGGCCCTGGCCGATGCCGATGCCGCCGACGCGACCCGTGCCCGAGGCGAAGCCGGCCCGCTGACCGGCCTGCCGCTGGCGCTGAAGGACATCTTCTGTACCCGCGACGTCAAGACCAGCTGCGGCTCGAAGATGCTCGACAGCTTCATCGCCCCCTACGACGCCACCGTGGTGGAACGGCTCAAGGCCGCCGGCACGGTGAGCCTGGGCAAGACCAACATGGACGAGTTCGCCATGGGCTCCTCCAACGAGAACAGCTTCTTCGGGCCGGTGAAGAACCCCTGGGACCTGACCGCCGTGCCCGGCGGCAGCTCCGGCGGCAGCGCCGCCGCGGTCGCCGCCGGTCTGGTGCCGGCGGCCATGGGCACCGATACCGGCGGCTCGATCCGTCAGCCGGCGGCCTTCTGCGGTATCACCGGACTCAAGCCCACCTACGGGCGGGTCTCGCGCTACGGCATGATCGCCTACGCTTCGAGCCTCGACCAGGCCGGCCCCATGGCCCGCAGCGCCGAGGACTGCGCCCTGCTGCTGAACGCCATCGCCGGCCACGACCTGCGCGACTCCACCAGCGTGGCCCGAGGCGTGCCTGACTACCGTGCAGAGCTCGATGCCCCGCTCTCGGGCCTCAAGATCGGTCTTCCCCGGGAGTATTTCGGCGACGGCCTCGATCCCGAGGTTGCGGCCGCTACCCGCGCGGCGATCCAGGCCTTCGAGGCGCTGGGCGCCACGGTGCGCGAGGTCAGTCTACCGCACACCCACTATGCGATCCCCGCCTACTATGTGATCGCCCCGGCGGAAGCCTCGTCGAACCTGTCGCGCTACGACGGGGTACGTTTCGGCCACCGCTGCGAGGCCCCCACCGACCTGATCGACCTCTACAAGCGCAGCCGCGCCGAGGGCTTCGGCGACGAGGTCAAGCGCCGCATCCTGATCGGCACGCATACCCTCTCCGAGGGCTTCTTCGACGCCTACTACAAGAAGGCCCAGCAGGTGCGCCGACTGATCCGCCAGGACTTCCTTGACGCCTTCGAAGAGGTGGACGTGCTGATGGGGCCCGCCTCGCCCACCCCGGCGTTCGACCTGGGCGCCAACAAGGACCCAGTGTCGATGTATCTGCAGGACATCTACACCATCGCCATCAACCTGGCGGGCATTCCCGGCATCAGCGTGCCCGCGGGCTTCGTGGGAAGCCGTCCCCTGGGCCTGCAGATACTCGGCACCCACTTCGCCGAGGCGCAGCTGCTCAACGTCGCCCATCAGTTCCAGCAGGCCACCGACTGGCACCGCCGCCGTCCCGCCTTCGCCGAGGAGACCGCCTGATGCAATGGGAAACCGTGATCGGGTTGGAGGTGCACGTCCAGCTCGCGACCCGCTCGAAGATATTTTCCGGCGCTTCCACCGCCTTTGGCGCCGAGCCCAACACCCAGGCCTGCGCCGTGGACCTGGGCCTGCCCGGCGTACTGCCGGTGCTCAATGAGCAGGCGGTGGCCATGGCCGTGCAGTTCGGCCTGGCGATCCACGCCGAGATTCCCGAGGTCTCGGTCTTCGACCGCAAGAACTACTTCTATCCGGACCTGCCCAAGGGCTACCAGACCAGCCAGATGTACCACCCCATCGTCGGCGCCGGCGAGGTAGAGATCTCGCTGGACGATGGCACCACCAAGCGCATTCGCGTGCACCACGCCCACCTGGAGGAGGACGCCGGCAAGTCGCTGCACGAGGATTTTCACGGCATGACCGGGGTCGATCTCAACCGCGCCGGCACACCGCTGCTGGAGATCGTCTCCGAGCCGGACCTGCGCTCGGCCAAGGAGGCGGCGGCGTACCTGAAGGCCATTCACTCCATCGTCACCTATCTCGGTATCAGTGACGGCAACATGGCCGAGGGCTCGATGCGCTGCGACGTCAACGTCTCGGTGCGCCCCAAGGGGCAGGCAGAATTCGGCACCCGCGCAGAGATCAAGAACGTCAACTCCTTCCGCTTCGTGGAGCGCGCCATCGCCTTCGAGGTGGAGCGCCAGATCGAGCTGATCGAGGACGGCGGCCAGGTGGTCCAGGAGACCCGGCTCTTCGATCCCGAGCGCGACGAGACCCGCAGCATGCGCACCAAGGAGGAAGCCAACGACTATCGCTACTTCCCCTGCCCCGACCTGCTGCCGGTGGTGCTCGACCAAGCCTACGTCGACCATCTGCGCGACAACCTGCCGGAGCTGCCCGCCGACAAGCGCGCCCGCTTCGAGAGCGAGCTCGGGCTCTCCGCCTACGACGCCAGCGTGCTCTCCGCTACCCGCGAGATGGCCGACTACTTCGAGGAAGTCAAGGACGTCTGCGGCGACGCCAAGCAGGCCGCCAACTGGGTCCAGGGCGAGCTTTCCGGCGCCCTGAACCGCGAGGGGCTGGCGATCACCGACAGCCCGGTGTCGGCCCACCGGCTCGGCGAGCTGATCGCCCGCGTGATCGACGACACCATCAACGGCAAGGCCGCCAAGCAGGTCTTCCAGGCACTCTGGAACGGCCAGGGTGCCAGCGCCGACGAGGTGATCGAAGCCAAGGGTCTCAAGCAGGTCACCGACACGGGCGCCATCGAGGCGATGATCGACCAGGTGATCGCCGACAGCCCCGCCCAGGTGGCCCAGTACCGCGACGCCGAGCCGGACAAGCGCGGCAAGATGATCGGCTACTTCGTCGGCCAGGTGATGAAGGCCTCTCGCGGCACCGCCAACCCCCAGCAGGTCAACAAGCTGCTGAAAGAGAAGCTCGACGCTCTGTGCTGAGCGCCCCGCCGCCCGCTGGTCAGCCCGCGGGCGGCTCGAGCCAACTCTCTGGACGCCTCCAGCGGCAAGAGGAGACCCCGATGTCTGATGATGTGGGTGCCAGGCTGCGCGCCCTGCGCACGCTGCGCGGCATCTCCCAGCGCGAGCTGGCCAAGCGCTGCGGCGTGACCCACTCCAGCCTGTCGCTGATCGAACAGGGCAAGGTGAGCCCCTCGGTGAGCTCCCTGAAGAAGATCCTCGATGCCATCCCCATGAGCGTCGGGGACTTCTTCACCATGGACCTGGAGAGTCGCGATCAGGTCTTCTACTCGACCGACGAGCTGGCCGACGTGGGCAGCGGCGAGGTGATCTACAAGCTCGTGGGCGCCAATCGGCAGTCCCGGGCGCTCTCCTTCATGATCGAGACCTATCCCCCGGGCACCGACACGGGCCGCGAGATGATCGCCCATCTCGGCGAGGAGGCCGGCGTGGTACTCGAAGGGGAGATCGAGATCACCATCGGCGCCGAGACCCGACTGCTGGGCCCCGGCGAGGCCTACTACTTCGACACCAATGTGCCCCACCGCTTCCGCAACCCGGGCAGCGAACCCTGCCGCCTGGTGAGCTGCACCACCCCCGCCAAAGCCTTCTGAGTCGCCCCTCCCCCCAGTGACGACACCGCCCGTCCAGGGCGCCCGCCCGGCGCCATTGCGCCGTAGCTGCGGCGGGCACCTGCAAGTGACGAGCGCTCACTGGAGGTGCGTGCCGGGGCACGAAACTCAGCCGTCCAGCGACATCCAGACGCTCTTGAGCTCGGTGTACTCCGCCAGGCTGTGGTGGGACTTGTCGCGGCCGTTGCCGGACTGCTTGACCCCACCGAAAGGCATGGTCTGGTCGCCGCCGGCCCAGTTGTTGACGAACACCTGCCCCGACTGCAGCCGCCGGGTGACGCGCATGATGCGGTCGATGTCCTGACTCCAGAGTCCGGCGGCCAGACCGTAGACGCTGTCGTTGGCCATCGCCACCGCCTCCTCCTCGCTGTCGAAGCCGAACACCGAGAGCACCGGGCCGAAGATCTCCTCCCGGCCGATGGCCATCTCGGCGGTCACGCCGTCGAACACCGTAGGAGGAATGAAGAGCCCCGGCCCCTCGAGGGCCTCGCCTCCGGCGCGCACTTTCGCCCCCTCATCGCGTCCCCTGGCGATATAATCGAGCACGCGCCGATACTGGGTCTCGTCGACCATGGCGCCCATGAAGCTGGCGGGGTCCAGGGGGTCGCCGGGCTGCATGCCCTTGGCGGCTTCCACCACCTTGTCGACGAAGGCCTCGCGAATCGAATTCTCCACCAGCAGGCGCGAACCGGCGATGCACACCTCTCCCTGGTTGTGGAAGATTGCCGCGGCGGCGTGCTTGGCCACCCTGTCCAGGTCCTTGCAGTCGGCGAAGACGAGATTCGGGCTCTTGCCACCGCACTCCAGGTAGACCCGCTTGAGGTTGGATTGGCCGGCATACTGCATCAGCTGCTTGCCCACCTGAGTGGAGCCGGTGAAGGAGAGGCAGTCGACCTCCATGGAGAGTGCGAGCGCCTTGCCCACGGTGTGGCCGTAGCCCGGCAGCACCTGGAAGTCGCCGCGCGGCAGGCCCGCCTCCTTGGCCAGCTGGGCCAGGCGCAGCGCCGAGAGCGGCGACTTCTCAGAGGGCTTGAGGATCACGCTGTTGCCGGCGGCCAGCGCCGGGGCAATCTTCCAGGCGGTCATCATCAGCGGGAAGTTCCAGGGCACGATGGAAGCTACCACCCCCAGGGGTTCGCGCAGCACCAGGCCCAGGCTATCGTCGCCGGTGGGGGCCACCTCGCCGTAGACCTTGTCGATGGTCTCCGCCTGGTGGCGAATGCTGCCGATGGCGCCGGCCATGTCGCCCAGCGAGCTGGAGACCGGCTTGCCCATGTCCAGGGTGTCGAGCAGCGCCAGCTCATCCCGATGGGCCTGCATCAGGTCGGCGAGACGCAGCAGCACCCGCTTGCGCTTGGCAGGGGCCAGCCGCGCCCAGTCGCCCCGCGCATGGGCGGCCCGGGCCGCGGCCACGGCGAGCTCGGCGTCGGCGGCGTCGCAGCTGGCCACCCGGGCCAGGGTCTCGCCGGTGGCCGGGTTGAGGGTTTCCAGGGTCTCGCCGCTCGCGGCATCGACGAAGGCGTCATCGATAAAGGCGCGGGTCTCCAGGTTCGGGATCAGGCGATCGGCCAGGGCCTGCCAGTCGGCACGGCTCTGGGGGCGTTGGCTTGCGGTCATGCGGTCTCCTCCGGCTGGGGGATGCGGGCCAGACGCGCCGCGGTGGCGTCCAGGGCCGCACGGGCCTTGCTCACCAGCTCATCGATTTCAGCGTGGCAGATCACCAAAGGCGGTGAAATGATCATGGTATCACCCACCGAGCGCATCACCAGGCCGTTCTCGAAGCTGAGGTCCCGGCACAGGTTGCCGGCACCCAGGGCCTTGTCGAAGCGCTCGCCGGTGGCCGGGTCGATCAGCTCCAGGGCACCCATCAGGCCCAGGCAGCGGGCCTGGCCCACCAGCGGATGCTCGGCCAGCTCACTCCAGCGCTCGGCCAGGTAGGGACCGAGGTCGTCACGTACCCGCTCCACCAGCCCTTCGGCCTCCATCAGCTCCAGGTTCTTCAGCGCCACGGCGGCGCAGGCGGGATGCCCGGAGTAGGTGAAGCCGTGGAAGAACTCACCGCCCTCCTCGATCAGGGTCTCGGCCACCCGCTCACCCACCAGCACGCCACCGATCGGCAGGTAGCCGGACGAGAGCCCCTTGGCGATGGGCATCAGGTCGGGCTTGAGGTCATAGTGAACGCTGCCGAACCACTCGCCGAGCCGCCCGAAGCCGCAGATCACCTCGTCCACCACCAGCAGAATATCGTACCTGGCCAGCACCTCCTTGACCGCCGGCCAGTAGCTCGCCGGAGGCATGATGGCACCGCCGGCCCCCTGCACCGGCTCGGCGATAAAGGCACCCACGTTCTCCTCGCCGAGCGCCAGGATCTTTTCCTCCAGGGCCGCGGCGCACTCTCGCCCGAAGGCCTCGGGACTCATGTCACGCCCTTCGCCGAACCAGTAGGGCTGGCGAATATGGGCAATGTTCGGCACGCAGGGTCCGCCCTGGTCATGCATGGGCGCCATGCCGCCAAGGCTCATGCCCGCCAGGGTGGAGCCGTGGTAGCCGTTCTCGCGACCGATGATCCACTGCTTCTCCGGCTTCCCCTTCAGGGCCCAGTAGCGTCGCACCATGCGCAGCACGGTGTCGTTGGCCTCGGAACCGGAGCCGGTAAAGAAGACATGAGTGATATGCGCCGGTGCCAGCTGTACCAGCTTCTCGGCCAGCTTCACCGCCGGCGGATGGGTGGTCTTGAAGAAGTTGTTGTAGTAGGGCAGCTGTTCGAGCTGGGCGGTGGCCGCCTCCACCAGCTCGCGGCGCCCATAGCCCAGGTTGACGCACCACAGGCCGGCCATGCCGTCGAGGATGCAATTGCCCTCACTGTCATGGATGTAGACGCCTTCGGCGCGCTCGATGATACGGCTGCCCTCCTGCCCCAGCGCCTTGAAGTCGGTGAAGGGGTGCAGGTGGTGGGCGTGATCCAGGGCCTGATAGTCACGAGTGCTCATTGGCAATGTCTCCGCTGGGGGCCATCAGGCCGTCTGAGGGATGGGAAGGGGAGCGAGCGCCGCCGCGGTGGGCAGCACAGGCGGCGGCGAAGCCGCGAAACAGGGCATCGTGGAGGGGATGCTCCCGGGGCTGCCACTCAGGGTGCCACTGCACCGCCAGGGCGAAGGCGGCGGCATCAGCCACCGAGACCGCCTCGATCAGGCCATCCGGGGCCCAGGCCTCGGCGACCAGCCCCTCGCCCAGTCGGTCGATGCCTTGCTGATGCAGGGAGTTGACCCGCGTGTGGGTGTCACCGAGCAACCTAGCAAGGGCGCCATCGGCTCGCAGCGCCAGGTCATGCGCCGGGGCGTACTGGGCCGCCTTGTCGGCACCGCCGGGCTCCCGGTGATCGAGTTTCCCGGGCACTTCCTGCACCGCCTGGTGAAGGCTGCCCCCGAAGGCCACGTTGAGCTCCTGGAAGCCGCGGCAGATGCCCAGCAGCGGCAGCCGCATGGCGAGCGCCTCATGAATCCAGGTCAGAGCGGCGGCATCCCGGTGCCGATCGTCCCGGGTATTCTGGGGCGCCCGCTCGGCGCCATAGCGGTGGGGCTCCACATTGGTGTAGCTGCCGGTCAGCAGCAGTCCATCGACTCGGGAGAGCAGCTCCCGGGCCGCGTCGCGATCACTCTCCTGATCGCTCCACACCGGCAGGATCACCGGGTTGAGCCCATACTCACGCAGGGCGCTAAGATACTTGTCGGTCACCATCTGGGCGGCGTGCCCTTCCACCTCGCGGCGGCAGGCGATCACTCCCACCAGGGGTCTTCTGGTCATGGCTGGCTCCTCGCAGGGTCGCTCAGGCGTTGTTATGGTTTACTCAACATACATCCGTTGATTTATCTTTCCAAGCCTGCGGTCGGCATAACTCGTGAAAAAATAATAAATATCTGTATATAAAGGATAAAAACCACTATCGAGCAAAAGTAGCAATACTCCAATAGCGTAAAATATTTGACAACACACCGACATCAAGAAAGGATAACGGTCATCAACAACGACCAGAAAGCTACAGGTGAGCGCGATGCCTAACCTCCCCACCGATGACGTCCCAACCTTTCTCGACCGCCACCCGGAGATCGACAGTTTCGATCTGCTGATCAGCGACCTCAACGGCGTCATCCGCGGCAAGCGCATCCCCAGGGGCAACCTGACCAAAGCCTACCGCAGCGGCATCGCCCTGCCCGCCTCGGTCTTCGCCCTGGACATCAATGGCAACACCATCGAGGAGACCGGCCTGGGGCTCGCCACAGGCGACGGCGATAGACTCTGCCAGCCGGTTCCCGGCAGCCTGATGCCGGTACCCTGGCTGCGCGGCGGCCGGCAGGGGCAGCTGCTGATGACCATGGAGGAGCCCGACGACTCGCCCTTCTTCGCCGACCCCCGCCAGGTACTTTCCCGCGTATTGCAGCGCTTGACCGCCATGGGCCTGACCCCGGTGGTGGCCCTGGAGGTGGAGTTCTACCTGGTGGATCGCCAACGCACCGAGGCGGGGCTGATCCAGCCGCCCTGCTCCCCGGGCAGCGGCGAGCGCGCCACCCAGAGCCAGCTCTATTCCATGCTGGAGCTGGACGAATACGCCGACTTCCTGGAGGAGATCCAGAGCGCCGCCGAGATTCAGGGGCTGCCCCTGGACACCGCCCTCAAGGAGTGCGCCCCGGGGCAGTTCGAGGTCAACCTGATCCACTGCGCCGACGCCCTCCAGGCCTGCGACAGCGCCGTGCTGCTCAAGCGACTGATCAAGGGGGTGGCGCTCAAGCATGGCTTCGAGGCCACCTTCATGGCCAAGCCCTACGGTCAGGAGGCCGGCAACGGCACCCATGTGCATATCAGCCTGCTCGACGCCGAGGGCAACAATGTCTTCAGCGAAACCGGCGACGATGTGCTCGGCAGCCCCCGCCTCAACCAGGCGGTGGCCGGCCTGCTGGAACGCATGCCCGGCGCCATGGCGCTGTTCGCGCCCAACCTCAACTCCTTCCGCCGCTTCCAGCCGGGGCTCTACGTGCCCATGGCCCCAACCTGGGGCTTCGACAATCGCTCGGTCGCCCTGCGCATTCCCTCCGGACCACGAGCGGCGCGGCGGATCGAACACCGGGTGGCCGGCGCCGACGCCAACCCCTACCTGCTGCTGGCCGCCCTGCTGGCCTCCCTGCATCACGGCCTGCGCCATGAGCTGACCCCGCCCCCGGCGATCACCGGCAACGCCTACGAGCAGGTGGAGAACAGCCTGACCAACAGCTGGCAGCAGGCCCTGGACCTGCTGGAGGCGGACGAGGTGCTGGGCGAGGCCCTGGGGCGCGATTTTATCCGCGTCTTCGTGGCCAACCGCCGTGCCGAGCGGGCCCAGGCCATGCAGGCGGTGAGTCAACTGGAGTACGACTGGTATCTACGCCACGTCTGATCGCTCGCTGATCGCGTCAGCGGCTCACTCGGCGCACGGCGTCCAGTGGGGGCATCGAAAGCAAGCGCCAGGGGGGCCGTATCTGCGGCCCCCTGGCGCTTTAGAGCACGGACCGGCCTAGGGCACGGGGCCAGCTTGGCGACCCGCAAGGTGGGACATACCCCGCGCCGCTAGGGAGCGGGGCGAGCGGCAGAGCTCAGATACCCAGCCTGTCGCGGGTGGCGTAGTACCAAGCGCCCAGGGCTGAGAAGGGAACCCGCAGCAGGCGCCCCCCCGGGAAGGGCAGGTGCGGCAGGCCGGCGAAGGCGTCGAAGCGTTCGCTCTCGCCGCGCATCGTCTCGGCGATCAGCTTGCCGGCCAGGTGCGAGCAGGTGACGCCATGACCGGAGTAGCCCTGGGCGAAGTAGACGTTGCCGTTGAGCCGGCCGAACTGGGGCAGGCGATTGAGGGTCAGCAGGAAGTTGCCGCTCCAGGCGTAATCCACCTTGACGTCGGCGAGCTGTGGAAAGGTCTTCGCCAGCTTGGGGCGGACCACCGCCTCGATGCTCGTCAGGTCCTGGCCGCCATAGCTGACGCCGCCGCCGTAGAGCAACCGGTTGTCGGCGGTGAGGCGGAAGTAGTCTAGCAGGTAGTTGCAGTCCTCCACCGCCATGTCGTTGGGCAGTAGCGCCCGGGCGGTGGCCTCGCCCAGGGGCTCGGTAGTGATGATCTGAGTGCCGCAGGGCATCGACTTATTCTCGAGCGATGGCAGCAGGCCCTGCATGTAGGCGTTGCCCGCCAGCACCACCCGCTGGGCGGACACCTCGCCGCCGGGGGTGGTCAGCACCACCGGCTCGCCGTGGGTCAGCTTGATCACCGGGCTCTGCTCATGAATCACCCCGCCAAGGGATTCGAAGGCAGCGGCCTGGCCCAGCACCAGGTTGAGGGGGTGAACATGCCCCCCGGAGTGATCGACCAGGGCTCCGGTGTAGCGGGCGCTTCCCACCTCCCGCTTGACCGCCTCCCCCTCCAGCAGCTCGAGCCGGTCATGGCCGTAGCGCTCCCAGAGCGCCTTGTGCTCGCGCAACCCCTCGAGCTGCTTGGCATTGCAGGCGGCAAAGAGGTTGCCCTCCTTGAGATCGCAGGCGATCTCGTACTGGGCGATGCGGCTGCGAATGATGCGATTGCCCTCGAAGGCCATGCTGCCCAGGGCCCGGGCGGTCTCGTCGCCGTACTTGGCTTCGATCACGTCCATGTCGCGGCTGTAGCTGTTGACCAGCTGGCCGCCATTGCGCCCCGAGGCACCGAAGCCGACCCGGGCCGCCTCCAGCACCACCACCGACTGGCCCTGCTCGGCCAGATGCAGGGCGGCGGAAATGCCGGTGAAACCGGCCCCCACCACGCAGATATCGCACTCCACGCGGCCGTTGACCGGGGGGCGCTCCGGGCTCGGATGGGCGGAGGCGGCATAGAATGAGGCCACGTGATGGACAGACTGCTGGGCGGGCATCGCTTCGCTCCTCTAGCGTTGATTATTTTAACCATCACAGCTTACCGCACTCGACCTCCCTCAGCCAGACAAGCCGGAAATCGGAAATAAAAGCGATGAAGGAGAGTGAAGGGAGCCTGAGGCGACCCCCTTACGTCGATTATAAAATAACAAACAGTCGCTACCCATCAGGCCTTCCGGGAAGGGGCCCCACCCTATTTCCGCTTCAGTGCCTCGATCTCGGCGAGGATCGCCTCGGCCTCCTCGGTCAAGGCGGCATTGGCGCGCATGTCCCCGTTGCGCGATGCCTGCATCGCCTGCTCGAGCTTGCGCTCATAGGCCTTTTGCAGCTTCTTGGCCGGGTCGGATCTGAACCAGGCAAACATATGGTCACCTCCATCATTTCTTGTACAAGAAAAACGCACTCGGCATCGATCCCGTATCATTCACGACAGGCCAATCGCCACATGGATACGGCGAACGGACCGTCCAACGCGCATACCGCCTCATAACTTACCGATAAAAAAGGAACATCACAGAGCCTTGGCGCTGCGTCCATATCAAAGAATCGAATGCTACGTTGGAGAATAAACTATTGTACAAGTGATGTACAAAGAATAGAGTCGTCTCATCTTCCGCTTGCGCCGGCCCGGCAAAGCTCACCTGAAGAAGGACAACAACCATGAAGACACTCGCTGCCAACATCGCCCGCCTGGGCATCCGCACCCGCCTGGGGATAGGGTTCTCTGCCGTGCTTGCGCTGATCGTCCTGCTCACCGCCATCGGCATTCATCAGGTCAATCGAATCGACCGCGGACTGACCACCATCAACGACGTCAACGGCGTCAAGCTGCGCCATGCCATCGACTGGCGCGGAAGCGTACACGACCGCGCCATTCTCCTGCGCGACATGACCCTGGTATCCGCCGATGACGATCTGCAAGCGCTGCTGGGCGCCTATCGGCAACTGGAGGAGGACTACACCCGGGCCGACCGGGGGATGACCGAACTCATGGCCGCCGACCAGGAGGCTGCAACGGCCACCGAGCGGCAAATGCTCGATGCGGTACAGGGCCAGGCCGAGCGCACCAACGCCCTGGCCGAGCGCATCATCGACCAGCGTCAGCAGGGCGACTTCGAGGGCGCTCGACGCCTCGTACTGACCGAGGCCGGCCCCGCCTTCTTTGCATGGCTGGACGAGATCAATGTCTTCATCGATCACCAGGAAAGCCAGAATGCCATCGCCACGGCCAGCGCCAGGGACACCGCAGAGGGGTTCCAGATGCTGATGCTGGGGCTCTGCCTGGCCGCCCTGCTGGCCGGCGGTATCATTGCCTACCTGCTCTCGCGTCAGCTGCTGCGCGAACTGGGCGCCGAGCCCCATGAGGTGAAGGCCTTCGCCGAGGCAATCGGACGCGGTGAACTGACCACCACCGGACGGCTGCGCGATAGGGACAACCACAGCATCATGGCCGCTCAGGTCGAGATGGCCCGACAGCTGCAGGGCATCGTCGCCCAGGTGCGAGCCGCCGCAGACGCCGTGGCCAGCAACAGCGAGCAGATTGCCGAGGGCAATAACGACCTGGCATCACGCACGCAGCAGCAGGCCAGCGCCCTGACCCAGACCGCCTCGGCCATGGAGGAACTCAACGGTACCGTGACCCAGAACTCGGCCAATGCCGAGCGGGCGAGCCAGGAGGCGGCAGGCGCCTCCGACACCGCCAGGCGCGGCGGCAGCGCCGTGCAGCAGGTCGCCGCGACCATGGACGAACTCGACCGCAGCGCCAGCGAAATCGCCAGCATCACCTCCACCATCGACAACATTGCCTTCCAGACCAATATTCTGGCGCTCAATGCATCGGTGGAGGCCGCCCGCGCCGGCGAGCACGGCCGCGGTTTTGCCGTGGTCGCCGCCGAGGTCCGCAAGCTGGCCCAGAACAGCGCCGACGCGGCCCAGGAAATCCATGAGCTGATCACCCGCAACGTGGAGCAGGTCAAGCACGGCAACGCCCGTGCCGCCGATGCCAACCAGGCAACCGAGGAGATCATCGCCGCCGTCGGCCGGGTCAGCCAGCTCATGCAGGAGATCAGCCAGGCCAGCGTGGAGCAGCGCGCCGGCGTTGAGGAAGCCGGCCAGGCGGTCTATGAAATGGATCGGGTGACCCAGCAGAACGCCACCCTGGTGAACCAGAGTGCCTCGTCTGCCGCCAACCTGCGCCAGCATGCCCAGCAGCTGCTTCACGCCATGTCGGCCTTCCGGCTCCCCGAAAATCATCGCTGGGGACAGCAGGCACTGGCGCATCAGCTGCCGGCGTCGGACCTTCGACAGGCGGCACCGCAGGACTATCGCCTCCAGCCCGCCTGAGACCTAGGACTGGCTGCGGGAGGGCGACGCCGCACCTCCCGTGGCCGGCTCCCGGCAGCCGGTATCGCCGGGGGTGAGCTCGAGCCGCGCCCGCTCGACCAGCGTCTCCGGCAGCTCCTTTTTCACCGCCACCCCGAGCTCCTGGAAATCGGCCGCCTGCCTGATCAGGTTGCCGCGGCCCTGGACCAGCTGGCCCATGGCCCGGTCATAGCTGTCACGCGCGCCATCGAGCTTCTTGCCCACGTCCTCCATGCTCTCCAGGAACAGCCGCAGCTTGTTGTAGACCTTCTCGGCGCGATCGGCCAGTTCGGCGCTGTGCCGACTCTGGTCCTCGAAGCGCCACAGCTGGCGGACGATATTGAGGCTGGTGAGCAGCGTGGTCGGGGTCGCCACCAGGACATTGCGCTCGATGGCCCGCTGGAAGAGCGATTCGTCGTGCTTGAGCGCTTCAACGTAGGCGGATTCCACCGGAATAAACATCACCACCACCTCCGGCGAGTTGAGCCCCGGCAGATCGTAGTAGTGCTTGTCGGCGAGCTCGGCGATGCGCTCGCCCACCGCCCGGGCATGTTCCGCCAGCGCCTGGCGCCTCTCCGGTTCCTCGTCGGCGTTCACGTAGCGCACGTAGGCGGAAAGCGAGGTCTTGGCGTCGATGACCAGATGCCGCCCCTGGGGCAGATAGACGACGGCATCGGGGCGCCGCCGTCCTTGATCGGTGGTGAAGCTGACTTCGCGGGCATAGTCCTTGCCGGCGCGAAGACCGGAGCCCTCCAACACGTTCTCCAGCATCAGCTCGCCCCAGTTGCCCTGCACCTTCTTCTGACCCTGTAGCGCTTGGGTCAGGCGCTCCGCCTGGTCGGTGATCTCGCGGTTGAGCCCCTGCAGGTGCTGCAGTTCGGTGCGCAGACTCGCCCGCTGCTCGGTGTCGACGCGATGGATCGACTCCACCTTCTCGCGAAACCCCTTCATCTCGGCCTGGATCGGCTGCAGCAATCCGCTGATCCGCTGCTGGGAGAGCTCGGAGAAGGCGCGCCCCTTGCGCTCGAGGATCTCGTTGGCCAGGTGCTCGAACTCCTGCTTGAGCTGGTCGCGGCTGTCGCGCAGCAGCGCGAACTGTTCGGAAAAGTGCTGCTGCTTCTGCTCCAGGGTCGTGGAGAGGCGTGCCCGAGCGATCTCGGCCTCCTGCAGGGAAGCTTGCAGCGACGCCAGCTCCCGCTCGCGGGCCGCCAGCCGCTCACGCAGCTCGGCGAGCGCGGCGGCATGGCGTCTTCCCTCGACGCCGCGCCGCCGGGCGGCAAGCCCGGCCGCAAGACCCAGGGCCAGCAGGAACGACAGTAGCGCCGAAAGCGCCACGGCATAGTCGGAAGGAAGCGCGGTCAGCGAGCTGGCGAAGTCGGTCAAGAGAGCACTCTCCTGTCTCGGGGAACGTGAGCCGAGGCGAGAGTCTCCCCAAGATCGGCCCTGTTGTCACCCTTCCACCCGACCAGCCTCCTCCAGGGCGGCCTGCCACTGCACCTCGCCTTCCACCACCGGCAGCCGCTCCGCCTGAGGGGCGGCGTCCAGACGATGCGACCTGACCTCGCCATCGAGGCGATAGGTGACCTCATAGCCGTGGGGCTCCTGGTGGGTCTCCATCACCGTCTGGCACTGCCGTTCGGTCACTCGCTGGGTCTGCATTCGGGTCTCGGTGCGGGGCTGGGACTGGCCCGCCTGGGCGTGCTGGTGGGCCTCGACGCGGTTCTGCACCTCGCGACCGGCCAGGCCGCCGCCCACGGCACCGGCCACCGTGGCCAGCTTCTTGCCGCTGCCGCCCCCTACCTGGCTGCCCAGCAGGCCACCGACGATGGCGCCGGCCGCGGTGCCGACGATCCGGTGCGGATCATGACTGCCGGCGGCCTGCCCGGACTGAGCGACGGGCACCTCCACCGGCACTTCCCGATTCACCACCACGTCCTCGCACACTTCGCGGGGGCGCTCCACGCGGCGCGTCGCCGCCTCCACGGTGAGAATCTCGGCAAACTGCTGGCTTGGCTCCTGGGGCTGCTGGACCTGCCAGGCGCCCAGCGCCAAGCCACCCAGGCCGAAGACGGCGAGCGTCGTACCGACCACAATCGATTTCGTCATCTGTCACCTCCTAGGGCGCTAAGGCGTCTTGCATCGCGCCGTTTCCGATGGACGGCATCGGCTCCGGGAGAGGTGTCACCGGGATCAGGGTTGCGAGAGGAAGAGCGCCTCCTGCACTCCTGGACAGGAGTATATGCCGCCTTTCGGGCGGCGGCAGGCCCAACGCGCGACTTGCACATTCTATGACCCGGCGTCGCCAGACGGTGACAGCGTATCCGCGCGACGCCGGGCCGCTCAGCCCTTGGGGATATCCTTGGTGGGGTCGTGGAAGGGTTTCTCCACCACCACGGCGTCCTGCAGGCCGGTATTGGCCTCGATGCGCAGCGGCGTCCCGAGCTCGGCATGGCCGATCGGCACCATGGCATAGCCGATATTGCGTTCCTGGCGTGGCGAGTGGGTGGCCGAGGTCACCTGACCGATGCGCTCACCGGCGCTATCGAAGACCGGAAAGACATCGATCATCGAGCCGTCGGTAAAGTAGCCGATGTTCGGGCCGTCGATCTCCACTCCCACCAGCTTGCGCGACACTCCCTCGGCCTTGATGCGCTCCAGCGCCGCCCGCCCGATGAAGTCGTCGTCGCCGCGCAGGTCGACCATCCAGTCGTAGCCCATGCCCACTTCGAAGGGATTGGTGTCGTACCAGATGTCGCAGCCGAAGGCGAGAATCCCCCCTTCGATGCGGCGGACATGGCAGGGTCCGATGACCTGCATATCGTGGGGACGGCCCGCCTCGAAGACCCGCTGCCAGAGCCGCTCCCCGCAGCGGGAGGCGTCGCGCAGGTAGATCTCGTAGCCGATCTCGCCGGAGTAGCCGGTACGCGAGATCACCACCGACATGCCGTCGAGGGTCGCCTCCATCAGGTAGTAGTAGGGCATTTCCAGCACCCGTTCGCCGAACAGGTCTACCATCACCGCCTTGGCCTTGGGCCCCTGGACCTGCACCGGCGCCACGTCCACTTCCCGAATGGTGACATCGAAGTCGGAGCCGTGGGCCAGGCCCTGGCACCACAGCAGCACGTCGCTGTCGGCCAGCGACAGCCAGAAGCGGTTCTCCTCGATGCGCAGCAGCACCGGGTCGTTGATGATGCCGCCATCCGGCGCCGTGACGAAGACGTACTTGCACTGCCCTACCTGGCACTGGCGCATGTCGCGGGGCACCAGCCGCTGCACGAAGGCGAAGGCGTCGGGACCACTGATCTCGATCTGGCGCTCCACGCCCACGTCCCAGAGGGTGACCCCCTGCACCAGGGCCCAGTACTCATCCACGGGGTCGGTGTAGAGGCGCGGATGGTAGTGGTGGTTATAGACGCTGTACTTGCGCACCCCGTGGCGCCGGGAGGCGTAAAAGAAGGGGGATTTGCGAATCCGTGGGTACAGCAGGATTTCCGGAGCCGTCTGGCGGTGTTCGAGGTGCTCGGCAACCTGGGACATGTGCGTCTCTCCTCAGTGGTATCGCGGCCAGCCATGTTCGCCTTCGCATCACCGTTGCCGGCGATCCTTGCCTTCGACACTAGTCCAGCCCCCCGTGGCCGTATCGCCAGCGGCGTCGAAGATTTTGGTGTCGGCGACAGCTGCCCGCGACCTGTCGCGCCCAGCTAAATCAGCGTCGCCACGGCATAGCGAGACGCGCTCCCCCGACCGCTACAGTAGGGGAAACAGCGCAACTGGCGCGCCCGGCGCGTCACCACGGGAGAGCGGCCATGGCAACACTACCCTCGCGGGCGGATGCGGTGATCATCGGTCAGGGCGGCATCGTCGGCGCCTCGGTGGCCCACCACCTGATCGAACAGGGCTGGGAGAACCTGGTGGGCCTGGACAGCTCCGCCATTCCCACCGACGTGGGCTCCACCTCCCACGCCTCCGACTTCTGCTACATGACCGCCCACGACCCGATGTCGTGCTACACCACCACCTACAGCCGTCGCTTCTACGAGGCCCGCGGCCACTACTGCCGCGTCGGCGGCCTCGAGGTGGCACGGGTGGGCGACGACGCTCGGCTCGCCGAGCTCCAGCGCAAGGTCGCCTCGGGCAAGGCCTTCGGCACCAACGCCCGCATGATCGGCCCCGACGAGGCGGTCGAGCATTTCCCCCTGCTGCAGCGGGAGCTGATCCAGGGCGCTCTCTGGGACCCGGACGCCGGCCTGGTGGTGCCGCGCTCCCAGCAGGTAGCCGGCGAGCTGATCGAGGAGGCGGTGGCCGGCGGCCGGCTGCGGGTCTTCGCCGACACCCCGGCGCTGGACATCGACGTGCGCGACGGCCGCGTCCACGGCGTCGAGACCCCGCGGGGCTATATCGAGACGCCGCTGGTGATCGTCACCGCGGGCATCTGGGGGCCGATTCCCGCCGCCATGGGGGGCGCTGCCCTGCCGCTGATGCCGGTGGAGCACCCGCTGATGTTCTTCGGCCCCTTCGACGCCTTCGCCGGCAGCGGCCGCGAGATCGGCTACCCGCTGCTCAGGGATCAGGGCAACTCGGCCTATATGCGCGACACCGGCGACCCCCGCACCACCGAGGGCGGCCAGCTCGAGTGGGGGTACTACGAACCGACCCAGCCGCGCCTGGTGCATCCCCGCGACATCCTCGGACGCGACCAGGCACGGCTGTCGCCCTCCATGCGCGACCTCGACATCGACCAGGTGGCCGAGGCCTTCTCCCGGGCCGTGGAGCTGACCCCGGTGCTTGGCGAGCTGGGCTGGGACGACAAGCACTCCTTCAACGGCCTGCTGTCGGTCACGGTGGACGGCAGTTCGCTGGTCGGCGAGTCGCCGGAGACCCGCGGACTGTGGTTCTGCGAGGCGGTCTGGGTCAAGGATGGCCCGGGAATGGGCAAGGTGCTGGCCGACTGGATCACTCAGGGACGCCCCGAGCTCGACCCCCACGGCATCGACATCGCCCGCTTCTACCCGGTGCAGAAGACGCCGGACTATGTCCTAGGACGCTGCCGCGAGATCGCCTGCAAGATCTATGATCCGCCGGTCCATCCCCGCGAACCCTTCGAGACCGGCCGCAACCTGCGGCGCAGTCCCTTCTGGCCTCGCGAGCAGGCGCTCGGCGGCTACTTCATGGAGACCGCCGGCTGGGAGCGGGCCCACGGCTATGCGGCCAACGAAACCCTGCTGAGCCGCTACGCCGAGCGTATCCCCGAGCGCACCAACGAGTGGGACGCCCGCCACTTCTGGCGGGTCTCCAACGCCGAGCACCTCGCCCTGAGCGAGGACGTGGGCATGATCAACCTCTCCCACTTCGCCATCTACGACCTGACCGGGCCCGACGCCGAGGCGCTGCTGGAGTACCTCTCGGTGGCCAAGGTGGGTGGCGACACCCCGCCGGGCAAGGGGGTCTACACCCATTTCCTGGACGCCTTCGGCGGGGTGCATTCGGACCTGACCATCGTGCGCCTGGCAGGCGACGCCTTCCGGGTGATCTGCGGTGGCGACACCGGCCCCCGGGATCGCGTCTGGATCACCCGCATGGCCGAGACCCGCGGGCTGAGCCAGGTGCATCTCGAAGACCGCACCGACAGCCTGGCCACCCTGGGGCTATGGGGCCCCAACGCGCGGCGCACCCTGCAGGCGGTGGCGGACGATCCCCAGGCGCTCTCCGCCAAGCGCTTTCCCTTCGCCACGGCCCGCGAGATCCGCATCGGGGGGCTGCCGGTCTGGGCCTTTCGCATCTCCTATGTGGGCGAGCAGGGGTGGGAGCTCTACACCCCTTTCAGCTACGGGCTCGCCCTCTGGGACCGGCTGTTCGACCAGGGCGTCACCCCGGTGGGCATCGAGACCTACGCCAACAGCCGGCGCCTGGAAAAGAGCCTGCGGCTGCAGAACGTCGACCTGCTCACCGAGTACAACCTCCTCGAGGCCGGCCTGGCCCGCCCCCGGGTCAAGCCCGCCGACTTTCACGGCAAGACCGCCCACCTGGCACAGCGCGAGCGCGACCGCCAGCCCGCCTACCTCTGCACCCTGACCCTGCGCGAGCACCGCGACGCCCAGGGCGTGGCCCGCTACCCGGTGGGGCACTCGCCGATCCTCGACCCGGCAAGCGGCGAGGTGCTGGTGGACGCCCTGGGGCGGCGCTCCTATGTGACCAGCATCGCCTACGGCCCCTCGCTGGGCGAGATCATCGCCCTGGGCTACCTGCCTGAGGAGCACGCCAGGGTCGGCCACACCCTAAGCATGGAGTACTTCGGCGAGCACTACCCGCTGCGGGTCGAGGCGGTGGGCTATCGGGCACTCTACGATCCGGACAACCAGCGTCCCAAGAGCTGATGCGGCCCCGCCAGGCCGGTCGCGCTCAGGACTGGCCGGGCGGGCCGCCCGATGACGCTGCCGGTTCGCCATCACCGGCCTGATGGTCGCGGCGGCGCTTGCGCTCGCCGCTCGGCGAATGCCCGAAGCGATCGTGATAGCACTTGGAGAAGTGGGGCGGGGAAATGAAGCCGCAGGCCAGCGCCACCTCGGTGATCGGCATGTGGGTCTGGCGCAGCAGCAGCCGGGCCCGCGCCAGGCGCAGCTCCAGGTAGTACTTCAGCGGCGGGCAGTCGACATAGCGCTGAAAGAGCCGCTCCAGCTGGCGCCGTGACAGATTGGCGTAGCGGGCCAGCTCATCCAGGGCAAGCGGCTCCTGGAGGTTGGCCTCCATCAGGGTGGCGACCTCCTCCAGTTTGGGATGGCTATGGCCCAGGCGCACTCGCAGCGGCAGACGCTGATGATCCCCGGAGCCTCGAATCCGCTCGTGAATGAACTCTTCGGCGATGGCCTCGGCCAGCTCGAGCCCCTGATGGCGGGCGATCAGCGTCAGCACCATGTCCAGCGGTGCAATGCCGCCGGAGCAGGTGTAGCGGTCGCGGTCCAGCACGAACAGCTCCGAGGTGAAGGTGACCGCGGGAAACAGCAGCGCCTCGTGGATGCTGGAGAAGTGTTCCCAGTGCAGGGTGCAGCGATAGCCGTCGAGCAGCCCCGCCTTGGCGAGCACATAGCCGCCGGTGCAGACCGCCCCCAGGGGCGTGCGCTCCGCGGCGAGCCGACGTAGCCAGGCGAGGGTCTCGCGGTCGCAGTGGTCCTGAACATCGACACCGGCACACACCAGCAGCAGATCCGGCGCCGGGGCCTCGGCCATGGCGTGATCCACCGCGGTCGCCAGGCCACTGCTGGCACGCACCGGGGCGCCACCGCGGCTCACCAGCCGCCAGGCGTAGAGGGCGCGATCGCTGAGGTGATTGGCCATGCGCAGCGGCTCCAGCGCCGAGGAGAAGGCCAGCTGGGAGAACCCCGGCAGCAGCAGGAAACCGACCGTATAGCGGCTATTCAACGCAGTGGTGGCGGGGCGCATGCTACCTCCTCACCGAGCGACGCCAGTATGCTTAGATTACCGATAGTCGATGCGTCACGATAGAGGGAGTTACCCACCCCGTTGCCCCCGCGGCTGTCGTTACGACGATGTCGCCCGACGCCGGCAAGCAAACCCCAACCAGCGGCGGCGCAAATAATGGGCTTACGGTCATCCGACGCGCAGATCGAGACTTCAGGAGGCAAGGGCGATGGCGATTCATTCCCCCGATATCGAGCCGACGCAGCCTTGGCTGCCCGACAACCTCGCCATCGCCCGCGGCGCCCGGCTGTGGCCGATCGAAGAGATCGCCCACCGGCTGGGGATTCCCGGAGAGGCCGTGGAACCCTACGGCCGCGGCATCGCCAAGCTGGACCTTGGCGCCGTGGACGCCCTGGCCGCGCGTCCCCAGGGGCGCTACGTGGTGGTCTCGGCGATCACCCCCACCCCACTCGGCGAAGGCAAGACCACCACCGCCATCGGCCTCGTCCAGGGATTTCAGCAGCTCGGTCACAGCGCCACGGTGACCCTGCGCCAGCCCTCCCTGGGCCCCACCCTGGGCCTCAAGGGTGGCGCCGCGGGGGGCGGCTACAGCCAGGTGGTGCCGATGGAGCGGATCAACCTGCATCTCACCGGCGATATTCACGCGGTGACGGCCGCCCATAACCTATTGGCCGCCATGATCGACAGCCATCTCTATCATCGCCGCGGCGTCGACCTGGACCCGGAGAGCGTGTGCTGGTCGCGGGTGATGGATCTCAACGACCGCGCCCTGCGCCGGATCGTCATCGGGCTTGGCCCCCGCGCCGACGGCGTCACCCGGCAGAGCGGCTTCGAGATCACCGCCGCCTCCGAGGTCATGGCAGTGCTCGCCCTGGCCGACTCGGTGGCGGACCTGCGTTGCCGCCTGGGGCGGATCGTGGTGGGGCAGACCCATCGGGGCGAGGCGGTGACCGCCGAGGCGATCGGCGCCGCCGGGGCCATGACCGCCCTGCTCAAGGAGGCGATCAAGCCCAACCTGCTGCAGACCCTAGAGCATGCCCCCGCGCTCATTCACGCCGGCCCCTTCGGCAACATCGCCCACGGCAACTCCTCGATACTGGCCGACCGCATCGGCCTGTCCGGTAGCGACTTCCTGGTCACCGAGGCGGGCTTCGGCGCCGACATGGGCGCCGAGCGTTTCTTCAACATCAAGTGCCGCGCCTCGGGCCTCACCCCGGACGCCGCCGTGCTGGTGGTCACGGTGCGGGCCCTGAAGTTCCACTCCGGGCGGTACGCCGTAACGGCCGGCAAGCCGCTGCCTGACGCCATGCGCGCCGAAAGCCCCGAGGACGTGCGCGCCGGCGCCGCCAACCTCGTCAAGCAGATCGACAACATCCGCGCCCACGGCATCACCCCGGTGGTGGCGATCAACGCCTTCCCGGGCGACCACGCCAGCGAACACGCCGCCATTGCCGATATCGCCCGGGAGGCCGGCGTCACCGCCGCCGTCTCGACCCACGTACGCGACGGCGGCGCCGGTGCCATGGCCCTGGCCCAGGCGGTGGCCGAGGCCGCCAACCAGGGCGGCGAGTTCGAGTTCCTCTACCCCGACGCGCTGCCCCTGGACGCCAAGATCGAGCGCATCGCCACCCGTATCTACGGCGCTGCCGACGTCGCCTTCAGCCCAGAGGCGCGCCGCCAGATCGACGCCTACCAGCAGCAGGGCCATGGTGGGCTGCCGGTGTGCATCGCCAAGACCCACCTGTCGCTCACCGCGGATGCCACCCGGCCCGGCGCACCCACCGGCTGGACCCTGCCGGTGCGCGAGGTGCGGCTCTCTGCCGGCGCCGGCTTCGTCTACGCCCTGTGCGGGGATATCCGCACCATGCCGGGGCTTGGCGCCGACCCCGCCGCCGCCCACATCGACGTCGACGAGAGCGGCGAGATTACCGGACTGTTTTAAGGTTCTTCGCGCTTTAGCGTGAGCCATGTTTGGCAAGCTTCAAGATGGGCCGGCACTGCCGGGCGAAGGCGCCGCAGGCACCCCTGGGGTAGCGCTGCGCGCTACTTCGCGAGCTGAAGCTCCCTCCCACAGAGGCCAGTTCACGCCAGTCTGCGATGACCCTGTTTTAGGCGTCTGGGGCGCCACCAGGCGGCTCAGACGCTGAGCAGCAGAAACTCCCGCTCCCAGGAGCTGATCACCCGCTTGAAATTCTCATTCTCGACCCGCTTCACCGCCACATAGCCGGTGACGAAGCGCTGCCCCATATGGCGCTGCAGCTCGCTGCAGTGTTCCATGCGCTCCAGGGCCTGCTCCAGGGTGAAGGGCAGGCGCATGTTGCGGCGCTCGAAGGCGCGCCCCTGCACCGGCGCCGAGGGATTGAGCCCGTGCACCATGCCGAGATAGCCGCAAAGCAGGCTGGCCGCAATGGCCAGATAGGCGTTGGCGTCGGCGCCGGGCAGGCGGTTCTCGATGCGCCGGTTGTGGGGCGTTGAGTCGGGCACCCGCAGCCCGCAGGTACGGTTCTCTTCGCCCCACTCAACGTTGACCGGCGCCGAGGTGTCGGGCAGGAAACGGCGGAAGGAGTTGACGTTGGGGGCCATCAGCGGCAACGCCTCGGGAATGAAGCGCTGCAGGCCGCCGATGTGGTGCAGGAACAGCTGGCTCATGCTGCCGTCGTCGTTGGAGAAGACGCTGTGTCCGCTCTTGGCGTCGAGCACGCTCTGATGGATATGCATGGCGCTGCCCGGCTCGTTGGTCACCGGCTTCGCCATGAAGGTAGCGGCCACGTCGTGCTTGAGCGCCGCCTCACGCAGGGTACGCTTGAACAGGAAGACCTGATCAGCCAGCTCCAGCGGGTCGCCGTGACGGAAGTTGATCTCCATCTGGGCGGTCCCCTCCTCGTGAATCAGGGTATCGATGTCCAGCCCCTGGGCCTCGCACCAGTCGTACATGTCCTCGAACAGCGGGTCGAACTCGTTGGCGGCATCGATGGAGAAGGACTGGCGGCCGGTCTCCTGTCGCCCGCTGCGCCCGATGGGCGGCTGTAGCGGAAGATCCGGGTCCTCGCAGCGCTTGGTCAGGTAGAACTCCATCTCCGGGGCCACCACCGGCCGCCAGCCGCGCTGTGCATAGAGCGCCAGCACTCGCTTGAGCTGGTTACGACAGGAGAGCTCGATGGGGTTGCCCCGCTTGTCGTGGCAGTCGTGGATCACCTGGGCGGTGGGCTCCAGCGCCCAGGGCACCGGGTAGATGGCGGTCGGATCCGGCCGACACAGCATGTCGATATCGGCGGGGTCGAGCAGCGAGTAGTAGACATCATCGTCCACGTAGTCCCCGGTGACGGTCTGCAACAGCACGCTTTCAGGCAGCCGCATGCCCTTCTCGGCCACGAACTTGGAGACCGGCGTGATCTTGCCCCGGGCGATGCCGGTGATATCGCTGACCAGGCACTCCACTTCGGTGATGTTGCGCTCCTTGAGCCAGCTTTCCAGATCTTTCATGGGAACCTCGCGTTGTGACCGGGACCGCGGCATCTAGAATCGATCGCGGAGCTTGTAAAAGGTCGTCGCCAACACCAGCAGCGGCGTGCGCAGCCGCGCACCGCCGGGAAAGCGCCGGTGGGGCATGGCGGCGAAGGCGTCGAAGCGCTCGCTCTGCCCGGCGATGGCCTCGCTGAGCAGCCGGCCGGCCAGCCCGGCCAGCGCCATGCCGTGCCCCGAGTAGCCCTGGGCATAGTAGAGGTTGCTGCCCAGCCGGCCCAGGTCCGGGGCGCGGTTGAGGGTAATGGCGACATCGCCGCCCCAGCGATAGTCGATCCCCACGCCCTGAAGCACCGGAAACAGCCGGGCGATCTTGGCATCCATGCGCCGGCGCAGGCCGCGCGGCTCACGGCCGTCATAGCTCACCTCGCCACCGTAGATCAGCCGCCTGTCCGCCGACAGGCGGTAGTAGTCGAGCACGAAGTTGGCGTCCGAAAGCGCATCGTTTTGCGGCAGCACGCGGGTCGCCTGGGACGGGCTGAGCGGCGCCGTGGCGATCATGTAGTTGGCCGCGCGCATGATGCGCCCATCCAGCTCGGGGAGCAGCCGGCCCAGGTAAGCGTTGCCGGCCGCCACCACGAAGTCGGCGGTGACCCGCCCCCGGTCGGTGATCACCCGCGCCGGACTGCCGCGCTGGACCTCCCGAACGGCGCTGTCGACGTGGATCTCCACCCCGGCCCGCTGGGCGGCCCGGGCCAGGCCCAGGGTGTAGTTGAGGGGGTGCAGGTGGCCACCCTCGCTCTCGTAGAGCGCCCCCCGGTAGGCGTCGGTCACCACGTGCTGGCGCAGGGCCGCCCCCTCCAGCCAGCGCAGCGCCCCGTAGCCGTAGTCCCGAGCCAGGCGGTCGCGCAGCGCCAGCAGCTCCTTGACGTGACGGGCCTTGACCGCGGCATGCAGGTAGCCCCAGGCGAGGTCGCAGGGGATGGCGTGGCGCCGGACCCGCTCGGCGGTCCAGCGCACCGCCTCACGGCTCATCTCCCAGATCTCCCGGGCGGACTCGCGGCCCAAGACCTGCTCCACGGTGGCGATGTCGGTGCCGAGCCCCGGCAGGATCTGCCCGCCGCTGCGCCCCGAGGCGCCATAGCCGATGTCGCGGGCCTCTAGCAGCACCACCGAATAGCCGCGCTCGGCGAGCTCCAGCGCCGCCGAACAGCCGGTGATCCCGGCTCCGATCACGCAGACATCGGCGCGCGCCTCGCCAGCGAGCGGCGGGCAGGCGGCGAGTTCGACGGCGGCGGTATCACGATAATAGGACGCCGCGGACGCAAAGGGTGACGTGACGGTCATGAGCCCATCCTAACCGCGACGGGTCGCCCCCGCCCACGGGTAGTATGGCTCAGCGAGGCGATCGCGCAGCGCGACGGCATGCCGGCCATGGCGGGCTCAGGACGTGGCGCAGACCGGGCAGCCCGGATCCCGCGGCACCTTGAAGTGGCGCCACTGGCCGGAGAGGCCATCGAAGCTCGACAATCCCCGGTGGGGCGTGCCGGCACCGCTGAGCAGCTTGATCGCCTCCAGGGCCTGGAAGCTGCCGATCAGCCCCACCAGCGGCGCCACCACGCCGCTCTCGGCGCAGGAGAGCGCCTCGTCGCTCTCGCCGTGCTCCCCGGGGGGATAGAGACAGGCGTAGCAGGGACTCTCGCTGTCGCGGGGATCGAAGACCGCCAGCTGGCCGGAGAAGCGAATAGCCGCCCCGGAGATCAGCGGTGTGCCTGTCGCCAGGCAGGCGCGGTTGATGGCGTAGCGGCTGGAGAAGCGGTCGGTGCAGTCGAGCACCAGGTCCGCCGCTGCCGCCGCCACTTCCAGCGCCGCAACGTCCAGGTGTTCACCGAGCACCTGGATCTCACAGCCGGGATTGAGCGCCAGCGCCGCTTCCCGGGCCGACTCGGCCTTGTTGCGCCCCAGATCGGCCATGCCATGGGCGATCTGGCGCTGCAGGTTGGAGAGCTCCACCGCATCGGCATCGGCCAGGGTCAGATGGCCCACCCCGGCGGCGGCGAGGTAGAGCGCCACCGGCGAGCCCAGGCCGCCGGCTCCCACCACCAGGGCACGCGAGGCCAGCAAGCGCTCCTGGCCGGCGATGTCGATCGGCTCGAGCATGATCTGCCGGCTGTAACGCAGCAGCGCCTCATCGTTCATGGTGATCACTTGCCTTCCAGCTCCTCGATATCGGGCACATAGAGGGAGAACTCCTCCTTGACCTCCTCCATGACCACATAGCTCTTGGATTCCTTGACGCCCGGCAGGGTCAACACCACGTCGCCGAGCAGCTGACGGTAGGCCGACATCTCGGGGATGCGGCACTTGAGAATGTAGTCGAACTGCCCCGAGACCAGGTGGCACTCCTGGATCTGCGGCAGCCGGGCCACGGCACGACGAAACTCATCGAACACCGCCGGCGACTGGGTCTCCAGGCTGATCTCCACGAACACCAGCAGGTTGGCCTTCAAGGCCCGGGGATCGAGCACCGCCTTGTAGCCGCGGATGACTCCCGCCCGCTCGAGTCGCTTGACGCGCTCCAGGCAGGGAGTGGTGGAGAGGCCCACCTGCGCGGCCAGATCCACGTAGGAGATGCGGGCGTTCTCCTGCAGGGAGCGCAGGATCTTGAGGTCGATACGGTCGAGGGAGCGGGTCTTGGCTTTCATTATCGTATTGGGCAAACCGATCAGGATGAACGAAAGATGTCGACATGGCAGCAAATCGAACTGAAAAACAGCGGCAATCATCCTTGCTGCTGGTGTTCGGTCTCACAAAGCCGGCGACTATCGGAATTATTTCCTGAATAGGTGTACCACAGCGAGCGCCACGGCCTCCAGTCAAGCGCCCTCAACGCGAGGACTATCGCAGATAGCTTGCGTCGCTCGGGGCTGACCTGTCGGCAAGCCTGCGCGGAGGCGCTGTGAACCCCTCCCTGGGCGCTACCGGCGCCCAGCTGCGCTCCCGCATCCTGCTCCGCTTGCTGGACCGGGGCTGGCCATCCATGGCCAGCCCGTTCGGAGCAGTGCTCCTCACCCCTGGCGCAGGATCTCCTCTTCGACTTGCCCCCAGCGCCCCTCGCTTTTCGTGACTGTGCTAGCCCTTCCCTCAACGCGGCGCTGGCATCCGCCCCAGGGTTACCCGCTCATGCCCGGCCAGGTCGCGCCGGCTCGCCACCTCGCGATAGCCGGCCGAGCGCAGCAGCGCCCTCACGGCGTCCGCCTGGTCATGGCCATGCTCCATGGCCAGCCAGCCGCCGGGCACCAGGTAAGCCGGCGCGGCTGAGACCAGGTGGCGAAGATCGGCCAGGCCGCCGCCATCGGCCACCAGGGCGCTGCGCGGCTCGAACCGCACGTCGCCCCGGGTCAGATGAGGGTCGCGCCCGTCGATATAGGGCGGATTGGCCACGATCAGCTCGAAGGCCTCACCGGCAAGCGCCGAGAACCAGTCGCTCTCGATGAACCGCACATGGGACATCGCCAGGCGTCGGGCATTGGCCGCGGCAAGCGCCACCGCACGGGGCTCCCGGTCGACCCCGGTCACCGCCCAGCCGGGTCGCTCGCTGGCAAAGGCCAGGGCGATGGCGCCGGTACCGGTCCCCAGGTCGAGCAGACGGCCGTGAGGCGCCTCGGCCAGGGCCAGGGCCGCTTCCACCAGCGTTTCGGTATCGGGTCGCGGTATCAGGGTGCTGGGGTCGGTGGCAAGGCCAAGCCCCCAGAACTCCCGCTCGCCGCAGAGATAGGCCACCGGATGGCCGGCCGCGCGCGCCGCCACCAGCGCCTCGAACCGCGCCCGGGCGTATCGCGGCGCCTGCCGGTCCCCCCAGGTATAGAGCCAGGTGCGATCGCGGCCGAGCACGTGGCACAGCAGTACCTCGGCGTCCAGCCGGGCGCTCGGCGAGCCCGCCTGCGTCAGCCGCTCGGCGGCCCGCGCCAGCAGCCGGTCCAGGCGCATCAGGCGCTCTGCTGCAGGGCCGCGAGCTGTTCGGCCTGATGCTCGTGGATCAGCGGCTCGATCACCTCGTCAAGCTGCTCGCCGCTGACCACCTCGCCGAGCTTGTAGAGGGTCAGGTTGATGCGGTGGTCGGTGAGCCGCCCCTGGGGAAAGTTGTAGGTGCGGATGCGCTCGCTGCGATCCCCCGACCCCACCAGGGAGCGCCGGGTATCGGCCTGCTGCTGACGCTGACTATCCACCGCGCCCTGCTTGAGGCGCGCGGCCAGCAGCGACATCGCCTTGGCGCGGTTCTTGTGCTGGCTGCGCTCCTCCTGGCACTCCACCACCGTGCCGCTGGGCAGGTGGGTGATGCGAATGGCCGAGTCGGTGGTGTTGACGTGCTGGCCGCCGGCACCGCTGGAGCGAAAGGTGTCCACCCGCAGGTCGGCGGAATTGATCTCGATGTCGCCCACGGCGTCGGCCTCGGGCATCACCGCCACGGTGCAGGCCGAGGTGTGGATGCGCCCCTGGGATTCGGTGGCGGGAACACGCTGGACGCGATGCGCCCCGGACTCGAACTTGAGCCGCGCATAGACGCCTTCGCCCTTGATCCGGGAGATGATCTCCTTGTAGCCGCCCTGCTCGCCGTGGCTGGCGCTGACCACCTCGACCCTCCAGCCGCGCTTCTCGGCATAGCGGGAGTACATGCGGAACAGGTCGCCGGCGAACAGCGCCGCCTCGTCGCCGCCGGTTCCCGCCCGGATCTCGAGAAAGACGTTGCGATGATCGTCGGGGTCCTTGGGCACCAGCAGCTGCTTGAGCCGCACCTCGAGCTCGGCGAGCCGGGCGTGGCTCTCATCGCGTTCCAGCTCGGCCAGCTCGCGCATGTCGGCGTCGCTGTCGGAGGCCAGCTGTTCGGCGGTCTCCAGATCGCCTTCGGTGGCGCGATAGTCGCGCCAGGCCTCAACCAGCGGCTCGAGCTCGGCATATTCACGGGAGTAGTCGCGGAAGCGGGCCTGATCGGCGATCACCTCGGGCTCGGCCAGCAGAGCGGCAAGCTCCTCGAAGCGCTCGACGAAGGCATCGAGACGCTGGCGCAGGGTCGCTTTCATGGCGTGTCCTGTCAGGGTTTCGTTAACGGGGGGTCGAGCAGCAGCGTTTCGGCGGCGGTCAGCAGATCGCGACGCTCGCCGCCGGATGCCTCGCGCATCGCCACCGTGGGGCGATGCAGCAGGCGGTTGGTCAGCTGATGCGCCAGCAGCCGAATCACCGTTTCCGGGTCTTCGCCGCGCGCCAGCCGGGCCAGGGCCTGGCGTTCGGAGAGCGCGCGCAGGCTCTCGGCCTGGCCACGATAGCGGCGAATCAGCTCGCCGCCGCTGCGGATGCGACGCTCCTGGAGCCAGACGCCGACGCCGTACTCGATCAGGGATTCGGCCTGGTCGGCCGCCGCCTGGCGATGCCGGCGGTTCTCCTGGATCACCTCGTGGAGGTCATCGACGGTGTAGAGGAAGACGTCGTCCAGGTCGCCGACCTCCGGCTCGATATCCCGCGGCACGGCGATATCCACCATGAAGATCGGCCGATGGCGGCGCTTCTTCAACGCCCGCTCGGCCATCCCCTTGCCGAGGATCGGCAGCGGCGCCGCGGTGGAGGAGATGACGATGTCCGAACGCTCCAGGGCGGTGGGAATCTCGTTGAGCGAGATGGCCTCGGCGTTGAACTCGCCGGCCAGCAGCTCGGCCCGCTCCCGGGTGCGGTTGGCGACGATCATCTCGCGCACTCCGGCCTCGCGCAGGTGGCGCGCGACCAGCTCGATGGTCTCGCCGGCGCCGATCAGCAGCGCGCGCGAGCGGCCGAAATCGTCGAAGATACGGCTTGCCAGACTCACCGCCGCATAGGCCACCGACACCGGATTCTGGCCGATGCCGGTACGCGTACGCACCTGTTTGGCCACCGAGAAGGTATGCTGGAAGAGCAGCTCGAGCTCGCCGCCGAGCCCGCGCGCCTCGCGCGCTGACTGATAGGCCTCCTTGAGCTGGCCCAGTATCTGCGGCTCGCCCAGCACCATGGAGTCGAGCCCCACGGCCACCCGCATCAGGTGGCGGGCGGCGTCATTATCGAGATAGTGGTAGGCGCAGGAGGTCAGATCATCCACCGGCAGGCCATGAAAATGGCTCAGCCAGTCGAGAATCACCCGCTCACCGCTGGACTCGGTCACGCAATAGAGTTCGGTCCGGTTACAGGTCGACAGCACCGCGGCCTCCTGCACCTGGGGGATATGGCGCAGTTCGCCCAGCGCCGACTCCAGCTGAGCAGGCGTGAAGGCGACCCGTTCGCGCACCGCGACGGTCGCGGTCTTGTGATTGATTCCGAGGGCAAGCAGCGTCATGCGTTAGGCGTCTTCGCGTGATGTCGTCAGGCGGCACCGAAATAAAGCCCGCCTCTGCGGCGCCAGATTCTACCACAGCCTTGCCCCCCCGGCGCCATGTGCATGACAGGCCACACTATTGACGCACGACAAGAGACAGCGCCTTGGCCTTGCCCGCCCCCGGGCCGTCGACACAGCAGGCGATCCCTTTGCCCGCCGGCCGCGAGCCGGTATGCTGGCGACTTGGCATTCCTGACGAGATTCGCATGCCCTCACCCCTCCGCTGTCGCCTCCTGACTCCTCATCCTCGCCATGGGCTGGCAGGCCTTGGCCTGGTGCTGCTGCTGGCCGGCTGTCAGACGCTGTCCCCCCGGGCCGAGCCTGCGACCGTCGAGGATCCTCTCGACTCGGCCCCCGCCATCGTCCAGGGCCTGGACGCCGGGGGGCTGGCCACCCTGCTGACCGCCGAGCTGGCCGGTCAGCGCGGCGACTATCGCCGTGCCGCCAGCGGCTACCGGGAGATGGCCGAACGGTATCGCTCTGCCGAACTGGCCGAGCGGGCCACCCTGGCCGCACGCTTCAGCAGCGACCCGCTGCTGCTCGAGGAGGTCGTGCAGCAGTGGCAGCGGCTGGCCCCGCAGTCGGAGGCGCCCAGTCGCCTGCTGGCCAGTCTGGCCATGCAGCGCGGCGACTGGATCTCCGCGCTGGAGCAGCGCCTGCAGCTGGCCGCGCGCGGTGGCCAGGGCGATCTGGCCGGCTTCGTGGAGAGGGCCCTGGAGGCCAATGCCGACCCCCTACCCCTGCGCGAACGTCTTGGCGAACACCTGGCCCGATCCACCGACGGCGCCCACCGGCACGACGCCGAGCTGGCCATGGCCATGCTCGAGGCCGCCACCGGACAGACGCGGCGCGCCGAAGCGCGACTCGACGCCCTGGCCCGCGAGCACGCGGAGCTGCCGGCCCTGTGGCTGACGCGGGCCCAACTGGCGCTGGACGCCGGCCGGGCGGCGCGCGCCCGTGACGACGCCCGCCGCGGGCTGGAAGTCGCCCCTCAGGATCCACGTTTCATCCTGCTGCTGGCCCAGGCCGAGCTGGCGCTGGGCAACGTGGCCGCCGCCGAAGCCGGCACCGACGCGCTGCTGGAGCGCCACGAAGGCGGCCACGAACTGCGCCTGGCGCTCGCCAATCTCTACCTGGAGAGCCACCACCCGGAACCGGCGCGGCGCCTCCTGGTGCCGCTGGTCAGCGACGAAGAGACGCCCGCCATGGCCTACTTCCTGCTCGGCGCCATCGCCGAACAGGAAGGCGAGGTCGACAACGCCCTGCTCTACTATCGCCAGGTCGCACCGGGTGGCGAATTCCTGATGGCCCGGCTGCGTGCCGCCCGCATGCTGATCGAGGACGATCGGCTGCTGGACGCCCGAGCTTTCCTGCGCATCGAGCGCCTGCGCCACGACGAGCAGATCAGCGAGCTGGTCGCCCTCGAGGTGGAGTTGCTCGACGAGCTTGGGCTGGACGGGGAAGCCGAGGACCTGCTCGACCGCCAACTCGAGCGCGCCCCCAACGACGAGCGACTGCTCTATCAGCGGGGCATGCGGGCCTGGCAAAGCGGCGACGTCGAGGCCATGGAGCGCGATCTGCGTCGCATTATCGAGCACAACCCGGACAGCGCCATGGCGCTCAATGCCCTGGGCTATACGCTGGCCGACCTCAATATCGAGGGGCGACTCGAGGAGGCACGCGAACTGATCGAGCGCGCTCACGCACTCGATCCCGGCAACGCCGCCATCATGGACAGCCTGGGCTGGGTCTACTTCCGGCTCGGCGAGCCCGAGCGCGCCCTGCCCTGGCTGGAGCGCGCCTACGCCGCCATGCCCGACCCGGAGATCGCCGCCCATCTCGCCGAGGTGCTCTGGGCGCTGGATCGCCCCGACGAGGCCCGGGCCAAGGTCGAGCAGGCGCTCGAGCGCTACGAGGACCGCACTCACCTGGACGAACTGCTCGAACGCATCCCTGAACTGGCTCCCTGAGCCGAAGTCCAACCTCCCTGCACACCCGACGAGACGCCGCCATGATGCCCCACGCCACCGCCCTGCGCCTGCTCCTGATCGGCCTGATCCTGGCCCTGCTCGCCGGCTGCGCCCCCCGCCTGCCGGCCCCCGACGGAGAGCGCGGAGAGGGCCAGTGGGAGGCCCAGCAGGATCGCCTGGCGGAGCTGCAGACCTGGATGCTGGCCGGAAAGGCCGGGCTGCGCACTCCCCAGGAGTCGACCAGCGCCAACCTCGACTGGAGCCAGCACCCCCACTACTACCGGCTGCTGATCAGTGGCCCCTTCGGCAGCGGCCGTAGCACCCTCGAGGGTCGCGAGGGGCGCTTTTCGCTGACCACCTCGGAGGGCCGCTTCGAGGCCGAAACTCCCGAGGCCCTGATGCAGCAGCAGCTCGGCTGGTCGCTACCGGTCAGCGCCCTCGCCGACTGGATTCGCGGGCTGCCCGCCGACCACAGCCCCCACCGGCTGGAAAGCGACGAGCTGGGCTTCCCCCAGCGCCTCGAGCAGGATGGCTGGGAGATCGCCTATCGCGACTGGACCCAGGTCGAATCGCTGTGGCTGCCGCGACGCCTGATCATGAACTACGACGACCTGCGCGTGACCCTGGTGGTCACCGAGTGGCGCCCCCAGCTCGACGACTGACGACGCGACATGCCCGACACATTCCCCCCGCTCCGACACGCTGTCGCTGCCGGCGCCGGCCAAGCTCAACCGCATGCTGCATATCGTCGGCCGTCGTACCGACGGCTACCATGAGCTGCAGACGCTGTTCCAGTTCCTCGACCACGGCGACAGCCTGGAGGTCACCCTTCGCCAGGATGGCGAGATTCGCCTGACTCCGTCCATTGCCGGCCTAGCCACCGAGGACAATCTGGTGATCCGCGCCGCTCGGCTGCTGCAGGCCGCCACCGGCTGTCGGCTCGGCGCCGACATTCGCCTGACCAAGCGCCTGCCCATGGGCGGCGGACTCGGCGGCGGCAGTTCCAATGCCGCCACCGCCCTGCTCGGCCTCGACCGGCTGTGGGGGCTCGAGCTCGGGCTCGATGCCCACGCCGAGCTCGGCCTGCAGCTAGGCGCCGACGTGCCGGTCTTCGTCCACGGCCGGGCCGCCTGGGCGGAGGGCGTCGGCGAGCGCTTGATCCCGGTGACGCTCGACACCCCCTGGTTCCTGGTGGTGCACCCCGGTGTCTCGGTGGCCACCCCCGCGGTGTTCGGGGCGGCACAATTGACACGCAACACCCCCCCGATTACCATGGCGCGCGCACTGCAGGGGGGAGCGCCCAGCTGGCGCAACGACTGCGAAGCCACGGTCAGGTCACTCTATCCGCAGGTCGCCGAGGCACTCGACTGGCTCAGCGCCCGGGCACCGAGCAGGCTGACCGGCACCGGCGCCTGTATCTTTGCCTGGACCGCCACGCGCGCCGAAGCGCAGCGAATCGCGGCCGATCTGCCCGGGCATTTCACGGCCTTTACGGCCCGCGGCGTCAATGCCTCCCCGCTACATGCCGCCCTGGGTCGATGACGCTGGCGCCCCACCGGGCCGCAAGCATGACGGCCTTTCGGCCAGGAGCCGGACCCCCGAATGACCCCCAACACTGCATAGGTGGATGCGCGTGTCGAAATTGATGGTTTTTGCCGGGAATGCCAATCCCGAACTCGCCCAGAAGGTCGCCGACAGCCTGGATAGCCGCATGGGCAACGCCACGGTTGGCCAGTTCAGCGACGGCGAGATCGCGGTCGAGATCAACGAGAACGTTCGCGGCAAGGACGTCTTCATCCTGCAATCCACCTGTGCGCCGACCAACGACAACCTGCTCGAGCTGATCCTGATGGTGGACGCCCTGCGCCGGGCCTCCGCCACGCGAATCACCGCCGTGGTGCCCTACTTCGGCTATGCCCGCCAGGATCGCCGGGTGCGCTCCGCCCGGGTGCCCATCTCGGCCAAGGTGGTGGCCGACATGATGGTCAAGGCCGGCGTCGACCGGGTGATGACCATGGACCTGCACGCTGACCAGATCCAGGGCTTCTTCGACGTGCCGGTGGATAACGTCTACGGCTCACCGATCCTGCTCGACGACATCGAGCGCCAGAACTATGACGACCTGGTGGTGGTCTCGCCGGACGTCGGCGGCGTGGTGCGGGCACGCGCCATTGCCAAGCAGCTCAACGCCGACCTGGCGATCATCGACAAGCGCCGCCCCCAGGCCAACCAGGCCCAGGTGATGCACATCATCGGCGAGATCGAGAATCGTACCTGCGTGGTAGTGGACGACATGATCGATACCGCCGGCACGCTGTGCAAGGCCGGCGACGCGCTCAAGGCCCACGGCGCGCGCCGCGTGGTCGCCTACGCCACCCACCCGATCCTGTCCGGCCCGGCGGTGGACAACATCACCAACTCGGTGCTCGACGAAGTGGTCGTCGCCGACACCATTCCGCTGTCCGACCTGGCCCGCCGCAGCGGCAAGATTCGCCAGCTCAGCGTAGCGGGCCTGATCGCCGAAGCGATCCGCCGGGTCAGCAACGAAGAATCCGTCAGCGCCATGTTCCACTAAGAGCAGGCGCCGGAAAACCGCCCTGCGGGGCTTCCGGAAACGTCACGGTCAGGTCGCGGGCCGTGGCGCTTTCCTTACTTCAAGCAAGAGGCAACATCATGTCCGATTTTACCCTTAACGCCAGCGTTCGTAACGACCTGGGGAAAGGTGCGAGCCGCCGCCTGCGTCGTGCGAACCTCGAGGTGCCGGCCATCGTCTACGGTGGCGAGTCTGCGCCGCAGCCGATCTCGCTGGAGAAGTCCGCCTTCTACAAGGCCATCGAGAGTGAATCCTTCTTCTCTTCCGTGATCGAGCTGGTCATCGACGGCAAGCGTGAGAAGGTTGTGGTGCGCGACCTGCAGCGCCACCCCTACAAGCCGCTGGTGACCCATGCCGACTTCATGCGCGTGGATGCCACCCACGAGATCACCATCAACGTGCCGCTGCACGTGGTGGGCGAAGAGAAGTCCAAGGGCGTCAAGGACCAGGGCGGTGAGCTGCACGTGCTCTCCAACGAGATCCAGATCAGCTGTCTGCCCAAGGACCTGCCCGACTTCCTCGAGGTCGACATCACCGACGTCGAGCTGGGCACCACCCTTCACCTCTCCGACCTCAAGTTGCCGGCCGGCGTAACCCTGGTCGACCTGACCCACGGCGAGGATCACGACAACGCCATTCTGAGCATCTCCAAGCCCAAGGTCCGCGGCGGCGAGGAAAGCGAAGAAGGTGGCGAGGAAGGCGAAGAGAGCGCCGAATAATCGCGCCCGCTTCGGGGCCGTGCCTGGCACGGCCCTCCCGGTTCCGATCAAGCGCCCCGGCGCTTGATTTTTTTTGGGTTCTTCGCACTTTAGCGTGAACATGTTTGGCAGGTTTTATGGTGGGAGGCCGGCTCTGCCGGCGGTTCGACGCTTCGACGAAGGCGCCGCAGGCGCCCCATGGGTAGCGCTGCGCGCTACTTCGCGAGCTGAAGCTCCCTCCCACAGGGCAAGTTCACACCAGTCTGCGATGAACCTTTTTATGGAGGCACCCATGAGCCAGCTCAAGGCGATCATCGGACTGGGCAACCCCGGTCCCGACTACGCAGCGACGCGCCACAATGCCGGCGCCTGGATGGTGGAAGCGCTGGCGCGCCGCTCGGGCACCGAGCTGCGCCCGGAGAAGAAGTTTCTCGGCCTCTACGCCAAGGTTCAGCTCGACGGCCATGACCTCCACCTGCTCGAGCCCACCACCTTCATGAATCGCAGCGGCGCTGCCGTAGCGGCCCTGTGCCAGTTCTTCAAGCTGACCCCAAGCGAGCTGCTGGTGGCCCACGACGAGCTGGACATCGCCCCGGGCACCGCCCGCTACAAGACCGGCGGCGGCCACGGCGGCCACAATGGGCTGCGCGACACCATCAGCGCCCTGGGCAACGACAAGGGCTTCCACCGGCTGCGCATCGGCATCGGCCATCCCGGCGAGGCCCGCCAGGTGACGCACTATGTGCTGAGCCGTCCCGGCAAGACCGAACTCACCGCCATCGAGGCGGCCATCGACGAGTGCCTGGCCACCCTGCCCCTGGCCGTTACCGGCAACTGGGCGCAGGCCATGAACCGGCTGCACAGCTTTTCTGCCTCCGGCTGAAAAGCCAGCCATAAGAGCCGGGCTTCGCCCGGAGCCGTAAGCCGTAAGCCGTAAGCCGTAAGCCGTAAGCCGCAATGGTATCGAAACCGTTAGATTTTCTTACTTATCGCTTACGGCTTAGAATGACTGCCAATTTCGAACACGCTTTCCAGGAAGATCCCATGGGTTTCAACTGCGGTATCGTCGGCCTGCCCAACGTCGGCAAGTCCACGCTTTTCAATGCACTGACCAAGTCCGGCATCGACGCCGAGAACTTCCCCTTCTGCACCATCGAGCCCAATGTCGGCATCGTACCGATGCCCGACCCGCGCCTCGACAAGCTGGCCGAGATCGTCAAGCCCCAGAAGGTCCTGCCCACCACCATGGAGTTCGTGGACATCGCCGGGCTAGTGGCCGGTGCCTCCAAGGGCGAGGGCCTGGGCAACAAATTCCTGGCCAATATCCGCGAAACCCAGGCCATTGCCCACGTGGTGCGCTGCTTCGACAACGACAACGTCATCCACGTGGCCAACCAGGTCGACCCGCGCACGGATATCGAGACCATCAACCTGGAGCTGGCGCTGGCCGACCTCGACACCGTCGAGCGCGCCATCCAGCGCCTGGTGCGGGTAGCCAAGGGCGGTGACAAGGAGGCCATCGCCACCAAGGCGATCCTGGAGCGCATCCAGCCGCACCTGGCCGAGGGCCTGCCGCTGAGAAGCTTCGGCCTCGACGACGATGAGAAGAAGCAGCTCAAGAGCTTCGGCTTCCTGACGCTCAAGCCGACCATGTACATCGCCAACGTCAATGAGGACGGCTTCGAGGACAATCCCTACCTGGAGGTGGTCAATGAGATCGCCGCCGAGGAGGGCGCCGTGGTGGTGCCGGTGTGCAACCAGATCGAGGCCGAGATCGCCGAACTCGATGACGAGGAGCGCGCCATGTTCCTTGACGAGATGGGCATGGCCGAGCCGGGGCTCGACCGGGTGATTCGCGCCGGCTACGCCCTGCTCGATCTGCAGACCTACTTCACCGCCGGGGTCAAGGAAGTGCGCGCCTGGACGGTCAAGGTGGGCGCCACCGCCCCCGAGGCCGCCGGGGTGATCCACACCGACTTCCAGAAGGGCTTCATCCGAGCGGAAGTCATCGCCTATGACGACTTCGTGACCCTGGGCGGCGAGCAGGGCGCCAAGGACGCCGGCAAGTGGCGGCTGGAAGGCAAGGACTACGTCGTTCAGGACGGCGACGTTATCCACTTCCGCTTCAACGTTTGATGCCCAGGCCACTTGACGCGGCCCAGGCAAGCCCGTAGACTTCGCCCCCGTTGCACGGCTACGTAGCTCAGCTGGTTAGAGCACATCACTCATAATGATGGGGTCCCCTGTTCGAATCAGGGCGTAGCCACCAGAGATCGAAAAAAAAACCCGGCGCCTCTGGCGCCGGGTTTTTTATTGGTTCATCGCAGACTGGCGTGAACTTACCCTGTGGGAGGGAGCTTCAGCTCGCGAAGTAGCGCGCAGCGCTACCGATGGGGCGCCTGCGGCGCCTTCGTCGAAGCGTCGAACCGCCGGCAGAGCCGGCCTCCCACCATAAAACCTGCCAAACATGTTCACGCTAAAGTGCGAAGAACTTTTTATGCCCGCCGGGTGGCTCAGGCCAGCTCGGCGCGGTTGACGAAGGCCGCCAGCGCGCGGGTCAGGTGGTCGACGTCCCCGGCGCCCGCAGTCTCGCGAATCGAGTGCATGGCCCACTGGGGGACCCCCACGTCCAGGGTTGGCACGCCGAGCTCGGTGGCGGTGATCGGCCCGATGGTGCTACCGCAGGCCATGTCGGCCCGGGTCACGAAGGTCTGCACCGGCGCCCCGGCCTCCTGGCACAGGTCGCGGAACAGGGCCGCGGTGGCACTGTTGGTGGCGTAGCGCTGATTGGCGTTGACCTTGATCACCGGCCCGCCGTTGAGCGCCGGACCATGGGCCGCATCGTGCTTGTCTGGGAAGTTGGGATGGAGCGCATGGGCGTTGTCGCAGGAGATCATGCGCGATGCCTGAACCAGGCGCACCACGCCCTCCTCCCCTTCGGCGCCCAGCTGCTCGGCGACCCGCCGCAGCACGTCGCCGAGGAAGGGACCCTGAGCGCCGCAGGCGCTCGCGCTGCCGACCTCCTCGTGGTCGTTGGCCACCAGCAGCGCCCCCTGGCGCCCATCGCTTTCCAGCAGCGCCTCGAGCCCGATGAAGCAGGAGAGCAGATTGTCCAGCCGCGCGCTGGCGATCAGCTCCCCCGCGACGCCGAGACGCGCCGGAGGCTGGGTATCATGGAAGGCCAGCTCGAAATCGAGGATCTCGACACCCTCCAGACCGTGCTGCTCCACCAACCAGCCGGCGAGCAGGCGCTGCAGATCGGGCGCCTCACCGCCCTGAAGGAGCACCGGCGCCATCTCCGTCTGGGCGTTGATGGCACGGCCGTTGTTGGCCTCCCGATCCAGATGGATTGCCAGGCTCGGCACGATCGCCACCGGCCGATCGACGTTGAGCAGGACGCCCTCCAGGCGCCCGTCGGGATGGCGCACGTGGACCCGACCGGCGATCCCCAGGTCGCGATCGAACCAGGGAGCCAGCAGCACACCGCCATAGACCTCCACCCCCAGCTGCAGCCAGCCGGCCGCGGTCTGCGCCGCATTGGGCTTGAGCCGCAGCCCGGGGCTATCGGTGTGAGCGCCAATCATGCGCAGCGCCTCCAGCCCCTCTGCAGGTAGCTGAAGGGCGATGATCGAGGAATCGTTGCGGGTCACATAGACCCGCTCACCCGGGGTCAGCTGCCAGGGGTGCGTCTCTTCGAGACGCCGGAAGCCGGCGGCCTCCAGGCGTTCGGCCATGACGGCCACGGCGTGCCAGGGGGTGGGAGATCGCTTCAAAAACTCGAGCAGTCGCTCGATACGGGCTTCCCGGGACATGAGGATCCTCTTCAAGGGGCTGTGGATAACGTAACAGCTGCTACAATGCGCCATCGGCCTTCGCAACTCGCCAGCCTTGCGCGTGTCTAGGGAAGGAAGTGTACACGAAACCGGGAGTGCTTCATTGATGAGCCTGTTAGCCGTTGTTCGGCGCTCGGCCCTGCTGCTGGTACTGCTGATGCTGACCTGCACCGTGGCCCTGGCGCAGATTCACCCCAGCGAAGCCCAGCGTCAGGTGGCGGCGGAAGTCGCCGAATCCCTGCGCTATGGCCACTACGCCGACATCGACCTCGACGATGAGTGGTCAAAGATCGCCTTCGAGCGCTACCTGGATGTGCTCGACGGCCAGCGTGCCTTCCTGCTCGACCGCGACGTCGAGGCCTATCGTCACCTGGAGACGCGCTTCGACGACATCCTCTTTGACGGCGACCTGGAACCGGCTTACGCGCTCTATCGCCGCTATCACGAGCGTGCCGAGGCGCGCTACGAGTGGCTACTCGAGCATCTCGACGCCGGGCTGGACTTCCAATACGACAACCAGAAGCGGCTCGAGCTGGACCGCAAGGAGAGCCCCTGGGCCAGCAGCGAGAGCGAGCTGGACGAGCTGTGGCACAAGCGGCTCAAGAATGCCGCCCTGACGCTGGACATCAGCGGCCAGGACAGCGAGCAGATCGAGGCCAACCTGCGCCAGCGCTACGAAGGCCAGCTCACTCGGCTGCGGCAAACCAACGGCGAGGACGTGTTCGGCCTGTTCATGGCGGCAGTGACCAGCAGCATCGACCCGCACACGGAATACCTCTCGCCGCGCCAGGGCGAATCCTTCGACATCCAGATGCGCCTGTCGCTGGAAGGCATCGGCGCCATGCTGCAGTCGGACGGGGAATACGTGAAGGTGGTCAGCCTTGTGCCCGGCGGACCGGCAGACCGCGCGGGCGTGCTGGAACCCGCCGACCGCATCGTCGGCGTCGGCCAGGAAGAGGGTGAGATGGTCAACGTGGTGGGCATGCGCCTGGATGAAGTGGTCGAGCTGATTCGCGGCCCCAAGGGCTCCACGGTTCGCCTCGATGTGGTGCCGGCCGAAGCCGTGGACATGACCCGCTCCCGGGAGGTCGCGATCACCCGCGACACCGTGGATCTGGAGGAGCAGGCCGCACGCAGCGAGGTCATCGAGATCGACCGCAGCGAAGGGACCAAGCGTATCGGCGTGATCACCATCCCCACCTTCTATGTCGATTTCGATGCCTGGCAGGCCGGCGAAGAGGAGTTCCGCAGCACCACCCGCGACGTCGCCCGCCAGGTGGAACAGCTCAAGGAAGAGGGGATCGACGGCATCATGCTCGACTTGCGCAACAACGGCGGCGGCGCCCTGCAGGAGGCCAACTCGCTGATCGGCCTGTTCATCGACCGCGGCCCCACCGTCCAGGTGCGCGACGCCCGCGGCCGCATCAGCCTGTATGGCGACACCGAGACCGGCACCCTCTATGACGGCCCCCTGGCGGTGCTGGTCAACCGGCTATCAGCCTCCGCCTCGGAAATCTTTGCCGGCGCCATTCAGGACTATGGCCGCGGGCTCGTGCTGGGCAACGCCACCTTCGGCAAGGGGACGGTGCAGACCCTAAGCGATCTCAGCCATGGGCAGATCAAGCTCACTCGCGCCAAGTTCTACCGCATCTCCGGCGACAGCACCCAGCACCGCGGCGTCGAGCCCGACATCCTTTTCCCCAACCTGGTGGACCCCGAGCGGATCGGTGAGAGCAGCCTGGATAACGCCCTGGAATGGGATACCGTCCAGGAAGTGCAGTACCGCCACTACGGCGAGCCCTGGGAGTACATGGAAACCCTTAGGTCACGTCACCGCGAGCGGGCCGACACGCGCCCCAACTTCGTCTACCTGGAGCGCCGCGCCGACCTGGCTCGCCAGCTGCGTGAGGAACATACCAGCGTCAGTCTCGACCGTGAGCAGCGCCAGCAAGAGGCCGAAGCGCAGGAGGCCGAACAGCTGGCCCTGGAGAACCAGCGACGCGAGGCCCTCGGCCTCGAGCTGCTCGAGGAGTGGATCGATGCCCGCGGCGAGGATGCCGACGAGGAGGAGCCCGTCGAGCGGGTGCAGGTCATCGAGGCGGCTGAGATCCTCGCTGACTACGCGGAACTCAGCCAGCAGCGGCTGGCCGCACGCCGCTAACCCCTCTCGCCACCACCGGCCCTTGCTTCGGCAGGGGCCGGCTTCGTGGCGCTGCCACTCAGGCGCGCAACAGGCCGGGCACGCAAGCAAGCGGCGCCGTCGTCACACTCGAAGCACGGACAAATCACGCGGGAAAACTGCTAGACCTGTGGAGGCAGTCTGCCGGAACGGATCTCAGCATCACATCGGAGCAGAAGAAAGAAGCCGATGCGAAAGGACGGAATCGCAGGAAGATGGCTCCCGGAGCAGGACTCGAACCTGCGACCCAGTGATTAACAGTCACTTGCTCTACCAACTGAGCTATCCGGGAACAAGGTGGCACAACGGCACGAGACCGATGCTGCCTGGCAGGGGGATGCCGATGGCTCCTCGAGCAGGACTCGAACCTGCGACCCAGTGATTAACAGTCACTTGCTCTACCAACTGAGCTATCGAGGAATGGCACCGAAACTCAGCATCCGCGTTGTTTGGCTCCCCGAGCAGGACTCGAACCTGCGACCCAATGATTAACAGTCATTTGCTCTACCAACTGAGCTATCGGGGAACGACCGCGAACACGGGGCGTAGTATACGTAACGCGGCGACAAGGTCAAGTCCCGGGAGCCACAACCTAGCCCTACCGCCCCTGCGCTCGACCACCTCACCCCGCAACGCAAGGCGCCCACCCGGTTGGACCGAGTGGGCGCCTTGTTGCGAGTCTGGTGGCTACGCCCTGATTCGAACAGGGGACCCCATCATTATGAGTGATGTGCTCTAACCAGCTGAGCTACGTAGCCTTTATCGAAGCGGTCACAGCCTGTGTGAGCGTCGACGGAGCGAGATTATGCCCGAGGCATGCCTCACTGGCAAGTCGGCGACGGCAGCGAGTTTTTATTGATTGAACGTTCAATAAAAAAATGGCATTCTGGTCGCCATCGATCCGGCAACGCCGGAACAGGGCCAAGCATGCACAGGAGTCTTCACGGTGCCCAAGGTTGGAATGGAACCGATTCGCCGCCAGCAGCTGATCCGGGCCACCATGGCCGCCATCGACGAGGTCGGCCTCGCCGATGCCACGGTAGCGCGCATCGCGCGTCACGCCGGCGTCTCCGCCGGCATCATCAGCCACTACTTCGGCGGCAAGGACGGACTGCTCGAGGCCACCATGCGACAGATCCTAACCGATCTTGGCGATGCCGTGGCGGTGCGGCGACGCGCCTTGGCCCATGGCTCGCCGCGGGCCCACCTTGGCGCCATCATCGACGGCAACTTCGACAGCAGCCAGGTGACCGGGCCCGTGGCTAAGACCTGGCTGGCGTTCTGGGCCAGCAGCATGCACGCACCACAGCTGGCCCGCCTGCAGCAGGTCAATGATCGCCGCCTCTACGCCAATCTCTGCCATCAGTTCCGCCGCCTGATGCCACGCGAGGATGCGCGGGACGCCGCCCGCGGCCTGGCGGCAATGATCGATGGCCTATGGTTGCGCGGCGCTCTCACTCCCGAGGGGCTGGATGCCGACCGGGCAAGACGCCTGGCCCACAACTACCTCAACCAGCTGCTGGCCGCTTACGAACCCCTACCCACTTCTTGACAGGAGATCCCCATGGCAACCTGCGATGCACAGCCTCTCTATATCGACGGCCGCCACGTAGCGGCAAGCTCCGGCGAGACCTTCGACGTCATCAACCCCTTCAACGGTCGCCGACTGGCCAAGGTCCAGCACGCCTCGGCCTGCGACGTGGATCGCGCCGTGGCCGCCGCCGAAGCGGCCCAGAAGGTCTGGGCTGCCATGACCGGCATGCAGCGCGGGCGCATCCTGCAGCGCGCTGCGGCGCTGCTGAGAGAGCGCAACGATGAGCTGGCCGAGCTCGAGACCCGCAACACCGGCAAGCCAATCAGCGAGACCGCCGCCGTGGACATCGCCACCGGAGCCGACACCATCGAGTACTATGCCGGCCTGGCGCCCGCCATCGAGGGAGCCCAGATTCCGCTGCGTGAATCCTCCTTCGTCTACACCCGCCGCGAGCCCCTGGGGGTGATCGGCGCTATCGGGGCCTGGAACTATCCGCTCCAGATCGCCTGCTGGAAGGCCGCCCCGGCGCTGGCGGCCGGCAATGCCGTGGTCTTCAAGCCCAGCGAAGTGACCCCGCTGACCGCCGCGAAGCTGGCCGAGATCTTCACCGAGGCGGGCCTGCCCGACGGCGTCTTCAACGTCGTGCACGGCGACGGTCGCGTAGGCGCCATGCTCACCGAGCACGACGGCATTGCCAAGGTGTCGTTCACCGGCGAAGTGGGTACCGGCAAGCAGGTGATGGCCGCAGCCGGTGGCTCCACCCTCAAGGAGGTGACCATGGAGCTGGGCGGCAAGTCGCCGCTGATCGTCTTCGCCGATGCCGACCTCGACCGCGCTGCCGACGCCGCCATGATGGCCAACTTCTACTCCAGCGGCCAGATCTGCACCAACGGCACCCGGGTGTTCGTCGAGGCGACGGTGAAGGCCGACTTCGAGGCGAAGATCGTAGAGCGCGTGGGGCGCATCCGCGCCGGTGACCCGCTCGATCACAGCGTCAACTTCGGCCCGCTGGTGAGCTTCGAACACCAGGCCAAGGTGCTCACCTATCTCGAGTACGGCAAGCAGGACGGCGCGGCGGTGCTGATCGGCGGCGAGCCGCTTGCCGAGGGCGACTTCGCCGGCGGCGCCTGGGCGCCGGCCACCGTCTTTACCGACTGCACCGATGATATGCGCATCGTGCGCGAGGAGATCTTCGGCCCGGTGATGGCGATCCTCAGCTTCGACGAGGAAGAGGAGGTGATTCGCCGCGCCAACGACACCCACTACGGCCTGGCGGCCGGCGTCTTCACCGAGAGCCTCGCCCGGGCACACCGCACCATTCATCGCCTCGAGGCGGGCATCTGCTGGATCAACACCTGGGGCGAGTCGCCGGCCGAGATGCCGGTGGGGGGCTACAAGCAGTCCGGCATCGGCCGCGAGAACGGCGTCGAGACGCTGGCCCACTACACCCAGACCAAGTCGGTACAGGTGGAGATGGGACCGTTCGAGTCGGTGTTCTGACAGGAAAAATACGCCCCCGGCCATCCCAGCGAGCGGGTACCGCTCGGGGCTGATCCGTCGACAAGCCTTTGAGGAGGCGCTATGAACCCTTCCCTGGGCGCTACCTACGCCATCCATGGCGTAGGACCTCCTCTTCGGCTTGTCCCCGGCGCCCCTCGCTGCAGCCAGCAGCACTCGCCTCAGACCGGCACTCCTTGCATATGGCAGCAGGCCACTTCCCTCGCGTTCTAGTTGAGAGATGTTATGTCCCAGATTCGTGAATTCGACTATGTCATCATCGGCGCCGGCTCCGCCGGCAACGTGCTGGCCGCCCGGCTCACCGAAGATGCCGATACCACCGTCCTGCTGCTGGAGGCCGGCGGCCCCGACCACCGCTTCGACTTCCGCACCCAGATGCCGGCGGCGCTCGCCTTCCCGCTGCAGGGCAAGCGCTACAACTGGGCCTTCGAGACCGACCCCGAGCCCCACATGGACGATCGGCGCATGGAGTGCGGCCGCGGCAAGGGGCTGGGCGGCTCCTCGCTGATCAACGGCATGTGCTATATCCGCGGCAACGCCCTGGACTACGACGGCTGGGCCAAGGCGCCCGGGCTCGAGGACTGGACCTACGCCGACTGCCTGCCCTACTTCAAGAAGGCCGAGAGCCGCGATATCGGCGCCAACGCCTACCACGGCGACGATGGCCCGATCAGCGTGACCACCCCCAAGGCGGGCAACAACCCCCTCTATCGCACCTTTATCGAGGCGGGTAAGCAGGCCGGCTACCCGGAGACCGAGGACGTCAACGGCTACCAGCAGGAGGGCTTCGGCCCCATGGACCGCTTCGTGACCCCCGAGGGCCGGCGCGCCTCCACGGCACGGGGCTATCTCGACATGGCCAAGGGGCGCGACAATCTCACCATCGAGACCCGCGCCACCACCGACGTTATCGAGTTCGAGGGCAAGCGAGCCACAGGGGTGCGCTATCTGCGGCGCGGCAAGACGCAGCAAGTGCATGCCCGCCGCGAGGTGCTGCTCTGCGCCGGCGCCATCGCCTCGCCGCAGATCCTGCAGCGCTCCGGGGTGGGGCCAGCCGAGGTGCTAGAGGAGTTCGGCATCGAGGCAGTGCAGGTCAACGACAGCGTCGGCGCCCACCTCCAGGATCACCTGGAGATGTACATCCAGTACGAGTGCAAGCAGCCGATCTCCCTCTACCCGGCACTCAAGTGGTACAACCAGCCGAAGATCGGCGCCGAGTGGCTGCTGCTGGGCAAGGGCATCGGGGCCAGCAACCAGTTCGAGGCGGCAGGCTTTATCCGCAGCAACGACCAGGAGGCGTGGCCCAACCTGCAGTACCATTTCCTGCCCATCGCCATCAGCTACAACGGCAAGAGCGCGGTGCAGGCCCATGGTTTCCAGGCCCACGTCGGCTCCATGCGCTCGGAGAGCCGCGGTCGCATCCGCCTCACCTCCCGAGACCCAAATGCGGCGCCCAGCATCCTGTTCAACTACATGTCCACCGAGAAGGACTGGCAGGAGTTTCGCGACGCCATTCGCCTGACTCGCGAGATCATCAATCAGCCCGCCTTCGATCCCTACCGCGGCCGGGAGATCTCGCCGGGGCCGGACGTCCAGTCCGATGCCGAGCTGGACGCCTTCGTGCGCGCCCACGCCGAGACCGCCTACCACCCCTGCGGCAGCTGCCGGATGGGCGAAGGCGACGACGCCGTGGTGGACGGCCAGGGCCGCGTGCACGGCCTGGAGGGGCTGCGGGTGGTGGACGCCTCGCTCTTCCCGCTGATCCCCACCGGCAACCTCAACGCCCCGACCATCATGCTGGCCGAGAAGATCGCCGACCGGATCCGCGGCCGCGAACCGCTGCCGCCAAGCGACGCCCCCTACTACGTGGCGGATGGCGCCCCGGCCCGGGAAGAGCCCCAGCGCCGCCTCGACTGAGAAAGCCGGTCAAGCATTACCACTGCGCCCCGCCCTGCCCTGCAGCGCGGGGCATTTTTGGGTTCTTCGCAGACTGGCGTGAACTCGCTTTGTGGGAGGGACGGTTCGACGCCTCGACTTCAGCTCCGGTTCGACGCTTCGACGAAGTAGCGCGCAGCGCTACCCAAGGGGCGCCTGCGGCGCCTTCGTCGAAGCGTCGCACCGCCGGCAGAGCCGGCCTCCCACCATAAAGCCTGCCAAACATGTTCACGCTAAAGTGCGAAGAGTCCGTTTTTGTGATGCTGGCCGGTTGCATTAAAGTGAGCTAACCTGCAAGAATTCAAACATCTGTTCGAATGCTTGCGTTCCACCACCACCGGAGTCGTTTCATGCTCACCCTGATCCTGCTGATCGTGGCCCTTGGCGGCCTGCTCACCGTGATGCGCCGCGAGGCGGGCGCCCTTCCCGCCCTGGGCGTGCTGGCCGTCACCGGCCTGGCCAGCCTGCTCGTCGCCTCCACGCTGCTGGGCTTGCTGCTGCTGCTCGGCGCAGCGGCTGTGGCCGCGGCCGGGCTGCCGGCGCTGCGCGGCAAGTGGCTGACCCCGCGGCTGTTCGCCATGTTCAAGAAAGTCTCGCCCAAGGTCTCCGACACCGAGCGGGTCGCCCTGGAAGCCGGCAGCGTGGCCTGGGACGGTGAGCTGTTCACCGGCAAGCCCAACTGGCAGGCCCTGCTCGATTACAAGGACGAGGGGCTGACCGACGAAGAGCGTGCCTTCCTCGACAACCAGTGCGCCGTGGCCGCCGGCATGTGCAACGCCTGGGACATCGCCAAGGAGCGTGCCGACCTGCCCCAGCCGCTTTGGGACCACCTCAAGCAGGAGCGCTACTTCGGCATGATCATCCCGAAGGCGTACGGGGGCCTGGGCTTCTCTGCCAAGGCGCAGTCCCTGGTACTGCAGAAGCTCTCGGTCAACGAGACCCTGATGGTCACCGTGGGCGTGCCCAACTCGCTGGGTCCGGGCGAGCTGCTGCTCAAGTACGGCACCGATGAGCAGAAGAACCACTATCTGCCGCGCCTGGCCGACGGCCGCGAGATCCCCTGCTTCGGTCTCACCGGTCCCCGTGCCGGCAGTGACGCCACCTCGCTGCCCGACACCGGCGTGGTCTGCAAGCAGGTGATCGACGGCAAGGAAGTGCTCGGCGTGCGTCTCAACTTCGAGAAGCGCTGGATCACCCTGGCGCCCATCGCCACGGTGGTGGGCCTGGCGTTTCGCCTGTTCGACCCCGAGCACCTGCTCGGCGAGGAAGAAGACCGCGGTATCACTCTGGCGCTGGTGCCACGTAATACCCAGGGCATGGAGATCGGCCGCCGCCACCACCCCATTGGCAGTCCCTTCCTGAATGGCCCGATCAAGGGCAAGGACGTCTTCGTGCCGCTCGACACCATTATCGGCGGCACCGAGATGATCGGCCAGGGCTGGCGCATGCTGGTGGAGTGCCTCTCCATCGGCCGCTGCATCACCCTACCCTCCGGCGCCACCGGCACCGCCCGCTACGCCATCGGCTGGAGCGGGGGCTTTGCCCGCATCCGTCGCCAGTTCAACGTACCGGTGGCCGAGATGGAAGGCATTCAGGAGCCGCTGGCGCGCATGAGCGCGCTGGGCTATATCGCTCAGGCCGCGGTCTACCAAACCGCCAACACCATCGACCGTGGCGAGAAGCCGGCGGTGCCTTCGGCGATCCTCAAGAGCCAGCTCACCGAGTACCAGCGGGTGGTCCTCGCCGATGCCATGGATATCCACGGCGGCAAGGCGGTGACCCTGGGGCCGCGCAACTACCTGGGGATAGGCTACAGCGCCAACCCGGTGGCGATCACCGTGGAAGGCGCCAATATCATGACCCGCAACCTGATGATCTTCGGTCAGGGGGCGATTCGCTGTCACCCCTACGTGCTGGAGGAGCTGGCCGCCAAGGACGCCGATGACCTCCAGGCCTTCGACAAGGCGTTCTTCGGGCATGCCGGCCTGATCTTCGGCAACGCCGCCCGCGCCCTCACCCAGGGGCTGGGGCTTGGCAAGTCCGATGTCCCCTTCGACGCCACCGCTGCTCCCTATGCCAAGGAGGTCGCCCGGCTCTCCGCCGGCTTCGGTCTCTGTGCCGACGCCGCCATGGCCAGCCTCGGCTCGACCCTCAAGCAGCGCGAAATGCTCTCGGCGCGCCTCGGCGACGTGCTCTCCAACCTCTACCTGGCCTCTATGGTGATCAAGCAGTGGCACGAAGGCGACAAGGTCGAGGACGAGGCGGCGCTCTTCCACTACGCCTGTCAGCTGCTGCTGGGCCGCGCCGAGCAGGCACTGGACGAACTGTTCGACAACCTGCCAAACCGGGCCCTCGCCCGGGTGCTGCGCGTGGTGGTCATGCCGCGGGGCAAGCGCTTCAAGCGCCCCCACGACGACCTGGCCCGTACCATTGCCCAGGCCGTCTCCCGCGATACCGCCCTGCGCACGAAACTGCTGCGTGAGACGTGGGACGGCAACGATGGCGCCGAGGATAACCCCCTGGCCCACTACAACGCCCTGCTGGCGACTCAGGAGCGCGCCGAGGCGCTCTACCGCACGGTCAACAAGGCCTATGCCAAGGGTGAGATCCCGGTGGAGGCGCTGCATCCGGAGCAGCGTGTCGAGGAGGCCCTCAAGGCCGGCCTGATCAGCGAAGACGATGCCGTCTTCATGCGCCAGCGCGAAGCGGAGGTGCTGGAGCTGCTCACGGTGGACGACTTCGAGTACGACGCCTTCGTCATCGACAAAAGCAAGGTGCTGCGCCACCACGCCGCCTGACGCTGCCACTCCCCACGCCCCGGCCCAGCGCCGGGGCACCGGCGTTTCTGCGGTCGGTCACTCAACCGAGAGAGGCTCGCCGAGCCTGAGGCCGAGCAGCCGCGAGGCGGCATCCAGGCCAGTGGCCTGGAGCCCGCGACTCTCCAGCGTCTCCGCCGGCAGCGCTCCTCGATCCACAGCCCGTCGATAAGGCCGTTGACGGCCACGGCGAGGCGACGCAACTCGACCTCTCCAGAAGGGTGGGCTCGATATCACCGCTGCGCAGGCTGAAGCTGCTTTTGGCCAGAGATATCGCACTCTGCCCTGACAGGGTGCGCAGCCCCTGGTAGGCGTCTTGGGTACCTTGCACGACACGGCCTCGGGCGGCTTTCGTGGCGTCGTCGTCGCTGGTGAATGGCAGCGCCTCCCAGGCGGTCCTGGTGGCTGCCTTGGCGTTATCCCAATGGCTGCTGACCACACGGCCCGCTTCCTCACCGGGGTTGTAGCTGACCATCTCATCGTCGATCAGGGCCTGCTGATGCGCCTTGAGCGTCACGTCGTCGCTGCGTTCGGGGATGGCCTCGCCGGGCCGCCGCGGCGTCTCCGGGCGACCCGAACGCGCTCGGGCTGCCGCCGGCGTTAAGGTTGCTGGCTCAAATCCCCCGGATAATGCTCATGGTCGCGTAGCGCCTGGTCGTCTACTCCCAGCAGCCGGGCGACCAGCAGCGCCTCGAAGCTCCAGTAGCCGACGTAATAGTCGGTGTAGACGAACTCGCAATCGCACAGGTGGTTGTCGTACCAGTCGGCCTCCTGGCACTGCACATACCACTGATCGAGGAACACCCCGAGCAGCGTCTGCTGTGTGGCGGGCTCGGCATCGAAGGCGGCCAGCAGGGGACGATAGAGGGCGGGATAGCGCAGCTCCTCGGCAGGCGTCTCGGGCGGGCGGCCCAGCCGGGCGGCGATGCGGTCCAGCAGTGCATCGCGTCCGGTGTTGCCGATACAGGCCAGCGCCTGCTGAAGATGCGCCTCGTCGGCGTCGGTGGCGACCAGCAGGCCCAGCCACCACAGGGCGTAGATATAGCGGTTGATATTGGCCGAGCCACAGGCCTTGCCCTGGCCGCCGAAGACCTCGAAGGGCTGGCGGTAGACCTGCTGGCCGGCCGGCAACCGATCCGCCACCGCCGAGAGCTGTTGGCGCAGCGGCAGGATCTCGGCCACCAACGGCGCCAGTTCGGCCGGGCTGGCACCGCTGGAGTAGTGAGCCACCGCCCGCAGGATGGCCAGCTCATAGAGCTGATGGGCAGCGTCCACCTGTTCATCGGGCAGCACGAAATTGCCGGCATCCAGCGCCTGCTGGGTCTCTTCGATGCCCTCGTCGAACTCGGGTAACAGCTCGTCGAAGTACGCGGCCGAGCGGCGGGTATCACGCAGCATGCTCAGTCTCCATGCACCAGGGCGGCGGGGTAGTAGCGGTGGTCACGGAAAGAACTGTCATCGATATCGAACAGCTTGACCACCAGGGCAGCTTCGAAGCACCAGTAGCCGTAGTAGCCATCAGGGCTACAAAGATGCAAGTCATAGCCAGGAAGGCCCTTGCGGTTATCGTACCAGTTATCCAGGAAGGCCTTCATCAAGGCTGGCCGCTCAGCCGGTTCGGCATCCAGCACCTTCAACAACGGTGCATAGTGCTTCTTGTAGAGCAGCGTATCCGCCACCGGACGGTTGATATCGCCCAATTGAACGCAGATACGATCGAATAGCGCATCCAGCCCGGCGTTATCCATCAGCGCCAGGGTCTCCTGGAAATAGGCCTGCTCCATGCCCACGCTCACCGCAAAGGCCAGCCAATTCATAAATACTTCGTAACGGCCTTGCGTAACCCGCTCCCACATCACCCGATCCGGCTGCTCTACATCGGGCAGCGCATCGGCGAACTCCTTCTGCAGCTTACGGTAGGTCAGTAGTTGCTGTACCTCGCCACGCATCTCGGTAATCGCATCACCTCGGGAGTAGCGAAGAATCAGCAGGCTTAGGGTCTGATCAACAATACCAATCGCTAGATTCATACGTACAGATGGTTTGAATTTTTCAAGATTGGCAAGTCGACCAACATCCTCCTCAAGGCACTCCTGCTTAAAGGCAATTCGTTCATCAAAGTACGTTTTTGGCTTAAGCGGATCTCTAATCATTAGTACCTCCATTAAATCCCAGTAGGTGTGCCGGATACATAGCCGCCTTTGTCCAGCGTTCTAACCTGCATACTACCGTCCGGCAGATTACGGATCAGCTGTTTCTCGACGACGCTGGGGTCCTCCAGTCGGAGTCCATCTTGTATCCGGCGCACTTCCGATTCGCTGAGGCCTGCACTGCGCAGGCGCTGACTGTCATTCTCCAAGATCCAATCGTTGCTCGCCTGCCGATGGCCAGTAGCAGTCTTGCCCAAGCGCGCCCGATTACACTTGGCCTCGGTAATCACGAATTCCGGCGGTGGGTTGGTGTTACGGTATACCCCATCGATACCTTGGGCGCCGGGCGTGTACCGGCCGTTGGTACTGCCCACCGGCGTAAACCCTCTCTCTTGCATCAGCAGGTGGGCATTGTGCTCGCCCGCCGCCGCCCGGCGATGATTGAGGCCGGCGTACTGCGAGAAGTCGTCCGGGGTGAGCGCCCCCTGGGGCGCTGGCAATCGCCCAGGGCGCATGCCTGCACTGTCCGATCTGCGGGTGCCGCTGCGCACACCGTCGCCGGCTTCACCCACTTTGCGCACGGCCCGGACGCCGGGCACGACCGATACCGCCGTGAGCGCGGCCATGCCCGTCGCGGCGCCATAACGCCCCTCGCCCCACAGCTGATAGGTATCCTGGGCGTCCACCGCGGTGCCGTAGGGCGTGAAGACCTCGGCGGCGAACGTCCCTACCGCCCGAGTCGCCTGGCCAGACGAGGAAGCGTAACGCACCTGCCGCTCGGCTTCCTGGCGCAGGTCATTGGCACGCTGTGCCGCTTCGTCGACGAGGAAATGGCTGTCGAAGAGGTCGTTGCCGCCGAGGTGCCCCTCCCTGGCGGCGTCCATCAGGGCGTCTTTCTGCACCTGGGTGTCGCCGATCAGTCGCTCGACCTCGGCATACAGCGCTTCGGCGTCGTCCAGCGATCTGTCGTTGGGGTCGTCATTCAGGGCCTCACGCAGCCGGTCGGCTTGCGCCAGGTGGGCGTCGGCTTGCTGTTGCAGCCGCTCGGCGGCACTGAGCGCTTCACTGACCTCACCGTCGAGTAGGGCCTGCTGATGCGCCCGCAGCGTCACGTCGTCGCTGCGTTCGGGGGTGGCCTCGCCGGGCAGGTGCGGCGGCTCAGCCTGTTGGCCGCTGCCCGTGCCGGGGCTGCCGCCGGCGTTGACCTTGATCCAGGGGCCAACGATGGTCACCCCGGAGGCATCGAGCTTGATAAAGCTGCCGCCAGCCTTGAGGGTGATCTCGCGGCCGGCATTGAGCACGACCTTCTGGCCGGCCTTGATATGCAGTTCGCGGCCGCTCTCGGTCAGCCAGGCCTGGCCGGCCTCGAGGTGCAGGCTGCCGTGCACGGTGAGGTGCTGACCGCCCTCGCCCTTCACCTGGGTGTGACGCTGACCGTGCACGGTGAGGTGGTCGTCGCCGTGGATCTCGCCGAGGCGGTGGCGCTCGACGGTGAGGCGGCTGTCGCGGCGGATGGTCTCGGTGCGGTCGTTGAGGGTCAGCAGCTCCAGGTCCTTCTGGGCGTGCAGCCAGATCTGCTCGGCGTCGGTCGCATCCTCGAAGCGCAGCTCGTTGAAGCCTTCCGCCTTGTGGCTCTGGGTGCGCAGCACGGTGCGGGTCTTGTGCGCGGGCAGCGCATAGGGCGGGGTGTTGACCGCGTGATAGGTGCGCCCGGTGATGATCGGCTGGTCTGGGTCGCCCTCCAGGAAGGAGACGATCACTTCGTGGCCGATGCGCGGAATGGCCATGGCGCCGTAGCCGCCGCCGGCCCAGCCCTGGCTGACCCGAATCCAGGCACTGGCCCCTCTTTCAGCGGCTTCGCCGCCAGCCCCGGCGGTATCGGGCTCGGCGTAGCGGTCCCAGGGGAACTGCACCTTGACCCGGCCGTGTTCGTCGCAGTGGATCTCCTCGCCCTCGGGGCCGACCACGACGGCCACCTGGGGGCCGTCGACCCGCGGCCGGACGGGGGGCTCGGGGCGCCAGACGCGCTCAGCGGGGGCCAGCACCAGCTCGTTATAATAGCGGGTCATCTGGCCTTGGCCAGCCGCCTCCCCCTGGGCGACGCCATCCTCCTCCAGGGCCTGGGGCTGCTCGCCATGATGCACCACCGCCACCACCTGCCAGTCGCGGTTGAGGGCGTCGATATCGTGGTCGGTGAGGGTGAAGCACATTCCCGGGGCCAGTTCCGGCAGGTCGCTCTCGGCCTGGGCGGTATTGGCCTCGGCGCGCAGCGCCTCCAGGCGCACCCGGGTGAAGGGCACCCCCGAGGCATCGGCCTTGTAGCGGCCGGGGTAGTCGAAGTGCTCGTAGTCCTCCCGCTGGGCGTGCTCGCCGAGGTCCGGCGCCGGGTGCTCGTGAAGCTGGTCGTAGGCCGGGTTCTTGAAGGTGTAGTCCTTGAGCATCGCCGACGCCGGGCGCACCCGCGACACCTGGCGCAGCTTGCGGATATGGCGCCGCGGCGGGGTGCCGCCGGCCCGGCCGTGGTAGGTGCGCTCCCCCACCCTGGGCAGCAGCTGGGTGGCATCGATGAACACCAGCCGGTGGGCGCCGCCTTCGGCATTCTCGAACTCATGGAGGTAGACGAGCCCCTCCTCGGCGGCCAGGCGCTGGAGAAAGGCCAGGTCGGTCTCGCGGTACTGCACGCAGAACTCGCGCTCGGCGGGCTCGCGGGTCAGGGCGAAGGCCACGTCCGTCAGGCCGCGCTCATCGCACAGGGTGGCGAGGATGTCCTGGGGCGGGGTGTCCTGGAAGATCCGCGAGTTGTGGCGCAGGCCCAGGCGCCACAGCGCCGGGCGGATGACCAGGGTGTAGAAGGTGCGGCGGTGGCCGCGGTCGCCGCGGCCGAACTCGCTGACGATGCCGTGGACGCGGCGTAGCGGCTCGCCGTCCTGCCAGACCGTCAGGGTAGCGTTGCGATCGAGCGTGTCGGCGGGGGCGATCTCCGGGTCGCGGCTGGCCAGGGTCACCCCGAGCTCGAAGGGGGCGGAGAGGGCCTCGCGATAGGTGAAGTCGATGACCGCCACATCCTCGCCCCCGGGCAGGGTCAAGGTGAACTGCAGTCCGCTTGCATGGGCCATGCGGCGTCTTCCCTCCTGGAAGTCGGTACGGTTGCCGCGCGATGTGGACGCGGCGTGTCCAATGGGGTCACTCGAGCCGCTGATGCCAGGGCGCGGCGAGGCGCCCTGGCGTCAACGGCCAAGACGATGGCCGCCCACAGGCGGCCATCTGGGCGCTTATGATTCCAGCGGGGCGCGCCAGTCGTCGGACCCGGAGGTACCCGCCACGGTGTGCTCCCAGTCGATCTTGCGGTAGGCCAGGGAAACATCCATCAGCTGCGTGAACTCAGCCTTGGTCAGGTCCTGGGCATGGGGCATGTGCAGGTTGATGTCGACGATGGTGGCGTCGGTCAGGGTGGTGGTGAAGAAGTGCTCCTGACGGCCCTCCACGGAGGTGCGGTACCACCTCAGCTCGACATTCGGCAGCATCTCGCCGGAGGCCAGGGCGTTGTAGAGCAGCGGCACGGCCTTGTTGAGGGCCACGGTGAAGATGAACGGCTTGTGGGCACGCTGGCCGGAAGGCTGGCCGGACTGCGGGTCGGTGGGCACGGTGACGATGTGCTTGAACTCCTGCACCAGCATCTCATCTTCGTGGCCTTCCACGTAGATATTGCCCACGGAGTCCGGGGTGAAGGCGCCCGCAGTGATATGGCCCTGGGTCTGACCGTGGATGCTGATATAGCAAGGTGTCGGCATGAGTCTGCTCCTTGACGGTATGAAAGAGAGTGTCCTGTGGACACCCAACAAGGGGCAGGGACCATGCCAATATCAGTAAAATACAAAATAATCAAATACCTACGAAAACCCTCCGTGCTCACAGGCCTTCTTCCAGGCAATACATTGCCTGAAAATCGGGTCATTTCTTGCCTGCGGGCAAGAAATGGCCCGGCGATTTGTTGCTACAGAGTTAATAAATGTTATCAGAGTTACGAAGACCCACCCGGGGCTTGCCGGCCCGCCATAGTTCGCGCACGGAGGCCGCCAGGTCGTTGGCCCAGGCCAGGCGTCACAACGGCCAGACCAGCAGGATCATGGGAATGGCCACTGCCAGTACCACCAGGGAGAGCGGCAGTCCGAGCTTCCAGTAGTCGCCGAATCGGTAGCCGCCGGGGCCCATCACCAGCGTGTTGGATTGATGTCCGATGGGGGTCAGGAAGGCGCAGGAGGCACTCACCGCCACCACCATCAGGAAGGGATCCAGGGAGGCATCGAAGCCGCGTGCCAGGCTTGCCGCAATGGGCGCCATCAGCAGCGCCGCCGCGGCATTGTTGACGATATTGGAAAGCACCATGGAGAGCACGAAGAGTCCCACCAGGGTCGCTATCACCGGCCACTCGCTCCCCCACGCAAGCATCGCCTCGGCGATCAGCGCCGCGCCGCCGCTGGTCTCCAGCGCCTGGCCCACCGGAATCATGGCCCCCAGCAGCACGATCACCGGCCCGTCGATGGCCTGATAGCCCTCGCGCAGGGGCAATACCCCCACCAGCAGCGCCAGCAGGGCCGCGCTGGAAAGCGCCACCGCCGCCGGCAGCAGCCCCAACATGATGGCGAGAATGGCCGCGGCGAAGATGCCCAGAGACGCCAGCAGCATGCGCGGCTGGCCCAGGGTCAGGTTTCGGCTGGCGAGCGGCAGGCAGCCCAGCAGAGCGAAGCTCTCGGTAAGCTCACTCTCTCCCCCCTGCAGCAGCAGCACATCGCCGGGGCGAAAGCGGATCTCGCGCAGGCGCTGCTTGAGGCGGCCGCCGTCCCGAGCCACCGCCACCAGATGCAGCCCGAACTGGTTGTGCAGGCGCAGCTGAGTGACGGTGCGGTTGACCATCATGGAGTCGTTGCGCACCACCGCCTCCGCCAGCTGGAGCCCTTCGGTGTCCACGCCGCTCTTCCTGTCTTCCTTGTCTTTCTTGTCCTTCTCCCCCCTGCTCTGGGCTTTCTCCGCCACCAGGCGCTCACTGGGCGGCTGATGCACGGCCTTCTCGCTCCTCTTCGCCTCATCCTCGGTCTTCTTATCCTTGGCCTCCTGCTCCTCGTCGTCGGCCTCCTTGCCCAGGCGCAGGCCTGCCTTGCCCTCCAGCAGCTTCATCTCCTCGGGGCCCGCCTCCATCAGCAGGATGTCACCCTCCTGGAGGGTGCCGAAGAAGGTATGGCCGGCGCGGCGCTTGTCGTCGCGCACCACCGCCAGCACCGGGATGGTCTCCTCGAGTTCCCGCTGCAGCTCGCGCAGGGTCAGGCCCTTGGCCTTGGACTCCTCGCCGACCCGCAGCTCCACCAGGTAGTTGGCGGTATCGAACATCGCCTCCGTGGAGGCCTTGCCGGCGCGCTGGGGGACCAGGCGCCAGCCGATCAGCAGGATAAAGGCGAGCCCCGCCAGGGCCACCGCGACCCCGACCGGCGTAAAGGAGAACATGCCGAAATTCTCGCCGGTCACCGAGCCGCGGTAGCTGGCGATGATGATATTGGGCGGGGTACCGATCAGGGTGGTCAGCCCCCCCAGCAGCGAGCCGAAGGCCAGCGGCATCAGCAGGACCGAGGGGGAGGCGTCGTGCTCCCGGGCCAGGCGCATGGCCACCGGCAGCAGCAGCGCCAGCGCGCCGACGTTGTTCATGAAACCGGATAGCACCACCACGGTGCCGGTCAGCGCGGCCAGCTGCAGGAAGAGCCGGTCCCCCACCTTGAGCACCTGCTCGGCGATGACGTCCACCACCCCGGAGCGCTCGAAGCCGCGGCTGAGCACCAGCACCGCCGCCACGGTGATCACCGCCGGATGCCCGAAGCCCAGGAAGGCCTCCTCCCCCGGCACCAGCCCCAGCATCACCGAGCCCAACAGCGCGGCCAGCGCCACCAGATCGTAGCGAAAGCGCCCCCAGACGAAGGCGGCAAGGGTCAGCCCGAGCACGATGAAGACCAGGGTGCTGTCGGCCATGGAGTCACGTCCCTGTATGAATGGATGCCTTCAGCATCGCCAGCCGGGCCGCTCGTCGACAAGTCTTTTCTTCCCGAACGACGACGCCCGGCGGAAGCCGGGCGCCTTGGTGCCTGATACAAAGCCGCGATAAAAAGACTCTTCGCAGACTGGCGTGAACGAGATCTGTGTGGGAGGGACGGTTCGACGCTTCGACTTCAGCTCGCGAAGTAGCGCGCAGCGCTACCCATGGGGCGCCTGCGGCGCCTTCGTCGAAGCGTCGCACCGCCGGCAGAGCCGAGACGTCGAACCGCGGCCTCCCACCATCAAACCTGCCAAACATGTTCACGCTAAAGTGCGATGAACCGATCAAAAGCCGCTATTTCGCCATCTTCTCCAGCATGGCGCTGACCGCCTCCAGGTGCTCGGGCTCGTTGTGGCACATGCCCTGGAAGACCGCGCAGAGATCCAGGAAGTCCTTGAGCTCGGTGCGCTGGGCCATCTTCATCAGCCGCTTGGTGAGGCGCGTCGCCTTGGGCGGCTGGGCGGCGATGCGGGCGGCGAGCTCGCCCACGGTCTCCATCAGCGCCTCGGGCTCGGTCACTTCCAGCACGATGCCGTACGCCTTCGCCTCCTCGGCGTCGATCACCCGGCCGCTCAAGGTCAGCTCGAAGGCGCGCTGGTAGCCGATCAGGCGCTGCATGAACCAGGCGCCGCCGTCGCCGGGGATGATCCCCAGGTTGAGGAAGGTCTCGCCGAACTTGGCCTTCCGGGAAGCGATGCGGATATCGGCCATGTTGGCCAGGTCGAAGCCGGCGCCGATGGCCGGGCCGTTGACCGCGGCGATGATCGGCACCTCCACCTCGGCCAGCGCCAGCGGGATGCGCTGGATGCCGCGCCGGTAGCGCGCCGAGACCTCGGCCACGTCGCCGGCGAAGTCGCCGCCGCGGTTGGCCATGTCCTTGACGTTGCCACCGGCGGAGAAGGCGCTGCCCTCGCCGGTGATCACCAGCACCGAGACGGCCTCGCAGGCGTTGACCCACTGGGCCACGGTGACGATGTCATCGACCAGGGCGGTGCCGGTCAGGGCGTTGCGCACGTCGTGGCGGTCCAGGGTCAGCGTTGCCACCCGCCCCTCCAGGGAGAGGCGGGCGTCGGTGAGCTGGGGAAGGCTCGGTTGGGTCGCTGTCTGGCTCATGAGAGGGCTTCCTTGTCGGATGAGGCGTCACGTCCCACGATAACCCGAGCGTCCACCACCGCATAGCCGTCGGCGTTGACGATCACCGGATTGAGATCGAGCTCGGAGAGCGCCGGGTAGGCCTCGACGATGCGCGATACCTTGAGCAGCAGGTCCACCAGTGCGGCCTTGTCCACCGCCTTCTCGCCGCGCACGCCGCCGAGAATCTTCTTCGCCTTGATCTGCTCCACCATATCTTCGGCGTCGCGTCGCGACAGCGGAATGGCGCGGAAGGCCACGTCCTCGAGGATCTCGACAAAGATGCCACCGAGCCCGAACATCAGCACCGGACCGAAGATGGGATCGCGGATCACCCCGAGGATCACCTCGACGCCCTTCTTGGCCATGGGCGTGACCAGCACCCCTTCGATCTCGGCGCTGGCATCATACGCCCGGCAGGACTCGAGAATCGCCTGGCGGGCCTGGCGCATGGCGGCCTCACCCACCACGTTGAGCTTGACGCCGCCAGCGTCGGACTTGTGCAGAATATCCTTGGAGACCACCTTCATGGCCAGTGGCGTCTCGCCGAACCGAGCCGCGGCCTCCGCCAGCTCCGTCTCACTTCTCACCACAAGCTCCAGGGGCACCTCGATGCCGTGGTCGCGCAGCAGCCGCTTGGCCTCGTACTCGAAGAGGTCGCGGCCCTCGCGCTGAGCCTGCTGGAACATGGTGGAGAGCTCGGGCTGCGGCTCGACGCTGCGTTCGCGGCTCTGGCGCTCCTCCTGGGCCAGATACTGGCCGCGCTCGCCCAGGGCCGAGAGTACCCGTACCGCATGCTCGATGGAGGCGTAGATGGGTAGCCCCGCCTCGTGCAGGCGGCGCAGCGCCGGCGGCTTGATGGGGGTATAGAGGCTGTAGACCACCAGCGGCTTGGTGGTCGCCTTGGAGAGGTCCACCATCGCCTCGGCGCCGCGCATCTCGTCACCCAGCAGCGACTCGGCGAAGCGGATGCTGTAGCCGCCGAACATGCCCACCAGGAAGACGCTGTCGACGTTGTCGTCGGCGGCGACGATCTCCATGCAGGTGGCCAGCAGCGACGGATTGGCGTCGGTGGAGCCGGCCACGTCCACCGGGTTGACGGTGGAGGCCTGGGGGAAGAGCACATCGCGCAGCTTCTGACGGGTCGCCTCGGAGAGCTCGGCGAGCTCGAGGCCCGCCTCGGTCAGGCGGTCGGAGGCGATGGTGGCCTGGCCGCCGCCGTCGGAGATCACCGCCACCCGCTTGCCGCGAGCCTTCTGCAAGAGACCAAGCCCCTCGGCCACCGGCAGGATCTCGTCGGAGTGCTGCACCACGCTGACGCCGGACTGCTTGAGCAGGTCCACGGTCATGGCGTAGCTGCCGGCCAGCGCCCCGGTGTGGGAGCTCGCCGCCTTCTGGCCCGCCTCGGTGGAGCCGGACTTGTAGACCACCACCGGTTTCATGGCGGTCACCTCGCGGGCTACGTCGAGGAACTTGCGCCCGTCGCGGAAGCCCTCCACGTAGAGCGTCGCCACCCGGGTGTTCTCGTCCTCGCCGAGGTAGCGCAGGTAGTCGTTGAAGCCGATGTCGCTCTGGTTCCCGGGCCCCACGTAGGTGGAGAAGCCCACGTTGCCGTTGTGCTGGGCCTCGAGTGCCAGCGACAGCAGCATGTTGCCGGACTGGGAGATGATGCCCACGCCGCCGGGCTTGACGTTGTCCAGGGCCAGCAGGTTGACCCGATGGTGAAGATTAAAGAGGCCCGAGGTATTGGGGCCGATCAGGCGCACGCCGTGGGCGCGGGCCTTCTCCAGCATCTCGCGCTCAAGCGCAGCCCCCTCATCGCCCACCTCGGCGAAGCCGCTCGCCAGAATCACCGCCCCCTTGATCCCGCGCCGACCACACTCGGCGATCAGCCCGGGCACCGTGGCCGCCGGGGTGCAGATCAGCGCCAGCGCCGGGTTGCCGGGAATGGCGGTGACCGAGGGCCACGCCTTGACCCCGAGAATCATGTCGGCCTTGGGGTTGACCGGATAGATGTCGCCCCGATAGCCGTCCTTGATCAGCCCGACCATGGCCTTGTAGCCCCGCTTGGTGGGATCGGCCGAGGCGCCGATCACGGCGATGCCGCCGGGTGCCAGGATGTCGTGGAGCGGGCTGCGGGTGGGGAGATGTCCTTCGATGGGATTCATGTGCTAACTGACCTTGACCTCTGGGGTCGTTGAAAGGGGGGTCAAAGGCCCAGCCGTGGCCGGGCGGGTATCGTCTAGGGGTCGGGATCACTCGCCCCGGAAACGGGGCGAACGCTTCTCGGCGAAGGCATCGACGCCTTCCTGCCAGTCGGCGGTGGTCGAACAGGTGAACACCGCATCCAGCTCCTGCTGCAACTGGCTCTCGAGCCCGGTGTCGCTGCCCTGATTGACCAGTCGCTTGAGCATGGCGATGGAGACTGGCGCCTGCTTGCTCAGCGTCTCCGCCAGCCGATGCGCCTCGGGCATGAGCGACTCCGCCGGCCAGCTGGAGGCGGCAAGGCCGATACGCGCCGCTTCCTCGCCGTCGATCCGACGCCCGGTGAAGAGCAGTTCGCGGGCCTTGTTGAGCCCCACCAGCTGCGGCAGCAGCTTGGAGACACCGCCTCCCACACAGGTGCCGATGCTGGTCTCGGGGAAGCCGATCTGGGCCTCATCGGCCATCACGATAAAGTCGCAGGCGACCGCCATCTCGGCGCCGGCCCCTAGGGCGTAGCCGTTCACCGCGGCGATGACCGGTTTCTTGTGCCGCAGGATGGCCTCGCAGACATCGTTGCCCAGCTGCAGGTACTGACGACGCTGGAACAGGGTGCGCTTGGCGCCGCCATGCTCCTTCATGTCCGCGCCGACGCAGAAGGCGCGCCCCTCTCCGGTGAGGATCACCGCCCGCACGTCGACATCCGCCTCGGCGTCGGCCAGTGCCGACAGCAGGTCGGTATACAGGGTTTCCACCACCGCATTGAGACGCTGCGGACGGTTGAAGCGAATCTCCATCACCGGGCCGTGGCGGGCGATGATCAGGGTTTCGGGACTGGCTTGGCTCATGGACGGTTCGGACACTCTCTCAAACACTCGCGAAGTCGAAGGGAAACGGCCAGGGCAGGCGCTATAACGCCCCGGGAGGCATTCCCCACCAGGAAACAAACGTATCGTTATCTTCAAACTTACGACACGCTTGTTCTGAGGCGCATCCTAGCCAAGCGCGACAGCGCCGTCAACACGGCCGTGTCGAAATAATGGAACATGAGAAACGATTGTGTCATTCATAATGCGGTGGCATGCGTTACAATGGCGCCGCCTTACGACACCGCGCCACCGAGGTGGCGACGCGACAGCCTTCAGGAGAGCGCCGTGCTGGACGACCAACCGCGCCGTGACGACACCCCCAGCGACGATTCGCTGCCCCCCGCGGGGCTGGATGCCGTCAATCAGCAGCTGGCCGAGGCCTATCCCGAACTCAGCCCTCAGCTGAAGCTCGCCGCCGGCTACGTGCTGGAGCATCCTGTCGAGATCGCCTTTCAGTCGATTCGCAAGTCGGCCGCCGCCGCCCAGGTCACCGCCTCCACCCTGGTGCGCTTGGCCAAGCGGCTGGGTTTCGAGAGCTATGAGCAGTTCCGCGAGGTGTTCCAGTCGGCGGTACAGGCGGGCCCAGTGGAGCTCTCCGGCCGCGCCAGCCAGCTACGCACCCTGGCCAGCCAGACCGACGACCAGGTGTTTCTCGACGTGGGCGATGCGGCCTTCGACAACATCGGGCGCCTTTTCACCGCCGACAACCAGAAACGGGTCCGCGATGCCGCCAAGCTGCTGCTAAGCGCCAACAAGATTGCCGTGGTGGGGTTTCGCGACACCTTCGCCTGCGCTTACCACTTCGCCTATGTGGGGCGCATCGCCATGCCCAATATCCAGCTGATCCGCGGCCAGGAGGGGGGGCTTTTGACCGAGCTCTCCACCTTCGGCGAGGGGGACGTGGTGGTGGCCTTCGGCTTCGAGCCCTACTGCGCCGAGACCATGCGGGCGCTGGAGATCGCCCGGGCCAGCGGCCTCAGCCCCATCGTGGTGACCGATACCCTGCGCTCGCCGCTGGTGCCCGGTTCCACCATCACCTTCACCGTGGCCAACGCCACGCCGCACTTCTTCCCGTCGATCCTCTCGGCGATCACCCTGATCGAGGTGCTGCTGGCGGAGTGCGTGGCCTTCGGCCCCGACGAGCTGGTGGACAACGTGGCGAGTTTTGAGTCGCGGATGCGCCAGATGGGCGCCTATGTGGAGAATTCGTGAGGAGTGAGGGGCGAGGGGCGACAAGGTGCGAGGAGCGAGGTGCGAGGAGCGAGGTGCGAGGTGCGAGGGGCGAGGGGCGAGGGGCGAGGGGTGAGAGGTGAGGTGCGAGGTGCGAGGTGCGAGGTGCGAGGGGCGAGGTGCGAGGGGCGAGGGGCGAGGCTCTTCGCAGACTGGCGTGAACAGGCTCTGTGGGAGGGAGCTTCAGCTCGCGAAGTAGCGCGCAGCGCTACCCATGGGGCGCCTGCGGCGCCTTCGCCCGGCAGAGCCGGCCTCCCACCATAAAATCGGCCAAACATATTCACGCTAAAGTGCGAAGAATCGAAAGCTGCGCCCCTCTTACCTCGCCCCTCGCCCCTCGTCCCTCGCTCCTGCCCGAAGGGCTTAGGGCAGCAGAACGGTCGAGCCGGTGGTCTGGCGGCCCTGCAGGGCGTCCTGGGCCTTGCCGGCCTCGCTCAGGGGGAAGCGATTGGCGATATCCACCTTGAGCTTGCCGCTTTCGAGCATCTCGAACAGCTCGCCGGCCATCCACTCCAGGCGCTCGCGGGTGTCGGCATAGCCGTTGAGGCTCGGGCGGGTGACGAACAGCGAGCCCTTCTGGTTGAGGATGCCGATGTTGACGCCCTCCACCGCCCCAGAGGCGTTGCCGAAGCTAACCATCAGCGAGCGCGGCTTGAGGCAGTCCAGCGAGGTCTCCCAGGTATCCTTGCCCACCGAGTCGTAGACCACATCGCACATGGCGCCATCGGTGAGCTCGCGCACCCGCTCCACCACGTCTTCCTTGGTGTAGTCGATGGTCGCCCAGGCGCCGTTGGACTGGGCCAGCGCCGCCTTCTCCGGGGAGCTGACGGTACCGATCAGCTTCACCCCCAGGGCCCTGGCCCACTGGCAGGCGATGGAGCCGACGCCGCCGGCCGCGGCGTGCCAGAGGATGGTCTCGCCGCCCTTCAGCTCGAAGGTCTGGCGCATCAGGTACTGCACCGTGAGGCCCTTGAGCATGCAGCCGGCGGCGGTCTCGAAGTCGATGGCCTCAGGCAGCGTCACCACCTTGTCGGCGGGCAGGGTATGCTGCTCGGCATAGGCGCCCAGCGGCCCCTGGGCATAGGCGACACAATCGCCGACCTGGAGGTGGGTGACCCCTTCCCCCACGGCATCCACGACCCCGGCCCCTTCGGTGCCGAGCCCGGAGGGCAGCGACGGCGCCGGGTAGAGGCCGGTACGAAAATAGATATCGATGAAGTTGAGCCCCACCGCGCGGTTATTAACGCGAACCTCACCGGGGCCGGGTGACGTTGGCGTCACCTCGACGAGTTCGAGAACCTCCGAGCCACCGGTGCGGGCAAACTGGATGCGCTTGGCCATATCGTCGAGTCCTTGTCATGAGGAGTGTCGCGCTATCCAACCGCCCTTTGCCCCTGCGGTCAAGGGCGTTAGGCTCGCCCACCGCGCGTCTCAGCCGGGAAAGGCTGCCAGAGCCCTCACGAAGCCCTCTTTCTCGTCCTCGAAGAAGCGCGCATCATGCTTGAAGCGGCGCAGGATGGCCGCCTCGTCGAAGTGCATCGGCTCGGCAAGCTCGCCGGCAGCCTGCGCCGGATGCCCCTCGGCCAGGCCGAGCCGACGTCCGCCGGGGGCGGCAAACCAGCGGGTGATGCCGCAGCGACGGTAGAAGTCCTCCGCCTGCTGATCCGTGGCCTCCACCCGCAGCGGCGCCTTGAGCGCCAGCTCGCGAACCAGGCGCCGCAGGCTCTCGCGATCGCCGCCGGGCGAGGCGCTCAGCCACAGGTTCATCCCCTTGCCGGATTCGTCGAGGACCAGCAGGGCCAGCGCCCCGGGGCGCCCCTGGTTATCCACCAGCGCCCAGAGCCGCGCCGCCTCCTGGGCGAAGAGCACCTGCCGGGTCCCGCTGAAGGTGACCAGCGGGGCGAGCCCGGCTTCCCTGCCATAGATATCGGCACACAGCCGTGCCAGCCAGGCGTCGCGCTGCTCGCCGTGTTCCGGGGTCGTCACCCTCATTGCTTGCCTCGTCACATGATCGAAAACGCGCAAGACTAGCATACCCTCTCCCTCTTGCGCCCGTGTCACGGCGCGCCGGAGTCGCTATGCTGACGCCTCGGCCTGCCGAACTGCTGCCAGCGCGGGCCCGACGCCGTGACCGACGCTTTCACCATCCTCGCGACACGAGTTGCCTATGTCCAGCCCCCACCCCGCTATCGCCCTGCCCCGCCTGATCGCCCATCGCGGCCTGTCCGCCCACGCCCCGGAGAACACCCTGGCCGCCGTGCGTGCCGCCCAGCGGGCCGGCTGCCACTGGGTGGAACTCGATGTCCAGCTGCTCGGCGACGGCACCCCGGTGATCTGGCACGACGCCACGCTCAGGCGCTGCTCGGACAGCGGCGGCAAGCTGGTCGATCTGGATCTCCCCAGCGCTCGCCGGCTCGATGTCGGCGCCTGGTTCGGCGATACGTTCTGCGGCGAGCGCATGGCCACCCTGCGGGAGATGCTGACGTTGATCGAGGCACTGGAGATGGGCCTGAACCTCGAGCTCAAGGTCAACAAGGGCCGCAGCGCCGCGGCGCTGGTGGAGTGCGCCGTGCCCTTGCTGCTGGAGGCGCTGCCGCCGGAGCGGGTGATCCTCTCCTCATTCAACGACGACGCCCTCGGCCACGCCCGGGCGCTCGCCCCTGCCGAACGCCTCGCCCTGGGCGTGCTCTTCGAGGGCGTTCCCCGCGACTGGCGTCGGCGCTGCGAGGCGCTGCAGCCCTTCAGCGTCCACTGCGACTGGAAGCGGCTCGGGGAGCGCCGGGCGCGGGAGATCTCCGCCGCGTACCGGCTGGTCTGCTACACCGCCAACGACCCCACCGCCTTCGCCCCCCGCTGGGGCTGGGGGGTCAAAAGCGTGATCACCGACGACCCCGAGCGCTTCGTCGGCCACCTGCCTGTCGACGCGAGCCCCCCATAGCAAAACGGGCCGCCCCCAAGGGAGCGGCCCGCCATGGTGCCGAAGGGTGCGGCTATTCAGGTACGCGGCTGCGGCGCGAGCCCCTCGTCGCCGCTAAGGGCAGCCTCTTCGTCTTCCGGTGTCTTCTCCACCACCATGTCGTCCTCGACCTGAATCGGCTCCTGCTCCTCGAGCTCACGGGCGCCGCGGGCGCGATGCTCGATCAGGAAGTAGAGGATCAGGCCGATGCCCAGGCCCCAGGCGGCGCCGTGAGTGGCCAGCACCACGCCCATGATGCCCGCCACGCCCATGGCGGTGGCGTTCTTGATCTGCTCCACTGCCACCGCGATGCACAGATAGCCGGTGATCAGCAGGGTGATGGAGAGCGCGACCGGCAGCACCGGGCGGAAGGCCGTCACCAGCGGCAGCAGGAACAATGCCAGGAAGCCCACAATCCAGAACACAGCAGTGCCGGAGTAGATGGTCTCCATCGCCTTGCGGCCATAGCGGTAGCGCTCGGTGACGGTGGCCATCGCGCCGGTGAACAGCGGCCCGGCCAGCCCCGGATAGGGCGCCAGCAGCGAGTGCATCAGGTTGCGCAGGCCGGTGATCAGGTGAACACGGTCGACGTCCACCTCGATCTTCTCGTCGGGGCGCAGGTGATCGACCCGCTTGAGCAGCGTCTGACCGACGACGATATCGCCGAAGGCGATGATGTAGGCGATGATCGCCGTGGGAATCGCCGCCACCATCAGCTCGATACCCGGCGCCCCGATATTGAACGGCAGGTAGGCCCAGATGCCGGCAAAATCGGGAACCGCGATGCCCCACTCGACCTCAGGCAGCGGGTATTCGCCGACGCCCCAGCCGATGGCCATGGTGATCAGCATGCCCGGTACCATGCCAAAGGCGACGATATTGCGCGCCCAGCGATACTTCTCGGCCAGGTCGCGGAAGGAGAGCGAGAACAGCACATAGAGGGTGATCAAACCGCCGATGCCCAGCGAGATCGGCGTATTGTAGAGTCGGCCGCCCTCGACGATCTCACCGCTGATGGCGGCGATACCCGCCCCCAGCAGAATCCCCGCCTTGATCGACGCCGGCACGTTGTTGACCAGCTTGGTGCCCAGGCGTGTCACCGCCATAAATAAAAAGATCGCCGACACCATCAGCTGCAGTGCGACCATCGCCTTGAGTGCCTCGGGGCCAGGCTCAAAGTCACCGATGAACAGCAGGACGACCGGAATCGCCGGCGTGATCCAGCCAGCGATGAAGGGAATGCCCAGCAGCGGCGGCAGAATGAAGCCGATACCGCAGACCACCACGAAGGCCAGTGCCACCTCGTAGGGCAGGCCCAGATACTGTTCCAGTAGCGGAATCATCCCGAGTGAGATGACGAACATCACCAGGGCCTGGATGGTCTCCGGGATAGCCCAGGGGAAGTGGATGAAGGGAAGGCGAACTTTGAAGGGTCCCAGCGGCCAGTAGGGTTGTTCCTGGCCATAGTCACGTTTGAGCAGCACGTCGATACCTCAGCGGTTCTGTTTATTCATGGGCGATCCTTGGTCTGTTGTTGTTGTTGGGGATAGTCGAGAAGAGGTTGTACGCGGGCGCCGCGACAGCGAACATTCGACCTTGGGCAAAGGAGGCTTGGCAGGGCCGGCGGCGAAGTTGTCGACACAGCGCTGCCTCGCTGGCGAAAGGCTCGCGCTCCAGGCGGGATAAACCGGAGAATTCGCCAATATTGTCGACAAGAAAGCGGGAGTTTTTAAGACGTTTACGTCAACGTCAACTTTCTTGCCGACGCCGCCCGGCCAGGTGAGAGGCGCCCGCATTAAGGCGCCCACATCGACGAAAGAATGAGAGGAAAATCGGTTCATCGCAGACTGGCGTGAACAGGCTATGTGGGAGGGACGGTTCGACGCCTCGACTTCAGCTCGCGAAGTAGCGCACAGCGCTACCCATGGGGCGCCTGCGGCGCCTTCGTCGAAGCGTCGCACCGCCGGCAGAGCCGGCCTCCCACCATAGAACCTGCCAAACATGTTCACGCTAAAGTGCGAAGAGCCGGAAAATCGCCGTCAGATACCTCCCGGGTGTCTCCTCAGGGGCGTCAGCGCTCCAGCAGCGCCAGGAGGGCGTCGAGATTGAGCTGCGCTTCCAGGCAGCCGGCCAGCCGGTCGAGTTCCCGCTGGCGGTGGGCGTCGTAATCCACCGCCGCCTCTGCCCCCTCCAACCCGCTGCGGGCGAGCAGCGCCGCGCAGGCCTCGGGCCGGTCGAACAGGCCGTGCAGGTAGGTGCCCATGACCCGGCCGTCGGCGCTGACGGCGCCGTCGGGCCGGCCTTCCAGCTCGCAAAGCGGCCGCGCCAGGGCAGGCCCCTCGCTCACCCCGTTATGGATCTCATAGCCGGCGATCGGCACGTCATCGGCTAGCAAGCGCCCACTCACATTGCGAAGCTGCTTGCCGGCGACCATGCGGGTCTCGAACTCGAGCAGCCCCAGCCCCTCGCTGGAGCCCGCCGGCCCCTCCAGCCCCTCGGGGTCGTGAATCGCGTGACCGAGCATCTGAAAGCCGCCGCAGGTGCCGAGCACCCGGCCGCCATAGCGCAGGTGGCGCATGATCGCTTCCTCCCAGCCCTGGGCGCGCAGCCAGGCGAGATCGCTACGCGTGCTCTTGCTGCCGGGCAGGATGATCAGATCGGCGGGCGGAATCTCCCGGCCGGGTCCGACCTGATTAGGCCCAATGAAGGTCAGGTCGACCTGGGGGTGCAGGCGCAGCGGATCGAGGTCGTTGTGGTTGCTGATGCGCGGCAGCGCCGGCACCACGACCTTCAGCGTGGCGCCCTGCCCCACCCGGCCGTCGCGGCCGATGCTGTCCTCGGCGTCGAGCAGCAAACCCTGCAGGTAGGGCAGCGTGCCGAACACCGGCCTGCCGGTGCGCTCGGTGAGCCAGTCGAGCCCCGGCTCGAGCAGGGCGATATCGCCGCGAAAGCGATTGACGATAAAGCCACGGGTACGTGAGCGCTCGCTCTCGCTGAGCAGCTCCAGGGTGCCGACCAGCTGGGCGAAGACGCCGCCGCGGTCGATGTCGCCCACCAGCACCACCGGGCAGTCGACCATTTCAGCGAAGCCCATGTTGGCGATGTCGCCCTCGCGCAGGTTGATCTCCGCCGGGCTGCCCGCCCCCTCGGCGACGATCACCTCGAAGCGCGACGACAGCGCCTGCCAGGCCGCCAGCACGCTCTCCCGCGCGGTGCGCTTGAAGGCGTGATAGTCCAGGGCGTCCATGTGGCCATGTACCCGGCCGCGCAGGATCACCTGGGCGCCGCGGTCGCTCTCGGGCTTGAGCAGCACCGGGTTCATGTCGCTATGCGCGTCCACCCCCGCCGCCAGCGCCTGCAGCGCCGTGGAGCGGCCGATCTCGCCGCCGTCCACCGTCACCGCGCTGTTGAGCGCCATGTTCTGCGGCTTGAACGGCGCCACCGACACGCCTCGCCGCGCCAGCACCCGGCACAGCCCGGCCACCACCGTGCTCTTGCCCGCATCCGAGGTGGTGCCCTGGATCATCAGTGTCGCCATGCTAGTCGCCGTCCCTCGCTGTTGGTGGAATGCCTGTGCCCCGAAAGCGTTGGTCAGGGCCAAGGCCGATGGTATCAGCGTCGGCGGCATCGCCTTGGTGATAGTTTCAGGGTAACGCCTTGGGTAAGCTGCCGGTGCGGAGCGCAGCGCAGTACCGGTCAGCTTCACCCACTTGTTACATTTAGCCAGAGATATATTCAAGAAGTTCAGCTGTCGCCGCATTTTTCATTATTCGCGCCCTCGCAGGTCCGACGCCATATATGTCTTCTATTAGGTTTTCTTCTGACTTATTATGTAGGTTTTCAATAGTCAATATTCCCGCGGATTTGAGCTTTCCTTTTTGCCATGCTGTCAATCCAACCAGTACGTCAATAGATTTCTGAAGGAGCGATTTTAACGATTCTTCGTATTGCATTTCATCGTCATTCTCTAACAGATTTTCACTTCCAGAGTAGGCGCCATAGTTCTTTCCAAACTCCGGAAATTTCTTAATTGACAAATTTTTAAAAAATTCTTGCGACTCGCCATGTGGATTGCTTTCCAAAGATATCATGCAGCCATATTTTATCTCATACCGAGTTCCCAGTTCAGATCTTGTCGCTCTAATTGCACTATCTACTTTCCTAATAATCCCGGTATAAGTAAGAAGTCTCAACGACTCTTTAACCGCCGCTGGAGCATCTTTGTGAACCCAAAAATATATCGTTGATTCATCAATTCCTTTTTCCTTTCGTGATTTATTGTACTCCTCAACACGAGGAATGACTGAGTTTTCAAGAAAGTCTCTACCCCAATCGATAACACTTCGATGTCCACGATATTTTTCACCCAGATCAGTATGCTCAGACCATATCTGGGATCGATAAAAAGATTTTATGGCAGAGTTTGCGCCACTAGTGTTGAACTTAGTCAAATCTTGAATTGTGCGCAACAACATTCGAGGGTTGCCACCAGATGACAGTGCTAGCGTGTTAAACAAACTTCTATTCTTATCAATATCTGCCTTAAGGCTATCATCTGATTGTTTTGTAACTATGTCCTTAAAATACTGAAGGTAATCAGAGTCGTATATATTTCTTTCTAGCTTTCTATATACGCAATCATGGGCAGGCTCAAAGGAGTCGCCAAAGTGAGTGACACCTGGATATATCGCTGCATTACAAGTGATATAGGGGGAACGTATATCTTTGTATAGATTAAAGAACTGCCTTTGCTGCTCTGGTCTAAAAACATGAGCAGCCTCATCAAAAAAGAAGTAAACTCTATCTATGTCATTTTCTTCACATATCGATTGAATTGCCTCTTTTACATCCTCAATATCGGGGAGCGCCGATATATCTATCTGAGTTTTTCCTTTATATGACTCTTCGAAAAGCTTCACAATCTGCTTTAAGCTTACCTCGACCTCACCTTCATTATCGCTCTCATCATTACTTAATAGATTCGCAGTGAACCCTGAAACAACAAAGCCTCGCTTTCTTAATTTATTAAGCAAGTGCTTAAGCGTTTTTGCCATCATCCAATGATAGAATTGAAGATTGTCATCGGTGCTAATCAACGAACTCATATTAAAAGGAACATAAACAGTCACATAGTGATCATTCTCTGACTCAAGTTCGAGCTCTGCGACCCGCATTAAGAAAGATTTTCCAGTTCCACGAGACCCCTCAAGAAGGCAAGGTTCGTTCGACTTAAGAGTATCTAGGATGCTCCTATCTGATTCATTAACGACGGATAGACCTATAATATCTGTCGGTTTTATGCTCTCTGTTCTAAGGTAAAAATCACTCATTGCCATCCCTATGATCGACCAAACATTGCTCTAATATTCGCTATGTGATTAAACTCTTCTGGCACAAATTCTAAAGATTCTCTAGCAGCCTCATTAAATGTACCTGTATACCGGCATATCAACGCAAACAATATTACGTCTGAAACAGTTCTGTAATATTCGAAATATCGATTAAATAGATCATCACTGTAAGCCAGTTTGATACCGCTGTCCCATGTTTCACTATTCCCGTGGACGTATTCTGAAAGTTTTCGATAGGCAGAAGTCGCTTTCTGTCGATAATCATCAATATTGTCAGTAAGGTCGGGAAAGAACGCCCTTGCGAATCGTTTCGACAGGACTCCGTTATCTTCATCAGTTAGGCGTGACCATTTAATATCTGTGCGCCCATCAAGCCACTCGTAGAGCTCCATTTTATTAACCGAGAAGTATATGGCTGCCAGTCCCATCTCGAATGCGAGTCTTAAAGAAGAGAATGCTTGCCTATATAGGCCCAGTGTCAAATTGAAAGTTGATGACTCCAACTGAACACTAACTGTTTCGAGAATTTTTCGTTCCTGAGGGTCAACAACATGCTCTGAAAACTCATGAACACATGAAGACAGGTGATGAAGTGCTCCAAGCTTGTCTTTTTCCGACTTGGATCTAAGGAATACCTTTTGCGATTCGCTATTCAAGCTTTCAAAATATTCTTGAATATCCATGAAACCAGATACCTTTAATCGAAAATGTAACAGCTGTATTATATAGCGTCTCGATATTCCACTTGAACGCGCACGCACGTTCAACAATGTTATGCTGCGCGATCGAACGTATTCCATCCTATTGAAAACACTAGACATTAAGTATAGCTCGGCAGTATAGCACCAATCATCGTGCATGCTGTATATCCCCGATGAACCTGACTGCTGCCTTTGCCACCACGACCGCTCTGAGTCGATATCTGCCAATCGCAAGCTCCCTGCCCTGCTCGGTATGGATTTTCCGATCTGTGGGCACGCTACCGCCAGGCAGTACCGTTTGGCACCGCCATCTCGCTACGGGCCGCCAGAATCGCCTGGTAGAAACAGCAACCCCCTGCCCGGATACACCCTGTAACGCCCAGCCTACTAAAGATGACTTCGGCATGCCCACTGGAATCTTGAGCTTTCTGCGGCATGCTATGGCTGCTTGAAGACTCGGGGATTGTAGGTCACCGGGATCGACTCGATGAGCTGCAGGCGCATGATCTCCTCATGCCGAGGGTTCACGACGGCGATCGGCTCCAGCCCGCCGGGCACGGCGCAGCTCGGCACCTTCAGGATCAAGCCGCTTGCGGCGCGGAGCCACTCGGAGCCGAGGGTCTGGGTCGCCACCGGATAGGGGAACGCCGCCCAGCCCTTGGGCAGGGAGGCCAGCCCCCAGGTGTCCATCGAGACATCCTCTGCCTCGTAGACCCCCAGACGGCAGGCGACAGCAAACGGGCTACTTCCTGATGATGTCCCACCCTACAGCTCGATCCCCTTCTGCGCCTTGACGCCCTGCTCCTTGAAGGCGTGCTTGACCACCTTCATCTCGGTGACGGTGTCGGCCAGCTCGATCAGCTGCTCGGGGGCGTAGCGGCCGGTGACCACCACGTGCTGCATGGCCGGCCGCGCCTGCAGGTCGTCGAGCACCCGGTCGAGGTCCAGGTACTCATGGCGCAGGGCGATAGTGAGCTCGTCGAGCAGCACCAGGTCGAAGCTCGAGTCAGCGAGCATCCGCCGGGCCACCTCCCAGGCCGCCTCGGCGGCGCGGGTATCGCGCTCGCGGTCCTGGGTGTCCCAGGTGAAGCCCTCGCCCATCACGTGGTACTCGACCCCCGGCACCTGGCGGAAGAAGGCCTCCTCGCCGGTTTCCCGTCGCCCCTTGATGAACTGCACCACGCCCACCTTCATGCCGTGGCCGAGCGCCCTGGCCAGCATGCCGAAGCCGGAGCTGCTCTTGCCCTTGCCGGGGCCGGTGAGCACCAGCAGCAGGCCCTGCTCCTTCTGGGCGCCGGCGATGCGCGCCTGCATGACCTTCTGCTTGGCCGCCATGCGCCGGGCATGGCGCTGGGGATCCTTGGCGTTCTCGCGCATGGGGGTCTCCTCAGTCCTTATCCTGGGTGAAACGCAGCGGTTCGCCGCGGAAGATGGCGGCGGCAAGGGCCGGCGCCGAGGGGAAGTAGCCGTGGAAGTAGCTGGCCACCAGCCTGCCCGCCACGAAGACCGGCTCGGCGGGGCTGCCGGCCAGGCGGCGGGCATGGGCGGCCGGCGTTAGCGGCGTCTCCAGCCGCGAGTGGTGGTAGGTGTGGCCGCGCAGCTCGCCGGCGTCCGTCGTCAGGCTCTGCAGGCCCAGGGCGCTGAGCTTGCCGGCCATGCGGGCGGTGCCGGGCATCAGCCCCAGCATGGCGTGCTCGTGCCCTTCACCGTCCACCAGGGTGTCCATGCACGCCATCAGCCCGCCGCACTCGGCCAGGATCGGCCGGCCGGCGCCGTGATGGTCACGAATCGCGGCGAGCATCGGCGCGTTGGCGGCGAACGTTCCGCCGTGCAGCTCCGGGTAGCCGCCGGGCAGCCAGAGGGCGTCGCAGCCGGGCAGCTCGCTGTCGGCCAGCGGCGAGAAGAAGCGCAGCTCGGCGCCCATCCGGGTGAGCAGGTCGAGATTGGCGCGGTAGAGAAAGGCGAAGGCGTGGTCGCGGGCCACGCCGATGCGCACCCCCTCGAGCCGCCGCGGCGGCGGCTCGGGGGCCTCGGCCTCGAGCGTCACCCTGGCCGGCAGGCGGTCGAGGCCCGTCTCCTTGAGCACCTCCGCGGCGGCGTCGAGCTGGGCGTCGAGCCCCGCCAGCTCGCCGGCCTGCACCAGCCCCAGGTGGCGGTCGGGAATCTTCATCGCCTCGTGGCGGGGAATGGCGCCGAGCAGCGAGAGCCCCGCCGGCATGCTCTCGGCCAGCAGCCGGCCGTGGCCGGGGCTGCCCACGCGGTTGGCGATCACCTCGTGGATGGCGAGCTCGGGATGGTAGTTGGCCAGCCCCTGGGCCACGGCGCCGAAGGTCTGGGCCATGCCCCAGGCGTCGATCACCGGCAGCGCCGGCAGCCCGGCCAGGATGGCCAGGTCGGCGCTGGAGGGGTCGCCGTCGAAGAGCCCCATGGAGCCCTCCACCAGGATCAGGTCGGCGTCACGGGCCGCCTCGGCCAGGCGCCAGCGGCACTCGGCCTCGCCGGTCATCCAGGGGTGAAGCTGGTAGACCGGCTGGCCCGAGGCCACCTCCTGCACCATGGGGTCGAGGTAGTCGGGGCCGTGCTTGAACACCTTCACCTTGCGGCCGGCATTGCGGTGCAGCCGCGCCAGCGCCGCGGTGACCATGGATTTGCCCTGGCCGGAGCCGGGGGCGGTGATCAGGGCGGCATGGGCCTCGCCGCGAATCGTCGAAGTCGTCATATCACCTCACGGGTACGAAAACAGGGGCGCCGTCGATCTCGGCGGTGGCCAGGCGCTGGCCGTAGAGCCGCTCCAGGGCACTGGTCACCAACATGCTGTCAGCCGGCCCCCAGCACGCCTCGCCGTCGGGATAGAGCAGCAGCAGGTGATCGCACCAGCGTGCCGCCAGGTTGAGATCGTGCAGGCACATCATCACCGCGCGGCCCTCGGCGGCCTCACCGGCGAGCAGGGCCATCACCGCGCTCTGGTGGTGCAGGTCGAGATGGTTGGTGGGCTCGTCGGCGAGCCAGATCTGCGGCGCCTGGGTCAGCACCGTGGCGACGGCCAGGCGCTGGCGCTCACCGCCCGAGAGCGTGCTGACCAGCCGCTCGGCCAGGTGCGCCACGTCGAGCCGCTCGAGGGCCGCCTCGGCCAGGCGCAGGTCCTCGCCGCCCTCCATCTGCCAGGCAGAGAGCCAAGGGTGGCGGCCGATCAGCGCGGTCTCGCGCACCGTGGCGGGAAAGCCGTCGTGGCGCTCCTGGAACACCAGGCCCAGGGTGCGCGCCACCTGGCGCCGGCCCAGCGCCGCCAGCGGGCTGCCGTCGACCAGCACCTGGCCACGGCGAGGGGCACGCAGCCCGGCCAGGGTGTGCAGCAGCGTGGTCTTGCCGGCACCGTTGGGACCCAGCACGCCCCACACCTGCCCCGGCTCGACGCTAAGCGTCAGCGCCCGGCCGTCGCGCCGCCCCGGCACGTCGATCACCAGCTCGCGGATCTCGAGGCGGTTCATCGGCGGCCCCCATGGCGCGGGTAGCGCAACAGGGCGCTGGGCGCGCCAGTCGTGACCCGATCCCGATTCGGTGCAGGTCGCATCAGCGGCTCCGGTAGAGCAGGTAGAGGAAGGTGGGGACGCCGAGCAGCGCGGTGATCACCCCCACCGGCAGCTGCTCCGGCGCGATCATCGTGCGCGCCAGGGCGTCGGCCAGCACCAGCAGGGTGCCGCCGGCCAGGGCGCAGGCCGGCAGGATCAGGCGCTGGTCGTTGCCCAGCACCAGGCGCAGCATGTGCGGCACCACCAGGCCGACGAAGCCGATGCTGCCGGCGGTGGTCACCGCGGTGGCGGTGAGCACGCTGGCGACGAGGTAGATCGTCCACTCCAGCGGACGCACCCTGACCCCCAGGGCCGCCGCCTGCAGCGGGCCGCGGGCCATGACGTTGAGGCTGCGCCCCAGCGGCAGCAGCAGCAGGCAGATGAGCACCAGCAGCGCCAGCGGCGGCCAGGGCGTGCGGGAGTAGGAGAGATCCCCCATCAGCCAGTAGAGCATGCCGGGCAGCCGCTCGGCGGGGCTTATCGCCAGCATCAGGGTGATCACCGCCCCCCAGCCGGCGGCCACCACCACCCCGGTGAGCAGCAGCCGCGAAGGGGTCCAACTGCCGGTGCCGTGGGCCAGGCCGAAGACCAGCAGCGTGGAGAGAAAGGCCCCGGCGAAGGCGGAGCCGGTGATCACCGCCCCGCCCAGCCCCGCCAGCATCGCCGCCAGCGCCCCCACCGAGGCGCCGCCGGAGAGCCCCAGCACATAGGGGTCGGCCAGGGGATTGCGCAGCAGCACCTGCATCAGCGCCCCGGCCACGGCGAGCAGGCCACCCACGGCGAAGGCCGAGAGCGAGCGCGGCACGCGCAGGTCGAGGATCAGCGTGCGCGCCAGGGGGCTGCCCTCGCCGCGGGCGACCGCCCATACGTCGGAGAGCGACAGGGCGGCGCTGCCCACCGTGACCGAGAGCAGCAGCGCCGCCAGCCCCAGCAGGGCCAGCGCGACCAGCGGCGACCACAGCGAGCGTCGGGGCATGGCCATGCCGGCCTCAGCGCTTGTCGCGGGCATGGTCGAGACGCTCGCAGAACAGGCGGCTGCCTTCCAGCAGTCGCGGCGTGGGACGCTGAATCAGCGACGGCGGCACGAAGTAGAGGTTGTCGCGTTCGATGGCGGTCAGGCTGGGGTACTGCTCCCAGTGGGTCAGCCAGCCGCGGTTCTCCTCGCCCATGCCGCCGGCGAGTATCGCCTCGGGGTCTGCGGCCAGCACTGACTCGTCGTCGATGCGTGGCACCAGCCGCGACAGCTCGCCGAAGACGTTGACGCCGCCGCACATCGCCACCACCTGGCCGATCAGGTGCTCGTCGTTGATGGTCATCAGCGGCTCGTCCCACACCTGGTAGAAGACCGAGACCGGCTCGGCGTCGGCGTAGCGCTCGGCCAGCGCCGCCATGCCGTCGCGGAACTCGGCGGCGACACGCTCCCCCTCCTCGCGGGTATCGGCCAGCCGCGCCAGGCGCTCGATGGCGCTGGACACGCCCTCGAAGTCGCGTGGTTCGATGTAGAACACCGGCATGCCCAGCCCCTCGAGGGTCTCCAGCTGCTCGGGCGGGTTGCCGGTCATCCAGCCGATCACCAGATCGGGGGTCAGGGTCACCAGGGTTTCCAGGTCCATGCGGGTATGGCTGCCCACCGACTGGACCTGGCGAGCCTCGGGCGGGTAGTCGCTGTAGGCCACCACCGCCACCACCTTCTCCCCCGCCCCGGCGGCGTAGACCAGCTCCGTCGCACCGGGCGAGAGCGCGGCGATGCGCTCGGCGGGCTGCTCGAGGCACACCTCCCGGTCAAGATCGTCGATGGCGCAGAGCGAACCGGCACGCGCCTCGCCGACCACCGGCCCGGACAGGGCCAGCAGGGGGACGGCGGAGCCAAGGACCCCGCCGAAGCGGCCGCTACTGGCCGAAGTGAACACTGACGAAGGCCGCGCGGCCGGCGTTGATGTAGTCACGAGCGGTCTCGTACTCCTTGTCCAGGGCATTCTCGACCGTCAGGCGGGCCGACCACATGGGCGCGAACGCCCAGCCTGCGCGCAGGTTGACCAGCCCGAAGCCGCTGATGCGATCCTCGTTGGCCGCATCGTCGTAGCGGTAGCCCTGCAGGATCCAGGAGCCGCCCAGCGACCAGTCGCCCAGTTCGCGGTCGACGTCAAAGCGCGCACTCTGACCGGCACGGCGCTGGATGCGGTTGCCCGCATTGGCGCCGCTGCGATTTTCCGGGTCGAGCCAGGTCAGCGCTGCCGCAAGCGTCCAGTCATCGATCTGTGCCCCTGCCGAGAGTTCGACACCGCGGATGCGGGCCTCGGCGATGTTCTGCGGCGCCCAGAGGCCGCTATCGGTGGGCGCCCAGGCGATCATGTCATCGAGATCGGTCTGGTAGGCCGCCAGGTCCCAGTACCAGGACTGATAGCTGCCACGCAGACCGACTTCGACCGTCTCGGACGTCTCCGCCTTGAGGTCGGGATTGCCCGAGTTCGGCCAGAAAAGGTCGTTGAAGGTCGGAGCGCGGAAGGCGGTGCCGACGCTGGCACGCAGCGTGTGAGCGTCGTCCAGGTCGTAGCCCAACGCCAGGCTGCCGGTGACCTCCTCGCCATAGGCCTCATTGTCGTCATAGCGCAGGGCGGCCTGCAGCGCAAAGGGGGCGAAGTCGAGCAGCCCCTGGGCGAAAACGGCCGTGTTGTCACGGCGGCTCTCATCGAAATCCGTGGTGCCCGAGACCCGGTCTTCGCTGTACTCGGCACCGGCCACCAGCTCGTGCAAGCCGAACGCCAGGGTGTTCTGCCAGCGGGCCGTCTGGGTGCGCGTCTCGATGAGAGAGGGGGATGTCGTATTGAAGGTGTCGAGTTCGTCACGCGCCTCGCTGAGGGTCAGGCGGCTGGTCCAGCGGTCGGTCACCGGCAGCTCGGCATAGACGCCGGCCACCTGCTGGACGAAGTCGCTCTCGCCGCCGTCGAACTCGTTGCTTCCACGGGCCCTAAGCGCCAGCACGCCCAGCTCGGCCCCGCCGTCGAAGGTATGGGAGAGCCGCGCCAGGCCGGTGGTGTTGTCGTAGCCCTTGTCCTCGCCGTCGCGGCGCACCGGGGCACCGTCGGTGTCGAAGCGGCTGCCGGCGAAGCTGTAGCGAGTGCCGCCGCTGCTGCCGGAGAAGGTGGCGCTGTAGCGCTGGGTATTGAAGGAGCCGCCGCCCACCGACACGCTCGGGTGGGGGCCGCCCTCCTTCGCCTCGTGGGTGAAGAGCTGCACCACGCCCCCCACCGCATCGGCGCCATAGAGGCTGCCTTTGGGGCCGCGGACGATCTCGGCGCGCTGGAACATGCGCGGGTCGAGATAGTGCCAGGCCGCACCGCCGGCCGTGGCGGAGCGCAGGCGAATGCCGTCGATCATCAGCACCGTCGATTCGTTGCCGGCACCCCGCAGATAAACGCTGCTGTTCTTGCCGAAGCTACCGCTGGTGGTCACGTCCACCCCGGGCTGGCCGCGGAAGAGGTCGGTGACGCTGGTGGGGTCCTGGCGGCGAAGGGTCGCCTCGTCGAGCAGGGTCACCGAGGAGAGCGTCTCGTCGGCGGTGCGCGGCGCCAGGGTGGCGGTGACCACCATGGGGTTGAGCGCGTCGGTGTCTTCGGCGGAGGTGGTCTGGGCCTGAACGGCCAGAGGGAGCGCGGCCAGGCCGAAGGCGGCCAGGCCCTGAGCGGCCATGTGTTGCTTGGTTTTCATTTTGATTCCCTTGCTCGCCGTGCCTACCCGCACGGTCTTCTCGGCGAAGCCGGGACGGCGTGAGGGGCGTCGAGAAAGGGAGATGAACGGCAGCTTCTACCCTGCCTCGAGGTCGCCCACCGCAACCCGGCAATGTACCTCAGGCCGGTCTCCGGGCTGACGAGCGGAAGCGGCGTGAAGCGCCGGCTTCCCGAACGGCGGCCTTCCCGTGCCTGGGCACAGTGGCATCTCGGCCGTTCTTGTCTCGATCACCGTTGCGGGGGCAGCGTCGGAATGGCGGGCCCTTTGCCTTGGGCATGAGCACCGCGCACCGACTTCCCGTTTCACCCCGGCGCTGTGACGCGCCTGGGGCACCTGAGAGTGCGCGTAACCTAGCAACACCGCCGGAAGCCGTCAACGCGCGCCGGCCTGGGAGCCTGTCGGGTTTGACCGATCGTCTCGAGGAACACGGATTTCGAGACAAGTTTATCGATCTGATGAGGCGAATAGCGCGCTATTTAACGAATCAGATCGAATGAAATTGGCCGAAAGCCCGGGTTTCGCAGCAGATCAGCGTTAAGTCCGACAGGCTCCTATGCCTTGACCTGGGGCAGTGCCTGGACGAGACCGTGACGCACGTACCACACCCGCTCGGCGCGGGCCGCGGCGTCCTGGGCGAGCCAGCCGGCCAGGTCGCGCAGTCGGCGGTCGCCGGCGGCCATGGGCACGATGCCGCGGCCCACCTCCGGCAGGATCAGTACCGTTTCTTCGCCGCGGCGCTGCGTCTCTCCCAGCCTGTCCAGTTCGGCGACAAGTCGCTGGCGCAGGGCATCGTCGTCGGGCTCATGGACCAGCGCCGCCTCCAGCCAGCCAAGCCAGCCGGTCACCACCCGCACCGGGCCGGGAGATTCCTGGCGACGCCAGTCGCCCAGCGGCCGGCCCGGCACCAGCCGATACCAGTTTGCCTCGGGAAAGCGCGCCGTTACGGCGTCGCGCTTGCCGGCGCAGGCACCGCCGATGAAGAGCTGCATTGCCATGCTCCCTGTTGTCGATGGAAGACGAATCGCCGCCCCTGGGCCTGACCGACGCTGCCCTCCCAGAAATCGAGGGTCTCGAAGCGGCGGCGCAGCTCGCGGATCACCCCGCCGTGGGTCACCGCCAGCACCCGCCGGTGCCCTTCGCGCCGCGCAGCGGCGAAGAGCTCCGACTGCCAGGCCTCGAGGCGAGCGCGCATCGCCGCCGCGGACTCGCCGCCAGGGGGCGCCCGCTCGCCCTGGCTGTCGATCCAGTCGCGGTAGGCCGGCCGCTCCTTGAGCGTTTCCCAGGTGTGTCCCTCGTACTCGCCAAAATCGAGCTCGCGCAGACGCGGATCGAAGCGTGTCCCGCGCTCGTCGACCTCCAGCACATGGGCCAGGGTCTGGCGACAGCGGGTCAGATCGCTGCAGTGAACGGCGTCGAAGCGCTCGCCGGCCAGGGCCTCGCGCAGCCGGGTCAGGTCGGCGAGCGCCTCGGGCAGCAGCAGCGGGATGTCGCGCTGTCCCTGGTAGCGGCGCTGGCGATTCCAGGCCGTCAGCCCATGGCGAACGACCACCAGCTCCAGGCGATCAGCAGCAGCCATAGCTCTCCTCCCTCGATGGCGGCACCCACGATATCGCCGTTGATGCCGGTGAAGGCCCGGGTCATCGCCAGGCCGTAGAGTAGTAGAAAGATCAGCAGGGCGCCGAACAGCAGCATCCACCCCGGCAGCAGCCAGAACAGCAGCGGCAGCGGCCATAGCGCCAGCAGCAGGTCGCGGTGACCCAGGTCCTGACGCCAGGCCCAGGCCAGGCCCTCGCGGCGGGCACAGGGCGCCAGTTTCAGCAGCGCCACGGCGCCGAAACGCGCCAGGGCCGGCACCGCCAGCAGCACGGCCAGGCTGACCCCGGCCTCCACCAGCGCCCACAGCAGCCCCCCCTTCCAGGCCAGCAGGAAGACCAGCGCCAGGATGCCGAAACTGCCCACCTGGGGATCCTTCATGATCGCCCAGCGCTTCTCCAGCGGGGCGTTGCTGCCCAGGGCATCGGCCACGTCCATGACCCCGTCCAGGTGCAGCCCGCCGGAGAGCCCCACCCACAGGCTGAGCAGCGCCAGCGCCAGCAGCGGCGCCGGCAGCACGCCCTGCAGCAGCGCCGCCGCCCCGGCCAGCACGACCCCCAGCAGCAGCCCCACCAGCGGATAACAGCGCAGCGCCCAGCGGCGGGTGGCCGGCGTCCAGGGACACGCCACCGGCACCGGCAGGCGGGTCAGGAACTGCAGCGCCAGCAGCAGGCCGTAGGCGGCATCTTTCACGGGTATAGGCATGCAGGGCTATCGCTCCATCGGCAGCACTGTTGAGGGGAATCCCGAGTTATCAAGCATCCTTGTCGTTCTGCTCCGGGGCGTGCTCTTCGAGGTAGCGCCGGCCGCGCTCGGTCAGCCGATAACGCTGCTTGCTGCTGCGGGGCTTGTCGGGGATGGTCATTTCTATCAGCCCCTTTCCCAAGGCAGGCACTAAATAGGCTTTACGGAAATATTCAGCATCCTTCAAGGAAAGCTTCTCTTGAAGCGCCTGCCGCGACATTTCCCCATCCAGAACCCCGCACAGGCGAACTTCCGGGGTGACTTCCGGGGTGACTTCCGGGATAACTTCCGGGGTGACTTTTTCGGAGTCGGGACCAAGTCGCTCCCGCTCCCGCTCCCCCTCCTCAGCCATCACCTGCCGCGGAAAACGCAGCACGAACCAGTGCGGCGAGACCTCGATTTCTGGCTCGGCCACACCATACTCGGCGCACAGCCGGCGGATGCGCCGGATGCCGGAGCCGATATGCTCCACGGCCTCCATGCGGTGCAGCATGCCGAACAGCAGCGGGTTGCGCGGGATGCTCTTGATGCCCAGGTCCGCCTCGCTCATGCCAGCAGGCAGGCCGCCGGGGCTGACCACCTCGACCCGATCCTTGAACACATAGACATGCACATTGGCGGTGGAGCGGTAGTCGCGGTGCACCAGGGCATTGACCACCGCCTCGCGCAGTGCCTCCTCCGGCAGTTCGGGGCGCTCCTCGCGCTTCACGTGCTTGATGATATAGGCGACGTTGAGCTTGGAGAGCAGCCAGGCCATGGCGTCGTCGATCATCGAATAGACATCGCCGTTGAAGCCACGTCGGTCGAGGATATGCACCTTGTCGGTACCCATACACGTCACCTGTCTTCTACCTTACTTATGTTTGGCTCTTCGCACTTTAGCGTGAACATGCTTGCCAGGTTCTATGGTGGTAGGCGGCTCTGCCGGCGGTTCAACGCTTCAACGTAGGCGCCCCATGGGTAGCGCTGCGCGCTACTTCGCAAGCTGAAGCTCCCTCCCACAGGGTAAGTTCACGCCAGTCTGCGATGAACCTCATGCTTTCCACTCGATGGGCACGCCGGCCACTACCTCGATCACCCGGTCCGCCTCGGCGGCGAGGCGGCGGTGCAGGTGCTGCAGAAAGGCGATGTAGCGCCAGGTCTCGGCGTCGCGGGGTGGCAGGTCCTCGTTGAGGTCGTTGGAGACCACCACCAGGTCGAGGGGCCGGGCGCGGGCATCGGCCAGCAGGGCGACGAACTGCTCGAGCCCCTGATCGTGGCTGTATCGCGCCTCGTAGAGGGCGCGGCTGGCCCACAGGGTCAGGCAGTCGAGCAGCACGCAGGCGCCCGCCGGCATCTCCTCGAGGGCCTGGCCCAGCGCCAGGGGGGCCTCCCGGGTGAGCCAGCCCTCCCCCGCGTACGGCGGTGGCGCACGATACGGGCGGCCATCTCGGAGTCGCTGGGGCGGGCGGTGGCCAGGTAGGCCCGCGGCCCGCCGCCCCGGCGCTGCCGCTCGCCCACCAGGCGCTCGGCCACCTCGCTCTTGCCCGAGCGCGCCCCGCCGCTGACGAAGGCGATCATGCCCCGGCCTCCTCGGCCAGCGCCGCCAGCAGCCGGTCGTTGTCGGCACGGTCGCGCAGCGCCAGGCGCAGCCAGCCGCCGTCGAGGCCGGCGAAGTTGTGGGTGTGGCGGGCCAGCATCCCGCGACGCAGCAGCCCCTCGAACAGTCCCGGGGTGGCCTGGGGCCCCCCGGCGGGCTGGACCAGGAAGAAATTGGCACGGCTGGGCACGACCCGCAGGCCCTGCCCGGCGAGGCCCCGCTGCAGCCGGGGGTGCTCCGCCGCCAGCCAGCTGTGCATCCGGGTCATGAAGTCGTCATCGTCGAGCAGCGGCTCCACCAGCTCGGCGGCCAGGTGATTGACGCTCCAGGGCGGCTGATGGTCGCCGGCCCGGCGAAGGGTCTCGGCCCTCCCCAGCAGATAGCCCAGCCGCAGCCCCGGCAGCGTATAGCACTTGGTCAGCGAGCGCAGCAGCAGCAGGTGGGGAAAGCGCGAGAGCAGCGGCGTCAGGCGCTCGTCGTCCGGGGCGACGAAATCGATAAAGGCCTCGTCGACCACCACCCGGCAGCCGAGGGGCTCGGTCAGCGCCAGCAGCCGCTCGACGGCCTCGCGGGGCACCAGGGTGCCGGTGGGGTTGTTGGGCCGGCACAGGAACAGCACCCGACAGCCCGCCAGCTGCGCCGCGACCCGCTCGGGGTCGAGCCGGAAGTGCGGTGGGGTCAGCGCAATCGACGACACCGCCAGGCCGTGGGCGGCGCAGGCCCGGGCGTACTCGGCGAAGCTGGGTTCGACGATGGCCGCCCGGGTGCCGGCGTGCAGCGCTGCGGCGAGAAAGATCGCCTCGGCCCCGCCGTTGGTGAGCCGCACCTGATCGATTCCGACGCCCTCTCGACGGGCGATGGCGGCACGCGCCCGGGTGTAGTCCGGCGCCGGGTAGCGGGCAAGCCCCTGCACCAGCGCCGCGAGCCTCGCCGGCACCCAGGCCGGCGGCCCCAGGGGGTTGAGATTGGCGCTGAAGTCGATCAGCGGATGATCGGCGGGCAGCCCGAAGCGGCCCAGCAGCGCGGCGGCCTGGCCCCCGTGGGCCGGCCATGGCGGAGACGGGCTCATCGCAGCGCCTCCCTCAGCAGCACCCCGCCGGCCATGATCAGCAGGAAGAGCGCCCAGCCGGCGTGCATGTGGCGAATCGCCCGGTGAACATGGGCCACCCCCAGCGCCTCGTGAGGCTCCCCCAGGGTGGCACGGTGGGACGCCACGCCGGCGTAGCGGTTGGTGCCCCCCAGCTGAACGCCCAGCAGGCGCGCCATCATCGCCTCCGGCCAGCCGCTGTTGGGGCTGGGGTGACGCGGCGCCTCGCGCACCACCGCGGCCATGGCCCCACGCCGGCGAGCGCCGCCCACGGCCAGTCCCCCCAGGCACATCGCCAGGGCGGTCAGCCGTGCCGGCAGCCAGTTGGCCAGGTCGTCGAGCCTGGCCGAGGCGTAGCCGAAGTCGGCATAGCGCGCACTGCGGTAGCCGACCATGGAGTCGAGGGTGTTGACCGCCTTGTAGGCTAGCGCCAGGGGCACCCCGCCGAGCAGGGCGAAGAACAGCGGCGCGGTGATACCGTCCACGCTGTTCTCGGCGACCGTCTCGACCGCGCCTCGGGTGATCTCGGCCTCCTCCAGCGCCTCGGTGTCGCGTCCCACCACCTGCCCCAGGGCCCGTCGCGCCTCGGTGAGATCGCCCCGGGCCAGCGGCAGCGCCACCGCCAGGGCGGCATCGCGCAGCCCCTTGATGGCCAGGGTGGTGGCCAGCAGCCACAGCTCGGCGGCCAGCGCCAGGCCCGGATGGAGGCGGGCGAGTCCCGCCAGCGCCAGCCAGGCGAGCAGGAAGACGCCCGCCACCACCAGCGCCGTCAGCAGGTAGCCCTTGCGTCGCCTGGCCCGGGGGGAGCCGCGGTTCCAGGCCCGTTCCAGCCGGGCGATCACCGCGCCCATGCCCACCACCGGATGGGGCAGGCGCCGCGGGTCGCCGATCAGCAGATCCAGCAGGACGGCCGCGGCCACCAGGCCCAGCAGCGCCAGGGAGAGCGGCTCGGTCATCCCGCCCCGTCCGCCTCGCCGGCGTCGACGCCGGCCGTGTCGAAGGTGGCCATCTCACTCAGCATCCGGCTGGCCGACTCGAGCAGCGGGAAGGCCAGGGCCGCCCCGGTGCCCTCGCCCAGGCGCAGCTCCAGGTCGAGCAGGGGGTGAGCGCCGAGGGCGGCCAGGGCGTGGGCGTGCCCCGGCTCCCGGGAGCGATGGCCGAAGATCAGATAGTCGCGCACCGACGGGCTGAGTCGGCAGGCCAGCAGTGCCGCCGTGGTGGCGATGAAGCCGTCCACCAGCAGCGGCACCCGCCGCGCCGCGCCGCCCAGGTAGGCGCCGACCATGGCGGCGATCTCCAGGCCGCCCAGCTTCGCCAGCACCTCCAGGGGATTGTCGGGATCCGGCGCCCGGGCCTCGATGGCCCGGGAAATGATCCTTCGCTTGTGGGCCAGGCGCTCCTCCACGAGCCCCGTGCCGGGCCCGGTCAGGCTGGCCACCGGCTTGCCGGTCAGCACCGCCAGCAGGGCGCTGCTGGCGGTGGTGTTGGCGATGCCCATCTCGCCGACGATCAGGCAGCGGCAGCCGGCATCGACGGCCCGCTCGGCGGCGCGGATGCCCGCCTCGATGGCGCGCTCGGCCTCGCTGGCGCTCATGGCATCCTGCTCGATGACATTGGCCGTGCCCAGGCGCACCTTCTCGTCGACGACCCCCACGGTCGGCAGCGCCTCGGCCACCCCCACGTCGATCACCTCGAGTCGCGCCCCGATCCCCCGGGCGAAGACATTGATCGCCGCCCCGCCGGCCACGAAGTTGGCCACCATCTGGGCGGTCACCGACGGGGGGAAGGCGGAGACGCCCTCGACCGCCACGCCGTGGTCGGCGGCGAACACCAGCACCCCGGGAGGCGACACCCGCGGCAAGGGCTCGCCGGTCATAGTGGCCAGATTGACGGCCAGCGACTCCAGCTGTCCCAGGCTGCCCGGCGGCTTGGTCAGGCAATTGAGGTGGTCGACGACCTGGGGGACGATCGCCTTGTCGACCGGCCGAAGGCGCGCGATGGTCTCGATGAGCATAGGGGGCATCCTGCGTTGGCTCGAAAACGGCGCCCATCATAGCAAGCTCCCCCGCCGCCGACAGGCACCAGCGTCCCTGCGCCATAGGGAGACGCTCAAGACGCTTGCGTCGGGCTGCCTCCGGCGCCGCCCGCGGGGGACCAGCGGCGGCTCGGCTGGCCGGCCCGAGCCAGTGCCCCGGTCGCCGGCGCCTGGCTCCAGGCCAGCCGCGCGGCGTTGCCCATCACGCTCAGCGAACTGGCCACCATGGCCAGCACCGCCACCAGGGGCGGGATCGTCATGCTCACCGCCAGCCCCAGCGCCAGCGCATTGTAGAGCGCCGAGAGCACCAGGTTCTGGCGCATCACCCGCCGCGTGCGCCGGGCCAGGCACCAGGCCTCCTCGACGCCGCCGATGCCCGATCGCAGCAGCACCACCGCCCCCCCCTCCCGGGCCGCCGCGCTGGCCCCCAGGGGCGCCATGCCGACGCTGGCCGTGGCCAGGCCGAGGGCATCGTTGATGCCGTCACCCACGTAGAGGGACGGCTGGGGGAGCGCCTCGATCAGCGCCGCCTTGGCCTCGGGGGAGCGGCCGGGGAAGCACTCCGCCTCGCCCAGGCCCAGTGCCCGGCCCAGCCGCCGCACGGCCGGCGGACGATCGCCGCTGATCAGCGCCAGGGCAAGGCCGCCGCGGCGCAGCCGCGCCAGGGTCTCGGCGCTGCCGGGCAGCGCCGCCTCGCCCAGCAGGACGCTCCCCAGCCAGCGACCGTCGCAGGCCAGGGCCACCTCGCTGTCGCCTCCGGGTTCGTCCGCCGGCACGGCGATCCCCCGCTGCGCCAGCCAGGCCCGGCTCCCCAGGCACAGTTCGCGGCCGTCGACCAGCTGGACCCGGCGGCCGAGGCCGGCAATCTCCTGCTGACTGGCCACCTCGCCGGCCGCAGGCAGCCCCCCATCGTGGGCCGCGCGCCCCAGGGCACGGGCCAGGGGGTGGTCGCTGCCCTGGGCCGCCAGGGCGGCCAGCGCCAGCAGCGGCTCCGCCTCGATGTCCGGCGCCGGCAGCAGCCGGGTGACGGCGGGCTCACCGGCGGTGAGGGTGCCGGTCTTGTCGAAGGCGGCCGAGCGCACCCGGGCCAGGGTCTCGAAGGCGGCGGGATCGCGAAACGCGATGCCCCGCTCCAGGGCGCGACCGCTGCCGGCGAGCCCGGCCAGAGGAATCGCCAGCCCCACGGCACAGGGGCAGGCCACCACCAGCACCGAGAGGGCACGCACCACCGCCTCCTCCGCCGGGATCCCGGCCAGCCAGGCGAGCAGCAGGGTCAGCCCGGCCAGCCCCACCGCCAGCGGGCTCAGCCAGGCGGCGAAGCGATCGGCGAGGCGCGCCAGCTCGCCCTTGCGGGCCTGCTGCCACCACATCTGCTCGCAGAGGCGGTCGAGCCGGCACTCACCGGCCTCGGCGCTGACCGTCATCTCCAGCGCCGCTCCCGCATTGCGGCAGCCGGCGGCCACCGCCTCGCCGGACAGCCGGCGCTGCGGGGCGCTCTCGCCGGTGAGCGGCGCCATGTCGAGCCGCGCCTCGTCCGAACGGAGGGTGCCATCCAGAGGGATGGGGGCCCCGGCCGCCACCCACAGCCGATCGCCGCGGCGCACCGCCTCCAGGGCGCAAGGCTGCCAGCGCCCCCCCTCCCATCGGCACACCTCGGCCGGGGGCTCATGCAGCGCCTGCAGGGCACGCAGCCCCCGGTGGCGGCAGAGGGTCTCCACCAGGCGCCCCACCAGCAGCAGGCCGATCAGCATCACGGCGGTATCGAAATAGACCTCCGCCGAGCCGCGCCCCAGCAGCCACACCGACACGGCCACCGCCCCCAGGGCGCCCAGCGAGACCAGGGCATCCATACCCGGCAGGCGCGCCCTGAGCGTGCGCCAGCCGGCGCGATAGAACGGCAGGCCTGCGTAGGCGACCACCGGCACCGAGAAGGCCCCCGACACCCAGGCCATTACCCGCTCCAGGTCGTCGTCGGGCAGGGCACCGGCGTAGATCAGCAGCGAGGCGAGCATGGTCCACATGCCGAAGGCCGCCGCCACCAGCAGCCGCAGGCTCAGGTAGCGGCTCTCCGCCTCCAGGCGCGCCTCGGCATCCCGCGCCGCCTCCGGCGGCGCCAGGCGGTAGCCGAGCCGCGCCACCGCCGGGGCCAGGCGCGCCTCCTCCAGCGCATCCGGCTCTCCGCTCACCAGCAGGGTCGCGCTGGGGTAGTGCAGGCTGGCCGAGTGGACGCCCGGCAGACGCCGCAGCTGCGCCTCCACCGCCAGCGCACAGCTGGTGCACCACAGCCCCTGCACCGAGAACAGCGCCTCGCGAGAGGAAGTTCCCGACGCCGACGGCGCTACAGGCATGGCGGCACGGCGATCACCGGCACCCCGATGTAGAGCGTGCCCACCGCCGAGAAGGCGTAGAGCCAGGCGGCGACGCGCGCCACGTAGCAGCCGCGGCCGCTGGCGGCCCCGGCAACCTGCCAGCTGCGCCATGCCAGGGCGGCGAGCAGTGCCACGGTGGCCAGGGTGAGCAGGCCCAGCGCCAGGTTGATGGGAGTCAGCGCCCCCCGCTCCGGCGCCGGGGGGGCCACCGCACAGGCTACGGACAGGCCGCCATAGACGATCACGAACCACAGGCTCCAGAGGGTCAGGCCGATGGCCAGATGCAGCGGATGGGTCAGCGGCAGGTTGGGTCTCATGCGCCACCTCCCAGCAGCGTCGGCAGCAGCCACAGCGATGCCGCCAATAGCCAGTAGGCCCCCAGCAGGTAGCGCCACAGCAGCACCACCACCCGCGGCTCGTAGGGCAGCTCGGCGCCGACGTAGCCGTAGCCGACCCGCAGCGCCTGCAGCAGAGCCAGCACCGTGGCCAGGCCGGCATGAATCATCAGGTAGATCAGCGCCACGCAGAGTACCGCATCGTGGGCATTGTCGGTGGGGGCGATCGGCGCCTGCCAGAGCAGCGCGATCACCCCCAGCAGGTGCAGCCCGCCCAGGGCCGCCACCGCGTAGAGCCCCGGGCCCAGCCCCCGGTCGCGGCGCTGGCAGAGCGCCCGAACCAGCCGCTCGAAGCCCAGCCAGCCCAGGGTGAGCAGCGCGCCGGCGGCGAGCAGCATCGATAGCGACAGCGGCGAGGCCTCGGGCATCCGCCATTCGGGCGAGACGGTCCACAGATAGAACCAGCCGAACAGCAGCGACAGCAGCAGCGAGCCGTTGGCCAGCAGCGCGATGCCCATGCACCAGCGCCCCGGGCCGTCCAGGGTGCGGGAGTGCAGCGGCGGGTCGCCCTCGGCCACCCGGCCGTCCGCGGCGGCGCGGGGGTGGGCGCCGTTCTCCCAGGACCAGCGCAGCAGCAGCAGCGTGGCTACCAGGGTGGCCAGGGCCGCCACCCAGTAGACCCGCACCAGCAGGCTGACGCACACCACCGCCAGGGCGGCGGCCGCCAGGAAGGGCCACCAGCTGCTGGTAGGAATATGGATCACCTCGCGCAGCTTGCCGGTCAGGGGATCGCTGCCCCAGAGCTCGCGGCGCCCGTAGGGGGCCCCGGGCAGGCCGTGCTCCCCGGCCGAGGTGCTGCGGGGCAGGTCCGGATCGTCCCAGAGCGGATGGCGACTGTGCACCGCCGGCAGACTGACCAGGTTATAGGGACTCGGCGGCATGGTGTTGACCCACTCCAGGGTATCGGCGCCCCAGGGGTTGCGCGGCGCCCGCCGGCCGAAGCGGAAGTGCAGGCCCAGATCCAGCAGCAGCATGGCAATGCCGGCCGACATCATGAAGCCCCCCAGGGTCGAGATCAGGTTGAACAGCTCCCAGCCCATGGCCGTGTCATAGGTGTAGACCCGCCGCGGCATGCCCAACAGCCCCGTCCAGTGCATGATCAGGAAGGTCAGGTTGAAGCCGATGAAGGTCAGCCAGAACCCCCAGCGCCCCAGCCGTTCGTTGGGCAGCCGCCCGGAGAGCAGCGGCAGCCAGTAATAGGCCCCGGCGATCAGCGGGAAGAGCATGCCGCCAACCAGCACATAGTGCAGGTGGGCCACCACGAAGTGGGTGTCGTGGACCTGCCAGTTGAAGGGCACCAGCGCCAGCATCACGCCGGTCAGCCCGCCACAGACGAAGATCACCAGGAAGCCGACGATCCACAGCATCGGCAGGGTCATGCGCGGCCTGCCCAGCCACAGGGTGGCCAGCCAGGCGAAGATCTGGATGGCGGTGGGCACCGCCACCAGCATGCTGGCGGCGGAGAAGAAAGCCTGGGCGAGCTGCGGGATGCCCACCGTGAACATATGGTGCACCCAGAGCCCGAAGCTGACGAAGCCGGTGATGATCACTGCCGCCACCACCCAGCCATAGCCGACAATGGGGCGCCCGGCGAACACCGGAATCAGGGTCGAGACGATCCCCGCCGCCGGCAGGAAGATGATGTACACCTCGGGGTGGCCGAACAGCCAGAACAGGTGCTGCCAAAGGATGGGATCGCCGCCGGCGGCCACCTCGAAGAACGGCATCCCGGCCGCCCGCTCCAGCTCCAGCAGGATGCTGGCGAGGATCAGCGGCGGGAAGCCCACCACGATCATCAGTGCCATGACCAGGATGTACCAGGCGAACAGCGGCATGCGCAGCAGCGACATGCCCTGGGTGCGGGTGCGCAGGATCGATACCACCAGCTCGACCCCCGCGGCCATGGCCGATATCTCGATGAAGGTGATGCCGAGCAGCCAGAAGTCGGAGCCCGGCCCCGGCGAGAACTCGCCGGAGCTCAGCGGGGTGTACATGAACCAGCCGCTGTCCGGCGCCATCTCCAGCAGCAGGCTGGAGAACAGGATGATGCCGCCGAACAGGTAGCACCAGTAGCCCAGGGCGGTGAGCCGGGGGCAGACCAGGTCGCGTGCGCCGATCATCTTGGGGATCATGTAGATCGCCAGCCCCTCGAGCATGGGGATGGCGAACAGGAACATCATCACCGTGCCGTGCATGGTGGTGACCTGGTTATAGATCTCCGGCGACAGGAAGGCCTGGTCGGGGAACGCCAGCTGGGTGCGCACCAGCATCGCCAGCACCCCGCCGAGCAGGAAGAAGACCAGGCCGGTGGCCATGAAGCGCAGGCCCAGGGTGGTATGATTGACGATGGTCAGGGCCCGCAGGCCGCGGGGGTTGCCCCACACTTCCTCCATGTTGCGGTGCATCGCAGCGGTGTCACGACGGGCGGTCTCGCTCATGGTTGCAAGGTCTCCAGCCAGGTGCCGATCTGCTCCAGGGTCTCGGCGTCGATGTCGTCATGGGCGGGCATGCGATTGCCGGGCTTGTATGTCTGGTGGTGCTTGAGCCAGTCGGCGATGGCGCCCTCCTGCATGGCCATCACGCCGGCGCCCAGGGTCGCCCGGGCCCCGATATCGCTGAGGTCGGGCCCCACGTCACCCTCGCTGACACCGGCGACACGATGGCAATCCGCGCAGTGCTCACGGAAGTGTTCCCGCGCCTCGGCGTGCTCCGGTACCGTCTCAGGCTCTGGCTCGGGCTGCCGCGCCGCCAGCCACTCCTCGAGCTCATCCCTGGGCACCGCCTCCACGTGGAGGCGCATATGGGCATGCTGGGCGCCACAGAACTCGGCGCACTGGGCACCAAAGACGCCGGCCTGGTCGGCCTCCAGGCGAATCCGGTTGGTGCGGCCGGGAATCATGTCGATCTTGCCCCCCAGGCGCGGAATCCAGAAAGAGTGGATCACGTCGGCCCCGGTGACCTGAAAGTCCACCGGCTCGCCCGCCGGCATCACCAGCTGGTTGGCAGTCACCACCTCGCCGCCCTCGGCGTCGGGGTAGCGCACCTCCCACCACCACTGGTGCCCCACCACCTCGATGACCATCGGCGACTCGCCGCCGGGCAGCGGCAGCATCCGTTGGCCTGCCGGCACCCCCCAGGCCAGCAGAACGACGATGGTCACCCCAGGCAGCAGGATGCCGCCGCCGATCACCCAGCGCCGGGCGATGCGGCGTTCCTGCTCGGCGCTGAGCTCGGGGCGCTCGCCGCGGCGAAAGGCGTAAAGCCACAGCCCCACCACCGCCACGAATACCAGGGTGAAGAAGGCCAGCATGCCCCACCACACCAGGGCCACGTCACGGGCCGCCGGCCCGGCGGGGTCGAGGATCGAGGTATCGCCGCTGCAGCCGGCCAGGCCGACCATCAGCGGCAGCGCCCAGAGCACCGGGCGTTGGCCAGGCGACTTGACCCCGGCTCGGACGGCGCCTTGAATGCGAAGACAGACACTGTCACGACCCGGAGAGGCTCCATGGCCAGGACACGTCAGCGCGCGACCCAAACGCCCAAGGGCACGGTGTATCACACCATCAAGAGCCACGCTGCCATCGCCGGTCATCCCCTGCACCCGGTGATGATCCACTTCCCGGTGGCGATGCTGATAGCCCTGGTGGCCAGCGATCTGGGCTATCTCTACACCGGCGATCCCTTCTGGGCGCGAACCGGCCTGTGGCTGGCCGGGGTGGGCGCCTTCGGCGGCTGGATCGCCAGCATCGCGGGGCTGATCGACCTGACCACCATCAAGGAGGTGCGGCGCCTGGTGGCCGGCTGGTGTCACGCCATCGTCGCGGTGATGATGCTGTCGCTGGCGTCGCTGAACTGGCTGCTGCGCTTTCACGATCCCAGCGCCATCCTCCCCTGGGGGCTCGGGCTGTCGCTGCTGACCGCCGGGCTGGTCGCCCTGGCCGGCTTTCTCGGCGGCCAGCTGGTCTACGAGCACGCCGTGGGCGTCGACCTGGAGCACGCCCTTAAGGAGCGTCAGGAATGAGGAGCGCCCGGCCCGACGGCCGGGCGGTGTCTGCCGGAGTTTCATGGCATCCCTCCCGTCCAATCCAGCGGCTTGACCAGCACCAGCCCGATCACCACCAGCATGCTCAGCCCCGCCAGCAGCGCGCAGCCCAGGGCCCCGACACCCAGCCAGCGCTCGCTGCCCGCCTCCAGGCGCAGGATCAGCCAGCCCAGCAGCACATGGCTGACCACCATGCCGCTGACCGCCACCAGCTTGCCGATGAGCCAGCCGCCCAGCAGGCCATGCAGCAGGAACAGCAGCGTGCCCGAGGCGATGGCGACCAGCGCCGCCGGGGTGGCCAGACCGTTGAACAAGGCGCGTGGTAAGGGCGGGGCATCGCTGCCGAAGCTGGCATCTCGATGCTGAGACAGGCTCTGGGTGAGCAGCGCGGGGAGATACAGCAGCGTCCCGCACCAGATGACCAGAGCAACGATGTGCAGAAACTTTAGCCAGGGCATAGCAGCTTCCTTGCACGGTGACTGATATCGACGGTGCCGACTCTGTTCACCCTAGCCAAGGGGCCCGTCCAGGACCAGGCAGGCTGTCAACGGCAAGCCTGCGGAGCGGCCGGCGCCAGGCTCAGGGCATCAGCACGGCGGCCCCGGAGAGTCGCCCATGACGCAGGTCATCCAGCGCTTGATTGGCCTGGTCGAGCGGATAGGCACGGGTCTCGGTGCGAATCGGCACGCGGGGTGCCAACCGCAGGAAGGCCTCGCCGTCGCCACGGGTGAGGTTGGCCACCGAGCGGACGCTGCGCTCCTGCCACAGCAGCCGATAGGGAAAGGCCGGGATGTCGGACATATGAATCCCGCCCGATACCACCGCGCCTCCCGGTCGCACATGCGAGAGCGCCGTGGGGATGAGCTCGCCCACCGGGGCGAACAGCAGGGCCGCATCCAGCGGCTCAGGTGGCGCCTGGTCGCTGCCACCCGCCCAGACCGCACCCAGCCGCCGGGCGAAGTCCTGGGCGGCGCTGTCGCCGGGGCGGGTGAAGGCATACACCGCCTGCCCCTTGGCCACGGCCAGCTGGGCGAGGATATGGGCGGCGGCGCCAAAGCCGTAGATGCCGAGCCGCCGCGGCGCCTCCCCGCCCGCCAGCCGCCAGGTACGGTAGCCAATCAGGCCGGCACAGAGCAGCGGTGCGGCCGCCTGAGGGTCTTCGGCTTCCAGAGGAAAGCAGTAGCGGGCATCGGCGACACCGTATTCGGCGTAGCCGCCGTCGCGGGTATAGCCGGTGAAGGCGGCGCGCTCGCAGAGGTTCTCGTCGCCGCGCCGACAGGGCTCGCACTCGCCGCAGGTCCAGCCCAGCCAGGGTACCCCCACCCGCTGCCCGACTCGCAGCGCCTCGACACCCTCCCCCAGGGCGGTGATCTCGCCGACGATCTCGTGGCCGGGAATCAGCGGCAGCGTCGGCTCGCTGAGTTCTCCGTCCACCACGTGCAGGTCGGTGCGGCAGACGCCGCAGGCCAGTACCCGAAACTGCACCTCGCCCGGACCGGGGTCGGGGCGGGGAATCCGCTCCAGCACCAGCGGCTGGCCCGGGACCTGCAGGCGCATCGCGCGCATCTCGCTCATGGTTGAGCTCCTGCCAAAACCTCATGTTCGATACTGGGCTCGCACGACAAGAAGCACTCACGACAATGGGTGATGTCTGCTGTGGGAGGCCGGTTTACCGGGCGAAGCAGCGCGTAGCGCTGCCAGTAAGGGGCACCTGCGGTGCCTTCGCGCGGCGGAGCCGCCCTCCCACAGGTAATGTCTTCCCAGCGAAAAGCTGCCCGATGGGAAAGCGTTGCGTCATGCGATCACCCTGGCTGTCGACAGGATAGTCCAGCATTCAGGCGGCCACCGCCACCTCGTAGCCGGTGAACTTGCGCAGGTTGATCACCCCGCTGTCGAGGATCAGGTACTGGCCCTTGAGGCCCAGCAGGGTCCCGGCGACTTCGGGCTGCTTGTCGAAGTTGTGGGAGACGATCTTGGCGGGAAACTCCAGCACCGGGTAATCGAAGCTCACCGGCGCTGCGTCCAGCGGACGAATAGCCGCCTCGCCGAAGCGCTCGCGCAGGTTGTCCAGCCCTCCCGCCAGACGGGCCAGCAGCCGGTCGCGCTCGGCGGAGAGATCCAGCATCCGGGTCTCGCCCTTGAGCATGGTCCGCCAGTTGGTGCGATCGCTCACCTCCTCCTTGAACAGCACCTCGACGAAGCCCGACTGCTGGCGGGTCTCCACCTCGAGGATCGGCAGCGCCTGCACGGCCCCCTGGTCGAGCCAGCGGGTCGGCACCTGGGTGCCGCGGGTGATCCCCACCTTGAGGCCGGAGGCGTTGGCCAGGTAGATCACATGGGGCTGGAAGCAGTGGCGCTCGCCCCAGTCGGGCTCGCGACAAGTCCCCTCGAAGTAGTGGCAGAGCTCCGGCTTCATGATGCAGGTGTCGCACTGGGCGAGCCGCTTGAAGCAGGGATAGCAGTAGCCCTGGGCAAAGCTCTTCCGGGTGGCGCGCCCGCAGTGGGTGCAGGCGATGGCGCCGCTCCAGGTCAGCCGCAGCGGCCGACCCAGCCGGGCGTTGAGATCCAGTCGGTGCTCACCGGCGCGCAGGGTATAGCGCGCCGCTTCGCCCGGGGCGCCGGGCTCGATGTACATCTTGCGCAGACAGCCCTGCAGCGGCTCCGTCGCTGCGATCCGCCGGTCATCAGTCACGGGTGGCGTCCCGGGCCAGGCCGGCCAGCTCCGGCGGCACGTCGGCCCCACTGCTGGCGCTGCCGCAGGTGCGCTGCTCCAGGTAGCCCACCCGCTGCTCCTCGGGCACCCGGCTCTCCACCTCGTAGCGCATCACCGCCTCCAGGCATAGCTCGGTCTGCTCCGCGGTCAGCCGGCGCCCATCGGGCCATTTGCGCAGGGAGACCGCCTGCTTGAGGCTCTCGTAGATGCTCGGGGTCATCTGCTGGATCATGCGCTCGAAGGTCATATCGCTCATGGCGTCATCCTGTCACTGTCGAAATCGGGCCTGGCTCGAATAGTACCAGCCCATCGCCAGGCCCACGACCAGCCCACCCAGGTGGGCCTCGTTGGCCACGTTGCCGAAGCCCACCGCGCCGGCGGCGTCGGTCATGGTGAAGACCATCCAGCCGAGCATGAACACCACCAGCATCTGCGGCACGAAGAAGCCGCTGTGCGGGGCGCGGCGCGACATCAGCCACACATAGCCGAGCAGCGCGTAGTCGACGCCGGACATGCCCCCAAACAGCACCGTACCGGTGGCGTACTGGGCCAGGTTGGCCCCGATCCCGGCCACCAGCAGGATCATCAGCATGCGCCGCGAGCCGTGGAAGGCCTCGACCTGGCGGCCGAAATACCACAGCCACAGCATGTTGAAGATCAGGTGCATCCAGCCAAAGTGCAGAAAGGCCGGCGACAGCAGCCGCCACACCTGGCCGGAGGTCAGCGCATCGCCGAGGCTGCCGAAAGCGAGACTACCGTTGACGATACCGATGGGCACGATGGTGAGCATGGCCACCACGATGTCGCCCATGATCGCCATCAGCGCGAACACCAGCAGACACAGCGCCAGGGTGGTGGCACAGACCGGCGCCTGACGAAAGGGCACCGCCAGCGAGGCGCCGCCTGCCGGCTGGCGCCGCCGCTCGGGCATGACCCGCTCGCCGCGCTGCCAGCGTGTCAACAGCTGCATCATGGCCTCGTGCTGGTCGGGGTCGGCCAGCCAAAGCACCTGCCCCTCGGCTTCCTCGGTGAAACGATGACCGATGCGATGGGCCCACAGCGCCTGGCGCAGATCGCGGGTGTCGATATCGTGGGGAAACAGCATGACGCGATACATGAGCTCTCCCTGAGATTGGCGTCTAATCCCATCATGCGGCGAGTGGGGCGACACCACAATGAGTCAGCATATCAGCGGGAGTCAGCATAAAACCCGCACGCAGAAAAAATCCGGCGGAAGGGGGGCCGCCGGACAAGAGCAAGGGATCATTCAAGGGAACACCTACTCTGATGGGCATCGCCCCGGGAAGTTCACGCCGGGATAAAAAAATCATGTAATAAATTGTATGCCGGGCTAGGTCACTTGCACGCAACGCATCAGTCGAACTCGATCTCCCAGGGGCAGGGTCGCGCCTCCTCTTCCCGAGGCACCCGCACCCAGACGAAGTGATTGGCATCCAGACGCGACTCGCCGCTCCAGCGGTAGGCCACCAGGCGCCCGAACTTCACCGCGCTGTAGTCCAGGCAGGCCACGTTGGCGGTAGGCAGCGCGGGTATGCCCTCGCACCAGTAGTGACCGATGAACAGCGGCCGCTCGCCGGGACCATAGAAGCTCAGCCGAGCCCGCTCCTCGTCGGTCAGTGGCCGCTGCTCCAGATCGCCGGGGAGGTTGTCGGGCTGGAAGACCACGTCGCCCCAGGTGACCGGAGCCCGGGCCCAGAAGTGGGCGCGAAAGCTGCGCCGGGTGAAGCCGTCGCCGGAGTGAATCTCGGTGCCTCGGGGCAGCGGAATGTGGGTGCCCCGGGTCAGGCGGTCGAGGATGCGAAACGCCTGGGTCGAGGGGTCCACCGAGGCCTCCAGGAAGCGCTCGTCGATGCGCCCGTCGGGGCGCTCGCGGCACAGGGCATCGATCAGCGACTGGTCCCAGCAGGCGTGGACCACGCGCAGGCCGGCAAACTCCAGGAACAGCGGAATCTCCAGGAACCAGGCCAGGGTATCCTCCCACTCGGCAGGATGATCGCGGTACTGATCCAGGGTTTCCTTGATGATGCGGTTGTGGCGCGGCGAGTGGTCGCGCAGCCATTCCCGCCCCAGACGGCGCGGGGCCCGATGGCAGTAGGCCAGGGCGTTGTATTCGTGGTTGCCCATGACGATATGGGCCTCGCCCTCCTCTACCATGCGCCGAGCGATGGTCACCGCCAGCCGAATGCGCGGGCCGCGGTCGATCAGATCGCCGAGGAAGATGACCCGCCGTCGCGGATGGCGGTAGACGCCGCCACGCTGGTGATAGCCGAGCTTCTCCAGCAGCGCGGCCAGGGTGGCACCGCAGCCGTGCACGTCGCCGATCAGGTCGTAGCCTTCGATTGCCGTCACCTCAGTCCCCCAGGCGGTTGCTCCAGCCCAGCTTGCTGCGCAGGACTTCATAAAAGTTGTGTCCCAGCGGATGCACCAGCTGCACCCGCTGGGGCTTGCGGCGCACCACCAGCACATCATCGGGCTTGGCCACCGCGCGGGTCTGGCCGTCGCAGCTGATATGCGGATAGGTCTGGTTGGTCTCACCGATATGCACGCGGATTTCGCTGGCGGCATCGATGACGATGGGTCGGCTGGAGAGGGTGTGCGGGAACATCGGCACCAGCTCGATGACGTCGAGCTTGGGATGCATGATGGAGCCGCCGCCGGAGAGCGAGTAGGCGGTAGAGCCGGTGGGCGTGGCCATGATCAGGCCGTCGCTGCGCTGGCTATAGACGAACTGACCGTCGATGAACAGCTCGAACTCGATCATGCGCACCGCCTTGCCCGGGTGCAGCACCACCTCGTTGAGCGCGTCGCCGCTGCCGACCAGGGTATCGCCGCGATAGAGCTCTGCATCCAGCAGGAAGCGCTCCTCCACCTCGTACTGCCCGGCCAGCACGTGGCCGACCCGCTCCTCCAGCTCGTCCGGGGAGATATCGGTGAGAAACCCCAGCCGTCCACGATTGACGCCCAGCACCAGGGTGCCGCTGTGACAGAGGGTGCGCGCCGCCCCCAGCAGGCTGCCGTCGCCCCCCACCACGATAACCAGGTCGCACAGCTCGCCCAGGGTGCGTCGACTGGCCTCGGGATGGCCGTGGTCGAGCAGCACCGTCGCGGTGCGATCCTCGACGATGACGTGATAGCCCGCTTCGTCGAGGAAGTGCATCAGCCGTTTGAGGGTATCGACCACCTTGGCGCTGCCCAGGCGGCCGATCAGCCCGATATTCTTGAAGGATTGCATTCCCTGGCCTCTCGGATCACGGCCGCTCATTATGGCGGCTGGCCGCGGGCCCAGCAAACTCAAGCCGCAGCCGGCACCCGCCGGCGAAGCCACCATTCGTTGAGCAGCAGCGAGCCGACGATGATCGCGCCGCCCAGCGCCAGGCGGACCAGGTCGGCGTCGCGGTTCCAGATCACCAGGTTGACCAGCAGACCGGCGGGAATCAGGGCGTTGTTCATGATCGCCAGCGCTCCGGCGTCGACCCGGGTGGCCCCCAGGTTCCACAGGAAGTAGCCCAGGCCCGAGGCCACCAGTCCCAACCAGGCCAGCACCCCCCACTGCACGCCGGTGGTGGGCATGGCGCCTGCGTTGCCGAGCAGCGCGAAGGCCGGCAGCGCCACGGCCATGGCGCCCAGATAGAACCATGCGAAGACGCTGTAGCGTGGCAGCGACGCCGGCAGCTCGGCGGAGAGCCGCCGATAGCCCACCTGTCCCAGGGCGAAGCAGAGGTTGGCTCCCTGCACCACCAGAAAGCCGAGCCAGAAGTCGCCGCTGACCCCGTCGTAACGGATCACCGCCGCGCCCAGCACGGCCAGGGCGGCGGTGAGCAGGTAGAAGGGGGTGAAGCGCCCGAACAGGGCGTCGTCGAGCAGCGCCACATAGAGCGGCGTGAAGATGGTGAACAGCAGCACCTCCGGCACCGAGAGCAGCAGGAAGGACTGATAGAAGAAGATATACATCGCGCCCAGCTGGACGGCCCCCAGGGCCATCAGCGCCAGGCGCTGGCGGCCCTTGAGCAGCGCGGGGCGCAGAAAGGGCAGGAATACCAGCGCCGCCAGCGCCACCCGCACCAGCACCGCGAAGTAGCTGTCCACCTGGCCGGCCAGGTAGACGCCGATCAGCGAGAACGAGAAGGCCCAGAGGGCGGTGACGCCGATGAGATAGCCCACGGTTAACTCCAGTCAAAAAATCAGGTTGACGGAGATTATACCCACCCAGCCGCGGGCATCAATGCAGTCCTCTCTTGACTAGCGCCCCGACGCCTCGGCGCGCTCCGCCTGCTCTGGCGCCGACTCGGGCGTCTCGGCGAAGTACTCATCGAAGCGAGTCCGAGCCTGATCACCAAACAGGATCTCACAGGCTTCGAGCAGACCGGGCGAGCGGCGAATCCGCTCGTTGCTGACCACCAGCGAGATCTTCGAGCGGCGACGCAGGAAGTCTTCGAGCCGGGTGATCATCTCGCGGCGCTGAGCCTGGCGCAGCTCGCAGCGGATGTATTCGGTGCCCTCTATCAACAGCTCACCCTGGCGCGGATCCTCGCGAATTTCCTCGATCATATCCAGGGCATGAGTGCCGTAGCGTCGCCACAGCCGGGCCGTCAAGGGCTCCGAGGCCTCCGGCGAGGTCATGGCGTCCAGCCCCATTAGCCTTGCCTGGTGGAGGAATTCCTGGCGCACCGACTCGGGAGGCTCGCCGTACCAGCGGTAGTCAGGATATGGCACCGCGACGCCCAGTCGCTTGACCTCGTCGACGATCTCCTCGCCCACGTTCAGGCAGTCGGTAAGCTTGCCACCGAAGATGCTGATATGCGCCTTGGCAGGGTCGGTATCGACGGCATGCTTTCGTGACAGCTGTAGGAAATCGCGGCTGCCGCCGGCGCTGGCTTCGACCGCCAGGGGGCGAACGCCGCAGCGGGTGGCGATGATATCGTCGCGGCTGAGCGGCGCGTCCAGGTCGAGACGCTTGTTGATGTTGTCCAGCACGAAGTCGATATCGCTGTCGGTGACGTGCACCTCCGGACTCTCCATGCGCGTATCGGTGGTGCCGATGCAGGTACGCTGGCCCATGGGAATGACGAAGAACAGCCGGCCGTCATCGGCGAAGAAGGCCAGCACGCGCTGACTCTCCGTCAGTCGCGGCACGATCAGATGAATGCCCTTGGAGTAAGCGTGCCGGTGGCGGGTCTGCTGCCCGGTCAGCTCATTGTGCTTGTCGACCCAGGGCCCGGCGGCATTGATCAACACCTTGGCACGGATCTCGAAACTTTCGCCGTCCATCACGTCACGGGCGCGGGTCACCCAGACCCCGTTCTCGCGGCGGGCGCCCTGGGACTCGACGTAGTTGGCCGCCACGGCCCCATAGTTCAAGGCACTGCGGACGAAATTAAAGACGAAACGGGCATCGTTGTCATGCAGGTAGGCGTCGGAGTACTCGAAGCCGCCCACGGCATCCCCGACATCGATGATCGCCTCCCGCTGCTTGAGGGCTGCCGGCGTGAGGAATCGGGGAGTCCGCGTAAAGCCATTGCCCATCAGCCAGTACAGCCAGGTGCCCGCCCACAGGTAGCGCGGCCGATAGCGAAACCCCTGGGTGATGGTGGTCAGAAAGCGGATCTCCTTCACCGTAGAGGGGAAGCTCTTGATCAGGTGGTTGCGACTCTTGCAGAGCTTTCGCACCAGTGAAAAGTCATAGCTTTCCATGTACTTGATGCCTCCCCAGACCAGGTTGGAGGAGTGCATGCTGGTGCTGCCGGCGAAATCGCCGCGGTCGATCAGCGCCACTTTGACCCCCTTGCCGGCCAGCGCCGCCGCCGCCGAGGCGCCGTTGATGCCGCCACCAATGACCAGCGCATCGTAGGTATCGTTGGCCAGTTTGCCGATATTGCTGTTACGCAGTTGCATGTGAGCACTCGTCTGTTGCGAAGATGGGAGCCGCCCAGTGCGCCGGGCGGCACCGCGAACCTCGCCTCGCCACCGGACATCGGGCGTGAGCACCCGGCGGCGTGCGAGGCGGCGGCAGAGCGGTCAGTCTTCTTCGTCCCGCTCCCAGTGCATGGTGCGCCGGACGGCCTTCTTCCACCCCTTGTAGCTACGCTCCCGGCATTCGGCGTCCATCTGCGGCTCGAAGGTGCGCTCCAGCTTGACCTTGCCGCTCACCTCCTCCTGGGTCCACAGATCCACGGCGATGCCGGCCAGGTACGCCGCCCCCAGCGCCGTGGACTCGGTGATCCGAGGGCGCTCCACGTTGACTCCCAGCATGTCGGCCTGGAACTGCATCATGACGTTGTTGGCCACGGCACCGCCGTCCACTCGCAGGGACTTGAGTGTGATGCCGGAGTCGGCCTGCATGGCATCGATGACATCGCGAGTCTGATAGGCCAGTGAATCCAGGGTGGCGCGGGTGATGTGCTCCTTGCGCGTGCCCCGGGTGATGCCAAAGATCGCCCCGCGGGCGTACATGTCCCAGTAGGGCGCTCCCAAGCCGGCAAAGGCCGGCACCACGTAGACGCCACCGGCGTCATCCACCTTGCCGGCGTAGTACTCCGAGTCCTCGGCGGAATCGATCAGCTTGAGCTCGTCGCGCAGCCACTGCACGGCCGCCCCGGCAATGAAAATGGCGCCTTCGAGCGCGTACTCCACCTTGCCATTCAGCCCCCAGGCGATGGTGGTCAACAGCCCGGACTTGGAAGGCACCGGCGTATCGCCGGTGTTCATCAGCAAGAAGCAGCCGGTGCCGTAGGTGTTCTTCACCATGCCCTTCTCGAAGCAGGCCTGACCGAACAGCGCGGCCTGCTGGTCACCGGCGATACCGGCGATGGGCACGCGAGCACCGCCGAACATTTCGGCCCCAGTGGTCCCGTAGACTTCGCTGGAGGGCCGCACCTCGGGCAGCATGGAGGCCGGAATATCCAGCTCATCGAGCATGCGGGCATCCCACTCCAGGCTGCGAATGTTGTAGAGCAGCGTGCGCGAGGCATTGCTGTAGTCGGTGACATGACGCTCGCCGCGGGTCAGGTTCCAGACCAGCCAGGTATCCATGGTGCCGAACAGCAGATCGCCGCGCTCCGCCCGCTCCTGGGCACCTTCGACGTTATCGAGAATCCAGCGAATCTTGGTGCCCGAGAAGTAGGCGTCCGCCACCAGGCCGGTGGTATCACGAATGTAATCCTCCAGGCCGCGCTCCTTGAGCTGGTCGCACAGCGACGCCGTGCGCCGGTCCTGCCAGACGATGGCGTTGTGGATGGGCTTGCCGGTATGCCGGTCCCAGACCACCGTGGTTTCGCGCTGGTTGGTAATGCCGATGGCGGCCACCTGCGAAGGCTTGATCCCCTGGGTTTCCAGCACTTCACGAGCCACCCCCATCTGACTCCCCCAGATCTCCATGGCATCGTGCTCGACCCAGCCGGGCGTGGGGTAATACTGCGTGAACTCCTTCTGGGCGACGCCGACGATCTGGGCGTCGCGGTCGAAGAGGATGGCACGGCAGCTGGTCGTGCCCTGATCGAACGACATGACGTATTGTTTTTCCATGAGTGGCCTCCTAGGTGTGGCGGGTAGCAATGTTGCTGTTGTTATCTTAGTAATGGCGATGAACGGTGCGGGTAACGCAGCGATCACTCTTGCTCGAGCTTCGTTTTACCGGTTGGCCAGCGCTTGGCGAAGATGAAATCCACGCCCAGACAGGTCATGATCACCCCCAGCGCGATCATCATGGCGGCGGTGCTGCTATCAATGAAGACATGGCGGTAGAAGAGCCCTCCGGCCACCCCGCCCACCAGCGGTCCCACCACGGGTATCCAGGCGTACTTCCAGTTCGAAGGGCCCTTGCCGGCCACCGGCAAGAGCCAGTGAGCCAGGCGCGGGGCCAGATCGCGAGCCGGGTTGATGGCGTAGCCGGTGGTGCCCCCGAGAGAGAGGCCGATGGCGAGGATGAACAGCCCGATGATCAGCGGATTGAGCCCCTCGGTGAACTCATTGGCCCCGATTGCGAGCACGCCCAGCACCAGCACGAAAGTACCGATGATCTCGCTCATCAGGTTGGACGGCGTATGGGCGATGGCCGGGTCGGTACAGAACACCGCCAATTTGGCGGCCTGGCTCTCGGTGCGCTCCCAGTGCGGGTAATAGTGCAGCCAGACCACCACCGCGCCGATAAAGGCGCCGATCATCTGTGCCAGCACATAGACTGGCACCTTGGCCCAGGGAAACTCGCCGATGACCGCCAAGCCCAGAGTGACCGCAGGGTTGATGTGGGCGCCGCTGAACTGGCCTACCGCATAGATGGCCATCGCCACACCCAGGCCCCAGCCGAAGGTAATGACGATCCAGCCGCTCGCTTCGGCCTTGGAGTGCTTCAGCACCACCCCGGCGACCACGCCGCCGCCGAATATGATCAGCAGCATCGTGCCGAATATCTCGCCTAGAAAAGGGGTCATGACGCATCCTCGCTGTATTGTGGTTGTTGGCGTTAGCGCTATCGGTGAGCTGCGTCGAAACGAACAGGAAGGCCATTGCGCCGCCCATCGGCATGTTCGCTTTCGATCACACCCGCCCTCTCAATGTTCGATTTCGATAGCGACATTAGCCTGACACGACACCCAAGGCAACGCCTGATGCCGAGAAATTTATGCGACTTTAGTAGCAAAATAACCGGAAAATACATTAACGCTTGCGTATTCATGCCGAAAATAGCGCCCAGACAAGCAGGCCGCACGACTTTCGAACACAATCATAAAAGATGCAAAACGAACATCTGGGAAGCAGCCGCTTTCGGAACGCCACGACAGAGCGCCTCGCACAGACACCTCCGCGGAGGCAGCGAAGACGACTGCAGGACGGCTTTTCGGCCGGCCGGGACGAGACACTAGGAAGCGAGAGAAGGTGAGTAAGGAAAGAAGGTGATAAAGGGGGATCAGAAGCGACGCCGGGCCTTGGCATGCTGCAACCAGCGCAGCGCATGCACCACGCCGGGGAGCCAGCCAAGCAGGGTCAGCAGCACATTGACCATCAGGCGCCTGCTCCCGCCGCGGGACAGCCCAACGGCCAGCGGCGGCAGCAACACCGCCAAGGTCGTGAACGCCAGCCGCACCGAGGGATGAGCCGGCACCGGGCTGGCACCCGTCTCTTGCGACACGTCGCCGTCGTGACCCGGGAGGGCTTTGGCTTCCCCCTCCTTGAGCGCCCGGTGAGCCTCGTGATCGATCTTCTGATCGATCTCTTCGACCCCCTCGGCGAGCTCGTCATGGTGGCGCTCCCAGTCTTCCCAGTCGTGGGGCGTCCCCGCCCGCGGGCGATGATCGCCGGCCTCGCGGGCTCGCGCCCAGGCCTTCTCTTCGAGCGTATTGGGGCGCTCTTCATCACGGCCCCCGCCAATGCCTTTCTTGGCCATGTATTCCCGTGCATCCATCGCGATCTCCTCTTGATGGCAAACAGCTACCAACTGTCAGACTGGACGGCGAACCTTGCCAGGCACAAGCATTATTCATTTGGAGCGCACGACCTCTGCCGGGTTCCGGAGCCGTGGAAGCCCAGCGTTGGTAAAAGTGTTGGCGACCGTCCGCTTCGCCCCTACCCCATTCGGCTATGCTGAACGCAACAGAACCATGGACAAGGAGATCCGCCATGCCCAGCAAGGCCCCCACCATCGTTCGCGATATCATGTCCCGCGACTGCTACCGGGTCACCGGCAACACCTCGGTCACCACTCTGGCCGAAGGCCTGGCACTGCACCGACTCCCCGGCGTGCCCGTGGTCGACAGCCATGATCACCTGATCGGCTTCATCTCCGAACAGGATGTCCTCGGCAAGCTGCTGGAGAGCGCCTATCTCAACGAGGAACCGCCGCTGGTCAGGGAGCTGATGCGTCACGAGGTGCTCTCGGTAACGGCCAACAAGAGCATCACCGACCTGGCCCAGGAGATGCTCGGCTCCAAGCCCAAGGTCTACCCGGTGACCGAGCAGGAGCGCCTGGTCGGCATCGTCACCCGACGCGACGTGCTGACTGCCATCCTGCGCATGCGCCACGCCTAATCCCCCACTGACGACGCCCGGCCCACCCTGTCGGGCGTCGCTGCGTCAGGCGTTTACGGCGGCGCGTCGCGCACAAAAGAAAGGTTCATAGCAGACTGGCGTGAACTGGTGCTGTGGGAGGGAGCTTTAGCTCGCGAAGTAGTGCGCAGCGCTACCCAAGGGGCACCTACGGCGCCTTCGCCCGGCAGAGCCGGCCTCCCACCTTAAAGCTTGCCAAACATATTCACGCTAAAGAGCGAAGAGCCAAAAGAAAGCCGCCACATGGAGCCATGGGCGGCAAGATCGAAACTGCGAGCCAGAGCAACAGTGTTAGCGACTGCCATCGCGCTGTTGTCTGTACCCACTAAGACACGCCTGCGCCAAAAAGTTCTCGCGCCTCGATAGGTTTTTCCAGCGCCCTGGGCGTACGCCCTCGGCGAGCCCGCCGCCCGCCTGGCGCACGAGGCCGTGCCGGATGAGAACGACAAAACAGCCATTTAGCGCATAGATGCCGGCAGAGAACAAGCGCTAGAGGGCGAGACAGCTTGCAAGCGGCAACCATTTGGTTTTACTATCGAAACCGCGTCGCGGGTGTAGCTCAATGGTAGAGCAGAAGCTTCCCAAGCTTAAGACGAGGGTTCGATTCCCTTCACCCGCTCCACTCGCCGCGGCCACACGCCTCGCTTCACTCGTATCCGTTCTCTCCTGCGGCGCCCCTGTCACGCTCCTGTCCAACGAGACTTCGCATGGCGCTACTGCTGCTCGTCTTCGCCGTCTGCCTCCTGATCATCGGCAGCATGGTGCTGATCCTGATGTTTTCGCACACGCCGCGCTACCGTACCGAACCCGAACACCTTCTGGAGGCCTTCGACAAGGCCCTTGAGAGCCGGGTCAGCGAGAATGAGTGGAATGCGGTCGTCGGCTACCCGATTCGTCATGATGAGTACCTGGAGGGGGTTCGCCGCCGCGCCCAGCGGCTGATGAGCGAGCACGGCCGCCATTGGCAGATCCCCCAGGGCAAATCGCTGCTGGACGCCACGGGTCAGGAGGAACTGGCGGCCCTACGCGACCACCTGGCCGCCCACACCCGGCTCAGGCGACAGCAGGAACAGGACAATGAACGTTGACCGGGCATCGGCTATACTCTGACGCCAATACACGTCAGGCCGGGAGCGTGCATGTCCAGCGCCATTCGCCAGATCCCTCTCGACACCGCCACCCAGCACCATGCGCACGACTTTCACCAGATCGTGATCGGGCTGAGGGGACAGGCCGAATTCGAGATCGAGGGACTGGGCGGTGCCATCTCGGCGCTTTCGGGCTGCATCGTGCCGGCAAACCATGTTCACTACTACGTCGGCCAGGGCGACAATCGCCAGCTGATCCTCGACCTGCCCGCCGACGCCCCCTCACTGACCGGCTACCATCATGAGCTGGTTCGCCTGTTCGATGCCCCGCGCTTCTTCGAGCTCGATGACCCCCTGAAGCGCTACCTCGATTTCCTGCTCCATGAGCTGGCAAGCTCGCCCGCGGATTGCCACGATCCCCTACAGAGCGACCGCCTGGCGGCTACCCTGCTAGGCTGCCTGCACGCTCGCCTGGGCAGCAGCGCGCCACCTCCGCCCCTGCAGCGGCTCGACCTGGCCAAGCTCGACCACTATATCGACCAGCACCTGGCCAGCCCGCTGACGGTGGGCGACCTGGCCGCGCAGGCCTGCCTGAGCGAGGCACACTTTCGCAGCTGCTTTCGCGAGCAGACCGGCCTTTCTCCCTGGCAGTACGTTCGCCGCCGGCGCCTCAACCGCGCGAGGCGGCTACTGCTGGAGAGTCGCATGCCGCTGTCCGAGGTCGCCGCCGCCACCGGCTTCACCCACCAAAGCGCCCTGTCTCACGCCTTCCGGCGCACCTTCGGCTGCGCCCCCAGCAAGCTGCGCCAACAGCCGCTCGGCCGCCTGAACCACAGCGGCGAGAATGCCCACAGCATTCGACTTAAGTCGTAACCTCCTGTCACCACGCGCGAAATCGACAAACTTACCCCTGAAATCGACAAGCACAACGCCGACCTGCCCCCTACTCTCAAGCTAACCCACCGGCCCCGGGCACTGTGCCCGAGCGCGGCCGTGGTGACGCCTTAGCAAACGGGTAATACCCGGGGGATCCTCATGCTCGATGCCAACAAGATGCTGGACACCGCCACCTGGCAGCAGGAGCTCGACGCGCTCTTCGCGCGCGTCAGCGAACACTACGTGGTCGACGAAGACGCCTTCGTCGGCGAACTGATCGAGGTGCTGAGCGCCAACGCCGACGACTTCCGGCGCATTGCCGGCAAGACGGCCGAACTGGTGCGCGAAGTACGCGAGATGGACACCGCGGTGGATACCATCGACGAGCTGTTGCAGCAGTACAGCCTGGATACCCATGAGGGCCTGATGCTGATGTGCCTGGCCGAAGCCATGCTGCGCATCCCTGACAAGGCCACCGCCGATGCGCTGATCGAGGACAAGCTGGGGCCGGCCGACTGGAAGGCGCACATGGGCCAGAGCGACTCCTGGCTGGTCAACGCCTCCACCTGGGGGCTGCTGATGACCGGTCGCGTCGTGACACTCGACAAGCCCCGTGAAGGCAAGCCCAGCGGTTTCATCAACAAGCTGGTCAACCGCATGGGCGAGCCGGTGATCCGGCGCGCCATGGTCGAAGCCATGAAGATCATGGGCAAGCAGTTCGTGCTGGGCCGCGACATCGAGGAGGCCCTGAAACGCTCCAAGCCGCTGTTCGACAAGGGCTATACCTACTCCTACGACATGCTCGGCGAGGCCGCTCGCACCCGCGCCGACGCCAAGCGCTACTTTCACGACTATGCCCGCGCCATCGAACGGGTCGGCCATACCAGCCAGGGCCTGTCAACCAAGACCCCGGCACCCTCGGTGTCGATCAAGCTCTCGGCGCTGCACCCTCGCTACGAGTTCGGCCGTCGCGAACAGATCCTTCGCGAGCTGGTGGGCAGCGTGCGCAAACTGGTCGACATGGCCCGCGAGCGTCACGTGGCGCTAACCATCGACGCCGAGGAGGTCGACCGTCTCGAGCTGTCGCTGGAGGTATTCCGCGCTGTCTTCGAAAGCGACAGCTGCCGGGGCTGGGGCCACTTCGGCCTAGTGGTGCAGGCCTATTCCAAGCGGGCTCTACCCACGCTGCACTATCTCAATCGCCTGGCCGAACGTCAGGGCGACGAGATTCCCCTGCGCCTGGTCAAGGGCGCCTACTGGGACAGCGAAATCAAGGAGTCGCAGCAGCTTGGCGTGGACGGCTATCCGGTCTTCACGCGCAAGGCGGCCACCGACGTGGCCTACCTGGTGTGCGCCCGTTTCCTGCTCTCCGACGACACCCGCGGGCGCATCTTCCCGCAGTTCGCCACCCACAACGCCCACACCATCAGTACCATCCTCGAGCAGGCCAATGCCGCCCAGCGCGCCTTCGAATTCCAGCGCCTTCACGGCATGGGCGAGGCGCTCTACGACGCCGCCCTAAGGCGCGCCCCCAAGGGCACCTACTGCCGCATCTACGCGCCGGTGGGCGCTCACAAGGACCTGCTCCCCTACCTGGTGCGCCGACTGCTGGAGAATGGCGCCAACTCATCGTTCGTGCACCAGCTGGTCGACCCCAAGGTGCCGGTGGAATCGCTGTGCGTGCATCCGGTGGAGAGCCTCAAGCAGCACAGCCGCTACGCCAACCCCAAGATCCCGCTGCCCCGCGACATCTACGGCGAGCGGCGGCGCAACTCCCGCGGCGTCAACCTGAACGTGCGCAGCCAGTACCGGCCGCTGATGGACGCCATGGACGGCTTCATGGATCAAACCTACAGCGTGCGGCCGCTGTTGGCCTTCGAGGTTACCGCCGACCCGGCCAACACCCACGAGGTGACCAGCCCCTTCGACCGCACCCGGCGGGTGGGCAGCGTGCAGTGGACCCGCGCCGATCAGGCCGCCCAGGCAGTCGATGCCGCCTGGGCCGCCTTCCCGCGCTGGGAGGCCACCCCGGTGGCCGAGCGGGCCGCCATCGTGCGTCGCCTGGGCGACCTGATGGAAACCCACATGGCGGAACTGATGACGCTGTGCTGTCGGGAAGGCGGCAAGCTGCTCACCGACGGGGTCGACGAGATTCGGGAAGCGGTGGACTTCTGCCGCTACTACGCCATGCGCGCCGAGACGCTGTTCGCCGAGCCGACCGTGCTGCCCGGCCCCACCGGCGAATCCAACCAGCTGATGCTCGCCGGCAAGGGGGTCTTTGCGGCGATCAGCCCCTGGAATTTCCCGGTGGCGATCTTCTGCGGGCAGATGGTAGCCGCCGCCGTGGCGGGCAATACCGTGCTGGCCAAGCCGGCCGAACAGACCTCGATCATTGCCCACCGAGTCGTAGAGCTGCTTCATGAGGCCGGCATGCCGCGGGACGTGGTGCAGCTGCTGCCGGGTGACGGCCCCACGGTGGGCAGCGTGCTGACCGGCGATCCGCGCATTACCGGCGTGGTCTTCACCGGTGGCACCGACACCGCCCAGATCATCAACCGCGCCCTGGCCGCCCGCGAGAACGCTCCGCTGCCGACGCTGATCGCCGAAACCGGCGGCATGAACGCCATGATCGTCGACTCTACCGCCCTGCCCGAGCAGGTGGTGATGGACGTGATCCAGTCGGCTTTCCAGAGCGCCGGCCAGCGCTGCAGCGCGCTGCGGGTACTCTACCTGCAGGATGACATCGCCGACCGAGTGATCGAGATCCTCGACGGCGCCATGGACGAGCTGCACGTGGGCGATCCCCGGGAGCTTGGCACCGACGTCGGCCCGGTGATCGACGAGGACGCTCGCCAGGGGCTGCTCGAGCATATCAAGGCGCTCAAGGGCGAGGGTCGCCTACTGGCAGAGACGCGACTCGACCCGCTGCATACCGCCAACGGGACCTTCGTCGCCCCGGTCGCCTTCGAGATCGACGGCATCGAGGCGCTGGCGCGCGAGCAGTTCGGCCCCGTGCTGCATATCGTGCGCTACCGGGCCAGCGAGATCGACAGGGTCATCGAGTCGATCAACCAGCGCGGCTATGGCCTAACCTTCGGCGTGCATAGCCGCAATGAGTCCTTTGCCGATGAAATAGCGCAGAAAATCCGAGTTGGTAACGTGTATATCAACCGCAATATCATCGGCGCCGTCGTCGGCGTTCAGCCGTTTGGCGGTCAGGGGCACTCCGGAACGGGCCCCAAGGCTGGCGGACCGCACTACCTGCTGCGCTTCGCCACGGAAAAGACGGTGACCAATAACACCGCCGCGCTGGGCGGCAATGCGTCACTGCTTGCGCTGGGAGATGAGTGAACACTCATGACTGGAACCACAACAACACTGAAGGAACTCTCATATGATTGAGAACAACATGGCCATCGGCTTTACCTTCGTGGCGTATCTGCTGCTGATGCTGGGCATCGGTATCGTCGCCTATATGCGCACCACCAACCTTTCCGACTACATTCTCGGCGGTCGCTCGCTGGGGCCCTGGACCTCGGCGATCTCCGCCGGCGCGTCGGACATGTCGGGCTGGCTGCTGCTGGGGCTGCCGGGCGCCGCCTACGTCAGCGGGATCTCGGCAAGCTGGATCGCCGTGGGCCTGCTGGTCGGCACCTGGCTCAACTGGCTGATCGTGGCGCGGCGCCTGCGTCTCTACAGCTTCAAGCTGAGCGACTCTCTGACCCTGCCGGAGTACTTCGCCAACCGCTTCCAGGACAAGACGCAGCTGCTGCGGGTGATCTCGGCGGTGTTCATCCTGCTGTTCTTTCTCTTCTATACCAGCTCGGGCCTGGTGGCCGGCGGGCGTCTGTTCGAGACGGTCTTCGGCTATGACTACACCCTGGCGGTGACCATCGGCACCCTCGCGGTGATCTCCTACACCTTCTTCGGCGGCTTCCTCGCGGTCTCCTGGACCGACCTGATCCAGGGGCTGATGATGGCCGCCGCGCTGGCCATCGTGCCGATCATCGCCTTCGGCGACCTGGGGGGCACGGCCGGTGCCGGTGCCGCCCTCGCCGCCGAGAGCGAGCACATGCTGGCCTGGTTCCGCGACGCCTCCACCGGCGAGGCGCTGACGGCGATCGGCATCATCAGCTCGCTGGCTTGGGGCCTGGGCTACTTCGGCCAGCCGCACATCCTGGCGCGCTTCGCCGCCATTCGCAGCGACCGTGACATCCCCACCGCGCGCCGCATCGCGGTGAGCTGGACCGCCATCGCGCTGGTCAGCTCCGTAGCCGTGGGCCTGCTGGGCGTGGGCTATGTTCAGCGCGACCTGGCCGACGGCGAGACGGTGTTCATGGTGATGGTCAACCTGATCTTCCATCCGGTGATCGCCGGCATCCTGCTGGCCGCCATCCTGGCCGCCATCATGTCGACCGCCGACTCCCAGCTGCTGGTCTCCTCGTCGGCGCTGACCGATGACTTCTACAAGGCGATCTTCCGCAAGGACGCCAGCCAGACCGAACTGGTGTGGGTGGGTCGCTTCGCGGTGGTCGGCATCGCCGTGATCGCCTACCTGCTGGCCCTGAACCCGGACGCCACCGTGCTCGACCTGGTGGCCTACGCCTGGGCGGGCTTCGGCGCCGCCTTCGGCCCGGCGCTGATCATGTCGCTCTACTGGCGACGCATGAACAAGTGGGGCGCGCTGGCCGGCATCGTGGTGGGCGGCGTGACCGTAGTGGTGTGGGCCGAGCTCTCCGGCGGGCTGTTCGACCTCTACGAGATCGTGCCCGGGGTGCTCTTCGCCTATATCGCCATCGTGGCGGCGAGCCTGGCCACCGAGGAGCCCAACCTGCGGGTGACCGCGGACTTCGATACCTTCGCGGAACCCTGATCCATTGCCGCTTCTGGCATTTCACTTACCTCGACAGGCCGCCTCCGGGCGGCCTGTCGTTTTAATGGCCTGGCAGTCACCGCCATGCTTACGCCAGCCAGATCGCCCTCAGTAGCAGGATCAGCGTGAAAGCCCCCAGGGCCATCAGGCTCCAGGGCGGCGCCGTCGCCCACCGCTGCCAGTGGCGCTGCGGCTCGAGGCCCAGCGGGCGCATGAAGGCGGCCCCCAGGGCCCAGACTCCGAGAGCGATCAACGGCAGACGCAGCGCCATGGGCAGCGTACTGATCAACTCGGGACGCAGCAGCAGCCACATCGCCAGCACGGCTGCCACCAGCATCGCCACCAGCGCGACAAGGCCGGCTCGCGCAGACACATCGCTTTTCATCGGCTCACCTCCAGACGCTGCTCTACCCTCCCCAGTCAAGACGATAGCGCAGTGAATGGCGAATCCGCATATGCTGCACTACGGAATTTCTTATACAGTAATAACTGCTACCTCACCGCTTCCCGGCATCAGGGGCCATAAAATTCCCATATTGCGCCAATCAACGTCATTGAATAATTTTACAAGACGTTTAGAAACGGCGTTCCTACAATGAAAGCTGTCCAATGCCGCCGGCGCTGTTCACCCGGCACCCCTGACTCGTCACGACCCCTACCTGGAGGATTCCCCTGATGAGCACCACTCGACTGCTTCCCGTCGCCGTGATCGCCGCCGGCTGCCTCTTCGCCAGCCAAACCGCCCTGGCCTTCAGCGCAGGCGACACCTTCATCCGCGGCGGCTTCGCCAAGACCGACACCCGTACCGACAACGGCGTGCTCGACACCGTCAGCAGTGGGGAAACCGGCTTCACGTTCGGCGCCGGCTATCTGTTCCACGACAATATCGGCGTCGAGCTCAACAGCTCCGAGAAGGTCGAGCACGACTTCGCGGCTGGCCCGCTATCGGGGAGCGTTGACCGCATGCCGGTCAATCTAATGGTCAACTACTACCCGCTGGGTGGGCTCGACTCCCGCGTGCAGCCCTACGCCGGCGCCGGCCTCAACTACACCCGCTTCTCCGGCGAGCCCGCGGGCGTCAATGCGCGCCGTAGCTATGGCGCCGTGGGCCAGCTGGGCGTCGACCTAGCGGTCACCGAGCATTTCATGTTCAACGGCTTCGCCAACTACGCCGACGTGGACTCACGAATCTCCGTAGGGGGAGAGCATGTCGGCACCGCCAAGATCGATCCGCTGACCATTGGCGGCGGGGTCACCTTCCGCTTCTGAGCGTTCGCAGACCCTCTGCTGTCTCACCACGCCGGGCCCTGCGCCCGGCGTTTTGATCTGGACACGCCTGGATAACAGGTATGTAAAATACTCATTTAGTTGTCGAATACAACTATTGCCACAGATCAAGAATCGCCGCGCATGAGCTGAGTAATATGGCGCCAGGAATCCCCACGCGGCTATGGCCGCCTCGCTCCGAACCGCATATCGACAAGGAGTTGCCCATGCGTAAGACCACCCTGCCCACTCTGCTCGCCGCCAGCCTGGCTGCCGCCGCCGTGACCACCAGCACCCAGGCCATGGCCTACGGCGAAGGCGACTTCTTCACCCGTGTGGGTGTCGCCCACGTCAGCCCCAAGAGCGACAACGGCTCCCTCGCCGCTGGCGCCATCGACGTCGACGTGAAAAGCGATACCACCCTGGGCTTTACCCTCGGCTACCGCTTCCACGACAACTTTGGAGTCGAACTGCTGGCCGCCCTGCCCTTCGAGCACGATATCAAGCTCAACGGCGACACCCTGGCCTCCACCAAGCACCTGCCGCCGACGCTGACCGTGCAGTACTACCCGCTGGGCGGTAGCGGTGCCATGGTGCAGCCCTACGCGGGGATCGGCCTCAACTACACCACCTTCTTCAGCGAATCCAGTGACCTGGGCGACCTCGACCTGAGCAGCTCCTGGGGCGCCGCCGGCCAGCTGGGCGTGGACGTGCTGTTCGATGACAACTGGGCGCTCAACGCCGCCGCCTGGTATATCGATATCGACACCGACGCCAGCCTGGACGGCAACGACCTGGGGACGGTCAACATCGACCCCTGGGCCTTTATGGCCGGTATCAGCTACCGCTTCTGATCGACCAACGCGTCGTCACGAGGCCCGCCAACTGGCGGGCCTCGTTGCGTTGGCAGGCGTGCAAGTAGTACCGGCTCCCGCCGCAACGCCACGCATGATCTCCCCCCGCTGACAGCAGTCGCCGCGCATTCTCCCAACCGACACCGGCCGGAGTGTCTCGGCTTACCTGCTACGCTTGATAACAGAGTTCGAATACGGTCAAGCCAGCAGCGTGCCTTGCCCGCGACACTCTCCCGAAGACAGAACGCTGAACGCCAGGAGGCAGGCCACAAGATGTTTCCCAAGCGCGACGAGCGGTAGCGCCTCGTTGCGCCAGGAGAATGCGGCACTACAACAATAATCCCGCGCCGCTACCGGACTCCAAACGGTAGATGCGCCACCCGGCCGGAGCTGGCTCCGGCCCACGAGAAGTGGAGAAATCACATGGCAACTGGAGTCTGGATAAGCCTGTTGGGGTATTTCGCACTGATGATCGCCATTGGCGTCTATGCCATGCGAAGGGCCACGTCATCATCCGAAGACTACATGCTGGGCGGTCGCGCCCTCAGCCCGCAGGTGGCGGCCCTGTCGGCAGGGGCCTCGGACATGAGTGGCTGGTTGCTGCTGGGGCTACCCGGGGCGCTGTTCGTCTCGGGCCTGGGCTCGGCCTGGATCGGTATCGGTCTGCTCGTGGGCGCCTTCCTCAACTGGACCCTGGTCGCACCTCGTCTGCGTGAACAGACCGTCCACTATGGCAACGCCATTACCATTCCGGAGTTCCTGGCGAACCGCTTCCCAACCCGGGCGCTCTCCCTGCGCACGGTCTCCGCCATCGTCATCGTCATCTTCTTCGCGGTCTATACCGCATCGGGCCTGGTGGCCGGCGGCAAGCTGTTCGAGAGTGCGTTCTCCGGCATCTACAACATCGGGGGCATGAGCGACTACGCCATGGGGGTCGTGATCACGCTCGGCGTGGTGCTGATCTACACGGTGGTCGGCGGCTTTTTGGCGGTAAGCCTCACGGACTTCGTGCAGGGCTGCATCATGATGCTGGCCCTGGTGATCATGCCGGCGGTGGTGCTCTTCGGCGAGGGTGGGGGCGGTTTCGCCCAGGCCTCCCAGACCCTGAACGAAGTCGATCCCACGCTGCTCTCGTGGACGGCGGGACTGACCTTCGTCGGCTGGCTCTCGGCGGTGACCTGGGGGCTGGGCTATTTCGGGCAGCCCCACATCATCGTACGCTTCATGGCCATCCGGACACTGAAGGACGTGCCCGTTGCCCGCAACATCGGCATGAGCTGGATGCTGGTCTCCCTGGTCGGCGCCATTTCCGTGGGGATCTTCGGCCGGGCCTTTGCGATCCGCAACGGCCTGGATGTCCAGGATCCGGAGACCATCTTCATCATTCTGGCGAACCTGCTGTTCCATCCGCTGATCACCGGTTTCCTCTATGCGGCGCTCCTGGCGGCGATCATGAGCACGATTTCCAGCCAACTGCTGGTGTCGTCGTCATCGCTGACCGAAGATTTCTATCGCCTGTTTCTGCGCAAGGAAGCCACCGATAAAGAGACCGTGACCGTCGGCCGAGCCTGCGTGGTGATCGTGGGCCTGGTCGCCGCCATCATCGCCTCCGACGAGGACTCCCAGGTGCTGGGCCTGGTCAGTAACGCCTGGGCCGGCTTCGGTGCTGCCTTCGGTCCGCTGATCATCCTGTCGCTGATGTGGCCGCGCACCAACGGCGCCGGTGCCATCGCCGGCATGGTGGTCGGGGCCGCCACCGTCATGATCTGGATCACCCTGGGCTGGAATGCCGAGTTCCTGGGCGGTCCCGGGGTCTACGAGATCATCCCCGGCTTCATCGCCGCCATGATCGCCATCGTGGTGGTAAGCAGCGTGACCGCCGATGCGGGGGAGTATCAGCACATCGATCGCCAGAAACAGACGACCTGACTCGCTCAGGGTAGCGCAAGGGCGCCTGCGGGCGCCCTGTCGGGCGGCGCACCGGCGCTGCGTGTCGGTTACCCAAGGAGACCACCATGAACGAAGCCAACCTACCCCCACATGGCGCCGTGAGTGAGACCCGGGCGCGCATTCGCGACTACTATGCGGCCGACGAGGCAGCACTGCTGCACGAGCTGGTCGAGCGTATCGGGCTGTCGGACGACGAACGCCGCCGGGTGGCCGACAGCGGCGCCCACTATGTGGAGCGGGTTCGCAAGGAGCGCTCCCCCTCGATGATGGAGGCCTTCCTGGCCGAGTACGGGCTCTCCACCGCCGAGGGCGTCGGCCTGATGTGCCTGGCCGAGGCGCTGCTGCGCGTGCCCGATGCGGAGACCATCGACGAGCTCATCCACGACAAGATCGAGCCCTCCGACTGGGGCGCGCACCTGGGCAAGTCCGCGTCGTCGATGGTCAACGCCTCGACCTGGGCGCTGATGCTGACCGGCAAGGTGCTGCAAGACGATCCCAAGGGCCCGGGGCGTGCGCTGCGCGGCCTGGTCCGCCGCATGGGCGAGCCGGTGGTGCGCAAGGCGGTCGGTCAGTCGATGCGTATCCTCGGGCGTCAGTTCGTGCTCGGCCAGACCATCGAGGAGGGCATGAAGAATGCCCGGGAGCTCGAGCAGCAGGGCTATACCTACTCCTACGACATGCTGGGCGAGGCGGCGCGTACCGACGCCGATGCGCTGCGCTATCACCAGGCCTACGCCAGGGCGATCACCGCCATCGCCAAGCAGGCGAAGGGCGACGTTCGAGGCAGCCCCGGCATTTCGGTCAAGCTTTCGGCGCTGCATCCGCGCTACGAAACCACCCACCGCGCCATGGTGATGGAAACGCTGGTCCCCCGCGCCCGGGAACTGGTGCGGCAGGCGGCCAAGGCCAATATCGGCTTCAACATCGACGCCGAGGAGCAGGACCGTCTGGACCTGTCACTGGACGTGATCGAGGCGCTGCTGGCCGACCCGGAGATCGCCGGCTGGGACGGCTTCGGGGTCGTGGTACAGGCCTACGGGCGGCGCGCCGGACCGGTGATCGAGGCGCTCTACGACCTGGCCGAGCGGCTCGATCGCCGAATCATGGTGCGGCTGGTCAAGGGCGCCTACTGGGACACCGAGATCAAGCTGGCCCAGGAGATGGGCGTCGAGACCTTTCCGGTCTTCACCCGCAAGGTCAACACCGATGTCAGCTACATGGCCTGCGCGCGGATGCTGCTCGACCGGCGCGACCGCATCTATCCGCAGTTCGCCACCCACAACGCCCATACCTGCGCCACCGTCGTCGCCATGGCGGGCGACGACAAGGAGAGCTACGAGTTCCAGCGCCTGCACGGCATGGGCGAATCGCTGCACCACATCGTCAAGGAGGCAGAGGGGACGCACTGCCGCATCTATGCGCCGGTCGGCGCTCACCGCGACCTGCTGGCCTACCTGGTCCGCCGTCTGCTGGAGAACGGGGCGAACTCCTCCTTCGTGAACCAGGTGGTGGACGACGCGATTCCCCCCAGCAAGATCGCCAAGGATCCGGTGGCCGGCCTGCAGAGCCTGGGCGACGCCATCCCCAGCCCCCTGATCCGCCAGCCCGGCGAGCTGTTCGCCCCCGAGCGCAAGAACTCCCGCGGCTACCGGATCAACGAGCCCGCCTCGATCCTGCCGCTGCTCTCGGCCCGCGAGGCCTTCGCCGACGCCACCTGGACCGCCGGGCCCATGCTGGCGGGAAGCCCGCCCCCCCAGGGACCGGGGCGCGACGCCCTGTCGCCCGCCGACGGTTCTCGGGTGGTCGGCCGGGTGCACGAGGCCACGGGAGACGAGGTGACGGCCGCCCTCGATGCCGCCGAGGACGGGTTCCGCGACTGGTCGGCGCGCCCCGCGGCGGAGCGCGCCGAGGTGCTGCGTCGTACCGCCGATCTCTACGAGGAACACATTGCCGAGCTGACCGCGATCGCCACCCGCGAGGCCGGCAAGATGCTGTTCGATGGCATCGCCGAGGTACGCGAGGCGGTGGATTTCCTCCGCTACTATGCGGGCGAGGGGGAGCGTCTGGAGGCGGAGGCGCCCGGCAGTGCCCGCGGCCTCTTCGTCTGCATCAGCCCCTGGAACTTCCCGCTGGCCATCTTCACCGGCCAGATCGCCGCGGCCCTGGCGGCCGGTAACGCCGTGCTCGCCAAGCCCGCCGAGCAGACGCCGCTGATCGCCGCCCGGGCCGTCGAGCTGATGCGCGAGGCCGGCCTGCCGGAGGCGGCGCTACAGCTGCTGCCCGGCGACGGACCGACGGTGGGCGGGCCGCTGACCAGCGACCCGCGGATCGCCGGCGTCTGCTTCACCGGCTCGACCGAGGTGGCGCAGATCATCCATAAAGCGTTGGCCGAGAATGCCGGGCCGGATGCGGTGCTGATCGCCGAGACCGGCGGGCTCAATGCCATGATCGTCGACTCCACGGCGCTGACCGAGCAGGCGGTGCGCGACATCCTGATCTCCTCCTTCCAGTCGGCCGGCCAGCGCTGCTCGGCGCTGAGGATGCTCTACGTTCAGGAGGAGGCGCGCGAACGGCTGCTGACGATGCTCGATGGCGCCATGGACGCGCTCACCATCGGTGACCCCTGGAATACCGATACCGACGTGTCCCCGGTGATCGACACCGAGGCCCAGGCCGATATCAGCGCCTATGTGGCTGACCAGCAGAAGGCCGGCAAGGTGCTGAAGACGCTGCCGGTGCCGGAGTCCGGCACCTACGTCACCCCGGCGGTGGTGGAGGTCGAAGGCATCGAGGCGCTCGAGCGCGAGATCTTCGGCCCGATCCTGCACGTGGCCAGCTTCAAGGCGCGGGAGATCGACCAGGTGGTCGACGCCATCAACGACCGCGGCTACGGGCTGACCTTCGGCCTGCACACCCGCATCGACGATCGCGTGCAGCAGATCGTCGAGCGCGTCCATGTGGGCAATATCTACGTCAACCGCAACCAGATCGGCGCCATCGTCGGCTCCCAGCCCTTCGGGGGCGAGGGCCTCTCGGGCACCGGCCCCAAGGCCGGCGGCCCGCTCTACGTCAACCGCTTCCGCCGCACCGCCGCCGCGGAGTCCCACGCGGCGCCCCAGGGCGAGGCTGTGTCCCTTGACGATCTTCAGGCAGCCCTCGACAAGCTCGACCCGCGCAACTGGGCGGCGCGCCCCGATAGGGTCGAAGCGCTGCGCAAGGCGCTCTCCGGCAAGGGGGGTGTGATCCGCAAGGCGCTCGCCGAGACCGCGGCGCTGGACATGACCCCGCAGACCCTTCCCGGGCCCACGGGGGAAAGCAATCGCCTGGCGATGTATCCCAAGGGTCCGGCGCTCTGCCTCGGACCGACCCCGGAGATCGCCATCGCTCAGGCGGTGCAGGCGCTGGGCGCTGGCTCCCCCGCGGTGCTCGTGGTTCCGGGGGCGGCTCAGGCCGCACGGCCGCTGATCGACGCCGGAGCGCCTATCGCCGCCCTCGACGGCTGCGTCACGCCCGACGCCCTGACCAAGGTCAAGGGCATCGCCTCCGTGGCCGCGGCCGGCGCCAGCGACTGGACCCGGGCGCTGCGCATCGCGCTCGCCGAGCGTGACGGGGCCATCGTGTCGCTGGAGACCCGGACCATCGCGCCGGAGCGCTACGTCGTGGAGCGCCATCTGTGCATCGACACCACCGCCGCGGGGGGGAATGCTAGCCTGCTGGCAACGGCCGTCTAGGCGACGTGGGGTTTACCCAGCTGGGTAAACCCCGAAAACGCCTTAGCGCGGCCCGTGTCGGGAAAGTCCCAGCGCCGCCAGACTGGCATCATCGAGCTCGCCGACCGCCTCCACGGCCGCCAGCCGCGCATGATAATCGCGGCTGTGGAAGGCACTGCCCGCCAACAGGTGTTCCAAGTACTCACGCGCCGGGCGCAGCGCTTCGGCGGTGGTCCCCGGCGCGGCGATGTACACCCAGGCCTCGATATCACCCTCCATCGTGACCACCGGCAGCCGGTGGCGCTCATACTCATGGGGATACCCTTCGAAGGGGTCCATCAGCTGAATCTGCTCGGGGTCCACCAGCTCGAACAGCGCTCCCTCGACCCGCTCACCGGGCCTCGGGGCCACGTTGGCATGAGCGATACCGGCCACCCGCGACGCCTTGTCGAAGCGCAGCACATGGTCGTGGAGCACGCCCGGCAGGGCGCGCCGGGTGGCGCCAATGCGAGCCTCGACCCGGGCCGGATTCATGTTGCTGCCGTAGGCAAAATAGTAGGGCATGTTCCTTCGCTCAGTTTTCGGTAATCAGCCTGTCCAGCTCTTCGACAGCCTTGGCAACCAGCAGCCGGTCTCGGGCACGCACGCCGCGCTGGGCCAGGTAGGCTTCCACCGCCGGGGCCACGTCGCATTTCGCCGGCATCGGGCCACGCGCCTCGACGAGGGCATCGAGCCGGGCGATGAAGACGAAGCGCAGCCACTGCAGCGGGGTCATGGTGTCGATGCAGAACGGCTGCTGGCTGTTGAAGGCGTCGGCCTCAGGGCACTCCATTCGCCACATATCGGTCGCCTTCAGGGTCGCCTCGAGCCGCCTCAGCGCCACATCGAGCTCCTCGTGAACCGTCATATTGCACACCTCGCTTGCATTGACCCCCATTATCCCGAGGCATCGCTGCGCTGGCCACCCCGCGGCACCGGCACTGTACACAGATAGGCTGCATGAGCCTGTGGATAATCTCTGGAAAATCGTGCGAAACCCCGATGACAGGCGCGTCCGCGGGAAGCGATCATTTCATGACCAGGCGCAGCGGCTGCCGGGCTCGGCCGGGTAGCTGACAAGCCCCCGGCGACCACGGTAGAGTGCACGCTTCAGCAAGGGAGCCGACATGCAGCCAATCCTTACCCTTCATGAATTCTTCGTGCGCACCGGCGCCGAGGTCCGTGCCTATCACCTGGGCCGACGGGTCGAGCCCGTCGCCCTGGCGACCCTGGCCGGCTTCGAGGCAGGCGAGCAACCCTGGCCCTCCCCTTGGCAGGGCCAGGCGCGCCTGGGGCTGGTGTTTCGGCTAGGCGACATGCCCGAGCCGGCCATCTGGTTCCTCGCCCTGCCGCTGGATGAGCAGGGCCAGCTGGTGGCGGCTCCCCGCGACGCCTTCCTGCAGCGACTGCTGGAAACCCTGGGACGTCGCGTGCAGCGCCTAGGTCAGCCGGACGAGGGCGCCATCGACAACCTGATGAAGGACAACCCCCTGGCCTTCACCCCGTCGCTGCCCTTCCAGGCGATGCTGCACGCCCGCGCTCGGCATGACATGGGGCTGTCCGCCAGCCAGCATCTGGAGCCGGTGGAGGACTATCTCAGCGGCCAGCAGGCACTGGACTGGCAGGCGCTGGGGCTGCAGGGACTCGCCGACTTCGCGGTGCGCCTGGACGCCGACAGCGGCCGCTCGCTCGCCGCAAGGCTCGCTAGCCTGCCCGAGGAGGTGCTGATCTCGCTGTGCTACTGCCTGGAGCATGTCGAGGTGCCGGACCCGCTCGCCAAGGCCCTGCGCACACGCGGTGAGCGGGCCGCCGCCCAGGGCGACATCGAGGGCTTCTGTGCCTGCGTACGCGCCCTGGGCGGCGCCTCCGAGGCCATCGCCGGGGCCTGGTTCGACAGTCTGCTCGACGACCCTAGCGTCGGCGGTCCCGATCTGCTGGCCGCCATCGCCGGACGCGGCTGGTCGCATCTGGAGCACGCCGAGCGCCTGCCGCGCTTTCTGACCCGACTGGCCGAGGAGCCTCGGGCCGACTTCGCCGCCGTGGCTCGCGACCTGGCGCTGATCCCGCGGCTGCGCCTGCCGGTGCTGATGGCGCTGCGCGAGGCCGACAGGGACTCGGCCATCGGCCAGCGGCTTCACGCGCTGACGCAACAGGCCGGCTGAAGCCGCAGGGGTAACCACACAGGAGGCGCTGCCATGAAGGAACTGCCCTACACCCCCAAGGCGGTGATCGGCCGTCGCGAAATGATCACGCTGCCGGCACTGCGTCTGACGCTGTGCTGCAAGGCCGACACCGGCGCACGCACCTCGGCACTGCATGCCGAGGATATCGAGACCTTCGAGGAAGACGGCCACCTCTGGGTCAGCTTCACCACCCGCGGCGGCGGCCCCGGCACGCCGGCGCATGTCTATCGAATGCATCTCCACGACCACCGCCGCGTGACCAGCTCCAACGGCCAGGCGGAATGGCGCTACGTGATTCGCACCCCCATGCAGCTGGGCAAGCTCGAGATGATGGTGGAGCTCTCCCTGGCCGACCGCAGCAGCATGCGCCACCCCATGCTGCTCGGCCGCCGCGCCCTGCGCCGGCTGCTGGTGGCCCCCGGGACCGCCTTCCTGCACGGCGAACCCTGAGCCCTACCCGGCCCCCCTGACAACCGGAGCCCGAGATGCATATCGCGCTGCTGTCACGCAATCGCAACCTCTATTCCACACGCCGGCTGGTGGAAGCCGCCGAGCAGCGGGGGCACAGCGCCCGGGTGGTGGATACCCTGCGCTGCTACATGAGCATCGTCTCCCATCACCCCTCCATCCATTACAAGGGCAGGGAGATCGAGCACTTCGATGCGGTGATCCCACGCATCGGCGCCTCGGTGACCTTTTACGGCTGCGCGGTGCTGCGACAGTTCGAAATGTCGGGCACCTACGTACTCAACGACTCGGTGGCCATTACCCGCTCACGGGACAAGCTGCGCTCGCTGCAGCTGCTGTCACGCAAGGGGCTCGGGTTGCCGATCACCGGCTTCGCGCATTCGCCGGACGACATCCCCGACCTGATCACCATGGTCAAGGGCGCTCCACTGGTCATCAAGCTGCTGGAGGGCACCCAGGGCATCGGCGTCGTACTGGCCGAGACCAACCAGGCGGCGGAATCGGTGATCCAGGCCTTCATGGGCATGAAGGCCAACATCATGGTGCAGGAGTACATCAAAGAGGCTCGCGGCGCCGATATTCGCTGCTTCGTGATCGGCGACAAGGTGGTGGCGGCCATGAAGCGTCAAGCCGCCGACGGCGAGTTCCGCTCCAACCTGCATCGCGGCGGCAGCGCCAGCGTGATCCGCATCACCCCGGAGGAGCGCTCCACGGCGATCCGCGCCGCCAAGGCCATGGGCCTGCGCGTGGCCGGCGTCGACCTGCTGCGTGCCAACCACGGCCCGGTGATCATGGAGGTCAACTCCTCGCCGGGGCTTCAAGGCATCGAAACCGCCACCGGGAAAGATATCGCCGGCATGATCATCGAGCACATCGAAAAGAATGCCGGCGCCTTACGCAAGGCGCCGCCCAAGCCGAAGGGCTGAACCGACTGCGACGAAATAATTGTCAACGGGGGTGGCAAAAGCGTGTCACCCCCCCCACAATCGGCGTCACCGGAGGAGGTGACCGCTCATGTTTCTCGACAATCGCCAGGTGGCGATGGACAGCGTACTGGAAGCGCTGGCCGACAGTATCGACTATTTTCAGGACAACCTTGAGCGCCTGCGCCCGTCGCTGCGCGAAGCCCTCAAGCCCCACTATGAAGCCCGCGCCAAGGCGATGCGCCAGCTCGGGGATCAGGCCCGCCGTCACCTCAAGCTACTGCCGCGCGATGCCGACGTCGAGCGCGACGACTACATGTGGCTGTGGAGTCGGCTGAAGAGCTTCGTGGGCAACGAGAGCCAGGTGGTCATCGGCGAGCTTCTCGAGCAGGAGCGGGTGCTGATGCAGGCGTTGGCGACCCTGCTGACCCACCCCCTGCCCGACCCGCTGGAGCCCACCGTGGAACGGTGCTGGCAGGAGTGTCGCGCGCTGATCCGCGAGCTCTACCGACAGCAAAAACAGCGCCAGCGCTGACGCCATCCGTGCTGAACCTATTCGGTGTCAGGTCCATCGCAGACTGGCGTGAACTGGCTCTGTGGGAGGGACGGTTCGACGCTTCGACTTCAGCTCGCGAAGTAGCGCGCAGCGCTACCCATGGGCGCCTGCGGCGCCTTCGTCGAAGCGTCGCACCGCCGGCAGAGTCGAGACGTCGAACCGCGGCCTCCCACCAAAAACTTGCCAAACTTGTTCACGCTAAAGTGCGAAGAACCTTCGGTCAGGGCGCCTCGACCGGCAGGTGCCATGCCTGGGGGGCAATCTCCAGCGGCTCCAGCGGGCCCAGGAAGTGGGGCTCGCGGCCCCACAGGTAGAGGTCGCCCAGCGTCGCCACCCGGGCGACCCACTCACGCGCCTGCAGCCGCCACAGCCCGGCCACCGGGCGAGCCGGCGCGGCGCAGCCGATGACCTCCAGGCCAAGCGCATCGGCGATGAACAGCGCCCGCGGCAGATGCCACGCCTGGGTCACCAGCATCGCCCGCTCCACCCCGAAGACGTCCCGCGCCCGGGCCAGGGTGTCGAAGGTGCTGAAGCCGGCATAGTCCAGGGTCATGTCCTCATCGCGGACCTGGCGGCCGCGCAGGTCGCGCCACATGGTCACCGGCTCGTTGTAGTAGCGCGTGCGGTTGTCGCCAGAGAGCAGCAGGTGCTCGACCCGCCCCATGCGGACCAGCCGCGAGGCGGCACTCATCCGCGCTTCGAAGTGGGGATTGCGCACGCCGCTGCGCGTCCAGTGGGAGGTGCCGAAGACGATCCCGACCCGGTCGGGCCCGCACAGCGGCAGTTCGTATTCGATACGCCCCTGGGTCTGCCCCAGCATCCAGAGGTTGGCCCCCACGAACAGCAGCGACGCCAGGAGCAGCAGAGCCCCCAGCGCCATCAGCACCCCTTTGAAGAGTTTCCACGCCACCACAGGTATCCCCATCCACACTGGAGGGGCTAGAACATCCCGAGTTCCAGCTTCGCCTCGTCGCTCATCATCTCACGACTCCAGGGCGGATCGAAGACGATCTCGGTGTGCACCTGGCTGATCTGTGGCGCACCGAGGATCTTGTTGCGGGCATCGGCGGCGATGACATCGCCCATGCCGCAGCCCGGCGCGGTGAGCGTCATGCGGATGGTGACGATGCGCTCGCCGGTGATCAACCGCTCAATGCGACAGCCGTAGACCAGCCCCAGGTCGACGATGTTGACCGGAATCTCCGGATCGAAGCAGGTCCGCAACTGGTCCCAGACGAACTGCTCGATCTGCTCCTCGGTGGCATCTTCAGGCAGGGTCGGCCGTGGCAGGGGTTCGAGCCCCAGGGCATCCAGGTTGGCCCCTTCGATCAGATAGAGTCGGCCCTCGAAGCCGACGCTCACCGTACTGCCCTTGGCCTGCATGACGCTGACCTCACTGTCCTCGGGTAGGGTCACGGTCTTGCCGAAGGGGATGGAGATAGCCGCAACGTCGCGCTGAAGGGGCAGGGTCTGCCCCTTCTCCAGGCTGGCAATCTGCTCGATAGTCGACATGATCAGCGCACCATTCCAATGACCCGCTCCAGGGCCTCGACGAAAACCTCGATCTCTTCCAGGGTGTTGTAGGCAGCGAAAGAGGCGCGGCAGGTGGCGTCCACGCCGAACTGGGTCAGCAGCGGCTGCGCGCAGTGGTGGCCGGTGCGAATCGCCACGCCGAGCTGATCGATCAGTAGGCCGATGTCCTGGGAGTGAGCCCCGTCGACCACGAAGGAGAGCACCCCCGCCTTGTCCGGCGCCGTGCCCAGGATGCGCAGGCCGTCGATACGCGACACCGCCGTGGTGGCATGGGCCAGCAGCCGCGCTTCCCAGGCGCCGATGGCATCGAGCCCCACGCCGCCGACCCACTCCAGGGCACGCCCCAGGGCGATCACCTCGGCGATGGCCGGGGTACCGGCCTCGAACTTGTGGGGAATGTCGGCGAAGGTGGTTGGCGTCTCGAAGGAGACCGTCTTGATCATTTCCCCACCGCCCTGCCAGGGCGGCATGCCCTCGAGCAGGGCCGCCTTGCCATAGAGCACGCCGACCCCGGTCGGGCCGTAGACCTTGTGGCCGGAGAAGGCATAGAAGTCGGCGTCGATGTCCCGAACGTCGACCCGCTGGTGGGGCGTGGCCTGGGCGCCATCCACCAGGATCAGCGCCCCATGGCCATGGGCAACGGCGGCCATCTCGCGCACCGGGTTGACGGTACCAAAGGCATTGGAGACATGGTTGACCGCCACCAGCCGGGTGCGCTCGGTGAACAGGGACCGGTAGGCTTCCATGTCGAGCACGCCGCGCTCATCGACCGGAATCACCTTGACCACGATGCCCAGCTGATCGGCGAGCAGCTGCCAGGGGACGATATTGGAGTGATGCTCCAGCAGCGAGACCAACACCTCGTCGCCGGCCTCGAGGTTGGCCCGCCCCCAGCTGTTGGCCAACAGGTTGATCGCCTCCGTGGTGCCTCGGGTGAAGACGATCTCGCGCGTCTCGCTGGCATTGAGGAAGCGGCGCACCGTTTCCCGGGTGCCCTCGAAGGCCGCCGTCGCTTCATCGGCCAGGGTATGCAGGCCGCGGTGGATGTTGGCGTTGTAGCGGCCGTAGTAGTCGCTGAACGTCTCGATCACCTGGCGCGGCGTCTGGCTGGTGGCGGCGTTGTCGAGATACACCAGCGGCTTGCCGTGCACCCGGCGCTCGAGAATCGGAAAGTCCGACCGTACCCCGGCCACGTCCAGGAGCGGGGTCTCGATCACGCTTTCGGTGGCCAGTTCGGTCATGGCTTAGTCCTCGTCGTCATGCAGGGCCACGGCGGCTTCCACCAGCCCGGCCAGGTTGAAGCGTTCGGGCAGCTTGCCGGCCACCGCCAGCTCGACCCGCTCGGCCACGGCATCCAGCGCCACCCGCTCCATGACCTCGCCGGCAAAGGCAAGGGTCAGCAAGCCGCGAGCGGTCTGCTCGTCGAGGCCACGGGTACGCAGCGCAAACACCGCCTCCTCGTCGAGCTGCCCGGTGGTCGCGCCGTGGGAGCACTTGACGTCGTCGGCATAGATCTCCAGCTCCGGCTTGGTGTCGATCTCGGCGCGGTCGGAGAGCAACAGGTTGGCGTTGCTCTGATGCGCCTCGATCTTCTGGCTGTCACGCTTGACGATCACCTTGCCGTTGAACACCCCACGAGCCCGGTCGTCGAGAATGCCCTTGTAGTTCTCGTTGGAGAAGGTCCGGGGAGCATTGTGGTTGGCCAGGGTATGGTTATCCACGTGCTGGCGCCCCTGGCCGAAAAACAGGCCGTTGAAGTTGGCCTCGGCCCCTTCGCCGTTGAGGTCGGCAACCAGGTCATTGCGCACCAGGCCACCGCCCAGGTTCAGGTTGAACGAGGTATAGGTGCTGTCGCGCCCCTGCTCTACCTGGATGCTGGCCACGTGCAGGTCGGCCAGCGGCGCCTCCTGCAGCTTGTAGTGGGTGAGATTCGCACCGCGATCGAGAATGATCTCCTCCACCAGGTTGGTGAAGTTGGCGGCCTCTGTCTCGCCCACGTGATGCTCGATCAGCGTGGCCTGGCTGCGGGAGCCGGCCTCGATCAGGATGCGCGGATGGCTCATCACCGGCGTCTCGCCGCGGCGGGAGAGAAACTGCAGGATGATGGGCTTGTCGACCACCGCACGCGGCGCCAGCCGGACCAGGGCCCCCTCCTCCATGAAGGCGGTGTTGAGCGCCGCGAAGGGAGAGAACTCCACCCCGGTCAGCCGGCCCAGCGGGCCGCCCACCGCCTCATGGTTCTCGGCCAGGGCGTGGGACAGGGGCATGACCTGCACCCCCTGGGGAAGAGCGTCGAGGGAAGAGAGCTCGGCGGAGAAGATGCCGTCGACGAAGGTCAGCCGATACGCCTCGATGGGCAACGTCAGCGTTGCCGCGCTGGCCGGCGAGAAATCGGCATTCTCGGCCAGCACGAAGTCGCCGGTGGCGATGGACCGCACATCGGTATACTTCCACTCCTCGACGCGGCGATTCGGAAAGCCCAGCGCCTCGAAGCGAGCGGCCCCCGCCTGGCGCCGCGCGGCGATCCAGGTCGGCTCGGGCCCGTGGGCCTGGCGACGCGCCTCGCTGCGCTCGCTCAGGCGATCGAGAAAGGTCTGAACGTCGCTCATGCCGCCGATTCCTCCTGAACCCAGTCGTAGCCGCGGGCTTCCAGTTCCTTGGCCAGCTCGGCATCGCCGCTCTTGGCGATGCGGCCGTTCACCAGCACATGGACCTTGTCGGGCACGATGTAGTCGAGCAGACGCTGGTAGTGGGTCACCAGCAGGATGCCGCGATCCTCGGCGCGCAGGGAGTTGACCCCGTCGGCCACCACCCGCATGGCGTCGATATCGAGGCCGGAGTCTATCTCATCGAGCATGGCGAGCCGGGGCTGCAGCACCAGCATCTGCAGGATCTCGTTGCGCTTCTTCTCACCGCCGGAGAAGCCCTCGTTGACGGCACGCTGCAGGAAGCTGGCATCCATCTTCATCTCGGCGATCCGCGACTTGATCAGCTTCATGAACTCCGGCGCCGGGATCTCCCCCTCGCCGCGGGCCTCGCGCTGAGCGTTGAGGGCCGCCTTGAGCAGATAGATGTTCTTGACCCCGGGGATCTCCACCGGGTACTGGAAACCGAGCAGCAGGCCCGCCCGGGCACGCTCCTCGACCTCCATCTCCAGCACGTCCTGGCCTTCGAAGGTGATCGAGCCCTGGGTCACCTCATAGCCGTCCTTGCCGGCGATGACCGCCGATAGGGTCGACTTCCCGGCGCCGTTGGGGCCCATGATGGCGTGCACCTCGCCGGCCTGGATGGTCAGGCTCAGGCCCTTGAGGATTTCCTGGCCTTCGACCGTGACGTGCAGATCCTTGACTTCGAGCATCGTGACTACCTTTGATTCGTGGTGAGCCGCCTCGGCGGCTCCATCATTTCGTTTGTCGGTGACTGCAATGGGTTGTCCAGCTCCCGGTGGGAGGGTGCTTCAGCTCGCGAACGCGGACTCCAGAACAACTGAAGCAACACCGCCCGGGCGCCTTCGGCGCCATTCGCCCGGCAAAGCCGGCCTCCCACAGGAATCTGCCTTAGCCCACGGCGCCTTCCAGGGTGACACTCAGCAACGCCTCCGCCTCCACGGCGAACTCCATGGGCAGCTCCTGGAAGACATCCTTGCAGAAGCCGTTGACGATCATGCTCACCGCATCCTCCTCGGAGATACCGCGGCTCTGGCAGTAGAACAGCTGGTCCTCGCCGATCTTGGAGGTGGTCGCCTCGTGCTCCACGGTGGCACTGCTGTTGCCGATCTCCTGATAGGGGAAGGTATGGGCGCCACAGGTGTCGCCGATCAGCAGCGAGTCGCACTGGGTGAAGTTGCGCGCTCCCTTGGCCCGCGGCCCCACCTTGACCAGGCCGCGGTAGGACTGGTTGCTGCGCCCGGCCGAGATGCCCTTGGAGACGATATAGGAGCGGGTCCCCTCGCCGATGTGGATCATCTTGGTGCCGGTGTCGGCCTGCTGGCGGCCATTGGTCACCGCCACCGAGTAGAACTCGCCGACGCTATCGCGGCCACGCAGCACGCAGGAGGGATACTTCCAGGTGATGGCGGAGCCGGTCTCCACCTGGGTCCAGCTGATCCGCGAGCGATCCCCGCGGCAGTCGCCGCGCTTGGTGACGAAGTTGTAGATGCCGCCCTTGCCATCCTCGTCGCCGGGGTACCAGTTCTGCACCGTGGAGTACTTGATGTAGGCATCATCCAGCGCCACCAGCTCGACCACGGCGGCATGGAGCTGGTTCTCGTCGCGCATCGGCGCGGTGCAGCCCTCCAAATAGGAGACCTGGGCGCCCTCTTCGCAGATGATCAGGGTGCGCTCGAACTGGCCGGTGTTGGCGGCATTGATGCGGAAATAGGTGGAGAGCTCCATGGGGCAGGTCACGCCCTTGGGCACGAAGACGAAGGAGCCGTCGGTAAAGACCGCCGAGTTGAGGGCCGCAAAATAGTTGTCCGCCACCGGCACCACCGTGCCCAGGTACTGCTTGATCAGCTCCGGATAGTCGCGGATCGCCTCGGAGATGGAGCAGAAGATCACCCCCGCCTCGTGCAGCTTCTCCTTGAAGGTGGTGGTCACCGACACCGAGTCGAACACCGCGTCCACCGCCACCCCGGCCAGGGCCGCGCGCTCGTGCAGGGGAATGCCCAGCTTCTCGTAGGTCTCGAGCAGCTTGGGGTCCACCTCGTCGAGGCTCTGGGGACGATCCTCGGGACGCTTCGGCGCGCTATAGTAGGAGATCGCCTGGTAGTCGATGGGCGGGTAATCCAGATGCGCCCAGGAGGGCGGCGTCATCTTCAGCCACTGGTGATAGGCCTTGAGACGCCATTCGAGCATCCACTCGGGCTCACCCTTCTTGTTGGAGATGAAGGCGATGGTGCTCTCGTCGAGACCGGGCGGCACCGTGTCGCTCTCGATGTCGGTCACGAACCCTTCCTTGTAGTCGCGACGAACGAGCTGTTCCATTTCCTGACTTGCCATGATGTCTCCCCTCCCGGGCGGTTGGGCCGGCGAGGCGGGCTCGCCTGGGTAGTGTGATTCGGTGAAGAAACCGGGTCGCGAATGCCTCAGGCCGTATCGGAGGCCAGGCTGACGCTCTGTATGGGCAACTGAACCGGCAGCTTGAGCGGTGCGGTATCGGCCAGGTGAGCGAGGGTGACGCTGTCGAGCAGGGTGCGAATGGCCAGCGACACCCGCTGCCAGTTGTCGGCCACCCCACACACGCTGGCCAGATCGCAGTCGCCGTCGGCATGGCTGCATTCGGTCATCGCCACCGGCCCCTCGATGGCGGTGATGATGTCGCGCGCCGTGATCCGCGAGGCCGGACGCGCCAGCGAATAGCCGCCCTGGGCGCCTCGCCGCGACTCCAGCAGCCCGGCGCGTACCAGCATCTTCAGCGTTTTGCTGACCGTGGGATGCGGCAGCTGCACGGCCTCGGCCAGCTCCGCCGCGGCGTGGGGCTGCTGCGGGTGGCGGGCGATCTGCGCCATCACCACCGCCGCATAGTCGGTCAGCCGAGAAAGCTTGAGCATGCCTGACTCCTGAGGGTGCAACGGCGAGCCGCGTTTGGGCCTCGCCCTCGATTGGGGACCATTTTAGTCCTGTATCGATTCGATGTGAAGCCCCTGCCCCGCTTCCTGTCACAGAAGCGCGGTTTCGCCGCACGTTCACCGCCGTTTACGACAATAACGACAACCATTCTCACTCGACAACCGGGCGCACTCCGCCCTAGGAGCCTGTCGGGTTTGACCGATCGTCGCGAGGAACACGGATTTCGAGACAAGTTTATCGATCTGATGAGGCGAATAGCGCGCTATTTAACGAATCAGATCGAATGAAATTGGCCGAAAGCTCGGGTTTCGCAGCAGGTCAGCGTTAAGTTCGACAGGCTCCTAGGAGCCAGATCATCGAGCGCGCCGGCGGGCAGCGCTTCCTATCCGGCCCTCGCGTCACCGGCCTGCTAGACTTTTCTCGAAAGCCCCCGATGGGCCCTCAACGAGTCGACTCCGGTCGCAGACACCGGAATCGCGCAGCGGGAGACGACGATGAGCCACTCACCCTGCACGCCGCCACTGGCCGGTACCGGACGCCTGGCCGCCGGCCTTGCCCTCACTGCGCTGGCCCTGCCGCTGGTCACCGCTGCTCAGGCCGACGACCCCATCGTCATTGCCACGGCCAGCCCCACGGGCATCTACCATCTTACCGGGCAGTCGATCTGCCGCCTGCTGGAGACACCCTGTCAGGCACGACCTTCGGAAGGCTCCGAGGCCAACCTGCGCGCCGTGCGCGCCGGTGAAGTGCCCATCGCCCTGGCCCAGTCGGATCTGCAGCACTATGCCGTGGAAGGCGTGGAAGGCTTTGCCGATGCCGGCCCGGACGCCTCGCTGCGGTCACTGTTCTCGGTGCACAGCGAGCCCTTTACCCTGGTAGTGAGACGCGACGCCGGCATCGAGAGCTTCGATGACCTGGAGCAGCGGGCGGTCAACATCGGCAACCCCGGCTCCGGACAGCGCGGCACCATGCTTCAGCTGATGGCCGCCAAGGGGTGGACCCTGGACGACTTCGCCATGGTCAACCAGCTGCCCGCCGATCAGCAGTCGCTGGAGCTCTGCCACGGCAATATCGATGCCATGGTCTACACCGTGGGGCACCCGGATCTCTCCATCCGGCAGGCCATCGACCTGTGCGACGCCGCCATCGTCGGCGTCGAAGGCGCCTATGTGGAGGCGCTGTTGGAAGACGCGCCCTTCTATACACCCGCGGAGATTCCCGCTGGCGTCTACTCCCGGGACCAGCCGGCGGTGACCACCTTCGGCGTGCGCGCGACCCTGGTCGCCAGCGAGGCCAGCGACCCGGATGAGGTCTACGCGGTGGTCTCCAGCGTCTTCGAGAACTTCGCGCGCTTCACCAGCTTTCACCCGGCATACTCGCTGCTCGACCCCGAGGGCATGATCCGCGACGGACTCTCCGCGCCGCTCCATGACGGGGCGCTGCGCTACTACCGCGAGCGCGGCTGGATCGACGACGAGAGTATGGAAGCCGAGCAGGCACAACCCGAGTGAAATGGAGCAGGCGGCGTGAACGACCTCATTCAGGCCGCTCCCGCCGCTATGCCCTTCCCGCCTCGGTTCAGCGCCGCCGGCGCTGCAGCAGTCCGCTGGCGAACACCACCCCCAGACTGACCAGGGCCATGCCCAGCGCAGTGGCGAGGGCAATGTGCTCCTCCAGCAGCAGCCAGGCCATCAGGGTGGCGCAGACGGGGGTCAACGACCCGATCGACGAGGTGATCTCGGCCCCCAGCTGGCGAATGGCGAACCCGTAGAGAAAGCTCGACCCTAGCCCCACGGCCACGCCCTGCACCAGCAGCTGAAGCAGCCATTCATTGCCCGACACGCTGCCCAGCGTCAGGGGGCTGGCGGTGGCCAGCAGGTAGAGCACGGCGATGGCACCGTTGGGCACGGTCACCACGGCCGCCGCCTCCAGGGCGCTGAGCCCGCTCTGGCGCATCGACACGGTGAACAGCGCCCACAGCAGGCTGCACACCAGGAACAGCGCCTGGCCGCGCCCCATGGCGGTGCCTTCGGCCTGGCCGCCCCACAGCAGACAGAGGACGCCGGCCAGCACCGCACAGAGCCCGAGACGGCGCCAGGACGACAGCGGCTGGCGAAACACCGCCACCGCCAGCAGGGTGACGAACAGCGGCGCGGTACCAGGAATCAAGGTGCTGCCCTGCGCGACCGGCGCCCAGCCCATGCCGATGGCACCCAACAGGAAGAAGGGCAGTCCGGCCCCCAGGACCATACCGGCCAGCCAGACGGGATGAACCCGGCGTATCGTCGCCCTGCGCTGGATCAGCAAGGGCAGCAGCACCAGCCCCGGTACGGCATAGCGAAACAGCGTCATGTCCAACTGGCCGATGGGCGACAGCGCCCCGTGGCGCAGCGACAGGAAGTAGGAGGACCAGATCAGCACCATACCGAGGGCGGCGGCATAGCCCAGCAGGCGCTGGGAGCGACTGGAAAGCAGCGGCTGCACATGAGTGAGCGAGGGGGTTCCAAGGGTCATGGGGCGGCAGGCTCGACGGCAAATGGAAAGCCACCAGTGTGGACCAACTCGACTGGCGCGGGCGGGCAAAATCCCCCAGACTTCACCTAGCCTTTGGCTGGATCAGCCAACTTATATCAACGATTCGCGATTATGAGCCACACCATGTCCGCCACGTCCCTCGACCGAGTCGATCGCCAGCTGCTCGACGCCCTGCAGCGGGATGCCCGGCTGACCACTGCCGAACTGGCCGAGCGCGTCAGCCTGACCCCTTCGCCTTGCGCCCGGCGCATCCGGCGCCTGGAACAGGAAGGGCTGATCGCCCACTACCGCGCCGTACTGGACAAGGAGAAGCTGGGGCTCGGCATCACCATCTTCGTGCAGGTGCGCCTCAGCCAGCATCAGGATAGCCTGGTCGAGCAGTTCGAGGCGGCGGTGCGCGGCATGCCCGAGGTGATCAACTGCCACACCGTCTCCGGCGCCTTCGACTATCTGCTCCAGGTGGTCAGCGCCGACCTGCGCGGCTACGAGCAGTGGGTCCGTCGCCTGCAGAAGCTGCCCATGGTCAATACCGTGGACAGCAGCTTCGCCATTCGCGCGGTCAAGGAGAGTGGCCCGCTGCCGCTGTAGCCCGCTTTGCCCCTCCCGGCACCCGCCTGGTAGGCTTGAGCTCTATTCACAAAGAGGGAGGCGTGACATGGATTCCGCCGTCAACAGCGCCGTGGGCCAGGCCCTGGTACTCCAGCAGGCGCAGACCGCCCAGCAGGCCCAGATGCAGGTGTTCAAGGAAGCCCTGGATACCCAGAAGGATCAGGTCACCGCCCTGATGGAGTCGGCCACCGCCGACCCACAGCTGGCCAGTAGCGGCAACCTGGGCACCCTGATCAATACCTACGCCTGATGCACCCTGGCCCGACCTCGCGTCGGGCCTTTACCCTCGCCTCTCCCCTCCCGGCTGACCCCGAGCCGACAGAGCGGGCATAATGACAGCCCCCCTGAACGGCGACTCGACATCATCGACGGGAGACACCCATGCCCAGCGGCCCGATCACGGTATTTGGCGGCACCGGCTTTCTCGGTAGCGCCATCGCTCGCGAGCTGGTGGATGCCGGACAGGCGGTACGCATTGCGGCTCGCCATCCCCACCTGCCGGAGTGGGCGGAAGACGGCGATCCGCTGTCGCTGGTCAGCGCCGATATTCGTGACGAGGCCAGCGTCGTCGACGCCCTGGAGGGGGCCGGCGGAGCAGTCAACGCGGTGAGCCTCTACGTGCAGAGTCGCGAGGCGCGCTTCGCATCGATCCACGTCGAGGGCGCCGGTCGCCTGGCCCGCCTGGCCCGGGAAGCCGGCCTCGAAGGACTGGTGCATATTTCCGGCATCGGCAGCGATTCGCGCTCTCCCTCAGCCTATGTTCGCGCCCGGGCGCAGGGCGAAGCAGAGGTCATCGCCGCCTTTCCCAAGGCGGTGATCGTGCGGCCCAGCGTGCTGTTCGGCCCTGGGGACGCCTTCCTCGGCACCCTTGCCGGGCTCACGCGGCTGCCGGTCATTCCGCTGTTCGGCCGCGGCGAGACCCGCCTGCAGCCCGTGCATGTGGTGGATGTAGCTCGCGCCGTGGTTCGCCTGCTGGGCGGCAACCCGCCCCGCTGGCGACTCTTCGAGCTGGGTGGCCCCGAGGTGATCCGCTATCGCGACGTGCTCACCCTGCTGCTTGCCTATCTGGAAAGGGAGCGCCCGATGGTGCCGGTTCCCTTCCCGCTATGGCATTTGCTGGCGCTGCTCGGCTCGCTGCTGCCCAACCCGCCGCTGACCCGTGACCAGGTCTTCCTGATGCAACAGGACAACTGTGCAAGCGAGGCGGTCGGTACCTTCGCCGCGCTGGACATCGCCCCGCGAGCCCTGCGGGACAGCCTACCGGAGTGCCTGCCGACCGCATCGTGACCGGACCAGGACGCGCCGGCTACGCCTCATCGGTGTCGTAGAAATCCAGATCCTCCAGACGCCCGAGCACGGCAGTGGCGATATTGGCCAGATGCGCCGCCACACGCTTGTAGTGTCGCGCCAGCAGCGAGTAGGCCACCGCCTCATGGAACTCGATCTGGCACTCATCGGCAAACAACGCCTCGATCAGCCCGTCGCAGCGCTGGCGAATCTCCACAGCCTGTGCCAGGGCCCGGCGCGCCTGCACCTCATCGGAGTCGCGGGTAGCGGCGATGACCCTGCCGAACATGCCGGTCATCTGCTCGGCCATCTCATCCAGCGGCTCCTGGTACTTCGGTACATGGAAGCCTTCGCTGTAGAAGTGGCCTACCTCGAAGACATTCTTGCAGTAGTCGCCGATGCGCTCGGCGTCCTTAGCCACGCTCATCAACGCCAGGCAAATCGCCACGTCGTGGCCGGGGTTCACGGTCAGGTGCCGCAGCACCTTGCGGCGAATCGAGCGTTCCAGCTCGTTGATGGCCTGGTCACGATCATAGAGGGGTTGTCGCACCTCATCCGCCGGCACGGTGCTGTGCAAGACATCGTTGGCACGCCCAAACATCCAGGCGCCGTACTCCAGCATCTGGGTCAAATCTTCGAAGGCCAGGTTGAGGGTGTTCTCCGAGGTAAGCGCACTGTACAGCTGACGAAACATGGGCAAAAACTCCGGGTATGCCGCGCTTAGCGCAGGCTCGTGAACAGTTCAACGGCGCCGATCCCCAACAGCGGAATCACCAGGAAAACGCCAATCAGGAAGAAGAACGCATAGCGCGTCTGGCGACCGGCCAGGCGGCCATACCAGGTGGCGACCTTGAGCGGGATATAACGAAGGGGCCACCAGATGGCGGTACCGGTCAGGTTGAAGATGACATGAAACAGCGCCACCGTCATCGCCGCCGCCACCGGATTGGCGGTTGCCGCCAGCACGCTGGTGACGGTGGTGCCCAGGTTGGCTCCCATCATGAACGGCAACACCCGACGCAGGCGCACCACCCCCGCCCCGGCCAGCGGCACCATCAGGCTGCTGGTGATGGTGCTCGACTGGACGAGCACGGTGGAGACCACTCCCACACCGTAGGCACGCAGGTCACTGCGAAAAAAGTAGGTGCGAAACAGCCCGTCCATATGGCGCAGCAGAGCGCCGCGCAGGTTCTGCACCATGAACACCAGCGCCGTGAACATCAGCAGCATGCCGAGCCCGGCCACCATCAGCCCCTGGGCGGCGGGGGTGGGCATCAGCAGCGACCCGATGGCGTTGAAGAGGTCGACCACAGGCGCGGTGATCACCTTGATCGGACTGTTGGGGCGCGCCACCTCCTCGAGCCCTATCAGCTGGGTGAGCCAGCCGGCCAGCTGAGAGAAGATACCGCGCCCCGCCTCGTGGAAGAGCCCGGAGATCAGCTCCAGCGGAAAGACCACCAGTACCGTCAGGATGTTGAAGAAATCGTGCATCAGCGCCGCGGTGAAGGAGCGGCGGAAATTGCGCTTGATCCGCACGTTGGCCAGGGCCACGATCACACCGGTGACCGCCGTGCCGATGTTGGCCCCCATGATGGCGAACACCGCCGTGCCGAGGGTCATCTCGCCGCTGGCCACCAGGGTCACGATCAACGCCGAGGTGAACGACGAGCTCTGCACCACCATGGTGACCAGCACCCCGGCCAACAGGGCGATGAAGGGATTCTCGCCATAGGCGAAGAGCTGCGACAGGAAGTCGCTGGCGTGTCCGAAGGCGCCCAGCCCCGCGCCCAGCACGTTGAGGGCGGCGAGGAACAGATAGAGGCAGATACCGGCATAGATGCCGCGCATCCAGGCCGGGGCCTCGCGCGACGGCTGGCGTGACAGGGCGGGTTGACCGGTTTGTGAGGCTGACGAATCAGGTTTCGACATAGACAAGGCTGCCGTGTAGGTGCGCAAGGGATATGACGGTTTGATGACGCTTCAATGTCAGTGCGCGCACCATACCCGCTCTACATGACAATTTCATGACATCGTTCTCGCCAGGGCCCCGTTTCTCTCCATGGCGCCGGGGCCCCGGCCCTTAAACCGATGCCCCCCTCAAAAGCTCGAAGTCCGCCTCGGTCACCTCCTGGCGATCGGCATCCAGAATCTTCCCGCCAATCTCGGCAACCGACAGGGTGAAATCGATCAGCGTTTCCGGGCTGTTTGCCACTCGCCGCTTGTTGACGAAGTGCACCAGAACGGACACGCCCTGGACAATGGGCAACTCTCCACCTTCATGCAAAGGCGGCATATTACCGGGCGGCGTGGCGTTGGCGACAGTGAGCCTGTAGCGCGCACGGGGATCACGAATGATGTAGACCTGCTGCTTCCTGTCATAGTGTGCGCCGAAGGTCTCAAGGCGCGTTGCCAGCCGGCGATTGGTATCCTTGGCCGGCCAATCGAACACCACGAACAGGCACTGCTGAATGCCGGAACCGCTCGCTACGCGAAAACGATGCGATGGTGGCTCCCTCTCTGCCTGCGGTGAGGCAGCCGAGCGGTCACGCTCTACCTCTTGTTCTTCGGCTTCTTCGGCGCCTTCATCGGCATTGGTGGCCAACGGAGTCGACCCGACTGGCTCAGGCTCCTCCTGGGGATGGCGAAGGGTGGATGGGGGACGGAGCTTAGCGTACAAAACCACGCATACCGAAGCGAACAGAAGCGCCGCCCCCGCCAGCCCTAAGGCAAGATGATTCATTTCCATGCCGAATACGCCTCCTTTCGGTTGTTATACGTTACCTCCTTGTCTCATCCTGAGCAGGAGGAAAACCCAGCGCGCCAAGCCCGAGCGGTAGCTACGTCGCTGGCACGCCCCAGCCCATTGTAGACAACAAGCGCCCTACTAGGCACTGTCCGAAAAGTCGGCGAGAAAAGGCCAGGGCTAGGCCCGTTCCTTAGGGGCCAACGCATTCCCCGCATCCATGTGGGTCGCAAGGCAACACCGGTGAAAAGCAGGACCGGGCTCGCTGACGAGCTGATTTCTATCGCTGTAGTGGTCGAGCGCAGCCAGCTCTTAGACTAAGCCTATGACACCCTCCGCCGTCCACGGAGTCTATCCGTCGTTCCAGACTGGCAGGCGAGCCGCCTGCCTTCAAGCAACCGGTAAGGAGCGGAAGGTAAAGTGAGGATTCAACCCCAGCACCTCAGGCATGCCCGTCTCAAGAACAGCCTGCAGACCCTGCTGATACTCACGGGGCTCTCGCTGGTGCTGTCGGTTCCCGGCTACCTGCTGGCGGGAGTCGGCGGCGTGCTGATCTGCCTGGCCGCGGTCATCATGGCGGTCTATCTCAGCAGCTGGATGCCGGCCCGGCTGATCCTTGCCAATTCGGGAGCCGGCCTGCTGCGGCGTCATCAGGCCCCTGAGCTGTACCGTGTGCTGGACCTGCTCTACCGGCGCGCCGGCCTGTCGATCCCGCCGCGTCTCTATTACGCTCCCTCTCCGGACCTCAATGCCTTTGCGGTGGGTGACCGACGCGACGGCGGTATCGCGCTGACCGATGGCCTGCTGCGCACGCTGTCGCTGCGCCAGCTGGCCGGTGTGCTCGCCCACGAGGTCAGCCACCTGCGACACAACGACACTCGGGTCATGTCGATGGCGGCGGCCATGTCCCGACTGACCCTGTGGGTCGCGACGCTGGTCCAGGTGGTACTGATCATGATGATACCGATGATGATCCGCGGCGAGGCCGGCATACCGTGGCTGGCGCTACTGTTGGTGGCGATCTCGCCTACCCTGAGCTCGCTGCTGCAGCTTGGCCTGTCACGCAACCGGGAGTACACCGCCGACCTGGATGCCGTGGCCATGACCGGCGACCCTCAGGGGCTCGCCTCGGCGCTGGAGGTGTTGGAGCGCTTCCACGGCGCCTGGCTGGCCAGCCTATTCGGCCGACACCAGCCGGCCTGGCTGGACTGGCTACGGACTCATCCCCCGACCCAGGAGCGAATCCGCCGCCTCATGGCGCTGGGCTGTGCCCCACGCGACGACGGCCGCATGCCGATCTCCCATGACAGTGATGCCCCTCTGATCACCGAACGGCCCGACCCGCTGGGCCGGCGTTACTGGATCGTGCGGCGGCGATAGGCGAGCCTTCATCCTGGCGCCTGTACTTACCGCCGGCTCAGGTCCTGCTGTACAGCATGCTGACGATACTTCAGGGAGAGATAGCTTGCCTCGTCCAGTTCGCGCAGCTGTCGAGCGTAGCGGTCCGTGGCCGCAAAGTAGCCGGCCAGGCGCACATCGAGCCGCTCCGGTTCGGGCACGGCCAAGGTTTCGAGATATACCGAAAGCCCCAGATAAAAACGCATAACGTTGCGCTCGATCATGCCACGCAAGCCACCCACCAAGCGCGGTTCACCGTCGGCATCGAGCACCTCCTGGCTAAACCCGACGCGCTGCCTCCCTCCCAGAGCGAAGTAGGCGCGCATGGCTAACCGCGCCGAGGCGCCGAATGCCAAGGAATAGCGCAGATGGATCAGGCTGCCTTCCGCCTCATCGGGTATCGCCTGCAGATGCAGCAAGAAGTCACGTGTCCCGTAAGGCCCGCTCTCCCCCTCCAGGCGAACTGCCAGGTAATTCGACCCCACGGCGGTCACTCGCAGGCGAAGCTCGAGCCGTTCCGCCTCTGACAGAGGAGCCTCGAGTCGCCCTACATAAAGCTGCAGCGCTGCAGCCGTGTCACCCTCATCATCTATACAGGCCTGGACATTGGGGTGCAGAAACAGGATCTCGCACCAGGCCGCCACGGCCCCGAGCACCTCGGCCAGCCCGGCGAAGGGCGCATTGATCCGTGCGTGGACGGTGCCACTGACCGAATGGCGCTGCTCATCGGAGGCTACATGAACGGGCTCCGCGAAAGGCGAGCGCGCCACCTCCGCCTCCCACTCTTCGCGCAAGGTTGGCTGGGTCAGCGCCGACGATAGCGGCCAGCTGGCAAGCAACAAGAGCAGCAGCAGGCTCCGCAGCTGGGAGCCGTGGGGCCATCTGCAGGGGCCGCCCTGCCCCGGCGATCGGATACACCAAACTGCAAGACGATGGCGCATGGAGGCTCAAGGCTGCCAGGGAGATACTCACAGCGTAGCGCAGCCGTGACGAAACGGTATTGCCATCACCCCCTCCCCCAAGAAAAGCAGCGCCCTCTACAGCCACCGCCAGCCTTGCCGCTGCCACCACTCGCGCGCCTTCGCACGGTTAGCATGGTTCCGGCTCGCGTCCAGCACACTCTCAAGTTCGAGATAGTCCCCCCCGGTAGTGGCCATTACCTGCGGGTCCTGGGTGGCCAACATCAGGGCGTAGAGCACCAGCATCAGTTCGTAGTCGTTCTGCGTATCGAGGCGTGACGCCAACAGGGGAATGGCCGGCTCACCAATTTGCCCTAGCCGTTCTGCGGCGATGTACCAAGGGCGCGGGTGCTCCTCACCGCCATAGGAGGCGACGAAGCGGCGGTCCGCAATGCGCCCCATATAATAGTGGGCCTCATCCTGGGGACCGGAAAAGAGCGGCGGCATCCAGTACCGATCCGCCAGCTCCACCATCTCCACCGGCTCGAAGTCGCGTCCGGGAGATGGCGTGCTGGCGGGCTCAGCGGCTCGATTGGCGCATCCGGTCAACAGCGAGGCTGCCAGCCAGGCAGCGGGCAGCATCAGCGTCCATGACGTCATCCAGGCTCTCCTCGTTCCCGGTTTGGGTTCAGCATAGCGTCTCTGATCCCTGATGTGCCCGCCTATTCCAGCCTTGCTGGCCGCGCCCCGGGCGCTCTTGCTCAGCCGGCATCAGGCCATGCCGTTACAACATGGCCAGTGACACAAGGGAATCAACTCTTCCTTATAGGCGATGGGCCGTCTGAGTAAGATGGTCCTGTCGAACATCCAGCCAATCCAGTCAGTGAGAGTCGCATGAAACCCTTTCTCGTCGACGTATACGCCGTGCATCCCAGTGGCCACGACAGGCATCTCGGAGGCGGGCTCTTTCATGCCACCAGCGCCCTCGAGGCTGAGCGCATGGCAACCGAAGAGTACTGGCAGCCGCAGCTGAATCCCCAGGGATTCGAGATCGGCTTCAAGACGGATATGCCCGAGACCGGTCAGAAGGTGATGTCGCTGGAGCGGCTGCGTGCCTCTGCCTCCCGTGCGCTCTGCTGCTGACGGTCAAGATAACCCACGACCTGAGGCGGGGCCGGTGACGCCATGATATCTAGCGCCAGTCACGCAGCAGGGAGCCCAGCGCCGCGGCCAGCAGCGGCGCCATGGGGATGGCGTTGCTCGGATGGGCAATACAGTCGGTGCTCCAGACCTCTCCCACCCCGGCGGCACGGATCACCGCCAGGGCGTCGTCGGCGAACAGCGCATGGGTCAGCGCCACGTCCACCGATGCCGCCCCCGCCTCCAGCAGCGCCTCGGCGGCACGCGCCACGGTATGGCCCGAGCTCGCCACGTCATCCATCAGCACCACCTGACGGCCGGCCACCTCGAGGGCGGGCAGCGTGATCGCCACGTCCCGGTCGCCGTGGCGCGTCTTGTGACAGGTCCCATGATCGAAGCCGGTCAGCTCGGCGGCCTGCGCCACCCACTGCAGCGCCTCCTCGTCCGGGCCGAGCAGCAGCGGATCGTCACGCCTCTCGGCAATCAGCTCGGCCAGGCGCGGTGCGCCGGAGAGCGCGATGGCATGATCGATGGGAATCGCCTGGTCGAGGCGCTCGATGCGGTGCAGATGCGGGTCCACGGTGATCACGGCGTCGAACAGCTCGGCCAGAAAGCCGCCCACGATGGTCTGGCTGACGATCTCGCCGGGGTGAAAGGCGATATCCTGGCGCATGTAGGCCAGATAGGGCGCCACCAGCACCAGCCGCCTGACGCCCTGCCGCCGGGCGTGACGGGCCAGCAGCAGCAGCTCGATGAGCTTGTCGTTGGGTCGGTCGAGGCTGCGGTAGATCACCAGGGTCTCAGGAACCGGCGCCGGCTCATCGAACGGCAGCGTTAGCTTGAGCTCGGCGTCGGGGAAACGATGGCGTTCCACAGCGCGGGCGACCAGGCCCGTCGCTTCGGCGAGTCGCCGCGCCGGGGCCGCTTCATCCTGGAAATGGAGCAGTTCGGGATTCATCAAAACTCCACGTTCAAGCGGGTGATCGCCTCGGGCGAACCGACGCCAACCCCGCTGTCACGCTCGCTCGAACGATAGGCGAAAGCGAGTTCGTTGCGATGGGCGGCGTAGACGCGATACAGCGGCTGCCCCACCTGCACGCTATCGCCGATCCGCACCAGCACATCGACCCCGGCGCCGGAGGCCTTGGGGGCGCCGGCCAGCCGGGCGATACGCGCCAGTTTGAGGTTGTCGATACCGGTGACCACGCCGCTCTGCCGGACCGCGACCTCGAAGTGCTGCGATGCCAGCGGCGGATGTTCAAGGTCGAAGGGCCTGGCCCCCTGGGCGGCGATGATCGCCCGCATCTTCTCCAGCGCACGGCCGGAATCGAGAATGTCGCGGGCGATACTGAAGCCGTCGCCGCCGCGCACGTCGGGGTCGAACTCCAGCATGCGCCCGGCCAGACGCAGCGATTTCTGACGCAGGTCCATGGGGGCATCTGGATGGTGAGTGAGCACCCGCATCACATCGCGCGCCTCCAGTACCGGACCGATGCCGGCGCCGATGGGCTGGCTGCCATCGGTGATCACCACGTCCAGGGTCAGTCCCATGCGCCGGGCGACGAACTCGAAGAGCTTGCGCAACTGGCGCGCCTCGGGCATCGAGCGCACCTTGGCGTGGGGGCCCACGGGAATGTCGAGCAGCAGATGGGTGGAACCGGCGGCGGCCTTCTTGGAAAGGATCGAGGCCACCATCTGGCCCGGCGAATCGATGGAAAGCGGACGCTCCACCGAGATCAGCACATCATCGGCCGGCGACAGCTGGCTGGTGCCGCCCCAGGCCAGGCAGCCGCGGTGGGTCCGCACGATCTCGCCAAGGTCGTCGAATGGCAGGTCGACGTTGGCCAGCACCTCCATGGTATCGGCGGTGCCCGACGGCGAGGTGATGGCCCGGGACGACGTCTTGGGGCAGAGCAGGCCGTGGGCGGCGACGATGGGCACCACCAGCATTGAGGTGCGGTTGCCGGGGATCCCACCAATGCAGTGCTTGTCGACCACCGGATGCTCGTGCCAGTCCAGACGCCGCCCCACCCGGCCCATGGCATCGCTGAGGTAGAACACCTCCTCGCGATCCAACTCGCCGCGGTCGCAGGCCACCACGAAGGCCGTCAGCTCGATCTTGGAGTAGCGCAGTTCGGCGATGTCTCGGATGATGCCGCAGAAGTCATCGCGGGATAGCCGCTCGCCGGCCAGCTTGCGGTGCAGGGCGGGAATCGAGGCCGGCGGCTCGGCCTGGGAGACACTCACCGGATGTCCCTCCGCCACCCCCAGCGAGGCGTAGGCGTCCTCGGAGAGCCCCAGCTGCTGGCAGTCCACGATAGCCGCGTCATCCACCACGTTGAGACTCGCCAGGATACGCTGGCCGTTGGCCCGCACTTCCACCTTGGAGAGGGCCTGAAACCCCTCGGCCCGATAGAGATCGCAGTCGCGGTGCAGGTAGGCGACGTTCTCGCGATAGGTGTCGATGCCGACCCGCTTCAAGGCGAGAGGCGAAAGGGTAGCGTCCAGCGCCTTGGCGGCGGAGCGTCTCTTGTTCACGGCGGTCTTCCCTGCAGCGCAGGCCGGCAGCACCCGGCCCGGTGTCACGCGATCTTCATCGATGGCCTATCCTAGCAACCCCGTAGACCAGCGTCATGCAGCATCCGGCACGGGATGAGGCGCGCCTTCGAATGCGCGACGCTCTCCCTCGACAGTCATGCCGACTCCGCCATTCGGGTGTAGGCTGACAGAAGGCGAACCATCCCCCTGCAGGAGTCAACATGAAATTCGCAATCATGGGCAGCGGCGGGGTCGGCGGCTACTTCGGCGCGCGGCTCGCGGAAGCCGGCGAAGACGTCACCTTCATTGCCCGCGGCGAGCATCTGGCAGCCATCCGTCAAGACGGCCTTCGGGTCACGAGCATCAAGGGTGACGTGACCATCCACCCGGCCAGCGCCAGCGATGACCCGGCCAGCGTGGGCGAGGTGGACTGCGTGATCCTTGCGGTGAAGGCCTGGCAGGTAGGCGAAGCCGCCGAGGCTATCCGACCGATGATCGGCCCCGACAGCTTCGTGCTGCCGTTGGAGAACGGCGTCGAGGCCGCCAACACCCTCGAAGAGGCGCTGGGGGCCAACGTCGTGCTGGAAGGCCTGTGCGGCATTCTCGCCTGGCGCGAGGCTCCCGGGCGGATCCGCCACGCCGGCGTGGACCCCTTCGTGCGCTTCAGCGAGCGCGACAACCGCACCAGCGACCGGGTCATGCGCCTCAAGGCCGCCTTCGACGGAGCCCCAGGCGTCAACGCCGAGATTCCCGACGACATCCAGGTGGCCCTGTGGAGCAAGTTCCTGTTCATCTGCGCCATGAGCGGTATCGGCGGGGTGACTCGCGCCCCGATCGGCGTGACCCGTAGGCTCCCCGAGACCCGCCGGCTCATCGAGCAGATGCTCGAGGAAATCGACGCCGTGGCTCGGGCTCACGGCGTCGATTTTCCCGACGATGCCGCCGCGCGGGCCATGCGCTTCATCGATGCCCTGCCGGCGGACAGCACCGCCTCCATGCAGCGCGACATCGAGGCAGGCAGGCCCTCGGAACTGGAGTCCCAGAACGGCGCCGTGGTTCGACTAGGACAGGCTGCGGGCGTGGCGACACCGGTCAACGCGATCATCTACGCGGCCCTGCTGCCCCAGGAGCAGGCGGCCCGTCGGGAGGACACCGTCTAGAACGCCCATTCCCCGCAGCCTCTGCCAGGCGTATCAGCACTATCAATTCTAATCATTGAGCATCGTCATCCATCAACAAGCCAAATGGATGACGGGCTCTGCTAAGCTGATGGCGCTGCAGCGGGGCATTTTGTCGCACCCCGCTCACCTTCCACCGCCCTCATGAACGCCCCCTGGCAACCGCGCTGCTGCTGCGCAACGGGGAGTGGGGAACTGCGGCCCCGGCCTGACCGGCGGCCGTGCTCGAGAGGAGACCGCACTTGGAATTGATTCAGTACGCACTGGATAACCTGGATCTGCTGATCACCCGCACTATCGAGCATATTGCCCTGGTGGGCGTGGCGGTGGGCATCGCCACCCTGACCGGCGTGCCCATCGGGATCGCCATCACCAAGAACGAGCGAGCGGCGCGTCTGGTGCTCTACCTGGCCTCGATCATCGTCACCATCCCCTCGATCGCCCTGTTCGGCATCATGATCCCGGTGCTGTCGATCTTCGGCCACGGTATCGGCTATGTGCCGGCGGTGATCGCGGTGCTGCTCTATTCGCAGCTGCCGATCATCCGCAACACCTACACCGCCATCAACAACGTCAATCCGGCGCTGCGCGAGGCCGCCCGGGGCATCGGCATGAGCCCCAACCAGCGCCTTCGCCTGGTGGAAATTCCGCTGGCGGTACCGGTGATCATGGCCGGTGTGCGCACTGCCGTGGTGCTCAACATCGGGGTGATGGCGATCGCCGCCTATATCGGCGCCGGCGGCCTTGGCACCTTCATCAGCCGCGGCATCTCCCAGTCGGATCCCCGCCAGCTGATCGTCGGGGCCGTCGCCGTGAGCCTGCTGGCGATCATCGTCGACTACACCCTGCTCTACGTGCAGAAGCGGCTGACGCCCAAGGGCATGGAGCGCGCCGCGGAGACGGCCTGACCGTCCACTCAATAACGCCCTCGCCCCTGACAAGGAAACCACATGATCGAACTCGATAACCTGACCAAGGTCTTCGATACGCCCAAGGGCGCCGTGGTCGCCGCCGACCATATCAGCATGGAGGTGCCGCCAGGCGAGATCTGCATCCTGCTCGGCCCCTCCGGCTGCGGCAAGACCACCACCCTGAAGATGATCAACCGCATCGTGAAGCCCACCTCCGGCAAGGTGTTCATCAACGGTGAAGACACCACCGGCATGGACACCCAGACCCTGCGCCGCAACATCGGCTACGTGATCCAGCAGATCGGGCTGTTTCCCAACATGACCATCGAGGAGAACATCACGGTGGTCCCCAAGCTGCTGGGCTGGGACAAGGCGAAGTACCGCGAACGGGCTCGCGAGCTGATGGCCATGATCGCCCTGGAACCCGACGCCTTTCTCAAGCGCTATCCCAGCGAGCTGTCGGGTGGCCAGCAGCAGCGCATCGGGGTGGCGCGGGCACTCGCCGCCGACCCGCCGGTGATGCTGATGGACGAGCCCTTCGGCGCCATCGACCCGATCAACCGGGCGGTGATCCAGGACGAGTTTCTCAAGATGCAGCAGGAACTCAAGAAGACCATCATGTTCGTCAGCCACGATATCGACGAGGCGATCAAGATGGGCGACAGGATCGCCGTCTTCCGCGAAGGCAAGCTGGTGCAGTACTCCGCCCCCGACGACCTGCTGGCCGCCCCCAGGGACGCTTTCGTCGAGTCCTTCCTGGGCGAGGACCGGGCGCTGAAGCGACTCAATCTGGTCAAGGTGCGCGATATCGTCACCGACGAGATCGGCACCGTCTCTCCCGGCGATACCCTGGAGAACGCCCTGACCCGGATCGACGACTTCGGCTACCAGAACGCGATTCTGATGGTCAACGATCACCGCCAGCCCGCCGGCATCATCAGCCGCTCGATCGCCCGCACCACCAAGGGCTACTGCCGCGATCATTTCCAGGCGGTGCCGGCGATGATCGGCCTGGACGACGACCTTCGCAAGGCCGCCTCACTGATGTTCGCCCATGACATCACGTGGCTGCCCTGCGTGGATGACACCGGCAAGGTGTGCGGCCAGATCACCCAGCGTGCCATGACCCGTCACCTGGGCGCCCGTTTCCGAGCACGCCAGGGCGATGCCGAGAACCCCGATACCGCCATCAAGGAGTGATCGATGCCCATTCAGACCGTGAAAGGGGCCCTGCGCGCACTGCTGCTGGTGGCGATCTTCTTCGCTGGGGTATGGAGCCACTCGAGCGGGCTCATCGACGACTTCCTCTGGTACTTGCCCGATGTCCAGTACCTGATGGGGGAGCACCTGTGGCTGACCGCCGTGTCAGGCGGTCTGGCGATCCTCGTCGCGATCCCGCTCGGGATCCTGCTCTCGCGTCCCAGCATGGCGCGCTGGGCCGAGTCGCTGATGCAGGTGCTCAATGTCGGCACCACCATTCCCACGCTGGCGGTGCTGGCGCTCTCCATGAGCTTTCTCGGTATCGGCACCGTGCCGGCGGTGTTCGGGCTCTTCGTGGCCACCCTGCTGCCGATCACCCGCAACACCTATGCCGGGCTCAAGGGGGTCAACCCCGCCCTGATGGAAGCCGCCGCCGGCATTGGCATGTCGCCTACCCAGCGGCTGTTCAAGGTGGAGCTGCCCAACGCCCTCTACGTGATCTTCGCCGGCATGCGCACCGCGCTCACCATCAATGTGGGCACGGTACCGCTAGCCTTCCTGATCGGCGCCGGCGGGCTTGGCGAGCTAATCTTCACCGGCATCGATCTCTATGACCCGGTGATGATGCTGGCCGGCGCCATTCCCACCGCGCTGCTGGCCATCGTGGTCGATGCCTTCATCGCCTTCATCGCCTTCATCGTGGTGCCCCGCGGGGTGAATCCCGCCCGGGCCTGAGCCACGACATACCGCAACACCCCGACGACAACGCAGCAAAGAGGTAACCAACCATGAAAAAACTGATCAGCACGCTCACCGGCCTGACCCTGGCCGGCACCATGGCCGCCGCCCAGGCAGGCGACATCACGGTAGGCGGCAAGAACTTCACCGAGCAGCAGATCCTTTCCAGCATGACCAGCCAATACCTGGAGGGGCTCGGCTATGACGTCGACACCCGCGCCGGCATGGGCTCAGCCGTGCTGCGCCAGGCCCAGGAGAACGGTCAGATCGACCTCTACTGGGAGTACACCGGCACCTCGCTGATCAACTACAACGACATCAGCGAGCGCCTGGGTCCCGAGGAGACCTATGAGCGGGTCAAGGAGCTCGATGCCGAGAAGGGTCTGGTATGGCTCGCCCCCTCCGCGGCCAACAACACCTACGCCCTGGCCATGCGGGCCGATGACGCCGAGGCGCGAGGCATTCACTCGCTCTCCGACCTGGCCGAGGCCATCAATGATGGCGAAGCCCTGGAAGTCGGCCTGAACGCCGAGTTCTATGCCCGCGACGACGGCTGGCGTCCGCTGATGGAAGCCTACGAGTTCCGCGTCGGCCGCCGAGAGGTCAGCCGCATGGACACCGGCTTGGTCTACCAGGCGCTGCGCGACGGCAACGTTGACGTGGGGCTTGTCTTTGCCACCGACGGTCGCATTCCGGCCTTCGACTTTCATGTGCTGGAGGACGACCGCGAATTCTTCCCCGCCTACGCCCTGACCCCGGTGGTGCGCCAGGAGACCCTCGACGAATTCCCCGAGCTCGAAGAGCAGATGAACGCCCTCTCCGCCCTGCTCGACGACGAGACCATGGCAACGCTCAACGCCCGCGTTGACGTCGATCGTGAAACCATCGAGCGCGTGGCCCAGCATTTCCTCGAGGAGCAGGGCCTGCTGTAAGGCGCCGAGGCCGCCGATCCGGCGGCCTCCTGTCGTTTCTGGAGACATGCCTTATCATGGGCCCAGGCCCGCCCCAGCGGGCAGGCAAGCGCCGACTCACGACAGGAGAAGAGCGAGATGTGGCACCAGCAGGAGATTCGTCTACCCGCCCGCGAGCGAGGCTTTCACCTGATCACCGACCGGGTCCTGGACGCCATGCCCGAGCTGGCCGACTGCCGAGTTGGCCTGCTGCATCTGCAGCTGCTCCACACCTCGGCCTCGCTGACCCTTAACGAGAACGCCGACCCCGACGTTCGCCACGACCTGGATGCCTTCCTGCGCCGTCTGGTACCGGGGGACCTGCCCTACTTTCGCCACACCCTGGAGGGCCCCGACGACATGCCCGCCCATGTCATCGCTAGCCTGCTGGGCACCCAGCTGACCCTGGCGGTACGCGAGGGGCGCCTGGCGCTGGGCACCTGGCAGGGCATCTGGTTCGGCGAGCACCGCGACCACGGTGGGTCGCGGCGGCTGATGGCGACGCTCAGCGGCGAGGCGTGATGGCAGCGCTCACGGCAGGCGCCCCTCCCGGGCCAGGCGCCGCCTGACCCAGCCGTCATACAGCCAGCGCAATGCCGGCTTGAGCCCGGGCAGGCCGATCAGCCAGGCCAGAGGGCGCAGGCGCGGCACCCGGCGCATCAGCAGAATATAGGCATCGATACCCTCAACGATGGGCCCGCCCTGCTCTTCCACGTGCAGCGAGAGCAGCGCCGCCTGCGGGTCGATGCCCTTCTCCCGCAGCGTCTCCTGATGCTCGGTCACGTCGCACCACACCACCTGCCGGCCGGCCTCACCGGCCCAGCGTTCGTAGCGGGCGCGATCACGACGGCAGCCGGGGCAGAGGCCGTCGTAGTAAACCTTGAGCAGTGTCATATCGGGCATAGGGGCGTCTCATCGCGCTGACCGTGGAAGGACTATCATGGCAGAGCCTGGCCGGCCGAGGCCATGACACACGCCCTCGCCCATCACCTTGGATGGGCGAGGGCGAGTCAGACGCTGAGCGGGTGGTGAAGGGTCAGTTCGAGGGGAAGCTGAACTGCGCCGACTCCTGGGCCTGGGACGAGGGCCAGCGCTGCGAGACGGCCTTGCGGCGGGTATAAAAGCGCACGGCGTCGGGTCCGTAGGCGTGAAGGTCGCCGAACAGCGACTCCTTCCAGCCGCCGAAGCTGTGGAACGCCACCGGAACCGGCAGGGGCACGTTGATGCCCACCATGCCCACCTCGATAGCGTCGGCAAAGCACCGCGCCGCCTCGCCGTCGCGGGTAAACACGCAGGTGCCGTTGCCGTACTGGTGGGCATTGATCAGGTCGATGGCCGCCTCGAAGGTCTCGACGCGCACCACGCAGAGCACCGGGCCGAAGATCTCGTCGCGATAGATGGACATCTCCGGTGTGACCCGGTCGAACAGGGTAGCGCCCAGGAAGTAGCCCGGCGACGCCTCCACCAGCGGGTGCCGGCGGCCGTCCACCACCAGCTCGGCGCCGGCGGCCTCGCCCTGGGCGATATAGCCGGCCACCTTGTCGCGGTGCGCGGCGTTGACCAGGGCGCCCATGTCGAGGCCCTTCTCGGTGCCGGGGCCGATCTTCAGGGTACGCGCCTGCTCGCCAAGCCGCTCCACCAGCGCATCGGCGGTGGCCTCGCCCACGCAGACCGCCACCGAGATCGCCATGCAGCGCTCGCCGGCGCTGCCGTAAGCGGCCCCGACCAGGGTGCTGGCGGCGTTATCCAGGTCGGCGTCCGGCAGTACCACGGCGTGGTTCTTGGCCCCACCCAGGGCCTGGACGCGCTTGCCATTGTCGGCGCCGCGGCGGTAGATCGCCTTCGCCACCGGCGTGGAGCCGACGAAGGAGAGCGCCTTGACCGCCGGCGCGTCGATCAGCGCCTCCACGGCCTCGCGGTCGCCGTGCACCACCTGGAAGAGCCCCGCCGGCAGCCCCGCCTCCTCCAGCAGCTCGGCCATCTTGAGGGCCGCCGAGGGCGTCTGCTCGGAGGGCTTGAGGATGAAGGCGTTGCCGCAGGCCAGCGCCATGGGAAACATCCACAGCGACACCATGGCCGGAAAATTGAAGGGCGTGATACCGGCGACGATGCCCAGCGGCTGGTGGTGGGAGAAGGTATCGATGCCCGGCCCGGCGTTGTGGGAGTACTCGCCCTTGAGCAGCTCCGGTACCCCGCAGGCATATTCCACGTTCTCGATGCCGCGCTTGAGCTCGCCCATGGCGTCTTCCAGCACCTTGCCGTGCTCGCGGCTGATCAGCGAGCAGAGCGCGTCGGCGTCGCGCTCCAGCAGCGTCTTGAAGCGAAACATCACCTGGGCACGCTTCGCCGGCGGGGCGTCGCGCCAGGCCGGCTGCGCCGCCCGGGCGGCCTCGATGGCGCGCTCGACGGTGGCGACATCGCCCCGCGGCACCCGAGCGATCGCCTCGGCGCTGGCGGGATTGATCACGTCCAGGTAGCGATCCCCCGCTGCGGGGTCGCCACCGATCCAGTGGGTCAGGGTCTGCATCTCGTGTCCTCGGGAGTCAGAATTCACGGCCGAGCAGTGCCTCGTTGAAGGGGTAGCGGGAAAGCTTTTCGATGCCGGTGTCGGTGATCAGCACCTCTTCCTCGAGCTTGACGCCGTCGGCGGCCCCCACCTCGCCGATGTAGCTCTCCACCGAGACCACCATGCCCAGCTCGAGGATGCCATCCTTGGAGAAGCGATCGAAGTCCATATGGTGGGCCACCAGCGGCGTCTCGCCGTGCATCCCCACTCCGTGGATGATCGAGGGATAGCGGCGGTCGAGGAAGCGCTCGGGGATCTTCCAGGCCTTCTCCGCGATCTCACGGTAGCTGATGCCGGGCTTAAGAATGCCCATGTTGTGGTGCACCTGGTCATAGGCCATGCGGTAGAGCTCGCGCTGATAGGCGCTGGGGCGCCCCGGCCCCACCGGGAAGGTGCGCGAGAAGTCGGAGTAGTAGCCGTGGCAGCCGATGGTGTCGGTGTCAAGGGCCACCAGCTCGCCGGGGCGGATCTTGCGGTCGCTGGCCTCGTGGAACCAGGGGTTGGTGCGCGGTCCGGAGTTGAGCAGGCGGGTCTCGATGAACTCGCCGCCGCCGCGGATCACCTCACCGTACATGATGGCGAACAGCTCGTTCTCGGTGACCCCGGGCCGGATGGCGGCCTCCACCTCGGCCACCGAGGCCTCGCTTGCCGCCATGGACTGGGCCAGGCAGGCGATCTCCTCGGGGGTCTTGATGCGCCGACAGTGCAGGGTGTCCTGCATGCAGTCGTAGACGTCCAGCCCCTGGGCCTCCAGGGAGCGAGCCAGGTTGAGGGCGCAGCGGTCCAGGCCGACCTTCCGGTTGCCACGGCCGTGTTCCTCCACCAGCTCGGCAATCTCCACGCCGAAGGGGTCCGAGGAGAGATTGTCGCGCTGGTTCACCGCCGACCACACCACCTTGGAGGTGCGCGACTCGTCGATGGTCTCCAGCCAGGTGGAGACATGGGCGCTGCCCGGGTATTCGAACAGAATGATCGGGCCGTCCAGCGGCACATAGATATAGCGCGTGGAGTTGCGCAGGAAGTAGCCGAACATGTTGCGCGAGCCGGTGGCGTAGCGCTGGTTGTTGGGGTCAAACAGCACCAGGGCGGCGTAGCCCTGCTCGGCCATCATGGCCCTCAGGCGTGCCAGGCGGCCGGCGCGCAGCTGCTTGGGATCGAAGGCGGTGGGGATGCTGTCGCCGTTGGCCATCGGGGCCGAGGGCACGACCGGAATCCGGTCCGGTTCACTATCGGTCAGCTGCTCTGACTCTACGATGCTCATGGGGGTCTCTCGCTGTGTCGTCAGGGCGATGGCCGCAAGTCGCCGGCCATCGGCACGGTGTTGTTATGGCGGTTCGGGTTCGGGGACCGGCTCGGTGACAGACCCGGGGATCAGTCAGCGAGGCTGTCGGAGCGGCTCATACCCTCCTCCAGCAGCCGCTCGTGCACCGGCGCCATGCGCCCGAAGATGCGCTTGGCACGCTCGGGGCGGCCGATGAAGCCAGGCTCCTTGGCGTAGGCGAAGATCACGGTATGGCGCTCACGGTCACCCTCCACCGGGGTGACCCGATGCAGCGAGTAGCGGCCGAAGAACACCTGCAGATCACCGGGCTGAAGGTCGAGGCTCTTGAGCCGCGAGCGGTCGCCGTCGATCACCTTCTCCACCTCATCGAAGTTCTCGCCCTCGGGGCTGCGGATGCCCGGGGCATACTCGAAGCGGCCGCCGCCATGGGACTGGCGGGTCATCATGGTGACGATGAATTCGTTGGTGTCGTAGTGCCAGGGATGCTGGCAGCCCTCGCGCAGCACGTTGACCACCAGGTCGGCCAGGGGGTCGGCATACTGGTGAATTTCCTCCATGCCCACCACGGCGCCGATGAAGCGCTGAAAGCCGGGATGCTCATAGACCTGGCGGATGATGGTGTCGCCGTCGATGCGGTCACCGGCCACGAAGCCGTTGGTACGATCATCGAAGCGGTTGAGCGGGTGGCTGTCGGGCAGCTCGGGGTCCCCGGCGCTGTTGTAGGGGTTGGTCTCGGTCTGGTTGTAGTGGGCCTGAGGCGAGAGGCGCTCGGTCTCGCGCTCCAGCCGCGCCAACGCCTCTTCGGGGACGAAATTCTTTAGCACCACGCAGCCGTCCTCAGCGAGCTGGCGGCGGCAGCTGTCGATCAGCTCGCGGCCTGCCGGGCTGTCGAGGTTGTCGATGGGGTAGCAGCCCAGATCGATCAGGCCGTCCAGGGAGTCGGTCGCTTGTGTCTCGGCCGTGGCATGCATCGGTCGTCGCTCCTGTCGTCGGGGAGGAAATGTTCGGGTTGTCGTGTGGACAGGGTAGTGACGACGAATTCATAATTGAAATGAATGGTTGAGATGAAACCCATTTGAGGAGCTCATTGATCATGGATACCGACCTGCTGCGCGCTTTCGTCACCGTCGCCGAATGTCAGGGCTTCAGTGCCGCCGGCAAGGTGCTGCACCGCACCCAGTCGGCGGTCAGTCTCCAGATCAAGCGGCTCGAGGACCAGATGAGCAAGGCGCTGTTCGAGCGCACCAGCCGCAGCGTGCTGCTGACGGCGTCCGGCGAGCGCTTGCTGCCCTATGCCCGACAGATGCTCAAGCTCGAGGACGAAGCCAGGGCGGTGCTGGGAGAGCGCCAGCAAGGGGAGCTGATCCGCTTCGGCACGTCCGAGGAGCAGGCCGCGACCTACCTGCCTCAGCTACTGCCGCGCTACGCAGCACGCTTTCCCGATTCCCGCCTAGAGATGAACTGCGAAATCAGCGCCTCACTGGTGAAGTGGTTTCAGGAGGGCCTGCTGGACGTGGTCTTGTCGGTGCGGCACGCCCCGACCCAGTCGGGCCACCTGCTGGGCTGGGAGCCGATGGTGTGGGTGGTGGCCGAGGATCGCCAGCCGCAGGCCTGGAGCCGCCTGCCGCTGGCGCTCAACCCGGAAGGCTGTATCTTCCGCGACCATGCCCTCGCCGCACTGGGGCGCGTAGATCGACGCTGGGAGCTGCGCTACACGAGCCAATCCCCCACCGCCATCAACCTGCCCGTACAGGCGGGACTGGCGATCACGGTCAAGACTCCCCGCAGCATACCGCCAGGGTGTCGCATCGTCGGCGAGCAGGAGGGGCTGCCGCCCCTCGGCCAAGTGGAGATCGAATTGCACCGCCGGCCTGGACACAGCGGCGAGGCCCTGGAAGCCTTTTGCCAGGAACTCGAAAGCATCGTCACCGGCAGCGACGTCGTGGCCTCGCCGGAGCCTGGCGACACGGCCTTTTGAGCCGCGCATCACGAGCCGATGACTTCCCCTTGGGATTCGGCCCCGACTAGGCTTCTCACCCAAGACCCTTGAGGTTGCTATGCACTACCAAGACCGATTACTCGTTGGCGCCGCTCAGATCAACTGCCAGCTCGGCGAAGTCGACACCAACATCGAGCACCACCTGAACCTCATGGCGGAGGCCCGGCGACAAGGAGTCGAACTGCTCGTCTTCCCGGAGCTCTCGCTGACCGGCTATGGACTCGCCAGTCGCGTGATGCAGGTCGCCATGCCACTGGAAGACCCCCGCCTGGCATCACTGGCAAATGCCAGCGGCGATATGCAGACCGTAGTCGGCTTCGTCGAGGAAGCCAGCCCGGGCGAGTACTACAACGCCTTGGCCATCCTGCAGGACGGCGAGATCCTGGCGGTGCACCGCAAGCTCAATCTGCCCACCTACGGTGGACTCGAGGAGGGAAAGTGGTTCTGCCACGGCGAGGAGCTTACCTATGCGCAGGTGCGCCCGGGCTGGACGTCGACTCAGATGATCTGTGCCGACCTATGGAATCCCGCGCTGGTGCATGCCGCTCTCTTGGCGCGCCCGACCGTGTTATGTGCGCCGATAAACTCGGCATCGGGCATCGTCAGCGAGGAGTTCTCCAACGAGCAGAACTGGCTGCTGAACATTCGCTTCTATGCCATGACCTACGGTACGCCCGTGATCATGGCCAACCGCTTCGGTCCCGAAGGGGGCAGCCATTTCTGGGGCGGTTCACGCATTCTCGGCCCTCGCGGCGAAACTCTTGCCGAGGCGGCGTCGGGCGATGCCCTGATCACCGCCCAACTGTCGCGCACCGCCATTGCCAAGGCGCGCTTCGAACTTCCCACCCAGCGTGACGCCGACAGCCCCTTGATTCGTGATCTGCTCTCGCGACAACGTCGATAGGCGGTGCCATCGACCCAATAGGTTATGCTGGTCACAAAGCGGCTTACCAACGCGCGCCAATGGAGGCACCATGTTTCAGTCCCCACGCTCCGTTCCCGGTCAGAGCCAGCGCGCTTTCGACATCGCCCGCCGTGCCGACCCCATGGCCATGCCTGGTATGGAAGCGGTAAAGCTGCTAGCCCCGTGTGCCGGCGAGCGCATCCTCGACCTGGGCTGCGGCGACGGCGCTCTGACTGAGACACTCGGCAGGTCCGGTGCCCAGCTGGTCGGCATTGATGCCTCTGAGTCTTTGGTCGAGGCGGCACTCGCCCGCGGCCTGCAGGCACGTCAGCTCGACGCCCATCGGCTGCCGTTCGATCATGAGTTCGATGCCGTGTTCAGCGCCAGCCTTCACTGGCTGCGCAACCACCAGGCGGTGATCGCCGGGGTACGCCGGGCGCTGAAGCCGGGGGGACGCTTCGTTGCCGAGTTTGGCGGACACGGCAACATGGCCGCGGTGTGCACCGCCCTGGTGGCCGCCCTGGAGTTTCGGGGCATCAGCGCGATCGAGCGGCTACCGTGGTTCTTTCCCACCGTGGAAGAGTACCGGGAGATGCTGACCAGCGCTGGCTTTACCATCGAATGCATCGAGCTTGTGCCACAGCCCATGGCACTGCCCGGGGGCATGAACGGCTGGCTCGCCTCCTTCGCCGCCTCCGTCCTGCACGATCTGGAGGAGGACCTGCGCGAAGCGATACTGGGCAACGCGGCGGCCTGGCTCGCCCCGAGCCTGTGCGACTCCCACGGCCAGTGGACCGTCGATGCAGTCCGGCTGAGGTTCAAGGCCCACGCCTGACCCTGGCTTGCCGACCCGCGGTACGCACAACGTCGCGGGCCGACGTAAGCGAAGGCTCGGCGCCCCATCAGCTGCGCTGATAGGTCCCGACCAGCCGGTTCATGCCGATCAGGTGCGGCTCGACCCGCACCAGCAGGTCATGCAGGGTCAGCCCCTCGGGCAGGTCGTCGGTGGGCTTATCCATGGCCAGCACCCAGAAGTAGTACTGGTGCAGCCCATGCCCCTCCGGCGGCATGGGCCCGCCATAGCCGTGCTTACCGAAGTCGTTCTTGCCACGGGTGCCCACGGCGGTGGCCTCTTCCAGCGAACTGGTGGAGGCCGGGATGTTATACAGCACCCAGTGCACGAAACCATAGGCGCCATGCTGCACCAGCGGCGCATCGGGGTCGTGACAGATCACCGCAAAGCCCTTGGTCCCCTCCGGGGCGTCATGCCAGGCCAGCGGCGGTGAGACGTCATCGCCCTCGCCGGTATACTTGGCCGGGATGGCGTCACCGGCGGCAAAGGCTGCACTCTCCAATTGCATGTTCGACAGGGCAAATGCCATTGCAGGAATCCTCCTTGGTCCGAAAGGAATGGCGTACTCACTCAGTATCGCAGACCGCAGCGTTGATAAAACTCGCTAGACTGTCAAACATGAAACGACTGCTGATCGTGGCCCACGGGCCCTCACCCAATACGCAAGAGCTGCGCAAGGCCGCCGAACGCGGCGCCCGCGACCCGAATGTCGAAAACGTCGAGGTCGTGGTCAAACCACCGCTGGAAGCCGGTCCGGAAGACGTCCTGGCCTGCGATGCCATTCTGCTCGGCACCACCGAGAACCTCGGCTACATGAGCGGGGCGCTCAAGGACTTTTTCGACCGCAGCTACTACCCGATCCTCGAAGCGACGCAGGGGCTGCCCTGCGCGCTCTATATCCGCGCCGGACACGACGGCACCGGCACTCGTCGAGCCGTGGAGAGCATCGTCACGGGACTGCGCTGGCGCTGGGCGCAGGAACCGCTGATCCTGCGCGGGGAATGGCAGAGCGACTTCGTCGATCAGGTCGAGGAACTAGGACTTTACCTGGCCGCCGGGCTGGAGGCGGGCGTGCTGTAGCGAAATCCCCTTGCCACCATGGGCAGGGGTGCTATACCTCTCTATGTGCCACAGCCCCAACAATGCAGAATCTTGGGCGGCATATGGTCTCTCATGTAAAAAAAGAAAATATAAAAAGACACTAAATCAGAATAAACCACTGTCGACCAGATCCCGATGCGAAGCCATCACCAACGGCTTCCTCCCAGCCTCCCTACGTGATCCTGGTATGGCCTCTGGCCGGCTCACTGCCCCGAGGTGAGTCATGAAAGCAACTGCCCATCGTGTGGCCATCGGCCTTATCGGCCTGATGTGCTGGTATTCGTCGCCGGCATCATCCGACACCCCCCTGATCATCGGTACCGCCAGCCCTGCCGGCGTCTACCACCTCGCGGGGCGCGTCCTGTGTCGGACCATCGACGTGCCCTGCCGGGCAGTGCCCAGCGATGGCTCGAGCGCCAATCTACAAGCCCTGCGCCGCGGCGAACTCACCCTGGCACTGGCCCAGTCCGATCTTCATCATTACGCCGCCACCGGTACGGAGGGGTTCCGCGAAGTTGGGCCGGACCCCGGCCTACGATCGGTCTTCTCCCTGCACAGCGAGCCCTTCACCCTGGTCGTGCGACGCGATGCCGGCATCCATCGACTCGACGACCTGGCGGGTCGTTCGGTCAACATCGGCAATCCCGGCTCCGGCCAGCGCGGCACCATGCTCAGGGTCATGGATGCTCGAGGCTGGAGCCGCAACAGCTTTCGCCAGGTCAACGAACTGCCTGCCGATCAGCAGGCCATGGAGCTTTGCCACGGCAACATTGACGCCATGGTCTATACCGTCGGTCATCCCAACGACTCGGTGGCCCAGGCAATCCGGCTGTGCAACGCCGCCCTGGTGGACGTGGAAGGCGCGGCGATCGACCTTCTGATCGCCGCCTACCCCTTCTTCAGCCGCGCCTGGATTCCCGGTGGGCTCTATGGTCCCGACCAGCCGGCGGTGCGGACCTTCGGCGTGCGCGCCACCCTGGTGACCACCGCGGATAGCGATCCGGAGCTCGTCTATCGTCTGGTATCCCGGGTCTTCGACAACTTGCTGCGCTTCAAAGCCTACCATCCGGCCTTTGGTACCCTGACCCCGGAGTCGATGATCGAAGAGGGACTCACCGCCCCGCTACATGAAGGCGCCCTGCGCTACTATCGCGAACAGGGCTGGATCGCACCGCAAGAGGCCAAGCCAGGCACCATCATGGTCGAGGAAGGCCCTGGGGAAATCGTCCCGGAAGTATCGAGCAGCGGCTGAGAAGGCGTTTTAGCCGAACGGTTAAGAGCAAAACGGGCATGCCTGGAAGGGCATGCCCGCTGCGTAACGTTCCGATGGCTGGCTGGCAGCCTGGCGCGCTGGCCGGGATCAGTGGCAAGAGCCGCAGCAAACGCCCGGTTCCCCATGCGGCTTCTTTTCGGCGTCGGCGCTGACGGCCTCGTCTTCGCCGACCTCGGCGACAGACGCCGCTGACGGAGCAGGCTCGAAGGTCTGAACGGCCTGACTCTCCGCAGCCGGGTTATCTTCTGCCTTGATTTTCTTGAGCAGGCTAGTGAGGAGTCCCATTGGCATTGCCTCGCGATGGCTTCGTTAAGATGCATAAAAAATGCATCTTATGGCTCCTGGCCCCAGTCGTCAACGCCTCAAACGCCGGTGGCCCCGCCAACGAGGACGGGGCCACCGGTTTACCGCAGAAAGTGCTGACTTCACCCGTCGGGGCTTACTTCAAACGTTCGAACACCGTGGCCACGCCCTGTCCCATGCCGATACACATGGTGGCCAGGCCCAGCGTGGTGTCGCGCTGCTGCATCACGTTGAGCAGCGTGGTGCAGATACGCGCGCCGGAGCAGCCCAGCGGATGGCCCAAGGCGATGGCGCCGCCGTTGAGATTGACCTTGTCGTCCATGGCATCGAGCAGGCCGAGATCCTTGAGCACCGGCAGCCCCTGAGCGGCAAAGGCCTCGTTGAGCTCGACGGTCTGGATATCGTCGGTGGTCAGGCCGGCGCTCTTGAGCGCCTTCTTGGAGGCCGGCACCGGGCCATAGCCCATGATGGAGGCATCGCAGCCGGCCACCCCGGTGGAGAGCACCCGGGCGATGGGCTCGAGGCCCAGCGCCTGGGCGCGCTCGTAGCTCATCACCGCCATGCCCGAGGCGCCCACCGACAGCGCCGAAGAGGTGCCGGCGGTGACCGTGCCGCTGCGCGGGTCGAAGACCGGCTTGAGCTCGGCCATCTTCTCCAGGCTGGCGTCGGCGCGAATCACCTCGTCACGGTCGACCCGCACGCGGAAACCGTTAGCATCGTGGCCTTCCACCCCGATCACTTCATTGTCGAAGCGCCCCTGCTCCATGGCGGCCTGAGCCCGCTGGTGGGAGCGCACGCCGAACTTGTCCTGTTCCTCGCGGCCGATGCCGTGCATCTTGCCCAGCAGCTCGGCGGTCAGGCCCATCATCATCGCCGCCTTGGCGGCATACTTGCTGGCCGCCGGGTTGACGTCGACGCCGTGGGTCATGGCGACATGCTCCATGTGCTCGACGCCACCGATGATATAGAAGTCACCCATGCCGGCCTTGATGTTGGCCGCGGCGATATGCAGCGCCGTCATGGAGGAGCCGCACAGGCGGTTGACCGTCTGGGCCGGTACCGTGCGCGGGATGCCGGTCATGATCGCCGCGTTGCGGGCGATGTTCATCGACTGCTCGAGGGTCTGATTGACACAGCCCCAGATCACGTCGTCGACCTCGGAGGGATCGAGATTGGCGTTGCGATCGAACAGCGCCTGCATCACCGCGGCGGACAGATTCTCGGCACGCACGTGGCGGAAGGCACCGTTCTTGGCCTTGGCCATGGCGGTACGCACTCCGTCGACCACCACGATATCTCTCGGGTTCAAGCTCATTCTCAACATCTCCTGTTCGCGGTGGGTTCAGCTCTGCGCCTGGGTGGAATAGAAGCGCTCGTCGTCCTTGGCCATCTCGCGCAGCTTGTCGGTGGGCGCATAGAGCGGACCCAGCTCCTCGGCCAGCCCCTCGGCCAGCTCGACGAACGCCGCCACGCCCATGGCGTCGATATAGCGCAGCGCACCGCCGCGGAACGGCGGGAAGCCGATGCCGTAGATCAGCGCCATGTCGGCCTCGGCCGGCGTCTCGACGATGCCGTCTTCCAAACAGCGCACCGTTTCCAGGCACAGCGGCACCATCATGCGGGCGATGATGTCGTCGTCGGAGAGCTCCTTCTCCTCACGTACCACCTGCTTGACCAGCGCATGGGCCGCCTCGTCGCTGACCTTCTTCGGCTTGCCCTTCCTGTCTTCCTCGTAGGCGTAGAAGCCTTTGTCGTTCTTCTGGCCCAGTCGCTCATTCTCGTACATCACCTGAATGGCGCTCTTGCTGCCGTCACCGCCCATCTGGCCCATGCGCTCGGGGAAGCCCTCGGCCATCACCTCACCCGCATGAACGGCGGTGTCCATGCCCACCACGTCGAGCAGGTAGGCGGGGCCCATGGGCCAGCCGAACTTCTCCATGATCTTGTCGACGCGCTGGAAGTCGGCGCCCTGCTCCATCAGCAGGCTGAAGCCGCCGAAGTAGGGGAAGAGCACGCGGTTGACCAGAAAGCCCGGGCAGTCGTTGACCACGATGGGCGTCTTGCCCATGGCCCGGGCGTAGGCCACGGTGGCCGCCACGGCGGCATCACTGGTCTTCTCACCGCGAATCACTTCGACCAGCGGCATGCGGTGCACCGGGTTGAAGAAGTGCATGCCGCAGAAGTTCTCGGGGCGCTTGAGGTTCTCGGCCAGGCGGTTGATCGAGATGGTCGAGGTGTTGGAGGTGAGGATGGTCTCCTCGCCGACCAGGCCTTCCACCTCGGTGAGCACCGCGTCCTTGACCTTGGGATTCTCGACCACCGCCTCGACCACCAGGTCGACGTTGCCGAAGTCACCATAGGAAAGCGTCGGGCGAATGTTGGTGAGCTTTTCGGCCATCTGCTCGGTGGTGAGCTTTTTGCGCTCCACCTGCTTGGCGAACAGCTTGCGGGCCTCCTTGAGGCCAAGCTCGATGGCCTCGTCCTTGATGTCCTTCATCAGGATCGGGGTGCCCTTGGAGGCGCTCTGGTAGGCGATGCCGCCCCCCATGATGCCTGCGCCCAGCACCGCGGTCTGATTGACCGGCCGCGCCTGCTTCTCGTACTTGCTGCCCTTCTTCTTGACCACCTGATCGTTCATGAACAGGCCGACCAGGTTGAAGGCGACACTGCTCAGGGCCAGCTTGGCGAAGGCCTTGGCCTCGATGGCCTGGGCGCGACCGCGCTCCTCCCCGGCCCCTTTCTGGACCACCTTGATCGCCTCCACCGGCGCCGGGTAGTGGGGCCCCGCCTTGCCGGCCACGTAGCCCTTGGCGGTCTCGAAGGCCATCATCTGCTCGATAGGACCGAGCTTGAGCGGCTGCTTCTTCTCATCGCGGCGCGCCCGGTAGTCGAGCTCGCCACTGTTGGCGCGGGCCAGGATATCCAGCGCCGCGGCCTCGAGCTGCTCGCCGGGCACCACCGCATCGACGGCACCCACCTTGAGCGCGGCATCGGCGCGGTTCTCGGTGCCGCCGGCGATCCACTCGATGGCGTTGTCGGCGCCGATCATGCGCGGCAGGCGCACGCAGCCGCCCCAGCCGGGAAGAATGCCCAGCTTGGTCTCCGGCAGGCCGATCTTGGCCTTCTCGCTCATCACACGGAAATCGGTGGTCAGCAGCACCTCGCAGCCGCCGCCCAGCGCCAGGCCATTGATAGCGGTCACGGTGGGGAACGGCAGATCCTCTATGGCATTGAAGATGTCATGCACCTTGAGGTTCATCTCCACCAGGTAGTCTTCACCCTTGTCGAACAGGCCGTGGAATTCGGTGATGTCGGCACCGACGATGAACGCCTCCTTGCCGCTGGTGATCACCAGCCCCTTCAGACCGCTTTCGGCCTCGATCGCCTTGACCGCCTCGCCCAGTTCGCCCACCACCGCGCTGGAGAGCTTGTTGACGGATTCATCCTTCAGGTCGAAGGTGAGCGTGGCGATGTCGTCGCCCCCGTTCTGGGTACCGCGCGACACCGTGATGGCATTGCCTTGATAGATCATCCACGAATCTCCACACAGAGGATTGGCATTGGAGGAGCGCCCGATTTCATACGGCCGTTTGATTTTGGAAGCTTGGTGCAGTCGGCGCGGTTCGTCAAGCCCTGAGTGGCACTGAATGGGGCGGACGCGAGTCGGACCCTAGGAGGGGGGGCAGCGGAGTACCGCTTGCATTACACGCGGCGGCTCCGGACAATTCGGCAAATTCAACGCAAATGCGGAGTCCCATGCACCAGAACATCGGCTTCCGGCTGTCACGCCTGCCGCGCCTGTGGCGGGCGATCATCGACCGGCGACTGGCGCCGCTGGGCCTGACCCAGACCCGCTGGATCACTCTCTACCACCTATGGCGCCTGGGCGACGGCCAGCCCCAATGCGACCTGGCCCGGGCCATCGGCGTCGAGGCGCCGTCGCTGGTGCGCACCCTCGACCAGCTTGCCGAGCAGGGGCTGATCGAGCGACGCCCCTGCGAGCAGGACCGCCGCACCAAACGCGTCTTTCTTACCCTGGAGGCGACCCCGCTGCTGGAGCAGATCGACGAGGTGGTCACCCAGGCCCGCCGCGAGATGCTCGACGGCCTGAGCGACGCCGAGGTTCACCAGCTCGACGCCCTACTGGCCCACATCGAGAATAACGGCCTGGAAATCCAGGCCCGGGAAAGCGACGGCTGAGCGCCGGGCGGGTCTCACTCCGGCGCGGTGCCCTCGGCGTGACCAAAGGGGCGCGGCCCCTCGAGCCGGTCGGCGCGACCGGCCAGGGCATCGCGCAGCCGACGAAAGTCCGCTACGTAGGTCAGAAAGCGCTCGGCACCCTGAGACTCCCACCACCACAGGGTGATGCCGGGCTCCCGCGACTCGATCACCAGCGCATCCTGGGGCAGGCGCATCAGCAGCGCCTCCAATGGCTTGCGCGCCGCCTCAGGCAGCGGCCGCAGCGGCTCGATGCGCCACCGCCAGCCGGGAATAAAGGTCTTGAGGGCCTCGCTGGCCTCGCTGTCGCGCACCAGCACGAAGCGCGGCCCCGGCGCGTCCTGGGGATAGGGCCAGCGATAGCCCGGCATGGCGGTGGCGATACCGTGCAGCGGCGGTGACGCCAGCGTCACCTGCACCCCGGCCTTGCCGGCGGCGCTGCGCAGCGGCGCGATGCGCCGCTGCCGCGGGCTGGGCTTGAGCCACAGCACCGGCGAGATCATCAGCATCAGCACGAACAGTATCAGCAACCAGACCATCGGTATCTCCTGAATGAATCTTGACGCAAGTCGTTGTCCTCGCTCACCGTTCGTCCTAGAGTGAAGGCATGTTCTCGTCACCCCGACACCCTTCAGGAGCCTCTCATGAGCAATGAATATCGTCACATCCTGGTCGCCGTCGATCTGACCAAGGACTCCCACAAGGTGCTGGAGCGCGCCCTGCAGATCGCCGAGCGCAACCAGGCCAAGCTCTCGATCATGCACACCCTGGAGCCGCTGGGCTTCGCCTACGGCGGCGATATCCCCATGGATCTCACCAGCATCCAGGACCAGCTCGACGAGCATGCCAAGCAGCGCCTCGCCGAGATCGCCGACGCCCATGTGGCCAAGGAGAACCAGCACGTGGTGGTCGGCATGCCCGACACCGAGATCCACCGCTTCGCCGATGAGCACGGTGTGGACCTCATCGTGGTCGGCTCCCATGGCCGGCACGGCTTCGCCCTGCTGCTCGGCTCCACCTCCACCGGCGTGCTCCACGGCGCCCAGTGCGACGTGCTGGCCGTGCGGGTGGGGAAGAAGGGGGAAAAGAGCGCCGAGTAGTCGCCTCCCCTCACTGTCCTGCGGGAGGGAGCTTCAGCTCCGGTTCAACGCTTCGACCAAGCAGCGCCTCGCGCTGCCAGAGCGGCAAGTGCGGGGCGCCCTCCGGCGCCTTCGCCCGATGAAACGGCCTCCCACGAGGCATTTCCTCTATGCCCATTACTCCCCCGCGGCGAGGGCCTCCAACTCCATCCACCGCTCCATGGCGGCGTCGAGTTCGGCCTGTTTCGCCGCCATGGCCTCCAGCGTCGCGGTGACCGCCGTGCTCTCCTGCTGGTAGAAGCCGGGGTCGCCGACCCTGGCCTCGAAGGCCGACACCTCATTCTCCAGCCGCTCGATCTCGGCCGGCAGGCCGTCGAGTTCACGCTGCAGCTTGTAGGAGAGCTTGGCGGTTTTTTTCGCCGCCGGGGCCGGGTCGGCCTTTGGTGCGGCCCCCACCGTGCCGGGCGCCGTCGTGCCAGGCGCCGTTGCGCTAGCCCCCTCTGTCGCCGTGGCGACGGGTTCCGCCCGCTGGCGCGCCGCGCCCTCCCAGGGCGCCGGCGGCAGCTTGCCCCCCTGGCGCACCCAATCGCTGTAGCCGCCCACGTATTCGCGCACCACGCCATCGCCCTCGAAGGCCAGCACCCCGGTCACCACGTTGTCCATGAAGGCACGGTCGTGGGAGACCAGCAGCAGGGTGCCGTCGAAGTCGAGCAACAGCTCCTCGAGCAGCTCCAGGGTCTCGACATCCAAGTCATTGGTGGGCTCGTCGAGCACCAGCACGTTGGCCGGCTGGGTGAACAGCTTGGCCAGCAGGAGGCGGTTGGACTCCCCACCGGAGAGCGCCTTGACCGGCTGGCGGGCGCGCACGGGGGTGAACAGAAAGTCCTGAAGATAGCTGATGACGTGCTTGTCCTTGCCGCCCACCGTGACCCGGTCGCTGCCCTGGGCCACATTGTCGTAGACGCTCTTCTCCGGATCGAGGCCCGCGCGCAGCTGGTCGAAGTAGGCCACCTGCAGGTTGGTGCCCAGGCGCACCTGGCCCTCGCTCGGCGCGAGTTCGCCGAGCAGGATCTTGAGCAGGGTGGTCTTGCCCGCACCGTTACGACCGATCAGCCCGATGCGGTCGCCGCGCTGGATCTCCAGGGAGAGATCGCGGATCACCGTCTCCTCACCGTAGCGGTGGCTGACGCCCTTGAGCTCCACCACCCGCTTGCCGCTGCGCTCGCCGCTGTCCACCGAGAGCGAGGCCTTGCCCTGGCGCTCGCGGCGCTGGCTGCGTTCGCGGCGCATCTGCTCCAGCGCCCGCACGCGGCCCTCGTTGCGGGTCCGCCGCGCCTTGATGCCCTGGCGAATCCAGGCCTCTTCCTGGGCCAGCTTCTTGTCGAACTCGGCGTGCTCCCGGGCCTCCACCTCCAGCTCGTGGACCTTCTGCTCCTGATACTTGCCGTAGTCGCCGGGATAGCGCCCCAGGCGGCCGCGATCCAGCTCGAGAATCGCCGTGGCCAGCTTCGACAGGAAGGTTCGGTCGTGGGTGATGAACAGCACCGCGCCGTTAAAGGCGGCCAGCTGCTCCTCCAGCCAGGCGATGGTATCCAGATCCAGGTGGTTGGTGGGCTCGTCGAGCAGCAGCAGGTCGGGCTCGGCCACCAGCGCCCGGGCCAGGGCCACGCGCCGGCGCCAACCGCCGGAGAGCGAGGCCATCTCGGCATCCTCGGGCAGCCCGAGGCGCGTCAGCACCACATCGATACGCTGGTGGAAGGACCAGCCGTCGATGGCCTCGAGCTGGGTCTGCAGCGTCGCCATGCGGCGCATGTCCGGATCGTCCTGATGAATCAGGTGATGATACTCCGAGAGCAACTCGCCCGCCTCGGGAAGCCCCTGGGCCACCACATCGAAGATGGTCTCGCCGCTGGCCTCGGGCAGGTTCTGGTCCAGCACGCCGATCTTGAGCCCCGGCGCGCGCCAGATGCTGCCGCCGTCAGGGAGAATCTCACCGGCCACCAGCTTGAGCAGGGTCGACTTGCCGGTGCCGTTGCGGCCCACCAGCGCCAGCCGCTCCCCCCGCTCCAGCACCAGGTCGGCGCCGTCGAGCAGTACATGGGTGCCATAGGCCAGTTGCAGACGTTCCAGACGTAGCAGGGTCACGCGCAGTCCTCATCCAGTCATCGGGCGCCCTAGTGTAACGCATGGCAGGCCTCGACCGGGCATGTGACAATAGGCCGTTTTCGCCCCTGGAGACTGAGCACGGCCATGCACGAGACGCTCCCCCCCGACGGCGACACGACGCTGCCCGAGGCGCTGCGCTTTCGCTCCCCGGCGCCGCTGGTGGACATCGGCGCCAACCTGACCCACGAGAGCTTCGCCCGCGACCTCGAGGCGGTGATCGCCCGTGCGCGGGCAGCGAATGTCACCGCCCTGATCCTCACCGGCACCGACCGCGAGCACGCCGAGCAGGCCGTGGCGCTGGCGCGCCGGCATCCCGGGCTCTACGCCACCGCCGGCGTTCACCCCCACGACGCCAGCCGCTGGAGCGGCGAGCTGGCGCGGGCGATGCGCGACCTGCACCGCCAGCCCGAGGTGGTGGCGGTGGGCGAATGCGGGCTCGACTTCAACCGCAACTTCTCGACGCCGGCCGAGCAGGAGCGCGCCTTCGAGGCCCAGCTGGAGCTCGCCGCCGAGAGCGGCCTGCCGCTGTTCGTCCACGAGCGCGACGCCGGCCGCCGCATGCGCGAGATGCTCCACGCCTGGCGCGACGCGATCGGCGACGCGGTGATCCACTGCTTCACCGCGGATCGCGACACCCTGTATGGCTATCTCGACCTGGACCTGCATATCGGCCTGACCGGCTGGCTCTGCGACGAGCGTCGCGGCCACCACCTGCGCGACCTGGTCGGCGAGATCCCGCTTAGCCGGCTGATGGTGGAAACCGACTGCCCCTACCTGCTGCCGCGCAATTTACCTGCCAAACTCAAGGGCAGGCGACACGAGCCGGCGCTGCTACCCTGGATCGTGCGGGAAATCGCCCACTGGCGGGGGATCGAAGAGGCCGAACTGGCCGCGGCGACCTCGACCACCGCCAGTGCCTTTTTCCGCCTGGACCAGCGGCAACAGGAGAGCGCAGCGCCCGACCACCGGCAGGAGAACGCATGATGGAAGAGATCCCCGGATTCATTGCCGTGGAAACCGGCGAGGACGGCGAGCTGCCCCTGGCGATCGCCTGGGTGCTTCCCGACGGGCGTATCAAGCACACCCTGATCCAGCCCGACGACGGCTGGCTCGACGATGAGATGAACGCCCTCAACGGCTACAGCATGGAGGAGCTCAACAGCTTCGGCGTGAGCCCCCTGGACGTGATTCGCGAGCTGGAGAACGATCACTTCAACGCCACCCTGTTCACCGCCGGGGTGAGCGACGACGAGGCCGCCCTGTCACGGCTCTTCGACACCTTCGGCATCGACCCCTTCGTGGAGCTGGCCCCGGCCGACAGCCTCTATCCCGATCTGGACAGCGGCGAGTGGACCCGGGCCCGGGGCGAGCTGTTCGGCGAGCTGGGCCTCGAACCGCTGCGCCCCGAGCACGAGGTAGCGGTGATGCTGCGCCTGCATCAGCGGCTGGGCATGCCGGAGTAACCCTGGGCCGGCTCCTAGTACTACAGCAGTAGGTGTCTTCTGCTGGAGCAGCTTTAGCTCCGGTCCGACGCTTCGGCGACTGGAGGCGAAGCCTCCCGGCGGCGTTGCCAATGGGCCCGGTTGTTGCCAACTCCGGCAGCCTCCGCCGAGGCGCCTGCGGCGCCAGTCGCGACGGGGACCGGCGCTCCTACAGGCGAAATTTACTAATGTAGGAAATGGGATGGACCCGTCCCTCCCTGTGCCAAGATGAGTTTGCAACGCCATCTTGGGTGCACGGGGCACCACACGGCATCTCGAAGAGAGGGTCCATCCATGAATCACATTAGCATCGTCGGGATCGATCTCGCCAAGCATGTCTTTCAACTTCACGCCGTCGATTCCAAAGGGCGGCAGGTGTTCAGCAAAACGGTGTCACGCTCGGCATTTCCCACCACGCTAGCCCAACTGCCTCGCTGCGTTGTCGCCATGGAGGCCTGCGGTGGGGCCCATTACTGGGCCAGGGAGATCCAGGCGCTGGGGCATGAGGTCCAGTTGATTCCGCCCCAGTACGTGAAGCCCTTCGTCCTCGGGCACAAGAGCGACGCCCGGGATGCCCGCGCGATTGCCGAGGCAGCGGCCCGGGATGCCACGCCACGGGTGGCGCCCAAGACACTGGAACAGCAAGCGCTGCAGGCGATGCATCGCGTGCGCTCACGGGCCATCACCAGCCGGACGGCGCTGGGTAATGAGCTGCATGGCTTGCTCGCCGAAATGGGGATCATCGTGGCCAAGGGGCACTCGGTGTTTCGCCAGGGGGAGGTCAGGCGCGTGCTCGCCGAGCATCGAGCCCAGCTGGGCGACGACCTCTTCGTGGTACTGGATGATGTCCTGGACCAGTGGCTGGCGCTGGATGCCCGCATCCGTGCCTATGATCAGCGCCTGGCACGGCTGGCCAAGACGACGCCGGTTTGTCAGCGCTTGATGAGCGTGCCCGGCATCGGGCCGGTCAATGCCACCTTGCTGGTCAGCCATATCGGCGATCCGAAACGGTTTGCCAATGGCCGCGCCTTCAGCGCCTCGATTGGCTTGGTGCCCCGCCAGCACTCGAGTGGCGGCAAGGAGCGATTGATGGGCATCTCCAGACGGGGCAACGGCGAGGTGCGTCGACAGCTCGTGCATGGTGCCCGAGCGGCCTTGCGTGCCTTGCAGCGCCAGCAACAGCCGGATCGGTTGGCACGTTGGGCATGCTCCTTGGCCGCGCGACGCGGCGCTGCCAAGGCCACTGTCGCCCTGGCGAACAAGCTCGGCAGAATCTGCTGGGCGGTGATGGCGCGTGACACGCGCTACACAGCCATGCCGTGAAGCACGAAGATGGCATGAAATAACTTAGATTCCCCCGGAGGTTGCGCAGGTACGTACGTAGATGGCAGGACAGGTCAGACCGGCTCTCCGCCACTCTGTGAAGCTGTATGGCCACTCGTGAGGCCGAGTAGGAGATCAGATCGGAGAGCGCGCATCCCATCATGGCCAGGTACCGACGAAGTGCCACTGACAGGCCGGATATAAGCGTGCAGTCTCACCCCCGCCGATACGTGTCGGGCTTGCACAACGGGACGGGTCCATATAAGCACTCGAGTGGCGGCAAGGAGCGATTGATGGGCATCTCCAGACGGGGCAACGGCGAGGTGCGTCGACAGCTCGTGCATGGTGCCCGAGCGGCCTTGCGTGCCTTGCAGCGCCAGCAACAGCCGGATCGGTTGGCACGTTGGGCATGCTCCTTGGCCGCGCGACGCGGCGCTGCCAAGGCCACTGTCGCCCTGGCGAACAAGCTCGGCAGAATCTGCTGGGCGGTGATGGCGCGTGACACGCGCTACACAGCCATGCCGTGAAGCACGAAGATGGCATGAAATAACTTAGATTCCCCCGGAGGTTGCGCAGGTACGTACGTAGATGGCAGGACAGGTCAGACCGGCTCTCCGCCACTCTGTGAAGCTGTATGGCCACTCGTGAGGCCGAGTAGGAGATCAGATCGGAGAGCGCGCATCCCATCATGGCCAGGTACCGACGAAGTGCCACTGACAGGCCGGATATAAGCGTGCAGTCTCACCCCCGCCGATACGTGTCGGGCTTGCACAACGGGACGGGTCCATATAAGCACTCGAGTGGCGGCAAGGAGCGATTGATGGGCATCTCCAGACGGGGCAACGGCGAGGTGCGTCGACAGCTCGTGCATGGTGCCCGAGCGGCCTTGCGTGCCTTGCAGCGCCAGCAACAGCCGGATCGGTTGGCACGTTGGGCATGCTCCTTGGCCGCGCGACGCGGCGCTGCCAAGGCCACTGTCGCCCTGGCGAACAAGCTCGGCAGAATCTGCTGGGCGGTGATGGCGCGTGACACGCGCTACACAGCCATGCCGTGAAGCACGAAGATGGCATGAAATAACTTAGATTCCCCCGGAGGTTGCGCAGGTACGTACGTAGATGGCAGGACAGGTCAGACCGGCTCTCCGCCACTCTGTGAAGCTGTATGGCCACTCGTGAGGCCGAGTAGGAGATCAGATCGGAGAGCGCGCATCCCATCATGGCCAGGTACCGACGAAGTGCCACTGACAGGCCGGATATAAGCGTGCAGTCTCACCCCCGCCGATACGTGTCGGGCTTGCACAACGGGACGGGTCCATATAAGCAGCTTCAGCTCGCGACTGGAGGCGAAGCCTCCCCGCGGGGTTGCCTGCGCTGGCGGTCAGCGCCAACTCCGGCAGCTTCCGCCGAGGCGCCTAGCGGCGCCAGTCGCGACGGGGACCGGCGCTCCTACAGGCGAAATTTACTAATGTAGGAGCAGCTTCAGCTCGCGACTGGAGGCGAAGCCTCCCGGCGGCGTTGCCAATGGGCCCGGTTGTTGCCAACTCCGGCAGCCTCCGCCGAGGCGCCTGCGGCGCCAGTCGCGACGGGGACCGGCGCTCCTACAGGCGAAATTTTTAACGCCGTATGGTCGAGCGTAGCCAGTTTTCAGACAGTGCCTAAGCCACCACCAGGCGGCGCTGCTCGGGAATGCCCATGCCGATCAGCAGCGGGTCCTCGGCCTGGCGCGCCTGGAAGGCCGCCTTGCTGTCCAGCCCCTGCCAGCCGAACTGGATCAGCGCCTGGGCGGTGGCTCCTCCCAGACTGGTGCCGGGCCCCGGCACCACCACCCGATCGGGGGCGAACTCGCGCACCCCGACCCGCAGAGCCGCGGTGAAATCGTAGGGGGCCACCAGCTGCTCCCCCAGGGTGTAATCCCACAGGGCCTCGGGGTCGCTGCTCCAGGGGGTCCAGAGGTGCCCACGTCCATCGATCAGCGGCACCCTCGGCGCCCGGAAGGGCGCTGCCGGCAGACGCTGGCGAGCGGCGTCGCGCACCTCCCGCTGTAGCGGCGTATGGAAGGCGGCGTGCTGATGCAGGCGCAGCGGGAAGCGATCCCTAACCGGCAGCGCCTCGGTCAGTCGCGCCAGCCCCGCCTCGTTGCCGCCGAACACCAGCATCCCGCCAAGCTCGATGGAGAGATAGAGCTCGGCCCCCTGGTCGCCGTGCAACCGGTCGATCAGCGCGAGCAGCTCACGCCGCCTCTCCCACTGCGGGCGCCACTGCTCGTCGACCCAGGGGTAGAGCAGCTGCCCGCCCGCCAGCCGCTCCTGCATCATCTGCCCCATGGTGCCGATCAGCTCGAAGGCGTCCTCCTGCCCCAGGGCAGCGCCGGCCATCAGGGCGATATACCAGCCCATGGAGTTGCCGGTGACCGCCACGACCTCGTAGCGAGTGCGGTCGATGGCCAGCAGGTCGGCCAGGGCGCAGGCATAGATCAGCGGCGCGGCGTGTTCGCCGCGACCATGCAGGCGTGCACGAAACGGCAGCTCGGCATCCAGTGCGGAAAGGGTCGGCAGCCCCGCCTCGCGGCGCCGGGCATCGAAGCGCGCCAGCCATTCCGCGCCGCCGGCATGGCGGGTCAGGCTGCCCCACTCCGCCTGGGTGTAGGTGCCCCGCCCGGGGCAGACGATCAGCAGTCGTTCGCGTCTCTCGCTCATGCTTGCTGGCTCCCTGTCAGCGTCTTCTGGGCGTCAACGCCACTATTGTCGGCCCTGTCGATCAGGGCCCGCGCCCGCTCGACGATGGCGTCCGCCGAGGGCAGCGTGGCCGTGGCGGCCCGCCCCAGCGGAATGAAGCTGTCCTCGGCGGTCAGGCGGTGCAGGCGCTGGCTTTCCACCCCACGCTCCACCAGGGCGGCGATCAGCTCCTCGCTGACCGAGCCCGAGCGGCGGCACTCGTCGACGACCAGCACCTGGTCGCAGTCGGCGACCCCGCGGTGCACGGCCGCGTGGTCGATGGCGGTGAGCCAGCGCAAGTCGATGATGCGCAGGGCAATGCCTTCGGCCTCCAGTCGCGCCGCCGCCTGACGCGAGAGGTAGACGCCGTTGCCGTAGGTGACGATGGCAAGCGCTCGCCCCTCCCCCAGACGCCGAGCTCCCCCACCCCCAGGCGGTGCTCCGGCCCCGGGTCGGCAAAGCACCAGCCGCCGTCGCCCTCCTCCAGCAGGTCGCGGCGGTGGTAGAGGGCGATCGGCTCGAGCATCACCACCACCCGCTGCTCCTCGTCGGCCAGGCGCACCGCCTCCTGCATCAGACCGACGGCATCGGCGGCATTGGACGGACAGGCCACCAGCAGGCCGGGGATGTCGCGCAGCACGGCGATGGCGTTGTCGTTGTGGAAATGGCCGCCGAAGCCCTTCTGGTAGCCGAGCCCGGCGATACGCACCACCATGGGGTTGGTGTACTGGCCGTTGGAGAAGAAGCTGAGGGTGGCCGCCTCACCGCGCAGCTGGTCCTCGGCGTTGTGCAGGTAGGCCAGAAACTGGATCTCGAGAATCGGCACCAGGCCGTTGTGGCCCAGGCCGATGCCGAGCCCCAGGATGCTCTGCTCGTCGAGCAGGGTGTCGATCACCCGGTGCGGGCCGAACTGGGCCTGCAGCCGCTGGGTGACCCCGTAGACGCCGCCCTTGCGGCCGATGTCCTCGCCGGCCATCACCAGATGCGGATAGCGGCCCATCAGGCGCCCCAGCGCCTGGTTGAGCAGCTTCGCCATGGAGGCCGGCGCCGGGTCCAGCTCTCCCTGCCAGGGGCGGCAGCGCCCCGGCCGCGCCAGCGGCACGATGCTGGCCATCACTTGCTCGGCCGTCTCCAGCTTGGGACGCTGAATTGCCGCTTCGGCGACATGGGCCACCCGCTCCCCCACCGCCCGGTAGAGCTCACCGATCCGGGCATCGTCGAGCCCCCCGTGATGGCGCAGCAGCCCGGCGCTGACCAGCAGGGGGTCCCGCGCCTCGTCGGCCTTGATGCGCTGGGGCGTGAGGTAGGCCTGCTGGGCATCGGAGCCGGCATGGCCGAACAGCCGCACGCAGCGCATGTGCAGGAACACGGGCTGGCGGTGCGTCCGGGCGATGCGCGCCGCCTCCCGGGCCGCCCGCCGGGTATCCAGCAGATCGAGGCCGTCGCAGCTCAGGTAGTGAAAGCCGGGGCGGGCGCGCATGCTGGCCTCGACCCAGCCCTCGGGGGTGGGCGTGGAGATGCCGATGCCGTTGTCCTCGCAGACCAGCACCAGCGGCATCGGGGCGCCCTGGTAGGCGGCCCAGCCGGCGGCGTTGATCGCCCCCTGGGCGGTGGAGTGATTGAAGGAGGCGTCGCCGAAGCTGCAGATCACCACGCTGTCGGCCGGCCAGTCACCCCCGCCGCCCAGGCGTCGCCACAGGCCGAGCCCATAGGCTGCCCCCATCGCCTTGGGCAGGTGCGAGGCGATGGTGCTGGTCTGGGGCGGCACCGCGAGTGCCTTCGAGCCCAGCACCTTGTGCCGGCCGCCGGAGATGGGGTCCTCGGCCGAGGCGGCGAAGCTGAGCAGCAGATCCCATAGCGGCGTCTGGCCGGGCACCTGACGGGCGCGCTGGATCAGAAAGGCGGCGTCGCGGTAGTGCAGAAAGGCGGGATCCGTGGGTCGAAAGGCGCCGGCGATGGCGGCGTTGCCCTCGTGACCGGCGCTGCCGATGGTGTAGAACGCCTCGCCGCGGGCCTGCAGCCGCCGGGCATGCAGGTCCAGATGGCGGCTCATCAGCTGGGACTCGAACAGCTCGACCAGGCCGGCACGGCTGAGTTCAGCGTCATCGAGGGTCCAAGCCCGGTCGGGTGTGGGCCAGTCGCCGGAACGCAGGGCCTGGAAGAACAGTGCCTCCTGGGGCAGGGAATCGAACACGGTAGCGGGCTCCTGTCGGCAGTCACTAGGGGAGTGTCTACAGCCTAGCGCGCCCGGCAGGCAAAGGGATAATATCGATATCCTGGACCAGGTATAGGAATGCCTTATGGATGTGCGCAGCCTGCGCTACTTCATCGCCGCCTACGAGGGCGGCTCGATCAGCGCCGCCGCGCGACGCTGCCACGTGGCCCAGCCCTCCATCTCGGCGGCCCTGGCCCAGCTGGAGGCGCGGCTGGACACCACGCTCTTCGAACGCCATCGCCGCGGCATCACCGCCACCGAGGAGGGCCACCGGCTCTACCCCCTGGCCCGCCGGGTCAGCGAGGATCTCGACACGATCACCCGGCAGTTCCGCCACCCCGCCTCCCCCACCCCGGTGCGTCTGGGCCTGATGCGCTCGCTGGGCGCCAGCCGCATGACCGCCCTGCTCAAGGAGGTCATCCACCGCGGGGAGCACCTGGCGCTGACCCTGGTCAATCCGGAGGAGCCCTGCGACGCCCGCATCATCGGCGAGCATGACCTGGCCCCCGGCGAGGCCTTCCAGCCGATCTGGCACGACCGCTATCGCCTGGCCCTGCCCACCGGCCACCCGCTGACCCGGCATGCCACCGTGGCGCTCGCCGACCTGGAGGGGCTGCCCATGGTCTGGCGCCGCCCCTGCGCGGCCATGGAGCGGCTGGGCGAGGCGCTCGACGGCGCCGGCATCCGCTGCCAGGTACGCGCCCACCTGCGCACCATCGAGTACACCCTGGGGCTGGTGGCAGCGGGGGTCGGCGCCTCCTTGGTGCCCGTCTGGCCGGAGATCCTGGAGCGCCACGACGTCCAGTGCCGCCCCCTGGAGGGCCTGACCATTGCCCAGACCATCGGCGTGGCGTATCCGGCACGCCACGCCTCGGCGGCGCTGGCGCCGCTGCTGGCGCTGGGCCGGGAGGCCTGGGGGGCCGGGCTTCAGGCCGGTGCGGTCGCTGCCTCGCCGGCGAGCAGCTGAGCGCGGCCGGCGGCCACCGCTCGCTCCCGGCCGAGGCCGCGGTGATAGAAGCCGTGCAGCGTCTCGCACAGGGCGGCGGCCCGGGGCGGCAAGCCTTCATGTACATAGCGGGCCGCCCGCGCCTCGACCCGGGCACGAAAGGCCTCGCGATCCACCTCCGCGTTGCCGCCAAGGTTGTCGACGCTGACATGGAAGTGGTGCCCGCAAGCCTCGGCCAGCAGCCTCTCCAAGGCCTGGGGCGCCACCTCCACCGCCTCGAAGTCGCGCTGCTGCTCGGCGCTGCGTCCGTCGGGCAGATACCAGTAGCCGTAGTCCTCCAGTCGGCGGCGCCGCTCGCCGGCGATGCACCAGTGGCTGATCTCATGCAGGGCGCTGGCATAGAAGCCGTGGGCGAAGATCACCCGGTGATAGGGGCAGTCGGCATCGGCGGGCAGGTAGAGCGGCTCGTCGCCGCCCCGCACCAGCCTCGTTGCGAAGGTATCCGCGAAGAGGCCGTCGAACAGGGCGATGATGTCGTCGAGTCGATGTGTCACGCAGGCTCCAGGGGTGGCTGAGAGGCCGGCATTATAAAACGCGTGGCGGCGAGCGAACATCGCCGGCGATTGCTACTATTGACGGTTTCTTCCCTGGCATGGAGCCGCTCCCTTGGCAACGTTTTTCACCGACCTGCTGAGCGCCAGCCGCACGGAAACGCGGCCGCTGATTCGCCTCGCCCTGCCGATCTGCGGGGCCCAGCTGGCCCAGGCCGGCATGAGCGTCACCGACGTGATGATGACCGGGCGCCTGAGCGCCACCGACCTGGCGGCGGTCTCGGTGGGCTCGAGCCTGTGGCTGCCGCTGATGCTGTTCATGACCGGCACCCTGATGGGGCTGACCCCCATCGTTGCCCAGCTGCTGGGCGGCGGACGCACCGCCGGCATCCGCCCCAACGTGCATCAGGCGCTGTGGGTGGCCCTGGCCCTGGGGACCCTGGCCGCCCTGCTGCTGTGGTTCACGGTAATGCCGATCTTCCGCCTGATGGCGGTGCCAGACGAGGTCGCCACGCGCTCGGCCGCCTATCTCGCCGCCGTGGCCTTCGGCATGCCCGGGGTGGCGCTGTTCCAGGCGCTGCGTGCCTTCTCCGACGGCATGAACCATACTCGCCCCTCGCTGTGGATCAGCCTGATCGGCCTGGGGGTGAACGTGCCCAGCAACTTCGTGCTGATCTACGGCGGCGACGGCCTCACCGGGCTCTTCGGCGACTGGCTACCCGCCTGGCTCCAGGCCCTGCCGGCGCTGGGCGCGCTGGGCTGCGGGATCGCCACCGCCCTGTCGATGTGGGTGATGTGCCTGGCGATGATCGTCTACACCCGGCGCTCGAGCGCCTACGGCCGCGTCGCCCTGTGGCACTCGCCCACCCCGCCGCGCTGGCAAATGATCGGCGAGCTGCTCTACGTCGGCGTGCCCATCGGGGTGGCGATCTTCGTGGAGGTGACGCTGTTCACGCTGATCGCGCTGTTTATCGCGAGCCTCGGCGAAGTCACGGTGGCCGCCCACCAGGTGGCCCTCAACTACACCTCGATCCTGTTCATGCTGCCGCTCTCGCTGAGCATGGCGCTGACCGTCAGGGTCAGCAACACCCTGGGCCAGCAGCGCCCCGAGTTCGCCCGCCTGGTGGCCTGGAACGGCGTCGCCCTCTGCCTGCTGGTGGCCGGCCTCAACTGCCTGGTGCTGTGGCTCACCGCCGAGCCGGTGATCGGGCTCTATACCCACGACCCGGCAGTGCAACGCCTGACGCTTTCACTGGTCATACTGGCCATGATCTTCCAGGTGTCCGACTCGCTGCAGGTCAACCTGGCCGGCGCCCTGCGCGGCTACAAGGACACGCGGGTGATCATGGTGATCACGCTGATCGCCTACTGGCTGGTCGGCCTGGGCGGCGGACACTGGCTGGGCACCCAGGGACTGTTCGGCTGGCTCGCCCCCATGGGCGTGCATGGCTACTGGATCGGCCTGATCGCCGGGCTCAGCGTGGCCGCGCTGCTGCTGGGAGAACGGCTGCGGCGCATGGCAAGCGGAGTGGCGCATGGCAAGATCGAGATTCCCAAAGGCTAGCACGCCATATGCCGGGGCAAGGCGACTCCCGCCGCTGGCGGCGCTGCTGCTGACCGCGCTGCTGGCGGGCTGCGGCGGCAGCGGCGAGGGCGAGGCGCTGCTGCAGGCGTACCAGCGCGAGCTTGCCGCCGCCCTGGACCTGGCCGAGCCCGAGCCCTCTGCCCCGGACAATATCGGCGCCTTCCCACAGCGCAGCGAACGCCTCTTCGAGGTGGCCGAGACCCGCGACGGAATGCTCAACGTTTACGCCCTGCGGGAGTGCCATATCACCTCGCTGGTCGCCGAGCGCAATAACCAGCTGGGCCGGGTGGCGCCGCCCAGCCAGCGCTGGATCTACGAGCTCGAGCTGTGGCGGCGGCTGCACGCCTGCCACAACAGCGATATTCCCGAGACGCTCAGCGACAGCCATCGCGAGCGGCTGGCCCGCCTCACCGAGACCAAGACCGAGCAGCTCCCGCTTGTCAGCTGGAACACCCTGTTCGACTCCGAAGAGTGGACCGGCAGCTTCTCCCGGGCCAGCTCACCGCTGGAACCCGGTGCAGACACCGCCATCGACGCCCAGCTCGACGCGGTGGTCTGGCTGCAAGAGGCCACCCGTAACCAGTTCAATCCGGCGTGGCAGCACGACTCCTCCACCCTGGAAAATCACCTCAAGACACTGCGCTCCCGGCCGCTCACCGCCGAGGTGCTACGCGCCCTGATGCTGGCCGAGCAGCGGCTAGGCGAGGCCAACGCCCTGCTCGAGGAGCGCCTCTCGCGCGCGGATTCCTGCCGGGCGCTGGAGGCATCGGAGAGCGCGCTCAAGACCGCCTTCGAGGCACAGCCGGCAGCCGACTGGCTGACGCGACTCGAGTCCCACGCCGAGCGCTGGCTGGGCGCCGTGGAGGGGCTGCTGGACAGTCATATCGAACCGCCGACGGCCGTGGCCGACTACCGCCGGCGCTGGCTCTCCCTGGACAACTCGCAGGCACCGCTGCCCGCCTACCGCGCGGCCCTGGAGACGCACCGCCACCACTGGCAGGCGCTGGCCGCGCGGTGCCCCTGAACCCCGGTGGGCGAAAAACATGATCCCAGGCTTAACTTGCCCTGCCACTCTATGCTATTGGTGGAGGCAGGTGGCATGCGCCGATACCGTCAGCCTTGCTGTTGCCGTGACCGACACGGACCGTGCAGAACCTGGAGGTAGATCATGGGTACTCAACTGTCACCCCGCCCTGCCCAGGTGATCGACCTGGATACCATGCGTCGGCGGCACAAGGCCAGGCAGCGCCTGGTGCGTCTCTCCCCGGAGCTCGATGGCCTGGAAATGGTCTACAGCCTGGCGTCCGATCCCGACTCCCTCTACGGCATGCCGATCCTCGCCTGGGGCCTGCGCGAAGACGGAGAGGTGGTGGGGCTGGTGCCCTGGATGGAATCGCTCACCCCCTGCCATCGGCTCGACGACCCGGATCACGGCTGCTTCATCGGCTATCGCGACCCCGAGACCGAAGAGCTGCTGGAAACGGCGCCCCCCCACAAGGCGTTCGAGCTGGAGCACGCCGCGGCCTACTTCGACTACGAGGAGACCGAAGACGTCACCCTTATCCAGCAGCTCCCCGACACCCTGGGCACCCACGCCCTATGCATCAACGACGGCCAGGAGCCCTGGCAGCTCAAGCAGGTGTTCGGCTGGCGGCTCTACAACGACGGCGGCATCGAAGCGCTGCTGGCCGACGAGGCGCTGATCGACACCACCCCGATCCTTCCCGGGGACCCCTGCCTCTACACCGGCCACAGTCGCCACCGGGTGGTCTACTTCTTCCAGCGCCACATCGCCAATCGGATTCGCGAGCAGGACCCCAGCACCCTGGAGGCCCTGGCACTGATGGTGATCCCCGACTCGACGAGATCGCCTCACGGTTCCGAAGACTAGGCTATGCCTGAAAAGTCGACGAGCGATGGTCAGGGCTAGGCCCGTTCCCTACGGGCCAACGCACTTCCCACATCTCTGTGGGTCGCAAGGCAAAAATCGGCGTGAAGGCGGACCGGGCTCGCGTTCGAGTTTACGGGGTGTAAATGAGTACTTTGATCGGACTCGCGCACGAGCTGATTTTTAACGCCGTATGGCCGAGCGCAGGCACTTTTCGGGCAAAGCCTAGCGGTGCATCAGCCCAAGCGGATATAGTAGCAGTAGTGTCCGCCCGACTCCTGCTGGAGCAGCAGCTCATGGCCCAGGAAGCTGCAGAACTTCGGCACATCGCGGGTGGTCGCCGGATCCGTGGCGACCACCTTGAGCACCTCGCCGGACCCCATGTCTCGCACCTTGTTGTGCATCAGCATGATCGGTTCCGGGCAGTAGAGTCCGGTAGTATCCAGTTCGGCCTGGTAGTCGGGCAGGGAGTCGGCGGTATCAGCCATCGATCGACCTCGGTGTTAGGGAGCAGCTTAGATGATAAAGATCATTATCGAACGTCGCATCATGCCCGGCCTGGAGGAGGAGTACGAAGAGGCCGCCCGCGAAGCCATGCGCTGGTCGCTGGGCGCCAGGGGCTTCGTGGGCGGCGAGACCCTCGTCGAGCTGGGCCACAGCGACCGGCGTCTGATGATCACCAAGTGGCGCGACATGCGCGCCTGGAAGGAGTGGTACACCAGCGAGGAGCGCACCCGCGTCATGCAGCGGATCTGGCCGCTGCTGACCGAGGACGAGACCATTCGCGTCTATGAGCCCTCCTACTGAGCAAGGCATTACCTTCCCTTCCTCGCCGGGCATGTCGGGCCGCCTCAATCCCGCAGCCGGACATGCACGGTGACCTCCTCACGGTCGTGATAGAGGTGTCGGCAGCGAATCTCGGCCGCCACGCCGGCGTCCGCCAGGGCACCTTCCAGCGTCATCAGGCAGCCCGACACGCTCTCCCAGCGCCGCTTCATCGGCAGCTTGAGATTGAATACCGCCTCTCGACACCAGCGCCGCACCAGCCAGCGCTCGACCATGGCCGTGACGCGCGTCGGCTTGTCGACGATGTCGCACACCAGCCAGTCGAGCCGACAGGGCGGCTCCCAGACGAAGCCATCCTCGCGCCGATGCTCCACCATCCCGGTGGCCATCAGCCCCTTGTCCATGGGGCCGTTGTCGATGGCATAGACGTGCATGCCGCGGTTCACCAGCTGCCAGGTCCAGCCGCCCGGGGCCGCGCCCAGGTCGGCGGCCTGCATGCCTTCGCCTAGCCGCTGCGGCCATTCATCCCGCGGCACGAACTCATGCCACGCCTCTTCCAGCTTGAGCGTCGAGCGGCTGGGCGCCCCCGGCGGAAATTTCAGCCGGCGAATCCCGCCGGGCAGCTCGCTGCGGTTGCCGGGGAAGCTCATGCCCAGCAGGACTCGGTCGCCGTCGCACCACAGCAGGTGTAGCCGCCGTCCCGCCGCCCTGCGCCGCAGCGCCCCGCGTTTCTTGAGCGTCGAGGCCAGCGGCCGGCTCAACGACTTGATCAGTCCCGCCAGCGCCTTGCCTTCATTGGTGTCCGGCGTCTCGTGCCAGACATCATCGAAGCTCCAGCCGCTGGCCACCACCTGATCGACGATGGCCGCCAGCCGGTTGTCCCGCGACAGCGAGAGCGGCGCAAGCCCCACCAGACTCTGTCGCGCGAAGATCAGCCCGCTCAAAGATAGCTCACGGTGCAGCAGATTGACCGGCCGCTCATCGTCGGGGACAAAGCTAGCATAGCCTGCCAGCGGCACGGCATCGCACTCGCCCTGCCAGCCCAGCGCCTGAGCACGGGCCGTTACTTCCGCGGCCATATCGGCCTCGAAGCCCGGGCGGCAGTAGAGCAGTAACCGATCGGGTGCCTGCCGGTCCAGCGGCGTCTCCATGCGCATCATTCGCCTTCCTCTCCTTGTCCGCCCTGCGACGACGCGGCCTTTTTCCTTCTCCCACCCAGCGCCTCGATATCCTGCAGCTGCACGTTGAGGGCATTGGTCGACAGCAACACCTCCCACAGGGAGTAGACCAGCGAAATGGAAAGCGTGATCAGGCTCGCCCCGAACAGCGCCATACCCACCAACTCAAACGCCAGAAACAGCGCAAACATCGACAGGGTACAGAGCAGAAAGCTCAGCACCCCGGCGACCTGCATGCGCTTGGTCAGGGAGATCCGCTTACGCAGCATCAGGATCTGGCGTGCCGTCACCTCCTGATGCTGGCTGCGCTCCTCCTCGGCCAGCTTGCGGATCAGCTGGGCCAGCACCAAGAAGCGGTTGGTATAGGCCAGCAGCAGCAGGGAAATGGCGGGAAACAACAGGGCCGGTGTCGTCAGCGTCACGGCGCTCGGGCTCCAGCGAAAATGGGGCGCCCATGATATCAGTCCTGACATCTCAGGTGTGACGCCCCACCACATCGTTTATTCATCGTCTATGAAGAACGGTTAATGCTCGACATTGGTGCACGGTTTTCCTGATTTTTGAAGGGATTTCGCCTCATATCAATGTCTAATCCCGACATGGCCCATGCATTTGCTGCATAATGGTGCATGCCTTATAGTGTGCCGACACTTCTTCGACAGGAACCCACCATGCCCTACGTTCATGACACCCTCGAACGCCTCAAGAAGAGCAGTCCGGCACAGACCGAGTTCTACCAGGCCGCAGAAGAAGTCCTGGAGTGCCTTCGCCCGCTCTTCGAGCGCAGCCCCTACTACCACGATCACAGCATCATCGAGCGCATCGTCGAACCCGAGCGCCAGATCATGTTCCGCATCTGCTGGACCGACGACGCGGGCAAGGTCCAGGTCAACAAGGGCTATCGCGTCCAGTTCAACTCCGCCCTGGGCCCCTACAAGGGCGGCCTGCGCTTTCACCCCAGCGTCACCTCGGGCATCATCAAGTTCCTGGGCTTCGAGCAGATCTTCAAGAATGCCCTCACCGGCCTGCCCATCGGTGGCGGCAAAGGCGGATCGGACTTCGACCCCAAGGGCAAGTCCGACGCCGAGATCATGCGCTTCTGCCAGTCGTTCATGAACGAGCTCTATCGCCACATCGGCCCGACCACCGACGTACCGGCCGGGGATATCGGCGTGGGCGCCCGCGAGATCGGCTATCTCTACGGCCAATACAAGCGGATTACCGGACGCTACGAGGGCGTGCTGACCGGCAAGGGGCTGGACTGGGGCGGCTCCATCGGGCGCAAGGAAGCCACCGGCTACGGGGCGGTCTACTTCGCACAGAACATGCTGGAGGCCCGCGGCGAGAGTATCGAGGGCAAGACTTGCCTGGTCTCCGGCGCCGGCAACGTGGCCATCTACACCATCGAGAAGCTCTACGAGCTGGGCGCCACGCCCATCACCTGCTCCGATTCCCGCGGCACCATCCATGACCCCCGCGGCGTCGACCTCGACCTGCTCAAGGAGCTCAAGGAGGTCAAGCGCGCCTCTCTGGAGGAGTACCTGGCCAAGCACCCTGACGCCGAGTACATTCCCGCCAGCCGCTATCCCGCGGACGGCCATGCAGTGTGGCGCATCCGGGCCGACGTGGCCTTCCCCTGCGCCACCCAGAACGAGCTGACCGATGCAGACGCCGAGACCCTGCTCGGTAACGGCATCAACTGCATCAGCGAAGGCGCCAACATGCCCTCCACTGCCGCCGCCGTGGACCGCTTCCTGGAAGCCAAGATCGCCTACGGCCCCGGCAAGGCCGCCAACGCCGGCGGTGTCGCCACCAGCCAGCTGGAAATGGCCCAGAACAGCAGCATGCAGCAGTGGCCGCTGGAGAAGGTCGACGCCAAGCTCAAGGAGATCATGGCCAATATCCACCGGCAGTGCGCCGACACCGCCGAGGAATTCGGCGAGCCGACCAACCTGGTGCTCGGCGCCAATATCGCCGGTTTCCGCAAGGTCGCCGATGCCATGATCGAGCAGGGCGTGGTGTAACCAGTGCCTCTCCCCTTCGGGTCGCTTACACGAGAAAGCCCGGGCCAGACGGCCCGGGCTTTCTTGATGCGCTGCCTACCCGCACCCTGCGCATGACGGCAGGGTACGAAGTCTCATTACACGTAGGGCGGGAAACCGCGACGTGCGTGGGACTCGCACTGAGCTTCTGCCATCTTCATGATGCCGCACCACAGGCCACGCATCAGGGGCATGAAGACAGGGCGGGCATCGACCTGATCCCAGATGGTCGGGAAAGTTGCCTTGGCGTTAGCCATGGTATGAGCCTCGCTTCACGATTCATGTTGCCACGCATTATGCCTTGGTCTATAGCTTAAAGTCTAATACCCCCACCCCCCCAGGGCCAATCCGTGCGCCACGAAAAGCCCTGCGCTCTTTCGGCAGCCCAGAACAACGAAACCCCAGCCAAAGAGGGCTGGGGTTTCTGAATAAGTGCCTGACGACCGGGGCGGCCCTCCGTCGGGCGGCGCTCCGCGACTCTCCATGGGGAGTCCCTGGCGTAATCCAGGCTGCAATGCGAAAAGCCCCGCGCTCTTTCGAACGCGGGGCTTTTCTAAATAAATGCCTGACGATGACCTACTCTCGCATGGGGAAGCCCCACACTACCATCGGCGCTGAGCGGTTTCACTGCTGAGTTCGGCAAGGGATCAGGTGGTTCCCACTCGCTATGGTCGTCAGGCGAAAACGGTTGGAATCATGCCGACGCTACGTCTCGTCGTATCCGTCAATGTCGCGCGCAATGCGCAGACCCCTTGGGGTTATATGGTCAAGCCTCACGGGCCATTAGTACCGGTTAGCTCAACGCCTTGCAGCGCTTCCACACCCGGCCTATCAACCAGCTGGTCTCGCTGGGCCCTTCAGGAGGCTCGAGGCCTCGGGGATGTCTCATCTTGAAGGGGGCTTCCCGCTTAGATGCTTTCAGCGGTTATCCCGTCCGCACATAGCTACCCGGCAATGCCACTGGCGTGACAACCGGAACACCAGAGGTGCGTCCACTCCGGTCCTCTCGTACTAGGAGCAGCTCTTCTCAAACATCCAACGCCCACGGCAGATAGGGACCGAACTGTCTCACGACGTTCTAAACCCAGCTCGCGTACCACTTTAAATGGCGAACAGCCATACCCTTGGGACCGACTTCAGCCCCAGGATGTGATGAGCCGACATCGAGGTGCCAAACACCGCCGTCGATGTGAACTCTTGGGCGGTATCAGCCTGTTATCCCCGGAGTACCTTTTATCCGTTGAGCGATGGCCCTTCCATACAGAACCACCGGATCACTAGAACCTACTTTCGTACCTGCTCGACGTGTCTGTCTCGCAGTCAAGCACCCTTATGCTCTTGCACTCATTGCACGATTTCCGACCGTGCTGAGGGTACCTTCGTGCTCCTCCGTTACGCTTTGGGAGGAGACCGCCCCAGTCAAACTACCCACCACACACTGTCCTCGATCCGGATCACGGACCTGAGTTAGAACGCCAATGATGCCAGGCTGGTATTTCAAGGTTGGCTCCACCCGAACTGGCGTCCGGGTTTCCAAGCCTCCCAGCTATCCTACACAGGCAACATCAGCGTCCAGTGTGAAGCTATAGTAAAGGTTCACGGGGTCTTTCCGTCTAGCCGCGGGTACACAGCATCTTCACTGCGATTTCAATTTCACTGAGTCTCGGGTGGAGACAGCGTGGCCATCATTACGCCATTCGTGCAGGTCGGAACTTACCCGACAAGGAATTTCGCTACCTTAGGACCGTTATAGTTACGGCCGCCGTTTACCGGGGCTTCGATCAGGAGCTTCGCCCGAGGGCTAACACCATCAATTAACCTTCCGGCACCGGGCAGGCGTCACACCCTATACGTCCGCTTACGCGTTTGCAGAGTGCTGTGTTTTTAATAAACAGTTGCAGCCACCTGGTATCTTCGACCGCCTTCCGCTCCGGCCGCGAGGGCCTTCACGTAGTGGCGGCGTGCCTTCTCCCGAAGTTACGGCACCATTTTGCCTAGTTCCTTCACCCGAGTTCTCTCAAGCGCCTGGGTATTCTCTACCTGACCACCTGTGTCGGTTTGGGGTACGGTCCCACTGTATCTGAAGCTTAGAGGCTTTTCCTGGAAGCGTGGCATCGATGACTTCCACCCCGTGGGGTGTTCGTCTCGCTTCTCGGCCTTAGGGATCCGGATTTGCCTGAACCCCCAGCCTACAAGCTTTCACCAGGACAACCAACGCCTGGCTCACCTAGCCCTCTTCGTCCCCCCATCGCAATACAGTGAGGTACGGGAATATTGACCCGTTTCCCATCGACTACGCCTTTCGGCCTCGCCTTAGGGGCCGACTCACTCTGCTCCGATTAGCGTCGAACAGAAACCCTTGGTCTTCCGGCGGGGGAGTTTTTCACTCCCCTTGTCGTTACTCATGTCAGCATTCGCACTCGTGATACCTCCAGCAAGCCTCTCGACTCACCTTCGTCGGCGTACACGACGCTCCTCTACCGCTTGTGTGCATCCCGAAAACCACTCGCTGCTGGCTCGGCTTACGTTGGCGACCAACTCGACTATTGTTGGGCGCTTTCGCTCGCTTCGCTCGCGTAAACGAATAGCTTTGGGTGATGCACACAAGCCCGTAGCTTCGGTACCTGGTTTAGCCCCGTTACATCTTCCGCGCAGGCCGACTCGACTAGTGAGCTATTACGCTTTCTTTAAAGGATGGCTGCTTCTAAGCCAACCTCCTAGCTGTCTGAGCCTTCCCACATCGTTTCCCACTTAACCAGGATTTGGGGACCTTAGCTGACGGTCTGGGTTGTTTCCCTTTTCACAACGGACGTTAGCACCCGCTGTGTGTCTCCCACGCTGGCACTCACCGGTATTCGGAGTTTGCCTCGGGTTGGTAAGTCGGGATGACCCCCTAGCCGAAACAGTGCTCTACCCCCGGTGGTGATACGTGAGGCGCTACCTAAATAGCTTTCGAGGAGAACCAGCTATCTCCGGGCTTGATTAGCCTTTCACTCCGATCCACAAGTCATCCAAATCTTTTTCAACAGATCCTGGTTCGGTCCTCCAGTTGATGTTACTCAACCTTCAACCTGCTCATGGATAGATCGCCCGGTTTCGGGTCTATATCCAGCGACTGGTCGCCCAGTTAAGACTCGGTTTCCCTACGCCTCCCCTAATCGGTTAAGCTCGCCACTGAATATAAGTCGCTGACCCATTATACAAAAGGTACGCGGTCACACGACGAGCGTGCTCCCACTGCTTGTACGCATACGGTTTCAGGATCTATTTCACTCCCCTCGCCGGGGTTCTTTTCGCCTTTCCCTCACGGTACTGGTTCACTATCGGTCAGCCAGGAGTATTTAGCCTTGGAGGATGGTCCCCCCGTCTTCAGTCAAGGTTTCACGTGCCCCGACCTACTCGATTTCACTGGATCAGGCTTTCGGCTACGGGACTATCACCCGCTATGGTCGCGCTTCCCAGCGCGTTCGCCTAACCATTCACCAGCTTAAGGGCTGGTCCCCGTTCGCTCGCCGCTACTGGGGGAATCTCGGTTGATTTCTTTTCCTCGGGGTACTTAGATGTTTCAGTTCCCCCGGTTCGCCTCCCAACACCTATGGATTCAGTGTGGGATACCCTGCTGATGCAGGGTGGGTTTCCCCATTCAGAGATGCCCGGGTCACAGGTTGTTTGCCACCTCGCCGAGCCTTATCGCAGGCTTCCACGTCTTTCATCGCCTCTGGCTGCCTAGGCATCCACCGTATGCGCTTAATCGCTTGACCATATAACCCGAAAGGGTCTGGCCTACGATTACGTACGACAATTGCCGGATACGCTTGAGACGTATCTCATGTCCTTTCTTCTCAGAAAGGAACTTGTCAGCATGATTCACATTGTTAAAGAGCATTTAGAGCGGTAAGCCCTAAGCTGTAAGCTTTAAGTCAACACCTTGCAGTGTCGTCAAAGCTTATAGCTTAGCGCTAACGTTAGACTGTTTTGGCTGGCGTTTCTGGGAGTGGTGGAGCCTAGCGGGATCGAACCGCTGACCTCCTGCGTGCAAGGCAGGCGCTCTCCCAGCTGAGCTAAGGCCCCTAAAACCGCTGTAAGCTGTAAGCCATAAGCTTCAAGCTAACCCTAGCTCGCGATTCCAAGGGGGTTATCTTACAGCTTCAAGCTTATAGCTTAAGGCTAGAGATTGGTGGGTCTGGGCAGATTTGAACTGCCGACCTCACCCTTATCAGGGGTGCGCTCTAACCAACTGAGCTACAGACCCATTGGTCGCGCTGGGTCCATACCCAAACAGTCTTTGCTCTGGCCGATCAGGTAATTCATTGTGAGCACTTGCCGCGAGGCGGCGATATGTCGTTTAAGGAGGTGATCCAGCCGCAGGTTCCCCTACGGCTACCTTGTTACGACTTCACCCCAGTCATGAACCACACCGTGGTGATCGCCCTCCGAAGTTAGGCTAACCACTTCTGGTGCAGTCCACTCCCATGGTGTGACGGGCGGTGTGTACAAGGCCCGGGAACGTATTCACCGTGACATTCTGATTCACGATTACTAGCGATTCCGACTTCACGGAGTCGAGTTGCAGACTCCGATCCGGACTGAGATCGGCTTTATGGGATTAGCGCACTCTCGCGAGTTGGCAACCCTTTGTACCGACCATTGTAGCACGTGTGTAGCCCTACCCGTAAGGGCCATGATGACTTGACGTCGTCCCCACCTTCCTCCGGTTTGTCACCGGCAGTCTCCCTAGAGTTCCCGACCGAATCGCTGGCAAATAGGGACAAGGGTTGCGCTCGTTACGGGACTTAACCCAACATTTCACAACACGAGCTGACGACAGCCATGCAGCACCTGTCTGAGAGTTCCCGAAGGCACGAATCCATCTCTGGAAACTTCTCTCGATGTCAAGGGTAGGTAAGGTTCTTCGCGTTGCATCGAATTAAACCACATGCTCCACCGCTTGTGCGGGCCCCCGTCAATTCATTTGAGTTTTAACCTTGCGGCCGTACTCCCCAGGCGGTCGACTTATCGCGTTAACTGCGCCACAAAGTCCGCGAAGGACCCAACGGCTAGTCGACATCGTTTACGGCGTGGACTACCAGGGTATCTAATCCTGTTTGCTACCCACGCTTTCGCACCTCAGTGTCAGTGTCAGTCCAGAAGGCCGCCTTCGCCACTGGTATTCCTCCCGATCTCTACGCATTTCACCGCTACACCGGGAATTCTACCTTCCTCTCCTGCACTCTAGCCTGACAGTTCCGGATGCCGTTCCCAGGTTGAGCCCGGGGCTTTCACAACCGGCTTATCAAGCCACCTACGCGCGCTTTACGCCCAGTAATTCCGATTAACGCTCGCACCCTCCGTATTACCGCGGCTGCTGGCACGGAGTTAGCCGGTGCTTCTTCTGTGGGTGATGTCCTTCTTCCGGGGTATTAACCCGAAAGCCTTCTTCCCCACTGAAAGTGCTTTACAACCCGAAAGCCTTCTTCACACACGCGGCATGGCTGGATCAGGGTTGCCCCCATTGTCCAATATTCCCCACTGCTGCCTCCCGTAGGAGTTCGGGCCGTGTCTCAGTCCCGATGTGGCTGATCATCCTCTCAGACCAGCTACGGATCGTCGCCTTGGTGAGCCATTACCTCACCAACTAGCTAATCCGACATAGGCTCATCCGATAGCGCAAGGTCCGAAGAGCCCCTGCTTTCTCCCGTAGGACGTATGCGGTATTAGCCTGAGTTTCCCCAGGTTATCCCCCACTACCGGGCAGATTCCTATGCATTACTCACCCGTCCGCCGCTCGACGCCCGGGAGCAAGCTCCCGTCGTTTCCGCTCGACTTGCATGTGTTAGGCCTGCCGCCAGCGTTCAATCTGAGCCATGATCAAACTCTTCAGTTTAAGATCATATAGTTCTTGCCCTCCCGAGGGAGGAAGCGAACCAAACTTGGCTCAAGGTTCAAACGTTCTCAAAAAGACCCGAAAGTCTTTGACGAGTCGCTTGCCTTGATAATGGTGTGACTTCTCACCACCTCATCGACAAGCGCCCACATGAATTACCTGATCGATTGTTAAAGAGCGGCCCCTGACTCCCCTCAATTTCAACCCGAGGAGCGGAGCGTCTCGCTTGCTGTCGTGACCGGAGCTTCCGGCCTCGCCAGCGCCCTGCGAGGAAGGCGTATTCTACTGAACCGGCCGAGTTTGTCAACTCTCTTCGCCGCCTCACTGTCGTGAGCCTGGCGTCGAAGCCCAGCGTTGCTGGTGGCCGCCCAGAGCCCCTGACGGACCTCTGTATCGAGTGGAGCGCATTCTACCGAATCCGCCGCGGGCGTCAAGTCGGAATTTAGCGAAGCGATTCGAAAAACCCAAAGCGAGACAACCACTTACCACTCTCGTCACCGCCTGCAACGTTGCCCGTTGCCGGCAGCGGATGCGTACTTTACGGATTAACGGGCAGGCGTGCAACCCCTCCGCATCAAAAAAATATAGACCACTTACGCTCAGGACGCCAAGGCAATCGGCAAGACGACCTGGCAATCCCGAACCGCCAGGCAGGGGAAGTCGCGAGGCGCCAACCACCGCCTGCCATGGTCAGATCACGAAGAGGTCGACGAAACGGTGAACCGGGGTGCTCTCCAGGCGCGCCTGATCCTTGCACAGGGCGAAGATACGCTCGCAGCGTTCCGCCGGGAAGCGGGTCGCCAGGTTGCGGCGGAACTTCTCTTCCAGCACCGGGATGCCCTCGGCGCGGCGCCGGCGATGACCGATCGGGTACTCGACCTCGACCCTGTCGGTGGATGAGCCGTCCTTGAAGAATACCTGGATGGCATTGGCGATGGAGCGCTTCTCGGGATCGTGGTAATCGCGGGAGTAGCGCGGTTCTTCCACCACCTCCATCCTGTCGCGCAGCTCATCGATGATCGGATGGGCCTCGTGGAACTCATCCTCGTAGTGCTCGGCCGTCAGGCTACCGAAGGCGAGCGGCACCGCCGTCATGTACTGCAGGCAGTGGTCGCGGTCGGCCGGATTGGCCAGCGGCCCCGACTTGGAGATGATACGAATCGCCGAATCGTGGGTGGTCAGCACGATCCTGTCGATGTCCTCGAGACGGTCCTTGACCTGCGGATGCAGGGCGACCGCCGCTTCACAGGCCGTCTGGGAGTGGAACTCCGCGGGGAAGGCGATCTTGAACAGGATGTTCTCCATCACATAGGTGCCGAAGTCGCGCTGGAAGGAGAACTTGCGCTCCGCCTCCGGCTTGAGCGCCTGGTCCTTGTTGGTCTTGGAGAAGAGCACGTCGTAGAACCCCCACTGGGGGGCACTCAGGGCCCCGGGAATCCCCATCTCGCCGCGCAGGGCGATATCGGCCAGGCGCACGCCACGGGAGGTGGCATCCCCTGCCGCCCAGCTCTTGCGCGAGCCGGCATTGGGCGCATGGCGGTAGGTCCTGAGACTCTGGCCGTCGACCCAGGCGTGGGAGAGTGCGGAGAGCAGCTGCTCGCGGTTGGCGCCCATCATCCTGGCGGCCACAGCGGTGGAGGCCACCTTGACCAGCACCACATGGTCGAGGCCGACTCGGTTGAAGCTGTTCTCCAGCGCCAGCACCCCCTGAATCTCATGGGCCCGAATCATCGCCTCTAGCACGTCGCGCATGACCAGCGGCGCCTCTCCCTCGGCGACACGCCGCTGAGAGAGGTGGTCTGCCACCGCCAGGATGGCTCCCAAATTGTCGGAGGGGTGCCCCCACTCTGCCGCCAGCCAGGTGTCGTTGTAGTCCAACCAGCGCACGATACAGCCGATGTCCCAGGCGGCCTTGGCCGGGTCGAGCCGAAACGAGGTGCCGGGCACCCTGGCGCCGTGAGGCACCATCGTGCCCTCCACCAGCGGTCCCAGGTGCTTGGTGCACTCCGGAAAGCGCAGCGCCAGCAGGCCGCAGCCCAGGGTATCGATGAGGCAGTTGCGAGCGGTATCCCAAGCCTCGCTGCTGTCGATTTCGACATCGAGAACATAGTCGGCGATCTTCTGCAGTTCGGCGTCATAGTCCGGGCGTACATTGGCTTCCACGGTGCTCATCTTGATCTCCTTCGACATCGACAGTGGCTACCCCCACTATAGAAAACGCCCCGAGCCATGCGACTCGAGGCGTCTCCTTTTCATCGGCAAATTCACCCGCAAGCGGGGGCAAGATCAGAAGCTGTCGCCTGGCACACGCACGAAGCCTTCCATCAATACCCGCGCGCTACGGCTCATCACCGCCTGGTCGATCACCCAGCGCCCCTCCTCCAGGCTCGCCTCGGCACCCACCCGCAGGGTGCCGGAGGGGTGCCCGAAGGTCACGGCGTTGCGCTTGCCGCCGCCGGCGGCCAGGTTGACCAGCGTGCCTTCGATAGCCGCGGCAGAGGCGATCGCCACCGCCGCGGTACCCATCATGGCGTGGTGCAGCTTGCCCATGGAGAGGGCGCGCACCAGCAGGTCGACCTCCGCCTCCGTCACTTCCTTGCCGCTGGAGGCGACATAGCGGGTCGGCGGCGCCACAAAGGCCACCTTGGGCGTGTGCTGGCGGCTGGCCGCCTCACCGAGGTCCTGGATCAGGCCCATCTTGAGGGCGCCGTGAGCACGCAGGGTCTCGAAGCGCGAAAGCGCGACCGGGTCGCCGTTGATCGCCTCCTGCAGCTCGGTGCCGGTGTAGCCGAGATCGGCGGCATTGACGAAGATGGTCGGGATGCCGGCACTGATCAGAGTGGCCTTGATCGTTCCCCCGGCCGCCACCTCGGCCGGCACTTCCAGGTCGTCCACCCGATTGCCGGTGGGAAAGATGGCGCCCTCGCCGTCGGCCGGGTCCTTGAAGGCCACCGGCACCTCGGCCGCCGGGAAGGTCACCCCGTCCAGCTCGAAGTCGCCGGTCTCCTGCACCTCACCGTTGGTGATGGGCACCCGGGAGACGATGGTCTTGGCGATATTGGCCTGCCAGATGCGCACTTCCACCACGCCGTTGTCGGGAATGCGCGCCGGGTCCACCAGGCCGTTGGCGATGGCGAAGGGTCCCACGGCGGCGGAGAGGTTGCCGCAGTTGCCGCTCCAGTCGACGAAGGCCTTGTCGATGGATACCTGGCCGAAGAGGTAGTCCACGTCGTGCTCGGGGCTTTCGCTCTTCGAGAGGATCACCGTCTTGCTGGTGCTGGAGGTGGCCCCGCCCATGCCGTCGATCTGCTTCTGGTAGGGATCGGGGCTGCCGATCACCCGCATCAGCAGGCGATCCCGAGCCTCGCCGGGCTCGCGAGCCGCCTCGGGCAGGTCGTCGAGCCGGAAGAAGACGCCCTTGCTGGTGCCGCCGCGCATATAGGTGGCGGGAATGCGAATCTGCGCTGCCCGGCTCATGCGCTGACCTCCGCGGACTCCAGGAAGTCCTTGGCGAAGCGCTGCAGCACGCCGCCGGCGGAGTAGACGGTGACCTCTTCCGCGGTGTCCAGGCGGCAGGTCACCGGCACCCGGTCAACCTCACCGGTCTTGCGGTGGATCACCAGCTCGAGCGTCGCACCCGGCGCCGGTTTGCCCTCCACGTCATAGGTCTCGGTGCCGTCGAGCTGCAGGGTGTGGCGGGTGGTGCCCTCCTGGAACTGCAGCGGCATCACGCCCATGCCGATCAGGTTGGTGCGGTGGATACGCTCGAAGCCTTCGGCGACGATCGCCTCGACCCCGGCCAGCGCCACGCCCTTGGCCGCCCAGTCGCGGGAGGACCCCTGACCGTAGTCGGCACCGGCGATGACGATCAGCGGCTGCTTGCGCTCCATGTAGGTCTCGATGGCCTCCCACATCCGGGTCACCTCGCCTTCCGGCTCGATGCGCGCCAGCGAGCCCTGCTTCACTTCGCCGTTCTCGTCGCGGACCATCTCGTTGAAGAGCTTGGGGTTGGCCAGGGTCGCGCGCAGGGCGGTGAGGTGGTCGCCGCGATGGGTGGCGTAGGAGTTGAAGTCCTCCTCCGGCAGGCCCATCTTGTGCAGGTACTCCCCCGCCGCGCTGTCCATCATGATGGCATTGGACGGCGACAGATGGTCGGTGGTGATATTATCCGGCAGGATCGCCAGCGGCCGCATCCCCTTCAGCGCGCGCACGGCCGCCATGTTGCCTTCCCAGTAGGGCGGGCGGCGGATATAGGTGCTCTGGGGGCGCCAGTCGTAGAGCGGGCTCTCGGCCTTGTCCGCGGCGTCCAGGTCGAACATCGGGATATAGACCTGCTTGAACTGCTCCGGCTTGACGAACTCGCCGACGATGGCGTCGATCTCCTCGTCGGAGGGCCAGAGGTCCTTGAGGGTCACCGGGTTGCCGTTGTTGTCGGTGCCGAGCACGTCCTTCTCGATATCGAAGCGCACGGTACCGGCGATGGCGTAGGCCACCACCAGCGCCGGCGAGGCCAGGAAGGCCTGCTTGGCGTAGGGGTGGATGCGGCCGTCGAAGTTGCGGTTGCCGGAGAGCACGGCGGTGGCGTAGAGATCGCGGTCGATGATCTCCTGCTGGATCGTCGGGTCCAGCGCCCCGGACATGCCGTTACAGGTGGTGCAGGCGTAGGCGACGATGCCGAAGCCGAGCTTCTCCAGCTCCGGCAGCAGGCCGGCCTCCTCCAGGTACAGCCGCGCGACCTTCGATCCTGGAGCGAACGATGACTTCACCCAGGGCTTGCGGACCAGACCCAGCTCGTTGGCTTTCTTTGCCAGCAGGCCCGCCCCCACCACGTTGCGCGGGTTGGAGGTGTTGGTGCAGCTGGTGATGGCGGCAATAATCACCGCGCCATCGGGCATCTTGCCTTCCTTTTCATCCGCCTGGGCCTTGTCGCTGTCCTTGTAAGAGCCCACGGCGATGCCGCGCTCGACAAGGGCACTGGTAGGCAGGCGGCGATGAGGGTTGGAGGGGCCCGCCAGGTTGCGCTCGACGCTGGACAGGTCGAAGGTCAGCACCCGCTCGTACTGGGCATCGGTCAGGCTGTCGGCCCACAGGCCGGTCTCTTTGGCGTACTTCTCCACCAGCTCCACTTGCTCCTGCTCGCGGCCGGTGAGCGTCAGGTAGTCGATGGTCTGCTCGTCGATATAGAACATCGCCGCGGTGGCGCCATACTCCGGGGTCATGTTGGAGATGGTGGCACGATCGCCGATGGTCAGGCTCTTGGCGCCCTCGCCGAAGAACTCGAGATACGCCCCGACCACGCGTTCCTTACGCAGGAATTCGGTGATCGCCAGGACGATATCGGTGGCGGTGATGCCGGGCTTGGGCTTGCTGGTCAGCTCCACGCCAACGATGTCGGGCAGGCGCATCATGGAGGGGCGACCCAGCATCACGGTCTCGGCCTCCAGGCCGCCGACGCCGATGGCGATGACACCCAGGCAGTCGATGTGCGGGGTATGGCTGTCGGTGCCCACGCAGGTATCCGGGTACGCCACGCCGTCGCGCGCCTGCACCACCGGCGACATCTTCTCCAGGTTGATCTGGTGCATGATGCCGTTGCCGGCGGGAATCACGTCGACGTTCTCGAAGGCGGTCTTAGTCCACTCGATGAAGTGGAAGCGATCCTCGTTGCGACGATCCTCGATGGCGCGGTTCTTCTCGAAGGCGTCCTGCTCGTAGCCGGCGTGCTCCACGGCCAGGGAGTGATCGACGATCAGCTGGGTCGGCACCACCGGGTTGACCTTGGCGGGGTCACCGCCCTGCTCGGCGATGGCGTCGCGCAGGCCGGCCAGGTCGACCAGCGCCGTCTGGCCGAGGATGTCATGGCACACCACCCGGGCCGGGTACCAGGGGAAATCGAGGTCGCGGCGGCGCTCGATCAGCTGCTTCAGGGCATCGGTGAGCAGCTCCGGCTCACAGCGACGCACCAGCTGCTCGGCGAGTACCCGAGAGGTGTAGGGAAGGGTGTCGTAGGCACCGGGCTGAATCGCCTCGACGGCCGCACGCACGTCGAAGTAGTCCAGCTCGGTGCCGGGAAGCGGTTTACGGTATTCAGTATTCATGGCGTCGAGAGTCTCTTGCTGACGGCCTGGGCGCGAGGCAGGGAAAACGCGAGGTGGGACGACCCCGCGGGGCCGTCCTCCTGTGAGGGCTGATCGATCAGTCGCGCTGCTCGATGGGTACCCATTCGCTATGCTCGGGGCCCACGTAGTCGGCGCTGGGGCGAATGATGCGGTTGTTGGCGCGCTGCTCGAAGACATGGGCCGCCCAGCCGGTGACGCGCGAGCAGACGAAGATCGGCGTGAACAGCTTGGTGGGAATGCCCATGAAGTGGTAGGCGCTGGCGTGGAAGAAGTCGGCGTTGCAGAACAGCTTCTTCTCGCGCCACATCACCGCCTCGACGCGCTCGGAGACCGGGTAGAGCACGCTGTCGCCCACGTCCTCGGCCAGTTGCTTGGACCACTTCTTGATGATGGCGTTGCGCGGGTCGGACTCACGATAGATCGCGTGGCCGAAGCCCATGATCTTCTCCTTGCGCTCGAGCATGCCCATGATCTTCTGCTCGGCTTCGTCGGCGGACGTCCAGTTCTCGATCATCTCCATGGCCGCCTCGTTGGCGCCGCCGTGCAGCGGACCGCGCAGCGAACCGATGGCGCCGGTCACGCAGGAGTGCATGTCGGAGAGGGTCGAGGCGCAGACCCGGGCGGTAAAGGTCGAGGCGTTGAACTCGTGCTCGGCGTAGAGGATCAGCGAGACGTTCATCACCCGGGCGTGCAGCTCGGAGGCCGGCTGGTCCCGCAGCATGTGCAGGAAGTGGCCGCCGATGGATTCGTCATCGGTCTCGGTCTCGATGCGCACGCCGTCGTGGCTGAAGCGGTACCAGTAGCAGATGATCGAGGGCAGCACCGCCAGCAGGCGGTCGGAAACGTCCTGCTGCTGGTCGAAGCTCTGCTCGGTTTCCAGGTTGCCCAGCATGGAGGCGCCAGTGCGCATCACGTCCATGGGGTGGGCGTCCTTCGGGATCTGCTCCAGCACTGTCTTGAGTGCCGCGGGCAGGCCGCGCAGGCCCTTGAGCTTGGTGATGTAGGCGTCGAGCTCGGCCTGGTTGGGCAGCTTGCCCTTGAGCAGCAGGTAGGCCACTTCCTCGAACTTCGCCTTCTCGGCCAGCTCCGCGATATCGAAGCCGCGGTAGGTCAGGCCGGCGCCGCTCTTGCCCACGGTGCAAAGGGCGGTAGTGCCGGCACTCTGGCCGCGCAGGCCAGCGCCACCGATCGGTTTATCAGCCATGTCATATCTCCTTGTCTTGCGTAGTAATCGTGTTCTTGTCGTCGCTCTCGGCGCCGGATTCAGGCGTCGCTGCCCTTCTCGGCAAACAGTGCATCGAGCTTCTGCTCGAAGGCATGGTAATTGAGGAAGTCATAGAGCTCGTCGCGGGTCTGCATCAGCTCGACCACGTCCTTCTGATGCCCCTTGTCGTGGATGCTCTGGTAGACCTTGAGCGCCGCGGCGTTCATGGCACGGAAGGCCGACAGCGGATAGAGCACCATGCGGCAGCCTACCTCGGCGAGCTCCTGCTGACTGAACAGCGGCGTGGCGCCAAACTCGGTGATGTTGGCCAGTATCGGCGCATCGACCCGCTCGCAGAACGCCTTGTAGTCCTCCAGGGTGTGCACCGCCTCGGCGAAGATGGCATCGGCACCGGCTTCGATGCAGGCCTGGGAGCGCTCGATGGCGGCGTCCAGCCCGTCCTTCTGGAAGGCGTCGGTGCGGGCGATCAGATAGAAATCCGGATCGATGCGGGCATCCGCGGCGGCCTTGACCCGGTCGACCATCTCCTGCTGGGAAACGATGGCCTTGTTGGGGCGATGGCCGCAGCGCTTCTGCGCCACCTGGTCTTCCAGGTGCACGGCGGCCACGCCGGCGCGCTGCATCTCCTTGACGGTACGGGCGATGTTGAAGGCGCCGCCCCAGCCGGTATCGATATCCACCAGCAGCGGCAGATCGGTGGCGCCGCAGATGCGGTGAGCGTCCTCGACCACGTCGTTCATGGTGGTCATGCCCAGGTCCGGCAGGCCGAAGGAGGCGTTGGCCACGCCGCCGCCGGAGAGGTAGATCGCCTGGTGACCCACGCGCTCGGCCATCATGGCGGTGTAGGCGTTGATGGTGCCGACGATGGGCAGCGGCCGATTGGCCTCGAGGGCGGCACGGAAGCGCGCACCGGGAGTGGGGTGAGTGGACATCTGGATTCTCCTCTGGCTATGGTTACCGGGCCACCCTATGAGCTGGTCTCGGCGTGTTCGGTGTACTGGGCAAGGGTTGCCGCATAGCGGTCGACGACGTTGGCCCGCGAGGCGCTGACGTGGCGGCGCATCAGCAGCTCGGCAAGCTCCCCGTCGCCGGTTTCGATGGCGTCGACGATGCGGTGGTGCTCGACGAAGGCACGCTGGGGACGCGAGCCGCTGGCGCTGAACTGAGTGCGGTAGAGCCGTACCAGGTAGTAAAGGTCATCGCACAGCAGCGTCATCAGCATGCGATTGTGGCTGCCCTGGACGATCCGGTAGTGAAAGTCCAGATCACCCTCGCGCTGGAAGTAGGCCTCGCCCTTGCGCAGGTCGGCCTGGCGCTCGTGCACGGCCAGTACCTCGCGGAGCCCGGCGATCTCCTCGGCGGTCATGTGCTCGGCGGCCAGCCGCGCGGCCATGCTCTCCAACGCCTCGCGTACGTCGAACAGCTCCAGCAGCTCCTTGACCGAGAGCTTGACCACCCGCGCCCCCACGTGAGGCACCCGCTCGATCAGGCGGTGCGCCTCCAGGCGGCGCATGGCCTCGCGCAGCGGCCCCCGGGAGATGCCGTAGGTCTTGGAGAGCCCGGGCTCGGTGATCTTGCTACCCGGCGCCAGCTCCCCGCGGACGATGGCATCCTGAAGCTCCTGGAAGACCCGCTCGGCCAGGGTGCGAACTTCCGGCGTATTCTGTTCTGGTGCGACTGAGTTCATGGCGATTGTCGACAATTAAACGATGAGAGAACTTTAGACACTGCCTTGTCATCGGTCAACCAGGCGACAAGGCCGATGTGCTACGCCTTTGGTTGTAGACAACCGATGAACGCCAGGGTTTGCTGTCGACAATAGCTAGCGTTGACGGTCAATAGGCTGGGTGTCGCCGATAGGTAGGACAAGGCCCGGCATCATCCCTAGAATGGGGCGCCTGTTCAGAAAGGCCCCGGCAATGACCACACGACTCGAGATCACCCCGCTCCCCTACCGCCCCGACCCGCTGGGCTACTTCGCGGCGCTGCGCCACCGCCCGGGCGCCGTGCTGCTGGACAGCGGTCGCCCCGTGGCCCCCGGCGGTCGCTTCGACATCCTCTCGAGTGACCCGCTGCGCACCCTGAGCATCGACGACCATGGCCGGGTCAGCGATGACGACCCGCGACTCGCCGGCCTCGCCCCCTTCGCCGCCCAACAGGCGCTACTCGACAGCCTGGCGCTCGAGACGCCCGACAGCGAGCTGCCCTTTCTCGGTGGGCTGATCGGCTACTGGGGCTACGACCTGGCCCGCTGCCTGGAGCCGGTGGCCGGCCAGGCCCAGCCCGTGGTGGCGCTGCCGGCCAGCCGGCTCGGCCTCTACGACTGGGCGCTGATTCAGGACCACCACGCCCGCGAGAGCTGGCTGGTGGCCAGCGCCCTGCGGCGCCGCCAGGTCATGGCATGGCTGGAGACGCCGCCCCCGACGCGGCCCCCCTTCCGGCTGCGGGCCCCCTTCGTCGGCGAGCAGGACCGCCCGGGCTACGCACGGCGCTTCGCCGCCGTGCAGGCCTATATCCGCGCTGGCGATTGCTATCAGATCAACCTGGCCCAGCGTTTCAGCGCCCCCTTCGTCGGCGACCTCTGGGACGCCTACTGCCGGCTGCGAAGCGCCACTCCCACGCCCTTCTCCGGCTATCTGGCCTGGCCCACCGAACAGGGCGAGCAGGCGATTCTCTCGCTGTCGCCGGAGCGCTTCCTGCACTGCGCCAGCGACGGCCGGGTGGAGACCCGACCCATCAAGGGCACCCGCCCCCGCGGCGCCACTCCCGAGGAGGACCGCGCCCTGGCCGACGCGCTGGCGGCGAGCCTCAAGGATCGCGCCGAGAACGTGATGATCGTCGACCTGCTGCGCAACGACCTGGGCCGGGTGTGTCGCCCCGGCAGCGTGCGGGTCCCCCAGCTGTGCGGACTGGAGAGCTACGCCAACGTGCATCATCTGGTCAGCATCGTTCGGGGCGAGCTGGCCGCCGGGCGGCGGCCGCTGGACCTTCTGGCTGCCGCCTTCCCCGGGGGCTCTATCACTGGCGCCCCCAAGGTGCGCGCCATGCAGATCATTGACGAGCTGGAGCCGAGCCGACGCAGCGTCTACTGCGGCAGCCTGGGCTACGTGGACGTGCGCGGCCACATGGACACCTCCATCGCCATCCGCACCGCCGTCGCCGATGCCGGCCGGCTGCACCTCTGGGGCGGCGGCGGCCTGGTGGCGGATTCCGACGTGGAGGCCGAGTACACCGAGACCCTGGACAAGATCCGCCATCTCCTGGGCGCACTGGAATAAGAATCACCCACGCTAAGCACCAAATAGCATATAAGTGTCAAACCAATCGGTATTGGGGACCCGCCCCCGGGCTTTGCTAGGGTACGGCCATCGACCGTACTGGAGGGTAGGATGTCGAGCTTCGACCCCAACCGCTTTGTCCTGGAGCACGACCAGGACACCCCCAAAGAGATCCTGCGCGCCGCCTACCAGGCCTTCGGCGAGCTGACCCTCTCCTTCTCCGGCGCCGAGGACGTGGTGCTCATCGACCTGGCCCTCAAGGTGGCCCCCAAGGAGGCCGTCCACGTCTTCGCCCTGGACACCGGCCGCCTGCACGCCGAGACCTACGCCTTTATCGAGCGGGTCCGCGAGCACTACGCCATCGAGATCGACGTGCGCTTCCCGGACGCCGAGGCGGTGCAGGCCATGGTCCGCGAGAAGGGGCTGTTCAGCTTCTACCGCGACGGCCACCAGGAGTGCTGCGGCATCCGCAAGGTGGCGCCGCTGCGCGAGCGCCTGGCGGGCCTGCCGGTGTGGGTTTCCGGCCAGCGCCGCGACCAGAGCCCCGGCACCCGCTCCAGCCTGCAGATCGCCGAGCGCGACGCGGCCTTCGGCAGCGAGGCAAGCCCGCTGTTCAAGATCAACCCCCTGACCCACTGGTCCAGCGAGGACGTCTGGACCTATATCCGGATGTTCGACGTGCCCTACAACCCGCTGCACGAGCGCGGCTTCATCAGCATCGGCTGCGAGCCCTGCACCCGCCCCACCCTGCCCCATCAGCACGAGCGCGAAGGGCGCTGGTGGTGGGAGGACCAGGGCGGCAAGGAGTGCGGCCTGCACAGCACCAACCTGGGCCGATAGCCGGGCAGAAACGCCGAAGGCGCCGCTATTGCGGCGCCTTCGGCATTTGGAGAGGGCTGCGAGGGCCTAGCGCACGGGCAGCTCGATATCCTCGAACAGCGCCTGCTCGTGGCGTGGTCCCGCCGCCAGCGCCGCATCCACCAGGTCGCGCTCCAGATGGTCGGCAAACCCCTTGACGAAGTCGTACATGAAGCCGCGCATGAAGGTACCACGACGAATGCCGATCTTGGTGATGGAGCTCTCGAACAGCTGGCCCGCTTCCAGGGCGACCAGGTCGGTATCCTGTACCGGGTCCACCGCCATATGGGCGACGATGCCGACGCCAAGCCCCAGCCGCACATAGGTCTTGATCACGTCGGCATCCGCAGCGGTGAGCACCACGTTGGGGGTCAGCCCCTTGGCGCGAAAGGCGTCGTCGAGCTGGGAGCGGCCGGTAAAGCCGAACACATAGGTGACCAGCGGGTGCTCGGCCAGCGCCTCGAGGGACAGCTCATCGAGCTCGGCCAGCGGATGTCCCTTGGGCACCAGCACGCAGCGATTCCAGCGATAGCAGGGCAGCAGCACCAGGTCGTTGAACAGCTCCAGCGACTCGGTGCAGATCGCGAAGTCGGCCTGGCCATCGCTGACCATCTGGGCAATCTGCTTGGGCGTGCCCTGCTGCATGTGCAGCGCCACATCGGGGTACTTATGGGTAAACTCGCCGATCACCGGCGGCAGCGCATAGCGTGCCTGGGTATGGGTGGTGGCGATCGACAGGCTGCCGCGACGCTCATCGCTGTGCTCCTGGGCCACCTGCTTGATGTTGTCGGTCAGCCGCAGCACCTGGCCGGCCAGCTCGACGATGGCTTGCCCCGCCGGGGTCACCCGGGTCAGGTGCTTGCCGCTGCGGGCGAAGATCTCCACGCCCAGCTCGTCCTCGAGCAGACGGATCTGCTTGGAGATCCCCGGCTGCGAGGTAAACAGGCTCTGCGCCGTGGCCGACACATTGAGGTTGTGGCGCGTCACTTCCCAGATATAGCGCAGCTGCTGAAGTTTCATGAGGGTACTGCCTCCCGTTACCACCAGGACCGGCCGCGGCTGGCGCGCCAAGGACCGACCATTAATGCTTTATTGAAATAACCGCACACTATATGATTACTTTATAGCATATAAGACGCCGGGGGGAGACCCTCTGAACGCTGCCTACCTATCACCCTCTACTATGAAGGTCATGGGCAGGGCGCATTTGCCAGCAACCCGGCCGACCGCTACCATCTGCCGACCGGGCGTGGACGCCACGCCGAATCTTTCGCTCGATGCAGCGCAACGTAACTGGAGAATCACATGGCCAACAACGTCGATGTCACCAATGCCAACTTCGAGCAGGAAGTCCTCAAGGCAGACAAGCCCGTGCTGCTGAAATTCTGGGCCCCGTGGTGCGGTCCCTGCAAGGTGATGGCGCCGGTGATCGACGAGGTCGCCGAGGAGCGTTCCGGCAACCTCAAGGTCGTCAGCATCAACGTTGACGACGCGCCGGAAATCGCCGCCGAGCAGGGCGTGCGTGGTGTCCCCACCGTGATGCTGTTCAAGTCGGGCACCAAGGTCGCCTCCCTGGTGGGCGCCCAGTCCAAGTCGCAGCTGGCGCAGTTCATCGATCAGAACGGCTGATCGCCACCGCCCCGCTCCGGGTTAGCACCCTACGCCATCGCCTCGGCTATTGCCGGGGCGATGGCGTTCTAGGCAACGTCACCCAACGAGCGATAGCCTCCATCGCCACTCAGGACGGCCGCCCGCGCTCGGACGGCGGCCGATCGGCCTTCTCGGCGGTGGGCTCGTCATCGATGAAGCGCTCCCCGGGGCCCAGCAGATGGGCGATCCAGCGGGTCTCGGGGTGGCTGTCTAGGGCGATCTTCAGGGTCATGGTCAGCAGTACCGAGAGCAGCATGCCGACGACCCCCAGCACCCAGCCCCATACCACTAGCGAGAGAAAGGCCACCAGGGTGGAGAGCCCCAGCGCCCGCCCCATCACCTTGGGCTCCACCAGGTTGCCAAGCACGAAGTTGATGACCAGATAGGCTGAGGCCAGCACCAGCGCCTGCAGCACGCCGCCCTCCTGGGAAACCAGCAGCAACAGCACCGGCGGAATCGCCGCAAGCGCCGAGCCGATATTGGGAATGAAGTTGAGGGCGAAGGCGAGCACCGCCCAGAGCAGCGGAAAGTCCACGCCGACCAGCCGGCAGGCGATCCACACCAGCAGCCCGGTGGCCAGGCTGATCAGCGTCTTCACCGCCAGGTAGCGCTTGAGCGTGCGACTGAACTCGCTGAAACGCCGCAGGCTGGGCGCCGGGTTGGCCAGGGCGCGGGTCAGTTTGTCACGAATGTTCAGCGTCTCGAAGAGCATGAACACCACCAGCAGGCCCACGATCACCGACTGCATCACCAGGTTGCCCAGCTCGCCGATCACCTTCGGCACCCAGGTCTGGACTACCTCGATATCCAGCATATCGGCCACCCGGCCGGTGTCGATGGCCAGCCCCATGCCGGCCAGCCCCTGCAGCAGATCGAGATAGAGGTCGTTGAGACGCTCCTCGATACCGGGCAGCGCATCGACGAAGGTGCCGAAGCTGTTCACCAGCAGCAGGGCCAGCAGCAGAAGAATGGCGCCGATCACCACCAGGGTCAGCCACACCGCCAGGCGCAGGCTCAACCCTAGGCGGTTGAGCCACTGCACCGGTGCGGTGCACACCACCGCGATGAACACCGCCAGCAGCAGCGGCACCACCAGGCTAGCGCCGGCCTTGAGCCCGGCAACGATCACCACCAGGGCGGCCAGCGCCAGCGTCAGGTTGAGCGGTATGCTGCGCGGCGCCTCGTGATTGCTCTCGGGCATGCCAATATCCCTTCGGCCGTGGGCACTCTCATGATGCCGACTGCGGCGGCAAGAGACAAACGCCCGGCCGCACAACGGTGCACAAAACGTGGACATCCGGCAGGCGACGGAACCCCGGCAGGCGTGACGCTTCCAAACAGCACGCGACGCCCCTGACCGACACCCTATCCACCAACGTCGCGCTCACCCCACCCGCAAGGAGGCCCTATGTCATTTACCCATCCCTTCCGCCCCCGACACCTGCTGTTCGGCGCCCTGCTGGTCACCGCCCCGCTGCTCGCCGCGGCGGCGCAGGCCGGCGATACCCGCTCGCGGCTCGACGTTCAGGCCGAGGCCCAGCTGGAGGTGGTGCCCGACCGCGCCACCCTCAGCGCCAGGCTGTGGGAGCGCACCCCCGCCATCGCCCGCCAGGACGACGTCGTCACCGACCCCGAGGCCCTGCGCGAGGCCCGCGACCGGCTGGAGAGCCGCGCCGCCGAGCTGATCGGCACCCTGGAGGCGGCGGGCGTCGAGCGCGACGCCATCACCGCCGGCTCGCTCAACGTGCACCCCGAACACATCGCCGTGCCGCGGGACGAGCGCGGCGACCGGGAGCCGCTGGTGCGTACCCGGCTCGAGCGGCCCTTCGAGGTCAAGGTGGCGGAGCTGGAGCGGCTGCCGGCCCTGCTCGACGCCCTGACCGCCGCCGGGGTCAACGCCCTGGACGGCGTGACCTACGACCTCGCCGACCGCGAGGCGGCCACCGACGAGGCGCTGGTCAAGGCATTGGAGAAGGCGCGCCACAAGGCCGAACTGATGGCCGAGACCCTGGACATCGGCCTGGGCCCGGTGTTCAGCGTCAGCGAGACCCGATCGCCGGCCTTTGCGCCGCGCATGATGGCAATGAGCGCCGACGCCCGGGAAAGCGCGCCCCAGGCGGAGTACCGCCCCGGCACCATCACCATCGAAGCCGGCGTCAGCGTCAGCTGGGGGATCGAACCACAGCCGTAAGCCGTAAGCCGGAATATCACCCTACCCATAACGAATCACCCCCAGCCAGGGAGATGGCCGGGGGTGTTCTTACAGCTCAAAGCTTATGGCTTACAGCTCCGGGCGAAGCCCGGTCAAGCGTTGATGGTCTCGACCCCGCCCATATAGGGCCGCAGCGCCTCGGGCACGGTGATGGAGCCATCGGCGTTCTGGTGGTTCTCCATCACCGCGATCAGGCAGCGGCCCACCGCCAGGCCGGAGCCGTTCAAGGTGTGCAGCAGCTGCGGCTTCTTCTGCTCCGGGTGGCGGAAGCGCGCCTGCATGCGCCGCGCCTGGAAGTCCTCGCAGTTGGAGACCGAGGAGATCTCCCGGTAGGTCTCCTGGCTCGGCAGCCACACCTCCAGGTCGTAGGTCTTGGCGGCGCCGAAGCCCATGTCGCCGGTGCACAGGGTCACCACCCGATACGGCAGCTCCAGCGCCTGGAGGATCGCCTCGGCGTGGCCGCGCATCTCCTCCAGCGCGGCGTAGCTGGTCTCGGGCGCCACCAGCTGCACCATCTCCACCTTGTCGAACTGGTGCTGGCGGATCATGCCGCGGGTGTCGCGGCCGTGGGAGCCCGCCTCAGAGCGAAAGCAGGGCGTGTGGGCGGTGAGCTTCACCGGCAGCGCCTTGGCATCGAAAATCTCGTCCCGGGCGAAGTTGGTCAGCGGCACCTCGGCGGTGGGGATCAGGTGAAAGCCGCGCTCGTCGTCGAGGCGGAACAGGTCCTCGCCGAACTTGGGCAGCTGCCCGGTGCCGTGGAGCGACGCCTCGTTGACCATGTAGGGCACGTAGCACTCTTCATAGCCGTGCTCCAGGGTCTGCTTGTCGAGCATGAACTGGGTCAGCGCCCGATGCAGGCGGGCGATGGGGCCGCGCATCACCGCGAAACGCGAGCCGGTCAGCTTGGCCGCCAGCTCGAAGTCCAGGTCGCCCTTGAGGGCGCCCAGGTCGACGTGGTCGCGCACCGCGAAGTCCCGCTCCCGGGGCGTGCCCCAGCGATGCAGCTCGACGTTCTCCTCCTCGCTCTCCCCCAGCGGCACGCTCTCGTGGGGCAGGTTGGGCAGGCCGCTGACCAGGGTGTCCCACTCGGCCTGCACCTCGGCCAGGCGCGCCTTGGCGGCGTCCAGCCGGTCGCCCAGGTCGCTCACCTCGTCGAGCAGCGGCTGGATATCCTCGCCGGCCGCCTTGGCCTTGCCGATCGCCTTGGAGCGGGTATTGCGCTCGTTCTGCAGGGTCTCGGTGGCGGTCTGCAGCTCGCGGCGCTGCGACTCCATCGCCTCGAGACGCGCGGTGTCCAGGGCGAAGCCCCGCTTGGCCAGTCGTTGGGCGACCGCATCGAGGTCGCTGCGCAGCAGTTTGGGATCGAGCATGGCATCCTGTCCCTGAAAACGGTGAAAGGTCGGGAAAACGGCGGAACATTGTAGGCAAAAGGCCGTCCAGGCGCCACGCCGGCCGCCTTTCCCGTCCGCCCGGAAGGCCTCGGCATCGCCGAGCCATCGCCCACCGCTGGCCCGCCGAGCGATGGAAACGCGGTGTGTAGGATATTGCTGGCACGGGCTGTCGGCCATCGCCCATTCGTGCCGCTTTGCATTTGCGTTGTCGGGCACGAAAGATAACCTGCTGTCGCGGCACGCTCCGCCGATTCGGCGAAGCCGCCGCTGTTCGTCTTCATTCGTCTTCCAGGAGGGAAGAATGGCCGTTGAGAACGGACTCCAGTTCACCCTTGCACTCGCCGGGGCCGAGGCGGCCGACCTGGCGGTGATCGACTTCACCCTGGAGGAGGCACTCTCGCAGCCCTTCACCCTCAAGGTGCGTTTCGCTAGCCGCGACGACAGCCTCTCCCCCAGTGACATCCTCGACCGCCCGGCAACCCTGACAGTGTGGCAGGACAGCGAGGCCCTGCGCCGCGTCCATGGCATCGTCAGCGAGTTCGGTCGCGGCGATCGCGGCCACCGCCGCACCTTCTACACCCTGGTCATCCGCCCGGCGCTGTGGCGCCTGGGCCTGCGACACAACTCGCGGATCTTCCAGGACGTTCCGCCCCAGGACATCCTCGCCACCCTGTGCGACGAGCGCGGCCTGACGGACGTGGCCTTCGCCCTGACCCGCGAGCCCGCCGAGCGCGAGTTCTGCGTGCAGTACCGTGAGACCGACCTGGCCTTTCTCCAGCGCCTGGCCGCCGAGGAAGGGCTCGTCTACCTCCATGAGTTCGAGAATGCCGAAGGTGGCGCCCACCGGCTGGTGTTCATCGATGCCACCCAGCTGCTGCCCAGGGTGGGGGAGCGCACCTACCACGGCCGCGCCGGCGGCACCCCGCCGCGGCGCCATATCCGCAAGCTGCGCCAGGTGTCGCGGGTGCGCCCGGCGTCGGCGATGCTCAAGGACTACACCTTCAAGAACCCGGCCTACGACCAGCTTCACGAGCACCCGGCGCCGGGGCTCGGCGAGCACGCCCAGCGGGAGGACTACGAGCACTTCGACTACCCCGGCCGCTACAAGGCCGATGCCTCGGGGGTGCCCTTCACCCGGGTGCGCCTGGAGGCGCTGCGCGCCGAGGCCAATACCGCCCAGGCCGAGAGCGACCTGCCGGAACTGGCCCCGGGAATGTGCTTCACCCTCACCGACCACGATATCGACGCCCTCAACCGCGACTGGCAGGTGGTGGCGGTGGTGCATCATGGCGAGCAGCCCCAGGCCCTGGAGGAGGATGGCGTCGCCCAGGGGGAGGCGGCTGGCCAGGGCCAGATGACCCGCTATTATAACGAGCTGGTGCTGGCCCCCGCTGAGCGCGTCTGGCGCCCCGAGCCCCCCGTCCGGCCGCGGGTCGACGGCCCCCAGGTGGCCGTCGTGGTCGGCCCCGAGGGCGAGGAGATCCACTGCGACGAACACGGCCGGGTCAAGGTGCAGTTCCCCTGGGACCGCTACGCCGAGCCCAACGAGACAGCGAGTGCCTGGCTGCGAGTCAGCCAGAGCTGGGCCGGCGGCGGCTACGGCGCCATGGCCATTCCGCGCATCGGGCACGAGGTGATCGTCAGCTTCCTGGAGGGCGACCCGGACCAGCCGATCATCACCGGGCGGACCTACCACGCGGTCAACACTCCGCCCTATGCGCTGCCCGAGCACAAGACCCGCACCGTGCTGCGCACCCAGAGCCACAAGGCGGAAGGCTTCAACGAGCTGCGCTTCGAGGATGCGACCGACGCCGAGCAGATCTGGCTCCACGCCCAGAAGGACCTGGAACTGCTGACCCTCAACGACCGTACCGAGACCATCCGCCGCGACAGCCACCTCACCGTCGAGCGCCACCGCCTCGGCGAGATCCACGGCGACGACCACCTCACGGTGCACGGCCAGCGCCACACCCAAGTGAAGGGCGAGGGTGGCCAGCACCTCACCGTGCACGGCAGCCTGCACCTCGAGGCCGGCCAGGCCTGGCTGACCGAGAGCGGACGCGAACTGCATATCAAGGCCGGCCAGAAGGTCGTGCTCAACGCCGGCCGCGAGATCACCCTCAAGGCCGGTGGCAGCTTTATCAAGCTCGATGCCTCTGGGGTGACCATCGTCGGCCCCTGGATCAAGGTCAACGCCGGCGGCAGCCCCGGCACGGGCAGCGGCCAACAGGCCGAAGCGCCGCGCCTGCCCGGCGAGGCCATCCCCGAACGCAGCGAAGACGTGACGCTCAAGGCGCATCAGCAGCCCACCGCGTTTGCCGAAACGGAAGGCCAGATACTGGCGCTTCAGCGAGCGGCCAGCAGCGGCAAGGCACTTTGCGATATCTGTGCCGATACGCTCAAGTCGCCGGGAGGCCGCCAGTGAGTACGCTACCTGCCTGCACCCATATCCTGCTGGACGCGGCACTGCCCGATCTGCGTCGGCAGTGGTATCGCCGCTCGCCTCACAGCACCAGCAGCGTGGCGCTTTATCTGGGTACGCCCTTCGCCCACCTGCTGGAAGTCTCGCCCATCGTGGCAAGAACCTCTCCGGCCGACCCCTTTCTGAAGTGGCTACTTGATGATCGGCCCACGCTCAACTGGGGGCTGCTGCTGGCCAGCCAGGCAACGCCCGAGGCACTGGCCACGCACTACCGCCGCTGGCTGACGATCCTGAATCCGCAAGGCGATGAAGTGCTGTTCCGCTTCTACGATTCGGACGTGCTGCCGCACTTCCTCAATGCCTTCGACGGCCATGAATACCGCCAATGGTTCGGTCCCGTCACGTCCGTCAATTACCGCTCCGCTGGCGGCTTCACCGTGCGACATGCTGCCGAGCACCCAGCGGAGGAGCGCGCTCAGGCCCCGTTGCCGGCAGCGCCGTGGTGGAAAATCCAGGCACGCCATCAACGGGCATTACGACCGCTTTACCGCCAGGAGCTGATTGGCGATACCCAGCAGCGGCTGCTGCTCGAGGCCGGTGCCTGGTTGATGCACCTGGACAGCCCCAGCATCAAGGCGCGAGTGGCCGATGCCGTGGATCGCCTGACGGCGCTCAACGCCGACACCCTGCCCAGCCGTGACGAAGCCGCGCATTTCTGTCTGCTGGCGGTGACCAGCTGTTCGCACCCGGAACGGCGTGACGACTTTCAGCAGGACCTGGCGCGGCACGGCCTGACGGCAACCCTCGCCAACTGGCAAGCCCATGCCTACGGCAAGCTGCCCGACCGCCACCACCATGATCCCGCTTGGCTGCCCGAAGGCCCCCAGATGGACCCAGCATCACGAGAAGGAACGCATTCATGAGCGACAACGGCGCCCAGCAGTGCCCGCTGGACAACGACATCGAAAGCCGCCTGGGCATCGTTTGCAGTTTCGTCTGTACCTGTAACGTGGTGCCCAACGAGGGCCAGGGAGGCATAAAACTCAAGCAGAGCTGTGTCGATTCAGGTATCACCAAGCTCAACAGGCAGTGCGACACCGGCCTGCGCGTGCAGGTACCCTACTACATGAAGAGTTCGCCGCCCTCACCGCTGCTGAGGAAGGACGCCGAGGGCCTGGAGACGATAGAGCCGATCCGCAGCTTCGGCCATGCCATCAACCGCGTCAAAGGTTTGAATATCGCCGCGGGAGTCGCGGCAGGCATGGTGAAGGACGAAGTCGAAAGCTATACCCGCGGCGATATGCGCATTCCCGATGCCGTGGCGCTGCGCGACCCCGGCAAAAAGCCCACCCAAGACAATCTGCTGGGGGTCATCGAGGTCAAGTTTCCGCCGGATGATTGGGGGGAAGGGCAAGAAGATGCTTATCGAGAGATAGCAGGAGAACAAGACAAGCTGAAATTGCTAACTCCAGAGCGCTGTGGCTGCGATGGCCCGCGTCAGACTGAGTATGCACCTGAAACCCAACCCGCTACGGAAATCTATCGGGACCGGCTGGAACAGAGGGACAGATCCTGGCTCGGCGTTGCGGGCGGCGTCGCGACCGTTGCAGTAGCCATGGGGCTGCTGTTTGTCACTCGTGGGCGAAAAGGAGCTTCACTGGCCAGAACCGGGGCCAACAGAACACTGGAATCTTTGGGCAGGGCGCCTGCCTGGTGACTTTAGATGGAGATATAGGTTATGGATCAGCAACAGGACATCGATCAGCTGCTCACCGTCGAAACGGATAACGGCGTGCTGTTCAAGATCTGCCTGGGCGTGGCACTGTTCTTTACCGGCTCCCAGCAGCAAGAGAAGCGCCAGGCAGTGCTGGACATTCTGGCCGACTACCGCGACCTGGTCGGCGACCAGCTCACCTGGACCACCAACCCCAGCACCGGAAAGTGGAAAAAGCTCAAAGGCTTCGATAGCTATATCACCCCCTTCGACTGGTTGCCCACCTATGGACGCGGCGAATGGGAGTTCGTCTACCATGGTGGCAAGCGGCGTAGCGATGCTGATGAGCATAGCTTTGTTGTTCTTGGAAAGCGGCCAAGTGCCGATGAAAAAGGCCAACTTAGCCGTTTATATTGCCAGTTTCCTATCGATTTCTTTATCGAGCGGGAGGAAAAGCTACCCGCTTTGGTACAGCGCTGGTGTGACAAGCTCAAGCCTGAGCATGGCTATGCCGGCTTTTGGCTAGGTCGTTCTTTTGGGTATGAAAAAAGTGATGAGGCTGTGATTCTCGAATACAGGTTTGGCCAGCGTTTTCCTGGATTGCAAATTAATCAGTTCAGCGAGCATTCATTTAATCTGCACCGTGGCCCAAAAGGGGGCGACTGGCTGACCATTCTCTCCGATTCGTGGTTGGAACGTCTGGGTGGCGTAGAAGACGTCAAGGAGGCAATGGGCGACCTGCCGGTACTGGACTATAACGGCGGTGCCATCCTGCGCGCCGGCCCCATGCCGCAGCTCGGCGATAACGAAAACCCTGACCTCGATGCCGCCCTGGCCGACTACCGACGTGTCGCCACCATTATCGAGCCTATTCGTATCAAGGATCATCAGGGAATTCACCCAACCCTTTCTCCTAGCTATCGGCACGAAAAACGCTTCGATGCCCAGGAGTATCAAGCCTGGCTGGCACGCTTTAGCCCTCAAGGAGGTCAGCCATGAGCGAGCCAACAGCGAGCGGCGCAACGTTTGCCCTGGAGTGGTTCCCCAAGCAGCTGTTCCCCGATATCGAACTGGAGCGAGTGGAAATCGATGACACGGCCATTCGAGTGATCTGCCGCGACGGCGACTGGTCGCTGCAATCGGATATCACGCCGTTCTGGGGGCCGGGCACCATGGTGTTTCATACCCAGGGCGAGATCGAGGTGCGCATTCAGGAGGGGGAAAGCTGGCCCTTGGTGGAGCGTGAGCTGGCCGAGGAAAAGCTGCTGCCCCACTTCCACACCCTGGAACTGATCGAGCGCGGCGACCCTTGGCGCCTGCGCGGCCGCGCAGGCGAGCAGCATGCGCTGGTGGAACTGCGCGCCGACATTACCGCCATCACCTGGCATGCCGACCAGGCCTGACGCATGGAGACCGCCATGGCAGGGATGCCTGATGTAATCAACGCACCTCTCGACCAGTTGCTGACCGTCGAAACGGACAACGGCGTGCTGTTCAAGATCTGCCTGGGCGTGGCAATGTTCTTTACCGGCTCCCAGCAGGAGGATAAGCGCCAGGCGGTACTGGATATTCTGGCCGACTACCGCGATCTGGTCGGCGACCAGCTCACCTGGACCACCAACCCCACTACCGGCAAGTGGAAAAAGCTCAAGGGCTTCGATAGCTATATCACCCCCTTCGACTGGCTGCCCACCTATGGACGCGGCGAATGGGAGTTCGTCTATCATGGCGGCAAGCTTCGTAGCGATGCTGATAATCATGTATTTGAAGTGTTGGGAAAACATCCCGCACATGATGATCGCGGAGAAGTCAGCACTTTACACTGCCAGTTCCCTATCGATTTCTTTATCGAGCGCGAACAGAAGCTACCCGCCTTGGTGCAGCAGTGGTGCGACAAGCTAAAGCCCGGGCATGGCTATGCCGGCTTTTGGCTTGGCCGATCTTTTGGTTACGAAAGAAGCACTGAAGCCGTTATTCTCGAATACAAATTCGGTCAGCGCTTTCCCGGATTGCAAATCAATGGATTCTCAACGCACTCGTTAAACCTGCATCGCGGCCCCAAGGGCGTCGACTGGCTGACCATTCTCTCCGATTCCTGGTTGGAACGCCTGGGTGGCCTTGAGCATGTCAAGGCCGAGATGGATGACCTGCCGGTGCTGGACTATAACGGCGGCGTCATTTTGCGCGCAGGCCCCATGCCGCAGCTCGGCGATAACGAAAACCCGGACCTCAATGCCGCCCTGGACGACTACCGCCATGTCGCCGCCATTATCGAGCCCATACGTATCAAGGATCATCCGAGCATTCATCCGCGCTTGTTCGGCGATGCTCGCCATGAGAAACGCTTCGATGCCCAGGAGTACCAGGCCTGGCTGTCACGCTTCAGCCCGCAGGGAGGTCAGCCATGAACGGGCCAATTGTCCGATGCGATAACGGTAGCGTCACCTCCGATATCGTGCCGATGCGGTAGGATAGGAATCATGCCCCCTAGCCTGGATATTTCATGAGCGCCGCCAGTCGGTGCTCTCTGGTTGTTGATTCGCCGAACGCACCCCACAGCGCATCATGTTGGTCAGTTTTTGATCGATTTCCCGCCGTTTGAGCACACTGCCCCCTTTCCCCCAGTGTTTATTCCGTGCCGGGGACAGCACCGCACCGGTCATCCCGGCACCAGCTTGCGAGCGAGCTTCTGGAAGAGATCCTGATCGGGGTAGTGACTGCTCAGCATCAGGCGGACGCGCCGGGTATTGCGGATCACCACGCCACCGATCTTCAGCAACTTCAGGCGCAGGGTGGTGACCTGGGCCGTGGCGTACGCGGTGCGCTTCAGGTACACCCGGCGCAGCCGTTCCAGCAGCAGGTAGGCCAGACCGGCCAGTAGCAGTCGGTACTGGTTGGGCCACCAGTCATGGCAGCTGGTGCGGTCGGCGAACAGCCATTGCTGCTCCTTGATGCGGTTCTCCATGTCACCGCGCGGGCAGTAGCGGTGGTCATAAAGCCACTGCGGACTGCCGTGCAGGTTGGTCACCACGTAACGGGTGTTGAAACCGCGGTAGCTGGTCTCGGCCTTGACCACTACCTTGCGTCGCGGGCGCTTCCAGCTGTGGGCCGCATAGTCGATGCGTCCGAAGTGACGCTGCTTGGTACGCTCAGCCTCCCAGCGAATCGCCGACTCCTAGCGAATATCCAGTGACAGCTTCTCGAGGCGGCTGTTGGTCGCCAGGCCAACGATGTACTCGACACCATGGCGTTCACACCAGGCCAGGATCAGTGGTCGACAGAAGCCACTGTCGCCGCGGAAGACGAGCTTCACCTCGGGCCAGGCCTGACGCAGCCGCCGCACCAGCAGGGCCAGGATGGCGCCGGCATGGTGGGCCGCATCGCGATAGGCCGGGCGCAGGTAGCTGACCAGCAACTGCTGGCCACAGAAGACGTAGAGCGGCAGGAAGCAGTACCCGTTGTAGAAGCCGGAGAAGTGCCGACCGAGCTGCTCGCCATGCACCGGATCGTCGGTGGCATCGAAGTCGAGGATCAACCGCTTCTTCGGCAGTCGCCGGAAGGAGCGGATGAACTGCTCGACGATCTCCTCCTGGATTGCCACCGCCCACTGGCGACTGGCCTGCTGTTCGAAGCGACACAGCGTCGCCTGACTGGCCAGCACGTCGTCGGTACCGACCGCGGTCTGCAAGGCGATGTCGCGACGCAGGGCGTGGTGGTCGTTGAGGTCCTCGTAGCCCAGCGCCAGGCCAAAGACCCGCTGCCGGAGCATGGTCTCGGCCTGATGCCGACAACGGCGCGCAGCCCGCGCATCCTCCAGGCGGCGCGCGATGGTACGGGTCAGCCCCATTTCACGATCCAGTTGGCGAAGCAGCAGGGCGCCACCATCGGAGGTGATCTCGCCACCGTCGAAACTGGCGGTGACCTGACGGCCTTTACAGCGTGGAAAGGAGGCGGTCGGCATGGTACATTTCGTCATGGCGGCTGTAGCGGTTGATCCTGGATTAGGCCCTTGAATCATAACCGATTTTCAGCCGCCTTTTTCATGCCTGATGAAATATCCGGGCTAGGGCCAGGTCGATGTCCCGCCAACCATCAAAGAGCCGCATCCTGCCCATGCCGACTGCCGATACCATCCGCCTCACCGCCCTGCCCCGCCTGCTGCCGCTTTCGGGAAGGACGACGTGACGCCGCGCACCTGGCGCCTCACCCTGCTGGGCGGCCTCGCGCTGCTGGTGGCCGCTGGGCTCTGGTCGGTGTGGCAGTGGCAGTACGCCCAGGCGGCGCACGAAGCCGAACGCCACGCCCAGACGCGCCTGGCGCTCTACACCACCACGCTGCAGGGGGCCCTGGAGCGCTTCGCCTACCTGCCGGGACTGCTGGCCGGCCAGCCCCTGGTGCAGGCGGCACTGATCGACGAGGTGGGCATCTTCGATGCCCAGGTCAACGCTCACCTGGCTGAGGTGGCCGATCGCTCCGGCGCCGAGGCGATCTTCCTGATGGATGCCGAGGGAGTGACCGTGGCGGCCAGCAACCATGCCACGGACGACAGCTTCCTCGGTCATCGCTACGCCTTCCGCCCCTACTTCCGCGATGCCATGGAAGCGGGCCGCGGCGAATTCTTCGCCATCGGCAGCACCACCGGCCGGCCAGGCTACTTCGTCTCCTCCGCCGTGACCGGCGGAGCCGAGGGCGCGCCCCTGGGCGTGCTCGTCCTCAAGGTCTCACTGGAGTCGCTGCAGGAAAGCTGGCGGCGCGCCGGCGAGAAGGTGCTGCTCTCCGACGCCAACGGCGTGGTGATCCTCTCCAGCCGCCCGGAGTGGCGCTACCGCCGCCTCGGCGAGCTCTCGCCCGACGCCCTGGGGGAGATCCGCGACCAGCGCCAGTTCCTCGACGAGCCGCTGCGCCCCCTGGGCGAGCGCCTGGCCGACGGCACCCTGCGCACCGGTGGCGACGGCCTTGGCGAGCGCTTCCTCGACCTGGGCCTGCCTCAGGCCACCCTGGGCTGGACCATGCACTACCTGGCACCGGTGCGACCGCTCTACGTCAGCGCCCGCAACACCTTGCTGGCCGCCGCCGGCGCCACCCTCGCCCTGCTACTGCTGGGGCTCTGGCTGCGCGAGCGCCAGAAGCGCCAGCGGCTTCGCGACCGCGAGGCCCGGATCATTCAGGAAGCCAACGAGCGCCTGGAGGCGCGGGTTACGGCGCGCACCCAGGAGCTGGAAGCGGCCCAGGCGGAACTGGTCCAGGCGGGCAAGCTGGCCGCCCTTGGCACCATGGCCGCCGGCATCGCCCACGAGCTCAACCAGCCGCTGTCGGGCATCCGCACCTTCGCCGCCAACGGCGAGCGGCTGCTCGCCCGCGGCCGTCCGGAGGCCGCCGAGGCCAACTTCCAGCGCATCCAGGCGCTGTGCGAGCGCCAGGACGCCCTGATCCGCCAGCTCAAGCTGTTTGCCCGCCGCGGCGACCGCCAGGAGCCGGTGGACCTGGCCGAGCGGCTCGACTTCGTGCTGGAGCTGCTCGACGAACGCCTCGTCGAGCAGGGGGTGACCCTGGAGCGCCCCGAGCCCCCGGGGCCGCCGCCGCGGGTGCTGGGCGACCCGCTGCGCCTCGAGCAGTTGCTCACCAACCTGCTGCGCAACGCCCTCGACGCCCTGGGCGGCGCCGCCGCGCCGCGCCTCGAGATCGGCCTGCACTACCAGGGCGAGTGGGTGGTGCTCGAGGTGGCCGACAACGGACCGGGCATCGAGGAGGCCGCCCTGTCGCACCTCTTTGATCCCTTCTTCACCACCAAGGCGGTGGGCGACGGCCTGGGGCTGGGGCTGTTCATCTGCTTCGGCATCGTCCAGGACCTGGGCGGGCGCATCAGCGCCGCGAACCGCCCCGAGGGCGGTGCCCGCTTCCGGGTAAGCCTGCCCGCCGCCCCCGCTGCCCCAGGAGAGCCCCATGGCGAGCGCTGACGACCTGCCGATCTGGCTGGTGGATGACGACCCCGACGTGCGCGAGTCGCTCGGCCAGTGGCTCGAGGTCTCGGACCTGGCGGTGCGCCCCTTCGCCGAGGCCTCCGCGGCCCTGGCGGCGCTCACCGCCGGCGACGCCTGCGGGGTGCTGGTCAGCGACGTGAAGATGCCCGGCATGGACGGCCTGGCGCTGCTGGACGAAGTGCAGCGCCTGGAGGAGCCGCCCCCGGTGGTGTTGATCACCGGCCACGGCGACGTGCCCATGGCGGTGGCGGCGATGCAGGCCGGCGCCTGGGACTTCGTCGAGAAACCCTTCGCCCCGGAGCGCCTGGAGGAGTGCGTGCGCCGCGCCCTGGAACGGCGCCGCCTGGCCCTTGAGAACCGCCGGCTGCGCCACGCCCTGCGCGAGGGCGACCTGGCCGCCCGGCTGCTGGGGAGAGCGCCGGCCATGCAGCGCCTGCGCGACCAGCTCGCCAACCTGGCCCCGGTGCGCGCCAACGTGCTGGTGCACGGCGAAACCGGCAGCGGCAAGGAGGTGGTGGCGCGCTGCCTCCACGACCTCGGCCCCGGCCCCGACACCCCCTTCGTGGCCCTCAACTGCGGCGCCCTGGCCCCGGAGCTGATCGAGTCGGAGCTGTTCGGCCATGAGAAGGGCGCCTTCACCGGCGCCCAGGAACGACGTATCGGCAAGCTGGAGCACGCCAGCGGCGGCACGCTGTTCCTCGACGAGGTGGAGTCGCTGCCACTGACCGCCCAGGTCAAGCTGCTGCGCGCCCTGCAGGAGGGCGAGATCACCCGCCTGGGCAGCAACGCCGTGCAGCGGGTCGACCTTCGGGTAGTGGCGGCCACCAAGGTGGACCTGCTGGCCCTGGCCGCCGAGGGGGGCTTCCGCGAGGACCTCTACTACCGGCTGGCCATCGCCGAGCTGGTCCTGCCTCCGCTGCGTGAGCGCCGCGAGGACATCGCCCGGCTCTTCCGCCACTTCTGCCACCAGGCCGCCGAGGTCCACGACCGCCCCAGGCGCGAGCCAGACGCCGCCCTGCTCCAGGCCCTGGAGCGTCACGCCTGGCCGGGCAACCTGCGCGAGCTGCGCAACGCCGCCACCCGCTTCATCCTCGGCCTCGAGATCCCCTGCCTGGACGCCGCCGCCGAGGGCGACGGCTCCCTGGCCGCCCAGGTGGCCGCCTTCGAGGCGGCCCTGCTGCGCGCCGCCCTGGGCCGCCACGGCGGCAACATCCAGGCGGTGATGGAGGAGCTGGAGCTGCCGCGCCGCACCCTCAACCAGAAGATGCAAAAACACGGCCTGCGCCGCGAGGCCTTCCTCGGCGACGACGACGCCTGACCCCGCCCTGCCCATCGGCAAGATCTTGCCGATGGGCCCCGCCAGCCTCGGCGAAAAGTTGCCGACGCCGCCCGGCAGGGCCCCGGCCGCCTCGCGGCCTTCCAACGCAACCCACTGAAACGCAATGCCTGCCACCGAAGCTGGCAGGCTTGTCGCTATGTCAGGGCGTGTCACAACCATAACGTTCAGCACACGGAGACCCGCCATGCACAAGCGCCAGTTCCTCAAGTCCACCCTCTGCCTCGCCACCGCCGCCGCCTTCGGTCTCGGCGCCGCGACCGCCAGCGCCAGCGCCGACAACGGCAGCGAAGGGGGCCAGTACATCATGGGCACCGCCACCACCGGCGGCACCTTCTACCCGGTGGGCGTTGCCCTCTCCACCCTGGTCCGCGTCAAGCTGGAGCCGACCCACAACCTCTCGGTTTCCGCCATCAGCTCCGCCGGCTCCGCCGAAAACCTGCGCCTGATGGACGACAACCAGGCCCAGTTCGGCATCCTCCAGGCCCTCTACGGCGCCTGGGCCTGGCACGGCGAGGGCCCGGTGCCCCAGGCCTACGACAACGTGCGCTCCGTCTCCATGCTGTGGCAAAACGTCGAGCACTTCGTGATGCGCAGCAACCGGGTGGAGAGCGGCACCATCGACGACCTGACCCACCTCTACGGCCGCGGCTTCTCCATCGGCGCCCGCAACTCCGGCACCGAAGGCTCCGGTCGGCAGATTCTTGCCGGTCTCGAGATCGACCCCGAGCAAATGAACCTCGCCTACCTGGGCTATGGCCCCAGCGCCGACTCCATGCAGAACGGCAACATCGACGGCATGAACATCCCTGCCGGGGTGCCCGCCTCCGCGGTGACCAGCGCCTTCGCCAACATGGGCAGCGATATTTCCATCCTGAGCGTGACGGACGAGCAGCTCGAGCGCATCAACGCCGACTACCCGGTGTGGACCCCCTACGAGATCGCCGCCGGCACCTACCCGGGCCAGGACGAGCCGGTCCAGACCATCGCCCAGCCCAATATCCTGGTGGTCAACGCCGACGTCCCGGAAGAGCACGTCTACCAGATCACCAAGGCGATGTTCGAGAACCTGCCCTTCCTCAACAACATCCACCCGGCGACCCGTGACATGGCCCTGGAGAAGGCCCTCGACGGACTGCCCATGCCCCTGCACCCCGGCGCCGCCCGCTACTTCGAGGAGCAGGGACTGGAGATCCCCGCGCATCTGCTCGAGGGCTAAGGAAACGCTGATTTACTGCTGCGCTCCCTTGTGATTTTTGCTCCAGGTGGACTGAGCCTGCGAAGGGGCGCCGGGGGCAGGCCGAAGAGGAGGTCTTTTTCCAGGGAAGGAAAAAGTAGCGCCCAGGGAGGGGTTCACAGCGCCTCCTCGCCGGCCTGTCGCCGGCAACAGCCCCGTACCGCCGAAAGCCTGTCGCCGCAAAGCCCCGAGCCTGACCACCGACAACGCCTTCCCATCCACGCCAGCTCCGCGAGAACGCCCATGAACGCAACGCCCACTCCCGAGGTGCGCGACGAAGCCGCCAGCGAAGCCCCCGAGCGCCTCGAGCATCCCTGGCTCGGCCGGGTGCTGTTCGCCCTGGCCATCGTCGTGGCCCTGTCGCATCTCTACTTCAATACCCTCGGCACCCTCTCCGAGGTGTGGGTCAGCGCCCTGCACTTCGGCATGTTCGGCCTGCTCTGCGCCCTCTCGGTGCCCATGCTCAAGACCCGCTCCGCCGGCGGCGCCCGGCTGGTGCTGGCGGTGGACATCCTGCTCGGCCTGGCCGCGGTGGGCTGCGCCTTCTACCTGATCGGCTTCGAGGACGCCCTCTACGCCCGCGGGGTACGCTTCTCCACCGCCGACTGGATCGTCTCCATCGTCGCCCTGGCACTGATCCTGGAGTTCGCCCGCCGCACCACCGGCTGGTTCATCCCCCTGCTTTGCCTGGTGGCGATCACCTACGTGGCCTGGTGGGGTCGCCATGTGAGCGGGGTGTTCGGCTTCCCCGGGCTCTCCTGGGAGACGGTGCTGTTCCGCAGCTACCTGGGCGGCGACGGCATGCTGGGCTCCATCGCCCGCATTTCATGGTCCTACGTCTTCATGTTCATCCTCTTCGGTGCCTTCCTGGTACGCTCCGGCGCCGGCGACTTCATCATCGAGCTGGCCCGCTGCGCCGCCGGGCGCTTCGTCGGCGGCCCCGGCTTCGTGGCGGTCTTCTCCTCGGGGCTGATGGGCTCGGTCTCCGGCTCCAGCGTGGCCAATACCGTCTCCACCGGGGTGATCACCATCCCGCTGATGCGCAAGGCCGGCTTCCCGTCGCGCTTCTCGGCCGGAGTCGAGGCGGCGGCCTCCACCGGCGGCCAGCTGATGCCCCCGGTAATGGGTGCCGGCGCCTTCATCATGGCCTCCTACACCCAGGTCTCCTACCTCACCATCATCGGCGTGGCGGCCCTGCCTGCGCTGCTCTACTTCCTCTCGGTGGCGATGTTCGTACGCATCGAGGCCAAGCGCAGCGGCGCCCAACATATCGAGACCGAAGAGGCGCCGCGCTTCCTCGAGGTGCTCAAGGGCGGCTGGCACTTCCTCCTGCCGCTGGTGGTGCTGGTGGCCGCGCTGATCCACGGCTTCACCCCCACCTACGCCGCCGGCATCGCCATCCTCTCGGTGGTGGTGGCCTCCTGGCTGTCCCGCAACCCCATGACGCCGACGGCGGTCATGGAAGCCCTGGTGCTCGGCACCCGCAACATGATCACCACGGCGGTCCTGCTGCTCACCGTGGGGCTGATCGTCAACGTGGTCTCCACCACCGGCATCGGCAACACCTTCTCGCTGATGATCGCCGACTGGGCCGGCGGCAGCCTGCTGATCACCATCGTGCTGATCGCCATCGCCTCCCTGGTGCTGGGCATGGGCCTGCCGGTCACCGCCGCCTACATCGTGCTCGGCACCCTTTCGGCGCCGGCCCTCTACGGCCTGATGGCCCACGGCCAGCTGGTGGAGCTGCTGATGGCCGGCCAGCTGCCCGAGCAGGCAAAGGCGATCTTCATGCTCGCCGCCCCGGAGAGCGTGGAGGCCCTGAGTGCGCCCATGGACGCCGCCAGCGCCCGGGAGCTGCTCACCCTGGTGCCCGACGACTTCCGCAGCCAGCTCTACGAACAGGCGCTCTCGCCCCACACCCTCACCATGCTGCTGGTGGCGGCCCACATGGTGATCTTCTGGCTCTCCCAGGACTCCAACGTCACCCCGCCGGTGTGTCTCACGGCCTTTGCCGCCGCGGCCATCGCCAGAACGCCGCCGATGCGCACCGGCTTCACCGCCTGGAAGATCGCCAAGGGGCTCTACATCATTCCCCTGCTGTTCGTCTGGTCGCCGCTGATCACCGGCTCCCCCGCCGAGATGCTCAAGGTGTTCGCCTTCGCCCTGTTCGGCATCTACGCCATCATCGCGGGCCTGGAGGGCTTCCTGGAGCACGAGCTGCCCTGGTGGCTGCGCCTGGCCGTGTTCCCCATCGGGGCGCTGATGCTCTGGCCCCACGGCCAGCTGGCGCTGGATCTCCTGGGCCTGGGGCTGTTTCTCGCCACCCTGGTCTGGAGCGCACGGGCGGGGCGCGCTTCGGCCGCTCCCCTGGCCACCGCCGGCAACGCCTGACCCAAGGCAAACCGGCCTCCCGCCGTGGCCACCGGCCACGGCGGGATGCGCCTCACCGCCCTCTCGCGGTAAAGTAAGGGCATTCTCCTTATCCCCCCGACGCTGACTTCCATGATCGCACGACTGGACACCACCGACGCCGGCACCGCTCCCGAGCCTGCCGCGCCCTATCTTCGCTTTCTCGAGGCGCTCAAGGCCGCCGGCTTCGAGGGCGAGATCGCCCCGGACTACGCCGACCGCACGGTGCTCGCCACCGACAACTCCATCTACCAGCGCCTGCCCCAGGCGGCGCTCTACCCCAGGGGCGGCGAGGATCTCGAGCGCATCGCCCACCTCGCCGGCCAGGTAGAGCATCGCCAGGTGGTGCTCACCCCCCGCGGCGGCGGCACCGGCACCAACGGCCAGTCGCTCACCGACGGCCTGGTGGTGGACGTCTCCCGGCACATGAACCGGATTCTCGACATCGACGCGGAGAACCGCCGGGTCCGCGTCCAGGCCGGCGTGGTCAAGGACCAGCTCAACGCGGCGCTCAAGCCCCATGGGCTCTTCTTCGCCCCGGACCTCTCCACCTCCAACCGCGCCACCATCGGCGGCATGATCTCCACCGACGCCAGCGGCCAGGGCAGCTGCGAGTACGGCAAGACCCGCGACCACGTCCTGGAGCTCGAGACCGTGCTGCTGGGCGGCGAGCGACTCCTGAGTCGCCCGGTGACGGATAGCGAGCTCGAACGCCTCTGTGAGCGCGACGACGTCACCGGCGCGGCCTACCGCACCGCCCGGACGATCATCGACACCCAGGCCGAGCAGATTCGCGCCACCTTTCCGCCGCTCAACCGCTGCCTGACCGGCTACGACCTGGCGCACCTGCGCGACGACCAGGGCCGGCTCGACATGAACAGCCTGCTGTGCGGCTCGGAGGGCTCGCTGGGCTTTCTCGACGAGGCGGTACTCAACGTGCTGCCGATCCCCAAGCACTCGACCCTGGTCAACGTGCGCTACGCGGGCTTCATGGACGCCCTGCGCGACGCCAAGGCATTGATGGCCAGCTCCGCCAAGCCCACCTCCATCGAGACGGTGGACGACAAGGTGCTGCTGCTGGCCATGGAGGACTTCGTCTGGGACAGCGTGGCGGAATTCTTCCCCGCCGGGGAGAGCGCCGGCGACGCCGCCCAGGGCGAGACCGCCACGGCCACCCGCCAGGCGGCGGCGATCCGCGGCATCAATCTGGTGGAGTTCAACGACGACGACCCGGAGCGGCTGGCCGAGCGGGTCGCCGCCTTCTGCCACCATCTGGAGACGGACGCGAGCGTCGAGCGGCTGGGCTACACCCAGGCCTCCGGCCGCGCCCAGATCCAGAAGGTCTACGGCATGCGCAAGCGCGCCGTGGGCCTGCTGGGCAACGCCAGGGTCGACGAGAAGGGCGAGAAGCGCCCCATCCCCTTCGTGGAGGACACCGCGGTGCCGCCGGAGCACCTGGCGGACTTCATCGCCGAGTTCCGTGCAGCCCTGGACGCCCGGGGCCTGGCCTACGGCATGTTCGGCCACGTGGACGCCGGGGTGCTCCACGTGCGCCCGGCCATCGACATGAAGGACCCCGAGCAGGAGCGGCTGATCCGCGAGATCACCGACGAGGTCGCCGAGCTGACCCACAAGTACCACGGCCTGCTGTGGGGCGAGCACGGCAAGGGGCTGCGCTCGGAGTACGCGCCCAAGTTCTTCGGCGCGCTCTACCCCAGCCTGCAGCGGGTCAAGGCCGCCTTCGACCCGCACAATCAGCTCAACCCCGGAAAGATTGCCACGCCTGCCGACGCCGATGCCGAAACACCCGTCAAGCTGGTCGATCCCGGCCTGCTGCCCATCGACGGCGTGCCCACCCGCGGCCAGTACGACCGCACCATCGACGAGCGGGCCTGGCAGGCCCACGCCGCCACCGTCTACTGCAACGGCAACGGCGCCTGCTACAACTACGACCCCGATGACGTCATGTGCCCCTCCTGGAAGGCCACCCGCGACCGCATCCACTCCCCCAAGGGGCGCGCCAGCCTGATCCGCGAATGGCTGCGCCTGCAGGGCGCGGCCGGCGTCGACCTGGTCGAAGAATCCCGCAAGAAGAAGGCCGAGGGCGCCTGGGGCTTCGTGCGCGACCTGCCCCGGCGCACCCTCAACACCCTGCGCCGCAAGCGCCAGGCGGACTTCTCCCACGAGGTCTACGACGCCATGGCCGGCTGCCTGGCCTGCAAGTCCTGCGCCGGCCAGTGCCCGGTGAAGGTCAACGTGCCCGACTCGCGCTCGCAGTTCCTGGAGGTCTACCACGGCCGCTACCTGCGCCCGGTGCGCGACTACCTGATCGGCGGCACCGAATGGCTGATGCCGGCGCTGTCGCGGCTCGCCCCGCTCTACAACGCGGTGCTGGGCAGCCGCCTGGTGGACCGGCTGCTGGCCGGCCCCGTGGGCCTGGTGGACAGCCCGCGGCTCTCCCGGGTGCGCCTGGCCAAGCAGCTCAAGGCCTGGGGCGTGGCCGAGGCCACCCCCACCTCGCTGGGCCTGCTCAGCGAGGCCCAGAAGGCCAAGAGCGTGGTGATCGTGCAGGACGCCTTCACCAGCCACTTCGAGGCCAGCCTGGTGCTGGATATCGTCGAGCTGCTGGCCCGGCTCGACGTCAAGGTGTTCGTCGCCCCCTACTCCCCCAACGGCAAGCCGCTGCACGTGCAGGGCTTCCTGGGCGCCTTCGAGCGCACCGCCGAGAGCCAGGCCAGGCGGCTGCGGGCGCTGGCCGAGTTCGGCGTGCCGCTGGTGGGCATCGACCCGGCCATGACCCTCACCTATCGCCAGGAGTACGTGAAGGCGCTGGGCCCGGCGGCCGTGCCCGAGGTGCTGATGTTGCAGGAGTGGCTGGTCACGCGGGCCCGCCAGCTGGTGCCGGCGGGGCTCGACCTGGCCGGCGCCGGCATCGAGGACCCGGGCTACCGGCTGCTCTCCCACTGCACCGAGACCACCAACGCCCCGGGCAGCCCCAAGGCGTGGCAGCAGCTGTTCGCCGCCTTCGGCCTGGAGCTGGCACTGGTCAACACCGGCTGCTGCGGCATGTCCGGCACCTACGGCCACGAAGCGCGCAACCGGGAGACCTCCCGGACCATCTACGCCCAGTCGTGGCAGCCCCGGGTGGAGGACGAGGCCAACGCGGGGAAACTGCTGGCCACCGGCTACTCCTGCCGCAGCCAGGTGAAGCGCTTCTCCGACACCGCCCTGCCGCACCCGCTGCAGGGGCTGCTGGCGGTGCTGCGTCGCGTCAGCTGGTAGGAGGCAGAAGGAGCACGCCCATGTCTCGCACCCTGATCATCATCGGCCTGTGCATCGTCGCCGTTGGCATCCTCTGGCCCTGGCTCTCCAAGCTGCCCTTCGGCCAGCTGCCGGGCGACATCGCCGTGCGCCGCGAGGGCTTCTCGTTTTTCTTCCCCATCACCACCATGATCCTGTTGAGTCTGCTCATCAGCGGATTACTGTGGCTGTTCAACCGCTGAGGCGCTTGCATCCGGGATGCGCCGAACCGGCAGCCAGAGGGTGAAGGTCGTGCCCTCTCCGGGGCGGCTATCCAGCTCGATGCATCCCCCGTGCTTCTGCACGATGCCATAGGAGAGCGACAAGCCGAGGCCGGTGCCCTGACCGACCGGCTTGGTGGTGAAAAAGGGGTCGAAGATACGCGACTGCATCTCGGCAGATATCCCCGTCCCGTCGTCGGCAAAGGCGAGCCACACCTGATCGCCTTCGCAGCCGGTGCGCAGTGTGATGGTGCCGTGGTTCTCGATTGCCTGAGCCGCATTGACCAGCAGATTGAGGAAGACCTGGTTGAGCTGGGCCGGCACACACTCGACCGCCGGCAGCTGGCCATATTCCCGCACTATCGTGGCTTTGTACTTGATCTCGTTGGCCGCCACGTTGAGCGTGCTCTCCAATCCCTGATGAAGATCGGCAAGCTGCCAGTCGGTGGCACCGGTACGGGAGAAATCGCGCAGATCCTGAACGATGCGCCGTACCCTGAGCGTACCGTCGATCGACTCGGCAATCAGCGCACCGACATCCTCGCGCAGATAGTCCAGTTCGAGTTCCGACTTGAGTTGCGCGATCCGCCCGACCGCCTCGCTCGTCAATGACGGCTCGACCGTCTCGTAGAGGTCGATCAGGCGCAGCAGGTCGTCGATATACTGACGCAGGGTGTTGAGGTTGGAACTGACGAAACCGATGGGATTGTTGATCTCATGGGCGACACCCGCGGCAAGCTGGCCGATCGAGGCGAGCTTCTCCGACTGGAGCAGCTGATTGTGGGCCTCCTCCAATTTTCCGATGAGGACTTGCTGCTCCTCCCTCTCACGCTCCAGCGCCACGAGGGCCTCGTACCGCTCGCGGATCTCCCGTTCCATATCCGCCTGAGCCTGATGCAGGGCACGATTGATCTGCTCGTTCTCGTGCAGCGCCACCTCCAGCTCCTTGGTTCGCACCCGCACCTGATCCTCCAGCATCACCGCGGTCTGGAAGAGGCTGAAACCGGAGCCGCGCACGCTGGTGCTGCGCTCGGCGCGATCCATCAAGGCCTGCACTATCTTCTGCAACTGCTCGACCCCGAGCTGTCTTCGCGGTATCGGCTGGGTGGCATTGGCTTGCTTCATCGGTTCCGTACGGCGGCCAGACAGGCTCCACCCACTCGGCAAGCCGCTCGTTTCGCTACGGGCACGAGCGCCAATGGCAATACCTGTCAGCGTCTGGTTCATGTGCACGCCACCGTATTGCTCGCCATAGGTGCTGAAGCCGACCGCATTATGGCGATCGAAAACCGCCTCCACCGCCGTCTTGGTACTCTTCTGGGTGACCTCCAGGTTGCGCAGAATGCAGTCGTAGGCAAGCACCAGTTGCGGCGGGCCCAGTTCCTCGCTCAGCTGCCCCATGGTTGCCTCCAGGTCTGAGACCAGATCCATTCCTTGGGCCACGCGCAGGACCAGCCCTTCGTCAATGGCGCTGTAGAAGGTCAGGCTGCCGTCCGGCCCGGCCTTCTGTATCGAGCGTACGTAATCGATGCCATCGATCAGTACGACCACCGGCGCAGCAGCGAAATGGTGCGGCTCGAGCGCCTCCGCCGAGACGCCCAGCAGCTCGGCATAGGCCTGGGCGGCGGGTATGCCATTGATCTCGTGGACGAGCCTCTGCTCCGCATCGGCCCGGGTGACGACCAGGCGCTCCTCCAGCGAGAGGAAGTGCTGGGTCTTGAACAGACGAAACGCGTAGTCGGTCTTCAATAGGGTCAGCACGGCACTGTCACTGTGGAAAGCCCCGTCATGGAACACCTGGGCTTGGCTGAAACACAGGTCGTCGCCCGCCGAGCCGCCCACCAGCACGATATCGCCCAATGCCGTTTGCAGCGTTCGTGCCACCTGCTCTTCACGGATGGAGAGGCCATCGATGAGCAGAAACCCGAAGCTGTTGCAGCCGCTCGGTCTTGTCGCCCGCTCACCGAGTTGCTGCAGAAGCGCGTCGGTGAACGCCTGGCCACGAGCGATGCCGAACTGCTGAAGGGCATCCAATCGCCCGGTTACCGCCGTACAGCTGCCGGCCGGGAAGCTTACGCCGGTGAGTGTATGGTCGAGATAGCCCAGGGGGCCGATTTCCCCCGCAGTGGTACACCCCACCACGGGAGTGTCGTCGAACAGACGGTTCATCTCGTCAGCCAGCGCCGCCAGATCGTAGTGGCTGGAACAGAAGAACAGCACCAGCTCGGCATCGGGCTGCACCACCCCCTGATGAAACTCGCGAACGGCAGTTCGAGCATCCTCAGCACGGCTCTGCATGCTACGGATCCGGCTCATGGCGGCTCTCCCCTCGTAGGCCTTTCCTATTGTTATCGGCCCCGGCCGCTGAAGGTTGAGGTTTAGCTCTCCTCTCGGCTGACCCCATAGGCGCGAAGCGCAGAGCGGATTGCGACTGCTCTTCAAGCCCCGTCGTAGAGCGATTTGTCGTGCGTCTTCCCTGGGGTCAGCACCCATAGCCTGGCGCACGCCACGAAGCCCAGGCGACGCGCCAGGTTCGCCGAGGCGGGATTGCTCTCAAGCGCTCCCCAGACGGCGGACTTGCCCTTCGCCTTCATCAAGCCCATGAGATGGAGCACCGCGGCCGCCGCGTACCCCCGGCGACGATGGCTGGCCAGGGTGTCGATGGAGAGATCCCACAGCGACTCCGTTTCGGAGGCCACATAGGCGAAGGCCACGGGCAGCGTGCCGTCAAAGGCTGCCACGACCAGCACTCCCGCCTCCGCCACGCGGGAAAGCTCGGCCTGCAGCTCGGCGGGCAGGTGAGACAGTGCCGCGATCTCGCTCGGGGCGATCGGCCGGCATCGGTGGCGCGGGGCGACGGGCAGCCGTTCGGGGGCAGAAAAGACATTGGCAGGCTCGGCGTGAAACGCTGGCAGGAGCGCGCGAACGCCCTCGATATTGTCCGCGAAGGCCAGCAGCTCCGGCACCTCGCCGGCGGCCAGCGCCAGGGCCTCCGGCGCCGGCTCACCCACCACGGCCCCCAGGCCGACCTCAGGGCTCCAGACCACGAAGCCGTTTTGCCCTTGGTTCTCGACCAGCCTGGCGCTTTCCCGGCGCAGCAAGTCCCGCGTCTCCACCCATAGCGGCAGGTCCGGCAGGCTTGAGAGATAGCGCTCTTTCGCTTCATCCACCCTCTGTGCCTCCGGGTATTCCGTGCGTTCTGGGCTGCCGGCAGCGGATCGATGACACACATCCAGCGACAAAATCGCCCACCGGCCTACTCGCGCCAGTATTCCGGCCGATCCATGGCCTTCGCGCAGGCCACCCTGCCACGGACCGTGCCGAGCACACCGGCATCCAGCGCCCGCACCATCCAGGCTGCTTCCGGCTCGATGGGGTACGGCGCCATGAGCCCGTGCGGAATGGCGGGTTCGAAGCCGCAGCGCGGATAGTAATCCGGATGGCCCAGCACGAACACGAGCCTGACGCCCTCCTTGGCCAGGCGCTCCACGCCTCGCTCGATAAGCTCACGCCCGACCCCCCGGCGCTGACACTCGGGAATGACGGCCAGCGGTGCGAGGATTCTTGCGGTAATTTCCTGCGATGCCCCCGTGAGCCTGGCGTGGGTGAACAGCACGTGGCCGACGGGAAGAGCCCCTTCGTAGGCGAGAAGCGACAGGCTCGGCCGTGCCGTGGCGTCCAGCAGCAAATCCGCCACCAGGCGCGGCACCGCTTCATCGCTCGGGAACGCCTGGCGCTCGACCTGCAACACATGGTCGAGATGATGATCCTGGGCTTCGACGATCTGCATGGTGAGGATCCCTCAGAGCGTTATCGTGGGGCCGAGACGGCAAAGCCCTCATTCATGAAGCCAAGGCGCGTAGCTCAGGCCGATCAATACACCTTCTGGACTCATGAACCTGGCGACCGTCTGGCCCCAGGGTTCCGTCCTGGCCTCGTGGATAAACGCCTGCCCCTTCGCTTTCATCTCCTGCACCGCCGCCTCCACCGCAGCGGCATCCGCCAGCTCGAACTCGATCGTCGCCGTGGGCTCGGGAACACTCTCGGGCCACTCATCCTGCCCGAAGCAGGACTGGGCGGCCATGGCCAGCGGCCAGACACCGAAATGATTCGCGCCGGGGAAGTGATCCATAAAGCGATAATCGTCCATCGCCTCCAGTGGAAGGCCCAGCGCACCCTGATACAGCGACGCACTAGCCGCCGGGTCTTTGGTGATGGAAGCAAAGCCGGAAATGCATTTGATATTCATACCCACTCTCCATGATGCCGGGTATCACCGCCGACAAAGCCGCAGCGAAGCGGAGGGTTTAGCATCCGTTGCATGGCCTGGTTACGTTTGATACTCGATTTCCACAGCTGACTCATCTCCACAATGAATGAAGAACCTTCCTTTGGCTAAACGTGAAGATTGAAGCTGAAACCAGCCACGCCCAGATTTCACGCTGCCATCATCATTTCCTGACCACGAAAAATCGACTCGCGCTCCATCATCAGACATGCGGTAATCAATTTGGCCTTCGACTGCTCCGAATACAAAGAAGCCAAGGCCGTCTTTATCGAATCGAAAATATCCCGGCTCGATAAGATCAACAAAATCTTGATCCCACATCTCCATCCATGTGATGCGCCATCGCCCAACGATGCTACTCAAGTTACCTCCTTAAAATATCACATTAGCTGCATTTGTAGACGTGCTTTCGATATCCGACCTTCATAGCCGTTACGACAAGAAGCTCATCCACCACTTCATATATGATATTTCACGCACTCTGCCGGTTTCCATAGCGCTCTTTTCCTGAGAGCTTTTCACTGCCGACAGGGTGGGAATTATCCTGCAGCGCCCCCATGCACTGAAGAATGCGGGCAACATCTTTATAACGCCGCTATCACCGGTGACAAAACCGGAGTGAAGCGGAGGTTTTGGCATCCGGTGCATGGCTTGGTTATGCGCTCTCACAGATATCACGAATATCCTCGATATCTACCGGCCGTGAGAGCGCAGACTTATACCGTATCAGATCATCCCGCAGCATAAGAGGGAGCTCAAGCCCCAACAAATGCACGGTCTCATAGCGAGAAAAATCTATATTTAGCGGAACCCACTTTTCATTTCCGGTATCAAATATTTTCGGACCGTCAGCGTTGCCTACCTCTACTTTAACGCCTTCATACTTGAACTGGACATAAATTAGATCCCAGCCTTCCTCTTGGCGGTGAGCGGCAGCCTTGGATACAAACTCCTGACCGGCCTGAACGACTGTTGAAAAGTACTCGCCAGGGACGAAAAGGTCGATGTCATACAGGTCTCGCTCAGAGCCATACCCCTTTGCGGCGAGCCCACCACAAATTAAGAAGGGTATATTTCTATCCCTTAGTAACCCTACGATCCATTGAGCGGCTACTTGATGCATCTCTCCTCCTTTACGCATAACTGTTCAGCATTTATTCGCCGTGCGCAGCATGGCGAATAAATGCCTGTTGGACTAAGCCGCCCATCAGGCTGCTGCGCAGCTTCTATAGGGTTTTGTATTGGCCGGGGTGCCGGCTGAAGCAATCGATCGCACGTGGGCGAGTCGGTTATGACGCGTGCGGGCAGTGATGTGGGTCACGATTCCCCTCTCCGACTGGCGCAATTTTTCCCAACGTAACCCGCCTGCTGGCCAAAATCCATCGTCAGGACAAGCGCCTCCGCGGCCCGCAAGCGGGCCGGATCGTCGAATCCGTTGTCTGGCCAACTCCGTGGTGTGCCTGGCGTTACCTCATGTTCGATAGCGTTGCCCCCGGTGGTTGGGTGACCGGCCGAGGGTGGGTCGCTGGGGGGTAAGGGCCCCGGTGACGCGCAGCGTCGGTCGCCTGCAGTGCGGGCAGGTGTAAGCGGGAGCCTTGTCGTGGCCAGGAGTCACGGTCTCCGGTGCCGTCTCCGCCACCATCAGCGCTTGGCGGATCTGTGCCAGACGTCGTCGCCGGCAGCGATTGGCCAGAAAGCCGTAGTGACGGACTCGCATCAGCCCCTTAGGCAAGACGTGGAGCAGGAAACGTCGCACGAACTCTTCGCCATCGAGGACGAGGCGTTTGTGTCGGTCACGGTCGCGGTAGTCCTTGTAGCGCAGGGTGACCTGATGATCGTCCACGGCGAGGATGCGGGCGTTACTGATGGCGATCTGACGCGTGTAGCGTGCCAGGTAACGGACCACGGCCGGGGTGTGCTCGAGGCAGTCCTTGCTGTAGACCACCCACTCGGTGGCCATCAGGGCATTGAGCTGGTCATCCACATCACCGGGACGAGTGACCCGATGGAGCTCGCCAGCATTCGCCGCCCGGCGCAGAGCACTCACCAGATGGCCGCGAAAGTGGCGCGACAGGGCCCGCACCGGAAACAGGTAGTGGCTACGTGCCCCATGCCAGCGGCCATCGTCACCCAAGGCGCCGCCGGGGACCAGGCAGTGCAGGTGCACATGCTGGCTCAGGTTCTGCCCCCAGGTGTGGAGCACGGCACTCATGCCCATCTCGCCGCCGAGGCGCTTGGGATCGCGACCGAAGGCACGCAGCGTCTGCCAGGCGCTCTGGAACAGCCGCCGGTAGATCACCTCGGGATGCAGCTGAACCCAACCGTTGAGGCTATGGGGCAGCGTGAACACGACGTGGTAGTAGCGCACCGGCAGGATAGTCGCCTGCTGACGTTCGGCCCACTGGTGCATGGCACGGCCCTGGCACTGCGGGCAGTGGCGATCTCGACAGCCAAAGTAGTGCGGCTGGGTGTGGTTGCAGTCCGTACACTGCAGGATCATGCCGCCCATTGCCTCGGTACGACAGGCCAGCAGGTGGCCACATACCCGTTGGCGCTGGCGATCAAGGCCGACCGGGTTGAGAAAGCGCACCAGGGCCTGTTGCAGGGTGGCGGTCTTAGCCATGACCCACCTCCAGGCTCGCAACCAGGTCGATAGGCGCCTGGCCGGCCCCCTGCTGCCCCGGCAGCCAGTGCAGGTAGCGCATCGTGGACTGGATGCTACGGTGGCCCAGCAATCGCTGGAGCTGATGCACGGGCAGGCCCTGTTCCAGGGCATGCGTGGCGTAGGCATGCCGCAGGCTGTGGATGCCTCCGATGCGCTCGACACCGGCCTGCCGCTTGGCCTTGCTAAAGGCCCTCTGTGGCGCACTCAGATGCAGCGCACGATCCGGGAACAGGGCACTCGGAAACAACCAGGTTCGCGGCCGATACGCTCGCCAGTAGTCGCGCAAGCGATCAATCAGGGTCGCCGTTAACAGCACCATACGGTCTTTGGCACCCTTGTATGCGACGTCAACTACTTTGGCCGCTTGGCGACAATTAAAATGGCCGGTTGGGTGGGGTAGTTGTCGTCAGTCCGACGACCCAGCTTTTCCTCCTTGTAATTGTCGTTGATAAGCACGCTTACGGTAGCTCTCCCCGCTCAGCTCCATCAGCGTGGCGTGGTGCACCAACCGGTCGATGGCGGCCACTGCCATCATGCTGTCGGGGAAGATACTGTCCCAGGCGCTGAACGGCTGGTTGGCGGTGATGATCAGGCTGGCCGACTCGTAGCGATGGGCGATCAGCTCGAACAGCACTGACGTCTCGGCCTCGCTGCGTTGAACGTAGCCGATATCGTCGATCACCAGCACGGCGTACTTGTCGAGCTTGATCAGGGCGTCGCTCAGGCGCAGTGCCTGCTTGGCAGCCTGGAGCTCCTGGACCAGGCTTGAGGCGGTGGCGTAGCGCACCCGGTAACCCTGGTCGACCAGCGTATGCCCGAGCCCGGCCGCCACGTGGCTTTTGCCGACGCCGGAGGGCCCAAACAGCAGCAGGTTGTGAGCCTGGTCGACCCACTGCGTGTCGCCCGCCAGGGCGCTCAGCTGCCGACGCTGCTCGGCCGCGATGGCGTCGAACTCGAAGGACTCCAGCGTTTTTCCCACCGGCAGCCGGGCCTCCTTGAGGTGCCGGGCCAGCCGGCGTCGCTCACGCTCGGCCAGCTCGTGCTCGCATAGGGCGGCCAGCGCTTGTGGCAGGCTCCAGTTCTCGGCCCGGGCTTGGGTCTCCAACTGGGGCCAACAGGCGGCCATGGTGGGCAGGCGGAGCTGTCGCAGCAGCAGCGGCAACGTCTGGGCATCAGGCATGGCAACGCACCTCCGTGGTCGGCACGCTGGGCACCAGGTGGTTGTAGCTGGCGATGTCATGCTGGGTCACCTGGGGGAACGCCATCGTGGCGCTCGGCGTGGCGGCGAAGCGGGCCTGGAGCTCGGCCAGTGTCGGGCTCTTCCCACGCGCCAGGGCGCCCAGCCAGTAACTGGCGATCTCCTCGGCCTGGTCCTGCTCGGCGGCCAACGCCAGAGCGCCAACGATGCGCTTGCAGGCCTCGGCGACCGGCGAGGCGGCGATCAGCCGGGCGTACAGCTCGCGCCACGCCGCACTCGGCAACAGGTCGTCGCGGAACGTCAGCCCCGCCAGCGCCCGGGGCTTGCGGACCAGCCAGCCGATCACATGGCGGTAATCGATGACCCGCAACCGGCCGCTTTCCGGCGTGGCATGCCGCCGTCTCAGCGTCAGCAATGCTTGCTGTGCGTGATGCAGCACCAAGCGATCATCGTAAAGGTGCACCCGCAGGTTCTCGCCGATCAGCCGGGACGGCACCGAGTAGAGCACCTTGCGCACCTGGATGGTGCTGGAGGTAGTGACGCGCACCGTCACCTCGCTGTAGTCGGTACCGGGCCGGCTGGGCAGTGGCTGCAGCGCGCCACGCTCGACGGTGATCCGGGCCGCGTTGCGACGGTTGATCGCGGTGGTCACCTCATCGAGGAAGGCCTGGTAGGCGTCGAGGCTGGTGAAGTCCTGGGAGCCGCGCAGCGTCAGGCGCTGCTGCAGGCGCCGCTTGAAGTGGCCATGCGGCGACTCGATGCTGGCGTTTTCATGGCCGCGACCCGGGTTGTTGCGGGTGGCCGTCATGCCGTAGTGAGCGCACAGGGCGGCATAACGCTCGGTGAGGTCGGCTTCCGCCTCCCGGCCCAGGTTGCGAAAGGCTGCCGACAGGCTGTCGGTGCGGTGCTCCGCGGGGACGCCGCCAAGGCGCTCCAGCGCACGGGTCAGACCTTCAGCCAGTGCCGGGTAGCTCTCGCCACCGAGCACCACCCGGACACAACACCAGCCGCTGTAGGCCAGGCGGAAGTGGTAGAGCCGGTGATCAAGCGGCTCCCCTGCCACGGTAATGACAATCCCCTTGAGCTCGGTGAAGTCGGAGAGGCCGCGCAGCCCGGGGCCATGGGTTTGCGGAAACATCACCTCTTTCTCCGGGCCATGCGCGGCTCGCCAGCCCTTGACCCGGCGCTGCAGGGTTCGCAGCAGGCTGTCCGGGTACTGGCCGGGGTGCTGCTCCTGCAACCACTCCAGCAGGGTCAGTGCCTGCAAGCCCGGGGCGGCGGCCAGCTGGGGGACGAGCGTGGTCTCCCACACCTCAGCGAAGGGGTCGGGCCGGGTTCGCCAGTGCCGTGATGCCGGCGGCTCGGAGGACTCGGCCCGGCGTTCGAGGCGGCGAGCGGTTCTGACGGAGAGGCCGGCCTTGGCGGCGGCGACCTCCTGGGTCTGGCCTTGTTGACGTTGCGACATATAGAGCATGACCTGTTGGCTGGTGACCGCCATACCGGCTCCCTGGTGGGTCGGGACAAGCGGTCAAGCTTAGGGCAACCGGTCACAGTAGTTGTCGTCGGCCGGCCAGAGTAATTGTCGCTCTATACCCTTGCCCTGCGCGACACGCAGCTGGCCACGCTGGCTGTCGATGTCGCTGACCCGCAGGTGGCAGACCTCGCTCACGCGCAGTCCGCAGCCGTAGCACAGTTCGAGCATCATGCGATGCTTGGGGTTGTGGCACGCGGCCAGGATCCGCCTCACCTCGTCGCGAGTCAGCAGCTCTGGAATACGCTGCGGTGTCTTCGGCACCACCAGCGATACCTCCACCGACGGCCAGTGCAGCACGTGCAGGTACAGGAAGCGCACGCCGTATAGGTAGACGCGGCAGCTGGCGGCGGACAGCCCGCGCTCTTGGACCAGGTGATAGAAGAAGTGCTGCAAATCGTCGGTGCTCAAGGTGTCAGGCGAGCGATGGAAGTAGCTCGCCAAGTCCGTGATCACCATCAGGTAGGTCGTGTGGGTACGTTGCGCAAAGCCACGCTGACGCATGGCCTCGATCATCTTCTGTCGTAAGGCAGTCATCGTCGTCACTCCGATTCATCGACCCGAATGGGTCAAGGAACAGTGTGGTTCGACGAATCGGCAGGCGTGCCTCGACGACGGCTACCGGACAGCTACCGCGAAGTGAAGTGGTCCAATTGGAGCGGACACCCCGATAAGCCTCATAATGGAGGCAGTGGAGGTGTTCATGACCAAGAAAACTCGACGTCGGTTTTCCGATGAATTCAAGGCGGATGCGGTGAGCCTGGTGATCGATCAGGGGTATTCCGTATCCGAGGCCGCCCGGCGCCTGGGCGTAGAGCGCAGCGTACTGGACCGCTGGTGCCGCAAGCACCGTCAGCAGGTCGCCGGCAGTCCGGGGTGGCAGGAGGACGATCGCGACGCCGAGATCAAGAAGCTCCGCGAAGAAGTTCGTAAGCTTCAGATTGAAAAGGATATTTTAAAAAAGGCGGCGGCCTTCTTCGCCAAAGAGTCGAGCTGAGATACCAGTTCATCGAGTCGGAGAAGGCCACCTATCCCGTGGCCGTGTTGTGTCGGGTCATGCGAGTCAGCCGGAGTGGTTTCTATGCCTGGCGACGACGTGGCCCTGATGACCAGCGTCAGGCCCTGCTCCACGAAGTCAGCGAGATTCATCGCCAGAAGCGTGGCAGCTATGGCAGCCGCCGCATGGCCAGAGAACTGCGACGCCGAGGCTACGACGTCGGCCGTTACCAGGCCCGCAGCCTGATGCGGGAAGCTGGTGTAGAGGCACGTCAGCGGCGCCACTGGCGCCATACGACCGACAGTGAACACAGCCTGCCGGTGGCGCCCAACCTGCTGAACCGCCAGTTCATGGTGGCAGCACCGAATCGGGCCTGGGTGGCCGATATCACGGCGATCTGGACGCTGGAAGGATGGCTCTATCTGGCGGCGGTGCTCGACCTCCACGATCGGCAGCTGGTGGGCTGGGCGATGGCTGACCACATGCGCACGCCGCTGGTCCTGGATGCCTTGGAAATGGCCGTAGGTCGCCGGCAGCCCGAGAGAGGGCTGATTCATCACAGCGATCGCGGCAGCCAGTACGCGTCACGTGATTACCGCGCCAGGCTGGATCGACACGGGTTCCAGGCTTCGATGAGCCGGAAGGGGAACTGCTGGGACAATGCCGTGATGGAGCGCTTCTTCGGCTCACTGAAAAGCGAGTGGCTGGCGGGCCAGCGATACAGGAGCCGGCAGGCAGCACGGCGGGATGTGATCGACTACATCGAGATGGAGTACAACAGCTGCCGGCTCCACTCGACCCTGGGCTACCAGACGCCGAGGGAGATTGAATTGGCAGCTGCGGCTTGAAAATGTGTCCGCTCTGACTTGACCAGAACAAGCAGGCTTGGACCGCGGGTGGCGGACAGGTAGCGTTTGGGCACTACACTACTTCAGGAGTTGAGACGGCAAGGAGCTGCGCATGGGGCATGGGACGAGAAGACGGCTGCTGGGCTGCCTGCCCATTGCGGTTGCGGCGTGGGGCGCGCCGGGGCTGGTCGCGGCGGAGGAAGGGGAAAACGCTGAGGCGCTGCCCACCATCACCATCAGCGCGCCGCGCCTGGCCCGGGAGCTCTACGATACCCCGGCGGCGGTGTCGGCGGTCACCCGCGGGGAGATCCAGCAGGGCCAGCAGCGGGTGCGCCTCGACGAGGCCCTCGCCCCGGTGCCTGGCCTCTTTTTGCAGAACCGCGACAACTTCGCCCAGGGCCAGCGCATCGCCAGCCGCGGCTTCGGGGCCCGGGCGCCCTTCGGCATCCGCGGCATCCATATCCGCGTCGATGGCATTCCCTACACCCTGCCCGACGGCCAGGCCCAGATCGACGCCGTGGACCTGGATAGCGCCGAGCGCATCGAGGTGATCCGCGGCCCCGCCTCGGTGCTCTACGGCAACGCCGCCGGCGGCGTGCTCGATATCACCACCGGCGACGGCAGCGAGATGCGCCGCTCCCCGGTGCTGCGCCTGCAGGGCGGCAGCCACGACTACCGCAAGCTGGCCCTGCGCCAGGGCGGCGAGCACGGCAGCTGGGTGCACAGCGTCAGCCTCTCGGCGCTGGACTTCGAGGGCTACCGGGAACAGAGCGCCGTGGAGAAGCGCCTGCTCAACGCCCGGCTGGGCTACCGCTTCGATGAGACCCGCACCCTCTCGGCGCTGGTGAACCTGCTCGACCTGCCCACCGCCGAGGACCCGGGCGGGCTGACCGCCGAAGAGGTGGCGACGGACCGTCGTCAGGCGGCGCCGGCCGCGGCCGCCCTGGACGCCGGCCAGCGGGTGGAGCAGCAGCTATTGGGGCTGCACTACGAGGATCTCGACGCCGCCGGCGGCGAGCTCAACGCCCGCGCCTTCGTCAGCCGCCGCGACTTCGAGCAGCAGCTGCCCTTCCCCGGCAATAGCCTGGTGGACTACCGCCGCCGCTACTACGGCGCCAGCCTGGATCTGACCCGGGAGGAGACGCTGGGCGAGCGGCCGCTGCGCTACGTGGCCGGGCTAGAGGTGGGCCGCCAGGAGGACGACCGCGGGCGGCGCGCGGTCACGCCCCAGGGTGCGGTGAGCGCCGAGACCGCCGACGAGCAGCAGAACGCCACCGCCGCCGGCGCCTTCCTGCTGGCGGAGCTCGGGGTCACTGAGGCCCTGGAGCTCTCCGCCGGGGTGCGCCACGACCAGGTGCGGCTCTCCATCGACGACCGCTTCCAGGCCGAGGGCATCGACGCCAGCGGCTCGCGCACCTTCCGGGAGTGGACCGGCAGCCTCGGCGCCAGCTATCGCTACCGGGAGGGGCACCAGCTCTATGCCAACCTGGGCACCGCCTTCGAGACGCCCACCTTCACCGAGTTCGCCCGGCCCGACGGCGGCGGCTTCAATCCCGAGGTGGCGCCCCAGCAGACGCTAAGCCGCGAGCTGGGGCTGCGCGGGCGCCTGGCCAACGGCCTGCGCTACGACCTGGCGGCCTTCTCCATACGGGTGGACGACGAGCTGGTGCCCTTCGAGGCGGACAACGGCCGCACCTTCTACGAGAACGCCGGGCGCACCGCCCGGGAGGGCATCGAGCTGGAGCTGGACTGGAGCCCGACCCTGGCCTGGCAGCTGACCAGCACCCTGACCCTGGCGGACTACCGCTTCTCGCGCTTCGCCGACGATCAGCAGGACTTCGCCGACAACCGCCTGCCGGGGCTACCCCGCCGGCAGTGGCACAACCGCCTGACCTGGTACGGCAGCGGCGAGCGCTTCGCCCGCCTGGAGGGGCTCTATACCGGTGGCTTCTACGCCGATAATGCCAACGAGGTGCCGGTGGCGAGCCACTGGCTGGTCAACCTGCGCGGCGGCGACGCCTGGCGGCTGGGCAACGGCACCACCCGCCTCGGCGCCCATCTGGGCGTGCGCAACCTGCTCGACGAGTCGCACTTCGCCAACGTGCGCATCAACGCCAGCGGCGGGCGCTTCTTCGAGCCCGCCCCGGGGCGCACCCTCTATGCGGGGTTGGAGCTGAGTTTTTAGGCGGGAGCCGCCCGCCCGTCGGGAGCGATCAGAAGAACAGCCGGCGCAGCGCTTCGCCGGGGTCGGTTTCGCGCATGAAGGCCTCGCCCACCAGGAAGCCGTGTACGTCGTGCTCGCGCATGCGCAGCACGTCGTTACGGGTGTGGATGCCCGATTCGGTGACCACGCTGACCCCTTGGGGAATCCGCGGCAGCAGGTCGAGGGTGGTGTCGAGGGTGGTGTCGAAGGTGTGCAGGTTGCGGTTGTTGATGCCCACCAGGCCGAGGTTGAGCTTCAGGGCACGCTCCAGCTCGCGGAGGTCGTGGACCTCCACCAGCACGTCCATGCCCAGCGTGGTGGCCTGCTGGTGCAGGTCCGCCATGCGGGCGTCGTCCAGGGCGGAGACGATCAGCAGGATGCAGTCGGCGCCGATGGCCCGCGCCTCGCTGACCTGGTAGCCGTGGGTGATGAAGTCCTTGCGGATCACCGGCAGGGCGCAGGCCTCGCGGGCGGCGATCAGGTAGTCCTCGTGGCCCTGGAAGAAGTCGGCGTCGGTGAGCACCGAGAGGCAGGCGGCGCCGCCGGCGGCGTAGCGCTCGGCGATCTCGGCGGGGTGGAACTCCTCGCGCATCACCCCCTTGGAGGGGGAGGCCTTCTTGATCTCGGCGATCACCGCCGGATCGCCCTCCGCGATGAACCGCTCGAGCGCGGCGATGAAGCCGCGGGGCGCGCTCTGGGCGTCGGCCAGGCGCAAAAGCTCGGCCTCGGAGACGGCGCGCGAGCGCTCGGCGACCTCCTCGTCCTTGCGCGCCAGGATGCGAGTGAGAATGGTCGGGGTAGCGTCCTGCGTTGGGCTCATGGCGAGATCCTGAAAGTGTACGAGGGGCGGGTCAGGGAATCAGCACCCGGGTGAAGTCGGCCAGTTCCTTCATCTTTTCCAGCGGCAGCCTGGAGGCCTGGGCGTCCTGGGCCATGGCCACGCCTTCGGCCAGGGTATCGGCGACCCCGGCGCAGTAGAGCGCGGCGCCGGCGTTGAGGGCGACGATATCCGCCGCCGCGCCTTCGCCGACCAGGGCCTCCTGCACCAGGCGCAGGCTGTCCTCGGCGCTGACCACCTTGAGCGGCGTCAGCGACTGGCGCTCGATGCCCAGCGACTCGGGAGTAATAGTATAGCGCTGGATCTCGCCATCCTTGAGCTCGGCCACCTGGGTGGGGGCGGCCAGCGAGATCTCGTCCAGGCCATCCTCGGCGTGCACCACCATCACGTGCTCGCTGCCCAGCTGGCGCAGCACCTCGGCCATCAGCGGCAGCAGCGCCGCGGAGTAGACGCCCAGCAGCTGGTTGGGGGCGCCGGCCGGGTTGGTCAGCGGGCCGAGGATATTGAACAGGGTGCGCACGCCCATCTCGCGGCGCGGGCCGATGGCGTGGCGCATGGCCGGGTGGTGGTTGGGGGCGAACATGAAGCCCACGCCCACCCGCTCGATGCAGCGCTCCACCTGGTCGGGCTTGAGGTCCAGGTAGATGCCGGCCACGTCGAACAGGTCGGCGCTGCCCGAGGAGGAGGAGACGCTGCGGTTGCCATGCTTGGCCACGTGGGCGCCGGCGGCGGCGGCCACGAAGCTGGCGGCGGTGGAGACATTGAACAGGTTGGCGCCGTCGCCGCCGGTGCCGACGATGTCCACCACGTTCTCGGCGTGGAGGGTCACCCGGTTCATCAGCTCGCGCATCACCTGGGCGGCGGCGCTGATCTCCTCGGGGGTCTCGCCCTTCATGGCCAGGCCCACCAGCAGCCCGCCGGTCTGGGCGTCGGTGGCCTCGCCGGTCATGATCTGGCGCATCACGGCGTGGGTCTGCGCGAAGGTCAGGTTCTCGTGGCGCATCACCGCGGCGATGGCGTCTCGCATCTGCATGGACAGGCTCTCCTCTACGACTCGGGCTCGGCGCGGTTCAGCGACGCTTCAGGAAATTGGCCAGCAGCTCGTGCCCCTGGCGGGTGAGGATCGACTCGGGGTGGAACTGCACGCCCTCGATATCCAGCTCGCGGTGGCGCAGCCCCATCACCAGGCCCGGGGTGACGTCGTTCTCGTCGGTCCAGGCGGTCACCTCCAGGCACTCGGGCAGGCTGTCGGCCTCCACTACCAGGGAATGATAGCGGGTCACCTCCAGCGGGTCCTCCAGGCCGGCGAACACGCCATGGCCGTGATGGCGGATTCGCGAGGTCTTGCCGTGCATCACCTGGGGGGCGCGCACCACCTTGCCGCCGTACACCTGGCCGATGGCCTGGTGGCCCAGGCAGACCCCGAGGATCGGCAGCCGGCCGGCGAAGTGGCGGATCGCCGCCAGGGAGATGCCGGCCTCGTTGGGCGTACAGGGCCCGGGCGAGACCATCAGGTGGCTGGGCGACAGGGCCTCGATCTCCTCCAGGGTGATGGCGTCGTTGCGGTGGGTGACCACCTCGGCGCCCAGCTCGCCCAGGTACTGGACCAGGTTGAAGGTGAAGCTGTCATAGTTGTCGATCATCAGCACGGGCATGACGAAGGGTTCCTGTCTCGGTTGCGCGTATCCGGTCGGCGTGGAAGGGGCTGCCGCAGCATTCGCCAGCCGTGCAGGGACACCAGGCACAAAAATGCCGCCCCGACGGCGGCATGGTCATTCAAGACGCAGGTGTGCCGCCCCTCTTTTAGGCGCGCCACCACTGGTTCGAATGTGCGTAATCTGGCGTTTTCATGCCGTTATGGTGCGGCCGGGGCGGCGAGCTGTCAAGGCACCCGACGCTAGCGTCGCGCATAGCCTCCTGGGAGCCCAGAGCCCGCTCGGCGCGCCTTGCCAGGCGACATCTGGACGCATATGATAATGCGTATCAAAAACACTGAAAGCGAAGGATCCATGCACACCCCTGCCCCTCTCCGACCGCAGATCCTGGTGGTCGAAGACGACCGCACCCTGAACGGTCAGATCGCCACGCTGCTGGAGGGCAAGGGATATCGCACACAGCAGTGCTATGAGGGCGAGGATGCCCTGCTCACCGCTATCGGGCGGCATTTCGACCTGATCCTGCTGGACGTCATGCTACCCAGGCTGGATGGCTTCGAGCTGCTCGACCGGCTGCGCAAGACCCGCCAGACCCCAGTCATGATGCTAACCGCCTGCGGGGCCGAGGAAGAGCGCATCCTCGGCTATCGACGCGGCGCCGACGACTACCTGCCCAAGCCCTTCGGCTTCACCGAGCTGCTGCTGCGTATCGAGGCCCTGCTGCGCCGCACCCTCGGTAGCACCGATCAGCGCGCCGACCCCGACGAACTGTCCGTGGGCGTCCTGACGCTGCACCGTGGCCGCCTGGAGGCCCGCTATGCCGGGACCTCCATCGCCCTGACGCCGATTCAATTCCGCCTGCTCTGGATGCTGGTGCTCCACCAGGGCGAAGCGCTGAGCAAGCCCTACCTCTATCAGCTGGTGCTCGAGCGGGAGTTCAGCCGCTTCGACCGCAGCCTGGACATGCACCTGAGCCGGGTCCGCCGCAAGCTGGCTGCGGCCGGCATGGCCGTGGATCGACTGCAGACGGTGCACGGGAAGGGGTACTGTTTCCTGTGAACCGGCGGCTGTTCTGGAAACTCTGCGGCCCCCTGACGCTCGGCACCCTGGTGCTGGTGTGGATGATCACCTTTCTCGGTTCAGAAACCGAGCAGAAGATGAGCTTTATCGCCGAGCACCACCAGCAGACCCTGAAAGCCTGGGGGCGCACCGCCGAGCGACTCTATGATGCCGGCGACGAGCAGGCCCTGGCCGCCTGGCTGGAAGCGCTGCAGGTCCGCGAGGACACCTGGGCGGCGGTGGTACGCTCCGATGTCCAACCGCTGGCGGGCAGCTCGCTATCGACGCAGTTTCAGGAGGGGTTCCGGCTGGGGCGCAACGTGGAGTGGAAGATTCACCTCTACTTCGCCGAGAACCCCATCATGGATCTCACCTTCGCCGACGGCCACACCCACTTCCTGGTCACCCTGCCCCAGCGCATGCGCCCCGGCGGCTACCTGCCCCAGGTGCGGCTGCTGCTCAAGGTGGCCCTGCCGCTCGCCGTGCTGGTACTGCTCGCGCTGGTGATCTATCGCCACCTCATGGGCCCGCTGCGCCAGCTCGAGCTGGCCACACGTCAGTTCAGCGAAGGCAGCCTGGGAGTGCGGGTGCGTGCCCTGCTGGGCAGTCGTAACGACGAGCTGACCGCCCTGGCGGAGACCTTCGACCGCATGGCCGAGCGCACCGGCGAGCTGATTCTCACCCAGCGCCGGCTGATCGCCGATCTTTCCCACGAGCTGCGCACGCCCCTGACCCGCATCGACATGGCCCTGAGCTGCGCGGAGGAAGGCATCGACACCCAGCACTTCCTGCCGCGCATTCGCCGCGAGTGCCGTCTGATGCGTGGCTTGGTGGAGGACACCCTGACCCTGGCCTGGCTGGAGAACGAGCGGCCCAGCCTCGACCGGGACAGCCTTGACCTCACCGACCTGCTCGACAGCGTGATTGAAGACGCCCGCTACGAATATCCGCGGCATCGTCTGGAGGTCGACCTGCCTAAACAGGCAGGAATCAGCGGCAGCAGCCATCGTGCCCTGGCCCAGGCGGTGGAGAACGTGATTCGCAACGCCTGCCACTACACCCCGCCGAGCGGCCGTGTGCGAATCGCCCTGACAGCAGAAGACGCCGGCTACCGACTGACCATCGACGACGCCGGACCCGGCGTGCCCACCGACCAGCTGGAGGCAATCTTCACCCCCTTCTTCCGCACCGCGCAGGCGCGCAATGACCGCCCCGATGGCCACGGCCTGGGGCTGGCCCTGGCGCAACGCCAGGTCGAGGCAACGGGGGGCTGGATACGCGCCGAGAACCGCAGCGATGGCGGGCTGCGCATGATGCTGTGGCTGCCCACATCGCAACCTAGGCACGCCTGAAACGCTGGGCGTAACAAATGTAAAAGCGGTTCACATTGGCTGTGAGTTAAACAAGAATTCGCTCCAAATAGGAATATTTATCACCAAAAGGAGCGTAGAAGACTCTCATGATCCGCAATATTCCCAGCAGCAACGCCTGGCCGCGCAATCCCTTGTGGCTGGCCATCGGCCTTCTGAGCGCCAGCCCCGCCGTCATGGCCCAGCAGGCGGCCCAGGCACTCGACACCCTGGAGATCACCGCAGCGCGTACCAGCGAGGCTGACGCCGTGGTCACGACGGAAGCGCTCGAGCGCCGCCAGGCCACCGACCTGCAGGATATCTTCTCCGAGCTGCCAGACGTCGCCGTGGGGGGCGGTGCTCCGGCCGCCCAGAAACTCTATGTTCGCGGCCTGGAAGACACCCTGCTCAACGTCACCATCGACGGCGCCACCCAGTCCGGCAACCAGTTTCACCACCAGGGGCGCCTGCTCATCGAGCCCGAGCTGCTCAAGCAGGTCGATGTCGTCGCCGGCGCCGGCGAGGCCACCAACGGCCCCGGGGCGCTTGGCGGCGCCATTCGCTTCGTCACCAAGGATCCCGAGGACCTGCTGCGCCCGGGCCAGAACCTCGGCGCGCTGCTCAAGGGCGGCTACTTCAGCAACACCGACGGCACCAAGGCCTCCGCCTCGCTCTACGGTCGCCTCACCGACGACTGGAGCGCCCTGGCCACCCTGACCCAGACCGAGCACGGCGATTACAAGGACGGCGAGGGCAATACCCAGCCCTATACGAGCACAGACAGATTTACCGGCTTCGCCAAGCTGGTAGGACAGCTGACCGAGGAGCAGAGGCTCACGCTGAGCTACGAGCGCAGCGAGGATGAAGCCTTCCGGCTGCACCGCCCCCACTGGATCCCCAGCGCCCGTAACGCCCCCATCGACCAGGAAGTGGTGCGCGAAACCGTCACCGGCCAGTACGGCTTTACCTCCGATACCCACGCCTGGCTGGACCTGGATCTGACGCTCTACCATACCGAAGCGTCTTTGGAGCACATCGATGGCCCCTTCGGCGACTACATCGGCGCCATGCAGAGCCACGGCGGTGACTTGCGCAATCACAGCCAGGTCGGCGATCTGACCCTGACCTACGGCGTCGACTACCGCAAGGACAAGGCCAGCCTACGCAGCCCCGCTTACGGCACCGATCGCGAAGATGGCAGCGTGGTGGGCCTCTATCTGCAGAACCATTACCCGCTGACCGACCGGGTGCGGCTGAGCGCCGGGGTGCGCCACGACTGGTTCGAGCTGGACGAGGCGTTCACCGGTAACACCTTCAGCGAATCCGGCTGGAGCCCCAACCTGGGCCTGCGCTTCGACGCTACCGAGCGGCTCACCCTGCATGGCGGCTGGGCGCGTGCCATTCGCGGCCCCCAGGTCAAGGAGCTGTTCGTCCTCGACTGGCACAGCAATGCGGAAGATCGTACCAAGGAAATCGCCGACAACATCGAATTCGGCGCCATCTACCGTCACGGCAACCTCTACCTGGCGGCGGACGTCTTCGAGACCCGCATCGACGATGTGGTGGGCAAGCTCGACCGCAGAACATTGGGCAATGTCGGCGAGCTGAAGACCCGCGGCTTCAACGCCCGGATCGGCTACGACTGGGATCGCCTGGACGCTTCGCTCGCCTACAGCCGGGCCCGCCCCGAGCTCAACGGCGAGCCGCTGAGCGATGACGACATGGCCCTTGGCACCAGCATCGGCGATACCTGGGTGGCCAACGTCAACTTCCAGGCCACTGACGCTATCGATCTCGGCTGGACCGGACGCTTTGCCGAGCGCCTGACCAACGTGGCCGAAGACTACCCGGAGAAGCCCGGCTATGGAGTGAACGACCTCTATGCCAGCTGGCGTCCCCTGGCGGGCGATCAGCTGACGCTCTCGCTACGGATCAATAACGTCTTCGACAAGCATTACGTCGATCACGCCAGCTATGGCGATGCCGGTGACATTGCCCACGGCCTGCCCGAGCCGGGACGCGATGTCCGCCTGGGCGCCAGCTATCGCTTCTGACCCCTGGGGCGCGTATCGCGCCCCCTCGCATCTGCCGATGTCGGGCACTAGCAAACGCCTTGAAGACGGCCTGCGCCGGCTGTGCATCACCCTGGCCGCCGCTCAGTGACAGGCCTCAGCAGCGGCGGCGCAGGCCAGGATCGGGGCCTGGCCTGCCGAGGGGGGGCATCCATGAACGCGGTGCCAGGCTATTCCAGGTTATCCAGGCCCTGCTCGGCCATGGCCACGGCGCGGAAGATGGCGCGCCCCTTGTTGAGGGTCTCCTGCCACTCAAGCTCGGGCACCGAGTCGGCCACCACCCCGGCGCCGGCCTGGACGTGCAGCTCGCCGTCCTTGATCACCGCAGTGCGGATGGCGATGGCGGTGTCCATGTTGCCGTGCCAGGAGAGATAGCCCACCGCGCCGGAGTAGACGCCGCGCTTGACCGGCTCCAGCTCGTCGATGATCTCCATGGCCCGGATCTTGGGCGCCCCGGAGAGGGTGCCCGCCGGGAAGGTGGCGCGCAGCACGTCCATGGCCGAGAGCCCGGGCTTGAGCCGGCCGGTGACGTTGGAGACGATGTGCATCACGTGGGAGTAGCGCTCCACCGCCATCTGGTCGGTGACCGTCACCGAGCCGGTCTGGCTAATGCGCCCCACGTCGTTGCGCCCCAGGTCGATCAGCATCAGGTGCTCGGCCACCTCCTTCGGGTCGCCCAGCAGGTCGGCCTCCAGCGCCCGGTCCTCCTCCTCGGTCTTGCCGCGCACCCGGGTGCCGGCAATGGGCCGAACCGTCACCTCGCCGTCCTCCAGCCGGGTGAGGATCTCCGGCGAGGAGCCCACCACGTGGTGGTCGTCGAGGTTGAAGAAGAACATGTAGGGCGAGGGGTTGAGGCTTCTCAGCGCGCGGTAGAGGTCCAGCGGCGAGGCGCGGTAGGGAATCGACATGCGCTGGGAGGGCACGCACTGCATGACGTCGCCGGCCAGCACGTACTCCTTGATCGTCTCCACGGCGGCCTTGAAGCCCGCCTCGGTGAAGCCCGAGGTGAAGTGCCCCTCCTCCACCGCGCTGCGCCCGGTGCCGGGGCTGATGGTGTTGAGAGTGGCGCTGCGCAGGCGCATCTCGAGCCGCTCTAGCCGCGCGCGGGCCCGCTGATAGGCGTCGGACTCGGCGGGGTCGGCGTGGGTCCAGAGGGTCAGCCGCCCGGAGAGGTTGTCGAACACCACCAGGTCGTCGCAGACCATCAGCAGGATGTCGGGCACGCCCAGCGGGTCGGGCTTGTCGGCCACCTGGGCGCTGCGCAGGCGCGGCTCGATATAGCGGATGGTGTCGTAGCCGAAGTAGCCCACCAGGCCGCCATCGAAGCGCGGCTGGTCGTCGAGCCGCGGCACCCGAAAGCGCGCCTGGAACTGCTCGATCCAGTCGAGGGGGTCCGCCACCTCGGTGACGCCCTGCTGCTCGCCGTCGATGATATGGCTGACCGTGAAACCGCGCACCTCGATGCGCTCGCGACAGGGCAGCCCGATGATCGAGTAGCGCCCCCACTTCTCGCCCCCCTGCACTGACTCCAGCAGGAAGGTCCAGGGCTCGTCGGCCAGCTTCAGGTAGGTGGAGAGCGGCGTGTCGAGGTCGGCCAGCACCTCGCGGGTGACCGGAATGCGGTTGTAGCCGGCCGCGGCCAGTTCCTGAAAGCGTTCAAGCGTCATCATGATGACGGGGTCCTCGATCGGTGGCAGCAGTGGAGCAAGGGGGCGTCGAAGCGGCAGAAGCCGCCAGCAGGGCGTCCAGCGACGCCAGGATGGCGTCGGGCTCGCTGGCGCTCACCGGCTCGCCGTGGTTGTAGCCGTAGGGTACCGCCAGGGTGCGAAAGCCGGCTGCCTTGCCCGCGGCGATATCGTGGCGGGAGTCGCCCACCATCAGGCAGGCCTCGGGGGGCACGCCGAAGTGCGCCGCCACGTGGTTCAGCGGAGCCGGGTCGGGCTTCTTCTCGGGCAGGCTGTCGCCACCCAGGCAGAGCGCGAAGTGCTCGGCAAGCCCCAGCCCTTCCAGCAGCGGGCGAATAAAGGCGTGGGGCTTGTTGGTCACCAGCGCCAGCGGCAGCCCGCGGTCGCGCAGGCCGTCCAGACACTCGCGCACGCCGGGGTAGAGCCGGGTATGGGCGCCGGGGTCGCGGGAATAGTGGTCCAGAAAGACGGCGTGGGCGAGCTTCAGCATAACGCTGTCGACCTCGACGGCGCTCTCCGGCGAGGCGCCGGGGACAGCTCGAAGAGGGGGTCCTATGCCAGGGATGGCATCGGTAGCGCCCAGGGAGGGGTTCACAGCGCCCCCTCGCAGAGCTGTCGCCGGAGCAGCCTCGCCGTCACCGGCGCCGGCATCAACGGCAAACCGCAGCGCGCGCTCCATCAGCTTGAGCGAGCCGTTGCCCACCCAGTCGCGCACCTTGGCCTCGCCGGCGGCGGGCAGGTCGAGATCGACCAGCGCCGCATCCACGGCCAGCGCCAGGTCGGGCACCGAGTCGATCAGGGTGCCGTCCAGGTCGAAGGCCACCAGTTCGATGCCGTCGAGAATGGGGTGCATACTCTCTCCTTGCCGACCCTCTGGATAATCGCGGCAGCCTGCACGCTGCCTCTCCCCTAGCCAGGCCCGCTTGCGGGCGGCCGAGAAGCGCTTGATCTTCGCCTCGAGCCGCAACGCCTCGCCGCGGCTGCCGACGGGCTCATGATGCACCAGCCGCAGCGGGCCACGGCCCCGCAGCGCCTTGGCGCCGCGCCCGGCGGCGTGCTCGGCAAGCCGCCGGGTCACGTCGGTGGTGATGCCGGTATAGAGGGCGCCGCCGGCAGTCTCGATCAGGTAGAGATACCAGCCGCCCGCACCGGCTGTCGACGCCGGGCCCGAGGAGGCGCCGCCCGACACGCGCCTCAGACCCCGGCCAGCTGCTCGCGGAACTGGCGCATCACGCTGTCGTAGCGGTGCGGGTCGGCCTCGCGTCCGGCGCCGAACACCGCCGAGCCGGCCACGAAGGTGTCGGCGCCGGCCCGGGCGATCTCGGCGATATTGTCGACCTTCACGCCGCCGTCGATCTCCAGGCGAATGTCATAGCCCGAGGCGTCGATCCGCCGCCGCGCCGCACGCAGCTTGTCCAGGGTGCCGGGCAGGAAGGACTGGCCGCCGAAGCCGGGGTTGACGCTCATCAGCAGCACCATGTCGACCTTGTCCATGACATGGTCGAGAAAGGAGAGCGGCGTGGCCGGGTTGAACACCAGCCCCGACTTGCAGCCGCCGTCGCGGATCAGCTGCAGCGAGCGGTCGATATGGTCGGAGGCCTCGGGATGAAAGGTGATATAGGTGGCGCCGGCGTCGATGAAGTCGCCGATCAGCCGATCCACCGGCTTGACCATCAGGTGAGCGTCGATGGGCGCGGTGACACCGTGCTTGCGCAGCGCTTCGCAGACCATGGGCCCGATGGTCAGGTTGGGCACGTAGTGGTTGTCCATGACATCGAAATGAACGATGTCGGCACCGGAGGCCAGCACGTTGTCCACCTCTTCACCGAGACGGGCGAAGTCGGCGGACAGAATAGAGGGGGCGATCAGGAAATCGCGGGTCGCATCGGTCATGGGGCATCCAGCTGTCACTCGGGAAAGGGCGTATTCTAGCAGGAACCCCCATCGCCCGGGGAGGGCGTCACCCCGGCGGCAAAGCGCACAGTGAGGTGGGCAAAGCCCCACAGACATATCTCCAGATCGAATAAAAAACATTATTGTAATTCCCTAGAGGCAGGTTTACCCTTGGCCCTCAATGCTTCCCAGAATGGAGTCACCGGCATGTCCCTGCTGTCGACCTTTCGCCGCACCGCGGTTGTCATCGCCCTGGGCGCCAGCCTGACCACACCGGCGCTGGCCGCCGACCGCGAGCTGCTCAACTCGTCCTATGACATCGCCCGCGAGCTGTTCTCCGCCATCAACCCGGAGTTCCGGGAGTGGTGGCAGGCCGAGCAGGGTGAGGCCGTCGCCATCAGCCAGTCCCACGGCGGCTCCTCCGCCCAGGCCCGGGCCATCCTGCAGGGGCTGCGCGCCGACGTGGTGACCTACAACCAGGTGACCGACGTCCAGGTGCTGGCCGACGCCGGCCTGGTGGCCGAGGACTGGCAGGAGGCGCTGCCCAACAACGCCTCACCCTACTACTCCACTACCGCCTTCCTGGTGCGTGAAGGCAACCCCAAGGGCATCGAGAGCTGGGACGACCTGGTGCGCGAGGACGTGAGCATCGTCTTCCCCAACCCCAAGACTTCCGGCAACGGCCGCTACACCTATCTGGCCGCCTGGGGCTTCGCCGACCGAGCCTTCGACGGCGACGAGGAGCAGATCCACGACTTCATGCGCACCTTCCTGCGCAACGTGGCCGTGTTCGACACCGGCGGCCGCGGCGCCACCACCAGCTTCATCGAGCGCGATCGCGGCGATGTGCTGATCAGCTTCGAGTCCGAGGTCAACAACATCCGCGGCGAGTACGGCGAGGACGACTATGAGGTCGTGGTGCCGCCGCTGAGCATCCTGGCCGAGTTCCCTGTGGCCGTGGTTGCGACCAACGCCGAGCGCAACGGCACCCAGGACCTGGCCCAGGGCTATCTCGACTACCTCTACACCGAAGAAGCGCAGCGCCTGCTGGCCGGCTTCAACTACCGCGTGCACCACGAGACGGTGGTCGAGGAGTTCGCCGAGCAGTTCCCCGAGACCGAGCTGCTGCGGGTCGAGGATGTCTTCGGCAGCTGGGAGCAGGCCATGGAGGAGCACTTCGCCGGCGGCGCCCTGCTCGACCAGCTGCAGCGGCGCTGAGCGAGACCAGCGTTGCTTCCTGAAGCTAACGTCATGAGCCGCCTGCCATGAGCACCCGCGCCCTCCCCTTCGGCCTCGGCAGCGCCCCCAAGCGGGTGCTGCCGGGCTTTGGCCTGTCGCTGGGCATCAGCCTGATGTTCGTCTCGCTGGTGCTGCTGCTGCCGCTGACCGGCCTGTTCGGCCAGCTGGCCGACCTGACCCTGGCCCAGTACTGGGCGATCATCACCGACGGCCGGGTGGTGGCCAGCTACACCGTGACCATCGGTGCCGCGGCGGTGGCGGCGGTGGTCAACGGCGCCTTTGGCCTGCTGCTGGCCTGGGTGCTGGTGCGCTACACCTTCCCCGGCAAGCGCCTGCTCGACGCCCTGATGGACCTGCCCTTCGCCCTGCCCACCGCAGTGGCCGGCATCACCCTGGCCACCCTCTACGCCAGCAACGGCTGGATGGGCCGGCTGCTGGAGCCGCTGGGGCTGCAGGTGGCCTACACCTGGGTGGGCATCGCCCTGGCCATGGCCTTCACCAGCATCCCCTTCGTGGTGCGCACCGTTCAGCCGGTGCTGGAGGATTTGCCGGTCGAGGTAGACGAGGCCGCCTTGACCCTGGGCGCCAGCGATGGTGTGGCCTTCCGGCGGGTGATCCTGCCGCATCTGTGGCCGGCGCTGGTGACCGGCACCGGCCTGGCCTTCGTGCGCTCGCTGGGCGAGTTCGGCGCCATCATCTTCATCGCCGGCAACATGCCCTACGAGACCGAGATCACCGCACTGATGATCTTCGTGCGGCTGCAGGAGTTCGACTACGCCGGCGCCTCGGCCATCGCCTCAGTGGTGCTGTTCGTCTCCCTGGCCCTGCTGCTGGCGATCAACGTCTGGCAGGGCCGCTTCATCAAGCGACTGCATGGAGGGCGCGGCTGATGCAGCGAATCGGTGATGCGCCCTGGGTGCGGCGCCTGCTGATCTTTGCGGCGGTGGCGCTGTCGGCGCTGTTCCTGCTGCTGCCGCTGGTGGCCATCTTCGCCCAGGCCTTCGCCCAGGGCGTGGCGGTGTTCTGGTCCAACGTCAGCAACGAGTACACCGTGGCGGCCATCGGCCTGACGCTGTTCATCGCGCTGCTGACCATTCCGGTCTGCCTGGTGTTCGGGGTGGCGCTGGCCTGGCTGGTGACCCGCTTCAGCTTCCCGGGCCGGCGCATCCTGCAGACCCTGATCGACATCCCCTTCGCGGTGTCGCCGGTGGTGGCCGGCCTGATCTACCTGCTGCTCTACGGCCGCAACGGCTGGCTGGGCGCCTGGCTCGACACCCACGACATCCAGCTGATGTTCGCCTGGCCGGGCATCCTGCTGGTGACCATTTTCGTCACCTGCCCCTTCGTGGCCCGGGAGCTGATCCCGCTGATGCAGGCCCAGGGCTCCCGCGAGGAGGAGGCCGCGGTGACCCTGGGCGCGCCGGGCTGGACCATCTTCCGCCGGGTGACCCTGCCCAACATCCGCTGGGCGCTGCTCTACGGGGTGATCCTGACCAATGCCCGGGCGGTGGGGGAATTCGGCGCCGTCTCGGTGGTCTCAGGGGCGATTCGCGGCCAGACCAACACCCTGCCGCTGCACCTGGAGCAGCTCTACCAGGACTACAACACCGTGGGCGCCTTCGCCAGCGCCGCCCTGCTGGCACTCATCGCCCTGCTCACGCTGGTCGCCAAGGCCAGCCTGGAATGGCGCGCCGCGCGCCGGGAGGTTCATGCATGAGCATCCGTCTTCAGAACATCGCCAAGCACTTCGGCCGCACCTGCGCCCTGGAGCCGGTGAACCTGGATATCCGCGACGGCGAACTGGTCGGCCTGCTCGGCCCCTCGGGCTCCGGCAAGACCACCCTGCTGCGCATCATCGCCGGCCTGGAAAGCGCCGACCGCGAGCCCGCCGGGCGCATCCTGTTCGGCGAGCGCGACGTGACCCAGGTGCATGTGCGCGACCGCCGCATCGGCTTCGTCTTCCAGCACTATGCGCTGTTCCGCCATATGACGGTGTTCGACAACGTGGCCTTCGGCCTCACCGTGATGCCGCGCAAGAGCCGCCCCACCAGCGGCGAGATCCGCGCCCGGGTGCACCGCCTGCTGGAGATGGTGCAGCTCGAAAGCTTCGCCAAGCGCTACCCGGCTCAGCTCTCCGGCGGCCAGCAGCAGCGCGTCTCGCTAGCCCGCGCCCTGGCCCTGCGCCCCGACGTGCTGCTGCTCGACGAGCCCTTCGGCGCCCTGGACGCCAAGGTGCGCCAGGACCTGCGCCGCTGGCTGCGCCACCTGCACGACGAGCTCAACTTCACCAGCGTCTTCGTCACCCACGACCAGGAGGAGGCGCTGGAGCTCTCCGACCGGGTGGTGGTGATGAGCAACGGCCGCATCGAGCAGATCGACACCCCCGACGCCCTCTACCGGGCGCCGGCCAACCGCTTCGTGTTCGAGTTCCTGGGCGACGTCAACCACCTGGAGGGCGAGGTGCGCGACGGCACCCTGACCTGCGGCGATGCCCACCTCTCGGTGGAGCTCCCCGACGGGCCGGAAGAGCTGCTGCTGCGCCCCCACGAAGTCAAACTGGCCACCGCCCCGACCCGCGAGGCCCACCTGCCGGTGACGGTGACCGCCATCTCCCCGGTGGGCGCCGAGGTGCGCGTGGAGCTGGCCGCCGACTGGCTCTCCGAGCCGTGGCTGGCCACGGTGCGCCACGCCGACTTCGAGCAGCTGAACCTGACCCGGGGTCAGCGCCTGTTCGCCGTGCCGCGGCGCTGGCACCGTTTCCCCGATCCGACCGACCCCGCCCTGACCCCGGAAACCGCCGACGCGCTCTCCTGAAGCAGCGCGTCAGTTAATGGAGGCGGCGCTGGGCGCGGGCTGCTCTTGCCAGCGCTGCCGAACCTGCAGGATCTCAGGAAGCGCGATCAGGAAGGCCTCCACCAGCGCCGGGTCGAAATGCTTGCCCGCCTGCTCCCGGATCAGCTGGGTCGCCTCCTCCACCGGCCAGGCCTTCTTGTAGGGGCGCTCGCTGGTGAGGGCATCGAAGACATCCGCAATGGCGACGATACGTGCCGCGAGGGGAATCTGCTCGCCGGCGAGCCCCTTGGGGTAGCCGCTGCCGTCCCACTTCTCGTGATGACAGAGCGCCACCTCCCGCGCCATCGCCATCAGGTCGGAGCCGTCCTCTCCGATGATCCGGGCTCCGATTTCGGCGTGGCGCTTCATGATCTTCCACTCCTCGGCGTCGAGCTTGCCCGGCTTCTGCAGGATGGCATCCGGGATGCCGATCTTGCCCACGTCGTGCATGGGAGAGGCGTTGAGCAGCGTATCGGACCAGGCGGCGCCCATGCCGCAGGCCAGGGCAATCAGGCGTGAATAGTGGCTCATGCGAATCACATGGAGCCCCGTCTCGTTATCCTTGTACTCCGACGCCCGCCCCAGCCGCTGAACCACTGCCAGCCGGGTCTCCACCAGCTCGTCCAGCTGCACTAGGGAGAGGTGGTTCCGCACCCTCGCGCGCACGATGGGGGCGCTGACCGGCTTGGTGATGTAATCCACCGCGCCGAGATCGAAGCCCCGGATTTCGTCCTCCACGTCGGAGAGCGCGGTCACGAAGATCACCGGGATGTGGCGGGTCTGGGGGTCCTGCTTGAGGGCCTGGCAGACCTCGTGGCCCGACAGGCCGGGCATCATGACATCCAGCAGGATCAGGTCCGGCCGCTCGGAGCGGGCGATCCGTCGTGCCCGCTCGCCATCCCGGGCGAAAAGCAAGCGGTAGTCGCTGGCGAGAATGTTCTGCAGGACCTGCAGGTTGGCAGGTTCATCGTCCACGAGCAGCAGCGTCCGGGTATCGGTCAGCATCGGCATCCTCAGCGGGGCGGTAGGAACTGGGTCAGGAGTCGGGCGGCTCTCTCCGGCTCGAAGTCGGCGAGCGCCTGCGTGGCCTCGCTCAGGGCCGGTTCAGGCAGAATCGTCTGGATCAGGGGTACGGCCTGGTCGGGCACTTCGCCGTGGTCGAGCTGCTCGATGAGCGCCTCGATGGCCTGCGGGCTCGGCGGCGGGCAATCGGGCGGCTCGCTCTGCGCCTCGTCCGGCTGACGGTCGAGCCACTGCTCGGCGGCCCTGAAGCGCTCGGCGAGCTGCTGCCACTCCAGGCCGCCGACGACGTCTCCCTGCTGAAGGGTAAGTTCAACAGTGGCCAGCGCGGCGGCCAGGTCGCGGAACCCCAGGTTGGCGGCGGTTCCCCGCAGACGGTGCGCCAGCGCCTGGGCGCAGGAGCGATCCCGCTCATGGTAGAGCTCCGTGGGCCGGCTGTCAGGCAGGGTCAGAAACCGTCGAGCGGCTTGCCGGTGAGCGGCCCTGTCCGGCCAGAGCTGCTCCACCACGGTGGCATCCACCACCCCCTCATCCTCCGGCGCCGCCCCCCGGGGCGCAATGACGTCCAGGCCCAGCTGGCGGGCGATCTCCGCGGTCAGCTCCGGGACGTTGATGGGCTTGGTGGCGAAACCGTCCATCCCGGCGCCCAGCGCATCGCGCCGGTCATCCTCCAGGACGCTGGCCGTCAGCGCAATCACCGGGGTGTGCGACAGCTCTTTCTCCGCCTCACGCCGGCGAATTTCCCGGGTGGCCTGGTGGCCGTTCATGGTCGGCATCTGGACATCCATCAGCACCACATCGAAGGTCTGCTCGGCGAAGCGGGCCACGGCCTCTTCCCCATTTTCGGCCGTGATCACCCGATGCTGGCGCTGCTCCAGGAGGGTCTTGAGCAGCACCAGGTTCTGGGAAACGTCATCCGCCACCAGCACCTTCAAGGGTGGCAGCGGCGTCTCCCTATCCGGTGTGTCGTCCATGACGACCGGCTGCCCGATCGCCAGGGGGAGGCTGACCTGGAAGCGGGTCCCCGCCCCGGGCGTGCTCTCCACGGTGATCCGCCCGCCCATCAGCTCCGTGAGCTGCCGGGCGATGGTCGTGCCAAGACCGGTGCCGCCGAAGCGCCGGGTCATGCTGGCATCAGCCTGGGCAAAGGGCTCGAAGATTGTGTCGATCCGGTCGGCAGGAATCCCGATCCCGGTATCCGCCACCTCCAGCGTAACGTCCCCGGCGTCGGCATGACGCACCCGCACCGTGACACCCCCGGCCTCCGTGAACTTGACCGCATTGCTGATCAGGTTGAGCACCACCTGCTGGATGCGCAGCGGGTCACCCCGGAAATACTCCGGCGCCTGATAATCCAGTTCGAGGTACAGCCCCTTGCGTTGCGCATTCAGCGACTGGGTAGCGACGACCTGCTCGCAGACGGCATGCAGGGAGAAATCCTTCTCTTCCAGCTGGGTATGCCCACCATCGAGCTTGGCCGTGTCCAGAATGTTATTGAGCAGGGCCAGCAGCGACCGGGCGGAGTTCCTGACGGTGCCCAGGTGCTTGGCCTGCACCGGCTCCAGCGGTGTCTCGAGAACCAGGTCGGTGAACCCGATGATGGCATTCATCGGGGTACGGATCTCATGGCTCATATTGGCCAGGAAGCTGCTCTTGGCTTCGGCCGCCTGCTCGGCGACCTCCTTGGCCCGACGCAGGTCGTTCTCCATGCGCACTCGCTCGGAGATATCGGTCACGAAGCCGACGAAGGTGCTGCGCCCGTCGACGCGCGCCTCCCCGATGGCCAAACGGACCGGGATCTGCTGGCCATCCTTGCGCACCGCCATCACCCGGCGGCCGGTGCCGATGATCTTTCGTTCACCGGTGCACAGGTAGTTGTCCAGATAGCTGTCGTGGGCACCGCGATGCGGTTCCGGCATCAGCATGCTGACGTTCTTGCCGAGCACCTCATGAGCCCGATAGCCCAGAATCCGCTCGGCGGACTGGTTGAAGGAGAGCAGGGTGCCACGCTCCGATATCTTGATGATGCCGTCGACGGCCGCATCCACCGTGGTCTGCAGCTCGCTGGCGACCTCCTGGCTGTGGCGATAGAGGCTGCGGTAGCGCGCAATGGCGTTGACGCTGGCGGCAAGCAGGCTGCAGGCCACGGCGATGAAGGCGATCGCCAGCGCCAGCACCGTGTGGCGCTGGCTTCCCGGCATGAAATCCGCTGCCGAGTCCCCGATGAAGCGCGCCGCCTCCATGGCGGTGTAGTGCATGCCGGCAATGGCCAGCCCCATGATGCCCGCGGCCAGCAGGCGCCGGCGGCTCCCTTTCAACCCGAACCGTTTCCTCAGCCCGAAATTGGCCCAGAGCGACAGGGTACCTAGCCCCACCGCCACCAGGATGGAGAGCGCAAAAAGCCCGGGGTCGTAGCGCAGCGCGGGGCCGATCTCCATGGCCGCCATGCCCAGATAGTGCATCGCGCCGATCCCCGAACCCACCGCCAGCCCCCCGGCCGCCAACCGCACCCGCGTCAGGTCATGGCGCGACAGCAGGCTGAGGGTGACCCAGGAGGCCAGCAGGCTGGGCAGTGCCGACAGGGCGGTGATTCCCGGGTGATAGTGCACGTGGGTCGGCATTTGAAACGCCAGCATGCCGATAAAGTGCATGGACCAGATGCCAAGCCCCAGCGAAGCCGACCCGCTCGCCAGATGCAGCCGCAGCATGAACGGCGAGCGACTGCGCCGAGCGGCAGCCGCCAGCGTCAAGGCCATGTAGGAGGCCCCGATGGCGATGGCCAGGGACAGCGCGACCAGCCAGAGATTGTACTGACCGGTGACGAGCTTCTCGGGCGCCGGGCCGAGTACGAAGAAATGATCCAGTGAGAGCAATGTCGAGACCTGTCAGCGTGAGTCAGCGGCAAATGGGAGGTGGCACCGAGGGTGACCAGGCGCGTTGTCTCCGTTATCGGCACGCAGCATGGCCAGCTTGAGCGGGGATACCTGCGATGGGGGTCGACACGACAGGCTGTTGCGGCTTTCGCGACATGGCTATACTCGGCTACCCCATGCCATGACCCGGGAGAATCAGGATGCCTCAATGCCATCTCGTTCGCCGCTGGCAGCGTGCTGCCAGCCTGCTGCTGGTCAGCCTGCTGCTGGGCGGCTGCGCCAGCCCCCACTACCTGCAGCTCGATCCCCGGCGCAGCGCCGAGGTGCCGGCCACCGGCAGTGGCCAGGCCGTCACCGTGATGGCGGTGGACCAGCGCGACGGCGAGGTGATCGGCACCCGCACCGGCAGCGCCATGTCCACCGCCACCATCAACGTCAGCGCCCATGAGCTGGTGCCCCGGCTGCAGGCCGAGGCGGAGCGCGCGGTGCGCGACATGGGCTTCTCGCCCACCACCGAGCCCGCCGAGGGACGGCCCAGCCTGACCCTGACCCTGATGCACCTGGGCTACGAGCGCGGCCAGAGCCGCCCGGTGATCGACGAAGCCCGCCTGGAAGCGGTCTTCGAGGCCAAGGCGGTCAACCGCGGCACCACCTACACCGGCACCTACACCTCGCGGCGCACCCAGACCTATGCGGTGCGCCCGGACCGCAACGCCAACACTCGCATGCTCAACGAGCTGCTCTCCAACGGGCTCGACCGGACCTTCCGCGACCCCGAACTGGGCCAGCTGCTGGCACGCTGAACTCGGTGGGCCGGGGCCTTCGTCGAAGCGTCGAACCGCCGGCGGAGCCGGCCTCCCACACTGCATGTCCTGCCAAGACGGAAGCGACAAAGTGGGAGGGAGCTTCAGCTCGCGAAGCAGCGCGCAGCGCTGCCGGTATTGGGCGCCTGCGGCGCCTTCGCTGGGCAGAGCCGGCCTCCCATACGGCGCCTTCGCCCGGCGGAGCCGGCCTCCCACAAAAGTCCATCCGGGCCGGCCATCCACCTAAACCTTGGGCCCTCGGCGCACCATGGCCCAGACGCTCTCACGAAAGCCGCTGCCGGGCTCCGGAGCGCCGTCCTCCAGGTGGGTGACCTGGAAGTTGGGCTCGAACAGCTCACGCACCTCCGCACCCGACACGCTGTAGGGTGGGCCGCCGGCATCCCCCGGCGCCCGCTCCAAGCTGATCAGCAGCCCCCGGGCGCCCGGGGGAATCAGCTGGGCTAGGTGGAAAGCGTAGCGCTGGCGAGTGGCCGCCGGCAGGGCGATCAGGGCGGCCCGGTCGTAGAAGGCGCCGATCTCGGCGGCCTGCTCGATATGGAAGTGGAAGAAGTCGCCGCACCAGAGCTCGACGCTGCCCTGGCGACAGATATCGAAAGGCGCCTGACGATAGCGCGAGATCTCGCCGACCCCCTCGGCGACGAACTGCTCGATGGCCTCGGACGCCAGCTCGATGCCCAGCACCGGATGGTCATGCTGCGCCAGCCAGCGCATGTCCAGGCTCTTGCCGCACAGCGGCACCAGCACCTTGGTGCCGGGCCTGGCACCCAGCAGGGGCCAGTGGCGGATCAGCGCCGGATGGGTCTCATCGCGGTGAAAGCCGATGCGCCCCTCGCGCCAGCGGTCGAGCCACTCCTTCGCCATATGGCCTCCGTCAGAACCAGCGGTCGTTTCTGCGCTTCTTGCGGGGCAGGTGCGGCACGATCAGTCCCACCAGCAGGCCCGCACCGGCCACCCCACCGCCGTACATGAAATAGCGCATCAGCAGGTCCTCCTCCTGGGTGTCCAGGCGCGCCTGCAGCTGGCGGATGGTCTGGCGGGACTGCTCGGCCTCACCGTCGAGCTCGCGATTGCGGGCCTCGAGCTCGCCGATGCGCTGCTCACGCACTTCGAGGGTCTCGGTCATCGTCGCCACCCGGTTCTCCCAGGTCTCGTTGATGCTGCCCAGCTCCGCCTCGAGCTCTGCCACCTGAGCTTCCAGCTCGGGCAACTGGACCCGCGCGCTGGGGGCGTCCTGGAGTTCGTTGCTCTGCACCCAGACGGTGTTGCCCTCACCGTTTTCTACCCGGCTGTAGTCGCCGCTGGTCTCCAGCACCTGGACCGGCTCGCCAGCGGTCAGGGTGCCGATGATACGGTAGCCGTCGGTGGGGCCGCTGCGCACCCAGGTGGTCAGCTCGTCGGAAACCCAGTGGGTGGCGCCGTCGTCGGTCTGGGCGTGAAGCGGCAGGGCCGCCAGCCCCAGGGTCACACCCACCAGAAGGGTCTTGAATCTGTACATCATCATGCCGTAGTCCTGACTATCGAAGGCTCACATGCGGCGTCATTGCTGCCGCGACCCGTATGCCGTCGCAGAACCTCCCGTTCCGGCAACGACCGATGAGACTGTTATCTCTCGTGCTGATCGTTTTCCACAGCTTCTGTGGACAACTATCGGGACAACCGCTGGAAAGGCGCCCAAGGCCGCGACGGGGGCGGCCACGGCGACGGCTGATCATTCGCTGACCAGCGCCCTGCTGTCTCGGCGTCCGATGCAAGCCGCCAAGGGTACCACAGTCGTGGGACGACAACGCGCCTGAGCTGGCCCCGCCGCGGGGCCTTCCGTATAATACGACCACCTTCGAGAACGGCTTTCGGCCGCACTCCCGCGACACTCCACTCACCGGTGACGCTTGCGTCGGGCAACCGACCAGACTCTATTCTTATGGCGAAGAAACTCTTCATCAAGACTCACGGCTGCCAGATGAACGAGTACGACTCCGCGCGCATGGCGGACCTGCTCGGCGAATCCCATCAGCTGGAGCTGACCGACGACGAAGGCGATGCCGACGTCATACTGCTCAACACCTGCTCGATCCGCGAGAAGGCTCAGGAGAAGGTGTTCCACCAGCTCGGCCGCTGGAAGAAGCTCAAGGAGGCCAACCCCGACCTGGTGATCGGCGTGGGCGGCTGCGTGGCCAGCCAGGAGGGCGAGGCGCTGCGCAAGCGGGCGCCTCATGTGGACATGGTGTTCGGCCCCCAGACCCTGCACCGGGTGCCCTCGATGCTCGACGCCCGCCAGCAGAACCAGATCTCGGTGGTGGACGTCACCTTCCCGGAGATCGAGAAATTCGACCACCTGCCCCAGCCCAGCTCCGACGGCGCCACCGCTTTCGTCTCGGTAATGGAGGGCTGCTCCAAGTACTGCACCTTCTGCGTGGTGCCCTACACCCGTGGCGAAGAGGTCTCGCGGCCCTTCGAGGCGGTCATGGACGAGGTGATCCACCTGGCCGATCAGGGGGTGCGGGAGATCAACCTGCTGGGCCAGAACGTCAACGCCTATCGCGGCGAGAATCAGCTCGGTGACGAGATCGACCTGGCCGAACTGATCGCCTGCGTGGCGGCGGTGGAGGGGATCGACCGCATCCGCTTCACCACCTCCCACCCGGTGGAGTTCTCCGACAGCCTGATCGAGGCCTACGGCGAGATTCCCGAGCTGGTCAGCCACCTGCACCTGCCGGTGCAGGCCGGCTCCGACCGCATCCTCGCCGCCATGAAGCGTGGCCACACCGCCGAGGAGTACGTCGAGAAGCTGGAGCGTATCCGCGCGCTGCGCCCGGATATCAGCTTCTCATCAGACTTCATCATCGGCTTCCCCGGCGAGACGGAAGCGGACTTCGAAGCGACCATGGACTTGATCGGTCGCATCGGCTTCGACCACTCCTTCAGCTTCGTCTACTCGGCGCGCCCCGGCACCCCGGCGGCTTCGCTGGACGATGACACGCCGGAAGCCACCAAGAAGCAGCGCCTGGCGATCCTTCAGGAGCGCATCAACCAGCAGGCGATGCAGATCAGCCGGCGCATGGTGGGCACCACCCAGCGCATCCTGGTCAGCGGCTTCTCGCCCAAGGACCCGGGCCAGCTCTCCGGACGCACCGAGAACAACCGGGTGGTCAACTTCCGCGCCGCCAACCCGGTGGAGCTGATCGGCTATTTCGTCGACGTGGAGATCACCGAGGCGCTGCCCAACTCGCTGCGCGGCGAGCTGGCCTCGCCCGAGATCTACTGAAACAGCCGGAGAGCACCACCCGGGGCTGATCCGGGGGCAAGCCTGCGGAGGAGGCGCTGTAAACCCATCCCTGGGCGCTACCGACGCCATCCCTGGCGTAGGACCTCCTCTTCGGCTTGCCCCCGGCGCCCCTCACCCCAGTGCCATTATTGCCCCGGCGACCGCCGGGGCAGTAAGCTGAGCCTACATTCATCCTTTACGGACCGCCCTGTCTTGAGCCAACCTGCCTCTCAGGCCAACCGCATCATCACCCTGAGCCTTGAACCCAACGATCCCCATCGCCTGGCCAATCTCTGCGGCCAGCGCGACGAGCACCTCAAGCTGGTCGAGTCACGGCTCGGGGTCACCCTGCGCAACCGCGGCAACGTCTTCCAACTGGCCGGCCCCGGCCCGCGGGTCAAGGCTGCCGCCAACGTGCTCGAACACCTCTACCGCGAGGCCGAGGCCAGCGACCTCTCGCCGGACACCGTCCACCTGTTCCTGCAGGAGTCGGGCCGCGAGGCCCTGGACGAAGAGGAAGGCATCGAGGACGACGAGGTGCTGCTGCGCACCCCCAAGGTGCTGATCAAGCCCCGCGGCGCCAACCAGCAGGGCTACGTGCAGAGCATCCGCGCCCACGACATCAACTTCGGCATCGGCCCGGCCGGCACCGGCAAGACCTACCTGGCCGTGGCCGCCGCGGTAGAAGCGCTCAACCAGCAGGAGGTGCGCCGCATCCTGCTGGTGCGCCCCGCCGTGGAGGCCGGCGAGAAGCTCGGCTTTCTGCCCGGCGACCTGGCCCAGAAGATCGACCCCTACCTGCGCCCGCTCTACGACGCGCTCTACGAGATGCTCGGCTTCGAGCAGGTGGGCAAGCTGATCGAACGCCAGGTGATCGAGATCGCCCCCCTGGCCTATATGCGCGGGCGCACCCTGAACAACGCCTTTATCATCCTCGACGAGAGCCAGAACACCACCCGCGAGCAGATGAAGATGTTCCTGACCCGCATCGGCTTCGGCTCCACCGCGGTGATCACCGGCGATGTCACCCAGGTCGACCTGCCCCGGGGCCAGAGCTCGGGGCTGATCCAGGTGCTCGAGGTGCTCAAGGACACGCCGGGGATCGGCGTCACCCACTTCGCCGCCAAGGACGTGGTGCGACATCCCCTGGTGCAGCGCATTATCGAGGCCTACGAGAGCTTCGAGGCCGACCAGGAGGTCGAGGAGCGGGCCCGCCGCGAGGCCCGCGAGCGTGAGCGGGAAGAGCGCCGGGAAGAGCGGCGCGATGAACGCCGCCGCGGCACCGCCCAGGACGACGACGCCAGATGAGCGCGCCCCCCACCATCGACCGACAGGTGGCCCTGGCCACCGCCGAAGACGCGCTGCCGACCCCGGCGGCGCTGGCGGCCTGGGTCGGCGCCGTGCTGGCGCGCCACCCGGACGAGGAGCGCCACGAGGTCACGGTGCGCTTCGTCGACGCCGACGAGAGCCGCACCCTGAATCGCGACTACCGCGGCCGCGACAAGCCCACCAACGTGCTCTCCTTCCCCTTCGACAGCCCGCCGGGCCTCTCACTGCCGCTGCTCGGCGACCTGGTGATCTGCCATCCGGTGGTGGTGGAGGAAGCGCGAGCACAGGACAAGCGCCTGGAAGACCACTACGCTCATCTGGTGGTGCATGGCACCCTGCACCTGCTGGGCCATGACCACCTGGAGGATGACGAGGCCGAGGCCATGGAGCAGCTGGAGCGCGAGATTCTGGCCGGCTTCGGCATCGCCGATCCCTATGCGGCGCCCGACCCCGTGGGCGGCGAGCGACACATCGATACCGAGGACATGAGACGCGACCCATGAGCGAAGACCGAACGACCGGCCAGGCCGGGAAGTCCTGGCTGGACAAGCTGCTCGGCGCCCTCTCCGGGGACAGCGACGAACCCAGCTCGCGGGCCGAACTGATGGAGTTTCTGCGCCAGGCCGGCTCCCGGCTCAAGCTGGAAGAGGACGCCATGATGATCATCGAGGGCGCCCTGCAGATCAGCGATCAGCAGGTGCGCGAGGTGTTGATTCCCCGCTCCCAGGTGGCCGCTATCGCCGTCGACCAGCCCCCCGAAGAGTACCTGACGCTGATCTTCGAGACCGGCCACTCCCGCTACCCGGTGATCGGCGAGAATCTCGACGAGGTCAAGGGGCTGCTGCTGGTCAAGGACCTGCTCAAGCTGCTGCCCTGCACCAGCGAGGAGCGCGAGCGCTTCCGGCTCGAGGACGTGCTGCGCCCGGCGATGTTCGTGCCCGAGTCGAAGCGGCTCAACAGCCTGCTCAAGGAGTTTCGCGACACCCACAACCACATGGCGGTGGTGGTCGACGAGTACGGCGGCACGGCGGGCATCGTCACCATCGAGGATATCCTCGAGCAGATCGTCGGCGACATCGAGGACGAGCACGACACCGACGAGGATGACGATATCCGCGAGCTGGGCGACGGCCGCTACGCCATTCGCGCCCTCACGCCCATCGAAGACTTCAACGAGCGCTTCGGCACCCGCTTCCCGGATGACGAGTTCGATACCGTCGGCGGCCTGGTGATGCAGCGCTTCGGTCACCTGCCCGGGCGCGGCGAATTCGCCGATCTGGGCAGCTGGCGCTTCACCGTGCTCAACGCCGACAACCGCCGCATTCGCCTGCTGGAGGCGAGCCCCTGCGACGAGCTCAACCAGGACGAGTGATCGACCGCCAGACCAGGGACGACCCATGAACGAACTGCGCTTCTCTCCCCGCCTGGGCTACCTGGCGGCGCTGGCCGCCGGGGTGCTCACCACCCTGACCGCCTCCCCCTTCGAGCTGTGGTGGCTGGGCCCGGTAGCCGCCGGCCTGGTCTATCTGGGCATCCACGCCCTGACGCCCGGTCAGGCCGCGCTGCGCGGCTGGTGCTACGGCGTCGGACTGTTCGGCTCGGGGGCCTCCTGGGTGTACGTCTCCATCCATGACTACGGCTACACCGGCGTGCCCCTGGCGCTGTTTCTCACCGGGCTGTTCGTGGCCAGCATGGCGCTCTATTTCGCCGCCACCCTGTGGCTCTATCGCCGCCTGTGCGGGCCTCGCCTGGCATTTCTCAGCTTCGCTGGCGCCTGGGTGCTCGGCGAATGGCTACGTACCTGGCTGTTCACCGGCTTCCCCTGGCTGCTGCTGGGCGCTTCCCACGTGGACTCGCCGCTGGCCCCCTGGGCGCCCATCGGCGGCGTCTATGCCCTGTCGTTGATCACCGTGCTCTCGGGCACCCTGGCGGTGGAGTTCCTGCGTCGACGCTGGTGGGCCGCCGCGCCGTTGGCGGCGCTGTGGCTCGCCCCCCTGGCGCTGCCGACCCAGTGGACCGAACCCACCGGGGAGCCGCTAAAGGTGGCGCTGCTACAGGGCAACCTCGACCAGTTGATCAAGTGGACCCCCGAGGGGCAGCGCATCGCCGCCAACACCTATCTGCGCCTGACCCAGGAGCAGGAGGACGACGTCGACCTGATCGTCTGGCCGGAGGCGGCGCTGCCGATGTTCGAACAGGAAGCCGCACCGATCCTCGAACGCGCCCAGACCCACCTGGCCCCGGGCACCGCCCTGCTGACCGGCATCCTGCAGCGCGACGGCGACGGGCTCTACTACAACAGCGTGATCGGCCTGGGCAACGCCGAGGGACAGTACCGCAAGGAGCATCTGGTACCTTTCGGCGAATTCCTGCCGCTGGAGAGCCTGCTGCGCGGCACCATCGCCTTCTTCGACCTGCCAATGCCGGCCATGACCCGCGGACCCGCCGGGCAGCCGCCGCTGCAGGCCGCCGGCACGGTGATCGGCAACGCCATCTGCTACGAGATCATCTACGCCGACCTGGTGGCCGAGCGCACCCGGGATGCCGAGCTGCTGCTGACGGTCTCCAACGACACCTGGTTCGGCGAGTCCATCGGCCCACTGCAGCACCTGCAGATGGCACGGCTGCGCGCCCTGGAGAACGGCCGCTACGTGGTGCGCGCCACCAGCAACGGCGTCACCGCGATCATCGACCCCCAGGGCCGGGTCACCGCCCGCGCGCCCCAGTTCGAGACCGTCGCCCTGACCGGCGAGGCCACCCCCATGCAGGGGCTGACGCCCTTCACCCGCACCGGCAGCTGGCCGGTGTGGCTGCTGGCCGCCCTGCTGGTCGCCCCGGGGCTACGGCTCCGCAACGTAAGCCGTAAGCCGTAAGCCGTAAGCCGTAAGCCGTAAGCCAGATAGTTAGCAAGACACTGGGCGCTACCCCTTACAGCTCATAGCTTACAGCTTCAAGCTCCCGGCGAAGCCGGGGGTTCGCCCAGCACCTCGGGGATGGTCATCTTGACGTAGCGGCCCGGGGCCTCCTCCAGCAGCGGCAGTTCGCCGTCGCCGGGCTGACGGGCGGGTACCCGCTTGTCCGGGTCGGCATAGCCGCCGTCGACCATCCACTGCTGCCAGTGCGGCCACCAGGAGCCTTCGTGCTGCTCGGCGCCGGCCAGCCACTGCTCATGGTCGTCTGGCAGCTCGGGGTTGGTCCAGAAGCCGTACTTGTTCTTGTGGGGCGGGTTGACGACGCCGGCGATGTGGCCGGAGCCCCCCAGCACGAAGGTGACCGGCCCCTTGGGCAACAGCGCCCCGTAGTAAGCGCTGTTCCACTTGGCGATGTGGTCGTCGCGGGTGGAGATGAAATAGCTCGGCGTCGAGACCTTGCGCAGGTCGATCTTGACCCCGTCCAGCTCGATACCGCCCGGCTGCACCAGGCGGTTCTCCAGATACATGTGGCGCAGGTACCACCCGTGGGTGCCCGCCGGCAGGTTGGTGCCGTCGGTGTTCCAGTAGAGCAGATCGAAGGGAGCCGGCCGATCGCCCTTGAGGTAGTTGCTGATATAGAAGGACCAGAACAGGTCGTTCTCGCGCAGCAGGTTGAAGGTGAAGGCCATGGAGCGGCCGTCCAGGTAGCCCTGCTCCTCCAGCTTGGCCTCGATGCCCTGCAGCACCGGCTCGTGGAGGAACACCCCCAGCTCGCCGGGGTCGCGGAAGTCCACCAGGGTAGTCATGTAGGTAGCCGACTTGACCTTGCGGCCCCGACGGGTGCTGGTCAGGTAAGCCACGGTGGAGGCCGCCAGGGTGCCGCCGATGCAGTAGCTGAGCAGGTTGACCGACTTCTCGCCGGTGGCCTGCTCGATGGCGCTCATGGCGTCTATGGGACCCATCTGCATGTAGTCGGCCCAGGTCAGGTCGCGCTGCTCGGGGCCCGGGTTGCGCCAGGAGATCAGGAAGACGGTATGGCCCTGATCCACCAGCCACTTGACCAGGGAATTGTCCTGGCGAAGGTCGAGGATGTAGTACTTGTTGATCCAGGGCGGCACGACCAGCAGCGGCGTCTTGAAGACCGTCTCGGTGGTGGGCGTGTACTGGATCAGCTGGATCAGCTCGTTCTCGTAGACCACATGGCCCGGCGTGACAGCGATGTTCTCGCCAATCTCGAAGGCGCTGCGATCGGTCATGGTCACGCTGAGTCCGCCGGCGGAGTTGGCCAGGTCTTCGCGCAGCTTGGCCAGGCCATCGACCAGGTTCTGCCCGCGAGTCTCCAGGGTCAGGCGCATCACTTCGGGATTGGTGGCGACGAAGTTGGTCGGTGCCATGGCGTTGACCACCTGGCGAGCGTAGAAGGCCAGGTTGCCCTTCTGCTGCTCCGGCAGGCCGTCCAGCTGCTCGATCAGTTCATCGACCATGCGCGAGAACAACAGGTACTGCTGCATGATCGCCTGGTAGTAGGGATCCTGGGTCCAGGCGTCGTCCTTGAAGCGGCGGTCGCCGCGCTCCGGGATCACCAGCGGGGTCGCCGGCTGGCCGGTGAGCGCCTGCAGGCCGTTTTGCCAAAGCTGCCACTGATCCTGGAGCAGCCGGGCCTGGGTCTGCCACAGCAGCTGCGGGTCACGCATCAGCGACTCGGCGCCGGCCCGGAAGGCCTCCCGAACGTCGGTCTGGATGGTATCGGCGGCCTCATCGGGGGCCATCCGTTCCAGCAGATCCTGCATCAAGGCCTGGTACTGCTGACCGATTTCCTGCAACTGCGCATTCCACTCTTCAAGTTCGGCCTGAGACGGACCTTCCAAACCTGGCTGCATTGACCCCTCCTGATCATCGACAACGGCGCAACATCAACGACACGAATGCCCCAAACAATACGAAGTTCCCGTTGCACCCGATCGCGGGGCCCGGGAAGCAAGATACCTTACGGCGGCCAGGCATGGCGCCACCTCAGGCCTTGTCCAACACGTCGCTGCGAGCCGGACAGCGCTCGGCTGGCGATCACGCCGAGCCGAGCACTCACCCATCACTTTCAACTCTTGCGCGAGGCCTGGCTGCTGGCCTTGGCCGGCGCGTCCGCCTTTTTGGCGGCTCCTTCAGCGCCCGGCTTGGCGGTCCCCCCGGCCTGCTTGGCCTGGTCGGCCATCTGCTGGCCGGTTTCGCTGAACAGCTTCTCGAGCTCCGCCTTGAACTCCATGCTCATCTCGGAGAGGGCCTTGGCGTCTTCCATCATCTGCTGGGAAAGCTCGTTCATCATTTCGGCCTGCTGGGCGCCGAAATCCCGCAGCCCCTCGGGGTCGCTGACCTCGGTGGCGCTGCGCATGCGCTCGGTGCCCATCTGGCTGTAGCGCTTCATGGCCTCGAGCTGATACTCGGTCATCTTTTCCATGTTGCCCAGCATAAGCGAGTTGAGCTTGCGCATGGGCTCGAAGAACTGACGCGTTTGCTCGTTGAACTGCTCGGTCATCTTGTCCGACATGGTGAAACCTCCTGTGGAGCGGTAAACGCAAAGGTCGCAGCATTGCGACCCTCGCCATGCTGCACCGCACAAAGCGTAGTCTGCCAGGCAGCCGGATGCAACAGCCGGTCAGTGTCATCTGCGATGACGCCGGAGAGAGTCACTCCTTGCGCTGCGAACGCGACCGTGCGCTGGCCGTACTCTTGCGGCGACCGCCCTGAGCCTTGGCGCTGCCTGCCGCTTCCCCGCCGGACTCGGATTCGCTCTGCCCCGAGGCGGCATCGCCGCCGGAGCGGGCGCCGCTGGCGGCCTGGCGCAGCATGTCGAGCATCATCTGCTGGTAGGTGCCGAAGCTGGACAGCCCCTGGGAGAGGCCCTGGGAAAGCCCCTGAGGCATCCCCGGCTGCTGCAGGAAGGGCTGCATCAGGCTCATCGGATCATAGCCCTCCACCCCCGACTCCATCTGCTTCTGGATGCGGTTGAGCAGCTCCTGCTGAAAGGCCTCGACGTCGGGCAGGCCCAGGGCGCGACGGAACTCATCCGGTGTCAGATCGAACTCGACGTTGATTTTCATGGCAATCCTCTGCGCGGGTGTCACCCTCAGTGTAGCAGCCTGCGCCGACACTCAACGCAGCTCGCTTCCCTTCACCGTAGCACCGGTGTCTCGACGCTGACGCCGGCATTCTGGCCGCGATGGCGAAGCAGATGATCCATCAGCGTCAGCGCCATCATCGCCTCGGCGATGGGCGTGGCGCGAATGCCCACGCAGGGGTCGTGGCGCCCCTTGGTGACCACCTCCACGGGATTGCCGTGAACGTCGATGGAGCGCCCCGGGGTGGTGATGCTGGAGGTGGGCTTGAGCGCCAGGTGGGCGATCAGCGGCTGCCCCGAGGAGATCCCGCCCAGCACGCCGCCGGCATGGTTGGAGAGAAAGCCCTCGGGGGTCATCTCGTCGCGATGCTCACTGCCCCGCTGGGCTACCGACGCAAAGCCCGCGCCGATCTCCACGCCCTTGACGGCGTTGATGCTCATCAGGCCGTGGGCCAGCTCGGCGTCGAGGCGATCGAAGACCGGCTCGCCTAGCCCCGGCGGCAGCCCCTCGGCCACCACGGTGATCTTGGCCCCCACCGAGTCCTGGTCGCGGCGCAGCTGGTCCATGAAGGCCTCAAGCTCGGGCACCTTGTCCGGGTCGGGGCAGAAGAAGGGATTATCCTGCACGGCGTCCCACTGCTTGAAGGCGATCTCGATGGGACCCAGCTGGCTCATATAGCCACGCACGGTGATGCCCTGGGTGGCCAGGTACTGCTTGGCGATGGCCCCGGCGGCCACCCGCATGGCGGTTTCCCGGGCGCTGGAGCGCCCGCCGCCGCGGTAGTCGCGCCGGCCGTACTTGTGGTGGTAGCTGTAGTCGGCGTGGGCCGGGCGGAACTGGTCCTTGATGTTGGAGTAGTCCTTGGAGCGCTGGTCGGTATTCTCGATCACCAGGCCGATGGCGGTGCCGGTGGTGACCCCCTCGAAGACCCCGGAGAGGATCCTCACCCGGTCGGGCTCGCGGCGCTGGGTGGTATGACGCGAGGTGCCGGGGCGGCGCCGGTCCAGATCGCGCTGCAGGTCCGCCTCGGTCAGCGGCAGCCCCGGGGGGCAGCCGTCAACGATGGCGCCCAGCGCCGGGCCGTGGCTCTCGCCGAAGGTGGTTACGGTAAACAGCTTGCCGAAGGTGTTGCCGGACATGGGCGCTCCTCGTGAAGGTCGGGTCGAAGGATCAGGCAAAGGATGCCGCATGGGCGTCGAGCTGTGCGGCGGTGAGGGCGAAGACGCCCTGGCCCCCGCGCTCGAACTCCAGCCACAGGAAGGGCACCTCGGGGAAGGCGGCCTCCAGGTGACGGTCGGAGTTGCCCACCTCGACGATCAGCACCCCGTCGTCGCTGAGATGGTCGCGGGCCTCGCGCAGCAGGCGGCGCACGATATCCAGGCCATCGGCCCCGGCGCCCAGGGCGAGCGCGGGCTCGTGGCGAAACTCGGCGGGCATGGTGGCCAGATCCCGGGCATCCACGTAGGGCGGATTGCAGACGATCAGGTCATAGCGCCGCCCGACCAGGTTGGCGAAGAGGTCGGAGGCCACGGCGCGCACCCGCTCGCCGACGTCGTGGCGCACGATATTCTCGCGCGCCACTGCCAGGGCATCGTCGCTGATGTCGCTGAGATCCACCTCGGCGGTGGGCAGGTAGCGCGCGGTGGCGATGCCGATGCAGCCCGAGCCGGTGCACAGGTCGAGCACTCGGGCCGGCGGCTCCTCGGGAAACCAGGCGGCGAAGCCGTCCTCGACCAGTTCGGCGATGGGCGAGCGAGGGATCAGCACCCGCTCGTCGACGCTGAACGGAAAGCCGGCGAAGAAGGCCTCGCCGAGCAGGTAGGGCAGCGGCCGGCGGGTGGCGATGCGCTCGCGCACCAGGGCCACGATGCGCGAGCGCTCCATGGGCAGCAGGCGGGCGTCGAGCACCGCCGGGTCGACGTTCCAGGGCAGATGCAGGGCGCCCAGGGTCAGCGCCACCGCCTCGTCCCAGGGGGAGTCGGTGCCGTGGCCGTGGAAGAGCCCGGCCAGGTGGAATTCACTGGCCGCCCAGCGCAGGCAGTCGCGCAGGGTGATCAGCCCCGCGCAGAGCGACTCGTCGTCCAGGGTCAGCGTCGAGGGGGAAACAGCGGTGGATTCGGCCACGGGAGATCCTGCGGGGTCGGTTGCGGATTGGGACAACGATTGTACCCGCGCCGGCGGGCGGTTCACAGCCGCGCTCAGGCCGCTATACTGGGCGCCCCGATCGAACTGCCGAGCCCCCTATGAGCCGACGCCGCCCGCCGCCGGACGATGACGATTTCAGCGCTTTCCGCCAGGCCCTGCGCGAGGCGGGGGTGCGCCGGATCGTGCATAACCGCGCCGACCCCGGGCGCTCCCGCCGCCAGGACGAAGCCGCCGCCCAGCGCCGCGCCGCCGCGGTGGCGGCCGACGGCAGCGAGACGGCCAGCCGCACCAGCGATGGACGCGTCGAGCCGGTGCGCCCCTCGCAGCCCCTCGACTTCGCACTGCCCGACCTGCCGTGGCGCATTCGCAGTCAGCTCAAGCGCGGCCGCATCGCCTGGGAGGCGGGGCTGGACCTGCACGGCTACACCCTGGACGAAGCGCGTCAGGAGCTGGAGAGCTTCCTGCGCGAATCCACCGCCCAGCGCCAGCGCTGCGTGCTGGTGGTGCACGGCAAGGCCTGGGGCTCCAGCGCCGACTATCCGGTGATCAAGAGCCACGTCAACGCCTGGCTCAGGGAGTGGCCCGGGGTGCTGGCCTTCTGTTCGGCGCGGGAGGCCGACGGCGGCACCGGCGCGGTCTATGTGCTGCTGCGGCGCCGCGGCCAGGACGCCTAGGACTCCTGGCCGCCGCCCGACTCCCGCTCGACGGGCATCTGCGGGGGCTCGACGACCATCCCGCCGCTGCCCCCCTCGCCGCTATGGCGACGACCCTCGTAGCGGTCCAGCGCCTCCATGGCCAGGTGACGTCCCAGGCGAATCAGCGACCTGGCACGATGAAACTCGAAGGCGCCGCATACCGTCTTGGGCACTTCGATCAAGACGTCGGGGGGATAGCCGGCAATCTTGTACTTGGCCAATGACGCCTGGGTGATATCGAAGGAGGCCAGGATCATGTCCAGCCGGCCCCAGGCCCGCCGGCCGGTGGCGGGCCGCTCCTCCTCGCCGTTCTCCTCCCGTTCGCCGTTCTCGACCGCCCCCCGGCCCTCGAACAGCCAGCGGGTTGCGCCGCGCACGTCCATCCACCCCCGCGCGATCTCCTGCGCTTCCACCTCTTCCTGCTCGGGGGATGGCAGCAGGTCATCCAGCGTCACCGGACGGGCGCTATGGGCGGTCACGTTGACCGCCATCATCATGTCGGCATGGGACGAAACGGTGGGCGTGATGGGCAAGGGGTTGAGCAGGCCGCCATCGACCAGCGTCGTGTCGCCGATATGCACCGGGGTGATGACGCCGGGTATGGCAATCGAGGCGCGGATCGCACGCAGCAGCGGCCCCGACTGGAACCATACCTCCCGCTGCCGTGCCAGGTCGGTGGCCACGGTGGTCAAGGGGATCGGCAGGTCTTCGATCTGGATGTCACCGATAAGCTCCTCGAGCTTGCTCATCACCTTGCTGGCACGCATTGCCCCCATGGGGCTCCAGGTGACGTCCACCAGCCGCAGCACATCGAAGTAGTCCAGTTGGCAGACCCAGTCTCGATAGGCTTCCAGCTGGCCGGCAGCGAAGACGCCGGCAATGACCGAGCCCATCGAGCAGCCGGAGATGGCGCTGATCTCATAGCCACGCGCTTCCAGCACCTCGATCACCCCGATATGGGCATAGCCCCGCGCCCCGCCGCTGCCCAGGGTCAGCGCGACCCGCTTGCCCGCCTCCGTTTTCCTGCTCATGAGTCGTCCTCCTCTGAGGTCCCGTGCGCTGAGGTCCCAGGTGCTGAAATCACAGGGCCCGAACGCCCCTGCCAGGCGATGATGGCCTCCGCCACGCTACCGACTGTCGCCGGCTCCAGGTGCAGGTGATGCCCCCCGGGCAGCACCCGGCGCGTCAGTGCGCCGAGCGCCCCACGGGCGGCGACCGCCTGCTCCCGCTCGCCGAGGATGCCACCATCGCCCTCCACCAGCAGTACCGGGCAGCGTATCGCGCCCAGCAGCGCCAGGGCCTGCTCGGGGCAGAGGCGCAGCGGCGAGGGCCACAGCAGCCGACCATCGGTGCGCAGGCGGACGTGACCGTCGCCCTCCTCCAGCAGATTGCGATGGACCAGCGGGGCGGCCGTCTCGGCATCAATCGGGGTCACCCCGCCGGCGACCCGGGCCGCCACCGCAGTCTTACCATCAGGATAGCGCGGTGCCGGAGAACGCGGGCGACGCGCCGCTTTCAGCCCCTTGCGCAGCTGGGCCGATGCGCGGTCGGCGGCGGTGGTCACCGCTCCCAGGCCGTCGATCAGCATCAGCCGTGCCACCCGCTCCGGCAGTGCCGCGGCGGTGAGGCAGGCCACCCCGGCGCCCATGGAGTGGGCCAGCAGGGTCAGCCGCTCGATCCCCAAGTCATCGGCGGCGTCCAGCAGGTCGTGGCAGTAGTCCCAGAGGGCGTAGTCGCCCTGGCGATGCCGCGAGTGGCCGTGTCCGCTGAAGTCGAGGGCCACCACCCGGATGCCCAGCGCCTCGACCAGCCGCGGGGCGAGGCGCGTAAAGCTCGCCGCATTGTCGAGCCAGCCGTGCAGCGCCAGCCAGGTGGGAGCCTGCTCGTCCCCCCAGGACAGGGCGGCCAGGCGGCCGTCGGCCAGGGTCAGTGTACGAGGCTCGCTCATGGCCGCTCCTCCGTCAGGGTGTCGAGCATCGTCAGCAGCGCCTGGCGGGTCTCCTCGGGATGCTCCATGGGAAACATGTGGGTGCCCGGCACCTGGGCCAGGCGGATGCCGTGGCGAATCAGGCGTCGGCGGCGGGCGGGGGTGATCAGGTCCGACTCGCTGCCGGCCAGCAGCCCGAAGGGTACCCGCAGTCGCCGGGGCAGCCGGGTCAGGTGGTCGGGCAGGTGACGAAAGATCTCGACCTCGACGGCCGGGTCGAAGAGCAGCTCCGCCTGGCCGTCGTCGCGCAGCCGGGTGCCACCCTCGATATAGTCGTGCAGTGCCTGCTCGGTAAAGCGGCGAAACAGCCCGCGGCGACGCAGGTAGTGGCCCATGGTATGCCGGTCGGGCCAGACCGCCCGGCGCCCCAGGGTCTTGCCCGCCGGGGTCACCCGGTCGACGAAGCCGAAGCGCTTGGCCACCTTCATGCTCCAGGCGTCCAGGCCCAGCATCAGCGGGGGGTCGAGCATCACCACGCAGCGGAAGCGTTCCGGCGCCCGCTCGGCAGCCATGGCCATCAGCACCCCGCCCATGGAGTGACCGACTCCGACAACCGGCTCGCCGCCGGCCGGCAGCTGGTCGAGCAGCTCCTCGCGCAGTGCCAGCCAGTTATCGCCGACAGGATAGCCGGGGTGGTGGCCCAGGCGGTCGACCGGGTGAACGTCGAAGCGCTCGGCGAGCGGCGCGAGCAGGCTGCGGTAGCTCATGCCGGGAAAGCCGTTGGCGTGGGCGAAGATCAGCCGCGGCCGAGAGGAGGCGTCGTGGGACATCATGCAACCCTGGTAGCGATAGCAGACTAACGGGATTACCATTCCCCTGTCGCCAACGCAAGCGGAAACAAACGCTTGTTCATTTTCTCCCCCCTCGATCAGGAGCTCCCGTGCCCGCCCCCAAGCCCCGACCCCGCGATACCCGCCTGCGTAACCGCCTGTTCTGGATCACCGCCAGCGTCGCCGTGATCGTCGGCCTGTGGCTGGCCCGCGGATGAACCTGCTCGAGGTCTTTCTCGGCACCCTGGAAGTCACCCTGCCGGTGTTCGCCATGGTGTTCATCGGGCTGGGGCTCAAGCGGCTGGGCTGGATCGACCAGGCCTTCGTCGCCACCGCCTCGCAGCTGGTGTTCAAGGCCACCATGCCCACGCTGATCTTCCTGAGCATCATCCGGGCCGACCTGGATGCGACCCTGAATCCCACCCTGCTGGGCTTCTTCGCCCTGGCCACCCTGGGCAGTTTCCTGTTCGCCTGGGGCTGGGCTGCCGCTCGGGTGCCCTACGCCGAACGCGGGGTCTACGTGCAGGGCGCCTTTCGCGGCAACTGCGGCATCGTCGGCCTGGCGCTGGCCGCCGGCCTGTACGGCGACTACGGCCTGTCGCTGGGCGGGCTGCTGCTGGGGGTCGTGATCCTGACCTACAACGCCTTCTCGGTGATCGCCCTGGTCACCTATCAGGAGGGGCAGCGCGCCGACTGGCGCAGCATCTTTGCCCACATCGCCCGCAATCCGCTGATCCTGGCGGTGGTGGCCGCCATTCCGGTGGCCGCTCTGGAGCTGCGCCTGCCCGGCTGGCTGATGACCTCCGGCGACTACTTCGCCTCGCTGACCCTGCCACTGGCGCTGATCTGCATCGGCGCTACCCTGTCGCTGGGTGCGATCCTGGAGTCGGGTCGCCTGGCCACCGGCGCCAGCCTGATGAAGATGGTCACCCTGCCGCTGCTGGCCACCGGCGCCGCCTGGCTGGCGGGCTTCGAGGGGCGCGAGCTGGGGGTGCTGTTCCTATTCTTCGCCAGCCCCACGGCCGCAGCGAGCTTCGTGATGGTCAAGGCCATGGGCGGCAATGCAGCACTCTCGGCCAATATCATCGCCCTGACCACGCTGATGGCCAGCGTGACCATCACCCTGGGGGTATTCGCACTGAAAGTGCTGGAGCTGATCTAGCCCAGGTCCGAGGGGGCGGTGAACCGCGCCAGCCGGGCGCAGCCCGCCGCCCATACCTCGGCCTCGAGCTCGGCCACGGCGGCGGTGGGAAAGCCGAGCCCGCGATCGCTTCGCCCCTCCACCAGCAGGCCGGTCAGGGCCCCCACCAGCGGCATATGGCTGACCAGCAGCAGCGGCCGCCCGGCCTCCTGCGCCAGCAGCCAATCGACCACGGCGGCAGGCGGGTCGTCCGGCGTGATGATCGACAGCGTCTCCACTTCGCCGTTCAGGGCGGCGGCCAGGTGCTCGGCCGTCTGGCAGGCCCGGCGATAGGGGCTGACCAGAATCCGCGCCCCGTCCAGCGCCTGGTACTGCAGCCAGTCGGCCATGCGGGCGGCCTCGGTCTGGCCGCCGGCGGTCAGCTCGCGCCGGGCATCGGGGACACCGGGGCCGGCCTCGCCGTGACGCATGATTAGCAGGCGCTCACTCATGGCCCGCCTCCCGCTCGTCATGGGCCTCGACGCGGCGATGGGCCCGCTGCACGTCCTCGCGGGAGAGCAGGAACTCCACGTCGCTGCTCTGCTCGCCGCGCATCAGCATGCGCGCCATCTCCCGGGCCGGCACCCCCTGGAACAGCACCTGATAGAGTCCCTCGGCCAGCGGCATGTAGACACCGTCTTCACGCGCTTTCTCGCGCACCAGGCGCACGGTGTTGACCCCCTCGGCCACCTGCCCTAGGGCCGCCACCGCTTCATCCAGGGTCTTGCCCTCGCCCAGGGCGTAGCCGACCCGGTAGTTGCGCGACAGGCTCGACGAGCAGGTGACGATCAGGTCGCCGACGCCGGCCAGCCCCAGGAAGGTCATGGGGTTGGCGCCCTGATCGACGGCGAAGCGCCCCATCTCGGCCAGCGCCCGGGTCATCAGCATGCTGCGGGTATTCTCGCCCATGCCCAGTGCCGCAGCCATGCCGGCGGCGATGGCGTAGATGTTCTTGAGCGCCCCGCCGAGCTCCACCCCGTAGCGGTCGTTACTGGCATAGACGCGGAAGTAGTCGCAGCTCAGCGCCTGCTGCACTCGGGTGCGGGTCAGGGCGTCATCGCTGGCCACCACCGTGGCGGTGAGCTGTTTCTGAGCGATTTCGGTGGCCAGGTTGGGGCCGGAGATCACGCCAATATGGGTAAAGCCGGTCTCCTCCTCGAGGATCCGGCTCATCAGCTTGAAGCCCTCTTCCTGGATGCCCTTGGTGGTGCTCACGAGGATCTGCTCGCGGGTCAGCCAGGGCAGCGCCTGGCGCACCACCTCGCGAAAGGCCTGGGAGGGGATCGCCACCAGCACCAGCTCGGCGCCACGCAGCACCTCGCCCATGTCGCTGGAGGCCTGCACCGCCGGGTTGATGGCGTAGTCGGGCAGGTAGCGGCCGTTGCGGTGCTCGCGGTTGATCTGGGCGACCAGCTCGGGGTCGCGCAGCCACTGACGGACGTCGGCGCCGTTGTCGGCGGCGATACTGGCAAGGGCGGTGCCGAAGCTGCCGCCGCCGAGCACCGCCACCCGCATGGATTCTTCTGACATGGTCGCCCCGAAAAGTGGGGTTCATCGCAGACTGGCGTGAATGGGCCTTGTGGGAGGGAGCTTCAGCTCGCGAAGTAGCGCGCAGCGCTACCCAGGGGGCGCCTGCGGCGCCTTCGCCCGGCAGAGCCGGCCTCCCACCATAGAACCTGCCAAACATGTTCACGCTAAAATGCGAAGAACCAAAAGTGGAAGGGTGTGCTAAGGATTGTAACGAAAAAACGCCCCGGCGAGGGGGCGCGTCGGTCACGAGCCCCCCCGGGCCGGCGAGGCCAACCCGGGGGCCGCGGTCAGTCGAGCAGCGACAGCAGCGAGTCGATGCTCTCTCGGGCATCGCCGTAGAGCATGCGCGTGTTCTCCTTGTAGAACAGCGGGTTCTCGATACCCGAGTAGCCGGTACCCTGGCCGCGCTTGCAGACGAACACCACCCGCGACTTCCACACCTCGAGGACCGGCATGCCGGCGATGGGGCTCGAGGGGTCCTCTTGGGCGGCCGGATTGACGATATCGTTGGAGCCGATGACGATCGCCACGTCGGTTTTGGGGAAGTCGTCGTTGATCTCGTCCATCTCCATGACGATATCGTAGGGCACCCGCGCCTCGGCCAGCAGCACGTTCATGTGCCCCGGCAGGCGCCCGGCCACCGGGTGGATGGCGAAGCGCACCTCCTTGCCCGCGGCGCGCAGCTTGCGCACCAGTTCGCTCACCGCGTTCTGGGCCTGGGCCACCGCCATGCCGTAGCCCGGCACGATGATCACGCTGTCGGCGTTGTTCAGCGTGCTGGCCACGCCAGCGGCGTCAATGGCCACCTGCTCGCCCTCAATCTCTGTGGCCGGGCCTTGGGCCGCCCCAAAACCGCCCAGAATCACGCTGATGAAGTTGCGGTTCATCGCCTTGCACATGATGTAGGAGAGGATCGCCCCCGAGGAGCCCACCAGCGCGCCGGTGACGATCAGCAGGTCGTTGGAGAGCGTGAAGCCGATGGCCGCCGCCGCCCAGCCGGAGTAGCTGTTGAGCATCGACACCACCACCGGCATGTCGGCACCGCCGATGCCCATGATCAGATGGTAGCCGATGAAGAAGGCCAGCGCCGCCAGCACCAGCAGCGTCCAGAAGCCGGCACCGTTGACATAGAGGATGGCCAGCAGCAGCGACAGCGCCGCGGCACCGGCGTTGAGCAGATGCCCCCCGGGCAGCTGCTTGGCCTTGCCGTCCACCTTGCCGGCCAGCTTGCCGAAGGCGATCACCGAGCCGGTGAAGGTCACCGCACCGATGAAGATGGCAAACACCACCTCGAGCTGCAGGAAGGTGAGCTCATCGGGTGCCTTGGTCGCCACCAGGGCGGCGAAGGCCGAGAATTCCTCGGTGGCCCCCTCCACGGCCTGGACGGCCAGCACCCGACGACGCTCCAGATCGGCGTTCCAGGCCACGAACACCGCGGCCAGACCGACAAAGCTGTGCAGCGCCGCCACCAGCTGGGGCATCTCGGTCATGGCCACCTGCTTGGCCACCTTCCAGCCGATCACCGAGCCGATCACGATCATGGGAATCATCAGCCAGTAGGCCCCGATGCCCGGACCGAAGGCGGTGAACAGCACCGCCACGGCCATGCCTACGATGCCGTACCACACCGCCCGCTTGGCCTTCTCCTGATTGCTCAACCCCCCCAGCGAGAGGATGAAGAGCACGCTTGCCGCAATCGCCGCGGCCGATACAAATCCCTGACTTAACATGTTGTGTCTCCGCCGCTCACGATTTCTGGAACATGGCCAGCATCCGGCGTGTCACCAGGAAGCCGCCGACGATGTTGATGGTGGCGATCAGCACGGAGATGGCCGCCAACAGCACCACGATCCAGTTACCCGAGCCGATCTGCAGCACGGCGCCGAGAATGATGATCCCGGAGATGGCGTTGGTCACCGCCATCAGGGGCGTGTGCAGCGAGTGGCTGACGTTCCAGATCACCTGGAAGCCGACGAAACAGGCCAGCACGAAGACGATGAAGTGCTGCATGAAGGAGGCTGGAGCGATCTGCGCCAACAGCAGCATCAGGGCGCCCCCCACGCCGAGCAGAATCGCCTGGCGCTTGGTCTGCTCCACGAAGGTGGCGTGCTCGGCGGCGCGCTTCTCTTCCGGCGTGGGCTCCTTGACCTTCTCCTTGGGCTTGGCGGCGATGGCCTTGACCTTGGGCGGCGGCGGCGGGAAGGTGATCTCGCCCTGGTGGGCCACCGTGGCCCCGCGGATCACGTCATCCTCCATGTCATGCACGATCGTCCCGTCCTTGCCCGGGGTCAGGTCGGTGAGCATATGGCGGATGTTCGTGGCGTAGAGCGCCGAGGCCTGGGTGGCCATGCGCGACGGAAAATCGGTGTAGCCGACCACGGTCACGCCGTTGTCGCTGACCACCGTCTGGTCCGGCTGGGTGAGGTCGCAGTTGCCGCCCTTCTCGGCGGCCAGATCGATGATCACCGAGCCGCGCTTCATCGAGGCAACCATGTCCTCGAGCCACAGCTTGGGCGCCGGCTGCCCGGGAATCAGGGCGGTGGTGATGACGATGTCCACCTCGGGGGCCTGCTCGCGAAAGCAGGCCAGCTGCTTCTCGCGAAACTCGGGGCTGGAGGGCTTGGCATAGCCGCCGCTCTCCGAGCCGTCGGCGCTCTCCTCGAAGTCGAGGAACAGGAACTCGGCGCCCATGGACTCGATCTGCTCGGCCACCTCGGGACGCACGTCGAAGGCACGCACCACGGCGCCGAGACTGGTCGCCGTGCCGATGGCGGAGAGCCCCGCCACCCCGGCGCCGATCACCAGCACCTTGGCCGGTGGCACCTTACCGGCGGCGGTAACCTGGCCGGTGAAGAAGCGTCCGAACTGATTGCCTGCCTCAATCACCGCCCGGTAGCCGGCGATATTGGCCATGCTCGAGAGCGCATCCATCTTCTGGGCCCGGGAAATGCGCGGCACCATGTCCATGGCGATCACGGTGGCACCGGTAGCGCGGCAGCGCTCCAGCAGCGCCTCGTTCTGGGCCGGCCAGAAGAAGGCGATCAGCGTCTGGCCCTCGCGCAGGCGGTCGGCCTCCTCATCGGTCGGCTCGCGCACCTTGATGACCACCTCGGCGTCTTGCCAAAGGGCCTGGGCATCCGCCACCACGCTGGCGCCCGCCTCGCGGTAGGCCTCATCGGCGAAGCCGGCGGCCGTGCCGGCGCCGGCCTCGATGAGGCACTCGTGTCCCAGCTTGTGAATTTCCTTGACGCTCTCCGGGGTCAGGGCGACACGCGCCTCCCCCTTGGCGAGCTCTTTGGGTGCACCAATCTTCACGTTGGATCTCCCTTATGGTTATTGAAATCTGGCATAAATCGGTCCCGGTATTCATACCTGACGCTACTGCATTGCACAACTACCAAGTGAACCGATAGCGATCTTTCCGGCGCGCTTTTTTGGCGTGACACGCCGCCCCCTTGGCAAAAGGCTTCCCTTAACGTCAGCGTCAATTAACGCCTCAATATGGAAAAAAATGGCCGCCCAAAGGCGGCCATGAAGGGTGAATTGTCTCGGGCAACATGCCCGACTGAGAGGCGTCAGCGGATGAGCAGGGCGTTGAGCCGCTTCACGTAGGCCGCCGGATCGTCCAGGTGGCCACCCTCGGCGATGATCGCCTGGTCGAGCAGGATACGCGCGAGATCACCGAAGCTATCGCCCTCGGCGCTCTCCAGGCGCGCCACCAGAGCATGCTCGGGGTTGAGCTCGAGGATCGGCTTCACCTCCGGAAGGCTCTGGCCGGCCGCTTCCATGATGCGGCGCATCTGGAAGCCCATCTCGTGCTCGGGGAGCACCACGCAGGCCGGCGAATCGGTCAGCCGGTGGGTCACCTTGACCTCTTGGACTTCCTCGCCAAGCGCCTCCTTGACCCGCTTGACCAGGTCCTCCTTGGCCTTGGCGGTCTCTTCCTGGGCCTTCTTCTCCTCCTCTCCCTCGATCTCACCGAGGTCAAGCTCGCCCTTGGCCACGTCCACAAAGCCCTTGCCGTCGAACTCGTGGAGATGGCTCATCAGCCACTCGTCGATGCGATCGTGCAGCAACAGCACCTCGATGCCCTTCTTGCGGAAGATCTCCAGATGCGGGCTCGACTTGGCGGCGTTGAAACCGTCGGCCACGATGTAGTAGATCTTTTGCTGGCCTTCCTTCATACGTTCGACGTAGTCGGCCAGGGACTGGTCCTGGGTGGCGCTGTCGGTGTGGGTGGTGGAGAAGCGCAAGAGGCCGGCGATCTTCTCGCGGTTGGCGAAGTCCTCCGCCGGCCCCTCCTTGAGCACGCTGCCGAAGGTGTTCCAGAAAGTCTGGTAGGCCGCCTTGTCCTTGGCCAGCTTCTTGAGCATGTCCAGCGCCCGCTTGGTCAGCGCGGACTTGATCTTCTCGACCTTGGGGTCCTGCTGAAGCAGTTCGCGGGAGACGTTGAGCGACAGGTCGCGGGTGTCCAGCACGCCCTTGATGAAGCGCAGGTAGAGCGGCAGGAACTGCTCGGCGTCGTCCATGATGAAGACGCGCTGCACGTAGAGCTTGACGCCCCGGGCGCCGTCGCGCTCGTAGAGATCGAAGGGCGCGCGGCCGGGCACGTAGAGCAGGCTGGTATACTCCAGCTTGCCTTCGACCTTGTTGTGGCTCCAGGTGAGCGGATCGGAGAAATCGTGAGCCACGTGCTTGTAGAAGGCCTGGTACTCCTCGTCGGAGATCTCGCTCTTGGGGCGCACCCACAGCGCAGTGGCCTCGTTGACGGTCTCCCAACTGACCGTCTCGCTGCCCTCGATCTCCTTGCCCTCCTCGTCGCGGGCCTTCTCGACCTTGGGCATGCGCACCGGCACCTCGATATGGTCGGAGTACTTGCGCACCAGGCTCTTCAGGCGGAAGTCGTCGGCGAACTCCTTGGCGTCGTCCTTGAGGTGCAGGACGATCTCGGTGCCGTGGGCCTCGCGCTCGACCTCGGCAACGGTGAACTCGCCCTCACCCTTGGAGCGCCACTCCACGCCCTCGCCCTTGTCGCTGCCCGCCTTGCGGGTGCGCACCGTCACCTCGTCGGCGACGATGAAGCTCGAATAGAAGCCCACCCCGAACTGGCCGATCAGCCGGGCGTCCTTCTGCTGCTCGCCGGTGAGCTGCTTGAGGAATTCGGCGGTGCCGCTTCTGGCGATGGTGCCGAGGTTGGCGATCACTTCCTCACGGCTCATGCCGACGCCGTTGTCGCGCACGGTCACGGTGCCGGCCTCGGCGTCGTGATCGATCTCGATGCGCAGCTCGCTGTCGCCTTCATACAGGGCATCATTGTCCAGTGCCGCATAGCGCAGCTTGTCGCAGGCGTCGGCGGCGTTGGAGATCAGCTCGCGCAGGAAGATCTCCCGGTTGGAGTACAGGGAGTGAATCATCAGGTGCAGCAGCTGCTTGACCTCGGTCTGGAAGCCGAGGGTTTCCTCGCGGGTGGCAGTGGACATGGACCTTTTACCTCATGGCTTGAACCAGCGGCGACGCCCGAATGGCGCCGCCCGATAACAACTGGTCAGCGATATGGGGGCCGGTGCGATAATTTCAAGCGTCGTGTTCCGGCGGGCCCAGCACGAAGTGCAGCCGCGCCGTGGCCACCGGCTCCGACTCCTGCGCCTGCCAGGCGGTGACCTGGACGTTGGCCAGGCGCCGCCCCTCGCGCAGCAGGGCGCAGCGGGCGTGGGTCGGCACCACCCGCGCCGTGCGCAGGTAGTCGATGGAGAAATCGACGATGCGCGGCAGGCGCGGCTCCCGGGCGGCGAGCATCAGGTCCAGGGTCGCCGCGGTCTCCATGAAGGCCGCCACCACCCCGCCGTGCAGCGCCGGCAGCAGCACGTTGCCAATGTTGCGCTCCTGCGGCGTCAACACGAAGATCAGGCCATCGGCACGCGGGTCCGGCGCCGCCTCGACGCCGATGTGACGGGCATAGGGCACCAGCGCCAGCCAGGCGGCCACGTCGCTCTCGGCCCGGGTCCGCTCCAGCCAGGCGACGTCGTGAAAGCCCTCAGGCATGGTCATCCTCCTCCGCGAACAGCGCCTCGACGAAGCCCGGCGGCGTATTGCGCGGCCCCAGCCGCACGAAGTTGCCGATGCCCCGGGCAATGGGCCGCTGCGGCTGCTGCCACAGGGTGCCCTCGGTGAATACCATGGACTCGGTGACCCTCAGCACCCGCGCCCGGGCCATGATGGCCTGGTCGGCCACCGCCGGGCGGTAGTGGTCCACGCGCAGGTCCAGGGTCGGGCACACCTCGGGCGAGGACAGCCCGCACAGCACCGAGGCGCCACAGACGGTGTCGAGCAGCATGGTCAGCACGCCGCCGTGGGCCAAGCCTTGGGAGGCATCGCCCAGCAGTGCCGGCTGCCAGGGCAGGCGCATGGTCACCTCGGGCGGCGCAACCGCCACCACTTCGAGGCCCAGCTCACGAGTATGGGGGATCACCGAGGCGAAGCGCTGCAGGGCGCGGCGCCAGGCCTCGGCGTCGGGACCGGCAAGCGCCGAGGGGGGTGAATCGGTGGGGGGCACGCCCTGGCTCCTTTAAAACAATCGTTTGATCTCGTTGTTGCCTGAGCCTAGCCGGCAATTATCGACAGCACAAGCGCGCCCGTGTCGGTCAATGCTCACTCACCGGGAGAAAAAGCGTGGCTGTACCCTACTCAAACGCCACGCGATAGGCGACGATACTCTGGTCGAGTCATTTACCCCCGGAGACCCGCCCCATGCGCCAACGCCTTTCGCTGCGCCGCGCTGCCGCCTGGCTTGCCGTGGCCACCCTCTCGCTTCCGCTGCTGGCCGCCGCCCAGCCCGCTGCGGCGGCAAGCGATAGCGACCTTCGCGACGCCCTGGCCGCCGCCCGCGACCAGCAGTGGGACAAGGTCGATTTCGCCGCCATCGACGGCCATGTGCTGAGCGGCTATGTGGAGTACCATCGCCTGCGCAACCGCCTGCCCGACGTGTCCCCCGCCCAGGTGCTGGACTACATCGATCGCCACGCCGACTCTCCCCTCGGCGAGTGGATGCGTGGCCAGGCGATCGCCCGCTACGGCGCGGCCCAGCGCCATGCCTACCTGCGCGCCGTGGCCGACGGCGAGCCCCGGGGAACGCACCGCCAGTGCTACTACTACACCGCACTGCTCGACGTGGCGCCCGAGCAGGCCGCCGAGGGCGGTCGAGCGCTATGGAACGTCGGGCGCTCCCAGCCCGATGCCTGCGACACCCTGTTCGATACCCTGCGCACCCGCGGTGAGATCGGTGAGCAGGAGATCTGGGAGCGCAAGATGCTGGCCTGGCAGGCGGGGGAAAGCGGCATGGTACGCTACCTGGGCCGAATGCTGGGCAGCCGCTGGGCCGAGGGCCGCGCGGCCGTGGAACGGCTGCAGCAGGACCATGCGGCAGTGACCCGAGTGCCGAGGTGCATCGGGCCGGAGTGCCGCGGCAGCGGGCCGCTGTTTGCCGCGGCCATGCACGGCCTCACTCGGGCCGATACCGAAGCAGCGCTGACGGCGTGGCGCCAGATCGCCGCGCAGCTGCCCATCGAGCCCGAACAGCGCCGGGCCATCGAGGAGGAGCTGGTCTTCTACTCGCTGGTCCGCGATATCGACAATAGCCGCGGCTGGGTCGACGAGACGCTGGCGCAGCTCGACTCCGACCGGGTGCTGGAGCTGCGGGTCCGGCGGGCCCTGACCGAGCGCGATTGGGCCGGCGCGCTGCGCTGGCTCGAGGCCATGCCCGACGACCAGCGCCAGCAGAGCCGCTGGCAGTACTGGACCGCCCGCGCCCATGAGCGGCTGGGCAACGCCGAGCGCGCCGAGGCCGCCTATGCCAGCTCCGCCCAGGGGCGCAACTTCTTCGGCTTCGCTGCCGCCGACCGGCTGGGCCAGCCCTACGCCCTCAACCTGGAGCGCAACGGCTTCGACGAGCGCTTCCGTGAGCAGGTGGCCGGCTGGCCTGCCGTGGTACGCACCGAGGCGCTGCTGCGCATCGGCGAGGATGGCCTGGCCGCCAGCGAGTGGTACGCGGCAGTGGCCCGAGCCGAGGAGCGCGAAGCGCGGGCGCTGGCCGACTATGCCCAGCGCCGCGGCTGGTACCCCAAGCTGGTGCAGACCACCATCACCGGCCAGATGTGGGACGCCCTGGAGTGGCGCTTCCCGGAGGCCTATCGCGAGCACTTCCTGCACTGGGGGCGCCTCAGCGGCGTCGACCCCTACCTGCTGATGGGGATCACCCGCCGCGAGAGCGCCTACAACCCTGAGGCCCTCTCCCCCGCCGGCGCCCGGGGCCTGATGCAGATCATGCCGGGCACCGCCACCCAGCTGGCCCGCCAACTCGGGATCAGCGACCCGGGCCCCTATGGCGTGCTCGACCCTGAGCTCAACATTCGCCTGGGCAGCACCTACATCCGCGACATGATCGATCGCTATCGGGGCAACCGGCTGGCCGCCGCAGCGGCCTACAACGCCGGGCCAGGACGGGTGGATCGCTGGCTGCGCGATGCCCCGGATGAGTTCGACCTCTTCGTCGAGAGCATCCCCTTCCGTGAAACCCGCGACTATGTCCAGGCGGTGCTGACCTATCGCGTCATCTTCGAGAGCCTGGCCAACGGCGGCAGCAGCGAAGGGGTGTCGATGCTCAGCCCGGGAGAGAAGAGCGTGCGCTACGACCGTTCGCTGCTGGCGCGAAACTGACTTCCGGCGGTGTTGCCAGCGCTGGCGACACCGCCGGGGCGCCTACCGGCGCCAGTCGCGATGCGGAGCAGCGCTCCTACAAGGTCAGCGATTGCCGCGCTGTAGGAGAATCTTCAGATCGCGACTGGAGGCGACAGCCTCCCGGCGGTGTTGCCCACGCTGGCGATCAGCGCCCGCGCCGGCGACCTCCGCCGGCGACCTCCGCCGGGGCGCCTACCGGCGCCAGTCGCGATGCGGAGCAGCGCTCCTACAAAGTCAGCAACCACCGCCATGTAGGAGAATCTTCAGATCGCGACTGGAGGCGACAGCCTCCCGGCGGTGTTGCCCAGCGAGCGACACGCACTGACATCGGCGCCCTGCCGTCAGGAGGAGGCGTTGCCATTGGATGGCGATGACGGCCCGGCATCGGTCAGGAAATGCTTGGCGGCCTGGCCGCAAATCCAGAAAATGGCGGCCAGAATAATGAAGAACAGGCTGCCCGAAAGCAGATTAAAACTCAGTGGGTACCCATCGAAGGCAAGCAGATACACCAGACCGGCCACCAGAGCGAACATCACGACGATGGCCCCTGCCGAAAAGAGAAAGTACAGGGCAATTCCCAGCTTGTTGCGCATATTCCTCTCCTCTCGCAGCTCAAATATTCGTCTTAAGTATAGCCCATATCGGTGACGGCTACTCAAGCCGCCTATCAGACCGGCTGGCGCTCGAAGGCAAGTCGCACGCCCAGCACCACCAGCACCGCACCGGTGGCGCCGTTGAGCCCCCGAGCGAAGGCACGGCTGGCCAGCAGCCGGCCCGCCCCGCCAACCATCACCGCGATGGCGATCTGCCACAGGTTGGCAATGACGAAGTGCACCCCGGCCAGGAACAGCGACTTGACCAGCGCCGGGTCCCCGGGGGCGATGAACTGAGGCAGAAAGGCCATGTAGAAGACCACCGTCTTGGGGTTGAGCACATTGCAGAGAAAGCCCTCGCGCAGCGACTGCGCGGCCGGCACCGCCTGACGCTCACCGCTGACGCCGGCCACCGGCAGCCCCCGCCCGCGCCGTGCCGCCAGCAGGCTGGTGATGCCCAGCCACACCAGGTAACCGGCACCCGCAAGCTTGAGCACCCCGAAGGCCCATGCCGACTGCAGCACGATCAGCGAAATGCCCAGCGCCGACACCGAGGCATGAACGAAGAGCCCGCAGCAGATCGCCAGGCTGGTGAGTGCACCGTCGCGAACGCCACCGCGGGCGGTATTGCGAATCACCAGCAGGGTATCCACCCCGGGACTCATGGTCAGCAGGGTGATGGCCACCAGGAAGGGCCAGAACTGAGCATCCACCAGCATCGCGACAACTCCTGCCAAACAAGGCCGTACGGCATTTCAAGGGGCAAAGACGGCATTGTACGCAAAAGCGGCGCCTCTTGATGGCCATCCTCACTGGTCGACATTTATCGATCAAATTGTATACATTAAGAAATGCTCCAGGCATGCTAGAGAGCCCCTCGATAACGGCCGCCCCCAGACGGCCAATCGGCCATGCCGGGTCGATGACCCCCTGCAACGGTCGCTATCGACTACAACAACAGGAGAGATGCCCAATGCGCCTACTGGACAACCTGTCGGTGAGAATGAGCTGGACCCTGGTCCTGCTGGTCTTTACCGCCCTGCTGATGGTGCTGAGCGGTGTAGGACTCTATGCGGTCAACCACAGCCAGCGCAGCCTCGAGGCGTTCAACGCCATCAACGTCAATCAGCAGGCCACCCTCAATCGCACCAACTCCACGCTCCAGGCGGCCCGCTTGGAGCTGGCACGCCTCTACGAGGCCACGATCGAGCCGGGTACCGTACTCTCCGACGCCGAGCGCCAGGCCCGCGCCCGGGAGGCTGCCGACGCCTTGGCCTCCGCCGCCGATGCCATGGCCGACTTTCTCGCCCTGCCGGCCGAGCCCGAGCATGAACCGCTGATCGCCCCCATCGCCGAGAGCTTCGAGCGGCTCATGGCCGAGACTCTCGAGCCCCAAGCCGAGGCGCTGGCCAGGGGCGAGAGCGATGCCTACCGCTCGCTGCGTCCCGCCGCCTATGACCAGTACCGGGACTTCTATCAGGATGCCATCGGCTTCTTCCACAGGGTGGAGGCCGAAGGGAGCCAGCGCACCGACGGCTTCGAATGGGTGGTCAACACCGCCCGCATCGCCATCATCGCGGTATTCATCGCCGCCCTGCTCACGGTCTGCCTGGTCTTCTGGGGGGTGGGCGCCAACCTGATCCGTCCCCTGGACAGGATCATCGAGCACTTCCAGCGCATGGCCAAGGGCGACCTGAGTGCCAAGATCGAGACCCGCGGGCGCAACGAGATCGGCAAGCTCTACGCCGCCCTGCGCGACATGCAGCGTGGCCTCTCGACCACCGTGACCACGGTGCGTGACAGCAGCGGCGAGATCCTCTCCAGCGCCCGCGAGATCGCCGGCGGCAACCAGGACCTGGCCGAACGCACCGAGCGCCAGTCCGCCTCGCTGACCGAGACCGCCTCGAGCATGGAAGAGATGACCTCGACCATGGAGCGCAACAGCGAGAACGCCGCCCAGGCGAGTCACGTGGCACGCGAAGCGGCCGGCCGCGCCGAGCAGGGCAACCAGGTGGTGGCCAACGTGGTGGCGCGCATGCATGAGATTCGCCAGGGTTCGCAGCAGATCACCGAGATCATCGGCCTGATCGACTCCATCGCCTTCCAAACCAATATCCTGGCGCTGAACGCCTCGGTGGAGGCCGCCCGGGCCGGCGAGCACGGCCGCGGTTTCGCGGTGGTGGCCAGCGAAGTTCGCCAGCTCGCCACCCGCAGCGCCGAGGCGGCGACCGATATTCGCCAGCTGATCGAGACCTCGGTCGAACAGATCGCCGCCGGTACCCAGCAGGCCGATACGGCCAGCACCACCATGAGCGAAATCATGGCCTCGGTGCAGCGGGTCAATGACCTGATGGACGAGATCGCCGTAGCGTCACGGGAGCAGCGCTCCGGCATCGGCGAGGTGAACACCGCGGTCGGCGACATGGACCAGACCACCCAGCAGAACGCGGCGCTGGTCCAGCAGGCCAGCCGCGCGGCCAACCAGCTGCAGACCGAGGCGCAGCGCCTCACCGAGGCGGTGGCCAAGTTCCAGCTGTCGGGACGCGAGCGGCCGTCGCGGCCCGAAGCACCCCGTGACCCGCGGCCGAACCACTCCCCGGCCGGCCAGCTGCCGGCGCGACCCGCCCAGCAGCGCCGTGAGGCCGAATGGGAGGCATTCTAGATGGAAATCCCACGCCCCGGGGGCGGCACGGCGCCGCCCCCGTGGCGCTGGACGCTCTGGGATTTTCGCTCTACAGTGGAATTGGCGGGTATCGGCGCCGGCGACGAGCCGTCTGGTTGACGCTACTCCGGCTCCCGATGCATGATCCGCTGCGTAGGACAGCAAGGTGAAAGTCGTCAGTTGTATTTCGATTTCTCGAAACACCCGAAGCGCACTTTTCCTGTTTGCCCACGCACTTCGGGCCTTCGGCACCGCCGAGTGCCCAGCACGATCCATCAGTATGCAAGGAAATCGACAATGGCAACTGGCACTGTCAAGTGGTTCAACGACACCAAGGGCTATGGCTTCATCTCACCGGACGACGGCGGTGACGACCTGTTCGCCCACTTCTCCGAGATTCAGGCAGAAGGCTTCAAGAGCCTGCAGGACGGACAGAAGGTCTCCTTCGACGTCACCCAGGGCAAGAAGGGCCTTCAGGCCTCCAACATCCGGGTCACCAACTGAGCCCAAGGCTCGACCAGCGGATGACGCTGCCGCCTTGTCACACAAGGCCAGCCGCCCCAGACGAAAGGCCCACCTTGCGGTGGGCCTTTTTCTTGGCTGGCGCTCCTAACGGCAGCGTCGGGTCGGTCCGCTACTCGTCGACGTCGCCGAACTCGTCGTATTCCAGCGGGTCGCGCTGCTCGGCCTCCTCGAACTGCTCGTCGAGGCGCCGCTGAGCCTCCTCGAAGCGCCGCTCGGTCTCTTCCAGCAGGGCGTCGATGTCCGTGCCGGTGGTTTCACCAGGCAGGGCAGCCTCGTCACCCAGGGTGCCAGTCATCTCCTGCTCCGACTCGACCGGGTCGCCCTCGATCGGCTCGAGACGGGTGTCGAAATCCATGGTATCGCCCATGGGCTCGAACACCGGATCATCGCTCTCCACCGCTTCGAACTGCTCTTCGATACGGCGCTGCGCCTCCTCGAAGCGGCGCTCCTGCTCTTCGATGATGGCGTCGATTTCATCGGGGGTGGTCTCGCCGGGCAGGGCCGCGCCCTCATCCAGGGTGTCCGCCGGGGACTCGCCCAGGGTCTCGGTATCCGCCGCGACCTCCTCCTCGGGCGTCAGGTCATCTTCGCCCAGGGCTTCCGGATCATCGACGAGGGCCTCTTCCTCGCCGGGAAGGGGCTCATCGGCCGCGGGCAGGGCCTCCTCTTCGGGCGGCGCTTCAGCCTCCAGTGCCTCGTCCTGCTCTGCCGCGACGGCGGGCGCCTCGGTCTCTTCGGCGTCAGCTGTGTCCTCTTCGGCATCTCCACAGCCCGCCAGTCCCAGCGCGAGGGTCAGCGCCACCGCTGCCGGTATCCAGGCTCTCTTCGCCATTCAGGTATCTCCTGCACTGTCACGTGTCGGCCATCAAAGGAGTTACATTGCAGCAAAGCCTTGATGCACCTGCAAGTCTCCCCGGGTTTTTCAAGGTTCCTGATCCTTGGACACTGCCGCGGAAAAATGATCCGTCGCCGCGTCATCGATGGCGGTAACCGGCAGCGGGCAGCCCAGCGACCAGGCCACCGCACGCAGCAGCTCGGCCTCGGCCGCCGCGATCCGGCCATCATGGGAGACGCAGCGGGCCATGACGGTGAGCAGGCGAACCCGGTCATCATCGAGCAGCGCCCGGAGCTGGCCCATCGCCCAGTCGAGCTCCGCAGCGCTGGCGCGGGAAGCGACGTAGGTGAGCGGCAGGGCGTCGGCGGCTGCGGTGAAGGCCGCGCGAGCCTGCGTCTCATCCCCCTCACCGGCCCGGGCCAGGCTCGACATCAGCAGCCCCGCGGGACCGGCGAGCTGCTCCAGCCGACGGCGATGGCGACCGGGACCGGCCTCCCCTTCGATACCGACCCGCACCAGCCGATGCAGCGCCCACTGCAGGGCGCCGGGAGCCGTCTCCTCGGCCAGCAAGCGGTCGAGACAGTGGCGAAAGCGGGCGTACTGGGCGGTGGAGAGCTGGCCCAGCACCGGCAGCACCAGCTCGATCAGCGGCAGCCGCTGCCCCGGACTCAGGCCGGCCAGGGGTTCGGCCAGGCGGTCGAGCTCCTCGAGCACCTCCGGCAGCGCCTGGTCGACCAGCGCCCGGCGCTGGCGCTCACGGCTCTCCGGCGCCACGCCCATCAGCATGCCGTAGACCAGCGCTCGGGCGGCGTAGGGATCATGGGCGGCCTCGAGCAGGAGCGGGTCGAGGCCGGCCAGGGCCTGGCGGGCGCGCACGAGGTCCTCCGGCCCCGGCTGTCCGACCCGCTTGCCAAGGGACTCGATGCCCGACCCGCTTGGTGCTGCACCACCGGGCGAGCGCCCCGCCGCCAGGCCGGCGGCCTCGGGCGCCCCCCTGCCCGGCGCCGCGCCGTCGGCTGCCGCAGCATCGGCTGCCGCACCGTCCGCGACGACCTCCGGCGCTTCGGGGCGCCTCGGCGCCGGCAGGCTGCCGTCCCAGCCGGGCTCCAGTCGCCGAATGCGCGCCTCGAGCGGAGGATGGGTGGCGGTGAGACCGCCAAGCCCCGCCACCCCGCGGCCAAAATAGAGATGGCTGAACTCGGCGGCCTGGGGGGCGCGCAGCTCGGAGCCCCGAGCATGGGCGGCCAGCCGCTTGAGGGCGCCGGCGATGCCCGCCGGGTTGCGGGTGTACTGCACCGCGCTGGCATCGGCGAGATACTCCCGCTGCCGGCTGACCGCCGCCTTGATCAGATTGCCGCTCAGCGTGCCGGCATAGCCCACCACCAGCAGCGCCACCCCCACGCCGAGGATCGCCACATGCCCCCCGCCGCGCCGCGCACCGCGCACCCGTCGGCGACCGCCCATCATGCCGCGTAGCAGCATCCGACCGGCCAGGCCGATCAGCAGAATGCCGTGGAGCAGCGCCACCAGGCGCAGGTTGAGGCGCATATCGCCGTGCAGGATATGGCTGAACTCATGGGCGACCACGCCCTGCAGCTCATCGCGATCCAGGGCCTGGATGGCGCCGCGGGTGACCCCGATCGCCGCGTCCTGGGGGGCGTGACCGGCGGCGAAGGCGTTGATCGCCGGCTCCTCCAGCACATAGACCGAGGGCACCGGCACGCCCGAGGCGATGGCCATCTCCTCCACCACGTTGAGCAGGCGGCGCTCATCGGCGTTGCGGGTGTTAACGTTGAGCAGCCGTCCGCCCAGGGCCTCGGCCACCGCCGAGCCGCCGCGACGCAGCTGCAGGTGTCGCATCAGGCTGCCGAGCCCCACCACCGCCAGCACGCCCAGCGCCACCGTGCCCAGCAGTCGCGGGTCGAGGGCCCGGGAGAGGGCATCGGCTTCCCTCTGCCCGCCATCCATCAGCACCACCGCCAGCGCCACCACCAGGGTTGCCGCGGCGATCAAGCCCAGCACCGCTAGCAGCAGCAGTCCAATCAGCCAGCCAGTCTGGCGTCGCGCCCGGTCCTGGGCACCGAAAAAATCCATATGGTGCCCCGTCAGAAGCTGACCTTGGGCGCCGCCTGGATGGCGGCGCTATCCTCGAACTCCAGGAGCGCCGCATCCTCGCGGTGTCCCATCGGCCCCGCCAGCACCACCGGGGGGAAGCTCTGTTTGTAAGTGTTGTACTGCATCACCGCATCGTTGAAGGCCTGGCGGGCGAAGGCCACGCGGTTCTCGGTGCTGGTCAGGGTTTCGGAGAGCTGACGCATGTTCGCCGAGGCCTTGAGGTCCGGGTAGGCCTCCATGACCACGTTGAGGCGCCCAAGCGCCGCCCCAAGCGCCCCTTCCGCCCCGGCCAGCTCGGCCATGGCCCCCGGCTCCCCGGGGCGGGCGGCGGCGCTTTCCAGCCCGGAGAGGGCGGCATTGCGCGCCTCGGTGACCGCCTGCAGGGTCTCGCGCTCATGGGCCATGTAGGCCTTGGCGGTCTCCACCAGGTTGGGGATCAGGTCGTAGCGCCGCTTGAGCTGGACCTCGATCTGGGCGAAGGCGTTCTGATAGCGATTCCTCAGCGCCACCAGGCGGTTATAGATGCTGACGCTGTAGATCACCAGCACCCCTAGCACCACCAGCAGCACGATCAACGACACGCTCATCGGTTTCTCCTTGTATCCTTTCGCCCTTGATATCGATCAACGCCATGCGCCTTGGAGACGCGCGCCATGGCACTCTCCGATGGTATAGTGAGCCAGTTGCCACGTCATGCTCGGGTCACACTCCCCAGGCTAGACGACAGGCAGGTGAGCGCACCAAGGGAACCGCTTCCAGGGAGTCGGTCTTGACAGAGCAACTCAAGGATTTTCTCCACGCGCTGGTCCATGCGCTGCGCAACCTCTTTCCGATCATCGCCGTCGTGGTGGCCTTCCAGGCCCTGCTGCTGCGGGAGTGGCCGGAAGGGGGGCTTGGCATCGCCGTGGGCCTGCTGATCGTGGCGCTAGGCGTGGCGCTGTTTCTGCGCGGCCTGGAGCTGAGCATCTTTCCGGTGGGCAAGAGCCTCTCCAACCAGTTCGCTCGCCGCGGCTCCATGCCGCTGCTGATGATCTTCGGCTTCGCCATCGGCTTCTCGGCGGTGGTCGCCGAGCCGGCACTGATCGCCGTGGCCGAACAGGCCGCCCAGATCAGCGATGGACGCATCGATGCGCTCACCCTGCGTCTGATCGTCGCCGCCTCGGTAGGGCTGGTGATGGCCCTCGGGGTGTTCCGCGTGATCCTTGGCCACCCCATCCATTGGTACATGATCGGCGGCTATGTGCTGGTGGTGCTGGTCACCTTTTTCGCCCCGGAGGAGATCGTCGGCCTCGCCTATGACTCCGGCGGGGTGACCACCAACATCGTTACCGTGCCACTGATCGCGGCGCTGGGCATCGGCCTGGCCTCTTCGATCCGCGGCCGCAACCCCTTGATCGACGGCTTCGGGCTGGTCGCGCTGGCGGTGATGGTGCCGATGATCAGCGTGCAGCTCTACGGGATCCTGGTCTACGCCGATCCCGGCAGCGTGCCGGCCGATGCGGCGCTGCTCGCCGCCCAGGACGACATCGACACGCCCTCCGGGCCGCTGGTGATGCTGCTCGACCTGTTCTCCATGCTGCGCGACGTGCTGCCGATCATCCTGGTCATCCTGTTCTTCCAATACGCGGTGCTCAAGCGCAAGCTTTCCAACCCCCTCAAGGTGACCACCGGTTTCGCCCTGGTGATCATCGGCCTCTATGCCTTCGTGGTGGGCCTCAAGCTGGGCCTCTTCCCCATCGGCGAGCGCATGGCCGAGCAGCTGATCGGCTTCGACACCTGGCTATGGGTCTACCTCTTCGCCTTCTGCATCGGCTTTGCCACCACCATGGCGGAGCCGGCGCTGATCGCCGTGGGCCAGCAGGCCGAAGAGGCCGCAGCGGGCAAGATCCGGGGCAGCGTGATACGTATCCTGGTGGCGGTGGGCGTGGCCATCGGCATCACCATCGGCGTGCATCGCATCATCAGCGGCGACTCCATCCACCATTACATCATCGGCGGCTACCTGCTGGTCATTCTGCTCACCGCGCTGGCCCCCCGCTATATCGTGGCACTGGCCTTCGACCTGGGCGGGGTGACCACCTCAGAGGTAACGGTGCCGCTGGTCACGGCGCTGGGTATCGGCCTGGCCAGCCACATAGAGGGCCGCAACGTACTGATCGACGGCTTCGGCCTAATCGCCTTCGCCTCGATCTTTCCTATCGTGACCGTGATGAGCTATGCCATTCTGGTCGACCTGTTGGATCGACGGCGTCGGGCCAGTGACACGAGCCAAACTGCGAGGTAACCGCCCATGAAGTTCTCCCTGCTGGTGGCCATCGTGCCGGAAGACATGGAGCAGGAGTGCATCGATGCCGCGACCGAGGCCGGCGCTGTCGGCATGACCCTGATGAGCGGACGCGGCATCGGCGGCGAGCGCAAGAAAACCTTCTTCGGCCTGACCTATGAGGGCAGCCAGAGCGTGCTGCTGATGACCCTGGAGAAGGGGCTCTCGCTCAAGGTGCTCAAGGCGATTCGCCAGATTCTCAACCCCACCGGGGACGACTCCAAGGGGCTGGTGATGACGCTTCCCGTGGAGCACCTCGGCGGCATCGACATGGCCCAGGTCAAGCGCTTCGAGGAGCGCCTCAGGCACGACGTCTGACCCCTGAATGACGGAGTAGAGATATGCTGGTCAAGGACATCATGACGCGGGACGTGGTCACCGTCTCCCCCTTCGCTACCCTGCGCGAAGCGCTCGGGCTGATGAAGAAGCACGACCTGAAGAATCTGGTGGTGGAGCGCCAGGACCCCCACGACGCCTGGGGGCTGATCACTTACACCAACATCCTCAAGACCATCGTTGCCGAAGCGGGCGACATCGACCTGATCAATGTCTACGACGTCTGCGCCAAGCCGGCCATCGGCGTCGGCGAGTCGCTGGACGTGCGGTACGTGGCGCGCCTGATGACCGACAGCGTAGTCAAGCGGGTCCTGGTGCTGCATGACAACGAGCTGCTGGGGCTGGTCACCATGGACGATATCGTCGGCACCGTGCTCGACATGATCGAGTGAATCCCGACTGAGGTTCCGGCATGCAGGAGTTCTTTACCTGGCTTGGCACCACCCTCGGCGAGATCATCCGCTTCGTCGTCGACCTGCTGATCCAGTTCTTCCGTAACCTCGGCGAGGCCGCCCAGGGCTTCCTGGACGGCCTCGCCGCTTCGCTGGGCATCGCACCGTCGCTGGTCAGCCTGCTGGTGCTGCTGCTGGGGCTATGGCTGCTCTATCTCGCCCTGCGCGCCCTGCTGCGCCGGCGCCTGATCGGCGGGCTGCTCTGGGCGTTTCTCGGCGTGGTGGTGCTGAGCTGGCTGATCTATTGAATCAAGCCCGCTCGTGAAAGCGCCGCCCCTGGGGGCGGCGCTTTTTTCTCGCTAGCAGGACATTACCCTTTCCTCAGGCGAGAGCCTTCTCGACGACTTCATACACGTTCGGCGAGAGCTCCTCGGCCCGGATGCGCTCCAGCTCCTCCTTCATGAGCGCCTGGCGCGCCTCGTCGAAGCGCTGCCAGCGGGTCAGGGGAGTGATGATCCGCGCGGCGATCTCCGGATTGAGGCGGTTGAGCTCGATCACCACGTCGGCCAGCAGCCGATACCCTTCGCCGTCGAGGCGATGAAAGTTGACCCGGTTCTGACCGGCGAAGGTGCCGATCAGCGCGCGCACCTTGTTGGGGTTCTTGAGCGAGAAGGCCGGGTGCTCCATCAGGAACTTGACCCGGTCGAGCGCATCGGACTGCGGCCGAGTCACCTGAATGGCGAACCACTGATCCATCACCAGCGGATCCTGGGCCCACTTCTCGCCGAAACGGCGCAGCGCCGGCTCGGCCAGGTCGTCCCGGGAGCTGTGCACCAGCAGCGTCAGCGCGTGGCGGACGTCGGTCATGTTGTGATCCGCCGCGTACTGGCGGCGCGCCAGCTCGATGCCCTCCTCGTCCTCGATGGCCATGAGATAGGAGAGCGCTACGTTCTTGAGGCTGCGCGCGGCGATCTGCTCTGGCTCGGGCGCATAGGGAGCCTCGGACTGGTTGGCCTGGTAGACGGCCAGGAAGTCGTCGCGCAGGGCAGCCGCCAAGGACTGCTTGACGAAGGTGCGGGCGGCATGGATGGCGTCCACGTCCACCAGCGGCTGCTGCTCGGCGATATAGGCCTCCGAGGGCAGGCTCAGCATCTCGGCGAGCACCGCCTTGTCATCGGTCTCGGCCTTGAGCAGGCTGCGGAAGGCCTCCACCACCCGGCTGTCCATGACCTTCTCGACGCCGTTGCGGTGGGCGGCGATCAGATCGTCCAGCGCCAGCATCGCCAGGCGCTGACCGGCATCCCAGCGGTTGAAGCCGTCGCTGTCGTTGGCCAGCAGGAAGGCCAGATCCTCGCGGCCGTAGGGAAAACGCAGCTTGACCGGCGCCGAGAAGCCGCGAGCAAGCGACGGCACCGGCGCCTCGCTGACGTCGGTGAAAACGAACTCCTGCTCATCCTCGCGCAGGTGGATCACCGCGTCGCTGCCCAGCGCCTCGCCGTCCAGGGTCAGCGGCAGGTCACGGCCGCTCTTGGTACCCACCAGCCCCAGCCGGATGGGGATATGCAGCGCCAGCTTGTCGGGCTGGCCCGGGGTGGCCGGGGTGCGCTGACGCAGGATCAGGCGATACTCGGCGTTGGCATAGTCGTATTCGCCATGGGCGTCGATCTCCGGCGTGCCGGCCTGGGAGTACCAGCGCATGAACTGGTCAAGGTCCTGGCCAGACGCCTCCTCCATGCAGGTAACGAAATCCTCGATGGTCACCGCCTGACCGTCGAAGCGCTCGAAGTAGAGATCGCTGCCGCGCCGGAAGGCCTCCCAGCCCACCAGATTGCGTAGCATGCGCACCACCTCGGCGCCCTTCTCGTAGATGGTCAGGGTGTAGAAGTTGGTGATCTCGATATAGTGGTCCGGGCGAATCGGATGGGCGGTGGGGCCGGCATCCTCGGCGAACTGGGCGGTGCGGAAGAAGGAGACGTCCTCGATGCGCTTGACCGGCGCCGAGTTGGTGTCGGCGGAGAAGCACTGATCGCGAAAGACCGTGAAGCCCTCCTTGAGGGAGAGCTGAAACCAGTCGCGGCAGGTGACCCGGTTGCCCGACCAGTTGTGGAAGTACTCGTGGGCGACAATGCCCTCGACTCGCTGGAAGGCGGCATCGGTGGCCGTGTGGGGGTGGGTCAGCACCGCCGCCGAATTGAAGATGTTGAGCCCCTTGTTCTCCATGGCGCCCATGTTGAAGTCGTTGACCGCCACGATCATGAACAGATCGAGATCGTACTCGCGTCCGTAGGTCTGCTCATCCCAGGCCATGGCGCGCTTGAGCGAGGCCATGGCATGGTCGGTCTTGCCGAGGTTCTCCGCTTCCACCCAGATCTGCAGGGTCACCTCGCGCCCGCTCATGGTGGTGAAGCGGTCCTCCACCTTCTGAAGGTCGCCGGCCACCAGGGCAAAGAGGTAGCAGGGCTTGGGGTGCGGGTCTTCCCAGGTGACGAAATGACGACCGTTCGGCAGCTCGCCCCGCTCCACCGGATTACCGTTGGAGAGGAGCACCGGCTCGCGCCGGGCGTCGCCGATCACGGTGGTGGAGAAGGTCGCCATCACGTCGGGGCGGTCCGGATAGAAGGTGATGCGCCGGAAGCCCTCGGCCTCGCACTGCGTGCAGTACATGCCGTTCGACTGGTAGAGCCCCTCCAGGGCAGTATTCGCCTCGGGGGCGATCTCCACCTCGGTGTCGAGCAAGAAGCGTTCCGGCACGCGATGCACGGTCAGCCCATGCTCGGTCACCGCATACTCGTGGTCCTCCAGCGGCTGGCCGTCGATGGCGATGGCCTTGAGCGCAAGCCGCTCGCCGTCCAGCGTGAGCGGCAGGCCCGATTCGCGCTCCGGGTGACGCTCCAGGTGCAGGCGCGCCTTGACCCGCGTCGCGGTCGGGTCGAGATCAAAGGTCAGCTCGGTGTGCGTCGCGCGGTAGGCCGGGGGCCGATAGTCACGCAGGTAGGTCGGCTTGGGGTCGGACATCGCAATCAGGCTCCTGTCAGGAATCGACGCACATTGTACGGCCGCCGCCCCGGGAACCTCAAAGGGAACTCAGTGGCGCAGCAGGCGGCTGGCCGGCACCTCATCCACCAGCCGCGGCTCGGGGCGCGTAACGATCCACAGCCCCAGCAGCGCCAGGCCGAGGATCAGCGCGAGCTTGAGCCAGCCTAGGCTGAGGGTCAGGGCCAGTACCGCGACGGAAAATGCCAGCATCAGCAAGGCCACCCACTTGGCACGGCGCGGAATCGCCCGCTCGCCCTCCCAGGCCACCACGGCGGGACCGAACCGCGGATGCTCGCGAATCCACAGCGCGAAGCGGGGCGAGCCCCGTGAGGCGGCCCAGACCGCCAGCAGCATGAAGCAGGTGGTGGGCATCAGCGGTACGAAGACGCCAATGACGCCCAGCGAAAAGCTGAACCATGCCAGGACGATATAGGCGGCGCGGCGAAGCGACGGCATGCACTTCCTCCGGAAGCTGGGGGCGTCTTCATTCATTGAAACCCATGGCCCGCCGTCTGGCCAATCGGCTGTGGCTATAATGGCGTTTCATCCCCCGATGCGACGAACCCGCCGGCTGGCGGGTTCGTCGCGTCGGAGCTGTCTACTTGATGGGGATCTCGCGGCGCGCCGCCTTGCGCTCTGCGCTGCGCGGTACGCTGACCTGCAGGACGCCGTTGGTGAAGGACGCCTTGATCTCCTCCGCCTGGGCATCGGCGGGCAGATCGAGGACGCGCCGGAAGCTGCCGTAGGCGCGTTCGACACGCTGGTAGCGGTCATCCCCGCTGGCGCTCTCCTGGCGCTTTTCACCTTCGATCACCAGGCGGTGCTCGTCCAGGGTCAGGCTGATGTCCTTCTCCTCCACGCCCGGGACCTCGACGCTGATCAGGTACTCGTCGTCGCGCTCGGCGATATCCAGCTGCGGGCGCAGCATGGTCGGCATGTCGCCGAAGCGGCTCTCCAGGGCGGGCATGCCGAACTGGCGCATGACGCCGTCCATCCAGCGATCCAGCTCCTGATGCATGCCCAGCAGCGGCGAGAGCTCGCCGCGACGGGGCTCGGTCGGGGTCGGCGCCGCGGGGGCGTCGACTCCTTCACTCTTGAACCAGTTCCAGGGTGAGAATTTCTGCAGATTCATACGCCACCTCCTGTTCACTCAGTCGATGCGTGACGCAATACAACAGTGGAACCTCGGGCTTCGCCCTTGGCATCTACAGAATTGGTGGCGCCTCAGCATTTTTCAATGCTGCCACACCCCGTCATTGACCTGGATCAGCGCCGCCGTTCAGTCGCGGAAATTGTCGAACTGCAGGGCCAGATCGGGGCCGTTCTCTCCCCGGAGCAGCGCCATGATCTGCTGCAGGTCGTCGCGCTTCTTGCCGGTGACGCGGACCTTGTCGCCCTGAATCTGAGCCTGGACCTTGAGCTTGGTCTCCTTGATCCGCTTGACGATATCCTTGGCCTCCTTCTGCTCCAGCCCCTGCTTGAGGGTCACCTCCTGGCGGGCCCGCACGCCGGACAGCACCGGCTCCTGCACTTCCATGCAGCGCGGGTCGATGCCGCGTCCGATCAGCTTGTTGCGCAGCACATCGAGCATCTGCTTGAGCTGGAAGTCGACTTCGGCCTCGAGCTGCACGGTCTCACCGCTGAGTTCCAGGCTTGCCGTGACGCCCTTGAAGTCGAAGCGTCCCTGGATCTCGCGATTGGCCTGGTCCACGGCGTTGCTGGCTTCGTGCTTGTCGAACTCGGAGACGATATCGAAGGAAGGCATGGTCAAGTTCCGCTGGTCGATAAAGAAAGTGAATGGAAAGGACGCATTCTAGCAGCCCCGGGGGCCATTCACCCGCCGCACGCCGGCTCCAGCGCTTTTTCCATCTCCCAGCCGGCGCAGCCATCGGCATAGTAGTCCGCCAGCCAGCGCACCAGGCGAAAGCCCATGCGCCGATAGAGCTTCAGGGCCACGCGGTTATCGACCCGCACCTCCAGTCCCAGCCGCTCGCCGCCTCGCCGCCGGGCATGGGCTTCCAGCACCTGCAGCAGCTGGCGCCCCAGCCCCAGCCCGCGGGCCTCGGGATGCACGCAGAAGGAGTAGAGGCGAACCCGCCGGCTGCTGCGTCGAAACAGCAGTACGCCGTAGGCCAACACCCGCCCCGCCTCATCTTCGGCCAGCAGGGTCAGGGCGTTGGCGCGATTGAGCAGGTGCCACAGCTGGCGGCGGCTGAAGCGATCGCCCTCGAAGGCGAGCTGTTCGAGGCGCACGAGGGCGTCCAGATCCTTGGCCAGCGCCTGGCGCAGCGTGATGGTCATGTCGTGCCTTCCCGGGAGTCCGAAGCGGATTGTGACCACCTGGATGCCGCCTGTCAGCGCATCGCTGAGTGAAATATTTTCACGCTTCTTGCGGCTTGTCCGGTGAACGTCTCAAGGGCATGCTGAGCGTTCGGTCATGCCCCCTCATCTCGGCAGGTAACGCCCCATGTGTGCATTGCGCATCGTCGTCGACCGTCTCGACGACTGGTCTCCCTACTACCCTACCGAGGACCTGGTCAGCGTCGACGACTTCCTGTCCCTCGACCGGAGGCATCGCGCCCCCGGAGACAGCAGCCAGCATCATGCCACCCGCATCATCAACCTGTGCAGCGACCTGGACTACCTGGGCAGCGGCTACTATGTGTCGCTGCTCGCCGAGGCTCGCGGTCAGCGCGTGCTGCCCGCCGTGGAAACCCTCAACGCCCTCTCCCGCAAGGCGCTGATCGACCTGGAGCTCGACAGCCTGGCCCCGCTGCTCGACGAGCTAACCCGCCGGGGTAGCCTGAGCGGCGAGCCGCTGACCCTGCGCGTGCTGTTCGGGGAGTGCCATGACCCGGGACTGGCACGTCTCGCCCGCCGCCTCTTCGAGCGATTGCCCTGTCCGCTGCTGGAGGCGAAACTGGCCCTGCGCCAAGGCCGCTGGCGGCTGGTTCGGCTCAGGCCGCTGCGCCTGCGCGACCTTCTCCCGACCGAGCAGGACCGCTTCGCCGCGGCACTCAATTACCACTCGCGACGGGTCTGGCGAACCCCCAAGGCCCGCAAGCATTACCGCTACGATCTCGCCATCCTGATCGACCCGAAGGAGACACTGCCTCCCAGCAACCGCGGCGCGCTGCGGGCCTTCATCCGTGCGGGACGCCGCCTGGGCATCGACGTCTCGCTGATCACCAAGCGCGACGCCGGCCGGCTCGCCGAGTTCGACGGCCTGTTCATTCGCGAGACCACGGCGCTGGACCACCACACCTATCGCATGGCGCGACGCGCCGAGTACGAGGGGCTGGTGGTGATCGACTCCCCCCGGGACATCCTGCGCTGCACCAACAAGGTCTACCTGCATGCGCTGCTGCGCGCCCGCGGTGTCCCGGCGCCCGACGGCGTCCTGATCAAGCGTGGGGATCTCGGGCAGCTGGGCGAACGGCTCGGGGCCCTGGGCTTTCCGCTGGTGCTCAAGATCCCCGACGGCGCCTTCTCCCGCGGGGTGGTCAAGGTCGCCGACCTCGCCGAGCTGGAGCGCGAGGCCGGCCGGCTGTTTGCCACCTCCGCGCTGCTGCTCCTCCAGGAGTGGCTGCCCACCGACTATGACTGGCGCATCGGCATACTTGATGGCCAGGTCCTGTTCGCCAGCCGCTACTACATGGCCCGCGGCCACTGGCAGATCTACGACCACTCCGGCGCCCGCGTGAAGAGCGGCGGTTTCACCACCCACGACCCCGCGGAGGCGCCGCCGGCGGTGATCCAGGCGGCGCTCAAGGCCACCCGCCTGATCGGCAACGGCTTCTATGGCGTGGACCTCAAGCAGACCGGGGCGCGGGCGGTGGTCATCGAGGTCAACGACAACCCCAACGTCGATGCCGGCATCGAAGATGCGGTCCTGGGCCGCGCGCTCTACGAGCGCATCATGGGCGTGTTCCTGGCCCGCATGGAGGCGCAGCGGCGACAGATCGAGAAAGCGCCGCCCATGACCGCCCCTTGCGAGCTGACGTGAACCGGCCAGTGACGTAGGCTACGCTCGAACGCTTTCCCCCTGCCCCCGACGATGGAGTCCCCATGAGCGAACGCGAGACCCGACACAAGCAGGCGATGCAAAAACTCAAGGCCCACGTGGACGACAAGGTCGCCGCGGCCACCGAACAGCGCGGCCTGCTGATGGTGTTCACCGGCAACGGCAAGGGCAAGACCACCGCCGCCTGGGGCACCGTGACCCGGGCGCTCGGCTACGGCTACCGGGTGGGGGTAGTGCAGTTCATCAAGGGCATGTGGGAGTGCGGCGAGCGAGAGCGGCTGGCCGAGGATCCCCGGCTGGAAGTCGCCATCATGGCCACCGGCTTCACCTGGGAGACCCAGAACCGCGAGGCCGACACCGCCGCCTGCCAGGCGGTGTGGGCCGAGGCGGAGCGGATGCTCGCCGACCCCGAGGTCTACCTGGTGGTGCTCGACGAGATCACCTACATGCTCAAGTTCGGCTATCTTGACATCGCCACGGTCAAGCGGGCGCTGTCGAACCGCCCACGCGAGCAGACCGTGATCGTCACCGGGCGCAATGCACACCGCGAGCTCACCGCCATGGCCGACACCGTCACCGAGATGCAGGAGGTGCGCCACGCCTTCAACGCCGGGGTGCAGGCGCGCCGCGGCATCGACTACTGACGGGAATAGAAGGCCCCGCTTGCGCGGGGCCTTCTGTTCCGGACCCTCGGCTCGGGTCCGGCTGGAGCCAGCCGGAGCCGGCCGCGCTCAGCCCGCGAAGGGGTTGCGCAGCACGATGGTCTCGTTGCGGTCGGGGCCGGTGGAGATGATGTCGATGGAGGTCCCCACCTTCTCCTCCAGATAGCGGATATAGGCACGGGCCTGGGTCGGCAGGTCCTCGACCCGCTTGGCGCCCAGGGTCGACTCGCTCCAGCCGGCCAGGTCCTCGTAGACCGGCTCGATGGCCTCATACCCTTCGGAATCCACCGGGGTGTCGAGCACCTCGCCATCCTTGCTGCGATAGCCCACGCAGACGCGAATGGTCTCCAGGCCGTCGAGGACGTCGAGCTTGGTCAAGCAGATGCCGGAGACGGAGTTGATCTGCACCGCATGGCGCAGGGCCACGGCATCGAACCAGCCACAGCGGCGCGGGCGGCCGGTGGTGGCGCCGAACTCGTGGCCGCGCTCGGCCAGGTGCCGGCCATGATCATCGAACAGCTCGGTAGGAAAAGGCCCGGAGCCGACCCGGGTGGTGTAGGCCTTGGTGATGCCCAGCACGTAGTCGAGATAGAGCGGCCCCACGCCGGAGCCGGTGGCGGTGCCCCCGGCGGTGGTGTTGGAGCTGGTCACGAAGGGATAGGTGCCGTGGTCGATGTCCAGCAGCGAGCCCTGGGCGCCCTCGAAGAGGATGTTCTCGCCGGCCTTGCGATAGTCGTGCACCAGGCTGACGGTGTCGCAGACCATGGGGCGCAGCTCCTCGGCCATCTCCAGGGCCTCGTCGAGCACCTGCTGGAAGTCCACCGCGGTCTCGCCATGGTACCGGGTGAGCACGAAGTTGTGGTAGTCGAGCACCTCGCCGAGCTTGGAGGCGAAGCGCTCGCGGTGCAGCATGTCGCCCAGGCGCAGGCCGCGGCGGGCGACCTTGTCCTCGTAGGCCGGGCCGATGCCGCGGCCGGTGGTACCGATCTTGGCCACGCCGCGAGCCTTCTCGCGGGCCTGGTCGAGGCGCACGTGATAGGGCAGGATCAGCGGGCACGCCGGGGAGAGGCGCAGGCGCTCGCGCACCGGGACGCCCTTGGCCTCGAGCTCGCGAATTTCCTTGATCAGCGCCTCCGGCGAGAGCACCACGCCGTTGCCGATCACGCAGGTCTTGTCCTGGCGCAGGATACCGGAGGGAATCAGGTGCAGGACGGTCTTCTCCCCGTCGATGACCAGGGTGTGGCCGGCGTTGTGCCCGCCCTGGAAGCGAACCACCGCCGAGGCCGACTCGGTCAGCAGGTCGACGACCTTGCCCTTGCCCTCGTCACCCCACTGGGTGCCCAGTACGACTACGTTCTTGCCCATTGGTCTCTCGTCTCTCGTGTCAGCGCCGCGCGGCTGCGCGTTGATGTCCGGCCCGCAGGCCGCGTTCGCAACCGGCCTGCCTGGGCCGGCCATGCTCGTCTACAGTGTCACCGTCTGCCACAGGCCATCGCGCTGCGTCAGGCGACGGCTGCAGCGGTGGGCCTCGGGGCCGGTGGTCTGGCCGGGCAGCGCCTGCACGACGCGCTCGCCGCGCTCGCGCAGCGCGGCGATGGCCTCGGCGATGCCCTCGCCCTCCGCCGGTGCCCAGATCCCATCGCTGGGCGGCTCGCTCTGGATCAGCGATGCTAGCAGCTTGAGGTCCATGGAGAAGCCGGTGGCGGGGCGTGCCCGACCGAAGGCGCGGCCGGTGTCGTCATAGCGCCCGCCCTTGGCCAGCGCCTGGCCGTAGCCAGGGGCGAAGACGGCGAACATCATGCCGGTGTGATACTGGTAGCCGCGCAGCTCGGCCAGATCGAAATAGAGGTCGACCTCGGGGTGGGCTGCGGCCACGCCCTGATGGAGCGCACGCAGCTGGGCCAGGGCTTCGCCTACCGCCGCCGGGGCGCCGGCGAAGGCCTCGCGCGCCTCGTCCAGCACCTCGGGGCCGCCGTGCAGGGTACCCAGGGCCTGGAACATCTCGGCCAGCGCCGGGTCGCTCACGCTGTCCGATACCTGGGCCGCCAGCTCCACCGGCGACTTGAGCTCCAGCGCCTCGAACAGAGCGCGCTCCTCGTCGCGTCCCAGCTCGGCCGCCTGCACCAGGCTGCGGTAGATGCCGATATGGCCCAGCGCCAGGTGGAGCTCGTCGGCGCCGGCCTCCTTGAGGCTGGTCAGCGCCAGACGCAGGATCTCCAGGTCGGCCTCCAGGCCGGCATGGCCGAACAGCTCGACGCCCACCTGCACGGGGCTGCGTCCGCCCTGCAGCTGGTCGGCCTTGGCGCGCAGCACATTGGTACAGTAGCAGAGGCGCGCCGGCCCCTGGTGACGCATGGAGTGGGCGTCCATACGCGCCACCTGGGGGGTGACATCGGCGCTCACCCCCATCAGACGGCCGGTGAGCTGGTCGGTGAGCTTGAAGGTCTGCAGATCCAGGTCGGTGCCGGTGCCGGTGAGCAGGGAGTCGAGGAACTCCACGGGCGGCGGCATCACCTGGTCGTAACCCCAGCGATGGTAGAGATCGAGCAGCGCCCGGCGCAGCTCTTCCATGCGGCTCGCCTGGGGCGGCAGCACTTCGTCCATGCCGTCGGGCAGCAGCCAGCGGTCAGCAATGGTCATGATGTCAATCCTGCTAGACGGTAGAGGGCGCAGCGGCGGAACACCGAACGATGCCCACAAAAAAACCGGGCCACGCCCGGTTGAAGGAGTTTACCACGTTTGGCGCCGGGTTGAACCCCGCCCACCGGGCGGGGTTGACGTCCACGCCATCGATGCCGGGCTCAGTCGAGCCCACCGGGCATCGCGCTCTTCAGATAGCGGAAGAAGTCGCTGGAGGGATCGAGCACCAGCATGTCCTGCTCGCCGTCGAAGCTGTCGCGATAGGCGTTGAGGCTGCGCCAGAAGGTGAAGAACTCCTGGTCCTGGCCGTAGGCCTCGGCGAAGATGGCGGCCGCCTCGGCGTCACCCTCACCGCGCAGCGTCTCGGAACGCTCGGTGGCCTGGGCCAGCAAGACCTGGCGTCGACGGTCGGCGTTGGCGCGAATCCGCTCGGCCTCTTCCTCACCCTGGGCGCGCCACTCGCGTGCCTCCCGCTCACGCTCGGAGCGCATGCGGTCGAAGACCGCCGCGGAGACATCTTCCGGCAGGTCGATCCGCTTGACCCGGATGTCGCGAATCGCCACCCCGAGCTCCTCGCGCATCAGCGCATCGAGCTCCTCGGTGGGGCGGATCATCAGGTCGTCGCGACGCTCGGCGATGATCTGCTGCAGATCCAGGCGACCGAACTCGTTACGCAGGCTCTCGTCGACCCGCGGCTGGATCAGGCGGATCGCCATCATCTCGTCGCCGGCGGTCGCCTCGTAGTAGCGGGTGGGGTTGACCACCTGCCACTTGACGTAGGAGTCCACGATCACCGCCTTCTGCTCGAGGGTCAGATAGCGGCTGGTGTCGGTATCCAGGGTCAGCACCCGGGTGTCGAACTTGCGCACCGTCTGGGTGATCGGCACCTTGAAGTGCAGGCCCGGCTGAATGTTCTCCTCGATGACCTCACCGAAGCGCAGCTTGACGGCGCGCTCGGTCTCGTCAACCACGTAGAGGCTGTTGCTGGCCAGCCAGGCGGCGGCGGCCAGGCCGCCAACGATAATCAGGGAACGATTATTGATCATTTAGCGGCCCTCCCGGCGGATACCCGTGGTGCTTCCGCCCTGCGTCGAGGTGGTGGTGCGCAAACGCTCGAGGACGCGCGGGTCGAGTTCGCCGCTCTCGCCGCGGGCGCGATCGCCATCGCCTTCGCCGCTACGCACGCCGCCGGGGCGCTGGTCGAGCGGCAGGTACATGAGCGGGGTCTCGTCGCTGACGTCGATCAGCACCTTCGGCGTCTTGCCGAAGACTTCGGCAATCGCATCCAGGTAGAGACGCTCACGCATGATCTCCGGGGCATTGCGGTACTGGGCCAGCAGCGCATTGAAGCGGTTGGCCTGACCGCGCGCCTCGGCGACCACGGATTCACGATAACCCTGACCCTGCTCGACCAGGCGCTGGGCCTGACCCTGGGCCGCCGGGATGATGGCGTTGGCGTAGGCCATGCCTTCGTTGATGGTCCGCTGGCGATCCTCGCGGGCCCGGATCACGTCGTCGAAGGCGTCGATGACCGGCGCCGGCGCCGAGGTAGACTCGATGTTGATGGTCTGCAGGCTGATCCCGGTGCCATAGCTGTCCAGGTAGGTCTGCAGGCGGCTGCGCACCGAGCTGCCGAGGATCTCACGACCCGAGGTCAGGATCTCGATCATGTCGGTACCGCCGACCACGTGACGCAGCGCGGAGTCCAGCGCGTTCTCGATGGAGAGCTGCGGGTTGCGCACGTTGAGCACAAAGTCGCGGGGATCGGCGACCTGGTACTGGGCCGAGATCTCGACCTCGACGATGTTCTCGTCGCGGGTCAGCATCGACTGGGTCTGGGTCAGCGAGCGAACCCGCGTGACGTTGACCATTCGCACGTCGTCGATCAGCGGCGGGTTCCAGTGCAGGCCCGGCGTCACCACTTCCTGGAACTTGCCAAAGCGCAGCACCACGCCGCGTTCGGCCTGATCCACCAGGTAGAAGCCGGTTGCCGCCCAGATCGCCAGGGCGATCACGATCAGCAGGCCCGGCAGGGCGAAGGTGTTGCGCGGCTTGCCGCCGCCCCCCTTGCCGCCCTTGCCGCCGCCGCCCTTGCCGCCGCGACCGCCCAGCATGTTGTTGAGCTTGTCCTGAAACTTCTTCAGGGCCTCGTCTAGATCGGGTGGCCCCTGATTGCCACCGCGGTTACCGCCACCGCCGCCACCGCCGCGTCGGCCGCCACCGCTCCAGGGGTCGTGCTGGTTGCCACCACCACCAGGCTCATTCCAAGCCATACGTCGTCTCCACTCTGCGTTGCCTCCCTGCCACCGTTAGCCCGGTAGCAAGCAGGTCGGTTGCCATCCTGTCGGCGCCGCCGGCGCCGTGGCCGTGTTCGTTATCCGGCGCGCCGTCCAGCCTCGACGGCACGCTCGCTGTCATGTCTCGCCTTCCCAGACCGGTCGCTCCTGCAGCTCCACCGGCAGGTAGTCGTCGGCGCGCTCGCCCAGCCGCGCCATCAGCTGCAGGAAATCGCGACGCGGCAGGCGCACTTCGAGCCGGCTGAGGCCGTGCTCATCGAAACGCTCTTCCCGCACCGCGCCCAGCTCGTGCAGCGCTGCCCGCAGACGCCCCTGCTGTGGCGTCAGCGTCAGGCCGAAGTCGATGACATCGTCGGACAGACACTCCGAGAGCGCCTGGGCAAGCAGCTCGAGTCCGCGCCCCTCCCGGGCCGAGAGCCAGACGACCTCGGGACGCCCGTGGGCGTCGCGCTCGATGCGCGGGGCACTGTCGAGCAGGTCGATCTTGTTCATGACCCTGAGACTGGGCACCTCATCGGCGCCGATCTCCGCAAGAACGCCCTCCACCTGTTCCACGTTGAGCTCCCGATCGGGGTCGGCAGCATCGATCACGTGCACCAGCAGCTCGGCCTCCGCGGCCTCCTGCAGGGTGGCCTGGAAGGCTTCCACCAGCTTGTGCGGCAGGTGGCGGATGAACCCGACGGTATCGGCCAGCACCACCGGCCCGACGTCGTCGATCTCGAGGCGCCGCAGGGTCGGGTCGAGGGTAGCGAACAGCTGGTCGGCCGCATAGACCTTGGACTCGGTCAGGGCGTTGAAGAGCGTTGACTTGCCGGCGTTGGTATAGCCGACCAGCGAGACGCTGGGAATCTCGGCCCGGGCCCGCGCCCGACGGTTCTGGCTGCGCTGCCCACGCACCTTGTCGAGGCGCTTGTGGATCGCCTTGATCCGCGCCCGCAGCAAGCGGCGGTCGGTCTCGAGCTGGGTTTCCCCCGGCCCGCGCAGGCCGATGCCACCCTTCTGGCGCTCCAGGTGCGTCCAACCCCGCACCAGCCGCGTAGACATGTAGCCCAGCTGAGCCAGCTCGACCTGCAGCTTGCCCTCGTGGGTACGCGCCCGCTGGGCGAAGATGTCGAGGATCAGCCCCGTGCGATCCAGGACGCGACACTTGAGCTCGCGCTCCAGATTGCGTTCCTGGGAAGGGCTCAGGGCATGATTGAAGATCACCAGCTCCGCCGCATGAACGGCCAGGGCCTGACGAAGTTCCTCTAGCTTTCCGCTGCCGATGAAGGTGCGAGGATCGGGGCGCTGCCGACTCCCGCTCAGCAGAGTCGCCGGCTCGGCCCCGGCAGAGCGCACCAGCTCCAGGAACTCGCCCGGATCCTCGCGCTCACGCTCATCCTGAAAGTCCACATGTACCAGTACCGCCGTTTCGCCGGCGTCGGGACGTTCAAAAAACAATCAATGACCTCACGCGTTGCTGTCCTGCTGGGCAGGATCCTGGACCGGCAGTCGCACATTGCGCGACGGCACCACGGTGGAAATGGCGTGCTTGTAGACCATCTGGCTGACGGTGTTGCGCAGCAGAATGACGAACTGATCGAAGGATTCGATCTGTCCCTGCAGCTTGATGCCGTTGACCAGGAAGATCGACACCGGAATGCGCTCCTTGCGCAGGATGTTCAGATACGGGTCTTGAAGGGACTGCCCTTTGGACATGTTGCCTCTCCCAAATTCATTCTCTTGAGGGGTGGAAATTCTATTATTGGGGCTGGTCACCCGGCCGCTTGACGCCAACATCTTACGCTAACAGCCGGATTCGCGCACGAGTTTCAGGACTTGGCCCAGCGGGTCAGGGCCCAGGGCATCGACCCAGCACAGCCCGCGCCAGCTGCGCATCCAGGTCAGCTGGCGTTTGGCCAGCTGCCGCGTGGCGATCACGCCACGCTCGCGCAGACTCGCCAGGCCCCCCTCCCCGTCCAGGTATTCCCACACCTGGCGGTAGCCCACGCTCTTCATGGACGGCAGGCCCAGGTGCAGATCGCCCCGGGACCGGAGCGCCGCCACTTCTTCCCGCAATCCGGCGGCGAGCATGGCATCGAAGCGCTCGGCGATACGGCCATGCAGCACGCGCCGGTCGAAGGGCGTGAGTCCTATCGACAGCACTTGCCAGGGGAAGGTTTCAGCGCGCTGTGCCTGCCAGAGGTCGCTGAGGGTCTGGCCGCTGATTCGATAGACCTCCAGCGCCCGCATCAGGCGCTGGGGATCGTTGGGGTGAATGCGCGCCGCCGAGGCCGGATCGACTCGGGTCAGCTCATCGTGCAGGGCGGCCAGGCCGTGCCGATGGGCCAGCTGCTCCAGCTCAGCCCGCACCGCCGGATCCGAGGCCGGCAGGTTGGCCACGCCCTCGAGCAGCCGCTTGGCGTACATCATGGTGCCGCCCACCAGCAGCGGTATTTTGCCGGCTGCGCTGATCTGTCGCATCTCGACGAGCGCATCCTCGCGAAAGTCCGCCGCCGAATAGGGTTCGGCAGGGTCGCGGATATCGATCAGCCGATGCGGCGCCCGGGCCAGCTCCTCCGGGGACGGCTTGGCGCTGCCGATGTCCATGCCGCGATAGACCATGGCGGAATCGACGCTGATCAGCTCGACGCCCAGGCGCTCGTGGAGCGCGATGGCGAGATCGGTCTTGCCGGCAGCGGTGGGCCCCAGCAGCAGAATGGCCAGGGGGCGAGAATCAGTCATGGCCTGTCCAGCCTGTCAAGGCGATTCCAACTGTGGGAGGCCGCTTCAGCGGCGGTTCGACGCTTCGACGAAGCAGCGCGCAGCGCTGCCCGAACAGGGCGCCTGACGGCGCCTTCGCGCGGCAGAGCCGCCCTCCCACCCGGCATTCCTGACCAGCCAGGAAACCGTCATGGGGAAACCATTGCATCATGCGTCTACTCTGTCCGATCACTGGCCGCGCATAAAGAGCCGATCCAGGTCCTTCATGCTCATCTCGGTCCAGGTGGGGCGGCCGTGGTTGCACTGCCCGCTGCGCTCGGTGCGCTCCATGTCGCGCAGCAGGGCGTTCATCTCGGCCAGGGTCAGGCGGCGGTTGGCGCGCACGCTGCCGTGGCAGGCCATGGTGGCGAGCAGCTCGTTGATATGCGCCTCGAGCCGGTCGGAGCGGCCGTAGCGCTCCAGGTCGGCGAGCATATCGCGGATCAGCGGCTCCACGTCGGCGTCGATCAGCAGCGCCGGCAGCTGACGCACCAGTAGCGTCTCGGGGCCGGCCACGTCGAGTTCCACCCCGAAGCGAGCGAAGGCCTCGTGCTCGGCCTCGGCGGTGGCGACCTCGGCGGCGCTGGCGGCAAGCGAGACCGGCACCAGCAGCGGCTGGGCGTCCAGCCGGCCGTCGTGCACCTGGGCCTTCATGCGCTCGTAGACGACGCGCTCGTGGGCGGCGTGCATGTCCACCATCACCAGGCCCCGTTCGGTCTCGGCGAGGATATAGACGCCGTGCAGCTGGGCGATGGCGTAGCCCAGCGGCGGCGCCCGGGTATCGTCCTGCTCGGCCATGGCCGGGCGCGGCGCGGCAACGGCGACATCCGAGCCGGCCTCGGGGCGGCGCTCGCGGGTAGCCACCTCGGCGGCCAGGCCGCCGGGGGCGGCCGGCTGCGGGGTCAGCAGCTGCTCTTCGTGCTCGGGATGCAGGGCGCGATACCCGTCCATAAAGGCCCGGACCCGGTCTGGCGTGACCCGGTCTGGCGTGACCCGGTCTGGCGTGACCCGATCTGGCTCGCCGTCTGGGCGTTGATGCAGCGCCATGGGCTGCTGCTGCCAACGCCCGGCGCTCTCGCGCACCCCCGGGGTGTCGGCCTGCGGGGAGGCCGGCGCCTCGGCGTCTTCTGCCTCCGACTCCCCCGGGCGCGCCTCGGCCAGGGCCCGGTGCAGGCTCGAGAACAGGAAGTCGTGGACCAGGCGGCCGTCGCGAAAGCGCACCTCGTGCTTGGTGGGGTGGACGTTGACGTCCACCACCGTCGGGTCCACCTCGAGGTAAAGCACGAAGACCGGATGGCGGCCGTGGAAGAGCACGTCACGGTAGGCCTGACGAATGGCGTGGGCCACCAGGCGATCGCGCACCACTCGGCCATTGACGAAGAAGTACTGCTGGTCGGCCTGGGCCCGGGAGTGGGTGGGCAGGCCCACCCAGCCCCACAGCCGCAGGCCGCCGGCCTCGAGATCCAAGTGCAGGGCGTTGTCGAGAAAGCGCCTGCCCAGCAGGGCGGCGATGCGCCGCTCACGGGCTGCAGGCTCATCGCCGGGGGGCAGCTGGTGCACCGTCTTCTGGTTGTGGCGCAGCACCCAGGCGATATCGAAGCGCGACAGCGCCAGGCGACGAAAGGCCTCTTCCACGTGGCCGTACTCGGTCTTCTCGGTGCGCAGGAACTTGCGCCGCGCCGGGGTATTGAAGAAGAGGTCGCGCACCGTCACCGAGGTGCCGCGGGGATGCGGCGCCGGGGTGACCCGCGGCGCCATCTGGCGCCCCTCGGCCACCACCCGCCAGCCGCCGCGGGGGTCGTTCTCGACGTTGGAGACCAGCTCCAGGCGCGACACCGAGCTGATCGAGGCCAGCGCCTCGCCGCGAAAGCCGAGGCTCGCCACCCCCTCGAGCTCTTCCAGAGAGGCGATCTTGCTGGTGGCATGGCGCGACAGCGCCAGGGGGAGATCCTCCTCGCCGATGCCGCTGCCGTCGTCGCGGATCCGAATCAGACGGGCGCCACCGGCCTCGAGCTCGACCTCGATGCGCCGGCAGCCGGCGTCGATGGCGTTCTCCACTAGCTCCTTGGCCACCGAGGCGGGGCGCTCGACCACCTCGCCAGCGGCGATCTGGTTGGCCAGACGCGGGTCGAGGACCCGGATGCGTCGCTGTTCTGACATATCACTCCACTAAAGCCATAAGCCGTAAGCCGTAAGCCGTAAGCCATAAGCCATAAGCCGAGACGTTACCCCCAGCCCCGTCGCTGGCAACGGGTTTCTCTTACAGCTTAAAGCTTACAGCTTATCGCTCCCCGAAGGGGTTATGAACGGGGAATCCTCAGCACCTGCCCCACCCGAATCACGTCGCCGTTGATCTCGTTGGCCTGCTTGAGCCGAGACGTGGAGACATTATGGCGGGCGGCGATCTGCGAAAGCGTATCCCCGGGCTGGATGCGGTACTCGTTGCTGGTGGGGCTGCGCTGGTTGTCGCGCTGCCAGGCCAGCAGGCTGGCCGGCGGCGGGTTGCGGCGGAAGTGATCGCGAAGTCCCGCATGGATCGCCTCGGCAAGCTTCTGCTGGTGGCCCGGGTCGCGCAGCCGGCGCTCCTCTTCGGGATTGGAGATGAAACCCGCCTCGATCAGCAGCGACGGGATGTCCGGCGACTTGAGCACCATGAAGCCGGCCTGCTCGACCCGGCTGCGGTGCAGGCGATTGACCCGCCCGAGCTGGTCGAGCACCTGGCCGCCGATAGCCAGCGAGTCGTTGAGGGTGGCGGTCATGGTCAGGTCGAGCAGCACGCCGCGCAGCACCTCGTCCTTGTCGTTGAGGGAGAGATTGCCGTCCACCCCGCCGATCAGGTCGGCGCGGTTCTCGCTTTCGGCCAGCCACTGGGCGGTCTCGGAGGTAGCGCCGCGCTGGGAGAGCGCGTAGACCGAACTGCCGTGGGGACGCGGGCTGGTAAAGGCGTCGGCGTGGATCGAGACGAAGAAGTCGGCCTTCTGTTCGCGGGCGATCTGGGTGCGCTGGCGCAGCCCCACGTAATAGTCGCCGTCGCGGATCATCACCGCGCGGAAGCCTTCGGCCCCGTCCACCAGCTTCTGCAGCCGGCGGCTGATCTCCATCACCACGTCCTTCTCGCGGGTGCCCCCGGGGCCGATGGCGCCGGGGTCCTCGCCGCCGTGGCCGGGGTCGATGGCGATGATGATGTCGCGCCGGGGATGGGGCTTGGCCTCCTGCCGCGCCACCACCTCGGGATCGACGCGGGGTGCCGCTTCAGCGCTATGCCGGTTGGCCGCCATTTCCTGTTCGCGGATCATCGCCTCGATGGGGTCGATGGGATTCTCCACCGCGCTCTCGCCGGGGTACTCCATGTCCACCACCAGACGGTGGCCATACTGGTCGTTGGGGGGCAGGGTAAAGTGGCGCGGCTCCACCTCGCGGGAGAGCTCCAGCACCACCCGAAGGCCGGTGCCGTCCCGCACGCCGCTGCGCACCGTGGTGATGGCGCTGCCGTCCAGGTTGAGCTTGGCGAGGTCGGTATTGAGGCCGCTGTCGTCGAGGTCGATGACCAGCCGTCGCGGATCCTCCAGGGTGAAGACGTTGGCATCGGCGTGGGTCGAGAGGTCGAACACCAGGCGGGCGTGATCGGGCGCCGCCCACAGGCGAACGTTGTCGACCTGGGCCGCCTGGGTCCGCCCCCCAAGCAGCACCAGGCACAGCGCCAGCAGCACCAGGCAGCAGCGTCCGGCAAGGGTCGCGGGGCCAGAGGATCGGGTCGTCGTCACGATGGTCTGGGTTCCTGCTCGATGGTCGCGAATTCCAGCTTAGCCTCCTGGGCCAGCCGCGTCAGCACCGCCTCGCCGTGGTCGGAGCAGGCGACGAGCTGGGCGTCTCGGCCCGGCTCGCCCAGGCTCAGGGTCACCGCCAGATCCGGCGTCGGCAGCCAACCGCGGCCGCGGACGGGCCACTCGACCAGGCAGAGTGCCGCGTCGGCGAAGAGGTCGCGCCCGCCGATAAACTCCAGCTCCTCCGGGTCGCCCAGGCGGTAGAGGTCGAAGTGGTAGATACGCTGTCCGTCGAGCGCATAGGGCTCGACCAGGGTATAGGTGGGGCTTTTCACCGCCCCATGGTAGCCGTAGGCGCGCAGGATACCCCGCGCCAGCGTGGTCTTGCCGGAGCCGAGCTCACCTTCCAGGTAGACGCGCCCCTCGCCGGCCAAGGCGCGCCCCAGGCGTTCGCCGAAGGTGACCTGGCGCTCTTCATCTTCCAGCCGTACGCGCATCGTCACCCTCTGTCCTTCGTTGCACCGATTATCGCCACGATTCGGCATCCCGATGCCCTCCGCGCCCCGCCGTGTCGGGGGCTCCCTCAGGGTTGATCAAAGTCCGCGCATAGGATGCCAGATCGCCGGCCAGCAGACCACGCTCACCGGCATCATCGGCGGCGCGGTCGGCGGCCAGGGCATGCACCAGCACGCCGAGTCGAGCGGCACTCTCCAGCGCCACCCCTTGCGCCAGCAGCGCGCCCAGGATACCGGTCAGGGCGTCGCCCATGCCGCCGGACGCCATCCCCGGGTTGCCATAGGGGCAGACCGCCAGCCCACCGGGCCCGGCCACCAGGCTGCCGGCGCCCTTGAGCACCACGACCCCTCCGCGACGGCGCTGCAGCTCGAGGGCGGCGGCGGGGCGGTCGGCCTCCACCTCGGCGGGGCGCAGGCCCAGCAGTCGGGCGGCCTCGCCCGGGTGCGGCGTGAGGATCCAGTCGTCGCGACGCGCTTCGGGAAAGTTCGCGGCCAGCAGGTTGAGACCGTCGGCATCCACCACCAGCGAACGGTGGCTGCCCAGGGCCGCCTGCAGCATGCCCTGCCCCCAGCTGCCCTGCCCCAGCCCAGGCCCCACCGCCAGCACATCGGCGTGGCTGGGCAGCTCGCCAAGGTCGGCGGCACCGCGCACGCCATGGACCATCACCTCGGGGCGGCGCACCAGGCAGGCGGCGACATGGGCCGGCGCCGTTGCCAGACTGACCTTGCCCGCCCCCAGCCGCGCCGCGGCCTCGCTGGCCAGCAGCGCCGCACCGCCGAAGCCCGGGGCCCCGCCCACCACCAGCAGGTGGCCCATATCGCCCTTGTGGGCGTCGCGCTCCCGCGGCGGCAGCAGTCGGGCCACCAGGCTCTCGTCGAGCAGCCGAGCGGCGGGGGGCAGGTCGTCGTGGGTCTCGGCGTCCACCCCCAGGGCGCGAAAATCCACCTCGCCGGTGAGCGCCGGCGCCCGGCCGGTGTGCAGACCGAGCTTGTCGCCGATGAAGGTCACCGTGCGGGTGGCGCGCACCGCCACGCCAAGCTTGGCCCCGGTGTCGGCGGCGACCCCGGAGGGAATGTCGATGGCCAGCACCGGCAGCCCGCTTGCGTTGATGGCCTCGATGGCCTCGCGGAAGGCGCCTCGCACCTCGCCGCCAAGGCCGGTGCCCAGCAGGGCGTCCACCACCACCTCGCCGGTGAAGGTCATGCCCGGGCGCCAGGGCACCAGGCCGACGCCGGCGGCACTGGCCATCTCGGCGGCCCGGGCGGCATCGCCGGTCAGCTCATCTGCCGCCTTCAGCCCGACGCGCTGCACCTCGAGGCCGGCCACCGCGGCAAGAGCGGCCAGCACATGTCCATCGCCGCCGTTGTTGCCACCACCGCACAGCACGGTCAGACGCCGCACCCTCGGCCAGCGCCCCTTGAGGCTCTGCCAGGCCGCAGTGGCGGCGCGCTGCATCAGCGCGAAGCCCTCGATGCCGCCGGCGATGGTGCGCCGGTCGAGCTCCCGGACCTGCTCGGCGCGGTAGAGCGGGCGCAGCGGCCGGAGGGCCGCCTCCCGGTCGGCTGTGTCGATGTGACGCTTGGACATCCGGTGTCTCCCCTGGTGGCATTGCTTTATCATGGAGAGTGTAATCCCGATGGCGGCTTCGCCAACCCACCCGCGCGCTTTTCCGTGGTTTTTGCTTGAAGATGACACTCCCCTCCACCGCTCCCACCGCCCTGGATGACAGCGACCTGGCGACCCTGGCCGACACCATCAAGATCTGGGGCCGCGAACTGGGCTTCCAGCAGGTCGGCATCGCCGACGTCGACCTCACGGCCGACGAGGCGCATCTGCAGCGCTGGCTGGACGCCGGCTACCACGGCGAAATGGGCTTCATGGCCAAGCATGGCACCAAGCGCACCCGCCCCGAGGAGCTGGTGCCCGGCACCCTGAGGGTAATCAGCGTGCGGCTCGACTATCTGCCGGCCGAGGTGGAGAGCGCCAAGGTACTGGGCCAGCCGGAGACGGCCTATGTGTCACGCTACGCGGTGGGCCGCGACTACCACAAGCTGATGCGCAAGCGCCTGGCCACCCTGGCCAAGTGGATCGAGGCGAAGGCCGGGCCCTTCGGCTATCGCGCCTTCGTCGACTCGGCGCCGGTGATGGAGCGCGCCCTGGCCCGCAAGGCCGGGCTCGGCTGGGTGGGCAAGAACGCCATGCTGCTCAATCCCAAGGCCGGCTCGCTGTTCTTTCTCGGCGAGCTCTACGTGGACCTGCCGCTGCCCGTCGACCCGCCCTTCGACAGCGAGCACTGCGGCAGCTGCAGCGCCTGCCGCACGGCCTGCCCTACCGAGGCCATCGTCGAGGACCGGGTGGTGGACGCCCGCGCCTGCATCTCCTATCTCACCATCGAGCTGTTCGGGCCCATTCCCGAGCACTTTCGCGAGGCTATGGGCAACCGCGTGTTCGGCTGCGACGACTGCCAGCTGGTCTGCCCCTTCACCCGCTTCGCCCGGGCCACCCGGGAAGACGACTTCGCCCCGCGCCACGACCTGGACCGCGCCAGCCTGGTGTCGCTGTTCGCCTGGGGGGAGGAGGAGTTCCTGGAGAAGACCGCCGGCAGCCCGATCCGGCGCATCGGCTACGAGCGCTGGCTGCGCAACCTGGCGGTGGGCCTGGGCAACGCCCCCTGGAGCGAGGGCGTGGAAGCCGCCCTGCGGGCGCGGCTGCCCTACCCCTCCGACCTGGTTCGCGAGCACGTGCGCTGGGCGCTGGCCCGGCAGCGGGAGAAGCGCGGCAAGCTGATCGCCAGCGGCTGACCGTGGTGGCTGGAGCCGCTGCGAAAGATGCCAATGCGAGCGGCGCCGGGGACAGGTCGTAGCGGAGGTCTTTTGCCAGGGATGGCAAAAGTAGCGCCCAGGGATGGGTTCACAGCGCCTCCGCAAAGACCTGTCGACGGAATAGCCGCGGGATCACTCCTCCTCGTCCCGCTCACTGCCGGCAAGCTTCAAGAACGTATTGCGGTAGTGGGCAAGCTCGGCGATGGACTCCTTGATATCGTCCATGGCGAGATGCACGTTGCGCTTCTCGAAGCCAGCCTTGGCGCCGGGGTTCCAGCGCTTGGCCAGCTCCTTGAGGGTGGAGACGTCCAGATTGCGATAGTGGAAGAAGGCCAGCAGCTCGGGCATTTCCCGCTCCAGGAAGCGGCGGTCCTGGTGCACGCTGTTGCCGCACATCGGCGAGCTGCCGGGCTTCACGTAGGCCTTGAGGAAGTCCAGGGTGCGCCGCTCGGCGTCGGCGGTGTCGACCCGGCTCGCCTTGACCCGCGCCACCAGCCCCGACTCGCCGTGGGTCTTCTGATTCCAGTCGTCCATGGCGTCGAGCAGGCTGTCGGGCTGCTTGACGGCGATCACCGGCCCCTCGGCTACCGTATTGAGGTCGCCGTCGGTGATCAGGGTCGCCACCTCGATGATACGCTCACGATTCGGGTCCAGCCCGGTCATCTCCAGGTCGATCCACACCAGCAGGTCCTGGCGCGGGGCGGAAGTATCGGTCATGGGCAAGGCTCCAGGCTAAAGCGCGCGCAGCAGGACAGGCCGGGCCACGCTGGTTACAATGCCGACATTGTAACGATCTTCAGGCGCCCATGAGCAAACGCAAGTTGACCCGCCAGCAGCGCTGGCGCATCGAGAAGGTTCAGGCCGAGCGCAACCGCCGCGCCGAGCAGCGCGATGCCCGGGAGGCACAGAAGCTCGCCGCCGGCGAATATGGCCTCGAGCGGCCCGGCCGGGTGATCGCCCATTACGGCCGCACCCTGGACGTTCGCGGCGAGGACGCCACCGCGGTGCGCTGCCACCTGCGCGCCAATCTCGACGGGCTGGTCACCGGCGACCGGGTGGTCTGGCGTGCCGCCGAGGACGACCAGGGCCGAGTGGTGGACGGCGTGGTGGTGGCGCGGGGCGAGCGCGACAGCGTGCTGGAGCGCCCCGACGCCCGCGGCCAGCTCAAGCCGGTGGCCGCCAACATCGACCAGATCCTGATCGTCTTCGCCGTGGAACCCGCCCCCCACGCCAACCTGATCGACCGCTACCTGGTGGCCGCGGAGGCCACCGGCATTCCCCCGGTGCTGGTGCTCAACAAGATCGATCTGCTGCCGGAGGGCGGCGGCGACCTCATGACCCTGCTCGAGCGCTATGCGGCGCTGGGCTATCCGGTGGTCACTGCCACCGCCGCCCAGGATGCCGGGCTCGCCTCCCTGATCGCGCGCCTCGATGAACGCACCTCGGTGTTCGTGGGTCAGAGCGGGGTGGGCAAGTCCTCGCTGATCGACCGCCTGCTCCCCGATGAGGCCCTTCGCATCGGCGCGCTGTCGAAGGATTCCCGCAAGGGCACCCACACCACCACCACGGCCCGGCTCTACTCCTTGCCCGCCTCGCGGGGGGGCGAGCTGATCGATTCCCCGGGGATTCGCGAGTTCGGCCTGACCCACCTCGACGAGCAACAGGTCGCCGAGGGCTTCATCGAATTCCGTCCCCTGCTGGGACGCTGCCGCTTCCGCGACTGCCGGCATCGCCAGGAGCCCGGCTGCGCGCTGCTCGAGGCCGTGGAACAGGGCACCATTCACCCCGAACGCTTTGCCAGCTACCGGCGTATCGTCGACAGTCTCGATGAGAGCTGATGACGCCGCCGTGCATCGACTCCGCCCCGCACAAGGCCGGAACAGGCCGCATAAAGGAGGTGTGCCATGAGCTCTGAAGCCAACCTGCTACCGCTGATCGTCGAGCCCGAGCAGCTCGCCGCCCATATCGATGATCCCCAGCTGTTGATCATCGACGTGCCCCTGCGTGCCGAGAGCTACCAGGAGGGGCATGTTCCCGGGGCGATCTTTCTCGACCATCGCCTGCTGCTGCGCGGCGAGGGCGACGCGCCCAGCGACGCGCCCTCCGCCGAGGCGCTGTCACGGCTCTTCTCGTCGCTGGGACTGACCCGCGACACCCATGTGGTCGCCTACGACGATGAGGGCGGCGGCTGGGCGGGACGCCTGCTGTGGACCCTGGAGCTGATCGGCCACGGCCGCTACTCCTATCTCAACGGCGGCATCCACGCCTGGCGCCAGGCCGAGCTGCCGGTGTCCACCGAGCCCCAGGCCCCCACGCCCAGCGACTACGAGGCCGAGATTCTCCACCCCGAGGTGGCGATCGACCGGATCGAGCTGGCCGAGCGCCTCGGCGAGAAGGGCTTCGCCATCTGGGACGCCCGCTCGCCGGAGGAGTACCGCGGCGAGCGCGGCAACAACCGCCGCCTCGGCCATATTCCCGGCGCCGTGAACCTGGAGTGGACCCGGGCCATGGACCCGGAGCGCGGCCTGCGCATTCGCGACTACGCGGAACTGATCACCGAGCTCGAGGCCCTGGGCCTGACCCCGGACATGGAAGTGGTCACCCACTGCCAGAGCCACCACCGCAGCGGCTTCACCTGGCTGGTGGGCCGGGCGCTGGGCTTCGAGCGCATGCGCGGCTACGGCGGTTCCTGGATGGAATGGGGCAACCGCGACGATACGCCGATAGAAAAGTAAGCCGTAAGCCAGTATGCAGCCGCCAAGTCTTGCAACAGGGATTGACTTAACGCTTATGGCTTACAGCTCAGCGCATCACTCTCTCTAATCCCCCTCCCCTTTGAGGAACCATTCCTTCGTGACTGCCGCCAAGCTATTTGCCCTGATCCAGTACCCGCTGCCCCACCACCTGCTCTCGCGGCTGGTGGGCCGGCTCGCCGAGACCCGGGTCGGCTGGCTCAAGAACCTGTTGATCAAGGCCTTTATCAAGCGCTTCAAGGTCGATATGCGCCAGGCCGCCGAGCCGGATCCCACCGCCTACGCCAGCTTCAACGACTTCTTCACCCGCCCGCTCAAGGAAAGCGCCCGCCCGCTGGGCGAGGGCCTGCTGTGTCCCGCCGACGGCACTCTCTCCCAGTTCGGCAGGGTAACGGCGGGCGAGCTGCTCCAGGCCAAGGGGCACCGCTTCACCATGGCCGACCTGCTGGGTGGCGACGATGAGGCCGCCGAGCGCTACCGGGACGGCAGCTTCGCCACCGTCTACCTGTCGCCCAAGGACTACCACCGGGTGCATATGCCGCTGGCGGGCACCCTCACCGAGATGGTCTATGTGCCGGGCCGGCTGTTCTCGGTGAACGCCGCCACCACCCGCCATGTGCCCAGGCTGTTCGCCCGCAACGAGCGGCTGGTGTGCCACTTCGATACCGAGCACGGGCCCATGGTGCTGGTGCTGGTGGGGGCGATGATCGTCGCCGCTATCGAGACGGTGTGGGCCGGGCAGATCACGCCGCTGCCCCGGGGCGGCGTGCAGCGCATCCGCTTCGACACCCCGGTGCACCTCGAGCGCGGCGCGGAGATGGGGCGCTTCAAGCTCGGCTCCACGGTGGTCATGGGCTTCGCCGAGCCGGTCGCCTTCGCCGAAAAGCTCGAACCCGGCGCCAAGGTGCAGATGGGGCAGTCGCTGGGCGAACAGACTCGCTAGGACCAGGGCTTTCTCGGTGGAAAGTCTGCCCGGAGGCGCTGTAACCCCATCCCTGGGCGCTACCGATGCCATCCCTGGCATAGGACCTCCGCTTCGACTTCCCCCCGGCGCCCTGGTCTCCCAGGCCTAGCAGCGCGGCGTGGCGAAGGCCATCACCTCCGCCACGCTTGTCTTGCCCAGCGCCAGCTGGATCAGCCGGTCGATGCCCAATGCCACGCCGCTGCCGGCCGGCATGCCATGCTCGAGCGCCGCCAGCAGGCGCGTATCCACCTCCACCTCGGCAAGCCCCGCAGCCCGGCGTTCGGCATTGTCCGCAGCGAAGCGCGCGGCCTGCTCGGCGGGGTCGGTGAGCTCGTCATAGCCGTTGGCGAGCTCGAGGCCCTCCAGATAGAGCTCGAAGCGCGAAGCCACCCACTCGCCATCCTCCGGGTCGCGATGGCGCCACGCCAGGGCCGCCTGGCTCGCCGGGTAGTCCACCACCACGTCGATACCCTCACGGCCCAGCTGCGGCTCGATTACCAGGCTCAGCAGCAGGTCGAGGCAGTCGTCCCGGGGGGCCTCGTCCATGGCCAATCCGCCCCGCTCGGCGGCCAGGCGGCGCAGCTCGGCCAGCGGCGCGGCAAAGGGGTCGAGAGCCAGGGCGTCGCGAAACAGCTCCCGATAGCGGCGCAGCCGAAGCGGCCCCACCTCATCCCCGGATTCTCGGCCCAGCACCCGGCGCACCAGCTCGGCCGTCTCCTCGATCAGCTCGTCGAGGGTAAAGCCGGGGCGGTACCACTCCAGCATGGTGAACTCGATATTGTGGCGTCCTCCCACCTCGCCGTCACGAAAGCTCCTGGCCAGCTGGAAGATCGGCCCGGAGCCGGCGGCCAGCAGGCGCTTCATATGGAACTCCGGCGAGGTCTGCAGCCATAGCCGCTCGCGCCCGGCCGGGGTGGTCGCTTCGGCCGAGAGCGAGGCCAAGTGGCGGTCGGTGCTGCCGCCGTGACCCAGCACCGGAGTCTCCACCTCCAGCACGCCGCGCTCGGCGAAGAAGGCGCGTACCTCGGCCAGCCGCCGCGCCCGCTCGCGCAGGGTCTCGATCGTCGCCGTGGGGCGCCAGTCGGTTGCCATCGAAGATTACTCCAGAAAGACGAAGGCCACGCCGAATCAGCGTGGCCTTTAGAGCCGTAAGCCGTAAGCCGTAAGCCGTAAGCCGTAAGCCGTAAGCCGTAAGCCGTAAGCCGTAAGCCGTAAGCCGTAAGCCAAGAGACTGCCAAATGATTCGCTAATGGCAATGGTTTTTCTTAAAGCTTACAGCTTCAAGCTTACGGCTCCGGGCGCAGCCCGGCTCAGGCGCGGGAGACGTACTCGCCGCTGCGCGTATCGACCTTGAGCACCTCGCCCTGGTTGATAAACAGCGGCACCCGCACCACGGCGCCGGAGGAGAGGGTCGCCGGCTTGGAGCCACCCTGGGCGGTGTCACCCTTGAGGCCGGGGTCGGTCTCGACCACTTCCAGCTCGATGAAATTCGGCGGGGTCACGTTGATGGGATTGTCGTTCCACAGGGTCACAGTGTAGGCCACCTGCTCCTTGAGCCACTTCTCGGTATCGCCCAGCGCCTTCTTCTCCACCGGATACTGCTCGAAGGAGCCGTCGGTCCTCATGAAGTACCACATCTCGCCATCGTTATAGAGGTACTCCATCTCCAGGTCGAGCACGTCGGCGCCTTCCAGCGACTCGCCGGACTTGAAGGTGCGCTCCCAGACGCGGCCGGTGATCAGGTTGCGCAGCTTGACCCGGTTGAAGGCCTGGCCCTTGCCCGGCTTGACGTACTCGTTCTCGAGGATTGCACAAGGGTCGCCGTCCAGCATCACCTTCAGACCGCCCTTGAATTCATTGGTAGAATAGTTCGCCATGTTGCCTCTCGAATGATGGGGCGCGCCCCGGCAGCACCGGGCGCGCGAAACAATCGTATCGACGAGGTCCCAAGCCCTCGCCCCTAGTGACTGGTGTGCCGCATGATAACCCGAAGCCCTGTCGTTTTGCAGAGACAGGAGACCTCGCAGCCTGACGCGACGCCCTTGATCCCGCGATCCAACTGGCAGTCCCAGCTGGCCGGGGCCATCCGCGACCCCGCCGAGCTGTGCCGACGGCTGGGCCTCGATGAGCGGTGGCTGCCCGGCGCACGAAGGGGACATGCCCTGTTCGAGGTCCGCGTGCCCGAGGCCTTCCTGGCCCGGATGCGGCCGGGCGATCCCCAGGACCCCCTGCTGCGTCAGGTACTGCCGCTAGGCGATGAGGCCGCGCCGGCGCCCGGCTATGTGGCCGACCCCCTGGCCGAGGCCCAGCATACCCCGGCGCGCGGGCTGATCCACAAGTACGCCGGCCGGGTGCTCTTGATCGCCAGCCCCGCCTGCGCAGTGAACTGCCGCTACTGTTTTCGTCGCCACTTCCCCTACGCCGAGAACGCCCCTTCCCGCGCCCAGTGGGAGCAGAGCCTCGACCATCTGCGCGGCGACCCCACCATCGTTGAAGCGATCCTCTCCGGCGGCGATCCGCTGGCCGCCAGCGACCGCCAGCTCGCCTGGCTGGTCGAGCGCCTGGACGCCACTCCCCATCTACGGCGGCTGCGCCTTCACACCCGGCTACCGGTGGTGATCCCCGACCGCATCGACGACACCCTGCTCGACTGGCTCGGTGGCACGCGCCTGCAGAAGGTGGTGGTGCTGCACATCAACCACGCCCACGAGATCGATGACGACGTAGTCGCGGCCTGTGAACGGCTGAAGGGGGCGGGCGTTACCCTGCTCAACCAAAGCGTGCTGCTGCGCGGCGTCAACGACTCGGTCAATGCCCTGGCCGCGCTCTCCGAACGGCTCTTCGAGGCCGGCGTGCTGCCCTACTACCTGCACGTCCTCGACCCGGTGGCTGGCGCCGCCCACTTCGACGTCCCGGACGAAGAGGCCCGCGAACTGGTCGCGGGCCTGAGGGAGATACTGCCGGGATTTCTGATGCCGAGACTGGTCAGGGAGATCCCCGGCGAGGCAAGCAAGACGCCGCTTTGAGCTGAAAGCCATAAGCCGTAAGCTATAAGAAAAGACTCTTCGCAGACTGGCGTGAACTGGCTAAGTGGGAGGGAGGGTTCGACGCCTCGACTTCAGCTCCGGTTCGACGCTTCGACGAAGTAGCGCAAAGCGCTACCCATGGGGGCGCCTTCGTCGAAGCGTCAAACCGCCGGCAGAGCCGGCCTCCCACCATAAAGCCTGAAACATGTTCACGCTAAAGTGCGAAGAACCTAAGAAAAACCCCAAGGCTCTGAACTGAGCCTTGGGGGTTTGTCACTTACAGCTTAAAGCTTACCGCTTACGGCTCCCGAGCCCGGCGTAGCCGGTCAAGCGAGGGTGGCAGCCGTCACATTGGCCGCCGGGGCCTGGGTGGAGACGTGACGGTTGATGGCGCTCATCACCGCCTTCATCGATGCCGTGGTGATGCTCTCGTCGATGCCCACGCCGAACACCGCCTTGCCGTCGAGACGCACCTCCACATAGGCGATCGCCTCGGCGTCGGCGCCCTGGCCGCGGGAGTGCTCGTGGTAGTCGATGATCTCGACATCGTGCCCCTGGGCCGCCAGGGCCCGGATAAAGGCGGCCAGCGGACCGTTGCCCTCGCCGCGAATCACCTGGCGCTCGCCGCCTTCGGTGACCTGGGCCTCCAGATGCACCCGGGGGCTGTCCGGCTCGGAGGAGAGCCGGTGGTTGACCAGCGCGAAAGGCGCGGTCTGCTCCACGTATTCGTCGGCAAACGCCTGGTAGATCATCTGCGAGGTGATCTCGCGACCGGTGCGATCGGCCACCTCCTGCACCACCTGGCTGAACTCGATGGAGAGCCGCCGCGGCAGTTCGATCCCGTGCTCCTGCTCCAGCAGGTAGGAGACCCCGCCCTTGCCCGACTGGCTGTTGACCCGGATCACCGCCTCGTAGCTGCGCCCCACGTCCATGGGATCGATGGGCAGGTAGGGCACCTCCCAGACTGCCTCGGGATTGGCGCGACGCTCGGTCATGCCCTTCTTGATGGCGTCCTGGTGAGAGCCGGAGAAGGCAGTGAACACCAAATCGCCCACGTAGGGGTGGCGCGGGTGCACCGGCAGCTGGTTGCAGTACTCCACCTCGCGCATGATCGGCGTGATGTTAGAGAAGTCCAGCGCCGGGTGCACGCCCTGGGTGTAGAGGTTCATGGCCAGGGTGACGATATCCACGTTGCCGGTGCGCTCGCCGTTGCCGAACAGCGTCCCCTCGACCCGATCCGCGCCGGCCATCAGGCCCAACTCCGCCGCTGCCACTCCGGTGCCGCGATCGTTGTGCGGGTGCAGGCTGACGATCAGGCTGTCACGGTTGTTGACATGGCGACAGAACCACTCGATCTGGTCGGCATAGTTGTTGGGGGTGGCGGCCTCCACGGTGGCCGGCAGGTTGACGATCATCGGCGCCTCGGGCGTCGGCCCATAGGCGGCCATCACCGCCTCGACCACCTCTACGGCGAAGTCCATCTCGGTGGTGGTGAACAGCTCCGGCGAGTACTGGAAGGTCCAGTTCGTCTCCGGCGCCTCGTCCATGCGCTGCTTGATCAGGGTGGTGGCGTCCACGGCGATTTGGGTGCACTCGGCCTTGTCGACGTTGAACACCACCCGGCGGAAGACCGGGTCGGTGGCGTTGTAGACGTGGACGATGGCGTTCTTGGCCCCCTTGAGAGATTCGAAGGTGCGATCGATCAGGTGCGGACGCGCCTGGGTCAGCACCTGGATGGTGACGTCATCCGGCACCTTGTTCTGCTCGATCAAGGCGCGCACGAAGTCGAAGTCGATCTGGGAGGCCGAGGGGAAGCCCACCTCGATCTGCTTGAAGCCGATCTTCACCAGCAGGTCGAAGAGACGCTGCTTGCGCTCATGGTCCATGGGGTCGATCAGCGCCTGGTTGCCATCGCGCAGGTCGACGCTGCACCACAGCGGCGGCGTCTCGATCCGCTGGGCGGGCCACTGGCGGTCGGGCAGGTCGACGGCAACGAAAGGACGGTACTTGGTGGCGGGGTTATCGAGCATCATGGCGGCATTCTCCCTGGCTGGCGGTGGGGCAGTGATCGGTTACGGTCGATTCGATGACGACACGAACGGCAACGCCCCGACGGCCGGAGCCGGTCGGGGCGTTGCGGTCGAGCGAAACGGGCGGGCTGCTCGGCATCGCATGGGCGAAGCGGCCGACGGCAGCGGCGCGGACTCTCATGGGGAAGACGTTAGCTGTGACTGACATGGTACCACCTCGTTTCGATCTGGACAGTGGCAATGCAGGCGGCATTGCCCAGCGCGCTCAAGAGCGGGCTAGTAGTCGTAGATCGAGGTCGAGGCGGTACGCTGTCGTGTTCATGGCTACTAGAGAATCAGCCTCGGGCCTCTTTGTCAACTCCGGACGCGGCCCGCTCACCCAGCATGGCCTCCATTCGCGTCAACTGACTGCGCAGCTCGCGCACGTCATCGCGCAGGCCATGGAGCTCGGCGGCCTCCCCCTCGCCGGTCTCCAGTTCGATGGCCAGGCTCTCCTTCTGCATCACGTCGAGCACGATGCCGATCATCATGTTGAGGAAAATGAAGGCGTTGAGAAAGATGAACGTCAGGAAGTAGATCCAGGCGTAGGGGTAGTGCTCCATGGTGGGATAGAGCACCGCCGTGGCCCAGCTCTCGAAGGTGGCCACCTGAAACAGCGTCAGCATGGCCAGCGAGATATTGCCCCACAGCTTCTCATCGACGCTGGCGAACAGGAAGCTGCCGATGGCCCCGTAGATGTAGAAGATGATGAACATCAGCAGCGCCACATAGCCCATCCGCGGGATCGACTTGAACAGCGCCACCATCAGGATGCGCAGCTCCGGGATCATCGACACCAGGCGCAGCACGCGGAAGATACGCAGCAGGCGCGCCAGCAGCACCATCTCTGAGTCGTCCATGGGGATCAGGCTGGCGGTGACGATCAGGAAGTCGAAGACGTTCCAGCCCTTCTTGAAGAAGTCGCGCAGGCGCCTCTCCGCCGCCATGCGAATCAGGATCTCCACCAGGAAGAACACCGTCACTCCCACGTCGAAGACCAGCAGCAGCTGCTCGAAGCGGGTGGTCTCCTCGTAGGTCTTGGCACCGATCAGCAGCGCCGAGAGGATGATGATGGCGATGACGACGGATTCGAACAGTTTGTTGGCGCGCAGCCGCTCGAAGCGGTCGCGCCAGGTCTCGAAGCGGGTGCTCATGAGCATATCGGTCGGCGCTGGCGTATGCGTCCCCCAGGGGACGCCTCGCGGGAAGTGGATGACGGGGGCGGATTATCGCCGATTGCCGCCGGTGGGCAAAGTATTGCCGCCCGCCTCAGGGAGAAGCGGGCGCCAACGAGAGACAGGGGGATCAGGTGGTGAGTTCGACGGGGTCGAGAATACCTCGCAGGGCCTGGGCGTGGGCGGCCGCCTCGCGGCCGAGTGCGGTGAGATAGCCGCCGTCGGTCTGGGTCACCAGGCCCTTGGCATGCAGTCGCGCGACGGCCGCCACCGCTTCGGGTGCGGCGGTGCCGGCGTGCACCTTGATACCCTCCTGGGTGGAGTCCGGGTTGAACAGGCAGAGCAGATTGAGCTCCTCGAGCTGTTCGGCGGTGAAACGCGTTTGGGGCATGGCGACCTCCGGGTCCGATGGGGTTCCCCGAAGGTAAGCCACAATGGGGCCGACGACCAGCCCCGTCGCTCGCCTGGGGCTATTCGTCCTCCAGATCCACCTGGCGATAGCCCATCAGGTAGAGCACGGCGTCGATGCCCAGCGTCGAGATCGACTGGCGCGCCTGGCTGCGTACCAGCGGCTTGGCGCGAAAGGCGATGCCGAGCCCGGCCGCCGCCAGCATCTTGAGGTCGTTGGCGCCGTCGCCCACGGCGATGGTCTGCTCCAGGGTCAGGCCCTCGCGCTCGGCGATCTCGCGCAGCAGCTCGGCCTTGCGGCTGGCGTCGAGGATCGGCTCGCGCACCTCGCCGGTGACCTTGCCGTTCTCGATGACCAGTTCGTTGGCGTGGATCTCGTCGAAGCCGAGCGTCTCCTGAAGGTGACGGGCGAAGTAGGTGAAGCCTCCGGAGAGGATCGCGGTGCGATAGCCCAGGCGCTTGAGATGGCGCATCAGGCGCTCGACGCCATCCATCAGCGGAAGCTCCTCGGCGATCTCGGCCAGCACCGCCTCGTCGAGTCCGCGGAGCTTGGCCATGCGCTCGCGGAAGCTCTGCTGGAAGTCCAGCTCGCCGCGCATGGCGCGCTCGGTGACCTCGGCCACCTCCTCGAAGACGCCGTGGCGCCGGGCCAGCTCGTCGATCACCTCGGCCTGGATCAGGGTGGAGTCCATGTCGAAGCAGACCAGGCGGCGATGCCGGCGCCAGATGGAGTCCTCCTGGATGGCGATATCGACGCCGTGCATGGCGCCCAGCGCCAGGGCCTTCTCGCGCAGGGCGTCGAGGTCGACCTCCTCGCCGCGCAGCCAGCACTCCACGCAGGCGCCCTGGGTGTGGTGGTCGCGGGGCACGCCGCCGTCCAGGGGCTCGCGACCGGAGAGGCGGTGGATCAGCTCCACGGTGAGACCGTGCTCGGCGGTCAGCGCCCCTACCTCGGCCAGGATACCGGCCGGGAGATGCGGCGCCAGCAGGGTCAGGATCAGCCGCGGCTGGCTGGCCTGCACGCTCCAGCGCTGGTAGTCCTCGGCACCGACCTGGATCGCCTGGACGTCCAGGCCCAGGCTGGCGCCGGCCGCGCTGAGCGCCCCCTCCAGGTCGCTGTCGTGGTCCAGGCCCACCAGCGCCTCCAGCGAGACCATGCCGAAGGTCACGCTCTGGTTGATGTCGAGCAGGCGGGCGCCGCTGCGCGCCATGGCCTGGCCCAGGCCGGCCAGCTGGCCGGGTCGTGCCGCGCCGGTGGCGCGAATCAGTACTCGTCGTGTCATGGCGTTTTCGTATCCTTCACAAGCATGGAATGCCTGTGGGAGGGAGCTTCAGCTCGCGAAGCAGCGCGCAGCGCTGCCAGGGAGATGGGGAGCCTGCGGCTCCCTTCGCCCGGTAAACCGGCCTCCCACAATTCTGCCTCCCGGCGACCTATTGAGACTTTCCGCTCCCGCCTCACGAAATGGGGCAACGCAGGTCAGGTATCCACCGCAAGGCGATCGACCTTCTGCAGGCCGCGGGGCAGCTTGCTGCCGCGGCGGCCGCGCTCCCCGCGATAGTAATCCAGATCGGCCGCCTTGAGGGTGAGATGCCGCTTGCCGGCATGGACCACCAGGCTGGCGCCGGCGGGCAGCACCACCAGGTCGCGCACGAGCTCCTCACGCCGCGCCGCCCGGGCGCCGGGGATGTCGATCATCTTGTTGCCCTTGCCCTTGGCCATCTCGGGCAGCTGGTCGAGCGGAAACACCAGCAGCCGCCCCTCGTTGGAGACCGCCGCCACCCAGCTATCCTCGCCCTCCGGCACCGCCACGGGCGGCAGCACACGACAGCCCTTGGGCACCGTGAGGACTCCCTTGCCGGACTTGTTCTTGCCGGTCAGCGCCTCGAGCCGGGCCACGAAGCCGTAGCCGCCGTCGCTGGCGAGCAGGTAGCGACTCTCGGGTGGAGCCAGCATCAGGCCCGCCATATGCGCGCCGGCGACGACATTGACCCGCCCGGTGACCGGCTCGCCCTGGCCGCGGGCGCTGGGCAGGTTATGGGCGGCCAGGGTGTAGGCGCGCCCGGTGTCGTCGAGCAGCACCAGAGGCTGGTTGGTCTTGCCCCGGGCGGCCAGGGCGAAGCGGTCGCCGGCCTTGTAGGAGAGCCCCTCCGGGTCGATCTCGTGGCCCTTGGCACTGCGAATCCAGCCCTTCTCGGAGAGCACCACGGTGATGGGGTCGGCACCGAGCAGCTCCACCTCGGAGAGGGCCCGGGCCTCCTCGCGCTCCACGATGGGCGCGCGGCGCCCGTCGCCGTGTTCCTGCCCGGCGGCGCGTATCTCCTCCTCGATCAGGTCGGTGAGCGCTCCCTCGTTGCCGAGCAGCTCCTGGAGCCGCCCCCGCTCGGCGGCGAGCTCGTCCTGCTCGCCGCGGATCTTCATCTCCTCGAGCTTGGCCAGGTGGCGCAGGCGCAGCTCGAGGATCGCCTCGGCCTGGCGGTCGGAGAGGCCGAAGGCGGCCATCAGGGCGGGCTTGGGGGCGTCCTCCTCGCGAATGATGCGGATGACCTCGTCGATATCGAGGTAGGCGATCAGCAGCCCCTCGAGAATATGCAGGCGATCTTCGACCTTGCCCAGGCGGTGTTCCAGGCGCCGGCGCACCGTGGCGCGGCGAAAGCGCAGCCACTCGCCGAGCAGGTCGGGCAGCGGCATCACCCGCGGCCGGCCGTCGAGACCGATCACGTTCATGTTGATGCGGATGTTCTTCTCGAGGTCGGTGGTGGCGAAGAGGTGTGCCATCAGCGCCTCGATGTCGACGCGGTTGGAGCGCGGCTCGATCACCAGGCGGGTGGGCTCTTCGTGGGTCGACTCGTCGCGCAGGTCGGCCACCATGGGCAGCTTCTTGGCCTGCATCTGGGCGGCGATCTGCTCGAGAATCTTGGCACCGCTCACCTGGTAGGGCAGTGCCGTGACCACGATGCTGCCCTCCTCCATCACATAGCGCCCGCGCAGCTTCACCGAGCCGCGCCCGCTCTCGTAGACCTTACGCAGGTCGGCGCGGGAGGTGATGATCTCCGCCTCGCTGGGAAAATCCGGCGCCGGCAGGTGGGCAACGAGATCCGCCGTGGTGGCCTCGGGATGGCGCAGCAGATGGCAGGTCGCCTCGACCACCTCGTTCACGTTGTGGGGTGGGATGTCGGTGGCCATGCCCACGGCGATGCCGGTGCCGCCGTTGAGCAGCACGTGGGGCAGGCGCGCCGGCAGCACCACGGGTTCGCTCATGGTGCCGTCGAAGTTGGGGGTCCAGTCCACGGTGCCCTGGCCCAGCTCGGCGAGCAGCACCTCGGAAAACTTCGAGAGCCGCGCCTCGGTGTAGCGCATGGCGGCAAAGGACTTGGGATCGTCGGGGCTGCCCCAGTTGCCCTGGCCGTCCACCAGCGGGTAGCGGTAGCTGAACGGCTGGGCCATCAGCACCATGGCCTCGTAGCAGGCGCTGTCGCCGTGGGGGTGGAACTTGCCCAGCACGTCGCCGACGGTGCGCGCCGACTTCTTGTACTTGGCATTGGCGTTCAACGCCAGCTCGCGCATGGCGTAGACGATGCGCCGCTGCACCGGCTTCATGCCGTCGCCGATATGGGGCAGCGCCCGGTCGAGAATCACGTACATCGAGTAGTCGAGGTACGCCTTCTCGGTGTATTCGCGCAGCGAAAGGCGCTCGACGTCGCCCTCCGCCACCTGGATATCCATGGTCATGGGGTTGGGCCCTATCTGCCATCATGGAAACTTCGCGGGCCGTGGCCCGCACGATACGTTCTGGAAGAGCTGTAAGCCGTAAGCTTTAAGCTGTAAGTCACCCCATAGCTGCACCGGTTTTTCTTGGTTCTTCGCAGACTGGCGTGAACAGGCTATGTGGGAGGGACGGTTCGACGCCTCGACTTCAGCTCCGGTTCGACGCTTCGACGAAGTAGCGCGCAGCGCTACCCATGGAGCGCCTGCGGCGCCTTCGTCGAAGCGTCGAACCGCCGGCAGAGCCGGCCTCCCACCATCAAACCTGCCAAACATGTTCACGCTAAAGTGCGATGTCCCTTTTTCTTACAGCTTACAGCTACAGGCGAGGCCTGAATGGCTTACAGCTCCCGGCGCAGCCGGGTCAAACCTCGATATCGGCGAGATTACCGTAGTCCTCGAGCCAACTCTTGCGATCACCGGCGCGCTTCTTCGCCAGCAGCATGTCCATCATCTCCATGGTGCCATCGTCGGCCTCGCGTGTGAGCTGCACCAGGCGGCGGGTCTCCGGGGCCATGGTGGTCTCGCGCAGCTGCAGCGGGCTCATCTCGCCCAGCCCCTTGAAGCGCTGCACGTTCACCGTGCCGCGCTTGCCCTCCAGCTGGCGCAGGATCGCCGCCTTCTCACTCTCGTCCAGGGCGTAGAAGACCTCCTTGCCCCGGTCGATGCGGTAGAGCGGCGGCATGGCCACGTAGACGTGGCCGGCGTCCACCAGCGCCGGGAAGTGGCGCACGAAGAGCGCGCAGAGCAGGGTGGCGATATGCAGGCCGTCGGAGTCGGCGTCGGCGAGGATGCAGATCTTGTGGTAGCGCAGCTTGGAGAAATCGTCGCTGCCCGGGTCCATGCCGATGGCCACGGCGATGTCGTGGACCTCCTGGGAGCCGTAGATGTCGTGGGACTCCACCTCCCAGGTGTTGAGGATCTTGCCGCGCAGCGGCAGGATCGCCTGGCTCTCGCGACTGCGCGCCTGCTTGGCGCTGCCGCCGGCGCTGTCCCCCTCCACCAGGAAGAGTTCGCTCTGGGCCGGGTCCTGGCCGGAGCAGTCGGCCAGCTTGCCGGGGAGCGCCGGGCCGGCGGTGACCTTCTTGCGGGCCACCTTCTTGGCGCTCTTCTGGCGCCGCTGGGCGGCGCTGATGACGAGCTCGGCCAGCGCTTCGGCCTGGTCCACGTGGTGGTTCAGCCACAGCGAGAAGGCGTCCTTGACCACCCCGGAGACGAAGCCCGCCACGGTGCGCGAGGAGAGGCGCTCCTTGGTCTGGCCGGCAAACTGGGGATCGAGGAGTTTCACCGAGAGCACGTAGGCGACCCGCTCCCAGAGGTCGTCGGCGGTGAGCTTGACGCCCCGCGGCAGCAGGCTCCTGTATTCGCAGAACTCGCGCAGCGCCTCGAGCAGGCCCGAGCGCAGGCCGTTGACGTGGGTGCCGCCCTGGGGGGTGGGAATCAGGTTGACGTAGCTCTCCATGAGCGGCTCGCCGCCCTCCGGCAGCCACTGGATCGCCCAGTCCACTCCCTGCTCGTCGTCGGCGAAATGCCCCACCAGGGGCGAGGCCGGCAGCACCTCATAGCCGTCGGTGGCCTGGGCCAGGTAGTCGCGCAGGCCGTCGGCGTACTGCCAGACGCTCTCGCTACCGTCGGCCTCCACCAGGGTGACCTTGAGCCCCGGGCAGAGCACCGCCTTGGCGCGCAGCAGGTGCTTGAGCCGCCCCAACGCCAAACGCGGACTGTCGAAGTAGCCGGGATCCGGCCAGAAGCGCACCAGGGTGCCGGTGGCGCGCTTGGCGACGCTGCCGATGACCGTCAGTTCCGAGGCCTTGTCGCCGTGCTCGAAGGCCATGGCGTAGCGGTTTCCGTCGCGCAGCACCTCGACTTCCAGGCGCCGGGAGAGCGCATTGACCACCGAGACGCCGACCCCGTGCAACCCGCCGGAGAAGCGGTAGCTGGAGGCGGAGAACTTGCCGCCGGCGTGCAGCCGGGTGAGGATCAGTTCGACCCCGACGACGCCGTGTTCGGGGTGCAGGTCGATGGGCATGCCGCGACCGTCGTCGGTCACCTCGATGCCGCCGTCCTCGAACAGTCGCACGCTGACCTCGCGGGCATGGCCGGCCAGGGCCTCGTCGACGCTATTGTCGATCACCTCCTGGATCAGGTGGTTGGGGCGGCTGGTGTCGGTGTACATCCCGGGGCGCTTGCGCACCGGGTCGAGCCCAGAGAGTACTTCGATTGAGCTGGCGCTGTACTGTGTCATGCGTCGTCCATATCCAGATCCTGATCGGGAAGGCGCCCGGGCGCCAGACGGTGGCCACCGTGGGCGAAGATCGCCGGGAGATAGTCCGCCAGCACGTCAAAGCCGTGGTCGCTGCGCGGGTGCACGATGGTACGCGCGCCGCGGTAGAGAGCGAAGGCCTGGGCCGGATCCAGGGTTTCGTCCCGGCTGCCCAGCAGCAGCAGGTAGCGCTCGGGGGCGGTGATACGCTCGGGCGTCAGGGCCTCGAGCTCCGCCAGATGCGCCTCGCCTACCGTGAAGCGCTCGCCGCTGTCGTGATTGACGAAGGCCTCGCCGACCCAGCCCGCCACCAGCGTCGCCGGCCGCACCGCCGGATTGATCAGGGCGGCGGACAGGGCGTGGCGCTCCGCCAGGCAGGTGGCGAGAAAGCCCCCCAGGGAGCTGCCGGCCACCAGCGGCGCCGGCCCCAGGCCAGCCAGCAGCGCCTCGGCCAGGGCGAAGGCCGCCCCGGGCCGATGGGGCAGCTGCGGGGTCTGGCAGGGCACCCCCAGCCGGCGGCAGGCCGCCCGCATCAGCGCCGCCTTGGGCGAGCCGGCACCGCTGTTGAAGCCGTGCAGATAGAGCAGGCCGCTGGCCGGCGGGCAGGCGTAGGGAGGATTCAGCATACCCAAAACCCTGTATGCATGGCCAGTCTTTTCGGAAAGTCACTCATGATTGGCGGCTTCCGCCCGCCAGGCCGCCTCGACCAGGGCGCGGGTCGAGGCGTCCATCCGCTCGTGGCCGCTGTGGCTCTCGAGGATGCGCTGGGTCTCGCCGGCGATCTGCTTGCCCAGCTCCACGCCCCACTGATCGAAGGGGTTGATGCCCCAGATCGTGGCCTGCACGAAGACCTTGTGCTCGTAGAGCGCGATCAGCGCGCCCAGCGTCGTGGGCGTCAGGCGGTCGAGCAGCAGCGTGGTGGAGGGCTGATTGCCGCGATAGTGCTTATGACCCGGCCGCTCGCCGGGTTCGTCGATGGCCGCATCGCCCAGCATCAGCAGCCGCGACTGGGCGAAGCAGTTGGCCAGGGTCAGGCGGTGCTGCCCCATCAGGTGGTCCCGGGTGGCCGGGTCGGGCACGTCATCGTAGCGCACCAGCGGCGCGATGAAGTCGCAGACCACCGGCTGGGTGCCCTGGTGCAGCAGCTGATAGAAGGCGTGCTGGGCGTTGGGGCCGAGCTGGCCCCACAGCACCGGACAGGTCGAATACCCGACCTGGCGGCCTTCGAGCGTCGCCGACTTGCCGTTGGACTCCATCTCCAGCTGCTCAAGATAGGCGGCGAAGTACGCCAGACGGCCGTCGTAAGGCAGGATGGAGTGGGCGCGGATATCCAGGAAGTTGACGTTCCAGATGCCCGCCAACGCCAGCAGCACCGGCAGGTTGTCGGCCAGCGGCGCCTCGGCGAAATGCCGATCCAGGGCGTGGGCGCCGGCCAGCAGGTCGCGGAAGTGGGCCATGCCGATCACCAGGGCGATGGGCAGGCCGATGGCGCCCCACAGCGAGTAGCGCCCGCCGACCCACTCCCAGAATTCCAGCTGGTTGGCCTCGGCAATCCCCCACTCGGCCATCTTCTCGGGGCTGGCCGAGACGCCGATGAAGTGCTGGCGCATCACCAGCGCCTCATCGATGCCCTCTGTCCCGGGCTGCACCAGCCGGGTCATCAGCCAGTCCCGCGCCGTGCGGGCGTTGGAGAGGGTGTCGATGGTGGTGAAGGACTTCGAGGAGATCACGAACAGCGTGGTCTCAGGGTTGAAGCGGGTCAGGTAGTCGACCAGCTGGGAGCCGTCCATGGTCGAGGCGAAATGCACCTCGACGTGATGGGCATCGGCGGGCCGATAGTCGGCCAGGGCGTGGGTGACCATCAGCGGCCCCAGGTCGGAGCCGCCCACCCCCAGGTTGACCACGTCGTGGATCGGCCGCCCGGTAGCCCCGCGCCACTGGCGGGCATGAAAGCGCTCCACCATGGTTTCCATCCTGGCCAGGGTGGCCTGCACGCCGGGCACCAGGTCTTCGCCCGCCACCGTCAGCGAGGCCTCCGGCGGCAGCCGCAGGGCGGTGTGCAGGGCCGGGCGGTCCTCGCTGACGTTGACCCGCTCGCCGGCGAGCAGATCGCCAATGGCCTCGGGCAGGCGAGCCGCCCGGGCCAGGTCCAGCAGCCGTGCCAGGGTCTCGTGGCACCAGCGCTGCTTGGAGAGATCCAGGGTCAGCCCGGCGGCATGACGGGTGAAGGCGAGCCCCCGCTGCGGATCGGCGAACAGCTCGCCCAGATGACGCCCACGCACCCGGTCCGCATGCGCCGCCAGGGCCTGCCAGGCGGCGGTCTGATCGATCGGAAGGTGGCTCATGCGGTGACTCCTCGGTATCCAGTCGTGCAGGCGGGGCGCGACACGCGTAAAATAACGGCCAACCTGCATTTTCGGCATTCCCATGAGTGACGCATCTTACCGTGACGCGATCTTTTCCACACCCCTGGACCGGGTCGCGCGCTTCTCCTTCGACGAGCGGGTGGTGGCCTGCTTCCCGGACATGATCCGCCGCTCGGTGCCCGGCTACGGCCAGATACTGGGCATGCTGGGGCTGATCGCCCAGCGCCACCTGCGCCACGGCGCCCACGTCTACGACCTGGGCTGCTCGCTGGGGGCGGCCGGCCTGGCGCTGGCCGGCAGCCTGCCGCCGGAGGCCTTTCGCCTCACCGGGGTGGACCTCTCGCCGGCCATGGTGGCCCGCGCCCGGGAGACCCTGACCGCCGAATGCCCCGACCACGCCATCGAGGTGATCGAGGGCGACATTCGCACCCTCGACTACCGCCCCTCGGGGATGATCGTGCTCAACTTCACCCTACAGTTTCTGCCTCCGGCGGATCGCGACGCCGTCATCGCCCGGCTGTACGAGGCCCTGGAACCGGGCGGCGTGCTGGTGCTGTCGGAGAAGGTGGTTGACCCCGACGAGGCCGACAACGCCTGGCGGGTGGAGCGCTATCACGATTTCAAGCGTGCCAACGGCTACAGCGACCTGGAGATCAGCCAGAAGCGCACCGCCCTGGAGAACGTGCTGTTACCGGACAGCCTCGAAGGGCACCACGCCCGCCTGGCACGGGGCGGCTTTCCGCGCTCGCTGACCTGGTTTCAGTACCTCAACTTCGCCTCGATGATCGCCTTCAAGCGCTGAGGAGCCGCCATGAGCGCCGCCTGGGGAGTCGCGCTGGGCCTCGGTCTGGCGCTCTATCTCGCCACCGCCTGGTGGCACTCGCGCAAGCCGCTGCCGCCGGGGCTGCGCTTGGAGGGTCCCTGGCGGGACGCCACCGAGGCGCGACTGCTGCTCGACGAGACCTTTATCGACGCCCAGGGGCGGCAGCGCTGCCGCCAGCAGATCGTCGACGAGCTGCTGGGCCTGATCGCCCAGGCCCAGCGGCTGATCGTCATCGATATCTTCCAGCTCAACGACCCCGAGCAGGCGCCGCCCGACTGCCACCGCCGGGTCTCCGCCGAGCTGATCCAGGCGCTGCTGACGCGCCGGCGCGAGGTGCCGACGCTGGCGATCGTGCTGATCACCGACCCCATCAACCACGTCTACGGCGGTCAGCCGGCCGGCCACTTCGAGACCCTGCGCCGGGCGGGCATCCGGGTGGTGGAAACCCACCTGCCCGCTTCCCGCGACCCCAACCCCAGCTGGAGCGCGCTGTGGCGCCTGACCATGCGCTGGTGGGGCAACTCGCCGCGCAGCGGCTGGCTGCCCAACCCGGTGGGGCCGGGCAAGGTCACCCTGCGCAGCTACCTGGCCTCGCTGAACCTGAACGCCAATCACCGCAAGACCCTGATCGCCGATCATGGCGATAGCTGGCGAGCGGTGGTCAGTTCCTGCAACCTCAACGATACCAGCAGCCACTACCGAGAGCTGGGGCTCAGCTTCGCCGGGCCCGCCGCCCTGGACCTGCTGGCCTCGGAGCAGCGTATCGCCGGCTATTCCGGCACCCCCGTCGATCCGCCTGCCACGGCGGGAGTCGCCGCCTCACGAAGGGGAACGCCGCGGCTGCGAGTGCTCAGCGAAGGGGCGATACGCGACGCCCTGCTCGCGACGATCCATGACGCCAGACCCGAGGAGCGGCTGGATATCGAGGTGCTCTACCTGTCGCACCGCGGCGTGATCGCGGCGCTGCACGATGCCCACCGCCGCGGGGTGATCCTGCGCGTGCTGCTCGACCCCAGCAAGGCCCACTTCGGCCGCCCCAGCCCCGGGATTCCCAACCGCCCGGTGGCCGGCGAGCTGCACGCTGCCGGGATTGCGGTACGCTGGAGCGACACCCGCGACGAACAGGCCCACGCCAAGCTGCTGCTGCGCAGCGGCGGCGAGCGCCCGGCGATGCTGCTGCTCGGCTCGGCCAACTTCACCCGTCGCAGCCTCGACGACCTCAACCTGGAGGCCAACGTCCAGCTCGAGGCCGAGCACGACCATCCGGTCATGACCGACGCCCGGGCCGCCTTCGAGCGCCACTGGCACAATGGCCCCGAGGAGCGCTATAGCACCGACTACTCGGCCTACGCCGACCGCTCACGGCTTCGCTACTGGCGCTACCGGCTGATGGAGGCCACCGGCTGGTGCACTTTTTAGACTCTTCGCAGACTGGCGTGAACTGGCTCTGTGGGAGGGAGCTTCAGCTCGCGAAGTAGCGCGCAGCGCTACCCATGGGGCGCCTGCGGCGCCTTCGCCCGGCAGAGCCGGCCTCCCACCATAAAGCCTGCAAAACATGTTCACGCTAAAGTGCGAAGAATCACTTTTTAAGCGAGCCCTGATCTCTTGCGGCGCTCACTGCCCCCCCTACCACCCACAGGATTCAGCATGCCCCACCCCCACCGCGACCTCTACCACGCCTTCGTCGACCAGGGGCTGGATGCCTGGCTGGCCCGGCTTCCCGACCAGCTCGCCGCCGGCCTGGACCGCCGACGCTACGGCGACCTGCCGGCCTGGGAGAAGGCCGTGGCCAAGCTGCCGGCGCTGCCCGACGCGCGCCGGGTGCATCTCGACCGGGACACGGTGACGGTGGCCTGTGAGCTGGACGACAGCCGGCGGCGCCAGTGCGACAGCCTGCTGCGGGCGCTGATGCCCTGGCGCAAGGGCCCCTACTCGCTTGCCGGCATCCTTATCGACACCGAGTGGCGCTCCGACTGGAAGTGGCGGCGCGTGGCCCCTCACCTGGCGCCGCTGGCGGGCAGGAAGGTACTCGACGTGGGCGGCGGCAGCGGCTACCACGGCTGGCGCATGGCCGGCGCCGGCGCCGACTTCGTGCTGGTAATCGACCCCTCGCCGCGCTTCTACTACCAGTTTCAGGCGCTGCGCCACTTCGTCGGCGACGCCGACGGCCACCGCACCCACTTCCTGCCGGTGGGCATCGAGGAGGTCCCGGCCCGGCTCGGCTTCTTCGATACGGTCTTCTCCATGGGGGTGTTCTACCACCGTCCCTCGCCCCTGGAGCACCTCCAGCAGCTCAAGGAGGCCCTGCGCCCCGGCGGCGAGCTGGTGCTGGAGACCCTGGTGGTAGCCGGCGACGAGACCACCGTGCTGCTGCCCGGCAGCCGCTACGCGGCGATGCCCAACGTCTACTTCCTGCCGTCGTCGGCCGCGCTCTGCCAGTGGCTCGTGCGCTGCGGGTTCGAGAATGTCCGGGTGGTGGACGAGGCGGTGACCACCACGGACGAGCAGCGCGCCACCGAGTGGATGACCTTTCAGTCGCTGGCCGACTTCCTCGATCCCGAGGACCCGACCAAGACCCGCGAAGGCTACCCCGCGCCGCGCCGCGCCGTGGTCATGGCCAACCGGCCGAGATGAAATGCGCTGGGAACTACTGGAACATCTCCAGCAGGGTGGCGTGCCAGGCCGACTCGGGAATGTCCCCCATCTTGCCCAGGATCCGACGTTTATCGATGCAACGCAGCTGATCAAGCAGTACCCGTGCCGGCTTGTCCTGAAAGATCAGCGTCGGCCGGCAGCCTAGGGGCTGCCCCTTGCTGGTGACCGGCGCCACGATGACCCTGGGGAGCGCCGCATTCATATCATCTGGCGAGATGATAAGCGCAGGACGTGTCTTGCGAATCTCGGTGCCCACCGTGGGATCGAGGTTGACCCAGTAGACCTCGCCGCGGCGGATCTCTCGGCCTACCACTGCCACTCTTCCTCATCAGCTTCACTCTCAACCAGCTCATCCCAAACCGCATCATCATGGCTGGCATCATAGCCATCAAACCAGTGACGGCGCGGCTGCTTGACCGGCTCTACCACCAGCCGCTGCCCCTCCAGATGAATCTCGACTTCATCACTGACCCCCAGCTCCGCCAGCATGGCAGCCGGAATCAGTACCCCTTTCGAGTTTCCGATCTTTCTAAGATGCGTCCTCACTTCACCCCTCCTGCCAAATAGGCACTGCGTATGTAATAACATGGTTATTACACTTGAGCATCAGGATGTCAACGCCTCAGGATCACCAGCCAGCGTCCCAGGTTGAGGATGCTGGCAAGCGACGCCGCCACATAGGTGAAGGCGCAGGCGGTCAGCACATGGCGGGCGCCGGGCATGTCGTAGGGGGGGATGTACTCCTTGAGCAGCGGCAGGGCCCGCTGGAAGCTGGCGTCGAACTCCACCGGCAGGGTCACCAGATGCACCAGCGCCGCGGTGCCGAAGCTGATCACAGCCGCGGCCACCACGATGGCCAGGCCGCCGGGCAGGCGGGTGAGCACGAACAGGAAGGGGGCCGCCATCATCAGCACGGCGCCCAGCTTCTCGGCCTTCTGGGCCACCGCCACTAGCCGTGAGCGGGCCAGCAGCGGCGCATAGCCCTGATGATGCTGGATGGCGTGGCCCACCTCGTGGGCCGCCACCGTCACCGCGGTGAGCGAGCGCCCCCCATAGACCTCCGGCGAGAGCCGCACCCGGCGCGCCTCCGGGTCGTAGTGATCGCCGTGATCGGTAGGCTCCACCTTGACCCCCTCGATGCCCAGCCGACGCAGCAGATGGTCGGCCAGCTCCGCCCCAGTGCCCGGGTAGTCATCGCGAGCTTGGGCGTGGCGCTTGATGACCCACTGGGCCCAGACATTGGGCAGCAGGAAGATGGCCAGCAGCAGGAGAACGGCAATAACGATCATCGAGGCGGGGCTCCGGGTCGGCTGTGATGCATTGGACACAGCCTACCAGAGCGGGTTTCCTCGGCGATCATTCCTTAAGGATTGCTCCAGCATTGCTCAAGGCTGTCCCCGGCGCCTTTCGCTGGCGCGACATAGGCAACTGCGATTGCCTTGCCTCCCAACGCTGCTACTTCAGCAGCTCGCGGATGTCCTTGGCCTCCCAGTGGGGGAAGTACTTGCGCACCAGGGCATTGAGCTCGACCTCGAAGCCGGCCCAGTCGACCTCGCCAGTCGGCGTCTCTCCGCCCTCGGCCACCCGGCGCACCATCCCGGCGCCCACCGTCACGTTGGAGAGCCGGTCGATGACGATGAAGCTGCCGGTGCCGGGGCTCTTGTCGTAGGCGTCCAGCGGCACCTCGGCGGTCAGCTCCACCCGGCAGCGGGCGATGGCGTTGAGCTCGAGTCGCTCGGCCGCGTGGCGCTCCAGGGTGTTGACGTCCACCTGATGGAGGATCTCGCCGACCTGCCCCGAGACCGAGCGGCCCGCCAGGCGGATGTCCACCGGACGCCCCGGGACCAGCGGCTGCTCGTGCATCCAGACGATATCGGCCTCGAAGGCGTTGGACATCGCCACCTCGGCGTCTTCGGCCACCAGCCAGTCGCCGCGGGAGATATCCAGCTCGTCGGCCAGGGTCACGGTGATCGCCTCGCCCGGCCAGGCCGCCTCCAGGTCGCCGTCGAAGGTGACCACCCGCTCCACGGTGGAGGTCTTGCCCGAGGGCAGCGCCTTGACCGCCTGCCCAGGGCGCAGCACCCCCGCCTCCAGGGTCCCGGCATAGCCGCGGAAGTCGAGGTTGGGGCGGTTGACGTACTGCACCGGCAGTCGCAGATCGACCAGGTTGCGGTCCCGCGACACCTCCACGTTCTCCAGCAGCTCCAGCAGCGGCGGCCCTGCATACCAGGGGGTGCGCTCGCTGCGGTTGACCACGTTGTCACCCTCCAGCGCCGACATCGGCACGAAGCGAATATCCCGGGCTGAGAGCTGCTCGGCGAAGGCGCGGTAGTCGGCGACGATGGCATCGAAGCGCGCCTGGTCGAAGTCCACCAGATCCATCTTGTTGACCGCGATCACCAGATGCTGGATACCCAGCAGATCGGCGATGAAGCTGTGGCGCCGGGTCTGGGTTTGAACGCCATACCGCGCATCTATCAGGATGATGGCGAGACTCGCGGTGGAGGCCCCGGTGGCCATGTTGCGGGTGTACTGCTCGTGGCCCGGGGTGTCGGCGATGATGAACTTGCGCTTGTCGGTGGAGAAGAAACGGTAGGCCACGTCGATGGTGATGCCCTGCTCGCGCTCGGACTGCAGGCCGTCCACCAGCAGCGCCAGGTCCACGGCCTCACCGGTGGTACCACTCTTCTTGGAGTCCCGCGTCAGCGCCGCCAGGTGATCGTCGAAGATCATCTTGGAGTCGTGCAGCAGCCGGCCGATCAGGGTCGACTTGCCGTCGTCGACGCTGCCGCAGGTGATGAAGCGCAGCAGGTCCTTGTTCTCATGCTCGTGCAGATACTGCTCGATATTGTCGGCGATCAGAGTCGATTGATGTGCCATACAAAACCCTTTAGCTATAAGCCGTAAGCGATAAGCTGTAAGTAAAACCAACCCTAGCTTGCAGCAAAGTCATCTTTGTCCAGCGAGGTGATCAAGCCATATAGCATGGAGGAAATTTCACGAGTCTCCAGCAGCCAATGTCGACCTTGCTGGGAGTCGATATAGTCAATATCCATGCCGATATAGATCTGCGTACGCAGCTCAGAGCAGGAACCTCTTGCGATAATCAGAAAATGCCGTTTGTCCTTGGTGGTATAGCGCGTCATCCCTTCCGCGATATTGCTGGGTATGGATAGGCCGGACCTTGTTATCTGATCCTTAAAGCCGAAATCTCTGAGGTCCCGCATCGCCTTGTAGAGCTCTGCTGACAGCCTTGCCGAGCGTTTCCATACTTGCAGCTTCTCAAAATTCATTGCCGCCACCTCTGCAAACTGTTGGAAGTACTTACAGCTTACAGCTTAGGGCTTACGGCTCTTCTAGGCGCTCCGCGCCTAGAAGTACCCCTCGCGCTTTTTCCTCTCCATGGAGCCCGCCTGATCGTGATCGATCGCCCGGCCGCTGCGCTCGCTGGTGCGGGTCAGCAGCATCTCCTGGATGATCTCCGGGAGGGTGTCGGCGCGTGACTCCACCGCCCCGGTGAGCGGATAGCAGCCCAGGGTGCGGAAGCGCACCCACTTCTCCTCCGGCACCTCGCCGGGTTGCAGCGGCAGGCGCTCGTCGTCAACCATCACCAGCATGCCGTCGCGCTCCACCACCGGACGCGGGGCGGCGTAGTAGAGCGGCACGATGGGAATCTGCTCGAGATGGATGTACTGCCAGATATCCAGCTCGGTCCAGTTGGAGAGCGGAAAGGCGCGGATCGACTCGCCCTTCTGGACCCGGGCGTTATAGAGGTTCCACAGCTCGGGACGCTGGTTCTTGGGGTCCCAGCGATGGAACTTGTCGCGGAAGGAGAACACCCGCTCCTTGGCGCGGCTCGCCTCCTCATCGCGGCGCGCGCCGCCGAAGGCGGCATCGAAGCCGTACTTGTCCAGGGCCTGCTTGAGGGCCTGGGTCTTCATCACGTCGGTGTAGCCGCTGGAGCCATGGTCGAAGGGGTTGATGCCCGCGGCGCGCCCCTCCTCGTTGGTATGGACCAGCAGCTCCATGCCGGCTTCCGCGGCCATGCGGTCGCGGAATTCGATCATCTCGCGAAACTTCCAGGTGGTATCCACGTGCAGCAGCGGGAAGGGCGGCGGGCCGGGATAGAAGGCCTTGCGCGCCAGGTGCAGCATCACCGAGGAGTCCTTGCCGATGGAGTAGAGCATCACCGGGTTGGCGAACTCGGCGGCCACCTCGCGGATGATGTGGATGGACTCGGCCTCCAGCTGCTTGAGGTGAGTCAGCCGCTGGGGCGTCGGCGCTGCCCCGACCGGGGGGGCAGCCGGCTCTCGCGTTGGTGCATGAAGACTGGTCATCGGCCCGGATACCTCGCATGACGATGGGCGAAAAGGATCATGCGAGACAGGGTACCGCCGGGCCAATCATAACGTAAAAGAATGATTGCCTATCTTTTTAGGCCAACAAAGAATATCAGATACGCCTCAGAGGTCGACGCGCTCTACCCACGTAACCCACTCCTCGCTGCCCAGATCCAGCACCCGATAGCCGGGGCGGGAGGCCTCGTCGATGGCGAAGGTCGTCGCGCCGGGCAGGAACTGGTCGGTGGTGGAGGGGCAGCCGTAGACCGCCACCTCGCCCTGGACCTGGTGCTGATGGCTGGCAAAGGCCTGATGGATATGGCCACAGAGGATCGCCTTGACCTGCGGATAGGCCGCCAGGGTCTGCCAGAAGGCGTCGCGGTCGGCGAGGCCGATCTCGTCGAGCCAGGCGGAGCCGATGGCCAGCGGCGGATGGTGCATGGCCAGCAGCGTGGGGCGATCGTCCTCCTCGAGGCGCTCGGTCAAAGCGGCGAGGCGTTCCGGCCCCAGCTCACCATGGGGCTGGCCGCTGACCCGGGAGTCCAATACCAGCAGGCGCCAGTCGCCGAGGTCAATCTCATCGTGGGTCTCGCGGACCGCCGCCATCAACGCCGGCTCGTCGTGGTTGCCGGCCAGCCAGAACCAGGGGCAGCCCAGCCGCGACAGCGTCTGGTCGGCCAGCCGGTAGGAGGCATCGGTTTCGTCCTGGCTGATATCGCCGGTCACCACCACCAGGTCGGGGCGCTCCCGCCCGGCCGCCTCGACCACCGCTTCGAGCTGGCGCAGCGGGAAACCGGCGCGGGAGCGCGCGGCGGGATCGGCGTGAAGATGACAATCGGTGATCTGTACCAGGCGCATCGGGGCAATATCTCGTCAAGGAAGCGGGGGATCAGGGAAGCTGGGGCTGGTCGGCGGCGTGACCGTGGGCCAGGCCGTGGGCCAGCCACTCGCCGAGAAAACGGTTCAGCTGCAGCTTCTCGTCGGGCTGGAACATGCGCAGGTTGGGGTAGCGGTAGCGGCCGTCGAAGTGGCGCTCGCGCTGGAAGTCGGTGACCTCGGCCATGCGCACGTCGTGATAGAGGTGTACCCGCATGCGCGGCGGCTCGATCAGGGCGTCCATGAGGCCGCTCTGGGTGACCCGCACGATGGTGGTGTAGGGCGCGCGCTCGAGCACCGCCATCAGCAGCGTGCCGAAGCGGCCGCGCTTGCCGGCCAGCTCGAGCTCCCGCGTCTCGCCGGCCGCCAGATTGCCCAGCAGCCGGGTCAGGCGCAGGTAGTTGGCGCTGCACTCCCCCTGCAGGCCCTTCAGGTCGGTCACATAGGCGCTTCTTGCCACGCTACCTCCTTGCTCTCAGGGACGCTCGCTGGCCGGCCAGCCAGTGAAAGGCGATCAGACACATGGCATTGTCGAGTCGCCCGGCCTGCAGGAGTTCCCAGGCCTGGGAAAACCCCAGCACATGGACGCGGATGTCCTCGTGCTCTTCGTCGACGCCGTGCACCCCGCCGAGCCCGCTGCTGTCGACCAGGGCGCAGTACAGGGTGACCCGCTCGTCGCAGGCGCCGGGGCTTGGGTAGTAGGTATGCAGTTCGACCAGCTCGCCCACCGGGCAGCCGGCCTCCTCCATGGCCTCGCGGCGCGCTACCTCGGCCGGGCTCTCGCCGGCTTCCACCAGGCCCGCCACCACCTCGAGCTTCCAGGGTGAGTCGGGGTCGCTCAGGGCGCCGGCGCGGATCTGCTCGACCAGCACCACGGCGTCTCGCTCCACATCGTAGAGCAGCACGCCCACGGCATCGTGGCGACAGTGTACCTCGCGAACCACCTCGCCGCTCCAGCCGCCCTCGAAGAGACGGTGGCGCAGGCGCACCTGCTCCAGGCGAAAGAACCCCTGGTGCAGGCAACGCCGCTCTATCACCTCCACGTCGGCGGCGGTGAAGGGCTCGAGCAGGCCGGCGCCCCGGCTCGGGTCGCTGCGGTCGGGCATGCGGGTCTCCGAATTCGACGAATGGCGACCATTATCATGACCGGAGCGGGGCCTGCCAACCTCCATCTTGCCGACATCAAGGATATCGCAGATAGCTTGCATAGCTCGGGGCTGACTGTCGGCAAGCCTGCAAGGAGGCGCTGTGAACCCCTCCCTGGGCGCTACCGGCGCCATCCATGGCGCAGGACCTCCTTTTCGGCTTGCCCCCAGCGCCCCACGCTTTTCGTAACGGCGATAGTCCTTTTGCCGACACGGAAGGGGGCGCCGCGCGGGGGTCAGAGCCGGTCGAGCAGCGCGCTCGCCTGGTCGCGCAGCGCCTCGTCGGAGGCGGGGCGGCTGGCTCGGGCCTCGCCCTCCACGGCGCGGCGGGCGTGCTCGCGCGCCTCGTCCAGGCGTCCCTCCTCCTCCAGGAAGGCGGCGTAGTAGAAGTTGACGTCGATGCCGTCCGGGCGAATCTCGAGGGCGCGCTGGAACATCTGCTCGGCGGTGTCGCTGCTGCCGAAGCCGACCAGGCCGCCGGGCACGCGGTCGTAGAGCGCGCCCAGGGTCACATAGGCCGAGCCGTTGCCGCCCTCGGGGTCGAGCTCGATGGCCCGCTCCAGGGAATCGCGGGCGCTGCGCGCGCTGGACATTGCCCCCAGGCCGCTGCGCTCCCGGGCGTGAGAGGCTTCGATGATGCCGTGCCAGATCAGCGGCATCGCCTCGTCGGGGTGGGCGGCCACCAGCGCCTCGGCCTCATCGGCCAGGGCGTCGAGGGCGCGCCGGGCATCACCGCCTGCCGCTCCGGTGGTGATCGCCTCCCAGCGCTCGGTCAGGGTCTCCACCTCCGCCTCCCAGGCCAGGGCGTTGGAAAGCGGTGCCAGGGTCAGGCCGAGGCCCAGGACAGTGGCCAGCAATCGGGGTCGCAACATCGGGTGTCTCCTTGTTCGGTTCGTTGTTATGCCGCGGCAGCGCCGCGTTGCCACACCCGCAATGTAACGAACGTTTGAATGATCCGCCACTCATGGGGCCATGCGATGCCGCTGTCCCCTTGGCGCCGACGCCCACCTGGCGTATGTTCCAGCCACAGGCGAGACAGCGAGGAACCTCATGAAAGGCCGCAACATGACCCGCTGGCGCGATCCCGCCAAGGACCCGCGCCAGGAGCCCAAGAGCAACCTGATCACCGCCGAGGGGGCCGAGCGGCTGCGCGGCATTCTCGACCATCTCTCGAGGGTCAAGCGCCCCGCCCTCTCGGCCAAGGTGGGCGAAGCCGCCGCGCTCGGCGACCGCAGCGAGAACGCCGACTACACCTACAACAAGAAGGAACTCAACCGGGTCATCGCCCGCATCCGCTACCTGACCAAGCGGCTCGACGAGCTACAGGTGGTAGATCGGCTGCCGGCGGACACCGGCAAGGTCTATTTCGGCGCCTTCGTCACCCTGGAGGACGACGAGGGCGAGGAGACCCGCATCCGTATCGTCGGCCACGACGAGATCGACACCGCCAAGCGCTGGATCAGCGTCGATTCGCCGCTGGCCAAGGCCCTGCTCGGCAAGCCCCTGGACGAGGAGGTCACGGTGGCCGCCCCCGGCGGCGAGACCACCTACGTGATCACCGAGATCGCCTATCGCGATCCTCAGGCATAGGAGCCCTGCCATGCCGGTCGTCTTTCGCTACAAAGGAATCAGGTTTTTCTTCTATTCCAACGAGGGAAATCCGCTAGAGCCTATACATATCCATGCAGAGAGCGGGGACGGAGAAGCCAAGATCTGGCTCGAGCCTCAGATCGCTATCGGCAGCAGCGCTGGCTACAATCGAAAGCAGCTTTCACAGCTCATGCAGCTGGTGGAAGCACATCGTGACGAGATCGAGAGGGCCTGGAATGAGCATTTCCGCCAAGACCGTTAGCTTTGATGACTACACCATGTGGGTCGAGCTCAATGACGGCAGGACATTGGGTGTGCCATTGGCCTGGTTTCCGCGCCTCCTGCATGCCAGCCCTGCCGAAAGGACTCAGTGCCGCATCAGCTATTCCGGCAAGGGCCTGCACTGGGATGAGCTCGATGAGGATATCTCTGTGGAGGGGCTACTTGCCGGCCGTGGGGACATGACACAGCACCACGAGCGTGTCGCCTGATCAGCGCTTGACCGCCCGGTACACCCGGAAGCGGCGGTCGTCGGCGAGTATCTCGAAGCCGCCGAAGGCGCGCTCGAGCAGGTCCGGGTAGGGCAGGAAGGCGTTGGCCACCAGGATCAGCGCGCCGCCGGGGCGCAGGTGCGCCGGGGCCTCGCGAATCAGCCGCCCGGCCGGGCCGTAGTCGATGGCCCGCTCCTGGTGGAAGGGCGGGTTGCTGACGATGGCATCGAAGGTTCGCTCGGCCAGCGCCGAGTAGACATCGCTCTCCAGCGCCTCTGCCCTCAGGGCGTCGCCCGCCGGGGCATTGGCGGCGAGGGTGCGCCGGGTCGCCTCCACGGCGAAGGCGTTGACGTCCACGGCGGTGACCGCGTGCCCCCGGCGGGCCAGCCAGGCGGCCAGGATGCCGTCGCCGCAACCCATATCCAGAATATCGCCCAGCGCGCCTCCCGAAGCGTCGCCTGCCGGCAGCGCGCCTGGCAGGGTCTCCAGCAGCAGCCGGGTGCCGTCGTCGAGCTTGCCGTGGCCGAAGACGCCGGGGTGGCTGGCCAGGGTGAGCCGCTCGGCTCCCGGGTCGACCTCGAAGGAGGTCCAGGCCGCCTCGGGGTCGAGTGCCACCCGGTCCAGTCGCGTCTGGAACAGCGAGCAGCGCCGGGCGCTGTCGCGCTTGCGCGAGCCCAGGCCCAGCGCGGCCAGCACCTTGAGCACCCGCTTGATGCCGCCCTGGTTCTCCCCCACCAGCTGCAGCGGCGTCCCCGGCGGCAGCGCGGCGCACAGCCACAGCAGCCACCACTCCCCCAGCGCATGACTCTTGGGCCAGAAGAGCACCGCCCCGGGGGGCGGCGGCGTGCCGGGCGCCACCTCGAAGGGCGAGACGGCGGGCCGCCCGGCGGCTTGCCAGGCAGCGCGCACCGCCAGATCGGCGCTGATCGCGGTGCCCCGCCCCCCCTCCAGCCAGGGGTCCCGGGGCGGGGCCACCCACCACCAGCCGCGGTAGTCGGCGTCCTGGCGCGCCAAGAGCTGGCAGACCGGGGTCACGGCACGGGTCGTCTCGGGTCCGGCGTCTTGCGTCAAGGTCAGGGCTCCTCGGCGGATGTCGCAGTGACGGCGGCCTCTGGGCGCACCAGGGTGTAGAGCAGGTAGCGACCCAGCCGCCAGTGGGGGTCGACCCGGCAGTAGCGCCACTCGAGCTCGATCAGCCGGGTCAGGTCGTCGCCCGCGGCCGGCGGCTGGCGCAGGTAGTCGTGGAAGACGCGAATCCCCGCCACGGCGCGCAGCTCGAGGCCGCACTCGGCGCTCCAGGCCGCGATCTGGGCATGGGTCAGGGGCGAGATCGGCGTCAGCCGCTGGCGCAGCCCCTTGCCCTCCAGGCGATCCGCCAGGGCCTTCTCCAGGTTGCCCTTGACCACGTTGGAGAGCCGCAGGGCGTCGCGATTGAAGACCATCAGCGAGAGCTGGCCGCCCGGCGCCAGCCGCGCCGCCAGGGTGGCCAGCGCCGCGCGCGGGTCGGCGAGCCACTCCAGCACCGCATGGCAGGCGATCAGCGACCAGGGGCCGGGCGCGACGTCGGGAAGCCGCTGCAGCGGCGCATCCACGAGTGTCACGGGCCATCCGGTCAGCTGCGCGCGCGCCCGCTCGCGCATCTCGGCGGCGGGCTCCACCAGGGTCACGGCGTGGCCGCGCTCGGCAAACCAGGCGGCCAGCTGGCCCAGTCCGCCGCCCACGTCGAGCAGCGGCTGCCCCTTGAGGGCCAGCATCTCCGGCAGCAGGCGGTCGAGCAGCGCCAGGCGCAGCTCGCCGCGGGCCTTGCCATAGAGGCTGGCGGCGAACTTGTCGGCCAGGCCGTCGAAGTGGCGGTCGCCGGCCGGCGTCAGAAAGGCATCGGTGTCGGGCATGGCGGCGCATCGGTGGTCGCGGGTGGCCGCATTCTACCCGGCTTTGCCCGAGGACTCACGATCAACGGCGGCCGGGCGCGGCAGATGGTGGGCCCAGGGGGTATCGGCCTCGATCTGCGCCGCCAGAGCCAGCAGGCGCCGCTCCTCGCCCATGGGGCCGAGCACCTGCACGCCCACCGGCAGTCCCTCGGGCGTGATATGCAGCGGCAGCGACATGGCCGGCTGGCCGGTGAGGTTGGCCAGCTGGGTGAAGGGGGTACGCGCCAGGGATTCCCGGGCCAGACGCTTGAGCATCCCCGCCTTGAGCGCCAGCGCAGGCATCCCGGGCAGGGCCAGCAGCGCCATCAGCCGCTCCCTGGCCGGCGGCGGGTAGAGCTCGCCCCGCCGCGGCGCCGGAGCGGCGGCCACCGGCATCAGCAGCACGTCGAAGCGGCGGTGAAAATCCGCCATGGCCCGGGCCACGTCGTTCCAGTAGCGCTTGGCTAGCTCGTAGTCGCGCACCGGCAGACGGCGCCCCAGCCGGCCGATGGCGCGGGTCGAGGGCTCGATGGCCAGCCGCGACACGGGCACCCCGGTCTGCCGGGCGATCCAGGCCAGGTCCGCCGAGAGATGGCCCAGGTAGAGGGTCAGATAGCTGTCGGCCAGCCGTTCGCCGTCCACCGGCGGGTCGGCCCACTCGACCCGGTGCCCCAGCGCCTCCAGCTGCGTGGCGGCCCGCTCCACGGCCTGCCGCACCTCGGGGTCGAGCCGGGTGCCAAGGGCATTGCCCAGCGGCTCGCCTAGCGAGACCGCCACCCGCAGCGGGCCGGGCACTCGCTCGGTGGCCGCCAGGAAGCCCTGCTCCCGGGGCAGCGGCCAGGGGCTGCCGGGGTCCATGCCGTTGACGGCGTCGAGCAGCGCGGCGCTGTCGCGCACGCTGCGAGTCAGGGCGTGCTCCACCACCGCAGCCTGCCACACCTCGGCGAACATCGGCCCCAGGGGCACCCGCCCTCGGGAGGGCTTGAGGCCGAAGAGCCCGCAGTAGCTGGCGGGGATGCGGATCGACCCGCCGCCGTCGCCGGCCATGGCCAGCGGCACCAGGCCGGCGGCCACCGCGGCCGCCGCCCCGCCGCTGGAGCCGCCCGGCGAGTGCTCGGGCGCCCAGGGATTGACCGGGTGGGGAAAGGCGCGCGGCTCGGTGATGCCCATCAGGCCGAGCTCCGGGGTGGCCGTCTGGCCGAGGATCGTCAGGCCCGCCTCGCGCAGCCGGGTGACCAGGGTGGCATCCTGCGGCGGCCGCCAGTCGGCCAGGGCCGCACTGCCAAAGGCCAGCGGCTCGCCCTCGATGGCCATCAGCAGGTCCTTGGTCAGCGTCGGCACCCCAGCGAAGGGGGCGTCGGCGGCGACCGCCCGCCCCTCCTTCGCGGCGCGCGCGAAGCGGGTGCGCACCACCGCGCCCAGCGAGGGATTGTGCGCCTCGATGGCCGCGCAGGCGGCAGCGAAGACCTCGTCGCGGCTCACCTCCCCCGAACGAATCAGCGCCGCCAGGCCCAGGCCGTCGTAGCGCCGGTACTCATGACTCTCCATGGATCGCCTCCTCGGTCAGCCCCCGGTGCCCCCTGCCTCGCGTCGACGCTGCCAGCCCGCCAACCGCTCCCGGCCGTGCTCGAGATAGGAGAGCAGCGCCGGGGTGACCAGCAGCACCAGCAGGGTCGAGCCGCCCAGCCCAAAGGCGATGGAGGCCGCCATGGGGATCAAAAACTGCGCCTGCAGCGAGGTCTCGAAGAGCAGCGGCAGAAGGCCACCGATGGTGGTCAGGGAGGTGAGCAGCACCGCCCGCACCCGCTGCACCACCGCCTCGTTGAGCGCCTCGTCGATGGCCAGGCCGCGGTCGCGCTGCTCGCGGTAGAAGGTCACCAGGATGATGGCGTTGTTGACCACGATACCGGAGAGGCCGAAGAGACCAAACAGCGACAGGATGGTCAGCTCGATGCCCAGCAGCCAGTGGCCGAGCAGCGCCCCCACCAGCGAGAAGGGAATGATCGCCATGACGATCAGCGGCAGGCTCCAGGAGGCGAAGACCCAGGTCAGCACGCCGTACATGAGGCCCAGCCCCACCAGCAGCCCGACCCGCATATCGGCCAGGGTCTCGCGCTGGTCGGCGGCGCGCCCCTCGAAGCTGTAGCTCAGGTGGTGGTCCCGGGCCAGCGCCGGGAGCACCGAGGCCGAGAGGCTCTCGCGGATCTGCTCGGCGGAGGTCGCCTGGGTATCGATCTCGGCGGTGACCTCCACCGCCAGCCGACCGTCGGCGTGGCGCAGCGCTTCGAAGCCCTGGCGATGGGAGAGGGTCATGACCTGATCCAGGGCTACCTGGCGGCCGTCGGGCAGGGCCACGGCCAGGCTCGACAGGGTCGCCAGGCGCTCGCGCTGCTCCCGGGGGAGCTGGACGCGCACCTCGACCTCGTCGGCGCCCGCCTGGTGCACCTGGACCACCCGACCGTCGAAGGCGGTGCGCAGCTGGTTGCCCAGCTCGGCGGTGGTCAGCCCCAGCGCCTCGCCGAAGGCGTTGACCGAATAGACCAGCTGCTCGCGCCCCCAGGGCATGTCGTCGGCGGTGTCGAGCACCCCGGGCAGGCTGGCCAGCGACTGGTTGAGGGAGTCGGCGGCGCGGCGCAGGGCCATGGGGTCCTCGCCGGTCAGGCGGATATTGACGTCGCGCCCGGGCGGGCCGGCGGCGCGCTCGTTGATGGCCAGGGCGTCGAGCCCGGCCGGTTCCTGGATGCGGTCGCGCCAGGCGCGAATGAACTCGGTGTTGCGCACGTCGCGGTCGTCCGGCGAGGTCAGCTCGATCATCAGCGAGCCCACTTCGTCGGCGCTGCGGCTGGGCGCCCCGCCCTCCAGGGTCGCGCCATAGCGGGTCACGGCGATCTCGACCAGCCCGCCGCCCAGGGCGCGGTCGGTCTCCTCGAGGCTTTCTTCCAGGTGATCGAGGAAGGCCGCGACGCGGCCGCGGTCGGTGCCGGCCACGAAGCTGGCGTTGGCATAGAGCACGCTGGGCTCCGGGGCCGGGAAGAAGTTGAAGCCGATGCGCCCCCCGGCCAGCAGTCCCACGGTGACCAGGGTCACCGCCAGGGCCGTTGCCAGGGTGGCCGCCCGGTGGCGCAGGGTCAGCGCCGAGAAGCGCCGGAAGGGGCCCTCGCGGAAACGCTGGAAGCCGGCCTCGAAGCCGGCGCGCCAGCGGGCCAGCCCGCGCGGGGCCCGCTCGCCGCCGCGGCGCGGCACGAAGGCGTTGCGCAGGTGCGCCGGCAGCACCACGAAACACTCCAGCAGCGAGGCGATCAGCACGCAGATCATGATGATGGGGATGTCGCCGAGGATGTTGCCGATCACCCCGCCTACCATCAGCAGCGGCATGAAGGCCGCCACCGTGGTCAGCGACGAGGCCAGCACCGGCCACAGCATGCGCCGCGCCGCTCCCGCCGAGGCGTTGCGCGGCGCCTCGCCCAGGCGATGGTGGGCATCGGCGTCCTCGCCCACCACGATGGCGTCATCGACGATCACCCCCAGGGCCATGATCAGCGCGAACAGCGACATCATGTTGATCGAGCCGCCGATGCCCCAGAACACCCCCAGGGCGGCCATGAAGGCGGTGGGAATGCCGATGGCCACCCACAGCGCCACCCGCGCCGGCAGGAAGAAGTAGAGCAGGATCACCACCAGCAGCAGGCCGGTGGCGCCGTTGGTGACCAGCAGCTTGATGCGCTCGTCGATCAGCTGCCAGGATTCGTCGTGGACCTCCAGGGTGACGCTGTCCGGCAGCGTCGGGCGGGTCTCGTCGAGCCAGTCATCGAGCAGGCGGGCCGCGGCCAGGGAGTTGCCGGCCTCGGCGCGCTGCAGCTGCAGCTCCACCGCCGGCTTGCCCAGCCGGCTGAGCGCCACCTCGCCCTCCCGCGACTCCTGGCGCACCACCGCGATATCGCCCAGGCGCAGCTGGACCCGGTCGCCGCTGAGGATGGCCAAGTCTTCGAAGGCCAGGGGATCGCGGCGCTGCTCCAGGGAGCGCAGCTCACGGGCGCTGTCCTGCTGGCCCAGGATGCCCGCCGGCAGGTCCCGCGACATGCCCTGCACCCGATCGGCGATCGCCTCCAGGGAGAGCGACAGGCCCTGCAGCCGCTCGGCCGGCACCTCGATGCTGATCTGCTGCTCGGACAGTCCGGCGATCTCCACCCGGTCGATGCCCCGGGCCAGCAGTTCGTCCTCGAAGCGCTGGGCCAGCTGGCGCAGCTCGCGCCGGTCCAGCTCACCGTACACCAGCAGCCGCGCCACCGGCTCGAAGCGGGCTAGCCGGGTGACCTGGGGCGTCTCGGCGTCCGCCGGCAGGTGGGAAAAGCCGTCGACCTCCTGGCGCACCTCGTCCAGGGCCAGCACCGGGTCGGTGCCTTCGACGAACTCCAGGGTGATGTTGGCGATGCCCTGGGCGGAGGTGGAGGTCATGCGCTTGAGTCCCTGGAGGCTGCGCAGGCGCTGCTCCAGGGGATTGGTGATGCCGGCCTCCACATCCTCGGCGGAGGCCCCGCTCCACACCACCCGCACGCTGACCACGTCCAGGGCGAAGGTGGGAAAGAACTGGACATTCATGCGCGCGATGCCCAGCGCCCCGCCCAGCAGCATCACCAGCATCACCAGGTTGGCGGCCACCCGGTGGTGAACGAAGAAGCCGATCAGGCCGCGGCGACGGGTCATGCCTCGGGCTCCTCGCCGTCGCCATCCCGGCCGCCGGCCTCGGCGAGCTCCACGCGCAGCCCCTGCATGGCGTTGGGCAGATGGGTGACGGCGATGCGATCCCCCTCCTCCAGCTCAGCGGCGCGCACCAGCAGCCAGCGCTCGCCCTCGGGCCCCGGAGTCTCGCCGAGCCGCTCGACCCGGGTACGCGCCAGGCGGCTATCGGCATCGATACGGTAGAGCACGTCGCTGCCGTGCAGGGCGCTGAAGGGCACCGCCAGCGCCCGCTCCACCGCGGGGCGCTCCAGCACCACCGCCACCAGGCTGCCCGGACGCAGCCCTGCCGCCGGCCCCTCCAGGCTCAGGATCGCCTCGGTGCCGGCGGGGTCGCCCTCCCCGGCCAGGCGTTCGAGCACGAAGCGCTGGTCGCCCTCCACGGCCCGGGCCGTCAGCGTCTCGCCCCGGTCGAGCCGCGCGCCGAGCTCGGCCTGATAGCGCTGGGGAAGGCGCGCGCGCAGCTCCAGGCCGTCGGGGGGATAGAGCGAGAGCAGCGCGGCACGGGCGCCCACCTGGTCGCCCGGGGCCACCTGCACGCCGCTGACCACCCCCTCGAAGGGAGCCACCACGCGGCTGCGCTGGGCGTCGCGCCGGGCCGCATCGCGCAGCGCCTCGGCCCGGGACAGCTGCGCCTGGAGGCGTCGCAGCCGCGCCGGATGCTCCGCCAGCTGGCTCTCGCGCTGGGTCACGGTGAGGCGCGCCTGGGCCACGGCGTCGCGGGCGGCATCCAGCTCCGACTGCGACGACAGGTTGCGCTCCACCAGCGAGCGGGTGCGCTCCAGCTGGCGGGCGGCGTTGCCGAGGATCTCACGCTCGCGCTCCAGCGCCTGGCGGTCGTTGTCGTGGCGAAGGCGCTCGTTGTCGATCTGCGCCTCCAGGTCCGCCACCTCGGCCTCGGCCTGGCGCAGCGGCGGCAGCGTATCGGCTTCGTCCAGCGCCACCAGCAGGGCACCGGCGGCGACCCGCTGGCCATCGCGCACCGGGCGCTCGGCCACCCGCCCGGCCAAGGGCGCCACCAGCTGGATTCGCTCAGGCGCCACCACCTCCCCGAACAGCGGCAGCACCGGCACCCGTTCGGCGAAGCTTACCGACATGGCCTCCACCCGCCAGCTGCGCTCCTGGGGCGTCACCGCCGGCGGCTCGGGCCGCGTCAGGCGCAGGGCGAGAAAGCCGGCCACGCCGATGGCCAGTATCAGCACGGGAACCAAGCGTTTGATCATCGGAAAATCCCGGAACAAGCTAAGAACAAAATGGAATGACAGGATGCCACTATACCGGCTTCGGCCTCGGAAGAAGAGACGCCCAAGGGGAATATCACGGAGACAAAGCGCCGCACCGAGCGTACCGGCGGTTTATCTCCCTCGCCGCATTCCCTATAATGCGCCCGGTCGCGCCCCTATAGCTCAGCTGGATAGAGCGTCCCCCTCCTAAGGGGAAGGTCTCAGGTTCGAATCCTGATGGGGGCGCCAGCCCTCAGGGCTCCACCGCCTCGCTCAGCGTGTCCTGGGCCACCACCACGCGATTGCGCCCCTGGCGCTTGGCATGATAGCTGGCGCGGTCGGCGCGCTTCACCAGCGGCCCCCCGTCCCGGTCATCCGGATCCAGCCGCGACACCCCGATGCTGGCGGTTACCCGAAAGCAGTGCCCCTCGGCGCGAAAGGCCAGGTCGGCAATGCGCTCGCGCACCCGCTCGGCGATCTCCCGCGCCTGGGCCAGCGGACAGGCCGGCAGCAGCAGCGCGAACTCGTCGCCGCCGAGCCGGGCCACGGCATCCTGCTGGCGAACCGTCTCCTGCAGCAGCTGGCCAATCAAGCGCAGCAGCTCGTCGCCGGCCCCGTGGCCGGCGGTGTCGTTGACCGGTTTGAAGTGGTCCAGGTCCATCATGATCAGCGACAGCACCTTGTCGCTGTCGCGGCGATGCAGGGTGCAGGCCTCTTCCAGCCGATTTTCGAAACCGCGGCGGTTCAGGCAGCCGGTCAGCGGGTCGTGCTCGGCCTCCCAGCGCTGCTTGGTTTCCCGGGCCTGTCGCTCGGTGATGTCCTGCACCGTCCCCACGAACCCCAGCGGCGTCTTGCCCAGCGTGACCTGGCTGACCTGCACCTCCAGCCAGAGCAGCTCGCCGTCGTCGCGCTGGAAACGATACTGGTGGGGCCGCTCCTCCTCCCCGCTCAGCATGGCCCGCCAGCGCTCGACGAAGGGGCGGCGATCCTCGGGATGCACGTGGCGCAGCCACTCGCTGTCGGGATGGTCGCCGACCGCGTAGCCGGCAATGGCTTCCAGCTCCGTGTTGACGTAGTTGACCCGACCGTGCATGTCGACCAGGAACATGCCCACCGGCGAGGAGGCCAGCACCGCGTGCAGGAAGGCTTCGCGGGATTCCCGTGAGGCGAGGGCCTCCCGGCGATTGCCTTCCAGGCGGTTGAAGGCGTCGGCGACCTGGCGCAGCTCGTTCATCGAGGTACGCAACGTCAGCCGCTCGGCGTCGCCGCGACCGATCCGGATGATCTGCTGCTCCAGGCGATGCAGCGGCGCCAGCCCCAGGCCCAGCAGCCACCAGAGCAGCGGCAGCATCACTGCCACCGTGGCGAGCCCCACCCAGCGCAGCTCGCTGGCGTAGCGCTGAATGGGGGCGTTGACCTGGCTCGTGGGAAGAAAGACCCCCACCACCCAGTCGGCCGACCACACCTGGCGAAAGGCCATCAGCGCCGGCTCGCCGTCCAGCTGCTGGCCCACGCCGCTCCCCTCCCAGCCAAAGCGCGCCAGCTCCAGCAGCGGCAGCTGCTCGGCGTCCGGCACCGGCTGCATGAGCCGGCTGGCATCCGGGTGGCTGATCACCCGCCCCTCGACGGTGGCCAGCAACACGTGCCCCTCATCGCCGATGCGCCGCGACTGCAGGTTGAGGAAGGCATCACCGTTGCGCAGGCTGGTGTTGCCGCCCAGGATGCCGGTGAAGTTTCCCGCCTCATCGAGCAGCGGCTCGATCACCATCACCTGATCGATGCCGGTCTCGCCGCCGCGGTAGGGCTCGCTAACCAGGGGGCGGCGAAAGCCCCGCGCCTGATGAAAGTAGTCACGCTCGGCGATATTGGGGCCGCCCTCCGGGAAGGGTGGCCAGGCCGCCACCGGCTCGCCCTCGGCATCGAACACCATCAGCCGGTCGAACAGCGCCAGCAGCCCCTCCTGGGCACGCAGCTTATCCAGCAGAGCAGGGTCATCGACGGAAAGGCTGGGGCGCAGCCGGGCCAGCGCCCGCTGACGATCCTCGACGGAGCGCTGCAGCTGATCGGCGATCAGCTCGGCCTCGTAGGCCAGGTGGGTCAGGTTCTCGCGCTGCGCCAGGGCGCCCCCGCTGATATGGCTGTAGCCCAGCAGCGCCACCACCAGCGCCAGCCAGCCGAGGCTGACGCCAAACAGCAGGCGGGAACGCAGGGTGGGAAGCATCCATTCCGGCAAGGGGTAGCACCCGTGAACAGTGGGTTGAGACTCGATCATGACACCGGCGACCCGCCAGCAAAAGGAGCGGCGTCAACTATCGGGCCGATAGAGGGGGGCCATAAACCGAGCCTCAACGCCAAATGACTGCCAGCGTTAGATACCCAACGCCGAACAATCGCCAGCGTCAGATCCCCGAGTGGCGCCCGACGCCCTCTTCGGCCAGGGCCACCAGCGCCGGATGGTCGTGGATGGTCAGCTCACGGCCCTCCACCGCCACTAGCCCCTGCTCCTGGAAGCGGCCCAGCACCCGGCTGACGGTCTCCAGCGCCAGGCCGAGGTAGCTGCCGATATCGGAGCGCGACATGGAGAGGTGGTAGCGATAGGGGGAGCAGCCCCGGGCCCGGAAGCGCTCGGAGAGTCCCAGCACGAAGCTGGCCAGGCGCTGGTCGGCGGTGCGCCCGGAGAGCAGGCACATCATGCGCTGGTCGTTGCGCAGTTCGCGGCTCATGCAGCGGTAGAGCTGGCCGCGCAGCTCCGGCAGCCGCTCGGCGAGGTCCTCCAGGCGGGTGAAGGGCAGCTCGCAGACGAAGGCGGACTCCAGCGCCGTCACGCTGCCATAGCAAGCGCTGTCGCCGATGCCGTCGAGCCCCACCAGCTCGCCGGGCAGATAGAAGTGGGTGACCTGGTCACGCTGGGCATCCTGGGCGACCGACTGCTTGAGGCTGCCCGAGCGCACCACGTAGAGGCTCTCGAAGCGGTCGCCCTGGCGCACCAAGGCCTCGCCCCGCTTGAGCGGTCGCGGCCGCTCGATGATGGCATCAAAGGACTCCAGCGCCTTGACATCAAGCCCCAGGGGCAAGCAGCGCGCATGCAGGCTACAGCGCTCGCAGCGGGTCTCGTTGACCGGCTGGCGCCGACTAGACTCAGGCTTCATGGACTCTCCTTGCCTCGTGTTGCCTAGCGTGCTCAACGCCCCAACCGACCCGACCGCAGGCGCTGACAGGCAGCGGCGGCTGGTTCGGAGGGTTCCGGGCGTCACTACAAGATGAGTGATATTTTGACGTGTATCAAGCACCAATACTACCGCTTTCGCCCCGGGTAGCAGCCCAGGCTGCCGCCTCAGGCAACGCCCCACAGCAAATCAGCCGCTGGTAACACATACAAAAAAACCGGCCCCCGAAGGAGCCGGCTTGTGTCTAGCCTAAGCTAGGCGCTGCTTAGAACATGTAGCGAGCGCCGGCCAGCACGTAGGTGTCTTCGTTGTCGATGTCACTCTCGTGGAACTCGGTGAAGACGTTGACGTTCTGGTTCAGACGGTAGTAGGCACCGGCAACGAAGATGTTACGGCTGTCGACACCGTCCGGCTCATCAGCGTAGTAGTAGTCGCCGGTCAGGGCGAACTGACCCATGCTGAAGGTACCGCCCAGGCCGTAGACATCACGGTCCACATCACGCTGGGCATCCATACCCAAGCGGCCGCTGAACATGTCGTTGAAGGCATACTGAGCGGTGGCACCGTAGCGGGTCTTGCTGCTCTGGTTGCCAGTAATCTCGATGGGCGTCGGCTCGGCCCAGCCGGCGGCCAGACGCAGGCCGGCCACTTCGTAGGTCGCGCCGCCCTGGGAGCGCACCTTGCTGCTGTCCAGCGCGGTGTCGTTGGCGCTGTAGTGCTTGCCCTGGATATAGGCCTGGAAGCCCTCCAGGTTCGGCGTCATATAGGCCACGGAGTCGCCGCGGGAGTTGAACGGATGACCGGTCCAATCGTTGGCGTAGCCGCGATCCAGATAGACGTCGAACGGGATCAGCACCTGGCTGTTGTACAGGCCGGCGAAGTTGCCCGCCATCAGGGTACCGAACCGCTGACTCTCTACGCCCAGCAGGCTGGTACGCACTTCGGTGAAACCAGAATTGGAGTTCGACGGATCATTCGGGTTAGTACGCTCATCGCCGTCGAAGCGCCACTCGACTTCGAAGAAGCCGCGCAGGTCCGGGTCGATCTGGCTGGAGCCATTGATGTTCAGGCGCGAGTAGATATTGCGGAACTCGGAGCCAGAACCGTCGGTAGCAGCAGCATCAGTGTTGGACACACCCACGGCCACACGGCCGCCGATGTTCAGCTGGGTGCCGTCCTGGTCGTAAACGGTGGCGGCTTGTACGGCGGTGCCGGTGAGGGCCATGGCGCCGGCAACGGCAGTCGCTAACAGTGTCTTTTTCATCGCGATAGTTCCTTTACTAGCTTACTGTTTCGATCGTTGCTGCCCGATCGGAATGATCGGTGCAGGGTAGCTTGCCGGGCATGCGTCTCGCCGTGGTTGGCGCGGCTCCTTCCCAGGAGGGTCGCCAGGCCGGACATGTCCGCAGCGAAGCCTTGTTATAGTCCAATGCTCGCAGGTAGAACTCTATACCGGGATTTTCGGGAACGCAACAAGAAAAAACACTGTTTTCCTTCACGCCTGCCCCTAACCACGGAACCTTCCCCTGCTAAAGCGGTCATCGCGCATCCTAACGCGAGCCGCGGCCGCCGGCCTGTCAAAACAGCGACCTGGCAGCGATGAGCCCGCACATGATGCCCCGCTGATACAGCGGGAGGCAAGTGCGGGGCGCTTCAACGTTTGATGCAGAACAAGGGCGAGGGGCTCAGCGGCGGCGCTGGCCGCCGCCGTGCTTGGCGAGCAGCGCCGAGAGCTTGGCCTCCAGGCGCTGCTCGGGGCTGGCGCTGTCGGCACCCGGCGGGAGCTCGGTGTCCGCCTGCGCGGCCGAGCCGGGTGGCACCGCCGCGGTTGTCGGGGTCGCCCGGGAGGCGTCGGGCCGGGGCGCCTTACGCGACGTATCGGGCTGGACGCCCCCGCTGGCCGCAGCTGCGGGCTTTGCCTTCCTGCCCCCTCTGGCGGCGCGGCCCTTGCCACCGGCTGCCGAGGGCTTGCGGCGCCGCTCGGCCTGCAGCCGCTCGAGCTTGCGCCGGGCGTGTTCGGCGGCCTGGGCGTCGACCCGCCCCTGGGGGCGGCCGGCCAGGTCGATGCGCTCGGCGCCCTCGCGCACCGCCTTGAGATAGCGGGGCAGGTTGACGTAGCCGGCCAGGGCGCGGCGCACGAGTTTCTCCGGCCAGGGCTCGTCGGCGGCCAGGTCAAGGTGGATGCCCACCTTCAGGGGTCTCGTGTGGCCCTTGAAGAAGGCCTGGGGATAGCGCCGGTACCACTGGTCGAGCAGCGCCTCGGCGGAGGGCGCGGGCTCGATGGCCAGGCTGCCCTGCTGGTCGGATTCGACCGGCGCCCCTGCCCCGCCGCTGGACGCCCCGGTGTTGACCTCGGCCGCCTCGTCTGGCCCTGGCGTCGGCGACGTGTCAGCGGACGTCGTGTCAGCAGACGTCGTCTCAGCGGCCGCTGAGTCAGAAGGCGCGGAGGCGGAAGGCTCGGGGCGTTCGGGCTCGGCGCTGGGCGGCGCGGTCTCTGCCGAACGATGGCCGATCAGGGCGGAGAGCCCCTGGGCGCGCCGCCTCCCCCGGGCGGGCGGCGCGGGGGCCGGCTCGCCGCTCTTGAGCCGCTCGAGCAGCCGCGCGTTGTGCTCCTCGAGTTCGCGATTCTGCTCGTCGAGCTCGCGGTTCTCCTCCTTGAGCTCCAGGCGCTCCGCCTCCAGCTCGGCGAGTCGGGCGTTGAGCGCCTCGAGTCGTTCATGGAAGGCTTGCAGTTGACCCAGGGCGGTGTCGGTGCGCGCTTCCAGCGCGTCCAGCAGGCGGTGTGAACGTTCTTCGGTCAAACCGGAACCCTCCAGGCAGACTCTTCTTGCGTATCCGTCATGCGGCCCGTGCCGCCCACGGGTGCAAGTCTGTGCCAGAAGCCTCGTCATGACAAATGACTCTTCGCAGACTGGCGTGAACTGGCTCTGTGGGAGGGAGCTTCAGCTCGCGAAGTAGCGCAAAGCGCTACCCATGGGGCGCCTGCGGCGCCTTCGTCGAAGCGTCGAACCGCCGGCAGAGTCGAGACGTCGAACCGCGGCTTCCCACCATCAAGCCTGCGAAACATGTTCACGCTAAAGTGCGAAGTACCTGACAATCTGCTTACTCACCGCGGCGGCGATACTCCACGAAATCGTAGGCGGGCTGGCCGGCGGCGGGACTGCCCGGCACCCGCTGGGTCTCCTGCCACTCGGCCGGGTCGAGCTCGGGAAAGCGGGCGTCGCCCTCCACCTCGATATCGACCTCGGTGAGGTAGAGCCGGCTGGCATGGGGCAGCGCCTGGGCGTAGATCTCCCCGCCCCCCATCACCATGATCTCCTCCGCGGCATCGATGGTCGCCTGCTGGTCGGCCAGGGCCAGGGCCGCGGCCAGGTCGTGGCAGACCCGCACCCCGTCGTGGTGAAAGTCGGGGTCGCGGGTCACCACGATATTGAGCCGCCCGGGAAGCGGGCGGCCGATGGAGGCGAAGGTCTTGCGGCCCATCACCAGCGGCTTGGCCTGGGTCATGCGCTTGAAGAACGTCAGATCCTCCGGCAGGTACCAGGGCAGCCGGTTGTCCACGCCGATCACCCGGTTACGATCCATGGCGGCGATCATGGCGATGGGCACCAGGGTCTCGTCGGTCATCTCGCTTGTTGTCTCGTCGGTCACGAAGCGGGCCTCGCTTATACCGCCACGGCGGCCTTGATATGGGGATGGGGGTCGTAGCCCTCGATGGCAATGTGCTCGAAGCGGAAATCGAACAGGTCGGTAACGCCGGGGTCGAGCACCAGGCGCGGCGCCTGCCGGGGCGTACGGCTGAGCTGCTCTTCGGCCTGCGCCAGATGGTTCCGGTAGAGGTGGGCATCGCCCAGGGTATGGATGAACTCCCCCGGCGCGAGCCCCGAGACCTGGGCGATCATCTGGGTCAGCAGGGCGTAGCTGGCAATATTGAAAGGCACGCCCAGGAAAATATCGGCGCTGCGCTGGTAGAGCTGGCAGGAGAGCCGCCCATCCGCCACGTAGAACTGGAACAGGCAGTGACATGGCGGCAGGGCCATCTCGTCCACCAGCGCCGGGTTCCAGGCCGAGACGATCAGCCGGCGCGACTGCGGATCAGTGCGGATCTGCTCCAGCAGGGTGGCGATCTGGTCGACGTGGCCGCCGCGGGGGTCGGGCCAGCTGCGCCACTGGTAGCCGTAGACCGGGCCCAGGTCACCGTTAGCATCGGCCCACTCGTCCCAGATGCGCACCCCGTGCGCCTTGAGGTAGGCGATATTGGTATCGCCGGCCAGAAACCACAGAAGCTCGTGAAAAATCGAGCGGGTGTGCAGCTTCTTGGTGGTCAACAGCGGAAAGCCCCGGGCGAGATCGAAGCGCATCTGGTGGCCGAAGAGCGAGCGGGTCCCCACCCCGGTGCGGTCGTCGCGCTCGACGCCGTGGTCGAGCACCTGGCGCATCAGATCCAGGTAGGGCTGTTCGAGGGGCGGAAGCGTCGGGTCGGTCACGGCGTAGCCTGGGCTGGAAAATGGGGGAAAGAATTCTACCGGATCTCAGCTGGCATGTTGATCGGGCATTACCAGTGAATCGGGCAGCTCCGCCTCAAGGGCCATCCGCTGCTCGGCGTAGCTACGTATTCGGTTATAGGTCGCCATCAACATCAGTGAGGCCTTCCTGGCGGCGCTCAGCGCCTCGGCAAAAGCCTCCGGATCCTGCATGTATTCATGGACCAGCTGGTTGCGTAACTTGCGGGCCGCCAGCCAGCTTTCCGTGCTTTCCAACACACTGAGCCGTTCGGCTCGATTGAGGTTCTCGATCTGGCTACCGGTATGCTCGGCAAGACTTTGCAGCCAGCGTGGTATCAGTTTGTCGGCAATGGTGTCCTGCATTCGGCTGTAACGCGAGACGAAGGCTTCGAGCCTGACCGCTTCCTCGGGCCGCTGATCGAGCGACGCGACCCAATGGGCATCGAGAGTGACGCCGGACTCGAACAGGGAACTCCAGCTGTAGCGCAGATGATGCCCCTCCCGACGCACGATCTCGAGCGTCCACAGGAAGCGATCGATCGGCAAGAGTGTCTGCTTTTCATCTGTCATAGCGTCTGGGCCGTGTCACGTGCGTGGCGGTGGACCGGGTTCAAGGGAGTGGTCGGGTCGACCACCAGGATATCGATGGGCTGATCACCGAGACGAAGCTGAAGGCGTGCCGTGAGAGTCAGCATCTTGTCCATCTTGCCGACGATTTCACGCGGACTTTCCACCAGAAGGTCAATATCACCTCCCCTGGCGCCGTCATCCAGGCGTGAACCGAACAGCCTGACGCTTACCTCATCGCCGAACACCTCGGCCGCCGACTGCTTGATGATTTCCACTTGTTCCGGCGTCAATCGCATCGGACACCATCCTGATCGATGAGCAAATCTCGCGATGTATCGGGCTTTATATTCTGGCATCCACCGGCTGCCGGCGCGACCAGAGGATCAGGGTGATGCCGAAGGCGATCATCGGCAGGGTCAGCAGCATGCCCATGGTCACCCAGCCGAAGGCGATGAAGCCGATATGGGCGTCGGGCAGGCGCACGAACTCCACACTGAAGCGGAACACCCCGTAGAGCAGCAGGAAGAGCCCGGAGACCAAGCCGCGGGCACGGGGCTTGGCCGACACCCACCACAGCACCACGAACAGCACCAGCCCCTCGAGGAAGGCCTCGTAAAGCGCCGTGGGGTGGCGCGGCTCGGGCCCCATGCCGGGAAAGGGCATGCCCCAGGGCAGCTCGGTGACCCGGCCGGGCAGTTCGCGGTTGATGAAGTTGCCGATACGCCCGGCACCCAGGCCGATGGGCACCAGCGGGGCGATGAAGTCGGTGAGGGTAAAGAAGGCCATGCGCTTCTTGCGGGCGAAGTAGAGCGCGGCCAGCAGCACCCCGATCAGCCCGCCATGGAAACTCATGCCGCCGTCCCAGATACGCAGGATCCACAGCGGGTCGGCCAGCCACTGGCCCATGCCGTAGAAGAGCGCATAGCCCAGCCGGCCGCCGAGCACCACGCCGATGGCGGCATAGAACAGCAGGTCGCCCACGTCGTCGCCGCTCAGGCCGAAGCGGGCGGCGCGTCGGCGCCCCAGCCACCAGGCGGCGACGAAGCCGATGACGTACATCAGGCCGTACCAGTGCACCTGGAAGGGGCCCAGGGAGATGGCCACCGGGTCGATGTCGGGATAGGTCATGGCAGCCTCTCAGAGCAGAAAGCGCAGCCCCACCACCGCCAGCAGGGCGGCGAAGGCGAGGCGCAGAACGTGGGCCGGCAACACGTGAGCCAGGCGGGCACCAACCCGGGCGAAGGGCACGCTGGCGATCACGATGCCGAGGAAGGCGGGCCACATGACGAAGCCGGTGGCACCGGCGGGCAGCAGCGGGTGCCCCCAGCCGACCACGATGAAGGTGGCCGCGCCGAACAGCGCGATGGGCAGGCCACAGGCGGCGGAGGTCCCCACCGCCTGGGTCATGGTCGCCCCGCAGCGCGAGAGCCAGGGCACGCAGAGGGTGCCGCCACCGATGCCGAACAGCGCCGAGACGCCGCCGATCGTGCCACCGGCGAGGCCCATGCCCAGCCGCCCCGGCGCCACCGTGCCGGGCTTGGGGCCAAGCCCCAGCGCCATCTTGCCCGCCACCAGGAGCACGAAGACACCGAAGAGGCTTCCCAGCAGCCCGCCGGAGAGGGCCCCGGCCACGAAGACCCCGGCGATGGCGCCCAGCACCAGGCCCGGCAACAGCGCCACGAACCAGCGGCGCTGGATGCTGCCGCGCTGATGGTGGGCCCAGGCCGACGACGCCCCGGTGATCACGATGGTAGCCAGCGAGGTGCCCACCGCCAGGTGCATGGCGATCGCGGGATCGACGCCCTGCAGGCCGAAGGCGAAGACCAGGGCCGGCACGATGATCAGCCCGCCGCCCACGCCGAACAGGCCCGCCATGGTGCCGGCGGCGGCGCCCAGGGCCAGGTAGCCGAGAAGGGTAATGAACAGGGTCATGTCGATGCGGTTTCCTCGAAGGCATCCGGCCGCCAGTGGCGAAGCATGTCGATCAGCGCCCGGGGCCGGTACGGCTTGGCCAGATAGTCGTCCATGCCGGCCTCCTGGAAGCGCCGGCGGTCACTCTCGGTGGCATTGGCGGTCAGAGCCACCAGCACGCTGCGGGCGCGGCCGGGGTCGTCGGCTTCCGCCTCCCGCCAGCGCCGCGCAGTCTCCACGCCATCGATATCGGGCATGAAGATATCCATGAAGACCAGATCGTAGGCGTGACGGCGGCGGCTCTCCAGCGCCTCCTGGCCACCGGCCACGCTATCCACCGTCACGCCCTGCCCTTCCAGCACCTGGCTTGCCAGCATGCGATTGACGGGCCCATCGTCGACCACCAGCACCCGCAGGCTCGGTCCCCGGTCGGGCAGCGAAGGCGCATCGGCTTCCGCCAGGCCGTCGCGGTCGTCGGCCAGGCTGTTGAGCAGCAGGGTCACGTCGGCCATGCGCTCGCGCAGCTCGGCGAGACGCCGGGCCTCGACGCCTCCCCCAGCGCGCTCCAGCTCGGCGGCCAGATCGCCCAGCAGCGGCGCAAGCTCGCGCTGCAGCAGTCCCAGGTAGCGCGACTTGAGCCGCGAATCCTCCCGGGCCCGCTCACGGGCTGCGAGCAGGCCACCCAGCTGTGGCAGCCCCCCCTGGGGCTCGTCGAAAAGCAGCAGCTCATAGCCCTGGGTCTCGAGGCGCTCCACCGCCAGCCGGCGCCAGCGGCCCTCGGCGTCGCGCACCTGCATGGTGGCCGGCTCGCCGCCCTCACCGTGACTGCCGCGCAGCCGCGTTGCGGCGCTCTGGCCGCGCAGCGCCGCGGCGCTTTGCCCCAGCAGCTGCTCCATGGCCAGATTGGCCGCCACGACACGCTGCTCGAACAGCAGCAGCGCCGGGCGGGAGGCCGCCACCAGCAGCCCCGTCAGGTCCGGCGACTGCTGCCAGCGTGCCTGCAGCTGGCCGAGCGCCTGGTCGAGCCGACCGAGCCGTTCGGCCAGTCGATCGTCTGCGGCAGGCGGCTCCCCCGATGACGGTGTCTCCGGCGGAGGCAGCCACTCCGGCAGGCTATCCGCCAGGCCCCCCAGGCGTCGTTCGACCCGCGCCAGGCCGTCGTCGACGCCGGCTTGAAAGTCGCTCAGGCGATGGCGTAGCTGCAGCAGGAAGGCCGCCGTGGTCAGGGTGGTGCCGACCAGCAGCATCAGCAGCAGCCAGCCGGCCTCAGCCCAGGAGGTCGGCTCAGGGGTACCCAGCCACAGAAACAGCCCCACCGCCAGACACAGCAGCACCAGTACCAGCTGGGCCAGCAGAAAGGGCCATAGCAGTGGCCAGACAAGTCGCGACCAGAAGCGGTCCTTGCAAGGTGCAGCGGGCATGCTCATCCCTGTGGCAATGCAACGATGGACCGAGTGTACGTGGCCGGGCCGCCGCTGTCATGGCAGCGCGGCGGGGTTCAACGCCTTGGCGGTTACGACAGGCATACCGGCAAAGTCAGCCCCGAGCGACGCGAGTGCCCTCAGCGGGGGCAGCGTCCAGCAAGATGCGCTCCTGGTGTTCCCCGAGCGGTCGGCCGCCGGGGCCGAAGCGGCGCTCGCCGAGGCGAATGCAGCCGGCCTGGGCCTGCCACTCGAGCCAGGTCATGGCGCGGGTGCCGTACTGCTCGCCGAGAATGAAAGGAGAGGACAGCCGCCGCTCGAGCTCCAGCCCGACGCCGGTCTCCGGCAGATGGGCGTCATCGGCGGGCTGGGTATCGCCCAGCGCGGCCAGCGCCTCGTCCGGCCAGCGCCCGCGACGCAGCGCCTCCAGCAGCCCCTGGCGCACGCTGATCAGCTTCGGCCAGGGGGTATCCAGGCTGGCATTGGAGAGCCCGTGGACGCCGGGGCTGACCGCCGTCAGACGCAGCAGGTCGCGCCCCCGGTGCAAATGCCAGAGCCGGTGGCCGTCGCCGGCCAGCAGGTTGAAGCCGGCAAAGCGCCACCCTTCTCCACCGGCCAGCTCCTCCAGCCAGGCGGGCAGATCGGCGCACTCCAACGCCTCCCGCACCAGCTGACCGCGGCTCGGGGCGCTCGCCGACACCTTGAGCTCGGGGTCGCGGACATTGGTCACTGCGGCGACGCGGCCGCGGCGGTGCACGGCCAGCCAGGTGCCGCCGGCCTCCAGGTCGCGACCACCGACGATCGCCGGCGCATCCTGCCAGACTCCCAGGGGAGCGGCGGGGCGCTGGTGAAATTCGTCCCGATTGGCCACCAGCCGCAGCGGAATCGCACTATCAGGCCGAAAATCGAAAGCGATCAGGCACATGGCATTCAGTCCCGGGGCGGCAGCAGATGCGACAGCTGCCACTCGGTCATGCGGCGGATCAGGTGGTCGCGCACCGCTCGAGGGGTGTTCAGGGCCAGGGTCTCCTGCACCAGGGCCTGGGCCGCATCCAGGGGCACGCGGCGGATCGCCGCCCGCACCCGCGGCAGACTGGGCGCATTCATGGAGAGCGAATCGAACCCCATGCCCATCAGCAGCAGCGCCCCGGCCGGGTCACCGGCCAGCTCGCCGCACAGTGACAGCGGCATCTTAAGCTTGTGGGCATCCTCGGAGAGCCGCGACAGGGCCGAGAGCACCGCCGGGTGGCAGGCGTCGTAGAGGTCGGCGACCCGCGGGTTGTTGCGGTCCACCGCCAGCAGGTACTGGGTCAGGTCGTTACTGCCCACCGAGAAGAAGTCGGTGCGCTCGGCCAGGGCATCGAGCTGGTAGAGGGTCGCCGGGACCTCCAACATGACGCCCACCTTGGGCCGTTCCACCACGACCCCCTCCTCGCCCAGCTCAAGCACGGCGCGGTCCAGCAGGCGCAGGGCGTCGTCGACCTCATCGACGTTGGTGACCATGGGCAGCAGGATCTGCAGGTTGTCGAGCCCCTGGGAGGCGCGCAGCATGGCGCGCAGCTGCACCATCAGCACCTCGGGATGGTCCAGGGTGACACGAATGCCGCGCCAGCCGAGAAACGGATTGGCCTCCTCGATGGGAAAATAGGGCAGGTCCTTGTCGCCGCCGATATCCAGGGTGCGCATCACCACCGGCAGCGGAGCAAAGCTCTCCAACTGGTCGCGGTAGAGCCGCGTCTGCTCCTGCTCGCCGGGGAAGCGCTCGGTAATCATAAAGGGCACTTCAGTGCGGTAGAGCCCCACCCCGCCGATGCGCTTCTTGAGCGGACCCACCGTATCGATGGCCAACCCGGTGTTGACCATCAGCGGCATGACGTGGCCATCGGGGGTCTCGCTGGGCAGGTCCTGCTCGTGCTCCAGCAGCTCGCTCAAGGCCTCTTCCTCAGTGATCAGCCCCTGGTAGTGACTCTCCAGCTCCGAGGAGGGGCGCACGAAGAGGCGTCCGCGGTGGCCGTCGAGGATCACCGGCGCCCCAGAGAGGCGTGGCAGCGGCAGGTCGACCATGCCCAGCACCGTGGGGATGCCCATGGCACGGGCGATGATCGCCACGTGGGAGGTGCTGGAGCCGCGCACCGACACCAGCCCGGCCAGCCGCTCGCGGGGGATTTCCCCTAGCGTCGCCACGCTGATCTCGTCGCCCACCAGAATGCTGTTCTCGGGGTAGCGATTCGGCGTACTCGCGCACTCCTCCTGAAGATGGGCCAGCACCCGTCGGCCCAGGTCGCGAACGTCGGCGGCCCGCTCGCGAAGGTAGTCGTCGTCGACCCGCTCCAGATACTGGACGTGACGGCGCACCACATCGGCCAGGGCCCCCGGCGCCCACTGCCCTTCGCGGATACGCTTCTTGATCTCCTGGGAGAGCGCGGCCTCGCCCAGCATCTGCTGATAGACCTCGAACAGCGCCAGTTCCTGGGCGGAGATCCGGTTGGCCAGCCGCTCGCCGGCGGCCCGGATCTCCTCGCGGACGCGCTCGATGGCCACCCGGAGCCGCTCGATCTCGTGGTCGACATCGGTGGGAATGAGATCGGGCACGCTGTCCAGGTCGGCCGGCGGGGCGATCACCACAGCCTCGCCGATGGCCATACCGGGCGAGGCGGCAACCCCGGTGAACATCGCCTGGCCACCCTCCAGGCTGGGGCGACTGAGGCTTCCGGTCACCAGGGCATGGGCCAGCACGCCGGCCAGCTGGGCCCCCATGGTGACCAGGAAGGCTTCGTCCTCTTCGTCATAGCGGCGCTTGGCGCCCTGCTGCACCACCAGCACCCCGAGCATGCGGCGCTGATGGATGATGGGCACGCCGAGAAAGCTCGAGTAGCGCTCCTCGCCGGTGGCCTCGAAATAACGAAAGCGCGGATGTGCCGGCGCGTCCTCGAGGTTCAGCGGCTCCTCGCGCTCGGCCACCAGCCCCACCAGGCCCTCTCCCACGCGCAGCGTCACCCGCCCCACCGCCTGAGTGTGCAGGCCGATGGTCTCCATCAGCACCAGCTCCTCGAGCTCGGCGTCATAGAGATAGAAGGAGCAGACATCGGTGCGCATCGCCTTGCGGATGCGGCGCACCATGGTGGCCAGGGCGGCGTCCAGGCTGCGGGCCGAGTTGACCTCCTGAATGATCCGTCGCAGCACCTCTAGCATCGGCGTCTTGCGTTCCATGGTTGTTGTCTCCCGCCTGCTGAGGACTTGATGACGATCACGCCGCCGTGGGGGTTCCGGGCTTGCGCCGCCCGCCGGGCGGCAAAGGGATCAGCGGCCTTCCAGGGCCAGCCGCTGTGCGCGGGGAGACAGCTCCCTCAGGGCGCGGCGGTAGACCTCGCGCTTGAACGGCACCACCTGCCCCAGAGGATACCAGTAGCTCACCCAGCGCCAGCCATCGAATTCCGGTTTGGGCGAGCCATCCATGCAAATGCGGCTTTCCTGACAGTGAATCCGCAGCAGGAACCACTTCTGTTTCTGGCCGATGCACACCGGCCGGGAGTTGATGCGAACCATGCGTCGCGGCAGGCGATAGCGCAGCCATCCCCGGGTACAGGCAAGCACTTCGACGTCATCGGCAGTCAGGCCGATTTCCTCTTCCAGCTCGCGATAGAGGGCCTGTTGCGGTGTCTCGGATGCCTTGATGCCTCCCTGGGGAAACTGCCACGCATTCTGTCCTACCCGACGCGCCCATAGCAGCTGCCCCTGGGCGTTGGCGATGATGATGCCAACGTTGGGGCGAAAGCCGTCAGCGTCGATCACGGACGTCACCTTATAAAATCGTCATTGGAGCCATTCTTCCACAAGGGCACAAAGCGCATCAATACAACAAAGTGGCAGTCTGTCCTGGGCGTCGCCATCCGGCCGGGGCGTGTCGCTTAGCACCGACGGCGGATGTCTGCCATAATCGCGGGCTTTCGCGCATTGCGCCGCCATTCAACAACCGCAAGGGGTAAGCCGTGAGTCTGGCCATCTTCGACCTGGACAACACCCTGCTGTCCATCGACAGCGACCATGCCTGGGGCGAGTTCCTGCTGGAACAGGGCGCCGTGGACCCGGTCGCCTACCGGGAAGCCAACGACCGCTTCATGGCCGACTACGACGCCGGCACGCTGGATATCCACGCCTTTCTGGAGGTGGCGCTCAAGCCGCTGGCGGACAACTCGCCGGAGCAGCTGGCCGCCTGGCATCAGCAGTTCATGGCCAGCAAGGTCGAGCCCAGCATCCTCGCCAAGGGCGAGGAGCTGCTGGCCCGCCACCGCACCCGGGGCGATACCCTGCTGATCATCACCGCCACCAACCGCTTCATCACCGGCCCCATCGCCGAGCGGTTGGGCGTGGATCATCTGATCGCCGTGGAGCCCGAAGTCGTCGACGGCCGCTACACCGGACGGGTCAGCGGCACGCCGAGCTATCGGGAGGGCAAGGTCGAGCGTCTGGAAGCGTGGCTTGCCGACAAGGAGCTGACCCTGGACGACGCCTGGTTCTACAGCGACTCCCACAACGACCTGGCGCTGCTGGAGCAGGTGGACCACCCGGTAGCGGTGGACCCGGACGACACCCTGCGCGAAGTGGCCAAGCAGCGCGGCTGGCGGATCATCAGCCTGCGGGAGTGACGGAGGCGCCGGCGGTTAGTGCCAACGCTGGCGCTCCTACAGTCGAAAAACCCCGCCAGGCGTGCCTTGGCGGGGTTTTTCTTAGATTCTTCGCATTTTAGCGTGAACATGTTTGACAAGCTTCAAGGTGGGAGGCCGGCTCTGCCGGGCGAAGGCGCCGCAGGCGCCCCTTGTGTAGCGCTGCGCGCTACTTCGCGAGCTGAAGCTCCCTCCCACAAAGCCGTTCACACCAGTCTGCGATGAACCTTTTCTTACGGCTTACGGCTTACGGCTTACGGCTGGGGTCGAGGGTCAGCCCAGCAGGTGCTCGACGGCGGCGCGCTCTTCACGCAGCTCGTCTTCGGTGGCCTTCATCTTCTGCTTGCTGAAGCCATCCAGCTCGAGGCCCTGGACGATCTCGTACTTGCCGCCCTGGCACTTGACCGGGTAGGAGTAGATGATGCCCGGCTCGACGCCGTAGCTGCCGTCGGACGGGATCGCCATGCTGACGATGCCGTCGCTGCCCAGCGCCCAGTCGCGCATATGGTCGATGGCGGAAGAGGCGGCGGAGGCGGCGGAAGAGGCACCGCGGGCCTTGATGATGGCCGCGCCGCGCTGCTGCACGTCGGGAATGAAGGTGTTCTCGTACCAGTCGCGCTCGACCAGCTCGGCGGCGGGGGTACCGGCCACCTTGCAGTGGGCGATGTCGGGGTACTGGGTGGCGCTGTGGTTGCCCCAGATGATCATGCCCTCGACGTCGGTGACGTGCTGGCCGGTCTTCTGGGCCAGCTGGGTCAGGGCGCGGTTGTGGTCCAGGCGGGTCATGGCGGTGAACTGACCCGGATCCAGGTCCGGCGCGTTGCAGGAGGCGATCAGGGCGTTGGTGTTGGCCGGGTTGCCCACCACCAGCACCTTGACGTCGCGGCTGGCGTTGTCGTTGAGCGCCTTGCCCTGGACGGAGAAGATCGCCGCGTTGGCTTCCAGCAGGTCCTTACGCTCCATGCCCGGGCCGCGCGGGCGGGCGCCCACCAGCAGGGCGAAGTCGGCATCCTTGAAGGCGACGTTGGCGTCGTCGGTGGCAACGATCTCCTGCACCAGCGGGAAGGCGCAGTCGTTGAGTTCCATTACCACGCCCTTGAGGGCTTCCATTGCCGGAGTGATCTCGAGCAGCTGCAGGATGACCGGCTGGTCCTTGCCGAGCATGTCGCCGGAGGCGATGCGGAAAGCGAGGGAGTAGCTGATCTGACCGGCGGCACCGGTAATGGCAATACGGACGGGATCTTTCATCGTGGCTCCTTGGGTTTTCAACGCGCGGGTTGACGCCGTGAGGATGGGCCTGACGGGGTACGCCCGCCCTGGCCGGGATTCGAACCGCCAAGATGGTATGCCTGCAGTGCACAAAACTCAATCCGACCTCCGACTAGGGAAGGGGTATCGCTAGGGCAATCACACGGCAAGAATGACTCTCGTCAAGGGGTGATTCCTACCGTGGGAGGCCGCTTCAGCGGGCGAAGGCGCCGCAGGCGCCCTATGAGTACCGCTGCGCGCCACTTCGTCGAAGCGTCGAACCGGAGCTGAAGTTGAGGCGTCGAACCATCCCTCCCACCGAGCCAGTTCACGGCAGTCTGCGAAAAGTCTTTTCTTAACAATGATCGCCCCGCGCCTCGGCTCGTTCGGTCGAAAACCTCGCCGTGGCTGCGCTATGCTGGGGCCATTCGGTTTCGCCATTGGATGGCCCCATGCCACGTCGACCTCCGCTCTCCTACCTGCTGGCCGCCGGCGTGCTTCTGGCCCTCCTGGCGTGGCTGGCCCTTGGCGACCTGCAGCGCTTCCAGACCCGCGCCCCGGCCGATGAACCCGCGCCCGAGCCAGCCCCCATCCGGGTCGAGTATCGCCACAGCCAGGCCACGCCGCATTTTCCCCGGCTGCAGGTCCAGGGCCAGCTGCGCCCCTTCCGCGAGGTCGAGCTGCGCACCCGCCGCGAGGGCCGAGTGGCCGAGCTGCCGGTCGCCGTCGGCACCCGGGTCGCCGCCGGCGACACCCTGCTGGCACTCGCCCAGGATGCCCTGGCGGCCCAGCTCGAGCGCACCGAGGACGAGCTGGCCCTGGCCCGGGCGGAGCTGGCCGGCGCCGAACAGCTGCGCCAGCGCGAACTGATCTCCCGCACCGAGCAGCTGGGCCTGCAAGCCGGCGTCAGTCGCGCCGCCGCCGAGGTGGCCGAACTGCGCCGGGCGCTGGACGACACCCGCCCCGCCGCTCCCTTCGACGGCGTGCTCGACCGCCTGGACGCCGAGCTCGGCGACATCCTGCAGCCCGGCGAGGCCTACGGCCGACTGGTCGACGACAGCCGACTGATCGCCAGCGCCTGGGTGGCCCAGCGCGACGCCCGACACCTCGCCCCGGGACTGCCCGCCGAGGTGCGCCTCTTGGACGGCGAGACGCTGACGGGCGAGCTCACCCACGTGGCCAGCCGCGCCGACGATGCCACCCGCACCTTCTATCTCGAAGTGACCCTGGACAATCCAAGGGGCCTGCGCCTGGCCGGCGCCAGCACCAGCCTGACGATCACCCTGCCGCCACGCGAGGTTCACGCCCTCTCCCCCGCCCTGCTGGAACTCGATGCCGACAACCGCCTGCGGGTCAAGCACCTGGACGAACAGGACCGCGTCGTCGCCACCCCGGTCACCCTGGTGGAGGCCGATGCCAGCCAGGCCCGCGTCGCCGGCCTGCCCGAGCGGGTGCGGCTGATCACCCTGGGCGGCGGCTTCGTCGAGCCCGATGAGCGGGTCACGCCGGTACCGGCCGACCGCGGCCCGACCGAGCGCGGCCCGACCGAACGCGGCCCGACCGACCGGGCCATCAACGATGACGCCTCGCCCTGACCATGCGCACCCTGATCGAAGCGGCGCTGGACCGTTCACGCACCACCCTGCTGCTTTTGGCCTCCCTGCTGCTGGCCGGCCTGGCCGCCTGGCAGGCGGTCCCCAAGGAGGCCAACCCGGACATCGCCATCCCCATCATCTACGTGTCGCTGGCCCTGGAGGGGGTGAGCCCGGAGGATGGTGAGCGTCTGCTGGTGCGCCCCATGGAGCAGGAGCTGCGCGCCATCGAGGGCGTGCGCAAGATGACCGCCCAGGCGAGCGAAGGCCACGCCGCCGTGACCCTGGAGTTCGACGCCGGCTTCGACCCGCGCCAGGCGCTGGCGGACGTGCGCGAGAAGGTCGACATCGCCAGCGCCTCGCTGCCCGACGAGGCCGAGGAACCCCGCGTCTTCGAGGTCAACGTGGGCCTCTTCCCAGTGCTCACCCTGGGACTCGCCGGCCCCCTGGAGGAGGCTCAGCGCCTGGCCGTCGCCCGCCGTCTGCAGGAGGAGATGGAGGGCATCGCCGAAGTGCTGGAGGTGGAGCTCGGCGGCGAGCGGGAGGAGCTGCTGGAGATCGTCATCGACCCCCAAGTGCTCGACGGCTACGGGGTCGACTTCGAAGAGCTCTTCGGCCTGATCAGCCGCAACAACCGCCTGGTGGCTGCCGGCAGCCTCGACACCGGCGCCGGGCGCACGCCGGTGAAGGTGCCCGGGGTGATCGACGCCCTGGACGATGTCCTGCAGATGCCAGTCAAGGTCGAGGGCGACCGGGTGGTGACCTTCGCCGAGGTGGCCTGGATTCGTCCCACCTTCAAGGACCCCGAAGGCTTTGCGCGGATCGACGGCGAGCCGGCCCTGGTGCTGGAGGTGGTCAAGCGCGCCGGTGCCAACCTCATCGCCACCGTGGAGGGAGTGCGCGCGGTGCTCGACGAGGCCGCACCGCTGCTGCCCGAGGGACTGACCATCACCACCATCATGGATCAGTCCGAGATGGTCGAGACCATGCTCGACGAGCTGCTCAACAACGTCATGACCGCGGTGGTGCTGGTACTGGTGGTGATCCTTGCCGTCATGGGGCTGCGCAGCGCCCTGATGGTGGGCCTGACCATTCCCGGCGCCTTTCTCACCGGCATCCTGCTGATCTGGGCGATCGGCTACACCCTCAATATCGTGGTGCTGTTCGCGCTGATCCTGGTGGCCGGCATGCTGGTGGACGGCGCCATCGTGGTCAGCGAGCTGGCCGACCGCCACCTGCGCGACGGCCAGCCGCCCCGCGAGGCGTGGATCAACGCCGCCGCGCGCATGAGCTGGCCGGTGATCGCCTCCACGGCGACCACCCTGGCGGTGTTCGTGCCGCTGCTGTTCTGGCCCGGGGTGGTGGGCGAGTTCATGAAGTACCTGCCGGCCACGGTGATCCTCTGCCTGCTGGCGTCCCTGGCCATGGCGCTGGTGTTCCTGCCCACCCTGGGCGGGGTGTTCAGCGCCCGCCGGCACCAGGGCGGCGAGCCCGGCAATCCGGTCAGCGCCGGCGGGCGCCTCTACCGGACGGCGCTGGCCCGGCTGCTGGCGTGGCCGGGCTATACCCTGCTGCTCGCCCTGCTGCTGATGGCACTGATCTACACCGGCTACGGCCGCTTCCACCACGGGGTGGAGTTCTTTCCCGAGGTGGATCCCGACAGCGCCCAGGTGCTGGTGCGCAGCCGGGGCGACTTCTCCGCCGTGGAGAAGGACGCCATGGTACGCCGGGTGGAGGCGCGACTGGCCGGCATGGGCGAGGTCGAGGCCCTCTACGCGCGCTCCTACGCCACCCCCGACGAGCAGCTCGGCAGCGACGTGATCGGCGTGGTGCAGTTCCAGCTGGTCGACTGGCACCAGCGGCGCCCGGCCCGGGCCATCATGGCCGAGATGGCCGAGCGCACCGCCGCGCTGCCGGGCATCGCCCTGGAGTTTCGTGAACAGGACATGGGACCGGGCGCGGGCAAGCCCATCGTGCTGGAGATCAGCGCGCCCACCGCCGAGCGCGCCGCGGCGGCGGTGGAAACGCTGCGCGATGCCATGGCCCGGCTGGGCGGCTTTCGCGATATCGAGGACAATCGCAGCCTGCCGGGGGTGGAGTGGCGACTGAACGTGGACCGCGAAGCGGCGGCCCGCCTGGGCGCCGACGTGGCCGCGGTGGGCAGCGCCGTGCAGCTGGTCACCACCGGCCTGCAGGTGGCCAGCTATCGTCCGCCCGAGGCCCGCGACGAGGTGGACATCCGCGTGCGCCTGCCCGAGGCCTGGCGCTCGCTGGACCAGCTCGGCCAGCTGACCCTCAACACGCCCCGCGGCCAGGTACCCGTCGCGCACTTCGCCAGCCTGGAGCCGGCCCCCCGGGTGGGCACACTGCACCGTATCGACGGGCGGCGCGCCATCACCCTGGAGGCCGACGTGGCCGAGGGCTACCGCCCGGACGAGCGGCTGCAGGCGCTGCTCGAAGCGCTCGGCGAGCCGCCCGAGGACGTGCTGGTCAACGTGGCCGGCGAGCAGGAGGAGCAGGACGAGGCCAGCCGCTTCCTGATCACCGCCTTCCTGGTGGCGGTGGCGCTGATGGCGATGATCCTGGTCACCCAGTTCAACAGCCTCTACCAGGCGGCGCTGGTGCTCTCGGCCATCGTCTTTTCCACCGCGGGAGTGCTGATGGGGCTGCTGATCAACGGCCAGCCGTTCGGCATCGTCATGGTGGGCATGGGGATCATCGCCCTGGCGGGCATCGTGGTGAACAACAATATCGTGCTGATCGACACCTACAACCAGCTGCGCCGCGAGGGGCTCGCCCCCGCTGCCGCGGCGCTGGAGGCCGGCGGCCTGCGGCTGCGCCCGGTGCTGCTCACCGCCATCACCACGGTGCTGGGACTGATGCCGATGGTGCTGGGCGTCAACGTCAATCTCTTCGCCCCTAGCCTGGGCATCGGCGCGCCCTCGACCCAGTGGTGGACCCAGCTCTCCAGCGCCATCGCCGGGGGCCTGGTCTTCGCCACCGGCCTGACCCTGCTGCTCACCCCCTGCATGCTGGTGCTGGGAGTGCCTAGAGGGGCGAGGAACGAGGGGCGAGGAGCAAGGGCCCAGGAACGAGGGCCCGGGCTGGATGAAGGAGATGGGATCTAAGGGATGACGTCAGGCGTGGGGCTGGGCGGCGCTGGACGAGGCGCCCGGGGTGTGGGCGGCATGCAGCCGGGCGATCAGCTGGTCCTCCAGGGCGAAGCGTTCGGTGAGCCCCTTGGCCAGGCGATCGAGCCAGGCCGGAAGGCGCGGCAGGTAGTGCTGGCAGCGCACCGGAGTGGAGTAGTCGGCATCGAAGGCGAGCACCAGCTCGGTGGACATGTCCAGGCGCTCGAGCAGCTTGTCGGCGATGCCCAGGGCGTCGTCGTCGTCGAAGGCGCGGGCCTCCTCGCGCAGCTGGGGATAGATCTCGAAGTGACCGGCGCTGATATAGTCCATCAGCAGCTCGCTGAAGCGGTCGATCTGCGCCTTGCCCACCGCCTCCAGCTCGGCATCGCAGGCCTCCTTGAGCTCCAGGAAGCTGACCAGCAGCTCACGACGCTCGTCGAGCCAGCGGTCGACCAGCTTGTGAACGCCTCCCCAGCGCTCCTGGGCCGTCTTGCAGTCTTCCAGCATGTACGCCTCCCTTGCGGCTATCGACCTGACCCCACCTCGGCAAGCCCTCAGGGTTCTCTCGCCGGGGAGTCTCAGACTCGCTCGTGGACGGTGTCGCTGTCAATCCTGAAACCGGCCTTCTCTGGGTTATCACCCGCTACCCCGTGGGAGGGAGCTTCAGCTCCGGTTCGACGCTTCGACGAAGCAGTGCGCAGCACTGCCAAGGCGGCAACCGCCAGGCGCCTGACGGCACCTTCGCCCGGCAGAGCCGGCCTCCCACACTGACCTGCCAGCGGCTAGGCAGAGTGTTGGGTGTCCTGGCGCCGCGGGCTCAGTGCCAGGCGTAGCAGGCCCAGCGGCACCAGGGCCAGCACCACGAAGCCGATCAGGGTCCAGCCGGGCAGCGAGATGCCGGCCAGCAGGAAATCGATCTCGGCGCACTCCCCGGAGCCGGAAAACACCATGGACACCACCTGGCGCAGCGGCAGGATCTCCATCATGTAGTCGAGCCCGGGGCCGCAGCTGGGCACCTGCTCCGGCGGCAGCGACTGCAGCCACAGGTGGCGCCAGGCCACGCCGATGCCGCCGAGCACCGCGACCAGCGACAGGCCGCCGTAGGCCGCCGCCCCCAGCCGTCCGGCGGGATTGTGGATGGCGGCGACCCCAAACACCGCCGCCGCCGCGAGGACGGCCACGCGCTGGAAGATGCACAGCGGGCAGGGGGCGAGCCCGGCGATATGCTCGAGACCCAGGGCCACGGCCATCATCAGCACGCAGAAGGCCAGGCCGGCCAAGCTCCACTGGCGAACGCTCATCCGCCGCAGTCTCGCCGTCATCGTCATGCCTCGCTGCCTCCCAGCCGCCGTGGCGCGATCCGGGGCTCCCGGGCGCGGTCAAAGTAGTCGCCAAGGAAGGCCTCGAAGCTCTGGGTATCCCCCGCCTCGATGTCGCGCTGCTGCTGATGGGAGGTCTGGGCCAGCTCGGCGAAGAGCGCCTCGCAGGCGGGGTCCATGGGCTCGCCAAGCAGCTGCTCGGCCTGCTCCCTGGCCAGCGCCAGCATGGCATCGACGAACTCCTCATCGCGCTCCTCGAGCCGCGCGAGCAGCCGCCCCGAGGGGGTCAGGGCAGGCTCCGCGAGGCTCGGCGCCAGGTCTGCCAGGGCCGCCGCGTGGGGCGCGCCCTCCTCCAGACGGTCGAGCAGCCCGGCCACTGCGGCCATCTCGTCGAAGATCTCGCCGCCCCAGTCGGCCACCGAGCGGCGCTGGCCGTCGTGGACCAGGCGCATGGTCGGGTCGCGGCCCCGCTCCACCACCCGCTGGCGGTTGTCGTCGAGGCGGTCGCACTCCTCGTCGGAGATCCAGGGGCTCTCCTTGAGCAGGCACCACATCAGGAAGGTATCGAGAAAGCGCATCCGCGATGCGTCGATGCCCAGGGTCAGGAAGGGGTCGAGGTCCAGACAGCGTACCTCGATGTACTCCACGCCGCGCGCCTCCAGCGCCTGGCTAGGGGTCTCGTCGTGGCGCATGACCCGCTTGGGGCGGATATCGCTGTAGTACTCGTTCTCGATCTGCAGGATATTGGCGTTGAGCTGGCGCCACTCCCCGTCGACTCGCACCCCCAGCGCCTCGTAGGCCGGCCACGGCGTGGAGATGGCGTGGCGCAGGGTCCCCACGTAGTTGGAGAGCGAGTTGAAGCAGATCTTGAGCTGCGCCTGGACCTTGTTCTGGTAGCCCAGGTCCGACATGCGCAGGCTGGTGGCGTAGGGCGAGACCAGGGTATCGCGGCCGTGGGCCTGGAGCTTGTCGGGCACCTCGCCGCTCGGCAGGAAGCTGCGGTCCAGCGCCGGCGAGGCGCCGAACAGGTAGAGCAGCAGCCAGCTGTGGCGGCGAAAGTTGCGAATCAGCCCGAAATAGCTGCCGGAGCGGTAGTCACTCATCGCCTCGCCGGTGGCCCCGTCCAGTTCGCGCAACAGCGACCAGAGCTCGTCGGGCAGCGAGACATTGTAGTGGGTGCCGGCGATGGCCTGCATGATGCGCCCGTAGCGCACGTCGAGCCCCTTGCGGTAGACGTGCTTCATGGTGCCCACGTTGGAGCTACCATAGTCGGCGATGGTCACGCTGTCGTTGCCGGCCAGCCGCGCCGGCATGCTGGCCGGCCAGATCAGCTCCTCGCCCAGGTGGCGGTAGCTGTAACGGTGCAGGTCGGCGAGAAAGGCCGCCGCATCCTCCGGCCGGCCGTAGACCGGGGTGATGTACTCCAGCAGCGCCTCCGAATAGTCGGTGGTGATATGCGGATGGGTCAGCTTGGAGCCGAAGGCGGCCGGATGCGGCGTCCCGGCGATACGGCCCGCCGGGTCGACGCGCAGCCCTTCCTTTTCCAGGCCGCGGCGCAGTCGACCAAAGCGACCTTCGGCGGCGGGCCCCTCGAGGCGCTTGATGAGGGAGGCGAGTGAATCGGACAAGTTGGTCACCCCTGTCTTGAAGAACGGTCGTGGACGCTGGCAAGCAGGCGTTTCACACTTCATGGCGGCGGACAGCGCCGGCACCGGGCATGCCCGAATTATGCCGCCCGCCGGCACCGAATCAAAGGTTAGCCGGCTATGTTTTGCCGCGATCCCACCGACATCGCCAGCCGCCCCTGTTCATTTTTGGTTCATCGCAGACTGGCGTGAACTTGCCCTGTGGGAGGGACGGTTCGACGCCTCGACTTCAGCTCGCGAAGTAGTGCGTAGCGCTACCCATGGGGCGCCTGCGGCGCCTTCGTCGAAGCGTCGAACCGCCGGCAGAGCCGGCCTCCCACCATAAAACCTGCCAGACATGTTCACGCTAAAGTGCGAAGAACCTCATTTTTTCTGCTTGGCTTTCAACAATGCCTCGCCCAGCGCCCCCAGCTGCCCGCCTGCCCCGGCGTCCTGCTTGGTCGCGCCACGCCGGCTCTGCTTACGCGCCGGCTTGCCACTGCCGCGACGCGAGGCGTCGCCGTCGCGCCGCGACCGGCCGCGGCCCCCCTCGCCGGCCTCGTCGTCGGGCTGGTCGTCCAGACGCATGGTGAGGCCGATGCGCGAGCGCTCCAGGTCCACGCTCATCACCTTGACCTTGACGATATCGCCCGCCTTGACCACCGAACGCGGGTCCTCGACGAAGGTGTTAGAGAGCGCCGAGATATGCACCAGGCCGTCCTGGTGCACGCCGATATCGACGAAGGCGCCGAAGTGGGTGACGTTGGTGACGCTGCCCTCGAGGATCATCCCCGGCTCCAGGTCCTTCAGGGTCTCGACCCCCTCGCGGAACTCGGCGGCCTTGAACTCGGGGCGCGGGTCGCGGCCCGGCTTGTCAAGCTCAGTGAGGATATCGCTGACGGTGGGCACGCCGAAGCGCTCGTCGGCGAACGCCTCCGGGCGGAGCGCCTTCAGGGTGGCGCTGTCGCCGATCAGGCCGGCGAGCGGCCGCCCGCTCTGCTCGGCGATGCGCTCCACCAGCGGGTAGGCCTCCGGGTGCACCGCGCTGGCGTCCAGCGGGTTGTCGCCGTTCATGATGCGCAGGAAACCGGCGCACTGCTCGAAGGTCTTGGGCCCGAGCCGGCTCACCTTCAGCAGCTGCTTGCGGCTGGCGAAGGGCCCCTCGGCGTTGCGCCGGGCGACGATGTTCTCGGCCAGCGCCGCATTGAGCCCGGCGACCCGCGAGAGCAGCGCACTGGAGGCGGTGTTCAGGTCCACGCCCACGGCGTTGACGCAGTCCTCGATCACCGCCTCCAGGCTCTTGGAGAGCTGCAGCTGGGAGACGTCGTGCTGGTACTGCCCTACGCCGATGGACTTGGGCTCGATCTTGACCAGCTCGGCCAGCGGGTCCTGCAGGCGCCGGGCGATGGAGACCGCGCCGCGCACCGTGACGTCCAGCTCCGGCAGCTCCCGGCTGGCGTACTCCGAGGCGGAGTAGACCGAGGCACCGGCCTCGCTGACCATCACCTTGGCAAGCGCTCGCTTCCCGGCAAAGAGCTTGACCAGCTCGCCGGCCAACTTGTCGGTCTCGCGGCTGGCGGTGCCGTTGCCCACGGCGATCAGCGCCACATCGTGGCGCTCCACCAGTTTGGCGAGCTCGGCCAGCGAGGCGTCCCAGGCGTTGCGGGGCGCATGGGGATAGATCGTGGTATGGGCGAGGAACTGGCCGGTGGCGTCCACCACCGCCACCTTGCAGCCGGTGCGCAGGCCCGGGTCGATGGCCAGCGTCGCCTTCTGCCCCGCCGGGGCGGCCAGCAGCAGGTCCTTGAGGTTGGCGGCGAAGACCTCGATGGCCTCGAGCTCGGCGCGCTCGCGCAGCCGCCCCATCAGCTCGGTCTCCAGGTGGGTGTAGAGCTTGACCCGCCAGGTCCAGCGCACCACGTCGCGAAGCCATTTGTCGGCGGCGCGCCCTTCGTCACGGATATCGAAGTGCCGGGCGATGGCCACCTGGGCCGGATGGATCGGCGCCTCCTCCTCGCCGGGCAGCCTGATGGCCAGCGTCAACACGCCCTCGTTGCGGCCGCGGAACATGGCCAGCGCCCGATGCGAGGGCACCTTGGCGAGCCGCTCGTCGTGCTCGAAGTAGTCGGAGAACTTGGCGCCCTCGCGCTCCTTGCCGGCGATCAGCCGGGCGCTGAGTTCGCCCTCCTGCCAGAGCCGCTCGCGCAGCTGCCCGACCAGCTCGGGGTCCTCGGCGAAACGTTCCATCAGGATCTGCCGCGCGCCGTCCAGCGCCGCCTTGGCGTCCTCCACGGCGGGGATATCGCCTTCCGCGGGCCGGAGGTACTTGGCCGCCTCGGCCTCGGGGTCCAGGGTGGGATCGGCCAGCAGCGCATCGGCCAGGGGCTCGAGCCCCGCCTCACGGGCGATCTGGGCCTTGGTGCGGCGCTTCTTCTTGTAGGGCAGGTAGAGGTCTTCCAGGCGCTGCTTGGTGTCGGCGGCCTGGATCTGTCCCTCGAGCTCCGGGGTCAGCTTGCCCTGCTCGTCGATGGCGGCGAGCACCGCGACGCGGCGCTCCTCCAGCTCGCGCAGGTAGCGCAGCCGCTCGTCGAGCTGGCGCAGCTGGCTATCATCGAGCGCGCCGGTGACTTCCTTGCGGTAGCGGGCGATGAAGGGCACGGTGGCGCCGCCGTCGAGCAGCTCGACCGTGGCCTGCACCTGCTGGGGACGAACGGCGAGCTCTTCGGCGAGGCGTGAAATGATCCGGGTCGTGGCGTCCATGACTTCCTTGGTGTTGCGGCAACGAAAGATCGCGCCAAGGTAGCATAAACGCCTCCTCGACGGCAGACGCTACTGCCGGGAGGCTGTCGCCTCTACAAGATTGACAAGGCCCACTGTTGGAGCGCTGGTTCCCATCGCGACCGGCGCCGGTAGGCGCCCTGGAGGAGGTCGCCGGCGCTGGCGCTGGCGCTGATCGGCCAGCGTGGGCAACATCGCCGGGAGACTGTCGCCTCCAGTCGCGATCTAAAGATGCTCCTACATTAGAGCATTGCGACCGTAGGAGCGCTGGTTCCCATCGCGACTGGCGCCGATAGGCGCCCTGGAGAAGGTCGCTGGCGCTGGCGCTGGCGCTGATCGGCCAGCGTGGGCAACATCGCCGGGAGGCCTGCGGCCTCCAGTCGCGATCTAAAGATGCTCCTACATTAGAGCATTGCGGCTGTAGGAGCGCTAGTTTCCATCGCGACCGGCGCCGATAGGCGCCCAATCCTGGTAGCACCGCCGCTTCACGCCGGCACGAAGGTGAGCGCCAGGCCATTGTTGCACCAGCGCAGGCCGGTGGGCTCGGGGCCGTCGCTGAACACATGGCCCTGGTGGCCGCCGCAGCGGGCGCAGTGGTACTCGGTGCGGGGCCAGATCATGCGGAAGTCGAGACGGCTCAGCAGATGGCCGGCGACATGGTCGTAGAAGCTCGGCCAGCCGGTACCCGAGTCGTATTTGGTGTCGCTGCGAAAGAGCAGCAGGTCGCAGCCGGCGCAGCGATACTCGCCGTCGCGCCACTCGTCGTCGAGCGGGCTGGAAAACGGCGGCTCGGTGCCGTGCTCGCGGAGAATCTCGAACTGCTCCGGGGTGAGTCGCTCGCGCCACTCGGCGGCGCTGAGCTCCAGGCGCTCGAGGCCCGGGGCCGGTGATAGGTCGAGCCGCGGGAAGCCGAACGAGACTCCCGGCAGCAGGGCCACCGCGCCGGTGGCGGCGGAGAGACCCAGAAAATGGCGGCGTTTCATCGGCGAACTCCTGGGGCCAGGCGGTCGGCGTGCGCCGGCGGCCTGCCAACGACAACGGGGGAGAGGCCAAGGCCCCTCCCCCGTTATGACCGCCAGCCGGTGCCGGCGGTTCGCCCCGGCGCGATCAGGTCAGGCTGGGGCCCGCCTTGACGATGGCGTCGCTCACGCCGTCGAACTTCTTGAAGTTCTCGACGAACTTGGCGGCCAGCTCCTTGAGCTGACGGTCGTAGGCGGCCTTGTCCTCCCAGGTCTCGCGGGGGTCGAGCAGGCGGGAGTCTACCCCCGGCACGGCCACCGGCACGGCCAGGTTGAGGCCCTCGATGCTCTGGGTCTCGACCTCGCGCAGCACGCCGGTCTGAATGGCGCTGATGATCGCCCGGGTGGTGGGAATGGAGAAGCGCGAACCGCCCTCGCCGTAGGCGCCGCCGGTCCAGCCGGTGTTGACCAGATACACCTGGGCATCCTTCTCGGCCACCCGCTTGATCAGCAGGTCGGCATACTCGCGGGCCGGGCGCGGGAAGAAGGGAGCGCCGAAGCAGGTAGAGAAGGTCGCCTCGAGGCCGGCGGAAGAGCCCATTTCGGTGGAGCCCACCTTGGCGGTGTAGCCGGAGAGGAAGTGGTAGGCGGCGGCTTCCTTGGAGAGCACCGACACCGGCGGCAGCACGCCGCTCATGTCGCAGGTCAGGAAGATGATGGCGTTGGGCTCGCCGGCGCGATTCTCCGCTACGCGCTTCTCGACGTGCTCCAGCGGGTAGGCGGCCCGGGAGTTCTGGGTCAGGCTGTCGTCCGCGTAGTCGGGCTCGCGACGGTCGTCGAGCACTACGTTCTCCAGCACGGTGCCAAACTTGATCGCCTTCCAGATGATCGGCTCGTTCTTTTCGGAGAGATCGATGCACTTGGCGTAGCAGCCGCCCTCGATGTTGAACACCGTGCCCGGCCCCCAGCCGTGCTCATCATCGCCGATCAGGTAGCGCGCCGGGTCGGCGGAGAGCGTGGTCTTGCCGGTGCCCGAAAGACCGAAAAACAGCGTGGTCTCGCCGTCCTCGCCCACGTTGGCCGAGCAGTGCATGGGCAGCACATCGGCCTCGGGCAGCAGGAAGTTCTGCACCGAGAACATGGCCTTCTTCATCTCGCCGGCGTAGCGCATCCCGGCGATCAGCACCTTCTTCTGGGCGAAGTTTATGATCACGGTGCCGTCGGTGTTGGTGCCGTCGCGATCCGGATCGCACTGGAAGCCGGCGGCGTTGAGAATGGTCCACTCGTCCTTGGCCGCCGCATTGTAGGCCTCGGGGCGCACGAACATGGTGCGGCCGAAGAGGTTCTGCCAGGCGGTCTCGGTGGTGACCCGCACCGGCAGGTAGTGAACCGGGTCGCTGCCCACATGCAGCTCGGAAACGAAATGCTCGCCGCTACCCAGGTGCTCCTCGACGCGCCCCCAGAGGGCATCGAACTTGTCGGCATCGAAGGGGCGGTTGACGCTGCCCCAGTCGATCTGGGCGCTGGTGGACGGCTCGTCGACGATGAAACGGTCCTTGGGGGAGCGCCCGGTGCGCTCGCCGGTCTTCACCACCAGGGCGCCATTGGCGGCCAGGCGGCCTTCACCGCGCGCCACCGCACGCTCGATGAGCTCGGCGCTGCTGAGATTGACGTGGGCTTGAGGAGCGGCTTGGGTTGTGGTCATGTCGATTCCTGGGCCTTGCGGCCGGTTCTCTCTCGTGGGCCAGGCGTCCGTAACGCCATTGCAGTGAGGGTTCCGATCAGCCCGGGCGGGTCTTGCCGTCTTGTGGTCGGCTAATCGGCCTGAAAGCGGCGCCATTATGGCAAAAAGCGTCGCGGCGGGAAACGCTGCCGTTGGCCGAAGATCATGTAGTTTTACTACTACATGCCGACTACATCGCGACAGGTTGCCGCACCCGCCCTTGTGCATTGCAGCATGACAGGGCGGGCGTAGCGGGGGATCAGTGAAGGGTCGGCGGCTGAGCGCCGTCGCCGGCCAGCAGGGCCTCGACTTCCGGCGGTTCGAAGCGGTAGTGGGTGTGGCAGAAGTGGCACTGGGTCTCGATGGCACCCCGTTCGGCGAGGATCTCGCGCAGCTCGTCTGCCCCCAGGCTGACCAGGGCGTTGGCCAGGCGTTCCCGGGAACAGCTGCAGCCGAAGCGCAGCGCCTTGGGGTCGAACACCCGTACTGTCTCCTCGTGGTAGAGGCGGCGCAGCACCTCGAGGGGCGCAAGGCCCAGCAGCTCCTCGCGCTTGATGGTATCGGCCAGGTGCACGGTGCGGCCCCAGGCATCACGGTCCTGGTTCTGCGACTCATCGGGCAGGCGCTGCAGCAGCAGCCCACCGGCGCGCTCACCGTCGGCCTCGAGCCACAGCCGGGTGGGCAGCTGCTCGGACTGGGCGAAGTAGGCCTCCAGGCAGCCGGCCAGGCTGTCGTGGTCCAGCGCCACGATACCCTGGTAGCGGTTGCCCTCGCGGGGGTCCAGGGTGATCACGATCTGGCCGTCGCCGAGCAGGTCGCGAAAGCCGGCACCCTCGTCGGGCATGGGAGCGTCCTCGGCCAGACGCGCGATGGCGCGCAGCTCGCCGCCGGGATTGGACTCGGCCATCAGCAGCGCCAGCGCCCCCTGCCCGCGCACCTCGAGGCTGAGAATGCCGTCGAGCTTCACCGTGTCGGTGAGCAGCGCCACCGCGGCGAGCAGCTCGCCGAGCAGGCGATTGACCGCCGGAGGATAGGCGTGGCGGTCGAGCACCTCTCGGTAGGCCCGCTCGAGGGTGACGATCTCGCCGCGCACGTTGGTGTCGTCGAAAAGGAAACGTTGGATCTGGTCGGTCATGTCGTGAGTTACCAACTGAGTGTATAGGTGCAGGCGCCAGGTTCGGGCAGCGCTGCGCGCTGCTTCGCGCGATAAATCGCCCTCCCACGGGACGAGTCACCGATGCAGCAAGCCAGTGTGGGAGGCCGCGGTTCGACGTCTCGACGCTTCCGGCGGTTCGGCGGTTCGGCGGTTCGGCGGTTCGACGCTTCGGCGAAGGCGACGCAAGCGCCAAAAGAAGGCCATCCGTGTAGGCTAGTCCTCGCCGCTCTCTTTGAATCGCCGGATATCGCGGCGCTGCTTCTTGTCGGGGCGCTTGAGCGGGTGCTGCATCGCCTGCTGGGTCAGCCTGCGCCCCTCGGCCTCTCGGTTGCGTCGTTCGACGCTTTCGGGGGTTTCGCGGTAGAGCTCGCGGGCCTCGGGAGCGCCGCGGCGCTGGTCGGAGAGCGCCACCACCTCCACCTCCCAGACGTCCCAGCCCTGGGGCACGCGAACGATAGCGCCCACCTCGACGCCCTTGCTGGTCTTGGCCCGGGCGCCGTTGTAGTGCACCTTGCCGCCCTCGATGGCCTTCTTGGCCAGGGCGCGGGTCTTGAAGAAGCGCGCCGCCCATAGCCACTTGTCGAGCCTGACGCTACTCATCGGCGCCCTCCCGTGGCGTCTCCCGGCGCATCTCGGCGGGCAGCTCCCCGGGCAGGAGTGCGGCGAAGCGATCCAGAGCGATGAACGCCTCGAGCTCCTTCTCCGGCCGGGTGCTGTCGGGCTGCTTGATGCCCAGCAGATGGCGCACGCCGTATTCGCGGGCGCTCTCCAACACCTCGGGATTGTCATCGATGAAGAGGGTGCGCGCCGGATCGAAGGGCTCCACTTCCTGCAGCGCGAACCAGAACTCCTGAGCTTCCTTGGGCACCCCCAGGTCCGCCGAGGAGACGATGGCATCCAGGTACTCCTCGAGGCCGGTGAGCGGCAGCTTGAGTTCCAGGCTCTCGCGGTCGGCGTTAGTGGCCAGCACCACCCGCGGATGGGCATGCCTGAGCCACCGGAGAAAATCCAGGGCGTCGCCGCGCAGGCCGATCAGGTGCTGCACCTCGCGCTTGAGGGCGAGAATGTCGACCCCCAGCTCACGGCTCCAGTAGGCCAGGCTGTACCAGTTGAGGGTGCCCTTCTCGCGGATGATCCGCGAGCGCACCGTCTCCTGGGTGGCCTCGTCCAGGCGGTGCAGCTCCACGTAGCGACGCGGCAGGTGTTCCAGCCAGAAGTGGCTGTCGAAGTGCAGGTCCAGCAGGGTGCCGTCCATGTCCAGCAGAACGGTGTCGATGGCGCGCCAGTCGATCATCGCGGCTCCGGGTGGCATCGGGTCAAGGGGAAGGCATGCTATTGTACCAGCCAGCCCTGTCACGCCGAAATGGAGTTCCCATGCCCGATTCCCAGTGGCCGCCGAAACCCCGGGTGCTGTCCTGCCAGTCGGTGGCCAGAAGCCGCCTCTTTCATGTCGAGTCGCTGGAGCTGCGCTTTTCCAACGGCGCCGAGCGCACCTTCGAGCGGCTGACCGGCAGCGACCAGGGTGCGGTGATGATCGTCGCCATGCCCGACCCGGAGCATGTGCTGCTGATCCGCGAGTACGCCGCCGGCTTCGAGGACTATGTGCTGACCCTGCCCAAGGGGCTCATCGACCCGGGGGAGGACATCGTCAGTGCCGCCAACCGCGAGCTGATGGAGGAGTGCGGCTTCGGCGCCGAGCGCATCGAGCCGCTGGTGGAACTGTCGCTGGCCCCCAACTACATGCGCCACCGCATGCAGGTGCTGCTTGCCACCGAGCTCTACCCCAGGCGCCTGCCCGGCGACGAGCCGGAGCCCCTGATCGTCGAGACCCACGCCCTGGAGGAACTTCCCTCGCTGCTGCTGCGAGAGGATTTCCACGAGGCGCGGGCCATCGCCGCGCTCTATATCGCCCGAGACACCCTGCGCCAGCGCCAGGAGGCGGATATCCCGCCGAGCTGGTAGCCATTCCGCGCCTGTCATCAGCGAGGGCTCAGTGGCCGTGCAGGCGCCGCCGGCCGCCCCCCTCCTTGAGCCGAATCCAGCGCCCCTGGCGGTAGCTGTCGAGCCCCGCCTCGAGCAGGGTCATGACCGCCAGGGCCTCGTCCAGGGTCACCGGCGGGGGCGCTAGGCCTGCCAGCGCATCGAAGATGCCGGCATAGAAGGCCGGATAGTCGCCCGCCGGGGCGGGATAGTCCCGGGAGACCAGGGCCACGCTGTCCTCCTCGCCCTGGTTGACGGTCAGCGTGCCCGGGCGCTCGTCGATGCCCCAGCCCGGCGTCGGCCGGCGGCCCTCTTTCAGCCACGCTTCCTGGGGATCACCACTGTACTTGACGAAGCTGCCCCGGGTCCCATGCAGCACCGCCCGGGGCGTGGCCTCGGCCACCAGCGAGCTGGCCTGCAGGCTGACCCTCAGGCCGTCATACTCCAGCAGCGCCAGGAAGTCGTCATCCACTTCGGCGCCATCGCGCACCGTGGCCAGCTCCAGCAGGATCGCCCGGGGCATGCCGAACAGCTGCAGGACCTGATCCAGCAGGTGGGGCGCCAGGTCGTACCAGATGCCGCTGCCGGGGCGATGTCGGTCGCGCCAGCGGTCGCTGACCGAGGGGCGGAAACGGTCGAAACGCAGCGCCAAGGAAACCGGCCGCCCGAGGCTGCCGGCCTTCAACACCGCTTGCAGGGCCAGGAAGTCGCTGTCCCAGCGGCGATTGTGGAAGACGCTGACGACCCGCTCGGCCTTCTCCGCCTGGGCCTTGAGCAGCCGCGCCTCGGAGAGGGTCACGGTGACGGGCTTGTCGATCACCAGGTGCTTGCCGGCCGCCAGCGCCGCCTTGGCCAGCGGAAAGTGGGTGTCGTTGGGCGTGGCGATCACCACCAGGTCGATATCGCGCCGGGCGAACAGCGCCGCCGCCTTGGGCAGCACCGCCACCTCGGGCAGTGCCGCCTCGACGTCATCGGGTCGGCTGCTGACCACCGCCAGGAGCTCGAGCCCCTCGGTCGCCTGAATCAGCGGCGCGTGAAAGGTCCGGCCGGCACTGCCGAAACCGACCAGGCCAACGCCGTAGCTGTGCTTGATCATGGACAACGCATCCCTGCCAGGTCGCGAAGCGCCGGGGCCCCGGCGCTTCGCCGTGACTCAATCGAGCTTGGAGAGATCGCGCACCGCGCCCTTGTCGGCCGAGGTGGCCAGCAGCGCATAGGCCTTGAGCGCCGGAGAGACCTTGCGGTCGCGCTGGATGCTTGGCTTCCAGGCGGCCGCCCCCTTCGCCTCCTCCGCCTCGCGGCGCGCGGCGAGCTCGGCGTCGCTGAGCTTGACGTTGATCGCCCGGTTGGGAATATCGATCTGGATGATATCGCCGCTCTCCACCAGGCCGATGGCGCCGCCCGCCGCGGCCTCCGGCGAGACGTGGCCGATGGAGAGCCCCGAGGTGCCCCCGGAGAAGCGCCCGTCGGTGAGCAGCGCGCACGCCTTGCCGAGGCCCTTGGATTTCAGATAGCTGGTGGGATAGAGCATCTCCTGCATACCCGGGCCGCCCTTGGGCCCTTCGTAGCGGATGATGACCACCTCGCCCTCCTTCACCTGGCCAGTGAGGATATGCTCCACGGCCTGGTCCTGGGACTCCACCACATGGGCCGGCCCCTCGAAGACCAGGATGGAGTCGTCGACGCCGGCGGTCTTCACCACGCAGCCGTCCACGGCGATATTGCCCTGGAGCACCGCCAGGCCACCCTCCCGGGAGAAGGCGTGGGCCAGGTCGCGGATGCAGCCGCTGGCGCGGTCGCCGTCCAGGCTCGGCCAGCGGGCGCTCTGGGAGAAGGCCACCTGGGTCGGCACCCCGCCGGGGCCGGCGCGGTAGAACTCCACCACCTCGGGGCTGGGGCTGCGCATGATGTCCCACTCGTCGAGCGCCTGCGCGAGACTGTCACCGTAGACGGTGGGCACCCGGGTATCCAGCACCCCGGCGCGGTCGAGCTCGCCGAGGATCGCCATGATCCCGCCGGCGCGATGCACGTCCTCGATATGGTACTGCTGGGTATTGGGGGCCACCTTGCAGAGCTGCGGCACCTCCCGGGAGAGGCGATCGATGTCGGCCATGGTGAAGTCGACCTCGGCCTCCTGGGCGGCGGCCAGCAGGTGCAGAATGGTGTTGGTGGAGCCGCCCATGGCGATGTCCAGGGTCATGGCGTTCTTGAACGCCGCCTTGGCGCCGATGGCGCGGGGCAGCAGGTGGGCCTCGTCGCCTTCGTAGTAGCGCTTGGCCAGCTCGACGATGCGGTGGCCGGCGTTCTCGAACAGGCGGCGGCGGTCGGCGTGGGTGGCCACCACGGTGCCGTTGCCCGGCAGCGCCAGGCCCAGCGCCTCCATCAGGCAGTTCATGGAGTTGGCGGTGAACATGCCGGAGCAGCTGCCGCAGGTGGGGCAGGCGCTGCGCTCCACTTCCGCCAGGGTCTCGTCGTCGACGCTGTCGTCGGTGGCCATGACGATGGCGTCCACCAGGTCGAGGCCATGGTCGAGCAGCTTGGTCTTGCCCGCCTCCATGGGCCCGCCGGAGACGAAGATCACCGGAATATTGAGGCGCATGGCGGCGTTGAGCATCCCGGGGGTGATCTTGTCGCAGTTGGAGATGCACACCAGGGCGTCGGCGCAGTGGGCGTTGACCATGTACTCGACGCTGTCGGCGATCAGGTCGCGGCTGGGCAGCGAGTAGAGCATGCCGTCGTGGCCCATGGCGATGCCGTCATCCACGGCGATGGTGTTGAACTCCTTGGCCACTCCGCCGGCCTTCTCGATCTCGCGGGCCACCAGCTGCCCCATGTCCTTCAGGTGCACGTGCCCGGGCACGAACTGGGTGAAGGAGTTGGCCACGGCGATGATCGGCTTGTGGAAGTCGTCATCCTTCATGCCGGTGGCGCGCCACAGGGCGCGGGCGCCGGCCATGTTGCGGCCGGCGGTGGTGGTGCGGGAACGATACTCGGGCATGGTGTCCTCTTATGCTCAGTCACGCCGTTTTCGGCCATTCGCGATGGCGCACGGTCTGGGTGTCCAGGTTGGCCATAGATTCTGGCATGGGGCCGGCCGTCAGGCCAGGCCCTGAGCTGGACGTCTTGCACCTCGAGACGGCTGGCAGGAAGATAGTCCGTAGCCTTCACGGCGCCGCAACCTTATCCAGGAGAAAGCCGCCATGCCATCTGCCGCAGTTGACGAAGATGCGAAGCAAGCGGTCATGCTGGAAGCCATCGTGTCTCTGGCACGCGAGCGCGAAGACCTGGCGGCCATTTGGCTCTATGGCTCAAGAGCACGCGGGGAGCACCAACCATACAGCGACTATGACCTGGCCGTTGCCTTTACTTCCTGGATCACAGACCCGCTCGAGCGGCGTCTTCGCCCCGAACTGCTGGCGCTGGAGTGGCAACGCGCGCTGGGCCTGGAAGAGCATATGTTAAGCGTGGTGGACCTGGCGATCGCCCCCATTCCCCTGGGTTGGAGCATCCTCAGCCAGGGCGCGCTGCTGGCAGACTTCCATCGGGAGATCAGAATGCGCCAGGAATCCCGCATTCTTTCTCGCTGGGAGATCGACTACCTTCATCCGGAGGGCATCCATGCCTGACAGCTCGCCCCAAAGCGCCTACCTGCTCGCCCAACGCCAACACCTTGCCGAGTGTGCACAGGATCTCGCCGACCTCAGGACGATTCTGCAACAGCGGCAGTGGAGCCGACTGGAGCGACATGCCGCCGAGCGCACCCTGCAAATCCTGATCGAAGCCTGCATCGGCCTGGCCAAGCACTGGGCACGAAGCGAAACGGGGATGGTCTGCCGGGATGCCGTTACCGGCTTCGAGCGGCTAAGGGACGCCGGCAAGGTCGATAGCGACATGCCATGGCGCAAGATCATCGGACTTCGCAACGTCCTGGTGCATGACTATCTGGATGTCGATCCTGAGATCGTGAAGAGCGTGATCGACCATCAGCATTACCGCACGATGATCGATTTCGGTCATCAGGCCCTGGCAGCGCTCGAACGGGGCGAGTAGCCCCGGCTCAACCAGGCTGAAGGGCCTCGAGCGACTCAAGGCAGCACCAGCGGGCTCTCCTCGGGCAGCGGCTCTCTGCCGTACACCACCCAGACGTCCAGCGCCGGGCCCAGGTCGGCGATCAGGCGTAGCGTATCGGGGTGGGCTTCAAGCGTTTGCCGGGCGCAGATGCCCGCCTCGAAGCGACCGTCCAGCAGCCCTTCGGCCACCCCCACGGTAGTGGGCACGTCGATCTCCTCATCGTAGCCGGAGAGGTCGGTGTAGTAGCGGGTGGCCGGCTGGCGCGCCACCCGACGCGGCTCGGCGATCTCACGGCGCGCCAGCAGCGCCAGCGGGTGGCTGCCGGCCACGAAGGTATCCACCGGAAACGCCCGATGCATGTAGCGGCCCACGCAGTCGGCATGGCTGAAGTGGGCAGTGCACTGCAGCACGCGGTCCACCTCGCCGGCCACCAGCGCCGCGAAGGCGGCCGGAAAGTCGTCGATCAGCCGTATCTCGGCATCGGCGAGGCCGCGGGCCTCGAGGTAGCGGCCCAGCACCAGTACGTGGTTGTTGCCCTCGGGGCCCAGCGTGGCAAAGATCATCACTCTTCTCCTTAGAACTCTCGTTGCGGCCTCCGCCAGGGCGCCTGACGGCGCCTTCGCCCGATGAATCGGCCTCCCACACTGTGTGGGCGACTGGAGGCGACAGCCTCCCGGCGGTGTTGCCTGCGCTGGCGATCACCGCCAGCGCCGGTGACCTCCTCCAGGGCGCCTGCCGGCGCCAGTCGCGATGCGGAGCAGCGCTCCTACAGACGCAAGCCTCTGATGTAGGAGCATCTTCAGATCGCGACTGGAGGCCGCAGGCCTCCCGGCGGTGTTGCCCGCGCTGGCGATCACCGCCAGCGCCGGTGACCTCCTCCAGGGCGCCTGCCGGCGCCAGTCGCGACGCGGAGCGGCGCTCCTACAGACGCAAGCCTCTGATGTAGGAGCATCTTTAGATCGCGACTGGAGGCCGCAGGCCTCCCGGCGGTGTTGCCAAGGTTGGCAATCACCGCGTGCTTCCTACACCGCGAAGATCACCAGCGCTCCGACCACGATCAGCAGCAGTCGCAGCCAGGCCGCCCGGCGGGCGATCACCCCGAAGGAGATGGCCGCCAGCCCCACCGCGATCTTGACCGCATTGAGCACGGCACTGCCGGGGTCGAAGGCCAGTCGAATGATGTCGGGGTTGGCGACCATGGCCAGCGGAATGATATAGAGCCCAATGCCCAGCGCCATGGCCTTCATGGCTACCTTGAGCCAGTTCTCGCCGACCATGCCGGCGGCGATGAAGACCCCACCGCACACCGGTGGCGTGATGGTCGAGAGCAGCGCGAACCAGAACACGAAGAGGTGGGCCAGCAGCGGCTCCAGCCCCAGCGCGGTGAGTGCCGGACCTGCCACCGAGACGCAGATCACGTAGGCCGCCGTGGTCGGCACCTCCATGCCCAGGATCAGGCAGGCCAGCGCCGTGAGCAGCAGCGCCGGCCACAGCATGTCGTTGGAAAGGGCCAGGATGCCCGAGGTGATCTTGACTCCCAAGCCGGTCAGCGACAGCACCCCGATCACCAGCGAGGCGCAGATGATGATGGAGCCGATCACCGCCACCTGACGCCCCGCTGTCACCAGCGCCGTGGCCAGGCGTGAGGCGAAGCCGCGCAGGGAGAAGGTCAGCGTCACGTCGAAGAACAGCAGCGCCAGGCCGGCGAAGACCGCGAGACTGGCGGCGAACTGTGGCGTATAGCCGCCCAGGAAGATGCGCTCCAACAGGATCACAAAGGGGATCGCAAAGAACAGCGAGGTGATCAGCACCTCGCGTCCCGAGGGGCGATCCTCCTCGGGCATGGGCTTGAGGTCATGACGGGTAGCGTAGGCGTTGATCCCCACCCAGACGGTGGCGAAGTAGAGAATCGCCGGCAGCATCGCCGCCGCCATGATCTGGGTATAGGGCGTACCGGTCAGCTCGACCATCACGAAGGCGCCTGCCCCCATCAACGGCGGCATGATCTGTCCGCCGGAAGAGGCCACGGCCTCGACCCCGCCGGCCATGGCGCGCGGATAGCCCAGGCGGACCATGGAGGGAATGGTGATCGCCCCGGTGGACGCCACGTTGGCCGATGCCGACCCCGAAATGGACCCCATCAGCGCCGAAGAGATGACCGACACCTTGGCCGCGCCGCCGGTGAGCCGCCCCGCCACGGCACCGGCCATGTTCATGAAGCCGCGCCCCGCCTCCCCGGCGTTGAGCACCGCGCCGAAGATCACGAAGATCGCCACCACGCCAACGCTGACGCCGGTGAGCGAGCCCCACAGCCCTCCCTCGGCAATGGTCAGGGTACCCACGAAGCTCTGCATGGGCATCCCGGGATGGCCAAACTGGCCGGGGATGTGCATGCCGAACACCCCGTACAGCAGGGCGCACAGCGCCACGGTGGGCAGCGGCCAGCCGATCGCCCGGCGCGCCGTCTCCAGCGCCAGGCCGATCAAGAAGACCCCTACGGCCATCTGAAAATGGGTATCGATGAAGCCGAACTGGTTGGCCAGCGCCTCTTCGTTAAAGGCGATATAGCCGCAGGCGGCCACGCCCAGGACGGTGAGCACCCAGCCGCTCCAGCGCTCGAAGCGCGTCCGCGCCAGCAGGATCAGGATCCAGGGCAGCGCCAGGGCCATATGGATGGGACGGCTGACCAGCGCCGGGGTCAGGCCGTAGAAGATCAAGCCAAGATGGAAGATGACGCTAATCGCCCCCAGCACCACCCAGGCCGAGTGCAGGCGCGACGCCTCGGCGTCGTCGGCCCTGGCCGACGACGGGGAAGAGATGACAGACATTCGGACTCCGTTACAGGTCCGGGCCCCTGGGGCGGGGCCCGGTTGAGGCATCAGCGCAGCGCGTCGGGAACGTCGATACCGGCCTCATCGTAGTAGCGCACCGCCCCCGGATGCAGGGTGCCGGCGATGTTGCCGATCATGTCGTGGGTGATGCTGCCCCACCAGGCGGTTTCCTCGGCCATGGCGTCGCGGCGCTCCCAGAAAGTCTTGGTCAAGGTGTAGGCGGTCTCGTCATCCATGCCGGTGGTGGTGTAGGCGATCACCGGCAGCGAGGTGGTCTCGACGTCCTGGTCGATGCCCGAGTAGGTGCCGGCCGGAATCGTCTGGCGGGCCGCCCCCGTCGCCTCGATCTGCTCGTCGGTCAGGCTGACCAGGCTGATGGGCATGCTGGCGGCCGTCTCGATGACGTTGGGCGTGGGAAAGGAGCTGGCGGTCACGAAGGCATCGATCTGGCCATTCTTGAGCGCATCGGGGCCGCTGCCGATGCCGGCGCTGGCGATACGCACCCGATCCATCATGTCGAACAGCTCGAGATAGCGCTCCGCCTCGCGGGCACCGAAGGTCCCACGGCCGATCAGGATATGCTTGTCTTCGAGCGCCTCCAGGCCGATCACCCCTTCGTCACCCGCCGCCACGAAGTGCATGGTGATCGCCGGGATCGGGAAGAGGCCGCGGATCTCCTGGAAGCGCGGGCTCTGGCGCTCGGCGAAGGCGCCCTCCCCCTCCAAGGCTTGCGTGACCAGCCCCGGCGGCGTGGTGAAGACGTAGTTGCCCTGGCGCGCCATGACCTCCATGACGTTTTGCACCGAGCCCTGACTCTCTTCCAGGGTCACCACGATCTCGCCGTCGCTACCGCGGCGAATCGCTTCGGAGAGCTCGACCCCCATCTGGTAGTAGGCGGTCCCCGCGGAAGCGGACTTGTAGGTGACGCGGGTCTCGGCCTGGGCCTGGAACGCCGTTGCGCCCATCACGAGCGCGGCCACGGTCGCCAGCAGCGGGCGGGTGAACTGAGGCATGTCGATCTCCAATAGTGTCCATTAATGCGTTTGATGGTGATTGTTATCAGTGATGATCACCAAAACACTATAATGCCGATTTTCTGGACGAGGAACCGTTCTGTCATGGAGAAACCGCAAGTCGTTCTGCTGGGGGCGGCCGGCGGCCTGGGCAGGGCCATCGCCGAGGCCCTGCTGGCCCAGGGGGACCGGCTCTGGCTGCTGGACCTTGCCGAGGGTCGCGAAGCGCTCGACGACCTGCTGCAGCGCTGGCCAGGGCAGGCAAGCTTTGTGCCTCTGGACCTGCGCGATCCGGCATCCATCGCCTCCGCCTTTGGGGTCATCGCGGCCGACACCCCCTCCCTCGACGCCTGCATCAACGCCGCCGGCGTCATTCACCGAGCGAGCTTCGCGGATACCGACCCCACCGACCTGGAGCGCATCATGGGCGTCAACGTCACGGGCCCCTTTCTGGCCCTTCAGCGGGCGGTGGCGCTGATGACGCAAGGCGGCCGCATCGTCAACGTCGCCTCGGCCCACGGCCTGCGTACCGGGCCCGAGCGCAGCGCCTACGCCATGAGCAAGGGGGCCATCCTGGCGCTGACCCGGGCGCTTGCCGTGGAGCTGGGGCCCCGCGGGATCCTGGTCAATGCGGTGGCGCCGGGGCCGGTCAGCGCCGGCATGCAGGACGCCGCCTCGGACTCGCGGCGGCGCTGGCAGCAAGCCACACCGCTGGGGCGCGTGGCCAGAGCCGACGAGGTGGCCCGCGCCGTGCTTCAGCTCGCCGCCCCCGAGAACACCTTTACCACGGGGCAGACACTGGTGCTCGACGGCGGGGCCACCGCCAGCCTGGGCGCCTAACCGAACACCACCCTGGCCACGTCCCGGTAGCGCTTGGCGAAGTGCACCGTCACCCCCGCCTTGAGGTAGTCGGGCAGTTCGTCGTAGTCGCGGCGGTTGGCGTCGGGCAGGATCACCTCGAAGATCTCGCTGCGCCGGGCGGCGATGATCTTCTCGCGGATCCCGCCCACCGGCAGCACCTGCCCGGTCAGGGTCAGCTCGCCGGTCATCGCCAGGGGGCGGCCGACGGCCCGGTGGCGGGCCAGGGAGATCAGCGCCGTGGCCATGGTCACCCCCGCCGAGGGGCCGTCCTTGGGCGTGGCGCCCTCGGGCACGTGCAGGTGCACGAAGGCGGAGTCGAAGAAATCGGCATCGGCGCCGTACTCGGGCAGGTGACCCAGCACATAGCTGTAGGCGATATTGGCCGACTCCTGCATCACCTCGCCGAGCTTGCCGGTGAGCTTGAAGCCGCGGGTCAGCGAGTGCACCTTGCCGGCCTCGATGGGCAGGGTCGCCCCGCCCATGGCGGTCCAGGCGAGCCCGGTGACCACGCCCTCCCCCTTGAGCACCTGCTCCTGGCGGAACACCGGCGCGCCGAGGAACGCCTCGAGGTTCTTGACCGATACCTTCACCGTCTGCTGGTCGTTCTCCAGCATCTTGACCGCCGCCTTGCGCACGATGCGGTGCAGCTGCTTCTCCAGCTGGCGCACCCCCGCCTCGCGGGCATAGCCCTCGATCACCTGCTTGAGGGCCGCCTCGGTGAGATTGATGCGTTTCTTGGGGATCTTGTCGCGCTTGAGCAGCTTGGGCCACAGGTGGTGCTTGGCGATGGCCACCTTCTCCTCGGCGATGTAGCCGGAGAGGCGAATCTGCTCCATGCGGTCGAGCAGCGGCCCGGGGATCGAGTCCAGGGTGTTGGCGGTGCAGACGAAGAGCACCTTGGAGAGGTCCAGGCGCACGTCCAGGTAGTGGTCGAGGAAGTCGACGTTCTGCTCCGGGTCGAGCACCTCGAGCAGCGCCGAGGCGGGGTCGCCCTGGAACGACTGGCCCAGCTTGTCGATCTCGTCGAGCATGATCACCGGGTTCTCGACCTCCACCTCCTTGAGCGCCTGCACCAGCTTGCCGGGCATGGCGCCGATGTAGGTGCGCCGGTGGCCCTTGATCTCGGCCTCGTCGCGCATGCCGCCCACCGAGAAGCGGTAGAACTGCCGGCCCAGCGCCTCGGCGATGGAGCGGCCCACCGAGGTCTTGCCCACCCCGGGCGGGCCCACCAGCAGCAGGATCGAGCCCCCCACATCGCCCTTGAAGGTGCCCTCGGCGAGGAACTCGATGATGCGCTCCTTGACGTCCTTGAGGCCGTCGTGGTCGCGGTCGAGCACCGTGCGCGCCTGGGCCAGGTCGAGCTTATCGTCGCTTTGCACGCCCCACGGCATGCTGGTCAGCCAGTCCAGGTAGTTGCGAGTGGTGCCGTACTCCGGCGAGCCGGTCTCCAGTACCGCGAGCTTGTCGAGCTCCTCCTCGATGCGGGTGAGCACCTTGGGGGGCACCACCAGGCCCTCGAGGCGCTCGCGGAAGGTGTCGACGTCGTTCTCGCGGTCGTCCTTGGAGATGCCGAGCTCGCGCTGAATCACCTTGAGCTGCTCGCGCAGGAAGAACTCGCGCTGGCGCTCCTGCATCTGGGCGTTGACCTGCTCGCTGATCTCGGTCTGCAGCTGGGCGACGTCGATCTCCTTGCGCAGCAGCGGCAGCACCCGCTGCATGCGGTCGAGCACCGGCAGCGTGGCCAGCACCGACTGCAGCTCGTGGCCCTTGGCGGAGGTGATGGCCGCGGCGAAGTCGGTCAGCGGACCCGGCTCGTGGGGGCTGAAGCGGTTGAGGTAGTGCTTGAGCTCCTCGCCGTAGAGCGGGTTGATCGGCAGCAACTCCTTGATGCCGTTGATGATCGCCATGGCGTAGGCGCGGGTCTCGTCCTCCTCGGCCTCCACCGGCTCCCGGGGGTAGGTCACCTCCACCAGGTAGGGCGGCGTTTTGGAGAGCCAGCGCACGATGCGAAAGCGCCGCAGGCCCTGGGCGATGAACTGCAGCTGCTGATCCTCGCCCTGCAGCTTGTGCACCTTCACCGCGGTACCGATCGCCGGGAAGTGGTCGTGGGACAGATTGTCGACCCCGGCATCGCCGACGAAGGCGACGCCCAGGGTGTGGTGAGGGGTCTTGCCGACCCGCCGGATGGTCTCCTCCCAGCGCTCGCGGTTGATCACCAGCGGCTGTACCTGGGCGGGGAAGAAGGGGCGGTTATGAATCGGCAGCAGATAGATGCGCTCGGGCAGGTAGTCGCTGGCCGGGACCACCGCGTGGTGCGAGGTCTCCTCGCCATCCGAGCCTGGCCCCTCGTCCGAGGCATTCTCGAAGGCTTCCTGCCAGTCCCGCTCGTCGTGGTCGTGTTCGCTCATGGCATCCTCCCGAAAGGCAATGCCCTGTGGAATGCGGGCGAGGCACGCCAACTTCAAGTCGCCAGGGCGGTTTTTGGGTTCATCGGAATTTAGCGTGAGCATGTTTGGCAAGCTCCAAGGTGGGAGGCCGGCTCTGCCAGGCGAAGGCGCCGTAGGCGCCCCATGGGTAGCGCTGCACGCTACTTCGCGAGCTAAAGCTCCCTCCCACAGAGCCAGTTCACGCCAGTCTGCGAAGAACCGGTGTTGGCCCCTAGCGCCAGAGCGGCGGCAGCGGCCGACTATTCACCCTCACCTGGCCGCGGCCGATGTCGATCTGCAGAGTACGGGTATCCAGCGGCAGCCCCAGCCAGAGCGCCACCACGGTGGGCAGGTCGTGCCAGGTGAAGTCACCGTCGAGCCGCCGCTGCCACTGGGCCTGCATGGCCGGGTCGTCGAGCTCGACCAGGCTCAGGGACTCCAGGCGCCGCCCGTCGAAGAACAGCGCGCCGTCGATGCGCGCCGAGAGCCCGGTCATGGGACTGTCGAGCACCAGCTGCAGCACATCGAGACGCGGTGAATCCTGCAGGACCTGCAGCAGCTGCGGTTCGAGCCATGCCAGGGCCTCACGACGGTCGAGGCGGTGATCGCCGCTGGCCGCCAGGTCGCGCAGCTGGGCCATCACGCCGCGCAGGGCATCGGCATTCAGGCGCGACAGCTCCGCCTCCAGCTCGCCTTCGAGCAGCACCTGCTCGGCGCTGTGCACTTCGCCCAGGTCGAGATCCAGGCGCAGGCGCAGCTCCTGATCGTCGAGGGTCATGCGGTTGGTCAGCGCCAGGTCCCGGGCGTCGAGCCGCAGCTGCGGCTGCTGCCAGGTCAGCGCGCTGACGCTGAGACGGTCGGTCTGGGTGAAGGTATGGGCCCCTTCGGTATAGGCGTACCGGCTGTTGAGAACGGCCGGCCCCACCCACAGCCGGGTATCGCCGTCGCTGAGCTCCCAGTCGGCCAGCTCGGCGCGCAGCTGCCAGTTGCCCTGCTCGCCGCTGACGGTCAGCCGCCCGCCGTCGAAGCGCAGCTCACGCTCCTGCTGGGTAATCCGAAGGGGAGACAGGCGGATGCCCGCCTCCAGGGTGCCGCTCAGGGTATGATAGCTCGCCTCCCAGCGCGGCGCCGAGGAGTCCAGGGAGTCGCCAAACAGCCGCTTGCCCTCGGGGCCATGGCGCAGCACCGCCTCGCCGTCCAGATGGGTGCTGAGGATGCCGTGGCGTGCCCGGTAGTCGAGCTCGAGGCGCCAGGCCTCGCCGAACAGCGGCTCGAGCTCGATGTAGCCGGTGGAGGACCACCACCCGCGCTCCACATCGACATGCGCCACCGCCAGCTCGCCGCGCGCCTCCAGATCCTCCAGGGCACGCCCCATCTCACGCTGGAAGAGCAGGCTGGAGGCGGCCTGTCCGGCCATCCAGCCCAGCAGCGCCACCGCCAGCAGAGGGACGATGAGACGTTCCTTGCGCATCTTCCTCCTCCCTTGTCGCTTCCCTACGTCCGCCTGGCCACCTGCCTGTCAGTGTAGCCAGAGCCACAGGTGCATCGTACTCCAGGCGTAGATGCCGGCCAGGACATCATCGATCATGATGCCAAAGCCCCCGGCCACCCGGCGGTCGGCCCAGCGGATGGGCCACGGCTTGAAGACATCGAAGATCCTAAACAGGATGAACCCCCACAGCGCCGCCTCCCAGGAGAAGGGCACCGCGGCCATGGTGATCCAGTAGCCGACGAACTCGTCCCAGACGATACCCGAATGGTCGTGAACCCCCAGGTCGCGGGAGGTCTTGTCGCACAGCCAGATCCCGGCCACGAAGGAGACCGCCACCAGCAGCAGGTACCAGTTCAGCGGCAGCTCGGACATCAGCCAGTAGAAGGGAATCGCCGCCAGGGTCCCGAAGGTCCCCGGCGCCCAGGGCACGGCACCGCTGCCGAGCCCGAAGGCGAAGAAGTGCACGGGGCGTCGCCAGACGCTGGCGGGGGCGCGGTTCATGACGCTCCCCCCTGGTGATCCCCGGCATGGAAGTGCTGCCAGCCGCGCAGGCCGACCTCGCCGGCCCCCACCAGGCCCGGCTCGGCGGTGATCTGCCCGATCGGCGTCAGCGTCAGCCCCTGACCGGCCAGGCGCCGGCGCGCCTCGGCCATCGCATCCTGCGGCAGGCTGACCAGCAGCTCATAGTCGTCGCCGCCGCCCAGGGCGGCCTCGCGGGCGGCCTCGCGGCCCAGCATCGCCTCCAGGCCCGCGGCCAGGGGCAGCGCCTCGACCTCCAGCCGGGCGCCGACGCCGGAGGCCTCGAGCACATGACCCAGGTCGGCCAGCAGGCCGTCGGAAATATCGATGGCGGCGCTGGCCAGCCCGCGCAGCGCCAGCCCGGCGGCCAGGCGGGGCTGGGGGCGCAGGTAGCGCCTCAGCAGCGGATGGTTGGGGTCGCGCTCGCCACGCTGCCAGGCCGCCAGCCCCCCGGCCCCGCCGCCCAGGGCGCCGGTGACCGCCACCAGGTCGCCGGAGCGAGCGCCGCCGCGGGTCAGGGCCAGCTCGGGAGGCACCTCGCCCATCACCGTTACCCCAATGGAGAGCGTGCCGCGGGTCACGTCGCCGCCCACCAGGGCCGTGTCGGTGGCCGCGCACAGGGCGTGAAAGCCGCGGGCGAAGTCGGCCAGCCAGGCATCGTCGGCATCGCGCAGCGCCAAGGCCATCAGGCACCAGCGCGCCTCGGCGCCCATGGCCGCCAGGTCGGAGAGACTCACCGCCAGGGCGCGGTGGCCGATCGCCTCGGCGGGGGCGTCGGCGGGAAAGTGCACGTCGGCCACCGAAGTGTCGACGCTCACCGCCAGCCGCTGGCCGGCGCGGGGCGCCAGCAGCGCGCAGTCGTCGCCCACGCCCAGTCCCACGCCGGCCTCCGGGCCGGAGGCGGCGGGCGTGAAGTGGCGGGCGATCAGGTCGAATTCACTGGCCACCTTGGCACCTTCAGCGACGACGGGCGCTGACCTCGGCGCTGCGCAGCCGCGCGGCCAGCTTGTCGAGAATGCCGTTGACGTACTTGTGGCCGTCGGTGGCACCGAAGGACTTGGCGAGCTCCACGCCCTCGTTGATCACCACCCGGTAGGGCACCTCCAGGCGCTTGGTCAGCTCGTAGGCGCCCAGGCGCAGGATCGCCAGCTCGATGGGGTCGAGGTCCACCAGGCGCCGGTCGAGCAACGGCGCGATGGCCGCGTCCAGCTCAGCACGGTCGCGCGCCACATTGTGCAGCAGCTCGCGAAACAGCGCCTGGTCGGCGATCTGCATCACCTTGGTCCAGTTCTCATGATCCTCCAGGTCGTCGTCGGGCAGCTGGCCGCGAAACTCGGCCTCCACCGCGGTGATCGACTTGCCGGTCATCTGCCACTGGTAGAGCCCCTGGACGGCCAGCTCGCGGGCCGCATGGCGCGCCTGCTGGCCCGCCGAGGGCGGACGGGGAGAACGCCCTGCGCTCATGACGCCTCTCCTGCATCGGGCTCGTCATCGCCCAGGCCGCGCAGCAGCGAGACCATCTCCATGGCCGCCATCGCCGCCTCGGCGCCCTTGTTACCGGCCTTGGTGCCGGAGCGCTCGATGGCCTGCTCGATGGAGTTGACGGTCAGCACGCCGTTGGCCACCGGGGTCTCGAACTCGAGCTGCAGGTTGCCAAGGGCGGCGTTGCAGCCGCCCGCCACGTACTCGAAATGCGGGGTGCCGCCGCGAATTACCGCGCCCAGGGCGATCACCGCGTCGGGACGGGCCACCTTGAGGGCGCGCTTGACCGCCAGCGGCAGCTCCCAGGCGCCCGGCACATGGACGATGTCGATATGCTCGGGGTCCACGCCATGGCGGGTCAGGCTATCGACGGCACCTTCCACCAGGCTGTCGACCACGTGATGATTGAAGCGGCCCACCACGATCACGTAGCGGCCATCGACGTCGACGAAGTTGCCTTCGAGTTGGGACAGGGTATGCATTCGGATTGTCCTGCGAAATACGGTTTAAGATTCTGAACGCCGCGCGGCTCAGGCGTCGGACGCGGCGTCATGCTCGCCCGGCCCGACCAGTTCGACCACTTCGAGATCGAAGCCGGACAGCGCGGAAAACTTCCACGGCGAGCTGAGCAGACGCATGCGCCCCACCCCGAGGTAGCGCAGGATCTGCGACCCGGTGCCGATGGTCAGGTAGTTGCCGGCGCCGTCGGAGTCGCTGGTGCGCGGCGGGCGGCGGCGCTCCAGGAACACCTCCAGGTAGTCGCGCAGGTCCTGGCGCTGCCGGCCGTCGTCGAGCAGCACGAAGACGCCGTGCTCGGCGGCGGCGACCTGCTCGATGGCGCCGTGGGCGGTCCAGCTGCCGCCCTCGCCCTTCTGCAGGCAGAGCAGGTCGCGCATCACGTCGGCCAGGTGAACCCGCACCGTGGTCAGCTGGTCGGGGTGCGGGCGCCCCTTGACCAGCGCCAGATGGTGGGTGCCCTGAATGCTGTCGCGGAAGACATGCAGGGTCAGCTCGCCGAAGGCGGTCTTCACCGGCGTGGCTTCCAGGTGCTCCACGGTGTGCTCGTTGTGGATCCGGTAGTGAATCAGATCGGCGATGGTGCCCATCTTCAGGCCGTGCTCGGCGGCGAAGCGCTCGAGCTCAGGGCGCCGGGCCATGCTGCCGTCGTCGTTCATGATCTCGCAGATCACGCCGCTGGGGTCGAAGCCGGCCAGCGCCGCCAGGTCGCAGGAGGCCTCGGTATGGCCGGCGCGGCGCAGCACCCCGCCCGGCTCGGCCATCAGCGGGAAGATGTGGCCGGGCTGGACGATATCCTCGGCCCGGGCGTCGGGGGCCACCGCGGCCTGCACGGTACGCGCCCGGTCGGCGGCGGAGATGCCGGTGGTCACCCCGGTGGCCGCCTCGATGGAGAGCGTGAACTTGGTGCCGAAGCCGGAGCCGTTGTCGCTTACCATCAGCGGCAGCTTGAGCCGCTCGCAGCGCTCGCGGGTCATGGGCAGGCAGATCAGGCCGCGGCCGTGGCGAGCCATGAAGTTGATATGCTCGGCCTCGACCTTCTCGGCGGCCATGATGATATCGCCTTCGTTCTCGCGGTCCTCGTCATCCATCAGGATGACCATCTTGCCCTGACGGATGTCCTCGATCAGGTCTTCGATGGGGGCCAGGCCCCCCTGGGAAGATTGCACCATGGAATCTCCGAATGGTTCAGCGTGCAGGGCGTCGCCCGACCGCAACATAACCGTTGCCGAAGGTCGACGCCCCGCCTCGAATGGGCGTCAGGGTACCTTGGCGCGGCCCCGGGCGCCACTGTGGGAGGCCGCTTCAGCGGGCGAAGCAGCGCGCAGCGCTGCCATTGGGGCGCCTGTCGGCGCCTTCGCGCGGCAAAGCCGCCCTCCCACACGGCATTATCCTACCAAAGTGAAAGACTCCCCTCGCTACCGCACAGTAGCGCGCTACCGGGGCCGGGCGGTGATGCGCCAGTCGCGGCCGATGGCGCGGATATCGAGGATCTCCAGCGGGCGCTGCTGAGCCATGCGCTCCAGCCCCGGCAGCGCGAACAGCGGCCGCGCCTCGCCGCCGAGCAGGGTTGGCGCCACGAACAGCTGCATCTCGTCGACCAGGCCGGCGTCGAGCATGGCGCCGGCGAGGGTCGCCCCGGTCTCCAGCAGCACCTCGTTGGCCTGCTCGTGGGCGGCCAGGTGGCGCAGTACCGCCTCCAGATCGACCCGGCCATCCTCCCAGGGCGGCAGCGCCAGCACCTCGGCCCCGGCTTCCTCCAGGCGTCGGCGCTTGTCGTCGTCGCAGCCGCTCACCGTGGCCACCAGGGTACGCCCCGGCTCGCGCAGGCAGGCGGCGGCCAGCGGCAGCCGCAGCCGGGTGTCGACCACTACCCGCAGCGGCTGGCGCTCGGCCACGGCCTCGGCGTTGGCCAGGCCCAGCTGGTCGGCACGCACGGTGAGCCGCGAGTTATCGAAGATCACCGACTCCACCCCGGTCATCACCACGCTGGAACGGGCCCGCAGCCGCTGCACCTCGCGGCGGGCGTGGGGCCCGGTGATCCACTGGGACTCGCCGGAGCGCATGGCGGTGCGGCCGTCCAGGCTCATGGCCATCTTCAAGCGCACATAGGGGCGGCCCAGGGTCATGCGCTGGATGAAGCCGGGGTTGAGGGCTCTGGCCTCCTCCTCCAGCAGCCCCACCTCCACCGCGATGCCGGCCTCGCGCAGCATGGCAATGCCGTTGCCGGCTACCCGGGGATTGGGATCGGCCATGGCGACCACCACCTTCTTCACGCCGGCCTCGATCAGCGCCACCGCGCAGGGGCCGGTGCGGCCATGGTGGGAGCAGGGCTCCAGGGTGACGTAGGCGGTGGCCCCCCGGGCGGCCTCGCCGGCGGCGCGCAGGGCGTGCACCTCGGCGTGGGGCTCACCGGCCCGCTCGTGGAAGCCCTCGCCGACAACGCGGCCGTCGCGGACCAGCACGCAGCCCACGCGGGGATTGGGGTCGGTGGTATAGAGCCCGCGACGCGCCAGCGCGAGCGCCCGGGCCATCCAGGGAGCGGGTGACGGACTGGGCGAGGAGTCAGCGGACATCGCCATCGCCACCCGGCGTCTGGTCGGGTTCCTGAGACAGGCGGTCGATCTCGGCGCGAAACTCGTCGATGTCCTGAAAGCGGCGATAGACCGAGGCGAAACGGATAAAGGCGACCTGGTCCAGTCCCTTGAGGGCCTGCATCACCGCCTCGCCGATGTCGCGGGCCTGGACCTCCCGCTCCCCGCGGGCGCGCAGGGTCTGGCGGATACGCTCCACCGCCGCCTCGATGGCCTCGGCGCTGACCGGTCGCTTCTCCAGGGCGCGCAGCATGCCGGCGCGCAGCTTCTGCTCGTTGAAGCTCTCCCGGGAGCCGTCGGCCTTGACCACCCGCGGCATCACCAGCTCGGCGGTCTCATAGGTCGTGAAGCGCTCGCCGCAGGAGGAGCACTGGCGGCGGCGACGCACCTGGTCGCCCTCGGCCACCAGGCGGGAGTCGGTCACTCGGGTATCGTGGGCGCCACAAAAGGGGCAATGCATGATATCGATCCGAACGTAAAGCGGTGCGACCTCATGGCCGCTCGTGGGACATAGGCAATGGGCGAACTGGCCGAAAGGGAAACACTGCACAAATGCCGGCGCGAACGAATCGCGGCGTTGCGCTTCATCTCGCTCGGCGATTTGTTCAGCGCTTCCAAAGCTCGGGTTGTTCTGCTAATCAACCCGGCGTGCCGAGAGTAGTGTACCCGCTCACCCGCTGACCGCCCAGCACAGGCGCCGATGCGTTCGTGTGAAAAGCGCTGTGCACACGGTATTTTGCACGCCGCCGCAGCGGGTGGAAACCGTATCCGTTGGTCGGCGCAACTGGCGCTGGGCAGGCAGGCTTGCCAGGATTGGCATGACCCGTCAACGACAGCCATTCAAGGGAGAGAACAATGGATACGCTTTTCAAGCAACTGGCTAGGGGATTGCTGCTGACCGGAGCCATGGGGCTGGCCGGCGGCGCAGTGGCTCAGGAAGATATCGATGGCTCGGGCGACCATCCGCAAATTCCTCGGGTGGCCGGTTCCTACATCGTCTACCAGGACCTCGTCGATTTCGACCGCCAGGCCATCCCGACCGGCCCCTATGAGGACGGCGAGCTGACGAGCAGCGAGGCATTGGAAGGCCAGGTGACGAAACTCAGCTACGCCTTCCGGGATCCGGACACCTCGACGCTTCGCGTCAAGCGCAACTACCTCCAAGCCCTTGAAGAGCGCGGCTTCGAGATACTCTATGCCGCCAGCGAGGAAGAGCTTTCCGCCGGAGACGGGCGACTGTTCCTGGTGCATGGCACAACGCTTTTCGAACGGGGCGCCCGGGATTGCTGCCACCTAAGCAACCGCGACCGGCAGGTCCGCTATATTGCCGCTCGCTCCGCCGACGGCAGCGTGCTCGCCGGCATCGCCATCTACAATGCGCGACGCGTCGGCACCTCGGTTGCCAAAGGCATCGTCACCGCCGATGAGATGGATACCGCCATGGAGCACATTCCATTGACGGCCGACGAGATGGAAGCGGGGCTGATCCAGGACGGCCGCGTGGCCGTTCAGGATATCCTCTTCGAGTTCGACAGCGACAGGATCCTGCCCGAATCCGCCGAGGCGCTGTCCACCATCGCCTCGCTGATGCAGGCGCAGGACACCATGCGGCTCATGGTGGTAGGGCATACCGATAACGTGGGCAGTGTCGACTACAACCTGACCTTGTCCATGGAGCGCGCCCAGGCGGTCGTCGAATGGCTGCGCAATGAGCATGGCATCGCCGGAGACCGGCTGCAGAGTGCTGGCGCCGGCATGATGGCGCCTATCACCACCAATCGCACGGAGAGCGGTCGTGCCCAGAACCGGCGCGTGGAACTGGTCGAGCTGGCACAATAAGCGCCCTACCCACCCCACTTGAGGATAACCGACATGGTGCGTCGCAACGCGCTGCTTACGGCCGCCCTGGCCGCTCTCGCCGCCGCTCCGCTGGCCTACGCCGACGACTGGCCGGCGCCGGTGCGTGCCCTGACCGATCAGGGGCTCGAGATTCACGGCACCTTCGAGGCCCCCGGCGGGCTTACCGGCTTCGCCGCGAGCCACCAGGGCCGTGAGATGGCCGTCTACCTCACCCCCGATGGCGAGCATGCCATTGTCGGCACCATGATCGACGCCGAGGGCAACGACCTCAGCGAGGCGCCGCTGGATGAGCTGGTACGCGCTCCCCAGGAAGCCGACGTCTGGCAGCGGCTGGAGGCAAGCGCCTGGATCGCCGACGGCAGCGACGAGGCTCCCAGGGTGCTCTACACCTTCACCGACCCCAACTGCCCTTACTGCCGCCGGTTCTGGGAAGCCGCCCGGCCCTGGGTGGAGGCCGGCGAGGTGCAGCTGCGCCATGTCATGGTTGGCATCCTGCAGCAGAACAGCCCGGCCAAGGCCTCGGCGCTACTCGGCGCCGAGGACCCCGAGGCCGCCCTGCACGCCCACAGCGGCGGCGACGAGATAGCCCCCTCGGCCCAGCCCCGGGAGATCGAGGACCAGATCTATCGCAACAACGGGTTGTTCGACGAACTGGGGCTGTATGCCACTCCCACTACCGTCTTTCAGCGTAATGGCCGCCTGGAGCGGGTGGACGGCATGCCCGAGCCGGACCGCCTAAAGGAGATGATGGGCGGCGAGGCGCCCTGAGGCACCGATCTACCGATAAACGCCCCTGCCAGGCTGGCCGGCAGGGGCGGCAGGATCGGCTGCATCCCCTGGTGCGCGGTCAACAAAGTGGCTGTCCTTTCTTCGCTCCAGTCCTTTCTTCGCTCCGGGCCGCTCTCTCGAGCGGCCTCTGTCTGCCTGATGTGTGAACCATGGTTGACACATCCTTGGCTGTTAACTAGAGTTATCAGATAATCGAACTCATAAAAACCGATGTCTTCGATCGGTGGCTGCGCGGGCTGCGGGATACACGCGCTCGCGCCAGGATCACGGCCCGTATTCGGCGCCTGAGCCTGGGCAATCCCGGCGACGTGAAGCCGGTCGGGGAAGGCATCTCGGAGCTGCGCATTCCCTATGGTCCCGGCTACCGCGTCTACTACATCACTCGAGGGCCCGTGATCGTGGTGCTGCTCTGCGGTGGCGATAAAGCCAGCCAGGCCCGCGACATCGATCAAGCCAAAACCCTTGCTGCGCAATGGAAGGAGTAACGTCATGACTGAGCAAGCCGCCAGCTTCAGCCACTACGACGCTGCGGACTACCTGCAGAGCGAGGAGGACATTGCCGCCTACCTCGAGGCGGTGATGGAGGAGAACGATCCCGCGCTCCTTGCCGCCGCGCTGGGTGACATCGCTCGCGCCCGCAACATGAGCCAGCTCGCCAAGGAGGTGGGCATGAGCCGCGAGGGGCTCTACAAGGCCCTGTCCGGCGAAGGCAACCCGGCCTTCTCCACTATCAGCAAGGTGGCCAATGCCCTGGGGCTGCGCCTGACGATTGAACCGCTCTCACGGCCGGAAGCGCACGGCTGAATGGCCAGATAGGCTTCCGTACTGGCGGTGTTGAAACGCGCCTCCAGGGCGTCGTTCAGCTGGTCAGGGCTCGCCAGATATAGGGTGCCACCCTTGAGGCACTGCACCGCTCGCTCGGCGCCGAAATACTTGAAGGCAGTGAAACCGTGCATAGCGAAGCTCCGGTCAAATAATCGGCACGAACGGCACACAGCCGCCCTGGGGTAGCCCCAGGGCGGCAATTAGTACGATACGCCGCCCCCTCACGCCGCCCGGCGTTCATACAGCTCGCCCGCCGCGCGCATCCCGCGCAGGTGGCGAGCCTGGCGGGCGGCACAGCAGGCAGTCAGGCTCTCGGGGGTGCCCACGGCGCTGCCAAAACGCGTGAGCAGCGTGGTGGAAGCGGCGATGAAGGCTTCGGGGTCGATGCCCAGCCGGTCGAGCAGCCGGGGCACGCGGCCTTCGATCAGCCCGCGCTTGTCGGAACGCTGGCAGCGGCCGGTGGTCTCGACCAGTTCGAGATAGTCTTCGAGGCTGAAGGGAATGGCAGCGGGCAGCGGCGCCGTGGTGTGGCGTGGCGTCAAACGGTATCAGCGGCTGCAGCGGCAGCGCCTCGCACCAGGCCGGCACGCTGCCAACACTCGAGGCCCCGCCTGGCTCGACTCTCCAGGCGGGGCCTTGCCATGGGCCTGCCGCTTCTGAGCCGGCGGGCCTCAGTCTGCAAGGGTCTCGAAACGCGGTACGCCGATATTCCACGGCTTGATCTCGTCGCCCTTCTCTCCCCAGTTGGCATGGTCGGCTAGACGGTGGCCGTCATGCTCGCGCCGCTGCCCATAGTGAGAGTGGCGATGGAACGTCGGGCCGAAGCGCTCCAGGGTCTCGGCCACGTCGCCGGTGTAACGCGGGTCCTGAGGACGCTCCTGCTGAACCATGTAGTAGGCGATATCCCACGCCTCCTGATCAGAGAGCGAGTTGGGCTGACCCAGCGGCATGTTGTTCTGGATGAACCCGGCCGCGGTGAAGGTGCGCACGATGCCCGCCCCCCAGTTGTTGGAGCCATCCCCCCAGGTTGCCGGAAAGACATACTCGCCGTCCTGGAAGTAACCGGCGCCATCCTCGGCGTGACAAATGGCGCAGTGCTCCAGATAGCCCTGCTCACCGCGCGCGTAGCTGAGCTCCTCGGGACGCTCGGGGGCCGGAAAACCACGGCCATAGATCGGCTGGTCGGGATACATGGCCACCCCCTTGGCCAGCCACTGATGATAGGCAGAAAGCGCCAGCATATCGTCACTGCCATACGCCGGAGGCGTGCCGTTCATGGAGTAGGCAAAGCAGCCGGCGATGCGCTCCTCCAGGTTGTTGACGTGCTGATTCTTGCCGCGGAAGTTGGGCAGCAGGACCGCCGCCGGCCAGATCGGTGCGCTGAACGGCTGGCGCCCTTCGCCCAGGTGGCAGCTCGAGCAGTTCATGTCGTTGAACACGTTCTCGCCGCGTAGCTGCTGAGTATCGGTAAAGAGGTCATAGCCGCGGCGAATGACCCGCTTGGTCTCTGGGTGGAGGTCGGAGGCGTCGAGGTCAGCCATGGTCGGCGGAATGTGGACCAGCTCCCCCTCCTGCGGGGCCGGATAGCCCAGCGCCACCAGGGTCTCGACCGCTTCGTGCCTGGCGTCGGCGAAAGCGGACAGGTTAATGCCGGCGGCCAGCGCCACGCAGGCCACGGCCAGGGTTGTCCTGTGAAGTTTCATGATCTGCTCCCTTTATTCGAACGCAACGGCCTGGCTGGCCAGCCAGGCGGAAACGGCGCGGATATCCTCGTCACTCATGCGCTTGGCGATGGCCCCCATGAGATTTTGCGGATCGTTGTCGCGCTCGTCGGCCTGCCAGGCGCGCAGCTGAGCCTCGATATAACCGGCGTGCTGACTGGCGATGCCCGGGAAGTGGCTGCCGGCACCCTCGTTGCGAGGGCCATGGCAGCTTGCACAGGAGACGATGTAGGCGTCCCAATCGCCGCGCAGGGCCAGCTGCTCGCCCCGCGCCAACAGGGCATCCTCGACGTCGCCCCCCTGGGCCCGAGAGACCGGCATCTGGCTGTAGTAGGCCGCCACGTCGGCAATCTGCTGCGCATCGAGCATGTTGGCGAAGGGCTGCATGCTGGCATTCTGTCGCCGTCCGGCCTGGTAATCATGCAGCTGCTTGGCAAGGTAACCGGCATCCAGGCCCGCCAGCCGTGGCCAGGACTCCCCGTCGGGCACATTCTTTCCGCTGCCGTCGGCCTGATGGCAGGCCACGCAAGCCACCGCGGCCGCCTGGCCACGCTCGGCATCGCCCTCTAGCGCTACCGCCTGGCCGCTGACCAGGCCTGCGCACAGCAGCAGGCCGAGCCCACTCGTGATCCTCTTGCTGATCATGTCGTTCCCCCTCGTTGTGTCATGAGCCCCTGGCAGGGGTTCAGCGACCCCGCCGGACCGGAACGGTCAGGCGGGCATCCAGCCCGCCCGCTTCGGGGCGGGCAAAATCGAGCCTTCCGGCGAAGCGCTCGGCGATGGCCACCACGATGGCCAGGCCCAGGCCGCTGCCCTGCTGCTTGCTGGCCCGCCAGAAGCGCTGCGACATCTGGGCCAGCGCCGGCTCATCCAGCCGCTTCCCCCGGTTACGCACGGTGAATGTCAGCTCGTTGCCGGCTTCATCGAGGCTGGCATCCAGCACGATCGGCGTGACGTCGTCGCCGTGACGCAGGGCGTTATCGATGAGATTGCGCAGCGCGGCAACGGCCAGCTCGCGAGGCAAGTCCAGCTCCACCTCGGGCCAGGCACCGGGAAGCGTGAAACGCTGCGGCTGACACCCGCTATCGCGCAGGGCCAGCTCCATCACCTCAGCGACCCGACTGGGCTCCCCATCATCGAAGCGCCCCCGGCCCTCCAGACGCGCCAGCATCAGCAGCTGGTCGAGCGTGCGTGACAGGCGCCCTACCCCCTCCTCGGCGTGTGCCACGGCGGTCTGTGCCGCCACGCCTTCCACGCGCCTGGCCACCTGCAGATGGGTCTTGATGGCAGTCAGCGGGGTGCGTAGCTCATGAGCCGCGTCGCTGGTGAAGCGCTGCTCACGCTGGAAGGCCTGACTGACCCGGTCCAGCAGCGTATTGAGCGCTACCACCAGCGGCCGGACCTCCGCCGGCACCCCGGCCGTGGTCACCGGCTCCAGCGCATCCGGGTGCCGCCCGGCCAGCAACACGCTCAACCGCCGCAGGGGTGCCAGCCCACGCACCACGCCAAACCACAGCGCCACCAGACTCCCCAGCAGCGCCACCACGAAAGGCACCACTGCCACCATGACCACGTCGCGCAGCAGCATGTCGCGCTCATCCATGCGGTCGGCGGTGGTGATGGTCAGCCCGCCCCGCTCATAGATGAACACGCGCCAGGTAACCCCCTCGGCCTCTCGGTAGGTGTGCCCTCGCTCGCCGGCCTGAAGAATGCTCTCCAGATCGGAATGGGTGCGCGCCATGATCTCGCCGCGGGGCGAATGCACCTGACAGGCAAGCCCCTCGATGGGGGGAATGGAAAGCGCCCGGCGATCCGCCTGCAGCCATACCTCCTCGGGCAGCTGGGCCATGAGGCCGGCCACCATGCGCGCGGACTGGGCCAGGCGCTGGTCCAGGGTGGCCACCACCTGCTGGTGCAGGTCACGCATCATCCAGGCGGCGGCCAGCCCCCACAGCAGCAACAGGGTCAGCCCCAGGGTGATCAGCAGCCGGGCACGCAGGCTCATCCACGCCTCCCGTGGGGTGCGACATGCCCTCTCTCGCCGGGCTTGCCCAGCCGGTAGCCGAGCCCGCGCACCGTCTCGATCACTCCGCTGCCAAGCTTGCGGCGCAGGTGGTGGATATGCACATTGAGTGCATTGCTCCCCACCTCGTCGCTCATGCCGTAGAGGCTATCCTTGAGCTGGTCGGCGGAAAGCACGCTGCGCGGCGACTGCAGGAAGGTTTCCAGGAGCACCAGCTCGCGTCGCGTCAGTGCCACCGGCCGACCGTCTAGGCTGACCTCCCGGGCCAGCGGATCGAGGCGCAGCGCCCCGTGCACTATCACCGTGCTGGCGCGTCCGGCCGAGCGCCTCAGCAGCACCTGCAGACGCGCTACGAGCTCATCCAGATCGAAGGGCTTGACCAGATAGTCATCAGCGCCTCCCTGCAGCCCTTCGATCCGGTCGGGAACGGCATCCCGCGCGGTCAGCACCAGCACCGGCACGTCGATGCCTTGCGTCCGCCAGGCCTCCAGCAGCGCCAGGCCATCGCCATCCGGCAGACCCCGGTCGAGCACGACCACATCGGTGGAGACCGCTGACATGGCGCAGCGGGCATCGGCCATGCTGTCGACATGGTCAACCACGAAGCCATGAACTCCCAGGCCAGCCTGGATGCCCGATGCCACCAGCGCATCGTCTTCGATCAGCAGTACGTGCATAGCGGGTTCCTCTCGATGCAGGCAGGGTCGCAGCCCAGGATTAGCAAGGGATTAAGATGACCTTTACGTTCAACTGGAAACCAAGTTTTATTGATCTAAATCATGTTTTCTAAACACACAAACCCCGCCGGGGTTGCCGGCGGGGAAAGAAGTGGGATGCGGTGACGATCAGCGGGAGGAGGGTATCGCCCTGGCCAGGAACCAGCCGGCGACCATGGCCACCAGCATGGCAAGCAGCGGCGCGGTCAGGCCGCCCACCGAGGCGATGGCTGGCCCCGGGCAGTAGCCGGAGAGCCCCCAGCCGATGCCGAACAGCGCCGAGCCGCCGATCAGCCGGGCGTCGAGGTCCCGGCGGGTGGGCAGCTGGAAGGCGTCGCCGAACAGCGGCCGCAGGCGCCGGAACACGAGCCGATAGCCGATGAAGGTGGTCACCACCGCCCCGCCCAGCACGAACATCAGGGTGGGGTCCCAGGCGCCGGCGATATCCAGGAAGCCCAGCACCCGGGCCGGGTCGGTCATCCCGGCCAGCGCCAGCCCCAGGCCGAACAGCAGCCCGGCGATATAGCCCATGACGGTACGCAGGGTCTCGGTCTTCATGCGCCACCTCCGATCACATGACGGACGACATAGACGGTGACGATGGCGCAGACCAGAAAGGTCACCGTCGCCACCATGGAGCGCGGCGACAGCCGGGAGAGGCCGCACACGCCGTGGCCGCTGGTGCAGCCGCTACCAAGCCCGGTGCCCAGGCCCACCAGCACACCGGCCAGCAGCATCAGCGGCACGCCGCCCGCCGGCGCCCCCACCACCTCGCCGGGGGCGCCGGCGACATTGCCCAGGCCACCCCCCAGCAGCATCAGCAGCAGCGGGCCGCTGATCAGCCCCAGCACGAAGGCCACCCGCCAGGCGCTGTCGCCCTTGGGGCGAACGGTAATGAGGTTGCCTACGATCCCGCTGATGCCGGCGATGCGCCCCAGGGTGGCCATCAGCCAGACGGCGGAGAGCCCGATCAGCACGCCGCCGATCAGCCCCTGTACACTTGCAATCCAATCCATGTTTACATTCCTCCCAATCGGTGCGGTGTTGCACAATTAAACAAAGGGTTCTTCGCACTTTAGCGTGAACAAGTTTGGCAAGCTTTTTGGTGGGAGGCCGGCTCAGCCGGGCGAAGGCGCCGCAGGCGCCCGATGGGTAGCGCTGCGCGCTACTTCGTCGAAGCGTCGAACCGGAGCTAAAGCTCCCTCCCACAAAGCTGGCCGCAGCGAGCCCCCATGCCCGGCTCGGCCCCGTGCAGGGTTCGCCAGGCGTCGTAGGTGCTTAGAAACACCCGGCCGGTGAGCTCCCGGCAGAAGTCGGTATGCTGCAGCCGGTCCATCACCGGCCCCTTCACCTCGGCGAGATGCAGCGAGACCCCGGCGTCCTTGAGCCGCGCGCAGATCACCTCCAGGCTCTCCAGCGCCGAGGCGTCGATGACGTTGACCGCCTGGCAGGCCAGCACGATGTGCTCGAGGCCCGGCTGGCGCGCGGCCAGCGCCATCACCGTGTCCTCCAGGTAGCGAGCGTTGGCGAAGTAGAGGCTCTCGTCGACCCGCAGGATGGCCAGCCGCTCGTCGGTCTCCACCGCATGGCGCTGCACGTTGCGGAAGTGCTCGGTGCCGGGCACCCGCCCCACCACGGCGCTGTGGGGGCGGCTGGTATAGTAGAGATGCAGCGCCAGCGACAGCCCCACCCCCGCCACCAGGCCGCTCTCGACCCCGCTGCCCAGGGTGACGGCGATGGTCACCAGCATGGCCGCGGCGTCACAGCGGGAGTAGCCCCAGGTGCGGCGAATCGCCGGCAGGTCCACCAGCGACAGCACCGCCACGATGATGGTGGCCGCCAGGGTGGCGATGGGCAGGTAGGCGATCAGCGGGGTGAGCAGCAGCGCTGCGGCAGCGATGCCAACGGCGGTAAAGGCCCCGGCCGCCGGCGTCTCGGCGCCGGCATCGAAGTTGACCACCGAACGGGCGAAGCCGCCGGTCACCGGCATGCCGCCGGTGAAGGAGGCGGCGATGTTCGAGGTGCCCAGGCCCACCAGCTCCTGGTCGGGATCGATGCGCTGGCGACGCTTGGCGGCAAGCGTCTGCCCCACCGACACCGACTCCACGAAGCCGATGACGCTGATCAGCAGTGCCGCCATGAACAGCTCGCGCCACAGGTCGAGCTCGATGCCGGGCAGGGTCAGCGGCGGCAGGCCCGCCGGCACCTTGCCGACCACCGCCACGCCGAGGGCGTCCAGCCCCAGCCACCAGGTGGCCAGGGTGGTCACCGCCACCGCCAGGATGGGAGCCGCCTTGGTGAGCATGTCCGCCGACCGCGCCGACACGCCCAACGCCATCAGCCCGCCCTTGAGCCAGCGCCGGGCGGCATAGAGGAAGGCCAGCACGGAGACGCCGATCACCAGGGTCGGGGCGTTCACCTGCCCCAGGTTGGCGGCCAGGCTCCCTCCCACTTCCAGCAGGTTGTGGCCGGCGGCCTCCACCCCCAGCACATGCTTGAGCTGGCCGGCGGCGATGATCAGGCCGGTGGCGGTAATGAAGCCCGAGATCACCGGGTGGCTGAGAAAGTTGGCCAGAAAGCCCAGCCGCGCCACCCCCATCAGGGTGAGGATCAGCCCCGACATCAGCGCCAGCACCAGGGCCGCGCCCAGATATTCCGGCGTGCCCTGGGGCGCCACCTGCCCCACCGCCGCCGCGGTCATCAGCGAGACTACCGCCACCGGCCCCACCGCCAGGGTGCGGCTGGTGCCGAAGATCGCGTAGATCACCAGCGGGGCGATGCTGGCGTAGAGCCCGACTTCCGGTGGCAGCCCGGCCAGCATGGCGTAGGCCAGCGACTGCGGGATCAGCATGATGGTGACGATCACCGCTGCCAGCAGGTCGCTGCCCAGGGTCCGCCGACCGTAATGCGGCAGCCACTGCAGGATGGGGAGGTAGCGCTTGGGATTCATCGCTCAGCGTTTCCCGGCGGCTTCCAGCAGCGGGCGACGCTCCTCCAGGTCATGCCCGGCGGCGCGGGCCGCGGCCAGCAGCGCCGGGATATCGCAGCTCTCGCCCTGGCTGCGGGAATGAGCCCAGAGGTGGACGGCGCGCTTGCCGGTTCGACAGAAGGCCAGGATCGGCGTGGGCAGGCTCTCCAGCGCCTCTCCGAAGGCCGCGATGTCCGCCTCGCTGTACTCGCCCGGAGTGACCGGGATGCAGCGCCACTCAAGGCCGAGCTCGGAGGCCCGCTCGCTCAGGGCACGATCGTCCGGGTGATCCTCGGCCTCGCCGGGGCGACGGTTGCAGACCACCGAACGGAAGCCGCGCCGGGCGACCTCCTCGAGATCGGCGGGGGTGATGGCCTCGGTGATGGCGAAGCCAGGTTCTAGTTCATGGATCTGCATGGAATCTTGTCTCCTGGGCCACTCAGAACTTGTTGATCGGCACTTTGAGATAGACCTGGCCGTTGTCCTCGGCGGGCGGCATGTGGCCCGCGCGCATATTGACCTGCACCGATGGCAGGATCAGCCGCGGCATGTCGAGGGTGGCGTCCCGCTCGGTGCGCATCTTCACGAACTCTTCCTCGCTGATGCCCTCGTGCACGTGGACGTTGAGGCGACGCTGCTCCTCCACGCTGGTCTCGTGCTGGTAGGTCTCGCGGTCCGGCGCCTTGTAGTCGTGGCACAGGAAGAGACGAGTCTCCCCGGGCAGGGCCAGCACCTTCTGGATGGAGCGGTAGAGGGTGCGGGCGTCACCGCCGGGGAAGTCGCAGCGGGCGGTGCCGTAGTCGGGCATGAAGAGGGTGTCGCCCACGAAGGCGGCGTCACCGATCACATAGGTCAGGCAGGCCGGGGTATGACCGGGAGTGTGCAGCACCCGCCCTTCCAGGTTGCCGATAGCGAAGGTGTCGCCCTCCTCGAACAGGCGGTCGAACTGGCTGCCGTCCCGGGCGAACTCGGTGCCGGCATTGAACGCCTTGCCGAAGACGTCCTGCACCACGGTGATCTTGGCACCGATGCCGGTCAGCCCGCCCAGCTGCTCGTGCAGGTAGGGCGCGGCCGAGAGGTGGTCGGCGTGGACGTGGGTCTCGAGGATCCACTCGACCTGAAGGTCATTGTCGCGCACGAAGGCGATGATCTCGTCGGCGGAGCGCACGTCGGTACGCCCAGCGGCGTAGTCGAAGTCGAGCACCGAATCGAGGATGGCGCAGGCCCGGCTGTCGGGGTCCTGCACCACATAGCTGAAGGTGTTGGTGGGCTCGTCGAAGAAGTGGGTCACGATAGGCCGGGACATGGCTGACAACCTCCGTCATGGTGAGTCGCAGACGCTGCGTGCTAGGACCAGCATAGCTCAAGCAGGGTTCTAAGGATAGACTATATTGCTATATAAGGCGCGCCAGCCAAGCGCTGGCCGCTAGTCCCAGGCGGCGCCCTCCAGGGCATCCAGCGGGATCTTGAGATAGCGCCTGCCATTCGCCTCGGGCTCCGGCAGGCGACCGCCCCGGGTATTCACCTGAAGGGCATGCAGGATCAGCTTGGGCATCGGCAGCTCGCTGTCCCGCGCCTCGCGCATGGCCACGTAGTCCGCCTCGGCCACCCCGGCCAGGTGAGGGTTGCGGCGGCGCTGCTCGCCCACGCTGCTCTCCCACTCGGGCTCGCGTCCTCCCGGCATGTAGTCGTGCCCGGTGAACAGCCGGGTATCGTCCGGCAGCGCCAGGATCGCCTGGATGGAGCGCCACAGCTGATGGGCGTCACCGCCGGGGAAGTCGGCCCGGGCGGTGCCGAAGTCCGGCTGGAAGAGGGTGTCGTGGACAAAGGCGGTATCGCCGATCACGTAGGTGATGGACGCCAGCGTATGGCCCGGCGAGAACATCACCCTGGCTTCCAGCTCGCCGATGCGGAAGGTGTCTCCGTCGACGAACAGCTGATCCCACTGCCGGCCGTCATCCGGGAAGTCGGGCCAGTGGTAGATACCCTTCCAGAGCGCCTGAACCCGGGTGACATAGCCACCGATGGCGGTGGGAGCGCCGGTCTTCTCGGCCAGATAGTGGGCGGCGGAGAAGTGGTCGGCATGAGGGTGGGTGTCGAGGACCCACTGCACATCGAGGCCCTGCGCCTCCACATAGGCGAGCAGCTCGTCGGCGTGATGGGTGGCCGTGGCACCGGACTTCTCGTCGAAGTCGAGCACCGGGTCGATGATCGCGCAGTGTCGCGTTGCCGGGTCGCTGACCACGTACTGGACGCTGAAGGTGCGCGGGTCGAAGAAGCCGGCCACGTCGGGGCTGCCGGCACCGCGGCTGCGGGAGAGAGAGAAGGTCTTCATGCTCGGCCTCCTTACGTTGGAGAGGGGTCTTCTGGCCAGATGGGGCTCGATTTAGGTTCATCGCAGACTGGCGTGAACTGGTGCTGTGGGCTGTGGGAGGGAGCTTTAGCTCCGGTTCGACGCTTCGACGAAGTAGTGCGCAGCGCTACCCAAGGGGCACCTACGGCGCCTTCGTCGAAGCGTCGAACCGCCGGCAGAGCCGGCCTCCCACCTTAAGCCTTGCCAAACATATTCACGCTAAAGAGCGAAGAACATCGATTTACAGTGCCATCTTGCAGAAGTACCAGTCGGTGTACTCGTAGCCTTCGCTGGCGCGCGCCTCGGCGTCTTCCATGGTGGCGGGCGGCGGCACGATGACCGGCTCGCCGGGCTGCCAGGCTTCCGGCGTGGCTACCCCATGGGCATCGCTGGTCTGCAGCGACTTCACCAGGCGCACCACCTCGTCGACGGAGCGACCGTTGGTCATCGGGTAGTAGAGCATGGCGCGCAGCACCCCCTCCGGGTCGATGACGAAGGTGGCACGTACCGCTGCGGTGTCGCTGGCACCGGGCTGAATCATGCCGTAGGCATTGGCCACCTTCATGTTCAGGTCGGCGATGATCGGAAAGGGAATCTCCACGCCGAAGTTCTGCTTGATGCTGCGCGCCCAGGCGATGTGCGAATGCACGCTGTCCACGGACAGGCCAAGCAGCTCGGTGTTCAGCGCCTTGAAGTCCTCGGCGCGAGTGGCAAAGGCCGAGAACTCGGTGGTGCACACCGGAGTGAAATCGGAGGGGTGGGCAAACAGCACCAGCCACTTGCCCTGGTAATCGGCCAGGGACTTCTCGCCATGAGTGGTCTTGGCGGTGAAATCCGGCGCTGGGCGGTTGAGCTGGGGCATCACGGGCTGCTGGGTCGGGTTATCCATCATGCATCTCCTTCAGGCGTGGTGGTGAGCGGGCCTCACCTCGATTACGGTTATAATGTTATTCTAAAAGTGGATATCATGGCCAATTGAGCCTGACGATGATCACGATAGAAAACCTAACCCCTGATCTGAAAAAGAAATGGCGCCACCGCCGTAAAGCGATGACGCCATCGAGAGAGCAGGCCCTTGCCCGCCTCAGACTACTTCTTCAGCTTGCAGGTATTGATACCGAGCAGCCGATAGGCGGGGCAGAAGTTGAACAGCCCGGTCGCCAGGGGCAGGATGCCGATCCAGCCCCAGGCGCCGATGACACCGGTGATCGCCAGGCCGATCAGCAGCGCGCCGATCACGATGCGGGCGATCTTGTCGGGCCCACCGACGTTGCTTTTCATTTCCATGAGGACTCTCCTTCATGGCCTGGCGCCGCCCCGCCCGACGATGCGCTGTTCGTCAGCGGCTCGGCAGCGCCGGCATAGGGCTTCAGAAGCTGTAAACGGGGATGGACGGATCGCGCATCATCTCGGCCATGGGGCCGGGAGCGGCGATACCGACGCCTTCACGCAGATCGCCTTCCTCGTGGTCGCTGTTGGGCAGGTAGATGGCGCAGACATCCACGTTGGCGCCCTCGCCCATCAGCATCTGCATGATGCCTTCCGGCGTCACCTGATCCATGGGATGGCCCGGCGGGGTATTGATGCCTTCACTGCTGTAGCCCTCCACGGCCAGGTCGCCGGCGGCGTCGCAGAGCAGGATGTGCAGCTGAGTGCCCTGCTGCTGCATGGCGTTGGAGAGAATCATCGCCATGCCCTGGGTCTGCAGCGAATCGCTGGTGAGAATCACCAGTGCCCGGTCGTCGTCATGGGCATGGTCGTCGCCGTGGCTATCGGCCAGGGCAACGCCGGAAAGGCCGATGGCAGTGGCCGCGGCGGCCAGGGTCAGGGTCGTCTTGATGGTCATACGATCACCTCTTCACTCTAGGGGTTCGGCCCGCCCCGAGCCGGGGCGGTGCGGATCACATCTCGGCTGGCGCTCAGTGGGTCGGACGCCAGGCCACTTCGGGGTCGATCTCGTAGCTCCACGGCAGCCCGGAGTTGCGCCAGCCATTCACGGCACGCACGCCCTGGGAGTCGCCTTCCTGGAGGGTGCTACCCTCGAAGCCGTCGTTAACGGAGTAGACCTGACTGAAGCCCAGCTCGGCGATCACGTCGGCCCCCGGCGCGCTGCGGGTAGCGCCGGAGCGGCACATCACGATGATGGGATCGTCCTCGGCCACGCCCAGGGCGTCGAGACGTGCCTTCACCTGCGCCTCGAAGCCGGTGTTGCGCACCATCGGCCAGGTCTTGGCCTCTTCATCGAAGCTGTTGCGATCGGCCACAACCCAGGGCACATGGATGTCGGTGGGTTCGGCGAAGCCGGTGAACTTGATCTCGATGGGGTCGCGCACATCGATCAGCACGGCCCGCTCGTTCTCCTGCATCAGCGCATAGGCCTCGGCTGCGGAAACGTAGAGCCCCAGCTGGGTCTCCCGGTAGGCCGGCGCATCTTCGGCCAGCAGCGGCGTCGCCACCAGGGTCATCGCCATCAGCGAGGCGCCACCAAGCAGTTTACGGCACATCATCATAAGGACCTATTTAAGTTCTAAGCAAATAACCTAATGTCATTTGCGAAGAATAGCGCCTCCTGCGCCGGCCTGCATGCGACAAATTGTCTCGATTTGACAAAAATCAATCTTGCCAACGTAATGCGCTGCTCTTTTTCGAGCCAGAAACCGCGAAGCCGGCCTCGAGGGCCGGCTTCGCCGGGTGGGAGCAAGCGGGAGGAGAGCGCCGCTCAGAGCGGCACCGTATCACCATAGGCGGGAATCTCGGCGGTGATATCGGCCTCGGCCAGGACCGCCTGAAGCGCCTGCTGGGCGCCGGGCTCGCCGTGCACCAGATAGAAACGCGGGCGGTGGCGGAAGGCGCCGGCCCAGCCGATCAGCTCCGTCTGGCCCGCGTGGGCCGAGAAGCCGCCCAGGGTGTGGACCTTCGCCTTCACCGGCAGCATCTCGCCCAGCACCTTGACCTGCTCGGCGCCATCGACCAGGGAGCGCCCCAGGGTACCGGCGGCCTGAAAGCCGACGATTACCACCCGGGTGCTGGGCCGGGCCAGGTTGTAGCGGAAGTGGTGGGTGATGCGCCCACCGTTGCACATGCCGGCCCCGGCGATGATGATGGCCCCGCCGCGAATGCGGTTGATGGCCATCGACTCCTCCACGGTGCGGGTCATGCGCAGGATCGGCAGGTACTGGCGGGTGTCGCCGCTGGCCGCCTTGTTGAGCACCTTGAGATCGTCGGCGTCCAGCGCCTTGCGCGCCCGGTGGTAGAGCTCGGTGACCTTGATCGCCATGGGGCTGTCGAGAAAAACCATCTGCTGGCGCAGCCGCCCTTCGTGGTAGAGCACGCTCAGGTGGTAGAGGATCTCCTGGGTGCGCCCCACCGCAAAGGCGGGAATCAGCACGTTGCCGCCCGCCTCATGGGCCTGCTCCAGCACCTCGGCGAACTCGTCGATGGTCTCCTCCAGCGGGCGGTGGTCGCGGTCTCCATAGGTGCTCTCCATCAGCACCACATCGGCTTCGAAGACCTTGCCGGGGTCGCGCATCAGCACCGAGCTGGGATTGCCCAGATCCCCCGAGAACACCAGCCGCTTCTGCTGGCCGCCTGAGGGAACAGCGAGCTCGACGATGGCCGAGCCGAGGATATGCCCCGCATCGCGGAACACCAGCGTCACGCCGCCGGGCAGGTTCACCGGCTGGCCGTAGGGATGGGACTCGCACAGCGCCAAGGTTCGGGCCACGTCATCCAGCTCATAGAGAGGCTCGATGAGCGGCTTGTCGTTGCGCCGGCGCCACTTGTTCTCCCACTCCACGTCCTTGGCCATGATGAAGGCAGCGTCCTGCAGCATGATCTCCAGCAGGTCGCGGGTGCCGCGGGTACAGTGGATGGGGCCGCGATAGCCCTCGCGCACCAGCTTGGGCAGAAGCCCGGAATGGTCCAGGTGGCCGTGGGAGATCACCACCGCGTCGAGCTCCCGGGCCAGCCTGCCGAAGGGCCTGGCGTTGGCCTCGTCGGCATCGCCGCCGCCCTGGTGCAGCCCGCACTCCAGCAGCAGCTTCTTCGAGCCGGTGTCGCCGTCGGTCTCGATGAGGTAGCGCGAGCCGGTGACTTCCCCCACCGCGCCCTGGAAGGTCAATGTCGACATGGGGTTTCGTCCTTGCCCGTGGCTTGATCATGCCTTAAGCATAACGGACAAGGGCAGACGCTACACCGTCGAGCCTTGCGCCAACCGCAGGTCGACGGTCTTTGCCCGGTAGCTGCCCCACAGTACCGCCAGCCAGAAGCCGTAGATCATCACCCCGCTGTTGTGCGACAAGAACACCTGAGTCAGGCCGAAATCGATATACGCAACGGGAAGGATCACCCCTGCCGCTGCCAGGGACCTGAGCTCCATATCGCGAGCATGCAGCTGACGCACGAACAGCTTCATGGGCAACAGGTACAGCGCCAGCAGCATCGCCAGCCCCAGCAGCCCCCGCTTGGCCAGCGTATCCAGAAACTCGTTGTGTGCGTGGTCGTAGATCAGCACCCCGGAGTCGATGATCTCCTGATCGGCCAGCCCGCTCATGGCCTGCTGATAGTGGCCACTGCCAACGCCCAGCCAGGGCGCCTCCAGAGCCAGCCGGCTGGCCCCCCGCCACATCTCGAAGCGCGACCCGACCGAGGTGACCCGGTTCTCTCCACTGACATAGCGGCTGATATCATCGACGGCCTGGTGAACGCGCTGCTGCACGCCAACCTGCGGCACCGCATAGGCTACCGTGGCCCCGCCGATCAGCGCTGCCACCAGGGCCAGCTTCGCGGTGCGGGTCAGTTCAGCTCCGTAGCAGCGATAGAGCACCCCCAGGATGACCGGCACGCCGATCCAGCCGCCGCGGCTACCGGAGAACAGTGACCCCAGCACGCCACCCAGGGTACCCAGCAACAGCAGCGCCACCCATAGGCGGCGGCGCGGCTGCACCGCCGCCCAACCCAGCCCGGCGAGGCACAGCATGCCCATCAGCATGCTGATATTGCCGAACTGGATCGGGTGAGTGAACGCTTCCACTCTCTGCACGCCCTGCACCAGGCTTTGCCACCCCGCCATGCTCCCGGCCAGTACCGCCCCCAGCGCGAGCCCCGACCATAGCCAGGCCAGCCTTGGCGGGTAAGCCACCACCAGCAGTAAAACCGGCACTGCCAGAAGAATGCGGCTCGGCCGATCGATGCTGCTCGACCCGGCACCGCTTACGGCTGCCTCCAGCATGCTATACACCGCAAATATCGCCATGGCCCCAATCACCAGCCAGTCCTGACGGCCCAGCGCCAGACTTGGCCGCCTGACCAGCAGCACAGCGCTACCCAGCAGCAGCATCACCGCTCCCACGGAATAGCCGCTGGGCACTACCAGCCCCAGACCACCCAGCAGCAATACCGCCAGGCTGGTGTAGGCGTTCCAGAATGCATCGTTTCTCAACATGTCACCTTGTCTCTGGCGGGGCCGACCTTAACCAAACAGATACTCATCGAGCGGTATCGGCTCGCCGACCAGTCCACCGTGATAGTGCTCCAGCATGAAGTCATCGACCGGGCCACGACTGGCATCGATGAACTCGGCCGACTCGGTGAACGCAAGCGCCAGATCACCGAAGCCGAGTTCATCACTCTGCACTTCGGCCAGCCAGTAGGCGTAACCCGGCGCATCCGGCTCACGATCGAGCACATTCTGATAGAGCGCCTCGATGGCCTCTTCCGGGGTTGGCTCGAGCATGCCGCCCAGAAACTCATCGCTCACGAAGAATGCCCCGGCGACATCGGCCAGCGACGCGCCCTGCTCCACCTCACCCTGCCAGTAGTCGAACCCATCGCGATCCGGCATGCGGTCGAGGATGCCGCTATAGAGCCGCACGATTGACTCGGCCGACTCCCGGGCGCTCTCGAAAGCGGCCACGTCGAAGCCCAGCTCGGCGGGATCGAGGCGCTCCAGATTGGGGCCCCAAAGCATCAGCTTCGCCCCCTGGACCAAGGAGTGGGAGGATGCCGCGTACTCATCGGAGGCGGTAAAGGCCAGCGCCAGCTCCACCGGCTCCAGGCGACCGCTTTCCAGCTCACCCAGCCAGTAGTCGCGCCCCCCGGCATCGGGCTCGCGCCCCAGCACATGCCGATAGAGCGTTTCCACCAGAGCGGCCTCGCCCCCGCCCTGGGAGGCCAGCTGCTGAGCGAACTCAGCAGAGTCGAGAAAGCCCTGCGCCAAGTCGACGAGCGAATGGCCGTCATTGAGCTGGCTGACCCAGTACTCCGCCCCGTCTCGATCAGGCGCACGGCCCAGCAGGCCGGTATAGAGACGCACCACCGGATCGATGACGCTCTCCAGATCGGCATAGGCGAAGAAGGTCTCCGTCTGGACGATTTCCTCCGACAGGCCCGTGGGAAGCTCCCAGCCTTCGGAGGCAAGCCGTATCATGAACGTCGCCAGCGCCTCCTCGGCCTCGCTCGGAACGGCGGCTTCCCTCAGCTCGGGCGGCAGCAGATGGTCGTTGCCGGCCATCCAGGCCTGAAGCGTATCGTACTGAGCCTGCACGCTAACGGCCCATGAAGAGGTCGACACCACCCCCACCAGCATCGCCTGGCCGTTGTCGTCGTACCAGATGGGCCCCCCGCTGTTACCGGGACTGACATCCAGCGCTTCGATGTCCAGCACCCCATAGCGGGCATTGTCACCGACCCAGCCGCGGTCCTCGATGAGACGCGGCCCACTGGCATCGGCATAGCGGCCGGGATAACCGGCAAGATGATACGCCTCTCCCGCCGCGTAGGGCCCCAGGGTAAACCAGCCGGTCTCCAGGCCCAGGGCCTTATCGAAGCCCAGCAGGGCCAGGTCATCCTGGCTCTCCTGCACGGTCAGCCTCCCCGACGTGGCCGGCTCCAGCTGGTAATACTCGGCATAGTGGGCCGCATGGCCGCTTGCCGGATCGATTTGGCCATCGTGCCCCGGATAGACCGTCACCTGCTCGGCCATGCCGCCATTTTCAGGGCTGTAAACCACGTGCGCCGCCGTCAGGACATCGTTGATGCCCACCACGGCGCCCGAGCCGGAGACCCGGGTGCCATCGGGAAAGGTTGCCTCCACATAGGTAACGGCACTGTAGGGAAAGTTGGTGCTCTCATCGGCTACGAAGGTTGTCATGAGTCCCCCTGGAGCATGGCACTGGTCACGTTTCCCGGGCAGACAGCACGGCGGGGTGCCATGGGCACCCCGCCGTCACGCTCCGCCAGGATGGCTGGCCTCGGCCCAATCGCTCAGTGAGCGGTGGCTTCGGCACCCTCGAGCTCGCGCTTGAGCGCATTGGCATAGGCGGCACGCGCGGTCTGGGCGATGGCCAGCTGCTGATTGAGGCGCGCGACCTCCTGGTCGGTCACACGCAGGTTCATCAGCTGATTGCGCGCCTCTTCGCTGAGCTGATCCACGGCATACTCCTTGCCGTCGATGGTCACGGTCTGATCCTTGCGCTGCTCTGCCATAGTAGAGACTCCTGATATCGGGATAGCCATGGGAAAGTCGCTATCGTAAAAGGTTGGCATGATACCCCATTCCAAGAGCCTGACACAGGCCGTGCAGGCTAAAGAATCCCGACCGGCGGCCGATATAGGGCCTAACCTTCCAGCTTGCAGAAATAAGGATGTCAGCTTGCGCCTCATTACCCTTGCCACGGCCCTGGCCGCCGGCCTCCTGCTGGCCGGCTGTACCCAGTACCACAGCGCCCAGGCGCCAATCGCCACCACCTATCCCTACAGCGAACAGCAGCGCATGCAGGCCGCGCATCACTGGGGTATTCTCGCTCGGCATGAAGCCAACGGCATCCTGCGCAGCGAGCGGCTGCGCCTGAAGAGCCTGCATCTTCCAGACGCCGAGCCCCATGCCAACGGCGAATTTGCTCGAGGCTTTCGCACCCTGCTGACCAGCGAGCTGGTCACCCGCGGCGCCCATGTCACCACCCAGCCCGGCTTCAGCGCCGAGGTTCATGTCGACGTGGAAGTCATCAGCCACCGCGACCGCAGCTTCATCCGACCGCCGGTGGGCGCCTTTACCTCACTGGCAGCCGGCATCGGCGTGGCCAACCTGGGGCTCAACCACTGGAGCCGCCCCGCCGTCGGGCTGATCCCGGCCGCCGCCATCACCGCCGACGTGGCCAGCGGCAACTGGACCTACACCGGCAACGAGGAGGTGATCATCACCACCCAGGTGATCGATGGGGGTACCATCCTGTATTCGTCCTCGAATCTCTACTACATCAACGCCGGCGACCGCCGCCACTACGCACCGCATCGCATCCCCCGCCCAGAGCCCGTTCCTGCCATCACCGTCACCGACAGCTGGTAACGCCATGAAACGCCTACCCTCACTCCTGGTCATCCTGCTGCTTTCGAGCCTGGTACTGCTCGGCGGCTGCAGCAGCAACGGCCCCGTCGAGCCGCCCGAGCCCGAGCTTGACGAGCTGATCGACGAAGCCGCCCAGCGCATGCTGGACGCCAATCCGGACCTGACCCGCTACAGTCCGATGATTGCCGCCACCTTTGTCAGCATCGACAACCTCACGCAGTCCTCCACTCTGGGGCGTATCGGCTCGGAGCTGTTCGCCTCGGCGCTGTCGCGTGCCGGCATGCAGGTGCGCGAGGTCAAGATGCGCGACAGCCTCTATATCGAAGAGGACATCGGCGAGCTGATCCTGTCCCGGGAGGTGCAGCGGCTCAGCCAGGCGCACAACGCGCGCTCCATCCTGATGGGCACCTACGCCCAGGGGCAGAACACTCTCTACCTCAGCGTGCGGGTCGTCCGCTCGAGCGACGCCATGGTGCTCGGTAGCACCAATCTCGCCGTGCCGCTCAACAACAACCTACGCGCCATGCTCGGCGGGGGCTGGTAGCACAGCAGAAAGCCTCCTTTTCCGGGAGGCTTCGCGACTGAAATGAAGGGGCATGGTCAAGCACCTTGCCCCTGGCGCGAGCGCAAGTGATCCCAAGGTGATCCGTAAGCGAAACCCGTAACGACGTAGATTGCATGCACCGTTGTGAATCCAATGTACATGTCGTTCGGAGCTTACCGATGCCAACGCCCAAGCCACCGCTCACCCTGCTCACTGCCACCGCCGGCCTGCTCGTCATGGCCGCCCCTGCGGCCCAGGCCTGCAGCTCGGAGCCCTACATAGGCTCGGTCTGCGCCACGGCGGCCGACTTCTGTCCAAGAGGCTATATGGCAGCCGACGGCCAAGTGCTTCAAGTCTCTGAATACAATGCCCTCTTCGCTCTGCTTGGCCCAAACTACGGGGGCAACGGCCATACCACCTTCGCCTTGCCCGACCTGCGAGGCCGCAGCATGGTGGGCACCGGCCAACGCCCAGGCGGTCAATCCGTAGAGCTCGCTCAGCAGCGCGGTGAGGAGGAGGTCACGCTCACCGAAGCGCAAATGCCCAGCCACACCCATGGAGCCCACTACTCTCCCGGCGACTTCAGCGGCAAGATCGTGGCGACCACCTCGGAAGGGGGGCATAAGACACCGGCATCCGACAGAAGGCTCGGAAAGCTGAGCGGTGGACGCAACGACAATCTCTATTCCGAGAGCGACGACAACCTGGTCGAACTCCAGGGCGTGATGATCCAGCAGGAGGACGCCCACGTCGACATTCGGCCTGCCGGTGGCAACTACCCCTTCAGCAACCTGCCGCCACAGCTTGGCATGACCTACTGCATCGCGGTCCAGGGCATCTTTCCACAGCGCAACTGATACCGGAGTGATCCGGTCAGCCCAGCCAGAGATCGGTTTTACTGATCAGCATGAAGAAGAGCCGTCAACCAGGCGGCCATGACCCGATCGGTACTCAGGGAGTTTCCCATGGAAAGCAGCGCATTTCGATCCGAACGATTGGCCATTACTCCCCCGGCGCCTGAGCCCTTCTCCCAGGCCGTTACCGGCTCCACCCCGGGCCGGCGCGACGTCGTGTTTATCGACGCGAGCCTGGAGCACCGAGATGCCTTGATCGAGGCGCTGCCCATGGGGGTGGAAGTGCAACTGCTCGATGCCCATGGCGACGGCCTGGCCCAGATGGCCAGATGGGCCGCCCTGGCACAGGACTATGATGCCCTTCATCTGCTGTGCCATGGGCGTCCCGGCGTCCTCCAGCTTGGGGCCGTCACTCTGGATGCCCAGACAATGGAGCACTACGCCCTGGACCTGGCGGTCATCGGCAGAAGCCTGACGCCCCAGGGTGCCCTGCTGCTCTATGGCTGCGATCTCGCCAAGGGCAGCAAGGGTGAGGCCTTTGTCAACGCCATCGCCGAGCATAGCGGTGCCGCGGTTGCCGCCTCCCGTGGCCCGACCGGCGCCAGGGAGCTGGGTGGCGACTGGGCGCTCGACGTGGTGCGAGGCCATGTTGCGTCGCAGGCCAAGGCGCTGCTGAACGTTCCGGACTATCCCGGCCTGCTGGGCCAGTTCCATGAGCCCTTTGATGACTTTACCGATGCCGACATCTTCAGCAGCGACATCAACGACCCCGACTTCGACCCCTATATCGAGTTCAGCCACCACGGCGTCGACTTCCGGGTCACCCTGCTCTGGGACGATCCCGACAGAGATGCCGACCTGAACCTCAGAGGGAGGTCCTTCACCTACAACGATGAGGATAACGTTCCACCGGATGGCGACGACGGCCCCAGCATCTCGATCAGCCACCGCGACTATGAGGTCGGCGGTGAAATACCCGACAACCTGGATCGCATCGGCTATTTCGATATCGCAAGGGTAGACGGCGAGCCCTTCACCTTCGAGAGCCTCTGGGTCCTCAATGAATCCAGTGCGGAACCGACGCTGATTCAAGCCTACCTGGATGGCATGGAAGTCGGCAGTTTTACGGTGCCTGGCCAAGGCGCCTCACCCAACTACCATGGCAACACGGTCGACTTCGACAGCGACGGTTTAGGCATCGACAGACTGCTATTCACCAGTGATGACTTCTACCACTTCACGCTGAAGGACTTCTACGGCAGCACCAGCTACTCGCAGCCCAGCCCCTCCCCCACCCTGAGCCTGGCGGAAGACACCGGCGCCAGCGACAGCGACGGCATCACCAGCAACGGCCGCGTCGAGGTGGGCGAACTGGAGGCCGACGCCAGCTGGGAATACAGCCTGGACGGCGGCAACAGCTGGCAGGATGGCAGCGACAACCACTTCGACCTGCCCGAGGGCGACTACGCTGCCGGCCAGGTGCAGGTGCGCCAGACCGCCCCCTCGAGTGATACCAGCGAGCCGGCGAGCAACGACCAGGCCTGGGTGATCGACACCACCCCGCCCGAGGCGCCAAGCCTGGCCCTGGCGGAGGACACCGGCGCCAGCGATAGCGACGGCATCACCCAGAACGGCCGGGTCGAGATCGGCGACCTGGAAACCGACGCCAGCTGGGCATACAGCCTGGACGGCGGCGACAGCTGGCAGGATGGCAGCGACGACCACTTCGACCTGCCCGAAGGCGACTACGCTGCCGGCCAGGTGCAGGTGCGCCAGACCGACCTCGCCGGCAACCTCGGCGCGCCGGCAAGCAGCGACCAGGACTGGGTGATCGACACCACCCCGCCCGAGGCGCCAAGCCTGGCCCTGGCCGAAGACACCGGCGCCAGCGACAGCGACGGCGTCACCCAGAACGGCCGCATCGAGATCGGCGACCTGGAAACCGACGCCAGCTGGGCATACAGCCTGGACGGCGGCGACAGCTGGCAGGATGGCAGCGGCGACCACTTTGACCTGCCCGAAGGCCACTACGCTGCCGGCCAGGTGCAGGTGCGCCAGACCGACCTGGCCGGCAACCTAGGAGCGCCGGCAAGCAGCGACCAGGCCTGGGTGATCGACACCACCCCGCCCGAGGCGCCAAGCCTGGCCCTGGCGGAGGACACCGGCGCCAGCGACAGTGACGGCATCACCCAGAACGGCCGCATCGAGGTCGGCGACCTGGTGGAGGGCGCCAGCTGGGCGTACAGCCTGGACGGCGGCAACAGCTGGCAGGCCGGCAGCGGCGACCACTTCGACCTGCCCGAAGGCGACTACGCTGCCGGCCAGGTGCAGGTGCGCCAGACCGACCTCGCCGGCAACCTCGGCGCGCCGGCAAGCAACGACCAGGCCTGGGTGATCGACACCACCCCGCCCGACCTGAGCGACCAGGCCTTCGAGGTTCATGAAGATGCCAGCAACGACACCGCCCTTGGCAGCATCGCAGCCGATAACCTTTCGCCGCTGAGCTTCGCCCTGCTGGAGGATGCCGAGGGTCGATTTGCCATCGACGCCGACACCGGCAAGCTACGCCTCATCGACACCCAGGCCCTCGACCGCGACACGGATGCTCAGCATACCCTGCTGGTCGAGGCCACGGATGCCGCCGGCAACCAGGCCACCGCCAGCGTGACCATCGAAGTACTGCCCCCCCAACAGTCTCCCGATCCCGATCCCGAACCAGAACCCGAGCCAGAGCCAGAGCCCGATCCCGAGCCAGAGCCAGAGCCAGAGCCAGAGCCCGAACCCGAGCCCGAGCCCGAGATTCCCCCCGCCGAGGAACAGGATCGAGTGCCCAACCCCGATGGCTCGGGGCATGGCGATGGCAACGGTGACGGCATTCCCGACTATCAGCAGGACCATGTGGTCTCCCAGGGGCTGCTCCATACCAGCACGCCCCGCTCCCGCCCCGGCGAGGCTCAGGAGGTGTTCATCACCCTGGCCACCGAGGACACCAACGCCGACCCCACCGGCGCCCGGCTCTTCAACATGGCCCAGTGGGACGCCCCCGACGACCGCCCCGACACCCTGGAGATGCCGGTGGGCATGCTCAGCTTCGAGGCCAGCCTGTCCACCGTGGGCGAGCCGCAGAACTTCTCGCTGTTTCTCGACGGCGGCGTGCTCGTCGATGGCTACTGGAAACAGGATGCCCAGGGCGACTGGGTCAACCTGGCCAGCCCCGCACACGGCGGGCGTACCTATCATATGGGGAACAAGACGCGCCTCGACTTCGTGATCGAGGATGGAGGCCCCTTCGATGCCGATGGACAGGCCAACGGGGTCATCGTCGACCCCGGCGCACCGGGCCTGTCCCAGCTCCACCAGTTCGAGCCAGAGCCCCTCAACGCCGGCCTGTTCGACGCCGAGAGCCCGCTGCTGGAGCCGCTCTATCGCGATCTGCTGGGTCGCGACCCCGATGACGGGGGCCTGGCCTACTGGAAGGGCCAGCTGCAGTCGGACCGGCTGGACCGCTTCGATGTCGTGGCGGCGATGCTCGAGTCCCCCGAGTTCCAGCACGGCACCGGGCTGATCCTGCAGACCTACCAGGGGCTGCTGTCGCGCAGCGCCGACGCCGACGGCCTGACCTACTGGATCGATGTGCTGCAGGAGGAGAGCAACGCCGTGCCACTGGTCGAGCACATCATGCAGAGCGCCGAGTTCGCCCTCGCCTGGGACGACAAGGATGACACGGCCTTTATCGATAGGCTCTACCGGGAGGTGCTGGACCGCGCGCCGGACGCCGAAGGGCACGCCTACTGGCTGGCCCAGCTCGAACAGGGCCAAGTCCGCCACGAGGTCGTCAGCAGCATTCTGCTGAGTGAAGAAGCTCAGCAGGTGATGGCGGCCAGCGTCGCCGTGGATGCCCTGGCGCTGCGGCAGTTCAAGGAGCCGCTGAGCCTGCACGATCAGCTGCTGCTGCGCGAGCAGTGGGAAGAGACCGACAACGGGGCCGAATTCCACCGCCAGCTGCTGGAAGACGCCACGGTGGAGACGGGCCTCGCCGAGCTCATCGGCAACCTGCAAGACGATATGTTCTGATCCCAACGGCTCGCGCGAAAACGGCCCCATCGGGGCCGTCGCTGACCGCACCTCAGTACGCGGCAAATGTGGAAAACTTGCTACCCAGGCTCATGGCGTGGGTAGCATACGCCACACACGCATCGGCATAGCAATGCCCGGGGCTACTGCCAGAGGACGGTACCACCATGACCACCGGTCTGTTTTTCTTTGCCAACCTGCTGTTCTGTCTTGCGTACCTGGTGCGCGACATGGCCTACCTACGGGCCATCACCATTCTCGCTGCGCTAAGTACACTGCCCTACTTCTATTTTCTCGAAACGCCGCTCTACTCGGCACTCGGCTGGCAGCTCGCTTTCATCGTCATCAATGCCTTCAATCTCACCGTGCTGCTCCTGTCACGGCGCCCCGTCGCCCTCGACGACGACCAGCGGTGGCTGCATCAGCACACTTTCCGCATGCTGTCCCCGCGGAAGATGCTCAAGGTACTGCGGCCTACCCAGCGCGACCGCTGCCCGCCTAATGCTGCGCTGATCGAGCAGGATCAGCGTCTCGACCACTTGATTCTGCTGCTCGACGGTGAGGCAGAAGTCCACGCCGACGGCCAGCACCGCGCCACGCTGCGCCCGGGCGACTTCGCCGGCGAGATGAGCTTCGTCACCGGCAAACCCGCCAGCGCCACCGTGGTAACCAAGGGGCCGGTCGACTACTTGGCCTGGCAACGCCGTGATCTCGAGGCGCTCTATCAGCGCGATCCAAGCCTCAAAGACGCCATGCTCGGCGTGCTTGGTGCCGACATGGCCAGAAAACTGACCCGCTGAGCGCTACCGTGCTGCGCTATCTCGGCTCATGAAAGCGCCACCCCCTTGCAAGTGCTATCTCGACATGATGATGTAACGGAACGCTAAACAATGAAATTACGTGTATTGGGCGCCAGCGGCGGGATCGGTGGCGACAGCGCCACCACGGCCCTGCTGATCGGAGAGACGACCCTGCTGGACGCCGGCACCGGCCTGGCGCGCCTCTCCTGCGACGAGGCCTTCGCCATCCGGCATGTGTACCTCAGCCATGCGCACCTGGATCACGTTGCCGGTCTACCGCTGCTCATCGACAGCCTGTTCGAGCGGCTCGTCAGCAGCGACAGGGCGCTAACCGTCCACGCCCTGCCGGAAGTGATCGATGTCCTGCGCCGGCACCTGTTCAACCAGCAGCTGTGGCCGGACTTCAGCGCGCTACCCAGCACCAAGCACCCGGTGCTGCGCTTTGCCCCGCTGACGCCCGGGCGGGCGCTCCCACTCGATGAGGATAGCGCCCTAACGATCACGCCGTTTCCGGTCAGCCACCGGGTGCCGGCCTGTGGCTTTCGGGTTGCTTCGCCAGAGACAACATTCGTGTTCAGCGGCGACACCACCTACGCGCCCAGCGTCGTCGAGCATCTCGACGCCTGCGGCGACATCGACATCCTGATGCTGGAGTGCGCCTTTCCCGACCGGCATTTCTCCCTGGCACGCCAGGCGGGCCACATGACCCCGGCACTGGTGGCCAAGCTGCTGGCAAGCCTGACCCAGCAACCCGGCCAGCTGTGGATCACCCATGTAAAGCCGGTATATCGCCAGGAAGTCATCGCCGAGCTCGCCACGGTCCTGGGTGCACAGCGCTGGCAGTGCCTCTGAGCTCGCCACCGCCACTGAATTCACCACAACAATGACACCGCCATGCCCATGCCACAGCGACTTCTCCGTGTCTTTCGCCCTCCGCCCGCCGGCCTGCTATCGCTGGCCGTACTCACTGCAAGCCTTGGCGGACCAGCGGCACAGGCCCACCAGACGGTACTGGACAAAGCGCGCCAGCAGCTTCAGGCCGATGCCCCCGAGACCGCCTACCGGCAGCTCAGAGAGCTCGATCAGCGCCACGCCGGAGCGCCTGAATTCGACTATTGGCTTGGCGTGGCGGCACTGCGCGCCGGCCACCCCAGCGAGGCACTGCTGGCCCTCGATCGGGTGATTCAGCTCGAACCCCAGCATGCCGCTGCCAGGATGGAGCGGGTAGGCGCCTACCTGCGGCTCGGCCAGATCGATGCCGCCCAGCGCGAGCTGGACACCCTCGCCACACTGAAACCGCCGCCCCGGGCGCGCCAGGCCATGCGGCGCTACCAGCGGGGCATCGACGAGCAGCGCCAGCGCGATGAAGGCCGCCGGCACCAGACCCGACTGATGCTCGAGACCGGCTACGACAGCAACGCTCAACGGTTTCCCGGCCGCTTTCTGATCGATCCCAACCAGCTGATCCCCGAAGCGCTACGCCCGCTGGTCGAAGAGGCAGAGCGCATCGAGCTGGCACGCAAGGCAAGCCACTTCCAGCGTCTCGCCGGCCACTACCGGGGCAGTCAACCGCTCGGCGACGACCAGCGACTGCTATTCGAGGCCGGCGCCCAGAGCCGCTACTACCAGCGCGAAGCGGCCCAGGCCTACAACCTCTCGGTCGTTCAAGGGCGCCTCGGCTGGGACTACGCTCTCGACGCCGAGCGCCGGCTGACCCTCTCTCTCGATGCGCTACGCGCCTGGCAGGACACCGACTTCAGTCGGCTGCTGCGCCGCTGGGGGCTGAGCGCCGAATACCGCCACCCGCTGGCTCAGAGCAGCCAGCTCCGCTGGCACGGCCACGCCCACGACAACCGCTTCGACCAGAACACCGACAACGATTACCGCAGCGCCGGGCTGGGGGCGGAGCTGCGCCTCCCACAGGACGGCTGGACCCTGCGCCTGAGCGGTCTCGCCGAGCACGAGCGGGCCAGCCGCCAGGCCGGACAGGCGCGCCGAGACGGCGGCGATCTCGACCACCTGCGTCTCGGCGTGGGCGTCGACATCCCCGTCGGCCAGCGCCAGCAGTGGCGCCTGGATCTCGATCATCGCTGGCGCCGCTACCAGGATGCAGGCTTCGCTGTCTATAACGACTTCACCCCCGCCACGCGGCATGATCGCAGCTGGGAGGCCAGCGTTGCCTGGCACCTTCAGCTCGACCGCGACTGGCTGCTGCACGCCGCGGCAGACTACGAGCGGCGCCACTCAAGCATCGACTTCTTCGATAGCCACCGGCTACAGGCTCGCCTGGGCCTTAGCTACCTGTTCTGAGGTAGCGGCCACCCAGCCGTCTTCAAGGTGTCACACATGGACCACACGACTCGCCCACACCTCCGGCCCCTCGCCTCCAGCCTTGGCGGCGCCCTGTTCGTCGGCATGTTCAGCCTGCCGGCCCTGGCCGAAACGCCCGCCGGTCAGCTGATGTTCGTGCATGGCGATGCCCAGATCATTCGCGGCGACACGCGCTTGAGCGCCAGCCGTGGCGACGAGCTCTACCCCGGCGACAGCATCGAGACTGGCTCCGCTGCCAGCGTGCAGATTCGCTACCAGGACGGCGGCACCCAGGCGATCAAGCCCGACAGCCACTTCACCCTCACCCAGTACCAGCAGGAGGAGGATACTCAGGAAGGTGAAAAGCGCACCGAGCTGCTGCGCGGCGGCATGCGTGCCATCACCGGGGCCATCGGCCAGGCCACGCCGGAAAACGTCAGTCACGAGACCCCGGTGGCCACCCTTGGCATCCGTGGCACCAGTCTGGCGGCCCTGCACATCCCCGAGCAGGGATACGCTCCACTTCCCGATGCCGAGCCCGGCACCTACCTCAAGGTCGAGAGCGGACTGGTCGCGATCATCACCGACGCCGGCACGCGCCTGGCCCGTCCCGGCGACGTCTTCTTCTCCTCGGCCGCCGATCAGCCGCCGCAGCTGCGCCCGGAAGCCAGCGCGCTGTTCGGCCAGGCTGGCGAAGTCGCCACCCCCGGCGACACCTCGCTTGACCAGGATGGCGTGATGCTGGTCACCCAAGCCGACCCGCAACAGGTACAGGAGCCGCTGCAAAGCAGCGAGACACAGCAGCTCGAGCAGAGTATCCAGCCCCCACAGCCCGAGCCGGAACCCGAGCCAGAACCCGAACCGGAACCCGAGCCAGAACCCGAACCGGAACCCGAGCCGGAGCCCGAACCGGAGCCCGAGCCAGAACCCGAGCCGGAGCCCGAGCCAGAGCCCGAACCGGAACCCGAACCCGAACCCGACCCGGAGCCCGAGCCAGAACCCGAACCGGAGCCCGAACCGGAACCCGAACCGGAACCCGAGCCCGAGCCCGAGCCCGAGCCCGAGCCGGACTGGATCGACTACGACCCGAGCACCAGCGACAACACCCTGCGCAGCGTCAGCGACAGCGCCGGGCGCCTGGGCGAGCTCTATGAGCAGAACGTCGCCCCCGAGGGCCTCAGCGTCTACGAGGTCGACGGCGGCACCCTCACCTACGGCTACTGGCCCGCCGGCACCACCCTGCCCGACGATGACATGCCGCTGGTCGAATCGCTGGCCTTTATCTCGGCCTCCCCCGGGCTCGATGTCGAAGATAGCCTGCCCGCCTCGCTTGCCGACCAACTCGACGAAGGCACCACGCTGGCCTTCTCCTGGATCGAGGGCACCCCGCTGGTCAGCTTCGAGGACGACACCAGCGTGGATATCGTCGACGGCGAGCTGACGCTCACCTCGCTTGGCGAGGGCCTCGGCGGCGAGATCGGTGTGCGGCTCAGCCTGGCCGACGACCACGGCGAACTGGAGGGCGATCTCGACACTGAAAGCTTCATGCTCCAGGGCATCCAGCTCGTCAACACCGATGACACGGCCGACATTCAGGACGGCACCCTGCAAGGCCTGTATGTCGGCGACGACGCCGAAGCGCTGATGGCCCAGCTCGACGCCTGGGGCATCGGCGGCGGCTATACCGCCAGCGGCATCTTCGCCGAGCTTGAGCTGATCGAGCCCGAGCCAGAGCCCAGCTGGATCGACTACGACCCCAGTGACAGCGACAGCACCCTGCTCAGCGCCAGCGATAGCGCCGGGCGCCTGGGCGAGCTCTATGAGCAGAACGTCACGCCCGAGGGGCTCGGCGTCTACGAGGTCGACGACGGCGAAATCACCTGGGGCTACTGGGCCGCCGGCACCCCGGTGCCGGAGGGGGACGACCTCCCCCAGGCGCTGGCCTTTATCAGCGTCGCGCCGGAGACGACGATCAGCGACACACTACCCGAGAGCGCTCAGGAAGCACTGCAGGAGTCACCGGAGGGGGTCTTCATTTTCGACTGGCAGGACGGGACGGCGCTGGTCGACCTCGCCGGCGAGCAAGACCCCATCCCTATCGAAGAGGGGGAGATATGGATGGATCAGTTTGGGGCACTCGAAGTCTTCCTGAGCTTCGGAGACGACATGGGGGAGCTTCTCGGCGGGTCCGAATTGCCTGAGGATTTCAGCCTCGACGATATACCACTGGAGATTTTCGGAGAGAGCTTCTTCGACGGTGCCAGCCTTACCGGCCAATATGTCGGCGAGGACGCCGAAGCCATCATGGCCATCATCGAAGCCTGGAATGACGATGCCATCTTCGGCGGCAGCGGTGTCTTCGACCGACAATTCACGGAAGATGGCCCCATCATCGACCCCTAGCACTCACTTGTCGCGATGCCGCCATACCCCATCCCACTCGCCGCGCGGCTGGCGGCAAAGCTCTGCCAGCCGCGCGACATAGAGGCGGGTCACCGGATCGTCGTCGGGCAGCGCCCCGAAGGCTGCCGCCGCCTCAGTGAAGTCGCCCCGTTGATAGCGCTCGACGGCCGCTTCATAGGCCCGCAGCCACTGGCGCTGTGCCGCCGGGAGCGACTCCGCCAGGCCCAGCGGCTGGTAGATCCACAGCGGCGCCTCGCGCCCCTTGACCTGGACCCTGTCCAGCCGCCGAAACACCCATGCCGGCGCTAGCGACACCACCGACTCGCTGACGATCAGGTCGACGTCATAGACTTTGGTCAGCCCCTCCAGGCGCGAGCCGAGATTGACGTTGTCGCCCATCACCGTATAGGCCATGCGAAAGCGTGACCCCATGTTGCCGACGCTCATCTCGCCGCTGTTCAGACCGATCCCCATCGACAGCGGCGGCCTGCCCTCGGCGACCAGCTCGCGGTTGACCGTGTCCAGGGCCTCACGCATCGCCCAGGCACCGTGCAGGGCGTGATCGGCATGATCGGCATCGCGCAGCGGCGCCCCCCAGAAGGCCATCACCGCATCGCCCATATACTTGTCGATGGTTCCGCCGTGACGATGAATGGCGGCGGTCAGCGGCGTCAGCAGGCGATTCATCACCGCGGTCAGCTCGCCAGGCGCCAGCGACTCGGAAAACGCCGTGAAGTCGCGGATATCAGAGAACAGCACGGTCAGCTCGCGCTCCTCACCGGCAAGCCCGAAATCCTCATCGCTCTCGACCATGTCATCGACCAGCGCCGGCGGCACGTACTGGCCGAAGCGTGCCGCCACCCACTGCTTGTGGCGATGGCTACGCAGCAGATTGGCGGTGAGATGCCAAAGCAGCTGTACGATCAGCAGCACCAGCAAGCCCGCCACCGGCAGTACCAGACCCTGCTGCCAGGCCCACCAGTTGCCGCCCAGGCTCAGCGCCACCAGGCCCAGGCTCAGTACCACCAGCCAGGGCGCGCCCACCAGCGGGTAGACCACCACCATCAACGCCCCGAGGCCCACCAGAGTCACCAGTTCAACGCCGGCCACCCAGGGCGGCTCGGCCATGAACGACTGATGCAGCATGCCGGCCAGCAGGCTCAGATGAATCTCCGGCCCGGGAAACACCGCCCCCACCGGGGTCGCACGCAGGTCCATCAGGCCCGGGGCCGAGGCACCAAGTATCAGGGTCGCGCCGGCCAGCTCCCCCGGTGCCACCTCGCCCTCCAGCACGTCCACGGCCGAGACGTACTCGAAGTGCCCGCGAGGCCCATACCAGGGCACCAGTGCGGCGCCCTGACCATCCACCGGGATCTCGAAGCCCCCCACGTCAAGCGCCTCGAGCTGGGCCTGGCCGCCCCCCTCGGCAACCCGTGGCGTCACCTCCGGCCCGCCTAACAGGGTCAGCAGCATGGCCAAGGGCAGCGAAGGGTACACCTCACCCTGCCAGCGCTGCAGCATCGGCATGCGTCGATAGACCCCATCGGCATCGACACGGGGATTGTCAAAGAAGCCCCCGCTCATGGCAGCCTGCTGCAGCACCTCCAGGTTGCCGGTATAGCGGCCCGGCTCGGGAAGCGGAAGGGCGTGATCGCCGGACAGGGTCGGCGGCGCCGGCAGCGCCCCGGTGGACACCAGCGCCTGGGCAGACACGTCAGACTGAAAGTAGTAGCCCAGCACCACCGGGTAGCCGGCCAGCGCCTCGGCCAGGCGCTGGTCGCCGTCATCGGGCGGCGGCGCCTCCTCGAGAGCCGGATACTGCTCGCGCAGCTGCTGCCAGTGGCTCTCCCACAGCGAGACTTCAGGCTCGGCGAAGACCACATCGATGCCCAGCAGCGCGGCATCATGCTCCTCGAACAGCGTCTCGACCAGCTCCGCCAGCATGGTCCGGGGCCACGGCCACTGCCCCAGCGCCTGCAGGCTGCGCTCGTCGATATCGATGATCTTCAAGGCCGGGTCTGGCGTACCGTTCAGATCGAGCCGTACGCGCTGATCAAAGGCCTGCCACTCCAGGCGCTCTAGCCACTTCCAGGGCAGCAGCTCCAGCGCTGCCGCCACTACCAGCGCCATCAGCACCGCGCCGCCCAGGCGCTGCCAACGGCGCCAGCGACGATCCATGGCCCCCTGCCCGCGGGCCTCTCTGCGCATACCAGCCACACACTCTCCGATCCCGGCATAACGACGAAGCGGGCACGGCTTGCGCCGTGCCCGCCTCCAGCCTAGCCCAGCGCAGCGGCCCCGTCATATGGGCAGTAGCTGCAGCTGGCGCCTTACGTTGGCATCCCCGCCTATCAGCATGAAACGCGCCGGCCACATGTCGGCCAGATGGCGGGATGAGCCGGAATCAGCAACACGGTATCGCGTTTACAGAATCGGCACCAAGGGCACTCGGCCACAGCCGGTAAGCACTATAGCGGCAGCAAGCACAAACAGCGGGAACAAGTAACGCTTTCTCATCAGTGCACCTCCTTCGGCAGCGCCGCCGCCAGCGCTTCGGCATAGGCTTGGCGCGCGGTCCGGGCGATAGCCAGGCGCCGCTTGAGATTGTTGATCCGATCGTCGGTAACGCGCAGGTGGGTGAGCTGGGCGCGGGCCTGTTCGGAGAGGTCGCCAAGACGGTAGCGGGTGCCATCGATCGTCACGCCGGGGGCTTCGTGCGACGCTGCCTCTGGCGCGGGCACGTTTTCCGCTTGCTCGCCTTCCAGCATGAAGCCGTAGTGACGGATAAGGGTTTGACGGGCGCTGTCGCCGGAGAAGGCCTTGGGGCCGAGGGCAGGCTGGTCGGGGCACGCCAGGGCATAGGCGGCGGCGAGCAGCGGGCGCGGCTCGTACGGGCCACGGCCCTGATAGGTCACGCGCTTACCCTTGGCGGCTTTGAAGCCGGGATGAGTGGCTCTGCGAAACGCCGCCAGCCCCAGCCGGTCGCAGCGGGCCATGGCGTCCTGAAGGTGATCTAGCGTGATGCTGGCCTGTTGCCAGGTCATAGGAGACTCTCGTTCAGGTGGGCCGAACGGCGCCGAGCAGCGCCGCCCGTGGGTCAGTGCTGGTCCTTGGGCAGCTGCTCGTTCAGGGCGCGAGCATAGGCGGCGCGGGCGGTCTGGGCGATGGCCAGCTGCTGGTTGAGGCGGGCGATCTCCTGGTCGGTAACGCGCAGGTTGGTGAGCTGGGCGCGGGCCTGCTCGGAGAGGTCATCGAACGGGTACTCGGTGCCATCAATAGTGACGGTTTGTCCCTTGGGCTGCTCAGCCATGGCCATATCTCCTGTCATTGGGCGAGCTTGAAAAATGGGCAAGCATCATACCGCATTCCACCCTCCCGACACAGGAGGCTACCAGCCGACCAAAGATGCCTATCAGCCAGCACCGGCTCTCGGTGCAGATACACCATGCTCGCGACATGAGGGTAACGATGCTTCGTTGACTCAAAACACCATAATGGCTGGTACTATCGACTGACCACTGCACAGGAAAGCAGGGACAAAACAGGGAACCAAAAGAATGAAAATCAATAAACTCTTCATCGCCTTCCTCACCATGGCGATGCTGACTGGGTGTGTCACCCTCACCGGAGAGCCAAGGCACGAACACACCCTCTACGAAGATTCCGACCCGGTGGGCGCCGAGCACCCGCTCTATCAAGGCATCAGCGTGAATTCGGCAACAGACTTCAAGGGCACCAGCATCATTACCCTCTCGGGGCGGGTGAGCCCCAACGCGAGCGACGAAGGCTTCACCAAGCTGCTCCACGATACCCTGCAAGGCGCCAACCTGTTGGGAGAGGGCTACACCCTGGATGCCACCCTGATAGACGGTGGTGAGTGGGGACTGATCAGCCATCGCGTGGTCTCGCTGGGTCCGCTCAGACGCACCGTAGTTATCCACTACGTGGTTACCAACCCCGATGGCGACGTGATTTATGACCAGGAAATCACTGCGGTCGGCCGGTTCACCAGCTACAACGCCTTGCGCGGCTACTATATGACCGAGCGGCGCGTGGCGGAAGCCGGCTACAAGGCCAACCTGGAAGCGCTGGTGGCAGACCTGAAGGGCCTGCAAGGTTAACGCCATTCACCCCGGCAAGCCGGATCATCTTCGACTGCCCCGCCCTGGAAAGCGGCTCGTTCAGGGCGCGGGCGTAGGCGGCGCTGGGCGTCAGGGCTATGCAAACGATCAGTGCCGGCTCTCGGCACGCGGAAGCTTGACGCGACGACTCCACACCACAAAGGCACGCCGTAGCTCGGTCACTCACTCTGTACAGGTAATCCAGCGGCTCAGCCGACTTCTCAGGTCACACAGTCTGGTCTCGGTCACCGTCCCCATCTGCCCCAGCAGCAACGCACCGTCCAGCACCGCGATACGTGACAGCCGAAATACGCTGGAGACCTTGAGGCCGGAGGGCGCAAACTCCTCACTCTCCGACGTCAGCACCCAGTCGAGACCTGGCTCTGTCTGATGCAGCCGAGAGGAAATCATGCAGACGAGCCAGTCATCCTGAGCATGATCGAGTTGACGCAGCAAAAGCACTGGCCGTTTCTTGCTGTGGGTGAGGTCGGTGTAGGGAAAGGGCATCAAGGCAATCTGACCGGCACGCTTCATTGCCAGTGTTCCTTGAGATCATCCTCAGAGTAGAGGTCAGGCTCGTCCTCGAGCCCACGCATTGCTTGCTCAACGCTCAGGGATTGGAACTGCTGATCTGACCAGTCGGCCTGCTCAGCACCCTGTTCATCACCGTAGCGCTGCTCCAAGAAGTCAACGAAATCAATAACCTCCTGCTGGCGAGCGGCCGATAGACGGCTGACCTTGGAAATGAGCTCTTCAAGCTGCATCGCGCTTACCTCATGGGAACCCTGTTACCGTCATCAGGATAGCATACTGCCCACCGGCTTCCCTGTGGCCCCGCCTCACCGGCAGGGCCACTACAGCGGACTACAGAACCGGCACCAGCGGTCCAGCACGCTGCGCTCTACGCCAAGGCGCCGGGCGGCCTCGGATACGGAATACACCTGAACGATCACCAGGCTCACGCATCCGCCTTGAATTCATCGGAAAACCGACGTCGAGTCTTCTTGGTCATGAACACCTCCATTATGAGGCTTATCGGGGTGTCCGCTCCAATTGGACCACTTCAATGTCATGACCCTCGTGGTGATCCTGCAAGTCGTTGAACACGGGCAGCTCCATTCCCGGTGCCTGGTGCGGAAGCATGACGCGACGACTCCACACCACGAAGGCACGCCATAGCCCGGTCTGCTCCGGGGCCTTTAGCCACGCTACCCGTGATGCTTTTCAAGCCGCATGGCTGCGCAACAGGGGCCAGGCGCCCTGCTTGGAGGCTTCCAGAATCACGATCTCCACGATGCTTCCATCCTCCGCGTAACTGACATGGGTGTTCCAGTCCTGCGAGACTTCCTTGGCAATGGCTTTTTCGGAGAGGTGCAAGACGAGAATATCGTCAGCTTCTTCGTAGGTGGTACGCACGGTCAATTCTCCCATTGGAAGTGGTGCATGACGGTCTTGACGATCAGTCTATCTTCCAGCACCACGGCGGCACAGACGAGATTGTCGTGGCGGCCCTGCATGGTCTTGGCGACCCATAGCCGGCTATCGTCTTTATAGCGCGCCTCACCGGTTTCCAGAAGCTCACCCAGCATAGCTTCAGTGATACCCCGTTGCACCATACGCTCGCGTGCGTGACGCGTGACGTGGACTTCCAAGCCGAATCGCTGACAGAACATCAAGGTTTACCGCTGCTTCATCATGGTTTTACCGTACCATGAACCTCTCAGCAGGGACTACAGAATCGGCACCAGCGGCACCCGGCCTCACCCCGCCAGAGCCACGGCGGCAAGGGTCAGCAGCAGGAGCCGGCTGCGCTTGCCCATCAGTGCGCCTCCCTGGGCAGTTGCTCGTTCGGGCGCGGTCGGTCTGGGCGATGCAAACGATCAGTGCCGGCTCTCGGCACGCAGCCGCGCCACCTCCTCGATAGGCAGCCCGGCGATCTCGGCAATCATGGCGTCGTCCATCTCGGTGCGGGCGATCAGGTTGCGGGCGGTCTCGCGCTTGGCCTCTAACTGGCCTTCCTGGCGCCCTTCCTCTCGGCCTTCCTCTCGGCCTTGCAGCCGCTCTTTCTTCACCAGGTTCTCTAAATTCTCTGCCAACATGTCTCTATCCTCCACCAGGCTGTTGAGACAATCCAGGTCAAGCCTGGCCTTGGGGGCGACCCGCTGCAGGTGGCGCTTGAGCCAGCGGGTGATGATCCGGTCGATACGTTCCTTGTTGGGGTCGGCCTGGATGATCGCCACGACCCGATCCACGGCCTGCTGCAGGGCCTCCCAGCTCTCACCGGCGTTCTCCACACTGAACACTCCGCTCAGTGGCGTCTGGCGTAACCCCAGTTCTTCATCAGTGTAGCGCCCTTCGTCCACCAGGTAGTCGCGCAAGCGGGGCTGGTAGACCCGCAGGAAGCTCGGCGGTTCCGGGGTGACCAGATCGTAGATGTCCTGCTTGGCCGTCCAGTCTCGGGACCCGTTGTAGAGCACGATGGGCAGGATCGGGGGCATCCCTTGAGCAGCGGTCGTGACCTTGGTCTTGATCAGGTGGCTGTAGAAGCAGGCGACGTAGTGCATCAACCGGATCGGCATGGTGCTGTCCACACCCGACTGGAACTCCAACAGGATGTACAGGAAGACCTGTTGGGTCACACCTTCCCAGGTCACCTCCACGGACCACACCACATCCTCGAACTTCTCCTCGAACAGCGGCGTGATGTAGTTGCCGCTGTGGTTCTTGAGAGTCGAGAAATCCATCAGCTCGACGATCTCGGACGGCGCAAAGCCTTCGAGCAGCTGCTGAACCAACTCGGGGTAGCTGAAAAGCTCCTTGTAGCCGGTATCGTGGTGGTGGGTGGCCATGGGGCTTCCTTGCAATCAACTGCCGATAGCTTACCACGCATCGCCGCCGGCAAGCCGCCGCCCGGCGTTCATACAGTTCGCTCGCCACCCGCATCCCGCGCAGGTAGCGGGTCTGGTGCGCTGCGCAGCAGCCCGCCAGGGCCACGGCGGCGAGGGCCAGCAGCAGGAGCCGGTGACGCTTGATCATCAGTGCGCTTCCTTGGGCAGCGGCTCATTCAGGGCGCGGGCATAGGCGGCGCTGGGCGTCAGGGCTATGCAAACGATCAGTGCCGGCTCTCAGCACGCAGCCGTGCCACCTCCTCGATAGGCAGCCCGGCGATCTCGGCAATCATGGCGTCGTCCATCTCGGTGCGGGCAATCAGGTTGCGGGCGGTCTCGCGCTTGGCCTTCTCGGCGCCCAGCTGCTCACCTTCCTGACGCCCTTCTTCAATCCACCGCTCGGGCCATTTCTTGATGCGTTCGGCCAGCATGTCATGTACCTCGTGTAGATCCTGCAAGTCGTTGAACTCGGGCAGTTCCATTCCCGGTGCCCGGTGGGGGAGCATGACGCGACGTATCCACACCACGAAGGCACGTCGTAGCCCGGTCTGCTCCGGGGCCTTGAGCCACTCCACCAGCCGGCCCAGCACGTCGAGCATGTCCTGCTCGTCGCGGTTGTGCTCCAGGCGGAACAGGGCCGCGGCCACGTTGCGCGTCTCGTCCGACCAGTCGGGCGCCTCGACGATGGCGCCTTCGTCCAGCAGCAGGTAGCTCAGCTCGGGTCGGTAGCGCTCCAGGCCACCCGGTACCCGTTCGACCAGCTCGCTGACGTTCTGTGCGGCACGCCAGCGCTCTTCGCCGTTGTAGAGTACCACGGGCAGCACCGGGGGCAGCTTGCCACTGGGCGTCAGGGCTTTCTGGCGAATCAGGTCCTGGTACAGCAGTCCCAGGTAGCTCATGATCCGCACCGCCATGAAGCGGTCGACGCTCGACTGGAATTGATGTGCGCCATCCATGGCGCCCACCCTTCGGGCGCACTGAAGTGCGCCCAAATTCATTCCCGATGAATTTGTCCAGCAACAAGTAGACGTAGAGCCAGTCGTCTCCCCAGCGCACCCGCCAGATGATGTCGTCTTCCCGGTCACGCAGCTCGTCGGTGACGTAGGAGCCGCTGACCTTCTCCAGGGTGGCGAAGTCGAGCTGGCTGACCCAGGCTTCCTTGACGAAGCCGGTGAGCAGGTCCTTGACCATCTCGGGATGGGAGAACAGCAGCTTGTAGCTGTGGTCGTGGTGGCTGGCCATGCGGGGCTCTGTGTCTCGGGGTAGTGCGGCTCAGCCTACCACAGCCCCACTGGCTTCCGTATGGTCCTGCCCCATCGGCAGGGCTACCACCGTCCATTCAAATAATCGGCACCAGCGGCACCCGGCCGCAGCCGGCGAGGGCCACGGCGGCGAGGGCCAGTAGCAGGAGCCGGCTGCGCTTGACCATCAGTGGGCGTCCTTGGGCAGTTGCTCGTTCAGGGCGCGGTCGGTCCGGGCGATGCAAGCGATCAGTGCCGGCTCTCGGCACGCAGCCGCGCCACGTCGTCGATGGGCAGCCCGGCGATCTCGGCAATCATGGCGTCGTCCATCTCGGTGCGGGCGATCAGATTCCGGGCGGTCTCACGCTTGGCCTCTAACTGGCCTTCCTGGCGCCCTTCCTGGCGCCCTTCCTCTCGCCCTTCTTCTCGGCCTTCCTGGCGCCCTTCCTCGATCCACCGCTCGGGCCACTTCTTGATGCGTTCGGCCAGCATGTCATGTACCTCGTGTAGATCCTGCAAGTCGTTGAACTCGGGCAGCTCCATTCCCGGTGCCCGGAGGCACTGCCTGCACCGCCGGTAGACGTGGTGCCGAGCCTTGCCGGCTGAGCGATTGTCCCGGCTCGACGCCTCTCCCTTGCACACCCGGATGCCCCGGCCGACCCTCCAAACGGTCTGGGCGCGTTGCGGGCCGGCTCGATCCGGGCAAAGAAGCCCCGTCATAGCGCTCAATAATGAGTGACCACGCCCCCTCACGTCGTGACGCCATACCCAGTTTCTCCCCATCACGACGTGAGGTTACCCCCATGGCCGCCAGCCACCAGCAGCGCTATCGCCAGCGCCGAAGCGCGCAAGGCTTCCAGGAGGTCATTCAAGAATCGACGTCCTCTGCCGATCTATCACCGTATCACCGACACCAGCCATCAAAGGGAGCTTGAGATGCCGATCGTATCGATCACCGCCTGGCTGCTCAGCGTGCCTGTCATGGTCACGGCTCTACTCCTGACCAGGGAGGTCGCCCATGAGGTCTTCACCCAATAACCGCCTCAACGCCATTATGGAGGCTCTGCTGGCCGCCCATGACGACGCTCAACGGCTGTCGCGCTCCTCGCTGCATCGCATGCCGGAGTTCTTCATGGCCATGCGGGTGGCCGACTACTTCGCTGTCCATTTTGACAATTTCGGCTATCGCTTGGAGGCGCAGGTCAAACGTACTTTAGAGGCCTCAGACATGCAGGTCGACGACATCGCCGAGCTGCTTAGTGAGCCCGACCTGCGTCCCGACGGGCGTTTCGACCTGGTACTGCACACGGGCAAACGGGGACGCACGGCGCATATCCTGGAGTTCAAGCGGGGCGATGCCTTGCGCGGGCTGATCAGCGATATCCGCCGGCTGGCCAAGGTCAGCCGCCATGCCAGACGACATAGCCTCAAGACCAACTACCTGGTGCTGACCCGCCGCTGCCCGGCGGAGCGGGATACCACCGAGCGCCTGATCGAACGACTCGGTAACGCCCTGCACACGGCGGGTCTAGACGACCTCGACGTCAACCTGATCGCCTCCAAACCACTGCACCCGTTCCTGAATCACGACCACCTGCCGAAGGCCAATCGCGCGTTCCAGATCGTGATTCTCGAGGTCCAGGGGTAACGGGTATCGGTCACACGTTCTCAGGGCTGGGAGGCCGCACGCCAGTAAGCAATTGACTGCTCCGACACCACTCCCCGCGTGGAACCGATCTCGATCACGGCGTACTGGAAGGCGGCCGCGAGCTCGGGCTGATGACACAGGTGCAGGCTGCGGATGATCCGCGAGATGCGCAGGTGGTTGTGCCCGCCCCGCTTGAGCCAAATGTGCTCGCGCATGTTGAGCTCAGGCAGCGCCTCGATAACATGCTCCCGTCGACCAAGGCCGAAGAACACCAGCATCACGTCGAGCGAGCGACGCTGATTGGCACGCAGCGCCTCGTCGTTGGCGAAAAGGGCTCGCGCCGGCTCGTCCAGCAGCGGGGCAAAGCCGTTGAAGCGCCCCGCCTCGGGAATCGGGAACAGCCACTGGATATAGTCGTGTGTGTGTTCCAGCCAGAAGGGCGGCAGCGCCCAGATGTCCTCGATCGTGCGGCCCTTGTGGTCAACCGCCCTGCCCCGGCAAAACTCGACAAGTCGGCTGCTTCCCGCTCTATCGCTCACGGCACTACCTCCTGGTCAAATAATCGGCACCAGGGCCACCTGGCGGCAGCCCGTGGCACCGCCCCAACCAGGGGAGGCGCCATTCAGCGGGTTGGGTATCGCTGGCCCTGCCTTACCAGGCCAGCTCGGTCCAGACTTCCTGCAGGTTGGCGATCCCCAGGGCGTCGAGCAGCTCGACCTCGAGCTTGAAGGCCTGGCCGTCTGGCCGGGTGATGGTCTCGTCGCCTTCATCGACCCAGGGCCACTGGTAACCGAAGAACCCTTCCAGGCCGGTCTCGCCCCAGAAGAACTCATGCTCGGTGACGTTCAGGCTCTCGGGCGTGACCAGCTCCCCGTTGAAAATGGCGAGGTCGATCCACTCCTCTGCCCAGCCGGAGCCGCTGGCAAGATCACGAATCTCGCTGTCACCGATGAACTCGATGGTCGCCAGCTCCAGCACATCGTCGCCGGTGGTCAGCGTCAGATGGCTGCCGAAGTTCTGCGAGCCCGAGAACAGCGCCTCCCACTGCCCCTCGAAGGCATCGATCTCCTGCTGGGTGATGGTGAGCACCGCCTCGCCGTTGACCGGCACGCTCTGGGCCTCGAAGCCATATACCAGATTGCCCTTCTCCAGCGTCACGCCGACCCCTTCCGAAGGCGGCGCCGGGGTCTCGTCGCCGGGGCCGGCATAGAGCGCATCCGGCTGGAACTCCAGCGCCGGAACGGCCACCTCGGCCCGCTCTACCGCCACCGCGTTACGCGCCTGGGCGGTGGAAAAGCTCTGGCCAGCGCCCGCCAGGGTATCCAGATAGGCCTCGGCCCCCTCCACCCGCGCCGCCAGCAGCGCGGCATCGTTGGGGTTGCCGGTCTCGGCGCGGGCGCCCTCGGCCAGGGCCGGGATCAGGCTCTCGCGGGTGAGATTGCCCGCCTCCAGCTGAGCCATCCAGTACTGCAGCCCCTCGACATCGGGCAGGCGATCGAACAGCAGCGCATAGGCGTTCACCAGAAAGGCTTCGTCGCTTCCCCCCTCGGCAAAGCGGGTCTGCGCCTCGGGCAGCTGCTGCAGCATGGCGCCCGACAAGGCGGCAAGCCCTGCCCCACCGGCCTGAGCCTCTGCCCAGCTCTCCAGCTCCTGCCGGCTTGGCGCCCGTCCCAATATCATGACCCCGAGTTCAATCAGTGACTTCTGCATCTTGCAGCTCCCTTGGTGTTATGTCGTTTTTCGCACGTCAACTGTGCCCAGCCATCATATCGGGAGCGCCGCCTCATTTCAGCAATGACTGATTGAATGCTTGACAGAGCACAAAAAAAGACGCTTCGCAGACTGCGGGTGAACTGGCTTTGTGGGAGGGACATAGGGCGCCTGAGGCGACTTCGCCCGGCGCCCTAAGTGGCATTTGACATCGCCGCAGGCCCATTGAAAAATTGCCGGGCGCAACAGGGAGTAAGGCGCCATGCACGCTGCCACACCAAGCCGGTCTTTCCAGAGGGATCAACGGGCCGGAGCAGTCCTATACCCTGCTGATCGGCACCTACAGCGCCATCATGGACGCACGACATGTTCCTCGGCTAAGCCCGGCGGTGGGCGTTGCACGCCGGCTTTTCGGACACAGCCCAGGCAACGCCCACCCCGCGATGTGCCGCGGGCGATCATCTCGACGCAGAGGAGAACACCCAGAAGCGTGACGCGGTAAACACGAAGAGGGGCACCAGCAACACAGACAGGCAGATCGCGAGAAACGCCGAGTCCACCCCCAGTGCCAAGAAGGCCCATAGCAGGCCATTGTTGATGGCAAAACCACCTAGTGTGACCGCCAGAAAACGCCATGCGCTTCCCTTCTGACGAAAGGTATAGCGGGAATGCCCCCAAAACGACACCTGAAAGGCCACCACAAAGGCCACCAGATTGACGATGAACGGGGAGCCTTCGGGCCACAGCCGCAGCATCCACCAGGCTACCGAGAGATGCACCACGGTAGCCAGCCCCCCCACCAGGCCGAAGCGCACCAACTGGCCCAGCAGGCGACGAACGTCGGCTCCTTTCAGCTCAACCTTCATTATCGGGCACTCTAGCCTCGGCCACGATATACAAGGGGCGGTCCTTGGTCTCGATAAACAGCCGCCCCAGGTACTCACCGAGCACGCCAATGGAAATGAGCTGCATGCCACCAAGAAACATCACTGCCGCGAAAAGCGAGGCGAAGCCGGGAACGTCAACGCCCATCCACAGGGTTCTAGCAACGATGTAGCCTCCATACAGGAAAGACAGCAGCGCCACCCCCACTCCGATATAGGACCATACGCGCAAGGGCCAGGTGGTAAAGCTGACGATGCCATCCAGGGCAAAATTCCACAGCTTCCAGTAATTGAAGCGAGTCTCCCCGGCAGCCCTAGTGGGCTGTTCATAGGTCAGGGCATGGGTGCTAAACCCCACCCAGGCATAGAGCCCCTTCATGAAGCGATTTCGCTCGGGCAAACTCTTCAATGCCTGGACAACGCGCCGGTCAAGCAGCCGAAAGTCGCCGCCACCCTCAGGCAGGCGGGTATGCGCCAACATATTGAAGAAGCGATAGAACTGACGAGACGTCCAGCGCTTCAACGGGCTCTCCTGATTATCCCGATTACGCACGCCATAGACCATGTCCACGCCCTGTTCATGCCATACCTTCACAAACTCGGGAACCGTAGCCAAAGGATGCTGAAGGTCTACATCCATCAGCACCACGGCATCACCGGCAGCATGGTCAATTCCCGCGGAAAGCGCGACTTCTTTACCAAAATTACGCGAAAAGGCCACATAGTGAACACACGCATGCTGGCTGGCATAGTCACGCAACAAAGCCAGACTGCCATCGCTAGAGCCATCGTCAACGAAGATCACCTGGCTGTTAAACACCCACTCCTCGCGAGCCGTCAGAAACGCCTCGATGAATAGAGGAAGGGAAGCCTCCTCATTATAGGCCGGCACCACCAATGACACGGTTTTGCCGGCGAGTGTCGATGCGCTCGACTCGATACAATGCACTTCCTGGCTCATTCAACCCGCTCCACTAACTCCAACGAATGCAGCCCCAGGGCAAGTTGCCGAGGGTCGCCGCCCTCTGCCGGGTGATCAGGATCACGTAGATGGTGGTAGAACAATCGAACCTCCGCGTCCGTCTGTCCTATCTGGGCCGATAGGTCAATCCGACGCCGGCAGCAGTTCCCTGCTTCATCGGCCGTGAAGTGCCAGCTTCCCGCCAGCTCACCCTGTACCTCGACATCCACTCGCTGCTCATCAACGGAAGGCCCCAGGTAGACATTGAACGACAGCTCCAGCGCCTCTACGTTTGCCAGGGCCGGATCGGCAAGATCGAGCCTTAGGGTAGATGAAGGCCCGTCGCTCCACACCCCCCAGGACTCGACATAAGACCACCCCTCACCCAATGCCTCATGGCCAGCCCCACGCCGCTCGCCCACCGTGACGAAGCCGGGTGACGAAAGCGGCAGATAGAAGGGATTACGCAACTCGGCCTGTTCATCGCCAAGCTCAGCACCACAGCGTCCTGAGGCGCGCAGATGATTCATGTATTCGAGCCAGTAGACCCTGGGCTCGATATGGTGATGAAAACTCACCAGCTGATGGGGGTCGATCCTCTCACGCACCTCCGAACGTATCACGGCTCCTGCGGGTAGCTCACAGGCCTGCTCATGTGCCGCTTGCCAGGGCTGCGAGCGCTGTCCCATATCGTTGGCAACGCGCTGGTTCTCGGTATGGTTCAGGCCTGCCATGATAGCCAACAGAGCAGCCAGCACCGGCGCCATAATGCGGCGTGACTGCCCCGCCATCAATAACCCCGCCAGGCAATAGAGCAGCACGCCCGCGCCCAGGAAAGACGTGCGGCTGTCCAGATAGCCACAGCTACCGTACTCGAGGCACCACGCCTGTTGCCGTGAGGTAGCCGCCAACGGAAACGCCATGTAGAGCATAAAGAAGGCGGTGACCAGCATGATGAGCAGTGCCTTTCGGCGTCCCGGTAGAGCCACTCGCAACAGCAGATACCATGCGCTGGCGAAGGTCAGCAGCGCCACCACTGAGGCTACCGCCCAAGTAGCAGCCGTAGCCCCGGAAAGCGACAAGCGAAAAAACGACATACCGGCCAGCACATGATAGACCGAGGTCAGAAAGAAGCGCCGAATATCGGTCAGCGCATCGATGCTGTTGCCTTCATACTGGGAAGGAAACATCAGCTGAAACAGGAGGTAAATCGCCAACACCAGGACCGCCAGCAGCGTGTCGGCCAGCAGGCGGGAGCCGCGCACCGGCACGCCTAGCAGCCTGCGTCGCGCCACTGCCGGTGTCGTGGCATGGGAGAGATGCTCCACCGCCATCAGGGCCGAAGCCAGGAGTATCACATACTCGCTGACCAGCATCGCCATGCCCTGCAAGGCGTACAGAAACAGCAATAGCGGCAACGCAACCCGATCGCGGTTCCACAGCCACAGGCGCGCCGCCAATATCAGCAGGAAGGGCAAGGTATTTTGCAGCGGATACGCCGTGGGCGGCATATGCTCATAGGCCAGAGGATGCAGCGCCAGCATGCTCACCAGCATGAAGGCCGTCACACGCCACTCGCCTTCGGCAAGCAGACGGCTGGCATAGCGCGCAAAGAGCACCATGACCCCGAAATAGCCGGACACCATCAGCCAGCGTGCCGGCCACTCGGCGGCCCAGTAGGCGCCCAACGCATTCAGCGGGGTCATGAAGAAGTGACCTATACGCCCGGTCAGGTAGGCAAACTCACGCGCCGCCTCCCACACCTGATCCCAGCCACGCCAGGCATACTGCAGAAACATGGCATCATCGGCGGTGAGCCGATAGCCCGAGGTGAAATGCACCAGCTGAAAGAGAAACAGCGCCGCCAAGACCGCACCGATAATAGGCTGGCCTGGCGCTGCGCCGAGCCAGCGTGATCGCATTACATTCACTCTCATCTGCTTCCCTGCGCTAAGCACCCAAAAGCCGGCCGGAATCGCTGCCCGACCGCCCACAAGCCAGGAGCGGAGCCGACCTGGCCATCGCGGGCTTGTCCGAAAGGTGAGACGCGCCCTCAGCTATCGAAATCGAAGCTGAAATCGTCCTCGCCGCTGCCAAACAACGACTCTACATCGACCCGCTCGGAATCCCCCTGCTGGCGATGATGCTCGGCGCGCAACTCGTAGAGCCGCGCCAGCGCCTTCAGGCGATGCTCGGAGAGCAGCTGCGAGTAGGCTAGTGACAGTGCCCCACTGTCACTGAGAGCGGCCAGACGCTCGGGCTCCAGGCCGCGCAGCGCGTTCTCGTCAATATGAAACAGCCCGGTCACCTCACGCTGACGCCCCGACTGGGTCTCATCGCCACGCTGGCGATGCTCGATCTTCCAAGGTGCGATCACCCCTGCCTCGGCCAGCTGATCTACCGCCCGCTGGGTCACCTGGCGATTCTTTTCCAGCTTGCCGAGGAACTCCATCAGCTGGTTGATACGTTCGGTAGGCTGGCCCTCGTCATCGAACAGCGCCTGATCGTCGGGCTCGGCCTCAGCGTGGAAGGCCGGCGAGGCCTCATCCACGCACAGCACCAGGCGGTCGCCATCGGTCTCGGGAAGCAGCCGGAACGGGTGGGCGCGATACCAGGCCGGCATATAGCCGCCGATCCAGCGACCGTTGGTGTGCACATACATATTGCTGCCGGCCTCCAGGGCCTGGATGGCCACCAACTGATAGCCCTCGCTCTCGGCCGGCTTCACGAACCCCAGCATCATGGTGGGCAGCAGCTGCGGCACCTCCTCGGCCACCACAGGCACCACGGCCTGGGTCAGGGCAAAAGCGTAGCCGCTGGCGGCAACGCCAGAAGCGAGATGGGCGGTGCGAGAGAGGGGAACGTAACGCGGCATGGGCACCTCTTGCGGGGAAAGTAAGCCAGCCGCCAAGGGTACCATAGGCACCGTGTCAGGGGCAGGCGATCGGCCCAAGACCCGCCGCCGCCCGCCCCCACTCTCCACTAGAGGGGGCCTGGTCAGGCGGGCTCGAAGTCGCCGCCCGCCAGAAAGTCGTTCACCCCCACCAGGTTGGCCTCGGCGGAGAACTCGGCCAGGCCGCTATGCTCGCCATCGAGCTCGCTACCCGAGGTACCGGCCACCGTCCAGGCATCATTGGCCAGCCGTCCCAGGTAGGTCAGCTCACCGGTATCCACCTGGCCATTGCTGACGACCTCACCCGAGCCGCTGCCCTGACTCTGGCCCGCCTGGCCATCGGTCCATAGCCACAGCGCGACATCGCGGACATGGGTGTGCTGGCTGTCGTAAACCAGAAACAGCTTGCTGTCGCCCTCGCTGCCGGCTTGGTGATCGCGGAAGAACCAGTTGGCCATGGTGCTGGCGGCATTGCTCTCCAGGCTGCTGGCCGCAGTGGAGTAGCCAGTGTGGGTAAAGGCCACGATATCCGGGCCCGCGGCTCCAGCCTCCAGGCCCTGGAGCGCTGACGCATAGTCGGCCATGGTCTCGAAGGCGGCGAACGTAAGCGCATCACCCAGTAGCGGGGAGACATCGAGCCGATGCGACCCGGCCGGCGCACCCTCGTCCGGCGCGATAGCGAAGCCGCCTGCGGCGAAATCATCGATCAGCAGGTCATGGCGGGGGCTATCATCGGTGAAAACGAACTCGGTGAGGCGAACCTGCTCCGTGGCCTGGAAGGTCGAGCCAGCCTCGTCATCCAGCCAGTAGACCAGGCTACCCTGCCCCTCGGCTCGCGCCCCCAAGTTCTGATTGACCGCCAGCCGAACGCCCTCATCGAGCACCACCTCCACCTCGCTGCCAAGGGAGATCTGTAGCGCATCCCACGGGGTGGCATCGGTGAACACCAGCTCGCCCTCGCCTTCGACCGACAGCGCAGCATCGGGAGGGAGCTTGGCCGCCAGCGTCTGTGACGTCTCGCCGAGCATCATCTGCAATGCGAAGGGCTCAACGGCAATCGCCGAGAAATCCGCCTCCAGAGTGTCCTGCAGGTCGTCGATCGTCAGCTCGGCCGCCCCGTTGATGGCCGCCAGCAGCCCCGCATCCTCTTTGGCCAACGCCTCGACCAGGGCTGTCGAATCATCCCGGATAGCGTAGCTCGCCTTGTCGGCAAGGCCCGACTCGTGGAGAAGGGCGAGCTGAGCCAGATCGAGAGGGTCGCGGAAAAAGAGGGCTTGAGCCTGGCTCAAGGCCGCGAGCAAGCCCGGCTTGAACTCGGGCACCTGCCCATGGATGGTGAAGGCATCGCCGGTATCCCCCAGCATGCGATAGTGGAGCGTGATATCGCCGCCATCCGGCAGTGGCCGCATCTGGATCGCCGGCTCCAGCATCAGGTCGCCCTGGCCAACGAACAGCGCCATGTGCTCTTCGGTCCAGGCAAACACTTCGCCTACCAGAACATCCAGCAATCCCCACTGCTCCCCGCTCTCGTCGAGGTCGCGTGGCACCACCGCCTCGACAATGGTTTCAAGCAGCGCCTCATAGGCTGCCATATCCGTCGGCTCCGACTCGATCACTCCCTGCGCCTCGGCCAGCTCGCGCAGCTGCGGCCAGCCAATGAGCTTCTCGTCTTGCTCCTTCACCCACTCCATGACGATCTCTTCGGGTACGAGACCGCTTATGATCAGCAGCTCGACCAGCGCCTGAATGCCTTGATCATTGAGGTCTTCCGGGTCGTCGCCGGCAAACATCACCAGAAAGGCCTTCAAGGCCGTGCCGCTCAGATTCCAGCTCACGCTCTCCCCATCCAGGCGCAGGGGCTTCTGGGTGTCGGGCCCCTCACTCTGTATATCGAGTGGCTGCCACTGCCGGCTGATGCCCTCTCTCGACAACGACAGGGAGAGTTCAGGCTGCAGGCTGACTGCCACGCTGATCGGCCCGGTTGCGGTGCCGGCCGGCGACAGACTGCCGTCAGCGTTCTCCGCGAGAAAGAAGCTCGGTGCGGGGGGCGGTGACGGGGGCTGAGGGCCGGGCTCCGGGGCGGGTTCGAGCGGCGGGTTCAACACGCTCTCGCGGGTAAGCTCTGCCATCAGCCGGCCGGCGTGGTCGAGGTCAAACACGCCCCAGCCGGCATCCAACAGCGCCAGGTAGTCACTAGCGGCAGCGGTGCGCGCCTGCATCACCGAGACATCGCCGGCGGAATCCGGGTTGGCGCGGGCGCCAGCGGGCAGGTAGGCGGGGAGCGAGGCCAGGGTCAGATGCCCGGCGTCGACCTCACCCAGCCAGTAGGCCAGCCCCTCGGCATCCGGCTGGCGGCCAAAAAGCTGCTGGTAGTAGGCGGCGACCACCGCCTCGGGCTCGTGGGTATCGACAAAGCGCATCTCGGCTTCCGGCGAGGCCATCATCAGCGACGAGACCTCGGCGACGGATCGCCCCTCATCAAGGCGCGCCTGCCAGTAGGCCAGCCCGTCGGGGTCCGGGGCGCGGCCGAGGATGGCGAGATACAGGTGGGTCAGTGCGTCCTTCACGTGGTTCTCCTTATTGTTGTGCCAAAGCCGGGGGGCGTGCGGCATCCCGCCCTACATTAGCATGTACCATATGCTCGCCCCTTAACGAGCTTGCAACGCTACCACCGGCCGCCCGGCCGGCCAGGCAGCGCGGGAGTCCGGCATGCCGGTGGCGAAAGCCCTCCTCTCAGAGCAGCGCCCCTCGGCACCTGTTCGCAGGCGGTGAGCGAAAGGCCGATGGCGAGGGGTGACAAAGCGCGGCTCCATGGGCCTTAGCGATCAAAATCAAAGCTCAGCTCATCATCGCCTTCGCCAAACACCGCATCCAGGTCGATGTTCTCCGGCACGGCGGTCTGTTCGGCGCGCTGTTTCAGCGTGGGTAGCTGATGACTGCTGATCATCTGGGTGTAGGCCAGTGCGACCGCACCCTTTTTTCGCAGGGTGTTAAAGGCGCTTTGCGGCAGGGCATTGAACGCCTTTTCATCAATCCGGTAGAGGTTAGGTGCGGCAACGCCACCCACGGCCTGCAGCTTCCACGGCGTTAGCAGCCTGTGAGCAGCCAGGGCATCTACCGCCTGCTGGGTTTTGATCACGTGCTTTTCCAGCTTGGTGAGAAACGCAAAGACCTCTTTCACCGCCGGGGCAAGCTCGCGCTGGTCGTCCAGCAGGACTTCTTCAAAGCCTGCCTGCCCGGTGGTGTCCAACCAGGGGCTTTGCTGGTCAATACCCAGCGCCCGCTGCGTGGCCTTGGCACCGGGTGGCGTGATAATACGAAACGGCGGAGTACGTAGCCACGCCGGTACGTAACCCGCCTCCCAGCCGTACTGGGCGTTCAGGCAGTGGTTGACCTCGCTGGCCAACCCCAACAAGGCCGAGAGCACAAACTGCTCGCCCTGTTTGACAAACACCAGCGGCAGGTGAGCCGCCGCCTGGGCGGCTTCAGGGGCCATCACCGGCACGGTGGCCAACGCCTCGGCGTGGCGGTAGTCGGTATAGCGCCGCCAGCGCTGGTGGGCGAGCTTGGGGCTTAACGGAAGAATCTGAGACATAACACCTCGACTCCATTAGGTAATTCGCTGAATGGAAAAAGCCCCCAGCCTAGGCCGGGGGCTTCATTCCTCAACCCATTACTGCGCTAGGTTATGAATGAGCTGGATTAGCCTGGAATGCCACCTTCATCCAGCTCAGCTACAGCAACGCCCACCAGTTCGGTTTGGATGCTGTAGTCGCCTGCTTCATCCGCTTCAATTTTCAATTCGCCACCTTCTTCAGAGGCAGTAAAGAGATCAAACGTGGCTTCACCTTCAAGCGCATTAAAGGCCTCGATAATGCTGCCGAGATCTTCATAGCCCTCAACTGTGAAGTCAAGAACAACATCTTTATCCTCTCCATCCTTGAGACTCAGGCTGAAGTCATAACTCTCACCTGCTTCAAGGTTTTCAATGTCGAAGGTGGCTGACCAAAACTCTTCCGAGATTTCAGCTTCACCCTGAGCAGAGAGCGCTTCGTCAGCAACGAGATCCACCGCCTGCTCACCGACAGTGTAAGTAAATGCACTCAAACTGAGACCAACTTCCTCACCCTCCGCTGCGGAAGTGATCACCAGCTTGCCAGCGTTTTCACCTTCAGTCGGAATTTCAGCCGTACCATTGTCGTCCAGCGCAACATTCAGAGCCGTGACGAATGCATCCAGATTGTCGTAAGCTTGGTGTTCCAGATTGACAATTTCGCCTTGAGCATCACTCAGCACAAAGCTATCAATGGTTAGCTCGCTATCAGCATCTACGATGCCTGTAAGCTCGACAGCCAATACGGCGGGCAGGTCTTCAAAGACGGGCTGTGTTGCAGCGACTTCGATTTCCGCTGTACCAGCACCTTCGGTAATGTCGATCTGTGTCGCTGTGTCGCCATTAACCGCAGCAGAGTACGACTCGTCGGCTTCGATCAGACCGGCCAGCTCAGACACGATGTGTTCCAGCGTGTCGTCTTCAGCAGCTTCGTAGTTGAACGCATCTTCACCGATATTCACGGTGTAAGTTGCGCCTACCACTACTTCCGTGCCAGCCAGATCAACGGTGCGATCTGCATCTACATCAGCGTCGACACCTTCGTCAGCTTCGTTGATGTTACCAGCAACCGTGACGTCTTCCGGCTCAGCCGGTGTCGCAGCCACGTCGATCTCAGCCGTGCCAGCGCCTTCGGTGATGTCGATCTGTGTCGCTGTGTCGCCATTAACCGCAGCAGAGTACGACTCGTCGGCTTCGATCAGACCGGCCAGCTCAGACACGATGTGTTCCAGCGTGTCGTCTTCAGCAGCTTCGTAGTTGAACGCATCTTCACCGATATTCACGGTGTAAGTTGCGCCTACCACTACTTCCGTGCCAGCCAGATCAACGGTGCGATCTGCATCTACATCAGCGTCGACACCTTCGTCAGCTTCGTTGATGTTACCAGCAACCGTGACGTCTTCCGGCTCAGCCGGTGTCGCAGCCACGTCGATCTCAGCCGTGCCAGCGCCTTCGGTGATGTCGATCTGTGTCGCTGTGTCGCCATTAACCGCAGCAGAGTACGACTCGTCGGCTTCGATCAGACCGGCCAGCTCAGACACGATGTCTTCCAGCGTGTCGTCTTCAGCAGCTTCGTAGTTGAACGCATCTTCACCGATATTCACGGTGTAAGTTGCGCCTACCACTACTTCCGTGCCAGCCAGATCAACGGTGCGATCTGCATCTACATCAGCGTCGACACCTTCGTCAGCAGCATTGATGTCACTGGCAACATTCTCTAGCGCTTGTTCCCCAACCTGCTCTTTCGCCCCTTCAGCAGTCAGAGGCTCTGTGCCGACCAGCTCTACGTTATCTTGAGCTTCAACGCTGTAGCTGAAAGCGTCAACGGTTAATGAGGCGCCAACACCAGTAGACTCTGTGATTATAACAAGCTTCCCAGCGTTATCACCTTCGGTCGGAATAGCAGCGCTTGCGACATCCTCCAACACTCCATTCAAAGCATCCAGGAACTCTGCTGAATCACCATAAGTGCCATCAACCAGCGTAACCGCTTCTTCGGCACCGTCCACGGTGACCGAGAGGTAGGTAACAGTGAAGGTGCTATCAAGATCCAGGTTGCCGAGGTCAATCACCAGCTGAGCAGGCTGAGCTTCTACAAGCGGCTGATACGCGCTCTCTTCAGTGACCCCGAACGTCGGAGTGCTCGGGACAACAGGGGGCGGTACCACACCGCCGCCGCCACCCGTGTCACCACCGGTGTCGCCCGAGTCGTCATCGTCGCCGGGGTCGGCGTCCGGGTCGAAGATGTCGTCGGGGCCGAACTCCAGGTTGGGGTCGGCGACGTCGCCACGGCTGACGGCGCTGACCGCAGCGGCAGCGGCGTCGGCGTCATATTCGGCCTCACCGGCTTCCACCTGGGCCAGGTAGGTGCTGGCGGCATCGGCACGGGCATTGGCCAGCGCGGCGTCGTTGGGGTTGCCGGTTTCGGCGCGCGCGCCTTCCAGCAGCACGGCTACCAGAGTGCCGGCTTCGATATTGCCTTCCTCAAGCTGAGCCAGCCAGTAGTTCATGCCTTCGGTGTCCGGCTCGCGGCCAAACAGTACCTGATAGGCATTGGTCAGCAGGGCCACGTTGCTGTCCGCTGCGGGAAAGCGGGCCTGGCCTTCGTCACTGGTCAGCAGATCGGCGGCAAGCTGCCCCATGGAGAGCGCGCCCGCATTAAACTCCACCTCCCACTGGGCGAGCTCGGACGGGGAAGGGGCACGCCCCAGAGTGGCAACGGCAATATCGATCAGCGCTTCACGCATAGTTTATTTCTCCATTAACGCGCAGTACACGCAAAATACTCGCGATTTATCGTCCATCGCGAGCAATAAATCCTTCTTGACACTAACGAACTCGACAGACGTAGGCAAGCCTTTGTCGTCAAGAGAATGTATGATTAACACGGTTGGTTTGCGATAGAGATGAGCGCGCAAAAAAGCCCCCGCGCAATATGACGCGGGGGCTTATTGTCACCAAGAATTAACGCTTGGCGCTGGGCTGCCGCTATTGCCGGCAGCCCAGAGGACCTGATTTACTGACCAATGATGGCAGTAAAGTCGGTCAGGGTGTCACCCAGGTCGAAGATACCGACCAGCTCGGCACTCTGGAAGGAGCCGGCATCGCTCTCGACGATCTGAGAGGTCAGCTTGAACACCTTGTACTCACCATCATTGTTGTCGTTTTCGACAAACATCAGGTGGTCCAGGGTGGAGCCAACAGCATTGCCGTTTGCGGCAGCAGCATTATCAGCAGTGGCTGTGCCATTAACAATGCTGCCATAGCTGACATTGCTGTCATTCAGGGCAGCCAGAAGCTGCTGACCGGTCAGCGAGCCCCAGGAGTTATCGACATTGGCAGATGAGGTGTCATCGAAATCATTGTATACAAGGATATCGTTGGCACCCAAGGAGTTACTAAAGTCAGTTGCTGCAAAACCACGAGACTCTTGACTGGTGCTTTGGCTGGCGTCATTAAACACCATGCTCTGCAGGTAAGCACTGAAGTCGAGGAAGTCTTGGCTTGCGTTAGCACCATCACCAAAGTCTTGATCGAAATTGACGATGGTGTTATGGCCAAAGCTGCCTTCAAAGACAACGGTGTCACTGCTCTCGCTCTCAGTCCCCAGCACGATCACATCGTTACCGCTGCCGGCATTGATGGTGTTGTTGCTGTTGGCATCAGAGGCAGCACCCACGATCGCAGTACTCTCAGCATCTTCAGCCTGTGCCGGGTTGATACCCTCAGCCGCAGTCACGCTAGCAGCATTGGCGGCCTGTGCATCAGCGAGATTAACGGTGGAGTCCTGAGAGAAGCTCTTGAAGGCAGACTCGATCTGATTCTGCTCGGACTGGGTCAGCGCAGTGAAATCTGTCGCGGTGTTGCCCACACTAAACTGCAAATCGTCTTCAGCAAACTCGCCGTCAATCAGCGACTCGATGATCAGGGTGTTGTCCGGACCATCCTTGGCGACCAGCAGCTGGCTCAACACGCTGTCGTTGTTGATAGCGTCCTTGACTGCCTGGTTCAGGTGAGCACGAGTTACCTCGAAGTTGCTACCAGTGGGGATCTCCACCACGGACTCGAAGCCGTTTTGGAAAGCCGCTGCTGCAGCGCTGGTCAGGCCGCTGGCACCAGCAGTTTGTGCACCAGAGAAGGTCACGGTAAGGGCCGCCTTCGGCATAAAGCCGATTACGGCATTCTCGCCACCGACGCCACGCAGATCGAAGATGTTGTTATCATCTACAGTAGAGTCGTTATTGAAGACCCAGTGCGCCTTGGCTTCGAACTCCTCACCAGAGGCATCGAGCAGGCCTGTCTGAACACCGGAGTTATCGGTGTAGATCACGTCGTTGCCGGCACCGGTGCTGATGGTGGCGTCGCCTTCGCCCTTGGTCCAGACAACGTCGTTGCCGGAGCCGGTGGTGATCTCGAAGTTGCCCAGATCCTGCTGGTCGGCCAGCCAGTTGGTTTCCAGGTTGTCGCTGGAGGAGACCAGGTCGGTCACGATGGTGTTGCCGCCGTTGCCGCCGGTGATGGTCAGGGACGCATCTTCGTGGGCGATCACTTCCTGGCTGAACTCGAGGTAGAGTTCGTTGTTGCCGTTGCCCAGGCTGTAGGCGTAGTCAACGTTGTCGTTGGCCGGGTTGCCCTGGGTGTCGACCAGGTTGAGGTCGCGGGCGATGACGTTGTGGGTCACCTCGGCATCCAGGCGGATGTTGCCGTGGAAGCTGCCGCCGTTAAAGGCGCGCACGTCGGTGAGGCCGCCTTCGCCGTCGGCCTGCACGGTTTCACCGTCCTGCTCACCCACGTGGAAGTAGGCCGCGTCGCCGGACAGGTTGATCACCTTGAGGGCGTTCTGTTCAGCGTCGCGCAGCGGGTTGGAGGCGAGCGAGGTCAGCCATACGCCAAGACCCTGGCTGTGAGCCTGAGCGTCAACGTTGAACTGCTCGATGCCGATCTTGGAGTTGGACTGGCCGGAGAGGTTGACGCTGCCACCCTGAGAGCCGTAACCGACGTTCTGCAGTTCCAGGTTGGTGGAGATCAGGTCTTCCTCGGTGCCCAGGGCAGCGGTGTCCTGACGACCGGAGGGGTCGACGTTGCGGTCGGCCACGGAGCGCTCACCGAACTCGAAGCCACCACGGGTCAGCTCCTGACCTTCGGCGGTCAGCACGATCTGGTCACCCAGCACGCGGTCGCCGGTGGTTTCCAGGGTGTCCGGATCCACTTGGGCACGGGTGAACTCGCCGCCCAGCTCGACGACGATGTCGGCCAGCTCGGGACGCTCTTCGGCCATGGCCTGCAGCTCGGCCTCGATGGCGTCGCGCAGGTCGGCGTAGGTGGCAGCGTTGAGGATGTCCTCGGAGCTGACGACCACCAGCTCGCCGTTCAGGCGGAAGCTGAAGGACTGGATGGCCACCACTTCCAGGGCCGTTTCCTTGTCACCGGCATCGGCCATACGGTCGATGATTTCCAGGGTGAGGGTGGAGCCCAGGTCGGTTACCTGGTTGGTCAGCACGGGGCTGAGGAAGTAGGCCTCGTAGGCGCCCTTCTCACCCAGCTGGTTCTTGACCTCGAAGGTGTAGTCGGCGCTGCGAGTGGACACATCGGCGTCGATGGCTTCCTTGCCCACGTTGTAGATCTTGTGGGACTGAGACTGGAAGAACTCGATGCCTTCGTCGGCGCCCTGGTTGGTGCTGTCGCCATCGGCGTTGGTCCAGAAATTGACGTCGGACTCGCCTTCGGCGGTGTTGAAGGTGAAGGTCTTCTGGATGTCGGTGGGCGGCTCGGGTTCTTCCACCTGGCCGAATTCACCGTCGACGCTGGTCAGGCCTTCCAGAGCTTCCTCGTCCAGCTCGGCTTCGCCGTTGACGTGGGCAGCATGCTGGAAGTTGGCCAGCACCTCGGCCTTGGTCAGCGCCTGGAAACCTTGAGCGGAGGACATCAGGGACGCCCAGTACTCGAGGCCTTCGGCATCGGGCTCGCGACCGAGCAGGTTCTCGTAGAGGCTGGTGACAAACTCGACGTTGGACTGGTCGTTACCTTCCACCAGGGAACGAGTCAGGGCACCAAAGCTCGAGAATTCAAAAGCTTCCGCCAGCTGCTGCTGGGTCGGCGCTTCGCCGGTCAGCGCGATGTATGCACGAATCACGTGGAGTTCGCTTGGATTAAACGCCATCTGGTTCTTCTCCATCAAATCGTTAGCGTTACAAATAAATTGATCAATTTATTTTGCCAAGAAGCGGTGCCGAGCCATTCACATGGTTGTGCAACGAGCCTCCTTGAACTTGCCGGGTGCGGATACCCTCCCACACCAGATTGGCATTCTAGTCCTCGGGGTTGAGAAGTGTAAACCCTGAACCCCAAAGGTCTAGCGTCCCCGCGGCGCCCCAAGGCGGGCGGGCGGCAAGGCGTATCCCTCGCCGGACAACCTCTTTTCGCGGCGCCGGGCCGGGCTTACCATGCTGCTGCCCAGGCCCCCCTTCCGGCATTACCGCATGGCAAGCATGCCACGCCAGTGTGACGAAACCAAGCCGTCAAAAGATCAAAGTGAACACTGTTCGCACGTCTATTTTGGATTGCCGATGCTCACTTTTTGATCAGTAACGGTCACTTTTTCACCAGAATAGACTCAGCGTCTTTGAGCATGTCGCCTAATGTCAGGCTCAGCGGCGTAAGCGAGCGCTTACCGACCAGCGAGGCCAGCCGTTCGGTTCTGGCACACAGGCGGGCGATTTCATTGGCGCGTACCAGGGCGGGGTCGGTCTCGATGCGCGGGGCGTGGCCGGTCAGCCGAATCAGCTGGTCGATCAGCGCCTGCAGCGGGATGGCCTGGCCGCTGGCCAGGTTGAGAGCGCGGCCGTGCTGGTCCGGCGGCAGCGGGCATGTCAGCAGAGACGTCAAGACGTGTGCGATATCTCTTACATCGGAGAAGTCGCGGCTGACCTGCCGGTTGCCCAGCCGCAGGGTCGGCTCGCGGCGGGCAAAGTGGTTGACCAGCTTGGGCACCAGGAAGGGCTCGCGCTGGCCGGGGCCAGTGGTGTTGAACAGCCGGAAGCTGAGCAGCGGCAAGCGCTCGGCGTAGGTGGCGGCCAGGTGCTCCATGGCCAGCTTGGCGTGGCCGTAGTGGTTGACCGGCGCCGGCGGGGTGTCCTCGCCCACGCGGCCGCCGGCGTTGCGGCCGTAGACGGTGGCGCTGCTGGCCAGCAGCACGCGGCCGGGGGGCTCGGGCAGGCTGGTCAGGGCGTCCAGCAGGTGCTGGGTGCCCAGCACGTTGATCCGGTAGAAGTCCAGCGGCTGGGGATGGGCGACGAAGGAGAGCGCGGCCAGGTGCACCGCGGCCTCGGGCCGCCAGGCGTCGATGCACTGGGCCACCGCCTCGGCCCGGGTGATCTCCAGGGGGCGGTAGTCGGCGAGATGGGCGGCCAGGGCGTCATCCGGGGCGGCGGCGGTACCGGTGCCCAGCACCCGGTGGCCGGCGGCGGCCAGGGCGGCGGCCAGGTGGCGGCCGATGAAGCCGCTGACCCCGGTGATCAGTACGCGGGAAGGCATCAGCGCGGCGCCAGCCGTGCGAGGTCGGCTTCGACCATCATCCGGCACAGCGCCTCGAGGCTGGTGGTGGGGGCCCAGCCCAGCTCGCGGCGGGCCTTGTCGGGGCTGCCGATCAGCAGGTCCACTTCGGCTGGGCGGTAGAAGGCCGGGTTGACCGCGACCACCACCTTGCCACTGGCACGATCGATGGCGACCTCCTGCTCGCCCTCGCCCTGCCACGCCAGGGCGATATCCGCAGCCTGGAAGGCCAGGGTGACGAAGTCGCGCACGCTCTCGGTGCGCCCCGTGGCCAGCACGTAGGTGTCGGGGGTGTCGGCCTGGAGCATGCGCCACATGCCTTCTACATACTCCTTGGCGTAGCCCCAGTCGCGCTTGGCGTCCATGTTGCCAAGCTCCAGGCGCGCCTGCAGGCCGTGCTTGATGCGGGCCACGCCGTCGGTGATCTTGCGGGTGACGAACTCGCGCCCGCGCAGCGGCGATTCATGGTTGAAGAGGATGCCGCTGGTGGCGAAGAGGTCGTAGGACTCGCGGTAGTTGACGGTCATCCAGTGGGCGTAGAGCTTGGCGGCGCCGTAGGGGCTGCGCGGGTAGAAGGGGGTGGCCTCGGTCTGGGGCACCTCCTGCACCTTGCCGAACATCTCGGAGGTGGAGGCCTGGTAGAAGCGCGCCCCGGGATTGACGATGCGAATGGCTTCGAGCAGGTTGACCGCGCCCAGGCCGGTGATCTCGGCGGTGGTCACGGGCTGGTCGAAGGAGACCCCGACGAAGCTCTGGGCGGCCAGGTTGTAGACCTCCTGGGCGCCGGTGCGCTCGAGCAGGCGTATGCTGGCGGAGAGGTCGGTGAGGTCGTACTCCACCAGGTGCAGGGCGGGATGCTCGGCGATGCCCAGCTCCTCGATGCGCCAGAAGTTGACCGAGCTGGTACGGCGGTAGGTGCCGTAAACGGTATAGCCCTTTTCCAGCAGCAGCTGGGCGAGGTAGGCGCCGTCCTGCCCGGTGATACCGGTTACGATGGCCTTCATTGCGGTTTCCTTGTCTGCGGTTCAGTCATGGGGGTGGAGCAGGCGCTCGTCGATGCGTCCGGCCTGCAGCAGGGCGTGGTAGCGGCTGGCCAGCTGGTGCCACTGGCGCTGTTCGAGCCAGCGGTAACGGGCCTCCAGCAGCGCTTGGCGCGCCGGCTCGTCGGCGGCGGGGCCGGCCTGGGCCAGGGCCTGGACGATGTCCTGGGGCTCGAAGCCGGCCACCGGCCAGGTGATCTCGCGCACTTCGTCGAAGATCGGCGCCGGGGTGGTGGCGACATGGGGGCAGGCCGCCACGGCGGTGCGCACCGCGGCGCTGCTCGATTCGTTGGTGAACTGGTAGGGCAGCAGCACCAGGCCGCACTCGCCGAGCAGCCGCTGGACCTCCGGCAGGGGCAGGAAGTCGGTGTGCCACTCCAGGGCCTCCGTCACGCCGAGGCGGTCGGCCAGGCGCCGGCAGCGTTCGAGCTCGTGGGGCGAGGTGGAGTCGTCGCGCACGGCGGTCACCAGGCGCAGGCGGCTGTCGCTTGCCAGCAGGCCCTGGCGGCGGGCCAGGGCGAAGGCCTCGATAAGCTGGGCGATGCCCTTGTGCGGCAGCAGGAAGCCGAAGCTGCCGAGCAGCCGGGGGGAGCCCCCCTCGGCCGCCGGGGGCGCGTCGGCGGCGGCCGGGGCGAGCACGCCCTGGGGCATGAGGGTCACGTTGTCGGTGATGCCGAGGCGCTTGAGGGCGTTGAGGTCGTCGTGGGTGTGCACGAAGACCCGGTCGAAGGCGGCCAGGCAGGCGGCGGCGCTCTGCTGGCGGCCTTTCTCGAAGCCGAGCAGCGGCCGGGTGGTGTGCAGAGTGAGGTAGACGCGCTTGCCCTGCTCGCGCAGCGCGGCGACGCCCTCCCCCAGCCGACGGCCGAGGCTGTAGAAGGCGAAGTGGTGCTGCAGCCAGACGATATCGCCGTGCAGGTCGCACCATTGAATATCCGGGGCCTGGCCGTGCTGCCAGTCTTCGCGCAGTTCGATGCGGCCGTCCAGATCGTCATGCTGCACCGGGCGGCCCTGGGGGGCCAGCACGCGCAGGCTGACCGGGTGCTCGAGCAGGTGCTCCACCAGGTAGCGGCTGTACTCGGCGATGCCGCAGGCTTCGCCCCAGGTGGTGACCAGGGTAATGCCCAGGGGCGCTTGCGCGGCCTCGCGGGCGGCGGGGTCGTCGTGGTAGCGGCGAATGCGCCACAGGCCGCTGAGAAAGGCGTCGCTGGCCTGGGGGGCCAGGAAGCGCTGGCGCACGTGGCTGTGCAGGTGCTTGGCGCGGTCGAGGGGCTCGCGGCGCCCGGCCAGCAGCTCCCGGCAGAGGGTGTCGAGCCGCTGGGCGAGGTCGCGGGGGCTGGGGTCGGCCCATACCGAGAGCCCGGTGGCCAGGTGGCTCTGGGCCGGGGCGAAGCGATAGGCGATGTGCAGGCTGTTGGCGCCGTCGGCGAAGTCGGTGTGGGCGCCGTAGCCGGTGACGGCCAGGGCGCGGCCGAACTCGCCGGCTTCGATGCCGGGCATGTTGAGCCCTTCGCCCCGGGTGGGCAGCACGACCACATCGGCCTGGCGGTAGAGCTCGGCCATGGCGTCGGCGTCGTAGTCTTCCATGATCAGGGTGAGGCGGTCGCGGTGCTCGGGGCGCACGCTGCTGTCGATCCACGCCTCGACCCGGTTGTGGGGGTTGGGGAAGGTCTTGAGGGTGAGGGTGACGTCGCGGCGCCGGGCGGCGAGCTGGTCGAAGGCTTCCAGCAGCACGTCGGCGCCCTTGCGCGGAAAGCAGGAGCTGACGTGCAGCAGGGCGATGTGCTTGCGCTCCGCCACGCGGGCCAGCTCGTGGGGGCCGTGCCCGGCGGCGCGGGGGTTGGCCTCCAGGGGCAGCGTGACCACCTGCACCGGCACCCGACAGCCGCTGTCCATCAGCGCCTTCTTGACGCTCCAGGCGGTGACCACCACCCCGGCGTAGCCGCGATTGAAGGTGGCCACGATCTCGGCGGGCACTTCGCTCTCTTCCCAGAAGAACAGCGCCACGGGCAGCCCCTGGGCGGGGTCGGGGGCCTCGATCGGCGGGTAGTGATGGTAGAGCGCCATGCGGCGCTCTGCCGCCACCGGGGCCAGCCCAGCGGGGTCCAGCAGGGCGTTGAGCTGCTGCTGTTCCTCGGCGCCCCCCGGGGTGTGGTGGACCCGCGCGGCGGGCTGGCCTTCATGGGGGGCGAGCAGCAGCGGCAGCTCGGTGTCGGCGGCCAGCCGCTTGATCAGGTGGCGATTGACGGCCGCCAGGCTGTAGGTGCCTTCGACATGGCCCTGCAGGCGCAGCCCGCCGATGGTCGCTTGCAGGGCGGAGCGCGGCAGCAGGGTGTCGCGCTGCTGCAGGGCCTGCTGGCAGACCGCCGAGCGCTGGGCGGGCAGCAGGTCGTGGAAGTCTTCCTGGGGGGCGTACTGGCGCACCAGGATACCGGCCTGGCTGGGCACCTGGGCCAGCAGGCGCTGCAGGCGATGCTTCACCCCCGGCAGGCGGTTGAGCACGCGCAGGGCGAGCTGGCGCAGCCAGCCGATGCCGGCGAGGCGGTGCAGCAGCGCGATCAGCGCCCGCTTGGGGGCGCTGCCGGGCAGCCGCGGGGCGGCGCCGTCAGCGCCCCCGGCCTGGCGTGCACCGCGGAACAGGTGCCAGCGGTGCAGCCACCAGCGCAGCGGCGCGGTCACCCGCCAGGAGCGGCTGGCGTAGACCCATTCGAGCTCGCGGGTGAGCGCCAGGCTGCGCGCTTCGGCGCTGCGCAGCCGCTGCCGGATCTGTTCCAGTTCGTGCTGCAGCGCTTCGCGGGTTTCGGGCTCATCCGCGGGGGGGGCCTCGGGGGCGGCATCCTGGGAGGCGGCCTCGGGAAGCGCGCGGCGGGCGTCGTCGCGGGGGTCGGTGAGATCAGCCATGGGGGGTCGCTCCACCTTGGGTATCGGGCAGGGCCGCGCGGGTGCCCTGGCCGTGGCAGTGATAGTCGATCTGGGGCTTCAACCAGCTGGTGCCGATGAAGTAGGGCTGGTCGGCGTTGTGCACCTTGAACACCAGGGCGTAGTCGAGCCAGTGGTAGTTGTGTTCGAGATGGGTGTCGGCGCTGTGCAGCGAGGTCGAGACGGTGTAGCTGCCCGGCCCCAGGTTCATGGCGAAGCGCATGCGAAAGCTCAGGGTTTCGTCGCCCTTGAGGTCGGTAAGCAGCTGGCGGGTGTGCCAGGTGTTGGTGCCGAAGATGGTCTGCCCCAGGCGGTCCTTGATCATGTAGCCCACCACCAGCTGGTCGATGGGGGCGTAGAGCTGGACTTCCAGGCGCAGCTCGACCTGCTGGCCAACGGCGACCTGCTCGAGGGCCAGGCCGCTTTCGGCGTCGTGCAGGGAGATGGCTTCGGTGCGCGCCTCGCCGGTGCCGGAGCTGGTCTGCTGGGTGGCGTCGTCGAGCTGGCGCACCTCGATCCGGTGGCTCTGGCGGTCGGCGATCAGGGCGTTGTAGTAGTCCATGACCCGGGCCGGCGGGCCGTCGATGAGGATGCGGCCCTCGTCGAGCAGGAGCACGCGGTCGCACAGGCGCATGATCGCTTCGCGGTCGTGGGAGACGATCAGCAACGAGGTGCCTTCGCGCTGGAACTGGCGGATGCGGTCGAAGCTCTTGTGCTGGAAGTAGGCATCGCCCACGGAGAGGGCTTCATCGACGATGAGGATCTCGGGGCGCACGGCGGTGGCCACGGCAAAGGCGACGCGCATCTGCATGCCGCTGGAGTAGACCCGCATGGGCTGGTCGAAGTAGTGGCCGATCTCGGCGAAGGCTTCGATCTCGGGCATCACGGCGTCGATCTGCGCGGGGGGCAGGCCCAGCAGCGCGGCGGCATGGCGGGCGTTCTGGCGACCGCTGAGCTCGCCGTTGAAGCCCATGCCCAGCTCGAGAATCGCCGCCACCCGGCCGTCGACCAGCACGTCGCCGGCGCTGGGGCGCTGGGTGCCGGTGATCATCTTGAGCAGGGTGCTCTTGCCGGCGCCGTTCTGGCCGACGATGCCCACGGCTTCGCCACGCCCCAGGTCGAAGCTGATGTCCTGGAGCACCCAGGTCTCTTCCAGGGGGCGCACCGGGGTGAACCAGCCGAGGATGCGCTGGGCTTCGTTGCGGTATTTACGGTAGGCCTTGCCGAGCCCACGAACTTCCATCAGGTTGTGCGGTTGCATGGACTTGGCCTCAGAGCATGTCGACCATTTCGGGGCTGGCCTTGCGATAGAGCGTGAAGGCGGCCACCAGCAGCCCCAGCGAAAGTACCGCCACCACGGTGAGGGCGAGCGGGTCGGGGCGCTGGCCGTAGGCGAGCACCGCCTGATAGCCGCTGACCAGATGGTAGAGCGGGTTGAGAAACAGCCACTGGCGGAAGGCGTCGGGGACGATGCTGACGGGGTAGACCACCGGGGTCAGCCAGAACAGGAACTGCAGCACGATGGGCATGACCTGGCCGATATCGCGAATGAAGACGTTGAGCACGCCCAGCAGCATGCCGAGCCCCAGCGAGAAGGCCAGGGCGATCAGGGTGAGCAGCGGCAGCCAGATCAGCGAGCCGGGGGTGAAATGGCCAAGCAGGGCGAAGACCACCAGGATGATGACCAGCAGCACCAGGTAGTTGACCAGGCTGGCCCCGGCGGCGATCACCGGCAGGGCCAGCCGTGGAAAGGCGATCTTCTTCATCAGGTTGCCGTTGTCGACGAACAGCCCCAGACAGCGCTGGGTGAGCTCCATGAACAGGCTCCAGCAGAGCATGCCGGCGGTGAGGTAGATGGCATAGGCATAGCGGCTGTCGATACCGGGCAGCTTGGCGGCCAGCACCGCCGAGAGCACCAGGGCGTAGATCAGCACCATGGCCAGCGGATGCAGCACCATCCAGGTGCCGCCCAGCCGGCTGCGGGCGAAGCGCGAGGCGATTTCGTGGCGTATGGAGGTGGCAATGAAGTGGCGAAAGTGCCACAGCATCGGGAGCGGGCCTAGCATCCGGGTTCCTTGTGTCACTCTGACGCCGCCTTGGGAGAAGGCGACGGGGCCGAACATGGTAAGCCATGCCCGACGCCACGGCCAGCCGCAGCGGGCGGCGGCGACCTCAGGGCCGCTCGGCCATCAGGCGCTCCACCAGCGCGGCAAACCGCTGGGTAAAATGCTCGCTGGCGAAGCGTTCAGCGCGGCGTCGACAGGCGGCAGCGGCAAGGAAGTCGCCGTCCCGGTGGCGCTGGCGCTCGAAGTCGCTCACGCCGGCGATGATGGCCTCGGGGGTCTGGGCATCGAGCAGCATGCCGGTGCGCCCGTGCTCGATGGTCTCGGCGACGCCGCCCACGCCGTAGCCGATCACCGGGGCACCGGCGGCCTGGGCTTCGACGGGGAGGATGCCGAAGTCTTCCTCGCCGAGGAAGACGAAGGCGCGGGCGCGCTCGAGGTGGTCGGCCAGCACGCTGTCCGGCTGGTAGCCGAGCAGGGTGACGTTGCTGCCGGCCAGGGCGGCAAGCCGGCGCCGCTCGGGGCCGTCGCCGATCACGATCAGGCGCTTGTCGGGCATGCGGTTGAAGGCGTCGATGACCAGGTCGAGGCGCTTGTAGGGCACCATGCGCGAGGCGGCCAGGTAGAAGTCGTCGCGGGGGCGGTCGGGCCGGAAACGCCGGACATCGACGGGCGGATGGATGACCTCGGCGCTGCGCCGGTAGGTGCGCCGAATGCGACGCTGGATGTAGTGCGAGATGCCGATGAAGTGGTCGACCCGCTGGGCGCTGAGGTAGTCCCAGCTGCGCAGGCGGTGCAGCTGCCAGCGCATCAGGGCGCTCTTGATGCCCTTGGCATTGCCGGTCTGGCGCAGGTACTGGTGCTGCATGTCCCAGGCGTAGCGCATGGGGCTGTAGCAGTAGCAGAGGTGCAGCGCCTCGGGGTCAGGGATGATGCCCTTGGCCACGGCGTGGCTGCTGGAGATGATCAGGTCGAAGCCTTTGAGGTCGAACTGCTCGACGGCCAGCGGCATCAGCGGCAGGTAGTGGCGGTAGTGCTTGCGCGCCAGGGGCAGCCGCTGGATGAAGCTGGTGTGGATGGTGCGACCGCGAAGGGCGTCGTAGGCCTCGGCGTCGAGGAAATTGACCGTGGTGAACAGCTCGGCCTGGGGATAGAGCGCCAGCAGCTCGGCCATGGCGCGTTCGGCTCCGGCCCAGGTGACCAGCCAGTCGTGGATGATGGCAACCTTCACGTGATCCCCTGTTCGCTGTTCAGCCGCGGCCGTAGTCGTCGCTGTATCGCACGATGTCGTCTTCGCCCAGGTAGCTGCCGGTCTGGACCTCGATCAGCTTGAGCGGAATCACGCCGGGGTTCTCCAGCCGGTGCACGGTGCCCAGCGGGATGTAGGTGGACTCATCCTCGCTGAGCAGGAAGCTGTGCAGGTGCTCGGTGTCGCCGTGCCCCTCCCCCAGGGTTACCTGGGCGGTGCCCTCGACCACGACCCAGTGCTCGGCGCGGTGGTGATGCATCTGCAGGGAGAGCTTGGCGCCTGGCTTGACGACGATCTCCTTCACTTGAAAGCTGTCGGTGAGCACCATGGTGCGGTAGTGGCCCCAGGGGCGGTAGACCTGGGGCAGCGCCTGGCTTTCGCAGCGCCCGTGAGCCTTGAGCGATTCGACGATGCGCTTGGTGTGCTGGGCGTGGCGGCGGTCGGCGACCAGCACGGCGTCTTCGGTCTCCACCACGATGAGGTCCTGCACGCCTACCGTGGCCACCAGCCGCGACTGGCTGTGAACGAGGCTGTCACGGGTGTCGTGGAGCAGCACATCGCCCTGCACGGCGTTGCCGCCGGTGGCCGGGTCGCACTTGAGGTCGAAGATGGCGTCCCAGGCGCCGATGTCGCTCCAGCCGGGGTCCATGGGCACCACGGCGGCGCTGCGGGTCGCCTCCATGACCGCGTAGTCGATGGATTCGCTGCGGCAGGCGCTGAAGGCGTCGCTGTCAACGCGCAGGAAGTCGAGGTCTTCGCGGCGTCCGGCGTAGGCCGCCTGGCAGGCCCGATGAATATCGGGCGCCTGGCGCTGGAGCTCCTGCAGGTAACGCTCGGCGGAGAACAGGAAGATGCCGCTGTTCCACAGGTAGTCGCCGCTGTCGAGATAGCCCTGGGCGCGGTCGCGACCGGGCTTTTCGACGAAGGCGGCGACGCGGTAGCCGGTGCCCAGCATCTCGCCCCGGCGAATGTAGCCGTAGCCGGTGTGGGGGCTGGCCGGCTGGATACCGAAGGTGACCAGCTGCTGCTCGTCTTCGGCGAGCGCCCTGCCCTGCTCGATCGCCGCCAGGAAGGCGCTGCGGTTCTCGATGACATGATCGGCGGGCATGACCAGCATCAGCCGAGCGGGGTCGCTCTCGCTGGCCGCCAGGGCGGCCAGCGCCAGGGCCGGGGCGGTGTTGCGGCCGAAGGGTTCGAGTACGATGCGCTCGGGCTGCATGCCCAGGGCGTGAAGCTGTTCGGCCACCAGGAAGCGGTGGGCCTCGTTGCAGACCACCAGCGGCGGCTGGGCGCCTTCGACGCCGGCGAGCCGCAGCGCGGCCTCCTGCAGCAGGCTGTGCTCGGGGGAGTTGAGGCGCTGGAACTGCTTGGGGTAGTGCTCGCGAGAAACGGGCCATAGCCGGGAGCCGGAGCCGCCAGACAGGATGACGGGCAGTATCATGAAGTCCTCCTTGAAGTCGTGACGCATCAGCGTTCCCGGCGCAACGGATCGCCCTGGCCGCTCTGCGGCGACCTGAACGACGGCTGATGATAACACTTGTCATGAGCATCGGCACCCGCCGCGAGCGGCCCTTTCAGGCCAGGGTATCGCCTCTTGAGGCGCCGCTGAACATGCCGCGGATGGCGGTAAGGGCGAGGATCTTGAGATCGAGCCCGAGGCTCCAGTGCTGGATGTAGTGGAGGTCGTAGTCGACGCGTCGCTGCATCTCGTGAAGCGACATGGTCATGCCGCGCAGGCCGTTGACCTGGGCCCAGCCGGTCATGCCCGGCTTGACCCGGTGGCGCAGCATGTAGGCGTCGATCAGGTCCTTGAAGTGGTCGTTCTGGTCCATGGCATGCGGCCGCGGACCGACCAGCGACATGCGCCCCTGCAGCACATTGAACAGCTGCGGCAGCTCGTCGAGGCTGGTGCGGTGCAGAAAGGCACCCAGCCGGCGCGCCGAGGGGCTGCCGACGGGGGGATGGCGGGTGTCTTCGCGAAGGGTGCGAAACTTGTAGATGCGAATGGGCTTGCCGTCGAGGCCGTGTCGATACTGCTTGAACAGCACCGGCTGCCCCATCCGCCAACGAATCAGCGCGGCGATGCATAGCATCAACGGCAGGAAGGCCAGGAAGAGGACCAGCCCCAGCAGGCGGTCCTCCAGGGCCTTGGCCAGGCGCGACGGGCCGCGCAGCGGGCTGAGGTTGAGGTTCAACGCAGGAGAGGCCGCTGCTGGCGACGGCGAGCAGCGGGGGGTGAGGTCGGCAAGGTCGGGCAGGTAGCGCAGGTTGACGGGGACCGCCAGGAAGGCGCGAGCCAACCGGCTGACGGCGGGCCCCTCGGTCAGCGGGTAGCCAATCCAGACTTCGTCGAAGTCGCGCTGGAAGATACTTTGCCGGGCGAGCCGCTGCGCGGCGGCAATGAAGCCGGGCTCGGGCCGGCCAACCTGGCGCTGGGTAATCCGGTAGGCCGGGCGGGGCAGCTCGGCCAGCCGGCGCTCGATCTGCGTGGCACAGCTCGCCGAGGCGATCAGCAAGACACGCCGCGGGGCACCGCTGCGCCCGAGCGGCAGGCGATGCAGCGCCGCACGCAGGACCATGCCGCCGGCAAGCCCGCCCAGCGCGACGAGACCCATCCAGCGCCACGCGTCAGGTTCGACGCTGCGGGTGTGGAGCAGAAGCAGCCCGAGCAGCGTGACGCTGACGATCCAGCCCAGCGTAAAGGCGGCCGACACGGCGAGCAGGCCACGGCCGGGCCGGTAGCCCCCCAACAGGCCGCAGGCCACCGGCAGTAACAGGCTGGCGGTGACGACCAGCAGCGGGTAATCGACATCGCCGGATACTGGCAACCACGGCCACAGCAGCAGCGCCACGGCGAGCAGGCCGAGGGCGTCGGCAAACCGCAGGTTGCCGCTGTGACCAGGGTTCATCGAGCCGCGGCTCTTCCGCTCATTCGGCCGGGTGGGTGATGCGCGCCAGCAGCACCATGACCCGCTCGAGATCCTGACTGCCCAGCGCCCCTACCGCCGACTGCAGGGCGAGACGATCGAGCACGAAGCTTCCCAGGGTATCGACGAACTGAATCTGCTGGTCATAGAGACTGGCTCGTGCATCCAGCACGTCGACCAGGTCGCGCAGGCCGAGCTGTTCGCCACGCTCGGCGGCGTCGAGGAAGAGCTGGCTGGACTCGATGGCACGGGTGAGGGCATCGAGGCGACGAGCGTTGCCGTTCAGCGAGCGCAGACGATGGCGAACTTCCTGCTTGGCCAGGTTGCGCTGGTGGTCGAGTGCTTCCTGGCTGGCCATGGTGCGAAGCTCGCCCTGGCGCACGCTGGCGCGCGTCCGCCCGCCACGAAAGAGGGGTACGCTCAGCTCCACGGTGGCGCGGTAGTCTTCGCTCGAGCGCAGCTCGTCGTCGCTGTCGCGGTCGGAGTAGCTCAGATTGAGGTTGAGTTCGGGATAGTAGCCGCCGCGGCGCACGCGGGTATCGCTGTCGGTCACCTGCTTTTCGGCCTGCGCATGCAGCACCGCCAGGTTGTCGCCGATACGCGCCATCCAGTCGCTTTCATCGCCCCAATCCTGCCGTACATCGGCCACCGAAACGTCGCCCAGCTGAGAGCTGCCGAAGTTCGGGGCGACGCCGGTGAGCCGTTCCAGCTCACTGAGGGCATCGTCCAGGTCGTTCTGGGCCATGACCGCATCGGCAATGGCCTGGTCGAGCCGTGACTGGGCTTCCAGAAGGTTGATGCGATCCCCCACGCCGAGGTCGAAGGCACGGCTTGCCTGACGCGTCTGAAGCTCCAGGGCCTCCTGCTGGGCTTCGAGAAGCCCTAGGGTACGCGATGCCAGGTAGGCATTGACGTAGGCTTCGGCGACCTGCAGGGCAAGGTCCTTCTCGGCGAGCGCCACTTCCAGCTCTGCCACGCCGACCTGGGATCTGGCACGCTCCATGCCTCGCCAGCGCTCGAGGCTGAACAGCGGCTGACGAAGCTGCAGTTGCCAGAAGGTTTCGTCGATCTCGCCGGGACGCTGCGCGGGCTGGTCGAGACCGAAGTCTTCGGGGCTGGTCTGGATATTGGTGGAGTCCTGCCACATGTAGCTGGCAGACGCCGACAGCTCGGGCAGCAGGTGGGAGCGCGCCATGGGCACCTCCTGCTCGGTGGCCTCGAGACTGAAGCGCTGCTGGGAAAGCTGGGCGTCATGCTGTAGCGCACGCTCGAACAGGCCTGGCAGCGAAGGCAGGCTCCCGGCGAGGGAGCCGGCCTCGACCTCCTGCAGGGCGGACAGCTCGGCCATGGCGGCATCGCCGGCGGGCACGTCGTCCTGGGCGACGGCCGCCACGGGCGCCAAGACCAGCAGCGCCGCCAGCGCCAGAGCGCCTGACGGCGCCTTCGTCGAGATAGTCAACCCTGCCATCAATCCTCCCTAACCGCGCGAGCCAGCATGTCGGTGATCGGCTTGGCGATGTAGCTGGCGAAGGTGCGCTCACCGGTGCGGATCATCACCTCGGCCGGCATGCCGGAGAGCAGCTGCATCTCTTCGGTCATTCTGTCGCGCCCCTTCTCGGTGACGCGAACCCTGGCACGGTAGTAGCGCTGGCCGGTGGCCTCGTCCTCGAAGCTGTCGGCGCTGACGTAGATGATCTCGCCAGGTATCTCGTTGGTCAGCCGCTGATTGAAGGCGGAGAAGCGAATGTTGGCGTCCTGGCCGAGGAAGATGTTGTCGATATCCCGGTTGGGCACCCGCGCTTCCACGACGAAACCGTCGCTGGAGGGCACGATGTCCATGATGGTGTCGCCAGCACGAATCACGGCACCCGCGCTGTGGACCTGGCGGTCTACCACGCTGCCGGAGACCGGTGCGACGATCACGGTGCGCTCGACCTGGTCGCTCAGCGAGGTGATCTGCTCTTCGGCTTCGGCGATCTGCGCCTGGGCCTGGCGCAGCTGCTCGCCTACCTCTGACTGGAACTCCTGCTGGCGCACTTCACGCTGTAGGCGGTTCTCGCTGATCTGTGAGCGCAGCCGGGAGATTTCTGCGCGGTGCTGGGCGACTTCCCCTTCGAACTGGAGCACCTGGCGTTCGAGCTCACGCAGCCGCTGGTTGTCGCCGAGCCCTTCGCGGAACAGCGAGCGGAAGTCTTCCGCTTCGCTTCTCAGCGAGGCGATGCGCCGGGTGTTGACGTTCACCAGCTGCTCGAGCCCTTCGATCTGCTCGCGCATCTGCTGGCTCTGCTCGTCGAGGGATTCCAGGGCGCCGCGCAGAGATTCGCGCCGTGCCACGAACAGGCTCTGCTGCACCGCCATGACCTGCTGGACGCGCGCGCTGTCGCTCTCCACCAGCTCCTGGGGGAACTCGAGGGCGTCGGCTCCCTCCTGCTCGGCTAATAGCCGCACCTCCATGGCGCGATTGATCAGGTACTGAGAGCGGGCGATCTCGAGCTGGGAGCGCGCCTGGGTATCGCTGAGCACCACCAGCGGATCGCCGGCCTCGACGTGCTGGCCGTCTTCCACCAGGATCTCGCGCACGATGCCGCCTTCCAGATGCTGAACGCTGCGCTTGAAGGATTCCACGGAGACATTGCCCGGCGCCACGACGGCCACCGCCAGGGAGCCGGTCATCGCCCAGGTGCCGAAGCCGCCGAAGGCCAGCAGCAAAATCACGAACCCCAGGCGCCGATAGCCCTTGTCACTGGTGGGCAGCACCTCGGCGTACTCGCCCTCAAGGGTCTGGGGCTTGGGTGTCACGTCGATCTCGGAGCGCTTGGCGACGTCCTGGTTCGAGGTTTGGTCGGTCATTACTTCTGCTCCTCGGGATTGCTACCGCCGGGCTGACCGCCCTCGCGGCCGCCACGAATGGCGGCCACGCGGCTGTTGGCGGCCTGGGCAACCCGCTGCTGGGGCTTTTTGGCAAACTGGGCCAGCACCTGGTCGCGCGGGCCGAACATGCTGACCTGGCCCTCTTTCATGACCAGCAGCTGGTCCATGTTCTTGAGCACGCTGGTGCGGTGGCTGATGACGAACAGCGTGGTGCCTTCCGCCTTGAGCTGTTGGATTGACTGGGCAAGGGCCCGTTCACCGGCGTCATCCAGGTTGGAGTTGGGCTCGTCGAGCACCACCAGCACCGGGTTGCCATACAGCGCCCGCGCCAGGCCGATACGCTGACGCTGGCCGCCGGAGAGGGCGCCGCTGGTAGAGGAGATGACGGTGTCGTAGCCGTTGGGCAGCTCGAGGATCATTTCGTGGACCCCGGCTTTCCTGGCGGCCGCGACGACCTTCTGGGGGTCGACTTTGCCGAAGCGGGCGATGTTCTCACTGATCGAGCCGTCGAACAGTTCGATATCCTGGGGCAGGTAGCCGATGTGCGGGCCCAGCTCGTCGCGGTTCCACTGGGCGATATCGGCGCCGTCGAGGCGCACATTGCCCACCTGGGAGGGCCAGACGCCCAGGAGCACCCGGGCGAGCGTGGATTTGCCGGCGGCGCTGGGGCCGATGATGCCGACATGCTCGCCCTTGGGCACCTCGAAGTTGATGCCACGAATGGTGGCCATGCGCACGCCGGGCGGCGCGGCGGCCACGCCTTCCACGGCGACGCTGCCGTGCGGGGCGGGCAGCGACATGCGCGGCTGCTCTTCGGGAATCTGGGTGAGCAGCTCGTTGAGGCGGTCGTAGGCGCCGCGCGCACTGACGAAGCCTTTCCAGCCGCCGATCATCTGGTCGATGGGGGCCAGCGCCCGGCCCATGATGATGGAGCCGGCGATCATCATGCCCGGGGTCATTTCGTTGCGCAGCACCAGGAAGGCGCCGAGACCGAGGATCATCGACTGGGCCAGCAGGCGCAGCACCTTGGAGGTGTTGGTCAGCGCGCCGGCGCGGTCACTGGCCTGGGACTGCTTGGAGAGAAACTCATGGTGCTTGTTGGCCCAGCGGCCCATGATCCCCGGCAGCATGCCCATGGCGTGCAGCACTTCGGCGTTGCGAAGGTTGGAGTTGGCCAGATTCTGGGCCTGGATGTTCTCGCTGTTGGCTTCGGCCAGCAGGGTCTTGGTGGCCTTCTCGTTGGCGATGGCCAGGATCAGCAGCACGATGCCGGAGATAGTGGCGAAGATCCCCAGCCAGGGGTGGAACAGGAACAGCACGGCCAGGTAGACCGGCACCCAGGGGGCATCGAAGAAGGCGAACAGGCCGTTGCCGGTCAAAAACTGACGCAGGCTGGTCAGGTCGTTGAGCGGCTGGGCGCTCTGCTGACCCTGGCTGACCACGCTGCGACGAAACATGGCGCTGTAGAGGCGCGAGTTGATATCGGTGTCGAGCCGGTTGCCCACCCTGACCAGCATCCGCGAGCGGACCAGCTCGAGCCCGCCCATGACCATGAACAGGAAGACCACCAGCAGGGTGAGCATCAGCAGCGTTTCGACGCTTTGGGTCGTAAGCACGCGGTCGTAGACCTGCAGCATGTACATCGGCGGCACCAGCATGAGCAGGTTGACGAACATGCTGAAGAAGCCCACCGATGCGAAAGAGCCCCTGCATGCCTTGAGCGCACGCTGGAGGTCCGTAGCGTCCTGTTGCTTTGCCATATGGCGAGTCACCGTTAGAGATAAAGACTGTCAAGCGGGGAGGGTCAACCGCGGGAGGATACCAGACCCCCCCGCCCCACGGTAGGGGGCTAGGACTTTCTCATCAGACGTGCCTGCCACTCTGGCGGATAGCTGCTAGCGAGCGATCAGGCACCACAGCCGCTGGCCTATGGCTCCGTGGGTATCTCCGGCCGACCGAACAGAAACCCCTGAAAGAGCTGGCATCCCCGGGAGGCGAGGCAGCGGTGCTGGGCGGGCGTTTCCACCCCTTCGGCTATCACTTCGAGATGCAGGCTGGCCGACAGCGAAATAATGGTCTCGACGATGGCGGCGCTGGCCCGGTCTTCGAGCAGTTCACGCACGAAGCACTGATCGATCTTGATCTGATCGAGGGGCAACCGGCGCAGATAGGCGAGCGATGAATAGCCGGTTCCGAAGTCATCCAGCGACAGGCGCAACCCTAACGCCTTGAGGGCGACCATTCGCTCGCGCACTGCCTCGGGGTCGTCGATCAGCAGCGACTCGGTCACTTCGAGCTTGAGCCGGGAGGGCTCGGCGCCGGTGCGGGCCAGCACGGCCTGCACCTGCTCCACGAAGCAGGCCTCGCGAAACTGCACCGGGCTCACGTTCACCGATACCGTCCAGCCGGCGGTGGCAGGCGTCTTGGCCCAGGCCACGAGCTTCCAGCAGGCGCTTTCCAGCACCCACTCGCCCAGCTCGACGATCAGCCGGGTCTGCTCGGCTATGGGGATGAATTCGACGGGCGACACCTCGCCCCGCACCGGATGCCGCCAGCGCAGCAGGGCTTCGGCTCCCACGGTGCTGCCCCGAACGTTCACCTGCGGCTGGTACGCTACCGCCAGCTCTCCCCTGCTTAGCGCCTGGCGAAGGTCGATCTCGAGCTGCGCCCTGGCTTTGAGCCGCGACTGGACCTGAGGGTCGAAGAAGCAGACCTGGTTGCGACCGCTTTGCTTGGCCTGCATCAGCGCCAGGTCGGCCTGTTTGAGCACGTCTTCAACGGAGACCCCGTGCCGGCAAAACAGGCTAACGCCCAGGCTGGCGGTGACCACCAGCGGCTGCCCGGTAATCGTCACGGGTTCCTTGAGCGATTCCAGCAGCTTGCCGGCGACCCGCTCGACCGCAATGGCGGCCGCATCCGGGTCGTCGTGAATGTCGTGGAGCAGGATGGCGTATTCGTCGCCGTTCAAGCGCGACAGGGTATCGGTGTCGCGAAGGATGGTGCCGAAGCGGCCGGCCAGGGCGAACAGCAACTGATCGCCGACCCGGTGCCCCTGGGTATCATTGACCGTCTGGAAGTGATCGAGGTCGAGGAGGATCAGCGCAGCCAGCTTGCCACTGCGGTAGCTGTCCTTGAGGACCCCGTCCAGGCGGTCCAGCAGCAGCCGGCGGTTGGGCAGCCCGGTCAGCGGGTCGAAGAACACCAGGTCGTGAAGCTCCTGCTCCACGGCCTTGCGCTCGGTCAGGTCATGGAGGGTGGCAACATAGTGGGTAAGCTCCCCCGAAGGGGTGCGCACGGCGCTGATGGTCAGCCACTGGGGGTAGGCATCGCCTCCCTTGCGGCGATTCCAGATTTCCCCCTGCCAGCGGCCGTTGAGCTTAAGCGACTCCCACATGCGCTCGTAGAAGGCGGCATCCTGCAGGCCGGAACTCAGCAGGCGGGGATTGCGACCCAGCACCTCGTGACGCAGGTAGCCGGTGATCTGGGTGAAGGTGGCATTGACATCGATGATCTCGCCGCTGGCATCGGTGATCATCATGCCCAGGTGGGTCTCGAATGCCGTGGCGGCGATGCGCAAGCGCTCTTCCACGCGTTTGCTCTCGGTCACGTCGCGCACGACCATGACCAGATGATCGGCATCGTCACCTGTATTGAGCGGGCTTAGCACGGCATGGCGGTGAGCCAGCCTTGTCTCATCGCTGGCTTCGGCGTATTCCAGCTCGGCGGCGCCTTCGCGCCAAACCTGCCGCATGGCCTCTTCCAGCGGGGCGGCGGACAGCGCCGGCAGCAGATCGACCAGTCGCTGGGCGTTGCCCTGCTCAGCTCGCGGCTGGCCGTTGGCGAAGACGACCCGGCCGTGGCGGTCCAGCACGTAGAGCTGATCGGGTATGGCGCCGACCAGCGCCTCGAGACGGACCTCATGGGCACGGTGCCGCCGTTCGCGGGCCCGCAGCCCCAGGTAGTGGCACACGCCCCACAGACCAAGCCCGGCCAGCAGCAGCCAGCTACCGGTCAGCAGCAAAAGGTACTGCCAGCCGCCGAACGGCTGCGCGCTGCGCTCGTAGAACAGCAAGGCTGCGAAAAGTGCAGCGACCAGTAGCGTGATCAGATAGGCAAGCCATGCGCATCTTGCTACCGATCTGGCAGGTTCAGACGGTGAGTCTGTCGAATCGTCCATGAGCGGCTGACTCCATCAGCATGCTTCAGCCCATACCTTGCGCACCAGGAGACTACAATTTGGTTCTTCGCATTTTAGCGTGAACATGTTTGGCAGGTTCTATGGTGGGAGGCCGGCTCTGCCGGGCGAAGGCGCCGCAGGCGCCCCCTGGGTAGCGCTGCGCGCTACTTCGCGAGCTGAAGCTCCCTCCCACAAGGCCCATTCACGCCAGTCTGCGATGAACCTAAAATTTCTGTGTGGCAACCCGGGCCCCCATATGACTTCCAGCAGTATGGCGCATCTAGTCCATTCTGCCGAACGCCTCTCACTGCGCCATGTGCCGACAGCTGCCGAGAGGGGCACTTCGCCATTCGGTGTGGAGCCGCGCGGGGGCGTGGCAAACCCTCCTGACAGCGGCGTGCCATCAGGCGAGTCACTCCGCATAGCCTTGAGGGTTGGTCGACTGCCAGCGCCAGGTGTCCCGCAGCATTGCCAGCAGATCACGCTCGGCTCGCCAGCCGAGCTCCTGTTCAGCCTTGGAGGCATCGGCCCAGAAGGCCGGCAGGTCACCGCTGCGGCGTGGCGCAAACCGGTACGGAACATCAACCCCGGTGACCTGCACGAACCCCTTGACCATCTCGAGCACCGATACGCCCTTGCCCGTGCCCAGGTTATAGCGCCTGACGCCAGGCTGATTCAGCGCCTGCAGCGCCATCAGGTGGCCCAGAGCCAGGTCGACGACGTGCAGGTAGTCACGCACGCAGGTGCCGTCGGGAGTCGGGTAGTCGTTGCCGTAGATGGCAAGCTCCGGCAGCCGCCCTACCGCCACCTGGCTGATATAGGGCATCAGGTTGTTGGGCGTTCCTCGCGGGTCCTCGCCGATCTGCCCGGAGGGATGGGCACCAATGGGATTGAAGTAGCGCAGCAGCGCCACGCTCCACCGCCCGTCGGCTGCCACCATATCTTCCAGTACCCGCTCCACCATCGCCTTGGAGGCCCCATAGGGATTGGAGGTGGTGCCCCGGGGCATGGTTTCCAGGTAAGGCACCGGTGCTTCGATGCCGTACACCGTGGCTGAGGAACTGAAGATGATGCGATGGACCCCGGCCGCTGCCATCGCCTGGCAGAGCACCAGGGTGCCGTACACGTTGTTATGGTAATACTCGAGCGGCTGGCCGACGCTCTCCCCCACCGCCTTTAAACCGGCGAAATGGATCACCGCTGCTATCCTGTGCGCGGCGAACACGTCATCCAGTAGGGTGCGGTCACGAATGTCGCCATGAATGAAGGTTGCCTGCCGGCCGGCGATGTTCCCCACGCGGCGCAGGGCGTCTCGTGAGCCGTTGCAGAGATTATCGACTACCACCACCTCATGCCCGGCCTGCAGCAGCTCCACCACGGTATGCGAGCCAATGTAGCCGGCACCGCCGGTTACCAAAATCGCCATGGGTTGTCTGATATGCCTCAATACGCGTTCTTGTTGATGAAACCCTTGAAAATGGTCAGGAAGATAATGCGAAGATCCAGCCAGAGTGACCAGTTGTCGATATACCAAAGGTCGTACTCAACGCGCTTCTCCATTTTCTCCAGGGTATCCGTCTCGCCGCGGAAGCCGTTGACTTGTGCCCAGCCGGTAATGCCCGGCTTGACCTTGTGGCGACGCATGTAGGATTCGACCAGCTCCTTGTAGTGTTCATTGTGAGCCAGGGCGTGGGGCCTTGGTCCCACGATGGACATACGCCCCTGCAGTACATTGTAGAACTGCGGGAGCTCGTCCAGGGAGGTACGGCGAAGAAAGGCTCCGATAGGCGTGACGCGGGCATCGCCCTTGGTCGCCTGAGTGACCTGGCCTGCTGACTCCTGATGAATTCTCATGGAGCGGAACTTGTAAACCTTGAACTGCTTGCCATTCACTCCGGTGCGATACTGCTTGAAAAGCACAGGCCCCGGGGAGCTGACCTTGATAGCCACCGCGATGGCCAGGCAAACGGGCAGAATCATCAGGCTGAGCAGCCCCCCCAGCACGACATCCTCCAGGCGTTTGACAACCCGCGCCATGCCATTCATCGGCGACACGCTCAGGTCGATGGCATAGTGCCCCGCCACTTCACTAATACGATGGTTCAGCAGGCGCATATCCTTGAACTCGGGGATAAATCGCACTTCGGCCGTATGGTTTCGCAACGCAAAGAAAATCGAGCGCACCACATAGCCGCGTTCGAGCGGCACGCAGATCCACACTTCACGGGCACCGGATTGCTGAACGCGCCTGGCCAGCCTATCCAAACCGCTCTGTGGCACAGCTTCCAATGCCGCAGGGCCCAGCCGTTCAACGCCTGCTATGGAGAAACCTTCTTCGGCAGATGCCCGCATCCCTTGCGCTACTTCCACCAGGTTTGGACCGGGCCCAACCAGAAACACCGAACGCCGTGCCAGCCCCTTGATGCGTGCCTGACGCAGCAGAAGCTGAGCCAGCACACGGACTCCGCCTGCCAGCACGAATGACATGAGTAGGGTCATCCCGACCCACAGCCGTGAGTAGCGCTCGGCCACATGGGCAAAGTAGATGATTGAGGTGGCCAGGACCCCGACCGCTAGCCAAACCAGAAGCAATCGACCCAAGAGCGTTGAGATAGTGGTTACCCGCCAGCGAGCATACCCTCCCAGCGCAGCGTTGAGCATCACCACCAGCAGGGCCATGATGACCATGGCCAGAACAAAGCGCTCTGGTAGCTGAATATTGCCAAAACGCCACCAATGTGCCAGCAAGCCGCCCAAAGCGACGGCAAGCGCATCAACGACGGGCACTATTAACTGAGCGGGATAGCGCTCTGTCAAACCTTTAGCCGGACTTATCATTTGTCTCAATATAGCATCAATTAAGAAAAAACTGGCACACTATGCCAAATAAACTGAATTCATATTATCCAAAAAGTCACCATACCTAAATGAATTCTCAAACACCAGCCTGGCATTCCTCCCCATCCGAAGACATTCATCGCGAGAGAGGTTTTCTAGCACGCCAGCCAAGTTATCAGCAGTTCCATCTGACAAGACAAGGCCATTAAAACCGTGAATCACGACCTCAGGCAGGGAGGTGCAATTTGATACTATCACAGGCTTGCCTACACGCATTGCCTCTAGAGGTGTTAGAGCAAATCCTTCCCATCGTGAAGGAATTATTATCACATCCATTGAGGCCATTTTTTCTAGAATACTTTTATGCCCAACCCAGCCGTGATTAAAAAAGGCCGGATCGATGTCACGCTCCTTACCTCTCACTGGGCCACCAAACAGGTGAACTTCTATTCTATCATCTAAAGAAGAGACAGCCCTCTCGAGGAGGTCAAACCCCTTCTGATAATCAAACCTCCCAAAAAAGCCCACTTTCAAAGGCCCCTCGGGACGTGCTTCGAGCAGACTCACCTGTTCATAACTGAGGTCTGGAATTCCGGAATAAACGAGGCTAATCTTCTCTGGAGGAAACCCTACCTTAGTGGCTGCGATCATTTCTTCCATAGACATGCAAACAATATTATCACACCGCCCCGCCAGCCACCTTTCCACAAACCTGAAAGACATTCTAACAGCTTTAGTCACGTCCTGCTTGAAGAAGCTCCACGAATGTGGCGTATATATAACCTTTGCCTGATGACGCCTTAGCCTAACATACAGACCGGGAAATGTACTGTGACAATGCACTACATCAGCGCCCAAATCTCTAATTATTCCTTCCAGCTTCTTAGAAATCCGACCGAATTCCCACGGTTTTCGGGATGACCGATACCCCAAGACAGAGACGTCCAGCTCACGACTATCCAATGCAAGTTGATCCGAGTCTGCAAGCAAGTGGACACGATAGCCACGGGCGACTTGATCTCTAATCAGCACCTCTACGTAGCTAGCAATGCCACCTTTCCACGCCTCGACAACATGAACAATATTCACACCAACACCTCAGAAAAATGTATATCCCAACGTATCCCGGGCACTCTTCGTGGAGACAATCATAACCCAAAGTGCCAGAAAAGAGAACATCAAAACAAACCCTGATATACTTCTCAGAAACCAAAGCCTCTGAACAACTAGTGCAACCATAACCGGCATCACAAGGAAAATAGCTGGAAAGAAGCGCTCAGAAACATCGCCAACAGACATACTAAAAAACATTAAACTTAAAAAAAGCATAACATATAACTGCAACACTGCCGATGAATATCTTTCTGGAGGGCAAACATAAAGAAACAGCAGCGAAACCACGGCACATAACCAAAAATTCAGCCGAGTCCACACCGCACCAACATGAGCCTCCCTACCTCCCTCAAAATAGAGAAAATACTTTTCATCGAGCCCTGAAATTCCTACAAAACCCACAACTAGTCTAGCGACATCCTCGAATAGGAACGCTCCAACCAGCATCAGCATCGGAATGCCAAGAAGAGCAACGTGTTTCTTAAAAACCGAAATCTTTAGCAAAGGAACAATAATCAGCAGCAACGCGGACCAATGCATTCCAACCGACACAATCACGCCCGCTAAAAACTTAAAATAGCGGCGCTCAAAAAACCAGCAAAATGCAAGCAGCCCCACAGGAAGAGCCAATGTCTGACGCATTGCATTTCCACTGTATACGAAATAATATGTCAAAAACACCAAAGCAAAGATCAAAGGGTTTATTGTATAGTATCGACATACTTTATGATATGCCCAAAACACCATCGCAAAAGCCAGTACATAGTTTACCAACAACCAGCCTCTGGCTGAGAGCCACCCTGAAAACAAACTTTGAAAAGGCCACCATAAAAATTCCGTATTGCCATACTCAGCAGCTCCGACACTCCAAGCTGACCATGCCCCATCCAAAGCCAACCACGCCCTTACATAATTTTGAGTATCAAAACCCGCATCAAGAGGACGAAAACCAATAATAATCAGCCCAACAGAAAAAACGGGGAAGACCAGAAACGCCAAGTCAACAATACGATCACTTCGCAAAAGCGAGCTTCTTCGCCCACAGACAAGTCGCCCATGATCAGCATAAAAATGGGCCATAAAAGAAAAAAGCAGAAAAACTGCTAAAGTCAGTATCAACCATATCTCCTAGAAAAAAACCTACGGAAACCAACAATCATAAATCGCCGAATATACTTCAAAAAGGAAAAAGCACTAAACCCCATAAATTCTATCGAGCTCACACGCCCTCTTTTAAACAACAGATAGTAAACCTCCAGCTCCCCTTTTTCCATTTCCCAAAGGTCACCACTCAGCCCACCAGCCCCATAAGCATCTTTGTAAATGTACGTCAACGGAAAGGCCGATGCGGCGCACAAATAGTCCTTGGAACATATTTCGCATGCTAACAGGTATTCTTCACTATACTTTTTCCCCTCCAAGAAGCGTTCCGAAACATCGCGCCTCACCATGACCGTGGGAGTAGGAAAATAATTCTTCGCCAGCAAGCGAAACTTACTAATCGGAAAAAATGCTGTATGGATACTTCCTCTTGAAGGCACGACACTGTCTTCAGCTTCGCTCTCTGAGCGAAGAACAAATGCGTGACCGGATAGCACCACCTCCGGATGAGCTTTCATCCAACTATACTGAATCTCCAGTTTATTAGGATGCCAAGCATCATCGGCATCCAGAAAGGCGATATAATCACCACTGGCAGCAGCCCAACCCGTATTACGTGCAGTTCCTGGGCCTTTATTCTCAGGCAATGCAATGATCTTTAACCAGCCATCATCATAGCGCCTGACCAGCTCATAAAGCTTATCCAACGTATTATCGCTACTACAATCATCCACCACAATCACTTCTAGGGGTTGCAGGGTTTGTGCCAACACTGAGTCTACGGCACGCTGGATAACATCACCTGAACAAAAGCAAGGGATAACTACACTGACGGGGATAGTATATCCATGAACAAGTTGCTCATTCTTCATGCGTTGCCCCCTCACAACGCAAGCGCTTCTTTAATGAAATTTTCAGATTCAGATCTCCAATGCTCGAGCTCAGCATTTACTGCCTCATAATTGATCGGACGATTCATCAATATTGCAACTGAAATGCTACCACCTTCGTTCACCAAACGATCCTGTAGTCCCAGCCGTCCAAGAAATGACTCGAACCTGCTAGCTCCACGCTTCTTATTTGCAATCACAACAAAAGGCTTATTATAAAGAACAGAAAACAGCATGCCGTGGAACGAGTCTGTAAGCACAAAGCTGGCATCAGAAAAAGCTTTCACCCATTCGGCAATAGAGTAGGTCTGAAATGCATTATGCTTTTCGTAAATTCGCTCAACTCCACCCGAGCCATTAAGCTCCGATAATAAGTCATCAAGGAGCGATTCACTAAAGGAAGACTCATCCAGCACGTAGTACAGGAAACTTTGATGTTCGGCGTCAGGAATATCCTGAATCATGGACTCATAGAACTCAAGCCCTACCAATAAGGTCGGGTCAAGAACATGAACAGCATCAGTCCGGCCGAACTCTTCACACAAAGCCAGTCCTGACGTCTCACGTACCGAAACAGCATCAAAAGCAGCCAGCCAGTGTTTTACCTCATTTGCTTTTTCTGGATATTCCCAGTGATCCACTCCAAAAGAGGCGGAAAAGGAAACACGGCGCACCCTAGAGCTTTCTAAAAAATCCAAAAAATATGCACCATAATACACTTTGTCAATGTATTGCATCCGCCATACCTGATCACTGCCGACCACAACAGCATCAAGATTGCTCTCCTGAACAACGGCCTTAAGCTCCTCCTTTGTCACCACGAATCGTGTTTGACGGGGAAAGGCAGAATCAATAAATGGCTTATGCAGGGCACTATTTATACGCACTGACCGAAACTTCTTAAAATTCTGGACAGGTAGCATCTCAAGGCATTTTATCAACAGCCTCTTCCATAAAGGATGATAAAACTCCTTCCTGATAAGAACAGGCTGACACCCTATCCGGTCAAGGTAACCATACAGCGCAACTGCCTGTAAAATCCCACCATAATTATCCTTTAAAGGCAGGGTTAAAACACCGACTCTTTTAGCCCATGATTTATGCAACATCTCGATCCCACTCAATGTATTTTATAAAACTCTGACAATGAAAGCCTTGGAGACTTAGCATAAATAGCTTCATCGAAGGGATACCCAAAAGCTATGGCCAAGACAACGACTTCGTTTTTTGGCACATATCTCATCTTGCGAAATGACCAATCTTTGAAGAATGAATTGCACCAATTCAAAGGGCAGGAGGCCATACCCATCGCCTGAATTGCATACATCAGGTTCATTGAGAATATCCCCCCATCCACATATGGCTGGTTACGCTCATCTGGACTATAAAATGCCCGCACATCACTGGTCACAAGCGCCAACCATGGTATATTTTCATTAAAACCGGCATTACCATTCTGATATCGAAGAACGTCGGCAACCTTGCTACCCGTAAAAAAATGAACACGCCAGTGCTGACGATTACACACTGAAGGAGAAGTAATTGCCATCGACATTATTTCAGCCAACTCAGCTTCTCCAATATTACGGCTTCTCTCCAAATCGTAGTGACGACAAGAGCGACGAGAGTGACAAAGACTCTTGAAACCAGAGTTGGTGCCATTATCAGACCACACCTCAAGGGCATAAAAGCCTGCACGCTCGCATATGGAATGATCAAAATCTATTATGAAAGGCTGCACCGCACCTGTAAAGAAATCAGGCTCAGCCACTTGGTGCTTTACATGAAATAAACGATAGGCCTTAAGCGCACCCAATCCTATATAGTACACTTCTTGCTTGCCATATTTATCACGATAAAGCACCAAATTTTCACATAAACGAGCAATTACCTCTTTCCCAAAACCCAAACGGGGTGAAGGGAGAGAGAAGGCTTTTTCAAGACGGTGCTTATCCTGAAGAACCCATGCTTCAAGAGTCTGCCGGTCACTTTTTATTGAAGTTTTTTTGGCATAAAACCTCTTGAATCGCCAATAGTCATATGTCGCATTGACCTCTAACCACACCGTCTGCGCAAGCCATTTAAGCAATTTTTTCGCCACCTGGACCTCACTCCACAATCTCATGAACCACTGCTGGATTTACCACATACTTCTGGGCCGCCCAATAATACAACATCAACAGTAAAATATCACTCAACACAGCCGACAAGGCAGCTCCTATCACGCCAACCATTGGAATCATGACAATATTCATCGTGACACAGAATGCAGCCACAACCCCCATACACCGGACCTTCAGCCTCATATTATTCTGGGTAACCAGGACCGACCCAACGCTACTTGCCAAAAAGCGCACAGGCACACCTAGTGCTAAAATATTAATAATATAAACGGAATCAACAAACTCTTCGCCAAACAATAAAGGCATTGCCCACCAAGAATTCGCAACCAGCATAACCAGGGCAACAACTCCAATAAGGAGCATATATAGATTTCCGCGCTGATAGCTACGAATCAGTGCCTCTTTATCATGACTAGCCCAGCGGTGCAATTTTGGCAAAAGAAACTTCTGATAGATGACTGATGGGAAAAGATAAACAGCCATCATTACCACAAAGGCTGCATTATAAACACCTGCCGAATCAGCACCATCAAGGTACTGCAACAGAATGACTACACTTTGAAAAAGCACTAGGTGGAACAAACCGGCAACACCGAACGGCCATGCATTGCAAGCGACATGCATAGCAGAGGGTGAAGATAACTCACCATCTAGTCTCTCACCTGCCCCCCCATGTCCATGCAGCGAAAAGTTACCGCACCACATCCTTGACAACACCCAGAAGCCTGTAAAAAAAATCAACATTGACACTACAGAGTAAGCCAAGGCAGCCTGATAAACATCAAACCTACTGGAAAAAAACCAAGCCCCCGCCATCACTATAACCAATCGAAAGAAATGTGGAAAAAATTGCCATAGCGCCAACCTCATATACTTTTCTTCAAGTTGCAACTTACTACTCACCAGCTCAATAACCAACTGACCAAATACGTAGAAAAGCAACAACCAAAGAACCGATTTCATTGCATCATCATGGGGTCCAAAAGTAGCCCAAAAAATTAGTGCCAGCATTACGAGAAGCGTTGAGAAAGCTACAAACTTAAACGAGCCACGCCACCAGCGTCTTGCATTCCATCCCTCTTCGCCAAACACTTTCAGCCAGAATGGGGCCACTCCAAATCCAGCAAGAGGCACCAATAAAGTCACCATTGCCAAGGAAGATGCGAAGATACCAAAGTCAGTCTTCCCCAAAACACGAGCTAAAATCACCTGAGCAAAAAATGCACATCCTGCACCCAGAAGAGACCCTAGCCAAAGGAAAGAAATTGCACGAAAAGCACTAGTCTTTACCATTATTCATGCATCTCAAGTTCATCCAAATGTACCAGAAATATAAAACGTTGCCGGAAATTCGGCGCATAGCGCATGCCAACTCTTTTCTTCCCTTGGACAGCATGATATCGACTGTCACCTGGTAGTATTGCAGCATGAGAAAGTATAGCAATTTGGGGGTATCATGACCTCAATTGGGCCTCTCAGCCATATCGATCCATCTACCATTCGTCGCTCCGAAGCCGAAGGTACTGACCATCCCTCCCCTTGGAGTAGCAGTACATCCAATCAGCATGCTGCTATTAGCACAGAACCTCACTAGCGCCCTCGATCACGTCATGGCAGCTTCGCACGTACTCAGCCAGCACGCTCCGTTACGCCCGCAACAGCAGCCCCATCCCCCTTAGCACGTCATCTGGAGAATACGATGGCTACTCGCCAAGGAGTGGTTTCGCATGGGTCTTCTCTAATACATTATTCAGGCACGCTACCGCCCGGGGATTGATGCCGGGCGCATTCCCATACCCTATAGATGGAAGATCGATTCTAGGCATCCTGCACATTCAGGAAAATAAGGGTAGCCAAAAAGGGACGTCCAAAAGTGGGGCGATTCTAACCAATGCCTCAGGGGAACTCGATACGTCAGATCAGCTATCGGGTGGCTTTTTGTAACCCTCTACCACCGTGATCGGATGCCCCGCCGCCTCGGCCCAGGCGTCGATGGCGGCCTTGAGGGCCCGCTGGGCGTCGGGGTCGCCGTGTACCAGCCGCACCTCCTGTGGCGGGCGGCGCATGCGCCTTATGAAATCCAGGAGGTTGCGCTGATCGGCGTGGGCGGAGTAGCCGCTGACGGTTGCCACCCGGGCACGGATGTCGATGCGCTCGCCGTCGAGTTCCACCCAGCCGCCCCGTGGCCCGTAACGCTGGATCGTGCGGCCGGGGGTGCCCTCTCCCTGGTAGCCGATGAACAGCACGGCGTGGCGCGGGTCGGGCAGCATGCGCTTGAGGTAGTTGACCACCCGCCCGCCGCTGACCATGCCGCTGGCGGCGATGACCACCGCGGGGCGGTGGCTGGTGGCCAGGTAGTCGACGCTGCGTTCGTGCTCCTCGTGGCTTTCGACGGTGTAGAGATTCTCGAAGCTGAGCGGGTGGCGGCCGCTGCGCAGGCGCCGGTGGGCCTCGGCGTCCCACCAGGGCTTGAGGTCGCGGTAGACCTGAGTGAAGCGGGCGGCCAGGGGGGAGTCGACGACGATCTCCAGCTCGCGCCAGCGGCTGTCCCGCGCGCGGTGAAACAAGCCTTCCAGCTCGTAGAGCAGCTCCTGGGTGCGGCCAATGCTGAAGGCGGGGATGACCACGGTGCCGCCGTCTTCCAGGGCGCCGTCAATGGCGGCCTTGAGCCGCGCCTGCCGCCGGCGGCGGTCCTCGTGCAGGCGGTCGCCGTAGGTGCTTTCCAGCACCAGCACGTCGGCGCGGCTGGGCGGGCGGGGCGCGGGCAGCAGCGGCGCATGGGGCGCGCCCAGGTCGCCGGAGAACACCGTGCGCTGGCGTTTCCCACTGCTCTTGTCTTGCGTATCCATTTCCACATAGGCGGAACCAAGGATGTGCCCGGCGCGCTGCAGCCGGACCCTGAGGCGGTGGCGCTCGTCGTCGAGGAGGGTGTGCCAGCTCTTGTAGTCGAGGGCGACCAGGCGCGATTCCACTTCGGCAAGAAAGCGCTCGATCAGCGCCCGGTCGCGGGTGAAGCCGATCTTCAGAGCATCTTCGATCACCAGCGGCAGCAGCCGCGCCGAGGGCACCGAGCAGAGGATCGGCCCCTGGTAGCCGGCGGCCAGCAGGTAGGGCAGCCGCCCGATATGGTCGATATGCACGTGGGTGACGACCAGGGCCCGCACGTCGTCGACGGGGAAGCGCACCTGGTGCTGCTCGAACGCGCCCTGCCCTGCGCCGCCGTGGCCCTCGGCGGCCTGGTCCGCCACGTCCTGGCCCTGGAACAGGCCGCAGTCGAACAGCAGCGCCCGGTCGGGGGCGAGCTGCAGGCGGTGGCAGCTGCCGGTGACACCCGAGGCGCCACCGTGGTGAATGATGCGAGGGTAGTCGTCCATGACCGGTTTCCTTGTGGGTGGGGCCGGGCTCACACGCCTTGCGGCACGGCAGCCAGCGATTCGCCCCGCCCCACGGCGTAGTAGAGCAGGCCGGCCTGGCGCGCCAGCGTCGGGTCGTAGAGGTTGCGGCCGTCGACCACCACGGGGGTGGCGAGCTGGGCCTTGAGCCAGTGGAAGTCCACGGCGCGAAAGTCCTTCCACTCGGTGCAGATCACCAGGGCGTCGGCACCCTTCACCGCCTGGATGCGATCGCCGGCCAGCATCAGGTCGTCGCGCTCGCCGTAGAGGCGGCGGCATTCGGCCATGGCTTGGGGATCGTAGGCCTGCACCCTGGCGCCGGCTTCCCACAGCGCCTCCATCAGGGTGCGGCTGGGGGCGTCGCGCATGTCGTCGGTATTGGGCTTGAAGGCGAGCCCCCAGAGGGCAACGGTCTTGCCGGCCAGCTCGCCGTCGAAGGCCTGCAGCAGCTTGGCGAACAGGCTGCGCTTCTGGCGCTGGTTGACCGCCTCCACGGCGCCGAGCAGCTCGGCGCGATACCCCACCTGGCCGGCGGTGCGCGCCAGCGCCTGGACGTCCTTGGGAAAGCAGGAGCCGCCGTAGCCGCAGCCGGGGTAGATGAACTGGTAGCCGATGCGCGGATCGGAGCCGATGCCCAGGCGCACCTGCTCCACGTCGGCGCCCAGCCGCTCGGCGAGGTTGGCGATCTCGTTCATGAAGCTGATCTTGGTGGCCAGCATGGCGTTGGCGGCGTACTTGGTGAGCTCGGCGCTGCGCACGTCCATGAACATCAGCTTTTCCTGCTGACGAATATAGGGCGCGTAGCATTCTCGCATCAGCGCCTTTACCCGCTCGGCCTCGGTGCCCACCACGATTCGGGCGCCGTGGGTGAAGTCGTTGATGGCCGCCCCTTCCTTGAGAAACTCCGGGTTGGAGCAGACATCGAAGACCAGCGCCTTGCCCCGGGAGTCGAGGACGCCGGCCACGGTCTCGCGCACCCGGTCGGCGGTTCCCACCGGCACCGTCGACTTGTCGACGATCACCTTGTAGTCGGCCATGTGCTCGCCGATAGTCGCGGCCACGGCCAGTACGTACTGCAGGTCGGCGCTGCCGTCCTCGTCCGGCGGGGTGCCCACGGCGATGAACTGCACGGTGGCGAAGGCCACCGCCGCGGCAGGGTCGGTGGTGAAGGAGAGCCGCCCCGCCGCAACGTTCTCCTTGACCAGCCCTTCCAGGCCGGGCTCGTAGATGGGGATCTCCCCCTGCGTCAGGCGCTCGATCTTGGCGGCGTCCACGTCCATGCACATCACGTCGTGGCCCACGTCGGCGAGACAGGCGCCGGTGACCAGGCCCACATAGCCGGTGCCGAAGATGGTGATGTTCATTGATCACTCCGTTGAGGTTCGAGGTTCGAGGTTCGAGGGCCAAGGTTCGAGGTTCGAGGTTCGAGGTTCGAGGTTCGAGGTCCGAGGTTCGAGGTTCGAGGTTCGAGGTTCGAGGTTCGAGGGTCGAGGGTCGAGGGTCGAGGGTCGAGGGTTGAGGTTCGAGGGTCGAGAAAGCTATTGACGCTGCCGGAAGTGTTGCATCAGGCCGTAGAGCATCCGGGAGAGTTCGTGGGTTTCTTCCACCCACTGCTTACCAGAAGCTCTGTCGATATAACCGACCTGCATGCCTATATATATCTGAGTGCGCAGCTCGCCACACGAGCCTTTTGCGTAGTTGAGAAAACGGATGCGATCTTTCTCACCGACACGTTCGTATCCTTCAGCAATGTTACTCGCAACTGAGAGCGATGAGCGGGTGGTCTGATCCTTGAAGCCATAGTCCCGAGAATCCCCGAAATGACGGTAGATACACGTGCAAAGGCGCGCAGCACGCTTCCATACCTCCAGATCCTCGAACTGCATGACGCCCCCTCATCCTTGAATGACGCATGATATCCAAGAAGCTTCCTCGCCTCTCGCCCCTATTTCCTCGCCCCTCGCTCCTCGCCCCTTGTCCCTCGCCCCCTCGTCCCTATCTCCTCGTCCCTCGCCCCTCACACCCCGTAAAAGTCCCGATACCATGCCACGAAGTTCGCTACCCCCTCCTTGACCGGCGTCGAGGGCCGGTAGCCCACCGCCTGCGCCAGGGCGCTGGAGTCGGCGTAGGTGTCGGGCACGTCGCCAGGCTGCAGCGGCAGCAGCTCCTTGATGGCGGGCTTGCCCAGCGCTTCCTCGATGGCCTCGATATAGTCGCTCAGCTTGACCGGGGCGTTGTTGCCGATATTGAACAGCCGGTACGGGGCGTTGCTGCTGGCGGGGTCGGGGGCGCCGCTGCGCCACTCGGGGTCGGGCGTGGCGATATCGTCGCTGGCGCGAATCACGCCTTCGACGATGTCGTCGATATAGGTGAAGTCGCGACTGTGGTGGCCGTGATTGAACACCGGGATCGGCTCGCCGGCCAGGATATGCCGGGTGAACTTGAACAGCGCCATGTCGGGCCGGCCCCAGGGGCCGTAGACGGTGAAGAAGCGCAGGCCGGTGGTCGGCAGGCCGAACAGATGGCTGTAGCTGTGGGCCATCAGCTCGTTGGCGCGCTTGGTGGCAGCGTAGAACTGCAGCGGGTGGTCCACGCCGTGGTGCTCGCTGAACGGCATGGCGGTGTTGGCGCCGTAGACGCTGCTGGTGCTGGCGTAGGTCAGGTGGGCGATCTTGCCGTGGCGGCAGGCTTCCAGAATATTGGTGAACCCCAGCAGGTTGCTCTGCACGTAGCTGTGGGGGTTTTCCAGCGAGTAGCGCACCCCGGCCTGGGCGGCCAAATGGATCACCCGGTCGAAGGCGTGATCGATGAAGCACTGCTCCACCGCCGCAGGGTCGGCCAGATCGGCGCGAATGAAGGCGTAGTCGCTGCCGGTTTGGCGGGCCGTCGCTTCCAGCCGGGCCAGCCGGGCCTCCTTCAGCGAGACATCGTAGTAGTCGTTGACGCTGTCGAAGCCGACCACACTGTCGCCGCGCTCGAGCAGCCGCCTGGCCACATGGTAGCCGATGAACCCGGCGTTTCCGGTAACCAGCAGTTTCATGGTGTGGCGTCCTCGATCAAGCTGCGGCGGAGAATTTTTGGCTCATCGCAGACTGGCGTGAACTTGCCCTGTAGGAGGGAGCTTCAGCTCGCGAAGTAGCGCGCAGCGCAGCGCTACCCATGGGGCGCCTGCGGCGCCTTCGCCCGGCAGAGCCGGCCTCCCACAATACAACCTGCCAAACATGTTCACGCTAAAGTGCGAAGAACCAAATCTTTCACTCCACCAGGCTAGCAGGCTGCCGGGCATGGCGCCGATCGCTCCATGCCCGGCATACCCCGGCCTCGCCCCTCAGCGATAGACCGGGAAGTTGGCGCAGACGGCCTCGACCTTGCCCTTCACCTCGGCTTCCAGGGCGGCGGTGTCCTGCCCCTTGGCCATGGCGTCGAGGATGTCGCAGATCCAGCCGGCCAGATCGCGGCACTCGGCCTCGCCGAAGCCGCGGGTGGTCACCGCCGGGGTGCCGATGCGCAGGCCCGAGGTCACGAAGGGGCTCTGGGGATCGCCGGGCACGGCGTTCTTGTTGACGGTGATATGGGCGCGGCCCAGGGCGGCGTCCGCGTCCTTGCCGGTCAGGCCCTGCTTGATCAGCGAGAGCAAGAAGAGGTGGTCCTCGGTGCCGCCGGAGACGATGTCGTAGCCGCGCTCGATGAACACCCCGGCCATGGTCTGGGCGTTCTTCACCACCTGCTGCTGGTAGGTCTTGAACTCGGGGTCCATGGCCTCCTTGAAGCAGATCGCCTTGGCGGCGATGACGTGCTCCAGGGGGCCGCCCTGTCCGCCGGGGAAGACCGCCGACTGCAGCTTCTTCTCGATGGCCTCGTCGCCCTCGCTGGAGAGGATCAGGCCGCCGCGGGGGCCGCGCAGGGTCTTGTGGGTGGTGGTGGTGACCACGTGGGCGTGGGGCAGCGGCGTGGGATAGACGCCGGCGGCGACCAGGCCGGCCACGTGGGCCATGTCGACCAGCAGGTAGGCGCCCACTTCGTCGGCGATCTCGCGGAACTTGGCCCAGTCGATGATCTGGGAGTAGGCGGAGAAGCCGGCGATGATCATCTTGGGCTGGTGCTCGCGGGCCAGGCGGGCGACTTCGGCGTAGTCGATGCGGCCGCTGTCGTCGATGCCGTACTGCACGGCGTTGTAGTGCTTGCCCGAGAAGTTGGGCTTGGCGCCGTGGGTGAGGTGGCCGCCGGCGTCCAGGCTCATGCCCAGCACGGTGTCGCCCGGCTTGACCAGCGCCTGGAAGACGGCGCTGTTGGCTTGGGAGCCGGAGTGGGGCTGGACGTTGGCGTAGCTGGCGCCGAACAGCTCCTTGGCGTAGTCGATGGCCAGCTGCTCGACGATGTCGACGTATTCGCAGCCGCCGTAGTAGCGCTTGCCGGGGTAGCCTTCCGCATACTTGTTGGTGAGCTGGCTGCCCTGGGCTTCCAGCACACGCGGGCTGGCATAGTTCTCTGAGGCGATCAGCTCGATGTGCGCCTCCTGGCGAGCGACTTCCTTCTGCATCGCATCGAACAGGGCGTCATCGAAACCGGCAATCTGCATGTCACGGCTGAACATCGGCGGGAAACCTCGCATCTCGGGGAGAATCTGAGCGGGCATGATACCCCAGCCCATGACGCCTTTCACATGAAAGGGCGTCATGGGTGGGTGCAAGAATTCTCATGCGAGGTTTAGAGAGAGCGCGGTCACAGGCGGGTGTGCGGGGATGGCGGCAACATTACGCCAACTATTGATAACAGTTTTCATTTGCAATAGAGTCGTCCTATCCGCGGTTCCGACTACCCGATTCGACAACCGGAAGGACTCCCTCATGATGACGCCCGACGTACCGCTGCCTGCCTTGACGCAAGATCGCCTGTTCTGCGCCTGCCTGATCGCCACCGTTGCCACCTCGATCGCCTGTATCGGGCTGCAACTGGTGCCCTTGCTCGTCACCACTGATCTCGCCTGGCGCACCACCCTGGAGCCGGCCCTGGTGGCCGCCGTGATCGTGCTCTCGGGGCTGACGGCATTGGCGGCGTTTCGCCACCTGCGCCGCTCCCAGCAGGTGCTTTCGACGCACTGACGAGACGCGCTGTGCCAGCATCAACACGCCCCGCTCGACCATGCCGAGCGGGGCGTGTTGGCTTGTGTCAGCCGCCATCGACCGGCGGCTGACGAGTGGCGACCGCCTCAGCGGGTCTCCACGTTGAACGAGACCTTGTCGGGCAGGCCCAGGGGGTCGCCGGTGTAGGTGGCCAGGTTGCTCTCCGCCGGCAGGCCGATAGCGACCTCCAGTTCGCTGGCGTTGCCTTCCAGCAGCTCCACCAGCCCCATCAGGACCGCCTGCGCCTCGGGGCCGAACATCATGCCGAAGCCTTCAGCCTGGGTGCGCGCCTGCTCGATGAACTGGGCCTCGGTGACCCCTTCCATGGCGGCGCCCAGGGTGGCCAGGCGGCCGAACAGGCCCTCGTTGCCGATGGTCAGGCGGATGTCGCCGCCCAGCAGGGTGGCGGTTTCGATCAGGCCGGTATCGGCGAAGACGTCGGCCGGCTCGGCGCCCTCGGGCAGCAGCAGCGGCAGGTCGATATCGAACAGCAGGCGCACGGCGTCATGGGCGGTGATATGGCTGTCGCTCTTCACCCGGCTGTGGTCGCCGCCCTCCTCCCAGTTGCCGAGAAAGGCGGCGTCCAGGCGCAGCGTGCCGCTGCCGTCGGTGAGCACGTTGCTGGCCATGCGCAGCTGGGCGCGCTCGCTCTCCGGGGCCAGTTCGATCATCTTGGCCAGGTCGAGGGCGAACGCCTCGAGGCGCAGGCCACCCTCGCCGTCGCTGAAGTCGCCGTCGATCTCGAGCCGCGACAGGCTGCCCACCAGGCGGTCGGACTCCACCGCGAAGTCGCGCATCAGCAGCGCGTCGAGGCGCTCCTCATCGCCGTCCAGGCCCGCGAGGCCATCGATGCGCAGCGAGGCCAGACTGAAGGAGCCCGAGCCCAGCTCGTCGAGATTCTCGCCGGCACCGGCCACGCCCTCGATCTCCAGCATGCCGATGGCGTCATGGGCCAGCGCCTCGCCGCGCAGGCTGTCGATGGTCAGGCGACCCTCGCTGGCGGTGAAGGGGGTGCCGTAGAAGAGGTCCTCGGCGATCTCCGAGGCCAGGTCGACGACGATATCGTCGATGGCCAGGCGGCCCAGGCGGAAGTCCTCCGGCGCCAGGCTGTCGTCGAGCGGGAAGACCGCCCGGGAGGGCTCGCCCAGCACGATGCGCGCGGCGCTCATCAACGTCAGGTCGGTGAGGCCATCCTCGATGCGCACCCCCTCCAGGGTCACCTCGTCGGGGCTGTCGTAGTCGCCGCTGACCACGTAGCGGTCGATGATCAGGCGCTCACCCTCATCGGCCTCGAAGACGAAGTCCTCGGCGGTCACCCGCGAGCGCATCATGGCGCTGGAGACATCGCCGATCTCGACGCTGCCGTAGCCGCCGAACATGGCGCGCAGGTCGGCTTCCAGACGCTCGGCATCGGCCAGGGCGCTGCCGGAGACCCCCAGCAACGCGGCCAGGGCCAGAGCGGAGCCGGCCCGGGCCGGACGGGTACAGGTTGCAATGGTCATTCGTCACCTCCGTTGTGATGGAACCCTTGAGTCTAACAGCCGCTCCGAAAGATGCGAGTCGGTGCTGCCAACCGGGGCGCCTGCCACACCGGGGCGCCTGCCACACCGGGGCGCCTACGGCGCCTTCGCCCGGCGGAGCCGGCCTCCCACAACAGCCGGCCTCCCACTCCCGCAACAGCCAGCACTGCCAATCCCCAGAAGGCTGAAGTGAACTAGGCTGAGACCAAACGTCTTCAAGGATGAAACGCGATGTTCAACAGCCAGAGCCTCCGGCTTGGGCGACGATCACTGCCCGGACATGACTATCTCATCACCATCGTGACTCGAAAACGCCAACCCTATTTTGCAGAATTCCAACCTGCCTGTTCAGCATGCCAACAATTCTATGCCGAGGCAGTGGAGCGGCATGGACAAACTTTGAGCTTTGTCGTGATGCCGGACCACATTCACTGGTTGTTGCGACTAGAAGGAGACCTGTCACAGGCCGTGAGGCTCTACAAGGCCAAGGTATCCCTCAGCGTGGGCACTCGACTCTGGCAGGATGGTTTCCACGATCATGCCCTTCGTGATGACGACGACTTAAGGCAGGTTGCTCGATACATCGTGGCCAATCCGTTACGCGCTGGCTTGGTCAAAGACATTGGCAACTATCCTTACTGGAATGCTATTTGGCTCTGAGCCAGTGCTGCCAACCGGAGCGCCTGCGGCGCCTTCGTGGGAGGGCGCTTCAGCGCGCGAAGCAGTGCGCAGCACTGCCCAGGGGGCGCCTGCCACACCGGGGCGCCTGCGGCGCCTTCGCCCGGCAGAGCCGGCCTCCCACAACAGTCAGCAGGCGGCACCGCGGGAGGGCGCTTCAGCTCCGGTTCGACGCTTCGACGAAGTAGCGCGAAGCGCTACCTAAGGGGCGCCTGCCACACCGGGGCGCCTGCGGCGCCTTCGCCCGGCGGAGCCGGCCTCCCACAACAGCCGGCCTCCCACAACACGGCCTTGCTCCACTCCCCCGAATCACGCCTCCCCCAGCAGCCCCAGGCTGGCGGTGGGGGCCTGGCGGCGCAGGCCGCGGGAGAGCAGGTGGCCGATGGTGCCGATGAGCAGCGCGCCGCCCAGCGGCAGGACGAGCCATAGCCAGGGGTGCGGGCGCGGCGCCAGGTCGAGCCAGGCGATATAGATGCCGGCGGTGGCGAGCTCGGCGAGCAGCGCCCCCATCAGCCCGCTGGCGAGGCCGAGGATGGCGAACTCCGCCCCCTGGACCCGCGAGATCAGCCGGTTGCCGGCGCCGAACACCCGCAGCAGGCCGCTCTCGTGGGCGCGCTGGGGGCGGCTGGCGGTGAGCGCCGCATAGAGCACGCTGACGCCGGCCAGCAGCACGAAGCCGAGCACCAGCTCCACCGCCCGGGTGACCTGGGTGAGCACCTCGCGCACCTGGCCGAGGATGGCGTCCACGTTGAGCAGCGAGACCCCGGGGAAGTCGCGCACCAGGCGGCGCAGGGTGTCGCTCTGGTCGGCCTCCAGATGGAAGGCGGTGATATAGCTGTGGCCGAAGCGCTCCAGCACCTCGGGCGGGAAGACCACGTAGAAGTTGGGCCGGAAGCTGTCCCAGTCCAGGTTGCGCAGGCTGGTGAGCTCGCCGACGATCTCCTGGCCGCCGATGGCGAAGGTGAGGGTGTCGCCAAGCGACAGGCCGAAGCGCGCCGCCAGGCCATCCTCCATGGAGATCGGCACCCGCTCGCCGTTGGCGAAGGCGCCGTCGTCCAGGGCATCGAACCACTCACCGGCCACCAGGCGATTGCCCTCGGGCAGCTCGGCCTGCCAGGTGAGGTTGAGCTCGCGGCGCAGGGCGTTGTCACCGCGGGACTCCACCGGCACCGCCTCCCGGGGCGGCTGGTCGTTGATGGCGCTGATGCGCCCGCGCACCATGGGATAGAGGGCGGTGCGGTCGTCGGCGGCGTCCTCCAGGGCGGCGATGAAGGGGTCGCGCTCGGCGGGCTGGATATTGATGGCGAAGTAGTTGGGGGTGTCCTCGGGCAGCTGGGCCTGCCAGGTGGTGAGCAGGTCGCCGCGCACCATGGCGATCATCGCCATGGCGAAGAAGGTCACCGCGAAGGCCAGCAGCTGGCCGAGGCTGGCGCTGCGCCGCCGCGCCAGCTGGCGCCCGCCCAGGCGCAGCGCCTGGTAGACCTCGCCGCGCCCGCCTTCGGCACGGGGCAGCCGGGCGGCGAGGCGCAGCACCCCGGCGAGCAGCAGCGCCCCCAGCCCCCACAGCACCACCAGCATCGCCAGGCCACCGACCAGCAGCGCCGCGGCCAGCCCGAGATCGCCGGAGTAGAGCCACAGCAGGCCGCCGAACACCAGACTGGCCACGGCCACCACCAGCCAGGCGGAGGCCGGCAACGGGTCGAGCTCGCGGCGCAGCACCTTGAGGGCGCTGACCCGCTTGAGCCGCAGCAGGGTGGGCCCGGCGAAGCCCACCAGCACCGCCAGGGCGGTGAGTACGCCCAGCGCCAGGGGCAGCATGCCCGGCGGCGGCAGGGTCAGCGGCAGAAAGGCGGTGAGCAGGCGCAGCAGCAGCGCCTGGCCGACCAGCCCCAGGACGGCGCCCAGCAGCGAGGCGGCCAGCGCCAGCCACAGCAGCTGCAGGGCGAACAGCCGCGTGAGCTCGCGCTGGGTGGCGCCGAAGCAGCGCAGCAGCGCCGCGGTGTCCAGGTGGCGGTCCACGTAGCGGCGGGTGGCCATGGCCACCGCCACCCCGGCCAGCAGCACCGCCGCCAGCCCGGCCAGGCTCAGGTACTTCTCGGCGCGCTCCAGGGCGTTGCCCAGTTGAGGCCGGTCGCGGCGCACGTCGCGCACCTCCACGCCGTCCCGGGCCAGCTCGCGCAGCCGCGGGGCCAGGGCGTCCAGGGCGGCGGGCTCGCCGGCGCCGAGCAGCGTATGGCTGACCCGGGAGCCGTCCTGGACCAGGTTGCTCGCCTCCAGGTCGTCGGCGTGCATCATCAGCCGCGGGTTGAAGTTGCCGAAGCCGCCCTGCTGGTCGGGCTCGCGCTCGATCAGGCCGGCCACGGTGAGCGCCACCTCCCCCACCTGCACCCGGTCGCCGAGCTCGGCCTCCAGCAGCAGCGCCAGGCGCGGGGCCAGCCAGGCCTCGCCGGGGGCGGGGCCATGGGGGACGCTCTCCTCGCCCTGCCCCAGGTCCACCAGCACCTCGCCGTAGAGCGGGTAGCGTCCGTCCACCGCCTTGAGGCTGGCGGGGTGGAAGGCGTCGTCGAAGCTGACCATGGTGACCATGCCGGTCTGGTCGCTGAGCTCGAGGCCCGCTTGCGCCAGGGTGCGGCGCAGCTCGGCCTCGAAGGGGCGGCTCTGCTCCAGCACCAGGTCGCCGCCCAGCAGCTGACCGGCCTGGCGGGTCAGGCCGCGGTCCAGGCGGTCGAGGAAGAAGCCGATCATGGTGGAGGCGGCCACCGCCAGGGCCAGCGCCAGGAATAGCGCCCGCACGTCGCTGGCGCGCAGGTCGCGCAAGAGGCCCCGGGCCGAGAGGCGCAGGGTGCGCCCCGCCGCGCCCCGGGCCTCGGGGGTGGGATGGGCGGCGGCCTGGCTCATGCGCTCACCTCGTCCAGACGCATCTCGCTCAGACGCCCGTTCTCGAGCGACAGGCAGCGGTCGCAGCGCCGGGCCAGGGCGTGGTCGTGGGTCACCAGCACCAGGGTGGTACCGGCCTCGCGATTGAGCGCGAACAGCAGGTCGATGATGCGCGCCCCGGTGGCCTGGTCCAGGTTGCCGGTGGGCTCGTCGGCGAACACCAGCTCGGCGCCGGTGACGAAGGCGCGGGCCAGGGCCACCCGCTGCTGCTCGCCGCCGGAGAGCTGCTTGGGCAGGTGGTCGAGGCGCTCGGCCAGGCCCACCCGGGTCAGCCAGTCGCGGGCCCGGGTGGCGGTGTCCGGCAGCGGCGAGAGTTCCAGCGGCAGCAGCACGTTCTCCAGGGCGGTGAGGGTCGGCAGCAGCTGGAAGTTCTGGAACACGAAGCCCACCCGACCGGCGCGCAGCTGGGCCCGGCCGTCCTCGTCCAGATCGCCCAGCGACTGGCCGAACAGCGCCAGGGTGCCGCCGCTGGGCTGGTCGAGGCCGGCCAGCAGCCCCAGCAGGGTCGACTTGCCGGCGCCGCTCTGGCCGAGGATCGCCACGCTCTCGCCGGGGAACACCGTCATGTCCAGACCACTCAGAATGGTGAGCTGCCGTTCGCCGCTGGTGACCTGCTTGACCAGCCGCTCGGCGTGTAGAATCGGCCTGATCTCCCCCGCTGCCGGGGCATCGGGCGTCGAAACAGCATCACGAGTCGAGGAGTGGGACATGGTGAAGGGCTTCCCCAGAGGTTGGATGGTGACATATCGCCGGCTTGGCCTGGCCATCATGGCCGGTGCCGCGCTGTGGCTGGCCGCGCTGGTAGCCGTGGCGGACGATCGCCCGCGGCTGCTGGTGATGGGCGACAGCCTGAGCGCCGCCTACGGCATCGAGCAGCAGCAGGGCTGGGTCAGTTTGCTGGAAGCGCGACTCGACGGAAAGGCCAGCGTCGTCAACGCCAGCATCAGCGGCGAGACCTCGAGCGGCGGTGCCAGCCGGCTTCCCGAGCTAATCGGACAGCACGAGCCGGACATTGTTCTGCTCGAGCTGGGCGGCAACGACGGCCTGCGCGGCCTGCCGCCGGGCCAGTTCCGGGCCAACATGACCCGCATGATCGAGGCGAGCCTCGAAGCCGAGGCCGAGGTGCTGCTGCTGGGCATCGATATTCCGCCCAACTACGGCCAGGCCTACCGCGACGCCTTCACCGGGGTCTTCTTCGAGCTCGCCGAGGCCTACGAGGTGGCGCTGGTGCCCTTCCTGCTCGACGGCGTGGCCCTGGAGGAGGGGCTGATGCAGTCCGACGGCATCCACCCCACCGCCGAGGCCCAGCCGATCATCCTCGATAACGTCTGGCCTAAACTGAAACCCATGATAGAGGAGATGAACCATGGGTAATCCAGATTGGGACAAGCAGGAACGTAAGGAACAGGCTGAAGCCTTGCTGGAACTGCTACAGCTAGGCGAAGAGAGCCGAGCAGCCGGCAAGAGCATGACCCCTGATGAGTTCATGGCCAAACTGCGGTCTCGGCAAGAGTGGCAGCGGGATCAACAGAGACTGTCCAGCGAACACGATCATTCAACCTGAGCCGCCGGCGCCGGGCTCTTCTGGCGCTGCTGCAGGCCCAGCCCGCCGAGGATCAGTACCAGCCCCACCAGGGTGGAGGGCAGGATCGGCTCGCCGACGATAAAGAAGAGCAGCAGCAGCGACACCGGCGGCGAGAGGAAGATCAGATTGGAGACCTTGGCGGTGCGCGACACCCGGTGCACGGCGAGCTGCCACAGCACGAAGGCGATGCCCATCTCGAACAGCCCCACGTAGATGCCGGCGGTGAGCCCCGCCCAGCCGGGCCACGGAAAGCCCGGGCCGGCCAGCAGCAGCAGCGTGAGCACCGGTACCCCGACGCTGAAGTTCTGCCACTGGGCCACCAGCGGCGGGCGGTGATCGCGGGCGTTGAGCAGCCAGTAGAGCGCCCAGATCAGCGTCGAGGCCAGGGCCAGCCCCACCCCCAGGGGGTCGGCGAAGGCGACATCCAGGACGGCACCGCGGGTGGCGATCACCCAGACGCCCGAGTAGGCGATCAGCCCGGCCAGGACATCGATGCGGGTGAGGCGCTGCCCGAGGATCGGCACGGCCAGCAGCGCCATGGCCAGCGCCCAGGTGTAGTTGAGGGCCATGGCCTCCTGCCCCGGCAGGCGGTCGTAGGCGCCGAACAGCAGCAGGTAGTAGGCCACCGGGTTCATCAGCCCGGCCCAGGCGGCGGTGCGCCAGCCCTGCCTAAGCGCCTGGCCGGCGAGCCCCTGGCGCACCACCAGCGCGCCGATCAGCGCCCAGGAGACCAGCGAGGCGAGCCACATCAGCGCCAGCGGCGACATGTAGCCCAGCGCCACCTTGAAGGCGGTGGCCACCGTAGACCAGAGCGCCACCGCGCCCAGTCCGAAGAGCATCGCCTGACGATCCTGTGTCATGCTTTCCCCTGTCTAACGTGCGATATGGCGACGCTGGAAATCCAGGTGCTGCGCCATTCGCGCTGCCACTTCCAGCTGATCGAGAAGAATCTTTTCCGGTGTGGAGGTCACAGGCGCACTCCCTGTTGCAAGGCGTCGCGATGAATGGGCCGCAGCGGCTGGTCATCGCTGCGGATCAGCAGGTCGATACGTCGCGCTCCCAACCGCTCCCAGAGGCGGCGCTGCAGCGCCACCTTGGCATCCAGCCAGGAGGGCATGGGCGAGGCATGGACCTCGATATAGAGGTCGATATCGCCGCCGCGCCGGCTGTCGTCGACCCGCGAGCCAAACAGGTAGACCCGGGCATCGGGGCCCAGCACCTCGGCCACGACTTCCTTGATCGCCTCGATCTGCTGGTCTGACAGTCTCATGGCGCTCTCCCGCTGATACTTGGCTTGATCATGGTATATCTCCCTCCCCGCTAACGATCGACATGCCCCAGGTCGCGTTCGGGGTCGAGGCGGTCGCGAACCTTGCGCTTGAGCACCTTGCTGTCGGGGAAGCCGCCGTCGCGCTTGCGCTCCCAGATCGATTCGTCGTCGTAGAAGATCTCGAAATAGCCGCCGTGGGAGGGCACCAGGGCAACCTCATCGAGCGACTCGCCGAAGGTGGAGAGCAGCTCCTGGGCCAGCCAGGCGCTGCGCAGCAGCCACTGGCACTGGGTGCAGTAGTGGATACGAATCCGTGACATAGGCCCTTTCCGTCGCAACAATGGTTCCTTTGATGATACCAGCCAAGGACCCCGCATGGCCGAACCCGATATCAGCCAGTCCCGCCTCTATGAATGGCTGACCGGCGACGACGACAGCCGCATGTGCAAGGACATCCCCGACGAGGCCTGCGACGAGCAGCCGCGCAACTTCTTTCTGCACCTGTTCGCCTCGCTGGGCAACAAGCTGGCCGACGAGCTGTCCAGCGCCCGGCTGGTGCTGCCCTGGCTGCTGGGGGTGATCGGCGCCCCGCTGTGGATGGTCGGCCTGCTGGTGCCGATCCGCGAGGCCGGCGCGCTGCTGCCGCAGCTGTTCGTGGCCGGTTTCATCCGCCTCAAGCCGCAGCGCAAGTGGGCCTGGGTGGTGGGTGGCCTGCTGCAGGCGCTGGCGGCGGCGGCTCTGGCGCTGCTGGCCCTCATGGGCAGCGGCGGTGTCGGCGGCGGTCTGGTGCTGGCGGCGCTGGTGCTGCTCTCCCTGGCCCGCGGGATCTCCTCGATCGCCACCAAGGACGTACTGGGCAAGACCATCGCCAAGCGGCGCCGCGGCAACCTAATGGGCTGGAGCGGCAGCGTGGCGGGGGCGGTAACGCTGGCCGCCGGGGCGGTGCTGATGCTCTTCGACGACCGCCCCGGGGAGCTGGCCCTGGCGGTGCTGCTCGGCGTGGCGGCCCTTGGCTGGGCACTCAACGCCCTGTGCGCGGCGCGTATTGCCGAGGCGCCCGGCGCCGTGGAAGGCGGCGAGAACGCCTGGGAGAGCGTCAAGCTGGGGCTGCGCCTGCTGCGCGACGACCGCACCTTCCTGCATTTCAACCTGTCGCGGGCGCTGCTGCTGGCCAGCGCCCTGGCGCTGCCCTATGTGGCGCTGCTGGGCCAGCAGCAGAGCGGCGCCGAGCTGGGCGGGCTGGGCATCCTGATCGTGGTCTCGGGGGTGGCGGGCATGCTGGCGAGCCCCATCTGGGGCAAGCGCGCCGATGCCTCCAGCCGCCGCGTGATGCGCGACGCCGGCCTGGGGGCGGCGGCCTGCTGCCTGCTGGGCGCCGCCTTCGCCTGGCTGCCGGGGACCTGGAGCGCCACCGTGTGGCCCTACGCGCTGGTCTATGCGCTGCTGGTGGTGGTGCATGCCGGGGTGCGACTGGGGCGCAAGACCTATGTGGTTGACATGGCCGGCAGCGACAAGCGCGCACTCTACGTGGCCCTCTCCAACTCCCTGACCGGGGTGCTGATGCTGGTGGTGGGGGGCGCGGTGGGCGCCCTGGCCCAGTGGCTGGGGGCCGCCGCCCTGCTGGTGGTGCTGGCGGTCATGGCGCTGGCCGCCGCCGCCAGCGCCCAGCAGCTGCCGGAAGTGGAGTAGTCGCGGCGCGTTGTGATTGTCAACGCGCCGCCGGCTGGCCATGATATAGCATGGAAACGAACCGCTGCGGCACGCCCGTATGCCAGGAACCGCGACAGGAACACCTAGTATGAAACGATCCCCACTGATCAGCCCGGAACTGCTCGAGCGCATCATCGACGCCTCGGAAGACGGCATCGTGGTCGCCGAGCAGGAGGGCGACGAGAACATCCTGATCTACGTGAATCAGGGGTTCGAGCGCCTGACAGGCTACAGTGCCGACGAGATCCTCTATCGGGACTGCCGCTTCCTGCAGAACGAGGATCGCGACCAGCCGGCCCTCGACAACATCCGCAAGGCCCTCGCCGAAGGCCGCCCCTGCCGCGAGGTGCTGCGCAACTACCGCAAGGACGGCACGCTGTTCTGGAACGAGCTGTCGATCACCCCGATGTACGATGAAAACGACAAGCTGACCTACTATATCGGCGTGCAGAAGGACGTCACCGAGCGGGTCGAGGCGCAGCAGGAGCTGGAGCGGCTGAAGGCCGAGCACGGCCTGAGCTAAGCGCCGAGTACCGCCCCACCCGACAAAAGTGGTTCATCGCAGACTGGCGTGAAGTGGCGTTGTGGGAGGTGGGAGGGAGCTTCAGCTCGCGAAGTAGCGCGCAGCGCTACCCAAGGGGCGCCTTCGTCGAAGCGTCGAACCGCCGGCAGAGTCGAGACGTCGAACCGCGGCCTCCCACCGAAAAACCTGCCAAACATTTTCACGCGAAAGTGCGAAGCCCCAAAAAAGTCGCCCCGGGGTATTGCAGTTCGCGGCCTCCCGCTTTATATAGCCGTCAGGTGCCGCCGCGCGGCGCCATGGCGCTTCCGGTCCGTCGCTTCGGACACGAGGCGAAACTGTGATGCCGCGACCGCCAGAGCGGTCGGCCATGGCCATGGGAGGACATCGCATGAGCCGCAAACCCCTTCTGGATGACTCGCTCGACGACGATCAGGACGTCTTCGAGGCCGTCAACGACGAAGACTACACCCGCCCCCGCCCCTCCAGCCGTGCCGAGACCCTGCGCGCCCGTCGCCGCGTCGAAGCGCTGCTGGAAGAGCGTCGCCTGAGGCGCGCCATCGAGGACGACTGGGCCCTGGACGAGGAAGAGTAAGGGGCGAGGGGCGAGGGGCGAGGGGCGAGGGGCGAGCAATGCTGTTTTCCTCGAACCTCGAACCTCGAGCCTCGCCTCCTGACCCCAGGGCCTAGCCTTTCCCCTGCCTGGGCTCTATCATCGTGGCCACTGAAATCCTCAACCCAGTGGAATTCCATGGCGCAATACGTCTACACCATGAATCGGGTGGGCAAGGTCGTGCCCCCCAAGAAGCAGATCCTCAAGGATATCTCGCTCTCCTTCTTCCCCGGCGCCAAGATCGGCGTGCTGGGCCTCAACGGCGCGGGCAAGTCGACCCTGCTGCGCATCATGGCCGGCGTCGATACCGAGTTCGAGGGCGAGGCGCGCCCGATGCCGGGGCTCAACGTCGGCTACCTGCCCCAGGAGCCCGAGCTCGAGGACGACAAGAACGTCCGCGAGACGGTGGAAGAGGCGCTGGGCGAGATCAAGGCCGCCCAGGAGAAGCTCGACGCCGTCTATGCCGCCTACGCCGAGCCGGACGCCGACTTCGACGCCCTGGCCAGCGAGCAGGCGCGGCTCGAGAACATCATCGAGGCCGCCGACGCCCACAACCTGGAGCGCAAGCTGGAAGTCGCCGCCGAGGCGCTGCGGCTGCCGCCCTGGGAGGCCCGGGTCGGCCATCTCTCCGGCGGCGAGCGCCGCCGCGTGGCGCTGTGCCGGCTGCTGCTCTCCAGCCCCGACATGCTGCTGCTCGACGAGCCCACCAACCACCTGGACGCCGAGTCGGTGGCCTGGCTGGAGCGCTTCCTGCACGACTATTCCGGCACCGTGGTGGCGATCACCCACGACCGCTACTTCCTCGACAACGTGGCCGGCTGGATCCTCGAGCTCGACCGCGGCCAGGGCATCCCCTTCGAGGGCAACTACTCCGCCTGGCTGGAATCCAAGGAGAAGCGCCTGGAGCAGGAGGCCAAGCAGGAGGCCTCGCGCCAGAAGGCGATCAAGCACGAGCTGGAGTGGGTGCGCTCCAACGCCAAGGGCCGCCAGGCCAAGAGCAAGGCGCGCCTGAACCGCTTCGAGGAGATGCAGTCCGGCGACTTCCAGAAGCGCAACGAGACCAACGAGATCTACATTCCGCCTGGCCCGCGCCTGGGCGACAAGGTGATCGAGTTCAACGGCGTCTCCAAGCGCTTCGACGACAAGCTGCTCTACGAGGATCTCAGCTTCAGCGTGCCCAAGGGCGCCATCGTCGGCATCGTCGGCGGCAACGGCGCGGGCAAGTCGACGCTGTTCAAGCTGATCAACGGCCAGGAGCAGCCGGATGGCGGCGAGGTGGTGATCGGCGAGACCGTCGACATCGCCTATGTGGAGCAGCTGCGTGACGCCCTGGACGACAAGCAGACGGTGTGGGAAGCGGTATCCGACGGCCAGGACATGCTCAACATCAACGGCTACGAGGTCTCCTCGCGGGCCTATGTCGGGCGCTTCAACTTCAAGGGCAACGACCAGCAGAAGTTCCTCAAGGACCTCTCCGGCGGGGAACGCGGCCGCCTGCAGCTGGCCCAGACCCTGAAGCAGGGTGCCAACGTGCTGCTGCTCGACGAGCCCTCCAACGACCTGGACATCGAGACCCTGCGGGCACTGGAAGAGGCGCTGCTGGCCTTCCCCGGCTGCGCCCTGGTGATCTCCCACGACCGCTGGTTCCTCGACCGCATCGCCACCCATATCCTGGCGTTTGAAGGCGACTCCCACGTGGAGTTCTTCGAGGGCAACTACACCGACTACGAGGCGGACCACAAGAAGCGGGTGGGCAACGATACCCCGCACCGCATGAAGTACAAGCGCATCGACGCCTAGGGCGCTGCGCGCCAGCTGCCAGCTGTAAGCTTTAAGCTGTAAGAGAACACCCCACAACCGAGAAGGTTAGTGGGGTTTTCTTATGGCTTACGGCTTACGGCTTACGGCTTACGGCTTACGGCTTACGGCTTACGGCTTATGGCTTACGGCTTAACGCTTACAGCTCCCGGCCCGGTTTCTCCTGAAGCGCCGCTTCAGTAGAAACCGGGATCGCCCTCGGGCCGGGTCTTGAAGCGGCGATGCAGCCACATGTACTGCTCGGGGTGCTTGCGGATGGCCGTTTCGACATAGGCGTTGACCCGGGCGGCGTCGGCCACCTCGTCGCCGCTGGGGAAGTCCTCGAAGGGCGGATGGCACTCGATGGTATAGGTGCGGTTGTCCGGGTTGCGGTGAAACATCAGCGGCACCACCGGCGCCCCGGTCATGCGGGCAATCTTGGCGGTGAGGCGGATCGAAGCGGTCGGGATGCCGAAGAAGGGGGCGAAGACGCTGACCTCGCGGCCGTAGTCCTGATCCGGCGCGTACCAGACGATATGCCCCTCCTTGATGCGGCGCACCACGCCGCGCAGGTCGTGGCGGTCGATGGCCTGGCCGAAGATATGCGAGCGCGCCCGGGTCATGAAGCGGTCGAACAGCGGGTTGTTGTGGGGGCGGTAGACCACGTCGGAGGGGAAGTAGAGCGAGTGCAGCGCTCCGCCCAGGTCCAGGGTGGAGAAGTGGATGCCCACCACCAGCACCCCCTTGCCCCGGGCATGAGCCTCGGCGAGATGGTGCTGGCCCTTGTAGGTGACCCGATGGCGCAGGTGCTCGGGGTCGCGGCACCAGCCGGTGGCGGTCTCCAGAATGCCGATACCGTTGGCGATAAAGGCCTCGCGCACCAGGCGACGGCGCTGTGTCTCATCCAGTTCCGGAAAGCAGAGCCGCAGGTTGGTATCGGTGATATGCCGCCGCCGCCGGGCGACGCACCAGGCGAACAGCCCGATGCCGCGCCCCACGGCCAGCTTGAGCCGCCACGGCAGCCAGGCGCCGACCCGCATGCAGCCGATGCCGAGCCAGGCGGGCCAGTAGCGGGGATGGGCGAAGGAGGCGGGCCAGTTGCGCTTGGGCATGCGAGTTCCCTTCGGTCAAAAGGCGCATCATACCGCGATGCCCGGCCTTGCTGAAGGCAGGGGGCCGCGGCGGCCTCCGCCGGGGCGCCTGGCGGCGCCAGTCGCGACGCAAAGCGGCGCTCCTACAGACGAAACTTTCTAATGTAGGAGCAGCTTTAGCTAGCGACTGGAGGCGAAGCCTCCCGACGGTGTTGCCTGCGCTGGCGTCCAATGCCAACGCCGGCACCTCCGCCAGGGCGCCTGGCGGCGCCAGTCGCGACGCAGAGAGGCGCTCCTACAACCGGAACTTTCTAATGTAGGAGCAGCTTTAGCTAGCGACTGGAGGCGAAGCCTCCCGACGGTGTTGCCTGCGCTGGCGACCAATGCCAACGCCGGCACCTCCGCCAGGGCGCCTGGCGGCGCCAGTCGCGACGCAAAGCGGCGCTCCTACAGCCGGAACTTTCTAATGTAGGAGAAGCTTCAGCTCGCGACTGGAGGCGAAGCCTCCCGGCGGTGTTGCCTGCGCTGGCGATCAATGCCAACGCCGGTGCCTCCGCCAGGGCGCCTGGCGGCGCCAGTCGTGACGCAGAGAGGCGCTCCTAAAGCCGAAACTTTCTAATGTAGGAGAAGCTTTAGCTAGCGGCTGGAGGCGAAGCCTCCCGGCGGTGTTGCCTGCGCTGGCGATCAATGCCGACGCCGGTGCCTCCGCCGGGGCGCCTGGCGGCGCCAGTCGCGACGCAGAGCGGCGCTCCTACAGCCGAAACTTTCTAATGTAGGAGCAGCTTCAGCTCGCGACTGGAGGCGTCAGCCTCCCGGCGGCGTTGGCGAGGCTGGCGATAACTACCCCGTTAAGGAGAGTAGCGCCGGGGCACGCGGGGCAGGATTCCGGTGAGCAGCGTATAGCTGATGGTGTCGCAGTGGCGGGCGACCTCATCCACGCTGAGCACCTCGCCGCTGGCCGCCCGCCCCCACAGCACCACTTCGCTGCCGATCTCGGCCTCGGGGATCTCGGTGAGGTCCACGGTGAGCATGTCCATGGAGACCTTGCCGGCGATGGCGGTGCGTCGCCCGGCCACCAGCACCGGGGTGCCGTCCACGGCGTGGCGGTCGTAGCCATCGCCGTAGCCTGCCGCCACCACGCCGATGCGTGAGCGGCGGGGAGCGCGCCAACGCCCCGCGTAGCCCACCGGCTCGCCCGCCTCCAGCTCGCGCACGGCGATGATCTCCGAGCGCAGCGTCATCACCGGCTGCAGCCGGCGGCTGGCCTCGCTGGCCACTTCCAGGGGGTCGCTGCCGTAGAGCATCACCCCGGGACGCACCCAGGCGCCGTGGGCGTCGGGCCAGGCCAGGGTGGCCGGGGAGTTGGCCAGGCACAACGGCGCCCCCAGCCGTTCGCCGAGGGCCTGCATGCGCGCCAGCTGGCGGCGAAAGTAGTCCGCCTCCACGGCGTCGGCGGTGGCGAAGTGGCTCATCAGCTGAAGGTCGGTGGCGCAGTCGGGGGCGGCGGCCAGACGCTGCCAGACACCGACCGCCACCTCGGGGGAGAAGCCCAGCCGGTGCATGCCGGAGTCGACCTTGAGCCACACCGGGATCGGCCGCGCCGGGCGGTAGGCCAGCAGGGCCTCGACCTGCCAGTCGCTGTGCACCGCCATCCACAGCCCCAGCGCCTCGACCCGGGCCAGCTCGGCGGCCTCGAAGATGCCCTCCAGCAGCACGATGGGCGTGCGCACGCCCCCTTCGCGCAGGGTTTCGGCCTCCTCCAGGCAGGCCACGGCGAAGGCCGGGGGGCACGCTTCGGGGGGCTGGGCCTCCAGGGCCCGGGCGCAGGCCAACGCGCCGTGGCCGTAGCCGTCAGCCTTGATCACCGCCACGGCGCGGCTGTGCGGCGCCAGGCCACGCGCCAGGCGGTAGTTGTGACGCAGGGCGTCAAGGTCGATATCGGCAACCAGCGGCCGGGCCATGGCGTCCTCCTGAAGGCATGGGGTCGGGGTCGAGACACGGCGGTGCAGCACGGCTTCACGCCAATGTGTAAAGAGCCGAAATTATCGACAAGACAGAAGCCAATATCACGAAGAAAACCACCGTATATTCGATGGTTTTCAGCGTGAATTATTGAATATGCGCTGCCATGCAGGCGTTTATCAGGATGGCGCCCTGGGGCGTTCGCCGATGTTCATCACCGGGTCGTCGTTGCCCACGTCGGGCAGCTCCAGGGAGACGGCCCCTTCGGGGGTCAGCCAGTCGTTGACCGCACGAACCGCCTCGGGCCCCAGCAGGCCGGCCTGCTGCTGCAGCTGCAGCAGCCCGAGCACGTAGTCGTAGCGCGCCTCGGCGTGATCGGCAATGGCATTGAAGAGATTGCGCTCGGCGTTGAGCACGTCGACGATATTGCGCGTCCCCACCTCGTAGCCGGAGCGGGTCGCCTCCAGGGCGCTCTGGTTGGAGACGATCGCCTGGCGGCGCGCCTCGACCGTTTCCACGTCGTTGCTGACCCGGGTGAACAGCGAGCGCACCTGCTGGATGGTGTCGCGACGCTGGGCCTCGAAATCGTACTGACTGACCTCCAGGGCGAAGCCGCTCTGGCGAATCTGCGCCTGGGTCGAGCCGCCGGTATAGAGCGGCAGGCTGGCGCGTAGCCCGACCTGGCTTTCGGAACGCTCGGAGGGGCCGCTGCGATCGCTTTCGGACCAGTTGTAGCTGGCGAAGGCGGAGAGCACCGGCTGCTGGCCGGCGCGGGAGATGTCCAGCTGGCTGCGCGCCACCTCGATGCCGGCCTCGGCCATCTGCAGCATGGGGCTGTTGTCCAGCGCGAGCGTTACCCAGTCGTCGCGATCGACCGGGGTCGGCGCCTCGATGGGAATCTCCTCGGCCAGGGCGTCGATGCTCTCGTAGCGCTGGCCGGTGAGCCGCTCCAGGGCCTCGAAGCTGACCTGCATGGCGCTTTCCGCGGCGATGCGCTGGGCGCGGGCCAGGTCAAAGGAGGCCTGGGCCTCGTGCACGTCGGTGATGGCGATCAGCCCCACCTCGAAGCGCTCCCGGGCCTGCTCCAGCTGGCGCTCGATGGCCGTCTCCTGGGAGCGGCGCGCGGCGAGGATGTCGTGGGCGCGCAGGATCTCGAAGTAGGCCTCGGCCACCTCGAACAGCAGCGCCTGCTCGGCCACGTTCAGCGACAGGGTCTCGCGCTCGATCTCGCGCTCGGCCTGCGCCAGCTGGGCGCGCCGGGTGGGGTCGTAGAGCGCCTGCTCGGCCTCCAGGCTAAGGCCGATGCTGGTGACGTTGTCGTCGCTGTCGACCGTCGCGCCGGGCTGACCGCTCGGTACGGCCGTGGCCTGGTTGCTGTAGAGGCGCGAGTGGGCGAGATTGCCGCCGGCCGAGACCTGGGGCAGCAGCGAGCCGCGCTGGACGTCGCGGGCCGCCTCGGTGGCCTGGAAGCCGGCGCGGGCGGCGGCCAGATCGGCATCGTTGTCCAGGGCGTCGCGGGTGATGGTCCAGAGGTCGGTGGCCTGGACGCTGCCGGCCATCGCCAGGGTGGCGAGCCCAACCAGCCAGCGCCGGCGGTGAGAGGGGTGAGAGCTGAAGCGTGGCATGTTCGACAATTCCCTGTAGCGGCAAGCGGATGCCTGAGTGGCCTCAGGCGGATGCCTGACGCCTGATGGCCCCCTAATTTTTGGTTCATCGCACGTTAGCGCGCTACTTCGCGAGCTAAAGCTCCCTCCCACAGCGGCAAAAGCGCGCTCAGCTGTGGGAGGCCGGTTCACCGGGCGAAGGCGCCGCAGGCGCCCCGGTATCTTCCGGTAGCGCTGCGCGCTACTTCGCGAGCTAAAGCTCCCTCCCACAGCGGCAAAAGCGCGCTCAGTTGTGGGAGGCCGGTTCACCGGGCGAAGGCGCCGCAGGCGCCCCGGTATCTTCCGGCAGCGCTGCGCGCTGCTTCGCGAGCTAAAGCTCCCTCCCACAGCGGCAAAAGCGCGCTCAGCTGTGGGAGGCCGGTTCACCGGGCGAAGGCGCCGCAGGCGCCCCGGTATCTTCCGGTAGCGCTGCGCGCTACTTCGCGAGCTAAAGCTCCCTACCACAGCGGCAAAAGCGCGCTCAGTTGTGGGAGGCCGGTTTACCGGGCGAAGGCGCCGCAGGCGCCCCGGTATCTTCCGGCAGCGCTGCGCGCTGCTTCGCGAGCTGAAGTCGAGACGTCGAACCGTCCCTCCCACAGGCCCATTCACGCCAGTATGCGAAGAGTCATTTTTAGGCCCAGCCCAGGCGCTACTCGAAGATGGCGTCCAGCGAGAGCCCCTGCTTCTCCAGCACGCGGCGCAGCTTCTTGAGCGCCTCGACCTGGATCTGGCGTACCCGCTCGCGGGTCAGGCCGATCTCGTCGCCGACCTCTTCGAGGGTGGCAGCCTCATGGCCACGCAGGCCGAAGCGGCGCACCACCACTTCCATCTGTTTCTCGGTGAGCTCGGCGAGCCAGTCGTCGACGTGCTGCTTGACGTCGACGTCGACCAGCGACGACTCGGGGCCCTGCTCGTTGTCGTCGGCCAGGGTCTCGATCAGCGGCTTGTCGCTCTCGCCGCCCACCGGGTAGTCCACCGAGGAGACCCGCTCGTTGAGCCCCATCATCTTCTTGACGGTTTCCACCGGCTTGTCGAGGTAGTCGGCGATCTCCTCGGCGGAGGCCTCGTGATCGAGCTTCTGGGTCAGCTCGCGGGCCGCCCGCAGGTAGATGTTGAGCTCCTTGACCACGTGGATGGGCAGACGAATGGTGCGCGTCTGGTTCATCAGCGCCCGTTCGATGGTCTGACGAATCCACCAGGTGGCGTAGGTGGAGAAGCGGAAGCCGCGCTCGGGGTCGAACTTCTCCACCGCGCGAATCAGCCCCAGGTTGCCCTCCTCGATCAGATCGAGCAGGGTCAGCCCGCGGTTGAGATAGCGCCGGGCGATCTTGACCACCAGGCGAAGGTTGGACTCGATCATCCGCGCGCGACCGGCGGGGTCGCCCTGCTGCGCCAGGCGGCCGTAATGAACCTCCTCTTCGGGCGTCAGCAGCGGCGAGAAGCCGATCTCGTTGAGATAGATCTGGGTGGCGTCCAGGCTATGGTGGTAGTGGCGATCCTCGCGGCTCAGTGCCTTCTCGAAGGCGTCCTCGTCGCGAACCGCGCTCTCCTCGTCTTCGTCCTCAACCGCCGCATCACGATCGAGGCCATCGTCGGTCTCGGTGGCATCGTCGAGACTCACGTCCTGAAGGTTCCGTTCAAGCATACTCATCGGTGGCTACCCCATGGTTGCGTCCTGGATACCGGCATGGCCTCGACATCAGTGGCAACGCCGGCTGTTGTTATTGTGTCGATCTCGTCCGCCGCCGAGACTACCCGGAGGGCCGAAGCCGCGGCGAACGCTCCGGCAGCCCTATCGTTCCGGAAGATAGTTCAGGGGATCCTGAGGCTGGCCATCCCGGCGCACCTCGAAGTGCAGCCTGACGTCTTCAGCGTCGCTGTCGCCCATGGTGGCGATGACCTCGCCGGCCTCGACCACGTCGTTCTCGGTGACCCTGAGGCTGTCGTTATGGGCGTAGGCGCTCAGGTACTGGTCGTTGTGCTTGAGCAGGATCAGGTTGCCGTAGCCCCTCACCCCGCTGCCGGCATAGACCACGATCCCCGGCCCGGCTGCCCTGACAGGTTGCCCCTTTTGCCCGGCGATATCAATGCCGGCGGTGATGCTTCCGCCCTCGCCGAAACGCCCAACGATGTCGCCGTCCGCCGGCCACTGCCACTCGACCTCGGCCACCGGCGTGTAGCTGCGGTCGCTGCGATCCGGCTGCCGCTCCGGGGCCCCGGCCACCTCGGTGCCCACCTCCGGCTGGGGTTCGGCTGCCGGCTCGGGTTCCGGCTCGGGTTCCGGCTCGGGCTCGGGCTGCGGTTCAGGCTGGGGCTCGGGGTCGGGCTCCGGCTGGGGGGATGCGGCGGCCAGCTGTTCGGCGCCCTCCACGGCCACCTGGCTGGGCCCCGAGTCGTCCGGGGTCAGCGGCTCGGCGGTAAGGCGCCGGCTGCGCTCGATGGCGGCATCGTCGGGCTGCAGCCAGTCGGTGTCGGCCGAGTCGGCCGGTGCCTCGCCCAGCGGCGTGGCGGTGGCTACCTGCCGGTCGCGGCCGCTCGCCTCCGCCGGGCGGGATGAGGGCGCGCCGGCCTCCCGGCTCAGGCGCAGCTGCTGGCCCGGGTGGATGCGGTAGGGCGGGCTGATCTGGTTGAGCTGGGCCAGATCGCGGTAGTCCATGTCGTGGCGCCAGGCGATGCCGTAGAGGGTGTCGCCGGCCTCGACGGTGTAGTGGCTGTCGGGCGCGCGTTCGCGGCTGGCGGAGAGGTCCCGGACCTGCGGCGCGGAACGCTCCTCCTGGGCCGCACAGCCGGCCATCGCCAGCGCGATGGCGGAAACCAGAAACACCTTACGCATGGGGACCATCCTCCTTGTCGGGTGTCATTCGAGAGCCGGGCGAGGGGGACGGCGCCGCCGCAGCGGTCGGCCTGCTCCCCTGGTAGTGGCTCAGGGTCAGGACCAACGCGGCCCCGACCAGCATGGCGGTCAGCACCGGCAGCAGCAGACCGGACTGGTCGGTCAGAACCGCATAGTCTGACGGCAGCAGGTAGCGGTAGTCGAGAGGGATCATCTGGCCCTCCGGCCCCAGCTGATAGCGCACCAGTTCGCGCCATGGCCAGAGTACCGGCAGCGAGCCGAGAATGAAGCCGAGCAGCAGCTGCAGGGTGGCGGTATGGAAGCGGCGCAGCAGCCAGGAGAGCAGCCGCGAAAAGCCGGCCAGACCGATCGCGCAGCCCACCGCGAAGATCGCCAGCAGCTCCAGGTTGAACTCGCGAATGGCGTTCATCACGGGGCCGTAGAGCCCCATGGTCAGCAGCAGGAAGCTGCCGGAAACCCCCGGCAGCAGCATGGCGCTGATGGCGATGGCGCCGCCCACGACAAGCATCAGCGAGGGGCTGCCCATCAGGGTGATCAGCGGCATCAGCGAGGGCAGCCAGTGGGCCAGCAGCAGCCCCCCCACCAGCGGCAGCACGTGCCACAGTTTCCAGTCGTCGAGGTGGCGGCTAACCACCAGGGCCGAGGCTGCCACCAAGCCGAAGAAGAAGCCGTTGAGCAGCAGCGGATGGTCGTCCATCAGCCACACCACCAGGTGGGCCACGCTGATCAGGCTGGCGAGGATGCCGACCAGCAGCGGGATCAGGAAGGTCAGGTTGAGGTGGGCGGCAAGCTGCGCCAGGCCGCCGCGACGCCAGGCGGTGAAAGCGCTGGGACCAAACTGCTTGATGGTGTGGATGAGCTCCTCGTAGATGCCGGTGACGAAGGCGATGGTGCCGCCGGACACACCGGGCACCGCATCGGCGGCGCCCATGCCCGCGCCCTTGAGGAACACGCTAAAATGTGGCTTCAACGAATGACTCCTTGCAGCAGCGGCACGAAGCGAACCTTCTCCAGCCGCTGGACTTCATGTTGGTCGCCCTGGCGACGCACCCGGGTCAGCCACTGCTCCCCGTCGGCGTCCGCCAGCGGCAGAATCATCACCCCGCCCTCGGCGAGCTGACACAAAAGCGCCTCGGGCAGCTCGCCAGCGCAGGCGGTGAGCAGAATGACCTCGAACGGCGCCGCCTCCGGCCAGCCGTGACCGCCGTCGGCCAGGCGCAGCTGCGCCTGGGACGCTCCCAGCAGGCGCAGCCGCGACGCGGCCCGATGGTGCAGGGCATTGATTCGCTCCAGGGAGTAGAGTTCCGGCACCAGCCGCGCCAGGATCAACGTCTGGTAGCCCGAACCGGTGCCGATCTCCAGCACCCGCCGGGGGGATTCGCGCAGCACCAGCTCGGTCATGCGCGCCACCATCCACGGCTGGGAGAGGGTCTGGCCGTGGCCGATGGGCAGCGAGGTGTCCTCGTAGGCGCGGTGCGCGAGCGCCTCGTCGAGAAACAGGTGGCGCGGCTCGGCGGCCATGACGCTGAGCACCCGGGCATCCTCGATGCCCTGGCGGGCCAGCCGAGCCGCCATGCGGTCGCGCGTGCGCTGCGATGTCATGCCGACCCCGCGCAACAGGTCGGGCAAGGTATCAGGTGAGTGCATCCAGCCAGCCCTTTACATCCTCGATGGCGCCGCGCCGGGTCAGGTCGGTCTGCAGCGGCGTGATCGATACATAGCCCGCCTCTACGGCGGCGAAGTCGGTATCCGGCCCATCATCGGCGTTGAGACCCACCGCCGCAATCCAGTAGCGGCGCCGGCCGCGCGGGTCACGCACCTCCATGGGGCGCTCGGCGGGCCCGCGGTAGCCCAGCCGGGTGACGCGAAAGCCCTGGATCTCGTCCCAGGGAAGATCCGGCACGTTGACGTTGAGCAGGCTGCGCGGCGGCAGCGAGAGCTGATCGGCCGCGCCCACCAGGCTCGCCGCCACGCGCCCGGCGGTGTCGAAGTGGCGCGTCCCGGTCAGCGACATGGCGATCGCCGGCATGCCCAGGTTGCGCCCCTCCATGGCCGCCGCCACGGTACCGGAGTAGAGCACGTCGTCGCCCAGGTTGCCGCCGTGGTTGATTCCCGAGATCACCAGGTCGGGCTTCTCGTCCCAGACGCCGTTGACGCCCAGGTAGACGCAGTCGGCCGGCGTGCCGTCGACGCAGTAGAAGCCGCTGTCCAGCGCGGTCAGCGAGAGCGGCCGGGAGAGCGTCAGCGAGTTGCTGGCGCCGCTGCGGTCGCGATCCGGCGCCACCACGCGCAGCCTGGCATGGGGGGTCAAGGCATCGAACAGGGCGCGCAGGCCCGGCGCATGCACGCCGTCATCGTTGGATAGCAGCAGTCGGCGCATGGAGGTCTCCTCACGAGGCCGGCGACGCCGGCTCGAAGTTCAGGGTCGGGTGATCGATCAGCTCGCGCAGCACCGCCGTGGCGAAGCCGCCGCGGGGCAGATGGAAATCGAGCCGCAGGCCCTCGGCCTCGCGGCTGAGCCGGGGCTCGGCCAGGCGCAGGCGCAGGGCGCGGCGGGCCAGGCGCACGCCGGCACGCTCCAGCCCCTCGCACAGCGCCGGATGGCGCGCACGCAGGGCCTGCTCGTGGCTCGCCGCCGCCCCGTCGGCCAGGGAGTCGCCGCTGCCCCACAGGACGCCACTGGGATGCAGGTCGAGCCGCTCGGCGCGCTCGACCAGCGCCGCGTCGACGTCTTCGACGACGAACTGGCTGGCGGTGCCGTCGAGGATGGCCACCTCGCCGGGCACCAGGGCGTTCCAGCTGCCGTCGTCCAGCCGCCTGGCCAGCAGCTCGTTGAACAGGTAGCTGCGGGCGGCGGAGAGCAGCATGCCCTGGCGGTCGTCGCGCTTGCGCCAGCCCCGCGCCAGCACGGCACGGGCGCGGGCCAGGTTGCGCCCCTGGGGGCCGAAGCGCTGGGGCCCGAAGGCGTTGGGCACGCCGTGGGCGCACAGCCAGGCCCAGCGCGCCTCCAGCCGGGGGTCGTCCAGGGCCGCGCCGCGAATCACCAGCGAGAAGCGATTGGCGCGATGCACGCCGCGCTTGAGCTTGCGCGGGTGGCGGGCGCTTTCCAGCAGGGTCACGCCGCCCTCGGCCAGCGCCTCGGCCAGGCCGGCGGGCGCTTCGCGCCCCGGCAGCTGCACCGAGAGCCACTGGCGGGTCACGGCGATGCGATCCTTCATGCCGGAGTAGCCCACCGCCCGGGGCGAGACCTCGCACAGCCGGGCCAACAGGTGCACCGCCTCCAGGGTGGTGAGCTCGCGCTTCTCGATCCACAGCCAGAGGTGCTCGCCCTGCCCTTCCGGGGCGAAGTCGAGGCACTCCTCGACCACGAAGTCCTCGGCACAGGCGCGGTACTCGCCCGGCCAGGGTGCGCCGAAGGCGGCGTCCAGCGCGCGAGGCCAGGCCGGTGGCCAGGCGATGTCGTCCCTCGCCGCCTCAGTCACCGTCGGGCCCCTCGGCGGCGCCAGCGGTCAGCAGCACCACCGCCTCGGCGGCGATGCCCTCGCCGCGGCCGGTGAAGCCCAGCCGCTCGCTGGTGGTGGCCTTGACGTTGACCGCGCCGGGCGCAACGTCGAGCTCCTCGGCGATGGTGGCCGCCATGGCGTCGATATGGGGGGCCAGCTTGGGCGCCTGGGCGATCACCGTGGCGTCCAGGTTGCCGACCCGGTAGCCGGCCTCCCTGACCAGGGCCATCACCTGGCGCAGCAGGACGCGGCTATCGGCGCCGGCCCAGGCCGGGTCGGTGTCGGGGAAGTGGCGGCCGATATCGCCCAGCGCACAGGCGCCGAGCAGGGCGTCGCAGACTGCATGCAGCAGTACGTCGCCGTCGGAGTGGGCGACGAAGCCGCGCGCGAAGGGAATGGCGACGCCGCCGATCATCAGGTGGTCGCCGTCGCCGAAGCGGTGCACGTCGAAACCGTGGCCGATTCGCAGCATGTCAGGGCCTCTGCCGGCCGGGCCGCGTTGCGCCGCGGCCCGGGTGGGTGGTGGGGTCGGCGCACTGGGCAACCAGGATCTGCTCGGCCAGCGCCAGGTCTTCAGGATGGGTGATCTTGAGGTTGTCGCGGCGCCCGGCTACCAGCCGCGGCGCCACTCCCAGCGATTCCACCGCCGAGGCCTCGTCGGTCACCGAGACCCCGGCCTCGGCCGCCGCCGCCAGGGCACGGCGCAGCAGCCCGAAGCGAAACCCCTGGGGGGTCAGGGCGTGCCACAGCCCGGCCCGGGGCTCGGTGGCCGCGACCCGCCCGGCGCCGTCGTCGCGCTTCATGGTATCGGCCACCGGTGCGGCCAGCAGGCCGCCCGCGGGGTCGCCGCGAAGCGCCTCGCAGAGCCGCTCGAGATCGGCAGGGGTAACGCAGGGGCGGGCCACGTCGTGGACCAGCACCAGGTCGTCCTGGGCCGCCTCGCCGGCGATAGCGGCCAGGGCATTGGCCACCGAGTCGACCCGCTCGGCCCCGCCGGCCACCCGCCGCCAGTCGGCGAAGGGCACCCAGGCGGGGTCGAAGTGGGCATCGTCCGGATCCAGGCAGAGGCAGAGCCGCGCCTCGGGCAGGGCCGCATGCAGCCGTGCCAGGGTGTGGGCCATCACCGGACGGCCGGCCAGGGGCAGGTACTGCTTGGGCCGTGCCGCGCCCATACGCCGCCCCTGGCCCGCGGCGGGGACCACCAGCCACAGCGACTCACTCATGGCCGCCCCCCTCCGCGGCGGGCGACGCGGCGGTGCGCTCCCCCGCAAACCCGCTGGCCTCGAGCACCGCGCCGGGCACCCAGTAGAAATGCTCGTCGGTGCGCACCATGCCGATATCGCTGCGCGCCCGCTCCTCGATGGCGTCGAGCCCGGTCTTGAGGTCCACCACCTCGGCGGCCAGCCGGGCATTGCGGTCGCGCAGGGGCTTGTTCGCCTCGTCCAGTGCCGCCACCCGCTCACGAATCTGACGCAGCTCCTGAACGCCGCCGTCGCCGAACCACAGCCGGTACTGCAGCAGGGCCAGCAGCAACAGCAGGGCGATGGCGAGCCACTTGAGCATCGGGTCCTTCCTCGCAGTTTGAAACGGCCGACATTATGCCACCTTCCTTTGGCTCACGTCTTGAACCCGGAGGCCTAGGCGATCACGCATAAGAATCACTCTCCACACTTGCGGCTTATTGTCGTGGGAGGCCGGTTTACCGGGCGAAGCAGTGCGGCGCACTGCCAGAGTAGGGCGCCTGTCGGCGCCTTCGTCGAAGTGTCGAACCGACGGCAGAGCCGCCCTCCCACTCTGCCAGTTCATGCCTTGAACGGCAGGGCGCGCTCGGCGGCGCGACAGTAGGCCCGCACATGACGGCGCTCCTCTGCGCAGAAGCGCGCCACCGCCGCGTTCAGCCCCGGGTCGGCGATATGGTGCAGCGAGGTGAGCAGCCGCGGCGCAAAGCCGCGGGCGAGCTTGTGCTCGCCCTGGGTGCCGGGGTCGAAGCGGGTCAGCCCCCGCGCCAGGCAATGCTCGATGCCCTGGTAGTAGCAGGCCTCGAAGTGCAGGCTGTCGGCGATCACCTCGCTGCCCCAGTAGCGCCCGTAGAGGGTATGCGCCCCCTGCAGACAGAGGGCGGCGGCCACCGGCCGGCCTTCGAGACGCGCCTGGACCAGCACCAGGCGCTCCGGCATCGCGGCGTGCAGGCGGCGGAAGAAATCGAGATTGAGATAGCCGTGGCGACCGCGTTCCAGGTAGGTGATCTCGTAGCAGCGAAAGAAGTGCGCGATGGCCGCGGCGTCGATCGCCTCGCCTTCCAGGCGGTGCAGGCTGAGGCCCTGCTCGGCGACGAGGCGCCGCTCGCGGCGGATCGCCTTGCGCCGCTTCGAGGTCATGGCGGAAAGAAAGCCGTCGAAGTCGCCGTAGCCGGCATCGCGCCACTGGAACTGCACCCCATGGCGAGCCAGCAGCGCGGGGCGGGCCGCCTGCCAGGCGGCGACCTCTTCCTCCTCGGCGAACAGCAGGTGCCAGCTGGAGAGCTCGCCGCCGATCCCGTCGCCCTCCCAGGCCGCGGCCAGCGCCTCGCGGGCCTCGAAGGGATCGACGTCCTCGGCCAGCGCCAGGCGCGGCCCCGGCACCGGCGTAAAGGGAATCGCCGAGAGGCCCTTGGGGTAGTAGCGCCCGCCGGCCCGCTCCCAGGCGTCGGCCCAGGCCCAGTCGAAGACATACTCCCCGTAGGAGTGGTGCTTGTGGTAGTGGGGCAGTATCCCGACCAGCGCCTCGCCGCGCCACAGCGTCAGGTGGCGCGGCACCCAGCCGGTAGCCGGGCCCACCGCCCCGCTGGCCTCCAGGGCGTGGAGGAACTCGTGGCGCAGAAAGGGATGGTCGTCGCCCACCAGGGCGTTCCAGGCCGCAGCCGGTACCGCCTCGATGGCGGGCAACTCCTTGAGTACCAGTTCGGGCATGGGGTCTCCTGGCATGGTGACTCATGGCACGCCGGCTCATCTGTGTGAGAGGCCGGTTCACCGGGCGAAGGCGCCGCAGGCGCCCCGGCATCCTCTGGCAGCGCTGCGCGCTGCTTCGCGAGCTGAAGCTCCCTCCCACAGCGGCAATAGCGCACTCAGCTGTGGGAGGCCGGTTCACCGGGCGAAGGCGCCGAAGGCGCCCCGGTATCCTCCGGCAGCGCTGCGCGCTGCTTCGCGCGCTGAAGCTCCCTCCCACAGCGGCAAAAGCGCGCTCAGCTGTGGGAGGCCGGTTCACCGGGCGAAGGCGCCGCAGGCGCCCCGGTATCCTCCGGCAGCGCTGCGCGCTGCTTCGCGCGCTAAAGCTCCCTCCCACAGCGGCCAAAGCGCGCTCATCTGTGGGAGGCCGGTTCACCGGGCGAAGGCGCCGCAGGCGCCCCGGCATCCTCTGGCAGCGCTGCGCGCTGCTTCGCGAGCTGAAGTCGAGACGTCGAACCGTCCCTCCCACAAGGCCCATTCACGGATAGGGGTCGGGAAGGGCTGTGCCCTCCCCGCCCTCCGAACCGTGCGTGCGGTTCTCCCGCACACGGCTCTCCAGTCGATGGTTTTCCTCATCGGGATTGGCTCGCGTACCGCCAGGCTCCGGCTAGGGTGAAGAGCCCTGCGGTCGCGAAGAACGTATTCGACCAGCGCCATGTGTCCGACCGGGTGTTACCACGCCCCGGGCGCTTCTCCTGCTTGCGCAGCATGGCCCGAAGACGTCGACGAATGAAGCCATCCAGAGGCCGGAACGTCGTCCGATAGGCATGCTGGAAGTAGCCGAACCAGCCTCTCAGCATGGGGTTCAGCGAGGCAATGACGTGCCGCAAGCTCTTGCCTTCCGTCCGCCGCGTCTTGCTTCTCACCTTGTCCTTGAACGCCTTGAGGCTCTTCTTACGCACCCAGCGCCTGCCCGCCTCGAAGCGGTAGCCTAGGAAGTCGAAACCCTGTCCCTTCTGCCGGCAATCGCCGACGTGGGTCTTGTCAGGGTGCAGGGTCAGGCCATTCGCCGCCACCCATTCCTGTACGTGGGCCAGGGCTTGTCGGGCCTCCTGCTCACTGTGGCAGAGAATGACGAAGTCATCGGCATACCGCACCATACGGTAGCCGTGCTGTGTCACTTCCTGGTCCAGCGGATGCAGGTAGACGTTCGCCAACAAGGGGCTGATGATCGCTCCTTGTGGCGTCCCTGACGTGGGGGTCCATCGGCTCATGTCGCTGACAATATCCTGGCTCAACCAGCTTCGTAGCAAGGCCAGCAGTCGACCGTCGCTGATCCGTCCCTCGACGCGGGCCATCAGGCGGTCGTGCGGGATGCTATCGAAATAGCCTTGCAGATCCGCATCCACCACCCAGGTCATGCCCGCCTTGAGCGCCTCATCAACGTCTCGTAAGGCATCCTTGCAGCCTCTGCCCGGCCGGAAGCCGTAGCTCATCGGCAGGAACTCATGCTCGAAGATCGGTTCGATCACGCGCTTGACCGCTGCCTGGACAATACGGTCCTTGACGGTCGGAATGCCCAGCGGGCGCATCTTGCCGTTGCCCTTGGGGATCTCGACGCGTCGCACCGCTTGCGGGCGGTAACGCCCCGCTGCCAGGTCGGCCTGGAGCTCCTCAAGATAGCGTTCGGCCTGCGACGCAAAGCGGGACACGCTTTGCCGATCGACACCCGCCGCTCCCTGGTTGCGGTAGACCTGCAGCCAGGCACTGACCAGGGTCGACGAGCGGTATACCTTGTCGATCAGACTGAACCACTTACGTCCTTTGACGCCGTTATCCAGCGCCGCCAACATGCGGTCCGTCCAGATCGAGCGGTCAATCCCTGCCATCGTGGCGGGTGTTGACGCATCTTGTTTAGCCCCATCGTGGGGCACTGTCGATGCTGTGCTGTCGCGTTCGCTCATCTCTGGTCGTCTCTCGCATCCATCTTCCTGCCTCCCTTCCCTCGACGCAGGTTCTGTTCTCTGCGCCTCCTGTGCGGCGCCTTGGCGGTAGGCAGAGTCCGCGCTCCAGCATCTCTCGATCCCGGCTTTCGCCGGGATGAGCCGTGGCCAGGGCGTGATCCGCACGCCGGTACTATGAAGGCTCTGACTCCTGGCCGCCGTCACCTCGGCCGCCAGGTCTCCCCGATTATCTCGTACACCCTTCCTGACGTTCCGCCTCCAACCACCTGGCAGGTCCCGTCGTCGCTTTGTCCGCCATGCCAGCGCGACGGGTGAGTTTCAGGCTTCGCTATCTCCCAGCGAGCTCGCCACCTGACCCGGCCGAATCGAGTTCGTCATCCTACGGACCGCCAGTTCGCCTCCGGTTGCTCCCCACCCCGCCTCGCGACGACGCAGTTACCTTTGGCTACGGGGCCATGGCTTACCCCGATGCGGACTCTCACCGCACTGTGTGCACGCCTTCTCGGGCGCACTGGGAGGCCGGCTCTGCCGGGCGAAGGCGCCGCAGGCGCCCCGGTATCCTCCGGCAGCGCTGCGCGCTGCTTCGCGAGCTGAAGCTCCCTCCCGCAGCGGCAAAAGCGCGCTCAGCTGTGGGAGGCCGGTTCACCGGGCGAAGGCGCCGCAGGCGCCCCGGTATCCTCCGGCAGCGCTGCGCGCTGCTTCGCGCGCTAAAGCTCCCTCCCACAGCGGCCAAAGCGCGCTCATCTGTGGGAGGCCGGTTCACCGGGCGAAGGCGCCGCAGGCGCCCCGGTATCCTCCGGCAGCGCTGCGCGCTGCTTCGCGAGCTGAAGCTCCCTCCCGCAGCGGCAAAAGCGCGCTCAGCTGTGGGAGGCCGGTTCACCGGGCGAAGGCGCCGCAGGCGCCCCGGCATCCTCTGGCAGCGCTGCGCGCTGCTTCGCGAGCTGAAGCTCCCTCCCACAGCGGTACGGCTGACAATCCGCTGGCTGAAGGCCTACATTGTGCCCAGTGCCCGAGCCCCCTTCTATCCCTTATCGACTTGGAGAGGCGCATGACCGATGCACGCGCGCTGCAGGCGCGGTTCGACGCCCAGCGCCAGGCCTTCGCGGCCGAGCCCTACCCCAGCCTGGCCAGGCGCCGCGACCGCCTGGCAAGGCTGGCGGCCCTGTCCCGCCGTCACGGCGACGAGATCGTTCGCGCCATCGCCGCCGACTACGGGCACCGCGCCGAGGCCGAGACGCGGCTCGCCGAGATCGCCACGGTGGGACTGGCGGCACGCCACGCCCGGCGCCACCTGCGCCGCTGGATGCGCTCGCGGCGCGCCGCGGTCCCCTGGCGCCTGCTGCCCGGCCGGGCGCGCATTCACCGCCAGCCGCTGGGTGTGGTGGGCATCATGGCGCCGTCCAACTACCCCTGGAACCTGACCTGGCTGCCGGCGGTGGATGCCCTGGCCGCCGGCAACCGGGTGCTAATCAAGCCCAGCGAGCACACCCCGGTCACCAGCGCGCTCATGGCGCGCCTCGCCGAGCAGTATTTCGCCCCCGACGAGCTCACCGTGATCACCGGCGGCGTGGAGACGGCCCAGGCCTTCGCCGCCCTTCCCTTCGACCACCTGCTGTTCACCGGCAGCCCGCGGGTGGGTCGCGAGGTGGCCCGCGCCGCTGCGGCCAACCTCACCCCGATCACCCTGGAGCTCGGCGGCAAGACGCCGGTGATCATCGGCCCCGACGCCGACCTGGCCAAGGCCGCCGAGCGCGTCGCCTTCGGCAAGTGGCTCAACGCCGGCCAGACCTGCATCGCCCCGGACTACGTGCTGATCGAGACCTCACGGCTCGACGCCTTTATCGAGGCGCTGCGCGAGACGCTGCGCGACTTCTACCCCAAAGGCTGCGCCAGCGAGGACTACAGCGCCGTGCTAGGCGCGTCTCAGCGGCAGCGGCTGGAGAGCATGCTGACCGAGGCCCGGGACCACGGCTGCCGGGTGATCGCGCTCGGCGAGCGGGTCGCACTGGAAGACGGCGCCAAGCTGCCCCCCACCCTGGTGATCGACCCCCACCACGGCCTGACCCTGATGCGCGAGGAGATCTTCGGCCCTTGGCTACCGGTGATCGGTATCGCCAACTTCGACGCCGCCCTGGCCCAGGTCAACGCCGGCCCGCGGCCCCTGGCGCTCTACGCCTTCACCGATGATGCCGCCCGGCGCCGGCAGCTGCTGGAGCAAACCCACTCCGGTGGCGTGGTGTTCAACGACACCCTATGGCACAACGCCGTGCCGGCGCTGCCCTTCGGCGGCGTGGGAGAGAGCGGCATGGGGGCCTACCATGGAGAGACAGGCTTTCGGCGCTTCAGCCACGCGCGCGGCGTCTTCATGCAGTCGCGGCACAGCCGCGTGAGCTGGCTCAATCCGCCCTACAAGCGCTGGCTGCTACGCCTGGTGGGTCGATGAGCCGCCAGCACAAGGTAATAAAACTACATTAAAGCCCATAAATGGCGTAGCATGGCGGAAACTGCGCGCATTATTTTGGTAAACTTACCATAAACTGAATCTCGACCCGCGAGGTGCCCCATGACTAGCCCATCACCCGCCCTCCATCCCACCGTCGCCGACGTCACCCGCCGGATCCGCGAGCGCTCCGCCGAGCGCCGCGCCCTCTACGAGAGCCGCATGGCCGACCAGCACAAGCGCGGCGTGCATCGCGGCGAGCTCTCCTGCGGCAACCTGGCCCACGGCTTCGCCGCCTGCGGCGCAGAAGACAAAAACTCGCTGAAGCTGATGAACTCGGCCAACCTGGGCATCATCTCCTCCTACAACGACATGCTCTCGGCCCACCAGCCGCTGGAGGTCTTTCCCGAGACCATCAAGGCCGCCGCCCGGGCCATGGGCTCCACCGCCCAGTTCGCCGGCGGCGTGCCGGCGATGTGCGACGGCGTCACCCAGGGCCAGCCGGGCATGGAGCTGTCGCTGTTCTCCCGCGATGTGATCGCCATGGCCACCGCCGTGGGGCTCTCCCACAACATGTTCGATGCCGCCCTCTATCTCGGCGTGTGCGACAAGATCGTGCCGGGGCTGTTCATTGCCGCGGCGCGCTTCGGCCACCTGCCGGCGATGTTCGTACCCGCCGGCCCCATGGAGAGCGGCCTGCCCAACAAGGAGAAGGCGCGCATCCGCCAGCTCTACGCCGAGGGCAAGGCGAGCCGCGAGGACCTGCTGGAGGCGGAGTCGGCCTCCTACCACAGCCCCGGCACCTGCACCTTCTACGGCACCGCCAACTCCAACCAGCTGATGATGGAGATGATGGGCCTGCACCTGCCGGGCACCTCCTTCGTCAACCCCGGCACCGAGCTGCGCGAGGCGCTGACCCGCTTCGCCACCGAACAGGCGATCCGCAACAGCGAGCCCGGCGGCGAGTATCGGCCGTTCTACAAGCAGATCGACGAGCGCGCCATCGTCAACGCCATCGTCGGCCTGCTGGCCTCCGGCGGCTCCACCAACCACACCCTGCACCTGGTGGCGATGGCCGCCGCGGCGGGCATCACCATCGACTGGAACGACTTCACCGAGCTCTCGGCGGTGACGCCGAGTCTGATGCAGGTCTATCCCAACGGCCAGGCCGACATCAACCACTTCCAGGCCGCCGGCGGCATGAGCCTGCTGTTCCGTGAGCTGATGGGTGCCGGGCTGATTCATACCGATATCCCCACGGTGTTCGGCACCGACCTGACCGCCTACACCCGCGAGCCCTTCCTCGAGGACGGCAAGCTGACCTGGCGCGAGGGGCCCACCGAGAGCCTCGACCGCGACGTGCTGGCCTCGGTGGCCGAGCCGTTTGCCGCCACCGGCGGACTCACCGTGCTCGACGGCAACCTGGGACGCGGGGTGATCAAAATCTCGGCGGTGGCCCCGGAGCACCGCCTGGTCGAGGCACCGATCAAGATCTTCGAGGACCAGAACGAGCTCAAGGCCGCCTTCGAGGCCGGCGAGCTGGACCGCGACGTGATTGCCGTGGTGCGCTTCCAGGGCCCCAAGGCCAACGGCATGCCGGAGCTGCACAAGCTGACCCCGTACCTGGGGGTGCTGCAGGATCGCGGCTTCAAGGTGGCGCTGGTCACCGACGGGCGCATGTCCGGGGCCTCGGGCAAGGTGCCGGCGGCCATCCATATCAGCCCCGAGGCGCTGGACGGCGGCCCCCTGGCGAGGCTCAGGGACGACGATATCGTACGCCTCGACGCCGACCGCGGCACCCTCGAGGTCAAGCTCTCGCCCCAGGCGCTGGCCGATCGCGAGCTGCGCGTGGGCGAGCTGGACCACTATCACGTCGGCCTGGGCCGCGAGCTGTTCGGCGGCTTCCGCCACCTGGCCATGCGCGGCGAGCAGGGCGCGGGCGTCTTCGGCGGCTTCGAGGCCGACGACCTCGCCCGCCAGGAGAGCCAGATCCACGAAGACGACGCCTGAGCTACGGCCATAGCGAGAAGCACCGGGGAGAGACAAAGGACATATTGACGATGACACGACCTGCGCTGATCGGCGATATCGGCGGCACCAATGCCCGCTTCGCCCTGGTGACACCCGGCAGCTTCGCCCCCCAGCAGGTGCAGAGCCTGCCCTGCGCCGACTACCCGGGGCCGGTGGAAGCGGCCCGGGACTACCTGGCGCGGGCCGGGCTGACGGGCGACGATGCCCCGCGCGAGGCCTGCCTGGCCTTCGCCTGCCCGATCCGCGGCGACCGGGTGAGCATGACCAACAACCCCTGGGCCTTCTCCCGGGGCGAGGTCCAGCAAACGCTGGGGCTCAAGCGCTTCAAGGTGATCAACGACTTCACCGCCCAGGCGCTCGGCGTGCCGCACCTCCGCGATGAGGACCTGGTCGAGGTCCGCCCCGGCGAGGCGCAGCCCGATGCCCCCCGCCTGGTGATCGGCCCCGGCACCGGCCTGGGCGTGGCCGGGCTGGTCCCTGGCCGACGCGCCTGGATCCCGCTGACCACCGAGGGCGGCCACGTCACCTTCGCCCCCACCGACGAGCGCGAGCAAAACCTCTTGCGCCACTTCCGCAACCGCTACGGCCGGGTCAGCGTGGAGCGCATCCTCTGCGGCCAGGGGCTTCACGACCTCTACCTGGCCCACTGCTCGCTGAAGGGGGCCCCGCCCCGCTACGCCGATCCCGCCGAGGTCACCCGGGCGGCCGACGAGGGGGACGGCGTGGCGCGTGATACCCTGTTGCGCTTCTTGAAGATTCTCGGCGACGTCTGCGGCGACGCGGCACTCACCCTGGGGGCTCGCGGCGGGGTCTATCTGTGCGGCGGCATCCTGCCGCGGCTGCGCGACTGGCTGCCGCAGAGCCGCTTCGAGGCGGCCTTCACCGCCAAGGGGCGCATGAACGCCTACACCGCCGCCATCCCGGTGCGGCTGGTGACCTCCCCCTGGCCGGGCCTGCTGGGCGCCGCCGAGGCCCTGCACAATGAAGAGGTGACATGATGATTCCGCACGCCCTACGCACCCTGCTCGACGAGACCCGCGGCCAGCGGCGCGCCCAGTGGGAGGGCCGCGAGGTTTGGCTGGCCAACGAGCCCTGGGGCGAACTGGCGGTGTCGCTCCAGGGCGCCCAGGTCCTGCACTTTTCACCGGCGCCCGCCCCCGCGCCAGCTGATGGCTCTTTACCGGCGCCCGCCCCCGCGCCAGCTGATGGCTCTTTACCGGCGCCCGATCCCGCGCCAGCTGATGGCTCTTTACCGGCGCCCGATCCCGCGCCGGAGGGCATGGTCGCCGGCGGTTGGCTATGGGTCACGCCCACGCCCCAGGCGCTGCCCGGGGCGATCCGTGGCGGCATCCCGCTGTGCTGGCCCTGGTTCGCCGACGACCACTACGCCGACGAGACGCCGGACCGCTCAGGCCCCTTCCACGGCCCGGCGCGCAAGGCCGAGTGGCGCCTCGATGCAGTGGACGAGCACGAGGAGGGGGTGGAGCTGCACCTCTCGCCGGAGACACGCCTGCACAGCCAGCTCTCGCCCCGCGCGGTGATCCAGGCCAACGCCCGGCGTCTGCACGTCGAGCTGATCACCGAGCACGTGGGCGAGACCCCCGAGAAGCTCAGCGGCGCCCTGCACAGCTACCTGGCGGTGGCCGACAGCTTCGCCTGCCGGGTGGAGGGGCTAGCCGGCGCCCGCTATCTGGACAAGACGGCGGGCTTCGCCGAACGCGACCAGCAGGGCGAGCTCGCGGTGCGCGGCGGGCTCGACCGCATTTACCACAGCAACGCCGAGCTGACCCTCGACGACGGCACCCGGCGGCTGCGCATCGCCCGCCAGGGCAGCGATTCCGCGGTAGTCTGGCACCCCGGCGAGACGCCGCCCGACGATACGCCCGCCGAGGCCGTGCGGCGCTTCCTGTGCGTGGAGTCGGCCAATACCCGCCTCGACCCGGTATGGCTGGTGCCCGGTGCCCAGCACCTGCTGGGCACCACCCTCTCCCTGGCGGACGCCGTCATGATTCCCCTGATCAGCTTCGGCGAAGCCCTGGTGGACATGCTCTCCAGCCGCCTCGGCGAGCCGGCCGGCGACGCCCCCGAGACCTTTACCCCCTATGCCGGCGGCGCCCCCGCCAACGTGGCCGTGGCCTGCGCGCGGCTGGGCGTGCCCAGCCGCTTTCTGGGCATGCTCGGCGAGGACTACTTCGGGGACTTCCTGGCCCGGGAGCTGGCCACCCACGGCGTCGACACCAGCGGCGTGGTGCGCACCCGGCAGGCGCGCACGGCGCTGGCCTTCGTCTCCCGGGACACCGACGGTGAGCGCACGTTCGACTTCTACCGCCCGCCGGCCGCCGACCTGCTCTACCGGCTCGAACACCTGCCCGCCGGGATCTTCGCCGAGCCGGCAATCGTCCATTTCTGCACCAACAGCCTCACCGAGCCGGCCATCGCCGAGACCACCCTGGCCATGGCCGAGATGGCACGCCGCGCCGGCTGCCTGGTCAGCGTCGACGCCAACCTGCGCCACAACCTCTGGGAAGGCGGGGAAGCCGATATCGCCCTGGTGACCCGGCTGCTGGACGAGGCCGACTTGCTCAAGCTCTCCACCGACGAGCTCGACTACCTGCGCGCCGACCACCCGGCAGACGCCTGGCTGGCCGAGCGCCTGGCCGCCGGGATCAAGGCCGCCGTGATCACCGACGGGGGCGGCGAGGTGGTGCTCAAGGGGGTGGACATCGAGCAGCGGGTGGCCCCGCCCCGGGTCCAGGCGGTGGACACCACCGCCGGCGGCGACGCCTTTATCGGCGGCCTGCTGGCCGAGCTCGCCGCGCACCTCGGCGAGGTGGGGATCGACGGCGACTGGCACCGCGACACGGCCTTTCTCGCCCGCGCTGTGGAGACCGCCTGCCGCTGCGGCGCCCATGCCGTGACCCGCCCCGGCGCCTACGCCGCCCTGCCCACTCGCGAGGACCTGGCGAAGCTCAAGGAGTAGGCTCCCGCCGCGCCACCGGGTTAATCGTCGGCGGGCGCGAACTTGCCGGCATGCGGCAACGCGGCGCGGCATTCCGGCGCCGGCCCAGTCCTGGCTCACTCTCACCCAGGCACTCGCGATGTCGTCGGTATTGGCCTCGCTGCGCAGCGCCTCCAGGCGCACCCGGGTGAAGCGCGCCGAAGGCATCCGCCTTGTGACGAGACCTGCTGCAGTCGGCGCGGCGCTTTGGCGACCTGCCCGCACTCGGGCTGCCGCCGGCGTTAAGGTTGCTGGCTCAGATCCCCCGGATAATGCTCATGGCCGCGGAGCCCCTGGTCGTCTACCCCCAGTAACCGGGCGACCAGCAGCGCCTCGAAGCTCCAGTAGCCGACGTAATAATCGGTGTAGACGAACTCGCCATCGCACAGATGGCTGTCGTACCAGTCGGCCTCCTGGCACTGGTCATACCACTGATCAAGGAACACCCCGAGCAGCGTCTGCTGTGTGGCGGGCTCGGCATCGAAGGCGGCCAGCAGGGGACGATAGAGGGCGGGATAGCGCAGCTCCTCGGCAGGCGTCTCGGGCGGGCTGCCCAGCCGGGCGGCGATGCGGTCCAGCAGCGCATCGCGTCCGGCGTTGCCGATACAGGCCAGCGCCTGCTGAAGATGCGCCTCATCGGCGCCGGTGGCGACCAGCAGGCCCAGCCACCACAGGGCATAGATATAGCGGTTGATATTGGCCGAGCCGCAGGCCTCGCCCTGGCCGCCGAAGACCTCGAAGGGCTGGCGGTAGACCTGCTGGCCGGCCGGCAGCCGATCCGCCACTGCCGAGAGCTGTTGGCGCAGCGGCAGGATCTCGGCCACCAACGGCGCCAGTTCGGCCGGGCTGGCACCGCTGGAGTAGTGAGCCACCGCCCGCAGGATGGCCAGCTCATAGAGCTGATGAGCGGCGTCCACCTGCTCATCGGGCAGCACGAAGCCGCCGGCATCCAGCGCCTGCTGGGTCTCTTCGATGCCCTCGTCGAACTCGGGTAACAGCTCGTCGAAGTACGCGGCCGAGCGGCGGGTATCACGCAGCATGCTCAGTCTCCATGCACCAGGGCGGCGGGGTAGTAGCGGTGGTCACGGAAAGAACTGTCATCGATATCGAACAGCTTGACCACCAGGGCGGCTTCGTAACACCAGTAGCCGCTATAGAGTTTGTCCTCGGCGGCTGTCAGATGGCAGTCAAAAGCGGGCCGGTCTTTGCGGTTTTCGTACCAACCATCCAGAAAGGCCTTCATCAAGACCGGTCGCTGGGCAGGCTCTGCCTCCACCACCTTGAGCAGCTGCGCATAGTGCTTCTTGTAGAGCAGCGTATCCGCCACAGGGCGATTGACGTCGCCCAATTGTACGCCAATGCGGTCAAACAGCGCATCCAGCCCCTGGTTGCCCATCAGTTCCAGGGTCTCCTGCAGATAGCCCTGATCCATGCCAACGCCTACCGCAAAGGCCAGCCACTGCATATATTGCTCATAGCGATCCTGGGTCAGGCGCTCCCACATCACCCGGTCCGGCTGGTCTTCCTCCGGTAAGGCATCGGCGTATTGGGCTTGCAGGCGGCGGTAGGTCAATAGCTGATGAATATCCTCGCCCATCTCCGCAATGGCGTCGCCACGGGAGTAACGCAGTTCAAGGAGCATCAGGGTTCCCTCAACCACCCCGAAGGAGACCCCCATGCGCCCGAACGGGTTCAGCGTTTCGGGGTGGGACAGATCGTCCTTATCCTCTTGGATGGATGCCAACCGAAAATTGATATTGTCATCAAAATAGGCTTTGGGTTGTAGCGGGTCTCTGAGCACTTTTTTCTCCTGTTAAAAGCCGTTGGGGGTGCCGGATACATAGCCTTTTCTGTCCAATACCCGAGTGCTCATGCTGCCATCGGGTTTGCTTCGAATCAGGTATTTGTCGACGTGGCCATTTCCGCGCTTAAGATTTTTTAGGATCCTATCCCGCTCGGCCGGATCAGTAATTCCGGCATCACGCAGCCGCTCATTCGTTATCCAATCATCATTCATCTGCCGCCCATCGGCAGTGTTGCCCATTCTAGCCCGATTGTACTTGGCCTCGGTGATCACAAACTCCGGTGGTGGGTTGGCGTTGCGGTACACCCCGTCGATGCCTTGGGCACCGGGCGTGTACCGGCCGTTGGTATTGCCCACCGGCGTAAACCCTCTTTCTTGCATCAGCAGGTGGGCATTGTGCTCGCCCGCCGCCGCCCGGCGATGATTGAGCCCGGCGTAGGGGAAGTCATCCGGGGTGAGTGCCCCCTGGGGCGCTGGCAATCGCCCAGGGCGCATGCCTGCACTGTCCGATCTGCGGGTGCCGCGTATGCCGTCACCGGCTTCGCCCACTTTGCGCACGGCCCGGACCCCGGGCACGACCGATACCGCCGTGAGCGCGGCCATACCCGTCGCGGCGCCATAACGCCCCTCGCCCCATAGCTGATAGGTATCCTGGGCGTCCACCGCGGTGCCGTAGGGCGTGAAGACCTCGGCGGCGAACGTCCCTACCGCCCGGGTCGCCTGACCAGACGAGGAAGCGTAACGCACCTGCCGCTCGGCTTCCTGGCGCAGGTCATTGGCACGCTGTGCCGCTTCGTCGACGAGGAAATGGCTGTCGAGGAGGTCGTCGCTGCCGAGGCGTCCTTCCCTGGCGGCATCCATCAGGGCGTCTTTCTGCCCCCGGGTTTCGCCGATCAGTCGCTCGACCTCGGCATACAGCGCTTCGGCGTCTTCCAGCGATCTGTCGTTGGGGGCGTCGTTCAGGGCCTCACGCAGCCGGTCGGCTTGCGCCAGGTGGGCGTCGGCTTGCTGGCGGCTACCTCGACGGCATCAGCTTCTCGCTGGCATCGAACGGTAATGCGCTACCAGGTCGGCCGGGTAGTGCGGGTGCGCTCGGAAGGATGTGTCGTCGATATCGTAGAGCGCCACGACCAGCGCTGCCTCGAAGCACCAGTAGCCGACATAGAAATCCGCCAGCTCGAACTCCTCGTCTTCCTTGAGGTGGTTGTCGTACCAGGCGGCGGGTTCGCAGGCCGTGTACCAGTCGTCGAGGAAACGCTGAAGCCGGGCTGGGCGCTGTGCCGGCGGTGAGACGATGACGCCAAGCAGCGTGCCGTGCAGGGCCGGATAACAGAGCGTGTCGGCCACCTCGCGGTGGCGGTCCCCAAGCCGCACGGCCAACCGGTCGAGCAGGGAGTCCTGGCCGACATTGCCGGTGAGGGCCAGCATTCGCTGGCGATAGGCATCATCCACACCCAGGCAGCCCGCCAGCGACCACCACCAGAGATGGTAGAGGTAGGTGTCGAAGGTGTTGAAGCGACTGTCGAATTGCTCCAGCGGACGGCGCATCACCTGCTGGCGTTCGGGCAGCTTATCGGCGTACTCGGCCAGTTGCTCACGCCGCCTGAGCACCTCATCCAAGTGGGGCCGCAGGCTCTCCAGCGCATCGCCCTGGGAGTAGCGGGCGATGAGGCCGTACAGACTGCCTTCGAAGAGCTGCCAGGCGCTGCGCACCCGGTCATCGGGCAGACGGTTGACCGGATCGGTAGGCTCACCCTGCAAGCCGACATCGAGTTCGCTCAACAGCGAGGTGAAATACGCCGGTGACTTGCGGGTGTCGCGCAGGGTCGTCATGCCGGGTCTCCATGAATCAGCGCGGCGGGATAGAGCGGATGATCGCGGAAGGCGCTGTCGTCGATGTGGAACAGCTTGACCACCAGCGCCGCTTCGAAGCACCAGTCGCCGGGGTGATAGGGGCCTGTGCCCTTGCGGATGATGCCGATGCCCCAACTACGGATGGTCTTGGCATAGCCATCGAGAAATTTCTTGATCAGCTTGCCCTGCTGGGCCGGGGCGGCGTCCAGAGCCTCATACAGCGGCGCATAGGGTTTGGGGTAGAGCAGGCCCTCGGCCACGGGACGTTCGCGGTCCCCCAGGGCAATGGCGATGCGGTCGAACAGCGCATCCACTCCGGCATTATCGATCAGCGCCAGGGCACGCTCGATATGCGCCTGCTCGGCGCCCAGGCAGGCGGCGAAGGTCAGCCAGCGGCAGTACTCGATATAGAACTTGTCGTCCAGGCGCTCATACATCACGCGAGATTCCTGATCTTCCTCGGGCAGGGCGTCGCAGTAGTGCAGCAGCTTTTCGCGCTGTTCGAGTAGCCCAGGCAGGTCGTCGCGGAGGGCCGTCAGATCGTCGCCTCGCGAATAGCGGGCAACCATCAGGTCGAGCGCTTGCGAGAACATTCCAGAGGCAGCTGTGACTTTGCCTTCCGGGGGCCACAGGTCCGGATTGAGGATGTCGACTTCATCCTCGGCCAAGGCTTCCGAGAAAAAGCGAATATATTCGTCGAGATCTTCTTTCTTGCGAGTCGTTTCACGCAGCATGTAACTTCCTCTCCTTTTACCCTAAAACCCCGGGGCATCGCCGATGACTCTAGCATTATTATCCAGCAGTCTTACCCGGGACGAACCGTCGGGTTTGACACGCACCAGATACTTGTCGATGCGGCCGGCTCTTCGTGCTCTGTCGACTTCACGAAAGAGCGCGGGGTTGTTATCACCATCCACGGCCTCGAAGAGATTCCGCTGCACCCAGCGATTATCCATCTGCTTGGAGCCATCGGCCAACCGCTTCAGTCGGCTACGGCCGAACTTGGCCTCGGTGATGACGAAGTCCGGCGGCGGACTGGGGTGGCGATAAATGCCGTCGATGCCCGTCTGCCCCGGCAGATAGATGCCGTCGGTGCGGCCGATCGGTTCCAGGCCATTGCGCGTCATCAGATCGTGGGCACGCGCTTCGCCGAAGGCGGCTCTCTGATGGTTGGTGGCGTTGCGGGAGATAGATACCCCGTCGCCGTCCGGGGCACGCCGGGCGGTGCCGGCCGCACTGCTGGCAGCGCCGCTACCTCGACCTCCCACCGCCTCGATGGCGATTGCCGTCGCGCTCATCTCCAGGGCGCCCGGGATGCCGTTACGCTCACTAGCGTCTTGCCAGGCCTCCGTCCCGGCATCCCAGATGGCGCCGTAGGCCTCTGTGGTGCGCTGCCAGTCGTCGACGTACTGAAGGGTGGGCTCGATATCGCCGCTGCGCAGGCTGAGGGTGCTTCTAGCCAGAGATATCGCACTTGGCCCTGACAGGGTGCGCAACCCCTGGTAGGTGTCTTGGGTACCTTGCACGACACGGCCTCGGGCGGCTTTCGTGGCGTCGTCGTCGCTGGTGAATGGCAGCGCCTCCCAGGCGGTCCTGGTGGCTGCCTTGGCATTATCCCAATGGCTGCTGACCACACGGCCCGCTTCCTGGCCGGGGTTGTAGCTGACCATCTCGTCATCGAGCAGGGCCTGCTGATGCGCCTTGAGCGTCACGTCTTCGCTGCTTTCGGGGATGGCCTCGCCGGGCAGGCGCGGCGGCTCAGCGTGTTGGCCGCTGCCCGTGCCGGGGCTGCCGCCGGCATTGACCTTGATCCGGGGACCGACGATGGTCACCCCAGAGGCATCAAGCTTGATAAAGCTGCCACCGGCCTTGAGGGTGATCTCGCGGCCGGCGTTGAGCACGGCCTTCTGGCCGGCCTTGATATGCAGTTCGCGGCCGCTCTCGGTCAGCCAGGCCTGGCCGGCCTCGAGGTGCAGGCTGCCGTGCACGGTGAGGTGCTGGCCGCCCTCGCCCTTCACTTGGGTGTGGCGCTGGCCGTGCACCGTGAGGTGGTCGTCGCCGTGGATCTCGCCGAGGCGGTGGCGCTCGATGGCAAGGTGGCTGTCGCGGCGGATGGTCTCGGTGCGGTCGTTGAGGGTCAGCAGCTCCAGGTCCATCTGGGCGTGCAGCCAGATCTGCTCGGCGTCGGTCGCATCCTCGAAGCGCAGCTCGTTGAAGCCTTCCGCCTTGTGGCTCTGGGTGCGCAGCACGGTACGGGTCTTGTGCGCGGGCAGCGCATAGGGCGGGGTGTTGACCGCGTGGTAGGTGCGCCCGGTGATGATCGGCTGGTCCGGGTCGCCCTCCAGGAAGCTGACGATCACCTCGTGGCCGATGCGCGGAATGGCCATGGCGCCGTAGCCGCCGCCGGCCCAGCCCTGGCTGACCCGAATCCAGGCACTGGCCCCTCTTTCAGCGGCTTCGCCGCCAGCCCCGGCGGTATCGGGCTCGGCGTAGCGGTCCCAGGGGAACTGCACCTTGACCCGGCCGTGTTCGTCGCAGTGGATCTCCTCGCCCTCGGGGCCGACCACGACGGCCACCTGGGGGCCGTCGACCCGCGGCCGGACGGGGGGCTCGGGGCGCCAGACGCGCTCAGCGGGGGCCAGCACCAGCTCGTTATAATAGCGGGTCATCTGGCCCTGGCCAGCCGCCTCCCCCTGGGCGACGCCATCCTCCTCCAGGGCCTGGGGCTGCTCGCCATGATGCACCACCGCCACCACCTGCCAGTCGCGGTTGAGGGCGTCGATATCGTGGTCGGTGAGGGTGAAGCACATTCCCGGGGCCAGCTCCGGCAGGTCGCTCTCGGCCTGGGCGGTATTGGCCTCGGCGCGCAGCGCCTCCAGGCGCACCCGGGTGAAGGGCACCCCCGAGGCATCGGCCTTGTAGCGGCCGGGGTAGTCGAAGTGCTCGTAGTCCTCCCGCTGGGCGTGCTCGCCGAGCCCCGGCGCCGGGTGCTCGTGAAGCTGGTCGTAGGCCGGGTTCTTGAAGGTGTAGTCCTTGAGCATCGCCGACGCCGGGCGCACCCGCGACACCTGGCGCAGCTTGCGGATATGGCGCCGCGGCGGGGTGCCGCCGGCCCGGCCGTGGTAGGTGCGCTCCCCCACCCTGGGCAGCAGCTGGGTGGCATCGATGAAGACCAGCCGGTGGGCGCCGCCTTCGGCATTCTCGAACTCATGGAGGTAGACGAGCCCTTCCTCGGCGGCCAGGCGCTCGACGAAGGCCAGGTCGGTCTCGCGGTACTGCACGCAGAACTCGCGCTCGGCGGGCTCGCGGGTCAGGGCGAAGGCCACATCACGCAGGCCGCGCTCATCGCACAGGGTGGCGAGGATGTCCTGGGGCGGGGTGTCCTGGAAGATCCGCGAGTTGTGGCGCAGGTCGAGGCGCCACAGCGCCGGGCGGATGACCAGAGTGTAGAAGGTGCGGCGGTGGCCGCGGTCGCCGCGGCCGAACTCGCTGACGATGCCGTGGACGCGGCGTAGCGGCTCGCCGTCCTGCCAGACCGTCAGGGTAGCGTTGCGATCGAGCGTGTCGGCGGGGGCGATCTCCGGGTCGCGGCTGGCCAGGGTCACCCTGAGCTCGAAGGGGGCGGAGAGGGCCTCGCGATAGATGAAGTCGATGACCGCCACATCCTCGCCCCCGGGCAGGGTCAAGGTGAACTGCAGTCCGCTTGCATGGGCCATGCGGCGTCTTCCCTCCTGGAAGTCGGTACGGCTGCCGCACGATGTGGGCGCGGCGTGTCCAATGGGGTCACTCGAGCCGCTGATGCCAGGGCGCGGCGAGGTGCCCTGGCATCAACGGCCAAGACGATGGCCGCCCACAGGCGGCCATCTGGGCGCTTATGATTCCAGCGGGGCGCGCCAGTCGTCGGACCCGGAGGTACCCGCCACGGTGTGCTCCCAGTCGATCTTGCGGTAGGCCAGGGAAACATCCATCAGCTGCGTGAACTCAGCCTTGGTCAGGTCCTGGGCATGGGGCATGTGCAGGTTGATGTCGACGATGGTGGCGTCGGTCAGGGTGGTGGTGAAGAAGTGCTCCTGACGGCCCTCCACGGAGGTGCGGTACCACCTCAGCTCGACATTCGGCAGCATCTCGCCGGAGGCCAGGGCGTTGTAGAGCAGCGGCACGGCCTTGTTGAGGGCCACGGTGAAGATGAACGGCTTGTGGGCACGCTGGCCGGAAGGCTGGCCGGACTGCGGGTCGGTGGGCACGGTGACGATGTGCTTGAACTCCTGCACCAGCATCTCATCTTCGTGGCCTTCCACGTAGATATTGCCCACGGAGTCCGGGGTGAAGGCGCCCGCAGTGATATGGCCCTGGGTCTGACCGTGGATGCTGATATAGCAAGGTGTCGGCATGAGTCTGCTCCTTGACGGTATGAAAGAGAGTGTCCTGTGGACACCCAACAAGGGGCAGGGACCATGCCAATATTAGCAAAATACAAAATAATCAAATACCTACGAAAACCCTCCGTGCTCACAGGCCTTCTTCCAGGCAATACATTGCCTGAAAATCGGGTCATTTCTTGCCTGCGGGCAAGAAATGGCCCGGCCAATGTTTCCCACAAAACCCTCAACAGTTACAAAGATTACAGAATATTAACCTCTTCTCTCGGCATTCTGATTCCCTCCTTAACCTATGCCGCTTCCCAAATGACCTGACTGGCCAAACACTTCACCGTGACGGCAACAAGCATCACAGCGGTGGCTTTCTCACCGCGAGGTAGGCATGGCCTAACGTGTGGGAACAAATCCCTTAATCCACCACGGCGCCCGTCTCAAGGGCTGAAGCGAGCCATAGTGGCCTGACCGGTTCGCCCTACTTCACCGCCTGGCGCTCCGGCCGCCGCCAGCGCAGCCGGCGGGCGATCACCGTCTCGCCCGGGCGGTAGTCGCCCCGGGCCGCGGCCAGGGCGGCCTGCAGGGCCGTGGCGGCGATGCGGTCGTGGTCCTGCACCGCCGAGTTGACCGGCTGCGGCAGGAAGTCCAGCAGCCGGCTGTCGCCGAAGGTCGCCAGGCGCAGGCCCTGGGGCAGCCCCCCCTCCTCCAGCAGCACGTCGAAGACGCCGTCGAGCAGCGTATAGGAGGCGGTGATCAGGGCGTCGGGCAGGCCATGGGCGTCGAGCAGCTCGCGCAGCAGCCGCGCCCCCTCGTCGCGATCGTAGCGCTCGCCGCTGGCGAGGATCGCCTCGGCCTCGCTGTCCGCCAGGGCCCGCTCGAACCCCGCCCGGCGCTCCCGGGTGATGGAGATCCCCGGCACGGCGTCCAGCCAGGCCACCCGCCTCACCCCCTCGCCCAGCACCGACCGGGTCAGCCGCTCGGCGGCCTCGCCGTCGTTGCTCACCACGCAGGTGAAACGCGAGGGGTCGAGCCCACGGTCCACGGCGATCACCGGCAGGCCATCGGCCATCAGCTCAACATAGAAGGGATCGTCCGGCGGCAGGCAGCTGGCGGTGATCAGCACCTCGCAGCGCTGGGCGCGCAGCGCCAGCGCCAGGTCGCGCTCGCTCTCCGGCCGGTCGTCGGAGCCGACGATCAGCAGCTGGTAGCCCTGCTCCCGGGCACCCCGTTCCAGGCGCTTGGCCAGGCGCGCATAGCTGACGTTCTCCAGGTCCGGCACGATCAGCCCCAGGGTGCGGCTCGATCCGCGCCGCAGGGCCGCGGCCTGGGCATCGACCCGGTAGCGGTGCTTGCGCACCAGCGCCATCACCCGCTCCACGGTCTGGGGGCTGATGCGCTTCTCCTCGGCCTTGCCGTTGATGACATAGCTGGCCGTAGTGCGCGAGACACCGGCCAGGCGGGCGATTTCAGCGAGCGTCATAACCACCTCTTGGGAGCTTGATGACACGATTCTACGCGAGTGGCGACCGGATCGCCCGCCATCCGCCACCCCACACCCTACCAATGTCGTAGAAGAACAGCCTTGCCAAATCGGGTGAATCGATCCAGCCTTAACCCCATAGGTGACACGATTCAGCCATAACGCACAATGCTCACACTTTGAGGAAAGTCCCATGCTGACCCTAAGCCAGGACGACATCCTGCTCGGCTGCGAGGCCCAGGACTGGCACAGCGCCCTCGATAGCGCCGCCGAGGCCCTGCAGCAGGCCGGCCTCACGGCCGCTGGCTACCGCGACGGCCTGCACGCCCGGGAGGCCCAATCCTCCACCTTCCTCGGCAATGCCATCGCCATCCCCCACGGCACCCCCGAGAGCCGCGAGCACGTCAAGGCCACCGGGGTGCGGGTGCTGCAGTTCCCCCGCGGCATCGACTGGCACGACGGCAACCGCGTCCATGTGCTGGTCACCATCGCCGCCCAGAGCGACGAGCACCTGGGCATCCTGCGCCAGCTCACCCATGTGCTGGACCGCGAGGGGGTCTCGGAACGACTGGCCGCCGCCGATTCCCGCGCCGAGATCGCCGGACTGCTGTCGAAGGCGATGGTGGAGGCACGCCTGGATGCCGATACCCTGTGCCTGGGCTTCCCCGCCCGGGACAGCCACGAGCTGGCGCTGGCCGCCGCCGCGCGGCTGCGTCAGGCCGGCTGCGTGGAGAGCGCCTTCGTCGCCGAGGTGGCCGACCAGGCCCCCCGTCCCCTGGGCCAGGGCCTCTGGCTGGTGGCAAGCGACAAAGGCGTGATCACCCCGGCCCTGGGCCTGGCCACCGCCGAGGGCCGCCTCGCCGCCGACAATAATGAAAGACTGGCCGGGGTCTTCTGCCTGGCCGCCCAGGGCGAGGGCCACCTAAACCTGCTGGAGCGACTCGTCACCCTGCTGGAGAGCGGCGGTGCCGACGACCTGGCCGGGGCCGATGCCGCCACCGTGCTGGCCCGGCTGGCCGGCGAGAGCGCGGCCGCCCTCACCCGCCGGGTGCGGGTGCTCAATGCCCATGGCCTTCACGCCCGCCCCGCCAAGCAGCTGGTCCAGGTGGCCCGCGCTCAGGAGCTACCGATTCGGGTGCGCCTAGCCGAGGGCGGTGGTGAGGCGGTCTCGGCCACCAGCCTGACCAAGGTGATCAACCTCGGCGCCCGTCGCGGCCAGCTGCTGCAGTTCTCGCTGGAGGGCGACGACACCCCGGCGGACGAGGCCGAGCGCGCTCTGGAGACCGTCTGCCGGGCGGTGACCGAGGGCCTGGGCGAGGCGGTGGCGCCCTTCGACGAGAGCCGCGAGCACCAGCTGCCCGAGCCCGAAATCACCCTCGAGCCGCTGCCCGACAACGCCCCGCAGAGCGCAGTGGCCGCCTCCCCGGGCCTGGCCATCGCCCCGGCCTTCGTGCTGCGCACTCCGCGCTTCACGTACCCCGAGCGGGCCAGTGATCCCGCCGCCGAGAACCGCCGCCTGGAGGCGGCGCTCCACGAGGGTGCCGAACAGCTCGAGGCCCTGGTGCGCCAGGCCCGCGGCGGCGAGGTGGCCCAGATCCTCTCCATGCACGAGGAGATGCTCAGCGACCCCGAGCTGCACCAGGCCGCCCGCGAGGGCATCGCGGAAGGTGCCTCCGCCGAGGCCGCCTGGTGGCACGCCATCGAGACCGCCGCCCACGCCCAGGAGATGCTCGCCGACCGGCTACTGGCCGAGCGCGCCGCCGACCTGCGCGACGTGGGCCGCCGGGTGCTGGGCATTCTGTGCGACGTCGCGCTGCCCGAGCCGCCGGACGCCCCCTATGTGCTGGTGGCCGACGACCTCGGTCCTTCCGACGTGGCCCGCCTGGATACCGCCCGGGTGCGCGGCCTGCTCACCGCCCGCGGCGGCGCCACCGCCCATAGCGCCATCCTGGCCCGGGCGCTGGGCATCCCCGCCGCGGTGGGCGCCGGCGAGCGGGTGCTGACGATGGCCAATGACACCCTGCTGATCCTCGACGGCGACCGGGGGCGCTATACCGTGGCGCCCTCCGAGGAGCGCCTGGCGAGCGCCGAGCAGCGCCTGGCCGACCAGCGCCGCCGCGAGGCCGAGGCGTGGGAGGCCCGCCACCAGCTGGCCCAGACCCGCGACGGCCACCGTGTCGAAGTGGCCGCCAACCTGGGCAACACCGCCCACGCCGCCGATGCCGTGGAGCGCGGCGCCGAAGGGGTCGGCCTGCTGCGCACCGAGTTCATCTTCATGGCCCATGCCGCGATGCCCGACCTGGCGACCCAGGTCGAGGAGTACCGCGAGGCCACCGACGCCCTGGACGGTCGCCCCCTGGTGGCCCGCACCCTGGACGTGGGCGGCGACAAGCCGCTGCCCTACTGGCCGGTGCCCAAGGAGGACAACCCCTTCCTCGGCCTGCGCGGCATCCGCCTGGCGCTGACCCGCCCCGAAGTGCTGGAGACCCAGCTGCGCGCCCTGCTGATGGCCAGTGTCGGCCGTCCGTTGCGCATTATGCTGCCCATGGTCAAGGACCTCGGCGAGTTCCGGCAGGCCAAGGCGATCTACGACCGCCTGCTGGAGGAGATTCCCAAGACCGAGCGCGCCACCGACGTGCAGCTCGGGGTGATGATCGAGGTGCCCTCCGCGGCCCTGCTGGCCCCGACGCTCGCCCCCGAGGTGGACTTCTTCTCGGTGGGCACCAACGACCTGACTCAGTACACCCTGGCCATCGACCGTGGCCACCCGGAGCTCTCCGCCCAATCCGACGGCCTGCATCCGGCGGTGCTGCGGTTGATCCAGATGACCGTCCAGGCCGCCCACGCTCAGGGCAAGTGGGTCGGGGTCTGCGGCGAACTGGGCAGTGACGCCACCGCGGTGCCGGTGCTGGTGGGCCTCGGCGTCGACGAGCTCTCGGTGAGCGCCCGCCAGGTGCCGCTGGTCAAGGCGCGTCTCTCCGAGTTCGATCTCGAAGAGGCCCGCGCCCAGGCCGAGCTGGCCCTCGCCCAGCCTACCGCCGAAGCGGTGCGCGACGCCCTGGAGGTGCGCTGATGGCCCGGATCCTCACCCTCACCCTCAACCCCGCCCTCGACCTGTCGATCGGCCTCGAGCGGCTCGTCCCCGGGGAGGTCAACCGCACCCGGGAGACCCATCTCGAGGCCGCCGGCAAGGGGGTCAACGTGGCCCGGGTGCTGGTCGCCCTCGGCCACGAGGTCGCGGTGTCGGGCTTTCTCGGCGCCGACAACGACGGCCCCTTCCTGCGCGCCTTCGAGGCCCTGGGCGTGGAGGACGCCTTCCTGCGCGTGCCCGGCGAGACCCGCATCAACGCCAAGCTCGCCGAGGCCGACGGGCGGGTCACCGATATCAACGGCCCCGGCGCCACCATCGACCAGGGCGCCTGGCAGCGCCTGCTGGCCTGGCTCGACGCCCGCCTGGCCAACGCCGAACGCCGTCCCGATGCGGTGGTGATCGCCGGCAGCCTGCCCCCCGGCGTCTCGCCCGCGGGGCTCGCCGAGCTGATCGCCCACCTGCGCGGCGACGGCCTGCCGGTCTGGGTGGACACCAGCGGCGAGGCGCTCGGCCAGGCCATCGAGGCCCGCCCCACCGCGGTCAAGCCCAACGAGCACGAACTGGCCGACTGGGCCGGCCAGCCCCTGGAGGGCTTCGAGGCGCGCCTCAAGGCGGCGCTCCGGCTCTACGCGGTCGGCGTCGAGGAGGCGCTGATCTCGGCGGGTCCCGCCGGGGTGCTGTGGGTCAGCGGACGCGGCGCCTGGCAGGCGGTGCCGCCGCGTCTCGAGGTGGCCAGCACCGTGGGCGCCGGCGACACCCTGCTCGCCGCCCTGCTCCACGGCGTGGTCGAGGGCCACACCCCGGAGCAGACCCTGCGCCTGGCCACCGCGCTCTCCGCCGAGTCCGTCCGCCATGTGGGCGTCGGCAATCCCCGCGCCAGCGACTTCCCCCACCTCCAACAACAGACCCGCGTGCGTCGTCTGAATGACGTCGATACCCACGCGGAGGGAGCCATCGCATGAACGTCATCATCGTCACCGCCTGCCCCAGCGGCATGGCCACCACCTTCCTCGCCGCCCGCCGCCTGGAGCAGGCCGCCCGGCGCCTGGGCTGGACCCCCAGCGTCGAGATGCACGGCGAACTGGCGCCCCCGGCGCCGCTCTCCGCCGAGGCCATCGCCGCCGCCGACCTGGTGGTGGTCGCCGCCGACCGGGTCCCGGCTCCCCAGCGCTTCGCCGGCAAGCCGCTGTTCCAGGCCACCATCGACCAGGCCCTGCCCGACCCGGCCGCCTTCCTGGCCCGCGCCGAGCGCGAGGCCGCGCCCTTTACCCCGCCGGTAGAGGTCGAGCCCCCGGCCGCCGCTCCGGACGGCGCCCGGATCGTCGCAGTGACCGCCTGCCCCACCGGGGTGGCCCATACCTTCATGGCGGCCGAGGCCCTGTCCGAGGCCGGCAAGGCGCTGGGCCACGAGATCCGCGTGGAGACCCAGGGCTCGGTAGGCGCCCAGGACAAGCTCACCGAGGAGGAGATCGCCGCCGCCGACCTGGTGATCCTGGCCTGCGACATCGAGGTGGACCCCACCCGCTTCGCCGGCAAGCGCCTCTACCGCACCTCCACCGGCAACGCCCTGAAGCAGGCCCAGGCCACCATCCAGGCGGCCCTGGCCGATGCCGAGGTGGAGAGCGCAGACACCTCCGCCAAGGGCGAGGCGCCGAAGGGCGTCAAGGAGAAGGGGGTCTACAAGCACCTGCTCACCGGGGTCTCCTTCATGCTGCCCATGGTGGTGGCCGGGGGACTACTGATCGCGCTCTCCTTCGTGTTCGGCATCGATGCCTTCGAGCAGGAGGGCACCCTGGCCGCGGCGCTGATGCAGATCGGCGGCGGCACCGCCTTCGCGCTGATGATCCCGGTGCTGGCCGGCTATATCGCCTACTCCATCGCCGACCGCCCCGGCATCGCCCCGGGGATGATCGGCGGCATGCTGGCGGCCAACATCGAGGCGGGCTTCCTCGGCGGCATCCTGGCCGGTTTCCTGGCCGGCTATGTGGCCCTGGCGGTGGCGCGCCACGTCAAGCTGCCGGCCAGCGTCGAGTCGCTCAAGCCGATCCTGATCATCCCGCTGGTGGCGAGCCTGGTCACCGGCCTGACCATGATCTACGTGATCGGCGAGCCGGTGGCGGCCATCATGGCCGGCCTGACCGGCTTCCTGGCCGGCATGGACGCCACCAACGCCGTGCTGCTGGGCATCCTGCTCGGCGCCATGATGTGCTTCGACCTGGGCGGGCCGGTCAACAAGGCGGCCTACACCTTCGGCGTCGGCCTGCTGGCCTCCCAGACCTACGCCCCCATGGCGGCGATCATGGCCGCCGGCATGGTGCCGGCCATCGGCATGGGCGTCGCCAGCTTCGTGGCCCGGCACAAGTTCTCCGAGCCGGAGCGCGAGGCGGGCAAGGCCTCCTTCGTGCTGGGGCTGTGTTTCATCAGCGAGGGGGCGATTCCCTTCGCCGCCAAGGACCCGCTGCGGGTGATCCCGGCCTGCATCGTCGGCGGCGCGGTGACCGGCGCCCTCTCCATGTGGGTCGGCGCCCAGCTGATGGCTCCCCACGGCGGCATCTTCGTGCTGCTGATCCCCCATGCCATCACTCCGGTACTGCTCTACCTGGCCGCCATCGTGATCGGCTCGCTGATCACCGGCCTGGGCTATGCTGCGATCAAGCGCGGCGCCACCCCGGTGGCGGTGGGCGCCAGTGCCAACGCCTGAGCCCCAGGGGCAGGCCGCCGGCCTGCCCCGCACGAATGTTTTATTAACAATCCCAGCTCGAACGTCACGGCGCTATTGCTTACCATCTCCTTTTATGTAGTATTTTTACATAAATTCTCCATTCAGCGCCCCTGACCCACCACACCGGATCGCCTTATGTTTCAACTGACCCGCAGCGTCACCTGGCAGGCACTCACCCAGCTCCACGAGCAGACCACCAACGATCGTATCCGCGACTATTTCGCCGCCGACCCGCAGCGCTTCGAGAAGATGAGCCTGCGCGTGGGCGGCCTGTTCCTCGACTACTCCAAGCACCAGGTCTCCGAGGCGGTGCTGGCCAAGCTGCTGGAGCTGGCCGACCACTCGGCGCTGGTGCAGCGCCGCGCCCAGATGTTCTCCGGCGACATCATCAACGTCACCGAGAACCGCCCGGTGCTGCATACCGCCCTGCGCAATCAAGGCGAGGGCCCGCTGATGGTCGACGGCCAAGACGTGATGCCGGAGATCCAGCGCACCCGCGAGCAGATCAAGCGCTTCTCCGAGGCGGTGCGCAGCGGCGAGTGGAAAGGCTACAGCGGCAAGCGCATCAAGGACGTGGTCAATATCGGCATCGGCGGCTCGGACCTGGGCCCCAACATGGCCTGCCGGGCGCTGCTCAAGTACCGCCACTCGGAGCTCAGCTTCCACTTCGTTTCCAACGTCGACGGCGCCCATATCCAGAAGGTGCTGAGCCGCCTCGACCCGGCCACCACCCTGTTCATCGTCTCCACCAAGACCTTCTCCACCCAGGAGACGCTGCTCAACGCCAAGACCGCCCGGCGCTGGTTCCTGGAAAACGCCGGCGAGGATGCCGACGTGGGTGCCCACTTCATCGCCGCCTCCACCAACAAGACGGCGGCCATGGCGTTCGGCATCCGCGAGGAGAATATCTTCGAGTTCTGGGCTTGGGTCGGCGGGCGCTACTCCATGTGGTCCTCCATCGGCCTGCCCATCGCCCTCTCCATCGGCTTCGACGGCTTCATGGAGCTGCTCGAGGGCGCCTATGAAATGGACCAGCACTTCCTCACCGCCCCCTTCGCCGAGAACATGCCGGTGCTGATGGCGCTGATCGGCATCTGGTACATCAACTTCCACGGCGCCGAGACCCAGGCCATCGTGCCCTACGACCAGGCGCTGCATCAGCTGCCCGCCTTCCTCCAGCAGCTCGACATGGAGTCCAACGGCAAGTCGGTGGATATCTTCGGCCGCCCGGTGGACTACAAGACCGGCCCCATCGTCTGGGGCCAGACCGGCTCCAACGGCCAGCACGCCTTCTTCCAGCTGCTCCACCAGGGGACGCGCTACGTGCCCATCGACTTCATCGCCTCGCTCAAGCCCGAGCCCGGCATGGAGGAGCACCACTTCGCCCTGCTCACCAACATGCTGGCCCAGGCCAACGCCTTCATGGAGGGCAGCCATGGTGGGCAGGACAGAGGCGATAGCCAGCTCGACCCCTACAGCTGCCCGGGCAATCGGCCCTCCAGCGTGCTGCTGCTCGACGAGCTGACGCCCAAGAACCTCGGCGCACTGATCGCGCTGTACGAGCACAAGGTGTTCGTACAGGGGGTGATCTGGAACATCAACTCCTTCGACCAGTGGGGCGTGCAGCTGGGCAAGCGCATCGCCGGCGAGATCAGCGAACGCATCGACGCCCAGAGCCAGGACTTCGACGCCTCCACCCAGGGGCTGCTGGCGCTGGTGCGGGGCCACTTCGGGCGCGACGCCGTCGACGCGCCGGCCGACGCCGCCAGCGACACGTCCCCAACCAAGGCGCCACGCCGCAAGGGCAAGCGCCCCTAGGCTCGCCCCCTCTTCCGATGCCTCTCCGCGGCGGCGATCTCCGGATCGCCGCCGCCCATCCCCAGCGGATACAAAAAATGTTCTTCGCAGGCTGGCGTGAACAGGCTATGTGGGAGGGAGCTTCAGCTCGCGAAGTAGCGCGCAGCGCTACCCATGGGGCGCCTACGTCGCCTTCGCCCGGCAGAGCCGGCCTCCCACCACTAAACCTGCCAAATATGTTCACGCTAAAGTGCGAAGAGTCCAAAAAACCCCGGCCGTGGGGGCCGGGGGAAACGACAGCGCTGAGCTGCCACGAGAGCACAAGGGAAACCGATAGCGGACGATCTTAGTGGTGGAAGCGCTCGGCCACCTCGCGGGCCAGCAGGCGGATGCCGTTCCAGTCTTCGGCGTCGACCAGCGACTTGGGGGTCAGCCAGGAGCCGCCCACGCACATCACGTTCTTCAGCGCCAGGTAGTCCTCGGCGTTGTCCATGCCGATGCCGCCGGTGGGACAGAAGCGCGCCTCGGGCATCGGGCCGGCGAAGGCCTTGAGCGCCTTGACGCCGCCGCTGGCCTCGGCGGGGAAGAACTTGAAGCGACGGTAGCCATACTGCCAGCCGGTCATTAGCTCGGAGATGGTGGCCACGCCGGGCAGCATGGGCACCGGGCTGGTCACGCCGTAGCGGTAGAGGGCCTCGGTGGTTCCCGGGGTGACCACGAAGTCCGCCCCCACCTGCTCGGCCTGACGGTACTGAGCGGGGGTCAGCACGGTGCCCACGCCGACGCTGGCCTGAGGCAGCGCCTCCTTGATGCGGCGAATGGCCTCCAGGGCACAGTCGGTGCGCAGCGTCACCTCCAGCACGCTAAGACCGCCCTCCACCAGGGCCTTGGCCAGCGGCACGGCCTCTTCGATGCGTGCGATGGCCAGCACGGGGATCACTTCCGCCTTGAGGCAGATGCTGTCGAGTTCGGTGGTGCGCGTGGACGGCAGCTGTTTTTCGATGGTCATGATTAGCACTCCAGAAAGTCGGACCGGCAGCGGTCAGGGGGCCCAGTAGACGGCCAGCGGACAGGAAAGAAAGGCGCGAATGGGCAGCTCGCGGATGTCGTCTCCGACGAGCGCGCGCCCCAGCACGGCACGCTTGTCCTCGCCGGTGATATGCAGCAGGTGCCGACGCGCCTGATGCAGCCGGTCGGCGCTGAGGGTGATGCGCGCCTGGGGCTGGCTGGGCGTGCGCACCGCCACCAGCGGTTCAGCGGTAGAGAGCGCCAGGTCGAGCTCGCGGCTGTCGGGGAACAGCGAGGCGGTATGGCCGTCGCCGCCCATGCCCAGGATCACCACGCTGGCCGGCCACGCCAGCCCCGCCAGGCGCTCGGCGACCGCGGCCACCCCCTGTTCGGGAGTGGGGTCGGCGGTGGTCAGGGGCACGAAGTTCGCCGCGGCGGCCGGGCCCTGCAGCAGGTGCTCACGGACCAGACGGGCATTGCTGTCGGCGGCGTCCTCGGCCACCCAGCGCTCGTCGGCCAGGGTCACGTCGATGCGCGACCAGGGCAGCTCGCTCTGGGCCAGCGCCTGGAAGAAGGGCACCGGGGTCGAGCCGCCGGAGACCACCAGCAGGGCACGCGGCTGCTCGACGAGGTCCTGGCGCAGCGCATCGGCAACGGCGCCGGCCAGCTGGCGGGCGAGGGTCGCACGGGGAGTGGCATCGTATGACATCTCAGTAATCCTCATACCAGCTACGACCGTCCTGGGTAATCATGGCGATGGACGCGACCGGCCCCCAGGAGCCGGCCGGATAGCGGCGCGGCGGTTCGTTGCGATCGTGCCAGGCGGCGATCAGGCTGTCGCACCAGCGCCAGGCGTATTCGACCTCGTCGCGGCGCACGAAGAGATACTGCTGGCCCTTCATCACCTCGAGGAGCAGCCGCTCGTAGGCGTCGGGAATCCGCGTCTTGGGGAAGGCGCTGCTGAAGTCCAGGTGCAGCGGCCCGGGGCGCAGCCGCATGCCCTTGTCCAGTCCGCTGTCCTTGGTCAGCACCTGCAGGGCGATGCCCTCCTCCGGCTGCAGGCGGATCACCAGCTTGTTGGCGGCCAGGCCGCGCTGGTCCGGATCGAAGATGTAGTGGGGCTGCTGGCGGAAGTGGATGACGATCTGCGAGAGCTTCTCGGGCATGCGCTTGCCGGTGCGCAGGTAGAAGGGCACGCCGGCCCAGCGCCAGTTGGCCACCTCGGTCTTCATCGCCACGAAGGTCTCGGTGTGGCTGTCGAGGTTGGCGCCCTCCTCTTCCAGGTAGCCCGGCACGGCCTGTCCCTCGCTGGTGCCGGCGATGTACTGGCCACGCACCACGTCGCGCCCCAGCATATCGTCAGTGAACGGCTTGAGCGCCTTGAGCACCTTGACCTTTTCGTCGCGGATGGCGTCGGCATCCAGGTTGGCCGGCGGGTCCATGGCGATCAGGCAGACCAGCTGCAACAGGTGATTCTGCACCATGTCGCGCAGCTGACCGGCCTCGTCGAAGTAGCCCCAGCGGCCCTCGATGCCGACCTTCTCGGCCACGGTAATCTCCACGTGGGAGATGTGGTTCTGGTTCCACTGGGTGCCGAACAGGGGGTTGGCGAAGCGCAGGGCGATCAGGTTCTGCACCGTCTCCTTGCCCAGGTAGTGGTCGATACGGTAGATGCGCGACTCGGGAAAGACCTCGCCGATGGCGTCGTTGATGTCGGCCGAGGAGGCCAGGTCGTAGCCGATGGGTTTCTCGACCACCACCCGGGAGGTCTCATCGAGGCTGCCGCTGGCTGCCAGGTGGTGACAAATGGCGCCGTAGAGCTTCGCCGCCACCGACAGGTAGACCACCATGGGCCGTGGGGCGCCCTCGCGCCACTCGCGGATCGCCGCGTAGCCGTCGCCCCGGGTAAAATCGAGCTGCCGGTAATCCAGTCGGGACAGGAAACGCTTGAGCACGCCGCGGTCGAGCTCATCGGCCTTGACGTGGGTCTTCAGCGCCGCTTCCACCCGCGCCTTGAAGGTCTCCGCGTCGAGCTCCTGGCGCGCCAGGCCGAGCAGACGGGTATGGGAGTCGAGCAGGCCCTCGCGGTCGAGATGAAACAGCGCCGGAAACAGTTTGCGCTGCGCCAGGTCGCCGAGAGCCCCGAACAGCGCCAGGTCGATCTCGGTGCTGGCCTCCCGGCCGGTTCGGTTGAAATGACTCATGCCGCCCCCTATTTAGTTAACTTACCAAAAAAATACCCCAACCATGCGAAAACCTGCAAGCAATATCTGTAACTTTACAACAAAAAGGCGCATCGGCGCGACCGGTTCGCACTCGAATGGCGCTTCGCGCTAGGATAGCCGCTTTGGTGTAGTTAAATCACCACATCGGGACCGCACCCCGTCAACTCCCCTATCGCCGTATGGAGACGCTCCCCCACCATGGCCCATCACGATCTGCTTCAGCGCATTCGCCAACGGCTCGATGAACTCAATCGCTCCGAGCGCAAGGTCGCCGACGTGATCCTCGCCGACCCGGCCCGTGCCACGGGCCTGAGCATTGCCAGCCTGGCACAGGCGGCCTCGGTCAGCGAGCCCACGGTCAACCGTTTCTGCCGCAGCTTCGACGCCAAGGGCTACCCCGACTTCAAGATCAAGCTGGCCCAGAGCCTGGCCGGCGGCACGCCCTATGTGAGCCAGGCGGTGGAGCCTAGCGACGCCGCCGTCGACTATACCCGCAAGATCTTCGGCGCCACCATCGCCGCCCTGGACGAGGCCCGCCGCGACATCGACCCGGCGCGCATCGAGCGGGTAGTGGACTACCTGACCCAGGCCAAGCAGATCCACTTCTTCGGCCTGGGCGCCTCGGGCGCCGTGGCCCAGGACGCCCAGCACAAGTTCTTCCGCTTCAACCTGCCGGTGACCTCCTACGTGGACGTGCTGATGCAGCGGATGATCGCCTCCGCCTGCCATACCGGCGACGTGGTGGTGGTGATCTCCTGGACCGGCCGCACCCGGGAGCTGGTGGACATCGCTCGCCTGGCGCGGGAGAGCGGCGCCGTGGTGCTGGGTATCACCGCCCCCGGCTCGCCGCTGGCCCGGGAGTGCACCGAAACCCTGGAGGTGGCCACCCCGGAGGACACCGACCTCTACATGCCGATGACCTCGCGGATGATTCAGCTGACGCTGATCGACGTGCTGGCCACCGGCGTCACCCTGCGCCGCGGCGAGGACTTCCTGCCCCACCTCAAGAAGATCAAGGACAGCCTCAAGGAGACCCGCTACCCGGCCGGCGGACGCGACTGAGGCCGGGGCGGCTCCCGGCGAGCTCATTCCAGCGGCAGGCCGGCGGCCTTCCACTCCGGGACCCCGTCCTCCAGGCGACGCACACGAAAGCCGCGGCGGCGCAGCAGCTGCACCGCCCGGTGAGACGTTACGCAGTAGACCCCTCGGCAGTAGGCCACGATCTCCTGATCCTTCGGCAGCTGGTCGAGCATCGCCTCCAGCCGTTCGAAGGGCAGATTGATCGCCCCCGGCAGGTGTCCGGCCCGGTACTCCTCCTCACCGCGCACATCGAGCAGGGCGATATCGCCCTGCTCCAGGCGACGCCGCAGCGCTTCCCGGGAGATCGGCTCCAGCGCCTCGCCGTCCGTCTCCTCATCGGCAAACAGCTGACCCACCAGCCGCTCCACCTCCGCCAGGTTGCACTCGGCGATCTCGCGTAGCAGCCCCATCAGCACGACGATCCGCTCGTCGGTCAGCCGGTAAATCATCTGGCGCCCTTCACGGCGCGCCGTGACCAGCCCCGCGCGGCGCAACTGCTGCAGGTGCTGCGAGGCATTGGCCACTGAGAGATCCGCGGCCTGGGCCAGGCTCTCCACCGGCGCCTCGGCCTGGGCCAGGCGCTCCAGCAGCTCCAACCGGTTACCGTTGCTCAGCGCGCGCCCGACCTGGGCCAGGGCATCGTACAGCTCGTGTCGAGAAATCGGCATGGGGATCCTCTGCTTTGTATTGTCCCGATGGTACGCCGCGACTTGACAACCTGCGACACGGCCCTCAATAATTCAATCATTCAATTGAATATACACTAAGTTGAGGAAACCGCCATGCACAAGGACTGGAACAAGATCACCCAGGACCTCTCCGGGCTGATGCAGCGTATCGGCAAGGAAATCCCCGACGTCACCCGGGGCTTTACTCAGATGGCCAAAGCGGCCAACACCGAAGGGGCGCTTTCCCATAAGCAGAAAGAGCTGATGGCACTGGCCATCGGCATCAGCGTGCGCTGTGACGGCTGCATTGCCTTTCATGCCAAGACCGCGGCGGAGCTGGGCGCCACCCGCGAGGAGGTCATGGAAACCATCGGCGTCTGCATGTACATGGGTGGCGGCCCCGCCTTCACCTATGCCGCCCAGGCGCTGGAAGCCTACGACAGCTTCGCCGAGGGTCGGCAAGGCTGACCCTGCGGCTACCGGACGGCTGGCCGCGGCCCGCCCCCCTGGCGGACTTGCTTGGCGGGCCGCGGCGCACAACAATAGCGGCTCCCTGATGCCTAACGGAGTCACCCCATGCGCCGGATCGCCCTCGCCTTCGCTGCCCTCGCCCTGGTCAGCCACACCGCCAGCGCCGAGACCTTCCGCTTCACCGCCATTCCCGATGAGGACCAGGCACGGCTGGTGGAGCGCTTCGGCAAGGTGGCCGACTACCTGGAGGCGCGCCTGGGCGTAGCGGTGGAGTACGTGCCGGTGAAGTCCTACAGCGCCGCGGTCACCGCCTTTCGCAACGACCAGGTGCAGCTGGCCTGGTTCGGCGGCCTCTCCGGCGTGCAGGCCCGCCGCCTGGTGCCGGGCTCCCAGGCGCTTGCCCAGGGCAGCGAGGACGACGCCTTCATGAGCTACTTCATCGCCCACCGCTCCACCGGCCTGGGGATGGCCGACGCGCTGCCCGATGAACTCGAGGGCATGAGCCTGACCTTCGGCTCGCGCACCTCCACCTCTGGGCGCCTGATGCCGGAGCACTTCTTCCGCGAGCGCTTCGACGACATCGACCCCGAGGCCTTCTTCTCCCGGGTGGGCTACTCCGGCGACCACTCCCGCACCATCGCCCTGGTCGAGGCCGGTACCTACGATATCGGCGCGGTCAACTACACCGTGTGGGAGGCGGCCGTGGCCGACGGCCGCGTCGACACCGACCGCGTCGAGGTGATCTGGGCCACCCCGCCCTACCCCGACTACAACTGGACCCTGCGCGGCGACGCCGACGAGCGCTTTGGCGAGGGCTTCACCGAGCAGGTGCGGGCCGCCTTCCTGGAGATGGACGACCCGGCGCTGTTGGCGAGCTTTCCCCGGGAGGCCTTCATCCCCGCCGACAACGCCCTCTACGCCCCCATCGAGGAAGTGGGCGAGGCGCTGGGCCTGCTGCGCTGAGGTCCGAACGTCATGGAGAGCGAGCAACGCCGGCCTCTGGTCGCCTTCGACGCCGAGGACCTGGGCTATAGCGTCAAGGGGCAGGACGACCGGGTGGTGCTGCCCCGCCTGACCCTGCACCTCTTCGCGGGAGAGCGGATCGCCCTGCTCGGCCAGAGCGGCGCCGGCAAGTCGACCCTGCTCGGCGAGCTGCGCACTCGTCTCGGCCGGCAGGCTGCCTGGTGCCCCCAGCACCACGGCCTGGTGCCCCAGCTCGCCGTCTACCACAACGTCTACATGGGACGCCTCCCGGAGCGCTCGGCGCTGGCCAACCTGTGGAACTTGGTGCGACCGCTGGCGCGCCCCTGGCAAGAGGTGGGCGAGCTCTGCACGCTGGTGGGACTCGCCGACCTCGCGCGCCGCCCAGTGGGCCAGCTCTCCGGCGGCCAGCGCCAGCGAGTGGCCATCGCCCGGGCCTTCTACCAGGGACGCGTGGTGTTCCTCGGCGACGAGCCGGTGGCCAGCGTCGATCCCCACCAGGCGCTGCGACTGCTGGCGCTGATCGCGGCGCGTCACACCACCCAGGTGGTGGCCCTGCACCAGCGCGAACTGGCGCTCTCCCACTTCGACCGGGTCTGGGGCCTGCGCGACGGCCGCCTGGTGATCGATGCGCCTGCCGACGAGCTGACCCTGGCCGACCTGGACAGCCTCTACCCGGATGCAACGGCCGGCTCGTCCAGCGTCGACGACGCCACGCCGGCGGCCCCGGATCCCGAGGCCCTGCCCTGCGCCCGGGGTCGCCCATGAGCGAGGCGGCCAGCCCGCCGCGTCACGGCCGTTACTGGTGGCGCGGCCAGAGCACCGGCCTGCGCCTGGCCCGCCACAGCCTGGCGCTGCTGGCGCTGGCCGTGCTGCTGCTGCCCTTCGCCGACCTGGCCGTGCATACCCGGGACCCGTGGGCGGAGCTCGGCCGCATGGCGCTGGGCCTGGCCTGGCCCGCCTGGGGATCGCTGGAATCGCCGCTCTCGGCCATCGGCCTGACCGTGGCGGTGGCGATCTGGGGGACGCTCGCCGGTGTGGTGCTGGGGCTGCCGCTGGCCCTGCTGTTCCTGCGTTCGCGGCTGGTGCGCGCCGGCTGCGCCTTCGTGCGGGCCATCCACGAACTGTTCTGGGCGCTGCTCTTCCTGCAGGTATTCGGCCTCTCGGCGCTCACCGCCCTGCTCGCCCTGGCCATCCCCTATGCCGGGATCTTCGCCAAGGTCTATGCCGAGATCCTCGAACAGCTGCCGCGGGCCCCGAGCGAGTCCCTGCCGCCCGGCACGGGGCGGCTGTCGCGCTTCGTCTACGTGGAGCTGCCGCTGGCCTGGGCGCAGCTCGTTGCCTACACCCGTTACCGCTTCGAGTGCGCCCTGCGCGCCAGCGTGCTGCTGGGCTTCGTGGGCCTGCCGACGCTAGGTTTCCACCTGGAGACCGCCTTTCGCGAGGGGCGCTACCACGAAGCCGGTGCCCTGCTGTGGCTCTTCTACCTGCTGATCGCCAGCCTCCCCTGGTGGAGTCACCGCGCCTTGATCCCGCTGCTGCTGATCGGCGGCGCCTGGCTGCTGGGCCCCTGGCCCAGCGTGGATGGGGGACTGGTGTGGCGCTTCGTCAGTGAGGACATCTGGCCGGCGCCGCTGCTCGCCGGCGACTGGGCGGGCGTGGGGCAATGGCTCGCCCGCCTTCCACAGCTGGGGCCGGCCATCGGCAATACCCTGCTGCTGGGACTGCTCGGCACCGTGGGTGCCCTGGTGGTGGCCATGGTGCTCTGGCCGCTGGCCTGTCGCCATGTCGGCAATCGCGGCACCCGGCTGGCCGGGCACGGGCTGTTGATCTTCCTGCGCTCCACGCCGGAGCTGATGCTGGCGTTTATCTTCCTGCTGCTGCTGGGCCCCTCGCTGCTGCCGGCGTGGCTCGCCCTGGCACTGCACAACGGCGCCCTGATCGCCTTTTTGGTGGCCCGCCACGCCAACGCCATCCAGCCCGGCATGCCGGGGCTGCCGGCCTCGGGCCGGCTGGCCTACGAGCTGGTGCCGCGGCTCTATCCGGGGCTGCTGGCGCTGCTCTACTACCGCGCCGAGGTGATCCTGCGCGAGACGGCGATCCTCGGCATGCTCGGGGTGGCGACGCTGGGCTTCTACATCGAGGAGGGCTTCGACTACCTGATGTTCGACGTGGCCTTCTTCCTGCTCTTGATCACCGCGACGCTGAACATCGCCGTGGACGCCCTCTCGCGGCGGCTGCGGCCGCGGGAGGCGCCCATGGACGATCCCTGCACCCGGTAGTTAGTAGCTGTACTCGCCGATCACCAGGGCGGTAACGGTGATCTCCACCTTCAGCTCGTCGGCGGGCATCGGCGCACAGACGCAGGTACGCGCCGGGGCGTGGCCGGTGGGCACCCAGGCGTCCCACACCGCGTTCATGGCGGCGAAGTCGTGGCCGTCCTTCAGGTAGATCGTCGCGGTCAGCAGGTGCTCCCGGTCGGAGCCGATCTCGGCGAGCAGGGCATCCACGCGCGCCAGCATGCTCTGGGTCTGCTCGGTGATGTCGCCGTGGCGCGCCTCCGGGCCGGCCACCTGGCCGCACAGGTAGGCGATACCGTTGTGGATCACAGCGCGGCTCATGCGCGCCTTGGTGTCGTGGCGAATAATGGTCATGAACACTTCCCTTAGCGGTTATCGACAGAAAGAAAACCTGCCAGCTGAGTGGCAAGGCAGCCAGTATTACCGGATCATGGCGAATAGTCGATACGTTGGCAGCGTCGAGCACCGCACCGAGCGCCACCCGACGACTCGTCCGGCATGGCCGACTGCTGCACTGTATCGAAAAGCCCGTGGCCTGAGCCACGGGCAAAGATCGAAACCGCAAGCAGGGCCCGGCCTCCTGCCGGGCCGTCTCCCTCAGAACCACACTTCGGTCTGGACGCCGAAGCTCCACTGGCCGCCGGTGAAGCCGTCGTCGCCGAAGCTGCCGTTGAACGCGTTCAGCTCGCTATCCCAGTCGGTGTAGGAGGCGAAGAGACGAATCTCGGGGCGCTGCCAGAAGCCGCCCACCTGGGGCTTGAAGGTGGGCGCGATGGTCAGCTTGCCCCAGTTGCCGCTGACAGCGTTGCCGCCCTCACCCGGGTCGAGATCCATGTACTGATAGCTACCCTCGTACTGCATCTCGAAGTTCTGGGTGATCTCGTTGGCCAGGCGCAGGTTGAGCGTCGCCCAGTCGAAGCGGTCGCCGACGGCCAAGCGATCCCGGCTGGTCTCGGCCAGCAGCGCCGGGGCGACGCGCCAGTTGGGGGCCATGTAGGTGGTGCCGTAGACGCCGAGGCGGGTGGCCTGGGCATCCTCGGTCAGCTCGCCGTTGCTGCCGAGTCCCTTGACCTCGGCCCCCAGGCCCTGGCCGTGCAGCAGCGCCACCTTGAAGTTGCCCTCCCCCAGGCCGAAGAAGCTGTCGCCGTGGTAGGCCACCATGGTGTGCCAGCCGCTGTCGGCGGCCGAATAGTCCTCCCCCTCCATGACCCGCTCATCGTTGTCGGCGGCGGAGAGGCCGTTGACCATGAACTGCCAGTTGCCGATGTAATTGTTGGCGGTGAGGATCAGGCTGTCGGTATCGCCGGTCAGGCCCGGGTTCTCGCGACTCACCGGGAAGTCGCTGAAGCTGCGCCCGTAGAGCGAGAGGTTGGCACGCCAATCGTCGGCCAGCTGGATATCGTAGAGCCCCGCCCCGGTACCGGCCAGGAAGACGAAGTCGCTGTCGAGCCAGTGGATATCGAAGTTGTCGCGGTCGAAGCGCTTGCCCGCCCAGATGGAGGCGTTCTCGAAGGCGCCGGTGAAGGAGGGCAGGTCGCTGAACTCGGCGTAGACCTGGCGTACGTTGAGGTTGGCGTCGTCGTTCCAGTCGTTGCTGGTGGTGGTGCCGTCGGCCAGCATGGTGCGGTAGAGCGCCCTGGCACCGTTGTCGAACTGCATGCGGTAGTTAAGGATCGCCTCGGCATAGGTGTCGGGTTCGTTGCCCAGCCGCCCCACGGCGCCGCCCAAGGATCCCGCCGGGGTCACGTAGGGCCCGCCCGGGAGACTCTTGCGATCCTCGCCCAGCAGCAGGCCGGAGCGGGCGTAGACATTGAAGGAGAAGCCCTCCTCGCCGCTGGCCTGGCGCTCGACCCTGGCCAGCCGCTCCTCCACCTGCTCGGCGGAGAGAGCGCCCTCGGCCCCGGCTTCAGCCTGACGCTCGGCAATCTCGGCGCGCTGCTCGGCAGCGGTGGCCCGCTGTTCGGCGGCGGCGATCCGCGCCTCCAGTTCGGCCAGGCGCTGCTCCAGGCCTTGGCCATCGGCACTGGCCGTAGTGCTCAGGGCGAGCCCCGCGGCGGTGATGGCGACGGCGAGCGGTGTCTTGAACATGGCGGTGTGCATGATGATGCGGTCCTCTTGTTGTTATGAAACGAGTTGTTAGGCAACGTGCCGTTAGGGATTGGGTGCGCTGACCCCGGCCGATCTGTATCGATTAAGTTCTGCGCCTCAAAACACCCCGGGGCCGATCGGGGCCGGGTCGAGCGACAAGCCAGACAAAACTTAATCGTTTAAGCCCGATGCCTCAATGTTACCGCCGAAGAATGCAACCAAAGTCTAACGAACGGCATTGCCTGAAGATGACACTTCGACAAAAGTCTAGGTTGATGGCGCCTCGGCCATGGTCTTAACTGTCGCCACGAACTTAATCGTTTAAGACAACCATTTCATAACAACAATCGTGAGGATGCCCATGCTCAAGAAATCCCTGCTCTCCGCCATTGCCCTGGGCTCTGCCGCCCTGACCGCCACGGGCCAGGCCCAGGCCGCCGACCTGACCATCTCCTGCGGCGCCGTGGGTGCCGAACTGACCCTCTGCCAGGAGGGCGTGCGCGCCTGGGAGGCGCAGACCGGTCACAGCGTCGATGTCGTATCGACCCCCAACTCCTCCACTGAACGGCTGTCGCTCTACCAGCAGATCCTCTCCGCCAACTCCAGCGATATCGATGTCTTCCAGATCGACGTCATCTGGCCCGGTCTGCTCGCCAACCATCTGCTCGACCTGCGCGAGGTGCTGGGCGATCAGGCCGGCGAGGGGCACTTCCCCACGATCATCGAGAACAACACCGTGGACGGCCGCCTGGTGGCCATGCCCTGGTTCACCGATGCCGGGGTGCTCTACTACCGCCAGGACCTGCTGGAGCAGTACGGCTTCGAGGCGCCCGAGACCTGGCAGCAGCTCACCGAGATCGCCCGCGATATCCAGGACGCCGAGAGGGCAGCCGGCCACGAGCGGATGCACGGCTTCGTCTTTCAGGGTCGCGCCTACGAAGGGCTGACCGTCAACGCCCTGGAATGGGTAGCCAGCTTTGGGGGCGGCAGCCTGGTGGAGCGCGACGGCGAGATCAGCATCAACAACGCGCGTGCCGCCGCGGCCCTGGAGCTGGCCGCCAGCTGGGTCGGTGAGATCGCCCCCAGCGGCGTGCTCAACTACACCGAGGAGGAGGCACGCGGCGTCTTCCAGGGCGGCAACGCGGTGTTCATGCGCAACTGGCCCTACGCCTGGTCCCTGGCCCAGAGCGACGGCAGCGAAGTGCGCGGCAAGGTAGGGGTGACCCAGCTGCCGGCAGGCGCCGATGGCACCAGCGCCGCCGGCCTGGGCGGCTGGAACCTGGCGGTCTCCCGCTACAGCGACAACCCCGAGCTCGCCGTCGACCTGGTCGCCTTTCTCAGCGGCTTCGAGGAGCAGAAGCGCCGCGCCATCGAGGGGGCCTACAACCCCACCCTGGCGGCCCTCTACGAAGACGCGGAAGTGCTCGAGGCGGTGCCTTTCTTCGGCGAGCTCTACGACACCTTCGTCAACGCCGTGGCCCGCCCCTCGGCAGTCACCGGCGACGCCTACGGCCGGGTCAGCAACGCCTTCTTCAGTGCCACCCACGACGTGCTCTCCGGCAGCCGGAGCGGCGAGCAGGCCGTGGCCGACCTCGAGCGCGACCTGTCACGCGTCAAGCGCCGCAACTGGTAATCCGGGAGCCCTCCCATGAGTACGACCGTCGACGATAGCGCGCCCGCCGCGGCGCGCCTACCGGCCAAGGCCTACCGCAGCACCAAGGTGCGCCGCCAGCGCGTCAAGGCCGCCTGGACCTTCCTGGCGCCGATGCTGGTGGCACTGACCCTGGTGGCCGGCTGGCCCCTCGCGCGCACCTTCTACTTCAGCTTCACCGATGCCTCGCTCTCCGACCTGAGCAATGTCTTCTTCGTCGGCCTGGAGAACTACCTGGTCTACGACGACGGCCGCTGGTACGGCGTGCTCGCCGACCCCATCTGGTGGCGGTCGGTATGGAACACCTTCTACTTCGCCATCGTCTCGGTGTCCCTGGAGGTGGTGTTCGGGGTGATCGTGGCGCTGATCCTCAATGCTCAGTTCAAGGGCCGCACCTTCGTGCGCGCCGCGGTGCTGATTCCCTGGGCCATTCCCACCATCGTCTCGGCGCAGATGTGGGCCTGGATGCTCAACGACCAGTTCGGAATCATCAATGAGCTGCTGATGGCGCTGCGCATTATCGCTGAGCCCATCGCCTGGACCGCCGACGCCAGCTACTCCATGTGGGCGGTGATCATGGTCGATGTCTGGAAAACCACCCCCTTCGTCGCCCTACTGGCCCTGGCCGCCATGCAGATGCTGCCCAAGGACTGCTACGAGGCCGCCGAGGTCGACGGCATCCATCCGGTCAGGGTGTTCTTCAAGGTGACCCTGCCGCTGATCACCCCGGCGCTGATGGTGGCGGTGATCTTCCGCCTGCTCGACGCCCTGCGGGTCTTCGACGTCATCTATGTGCTGACCTCCAACTCCACCAGCACCATGTCGATGTCGATCTACGCCCGCCAGCAGCTGGTGGAGTTCCAGGACGTGGGCTACGGCAGCGCCGCCTCGACCCTGCTGTTCCTGATCATCGCACTCGCCACCATCGCCTACCTCTACCTGGGCCGCAAGCAACTCAACCTGGGAGGTGACGCATGACCTCGCGCCAGTTCAACAAGCTCGCCACCCGTGTCGGCTTCTGGCTGCTGGTGGCCTTCGTGGTGGTCGTCGCGGTGTTCCCCTTCTATTACGCCGTGATCACCTCCCTCAAGCCGTCCAGCGACCTCTTCCGGGTCGAGCTGTGGCCATCCACCTGGAGCCTGGCCAACTATGTCCAGGTCTTCACCCAGAAGAGTTTTTTGCAGGCGATCTTCAACTCCATCCTGATCGCCACCAGCGTGGTGTTCATCGCCCTGCTGCTTGGCATCACCGCCTCCTACGCCCTGGGGCGGGTGCGTTTCCGCGGCCGCTCCACGGTGCTGCTGGTGATCCTCGGGGTCTCGATGTTTCCCCAGGTGGCGGTGCTCTCGGGGCTGTTCGAGGTGATCCGGGCGCTGAACCTCTACAACAACCCGGGCGGCCTGATACTGAGCTACACCATCTTCACCCTGCCCTTCACCGTCTGGGTGCTGACCACCTTCATGCGTCAGCTGCCCATGGAGCTGGAGGAGGCAGCGATCATGGACGGCGCCACCCCCTGGGTCACCATCACCAAGGTGTTCCTGCCGCTGATGTGGCCCGCCATGGCGACCACCGGGCTACTGGCCTTCATCGCCGCCTGGAACGAGTTCCTGTTCGCGCTGACCTTCACCCTCACCGACAGCCAGCGCACCGTGCCGGTGGCCATTGCCCTGCTCTCCGGCGGCAGCGCCTACGAGCTGCCCTGGGGCCCGATCATGGCCGCCTCGGTGGTGGTCACCGTGCCCCTGGTGATCCTGGTGATCATCTTCCAGCGGCGTATCGTCTCCGGCCTCACCGCCGGCGCGGTGAAGGGATAGACCCCATGCCAGATTTTCACGGTTTAGTTGCTGAGGGACGCTGGGGACAGGTCGACGCGAAGCTCATTCTTCAGGGATGAAGAATGGAGCGCCCAGGGAAGGGTTTACAGCGTCTTCGCAGAGCGCCTGTCCCCAGGATAGTCCCGAGCCTCAACGCGATCAGCCCCAAAGTCCGTACAGCATCCCGTTCAAAGGAAATCCGATGCAAGACAATACCCTATGGTGGCGCGGTGGCGTCATCTACCAGATCTACCCGCGCAGTTTCATGGACGCCAATGGCGATGGGATCGGTGACCTGGCCGGTATCACCGCGAAGCTCGACTATGTGGCGAGCCTCGGCGTCGACGGCATATGGCTATCGCCCTTCTTCACCTCGCCGATGCTCGACTTCGGCTACGACGTCAGCGACTACCGCGATGTCGACCCGATGTTCGGCACCCTGGACGACTTCAAGGCGCTGCTGGCGAAGGCCCATTCACTGGGCCTCAAGGTGATGATCGACCAGGTGATCAGCCACACCTCCGACCAACACCCCTGGTTCCAGGAGAGCCGCGCCGATCGCACCAACGCCAAGGCGGACTGGTACGTCTGGGCCGACCCCAAGCCCGACGGCACCCCGCCCAACAACTGGCTATCGATCTTCGGCGGCGCCGCCTGGACCTTCGACTCCCGCCGGCGTCAGTACTACCTGCACAACTTTCTGACCAGCCAGCCGGACCTCAACTTCCATCATCCGGAGGTGCGTGCCGCCCAGCTCGACAACATGCGCTTCTGGCTGGAGCTCGGCGTCGACGGCTTCCGTCTGGACACCGTCAACTTCTATTTCCACGACCCGGCGCTTCGCGACAACCCGCCGGTGCCGGCGGGCGAGGCCAAGACCCTGGGCGCCCCGGACGCCAACCCCTACACCTGGCAGCGCCACGTCTATGACCTGAGCCGCCCGGAGAACCTCGACTTCCTCAAGGAGCTGCGCGCCCTGATGGACGCGTTCCCCGGCACCACCACGGTGGGCGAGATCGGCGACGACAATCCGCTGGAGCGCATGGCCGAGTACACCGCCGGTGGCGACAAGCTGCACATGGCCTACACCTTCGACCTGCTCAACGCCCCGCGCTCGGCCCAGTACCTGCGGGAAGTGATCGAACGCTTCCAGCGCCTGGCCGGCGACGCCTGGCCCTGCTGGGCACTCTCCAACCACGACGTGGTGAGAAGTGCCACCCGCTGGGGAACCGACGAGGACCCCGTCGCCTACCCCAAGGCGACCCTGGCGATGCTATTCTCGCTGCGCGGTAGCGTCTGCCTCTACCAGGGCGAGGAGCTGGGCCTGCCCGAGGCCGAGGTGCCCTTCGAGCGCCTCCAGGACCCCTATGGCAAGGTGCTATGGCCGGAGTTCAAGGGCCGCGACGGCTGTCGCACGCCCATGCCCTGGGAGAACGCCGAGACGGGTGGCTTTACCGCCGCGGGCGTGGAACCCTGGCTGCCGGTGGAGGCCCGCCAGCTGCCGCTGGCCGTGGCCGAGCAGCAGGACGACCCGGACTCGCTGCTCAGCGCCACCCGCCGCCTGCTGGCCTTCCGCACCGCCCATCCGGCCCTGGTCGATGGCGACCTCGCCCTGGTGGACGTCGGCAACGACCTGCTCGGCTTCGTGCGGGAAACGGGCGACGAGCGCATCCTGTGCGTGTTCAATCTGACCGGCCAGCCCCAGGAGACCCGGCTACCGATGTCGGTACAGGCGGCCCTCGAGGGGCACGGCTTTCATCACGAGCAAGACGGCGAGACCCTGCGCCTGCCGCCCTACCAGGCGGCCTGGCTCAGGGTCTGACTCTCTACGGCAACAGACATAACAACAGGCCGGCCCGGGGGCGAGACCCTTCATCACCGGGCCGGCAAGGAGACATCCCATGGCAAGCGTCACACTCGACAAGGTCAACAAGGTCTTCGGCAGCACCCATATCATCAAGGACGTCGACCTCGACATCGGCGCCGGCGAATTCGTGGTCTTCGTCGGCCCTTCGGGCTGCGGCAAGTCCACGCTGCTGCGGCTGGTCGCCGGGCTGGAATCGATCAGCGACGGCGAACTGCGTATCGGTGAGACCGTGGTCAACGAGCTGCCGCCCCGGGAGCGCGGCGTGGGGATGGTCTTCCAGTCCTATGCGCTCTACCCGCATATGACGGTCTACGACAACATGGCCTTCGGGCTCAAGCTGGCCAAGACCGCCAAGCAGACGGTCCACGAGCGGGTGATGGCCACCGCGCGCATCCTGCAGCTCGAGGAGTTGCTCGACCGTAAGCCCAAGGCGCTCTCCGGCGGCCAGCGTCAGCGGGTGGCCATGGGCCGCGCCATGGCCCGGGAGCCGCGCATTCTGCTGTTCGACGAGCCGCTCTCCAACCTGGACGCCTCCCTGCGGGTGCAGATGCGCAACGAGATCGCCCGCCTGCACCAGCGCCTCGCATCCACCATGATCTACGTCACCCACGACCAGGTGGAGGCCATGACCCTGGCCGACAAGATCGTGGTGCTCAACGCCGGGCGGGTGGAGCAGGTAGGCACGCCCCATGAACTCTACCAGCGCCCGGCCACCAAGTTCGTCGCCGGCTTTATCGGCTCGCCCACCATGAACTTCCTGTCCGCGGAACTGGTCTCCGGCGGCGCCGAAGGATGCCGGGTGGCAACCGATGGTATCGGCGAACTGGCCCTGCCCCAGAACGCCAGCCGCCATGCCCCCGCCGAGGCCCTGACCCTGGGCGTGCGCCCCGAGCACCTGCGCCTGGCCGAATCCAGCGGCGACAACGCCTTCGAGATCGTCAACGTCGAGTACCTGGGCAACGAAGTCTATGTCTACCTGGAGCCCAAGGCTGGCGAGACCCTGCTGATCCACCGCAGCGAGGCACCCAGCCCCTGGCGGGTCGGCCAGAAGGTGGCGCTGGCGCCCGACTCCGAGCATGTCCACCTGTTCGACGGCCAGGACCGCGCGCTTGGCGTCGTCCCGGCCCGGGCGGTGGCCTGATGCACGGAGCGTCGCATCACCGTCGGGGCTGCATCCATGGTCGCATTGGCCAAGGGGCGCCATCGCGACTATGATAGCGGGCTAACTGAATCGATAAAGATGGCGAAGGAAGCGCTCGTGTCCACTCCCCGACGTATTACCCTGAAGGACCTGGCCCGGGAGCTCGACGTCTCCACGGCGACCGTTTCCAACGCCTTCAACCGGCCGGATCAGCTCTCGCCGGCCCTGCGCAAGCGCATCCTCGGAGAGGCCAAGCGCCTGGGCTATCGCGGGCCTGACGCCAAGGCGCGCAGCCTGCGCACCGGGCGCTCGCGGATCATTGCGGTGATCCTGGCCGAGAGCCTCACCTACAGCCTCAACGACGCCGTGGCCAGCGAGCTGCTCTCCGGCGTCGCCGAGGTGCTGGACGCCCAGGGCCATACCCTGCTGCTGCTCTCCGCCCGCCAGATGCAGAGCGAACTGCCCGGTGCCGCCAGCATGGCGGACGGCTATATCGTCTATGGCCTGATGCCCAGCGAGACGCTGCTGGCGACCCTGCCGACCCAGGCGCCCCTGGTGGCGGTGGACTTCGACGTCGAAGGGCGTCCTTCGATCCATGTGGACGATGAGCGGGCCTGCTACGGTATCGCCCGCCATGCGCTGAGTCGGACCACGCGCCGCCCGGGCATCATCAATCTGCGCCTGACCGCCGAGCCTTGCAACGGTCCCATCGACGCCGGCCGGCGGCTGCTCAGCGCCGAACAGACCATCACCCGCTCGCGGCTCACCGGCTTCTATCGGGCGCTGGAGGAAGCCGGTCATGATCCCGCCGCCGTGCCCATGTGGAATATCGAGGAGAACACCTTCGAGGTATGCGCCCCGGTGATCGCGCCGATCCTCGACTTGCCCGACGACGAGCGCCCCGATCTGCTGTTCTGCATGTCCGACCGCATCGCCCTGACCGCCCTGACCCTGGCCGAAAGCCGCGGCCTGCGCATCCCCGAGGCACTGCGGATCACCGGCTTCGACGGTATCGCCGAGGGGCAGTACCGCGCCCCGCGCCTGACCACGGTACGCCAGGACAGCGTCGAGAAAGGACGCATGGCCGCCCGCATGATCCTGGGCCTGACCCCGCCCGCCTCCAGCCTGCTGACCACGGAGCTGCTGATCGGCGAGAGCTGTCCCTGAACGCAAGCCGCCGACCCGAGGGTCGGCGGCCTGCGTTTCCTGGCGGCACCAGGCTCAGCGCAGCAGCAGCACCGGCACGTTGGCACGCCGCAGCATGGCGGTGGTGGTGCTGCCCACCAGCAGCTGGCGAATCCGCGAGTGGCCGTAGGCCCCCATCACCAGCAGGTCGATCCCGTGCTCCTCCTTGTAGGTGCGCAGCGTCGCCTCCACCTCGCCGGCGCGGATGGCGCCTTCGGCTTCATGGCCGGCCTCGCGTAGCGTCGTCAGCGCCCAGTCGAGCTGGGAGCGGTTGTCGCCGGTCTCGGCGCCGACGATCACCACGTGCACCGGAATCCCCTCGAACAGCGGGCTCTTGGCCAGCATCTCCACGCCCTTTCGGGTGGTCTTGCTGCCGTCGAAGGCAAGCATCACCGCCTCGGGGCGTGTGAAGGTATCGGGCACCATCAGGATCGGCCGATGCAGGGTGCGCACCACCCGCTCCAGGTTGGAGCCCAGGTGGCCGCTGTCCTGATGGGCGGTCTCGCCGCGCTTGCCGATGACCAGCAGGCGCATCTCCTCCTGCAGCTCCTCCAGGGTCTCCACCAGGGTGCCGTTGCGCTGGCGGATGGCGGGCTCCTCGACGCCGGCCTCCACGGCCCGCTCCCTGGCGGCCCCCAGCATCAGCCGCCCCTGCTCCTGGGCAATCTTGGCGCGCCGCTCGTCGAGGTGGGCGAGCTCCTCGAGCAGGTGCTCACGAGACCCCAGGCCGATATTGCCGGAGAGGTCCGCCTCGGCGGTCTGGGGGTGGTTGTCCACCACGTGCAGGAAGGTCAGCGGCGCCTCGAGCGCCCGGCTGGCCCAGGCGGCGTAGTCGCACACGCCCGCCGAGAACTTGGAGCCGTCGATAGCGGCCATCACCTGGTCTGTCATTGCATCGTTTCCCGAGCTGGCGTTCGTTTCACTATCCCTACGGGCGTTTTTACCGCATCGTCAGGGTGTTGCCTAGGCGCGCCGGCGAGTCTTACGCCGTCAGGTTTGCCACCAGGGCCTCAGCGAAGGTGTCGGTGGTACCGCTGCCGCCCAGATCCGGCGTCACCTGGTCACGAGCCGTTTCGAGCACCTCGCGGATGGCGGTGCGAATCCGGGTGCCCTTGTCCACCATGCCCAGGTGGTCGAGCATGTCCGCCGCGGCCAGCAGCAGGGCGCAGGGATTGGCAAGCTGCTTGCCGGCGATGTCGGGAGCCGAGCCGTGGACGGCCTCGAAGATGGCGGCGTCCTTGCCGATATTGGCCCCCGGCGCCAGGCCCAGGCCGCCTACCAGGCCGGCGCACAGATCGGAGAGGATATCGCCGAACAGGTTGGTGGTGACGATGACATCGAACTGGTGAGGATTCATCGCCAGCTGCATGCAGGCGTTGTCGACGATCATCTCCTGGAACTCGATCTCGGGGAATTCCTGGGCGACCTCGCGGGCCACATCGAGGAAGAGCCCGGAGCTGGTCTTGATGATATTGGCCTTGTGCACCGCGGTGACCTTCTTGCGGCCCTTGCTGCGGGCCAGCTCGAAGGCGTAGCGGACGATGCGTTCGGAGCCGGTGCGGGTCACCTTGATGCTGGCCAGGGCGGTCTCGCCGTCCTCGCTGAGACTCTGGCCCTCGGCCATGTAGGCGCCTTCGGTGTTCTCGCGCACCGTGATCAGGTCGATGTCATCGTAGCGCGAGCGAGTGCCGGGGAAGCTGATCGCCGGGCGCACGTTGGCGTAGAGGTCGAAGTGGCGGCGCAGCTGCACGTTGATCGAGGAGAAGCCCTTGCCGATGGGGGTGGTCAAGGGCCCCTTCAGGGCCACACCGTACTCGGCGATCTTGTCCAGGGAGGGCTGGGGAATCAGGGTGCCGTGCTTCTCCAGGGCGCCCAGCCCCGCCTCCACGAAGTCGAACTCGAGCCCGCAGTCCAGGGCCTCCAATACCTTGAGGGTCGCGTCCATGATTTCCGGGCCGATGCCATCGCCTTTGAGTACCGCTATCGTTTGACTCACCAGTGCCTCCTCGTCGAATCAGTGTGCGCCGGTATGGTCGAACACGGCGCACCGCTTGACCAGCCCGGCGAAAGTGGCATGCGCCTCAGTGCCCGCCCATCAGCTTCTCCACGGCGGCGGGGTCGTCATGCACCGCGTAGCGGTCGACGATGGTGGCGCTCGCCTCGTTGAGGCCCACCAGCTCCACCTCGGTGCCCTCGCGGCGGAACTTGATCACCACGCGGTCCAGGGTCTGCACGGCGGTGATATCCCAGAAGTGGGCGCGGGAGAGGTCGATGGTGACCTTCTCCACGGTCTCCTTGAAGTCGAAGGCGTTGCCGAAGCGCTCGGAAGAGGCGAAGAACACCTGCCCCACCACCCGATAGGTCCGATGGCGCCCCTCATCGGTCTCTTCGGAGCCGATATACAGGATGTTGCCTACCTTGTTGGCGAAGTTCATGGCGGCGATCAGCACCCCGACGAAGACGCCGATGGCCAGGTTGTGGGTCGCCACGGTGACGATGACGGTGGCGACCATCACCACGTTGGTGCTCATCGGATGCTGCTTGAGGTCCTTGATGGAGCTCCAGCTGAAGGTGCCGATGGAGACCATGATCATCACCGCCACCAGCGCTGCCATGGGGATCTGCGACACCCAGTCCGAGAGAAAAACTACCAGAATCAGCAGCACCACGCCGGCCACCAGGGTGGAAAGCCGCCCGCGGCCGCCGGATTTCACGTTGATCACCGACTGGCCGATCATGGCGCAGCCCGCCATGCCGCCCAGCAGGCCGGAGCCGATGTTGGCGATGCCCTGGCCCTTGCACTCGCGGTTCTTGTCGCTCGGGGTATCGGTGAGGTCGTCGACGATGGTGGCGGTCATCATCGACTCCAGCAGGCCCACCACGGTGAGCATCAGCGCATAGGGCAGGATGATCCACAGGGTCTCGAGGTTGAGCGGCACGTCCGGCCACAGGAACATCGGCAGGGTATCGGGCAGCTCGCCCATGTCACCCACGCTGCGGATCTCCATGCCCGAGATCATGTAGACGGCGGTGAGCACCACGATGCAGACCAGCGGCGAGGGAATCGACTTGCCGATCTTCGGCAGGTAGGGAAAGCCGTAGATGATAGCCAGGCCGGCGATGGTCATGGCGTAGACATGCCAGGTCACGCCGGTGAGTTCCGGCAGTTGGGCCATAAAGATCAGGATCGCCAGGGCGTTGACGAAGCCCGTCACCACCGAGCGCGAGACGAAGCGCATCAGCTCGGCGAGCCTGAGATAGCCCGCGATGATCTGCAGCACCCCGGTGAGCAGGGTAGCGGCGAGCAGATACTCGAGACCGTGGTCGCGTACCAGGGTGACCATCAGCAGCGCCATGGCGCCGGTGGCCGCCGAGATCATGCCCGGACGGCCGCCGGTGAAGGCGATGATCACCGCGATGCAGAAGGAGGCGTAGAGGCCCACCTTGGGGTCCACGCCGGCGATGATGGAGAAGGCGATGGCCTCGGGTATCAGGGCGAGGGCCACCACGATACCGGCGAGGGTGTCGCCCTTCACGTTGGAGAACCAGGTCTGTCTTAAGGATTCGAACATGTGACCGTCCAGTGGAGCGTTATCGTCATGCCGTCAGGCGCCAGGGGGTCTTGCGTGCGACACCATGCCGTTGGCCGCACCCTGAAGGGTACGGAGGCAGGAGGGTCGCCATCGGGTAAAGCAGAAAGGCACAGCGCGCCCGAGGCATCAGCGTGATGCCCAGCAGCCGCACTGCCAGATTGCGGGGAGGAGTACGCTAGGGCGGCGTGGCCAGCCCTGTCAGGGGAGTCATCACGGTGTGTCGTTCCCTTGTTCTTTACGATCGGGGCTTGCCGATCGCGCTATTCGATCGGCCACGCTGTCAAAGGTCCAGGCGACCGCCACGTCAGGAGCGCGGCATTCTATCAGACTCGATGCTGCGCTGCATCCTGGCCGCGCAGCCGCTTCTCCAGGCGGCGCTCATAGAGGCCCTTGGCGACCAGGGTGCCGAGTACCAGGCCGCCGCCCACCAGGGCGATGGGCGCCGGCCGCTCGGCGAGGATCCACCACACCCAGAGCGTGCCCACCACCACCTCGAGCAGCATCAGCAGGCCCACCTCGGCGGCGGGCAGATAGAGGGGGCCGCGCTGGATCAGGGTGAAGCCCAGCGGCAGCAGCACCAGGCACAAGAGCACCAGCAGCAGCAGGCTCTCCGCCGGGGGCAGAGCCAGGCCGCCGGTCACGCTGCCCACCAGGGCGGCCACGCCGGCCACCAGCAGCCCGGAGAGGGTCAGCATGGGGCTCATGTCGATCCCCGGACGGGTTCGGCAGAGGGTGAAGTTGGCGGCCAGCGAGGTCGCCGCCAGCAGCGCGAAGCCGTTGCCGATCCAGGAGCCCTCGCCGGCATCGTCGAGCACGATCAGCGAGGTGCCCAGCAGGCAGAGCCAGATCGCCAGCCAGGTCCGCCGCGGCAGCCGTTCACCGAGAAACAGGCGCGACAGCAGCGCGGCGATCAGCGGCGCCCCGGCCAGGATCATCAGCACGTTGCCGCCCTTGGTGTACTGGTTGCCGAGCACGAAGCCAAAGGTGGAGCAGCTGAACAGCACCGCCACGCCGATGCCGGTCCAGCCGCAGCGCCGGTAGGCCTGCAGGGTGCCGGCGCCGTGACGCAGCAGCATGATGGCGATAAAGCCCAGTGCCGTGAGCAATCCCCGCCAGACCAGGATCTCGGCGTCGGGAAGGCCGATCAGTTTGATCAGCAGGGCGTCGGGAGAGATGATCAGGGCGCCGCCGCCGGTCAGCAGCAGCCCCTGCTGGCGATGTGAAAGCGAATGAATCAAGGCGACCCCGTTGCCGGAAGCCCCGTCGCGGGGGTCGTTGAAATGGGCGTCTTATCCCTTGTCACGCCCCTCGTCGTTCTGGTCGTCCCTGTCCGCATGCTTGTCTGGCTCCTGGTGAGTGTCCGGGTCCGGCTGATCGGCATCGTCCTGCTGGAGAAACTCGGCCTGCTCGGCCTCGGCCTGCGCCCGATCCGCTTGGTAAGGGTCCCCGCCGTTCCCGGCAGGGGTTCCGCCGCTGCCACCGGAACGCAAGGCGCCGCCCATCTGCTTGAAGGCGTCCATGAGATCGATGGGCAGCGGTACCACGATGGTGGAGGCGTTCTTGTTGCTCATGTCGTTCATGGTCTGCAGGTAGCGTAGCTGCAGGGCCGCCGGGTTGCCGGACATGATATGGGCCGCCTCGACCAGCTTCTTGGAGGCCTGCAGCTCACCCTCGGCGTGGATCACCTTGGCGCGCCGTTCGCGCTCAGCCTCGGCCTGGCGGGCGATGGCGCGAATCATGCTGTCATCCAGGTCGACATGCTTGATCTCCACGTTGGCCACCTTGATGCCCCAGCCTTCGGCCGAGCTGTCGATGATCTCTTGAATGTCGTCGTTGAGCTTGTCGCGCTCGGAGAGCATCTCGTCCAGGTCGTGCTTGCCGAGCACCGAGCGCAGCGTGGTCTGGGCGAGCTGGCTGGTGGCATTGACGAAGTTCTCCACCTGGATGATCGCCTTCTCCGGGTCCACCACCCGGAAATAGAGTACCGCATTGACGCGCACGGTGACGTTGTCCTGGGAAATGACGTCCTGCTCGGGCACGTCCATGGTGATCACCCGCAGGTCGACCACCTCCATCTTCTGGATGCCGGGGATGATGATGATCAGGCCCGGTCCCTTGACCGACTGGAAGCGGCCGAGAAAGAACACCACCCCGCGCTTGTACTCCGGCAGGATACGAATGGCCGCTGCCAGAAACATCAGCACCAGTACCAGCGGCACAAGATAGGTAATCAACATGGTCGCGACTCCTTGGCAGTTCCTTGGCTTACGATGTCATGGCCGCAGCCGATGGCTACGAACCGGATGAGTGGGCCTCGGCCGGTACCACCTCGACGGTCAAGCCGTCGATGGCCACGACCTTGAGCGACTGCCCCCGATGGATCGGCTGGCTCGCCTGGGCCCGCCAGCGCTCCCCGTGGAGGCGCACATGGCCCTGTCCCTCGAAATCCTCCAGCGCCACGGCCTCGGCGCCCACCAGCTCCTCCTGCCCGGTACGCACCCGGCTGCGACGCAGCCCCACGAAACGGGTCATCACCCACAGCATCAGCAGCGAGGCCAGGCCCGCCACGCTGGCGATCATGGGAATGGAGATGTGCAGGGTGTCGGCATCCATCAGGATCACCGACCCGATCACGAAGGCGACGATGCCTCCCGTGCCCAGTATCCCGAAACTGGGCATCAGCGCCTCGCCGACGATCAGCGCCAGGCCCACCAGGATCAGTGCCAGGCCGGCATAGTTCACCGGCAGCACCTGGAAGGCGAACAGCGCCAGCAGCAGGCAGATGATGCCGATGGTGCCCGGCACCAGGCTGCCCGGGTTGGACAGCTCGAAGATCAGCCCGTAGAAGCCGATGATCATCAGGAAGTAGGCGACGTTGGGGTTGGTGATCACCTGCAGCAGCTGGGTGCGCCAGTCGGGATCGAAGCGCTCGATCACCAGATCGGCGGTCTCCAGGGTGCGCTCGCCATCATCCATCACCACGGTGCGGCCGTCGATCTGCGCCAGCAGGTCATCGATGTTTCTGGCCACCACGTCGATGACATTCTTCTCCAGGGCTTCGCGAGAGGTCAGGTTGACCGCTTCACGAACCGCCTCCTCGGCCCAGTCGGCGTTGCGGCCGTGACGTTCGGCCAGCCCACGGATATAGGACACCGCGTCCTCGAGCACCTTGCGTTCCATGGCGGTCTCGCCGCGCCGCGGGCTGTCGGCGGCCTCGCTGCGCTCGTCGGCCTCCTCGCGCATCTCGTCGTCATCGGGCAGCGCCTCGTCATCGTTGGCACCGTTTTCTTCGCTCGCCTCGTCATTGGCGTCATCGTCGTCGTCACCGATGCCCGGAAAGCCACCCCCCATCTGCACCGGCGTGGCCGACCCCAGGTGCGTGGAGGGCGCCATGGCGGCGACATGGCTGCCATAGATCAGGTAGGTGCCGGCGCTGGCGGCCCGCGAACCGCTGGGCGACACATAGATGGCCACCGGCACGCTGGAGGTGAGCATGGCGCGGATCATGTCCCGCATGGAGGCGTCCAGGCCGCCGGGGGTATCCATCTCTACCACCACGATCTCGGCGTTCCCTTCGGCGGCCCGGCTCAGGCCGCGCTGGAAATAGTCGCTGGTGGCGGGGCCGATGGCGCCATCGATGGTCATCACCAGGGCGGTGCGCTGCTCCTGCTGGGCGTGGGCATGCCACGCCATCAGCCCGCCCAGCACCAGGCAGAGCAGGCTGAAGAGAAGCACCAGGCGATGAAACAGGGAGGCACGGAGCACGCTCATGATGACCCTTCCTTCCGGTAACGGCAGCTGTCCTGTGTGAGTGTCTCCGCCGCGGTTGGTTCAGCGTCTTCTGATTCCAGCCTAGCAGGGCAGGCAAGGCGACGCCGAATCGAATCAAGGCTATCGCAGTTGGCGACAACGAAGGGCGCCGGGGACAAGCCAGAGAGGAGGTCCTACGCCATGGATGGCGTCGGTAGCGCCCAGGGAAGGGTTCACAGCGCCTCCTCTCAGGCTTGTTGCCGGATCAGCCCCGAGCGATGGAGCTATCTGCGATAACCCTGCGAATCGAATGTCGGCCTGGCGCCTGGGTCAGTGAGCGACCGCTCGCGGCTGGGTGGCCAGCACGTCGGCGCGAATCACCCGCTGTTCGGCGATCAGCGGATTGACCACCTCCCGGCAGGCCAGGTAGTGGGGCGTCTGCTTGTGGGCGGCGAGCGCCGCCTCGTCGGCGTAGATCTCGTAGAGGTGAAAGAGGTCCGGCGTGTCGCGATCCTCGATGACGTCGAAGGCATGACAGCCCGGCTCCTCGCGTACCGAGGCGGCGGCATTGGGCAGCATGGCGGCCAGGAAGGCGTCGCGCTGGCCGGGCTTGAGGCGGGTCTGGACGATGATGCAGTACATGGGCGGGCTCCTGTCGAAAGCGATGGGGTTGTGGTTAAGGGATATTTATGAAAACATTTTCCACAAATACACGAAACCCTGACCCGGAGATCGAGCCCATGCAACGCCCCGCCCCGCTCAACGGCATGCGCCATATCGCCCTGCAGGTACAGGACCTGGAGGCGTGCGAGCGCTTCTACGTGGATATCCTGGGCATGCGCGTGCTGAGACGCGCCCATGAGGATCTGGTCTACCTGACGCTTGGCAACGACAACTTTTCGCTGAGCCGCGCCAAGGCCGACACCGGCGGCGACCCGCAGCGCCTGGATCACTTCGGCTTCGTGGTCGACACCCCGGAGGACGTGGATGCCTGGCACGACTACCTGCAGGCCAGCGGTGTCGAGGTAGTACGCGGCCCCCACGATCACGGCGACGGCGGCCGCAGCCTCTACTGCCGGGATCCCGACGGCACTGCCGTACAGCCGCTCTATCACCCCAGCGTATCCGGCCAGCGGCTGCGCTGACCCCTTCTCTCTCGTTGGCGGCCCTCTGGCCGCCGGTTCACCGGCATGCCCGACATGCTGGCTCCTTGGGTGCCACCGCTGGCGGTGGCACCCTTTTTTTGGTTCTTCGCATTTTAGCGTGAACATGTTTGGCAGGCTCTATGGTGGGAGGCCGGCTCTGCCGGGCGAAGGCGCCGCAGGCGCCCCCTGGGTAGCGCTGCGCGCTACTTCGCGAGCTGAAGCTCCCTCCCACAAGGCCCATTCACGCCAGTCTGCGCTGAACCCTTTTTTTCATCAGTCGAGCAGGGCCTGGCTAGAGGTCATGCGGCTCGCCCGCATAGCGTCGCTGCACCTCCACCACATAGGCCGAGAGCGCGGCCAGCTCCTCGCTGTCCCAGCCCATCGCCTCGGCCGCCATGGGAACTACCATGCACATCTGGACCATCTCGTCGGCGTGCACCTGGTCCAGGCCGAACATGTTCTCGCCCATGGCCACACGATGCGGATAGGGCTGCTTGAAGGTTTCCAGATACCCCGCATCCTCGGCGTGGCAGGTGGCGCAGGACATGTTGTTGGTGCTCAGGGAGTTGTCGCGAAACAGCTCGCGACCCAGCGCCAGCAGCTCGGGGTCGTTCGTGCCGTCCTCGCTGTAGACCGGTGAGTAGCCCTCGGGGCGCTGGATATCACTGGTATCCGCTTCGGCTTCGGCTTCCGCTTCTGCCTCGGCTTCTCCCTCCGCTTCTGCCTCGGCTTCTCCCTCTGCTTCAGCCTCCCCTTCCGCCTCGGCTTCTCCCTCTGCCTCGGCTTCTCCCTCTGCCTCCCCTTCTGCTTCAGCCTCGCCTTCGGCCTGCCCTTCCGCCTGGGCGCTGGCCAGCAGCAGCGTCTCTTCCGACAGGGACGCCAGCCCCCTGTCACCCGAGGTATCGTCGGCGGTGACCTGCAGCGCCACGCCGCCGGCCGCCATCAGGGCCAGGGCCGGTGCCGTGTAGGCCAGCTGTCGACTGAGGCGACCCAGCAGTCTGCGGCGTTTCTCGTCATGCTGTGACATGATCTCTACCTCCCTATGGCAATCCATAGCAAGTTGTTGATTGTTAAGATTGTATTATGATCGCTCCCTAATGAGAGGGCACCGCCGGCTGTCGACGGTAGGCTTTGGTAGGCTGAGACAGCGAGACCTTACAGCCGGGGACAGACTGGATACCGATTGGCGCCTGCTCATGGTCAGTGCAGGACAGCGCTGTAAGGAAAGGGCCCCACCTCCGACCATTCACTGGCACACTGTCCACTTGTTCACTGTCTACCGGTCCACCGCCCGAGATCGGACGACCCGATAGCGAGGAATCCATGCCGGATACCGTCTCTGCCTTCGCTGGTCCGGAAACGCTGGCCGCTCAGCTCGAGGCGGCGCTCAGCCTGGACGGCCAGCGGCGCGACATTGGCCAGATTCGGCCGATGGCCGATACCGGCCTGGCCCATCACCACCTGTGGCTTGGCCGCGAAGGCGGGGACTGGGTCGCCCGACTGCCCAAGCAGAGTCAGCTGGGCCTGGCTCCGGACGCCAACCTGGACTACCAGGCGACCTGCTTCGCTCGCGCGGCTGCGAGCGGCCATACCCCGGCGCTGCAGGGAGTACTCCCCCCCTCGTCGGCGCTGCCCCGCGGGGGGCTGCTGGTCAGCGCGGTGCGTGGCCGCCCGGCACGACTGCCCCAGGATCTGCCGGCCATCGCCGCCGCCCTGGCCGCCCTGCATGCCCTGCCGCTGCCGCCACGAGAGCGGCGCGCGCCGCTGCGCGCCCCCGCCGACCCCTGGGCGGCGATGCGCCGGGAGGTGGCCGACCAGGCCGCCTTCCTCGACGCGGCCGACCTCGGCCCGGCACAGCGCGACGCCATCGAGGCGGAACTGGCGGCACTGCCCGACACCCTGCCCAACGCCGACGCGCGGCTGATCAGCTTCGATGCCCACCCCGGCAACTTCCTGATGACGGCCGAAGGCCGTGCGGTGCTGGTGGACCTCGAGAAGTGCCGCTACGGCCTGCCCGGCTTCGACCTGGCCCACGCCACTCTCTACACCTCCACCACCTGGGACCTGAACAGCCATGCCGAGCTCACGACCGACCAGGTGGCCGGCTTTTATCGGGACTGGGCACAGGCCGCAGAGGCCGCTTCCGATAGCGCCAGCCTGCTGGCCTGCAGGCGCGCCATGTGGCTCTGGTCGCTGACCTGGTGCGCCAAGTGGCGCGCCCGCCATGGCCGCGCCCAGGACGCTACCGCGCGCGGGGAAGACTGGTCGGCCGAGCTCAGCGACGACGCCCTGGTCGCCCACGTCCGCGACCGCGTCGAGCACTATCTGTCGCGGCCGATCATCGAACACGTGCGCGCCGAGCTGCGCGAACTCGAGCGCAGCCTCTCCCTGTGACCCGGCCCTGAGGCCCCATGACGACACTGCCGAAAGGAACTCCGACGATGCCGATCCGCCCCCTTTCCCTGCTACCCGCCCTCGCCCTGCTGCTGCCCCTGTCAGCACATGCCGCCCCCGACCCCGGCGACTGGGAGGCAGTGCTCGACGAGGCCCGTGGCCAGACCGTCTACTGGCATGCCTGGGCGGGAGACACCCGCACCAACGGCTATATCGACTGGGTCAAGGGCCGCGTCAAGGCCGAGCACGATATCGACCTGGTCCACGTCAAGCTGGAGGACACCAGCTCCGCAGTATCGCGGGTGCTGGCCGAGAAACAAGCGGGCAACCACGACAGCGGAAGCGTCGATCTGATCTGGATCAACGGCGAGAATTTCGCCGCCATGCGCGACAACGACCTGCTGTTCGGCCCCTTCGCGGAAGCGCTGCCGAACTTTTCACTGACCTACCCCGACTACAACCCCGAGGTGGTAACCGACTTCACCCTGCCGACGGAGGGCTTCGAGTCCCCCTGGGGCAAGGCGCAGATCACCTTCTACTACGACCGCGACGACATGGACGAGAGCGCTGGCGTCGAGGCGCCACCGCGCAGCATCGAAGCGCTGCTCACCTGGGCCGAGGCCAACCCGGGGCGTTTCACCTATCCCCGCATCCCCGACTTCACCGGCAGCACCTTTCTCAAGCAGGCGCTGATCGCCCTGACCGACGACACCGAGGTGCTCTACGCCCCGGTGGCGGAAAGCGATTTCGACGCCGTGACCCAGCCGCTGTGGGACTACCTGGAAGCGCTGCATCCCCACCTGTGGCGCGGCGGCCGCCAGTTTCCCGCCAACGGGCCGGAGCTGCGCCGGCTGATGGGCGACGGCGAGCTGTCGCTGGCCTTCACCTTCCATCCATCGGAGCCCGCCGCGGCGGTGGCCGACTTCGAACTGCCGCCCACCGTCGCCAGCTATGTGCTGGATGACGGCACCCTCGGCAACGTGCACTTCGTGGCCATTCCCTTCAATTCGCCCCACAAGGCGGCGGCCATGACGGTGGCCAACTTCCTGCTCTCGCCGGAAGCCCAGGCCCACAAGCAGGATGTAGCGGTATGGGGCGACCGCACCGTGCTCGACGTCGCCAGGCTGGACGAACGGGACCAGGCACGCTTCGTCATCGACCAGGACAACCCGGCCATGCTGCCGGCCGATGCCCTGCAGAAGACCCTGCCCGAGCCCCACCCCAGCTGGATGACCGCCCTGCAGGAGGCCTGGCGGGCTCGCTATGTGGGCAACTGAAGGACCTCAGAGAGTCGCCAGTCCCTTGTGCCGGCCGTATCGTGAGAGGCGCCCACATCGGGCGCTTAGGCGGTGATGCTGCGTCTCGCGCCGGCGCTGATTGTCACCCTGCTGGTCGGCCCCATCCTCGCCGGGCTGGCCATGGCGGTGCTGCCCGCTTTCGGCTATCTGCCGGCGCTGGGCGGCACCGCGTTCAGCCTGGCGCCGTGGCGGGAGCTGTTCGCCCAGCCCGGCCTGGGGCGCTCGGTGGCGGTGAGCTTCACCAGCGGCCTGGCCACCACCGCGGTGTCGCTTGCCGTGGTGCTGCTGTTCCTGGCCGGCGCCTCGGGCAGCCGGCTGGACCGCTGGATCCGGCGGATGGTCTCGCCGCTGCTGTCGATTCCCCACGCCGCCGCCGCCTTCGGGCTGGCCTTCCTGATTGCTCCTTCCGGCCTGGTGGCACGCCTACTCTCGCCGGGGCTCACCGGCTGGGAGCGGCCGCCGGATGCGCTGATCGTCCAAGACCCCTGGGGACTCTCGCTGATGGCCGGCCTGGTCATCAAGGAGATCCCCTTCCTGCTGCTGATGAGCCTTGCCGCCCTGCCCCAGCTCGACCCCGAGCGGCGCCTGGCGATGGCCCGCTCGCTGGGCTACCGCCCGACCATCGCCTGGCTCAAGGTGGTGCTGCCGGCGCTCTATCCGTTGATCCGTCTGCCGGTCTATGCGGTGATCGCCTACGCCACCTCGGTGGTGGACGTGGCGCTGATCCTCGGCCCCACCCTGCCGCCGACGCTGTCGGTATCGATCCTTACCTGGTTCCACGACCCCGACCTCTCCCGGCGCTTCATGGCCTCGGCCGGTGCCGTGCTTCAGCTCGGCGTCACCGCCACGGCACTGGCCACCTGGTGGTGCCTAGAGCGCGTGATCTCCCGTCTGGGACAGCACTGGATCGCGCGCGGCGGGCGCCGGCGCGGCGAGCAGCCGCTGCGCCTGGCCGGCAAGGGATCGATCCTGCTGGCCACCCTGACCGCCTTCACCGGCATGGCCAGCCTCGCCCTCAACTCCGTCGCCGGTTTCTGGCGCTTCCCCGAGGCCCTGCCCCAAAGCGTGACCACAACGCACTGGCTGCGCGCCCTGCCTGCCCTATCCGGACCGGTGATCTCGACCATCGTCATTGCCTGCGTCGCCACCCTGATCGCCCTGGCGCTGGCGCTGGCGGCACTGGAAAATGAGCAGCGTACCGGCCGCCATCCGACCGAGGGGCGGGTGCTCTCAGCGCTGGGGCTGCTCTATCTGCCGCTGATCGTGCCGCAGATCGCTTTCCTGTTCGGCCTGGTGGTGGTGATGGAATCCCTAGGCACTCGCCCCACCCATGGCCTGGTGATCTTCGGCCACCTGCTGTTCGTGCTGCCCTATGTGTTCCTGTCGCTGTCCGAGGCCTACCGGCGCTTCGACCCGCGCTGGACGCAGCTGGCGCTCAGCCTGGGGGGCTCGCGCAACGGCGTCTTCTGGCGAGTGCGGCTGCCCATGCTGCTGGCACCGATGCTCACCGCCTGCGCGGTGGGGCTTGCCGTCAGCATCGGCCAGTACCTGCCCACCCAGCTGCTCGGCGCCGGCCGGGTACCCACCGTGACCACCGAAGCGGTGTCGCTGGCGGCCGGCGGCAACCGCCGGGTGATCGGGGTTTGGGCCCTGGTCCAGGCCAGCCTGCCGCTGGTGGGCTTCATCATTGCCGTGGGCCTGCCACGGCTGCTCTGGTCCCACCGTCGCGGCATGCGAGGCGCCCCATGAACGACCGCCATACCCTGACCCTGGAACAGATCCGCATCACCCTGGACGAGGTGACGCTGCTGGAGCTCGACGCCGAGGTGGGTCCCGGCGAAGTGCTCACGGTGATGGGCCCCTCGGGCTCCGGCAAGTCGACCCTGCTGGCCTTCCTGGCCGGCTTCCTGGCCCCGGCCTTCCGGGCCAGCGGCCGGGCGCTACTCGATGGCCGGGACATCACCGGCCTGCCGGCGGAGCGACGCGGTATCGGCCTGCTGTTTCAGGACCCGCTGCTGTTTCCCCATCTCTCGGTGGGCGGCAACCTGCGCTTCGGCATGCCCCGCGCCACCCCCGACAAGGCCGCTCGGGTGGCCTCGGCGCTTGCCCAGATCGGCCTCGCGGGCTTTGCCAAGCGCGACCCGGCCACCCTCTCCGGCGGCCAGATGGCCCGGGTGGCGCTGATGCGCCTGCTGCTCTCCGAGCCCTGTGCCGTGCTGCTCGACGAGCCCTTCTCCAAGCTCGATACTCATCTGCGTCACGAGATGCGCCAGCTGGTGTTCCAGCGGCTGCGCGATGCTGGGCTGCCCAGCCTGCTGGTCACCCACGACCGGGAAGACGCCGAGGATGCCGGCGGCCGGGTGATCGAGCTCAGTCACTGAGTCCGGATGAGGTAGTCGGCATGCCCCCATGCGGCTCTTGCCAGCGCAGCCGATAAGGATCGAAGCCGTCGACCAGCTTGGGTTTGACGATCTGGAAATAGGGCGAGAGATCGAAATCCCGAGGCGTGAACAGCGAATGGTGGCGCCGTCGTAGCAGAGGGCGCCCCTTGCGCGGCCCGGACCCAACCCTGGCGCCTTCATGGCTGGGCAGAATCGGATACCGAACCGACTGAAACGCCTCGGCAATCAGCGTAGAGCAGATGGCCCGGGTCGGGTCTCCGCTGCCGAGCATGAGCATGCCCCGACGCCAGCGCGAGGGTACCGGAGGAAGCGGCATCAGGTAGCGCGCCAGATCCAGGATGTTGCGCAGGTCGTAGCAGTGGCCGACTCGACCACAGGCGAAGCGTATCAGCGCATCGACATCCTCAGGCGCGAGCCCCATGGGGCGGCAGATTCTCAACGGCACGCCGACAAACTCATCGAACCCCACCAGTCTGACGCCTTCGCTGAGATCCGCTTCGACGAAGCAGTCACCCGGCCGCCCGCCGGCTTCCCGAGCGGCTTGCTCGCCGACGAAGAGCGCGGCATGGGACCAGGAGGACTGCGTGAGATACTTGATCACGGTGCTGAGTCGTGAAGAGCCCTCCACCAGCAGCACATCTCCCGGCTCCAGGCAGGGCAGCAGGTCGCTTTCAATACGCCCTTCGGGCTGATGCCAGGGGCGCGGGCAAGAGAGCCAACAGCTCAGCAGATACCCGATCCGTTCGATCAACTCGTTCATGATCCGCCCCTCCCTCAGCTAGCCAGGCACCAACGCGCCGGCTATGACTTGCTGTCGCGACCATTGGCCGCGCCTTACAGGGGAAGCAGCTATCGCAGAGGCGCAGACGACATCGCCAGGCGTGCTACCTGGCGATGTCATGGGAAGGGGGGAGAGTTGTCGATTAATAGTCGGTGCGCAGTTGGTAGCGATTGGCGCCCTGCTGTTTGCCGCTGGCGTTCCAGGACTCGACTTCCAGCGTGTAGGTACCGGGCTGCAGCTGGCGGTCGAGGACGAAGTTGCTGCCTTGCCGGGCCGCTGTGGTCACCATGCTTCCGCTCTCATCCCGCAGGGCGGCACGAACGTGAATGTGCGCCGTTTCAGTGGGAACGAGCGCCTGGCTGGCGACCTTGACCCGGGTCGGGGACTGGACCTGCAGGGTATAGTGGTCCTTGCCACCCACCGCCTGTGAGCTCGAGTAGCCATTGTTCAGGTCCAGCGACATCGCGGAGGCCTGACCGGCCAAGCCCAGTGCAAGTGAAGTCGTCATTGCGGCAGCGGTAATTTTCATCGAAAATTTCATGATACTCTCCTGACACCATCAAGTTTATAATCAATTTATCACCAGGATCTTATTGCGCCGATCCTTGGTTATTTAGTAGGTAACTCAGACCGATTCCTTACAGCATTTCCCCAACAAGTCATCAGCCAGCTGTCGGCCACACCCCATCACCGCCCGGCGACGATCCGGGTGTTAAGCAGATAACGATTGGGGCCGTCCTTCTTCATGGTGATGTTGCGAGATTCCACCAGCAGCGTATAGCGACCCGGTTCTAACTGGCGATCGATAGTGAAGGCGCTGCTCCAGTGAGGGATGGATGCCACCACGTTGTTGTTCTCATCGACCAGGCGACCACGAACATTCAGGCTGCCTGAGTAGAGGGGAACGATACTATGGCTCTTCACGGTCACTCTCGCCGGCGATTGAAGCTGCAGGCTATAGCGGTCCGTTCCTCCTACCGAGCTGGAACCCGACCAGCCTTGGCGCAGAACCGTATCATCACTTGCCGATGCATGAGCCACGGCTCCCAGCGCCAGCGACGCCGCCAACAGTGTTGCCGAGAATTTGGTTATCGCTTTCATGACACTCTCCTTCCATCATCTTAACTCGTTAGCTTTCGAGGACCCATCTCGTGAATCCTTGCCTCTTAGTAGTACAGCCACAGCCAGTCATTACAGGAAAAACGACAAAAACAAGATTCCATTGCCTTCTATAAAACAGTCAGAAGATTTCATACCGACCTGTAAAGAATCGCCTTTTTCTACGACTAAAGCCTTCGCGCATTTCGCCGTCCGGCTCGCGAGAAACACCGGGAGAGGACGCATGATGTTAGTCCCCGGATCACTCCCACGAGGGTGCCGGCAACCGAGCGGCCGAATTCAGTCACTGCCTGTCATGGTGGGAGCTCATCTATCAGGATGCCAACGACATCGCCAGGCGTGTCGCCTGGCGATGTCATGGGAAGGGGGGAAAGTTGTCGATTAATAGTCGGCGCGAAGCTGGTAGCGATTGGCGCCCTGCTGTTTGCCGCTGGCGTTCCAGGACTCGACTTCCAGCGTGTAGGTACCCGGCTGCAGCTGGCGGTCGAGGACGAAGTTGCTGCCTTGCCGGGCCGCTGTGGTCACCACGCTGCCGCTCTCATCCCGCAGGGCGGCACGAACGTGAATGTGCGCCGTTTCAGTGGGAATGAACGCCTGGCTGGCGACCTTGACCCGGGTTGGGGACTGGACCTGCAGGGTATAGTGGTCCTTGCCACCCACCGCCTGTGAGCTCGAGTAGCCATTGTTCAGGTCCAGCGACATCGCGGAGGCCTGGCTGGCCACGCCCAGCATGAGTGCAGCGGTCATTACGGCAGCGGATGCTTTCATTGTGAGTTTCATGACACTTCTCCTCAATCAACGACTTCTGGTTATCTTTTGAGAGTTCCATCTCGTGAATCCTTGCCTCTTAGTAGCACCCCACACCCAATTATTACAGGAAAATCGAGAAACAAAGATTCCATTGCCTTCTATATATCCACCAAAATATTTCATCATGACCTGTAAGGCACTCCCCCTAAATACGACCAAGCCCTACGCCACTTTTCCGTCAGGCGCCATACCAATGGCGGACGTTTCTCGCGCACGCTCTGGATAGCGATGCACTTCCGCATGAGACAGGTTTCGTTCGCACAACAACACAGGGGGCGGAAGCCATGATGAATGAAGCACCAGCCAAGAAAGCCACTGGAAATACAGCACCCAGAGATGCTGAGCGAATCGCACGATTGGCTTCCATCCGCCCTCGCCTGCTATCGTTTTCCCTGCTACACCTGCGCGACCCCGCGCTGGCCGAAGACACCGTACAAGACGCCATGCTTGCGGCCATTGAAAATGGCAGCACCTATTCCGGCCGTTCGGGGTATGAAACCTGGGTATTTGGCATCCTCAAGTATAAGATTCTCGATGCCATACAGGATCAAAAACGCCGTGGGTACTGGCAGACCCTGGAAGAAAATGCCAATCACGACGCCACCGATCGGCAGTTTCTGCACAATGGCCGCTGGCACGCTCTGGCCCGACCCAGCGCTTGGGGCGAACCGGAGAGCATGTTCGAGAACGAACGCTTCTGGCAGGTATTTGACGCCTGCATGCAGAACCTTTCCGACAACTTGGCCAGGGTCTTTTTACTTCGTGAGCTGATGGGGCTATCGACTCGCGATGTCTGTCGGGAGGTAGGGATTGGAGAGAATCACTGCGCCGTATTGCTTTACCGGGCGCGGCTCAAGTTGCGAAGCTGTATCGAGAGCCGCTGGCTCACGGAGGCCCAACCATGCTGATGTGCAAGGAAGCCACGCGCCTGATGTCGCTGAAGCATGACCGGCCGCTTACCTTTCAAGAGCGACTATCGCTGCGCCTGCATCTTTCGATGTGCGGGGCCTGTCGTGAATGCGACCGTCAATTCACCCTCTTGCACGAGATCGGCCGGTCCTTCGATTCGGCGCCGATCCACGAGGAGGATGAAGACGAAGGCGATGACACCGCCCGCTAACCGGGCTCTGCCACCTTGGGGATCAGGAAAGAGAAACGTCGAGCCGTTTGGCCATCCCCCACAGGGCGACGCACAGCAGCAGCAGCGACACGGGAATCAATACCGGGGCCAGGCTGGCCACGGCGCCGGCGATCGGCAGCCCCAGCCAGATCAGCACCAGCGGCGCGCAGCAGGCGCCGCCGGCCAGCAGGGCGGGCAGCGCTGCCAGCAGGCCGGTGCCGGAGCCCCCCAGGCCGCAGGCGCGTGGTGCCCGCCACAGCCGCCAGCCGGCCACCAGGTTGAGCCCCACCAATAGCCCCACGATCAGCGCAAGCAGGGTATTGATGGGGCTGAAGGTCCAGACCAGCCTGCCCAGGAAGAACAGCCCCACGGGCTCGAACTGGAAGGGCCCCCGCGTCTCCCACACCCTTTCCCAGGCGGGAAAGAGCGCCAGCCAGCCGCCTTGGCCTCCCCCCATGATGTCACCTGTCAGCCACAGGTACAGCAGGGCGTACACGACCGTGATCGTCCCCACGGCGCTGGCCATGGCGGGATGCGACAGCAGCGACGTCACGACGCGCAGCAGGGCCCTCATGGTGCCTCCCCGCCTTCATAGAGGACGGTATCGGGATAGAAGGCCGCCCAGGCAAACCACATCGCCTCGAAGGCGTTGACCGGTTCCAGCTCGCCGGTACCGCCGCCGCTGACCCCGTCATCGCCGAAAAGAATCGCCTGGGCATCGAGAGCGAGCTGCTCGGGGTTATGGAACACCCAGCCAGTGGCAAGCTCGGGGTCGTGCACCACGCTGTAGTGGCTGTCGCCCAGCGCCAGGTCGACCACCCCCTCGGCCGCCAGCGCCTGCGGCGTGATGGCCGCGGCGCCGTGTCGGGTGCGAAAGCCGAGGATTTCCGTCTTGGGCGCAAAGCGGTCGTCCCGGTTCATCACCGGAAAGAGGCGGGCGCTGTCGGGCCGATAGTAGCCTGACAGGGGGGTATAGCTACCGTAGGGGTCACGCTGGTAGTTGCGCACGTAGCCGGTCCGGTCGGTCAGCACCTCGCTGTCGGGATAGCGCGCCTGCCACCGCTCCCAGGTGGTCCAGACCACGCGGAACTCCTCCAGCCCGCGTCCCTCGAGCGGTCCGTCGATGGCCACGCCGAGAATCTGCGGCCACTCGCTGTCGGTGGCCCGGTCGTACATGATCAGGTTGCTGTTGACCAGCCGACCGGAGACCCCCAGCTCGGTGGTACCGCGCTTGAACCCCAGCGCGGTACCGGTCAACGGACAGTAGGTGATGCTCACCGGCTCGCCGCCCAGCTCATCGTTGACGATTTCATGCCAGACCAGGATGCGCTGCGGGTAGGCGCGTACCACGCCGTTATGGTGTACCCCGATGATCCGCTCCTCGGGATCCAGGTCGGCCTGGTCGGCCGGCTGGAAATGCGGCCGGTCGATGGAGGGGATGCCGTCCTTGCCGGGCCCGCCGGCGCGAATCTCACTGCGAAAGGCCTCCAGCGAATACGCCAGAGGAACCGCAGGAGGGTGCTCGGTAGGCGGTGCGGCCAAGGCGGCCATCAGCGGTGACAGCGTCAGGGTCAGTGCCAGCGGCAGGGAGTGCGAAGGCTTCATGGTCCCCTCTCCTCGGTTTCAGGGCGGCGGTGGCGGCTTTACGCCATCGGCGTCGGTACGCGTCCCCCTTGGTCGCCACAGGAACCGGATGCCTTACAGCTCACGAACCGGCCCGCCCTCGCCTCCGGCCGCCATGGCGAGCGCCCTATAGCGGCAGGATTCCGTGTAAGCTTCTCCGCGACGGCACGACCAAACGGCACCCCGCTACCGGAGATCGCCCATGCCCCCGGCCCCTCGGCTGAGCATTGTCATTCCCACACTCAACGAGGCCGAGACCGTCGACGCCTTGATGCACCACCTGCTTGGCCTGTGGGTCTGCGGCGTGGAAATCATCGTCGTCGACGGCGGCAGCCGGGACGACACCCTGGCCCGGGTCCGCCCCTTGGCCACCCGCGTGATCACGACGCCCTTGGGGCGCGCCACGCAGATGAACGCCGGCGCCCGGGCCAGCCAAGGTGAGCACCTGCTGTTCCTGCATGCCGATACCCGGTTGCCGAAACGCGCCGACCGGCTGGTCGCCCAGGCGCTGGCCGGCAGGCGCTGCTGGGGGCGCTTCGATGTCCGTCTGGAGGGCCGCCATCCGCTGCTGCTGCTGATCGCCTTCGCCATGAACCGCCGCTCGCGGCTCACCGGTATCGCCACTGGCGACCAGGCCATGTTCATGACCCGCCGGGCGTTCGAGGCGGTGGGCGGCTTTCCCGACCAGCCGCTGATGGAGGACATCGAACTCTCGAGGCGGCTCAAGCGCCTCTCGCCGCCGGCCTGTGTGGGCGCCAGGGTCACCTCCAGCGGCCGCCGCTGGGATCGCGGTGGCGCCTGGGCGACAATCTGGCTGATGTGGCGGCTGCGCTTTCGCTACTGGCGAGGCGTCGCGGCCGAGGAGCTGGTCCGGGAGTATCGCCATGTCCGCTGACTTCCCACTGGCGATACTCGCCAAGGCGCCGCTGCCGGGGCGGGTCAAGACGCGGTTGATCCCGGCGCTGGGCGCCGAAACGGCGGCGCGGCTGCATGCCCAGCTGCTGCGTCAGACGCTCACGGTGGCCACGGCGGCCACCGTATCCCACCGTATCAGCCTATGGACGGCGCTGGATCACGCCCATCCGCTGTTCCTCGAGCTGGCCAGGCGCTACGACATCGAGCTACACGCTCAGCCGGCGGGCGATCTGGGCCAGCGCATGCACCACGCCCTGACCGCCATGCCGGGGCCGGGGCTGGTGATCGGCAGCGACTGCGCGGTCCTGACGCCGGCGCTGCTGCGCCAGTGTCACGCGGCGCTTGCCGGGTCGGACGCCGTCTGCCTGCCGGCCGAGGACGGCGGCTATGCGCTGATTGGCGCGCGCCGTCCCGACACCCGGCTGTTCGCCGCGATCGACTGGGGCAGCGAGCGGGTCATGGCTCAGACACGGCACCGGGTCGCAGCGCTGGGCTGGCGCCTCGCCTGTCCGGCGACGGTATGGGACGTGGACCGTCCCGAGGACGTGGCACGCTGGCTCAGGGCCGAACCGGCCGCCGGCGACTGAGCACTCCTTCGCCCTTCCCTCCACTCGGTGGTCTTACCGAGCCAGCGCAGCGGCCAGGCTGTCACCCGACGCACTGCGCATTCGTGGACGCGGCATATCCAATCGCGGATAGTCCAGCGGGCTTATTGGGCTTCTGCTTCCGCCTCGACCTCGCCTTCCGCTTCTGCCTCGGCTTCGCCCATGGCTTCCGCTTCGGCTTCACCCTCTGCCTCGGCTTCCGCCATCATGTGATAGCCGCTTTCGGTGGCCACATCGGAATAGATCGCCGTGAGCGCCGAGCCCCCGGTAACCAGGGCCAAGACGGGGACGGCATAGGCAACGCCCCGGGAAAGGCTGTTGAGAAGATTTTGTCGCTTGTCGTCCGGCATACATCCTCCTTGTCGGGTATTTCGGTGGCAGCGTCAGCCCAGGCCACCGAATCGGGGATCACGGCGTTCAGGCGTTATTGCCCTTGGCCAGCAGGTAGAGGGCCAGCATCACCAGCGTCACTTGGAACATCATGCCGCCGAGCGGATGCGACGCAGTGGCCATGAAGTGCCACTGGCCCCAATGCACCATGAAGATGGCCCCCAGCAGGATCAGGATCATGCCCAGGGCGGCCAGACGGGTGGCCAGGTCGCCTAGCTCGGACGCGATCAAACCTCCGAGCAGGATCAGCACTCCGGTGCCGACCTCACCCAGTGCCACGGCGCCGCCAAGCACCAGGGGGAGTCCCATCATCATGGAGAACTCGGCGACACCGCCCCCCATGAATTTGTCGATCCCCATGTAGAGAAAGACACTGGCCAGGGCGAAGCGCAGAAACCAATGGGCATACCGCTCTACAGGGGCCTGTTGGACGGCGCCGGCGGTTCTGTCTGTGTTCATCTCGTCATCTCCTTGGCTTGATCTCGAAGTATCGGGGCTCAAGAGTCTGTCGAGGGCAGCGGCGGAGCCTTACAAAAGCGGCATGGTCTTCGCTCTCCTGCCGCCCCTCAGCGAGAGTATCGGCGAGCCAGGCAGTAGCTAATGGCCAGTACCGCGCCGAATACCAGATGCGCCAAGATGGTGATCCAGTTTCTCGCCATCTCGAACCAGGGGAACATGGCGGTAAACAGGTAGAAGTTCACCAGGTAGATCGCAAGCCCGAAGAGCAGGCCAGCCCCCAGCGCCTTGATCAGGCCGGCCTCCTCGATAAAGGGGGCGAGTATCCAGGCATAGACCAGCGACAGGGTGAAATGCACCACTATGGCCACCAGCGCCAGGTCGATGGCGAAGGTGGCAGGCGGCGGCAGGACGTGCGGCCCCATGCCAATCGCCGCGATCATTCTGACCGGCGCCCAGGGACTCATGCCCTGAAAGAGCCAGACCATGGCCATCTCCAGAAAAATGAAGACGACGCCGGCAATGAAACCGGCAATGGCGGCCAGCCCCCAGGCGCTCTGTTTCAGACGCCGCGCCAGGAGAGGCGACATACTGCTCATGGCGTCGCCGGGATCCGAGTTTTCCCGTCCCTCGGCAACCGGGAGCTCATTGACCGGGTAACGTTTCAGGTAACACGCCATCAGCAGTGGATGCACCAGGATGCCGAAGGCAACCACGGCGAACACCATCACCAGCAGTTCATCCCGGTAGGGGTAATCCAGGGGCAGCATCAGGGCAAGCCCAGCGGGTATCGCCCCCCGCAACCCACCCAGCATCAGGGCATGACGCCATGCAAGTGGCAAAGCACAGCCTTGCAGGCGGATAAGGGGGCCAGAGGCATAGACCAGTAGGGCGCGACTGAACAAGAGCAGTACGATGATCAGCGCGTGGGTCCAGTCGAGGGAGAACACTTGTGGCGCCATCGCCGCCCCCAGGGCAAAGAACAGCACGCTTGACCCCAGACTGCCCAGGTATTCCCAGAAATCGTCATAGAGCTCTCGCTTGTCAGGCGCGCTACTGCGGCGGGAGTGGCTGAAGGCCAAAGCCGCGAACACCACCGCGATGATGCCCGAGGCGTGCAGCAGGCGTTCGCTGAGCAGAAAGCCCGCAACGGGAAGCGCCAGGGTCAAGGTCAACCCTGACATACGATTCTGCTCGCCCCAGTGGCGCACCAGACGCCCGATCAGCCAGCCCAGCAAAAGCCCAACCGGCACGGCGAGCAGCATGCTGCGAAAGGTTTCGATGGCGATATCGCCAGGCAGAAAATCGCCCGCCCCGATCACGGCCCCGGCCAGTGCCGTGAACATCACCACGGTGATGGCATCGATGAAGATCGACTCACCGTCCAAAAGCAATCTGAGCCGCCTGGGTATGGCGAACCGGTCCAGCAAGTGGGCGACGGAGATGGTATCGATTGCCGCCACGGCGGCACCGAACATCAGACCATGCAGGTAGGGGAGCTCGAGCAGCCAGGCGACAGGCAGGCCGATCAGAAACATCGCCATGGGCATGCCCAGCAGCACTAGCAGCATCACCGGAGCGGCGGCACGCACCAGCAGCGCAATAGGCAGGTGGCGCCCTTCCGAGAAGGCCAGCACGGGCAGCAGTATGCCGAAAACCACTGCCGGATCGAGACGCAGGGACGGAAGCTCGGCGATGCGCGACGCCGCCAACCCATAGCCGATACCCGCCAGGAGCAGCCATGACTCTGCCGGCAGCGCTGTACGCGGCGCATAATGGCGAATGCAGGACACCAGAAACAGAAAGCCGCACAGCGCGGCCAGAAGCCGGGTATGGTCGTCGACGAAGCCTTCCATCCACTACCTCCAGACGCTATTGCCGAGCCGCGGGCCAGCATGAGCTGGCGGTGGGTATTTTGCCCTTCGCATCGTGTCAGTATGTTTAGGGTTCAAAGTGTAGTAATACGGTCCTGACAGATATTGGAACGATCGGTACTAAATGCATATCATGTAGGGGCCGCCAGTGGCGGCGTTGCGCATTTCACATGACGCCAAGGCGATAGGCAGCCAATACGTCGAGCTAAAAAGGCAGGAGCCCGACGGAAAATTGCCAATGCCTGAGACCCTGGACCATGCTGTGTTAGCGCATGCCCTATGGACTACCGTGCCGAAACAGGAAGCCCCAACATGACCGCAGAAACGCTAGACGACCGCATGCAGCGCCTGTCCGCCGTCCGGCCACGGCTGGTATCCTTCGCCCGGCTGCACCTGCGCAACAACGCCCAGGCCGAGGATGCCGTCCAGGACGCGCTGGAGGCTGCTATCGAGAAAGACGCCAGCTTCTCCGGCCGCTCGGGCTACGAGACCTGGGTCTTCGGCATTCTCAAGTACAAGATCCTCGATACCATGCGCGCCCAGAAACGCCAGGGCAAATGGCAACCGCTCGAGGACGAAACCGACGACGAGGCCCTGGACCGCCAGTTCCAGCAGAACGGCCGCTGGCGAGAAGAGGCCCGCCCGGCCAGCTGGGGCGAACCGGAGGCGGCGTTCGAGAACGAGCACTTCTGGCAGGTGTTCGATGCCTGCATGATCGCCCTGCCGGATAACATCGCCCGGGTCTTTTCGCTGCGCGAGCTGATGGGGCTCTCCACCGAGGATATCTGCCGAGAGCTCGGCATCAAGGAGAACAACTGCTGGGTGATCCTTCACCGGGCTCGGCTTCGCCTGCGCAGCTGCATCGAACAGGGCTGGCTGAAGGAGCAATGCTGATGATAGTGATGTGCCGACGTGCCACTGAGCTGATGTCCCAGCGCCTGGATCGACCGCTGACCTGGCAGGAACGCCTCTCGCTGCGTCTCCACCTCTCCATGTGCGGCGCCTGCACCCAGTGCAACCGGCAGTTCGAGCTGCTGCATCGGGTGCAGTACCGGTTCGATCTGGATCAGCAGGGCAACGGGGGCAGGTGAGCCCTGCCCCCTCGCCCTTGCCTGAACAGGTTTGGGCACCATTCAGAAGCTATACTGCGCCGAGAACTGCAGGCGCGTGTTGTCGTTGGACGCGCGACTCTGCTCCTCCTTGCGGGCATGGGAGACCTCAAACCCCAGCGTCACCGGCTCGCTCACCTGATAAAAGTGGCTGAAGTGAATGCTCTCCAGCTTGCGAGTGGAATCGGGGAACAGGTTGCTCGGACGATCCCCCCGAACCTGCCCGTAGGAGAGGCTGGAGCTGAACTGGTCGGTCCACTGCTGGACAGCAGCGACGTTGAAGCCGTAGGCCTCGATGGTCTCCAGGCTGCCGTTGGCATCCACGAAAGCTTCGCCGATCCCACTCGAACCATCGCTGGCCCCGCTCGCCGTATACAGGTAGCGCCCGATGCCATCGCCATAGATGGCGCCCGCCATCAGGGTCGTGTCCGGCCCGACACCCACGTTGCCCGCCAGCATCAGGCCATAGCCGGTAGCGGAGTCATTGACGTTGCCGTCGTCGACCTTGAGTCGCCGGAGCACCGCGGCGGTCTCGAAGCCGGCATTGTCCCCGCTCCATTGATAGCGGGCGGTAACATCCGGCGCGGTATCACGCGATCCTTCGAAGCCGGTCGCCTCGGGGTTCTCTGCGGAGAACGACAGTGCCCCGTCGCCCACCGGCAGGGTATAGCGCACCTGCGCCTGGCGCAGGAAGCTGACGCCCACCGGGCCATCGAAATCGACGGTGCTGGGGTAGGCGGTAAAGTGCATGAAGTTGGTCCAGGTCTGCCCCGCCAGCAGCCCGGCCCACTCCCCGTAAGCGTGGCGCAGGCGGAAGCTGCGCGAGTTGGAGAACACTTCATTGCCGCCCCCGCCGAAGAAATCCCCCTCGAGGTGGGTGGTTGCCGGTCCCATCGCGGTGGGCGTCGACGTCTTGAGAAACAGTCGCGACTGGCGGGCATGGGCGCGGAACGAGTTCTTACTCGACGGGCCCCCCGTATCGATACCTTCGGCGAACAGGGTATCGCCAAGGTCCTGGTCGAGGTCGTAGATCGCATCCAGCTTGACGTAGCCGCCAATTTCCACGGAGGTATCGGAGCCCGGGAGCTTGAAGCTACCGGGGGTATCCCCGCCGGTCACGGCATCGGCCGGCCGCTGCTGGGCTTCTTCCGATTGCCGCTCCAACCGATCGATCTGGCGCTGCATCTCCTGCATCTGGGCGCGCAATTGCTCGGCGGTCACGTCTTGCGCCATGGCGGGCACGCTCAGCATGCCGAATGTGAGTGCCGCCGTCCCCGTCGACACCAGCATGACGGGCAGACGCTTCTTGTGATGTGAATGTCCCATGGAATTCCCCTTCTTCACTACATGGCATTGTGTTGTCGAGGCCGGAAGATGCTCGACATCTTATGCATCCCTTCTGCGAAAGAAGGTCGCCATGTTGAGTCAGAAAAAGGAGCGCTTTATGACAGCGAATCCACCTGGTTCACTTATAATTTTTCATGCCGGCCATATTTCAACAAACAGGCTCCCAACGGCGTAAGGAAATCACTAACGAGCCGACGAATGCCTTTGGGCTTTTGACTCTAAAATCCCCATAATGGGCCGGGGGATTCACAGCCGACACCTGACGATTGGCCAAGTTCGTGACCATCGGGATAGAACCGGTGGGTAGCGCTAGAAGAGCAGGTCGCCGTAGCTCCAGATCAGGGTGCCGAGGAAGATGGCCAGATAGCAAACGTAGGGAACCGAGCGCCAGAAGCGCGTGATCCAGCGCGCCAGCCACTGGGAGTGACCGAACAGGGAGACCCCTTCCGGCGCAATGCAGCGCATCATGTGGGTACGGTGATATTCCACGGCAAAGGAGAAGAGTACCATCAGGGCCCCGGAGCGCTGAAACCAGTGCCCCTCCCCCGTGACCAGGCTGGCGTAGGCGGAGACGGTCACCGGCAGGATGGCCAGCATCATGAGCACCGCCTCGATGACGTGATCCCTGGGCGAAGGTATCAACTGGGCGTCGTCTGGAGGAGCCATCGCCTTGCCCTCCCGGGTGTTGTCAACATGCTGCCTACGCTGACCGGGCTATCCCCTGGCCGCAAGCCCGAAGCCGGCAACCACCGGCATCAGGCACCTGCCTGATCCACTGCATCGCGCTGCCAGTGGCGCCGCGTCGAGGGGTGCACCCCGAAGTGCTCGGGCAACGCAATGCCGAGCTGCTCGGCCAGCAGGCCGATGATCGCCATATGATGAACGGTGTGGCTGGTCAAGAAGGCCAGCTCACGCCCTACGCTGGTGGTCAACGACAGCGTCTCGCCGCCGGTCGGATAGTTAAGCCTCACCTCCCGACCGGGCGATAGCCCATCCGCGGCGAGCAGCCGCTCGGCAATCTCGCCCAGCCGACGGCCGGCGAGCTGCGGCCACTGCTCCAGCGCCGCGTCGCGCTGACGGTGCTCGTAGTCCAGTTCGCCCTCCCCCGCGGCGGCCTTGCCGATGAGCAGGGCATCATAATGATCGATGATATGGCGAACGTGTTTGCCCAGGCTGTGACGCCCCTGAGCACCGAAGGGATGCTGGTAGTGCTCCGGCGACAGCTCGGCGACAAGGTCCCTAAGCTGTGCCAATGCCTCGAGGTTTTCCTCGATGAGCGCGTCCTTCTCCGGCGCTGGCATTGCAGTGATCGATGACATGGCCACACTCCCTAGGCTCTGTCTGAAAACTGGCTGCGCTCGACCATACGGCGTTAAAAATCGGCTCAAAATACTCATTTACACCCCGTAAATTCCGTCTTTTCGCCGATTTTCGCCTTGTCTGGCCTTCGCTCGCCGACTTTTCGGACAAAGCCTAATCCAAGTTGTCATTTCGTAAAGGGGAAGCCCGCAGCGCTCGACTCGCCCCGGCTGCGGCTTCCCGCTCGGCCGCGGGTCAGCCTTCCGCTTCGCCCTCGGCCTCGCCTTCCGCTTCTCCCTCTGCTTCTCCTTCGGCCTCACCTTCTGCTTCGGCTTCGGCTTCCCCTTCTGGCTTGCCCTCTGCCTCGCCTTCAGCGTGGGCTTCAGCCAGCATTAGCGGCGCCTCCTGTCCGCTGGTGTAGGCCGGGGCATCGTTGGCAACGGCCTGCATGGCCGCACCGCTTGCCACCAGCGCCAGGGCGGGTGCCGCGTAGCCGAGCTGGCGACTTAGCCGGCTCAGAAGCGTGCGGCGCTTTTCGTCGTGCTCTGTCATATCAAGACCTCCATCAGGGTTGTGGCACGGCTAGCGGCCGATGGCCGACATGCCGCTTGCTGCGAAGCGTGCCCTGGGGCAGCGCTTCACGAAGGCGACCCACCGGAGTGAATCGCCGACGACTCAAGCCTCGGCCGACAGAGAGCCCGCCGGGGCGTCACGCTCGGTTGCCTCATGCCGGGGCGTCTCGAGCCAGGTGATCAAGTGCGTTGCGCTGATGTCGGCGCCCACCGACCGGCAGGCGCGCCCCTGAAGCCACCGATCCAGCGCCTGGACCGCCTCGGCCGACGGCGGCGCCCCTTGGGCGGCGCGGCACCCGGGCAGCAGCGCGGCGAGGGCTTCGAACCGCGCCAGGGACGATGGGGGATCGGTCTCGGCGAGCGCGTCGCTGAAGCTCACCACCCCTATCGCCTGATCGGGCCGCTCCTCAAACGTCTCGGCGACTGAGGCGACCGGGCCCGACCAGGGCAGCGCCAGCGGCTCGAGCCGGGACGCGCCCTCCTCCGGGACCAGCCGCACACCGCGGGACAGCCTGCCGTCGAGGGACGCGGCGAGGCTGTCCAACGCCTCTCGGGCCCGGGCATTGTCTACCGCACAGACCACCCGTTGTCCCTCCGGTGTGACCAGCAGCCCGGCGTCGATCACCAGCTCCCCCGGGCGTGCCGCCTGGTGAAGCAGATAGTCGACCAGGGCCGGGGCGATATCCGCCAGGGACAGGCGCGAGGCGATCAGCTCGTCCTCCGCGACCAGGGCGTAGCCCGCCGCCGCCTTGAGCACCGCAAGGCGCGGCAGGGGGCTGGCCGCCTCGGAGGGGAGGGCCGAGAGCCGCCCTTCGAACCAGGCCTGCAACCGGTTGGCGGCGGCGGCATCAGCCACCTCCAGCACCCAGCGTCGGCCCTCATGCGCCAGCTGTAGTCGCCGCAGGGCCTCGGCCCGGGGTGGCGCGGACTGTTCCGCCCGGGGAGGGTCGGCCGAGGCAAGCGGCTCGGCCTCGCCCTGGCAGAGCAGCCCGGCCCGGCACCACTCGCCCAGGGTGGACCAGACCTCGTGGCGCAACGTCTCGGGCGACACCTGGGCCTCGCCTTCCCGAGCGGTGGCGGCCGCCAGCGTCTCGACAATGGCATCCGGTTCCAGGCCTTCGGTGGCCAGCAGCCAGATCAGCGCCGCGGTGTCGTTGGGGCGATAGAGGCGCCCGCTGTCGGGGGCGTAGAGGGCCAGGCGCTCGTCGTCATAGAGCTCGCTGACCCGGCGCCGCACCAGCCGCGGTCGCGGCACGCGCCGACCCGCCAGGGCATCGGCCAGCGCCAGGTCCTGGGGGGTCGGCAGGGAAAAGCTGGCCAGGTAGGGCATGGGGTCGGCCGCCGGAAGCAGGCGCTTGAAGCCTCCCGCCCGCGCCAGCTCCGCGCGGCTCTCGGCCAGCGGGTCGTCCCCCTCGCCGGCGTCGGGCTCGAGGGCGGCGAGATCGACCAGTGAGATCATGTCGCGCACCAGGCTGCCCTTGACCTCCTCCTCGATGCGCCCGCCGGTCTCCGGTGCGGCACAAATCCCCAGCGACGGGCTGAGGTTGCACTCCAGGATCCAAGGCTTGAGGGTATCGTCCACCATGCAGTCGAGCCCCAGCAGCTCGTAGCAGCCCCGCGGATCGGCGCCCACCGCCGCCGTTCGGCTGCGCATGGCGTCGACCCCGGCGATGGCGGTCAGCGCGACCAGCTCCTCGATGCGCGCGAACAGCGCATCGGCGTCATGGCCCTGGTCGCCAAGCCAGGCGCGGTAGCGGTCGAGGTCGATGAACTCCACCGGCACCTCGGCGCTGGTATTCAGGGCATTGATGTCGGGGTTGGTGAGCTGGCTGAAGGGGTTGTCGGCATCGTCGGGATCCCAGGGCTCGGAGGCCAGCTTGGCGAAGCCCTGCCGATACAGGTAGACCCGCAGCGGCGCCAGCGAGCTGATCAGCACATAGAGGCGCAGCACGTACTTGTGGCCGCGGATGGTATGGGGGTTGTCCAGGTACTCCTGGACCAGCCAGTCGGGCGCCAGCGGCGCCTCGGCCACGTCGCGCAGCACGCGCACGCCCTTGCCCTTGGAGGCGTTGGTGGGCTTGAGGATCCAGCGCTGCGTCGGGTTATCCAGCGCCGCCTGCTGCAGGGCGTGATAGTCGTGGGGCATCACATAGGCGCGGGGGAAGAAGTTCAGCCGGGCGGTGAGCGGGTGGTGCTCGCCGTAGCCGTCCACCAACCGCCGGCGCAGCCCTGAGAGGCTTTCGTGCAGCCGGCTCTTGACGGTCAGCGCCGCATTGCCGGGAAAGTGGTTGAGCTTGCGACGCGCCGAGACGCGTCGGAACTGGGCAGGCTCGGGCATGCCGGTGATCCAGGCGGCATCCCACTGCTGAGCGTTACCCTGTTGCCAGCCCAGCGGCTCGAGGGTCTCGCGGAAGAAGCGGTCCTGCTCGGCGGCGCGTTTGCCTCCCAGCCAGAAACGCGGTGTCGGCGGCAGCTGTTCCGTCATGCTCGCGATCTCCTGTGCATTGTTGTTGTCGGCGGCCACGGCGCTGGCGCTCGCGGGGCCGCTCGACGCCGTCGTAGCCCTTATGTCGCAGCCGCGGCGGCATCCTTACAGCGAAGCGTAGTCCAACGGCCTGCAGCCATCGCCTTGAGTTATGTACTAATCGATCCTAAATTTACGACGTGAGAGCCCAAGCCGGTCACACTTGCCCTGGCCTCCACGCCGGGGCATCAGAAGCCGGCAAGTTATTCCCTTTGGTGCTGAAAGGCGAGATAAGCGTTCTTGATGAGGCGTTGCCCCGGCACCATCGGCCGGCCTAGGCTCACCTCATCCCCGACGAAGAGGACTGCCCCATGCGACTCCACCTGTTCCTGGCCGCCGGCGCGCTGGTCGCTGCCGCCCCCGCCCATGCCCTGCATCCCGCACCGCTGGTCGACGCCGACTGGCTCGAAAGCCAGCTGGGCAACGACGGCCTGGTGGTCCTCGACGTACGCTCCTCCATCGACGATGGCGGCGACCGCGACGCCTTCGAGGCCGCCCGCATCCCCGGCAGTCGCTACAGCAGCTACACCGATGCCGGCTGGCGCGAGGAGCGCGACGGCGTGCCCGGACTGATGCCGGACGTCGCGGAGCTGGAAGCCTTGATCGGCGATCTGGGCATCGACAATGACGATACCGTGGTGGTCGTACCGGCCGGCACCGGGGCCACCGACTTCGGCAGCGCCGCCCGGGTCTACTGGACCTTCAAGGCCCTGGGCCACGAGGAAGTGGCGATTCTCAACGGCGGCTTCGCCGGCTGGCAGCAGCAGGGCCATGAGGTGGCCAGCGGCCCGGCAAGTGAGCCCGCCGCGACCCGTTTCGAGGCGAGCCTACAAGAGGCGCTGCTGGCCAGCACCGAGGCGGTCGAGGCGGCTCGCCAGGCGGGAGAACAGCTGGTGGACGCCCGCCCGGAGGGGTTCTACACCGGGGAGACCCAGTCACCGGCAACGCTCGTGCCCGGCACCATCCCCGGCGCCACCAACCTGCCCCACGACGGCGCCCTGGTAGCGCGGGACGGCGCCTACTACCTGGAGCCCGAGCGGCTGAACGCCGCCATCGACGCCGCCGGACTGGATCGCCAGGCTGCCACCGTGGCCTTCTGCAACACCGGCCACTGGGCCGCCAGCGGCTGGTTCCAGCTCAGCGAGATCGGCGGCCTCGACAACACCACCATGTACGACGGCTCCATGGCCGCCTGGACCCGGGATGACGCGCGCCCCATCCAGCTGGCTGGCCGCGACACCGTGACCGTGGAAGAACTGCGCGAGTGAGGCCTTGCCCGGCGACCCGCCGTGCCCCTTCCCTCCCGTAGAAGAGCCTGCCTCGATGACAGAGCGGCAGGCTCTCGCCTTGCCGTTATTAGCTTATAGAAAAATCAGCTAATTGAGCGACGCATGACTTGACCATGGACAAGGAAGCCCTTCCCCTACTCGCCTTTGCGCGCTCCCGCCTCCCCTATAAGGCTTATCGTCGAGTCCGCTCCAAATGGGACCACTTCAACCTGCTGTGATCGACCGCCCCCTGTCATTGGTCGGAATGCTCAACCCTTGATGCAACGTCTGGCGCCTCTCTGGAACACGACGAGTTGAAACGAAGGTGCCGGCTTGATAAAACGAAATTCGATATCGACTTTCGTTATTGGTCACGGGAGTGTCACTTCCATGGAGCATCATGACCTGCTGGCAGGCCTGGTGAGGCTGCATGTCCTCCACCATGCGGTTCAACATGAGATCTACGGCCAGTGGATGATCGACGAGTTGGCCCACCATGGCTACCGGCTCAGCCCCGGTACCCTATACCCCATGCTGCATTCGATGGAACGCAAGGGGTACCTGATTTCCCGTGAAGAGTCCCAAGGAAGCACCCGCCGTAGACTCTACCGAGCAACCGACCTCGGTCGGGAAGGGCTGGCGGTCGCCAAACGACAGCTGCGGGAGCTTACCGGTGAAACCATGAATGACAAGGAGTCCGAGCGATGAGCCATACACCAGAACCCGCCGGGCACATCAGAGAAGTTTTCACCGCCTTTTTGATGCTGGGCCTGACCTCCTTCGGCGGTCCCATCGCCCATCTCGGCTATTTTCACACCGAGTTCGTGGAGCGTCGGCGATGGCTCACGGAGCACGCCTATGCCGACCTGGTGGCGCTGTGTCAGTTCCTGCCCGGGCCTGCCAGTAGTCAGGTGGGCTTCGCCCTGGGGCTGATGCGCGCCGGTCCTTGGGGGGCAGCGGCGGCGTGGGCGGCCTTCACGCTACCCTCGGCCATCGTGCTGGTGCTGTTCGCCTTGGGTGCTGCCGCGCTTGACGGCCCCGTCAGCCAGGGCATTATCCACGGCCTCAAGGTGACGGCGGTGGCCATCGTCGCCCACGCCGTCTGGGGCATGGCCCGAAGCCTCTGCCCCGATCAGCGGCGCGCCGGCATTGCACTGGCGGCCGTATTCACCGTTGTGCTGGTCAGCGGCCCGCTGGGCCAGGTATCGGCCATCGTGGTCGGCGCCCTCGCCGGCATGGTGCTTTGTCGCGCTCACGCCGAGGCGGAGGTAACGCCCATGGCACTGCCCGTCTCGCCTCGGGCCGGCTACCTGGCGGGGCTGGCCTTCATGACCCTGCTGGTCGGACTGCCGCTGCTGGCGTGGGCCACCCCCTCCACGACACTGGCGGTCATGGACGCCTTCTATCGCGCCGGTGCGCTGGTGTTCGGCGGTGGGCATGTGGTGCTGCCGCTTCTCGAGGCCGAGGTAGTGCAATCCGGGTGGGTCGGTGCGGACGAGTTCCTTGCCGGCTATGGCGCTGCCCAGGCCGTACCGGGGCCGCTATTCACCTTTGCCTCCTATCTGGGGGCAGTGATGGGACCGCTCGGCGGCAGCGTCTTCGGCGCCACCCTGGCCCTGGTGATGATCTTCCTGCCCGGAATGCTGCTGTTGGTGGCAGTGTTGCCGCATTGGAACCGCTTTCGTCGCTGGGACAGCGCCCAGGCGCTGATGCGCGGCGCCAATGCGGCAGTCGTGGGCATCCTGGGTGCTGCCCTCTACCAGCCGGTCTGGACTAGCGCCATTCTCGGTCCCCGGGAGTTCGCCCTGGCGCTGACCGGTTTTCTTCTGCTCAGCGTCTGGAAACTGCCCGCCTGGGCGGTGGTCATCCTCCTCGCCAGCGGCGGCATACTCATCACCCTGTAGCGGGCGTCCCCCACCGGTCGGCGCGAGGCGATAGCCGGTCCCCGGCCGCGTCGGATCAGGGCTAGACGGGACGGGACATCGCGCGACGGCTACCACGACGCAGCCATAGCGTGGCCAGGGCCACCGCCAGTATCGCCGGCAGCATGGCCAGATTGAGGGTCTCCCAGCCCAGGCGGTGCAGCAGCGCCCCCGACATCAGCGACCCCATGGCCACCAGCGCGAAGATGATGAGGTCATTGATGCCCTGCACCTTGCCGCGTTCGGCCTCGCTATGTACCGAAGACAGCAGCGCGCTGCCCCCCACGAAGAGGAAATTCCAGCCGATGCCGAGGAGCACGAGGGCCACCCAGAAGTGCCCGAGACTGGCGCCGAGGTTGGCGACCAGGACCGCGGCGGCCAGCAAGGCGGTACCGGCCAGCAGAATGGCCGACACACCTAAACGGGCGATCAGGCTACCCGTCACGAATGAGGGGGCGAACATGCCCAGCACATGCCACTGCATGATAAAGGCGACCTGGGCCATCTCGAAGCCGCGGGCCCGCATGGCCAGCGGCGTGGCGGTCATCACCAGCACCATGATGGCGTAGCCCACCGCCCCGGCCAGTACCGCCACCAGGAAGCCGGGCCGGGCGGCGATGGTGGCCATGGAGCGTGACGTCTCGCCGGGCTGGGGCTCGCCGCTGGGCGGTACCCGCAGCTGCGTCAGCAGGCCAATGGCCAGCAGGGCGAGAAGGGCGATGACCAGATAGGGGCCACCGCCGGGCACGCCAGCCACCAGGTCGGTGGCCACGCTGGCATTCCAGGGGCCGAGGAAGGCGGCGACCACCCCGCCGGCCATCACGAAGGAGATCGCCCGGCTGCGAAAGGCGGCACTGGCCACGTCGGCAGCCGCGAAGCGATAGTACATGGCGAACCCCTGGTAGAGGCCCAGCAGCAGGTTGCCGGCACAGAACAACCAGAAGGTGCCCCCCGCAACGGCGCCGAAGCTGATCAGCCCCCCGAGCACGCCGCCCAGGCTCGCTCCCGTGATGAACCCGCGGCGCCGCCCCACCCGCTTCATGTACAGCGAGGCCGGCAGGGTCGAGATCACCGTGCCCAGCATCATCATGGCAATCGGCAGCGTCGCCAGGCTCGGGTCGGGGCTGAGCTGCTGACCGATGACCCCGCTCAGCGTCATCACGGTGATCGAAGCCACCATGAATAGCGTCTGGCTGATGACCAGAATGGCCACGTTGCATTTTTCCAAGCGTGCGGGGGTCATGTGAGCCTCTCTCCTTCGCGGCTGAATCCGTTCACAGGGTGCCTAAGGACTGCACCCAGCAGTACGCGTCAAAAAATCAACACCTTGTCGGCCTGCTCGGTGGCCTCGGCCAGGGCTTCCATGGTGCTGCGCTGCGCGCCCGACACCAGCTCGTCGACGGCGATTCCCCGAGCATCCATGCAGGTGCCGCACAGCAACACGCGGCCCTTGGCGGTGACGCGCTTGATCATGCGCTCGGCGTTGTAGAAGCCGTCCGGAGTTTGCTGGCCGCGCTTGGCGCCCGACACGGCATCGCCCATCAGAAACACGGTCACCTCGCTCTCGCGCTTGAGCAGCGCATGGGCGAGGCGCAGGCCATTGTAGAGTCGTTCAGTGCCGTAGGGAGGATCGTTGATGACGATGAGGGTCTGCATGGCGTCGCTCCTTTTTCATCATTCTATGAATCGATAGAATGATGGTTCTATGCATGACCCTCTGTCAACCGGCACAATGGGGGTATCCGCTTTCCATCGAGAGATGCAACGATGACGTCGCAACAGCAACTGCTCGACACCCTGGCCCTGGTTGCCCGCGCCCTGGGCAACGGTCACCGCCTGGCCCTGCTGGAGCGCCTGGCCCAGGGCGAGGCGCCGGTTGAGACGCTCGCGAGCACCGCCGATCTCACGGTAGGGAACGCCTCCCAGCATCTTCAGCAGCTGCGGCGAGCGGGCCTGGTGACTGCCAGGCGCGCCGGCAAGCAGATGATCTATCGCCTGACCGATGAGCGCGTCGTCACCCTGATGGGCCTGCTGCGCCAGGTGGCCGAGACCAACCTGGCCGAAATGGAGCGCCTGGTCGGCCGGCTATTTGCCGACGACGATGCCCAGGGGGCTCTGGAAGCGGTCTCCCGAGGTGAGCTGCTGGCCAAGCTGGAAAGCGGGCAGGTGGCACTGCTGGATGTTCGACCCGAGGAGGAGTACGAGGCCGGGCATCTGCCCGAGGCGATCAACATCCCCCTGGCCCAGCTCGAGGTGATGCTGGAGAGGCTGCCCCGGGACAAGGAGATCGTCGCCTACTGCCGGGGGCCGTATTGCGCCCTCTCCCACGAGGCCGTGCAGCGCCTGCGCCAGCTCGGCTATCGCGTCCGGCGCTTCGAGGAGGGCTATCCGGAGTGGAAGGCCGCCGGACTGCCGGTGGCCTGAGTCCTGGCAGCCTGTCGGATTTGACCAATGACAGGCTGCTAGGCCAGCCGCTCGGCCAGGGCGTCCAGGTCGGGCACCGTCATATCGGGTTCGACGCCCCAGGGGTCGAAGGGGGCCTCGGGGGTGCGGCGCACCCAGGCGGCGTGCAGGCCGGCGTGACGGGCGCCGATCACGTCGAAGGGGTTGCTGGAGATCAGCCAGGTATCGCCGGGGGCAACATCGAGGCGGTGGCGCAGGTGGGCGTAGACCGCCGGATCGGGCTTGAAGCGCTTGACCTCGTCGACGCTGACCACGGTCTCGAAGTGCTCGCCGAGGCCCGCCCGGTCGAGCAGCGCCTCCACCGCCTCCCGGGTGCCGTTGGAGAAGGCCGCGCAGCGCACGCCGGCCCGGGTCAGCCGCGCCAGGGTTTCGGCCGCCTCGGCAAAGGCCGGCAGCTCGCCGTAGACGCCCATCAGGTGGGCCTTGTCGCTGTCCGAAAGCGCCGTCTGCAAGGCGCGATCGGTGAAGGCCAGCGCCTCCTCGGTGCATTGGGAAAACGGCACATAGGCGCCCATCAGGCCGCGGCGGAAGCTGTACTCCAGCTGCTTGTCCCGCCAGCGTCGTGAGAACTCGGCGGCCAGCCCCTGCCTGCCCGACTTGCCAAGCCGGGTTTCCAGCTCCGCCACCACGCCGTGGGTATCGATCAGGGTGCCGTAGACATCGAAGGCCAGTACCGTTGCCATCGTCGCGCTCCTCGGTTGGGTCTCGATGACAGAGCATGAGGCCACGGGGTGCCGGGCTCAAGCCCCGGCTACTCAAGCCAAGCACATGAGAGCGCCGCGGGGTCTCCCCCGCGGCGCTCTCATTGGCTGACTGGTGGCGCTGGGGCGCCGTCAGGCGCGCACCGCCTGGAGGGCGCCCTCGCGCACCAGGGCATCGGTGACCCCATCCACCGCGCGGCGGACCCGGGCAACGATCTCGTCGACCTCGGCACGAGTGGTGACCAGCGGCGGCGCAAAACCCAGGATGTCGCCCTGGGGCATGGCGCGGGCGATCAGGTTCTCGTCGAGCGCCGCGGCGGCGATACGCGGGCCCACCTTGAGGGCCGGGTCGAAGGCCGCCCGCTGCTCGGGGGCGACCGAAAACTCCAGCGCCGCCAGCATGCCCACGCCGCGCACGTTGCCGACGATGGGATGGTCGCCGAAGGCGGCCTGCATCTGCTGCTGCAGGTAGGCGCCGGTCTCGGCGGCGTTGGCGGCCAGGCCCTCGCGCTCGATGATCGCCAGGTTGGCCAGGCCGGCGGCGCAGCCCAGGGCGTGGCCGGAGTAGGTCCAGCCGTGGCCGATGGGGCCGTACTCGCCGGTGCCGGCTTCCAGCACCTGCCAGACGCGGTCGCCGACGATCACCCCGGAAAGCGGCTGGTAGGCGCTGGTCAACCCCTTGGCGACGGTGATCAGGTCGGGCTTGATGCCGTAGAAGTGGCTGCCAAAGTCGGTGCCGATGCGCCCGAAGCCGCACACCACCTCGTCGGCGATCAGCAGCACGTCGTACTTGGCCAGCACCGCCTGGATCGCCTCCCAGTAGCCCTCCGGCGGCGGCACGATGCCGCCGGTGCCGAGCACCGGCTCGCCGATGAAGGCGGCCACGGTGTCGGGCCCTTCGGCCAGGATCATCTCCTCGAGCTTGCCGGCGCAATGCTGCGAGAACTCGCGCTCGCTCATGCCCTCCAGCTCGGCGGCGCGCTGGTAGTAGAACGGCGCCTCGGTGTGCAGGATGCCGGCCATGGGCAGGTCGAACTGGTCGTGGAACGCCTTGAGCCCGGTGAGCGAGCCAGTGGCGAGCCCCGAGCCGTGGTAGCCGCGCATGCGCGAGATGACCTTCTTCTTCTGCGGCAGGCCGCGCACGTTGTTGTAGTAGCGCACGATCTTGAGCTGGGTCTCGTTGGCGTCGCTGCCGCCCAGGCCGTAGTAGACCTTGGACATGCCGGGGCCGGCGAGCTCGAGGATCTTCTCGGACAGCGCGATCTGGGGCTCGTTGGCGTGGCCCACGTAGGTGTGATAGTAGGAGAGCTCCAGGGCCTGCTGATAGATCGCCTCGGCCACCTCGGTGCGCCCGTAGCCGATATTGACGCAGTAGAGGCCCGCGAAGGCGTCGATGAACTCGCGGCCGTCCTTGTCGCGGATATGGATGCCCTTGCCGCCGGTGATCACCCGGCCCGGCGCATCGCCATGGGCGAAGTCGCGCAGGTGGGTGGAGGCGTGAAAGGTCACCTTGCGGTCGCGGTCGATCAGTTCCCTGTGCTGCTGGTTCATTTCGCTCTCTCTTCTCAAGGCTCCCCGGCGTCCCGCCGGGGAGAGGTTTCAATTTCGGATACCCAGGGGCACCTATCGGCGCCTTCGCCCGGCAGAGCCGGCCTCCCACAATAGGTTTCCCTACCCTCGGTGGCCCATCCGGTGGGAGGACGCTTCAGCGCGCGAAGCAGTGCGCAGCACTGCCGGAAGGCACCCGGGCGCCTGCGGCGACAATCGCCCGGCAGAGCCGGCCTCCCACCTTGGGTTTCCCTACCTTCGGCGGCTCATCCGGTGGGAGGGCGCTTCAGCGCGCGAAGCCGTGCGCAGCACTGCCGGAAGGACCCCGGGCGCCTGGGGCGCCAATCGCCCGGCAGAGCCGGCCTCCCACAATAGGTTTCCCTACCCTCGGTGGCCCATCCGGTGGGAGGACGCTTCAGCGCGCGAAGCAGTGCGCAGCACTGCCGGAAGGCACCCGGGCGCCTGCGGCGACAATCGCCCGGCAGAGCCGGCCTCCCACAGGGGCAGGGATCAGCTCCCGGAGACTGAACCCAGGCCGCCCAGGCAGTAGTACTTCGTCTCCAGATACTCATCGATGCCGGTGATGCCGCCCTCGCGGCCCAGGCCCGACTGCTTGACGCCGCCGAAGGGCACGGGGGGGCCGGTCATCTTCACCGAGTTGACGCTGACCATGCCGTACTCCAGCGCCCGCAGCAGCTTCCAGATGCGGCGGATGTCGTGGGTGTAGACGTAGGCGGCAAGACCATACTCGGTATCGTTGGCCATGGCGATCACTTCCTCATCGTCCCGATAGGCGGTCACCCCCGCCACCGGGGCGAAGTTCTCCTCGCGCCACACCTTCATCTGCGGCGTTACCCCGGTGAGCAGCACCGGCATGAAGAAGTTCTCGCCGGGCGCGGCGCTCTGGTCGCCGGCCACCAGGGTCGCCCCGCGGGAAAGGGCGTCGTCGACGATGGCCGCGGCCTTCTCCACCGCCTGGCGGTGAATCAGCGGGCCCAGGTCGACCTCGCCTTCCAGGCCGTTGCCCACGGTCAGCGCCGCCATGCGCTCGGCGAAATGCGCGACGAAGTCGTCATGGATCGACTCGTGCACCAGGATGCGGTTGGCGGCCAGGCAGTCCTGCCCCGCGGTCTGAAACTTGGCGGCCACCGCCGCATAGGCGGCCTCCTTGGGGTCCATGTCCGGGCCGACGATAAAGGGGGCGTTGCCGCCCAGTTCCAGGGAGACGCGCTTCACCGTCTGGGCGCTCTGCTCCAGCAGCAGCCGTCCGACCCGGGTGGAGCCGGTGAACGACAGCGCCTTGACCCGCTCTTCCGCACACAGCAGCTTGGAGACTTCCGCGGGCTCGCCCAGCACCACGTTGAAGACCCCGGCGGGAATGCCCGCGCGCTCGGCCAGCTCCGCCAGCGCCAGCGCCGAGAAGGGGGTCTCGCCGGCCGGCTTGACGATCACCGAGCAGCCGGCGGCCAAGGCCGCGGCGGCCTTGCGGGTGATCATCGCCAGCGGGAAGTTCCAGGGCGTGATCAGCGCCGCGATTCCCAGCGGCTCCTTGATCGTGCCCAGCGCCGCGCTGGGAATGTGGCTGGGAATGGTCTCGCCGAAGGTGCGCTTGCCCTCCTCGGCGAACCAGCGCACGAAGCTGGCGCCATACTCCACCTCACCGCGGGCGTCCGGCAGTGGCTTGCCCTGCTCCAGGGTCATGATGATGGCCAGGTCCTCGCGGTTGGCGAGGATCAGGTCGTGCCAGGCCAGCAGCCGCTCGCAGCGCTCGTCGGCGCGCAGCGCCCGCCAGTGCACGAAGGCGGCATCGGCGGCGTCCACGGCAGCCTGGATCTGGTGTGCCTCGAGCCAGGGGATATGGCCCAGCGCCTCGCCGGTGGCCGGATCGAAGACGGCCTCTTCGCGACCGCCCTCGCCGTGGGTCCACTTGCCGTCGACATAGGCGTACTGACGGAAAAGACGCGGATCGTCGAGCATGGTGGACAGCGTCCTGGCCAGCTTCATGTTCATGCGGCACCTCCCCTGAATGCACCGGCCCGCGGATCGTGGAGATGGCCGGTGATGGTCAAAATGGTCGAGCGGCCGTCTGGCCGCTCGATGACCATAGGGTAAAGGCTTTGAAGGGGAAGGACTTTTCGATCGAGCGCCTGGCGAGTTGCGATATTTTTCGTCCTGACGCGTTAAGTCGTCGATTTCTTCTGCGGCCTGGCCGCGCCCCTTGGGCGCGACCGCAGCGGCCGACTCAGCCCGCCGGTGGATCGGCCAGGGCCGCCTCGGTGAACACGATCAGGCCGAGCTCGGGGCGGTAGCCGTGGATCTCGGTGACGTCCAGGGCCTGCAGGAAATAGAGGATCTCCTCGCTGATCACCTGGCCCGGCACCAGTACCGGGAACCCCGGCGGATAGGGAATCACGAAGCTCGCCGAGACCACGTCGCGCCCGGCCCGCATCTCGCCCTGCAGCTCGCCGTTGTCGAAGCGCAGGTACTCGGTGTTCTCCTCGTCATAGCTCAGGAAATAGGCGCGCCGGATATCGCCCTCGGGGGTGTCGCCGGCGGGATTGGGCCGGAAGGCGTCATGGAAGCGACTGAAGTCGGGCAGCGGCGGCAGCTCCTGGGTCAGCGAGCGCACGTGATGCTCGATGATCTTGCGCTCGGGGCGGCTGCTCTCCTCCCAGCGGTACTCGAACTCCTTGGCCAGCTTGATCAGCACGTCGAGCAGGTAGGCGATAGAGCCCCGGGTGGTACCGATGTTGGTCATGAACAGCACGGTGTTGCGCGAGGTCTTGTTGATCTGGATACCGTACTTGTTCATCAGGTAGTCGTTCTTGAAGGCATCGCCGTCGACGCCGGTGGCGCCGATGGCGATGGTCACCCGGCTGGGGTCGACCACGAACTCGTCCCGGGCCCAGGCCTCCTCCATGGCGTTCCAGCCGGTGACCGGGTCGTAGTAGGACTCGACCCCGGACTCGCGATACTCCGCCGGCACCAGGTCGGCGTTCTTGAGCACCCGGAAATACTTCTGCAGCAGCGGGTGGCTGTAGAGCTGCTCGCGCAGCGACAGCGCCGCCTCCACCTGGGCGTGGACCAGCTCGAAGCCCTCCATCTCGGCCTGCATGCGCCCCACGTCCAGCGAGGCGAGGATCTGGTAGTTGGGCGAGGTGGAGGTGTGGGTCATGTAGGCCTCGTGGAACGGCGCCTCGACCTTCTGGCGGAAGTCCTGGTCCCACACATGGATCATTGACCCCTGGCGCAGCGAGGTCAGGGTCTTGTGGGTGGAGTGGGTGGCATAGGCGCGGATGCGCACCGCCTCGGGGTCGGGCAGTAGGCGGTTGTCGAGCCAGGTGGCGTCATCGTCCGGGTCGAGGGCATCGAACTCGGCCTTCCAGGCCGCGTACTCCTCCCGATAGCTGTCGCTGCGGTAGCGGTAGCGCAGGGTGCGGGCGGTGTGCATGGCGGTGCGGGGGCGATAGGTGGGGTTGAAACCGGCGAAGGCGAACCACGCCTCGTCCCACAGGAACACCAGGTCGGGCTTGATCGCCAGGCACTCCTCCATCACCCGGCGCACGTTGTAGACCACGCCGTCGAAGGTGCAGTTGGTGAGCAGCAGCATCTTCACCTTGTCGAGCTGCCCGGCGCGCTTGTACTTGAGCAGGGTCTTCTTGATCTCCCGCAGCGGCACCGCCCCGTACATGGAGTAGTCGTGAAGCGGGTAGGAGTCCAGGTAGCTGACGTGGGCGCCGGCCAGCACCATGCCGTAGTGGTGCGACTTGTGGCAGTCGCGGTCGATCAGCACGATGTCGCGGGGTTTGATCAGCGCCTGAACGACGATCTTGTTGGCCGTGGAGGTGCCGTTGGTGACGAAGAAGCTCTGGCGGGCGCCGAAGGCCCTAGCGGCATACTCCTGGGCCTTCTTGATCGGCCCGTAGGGCTGCAGCAGCGAATCGAGCCCGCCGGAGGTGGCCGAGGTCTCGGCCAGGAAGATATTGATGCCGTAGAAGTCGATCATCTGCCCCGCCCAGTGAGAGCGGGTCACCGACTTGCCCCGGGAGATGGGCATGGCGTGGAAGACGCCGGTGGGCTTCTTGCTGTACTCGCGCAGGGCGTCGAAGAAGGGCGTGCGATAGCGGCTGTCGATGGCGCGCAGGATGGTGTGGTGCTGCTCGATGTAGTCGGTTTCGCGATAGAAGATGCGATTGAAGTAGCGGATGTCGCGGCTCGCGGTGGCCTCCACGTCGCCGCTGGTGACCAGGAACTGGTCGATCTCCGGGCGCAGCTCGTGGATCATCGAGCTGAGCAGGATGCTGCGCTCGGCCTCGGTCTGGCTCTCCAGTGCCTTCTCGGAGAGCCCCTCCAGGTAGTTGCGCAGGGCGCTTAGGTTGTACTTGGACTTGTAGGGAAACTCATAGCGGATTAGGCAGGCCTGGATATTGGGATTGACCAGCACCGCGATCAGCGCGTCCTCGAAGCTTCTCACCGTGACCACGTCGTAGACGAAGCGGTCCTCGGGGCGGCGCATGTTGCGGAAGGCCTCGCGGACCACCTCCTCTTCCTGGGCGGAGAGGTTGTCGACGACCAGCAGCTCGAAGTAGGGCTGCGCCGAGCTGTTGGAGGCCGGGTGGCCGTGGCGCAGCTGGGCCAGGGCGTCCAGGGTCTCGAGATCCTCGGCATCGGCATCGGTCTCGGAGAGGTCCACGTGGCGGCGCCGGTAGGACTCGCTGATCAGCGCTCGCACCAGCCGCTTGACCACCTTCTCCAGCAGCGTGTACTCCTCGCGGTCGAACAGCGACCAGAGATGGCGAAAGTCCTCCTTGGAGGGAAAGGCGTGGTAGTCCTCGATGATCTCGAGCCGCGTCAGCTTGACGTCGATGGCCTTGATCAGGTTCTTGGCGCGGCTCTCGTCGTCGAGCCGCACCAGGATGCCGAGGTCGCGCTTCAGTGCATTCCAGGTGTCGGCACGCAGGTGGGAGATCTTGTGATAGAAGCCCAGCGCCGAGTAGGACGTATCGGAATGGTTGGTCTCTTGCATGACGCCACCTTCGTATGTTGATTATTGTCGGCCGCTGTCGTCGACGCTCCGGAAACGCCTAGCCGGCGGTAAGATTGCGCGCGCCATAGCGCACCGTCAGTCGCTCCTCCGGAAAGTCGTCGAACGTGAGATCCCACCAGCGACCGGGCCAGTGGAACTGGGCGCGCCCCTCCCCGGGGCGGTAGACGGCGGTGTACACCGTGCCCAGGCCGCGGGCGTAGTCGTGGCGAAACAGCGGCGGTGAGAAGAAGGCCGAGATCAGCCGCTCCTCGGTGGTGGCCTCATCGTCCACCAGGATAGAGAGCTGGCGCTCGCGGATCAGGGTCTCGGAGGCCAGCGCATGGGCGTACCACTCGATCTTCTTCTGATGGTTGGTGGCCACCGGCACGCGGCGGATGCTGGCCCGGCGATCGGGGCCGATCATCGCCGTGACGTAGCGCCCGGCGCTGTCGGCCACGGTGATGTTGTAGGCCATATGGGTCGGCACTCGTGCCAGCACCTCGGCCGCCTCGGGCACGCTGTGGCAGAACTCCAGGATATAGCGCAGGATGATCGGCGCCCCGAAGCCCTCCCCCACCGCCTTGCGCCCGCCGAAGGCCAGCGAGACGGCGAGCCCCCGGTCGTTCATGCCGTCGAGCACGCCCCACAGGCAGTCGGTCATGGCGATCACGCCGCGCCCGTTCCAGCGGGTGTAGAGCACGCTCCCTTCGCAAAGCTCCGGCGGATAGTCGTAGTTGCGCGCCAGCAGGGTGGCACCGGGACGCGCCAGCACCGCCTGGGAGCAGCCGGTGATATAGGGCGGCGGCTGGTAGAGACTCAGGAAGCGCGCCGCCAGATCGCCGCCCCCGGCCAGCTCGCAGAGCGCCCGGTAGCTCGGCAGCAGCTCCGGCATGTGCCGGCGCAGCGCGTTGAGGCAGGCCAGATAGCCCGGCCGCTCGCGCTCGCCCTCGCTGAGGTACCAGGCCTCGTAGGCCGGCCAGTGGGTGTCGAACAGCCCACGCCACTTGGGCCCCGGCATCGCCTCATGCACACTCTGGAACACCAGCGTCTTGTCCATATCGGCCGGCGGCGCGCCGCGAGGGGCAGCGCCGCGCTCCCCGCTCACAGGATCTTGAAGTTGCCGCCACCCACGGCGTGGTTGACCGCGACCTGCTCCACCACCGGGTCCTGCAGCGACTGGCCCAGGTACTGGTCGCGAATGCCGTCGATCCACGCCTTGGCGCGCTCGGTGAGCTGGAAATCGTCGTCCATCAGGCGCCCGCGGGTGATCAGGATGCCCAGGTCCGCCCCCTCGTAGCGGAAATCGCCGGCCCCGCTGATGCGCAGGAAGAAGCCTTCCTGCTCGTTCTCGGCGGCGTGGGGGTGGTAGCTGTAGTGGTCATAGGCGATGCTGCCGTCCTCGGCCATCTTCCACACCCCGGTGCGCGGGGCGGAAGTGAGCAGGTCGACGCTCTCGTCGGTATGCTTGATCACCAGCTGGCTCCAGCTGTCGACGCTGTCGGGGTGGGACCAGCGCTCGTTGATCTCCTCGATGTCGAGCTCGAAGTCGAGATCGGAGAACTCCAGCAGGTGGAAGAGGAACAGCGGGATATCGGAGTGGGCGAAGGCCGCCACGTTGGTGAGCGAGCTGGCGCCGGTCACCCGCGGATTGAGCTCGCCGAGATAGACGTCGCCGCTGTCCATGTCGATCAGGAAGTCGAGCTCGAAGTAGCCGCGGTAGCCCTCCTCGCGCAGCGCCTCGCCGAACTGGAAGGTGTACTCCCGGGCCTTGTCGCGGATCTCCTGGGAGAAGGCCCCGGCGAACATCTCGTTGCCGCACCAGCCGCCCTTGTAGGGGGTCAGGGTCTTGAAGCCGACCAGCTCGGTCATCAAGGGGCCGACCACAGTGCCGCAGCGGGTGGCACAGGCCTCGATGGCCGAGCCGCGGCAGTTGATGCGCTTCATGATCTTGACCTCGGGCTCGGCCTCGATCTCCTCGGCGTGCTTGTAGTAGTCGTCCTCGCTGGCAATGAAGAAGGTGGTGTGGCCGGAGTCGCCGAAGGCGGTCTGCACCACCAGGTCGGTGCCCAGCTCCTGGCTCACCTCGCAGAGCTCCTGGTAGCTGCCCACCCTGGCCAGCACGTTGGGCACGCTGGGCACGCCGGCCTTGTTGCCGATGCGCACCGTCTCGATCTTGTTGTCCATGCGCGAGCGAAGCGCCGCCGGCGGAAAGGCCACCTTGAGCCCCAGCTGCTGGCACACGGCTTCGGTGTGCTCGTCAAACATCAGGAAGGCGGCGGTGCCGGCATTCTCACCGTCGGCCCGCGACTGGATGAAGTCGATGACCTCCTTGTGCTCGAGCAGGTAGTTGTTGATGTCCTCGATGCTCTCGAAGTCGCGGGGAAACTTCTCCTTGGGTACGAAGACGTTGCGCTGCTGGCCGTCGAAGCAGTCGATGTAGTTGATATGGCGAAAATTCCCCACCCAGTCGCCGATCCCCAGCAGGTTGAAGTTGGTGGCGGAGATAAAGTAGATCGGCTCCTTGTTGTTGCGGAAGTGGCGGCGAACATCGGCAATGCTTGTTATTTTGCTCATCGTTGTCGCTCCATCGGTGGCGGAAGGCGTCCCGGCGGTCGGCCCACCGGACGCCTCTGGTCCGGGGGAAGGCGGGGCATCGGCGGAAGCCGAGGGTCGGCCCAGCAGGCGGCGCAGCGCTCGAATCAGGTTCTCCAGCATGGCGGTGTCTCCTTTATCGCGCCTGGGGGTCGCATCGCTGGGCCGCCCGGTGCTCAGTACTCCTCGATATCGGCACGCAGGGGCTTGGCCAGCGGGCCCAAGGTATCGAGGAACGCCGACGAGCCGGTCTCGCTGCGGTAGAGTGAGAAGTCGACCCGACGGTCGCGGAAGCTCTTCAACGGCTGGCCAAGCCCGCGCAGGCCGGTCTCCCGCTCGCGGCGCACCCGGTTCATGTCCACCTCGATGGGCATGACCTCCTCGCCGGTGCCGGCCTGGTGGATGACGTCGCCGGAGGGCCCCACCACGATGGAGCGGCCGTTGCCGATGGCCCCGGCGCCGTTGATGTCGAAGAAGTAGCACTGGTTGACCGCGGCGTTGGTGCGGGCGATGGAAAGCTCGATGTCGCGGTCGATGGTGTCGGTCATGGTGGGATGCAGGATCACCTCGGCGCCCATGGCGGCCAGCGTCCGGGTGGTCTCGGGGAACCACATGTCATAGCAGATCGACACCCCGAAGCGCCCCACGTTGGGCACGTCGAAGGTGACGAACTCACTGCCGCTCTCCACCCCGGCCTCGTAGGGACGGAAGGGAAACTGCTTGCGGTAGCGCGCCACCACCTGGCCGTGGGGGTTGATGACCGACAGGGTGTTGTAGACCTGGCCCTCGGCCTGCTCGAACATCGAGCCGGGAATCAGCCAGATGCGATGCTGCTCGGCAAGCTGGCAGAACAGCCCCTCGGTGGCACTGGGCAGCGGCTGGGCGTGGTGCGGCGATGCGCCCATGGGCATCAGCTCGCTGAACAGCACCATCTGCACCTGGGGAAAACGGCTCATCAGCACGTCGACCCGGTGGCGCATGGCCTCGGTATTGTCGCCGTGGTGCAGGGCATGCATCTGCACCCCGGCAATGGTGAAATAGGTCATGATGGTTCTCTCTGCCTCAGGCGATCTCGAAACATTCGGCTACGCGGGTCCGGCACGGCCCGGTTGCCTTCGCAATTTCATGAAAATAGGCACCAGCGGGATCGCCCGTCACGGGTGAGCAGTGGCTCACCTGCTCCCTGAAGCTTAAGTCAATTGGCGACGACATGACATCAACGCTGAATTAGCGTTAGCCATCGAGGGCCTGCCCCGGGCCTCAGGCCGGCTCCCGGGGCAGCTGATCCGGCCGTGTCTGCTTGACCGTCTTGGTCACGATATAGGTGAAGTAGCGCTCGATGCCGGCCTCACCGGTGAGCCAGGCGTCGATGAGCCGCTGGTAGGCGTCGATGGAGTCGGTCTCCACCTTGATCAGGTAGTCCATGCCGCCGCCCACCGCCACGCACTCGGTAACCTCGGGGGTGGCGTGAACCAGCGCCTCGAAGCGGGCAAAGCTCTCGGCATTATGGGCCTTGAGCTCGATCTGCACCCACACCGGCGTGCGCTTGACCAGCGCCGCGGCATTGATCCGCGCGCTGTAGCCCTCGATGATGCCGGCCCGCTCCAGGCGCCGCACCCGCTCCCAGCAGGGGCTGACCGAGAGATTGATCGCCTCGGCCAGCTTGGACTTGGTGATGCGGCCATCCCGGGAGAGGATCTCGAGGATCTTCAGGTCGTAACGATCCAGTTTCATGGCGATTCCGGCACCCTCAGCCCAGGGAGTCGACGACATCGGCGATCACCGCGACGGTGTCGCCCATGTTGACCAGCGCCGTGTGACGCCGCGCTGCCAGCACGCCGCTGCGGCTGGCGCGGTACTCCACGGGGGCGCTGCCGCTGCGGGTCATGTCGTAGACCCGGGCCACCACCTCGCCTTTTTCGACCCGCTCGCCCAGGGCGTGGCAGAGTTCCAGCACGCCCGAGTGTTCACTCTGCACGTAGCAGCTGGCGTCGGGCATATCGAGGTAGACCTGGGGCTCGCTCGGCATGGCCACTTCGCCGGCCATCAGGCCGTAGTGGATGAGGAAATTGCGCACGCCGCGCTCGGTGATCGCCATGCTCTCGGGGGTGGAGGTGCCGCCCCCGCCGAGCTCGGTGGCCACGAAGACCTTGCCCTGGCTCTCCACGGCGGTGTCGAAGAGAGCCGCGGCGTCGAGTTCGAACATCATCATGGCGTAGGGGGCGCCGAAGGCCTTGGCGCCCTCGAGCGCCTGGCGCTGCTGCTCGGGGTCGTCCAGCACATGGGAGGCGCCGAAGGGGATGATGTCCAGGGTGCGCCCGCCGGAGTGCAGGTCGAGCACCACGTCGCATATGGGCACCATCACCCGGGTGAAGTAGTCGGCGATCTTCTCGGTAACGTTGCCGTCCGGGTCGCCGGGAAAGCTGCGGTTGAGATTGCCGCCGTCGAGGCCTGAGGTGCGCTTGCCGGCCGTCACCGCCGGGGTGTTCATGCAGGGCACGATGATCACCCGGCCGCTGACCTCCTCGGCCTTGAGCTGGCTCGATAGCTTGAGCAGCGAGGTGATGCCCTCGTACTCGTCGCCGTGGTTGCCGCCGGTGAGCAGCGCGGTGGGGCCCTCGCCGTTCTTGACCACGGTGATCGGAATCATCACCGCCCCCCAGGCCGACTCGTCGGTGGAGATCGGCAGCTTGAGGAAGCCGTGCTGGACGCCGTCGGCATCGAAATCGACGGTGGCGCTGATGGGGCTGGGACGCTTGGTCATAGTCAGGGTCTCCTTGTAAGCTCTTCGCAAACTAGCGTGAAATGCCTGTGTGGGAGGGACGGCTCGACGCCTCGACTTCAGCTCCGGTTCGACGCTTCGTTTCCCTACCTTCGGTGGCCCATCCGGTGGGAGGGCGCTTCAGCGCGCGAAGCAGTGCGCAGCACTGCCGGAAGGAACCCAGGCGCCTACTTCGCAGCATCGAACCGCCGACCTCCCACCATACAGCCTGCAGATTAGATTCACGCCAAAGTGAAAAGCAGCCTCCTTTAGCGCACAAAAAGCTGGCGCGGGAAGTTGGCCAGGGTCTCGCAGCCGGTCTCGGTGATCAGGATGCTCTCGGTGATCTCGAGCCCCCAGTCGTCCTGCCACATGCCGGGCATGAAGTGAAACGTCATGCCCGGCTGCAGGACCGTCTCGTCGGAGGGGCGCAGGCTCATGGTGCGCTCGCCCCAGTCCGGCGGATAGCTGATGCCGATGGGGTAGCCGCAGCGCGCACCGCCGCGGTCGAAGCCGTACTTGTCCATGGCCGTCCCCAGCGCCATGGCGATGTCCGCCGTGCGATTGCCGGGTTTGGCCACGGCGAGACCGAGCTCGATGCCCTCCAGCAGCGCCGACTCGGCGCGCACGAAGTCCTGGGGCGGCTTGCCCAGGTAGACGGTGCGCGACATCGGCGCATGGTAGCGCTTGAACACCCCGGCGATCTCGAAGAAGGTCCCCTCGCCCTCGCGAAAGGGGGTGTCGTCCCAGGTGAGGTGAGGCGCGGCGGCGTCCTTGCCGGTGGGCAGCATCGGCACGATGGCGGGGTAGTCGCCGCCGAAGACCTTGCCGCTGTCGTCCACCCAGCCTTCGATCCCCACCCGGTAGATCTCCGAGACCAGCTTGCTCTTGGGCAGGCCCGGCTCGATCACCTCGAGGATGCGCGAGTGCATGCCCTCGACGATCTTGCCGGCCACGCGCATGTAGTCGATCTCCTGGGGCGACTTGATCGCCCGGCACCAGTTGACCAGCGAGTTGGCGTCCAGGAAGCGGGCGTGGGGCAGCTCCCTCAGCAGGCTCTGGTAGGCCTTGGCCGAGAAGTAGTAGTTGTCCATCTCCAGCCCCACCACGCCCTGATGCCAGCCGCGATCGGGCATGATCGACTGGGCCAGATAGTCCATGGGGTGCATGTCCGGGTTCTGGACGTAGTAGTCCGGGTAGTAGGTGATATTCTCCGGATCGATCCAGCAGGTGCGCAGCGCCCCGTTGGCGTCCATGCGCCGGCCGTACCACACCGGCTGCCCCTCGAGCCCCACCAGCACGCACTGATGCACGTAGAAGGACCAGCCGTCATAGCCGGTGAGCCAGGCCATGTTGGAGGGGTCGCTGATGACCAGCACGTCGATGCCTCGACCGGCCATCTCGGCACGCACCTTCCACAGGCGGCTGGCATACTCCTCGCGGGTGAAAGGCAGGGTTACCTCAGTCATAGGGCCACTCGCCATCGCAGCATCAAGAAAATCGGCCCTCTCGCGGTGGGGAGAAGGCCGGGCCAGGGTGACGACTCACTGACGAAGTGCCGGACCGGGGAGCCACACCGGTCAATGCGCCAGGCAGTGGGGCAAGCCCCCTTGGGTGGAGGTTACTGCCAACCCCTGGTAGCCGGTCAAGCATTTCCTGATATCCCGATTCACCGGGCCCGGCGCTTGCTCCCCGGCCCCCGGCCTTCCAAGATGAAACGGGCCAGTTCCAAGGAGAAGGTTATGAAAGTGGTAGTCCACATCGACGCCGCCGACCAGTGGCGCGACGCCCTGTCCGACAGGCTACCCGATGCCGAGGTGGTGACCAGCGAGGCACCCGAGGCCCAGCGCCGCGACGCCGACTACCTGGCGGTCTGGAAGCCGCCGGCGTCGCTGCTACAGGAGCAGCGCCGGCTCAAGGGCATCGTCAACCTGGGCGCCGGGGTCGACGCCCTGCTGGGCAACCCCGGCCTTCCCGAGGGAGTCCCCATCGTCAAGCTTCGCGACGCCGGCATGGCGGAGCTGATCGGCGACTATGTGCGCTACGGCATCCTGCACTTCCAGCGCGACTTCGACCGCTACCGCCGCCAGCAGCAGGACCGGCAGTGGCGGGAGCATGCGGTGATCGACAAGGCCGACTGGGCGGTGGGCGTGCTGGGGCTGGGTGCTATCGGCGCCCGGGTGGCGGCCATGGTGGCCGACGACGGTTTCCCGGTGCACGGCTGGAGCCGCTCGCCGAAGCGCCTCGATGGCATCGTCTGCCATCACGGCGATGAGGGGCTCGAGGCGCTGCTCGGCCAGGTGCGCACCCTGGTACTGCTGCTCCCGGACACCCCGGCGACGCGCCATGTCATCGACGCAGAGGCCCTGGCGCGGCTGCCCGAGGGAGCCAGCCTGATCAATCCGGGGCGCGGCACCCTGATCGACGAGGCCGCGCTGCTGGACGCCCTGGGCGATGGTGACACCGAGGGGCGGCTGCGCGGCGCGCTGCTCGACGCCTTCCCCGAGGAGCCGCTGCCCGAAACCAACCCGCTATGGCGCCATCCGCGCGTCTGGGTCACCCCGCACATGGCCGGCCCCACCCCGCTGGGCGAGGCACTGGACCAGGTGGCCGAGGCGCTGCGCGCCTTCGAGGCCGGCGAGCCCCAGGCCACGGTGAACCCCGCCGACGGCTACTAGGCTCAGCCTGGCTGCGGCAGCAAGCCGCCAACCTCCCGTCCAGCCGCCGCCTCGCCGACCTTGAAGCGCGCGATCAGCTGCGCCATCTCGCCGGCCTGGCCGTCCAGCGAACGGCTGGCCGCCGCCACCTGCTCGACCAGGGCGGCGTTCTCCTGGGTGGTCTGCTCGAGCTGCGATACCGCCTGGTTGATCTGCTCGATGCCCGCCGACTGCTCACTGGTCGCTGCCGACATCTCCGCCACCAGGCCGGCCACCTGGCGCACCTCGCTGGCAATCTCGCTCAGCGCCCCGTGGGTTTCGTTGACCAGACCGTCGCCGGTCTGCACCCGCTTGGCGTTGTCGGCGATCAGCCGGCGGATTCGCTCGGCCTCCTCGGCGCTGCGGCTGGCTAGCTGGCGCACCTCCCCGGCCACCACCGCGAAGCCGCGGCCATGCTCGCCAGCCCGGGCCGCTTCCACCGAAGCGTTGAGCGCCAGCAGGTTGGTCTGGAAGGCGATACCGTCGATCGCCTCGACGATGGCGGTGACCTGGCGGTTGGCCTCGAAGATCGCCTGCATGGCGTCGCGGGCCTCGCCGGCCACCCGGCTGGCCTGCTCCGAACGCTCGGCCACCTGGTCGGTCTTGCCCCGGGCCTCCTGGGCGCTGTCCGCCGACTGACGCACCGTGGCGGTCATCTGCTCCATGCTGGTGGCGGTTTCCACCAGGGAGGAGGACTGCTCCTCGGTGCGACTGGCCAGGTCCTCGTTGCCCTGGGCGATCTCACCGCTGGCCGAGCCCACCCCCTGAGCCCCCTGCTGGATACTGGCGACCAGTGCTTCCATGCTGGCGGTGGCGTCGTTGAAGGCGGCATAGAGTCGGGAGAGCTCGTCGCTGCCCGGCACCGCCAGGCGCTGGGTCAGGTCGCCGCCGCGGGCTTGGATATCGGCCAGGGCCTGGCGCAGCGGCCCCAGGATGCTGCGCACGATCAGTACCGACAGCACGATGGCGACCAGCGCCGAGAGCCCTGACAGCAGGGCGTACAGCAGCAGGGCGCCGCGGGCCTGGGCGGCGAGCCCGGCGACCCGCTCGCCGATCTCGGCGGCCATGGCGTCCTCCACCTCCTTGAGCCGCTCGACCTTGCGCGTCTGCATGTCGAACCAGCGCTGGGCGCCGATGCTGTAGCCGCCCTCGATGCCGCGAGTGAGGGCGATCTGGCGCATCATCCCCAGCTGGCTCGCCTCGTCATGGTCCATCGCCGCCTCCAGACGCTCACGTAGCGCCGGGGTGGCCAGGGCATAGAAGCTCTCCTCGAAGGCCGACTCCTCGCCCAGCAGCAGCACGAACTGCCGGTAGACGGCCGACGACATGCCATCCTGGGCGAAGGCCCCGGTCAGCACCGCGCGCTCGATGCCGGCGGTCTCTTTCATTTCCATCAGCGCATAGTAGGCGGCCAGGCGCCGGGACACCGGCCCCTGGTCGGTCAGTGAGGACATCCGCCCCACCGCTGCGACCAGATCGTCGATCAGCATGGTGAGGGTCTCGATCACCTCGTCACGGTCGGCCTGCAGGGCGTCGACTCGGCTCCGCAGGTCGTCCAGCGATGCCAGATGCGACTCGGCGGAGGTGAGACGCTCGGCGACGATCGCGTCCCCTGCCTCCAGGTTCAGCTGCGCCTGGCGCGAGGCGAAGGCCTCGATGTGCCGGTCCACCTTGCGGCGCTGCTCCCCGAGCTGGCCGGCGAAGGTATCGCCACCGCTGCCCAGGTAGCCCACCGACATGCCGCGCTCGACCTGCAGCTCGTGGACGAGGTCGCCCATTTGGGTGGCCAGGGCGGTCATGCGCTCGACCTCGGCCATGTTGCCGACCAGCTGCTGGCGCTCGACGATGCCGGTGCCGGCCAGCCAGGCAATCACCAGCAGGGGCAACGCCAGGGCCAGCGCAAACTTGCGCGACATGGGAATACGATGAAGAAGGTGTTTCATGAGGGTCTTCCTGCCTAACCGGGTGTGATATCCAAGAGTGGCGTGTAAGGCGCGTGGCATGAGCTGTTGTGCTTGTGATGTGATCGCAATGTCGGCATCTCGGGCGCCTGCTTGAGGCCCGCGGCTGATCCGCGTCGGCAAGATTGATCCGCATCAGCTCCTTATTCGATTCCCGATCTTCCGGTCTGCGCGGCTTGACCCATGCGTCACGGCGTGCCTGCCCTACACGAAGGGCGCTTCAGGGGATACGCTGAGGAGTACATACGCCAACCGCCATGGAGGTCACCCATGACACGGCAACTGGATTACGGCCCGCACGATGTCCTGCTGGTGGTCGATATGCAGAACGACTTCTGCGAAGGGGGCGCCCTGGCCGTCGAGGGCGGCAGCGCCCTGGTGCCGGGCATCAACGCCCAGATGGAGGCGGCCCGCCAGGCGGGCGCCCTGGTGGTCGCCTCCCGGGACTGGCATCCCATCGACCATGTGAGCTTCGCGCACCGCGGCGGCCCCTGGCCGGTGCACTGCGTGCAGGACACACCCGGGGCCGCCTACCATCCCGACCTGGCGCTGACCGAGACCACCGTGCGCGTCAGCAAGGCCACCGCCTTCGACGCCGACGCCTACTCCGCCTTCGACGGCACCGGCCTTGGCGGCTACCTGCGCGACCGCGGCATCGAGCGGGTGATCGTCTGCGGCCTGGCCATGGACGTCTGCGTCAAGGCCACCGCCCTGGCGGCTCGCCAGGAGGGCTTCACCACCCTGCTGCTCGCCACGCTGACCGAGCCGGTCACGCCCGAGGGCCGCGAGGACTGCGCCCGGGAACTGGAAGCCGCCGGCATCGAGGTGCTTTCATGAGCGCCCCGATCCCCGTCCAGGTGGCCGACAGCGACCTGATCCTGCTCACCGACCTCTACCAGCTGACCATGGTCCAGGCCTACTGGCGCGAGGCCATGAGCGAGTCGGCCACCTTCAGCCTGTTCTTTCGCAAGCTGCCGCCGGGGCGTCGCTTCATGCTGGCCTGCGGCCAGCAGCATGCCGCCGCTCTGGTCAGCCGGCTGCGCTTCGAGGCGCACCATCTGGAGCAGCTGGCCGGCACCGGCACTTTCGACGACGACTTCCTCGACTGGCTGGCCGGGTTTCGCTTCAGCGGCGATATCTGGACCCTCGCCGAGGGCACCCCGGTGTTCGCCAACGAGCCGCTGATGGAGGTGGATGCGCCGATCGCCGAGGCTCAGCTGCTGGAGAGTTTGATCATGAACCTGGTGCAGCTGGAAACCGTGCTCGCCTCCAAGGCGGTGCGCCTCGTCATGGCGGCCCGGGGGCGCCCGGTGGTCGACTTCGGCCTGCGGCGCATGCACGGGGTAGATGCCGCGGTGCGCGGCGTACGCGCCTATCGCACCGCCGGCCTGGCGGGCACCAGCAACGTGCTCGGTGGCCTGCGCCACGACCTGCCGCTCTCCGGCACCATGGCCCACAGCTATATCCTCGCCCACGACGACGAGCGCGAGGCCCTGCGCGCCTTCGCCCGCACCTACCCGGGCACCACCCTGCTGGTGGACACCCACGACACCCTCGAGGGAGTGCGCAAGGTGATTGAGCTGATGGCGGAAGAGCCGGCACTGGACGTTGCCGCCATCCGGCTCGACTCCGGCGACCTGGGCGAGCTGGCCAAGGGCGCGCGACGGCTGCTCGACGAGGCGGGCCATACGACCCTCAAGATCATCGCCAGCAGCGGGCTCGACGAGCACCAGATTCAGGCGCTGCTCGACGACGGCGCCCCCATCGACGCCTTCGGCGTGGGCACCGAAATGGGCGTGGCGGCCGACGCTCCGGTGATCGACCTCTCCTACAAGCTGGTGGAGTACGCCGGCCGGCCCCGGGTCAAGCACTCCACCGGCAAGGTCAACCTGCCGGGGCGCAAGCAGCTCTATCGGCGCCGCGACGCCCAAGGCCGCCTGGCCGGCGACGTCATCGCCCGCCGCGACGAAAGCCTCGACGCCGGCGAGGCGCTGCTGCTGCCACTGGTGCGCGGTGGCGCCGTGGACCAGGAGACCCTGGCCATGGCCGAAGGCGCCCGGGAGCGGGTAGCCGCCGCCCTGGCCAGCATGCCCGACTCGCTCACCCGGCTCGACCCCGGCGAGGCCGACTACCCGGTGGCCCTGAGCGAGGCCCTCGAGCGCCTGCAGCGCGAGATCGGCTGAAGGAGTCGACGGGTAATGTTGCAACAAGGATGCAAGCCCCGGGCACGGGGAACCCACCGCGCCAGCGTGCACTCTGATAGCAGGCCGACTCGACACGGATGACCGCCATGATCGCCCGACACCGCCTGCTCTCGACCCTGCTGCTGGGCGCGCTGCTGACCCTGCCCCTGGCGGCGAAGGCCGCCGCTTCGGCCGCCGCCACCCCCTTCACCGCCAGCTACCGGCTGGAGGTGCGCGGCTGGCCCAACGCCACCATCGACCACCGGCTGAGCCGCGACGGCGCCTCCTGGTACAGCGAAATGCGCGGCGCCATCGCCGTGGCCCGCGGCCAGGAGCGCAGCCGCTTCATGATCAATGAAAACGGCGTGAATGCGCTGCAGTACGCCAGCGGCTACTCGCTGCTGGGCTTCGGCGGCGACTACCGTCTCGCCCCCGGCGACCTGACCGAACTGCCCGACCGCCAGGCGGCGCTGTTCGAGCTGTCGCGTCGCGCGGTAAGCCAGGACTGCGAATCGAGCTGCGAGCTGCGCTACCTGGACCACCGCGGACGCGAGGAGCGCCTGGCGTTTCGCCCCCTCGCCCGGGAGACGCTGCGCCTGCCCGCCGGGGAGTTCGAGGCGGTCAGGGTCGAGGTGACCGAGCCCGACAGCCCCGAGCGGCGCATGGAGTTCAGCTTTCACCCCGAGCTGCCCGGCCTGCTGCTGGCGGTGGACTACCACCGGGACGGCCAGCGCCGCAGCCGCCTGTCGCTGACCTCGCTGGAGCTCCCGACGCACTGATGCAACCCGGTATCCATGGCAATCGCAGCTACGAAAAGCGAGGAGCGCTGGAGGCAAGCCGAAGAGGAGGTCCTGCGCCATGGATGGCGCCGGTAGCGCCCAGGGAGGGGTTTACAGCGCCTCCTTGCAGGCTTGCCTCCAGATCAGCCCCGAGCGGTATACGCTATCTGCACTAGTCCCGCTCCGACATCGCGGCCATTCCCCCCCAGCAGCGAACTGGCTAAAATGGCGGGTTTTGCGCCGCCCCTTCGGCGGCGCAGCGCGTAGAAGGGACTCTCATGCTGACCGGGCTGGCGATCGTGCTGCTGCCGCTGCTGCTGGGCTATCTGGTGCCGGTGCGCCATGCCGGCCTGCTGGCGCTGATCAACCACGGCGTACACGCCTCGGTGTACGTCATCCTGCTGCTGATGGGGATCGGCCTGGCGGGCCTGGAGGAGCTGACCCGGGAGCTGTCGCGGATGGGCGGCCAGGCCCTGCAGCTCTTCACGGTGATCACCGCCCTCAACCTGGCGGCGCTGTGGTGGCTGTCCCGGCGCCTCGGCCTGCACGGCGGCGACTCGCCGGTGGTGGCCGGCGCTCCGACCACCAAGCTGGCCGCCATGCTCGGCTCGCTGTCGCTGGTGGCGGTAGTGGTCCTCGGCGTGCTGCTCGGCCTGGGGCTCGGCTGGCTGGGCGGCCAGGCGATCTACGACGGCGCCGAGCGGCTCGCCGAGTGGGTGCTTTACGCCCTGCTGGCGCTGATCGGCTGCCAGCTGCGCAACTCCGGCATGCCGCTGCGCCAGATCCTGCTCAATCGCCACGGCCTGGCCATCGCCGCCACCCTGGCGGTGAGCTCGCTGATCGGCGGCCTGCTGGCCGCGCCGCTGCTCGAGCTGCGCTGGAACGAGGGGCTGGCCATGGCCGCCGGCTTTGGCTGGTACTCGCTCTCCGCCATCCTGATCGGCGACCAGCTCGGCCCGGTGCTCGGCGGCGTCGCCTTCTTCAACGACCTGACCCGCGAACTGCTGGCCTTCGTGCTGATTCCGCTGCTGATCCGCCGCCACGCCCCGCTGGCCATCGGCTACGGCGGCGCCACCTCCATGGACTTCACCCTGCCGGTGATTCAGCAGCACGGCGGCGTGGCCTGCGTACCGGTGGCCGTGGTCTCGGGCTTTATCCTCTCGCTGCTGTCGCCGCCGCTGATACTGCTGCTGCTGTCGCTCTGAGCAGCCTGTCGCCGGGCGGGAACGGCGGGGCACCCCGCCTTGCACACTGCTTGCAAGATTCATGACCATTGGCTGCATTCCCAGGGCCGATGCTGGGAGCCTCACGCCTGTCTGCCGCGAGCCGCCCATGTCACCCTCATCGTCGCCTCCCCGGGCCCTGCCGCCCCGCCAGCAGGGCCGCGTCCACCTTGGCTCCCTGGCCGCCCTGCTGGTGCTGGCCGCGGGGCTCGCCGCCGCCTGGTGGCTGCTCACCCAGCCGCCGCGCATCGAGCGGCGACCGCCGACCGCCGCGCCGCCGCCGCTGGTCGAGGTGGTGGTCGCCCAGCACCGCGCGGCCGCCCCGGCGCTGCACGGCTTCGGCCGGGTGGTCGCCGAACGCGAGGCGCGGCTGGCCAGCCGCGTGGGCGGCCAGCTGCTCGACTTCCCCTCCCAGGCGCTGCCCGGCCGGGTGGTCGAAGCCGGCACCCCCCTGGCGCACATCGACGACGCCGACCTGCGGCTCGCCCTGCGCGAGGCCGAGGCCGCCCTGGCCCAGGCCGAAGCCGCCCTGGCCATGGAACGGGGCGAGCAGCAGCGCGCCCAGTCGGAGTATCAGAGCTTCGGCCGCGAGCTGCCCGCCGAGCGCCGCGCCCTGGTGCTTCGCGACCCCCAGCGGCGCAGCGCCGAGGCCGAGGTGGAGCGGGCCCGGGCGCTGCGCGACCGCGCCCGGCTCGACCTGCAGCGCGCCACCGTCACCGCCCCCTGGCGCGGCATGATCCAGGCCCGGCTGCTGGGCAGCGGCAGCGAAGTGGCCAGCGGCACCGAGCTCGTGCACCTGGTGGACGTCTCGCGCTTCTGGGTCAGGGTCACCCTGCCCGGCGAGGCCCTCGACTGGCTGCGTGCCGCTAGCGAGGAAGGGCCCGGCAGCGAAGCGGTGCTCAGCAGCCGCGGCTGGCCGGCCGGGCAGCAGCGCCACGGAGAGCTGATCGCCGTGCTGCCCGCGCTGGAGGAGAATGGCCTGCAGGCCCAGCTGCTGGTGGCCGTCGAGGACCCCCTGGCCTTGTCAGACGAGGGCCCGGCCCTGCGCCTGGGCGACCTGGTGCGACTCGACTTCGCCGCCACGCCACGCGACGGGGTCATCGAGCTGCCGGCCCGGGCGCTGCGCCCCGGCGACGAGGTGTGGGTGCTGGACGACGAGGACCGGCTGCGCTACCGCAGCGTCAGCGTGCTGCATCGCGGCGACGCGCAGGTGCTGATCGGCACCGGGCTCGCCGACGACGAGCGGGTGGTGGTCTCCCAGCTCGGCCAGCCGCGCCCCGGCATGGCGCTGCGCCCGCGACCGCCGGCCGACGAGCGCCCGGTCTCAGCTGCCGCTGCCGCTGCCGCCGATACCGCGGAGCCCGAGGCATGATGCGCCGCGGCCCCATCGCCTGGATGGTCCACCACGGCGTGGCCCCCAACCTGCTGATGCTGCTGCTGATCGTCGGTGGGCTAATGGCGTCCAGCGCCATCAAGAAAGAGGTCTTTCCCGACTTCGAGCTGGAGATCATCACCGTCGCCATCGGCTATCCCGGCGCCACCCCAGAGGAGGTCGAACGCAGCCTGCTGCTGCCCCTGGAGGCGGCGCTGGCCGGGGTCGACGGCATCGACGAGATGACCGCCACCGCCAACGAGAGCGCCGGCCGAGTCTCGGTCAGCCTGGTGGAGGGCGTCGAGGTGATGCGCGTCTACCAGGACATTCAGCAGGCGGTGGGCGCCATCACCACCCTCCCGGCGGCCGCCGACCCACCGCGCTTCGGGCTGGCCGGCCGCTCGCGCAGCGTGATGAGCCTGCAGCTGCACGGCTGGGTCGACGAGCACCTGCTGCATGCCGTGGCCGAAGAGCTACGCGCCGAGCTGCAGGCCGGGCCGGGGATCTCCCGCGTCGAGCTCAATGGCCACCGCGAGCGCGAGATCCAGGTGCTGCTCGACGCCGAGGCGATGCAGCGCCACGGCCTGGACCACCGCACCCTGGCCGGGCGCATCGGCGACGAGGCCCAGGACCTGGCCGGCGGCCGCTTGGCCACCGCCGAGGGCGAGTGGCTGATCCGCTACCAGGGGCGACGCGATCAGGCGCGCGAGTTCGCCGAGCTGCCCATCCTCGGCACCCCCGACGGCGGCCAGCTTCGCCTGGGCGATATCGCCCGGATCACGGAGGGCTTCACCGAGACCGACCGCGAGGTGCTGTTCAACGGCACGCCAGCGCTGAGCCTGGAGGTCTACCAGATCGGCGACCAGACCCCGATCGGGGTCTCCGACGCCGTCCACGCCCAGCTCGAGCGGCTGCGCGCCGAGCTCCCCGAGGGGCTGAGCCTCTCGGTCTCCCGCGACACCTCGGAGGTCTACCGCGACCGCCTGGACCTGCTGCTCAAGAACGCCTTCCTGGGCCTGGCCCTGGTGCTGGTGCTGATGGGGCTCTTCCTGGAGGCGCGCCTGGCCTTCTGGGTGACCCTGGGCATCCCCACCGCCTTCCTCGGCGCCCTGCTGTTTCTGCCCTGGCTCGGGGTATCGATCAACATGATGTCGATGTTCGCCTTCCTGATCGCGCTGGGCATCGTGGTCGATGACGCCATCATGGTGGGCGAGAACATCCACAGCTACCGGGAGCAGGGCCACTCGCTGCGCGAGGCGGCGGTGCGCGGCGCCCGGGAGATGGCGGTGCCGATCACCTTCGCCATCCTCTCCAACATCGTCGCCTTCCTGCCGCTGCTGTTCCTGCCCGGCTTTCTGGGCATGATCTTCGCCGTGGTGCCGCTGGTGGTGATCACGGTGTTCCTGGTCTCCTGGCTGGAGGCGCTGTTCATCCTGCCCGCCCACCTGGCCCACGGCGCGGCCCGGCGCCCCACCCCGGCCTGGCAGCGCCCCCTGGAGCGCCTGCGCCGGGGGCTCCAGGGGTGGCTCGCGCATGTCACCCAGCACCGCTTCGCCCCCTTCCTGGAGCGCTGCCTGGACCAGCGGCTGCTCACCGTCAGCCTGGCCATCGCCGTGCTGGCGGTGGCCCTGGCCTGGGCCATAAGCGGGCGGCTGGGCTTCTCGCTGATGCCGCGGGTGGAGTCCGACCAGGTGCAGGCCTCGGTGACCCTGCCGGTGGGCAGCCCCGTCGAGGAGGACCGACGCAACCGCGACCAGCTGCTGGGTGCCGCTGAGGCGCTGGCCGAGCGCGACGACGGGCCGCGCTTCGCCGCCACCCGCGCCCAGCTCGACGGCGACCGCCTGACGGTGCGCCTGACCCTGGAGCGCGATAGTCTCGACGCCTGGCCACCGTCGCGGGTCGCACGGGCCTGGCGAGACCAGGCCGGCGACTTCACCGGCGTGCAGGCGGTGCGCTTCGAGGCCGACGTGGGCGGCCCCGGCGCCGGGGCCGGCCTGACCCTGCGCCTGTCGCATCCCGACAGCGGTGCCCTGGAAGCCGCCGCGAGCCGGCTCGCCGACGAACTGGGCACGCTGGAGGGCATCACCGACATCGACACCGGGCTTGCCGACGGCAAGCCGCAGCTGGAGATTCGCCTCTCCGCCGAGGGCCGCGCCCTGGGGCTGACCGGCGGCGACCTGGCCGGCCAGCTGCGCGGGCCGCTGCAGGGCGTCACCGCCGTCGAGCAGTTCGTCGGCCGCCACGAGATCCGCGTCGAGGTGCGCCTGCCCGGCGAGGCCCGCGACAGCCTCGCCGATCTCTACCAGCTGCCCGTGCGCACCCCCGAGGGCCTCGAGGTTCCGCTGGCCCGGGTCGCCGAGATTCGCCTGGGCCGGGCCGCCGCCACCCTGCAGCGCGTCGACGGCCGACGCCTGATCAGCGTCACCGCCGACGCCGCCTCCGACCAGCGCATCAACCAGGTGCTGGGCACCCTGGAGGCCGATGTCTTCCCCACCCTGCGGGCCGGCTGGCCCGGGCTTGAGATCACGCCCGGCGGACGCCAGCAGGAGACCGCCGACAACGTCTCGACGCTGACCCAGGCCAGCTGGCTGACGCTGCTCGCCCTCTACGCCCTGCTGGCCATCCCCTTTCGCAGCTATCTGCAGCCGCTGCTGGTCCTTGCGGCCATCCCCTTCGGGGTGATCGGCGCCATGATCGGCCACCTGATCATGGGCTACGGCCTCTCGGTGATCAGCCTGATGGGCATGCTGGCGCTCTCCGGGGTGGTGATCAACGACGCCCTGGTGCTGATCGACTACGCCAACCGCCGGCGCCGCGAGGGCTTCGGCGCCCGCGAGGCGATCGTCGCCGCCGCCACCCGGCGGCTGCGGCCGATCATGATGACCACCCTGACCACCTTCCTGGGACTGGCACCGATGATCTTCGAGACCTCCCGCCAGGCCCGCTTCATCATTCCCATGGCCATTTCCCTGGGCTTCGGCATGCTCTTCGCCACCCTCATCCTGCTGGTGCTGGTACCCTGCCTCTATCTGATGATGGAGCGACTGCGCGAGCGCCTCACCGGCCACGGCATCCCGCAACAGGAGTCCGCCCCATGACCTTTCGCCTGCCCCGCCCCGCCATCTCGCGCCTGGGGATCAAGCTGTTCGTGATCATCCTGGTGGTCAACGTGGTGATCGCCGTGCTGGTGTTCATGGCGGTGTCGCGCAGCCTGGATCGCGGTTTCATCGACTACCTGGAGACCACCCAGGCGAGCCGCGCCGAGACCCTGGCCGAGGGGCTCGGCCAGGAGTGGGCGCGCCGTGGCGACTGGCAGTGGCTGCGCGACTCGCCGCCGGCCTGGCAGCGGCTGGTGCGCCAGCAGGTATGGCCCGGTGAGGGGCCGCCGGCCCACGGCATCGAGCGCCGCCTCGGCGACGCCCGCGACTTCGTGCTCCACGACGCCGAGGGGCTGCCGGTGATCGGCCTGCCCCCCGACGACGAGGCCATGGCCGCCGAACTGCACTGGCTGCCCATCGAGCACGCCGGCGAGCGGGTCGGCACCCTGGGCTACCGTCCGCCCCAGCAGCTGATGGCGCGCATGGACCGCATCTTCCTCGCCCGCCAGCAGCGCAACCTGGGCATCATCATTGCCGCCCTGGGGGTCGCCTCGCTGCTGCTGGCCGGCGGGCTCGCCTGGTGGCTGGGCCGACGCACCCGCAGCATGGCGCTGGCCACCCGCCGCCTCACCGAGGGCGACTACAGCATCCGCCTACCCGAGCGCGGTCGCGACGAGCTGGCCCGCCTGGCCCGCGACTTCAACGTGCTGGCCGCCACCCTGGAGGCGAGCCGCGAGGCCCGGGCGCGCTGGGTCTCGGACATCGCCCACGAGCTGCGCACCCCCCTGGCGGTGCTGCATGGCGAGATAGAGGCGATGCAGGACGGCATCCGCCCGCTCAACCAGGACAACCTGCACTCGCTCTCCCAGGAGGTCGGCCAGCTGGAGCGGCTGGTCACCGACCTGCGGCTGCTTTCCCAGAGCGACGCCGGCGCCCTGGAGGTGCAGCTGGCGCCGCTGGACCTGGCGGCCAGCCTGCGTTCGCGTCTCGACGAGGCCCGCGGCTGGCTCGACGACAGCGGCCTGGCGCTCGCCGCCGATCTCCCGGGGCCGGCGTGGATCCGCGGCGACGCCCGCCGCCTGCGCCAGCTGTGGACCAACCTGCTCGACAACAGCTGCGCCTACACCACCCCGCCGGGCCGACTGGCGGTGGCCCTGACCCGTGACGGCGAGCGGGTGCGAGTCACCTGGGAAGACAGCGCCCCCGGGGTGCCCGAGACAGCGCTGGGCAAGCTCACCGACCGGCTCTATCGCGTCGAGGGCTCGCGCAGCCGGGCCAGCGGCGGCAGCGGCCTGGGCCTCTCCATCGCCAGCGCCCTGGTCAAGACCCACGGCGGCAGCCTCTCGCCCTCCCCCTCGCCGCTGGGTGGGTTATGCTGGACGCTGACGTTTCCCGCTCTGGATGACGACGGTCGAAGCCGATAAGGAAGGGACCCCATGCACGACACCGACACTCCCCGCGACAGCGTGCTGATCGTGGAGGACGAACCCAAGATCGCCCGGTTGGTGGCCGACTACCTGGAGGGCAGCGGCTTTGCCACCCGCCATATCGACCATGGCGACAGCGTACTGCCATGGCTCAAGGAGGCGCAGAGCCGCCCGGCGCTGGTGCTCCTCGACCTGATGCTGCCCGGCACCGACGGCCTGACGCTATGCCGCGAAATTCGTCAGCGCTGGCCGGGCATCGCGGTGATCATGCTCACCGCCCGGGTCGAGGAGGTGGACCGCCTGCTGGGCCTGGAGCTGGGCGCCGACGACTACATCTGCAAGCCCTTCAGCCCGCGGGAGGTGGTGGCCCGGGTCAAGGCGGTGCTACGCCGCAGCCGGGCGGCCCGTGACCCCCAGCATGAAGACCCCCACCGGCTGGTGCTGGACGACGACGGCTGGCGCGCCCTGGCCGAGGGCCAGGACCTGGGACTGACCGCCGTGGAGTTCCAGCTGCTCAAGGTGATGATGCAGGCGCCGGGGCGGATCTTCTCCCGGGACCAGCTGATGGACCATATGTACCGCGATCACCGCATCGTCTCCGAGCGCACCGTGGACAGCCACGTCAAGAAGCTGCGGCGCAAGATCGCCGACGTCTGGCCGGAACGCGAGATCATCCGCTCGGTCTACGGGGTGGGCTACAAGTACCAGCCCGAGGAGTGAGGCCCCTGCACGCGCTTTGCACACTTCCTGCATGGCCGCTGCACGCCGCCCGAGGAGACTGGCACCGTCAACTCACCACGCAAGGAATCGCCATCATGAAAGCATCGCTGTCCCGCACCCTGCTGCTGCCTGCCCTGCTCGCCGTGGCCATTGCACCGCTGGCGCTGTCCGCCACCGCGGGCGACAAGGACGCCAAGGGCTGGCACGAACAGCGCCAGGCGCAGTTCCAAGCGCATCGCCAGGCGCTCTTCGAGCGCGCCGGCCTCGACGACGAGACCCGCAGCGCCCTGGAAGACGCCCACGCCGAGCACCACGAGGCCATGCGCGAGCTGCACGACCAGCACCGCCAGCGTATGGACGAGATCCTCGACGACGACCAGCGCGAGGCGCTGAAGGCCGCCAAGCAGGAGATGCGCCAGGAGAAGCGCGACGCCTACCGGAGCGATCGGCGCGGCAGCCTGCAGCAGCGGCTGACCGCCCTGGTCGACTCCTGGGAGCTCTCCAACGAGGAGCGCGAGGTGCTGCGCGAGACCCGCGAGGCCCTCTACGCCGACATGGCCGAACTGCGCGGCCAGAGCTTCGACTCTCGGGACGAGCGCCGCGAGGCATGGCTGGGGCTGCGCGACGCGCACCGCGAGGCGCTGGCCGAGCTGCTCACCGACGAGCAGATCGCGGCGCTGGAAGCCGCCATGCCCAGCCGCGGCTACAAGGGCCAGGGCAAGGCCCCGTACCGTGGCGGCCAGCCGCAAGGCGACTGATCCATCCCACGATGTTCCCCGCCCCCCTGCCCGGCCCGGCCTCTCTGGCCGGGCTTTTTTGTCGCCACTCACCTCCCCCCTCCCGACCATCAGCCATACCCGATATGCCCCCAAGGGTTGAACCTCCGTCGAGACCTGCGTATTTTATTTGAACGTTCATTCAAAAAAGAGTGGCCGTTCGCCCCGGCGTCGAGCGGGCGTGCTTTCGATTGTGCGGAACAATCCACAGCGCGTCGTGACGGCGAGACAGGCAGCGGCCGAGGTTCCACCAACTGGAGTTCGTCTGCATGGCGCATGACACCCCGCTTCCCGAGCGACGCGACCGGCTCAATCCCGTGGTCTTCCACGGCTCCGTGGCCGGCATCCTGGTGTTCCTGGTGATCACCATGACCTTCACCGAACAGGCCGGCGCCTTCTTCGACGCCGGCCTGGCCTGGGTCAGCGAGACCTTCGGCTGGTACTACATGCTGGCGATCGTCGCCTACCTGGTCTTCGTGGTGCTGATTGGCTGCTCGCGCTTCGGCAGCGTACGACTCGGCCCCGACCACTCGCGGCCGGAGTTTTCGCTGCTCTCCTGGGCGGCGATGCTGTTCGCCGCCGGCATCGGCATCGACCTGCTGTTCTTCAGCGTCGCCGAGCCGGTGGCCCACTACCTGGCACCGCCGGACATGCCCCCGGAGAGCCAGGAGGCGATGCGCGCCGCGGTGGTCCAGACCTTCTTGCACTGGGGGCTGTCCGGCTGGGGGCTCTACGTGCTAATGGGCATGGCGCTGGCCTACTTCAGCTACCGCCACCGCCTGCCGCTGGCGATTCGCAGCGCCCTCTATCCGCTGCTCGGCAAGCGCATCTACGGTCCCATCGGCCACGCGGTGGACATCACCGCGGTGATCTCCACGGTGTTCGGCATCGCCACCAGCCTCGGCATCGGGGTGATGCAGCTCAACTACGGGCTCAGCTACATGTTCGACGTGCCCGAGAGTCTCTCGGTGCAGATGATCCTGATCGCCTTAGTGGTGGTGCTGGCGACCATCTCGGTGGTCAGCGGCGTGGAGAAGGGCATCCGCCGCCTCTCCGAGTTCAACATGCTGCTGGCGCTGGCCCTGCTTCTGTTCGTGCTCTTCCAGGGCCATACCCTGAAGCTGCTCGACATGGCGGTGAACAACGCCGGCGACTACCTCTCCGGCTTCATCGCCAAGAGCTTCGACACCTACGCCTTCGCCGGCGAGGAAGCCAACGAGTGGAAGATGTGGTGGACCATCTTTTTCTGGGGCTGGTGGATCGCCTGGACACCCTTCGTGGGGCTCTTCCTGGCGCGTATCTCGCGGGGTCGTACCATTCGTGAGTTCGTCGCCGGCGCGCTGGGTATCCCGCTGGCCTTCATGATGGTGTGGATGTCGGTCTTCGGTAACAGCGGCATCGAGCTGGTGGCCAACCAGGGCGTGGTCGAGCTCGGCGAGCAGGCGCTCAGCTCGCCCCAGACCACCCTCTACACCCTGCTCGAGCACTACCCCTGGATCGGCCTGACCGCCGCCGTGGTGACGGTGCTCGGCATCGTCTTCTTCATCACCTCGGCGGACTCCGGCGCCCTGGTACTGGCCAACTTCACCTCGATCCTCAGCGACGTGAACCACGACGCCCCGGTGGGCCTGCGCATCTTCTGGTCGGCGGTGATCGGCCTGGTCACCGTGGCGCTGCTGATGGCCGGGGGGCTGGCCGCCCTGCAGAGCGCGGTGGTGATCACCGCCCTGCCCTTCTCGCTGGTGATCTTCGCCATCATGTGGGGCATGTTCAAGGCGCTGAAGCTGGAGGGCAGCAAGGCCGACGCCCGCCGTCAGATCGCCGGTACCGCCCCGGGGGGCGACTGGCGCGAGCGCCTCGACCGAGCCCTGGACACCTCCACCCGCGCCGGCGCGGCGGCCTCCATCGAGCACGCCATTCGCCCGGCGCTGGCCCAGTTCGCCCAGGAGCTGGAGAGCCGCGGGCAGAGCGCCACGGTGACCGAGGAGATCCTCGAGGGTGAGCCGCTGCCGCGCCTTACCCTGCAGGTGGACCTCGAGGATGCCGCCAGCTTCGTCTACCAGGTGTGCCCGCACCGCATGCGCACCCCGAGCTTCCTGCCGGCGGACGACGACTACTACGTGCGCCTCGACGTCTACCTGGCCGAGGGCGGTCTGGACAAGGACCTCAACGGCTACACTCGCGGCCAGGTGATCGGCGACGTGCTCTGTGAGTACGAACGCCACCTGCACTTCCTTACCCTGGCCGGCCAGGGCGGCAGCGTCCAGGCCATGCCGGGCGCGGTGGGCGAGCTGCCGGACGGCGCCACCCAGGCCTGATGCCGTCAAGCGGCCCACGAACAAACGGCGACGCCACCCGGCGTCGCCGTTTGCGTTGGCGCGTGCTTTCGCCCTGGCGCAGGCGATTAGCCGCGCGGGTCGTCGGCCGGGTCGACGTACTCGATGCCCCAGGGGCCGGTGCCGTGGAGCTGGATGATGGTCTCGCCCTCGGCGTAGCCGAACATGGGATCGCCCGGCGCCATGATGGCGAAGCCACCCACCGGCAGGGTCTTGGTAGCATCGGGGTCGAAGGTCTCGCCGTGGGCGAAGTGCAGGGTGCCCTGGAGCACCGTGACCCGCTCGTAGGCCGGGTGGACATGGGGCTTGATCTCGTAGCCATCCGCCAGGCGTAGGCGGAAGGTGAAGGGGGCCTCCTCGCTGAGATCCCCCTCGATGATGGCGATCTCCGCCCCCTCGCCCATGGAACCCACCGGCCCCCAGGAGAGATCGTCGGGGGTACCCAGCAGGTGGCCGTCGCCGTGATAGGGCGAGGCCTGCAGGCCGGCGGCGGCCATGGCCAGGGTCAGGGCGGCACCGGTCAGGATCGCGGTCTGAGTCTTCATGATGCTGGCTCCTCTTGCTCGTCAGGGTCGTGACGCGGCACCTGGGCCGCGTGACCCCAAGGACGCAGCACCCCCGCCCAGGGTTCCCGACCCGCCCCAGGACGCCTCCCCCTTGCCGGGAACCCCAGGGGAGACCGGCGCGTCCCTGCCGATGACAGCCTTGCCCCGATCCCGGGGGCGATCCATGCTCAGAGGTGGCCCATGTCTCTTGCCAGCCCGTCCACCAGCGCCCCGACCGCGCGCCCGCAGCGCCGGTGTCGGAGCGAATCGGGGGCCACCATGAAGTTCCACGATAGCGCCCAGCGGCGACAGTGGTTCGAGCAGCGTCTGGAGCCCCTGCTGGACCGGCTCTACGGCAACGCCCTGCGCCTGACCCGCGACCCGGACGACGCCGAGGACATCGTCGCCGAGGCGGTAAGCAAGGCCTGGGCCCGACTCGACGAGCTGCGAGACCCCCGGCGATTCGAGGGCTGGCTGTTCCATATTCTCACCAACGCCTTCATCAGCGAGTGGCGCCGGCGCCAGAGCCGCCCCAAGCCGGCCGCCGGCGGCGAACCGCCCTCGCCGGACGACCTCGACATCACCCGTTTCACCCTCTTCCAGCAGCTGCATCAGCCCTTCCTGCTCTGGTGGGGTAGCCTGGAAGAGCAGTTCTTCAACGGGCTTCTCCATGAAGACCTGCAGCGTGCCCTGGACAGCCTTCCCGACCCCTTCCGGCTGACGATTGTGCTGGTGGAGGTGCAGGGCTATACGTATCTCGAGGCATCGCAACTGCTGGGGATCCCGCTGGGCACCGTGCGCTCCCGACTGAGCCGGGCACGCGGGATCCTGCAGAAACAGCTCTGGGAGCAGGCCAGGGAGGCTGGGGTCATCGGTGGCGAACGCCCGGGACCACCAGGACAGGGAGGGTCACCGTCATGAGCGAGCGTGAGCTGAGCTGCGAAGAGGTGATCGAACGCCTCTTCGACTATCTTGACCAGGAAATGGCATCGCAGCAGGCGGCCGACATCGAGCGGCACCTGCACCGCTGTCATGACTGCTTCACGCGCGCCGAGTTCGAAAAACGACTACGGGCCAGGGTGGAGGCCGCCGGAACCGCCAGCGCCCCTCCGCGACTGCAGCGGCGCATCCGACAGCTGCTCGACCGATACCCCGACCCGCCCGGCGGCGAGGGCCCACCCGGCGACCCGTGAGGAGCAATGCTCATGGTGGCCATACTCGGATACTCCCGGCAGCAGATCGCCGCCGCCGTTCAGGAGATGTACACGGCCGTGGCCGAGACCCCTGACGGCCCTTTCCACTTTCCGGTGGGGCGCGCTGCCTGCCGGCGGCTCGGCTATCCCGATTCGCTCACCGCCGCAATGCCCGACGCCCTGCAGGCCTCATTCGCCGGGGTCGGCTACCCCTTTCGCGCCGAGGCCGTTCGTCCCGGCGACCGGGTGCTGGACATCGGTGCCGGCGCCGGCAACGACAGCCTGATCGCCAGCCGCCTCGCCGGCCCCGAGGGACGGGTGATCGCCCTGGACCTGACGGCCGCCATGACCCGCAAGCTCAAGCGCACGGCGGACCAGGCGGGAGAGAGCCAGCTGGCGGTCATCCAGGCCTCGGCGGAGGCGCTGCCGCTGGCCGATGCCAGCGTCGACGCCATCACCAGCAACGGCGCGCTCAACCTGGTGCCGGACAAGCGCCGCGCGGTGACCGAGATGTTCCGCGTGCTCAAGCCCCACGGCCGCGTGCAGCTGGCCGACGTGGTGATTCACCGGCCGGTGTCGGTGGACTGCCACGAGGACCCGCGTCTGTGGGTGGAGTGCGTGGTGGGCGCCACGGTCAAGGAGGAGCTGCTGGCGCTGTTCGCCGAAGCCGGCTTCGAGGAGATCGAGGTGGTGGCCAGTCACGACTACTTCGAGCTGAGCCCCAGCCAGCAGACCCGCGAGGTGGCGGAAAGCTTCGGCGCCCACTCCATCGAGGTGGGCATGCGGCGCGGTGAGGCGTCGCCTTCGGCCTTCCAGCGGTGGCGGCGCCGGCTCGACCCACGGCGCGCCTGGCGCCGCCTCCAGCGCCGCGGCATGCTGGGGGTGGCGGCGCTAGTCATGGCGCTCGTCAGCTGCTATGGCACCCTGGCGCTGGTCGGCCTGCTGCCGCTGCTGGGCCTGGGACTGACGCTCAATGAGGGGGCCTGGGCCGCCGCCATTGCGCTGTTCGTGCTGCTGACGCTGCTGACCCTGGCCGCCGGCTTTCACTACCACCGCGCCATCGGCCCCACGCTGCTGGCGACAGCGGGCAGCGGCGCCATTCTCTATGCGCTGTTCATCGACTATCACGCCCTGGTGGAGCTGGTCGGCTTCGCGCTGCTGGCCGCCGCCGCGCTCTGGGACCTGCGTCGACGACGCCTCCGGGAAGCCGAGGTGCTGGGCCTGGAGGCAGGCCATTACTGATCGATGCCTGGGGCCGGCTGCGCCACCGTCACTTCGGCGTCGAGGAGGATCTGGCTCTCGGTGTCCGGCTCGGCCGGCTGCTGCAGGAGATCGGAACCGACCCGACGCCAGGACTACACTGATGACAGGCAACGCATGATCAGGGGGCGACCATGAGCCATCGATTCATCGAAGTCGTCAGCGACTACCCGACCACCGAGCAGGAGTATGTGCTGCTGCTACAGATCGACCAGATCCTGCATATTCGACCGGAAGCCGAGGCGGAGAACGAGCCCCGCCACGAGCCCGGCGCCATCGTCACCATGACCAACGGCGAGATACTGGTCCTCAAGACCCCCTTCGCTAAGCTGCTTCGGGACCTGGATGAGCGCAACCTGCTCCTGCGGACCTAATCACGGCGTGCGGGAGGCGACGTCCCAAGCCGATGAAAAAAGCTTCATCGCACTTTAGCGTGAACAGGCTAGGTGGGAGGGAGCTTCAGCTCGCGAAGTAGCGCGCAGCGCTACCCATGGGACGCCTCCGGCGCCTTCGTCGAAGCGTCGAACCGCCGGCAGAGCCGGCCTCCCACCATCAAACCTGAAACAGGTTCACGCTAGTCTGCGAAGAACCTGAAAAAAAGGGGCGCAACTCAGTTGCGCCCCAACCTCACCACATGCTTGCCGAGAGAGCTCTGGTCGGTGACTACAGCGCCGCGCGGTAGATGGCGGCGACCTCATCGTCGGTGAGACGCCGCGGATTGGTAAGCCCACAGACATCCTTCTGGGCATTGCCCACCATCACCGGGATATCCTTCTCCTGCACGCCGAGTTCGGCCAGACTCTGCGGAATGCCCACGTCGGCAGAGAGACTGCGAATCGCCACGATGGCCAACCGCGCCGCCTCACGCAGTGCCAACCCCTCGGTGTTCTCGCCCAGGGCCTCGGCGATATGCACGAAGCGCTCCTGGCGCGCCATCAGGTTGGCCTCGCAGACATGGGGCAGCAGCAAGGCGTTGCAGACCCCGTGGGGCAGGTCGTAGAAGCCGCCCAGCTGATGGGACATGGCGTGCACGTGGCCGAGACTCGCGTTGTTGAAAGCCATGCCCGCCAGGTACTGGGCATAGGCCATTCGCTCGCGAGCCTCCATGTCCTCGCCCCGAGCCACGGCTCGGCGCAGGCACTGCCCAATCAGGGTAATGGCCTGCAGGGCACAGGCATCGGTGATCGGCGTGGCGGCGGTGGAGACATAGGCCTCTATCGCATGCGTCAGGGCGTCCATGCCGGTGGCGGCCGTCAGCGACGACGGCATGTCGACCATCAGCTCAGGGTCGTTGACCGCCACGTCCGGGGTGACACGCCAGTCGACGATGGCCATCTTCACGTGATTCGAGGTGTTGGTAATGATGGTGAAGCGAGTCATCTCGCTGGCAGTGCCCGCGGTGGTGTTGATGGCGATATAGGGCGGCAGCGGCTGCTTGGCCTGGTCGAGGCCCTCATAGTCGTGAATGGTTCCGCCGCTGGTGGCCACCAGGCCGATCGCCTTGCAGCAATCGTGGGCGCTGCCACCCCCCAGCGACACTAGCATGTCACAGCCTTCACTCTCGTAGACTGCCAGCCCATCGGCCACGTTGGCATCGGTGGGGTTGGGCACGACCTCATCGAAAACCACCGAATCGATGCCGGCCTGACCCAGTAGCTCGGTCAGCTTGCCCGTATAGCCCAGGGCGGTCATGCCCTTGTCGGTCACCACCAGAGGTTTCTTGCCGCCGAGCATCTGGATACGCTCGGGCAGCGTCTGGAGGGCACCGGCGCCCATCAGCGAGACCGTGGGAACGAAGAAGGCTTGAATGGATTGACTCATTGTTATGCTCCTGCTCTGACACACTGCGTTCGTTGGCGCCGCCGACCACTGCGAGTGGCTTCTTGTCGTGGCGGCGTGGCTGGGTGACCGGGCGGCAAAAGCCGCCCGGCGCCTTCGTCAAGGGCGAGGAAAGTGAGGCTAGAAAAAGCCCAGCGGGTTGGTGTCGTAGCTCACCAGCAGGTTCTTGGTCTGCTGGTAGTGCGCGAGCGCCACCTTGTGGGTCTCGCGGCCGACGCCGGACTTCTTGTAGCCGCCGAAGGCGGCGTGGGCCGGGTACTGGTGGTAGCAGTTGGTCCAGACGCGGCCGGCCTGGATGCCGCGGCCCATGCGGAAGGCGACGTTGATGTCGCGGCTCCACACCCCGGCGCCCAGCCCGAACTCGGTGTCGTTGGCAATCGCCAGTGCCTCGGCCTCGTCCTTGAAGGTGGTCACGGCCACCACCGGCCCGAAGATCTCCTCCTGGAACACGCGCATCTTGTTGTGGCCCTTGAGCAGGGTCGGCTCGATGTAGTAGCCGCTGGCATAGGCCGGGTCGACGCTCGCCTTGTCACCACCGGTGAGGAACTCGGCGCCCTCTTCACGGGCGACCTCCATGTAGGAGAGGATCTTGTCGAACTGCTCCTGGGACGCCTGGGCCCCCACCTGGACCTCGGTGTCCAGCGGATTTCCACGGGTGATCTTGCCCACCTTCTCCATGACCTTGGCCATGAAGGCGTCGTACATGGACTCCTGGATCAGCGCCCGGGACGGGCAGGTGCAGACCTCGCCCTGGTTGAAGAAGGCCAGCACCAGGCCCTCGGCCGCCTTGTCGATGAACTCCGGCTCGGCATCCATGATGTCGGCGAAGTAGATGTTGGGGGACTTTCCGCCCAGCTCCACGGTGGAGGGAATGATGTTGTCGGCGGCGCACTTGAGGATATGCGCGCCCACCGGGGTGGAGCCGGTGAAGGCGATCTTGGCGATGCGCTTGCTTGTGGCCAGCGCCTGGCCGGCCTCGGCGCCGTAGCCGTTGACCACGTTGACCACCCCCGGCGGCAGCAGGTCGCCGACCAGCTTCATGAGCTCGAGAATCGAGGCCGGGGTCTGCTCTGCGGGCTTAAGCACCACGCAGTTGCCGGCGGCCAGCGCCGGGGCCAGCTTCCAGGTGGCCATCAGCAGCGGGAAGTTCCAGGGGATGATTTGGCCGACCACGCCCAGCGGCTCATGGAAATGGTAGGCCACGGTGTTGGCGTCGATATCGGCGGCGGTGCCCTCCTGGGCGCGGATACAGCCGGCGAAGTAGCGGAAGTGGTCCACGGCGAGCGGCAGGTCGGCATTCAGCGTCTCGCGCACCGCCTTGCCGTTGTCCCAGGTCTCGGCCACGGCCAGCATCTCCAGGTTCTGCTCGATGCGATCGGCGATCTTAAGCAGGATGTTGGAGCGCTCGGCGGCGGAGGTCTTGCCCCAGGCCGGGGCGGCGGCATGGGCCGCGTCCAGGGCCAGCTCGATATCCTCGGCGGTGGAGCGCGGGATCTGGCAGAACCCTTCACCGTTGACCGGACTGACGTTGTCGAAGTACTGCCCCTGCACCGGCGGGACGAACTCACCGCCGATGTAGTTGCCGTAGCGCGCCTCGAAGGCGATGAGAGAACCGGACTGGCCAGGATTGGCGTAGATCATGGCGTGACTCCTGTGTCTTGTCGTTGTTCGGGTGACAAGGCACAGTCTTGGTCAATCCGGCGAAGTGCGACATACTCCCGTGGCAGGAGACCCCCTCCTTCCTTGGTAGGAGAGCCCCATGTATACCCTGATGGTCGCCGACGACCATCCGCTGTTCCGTGACGCCATCGGCGCGGTGATCGCCAACGGGCTGCCGGGCTGTCGGCTGCTGGAAGCCGACAGCCTGGCCCGCGCCCTGCAGCAGGCCGAGCCCTTCGAGGAGCTCGACCTGCTGCTGCTCGACCTTGGCCTGCCCGACGCCGAGGGCCTAGCCGGGCTGGCCCAGCTGCGCGAGGCGCTGCCGCGGCTGCCGGTGGCGATCCTCTCCGCCGAGCAGGACCGCCGCATCGTTCTCGAGGCCATCGACATGGGCGCGGTGGGCTACATCCCCAAGTCGACCCCGCGGGACGACCTGCTGGCGGCGCTGAACCGCATCCTCGAAGGACAGGTCTATCTGCCTCCCGACATCATGCGCCGCCCGCCCGCGGCGGCCACGCCCGCCGATGCCGCGTCGGGTGCACCACCGGCCGACGACGCCCGCTTCGCCCGGCTCACCGACAAGCAGCTCGAGGTGCTGATCCACATGACCCGTGGCGAATCCAACAAGTGGATCGCCTGGGAGCTCGACATCGCCGAGACCACGGTCAAGACCCACGTCTCGGCGATCCTGCGCAAGCTCGGCGTGACCAGCCGGGTCCAGGCGATCCTCGCCGCCGGCAGCGTCGATGTGGAGGGGCTGCTAGCCCAGCGACGCCAGCCGCTTTAGCCGTCGCCGGCTTCCAGCAGCGTCGTCAGCAGCATTCGCAGCCGCAGCGGCTTCAAGGGCTTGAGCAGGCAGTCGTGGCCCGCACGCCGGGCGCGCGCCTTGAGGGCGGCGTCGTGGTTGGCGGTAATCACCACCACCGGCAGCCCGGGGTAGCGGCGACGCAGCTCGGCCGCCACCGCCAGGCCGTCCGGCCCGCCCTCCTCCAGGTGATAGTCCACCAGCAGCACGTCCGCCGGCCGGCCGTCGAGCGCCGACTCCAGCTCGTCCAGTGAGGCCGCGGTGAGCACCCGACAGCCCCAGCCGCCCAGCAGCGCCCGCATGCCCTCGCGAATCGCCGCGTCGTTGTCGATCACCCAGACACTGGCACCCGCCAGCCGCTGCTGGCCCTCCCCGGACTCTCCCACGGCGCGCCCCCGTCCCGCGGCAGCGGGCAGGTGCGCATAGGGCACTCGCACCGAGAACAGCGCCCCCTGGCCGGGGCGGGAATCCAGCCGCAGCGGGTGGCCCAGCATGCCGCAGATGCGATCGACGATGGCAAGCCCCAGCCCCAGTCCCCGGTCGCGATCATGGGGCCCGCTGCCGCCTCGGCGAAACTCCTGGAAGATCGCCTCGCGCTGGCTCTCGGGAATGCCGGGGCCGGTATCGCCCACCAGGATCTCCAGGCCCTCGGAACGGCGCCGACAGCCCAGCAGCACGCGCCCCCGCTCGGTATAGCGCAGCGCATTGCTGAGGAAGTTGCGCACCACCCGGGCCAGCAGCGCCAGGTCGGAGGCGACCACCGCGCCGCTCGGCACATAGTCGAGGCGAAGCCCCCGGGCGGCGGCCAGCTGGCGATGCTCCTCGGCCAGCACGTCGAGCAGCTCGCCCACGCGGAAGGGCGCGATATCCGGCTTGAGCACGCCGGCATCCAGGCGGGAGATGTCCACCAGGGTGCCGAGCAGGGATTCGACATCCTTGAGCGAGCGGCCGATATGCCCCACCAGCCGCTGCGACGGCTCGGGCAGGGGGTGCTCTTCCAGGGCGCTGGCGAACAGCCGGGCGGCGTTGAGCGGCTGCAGCAGGTCGTGGCTGACCGCAGCCAGGAATTTGGTCTTGGAGAGGTTCGCGGCTTCCGCCTCGGCCTTGGCATGATCCAGTTCGACGAGGGTATGCTGCAGGGTCTCGGTGCGCTCGCGGACCTGCTCGGCCAGCAGCACCGAGTGCTCGAAGGCGGCATAGGGGGCGCTGCCGGCGACGCCGCCGGCCTCGACCCGCTCGATCAGCGCCGCGCAGATCCGCCGCAGCCGAGCGTTCTCCTCCTGCAGCGCGCGCTCCCGCTCGCTGGCCGCGGCGACCGGCTCAGGGGAGCGGCCGAGATCCAATGGCGACCCCGGTGAAGGTCTGGTTGACGTGCATGCCATGGTGCTGCTCCCCGTAGGTGTTGAAGCCGACCACCCGCTCGCGCCCCAGCAGGCCGGATGCCGCCGTCACCTGGCCCAGCGCCTCCAGCTCCAGCCGCCGCAGGAAGCAGTCGCAGCCGATGATCAGCGCCGGTTCGCCGAGACGCTCGTGCAGGCCCTCGAACACCGCCTGGAGGTCATCGAGCAGCGGGGTGGGCTGCATGGCGGTGAGCACGATGCCATTCTCCACCGCGCAGTAGAAGCTCAAGCTGCCATCGGCGTTGGCACGCTGGATGGAACGCACGTAGTGCCGCTCGCCGATCCGCACCGCCAGCGGGTGGCGGGCGAACACCGCAGGCGCCAGGTCGGCCACCGCCACCCCCACCAGGCGAGCATACTCCTCGGCGGCAGGCGCGGCATTGAGTTCCAGCACCCGACGGCGCTCACGGTCGGCGGCGGTCACCACCAGCTTCTCCCGCCGCGGGCGCAGGTGGTGAGTGGTGAAGACCTCGAAGGGCAGGCGGGTATGGATCATCACCACCACCGCCGCCTCGCTGTGAAAGCGCCCGGCGCTGTAGACATGGGTATGGGCCAGGCGGTTGTCGTCCCCGGCGGAGCCGCCGAAGCTGGGAATGCGGCCCAGGGCGGTATCCAGGGTCGCCAGCACCTGCTCTTCGCTGCTGGAGAGGCCGTCGAGCAGGGTCAGGGCGAAATGGCGCCCACCCTCCAGCGCCGGCGACACCCGCCGGCAGGCGTCGAGCAGCTCGCCGGTCAGCCGCTGGGCCTGAAGCAGGTCGAAGCCCTCCAGGTCGGCGATCAGCGCATGGGCCACGGCGAAGGCGCGGCGGTCGAAGCCGATGGCCACGATGCAGCCGCGGCAGTAGCCGGCCGGGGTGATCTCGCCGGCGGTGGTACAGCCGGACACCGGCACATCCGCGAAGACCGACTGCAGGGCCGCCCCCAGCGTGGCCAGCGGGTATTCGGCGCTGCAGAAGAACAGCACGAAGCCGAGCTCGGGATGATGGAGCGACTCGGCCAGCTCGCGGGCGGCGTCAGCGGGGCTGCGCTGGCGGCTGCAGGCGGTACGCAGCGGCGGCGCTTCGAGCCGCCCCGGCGGGCGGCTGGTCAGGAATTCCGGGTCAGGCATGGCGGCACTCGCGGGCTGGCGGTAGCGCCAGTGTAGGCCGCCGCTGCCCGGGGCCACAATGCCCTCGCTCCCCCGGAAACCGCCGCCGGCCGAGCGCTCAGCGACGCGCGGTCCAGGCCGCCACCGCCTCGAGGGTCTCCTCCTCGCAGCCACGCAGCGCGTCCAGCAGGTCCCTGACCCAATCGTCGCCTTGGCCGGATGCCGCCGCCTCCAGCCGGGCCGCCAGGTCGGCCATTCGGACCGCCCCGAGGCTGGCGGATTCGCCCTTGAGCTGATGGGCCAGCCGCCTCAGCGCCTCCGCGTCCGGGCTCTCCACCGCCCGCTCCAGCTCGTCGAGCCGCTCGGCCAGCTGACGCCGATAGAGCGCCGTCAGCGCCTCCAGCCCTGGCTTGCCAATGCTCTGCTCGAGCTCGCCCAGCGCTGCCTCATCGAGCAGGCCATCGCCATCGCGCCCACCGGCAGTTGGCTCGGCCTGGCCCGGCGGCGACTGGGGCAGCACCCGCCGCAGGCAGCTGGCCAGCGCCTCCCGGCTCAGCGGCTTGGTCAGGTAGTCACTCATGCCGGCCTCCAGGCAGCGCGCCTGCTCGGCCCCCGGCCCACCGGCGGTCATCGCCACCACCGGCACCGTGGCCCGCCAGCCCTCGCCTTCACGCAGCCGTCGCACCGTTTCCAGCCCGTCCATGTCGGGCATCTGCACGTCCATGAAGATGGCGTCATAGGCCTTCTCCGCAACGGCCACCAGGGCGCGCTGCCCACTATCGACCAGCTGCACCCGACACCCCAGGCGTTCGAGCATCGCCGAGGCCACCTGCTGGTTGACGGGATTGTCTTCCACCACCAGCACGCTGGCACCGGGCGCCGGCGGCGGGGCAGCCGGCAGCGTCGCCTCATCCTCCGAGGCGGCATCGACCGGCTCCAGCGGCAGTTCGACCCAGAAACGACAGCCCTCACCGGGAACGCTGTAGACGCCGATCTCGCCGCCCATGGCGTCGGTGAGCCGCCGGCAGATGGCCAACCCCAGCCCGGTGCCGCCGTAGCGCCTGGCGGTGGAGGCGTCGCCCTGGCGGAACGGTTCGAAGAGCCGCTCCTGCTGGTCAGCGGGAATCCCTGGGCCGGTATCCGTCACGGCCAGGCGTAATCGCCTCGCCGCGCTCACGCCGGCCTCGATGCGCACCTCGCCGCGCTCGGTGAACTTGATGGCGTTGGCAAGCAGATTGAGCAGCACCTGGCGCAGTCGGGCCGGATCGCCCATCACCCTGGCCGGAAGCTCGGGCGACAGCCGGACTTCCAGGGCCAGGCCCTTGGCATCGGCGCGCGGGCGAAAGAGCTGACAGGCGTCCTCGATCAGCGCCGCCAGGCGGATGGGGCGCCGCTCCAGCTCGAGCCGCCCCGACTCGATCTTGGAGAAATCCAGGATATCGTTGATTAGCTCCAGAAGGCGCCCGGCGCTGGCGTGCAGGGTGCGGGCATAGTCCCGGGAGCGCTGATCCAGCGGCTGATCCATGAGCAGGTCGCTCATGCCGATGACGCCGTTGAGCGGCGTGCGAATCTCGTGGCTCACGGTGGCCAGGAACTCGGACTTGGACTGGCTGGCCGACTCGGCGCGCCGGGCCGTGGTCTGCAGCTCCCGGCTGAGGCTCTCCAGCGAGCGCCGGGCCGCCGCATTGTCCCGGGCCTCTCGCACCAGGAACACCACCACCAACAGCCCCGACAGACTCATGGCCAACAGCAGCGCCAGCAGCAGCGCATAGAGCGACTGCAGCACCTCCCGCTCGCGGGTCGTCAGCTCGGCGAGATTACCATTGATGGCGATGACCAGCCGCTCGGTGAGCTGGCCCAGGCGTTCCAGGCGCCGGTCGAGAGCGAAGCGCTCGCTCTCCCCCAGCTCTTCGAGCGCCTGGAGCTTGGTATCCAGGGCGTCGAACTGCTTAACCAGCTCGGGCAGCTGCCGAGTCCCAGTGTCGATCTTGGCCAGCAGCTCGGCGATATCACCTCGCTCCAACAGATTGAGGCGGCTGTAGGTCAGCTCGAAGCGAAGCCGCAGCCCCGAGAGGGAGAGAACGCTCTCATCGGCCAGCGCCAGATCGCTGCGCAGCTGGATAATATCGCGGTCAAGCTTGTAGGCATGCCAGGCGGCATCGCCCCCCACACTTTGATAAACGCTCTCCTGACGCCAGGCTACCAGCCCCACCACCACCAGGGCCGCGGTGAAGAACAGCAGGGCGGCAATGGCGCCCAGCTTCAACCGGAGCGGATAGTGCAGCACATCGGGCCTCCAGTAAGGTGCATCAGGCTGGACGCTGGTCGAATGGACAGGGCAATGACTCAGGGCACATGGATGCGATTCGCATGCCATACCGACCGAAAGCGGACGGTCTCGTTGAGCAGCTCCGGGTGGTCATCGAAGGGGTAGAGCACGAACACCGGCCCGAAGTCGCGCACGGCGATGGGTTCACCGTCACGCTTGATGGCGAGAATGACATCGTAGTCGCGGAAATCCGAGACGGGGATCTCCGCCTCGAAGTCGTTGAGGGCGCGCACCTGTACCCGCTCGCCCCGGGCCCCGGCGGCATCGAGCACCGCCCGCGCCAGGGGGCCTTCGAAACGCCCCGCGCCTTCCGTCCAGGGGGTGTGGGTCTCGACGACCGTGGTGGGGAGGGTCATCATCATGGCGCGGTCCAGGTGCAGCTCATCGCCCACGTTGGGGTGGGCCAGGTCACCGCTGATGCGCAGGATCACCTCGCCCTTGGGCGGCGGCAGATGCCCGGCCTGCGCCTTGAGGGGAAAATAGCCCAGCAGCAGCAACCACAGAATCAACGCAAGGGGGAATCGCCTGTCTCGAAGCATCACGGCCATCCGGCAAAGTCACGGGAACAGCCGTCAAGGTTACGCGATCAGACGCGCGAGGTCAGGCGTCAAAAAGACGCAAGGGAGGCAAAGCCCCCCTTGCATTACAGGGGAATCAGGCGCTGTGCGTGTCGCCGCCTTCCGGCGCGATCGGTTCGCAGCGCACCAGCTCCTCGTAGGCGTGCCAGCTGGCGTGGCCCAGCACCGGCAGGATCAACGCCAGGCCGATGTAGAAGGTCAGGATGCCGACCAGCACGCAGCCGGTGAGAATGACCGCCCACAGCAGCATGGGACGGAAGTTGCGGGCCACCGAGCGCACGCTGGCCTCGATGCCCTCCATGAAGGTCAGGTCCTGGTCCATCAGGGTCGGGATCGCCACCACGCTGATGGCAAAGGCGCCGAAGGCGAGCACCGCGCCCACCGCCGTGCCCACCGCGATCATGCCCAGCCCCTGGGGAGTGGTCAGCAGCGAGGCATAGAGGGCGGAGGGTCCGGGCGCCTCGAAGCCGTAGAACAGCGCGAACAGCAGGGTCGCCAGGCGAATCCAGGCGAGAAAGAAGATCATCAGCATCACGCCCATCATCGCCAGCTGCCCAGCATGCGGCCGCCAGGCGCTGAAGGCATCGCCCAGGTGGGGCGCCCGCCCCGCCTCCAGCGCACGGCTGATGCCGTAGGAGCCCACGGTGACCAGCGGCCCGATGAACATGAAGCCGGCCGCCATGGGCAGCAGCCAGTGCCAAAGCCCCAGCATGATGGCGCCCACGGTGACGGCGATGCTCAGCCCCACCCAGAACATGCCATAGGCCAGACTGACCACCGTGGCCTGTCGAAAGTCCTCCAGACCGGCCGCCAGCCAGGCCCGGGGCCTGTCCATACCGATCGGATTGATGGTGATCTTCACCGTGGGGACCGATGACTGGCCGGTAGATTTGGTGGTTGCATTCATCTTGTTACCCCGTCTAGTCGCCGTGGGAGGGACAAAGGTGAGCGACATTCCGGCTAGGCTCTCGTCTGAAAACTGGCTGCGCTCGCCGACTTTTCGAACAAGGCCTAAGCCCGGATGGCATCTTGTTGTGGTGGTACACGATTAACAATGTAGTTGACCTGGCACAAGGTTGCCGGCCGGGCCTATCAACGCTAGCGCGCCCGATATAGACAAAAGTGCATAACGGATTAACCAGAGAGGTCATATTGGCATAACGGAATGCAAAAGCGTTCCTTCCGACCTCCGCTCAGGCCCATTAGCATGCCAAGTCTATCCCTCCTTCCTAGGACACCCCCATCGCAAGGGAGCCTGATGATGAAACGGGTCTTTCACCGCCTCTCTGCAGGGCTACTGGGCGCCCTGCTGCTGACCGGCGTGGTGCCGGCGACGCTTGCCGACGATGGCTTTTCCGCCGCCCAGCTCGAGGTGATGGCCGGCGGCTGTGCCAGCTGTCACGGCACCGATGGCCGGCTCACCGGCAATGTGCCCGCCCTCGCCGGGCGCCCCGCCAAGCTGCTGGCCTCGCGCCTGCTCGCCTTCAAGCACGAGTCGGTGCCGGAAACCACCATCATGGACCGTATCGCCAAGGGCTTCAGCGACGAGGAACTCAGCGCCCTGGCCCAGCACTTCGCCGACATCGAACCGGAATAAGGGAGCCTGAGATGAGCCAGCAGCATAGCCGCACCGGCCTGAGCCGCCGCCAGTTGATCCAGGGCCTTGGGGCCGCTTCCCTGCTGCCCCTGGTGGGCGGGGTCGGCAGCTTCGCCATCGGTGGCCAGCACGCCGGCCGGGTGGTGGTGGTCGGCGGGGGGTTCGGCGGTGCCACCGCCGCCAAATACCTCAAGCGCGCCAATCCCGCTGTCGAGGTGACCCTGGTCGAGCCCGCCGAGGTCTTCTACACCTGCCCGTTCAGCAACCTCTACCTGGGGGGGCTGCGCGGCCTGGACAAGATCTCCCACGGCTACGACGAGCTGCGCGACCGCTACGGCGTTCGGGTCGTGCACGCCATGGCCGAGGACGTGGATGCCGAGGCCCATCGCGTCACGCTCTCCAGCGGCGAGTCGCTGGCCTACGACCGCCTGGTGCTGTCGCCGGGGATCGATATCCGCTGGAACGCCCTGGAGGGCTACGACGAGACCGCCGCCGAGAAGGCTCCCCATGCCTGGAAGGCCGGCGCCCAGACCGAGCTGCTGCGCCGCCAGCTGGAAGCCATGGAGGATGGCGGCAGCGTGGTGATGGTGGCGCCCGAGAATCCCTTCCGCTGCCCCCCGGGGCCCTATGAGCGCGCCAGCCTGATCGCCCACTACCTGGCGCAGCACAAGCCGAAATCCAAGGTGCTGATCCTCGACGCCAAGGACAACTTCTCCAAGCAGGGGCTGTTCACCGCCGGCTGGGAGCGTCTCTACGGCGATCGCATCGAGTGGGTGGGACTCTCCAACGACGGCCGGGTGACCCGCGTCGACGCCGACCGCCTGGAGGTGGAAACCGAGTTCGGCACGCGCCACCGGGCCGACGTGCTCAACGTCATCCCGCCCCAGAAGGCGGGCTGGATCGCCGACCGCGCCGGGGTCACCGACGACTCCGGCTGGGTCCCGGTGAAGCCCGAGACCTTCGAGTCGCAGCGGGTCGAGGATATCTACGTGGTGGGGGATGCCACCGTGGCCGCGCCAATGCCCAAGTCCGGCTTCTGCGCCAACGGCCAGGCCAAGGTAGTAGCCGCCGCCATCGCCGCCTCGCTGGAGTCGCGCCCGGCGCCGGACGCCTACTGGACCAACACCTGCTACAGCCTGATCGGGCCGGAATACGGCATCTCGGTCGCCGGCGTCTATCGGGTGCAGGACGGCCATATCGCCGAGGTGGAAGGCGCCGGGGGGCTGAGCCCGACCGACGCCCCGGACAGCATCCGGGCGCTGGAGGCGGAGTACGCCGTGGGCTGGTATAACGCCATCTGCCAGGACACCTGGGGCACCACGGCCTGAAGGTCTGCCCCATCCGGTATACTGCGCGGGCCATCTTCGGATGGCCCCGCTTGCGTTCATCTACCGCGTTGTTGCGCACCACCATCGTGATAGGAGCTCATCGCCATGAGCCATACCGAGCTGGTCGTCTGGTCGGGGCTGGCCATTGGGCTGCTGTTCGGCGCCACCGGCCAGGCCACCGGATTCTGCCTGACCCGCGGGCTGATCAACGCCTGGCGGGCCGCCGACAGTCGCAAGCTGCGCGCCTTCGCCCTGGCCATGGCCGTGGCGCTGCTGGGCAGCCAGGCGCTGGTGGCGCTCGGCGTGCTCTCCCTGGGGGATGCCCTCTACCTGACGCCCTCCCCCTCGTGGCTGGCGGTGCCGCTGGGGGGCGCCCTGTTCGGCTACGGCATGGTGCTGGCCAACGGCTGCGGCGCCCGCTCGCTGGTGCTGCTGGCCGGCGGCAACCTGCGCAGCTTCGTGGTGCTGATGTGCCTGGGCCTGGCGGCCTACATGGCGCTCTCCGGGGTGCTGGCACCGCTGCGGCTATGGCTGGAAAGCGCCACCGCCCTGGCGCTGCCCGCCCGGGACCTGCCACGCCTGCTCGGCGTGCCCGGCTGGCTGCCGGCACTGGTGCTTGGCAGCGCCCTGGCCGGCTGGGCGCTGGCCGACCGCACCTTTCGCGCCTCGCCGCGGGACTGGCTGGGCGGCCTGATCATCGGGGCCCTGGTCCCCGCCGGCTGGTACGTCACCGGCGTGGTCGGCTTCGATGACTTCGAGCCGGTGCGCCTGGCCACCCTGACCTTCATCGCCCCCATCGGCGAATCGCTGCAGTACCTGATGCTGGCCACCGGCACCCGGCTCGGCTTCGGGGTCAGCGTGGTGGCCGGAGTGCTGGCCGGCGCCCTGGTCATGGCACTGGCGCGACGCGAGCTGCACCTGCAGGGCTTCGAAGGCCCCCGGCACATGCTGCGCAGCATGGCCGGCGGCACCTTGATGGGCATCGGCGGGGTGATGTCGCTGGGCTGCTCCATCGGCCAGGGGCTGTCGGGGTTCTCGACGCTGTCGCTGACCACCTTCGCCGCCCTGGCGGGCATCCTGGCCGGGGCACGGCTGGGAATTTCGGGCCCATTGGCAGTGTCCAAGCAATGATTCTCATCTGGAGGAAAGCATGCGTTCGATTCCCGTCTCCCCCCCTGACGCCCGGCGGCGTCGCCTGCTGCGCGGCCTGGCCGCGGCGACGCTGGGTGTCGCCCTGCTCGGCCTGAGCCTGCCGGCGCTGGCCGATGGCCCCTGGCAGCGGCTGGACGCCGCGCGCAGCGTGCTGGGCGATGCCAGCCCGCATACCGAGGGCCTCGTGCTCGACCTGCCCCATGTCTCGGAGGATGGCTCCGCCGTGGCGCTCACGGTGGGCTTCGCGGGGCAGCTCGCGGATGGCGACTATATCGAGCGTATCGACCTCTTCGCCAGCGATAACCCCTCGCCCGAGATCGCCACCTTCCATCTCACGCCCTTGAGCGGGAAGCCGGAGATCTCCACCCGGGTGCGGCTCAACGAAACCCAGCAGGTGATCGCCATCGCCACCAGTCGCCAGGGCGAGCAGTTCGCCGCCGCCCGGGAGGTACGAGTCACCGTCAGCGGCTGCCTGATGCGCGGCGACGATGAGACGCCGCCCCCCCTGTCCAACCCGCGGGTGAGTCTGCCGTCGCAGTTCAGCAGCGGTGAAGCCGCCGAGGTGCGCACCCTGATCAGCCACCCCATGGAGACCGGGCTACGCGAGGGGCCCAACGGCGAAACGCTGCCGCGCCATATCGTCGAGCGCTTCAGCGTCAGCCTCAACGGCGAGACCGCTTTCGCCGCCGAGCTGCACCAGTCGATTTCCGCTAACCCCTACCTGCGCTTCCACCTGAGCCCAGAGACCGAAGGCGAAGCGGTCATCGAGTGGCAGGACGACCGCGGCGAGAGCACCCGCGAAACCCGCGAGTTCAACGTGTCCTAGGCTTTTCCTGTCCCGTAACGCCGTGCGCCCCCGCCTGGAAAGGCAGGGGCGCACGGCGCTTCCTCTCGCGAGAGTGGGTCAAGCTAGCGCACGATCATCACCGATATCTTCGAATGGTGGACGACGTGCTCGGCATTGGGGCCGAGCACGTAGTCGGCGAACTTGCGCTTGTTGTGGGAGGCCATCACGATCAGGTCGACCTCGAGCTTCTTGGCCGCCTTGATGATTGCCTCCCAGGGGGAGCCGTCGACGATCACTGTCTGGACCTGAATATCCTCCGGCACGTGTTCCCCGATGAACTTGTGCTGCGCCTCGGTGACCGCCTCATGCGCCTTGCTGGCGAAGTCCTTGGGAAAGTAGGAGCCCACCAGCGGCATGCGGTAGTCCGGCAACACCGTCACCACGTGCAGCGAGGCGCCGAAGGTGCGGCACAGGGTCACCGCGGTGGGCAGGGCTTTCTGCCAGGAGCTCTCCTCGTTGAGGTCCACCGGCAGCAGTATCTTGCTATACATGGCTGATCACCTCTTCAGGCAGCCGCCTCGCTGGGCGACTGAAGGTTGCGTCGACGACGCTGCAGCAGCACCACCAGGCCGAATACCAGGAAGCCCGGTATCCACATCCACTCCTTGGCCCAACGATCCACCGGCGCCATCACCTCGAGGATCTCCTGGTCGAAATCGAAGCCGAGATCCTGGGCCAGGCCGCCGAATTCGACGAAGTCCACCAGAGTCTGGTCGCCGTCGACCCAGAGCTCCATGCCGAGGCGCTCCATGCGCTCTTCGGGCGTATCCCCCCGCGGCACCGGCACCAGGATATAGGTGGTCATGGGATCGCCGAAGGCGTCTTCACCGGCGATCTGCACCCGCAGGTTGCTGCCATCCTCCACTTCGCCCAGCGCCTGGGCGAACTCGCTCGGCGGCACCGACTGGTAGGGGTCGTGGATCATGTCCATCCAGTAGCCGGGACGGAACAGGGTGAAGGCCACCAGCAGCAGCAGGATCGATTCGTACCAGCGGTTGCGCACCACCATGAACCCCTGGGTACCGGCGGCGAAGATCAGCATCGCGATAGTGGCGATGATGAATATCACGATCCCCTGCAAGAGTCCCACATCGATCAGCAGCAGGTCGGTGTTGAAGATGAACAGAAACGGCAGCGCCGCGGTGCGCAGGCTGTAATAGAAGGCCTGAAAACCGGTGCGCAGCGGATCGCCCCCGGACACGGCCGCGGCGGCAAACGACGCCAGGCCCACCGGTGGGGTCACATCGGCCATGATGCCGAAGTAGAACACGAACAGGTGCACGGCGATCAGCGGCACGATCAGGCCGTTCTGCTGGCCCAGCATCACGATCACCGGCGCCATAAGGGCCGAAACCACGATGTAGTTGGCGGTGGTCGGCAGGCCCATGCCCAGGATCAGGCTGAGCACCGCGGTGAGCAGCAGGATCAGCATCAGGTTGCCCATGGAGAGAATCTCCACCACGTCGGCCAGCACCAGGCCAACGCCGGTCTGGGAGACCGCCCCCACCACGATGCCGGCGGTAGCGGTGGCAATACCGATGCCGATCATGTTGCGGGCACCGGCCACCAGGCCGTCCCAGAGGTCGATGAAGCCTTCCACGATATCGGGCACCAGCCGGCTGCGACCACGGAACAGAGCGGTGATCGGCCGCTGGGTGATCATGATGAAGATCATGAACACCGTCGCCCAGAAGGCCGAGAGCCCCGGCGAGAGGCGCTCCACCATCAGACACCACACCAGCACGATCACCGGCAGAATATAGTGCAGCCCCACCATCACCGTGGGTCGGGTCTGTGGCAGGGTGACCACCGGGGAGTTGGGATCGTCGAGCTCCAGCTCCGGGTAGTTGGCCCCCACCTTGAGCAACCCCACATAGATGACCGTCAGCCCCACGGCCACCACCCAGGGAGTGGCTCCGCCCAGCACCGGCTTGAGCCAGCCGAGCCCATAGTAGACCGCGAAGGAGAGCGCCATCAGCAGCAGCAGACCGGTCAGAAAACCGATCACCTTGTTGAGGAAGGGCCGCGCCGGATTGCTCGACGGCAGGCCCGCCATGTTGGCCTTGAGCGCCTCGAGATGGACGATATAGATCAGCGCGATATAGGAGATCAGCGCCGGCAGGAAGGCGTGCTTGATCACCTCCACGTAGGGAATGCCCACGTACTCCACCATCAGGAAGGCCGCGGCCCCCATCACCGGCGGCATGATCTGGCCATTTACCGAGGATGACACCTCAACCGCACCCGCCTTCTCCGCCGGGAAGCCGACCCGCTTCATCATCGGAATGGTGAAGGTGCCGGTGGTCACGGTATTGGCGATCGAGGAGCCCGAGATCAGGCCGGTCATGCCGGAGGCCACCACCGCCGCCTTGGCCGGGCCGCCCTTGTAATGGCCGAGCAGCGAGAACGCCACCTTGATGAAGTAGTTGCCGGCGCCGGCCTTGTCGAGCAGCGCCCCGAATAGCACGAACAGGAAGACGAAGCTGGTCGAGACCCCCAGCGCGATGCCGAACACCCCCTGGGTAGTCAGCCACTGGTGGTTGATCATGCCGTTGAGGCTGACCCCACGGTGGGCCAATAGACCCGGCATGTGGGGCCCGAACAGCGAATAGACGATAAAGATCGAGGCCACGATCATCAGCGGCGGCCCCAGCGCCCGCCGCGTCGCCTCGAGCAGCACCAGGATCCCCACCACGCCGACGATGACGTCCTGGGTGATCGGCGCCCCGGGGCGCTCGGAGAGCTCGGCGTAAAAGATAAAGATATAGGCGGCGCAGAAGGCCCCCACCAGCGCCAGCACCCAGTCCTGGAGGGGGATGCGGTCGCGGGGCGAGCGCTTTAGCGCCGGATAGGCCATGAAGGCCAGGAACATGGCGAAGGCCAGATGGATCGAGCGTGCCTCGGTGGCGTTGAAGACCCCGAAACGCAGCATGTAGGGCAAAGGCGAGGCGATCCAGAGCTGGAACAGCGACCAGGCGGCGGCGATACCCACCAGCAGCTTGCCCGGTGCCCCCAGCGGCTTGCGTGCGCCAGAATCGCTGGAGGCGACCATGTCCTCAAGGTCGACATGGGACCCTCGGGGGGGTGTCTTCTCGTCAGTCATACGTCGCCCTGCCCAGTGTGGATTGACGTGCAGTTCCCTGCTGATGAACCCTCATCACGGTGTGTCTTCCTTTCTCCAGCCAGCCTTGAAACAGATGCGCGGACCCCAGTGGTGTCCGCGCATCCTTCACCGGAGGGTTGGGACCCTCGGCCTGTCGATTACTCGATCCAGCCACGCTCGCGGTAGTAGCGTGCCGCACCGTCATGCAGCGGCGCCGTCAGGCCATCGGAGATCATGTCCTCCTCGTTGAGGTTCTCGAAGGCCGGATGCAGGCGCTTGAAGCGGTCGAAATTCTCGAACACCGCCTTCACGGTTTCGTAGATGATGTCTTCATCCACCGCCGTGGAGCTGACGAAAGTGGCCGCCACGCCGAAGGTCTCGGTGTCCTGATCATTACCGCGGTAGAGCCCCCCGGGAATCACCGAACGGGTGTAGTAGGGATACTCTTCGATCAGTCCATCGATCTCGTCACCGGTCACCGGAATGAGGCGGGCATCGATGGTGGTGGTGGCTTCCTGGATGGAACCGTTGGGGTGGCCGACCACGTAGACCATGGCGTCGATGTTGTTATCGGAGAGGGCCGCGGCCTGCTCGGCGGCATCCAACTGGGAGGCCAGCGAGAAGGTGTCCATGTCCCAACCCATGGCATCCATCACCACGTTCATGGTGTTGCGCTGGCCGGAGCCGGGGTTGCCGATGTTGACGCGCTTGCCGGGAAAGTCGCTGAAGTGCTCGATCCCGGAGTCGGCACGCGCCACCACGGTCAGCGGCTCACCATGCATGGTGAAGACCGCTCGCATGTCTTCCCAGGGCCCGTCGGATTCGAAGTTGGCCTCGCCGTGGTAGGCGCGGAACTGGACGTCGGACTGCACCACGCCCATGTCGAGCTCGCCGGACTTCATGCCGTTGACGTTGGCCACGGAGCCACCGGTGGACGGCGCGTTACAGCGGATGTTGTGCTCGTCGCTGCCACGGTTGACCATGCGGCAAACGGACTGGCCGACGACGAAGTAGACACCGGTCTGACCACCGGTACCAATGGTGATGAAGCGATCCTGTGCCACGGCCGGGGCCGAGAACAGCGCGGCGCCGAGCAGGGCGCCGGAGAAAGCAGCAGCCGAGAATGCATGGCGTTTCATGAACACACCTCTTGATATTGTGAGCAAGCTGACGTTTCCGACAGCTGGGTCTGGTTGGCAGCCGGATCAGCCGGTCTGCCGGCGGTCCTTACCGCTCCCCCCTACTTTAGCGAAAAATACGCCTGCTTGATGAGCTCTTTTTCAACAGCCTAATTTTAGTCACGAAGAACGTTTAGTGTGCGTTAATTTTGCCGCCTCCTTGACCCCGGCAGTCCGAAATCCCGGTGATACCCCCCACACCCAGGCCCCAGAACGGCGAGGCTCCCTGCCCGGAAAACCGGACAGGGAGCCTGTAGGAGCCTGTAGGAGCCTGTCGGACTTAACGCTGATCTGCTACGAACCCCATGTTCCTCGCGACGATCGGTCAAACCCGACAGGCTCCTAGCGGGAACGGCATACCCCATGCGGGGTCAGCCTATGACTAGGACGCCTTCATGATCAGCGCCTGCTTCTCGTCCTTCATGGCGGCGAATTCGGGTTCGAAGAAGAACTCGCTCTCCCCCAGCGCCGGCTCCAGATGGTTGAGCCAGGTCGCCTCCTCGTCGTACTTGGCGAAGAAGGGCCGCTGCACCCAGTCGTTGTCGCGACCCTGGATGAAACGCAGCACGAAGACCTTCTCGCCCTTGATCTCCGTCACCCCCTGGATCTCCACCTTGCCGGGGTCGGCGGACATCGACGGCCCGCGGGCGGTACGTGCCAGGCCCGGTACCGCCTTGATGGCCTCGCGATAGATCTCCCAAGCGCGGACCAGCGGCACCTCGAAGTAGTGGCGAGCGCCGGTGTCGCGCTCCACGAACATGTAGTAGGGGATCATCCCCAGGCGTACCTGGGTGGTCCACATCTTCGCCCACTGGTCGGCGTCGTCGTTGATGTGCTTGAGCAGCGGCGCCTGGGTGCGGATCTCGGCCCCGGTGGCGCGGATGCGACGGATCGCCTCCCTGCAGATGGGGGTGTCCATCTCCTTCCAGTGGTTGAAGTGCGCCATGAAGGCGACGTGCTTGCCGGCTGCCGTCAGCTCGCGGAACAGCTCGAGGATATCCTCGGCGTCCGGGTCGGTGACGAAGCGATAGGGCCAGAAGGTCAGGCTCTTGGTGCCGATGCGGATATCCTGGACATGGTCCAGCTCCGGCGCCATCAGCCCCTCCAGATACTGGCGCAGGTGCTTGGCCTTCATCACCATGGGGTCGCCGCCGGTCATCAGCAGGTCGGTGACCTCGGTATGCTCGGCCAGATAGCGGTGCAGGGAATCCGCTTCGCTGGAGGCGAACTTGAGATCCTTGTCGCCGACGAACTGCGCCCAGCGGAAGCAGAAGGTGCAGTAGCTGTGGCACACCTGGCCCTGGCTCGGGAAGAACAGCACCGTCTCGCGATACTTGTGCTGCATGCCGGGCAGCGGCTCCCCGTCGAGCAGCGGCAGGTTGAGGTCCATCTGCCCCGCCGGATGCGGGTTGAGCTCGGAGCGGATGCGCTCGATGACCGGCTTCATCTCGGCCGCGGAGGCCTCTTGGCGCATCAGCTCGGCCACCTCGTCGAAGTGCTCGGGACGCAGCATGCCACGCTGAGGAAAGGTGAGCTGGAAGACGGGGTCGGCGGGAATATTGTCCCAGTCGATCAGCTCGTCGATGACGTACTCGTTGACGCGAAACGGCAGCACCTGGCTCACCACCCGCATGTCGAAGCGCAGGTCGTCAGGCAGAGTCTGGATCGCCTCGATCTTGTCGAGCTGGCGATGGGTGTAGACCTTGAACTGACGGGCCTCGAAGGCCTCGGCCAGCGGATCGCCGAGATCGATGTTCACGCGCTGGTTCATGCCACCTCCTCTGGTCTGGCACGGCATGTCCGAGTCACCGGGATCGGGCCGGTGACCGCGACCGAGCCGCCAGGATGGCGACCGCTATGCCGTGGTCTCTTCGGGGGTGGCCATTGGTACCGACTCAAGGGCAAAGTTGCAAGCTTTTGCGGCGATTTGCAACGAATGTCACGCAAAGTGCCATCAGGCGCAACATATTGATCGTCCCCGATTCACGCCTTGCGCACCAGCCGCCCCACCAGGCGCTGCAGGCGCGGCGCCCCGACCAGGATCAGCGCGAAGGCCACCGGCCAGGCGATATAGAAGGCACGCCACCAGCGGCCGAGAAAGCCGTCTCCCAGGCCGGTGTTGACCCAGGTGATGACGAAGGTCATCAGGAAGACCATGTAGATGGACATGAGAATGGAAAACAGCAGCGGGGCGAAACGGGCCGGCAGCCGCATGGGAGGCTCCTCGTTCAGCAAGCGGATAAATACGATAAAGGCATTATCTTATAACTACCAAGCCAATACCATGGGGGATCACCCGAAGGGAACTCATGACCCCATACCGGTCAGAAGGGCAAGCCTCTCTCGCAGCGACCCGCCAAGGAGACAACGATGGACGCCTTCTCGCGTATCGAATGCCAACAGGGCGATATTACCCGCCAGAGCGACATGGAGGCGGTGGTCAACGCCGCCAACGCCGAACTGCGGCCGGGCGGCGGCGTAGCCGGGGCGCTGCACCGCGCCGCCGGCCCCGAGCTCGACCGGGCCTGCCGTCCGCTGGCGCCCATCAAGCCCGGCCAGGCGGTGATCACCGAGGCCTTCGCACTGCCCAACCGCTATGTGATTCACTGCCTGGGTCCGATCTACGGCAGCGATGAGCCCTCCGACGAGCTCTTGGCCGACTGCTATCGTCGCGCCCTGCAGCTGGCCGAGGAGCACGGCATCGCCTCGGTGGCGTTTCCGGCCATCTCCTCCGGTGCCTTCGGCTATCCGGCGGCGGAAGCCGCACGCGTGGCGCTCTCCACGGTAGTCAGAACGCTACCCGAGTGCCCCAGCGTCGAGCGGGTACGCTTCGTACTCTTCGATGCCGAAAGCACCAAACTGCATGAGCGCACCTTGGCAACGCTGAATGGCCGCTGAGGCCATACCGCCCTCGCCTCATGCGCGGCGGCCAGCCACGAAGAGCCGTGAGACACTCTCGGCCCGCGCCAGCAGTTGGTCGGCGCAGCCGTCGAGGGCCTGCTCCAGCGTCATTGGACCGTCGGCCAGGGCAAAAGCCGCCGTGACGCCTTCGCGGTAAGCCGCCTGCCACCCCTCCCCCAGGCGGCCTGCCAACACCACCACCGGCACGCCGTGTGCGCAGGCCCGTCGGGCGATCCCGATCGGCGTCTTGCCGGCCAGGCTCTGGCCATCGAGCTGCCCTTCCCCGGTGATCACCAGATCGGCATCCGCCAGGCGGGTATCGAAGCCCACTTGATCCATCACCAGCTCGATACCGGGACGCAGCTCGGCGCCGAGAAAGGCGCGCGCCGCAAACCCCATACCGCCGGCAGCCCCCGCACCGGGCCGTTCACGATGGTCTTCGCCAAGCGCCGTCGCCGTGCAGTCGGCGAACCGGGCCAGTGCCGCATCCAGCGTGGCCACCTCATCGGACGTGGCGCCCTTCTGGGGGCCGAATACCGAACTGGCGCCGTGAGGGCCCAGCAGCGGGTTGTCGACGTCCACCGCGGTCTCGACGGCCAGCGCGGCCAGCCGGGGATCGAGGCCATCGAGTTCAAGGCGCGCCAGCCGCGACAACGCTGCGCCGCCCGGGGGCAGCGGCTGTCCCTCGGCGTCCAGCAGGCGTGCGCCCAGGGCCGCCAGCATGCCGGCACCGGCATCGTTCGTGGCGCTGCCCCCGAGCATCAGCAGCAGGCGCTGCGCGCCGTGGTCCAGCGCCGCGCGGATCAGCTCGCCGACCCCCTGGGTCGTGCTGTGTAGCGCGGTGCGTTCGGCCGATGCCAGCCCCTGCAGGCCGCTGGCCTCGGCCAGCTCGATGTAGGCGGTACGCCTCGCCGGCTGCCAGCCCCACGCGGCCCGGCAGGGCCGCCCCAGGGCGTCGTGCACGTCCTGCTCCCGACGCTCCGCCCCGGTGGCGGCCAGCAGGGCATCCAGGGTGCCCTCGCCGCCGTCCCCCATGGGGCACTCGTCGAGGCGGCTATGCGGATCCCCCCGACGGACCCCCTCGGCCATCGCGCGGGCCGCCTCACGCGCCGGGAGCGCGTCCTTGTAGCTGTCGGGGGCCAGAATGACCTTCATGGCAACCTCCCATCCGTCTTCCAGTCTGCTAGTTTGAGGCTTGACCTTTTTCCCCTCCCCGTCCGGGACGCCGGGTGCTGTTGCGCAGCATCGGCGTCACCGGCAGGGTCAGCTGCTGTGGCGCGCTCTCGGTCTCGTTGATCTGATCGAGCAGCAGCTCCGTTGCCTTCATGATCATCAGATCCACGGGCTGCTTCAGGGTGGTCAGCGAGTGGCTCGGCCAGGCGGCCATAGGCATATCGTCGAAACCGATCACGGCCACATCCTCCGGCACCGACAGCCCCAGCTCATGGCGCAGGGTCTCCATCGCCGCGATGGCCATCAGGTCGTTGGCCGCAAAGAGGGCATCCGGCGGCGACGGAGCGGCAAACAGGCGTCGCGTGGCATGACAGGCGTCCTCGTAGCGATAGTTGCCGACTTCGACCGCCTGACACCCCAGGCCCTGGGCTGCCAGCCCGTCCACGAAGCCGTCATGGCGCTGACGATTGGTGGAGGAGTCCGGCAGCCCCGCCAGGTAAGCCATGCGCCGATGGCCAAGGGAGGCCAGGTAGCTGCCGGCCCAGTAGCCGCCGGCAAAGTTGTCACTGCCCACCTGGCTGATGCCGGCGTAGTTGACGGTGCGGTTGATGATCACCACGGGGATGCCGAAGTCGGCCACCACGCTGGCCTGCTCGGCGTCGAGGGTGATGGCCAGCATCAGCACCCCTTCCACCTGGCTCTGAATGATCTCATCGAGTACCGCATTGACGTCGCCATTCGCCGGCGCGAAGAACAGCAGCAGGTGGTAGCCCTGCTGCTGGAAGAAACGGGACGCCCTCTCCAAGACGAAGGAGTAGAACGGATTCTCGAGGCTATAGGTCACCACGGCGATGGTCCGGCTGGATCGGGTGATCAGCGAACGCGCGATCGTATTGGGCCGATAGCCCAGCTCACGCGCGGCCGCCATCACCTTCTCGCGGGTGCGCTCCGAGACCTTGGCATGGGGCGAGAAGCAGCGACTCACCGCCGACTGCGACACGCCGGCAAGCTTGGCGACATCACGGGATGTGATCGATTTCCTTTTCATCTAGCACGGGACGGCAGGCAGCTCAGTGTCCCCTTGGGGGATGCCAAGAGCCTGCCGAAAGCTCCACTCTGCGGCCTGAGGTTCACACAGGCTCCAAGGATTGGTAGGTGGCGATCTTCGCCACGTAGGTACGACTGTTGTCCAGTACGCCCTGCACTTCCTCGTCGGTCAACTCCCTGACCACCTTGGCCGGAGAGCCCACGATCAGCGAGCGCGGGGGAAAGCGTTTGTTGGCGGTAATCAGCGCGCCGGCACCGATGATGCAATGATCACCGATGTCGGCACCGTTGAGCACGGTTGCCTGCATGCCCACCAGCACTCCGTCACCGATTCGGCAACCGTGCAGCATGGCCAGGTGACCGACGGTCGTCTGGCGGCCCACGCTGACCGGATAGCCAGGATCCGTGTGAATCACGCAGCCATCCTGCAGGTTGCTGCCCTCGCCGACCGTGATCGGCTCATTGTCGCCCCGCAGGACGGCGCCCGGCCACACGCTGACCTCCCGCCCCAGCTGGACACGGCCGATCAGCACGGCCTCGTTGAGCACCAGGGCGCTCGCATCGATATCGGGGGCGTGGCCCTCCAGTCGATAGCACGGCATATGGCGTCCTCCACTATTTGCACAGATGATGGCCGACAGGCTGTTAGAAGCCGACCTTGTCGGCCCCCTTGAGCTGCAGCATATCCCGCGCCTCGTCGGGCGTGGCCACGCCGAACGACAGCCCGTCGAGGATCTCACGCACCTTGCTCACCTGGCTGGCATTGCTCTCGGCGAGCCGTCCCGGCCCCAGCCACAGGGAGTCCTCAAGCCCGACCCGCACATGTCCCCCCATCGCGGCCGACTGGGCGGCGAGGCGCATCTGGCTGCTGCCGGCCCCCAGCACGGACCAGGCATAGTCGTCGCCGAACAGTCGGTCGGCGGTGCGCCGCATATGCAGTACATCTTCGGGATGGGGGCCGATACCGCCGAGAATGCCGAACACGCTCTGCACGAAGACACGCCCCCCGATGATGCCCCGATCCATCAGGTTGCGCAGGCTGTAGAGGTGACCGATGTCGTAGCACTCGCACTCGAAGCGGGTGCCGTTCTGCGCCCCCAGCGTCATGGTCTTCTCGATATCGGCGAAGGTGTTCTTGAACACCAGGTCGCGGCTGTTTTCCAGATGCGCCCGCTCCCAGTCGTGCTGGAACGTCGTGAAGCGATCGAGCATGGGAAAGAGCCCGAAGTTCATCGACCCCATGTTCATGGAGGCGAGCTCCGGCTTGAACTCGATGGCCGGGCGCATGCGCTCTTCCACCGTCATGTGGGGGCTGCCGCCGGTGGTCAGGTTGACCACCGCATTGGTCGCCTCCTTGATGCGCGGCAGAAACTTCTCGAAGACCGCGGGATCCTGGGTCGGCCTGCCGGTCTTGGGGTCGCGGGCATGCAGGTGCAGGATGGAGGCACCGGCCTCGGCGGCGGCGATGGCCGCCTCGGCGATCTCTTCGGGCGTCACCGGCAGGTGCGGCGACATCGAGGGCGTGTGAATGGCACCGGTCACGGCGCAGGTGATGATGACGTTGCGTTGCGTTGCCATGGGAATACCTCGTGAAATAGGGAGTCGTTCAGGCGTTACGGGTGGCCCGCCGATGGGCGATCAGCGCCATCAGGCGCCGGTCGCGCCAGGCCTGGCGTTCGGCGAGCTTCTCGCCGGGAAGTGCCCGGCGCCGCTCGGCATCGAGCGCGCCGAGCGTTTCGGGGTCCCAGGGATCGTCGTCGCCGCGCTGGTCATCGACGTCCCGATAGAGGGGGCCGTAGCGTTCCCCGTAGTCCACCACCCCCTGGGGGGCGTTGAGATCGATGGTTTCGAAGGGGCCCATGAAGGACCAGCGCAGCCCCAGCCCGTGCTTGACGGTCTTGTCGAGATCGGCGGCCGAGACATAGCCATCGCGAAACAGCCGTAGCGCCTCGTTGAGCAGCGCCCCCTGAAGCCGATTGAGAACGAAGCCCTGCACCTCCCGGCGTACCAGGATCGGCGCCTGATCCACCACCTCCATGAGCCTCAGGGTGCGTTCCACCACGGCCTCGGCGGTGGCCGGGGTGGGCACGACTTCGACCAGGGGAATCAGGTAGGGAGGATTGACGGGGTGGGCGACCAGGCAGCGCTCCGGGTGCTGCAGATGATCGGTAAAGCGTGAGGCAGCAATGCCGGAGGTGGAGCTCGCCAGGATGGTGGTCGGTGCGACCGCCGCCTCCAGCTGCGCATAGATCTGCCGCTTGGCCGCGAGATTCTCGGGACCGCACTCCTGCACATAGCCGACGTCGGCCATGGCCCGGGCCAGGTCGGGCTCGAAGCGAATTCTTGCCAACACGTCCTGGGGCGCGTCGATCAGCCCATGGGCTGCCAGGTCTTGCAGCGAGTGCTCCAAGGCCTCTCGGGCCGCCTCCAGGGCCTGCTCATCGACATCATGGAGCCGGACGGATACGCCCGCCCTGGCGAAGACGATGGCCCAGGCGCGGCCGATCAAGCCGGCCCCCATCACCCCGACCGGGACTTGCATGGCGGTCATGTCGTCGCTCGGATGCATCACAGGGACTCCACGTTGGCGCACACACTGAGCGCCTGGCCGGAGATGTTGGCGCCACCCGGGGCCGCCAGGAACAGCGCCATGGCCGCGATATCGGTAGGCTCCACCATCTTGCGCATGGAGATCTTGGCCAGGTTCTCCTGCTCCATGGCGGCGTAGCTGATGCCGCGCTTGGCCGCGCGCTCCTCGATGACCTTCTCGATCCGCGGCCCGCGGACGATGCCGGGCAGAATCGCATTGACCCTCACCCCGGAGGGTCCCAGCTCACAGGCCAGGCTCTTGGTCAGGCCGACCACACCCCACTTGCTGGCGGCATAGGGCGTGCGAAAGGCAAACCCCAGCCGACCGGCCACCGAGGCCATGTTGATCAGCAGCCCCTCGCTCTCGCGCAGGGCCGCGGCCGCATGCTTGGCGACGTAGTACTGGCCGTTGAGGTTGATGTCGATGGTCTGGCGCCAGGCCTCGGAGTCGATCTCGTCGATACTCGCCGTGGGACCGGCGACGCCGGCGTTGTTGACCACCACATCGAGACCGCCAAGCCCGGCGGCCTCCGAGAAGAGCCTGGCCACCTGAGCCTCGTCGCCGATATCGGCGCGAGTGAAGCCCACGCCCTGGGGCAGGCTGTCCGCCGCCTCGGCATCGATGTCGCAGACATGCACCTGCGCTCCCGCCTCATGGAAGGCCGTGGCGATGGCCAGGCCGATGCCGTTGGTACCCGCGGTGACCAGGACCTTGAGGCCGCGGCGCGGCACCAGGCTTTCAATGACTCGCATAGTGAAACTCCTTGCAGTGGATGTCCGATACTCGCGTCTAGCGCAATGACGGCAGCCAGGTGGAGAGGAAAGGAACCACGCTGATGATCAGGATATTGACCAGCACGATGGCCACGAACGGCAGGACCGCGTAGGAGAGCCTGGCCACGCCCACCTTGGAAATCTGCGACGCGACGAACAGATTGAGCCCGACCGGTGGTGTGAACATGCCCATGGCCAGATTGACGACCATGATGATTCCGAAGTGCACCGGATCGAAGCCGAAACTCACGGCAATGGGCAGCAGGATCGGCACGAAGATCAGGATGGCGGCGGCGGCCTCGATGAACATCCCCGCCATCAGCAGCAGAACGTTGGCCAAGATGATGAACAGCAGCGGGCTATCGATGGTGCCGACCACGAAATCGGAGATCGTCGAGGGCACGCGCAGCCGCTGCAGGATTCGGCCGTAAAGCCCTGCGGCCCCGATGATGCTCAGCACCACGGCGGTGGTGACCGCCGCCTCCTGAAGGATACCGACGATGTCCTTGAGCTTGATCTCCCGGTAGATGACGAAACCGACGAGGAAGGAGTAGGCCACTGCGATTACCGCCGCCTCGGTGGGGGTAAAGATACCGCCATAGATACCACCCAGAATGATCACCGGCATGAAGATCGCCAGGATCGCCTTCTTCCCCGCCGCAAAGACCTCGGATAGGGAGCTTTTCTCCCCGCCGCCATGACCGTAGTAGCGCGCATAGCAGTAGGCGAAGAGGAGCAGGCTAAGGGTAATCATTACCCCCGGCAGTACGCCCGCCACGAACATGTCGCCCACCGAGACATTGGCGGCGATAGCGTAGAGAATCAGCGGAATGCTCGGCGGAATGATCACGCCCAGCGCCCCGGATGCCGCCTGGTTGACCGACGCATAGGTGGCCGAGTAGCCCTTGGCGATCATCGCCGGAATCAGAATGGAGCCGATGGCCGCCGTGGTCGCCGCCCCGGAGCCTGAGATGGCAGCGAAGAACAGCGAGGTCACGATGGCGACCATGGCCAGGCCGCCGGTCATGCTGCCCACCAGGGTATTGGAAAAATCGACCAGGCGACGCGATATCCCCCCGCTCTGCATGATATAGCCGGCCAGAATGAAGAACGGGATCGCCATCAGCGGAAACGAATTGACCGAGGCAATGAACTGTTGCGCCACGATCAGCATGGGCATCAGGTCGCCCTGCCAGACGGTGATGGCAGAGGCCAGCCCCAGCGAGAAGGCGATGGGCACCCCGATGATGAAGAGGGCGATCAGCAATAGGAACAGCAGCAGCGCCATGATCAGGACTCCTTCTTCTCGATGCCGAGGATTTCATCGATCAGCAACGCCACGGAGTTGACCAGGATGACGAGCCCCCCCATGGGCACGGCCATATAGGGCCACATCATCGAGATCCGGGTGCTCGGAGCCGTCTGGTTGGCGACACGTCCCACCAGCTCGAAGCCATACTTGACCAGGATGAAGGCGAAGAGCGCCGAGGCGAGAATGATCAGAATACGCAACAGACGGGAGATCCTGGGCCCGGCAAACTCGAGCACGATATCCACCGAAATCAGCAGTCCCTTTCGGTAGGCATAGCCTGCCCCGATAAAGGTCAGCCAGATCATGGCGAACCGGGCAATTTCATCCGAGAAATAGAGCGGACTCCCCACCACGAAGCGGGCGAAGACCTGCCAGAAAATCAGTACGGTCATGACCAGCAGCAGAGCGGCGAGTGACCAGCCGATTATCCGGTTGAACAGCCCGATGCCGTCATGGGTTAGCAGCAGCAATTTTTTCATGACTGCCTCTCGTCGCAGATACGAGCAGCCCCCGAAGGCGGCGGACGCCACCTTCGGGGAGGCCTGACTCAGTAGTCGAAGTTAATGGCAGCCTCGACGAGCTCCTCGCCGACGGTGGGGGCCCACTCCTCGATCACCGGGCGTACCGCCTCGCTGAAGGGTTCGAGGTCGGGATGGGTGACCGTCATGCCCAGCTCCTCGAGCTGTACCAGGTAGCGCTGCTCCAGCTCCTGGCTGGCCTCGCGCTGCACCGGCAGGGCAATCTGGGCCGCCTCGAGGATGATCGCCTGATCCGCCTCGCTGAAGGAGTTGAACAGATCCAGGCCCATCATCAGCGGCGCCGGCGAATAGACGTGCTGGGTGATGTTGAGATAGTCCTGCACCTCATAGAAATTGACGTCATAGATCGTCGCCAAGGGATTCTCCTGGCTGTCCATGACCCCCTGCTGCAGCGCCGTGAAGACCTCGGTCCAGGCCATCGGCGTGGCATTGGCCCCCAGCGCCTCCCAGGTATCGACCTGGACCCGGCTCTCCTGGGTACGATGATTGATGCCGTCCAGGTCTTCGGGATGATGGAGCGGACGCACCGAATTGGTGTTGTGGCGAAAGCCGTTCTCCATCCACGCCAGGATCTTGACGTTCATCTGCTCTTCGGCCAGCTGCGCCAGGTGCTCGCCGTGCTCGCTGTCGAGGAAGGCATAGGCGTGGGCATGATTCTCGAAGATGTAGGGCAGGTCGAAGAGCAGGAACTCGTCAACGAAACCGCCCATGGGCCCGGTCGAGGAGATGCCCGCATCAACGATGCCGAAGCCCATGCCCTCGACCACCTCGCGCTCGGCCCCCAGCGCATTGTCATAGTGCGGCTCGATGCTCAGACGCCCTTCGGAAAGTCGTTCCAGCTCCTCGCCAAACTTGAGGATGCCGATGCCCTGCTGGGAGTCGGGCCCCAGGGGCAGACTGACGTCGATGGTACGTTCGGTGCCCGCCTGGGCGCCGGTCACCATGGCAAGCGAGAGCGCGGATGCCAGGGTGGTCTTGGTGAAGAGGGAACGGTTGGTGCGGCTCATGGTGCACTCCTCTCGATTGTCTTTGTCGTCTAGCAGGCCGGTGGCCTCGTCCCCTGCCGACCTCGGCCGGGGTTACGACACAGTTGTAGATCACGAGAGCATACGTATGCAAACCATCGAAATGCATTTAGTCAAGATTCATAGTAACCTAATGTTTTTTAAGGGCATATACTTTAGTATTACAAGCTGAATACGTATTCATTCATGCTGCCACATCACGCCCAGCCCCCGCGGCCGGATGGTATCCATGGCGCGACAGAGGCTACAGGAGGCGGCGACATAGCAGCCGCCCCTTCATCGCTTGTCCGCCGTGGGGATACCCGCCGGCAGCGGGCCGAAGGAGTACCGGCCTGGCGGCATCAACCGCCAGGCCGGGATGGGGGCAATATGCCTGGGAGGCGAGCGAGTGATCGACAGGCTAGACGTTGTAGCCCAGGGTCCTGGGCAGCCACAGCGCAATCTCGGGGAAGATCGCCACCAGCGCCAGGGCACCGGCCATGGCGGCCACGAACAGCAGCGCCCAGCCGACGGTCTGCTCCAGCCGGATCTTGGCAATCTCGGTGGTGACCATCAGGTTGACCGCCACCGGTGGCGTGAACTGGCCGATGGCGATGTTCATCGCCAGCAGGATACCGAACCATACCGGATTCCAGCCGAAATGCTGCATCACCGGAATCAGGATCGGCATCATGATCAGGTAGATGGAGATGGCGTCCAGCAGCATGCCCGCCAGCAGCACCGCCAGCATGATCAGGATCAACAGCAGCACCCCGCTGTCGGAGAGCCCGATGATCCACTCGGCCAGGTGGCGGAAGGTGCCGAGCATGGTGCCGGCCCAGGCGAAGATGCCGGCCAGGGCGATGATCAGCATCACCACCCCGGAGATCACTGCCGCCTCACCAAACAGCCCCCAGAGGTCCTTGAGGCCGATCTCGCGGGTCAGGAAGAGCCCCACCAGGGCGCCGTAGGCCACCGCCACCACGGCCGCCTCGGTGGGCGTGAAGAGCCCCGAGCGCAGCCCGCCGAGAATCAGCACCGGGGCGAACAGCGCCGGCAGCGCCTGCTTGAAGGTCTCGCCTACCTTGAGCCGTTCCGCCTCCGCCACCGGCGTGCCGCCTTCCCAGCCGTAGCGCTTCGACACCAGCAGCGCCGGCACCAGCAGCGCCAGGCCGGCCAGGATGCCGGGAAAGAGCCCGGCGGCGAAGAGCGCGCGCAGGTCGACCCCGGGGACCACGATGGAGTAGAGAATCAGCGCCACCGAAGGCGGGATCAGGATGGCGGTGGACGCGGAGGCGGCGATCAGCGTGGCCGAAAAGGGCCGGGGATAGCCCGCCTTGGTCATGCTCGGCAGCATCACCATGGCCACCGCCGCGGCGTCCGCCGGGCCGGAGCCGCTCATCCCGCCCATGATCATGCAGACCAGCACCGCCACCAGCGCCAGACCGCCGTGGCGCGGCCCGATCAGCGCCTGGGCGAAGCGCACCAGACGCAGCGCGACCCCGGCGCGCTCGAAAATCAGACCGGTCATGATGAACAGCGGAATCGCGATCAGCGGGTACTTGGCGATACTGTTGTAGGTGTTGGTGCCCAGCGTGGCCAGCATCTCCGGCGTGAGCCCCGCCACGATGCCCACCGCCCCGGCCATGGCCAGCGAGAAGGCTACCGGCACGCCGGCGATCAGCAGGCCGGCGAAGGCCAGGATCATCCACAGATCAGGGCTCATCGTCGAGCCTCCCGGCCAGGCGGTCGCGGGTCTGCTGGGTCAGCCGCACCAGCATCGCCGCGGCAAGCAGCGGCAGCCAGATCAGGTACCACCACTGCGGCAGCCCCAGCCCCGGCGACAGCGACTCCCACTGGTACTCTTCCCAGGTCAGCTTGGCGCCGAACCAGGTGATCAGACCGAGCACGGTGGCGCCACACAGCCACTGGAACAGGATCAGCGCCTTCCTGGGCGCGGACGGCAGGGCCCGCTCCAGCAGGCCGATGCGGATATGGCCGTTGCGTCGCGCGGCCACCGAGGCACCGGCGAAGGTCAACACCACCAGCAGAAACACGGAGAACTCCTCGGTGAAGGCCAGCGAGCCGCCGGTGACATAGCGAGTGATGACGTTGCCCAGGCTGATCAGCGAAATGATCGCCAGCGCCAGGGCCCCCAGCCAGCGCTCCGGCCGGGCATCGGGTGAGGGTTTCATGAGCGCCTCATGCGCAGCGGGCCGGCCCCGGGTGGGGCCGGCGGGTACCAGGGAGTGATCAGCGCGCTTCGATGGCCTCGCGAGCGGTGTCGACGAGCTCCTGACCGATGCGCGGAACCCACTTCTCATGGACGCTGGCGGTGGCGCTGACGAAGGCGCTGTGCTGCGCTTCGGTGAGCTCGGTGACTTCCACGCCCCGCGCCTGGATATCGGCCAGCCGCTCGCTCTCCTCCTCGCGGGTCATGGCGATCTCCCACTGACCGGCCTCGAGGGCGGTCTCGCGCAGGATCTCGCGGTGCTCCTCGGAGAGCGAGTCCCAGACCCGCTGGTTGACGGCGAAGATCAGCGGATCGTTCATGTAGTTCCACAGGGTCAGATACTCCTGCCCCACCTGATCGATGCGCGCCACGTCGAAGACCGACAGCGGGTTCTCCTGGCCGTCCACAGCGCCGGTGGTCAGGGCCGGCTGGGCATCGGTCCAGCTCATCTGGGTGGGATCGGCGCCCAGGGCGTTGAAGGTGTCCTGGAACAGCGGCGAGCCCACCACGCGGACCTTCAGGCCGTCCAGGTCGGCGGGCTCGCTGATCGGGCCCCGAGAGTTGGAGAGCTGACGAAAGCCGTTCTCCCCCCAGGCCAGCGGAATCACGCCGCGGGACTCGATGGCGTCGAAGATCATCTCGCCGGCCTCGCCGCCGGTCACGGCGTCCACCGCCGCCTCGTCGGGCATGAAGAACGGCAGCGAGAAGAGATTGAGCTCCGGCACCTGGGGCGACCAGTTGATGGTCGAGCCGATGGCCATGTCGATCAGACCGGAGCGCATGGCGGAAAACTCGCGGGTCTGGTCTCCGGCCACCAGTTGAGAGTTGGGATAGACCCGCAGGGTCAGCTCCCCATCGGTGCGCTCCTCGACCAGTTCCGCCCATTTTTCGGCGGCCTGCCCCCAGGGGAAGGCGTCGGAGAGCACGGTGGAAACGGAGAGCTCGCGGGCCTGGGCCGAGAGCGAGGCGGTGAGCACCGCGGCACCGGCCAGGGCCGCGGCAACACGGGTCAGTCGACTAGCAGCTGTCATGACGTGTCCTTTGCAGCAGGGGGCCGGCGCGAGGGCCGGCCGCGTTCATCGTTTTTAGGTGTAATGCATGATGCCACGCTGCGATCATCCCCGAAGTCGGGCGTTGAATGGAAGCCCGCGCCGGGCTGTCGGACCCGCCTTAATCGACGGCCCCGCAGCCGGGTGGGCGCCCCGGCCACACGACGCAGTCGCCAAGCCCGATGCCGTGCTCGGCGAAGAAGCCGGCATTGACCTCCAGTGCGGCCACGTAGGTGACGCCGGCCAGGGTAGCCGGACAGTCGGCGGGGCTGTCCGACCGGCAGGGCTGCATGGTCTCGATGGCCGCGATGCGCCCGCGGGCATCGATGAAGGCGATATCCAGCGGGATACGGGTGCGATACATCCAGAAGCCGCTGCGGGGGGACTGGGGGCGGTCGTAGAGAAACAGCATGCCCGCCCGCTCGTCCAGATGATCGCGATCCATCAGTCCGAACTGACGCTGGGCGAGGCTGCGCGCCAGCTCCACCTCGAGATGATGCACCTGTGAGCCGGCGGCAATGGTCAGGGGCGCCGTCTCGAAGCTCACCGGCCGCGGCGAGGCGTCCACAGGCGGCCAGTGTCCGCTGAGCCACAGCGCCATCCAGGCCGCCAGCAGGATCGTCCCCAGCCGCTGCAGCGCCGAGCGCGGCAGGCAGCGCCGCCAATTCGCTTTCATGGAAGGGGTGCCTCCGGCATCAGGTGAATGCCACCGGCCAGCAGCGAGACCTGGGCAGTGGCGCCGCGGGCCAGGCCGTTGCGCCGTGCCGCATGGGTGGCGATATCGAAGCGCAGGGACTCGCGACCGTGGTCGAAGGCCAGGGTGATCGAGGTCATGCCGCCGAGCACCACCATCTCGGTCACCCGTCCGGTCACCGGGTTCTCCCGCTCGCCGCGGGAGGGTCGGTCGCGGCGATGCAGCACCACGTCGGAGTCGGGCAGGTACCAGGCGACCCGCTGCCCCGGCGACAGGGCCTCCAGCCCCTCGGCCACTTCCAGCCGCCAGGGCCCCCACTGCAGCCGGCGCTCGCCGTTCTCCTCCACCACTTCGCCCTCGAAGACGTTATGGCGGTCCAGCAGCCGCGCCACCTCGGCGCTGGCCGGGTGGCGAAACAGCGTCTCGGGCGAGCCGCTCTGCAGGCTGCGCCCGCCGTGCAGGACGCAGAGCCGGTCGGCCAGCGCCACCGCTTCGTCCAGGTCGTGGGTCACCAGCACGATGGGAATCGCAATCTCCTCGCGCAGCAGCGCCAGCTCGCGCTGCAGGCGCCGCCGGGTCACCTGGTCCACCGCGGAGAAGGGCTCGTCGAGCAGCAGCACCCGGGGCTCCCGGGCCAGGGCCCGGGCCAGCGCCACCCGCTGACGCTGGCCGCCGGAGAGCTCGGACGGATAGCGCCGGCTGAGCCCTTCCAGGCGCACCCGGTGAAGCCAGCGCTCGGCGCAGGCGTCCCGGGCGGCGGCATCGAGATGGCCCAGCGCCACCTTGACGTTGTCGCGGGCGGTCAGATGGGGAAAGAGCGCGTAGTCCTGAAAGACGATACCGACCCGGCGCCGCTGGGGGCCCAGGGCAACGCCCCGGTCGGGGTCCAGCCAGGTGGCGTCGCCGCAGGCGATGCGCCCCCCGGCCGGCCGGTAGAGACCGGCGATGGCGCGCAGCAGCGTGGTCTTGCCGCTACCGGAGGGCCCCACCAGCGCCAGCAGCTCGCCGGCCGCACAGTGGAAGTCGGCGGCCAGGGGGATGGGCCCGGACTGGTGGAGGGAGACAGTCAGCGCCCCGCTGCCGGCGGCGGCGACCTCGGCGGGCGGCGCCCCCCCGGTCGCTCGCGTGACGGGACGACGCGACTCAGACACGTCGCCACCGCCGTCGGCCCGCCAGGCCGTAAACCACGCCGATGGTCAGGAAGGAGACCAGCAGCAGCATCGCCGACATGATGCCGGCGCCGGCCTCATCGAAGGCCTGCACCCGGTCATAGATGGCGATGGCCAGGGTGCGGGTCTCGCCGTCGATGGCACCCCCCACCATCAGGATCACCCCGAACTCCCCCAGGGTATGGGCGAAGGTCAGGGCCAGCGCCGAGATCACCCCCGGCCACACCAGCGGCAGCTCGATACGCAGGAAGGTCTGCCAGGGCGAGAGCCCGCTACACCAGGCCGCCTCGCGGAGGTTGGCCGGCAACGCCTCGAAGGCGCGCTGGATGGGCTGGACGGCGAAGGGCAGATTGGCCACCAGGGAGGCGAGCAGGATGCCGGTGAAGGTGAAGTTCAGGCCCTCCCCGGTCAGGCGGTACCAGAAGGCGCCGAAGGGCGCCTCCCGGCCGAAGCTCATCATCAGGTAGAAGCCCAGCACGGTGGGCGGCATCACCAGCGGCAGCGCCACCAGAGCCTCGCACAGCGCCTTGCCGCGAAAGCGTGCCCGAGCCAGGCTGCGGCCCAGCCACAGCCCCACCGGCAGCAGGAACAGGCAGGTCAAGGCGGCCAGCTGAAGCGATACCGACAGCGCCGTCCAGTCCATCATCGCGCCTCGGCCGGCTCGGTCTCATCGGGCAGGCGAAAGCCGTAGCGCGCGAGAATCTGGCGAGCCTCCTCCTGCTGCAGCCAGGCGTAGAAGGCGTGGGCGGTCTCGCCGGCCCCCTTGACCAGCACCATGCGCTGCACCAGGGGCGCGTGCCACGCCTCGGGAATCAGCACGAAGTCGCTGCGTTGGGCCAGCTGTGGAGCCAGCGCCAGGGACCAGGCCACCAGGCCGCCCCGGGCGTCGTCGGAGAGCGCAAACTGGGCCGCCTGGGAGACGTTCTCGCCGAGAACGCGCAGCGGCGCCGTCGCCTCCCACAGACCGGCATGCTCGAGCGCCTGTTTGGCAGCTACGCCGTAGGGGGCGTGCTCGGGGTTGGCCAGGGCCAGGCGCGGCCGGCCCTCGCCGGCGGCATGAGTGGCCAGCGCCTCGCGCACGGCGGTCAGGGGGGCGTCGTCGCCGGGCAGATCGTCGCGGCCGGCGCGCTGGAGCCAGGCCAGCCGACCGATCGCGTAGACCACGCCCTCGTCCTCGGTGTGGCCCTCGTCGTGCAGGGCCCGCACATAGGCCTCGTCGGCGGAGAGATAAAGCTCGAAGGGGGCGCCCTGGGCAATCTGGCGGCGGAAATTGCCGGAAGAGCCGAAGTTTAGGCGTAGCGACCTGCCGGTCTCGGCCTCGAAGCGCTCGGCGGCCTCAGCAAGGGCGAACTGCAGGTCGGAGGCGGCGGCCACAGTAGGGGGTGACGCCAAGGCAGGGCTAAGGCCCAGTGCCAGGCAGGCGGCCAGCACCCAGCGTGAGAGTGAATTCATCGAAGGACTACCTATCGACCAGAAGGATAACGTTCGGCATTGTCATCCAGGGCTCCGGGCGGGTAAAGCCGGCCATGGGAGGTACCTCCCGGCATGGGCGCCCTGCGGCCCTTCTGTAAACGCCCTCTCAGGAGGTCACGCTCTCCCGCTGGCCCAGGATCGCCATCAGGTCGATGCTGGCATCGCGCACGCTGAGGTCGAGCAGGTTCTCCAGCGCCTGGAGATGATCCTGGATGCAGTGCCGGGCCGCTTCGCCGTCGCCGCTGCGCAGGTGGGTAAGCAGTGCCGGATGGTCCGGCGCCAGGTAGCAGCTGGTGAGCCCAGAGCGTTTGTAGAGGGCGATGACGATGGAGGTCCGCAGGATCAGGTCGGTGAGCATGGCGCCCAGCACTCGGTTGGGCGACAGCTCGGCGAGCCGGTGGTGCAGCGCCAGGGAGTGCTCGATGCGCGCCGGCTCGTCGCCCGCGGCGTAGGCGGCGGCCTCGCGCTCCACCAGCGTTTCGATATCCGCCAGCTGATCGGCATCGAGGCGACCGGCCAGCAGGGCGACCACCTCGCCCTCCACCAGCCGGCGGGCGTCGAAGGTCTCCCGGGTCTCGTCGATGCTCGGCGCGCGCACCCGGGCCACCTGGTTGGGCTGTTGGGTGACCACGTGGTCGGCGGCGAGCCGGGTCAGTGCCTTGCGCACCACCGAGCGGCTGACGCCGAAGATCTCGCCAAGCGCCACCTCGGGCAGCCGCGTTCCCGGCGGCAATCGCTGCATCAATACCGCCTTGCGCACCTTGTCGACGATGAATCGGTCGTTGATGCGCCCTCCCGCCCTGACGGCGGCCTGCACATCGTCCTGCCAGGCATGGCTCATGCTGCCCCCTTCGCTAGCGGCCTGTGTCCCACGCTACCATCGCATGTTTTCTGCCCAATGGCCACAGCCTGAGTCACTATTGTATACAATAATCGCTCGGGCCAGGAATGTGCAGGCCGCGTCGCGCTTACACCTGAAGGATCTTCAGGGTATTGGTGCCGCCGTGGGCGTTCATGTGATCGCCGCGGGTCAGGATGACACGATCCCCCGGCTCGGCCACGCCCTGCTCGACCAGCAGCGCCAGGGCCCGGGCGTTGAGCTCGGTGGGGGCCATCTCGCTGGTGTCGAAGGGCAGCGAGACCACCCCGCGATAGAGCGCCATGCGCCGCTGGGCGATGGGACTGTGGGCCAGGCCGACGATGGGCAGCCCCGAGCGAATCCGCGAGGCGATCAGCGGCGTGTAGCCGGTGGCGGTCATGCAGGCGATGGCCGCCACGCCCTGGAGGTGGTTGGCGGCGTACATGGCGGAGAGCGCAATGGTCTCGTCCACCTGGGAGAAGCCCTCGTGGATGCGGTGGCCCGAGGCCTGGGCGACCCGCTCCCGCTCGGCGCCCAGGCAGACCCGGTTCATCGCCTCGATGGTCTCCACCGGGAAGTCGCCGGCGGCGGTCTCGGCGGAGAGCATCACCGCGTCGGTGGCGTCGAGCACGGCGTTGGCCACGTCGAACACCTCGGCCCGGGTGGGCAGGGGGGATTCGATCATCGACTCCATCATCTGGGTGGCGGTGATCACCGCCCGGTTGAGGGCGCGGGCGCGCTTGATGATGCGCTTCTGGGTGCCGATCAGCTTCTCGTCGCCGATCTCCACGCCGAGATCGCCGCGGGCCACCATCACCGCCTCGCTGGCCTCGATGATGGCGTCCAGGGTGGCGTCGTCGGCCACCGCCTCGGCGCGCTCCAGCTTGGCCACCAGGCCGATCTCCTTCCCGGCCTCGCCGAGCAGCGCCCGGGCTTCGGCCATGTCGGCGGCAGAGCGCGGAAACGACACCGCCAGGTAGTCCACGCCGATCTCCACGGCGGTCGCCAGGTCCTCGCGGTCCTTGTCGGTGAGTGCCGGGGCCGAGAGGCCGCCGCCCTGCTTGTTGATGCCCTTGTTGTTGGAGAGCTTGCCGCCCACCGTGACGGTGGTGTGGACCTCGCGGCCGGCGATGCGCTCGACCTGGAGCACCAGGCGGCCGTCGTCGAGCAGCAGCCGGTCGCCGGGGGCCACGTCGTCGATCAGCGCCTGGTAGTCGCAGCCCACCCGGGAGGCATCGCCCTCGTCGCTGGGCAGCGCCATGTCGAGGATGAAGGGGGCGCCCTCCTGGAGGGTAACGGCGCCGTCGCGGAAGCGGGCGATGCGGATCTTGGGCCCCTGCAGGTCGCCCAGGGCGGCCACGCTCTTGCCCAGGCGGTCGGCGATCTCGCGGACCCGGGCCAGGCGCTGGCGGTGGTCGTCGGGGGCGCCGTGGGAGAAGTTGAGGCGCACCACGTCGACGCCGGCGGCGATCATCGCCTCGAGGACGCCGTCGCGGTCGCTGGCGGGTCCCAGGGTGGCGACGATCTTGGTACGGCGAATGGGGGCATGGATGGGAGCATGGGGGGAAGGGTCATGATGTCCTCGGCAAGACCAGAATGGCACGAAAGTCGTTGACGTTGGTGCGGGTCGGCCCGGTGACGATCAAGCGCTCCAGGCCCTGGAAGAAAGTGTAGGCGTCATTGCGTGACAAGTGTTCGAGGGGGTCAAGCCCTTGCTCGCCGGCGCGGTGCCAATCACCCGGGGAGAACAGCGCCCCGGCATTGTCCTCGGAGCCGTCGATGCCGTCGGTGTCGATGGCCAGGGCATGGATGCCTTCCGCACCCTCGAGGGCCTCGAAGAGCCCCAGCAGGTACTCGACGTTGCGCCCGCCGCGCCCATCACCCTTGACGGTCACGCTGGTCTCGCCGCCGGACAGGATCAGCAGCGGGGCGGTGATCGCCTCCCGCGCGGCCAGCGCCAGGCGCGCCTGGGCACGCCCCAGCTCGCGGGCCTCGCCCTCCAGGTCGTCGCCGAGCAGCCGCACCTCGATCCCCGCCGCCTCGGCGGCCTGGCGGGCGGCCTGCAGGGCATCGCTGGCCCGGGCCAGCATCACGCTGCGGTCGCGAGCGAACTCGGGGTCCTCCGGGGCCGGCGCCCGGGGCGCCTCGCCGAGATGGCGCCGCACGCCGTCAGGAATGTCGATCCCGAAGTGGGCCAGCACGGCCAGGGCGTCGGCCGGCGTGGTGGCATCCGGCAGGGTAGGGCCGGAGGCGATCAGCGACGCCTCGTCGCCCGGGACATCGGAGATCAGCCAGGTCACCACCTGGGCGGGATGCGCCGCCGCGGCGAGCCGGCCCCCCTTGATCGCCGAGAGGTGGCGCCGCACGGTATTGATCTGGCTGATCGGCGCACCGCAGCGCAGCAGCTCGCGGTTCAGGGCCTGCTTGTCGGCCAGGGTGATGCCCTCGGCCGGCAGCGTCATCAGCGCCGAGCCGCCGCCGGAGATCAGGGCGATCACCCGGTCGTCCTCGGTCAGCCCCTCGACCGCCTCGAGCATGCGCCGGGCGGCCTGCTCGCCGAGGTCGTCGGGCATCGGGTGGGAGGCCTCCAGCACCTCGATACGCTCGCAGGACGCGCTCTGACCTTGAGGACCGTGACCGTAACGGGTCACCACCAGGCCCGACAGCGGCGCCTGGGGGCAGTGCTGCTGCCAGGCCCGCTCCAGGGCCGCCGCCATGGCCGCGGCCGCCTTGCCGGCGCCCACCACCACGGTGCGTCCGGGGGGCGGCGCGGGCAGCTGGTCGGCCACCAGGCTATCGGGGTGCACCGCCGCGACGGCGGTGTCGGCCAGCTGCCGGAGCCAGGCGCCGGCGTCCACCGCGGGGTCAAAGGGAGGAACAGAGGTCTGGGCATTCATGGGGAACTCCTCGCAGCGGGCCAATCCGCCACCGACGGTAGCAGCCGGGATAAGGAAGAAAAAAGCCCGGCGACGGGCGGGGTTCCGTCAGGGGATACCCGCCGCCGGGTAAAGGGCCACATGCAGTGGCCATGGCAGACGACGACCCGACGCCTGCCATTGAGGGAAGGGGGGATTATCGGTTCAGCGGCTGCCGACCTCGTGATCGGCCAGCGACTCGAGCGCCCGCAGGATGCCGGCGTGGTCCCAGTCGGCCCCGCCCTGGGCGGCACAGGCCTGGAACAGCTGCTGGGCGTTGGCGGTGCCCGGCAGCGCCAGGTCGAGGTTGCGCGCCCCTTCCAGGGCCAGGTTGAGGTCCTTCTGGTGCAGCTTGATCTTGAAGCCGGGATCGAAGGTGCGCTGGATCATGCGCTCGCCGTGAACGTCGAGGATCTTCGACTGGGCCAAGCCGCCGAGCAGCGATTCGCGCACCTTGGCGACATCGGCGCCGGCCTTGGAGGCGAACAGCAGGCCTTCGGCCACCGCCTCGATGGTCAGGGCCACGACGATCTGGTTGGCGACCTTGCAGGTCTGGCCGGCACCGTGGCCGCCGATATGGGTGATGGTCTTGCCCATCACGTCCAGCACCGGCTTGGCACGGGTGAAGCCTTCCTCGGTGGCACCCACCATGATGGTCAGGGCGGCATTGATGGCGCCGCCTTCGCCGCCGGAGACCGGGGCGTCGACGTATTCACCGCCGGCTTCCACGATGCGCTTGGCGAAGCCCTGGGTGGCGATGGGGGCGATGGAGCTCATGTCGATCACCAGGGTGCCCGGCTTCAGGCCCTCGATCACGCCGCCCTCACCGAACAGCACCTCTTCCACGTCCGGGGTGTCCGGCACCATGGTGATGATGATCTCGGAGGCCTCGGCCACCGCCTTGGGATTGTCGAGTTCCTGCATGCCCTTGCTGGCCAGGGACTCGTCCAGGGTGCCGCGCTTGACGGTGGACAGCGTATGGCCGGCGTCCAGCAGGTGTCCTGCCATGGGGCGGCCCATGATACCCAGGCCAATAAAACCGATCTTGCTCATGATGATTCTCCTTCCAGCTTGTCTTGGTGGTCTCTATCTTGCCGAGCATGCTGTAGAGATGAGCGCCGGGGGCACCTCGTAGCGAGGGTCATTTGCCATGGATGGCAAATGTAGCACCCAGGGATGGGTTCAAAGCGCCCTCGCCTAGACGTGCCGCCGGGACAGCTCATCGCTGTCGGGGCAAGATGCCCAGTCAGCGGACGCTATCCAGCCAGCCCAGGCCTTCCACGGTGGTAGTCTTGGGCTTGTACTCGCAGCCGATCCAGCCGTCGTAGCCGAGACGATCCAGATGGGCGAAGAGGAACGGGTAGTTGATCTCGCCGGTGCCCGGCTCGTGGCGGCCCGGGTTGTCGGCCAGCTGCACGTGGGCGATCCGCGCCAGGTGCTTCTCGATGGTCGGGGCCAGATCCCCTTCCATGATCTGCATGTGATAGATGTCGTACTGCAGCGCGAGGTTACGGCTTCCGACTTCGTCGAAGATCGCGAGCGCCTGCTCGGTGCGGTTGAGGAAGAAGCCGGGGATATCGCGGGTGTTGATGGGCTCGGCGATCAGCCGGATGCCAGCGGCCTCGAGCTTGTCGGCGGCGAAGCGCAGGTTCTCCACCAGGGTCTGGCGGGCCTGGTCGTCGCTGACGCCTTCCGGCTGAATGCCGGCCAGGCAGTTGACCTGGGTGTTGCCCAGCACCTTGGCGTACTCGATGGCGCGGTCGACGCCGGCGCGGAACTCTTCCACGCGATCCGGGTGACAGGCGATCCCGCGCTCGCCGGCGCCCCAGTCGCCCGCCGGCAGGTTGAACAGCACCTGGGTCAGGCCGTTGTCGTCCAGGCGCCGCTTGATCTCGGGGGCCTCGACGTCATACGGGAAGAGGTACTCGACGCCCCGGAAGCCGGCCTTGGCGGCGGCCTCGAAGCGGTCGAGGAAATCCACCTCGGTAAACAGCATGCTGAGGTTGGCGGCAAACTTTGGCATGTGGAACTCCTCTGGGTCGCTTCTGTTGTAACGGGGCTTGTCTGGCGACAGGCCTGCGAGGAGGCGCTGTAAATACATCCCTGTACGCTACCGATTCCTTCCCTGGAATCGGACCTCCTCTACGGCCTGTCCCCAGCGCCCCTTGGCTTAGTGCTGGTTTACACAAGAGCGGCGATGGAGGTCGGGGCATCCTCGGCGTTTTCCGCCAGGGCCTCGAACTCGTTGACGCCGCCCAGGTCGGTGCCCATGGCGATGTTGGTCACCCGCTCGAGGATGATCTCAACCACCACCGGCACGCGGTACTGGGCCATCAGCTCGCGGGCCTCGGCGAAGGCCGGCGCGATGTCCTCGGGCCGGGTGACACGCAGCGCCTTGCAGCCCAGTCCCTCCACCACGGAGATATGATCGACGCCGTAGTCGTTGATCTCCGGGCAGTTGACGTTCTCGAAGGAGAGCTGCACGCAGTAGTCCATGTCGAAGCCGCGCTGGGCCTGGCGAATCAGCCCCAGGTAGGAGTTGTTCACCAGCACGTGGATATAGGGCAGCTTGAACTGGGCGCCGGCGGCCAGCTCCTCGATCATGAACTGGAAATCGTAGTCGCCGGAGAGGGCGACGATCTCCGCCTCCGGGTCGGCACGCCGCACGCCGAGCGCCGCCGGAATGGTCCAGCCCAGCGGGCCGGCCTGGCCGCAGTTGATCCAGTGGCGCGGCTTGTAGACGTGCAGGAACTGGGCACCGGCGATCTGCGACAGCCCGATGGTGCTGATATAGCGGGTGTTCTTTCCGAATGCCTTGTTCATCTCCTCGTAGACGCGCTGGGGCTTGACCGGCACGTCGTCGAAGTGGGTCTTGCGCAGCAGGGTGCGCTTGCGCTCCTGGCACTCCTCGGCCCAGGCGGAGCGGTCCTTCAGCTTGCCGGCGGCCTTGAGCTCCCGGGCGACTTCCACGAACAGCATCAGGGCGGCCTTGGCATCGGAGACGATGCCGTAGTCGGGGCCGAAGATGCGCCCGATTTGGGTCGGCTCGATGTCCACGTGAACGAACTTGCGCCCCTCGGTGTAGGACTCGAGATTGCCGGTGTGGCGATTGGCCCAGCGGTTGCCGATGCCCATCACGAAGTCCGAGGCCAGCAGGGTGGCGTTGCCGTAGCGGTGGGCGGTCTGCAGCCCCACCATGCCCGCCATCAGCGGATGATCGTCGGGGATCGAGCCCCAGCCCATCAGGGTGGGAATAACCGGCACCCCGGTGAGCTCGGCGAACTCGGTGAGCAGCTCGCTCGCATCGGCGTTGATCACCCCCCCACCAGCGACGAGAAGCGGCTTGTCGGCCTCCTCGAGCATGGCGATGGCCTTTTCGATCTGGGCCCGTGAGGCGCTGGGCTTGTAGGCCGGCAGCGGCTCGTAGGTGTCCGGGTCGAACTCGATCTCGCTCATCTGCACGTCGATGGGCAGGTCGATCAGCACCGGCCCCGGACGCGAGCTGCGCATCAGTTGGAAGGCCTGCTGAAAAGCGCGTGGCACCTGGGCCGGCTCCAGCACGGTGATCGCCCACTTGGTGACCGGCCCGGCAATCTCCTGGATGTTGACCGCCTGGAAGTCCTCCTTGTGCAGCTTGGCACGCGGCGCCTGGCCGGTGATGCACAGGATCGGGATGGAGTCGGCGCTGGCCGAGTAGAGCCCGGTGATCATGTCGGTACCGGCAGGCCCGGAGGTGCCGATGCACACGCCGATGTTGCCAGCATGGGTGCGGGTGTAGCCCTCGGCCATGTGCGAGGCGCCCTCGACATGGCGCGCCAGCACGTGGTCGACGCCGCCGACCTTGCGCATGGCGGCATAGAAGGGGTTGATGGCGGCGCCGGGCACGCCGAAGGCAACGTCAATGCCTTCTTTCTTGAGCACGTGGATGGCGGCTTCAGCTGCGGTCATACGAGCCATGTTGATTCCTCCGGTGAGGGGCCTGCTAATATTTTTGGAAAATATTTCTGTATACAGAGACTAGGCCGCCAGCGAAGCGCCGTCAAGATTTCTGGAAAACATTTTCACAAAAATCCTTGTCGACAAAAAAGCCCAAGCGCTAACAGCGACTTGGGCCTGGAAAAAAGGGGGCGAAGGCCGCCCCGCGACTCACTCCAGAGTCACCCGGATGGCCAGCGGATGCTCGTCGCAGTTGTTGCCGGCCCCGCCCCGGTCCACCACCAGGAATTCCCCTTCCCGCTCCAGCACCGACTGGATGGCATGCCAGGTGCCGGCGCGGTAGTTGACGCCCTGGCGGCCGTCGGTGACGAAGGCGCGCACCGCGGCCGGATCAATCTCGTCCCCCGGCGGCGCGACGACCACCAGGAAGCGCTCCTCATGCAGCGGCATAAAGGCCTGGCTGCCCTGGGGATGGCGCTCCAGGAAGTCGAGCTCCAGCGGCACCTCCACCGGCTGGCTGACGAAGATGCTGATCAGCGCCCTCGCCTCCTCACCCAGGGTCTCCACCCTGGCCAGGTCGTGGTAGCGCCGGGTGCGTCCGGCGTTGATCGGAAAGGAGTCGGCGATTCGTGTATCGATGACGTCGCCGAAGGGGGCGAAGGCCTCCGGCGTCAGCGGCTCGGCTTTCAGTTCCAGCATGACGATCTCCTAGCGGCCACCCAACCGCAGCGCCGGGTGGCGATTGACGTCCTTATAGAGCAGGTAGCGGAACGGCCCCGGGCCGCCGGCATAGCAGGCCTGCGGGCAGAAGGCGCGCAGCCACATGAAGTCGCCGGCCTCGACCTCCACCCAGTCCTGGTTGAGGTGGTAGACCGCCTTGCCCTCCAGCACGTAGAGGCCGTGCTCCATGACGTGGGTCTCATCGAAGGGGATCACCGCACCGGGCTGGAAGGTGACGATATTGACGTGCATATCGTGGCGCACATCGGCGGGGTCGACGAAGCGCGTGGTCGCCCAGCGCTCGTCGGTGTCGGGCATCGGCGTCGGGGCGATCTCGTTCTCGTTGGTGACGAAGGCCTCCGGCACCTCGATGCCCTCGACGAACTCGTACGCCTTGCGCACCCAGTGAAAGCGCACCGGGGCATCCGACTCGTTGCGCAGCTGCCAGTGGCTGCCCGGCGGCAGGAAGGCATAGCCGCCCGGGGTCATGTGATGACGCTCGCTGGCGAGGGTCAGGGTCATCTCGCCCTCGACCACGAACAGTACCCCTTCGGCGGCGGGGTCGAGCTCGGGCTTCTCGCTGCCGCCACCGGGCGCGACCTCCATGATGTACTGGCAGAAGGTCTCGGCGAAGCCCGACAGCGGGCGCGCCAGCACCCACAGCCGGGTCTCCTCCCAGAATGGCAGGTTGCTGGTAACGATATCGCCGAAGACCCCCTTGGGAATCACCGCATAGGCCTCGGTGAACACCGCCCTGTCGGAGAGCAGCTGGGTCTGGGGCGGATGACCGCCGTGGGGAGCGTAGTAGGTGCGTGATTTCATGGGGTATCCTGAATTAGTGTGCGGCCGAAAGCCGTGCCCATGGCAGACATCGCTCGAGGCAGTTCCGGCGACAGGTCTACGAGGGGGCGCTGTGAACCCCTCCCTGGGCGCTACCGATGCCATCCCTGGCATAGGACCCCCTCTTCGACCTGTCCCCGGCGCCTCTCGCTTCGGGCAGCGGCAGCTCAAAAGACTTCGCCGGGATAGGCGAGCTATGTGCCTCTGCGCGCCGGGGCGGGGTGGTGCTCGGCCCAGTGGCGAGCGATATCCACGCGGCGGGTGACCCACACCCGGTCGTGGGCCTCGATATGGTCGAGGAAGCGCTGCAGGGCGCGGAACCGGCCTGGACGCCCCAGCAGCCGGCAGTGCATGCCCACCGAGAGCATCTTGGGTGACTCCTCACCCTCCGCATAGAGGACGTCGAAGGCGTCGCGCAGGTAGCTGAAGAAGTGGTCGGCGGTATTGAAGCCCTGGGGCGCGGCGAAGCGCATGTCGTTGCTGTCCAGGGTATAGGGCACGATGAGGTGGTCGTGCTCGACCCCCTGACTGTCGGCCTCGCGGGTCCAGAACGGCAGGTCGTCGCCATAGTAGTCACTGTCGTAAAGAAAGCCGCCCTCGTCGAGCACCAGCCGGCGGGTGTTGGGGCTGTCGCGGCCGGTGTACCAGCCCAGCGGCTTCTCGCCGTAGAGGCGCTGGAAGATCTCCATGGCCCGCTGCAGGTGTTCGCGCTCGACGTGCTCCGGCACCTCCTGGTAGTGGATCCAGCGGTAGCCGTGGCAGGCGATCTCGTGGCCCAGTTCCTTGAAGGCGTGGGCCACTTCCGGATGGCGCTCAAGCGCCATGGCCACGCCGAACACGGTCAACGGCAGGCCGCGCCGCTCGAACTCGCGCAGGATGCGCCACACCCCTACCCGGGAGCCGTACTCATAGATCGATTCCATGCTCAGGTGGCGGGCGGGAAAGGCCGGCGCGCCGATGATCTCGGACAGGAACTGCTCGGAGCCTTCATCGCCGTGCAGCACGCAGTTTTCGCCGCCCTCTTCGTAGTTGAGCACGAACTGCACGGCGATCTTCGCCCGGCCGGGCCAGTTGGCATGGGGAGGCGTGCGGCCGTAGCCGACCAGATCGCGGGGGTAGTCATGGATGCTGGCAACGCTCATCGCACCTCTCCTTGTTGTTCTATCTGTTAATAAGTGTCACATGATGGCCCCGAGGGGCAAGGTCATGACAACACCTAGTGTATACAATGACAACTTAAGCTGTATCCACCTCGGTTGCAAGGGCAAAAGGGTGTTCAAGCAGACATCCGCCATGTCAGCTGCATCAGCGCCTGGCACTGCATGACCGCGGCATCAAAGCAGTCCAGCAGTTGGCCGCTCCCTACAGACCCATGGCTGTCTGCCAGCCCGGTGAACGCCGCCCCACCGATAATGATGACGTCCGGGGAGAGTCGCTCCTCCTGGGAACCGAGCGTGGCGAAGAGCCGTCGAGCCGCCTCGTCCCGCTGGCGCGGTAGCGTCAGATCATCGATCACAATCGCATCGACCCCCAGGCAACGGCGAGACAAACCTAGGTCATGCAGCACATCATCTATCATCCGAGGCCAGCGGACCCCCGGGGTGATAATCGAAAAGCGGCTCCCCAACTGCACAGCGGTCAATAGCGAAGCCTCAAGCATCCCGACGACCGGCACGGGACTGATTTCACGCACCGCGGAGATGCCCGGCTCACCAAAGCAGGCCAGCAGGATGGCATCGAAAGGCCTGTCCTCCGCAGCGAGGTGGCGCTCGACCAGCGTCACTATGGCAGCTCCGGCCAAAGCACACTCGCGGCGTGAACCGATATAGGCAACACTGTCGGTCGCAGTTTCGGCCACCACTTCGACATTCGCGCCAAGCCGCTCACGGGCACGCTTGGCCATCTGCTCTGTCATCGCGGTATTGGCGTTGCCATTCAGCAGTAGTAAACGCATACATGACTCCTCCCCCACCCCTGGCCCAACAGGCCAAGGATGGGGTCTACAGTTCATCGGGAAAACAAGATGTGTTCGGGTAGCGCGACTATCCCATCATGTTACGAGGTAGCCACAACGCAATATCGGGGAAGGCGATCAGCAGGAAGGTGAAGAGCAACAGGATGATCACGAACGGGAAGGCGCCCCACATTACTTCGCGAAAATCGCCGCCGCTTGGACGTACACCGTGTACCACATAGAGGTTCATGCCCACTGGCGGTGTAATCAAGCCGATCTCACACATCATGATGATGAATATACCGAACCAGATCGGGTCAATGCCCGCCGCCATGACGATGGGCATGGCCACCGGCACGGTAAGCACCAGCATCGACATAACATCCATGAACATCCCCAGCAGGATGTAAAAGAGGATCAGGATCAGCAGCAGCGCAAGGACCGAGAGGTCGAAAGCCACCACCCATTGGGTCAGGGTCTGGGCAACGCCGGTCAGTGAAACAGTAACATTGAGCATCAGTGCACAGATGATCACCAGCAGCACCATGCCCGTGGTGCGGGCCGAGTTGATGCAAACTGATTCGAGCAGGGCCAGATTGAGGCGTCCACCGTGCCAGACGAAGCATATCGCTGTTACCACCCCCAGGGCTGCAGACTCGGTGGGCGTAGCCAGGCCGGCATAGATCGACCCCATGACAATGAAGAAGATTACCAGCGGCGGTACCAGGCTCTTCGAAGCCTTGAGCTTCTCGCTCAGCGGAATACGTACCTCGTCTTCACCATATTGCTTACCCCACTGGCTGACCAACAGATAGAGGCTGAACAGCAGGGTGAGGGCGATTCCCGGGATAACCCCAGCCAGGAACAGCTGTCCCACCGAGACATTGGCCAGAGAGCCGAACACCAGCAGGTTAACGCTGGGTGGGATGAGAATGCCCAGGGTACCACCGGCAGCCAGCGACCCCAGCGCCGGCCCCATGGGGTAACCGCGTTTCTCCAGGGTGGGAAGAGCTAAGGTACCGATAGTTGCCGCAGTGGCCACGGAGGAACCGGAGGTGGCGGCAAACAGCGACGAGGAAGCGATATTGGTATGCAACAGCCCGCCTGGCAAACGGTTCATCCAAATCGACAGGGCATAGAACATGCGATCGGCAATACCGCCACGCAACAGCAGCTCCCCCAGCAGGATGAACAGCGGGATGGCCGTCAGCAGGCTCTGATTGAGGGAGGCCCAGATGACCGACCCCATGGATTCAACCAGTGGCATACCAAAAGTGATCAGGCCACCCACCACGCCGATAGCAACCATGGCCACGGCGATGGGAATACCCGCCAGCATCATACCGAGCATGACCAAGAAGGCGATAAAAACATAGACAAGCGTCATGACGTGACCACCTCCTCTTCACGGTGGCGGATATCCTCCAGCTCCTCCTTGAGCTCGTCCTTAGCGCTACGCGGGCCATAGTCTCTCAGCAGCCCACTCGTATCACGACGAGCCAGCAGCAGGGTGGCACGGACAGCCAGGAACACTGCTAGAACACAGAAGATCAACAGGGCCAAGAACCAGGGAGCCTGAGGGTAGACCAGCGGCGTCGCCCAAACAGTGGGCGCCCGGCTACCGTAAGCAATAGTGTCACCAATCACCCCATAGGCCAGCCAGATACAGAACAGCCCCAGCAATGCCATGGAGACACTGGCGAGCCAATTGAGAAAGGCCTGTTTCTGCTTTGACAACCGAGATGTGACGAGATCGATGCGGATATGCGCCCGCTGGATTAATGCCACCGAGAAGGCCAGGCCGGCGGCCACAGCCACTGCATAACCGGAGAGCTCGTCGATGCCTCCTAAGGAGATGTTGAAGAGTCTGCGAGTAAGGGTCTCTAGACTCACTACAAAGGAGAGTGAGAAGAAAATGACCCCAAAGACAATACTAAAAATTCTTATTAAACCGTTCATCATAGACCTCCTATACGAAGGCGGCCGGCGCTGTTCTGCGCCGGCCGCATCGCTTACAGCCCCAGATTGGCACCCACGGTGGCTTTCCAATCCTCCGAGCAGCTCGGGTTGGTTCTGTCACACAGCTCAACGAAGTTGGGCAGCGACATGGTCTCGACGGCCTCATTGACGGTCTGAAGATCCTCCTCGGTCACATCGATACCGGTAAGTGAATAGGGGCGGCCGTTGGCACAAGGCTCAGCCCCAGTATTGCAGCGAGAGGCATCTTCATAGAGCTCTTCTGAATAAGCCCATATATCGTCTACGAGCTCATTGAATGCTGTCTCAATCTGCGTTTGTTCCTCTTCGGAGAACTGATTCCACACGTTGAGGTTGACGGCATAGCCGTTCATCGCCATTTGTACCGGCAGGGGATAAACGTAGCTGGTGACTTCCGGCCAGCCAGCGGCATTGGCCGAACTTGGCCCGGTTACACCACAGTCGACCACCCCTCGGGCGATGCCCTGCTGCGTTTCGGGGAAGGAGAGCGGCACCGGAGCGGCACCCAGGCTCGACATGAAGTTCCCAAGAATATTGTCATAAACCCGCACCCGCTTCCCTCGGAGGTCTTCGAGCCCACTGATCTCGGGCTCACAGAAGATCACCTGAGGGCCCGCCGGCCAGACGCCCAGCAGTTTCGAATTGAACCGCTCCTGTAGTCGCGCATCCGCTACTGGCATATAAGCATCGACATTCTGGCGAGCAACTTCATAGGTGGGGTTCTGGCCAACCAGATCAAAGCCTAGCAACGTCGGCTCATCACCACTGATCTGCGATAAACGCAGCGAGACAATGCCGAAGAGATTGTTGCGAAGAACCCTCAAGCCCTCGGCATCGCTGACGCCGGAAGTATCCACAGGGCTATAACTTACCTGGGTGCTCACGCCGGTACGCTCGGCGAAGTTCTCGAAGAATGGCTGTTCGAGGTCGTTCTGAATGGCGCCTGAGCCAACCGGCTGGCCTAGGGCCCGAATCGAAGATGGTGCAGCCATGGCTGAGGCGGTAATGAAAGAAGCTACCAAGGTGGCAGTCACGGGGAGGGCATATTGACGCATCGCTGTTCTCCTTGCCGTTGGAGTCATTGTTGAAGGAGCGGCATGACCAGAGCCAGAGGGCTCTATGTGTTACGCACACCTAGAAGCTAGGACAAAAAATACGAAAACACAAATTTTCGTATACAAAAAACTCGGACCCGCTCAGGAAACGACCCCATCCCATTGATTGTATTATTATTTATCAGTTACGTATCCAGCGTGCTGACCTTGCTTTCCTGGTTGACCGGCCACCTTAACACTCTGATCAACTCTGCCTACGACTCGCTTTCAGGGCTAGGAAACAGCATTTGAAAACATTTCATGTATACAATAAGTGTCGGCAAGATGTTCTCTTAATGACCCACTGGGCGCCCTGCCAGCGCTTCCGCCAGTAACCCACCCAGGTATCAACGCCAGCGCCCCGGATCCATGGTCCGGGGCGCTGGCGTTACGAGGGGATAATAGGGTGCCGCGAGGGTCAGTCGCCGAAGATGCTGTGCAGATCCGGCGCTTCGGCCTCTTCCTCGACGATGGCGAGTGACGCCTCGATCTCCTCGAGGTGGTGGCTCATGAAGGCGCGGGCCCCCTCGCCGTCGCCTGCCTCCAGGTAGCGGATCAGATCGTCGTGGTCGTGGGATTCGCAGCCCAGGTTGCCGGGATTGCCGTAGACCGCCAGGATCAGCGATGAGCGTGAGCAGAGCCGACCGACGAAGGCGGCAAGCGTGCTGTTGCCTGAGAGCTGGGCCAGGCGCTCGTGAAAGGCCGCGGAGAGTTTGATCGCCGAGCTCTGCTCGCCCGCTCGCAGCGCCTCGCGCTCACGGCTGGCCATGCCGCGCAGCTCGCGAATGTCGTCCTCGGTGATACGACGGGCCACATCAGGCATCAGGCCGCACTCGACCATCTGACGGGCATCGAAGACCTCCCTGGCCTCGTCGGCGGTGGGTCGGGTGACGCTGGCGCCGCGCCTGGGGGTGAGGGTGACCAGCTGCTCGAGTGCCAGGCGCTGCAGGATCTTGCGGATACCGGTACGGCTGACGCCAAACACCTCGGAGAGCGCATCCTCGCGCAGCCGAGCGCCCGGCTTGAGGCGATGCTCGATGATCGCATCGCTGATCGAGCGGTAGATGACCTCGTGCCGTTCGGCACCGTCACCGTTCTTGCCCAGGCGCCGGGGGCGCCCCTTGGTCGACTCGCCGTGGTCTGCCAGCTGATTCATGGTATCCCTCCTTGCATGACCCTAGATGACCTTATTGTATACGCATTGAGGGCCTGGGACCGAACCACCCGGTACGCCAAGGGGCCCGCCGATTGGCGAGCCCCTGTCTGGCTGACGACAGCCCGGGTCGATGACCGCTGTCCGGGGGACACGTCCCCACCCTTACTCCGACCAGGCGGCGATCGCCTCGCGCTCCTCATCGGTCATGCCGGTCATGTTGCCAAGCGGCATGTACTTGCTGGCCACCACCTGCTGGATCTCGCGCTTCTGACGCAGGATCTGATCCTCGGTGTCATAGGCCACGCCGGCCGGCGGGGCCGCAAATCCCGGCTGGGTGGGATCGCTGGAGTGGCAGGCCACGCAGTGCTGGTCGACCAGCGCATGCACTTCCTCGAAGGACGTCGCCTCGCCCTCCGCCACCGCGGCAGCCGGCTGGCTAGAGGGCATCGCGACCCAGAAGGCCACCAGAATCAGCGCGGTGCCGGCGGCCGGATAGGCGGGCTGGATCTTGCCGGCATGCATCAGCACGAAGAACTGCCGAATCAGCGCACCGCCGAAGATGAACAGCGACATGAGTATCCAGGCATGCTCGTGACTGTAGGCAAAGGAGTAGTGGTTGCTGATCATCAGCAGCACCACCGGCAGCGTGAAGTAGGTGTTGTGCACCGAGCGCTGCTTGCCGCGCTTGCCATCCAGCGGGTTGGGCTCCTCGCCGGCCTGCATCGCCTTGACCATGCGACGCTGTCCGGGAATGATCCAGAAGAAGACGTTGGCCGACATGGCGGTGGCCATGACCGCACCGGTGAGTAGAAAAGCGGCCCGGCCGGAGAACATCTGGGTACTCAGATAGGCGACCACCACCATCATGATCGCCACGGCAATGCTCAGCAGGCCATCACGGGTCATGTTGGGGCTGATGCGCTTGCACAGCTCGTTGTAGACCACCCAGCCCCCCAGCAGGAACAGCAGCGCCAAGACGTTGGCCTGCCAGCCGCTCATGTTGGCGGCCCACTCCCAGTTGGCGTTGGGATTGACCAGATAGAAGCTCGGGTTGGCCATGTAGAGCAGCACGAAGAGCGCGAAGCCCGACAGCCAGGTGGTGTAGGACTTCCAGAACGACCAGTGCAGGTCATCGGGCAGCTTGGCCGGTGCCGTGGCGTACTTCTGGTTGTGATAGAAGCCGCCGCCGTGAACGGCCCACATCTCGCCGAACACGCCCTTCTCTCGGTCCTCGGCGGCCTTGGGCTTTTTCAGGCCGTTGTCTAGCATCACGAAATAGATCGATTCGCCGATCCAGGCGATAGCGGCGATGACGTGAAGCCAGCGCAGCATGAAGTTCAGGAATTCGAGTAGGTAGGCTTGCATTCAGGGAACCTCACCGGGAGTGCTTGTTGTTGGTAAACATGACGGAGCGACCAGCGTCTCTAGGCCCGCACGCCGTCAGCTGCCGCGATAGGTGGAGTAGCCATAGGGCGAGAGCAGCAGCGGCACATGGTAGTGAGCGGAGGCATCGGAAACGCCGAAGCGCAGCGGAATCACGTCGAGAAAGCGCGGCTCGCTGGCCTTTACGCCCTGCTGACGCAGATAGTCGCCGGCATGGAACACCAGCTCGTACTCGCCGGCCGTGAAGTCGCCGCCCTCGAGGATCGGAGCGTCGCAGCGGCCGTCGTCGTTGGTGGTGACTTCCTTGAGGCGCTCGCGGCCCTCGCCTGCCAGGCGAAAGACCTCGATACGAATCCCCTCGCCGGGGCGGCCTTGAGCGGTGTCCAGAACATGTGTGGTTAGACGTCCCATCGGTTTCTCCCCCTAGATGTGTGATCGAGTCGTGTGGCGATGTCACCGGGTGAGGCGCATCATGGTGTAACGAGGTGTCCGGCCCAGGCGGCATGCGAGCGCCACACCTCATGAGGACAGTTTTAGCGCTTATTGCGATACATTTCAAAATTTTTTTGTATACACTTGGGCCATGGGCGTAGCCTTGCCACTGTTGGCCCTCATGTGAGTGGCCCCCCATACCCACCATCGACCCTGGAGACCCAGATGAACGACAAGAGCTTGACCCCGCGTCCCAGCAGCCTCGGCCGTGATGCCTTCGTGACCCAGTATGGCGAGATCTACGAGCACTCCCCCTGGGTGGCCGAACTGACCTGGGAGCGAGGCCTGACCCCCGAACAGGACACCCCGGCGGGGTTGGCCGAGGCCATGGGCCAAACCCTGCGCGAAGCGCCCCCGAGCAGCAGCTCGCGGTGATCCGCGCCCACCCCGACCTTGCCGGCAAGGCGGCCATCGCCGGCGAGCTAACCGACGACTCCACCCGTGAGCAGGCCGGCGCCGGCCTCGATCAGTGCACGCCGGAGGAGATGGCCCGTTTCGAACGCCTCAACGCCGCCTATAAAGAGAAGTTCGGTTTTCCCTTCGTGATGGCCGTCAAGGGCAGCGATCGCCACGCCATTCTGGCCGCCTTCGAGACCCGCCTGGATAACGATGCCGACGAAGAGCGGCGCACCGCCATCGAACAGATCAACCGCATCGCCCTGTTCCGCCTGGAAGCGCGCAGCGAAGCCTGATCCCCGGGCGCCGGCTGCGGCCGGCGCCCCTTTCCCCCGCCTTCAAGAGCCGTACGTCACCTATCCTTAGGGATAAGATAGGTCGCAACACCGTGCCTGCCACCGCAAGGCCCTCAGGCCATACATCGCCCATACCATCCCGCCAAAGGCTGACCAAACAGTCAACTCAAGGCGCGCAACCCTCTGTTTTTAAAAGATGGAAACAATTTCCATAAAAAAATACCCGCAGGCTGTCTTTCAAAATCACAATGATTGTGTACATTCACAAGCAGGTGTGGTGCTCACAACGTGTGCCACTGCATACAACAACAAGCCTGAGAGCCTGACATGACCGATACAGAGCAGTCCTCCACGCAGCCGAGACCCTCGCGTACCGTCAACCAGAACCCCGATGCCATGCCACCGCTGGGCAAGGCGATCCCGCTGGGTATCCAGCACATCATGGCGATGTTCGCCGGCAACGTGACGCCGCCGATCATTATCGCCGGCGTGATCGGTGCCGCCACCGGCGAGCAGATCTTCCTGATCCAGGTCGCCCTGTTCGTGGCCGGCATCTCCACGCTGATCCAGACCATCGGCATGGGGCCGGTCGGTGCCCGCCTGCCCATCGTCCAGGGCACCAGCTTCGGCTTCCTGCCGGTGGCCCTGCCCCTGGCCAATGCCTTCGGGCTGGCCGCGGTGCTCGGCGCCTCGATGATCGCCGGTTTACTGCAGATCGTGCTGGGGGCCTTCCTCAAGAAGATCCGCCACTGGTTCTCGCCGGTGGTCACCGGCATCGTGGTGCTGTTGATCGGCATCACCTTGATGCCGGTGGGCCTCAACTACGCCGCCGGCGGCGTGGGGGCCGATGACTTCGCCTCCCCCACTAATCTGGGCCTGGCGCTGTTCGTGCTGGTGGTGACCATCGTCGTGCACCAGTTCGGGCGCGGTTTTCTCAAGGCCGCCTCGGTGCTGGTGGGTCTGAGCAGTGGCTATCTGGTAGCGATCGCCCTGGGCATGGTGGACTTCTCCAGCGTCACCGACGCCGCCTGGTTCGCCATCCCCCAGCCGCTGCAGTACGGCATGGAGTTCCATCTGACCGCCATCATCGGCATGACCCTGATCATGTTCGTGGTGGGCCTCGAGACCATTGGCAACATCTCTGCCATCACCATCGGCGGGGCCGGCCGCCAGGCCAAGGACCGCGAACTCTCCGGCGGCGTGATGGCCGACGGCGTGGCCACCTCCTTCGCCGCCGTCTTCAACACCCTGCCCAATACCGCCTATGCCCAGAACGTGGGCCTGATCACCCTGACCGGCGTGGTCAGCCGTCACGTGGTGACCATCGGCGGCATCCTGCTGATCTGCATGGGCCTGTTCCCCAAACTGGGCGGTCTGGTGGCGGCCATGCCTCACGCCGTGCTGGGCGGTGCCGGGGTGGTGATGTTTGGCATGATCGCCTCTGCCGGCCTGAAGATCATCCAGGAGTGCGAACTCAACCAGCGCGCCATGCTGATCATCGCCGTCGCCATGAGCCTGGGTATCGGCCTGCCGGCGGTGGAGGCCATCTCCGACACCATGCCGGGTCAGGCCGGCCTGCTGCTGAAGTCAGGCCTGGTGCCGGCCGCCGTCGCCGCTCTGCTGCTGGACGCCATCCTGCCCGGCAAGCCGCGCCGGGCGGAGCCCGAGGCTGACGAGGCGATCGCCACCAAGAGCGAGAAGGTCAAGTCCAATCTCTAAGGCTCGCCTGACCTGCTCCCATCCGCGCCGCCGGCACCCGCCGGCGGCGTTTTAGGTTCTAGCCCTCGGTAACTTGCCCCTCGTATGCAACGCTCCTCCGCACTCCGCATTCACCCCTCGCCGCTTGCCCCTCTACTGGTTGACCTCCCACTCTCTGGCCTACCCTCTTACTCCCCGTTCTGCCGCCTCCCTCGCCATCGTCCTCACCAGGAGAACGTGGCTGAACGCAAGCGGGCCAGCCACCAAGGTGGCTGGCCCGCTGCCTGCGAAACGCCTTTTTCGACCTGCCAGGCATAGCGCCTGGGTCAGAAGTGCCACTCCAGGTTGAGGGTCAGCGCATCGGTATCGACGCCCGGCTTGTCGTGGTTGCCGAACTTGTTGCGCCAGTACTCATAGCCAACCCCGGCCCAGAGGGTATTGTCGCCGCCCCAGGCAAGCTGCCCCACGTCGAGCATCAGCGAGGTGCGCATCAGCTGCTCGGCCTTGGTGGAGACCCCGAAGTAGTCGTCGCCCTTCTTGCCGTTGTAGTTATAGAAGCCCTGAAACTTCATCGGCAGCGCCCCCGCCTCGAAGGGCAGCCCCCAGGCCAGATTGATCTGATAGTAGGGGTCAAAGGAGAGACTGTTGTCATTGCCCGGCAGGCCACAGGGGGCGAGGCCACAGTGGTTCCACTCCCGACTGTAGAACAGGCTGAGGTCGAGAAAGCCGCGCGGTACATCGAACTTGAAGGTCGGCCCCACCAGCAGCTGGCGCTTACGCGGTGCAAACTCGGTGTTCTTGGTATTGAGATCGAAGCCCACGGTGAGCGCCATGTCCCTGACCGGGCCAAAGGCCAGCGGCGCGTCGAAGAGCTTGCCGGCGTGCAGCTGGTGGCGATAGACCAGATAGGCCTCGGTGGCGCCGCTGGCGCTGCCCCGGGCCGGGTCGGTGCTGTCAGACTGCAGGACATCCAGATTGAAGAAATTCTGCCCCAGCGAATAGCCGCTGACATGGGAGAACTGCAGGATGTGCTTTTCCACCTTGTCGGGATTGTTGGGCTCGGTGAACTGAGTGCCATAGCGATAGCCGATGAAGGTGTCGCTCCAGGTGGCTGCCTGGGCCGCACCGGCGGTCAAGGCCGCAGCCAGCGCGGTGCCGGCGACAAGGCCGCGAGAGGTAGCATCGAGCATCCAGGGTATCTCCGGTTATTGGATTTGTAGAGAGGGGCATCGAACGGCTGACGCTACCAAAGTGACGCCACGCTGATCGACACCCACCCGATACACTACACAAACAAATTGTATACTGGAAATATTTTCCAATTAATGGAGCGTTCAGCACCCAATGTCCGACACGGCATCGCGTCGGCCTCCTACACTGAATCAGAGGAGCAATCGCCAGGAGGTTTGCCATGTTCCGAGATCGCCTCGATGCCGCCGAGCAGCTCGCCCGGCGCCTTGATCATCTAAAGGATCATCACCCGCTGATACTGGCCATTCCCCGCGGCGGGGTGCCGATGGCGCACCGGCTGGCCGAAGCGCTGGAAGGTGAGCTGGACGTAGTGCTGGTCCGCAAGATCGGCGCCCCGGGAAGCCCGGAGTTCGCCATTGGCGCGGTCGGCGAGGATGGTAGCGTGCTGCTTGATGACGACGTCGCCCACCACTTCTCGCCGGTGGCCGTAGAGCGGGAAATTGCCCGCCAGCACCAGCTGATCGCCGATCGCCGCCAGCGCTATGCCGCGGTGCGAACGCCGATTTCACCGGATGGCCGGGTGGTAGTGGTGGTCGATGACGGTAGCGCCACCGGCGCCACCATGGAGGCCGCCCTGAAGGCCCTGCACGGGCGACCCGAGCGGCTGATCGCCGCCCTGGGGGTAGCCTCACCCAGCGCCGTGTCGCGCCTGGAGGCCTGGGCCGACGAGGTCGCTTGCCTGCAGGTCCCCGAGGGCTTCATGGCGGTGGGTCAGTTCTTCGCCGACTTCGGCCAGGTGGATGACGATGAGGTCATGGCGCTGCTGGCCTCGGCGGCTCAAGGCCGCCGGGCCGCACCCGACGACTCGGCTTCGTGATGCGCCTGCCGCTCAGCGGTAGGCGCCCTCGATGTCGGTCACCCGCATGGCGCTGCGCCCCAGCCCGCCATGCTGATCCAGCATGCGCTCGAGCCAGCCATAGACCGGGTCGGCATTGGAGACCAGATCGGCGGTGGAGACACAGCGCGCCCACATGAAGCTGCCAAACAGCAGGTAGTCGGCCGCCGCCGGCGAGTCGCCATCGATGAAGTCGGCATCGCTCAGGCAGCCGCGCAGCGGCGCCAGCGCCGCATCCAACTGCGACAGCCCCTTGGCCGGGGAGTGAAACTCCTCGAGGGTACGCCCCAGGCGCTTCTCCCGGGTCTCGCGGAAATAGTCCCGATCCTTGGGATGAATGGCGTTGAGCAGGTCCATGACGATGGTGCGCAGCATCGCCGGCTGCAGCGACCGCTCGGCGTAGTGCTTGAAGAAGCGCGCCCGCGACTCGGCCACTCCCTCGCCCAGCAGCGGCGATTCGGGATAGGCGCGGTCCAGGTAGCGCAGGATCTCGTAGCTGTCGGTGACCACCTGGTCATCGTCGACCAGCACCGGCACCTTGTCATGATCGGCAAAGCTGAGTGCCTGCTTGTCGGTGAAATACCAGGGACGCAGCTCGTAATCCAGGCCCTTGTGGGCCAGCGCGTAACGCACGCGCCAGCAGTAGGGCGAAAACCTCAGCCCCTCGTCGATACCGCACAGGTCGTAGAGCACCCTTGCCATGCCGCCTCCCGGCTTAAGCTGATAAACGTCGTCAGCCGATAGTGCCAGCCTTTCCTCCAGGACGCCAATCCGAGCCTCGCGCCTGCCGACGCCGGGGAACAAGACTGTCCATTAGTCTAACCCTTCGGTCACCGGCTTGCGCCTAACGACGCCGCGAAAAATACATAAACCACTGTTTATAAAATTTTTATCCGAGAAAACAGCGCGGCATCCATCAGCAAAATATTGGTAATACCAATTACCCACATCTGGCCGAGCGCCATACAGCCCCGTATCGTTGCCTCCAGCCGCTGCCTCGGTCCGCTAGGCGTACCGAGGCCAACGCCCGCTTACCCATCGACAACGAGACCGCGAGGTACTCCACCTCATGACTGATACAACACTGGCGCTACTCGCCTTCACACCGCTGATCCTGGCGGGTGTCCTGCTGATCGGCCTGCGACTCCCCGCCCGAACCGCCATGCCGGCGGTCTACGTGGTAACCGCCCTGATTGCCCTGTTCGCCTGGGACATGAGCTTCAACCGAGTGCTCGCCTCCACCTTCCAAGGCCTGATCCTGACGGTGGCGATCCTGTGGATCATCTTCGGCGCCATCCTGCTGCTCAACACGCTGAAGCACTCGGGGGGCATCAAGGCGATCCGCAACGGCTTCTCGGGCATCAGCCCCGACCGCCGAGTGCAGGCGCTGATCGTCGCCTGGCTGTTCGGCTGCTTCATCGAGGGCGCCTCCGGCTTCGGCACCCCGGCCGCCGTGGCCGCCCCGCTGATGGTGGCACTGGGCTTTCCCGCGCTCGCCGCGGTGGTGGTGGGCATGATGATCCAGTCCACGCCGGTCTCCTTCGGCGCCGTTGGCACGCCCATCATCGTCGGGGTGTCAGGCGGCATAGACCGGACCGGTATCACCGAAACGCTGGAAGCCGGTGGCGCCACCTGGCAGGAGTACTTCCACCTGATCGGCGCGGAAGTGGCCATCGTCCACGGCATCGTCGGTGTCTTCATGCCGCTGATCATGGTGGTGATCATGGTGCGCTTCTTCGGTGCCAACAAATCCTGGAAGGAGGGCCTGGACATCACCCCCTTCGCCCTCTTCACGGGCGTGGCGTTCGTGGTGCCCTACATGCTGGCCGGCGTCCTGCTGGGGCCGGAGTTCCCGGCGATGATCGGCGCCGGCGTGGGCCTGGCGATCGTGGTACCGGCGGCACGGCGCGGCTTCTTGCTGCCCAAGAAGACCTGGGACTTCCCGGAGAGCAAGTCCTGGCCCGATGCCTGGATCGGCAGGCTGGAAATCAAGCTGGACGATGTCGTCGGCAAGGCGCCGATCTCGACCCTCATGGGCTGGGTACCCTATGTCCTGCTGGCGGTCATCCTCGTCGCTTCCCGCGTCGTCGACCCGTTTCGCGAAGCACTCCAGTCCGTCAGCCTCGGCTGGAGCAACATCCTGGGCGAGGCCGGGGTTTCCGGTGCCATCCAGCCGCTCTACCTGCCGGGTGGTATCCTGCTGATGGTGGTCCTGATCACCGCCGTGCTCCACCGCATGCGCCTGGGCGAGCTCAAGGCCGCCTTCGGCGAGTCCTCCCGGACCCTGCTCGGCGCCGGCTTCGTGCTGATCTTCACCATCCCCATGGTGCGCATCCTGATCAACTCCGGGGTCAACGCCGCCGATCTGGTCTCGATGCCGGTGGCCATGGCGCAGTTCGTGGCCGACGGCGTGGGCGGCGTCTATCCGCTGTTCGCCCCGGCGGTGGGCGGTCTCGGCGCCTTCATCGCCGGCTCCAATACGGTCTCCAACCTGATGCTCTCGGAGTTCCAGTTCAACGTGGCGCAGCAGCTGGGGCTCTCTACCGCCATGATGGTGGCACTGCAGGCGGTGGGCGCCGCGGCGGGCAACATGATCGCCATCCACAACGTGGTGGCGGCATCGGCCACCGTGGGCCTGCTGGGCCGCGAAGGTGAGACCATTCGCAAGACCATCCTGCCGACCATCTACTACATGGTGTTTGCGGGGATCATCGCGCTGGTGGCCTTCTACGTGCTCGGGGTCAGCGACCCGCTGATGCGCGCCGGCTGATCGATCGGCCCAGGCGCGACCCAAGGCCCTGCCAGCGATGATGCCGGCGGGGCCTTTTTCGTCCGGACGGCGGTCATCCGCCGAGGTTTCGTGGAAATTTTTTCCATTTACACTCGTCCGGCTCTCTGCCTAGAATGCAGGGACGCATCCCCACCGCTCCGGGAGCCGAGATGAACATCCTCTACGACCCACGTCTCGATGGCGACATCCCCCGCCGCGACAAGGACGAGGTAGCGGCCGACCTGGCCCGCCACCTGCCGAACATGCCGCTGCTGGAGCGCGAGGAGGATATGCGACCCTTCGAGTGCGACGGCCTCTCGGTCTATCGCACCCTGCCGATGCTGGTGGCCCTGCCCGGCACCCTGGACGAGGTCGAGACCCTGCTGCGCCGCTGCCACGCCCTGGGCGTGCCGGTGGTGACCCGCGGCGCCGGCACCGGCCTCTCCGCCGGCGCCCTGCCCCTGGCGCAGGGGGTGCTGCTGGTGCTGTCGCGCTTCGACCGCATCCTCGAGATCGACCCCGAGGCGCGCATCGCCAGGGTCGAGCCCGGGGTACGCAACCTGGCAATCTCCGAGGCCGCCGCCGCCCATGGGCTCTACTACGCCCCCGACCCCTCCTCGCAGATCGCCTGTTCCATCGGCGGCAACGTGGCGGAGAACGCCGGCGGCGTACACTGCCTGAAATACGGCCTCACCGTGCACAATGTGCTCAAGGTGGAGGTAATGACCATCGAGGGCGAGCGCCTGACGCTCGGCAGCGACGCCCTGGACGCCCCCGGCTTCGACCTGCTGGCGCTGTTCACCGGCTCCGAGGGCATGCTCGGCGTGGTCACCGAGATCACCGTCAAGCTGCTGCCCAAGCCCGAAACCGCCAAGGTGCTGATGGCGAGCTTCGATGACCTGGAGAATGCCGGCCGCGCGGTGGGCGACATCGTCGCCGCGGGCATCATCCCCGGGGGCTTGGAGATGATGGACAACCTCGCCATCCGCGCCGCCGAGGACTTCATCGGCGCCGGCTACCCGGTGGAGGCCGAGGCGATCCTGCTCTGCGAGCTGGACGGCGTGGAGGCCGATGTGGACGAGGACTGCGACACCGTGCGCCGGGTACTGGAGGCCGCCGGCGCCAGCAAGGTGCGCCAGGCCCGCGACGAGGCCGAGCGGGCGCTGTTCTGGGCCGGGCGCAAGAACGCCTTCCCCGCGGTGGGGCGCATGTCGCCGGACTACTACTGCATGGACGGCACCATCCCCCGCCGCGAGCTGCCCCGGGTGCTCAAGGGCATCGCCGAGCTCTCCGAGCGCTACGGGCTGCGGGTGGCCAACGTCTTCCACGCCGGCGACGGCAACATGCACCCGCTGATCCTGTTCGACGCCAATCGCGAGGGGGAGCTGGCGGTGGCCGAGGCGCTGGGCGGGGAGATTCTCGAGCTCTGCGTGGCGGTGGGCGGCACCATCACCGGGGAGCACGGCGTAGGCCGTGAGAAGATCAATCAGATGTGCGCCCAGTTCCGCCCCGACGAGCTGGCCACCTTTCGCGCCGCCAAGGCCGCCTTCGACCCGGCGCAGCTCCTCAATCCGGGCAAGAACATCCCCACCCCGGCGCGCTGCTCGGAGTACCGGACCCTGGCGCCCCCCGCCAGTACGACGCCCCCGGCGTCTCCCAAGCACGGCTGACAGGAGCGAAGATGGCGAGTCCCCAAGCCCCCTCACCCCCCAGGACGCCAGCGCCGCACTGGGTGAACGCATCCGCCAGGCGACGGCCGACGGCGTCCCGTTGCGCATCGTCGGCGGCGACACCAAGCCCTTTTATGGTCGCCGGGTGGCGGGAGAGGCGCTCTCCACCCGCGAACATCGCGGCATCACCTTCTACGATCCGGTGGAGCTGGTGGTGTCGGTGCGCTCGGGCACGCCGCTCGCCGAGCTCGAGGCGGCCCTGGCCGAGCATGGCCAGATGCTCGGCTGCGAGCCCCCCCACCTCGGCGAGAACGCCACCGTCGGCGGCATGGTGGCCACCGGCCTGTCCGGGCCGCGCCGCCCCTGGGCCGGCAGCGTGCGCGACGCCGTGCTGGGCACCCGGGTGATCAACCACCAGGGCGTCGAGCAGCGCTTCGGCGGACGGGTGATGAAGAACGTGGCCGGCTACGATCTCTCGCGGCTGATGGTCGGCGCCCAGGGCACCCTGGGGCTGATCAGCGAGGTCTCCCTGAAGGTGCTGCCGCGGCCCCGCGCGGCGCTCAGCCTGCGCTTGGCGCTGCCCCTGGACGAGGCCCTGGCGCGGCTCGCCGACTGGGGCCGCGAGCCGCTGCCGATCAGCGCCGCGGCCTGGTGCGAGGGCGTCCTGCACCTGCGCCTGGAGGGGGGCGAGCGCTCGGTGGCCGACACCCACGCCCGGCTGGGCGGCGATACCCAGGACAGCGGCATCTGGGAGGTGCTGCGCGAACAGCGCCTGGCGCTCTTCTCCTACGACGACCCACGGCCCCTGTGGCGGCTGTCGCTGCCCCAGCACGCGCCACCGCTAGCGCTGCCGGAAATCGACAACGACGGCATGGTGCATGACTGGGGCGGGGCCCAGCGCTGGCTGCGTAGCGACCTGGAGGCCGAGCCCCTGCGCGAGGCCTGTGCCCGGCTCGGCGGCCACGCCACCTGCTGGCGGGGCGCCAACGGGCAACCGGTAGCGACACCCTTCCACCCGCTCGCCCCGGCGCTCGAGAGATACCACCGCCGCCTCAAGGCCGAGCTCGACCCCAAGGGGATCTTCAATCCGGGCCGGCTCTACGCCGCACTCTGAGACTGACGGGAAGACGCCTATGCAGACGCACTTCAGCGAGCAAGCCCTCCAGCAGCCGCATATCCGCGAGGCCGACCGGGTGCTGCGCAGCTGCGTGCACTGCGGCTTCTGCAACGCCACCTGCCCCACCTACCGGCTGCTGGGCGACGAGCGCGACGGCCCTCGCGGGCGCATCTACCTGATCAAGCAGATGCTGGAGAACCCCGACGACACCGAGAACGTGACGGCCCAAACGCGACTCCACCTGGACCGCTGCCTCACCTGCCGTAACTGCGAGACCACCTGCCCCTCCGGCGTGGAGTACCACAAGCTGCTCGACATCGGACGCGCCGAGATCGAGCGTCGCGTGCCCCGCAAGCCGGCCGAGCGGGCCCAGCGCTATGCCCTGCGCAAGATGCTGGTGGAGCCCAAGCGCTTCCGGGCGCTGCTCAAGCTGGGGCAGACCTTCCGGCCGCTGGTGCCCGCCGCACTCAGAGACAAGCTCCCAACGGCACCGGTGGATGCCGGCGTCCGCCCCGATCACCGGCGCCATTCTCGCCAGATGCTGATCCTCGAAGGCTGCGTGCAGCCGGGGCTCTCGCCCAACACCAACGCCGCCGCGGCACGGGTGCTGGACCACCTCGGCATCGGCCTCACCCCGGTGGCGGAGGCGGGCTGCTGCGGCGCCATCGACTTTCACCTGAACGCCCAGGACGAGGGTCGCGCCCGAGCGCGGGCCAATATCGATGCCTGGTGGCCGCACGTCGAGGCCGGCGCCAAGGCCATCGTCCAGACCGCCAGCGGCTGCGGCGCCTTCGTCAAGGAGTACGCCGATATCCTCAAAGAGGACCCGGCCTACGCCGAGAAGGCGGCCCGGGTCAGCGAGTTGGCCCGCGACCTTGTCGAGGTGCTGCGTGACGAGAATCTCGACGACCTGCAGATAAAAGAGAGCCGCGAACTCGCCTTCCACTGCCCCTGCACCCTGCAGCACGCCCAGGCGCTCGGCGGTGCGGTGGAGGCCGTGCTGAGCCGGCTCGGCTTCAGCCTCACGCCGGTGGCCGACGCCCACCTCTGCTGCGGCTCAGCGGGCACCTACGCCATTACCCAGCCCGAGCTCTCGCGACAGCTGCGCGACGACAAGCTCGACAACCTGGAGGCGGGCGGCCCCGAGGTGATCGTCACGGCAAACATCGGCTGCCAGACGCACCTCAACGGCGCCAACCGCACGCCCGTTCGCCACTGGATCGAGATCGTCGACGAGGCACTGCTATGAACGATCGTCACGGCGCTCAAGCATTCAGCTGCCAGACGCACCTCAACGGCGCCAACCGCACGCCCGTTCGCCACTGGATCGAGATCGTCGACGAGGCACTGCCATGAACGATCGTCACGGCGCTCAATCATTCAGCTGCCAGACGCACCTCAACGGCGCCAACCGCACCGAGGTGCGCCACTGGATCGAGCTTGTCGATGACGCGCTGATGCCGCGCTGAGCGCCAACCCAGCCCGACTTCCCAGGCCCGTGGCGAGCGCCACGGTGCCCGAGACCCGCTGTGTCTCAACGCACTGCCCTTACCCACTCGATAGAGGATACAACCATGCAAACCAAACCCGCCCTGACCCTCAGCGACGTCAACGCCATTCTCGACGCCGCCCAGCGGGAAGCCGAAGCCAACGGCTGGACCGTGACCATCGTGGTGGCCGACGACGGCGGCCACCCGCTCGGCCTGCGCCGCCTGGACGGCGCCGCCCCGATGACTGCCATCGTCAGCGCCGAGAAGGCACGCAGCGCGGCCGTGGCCCGCAAGGAGACCCGACTCTTCGAGGAGATGATCAACAACGGCCGCCCGGCCTTTCTTTCCGCCCCGCTCTCGGGCCTGCTGGAGGGCGGCGTGCCGGTGATCGTCGACGGCCAGGTGGCCGGCGCCGTGGGAGTCTCCGGCGTCAAATCCGACCAGGACGTGCGCGTTGCCAGGGCCGGCATCGACGCCGTCGCCTGAGGCGGAGCCAAACAGGCCGGCCGCGGCTCCCTGCCGATATAGGGTGTCGCGGCCGGCCTTTTTCATGCGCAACCGCAGCGCGGGATCACGCCTTGCCGGGGCGCCGGTGACGCAGCTCGCCGTTGAGCGCCACGATGATGCTATAGCACATCAGCAGCATGACGATGGAGAACGGAATCGCCGTCGCCGTCACCCCGGCCTGGAGCGCCGCTAGGCCGCCCCCCAGCAGCAGCACGATGGCGATCATGCCCTCCACCACGGCCCAGAACATCCGCTGCGGCCGGGGCGAGTCGATCTTGCCGCCGGCGGTGATGGTATCGATCACCAGGGAGCCGGAGTCCTACGAGGTGACGAAGAAGATCAGCGCCAGGACGATGCCGATGGGGCCCAGCTGGCCTTCGATATTGTCCTGGCCGACGACATAGTCCATTGCCATGTCGCTGGACGGGTGCGAAGGCTGCGGGTCGCTGGGTGGGCTCATGACACTCGTCCTCTTCCTGTCCAAGGGGAGTGTTCTCAAGGTACAGGAGGGCTCAGGGGTTAACCTCATGTAGATAAACTCTGAATCCACGAAAGCCGGCGACGAAGCCCGTCATTAGCGTCCTTATCAATTGCCGCGTATTATCGACCGACAGGCCATGCTCACCCGCCCCCAGGGCTCCAGGGCCCTGTTTCGTCGTGCCGAGGACACCATGCCGCTGCTTTACTTCCTGGCCCCGCTGGGGGCCGTGCTGATCTGGTCGGGCAACATGACCATCAACCAGCTCACCGTGGGCGCCATCGCGCCGAGCAGTATCGCCTTTCTGCGCTGGCTGTTGGCCCTGGTGATTCTCACCCCGCTACTGCTGCCACAGGCCTGGCAGCACCGTGCCACCCTGCGTCGGGAATGGCCGAAGCTCGCCGCCCTGGGGCTGCTCGGCATGGCACTCTGGCAGGGGCTGGCCTATGTGGCCGCCGAGACCACCTCGGCCACCAACATGGGCATTCTCGCCGCCATGGTGCCGCTGCTTACCGTGCTGCTCAGCGCATTGATCCTGCGCGAGGCGCCTAGCCTCGGCGGCACCCTTGGCGGCGCCCTCGCCCTGCTCGGCGTGGCCATTCTGCTGGGCCGCGGCAACCCCCTCTCGCTGTTGGAGCTGGAAGTCGCCCTGGGCGATGCGCTAATGGTCGTTGCCGCCACCTGCTACGCCCTCTACGGGGTGATGCTCAAGCGCTGGCCCCTGGACCTGCCGCCCTGGGTGGTGCTCTACGCCCAGGTCTGTTTCGCGGTGCTGTTCCTGCTGCCCGGCTACCTGCTGGGGCCGATGACGCCGGTGGACGGCCACAACGTCTGGCTGATCCTCTACGCGGGCATCCCCGCCTCGATCATCACTACCTACCTGTGGATGCGCGCCATCCGCCAGATCGGCGCCAGCCAGGCGAGCATCTTCATCAACCTGATGCCGCTGTTCAGCGCCCTGATCGCCATGGCCTTCCTCGGCGAGCGGGTAGCCGCCTTCCACTTCCTCGGCGGGGCCCTGGTCCTGGCCGGGGTGATCATGGCCCAGACCCTCACCCGGCCGGTGCGGCGAGCTATCAGCGGCGCGGATCGCGCGTGATAGACTGCCGTTCAGAGGCTCTCTTCCCGATCCCCTGACCAACAAGGATGCGCCATGTCCCTCGACGATCTGCACCTCAACCTGCGCAACTTGACCCCCGAGGACTATCCGCAGCTCAAGGCGCTAATGGACCGGGTCTACGACGATATCGGCGGTGCCTGGCCGAAGCCCACCATCGACAAGCTGATCAAGGAGTTCCCCGACGGCCAGATCGCCATCGAGGACGACGAGACCATCGTCGGCGTGGCGCTGACCGCCCTGGTGGACTATGACACCTTCTCCAATCCGCACCAGTACGACGACCTGATCGGCAAGCGCGAGACCATCCTCAACGACCCCGACGGCGACGCCATGTACGGCCTCGACGTGCTGATCCACCCGGACTACCGCGGCTACCGGCTGGGCCGGCGGCTCTACGAGGCGCGCAAGGAGCTATGCCGCTCGATGAACCTGCGGGCGATACTGGCCGGCGGGCGCATTCCCCAGTACCACGAGCACGCCGAAGCGCTCTCGCCCGCCGAATACCTGGACCGAGTGGCACGCAAGGAGATCCACGACCCGATCCTCTCCTTCCAGCTGGCCAACGACTTCCAGGTCAAGCGCCTGCTGCGCAAGTACCTGCCCGAGGACGAGAAGTCCCAGGGCTTCGCGACGTTGCTGGAGTGGAACAACATCCTCTTCGAGCCCGCCGAGCGGGTGCTGGAGAACCGCCCCACCCAGGTGCGCGTCGGCGCCGTGCAGTGGCAGATGCGCGAGTTCGCATCGGTGGAGGCGGTGCTCCAGCAGGTGGAATACTTCGTCGATGCGCTCTCCGGCTACCAGAGCGACTTCGCGGTCTTTCCGGAGCTGTTCAACGCCCCGCTGATGGGCCTTCAGGACCGTGCCGCCCAGCAGGATCAGCAGGCGGCGATCCGCTTCCTGGCCGGCTTTACCGACCAGTTCGTCACTGAGCTGTCGCGTATGGCGGTGGCCTACAACATCAATATCGTCGCCGGCTCGATGATCGAGCTGCGCGAGGACGACCGCCTCTACAACGTCTGCTACCTGTGCCATCGCGACGGCAGCATCGAGCACCAGGACAAGCTGCATATCACGCCCCAGGAGCGCCGCGACTGGGTGATCGACGGCGGCGACGAGCTGCGCGTCTTCGACACCGACGCCGGCCGGGTGGGCATCCAGATCTGCTATGACGTGGAGTTTCCGGAGCTGTCGCGGCTGCTCGCCGACCAGGACATGGACATCCTCTTCGTGCCCTTCTGGACCGACACCAAGAACGGCTACCTGCGGGTGCGCCACTGCTCCCAGGCGCGGGCCATCGAGAACGAGTGCTACGTGGTGCTGTGCGGCAGCGTGGGCAACGTGCCCTCCATCGAGAACCTCGACATCCAGTACGCCCAGTCGTCGGTGTTCTCACCCTCGGACTTCGCCTTCCCCCACGACGCCGTGCTCTCCGAGACCACCCCCAACACCGAGATGGTGATGTTCTCGGACCTGGACCTGACGCGGCTCACGGTGGTCCGCGCCGAGGGCTCGGTGACCAACCTCAAGGACCGCCGCAAGGATCTGTTCGATCTGCGCTGGCGCGACTGGTCGTGGAAGTCCGGGGCCAACCTGGAGGAGAACTGACGCCATGCTGGGCAGGCTGCGCCGCTGGCGGGCGAAGACCTTCGAGGCACGCCACCCCTTCCCGGCCGATGCCTGGGCCGAGGCCCGCGGCCGGGTGCCGCTGCTGGCCGCGCTGTACGACGACGAGGCGGAGCGCCTGGGCCGGCGCGCCTGGCGTTTCTTGCACGCCAAGCGCCTGAGCCTGCACCCGGCGCTGGCCGAGGATACCCCCTTCGACCTGCCGGCCCAGCTGGCGCTGGCCGCCCAGGGCTGCCTGCTCACCCTGGGCTGGAGCGAGGCGGAGCACGATGACGCCTTCAGCGGCGTGCACGAGATCCTGATCCTGCCCGAGGCCTTCCGCCGCCAGGTGGAGGAGATGGACGAGTTCGGGGTGATGCACGAGTACGTCGACGAACGCGCCGGCGAAACCTCCTCCCAGGGGCCGGTGGTGGTGGCCTTTCCCGACCTGATGGAGAGCGGCGAGCTCTCCGGCTTCAACGTGGTGATCCACGAGCTGGCCCACAAGCTCGACCTGGGCAACTCCCTCGACGTGGACGGCTTCCCGCCGCTGCCCCACGACATCGATCCGCGGGAGTGGCACCGGGTTTTCACGGGGGTCTGGGACGATCTTCAGGCGCGCCTCGCCCGCGGCGAGGCGACGCCCATCGACGACTACGCCGCCAGCCACCCCGGCGAGTGCTTCGCGGTCTGCTGCGAGGCCTTCTTCACCGCCCCCGACCTGCTCCACGAGGCCTACCCGGCGCTCTACACCCTGCTGGCCCGCTACTTCCGCCAGGATCCGCTGCCCCGGCTGGCGCTGGTCGAAGGCCACTCCCCCTCCCAGGACCATCACGATGACCGCGACCCGCGAGAGGCCCATGATCGATCTGCGCAGTGATACCGTGACCCGCCCCACCCCCGCCATGCGCGCCGCCATGGCCGACGCCCCGGTGGGCGACGACGTGCTCGGCGACGACCCCAGCGTCATCGCCTTCCAGGACGCCGTGGCCGAACGCGCCGGCAAGCCCGCGGCGCTGTTCTTTCCCTCGGGCACCCAGAGCAACCTGGCCGCCCTGCTGGCGCACTGCCAACGCGGCGACGAGTACATCGCCGGCCAGCAGGCCCACACCTACAAGTACGAGGGCGGCGGCGGCGCGGTGCTGGGCAGCATTCAGCCGCAGCCCATCGCCCACGCCGAGGACGGCTCGCTGCCGCTGGAGGCGATCGCCGCCGCCATCAAGCCGGTGGATTTTCACTTCGCCCGCACCCGACTGCTGGCACTGGAGAACACCATCGGCGGCAAGGTGCTCGACCCCGGCTACGTCGCGTCGGCCACCGACCTGGCCCGCGAGCACGGCCTGGCCACCCACCTGGACGGCGCCCGGCTGTTCAACGCCGCGGTGGCCAGCGACTCGCCGCTGGCCGCGCTCAGCGCGCCCTTCGACAGCGTTTCGCTGTGCTTCTCCAAGGGACTGGGGGCGCCGATGGGCTCGGTGCTGGTGGGCCCGGTACCGCTGATCGAGGCGGCACGCCGCTGGCGCAAGATGCTCGGCGGCGGCATGCGCCAGGCCGGCATCGCCGCCGCGGCCTGCCACCATGCCCTGAACCATCACGTCGCGTCGCTGGCGGACGACCACCGCCGGGCGGCGCGCCTGGCCCAAGGGCTGGCCGAGATCGAAGGTCTCGAGGTGCTTTCCCGGGCCACCAATATGGTCTTTCTGCGCGTGCCCCAGCCGCATACCGCCCCGCTCAAGGCGTGGCTGCGCGAGCGCGGCATCCTCATCGAGGTGCTCTACGCCACACGCCTGGTGACCCACCGCGACCTCGACGACGACGCCATCGAGCAGGTGATCGAGGCCGTGCGCGCCTACTTCGTCACCCGCTGAGCGCCGGCACCCGCTCCGGCAGCCTTGCCTCGAGAAAGTCGATGAAGGCGCGAATCCGCGCCGGCACATGCCGGCGCTGCTGATAGACGGCGTGGAAATCGGCGCGCACCCCCTGCCATTGGGGCAGCAGCGCGACCAGGGCGCCGCTCTCCAGGTGCTCGTGCACATCCCACCAGGAGCGCAGGGCGATGCCATGGCCGTCCAGCGCCAGACGCACGATCACCTCGCCGTCGTTGCTGGCCAGCGGCCCGGTCACCTTCACCGCCTGCTCGGCGTCGCCGCCGCGCGGCTGGAAGCGCCACACGGCGTAGTCGCTGTCGTTCTCGCGCAGCACCAGGCAGGGGTGGCCGGCGAGATCCGCCGGGGCCTCGAGGGGCGGCATCCTGCTCAGATAGGCGGGCGCGGCGCACAGCACCCGTCGGTTGACCAGGATGCGCCGCGCCACCTGCCGGGAATCGGGCGGCTCGCCCACCCGGATGCCGATATCGACGCCGCGGTCGCCGAGGCTCATCGGGAAGTTGGAGAGCTCCAGCGCCCCCTCCACGCCGGGGTGCCGCGCGCAGAAGGCCGAGAGCAGCGGGGCCACGTGGCGTCGCCCGAAGCCGAAGGTAGCATTGAGACGCAGCGGCCCGGAGAGCGCCGCCTGCTGCTCGCCCAGCGCCTCTTCCAGCTCGGCAAGCTCCTCGAGGATGGCCGCCCCGCGCTGCAGGTAACGCTCGCCTTCCGCCGTCAGCGAGAGGCGACGCGTGGTGCGGCTGGCCAGCTCCACCCCCAGTCGCGTCTCCAGCTGCTTGAGCCGCTTGCTCACCGCCGACAGCGACAGCCCCAGCTCACGGGCCGTAGCGGTCAGACTCCCGGCGTGGGCGAGACGCTGGAAGAAGGCCAGATCATCGAGCGGGGCCACCTTATTCTCCACTTTCAGTCAACAATACATTGCATTATAGCCTGATTATCATTGCCATGGCGGGCGCTACACTGGTGGCAGCTATTCTCACGAACACCACAGCGGAGATTCCCATGGCACATCGCATTGCGGTCATTCCCGGCGACGGCATCGGCAAGGAGGTCATGCCCGAGGGCCTGCGCGCCCTGGAAGCCGCGGCCAAGCGCTTCGGCATCGAGCTTGAGCTTGCGCACTTCGACTTCGCCAGCTGCGACTACTACGCCGAGCACGGTCAGATGCTGCCCGACGACTGGTTCGAGCAGCTCAAGGACGTCGACGCCATCTTCTACGGCGCCGTGGGCTGGCCGGACACCGTGCCCGACCATATCTCGCTGTGGGGGTCGCTGCTGCAGTTCCGCCGCCGCTTCGACCAGTACATCAACCTGCGCCCCTGCAAGCTGCTACCCGGCATCAAGAGCCCGCTGGCGGACAGACAGCCCGGCGATATCGATTTCTACGTGGTGCGGGAAAACACCGAGGGGGAGTACTCCAGCGTCGGCGGCAAGATGTTCGAGGGTACCGACCGCGAAGTGGTGATCCAGGAAACGGTGATGACCCGCCACGGCGTCGACCGGGTGCTGAAGTTCGCCTATGAGCTGGCCCAGTCACGGCCGCGAAAGAAACTCACCTCGGCCACCAAGTCCAACGGCATCGCCATCACCATGCCCTGGTGGGACGAGCGGGTAGCCGCCATGGGGGCGAACTACCCCGAGGTGAGCGTCGATCAGTTCCATATCGATATCCTCACCGCCAACTTCGTGATGCACCCGGACTGGTTCGACGTGGTGGTGGCCAGCAACCTGTTCGGCGACATCCTCTCCGATCTGGGCCCGGCCTGCACCGGCACCATCGGGGTGGCCCCCTCGGCCAACATCAACCCGGAGGGCACCTTCCCGAGTCTCTTCGAGCCGGTCCACGGCAGCGCCCCAGACATCGCCGGCAAGGGCATCGCCAACCCCATCGGACAGATCTGGTCGGCCGCCATGATGCTCGAGCACCTGGGCCATCCGCAGGCCGCGGCCGCCATCGTCGACGCCTTCGAGGCAGTGCTGGCCGAGGGCGACAAGGCGGTGCTCACCCCCGACGTGGGCGGCAGCGGCACCACCGAGACGCTGGGCCGGGCCATTGCGGCACGCCTCGCGGGCTGATCCTTCCGCCCTTCTTCTCCGAAAAGCGAAGCGTCCCCCGCCATGGCGGGGGACGCTTTGTGGTTCAGGGCGCCGGCTGATCAGGGCGCCCGCGGCGGATGCTTTACCTGGCCCTCATCGTGGACCTCCTCCCAGCCGGTCACCATCGCCTTGATATGCGCCAGGGGCGTATGGCCGGCGGTGGCCAGATAGACGTGGATGATCAGGAAGGCCAGCATCAGGAAGGCACCCAGGGTGTGCAGCCAAGCCACCTGCTCGAGACCCAGCCAGATCGGCACGCTGTCGCGCACGCTGCCCCAGAACAGATAGAGCAGACCGGAAATCCACACCAGGGGGTTGATCACCAGCTTGACGCCCAGGTAGGCCAGACGCTGCAGGGGGTTGTGCTTGCGCTCCACGGTGATCCGGTAGGGGTGCGGCGCCCCGACGAAGATCCCGTGGGCGTAGTAGCGCACCATGGCACCGATGCGCTCGACGGTGGGAATGTAGTGCTTCCACTGACCGGTAGTGAAGTGCCAGAAAATGGCGAACACCCAGAGGCCGATCAGCAGCCAGGCCGCCGCCTCGTGCACGCGCACCGCCGTTTCGAAGCCGACCAGGCCGTGCACGCCGCGAATCGCGAAACCGGTGAACAGCAGGGTGAGGATCAGCGCCGCCTGGGCCCAGTGCCAGAAACGCTCGAAGCGGGTGAAGAGGTAGAGTCGCTCGCTCATATCAGTGCCCCTTGCTGCGGTTGCGAGTGGCTAAGCGCATGGCCCCGTGGCCTAGCGCGCCCAGCAGGACCAGGCCGGCCAGGCCGAAGCCGAAGCGGTCGAGCAACTGATGGCGATCCCGGCCCGGCATCCAGACCCCCTCCACCCCGGCCAGGCGGCCGTCATCGGCATGGCAGGAGGCGCAGTCCAGGGCCATCTCGGTGGGCGCCACCATGTGGGTGATGGGCCACAGCATCGCCGTGTCGACGAAGTCGTATTCGCCGCTGAACGGCTGGCCCGCCAGCTCGGTGCCGGCCTGGAGCGCCTTGTCCCAGTCGAAGTTGAACCAGAAGGCAGTCTCGTTGCCGGGTATTGCCACCTGCGGCTTGAGCAGCGTGTTGTGCACGGTATCGTAGGGCTGCTTGCCCAGCGCCCGCTTGACTGGCCAGATGCGGGAGTCCTCGGCGCCCGGCATTCCATGGTAGGGGTTCAACTGCACGCGCTCGCTGGGGTCGATCAGCGTTTCCCCCGTCACGAAGGTGGTGTTGCCGTCCCACCACAGGTACTCGGGCACCACGTTGATCTCAGCCACGAAGTCCCCTTTCCTGCTGTCATAGGCAATGAAGCCGTTTTCATCCCTGCGCAGGAAAGGATTGCCCTCCTCATCCAGCTGGCCCGCCGTGGACCAGTCCCATGCCATTCGGGTCGGCACGCCGCCGCGGGCCATCTCGGGGATATGACACGTCTGGCAGGCCAGCGCCCGAGTGTGCTCGTTGAGCCGCTGGGCGTGCGTGCCGGTCTCGTGGGGCTGACTGCCATGGCAAGCCTGGCAGGTGGCGGGGTTGCGATCCGCCTGGCTGCCGCGAGTGAGCGCCGGATGCGCATCCACTGCGGTGCCCTGGATGCGGCTGCCAGGCACGTCATGGCCTTCGGTCTGGTGGCAGGTACTGCAGCTGAAGTCGAGCCCCTCGGCATCCATATGGACGTCGAGCTCCCGGGGTGGGTGGAAGAGCGATGAGTCCAGGTCGCCGTGCTTCACCCCGTCGCCGCCGCCACCGTAGAAGTGGCAGGTGCCGCAGGTCTCGCGGGAGGATGCCCCCACGTTCCGGGCGGCAAGGGTCAGATCGGTCAGCTCATCGTTGGGCCAGCCGGCCCAGCCGCCCTTTTTCACATAGTCGCCGGTATTGTGGCAGGCCAGGCAATCGACCCGGCTCTCGACGGAGAAGTCGAAGGTATCGTCCTCCCAGCCATAGCCCACGTGACACGCCTGGCAGAAGCCCTCATTGGACTGGTCGGCAATGCAGAAGGTATTGAGCATGGTGCGCTTGCCCAGCCGCTCACCGCTGTGGGGGTTCTCGTAGTCCCAGGTCCAGTGGCGGGTCCCCATTACCTGCCGGGCGGCCTCGGTGTGGCAGCTCAAGCAGGCCTCGGTGACCTGCTCTGCGCTATCGAACGGCCCTTGAAGTTCGTCAAAGGCGGTATGGTCCGCCGTGCTGGCCATCACCCCCGATGCCAGCATAAGGCCCAGCAGCCCCACTATGAGCACCGGCAGCCTTCGCCACCGTATCTTGTCGGTATCGGTCATTGCGCTATTCCCCTTGCTGCAGCCTGCGCCTCTCGTCGTGGGGCGCTTTGTCGTGTTGTCACGGCCTCCACCCCCACCCAGGGCAGCGGTGCGAAGGATCAAGGAAAGTCTGGCAAAGCCGCAGCAGGACAAACTGACCGGGATCAACAAATACAGACAAAGAAATCAAGACTTTTGTCTTGCCTTGCAGTCATAAATGCAAGGCAACATGACGTGCGTCAAACCGCCACAGCCCGCCTTCGCGGCGAGAAACCCCAGCCGAAATAGCAAAAGGTGGAATATCCATATAGCGAGAGATCGAATATTGATATGCGTCAATGCGCCGCAGCCGCTGGCGAGACAGAATGGATACTAAGGAAATAAAATTATAAGGATATAACCATAATTTCCATTTGATACGCGAGAAACCCCATGACACACCACCCCCCCTTTGCCGGCCGACTCGACCGTCGCCAGCTGCTCAAGCTGGGCCTTGGCGTCGGTGCCGCCAGCCTGCTGCCCCTGGGCAGCCTGCAGGCCAACACGCTCTCCACTTCGGCCCATGTGGTCATCCTCGGCGGCGGCGCCGCCGGCATGGCCATGGCCAACCGGCTCGCCCGCCGGCTGGACGGCGGGCGCATCTCCCTCGTCGAACCCCGCGAGATCCACCACTATCAGCCGGGCTGGACCCTGGTGGCCTCCGGCGTCTGGCACCCGGAAAAGACCACCCGCCCCAACGCCAACTTCGTACCCGCCGGCGTGGAGTGGGTACGCCAGCCCGCCGTGGGTATCGATGCCGAGCGCCGCCGGGTCTCGCTCGCCGATGCCAGCGAGCTGGAATACGACTACCTGGTGGTGGCCACCGGGTTACAGCTCAACTACCACCTGATCGACGGCATGTCGCCGGATCTGGTGGGCAGCCACGGCATCGGCAGCGTCTACGCCAGCATCGAGGGCGCCGCCCGCACCCGTGACGCCATCGACGCCTGGATCACCACCGGCGGCGGCAAGGGCCTCTTCACCGCCGCCCCGACGCCGGTGAAGTGTGCCGGCGCGCCTCTGAAGATGACCTTCACGACGCTGTCGCGGCTGGAGGCAACCGGTCATCGCGACGACTTTCAGGTCGATTTCCTGGCCCCGGGGGAGGCGCTGTTCAGCCAGCCCTGGGTCAACGACTTCGTCAAGCAGCGCTTCGACGACCAGGGCGTCACGCGACGCCACCACTATCGGCTCACCGCCATCGACCCCGGGGCGCGGCAGGCGGAGTTCGCCTTCGTCGGCCCGGACAGCGAGTTCACCTCCCACCATGAGCTGCGCGAGGCGGCGTTCACCCAGGAGGGCGAACGCACGGTGATCGCCGACTACGACTTCATCCACGTGGTGCCGCCGATGAGCGCCCCGGACTTCGTCAAGGCAAGCGACCTGATCGCCCGCGAGGGGCCCTTCCGCGACGAGTGGCTGGATGTGGATATTCACACCCTGCAGCACCACCGCTATCCGGAGGTTTTCGGCATCGGCGATGTGATCGGCGCACCGATCAACAAGACCGCCGCCAGCGTCAAGGCCCAGGCCCCGGTGGTGGAGGCCAACCTGCTGGCCCAGATGCAGGAGCAGCCGCTGCCGGCCCGCCACAACGGCTATACCTCCTGCCCGATGATCACCGGCATCGGCAAGGCGATGCTGGTGGAGTTCGGCTATGACAATAACCTGGACTTCCTGCCCTCCTTCCCCTTCATCGATCCCCGGGACGAGTCCTGGGTCGCCTGGGTGATGAAGGATCGCATGCTGCAGCCGGCCTACTATGCCGTGCTGGAAGGCCAGGCCTGAGGAGACCCGACGATGACGATTCAAGGTGCACTGACCATCCTGATGTACGCCCTGGCCCCCTTCCTGTGGCTGATCGTGGCCGGGGTGAGCGTGCTGGTGATCGCCCAGCTGGTGGCCCGGCTGCGCGGCTATCGCGCGCTCCAGTATCGCTGCTGGGGGACCAACCTGGCGGCGCTGGCGATTGGCCTCTCGGGACTCTGGTGGATTCCCCTCTTCACCCATTCGCGGCTGGCCTATGTGGCAACGCCATTCGATTGGGTGGCCATGATTGGCGCCGTCATCGGCCTGGCGCTCGCCGCCTGGCTGGTGCTGCATCCGCTCAGCTATCTGGTGCGAGGGGGGCGCCTTCGGCAACCCGCTCAGTTCAGCTGACGACCGAACCCCACCCGGGCCTCCGGGCGGGGTGCCATAGGGAGTATAGAAAGCCTCAGGCGGCGAGCTTGGCGGCAATGGTCGCCACGTGTTCGCCCTGGAAGCGAGCCAGCTCGAGCTCGGTATCGCTGGGCTGTCGCGAGCCGTCGGCGCCGGCGATGGTGGCCGCCCCGTAGGGCGAGCCCCCCTTGACCTCCGACAGGTCGAACTGAGAATCCTGCCCGTAGCCGATCGGCACGATCACCATGCCGTGGTGGGCCAGAGTGACCCAGGTGGAGAGAATGGTCGACTCATTGCCGCCTCCGGTACCGGTGGAGGTAAACACGCTGGCCACCTTGCCGCGCAGGCCGCCGCTGGCCCAGAGCCCACCGGTCTGATCAAGGAAGGTGCGCAGCTGCCCCGCCATGTTGCCGAAGCGGGTCGGGGTGCCGAAGATCACGGCATCGTAGTCGGCCATCTCCTGGGGGGTTGCCTCGGGCGTGTCGAGGGCCTTACCGCCGGCCTTGGCGAAAGCGTCAGGGTCCATGGTCTCGGGGACTCGCTTGACGGTCACCTCGACCCCGGCTACCCCGCTGGCACCCTCGGCCACCGCCCTGGCCAGGGTATCGATATGGCCATACATGGAGTAATAGAGCACGAGCACCTTGGTCATGGTCACTCTCCTTCTGCTGGATAATGGGGTATCCGACGAATCACGCCCTCAGCATAGAAGGGGTAGCGGTGAACAAAAGCGAAGCTTTTCGACCCCAGACATCGATCTTATCGAACCGAGCGGCGCCACACCCCCTCCAGGATGCGCACCTTGCCAGCCGCCAGGTTGTCACGCAGGTTGCGCCCCATGACCGGGAAGTCGTCGCCGAAGATCAGCGATGGGCCCGGCAGGGCGGCCGGCACCGCACCGGCGACTTCGCGCCGGCTGCGCTCGCGTCGCCAGGCCAGCGCCGCCTCGGTCACGTCGCGTACCGCCAGCGGTTCGAAGCCGGCCTGGGCCAGGGTGCGCTCGAGCTCGCCGCGGTCGCGCAGATGGCTGGTCGCCGCGCTGCGCGCCCAGGGCACCGGCAGCACCAGCGGCTCGCGGTTGTCGCCGGCCACGACCTCGTGAAGCAGCACTCGCCCTCCGGGCACCAGCAGGCGACGCCACTCGGCCAGCACCCGCGGCACTTGGGGCATGTTCATCAGCGCATGCTGGCACCAGACGGCGTCGAAACGCGCGTCCGGCAGCGGGGCCTGGGCGGCATCGGCGCACAGGAAGCGGGTCTGGGCGGCCATGCCGGTGGCCTCGCTCAGCCACTCGGCCACCTCAATGAAAGCCGCGGTGATGTCCAGGCCCACCACCCGGCAGCCTGCCTCGGCGGCCAGCAGCCGGCTGGCGCCGCCGGTGCCGCAGCCCACGTCCAGCAACCGTTCCCCGGGGCTCAGCTCCCCCCGCGCCGCCAACGAGCGGCTGGCGCTGCGCCCCCCCAGGTGGAGTTGATCAATGCCCGCCACCTCATCCAGGGTCAGCCGGTCCGGGTCGCAGCCTGCCTCCCGGAAGGCCTTGCGCAGCCGAAGCATCAGGCTTTCCCCGCCCCCGGCGGCAAGGGCATCATAGTGGTCATTGAGATGGCGGACGTGGTCGGTCATGGCGGCCTCCTGGCTGGGACAGGCGGTCAGTCTAGCTCGGCGTCGCCACTGGCCCCATCCTGCCAAGGTCACAGCCGCCGCCTGCGCGGCCCCACGACAAGGAGTCGCCGATGTTCCGCCACCTCCTGCTCGCCCCGCTGGGCACCGCCCTGCTGCTGGCCGGCTGCACCGGGATTCCCAAGGGGACCGAGCCCGTCACCGGCTTCGAGCTCGATCGCTACCTCGGCCAGTGGTACGAGATCGCCCGCCTCGACCACTCCTTCGAGCGCGGCCTGGACTGCGTCACCGCCGACTATTCCCGACGCGACGACGGCGGCGTGCGGGTGATCAACCGCGGTGTGAACCTGAGCGAAGGCGAGGTGGACGAGGCCGAGGGGCGCGCCTATTTCATCGGCGACGAAGACGTCGGCCGTCTCAAGGTGAGCTTCTTCGGCCCCTTCTACGGCGGCTATAACATCCTCGAGCTTGACGAGGCATACCAGTGGGTGCTGGTCGCCGGCCCCGACCGCCGCTATCTCTGGATCCTGGCGCGCGACCCGCAGCTCGATGCCGCCACCTATGAGGGCCTGGTGGCCAGCGCCGAACGCATGGCCTTTCCGGTCGACGAGCTGATCGAGGTGGACCAGGGCGAGGCCTGCGCGCCCTGGCGCTGAGGCCGGGCGTGAATTTCACTATCGCACCCGCGCTTTCACCAGCCCGACTCCGGGGCTTGTGGGAAAGTGCACGGCGCCGGAAGGTGGCCCGAGTCTTTTCACACGATCAGGATAGCGGCCATGCTGGCGGAATGGATCGACCTCAGCCTGGAAGGCACCCCCCCGCCCCGAACCGACGGCGCGGTGCGGGGCGGACACTTCACGATTCTCGGGCCGGGCATTCTCGAACTCACCCCCGATACGCCGGCCGAGGATGCCCGCGCCTGCGTGCTGTCGGTGGGCATTCATGGCAATGAGACCGCCCCCATCGAGCTGCTCGGCGACTGCCTGGCCCGACTCGAGGCCGGCCTGACTCGCCTGGGCGCCCCCGCGCTGGTGATCCTCGGCAACCTGGAGGCCATTCGCCAGGGCCGGCGCTTCGTGACCACCAATCTCAACCGACTGTTTCGCCGCGACCTCGGCGAGCGCGGGATGGAACCCGACCGGGCGCGCAAGCTGATGGTCAGCGTGGATGACTTCTTCGCCCGCCACCCCGGGCGGGAGCGCCTGCACTACGACCTGCACACGGCGATCCGCGACAGTCGCTACCCGCGCTTCGTAGTCGAGCCCTTCGCCGAAACGTCCACCCGGCCCGAACAGTGGCGCTGGCTGGCCGGGGCCGATATTCAGGCGGTGCTGCATCAGCACCAGCACAGCTGGACCTTCTCCCACTACGCCAAGCACTATCACGGCGCCCAGGCCTTCACCCTGGAGCTGGGCCGCGCCCTGCCCTTCGGCCACAACGACCTAGCGCCGCTGGCGCCCATGGGGCGGCTGCTCACGGCGCTGCTCGAGGGGCGCGAGCCATTCGGCGCCGCCCCCGAGCGCATGGCCTACTTCCGGGTCGCCCACGAGCTGATGCGCCAGGACCACGACTTCAGGCTCTGCTTTCCCGACGACACGCCCAACTTCACGGAGTTCGCTCCCGGCACGCGTCTCGCCGAGGATGGCAAGGCGGGCCCCTTCACGGTGGGCGAGTCGCCGATGCGGGTGGTCTTTCCCAATGCCCAGGTGGAAGTCGGCGCCAGGGCGGCGCTGCTGGTGGCACCCAGCGCTCCACCGGACTAACCCCGCGACCTGGCAGCGATTGCTGCACAGGCGCCAAACCTTAGTGAAATACTCGACTCAACAACAACAATCCGGAGATATCCCATGATTCGACACCACCATGATTGCCACCAAGGTCGAATGGCACTACCGCCAAGCCAGTCTGTCGAAAAGCGCCGGGCCTGTTAGAATCGCCTCCTTTTCGTGCCAGCCCGCTTGACCGGCCCGTCGCCGCTGCCGGCGATATGCCCCGACCTGGAGCCTCAACATGGCCGATACCCCGATTCCGCTCGAGGTGCGCAACATCAAGAAACGCTTCGGCGATACCGAAGTCCTCAAGGGCCTCTCGCTTGCGGCCCATAAGGGGGACGTCATCACCCTGATCGGCGCCTCCGGCTCCGGCAAGAGCACCTTCCTGCGCTGCATGAACCTGCTCGAACAGCCGGACGAAGGCGACCTGATCGTCCACGGCGAACCGATTCGCTTCAAGCAGACCCGCCACGGCCGCGAGCCCGCCGACTGGAAGCAGGTGGTGCAGATGCGCGCCAAGCTCTCCATGGTCTTCCAGAGCTTCAATCTCTGGGCCCATATGACCCTGCTCGAGAACATCATCGAGGCGCCGGTGCACGTGCTCGGCAAGCCGAAGAAGGAGGCCATCGAGCAGGCCAGGGCGCTGCTTGAGCGCGTCGGCCTCACCGCCCGGGCCGATGCCTATCCGGCGCAGATGTCCGGCGGCCAGCAGCAGCGCGGCGCCATCGCCCGGGCGCTGGCCATGGACCCCGAGGTGATGCTGTTCGATGAGCCCACCTCGGCGCTGGACCCGGAGCTGGTCGGCGATGTCCTCAAGGTCATGCGCGACCTGGCCGACGAGGGCCGCACCATGGTGGTGGTGACCCACGAGATGAGCTTCGCCCGGGACGTCTCCAGCGAAGTGATCTACCTCCACCAGGGCCTGGTGGAAGAGGCCGGCCCGCCCCTGGAGGTGCTGGGCAACCCGCAGTCGCCGCGTCTCCAGCAGTTCCTGGCGCCGAAGTACTGAGGATACTCCATCATGCTCGACCTACACGGCTACGGCCCAAGGCTGCTGGAAGGCGCCGGGGTCACCCTCCAGCTGGCGATTCTCTCGCTGGCGCTGGCCATCGTGCTGGGGCTGCTCACCGCCAGCGCCAAGATGTCCCGCAGCTGGCTGCTGCACAAGATCGCCACTGTCTACACCACCCTGATCCGCGGCGTGCCGGACCTGGTGCTGATGATGCTGCTGTTCTTCGGCGGCCAGATGGCGCTAAACGTGGTCACGGACGCCCTCTACGACCGCTTCGGCGTCGACTGGTACATCAACCTCAACGCCTTCGCCGCCGGAGTGCTGACCATCGGCTTCATCTTCGGCGCTTACATGGGCGAGACCTTCCGCGGTGCCTTCATGGCCGTGGACCACGGCCAGATCGAGGCGGGCAAGGCCTACGGCATGAGCCCCTGGCTAGTGTTTCGCCGCATCCGCTTTCCGCTGATGATGCGCCACGCCCTGCCCGGGCTCTCCAACAACTGGATGGTGCTGCTCAAGACCACCGCCCTGGTGTCGATCATCGGTCTCACCGATATGGTGCGGGTCGCCGCCGAGGCCTCCCGAGCCACCCATGAGCCCTTCACCTTCCTGATCCCGGTGGCACTCATCTATCTGCTGATCGCCTCGCTATCGGAGTGGATCTTCGCGCGGCTGCAGAAGCGCTACAACGTCGGCTTCGGGGAGCACTGAACATGGAGATTCTCGCCTGGTTCCATGAGCTGCTGGACGACAACCTGATCTTTACCCCCCAGACGCTGGGCTACTACTGGGATGGCCTGGTCGTCACCGTTCAGCTGGTGTTCCTGTCGCTGCTGATCGGCCTGGTGCTGGCGGTGCCCCTGGCCATCGGGCGCAGCTCGAAGCATCGCTGGATCAGCCTGCCGATCTACGCCTACACCTATGTGTTCCGCGGCACGCCACTGCTGATCCAGCTCTACATCATCTACTACGGGGTAGTGTTCTTCGACGGCATCCAGGAGACCTTCCTGTGGCCGCTGCTGCGCGAGGCCTTCTACCCCGCCCTGATCGCCTTCACCCTGAACACGGCGGCCTACACCACCGAGATCTTCCGCGGCGCCATCAAGGCGACCCCCAAGGGCGAGATCGAGGCGGCCCGGGCCTACGGCATGTCCCGAGCGCTGATGATGCGACGCATCATCCTGCCCAGTGCCTTCCGCCGCGCCCTGCCGGCCTACGGCAACGAGGTGATCTTCATGCTGCATGCCAGTGCGATTGCCAGCGTGGTCACGCTGATGGACCTCACCGGGGCGGCACGCTTCGTCTACGCGCGCTTCTATGCTCCCTTCGAGGCCTTCATCTTCGTGGCGGTGATCTATCTCTGCCTGACGTTTGCCATCCTCTTCTTCTTCCGCTACCTGGAGAAGCGACTGCTGGCGCATCTCAAGCCCCAGAGCTGAGGGGGCGTCAGCGTCAAACAGGCGTTGGCAAAACCGCGTCTGAGGGCTTTCTCGCCCTGCGCAGCTGCGCTAAATTCTGGCGCGACGTCACCCGATCGGTGGACGAACGACTACAAAAGGAAACCAACGATGAAAACACTGCTGACTGTCTCAATTCTCGGCGTGGCGCTGGCCGCCGGCACCGCCCAGGCCCGCGACTACGATCACGTGCGGTTCGGCGTCGACGTGCCCTACGAGCCGATGGAGTACCGTGACGCGGACGGCGAACTGACCGGCTTCGACATCGAGCTGGGCAATGCCCTGTGTGCCGAGATGGGCGTCACCTGCGAGTGGATCGAGCAGGAGTGGGACGGCATCATCCCGGGCCTGCTGGCGCGCAACTACGACGCCATCATGTCCTCGATGACCATTAACGAAGAGCGTCGCCAGACCGTGCTCTTCTCCGATCCCTACATCACCATTCCCGGCGCCTGGTTCGCCCCCGCCGGCAGCGAGATCGAGGCGATCAACGAGGAGACCCTGGCCGACAAGAGCATCGGCGTGCAGCGCGGCACCACCTTCGACAGCTACGTCACCGACAACTACGGCGGCGTCGCCAGCATCAGCCGCTACTCCACCGCCGACGACATGGTGCTGGACCTGCAGGCCCAGCGCCTGGATCTCGTCTTCCTGGAGTTCATCGTCGGCCAGGTCACCCTGCTCGACGCCCGCGAGGGTCAGTTCCAGGTGGTCGGCGAGATGGTCACCGAGCCGGAAGAGTACTTCGGTGAAGGCTTCGGCATCGCCTTCCGCCAGCGCGACGAGGCGCTGGCCGAGCGCTTCAACGAGGCACTCGCCACGCTGAAGGAAGACGGCACCTACGATGAGATCTACCAGCGCTACTTCGGCGACGAATAAGCCCCGCGCCGTGTGCTCCCCTTCCCCGGCCACCGGGGAAGGGATTGACACCACTGCGTCTCTTGTGGAAAGTCAAACCGTCACCATCGCATCAGGACAGCGTCCATGATCGATTGCCAATCCCCGTCATCGCGCGAGGTCTACCGCTGTTACGTCGACAGCTTCTACCTCAGCGAATGGTTCGACGAATAGCCTTCCCCGGCAGCCGTCCAGGCCGCCATGGCACGCCCGTGCCCGGTTCGTGAGACGCCGCCCGAGCGGCGGCACATCGGCGCGACCCCGGTCGCATCCTCGCCAACCAAAACTCGCCCGTACCCGCGCTACCGCGTGGCCGGACAATACGTGTCACCCAACACCTTCACGGGAGAAAGTCCCATGCGTCATATGACCCTGCTGCTCGCCGCTACCCTGACCGCCGGCCTCGCCGCCGGCAGCGCCCAGGCCCGCGACTATTCCGAGATCCGTCTCGGCATCGACCTGCCCTACGAGCCCTTCATGTACCGCCAGCCGGACGGCACCCTGACCGGCTTCGAGATCGAGCTGGGCGAGGCCGTCTGCGACTATCTCGAGGCCACCTGCGTGTGGGTCGAGCAGGACTGGGACGGCATCATCCCGGGACTGCTGGCGCGCAACTACGACGGCATCATGTCCTCCATGGCGATCACCGAGGAGCGGGCCCAGCGGGTTCTCTTCTCCGAGCCCTACTACACCACCCCCAGTGCCTGGTTCAGCCTGCAGGGCCGGGAGGTCGACATCGCCGATCGCGACAGCCTTGAAGGCCTGGTGGTGGGCGTGCAGCGCGCCACCCTGCAGGACAACTATGTCTCCGAGCTGTACGGCGACCTGGTGGAGATCCGCCGCTATACCAGTGGCGATGACGTGCTCAACGACCTGCGCGCCGAGCGTCTCGACCTGACCTTCCTCGACGCCCCGGTGGCGGAGTCGCGCATGGATCTCGAGGCCGACGACTCCCGCTTCCAGCGCGTCAGCGACTTCATCAATCAGCCCGAGCACATCTTCGGCCAGGGCGTCGGCGTGGCCTTCCGCCCCCGCGACCGCGATCTCGCCGAGCGTTTCAACGAGGCGCTGGCCGCCCTCAAGGAGGATGGCACCTACGATGAGATCATGGAGCGCTACTTCAACTACGATATCAAGCTCTGACGGAGTAGCTCTCCGCGACCCCGCCAGCGCCGGCCGCCCCGGCGCTGGCGCTTCTTCATCCGCGACCGGAAGCCGCCATGCTGACGCTGCTCAAGAATACCCACCTTTACGCCCCCGAGCCCCTGGGACTCTGCCACCTACTGATCGCCGACCGGCGCATCGCCGCCGTAATAGCGGACGGCGAGCCGCTGCCCGCCAGCGGCCCGGGCGTCGAGACGGTCGACCTGGCGGGACGCCGGGTGATTCCCGGCCTGGTGGACCCCCTGGTGCACTTCATCGGCGGCGGCGGCGAGGGCGGCTTCGGCACCCGCACCCCGGAGCTCAGCCTGGAGGATGCCCTGGCTTCCGGCGTCACCACCCTGGTCGGCGCCCTGGGCACCGACGCCCTGACCCGCACCCCGGCCAACCTGCTGGGCAAGGCCCGCGAGCTCGCCGCCGGCGGGCTCACCACCTACTGCTACACCGGCTCCTATCAGCTGCCGCCGGTCACGCTGACCGGCTCGGTGGGCAGCGACATCCTGTTCATTCCCGAGTTCATTGGCGTGGGCGAGGTCGCGATCAGCGACCATCGCGGCTCCCAGCCGGCGGCGAGCGAACTGGCCCGGCTGGCCGCCGAGGCGCGCACCGCCGGCATGCTGGCGGGCAAGTCGGGCATCGTCTTCATCCATACCGGCGATGCCCCAACGCACCTGGAGCCGCTGCGCGAGGCGGCCCGCCAAAGCGCCATCCCGCTGGCCCAGTTCCTGCCGACCCATATCAACCGCACCCCGGAGCTGTTCGAGGACGGCGTACGCTTCGCCCGCGAAGGCGGGCGCATCGACTTCACCACCAGCACTACCCCGGCGCTGCTGGCCGGCGGCGAGGTCCCCGCCGCCGAAGCGGTGGCTCGCGCCCTGCACGCCCGGGTGGAGCCGTCGCGCATCACCCTCTCTTCGGACGCCAACGCCTCGCTGCCGCAGTTCGACGAGGCGCGCCGCTTCGTGGGCCTCGAGCCCGGGCGGCTATCGAGCCTGTTCGCGGTGCTCGGCCAGTGCGTCAACGACCACGGCATCGCCCTGGAGCGCGCCCTGGGCATGGCCAGCGGCCACGCCGCCGACGCCCTCAAGCTCACCGCCAAGGGGCGTCTGGCCCCGGGCTGCGACGCAGACCTTCTGGTATTAAGCGACGGCGAGTGGGCCATCGACGAGGTATGGGCCTTGGGGCGGCGGGTGTTTCGGCGCGGCTAGCCGCCAATCAACCCCCTCCATGCGGACCCGGCACATGGCTCGGCTCATGCGACTCGGCAAGCCGTTCCGCCACCGGCTGAGCCAGCTCCTGGAGGATCCCACAGTGGCTGGAGTCGGTCTCGCCGTTGCAGCGAGAGCGTAGGATGACGAGGGCCTCGCGCAGCGCCTGCAGCTGCTCGATGCGCGCCTCGACGTGAGCCAAGTGTTCATCGATCAGGCCGTTCACCGCGTTGCAGGGTTGGCGCGGATGGTCATGGTAATCGAGCAGGGTGCGGATCTCCTCCAGCGTCATGTCCAGCGTACGACAGTGGCGGATGAAACGCAGCCGCTCGACGTGGGGCGCCGCATAGAGGCGATAGTTGCCGCTGGAGCGGGCGGGCTCGGGCAACAGCCCCTGGCGCTCGTAGTAGCGGATGGTTTCCACCGCGCAGCCGGTGCGGCTGGCCAGCTCACCGATCTTCATGTGAGGCCTCGCATGGTCTTCTCGGAAGTACTTGGGGAAATGCTCTAGAAATTGACGTTTCCGACTTGACTCTGTAGTTGCTACAGGGTGTGTCATCAGCCTATACGATGACACGGAGTCCCGCCATGACCGAACGCAACGGCTGCTCGAGCTGCACACCGGCACCGCCCGCCCCGGGCCGGGCCGGGCGCAACGATCCGCCGCCCGGCACCCAGGCGCTTCGCCTGCACATCGAGGCGATGGACTGCCCCACCGAGGAAGCGCTGCTGCGCCGGGCGCTGGGCGACACGCCGGACATCGAGAGGCTCGACTTCGATCTGGTCAATCGCGTGCTGACGGTGCATCACCGCCACGTCACGGAAGACGCCATCGAGCGGCGTATCGCCGCCACCGGCATGACCGCGCACCGCCACGAGCCGTCCCAGCGCACGCCGACGGCCAGCAGCGAGGAGAATTGGTGGAAGCTCGGTGCCGCCGCGATACTGGCGCTGACCGCCGAAGCCAGCGACTGGCTGGCGCTGGCCGAGCCGTGGCTGGCCGCTGCGCTGGCGCTGACGGCCATCGCCCTGGTCGGCCTGCCGACCTGGAAGAAGGGCTTCATCGCCCTGCGCCATCGCACGCTCAACATCAATGCCCTGATGAGCGTGGCGGTGACCGGCGCGCTGCTAATCGGCCAGTGGGCCGAGGCGGCCATGGTGCTGGTTTTGTTCACCCTGGCCGAGCGCATCGAGGCGCGCTCACTGGGCCGCGCGCGCAACGCCATTCGCGAGTTGCTTTCGCTGGCGCCGGAAAGCGCCAGCGTGCGCCAGGCCGATGGCGCCTTTCGCAGCATGCCGGCCAGCGAGGTCGCCGTGGGCAGCCTGGTGCGGGTGCGCCCCGGCGAGCGTCTGGCGCTGGACGGCAGCGTGGCCGAGGGCCACCCGGCGCTGGACGAATCGCCCATCACCGGCGAAAGCCTGCCGGTGGACAAGGCACCCGGCGCCGCCGTGTTCGCCGGTAGCGTCAACCAGGGCAGCGAATTCCTCTATCGCACCACCCGGGCGGCGAGCGACACCACCCTGGCGCGCATCATTCACACCGTGGAGCAGGCCCAGGCCAGTCGCGCCCCCACCCAGCGCTTCATCGATCGCTTCGCTGCGGTCTATACCCCGGCGGTTTTCGCCATCGCCCTGCTGGTGGGCTTCACCTGGCCGTGGCTGTTCGGCGTCAGCTGGCTCGAGGGCATCTACCGCGCCCTGGTGCTGCTGGTGATCGCCTGCCCCTGTGCGCTGGTGATTTCCACCCCGGTCACCGTGGTCAGCGGCCTGGCCGCGGCCGCCCGGGCGGGCATCCTGGTCAAGGGCGGCCACTTCCTGGAGCAGGGGTATCGACTTACCGCCATCGCCTTCGACAAGACCGGCACCCTGACCCGGGGCCGCCCCTCCCAGCGGGCCTGGCACCCGCTCGACGGCACGCTGGGCATGCCCGGCCGGGAGCGCCTGCGAGCGCTGGCGACAGGCCTCGCCGTGCGCTCCTCGCACCCGGTGTCGGCGGCCCTGGCCCGCGCCGCCGAGGCCGATGGCGTCGACCCGCTGGAAGTCAGCGACGTGCGCGAACTGCCCGGCCGCGGCGTGACGGCTAGTTACGATGGGCGCAGGCTGTGGCTCGGCAACCGCCGCCTGATGCAGCAGTTCTCACCGATCGAGGAAGCCCTCGATGCGCAGCTCGCCGAGCACGAGGCCCGGGGCGAGACGCTGGTGATCCTGGGGGAAGAGACACGCCCGCTGGCCCTGTTCGCCGTCGGCGACCCGCTGCGTGAAGAGAGCCGCGAAGCCATCGGGGCGCTGCATCGGCTGGGCGTGACCACGCTGGTGCTCAGCGGCGACAATCCGGCCAGCGTAACCTCGGTGGCGACCCAGGCCGGCATCGACGAGGCCCATGGCGCCCTGCTGCCGGAGGACAAGCTGGCGATGATCGAGGCGCGGGCTCAGCGGGGACCGGTGGGCATGGTGGGCGACGGCATCAACGACGCCCCGGCGCTGGCCCGCGCCGATATCGGCTTCGCCATGGGCGCGCTCGGCAGCGATGCCGCCATCGAGACCGCCGACGTGGCGCTGATGGACGATGACCCGCGCCGCCTGGCCGACTTCCTGCGTCTTTCACGGCGCACGCGAGCGGTGCTGGTACAGAACATTGCCATCGCCCTGGGCCTCAAGGCGGTGTTCATGGCGCTCGCCTTCACCGGCCACGCCACCCTGTGGATGGCGGTGTTCGCCGACATGGGCGCCAGCCTGATCGTGGTGGCCAACGGCCTGCGCCTGTTGCGCCGTGTGCCGAGACGGGCTGATTCAGCGCAGCACGCGTCGGATCAGGAAGGGCCCGATCAGCTCGAAGACCACGGTGGAGGCCACCACCGCCGAGAGCAGCAGCGTGCCGTGCTCGGGGAATCGCTCGACCACCAGTAGCGCCATGCCCATGGCGATGCCGGCCTGGGGCGTCAGCGCCAGGCCGATATCGTGGGGCAGCTCCTCCCGGCGCCGCATGGCGCGAACCCCCAGGGCACCGCCCAGATAGCGCCCGGCCAGGCGCAGGGCGATATAGGCCAGGGTCAACCACAGCGCGCTGCCCAGATAGCCCAGGTCGACTTTGGCCCCGGAGAGCACGAAGAAGAACACCAGGAAGGGCCATTCGATGTGCTCGATCTCACGAAACGAGCGGGTATGGTGGGAGGAGAGGTTGGCCACCAGCGCCCCGGCGAACATCGCCGCCAGCAGTCCCGAGACCTGAAGCCAGGTGGAGAGTCCGGAGAGCAGCAGGATCAGTGCCAGGGCCTCGACCTGGGTCGGCTCCCCGGGCCGCAGCCGCCCGGTCAACCAGGCCGCCGGCAGGCCGATGGCCGCCCCCAGCAGCAGCGCGCCGCCCAGCTCCCAGCCGGCGTGAGCCAGGGCCAGGCCGCCCTCGCCGGTCAGCTGCCAGCCGAGCAGCGCCATGGCGACCCCGAACAGCAGTATGCCCCAGGCATCGTCGATGGCGACCATGCCCATCAGCAGCCGTGCGCGAAGCCGCGTGTCGCCGCGGGCATAGACCTCGTCGGTGATTTCCGCCGGCTCGGTGGCCACCGAGATAACGGCCAGGCTGAGCGCCACCACCAGCGGAAAGCCCAGCAGCAGCAGACCGAAGCCGACCAGCAGCGCGCCGCTGAGCACGATGGCCAGGGAGATGCCCACCAGCAGCCATCCGTGCCGCCGCAGCCGTGTCAGGGTCAGCTCGCCGCCCAGCAGAAACGACACCAGCACCAGGGCCAGGTGAATCAGCGGCTCGCCGAGTGCGCCCAGGGGCTCGCTTCCGTCATGGTCCAGCAGCAGCTGCTGGACCAGCGCCAGCGCCACCCCGACCAGCACCAGCAGCGAGATACGTGGCAGCCCCAGGCGCCTGGCCAGGGCATCGACGCCGATGCTGACGCTGAGAATCACGCCCAGCAGAATCAGGTTGCCCGTTGCCACGCCGACCTCGGCGGTCGGCCATTGCCAGGGGTCGCTTGCGGTCATGGGATGACCTTAGCCAGCCAGCCCCATGAAGTACAGCGGCCGGGCCGGCGAGACGGGGCGCTCACGGCAGGAAGGCGTCGTCCGGTGCCAGCAGGCGCTGAAAGTCGGCCTCGGCCATCGGCCGGTGGAAGTAGAAGCCCTGGAAGTGGTGACAGCCCCGAGCCTCGAGAAACGCCAGCTGGGCGGCATTCTCGACCCCTTCCGCCACCACCGCCAGGCCCAGATGGTCGGCCATGACCAGCACCGTCTCGACGATGGCGGCATCGTTGGGGTCGCTATCCAGCTCGCCGACGAAGCTGCGATCGATCTTGAGCTCGTCCAGCGGCAGGCGCTTGAGATACATCAGCGACGAGAAGCCGGTGCCGAAGTCGTCCAGGGCGAGGCGCACGCCCAGGCGCTTGAGCGCACGCATGCGCTCCACGGCCTCCTCCAGGCTGTCGATCAGGATGCTCTCGGTGAGCTCCACGGTCAGTCGGCCCGGGTCGACGCCATGGGCCGCGAGCGCCCCTTCCACGGTGGCCACGATGTCCGATTGGACGAAGTGTCGCACGCTGATATTCACCGACAGCCGCGGCAGGGCCGCCGCCGGCTGCCGCCCCAGCAGCGCGCAACAGGTATCGAGCATCCAGGTCTCGAGCTCGACGATCAGATCGCTCTCCTCGGCGATGGCGATGAAGACCTCGGGCGAAACGGGGCCCTGCACCGGGTGCCGCCAGCGCATCAGCGACTCGGCCGCGAGAATCTCGCCGCCCCCGCTCACCTGAGGCTGGAAATGCATGGCCAGCTGCCCCTCGGCCAGCGCTCCGCGCAGCGACTGCTCCATCTCCAGCCGCCAGGCGACCTGCTCCTGCATGGCCGGCTCGTAGCAGCAGATCCGCGCTCGGCCGCGCGCCTTGGCCTGGTACATGGCGGTATCGGCGTGGCGAAGCACGTCGCCCACCGTCTCGTCGCCGAAGGGGAAGAGGGTATAGCCGATGCTGGGCGTCACGCTGAGGCGCTGCCCTTCCAGCTCATAGGGCCGGCGCAGCGCGGCAAGCAGCTCGGCGACACGCCGCTCCACCGCGTCCAGATCGATCTCGCCGCGCTCGGCCAACGTCGGCACCAGCACGACGAACTCATCGCCGCTGAGGCGGGCCGCCAGGTCCCCCGCCCCCAGGCTGGCCTGCAGCCGCTGGCTGACCTGTCGCAGCAGCTCGTCGCCCACCGCATGGCCCAGGGAGTCGTTGATCATCTTGAAGCGGTCCAGGTCGAGGAACATCACCAGCCCCTGGCGTTCGTCCTCTCGCCGGGCCTCGAGCACGCTCTCCAGGGTCTCGATCAGCAGGCGTCGATTGGGCAGCTCGGTCAGCGCATCGTAGTAGGCCTGGCGATGGATCACCGCTTCGGCCCGCTTGCGCTCGCTGAAATCTTCGATGATCGCCACGCCGCCCACCACCTCGCCGTCCTCGCTGCGCAGCGCATTGTAGAAGGCCCGCAGTGGCGTCGATTTGCCGCTGTTGACCGCCTGATAGTCGCCCTCGAAATAGCCGACGCCCTTGTCGAGGGCGTCGCGCACCGCGGCCACCACCCGCTCATCCCGGGCATGACGCAGGAGGTTGAACCCCACCAGCCGCCGGCGGCGGGTGCCGAGGATCTCCAGGCACTTGTCGTTGCAATCGCGGATCTCGCCGTGCCGGTCGAAGTGCATCACCCCCAGCGGCGTATGGCGGAAGATGGTGCGGTAGCGGGTCTCGCTGTCGCGCAGCTGGTGCTCCCGGGTGGTCACCGCCAGACGCAGGGCGATATTGTCGCCGATGATGCCGCTCAGCCGCTGACCGGTCACCAGCAGCAGCCCCAGGAACAGCAGCACCATGGCCGAGAGCAGCCAGGCCAGGGAAGTGCCCTGCAGCAGGAACTGCCCCAGCAGCGGCAGCAGCACCGGCAGCACGAACAGCGGTGCCACCCACGGCACGGCGGCGAGGGTCATCACCCCGCCGGCCGCGATGCCGGCCAGCACGATGGTCAGCGCCACCAGCTGGCCGTGGTGCTCCATGGTGAACATCAGCACCCCCGCCAGCCCCCAGACCACCCCGGCAAGTCCGGCCCCCAGGGCGAACCGGCACAGCCAGCGCCGCTGCCGGCGCCGCCGCCTGGGTAGCGCCTGGAAATGCCGGGCCAGCCACAGCCGCAGCCCGGACACCGCCACCAGCGCCGCCAGCCAGCCGATCAGCGGCCCGGCGGGCATCACCGGCCACATGGCGGCCACCAGCAGCAGGGCCGCCAGCACGCTGGTCAGCACCGGCTGCCAGAGCCGCTCGTAGAGCAGACGTACCTGTTCGTGACAGAGCTGTCGCCGGAGAGGCGAAGGCGAAAGTGGCGGCATGCCGAGCCTTAATTTGGCGTTAGACATTGTAGCGCTATCTTTACAGCATGCCGCCCGGCTTGGCGAGGCCGGCGCCCTCAACGGACTCGGCCGCCGGCTTGACCCAGGTCATCAGGGCCAGCTGTAGACCCCGCGGTTCAAGGCATCGCGGATCGCCGAGATCAGCTTGGCGCCGCGCAGGGTGGCCCCGCTATAGCCGTCGATGTCATCGGCCAGCCGCTCGGGCTCATAGAGGGCAAAGATGGCGGTCACCGGCTCGCCCTCCAGGCGCTCGAGGATCTGGCGATGCTGTTGCAGCACCGGATAGAGCGCCTCGCCTTCCTCCATGGCCAGGTAGTCATCGTCTCGATAGGCCAGGTGACGGAAGGCGAGCCGGGTGAAGCGGCCATCCTCGAGGTCGAAGGTGATATTGACCTGGATGATCCCGCGATCGATGAACACGCCGCGATAGTGGCCATCCAGCGGCAGGCCCAGCAGGGCCCGGTGCAGCCGCTCATCCTCGGCGGGCGAGAACCGCGCCTCGTCGGGGGCGGTCTCCTCGGGGGCGGCCTCGGGTTCGACCGGCTCGCCCTCCTCATCCACCAGGCGGCCGATCAGGTACTCCTCGAGCATCGCCTCGGCCCGCGGGCTGTGGGGTACCCCGGGGCGCTTGTTGTCCCAGCCCTCGGTGGACTCCCGGCCGCACCACTCGAGGATCACCGCCTCATCGGTGGGATGGTCAGGCACGTAGTCGGTGATGTCGTAGACCCGGCCATGAATCGCCTTCCAGCAGCTCTGTGCATCGTCGTGCTCGGCGAGCTCGTCCAGGGTGATCGGGTCCAGCGCCTCGTCATCGGTCTCGTCGCGCTCGTTGCTGGAGAGCGCGCTCACCGAGACCAGGGTCATTAGGCTCGCCACGAAGGCGATGAAAGCGGAGTAGGCAATCTTGTGAATCGTCATAGGAAATCGAAGACCTCGCTATGGATGCGTGAGGCGGGCACCCCCTGCTCGGCCAGCAGCCGCTGCAGGTGCGCATTCATGGCGGGAGGCCCACAGAGGTAGATCTCCCGCTCGGTGAAATCGGGGCAGTGCTGGCGCAGGAAAGCCTCATCCAGGCGTCCCCGCTCTCTGGAGTAGTGCTGAGTGAAGGTGAAGCCCTCGACTCGCTCGGCGATGTCGGCCAGCTCCTCTCGATAGTAGGCACGGGGCTCGTCGTTGGCCAAATAGAGCAGCTGGACCCGTCCCTCCACGCGCCCCCCCGCCGCCAGGTCCCGGGCACCGCCCACGAAGGGGGCAATGCCGATGCCGCCCCCGATCCACAGCTGATCGCGCTCGGGGAAGCGCCGGGCATAGAACTCGCCGTAGGGGCCCTCGATCAGCACCCGGGTCTCGGGCGTCACGCGCTGCAGGGCGTGGCTGGCATCGCCCAGGTCCTTGATGCCGATGCGCAGGCGCGAGTCCGAGGGCGCCGAGGCGATGGTGTAGGGGTGCTCTTCGCCGCGCCCGGCGGAGAGCGTCTCGTCCAGCGGCGAGAGGTAGACGAACTGCCCCGCCTCATGGCGGATGCCGCTGCCCTCGGGGCGCAGCACCAGCTCCACCACACCCCGGGCCAGGGGCTCCACCGCCTCGACGCGGTAGGGATGGCGCGCCACCCGGGGAGAGACCAGCTTGCGCCAGACGATGGCGCCCAGCCCGGCCAGCCCCAGCAGCCACCAGAGGGCGGTTTCGCCGGCCAGCAGCAGGGCGTGCCAGAGTGCCAGCAGCAGCGCCGCCGCGGAGACCAGGTGCAGCCGCTTCCAGCGCTGGTAGTGGGGCTGGCCGAAGAAGTCGAAGGTGGGCGCCAGGAAGATCACCATGGCCAGCCAGGCGAGCCAGCCCAGCCAGATCGCCCCGTGTGCGGGGGGCGGGAAGAGAGTAGCCACGGCGGCGTCCAGGGAGGCCGGCACCGCCGCCAGGCCCAGCGCCAGGGCGTGGATCATCACCAGGATAAAGGCGCCGAAGCCCAGCCAGTGGTGCAGCCGCCAGAGCCGGGCCAGCCCGCCGAACCAGCGATCCGTGCCCGGCAGGCGGATGCTCACCGCCGCCGCCAGCAGCATCATGGCCAGCCCCAGGATGCCGGTGGCTTGCCCGACCCAGGTCAGCCACCGCTCGGGCGGCCCGGCAGGGCCACCCAGGCGCGGCAGCGCCACCAGCAGTGGCAGCAGCAGCGCTGCGATCAGGGCGATATCGCCCACCTTCAGCCATCGTCGCATGGCGCCTCCCCTCGCCGACATCGTCTTCTGCAAGTGTCGTCGATCGGCAGCCGGCTTCAAGGTCGAGCGACAATTACCCAGCTTCGATTGATCTCAGTCAGCCATTGGCGAGACGCTCGACTGAAGGCAGCCGGCCCCGCTCATGGCGGGGCCGGGGGGCGTGGCGGGAGGCATCGTGCCGGGCGCCGGGCTACTCGAAGCTGAAGCGCGGCTCGGGGGCATCGGGCAGCAGGGCCGCGCAGGCGCGCACCCGCTCCATCAGCGCCTCATGGGTCGGCGCCACCAGGTTGACGTGGGCCAGCTTGCGCCCGGGGCGCTCGCGCTTGTCGTAGCGGTGCAGGTGGGCGTCCGGCAGGGCGAGAATCTTTGCTGAGTCGCCCTCGCGGCCGATCACGTTGAGCATGCAGGTGGGCAGGCGCGCCGCGGTGTCGCCAAGCGGCAGGCCCTGGATGGCGCGCAGGTGGTTCTCGAACTGGCTGGTCACCGCCCCGTCCAGGGTCCAGTGGCCGGAGTTGTGCACCCGGGGCGCCATCTCGTTGGCCAAGAGGCTGCCGTCGGCGCACTGGAAGAGCTCCAGGGTCAGCACGCCGACATAGTCGAGCTCGTCGAGCAGCGCGCGGATATAGCCGTCGGCGGTCTGCTGCACGCCGTCGTCCAGGTCGGGCATGGGGGCGATGGAGTAGCGCAGGATGCCGTCCACGTGCTGGTTCTCGGCCATGGGGTAGAAGGCCACCTCGCCGTCGCGGCCGCGCACCGCGATGATCGACACCTCGCGCACGAAATCGACGAAGGCCTCGACGATCAGCTTGGGATGGTTGATCGAGCGCCACGCCTCGGCCGCCTCGGCAGGGTCGCGGATCACCGCCTGGCCCTTGCCGTCGTAGCCCTCGGTAACCGACTTGGCCACCACCGGGCAGCCCAGCTCCCGGGCCGCGGCTTCGAGCTCGTCGGCGTGCTCCACCAGGCGATAGGCCGGGGTGGGAATGCCCAGGCGGTCGAACAGCGCCTTCTCCTCGGCGCGGTTCTGACAGACGCGGATCGCCTCGCTTCCGGGATAGACCGGCTTGACCTCCTCGATGGCCTGGATCAGCGCCACCGGCAGATGCTCGAACTCATAGGTGACCAGGTCGACCTTGGCCAGGAAGTCATCGAGCAGATGGTGCTGGTCGGTGTAGACCATGACGTCACCGATGCCGGCGCTGGGGTGGCCGGTGGTGTCCAGGAAGGTGAAGCGATTGGCCAGGGGATAGCCGGCCAGGGCCAGCATGCGGCCGAGCTGGCCGGCACCCAGGACGCCGATATTCATGGGTTGCTTCCTCATTCGCTGGGACGGGGATCCGGGTTGTCGAGCACCGTCTGGGTCTGCTCGGCGCGGAAGGCCTCTACCGCGGCTCGCACCTGCGCATCCTGCAGGCCGACGATCTGGGCGGCCATCAGCCCCGCGTTGGTGGCGCCGGCCTTGCCGATAGCCAGCGTGCCCACGGCGATGCCGCCGGGCATCTGCACGATGGAGAGCAGAGAGTCGAGCCCCTTGAGGGCCTTGGATTCCACCGGCACGCCCAGCACCGGCAGCGCGGTCTGGGAGGCCACCATGCCCGGCAGGTGGGCCGCTCCGCCGGCGCCGGCAACGATCACCGAAAGGCCCCGCTCGGCGGCACTCTTGGCGTAGTCGAACAGCAGATCCGGCGTGCGGTGGGCGGAGACCACGCGGGTCTCGCAGGGCACGCCCAGCCGCTCGAGCATCGTCACGGCGTGTTCCATCACCGGCCAGTCTGACTTCGATCCCATGATCACGCCGACCTTCGGCGACTGTTCGGACTGCATAGACGGCTCCCGAGAATGGTGCAGAAAAGCGAAGGGCAGGTATTCTAACGGCGCCCGCAGGCGCCGTCATCTTGACCAGTCGGGCAGCAAGCAATCGACAACGGCTTGCTCGGGGCTGATCTGCAGGCAAGCCTGCAAGCGGGGCCGGCCTTCCGGAGGCGCTGTAAACCCCTCCCTGGGCGCTACCGGCGCCCAACTGCGCTCCCTCATCCTGCTCCGCTTGTTGGACCGGGGCTGGCCATCCATGGCCAGCCCGTTCGGAGCAGTGCTCCTCACCCATGGCGCAGGACCTCCTTTTCGGCTTACCTCCAGCGCCCCTGGCTTTTCGTCGCTGTGCTGACCGGCGCAGTCACGTCATCCCGGCTCCGGCCGAGTGAATTTCCCGCCGGCTGGCCAGCCAGTTGCCGCCGATGGCCAGCACCATCACTGCCACCCCGCTCACCTCGAAGACGAGGCTCGGATAGAACACCGCCACGATGGCCGGCACGATGGCCAGACGCGGCAGCCACGACATGCGGGTGAACAGATAGCCCTCCAGGGCCGCGGCGAAGGCCCCCAGGGCGAGTATCGCGATCACGCCGTTCCAGATCACCACCTGCCAGGGCCCGCCGACGATGATCTCCGGATTGAAGACCATGAACATCGGGATCAGGTAGAGGCCCTTGGCGAACTTCCAGGCCTGGAAGCCGGTCTCCATCGGCTTGCTGCCGGCAATGGCCGCCCCGGCGAAGCCGGCCAAGGCGATCGGTGGCGTCACGTTGGAGTCCTGGGAATACCAGAACACCACCAGGTGGGCGATCAGCAGCGGAATGCCGAACTCGGCGGTGAGCGCCGGGCCGACCAGCACGATCAGCACGATATAGCTGGCGGTCACCGGCAGGCCCATGCCCAGCACCAGGCTGGCCAGCAGCACCATCAATAGCGCCAGCACGATATTGCCGCCGGAAAACGCCATCATCATGGCCGAAAACTTCAGCCCCAGGCCGGTCAGACCGACGATGCCGACGATGATGCCGGCCACCGCACAGGCCAGGGAGACCGCCACGGCGTTGCGCGCGCCCAGCTCCAGCCCCTCGGTCAGCTTGAGAAAGCCGGCCCAGATCACCCGCCCGGTGCTGGCCAGGGTGACGGGCTGGCCCTGCCGGGGCGCCACGAAGAGGAACCAGATGGCGTAGCGCAGCGCGGCCACGGCGACCATGGTCACCACCGCGTAGAAGCCCACCCGCATCGGCGACATGTGCATCGCCAGCAGCCACACCAGTACCGCCAGCGGCAGCAGGAAGTGCCAGCCCTCGCGCATGACGTCGCGCATCTGCGGCAGCTCGCTTCTGGCCATGCCCTGCATGCCCTGCTTCAGGGCGATGATGTGCACGAACAGATAGACGGTGGCGAAGTACATGATCGCCGGCAGGATGCTCACCTTGACCACGTCCAGATAGGGGGTGTTGGTGTACTCGGCGATCAGGAAGGCCCCGGCGCCCATCAGCGGCGGCATGATCTGCCCGCCGGTGGAGGCGGCCGCCTCGATGCCGCCGGCCTGGTGGGGCTTGTAGCCCAGGCGTTTCATCAAGGGGATGGTGAAGGCGCCGGTGGTCACCACGTTGGCGATGGCGCTGCCCGAGATCGAGCCCATGCCGGCGGAGGCGATCACCGCGGCCTTGGCCGGCCCGCCGCGCTGGCGGCCGGTGGCGGCGTAGGCCAGGTCGATGAAGAACTTGCCGGCACCGGTGCTCTCGAGGAAGGCGCCGAACAGCACGAAGACGAAGATGAAGGTGGCCGCCACCCCCAGCGGTAGGCCGAAGATCCCCTCCTGGCCCAGGTAGAGCTGGCCCACCACCCGGTCGATGTTGTAGCCGCGGTGCTCGAGGATCCCCGGCAGGAACTGGCCGAGCCAGGGCAGCTCGCCCCGCGGCCCGGCGAAGGCGTAGAGAATGGCGATCACGCCGATGATGGTCATGCCCAGGCCCACCGCCCGGCGGCTGGCCTCCAGCACGGTCACCACGGCAATGCAGCCGACGAGGATATCGGTCTGGCTCCAGAAGCCGGCGCGGCGAATGATCTCGTCGAGATAGAGCACCAGGTAGCCGCCGGTGATCAAGGCGCCGGCAAAAAAAGCCGTATCGATGGCCAAACCCAGCGCGCCGCGCTTGCGGTGGGGGCCGAAGACCGGAAAGATCAGGAAGGCCAGCATCATGATCAGCATCAGGTGAATGCTGCGCTGATAGAACAGGCCCAGCGGCTGGATGCCGGCGGAGTAGAGCTGGAACAGCGACAGCCCCACCGCCACCAGGGTGATCAACCACAGGATCGGGCGGGGCTGGATGGCACTGCCACCGGGCACGGTAACCTTGGGGGTGGTCGTTTCGCTCATGGCGTCTCTCAGGGGGTGGAATCAGGGAGGCGCAGGTGGATCGTTACCCGCTCGCCCGCCGCCAGCTCGCTCAGACTGAACCGGCGGCCGTCGTGCAGCAGTCGGTGGTTGACCTCCGGGGAGCCGACCCGCAGGCGGTAGCGATTGCCGGGCACTGGCTCATCGATCTCCTCGATCCAGTAGCCGCCCGCACCGTCGGAGACCTGGCGACCGCGGCCCGGCACATGGCCGAGCCCGGCGGCAAAGTCCGGCTGGTGGCTACGCTCCAGCACCATTCTTCCCTGAACATGGCGATAGCAATCCTGCACGCGGATACCGGTGACGGAGTGGTTCCACTCCAGGCACCAGGGCTCGCCTTCCGGCATTGGCAGCACGACCAGGCGTCGGCCGTCGTCATGGTGCACTTCGAGCTGCGCCGCATCGGCCCAGGCCGCTGTACTGGCGCCACACAGCACCAGCGCGCACAAAGTCGCCGCCCCGAAGGTGCGGCGACTCTGCCTGACGAATGCAGCGCAAATACCCATGCGGGACGTCGCGCCAGCGGTGGCTTGATTACTGGCGCTGGTGGTCCTGGACCTCGGCCCCCACTTCCTCGTAATAGCGCAGCGCACCCGGGTGGAAGGAGATCGGCGTGGAGTTGACGCTGAACTCGACCGTGGTGTCGTTGGCCGCCGGATGCACAGCGATCAGCTCGTCGGTCTGCTCGAAGAGAATCCGCGTGATCTGATAGGCCAGCTCATCGTCCATCTCAGTGCTGACCGCCAGCACGTTGGGAATGCTGATGGTCTGCACGGCTTCGTCCATGCCCTCGTAGAGACCGGCCCGCAGCTCATAGGCGGCGAATACCGGCTCCGCCTCGCGGGCGTTGGCGATCTCCTCGTCGGAGAAGCCGATGAGGCGGATGTCGCGGGTGGTGGCCAGGTTGAGGATCGAGCTGGTGGGCGGCCCCACGCTCCAGAAGCCGGCGTCGATGTCGCCGTCGCGGATGGCGTCGGCGGTCTCGTTGAAGTTCAAGCGCTGGGGCGTGAATTCGTCGTAGCTGATGCCGTTGGCTTCCAGCAGGGCGCGGGCGTTGAGCTCGGTGCCGCTGCCCGGCGCGCCGACCGAGACGCGCTTGCCGCGCAGGTCATCCAGGCTCTGGACGTCGGAGTCGGCCAGGGTCACCAGCTGAACGGCGTTGGGGTAGATGGAAGCCAGGGCGCGAATGTTCTCGAGCTGGCGCCCCTCGAAGTCACCGGTGCCGCTATAGGCCTGGAAGACGGTGTCCGCCAGGGCCAGGGCGAGGTCGGAATCGCCGCGCCAGACCAGCCCCATGTTTTCCACCGAGGCGCCGGTGACCTCGGCCACGGCGCTGGCCCCCTCGATATGGTTGTTGATCAGCTCGGCAAGCCCCCCACCATAGGGGTAATAAGTACCACCGGTGCCGCCGGTGGCGATGGAAAGCTGCTGTGCTGCTGCCAGCGGAGCCGTGACCAGCAGGGTGGCTGCCGCAGCGTATTTGAGAGCTCGCATGGATTCCTCCGTCCTGAAACCGGATCGTTTATGGTTGTTCATAGGTTGCGTGTCGGGCGAACCCGACCGCTTCCCGACAAAAGCTAGCACGCCCCTGCATCGAGACGCTAATCGCCAGTTTCTACGTTTTCCGGAATTTTCGGCAATCCCACCAAGGTCGTTGGTCAGCCAGGCAGGCCATCGGGGCGGGCGCTGAGCAGCATCCGCGCGTAGCCCACCGCATAGCCCAGGAAGGCCAGCAGCCACAGCGCCGCTGCCCCCGCCACGCTGGCCACCAGGTACTGCTGGGGCCACAGCAGCGGTACGCCGGTACGCAGCGCCGTGCCCAGCAGCAGGCAGGCCAGCGCCAGCCAGATCAGCCGTGGCAGCGCCAGGGGCCGCCCGGTATGGCGCAGCCCGGCGATGCAGAAGACCGCCAGCACGGCGGTGCCGATGGCCCCCAGGAAGAGCGCGTGCCGGCCGGCGTAGGCCGGCAGGTTCTCCACCAGCGCCGTGACGCCCACCAGCACCAGTCCCAGGGTCAGCCACACATAGGCCAGGGTCAGCAGCAGCAGGTAGAGCCGCCCCATGGCGCGCCCCCAGGGCCACTCGGAGAGGCGGTCGGCCTGGGCCGCCGCCGCGGCCAGGGCGATCCAGCCGGTCACCGGGTGCCCGCGCGCCAGGAAATCCGCCAGGGCGAACAGGCAGAGCGTGGCCACCGCCAGGTGCTCACGGGCCGGCGTCAAGCGAAGCGGCCGCTCGCCGCCGCTGGCCTTCAGGGCCGCCATGGCCACCACCCGCACGATGCGCGTAGCGGTCACCGCGATCATGATCAGCAGCAGGTTGGCCGCCAGGTGCAGCGGGTCCAACAGGCCGAACGGCAGTGGCAAGGGCCCGAGCCAGGCCAGGTAGAAGCCCAGCTGGGCGGCCAGAAAGCCCCCCAGCAGAGCCCCCAGGCTGAGGTGGCGGCGCCCCTCCGGCGACAGCAGCGCCGGCAGCGCCCAGCCCAGCACCACCAGCGGGAAGGCCAGGTTGACCGCCGCCACCAGCCACCCCGGCAGCCCGCCGGCCAGCCAGAAGGCGACACGCCCGGCCAGCCACAGCATCACCAGCCCCGCCAGGGGGGCGCCGGTCAGCGGCTCGACCCTGACCCAGGAGGGCACCGCGGTGAGCAGGAAACCGGCCAGCGCCGCAGCCACGAAACCGAACAGCATCTCGTGGCCATGCCAGGCCATGGGCGGCATGCCCAGGTCCAGGCTCATCACCTGCAGCATGCCCCCCACCCAGGGCAGCAGGGCCAGCGGCGCATAGAGGGCCGCCAGCAGGAAGAAGGGGCGGAAGGCATAGGCCAGGATCGGCAGTCGCGGCGGGACGGCACTCGCCAGAGAGGTGCTCATGTCAGCTCCTTGTGCTCGGGGGTAACGGATCAGGCGTCGGCCAGATAGAAGGCATCGTCCGGCAAGCCGCCGCCGATGAAGCCGCTCGACAGCTCGGCCAGGGCGGCGAAGAAGGCCTCCAGCGCCGGGCGGGCCTGGGCGGCCGGCTGCATCTCGAGCCGGGTGCGGGCGATAGCGCCCTCGAACACCGGCGCCGACAGCGGCGAATGCTCGGCCCCCAGGCGGGCCGCGGCCGCCGGCTCGGCGCCGATCCAGGGCACCGCCTCGGCCACGGCCGCCTGCACGGCGGCGATCCAGTCGGGGTGCGCCTCAAGCAGCTCACGGCGGCAGATCACCCCGGCCTGGGGCAGCGCCGCCGCGCCGCCAGTGAGCCGCGCCCACTCCTGCTGCAGGTCCAGCTCGCCCGGCTCGATGCCCAGCGAGGCGCCCTGCAGGCGAGTGGCGGTGCGCATCGGCTCGGGGAGCACGGCGGCGTCCAGGCGGCGGGCGAGAAACATCTGCACCGTCTCGAAGGGGCTGGCGTGGTAGGTGATGCGCAGGTCGCGCCCCACTTCGAGCCCCTGGCGCGCCAACAGGTAGCGCAGCACCAGGTCGGGCATATCGCCGCGCCAGGGCACCCCCACATGGCGCCCGGCCAGGTCGGCCAGGCTATCGAAGGGCTGGGGCAGCGACAGCATGCCCAGGGTGCCCCAGACGTTGACGTTCATCAGCACCACCGGCACCCCGCGATTGTAGAGGTTGGCCGCTACGTTGGTGGGCGTGGCGGTCAGCTGCACCTCGCCACCGGCGATCCAGGCGCGCAGCTGGTCGGGGTCACGCCAGGCGCGAAGCTCGGGCTCACCCGCCAACGCTTTCAGGCGCTCGTCCGCCAGCGCCCGGGCCAGGATCAGCTGGGGCAGGCCCAGCGGCGTGGCCGCCCGCAGGCGGGTTGGCGCGCCCTGGCCGATCGCGGGGACCGCCGCCAGGGCGGCAGTGGCGGCGGCATACTGCAGCAGCCGACGGCGGGACAGGTCGTTCATGACGTCACCTCTTGGGGTCGAAACAGGAAACTCTCGGCCACCGCGGGATGGCGCAGCAGCGCCCCGGCGGCCTCATAGAGAAAGGCGGTGTCGCGCTCGGCGAAGGGCCGGGCGATGCGCTCCTCGTGGACGATGCGCCCCGGCGCGGGGGACAGCACCACCACCCGGTGACCCAGCCGCAGCGCCTCGGTCAGGTCGTGAGTGACCATCAGCGCCGCGATCCCCCGGCGCGCCAGCAGGTCCAGCAGCAGCGCCTGGGCCTCGCTGCGCAGGCCCACGTCCAGGGCGCTGAAGGGTTCGTCGAGCAGCAGGCAGTCGGCCTCCACCGCCAGCGCCCGGGCCAGGGCAACGCGCTGCTGCATGCCGCCGGAGAGCTCATGGGGAAAGTGGTCGTGGCGGTCGGCCAGCCCCAGCTCGGCGGCCAGAGCCCGGGCTCGGGCCAGGCGCTCACCGCGCGGCACGCCCATCGCCTTCAGCCCCAGGGCGATGTTGTCGAGCAGCCGCCGCCAGGGCAGCAGGCGCCCCTCCTGGAAAACCACGGCACTGCGCCGGAAGCCGTCGTTCACCCGCCCTTCGGTGGGGGGTACCAGGCCGGCGGCGATACGCAGCAGCGTGGTCTTGCCGCAGCCGGACGGCCCCACCAGGCACACCGACTCCCCCGGCGCCACCGTCAGGCTCACCCGGTCGATCACCCGCCCCATGCCGAAAACATGGCCGATACTCTCAAGCGACAGCATCTCAGTGCCCTCCCCGCCCGGCCTGCCGCCAGGGCTCCATGCGACGCTGCAGCGGCCGCAGCAGGCCATGTTCGGCGGTGAGCAGCAGCGCCACCACCAGTACGATCCAGGCCATCGCCGCGGCGGTGTCCAGGTTGACCCGGGCGATGGCCAGCCCGGCGCCGATACCATCCTCGGTGGCGAACAGCTCGGCCATCACCGCCACCTTCCAGGCCACGCCCAGTGCCGTGACCAGGGCCGGGAAGACGTAGGAGACGATGTGCGGCAGATGGAGATCGACCAGCCGCATCAGCGGCGGCACCCGGAACACGTCGGCCATCTCGCGCAGTCGGCGATCCAGCGTCAGGGCCCCCATCTGGGCGCCGGTAAAGGTCACCGGCAGGGTGGTGGCCATGACCGTGTAGATGGTGGCCATGGAGCCGCTGCCGAACCACAGGATGGCCAGCACGATCCAGGCGATGGGCGGTATTCCCAGCAGCACCGTGGACACCGGCTCCAGGGCGCGCCCCAGGGTGCGCGAGAGCCCCGCCAGGATGCCCAGCGTCATGCCCGCTAACGCGGCCGCCATGAAGCCGAGCATGGCCCGCCAGGTAGTGGCCCACACGGCCGAGGCCGCCTCCCCTTCCTGCCATAGCCGCGCCAGGGCCGCCAGCGCATCCCGCGGCCCCGGCAGCAGGAAGCTGCCGTAGGCCAGGCTGCCCCACTCCCACAGCGCCACGAACAGCAGCACCCCGGTGAGGCTGCCCCCCCAGCCGAGGAGCGTTTCGACGCCCCGCGTCGGCAATGACCGCTTCATGTGCATCTCCACAGGGAAAACAAGAATGATTCGACTTTACCGCCAAGCAACGGCCGCCGTGTTGATGCCGGTCAATCGGCGCTCGGCTCTCGGCATATCGCGTCGCGACAGCGAGGGGCGGCACCCGTGACACAGATCAAAACAAGAATCATTATAAAATGCATTATATATACCTCTTATCCAAGGAGGTCCTACATGCACCCGTCGATTCTCCCGTCCCGACGCACCCCGCTCGCCGTCGCCATTGCCCTCGTCGGCGCCATCAGCCTGCCCGCCCTGGCCGAGGAGAGCGCCCAGCCGCTCGCCACGCTTACCGTCACCGCCAAGGGCTATGAGGCCGACACCCTGGACACCCCCAGCGCTACGCTACGCCTGGATGCCGATCGGGTGCCGGTCGCCGACAGCGTGGGCAGCCTGTTCCGTGGCCAGCCCGGCACCGCCGTGCAGAGCGACGGCGCCTGGGGGCAGAATCCGGTGCTACGGGGATTGCAGAAAGAGAGCATCGTGCTGCAGGTCGACGGAGTGCGCCTCAACTCGGCCCAGCCCGCCGGCGCCCTGGCCTCCTTCGCGAGCCTGGGGCTGCTGGAGAGCGTCGAGGTGGTCAAGGGACCGGGGTCGGTGCTGCACGGCAGCGGCGCCCTGGGCGGGGCCGTGAACCTGCGCACGCCGCAGGCGGAGTTCACCGATGCCCCCAGCGCCCGAGGGAGATTCAGCGCCAGCGCCGGCAGCATCGACGACAGCGTCGGCGGCGGCGCGATCCTGCAGCTCTCCAACCCCGACCACGCCCTGGTCCTGGGCGCCACCGGCCGCGACCTGGGCGACTACGACACCCCCGAGGGGCGGGTCGAGAACAGCGGCTTCCGCTCCGGCGCCTTTTTGGCCAAGTACGCCTTCCGCCTGGCCGAGGGCCACCGCCTGCAGCTTAACCTGCAGCATCAGGAGGATCGCGACGTCTGGTACCCCGGCTCGACCAAGCAGGCCCCCGCACCGGCACTGGGGCTGCTGACCATCCATTCGCCGCGCCAGAAGCGGGAACTCTATGAGCTGAGCTACCAGGGCGAGGTCGGCCCCGGCACCCTGGAGGCGAGCCTCTACCGCCAGGAGGTATTCCGCCAGATTCGCGCCTGGTCGAGCGGCCTGGAGCGCAACCAGGTACGCAACGACGTCACCTTCACCACCGACGGTCTTCGCACCCAGTACCGCCTGCCGCTGGGCGAGCGCCACCTGCTGACCCTGGGGGCCGAGACCTGGGAGATGACCGGCGACCCCCAGCGCTTCCGCTTCCAGGGGGCGAGCAATGATGAGGTTGCCAGCTCGCCCTTCCGCAACGGCAGCATCGAGAGCCGCGGGCTCTTCGTGCAGGACGAGGTGATGTTCGATGACTGGACGCTGATGCTGGGTGGGCGATACGACAGCGTGACCGGCGACGCCGATCTCAAGGGCAGCGGGCCCAACGCCACCACCGAGGGGTTGAAGAACACCAGCGACACCCTTTCCTGGTCGCTGGGCGCCATCTACAACGCCTCGCCGCTGCTCAACCCCTACGTCAGCCTGGGCTCCGCCTACCGCGCCCCGGACATGCGCGAGCGCTTCGAAGACGCCGAGCGCGGCGACGGCTACTTTCATATCGGCAACCCGCAACTCGACCCCGAACGCTCCACCAGCCTGGAGGTCGGCCTGAAGGGGCGCAGCGAGCGCGGCGAATACCACCTGGCGGCCTTCCATACCCGCATCGATGACTATATCGCCGGGCGCATCACCGGCATGACCAACCCGCAGGGCACGCCGATCAAGCGCACCGAGAATCTGGACCGGGTGGAGATCCAGGGCGTGGAGGCGGGCTTCGCCCTGCCGCTCGACGCCTGGGTCGACGGCCGGGACTGGGCGCTGGATGGCAGCCTGACCTGGCTGCGCGGCACCAACAAGCAGGACAACGAGCCGCTCTTCCAGATGCCGGCCCCGGAGGCGACGCTGGGCATCGGCCAGCGCCCCGAGCTGGGCTTTCACTGGCATGCCCAGGTGCGCGCCGTGGCTCGCCAGGACCGCACCGCCGACGTCTTCTCGGGAGGCACCGAGCCCTCCACCCCCGGCTTCGCCACGGCCGATCTCAGCCTTGGCTGGCGCTTCGGCGATACCGGCGGGCTGTCGTCACTGGCGGTGGGTCTGGAGGTGAACAACCTCTTCGACCGCGGCTATCGCGAGCACCTCACCGACCAGCCGGCCGGCGGCGACCTGCTGGCCCCGGGCCGCGGCGCCGTGCTCACCCTGCGCGGGCGCTTCTGAGGCCTAGTCCCGGCGCCGCGGGCCCTGGTGCCCTCAGACCTCCGCCATCGCTTTCACCTGCTCGACGATATGGGCGCCGATGGGGATGGCGGAGGTCGCCGCGGGCGACGGCGCGTTACCCACGTTGAGGGTGCGCGGCGTCTTGACGAACAGGAAGTCGTCCACCAGCTTGCCGTCCCGGGAGACCGCCTGGGCGCGCACGCCCGCCGGATAGGGCTCGAGATCCTCCAGGGCCAGGCTCGGGCAGTACTTGCGCACCAGCTCCAGATAGCCGCGCTTGTAGAGGGAGTTCTTCATCTCGAAGAGCCCGGGACGCAGGTTCCTGGCCAGCACTTTGAGGATGCCCGGGTTAGTGGCCATCTGCGCCAGGTCGGCGAGCGAGACGTCACGCTTGCGGTAGCCCTCGCGCTTGAAGGCGAGCACCGCGTTGGGCCCCACGGTGACGCTGCCGTCGATCATCCGCGTCAGGTGCACCCCGAGGAAGGGCATGGAGGGGTCGGGAATCGGGTAGATCAGGTGGTTGACGATGCGGTTGTGCTTCTCCGGCAGGCGGTAGTATTCGCCGCGGAAGGGACAGATGGTGAAGCCCGGGTCCTGGCCCAGCAGGCGGATCACCCGGTCGGCCATCAGCCCCGAGCAGGTCACCAGGTAGCGGCCGGTAAACTCGCCGCCGCGACTCTTCACCACCACCTCCTGGCGACGCTCCTCCAGGCCCGTCACCTCGGAGCCGTAGCGGATCTCGCCGCCCATGCGCTCGAACTCGGCGGCCATGGCCCGGGTCACCGCGGCATAGTCGACGATCCCGCTGGAGGGCACGAAGATGCCACCAAGGCCGGTGATGTTGGGTTCGCGCTCGGCCAGCGCGCCGCCGGAGAGCCACTCCCGCTCCAGGCCGTTGGCCTCGGTGCGCTCCCAGAGCGCGGCCATGCGCTCCATCTCCAGCTCGTTGGTGGCCACCAGCAGCTTGCCGCAGGTGTCATAGGGGATGTCGTGGGCCTGGCAGAACTCCACGGTGGCGCGGTTGCCGGCCAGGCAGAAGCGCGCCTTGAGGCTGCCCGGGGTGTAGTAGACCCCGGCGTGGATCACGCCGCTGTTGTGGCCGGTCTGGTGCATGGCCGGCGCGGCCTCCTTCTCCAGCAGCAGCATGCGCCGGTCGGGGTAGGCCTGCTTGAGCTGCATGGCGGTGGACATGCCCAGGATACCGCCGCCGATGATGATGAAGTCGTGCATCTCGTCTCACTTCTCTCTCGCTGAACGCGCGAAAGCCACGCCGCGAAGGCGTGGCAGGGTTCATAGCATGACAACCGCCGGGGCTGCCGTCACCTCTGACGCCATCACACCTGGCGGGGGTTGCGCAGGGTCTTGGCGTGGGTGAAGTAGCCGCGCTGGCGCATCAGCTCGCGGCGCAGGTCCGGGTGCGGGGTGAAGCGGTCGCGGCCGTGCAGCCAGAAGTGGTTGTTGATCAGCAGGAAGCTGCCCACCGGGTTGGGCAGCGAGACGATGGCCGGGCTGGTCTCCAGCGACTCGGAGAGGTCGGTCAGCCAGTTGCCCTCCTCGAAGTCCTTGGGCTGCACGAACTGGTCGATGTAGGCCATGATCGGGCGGCCTTCACGGTCCACGTCGAAGACCGGGTGGAAGACGTCGCGGTCGACCTTCTTGCTGGGCGGCGCGGTCCAGCGCATGGACCGATGGGCCAGCGGGTGGGCGAAGAAGCGTTCCAGGTCTTCCCAGTCGTCCAGGTGCAGCAGCAGGGAGTTGCCGCCCGCCATGTTCTGCTCGTCGATCTTCATCATCAGCACATAGTCGGTGTCCTGCTCGACGAAGGTGCCGTCGTTGTGCAGCTCCATGACCCGGTGCGGCTGGCGCAGGTAGGAGTCGGAGTCGTCGACGTTCTTGACCACGAAGCGCGCATAGTACTGGCCGCTCATGGCGTCGTAGTTGGAGCGCCCCATCAGGTGGGCCACGGCGGTGGACACCTTGACCATTTCCTCGGCCTGCGCCACGGAGTCGAGCCCCTCCATCACCACCTGGAAGCCACCGGTGGCGCGATCCACCAGGGTGTTGACCAGCACCGGCTGCAGGGTGTTGTCGCACAGGTCATCGAGGATCTTCGCCACGCGGAAGCGCAGCATCGACTTGTACTCCAGGGCCTGCACCGGCCATTCGGCCACGGCCTCCAGGAAAGCGCTGACCACCCCACCGGAGAGCGTCAGCTGCAGCAGGCGCGGCGAGGCGGCAGACGGCGCCAGGGTGAAGCCGCGGATGTCGGCGGGCAGCGGCATGGCGGTATCGGGAAGCTGGGTGAGAACGGTCATGTCAGGATCTCCGGGTTGTTATGGGGGACGAGGACTGCCCTTAAGAAAATATCTATATTTTTAATTTTTGTCAAAAATACCGTCTTGCATAGATTGATTGCCCAGAGAAAAAAGCCGAGACCCGGCGTGGGTCTCGGCGAAGCATGTCGCCCCCTGCCGGAGGCGCTCACTCACTCGACAGACGAGAGGCGGGTCATGGGGCCTCAGGCCGAGAGGACATCCAGCGAGCTCTCGATGATGCCAAGCCCCTCCTCCAACACCTCGGAGGGGGCGGTGATCGGCACCAGGATGCGGACGGTGTTGCCGTAGAAGCCGCAGGAGAGCAGGATCAGGCCCTGCTCTCGGGCCTTGGCGCAGAGCGCCTGGGCCTTGGCGGGGTCGGGCCTGCCATCGGCATCGAGCAGCTCGAAGGCCGCCATGGCGCCGAGGTTGCGGGCGTTGCCAACGCTGGCGAAGCGCGCCTCCCATACCGCGAAACGCTCGGCCAGCAGGCGGCCCATCTGAGCGCTCCGCTCCAGGATGTTCTCCTCCTCGATGGCATCGAGTACGGCCAGCGCCGCGGCGCAGGAGAGCGGGTTGCCGCTGTAGGTGCCGCCCAGGGAGCCGGGACCGGAGGCGTCCATCACCTCGGCGGTGCCCACCACCGCCGAGAGCGGCATGCCGTTGGCCAGGGACTTGGCGGTGGTCAGCATGTCCGCCTCGATGCCGCTGTGCTCCAGCGCGAACAGCTTGCCGGTGCGGGCGAAGCCCGACTGCACCTCGTCGACGATCAGCAGAATGCCGTGGCGGTCACACAGTGCCCGCAGCGCCTTGAGGTACTCAGGCGAGGCGATGTAGAAGCCCCCCTCCCCCTGCACCGGCTCGATGACAATGGCCGCGACCCGATGGGCGGGGATGTCGGTCTTGAAGAGCTTCTCCAGACCCGCGAGCGCCGCCTCCTCGCTAATGCCGTGCAGCGGGTTGGGATAGGGGGCGCGATAGACATCCCCCGGCATGGGGCCGAAGTCATTCTTGTAGGGAAGCACCTTGCCGGTCATGGTCAGGGTCATCATGGTGCGGCCGTGGAAGGCGCCGTCGAAGGTGATCACCCCGCTGCGTCCGGTGGCGGCCCGGGCGATCTTGACGGCGTTTTCCAGGGCCTCGGCGCCGGTGTTGACCAGCATCGCCTTGCGCTCGGGGCCCTTGACCGGGGCCACCTCGCACAGGCGCTGGCACAGCTGGATATAGGGGGCGTAGGAGATCACCGCCGAGCAGGTGTGCATGACGCGCTCGAGCTGATCCTGCACGGCCTTGACGATGCGCGGGTGACGGTGGCCCAGGTTGAGCACGCCGATGCCGCCGGCGAAATCGATCCAGCGACGACCGTCTTCGTCCCACAGCTCGGCGTTCTCGGCCCGGGCCACGAACTGCTCGGTGGGAGTGGCGGCCCCATTGGCCACGAAGCGCTGCTTGAGGGCGTTGAGTTCGGCGTTGGTGAAGGTCTGAGTCATGTCGAGATCCTGATGGTGAATGAGTGGCGCGCCGGGCTCAGAGACCGCCCACGCAGACGTACTTGAGCTCGGTGAACTCCTCGAGGCCGTGGCGCGAGCCCTCACGGCCGAGGCCGGACTCCTTGACGCCGCCGAAGGGGGCAAGCTCGGTGGAGATGATGCCCTCGTTGACCCCGACCATGCCGTACTCGAGCCCCTCCATGACGCGCCAGATGCGGCGGTAGTCCCGGGCGTAGAAATAGGCGGCCAGGCCGAAGGGGGTATCGTTGGCCATGGCGATCGCCTCTTCCTCGTCGCGGAAGCGGAACACCGGCGCCAGCGGGCCGAAGGTCTCCTCGCTGGCCACCTCCATCGCCGGGGTGGCATCGGCAATCACGGTAGGCGCATAGAAGCTCTGCCCCAGCGCATGGGGCGTGCCGCCGCACAGCAGGCGGCCGCCCTTGGCCACGGCGTCGTCCACGTGGCGCTGCACCTTGTCAACGGCGGCCTGGTTGATCAGCGGGCCGATCATCACGCCGGGCTCGCGGCCGTCGCCCACCGGCATCGCCGCGACCTTCTCGGCCAGCGCCTCGACGAAGGCGTCGTAGACCCCGTCCTGAACCAAAAAGCGGTTGGTGCAAACACAGGTCTGGCCGGCATTGCGGTACTTGGAGGCGATGGCCCCGGCCACGGCAGCGTCGATGTCGGCGTCATCGAAGACAATGAAGGGGGCGTTGCCGCCAAGCTCCATGGCGGCCTTCTTGACGGTGCTGGCGCACTGGGCCAGCAGCCGCTTGCCCACCGGGGTGGAGCCGGTGAAGGAGACCTTGCGCACCCGTGGGTCGGTGGTCAGCACCTCACCCACCGCCGCCGGGCTCGCCGCGGTGACCACGTTGATTACGCCGGCCGGGATGCCGACCTCCCGGGCCAGGCGCGCCAGGGCCAGGGCGGTGAGCGGGGTCGCCTCGGCGGGCTTGATCACCACCGTGCAGCCGGCGGCCAGGGCCGGGGCGCACTTGCGGGTGATCATCGCCATGGGGAAGTTCCAGGGTGTGATGGCGGCCACCACCCCGACCGGCTCGCGCAGCACCAGCAGGCGCTTGTCGGCGGCATGGGTCGGCAGGGTCTCGCCGGCCATGCGCTTGGCCTCCTCGGCGAAGTACTCGATGAAGCTGGCACCGTAGGCCACCTCGCCCCGGGACTCGGTCAGCGGCTTGCCCTGCTCCAGGGTCATCAGCTCGGCCAGCCCCTCGGCCTCCTCCTGGATACGCACGAACCAGGCGCGCAGCAGAGCGGCGCGCTCCTTGGCGGTGACCTTCTTCCAGGCGGCGCTGGCCGCCTCGGCGGCGGCCACCGCCTCGCGGGCCTCTTCCGCACCCAGGTCGGCTACCTGGGCCAGCCGCTCTCCGGTGGCCGGGTTGGTCACGGGAAAGCTGGCACTGCCGGTCTGCCACGCCTCACCTACCAGGGCGGCGGCCGTGCCATCGATCAACAGCGAGTCGATCAGCGTCATGGGGGGCTCCTCTTGTTGATATCGAACGGCACGCTAGCAGCAAGGCGCACCGCGACCTATGGACCATTTTCCCCTCCGGGTGGACCAATGCGCTCCGGGGCGAGATAATCGCTGCACTTTCACGCTGCCGGTCCGCCCGACATGCCCTGTAACGCCTCCCTCGACTCGCTGATTGCACGCTTCGGCCAGCAGCCGGAGCGCCTGGGCAAGAGCGTGCGCATCGAGCAGGCCCTGCGCCTGGCGATTCTGTACGACTGGCCCACGGGCAGCCGCCTGCCGGCGCACCGCCAGCTGTGCCGGGAGCTGGGCGTGGCGCGTGACACCCTGGCTCAGGCCATGCGCCGCCTGGACGAAGAGGGGTATATCGTCACCGGACAGGGCCAGGGCACCTGGACCCGCCGCCCGGGCACGTCCCATCCGGCACCGTCCGACGCCGCCCCGCGCCTCTCGGCACGCGCTAGCTCCATCCTCGATGCCCCCAGCGCCAGCGCCATCCAGAGCGGGGCCTTCATGCCCGGCATCCCCGACATCACCCAGTTCCCCATGGCCAAGTGGCGGGAGCTCTACGCCAGCGTCACCGTGCCGCGCAACGCCCTGCTGCTCTCCTACTCCAGCGGCGGCTATGGCCCGCTCAAGCGCGCCATCCGCGACTTCCTCTGGCGCTGGCGACAGCTGGAGTGCGAGACCGATCAGATCATCATCACCGAGGGCACCCACAACGGCATCGAGCTGTGCGCCCTCGCCCTCACCGATGTCGGCGACCGGGTGCTCATGGAGTCCCCCTGCTACTGGGGCGCCCGCAACGTCTTCACCGCGGCGGGCACCAGGGTCGATCAGCTGGCCTGGTCTCCCGAGGGGGGCCATGCCCAGGGTGACCGCACGGCCCCCGTGCGGCTGGCCTACTTCACCGGCTCACACCACTACCCGCTCAGCGTGTCCACCTCCCGCACACACCGGCAGGCACTCTGCGCCCGCCTCAAGCCCGATTTCGTGCTGGAGGACGACTATGAGTTCACCGGTGAGGACGGCGCCAACCTGATGTTCGATGGCCGCTCGGCCCGGCACCTGCTGGTGGGCTCGTTCTCGAAGCTGATGTTTCCCGGCCTGCGTCTGGGCTATCTGGTGGCTCCCCGCGCGATGGTGGCGCCGCTCAACCAGCTGCGCAGCGAGGTGTTCCGCGAAGGGCGCCTGCTGGACCAGGCCGCCCTGGCCCAGTTCATCGCCGAGGGCGAGCTGGACACCTGGTACCGACGCATCCAGCGCGACTACCTGGCCCGCCAGCAGGTGATGCACGACCGGCTGACGCAGGTGCCCGGCGTGATCCACGTCTCGCCGCCCAGCCACTCCATCAGCCTCTGCGTGCAGTTTGCGCCGGGAGTCGATGACAAGCGCATTGTCAACCGGCTGCTGCAGTCGCATCTCATCGCGCGTCCGCTCAGCACGACCTGCGCAGAACACGATCCCCGCAGCGGCCTGATCCTGGGAATCGGGATGCTCTCCGGCAACACCCTGGCGAGCGAGGCGGAGCGCCTTCGCCATGTGCTGACACGCTGCCTCGATGGCTGATGTCCAGGGGCTGGCATCCCCCGCGACCAAAGTCCCATCTCCCCCCATGTCGCCCCGGGATACTCATCGGGCTCACGTCAAAGCCGGGTACCAAACCGGCACAGGACAATTGGTCCATTTTTCGCAGGCACTGGTCCATAGGCAGCCCTTGCCTTTGCTGCTAGCGTTCTCTCGACGCCTGAGGTGCACGGCAAGCGGTGGGCTGCGGCTCGAGCGCCATTCGAGCGAGTCGTTGCAGGGAAATCGCGCCGCCGAAAATATAGACATAATGCGGAAATTTGTATGATCTCAATTTCTGTCTTATGCTCAAATCGAATCGCCGATGCACACTCGGCATCATGGCTAGGGCCAATATCCAGACAACGAACAATCCGACAACCCGATCATGAAGAGGCCTCAATGAAGCTTTCCACTCTGTTCAAAGGCACCCTGAGCACCACCATCGCGGCATCCCTGGTCGCCAGCCAGCTAGCGTATGCCGACAATGTCCGCCTGCGGATGCACACCTTCTACGGCACCGAGGTCGATTCCATCGCCGCCGACCTGCGCGACCGCGTCAGCGAGGCCAGCGACGGCTCCATTCGCATCCAGTTCTTCCGCGGTGGCGAACTGGTCGACAGCGACCAGTTCGTTGACGCCGTGGCTCGCGGCACCATCGATATCGCCCACGGTGTCGGCAGCTACTGGCCGGGGCGCGTCGGCATCGGCATCGTCGAGGGCGGCCTGCCGGGCGCCTGGGTCAACGCCGACGAGGCCCGCGACATCTTCGCCAACCAGGGGCTCGACGAGCTGATCGCGGAAGCCTACGAGGAGCAGGGCGTCAAGCTGATCGGCCGCGGCTTCGGCAGCGACTACGGCCTGCTGACCCGCGAACCGGTCTCGAGCCTCGAGGATCTGCGCTCCATGCGCATCCGCGCGACGAGCTCGATCGCCACCGTGCTGGAAGCCTTCGACATCCCCACCGTCTTCCTGCCCGGCGAAGAGCTCTACGTGGCCCTCTCCACCGGCGTCATCGACGGGGCCGTCTACGGCGGACCGGTAGAGTACGAGCAGCTCAAGCTGCACGAAGTCGCCGAGCACTATACCGACATCAATCTGCTCAACCCCGGCTGGACCGAAAACGCCCTGATCAACCCGCGCACCTGGGAAGGCCTCAGCGAGGAGCAGCAGAGCATCCTGACCGAGGCCATCGACCAGTACCTGCTGGACGTGCATAACTGGCTGGAAGAGGGCAACCAGCGCATCATCGACGAAGGGGAGCTCTTCGAGTTCGCCACGCTTCCGGAAGACGACTCCCGGCGCCTGGCCGAGGCCTCACTGCCCATCTGGGAAGCGGAAGCCGAGAAGTCCGAGCGCAACGCGCGTGCCGTCGAGATCCTGATCAACAACGCTATCGAGCAAGGACGTTTGAGTGAGTAAAGTCACCCGCTACCTGAGGGTGCAGGATGGCCTTTCCGACTGGGTCGGAAGGGCCGTCTCCTGGCTGACGCTGGGCATCATCGGGGTGCTGATCTATGAGGTCGTGGCTCGCTACCTGCTCAACTCCCCCACCATCTGGGGACATGAGCTGTCGACCATGTTCTTCGGCGCCCTGAGCATCCTGGCGGGAAGCTACACCCTTCGCCATCACGGCCACGTGCGCAGCGACGTCATCTATCGCCTGCTTCCGTTCCGTGTCCAGGCCTTCTGCGATGTGGTGATCTTCAGCCTGGCGCTGGTGGTACTGGCGGTGGTCCTCCATATGGCGGTGGATTTCGCCTATCACTCCTGGCGCATCGGTGAGTTTTCCAACCGCAGCGTGTGGCGTCCTCCCCTGTGGCCGATCAAGGCGACCATTCCCCTGGCCGTGGCCCTGATGATGCTGCAGTGCCTGGCCGAGCTGGTACGGGCGGCCCTTCGCCTGGCGGGCTTCGCCTATCAGGACCCCCGCGACGACCAGGAAGACGCCGCTCTCTAGCCAACACCTCCTGAGCGCCGCTTCCCATACGCTTCACGACAGACACGCTCGACCGGCGTGTCTCACATAGAGCTTGCTTATGGCTGAACTAGAGCCCCTGACAATCACCGCCATCATGTTTCTCTCCATGCTGGTGCTCATGGCGATGGGGGCCCCGCTGGCCCTGGCGCTGATGATCTCCGGGATGGGCAGCGCCTACCTGATGTTCGGTCCCGGCGGTCTGGACCTGCTGCTGGCCTCCGCCTATAGCGCCATGGACAACTTCCTGCTGGTGTCCCTGCCGCTGTTCATCTTCATGGGCCTGGTACTCGAACGATCCGGGATCACCGACGCCCTCTTCGACATGATCCACAAGCTGATGGGCAGCATCCCCGGCGGGCTCGGCGTTGGCACGGTACTGATCTGCGCGCTGATCGCCGCCATGGCCGGCGTTTCCGGCGCGGCGACCGTCAGCCTGGGAATCATCGCCCTGCCGGCCATGCTCAAGCGTGGCTATCACAAGCGCCTGGTCACCGGCACCATCATGGCCGGCGGCGCCCTGGGCTTTCTGATCCCGCCCAGCGTGCTGATGATCGTCTACGCCTTCCTGGCCCGTGAATCGGTAGGCAAGCTGTTCGCGGCGGGGCTGATGCCCGGCCTGATGCTGGCCGCCATCTACATGGCGTTCATCCTGATCCGCTGCCGTCTCAATCCCGAGCTAGGGCCCGCCGCCCCCGCCGAAGAGCGCTTCACCGCCAAGGAGAAGCTCCAGTCGCTGCGCCACATCATCGCACCGGGCCTGCTGGTGGTGACGGTACTCGGCTGCATCATCGGTGGCGTGACCTCTCCTTCCGAGGCTTCTGCCGTGGGGGCCGGCGGTGCCCTGCTGATCGCGGCCATGCGCGGCAAGCTGAGCTGGAAGCTGCTGCGCTACGTGATGCTCAATACCACCAAGATCACCGGGATGCTGATCTGGATCGCCATTGCCGCGGTTTTCTTCAGCCGCATCTATATGGGCCTGGGCGCGGGCATGATCATCAGCGACATCGTTCACGACTTCGCCCTGTCGCCCTATACCGTGATCATCTTCATGCTGCTCAGCTTCTTCCTGCTCGGCATGTTCCTGGATGATTTTGCGATCCTCTTCATCACGGTTCCCCTCTACGTGCCCATCGTGCGGGAGCTTGGCTTCGACACCACCTGGTTTGCGGTGCTGTTCATCCTCAGTATGCAGTCCGCCTACCTGACGCCACCCTTCGGCTACAACCTCTTCTATATGAGGTCGGTCACGCCCAAGTCGATCACCATCGTCGACATCTACCGCTCGGCCCTGCCCTTCGTGGCGTTGCAGATCCTCGGCCTGGCGCTGATCGTCGCCTTCCCGAGCATCGCCCTGTGGCTGCCCGAACGACTCTTCTAAGCCTCACCGCGGGGGCCAGCCAGACCCCCGCGCCCTCCACCGGCGCCTCCTTCCCGCTGCCACCAACGCATCAGCGAATCGACACTGGCAAAATTCCTGAAAAGCCCCCATGATGGGGATGTCGAAATCGCCCAATGGAGCATCATGAGCACGGCACGCCATACCATCAGCGCGGAGCGCAACGAACCTCCGCCTAGATGCCCTGACCTCGACGTCAGGGACCTGGAAAAACGTACACGCCTCATGCGCATCGTGACTCGGCTGATCGCCGTGTCCGATCTCGGTAGTAGAGAGATCGCCCGTCGAGCCGGGCTGCCGGCCCAGAAGATCAGCGACCTGCTGGCCGGACGGCTGGAACACCTCTCGGTAGATGAGCTGCGCCTCGTGCATCGCACCATCGACCCGGAGGGTGGCTCCCACTAGCCCTTACGCTCACGCCCTCATACCCTCGCCTCGTCACGACGGGGCGCCTTGCACTCCCCCTTCATAGGCAGGGGGACGCACAGCGCCGCGGCTGCTAGAGTCGCGGGCGTCAAGGCAATCACAACAGGGAGCGTTACATGGAATCCAACACCCCCCAAGAGCCACTTCGCGACCTTATCGAGCCCCTCTACCGGGGCAAGTTCTGGATGCAGCTTACCGGTGTGATGCTGATTCTCTCGGGACTGATGACCGCGCTGTCGATTGTCGGCCTGATCGTCGCCTGGATTCCGATCTGGGGGGGCTGGGTGCTGATGCAGGCCGCCGGCGCCACCGGACGGGTCTATGAGAGTGGCGACCATCTCGAGATGAAGCACGCCATGCGCAAGCTCAAGACCTACTTCACCATCTTCGGCGTGCTGATCCTGATCTACCTGGTCATCGCCGTGGTTGGCCTGCTGTTCGGCGCCATCGGCATGGGCGGCATGATGGGAGGCATGGGCGGCATGTAAGCCTTCTCCGCCCAACTCCAGCTCTACGACAGCGCCCCTGGCGGGGATCCGCCAGGGGCGCTGTCGTCGTTGGCTCAGCGATCAGTCCGGCAGCCCCGCCGCCCGGTCAGGCATAGCCGCGCCGGCCTGGTGCGTGCCGCGACCCGGTACCGGCGGAGTAGCGGTTGACGCCGGCTCGGCGCTGCAGAGGCGGTTTCGGCCCTCAGCCTTGGCCCGATACAGGGCGGCATCGAGGCGCTTCAGCCAGCGCGACTCCGGCTCATCCGGGGCAATCTCCGCCACGCCGAAGCTGCTGGTCACGCGGGGGACGGGGTCGAAATCTGCCGTCTCGATCGCCTGGCGCAGTCGCTCCCCCAGGATCATGGCGCCCGACAAGTCCGTATCCGGCAGCAGAAGCATGAACTCCTCGCCGCCCCAGCGCGCCAACACATCCGCCTCGCGCAGGTGCTCCTTGCAGATCGCCACCAGCTTGCGCAGCACCTCGTCGCCGATGCTGTGCCCGAAGCCATCGTTGACCCATTTGAAATGGTCCAGATCCAGCATGACCAGGCTCAGCGGGCGCCCGCTCCGGCGCACCATGACACGCTCACGCTCCAGCAGGGAGAGAAAGCGCCCGCGGTTGACCGCACCGGTGAGGGGATCGTGGCCGGCGAGATGCTCCAGCTCGGCCTGATAGTGCTTGGTCTGGCTGATATCGCGCATGATGGTGGCGATGCTGTCCGGCTCGCCATGCTCATCGCGCCTGGCCACGATCAGCTGCGACACCGGCAGTTCTCCCCGAGACGTCAGCAGCGCCGTCTCCGCGTACCAGTAGCCATGGCGCTGGGCGAAGGGGATGCCCTGCTCCTCGATCAGCCGCTGCGCCCACTCCGGGTGCGCCACCGAGAGGGCCTCGGGAAGGCGATCGGGCAGTTCCCCCAGCAGACGCTGTCCCGCCTTGTTGAGGTAGACCACCCGCTGCTTGGCGTCGGTGATGGAGACGAAGTCCGGGGAGGCATCCAGCAGGTGGGTCAGACGCTCCGTCAGCACCTGTGCCTCCTTGCGAGCGGTCACGTCCTCCATGACGCCATCGAACACCAGGCTGCCATCCGGCTCGGTCCGCGCCCGCGCGGTCACTTCGACCCAGATCGGCCGTCCCTTCAGCGAACGCAGCCGCAGCGGCCAGCGGTTGACTGCCCCTTCGCGCAGCAGTGTCTCGCTGAAAGCCTCACGCTGATCGGGCGCGTCATACAGCCGGGCAATGGGCACCGCCAGGAGCTCCTCCTGGGACTCGGCCTCGAAGATCGAAAGCATGGCCCGGTTGACGGTGATGAAGCGCCCCTCGGGCCCGGGGGTGTTGCGGTAGACGCCCACCGGCAGGTGGCAAAACAGTTCGTGATCCACCTCCAGCTCGGCCTGATAGCGCTTTTCAGCGGTGACATCGACGATGATGGAGTGCAGATAGTGGCGCTCGCCCACCGTGACCGGTCCGGAGTAGACATGCACGTCGCGCCGCTCGCCCGAGGCAGTTCGGTGGCAAAACTCGAAGAACAGCTGATGGCAGGCCCGCGCTTCGGCCATTCGTGCCCGTATCTCATCGGGGCCAAGGCAGTTGATCTCGGCGATGTTCATCCGCTTGAGCTCGCCCAGCGAGTAGCCATAGAAGGCGGCCGCCGCCGGATTGGCATCGACGATGCGCCCGTCGAGCGGGTCGATCAGCAGCTTCACCGCCGGGTTGGTGCTGAACATCTCCCGGTAGAGCGAGACCTGATCGACGTCGTCTCGCCAGAGCGGCGCGAGCAGCGTCAGTTGAATGGCCGGACCTCCCTGCCAGGCCAGGCGGCTGGCACGCACCTCGGCGAACGTCTGGCCGGTCAGGGTGGTAAAGGGACCCTGAGAGTGATCCTCAGGCCCGCCTTCGCCCAGCGCCGACCAGCCCTCGCGAATAGTTCGGCAGTCCGCAGCGCTCCACAGCTGCGCCAGGCTCGCCCGCTCACCGGCCATCGCTGGCTCGAAAAGCCCCAGCGCCGCCTCGTTGGCAAACTGGATGTCGCCTTCACCATCCACCACCAACACCGGCACGGGTAGTCCCCTCACCAGGGATTCGAACGGGCCGGCATCAGGGGCGGCGCCAGGGTCTATCATTGATTTTCCTTTCCCAAACGGACTATATCGACATTATTACAAATAATAACATGACTTCACACTTGGGTCACTCACGGGCCCGACGACGCCACTCGCCTGCTCCTCACGGCTGCCAATCGGTCACCGCCCCCGTCGAGGCGGAGCTGACCTGAGCGGCGTATTTGGCCAGCACCCCGCGGGTATAGCGCGGCGCCGGCTGTTGCCAGGCGGCGCGGCGGCGCATCAGCTCCTCGTCGGTGAGGTCGACGTCGATGGTATCGGCCTCGGCGTCGATGGTGATCACATCGCCATCCTCCACCAGCGCCAGGGGGCCGCCGTCGAAGGCCTCCGGGGTCACGTGGCCCACCACGAAGCCGTGGCTGCCGCCGGAGAAGCGCCCGTCGGTGATCAGCGCCACCTCGCTGCCGAGCCCCCGGCCCATGATCGCCGAGGTCGGCGTGAGCATCTCGCGCATGCCGGGCCCGCCCCTTGGCCCCTCGTAGCGGATCACCACCACGTCGCCGGCCACCACGGTGCCGTCGTTGATGCGCGCCTGGGCCTCCTCCTCGGAGCCGAACACCCGGGCGGTGCCGGAGAAGCGCGTGCCCTCCTTGCCGGTGATCTTGGCCACCGCCCCCTCCGGCGCCAGGTTGCCGTGCAGGATGCGCAGGTGGCTCTCGGCCTTCACCGGACGATCCAGCGCCGCGATGATCTGCTGGTCGTCGGGATAGGGGGTGACGCTCGCCAGGTTCTCGGCCAGGGTCCTGCCGGTCACCGTCAGGCAGTCGCCGTGGAGCAGGCCGGCGTCGAGCAGGGTCTTCATCAGCGGCTGGATGCCGCCGATGGCCACCAGCTCGCTCATCATGTAGTGGCCGCTGGGACGCAGGTCCGCCACCACCGGGACGCGCTTGCCGATGCGGGTGAAGTCCTCGAGGGCGAGATCCACCCCGACGGTGCGAGCCATGCCGATCAGGTGCAGCACCGCGTTGGTGGAGCCGCCCAGCGCGATCACCACGGTGATGGCATTCTCGAAGGCCTCCCGGGTCATGATGTCCGAGGGCTTGAGGTCACGTTCGAGCAGCTCGAGCACCGCGGCCCCCGCCGCCTCGCAGTCCTCCCGCTTGTCGTTGGAGACGGCGTTCTGCGCCGAGCTGCCCGGCAGGCTCATGCCCAGCGCCTCGATGGCCGAGGCCATGGTATTGGCAGTGTACATGCCGCCGCAGGAGCCGGGGCCGGGGATCGCCGTCTCCTCGATCTGCTTGAGCTCGATCAAGTCGATATCGCCGCGGCTGTGGGCGCCCATGGCCTCGAACACCGAGACGATATCGGTGTGGCCCTTGCCGGGCAGGATAGTGCCGCCGTAGACGAAGACGCTGGGCCGGTCGAGGCGCGCCAGCCCCATCAGACAGCCCGGCATGTTCTTGTCGCAGCCGCCGATGGCCACCAGGCCGTCGAAGCCCTCACAGCCCGCCACCGTCTCGATGGAATCGGCGATCACCTCCCGCGACACCAGGGAGTACTTCATCCCCTCGGTGCCGTTGGCGATGCCGTCGGAAATGGTGATGGTGTTGAAGATCACCCCCTTGCCGCCGGCGGCGTCGGCGCCGTCCCGGGCGTGCTCGGCCAGCTCGCCGATATGGCTGTTGCAGGGCGTGACCATGCTCCAGGTGGAGGCGATGCCCACCTGGGGCTTGGCGAAGTCCTCGTCGCTGAAACCCACCGCGCGCAGCATGGCACGGCTGGCCGCCTTGCCGGGGCCGTCCACCACGGTGGAGGAGTGACGGCGGCGGGAATCTTTCGGGGTATCGCTCATGGGAGGGCTCCTCTGAAGATGGCGTGACCCTCAGAGGGTGGCCTCTCACCACCCCGCTGGCAACTAGCTCAGCGCGGCATCACGGCATCATGGAAGGCGCGTTCCTTCGCCACGGTCTCGCGGAAGCATTCGGCCATGCGGCTGAAGGCGGCGTCATCGAGCGCCTCCGCTTCCTCGTCCAGGCGGCGGCGCAGCCAGGCCACGAAGTCCTGAAAGGCGGGGTTGTCGTGCAGGTCGATCCACTCCCCCACCAGCGGGTGCAGCCCCTCGGCTCGGGTGACCCGCAGCGCCCACTCCAGGTAGATCCACTCGGTGACCACCAGGGCGGCCAGTATCTCCGCGTAGTCGCCGGTGCGGCCGGTCTCGCGCAGCAGCGCCTGGAAGTCCCGGGTCTCGGGCAGGTGGTCCGGCGCCTCGCGCTGGGCGGTGGGCACCTCGAAGGCCTCGAAGGTGCGCTGGAAGGTGTTGTTCTCGTCGCTGGTCAGCATGCCCATGAACTGTCCCAGCACCACCCGGTCCGACATGCTCGGCGCGCGGCCGATGGCGAAGCCGATCAGGGCGGTGAAGGGGTCGACGAAGCCGTAGTCCTGCACCATATAGGCGGCAAAATCGTCACCGGAAAGGCGCCCCTCGGCCATCGCATCGAAGAGCGGGTGGTTCACGGTGGCGGACCAGTCGGGCTCGCTGAGCTCGCGCAGCCAGTCGGTGATTCGCGGCGCTGCCTGTTGCGCCGCCCAGGCATTCCAGTCGGAGCGTTTCGTCACAGGGCATCTCCCTTGAGGGTGGATTGGAATCTCGCCCCCGGACGCCGCCAGGCGACCAGCAGGCTGACCAGCGTGGAGGCGACCAGCGCGCCGAGGAAAGGCGCCAGGGTCGGGATGCTGTCCGGAAAGGTGGCGGCGAGCACGCCGGCGGAGAGGCTGCCCAGGCTGATCCAGCCAGGCACGATCGCGCCTAGTAGGCCCGCCACGCCGCCGGCCACCGCCGCCAGCGGCGACATGCGCCGCCACAGGCCCAGCAGCACCGGCAGCAGGATGGCCGCACACAGCAGGTCGGCGATCAGGAAGAGACGCAGCACCGAGAAGCCCTGCAGGGCCACCCACACCACCGGCAGCATCAGCGCCACCGTGGCCAGCCGCGCCGCCCGCACCGAGAGCCCGCGCCGGCCGGAGCTGGCCACCGCCATGGAGGCGATGGCGTTCTGCAGGGTATCGACGCTGGAGGCCACCAGGGTGACCGCCAGCACCAGGGCCGGAACACCCAGCCAGGCCGGCGCGGCGGAGAGCAGCGCGAAGAAGGGAATCGGCGGCTCACCCAAGGGGAGCGCATGCATGGCCGCCAGCATACCCAGGCCGCCGATAGCCATCACCACCAGCAGGGTGCTTGCCCCGCCCAGCAGGGCCCCGCGGGCCAGGGCGCGGTCATCCTCGGCCGCCCACACCCGCTGCCAGTAGCCCTGGTGGAAGAGGTTGGCCGCGGTGACGGCGATCACCAGGGTCAGCGCCACGGAGAGCGCGTTACCGGTAGGAATGGATGGCATCACCGCCCCGGCGGGCATGGGCGGCAGCCACCACCAGGCCACACCGCCCACCACCAGCAGCAAGGCCAGCAGCAGCCAGGCCTGCCAGCGGTCGGTGGCAAGGCTCGCCCGCAGCCCGCCCAGGGTGGTGTAGACCAGGGTGACCACTGCCACCCCGAGGATCACCAGCGCCGGGGACACGTCCGAGAGCAGCGCGGCGATGGCACCGATGGCGGTGAGCTCGGCGGCCAGGAAGATCGCCATGTAGGCCACCGAGACGAAGGAGACCCATCGCCGCACTCCGGCACCGTAGCAGGACTCGGCGAATTCGCCGATACTGCGCCCTTTCGGCAGATGGCGGCGGATCGCCGGGCCGTAGAGCCCCAGCACCAGGAACGGCAACGACGAGCCGATGGCGTAGCCGGCCAGCGCCACCGGCCCCACGAAGGCGCCGATCTCCGGCGGCGCGAAGAGGATCCAGGCCCCCATGCTGGAGGCCAGGAACGACAGCCCGATGGCCTGGGCGCCCTGGGAGTTGCGGGCGGTGACGTAGTCATCGAGCAGGCCGTCGGCCCGGCGGGCCCGCAGGCCCAGGAATGCAAAGCACAAGAGCGCCGCGCCGAGCACGGCAGACGTCAGGTAGGGCATGTCGCGCTTCCTCCGCCGGTATGAACCGGATCAGGTTCCAGGGTCGGCGCTTGGCCCTCTCAGCCCCCAGTGCCGAAGCAGCTGGCGGGACTCCCCTGGCGACAGAATATTCGTGGATTGAGCCCGGTCTATGCCGGAACGTCATCATCGACCCTCAGATGCCGACTGTAAAGCCGTCGTGGCCTTCCATCGGCAGGCGCGAATGCTCATACTGGCGGCCGATGCCCGCCGTCCTGCCCCGACACGAGACACGCCCATGCCCTACCGTGAAGCCAAGGAACACGCCACCTGCCGCCTGCACGCCATCTTTGCCGACCCCTACAGCGCCTTCGAGAATCCGGTCATCGAGCGGCTACTGCATCTGCGGGTCGCCATCCAAGCGCTGGTGCTGGCCCCCATGACGAACGGCAACTTGACGCTGCGAGTCATTCACGGCTGGGAAAACGGCGGCTTCGAGCCCGCCGACCTGAAGCACAGCGATCACCCCATCGGCTCGCTCGGCGACATGCAGCAGGTGGCCGAGCGCTATCGGCAGGCCTTTCAGGCCCAGCAGCCGCTGCCCTACGATGCCGCCTCCCTGCTGGCCGCCCCGCTGGATGAGGCCATCGCACGGGCCGAAGCCGGCGGCCAGTCCCTGGACGAGGAGACCCGCACCATCCCCGCCCGCTGGCCCGCCTTTCCCCAAGGGCTGTACCTCTACACCTTCTTCAAGGTCTACCACCGCCTCATCTATGGCGAGGACGACACCTACCGCTCCATCCACTGCGAGACCCCGGACGGCCCGCGCGAGATCCACGAGTTCCATCTGGAAGAGGGCGAATTCGCCGTGGTTGCGCCCGTCGAGGGAGAAAGCGGCGCGACCGTGCTGGTGCTGCACGAAAGCCAGCTGGCGCCGGCGCTACAGCTGCTCAAGGAAGCGATCGCCAAGGCCTGATCACCCGCACTACCGCTCCCGCGGCACTCGGCCCATCAGGTAGAACTCGTCGTTGGGCGGGGTGCCGGCCAGGGTGACCAGGCGGTTGGACATGCCGAAGAAGGCGGCAATGGCGCCGATGTCCCAGATGTCGTCGAGGGTGAACCCCGCGTCGATCAGGCGGGTCTGCCAGTCATCGGTCAGCTCGCCCACCTCCAGCCCGCTATGAAAGGCAAAATCGAGCATCAGCCGGTGGCGCTCGCTCAGGCCCGCGACCCGATGATTGATGGCCACCTGGTCGGCCAGCAGCGGGTCCTTGCTGTAGATCCGCACCAGGGCGCCATGGGCCACCACGCAGTAGAGGCAGCGATTCTGGGCGCTGGTGGCCACCACGATCATCTCCTTCTCGGCCTTGGTCAGGGTGTCGGATTCCCGCTCCATCAGCGCATCGTGGTAGGCGAAGAAGGCGCGGAACTCCGCCGGCCGGTGGGCCAGCATGAGAAAGACGTTGGGCACGAATCCCGCCTTCTCCTGCACCGCCAGCATGGCGTCGCGGATGTCCTCGGGCAGGTCGTCGATGGATTCGGGTATCGGAAAGCGGCTGATGGGGGCGGTCATGGTGGCTCCTGACTGGACGATTGTTCTTGGAAACTTCCAGTTAACGTCAACGTCACCATGCTGTCCATACGATTTCCGTCTCAGGCGTACCCGAAAGGCATGGCGGCCAGCCTGACCGTTGGCGGCCACCGCAGGGGACCTGCGGCCTCCATCCGTCGAAGCGTCGAACCGCCGGCAGAGCCGGCCTCCCACAGAAAGACTGCCACGGAAGTCATGGACCGAAACGCACGCGGCCCCGCCTCTTGCGAGGCGGGGCCGCGATGCCACCGAGCGGCAGGATCAGCTCAGCGAGATGGTGCTGTTGATGCCGCTGGAGACGTTCTCCGGCTCGAACCAGCGGGCCGTGACGGTCTTGGTCTGGGTCCAGAAGGCGATGGCCTGCTTGCCGTTGGGGCCCAGGTCGCCCAGCTTCGAGCCGCGCGAGCCGGTGAAACTGAAGTAGGCCACCGGCACCGGGATCGGCACGTTGATGCCCACCTGGCCCACGTCGATGTCGGTCTCGAAGCGACGCGCCACCCAGCCGGAGTTGGTGAAGATGGAGGTGCCGTTGCCGTTGGGGTTGGCGTTGATGAACTCGATCGCCTCGTCCAGGGTGTCGACGGTCACCACGCAGAGCACCGGGCCGAAGATCTCCTCGCGATAGATGGTCATCTCCGGCTTGACGTCGGCAAAGACGGTGGGCCCGACGAAGTTGCCGTGCTCGTAGCCCGACACCTCATAGCCGCGGCCGTCCACCAGCAGCTTGGCGCCCTCCTGCTCGCCGGCGTCGATCAGGCGCACTACGCGGTCGCGGGCGGCCGGCGAGACCAGCGGCCCCAGGTCGGCGTCGCGCTGGGTGCCAGGGCCCACCTTCATGTTGCGGGCACCGTCGACGATATCGTCGAGCCACGCCTTGGCCTCGCCCACCAGCACCACCACGGAGTTGGCCATGCAGCGCTGGCCGGCGGCACCGAAGGCGGAGCCCAGCAGGTTGTTGATCGCCTGGCTGCGGTTGGCGTCGGGCATGACCACGCAGTGGTTCTTGGCGCCCATCATCGACTGCATGCGCTTGCCGGCGGCGGCGGCACGGTTGTAGAGCAGCGTGCCAACGTGGCTAGAGCCGATGAACGACAGCGCCTTGATATCGGTGTGATCGGCGATCTGGTTGGCCACGTCCGGGCCGCCGTGCACCACGTTGAGCACCCCGGCGGGAATGCCCGCCTCGTGGGCCAGCTCGACCAAGCGCATGGTGGAGCTCGGATCCTGCTCGGAGGGCTTCAGCACGAAGGTGTTGCCGGTGGCGATGGCCAGCGGGAACATGAAGCAGGGCAGCATGATCGGGAAGTTGAAGGCGGTGATGCCGGCGCCCACGCCCAGCGGCTGATTGAGGGTATAGACGTCCACCTCGCTGGCGGCGTTCTCGGCCAGCTCGCCCAGCTGCAGGGAGGTGATCGAGCAGGCGTGCTCTACCACTTCCAGGCCGCGGCCCACCTCGCCCTCGGCGTCGGGCAGGGTCTTGCCGTGCTCCTCGGTGATCAGCGCGGCCAGCTCGGCGGTGTTCTCGCGAATCAGCGCCTGCAGCTTGAGCATGATGCGCATGCGTTTGCCCAGCGGCACCTTGCGCCACTCCTTGAAGGCCGCCTTGGCACTGGCAACGGCCTGCTCCACTTCATCTGCCGTGCAAAACGGCACCCGCGCCACCACTTCCTGGGTCGCCGGGTTGACCACGTCGCGCCACTCCTGGCTCTGGGACTGGACGGGCTGGCCGTCGATGTACATGGGGATTTCGCGAACGGACATGGTGTCGTGCTCCTCTGTGGTTGGCGTGTCGGCTGTCTGGCGATGAATTGGCATTGTGGTAGTGGTCGCACCGACATTAGACTTTATGTGTATAAAAACACGAAGTACGGTGCCAACGAGTCTAGCCACTCGCCGGATACCGTGACAACGGGCACGCGGGCACATTGTTTGTGCAATAATGCACAGCCAACCGCTTCGGGAGGCACCATGCTCGACTGGCAAGATATCCAGATCTTCCTGGAGGTAGCGCGCAGCCAGCGCCTCACCGATGCCGCCCGGCGCCTGGGGGTGGATCACTCCACCCTGTCAAGGCGCACCCGCCGCTTCGAGCAGCGGCTCAACACCCAGCTGTTCGAACGCAGCACCCACGGCTACCACCTCACCGAGGCCGGCCAGCAGCTGCTCGCCCACGCCGAGGAGATGGCTCGCCACGCCTTCGAGGCCGGGGAGAGCCTCACCGACAAGAACCATCAGGTCAGCGGCCAGATCCGTCTCGGCGTGACCGAGGGCTTCGGCACCTGGGTCATCGCCCCCTTGCTCTCGGCCTTCTGCCGCCGCCACCCCGGCATCACCCTGGACCTGCTGGCCCTGCCCCGGGTGGTCAACCTCAGCCGCCATGAGGCGGACCTAGCCATCACCGTGGAGCGCCCGGCGAGCCCGGGACTGGTGATCTCGCGGCTGTGCGACTACCGGCTACGGCTCTACGGCAGCCACGACTACCTGGCCCGCCAGGGCATTCCCGACACCCTGGCCGGGCTGGGCGAGCATCGCCTGATCGGCTACGTGGACGACCTGATCTTCAGCGAGCAGCTCAGCTATCTGGAGCCGCTGCTCGACCCCGCCGTGGTGGGCCATCCCGGCCCCCACTTCTCGATCCGCAGCACCAGCGTCACCACCCAGCACGCCGCCGCCCTTCATGGCGCCGGCCTGGCGGTGCTGCCCTGCTTCATGGCCGAGCCCACGGCGGGACTCGCGCCGGTGCTGAGCAATGAGGTCGCCATCACCCGCCAGTTCTGGATCACCTCGCGCCAGGAGCAGCGCCGCCTGGCCCGGGTGCGGCTGCTGTGGGACTTCCTGCGCGAAGCGCTGGAGGCCAACCGTGCCTTCCTGATGGGCGAGGCGCGGGAGCTTCGCCTTCCCGAAGACTGAACGCCAATCGCCAGACACGGCGGACCGCTACGCCGGCTGATGATAAAGATTCGCTATCAGCACGGTCGGCAATCTCGTTTTGTGCTAATGGACACATCCCGCGTAGGTTGAGGGTTACAGGACGCAAAGCCGCAACCGTGGGCAGTTGATGACCATAGGTTGATAAGGCTCATTGCTACCCCAAACCGCCATCGACTATACAGAGGTGGCAGCTACACCAACGCAGCCATGAGTGGAGAGCGATATGGGTGATCAGCAGAACATTGGCAAGTGCCCGGTCATGCACGGCGGCAACACCGCCTCGGGCCATTCGAACATGGACTGGTGGCCGGAAGCCCTGAACCTGGACATCCTTCACCAGCACGACCGCAAGACCGACCCGATGGGCGAGGACTTCGACTATCGCGAAGAGGTCAAGAAGCTCGACTTCGAGGCGCTGAAGCAGGACATGCACGCCCTGATGACCGACAGCCAGGCGTGGTGGCCGGCCGACTGGGGCCACTACGGCGGCCTGATGATCCGCATGTCCTGGCACGCGGCGGGCACCTACCGGATCGCCGATGGCCGCGGCGGCGGCGGCACCGGTAACCAGCGCTTCGCCCCGATCAACAGCTGGCCCGACAACGCCAGCCTGGACAAGGCGCGCCGCCTGCTGTGGCCGATCAAGAAGAAGTACGGCAACAAGATCAGCTGGGCCGACCTGATCATCCTGGCCGGCAACGTGGCCTACGAGTCCATGGGCCTGAAGACCTTCGGCTTCTCCTTTGGCCGCGAAGACATCTGGCATCCCGAGAAGGATATCTACTGGGGGGCGGAGAAGGAGTGGCTGGAGCCCTCCGATACGCGCTACGGCAACGTCGAGAAGCCGGACACCCTGGAGAATCCGCTGGCCGCAGTGCAAATGGGCCTGATCTACGTCAACCCGGAAGGCGTGAACGGCAACCCCGACCCGCTCAAGACCGCCGAGCAGGTGCGCATGACCTTCAAGCGGATGGCGATGAACGACGAGGAGACCGCGGCGCTGACCGCCGGGGGCCACACCGTCGGCAAATGCCACGGCAACGGCGACGCCGAGGCCCTGGGCCCGGAGCCCGAGGCCGCCGACGTCGAGGAGCAGGGGTTTGGCTGGACCAACCCCCACATGCAGGGCAAGGCCGCCAAGGCGGTGACCTCGGGCATCGAAGGCGCCTGGACCAAGGAGCCGACGAAGTTCGACATGGGCTACTTCGAAATGCTCCTCGACCACGAATGGGAGCTGAAGAAGAGCCCCGCGGGCGCCAACCAGTGGGAGCCCGTCGACATCAAGGAGGAAGACAAGCCGGTCGACGCCAGCGACCCCTCCATTCGCCACAATCCCATCATGACCGACGCCGACATGGCGATGAAGATGGATCCCAGCTACCGGAAGTACATGGAGGCGTTCCGCAAGGACCCTGCCTACTTCCAGGACGCCTTCGCACGGGCCTGGTTCAAGCTGATCCACCGCGACATGGGGCCAAAGTCGCGCTACATCGGCCCGGATGCACCGGAAGAGGACCTGATCTGGCAGGATCCGGTACCGGCAGGCAATACCGACTACTCCGTCGAGGCGGTCAAACAGAAGATCGCCGATAGCGGCCTCCCCATTGCCGAGCTGGTCGCCACCGCCTGGGACAGCGCCCGCACCTTCCGCGGCTCCGACATGCGCGGCGGCGCCAACGGCGCGCGCATCCGCCTGGCCCCGCAGAAGGACTGGGAGGGCAACGAGCCGCAGCGCCTGGCAAAGGTGCTCAAGGTCTACGAGCGGCTTTCCAGCGAGACCGGCGCCAGCGTCGCCGACTTGATCGTGTTGGGCGGCAGCGTGGGCATCGAGCAGGCCGCCAGGGCCGCGGGCCACGATATCCTGGTGCCCTTCATTCCGGGCCGCGGCGACGCCACCGACGAGCTGACCGACGCCGAGTCCTTCGAGCCGCTGGAGCCGCTCGCCGATGGCTTCCGCAACTGGCAGAAGAAGGAGTACGTGGTCAAGCCGGAGGAGATGCTGCTCGATCGCGCCCAGCTGATGGGGCTGACCGCGCCGGAGATGACCGTGCTGGTCGGCGGCATGCGCGTGCTGGGCACCAACCATGGCGGCACCCAGCACGGGGTGTTCACCGACCGGGAGGGGCAGCTGACGAATGACTTCTTCGTCAACCTGACCGACATGAACAATGCCTGGAAGCCGGCGAGCAACAATCTCTATGAGATCCGCGACCGCAAGAGCGACCAGGTAAAGTGGACCGCCAGCCGGATCGATCTGGTGTTCGGCTCCAACTCCATCCTGCGCTCCTATGCTGAGGTCTACGCCCAGGACGACAACCAGGCGAAGTTCGTCAAGGACTTCGTCAAGGCCTGGACCAAGGTGATGAACGCCGACCGCTTCGACGTGGAAAAACTCCAGAAGTGATGGTGGCTTAAGCCAGGCACCCGCCCTGGCTTGCTGACAGAGACGCCCGGGCTCCCCGGGCGTCTTTTTTCTGGTTCATCGCTGGCTTGCGCCTCCCTTCGCCCGGCAGAGCCGGCCTCCCACATCGCACCGCGGAGCCTCAGGTCCCGCAGAAGGTGCGAAACACCCGCTCGGCGGGTTCGGCGGGGCGGGCGTACGCCTCGCGGCCGGGCTGCTCGACAAAGGGCTCGGCCAGCACCTCGCGCAGCGTCTCGAAGGGCGCGAAATCGTCCTCCTCGGCGGCACTGATGGCTTCCTGCACCCGATGATTGCGGGGAATGACCGCCGGGTTGGCGCGGCGCATGCGCCGGGCCCGCGCCTCCGGCGCCAGCGCCTCCTGGGCCAATCGCTCGCGCCAGCGCGCCAGCCATGTCTCGATGGCATCCGCCCGCTCGAACAGCGCCACCAGCGCCTCATCGGCCCGGGAGGATTCGGCGGCGTCACAGAGGCGACGAAAGGTCAGGGTGAAGTCGGCGCGTCCCCGCTGCATGGCCTCGAGCAGCCCCTCGGCGAGCGCCCTATCACCCGTCTGCGCTTCCTCGAGCCCCAGCTTGGCACGCATCACGGCCAGCCACTCCGCCTCGTACTGCTCGGGGTAGGCCTGGATCAGGGCGGTGGCCTGCTCCACGGCCCGCGCCTGTTCCTCGTCGATCAGCGGCAGCAGCGTCTCGGCGAAGCGCGCCAGGTTCCACTGGGCGATCCAGGGCTGGTTACGATAGGCATAGCGGCCCAGCTCATCGATGGAGCTGAACACCGTCTCGGGATCATAGGCCTCCATGAAGGCGCAGGGCCCGTAGTCGAGGGTCTCACCGCTGATCGTGGTGTTGTCGGTGTTCATGACGCCATGGATGAAGCCCACGCCCATCCACTTCGCCACCAGCGCCGCCTGGCGCGCCTGTACCGCTTCGATCAGCGCCAGGTAACGCTCCCCCTGAGCCAGGCGCCGCAGGTCGGGATAGTGGCGCTCGATGGCCAGGTCGGCCAGGGTGCGCAGGGCCTCGACGTCGCCGCGGGCGGCAAAGTACTGGAAGGTGCCCACCCGGAGATGGCTGGCTGCCACCCGGGTGAGGATGGCACCAGGCTCGGGCAGCCCGCGGAACACCGGCTCACCGGTGGTCACCGCGGCCAGGGCCCGGGTGGTGGGAATGCCCAGTGCGTGCATGCCCTCGCTGACCAGGTACTCGCGCAGCACGGGGCCCAACGGCGACCGGCCATCCGCCCCCCGCGAGAAGGGCGTCATCCCGGCCCCCTTGAGCTGAATGTCGCGCAGCTGCCCGTCACGGTCGGTGACTTCGCCGAGTAGCACCGCCCGGCCGTCGCCCAGCCGCGGCACGAAGTTGCCGAACTGGTGGCCGGCGTAGGCCTGGGCCAGCGGCTCGGCGCCAGGGGGCACCACGTTGCCGGCGAACCATACCGCCGCCTCCTCAGCGTCGAAGTCCGCCAGGTCGAAGCCCAGCGCCTCGGCCAGGGGCCGATTGAAGGCCACCAGCCGCGGCGCCTTCACCGGCACCGGGTCGAAGCGTTCGAAGAAGCGCGCCGGCAGGCGAGCATAGCGCAGGGTGAATCTTGGAAACATGGCGACTCCGGGCGAGGGCTGGGGCTCAGCCGGTGAATAAATACCCGAGTATAACGCTAGGAATTGTTGCTATCGAGCCGCAGGCGGCTCGCAGGAGCCCCCCTTCGGGGTCAGACCATTAAGGGGATTTAAGGGTCTGACCCCGAGGGGAGCTTAGCGCCCGATCAGCGCAGTGGTGAGCCAGGGCTGCCAGGCCAGCAGCACCAAGGTGGCGAGGCTCGCCAGCAGAAAGGGGAGCAGCGAGCGGAAGATGCGCATGGGCGAGGCGCCGGTCATGGAGGAGGCGATATAGAGCCCCGCCCCCACCGGCGGCGTCAGCAGCCCCAGCACCAGGGTCAGGCAGACCACCACCCCGAACTGGTAGGGGCTGATGCCAAACTGCTGGGTGGCGATGGGCAGCAGGATGGGCACCACCAGGATCAGGGCGGCGATGCCGTCGATGATCATCCCCACCACCAGCAGCACCGCGATCATCAGCAGCAGGAAGAGGAAGGGGTCGGTGGTCATGGCAGCGATCCAGGCCGCGGCCATCTGCGGCAGCCGCTCGTAGACGATCACCCAGCCGAACACCCCGGCGGCGGCGATCAGCATGATGACGAGCCCCGCGTTCACCGCGGTGCGCTTGAGCACCGTGGGCAGCATGGCGAAGCGCAGATCGCCGTAGAGGAAGCGCCCCAGCAGCAGGGCGGCCAGCGACGCCAGGGCCGCCGACTCCGTGGGCGTGGCCAGCCCTAGCAGAATGCCGCCGATAATGATCAGCGGAATGGCCAGCGCCGGCAGCCCCATCATCAGCGCCCGCCTGGCCTCGCCGCGGCTGGGCCAGTCGCCCTTGGGGTACTGCTTGACCAGCCCCACCACAGCGATGGCCAGGAAGAAGGTAAAGCCTAGCAGCAGCCCCGGCAGGATGCCGGCGATGAACATCTCGGCAATGGGCACCTGGGCCATCACCCCGAACAGCACGAACAGCATGGAGGGCGGGATGATCGGCGAGAGCAAGCCCCCGGCGGCGGTGATCGCCGCGCTGTAGGGCTTGTCGTAGCCCTCCCGCTCCATGGCCGGCACCATGGCGCGGGACATGATGGCGATCTGGGAGGCCGCCGAGCCGACGATGGCCGCCATCATCATATTGGCCACCAGGTTGATATAGGCGAGCCCGCCACGGAAGCCCCCCACCAGCAGCCTTGCCAGGTCGATCAGCCGGCGGGTCACGCCTCCCTCGTTCATCAGCTCGCCGGCCAGCATGAAGAGCGGGATGGCCAGCAGGCCATAGCTCTCTATCGCCCCAAAGAGCTGCTGGGGGTAGGACTCGAACAGCACGCTGTTGCCCGAGGTCTGGATATAGACCATGGCCGTGAGCGCCAGCACCAGGGCGATGGGCACGGCACCGAGCAGCAGCAGGACAAAGACCGCCACCGTCATGGCGTCGCCTCCGGTGGCGGGGGCGCCTGACCCGGGTCACGCAGGCCACGCAGGGCCTCGGTCAGGTTCACCAGCCCGTGGAAGGTGAGCGAGAGCGACAGCCAGGGCACGCAGAGCCACACCCAGAACTTGGGGATACCCAGCGTCGAGGTGCGCTCGGCATAGATGAAGTTGAATGTCTCTCCCTGGAAGGCCTGCACGTCGAAGCCGGCCTGAGCCAGCGCCAGCGGCTGGTACCAGCGCCAGCACAGCCACGCCAGCAGCACTGCGAACACCAGCACGGCAAGGTCCACGCCGGCCATCAGCAACCGACGCGAAAACCCCGGCAGCAGGTCGCTGATCAGGGTCACGGCAATTCCCTGGCGCCGCTTGAGAACGGCGCTGGCGATCAGGAAGGTCATCCAGATCATGGCGTAGATGGCCAGCTCGCTGATCCAGTAGAGCGGGCTGCCTGCAGCGCGAAAGGCCACGTTGACGAGGATCAGCAAGGTAACCGCCGCCGCGAGCGCCGCGGCGGCGGCCTCCTCCAGGCGTGCCAGGCGATCGGAGAGGCGGGAGAGCATCGGCGCGGAGACTCCTTACTGACGCAGCCGCTCGGCTTCCTCGCGCAGCGCCTCGAGCATGGGCGCCTTCTCGGCCCAGATGCCCTCCCACTCGGCGATGGCCTCGCTGAAGAACTCGGCGTCGGCCTCGACGATATTGATATCCAGCTCGCGGATCTCTTGCTCCTGGGCGGCATCCATCTCCTGGAAGCCGGTCAGGACCTGGTCGAGGTGCTCGGCCATGGTGGTCTCGATCAGCTCGCGGTCGGCCTCGTCGAGCTCGCGCCATACCCGCCCCGACACCACGCCCACCATGGGGAACATCATGTGGTTGGAAATCAGCAGATTGTCGGCCTGCTCGTAGAATTTGAGGATCAGGATCGAATCGAAGTCCATGTCGATGGCGTCCACCTGGCCGTTGGCCAGGGCATCGTAGACCTCGAGCAACGGCATCGGCGCCGGCGCCGCCCCGGTGGCGGTGTAGAAGTCACGGATCGGCTCGAAGGGGGTGATGCGCAGGCGCTGGCCACGCATGTCTTCCATGCTCTCGATGGGGCCGCGACTGAGCACCTGTCGCATGCCCACCATGCCGTAGCCGAGGCCCATCAGGCCCACGCCCTGGGGCATCAGCTCGAGCAGCTCGGCAGCGGTGTCGGAGCGCAGCAGCGCCGCGGCGTGATCCACGTCGTCTACCAGATAGGGCGCATAGAGGGCCCCAAAGTCGGGAATCCGGTTGGAGATCTCGGCGATGGTCAGAAACGCCATGTCCAGCGCGCCGGTCTGCAGCTGCTGAACCATCTGCGCCTCGTTGCCGAGCTGCTGGGCAGGAAAGACGCTGACGCTATGCTCGCCGCCGGAGCGCTCGTGCAGGTCCTCGGCAAAGGCCTCGGCCTGCTGCGACCAGAGGTGCTGGGGAGGGGTGATCAGCCCCAGGCGAAAATCCCGCGCCTGGGCGGTGAGAGAAGAAGTGGCCAGGGCAGCCGCGGCCACGGCCAGGGTCAGCGTCTTGATGCGGTTCATGGAAAGCCTCGTGTCGGTCCAGCCGGGGCAGGCGCCAGGGCCTGCCGTTCTCGTTATCGGCTGAAAAGAGTACCGCAGACAGGGCGTTGATGGCAGCCGACACGATGCAACACTAGAACAGTAACGCCGGCGGCAGGGTGACGCTGATCATCTGCACGAACAGCACCCACACTGCCAGGCCCACCAGCGGCGGCACGATCAACAGCCCCTTGAGGCCGACGTTGGGCGCTAGCGTTGCGATCAGCACCGCATTGAAAGCCACGGTGGATACTACCAGCCCCACGTTGAGCACCATCAGGAAGTAGAGCACCGCGCCCCCGAGCATCAACGCCACGGATACGGCAATGGCTACGAGGTCCTGATCCTGGGCACCGCGGGGCTCCAGGGCCTTCAGCCGCTGACGCAGCGTGAACAACCCGAGGGTAGCCAGGACCCATAGCCCCCCGGCAACCAGGAAGTAGTAGGCCGTCTGGGGCATGATATAGGAGGGCACCAGCGGCGCGGGCCGCCAGGCCCCATGCTCGATATGCAGCAGTCCGGCAAAGCCCAGCCCCAGCATCAGGGCGGCGGAGAGCAGTTCTTTGGTGATCGTGCGATTCATGACTTGGCCCTCAAGGCAAAGGTGAAGAGCAGGATCAGCGCGAAGGCCGCCACGTAGAAGCCGATCGCAATGGGACTGGTGATCAGCACCGTCCAGTCACCGCCCCCCATGATCATCGATTGGCGCAGGGCCCTCTCGGCGCCGGGACCAATGATGAAGCCCAACACCAGCGGTGCCAGAGGGAAACTCATCAGCCGCAGCGTCACACCCAGCGCCCCGGCGAACAGTAGCACCCACACATCCACCACCGAATTGTTGGCCGCATAGGTGCCGACGATGGCCAGGATGAACACCGCGGGAATCATGAAGCCCGGCTGAATCATGGCGATTCGGGAGTAGTAAGGCAGCAGGATTTTGCCTAGCACCAGATTGACCAGATTGGCGAAGATCAGCGTGAAGAACAGCGCATAGATGATCGCCGTATTGTCGCTGAGAAGGCTGGGTCCAGGGGTCATCCCCATCAGGATGAAGGCCGCACCGAACAGCGCCGCAGTGGCGCTACCGGGGATGCCGAAGGCAAACAGCGGGATGAAGGTCGACCCCGCCGTAGCGCTGTTTCCCGACTCGGCGCTGGCGATGCCCTCCAGGGAGCCCTTGCCGAACTCCTCGGAGCGCCGTGAAAAGCGCTGGGCCAGGCCATAACTCATGAAGGCCGCCAGCGACTGCCCCGCCCCCGGCAGCGCCCCGATGAAGGTGCCCACGGCGGCACCGATATAGGTCGCCTTGAGGGTCGACTTGAACTCGGCCCAGGTCAGCCTGTCCTTGCTGATGTCGTAGCCCTGCAGCAGGCTAGCCTGTTCGGCCACGTCATCCATCAGCTTGTCGACCTTGCGCCGCCACAGTTTGGCCCCCTGAATCACCACCTCGGAGATGGCGAAAATGCCAATCAGCACCGGAATCAGGCTAAGGCCACCGGAAAGCTCGGGCATACCGAAGGTGAGCCGCGAGGCGCCGGTGATAGGGTCGCGGCCGATCATCGCCAGCAGCACACCAATCGCGGCGACTGCCACCCCCTTGGCCACCATGCCCTGGCTGAGCGCGGCAATCAGAATCAATGAGAACGCATAGAGCGCAAAGAACTCGATGGGCCCGAAGGTCAGCGCCACCGCCGCCAGTGGCACGGCAATAAATATCAGCACGAGATCGCTGGTGGTATCGCCGATCACCGACGAATACAGTGCCGTGTGCAGCGCCTTGCTGGGCCTACCCTTGAGCTTGGCCTGGTAGCCATCGATGCTGGTGGCCGCCGCCCCTGGCGTGCCGGGCACGCCGAAGGAGATCGCGGCAATCGAGCCGCCGAACAGCCCCCCCTTGTAGATCCCCACCAGCAGGCCCATGGCCATCGCCGGCTCCAGGAAGAATACGAAGGGCAGTAGGAGCGCAATGGCCATGTCGCCCGACAAGCCGGGAATGGCGCCCAGCGTGATGCCAAGCAGCACCCCAAGGAACACATACATCAACACATAGGGATGGAAGGCCAGCGCGCTGGCCTCAATGACAAGATCTAACATCAGCGCTCTCCGGCGAGGCTCCAGGAATCACGGCAGACAGGGGCGCCAGCTACGCTGGCGCCCCGGGCAATGGGCCAGGAATCACTCCTCGCCGATTGCGGCCAGCACCTCGCGAACGCGCTCGGTGGTGTCGCGATAGACCGCCTGCGCGCTTTCGAGCCCCTGAACGTTATCCAGGCCGGCGGAGGCCTGATCGCTCATCCTCTGGGCGGTGGCGGTATCCAGCCCGGTCATGATGCACTCGGCAAGCTGCTGCTGGATCTCCTCCGGCACGGAAGAGAATGTGTAGACCAGCAGCGGGGCCTCGAAGGAGACGTCGTAGCCGGCCTCCTGGAAGGTGGGCACGTCGGGAAGCACGTCGGAGCGCTCGTCGGCGAAGACGCCGATCGCGGTCACCTCGCCGTTGTTGACGTTGGAGACGATGGAGGGCGGCAGGGTCATGCCCAGGTCGATGTGGCCGCCGAGGATCATGGTGCGGGTCTCGCCGCCGCCGGTAGTCGGCAGATGAACGTTCTGGATGCCGGTCTCCTGCTCCAGCAACACCAGCGGCAGGTGCACCAGGCTGAGCGGGTCAGCATGGCCGAAGACCAGGGTGTTGGGCTCGGCCTCGGCCAGCTCGACCCAGTCCTCGATGCTCTGGATCGCATGGTCGGCCTTGGCATAGACGGTAGGCTTCCAATCGGTGAGATGAACGATCGGCGCCCAGTCCTCCACCTCCCAGGACGTATCCTCGGTAAGAGTCTGGGTGATGGTGGCGGAGTAGTCCGCCATCAGGATGGTATGGCCGTTGGGCTCAGCGTCGGCCACGAACTGCAGGCCTTCCATGCCCCCTGCGCCCGGCATGCTGACCACATCGATGCGAGTGCCGCAGTGCTCGGCAGCGTTGGCGGCGATGATCCGCGCGGTGATGTCGGTGCTGCCGCCGGCACCATAGGGCATCACGATGCGAATCGGATCACTCCCCAGGCTGGGCGCATCGGAAGCCAGTGCCGCGCCAGCCGTCAGGGTCAGCATGGCGCTCCCCACGGCAATGGCAGTCTTCGAGAAAGGAAACTTCATAAGAAACTCCTGGGTTGTTGTTTCTGTTGTGTCATGGGAGGGAGCGCCTTCATACCGCAACGGATCGCTCCTTTCTCAACCTTATGCGCTGAATCAACGGGTCTCTTGCGAATTTCGAGGATTGTCTTGTCGATTCCGCGCCAATCTAAATTAGGGCCATGACACGCCCGAGCCCACTCGGCGGCAGGCGTGGAGCTCAGGCGCTGGAGGCGCCTGCTCGGGGTGCCGCGGTACGACGTCGATGTGACGCTTATGAATGATCCTCTTCCAGCGATGAATGGCCAGGCCGAATGGTGTTCTCCTGAATAGCGCCTAGCCCCTGGTTGAGCTGCCCGAACGGTACATGCACCGATGGCAAAAGATCGCTGGTGGCTGAGAGATGAGACGCCTGGTCGTCGAAGAAGATATGCGGCTTGATGATGCCGAGAACGTGCTCCTTGGCGATACCGCCGAGAAAACCCACAGCAAAGCTCAATGCCGCCAATGCCACCCATAACAATCGCACCATTACCATCGCCTCGTTAACCTACGGTTCATCCAATACCCATGAGAGTTAACGTTTCAGGCGGGGTTATTCATCATACTCAATATAATTGAGAATCATTACTACCAGTGATAGTATTCCCACCTCACCATGGGAGTCATCCACTATGGCTGGACGCACGAGCTATCGCCTTTTCGATATCACCCTGGCACGCCGTACCCAGGTCAGCCCATCGCTGGTCAGGTTCACCTTCACCGGGCCCCAGGTTGGCCAGATGGCCACTCACGCGCCGGACCAACGCATCAAACTGTTCTTTCCCAAGGATGCCAACGGCCTAGACGCGCTGTTCGAGATTGCCAAGCTGGAAGAGCACGACTGGTTCGGCGCCTATCGTGCCCTGCCCGACACCCAGCGCCCCCCTATGCGCACCTACACCATTCGCGCACTGCGCCCGGCACGCGGCGAAGTCGATGTCGAGTTCGTGCTGCATGGCGACAACGGCCCCGCCTCACGCTGGGCGATGCGCGCCCGCCCCGGCGACCGCCTGGCGATGACCGCCCCGCTGGCCAATGCCGGGGGCGAAAAGCTCGGCTATGAGTGGAAGCCACCGCGGGGTGTACGGCGCATCCTAATTATCGCCGACGAGACCGCCCTGCCGGCGGCCGCCGGCATCTTCGAAACACTCGACGACCTGCCCCTCGCCCCACGGGTAGAGGCCTTGATCGAAGTGCCGCGTAGCGATGATATCCAGCCCCTCTCTCCCCCCGCCAAGCTGCGCTGGTTGAAGTGCGTCACCAGCATGGGCTATTGGCGCCTGGGCAAGGCGGACAGCTGAACATCGCGTGGACCCCTGAGTCATGACAACACCGGCCAATCGCTGGCGAGACACTCCTGATCGCTATGGTCTCATCAGCCGTCTCCTTCACTGGCTGACGGCGGCGCAAGTGATACTGCTATTCGGCGTACTGCTGGCCTGGAAGGGATTCGGTGAGCACCCCGTCACCCTGCTGTTGGCAAGGATCGGCCCTCATGGCTCACTGGGCGCCATGCTGCTGGTGACGACGCTGCTGCGCGCCATCTGGGCCTACCGCCAGCGCCATCACCGACCGCCCCGCCCACCAGGCTTGGGGGGATTGCTGGCTCGGAGCGTGCACCTGGCCTTCTATGTGCTGTTGATCCTGATACCGACGCTGGCCATCCTGCGCCAGTATGGCCGGGGCGGCCACCTGTTCTTCTATGGCATGGAACTGCTGCCGGAAGCGGAGCGCGAGATTGCCTGGATGATGGCACCTGCCGATCTGCTGCACAGCACCCTGGCCTGGCTGCTGCTGGCACTGATCGCTGGCCATGTGGCGATGGCACTGGCCCATCGCCTGTGGCTCAAGGATGGCATCCTGGCGCGCATGCTGGGCTCACCCCGGGCCACGCGCGACGCTTAACCAAGCCGCGCGCTAACCTGCACCGAAAGCCCCGCCACCCGTTCGATATCGCCCTTATCGAGTACTCCCGCCTGCCAGCGCAGCGAGAGCCAGGCGAGCAGGTAGTCGCGCTGGGTAGCCACCGCGCTATTCATACTGCAAGTAGGGTCCCTCTCCGCACACAATTTATCGAGTGATTATACTTCTCATTTATAATGAGATCTGAGGCAAAGATATTCCTCAACGACTTGTGCAACATGAGCTGAAAAGTGGCGCAGCAGATTGCATGCAAGCGTTACGCTAAGGGGCAGGCTTTGGCTCGGGGTGGTTCGAGCATCGATGGAGGACAGTGTGCCAAGAACGATACAAGCGGCTTGCGCGGTCATTCAGCGCGAGGATGGCGCCATCCTGATGGTGAAACGTCTTAACCCGCCCGAAGCGGGCTTATGGTCGGTGCCCGGTGGCAAGGTCGATCCAGGAGAGAGTTTGCGTGACGCCGCCGCCCGCGAGGCGTTCGAGGAGACGGGCTTGCGCGTCGAGGTTGGTCAGCGGCTGTGGACGGCACAGCTAGCCTGGGATGACGGCATCGTTTACGAACTGCATGACTTCGCCGCTAGCCCCATCGGCGGTGTGCTGCAAGCCGGCGATGACGCCGCCGAGGTGCACTGGGTGCCTGCCGATCAGATAAGCAGCATGCCGCTGGTCGCAGAACTGCTCGATCACCTACGCGCTGCGGGGTTGGCTCCCCGACTGTAGCGATCTCGCCCGAGCGGGTTGAACATTCAGCGCGCCAGCGAACGTGCTTGCGTTTCGACATAGGCGAAAGCCTCCTTGGCCCCAGCGACCGCCTGGGCGATGTCTGCCTCGCTTAGCGCTATCGCATCCAGCTGCTGGGTGAAGTGTCGCCAGTGCAGGCCGCGGCCATCGTCGCTGTGCGCCAGGTGGCGCGCCCCGTAGCGGGCAGATAGCCCTAGCTCGGCGGCACGCTTGAACAGAAAGGCCGCCCCCAGATTGGAGCCCTCGTTCACGTACAGCCAGCCCAACAGATTGGACGCCGTCTCACTTGTCGGCGCTGCCAACGGCTTCGCCTTTGCCTGCCGTTCGACGTCGACGTTCAAATCCTGGCAGTCGCGTATTACGGCGGCGTATCGGCAGCGCGGGCCCAGGTCGGTGATCCAGTCGGCCAGCTGCGGATGGCGATAGCAGGGCAGGCAGCGCTGTTGAAAGCCGTATTGCACCCGCAAGAAGCGCGCATAGCCTTCCAGGTCGTCAAAAGGGCGCAGCGTCATGATCGCGTGATCGACCCGCTCATGCTGCTCTCGGGTGGCATGCTTTAGGCGCTTGCTGAGTGGCTGAACGGTGGTCTGCTCTGGCGGGGTTACGGTTTCCATGAGGGCCTCGTTATAGGGAAGGGACAGAAGGAGCGCGTCGGCTCATGGGTCACATCCACCCACAGGAGGCCGCTGCGTTCGACCGGGAGGCGCATGGCAACGCCCACCGCTGACGCCCTGGCGATGCCATTCCGCACCCGGCTGGCACTGTATAACTACAACACTGCAAAACTGCAAAACTGCAAAAGCGCATTTATGGCACCATGACCCTTCGCCATCGCGAAGGAACCGCATCATGCCCCCGGCCACCCACGACGCTGTCCTCACCCCCGGCTTCATGGTCGTTCACGGCAACCGCCTGGAGGACCTGCGCGGCGTGGCGGTAGAGTGGATGAAGCGTCACCCGCTGGCGCCGCTGGAGAACGAGACGATCCTGGTGCAGAGCAACGGCATCGGCCAGTGGATGAAGCTGGCGCTGGCCGCCGACGAGGTCGACGGCGGCAGCGGTATCGCCGCCGCGCTGGACGTCACCCTGCCGGCGCGCTTCCTGTGGCAGGCCTACCGTGCGGTGCTCAACCATGTGGAGGGCGACCCCAACGCAGTGCCGGCCACCTCGCCCTTCGACAAGTCGCGCCTGCTGTGGCGGCTACTGCGCCTGCTGCCGGAACTGATGCCGCGCGACGAGTTCGCCCCGCTGCGCCGCTTCCTCGAAGGCGACGGCGACCTGCGCAAGCACCACCAGCTCGCCGAGCGCCTGGCCGACCTGTTCGACCAGTACCAGGTATACCGCGCCGACTGGCTCGAGGCCTGGGCCCGGGGCGAGGACGTGCTGATCGACCCCCGCGGCCACGCCCAGACGCTTTCCGACACCCAGCGCTGGCAGCCGGCCCTGTGGCGAGCGCTCATCGCCGACGTGGGCGACGACGGCGTGGCCTCCAGCCGTGCCATGGTGCACCGGCGCTTTCTCGCCGCCGCCCGGGAGCTTCACGGCAGCGACTGCCCCCCCGGCCTGCCGCGCCGGGTGATGGTGTTCGGCATCTCCTCGCTGCCCCAGCAGGCGCTGGAGGCCCTGGCCGCCGTGGCCCGCTGCTGCCAGGTGGTGCTGTGCGTGCACAACCCCTGCCAGCACTACTGGGCCGATATCATCGAACACAAGGACCTGCTTCGTGCCCAGCGCTACCGCCAACACCGCAAGGCCGGCATGCCGGATCGGCTCGACGTACTCGGCGATGGAGATGGCGAAGAGAGCCTGCACCTGCACGCCCAGCCGCTGCTGGCCGCCTGGGGCAAGCAGGGTCGTGACTACCTGCGCCTGCTCGACGAGCACGACGATGCCCAGCAGTACGAGCCACTGTTCCAGGCCGACTCGCTGCGCATCGACCTCTTCGAGCCCTTCGTGCGCGAAGGCAACGGCCGGCTGCTGCAGCAGCTGCAGGACGACATCCGCGAGCTGCGCCCGCTGCACGAGACCCGCGAGACCTGGCCGGCGGTGGACCCAAGCCTCGACGACTCCATCGTCTTCCACGCCGCCCACAGCCCCCAGCGCGAAGTGGAGATCCTCCACGACCAGCTGCTCGCCGCCTTCAGCGCCGACCCGAGCCTCAAGCCCCGCGACGTGATCGTGATGGTGCCGGACATCGACCACTACGCGCCCCACGTGCAGGCCGTCTTTGGTCAATATGCGAGGGGCCAAATCGAACACGACGACCCGCGCTATATCCCCTTCACCCTCTCCGACCAAGGCAGCCGCCACCGCCTGCCGCTGCTGATCGCGCTGGAGAAACTGCTGCGCCTGCCGGAGCTGCGCCTCTCGGTGAGCGACCTGCTCGACCTGCTCGACGTCCCCGCCCTGCGCGCCCGCTTCGGTATTCAGGAGCAGGACGTGCCCACCCTGCGCCGCTGGATCGAGGGCGCCGGCATCCGCTGGGGGCTCGACGCCGGCCAGCGCGGCAGCCTCGACCTGCCCGCCGGCATGGAACAGAACACCTGGGCCTTCGGCCTGCGCCGGCTGCTACTGGGCTACGCCGTGGGCGAGGCCGCCAGCGGCCCCTGGCAGGGCATCGAGCCCTTCGACGACATCGGTGGGCTGGAGGCGGCCCTGGCCGGCCCGCTGGCCGCGCTGCTGGACACCCTGGAGCAGCAGTGGCGCCGCCTGCGCGAACCCACCGACGTGGCCGGCTGGGTAGCGCGCCTGCGCACCCTGCTGGAGGCGAGCTTTCTGGCCGAGGCCCCGGAAGACAGCCTGATACTGGCCCAGCTCGAACAGGCGCTGCAGAGCTGGCAGGAGAGCGCCGAAGAGGCTGGGCTGACCCGGCAGCTGCCGCTCTCGGTGGTGCGTGAACACTGGCTGGCCCAGATCGACGAGCCGAGCCTGTCGCAGCGCTTCCTGGCCGGGGCGGTCAACTTCGCCACCCTGATGCCGATGCGCGCCATCCCCTTCAAACGCGTCTGCCTGCTGGGCATGAACGACGGCGACTACCCCCGCAGCCACCCGCCGCTGGACTTCGACCTGATGAACGGCGACTACCGCCCCGGCGACCGCTCGCGCCGCGAGGACGACCGCTACCTGTTCCTGGAAGCCTTACTCTCCGCCCGGGAGCAGCTCTACGTGAGCTGGGTGGCCAGCAGCATCGTTGACAACAGCGAGAAGCCGCCCTCGGTGCTGGTCGGCCAGCTGCGCGATCATCTTGAAGCGGGATGGCAAACCACCGACGGAAGCGACCTGCTCGCCGCCCTCACCACCGCGCACCCGCTGCAGCCCTTCAGCCGCCGCTACTTCCCCACCGAGGCGCAGCAGGCCGAGCGCAGCGTGTCGGCCCGAAGGCTATTCACCTACGCCCACGAGTGGCGCGAGGTGCACGGCGAGACAGCACCGGAAGCGGCGCCTCTCGAGCTTGAAGCGTTCACGCAAGACACGCCGCTGACCCTGGTCCAACTCGGGAGCTTTTTGAGAGACCCGGCCCGCGCCTTCTTTACCACCCGCCTCAAGGTGTTTCTGGAGCGCGAAGACATCGTCAGCCTCGACCACGAACCCTTCGACCTGGACGGGCTCGCCAACTGGCAGCTGCAGGACCTGCTGATCCGCGAGCAGCGCCGCGCCGTGGACGAAGGCCGCGAGCGCCTGCCCGTCCTGCTCGACACCCTCGACCGCCTTCAGGGCCAAGGGGTGCTGGCCATGGGCGCCTTCGGCGAGCGCATGCGCGAACAGCTCAGCGAACCGATGGACGCGCTGTTCGAAGCCTATGAACAGGCCCTGGACGCCTGGCCCCGCTCACTGGACGACCCCGAGCCGGTGCAGCTCAGCGTGCCCGGTGCCCCGCCTATCGAGGATTGGCTCGACGAGCTACGCGAGAGCGAGTCGGGCGAGCGCTGCCGCCTGGTGCTCGCCAGCAGCAGCCTGGTGAAGAAGGGCAAGTACCGCTGGTCGCAGATCCTGCGCCACTGGGTCGCGCACCTGGCCGGCCACCTGAACGACCGGCCCATGACCACCCTGCTGCTCTCCAAGGCCGGCGAAGTCACCCTGCCGCCCCTCGATCCGGAAGCGGCCCGCCAGCAGCTGCGCGAGATCGTCCGCACCTGGCAGGCCGGCATGCAGACGCCCCTACCGCTGGCCTGCGACACCGCCTTCGTGTGGCTGAGCAAGCTGGGCTCTTCACAACACCCACCGGAGAGCGAGCGAGTCAGCGACGCCTGGCGCGCCGCCGCCAGCGCCTACAACGGCGACGACTTCAACGCTGGCGAGGCGGGCCGCAACCCCTACCTCGCCCACCGCTGGTCCAGCTTCACCGCGCTCTATGAGGCACGCCAGGACCAACTCGGCTTCGCCGAACTCACCGAGCGGCTGCTCGCCCCGGTGCATCTGGCCGTAAAAGGGGATAAGAAAGGGGGCGACAAGAAAGAGAGCGACAAGAAAGAGAGAGGGAAGAAGGCAACGAAGCAAGCGGGGAGCCAGCCATGAGCGACGGAACCCGCAACTCGGCGAGCGACATGAAGCACAAGGCGCACGGAGCGCAGGAGACGAGACATAACTTGGGGTTAGGCGAGTCTATGAGCACCGCGCAACGCAGTGATTCGGTCGCGCAGCCAGTTGCGCTGAATCCGCTTGAGTTTCCGCTTCACGGCAGCCGCCTCATCGAGGCCAGCGCCGGCACGGGCAAGACCTTCACCATCGCCCTGCTCTACGTGCGCCTGGTGCTCGGCGCCCGCTCGGCCGACGACGCTGCCGCCTTCGAATGCCCGCTCACGCCGCCCGAGATTCTCGTCGTCACCTTCACCAACGCCGCCACCCAGGAGCTGCGCGAGCGGATTCGCGCGCGGCTGGTGGAAGCCGCTGGTGTATTTTTGCAAACACCCGAAACTACATCCGACATTGCCGAAGCTTCGGGAGCAGAACGGAGCGGAGGTCCTATGCCAGGGGTGAGGAGCACTGCTCCGAACGGGCTGGCCATGGATGGCCAGCACCGGACCTGCCAGCGAAGCGGGACGCGAGAGCGCAGCAGGGCATCGGTAGCGCCCAGGGACGGGTTCACAGCGCCTCCGCAAAATCCTGCTGACGAATCGGCTGACCAAGGGGCGCCGGGGACAGGACGTAGCGAGGGTCTTGATCCACTTCTCATCTCTCTTCGCAACCAATACGCCCCCGCCACCTGGCCCGCCTGCGCCCGGCGCCTGCAGCTCGCCGCCGAATGGATGGACGAGGCCGCCGTCTCCACCATCCATAGCTGGTGCTACCGCATGCTGCGCGAGCACGCCTTCGACAGCGGCAGCCTGTTCTCGCTCAACCTGGAAAACGACCAGACCGAGCTGGAGCTCGAGGTGGTGCGCGACTACTGGCGAAGCTTCTACTACCCGCTGAGCGTCGACGAGCTGGCCACCGTGGTGCCGCACTGGAAAACACCCGAAGCGCTGCACCAGGCGGTGCGCGACCTGATGCCCCACAGCGAAGCGCTGAGTGAGCCCGAGGCGCTGAACAAGAACGCCCCGCCCCCGGCCGAGACCATCGCCAACGCCAGCCGCGAAACCGCCGAGCGCCTGGCCCGGCTCAAGGCCCCCTGGCCCCAATGGTTGGACGAGTGCGAGGCGCTGTTCGAAGAGGCCGCCCGGCAGAAGGCCTTCAAGGGCCAGAGCTTCAACGCCAGGAGCCGCGCCAACTGGTTCGGCAAGCTGCGTGAATGGTGCCAAGGCGACGCCACCCGGCCCGGCCTGACCGAGGCCGCCTGGAAGCGCCTCACGCCCCAGGGCATGGCCGATATCTGGCTCAAGGGCGAGCCGCCGGATCACCCGGCGCTGGCCGCGCTGGAAGCATTGCAGGACGAGCTCAACGCCCTGCCCGATCCCTACGCCGACCTGCTCACCCACGCCGTGCACTGGTGCCGGGCGCGGCTCGACCGCGAGCAGGAGCGCCGCGCCGAGATGGGTCCCAACGAGCTGCTCACCCATCTCGACCGGGCGCTCACCGGCCCCAACGGCGACGCACTGGGCGCCCAGATCCGCCGTCAGTTCCCGGTCGCCCTGGTGGACGAGTTCCAGGACACCGACCCGGTGCAGTACCGCATCTTCGACTGCGTGTACCGCATCCGCGAGAATGGCCCAGAGTGCGGCGTCTTCCTGATCGGCGACCCCAAGCAGGCGATCTACGCCTTCCGTGGCGCCGATATCTACACCTACCTGCGCGCCCGCCGCGACACCCAAGGCCGCCACGTCACCCTGGGCACCAACTTCCGCTCCAGCCGCGCGATGGTCGAGGCGGTGAACCGCTGCTTCGCCTTCGCCGAGGCACACCCGCCCGGCGCCTTTCTTTTCAATTCCCCCGAGGGGAACCCCGTTCCCTTCTCGCCCGTGGGAGCCAAAGGACGCAAGGACTCACTCACCCGCCAGGGCCAGCCGCTGCCGGCCATGACCCTGTGGCAGCTCGACAGCGACGAGCCGCTCTCCAAGACCGCCTACCAGCAGGAGATGGCCGAACGCTGCGCCTCCACCATGGTGGAGCTGCTTAACGAGGGGCTAATCGGCCACACCGGGTTTGCGGAGGGCGGCAGCGCCGGTTTTCAAGAAACGGCGGCGCTCAAGCCGCTTAAGCCTTCCGATATGGCGGTGCTGGTCAACGGCCTGGGCGAGGCGCGCTCGATCCGCCAGGCGCTGGCCCAGCGCGGAGTGAAGAGCGTCTACCTCTCCGACAAGGACAAGGTGTTCGCCTCGCCGGTTGCCCCCCAGCTCGACGCCTGGCTGCGCGCCTGCGCGGCGCCCGACGATGACAGGCTGCTGCGTACCGCCCTGGCCACCCCGGTGCTGGGGCTCGATATCGCCACGCTGGATCGCCTCAACGAAGACGAACTGGCCTGGGAAGGCCATGTGCTGCAGTTCCGCGACTACCACCGGCTGTGGCAACGCCAGGGCGTGCTGCCGCTGGTGCGCAAGATCATCCACGACTTCGACGTGGCTCAGCGGCTCTTACAAAGCGGGCCTGCTCACGAATCGTCGAACGGGATGAAGCGCAAGGCGCTCGGCGCACAGGAAGCGAGACATAACGTGGGGTTAGGCGAGCTTACGAGCACCGAGCAACACAGCGATTCGCCCGTGCAGACATTCGTGGATGGTGAGCGATTGCTTACGGACCTTCTGCACCTGGGCGAACTGCTGCAGCACGCCAGCCAGGAACTCGACGGCGAACACGCGCTGATCCGCTTTCTCGCCGAGGCCATCGCCAATCCCGAAGGCCATGGCGACACCCACAAGCTGCGCCTGGAGAGCGACGCCGACCTGGTGCAGGTCATCACCATCCACAAGTCCAAGGGCCTGGAGTACCCGCTGGTGTTCCTGCCCTTCATCTGCAACCACCGCGCCACCAAGAAGGACGACTCGCCGCTACGCTGGCACGACGCCGAGGGCCGCCTGCGCATCAGCCTGGAAGCCGACGACGAGACCCTGGCCACCGTCGACCGCGAGCGCCTGGGCGAGGACCTGCGCAAGCTCTACGTAGCGCTGACCCGCGCCCGCCACGCTACCTGGCTCGGCATGGCCCCGCTCAAGGGCGGCGAAGGCAGCGCCATCGGGCAGCTGCTGGCCAATGGCGAACCGCTGAGCCCCGCTGGATTTGCCAGCGCGCTCGAGCGGCTCAAGGGCGACTGCGGCGCCATCGAGATCGCCCCGGCGCCGCCGGCCCACGGCCAGGTCGTCCGCCAGAGCGAGCGCGACGAGGCCCTGGGCGAAGCGCGCACCCCCGCACGCCCCGCCCGGGAGCACTGGTGGATCGCCAGCTACTCGGCGCTGCGCCTCTCCGGCGAGACGGTCAGCGTCGAAGCGGCCAGCGCCCCAGTCAGCACTGACTTACCGGCGCTACCCGATGCCATGGGCGCTTCACAGGGCGACAGCCTGCCGGAGCCGGCCACCGCCATGGAGGCCACCGCGCTGGAGGTGTTGGAGGAGCCCCGTGACAGCGGCCAGGGCGAACCGCTGCCCTCGCTGCATCGATTCCCCCGTGGACCGGGGCCCGGCACCTTCCTCCACGGCATTCTGGAATGGGCCGGCGAACAGGGCTTCGCCCGCGTGGCCCGCGACCCCGCCCTGCGCGAGGATGCCCTCGCCCGGCGCTGCCAGGTGCGCGGCTGGCAGCCGTGGCTGAACGCCCTGAACGCCTGGTTCGGCACCCTGCTCGCCGCCCCGCTGCCGCTGCCCAACGGCGCGGGCAGCCTCAGCCTCGAAGCGCTGACGAGCTATCAGGTGGAGATGGAGTTCTGGTTCTCCTCGCACCGGGTCGACACCCGCGGGCTGGACGCCCTCGTCAGTGCTTACACACTACCGGGCACCCCCCGCCCCGCGCTGGATGTCGACACCCTCAACGGCATGCTCAAGGGCTTCATCGATCTAGTGTTCGAGTTAGATGGGCGCTACTACGTGGCCGACTGGAAATCGAACCACCTGGGGCCGGACGACAGCGCCTACAGCCCTGAGGCCATGCGTCAGGCGGTGGCCGCCAAGCGCTACGACCTGCAGTACGCGCTCTACCTGCTGGCCCTGCATCGACTGCTCAAGGCGCGCCTGCCTGGCTACGATTACGACCGGCATATCGGCGGCTCGCTCACCGTGTTCCTGCGTGGTGCCAATGCGGAGAGCCGCGGCGTGCACGCCGAGCGCCCCCCGCGGGAGCTGATCGAAGCGCTGGACGCGCTGTTCCAGGGCGATGCCCAGGCGGCAGGCACCCCCACCACCACGGAGGCGCCGGCATGAGCAAGCGCAGCAAGCCCCACGACGACGCCACCCCGGACCTGTTCGCCGATCTCGGTGAAGAATCAGCAGGCATCAGTCAGGCAGCCGACAAGGGCTTACCCGCCAAGCCGGAATCGCCCCAAGCCGCACAGGGCAACGTACAAGCCGCCCTCCACGACACCCAGGCGCTGTTCGCCCTGCTCGACCGCTGGGTGACGCGCGGCTGGCTGCGCGCTCTGGACCGGGCGCTGGCGGGTTTCCTGCACCGTGAAGTGAACGACGCCTCGCCCCTGCTGCTGCTCGCCGCGGCGCTGGCCAGTCATCAGCTCGGCCGCGGCCACGTCTGCCTCGACCTTGCCCAGACCCTGGCCGCCCCCGACCTGGCGCTCTCGCTGCCGCCGGAAGGCGACGATCTGAGCGACCCGCCGCCGCTGCCCAGCGAGCTGCTGGCCGAGCTGGAACTCGCCACCTGGCGCGCCGCCCTGGACAACCCGCTGCTGATCGCCGACGACAACGCCCCACCGGGCAACACCCCGCTGGTGCGCAGCGAGCGCGACGGCAACGTGCGGCTCTACCTGCGCCGCTACTGGCAGTACGAGCAGGACATCCGCCAACGTATCTCGGCAAGACTGGGCACAAGCGGCGACGCCTTACTCTCCAGCACAAGCGACGAAACCTGTAGGAGGAAGCTTCAGCTCACGACTGGCGCCGACAGGCGCCCGGATAGCGCCACTGACACTAACCGTTTCGCCACCGCTCTTGATTCCCTCTTCCCCACCACCGAACTGGACTGGCAAAAAATCGCCTGTGCCCTCGCCGCCCAGGCTCACTTCGCGGTGATCACCGGCGGCCCCGGCACCGGCAAGACCACCACCGTGGTCAAGCTGCTCGCCCTGCTGCAGGCGCTGGCCCTTGGCGAAACTGCACAACCCGGCGCCAGTGCCCCGCGGCCGCTGCATATTCGCCTGGCCGCCCCCACCGGCAAGGCCGCCGCACGGCTCAACGAATCCATCGCCAAGCAGGTGCAGAACCTCTCGCTGGTGGAACTGGCCGCCGCCGTGGGCCAACAGGGTGTGGATATCTCAACCCTGCGCGACAGTATCCCCACCGAGGTGACCACCCTGCACCGCCTGCTGGGCTCGCGGCCGGATACTCGCCACTTCCGCCACCACGCCGGCAACCCGCTGGCGCTGGACGCCCTGGTGATCGACGAAGCCTCGATGGTGGATATCGAGATGATGGCCGCCGTGCTTACCGCCCTGCCGCCCAAGGCGCGGCTGATCCTGCTCGGCGACAAGGACCAGCTCGCCTCGGTGGAAGCCGGCGCCGTGCTCGGCGACCTGTGCCAGCGCGCCGAAGGCGGCCACTACACCCCGGCCACCTGTGACTGGCTGCAACGGGTGACCGGCACGCCGATTCCCGCGCAGTACCAGGATGCAGAAGGCCAGCCGCTGGACCAGGCCATCGCCATGCTGCGGGTGAGCCACCGCTTCGATGCCAAGAGCGGCATCGGGCAGCTCGCCGAGGCGGTCAACCGCCCGCACGGCCCCTGCCAGAATGAGAAAGCGGAGCAGAAAGAGAAGAAACGCGCGGTACGCGAGATCTTCCAGCATGGCTACGCCGATATCGCCCGCCTCGCCCTGGCGGACGCCGACGACCCGGCGCTGGAGCGGCTGGTGGTCAACGGTAACCCGACCGGATTCATCAATAGCGGCGAAGGTCGCCACGACCGCCGCGGCGAGCCCATCGCCCCGCCTCGGGGCTACGCCCACTACCTGGAGGTGATGCAGGCAACGCGCCCCGCTCAGCCCTACTTCGGCGAAGGCGAAGCGCGTCAGCCCTACGACGCCTGGGCCCGCCAGGTGCTCGCCGCCCACGGCCACTTCCAGCTGCTGTGCGCGCTGCGGAAAGGCCCCTGGGGGATAGAGGGGCTGAACCCGCGCATCGGCCGGGCGCTGCGCCGCGCCGGCTGGCTCAAGGCCAGCGACCTGGAGCTGGAACAGGGCTGGTTCGAGGGCCGTTCGGTGCTCGTCACCCGCAACGACTACGGCCTGGGGCTGATGAACGGCGATATCGGCATCACCCTCGCCGTACCCGAGGCCCGAAGCGCCACCGAATCACCCGGCCGCACCCTGCTGCGCGTCGCCTTCCCGGCAAGCGACGGCAGCGGCGACATCAAGTGGGTGCTACCCAGCCGCCTGCAGGCGGTGGAAACCGTCTTCGCCATGACGGTGCACAAATCCCAGGGCTCGGAATTCACCCACACCGCCCTGCTGCTCCCCGACGCCCCCAACCCCATCCTCACCCGGGAGCTGGTCTACACCGGCATCACCCGAGCGAGGGACTGGCTGACGCTGGTGGAGACGGGCCGTGGGATGCTGGACGAGGCGGTGACGAGGGAAGTGGTGAGGGTGAGTGGGTTGGGGCGGATGTAGGAAAGCCGATATCACCCTTGCAGGTGAGGTCGGCTTTCGGCCAGAAGCGGCCATTGAGATTTTATTGATATACAACAACGACAAAGCCGCATAGCAGGCTTGTCGTACGACTGGAGCGACCTGTTAGGCACCTCGTCACTTGGTGCTCATGCCCAGCTCCATCAGAAAGCTTCTATGAGTGCGCTATATATTTCCTCCGGCAGGCTTAACGCAAGCCTGTTAATACAGCCAGAGGCTTAAATCACTCATAAGGAAATCTAAACGAAAACATAATGGCTATCATCACCAAGGCTATCTCTTCTAATTTTTCATATCTATTCTCATGTATGGCTTTTCTAACTTCAGGCAACACCATCTCTAAATCAGCAACATGAAAGTAGTGAACATCGCCGCCAACCTCCAAGACTGCCAACCTCGTTTCTATTGGCCATTTTTCAATTTCCTTTTCTTTAAACACACTACAAACTACATCGTCGTCAAATGAGTAAACAGCCCCTGCCGGAATATGAAATCTAGTTCGACGCTTAAGTTCCTGAGGCGGAATTTCTCTTTTATCAGATTTTAGTGAAGCAGACTCAAAAATTTCACGAAAAATCTTAGCGGCCTTAATTTCCTTTCTATTCGCATGTTCTTTAAATCTGTGGAATGAAGAAAACCTAGTGCTCACTGATGCAGGGTGAGAAACCAACGAGGGAATATGAATTTGAAACCAATAATTAAAAATTCTCCTCTTTATTCCGAGGTCTGAATTAGACTCCAAGTGGCTAACCACCTTTTTTAAATCTTTTTGAATCGTATCTTTAGCATGATCACCAGTAACGGCAAACGTTAAACCATTATGCTTATATGCAACTTTAGTTACATCAGCAGCAACGCAGCCAAAGACGTTCCTCCCATCACGTTTTTTGGCATTCGTTTTAGCAGCTGAGCTTCAGCATCTCTTATTCTTTTTCTCAATTGCTTACTGCTGGCAACTCTCTTGCATTCAATATAAAAGGCTGCTTTTTTTGAAAAAGCAATAACATCAGTTTCGGTAGTAAGATCTACATGGCAGCCATATTGCAAAAAATAACTAGCGATTCTAAGCTCAAACTGAGCATTCCTAGAGCCAGAGTCTTTATCTAGTGCAGCAAAGTCACTTCCTCCTATCATGAGCTCCAACTTCTCATCACCACCTAAAGGCTCTTTGCATTTCAACCCCCTCAATATCCACATAAGCTCGTGAACTTCCCGCAACACATAAAGCTCCCAATCCAACGGGCTTTCAAACGGCCCTGCCAATGAATTTTTAAACACTCTCCAAGGATCTGCATCTTCCTCCAAAACCAAAGAAAAATAGTCCAAATATCTCTCGATTCTTGTATTTTTTAATTTTATCCCTTTTAAAGAGAGGTGTTCATTAAGTTCGACTAGGTCCTGATAGTGATGGGAGTACTCTAGTGAAGGAAGCGTTTGCAATGGCAAGTTGTATTTTTTTTCTTCCATGCTTATCAAGCTCTCAAACTTTGCACAACAATTAATGAAAAATTTCAGAAAACCATACAGCGGATTTTAGAAGTTTTTTAGTGTCCGCTTTGGGTCGTTTTCTGCCCTTCTCTTCCCTCACGCCGACAGTTTCCGATAGCCAGTGCCTCCATCTGGCCAGATCAGCCGCCGCTGGTCGCGCGCTAGAGCGACCTCCTACAGGACGAGGTGGTGATCGAAGGAGCTGTTCGGCATCGATTCCCGTCATTCCGTCACCCCCTCGTAAAACGCCAGCCATCCGGCAAGTGCTTCCACTCCCTCCACCGGCCGCTCATAGCTCCACGCCACATCCTGGTGTTCGCCAAACGAAAACCTGATTCCGTGAAGCCAGCGCCGACACTTCCCCTATCACCGCCAGTGCGCATTTTTTGACCTCCGATTCCGTCTCAACTGCCCAATGCATGCCGGTGATGGCCGACCAGGGCGGCGTTGACCGGCGACGGCAGCCCGTTTTGACATGCATAGCTACCCGCCGGGCACGGTGATGCTGGCTGCCGGTGACCGTCAGCCCTCTACGTGATGTCGTTGTCCGACAGACGATCAGCATGGTGTGCCTCGGGGATAGCGAAGGCGGCATCGCAGGGTGTTCAACACCGTCATGCGCCCGATGTCCTGCCCGAAGTCGAGGATGACCTGCCGTGCCTTGTGGATCACGAGAGCCGCGCGATGTACCAACTCTTGGAGCACGGTGCGGATCCGGCGCCGCTTGGCGGGATGGCGCACCGGGCTCAGCTCGCCGGTCATGCCCATCTGGCCCATCAGCCGCAGGATGTTGTAGGCCAGCTGGGCGAGGTGCAGAATCAGATCATTGGTGGCGAACTTTCCCGACGGCAGCCGCTCCAGGTCGAGATCGGTCTTGATCTCGCTGTGAAACTGCTCATGAGTGGCATGCGCCTGGTAGCGTTTGATCACCGCCTCCGGCGCCTCGTCCAGGCTGGTCCACCAGCCTTCCAGCTCATACTCCGGTTCGAGCAGTAACTGGCCATCGTGATCGGCGGTGCGCTCCACCAGGCGCATCACGCGCTTGAGCTCGTACTCAGACCGACCATCGCGGATCGAGACGGTCTGCGTCCATAGTGCCTGGCGCTTTCCGGGGCGCAATTCTTCCCAATAGTCCGCCGCCACGGCCAGCCAGGTGTCCTGATCGGCCGTGGCCGAGTCCCGCGGGTTCCATTTGACGAGGTAGTCCAGCCGGCGGCCCTCCTCGGCAAAGGCCAGCCGCTGCCGTTCGAGAAGGGCCAGGTGCGCTTGGCTGTCGAAGCCGCTGTCCTCGCGCAGCAAGATAGGTCGCTCGGTCAGGCCTTGGGCGCGGGGCAGCACCCGCTCCAGGAAGGCGTTGCTCTCCTTCATGGTGTGCTGCTTGCCGGGACGCAGTTCCAGGCCCAGACACCAGCCTTCGTTGCCCAGGTAGGCGGCGATTGGGGTGTAGCCGTCGACCTTCTTGTAGGTCCGCGAGACGCCTTCCTTCTTCGAGTTGCTGTTGTCCATGACGAAGGTGTCGATGTCGAGGCAGACATGTGTCGTCTCGGCGGTGATCGGTGCCTCCACCAGCGACAGCAGGATGGTGGACCAGGTGGCGGTGCGTGCCTGCAGGTCGTTGGCGGCAAGCTTCTCCAGCCGCTGTCGCAGCGTCGCCGTGCTGGGCACCTTCTGCAGGGTCAGCAGTTGCTGGAAGGGCTTGTCGCGGCGGAAGTTTTCGATGGCATCATAGTCGCTCATGCCCAGGCACAGCAGGCCCAGGTAGCTCTTGACCACGTCGCTGGTGCGCATGCCCAGCGTGGTGGGGAAACGGCCGTCGATGCTGTCGACGCCGGCGATCTCGAAGCACTGCCCGATGATGGATAGCCCGGCGTGGCTGGTAAGGGTGCGGCGACTGGCGCGGAATTTGACGTTGGGCATGGATGGAACTGTCTGGGTGAACGGAGATATCCGCTATATTGCCATTCAGGTCAGTGAGTTAGAAGCATTTCGGGTGGCTGACCTCACGGATTCAGGGAAAAGTATGCGGCATCGCCCTTGAAGGGGCAGTGGGTCACGCTGTCGGAGGGGGTCAACAGGTCCATGCGCACGTCGTCGCGGGGAAGGTACTGCCGGGGCGGGTAGCCGCGTTCGCGGAGTTCGATGGCGCGGGTGGTGTCGGCCAGCACGGTGCCGTCGATGACGACCCGCACCCGGCGGGAGTGCGGGTGCAGGGTGATACGGGGCTCGGGGCGGTCCGTTGCCATGATGCTGTCCCTTGCGTTCTGGCGGTGTCGTTATCGGTATCTGTCCAAGACTAGCACCGAAGGATGCTGTGTCCCAGGCATGGGAACGACGGGATGTCGGCGCTACCTGCCCTGGAAGATGTCGGTATTCCCCGCTGCGTCCCGAAAGCCCGCCTTGCACTCCTGGCCGACGAAAGGATCGCAGAACGGAGCCGACGAGGGACTTCCCACCCCAATCCTGGGAAACATGCAGAAATGTAATTAAATGTGACTGAATGTCTCCACCCTGTTCTACACTGGAGGAACCTGGTAGCTCAACCGGGGGTGGGGGCGATACGAGGCATCACGGCTCCCTTGGCGGCGGCATGGGCACTTCCTCCCTTGGCCCTACCCCTGCCCAGGAAAGCACTGAAAGGATCGCCGCCCTGACTGTGACAAAGTAATAGGCAACCAAAAGCGCCCTGAGCCCACGCCAGACTCGAGCGACTTGAGGAGGGAAGCCATCATGAACATCGCCATGTTCACCTCGCTCGCCCCCAACTGGCAGCATGTCCATGCCGACTGCTGGCAGGACGATCAAGGCAACCGCATCCATCGTGTCGAGATCGACGACGAGGCGCTCTACTACTGCCACTTCGCCGGGTCGCCGCTGCCGTGGAACGCCGAGGCCACCAGCCTGGACGAGGCCATCGCCGTCTTTAACGGGCAGCGCGAGTGACCACCGGGCAAGGCGTCGGCAGGGACGCGAGGAAAGCCTGGCCCTGGGTGGCCGGCTGCCCGCCCCCCCTCAGGACGTGGCGGTAGGCGTCTCGTCTTCCTCCTCGAGGGGGTCCTCCAGTGGCTCGCCCTCCTCGTCCAGGAGCTGGTGATCGTAGGCCGCCTGGAGGCCGCTCTCCTCCTCGGTGACCTCTTCCTCCTCCTCCTGGGCGATGGCGCCCGGGTAGAAGGGCGAGAGGACGGCCACCAGGATGCCCAGCGCCGCGAACATGGCGAAGGCGTCGGCATAGCCGAAGCCTTCCACCAGGCTACCGACCACGGGCGAACCTGCCGCCTGCCCCAGGGAGACCGCCATGAAGGGCAGCACTGGCCCCACGGAGAGGCGGCCGGGCAGCAGGCGAATGCCGGTCATCAGATAGAGCCCCGTCAGGCTCATATAGGCCAGGCCGAAGACTAGCGCGGAGAAGGCCGTCAGCAGCGGCTGGTCGGGACTGGCCGCGAGCAGGGCGAGGCTCGCCGAGAGCATCATCAGCATCAGGGCCTGGGTGATGGGCGGGTTGTTGCGATCGGCCAGGTCGGCCACCACCGCGCCGCCGAGCCCGGCCACCCCCACCGCGAGCCACAGCCAGGCGGTGGCGCTGGGGGGCAGGCCGCCCAGGGTCACCACCAGGTCAGGGGCGAAGATCCAGTAGGCGGCGGAGACGAAGCCCATCAGGAAGGCGAACAGCGAAAGCCGAATCAGCCGCGACCAGGGGAGCTCGCTGAGCGGCGGCGGTTCCGCCGCGTTCGACGGCACGATCCGCGAGACCGAGGGCAGGAAGAGCCAGGCGGCGATCACGCCGAGGCCGGCCAGCAAGGCGAAGGAGAGATAGGCGAGGCGCCAGGCGCCGACCATGAAGAGCACCGTGGGCACCGCCACGATCACGCCGATGCTAGTGCCGGCGTTCATCACCGAGCTGACCCGCCCGTGCAGCGAGCGCTTCACGATCGCCTGCATGGCCGCCGTCAGCGCCGGCATCATCAGGCCGGTGCAGATCCCGCAGGCGAAGACCCCGGCGCCCAGCATCATCGGTCCGGTGGCCTGGCTGATCAGCGAAAGCCCACCGGCGCCGAAGGCCCCGGAGAGCACCGCCGCGTAGCGGGCGCCGAGGAGGTCGGTGACGAGCGGCGCGACCGCCGTGGCCAGCAGGAAGCTGATCAGCGGCAGCGAGCCGATGATGCCGATCACATAGGAGCTGAGCCCCAGCTCCTCGCGAATGGGTGGCACGAAGAGCCCGAAGGCGAAGCGGGCGAGGCCGAAGCTGATCGCGATCAGTGCGGCCCCGAGTAGCGCGAATCCCGTGCTGGAAAGCCTCATCCTGCGTCCTCCGCCAGACTGCCATGAAGTGGTAGATAGTCACCGGCGCCCGGTCGCCGCCCCTGGGCGCATGATGGCGTGTCGGCCCTCTCCCTACGGCCGCTGCTGGCCTACCCCAGCATAGTATGGGGAGGCCTGGTCGCCCGATGTTTTACAGGCCCTGCACCCCATCAGCGTCGCTCAGTGGACACGACTCATCACCACGGCGACCGATGCCACCAGGTCGCGGCAGCCATCCAAGCATTGACCATCGGATGGTGATGCGACACCGAACCCCAGGCGCGCATAGAGCCTGGCAGCTGGGGTGTGGGGAGGGCATCTTCGAAGAAGACGACATTGATGCCTTCCACCATTTGGTCGAGAGTGACATATATCCGCCATTTGGCGAAGGAGGTCAGAATGGCCCTACCCCAGCTACCCACCGAAAAGCGCCAGCAGATGAGCGCCGCGGCGATGCGTACCTACCCCAGCATTGCCAACGACTGGGGGTTGAAGGAGCAGGAAGCCGCCTTGCTGCTTGGCGTGCCTGAGTCCACCTATCGGCGCTGGCGCAAGCAGCCCACGGCGGCCCGTCTCGACGTCAATCAGCTCGAGCGCATGTCGCTGATCCTGGGGATCTACAAGGCCCTGCAGATCCTGCTGCCGCGGGCCGACGCCGCGGATGCCTGGTTGCGCCGGCCCAATCACAATCCCCTGTTTGCTGGCCAGTCACCGCTCGATCGGCTGCGCAGCGGCCTGGTGCAGGATCTCTATGTGGTCCGCCAGCACCTCAATGCGGCCCATGCAGCTCCAGCAGCGGGTCTACCTGGCCGACCTTCAGGGCGAACTCTTCGACTTGCGTGACAACCCGCCTGGGGCCACCCCTCTGCTGGCCCCGGCTGACTGGAGCGCGGGCCAGGCGTTTGGCCGCAAGGCCTGGGAGTCCCATGCCGATGGGATTGTCTACCCAAGCGTGCGTGATCCGAGCGGTGAGTGTGCCGCGGTGTTGCGCCCGCCGGTATTGTCGGCCACCTGGCAGGGCCGGCACCTCGGCTATGAGTGGGACGGCGAGCGAATTCGCCATGTCCTCGAGCTGCGATTGGTGGAGTGAGGGTTGATTCAGATAGCCCTGCGCGGGATGCAGCGAGGGCCGCTACTTGTACCGTGCTCTCCGCTTCGCCGGAATGACGCTTGTCATCGAACGCCAAGTGATGCGCTATCGCCTGCATGCCAGCCAAGGGCTGTTCATAGCTCCACGCCACACTGTGATGCTCGCCACGGGAGTAGTAGGCGGCAACGCCCTTGAAGGGGCAGTGGATCGCGGTATCAGACTATTAGGACACACTGTTATTCACTGGTGGAAGCCATCGTTTGTTGGTAGTATCCAATCAGCTAAGGGAATAGTATCGACACAATAGGCCAGAAGGAATCTGGAGCATGGACTACTACGATAGGGAATACATATCTGCAGCTATTAACTATTTTTGGGGAGACGGCACAGCATCGCCTCAGACAGTAAATGAGAGAGCTACCGAGGTGGTTTACAAAGCAATCTCTGAAGCGCAGGCATGCTCTTCATCCATGGACCTCGTCCCAAGGCCCAGCGGCGTCAAACCGGGGATGTCATATATTGCCAAACAGATTGCAAACATTGGAAAGAACATAGTCGCTGGAAACACATCCATTTACCATGTTTGCAAGGTTAGAATTAGCGTAAGCTATAAAACAGAAACAACCATGGTATTACAAGGAATTTAAAATGCTAAAAATCGGGCTTTCTATTGCTTTGCTGCTATTTCCCCTTGGCACGTTTGCAAAGACAGGCATTGACTTAACGTACTCAGGCCTTAGATTTGAAATTCCCGGCAACTTCTCCATGATAGGTGACGCAGGAGGCAGTCAAAACATTTTAATATTCAGGTATGGAGATGAGCTGGGGAAGAGGTTTTTGGCTTTTTCCGACATGACGGATGACCAAACCCTTAGCTATGGATGCCCAACTAGCTCTTTCTTTATGGCTGTTTTCTTCGATACGAATGACTCTGGATGTGACCAAGATAGCATCCAGATAATGCAAGAGCACTTTGTGGAAGACCGAGAAGTTGAGAAATGGTCTGAGAAAGAATACTCTGTCGTATACTCAGGCAACAGAGGGAAATCATACATTTTCATAATAGGAGACAACGGCAAGCTTGTGAAGTTGGACTCTGACTTCCTAGAAAAAGAATCTTTAAAGAAAATAGTTAGAGATATATAAGTGGAATTCATCCTCTGAGCTGGGGCAGGTGTTGCACTTATTGCTTGAATTCAGGTCATTGAGACCGCCATGTTTTGTCCCATGCACTGCATCAACGAACTGGTAGAGCCCGTACCGACCGACATCGATGGGGAGACACTACTCTCTCCCGTCACCACGACTTTTCACCACGAAGGCCGATACCACCAGGTAGCGGCAGCCATCCAAGCTTTGACCATCGGGTGGTGTTGCGTCATTGAACCCCAGGCGCGCATAGAGCCTGGCTGCTGGGTTGTGAGGATAGACGTTGAGCGCGCACTCGGTGACGCTCAGCGCTTCGCCCCCCTCTCTCGCCAAGGCGGCAATGAGTCTTCCCCCAAGGCCCTGGCCACGATGACTCGGGGCAATGGCGAGCCGCATCAGATGGCAGCGCTCATGGCGTAAGCAATACTGCCCGAAGCCCAGGAGACTGCCCCTGTCGTTCAACAGCGCACGGCTCGTCACGCTCTCGAGCTGCAGGTCGTCGCTAAAGCTCTCGGCGGTGAAGGGGTAACGGATGGCGGGCCCACCCCACAGCCGGGCATGCTCGGCATCCGGCAACCAGGACTGCAGTAGCGCCAAGTGCCGCTTATCCACCGGGGCCAAGTGCAGTGACCCGGAATCCAATGCCATCGGGAGACTCCAAGCAGGTGCTCTTCCGGCCTAAGCCTTCAGAGAGGGTCATTCTCTCGTGAAATGCGTCAACCAGGCGCTTCTCGATGATATTTCCGCTTGGCGGCGAGTAGCCTTTGGTCGGCGCGGGCAGCGAGGCTTTCCAGGGTGTCGTCGCGGCGCAGCGTGGCAATCCCCGCGCTGATCGAGATGGCGGCCTGCTCCTGCGTCTGCTGCTGCAGGCGCTCGGCGGTGGCGCGAGCCTCTTCGTCGTTGCTCTCGGGCAGCAGGATCAGGAATTCATCGCCGCCGAAGCGGCCCAGCAGGTCGTTTGTGCGCAAGGCGCTCTGTAGGCTCGCCGCAACGCGTTTGAGCGCGGCATCCCCTGCGTCGTGGCCTTGAGTGTCGTTGATCTGCTTGAAGGCGTCGAGGTCGATCATCAACACGCTGAGCGAATTGCCATAGCGCAGCGCCCGCTCAATTTCGCGCTGGCCCAGGGTCTCGATATGTCGGCGGTTGTAGCAGTCGGTCAGGAAGTCGCGGGTGGCCATCTGCTCGAGCTGGCCGTTGAGCACCCTGAGCTCGCGGTTGGCATGCTGCAATTCAGCGGTACGCTGCTCCACGCGTGCTTCCAGCATCTGGTTGTGACGCTCCAGCGCTTCTCGAGCCTGGTGCAGTTCGGTCACGTCCTGAGCGATGCCGAAAAGATGGGTGACGCGCTGCGGGTCGTCGGCAGCGTTGTGCAGCGGCACGATCAGCGTCAACCAGTAGCCGTGCTGCTCGTTGCCATGCTCATCGAAGAAGGTGGCATGCTCTTGATAGCGCATCGGCTTATCTCGCGCCACGCATTCGCGGTAGCGCGCATAGACCGCCTCAGCCGAAGCAGCCGGCATGAACGCCGACAGCGGCTGGCCCAGGCACTCACGGCCAATGGTGTCGAGCTGCGCCGGGTTGGCGGCCTCAGCCGTGAACTGTCCGTCGTCCTCCACGCGTACCAGGAACATGTTCTCGGGGAAGTGATTCCACAGCTCACGAATCAGCGGATGCCTCATCAGGGCTTCGTGGAAGGATTGCAGTGTCTGCTGAAGCGGTTCAACAGCCATGGGATCACCTGCGGCGAGGTTTTCCATACCTTTACAGTAACCACCTGGCCTGGCAAGTGTCGCCAACCCGTTCGGAGCGAAAGCCATGACATCGGGTACCGCATGGCCAATCACTCAGGACGCCCGAAGCCAGGCGAATAGGTGGCATCAGTGCTTCGGCGCGGCTTGCGGATAACGGGGCAGTTCGTCGGCGAGTTCAAACCACTCTGCCTTGGCAGAGGCCCAGGCGTGGACGCGCCTGCCGGGCGCTATCGGGGTGTCCAGGGTGCCGAGGCGCAGCCGCTTGGCTTCGGGCAGGTCGTCACGGGCGCTGTAGAGCGGGCTACCGCACTCGGCGCAGAACACCCGCACCTTGCCAGGCGTGGCGCGAAACTCCTTGAGGTATTCCGCGCCCCGAGTGATGGAAAAGTCGGCCGAGCGGATCGGTGCCACGGCGACGAAGGCCGAGCCCTGGGCCTTCTGGCACTGCTTGCAGTGGCACATCGAGACCTCATCGATCTCGCCGCGGTACTCGTATTCCACTTTGCCACATAGGCAGCTTCCCTTGTGCATCGGCGTTTCTTCCGGTCGGTTTTTTCATCTAACGGGTTTTGGAGCGAATAACGATGCAGTATAGTCGGAGGGTTACGCCCCTAGTCGGTGTTTGCAAGGTGACGCCCGAGAGCGCCTATCTGGACCAGCAGCTGGAGAACCTGGATCCGGCAAAGCCCGTTCTCGAGCAGATACGCTCCGCCAATCGCACGGCACCCGAGGCGGACCTGCGCATGCGCCTGGCGCAACTGGGGATCGATGCGCAGAAGATAGCGACGCCCAGTGGGTCACTGAGCGGGGGGGAACGGTTGAAGGCGGCTCTCGCCTGCCTACTCTACGCCGACAGGCCACCGCCGCTGCTGTTACTCGATGAGCCCAACAACCATCTGGATTTGCCCTCGGCAGAGGCCCTGGAAGCCATGCTGCGCAGCTACCAGGGCGCACTGATCGTGGTGTCCCATGACGACGCCTTTCTGGATAACCTCGGCCTGACCGATCGCTTGCTGGCGACCGATCAGGGTTGGAGGCTGGAGCCGCTCAGGTCATCCCGCTGATCCTGCATGGCAGGGAAAACAGCCTCGATAAACGATAGGTTTCAGGCGAATAGCGTCTCGCCCCCGCTTCGGCGAGAGGTGTTCAAACATTCAACTGGTCGAGCTTTTTCATCAGATCCGTAATCGTCGCTGCGGAACCGCTCGTATCGTCAGCCAGCCTACGCACATTATCCGCCACCACGGCAAACCCTTTGCCCGCCTCACCGGCGCGAGCCGCCTCTATGCCTGCATTGATGCTCAACAGCCGAAGCATTTTCAATGCATGCACAATCTGCTCCGTTTCCGTGGCAATATCACGGCTGATCTCGGCCAACCTTTCTTCATTTTGACGCCGCGACTGAATGTCCGTTACCACGCCTTCCAAGTAGATCACGTTGTTCTCGGCATCCTTGACAGCACCACCATACTCACTCACCCAGCGCAGACTTCCATCCTGACATTTCAAGCGGTAATCAGCCTGCCAGTTACGCTCAGAGTCGATGGCGCTCTCAATAGCCTGGTCAAGTCCAGCGGCGTCATCGGGATGAATAAGTTCCACATAAGACTGGTTGCGATTGCCAATCAAATCCTCGCTCTCATATCCCGTCAACGCCTTTACCCTGCCGGTCAAATTCAGCATGGTATAGTGATCGTCGTTGCGGCAGCGGTACAAGAATCCGTTCATGCGTGTCGCAATACTTTCATACACACTGTCGTACTCAGACATACCGCACCGACCCTCAGCCATTCCTACATCCGTATTGTCACCGACATTTTCCCGATTTGATCATCTCTCGTCGACATCGCACGGGGCGACAAATTCAACGTAAGAAGCCCATTATACTTAGGCAATTCGTCGGCAAGTTCGAACCACTCAGCCCTGGACGAGACCCAGGCGCGGGCTCGCCTGCCGGTCGCTATCGGGGTATCGAGGGTGTCAAGGCAGTACACTGGGACGAATCTCTTGATGAACCTCTCTGTGGAAAAGGAAACAGCGTCGATGAACGATTCCTCACCCCCTGATGCCCTAACCGATGCCCTTGGCGAGCCCAGGCTGACCTCACTGGGCGGGCACAGGGTGCTTTTCGTGATGGCCGCCGAAGCCGAGTACGGGCCGCATCTCCGGCAGCGTTTCACTCCCACCATGACCGGCGTTGGCCCAGTGGAGGCGGCCGTGGAGCTCACTGCGGCCCTGGCCGCCCTCGCCCACCGTGGGCACCTGCCAAACCTGGTGGTGTCGCTGGGCTCGGCCGGCAGCCGGGTGCTCGAACAGACCGAGGTCTACCAGGCGACCTCGGTCGCCTACCGCGACATGGACGCCACGGCGCTGGGCTTCGAGAAGGGCGCCACCCCCTTTCTCGACCTGCCGGCGACGCTCCCGCTGCCACTGCGCATTCCCGGCATTCGCGAGGCGACACTCTCTACCGGCGCCAATATCGTCTCGGGCGCGGCCTACGACGCCATCGCCGCCGAGATGGTGGACATGGAGAGCTACGCCTGCCTGCGCGCCTGTATGCGCTTCGACGTGCCGCTGGTGGCGCTGCGCGGCATCTCGGACGGCAAGGCGGAGCTACACCACGTGGACGACTGGACGGAGTACCTGCATATCATCGACGAGAAGCTCGCCGCCGCCGTGGATCGGCTCGGCGAGGCGCTTGGCCGGGGGCTCGCGGACTGACCGCCGGCCGGCTTGCCGGATCGAATGCGAATCGCACGCGAAGGCAATATCAACCACCTGAATTTAAAGGGAAATTGACCTAGTGAAGAATTCCTTCTAGGATGGGTGATTCGCTCGATTCGCGCCAAGGGAAGGACACGCATGAAAGGCAACCAACGCATCATCGACGCCCTGAACGGTCTGCTGGCGGCTGAGCTCGCCGCCATGGATCAGTACTTTCTTCACTCCGAGATGTATGCCGACTGGGGGCTCAGCAAGCTTCACGAACGCATCGCCCACGAATTCGACGACGAAAAGGGCCATGCCAAGCAGCTGATCGAGCGGATCCTGTTCCTGGAGGGGCAGCCCGACATCCATACCCGTACCCCGGTGCGCATTGGCGCCGATGTGGAGGAGATGCTCGCCAACGACCTCCAGCTCGAGTACGAAGTGGGCGACGCCCTGAAGGATGCCATCGCCCTGTGCGAGCGGGAGCGCGACTTTCAGACCCGCAGCGTGTTGCTGGGGCTGCTCGCCGACACCGAAGAGGATCACGCCTACTGGCTGGAACAGCAGCTGCGGCTGATCAAGATGCTCGGCAAACCGAACTACCTGGTGTCGCAAATGTGAGCCCGGCAGGCGCCCCCTGCCTTCCCCCTGTGAAACTCTCAGCTAAGCCGCATGCCGGCGCTGATCGAACCACCTGATGATCAGGACACCGGCTGCTGCTTGAGCCGGTAGAGCACCTTTTCCGGACGCCCGTCGTCGTCGGTGTAGACCACGAAGGCCTTGTAGTTATCGAAGAAGGTGCCGGTGAAGAAGATCCATTCGTCGGGGCGGAAATTGACGATATCGTCCAGCTTGACGTCCTCCTCATCGAAGAAGTCTTCGCCGGTCAGGGTGATCAGCAGCTCGCGGAAGTCTTCGGCGGAGGCCTCCTCGAGCACGAAGTCGGAGGCGATCAGGTCGCCGAAGAAGGCGCTCAGGTCCGTGTCGCTGGAGGGGCGCTGGAAGGGCACCAGCTGATCCCCGTCCCGGTAGAAGAAGTACTCGCGGGTGCTGCGCCAGCCGCTGTCGTCGGAGCGCGAGGCGAAGGTGTCGTAGTCGTAGCGATAGACGGTGCGCTGCACGATATCGCTGCTCTCCGGGCTCACAACCGGCTCTACCTCCAGGCGGATATCGTCGCGAAACAGCGCCTTCACCTCGGCCAGCTCTTCCTCGCTGACGGATGGGGCGGAGGCATCCACCAGATCATCCCTGTCCCAGTTGGCGACTCGCATTGACGCATCCTGGGTCAGTTCGCCGATCTCGAGCGTCAGGGACACCTCGGCCCCCTCCAGCGCCTGCCCCTGCATATCGACAAGGCGGCCGCCGAACTCCAGGCTGCCTTCCAGGGTATCGGCTGCCGGCCGCTCGAGGGAAACGCTTCCCGTGTCCGTGAGCACTTCTGCCTGGGGGACGAAGTCACCGTCGTCGCGCCCTCCCAGCAGCCCAACGACCATGAAGGTATCGCCATCGAGGGTCTCGACTTCCGGGCCGACCAGGTCTGCCTCTCCCGTCACCATCAGCGTCTCTTCGTGAGGCGACAGCACCAGGCACAGGTACTGCAGTTCGTCGCTGTCGCTTCTGAGGATGAGGTCCGAGGCGGCAACTAGCCCGCTGCTGTCGCTGACGTTGAACCAGCCCTGGCCATAGACGCGCCAGCGCTCATCTTGATGCTCCCAGCTGCCGGTGATGGGGGGCGCCATCTCCGGGTCGTCGCTGTCGATCATGGCAAGGATCTCGGCATCGGCGATCTCTGCCGGGGGCATCATGCAGAGCGTGGGGTCCACCATTTCGAACAGCAGGCCCGGCGGCATCCGCTCCTCAAGCGGGTCGGCGCCGATCGGCGCCGCCGCCACCAGCATGCCAGCTCCCATCAGGCTGGCAGTCCGCCAGGCGCGCGCAGGCGTAAGGGCCGAAAACGTCATCATGGGTACTCCCTGTTTGTGGCCATCGATAGTGCGGTGCCCGACGGCAACGCACTCTTCGCTAAAGTAGCAGTGCCCCCTGGACCAGTCCCCGTTCAAGTGAAGGGGACCGGCAGCCCCGGCTGGGGCTGTGGCTGCTGAGGGAGGTCGGAGAGACCGATCGAAAGGGGCCACCCAGCGGCTCAACAGATGAGCCGAATGAGGAGGTGATTCGGCTCAAGGGTCAAACGGGTGGATAATCCAGGCTCACCGGGGTTGAGGTATCAGACCAGCACCTCGGCGAGGGTGCGCTGCCCGTCGAGCAGCACGAACTCGCGGTTAACCAGCTCCCGGGCCTTGGTCAGATGCAGCAGGGCATGGGCCACGTTGGCCCGGGAGACGCCGTTCTCGCCGCCGGTCTCCTCCAGCGAGGCGGCAACCCGCTGGGTGGCCGCCTCGTCGGTGAGCCGCCCCGGCTTGAGGATCACATGGGGCACGCCAGAGGCGCGCAGGTAGGCGTCGGCGGCGAACTTGGCGGCCATATAGGGGCGCAGCTTCTCGGGGGCGGCCTGGGGGTCCTCGGCACGCATGGCGCTGACCATCAGGTAGCGCGAGAGGCCCTGCTCACGGGCCGCCTCGACGCTGCGGATGGCGCCGTAGAGGTCGATCAGCAGGGTCTTGTCGGCCCCGGTATGGGGGCCGGAGCCGGCAGAGAACAGCAGCTGGTCGCAGCCGTCCAGGGCGTGGACGAAGTCGCCTTCCAGGTCGGCGATCACCGTGTCGATGCCGCGCTCCTCGAACCAGGGCTGCTGCTCCGGGTCGCGGATCATGGCGCGGATGGGCTCGCCGGCTTGCTGAGCCAGGGCACAGAACTGGCGGCCGATCTGGCCGTTGGCACCGATCACCAGGGTCGTCATAGGGCACTCCCTCCTTTCCTGTCTTCGAGATTCCGCTGCGGGCCAGCCCCCCGAGGATAACACCGCACCGCCGCGGGCCGGCTCCGTTTCGCGTAAGGGAGCTCGCCAGCCTCGCACCACCTTGCCTCGCTCGGGGCAAGGTGTCATGGTCCAGCGAGCACGATCACCCACCTGACCTTGGGAGAAGGCACCTTGTACATCGCCATGAACCGTTTCCGAGTCAATCCCGAAAGAGTGGACGAGTTCGAACAGATCTGGCTGACGCGGGAGACGCACCTGCAGGGTCTGCCCGGCTTCGTCGAGTTCCATATGCTGCGCGGCCCGGAGAAGGAGGACCACGTGCTCTACGCCTCCCACACGGTTTGGCGCTCGCGCGAGGACTTCGAGGCCTGGACGCACTCCGAGGCGTTCCGCGCGGCCCACGCCAACGCCGGCCAGAGCCGCCGCGAGGGGCTCTACCTGGGCCCGCCGACCTTCGAGGGATTCGAGGTCATCCAGACCCTCGATAACCACAGCGACACCTGAATCAAGGAGTGTGATGCGTGCAGCCCGCGGACCTGGAAAAGCTGGTCAACCGAACGATGCCCTACGGCAAGTACGAAGGCTGGCTGATCGCCGACCTGCCCGGCCCCTATCTCAACTGGTTCGCCCGTCAGGGATTCCCGGCCGGCGAGATCGGCCAGCTGCTGCAGCTGATGCACGAGATCGACCACAATGGCCTGAGCCCGCTGCTCGAGCCGCTGCGCCAGCGGCCTGAGCCGACGACTCGGTAGGCCCCGCCCGCTGATCGCGGCGCCCCGGCGCTCCCCCTCGGGTGCCCGGGCATCCGCGCCTGCCGCCAGCTACGAGGCGTCAGGCGCGCCCCGCCATGACCCGGGCCAGCTCGGCCCGATAAGCCGCGGGGTGCTGCGACGGGTCGGCGGGAAAACGCCCGAGCGCCACCGCCAGCTCGAAGAAGCCCTGCCGGGGCAGGTCGCCGCGCCGGCTGACCACCAGGGCGGCGATCAGCGGGCGGCCGGCGGCGACGTCTTCGCGCATCAGCGCTTCCAGCGCCAGGGCCACGCGCTGGATGGTCCGCGGCGGGGTGAGCCCCAGCGCTTCGGCGGCCTGCTGGTAGGTGATGGGCACGGCCTCGTCGGGGAGGTCTTCGAGCCGTTCGCGCAGGCGCAAAGCCAGCTCGGCTTGCTCGGACGTGAGCATGGGGCTGTCTCCGTATCAATGAGATGGCATCGCCGCCAGCTTGCCACCGCGCCGGCTGAATATGCCACCCTGGAGGGCAGCACCCTGTCGGCCCGAGACCGACTATCCTCAAGGTGCCCACTTTCATCAGACGCAAAGGAGCGCCCCATGAGCGACAGGCAAGCCTATGAGCAGAAGCTGCAGGCCAAGCTGGATGAATGGCAGGCCGAGGTGGACAAGCTCAAGGCCAAGGCGAAGAGCGCCGAGGCCGATGCGCGGATCGACTATCAGGAAGAGATCGACCGGCTGGAAGCGAGCCGCGAGGAGGCCCGCGAGAAGCTGGCCGAACTTCGCGAGGCCGGCGATGGCGCCTGGGAAGACCTCAAGGATGGCGCCGAGCGCGCCTGGAAATCACTCAGCGATTCCCTCGAGAAGGCGCGTTCGCGCTTCAAGTAAGCCGCCTGCCGACGGCCGCTGCGGCCGTCGGTCTTGCCAAGCAGAGCATCGATCAAGGGGCACGCTTGCCCTGCCAGTCTTCGCGATCCAGCTCGGGGCAGTCGGCGCGAAAGCGGGCGTAGAGCTCGATGCCACGGGGGTCTTCGAGAATATCGACCCGAATCCCCTTGCCGCGCAGCAGCTCTTCGTTGCCGGAGGCATTGGTGACGTCGCCCACCACTACCCGGGCGAAGCCGCGCATGTACAGCAGGGTGGCGCAGATATCGCAGGGGCTCAGGGAGGTGAAGAGCGTGGTGCGGCTGAAGTCGAGGCGCCCGGCATCACGAATGGCGGCGGTCTCGCCGTGGTTGTAGGGGTGATCCTCCTGAACCAGGGTGTTGTGCCCCTTGCCGACGATGCGCCGAGTGTCATTGTCGATGATTACAGCGCCAATGGGACAGCCGCCCTCCTCACGGCTCTTCTCGGCCAGCAGCACCGCGATACGCATGAGATCGGCATCGCTCAGGCGCCGTGCGAAGTCGTCATTCATCAGCGCCGGCAGGCTGCCGGTGGGCATATGGGCGATGGCGATCAGCGCCGCCTCGGTCACCTCGGCGCCAGCGTTCAACAGCGTGTGCATGGTCTCTCCTGTTGCCACATCGAAACTGCCATCATGCCTGAATCGTCGCCGCCCTTGGTCATCCCACAGGGCGACGGCCCGGCGTGCTAGCATGGCGCGATTCCTTTCCACTTCGACAGCGGTGTGTCCATGGAAGAGCTCGGCCTGAGATGGCTGCTGGGCCAGGGCGTGAGCCTGATAGCACTGACGCTTTGCCTGGTGGCCTTCGCGAGCAAGCGGGACGACAAGCTGTTCGTGCTGCTGCTGTTCGCCAATGTCGCCTTCGCCGCCCAGTTCGCGCTTTTCGAAAGCTGGGTGGCCGCCGGCATCTCGGCGCTGATCGTGCTGCGCATCGCCCTGGTGCGGCGCTATCCGCGCAACCGTATCCTGATGGCGACGATGCTGCTGGCCACCCTCGCGGTGGCGGCACTGTCCTGGAGCGGGCCCCAGGACATCCCGGCCCTGACCGCCGGGCTGCTGGGCACCTGGGGCATGTTCATGCTGCGCGGGATTCCCATGCGCCTGACCCTGGCGGCCGCGGCGCTGTGCTGGGTTATCAGCAACCTGCTGGCCGGCTCGATCGGCGGCACCATCGCCGAATCGCTGATCTTCGCGACCAACGTGATCACCGTACTGCGGATGCGCCGCGATGCCCGCCTGCGCTATATCCACGGGTGAGCCGCCATCATGGACCAGCGCACCAGCCGGCAGGACCTGGCAGCTTCCCCACTTGACCGGGACCCGCCTGGGTAGTGTGATGGGCCCAGGCGCCCTGGCGCCAATCCCCGCCCCGTGCCAGCCAAGAGGCCTCCATGCGCAAGATCCTGCTCGTCGATAACGGCTCCCTGAGGCCCCAGGCCGCGCTCAACCTGCGTCGCCTGGCCGAGGCCCTGAGCCGGACCACCGGCCATGAGGTCGAGGCCGCCTCCCTGCTGCATTCCTACAAGATTCCCGCGGAGCAGCTCGAGGGGCACAAGGCGGTCTCGCTGGGGCCGCGGGCCGCACAGCTGGCGGCGCAAGGCGCGACCGAGCTGGTGGTCCTGCCCTTCTTCTTCGGCCCTAGCCAGGCGCTGACCCGCTACCTGCCCGAACGTCTGGCCGAGGTGCAGGCCAACCATCCTAAGCTGTCCGTGAAGGTGGCGCTGCCGCTGGTGGACAGCCAGGCCCCGGTGGACCTGCGCCTGGCGAAGCTGTTGGCCGACAACGTCCGCGAACGGATTCGCGGCTCGTCGCCGCCCAAGGTAGTCCTGGTCGACCACGGCAGCCCGATCCCCGAGGTCACGGCGGTGCGCAACTATCTCGCCGGCCAGCTCAGCGTGCTGCTGGCCGGGGAGGCCAGCTGCGTCACCTTCGCCTCCATGGAGCGCCGTGACGGCGAGGCCTACCGCTTCAACGAGCCGCTGCTGGTGGACCTGCTGGCCTCACGGGCCATGGCCGACAGCGAGATCATCCTGGCCATGCTGTTCCTCTCCCCGGGCCGCCACGCTGGCGAAGGCGGCGACATCGCCGCAATCTGCGAGCAGGCGATGGTGGACACCCCCGGGCTGAGCGTCACCACGACCCGGCTGGCGGGCGAGCACGACGGCATCCTGGAGATTCTCGCCACCCGCCTGGAAGAGGCCCTGGCCGGCGCCCCACTGCTGCTGGCGCTGCCCGCCGCCCGCTGAGCCGCTCTCTCGCCGGCTCAGTCGACGGCAATGGTCTCGCCGCCGGCCGGGTCATAGCGCCAGCGCTGCCCCTCCACTTCGACGATCAGCGCGCCGTCGCGCCATTCGACGGCGTGGTACTCGGTCTCCGGCGGGACCTGCGGCTCATGCTCGGGCAGGCGCAGCGGCCGGGCGTTGTCGCTCACCGTCTCGCCGAGCCCGTCGAGGCCGACCACCGCCAGGGTACGGGTCGGGGCCGGGCCTTCCTGGGCAAATACCACGTACTGGCCATCGTCGCGCCAGGGGCCGAGCGTGACGCTGCCGCCGTACTGGAAGGCGGCGGGATGAATGGCCTGGTCGTCCCGCGCCACCAGCCAGCCGGCGCCGTGGGCGGCCCCCGCCGTGGTGATCGCCAGCCAGTCACCATCCGGCGAGAGGCGGGCATCGGTGAAGCGCTGTGCGGCGCCAAACTCGCTGTCGGCATCGACGCGAATGTTGCCCGGCAGCGCGCCGATGGTGAGCAGCTCGCTACCATCGGCGCCCCGGACCGTCGCCTCGCCGACCTCGAGGGGGACGAGGTCGGGCGTTGCCGCCTCCTCGGGCGGGGGCTCGGCACAGCCGGCCAGGGCGCTTCCCGCCAGGGCCAGCAGACAACAGACGCGCATGGCGGCCGGGCTCGTCGATACCATCCTCAAGCCTCCCGTTGGCTGGTGCGTGACAGTCGATCCCTCCAGGGGCTGCCAGGCTCAGGGTAGCAGCCCGCCCTCTTCCGACAAGGCGTGAAGGAGGTCGCCAACGGGCCAACCTTCTAGGCTGGAAAGCATCGCTGCGGCACCGAGCTCAAGGAGGCGTCATGTCTGACACCCGCGAGAGAGCGCTCAGCCCCGCCCTGGAGCGTGTCCATCTGGTGTGGGACCTGCTGATCATCGTGCTGGTGATCGCCAACCTGGCCCTGCTGCTGTTCGACAGCCTCTTCCTGCTGTCGCCGCTGAATGCCGCCTTCGAGGCCGCGGCCCCCGGCCTGCATGGCGCCTACGACCGGTACATCCACACCCGCTTCATCGCCATCGACCTGGCGTTCGTGGCCATCTTTGTGCTCGACGTGCTGCTGGGCTGGGCGGTGGCCATCGCCGAGCGGCGCTATCACCGCTGGTTCTTCTACCCCTTCGTGCACTGGTACGACGTGCTCGGCTGCATTCCGGTGGGCGGCTTCCGGCTGCTGCGCATCCTGCGCATCATCTCGCTGCTGCATCGCCTGCAGCGGCTGGGCCTAATCGACGTGCGCCGCTGGTACCTCTACGGGGTGGTCGCCAAGTACTACGATATCCTGCTGGAGGAGCTCACCGACCGCATCGCCATCCGTATGCTCGACAACGTCCAGTCCCAGCTGCGCTCCAGCGACTCGCTCTCCACTCGGCTGGTCGACCAGGTGGTGCGGCCCCGCCAGCAGGCGCTGATCCAGGAGATCAGCCAGCGCCTGGAGGCCATGGCCGGCACCGCCTACGCCCACAACCGCGACGACACCCTGCGCTATGTGCGCGGCCTGGTCGGCCGCACCCTGGCGGAGAGCCCGGAGATGCGCCGTCTAGCGCGCCTGCCGCTGGGTAGCCAGGTGAGCCGGGGCCTGGAGGCCTCGCTCTCGGACCTGGCCTGCCGACTGGTCAACGAGGCCCTGGAGGGGCTGCAGTCGGCGGAGTTCACCGCGCTGGTGGAGCACCTGGCCGAGAGCGGCTTCGATGCCTGGCTGCACACCGACTCCCATACCGAACAGGTCACCGAACAGGTGCTGGTGGACATGCTGGAGCTGCTCAAGGAGCAGATCGCGGTCAAGCACTGGCACCGCAAGTACCAGTGACGCCGAGGCGGAACTGATGGTCGAGCGGCGGGCTCGACCGCCGGGAGCACGCCGCCATCGCGTGGCAGACGCCGGGTTTGCGCCATACTGTCACCAGGCGGGGCCAACCGAAGCGGGGAGGGGAAATGGGACAGGATCTGCACGACAGCCGCTTCCGTCATCGCTACCTGAGCCATGACGACCTCACGCACCAGCTCAAGGCGTGGGTGCAGGCCTACCCGCGGCTGGCTCACCTGCAGAGCATCGGCATCAGCCCCGGGGGGCGGGAGATCTGGGTACTCACCATCGGCCACGAGCCGGAGCGCAAGCGGCCGGGCGTGTGGGTGGACGGCAACATGCACGGCACCGAGCTGGCGGGGTCCAGCGTTGCCCTGGCGGTGGCCGAGGCGGCCCTGGCCCTGCACAGCGAGTCGGGCGCCGTGCCGGGCGACCTGCCCGAGCACTGTCGCCAATTCCTGCAGGACGTGCTGTTCTACGTCTGTCCGCGCCTCTCGCCGGACGGGGCCGAACAGGTGCTCAGGCAGGGCGGCTTCGTGCGTTCCGCGCCGCGCCGCTCGCCGGAGAGCGCCGGTCGGCCGCACTGGCGCGCCCAGGACCTGGATGGCGACGGTCGCTGCCGCTACCTGCGCCTGGAGGACGCAGCCGGCGACTTCGTCGCGTCGCCCGACGCCCCCGGCCTGATGCTGCCACGCCGGATCGACGACCCCCCGCCCTACTGGCGGCTCTATCCCGAAGGCGTCATCGAGCACTGGGACGGCGAGACCATCCCCGAGCCCGAGTGGCTGCAGGACACGCCCGACTTCAACCGCAATTTCCCCTGGCGCTGGCGGCCGGAGCCGGAGCAGGTCGGCGCCGGCGACTATCCGGGCTCCGAGCCCGAGACGCGCGCCGTCATCGACTTCGCCAGCGCGCACCCGAACCTCTATGCCTGGCTGAACCTGCACACCTTCGGCGGCGTGTTCATCCGCCCCTTGATCGACGCCCCCGACAGTCAAATGGATCAGGGCGACCTGGCCATCTACCGCCAGCTGGCCGCCTGGGGCCGCACCCGGCTCGACTACCCCACCGTCAGCGGCTACGAGGAGTTCACCTATCAGCCGGAAACCCCGCTGCACGGCGACCTCACCGAGTTCGCCTACCACCAGCGCGGCTGTGTGGCGATGGTCTGCGAGCTCTGGGACCTCTTCCAGCGGATGGAACGCCCGCGTCCCGAACGCTTCGTGGAGCACTACACCTCCCTCGATCGCGAGGGAATGGAGCGGCTGGCCCGCTGGGACCACGACCATAACCGCCAGCGTCTCTTCCACCCCTGGCGGGCCGTTCGCCACCCCCAGCTGGGCGAGGTGGAAGTCGGCGGCCTGGACCCGGTCCATGGGATCTGGAACCCGCCCCCCGAGGCGCTGCCCGAGCTCTGCGACGGCATCGCCGCCTACTGGCTGCGCGTGGCGGCCCTACTGCCACGCCTGGCCATCGCCGCCGTGCACTGTACGCCGCTGGGAGCGGGCCACTGGGAGCTGCGGGTCACGGTGGAGAATCGCGGCTACCTGCCCAGCCACGGGGTCAATGCCGCCCGGGAGCGCCCCTGGAACACCGGCGTCGAGGCCCACCTCAGTGGCGAGGGCTGCCGGCTGCTGGATCCCGGAGAGGCCCGCCAGTCGCTGGGCCATCTGGCGGGATGGGGACGCGGCCTGGGCGAGGCCGCGCAGATGCCCTGGTTCCAGCGCTCGCCGGGCAATGACCACCAGGCCACGGCCCGCTGGATCCTCCGGGGCGAGGGGGAAGTCCGGGTGCGCGTCGGTGGACCGCGGCTGGGCCAGCTGACGCTCACCCTCCCGATACCGGCGGATTCGCACCGGTAGGGGGAAATCACGCCTCGGCCGGCAGGGGGCACCTGGACCTCGAGGCTCAGCGCGGCTGCGGGTGGACCCGCAGCCGCCAGGAGGCCCCGCCACCCCGACCAGCGCCCCGGGCAGCGCGCCCTGAGGTTCCGACGCTTCCCCCTTCTCCATTACACTGGGCCGCACCGCCCCGGGAGTCGCTAACGCCATGCGCCCAACATCCCTACCAAGACTGGAACCCGCAGGCCTCGACGGCTGGATGGTGCGGCTGTTCGACGCCATCGAGGAGCGCAACCTGCCCTGGCTCGCCGCCCTGAGCCGTGAGTGCGAACACGCCTTCGGGGACGCCCTGGTGGACCTGGTGCCCTCCTACACCACCCTGCTGGTGGTCTTCGATCCGGTGCGCCTCGACCCTCAGGCGGTGCGCCGCCGGCTGCTCGAGCTGCTGGCCGAGCTCACCTCGGACGAGAGCGGCGCGGCGGGGCCGCTGCATGAGCTGTCCACCTGGTACCACCCCAGCGTCGGGCCCGAGCTGTCGCGGGTGGCCGAGCGCGCGGGGCTCTCCGTCGAGGCGGTGATCGAGGCCCATGCCGCCCGCGAATATCGGGTCTTCGCCCTGGGCTTCGCGCCCGGGTTCGCCTTTATGGGCCTGCTCGACGAGCGCCTGGAGTGCCCGCGCCTGGCCACGCCGCGGCGCCAGGTGCCGACAGGCAGCGTAGCGCTGGCCGGTCGCCAGACCGCGGCCTACCCAACCGTGACGCCTGGCGGCTGGAACCTGATCGGCCGCACCCACGCCCGCCTGTTCGACCGCAACCGTGACGGCTTCAGCCTGCTGCGGGTGGGGGATCGGGTGCGTTTCATTCCCGTGGCGCGGGCCGACTTCGAGGCTCGGGGCGGAGACGTCACGCCGGTGGCCAGCGAAGGGGAGGATGCATCGCCATGAGCGAAGCAACAGGATTTCGGGTGGAGCGCGCCGGGCCGCTGGCGCTGCTGCAGGATGCCGGCCGCTTCGGGGTGCGGCAGCTGGGCGTGACCCAGGGCGGCCCGGCCGACCTCCACGCCTGGGCCTGGGCCAATCACCTGGCCGGCAACGCCTGGGGAGCGGCAGCCCTGGAGATCACCTTCGGCGGCCTTGAGCTGCTTGCCGAACGCGACATGACGCTGGCAGTGGCCGGCGCTGATCTGGCGGCCACCCTGGACGGGGCGCCGCTGCCGATGTGGCGCACCCTGCAGGTGCGCCAGGGGGCACGGCTGGCCTTCACCACGCCGACCAACGGCCTGCGCGCCTACCTGGCGGTGGCCGGAGGCTTCGCCGCCGAGCCGGTGCTGGGCAGCGTCGCCTGCGTGGTGCGCGAGAGGCTCGGCGGCCTGGACGGCCAGGGCCGCCGGCTGGCCGACGATGACCGGCTGGCGGTACGCCGCACCGGGGCGGCCTGCGTCGAGACACGCGAGGCGCCGACCGACCAGCGCCCCGACTATCGCGCCCCGACACGGCTGAGCCTGCTGCCCGGCGCCCAGATCGCCGACTTCACCGGCAGCAGCCTGTACGCGGCCTTCAATGACGAGTGGCACGTGGATGACCGCGCCGACCGCATGGGGGTTCGCCTGACCGGCCCCGCCCTGAGCTGCCGGATCGAGTCGCTTATCTCGGAGGGCATCTCCCTGGGAGCCGTCCAGGTGCCGCCGGACGGCCAGCCCATCGTCCTGCTCAACGACCGCCAGACCATCGGCGGCTACCCGCGGCTGGGCAACCTGACGCCGCTGTCAGCCTCACGGCTTGCCCAGTGCCTGCCCGGCCAGGCGGTGAGACTCGCCCCGGTCGCTATAGAGCACGCCCTGACCGAGCACCGCCGCTTCCTGGCACGCTTCTGCTGAGCGTCGGGGCACGGCGCGACCGAGGGTGGCTCAGGCCGTTCTCCTTCCCCGCCCTTTCACCATGGCCATGGAGCGGACATGACGACAACGCCCCACCGGGACGCCCGCCAGACCACCTACAGCTACTTCGCCGCCTTCGTCGCCATCGGCATGAGCGGCGGCCTGCTGGGGCCGGCCCTGCCCCACCTGGCCGAGATGACCGGCGCCACCATGGGCCAGATCGCCATCCTATTCACGGCCCGGGCGCTCGGCAACATGCTCGGCTCGGTGCTCTCCGGCGCCCTGGTGGACCGCTTCCCCGGGCATCGGGTGCTGATGGGCATGCTCGGGCTGATGGCCCTGGGCCTGGCCGCCGTGCCCTTCAGCCAGGCCCTGGCGGCACTCACCGCGGTGGTCTTCCTGCTCGGGGTCAGCGAGGTCTCGGTCAACGCCGGGGCCAACACCCTGCTGCTGTGGCTTCACGGCACCGCCTCGCCGCCCTGGATCAGCGCCCTGCACTTCTGCTTCGGGCTGGGCAACATGCTGGTGCCGCTGCTGCTGGTGGCGGCGCTGGCCATGACCGGCCAGTTCCAGTGGGCCTTCTGGGGAGTGGCGCTCTACGCTCTGCTGCTGCTCGTCCCGCTGGCCAGACAGCCGAGCCCGCCGCCGCCCGCCCCCCGCGCTGAGGAGTCGGCGAACCGACCCGCGCCGGACGCCGGGCGGCTTGCCCTGTTCCTGCTGCTGTTCGGGCTCTACGTGGGGATGGAGGTGACCTTCGCCGGCTGGATTACCGCCTACGCGACCCTTGGCGGCATGCCGGCCGGCAGCGCGGCCCTGCTGGTGACGCTGTTCTGGGTGACACTCTCGGCGGGGCGCCTGCTGGCCATCCCCCTGCTGCGCCGGATCACGCCGTGGCGGGTGCTGCGCCTCTGCCTGGGGCTGGCGCTCGCCGCCGCCCTGGCGCTGCAATTCGGCTGGCTTCCCCTGCCGGCGGTGGCACTGCTGTTCGGCCTGGCCAGCTCGGCGATCTTCCCCACCCTGTTCGGGCTGGCCAACCAGCTGATGCCCATGAGCGGACGCACCACCGGCTGGATCTTCCTGGCGGCCGGCAGCGGTGCCATGGCGGTACCGTCGCTGGCCGGTCCCCTGCTGGAGCGGGCCGGCACCGGCGCCTTCCCGCTGCTGCTGCTCGCCCTGGTGGGCCTGATGGGCGCGGGGCTGGTCCTGCTGCGCCGACGGGTGCGGCGTGGCGCCTCAGCGGGGCTGGGGATGCCGGCGCAGCAGCCAAGAGGCCGCCGCCACCCCGGCCAGGCCGATCAGGGCGCCCGGCATCGCCCCTAGCGCCATGCTGATCAGAATGCCGGCAAACAGCGCCGCCCCGCCGCCCAGCACCGCCGGGGCAGCGGTGGCAGAGACCACATCGCGCTTGCGGCGCATCTCGAAGCTGACCACCGCCACCATCACCGGCGCCACCGTCAGGGCGCAGAGCAGCAGCCACACCAGCCGCCCCCACCAGAAGCCCAGCTCCCCCGGCACCCCGGCATCGATGGGCAACCCCAGGCGCTCGCCCAGCCAGGCCGCCGGCAGCTCGGCCACCTTGTGCCACAGATAGAGGGGCATGCCCAGGGCGCCGAGGAGGGTCACCGTGCGGTGGATCGGGCGACGCGCCAGCAGGCGCCGGGCCGGCCCCTCGGCGAGCAGCACGGTACCCACCTGCAGCCACATCACCCCCATCAGCGCTAGCGTCGGCGGCAGCAAATTGCTGCGCCCGCCCACCTCGCCATCCACCATGGCCAGCGGATAGCCGGAGCCCACCGCCAGAGCCAGCCATGCCAGCCCCAACGCGCCCAGCCCCAGGCCGGCCCATGGGCCGGCGAAGCGCCCCTGCCGCCAGGCGATCCCCAGCTGCTGCGGGAGCAGCCAGACCACCAGCAGGTTGAGCCAGCCAAGTACGGTGACGCGGTCAGTGGCCAGCTCGCCCAGCCGCAGCAGGTCTGCCGATGACCCGGGACGCGCCCGCAGCAGATCGACCAGTACGGCGATAACCACCAGCATGGAGACAGCCCCGAGCCCCCAGCGCCGGTCGGCGCGCACGCTGAGCGGTAGCAGCGCCTGCACACCAAGCAGCATCAACAAGAACCACAGGTGCACCGTCAGGGAGTGGTTGAAGGGCTCTAGGAAACGCCCGCCGGTATAGCGCGAAAGCAGCGCCACGGCGGCCAGCACCGCCAGGTAGGTCACCATGGGACGTGCCAGGGCCAGCGCCCGGGCCGCCCACCAGTGCAGCTGGCGATGCCCGACATCGAGCCGACGCAGGGCGCCGTCGGTGCTCACCGCGGCGGAAACGAAGACGAACAGCGGTACCACCTGCACGAACCAGGTCAGGACACCCGCCCCCTCCCAAACCACCAGCAGATGGTCGGTGTCTACCAACAGTCCCTCGTCGAAGCGCGGCAGGGTGGCGATCCAGTGGCCGAACACCACCATCAGCAGGGCGCCGGCTCGTAGGGCATCCGGATAGCGGTCGCGAGTCGTGGCGGCGGCGATTCCTGACTGACTCATGGTCGACTCCGGCTATGACGGGTAAGACACGCGCTTAAGAAACGGTGTTTCTTAAATCCCGTTCTATACCAGCCCTCCGGAGACGACAAGGGGTGAGCCGTCAGCGACCATGGCGTCGCCAACACTCAGGCGCAGCTGCAGCCACATTGCGCTGCACCGTAATCCTTTCAATAAAAAAGGACCCCCGAAGGGGCCCAGTAGGAGCACGCCAGCTCACATCGTGTTACTGCCAGGGGTGGCAGCGTTGCAGCGCTCGCGCTGCAGGAAATCCGTTTCAGGTCTTCAACCTGTCTATCCCTCACAATGCGAGAGGCGGGCCAATAATTGGCCACTTCATTTATAATCAGATAGTTATATGCATTGAGCGCCCCACGGGGCACGACGGCACGCGCCGCCCGGGCCGCGACATGCACCAGCCAGGGACGCCAACATCGGCCCATGCCTCATCATGACGCACTGCAGCAACTCGCCGCCCATCGGCGCGACGCGACGAGCGGGTAAGCGCCGATGCGATATGCTGTTGGTCAGATACCTGTGACGCGGAGGTTACCGATGGCACCCCACAGCTCCTCTCCTCCCCGCCCCCGGGGCGGCAAATGGCCGACGATGCTTGCCTGGCTGGCCGTGCTGCTGCTGATCGTGGCGGCGCTGATGGTGATCGGCGCCGGGCCGGCCTACCGCCAGGGGATGCTGCCGCTGGGCGAGGCCTTCCACCTGCTGCGCAACGGCATCTTCGTGGCGCTGGGAGCCGGCGCCGTGGGACTGGCCACCCTGATCGTCGCCGCGGCCTGTCGGCGGCGCCTGGTCGTCCTGACCGCCGTCGCGGTGGTTGCCGCCAGCGTCGGCATGATGGCGGTGCCCTGGCAACACTGGCAGCGCGCCCAGGAGACGCCGCCGATCCACGACATCACCACCGACACCCAGAATCCGCCCGCCTTCGAGGCCCTGGCCGGCGCCCGCGAGGCGGCCCCCAACGCCGTGGCCTACCCCGGCGAGGCGACCGCCCGCCAGCAGCGCCAGGCCTATCCGGATATCCAGCCGATCTTGCTGGACCTGCCCCTGGCAACCGCGCTCAGCGCCGCCGAGGCGGCGGCGCTCGACATGGGCTGGGAGCTGGCCGGCGTCACCGATACCACCCTCGAGGCCACCGCCACCACCGCCTGGTTTGGGTTTGAGGACGACGTGGCCATCCGCCTCACCGAGACCGACGAGGGGGTACGCGTGGACGTGCGCTCCGCTTCGCGGATCGGGCGCGGCGACATGGGGGCCAATGCGGCCCGAATCCGCGCCTATCGCGACGCCCTGGCGCAGCGGGTCGGAGGATAATCGTCGCGGGCGATGGGGGATGCCGAACGGAGCACAGTGGCAGCGTCCGGCAGCCTGTCGGCGCTACTCGGCGTCCGGAGACGAATGAGCGGTGCTGAGAATATGGTGCAGCCCGGCGCACTCCACCATGGGGTCCTCGCAGTTGACGACGATGTCCGAGCGCGCCAGCACGTAGCTCTTGCCGGTGATAGTGTTCTCCACCACCAGGCCCTTGCCCTCCTCACGGACACCGGTGAACTTGCCGATGAAGCCGGTCTCGCGCAGGGAGACGGTCTCCAGCTTGTCGCCGGGCCTGATGCGCCCCTCGTAGTGCATCAGCGCCAGGCGCGCCGAGGTACCGGTGCCGGTGGTACTGCGACAGATCACCCCGGGATGCACGTAGGTGGTGGAACGTGAGCGGTAGAAGTCGTCGGCGACCTGCTCCACCGGCCCCATGAAGTGCAGGAAGGGCAGCGGCCCGACATCGCCCAGGGTGTAGTGGGAGAAGCCGCGTTCGGCCTGGATCGCCTCGACGATCCGGTGGGCACAGTCCGCCAGGGCCCGCTCTTCGTCGCGGGTCAGGTGGAAGCCCAGCTCGGCGGCATCCACCAGGGCGTAGAAGCCGCCGCTATAGGCCACGCTGTAGGTCACCTCCCCCACTCCGGGCACATGAATGGCGGCCCGGTAGGTATCGATATAGCTGGGCAGCCCCTCGCAGGTAATGGCCTCGACCACCCCGTTCTCCACCAGCGCCTCGATCTGCACCAGCCCCGCTGGCGATTCCAGCGCGAAACGCTGGCGCCCCTCCCGCTTGGGCACCAGGCCGCTCTCCAGCACCGCCGTGGCGGTACAGATGGTGTTGGAGCCGGAGTAGATGGGGTAGCCCATCACCTCCATGATGATGTAGCCCACCGCCGCTTCGGGGTGGGTGGCCGGCACCAGCAGGTCCACCGACATCTCGGGGATCCCGTAGGGCTCTTCCAGCAGCAGCTTGCGCAGGCCGTCGGCGTCGTCGCGCAGGTAGTGCATCTGCTCGCGCACCGAGGCCCCGGGCAGCGGCTCGATGCCGCCGGTGACGATACGGCTGACATCGCCGCCAGCGTGGGTGTCCATCAGCTGCAGGACCAGTTCGTTGCTCATGGGGTGTTCTCCAGCGCGAAGGGGGCACCGTGCTCGGCCCACTGCGAATCGGGGACGATGACGATCTTGCCCAGGTAGCCGCTGCCGCGATTGACGAAATAGCGCTCGGCCTCGTGCAGCTCGGAGAGCTTGAAGGCGGCGTGAAGCACCGGCTTGAGCTGACCGCCGCGGATCCACTCGACCAGCTGCTCGGCCTCCTCGCGGGTGCCGTGGGAAACCCCGAAGATCTGCACCTGGTAGAGATAGATGCGCGTCCACATGATCTCGGAGAGGTTGCCCCCGCTGGCGCCGGCGATGGAGAGCCGCGGATAGGTAGTTCGGCGCTTCATGTCGACGATCATGGTGTCGATGAAGCGGTCGGTCATCTCGCCGCCGACCAGATCCATCACCGCGTCGATGGGCGCCCCCCCGGTGGCCTCGAGGACCCGCCCGACGAAGCTCTCCAGGTCGCCGCGGTCGATCACCGCCTCGGCGCCCAGCGCCAGCAGGGCCTCGCGCTTGTCGGGCTGGCTCACCGCATAGGGAATGGCGCCGACGATACGGCAGAGCTGGATCAGCGCCGTGCCCACGCCGCCGCTGGCGCCGCTCACCAGCACCCTCTCCCCCGCGCCGACCCGGGCCGAGGTCATCATGTGGTAGGCGGTCTGGTAGGAGCACATGCCCATGGCGGCCACCTCGGCATCCGCCAGTTCCGGGTTGGGCACATGGTGGAACTGCTCCGAGGGCACGACGATGTACTCGGCAAAGCCGCCGTCGGCACCGTGGCCGTAATAGTCCGGCGTCAGGTTGATGTCGCGACGCGCGTCGGCGTAGAGGTTGAAGTCGAGCAGACCGCGCTCACCGAGCCGCTCGAGATCCACCCCCTCCCCGGCGGCGACCACCCGACCTGCCACATCGGCCCCCTGGATGCGCGGAAAGCTCAGGGTGGGCTCGCCCCCCATGGCGAAGGACGTCACCTCGCCCTTGTCCTTGGTGGGATAGAGGCCCTCGCGGGCCTTGCGGTCGGTATTGTTCTTGGCGGTGGCGGTGACCCGCACCAGCACCTCGCCGCGGCCAGGGCGGGGCGTCGGCACGTCCTGGCGATAGACCAGCTTGTCGACGTCACCGTGGCCGGTCAGCAGCATGGCCGACATGCTGGCGGGGATCGTCTCCGGATGGGAATCGTGGGCCATCGGCTGCCTCCTGAATTGATGAATGACTCATGGCGCGACGATAGCAAACTCATCGGCACTGCCAACAGCAGCATAGGTCGGCCCCCCGTGCCACGGCCAGCGCGCCGGGCGGGCCTTTCCGGGAGGGCGTGGATTCGCTATGTTGCACTGCACAAAAATCCCTGCTATTGTGCAATGCAGCAAAGACGCAGAAGGCATCGGTCGACCACCAAGGCCTTCGCACTATCAAGCACCCTAAGGAGGGTCAAGCGATGCAAAACGTCGATACCAAGCAGTTCACCGAGCAGTTCGAATCCGTGTTCATCGGCCCGACTCGCGCCTACGCGGCGCTGACCGTGGACTACAGCGAGAAGCTGATCAACGCCCAGCTCGAGGCCGGCAAGTCCTGGGCCGACGCCAGCCTGGCGCAGCTGCGCAGCCTGCTCAACGTCAAGACCGCCGAAGACCTGCGGATCTACATGGAAGGCCAGCAGAACGTCGCCAAGGAGATCACCGAGCGCTTCAAGCGCGATGCCGACAAGGTGGTGGCCCTGCAGCAGGACTTCGTCCAGCAGAGCCAGAAGCTGACCGAGGAGAGCGTCGAGAAAAGCCAGAAGCTCGCCGAGAGCGGCGTCAAGAAGGTGACCGAGTCGGCTAGCAAGGCCGCCAAGCGGGCCTGATCCCGCCGCCGGCCATGCCGGCAGCCAAGACGTGACAGTAGGGCCGTCGATCGCCGATCGACGGCCCTTTTCGCGTAGACGCCGACCACCGGCGCACGGTGAACTTGCGACAGCCCCCCGGGCTGGTCATGCTTAGCGTCAACGCCCCCGCAAGGATATGCTGACAGCAGGGGACAGGTGGCGAGGCGGCCGGCAACAGGGAGCGCACAGGTGAACCGAGCAGCGGGCAGGGCCAACGGCAGCGGACAGGCAGGGCGCTGGAGCGCGGCGCCGATTCGCCTGCTTATCCCGGCGATGCTGTGGCTGTTCCTCCTGGTCGGCGAGGCCGGCGCCGAACCGCATTCCTTCCAGGGCGAGTCGACGCCACTGCTGCCCCACGCCCACTATGTCGTCGAGCCGGAATCCGGCTGGCAGGTCGAACAGGCAGTGCGCGCCTTCGCTGCCGGCGCCTTCTGGCCGGCCAAGGCCGAGGCCCTCAACCTGGGTCGGGTGGACACCGCCGTGTGGCTGCACCTCGAGCTGCTCGCCCCGACGGTACCGACAGGCCCCTGGCTGCTGCATCTTGACCGGCATCGGTTCCAGGAGGTCACCCTCTACCAGCGCAGCGAGGCGGGCTGGCAGCCGCTGGCGCCCAGCGCCCGGCGGACAGGCGCCGAGGGGCCGCTGTTCGAACTGCCCCTCGAGGCCGAGGCGCCTCAGCGCTTCATGCTGCGGCTGGCGTCCGCCGCTCCCATGCTGGTCGCCCCGCAGCTGCAGACACCGGGCGCCTACCTGGCCGAAGCACGCCAACACGACTTCACCAACGGCCTCTACTACGGGCTGCTCGCCGCCCTGGCATTTTTCGCTCTGGTGCAGGCGCTGACCCTGCGTGACCGCAGCCCGCTCTGGTACGCGCTGCTGATCGTGCTGGCGGCCCTGCACCTGAGTCTATCGCGAGGGCTGCTCATCACCTTCTGGCCGACGGCAACGCCGCGCCTCGAGCTGCTGGCGGGGAGCGCCACCCTGGCGGCCATGGCGATGGCGGCACTGCTGCTCAGCCGTGACTTCCTGCTCACCCCCAGCCGCGACACCGACGGCGAGCGGCTGACTCGTCTGGGCCTGCTGGTGGCGGCCAGCACGCCGCTAGCGATGCTGCTGTTCGGCGAACGCATCAGCCTGCCCTACCACACCCTGATGGGAGTGGTCTGCACCATCGCCCTGATGACGGTCGCCGCACGCGCCCTGCGCCGCGGTTTCCGGCCGGCCTGGGGCCTGCTGCCCGCCTGGCTGGCGCTGATCGGCGGCCTGGGCCTGACGGCCGGCCTCTACCTGGGGATTCTGCCCTACCGCCCGTGGAGCGTGCACGGCTATCAGGCCGGCTCGCTGGTGGCCGCCCTGCTGCTGCCACTGGCGCTGGCCTGGCGAGTGCACTGGCTGGCACGGGAGCCTGCCGTCCGGGATCGCCAGCGCGGCTCGGGGCAGCAGCGCGACATGACCGACCCCTTGACCGGGCTCTACAACCGCCAGCGTCTGCCCGGCGCCCTGCGGGAGGCGGTGAAGCGCTGCCGACGCAACGGCGAGCCGCTGAGCCTGATCCTGCTCGAGGTGGATCACTTCAAGGCCTGGCACGACAGCTGGGGCCATGAGGCCGGGGACCAGGTGCTGGAAGCGCTGGCCAAGCAGATCCGCCAGCATGTGCGTCAGAACGACATCGCCTGTCGCTACGGCGGCTCGGAGTTCGCCCTCATCCTGCCGGGCACTCACGCCCAGGCGGCGGTGGAGATCGCCGAGCGGCTGCGGCGCACCATCGAGGATCAGCCGTTCACGCCGCTGCCCAACCAGCTGGCCCGGGTCACCCTCAGCCTGGGCATCGCCCAGCTGGGGGCCGGGGATACCGCCGAGAGTCTGATGCAGCGCAGCGACCGTGCGCTCTTCTCGGCCAAGCGCCTGGGCTGCAACCGCAGCGTGGTGGACGGTGCCTCGTCCCGCGCCACCAGTTAGGCCCTCACCTAGCGGCCCGCACCGCGAGCGCCTCCAGAGCGATGGGCCCCTCCAGGAACTGGAACATCCAGGTCAGGGCGTGGGGCAGACTGGCCCGCCACACACGCCAGGTGTGGCCCCCGGGGAAGACCTCCAGGGCGAGGTGTTGCGGCTGGTGGTACACCAGCGACTGACGCAGCAGGCGGGCATGGTGCTCGGCATTGAAGGCGTCGCGATCGCCTGCGCTGAGGTAGAGCGGCACCACCCGCTCCTGGGCCAGATAGTCGGTCAGATACGCCGTGTAGTTGCTTCGCTGCCACAGCTCGGTATCGAACGCCCCCTCGTCGTCGAGAAAGGCGGGATGGTGCCATGCCGAGGAGTTGGCCGGCGGCTGCGGGTGGTAGCTGGCCGGGCTCAGCGCCGCCGCGGCGCCGAACAGGTCCGGGCGCTCCAGGGCGAAGTTGACGCTGCCGTACCCCCCCGCCGACAGCCCCGCCACGCCGCGCCACTCACGCTCGGGGACCACCTGCCAGGTTGCCTCCACGTGGGGAATCAGTTCCTCGAAGAAGGCCGTACGGGCCGCCTCGTTGTGGCCGTCGATCCACCAGCTGCGGCTGCCCGGCATCACGATCACCGCCGGCGGAATCGTCCCCTCGCGCATGAGCCGGTCGGCGATCTGCTCGAGCGAACCTTGCTCGACCCAGTCGCGGTGACTGCCGAAAGAGCCGTGCAGCAGGTAGATGACCGGGTAGGCCAGCTCGGATGATCGGTAGCCATCGGGCAGGTAGAGCGTGTAGCGGTACGCCTCCCCCAGCGTCTCGGAGGGAAAGCGGTGCTGTGTGACCTGCCCGGCCAGCGTCGGTGCGCTCAGTAGCAGCAAAAGCCCCGCCATCCACCAGGGGGCGACTCGGAATTTCCAGCGATACCGGTCAGGAAACAAAGCGATACGCCACCTCCATGGGAATTCCTGGAACTCGGAGATGTCCGACCTCGCGTCGACCATCGACGTTCACTTGCCACTCAGCGCCGGGCACGGAGTCCCCATGAAGCGAATCGAGGAAATCTACTGGCTGCGTTTCTACGGCTGCCTGGCCGTGTTCGCCTTTCACTTCCTCGACCGACTCAACCAGCACCTCGACAACGTCTACCTTGACCTGGCCCGGATTCCCACCGTGCTCGGCACACCGATCTTCATCTTCATCTCGATCTTCCTGTTCGCCGCGCGCTACGCCAGCCACCCCCCGCCGGGCTTTCTGCTGACCCGCCTGCAGTACGTGATGGTGCCCTATCTGGTCTACGGCATGATCTACTCCACCGCCGAGTTCATCCGACTCAATGCTGGCGACGACGGCGTGGGCTTCGTGGAGAACCTGATCGAGTACCTCGTCTATGCCGGCTGGCACGGCTACTTCTTGATCATCGCCATGCAGTTCTATGCCTTCTACTGGGTCTATACCCGCTATCGACTGGCACACTGGCTCCCCTCGGGCCCCTGGCTGGTAATCGGCGGCGCAATGGGCATCGCCTATTGGGGACTGACCCGGCTATTCGGCATCGAGCCCCCCGGCTACCTGCTGTGGATCGCGCCCCTGGGCTGGGTCTATCTCTTCTTTCTCGCCATGCTCCTGGTCCGCCACTACTCCGCCCTCGGCGCGCCACCAACCGAGGCGGCCGGTTCCGACACGCGGGCGCTGGGCTGGATACGCCGACTGGCCCAGACCCGCTATCTGATCGCCTTCGTCGCGCTCATCGCCCTGCTGACGCTGCCGGGCTGGCTGGAATACTCCTCCAAGGAGACCTGGGTGGTGCCGCTTTTCATCCTGTTCATCTTCTGGGCCATGACCCACCTTCGGGGACGCCCGGCCACGCCGGTGGTCAAGCGCATCAACGAATACTCCTTCGGTATCTACCTGGCCCATCCGTTGTTCTTCGCCGTGGTCGACTTCGTCGACGATCGCCTGCATTTCCCGCTGCCAGTGTACTCGGCGCTGCTGATCGTAGTCGGACTGGCCGGGTCTATCTGCCTCAACGTGCTGGCCAACCGGCTGCACTGGGGCGGCATGCTATTGGGCAAGCGGCTGCGTGTGGCCTGAAGACGAGGCCCAGCGAAGTGCGCTAGGCTTGAGCTGTCGCCTTCTGCCGCCAAGGGAGAAATCTCCATGAGTGAGCGCATTTCGCTCGTGATCGTACCCGTGGACGGGTCGTCCACCGCCGCCGCGGCTACCCGCCATGCGGCCCTGCTGGCGCGCCTGCTCGAGGCCGAGCTGCAGCTGCTCCACGTGATGCCGCTCAATCCGCCGGAATTCAGTGATATGCCGGCCAACCGCCAGGCCGAGGCCGACCGCGACCGCTCGCTGCGCCTGCAGGCCGCCGCCGACGCCTTCGCCAGCGCCCGCGAGGCCATCGAACCGCCGCTGGCATCGCCGCCCCGCGAGGTCACCCTGGAGGACGACACCTTCGTGCGCCAGCCGGCCCGCGCCATCGTCAACCATGCTCGCCAGCACGACCGCTGCCTGCTGGTGATCGGTGCTCGCCACCTCACCGACATGGGCAAGTTCGTGGAGGGCAGCGTCAGCAACGAGGTGGTCCACCGGGCGCGCGGCCCGGTCACCGTGGTCCACGCCGAGGCGGCGCCGGAGGATATCCAGCGCATCGGCCGTGTGCTGCTGCCGGTGGACGGCTCGCGGCACAGCAACCAGGCCGCCGAGCTGGCCGGGGACCTGGCACGCAGCGCCGAGGCCGGCGTGGAACTGCTGTTCTGCCGCCCCAGCGGCAAACCGGCCGACCAGGACGCCGACCAGCAGGATGAGGCCGAGCGCATCTTCGCCCAGGCCCGCCAGGTCCTGGGCGAGGTGCCGGCCGGCGTTACCGAGCAGCTGCTGGCCGGGGAGCGCTTCGCCGAGGCAATCGCCGAACACGCCGCGCGCTACGAGGACTACCCGGTCATCATCATGGGGCGGCGCGGGCTGGGCACCTGGCGCGAGGCGCTGCTGGGCAGCGTCAGCCACCGGGTCATCGACTTGGCCTCCTGCCCAGTCACCGTGGTGGTGTAGCGCTCGCGGTCGCTCAGTCGCCGGCTTCGTAGGCGGCCTTGAGCCGGTAGAACTCGGTGACGATCGCCTCCATGGCCTCGGCGTCGTAGTCGCACAGGCCGCTGACCACCAGCTTTTTATTGCCGCTGCCGACCTCCTCGCCGCCGTCGGTGATGGAGAACTCGAGCCGCACGTCGCCGCGCTTGCCGTTCACCTCCAGGGTGGCGTCGACCAGCGTCAGCTGCGGCTCGCGAAGGGCCAGGCGCTCCAGTGAGAAGCCCATGCTGTCGTAGATCACCAGCGGGCGGCGCGGGTTGAACATCACCCCCTGGGCCTCGAGCAGCGGCTTGAGCACGTGGGGGAAGTTCTTGCCCGAGAAGGCCACGTAGCCGCGGGTGAAGGCCTCCACCGCGGCGGCCTCATGGGTCGTCTCGCCGCGGCGGGTGGCCTCCAGGTAGCACTTGCCCTCGTCGTCACTGACCTCCAGCAGGCCATCGTCCTGGGCCTGCAGGGTGAGCGGCGTGCCGTCGCCGACCATGCTCTTGAACTGAAAGTCCATGTGCCGCGAGAGACCGAAACGGTCCAGCACGAGGGCGAACAACAGGTCTCCCGGCACGCAGAAGCGCCGCGCCCCCGCATCGTGGATGGGGTTGAAGTCGCCGGCAACGCGCTTGGCGAAGTCGCTGGCCTGCTGCGCAGAAATGCAGATGCGCGAGCCCGTGCGCGTATGATAAGGATCGAGAAACATACGTGGTCTTGTCTGCCCTGGGTGATGAGGCGGTCACCGATGCGAATCGGCGGCATGCTGCAACGCGTCGATGATGCCATAAATCGGCCCGGGGCGAAGCCACTGCGCTCGCGGCAATCAGCCAACAAGGAGGCCAGCGGCACGCCATGGGGCCCACCAACGAACAGCCGCCGCGCCGGCTCAGGCGCAGCGCGATCTGGCTGGCAGCGAGCCTGGCGCTGCTGACACTGCTCTGCCTGGCCGGTCTCAACCTGCTGCTGAACAGCGCCTGGGCCCAGGCCTGGCTCGACCGCCGCCTGCCCGAGGTCTCGATCTCCTGGCACAGCGGCTGGAGCCTCTGGCCCGGCCGGCTGCGGCTCGAAGGCCTGGTCATCGAGCGCCACACCGAGGCGCTGCCGCTGACCCTGGCCGTGGAAGAGGCCGAGCTGCGGCTGGCGCCGGGCGAGCTGCTCCAGCGTCGGCTGAGGATTCAGCGGCTCGACGCCAGCGGCCTGCGGCGGCTGGCGGTGGGCGAACACCGCCTGCAGGGCGAGGGGGAGCTGCGCCTGGAGGCGTTGAGCCTGACCGCCGATCGCCTCAGCCTCGACTCCCTGGCGCTGTCCCTGGGCGAGGGCGCCCTGTGGCGCGACGAGACCCTGCTGGCCGAGGCGCTCTCCCTGACCGCCCGCCTGAGGGTCGACCCCACCGACCCGACTCGGGGCGTCGATCAGGCTCAGCTTGCCGCGGTCTCCGGCGAGCTGAGCCTGGCCGGTCGCGCCGACGCCTGGGATGTCTTCAATCCCTACCTGCAGGCCACCCCCTGGCTGGCGCTGGCGGGTAGCGGCGTACTCAGCGGCGAGCTGGCGCTGCAGCAGGGCGTGCTGGCCCCGGGCAGCCACCTGACCCTGGACGCCCCGGCCCTGGCGGTGACCCTCGACGAGAGCGCCCTGCTCGAGGAGGCCGATGCCGCCGCCTCCGGGAAGCGCCAGCGGCTGGCCGGCCGCGGCCGGGCCAGCCTGAGGGTGAGCGCCGAGGACGAGGCCGCCGCCACGCCCCGGCTAGACGTCGGCCTCATTGAGGTGACCATGCAACCGCTCCACGAGGCGGATGCCCCGCCGCTGCTCGCCAGCCGCCGCTTCGCCCTCTCGGCTTGGCTGCCCGACGCCGACCTGACAGCGCCCTCCCGGCCCCCCGACAGCGCGCAGCTGAGCTGGCACGGCGCCGAGGTCGCCGACGTGGGCCGACTGGCCCGCTACCTGCCGCCGGGCTCACCGCTAGCGCTGCATGACGGCAGCGCCCGCCTGGACGCCGAGCTTCGCTATCGCCACGGCCGGCTCCGGGGCCGCATCGACCTGAGCGGCGAGACGGTGGCCCTGACCCTGCTGGAGCAGCGCCTGCTGGGCGAGCTCACCCTGGGGCTGAACCTCGTCGAGCTCGACCCCCAGGCGCGGCGCCTCGACCTCTCGGGAACGCACCTGCGGGTGGCAGCCGCCGCGGCGGGCGAACCCACGCCGATGATCACCGACCTGAGGCTGCCGATGGCGCGCTTCCAGGCCCGGCGACCGCTGGCCGAGCTGGCGGACCCGACGGGCCCGCCGCCGCTGGACGGCGAGCTTGCGGTCAGCGGGCGGGTCACCCACCTGGCCTTCCTGAACGCTTACCTCGCAGAGGCCCTCGACGGCCGCGGCCTGACCCTGGACGGGGAGAGCGAACTCGAGGCCCACCTGCGGCTGGGCAACGGCCACCCCCTCCCTGGCAGCCGCTTGGCCCTGAGCGCGCCGCGGCTCGAGGCCCGCTTCCTGGGCTTTCACGCCCGGGGGCGCGGCAGTCTGCTGGCGCAGCTGAACGAGGCCCAGGCGGCACCCGGGGCCGAGCTTGAGCTGCGCCTGGAAGACGCGCATTTGGGCCATGGCCAGGACCCGCGCCCGCTGCTGCTCGCCCCGACCCTGACCCTGGCGGCAGAGCTCGACTCGCTCGACGCGCCCGAGGCCGCGGCCCTGCGCCTGGCCTGGTCGGAAGCCAGCGTCCCCGACGTGGCGGTGCTGGGTCAGCACCTGCCCCCGGCCGCCCCCCTGGCGCTGCTGGGCGGACGCGCCGACAGCCGCGGCGAGCTGCGGCTGTCGCCCGACGGGGTGCGCGGCGAGCTCGCGCTGAGCGGACGCGCCCTGCGGGCCCGACTGCTGGACACCGAGGTCGACGGCGAGCTTAGCCTGGCACTGCCGATTCGCCACGCCCGCCTGGACGGCAGCCACCTCGACCTCTCCGGCGCCCGCCTGACGCTGCTCGCCGACGGCGCGGAGGGCGACCAGCCGCTGAGCACACTGCTGGTGGCCCGCCGGGCCCGCTTCGATCACCCCTTCGGTGGGGGGCAGCCTCCCCGCAGTCGGCTGGTGCTGGAGGGGCGGGTCGAGCGGCTGGGCTTTCTCGATCGCTTCCTGCCCGCCGCCCACGGCGTGACGCTGCGCGGCGACGGTCAACTGCAGGCCGATCTCGAACTGCTGGGCCAGACCCCCCAGCCGGGCAGCCGGCTGCAGGTGGATACCCAGCGGCTGGCCGCCACCTTCCTGGACTACCGCGTGGTCGGCGGCGGGCGGCTGGAGGCACGCCTGGAGGGCAACCCCCAAGCCCCCGCCGCACGGCTCGACCTGAGCCTGCCGCGGCTGTCGCTGGGGCGGCGTGACGGCACAACGACCTACCTCAGCGGCCGCCACTTCCGCCTGGAGATCGCCACGCCCCATTTCGCGATGGCCGCCGGGGCGATCCCGCTGGCGTCGCTGACCACCCGTATCGCGCTGCCGGTGGCCGAGGTCGCGGACCTCGCCGACTATCAGGCCTATCTGCCGGCGGGCGCCGGACTGGCCCTACTGGGCGGGCGCGCCAGCCTCGCCGCCGAGCTCGAGCTGGAGGGCCCCCGCGCCCGGGGGGACCTGACCCTGCAGGCCTTCGATGCCGGCCTGCGCCTCGGCGAACAGCAGCTGCAGGGCAACCTGCGCCTGGAGGCCCGGCTGCGCGAAGGCAACCTCGAGACCCTGCAGTTCGATGCCGCCGGCAGCCGCCTGCGACTGGACAACGTCTCGCGCCAGGGGCTCGACGGCCAGCGCGAACGAGGCTGGTGGGCTCAGCTCGACCTCGAGGCGGGCCAGCTCACTTGGCAGCAGCCGCTCCATCTGGATGCCGAGCTGGCGCTAGCCATGCGCGACAGCGGACTGCTGGCCAACCTGGTGCTGGCCAGAAGCGCCGAGCGGCCGCGGCTCGGCCGGCTGCTCACCGTGCCCGATATCCGCGGTCATACCCGGCTGCGCCTGGGCGGCGATGGACTGCACCTCGAGGAACTGGACCTGACCGGCCGCGACCTGGCCCTGCTGGCCAACCTGCGGCTCGCCGACGAGACGCTGCGGGGGGTGCTCTACGCCCGCTACGGCGCAGGGCGGCTGGGACTTACCCTGGGAGATGACGGGCGTCAGCTGCGGCTATTCCGCCCGCGGCGCTGGTACGACAGCGCCGCCGAGGCCCAGGCGCGCGACCCCCGCCAGCCGCTGCCGAGCGACTGGCGGCAGGCCGTCGACGGGGTGATCTCCGGCACCGACGACTAACCCTCTGCCCCCAGAACGTTTACGATAGGTTGATCGCATTGCGTTGATAGCCTAGGGCCGCCTCCCTTCGCATCAAGGGCTTCCAACGCATATATTGTGCATAAACGCATCACTCAATCGTGCCAGCTCAGGGAACACGACGTCATCCGGGCGGCGCCCGGTAAGCCAAGGAATCGGGAGTCCACGCTATCACGATGCTCACGCCGAACATCAGGACCATGACCGCCTCACGCCAGTGCAGCTTCGGAAAGGGTGGCGCTTGGTCGGGCTGAGGCAACAGCTGCTCGCCGCTCTGGCGCTGCTGCTGGCGACCTCGGCCGCCGGTAGCGATGCCGAGCGGGTAGAGCTGGTCGCACACCCGGAGGTCACCACCCAGACGCTGACCCGAGACACTACCCGAGCCATCTTCGCCATGCGCCAGCGCACCTGGCCCGACGGCCAGGCGGTGAGGGTCTTCGTACTGGCCAACGAGCACGAAGACCACGTGCGCTTTGCCAAGGAGCGCCTCGCCGTCTTCCCGCACCAGCTACAGCTGTCCTGGGACCGGGTGGTGTTTTCGGGTACCGGCCAGGCCCCCACCCGTGTATCCTCGCCGGCCGACATGCTGGAGCGGGTAGCCACGACCCCCGGCAGCCTCGGCTATCTCGCAAGGGAGCATCTGGATGAGCGTGTCCAAGTCATCACCATGGAATAGCGCAGCGCAGCGCCTGATCCTGGCGGCCCTGGCCACCCTCGGCGCCTCGCCGGCGGCGGCGGACGGCATCCTGGATACCCTGCAGGTGCACGGCTTTCTCAGTCAGGCGCTGGTGATCACCGATGACAACGACTTCTTCGGTCCCAGCAGCGACGACGGCGGCAGCCTTAAGTTCACCGAGATCGGCGCCAATGCCTCGCTTCGCCCCCATCAGGACGTGCTGCTCGCGGCCCAGGTACTCAGCCGGCGCGCGGGAGGCGATGGCAGCGATGCCAGGCCGGTGCTGGACTACGGGGTGGTCGACTACCAGATGCTCTCCGACCAGCGGCGCACCCTGGGCCTTCAGGCCGGCCGTTTCAAGAACCCCTTCGGCTTCTACAACCAGACCCGTGACGTGGCCTTCACCCGGCCCAGCATCCTGCTGCCGCAATCGATCTACTTCGACCGCACCCGCTCGCTGGGGCTGTCGGCGGACGGCGTGAGCCTCTACCTCGACGAGCGCCTGCCCAGCGGTTCGCTGCGCGCACAGCTCGGCGTCGGCCGGGCACAGACTGGCGACGACCTGCGCCGCACGCTGAGGCTGAATGAGGTTCCCGGCGGCTTTGCGTCGCGGAACTCGGCCATCGGCCAGCTGCGCTACGAGCACGACGGCGGGCGCATCGCGGCGGCCATCAGCGCCGCCACGGTCAAGACCACCTTCGAGTCGGAGGTGCCCGGGCTTGGCGACGGCGATTTCCGCTTCGAGCCTTGGATCCTGTCACTGCAGTACAATGCCGAGCGCTGGAGCCTGACCGGCGAGTTCGCGCTGCGCGGCTCTAGCATGAGCGGCTTCGACGACCCGCGCTTCAATTTCGATATCACCGGCGAGAGCTGGTACGTCCAGTACACACGCCGCTTCCATGACCAATGGCAGTGGCTGGTGCGCTACGATAGCCTGACCAGCAACCGCGACGACCGCTCCGGGCGCGCCTATGCCGCCAGCGGAGCGGGGCCGGCACACTCCCAGTTCGCCGACGACCTGACTCTCGGTCTGCAGTGGACCCCCCACCCCAAGCTGCTGCTGGCGGCGGAGTATCACCATATCGACGGCACCGGCTGGCTACCCAGCCAGGACAATCCCGACCCCGATGAGACGCGGCGGCGCTGGAACATGGTGCTGTTCCAGCTCTCGCTGCGATTCTGAGCCCTGCGGCTGTCAGCCCCGAATGATGGAAGGTGCTTGCCGATGACCCACGACACCACCGCCGTCAAGCGCCGACGCCTCAGCCTGACGTGGCGCGTCATCGCCCTGAGCTCCCTGCTGCTGCTCGGCGTCGCGGGGCTGTTCACCTACCTGGGTCATGACAACCTGACCCGCCAGTTCCAGCAGAGTCGTGACGACCATCACGCCCGCCAGGTCCGCGAGATCCGCCTGGCCCTGTCCCGCTCGGAGGAAAGCCTGCGTCAGCTGGCCGGCGTGGTGGCCTCCTCTCCCGGCCTGGGTCCGGCCCTGGCGAACCGCGACCGAGAGGCCATCCTCGCGGCCCTCACCCCCCAGTGGCCGACCCTGCAGCTGGAGGCCGGCATCGACGAAATCCTGGCCTTCGACAGCCAGGGCCAGCAGCTGGCCGGCCGGGGGGAACGCCACGCCGGAGACGACCGTCCACTGGATGAGTGGCGGCACCGCGTGATCGGCTCGGACATGCCGCTCACCGCCCTGCGCTGCCGCGACGACTGCCGCCAGTATGCGGCGGTGCCGGTGCTGGGCGAGGGCGAGAACCTAGGCATGGTCAGCCTCTCCCGCTCGCTGGCCGACGTGATCCGCCAGCTGCACCAGGTCTCCGACAGCAAGGTGGCGCTGCTGGTCACCGGCCGCCAGGCCGCCGTGGGCCCCTCCGAGCGCCATCTCGCCGCCTGGAACGGCGATCTCGTCGCGCTGACCCATGCGCAGGCGAGCCTGCCGATTCTGCGGCAGGCAGCCTCCCTCTCGTCACTGGCGCCCCTCGAGGAGCGCCCGCTGCAGCTGACCCACGCCGAGCGCCACTTCGAGCTGAGCGCCGTGCGCCTGGCAGATCACAGCGAGCCGGGATACAGCGGTCACTTCCTGCTGGTATCGGACATTACCCCCCAGATCCAGGCCATCCAGCGCGATACCCGCACCCTGCTGCTGGCCGGCCTCGGCGGCTGGCTGGCCGCCGAGCTGATGCTGCTGGCCATCCTGCTGGGCCCCATGGCGCGGCTGCGCCGGCTGGCCGGGGCTCTGCCCTCGCTGGCCATGGGGGGCTTCGCCGACGCCCGTGCCCGGATCGCCCGGCCCCGGCACCGCCTGGCCGACGAGATCGACGTGCTGGAAGGCACTACCCTGGAGCTGGCCGACCGCCTGCAGATGCTGGACCGAGAGGTCCACCGCCGCGGCGAGCTACTGGAGACCCGCGTGCGCGAGCTGGGCCAGGAGCGCGACTTCGTCAGCAGCCTGCTGGATACCGCCCGGGTCTTCATCCTCGCCCAGGACGAGCGCGGTCGGCTGGCGCTGGTCAACGAGCACACCCTCGGCGTGCTGGGAGTGGGCGAGGACGCCCTGCTGGGACGCCACTTCGACGATGTGTTCCCCCTGGCGACGCGCCAGACGCACCTGCCGGGGCAGCAGCACGAGGAGCGCACCCTGTCGCTGGGGCCGGGCATCGTGCGCACCATCGTCTGGTATCACGCCCCCCTCAACGCCTCCAGCGATGCCTCACTGGCACGTATCTCGGTAGGCCTGGACATCACCGAGCGCAAGGCGGCCGAGACCCGACTGACCTGGCTGGCCCAGCGCGACCCGCTGACCGAGCTCTACAATCGCCGCTATTTCCAAGAGGCGCTGGACAAGGCGCTGGTGCGGGAGGGTGGCGGCGCGCTGCTGTTCCTCGACCTCGACCAGTTCAAGGACGTCAACGAACTCAGCGGCCACCACGCCGGCGACCGCCTGCTGCGCATGGTGGCCGACACCCTCCACCAAGAGCTCGGCCACCGCGGGGTCATCGCGCGGCTCGGCGGCGACGAGTTCGCCATGCTCATCGAGGGCGCCGACGAGCAGCGCGCCGTGCGCACCGCCCAGCATATCGAACATCTGCTGGATACCCTGGAGTTTTCCAGCGGCGGCCGCCGGCACCGGGCCAATGCCAGCATCGGCATCGCGCTCTACCCGATCCATGGCGATACCCCCACCGAGCTGATGGCCAGCGTCGATGTCGCCATGTACAAGGCCAAGGCCAGCAACGTCCAGCGCTGGCACCTGCTCTCCACCGTGGAGGAGGCGCGTATCGAGCTCAAGGAGCGGGTCTACTGGGTGGAGCGCATCCGCAAGGCACTGCGGGAGGACGCCTTCGAGCTGATGGTGCAGCCCATCGTGCGGCTGGCCGATCGCGATATCCGCCACTACGAGGTGCTGCTGCGCATGCGCGAGGACGACGGCACCCTGCTCTCACCGGGCCGCTTCATCCCTATCGCCGAGCGCAACGGCCAGATCCTGCAGCTCGACCGCTGGGTGATCCGCCGCAGCCTGCGCCTGCTGGCAGCCGTCCAGGGACGCGGCATCAGCCTGGCCGTCAATCTTTCCGGGCAGTCGCTGCACGACGCCGGCCTCAACCAGTTCCTCGCCGATGAGCTGGCCGCCAGCGGCGCCGACCCGCGCCAGCTGATTTTGGAGGTCACCGAAACCGCGGCGGTCACCGACTTCTCCACGGCCAGGGGGGTGCTGCAGGGCATGCGCGAGCTGGGCTGCCGCACCGCCATCGACGACTTCGGGGTGGGCTTCAGCAGCTTCCACTACCTGGGCCAGCTGCCGGTGGACTACATCAAGATCGACGGCTCCTTCATCCGCACCCTGACCACCAGCGCTGACAGTCGCGTGATCGTCAGGGCCATGGCCGACATTGCCGCCGGCTTCGGCAAGCAGGCCATCGCCGAGTTCGTCGACCAGGAGGCGATGCTGCCGATCCTGCAGGATTACGGCATCGCCTACGGGCAGGGTTTTCACCTGGGGAAACCGATTCCCCACAGCGTGGCCTTCGGCGTGATTTCACTCGACGGCTGAACCGACCGGCACTCCCATGATCCGCCAAGGAACCTTGAAGATGACCGCTCGCGAGAACTTCGGTGCCCAACCCGAGCCAACCCGGCTCTTCGAGCGCTTTCAGCGTGAGTTCCAGTTCCAGCTAACTGCCACTCCGGCCGAACACGAGCGCGTCTTTCGCCTGCGCCATGCGGTCTACTGCCGCGAGCTCGGCTATGAGGCGGCCGCCGATCCCGTCAAGGAGCTGGAGTACGACGCCCATGACCGCCAGGCCATTCACTGCCTGGTGACCCACCTCGACAGCGGCCTCGCCGCCGGCTGCCTGCGCCTGGTGCTTCCCGCCCCCCTCGAGCAGCCGGACGGCCCGCGGCTGCCGCTTCAGGGATACGCAGGGCAGAGCCTGACCCATTCCGTCTGGCACCCGGAACGACTCGATCACCGCCGGATCTGCGAGGTCTCGCGACTGGCCACCTCGCCGCACTTCCGCAACCGTCCGGCCAATGCTGACATCGTCGACCCGGGCGCGCCGCCGCTGTTCAGCGACACCGAACGGCGCAGCTTCCCGGCGATCATCGTCGGGCTCTTCCTGGCCAGCACCGCCCTGGTGGGCCTGGCCGGTCGCCGGCACGTCTTCGCCATGATGGAGGCACGGCTGCCCAGGCTGCTGTCGATGTCGGGGCTGAGCTTCACCCGGGTCGGCGACACCATCGACTTCCATGGCCGACGCAGCGCCTACTACATCGACCAGCAGCGGGCGGAACGGGAGATGCACCCCCACCTGGTGCCCCTCTACCGGCACATCCAACGCACCCTGGCCCCCCAGCTGCCCCGGGCCATGCCCGGCGCCGTCGACAGTGCGCGCGCCCGTCCCGGCTGAGCCGTTCAGGGATCGCGCGGCCCTTGGCGATCGCGCTGGCGGCTTGGCGGGATCAGCTTGACCCGCGTTTTGGGGCGTGCCCGCGGTGGCCCGCCATCCCCGGAGTGCCCCTCCGGCGGCACCCCGGGCCGGCTCGGAGGCTGGATCGTTACCCAGGCGAAGGTGGGCAGCGCCAGCCGCCAGTGGATCGCGGCCAGGCGCAGCCCCAGCGTGATCAGCAGCGCCACGGCGATGGTCAGGGTCGGCGGCGCCGCCAGCGCCTCCAGCACCACATAGGCGATACCGCCGGCGATGGAGGCCGTGGCATAGACTTCACGACGCAGCACCATGGGCACCCGGCGGGCCAGCACATCGCGCACCATGCCGCCGGCCACCCCGGTCAGCAGGCCCATCAGCACCGCCACCAGCCCCGGCGCCTCGAGCAGCAGCGCCTTGTGCGCCCCGATCACCGTGAACAGCGCCAGGCCGAAGGCGTCGGCCACCGGCAGGAAGACCCGTGACAGGCGGTGAATATAGTGGAAGCCGATCATCGACAGCCCCACGGTGCCCAGGATCACCCATAGGTAGGTGGGGTCACTGACCCAGAACACCGGGCGAACGCCCAGCACCAGATCGCGCAGGGTGCCGCCACCGATCCCAGTTACCGCCGCCAGCACCAGCATGCCGAAGGGGTCCATACGCGAGCGGCAGGCCAGTATCACGCCGGAGAGGGCGAAGACGATCACCCCTGCCATGTCCAGCCAGTAGATCAGTCCCGTCACTGGTAGGTCACCACCAGAAAGCCCACCAGCTCCTCGTCACCGCTGTTCTCGATGGTGTGCTCCAGGTCGGCATGGTAGTGGGCACAATCCCCGGGGCCGAGGGCGCAGCGGTTGTCGCCGGCCTCGATGCGAGCCCTGCCCTGGGTCACGGTGAGCAGCTCGCGGGTGCCCTCGAAGTGGGGGGCGCTGTGCAGGCTGGCCCGCGGGGCCAGACGCACTTCGTAGAACTCCACGTTCTTTTCCAGGTGCAGCGGGGAGAGAGTGCGAATCCGGCACTCCTGGTCGTCGCGAAACAGCTGGCTGGCGTCGTCGCTACGCACCACTTCGATGCGCGAGGCGGCCCAGGGCTGGTCCACCAGCTCGCCGATATTGAGGCCGAAGGCCTGGGCGATGCGCAGGGTCACCGCCAGCGTAGGATTGGCCCGCCCGCGCTCGATCTGACTGAGCATCGAACGGCTGACCCCCGAGGCGGCGGCCAGCTGCTCCAGGGTGAGGTTGCGCTTCTTGCGCAGCTCGATCACCCGGTTGGCCAGGCCCTGGCTGCCCACGTCGACGGCGCCCTCTCTGGCGGATGCGCTATCGTTCACCTCGACTCTCCTCTATACCGATAGACAGGTGGCACGCATGCCCACCGAAAATTCCATTATAAGGGAAATTAATCTTGCATAGCAGAATATTTCTGCAATACTGGAAACGAATCTTCTATAGTAAACACGACAACCCCGATTGCCAACGACCGCCCTGCCCATTGGCTGCCAGCCCGGCGCCACAAGCGCCTCGCTTGGCGACAAACGCTCGTACCACGACCCACAACAGGTGAGACATGAAAGCACTGGTCAAGAAGGAAGCCGCCCCCGGCCTGTGGCTGGAAGACGTGCCGACACCCGATGTCGGCATCAACGACGTGCTGATCCGCGTCAAGCGCACTGCCATCTGCGGCACCGACATGCACATCTACAACTGGGATAGCTGGGCGCAGAAGACCATCCCCACTCCCATGGTAGTGGGTCATGAGTTCGTCGGCGAGATCGTCGAGGTCGGCTCCAACGTCAACGATTTCAAGCCTGGCCAGATCGTCTCCGGCGAGGGTCACGTGGTATGCGGGCGCTGCCGCAACTGCCTGGCGGGACGCCGCCATCTGTGCGCCTACACCAGCGGCGTGGGGGTCAACCGGCCGGGCGCCTTCGCCGAGTATGTCGCCCTGCCCATGTCCAACGTCTGGGAGCATAAGTCGGGCATCGATCTCGACGTGGCCGCCATCTTCGACCCCCTGGGCAACGCCGTGCACACCGCCCTGCAGTACGACCTGCTCGGCGAGGACGTGCTGATCACCGGGGCCGGCCCCATCGGCGCCATGGCCGCCGCGGTGTGTCGCCACGCCGGCGCCCGCCACGTGGTGATCACCGACCTCAATCCCGAACGCCTGGCGCTGGCCAAGCGCCTCGGCGCCACCCGCACCGTGGACGTGCGCCACGAGACCCTGGCCGAGGTACAGCGCGACCTGGGGCTCAGCGAAGGCTTCGACGTTGGCCTGGAGATGTCCGGCAGTCCCGCCGCCTTCCGCGACATGCTGGCTAACATGTGCCACGGTGGCAAGGTGGCGATGCTCGGCATTCCCACCGAGGACATCGCCATCGACTGGAACACGGTAATCTTCAACATGCTGACCCTGAAGGGCATCTACGGGCGCGAGATGTACGAGACCTGGTACAAGATGTCGGTGATGATCGAATCGGGGCTGGATATCGCGCCGGTGATCACCCACCGCCTGCCCTATACCGAGTTCCAGCGGGGCTTCGATGCCATGCTGTCCGGTGAAGCCAGCAAGGTCGTTCTGAACTGGGAGTGATGAGATGTACGGGGACTTTCAACACCACCTGCGCCGCGAGCTGGACGCCATCGAGGCGGCCGGCCTGACCAAGCACGAGCGGCTGCTCGCCTCGCCGCAGGGGGCCCACGTGGCGATCGAGCAGGGGCGCGAGGTGCTCAACCTGTGCGCCAACAACTACCTGGGCCTGGCCCAGCACCCGGCGGTGAACGCCGCCGCCAAGGCGGGGCTGGAAGAGTGGGGCTACGGCCTGGCCTCGGTGCGCTTCATCTGCGGCACCCAGAGCCTGCACAAGCAGCTGGAAGCCAAGCTCAGCGAGTTTCTCGGCACCGAGGACACCATCCTCTATCCCTCCTGTTTCGACGCCAACGGCGGGCTGTTCGAGACCCTGCTGGGCGCCGAGGACGCGGTGATCTCCGACGAGCTCAATCACGCCAGCATCATCGATGGCGTACGCCTCTCCAAGGCCCGTCGCTACCGCTACCGCAACCGCGACATGGCCGACCTGGAGGCGCAGCTCAAGGCCGCTGACCGCGACGGCGCCCGCTTCAAGCTGATCACCACCGACGGCGTCTTCTCCATGGACGGCTACATCGCCCCCCTCGACGAGATCTGCGATCTGGCCGAGCGCTACGGGGCGCTGGTCCACTTCGACGACTGCCACGCCACCGGCTTCGTCGGCGCCGGGGGGCGCGGCACCCACGAGCACCACGGCTGCCTGGACCGGGTCGACATCACCACCGGCACCCTGGGCAAGGCGCTGGGCGGGGCCAGCGGCGGCTACACCAGCGGCAAGCGCGAGATCGTGGAGCTGCTGCGCCAGCGCTCGCGGCCCTACCTGTTTTCCAACACCGTGGCACCGCCGGTGGTGGCGGGCGCCCTGAAGGCGCTGGAGCTGGCCGCCGAGTCCGATGAGCTGCGCGACCGACTCAAGGACAACACCGCCTTCTTCCGCGACGGGCTCGAGCGACTGGGCTTCGAGCTGCTGCCCGGCGAGCACCCCATCGTGCCGGTGATGCTGCACGATGCCGCGGCCGCCGGCCGCTTCGCCGACGCCATGCTCGAAGAGGGCATCTACGTGATTGCCTTCTCCTACCCGGTGGTGCCCAAGGGCAAGGCACGCATCCGCACCCAGATGTCGGCGGCGCTCACCCACGACGACCTGGAATTCGCCCTGGCCGCCTTCGGTCGGGTCAAGGAGCGGCTGGGGCTCTAGGAGGCTGTCGCCCCCTGAAGCGGATCATGCAGGCAGAAAAATTTACGCTACCCTTTACCATTAGGGAGTTAAGAGCAGGCTCGCTGAGTCCTTGAACATCAAGGCACGCCCCCGATAGAACTCGGGAAAACAGTGCTAAAAGGCGCAGGAGGCTCCGATTTGATACGCGCAGAAGGCGTCACCAAGGTCTTCGGCCCGACTCCAGAAACGGCGCTACCGCTGCTGGAGTCGGGCAAGGGAAAAAGCGAAATTCAGGCCGAGACAGGCCAGGTCGTGGGGGTCCACGACGTCAGCTTCACCGTCGAGTCGGGCGAAATCTTTGTCATCATGGGCCTCTCGGGCAGCGGTAAATCCACCCTGATTCGCTGCATCAACCGGCTCTTCGAACCCACCGCCGGACACATCTTCTTCCAGCATCCCGACGAGGGAGAGATCGACATCACGCAGCTCTCCGGTGAGCGTCTGCGCATGCTGCGCAAGTACCACATGAGCATGGTCTTCCAGAATTTTGCGCTCTTCCCCCATCGCAGCGTGCTCGACAACGTGGCCTACGGGCTGGAGGTCCAGGGCAAGTCGCGTGACGAACGCCACCGCCACGCCCAGGAGATGCTCGAGATGGTCGGCCTGGGCGACTGGGGCAAGGCCTACCCGTCGGAGCTGTCGGGCGGCATGCAGCAGCGGGTCGGGCTGGCTCGGGGGTTGGCCACCGACGCCGGGGTGCTGCTGATGGACGAGCCCTTCTCGGCGCTGGATCCGCTGATCAAGGTCAACATGCAGCAGGAGCTGAAGAAGATCCAGCAGCAGCTGGGCCGCACCATCCTGTTCATCACCCACGACCTCGACGAGGCCATGCATATTGGCGATCACATCGCCATCATGGAAGAGGGCAAGATCATCCAGCTCGGCACCCCCGAGGAGATTCTGGTCAACCCGCGTACCGAGTACGTGGCCCGCTTCGTCGAACACGCCGACCCCACCGGGGTCATCACCGCCGGCACCATTGCCCTGCCCTTCGATAGCCCGGCCTTCACCACGGTGAGCGAGGCCGACGGCCTACGCTTTGTCGCCGCCGAGGATCTGCCGGAGCTGCACTATGGCCTGGACGATCAGGGCCAGCTGTGCGAGGCCCGCCTGAATGAGCAACGCCTCGAGATCCGCTCGCTCGATGAGGCGCTCGAAAGCGAGGCCCGTGGCGCCCGACGTGAGGACCTGCTGATGCACTGTCCGCGCGAGACTGTCCTGCGTCGGGTGCTGCGTGGCCGCACCCGCACCGCGCTACCGACGCTGGTGACCGACGACGAGGGCCGCGTCATTGGACTGATCGACGAGCCCCAGCTGATCAGTGGCATTCTCGAGAAGCGCGGGCCAAGCGCCGACGGCGAGTCGCAGCCGGCGACGGAGGAGGCGTGCTCATGAGCGAGTTTCTCGAGCTGCTTCGCCAGCTGATCACCGACCCCTTCGGGCTGCTCGACGCCCTGCCGGTGCGTCAATGGATCACCGATGCGGTCAACTGGGTGGTGAGCAACTTCCGCGACTTCTTCCGCGCCTACCTCAGCCCGCCGGTGCGCGGCGTGATGGAGGTCATCCAAACCGCTCTGCAGGCCATCCCGCCGGGGCTGTTTTTGATCGGCATCTTCCTGATCGGCTGGCGGGCCGCCTCCTGGCGGGTGGGGCTGTTCAGCCTGATCGCCTTCGCCCTGGTCGGCTTCATGGGCGTGTGGGACGCCATGGTGGTGACCCTCTCGCTAGTGGCCACGGCAGTGCTGTTCTGCATGCTCATCGGCCTGCCGCTGGGCATCCTCTGCTCGCGCAGCGACCGCTTCGCCAATGGCATGCGGCCGATCCTCGACATCATGCAGACCACCCCACCCTTCGTCTATCTGGTGCCGGCGGTGATGCTATTCAGCATCGGCAACGTGCCAGGGCTGATCGCCACCATCATCTTCGCCATGCCGCCGATGATCCGCCTGACCAACCTGGGCATTCGTCAGGTGCCTACGGAGTACATCGAAGCCGCCGAGGCCTTCGGCTCCACCTCACGCCAGATCCTCTGGAAGGTGCAGTTCCCGCTGGCCCTGCCCACCGTAATGGCAGGGCTCAACCAGACCATCATGCTGGCACTCTCGATGGTGGTGATCGCCGCCATCATCGGCGCCGGCGGGCTCGGCCTGGAGGTCTACGCCGGGCTCGAGCGCCTCAACATCGGCCAGGCCTTCGTCGGCGGCATCGGGATCGTGCTGCTGGCCATGGTGCTGGACCGCATCACCCAGGGACTGGGCGAGAAGGCGCCCGGAAAAGGCAAATAGTCCCGCTTTCACCGCAACGTGAACAGGAGGTATGTCATGCATAACACGACAACCCATCGACATCCGCTGAAGCACACCACCCTGGCCCTGTCGGCGGCCTGCCTGCTGGGGCTGGGCGGCCAGGCAGCGGCCGACACCGAGCGCCCCGGCGAGGGCGTATCGGTACAGCCCGCCGTGGCCACCTGGACCTCGGCGGTACCGGTGAGCTGGGCCTTCGTCGAGCTGCTCGAGGAGCTCGGCTATGAGGTCCAGACCCCGATCTCGCTCTCCAATCCGGTGGCCTACTTGGCGGTCTCCGAGGGTGACGCCGACTACTGGCCTAACGGCTGGTTCCCGCTGCACAGCCCGCAGCTGCCGGACAACTTCGACGAGGTCGCCACCATCTTCGATCCGCTCTGCACTGCCTGCGGTATCCAGGGCTATCTGGCCGACACGCCCTCCATCGAGGAGTATGAGATCACCGGCATCGAGGATTTCACCCGCGACGAGGTGAAGGCCGCTTTCGATGCCACCGGTGATGGCAAAGCCGACCTGTTCGGCTGCCCGCCGGGGTGGGGCTGCCACGAGGGCATCAATGCCATGCTCGATAAGTTCGAGCTACGCGACCATATCAACCACGTGGATGCCGGCTACGCCGCCAACTTCGCCGAGGCGCTGTCGCGCATCCAGGCCGGCGAGCCGGCGCTCTACTACACCTGGGGGCCCAGCGCCTGGCTGCTCTCCCTGGTGCCCGGCGAGGACGTGATGTGGATCAACGCCCCGGGCATCGTCGAGGACGAGGCCGAGCGCGCCGAGGGCGTCGCAGGCGCGGTCAGCGACCCCATCGAGATGGGCTTCGTGGCCGCCGACATTCAGGTGGCGGCCAATAACGCCTTCCTCGAGGCCAACCCGGCCGCGGCCGAGCTGTTCCGCCAGGTGCGCCTGCCCCTGGAGTGGATCAGCGAAGTGGACGGTGCCATGGACGAGCAGGACCTCACCGATGCCCAGGTCCGGCCGCTGGTCGCCGAGTGGATCGCCGAGAACCGCGATACCGTCGATGAGTGGCTCGCCGCCGCCCGCAGCGCCGCCGAGTAAGCATCGGCGTCTCCTCGGGAGCGGCAGTGGGGTATCACAAAATACCCCGTAGCGCCCCTGCCCCTTCGGCAGGGGCGCTTGTCACGCTGCCCCCCTTGCCATCTACCCCATCTACCGCGATGGCAGCCTCTGCTGCCTGACGCAGGCAGGCGGCCCGGAGGCCGCCTGCGCAGGGTAGTAGCAATGCCGCCGGTAGCGGTCAGTCGACGGCGTGGCCATGCGCCTCGAGCCAGTCGCGCAGGAAGGCGATCTCCTCCTCCTGGGCCGCGATGATCTCTTCCGCCAGCTCGCGGATCTGCTCGTCCTCGCCGTGCTCGAGCACGATGTTGGCCATATCGATGGCCCCCTGGTGATGGGGGATCATGCCGCGGGCGAAGTCCACGTCGGCATCGCCGGTGAAGCCGACCATCATGCCCTCATGCATGCGGTCATTGGCCTCCCGGTAGGCCTGCACCGCCGGGTTGTCGGCATGCTCCTCGGCGTGAGGAGCATCGCCGTGTTCACCATGGGCATGATCATCGCCATGGCTGCTGGCCATGGCCGGCTGGGCCAGCAGCCCGGCCCCGGCCAGGGCGGCAGCGCCCAGCGCCGCGGCCCACCAGCCAAGCCTTGCCTGGGGGCGGCCGGCGGCGATGGCGCGAATATCATCCTTGCGGTTCGGCCTGGGGGTCTGTCGATGGGTCATCATGAAGCTCCTTGCGGGTGTAGCACGTCGGGAGGCCCTTCCGTCTGATACCTGTGGGCCAACCAAGGGTAAGCGAATTGCCTGCCCTGGTTGGAACGCCATCGGCGCAACGGGTTCCCGGGTATCGAGCGATGCCCCCTTATCTGTGCGCGCGTGTCTGAAAGCAGCCGGTAAGCGTAGCCCGTAACGCGGTAACCGAGTACCCTCGTGATGACACTCACACATGAGCTCTGCCTCATTTTTTCCGAGCCACATGCTGCCCGAGCCACGGAACCACCATGGATTGGAACCCCTCTCTCATCTGGCTGATCATCGCCCTGCTGCTGGGCCTGGCCGAGCTGACCTCCGGCGGCCTGGTGCTGCTGGCACTGGCCGCAGCCGCCCTGCTCACAGCCGCCCTGGCCACCCTGGGGCTATCGCTGCCTTGGCAGCTGCTGGGCATGGGCGTCTTGTCCGGCGTGCTGGTGCCGCTGGCCGTGTGGAAGATCCGCCCCTGGTTCTCGCCCCGCGGGGTGGCCTACGGCACCACCGGCACCGGGGTGGAGAAGGGCCACACCTATACCACCCTCAAACGCGACTTCGACGGCGCCACCGGCATCAAGATCAACGGCGACTTCTATCGCCTGCGCGTCGCCGACGAAGCGGGGGAAAGGAGCGGCGAGACCGAGCTGCCGGCAGGCACCCCCGTTATCTTCCAGGCCTTCGACGGCACCACCGCCATCGTCCGCCTCGCCCAGGCGACGCCCTTCCGGCGCGCCACCCACGACCCGGAGTAACCCACATGGATATGGACCTTCCCATCAGCCCGGGGCTGATCATCGCCCTGATCGTCGTCGTCATCGGCATCCTGATCATCGCCAAGGGGCTGGTGATCGTGCGCCAGTCGGAGGTGATGGTGATCGAGCGCCTGGGGTCGTTCAGCCGGGTGCTGGAGAGCGGTATCAACATCATCGTGCCCTTCATCGACCAGCCCCGCGCCATCACCATGATCCGCTACCGCAAGATGGGCGAGGAGTACCACGCCATCACCAGCAACGAGACGCGCATCGACCGCCGCGAGACGGTGATGGACTTCCCCGGCCAGCCGGTGGTGACCACCGACAACGTCACGGTGCGCATCAACGGGGCGCTCTACTACCAGATCATCGACCCCAGGCGCGCCGTCTATGAGGTCGAGAACATGAGCCAGGCGGTGGAGGTGCTGGCCAAGACCACCCTGCGCTCGGTGGTGGGCAAGATGGAGCTCGACAAGCTGTTCGAGTCCCGGGCCGAGGTCAACAACGAGATCCAGGCCGCCATGGAGGAGCCCGCCTCCAAGTGGGGGGTGAAGATCTCCCGGGTCGAGGTGCAGGACATCGCCATGCCCGAGGAGGTGGAGTCCGCCATGCGCCTGCAGATGGCCGCCGAGCGCAAGCGCCGCGCCACCGTGACCGAGGCCGAGGGCGAGAAGGCCGCCGCCATCGCCATGGCCCAGGGTCAGCGCGAGTCGGCGATTCTCAACGCCCAGGGCGATAAGGAGTCGGCCATCCTGCGTGCCCAGGGCGAACAGGAGTCGATCAAGCTGGTGCTGGGCGCCATCGGCGACAGCGAGGAGAACAAGCGTACCGTGGTGGGCTACCTGCTCGGCCAGAGCTATATCAAGGCGCTGCCGACCATGGCCCAGGAGGGCGAGCGCGTCTTCGTGCCCTACGAATCCTCGGCGCTGCTGGGCTCCATGGGTATGTTCCGCGAGATGGCCGGCTCGCCGGAGGACGCCGTGGCCAGCCACCTCAAGGCCGGCGGCAACGCAAGCGGCCTGCGCGGCGGCGTGGTGGGCGGTGCGGCCAGCGGCTAACGCTCGAAGCCTGGGCATCGGCTGTCAGGCCGATGTCCCGGCACTTTTCCAGCGACAGCGACTGGTCCGACTACAGCGACTAGCGCTCGGGAAGGAAGCATCGTGCGCCGATATACGTTAAAATACGGGCATCGGAAAATTCGAGGCAATCCCCATGACCAAGGTATCCCTCAAGACCAAGCAGGACTATTTTGCCAAGGTCAAGCAGCACAACTATGCGGCCAGCCTGCGCCTGGAAGGGTTCAGGGCTCCCAATGCACCACTGCACGCGCTGCCCAGCAAGTCCGCCACGCTGGAAAAATATCGCCAGCGTTGAGCGTGCCACTAGCCGTTTTCATGGACAAGTACGGCGTCGGCCAGGATCCCTACTGTTACGACGGTAGCAGCGTTTTCAAGAATCTCCTCGATATTCGTGACGATGCAATCCTGCAGGAAGCCGAACGCGAGCTGACGATCATTGCTGCCGACGGGATTCCTTTCACTCCCCCGCCCTACGATTTTGACTATCTCAAGGCGCTGCACAGGCAGCTCTTCCGTGACCTTTATCCTTGGGCCGGCGAAATCCGTACCATAGATATTTCCAAAGGCGATACGCGCTTTTGCCATTGCGACCGCATTGAACCGGAAGCCAACAAGCTGTTCACACAGTTAGTGCGAGCCAACTGGTACACAGACCTTGAGCGTGACGACTTGATAGTTGCCGCCGCAGAGTTCTACGGCGATCTCAATGTCCTGCACCCCTTTCGGGAAGGCAACGGCAGGGCGCAGCGTATTCTCTTCGAGCATCTGATCATTAATTGCGGCTACGAGATATCGTGGGCCCGGCTGGAACGGGACGAGTGGATTCGAGCCAACATCGCTGCTTACTACTGCGATTACGGCCCCATGATCGAGGTTTTCAGGCAGTGTATCGGGGCGCCGCTTACCGAATGACGTAGTCGGTTGAGCCGCTTGCAGGTAGTCCACCAAACCTTTCCAGCTGCATCTCCTGCAGGCGGCTCAGGGCACGACAGAACGGGAAGGCGAGATAGCCGTGGGGATAGAGCTCTTCCATGGGCACCTCGGCTTCCACATAGAGCGGTACGCGACGGTCGTAGCATTCATCCACCAGGGCGATGAAGCGACGCACGCCGTCGTCGCGGCGCGAGAGCGGCGGCAGCTCCCTCTCCCCGGCCTCGACACGCTCGATACCATCCTCGGTACCACGCGCGATGCCGCCCAGAGCATGGGCATCGTTAAGCTGCGGTACCTCGCTGAGCAGGATATGGTCGAACTCGTCGACCAGCGCAATGAAGTCCAGCGCGGCCAGCGGCTGCTCGCACAGCTCAGCGTAGCGGCACCACACCACCCGCTCGCTGCACCGCTCCACCGCAATCCGGCGATGCCCCAGCTCGATGAACTCGGCGCTGGGCTCGGTGCTCGTCGTCTCCTCCTCGCTCAAGCGCTCGAAAACGGCCGCTAGTACACTCGGGCGGCCGGGTTCGCTCACCCAGTAGCGCTGGCAGGGCTTGCCTGGGTGCAGCCGGTGGTCCTGCCCACCATCCAGTTCGACCACCTCCATGCAACGCCTCATGGCCGCCACGGCAGGCAGGAAGCGGTCGCGGTTGAAACCGTCGGCATAGAGCCCATCCGGTGCCTGATTCGATGTGCACACCAGCACGAGTCCCTCGTCGAACAGCGCGCCCAGTAGTCGGCCGAGCAGCATGGCATCGGCGATATCGTTGACGAACAGCTCATCGAGGCAGAGCACGCGCACCTCAGCCGCAAGCTCCCGCGCCAGCGCGATGAGTGGGTCGGCGGTGCCACTCAGCTGGAACTGGCGCTGGTGCACCCAGCGCATAAAATGGTGGAAGTGCAAGCGCCGGGCGGGCACCTGGAGATGTCGGTGGAAGCCGTCCATCAGCCAGGTCTTGCCGCGCCCCACCGGGCCCCAGAGATAGACGCCGGGTATGGCTTGGCACCCATCTGAGGCGGCGTTATCGTGCAGCGCCCGGTGGCAGGCGTCGAGCCGGACGGCGGCAGTCCGCTGCGCCTCATCCGGCACGAAGCCCTGGCGCTCCACCGCCTCGCGGTACAGCGCCAGCGGTGAAACAGCCGTCATGTCTCGGCGTCTGCGCTCAGCCGCTCAATGCGGGCTGCTTCGGTCATGCCGGGGCTCCTGAAACCATCCTTAGCGGTGAGGCTCCACCATAATCGTTAAAGCCCCGGCTCGCCAGCAGACGGGCCGGGGCTCAGGGGGCTGCCCCTTCACCCCCGCTGGAACGGATACACCGAGCCGATCTGCAGAATGCGAGTGAGCTCGTCCAGGGCGCTGAGCGACTCCACGGCCAGCTGCGGGTCGGCGAGATCCGCGGGCGCCAGCCGGTCGCGGTAGTGGCGCTCGACCCAGGCGGTGAGCTCGCCGTAGAGGGCATCGTCGAGCAGTACCCGGCCGGCGAGCGCGGCGCGTTCCGCCGCCGAGAGCACCACCCGCAGGCGCAGGCAGGCGGGGCCCCCGCCGTTGCGCATGCTCTGCTTGACGTCCTTGACCACCACCTCGCCGATGGGATTGGGGCCCGCCAGCAGCAGGTCCTGAAGAGTGCGCCACACCGCTTCGTTCTCCTGGCACTCGCCGGGCACCACCAGGGTCATGGTGCCATCGGGGTTGGAGAGCAGCTGGGAGTTGAACAGATACGAGCCCACGGCGTCGGCGAGGCTCACCGCCTCGGTGGGCACCCGCACCGGGATCAGTGGCGTGGCCAGCTTGGCGCGCAGTTCGTCGAGGGTGGCCTGCTCGTCGAGGAAGGCCATCTCGTGGTAGAGCAGGACCGGCCCGTTGCCCACCGCGATGACGTCGTTGTGGAACACGCCGGCGTCGATCGCCTCGGGATGCTGCTGGGCGAATACCGTCTGCGATTCGGTCAGGCCGTGCTGGCGGGCCACCGCCTGGCTCGCCTCCAGGGTCTGGCGGGCCGGGAAGCGCCGGGGAGCCACCCCCGGCTCGCTGCCCCAGCCGAAAGCCTGGCGGCCATAGACGTAGAGGTGCACGCCGGGCTCGCCGTGATCGCCGGCCAGGCGCGTATGATTGGCCGCCCCCTCGTCGGAGAACGCCGGGGTGGCGGGCAGCACCGGATGGTGGGCGAAACGGGCCTCGTCGCGAAAGATCGCCGCCAGCACCCGGCCGGTGGTGGCGGGCTCAAGGAAGCGGTGGAAGCTCGACTGCAGGTTAGCCGGCGTGAAGTGCACCCGGCCGTCCGCGGCGTCGGCGCTGGGGGTCACGGTGGCGGCATTGGCTGTCCACATGCTGGAAGCGGAGCAGACCGCCCGCAGCAGCTGGGGCGCCTCCCCCGCCGCCCGGGCCAGCACCTCGGCGTCGCTGCCGGCAAAACCCAGCGCACGCAAGGCCCCCAGGTCGGGGCGCTGCTGGGGCGGCAGCACGCCCTGGGCGTAGCCGGCGTCCTTTAGCGCCTTCATCTTGGCCAGCCCCTGCAGCGCCGCCTCGCGGGGGTTGGCCACCAGCCCCTCGTGGGTCATGGAGGCAACGTTGCCCAGCGCCAGGCCCGAGTAGTTGTGGGTCGGCCCCACCAGGCCGTCGAAGTTGACTTCCCGGTAGTCCGCTTGGCGGTCGTCGATGCTCACAGGCTCACCCCCGGCGGCAGTTGATCGGGCAGGTGGAGGTCCTCGCTCTCCATGGAGGCCACCGGATAGGCACAGTAGTCGGCCGCATAGTAGGCGCTCGGGCGGTGGTTGCCGCTGTCCCCCACGCCGCCGAAGGGGGCATCGCCGGAGGCGCCGGTGGTCTGGCGATTCCAGTTAGTGATCCCGGCGCGGATGCGCAGCAGGAAATCGTCCCAGTCGGCGCGCTCGCCGCCGATCAGGCCGGCGGAGAGACCGTAGCGGGTGTCGTTGGCCAGGGCGATCGCCTCGTCCCAGTCGCGGTAGCGATACACCTTGAGCAGCGGGCCGAAGTGCTCCTCGTCGGGCACCGGCAGGCCGGTGACGTCAATCAGCGCCGGCGACAGCAGGCTGGTGCCCTCGCGCAGCCGCTCCATGCGCGAGAGCACCGTGCCGCCCAGCGCCTCGAGATCATCCTGGGCCTTGAGCAGGCCGTCGGCGGCTCCGGGGCTAACCAGGCCGGCGTAGAAGGGCGCCGGCTCGTCGAACTGGCCGGCCACCCGCAGCCGGGCCATGGCATCACTCAAGGCATCGAGCAGATGATCGCCCACCTGCCCCTCCGGCACGATCAGCCGCCGCGCGCAGGTGCAGCGCTGCCCACCGGAGAGGAAGGCCGACTGCAGGATGGTCAGCACGGCGGCATCCTGGTCGGGCACGTCCTTGATCACCAGAGGATTGTTGCCGCCCAGCTCCAGCGCCAGGATCTTGTCCAGCTGACCGGCGAACTGGCGATGCAGCAGCCCCCCCACCTTGGCACTGCCGGTGAACAGCAGGCCGTCGATGTCGGGATGGGCCGAGAGCGCCTGGCCCACCGGTGCGCCGCCCTGCACCAGGTTGATCACCCCCGCCGGCAGGCCCGCCTCCTGCCAGCAGGCCAGGGCCTGGTCGGCGGTCAGCGGGGTCTGCTCGCTGGGCTTGAAGACCACCGTGTTGCCGGCCAGCAGCGCCGGCACCATGTGGCCGTTGGGCAAATGGCCGGGGAAGTTGTAGGGGCCGAACACCGCCATCACCCCGTGGGGACGGTGGCGCAGCACAGCGCGGGCATCGCCCAGGTCGCGCTCCCGCATGCCGGTACGCTCCTGGTAGGCGCGCACCGAGATGGCCACCTTGCCGATCATGGCGCCCACCTCGGTGCGTGCCTCCCACAGCGGCTTGCCGGTCTCGCCGGCAATGGCCCGGGCCAGGTCCTCGCGGTGGGATTCCAGCACCTCGCGGAACCGCTCCACTAGCGCCTGGCGCTCGGCGAAGGGGGTGCGCGCCCAGGCCGGGAAGGCGGCCCGGGCCGCAGCCACCGCCGCGCCTACCTGGGCATCGGAGGCCGCTGCCCCCTGCCACAGGGTCTCACCGGAGACCGGGTCGCGCTTGGTGAAGCCTTCCGCCTCGCCCCCCTGCCAGGCGTCCCCGATCAATAGCTGCTGCGTGGCGTTCATCAAGGTGTCTCCTCGGTATCCAGGACGCGCAGGGCATCGCCGGCGGCGACGCCGAGCCGCTCTGCCTCCTGCGCGTTGAGCGTGATGATGTCGTCTTGGTCGGGGCCGGCGGCGACCCAGGCGGCGCGGAAGTCCGCCATGCCGGTGGTGGCCGCCAGCCACCGCGGGCGCTGTGCCGGGACTTCATCGGCCGGCTTGATCTCAACCCGGCAGCGGCGCGACCGGCGCACGGCGCGAACGTCGTCGATGTAGGCTTCCACCGTGGGGCCGCCGTCGAAGATGTCGATGAAGCCTTCCCAGCGCAGCCCCTCCTTCTTGAGCATGGCCAGGGCCGGGCGGGTATGCTCGTGAACCTGGCCGATGCAGGCCCGCGCGGCGTCGGAGAGGAAGGGCGTGTAGATCGGGAACTTGGGCATCAGCTCGCCGATAAAGCTCTTCTGGCCCAGCCCCGTGAGGCGGTCCGCCTCGTCGAAGTCCAGCGGGAAGAAGTGGCTGCCCAGGCACTCCCAGAAGGGGCTCTTGCCGCGCTCGTCGAACACCCCGCGCATCTCCGCCAGCACCTTGTCGGGGAAGCGGTCGCGGAACTCGGCCATGAACAGCCAGCGCATCATCGACAGCAGGGCACCGTTGCGCTGATGGCGACGGTCGGCACCGCGATACTGTGGGCGCAGAAACAGCGAGGCCACCTCGGCATCGCCGGTATGGTCCGAGCTCAGGAAGAGCGTATCGATGGTGCGGTGCAGGTCGAGCTGCACCGAGGAGTGGGCCAGGGTACCCAGCCGGTAGTGGTAGAAGGGCACCTCGCGTCCCACCTGCCCCTCGATGGCGCAGCAGCCGGCCAGCTCGCCGCTGGCTTCGTCCTCCAGCACGAAGAAGTAGTTGCGCCGGTCCACCGGCGTGCGCTCCTCGAAGGCGGCGACCGCCGAGGCGATCTTGGCCGCCAGGAACTCGCGATTGTCGGGCAGCGAGGTGAAGCCCACGCCGGTCTCCCGGGCCAGGGCCTGCAGCTCCGCCAGGTCGCCCTCGGCGATCGGTCGAATACGCATCACAGCTCCCCCTCGTCGAATCCGGGCTCGTCGTCGTCGCTGCCGGGCAGGGCCAGGGGAGCGGCGAGCACCGCCCGCCCCTCCTCCACGCCCAGCAGATCGGCATGGGCCGGCGAGAGCATCAGCTGGCCGGTGGGCGACAGCGCATAGCGCGCCACCACACAGCGGAAGTCGCCTAGGCGCTGGTTAGCCACCATGGCGGGCTCGGCGTCGGGCAGCAAATGTGCCGGGCGCACCCGCACCGGGTGCCAGGCGGCACGGCGGAAGCTGGCCAGCCGCTCGCGCTCGCCCTTGATCACCGGCCCGGCATCGAAGATGTCGACGTGGCGCGAGCGCAGGAATCCCTCGGCCAGCATCTCGGCCATGGCGACCTCGTGGTCGGGGTGCTCGCGGCCGATGGCGGCGCGCGCCTGGGGGGTGAGCAGCGCCAGGTAGAGCGGGAACTGCGGCATCACCTCGGCGATGAAGCTCTTCGAGCGCACCCCGGCCAGGTAGTTGATCTCATGGTAGTCGCGCACGAAGAAATGGCACCCCACGCTGTTCCAGAACGGCGACTCGCCGGCCTCGTCCAGGTAGCCGGGAAAGGCCATCGCCAGGATGTCGGCGAAGCGCTCCGGGTACTGGGCGATGAACATTAGCCGGGCCCGGCGCAGCAGGCTCTCGGCGCTGGTGCCGCGGTAGCGCGGGTCCAGGGACAGGGCGCACAGCAGGGTCGCCTCGGAGACCTCGTGGGAGAGCGCCAGGGTCTGCACCTCGCGGCGCACGTTGAGCTGCTGGGAGGCGTGGATCAGGGTCTCCTGGCGATAGGTGTAGTAGGCCTCGCTGGCGCCGGCCTCGGCACGAATGGTGGCGGTGCCTGCCACCTCGCCGCGCTCCAGATCCTCGAGCACGAAGGTGTAGTGCTCGTCGCCGGGGAAGTCCACCTCACGGGCGAACGCCTGCCGCGAGCGGGCGATGCGCTCCTCGAGGCGGTCGCGATGGGCCGGCAGGTTGGTCAGGCGCGGCGTGGCGCAGCCCGCCAGCCGCTCCAGGGCCGGCAGGTCGGCCGGCCGCACGGGGCGTACCACCATCATGGCTGGATCTCCGAGTCGTGGGTCGACGTCTTGCGGGGCATGCCCGGACCTCACTGGCCGGCCACCAGCCTCGCCACGGCGCGCTCGAGCCGCGCCATGCCCTCGCTGATATCCGCCTCGGGAATCACCAGCGAGGGGGCCATGCGCAGCACGTTGGGGCCGGCGATCAGCGCCATCAGTCCCTCCTCGATGGCCAGCGGCAGGATATCCTTGGCGCGCCCCTCGTACTCGGGCGCCATCTGGGCACCGATCAGCAGCCCCATACCGCGAATCTCCTGAAAGACGCCGTGCTGGCGGTTGATGGCCTCCAGGTGTTCGCGAAACAGATCGTGGCGACGCTTGACGCCGGCCAGCACCTCCGGGGTGTCAATATGCTCGACGGCGGCCAGGGCCACCGCGGAGGCCAGGGCATTGCCCCCATAGGTGGAGCCGTGGGTGCCGATGGCCATGGAGGGAGCGATGCGGTCGGTGGTCAGCATGGCGCCCACCGGGAAACCGCCGCCCAGCGACTTGGCGCTGGTCAGAATATCCGGCGTGACGCCGTACTCCATGTAGGCGAACAGGCTGCCGGTTCGGCCGGCGCCGGTCTGCACCTCGTCGAAGATCAACAGGGCATCGTGGGCATCGCACAGGTCGCGCAGCCCCTGCAGGAACTCGGGCGTGGCCGGCACGATGCCGCCCTCCCCCTGCATCGGCTCGACCATTACCGCGCAGGTGTCGTCATCGATCAGATTGCGCACGCTGTCCAGGTCGTTGAATTCGCCGTGGACGATGCCGCCGGGCACCGGCCCGAAGCCCTGGGAGTACTTGGGCTGGCCGCCGACGCTGACGGTGAAAAAGGTACGGCCGTGGAACGACTGCGAGAAGGAGACGATGCGGTGCTTGTGCTCGCCGGCAGTATCGTGGGCCCAGCGACGCGCCAGCTTGAGCGCCGCCTCATTGGCTTCGCCGCCCGAGGAGCAGAGATATACCTTGTCGGCAAAGGTGCGCTCCACCAGGCTGCGCGCCAGCGCCAGGGCCGGCTCGTTGGTGTAGACGTTGGAGAGGTGCCAGAGCTTGCCCGCCTGCTGGGTGAGCGCCTCGACCAGCACCGGGTGGCAGTGACCCAGGGAGTTCACCGCGATACCACCGGCGAAGTCGATGTACTCGCGCCCCTGCTGGTCCCACAGGCGGCTGCCTTCACCGCGCACCGGGATGGCGGCCTGGGGGGCGTAGTTGGGCACCATGTACTGATCGAAATCGGCGCGGGTCGGGGTCTGGCTCATGTCGGTCTCCCTCCATCGAGAAATAGGCAAGCGAAGTATCACCCGAGTATAGGGAGCGCGCCTCGCGCTGGCTTTCAGCAATGGGACCCCGACTTGTGAAAAAGGCTGTGACCGCAGGGTGTCATCACCGCCGGTCAGGATCGTGTAGCGGATCAGTGTTAAGTCCCACAGGCTGCTAGACTGTTGGTCTGGCAAGGAGCGAGCCATGTTCAATACCACCCGCTGGAATCGAATCCGCTACGGCCTCTACTCGCCGATCTACGATGCGGTGGCCGATCGCGCCTTTCGCAAGGCACGCCAGGTGTCCCTGGAGCAGGTGGACTGGCAACCCGGCATGCGCGTGCTGCTGGTCGGCGCCGGCACCGGGCTGGACTTGCCCTGGCTGCCGCGGGACGTGGAGCTGCATGCCACCGACCTGTCGCCGGCCATGGTCAAGCGCCTGGAAGCCCGTGCCGAGCACCTGGGCATTGACGCGCTCTGTCGCGTGATGGACGCCGAGGCGCTGGACTACCCTGACGGCAGCTTCGACGCGGTGATCATGCACCTGATCCTGGCGGTGATGCCCCACCCCGAGCGGGGCCTGGCCGAGGCCCACCGCGTCCTGAACACAGACGGCCAGCTGTGCGTGATGGACAAGTTCCAGGCCGATGAGTCCCCTGCCCGGGTGACGCGCCGAGCGCTCAACGTCCTGACCTCGGCGCTGGCCACCGATATCACCCGCCAGGCCCGCCCCCTGCTGGAAGCCGCCGGTTTCACCGTCACCCTCGACCGGCCGGTGCTGATGGGGTCGCTGTTTCGCACCCTGCTAGCCCACAAGGCAGCCGACACCTGAGCGGCGACAGACCCGCCATGGCGCTCAGCCCAGCCGCTCCTCGCGCGGGGTCACTCCGAAGTGGTTGCGGTAGGCGGTGGAGAAGTGGGCCGGCGAGGAGAAGCCGGTCTTCAGGGCGATCTCCCCGGCGGGCAGCTCGCTCTCGCGCAGGAGCCGACGCGCCTCCTGCAGGCGCAGGTCGAGGTAGTAGCGGCCGGGCACCGCCTGCAGATACTTCTTGAACAGCCGCTCCAGTTGGCGTCGCGAGATCCCCAGGTGCTCGGCCAGCTCATGGGTGGTCAGCGGCTCCTCGATGTTGGCCTCCATCAGCTGTACCGCATCCACCAGCTGCGCCGGGGCATGGCCCAGGCGGGTACGCAGCGGCACCTGCTGGGGCTCGTCGGCCATGCGAATGCGCTCCAGCACGAAGTGCTCGGAGACCCGCTCGGCCAGCTCGCTGCCGTGATGGGCGGCGATCAGGGTCATCATCATGTCCATCGCCGCCGTGCCACCGCCGCAGGTGAGGCGGTCACGGTCGATCTCGAACAGCTGCTGGGTGAGTCGCACCCGCGGGAAGGCGCGGGTGAAGGCGGCGAAACGCTGCCACGGCAGGGTGGCACGGTAGCCGTCCAGCACGCCGGCGCGGGCCAGCAACTCGGTCCCCCCACCGACCCCCACCAGCACCACGCCGCTGCGCCCCAGCCGGCGCAGGCAGGCCAGGGGCAGCGACTCGACGGCAGCAGGCAGCGGGCTCGGGGCGCATACGATCAGCATCTCCAGCTCATCCGGCACGCTCTCGACGGGTTGGCCGGCGGCGAGGCTTAGCTCGGCCAGGCTCGGCACCTCACGGCCGTCGGCGCTGAAGGCCTGCACCCGGTAGAGGCGACAGCCGGCCAGCTGGTTGGCCACCATCAGCGGTTCCAGCGCACAGGCCTGGGCGAGCAGCGAGAAGCCGGGCAGGGTGAGAACGCCGACCCGACGGGTCGGCGATGTCGCGGATTGCGGGATGGGGGTATCGGGCATGGAACGCAGCGCCGTGAGCCGAATCGAGGCTGTGATCTTACTCGATTGGCACGGGCCGCGCCGAACATCGGCTGGCAACGCAGCGATTATCGGGCCGCTCGCTCAACGCGAACGGCCCTTACCGATCGCCGGGCCGGCGGGTGGGGGCCTCAGGGCCAGACCAGCGTGAAGATCAGAATCGCCCCGGCGATCAGCGCCGCCACCAGCAGCACCCAGTGCAGGTTCTGGGGCGACTGCTTGGCCTCCGGCTGATCCTCGTCCGGCTCCGGGTTGTCGAAATCCTCCGGCTCCCTCACTTCCTTGAGGTGCTGGCGCTCCTCTTCCAAGGTCTTGCTTTCCCTGGTGTCCATCGCAGCTCTCCATCGGCTTGGGGAAACACTGCACAAATGCCTGCGCGAGCGAATCGCTGCGTTGCGCGGTGCGCGGAATCCTCACATATACCCCATATGCTCCGGTTCCTGTGCGCCGGGCGCCTTGCGCTTCATCTCGCTCGGCGATTTGTTCAGCGCTTCCTTGGGGTGTGTGCCCGGCCCATCGGGTACGGGACCTCGATTCGCCGGGACTATACCGTCACGACATCGAAGCTCACGTCCGGGTTCACATCGGCATTGTAATCGACGTCGTCGCGCTCGAACCCGAACAGCTTCAAGAACTCGTGCTTGTAACCAGCATAGTCGGTGATCTCGAAAAGGTTCTCGGTCGTCACCTTGGGCCACAGCGCCTTGCACGCCTGCTGGACGTCGTCGCGCAGCTCCCAGTCGTCCAAACGCAGCCGGCCCGCCTCGTCGATCTTGCAGTCGCTGCCGTAGAGGCATTCGCCAAACAAGCGGTTGAGCTGGTCGATGGTGCCCTCGTGCAGGCCCTGTTCCTTCATCACCTTGTAGACCATGGCGATATAGAGCGGCATGACCGGAATGGCGGCGCTGGCCTGGGTCACCACCGACTTGAGCACCGCCACGTTGGCGCCACCCCCGCTGGCCTTGAGCCGGGCATCGATCTCGCCGGCGGCGCGGTCGAGATCCTCCTTGGCCTTGCCCAGGGCGCCATGCCAGTAAATCGGCCAGGTAATCTCGGTGCCGATATAGCTGAAGGCGACGCTGCGGGCGCCGGGGGCCAGCACGCCGGCGCGATCGAGGGCCTCGATCCACAGCTCCCAGTCTTCGCCGCCCATCACCGCCTTGGTGTCTTCGATCTCCTGCTCGGTGGCGGGCTCGACCTCGGCCTCGATGATGGTGTCCTTGTTGGTGTCGATGGCGGTGGCGCGATAGGTCTCGCCGATCGGCTTGAGGCTGGAGCGCTTGAGCTCGCCCGAGTCGGGCAGCTTGCGCACCGGCGAGGCCAGCGAATAGACCACCAGGTCGACCTGCCCCAGGTCCTGCTGGATCAGCTCGATGGCTTTCTCGCGCACCTCGTGGGAGAAGGCGTCGCCGTTGATCGAGCGGCTGTAGAGCCCCTCGGACTTGGCGAAGCGGTCGAAGGCGGCGCTGTTGTACCAGCCGGCGGTGCCGGGTTTCTTCTCGCTGCCGGGCTTCTCGAAGAAGACCCCCAGGGTGTCGGCGCCGTAGCCGAAGGCGGCGGTGATACGCGCCGCCAGGCCATAGCCGCTGGAGGCGCCGATGACCAGTACCTTCTTGGGGCCCTGCTGGGCGTTCAGGCCGCGGGCGCGAGTCGCCTCGATCTGCTCGAGCACGTTCTTCTCGCAGCCGACGGGATGGGTAGTGGTGCAAATGAAACCGCGAACCTTGGGTTTGATGATCACGACAGACCTCGTTGTTGATGGCGGGCGCCCCGCAGGCGCCGCCCGAGCGAGTAAAGTAGGCTATGGCGATATTCTAGCGGCCGCCACCCGTCCTGTCCGCCCCTGTCCTGCCCCGCTCTTGAGCCGCGCCGCCGAGTGGGGCAGGATGCCTTTCCCGGGTAACGCGCAGGCAGGAGACGACGATGGATGCGCAGACGCTGGTCGATGAGCGCGGCGAGCTGTGGCTGGCGCTGGCCCCGCTGTGGCTAGACCGCGAACCGAGCGAGCGCGATTTCGCGCGGATGGTGGAGGTGATCGAGCACCACGACCTGACCCTGAACGAGCTGGAGTGGGTCTTTCGCATCGAGCTGGCGCCGGTGCTGGCGCGCAACCAGATGTCCATGGCAGGCGAATGGCGAGAGTTCGACGACTACAAGCTGATGCAGCGGCTGGTGGCCCACAACCTGCGGCTCAAGGGCTGGCGACGCATGAGCTGGTCGCTGTTCTCGGGGCTGACCACCATGATGACACGCCACCGCTGGAACGAGCTCATGCTGCGGGTGATGATCGCCCGGGGCGAAACGCCCCACTGAGTTCAATGTTCATCCAGAGCCCGCTCCAGGGCCAGCTCCAGGGCCTCACCGTTCTCCCCCGGTGAGAAGCGCTGCAGCACGCGCCCGTCGCGCGCCACCAGAAACTTGGTGAAGTTCCACTTGATTACCGTGGTGCCCAGCACCCCCGGCGCTGCGCGCTTGAGCTCCACGAACAGCGGATGCGCGCCGCGCCCATTGACCTTGACCTTCTGCATCAGCGGGAAGGTCACGCCGTACTCCCGTGAGCAGTGGACGCAGAAATCCAGCGCCGACTCCGGTGCCTGGCGGGCGAACTGGTTGCAGGGAAAGCCGAGCACCGTGAAGCCCCGCTCGCGATGGCGACGATAGAGCCGCTCCAGGTCGCGCAGCTGGGAGGAGAAGCCGCAGCGGCTGGCCACATTGACGATCAACAGCACCTGCCCCTGCAGGGCTGCCAGATTGAACGGTTCGCCGCTGTAGGTGCGGCATTCATGGTCATGAATGGACATGGTTTGCCTGCCTTGGAGTCACCTATCACGATGCCACGTCGTCTGCGGCGGCGCCAGCCCGCCGCGGCCGCCGGCGGCGTCATGCCGGCGCGTTAAGCCAGCCTTCCCGCACCAGCGCCTCCACCGCCTGGCGGGTATCCGGGGTGACCTGGGCCATCGTCAGCGCCTCGCCCAGGGGGACCCAGAAGGCCTCGGCGACCTCGTCGGCCTGCAGGGTCAGGGGGCCATCGTAGTCGACGACGAAGGCGCTGCCGAAGATATGGTTGCCGCCCTGGGCATGCACGAACTGCAGCGCATAGCGCAGCGGCACTCCGCGGATCCCCAGCTCCTCGGCCAGCTCACGGCGAGCCGCCACGTGCACCGCCTCCCCGGCACCGACCACGCCACCGGCGGCGAGGTCGAGGGCGCCGGGAAACACCTCCTTGGTCAGGGTGCGGCGCTGCACGCAGAGCTCGCCGCGGGCATTGCACACCACCACATAGGTCGCGCGATGCCAGAACCGGAAGCGGCGCATCAGCGCCCGCGGAGCGCTGCCGCAGGGGCGGTTGCGGGCATCCACCAGCTGGATGGACTCGTCGGCAATGCGCGGCGCCGGCAGCGCCTGGTCGAGGGGGGCGGGGACCGTCACGGCTCTCTCCACAGCAAGTCTGCCCCCAGCCTACCCAGCCCTCGCCACCGCGTCACGCGCATCGTCACGTTGACCGCCGCGGGCACAATGACCATGCTGCGAACAGGCCCCCGAGGAGCGCTGCCATGACCGACCGGGCACCCCGCACGCGGCTGGCAACCCACGAGGTGAACAACCAGCCCGCACCGCCGGGCGAACGCGACCGGCTTACCGGCGACATCCCGCTGCGCGAGGCGCTGGCGCGGGAGGCGCCTGCCTGGGTTGTCGAGCGCCTGGCCCCGCTGGGCCGCGAGGTCGGCAGCCCCCGGGTCGCCGCCCTGGGCGAAGCCGCCAACCACCATCCGCCGGAGCTGCGGCTGTTCGACCGCCACGGCCGGCGGCTGGACGAGGTGAGCTACCATCCGGCCTACCATTCGCTGATGGCGCTGGCGCTGGAAAACGGCTGGCATGCCGTGGCCTGGGAGGAGGAGGGACGCGGCGGCCACCAGGCCCATGTGGCGGCCCTCTACCTGCTGACCCAGGCCGAGCCGGGTGTCTGCTGCCCGGTCACCATGACCCATGCCGCCATGCCGGTGCTGCGCCGCGACCCGGAGGTCGAGGCGCGTTGGACGCCGGGCCTGCTGGCCCACGCCTATGACCCGCGCACCCTGCCGGCGTCGGAGAAGCACGGCCTGACCCTGGGCATGGCAATGACCGAGAAGCAGGGCGGCAGTGACGTGCGCCGCAACACCACCCGTGCCGAGCCGGCGGGCGAGGCGTGGCGACTCACCGGTCACAAGTGGTTCTGCAGCGCCCCCATGTCCGACGCCTTCCTGACCCTGGCCCAGACCGAAGGCGGGCTGGGCTGCTTCCTGGTGCCGCGCTTCACCCCGGACGGCGAGCGCAACGCCATCGAACTGCAGCGGCTCAAGGAGAAATGCGGCAACCGCGCCAACGCCTCTGCCGAGATCGAGTACCGCGGCGCCTGGGCGACGCTTATCGGCGAGCCCGACCGCGGCGTAGCCACCATCCTCGACATGGTCCAGCAGACCCGGCTGGACGCCGCCACGGCGCCGGTGGGCATGATGCGCCAGGCGCTGACCGAGGCCTGGCACCACGCCCGGGGGCGCCACGCCTTCGGCCGAGCGCTGGCCGAGCAGCCCTTGATGCGCGCGGTGATCGCCGACCTGGCGCTGGAGGTGGAGGCAGGCACCGCCCTGGTGCTGCGCGCCGCCCGGGCCTTCGACGGCGCCGCCCGGGGCGATGATCGGGAAGCGGCGCTGGCCCGGCTGCTGCCGGCGCTGGCCAAGTACTGGCACAACAAGCGCGGCCCGGGCTTCATGGCCGAGGCCATGGAGTGTCTCGGCGGCATCGGCTACGTGGAGGAGACACCGCTGGCGCGGCTCTACCGGGAGGCGCCGGTGAACTCGATCTGGGAGGGCTCGGGCAACGTGATCTGCCTCGACGTGCTGCGGGTCCTGGCGCGCCATCCGGCCTCGCTGCAGGCCCTGCACGACGAGCTCGCCGCCGCCCACGGCCAGCAGCCCGACTTCGACCTCGCCTTGGCCGGGCTCGAGCGCGAACTGGGGCGCTCCGCCGAGGCCCTGGAGCCCCGCGCCCGCTGGCTCACCCAGCGTCTGGCCCAGTGCCTGCAGGCCTCGCTGCTGCTGCGCCATGCCCCCAGCGAGGTGGCCATGACCTTCTGTCGCACCCGGCTCGGCGTCGAGGCGGCCCCGGTCTACGGCGTGCTGCCAGGCGATGCGCCGCTAGCGGCGATCCTGGCGCGTATCGGCGACTGAGCCAGCGCCAGGCCGGGAATCGCCTCGGCGGGCACCGGCCGCGACAGGCCGAAGCCCTGCACATGGGTGCAGCCGAAGCGAGCCAGCAGGCCTAGGCACTCCAACTCCTCGACGCCTTCGGCGACCACCCGGATCCCCAGGCGACGCCCCAGCAGCGCCACCGCTTCGACGATGGCGGCGTCCTGGGTGTCGTCCTGCAGGTGGCGCACGAAGCTGCGGTCGATCTTGAGCTCGCTGATCGGCAGCATCTGCAGCCGGGAGAGAGACGAGAAGCCGACACCGAAGTCATCCACCGACACCTCCAGCCCGGCCAGATGCAGCCGGGCGGCAATCTCCGATCCCAACAGCTCATCGTCCATGGCCGCCGTCTCGGTGATTTCGAGCACCACCGGCGGTGACGCTCCCGGGATCCGCTGACGGGTCCGGGCCAGCAGGTCCGGCGCCATCAGGTCATCGGCGGTGACATTGACCGATACCGACAGCGCCAGGCTCAGGCGCTGCCAGCATTCGGCATCGACCAGCGCCTGGTGCAGCACGTGGCGGGTCAGGCGCCGGCTCTGGCCGGGCGTGAGCATGGGCAGGAAGCTGGCCGGCCCGATCAGGCCGATCTCCGGGTGGACCCAGCGGACCAGCGCTTCAACGCCGCTGAGCCGCCCGCTGACCAGCTCGAACTGGGGCTGATAGTGGAGAGTCAGCTCGCCCTGCTCGAGGGCCCGCTCCAGCTCCTCGGCGGAGAAGAAGGGGGCGCTCTCGGGGACGATGGCCGGCTCCCGGCCGATGCGCAGCCCGCTCAGCCGCTGGCGCAGCTCGGCCAGACGCATGGGCTTGTCCAGCGAGCCCAGCATCTGCAACCCCAGGGTCTGCCCAACGCGCTCGGCGATGCGCGAGATCTTGCGCTCGACGCCACCGAGCAGCAGCACCCAGCCGGCATACTCCTGTTCAGCCAGCTTGCGCAGCAGAGCGATGCCGTCCGGGTCGCCGAACTCCAGCCCCATGATCACCAGCTCGGGCTGGCAGGCGGCCACCTCGTCGAGCAGCGACAGGGTTCGCCGACAGCAGCGGCTCTCCATGCCCAGCAGGTGAAGCTGCAGCGAGAGAATGGCAACCACGTCGGGGTCCTCATCGAGAACCAGCGCCAGGGTGCGCGGTGGATTTGGCTGATGGTGCATCGGCAGGGTGTCCGCTCAGGCAACAGCCTTGAGGCTAGCATCGCCGAGCCGCGAGCATCCCAGCGATGCGGCACTTGCTGTCAACGCAGCCGCCGGTCAGCCGATCGGGCCGAGCACCACCCGAAGGGCCAAGGCCAGCAGGATCACCCCGGTCAGGCGGTGAATCCAGTGGGCCCTGGCCTGCAGCCAGGGCAGCACGCGGGAGTGCGAGAGTGACACCGCCACCAGCACGTACCAGCCACCGTCGATGACCATGGCGGTGAGCACGATGATCGCCTTGGCGGCCAGGCTCATCTCCGGGGTGACGAACTGGCTGAGCAGGGCGATAAAGAAGAGGATCAGCTTGGGGTTGCCCAGCGCCACCAGCATGCCGTCGCGGGCCGCCTGGCCGCGAGTGGTGGCCAGGCCGCTGGCCTCCAGCGTGCCGCCCCGCCCGGCCCGCAGGGCCTGGATACCCAGCCAGGCCAGGTAGGCCGCCCCGCCCCAGGTAATCAGCTGAAACAGCAGCGGAAAGCGCACGATCAGCGCGCCCAGCCCCCACACGGTAAGCAGGGCATAGAACCCCACCCCCAGGGCATGGGAGAGCGCCGCCATCACCCCCGGGGCGCGCCCACCGCCAAGGGTATGGCGCAGCACCAGCGCCAGGCTGGGCCCGGGCGACATGGCCCCCATGGCGCAAACCGCTACCAGCGACATCCATAGCGTGAACGGCATCCTTGTCTCTCCTTGCAGGTGTCGAGCCTTCGGCGATCTTGGCGGCTCAGCGGTGGAACTGCCCCTCGCGCTCCGGCTGCCAGAGGATGGCATCGATGCGCAGCGTTGCCTCGCCGCCGCCCGGCAGCGGCCAGTCGATGGTATCGCCGATGCGCAGCCCGATCAGGCTGGCGCCGATCGGCGCCATCACCGAGAGGCCATCCTCGGTGTCGGCCAGGGCATGCGGGTAGACCAGGGTGCGGATCATCTGCCGGCCGCGGGTCAGGTCGGTAAACTGCACCTGGCTATTCATACTGACCACGTCCTCGGGGATATCCTCCGGGTCGATGACCTCGCCCCGCTCAAGCTCGACTTCCAGCAGGTCGGCCACGAAGCGATCCTTATCGCTCGCCGCGTCAATCAGGCGCTGCAGCCGCTCGGCATCGAGGCGGTTGATGATGATGGGGGGACGGGACGACATAGCACCTCCTCAGCCAGTCAACGCTGCCTAGACGCAACGCCGACCGTGCAACAAAAACAGTCCTTCGCCCGCAAGCGGGAGAAGGACTGTGGCTTTTGGCCATCATAAGCCCAAGCAGCGGCCCTGTCAGGCCCTATCGATGCTCCCTAACGAGGCGAGCGACGGGCGGTCACCAGCACCACCACGCCCAGCGCCGTCAGCGCTACCCCGACGAAGGCGACCGGGTTCCAGGCCTGCAGGCCGAACAGCGCCAGCGCCAGGCCCAGCCCGATCAGCACCGCGGCGAACCACTTCACCCCCATAGCGGACTCCTTGTTCCCGTGACTCATGGGTTATCCGACCCTTCCTGCTCGCTACCGAGCAGCGCCCCAGCGAAGGGGCCGGCTGCGGGACGTGCACCGTGCAACTCACTCCCGCCATGCCTGCTGCTCTCAGCTAAGCACAGCCCGAGGCACTCTGGCCATGAGGCGAGCACTTCCCTTCTCTTGACACAGCTTAGCGGCGTTCCAGGCGACGGTGTCGTGGTCTGGCGCTCAGGGAGTGGCAACAGATTAAAGAACAGCGTTTACAAACACCGTTTTTCTACTAGCCTGTCTAATAGGGGACAAGGAACCAGGCGGCGGGCTCTCGACGCCGCAGGCCCGGGCAGGAAGCCCGCACCATGAGAAAACAGCGTGCACCTGGCACGGCGGCCAGCAAGGCTCATTCGAGGAGGGACAGCCGCCATGAACATCACCTTTGCCAAGCCACTGCAGCCCCACTGGCAGCATGTTCACGCCGACTGGTGGCAGGATGATCAGGGCAACGACATTCATCGCGTCGAGGTCGATGACGATGCTCTCTACCACTGCCACCTGGCCGGCTCACCGCTACCTTGGGACGGCGTAGCCACGAGCCTGGACGGGGCCATGGCCATCTGCCATCGCGAGCCTGCGGCTGCGCGGCGGCGAAAATGCCAGCCCGTAAGGGAGGATGGCAGCGACCAGACGGTGGCCGAGGGCTGACGCGGGGTGCGCAGAAACACCAGCAGCCGCTCGTATCCCAATTCCTATCCCAATACTCGAAATGCGCTAGGGCGATACGGGATGCCACACCCTGCCACGCTTGCCGACCACCTCACGAAGCATGATGCGTCAGGTCGTGGAAGTGGATACCGGTCGCCTTGATGACGGCGGTCATGGTGCGCAAGGTGGGATTGCCCTTGGGAGAGAGCGCCCGGTACAGGCTCTCCCGTGAGACCTTGGCACGCTCGGCCACAGCAGCCATGCCACCCTGGGCTTCCACCACATGGCGTAGGGCCATCAGAAAGGCAGACTCTCCGCCCTCCTCGTCCAGCTCATCGAAGGCGGCGCGCAGGTAGTCAACGGCCATCGCCGGGTCATCGCGCAGCATCTCAATCACAGCATCGTCGTGGCTTTTCATCTCCGGGCTCTCCTTCGGTGGTCGGCCAGAAACGCCTTGGCCTGCTCGATGTCGGCCTGCTGGCGCTTCTTGGTGCCCCCGATCAACAACATCACCAGGCGCCTGCCCACCTTGGCGTAATACACCCGGTAGCCAGGGCCGTAGTCGATCCGCAGCTCCAGCACTCCATCACCCACGGACTTGGTGTCGCCGGCATTGCCAGCGGCCAAGCGGTTGAGGCGTGTCAGCACGCGCATGGCGGCCTGACGATCCTTGGCCTTGGTGGCGTCCAGCCAGGATTGGAAGGGGTCATGGCCATCAGCGGTGAGGTAGTGCGTCAGCTCCATCATCGAGAACATTGTAGCCTAAAAGCTACTAGGAAGAACGGGCACAGAGCCCAGTCATGATGGCAGGAAATGCGAGGTAAGGAAGGAGAAACAAGCTGCTGCTTGATGGTACCGGCGGTCGGACTCGAACCGACAAGGGCTTGCACCCGGCGGATTTTGAATCCGCTGCGTCTACCAATTCCGCCACGCCGGCAACGCGCGAAGCATTATACGTGGGCCCCGCAGGAGGTCAATCGCGGGCCTGACTTCGTCCGGGTGAACCGGTATCCTTAGCGGCTTGCCCAGAGCCACCGGATTCCGATACTGCCCATGCAGCGCGCCGATTTTCACTATGAACTGCCCGAGGCGCTGATCGCCCGCTACCCTTCCGAGCAGCGCAGCGACTGCCGCCTGCTGTGCGTGGAGGGCGCCAGCGGCGCGCTGGCCCATCGCCGCTTCCCCGACCTGCTGGAGCTGCTGGCCCCCGGCGACCTGCTGGTATTCAACGACACCCGGGTGATTCCCGCCCGCCTGCACGGCCACAAGGCCAGCGGCGGCAAGGTGGAGCTGCTGCTCGAGCGGCCGCTGGACGCCCATCGCGGCCTGGCACATCTACGCTCGAGCAAGTCACCCAAGCCGGGCACCGAGCTGGTCTTCGAGGGCGGCATCCGTGCCGTGGTGGAGGGGCGTCGCGAGGCGCTGTTCGAGCTACGTTTTCTCGGCGAAACGCCACTGATCGAGCTGCTGGAGCAGCACGGCCATATGCCGCTGCCGCCCTATATCGACCGCGAGGATGAGCTGGCCGACCGCGACCGCTATCAGACCGTCTACGCCCGCCGCGACGGCGCCGTGGCCGCCCCCACCGCCGGACTGCATTTCGATAAGCCGCTGCTGGCGGCGCTTGCCGAGAAAGGCGTGGCCAGCGCCTTCGTCACCCTGCACGTGGGCGCCGGTACCTTCCAGCCGGTGCGCGCCGAGGATATCCGCGAGCACCAGATGCACAGCGAATGGATCGAGGTCAGCGAGGCCGTCTGCGAGCAGGTGCGTGCGACACAGCGTCGCGGCAACCGCGTGGTGGCAGTGGGCACCACCAGCGTGCGCTGCCTGGAGAGCGCCTGCGCCAAGCGCACCAGCGGTGAGATTGCCCCCTACAGCGGCGAGACCGATATCTTCATCTACCCGGGCTACCAGTGGCGCTGCGTGGACGCCCTGATCACCAACTTCCACCTGCCGGAATCCACCCTGCTGATGCTGGTGGCCTCCTTCGCCGGGCATGAGACCACCATGGCGGCCTACCGCGAAGCCGTCGCCGAGCGCTATGCGTTTTTCAGCTACGGCGATGCGATGTACTTGACCCGCAAGACGCCCTGAACCTTTCGAGGGCCTTGCAGAAAGAAGAGAGTTCCATGCGTAACGAATGCTTCATGTCCTTCGAACAGCTGGCCAGCGACGGCCGGGCGCGCCGCGGCCGCCTGACCTTCCCCCGCGGCACGGTGGAGACCCCTGCCTTTATGCCGGTGGGCACCTACGGCACCGTCAAGGGCATGACCCCGCAGTCGGTGCAAGAGATCGGCGCCGAGATCATCCTCGGCAACACCTTTCACCTCTGGCTGCGCCCCGGCACCGAGGTGATCGAGGGCCATGGCGACCTCCACGACTTCGCCCAGTGGCAGCGGCCGATCCTCACGGACTCCGGCGGCTTCCAGGTCTTCTCCCTGGGCGAGATGCGCAAGATCACCGAGCAGGGCGTGCACTTTCGCTCGCCGGTGGACGGCGCCAAGGTGTTCATGGGCCCCGAGGAGTCCATGGCAGTGCAACGCTCGCTGGGCTCCGACGTGGTGATGATCTTCGACGAGTGCACCCCCTACCCGGCCACCGAGCGGGAGGCCGCGCTCTCCATGGAGCGCTCCCTGCGCTGGGCCAAGCGCTCGCGAGACGCCCACGGCGACTCTCCCTCGGCGCTGTTCGGCATCATTCAGGGCGGCATGTATCCCGAGCTGCGCGAGCAGTCCCTCAAGGGGCTCATGGAGATCGGCTTCGACGGCCTGGCCATCGGCGGCCTCTCGGTAGGCGAGCCCAAGGAGGAGATGATCGGGGTGCTGAACTATCTCCCCCAGTGGATGCCTGAGAACTACCCCCGCTATCTGATGGGCGTGGGCAAACCCGAGGACTTGGTGGAGGGCGTACGCCGCGGGGTCGATATGTTCGACTGCGTGATGCCCACCCGCAACGCCAGGAACGGCCACCTGTTCACCGCCGAAGGCACCGTCAAGATCCGCAATGCCAAGTACCGTCACGACACTCGCCCCTTGGAAGAGGGCTGCAACTGCTACACCTGCCAGCACTTCTCCCGGGCCTACCTCCACCACCTGGACCGCTGCGGCGAAATGCTCGGCTCGATGCTCAACACCATCCATAACCTGCGCCACTATCAGCGGCTCATGGCCGGTTTGCGCGGTGCCATCGAAGCGGGTACATTGGCGAACTTCGTGGAAGGCTTCTATGCGCAGCGCGGGCTGCCAACACCTCCCGCACCGAATTGATCCGTGGCCGGTGACCCGGGCCGGGCGCCCGGCAGCCGCCAGCGGCGCCATTGCCTGACGACCTTTCGGACCACTCCGTTTCAGACAACCTAGGAGACGCACCTTCATGCTGGATTTCTTCATCTCACCGGCCTACGCCCAGGACGCCGGGGCCGGCAGCGGCATGGCCCAGATCATCATGCTGGTCGGCTTCGTGCTGATCTTCTACTTCCTGCTGTGGCGCCCCCAATCAAAGCGCGCCAAGCAGCATCGTGAGCTGATCGGCGGCCTCTCCAAGGGTGACGAGATCGTCATCGGCGGTGGCCTGGTGGGTCGCATCACCAAGGTCAGCGACGAGTTCATCAGCATGGAAATCTCCGACGGCACCGAGGTCAATGTACAGAAGAACGCCGTGGCCGCCGTGCTGCCCAAGGGCACCATCAAGTCCATCTGATGCTGTCGCCCCACGCCCTTGCCGGCTGGCCCCGCCCGGGCCGGATAGCGGCGAGGGACGTACAGCGGCCGCTGTCCCCGGTGCCTCTAGGCCACCGGGGGCAGCGGCCGAGCTGACGTTGCGCTAGGAGCCTGTCGGGTTTGACCGATCGTCGCGAGGAACACGGATTTCGAGACAAGTTTATCGATCTGATGAGGCGAATAGCGCGCTATTTAACGAATCAGATCGAATGAAATTGGCCGAAAGCCCGGGTTTCGCAGCAGATCAGCGTTAAGTCCGACAGGCTCCTAGCCCCTTTTGCGGCAACCCGTTCTCAGCCATCTCGTTTCAGCAACCAAGGGCAGGGCTCGCATGCTCAACCGTTTCCCCCTCTGGAAGTACCTGCTGATAGTCATTGTGCTGCTGGTAGGCCTGGTCTACTCGCTGCCCAATCTCTACCCGGAAGATCCCTCCATCCAGATCAGCAGTGCCCGCGGCGACGCCACCGTCGAGGCGGGCCAACTCGAGCGCATCGAGCAGTCATTGCGCGATGCCGGCATCGATATCAAGCGCGTCGACATCGACGACACCCGGGTGCTGATCCGGCTCGACGACGCCGACGACCAGATTCGCTCCCGCGACCTGATCGCCGACATGCTCGGCAACGACTTCGTGGTGGCGCTCAATCTCGCCGACTCGACCCCGGCCTGGCTGCGGTCGCTCGCCGCCTCGCCCATGACCCTGGGTCTTGATCTGCGCGGCGGGGTGCACTTCCTGCTCGAAGTGGACATGGACGCCGCTCTGACCCAGCGCCTCGAGGTCAACGCCAGCGCCATGCGCGAGCAGCTGCGCAGCGAACGCATCCGCTATCGCGGCACCGAGATCGAGGAGCGCACCCTGACCTTCTCCTTCGCCAACGAAGAGGACCGCGACAACGCCCGCCGGCTGATCAGCCGCGAGTTCCGCGACTTCGACTACGCCAGCGAAGGCGACGGCCGCGGGTCACGCCTGGTGATGACCCTGACCGACACGGCGGTCAACGAGATTCAGGACTACGCGGTCAACCAGAACCTCACCACCCTGCGCAACCGGGTTGATGAGCTGGGCGTGGCCGAGCCCATGGTGCAGCGCCAGGGACCGGATCGCATCGTGGTGGAGCTGCCGGGGGTGCAAGACACCGTGGCCGCCAAGCGAGTGGTGGGCGCCACCGCTAACCTCGAGTTCCGCCTCGAGGCGCGCCCGGATACCCCGGACGCCGAGACCGAGACGTTCGCTTTCCGCAACGACCCCAATCGCACCGCCGACCTGATGCGCGACGTCATCATCACCGGCGACAGCGTCTCCAGCGCCAACCGCAGCTTCGACGAAAACGGCCGCCCCCAGGTCAACATCAACCTGGACGGCACCGGCGGCACCCTGATGAACCGCGCCACCCGCACCAATATCGGGCGCAACATGGCGGTGCTGTTCATCGAGCACAAGACCCGCGACCGGGTGGTCATCGAAGACGGCGAGGAAGTGGAAGTTCGCGAGCCCTACACCGAGCGCGGCCTGATCAGCCTGGCCACCATCCAGAGCGCGCTGGGCAACAGCTTCCGCATCACCGGGCTCGACTCGCCCACCGAGGCGGGGGAACTCGCCCTGCTGCTGCGCTCCGGCTCGCTCGCCGCCCCCATCTACTTCGTCCAGGAGCGCACCATCGGCCCGAGCCTCGGCGCCGAGAACATCCAGCGGGGCGTGATGTCGGTGCAGATCGGGCTGCTGCTGGTGGTGGCCTTCATGCTGATTCGCTATAAGATGTTCGGCCTCTTCGCCAACGTCGCCCTGGCGCTCAACCTGACCCTGCTGATCGCGGCCATGTCGATGCTCGGCGCCACCCTCACCCTGCCCGGCATCGCCGGTATCGTGCTGACGCTCGGCATGGCGGTGGATGCCAACGTCCTGATCTTCGAGCGAATACGCGAGGAGCTGCGCGGCGGGCTATCGATCCAGCAGGCGATCCATGCCGGCTATGAGCGCGCCTTTACCTCGATCCTCGACGCCAACATCACCACGCTGCTGGTGGCGGTGATCCTGTTCTCGATCGGCACCGGGCCGGTCAAGGGCTTCGCCGTGACCCTGTCGCTGGGGATCCTCACCTCGCTGTTCACCGCCCTGCTGGTGACCCGCTCGATGGTGAACCTCACCTACGGCGGCAAGCCGGTCAAGAAGCTGTGGATCTAAGGCTCACCAACATGAGGTGGTTATGAAAGCCCTCGTCAATCGACAGTTCGACTTCATGGGCAAGCGGAAGGTCGCCTTCGCGATCTCGGCCGCTCTGATCCTGGTGTCGATCCTTTCGCTGCTCTTCCAGCAGCTCAACCTGGGTCTGGACTTCACCGGGGGAACCCTGGTGGAGGTCCGCTATGCGGTGGCGCCCTCCCTGGACGCCGTGCGCCAGACCCTGGAGGCCGCCGGGTTCCGCGACGTCTCGGTGCAGACCTTCGGCGCCTCTACCGAGGTGCTGATTCGCCTGCAACAGGCCTTCGACCCCGAGGTCGGCGACCGGGTGGTCAGCCTGCTGCGGGCCGACGGTGATACCGTGGAGCTGGTCCGCGCCGAGTTCGTCGGCGCCCAGGTCGGCGAAGAGCTGCGCGACCGCAGCGGCATGGGCCTGCTGGTAGCGCTGGGCATCGTGATGCTCTACGTGGCCTTCCGCTTCCAGTACAAGTTCGCCATCGGCGCCCTGCTGGCCCTGATGCATGACGTGCTGATCGTGGTCGGCATCTTCTCGCTGTTCCAGCTCGACTTCGACCTCACCGTGCTGGCCGCGCTGCTGGCGGTAATCGGCTATTCGCTGAATGACACCATCGTCGTCTACGACCGCATCCGCGAGACGATCCGCAAGTCGCGCATCGACGACATGCCGGCGATCTTCAACGAAGCGATCAACCTCACCCTGTCCCGCACGCTGGCGACCTCTGGTACCACCCTGCTGGTACTGATGGCGCTGCTGCTGCTGGGCGGCGACATGATCCACTACTTCTCGATCGCCCTGATCCTCGGTGTGATCGTCGGCACCTTCTCCTCCATCTACGTGGCGGCCGCCCTGCTGCTCGCCGTGAAGCTGGAGCGTAAGGACCTGATCCCGCCCAAGAAGGAGGACGCCGAGGCGGAGGAGGAGCTGCCCTGACAGCTGTAAGCTGTAAGCTGTAAGCTGTTGGTCAGCATCAATTTATGGGAAAAACGAAAAACCCCACCGCTGTCAGGCGAGTGGGGTTTTCTTATAGCTTAAGGCATAAAGCTTATGGCTCAGAAATGCGGCTTGAGCTGCTGAACCAAGGCCTTGTAGAGGCGCGGGCCGGCAGCCATCAGCAGCCCTCCGGTCTCCATGGCGGGCTTGCCGTCCGGCGTGCCCATCAGCGCGCCGGCCTCCTTGAGCAGCAGACTGCCGACCAGGCGGTCCTGCTCCTCCAGCCCCAGCACGAAGGCGGCGTCGACGCGGCCGGCGGCCAGCTCGGCCATGTCCAGCAGGCCGCTGCCGCTGGCCAGCTGGGTCTCGAGCTGGGGACCGAGCTGCTGGATCAGGGTCAGGTAGGCGGGCAGGTGGCGCGAACGCCGCTCGCTCTCTGGCAGCCCCATGGCCAGCCGCGCCCCGGCGATGGCGGCAGTCTTGGGCACGCGGATGCGCTTGCCGTTGTGCTGGGCACCGCGGCCGCGGCTGGTCAGGTATTCGTCATCGCTGAAGGGGCAGATCACCACCGCATGCTCCGGGCGTCCCTTGACCAGGCAGACCAGCGACAGGGCGAAGCCCTTGCCGGCCACGCCCAGGCTGGAATAGCCGTGGAAGGGCTCGATCCGCCATTCGATATCCTCCCCTTCGCCTTCACCGGCGCGGTAGGGAGTAAAGCGTCCGGCAATGGCATGCTGGGGATAGCCACGGCTGAGCTGACGAACGATCAGCGTCTCGGCGTTGCGGGCGGCGTCCTCGAGCAGGCGCTCGAGGCTGTGTTCTTCATGGGCATTCTCGATACGTTCGCGAATGCGCAAAAACTGTTCGGCGGCGCTGCGCGTGGCGCGCAGCGCGAATTGGACCATCGGATGCATGATCGGGCCTTGGAGCGTCGGTGGTGTTAAAGAACGAAGCGGTTCGTCTGGAGGCGAACGGGTCGGCGCGAATCCTAGCAGAAGGACGCGACGAGCGCCATCGGCCTCGCCCCTCGCCCCTCGCCCCTCGCCCCTCGCCCCTCGCCCCTCGCCCCTCGCCCCTCGCCCCTCGCCCCTCGCCCCTCGCCCCAGCATGCTAGACTCCCCCACTTACCGTTCCACCAGCCTTACGAGAAGCCCCATGCTCGAGCGCATCCGCATCGTTCTGATCGGCACCAGCCACCCCGGCAACGTCGGCGCCACCGCCCGTGCCATGCACAACATGGGGCTGGCCGACCTGGCTCTGGTGGCGCCGCGCTGCGAGCCACTGACCAGCGACAGCATCTCCCGCGCCTCGGGCGCCGATGCCCTGGTGCACCGTGCCCGCACCGTCGAGACCCTCGAGCAGGCGGTGAGCGACTGCACCCTGGTGGTGGGGGCCAGCGCCCGCTCGCGCACCCTGCCCTGGCCGATGATCTCCCCCCGGGCCCTGGGCGAGCGGCTGCCGGCGGAGCTGGCCGGCGACGGCGCCCGCCTGGCCCTGGTCTTCGGCCGCGAGGACAGCGGGCTAACCAACGCCGAGCTGCAGCGCTGCCATGCCCATGTGCACATCCCCACCAACCCGGACTTCAGCTCACTGAACCTGGCCGCCGCCGTGCAGGTGCTCGCCTACGAGTGCCGCCTGGCCTGGCTGGCCAGCGGCGATGCGCCCGAAGCGGCGCCGGTACCCCATCAGCCGCTGGCCAGCCATGAGGAGCTGGAGCACTACTTTGACCACCTGGAGCGCACCCTGGTCACCATCGGCTTTCACGACCCGTCGCTGCCGCGACAGCTGATGGCCCGGCTGCGGCGCTTCACCCTGAGGGCGCGCCCCGAGCGCATGGAGCTCAATATCCTGCGCGGCATCCTCTCCGCTACCGAGAAGCAGGCTCGGACGGCCCAGGACGAGCGCGAGCCCAGGCCTTGAAGCCAATGCCTGCCGCCCCCAGATAGTGATCGATACCCGGTCGCCGCACACCCTGTCACACGCCCTGCCACCCAAGGACCGCCGCATGTTTCAACGACTGCGCGAGGACATCAACAGCGTCTTTTCCCGCGACCCCGCCGCCCGCAACTTCCTGGAGGTGCTGACCAACTACCCCGGTTTGCACGCCCTGCTGCTCCACCGCCTGGCGCACTGGCTGTGGGGCAAGAGACTCAAATGGCTGGCCCGCACGCTGTCGACCTTCTCCCGCTGGATGACCGGCATCGAGATTCACCCCGGTGCCAAGATCGGCCGGCGCTTCTTCATCGACCATGGCATGGGCGTGGTGATCGGCGAGACCGCCGAGGTGGGCGATGACGTCACCCTCTACCAGGGGGTGACCCTGGGCGGCACCAGCTGGCACAAGGGCAAGCGTCACCCGACCCTGGAGGACGGGGTGATCGTCGGCGCCGGCGCCAAGATCCTCGGCCCCTTCACCGTGGGCACCGGCGCCAAGGTCGGCTCCAACGCGGTGGTCACCAAGGCGGTGCCCCCCGGCGCCACCGTGGTCGGCATCCCCGGCAAGATCGTCCAGCGCCCCGACCCCGACAGCGCCGAGGCGCTGGCCGTGGACCCCGAGCGCCGCGAGGCGATCCGCCAGAAGTTCGGCTTCGACGCCTACGGCGTCAGCGAGGACATGCCGGACCCGGTGGCGCGCTCCATCCAGGCGATGCTCGATCACATGCACGCCGTGGACGAGCGCATCGAGCGGATGTGCAGCACCCTGCGCAAGCTGGATGCCGGCTACCGCGATGGCCGCCTGCCGGAGCTGCGCGACGAGGACTTCGCCGAGATACTTGCCGACGTGGAGCGCTGCTGCGGGCCCACCGAAGCCGAGCCGTCGACACGCCGCAGCGACCGACAGTGCAAGCCGGAGGGCGATTCGGGCAATGGTTGACCACGGCGCTTGGGCTTTATCATAATGGGGTCTGAATCTTGCGGTTGGCAGCCCGGCCGCTTCGCTCCCCGAGCACCAGCCCGCCACCGGCGCCGAGGTACGCTCCCCATGCGTTTAACGAGCCCAGCATGCGTTTGACCACCAAGGGACGCTACGCCGTCACCGCCATGCTCGATCTGGCCCTCAACGCCGAGAAGGGGCCTACCAGCCTGGCCGACATCTCGCGCCGCCAGGAGATTTCGCTGCCCTACCTCGAGCAGCTGTTCGCGCGGCTACGCCGCGCCGAGCTAGTCAAGAGCGTACGCGGGCCCGGCGGCGGCTACCTGCTGGCGATGCCGACCGAGGCGCTGTCCATCGCTCGGGTCATCGATGCGGTCGATGAGTCGGTGGACGCCACCCGCTGCCAGGGGCTGTCCGACTGCCAGCAGGGCGACACCTGCCTGACTCACCACTTGTGGTGCGACCTCTCCGAGCAGATCCGCGGCTTTCTCGACGGCATCACACTCGCCCAGCTGGTCGACAACGGCGAGGTGCGGCGCATCGCCGCCCGCCAGCGGCAGCGCAGCCGGGACAGCGACACCATTCTGACCTCGCCGCCCTGAACCCGGCGCCGTCGCGCCCCGCCAACCATGACAGCCCCAGAACCGGAGACCCCCGCGAGCCCATGAGCGCCCTCGTCTACCTCGACTATGCCGCCACCACGCCGGTCGACCCGCGGGTCGCCGAGGTCATGGCCCGCCACCTCACCCTGGACGGCATCTTCGCCAACCCCGCCTCGCGCAGCCACATGCTCGGCTGGCAGGCGGAGCAGGCCGTGGAGAGCGCCCGCCGCCAGGTGGCCGACCTGATCGGCGCCGACCCGCGCGAGATCGTCTGGACCAGCGGCGCCACCGAGTCGGACAACCTGGCGCTGATCGGCTTCATGCGCGCCAACCGGGAGCGCGGCCGGCACCTGGTCACCTCGACCATCGAGCACAAGGCGGTGGTCGATACCGCCAAGGCGCTCGAGGCCGAGGGCTTCGACGTGACCTGGCTGACCCCGGGCCGCGACGGCCGGGTGACGCCCGACCAGCTGCGCGACGCCATGCGCCACGACACCGCGCTGGTGTCGCTGATGGCGGTCAACAACGAGCTGGGCGCCATCCACGATCTCGCGGCGCTGGCCGAGGTGGCCCATGCCGGCGGCGCCGTCTTCCACGTCGACGCCGCCCAGGGCGTGGGGCGCATTCCCCTCGACGTCAAGGCGCTGGGCATCGACCTGATGTCGCTCTCCGGCCATAAGGCCTACGGCCCCAAGGGGGTGGGCGTGCTCTACGTCAAGCGCAGCCCCGAGCTACGCCTGGAGGCGCTGATCCACGGCGGCGGCCATGAGCGCGGCATGCGCTCCGGCACCCTGCCCACCCATCAGATCGCCGGCATGGGCGAGTCCTGCGCCCTGGCCGCCGCCGAGAGCGCGACCGACCAGGCGCATATTGCCACGCTGCGCGACCGACTGCTCAACGGCCTCGCGGGGCTCGACGGCATTCACTGCAACACCACTCGCGAGGTCTCGGTACCCAACATTCTCAACCTCGCCTTCGAGGGCGTCGACGGCGAGTCGCTGTTGATGGCGCTGCGCGAGATCGCCCTCTCGACGGGATCGGCCTGCAACTCGGCCAGCGTCGAGCCATCCTATGTATTGAAGGAGATCGGCGTCCCGCGTCGCCTGGCGCTGGCGTCGCTGCGCTTCAGCTTCGGCCGCTTCACCACCGACGCCGATATCGACAGGGCCCTGGATGCCCTGCACCATGCACTGCCGGGGCTGCGTCGCTAGCCTCGTCCACCTGCAGGAGATTGACCATGGCGCAACTTTCGATCACCACCGCCGCCGCCGACCAGATTCGCCGGGTGCTCGAGGAGCGCGGCCACGGCCTTGGCCTGCGCGTCTCGGTCAAACCCAGCGGCTGCTCCGGCTACAGCTACGTCCTCGACTTCGCCGACGAGGCGGCCGCCAACGACGCCACCTTCGAGGAGCACGGGGTCACCGTGTTCGTCGCTCCCGAGGCCCTGGAGATGCTCGACGGCAGCGAGGTGGACTATGTCAGCGAAGGGCTCAACCGCTTCTTCCGCTTCAATAACCCCAACGTCAAGGATCAGTGTGGGTGCGGCGAGAGCTTCACCGTGTAACCCTACGGCACTCCCAAGGCCTGAGAGGCGCCGGGAGTAAGCCGACGAGGAGGTCCGATGCCATGGATGGCATCGGTAGCGCCCAAGGAGGGGTTCACAGCGCCTCCTCGTCGGCCTGCTCCCGGATCAGCCCCGAGCGGTGCTGCTAACGGTGATAGTCCTGGGGTGCCGGTGACGATTGTTCAACGCCGTCCGGCGGCGCTATACTACGCGCCCAGTCGGCCCAGGCCGCACCGTATCACGCTGCGCGCGCCGCCCTCGCTCCCCAGGGAGCCCGGGGCGGCGCGACGCTATCTGCATCTGCAGCGAACGTTTTCATCTCGGCGGAACACCGCCCCACTACTGACCCATTCGGAGATACGCCCATGGCTACCCAGCGCACCCTGTCCATCATCAAGCCCGACGCCGTTGCCAAGAACGCCATCGGCGAGATCATCTCGCGCTTCGAGAAAGCCGGCCTGAAAGTCGTGGCCGCCAAGATGCTCAAGCTCGACGAGGAGAAGGCCGGCGGCTTCTACGCCGAGCACAAGGAGCGTCCCTTCTTCAAGGACCTGGTCGGCTTCATGACGTCCGGTCCGGTGGTGGTGCAGGTGCTGGAAGGCGAGGACGCCATCGCCAAGAACCGCGACCTGATGGGCGCCACCAACCCCAAGGAGGCCGCGCCGGGCACCATTCGCGCCGACTTCGCCGAGACCATCGACGCCAACGCCGTGCACGGCTCCGACTCTCCGGAATCCGCCGAGCGCGAGATCGCCTACTTCTTTGGAGCCGACGAGATCTGCGCACGCTGAGGCAGGCGCCGGCTTGACACCTGCTGCGCGGGGGCGACACGCCCCCGCCCTTGCCCCTCCGACGTCCCTGATGCCATGACCGCCAATACCGCTCCCCAGAAGACCAACCTACTCGGCCTGACCCGCGAGGAGATGGAAGCCTTCTTCCTCTCCATCGGCGAGAAGAAGTTCCGCGCCGCCCAGGTCATGAAGTGGATCCACCACGAAGGCTGCGACGACTTCGAGGCCATGACCAACCTCTCCAAGGCCCTGCGCACCCGCCTGGCCGAGGTCGCCGAGATCCGCGGTCCCGGGGTGGTCTACGAAGGCACCTCCGGCGACGGTACCCGCAAGTGGGTGCTGGAAGTGGAGGACGGCAGCTATGTCGAGACGGTGCTGATCCCGGCCGAGAACGGCAAGCGCCGCACCCTGTGCGTCTCGTCCCAGGTGGGCTGTTCACTTGACTGCAGCTTCTGCTCCACCGGCAAGCAGGGGTTTCAGCGCAACCTCAGCGCCGCCGAGATCATCGGCCAGGTGTGGGTGGCCAGCCGCAGCGGCGGCCCCCGCAAGGACACCGCCAACCGCCCCGTGACCAACGTGGTGATGATGGGCATGGGCGAGCCGCTGATGAACTACGACAACGTCGTGCCGGCCATGAAGCTGATGCTCGACGACAACGGCTACGGCCTCTCCAAGCGTCGGGTGACGCTCTCCACCTCCGGGGTGGTACCGATGCTCGACAAGCTCGGCGACGAGCTCGACGTGAGCCTGGCGATCTCGCTGCACGCCGCCACCGATGCGCTACGCAGCGAACTGGTGCCGCTCAACCGCAAGTACAACATCCGCATGCTGCTCGACGCCTGCCAGCGCTATCTGGCCAAGTGCGACGACACCCGGATGGTGACCATCGAATATACGCTGATCAAGGACATCAACGACCAGCGGGAGCATGCCGAACAGCTGGCCGCGCTGCTCGAGGAGCTGCCGTGCAAGATCAACCTGATCCCCTTCAACCCCTTCCCCCACTCGGGCTACGAGAAACCCTCGCGCAACCAGACGATGCGTTTCCAGCAGTGGCTCTATGAGCTGGGCTATACGGCGCCGATCCGCTCCACCCGCGGTGACGACATCGACGCCGCCTGTGGCCAGCTGGTGGGCAGGGTTAAGGACCGCACACGCCGCCATGAGCGCTATATCCGCTCGATCCAGATCGACGCCGACTGAAGGCGGCGCCTGCCTTGACTTCAACCCGGCACAGCGCTTTGATGGTCAGGCTTTTACCGGCCACCCGGGCGCAGCCGTTGTCAGACGGCCGCAAGCCGTGACGAAGAGGATGCCATGACGCGCCGCCCCCGCCTGCTCCACCGACCGACGCCGCTGCGCCTGGCGGCCATCCTGGCCGGGGCGCTGTGGCTTGGCGGCTGCGCGGCACAGGGCGAGCGAGCCGGCGACGTGCCAGGCCCTGCCGAGGCCTATACCCAGCTGGGCACGGCCTATCTGGAGCGGGACAACCTGAGCCGGGCCATGTCGGCGCTGAACCGCGCCCTGGAGATCGCCCCCAGAAGTCCCGAGGCGCTCCAGGCCATGGCCATCGTCTACCAGCGCCAGGGGGAGCACGAGCTGGCCGACTCAACGTTCCAGCGGGCCCTCCGGGCCGATCCCGGCTTTACCCGGGCGCGTAACAACTATGCGGCCTACCTGTATGACCGCGGCCGCACCCGCGAGGCCTGCGAGCAGCTGGAAGAGGCGTCCCGGGACACCCAATATGCCAGCCGCGGGCAGCTGTTCGCCAACCTTGGCCAGTGCCAGTGGGACATGGGCGACACGGCCGCGGCGCGCACCAGCCTCGAGCGCGCCCAGTCGATCGACCCGCGCCACCCGCGCAGCTACTTCACCCTGGCGGAGCTGGAGCTGGCGTCGGGCAACCTCGAGCGCGCCCAGCGGCAGCTCGAGGGCTTCATGCGCCTGGCCGGCTCGACACCGGCGGCCCAGGCGCTGGCCCGGGACCTTGCCGACGCCGGTGGCGCGCCCGGCACCGCCTTACGCACCCAGGATTCCCCGAGTGGCGCTCCCTGATCAACGTTTCATGACGAAGGATGCTCAGCCATGAGCGACACCTACAATACCGATGCTCCCGACGTCACGGCCCAAGCGTCCCCCGGCGAACTGCTGCGCCGCGAGCGCGAGACCCAGGGGCTATCCCGCGACGAGGTCGCCACGGCGCTCAACCTCCGGCCCGCCGTGATCGACGGCCTGGAGGCGGACAACTACGACCAGGTGCCCATCGTCGCCTATCGGCGCGGCTACCTGCGCGCCTATGCCCGTCTGCTGGGCATGGAAGACCGCGCCGTGCTGGACGCCTATGCCAGCCGCTTCGAGGAGGACGAACCGGAGCGCCGCGTGACCCCGGTACAGGTGACCCGTCCCCCCTCGCGGATCGGCGCCTGGCTGTTCAAGCTGGTCACCCTGCTGGTGATCGCCGGTCTGATCGGCCTGACCCTGATGTGGTGGCAGAGCCGCGGCGGCAGCGAGCCGCCCGATGTTAGCGACAGCGGACCGGTGTCCGTGGACACCCTCGACGGCACCACCCTGCTCGAAGAGGAGCCCGCCCCAGCCACCGGCGAGGGCCTGCCGCCGCTGCCCGAGGAGGGCGTCGACCCCATCGATCCCGGCGCGCCCGCCGCCCCGACGCCAACCACCCCTCCCGGCGAGGTGGACCCCGGCGGTGCGCTGCTGATTGCCGCCGGCCCCGAGGCACCGGCGACCGATGACGCCCCCGCCGAGGTCGAAGAGGTCGCAGAGCCCGAGCCGGTCGAGGCGCCCGCCGCCGACCCGCGCCAGCTCGAGCTGACCTTCAACGAACAGTCTTGGACCGAGATCTTCGATGCCAACAACCAGCGCATCTTCGTCGGTCTACAGGAACCCGGCACCTCGGCAAGCGTCGAAGGCGAACCGCCGTTTCGCCTGACCATCGGCAACGCCACCGGTGTCGAGCTGATCTGGGCCGGCGAGAGCGTCGATCTCGGCGCCCGCGCCGGTGCCAACAACGTCGCCCGCTTTACCTTGGGAGAGTGACCCGCCGCCATGCACGCACCATCCCCCATCATTCGTCGCAAGTCGCGCCAGATCCATGTCGGCCAGGTACCGGTCGGGGGCGACGCCCCGATCTCCGTGCAAAGCATGACCAACACCGACACCCTGGACGTGGCCGCCACCGTGGCCCAGATTCGCCAGCTGGAGACGGCCGGTGCCGACATCGTGCGTGTCTCGGTGCCCTCCATGGACGCCGCCGAGGCCTTCGGCCGCATCAAGCGTGAGGTGGCGGTGCCCCTGGTGGCGGACATTCACTTCGACTACAAGATCGCCCTGCGGGTCGCCGAGCTCGGTGTCGACTGCCTGCGCATCAACCCCGGCAACATCGGCAAGGAGGAGCGCGTGCGCGCCGTGGTGTCGGCCGCCCGCGACAACGGCATCCCGATCCGCATCGGCGTCAACGCCGGCTCGCTCGAGAAGGAGCTGCAGCGCAAGTACGGCGAGCCCACGCCGGCGGCGCTGGTGGAGTCCGCCATGCGCCATATCGACCACCTCGACCGCCTCGACTTCCCGGACTTCAAGGTCAGCGTCAAGGCCTCCGACGTCTTCATGGCGGTGGCCGCCTATCGTCAGCTGGCGGGCATGATCGAGCAGCCGCTGCATCTGGGGATCACCGAAGCGGGCGGCCTGCGCTCGGGCACCGTCAAGTCGTCGATTGGCCTGGGGCTGCTGCTGATGGACGGCATCGGTGACACCATCCGGGTGTCGCTGGCCGCCGATCCGGTGGAGGAGATCAAGGTCGGTTTCGACATGCTCAAGAGCCTGCGCCTGCGCAGCAAGGGCATCAACTTCATCGCCTGCCCCAGCTGCTCGCGGCAGAACTTCGACGTGATCGGTACCATGAACGTGCTCGAAGAGCGCCTCGAAGACATCATGACGCCGCTGGACGTCTCGGTGATCGGCTGCATCGTCAACGGCCCCGGCGAGGCCAAGGAGAGCGATATCGGGCTCACCGGCGGCAGCCCTGCCAACCTGGTCTATATCGATGGCAAGCCGGCCAGCAAGCTGCGCAACGACCACCTGGTCGACGACCTGGAGCGACTGATCCGCGACAAGGTGCGCGAGAAAGAGCAGGCCGAACAGGATGTGATTGCCCGCGGCCAGTGAGCCGGGCATCAACAAGGAGTCAGCATTGAGCAAGTCCCAAGCGAGTCAAAAAGCGTCGAGCAAGAAGATCCAGGCCATTCGCGGCATGAACGACCTGCTGCCGGAGCAGTCGGCCCTGTGGCAGTACTTCGAAGGCAAGGTCCAGGCGCTGATGCGCCGCTACGGCTACGCCGAGATCCGCACCCCCATCGTCGAGCAGACCGCGCTGTTCGCCCGCTCCATCGGCGAGGTCACCGATATCGTCGAGAAGGAGATGTACACCTTCGCGGATCGCAACGGCGATAGCCTCACCCTGCGCCCCGAAGGCACGGCGAGCTGCGTGCGTGCCGCCATGGAGCACGGCCTGCTGCACAACCAGACCCAGCGGCTCTGGTACCAGGGCCCGATGTTCCGCCACGAGCGCCCCCAGAAGGGCCGCTACCGGCAGTTCCATCAGGTCGGCGTGGAGTCCTTCGGCCTCGAGGGCCCGGACATCGATGCCGAGGTGATTCTGCTCTCGGCGCGACTGTGGCGCGACCTCGGCCTGCTCGAGCATGTCACCCTGGAGCTCAACTCGCTGGGCTCCACGGAGGCCCGCGCCGCCTATCGCGACACCCTGGTGGCCTACTTCGAGGCCCACTACGATACCCTCGACGAGGACTCGCGCCGCCGTCTGGGGAGCAACCCGCTGCGCATCCTGGACTCCAAGAATCCGGCGATGGCCGAGATGCTCGCCGGCGCCCCCAAGCTGATCGACCACCTGGACGATGCCTCCCGCGAGCACTTCGAGGCGCTCTGCGCCATGCTCGATACCGCCGGCATCGACTACGTGATCAACCCGCGACTGGTGCGCGGCCTGGACTACTATGGCCGTACGGTCTTCGAATGGACCACCACGGCGCTGGGCAGCCAGGGCACGGTGTGCGCCGGGGGCCGCTACGACGGCTTGGTCGAGCAGCTGGGCGGCAAGCCGACGCCGGCGGTGGGCTTCGCCATGGGCATCGAGCGGCTGATCCTGCTGCTCGAGACCCTGGCACTGGTGCCCGAGGCCGCCCTGGACGAGCTGGACGTCTATCTGCTGCCCATGGATGATAGCGCCACCGGCACCGCCCTGGTGCTCGCCGAGGAGCTGCGTGCCGCGCTGCCCGAGCTGCGCCTGCAGCTGCACTGTGGCGGCGGCAGCTTCAAGAGCCGGATCAAGAAGGCCGATAAGAGCGGCGCCCGCCTGGCGCTGCTGCTCGGCGAGGATGAGCTGGCCCAGGGCCAGGTGACCCTCAAGTTTCTGCGCGAGGAGCGCGACCAGCAGCGCCTGCCCCGCGAGTCGCTGGCTGCCGAGCTCGCCCCCCTGCTGGCCGACGACAGCGCCGCCTGAGGCGGGCGGCCTGGCCCGACCCATCGCATTGCCGTAAAGGAGACCGCCCGTGGCGGAGCTGAGAACCGAAGAAGAGCAGTTGGACGCGATCAAGCGCTGGTGGAAGGAGAACGGTACCTCGCTGATCGCCGGCGTCGCCATCGCCGTGGCCGGCGTGTTGGGCTGGAACGCCTGGCAGAACTACCAGGAGAATCAGTCCACCGCCGCCTCGATGCGCTACCAGCAGCTGATCAACCTCACCGCCGGCAACGACCTCGGCGAAGACGCCGTGCTACAGGCCCGCCAGCTGGCCGACGAGATCGTCGACAACCACGGTCGCACCCTGTATGCCGATCTGGCCCGCCTGATCGACGCCCGCCTGGCCGTGGCCCAGGCGGATCACGACGCCGCCCAGGCCGCCCTGCGCGCGGTGATCGATGCCAGCGGCCGGGAATACCTGCAGGGTCTGGCCAGGCTACGCCTGGCTCGCCTGCAGATCGCCCAGGGCGATGCCGACGCCGCCCTGGCCACCCTGGAGAGCAGCGTCCCCGCCGCGCTCACCGCCCAGCGTGAAGATATCCGCGGCGACGCCTACCGGGCGCTGGGCCGCGATGACGACGCCCGCAGCGCCTGGCAGAACGCCATGGCGGCCGCCGAACAGCGCGACCAGCCGCTGTATGGCGTGGATCTCAAGCTCGACGACCTCGGCGTGGAGGAGGCCACCCTATGACCCCTTCCCTGATTCCCAGGGTCCCGCTGGCCCTCGTCGGCCTGCTCACCCTGGCCCTGCTGGCCGGCTGCGCCAGCAAGCCGGAGCCCCGCTATACCCCCAAGGAGCTGCAGCGCTTCGAGGCCAGCCACGAGCTGGACACCGACTGGCGCCAGCGGGTTGGCCGTGGCCTGGGCCGCGGCCAGTACCCCATCGCCCCGGACCTGGACAGCGGCGTGCTCTTCGCCGCCGACGAGCGTGGCCGGGTGATGGCCGTGGACGCCGAGAGCGGCGACCGGCTGTGGCAGCAGGACCTGGAGACCGGCGTCTCCAGCGGCCTGACCGCGGTGGCCAACCAGGTCTACCTGGGCACCCGCAACGGCGAGGTGCTGGCGCTGAGCCAGGAGGACGGCGAGGTGCTGTGGCGCTCACGGGTCTCCAGCGAAGTGCTGGCGCCCCCCCAGCCCAATCAGCAGCTGCTGGTGGTGCAGAGCGTGGACGGGGCCGTCACCGCCCTCGACCGCCGCACCGGCCAGGAGCGCTGGGTGCACACCAGCAGCCAGCCGGCGCTGACCCTGCGGGGCACCGGCACCCCCCAGGTGATCGAGCCGGTCACCTTCGTCGGCTTCGCCAACGGCCGCTTGACCACCCTGGACAATCGCAGCGGCCAGCCGCTGTGGGAGCGGCGCATCGCCGTGCCCCAGGGCCGCAGCGAGATCGAACGCCTGGTGGACCTCGACGGCCAGCCGGTGCTGACCCCGGATGGGCGGCTGTTCGTGACCAGCTACAACGGACGCCTGGTGGCCCTGGAAGCCACCAGCGGCGATATCCTGTGGGAGCGCGAGCACTCCAGCTACCTGACGCCGGTGCTGGTGGGCGATGTGCTGTTCTCCGTCAACGAGGCCAGCCATGTCATCGCCCTGGATGCCAACAGCGGCGCGGAAGTGTGGCGCAACCGCGACCTGGAAGGCCGCTGGCTGACCTCGCCGGCGTTCGCCGACGGCAACCTGGTGGTGGGCGACTTCGAGGGCTATCTGCACCTGATCGATGCCCGCAGCGGCGACTTTGCCGCCCGTAGCCGCATCGACCGCTCCGGCATCAGCGTGCGCCCGATCACCGACTTCCGCCGGATCTATGTGCTGGCCAACAACGGCCGCCTCGAGGCCCTGGACATTCGCCAATGACCCCAGTGATCGCCCTGGTCGGCCGCCCCAACGTGGGCAAGTCGACCCTGTTCAACCGCCTGACCCGCTCCCGGGACGCCCTGGTAGCCGATTTCCCCGGGCTGACCCGGGACCGCAAGTACGGCAACGGCCTGCTCGGTGGCAAGGCCTATACGGTGATCGATACCGGCGGTATCAGCGGCGACGAGGCGGGCATCGATGCGGCCATGGCCGAGCAGTCACTGGCCGCCATCGATGAGGCCGACATCGTGCTTTTCCTGGTGGATGCCCGGGCCGGTCTCAACGTGGCCGACCAGGCCATCGCCAACCACCTGCGGGTCAACCAGAAGAAGACCTGGCTGGTCGTCAACAAGACCGACGGCCTCGATGAGCCGAGCGCCGTGGCCGAGTTCTGGGAGCTGGGACTGGGCGAGCCGCGGCCCATCGCCGCCGCCCACGGGCGCAACGTCACCGCGCTGATCGACGAAGTGCTCGCCCCCTTCCCCGAGCGGGACGAGAGCATCCCGGCAGACACCGGTACCAAGGGCATCCGTATCGGCGTGATCGGTCGCCCCAACGTCGGCAAGTCGACCCTGGTCAACCGCCTGCTCGGCGAGGAACGGGTGGTGGTCTTCGACGAGGCCGGCACCACCCGCGACGCCATCGAGATCCCCTTCGAGCGCCGCGGCAAGCCCTATGTGCTGGTGGATACTGCCGGCGTCAGGCGCCGCAAGAACGTCAGCCAGATCGCCGAGAAATTCTCGATCATCAAGACCCTGGAGGCGATCAAGGCGTGCCATGTCGCCATCATGGTCCTCGATGCGCGCTCGGGCCTGGTGGAGCAGGACCTGCACCTGCTCGACTATGTGCTGACCACCGGTCGCGCCCTGGTGCTGGCGGTCAACAAGTGGGACGGCCTGGAGCACGAGGCCAAGGAGACGATGCGCGCCGAGATCAAGCGCCGCCTGGGGTTCGCCGACTACGCCGAGCTGCATTTCATCTCGGCGCTGCACGGCACCGCGGTGGGGGATCTCTACCCCTCCATCGAGCGCGCCTTCGCCTCGGCCAACGCCCACTGGTCCACCAACCGCCTGACCACCATCCTGCAGGATGCGGTCAGCGAGCATCAGCCCCCGCTGGTCCACGGGCGGCGCATCAAGCTGCGCATGGCCCATCAGGGCGGCAGCAATCCCCCGATCATCGTGGTCCACGGCAACCAGACGGACGCGCTGCCTGAGGCCTATCGGCGCTACCTGACCAACACCTTCCGCAAGGTGCTCAAGGTGCGTGGTACGCCGATCCGCTTCGAGTTCCGCTCCGGCAAGAACCCCTACGACCCGCTGGCCGGCGCCAGCGACCGCGAGAAGGCCAAGAAGCGCGAACTCTCCCGCACCAAGGAGGCGCGTCAAAGCCGCCGCCGCTGACCCCGCGCCACCGGCCTCGACAGCGCCCGGCTCGCCTCTCGGCGGGCCGGGCGCTGTCGCTTTCTGGCCACTTCCCGCCCCGGGGCGAATCCTGCAGAATCCGCCAAACAGAATCCACTTGACAGGGCGCACCGCCGGCCCTCAAATACGCCGATTTTGCGCCGCAGCATGGCGGCATTCGGGCCGCGCCCACTCTTCTCCTGGAGGCACCCTCGATGATCTCTCGACTCGTTCCTGCTCGCTTTCGGCGCTGGCGGCTGCTCGCGCCGCTGTGCCTCTCCGCCCTGCTCGCCGGCTGCCTGGCGCTCCCCCAGACCGGCCTGTTCGCCTTCCGCCTGGCGGTGACCTCGCTGGGCGTGGAGGAGGTGCGTATCGGCCCCTACGCCGTGGATGCCCGCCTGGACACCAGCGATATCATGTCGCTGGCGCTCTCGAGCCTGGGCGCCGGCAGCCTTCCGGTGCAGGCGACTCTGGCCATGGGCCTGGGACTGCCCACCGGGATGCCGCCGGTGGAGATGTCCGGCTTTCGCTGGAGCCTGGACATGCCGGGCGTCGACCCGGTCAGCGGCAACTACGAGCAGGACGTCACCCTCACCTCCGGCGACGATGCCAACCTGCGCCTGCCGGTGGCCTTCGACCTGCTGGCGGGCGGCCGCGAAGGGCTCGGCCCGATGGTGGAACTGGCCAGCCAGCTGGCGCGCCAGGGGGAGCTGCCCGCCGGCAGCGAGCTGGCCATCACCCCGGGCGATCTGCGCGGCCTGGGCATGACCCTGCCCGCCGGCCTGCTCACTCCCACCATCCGCCTGGGCGTGGGCGAGGACGGCAGGCTGATGCCGCGGGGTTAATGCTGACACACGACCGGCTCGGGGCTGCTCCCGGCGCTACTCGTCTTTTCTTTAATTCTTCGCACTTTAGCGTGAACATGTTTGGCAAGCTTCAAGGTGGGAGGCCGGCTCTGCCGGGCGAAGGCGCCGCAGGCGCCCCTTGGGTAGCGCAGCGCGCTACTTCGCGAGCTGAAGTCGAAGCGTCGAACCGTCCCTCCCACAAAGCCAGTTCACGCCAGTCTGCGATGATCCTTTTCTTTGGCGCCGCTGGCGCCTACTTCCCATGCAGGCGCCGGCGGCCCACCCACTGGGCGGCGAACTGCCAGGCGCCGCGGCCGCTGCGCCCGCCGCGCAGGGTAGCGAAGCGGATCGCCTCGGCGCGGGCCTCGGCGTTCCAGTCCTCCCGATGGCCGAGCTGGGTCACCCAGTGGCAGCACGCCTCCAGATAGACATCCTGATTGAAGGGGTAGAAGCCCAGCCATAGGCCAAAGCGGTCGGAGAGCGAGATCTTCTCCTCCACGGCATCGCCGTGATGCAGCTCGTCGCCCACCAGCTGGCTATCGGCGTTGTCGGCCAGCGACTCCGGCAGCAGGTGGCGTCGGTTGGAGGTGGCATAGAGCAGCACATTGGGCGGCGGGCCGGTGAGCGCCCCGTCCAGCACGCTCTTCAGCGCCTTGTAGGCGTCATCGTGGCCCTCGAAGGAGAGATCGTCGCAGTAGACCACGAAACGCTGCTCATGGTGGCGCAGCTGCTCCACCAGCATCGGCAGGCTGGCGAGATCGTGGCGATCCACCTGTACCAGGCGCAGCCCCTCCCCCGCCAGGGAGTTGAGCAGGGCGCGGATCAGCGACGACTTGCCGCTGCCCCGGGAGCCCCACAGCAGGGCATGGTTGGCCGGCAGCCCCTGCAGGAAGGCGCGGGTATTGTCCACCAGCGCCAGCTTCTGACGCTCGATACCCAGCAGATCGTCAAGGCTCAGCGCATCGCGCGGCGGCACCGGCAGCAGCCTTCCGCCCAGCGCGTGGCGCTGCCAGAGAGCGGCCACATCGTGCTGCCAGTCGACCTCCTCGGGTACCGGGGGCAGCCAGTGCTCCACGTGGTCCAGCAGGTGGCTCAGGCGTCTTGTCAGCTCGGCATCCATCGGTGGCGCCTCCTTGTCATGGGGTGCAGTGGGGTAACGATCAGGTTGACCTGGCGGTTGTTCGGGGTATCTTGTGGCGAACCGTCATCCCCGTCCAGGGTCATACAGGTCCCGGATACATGAGGAACTCCATCATGCGCTGGTTTCGTTATCTTGCCGTGGGCGCGCTGACCCTGACGCTCACCGCCTGCGCCACCTCGCCCACCGGCCGCCAGCAGCTGACGCTGGTCTCCGACGCTCAGCTCAATCAGATGGGCCAGCAGGCCTTCGAGCAGTACCAGGAGGAGCTGCCCAGCGCGGGAAGCGCCCATCAGCGCTACGCCCAGTGCGTGGCCGATGCCCTGATTCGGGTGCTGCCCGAGCGCGAGCGACAGCAGGACTGGCAGATCCGCGTCTTCGAGGAGGAGCGCGCCAACGCCTTTGCGCTGCCCGGCGGCTACATGGGCGTGACCACCGGCCTGCTGGAGATCGCCGAGACCCAGGACCAGCTTGCCGCGGTGGTCGGCCACGAGATCGGTCACGTGCTGGCCCGCCACGCCAACGAGCGGGTCTCGACCCAGATGACCACCGATCTGGGGCTCTCGGTACTCTCCACCACCGCCGGCATGCAGTCACCGGGCGGCCAGCAGCTGATGGGCGCCCTGGGCCTGGGCGCCCAGTTCGGCATCCTGCTGCCCTTCTCGCGGCGTCATGAGAGCGAGGCCGACACCATCGGCCTGCAGCTGATGGCCGACGCCGGCTTCGACCCGCGCGAGAGCCTGGCGCTGTGGGACAACATGAGCGCCGCCAGCGGCGGCGGCCAGCCTCCGGTCTGGATGTCCACCCACCCCAGCCACGGCCAGCGCGTGCAGGGGCTGCAGGCGCAGATGGACAGCGCCCTGAGCCGCTATGAGCAGGCTCAGCAGGCCGGGCGCCAGCCCGACTGCCGACGCCCCTAAACGCATTGCGGCGCTCCCCCCACCTCCCACTTTTTGGAAAGCGAATGCTGAAACTTGGACTGCTGCTGCTGATCGTGCCGCCCCTGACCCTGATGGGCCTCTACTTCTGGGAACTGGGGAACGTGCGCGAATGCACCCTGGTACAGGAAGGCTACTGGGACTACCTCGAAGGGGTGTGTCGCGAGACCCCCCAGCCCTTCGTGCCCTGGGTGGAGCGTCAGCCGCTGCTGGTCAACGGCGGCATGCTGCTGTCGGTGGTAGGCGTGGGGCTGTGCATGGTGGGGCTCTACGTCAAGCGGCGCTGATCAGGCCAGGCGTCCGGCCAGCGTCAGCCCCGCGGCCGTGACGATGACCAGCAGCGACGTGACCGTGCCCAGCAGCCCGAACAGGCGACGCTCGCCCTTCCGGCGCAGCGAAGCAATGCCCATGCCGGCCGCAATCAGCTGCAGGCCGACCAGGAAGAGGAGCTCCACGCCGACCACGCTGATGCTCTGTGGATGCCCGCCGCTATTCTCGGGTGCACTGGCGGTGATGATCGAAGCCGTCACCGCCAGCCCCGCCAGGAAGACGGCACCGAATAGCGCGATCAGCAGCGACACGATGCCCAGGCTGGACTGTCGGGGCGGTGTTGGTGACATGCCGGTTCCTCACGCGAATGCGCACGTTCTGAGCGTCATGCGAGGAGGGCGCGCCCAGCGCCGCCTGGCGGAGCACGCCTTCCTCGCTACAGCGTCATTAATGCTCCTTCTCGTAAAGATAGCAAGCCACCGAGTGCTCCCGGGCGATCAGGCGCCGTGTTGGCGATGCCTGAGCACTGAACGCCACCACCAGTTGGCTCCCTTCACGTGCCACCCGCGCCGCCTCGGCGAGAGACGGATGTTTGGCCCTCATCAAGGCATCCAGCTCGCCTTCCGACGCCTCGAGATTCCCACCGCGCACCTGCAAATAGACGTCTAGCCCATCCACCTCGGCGCTGCCCAGGTGCTCGATCTCGTGGCCAGCTATACGCCACTCGCTCATGGCTGTGACCACATCGCGCCCTTCCCAGCCGCAGTGGGCCATCGCCCGAGGGCAGCGGGTATGGAAATGGCAGCCGTTGGGCGGCTCCACGGCGCTGGGGATCTCGCCTGCGCTCTCCAACGGCGGCTTGACCACCGCCGGGTCGGGCTCGGGGCTGGCATCGAGCAGCAATTGGGTATAGGGGTGCAGGCGCTCGCTGACCACCTGCTCGGTGGGCCCCACTTCGACGATTTCCCCCAGGTACATGATCGCCGTGCGATCCGCCACGTAGCGGATCGTCGGCAGATCGTGGCTGACGTAGACGAACGAGATGCCAAGCTCATTGCGAAAGCGGTGCATCAGGTTGAGTACGCCAGCGCGGATCGAGACGTCGAGCATCGATACCGGCTCGTCGGCCACGATGAAGCGCGGCTCCAGCACGATGGCCCGGGCGATGGCGACCCGCTGGCGCTGCCCCCCGGAGAGCTCGTGGGGGAAGCGGTCGCGATACACCGAGGCGGGCTTGAGGCCGGCCCGCTCCAGCGCCTCGATCACCTGCCTCTCCAACGCCTCACCCTCGGCCAGGCGATGGATGATCAGCGGCTCGCCCACAATATCGAAGATGGTGAAGCGCGGATTCAGCGTCTGGTAGGGATCCTGGAAGATCATCTGGGCACGGCGACGAAATGTCTTGAGCTCACCTCCGGCGAGTCGGGCAATATCGGCCCCCTCGAAGCGAATCTCACCCGCGGTGATATCGAGCAGCCGAACCAGCATCTCACCGGTGGTGGTCTTGCCCGAGCCCGACTCGCCGGCCAGTCCCAGAATCTCCCCCTCGCGAAGATCGAAGTCGATATTGTCCACGGCGTGGACCTTGCGCTCCTTGCCGCGACCACGCAGTCCCTCGAGAAACCCCTGCTCCACCGGGAAGTGCTTGCGCAGCCCCTCCACTTCGAGCAGCGTCGGCATGGCCTCCTCATGATGCGCAATCGAACCGGCCCCTTGCACCGGTTCATTCAACCGTTCACCCACCAGAGTCCAGGTCTCATTCAGCGCCGCCTTGGTGCGAAATGCCTCGGCCTTGTCGGGGTAGTGGCAGGCCGCCTGGCGATCTTCACCTACCGTGTGCAGCGGCGGCATCTCACGCTGACAGCGTTCGGTAGCGAAGGGGCAGCGTTCGGCGAAGCGGCAGCCGGCCGGTGGACTGAGCAGGTCCGGCGGGCTGCCCGGAATCGAAATCAGCTCGCGCTGCGCTCCTTCCAGGGTCGGGAAGGCGTTGGTCAGCCCCATGGTGTAGGGGTGAAACGGCGTGCCGAAGACCTCCCGGACCGGCCCAGTCTCCATGATATGGCCGCCATACATTACCGCCACCCGGTCGCAAGTCTGCACGACCACCGAGATGTCATGGGTAATGAAGAGAAGCCCCATGCCGCGCTCACGGCGCAGCTTGGAGAGCCGCGCCAGGATCTGGGCCTGGGTCACCACGTCCAGCGCCGTGGTGGGCTCGTCGGCAATGATCAGCTTGGGGTCCAGCGCTAACGCCATGGCAATCACCGCACGCTGCTTCATGCCCCCGCTCATCTCGTGGGGATAGGCAGAAAGCCGGCCAGGGTCGATGCCCACCGCCCGGAACAGCTCCTCGGCGTGGGCCCAAGCCGCCTTGCGATCGATCTTGATATGGGCGTTCATCGCCTCGAGGATCTGATCGCCCACGGTGTAGACCGGGTCCAGGGCATTCATGGCCGCCTGAGAGATCCAGGCGATCTCCTTCCAGCGCACCTTACGCATTGCCTCAGGATCGAGCCCGACCAGGTCGCGCCCATCGAAGTCGATGCGCCCCCGTGGCACCTGACCGTTGGGTGGCAGCAGCCGCAGCATCGCCTTGGCGGCGGTGGTCTTGCCACAGCCAGACTCGCCCACCAGCCCCAGTGCCTCACCGGGGCGCAGGTCGAAACTCACGCCGTCCACGGCCTGCACCGGACCGCTGCCGGTCTGGTAGTGAATGGCCAGGTCGTCGACGCTCAGCAGTCGTTGATCGGTCATCGGCGTGCCCTCAATCGTGGGTTGGCAACCAGCTCCAGCGAGCGGGAGATGAAGAACACGGAGAGCACCGTGATCATGATGAGCAGCCCCGGCGGCAGGTTCCACCACCACGCCTCGCGCCAGGCCCCGGAGAGGCGTGCGTTATGCAGGATGCCCCCCCAGGAGATCGACTGGGGCGGCCCCAGGCCCAGGAAGGAGAGCGTCGCCTCGGCGATGATCGACACCCCGACGATGATGGCGAGCTCGAGAAACACCAGCGGCATCACGTTGGGGAAGATGTGCAGGTACATGATCCGCAGGTCCGAGGCGCCGGCCACCCGGGCCGCCTTGACGAAGGGCCGCTCGCGCAGGCTGAGCACCTGGGAGCGGATCAGCCGCGCCACGGTGCGCCAGGTGAGCAGCGACACGGCCAGGATCACGATCAGCAGGCTCGGTTCGAACAGCAGCACCAGGATGAGCGCGAACGGCTCGAAGGGAATGCCGTACATCACATCCACGGTGCGCATCAGCACGGTCTCGGTACGCCCGCGGAAATAGCCGGCGATCAGCCCCACGTTGGCGCCGATCAGCACTACCAGGCTGGCACCGAGGAAGCCCACCAGCAGTGCGATTTGCGAGCCATGAACGTTCTGACTGTAGAGGTCGCGGCCCAGGTGGTCGGTGCCGAACCAGTGCTCGCCCGAGGGAGCTGCCAGGCGGTTGACGAAACGATCCGAGCCCAAGGCGAAATAGTCCGCCTCGGTGACCATCAAGGCGCGCAGATGGCGCTCCTCATCGCTTGGGACCAGCTCCCAGGCGTCCCCTTCGCGCTCGAAGATGATGCCGCTGCGCCCCACGGCGAAGGCATGGCCCTCGTCGGTGACCCAGCCGGCGCGCATGGCGCGGGAGTCCGGGGTGTCCTGGCTCTCCCAGCGCTCGTCGGAGGCGGAGCGGGCCAGCAGGGTGCCGCGCTCACCGACGATCAGGCCGTGGCCGCTATCCGCCAAGTGAATGTGGTTGAGATCACGGTTGGTGGGCAGCCGCTCCAGCGACAGGCTGTCCTCCTCAAGGTCCAGGCGCAGGGTCAGGCCACGTTCGCCGACGATCCAGGCGCTGCCGTCCACGTCTATCGCCACCGCATTGAGGGCCATGCCGCGCCCCAGGGGGCTCTCCAGGGCCTCGAAGTCGCCGCTTGGCACATCCAGGCGCCAAAGGGTCTCGTCGCCACCCACCATCAGCGCCGTGGCACCATCCAGCCAAGTCACGCCGTTCAACGCCACCTCCGCCGGGGCCTCGATAAGCCGCCAGCGGTCATCGCGGCGGACGTCCTCCAGCAGCGCCACGCTGCCGGCATTGCCCACCGCCAGGGCCGCGCCATCGGGGCCGATGGCGACATCGTTGAGGCTGTTGGAAAGCGAGCTCTCCAGGGCCTGCCAGTCACCGGCCATGTAGCGCCAGACGGCGCCGTCGCGGCCCACGGCCAGCCCAACGCCCTGGTGATAGTCGGCCGCGTTGAGGGTACGCTCGCCCAGCGCGGGTAGCTGCTCCCAGCGAACCCCGTTGTCGTCGGCGCTGCGCACCAGCAGCGAGCCCTCTTCGCGCTCGTTGACCGCCAGGGGCTTATGGGTGGAAAGAAAGGGCGCGAACAGCGCCAGGGCAATGATCGACAGCAGCACCGCCAGCCCGATCAGGGCCAGACGGTCGCCGACGATGGCGCGCAGGGGTTCCTGGGCGCTCTTGAGAAGTCGTGATCGCATCATTTGAAGCTCACCCTCGGATCAAGCAAGGTGTAGAGGATGTCCACCAGCAGGTTGAGGGTCACCACGAAGGCTGCCATCACCAAAAAGCTGGCCTGGGCAAGGGGGAAGTCGGAAGTGCGCACCGAGTTGAGGATCTCGCGCCCCAGACCCGGCCAGGAGAACACCACTTCGACCACGACCTGTCCCCCGGCCGCCAGACCGATGGTCACCGCCAGCTGCGTCACCACCGGCAGCAGCGCATTGCGCGCCGCATGGGCGTAGAGGATCTGCCGCTCCGGCAGCCCCTTGGCGCGGGCCATCTCGATGAAATCCTCGCCGTAGACCTCGAGCATGGTGTTGCGCATGATCAGCAGCGGTGAGCCCAGATAGTAGAGCGCAACGACCAGTGCCGGCAGGATCAGGTGGTGCAGGAAGTCCAGGGTGAAGATCTTGTCGAAGAAGCCCGACGCCTCGTAGGGCAACGTGCGCATGCCGCTGGTGGGCAGCCAGCCCAGGGCGATGCCGAAGATCAGGATGGCGATCATGCCGGTCCAGAACATCGGCGCCGAGCGGAACATCAGGCCAACGAAGATCCCGCTGGTGTCGGTGCGACTGCCGCGCCGCCAGGAAAGCCAGGCGCCCAGCGGCGCCCCCACCGCATAGGCCAGCACGATGGCGGGCAGCATCAGGATCATGGTGTTGCCAAGCCGCTCCCAGATGATGTCCGCCACCGGTGCCCGGTAGTGGAAGGAGTAGCCGAAGTCCCCCTGGACGATATTGGCCAGGTAGATGAAGTACTGCTCCCAGATGGGCCGGTCGAGCCCGAAGCTGGCGCGGATACGCTCACGCTCCTCGGGGTTGAGCCCCTCGGTGATCAGCGCGGCGGTGGGGTCGGGTAGCCCCAGACGAAAGAGAAAGAACAGCAGGGTGGCGATGATGAACAGCGCCAGGAAGCCGTGGAAGACACGGCGTATCAGGTAGCTTCTGCGTGACGACATGACAGGCTCGCTGTTGACGACTGATACGACCTCTCACCGCCTTGTGGGCGGTGAGAGGTGACGGCGTACACGGGTCGGGAGTGGCTTAGCGGACCAGGCGACCTTCATCGTCCCAGGAATAGCCGGCCTGCTCGAGCTCGGCCCGGGCGGCCGCCATGTCGAAGTCGAAGCGCTCGACGAAGGGGTCGTTCCAGAAGGTGTTCACCGGCGCGATGACGCTGGACCCCACTTCCCCGCGGCCGTCGAGCAGCACGTTGACCATGCGGTCGCGGTCGGTGGCCATGGTCAGGGCGCGGCGTACGGCGCGCTCGTCGAAGGGCGCGCGGCGCAGGTTGTAGGTCATGTGGAAGTAGCCGAAGTCCGGCACGTTGACCACGGTGAGATGATCCTCCCCCTCGGCCAGGGCGATCTGGCCAGGCTCCATGCGCCAGGCGGTCACGTCGATCTGGCCGGTCTGCAGGCCGGTGTAGACGCCCTCCATGTCCGCATAGATGATGAACTCGACGCCGTCCACGGCGATCTCGTCGGCGTGGAAGTGATCCTCGAACTTGCTCAGCGCCATGAACTCGCCGCGATCGAAGCGCTCATGCACGAAGGGGCCAGAGCCGATCGTCGGGGTCTCCGACGGCGACAGCGTGGAGGCATCCTCGATCTCCTCCCAGATATGCTTAGGCAGGATCGGGATCTGCGACAGCGAGATGCTGGCGAAGGAGGCCGATGGCTCGCTCAGGTGGAAGTGCACAGTGTGCTCGTCGAGCTGCTCGGCCCGGTCGAGCGCCGCCAGGTAGGAATTAAAGTAGCTGTAGTCCTGATCGAGGTAGTAGTTCCAGGTGAAGGTAACGTCCTCGGCGGTGACCGGCTCGCCGTCGTGGAAGGTCATGCCCTCGCGCAGGGTGACGGCCACGGTGGTGTCGTCGACCTGGTCCACGGACTCGGCGGCCCAGGGCAGCGGCTCCACGTCGGCGGAGAGGCGCACCAGGCGGTCGTAGTAGAGACGCATCCACTTCCAGCCCCATACCGAGGTAGAGGCCAGCGGATTGAGGTTGTCCGGCTCCTGGGGGCCGCCGATGCGCAGGGTGGAGCGATCGCCCATCGGGTGCGCCTCCATGGGCCCCCACTCGCTGTAGAGCCCCTCCCCCGCCATGGGGTTGATGCCCTCGAAGGCGTCGTGGTTGTAGGCAACCACCTCGTCGCGGTGGAACAGCACTACCAGCGGCGCGTCGGGCTTGTAGAGCTCCTGCATCTCGTGAACGATGCGCTGGCGCTCGTCCATGTCGAAGGCCTGGGACTGCTGGTCGAACAGGGCGTCGAATTCGGGGTTGTCGTAGCCGCCGGGGTTGTTGCCGCCGGGGTTGGCCTGCCGCGAATCGAGGGTGCTGAGGAAGAACTGCGGGTCGAGGCGGTCGGTGCGCCCGCTCCAGCCGAGAATGGTGGCATCAAAGTCCTGCTGATCGTAGAAACGCTCGAGCGCAGTGCTGAATTCGGTGGGCTGAACGTTGACCTCGAGACCCAGCTCGCGCCAGCGATCGGCAATGATAAAGGCGGCTTCGTAGCGGATGGGGTCGTAGGACTCGGTGGTGGTCATCAGGTCGATGGGGGGTACCGGCTGCTGGGCCATTGCCGTTCCGGCCAGGGCTGTCAGCCCTACCCCCATGGTGCCAACCAGGACCTTGCTTGCAAAGTGCGTGTTATTGATATTTTTCACTGCTTCAACCTCGGGTTTGTAATGATTATTCATGCCAAGGATAGACAAAACATGAATATTAGCAACACCCTAGGAAGCCACGTTGACAGTGTCAACTATCAGATTAAACGTTCACTCCCCCCTATAGCGCACGCCGAAGCTGCTCCAGTACCGGGACGGTGTCCGGGCGCTTGCCGCGCCACAGGAAGAACGACTCCGCCGCCTGCTCCACCAGCATGCCAAGACCGTCGATCCCGTGAGCGCCGCGCTCGGCGGCCCAGCGCAGGAACACCGTGGGCTTTGCACCGTACATCATGTCGTAGGCGGCCGCGGGCTGCGCGAAGAGGTCGTCGGGCAGCGGCGGCAGGTCGCCGGCGAGACTCGCACTGGTGCCGTTGATCACCAGCTCATAGGGCCCCTCGACGGCATCGAAACCGCCGCCGACGATCTCACCCAGGTCGCGGAAGTCGGCGGCCAGGGCCTCGGCCTTGGCGGCGGTGCGATTGGCGACCCGCAGGCTCGCCGGCGACTCGGCCAGCAACGGCTCCAGCACGCCGCGCACCGCCCCGCCGGCCCCCAGCACCAGGATCCTGGCGCCAACCAGACTGACCCCGTGGCGCTTGAGGTCGCGCACCAGGCCGATACCGTCGGTGGTGTCCCCATGGGTGGTGTTGCCATCGGCCAGGATCAGGGTATTCACCGCCCCGGCCCGCCGGGCGCGTTCGCTCAGGGTGTCGGAGAGGCGGTAGGCCTCCTCCTTGAAGGGCACGGTGACGTTGGCGCCGCGCCCCCCTTCGGCGACGAAGCGGCGCCAGGCGCCGGCGAAGTCGTCCAGCGGCGCCTCGATGGCGGTGTAGTCGAGCGCCTCGCCGGTCTGCTCGGCGAAGGCGGCGTGAATGGCCGGCGATTTGGAGTGGCCCACCGGGTGGCCAAAGACACAGTAGCGGTCAGTCATGAGTTCATCTCTTTCACGGCCTGCTGCTGGCCTGTGAGGCTCCTCCGTCGACAGGTCTACGAAGAGGCGCTGTGAATCCCTCCCTGGACGCTACCGATGCCCTCCTTGGCATCGGACCTCTTCTGCGACCTGTCCCCGGCGCCTCTTGTCACGCCAGCGGAGAGGGCATTGGGTTATTCCCCCAGCCAGTCGCGGGGGCGCAGATAGTCTGTATAAAGCACCGCCTCGGGGCTGCCGGGCTCCGGCTCCCAGGCGTATTCCCAGCGCGCCAGGGGCGGCATCGACATCAGGATCGACTCGGTGCGCCCGCCGCTCTGCAGCCCGAACAGGGTGCCGCGGTCCCATACCAGGTTGAACTCCACGTAGCGCCCGCGCCGGTAGAGCTGGAAGTCACGCTCGCGCTCGCCCCAGGGCGTGTCGCGGCGGCGCTGGACGATGGGCAGGTAGGCGTCGAGGAAGGCGTCGGCCACGGCGCGCTGGAAGGCAAAGCACTGCGCAAACCCCCATTCGTTGAGGTCGTCGAAGAAGAGCCCACCGACGCCGCGGGTCTCGTCGCGGTGCTTGAGGTAAAAGTAGTCGTCGCACCACGCCTTGAAGCGGGGGTAGACGTCCTCGCCGAAGGGGGCGCAGGCATCCCGGGCCACCCGGTGCCAGTGCAAGACGTCATCGCGCACCGGATAGAAAGGCGTCAGGTCGAAGCCGCCGCCGAACCACCACACCGGCGCTTCGCCGGGCTTCTCGGCGATGAAGAAGCGCACGTTGCCATGGCTGGTGGGCACATGGGGGTTCTCGGGGTGCAGCACCCAGGAGACGCCCACGGCATGAAAGCTGCGCCCGGCCAGCTGCGGGCGCGCGGCGGTGGCGGAAGGCGGCAGCTGCTCGCCGAACACATGGGAGAAGTTCACGCCGCCCTTCTCGAAGACGGCACCGTGCTCGAGCACCCGGGAGCGACCACCACCGCCGGCCTCGCGCTGCCAGGCATCCTCGCGAAAGCTCGCCTTGCCGTCCTCGGCGGCCAGGCCGGCACAGAGCCGCTCCTGCAGATCGAGCAGGTAGCGTTTGACGTCATCGAGATAGGCGTGAGCCACGCACCCTCCTGGTGAAGAAAATGAGAGGCAGGGTCAGCCGCGCAGTACCCGCCCGCTGATCAGATCGCGAATGGTGCTGGGGCGCTCCAGCCCCCCCAGCTCACCTTCGACCACGGCGTCGAGCTCATCGCCGAAGGCCGCCCTGACATCATCGGCGCTCAGCGCCGGGGGCTCGCCCGCCCGGTTGGCCGAGGTGGACACGATAGGGCCGCCGAAGGCCTCACACAGCGCGATCACCCCCGGATGGTCGCTGACCCGCAGCGCCACGCTATCGTGGGCGCCGCGCACCAGCGCATGGGTGCGGCCATTATCCGGCACCAGCCAGGTGTTGGGCCCCGGCCAGCTGGCCGCCAGGGGCGCATGGAGCTCCAGGGGCAGGCCCTCCAGCCAGGGAGCGAACTGGGCGATGCTACCGGCCACCAGGATCAGCCCCTTGGCCGGGTCGCGCTGCTTGAGCCGCAGCAGATGCGCCACCGCCTCGTCGTTGTCCGGGTCGCAGCCCAGCCCCCAGACGGCCTCGGTGGGATAGGCGATCACCCCGCCGGCACGCAGCGCGGTAACGACAGGGGCAAGGGAAGCAGCCTGGGACATAGCGGATCGATCCTCGAGGTCACGGTCAATGGAGACAGCGGGCCCGGACGGCCGGAAGGCCCATGCTATCACGCCGGCACGCCGCCCGGCAGGCGCACCCAGCCACCCGGGGCCTGGGCGACGCGGCCCTCCAGCTCCAGCTCAAGCAGGCGGCGCTGGCAGTCGGGCACCGCCAGGCCGGTCAGCGCCACCAGGGCGTCCAGAGGCGAGGGGGTATCGCTGAGCCAGCGCAGCAGCGGGTCGCCGGCGACATCCGACGAACTCGCCGCCAGGGGTGCGGCGGCGGCAACCGCCCACTGACTCAGCTCCTCGAGGATGTCGTCGACCTGGCGCACCAGCACCGCGCCTTGACGAATCAGCCGCAGGCAGCCGCGCGCCTGGGGATTGTGGATCGACCCGGGCAGCGCGAAGACCTCGCGGTTCTGCTCCATGGCCAGCCGGGCGCTGACCAGCGAGCCGCTCTTCTCGGCGGCCTCCACCACCAGCACGCCCAGCGCCAGGCCGGTCAGGATGCGATTGCGGCGCGGGAAGAAACCGGCGCGGGCCCGGGTGCCGGGCGGATGCTCGGCGAGCAGCAGACCGCCACTTTCCTGGAGCCGCCGATGGAGCGCGGCATGGCGCGGCGGGTAGATCACGTCCACCCCGCAGCCGAGCACCGCCACGCTGCGCCCGCCGGCCTCCAGCGCCGCCCGCTGGGCGGCACCGTCGACCCCCAGCGCCATGCCGCTGACCACGCACCAGTCCCGGGCCACCAGTTCCCGGGCGAAGGCCGCCGCGTTGGCCAGCCCTTCCCGGGTGGGACGCCGCGAGCCGACCATGGCCAGCGCCGGCGGCCTGAGCGCCTCGAGGTCGCCCAGCGCCCAGAGCACCGGCGGCGGGTCGCTGATCTGGCCGAGCAGCCCCGGCCAGGCGGGGTGCCCGGCGTGCAGCAGATGCCGCCCCACGCCCTGGGCCAGCCAGGCCTGGTCGGCCTCGATCTGGGCCGTCAGCGGGCTGCGCGAGGGGTGGTCGAGCCACAGCCGCAGCGCCGTGGCGGCCTCGCGCGGCAGCCGCGCCAGCCAGCCGTCGGGCCAGGGCGGCGCGGTGGCGGCGATCTCGGTCAGCCGCGCTGCCCCCATCCCCGGCAGCCGCGACAGCGCCAGCCACTCCCGGGCCTGGAGCCGGGCCAGGCTCACCGCCCCGCCACCCCGGTTGCCGGGCTGAGCACACGATCCCCCACTTCCAGGGTGCGGGTAGCCCGCATCACCAGCCCGTAGCTCATCTTCTGGTAGGGGCGAAAGACCATCACCAGCCCCGCTTCGGTGCCGGGCAGCCGCAGCGTTTCGCCGGTGCGAGGGTCGCTGACCCGCTCCCCGAGCTGCTCGACCTCGAGCACATGGCCCGGCGCCAGGCCGTCGCGGCGACCGCGGTCCAGGGCCACCACCTGAAGCCGGCCGATGAAGCGCACCCCGCCGGGCACGGCCAGGATCTGCCCGTCCACCGCCTCATCCGGCGCCCGGGGAACGAACTCGCGGGTCAGCTCCCGCTCTTCCAGCGGCAGCACGATATCGTTGTTGCGAATCTCCTGGCTCGCCGAGAGCGCCTCGAGCACGGCGATATCGCCCTCCTGGCGTACCTGGCGGGCCTGTCCCACGCTCTCCAGCTCCAGGCCCAGCAGCTCGCCGCTGACGGCATCGGAGTAGCGCTCGCCGATGCGATAGATGCCGTAGCGCGGCCCGCGCTCGAGGTGGCCGCGGGCATAGAGGCGGTCGCCGGCCCCGCTGATGATGCGCCGGTCGTCGCCGGCCACCACGTAGGCCAGCTCCTCCAGCGCCTCGGGGTCATCGATCACCCGATGGTCGCGCAGGAAGTGCTGCACCGCCTCCAGCGGAATCGGCTCGATGGCCTCACGCGGTGGAATCCGCCTCACCTCGGGCGACAGCCGCACCTCGCCCTGGCCGCGTTCGAGCCCCAGACAGGGACGACCGTTGCAGTCGTAGAGATAGATAACGTCGCCAGGGTAGATCAGGTGCGGATTGCGGATCTGCGGGTTGACCTGCCAGACCTCGGGCCACTGCCAGGGGTGGCGCAGAAAGCGTCCCGAGATGTCCCAGAGGGTGTCGCCGCGCACCACGGTATAGCGTTCCGGCGCGTCGCTGCGCAGCCCCTGCTGCCAGCTTGGCGACTGCGCCATGGCGGCACCGCCCGCCAACAGCAGCGCAGCGCACAGCGCCCCCGTGAGCCGCTTGACCAGCCGAGCGGGTCGCCGCCCCTTCCCCCTTGCGTTCATCCCTGCTGTCCCCCTGCGTCTGCAGCTCGCCACCCCTGTGCCCGTCCCCGGGAACCGGGCCGGCGTGCTATAGTCTGATGCTATTGTGAAGATAAGGGGTCGCAAGGTTTCACCCCGGACCCCGTCGCCCTAGAATAGGGGCATCCCCTGAATGACAGCATAACGGTGAATCCAACGCCATGGCTAAATTACCCATCCTCGAATTTCCCGACGAGCGGCTGCGCACCAAGGCGGCGCCGGTCGAGACGGTCGATGACGAGGTGCGCCAGCTGGTCGACGACATGCTCGAGACCATGTATGACGCCTACGGCATCGGGCTCGCCGCCACCCAGGTGGATGTCCACCGCCGCGTCATCGTGATGGACGTCAGCGACGACCGCTCCCGCCCGCTGGTGCTGATCAACCCCGAGTACACGCCTATCGGCGACGAGCGCGAGCCGATGTCGGAAGGCTGCCTGTCGATCCCGGAATACACCGCCGAGGTGCCCCGCGCCCTGAAGGTCCACCTCAAGGCGCTGGACCGCGACGGCCAGCCCTACGAGCTGGAGGCCGACGGCCTGCTGGCGCACTGCATCCAGCACGAGTGCGACCATCTCGAAGGGGTGCTGTTCGTCGACTACCTCTCGCCGCTCAAGCGCGAGCGGGTGCTCAAGAAGATGCACAAGCGCCACCGCCAGATGCAGCCGGCCTGACGGGCCGCCAAGCCCGCTGCCGAGAAGGCCGCGCCCGTTACCCGGGCGCGGCCTTCGTCGTTTGCGTCCGGCTCCGTTATCATAATGGGGCATCCATTCAGGCAAGGCCCTCGACATCATGTCCCGACCCCTGCGCGTCCTCTTCGCCGGCACCCCCGATTTCGCTGCCGAAAGCCTCAAGGCCCTGCTGGGCAGCCGTCACACCATCGTCGCCGCCTACACCCAGCCGGACCGCCCCGCCGGTCGCGGCCGCAAGCTGACCGCCAGCCCGGTCAAGGCGCTGGCGCTGGCCCATGACCTGCCGGTGCGCCAGCCCGAGACCCTCAAGGCCCCCGAGGTCCAGAACGAGCTGGCCGCCTTCGAGGCCGATGTCCTGGTGGTGGTGGCCTACGGCCTGATCCTGCCCCGGGCAGTGCTCGACATCCCCCCGCTGGGCTGTCTCAACGTCCACGCCTCGCTGCTGCCGCGCTGGCGCGGAGCAGCGCCGATCCAGCGCGCCATCGAGGCCGGCGACGCCGAAAGCGGGGTCACCATCATGCAGATGGACGAGGGCCTGGACACGGGCGACATGCTGCTGACCCGCCGCACCCCGATCAGCGCCACCACCACCGGCGGCGAGCTCCACGATACCCTGGCCGCGCTCGGCGGCGAGGCGATCGTCGCGGCGCTGGACGCCCTGGCCGATGGCGAACTGAGCGCCACCCCCCAGCCCGCGGTCGGGGTCACCTACGCCGCCAAGCTCAGCAAGGCCGAAGCGGCGCTGGATTTTTCCCGCCCGGCCGCCGAGCTGGCCGCCCGCATTCGCGCCTTCAATCCCTGGCCGGTGGCCTGGTGCCCGCTGGGCACGGAGCGCCTGCGCCTGCTGATGGCGGAAGTGGCACCACCGGCCGACGGGGAATCGCCCCGCCCCCCCGGCACCCTGCTCGACCACGACACGGACGCCCTACGCATCGCCTGCGGCGAGCACGGCCATGAGGTGCTGCGGGTGAGCCGCGCCCAGCTGCCCGGCGGCAAGCCGCTGGCGGTGCGCGACCTGCTCAACGCCCGTGGCGACCGCCTGCCTCCCGGCCTGCGTCTGGGCCAGGCTAACGAGGAGACGCCCTGATGCACCGCTCCACTCCCGCCACTCGCGCCGGCAAGTCGCTCCAGAACGGTGGCCAGGCCGTGCGCGCCAGCGCCGCCCGAGCCCTGGCCCCGGTGATCGCCGGCAAGGGGTCGCTGGCCGATCTCGACGACCACCAGGTGGTCGCCCGCGACCGGCCGCTGTTCAAGGCCATCTGCTACGGTGTCTGCCGCACCCTGCCGCGGCTGGAAGCCCTGGCGGAGCGGCTGCTCAAGAGCCCCTTCAAGGCCCGTGACGCCGACGTTCAGGCGCTGCTGCTGGTCGGCATCCACCAGCTCCTCTACCTGCGCATCCCGGCCCACGCTGCGGTGGGCGAAACCGCTGGCGCCGCCCGACTGCTCGGCAAGGAGTGGGCCACCCGGGTGATCAACGGCTGCCTGCGCCGCCTACAGCGCGAGTCCGCCGCGCTGCAGGCCGAGGTCGACCGCGACCCATCGGTGGCGCTGCTGCACCCCAAATGGCTGCTCAAGGCGCTACGCCAGGCCTGGCCCGACGACTGGCGCGCCATTTGCGATGCCAACAACCAGCCCGGCCCGATGACGCTGCGGGTCAATCGTCGCCACGGCGACCGCGAAGCCTATCTGGCTCGGCTGATCGATGCCGGCATCGAGGCCCGGCTGTGCTCCCATTCCCCCGACGGCCTGACCCTGGAGACGCCGGTGGACGTGTCGGCTCTGCCCGGCTTCGCCGAGGGCGACATCAGCGTCCAGGACGAGGCCGCCCAGCTGACCGCCGAGCTGCTCGGTCCGGCGCTGGCGCCGCGCCCCGGCGGCCGGGTACTGGACGCCTGCTGCGCTCCCGGCGGCAAGAGCGCCCACCTGCTGGAGCTGTTCGACATCGAGCTGCTGGCGCTGGACAGCGACGCCGCGCGTCTGGCCCGGGTCGAGGACACCCTGGCCCGGCTCGGGCTCTCGGCCACCCTGGTCCACGACGACGCCACCCGACGCGACTGGTGGGACGGCACCCCCTTCGATGCCATCCTGCTCGACGCTCCCTGCTCCGGCACCGGGGTCATTCGCCGCCATCCGGACATCAAGCGCCTGCGCCGGCCCTCGGACATCACCAAGCTGGCCGAGCTGCAGACGCGGCTGCTGGACAACCTCTGGCCGCTGCTGCGCCCGGGCGGCACCCTGCTCTACGCCACCTGCTCGGTACTGCCCGAGGAGAACGCCGACCGGGTGCGCGATTTCCTGGCCCGCACCCCCAACGCCGAGGTCACCACGCCGTCGGACGTGGGCTGGGGGCGTCCCGCCGGTGCCGGGCGCCAGCTGCTGCCCGAGCCCGACAGCCACGACGGCTTCTTTTACGCCCGGCTCAAAAAAGTGCCAGACTGAGGTGGCAGACCGGCTGAATCGGCCATTCCTGTCATACGCCAACCGGAGGTGCCATGAGCAATCACGTCTACAAGCACGTCGAACTGACCGGCTCATCGGAGGAGAGCATCGAGGCCGCGATTCAGAGCGCCATCGCCAAGGCCTCGCAAAGCCTGCACGGCATGCGCTGGTTCGAGGTGGTGGACACCCGCGGGCATATCGAGAACGGCCGTGTCGCCCACTGGCAGGTCACCCTGAAGATCGGCTTCACACTCGACTGACCGCAGCGCCGGGCCTGGCCCGGCCTGTTATTTCGACGGCGGCTGGTTTAGGCTTGCCGTCATCACGTTGCGGCGCACCATTTGCGCCGCCGCTGCTTGTGTCGGACCCAAGAGCCCATGAAGATCATCATTCTCGGCGCCGGCCAGGTCGGCGGCACCCTCGCCGAGCACCTGGCCCGCGAAGAGAACGACATCACCGTGGTGGATACCGACGGTGAGCGCCTGCGCGAACTGCATACCAAGCTCGACATCCGCACCGTGGTGGGCCCTGGCTCCTACCCCATGGTGCTGCGCCAGGCCGGCTGCGAGGATGCCGACATGCTGATCGCGGTGACCAGCCAGGACGAGGTCAACATGATCGCCTGCCAGGTCGCCCATACCCTGTTTCGCACCCCCACCAAGATCGCCCGGGTGCGCGCCACCGCCTACCTGACCCGCAAGGGGCTCTTCGCCCACGAGGCGGTGCCCATCGATGTGCTGATCAGTCCCGAGCAGGTGGTCACCGACCATATCCGCCGGCTGATCGAGCACCCCGGCGCCCTGCAGGTGCTGGAGTTCGCCGGCGGCCTGGTGCAGCTCGTCGCGGTCAAGGCCTTCTACGGCGGCCCGCTGGTGGGCCAGGACCTGGGGTTTCTGCGCCGCCACATGCCCAGCGTCGACACCCGGGTGGCGGCCATCTACCGTCGCAACCGGCCGATCATCCCGCGCGGCGACACCGTCATCGAGGCCGACGACGAGGTGTTCTTCATCGCCGCCCGCCGCGACATCCGCGCGGTGATGAGCGAGCTGCGCCGGGTCGACCGCGACTTCCGCCGGGTGATGATCGCCGGCGGCGGCAACATTGGCGAGCGGCTCGCCGAGCACCTGGAGCACAGCCACCAGGTCAAGATCATCGAGCACGGCATCGAGCGCTGCACGGTGCTCTCAGAACGCCTCGACCGCACCGTGGTGTTGCACGGCAGCGCCACCAACAAGCGGCTGCTGGAGGAGGAGAACATCGACGAGTGCGACATCTTCTGCGCCCTGACCAACGACGACGAGGTCAACATCATGTCGTCGATGCTGGCCAAGCGCATGGGCGCCAAGAAGGTGCTGACGCTGATCAACAACGCCGCCTATGTGGACCTGGTCCAGGGTGGCGAGATCGACATCGCCATCTCGCCGCAGCAGGCCACCATCGGCAGCCTGCTGACCCATGTGCGCCGCGGCGACATCGTCAACGTCCACTCCCTGCGTCGCGGCGCCGCCGAGGCCATCGAGGCGATCGCCCACGGCGACATGCAGTCCTCCAAGGTGGTGGGCCGCGCCATCGGCGAGATCGACCTGCCGCGCGGCACCACCATCGGCGCCATCGTGCGCGGCAAGGAGGTGCTGATCGCCCATGACGACGTGGTGGTGGCGTCCGGCGACCACGTTATCCTGTTCGTGATCGACAAGCGCCGCATCCGCGAGGTGGAGCGGCTGTTCCAGGTCGGCCTGACGTTTTTCTGATGAGCATGATTTCCGCCTGCCGCGACGCAAGGACCGCCGCCCGATGAGCCTGCGCATCATTCTTCGCATCCTGGGCCTGCTGCTGGTGATGTTCAGCCTGACCATGATGCCGCCGATCCTGATCTCGCTGCTGTTTGGCGACGGCATGTGGGATGCCTTCGCCATCGCCATCCTGATCACGGTGGCCACCGGCGGAGCAATGTACCTGCCCAACCGGCGCGCCCGCAAGGAACTGCGCACCCGGGACGGCTTCCTGATCGCGGCGCTGTTCTGGAGCGTGCTGGGGCTGTTCGGGTCGCTGCCGCTGATGCTCACCGGCGACGCGGCGCTCTCCATTACCGACGCGGTGTTCGAGTCTTTCTCAGGGCTGACGACCACCGGGGCCACGGTGATCACCGGCATCGAGCACCTGCCCGAGTCGGTGCTCTACTATCGCCAGCAGCTGCAGTGGCTGGGCGGCATGGGGATCGTGGTGCTGGCGGTGGCGATACTGCCTACGCTGGGCGTCGGCGGCATGGCCCTCTACCGCACCGAGATTCCGGGGCCGCTGAAGGATTCCAAGCTCACTCCGCGCATCACCGAGACGGCCAAGGCGCTGTGGTACATCTACGCCGCCCTCACCGTGACCTGCTTTCTGGCCTACCTGGCGGCGGGCATGGACTGGTTCGACGCCCTGGGGCACAGCTTCTCGACGGTGGCCATCGGCGGCTTCTCCACCTACGACGCCAGCATCGGCCACTTCGACAGCGCCGTGATCGAGTTGATCTGCGTGACCTTCCTGATCGTCTCGGCGATGAGCTTCAGCCTGCACTTCCTGGCCTGGCGCGGCAAGCAGCTCCGGCACTATCTGCAGGACCCGGAGGCCCGCTTCCTGCTGCTGTTCCTGGCCGGCTTGGCCATGATCACGGTCATCTCGCTGTGGCTCACCGGCGTCTACGGCGACGAGACCCAGCGCGCCCTGCGTCACGGCCTCTTCCAGGTGGTCTCGGTGGCCACTACCGCCGGCTTCGGCGTCGCCGACTTCGCGGCCTGGCCCGGTGCGCTGCCCTTCCTGCTGTTCGTGGCGGCCTTCGTCGGCGGCTGCTCCGGCTCCACCGGCGGCGGCATGAAGGTGATTCGCATCATCCTGATCTTGAAGCAGGGCATGCGCGAGGTGATGCGCCTGATCCACCCCAACGCGGTCATCGCGGTGAAGATCGGCAAGGTGAGCGTGCCGGACGGCATCGCCCAGGCGGTGTGGGGCTTCTTCTCGGTCTACCTGATGCTGTTCTTCCTGATGCTGGTGGGCGTCATGGCCACCGGGGTCGATCAGGTCACCGCCTGGTCCACGGTGGCCTCGGCGCTCAACAACCTGGGCCCGGCGCTGGGCGCGGCTTCCGCGAACTATGGCGACCTGCCGGAACTCGCCAAGTGGATCCTGGTGGTGGCCATGCTGCTGGGCCGCCTGGAGATCTTCACCGTGCTGGTGCTGTTTACCCCCGCCTTCTGGCGCCGCTGAGGCAGCCAAGGGGTTTGGCCTGCTGCGGCCCTTCGTGGATAATCGTCTCTCTCACCCCTTGATGTCCGAGCGTCCATGACCGACTCCCAGGATCCCGTGATCGACCCCGGCCAGACCGGGGCCTTGAGCGGCCCGCACCGTATCGTCGAACTCGGCGGCACTCGCTATACCCTGCTGGGTACCGCCCATGTCTCTGCCGACAGCGCCGAGGACGTCCGCCGCCTGATTCGCTCCGGCGACTTCGAGGCCGTGGCCATCGAGCTGTGCGACTCCCGCCACCAGAATCTCAGCGACCCGGACGCGCTGGGCGGCCAGGATCTGTTCGCCATCTTCCGCCAGGGCAAGGCCGGCATGGTGGCGGCGAGTCTCGCCCTGGGCGCCTTCCAGCAGCGCGTCGCCGAGCAGTCCGGCATCGAGCCCGGCGCCGAAATGCGCGCCGCCCTGGAGGAGAGCCGCCGCCGCGAGCTGCCACTGCTGCTGATCGACCGCGACGTGGGCATTACCCTCAAGCGCATCTATCACAACGTGCCCTGGTGGCAGCGCTTCTCGCTGTTCTCGGGGCTGCTGGGCAGCGTGCTGTCTCGCCAGGAGGTCAAGCCCGAGGAGATCGAGCGGCTCAAGGAGGGGGATGTGCTGGAGTCAACCTTCAGCGAGTTCGCCGCCGAGTCCGAGGCGCTGTTCACCCCACTGATCACCGAGCGCGACCGCTACATGGTGATGCGCCTGGCCGAGGAGGCGCCGCCGGGGCGCTATCGCAACGTGCTGGTGGTGATCGGCGCCGGCCACCTGAAGGGCATGGCCGAGACCCTGGAGGCGCCGCTGCCGCCCTCGCCCCGGGAAGAGCGCGAGAAGCTCGACACCACGCCGCCACCCTCGAAGGTGTGGCGTGCCCTGCCCTGGTTGGTCACCGTGCTGGTACTGACCGGCTTCGCCATCGGCTTCTCACGCAACACAGAGCTTGGCTGGCAGCTGGTGGGCGAGTGGTTCCTGATCAACGGCGTCTTCTCGGCGCTGGCCACTACCATTGCCCTGGCCCACCCGGTCACCATCGCCGCTACCTTCTTCGCCGCCCCGCTCACCTCGCTGAACCCCACCATCGGCGCCGGCTTCGTCGCCGCCGGGGTAGAGCTGTTCATGCGCAAGCCCAAGGTGCGCGACTTCTCGACCCTGCGCCACGACGTGACCGCGCTCAGGGGCTGGTGGCGTAACCGGGTCTCGCGCACCCTGCTGGTGTTCCTGCTGGCCACCCTGGGCTCGGCCGCCGGCACCTGGGTGGCGGGCTTTCGCATCGCCGGGGCGCTATTTGGCAGCGGCGGCGCCTGATGCATCAACCGCATTCTACCGCTCAGTCCTCCCACCGGTCGCGTCGGCATCAAGTGGCGGGCAATTCTCGGCGCGATGGAACGCCTCTATGACCTGAGCGACTACCTTGCGCTGTGCGATGGGCAGTGCAAGGTAGCGCTCCAGCACCTGCCTCTCCTCAGCGCTGATCGTGGCATCCCAGCGCCCCCTGGCCTCACGAATCTGCCGGCCAACGGTCTCGCCATAGCGTAGCGCCTGAGGCTCTACCTCCAGCCAGGCAGCCAGCACCTCGATCTTTTCCTGCTTCGGTAGGGTCTCGCCAAGCAGCCATCGCCTCACCCCCTGCAGCGTCACCGGCTTGCCCCAGTAGCGCAGGTTGAATTCACGCTCCAGCACGGCAGGGCGGGGCTCATAGCCGGCAGCACGCATGGCACTGGCCAGTCGCTCGGCAAACGAAGTCTTTTCGCTCATTGCGGCAACTTGCCGCGCATGCCACACGTCAGGATAAACTCTAGTTGAACTAGCATGTGAACCAATGGTTAAATTAACAAAATAGGAAATTGCCTTTACTCAAAACTGCAGCTCAGGCATCGGCGTCCCCAGGGGCAACCCGACCTACCGGATCCCGAGCCAAGGAAACCGCCATGGACTCGCTGGGAACGGATCTCGAAGCGAGCGACTACCGAATCGCATTGAAGCGCGACGCCCGCACCATTCAGCCCTGCGGTTGCCTCGTCACCGTCGATCGACAGTGGCGGCGCGTACGCATGGCCAGTGCCAACCTGGAGGACTTTTTTTCACTGACTGTCGATGCAGCCCTCACCCATTCTCCTCAGCGGCTGCTCGGCAAAGGCTTGATCCATGAGTTGCAGCAAGACCTCGCGCCATGTCCCGCTAATCGAAACCGATATGCCATTCGACGATTGAGTTCTTCCGAGCGCTCCCTGCTGGTGGCCGCTCATGCCACACCGTCCGGTGCCACCCTCGAGATCGAACCATGCGACGGCCTGCATGACGATCTGGCTTACCAAGCGATGGCCTGGGGAGATCGAATTGCCGAATGCGACGACGAGGACGCACTGCTTGACCTGCTGCTACGCGCTGTTCGCGAGCTCAGCGGGCACGATCACGCGTCTGCTCATCCCTTAGCCCCGGCATCCGCCCCATCAGCAGACAGCTCGCTATATCTGTGCATGGTTGCCGACACTCAGGCCGCCCCGATTCCTCTTGTTGGCACCCCTCCAGCGAGCCACGCCCTGCCATCCAGCGAGCTGCAGGCCTTGGCAACCCCAGAGGCCCAGCGGCTGCGACAAGAGGGGATTCACTCCATGCTGTCGATCTCATTCAACGAGGCCGCCACGCCACAGTGGGGAACACTGATTAGCCACAGCAATGTGCCGCGTCATCTCCCCTCACCGTTGCGTCGACTGCTCCGGCTGATCACGAGAACCGCCCTGCAACGTCTCCATCTATTGGAGGCCCGCCACAGCCTGCAGCGCAGGCAGCGCTTCCTGGACGCCTATCCTCAGGTCACCAGTGGAGGTCAGCAGCACCCGCCGATTCGGACTCTGCGCGCAGCCAGCAAGACGTGGCTGAATGACTTCCGAGCATGCGGTATGCTCCTTATCCATGGCAATCAAATCAATGGCGTCGGAACACATCCTGACAAAACGATGCTGTGCAAGATCATGCCGTTCCTGAAGACGCATGCCCAAGAGCAGCCTTGGGCAAGCCATGAGCTCACCCAGCTCCCTCTCGCCGAACTCCCTCAAGCCAATCGGATTGGCGGTCTGCTCGCCGTTGCCCTGGACAGCGGCGGTGCCAATGACTGGCTGCTGCTATTCCGTCCGGCAGTCAGCCCTAACGGACACAGCCGACCATGGAGCCACTACGACCGACAGCACGCACGGGATCTGGCTCGACTACTATCGGCCGATATTACCGCCCGGAAAGCGAGAAAGCTCAGCCTCAAGTTGCAGGAGCACAATGCCACGCTCATGCAGCTAGCGCATACCGATCCCGTCACCCAGATTGCCAACCGACATCATATTGAGCAGATCCTCGATGCCGAACTGCTGGTCAGTGAGAAAGATCACACGCCTTGCTCGTTGTTGCTCTTCGATATCGACCACTTCAAACGTATCAATGACACCCATGGCCACAACGCTGGCGACAAAATCCTCAGGCGGCTCGCGTCTGAAGTCCAGGCTCGACTGCGCACGACCGACCATCTCGGCCGTTGGGGGGGCGAAGAGTTTCTGATCATCGCTTCCGGATCCAAGCTGGAAGCGGCTGTTGAGTTGGCCAACCGACTGTGTCACGAGATACCCTCCCTCTCCATTCCCCCCGTGGAACGGCTGTCCGTGAGCATTGGCGTCACACGCTGGGAGCCTGGCGATACGCCCAGAAGTATTGTTCGACGTGCAGATCTCGCCATGTACGAAGCCAAAGATGCCGGACGTGGCTGTGTTCGCGTGGTAACCACCCAGTAGCATTGCTCAGCCCTGTGATTGCCGCGCCAGCAGGCGCTGCATCGCCACCGTGGGCGTTTCGATCTTCTCGAAGCGCCGACTGGCGGCGTAGCTGTCGTTGAAGGCATCGAAGTAGTCGTCGAGCACGCCGGCGGCATCGGCATCGCCCGACTGGCGCAGCAGCTCGGCGGCCACCTCGGCGGTGCACAGGTGGGCCGCGGAAGCCGGCTTGCGCAGCCGGTAACGGGTCAGCCGCTCGGTGGCCAGCGGCAGCACCGGTAGCGCCTCGAGGTAGGGGCTCTTGCGGAAGATGCGCCGCGCCTGGCGCCAGGTGCCGTCGAGCAGAATGAACACCGGGGTTCGGGCCCGCTCCTTGGCGCTGGCCACCGCCTCGATCCCCACCACCCGGTCGGCATAGTCGGGCTGGTCGTCGGGGAAGATCACGAAGGGGGCGTAGCGCTCATCTTCCAGCAGCGCCAGCAGCCGCTCATCCGGGGCCGTGCGGTACCAGGTGAACACCTCGGTGTCGGGCAGCACGTCGCGGATCAGCCGCCCGGTATTGGTCGGCTTGTGGTGCTCCAGGGGGTGGGTCAGCAGCCACACCCGCGCCTCGCTGGCGGCGCGGGCCCGGTAGGGGCAGAGGCAGTTGAGCTCGGGCAGGTTGCACCCTTGGCAGCGCACCACGAAACTGCCGCGGGCCTTGAACTCACGGCGCGGCGGGCGGGGATGACCGGTAGCGGGATCACGCGAAAGCCCGGTAGCGGGAGGCTCGGCGAGGGCATCCGGGGAGTAGCGATCGGACATGGGGTCACGCTTCGTCTCGACAGGGGGCGGCATTCTACCATGCCTGACCACCGGGCCGGAGCTGAGCGGGCCTGTCCCCAGGGCAGCCGCACGACAAGAATGACTCTCGTCAAGGGTGATTCTTACCGTGGGAGGCCGCTTCAGCGGGCGAAGCAGCGCGCAGCGCTGCCAAAGAATGGGCGCCTGACGGCGCCTTCGCGCGGCAAAGCCGCCCTCCCACCTGCCACCCCTTGCCAATCAGAAGCCACCCGATGAGAAAACATTGCATCATGCGATCACCCTGGCCTACCCCCCGGAGTAAGCCACAAGCGGCTCATCCACTATCCCAGCACCACCTCCGGCACCCAGAGCCGTCCCGCGCGCTTCCAGTGGCGCACCAGCTGCGGCACGCCCTTGCCGGCGGGCCGGGCCAGCCGAACCACGCCCGGCGGCGCCAGCGATTCGGCGTCGGGGTCGACCAGCAGGCAGGGCGTCTCCATGGGGGCGTGATCGAGCAGCGAGGCGGCCGGCATCACGGCAAGCGAGGTGCCCACCACCAGCAGCAGGTCCGCCTCGGCGACGATCTCGCAGGCGTCACCGAAGTGCGGCACGCTCTCGCCGAACCACACCACATCGGGCCTGAGCTGGCTGCCCTTGTCGCAGATATCGCCCAGCGCAATGCCGCCGCGCGGCAGCGGATACTGCATGCGGCGGTCCACCGTGGAGCGCGCCTTGAGGATCTCGCCGTGCAGGTGCAGCACGTTGCGCGAGCCGGCCCGCTCGTGCAGGTCATCGATGTTCTGGGTGACGATACTGACCCGAAAGCCCTGCTTCTCCAGGGCGGCCAGGGCCTTGTGGGCCGCATTGGGGCGGGCGCGACGCACCTGGTCGCGCCGCCGGTTGTAGAATTGCAGCACCCGCTCCGGGTCGCGCCGCCACGCCTCGGGCGTGGCGACCTCCTCGATGGGGTGGTCGGCCCACAGGCCGTCGCTGGCCCGAAAGGTCTGAATCCCGCTCTCGGCGCTGATGCCGGAACCGCTCAGCACCACCAGATGGGGGCGCGCTGGCTCGCCCATGCACTGCCTCCTGACCCATTGCCCCGCCGGCTTCAATAGACCAGGCCGTTGGTCTCGTTGCCGGCGAAGCGCTGCTTGTTGCGATAGGGGTAGACATCGATCACGCGCCCGTCGCGAATGGCCTGCTGCAGCCCCTTCCAGTAGTCGGCGTCGAGCAGCTCCGGATGCAGCTCATAGAAGAGCTTGCGCAAGCGTATGTCGGCAAACAGGAAGGGGCCGAACTCCTCGGGGAAAATATCATTGGGCCCCACCGAATACCAAGGCTCGTCGGCGAGCTCCTGCTCCGGGTACATGGGCTCGGGGATATGGCGGAAGTTGCACTCGGTGAGGTAGCAGACCTCATCGTAGTCGTAGAAGATCACCCGCCCGTGACGGGTCACCCCGAAGTTCTTCAGCAGCATGTCGCCGGGGAAGATATTGGCCGCCGCCATCTGCTTGATGGCGTTGCCGTAGTCCTTGATCACCGCGCGGGTCTCGGCCTCGTCGCACTGCTCCAGGTAGAGGTTGAGCGGGGTCATCATGCGCTCGGTGTAGCAGTGCTTGATGATCACCTTGTCGCCCTTGAGCCGCACCGTGGAAGGCGCCACCGCCAGCAGGTGCTCCAGGCACTCCGGCGAGAAGTGATCCTTGCGGGCGATGAAGTTGGAGAACTCCTGGGTATCGGCCATGCGCCCGACCCGGTCGTGGCGCTTGACCAGCCGATACTTCTCGCGCACGTTCTCGCGGCTCATCTCCTTGGTGGGGTCGAAGCGGTCCTTGATGATCTTGAACACCGTGCGAAAGGAGGGCAACACGAACACCGCCATCACCATGCCGCGCACACCGGGGGCAATGATGAACTGGTCCTCGCGCTTGGCCACCTGCCGGTTCAACGCCCGAAAGAACTCGGTCTTGCCGTGCTTGAAGAAGCCGATCGACGCATAGAGTTCGCCCTCCGGCTTGTCAGGCATCAGCTCCTGCAGGTAGTCGACGAACTCCCCGGGCACCTGCACTTCGACCTGAAAGTAGGCGCGGGTGAAGGAAAAGATGATCGACACTTCGTCGGGCTCGATCAGTACCGTGTCCAGGTGCAGCCCCTGGCCCTCGTCGTGGAGCACCGGCAGCACCAGCGGCACCTGCTCGCCGCCGCCGCGGATGCGCCCCACGAGATAGGCGCCCTTGTTACGGTAGAAAACGCTCTTGAGCAGCTCGACCTCGGCATCGCCGGCCTCGAGAATCGCCGCCGGCAGGTGACCGCACAGGAAGTCGCTGCCCAACCGCGCGTCGCGCTGAAGATCGTCAAAAGGGGTCTCGAAGGGGGCCTCGGCCAGCGCCCAGCGAATGGCCGCCTCCCAGTCGCCGTTGACCGTGAAGCGACGGCAGCGCTCGATCCCCGAGTGGTGGGCGGCGGCATCCCGTGAGCTGTAGACGAACATCCAGTCGTTGCGGATATGCCGGTGGTGAAAGATCGAGCAGAACAGCGAGTTGAAATAGGTCTCGGCCAGCTCGTAGTCCAGGCGCTGACTGATCAGTTCGGCGTAGTGGTTCTTCGCCTCCCGCCAGCACTCGCAATGAGTCAGCTCCTCGTCGGAGAAGGTCCGCTGCAGCCGGCCCAGGGTCTCCCCCACCTTCTGTTCGTAGAGGTTAATGCGCTCCGCCGAGGCCTGCTGCGCCTCCCGCCAAGCGGCATCGCGGAAACGCCGGCTGGCATCGGCGGTGATCTCCTTGAAGCGCGAGCGGTATTCGTCGAAGCCATGCAGGATAGTGGCAGCAAGGCGATAGGCGGGCGAAAGCTTCATGACGGACTCCGGGCAGCGTGAAGGCACAGCTTCGCGAATTACGAGGCGCTTGGCGAGCCGACCATGGTGAGACGTGCTGTAGCGAAATGACAAGTGCCGCCACGCCGAGCGCCTTGGGCGGTGCAGCCTAACCGCCTCGGTCATAGCGAGCCCTGTCATGATTTGTTCATGGCAGCGTCTCGCCAGCGTCATCGCCTGGGCTCAGTCTGCAATGAGCCATCCCGCTCGATCGAGCCATTGAGCATACGACGAGGAGCCCATGCGCATCTGTCTGGTCAGCGAGACCTGGTCGCCCGACATCAACGGCGTGGCCCATACCCTGAGCCAGCTCAGCCGTGAGCTGATGTCGCGCGGTACGAGGCTGCAGCTGGTGCGCCTGCGACCACGCCACCATCTGGCCCTCCGGCGAGAACCCGGGATGCAAACCGAACTCCAGGTGCCCGGCGTATCGCTGCCCGGCTACCGCGAGGTCCGGTTCGGGCTGCCGGTCACCCGCCGCCTCCAGCGCCTGTGGCGCGAGCAGCGTCCCGATGTGATCTACCTGGCCACCCAGGGACCGCTCGGCTGGTCGGCCAGGCGGGCGGCCAGACACCTGTCGATTCCCGTTGTCGCGGGCTGGCACACCAACTTCGATCACTACTGCCAAGACTATCGCGTCCCCTGGCTAACGCCCGTCATGCGCGCCGCGCTGCGACACTTCCACAACGGCTGTGCGGCCACGCTGGTCCCCACTCACCGACAGGCCGCCGCGTTGAGCGCAAGCGGCTTTCAACGCCTGGCGGTGATGGGCCGAGGCATCGACGGCCAGCGTTTCTCGCCCGCCCACCGCGACCCTCTCCTGCGACAGCAGTGGGGGGTGGATGCACACTGCCCCGTGGCGCTCTACGTGGGTCGCCTGGCCAGCGAAAAGAACCTCGCCCTGCTGCAAGAGAGCTTAATCGCCATGCGCCAGGCGCGGCCCGACATGGCCGCGGTGATCGTCGGCGACGGCCCCGGGCGCCAGGCGTTGGAAAAGGCCCTCCCCGAGGCGCACTTCACCGGCTTTCTGACGCCGGAGGCGCTGGCCCGCCACTATGCCAGCGCCGATATTTTCGTCTTCCCCTCACTCTCCGAAACCTGGGGCAACGTGGTGCCGGAGGCCATGGCCAGCGGCCTGGCGGTGCTCGCCTATCGCCACGCTGCCGCGGCCGAACTGATCGACAACGACATCAACGGCATGACCTTGCCCCCCGGCGATGCCGAAGGCTTCTGCCAGACCGCCGCCGACCTCTGCCAGCACCCGGCCCGCTGCGCGCGCCTGGGCCGAGCCGCCCGCAACCGGGCCCTCGACTGCCGCTGGCCCGCCATTGCCGATCAATTCCTGTCAGTCCTCGCGCGCGCCAGGGAGGTCCCCCATGCCAGCACGCACCCCTGCAGTATTTGACCGACTCGACCTGCTGGAGTGGCGGCTCTGCCGCCGCTTCGCCGGACTCAGCGCAAACCGCCCCTGGCTGGCCACTTTGCGGCTGGCCAGCAAGCTCGGCGACTGGCCCGCCTGGGTGGTCCTGATCGCGGCACAGCCCTGGCTCCACGGCCGAGACGGTATGCCCCTCCTGCTTCAGTACACGGCAACGGCGCTGGTGGCCCTCCTGGTCTACCGGCTGATCAAGACACGACTGTGCCGCGAGCGCCCCTTTATCACCTTCGGCATTCGCTGCGGCGAACCGGCTCGGGATCGCTACAGCTTTCCCAGCGGCCATACCATGCATGCGGTGATGTTCTGTGTGCTGACGGCGAGCCATGCGCCCTGGCTGCTGCCCCTGCTGGTGCCGCTGACGCTGCTGATCGCCCTCTCCCGCGTCGGCCTGGGGCTGCACTACATCAGCGATGTCATTGCCGGCGCGCTGATCGGTGCCGCCTTCGCCCAGCTCAGCCTCAGGCTGCTGGGCTGAAACTCGCCAGTCTGCCAAGCCTTCTTACCGCCCCCAGCCCACTCGAGATCGAGAGCGCTGGCTCTGAAGTGCCCTCGATTCCTGCACCGCTAAATGCCAAAAAGCCGGTGGCTTTTCAGCGCACCGGCAAGTGTAACGATCGAAACAGACACTAGAGGGTCGCCGGGCAGGGTCACACTGCCAGGCACCCCGAGACAGCCTCAGAAATGATACCGCGCACCCAGAATGTAATAGGCATCATCGTTGGCGTCGCCGTCTCTCGCTTCTTCATCCATGAACTCGACGAAGAAGTCGAGACTGCTGGAGAGTCGATAGTGCGCGGCAGCCACCCAGATATCTCGACTGCCTGACTGGGCTTCTTCATCCTTGTTGTAGTAGTCGGCATGAAAGCGCCACTGACCGGTGGAGAAGGTGCCACCCAAGCCGATAGTGTCGAAATTATCATCCTGCGTTTCGTAGCCGATACGGGCAGAGAAGGCATCGTTGAAGGCGAAGGAAGCGGTAGCCCCGTAAAGCACTTCTCCGGCCCCACCAGCGACGCCATCCTTGTCATCCACATAGCCCAGGGCAATGCCGAACGGCCCTGTTTCATAGCTCACGCCGCCTTGGGTGACTATCTCGGACGACTCCCCGGGAGCCGCATCGTTGCTGCTGTAGTGCTTGGCTGAGATAAAGGCCTTGAAGCCTTCCAGGTTCGGTGTGATGTAGCCCAGGGAGTCGCCGCGCGCCTGAAGACCGCCACCGCCGATTTCAAACCCCTTGTTGATGTAAACATCGAAGGGTGCGGCCACCAGGTCACTGTAAAAACTGTCATAGTTGCCGGCGATCAGGGTGCCGAAAGTAGCGCTTTCCACCCCCAGGTAGCTGTTGCGCACTTCGCTGAAGCCCGACGACTGGTCACGCTCATCACCATTGAAGCGCCACTGCACCCGCGCAAAACCACGCAGATCATCATTGATCACGCTACTGCCGGTCAGCTGCAGGCGAGAGCCCACGTTAACGAACTCACTACCATTATCCTCTGCATTACCACCGGACTCTACGCCCATGGCGATGCGACCATAGAGATCGAGGCTGGTGCCATCCTGATCATAAACCTTAGCCGCATGGGCCGCAGAAGATGCCAGCAAGACGCTGGCGATGGCACTGGAAATGAGAGATTTCTTCATCATCATAAATTCCCTTGGACGAACGATCATGTAGACGATTGGCGTTAGTAGAGGCACCGCAAAAGGCACCCTATTCTTGTTCTTTGGCCTCGATCATAACGGCCCAAAATGTCAGTTATGTGCCAATCTCATGTCGATACACTGATTCGTCATCATCCCCCAGCCGGCGTCACTAAACGGTCATGATCGTGAAGCCCCTCTGTCACATCACCTTGGCAAGGTTGGCAACCGCTAACGCAGTTATTCACACCGCTTGCCAAGAGGTTCTCCATGATCAAGTCGATGCTGCCCCTGACCATTGCCGCCGCGCTCTTCGCTACTGGCCAGGCCCAGGCCGCCGAGTCCTGCCCCTCCACCCTGCGCTTTGCCGATACCGGTATTGAAGGCACAGAAGAACTTCAGCGCGCCTTCAATGAATTTGTCGAGGAAGTTGAGTCGCGCTTAGGTGTCGAGGTGGAGTTCTTCCCAGTGGGCAACCGCACTACCGCCATCAACGCCCTGCGCTTCGAGCAGGTCGACATCGTGCTGGCCGGTCCTTCGGAGTACGTGCTGATGGCCGAGCGCGTCGAGGGCATCCAGCCGATCAGCGCCATCGTACGCCCGGAGTACTACTCGGTGTTCATCGCCTCCACCGACAGCGACATCGAGACCCTGGAGGATCTGCGTGGCAAGCACGTGGCCATGAAGGACCACGGTTCCACCACCGGCCATATCATGCCCAGCTACATGCTGCACCAGGCCGGCCTGGACATTGACCGCGACCTGCAGATCACCCTGCTCGACGGTGCCCGCATGCAGGCCTTGGCTTCTGGCGAGGTGGACGCCGTGGGTACCGGCGTGCGCGACTTCGCGCCTTTCGTTGCCCAGCACGGCGAGGAGAACTACCGCATCATCGAGCGCGGCCAGGACATGCCGGGCGACCCGATGGTGGCCGGCCCGCATATCGCCGCGGATTGCGTGAGCGAGATCCAGGAGGCCTTCATGGCCGACCCGGAGGGCCTGCTGCAGGCAATTCTCGCCCCGGGCGAGCGTGACAAGTATATCGGCGCCGAGATGGTTCGCGTGAATGACGCCGAGTACGACGTGGTGCGCGACTCCTACGCCCTGCTGGGCCTCAGCGACTAAGTGTGAGCTGTATGCAATTGACCGTAAGCGACCTAACCAAGATCTACCCGGACGGCACCCGCGCCCTGGGCGGGCTGTCGTTCGAGGTGGCTCCCGGGGAGGGCGTTGTGATCCTTGGGCACAACGGCTGCGGCAAGTCGACGCTGATGAAGTGCCTGACCGGTCTCGAGCGCCCCACCACGGGGCGCCTGGTACTGGACGGCCTCGACCTTGCCCGCGCCTCCCGCCGCGAGCTGCGTCCGCTGCGCCAGCGTATCGGCTGCGTCTTCCAGAAATTCAACATGGTCGGCAACCTCTCGGTGCTGCAGAACGTCCTGTTCGGCCTGATGGGCCGCCGCGGGATCCTGGCCAGCCATGCCCTGACCGCCAGCCGCGAATCGAGACGGGACGCCATGCAGGCACTTGAGCGGGTGGGCCTCGCCCACCTGGCGCCGCGCCGCACCGACACCCTCTCCGGCGGCCAGCAGCAGCGCGTGGCCATCGCTCGCATGCTGATGCAGGACGCCGAGATCGTGCTGGCCGACGAGCCAGTGGCGAGTCTCGACCCCCGTGCGGGCCGCGAGGTGATGGAGCTGCTCTGGTCGGTGGTGCGCGAGCGCGGCATGACCGTGCTCTGCGTGCTGCACCAGATCGACCTGGCTCGGGAGTTCGGCGAGCGGCTGATCGGCCTGCACGGCGGTCAGCTTGCCTTCGACCGCCCCACCGCCGAGATCGGCGACGCCGACATCACGGCCCTCTACCAGACCGTCACACCACAGGAGGCCGCTACCGATGAGCGATTCATCGCCGCACCGCGACGCCCCGCCCAGGCTTGAACGGCCCTCCCCCATCGCCTTCATCTTGCTGCTGGCCTTCGCGGCCTTCTTCATCAGCGGCTTTACCAGCGCCGATATCCATCCGGACCGGCTGCTGCGCGGCGTCGCGAATCTGGGCACCTTCTTCGGCGAGGCGATGCCGCCCAACTTCGCCCGCTGGGACGTCATCGCCGTCGCCATGCTGGAAACCTTCCAGATGGCCATCGTCGGCGTGGTGTTCGGGGTGATCCTGAGCCTGCCCATGGCCCTGCTGTGTGCCCGTAACACCAGTCCGCACCCCCTCGTTCGGGTCATCGCTCGCAACGTGGTGGCGACGCTACGTACCGTGCCCGACCTGGTGTGGGCGCTGATCTTCGTGGTCGCCGTGGGGCTGGGTCCATTAGCGGGCATTCTCGCCATCATCATGGATACCATCGGCTTCTGCGCGCGCTTTTTCTCCGAGCGCATCGAGGAGGTGGACCCCGGCCCCGGCCAGGCCCTAGCCGCCACCGGCGCCTCGCGTAGCGGGGTGGTGTGCGGTGCCATCATCCCCGAGTGCACGCCCTCCTTCGTGGCGACCAGCCTCTTTTCGGTGGAGAAGGCGGTGCGCAGCGCCGTGGTACTGGGCCTGGTGGGCGCCGGCGGCATCGGCGTGGAGCTCTCCGCGGCCATGAACCTGTTCCGCTACGACCAGGCCCTCACCGTGATCCTTGCCATCCTGGTGGTGGTGATCGGCGTCGAGCAGGTCAGCGCCTGGATTCGCAAGCGGGTGATTTGAGTAGATCGGCTCTCTCCGGCTCCACCGGCGTGGGCATGGCGATGAGCGCCGCGGCGGTCTTCACCACCACGGCGCAGCGAGTGGCGCCAGCCGCCTTACTCCACCACGCGGTAGATCTCCCAGCGGGTGGAGCCGCTGACCACCAGGGGCTCGATCGCCTTGCCCCACTCCCGGTGGTCGTCACGCTCGGCGAGCTTGTCCCACTGGGCGCTCAGGGTGGCCATGTCCGCCACCCGGAGATCCACCGCCACCACCGACTCGGCGGCGCCCACGCTGCCGGTGGTGATGGTGTAGTCGGTCTGGCCTATGTCGCGGCCGATGGTGGACCACCACTCCTGGGTCTTCGCCAGCAGCTCCTGCTTGTGCCCGAAGCGGGCCTGACAGTACCAGCGTGCAATGATCATGACATCCTCCCGTGCTCTGCAGGTTGCGAATCGCCGGAGCTCACCCCGGCGAGCGCAAGGACGCAGCCGGCATCGGGATTGTTCCCGCCTCCTGCCTCCCCGGCCAAGGGCGTACGGTTGCGTCTCCCCCAGGCCCTACGATACTGAGACGGAAGGCGGCGGCAGATGGGGCGGCGCATCGGCCTGCCTTCGAGCCGTGGCCGGAGACCGCCGCCATCGCGTCGCACTCACCAGGGAGCAACGCCATGGGTGACCCAAAACCGTCGTCAGCGAAGTCAGGCGACCAGCCAACGCCACCCCAGGAGACGCCATCCGACGAGCTGGCAAAGCGCTATGGCGAGGCCCTCGCGCGATTGTCGACCGGATCGTCCCAGGCCTGGCAGGGCTGGCTCGAGCGCCAGGCGCGCGGGGACTTCTTCACCCTGCCCGACCCGGCGGTCGCGGCCAAGGCCATGACCCGCCTGAGCCAGCAGTTCCTCTTGCAGCCACAGCGCGCCCTGGAGGTCCAGCGGCAGCTCTGGCAGGGCTACACGACGCTGTGGCATAACACCACGCAGCGCCTGCTCGGCGAAGCGCCGTCATCGGCCCTCGAGCCCACCCCGCGAGACAGGCGCTTCAAGGGCAAGGGCTGGGAGGAGAACCTCTACTTCGACATGCTCCGCCAGGCCTACCAGCTGACCGCCGAGCAGTGGTTGAAGGGGGTGCATGAGGTCACCGAGGAGCTGGACCACGACGAGCGGGTGAAGGTCGAGTTCTATGCCCAACAGCTGATGGATGCCCTCGCCCCCAGCAACTTCGCCACCACCAATCCGGAGGTGATCGAGGCCACGCTGCGCACCGGCGGCGCCAACCTGCTGCAGGGCATGGCCAACCTGATGGAGGACCTGGCCCGGGGCGAGGGGCTGCTGCGCATCAAGCAGAGCGATTCGGCCGGGCTGGAGCTGGGCAAGAACATTGCGGCGACCCCGGGCAAGGTCATCTACCAGAATGAGTTGATGCAGCTCATCCAATATGCGCCGACCACCGAGACGGTCGACCGCCGGCCGCTGCTGATCGTCCCGCCCTGGATCAACAAGTTCTACATCCTGGACCTGACGGCGCAGCGCTCCTTCATCCGCTGGGCCGTCGAACAGGGCATGACGGTGTTCGTCATCGCCTGGGTCAATCCGGACGAACGCTATGCCGAGGTGGCCTTCGACGACTACCTCACCCAGGGCACCCTCAAGGCCATGGACGTGGTGGCCGAGGTCACCGGCGAGGAGACGCTCAACACCATCGGCTACTGCATCGGCGGCACCCTGCTGGCCAGCACCCTGGCGCATCAGGCCGCCCGGGGCGATGAGCGGGTGCACAGTGCCACCTTCTTCACCACCCTGCTCGACTTCAGCGAGGTGGGGCCGCTGGAGGTGTTCATCGACGAGGAGCAGATCCGCTATATCGAGCAGCACATGGCCCAACGCGGCTACCTGGAGGGCACGCATCTCTCCAACGCCTTCAACCTGCTGCAGTCCGCCGACCTGATCTGGGGCTTCGTGATCAACAACTACCTGCTCGGCCGGGAGCCCCAGGCCTTCGATCTGCTCTACTGGAATTCCGACTCCACCCGCATGCCGCGGCGCATGCAGAGCTTCTACCTGCGCAACATGTACCTGGAGAACCGCCTCGCCGAACCCGGGGGCATCACCCTGGCGGGGGAAGCCATCGACCTGAGCAAGGTGCGCATCCCGACGTTCTTCGTGGCGACCGAGAAGGATCACATCGCGCCCTGGCAGTCTAGCTACCGCGGCGCGCACCTACTGGGCGGGCGACCCCGCTTCCTGCTCGGCGGCTCCGGCCATATCGCTGGGGTCATCAACCCCGCCGGCTCGCCGAAGTATGGCTACCGGACCTATGGCCACCTGCCGAAAGAACCCGAGCGCTGGCTGGCCTCGGCCACCCACCATGCGGGCTCCTGGTGGCCGGAGTGGCGCGGCTGGATCGTGCGCCACGCCGGTGGCCAGGTGCCCGCCCGCGAGCCCGGAGGTGGGCGCTACCCCCCCATTGAGGAGGCGCCAGGTTCCTATGTCCGGGTGCGGGTCGACGACGTGGGTGCCTCCGGCGGGTGAGACGCCGGAGGCGCTTGCCCCGATACAGCGGCCCAGAAGCAGTACACTGCTTCTGGGCAAGATCCCTCCCCATCGACACTTCGGAGCCCGCTCATGTCTCGCGCTATCGACATTCCCGCCGCCGACGGCACCATAGACGCCCATATCGTCACGCCCGGGAGCGCCGAAGGTCCACTGCCGGCCGTGCTGCTGTTCACCGATATCGGCGGCCTGCGCCCCTGCTTTCACGAGAAGGCCCAGCGGATAGCCGACAACGGCTACGCCGTGTTGATGCCCAACGTCTACTATCGCGATGCGCGCGGTCCCGTCGTGCCGGAGGGCAAGTCCTTCCGCGATCCGGACGTGCGTCCGACGCTGTTCGCGTATGCCGGCCGGCTGACCCCCGAGGCGCAATCCCGCGATTTCGCCGCCCTCCTCGGCTGCCTCGATCGCGAGGCCGAGTTCGCGCGCGGCAAGCTCGGCGTGGTCGGCTACTGTATGACCGGGGCCTTCGCGCTGCGCCTGGCGGCCGAACACCCCGACCGCGTCGCCGCCGCGGCCGGCTTTCACTCGGCCCGGCTGGCGGGCGCCGATGATCCGGAGAGTCCGGTCCATCTGGTCGGCACCATCGAGGGGCGCGTCTATCTCGGCCACGCCGACCGGGATGAGCTGCTGCCGCCCGAGCAGATCGCCCGCCTGGACGAGGCGCTGGCCAGGGCCGGCGTGCACTTCACCACGGAGCTCTACAAGGGAGCGGCCCACGGCTTCACGGCCAAGGACGCGCCCTCCTACAACGCCACCGCCGACGCCCTGCATCACAAGCGGCTCGCCCTGCTCCTGGAAGAGACGCTGTAACGAACGCAGGGGCGTCCCTCACATTGAGGCTCACCACCAGCCGAGCTGGGTCGCCACCCAGCGCCCCGGGGCCAGGGTGCCGATAAAGGCGCCCACCAGCCCGAGATAGGCCCCGCGCATCCAGGCGCGGTGCTGCGCCACCCGGCCCCTGAGGATGGCGAGCACGGCCACGCTCAGCGCCACCAGCATCCACAGCGAGAGCAGGTGGATGGGGCCGAAATGCCCCACCAGCGGCAGCACGCCACCGCCCAGCCAGAAGGAGCTCAGCGCCGAGAGGGCCATGGCCAGTACCCAGACGCCGCCCATCAGCCGGTGAGGGATGGTCCCCTTGGGCGCGAGCAGCAGAACGGCCCCGAGCCCCAGGGCCAGGAAGGACGCATAGAGATGTAGGGTGAACGCCATGGCAGCCTCCGATCGCCAGGCGCCGGCCGGCTGGCCAGCGCCTCGCTCACAATGCAACTTGTTGCATAAGACTAGCCTCCACCCGCAGGCTATGCAACCATGTGCATATCAAAATCACCTAACCCCATCGACTCCCGCCCATGTCACTACGCGCCGTCCTCCTGATCACCCTCCAGCGCGAGCCGGGCACCGGCTACGACGTTCTCCAGCGCTTCAAGGCCGGGCTCGCCCACGTCTGGCAGGCCAGCCACCAACAGCTCTACCGGGAGCTGGACCGCATGCGCGGCGACGGCCTGCTCGAGTGCGAGACGGTCCCCCAGGCCGAGCGCCCCGACCGCAAGGTCTACCGGCTGACCGAGACGGGCCGGCAGGCACTGGACGCCTGGCTTGCCGAGCCCCTGGCCGCCAGCCCCGTGCGCCAGCCGCTGTTCGCCAAGTTCTTCGCCTGGGAGCGCTGGCCCGAACCCGCCCGCCGCGAGGAGCTTGCCGCCCTGCGCGAGCAGCTCCGCGAGCGCCTGGAGACTTACGCCGCCATCGAGCGGGAGTGGTTCAGCGACCCGGAGGCCCTGACACCCGCCCAGCGCGCGCCCTGGCACACCCTGCGGCTGGGGCAGCGGCTTACCGAGACCTGGCTGGCGTGGATCGAGGAGGTGCTGGAGGAAGGGGAGTGAGGGCGATCACGCCGACACTCGAGGGGGCGGGCGTAGTCGGTCACTGCCTCGCCCCATGCGTCCGAAGAAAGTCGGCCATTGCGCTCATCACCTCGGCGTGATGCCCGACCCACAGATGCCCGCCGTGCGAATAGCCGATGAAGCGGGCATTGGGAATCTGTTCCGCGCTGTAGCGTGCCGCGTCATAGGTGCCGAACAGATCATCCTCCAGGCTGATGATCAGCGTCGGGGCGTCGATACGCTCCAGCGCGTAGCGCGGCTGCGTCGAGATGACCGCCGCATCATTGAGCATCCCCTCCCGGCGCGGGCTCACGGGCAGGATGCGCTCCATCATCCTCGCCACCCGAGCCTGTTCGTCGGCACTGGCGGCCTCCACCACCTCCGGTGGGGTGGCGAGGATCGCGCGCAGTACCGTGTCGCGGGCGATCCTGGGAGCCAGCCAGAACAAAAAGTCCCAGCGCAGCGCTGTCTCGAACAGCAAGTCGGTGCCACGCGGCGTCACCAGCGGCGGGGCGCCGCCGGGCCGGGGCACATAGGCGGCGGGAACCAGCAGCACCAGCGCCGCGGTGCGCTCCGGGTGGCGCAGCGCGAACTGCAGCGATGACGGCGCCCCGGCGGAGGCACCGACGATCCCGGCGCGTGGAATCTCCAGCGCATCCAGCAGACAGGCGTGGGCATCCGCCTGGGCGGCGGCGGAGGCATCCGAGGGAAGCGGGGTGCGCAGGTAGCCGAATCGCGACATGGCGATGAGCCGCAGGCCCTCCCCAGCCAGCGGCTCGAGCGCCCCGAGGCCCTGATCAAAGCCCCCACCGGCGCCGTGCACCGCCAGCACGGGCAGTCCCTCACCGGCGACGGCGTACTCGATCGACCCGCAGGGCGTCTCGACGACCTGACTGCCGACGGCGACGCGCTCCCGCGCCTGGCGGATATCGCGCTGGTAGAGGGCCGTAACGACCACCAGCGAGGCGATCAGCAGCAGGCCAATCAGGATCACCGCCACGCGCCCGACGCCCATTCCTCCCATCTGCTTCCTCCCGTCGACGCCTCCAGCCGGTTCGGCTGCCATTGTCCTGCGTTGTCACTCTTCCGAGTGTAGGCGCCGCCTCAGAAGCGCGTTACATAGCCGGCCTGCTGGCAGGCTTCGCGTGGGCGGTGCACCGCCAGGGCCCGTGGCGACACTTGGCGCCACTGCCATTCGAGGCCAAACACCGAGAGGCTGATCATGCCGGTCTCGCAGTTGACCAGCACGTCGATCACATGGCCGCGCTTGACGAAGCCCTCCGGGCCGCGATCGAGCCGGCCCCAGTCGATGGGCTCGCCGGTGTAGCCGGTATAGGGGGGCTCGTAGCCACCCCGCGTCTCGTCGAAGCTGCGGATGTCGGCGATCACCCCCAGTGCGATCACCACCAGCAGCAGCGCACCGAACAGCGCCAGGGCCTTGAGCATCAGAACCTTCATGCGCTCGCCCTCCCGATCGATGGCATGTCGTCATCGACCAGCGTGTTGGCGACGCTGCGTCGGGGGCTTGGCCGCGCCGACGATTCGGCCACTCCCACCCGGAAGGCGAAGGTCGGGCGCCGCCGTTCCCCGGGCAGCAGCGCCGCCAGCTCACGCCTGGCAGCCGGCGCAATGCCCAGCTCCGCCACCTGGACCAGCCCATCGTGGGGCGGTTCGAGCGATAAGTCGCCGGACGCTACGGCGAGCGAAGCCGCATAGCCGTTCGGCCCCGCGGCCTGCAGCATGTTTTCCAGGGCGCAGCCCAGCCCCAGATACATCTCGCGCCGGTAGGGATCGAAGCTGCCGAGATGGCGGCTCCGGTCCGCATAGAGAACGATGCGCTCCTCGCTGATCTCGAACGCCCAGGGCTGGGTATTGTGGGGATTGGCAGCGAGGATTCCCGCCTTGACCAGCGCCAGGGGCGTGCCGTCGGCTTCCCGCCAGTCATGCCAGGGCGTGTAGGCATCTCCCTGCACGCCGCGGAACACACTCTGATCCGTGGCCCGCCAGACGCCGCCGCCCACCTGCAAGAGGGTCACCGCCCCCGCCCCGCCCCGCCCAGAGACTGTCGTCTGTTCATCGTCTCGACCTCCTCTCGCCACTCGTGTCAGTTTGCCTCAGCCGGCACGACACGCCCTGCGAATGGCATCGCGCACCTCGGCCCAACCCGCCTCGGAATCCAGCGCGATGCCGCCGTATACGCCGCCTCGACGCGCCCGGATCAGCAGATACTGGAAGCCCGCCACCAGCAGACTGGCCAGGGTCAGCAGCGGCCGGTCCTCGGGGCCTGCATCTTCGAACAGCTCGGCGAGGATCTCGCGGCTCCAGGCCTCGCGGCGCTCGGCCAGTCTTTGCGTCAGCGGGCTCTGCTGCACCGCCTCCCAGGCCAGCACCTCGATGGTCTGGGGGCGCTGACGCAGCGCGTCGAGTAGCCCCAGCAGCACCGTCTCGACACGTTCGGCCTTGGGCAGCGCCTTGATGTCGGCCACCTCCCGACTCAGCACCTCCTCCCGACTGGGCCAGAACCCCTGGCTCTCGCCGTATGCCTCGAGCAGCTCCGACAACCCGCCGAAGTAGCGGTAGATCAACACCTTGTCGACCCCCGCCGCCCGCGCCACGGCGTTCACCCCGAGCCCCTGGAAGCCTTGCTCGGAAAGCGCCGTGCCCACCGCTTCGATCAGCTTCTGCCTGGTCTGCTCTTTGTCCCGCACCATCGTTCTCTCCCGGCTTCCGTCCGTCGCTATCGGCGACTGTGAGCACTCAGGGGCTATGTCACCTAGTGGTGACTTTATAAGTCACCTTTCAGTGACATGTCAAGCAAGACGCCACCCGTAACAGCGCAGTGGCCGGACCTGTTGTAAGCTCAGCCAGAACGGCCCGCCCTGGGAGTGACGCGATGGACTGCCGACGCCTGCTGCTCGTCTTGATCCTGTTGGGACTCGCCTCCCTGGCCTGGGCGGAAAGCACAGGGCCGACGTCAGGCCCCATGCCGGCGGCGGCTGACACCCGCCCCGAAGCGTTGACGATCGGCGAGCTCGCCTCCGCCCCGGCCCGAGCGGCCGATCCAACCCTGACAGCCCTGGTGGAGGGTGCCCTGGGCAGCCTGCGGCGGGAGCATGGCCTGGCCGGGGTCACGCTGGCCGTGGTGCTCGATGACACCCTGCACGTCGCCGGGGGCTATGGGCAGGCGGATCTGGCGACGGCTCGACCGGTCGACCCGGATACCACCCTGTTCCGGATCGGCTCCGTGTCCAAGACCTTCCTCTGGACCGCCGTGATGCTGCTCGTCGAACGCGGCGAACTGGACCTGGACACCGACGTCAACGCCTACCTCCACGAGGTCGAGGTCGACGCCGCCTTCGGGAAGCCGGTCACCCTGCGCCACCTGATGGCGCACCGGGCCGGCTTCGAGGACACGCTGCAACTGTTCACTGTGGCCGACGATGACCCGCGCCGCCTGGCGGCGCTGCTCACCGCCCATCAGCCGAAGCGGGTCTACCTGCCCGGGGCGCGGACCGCCTACTCGAACTGGGGGACCGGGCTTGCCGCACAGGTGGTCGAGGACGTCTCCGGCCTGGCCTACGGGGACTTCCTCCAGCGGGAGCTGCTCACCCCCCTGGGCATGCAGAACACCACCTGGCAGGCTCCGCGTCACATGGAGGCGGCAAGGCGAGAGCGACTCGCCACCGGCTATCGCCCCCGCCACGGCGGTCTCGGCCGGCAGGACAATCTGCAGCTCGGCGCCTACTGGCCGGTGGGCGGCATGGCCTCCACCGCCACGGACATGGCACGCTGGATGCGCTTTCACCTCAATGGCGGCGAGCTCGACGGCATCCGGCTGCTGTCCCCGGAGACCCATGCGCAGATGTGGCAGCGCGCCTATGATGACCGCCCCGACGCCGCCGATGTAGCCCACGGCTGGCAGGACATGCCCCATCGCGGCCTTCGCACCCTGGGCCATGGAGGCGGTACCGCCGCCTTCTTGACCAATCTGGTGCTGGTGCCGGAACTGGACCTGGGCGTGTTCGTGTCGCAGAACAGCACCCACACCATGGTACCGATCGCCCAGCTGCCGACCCTGCTGATCGACCACCTGACGGGCACCGACCCGGTGCCGCTGCTCATCGAAGACGACGATCCGGAGGCCCTGGCCGAGCTGGCCGGCAGCTACCGGAACAACCGCCGCGTCTTCTCCACCTTTGCCGCCGTGCTGGGGGCGTTCAACGTCACCCGGCTGTCCCCCGTCTCCCGCGACGGCTTCACGCTCAGCCACCCCATGGAGGGCAGCGACTACTACCGCCGCCTCGAGGGCGCCACCGATGTCTTCGAGAACGCCCGGGGCGGGCGTGTCGCCGTGCTGCGCAATGCCGATGGCGAGGTAGTCGCACTGGCCGACGCCATGGGGGTGCATACGCTGGAGCGGGTCGACATCTGGCAGCACCCCATTACTCTCGTGACGACGGTCGGCCTGGCCACCCTGTTCGGCCTGACCACCCTGCTCGGGGCCTGGCGACGTGTCGGCCGCGGGGGTGGCGGCACGCGGCCGGCAAGGATCGCCGGCACCCTTGCCATCGCTGCCGTTGGCGCCCTGGGCCTTTTCATCACCGCCCTGATCCTGCTGGCCATGGGGATGGCGGACTTCGACCTGAGCCGCATGACCGAACACTACCCGGACACCGGCATGTTCCTGCTCCACTATGCCGGCTGGCTGGTGGCGGGGGCCGCCCTGCTCATGCTGGCGGCACTATGGCCCGCCTGGCGCGGCTCCGGCTGGGGCCTGTGGCGGCGGCTGCATTTCAGCCTCTTTTCCCTGGCCCTGCTGCTGGTGAGCCTGCAGCTCTGGGAGTGGCGGATCATCGGCGCCGCGGTTATCTAGCAGCGTCCCGTTTGTCATCGGCGCCCCTGGATCCGGCATCGCCGCTTGCCTGCCCAGGCAGCTGTCCCGGCCGAAAGTCAACATTTGCTTGCGTTACATCATGGTGTTGAATGACACCCGAGCAATAATGAATCCTATGTCATCGCGATAGGGACAGCGCGCATCATGCACGGGAGTCATGGATCACTCCGAGGAGCGTGCATAGACGAGACAAGGACCCGTGCATGCATCCTTATCAAGCGGATCAAGGCCACCGCCGGGCGGTGCTGCAGGCAATGCTGCTGGTCACCATCGTCAGCGCCCTCGGCTTTGCGGCCCTCAACTTTCCTGACGACATGATCCTGGTCGCCTGGATCCAGGTAGCCCTTGCCGCCTTCGCCGCCGGCCTACTGGTCGTGGTTCGGCGCACGCAGCGGGTTCAGGCCTGGTGTCTGGGCTTCATGCTGGTGTTGCTGTCCGCCACGATCCTGCTGCTAAGCCGCCCGGAAATCTCGCCCTACGCCTTCATCTGGCTGCTGATCATCCCGCTTGTCACCCATCTCCTGCTCGGCTCCCGGCTGGGACTGTGGCTCTCACTGGGCTATATGGGGGTTGGCGGCGTCATCTATCTGTACCGCTTTGGCGGCCACCCCGAACTCGTTCGAGTGGAGGTGCTGGCCAACGCCGTCATCGCCGCGCTGACCACCCTGGGCATGTCACACTTCTACGAACGCACCCGTGAACGCTCCGAGAAAACGTTGATGCGCCTGGCGACGGTCGACCCGCTGACCGGGCTGGCCAATCGCATGCGGCTCAACGATGTCTTCGAATGGGAACGGGCACAGGCGCAGCGCCACGGGACCCCGCTGTCGGTGCTGATGCTGGATCTGGATCGCTTCAAGCGGATCAACGACGAGCACGGTCATGAGGCCGGCGACAGAGTGCTGGTCGCCTTCGCCCGCCTGCTGCGCGAGCGCCTGCGGGAGATCGACCTGGTCTCACGCTTTGGCGGCGAGGAATTCCTGGTCCTGCTGAACAACACCGATGGCAAACGCGCTGTCACCGTGGCCGAGGCGCTTCGGCAAGGCGTGGAGCAGCTGGCCATCGAACATCGGGACAAGACACTGAAACTCACCGTCAGCATCGGCGTCGCCGAATACGGCCCCGATGGAATGGACCTGGATACCCTCAGCCGAATCGCCGATGAACGGCTCTACCAGGCCAAGGCGAATGGACGCAACCGCGTCTGCGATGGCCGTGCAGTGGAGGCTGGAGTCGCGTCGGAGACCACCGTTGACGTATAGCCGGGGTCGCCATGCAGAGAGTCACTTCGCAATAGGGGCAAGTGCCTACCTTGGAAGCACGAGAAGATGCCGGCTTTCGGCCAGAAGCGGACGCCCAGGAATTTTAGATGAAACTAATATCACCATGGGTAAAAAAATCTAGAATTTAACCGTTTCCTCTATCAACATCTTTAATCGCAGTTAAAACTGTGTTTTTAATGTCATCAACAAGCTCAGGAAAGCTATCCCAGTTACAAACAATATACTGCGTGAAATACCTTTTCAGCTCAAACATCCTGTTCGACTCAAGTGACTCTATAACATTCAGCGGGAGGCAGTTCTCGTATTCGCCTTTAGATGAGCGATAGTTTCCAATTTCACTTAAATACTCAGCATCAAAGAAAAATCCGTCTTCAAAAATTGCGGCGCAGTGACTTTCAAAATCTGGACTAATATCATTATATGTAACCACATATGGAGCTCGAAAGGCAATATTATCTAAAGAGCCAGCCTCCTTAACCAAACGCATTGAAAACCCATCTTCAGCAACATATAATTCTGCGTTTGTCAAAAGTATTGGGACGATAAAAAAAGGTCTAGCTGGGCCCGGCTGGGGACAGGAATTATTGTTAATCTCTTTTTCCAGCATGACTGGTAGAGCATAGTGGAGCTGATTTACCCCATGCTTTATTTGTGCGTCATGGGCAGATGGATTTACAGTATCTACCTCAACACCTTTAAAGCAGAAAACCACATCTTCACCACCATCAAATGAAACCATGCTATTCGGGCTCAATATATCTCTTGAAAAGCAATCAACAGCTCTGATAGTGTGCCCCATGGTAAATGGTGAAAAACTAGCGTCATTTGGGTCTGGCAAAAAAATCCAGGCAATACCATCTTTCCTATATTTGCACTCGACGAGCAGCCTAACTGTGCTTGTTATATCATTTTGGTCCTCAAAGGGAGTAAATGCCAGGGCTTCTATGTCAACAGAAAAGTCTTTTATGATATCTCCATCCAACCGAGAGTAACTAAAATCAGATGAAACACTAAAACCCTTTTCGACCAAGATTTTCATGGCTTCGTACTCAAGAGGAAAACTTGACGAAAGCAATTTATCTTTCCACTTGCCGCTGCTTTTCATTAATCACCACCAATATTAAATATGCGAATCATAAATTTTAAAAAACCGCCTCTCCAGCCGCCCTTCTCGCATGTCTGAATTCAGCCAGAAGCGGAAATTTAGGATGTGCTGATGTAATGCTTGAGCTCACTGGCTTTTACGGAGCAAAATGGAGTAAAAAATCCAGTGCAGCGATTTTTTAGACCAACAGTTCATCCATTCGCACCTGAAAATAGCTTGGGTATTTCTCCACCACCGCACTAGCTCCGTCCATGTCTTGTTTCAGCGCCTTCACAAGATCATTCTTTTGAGTCGCTTCTAGGTTTAAGGATGCGGCAAGGTCCTGAACGATGACACGGTCCGAAAAGCCAAGCTCATAAAGGGCAATGGTAGTTTCCGTGGGCAAGCCATATTTGAGGCGCTTTTGAAAAAGCTGAAGGCGAGTGACTAGCTCGCCAGTGCCATCTTGGTTGAGTGTTTCAATGAACTCACACACAGCACCTACAGCAAGCGCACCGTCATAAGCGAGCGTCCCTTCACAGACGTCCACGATATGATCGATCTTGAATTCCCTACGGCGGGTGCCCCAGATCATCTTGGCTTTTCGCTTACGTATAATTGCTAGGAGATCCCAGAAGGGCTTTCCATTGATCCATTCATGAGCGATTTCGTTGAGCACCTCCGGTTTATCAAACTTGGTAAACACACCACCATTGATATGCTGTGTAAGCAATGGCCAGACAATATCGAGCGCTTCTGTTTCATCAACAATCGAAAGCAGACTGTCAGCGTTGGACTTGACCCATCCCTCAATAGCTTGGGCATCCTGAATTCCGTAAAGCGTCCTGCCGTAGATTTTACGGCGATCTGGATCAGTAATTTTTACCGAGATGTTCTCAGCGAGAAGCTTAAATAACTCGCGGAGATACTCCTTTTTCTGATCATCAGCCAAGAAGAAAGCCAGCGTCCCTTCGGCCAGGTGGAACACATCGGCTTCCGAAAGACCATTCTCCGATTCATCCCAATGGGATAAAAGAAAGCTCTCCACGGCACATATGAGGCTGATTCTCCAAGCGACTTGCCTCTCGACACCACTTCTTGAGAATCTTTTATCTCCATGTCGTTCGGCTATCCCAGCAGCCAGGCTGGCAACTTCATCAGGGTCGTTGATGTAGGCCTTAGCGAAATCCAGAGCCTCCATAGTGATTGTGTATTTCTCGTCTTCACTCTTAATGGGGTCGAAGATCGATAGAAGATTGCTGATGCATGGCTCAGAGTTGCGAGGTTCGAGAAGTTCTTTCACCTGATCCCAGCGCCATTTATCGTTACGGGCCTTCCGCTTGTCATAGATCACCGGATCTGCAAACAGGATACTGCCTTCGGTATGCATACCGGCTCGACCCGCTCGGCCAATGAGATTGTGGAAATCTCGAACCTTGATGCGTTCCATGCCTTGGTAGACACTGGTCACGATGAGGTATCGAATGGGAAGATTTACGCCCTGCGCTAAGGTGGATGTGCAAACGACGAATCGCACAAGGTCGTCACGCATTGCATGCTCCACCGCCAAACGGATACCATGCGGCGTATTTCCATGATGAGAAAAAATTCCGTATGCTGCGCTCTGAGACACCGGAGCGTCAGCGCCAAGATTCTCTACATGCAGATGTGTCAGCCTCTCAACTTCCTGTGCGTCTGAAAAATCTGACGGCAGGGACAAAGGTGCGCCTCGCTCTATAATATCGACGGCCTTTTCGCAGACGCCGGCCGCTGTCGACTTCCTTCCACAGAAAACAGCAATACTACCATTCGGCACCAATTTCAGACCGAGGTAAAGTGCGATAGCCTGCCCGTCAGTCTTTTCAGGAAACAAACGGTCCTTCCTTTCCCGCTTCTTCCTTCCGAGATTGAACCTTTCAATAACCCTTGGAACGAAGAACTCGTTTTGTTCGGCGTCTCGGCTGTCAACATACTCGATTCTTCCCAATTGATCGAGCCAGCTCGCGAACCCAACCGACCTAAAAGTCGGAATCAGAGTTGTGCCTTCGACGACATTAGGCTCACCGTTCAGCCATTCTCCGACAGCCTCGGCATTGCTGATAACAGCTGAAATCAGCACTTTCTGGGATCCATTGGGAATCATGGAGCGCAGCGATGTTAGGAGCAGCTCGTATGTGATGCCTCGGGTGCCGCTGTCGAACTGGTGGCCTTCATCAAAGACCAGCAGGCCAACATGGGCAGCTAGCTCCGGAGCGTGCCGGAGGACGTAGAGCAGCTTCTCTGGGGTTACGACCAGGATCTGCTGGTGCCCCAAGAGCTCGGCAATCTCGAAGTCGGTCTGCAGGGCATCGGATAACTCATCCACCTTGGTGTGTTCACTGTGGAATGCACCGACGAGGCTGTTCTTGATCTCATGACACAGCGCCCGGAACGGAGCGATGATGATGGCCAGAGACACGCGGCCTGCCAGAAACGCGCTCCGAAGGATAAGCTCCGTTGCCTTTGTTTTTCCGGCACTGGTAGGCATTTGTACGATAGCAGACCTTCCTTTCAGGATTTCTGCTCTGCCCAAAAGATGTTGTGCTGGCCATAGTTCTTTGATAAACGAACTCTTTTCAATCGCCAATCGCCACTTTTCCCTAGAGAGCCCGGAATATAATGGAAGGGCATTCCAGCAAGAGTTAATAATTTTTTTCCTAACCAAAGCTGCTGCAATATCGCCAAGCAAAAGCTGTCTAGGTGTACCAAAATCGTAAACAGCAACTCTGAGCTTTCTGAGCTGATCTAGGAGATCGTCTTCACCGGTGCCATTGCTGACAAACCGTACCAATGCTTTAAAAATAACGTCGATATAATCTCCGAGCTTTCCCTCCGCGCCACCAAAATCCGTAGATATCTCTCCTCGCAACATCCAAAAAATCAGATTTTCGAGACCCATAGCATCTAGATCTGGAAAATCCGCATCGGCATTCCAGGCCAGTACGGAGGCGCTTCCAGGCAAATCGCAAAGATAGTAAGACGACGCGCCAACAAGTAAGAGGTATGGGTCTAGCGTCTCGTTCAGCTTTGACTGTAAGTATGAGTCAAAGAAATGGGCAGAAAAAAGCAGATTGGATTTCAACTCCGAGAGAGATCCTGAATCTGTCTCCTTTCGATTGATAGCGGCGGCAAGGTCGCCCAAAAGACCGATCGATATAGTGAAGAGCTTGGCCGGATCTTGATTAATTTTGATGTGATGCTCCTCCGGGATGCCATACTCTAGCATCTTTGCCTTTGACCGGGTGATGCCTAGGAGGAGTTGGGATTTCTGTTCAGGCCTCATCCGCAGCCCTCCTGTAGAGCTCATGGACAAGATCCATCATGCCGGGCCCCTTGATAACTAATAGGACAAGGCTGTCACTGTTTGGATGGAGAAAGAACTCGCTGGACTTCGCTGACTTGGGAATCTTACTGCAGTCCGCAGAGGCCAATTCATCAGCGACGAAATATTCATCAGAGATGATAGCCGCAGCACCGAAGGTTTCCTTGTAGGGCATATCTACGGGGCTTTGAAATCTCTCGACTCTTTGGGCCTGTTCGATTTTCTTTTTTTCAAAAAGCTTTTGCTTGATAAAGTTAAGAGATTCATCTATTCGAATATGATCCTTGGCGGAATCGTTAATAGCATCCTGCAAACGATTGACCTTAGAGGCAGAGAACTTTGTTTTTGATTCAAAGACAAACAACACATCCTTTGAGGAGGGTTCACCTTCTTCTTTGTGAAAGCGGAATCCAATGACATCGCTACCCTTGGGCGATTCATCTCGAACAACCTTCGATGACCATCGTACCCTGGGCACCCAGTAACCGAGCAGCCATTGAAGGTAATCGGAAACCAGAATTTCCCCAAAGTCACCCGCTCGGATCCCTGGGCCAAGTTTGGATTTTTTGCATGGGAACTTTATATTGGTGAGGTAATCCGGGCGCGGACGTTTTCCACGGAGGAAATCAATCTCAGTATCCAGGCAATAGTGATTCCGGAAATGTTTCGCCCAAGCGGATAGCACGTCCTCGTCGTTATCATGACGGAAATCCCAGACTTCCACCTCCTTGCCGTCGGAAGTCGTCACTCGTTCGCCGGTGTCGACGAGCCATTTTATATGGTCTGAAGTCCAGGGCATTCCAGTTCCTGATGTTACGTAAGGGGCTAACAGATATTATTCCGCACGGTCTGATACCGGATGAACGAGCATGCTGCCTTTGACTCCATGGCCGCTATGGGTCGTTTTCTGCCCTTCTCCTCCCTCACGCCGGCGGTTTTCGATACTCAGTGCCTTCATCTGGCCAGCTCAACCGCCGCTGGTCGCGCGCTAAAGCGACCTCCTACAGTGGGGGGAGCCACCGAATAGCGCATTCGAGCCGCTCGCTGCCCTTCATGCTGACCCTTTCCGGTAGCCAGTTGCCTACATCGAGCCATCAAGACGAGATCGATAGCCCATCTGGCCACATCGAGTAACTCTCAGCGTACTAAAGATTTCTTCGATCTGCCCGGCCGAATCTCGAGTTTTCTCATATTCGTGGGGCAAGAGACTAGCCCCGCCGATGCGCAGCGGTGCCTCGCCGTCGGTGCTGGGGCTTTTCGTGGCCAACCGGGTGGGTTGGCACAACCGGCCCTACCCCTTGGCGATCAGGAAGGCGCCGGCGGCGGCCATCAACGAGCCGGCGGAGCGGTTGGCGCCCTTCATGGCGCGCTCGGTCTGCAGGAAACGCCGCGCGCTGGAGGCGCCGGAAGCCACCAGCATCAGGCCTGCCATCAGCCCGAGGAAGGTGAGGCCGACCACCAGCCCCATGTCGCCGCCGCTCAGGGCGGTGAGGTCGATGAAGGTGGGCAGGAAGGCGATGTAGAAGAGAATCACCTTGGGGTTGGAGGCGGAGATCAGAAAGCCTTGCAACACGCCTTTCATGGCATCGACTCGCCGCTGCTCCGGGTCCAGGGGCTCGGCCCGTACCGGGGCGGTCCACATCTTCCAGCCCAGGTAGAGCAGGTAGGCGGCGCCAAGGTAGCGGATCACCGTGAAGGCCTCGCTCCAATTCTCGGCGATGGCCGCCAGGCCGTAGAAAGCCAGCACCAGGTAGATCAGATCGCTCAAGGTCATGCCCAGCGCCAGAGGCAGGCAGGCTCGCGCTCCGGATGCCATGCCTCGGGCCAGCAGGGCGAAGACCCCAGGACCGGGGGTCACGGCAAACACGAAGATGGCCACGAGATAGAGGAGCGCGCTTTCGAGGGACATGGTTTTCCTGCCGATGTATCGAGTGAGCACTACACGCTATCACGCGCCGTGGCAGCCGTCGCCCCGGGTTCTCATGGGGCCCCAGGCCGCCGAGCCGACCGCGCTCTACCGCAGCATCTCCGCCAAGGCCCCTTCGGGGCTGCCACCAACGCTTCATCAGCTCTTAACCGCTCCGTCATGCCATCGACTGCTGACTGTCATGATCCCAGGCGAAAGTAGGGGCCGATTCCGCTTCACCCAGTACCGTTATCACGACCTGGAGCCACCATGACCGTTTCGACCCTGAATCGCACCCTGCTGGCCAGCACCGTGGCTGGCCTGTTCGCCGCCGCCAGCTTCTCCGCCAGCGCCGATCTTTCACAGCGCTACACCGACGCCGACGGCGACATGGTCGCCGACATTCCCAGCGATGAGTCCCGCTGGGTCGACCCGGCTACGCTGGTGTTCGCCTACACCCCGGTGGAAGATCCGAGCGTCTATGCCGACGTTTGGGCCGACTTCCTCGATCATCTCGCCGAGGCGACGGGCAAACGGGTGCAGTTCTTCCCGGTGCAGTCCAACGCCGCCCAGCAGGAGGCGCTGCGCGCCGGTCGTCTTCATGTGGCCGGCTTCAACACCGGGGGCGTGCCGGTCGCGGTGAACTGCGGCGGCTTCCGCCCCTTCGCCATCATGGCCGGGGAAGACGGCAGCTTCGGCTACGAGATGGAGATCATCACCTATCCGGGCAGCGGCATCGAGCAAATGGAGGATCTGGCCGGTCGCCAGCTCGCCTTCACCTCGCCCACCTCCAACTCCGGCTTCCGCGCTCCCTCGGCGCTGCTGCGCTCCGAGTACGGCATGGAGGCCGATGAGGACTTCGAGACTGCTTTCTCCGGCTCCCACGATAACTCCATCCTCGGCGTCATCAACAAGGACTACGAGGCGGCGGCCATCGCCAACTCGGTGTCCGGCCGCATGCAGGCCCGTGGCGTGATCAACGAAGGCGACTACGAGGTCATCTACACCTCCGAGACCTTCCCCACCACTGCCTACGGCACCGCCCACAACCTGCATCCGGAGCTTCAGGAGGCGATTCAGCAGGCCTTCTTCAGCTACGACTGGGCGGGCACCCCGCTCGAAGCCGAGTTTGCCAACAACGGTGAGTCTCAGTTCATTCCGGTCACCTACGAAGAGCACTGGTCGGTGATTCGCACCATCGCCGAGGCCAACGGCGTGACCTACGACTGCGACTGATCCCCACCTCGTACCACTGATCCAGCACGGGCCAGGAGGGCCTCGCTCTCCGGGCCCGTGCGCATGTAAGGGAGACCCGACCATGCTGACGCTTTCCCAGGTCAACAAGCGCTACCCCACCGGGGACCGTGCCCTGACCGACATCGAGCTGACGCTGCCCCGCGGTCAGGTGATGGCGCTGATCGGCCCCTCCGGGGCCGGCAAGAGCACCCTGATCCGCTGCGTCAATCGCCTGGTGGAGCCTACCAGCGGCAGTATCCGCCTGGAGGAGACCGAACTGACCCGGCTTTCCGGCAACACCCTGCGCCGGGCGCGCCGCGCCATGGCGATGATCTTCCAGGAGTACGCCCTGGTGGATCGCCTCACGGTGATGGAGAACGTGCTCTCCGGCCGGCTGGGCTACGTGGGCTTCTGGCGCAGCTTCCTGCGCCGCTACCCCGCCGATGACGTCGCCGAGGCGTTTCGCCTGCTGGAGCGGGTGGGCCTGCCCCACGCCCTGGACAAGCGCGCCGACGCCCTCTCCGGCGGCCAACGCCAGCGGGTGGGCATCGCCCGGGCGCTGATCCAGCGTCCCAGGCTGCTGCTGGTGGATGAACCCACGGCGAGCCTCGATCCCAAGACCTCCCGACAGATCATGCGACTGATTCGCGAGCTGTGCGCCGAGCGGGAGCTGGCCGCCATCATCAATATCCACGACGTGGCACTGGCCCAGCAGTTCGCCGACCGCATCGTGGGGCTGCGCGCCGGCGAGATCGTCTTCGACGGCAGGCCCGGCGAGCTCGACGCCGACACCCTCACCACCATCTATGGCGAGGAGGAGTGGGATACCCGGGTCCAGGAGGAGGAATCCCCGAGCGAGCCCGCTGCCGAGCCCACCCCCTCTCCCCAGTTGACCCTGGCCACCGGGGGCACCTCATGAGCCGTCAGACACTGGCGCAGGCGGGCCGCTGGCGGCGCCTGCCGTTGATCGAGAACCCCAGGCTGCGCTGGGGCTTGGTGGTGGGCCTGGCCGTCTATCTGGTGCTGGCCCTTTCCACCATCGACGTCAACTGGGCACGGGTCGCCGAGGGCGCCAGCCGAGGGCTGAACTTCCTGGCGGCCTTCACTCAGCCAGATTTCGTCAGCCGCCGCGGCGACATCATCGACGGCATCCTCGAGAGCCTCACCATGACGCTCACCTCCACGGTGATCGGCGTGGCCCTGGCCGTTCCAGTGGGGCTAGGCGCGGCGCGCAATATCGCACCCTGGCCGATCTATTACCTGTGCCGGGGCATCATCACGGTGTCGCGCACCTTCCAGGAGATCATCATCGCCATCCTCTTCGTGGTGATGTTCGGCTTCGGCCCCCTGGCCGGCATGATCACCCTGGCCTTCGCCACCATTGGGTTCATGGCCAAGCTGCTCGCCGAGGACATCGAAGACCTGGACTGGCGCCAGGTGGAGGCGGTGCGCGCCACCGGTGCGAGCTGGTGGCAGACCATGAACCACGCCGTGCAGCCCCAGGTGATGCCGCGGCTGATCGGGCTCTCCATGTACCGGCTGGACATCAACTTCCGCGAGTCGGCGGTGATCGGCATCGTCGGGGCCGGCGGCATCGGCGCCACCCTGAACACCTCCATCAGCCGCTACGAGTACGACACTTCGGCCGCGATACTGCTGATCATCATCGCCATCGTGCTGCTGTGTGAGTACTCCTCGAGCCACATCCGCCGCTGGACCCAGTAATGCAATGACTGCGCGTACGAATCGCTGTGTTGCTCGAATGCTCAGAATCCTCACATATCCCTCATATGCTCCGGTTCTTGCGCTTCGAGCGCCTTGCGCTTCATTCCGCTCGCTCATTGCCTTTGCCTGAAAGGAATGATCCATGCCCGTTTCAACGACGCCGCAGGGCACGCCCACCTGGCGCCTGCGCACGACCCGCGCCCAGTGGCTGGGCTATCTGGCCTGGCTGGCCGGCGCCTGCCTGTTCCTGCTCTGCTGGAAGCTGATCTCCGACAACACCATGTGGGTCTTCGTGGAGGACGCCGGCCGCCAGGGCAGCGATCTCATCAGCCGCATGCTGCCGCCCCAGTGGGAGATCGCCCACCGGCTCTGGAAGCCGATGTGGGACACCCTCAACATTGCCACCCTGGGCACCCTGCTGGGCATCGCCATGGCCTTTCCGGTGGCCTTTCTGGCCGCCCGCAACACCACGCCCCACCCCCTGGTGCGCAGCGCCGCCCTGGTGATCATCGTCTCGTCGCGCTCCATCAACTCGCTGATCTGGGCCATGCTGCTGGTCACCATCCTGGGGCCGGGGGTGCTGGCCGGCATCATCGCCATCGCCCTGCGCTCCATCGGCTTTATCGGCAAGTTGCTCTATGAGGCCATCGAGGAGATCCACCCCACCCCGGTGGAGGCGATCAGCGCCACCGGCGCCGGCCGCCTGCAGGTGATGAGCTACGGGGTGCTTCCCCAGGTGATGCCCGCCTTCGCCGGCATCAGCGTCTACCGCTGGGATATCAACATTCGCGAGTCCACGGTGCTGGGGCTGGTGGGGGCAGGCGGCATCGGGCTGCAGCTCAACGCCGCCATCAACAGCCTGGCCTGGAATCAGGTCAGCGTGATCTTCGTGATGATCTTCGTCACCGTGCTGGCTTCGGAGTGGATCTCCGCCCGGGTGCGCCACGCCATCATCTGAACGTGAACAGGAGCACCACCATGCGCTTTCCCGATGCCGAGGTGACTACCCTAGACCTGGTCCGACACGGCGAACCGGTGGGGGGCCGGATGCTGCGCGGCACCACCGACCACCCCCTAAGCGAGCAGGGCTGGCAACAGATGCAGGCGGCCGTCTACGCCCTGACGGTGGAGGGCGAGCCTCCCTGGGACGCTATCGTGACCTCGCCGCTGTCGCGCTGCCGCGAGTTTGCCCTATGGCTGGGCGAGCAGCACGACCTGCCGGTCACGGTGGAGCCAGGGTTGGCCGAGATGGCCCTGGGCGACTGGGAGGGCAAGACCCACGCTGAGGCGCGCGCCATGGAGGGCGATACTGACCACCAGGCCGCGCTGTGGGCCGACCCCAGCCGCCACGCCCCACCCGGCGGTGAGAGGCCGGCGGATTTCGACGCAAGGGTCGGTGGTGCCTGGGAGTCGCTGCTGGCCGAGCCGCCCGGTCGGCATGTGCTGGTAGTCTGCCACCTTTTTGTCACCAATGCCGTGCTGCGCCAGGTGCTGGCACAGCCACTCTCACGGATCCTGGCTTTCGACCTGCCCTACGCCGCCACCTGCCGCGTCCGCCACGAGCGCCACGCTCTGGGCGAGACCAGCCTGGTGGAGTGGATCGGGCGATGATGGCGTGGCCAGCCAGATAAAGTGGATTAGTGCAATGGCCCGCTGCCCGGGAGGCAGACGACTCACTGCCGCACCCCTAGGCGTACCACTACTCGACGGTTGATCATCATGACTCTCTGGATTGCCACCCTGCTCGGCACCATACAAGGCGTCTTCATGTTTCTACCGGTCAGCTCTACCGCCCATCTGGTGCTCACGCAGCACTGGCTGATCGGTCAGGGACACCGTCTGCCGGCCCCGGACAGCGCCGAGATGATTCTCTTCGACCTGGTGGTGCATGTCGGCACCCTGGTCTCCATCGCCCTCGTGTTTCGATCGAGTCTGGTGCGCCTGAGCGTCGGCATCACGCGCCAGAGCCTCGAGTGGGCCTCTCGGCGCGGCTCCCTGGGGCGTGAGCTGCTCTATCTGCGCCTGGCGCTGCTCTGCGTGCTGTCGGTGGCGGCCACCGCCGCGGTGGGGCTGCTGCTCAAGACCACCTTTGAGCGGGTCTTCGCGCTGCCCATGCTGGTGGTCGGCACCCTGACGCTGACCGGGCTCCTGTTGTGGTGGACCGATACCCTCGGCGCTCGCCCCCGGGGGCTGCGCCAGATCACGCCGCGCAATGCCCTGGTCATCGGCGCGGCCCAGGGGCTCGCGCTGGTGCCGGGCTTTAGCCGCAGCGGCCTGACCATCTCCGCCGCCCTGCTGAGCGGGCTCAAGCGCCGCTGGGCCGCGGAATACAGCTTCTTCCTGGCGATCCCTACCATCCTGGCCGCCACCGGCGTGCAGGCCGTCGAAGTGGCCCGCAACGGCGGGCTCGGCGAACTCGACTATGCCGTGATGCTGACCGCCTTCGTGGTGGCCGCCGCCGTGGGCGCCCTGGCCCTGCGTCTGGTGCTCTACTTCCTCTACCGCGCCCGCATGAAGGTCTTCTCGTTCTACCTCTGGGGCCTGGCCGCCGCCGTGCTGCTGGGCGTGATCAACCTTGGCTAGGGGTGGCGGTCCCTGGGGAGGCGAGCCTTGGTCAGGCCGTCGCTGCGCACGCATCGAAACAGGCAGAACACGGCCAGGGCGCCGGTTGCCGTGGGCAGCAGGAAGCCCACGGCGTAGCTGCCGGTGAGCCAGACGATCAGGCTGAACAGCGCCGGCCCCACCAGTACTCCCATATAGGTGAGCACCAGCACGGCGGCGGTGGCCTCGCCCACCTCGCCGGGCTCGCAGCGCCGCGCTACCTCTCCCAGGTAGACGCCGTTCCACCCCACCGCTGTGGCGCCGGCCACCACCATTAGCGTGATCGTCAGCCAGGTTGGCACCGCGGGGCCGAGCGCCGCCAGCAGGAAAAAGATCACCGCAATGATCCCGGCGAGGCCAAACAGCACCGGCAGGCTGCCGCCCAGGCGGTCGGCCAGCGCCCCCCACGCCAAGCGGCCCGATACCCCGGCCACGTGCACCAGGGAGACCACGGCGCCGGCCACCACCAGGCTTAGCAGCAGCTCCTCCACCATATAGGCCACCGCGAAGCTGAGCAGCGAGAGCTGGGCGGCCGAGAGACAGAACCCGGTGGCCCCCAGCCAACGCATGGAAGAATAGCGGCGCAGCACGCCCAGGCTGCCGGCCCGCTGTATGCGCACGCTGGCATCCCGGCTGGCATCCCATCGCTCGCGGCGCGGCTGAAGCAGCAGCAGGGTGGCCAGGCAGGCCACCCCCACCGCCAGGAAGGCCGCTTGCCAGTTCCAGATGGATGCCAGCGGGGGGGCCATCAAACCGGCAAGCACGCCGCCCAGGGGCACGCCGGTCTGCTTAATGGAGTAGACAAGGTTGCGCCGTTCCGGCGGGGTGAAGCGGGAGAGCAGCTCGGCGGCCGCAGGGCTGGTGACACCGTAGGCAAGGCCCAGCAGCAGGGTGGTGGCCAGCAGGGCCAAGGGCGTACCGATCAGCGCCAGCGCACAGCCCCCCATCACCAGCGCCATGGCCAGCTGGCTGGCCCGGCAGCCCCCCAGGCGTCTGGCTAGCACCGCTGACTGCAGCGAGGCGAGCATCGCCACCCCGTAGAGCAGGCTGACCTGCAGCCCCACCCAGCCGGTGGGTATGCCGAAGGCCGCCGCCACCTGAGGTGCCAGGGTCGGCACCAGCAGCATGCCCCCACTGCACAGGACCTGCACCCAGGTCGTGGCGGCAAGGACCCGCCAGCCTTCTCCGCGAACGTGCAGCGACAAAGCGTCAGGAGGCGAGGCAGACATGGCAGGCTCCGGTCATAACAGGGAAAACCGTTAGCCTACACACAATTTTTCGCCTTTAGCCAACGCCATTGGCGAAGGCTGCATTCGTCATCTGAGTTCTGGCAGCCAGAGCGGCACACGACCGAGACACCGTGTCCTCAGCTGGAGTTCCCCGCGCGACGCCTGTGGTGGCGACGATCGACGAAGAGGCTGTTGCCGGGCCGGCGTTTGGCCTGGGCTTTGAGCTCGGAGAGCTCGGCGGCAAGCTGTGGCGGCGCCAGTGCTTCCCCGGCCGCTATCGGCCGCGCCGCCAGCGACAGGCTGACCAGCGGATGAAAGACCTGCTCACCCCGGCGACTCTCACCTACCATGCCACCGGCAGCGCGGTGCTCAGGACGATAGAACTCGGGCACCAGAGCGGCGAAATCCGCGAGTATCGCCTCGCAGGTAGCTCGCCAGTCATCTCCCCCGAGCAGCAGCATGAAGTCATCGCCGCCCACATGCCCCAGGAAATCATCGGCATCACTCAGGCGCGCCAACAACAGCCGCGACAGTGACAGGATCATCCGATCCCCTTCGGCATAGCCATAGCCGTCGTTGTAGGCCTTGAAGTTATCCAGGTCGGCAAACACCGCCACCAGGGCCTGCCCCTGACGTAGCCGCTCGGTCAACGCTTCTTGAATCAGGATATTCCCCGGCAGGCCGGTCAGCGGATTAGCGTTGCGGGCCTGGCGCACCTGGATGGCGGTGATCTCCCGCAGCAGGTCGATGATATTCCCCATGCCTCGGTAGCGCCCTGTATCGTCGACGACTACGAAGTCCTCCTGCTGCAGCCCACGGGCATCGGTAATGCGCTGGCTGAGTACTTCCAGGGACGTATCCTGAGGCACGCTGAGCAGGTGACGATCGGCGATCTGATCCACCTCTGTTCTGGCGTGCAGAGCATGACTGTAGGGATTGGTGAACAGCGTCAGGAATTCGTGACGACGCACCACCGCCAGTGGGCGGTCAGCCTCCACCACCGGCACGCAGCGAAGCTCGGGCTGGGCACGGAAGCGCTCTACCAGGGACAGAACCGGCAGCCTCGGCGAGACAGGGTCCACCTGCGCAACAATCGCGCTGGCACTGCGTCGCGGTGACTGTGCCGTCAGGCCGTGGCTGGGCAGCAGCGGCGACACCTGGCGCGGTGGCTCGGCACAGGGTCGGGCGAAATAATAGCCCTGCAGCAGCACGAGCCCACGGTCCAGCTCCCAGAGACAGCGCTGCTCCTCGGCGGTTTCGACACCTTCCGCAATCAGTTCACATCCCAGGCTGCGGGCCACGTCCAGCAGCGAGCGCAGGAACTCGCGCTTGTCGGGAGAACTATCGATCCCGGCGACGAAGTGACGATCCAGCTTGACCATGTCCGGACGCAATTCCGCCCAGTGGCGAAGGCTGGAGTGACCCGCCCCCAGGTCGTCTAGGGCCACTCGAAAGCCCATCTCCCGATAGTGGTCCATGGCCTGTCGCATCGCTTGGTAATCCGCGATGGGAAGATGCTCGGTAAGCTCGATTACCACCCGCTCCGGTGCCAGCCCACCTCTATCCAGATAGGCCAGGGTCAGCCCCTCTCGAAAATCACGCTCCAGCAGGGTCGAGGGCATGACATTGAGGAACAGCTTTCCTCCAAGCCCCAGCGCCACAAAACGTTCGATGGCCAGCCGCCGGCAGAGCAGGTCCAGCTCCACTAGCAGACCGGCCTGCATGGCGCTCTCGAAAAGCCGCTGGGGAGCGTGCAGCGGTGAATGCTGTGGACCACGAATCAACGCCTCATAGCCGTGGATGCGGCGTTGCCCCATATCGACGATGGGCTGGAAGTAGGGCGTCAACTGCTCCCCAACAATGATCGCCTCCAGCAGGTGTTGCTCGCTCGGTGTCATGCCCACACTCGTCGCCATGAAAAGCCATAAGGATGCGGTAGTGCGATGGCAAATCCATGACAGTGGAAGCGTGTCACTGAAGCGTCGCCATGGACACGAACTCTCATCAGCCCCACCGCGAACGACCAACGCCCCGAGGCAGGCTGGATACATGATGTCAGCCACCCACCATCACCTAACCGACATTTTTCTGCCACCGCGATGTCATCGCCTGTCACTAATATCGGCGGGAAAAGTGTTCATTTTCATCATTGGCCCATGGGTCGCCGCAGACGCAAGGAGAGCATCATGCCCGCATTTTTATTGAAAGGCCTGGCCGCCGGCATCGCCGCAGCCAGCCTGTCGCTGTCCGCTCATGCCACCGTGGAGGTGCAATGGTGGCATGCTATGGGCGGCGAACTCGGCGAGATACTGGAAGGCATCACCGAAGACTTCAACGCCTCCCAAGAGGAGTATCGGGTTCGCCCCAGCTACCGGGGCAACTACACCGAGACCATGACCGGTGCCATCGCCGCCTTCCGCGCCGGCCAGCATCCCCACATCCTGCAGGTGTTCGAGGTCGGAACTGGCACCATGATGGCCGCCGAAGGCGCCGTCTATCCCGTTTACCAGCTGATGGAAGACCATGGCCGAGCCTTCGATCGGGAGGCCTTCCTGTCGGCAGTGGTGGGCTACTACACCGATACCCGCGGCAACATGCTCTCCTTTCCCTTCAACTCCTCCACCCCGATCCTCTACTACAACCGCGATGCCTTCGAGGCGGCGGGGCTCGAGGGTGCGCCGCAGACCTGGGAGGACGTCGAAGCCTATTCACGCCGGCTAAGCGAGCAGGATGCCGCCAGCTGCGGCTTCACCACCTCCTGGCCGAGCTGGGTGATGCTGGAGAACTTCTCCGCCATGCACAACTCGCCGCTGGGCACCCTGGAAAACGGCTTCGGCGGCCTCGAAACGGAGTTCGTCTTCGATAACGAGCTGGTGGCCCGCCACTGGGACAACCTGAAGACGTGGCAAGACGAGGGCGTGTTCCGCTGGGGTGGACCGGGACCGGGCAGCGACGCCGCCCCGATGTTCTATTCCGGTGAGTGCGCCATGTTCTTCGGTTCTTCGGCAGCCCGTGCCGGCGTGCTGGCCAATGCCGATTTCGCGGTCGGCTACGGCATGCTGCCCTACTACGCCGACGTAGAGGATGCGCCGCAAAACTCCATCATCGGTGGTGCCACCCTATGGACGCTGCGCGGGCACAGCGAGGAGGAGTACGCAGCCGTGGCGGCCTTCTTCGATTACCTCTCCGAGCCTGAGGTGCAGGCCGACTGGCATCAGCGCACCGGCTACCTGCCGATCACCCATGCCGCCTGGGAGCTTAGCGAGGCACAGGGTTTCTATGCCGAGAACCCGGGCACCGAGATCTCCATCGAGCAGATGACCCTCAACGAGCCAACCGAGAACTCCAAGGGGCTGCGCTTCGGCAACTTCGTGCAAATTCGCGACATGATTTCCGAGGAGATGGAAGCGGTGATGGCCGGACGCAAGAGCGGCGAGCAGGCCAGCGCCGATGCGGCACGGCGCAGCAATGCCCTGCTTAGGGATTTCCAGCAAGCCAATCAATAAGAACAGCCCTTTCGCGCCGCCCTCCCCTGGGAGGGGGGCGCCTTTTTCCATCGTCTTGCCGAGCAATAAATCATGCAGACCAAACGCATGACGTTTCCCGGTCGCTGGCTGCCCTATGCGTTGCTGGCGCCTCAGGTCATCATCACCCTGATCTTCTTCATCTGGCCGGCGGGACAGGCGCTGTACCAATCGCTGCTGCGCGAGGATGCCTTCGGCCTGAGCACCACCTTCGTCGGGCTGGCCAATTTCTCCCGGCTGTTCGAAGACGCCTACTATCTCAACTCCCTCTCGGTCACCGCCGTGTTCGCCTTGGGCACGACCCTGCTCTCGATGAGCGCGGCCCTACTCCTGGCAGTCACCGTCAACCGAATGCTTCGCTCCCGAGATGGCTACACCATCCTGCTGGTGTGGCCCTATGCCATCGCACCGGCCATCGCCGGTGTGCTGTGGTGGTTCATCTTCAACCCCTCCATTGGCATCGTGCCCTACGTGCTCGACATGCTGGGCTACCGCTGGAACCACCGCACCTCGGGCACGGATGCCATGATCCTGGTGATCATCGCGGCGGCCTGGAAGCAGATCGCCTACAACTTCCTGTTCTTCCTGGCCGGGCTCCAGTCGATCCCGCAGTCGCTGATCGAGGCCGCAGCCATCGACGGTGCCGGTCCGGCCAAGCGCTTCTGGACCATCGTCTTCCCGCTGCTCACCCCCACCACCTTCTTCCTGCTGGTGGTCAATGTGGTCTACGCCATGTTCGACACCTTCGGCGTCATTCATGCCACCACCCAGGGAGGCCCGGCCCAGGCGACCAACATCCTGGTCTACAAGGTCTACGCCGACGGCTTCGTGGGCATGAACATCGGCAGCTCGGCTGCCCAGTCGGTGATCCTGATGGCCATCGTCATCGCGCTGACGGTGATCCAATTCCGCTTCATCGAACGCCGCGTCAACTACTGATTCCAAGAGGCACGCAACGTCATGGTCGAAAACCGGCCCTGGGGCAACCTGGTTGCCCATCTGATCATCATCCTCGGCGTGGCCCTGGTGCTGTTTCCGGTCTACGTGGCCATCGTCGCCTCCACCCAGGGGCCGGGCGAGTTCCTGCGCGGCACCCTGCCGCTGGTACCAGGTAGCCACGCCCTGGAGAATTACCGCGCCATGTGGCAGACCGGCCTCTCCCGCGCCGGTGCCCCGCCGGCAGGCCAAATGCTCTGGAACAGCCTGGTGATGGCGCTGGCCATCACCCTCGGCAAGCTGTCCATCTCGCTGCTGTCAGCCTTTGCCATCGTCTATTTTCGCTTTCCCTTCCGGATGTTCTTCTTCTGGATCGTCTTCATCACCCTGATGCTGCCGGTGGAAGTACGCATCATCCCCACCTTCCGCGTGGTGGCGGACCTCGGCATGCTCAACAGCTTCGCCGGCCTCTCCATCCCCCTGATCGCCTCGGCGACCGCCACCTTCCTGTTCCGCCAGTTCTTCATGACGGTGCCGGAAGAACTGCTGGAAGCCGCCCGCGTTGATGGCGCCGGGCCGCTGAAATTCTTCAAGGACATCCTGCTGCCGCTGTCGGTGACCAACATCGCCGCGCTGTTCGTGATCATGTTCATCTACGGCTGGAACCAGTACCTGTGGCCCCTGCTGATCACCACCGACCCCGACTACTACACCATCGTCATGGGCCTGCAGCGCATGACCACCGCCGCCGACGGCGACCCGCAATGGCACCTGGTGATGGCCGCGGTGGTCATGGCCGCGCTGCCCCCGGTGCTGGTGATCCTGTTCATGCAACGGCTGTTCGTGAAGGGCCTGACCGAGACGGAGAAGTAAAATGGCAAGTATCAAGCTGGAAGGCCTGAAGAAGACCTATCCCGGCGATGTCCAGGCGGTCAAGGGCGTCGACCTGGAGGTGGCGGACGGCGAATTCGTAGTGCTGGTAGGCCCCTCGGGCTGCGGCAAGTCGACCCTGCTGCGCATGGTGGCGGGTCTCGAGACCATCAGCGAGGGCCGGCTGACCATCGGCGAGCGGATAGTCAACGACCTGGAGCCCGCCCAGCGCGACATTGCCATGGTGTTCCAGAACTACGCCCTCTATCCCCACATGACGGTGTTCGACAACCTCGCCTACGGACTGAAGAATCGCGGCTTCAAGCGCGACGAGATAGAGCGCCGGGTGCGCGAGGCGGCACGTATGTTGGAAATCGAGGAGTTCCTCCCGCGCAAGCCACGCAAGCTCTCCGGCGGCCAGCGCCAGCGGGTGGCTATGGGCCGGGCGCTGGTGCGCGAACCCGCCGCTTTCCTGTTCGACGAACCGCTCTCCAATCTCGATGCCAAGCTGCGCGTGCAGATGCGCGTGGAGATCAAGCAGCTCCAGCGTCGCCTCAAGACCACCAGCCTCTACGTCACTCACGACCAGCTCGAGGCCATGACCCTGGGCGACCGCCTGGTAGTGCTCAACGGCGGTCGCATCGAACAGGTCGGCACACCCATGGAGATCTACGCGCGCCCGGCCTCCCTGTTCGTGGCCACCTTCATCGGCTCGCCGGCGATGAACCTGATTCCGCTGGACTATCTGCGTGAGCGGGGCAATGGACTACTCGAGGACCTGCCCACAGGCACCGATATCGTCGGCATCCGCCCCGACGACCTGCACATGCAGACCCCGAGTGGCCCACATCTGGTGGTGGACTCCACCCTGGAGCTGTTCGAGGCCGCCGGCGCTGAGAGCCACCTCTACGTGCGCCTGGCCGGCAGCGACCAGTCCAGCGTGATTCGCACCGCCGGCCAGCCGCCGGTGGCGGAAGGCGAGACCCTGCGCTTTTACGTGCGCCGCGAAGCGCTGCACCCCTTCCACCGGGAAAGCGGAAGGCGCACCGACAAACCCACCCGACAGGAGGCCGCATGATCCACAAGACGCCGCTAATCGACACGCTCAAGCAAGCCGCTCAGGCGGCCGGCGAAATCCTGCGCGAGGGTTATCAGGCCGCAGGCACGATCGATTTCCAGTGCAAGGGCGCCTCGGACTTCGTGACCGACTACGACAGGGCGGCAGAGCGGGCCATCATCGACACCGTGCGTCGCCACCATCCTGAGGTGGGTTTCCTGGGGGAGGAGACGGGCGCAACGCCAGCCCAGGACGGCACCCTCGTGGTGGTCATCGACCCGTTGGATGGCACCAACAACTTCCTGCACCGCGTGCCTCACTTCTCGGTGTCCATCGCCGTGCAAGAGGGTAACCAGCTGACCCATGGGGTGGTCTACCAGCCGCTGCTCGACGAGATGCTGTGGGCGGTCAAAGGACAAGGCGCCCACCTTGGCAGCCATCGTGTCGTCGCTTCTCCAGCCCGCCCCATGCCGGAAATGCTCCTCGCCACCTGCCTGCCGTATCACGCCAAGGGCGACTGCCCTACCAGCCTGCGCCAGCTCACGGCACTGATGCCGACCGTGGCCGGGATTCGGACCCCCGGCTCGGCAGCTCTGGAGATCGCCTACACCGGCCTTGGCCGTTTCGATGCCTTCTGGTCCCAGGGCGCCAGGCTCGACCTGTGGGATGTGGCCGCCGGTATCGTCTTCGCCCAGGAGGCAGGCCTTGTCGTGACTGACCTCGAGGGCAACACCGATCCCGCCGAATGGCACAGCCTGCTGGTGGCCCATGCCGAGCGGCACGATGCGCTGCTCGAAGCCTTGCTGAAGGCAGGCTGACCACCTCGATACACTTGATGCCTTGCCCGGCCCGACTCGTCACCCTGCTGTCATCCTCCGTCGTTAGCGTCTAGAGACCTAGACCCTTCGACAGGAGACAGCCCGATGCCACGGCGACAGCGCGAACCGCTGAGTGACGAGGAGGTCGAGTTCCTGGTCCAATTGGCCAATGGCAATGCCCTGGCCCAGCACCGTCGCCGTGAGCGCGAGCGGCGACGCTCAAGATGTGAGCAACGGCCCGACAATCGCAAAAACGACTGACGCACCACGGACAAGAGGGTCGACTGCCATGAAGCATCTCTACTTGATTCGACATGCCAGGGCGAAACGAACTGGCGATATCGAGGATCGCCAGCGTCCGCTGAGCGCCCGAGGCCAGCGCCAGGCAGCGGCCATGGCCCCGGCGCTGAGGCAACTTGGTGCCTTTTGCGGAGACATCCACGTCAGCTCGGCCCTTCGGGCTCGGCAAACGCTAGAGGCACTGGATACCGCTCTGCACGAGCTGGATCTGGTAAAGCGGGCACGGTGCCATGACGCCCTTTACACCTTCGAGGAAGAAGCGCTTCACCGATGGCTCCAGGCCGTTGATCCTGCGGTCGATCATCTCGCCTTGATCGGCCATAATCCTGCCCTGCTGGCACTGGCCCAACGTTTGAGCGACGAGGTGCCCAAGCGGCTACCGACCGGTGGGCTGATACACCTCGCCCTGCCCATCGACACCTGGCACGATCTGGGCCGCTGCCAAGGGGAGGTCCGCCATACGCTCTCGCCTCTGGAAGCGAGTCATACCCTGTTCCAGCGTAAGGCGCCTGAACCGCCGCGCCTCGACAAGCTGGAGACGGCCACGCGCATCCAGTATCGACTGGCATACCAGTACCGCATGATCCGATCCCTGGAAGCCGGTGCAAGCGCCGGGCACGACCCCGAATTCCTGCACCAGTATCGGGTCAACCTGCGACGCAGCCGAGCGGTGGGAGAGGCGCTGAAAGCCATTCTTGACATCCCGGGGCTCAAGCGTGCGTTGAAAGGGCTGCGTCGTCATGCACAGGCCACCAGCGACTTGCGCGACCTGGAGGTAATGCTGGATGACCTGAGCCGGCGGTCTAACGATGCCCCCCGGAAAGCACGGGAGCCGATAATTGCCTGGCTGCGTGCCGAGGCACAGAGGGCGCGCCAGGCGTTCAGGGAAAACTTGCGAGGGCGACGCTATGCTCGCGACATGCAGGCATGGAGGGAGCTCATCGACTCTGGGGACTTTGCCAAGGCACTCAACCGCCTGAAGAAACCTCAGGTCGATCAGGTCTTGCACGAGCAACTGGCCCGCCATGATGCGCTCCTTAACTCTCTCGACGAAGCCTCTCCGGATGCGGCACTGCATCGGCTGCGCAAGCAGGTGAAGCGCATCCGCTATCTCGCCGAGTTGGCACCGGAAAGGCACCGGGGCCTGCTCGACCAGCTCAAGGGGCGCCAGGAGCGGCTGGGAGAGTTTCAGGACCTCTGCACGCAGCTGGCCTGGTTCGAGGCCTTTCGTCAACAGGCATCGCCCTCTCGGGAAACTCTTCAGGCGCTGCGTCATTGGCAAGCACGACGCGAGGAACGCAAGGCCGCGGCACGGCACGCCATCCTGAGGCTTGGCGCCCTTGCCAGCAAGGACGCCCTGTGAATCCTCCTGAGCGGCGAAAGCCACCAGGCTCTGCCCTTGACGACCGCCGCACCGCTAAGCTGGAAGGCTTAGAAAGCACCGTCGGCACACTGCAGGCAAGTGAGGCCCAGGCGACGCCACTGCGCCACCACGGCATCGCGATCATCCAGGACTAACCAGGGGATGAAGCCGTCACAGCGCATACGCTCAAGCAGCCGGGATTTTACGACTTCGTCGGCGAGGTGATCATCACCCTGGTCTCGCAGGTAGAGGCCGTGGTAGGGAATCTCTTGCTCCATCAGCCAGCGCCGGGTGTGCTCGCGATAGCCATCGGGCCGACCACTGCAGATCACGATGCTCTGGCCCTGTTCCGCCAGGATGCGTACCAGTCTCACGACCGGCTCGATGGCCGGGGCCTCGGCCATATGCGAAAAAAATGGATCCCACTGTTTTTCCGGCCCCAGCACCCAGGCCCCCTCCCGGCCGGGATTGAACTCTGCCAGGGTGCCGTCGACATCGACGATTACTGCGTTATCTTGCATGCTGATGTGCCTCATAGCGGTGTATTTGCCAACCCAGAACGCCGGGCGACATCAAGTACGGGGTGGCGTTGGCCAGCCGCGGGCCGTGCGGCGTGCCGATCAGTTGGGCGCGGATGGCCCGAAACACCCCCGAGTGAGCCACAATCAGCGGCAGCTCCGCGCTTGCCAGCACGCCGTTGAGCGCCGTCAGCACCCGGGCCTGAAAATCCGCCCAGCTCTCGCCGCCGGGTGGCGTGGCTTCGTAGGCCGGCTGCTGCGTCAGATGCATCTGGTCCAACTGCCCCCAGTCGCGCTCGTCGAGCCCGCTCAGGCGCGTGGCCTGCTGGCCGGGCACCGCCAGCTCCGCGGTGTGCCAGGCGCGTTGCAGGGTGCTGGTCACGACCCGGCTCCAGGGTCGCTCCAGCCAGGCGCCGGCCCGGCGCGCCTGAGCCTCGCCCAGCGCCGTCAATGGCACGTCGATGCGCCCGCAGATGCGCTGCTCGCGATTGAGCCGGGTCTCGCCGTGGCGAATGAAGACGAAGGGCCTAGCCAGCAACATCGCTTTCCTCCGCCGCGTTCACGGCCAATCCTGTCGGTAGTTGCAACATGTTGCTTACCTCATGGGTTTGGGAAGTGAACAGTGGAATCGCCCGTATGGCCCGGAGCCGATGCACCAGTACGCGCAGGTGCGACAATCGCAGGTGGACGTTCCAGCGTCGCCAGTCGACCTCACCCGCTGCGCGCTGACGCTGTCGTCGGGGGGTGAGATAGCCGGTATGAAGCAGGCGATGAATCGGCCAGTCATCCGGGTCGTCGTCGCAGTCTTCCACCAGCCACAGTCTGGGCGAGGTCGAATGCGAGGCCTCGAGCAGCCGGCGAATGGCCGCGTCGTGTTCCACCCGGCGCAGCGTGGCGGGCAGGCACAGCAAGCGTTCGAGCCCCACCCGACAGGCGTCGTCCAGGTTCCAGTCGATGCCGAGCCGCGGCGCCATGGCATCGAGCCACAGCGCCATCTCCAGCGCGCGACCCGAAGCCGGCACCGGCATTACCCGCGGTTCGCTCAGCTGCTGCGCAAGGGCGTCTCGGCACTGCGCCTGGGGCACATCGTAGAGCCCGTAGGAAGCATCCAGCAGCGCAACGCAGGCCGGCGGCGGCTCGTCGAAGGGAAACAGCAGCGATTCCAGGCAGGCATCACCGCTGTAATAAACGCCTTGACCAACACCGAGATGCAGCCATACACCGCCCAGCGAATGCCCCGCCTGGCCAGTGGTAACCGTAATGCCAGCAATCCGACACTCGCCGCGTGCGGGCAAGGGACGCCACTCACGCCCCTGCGGCAGGGCAGCCGCCACCGGGGCCGTACAGTAGAGCGGCAGCTCGGCGGGCAACGCCGCCACGCCGCCGATATGATCGACATGGTCGTGGCTGATCAGCACCGCATCGACATCCAGGCCCTTGGCCCATTCGCTCGACTGCCCCGGGTGGAGGGCACCGCCGGCATCGAGCAGCAGGCGCCTGCCCTCGGCCTCGACCAGGATGGCGGCCGGGGCCTTCTCGCCCAGTCCGCTGAGCACTTCGATACGCAGGCTCATACGTCGGGCTCCAGGCACCATCCCTCGTGCAGCACAACCGTCACCTCCTGCCCCATGGCAGGCGCGGCATGATGATAGGCCAGCAGCGTCTCACCGCTTTCGAGACGCAGGTGCAACTCGTAGCGCTCGCCACGGAAGGTCACGCTCTCCACCCGCGCCAGCAGGCCCCGCCCTGCTGAGTCATCAGGCAACACCATGACATGCTCGGGACGCACCAGCACCGACTGGGTACGCTCGCCGGAAACGGCGGCAAGCCCGCGCATCAAGGCAGCCTCTTCCAGGCGCCGGCCCGGCCGCCCCGCCGCCACCCGGAGCAGGCTGCCCTGGCCGATGAAGCCGGCTACCCAGGCACTGCGTGGCTTGCGATAGAGCGCTTCGGGCGTGGCCCATTGCGCCAGCCGGCCGTCACGCATCACGGCGATGCGATCAGCCAACGACATCGCCTCGCTCTGGTCATGGGTGACGTAGATCATGGTGGCCCGGGTGCGGCGATGAAACTCCCGAAAGCTTTGCTCCATGGACGCCCGAAGGTGGCGATCGAGGTTGGCCAAGGGTTCGTCGAGTAGCACCACTTGCGGATCGGTGACCAGGCAGCGGGCCAGCGCCACGCGTTGTCGCTGACCGCCGCTCAGCGCCTGCGGCGTGCGCTCGGCGTAAGGAGCGAGATCCACCATCGCCAGCGCCTGTTCCACCCTACGGCGGTAGGCCTCGCCCGCTAGACGCCGCAGCTTGAGCGGGTAGCCGACGTTATCGGCCACGCTCATATGCGGCCATAGGGCGTAGGACTGGAACACCATCGCCATGTTGCGCTGTTCGGGCGGCACATGGTGCTCACGGCTGGCCAGTGTGCGCTGCCCCAGGCGAATTTTGCCCTCGCTGAGTGACTCGAAGCCGGCCAGCATGCGCAGCATGGTGGTCTTGCCGCAGCCGCTGGGGCCGAGCAACGCGACGAACTCTCCCGGTTCGATGTCCAGCGAGAGGGCCTCGACGGCGGACTGTTCGCCGAAGCGCTTGGTAACCCGATCGATTATCAGCTCTGCCATGGCACGACTCCCTTGGGCAGGCGAGGCGCCAGCACGCTGAGGAGTAGCATCAGCGCAGCGATCATCGCCACCACCAGCACCGACACCGCTGCAGCCAGGACGCTCTCGCCACCCTCCGCAAGATTGAAGATCAGAACGCCCAGGGTCTCGCTGCCGGCACTCCACAGCAGAGCCGAGACCGTCAGCTCGTTTACCGCCAGCAGGAACACCAGCAGTCCACCCGCAAACATGGCCGGAGCCACCAACGGCAGCACGATGCCTACCAAGCGCCGCCAGGGTCCGGCACCTGCAAGCTGGGCGGCCTCCTCCAATGCAGGGTCGAGCTGGGAAAGCCCCGCGGACACCGGCTTGAGGCACACCACCAGAAAGCGCATCAGGTAAGCGACGAAGATCAGCCCCAGGGTGCCGTAGAGGGCTACGTTGACCACCGGAATAGGCCGCACGAAGAGCAGGATGCAAGCCACCGCCAGCACCACACCCGGCAGCGCGTAGGGTAGCTCGATGGCACTCAGCGCCAGGTGAAGTGGTCCAATTGGAGCGGACACCCCGATAAGCCTCATAATAGAGGCAATGGAGGTGTTCATGACCAAGAAGACTCGACGTCGGTTTTCCGATGAATTCAAGGCGGATGCGGTGAGCCTGGTGATCGATCAGGGGTATTCCGTATCCGAGGCCGCCCGGCGCCTTGGCGTGGAGCGCAGCGTGCTGGACCGCTGGTGCCGCAAGCACCGTCAGCAGGTCTCCGGCACCCCGGGGCGGCAGGAGGACGATCGCGACGCCGAGATCAAAAAGCTCCGCGAAGAAGTTCGTAAGCTTCAGATTGAAAAGGATATTTTAAAAAAGGCGGCGGCCTTCTTCGCCAAAGAGTCGAGCTGAGATACCAGTTTATCGAGTCGGAGAAGGCCACCTATCCCGTGGCCGTGTTGTGTCGAGTCATGCAGGTCAGCCGGAGCGGTTTCTATGCCTGGCGACGGCGTGGCCCTGATGACCATCGTCAGGCCTTACTTCAAGAGGTCAGAGAGATTCATCGCCAGAAGCGTGGCAGCTACGGAAGCCGTCGCATGGCCAGAGAGCTACGACGCCGAGGCTACGACGTCGGCCGTTACCAGGCCCGCAGCCTGATGCGGGAAGCAGGTGTAGAGGCACGTCAGCGGCGCCGCTGGCGCCATACGACCGACAGTGAGCATAGCCTGCCGGTGGCGCCCAACCTGCTGAACCGCCAGTTCATGGTGGCAGCACCGAATCGGGCCTGGGTGGCCGATATCACGGCGATCTGGACGCTGGAAGGATGGCTCTATCTGGCGGCGGTGCTCGACCTCCACGATCGGCAGCTGGTGGGCTGGGCGATGGCTGACCACATGCGCACGCCGCTGGTCCTGGATGCCTTGGAAATGGCCGTAGGTCGCCGGCAGCCCGAGAGAGGGCTGATTCATCACAGCGATCGCGGCAGCCAGTACGCGTCACGTGATTACCGCGCCAGGCTGGATCGACACGGGTTCCAGGCTTCGATGAGCCGGAAGGGGAACTGCTGGGACAATGCCGTGATGGAGCGCTTCTTCGGCTCACTGAAAAGCGAGTGGCTGGCGGGCCAGCGATACTGGAGCCGGCAGGCAGCACGGCGGGATGTGATCGACTACATCGAGATGGAGTACAACAGCTGCCGGCTCCACTCGACCCTGGGCTACCAGACGCCGAGGGAGATTGAATTGGCAGCTGCGGCTTGAAAATGTGTCCGCTCTGACTTGACCAGAACAAGGTTCTGCCAGCGCTGGGGAAGACGCTGCAGGCGGTAGGCCAGTGGCAGGCTACACAGCATCAGCACCAGCGCGGCCCCTCCCGCAAGCCTCAGGCTATTGTGCACTGCACGCCAGGTCGCCCCCTGGCGTCCGATCACTTCGTGATAGGCATTCAAGGTGGCGGTCTCCCAGGAGAGCGGCACCCCCACGGCAGGCACCAGCGAGCTCACTATCAAGGCGGCCAGGGGTGCGACCAGAATCGCCATCAGCACAGCGACCAACAGTGCGGTCACCGCGCTGCGCCAACGCCCCAGCGAGAAGTCGTGGGCACGTCCGGCATGGCCCACCAGGCCGAATCGGCTGCGCTTCATCCACGCCTGTTGCAGTGCCACACCGGCCAGCGCCAGAAAGCCGATCAGCAGCGACAGCGAGGCCATCTCGGCCAGCACGCCGGTGCCGAAGCTGGCCATGCGCTGGTAGATCAGGGTCGGCAGCACATAGTAGCCGGCGGGGATGCCCAACATGGCCGGGATGCCGAAGTTGCCCAGGCTGGAGATGAACGCCATGGCACCGCCGGCGATCAGGCCGCCGCGAGTCACCGGCAGGATGATATGGCCCCACACCTGGGTCTGGCGGGCGCCGCTGATTCTGGCGGCCTCGACCAGCTCACGGGGGAGGGAAAGCAGTGAGGTGCGTAGAGCCAGGAACACCAGCGGCGCACTCTGGATGCCCAGCAGCAGGGCAATGCCCTCGGCGGAGTACAGGGGCTGCGGGCTGCCCAGCGGTGGCGCCATGCCGATGCTCTTGAGCAGCGGACTGGCCGGACCGAAGAGCTGCAGCCAACTCAGCGCCGTGACCTGGGGCGGAATCATCATGGGCAGCATGAAGCAGAACACCAGCCAGGCCTTGCCGCGAATATTGGTCAGCGTGACCACGAAGGCGAACAGGCTTCCCAGCGCCAGGGCAATCAGCATGCCCAGCCCCGAGGTATAGAGGCTGCGCCAGAGTGCCCGCCAGGTGCTCTCGGCCTGCAGCACTCGCCATAGCGGTGCCTCGTTGCCCTGGGCCAGGTCGCCCAGCGCTTCCATCAGCAAGCGCAGGCTGGGCACGAGGCTGAGCGCCACGATAGTGATGGTTAACAAGGTGAGCAGCCAGCGTTGCTGGCTGCCGTCAGTCAGACTCGGTGTCATGATCAGCTACCGAAAAGGTCGCCAAAGCGCTGCTTGAGCTCGGCTTCCCTGGCCAGGGCACTCTGGGTATCCAGCGGCATCAGGGCGATATCGTCACGCGCGGGGAAGCCCTCGGGCGGCGCCACCTCGGGATGTGCGGGCAGGTAGCCCTGCTCGCTGACCAGCTCCTGCCCTTCACGCGAGAGCACGAAATCGACGAACTTCTGCGCCGCTTCGAGATTCCTGGCCTGCTGCATGATGGCGACCGGCTCGGTCACGGCGCTCACGCCCTCTTCGGGGAACACAAACGCCACCGGCGAGCCCTTGGCGGCCTCACGGATCGGCAGGAAGTCCACCACGATGCCATAGGGCTTGTTGCCTGCCGCCACGGCATTGAACACGCCGCCGTTACCGCCCTGGGCCTCGGTGCGGTTGGCCTGCAGCGCCTCATAGTATCCCTCCCCCAGATCAGGATGAGCCTCCACCGCCGCCATATGAATCAGCGCGGCGCCCGAGTAGAGGGGGCTCGGCATGGTGACCTGCCCAGCGTATTCGGGCTGGGTGAGCTCCTCCCAGCTCTGCGGCTGTCGATCGGCACCGGTGTTGTAGACGATACCGGTGGTGATCAGCTTGGTGCCGTAGTAGTAGCCCTCCGGCTCATACAGTTCGGCAGCATAGGCCTCGCGCTCGGGGCTGAGGTAGCCCTGCAGATGCCCCTCCTGCTTGAGTGACACCATGGTCATGCTGTCGGCAATCAGCAGCACGTCGGGATTGCTGACGCCGGCCGAGAGCTCGGAGCGCAGACGGGTCATCAGTTGCGTAGTGCCGTCGCGCACCCACTCCACCTCGATATCCGGGTGGGCGGCACGAAAGGCATCGACGGTCTGCTGGGCATCGCTGTTGGGCTGGCTGGTGTAGAGCACGAGCTTGTCGCTGGCGAGTGCGGGAAGAGCCAGGCCGGCCAGTATTGCGGCTGCGGAAAGAGCGGTAATCGAGGGGCGCTTCAACATGAGAAAATCTCCTGAGGTTGGGCCCCATCAACATTACTGTCATCGCCTTACAGCAAAGTGACACCAACGTTTCGTTCGACAAGCCATGTGCTTCGCATCACTTCTTTTTCCTTTCGTTTGGAGATGGCATGAACAAATTTGAACGGCATAGAAAGTTGCTGGAGGAGGTGAATCAGCATGGCCGTCAGCCGCTGGAAACTCTGGCACAGAGGTTCGGGGTATCGGTCCAGACCCTGCGGGGGGATGTGCGCCACCTGGCCGAGAAAGGCCTGGTACTGCGTCGTCATGGCGAGGTCTTACCGTTTCCCGAACGAGAGAACATTGGCTACGACCGGCGAAAAATCATCAACGAAGAAGGCAAACGCCAAATTGCACGACGCGCTGCCACATTGATCCAGAACAATCAGTCGCTGTTTCTGGGCACCGGCACTACCGTCGTGCAGCTCACCGAGATGCTGCGTGACAAACAGGGCCTCCAGATCATAACCAACAACCTGCATGCAATGATTCGGCTGTGTAGCATGGAGGCCGAGCTAATAGTGGCGGGAGGACGCGTACGCCAGAGGGACCAGGACGTGATAGGCGGTGATGCTTGGCGTTTTTTTCACCGCTATCGGGTCGATGTGGGCATCGTCTCAGTGGGCGGAATGGATAGCCAGGGGCAGCTATTCGACTACAATGACGACGAGGCGATGGCTCGCGAGGCACTGCTCACAAACGCCGCCTATCGCATCCTGGTTATGGACAGCACCAAATTCGATCTCCCGCTGCGCAGAGCTGCGGGTGAACTCGCCGATTACGATGCCGTTATCACCGACATTCCGTTACCCGACCAACTGCGAAGCCCGCTGGCGGCAAAGGGTATACATTGCGCCTCGGCTAGCGCCTCACGATAACCTGGCTAAGTAGAGCAGGCTGACTTACAGCCCTACCTAGCCAACCAGTATGCCGAAGGCTTCATTCATCATCTGATGTCTGGCTACCAGGGCAGCGGCTCGCCGTTGCTGTGCCAGAAGGTGCCGGAGGTGGAGAGCGTCAGCGTCGCGATGCGCTCGGCGATACCGGCGGCGGCCTCTTCCGGGGTGATCAAGCCGCCGAAGTTGACCATGCGGGTCTGCACATAGCCGGGGTGGAGCTGGATCACCGCGATGCCGCGGGGCGCGAGGTCCACGGCCAGGGACTTGCCGAAGGCGTTCAGGGCCGCCTTGGAGGCGCGGTAGCCGTAGCGGCCGCCGGAGTCGTTGTCGGCGATGGAGCCCATACGGCTGGTGATGTTGGCCACCTTGCTGCCCTCGCCCAGGTTATCGAGCAGCGCCTCGGTCACCCGTAGCGGCGCGTAGGCGTTGATCTCCATTTGCTCGCGGATCGAGTCGAAGTCGATCTCGCCCAGCACCTCGTCCCTGAGCAAGCCGGCGTTATTGATCAGCAGCGTCAGGCGCTGCCCCGCCAGCTCGTCGGCCAGGCGAGCCACGTCATCGGCGCGGGTCACGTCGATGCCTTCGATCAGCCGCTCCGCGACCTCGGCCAGCTCGTGTGAGGCCTCGCGGCAGACGCCGATTACTGCCCAGCCCTCGGCGCGATAGTGGCGGGCCAGGGCCAGGCCGACGCCGCGATTGGCGCCGGTGATCAATACGGTGGACGTCATGGCAACTCCAGTATGGGAATGATCGGTGCCCTAAAGGTGGGGGGACGGGCCTCCGACGTCAACCGCCGCCTGACTCGCCGGGATGCCAGCGCTCGAGATGCTCGGCATGGGTGGCCAGGTAGGCCCCCGGTCGGTAGTGGCGGTCGTAGAAGTCGGTGTCCAGGTGCACCGCCTGAACGAAGCCGGGCAGCACGATGGTGGTGAAGGTGCCGGGAAACTTGCCGTACTTGTCGTGGATGTACTGGGCCACCTCGCCCAGGCAGGCCACGAACGCCTCCGAATAGGGAGTCACCCCACCCTTCACCTCGCGGTTGCGCTGCCAGGGGCCGGGCGTGGCGGCATCGTAGGCGCCGCCGGGGCCGAACTTGCGCTCCACGAAGGCCGCCACTGCCGCCCGCATGTCCGGGTAGTAGGGCGGGCAGAGCGCCTCGTAGACGCCATCGAGCCCCACCGGGTTGGGCAGGGTCCAGCGCGCATCGCGCACGAAGCGGAAGCCGGCGCCGGCGATGCCCTGGTCGGCGAAGGCGCCCAGGATGCTCCAGCGGTTGAGGCCGTTGAAGTAGAGACCGCCGAGGCCCATGGCCTGCATCGTCAGCACCATATTGTGGCCCATCATGGCCAGTTCGGCGCAGTTCCCCTCATAGGCCATCTGCTGCAGCACCGAAAGGGGCACCCGCTTCTCCTCCTGGAGCAGGCCGCTGCGCTGGAAGGGCGCCAGGTCACCGGCGGGACAGCCAAGCTCGTCATCCACGAGGGTGTTGCCATTGCCGATGGCCATGGCCAGCAGCGCCAGCACCTGCTCGCTGGCATCGCCGACGGGCATGAACAGGGTCGAGCCCGGCGCATTGGCCATCCACAGGTTGGGCTCGAGCATATGGGGCGGCGCCGCGGGCAGATCCAGCCGCTGGGGCGAGAGCGTCAGGGTGTGCTCGCGCACCAGCGCCACCAGGCGTTCCAGGTCGTCGTCGACGTCCCGGTACTCCTGCATGCGGCTCGGGGGCAGGTCGCGGGTGTTGAGAAAGTGGAGGCCCTCGTCATCGGTGAAGAGCATCGCCGGGGTACCGAAGCCCCCGGCGGTGGGCGCGGTGCGCCCGGTATAGCGCAACGAATAGTGGGCGTGCTCGTCGGGGCGATCCGGCCCGTAGGGCACCCCAAAGCTCCAACCGCTGACCCCGGTGCCGGCGATCAGCAGCAGGTCCCGCTCCAGGGCCGAGAGCGGCAGCGGCGCGTGACGGGAGCGATAGGCCAGGGGCCCGGAGGGGATCTCCATGCCCAGGCCGAAGCGCCGGGCGCGGCGCCCCAGCATGGCCTCGAAGAGGGGGTAGTGGAACAGCGCGTTCAGGTGGTCCGGCGACGCCATGGCAACGCCTCCTCCATCGGTGGAACCCGCCGCACCGCAGGGCGCGACGCCTTGCCTCCAGTGTAGGCTCCCCGCCAGGGCTCCGCGCACACCGCCCTGCATCGCCCGGGGCGCGACGTCAGGGGCGGCCACTGCCCCGCCGGCGGGAAGTGCGAAGGGATGGAAAGCGGCTAGGCTGAACGTCAGGACTCCCCTTTCCTTGCCGCGAGAACCCGCCGAGATGAGCCAGCGAATCCTGATCCTGCAGGGACACCCCGATGCCAGCGAAACGCACCTCTGCCACGCCCTGGCCGCCCACTACCACGAAGGCGCCCATGCCCAGGGCCATGAGGTCCGCCTGATCGACCTGGCCACCCTGGAGTTTCCGCTGCTGCGCTCCCAGAAGGCGTGGAAGGTCGCTCCCCTCCCCTCCTCGCTGGCGGCGGCACAGGAGGCCATCGGCTGGTGCCAGCACCTGGTGCTGTTCTTCCCGCTGTGGCTTGGCGACATGCCGGCCCTGGTCAAGGCCTTCCTGGAGCAGGTGCTGCGCCCCGGCTTCGCCTTCGAGTACGTGGAGGGCAACCCGCTGGGCAAGAAGGGGCTGACCGGCCGCTCGGCGCGGGTGGTGGTGACCATGGGCATGCCGGCGCTGATCTACCGCCACCTCTATCGAGCCCACAGCGTGAAATCGCTGGAGCGCAATATTCTCGGCTTCGTCGGCCTGTCACCGGTGCGCGAGACGCTGATCGGCAGCGTGGAGGCGATGAGCGAGCAGGAGCGCGACAAGTGGTTTCGCAAGCTGCATGCGCTCGGCGCCGAGGCCAAGTGAGGCCGCCAGCGGCCAGGGGAGCAGCCCCTCCCGCCAACGGCTTTCCCGGTACGGGTCGTCCGGCTCCGCCGAGGGCTCAGGGTGCGCCAAACAGGGACGCGTGATCCCGGCAGAACCGGGAGAACGGGGTCGGCTCCCGGCCCAGTATGCGGCGAACGCTGTCGGTGACCCGGTCGTCGTGGGTTTCGCCGCGGCGGTTGCGGCGATTGACGTCCTCGACGAAGCCGGCGAACTCCTCGGGCACGCCCTGGGAGATCAACCGACGCCGGAAGCTGTCGTCGTCCAGCTCCACATAGCGGATGCGTCGTCCCAGCGCTTCTGAGAGCAGCTCGGCCGCCTGATGGTGCGTGATGGCCTCGGGGCCACTGAGTTCGTAGGCGCGATTCTCGTGGCCGGACTCGGTCAGCACCCGGGCGGCCACATGGCTCACGTCGCGGGTGTCGATGCGGCTGACCCGGGCATCGCCGATGGAGTCGTAGAAGGTATCCTCGTTGCGGATGTCGTCGCCCATGAGGGTGATGAAGTTCTGCATCAGGTAGTTGGGGCGCAGAAAGGTCCAGGTCATGCCGCTGCCCTCGATGCAGCGCTCGATCTCCCGGTGCAGCTGGCCAACGATGAAGGTATCGGTGTCCGCTCCGTAGGAGGAGAGGTAGACGATGCGCCTGACCCCGGCTTCCCGGGCGGCATCGACCATGGGTCGCTCATGGGTCACCTCCTGGGACAGCAGGAAGAGCGATTCGACCCCGCGAAGCGCCGACGGCAGCGTCTCGGGCCGGTCATAGTCGATGGGGCAGGTCGCCACGCCGTCGACCTGTAGCGGCCGCACATGGACCGCGGCGCGCACGGGTTCGCCCTGACTCGCCAGCTCCCTCACCAGTTCGGAGCCGATGGTTCCGGTGGCGCCTGTGACAAGAATCATGCTGCACCTCCTGGGTGATGATGGCAGATAGCGACTTCGGTCGAGCCGAAGCCTTGCCCCGAGGCTAGCCAGGCGGGATAGGCCGGCGCTTCGGCCAGACGGGCCATGAGGCGCCATTCGTGGCATGGCCCGTTCGGGCCATGGGGGCGGCGGAGCGCTTAGGGAAGCGCTGAACAAATCGACGAGCGAGATGAAGCGCAAGGCGCACGGAGCACAGGAACCGGAGCCTATGGGGTATAGGTGAGGATTCCGCGCACCGCGCAACGCAGCGATTTGCTCGCGTAGGCATTTGTGCAGTGTTTCCTTAGATGAGGCCGGCGATGGCGGCCTGTGTCGCCGCCGCGGCGCGGGTGGGAACGTCCAGGCGCTGGAGGATATTGGCCACGTGCCGATGCACGGTGTGAATGCTGATGCCCAGCGCCTCGGCAATCTCCGCATCGCTCATGCCCCGGGCGACCCGTCGAAGAATCTCGGCCTGGCGCGGCGTGAGCGGCAAGGAGGCGTAAGCGCCGGTCTTCTCGAACCGGTCCCGGGCACCCAGGCCCGCCAGGGTGTGTCGGGCGCTGGCCGTCTCGGCCCGGGCGCGCTGCGGGCGCTCAAGCGCGGTCAGGACCGCGGCGAGTTCCAGCCGGGCACGGGCGGACTCGAAGGGGGTGCCGCTGCGTTCATAGGCGACGACGGCATTCTCGAGACAGGCCCGGGCGTGCTGCATCTCGCCCGTTGCCCGGGCGAGGACGCCGGCGGCGAAGCTTGCCGCCCCCTGCAGGGGCCCGGTGCCCACCGCCGACGCGATGGCTTCCAGCGCCTCGGTGGCCCGGGCGGCGCGAGCATGCTCCCCGGACGCGACATCGAGGCGCACTTGCAGCTCCAGGGCCGCCGCGCGGCCAAGGCGATTGCCCTCGGGGATATGGCGCAAGTACGCCTCGACTCGCTCCTCGGCCTCCTGGCGCCGCCCGCGTTCCAGGGCGATCTCGGCCAGGCCGAGCATGGCCAGCGGATGCCACTCGAGCGGCCGCATCAGCGCATCGGCCTCATCCAGGCGCCCCTGGCGCCGCCGCAGGTCCCCCAGGCGGATCGAGGTCTCGGCCGTCTGTGGCGGCCAACTGGCCTGGAAGCAGGCCGCGGCCTCGTTCAGGGTGGTTTCCGCCTCCTGCCACCGACCGCGGCAGACGAGCAGCATGGCGTAATGGGCGCGACAGACCCCCTGGCTGGCCGTGTGCGCCAGGCGTTCGGCGGCGGCGTGCATCCTCTCGCACCACTCGGCGGCGCGGGCGAAATCGCGAGCACGCTCGCAAGCGAAGATCAGCCAGCACAGCACGGGCAGCTCCCAGATCGGCTCCCGCAGCTCTCCGCCCAGCACCGCGGCAGCCGCTTCGTCGAGCCGGCGCATGCCCTCCTCGACGCGGCCGTCACTGACCAGCGCCAAGCCGCCCATGGCGAGCGCCAGGACGCCGAGGTCGGGCTCATCGCACGCCTCCGCGACCGCCAGCGCGGTCCGGGTGCACTGCCGGACATGCTCGGGATCCTCGCCGTCGCTGAGGGAGGCCCAGCAATCGAACAGGGCGAGCCAACCGTGCTCCGGTACCGTTGGCTGGTCCTCGAGCAGGCGGTGCGCACGCTGGCGCCAGCCACGCGCCACCGACATCTCGCCGCGGAAGTCTTCGTGGTCCTTGCCGGCCCACATGGCCATGCGCGCGGCACTGACCGGTTCGTTCTGCTTTCGGTACAGCCGGTAGGCGTTCTGCCGGGCCCAGAGCGCCTCATCGCCCGCATCCATGGCCAGCGCCGCCCAGCTCAGGCCTTCATAGGCCTTGGCGCTTTCGCCGGCCTGCAGCGCCTCCTTGAACGCCGTCCGGGCCACGGACCAGTCACCCCGCTGCAGGGCGTTTCCGGCCTGATGCAAGGGGTCGTCCGAATCGGTGCCCGGCATGACGATCTCCGCTGTCCGCTCGTCCGAAAAACACGCCTGCTGGCGTATCGAAGGGCTCTCTTACCGCTATCAGGCGCCGTGATAGCCGTCCTCCTCGGGGTCTTCGTGGGCCCCCTTGGGCAGCTCGCCGGCCCACTGCAAGGCGGTGGCGTAGTCGCGCCGGGGGAAGGTGCGAAGGTCAACGGCCTTGAACAAGCGCTCTTCCAGATGAGCGAGGTGCTTGATCCACTCCCGGTCGGTGATCACGGCGGCGCGATGATAGCGCTCGAGGTCGCTAAGCTGGGTGAGGCCGTAGCCAATGTCCTTGAGCAGGGCGGTGAGGGTCATCCAGCGCATGTCGTCGAGCTCCACCACCAGGCTGACCCGGGGATGGTCGCGCTTGGCGGTCTCGATGGCATCGATGGCCCGCTGCAGCTCTTCGGCGGTGACGACACCGCCGGCCCTCATGGCCACGACATGCTCTGCGGGATGGGTAATGAATTCCAGCATCTAGCGTCTCCTTGAATCGCAGCGGTTTCTCTCGCCTTCAGCATAGCCGGTCGTGGCAGACTGCCGGGGGAGGATCGCGCCACCCTTGGGGGCTGGGGGGCCTAACGGCGCAGGGGAGCGCGGCGGCCATAGGTCCCCCACCGCCATAGCCACTCCACCGGCCCCATCCGAAAGTGACGAAACCAGAGCGGGGCCAGGCCCAGCAGCAGCGCCCACACCATGGCGACGACCAGCAGCTGCTCGACCCGGTCGAGCCGGCCGAACAGCCCCAGACCGTGGCCATAGAAGAGCGCGGTACACAGCAGGCTGGTCAGCAGGTAGCCGGTGAGCGCACCGCGCCCCAGGCAGCGCAGCCGGTGCATCAGCCCCGGCCAGGCGCCGCGCTTGTGCAGCCAGATCAGCGTACAGACCCAAGCCATGGCGACCAGCGGCGTGGCGACATGGTTGAACAGCCCGCCCAGGTAGAGCGAGGTGCGCATCTCCCAACCGGTGGCGTGATGAAAGAGCTGGCCGGCCGCGGCCAGGGGCAGCCCCAGCCCTGCCCCGAGCAGCGCCGCTCGCCGATAGCGTGCCGCCGACCAGGCACCGGTCAGCAGGCCGCTGCGGTAGGCGGCCATGCCGGCGAGCATCATCGCCAAGATGCGCCAGCCCTCCTCCAGGGGAACCACCAGCAGATGCATCTGCAGCACGTCGGGCACCCGCTGCGCCATCTGCGCCCGCCAACCGCCGCGGTAGGCGCCCTGCTCGGCGGCCAGCTGCTCGGCAGAGGGCTGCCAGGCGCTGACCACCAGGTCGCGGTAGGCGGCCTCGGGCATGGCGTGCATCAGCCATGTCATCAGCAGGCCCCACAGCACGGGTACGGCATACAGCCAGGCCGCCGCCCGCAGCAGGCGAGGCGACGACCAGCGGCGAAAGACGAAGGCCAGCAGGCCGATCAGCGCCAGAGTGAAGAGGATATCGCCGAACCAGATCAGGTAGGCGTGGGCCAGCCCGATCAGCGCCAGCACCGCCGTACGGCGTCGATGGCGGCGCCAGGGCGCGACACCGGCGGCCTGGGCACGCTCGGCCATCAGCACCAGGCCGGCCCCGAACAGCACCGAGAAGATCGCCAGGAATTTTCCGGCGAAGGCCACCTGGCCGAGGCTCCAGACCCACCACTCGGCCGGGCCGATGGGGCCGGCATAGGTGGGGTTCACGTAGGCGGCGGTCACCATGGCGAACCCCTGAACGTTCATCACCAGGATGCCGAGGATCGCCATGCCCCGCAGCACGTCGAGGCTGTCGATGCGTTCGCCCGGCTGTACGCCGCCGGCTGCTGCGTCACGCCCTGTCATACCACGCCTCCCCGCGGCCCTCGCCGCCCCTGCCCTCCCGCACGTTAACAGGCGAGATCACCCGCGTCAGGCGCCACACCGAGGCTCTGCTACCTTGAAACACTGGCGGAACCGCAACTGGAGGCAACCCCATGACCCTGACGCCCTCGACCATGCCCGAGCTCGGCAGCCCCATGCCGGCCTTTCGGCTACCCGACCCCCGCGGCGGCGAGGTGGGCAACGCCGAGTACCACGGCCAGCCGCTGCTGGTAGTCTTCCTGTGCAACCACTGTCCCTTCGTCAAGCACATCGCCGATGCCTTCGCCGACTTCGCCCGAGAGTATCAGGCCAGAGGCCTGGCGGTGGTTGGCATCAACAGCAACGACTACCGGGCCCAGCCCGACGACAGCCCGGCGCGGATGATCGAGGAGGCGCAGCGGCGCGGCTACTCCTTTCCCTACCTGGTGGACGAGAGCCAGGAGGTGGCACGGGCCTTTCAGGCCGCCTGCACGCCGGACTTCTTCCTCTACGACCGGGAGCACCGGCTGGCCTACCGCGGCCAGTTCGACGCCAGCCGCCCCAGCAAGGCGACCCCGGTGACCGGGGAGGACCTGCGCGCCGCCGCCGAGGCGGTGCTGGCCGGCCAGTCGCCGAGCGAGCGGCAGATGCCGTCGATGGGGTGCAATATCAAGTGGAAATAGGCCGTGCCGGTCAGGCGGTCAGCCAGATCGCCAGCAACAGGACGATCGCCACCAGGACCAGGGCCATCAGGATGCCGAGCCGGCGGGCGTAGCGATGTAGCATGGCGACTCCTTGCGCTGTTACACCATATCGAAGCGGTCGGAAAAGATCCGGGTGGGGGCCACGCCCCGGTCGATCAGCGCCCCCTCGGCGGCGTTCATCAGGGGATCGGGGCCGCAGATGAAATACTCGCGCCGGCCGTCGTCGGCGGGCAGCCGGCGCTCGAGCAGCGCGCCGTCCACAAGGCCCCGCTCCCCCTCCCAGCCGGTGGGCGGCTCGGCCAGCACGTGGATAACCTCGAGGCGCAGCGCCTGGCGCAGCTCGGCCAGCTCCTCCCGGAAGGTGGCCTCCTCCCAGGTCTCGTTGGCGTAAACCAGCCACAGCGGCATCCTCTCCCGACGGTCGCGAAAGCTGCGCAGGATGCTCATGATCGGCGTGATGCCGATCCCCCCGGCGATCAGCACCGCGCCCGAGGGGTGGCCAGACTCCGGTATGAAGGCGCCATATGGCCCCTCGATGAAGGCCCGGGTGCCGGGCGTTACCTCGGGCAGGCGCGCCGTGAAATCGCCCAGTCGCTTGGCCGTGAAGGCCACCCGCCCGGGCTCGGCCGCCGAGGAGACCAGCGAGAACGGATGCTGCTGCAGCGAAAAGGGGGTCTCGCCCAGGGTGATCCAGATGAACTGACCCGGCTGGAACCTCAGACCGCGATGCCCTTCGGCTTCCAGGGTCAGGGTGGTGGCATCGCCGCGGGCCGGGCGATTGTCGATGACCTTCCAGGGCCGGCGACGCAGGCGCCAGACCCGCAGCAGCCGAGAGTCGAGCAGCAGCCCCACCGGCACCGCCATGATGGCGACCAGGGCCAGGGCGCTGATCCAGCCGCCACTGTAGCGCCCCACCATCAGCGCATGCCCCAGGCCGCCGAGTACCAGGAACAGCGCCAGGCCACCGTGCAGCAGGCGCCACCACTCGTAGCTCAGCCCCCAGCGCGTTCGCCACAGCGAGCTTGCCACCAGCACCAGGGCCGCCCCCGCCAGGGCGAACAGGCTGAGCGCGCGCAGCGGCGCATCGCGGGGGTCGAGATAGTGGAGAAAGCCCGGCTCGGCGCCCAGGAGCACCAGCGGATGGGCCAGCACCAGCAGCAGCGCGAACAGGCCGAGCTGCCGATGGAACTGGAGCACGTTGTCGAAGCCCAGGCCGCGGGCAAACCAGCGATGCCGACCCGAGGCCACCAGCTGCATGCCGAACACGCCCAGGGCCAGCAGCCCCAGCAGCGCGCCGAACTCCCCCAGCAGCCCCCGCGGCTCGGGCCGCCCGCCCAGCATCACCGCGGCGAGCGGCATCAGCACCAGCGCCAGGTAAATACCGCTCCACAGCAGCGCGCGTCGGGTCACCGGCCTCATGGTCGCCTCCTCTGCAACGGGTCAGTCTGGCATCCTGCAGCCCAGTGTGGCCGCAATGCCCCCGGGGGTACAGCGCCCCTCCCCCATGGCCGCCGGGGGTGGTGACATCCGCGGCCTCGACGGCGACAATGTCGGCCCTTTGCTGCCACGGGCTAATCCAGCATGCCGCATTCGCTGACCCTCCTGCATCAGGACGAGCACCTGGTCGCCGTGCACAAGCCGGCGGGGCTGCTGGTGCATCGCACCGCCCTGGCCCGCGGCGAGCGGGAATTTCTGCTGCAGCGGCTGCGCGACCGGCTCGGCCAGCGAGTCTATCCGGTGCACCGCCTGGACCGCCCCACCTCCGGGGTGATGGTCTTTGCGCTGTCGCCCGAGGTGGCCACCTCCCTGGCCGCGGCCTTCACCGAGCGGCGGGTGGCGAAACGCTACCTGGCGGTGGTGCGGGGCATCGGCCCCGAGGCGGAGCGCCTCGACTATCCGCTGCGGGAGGAGGACGCCCGCCTGCCCAAGGCCGAGATGCCCGCCATGGAGGCGGTCACCGATGTTCGCCGCCTGGACAGCGTGGAGCTGCCGGTGCAGGTGGACCGCTACCCCCAGAGCCGCTACTCATTGATGGAGGCGCGGCCGCTGACCGGGCGTCGCCACCAGATCCGCCGCCACCTGTCGCGGCGGGGCTACCCGATCATCGGCGACGCCAAGCACGGCAAGGGCAACCACAACCGTTTCTTCGCCGAGCGCCTCGCCTGCCCGCGCCTGCTGCTGGCCGCGGTGGAACTGACGTTCGACCATCCGGTAGAGGAGTATCGCCTGGCGCTGAGCTGCGCGCCGGACGCCGCCATGCGCGCACTGTTCGAGCGCTTCGGCTGGGCCGGCCACCTGCCGGTGGACGGCGCGCGCCGCCTTGCCCCTTCATCCGCCACCCCCGCCTGACCGGGAGACTCGACTGCCGCCATGACCGCCCCCTCGACCCCCAGCGCCGCACTGCCCACTGACGACTACGCCCTGCGCTTCGGCGGCATCCGCCGGCTTTACGGCAACACCGCCGTGGAACGCTTCCGCCAGGCCCATGTGGTGGTGGTCGGGGTCGGCGGTGTGGGTAGCTGGGCGGTAGAGGCCCTGGCCCGCTCGGGCATCGGCAAGCTGACCCTGATCGACCTGGACGACGTCTGCGTCTCCAACGTCAATCGCCAGCTTCACGCCCTGGACGGCACCGTGGGGCGTCCCAAGGTAGAGGTGCTGGCCGAGCGCTGCCGGGCCATTCAGCCGGGGATCGAGGTGGTGGCGGACAGCGCCTTCATCACCCCCACCAACCTGGCCGAGCGCATTCCCGAGGACGCCGACCATGTGCTCGACGCCATCGACAGCGTGGTGGCCAAGGCGGCGCTGATCGCCTGGTGCAAGCGGCGCAAGCTGGCCATTACCGTCACCGGCGCCGCCGGCGGCCAGACCGACCCCACCCGGATTCGGGTGGCCGACCTGACCCGCACCGAGCACGACCCGCTGCTGGCCAAGGTACGCTCGCGCCTGCGCCGCGATTTCGGCTTCTCACGCAATCCCAGGCGGCGCTTCTCGGTGGAATGCGTCTACTCTGACGAACAGCTGGTCTATCCCGACAGCGACGGCGAGGTGTGCTTCGCCAAGCCCGCCAGCGGCGAGTCGACGCGCCTCGACTGCGCCTCGGGGTTCGGCGCCGCCACCTTCCTCACCGGCAGCTTCGGCTTCGTTGCCGCCTCGCGGGTGCTGGCCCGGCTGGCGAAGCAGGCCAGCAAGACGCGACAGGCACCGCCCCCGGAAGAGTGACCCCAAGCGCGACCCCACCAAAGCCGGTCGAGGAAAGCCGGCCCCCACCCCTGGAGCCCACCATGACACGTCCCCGCCCCGTTCCCGGCATCTACTGCCACTACAAGGGTAACCGCTATGAGGTGCTCGGCGTCGCCCGCCACAGCGAAACCGAGGAGCCGGTCGTGGTCTACCGCGCCCTCTACGGCGACTACGGCCTCTGGGTGCGCCCGCTGGACAACTTCACCGAGCTGGTGGAGGTGCAGGGCGAGCCGGTGCCGCGCTTCGAACTCGAAAAGGCGTTCTAAGGCACCTTACCGCTGGCCGCGGTGGGCCCACGCTGTCATCCGCTTCTCGAGGACGGCGAACAGCTCGTACATCACCATGGCCATGGCGCTGATCACGATCAGCCCGGCGAACACCAGCGACATGCGCATCTGGGAGCCGGCGCTCATCATCAGGTAGCCGATGCCCTGGTTGGAGGCCACCGTCTCCGACACCACGGTGCCGACGAAGGCGAGCGTGATGGCGATCTTCAGCGAGGCGAAGAAGTAGGGCAGCGAGCGCGGCAGGCCCACCTTGAGCAGCACGTCCAGGCGCCGCGCGCCCAGCACCCGCAACACGTCCTCCATTTCCGGCTCCAGGGTGGCAAGCCCGGTGGCCACGTTGACCACGATGGGAAAGAAGCAGATCAAAAAGGCGGTGAGGATCGCTGGCACCGAGCCGATGCCAAACCACACCACCAGGATCGGCACGAAGGCTACCTTGGGAATGGCGTTGAAGCCCACCAGCAGCGGGTAGCAGGCGTGGTAGAGGAAGCGCGACGAGCCGATGATGAAGCCCAGCAGCAGACCCACCGCCACCCCCAGGCCGAAGCCCGCCATGGTGGTCCAGAAGGTCTGCCAGGAGTGCACTCCGATGGGGCCCGCGAAGGTGACCAGGGCCTGGGCGGTGGCCGAGGCGCTGGGGAAGATGAAGGGCGGCACGTTGAAGAGCCTGACCGTCGCCTCCCAGATCAGGATCAGCGCCAGCACGGCGATCCAGGGGGCCAGGCGCTCGAGCAGCCGGCTGTGCTTGGACATGATGACTCCTCAGCTGCCGCGGATCGTGCCGATCCGCGCGCGCAGTTCCTGCACCAGGCCGGTGAAGGCGGGTTCAAAGGTCATTTCCAGCGACCGAGGCCGCGGGAAGTCGATCTTCCGCTGCTCGAGGATGCGCCCGGGGCGACGACTCATCACGTAGACGGTGTCGGCCAGGAAGGCCGCCTCGCGCAGGTCGTGGGTGACCAGCACCACGGTGAAGCGCTGCGCCTCCCAGAGGTCGCGCAGCACGCACCACAGCTCCTCCCGGGTAAAGGCATCCAGCGCCGCGAAGGGCTCGTCGAGCATCAGCAGGCGCGGACGATGGATCAGCGCGCGACAGATAGAGGCACGCTGCTGCATTCCCCCGGAGAGCTGCCAGGGGTACTGATCCTCGTAGCCCTCGAGACCGACGGTGCGCAGCAGCTCCCGGGCCCAGCCCTCGAACTCGGCCCGGCGCTTGCGGAACTGGGAACGGTAGGGCTTCACGATCTCCAGCGGCAGCAGCACATTGTCCAGAGTGGTGCGCCAGGGCAGCAGGTTCGCGCTCTGGAAGGCCATGCCGCAGATCTTCAGCGGCCCGCCCACCGACTCGCCGTCGACCCGCACGCTCCCCCCGGTGGGGGCGTGCAGGCCGGTACAGAGCTTCATGAAGGTGGACTTGCCGCAGCCCGAGGGGCCCACGAAGGCGACGAACTCCCCCTCCTCGATGGTCAGCGACACCTCCTCGATGGCGTTGCCGCTGTCATCGTAGGCCAGGCTGACCCGGTCGAAGGCCACGAAGGGGGCCGCCCCGGCGCGCGTAGCGCCGTCCGGGGTCAGGGTGGCGGGTGCCGTCATGCTCAGTCTCCCTGCGCCGGGAAGATCATCCGCTCCGCCTGCTCGGGGAGATAGCGGGAGGTGAAGACCCGCTCCGCCGAGGGCGCCTCGGGCAGGTCGTAGGCGTCGGCCACCAGCTGGATGGCGTTGGCCAGGCGCGCCTCGTCCACCGCGCCGGCCCCGTGGTCGCGGGCATCCGGGGTGTCGATCACGCTCTCGATGGCGAGCTTGAGACGGCGTGTCTCCATCTCCACGTCGATCAGACCGTCCCGGGCCAGCACGTAGTCGATGGCCCCCTCCGGGTCGGCCAGGGTCTCGGCCAGGGCCCGGTTGAAGGCGCGCAGGAAGCCCTCCACCGCCTCGGGGTTGTCCTCGGCGAAGGCTTCACTGGCGATGATGGCGTTGCCGTAGAGCGGCACCCCGTAGTCGGGGAAGGGCAGGATGGTCAGGTCCTCTTCGCCCATGCCGCGCCCCTCCAGGTTGAGCAGGCTGGTGAAGTAGAAGCCAGTGATGGCGTCCACGTCGCCGCGTACCAGCAGGGTCTCGCGCAGGGTCGGATCGACGTTCTGCCAGGAGACGGCCTCGGCGTCGAGGTCGTTGGCGGCGGCGAAGATCCCCCAGGCGCGGTAGCCAGTATCGAAGGCGGGCGCGGCGAGGGACTTGCCGTCCAGGTCCGCGGGGGACTCGATGCCGCGATCCTTGCGGGCGAAGACCGCGGCCGGGGAGCCATCGTAGACCACGTAGACCCCCTGGATGCCAGGGCCGTCCGGATTCTCGGCCAGGAATTCCACCAGGGCATTGAGATCCCCGAAGCCCATCTCGTAGGCGCCGGAGGCGACTCGGTTGATGGCGCCGGCGGAGCCGCTGCCGGAGTCGACCTGGACGTCGAGCCCCTCCTCGGCGAAGTAACCGCGCTCCACCGCCATCAGGAAGGGCGCCGAGGGACCCTCGAAGCGCCAGTCGAGCTGGAAGCGGATGCGGGTCTCGTCGGCCGCCGCCAGCGGGGCCCCGATCAGCGACAGGCCGAGTGCTCCGGCAATCAGGCCAGTAGAACGAACAGGAAATCGATGCATGGATGTGCCCTCGCGCAGTCTGGATTTTACTTTTTGTATGCAGAAAGCCTGCCAACTCCACGCTGCCGGACACCACCCGGGGGATTGCGGGTGACGACGGTGCAGACCGCAACGCCAGCGGCAGCGACGTGGTGCAGCACCTGCCTGGCGGTGCATCCACATGCACCAGCGTAGATCATTGCCGGACGTTGCCAAGCGGGCGGTAGGGGGCAGAGAGCCGGGGCAGACACACCACCGGCGCCTCAGGGGCGCCGGTGGAGTGTCTCTGGCTTGCTATCGCGGAGGGGGCGTTATTCGTCGCCGGCTTCCTGCATCTGTTTGAGCAGGTAGTTCTCGATGCCGACCTTGTCGATCAGGCTGAGCTCGGTTTCGATATGGTCGATGTGCTCTTCCTCATCCGCGAGAATATCGCGGAAGAGATCGCGGGAGACATAGTCCTTCACCTGCTCACAGTAGGCGATGGCGTCGATGTAGTCCTGGCGACCTTCGTGCTCGATCTTGAGGTCGCACTCGAGCATCTCGCGCACGTTCTCGCCGATATTGAGCTTGCCGAGGTCCTGCAGGTTGGGGACGCCCTCGAGGAAGAGGATGCGCTCGATCAGCTTGTCGGCGTGATTCATCTCATCGATGGACTCGTCGTACTCCCACTTGGCCAATGCCTTGAGGCCCCAGTCCTTGTACATCTTGGCGTGCAGGAAGTACTGGTTGATCGCCACCAGCTCATTGCCGAGTGCCTTGTTGAGGTGTTCGATGACCTTGGCATCGCCTTTCATTGCACTTCTCCCTATTGCGTCGTCAGGTCTTGCGGGAAGTCAGCGCCCATCGGCGCTGAATCCATTCTGACAGTATTGGACAACAGTGCCAAAAAGTCCAATATCAACAATGGCTTGGAGAAATATCAACAAGAATGAGAAGGATTGGCTTCACGTTGGGAAGGAGGTGGGCGACCGGGCCCGATCACGTTCAGACGGCGTAGGCCAGATCGCTCGCCGAGGCGGTCATCTCGGTCATTACGGCTTCACGGGTGATCGCCTTGCCGGCACCAGCGCACTTGCCGCACTGGGTACCGCAGCCGGTCTCGCCCTGCACCTCGCGCCAGCTGCGCGCGCCACTCTCCACGCTCTCGCGGATCTTGTGGTCAGTTACACCCTTGCAGAGACATACGTACATCGCCATCACCTCGCTGTGCCTACGAGGTTTAATGTAAACGATTCGCATAGGCTATCGCAAGCGTTGATCGCCTCGATGTGTGTCCCAGGTCAACTTTCCCGCTTCCTGTCGATCAGCGGGAGGCCTTGGGCAGCACCACCACCCGGGTGCCGGAGACGATATCCGGCCAGCTGCGCCGCTCGTTGTCGATCAGCACCCACAGGTAGCCCAGCCCGAAGACCGCCAGGGAGACCCAGGCCACCAGGAAGCGCACCAGGCTCTGGCCCAGGGTGATCGAGCAGCCGTCGCGGGTTTGCACCCGCAGGCGCCAGGCCTGCATGCCCAGGGTCATGCCGCCGCGGGTCCAGGAGACCGCAAAGAAGGCGAAGGCCCCGGCCAGCAGCAGCAGCTGGAGCGTGAGCCGCTGCAGGCTGCCGACCCCCACCTCCTCGGCGGAAAAGCCCAGCAGCTGACGCAGCACGCCCAGATGCAGCGTCGCCAGCAGAATCCAGATGGCGGCGACCAGAAAGGCGTCGTAGAGCATGGCCCCCAGCCGTCGTCCCAGGCCGGCGGGCCAGACATCGTCGAGTTGGGTGAAGCGTCGTTGCATAGCGTGGGTACCTTGTTTCCAACCGATTAAGCGCAACCGAGGGTCAGCCGGTGCGGCGTAGCAGATAGAGCCCTAGGGCGGCGCACAGCAGGGTTGGCGCCAGCACCGCCCAGGCCGGCGAGAAGCCGAACACCATGGAGGCCGGGGCCAGCAGGTCCTGCAGGTACTTGAACACCAGGCCGGTGACGACCCCGTAGAAGACCCGAGTACCGGCGGCCACGGTGCGCAGCGGCCCGAAGACGAAGGAGGCCGCCACCAGCACCAGCGAGGCCATGGTCAGGGGCATCAAGACCTTCTGCCAGAAATAGAGCAACGGCTGGGTGGCCTGCAGCCCCTGGTCCTGTAGATAGCGGGCATAGGCCCACAGTTCGCTGGGCGCCTGGCTGTTGATGGGGCGCAGCAGGCGGTTGAGCTGCTCGGGCGTCAGCGCGGTCTCCCAGACCTGCGCGTCGCGGTGTTCGACCTCGGTGTGCGACTCGCCGAAGCGGGTGGTGGCCACGTTCTCCAGCACCCAGGCACCGTCGCGCCACACGGCCCGATCGGCCACCGTGGCCTCGCGCAGGCTGCGCGCCTCGAAGCGATAGCGGGTCAGGTCGAGCACGGTGTCGTCGGCGCGAATGGCGCCGAAGCGGTAGACGCTGTCGCCCTCTCGCTGCCAGCCGCCGCGCTGGGTCACCACCGCTCCCTCGCCCTGCAGCTGCTCCAGCCGCCAGGCGCTAGCGAACTGCTCGGTTCGCGGGCTGACGTACTCGGCGATGAGCAGCACCACGACCACCACCAGAATGACCGGCTTCATCACGCTCCACAGGATCCGCGTCAGCGAGCGGCCGGCGGCACGCATCACCGTCAGCTCGTTGCTCGAGGCCATGCTGCCCAGGCCGATCAGCGCGCCGATCAGCACCCCCACCGGCGCATACTGGTAGAAGCGCCAGGGCAGGCGCAGCAGCAGGTAAAGCAGCACCTGGAAGGCGCCATAGTCGCCTTCGATATCGTCCAGGTCGTTGATGTAGGAGATCACCAAGTCGAGCCCCAGCAGCACCACCTGGACGACGATGATCGCGCCCAGCACGTTGCGGGCGATATAACGGTCGAGACGATCCAGGCCCATCAGCGCATCCCCTTGCGCTGGGCGTGCAGCATCAACCCCAGCCCCAGGGCCAGGAAGACGGCGTGAATGGGCCACATGCCGATCGCCGCCGGCAGCGCCCCGCGGCCGATGGCATCCAGGGCCGCCAGCAGCAGGCTGAGGTAGCAGACGTGCAGAAAGACCGCCGGCAGCAGCTTGGCGAAGCGGCCCTGGCGCGGGTTGACCCGGGAGAGCGGCATAGCCAGCAGCGTCAGCACGAAGACCATGACCGGCAGCGACAGCCGCCACTGCAGCTGGGCGCGGGCCTCGGCGGCGTCGTCGGCCAGCAGCGCCGCGGTGGAGGCATACTCGGTGGCATCGAGCTCGCGCATGTCGTCCACCTGGGAGAGACGCACAGCGTAGGTGGCGAACTCAAGGCGCTCGGCCTCGAAGCGCCCTGGGTCGACGCTGTAGCGCTCGCCCTCGGCCAGCACCAGAAAGCGGCTGCTGGTCTCCTCGTCGACGGTCTGATAGCCGCTGGCGGCGCGGGTCACCGCGCTCTCCGGGGTGCCGTCACGGCGCCGCTGACGCTCGCTGATGAACACCTCCAGCATTTGAGAGCGATCGTCGCTGAAGGCCTCGGTGTAGGCGGTGCGGCCGCCGCCGAAGTCCTGGAAGCGCCCCGGCGCCAGGGCGGTGAAGTCCAGCCGGCTGCGCTGTTCCTCGAGCATCACCGCGTTGTGCAGCGCCCCGGCGGGGGTCAGCCACAGGCTGCACAGCCCCACCAGCAGCGCCACCAGCGCCGCCGGCACCAAGCTTACCTGCAGCAGCTTGGCCGGGCTGGTACCGCAGGCCACCAGCACGGTGATCTCGCTGTTGAGATACAGCTGGCCGTAGGCCAGCAGGATGCCGAGGAAGAACGCCAGCGGCAGGATCAGCTCGAGAAAGCCCGGCAGATGAAAGAGCATCAGGGTGCCGAGGATGCTGGCCGGGATGTCTCCCTCGGCGGCATCGGTGAAATAGCGGATGAAGCGACTGCCCATGATGACCAGCAGCAGGACCCCGGCCACGGCGGCCATGGTCAGCAGGATCTCGCGGGTCAGGTAGCGAAAAATGATCATGCAGCTCTTTTATGCAATGGGGCCATGCCTTGGGTACACTGAGGCGATTCGGCACGGCCTGCGGGCGTGCCGGCATTATCCAGAATCCCTCAACGCTTGTAACCCCAAAGCTTGTCTTGTGGAGTCACCATGGAATTCCCAGTTCAGACGGCCAACCCCGCCAAGATCGAAACGGCCTGCTTCGTAGTCCCGGTGTTCAAGGACGGCGACCTGCTGCCCGCCGCCGCCAAACTCGATGACGCCAGCGAGCGACTGATCGGCCAGCTGATCGAGCGCGGCGACTTCGATGCCAAGCTGGGCAATGTGCAGCTGATTCCCTTCGCCCCCGGGCTGGGCGCCGACCGCCTGATGCTGGTCGGCCTGGGCGAGCGCGACAAGTGCCAGGAAGGTGCCTTCCGCAAGGCCGTGGACGCCGCCTTCACCGCCCTGGCCGGGCTGCAGGTGGACGACGTCACGGTCGCCTTCACCGACGTGCCGCTGGCCGACCGCCAGTGCGACTGGAAGGCGCGCATGGTGGCCGAGGCGGCCCATCGCGCCGTCTATCGCTTCAACGAGTTCAAGTCCCAGCCGGCGCCGACGCCCCGCCTGGCGCGCACCACCCTGCTGGTCAGCGAGGGCGGCAACGCCGAGGCGGCCCGGGAAGGCGCCCGCATCGGCGACGCCATCGGCCAGGGGGTGAGCCTGACCCGCACCCTGGGCAACCTGCCGGGCAACGTCTGCACGCCGCGCTACCTGGCCGAGCAGGCCGAGCAGCTGGGCCAGGGCTCCGGCGGGGCGCTGGCGGTGGAGATCCTCGACGAGGAGGCCCTGGAGGCGCTGGGCGCCCACAGCCTGCTCTCGGTGGGTCGCGGCAGCGAAGAGCCCTCGCGGCTGATCGTGATGCGCTACCAGGGCGCCGAGAACCCCGACGACGCGCCCCATGTGCTGGTCGGCAAGGGCATCACCTTCGACACCGGCGGCATCTCGCTCAAGCCCGGCGAGGCCATGGATGAGATGAAGTTCGACATGTGTGGCGCGGCGAGTGTGTTCGGTGCCGTCAAGTCGGTGCTGGCCATCAAGCCCAAGCTCAACCTGGTATTCATCGTCGCCGCCGCCGAGAACATGCCCGACGGCCGCGCCACCAAGCCCGGCGATATCATCAAGACGCTGAAGGGCCTCACCGTGGAGGTGCTCAACACCGACGCCGAGGGACGCCTAGTGCTGTGCGACGCCCTGACCTACGCCGAGCGCTTCGAGCCCGCCAGCGTGGTCGACATCGCCACCCTGACCGGCGCCTGCATCATCGGCCTGGGTCATCACGCCACCGGGCTGCTCTCCAACGACGACGACCTGGCTCTCGACCTGCTCGACGCCGGCCAGACCGCCTGGGACCGCGCCTGGCACCTGCCGCTGTGGGACGAGTACCAGGAGCAGCTCGACTCCAACTTCGCCGACCTGGCCAATATCGGCGGCCGCCCGGCGGGCACCATCACCGCGGCCTGCTTTCTGTCTCGCTTCGCCGACAAGTTTCCCTGGGCGCACCTGGACATTGCCGGCACCGCCTGGACCTCCGGCAAGCAGAAAGGTGCCAGCGGCCGGCCCGTGGGCCTGCTGACCCAGTACCTGCTGGATCGCGAGGCCGAGGCCGTGGTGGAAACCGAGAAGGAGTGAGAGGCGGTTCCACGGCGCCCCTCGATCGGGCCGCGTTGAGTCCCTACAGGGCTTGCGTTTTTGCCGCGTCGCCTTTCTCATGTGGACTGACGATGAATCCACGACCCGGGCCGGCACTCACCGGCCCGAGCTTCCTGTATCACCCCGGGGCCGGCACGCCCCGGGCGTAGCGGAGACCCCTTGCCGTGTCGAATGCTAGCTTCGAATTCCTGCCCAATTCCACCCCCACGGCCGACTCGATCCGTGAGGATATCCTCGCCAGCCCCGGCTTCGGCCAGCACTTTACCGACCACATGGCCCACGTACGCTGGACCCTGGACGCCGGCTGGCACGGCCATGAAGTGCGCCCCTACGGGCCCCTGACCCTGGATCCTGCCGCCGCCGTGCTGCACTACGCCCAGGAGATCTTCGAAGGCATCAAGGCCTACCGCCATGCCGACGGCTCGGTATGGACCTTCCGCCCGGAGAAGAACGCCGAGCGCTTCCGTCGCAGCGCCCGCCGTCTGGCCCTGCCGGAGCTCTCCGACGAGGACTTCATCGGCTCGCTAAAAGCGCTGCTCGCCCAGGACCATGCCTGGGTGCCGACGCCGACGAGCGAGGCGGACGAGTGCAGCCTCTACCTGCGCCCCTTCATGATCGCCAGCGAGAAGTTTCTCGGTGTGCGCCCGGCCCAGGAGGTCGACTACTACGTGATCGCCTCCCCGGCGGCGGCCTACTTCAAGGGCGGCATCGCCCCGGTGTCGATCTGGCTCTCCAGCCACTACAAGCGCGCCGCCCCCGGCGGCACCGGCTTCGCCAAGTGCGGCGGCAACTACGCCGCCTCCCTGGCCGCCCAGAAGGAGGCCAGCAACCACGGCTGTGGCCAGGTGGCCTTCCTCGACGCCGCTGAGAACAAGTGGATCGAGGAGCTGGGTGGCATGAACCTCTTCTTCGTGTTCAAGGATGGCCGCATCGCCACGCCGCGCCTCACCGACACCATCCTCGAGGGCGTGACCCGCGACTCGGTGCTGACCCTGGCCAAGGACGAGGGCCTCACCCCCGAAGAGCGTCCAATCAGTATCGACGAGTGGCGCGAGGCCGCCGCCTCCGGCGAGCTGACCGAAGTATTCGCCTGCGGCACCGCGGCGGTGATCACTCCGGTGGGCCAGCTGGTTACCGAGGACGGCACCATTCAGATGCCCGATGCCGGCAACGAGATCGCCAAGCGTTTGCGCGGCAAGCTGCTCGACCTGCAGTACGGCCGCGCCGAGGATACTCACGGCTGGCTGACGCGGCTGGTGTGATCGCTTCGCCGGCCGTGGCGCACGGGAGGCCTGCGGCCTCCTTCGCCCGGTAAACCGGGCTCCCACAGAAGCTTCGCTGCCCCAGGCCGAGGATGGCGCCATGGCAACTGTGGGAGCCCAGCTCGGCTGGGCGAAGGCGCCGCAGGCGCCCCGGGGCTTGCAGGCCAACCGTGAATCTCCCACCAGGAGCACAGTCCGCTTTGGACAGAGTCCCATGACCCAGGTCGATTTCTACATCCTCCCCGACACCACGCTCGAGGCGCGGCTCGACTTCGCCTGCCGGCTGGCCGAGACCATCGCCGGCAAGGGCTACCGACTGCACCTGCACGCCGAGGACGAGGCCATGGCCAACGACCTCGACGAGCGGCTGTGGACCTTCCGCCCCGACGCCTACCTGCCCCACGCCCTGGCCGGCAGCGAGATGGCCCGCGAGGTGCCGGTGGTGATCGGCTGGCAGGGGCCACCGGAACCCGCCGAGGAACACCCCCAGGCGCTGCTCAACCTGCACCCGGAGATTCCCGAGTGGTTCTCGCGCTTCGAGCGGGTCGCCGAGATCATCAACCAGCACCAGCAGGTGCTCGTCGCCAAGCGCGAGTGCTGGCAGACCTACAAGCAGCGCGGATATCCCGTCAAGGCGCATCAACTACGCGGCTAGGCAGGCTGAGCCCGTTCACGAGGCCATTGCGGTTGCGGCCTTCAACCCTGAGTGGCCGAGCAAGGTGGGAGGCCGATTCATCGGGCGAAGGCGCCGCCAGGCGCCCGGGTGTGGCAGCGCTGCGCGCTGCTTCGCGAGCTGAAGCTCCCTCCCACACAAACTGCGACAGCCCAGCATCAGCACTCCGGCGCCCATGACGCCAGGCGCCCCCTCGCGCTATAATCAGGCCCATTTTTCGTCGCCCTCTCCTGCCGTCCGACCCCCGGGTCGGCGGCGACCATTTCTGGACCCGGAACGCCCATGGACAAGACCTACCAACCCGAGCAGATCGAATCCCGCTGGTACGAGCGCTGGGAGGCCGACGGCCATTTCGCCCCCTCCGGCTCCGGCCTGCCCTACTCGATCATGATCCCGCCGCCCAACGTCACCGGCAGCCTGCACATGGGTCACGCCTTCCAGGACACCATCATGGACACCCTGATCCGCTGGAAGCGCATGCAGGGCAGGAACACCCTGTGGCAGGTAGGCACCGACCACGCCGGCATCGCCACCCAGATGCTGGTGGAGCGCAAGGTCGCCGCGGAAGAGGGCAAGAGCCGCTTCGACCTGGGCCGCGAAGCGTTCATCGATAAGGTCTGGGAGTGGAAGCAGGAGTCGGGCGACCATATCACCCGCCAGCTGCGCCGCATGGGCGCCAGCGTCGACTGGAGCCGCGAGCGCTTCACCATGGACGATGGCTTCTACAAGGCGGTGCAGGAAGTCTTCGTGCGGCTCTTCAACGAGGGCCTGATCTATCGCGGCAAGCGCCTGGTCAACTGGGACCCCACCCTGCACACCGCCATCTCCGACCTGGAGGTGGAGAACCGCGACCAGCAGGGCCAGTTTTGGCACTTCCGCTACCCGCTGGCCGACGGCGTCACCACCGACGCTGGCCAAGACTACCTGGTCGTCGCCACCACCCGCCCCGAGACCCTACTCGGCGACACCGGGGTGGCGGTAAACCCGGAAGACCCGCGCTACGCCTCCCTGGTGGGCAAGTTCGTCGAGCTGCCATTGGTAGGACGGCGCATTCCCATCGTCTCCGACGAGCACGCCGACATGGAGAAGGGCTCGGGCTGCGTGAAGATCACCCCCGCCCACGACTTCAACGACTACGAGGTCGGCAAGCGCCACGACCATGCGCTGATCAACGTCTTCTCCCAGGACGCCAAGATCCTGGCCCGCGCCGAGGTCTTCGACCTGCAGGGCAATCCGCTGCCCAACATCGACCCCAGCCTGCCCGACGCCTACGCCGGGCTCGATCGCTTCGAGGCTCGCAAGCAGATCGTCGCCGACATGGAGGCTGCCGGGCTGCTCGAGCAGGTGGAGACGGTCAACAACACCCTGCCCTATGGCGACCGCTCCGGCGACGTCATCGAGCCGCTGCTCACCGACCAGTGGTTCGTGGCCGTGGAGAGCCTCGCCAAACCGGCCATCGAGGCCGTCGAGAAGGGCGACATCCAGTTCGTGCCCAAGAACTACGAGAACATGTACTTCTCGTGGATGCGCGACCTGCAGGACTGGTGCATCTCGCGCCAGCTGTGGTGGGGCCATCGCATTCCCGCCTGGTACGACATCGACGGCAACGTCTTCGTGGCCCGCAACGAGGTCGAGGCAACTCGCCAGTACGTCTCCGAACTGGCCGACTACCTCGAGCACGAGTGCGACAACTTCCACGACGCCATGCGCCTACGCTCCTTCGACAAGCTGCTGGGCGGTACCACCCGGCTGACCTCCGACGCCCTGCTGACCATGGAGCGGCTCGGCGTGCAGCCGCTGACCCAGGACGAAGACGTGCTGGACACCTGGTTCAGCTCGGGCCTGTGGACCTTCGCTACCCTCGGCTGGCCCAACCGCGGCGAGGACTTCCTCAACTTCCACCCCTCAAGCGTCTTGGTCACCGGCTTCGACATCATCTTCTTCTGGGTCGCGCGGATGATCATGCTGACCCTGAAGTTCACCGGCGAGGTGCCGTTCAAGACCGTCTACGTCCATGGCCTGGTGCGCGACGGCCAGGGGCAGAAGATGTCCAAATCCAAGGGCAACGTGCTCGACCCCATCGACCTGATCGATGGCATCGACCTGGAAAACCTGGTGGAGAAGCGCACCGGCAGCCTGATGCAGCCGCAGAAGGCCAAGGCGATCGCCAAAGCCACCCGCGCCGAGTTCCCCGAGGGCGTCGAGCCCCACGGCACCGATGCGCTGCGCTTCACCTTCCTCTCCCAGGCCACCACCGGACGCGATATCAAGTTCGACATGGGCCGCCTCGACGGCTACCGCAACTTCTGCAACAAGCTATGGAACGCCTCGCGCTACGTGCTGATGAACGCCGAGGGGCAGGACTGCGGCGCCGATGGCGGCGACGTGGAGCTGTCGCTGGCCGACCGCTGGATCGTTTCGCGCCTGCAGCAGACCGAGGCCCAGGTGACCCGAGCGCTGGAGGAATTCCGCTTCGACCACGCCTCCCAGGCGCTCTACGAGTTCGTCTGGAACGAGTACTGCGACTGGTACCTGGAGCTCTCCAAGCCGGTGCTGTGGGACGACTCCGCCTCGGCCGAGGCCAAGCGCGGCACCCGTCGCACCCTGGTGCGGGTGTTGGAAGCGATCCTGCGCCTGGCCCACCCGATGATGCCCTACATCACCGAGGAGATCTGGCAGCGCGTGGCCCCGCTGGCCGGCACCCTGGATGCCGACTCGAGCCCGCGCGACTCGATCATGGTCCAGCCCTGGCCCAGCACCGAAGAGGACAAGATCGACGAAGCCGCCGAGCGCGATATCGAGTGGCTCAAGGGGGTCATCGTGGCGGTGCGCAATATCCGCGCCGAGATGAACATCGCCCCGGGCAAGCCTCTCGACGTGCTGCTGACCAAAGGCTCGGCCGCCGACCGCGAGCGCCTCACGGCCAATCGCCCCTTCCTGGCCAAGCTCGCCAAGCTGGACAGCGCCGCCTGGCTCGACGACCCGAGCGAGGCGCCGCTTTCGGCCACCCAGCTGGTGGGCGAGATGGAGGTGCTGGTGCCCATGGCCGACCTGATCGACAAGGACGCCGAGCTGGCCCGCCTGACCAAGGAGATCGACAAGCAGGAGAAGCTGATCGGCGGCATCGAGAAGAAGCTGTCCAACGAGAGCTTCGTCGCCAAGGCCCCCGAAGCGGTGGTGGAGAAGGAGCGCGGCAAGCTCAAGGAATTCCAGACCACCCGCAACCTGCTGGTCGAGCAGCGCGACAAGATCGCCGCCCTCTGAGGGCGGCCGGGGACCCCTGAGATGCGCCGCCGCGACCAACGGCAGAGTGGCAGTGGCCCGCCATCCGACCCTCCCAGCCCCCTGAGCGCGGGGCTGACGCGGGAGGCGATCAGCCCGCTGTTTCCGCTGTTCGAGCATGCCAGCGCCGGCGCCATCTCGGTGGATGCCCAGGCGCGGCTCACCTGGATCACCGACAGCTACTGTCGTCTGCTGGGCATCGACGACCCGGCCAGCGCGATCGGCCGACCGGTGGGCGAGGTGATCCCCCACACCCGCATGCCGGAGGTGGTGCGCAGCGGCCGTCCTATCCTGCTCGACATCATGGAGTACGGGGCGCATCAGCTGGTGGTCACCCGGCTGCCGCTGCATGACCGCCAGACCGGCGCCATTACCGGCGCCGTGGCCTTCATCGTCTTCGAGGACCTGGAGGCGCTGACGCCGCTGATGGGCAAGTACCGCCGCCTGCAGCACGACCTGGCGGTGGCCCGCCGCGCCCTGGCGAGCCGCGGGGCCCGCTACGCCCTGGGCGACTTTATCGGCGCCAGTCCCGGCGTGCTGGAGGTCAAGCGCCGCGCCCGGCTGGCGGCGGCCCGCTCCACCCCAGTGCTGCTGCTGGGCGAGACCGGCACCGGCAAGGAGGTGCTGGCCCAGGCCATCCATGGCGACTCGCCCCGCTACGCGCAGCCCTTCGTGGCGGTCAACGTGGCGGCAGTGCCGGAGACCCTGCTGGAGGCGGAGTTCTTCGGCGTTGCCCCCGGCGCCTACACCGGCGCCGACCGGCGGGCGCGGCAGGGCAAGTTCCAGCTGGCCAGCGGCGGCACCCTGTTTCTCGACGAGATCGGCGACATGCCGTTGCCGCTGCAGGCCAAGCTGCTGCGCGCTCTTCAGGAGGGCGAAGTGGAGCCGCTGGGCTCCAACGAGGTCAAGTCGGTGGACGTGCGCCTGATCGCCGCCACCAGCCGCGATCTCGAGGCCATGGTCACCGAGGGCAGCTTCCGCTCCGATCTCTACTACCGGCTCAACGTGCTGCGCATTCGCGTGCCGCCGCTGCGGGAACGCCTGGCGGACCTGGGCATTCTCTGCGAGGCGATCCTTGGCAGGCTGTCTGCGGAGAGCGGCGAGCCACGCGCCGAGATCACCGCCGAGGCGGTGGCACTGCTGCAGCGCCACGACTGGCCGGGCAACATTCGCGAACTGCGCAACACCCTCGAGCAGACCCTGGCCCTCCATGAGGCATGCAGCGTGATCGACGCCCCGGCGCTGCTCACCACCCTGCCCGCCGCGCCCGACGACACGCTCCCCGGGCCGGCCGGCCCCTCCCCGGTGCGCCCGCTGGCCCAGGTGGTGGCCGAGGCGGAGCGCACCGCCCTGCACAATGCGCTGAACGCCTGCCACGGCAACAAATCCCGCGCCGCCCGCCTGCTGGGCATTCCCCGCTCGGTGCTATATGAAAAACTGGCTCGACTGTCTGAAAAACCAGACACCTGACCGGATTTTCGGACACCTTCGTCTCGAACCAAGGTCGAACATTGTCTGTATATCCGGACACCCTGCCTAACACCCTTCCCGAGCCACGACTACAACCCCTTGTTTTTAAATCGCTTTCCAAAGATGGCACGGAGTCTGCATCGGGTAGGGGCCGGGGTCACCCCCGGCGCCCTCCCACACCACCGTACGTACCGTTCGGTATACGGCGGTTCATGAAGAACGGCTAAGCCCTCTTGCCGTATCGAGTACCGAGATCAGACCCAGTTGATTGAACCACTTCCGTGGCAAGGCCTGATTCATGTGCGAGGCGCCGGCGTTCCACCAAGGGCCTCGCCCGTTTCCCGCTGCCTTCCACGCTCGGTAGTCGTCCAGTCCCAGCGCCAGGAGCTTACGACGCCGGGTCCGCGGGCGTTTCCACTGCCGCCAGATCACGCAACGCAGTCGGCGACGTATCCAACCATCCAGCGCTTCCAGCGGGCGCTTTACGTCGACGAGGGAGAAGTAGTTGGCCCAGCCCCGCAGGACCGGGGTCAACTCTTCTATAACGCGCCGTATGTTGCGCCCCCTGCCACGCTTGAGGATCTCGCGGACACGCTGCATTAGGCGCTGCAGGCTGGCCTTGGCCAGCGTCAGCTTCGGCAGCTTGTGTCGGGTCAGCGTATAGCCCAGATACCCCCGGTTCCAGGGGCGGTCCACCGCGCTCTTGTCGCGATTGACCGTGAGCCTGAGCGAGCTCTCGAGAAAATCACTCAGGCTCGCCATGACGCGCTCGCCCGCCCGCCGACTCCTGACATACACCTGCATGTCGTCGGCGTAGCGGCAGAAGCGGTGGCCGCGGCGTTCTAGCTCCTTGTCCACGTCATCCAGCAGGATATTGGCCAGCAGCGGACTCAGCGGTCCCCCCTGGGGCGTTCCCTGCCGGCGTGGCGCGGCCAGGCCGTCCTGGAACATCCCGGCTTCCAGATAGCGTCGGATCAGGCGCAGTACCCGCTTGTCGCGGACGCGGCGCGCAACCCGGGCCATCAGCAGGTCGTGATTCACCCGGTCGAAGAAGGCTTGCAGGTCGAGGTCGACCACCCAGCGGTGGCCGGCGGTGACATGGGCCTTCATCGCCGAGACGGCCTGCTGGGCATTGCGCCCCGGCCGATAGCCGTAACTCGATGCGGAGAAGCCCGGATCGAAGATCGGCGTTAGCACCTGCAGCAGCGCCTGCTGGATCAGCCGGTCGGTGACCGTGGGGATGCCGAGCTGTCGCGTCCCGCCCTTGGGCTTGGGGATCTCGACGGCCCGGACCGGGCTGGGGTGATACTCACCGGCCAGCAGCCGCTCGCGCAGCGTCGGCCAGTACTGTTTCAGGTGGTCGGCCAACTGGTCCACCGTCATGCCATCGGCACCCGGTGCGCCTTTGTTGGCGACCACCCTCCGGTAAGCCCGCGCCATGTTGGCCTTCTCTACCACGGCCTCCATGAGCGGGGCGGGCTCCGCTTTCGTCCACAATGACGACGCCGGGATCGTCTCGACGCCCACCGGCTGGGACTCGGGGTACTGCCCCTGCCCCTCTGGGTGGAGGGCGGTATCAGCGCCGCTTTCTGTCTTCATGATCGATCCTCGAGACGTCATCGCCTACTCGCGGTTCTTCATGTTCGGCCCTTGGTGCCGGAGTGAATCGGCACTTACTATGGCCTCTGCTGACGTCTGGCGGCCCATCCCGTCGCCTCTCGGCGCCGGTAGCACCGTGGCAGACCACCAGACCTCCCAGGGTAAGACGCGCGACCTTCCTCCCATCTACCCGCCGCATTTACCTCCACATCTTCCGGATAGCTATTGGGCTTCGAGTGTCATTGCCCTCTCGCCCAGATGTGGCTGCCTCATATGCGATTCCTGTTCGTCAGGCCGGGAGTTTGCCTTCAGCTTCCTTCAGATTCCGCCTCGCGGCGGACACCCTTGCTGTTCGGCTAGCGGTTCCCGCTATCAGGGTCCGCAGGGGACTTTCACCCCCGAGTCATCCCGAGGCACCACCCTCGAGAACAGCACCTATCGGTGCTACGCGCCATGCCTGGCGCACAATGACATGGCCAGGCGCCACGCCGCGTGGCGCGTCTATGCCAACAACAACCGCTTCAAGGAGCCGTCATGTCCTCCAAGACCTCTTTCGCCAGCCTGCTTCGCCCCCTCACTCTCGGCGTCGCCGGCGCCTCTCTGCTGCTGGGCGCCGCCGGGGCCAGCTCGGCCGAAGCCCAGGAGCGGGTGCGCTGGCAGGTGCCCATCGCCTTTCCCTCCCACCTGGTGGGGCTCAGCACCCCGGTACGCTATCTCAGCGAGTCGCTGGACCAGGTCTCCGGGGGCAACATCAACCTGCGCTACTACGAGCCGGGCGAGCTGATCCCGCCCTTCGAGATCCTCGATGCGGTATCGGAAGGTCGCTATCCGGCCGGCTTCACCTGGGTCGGCTACGATCAGGGCAGCATCCCCGCCCTGCCGCTGTTTGCCGGCGCCCCCTTCGGCATGGAGCCGCCCGCCTACCTGGCCTGGCACTATTTCGGCGGCGGTGCCGAACTGCTCGAGGAGATCTACGCGGACTACGACGTCCATCCGCTGCTGTGCAGCATGATCGGCCCCGAGGCCGCCGGCTGGTTCGCCGAACCCCTCGAGGACCTGGAGCAGATCGACGGCCTGCGCATCCGCTTTGCCGGCATCGGCGGGCGCGTGATGGAGCGCCTGGGCGCCTCGGTCACCATGATTCCCGGCGGCGAGCTCTACCAGGCCATGGAGCGCGGCACCATCGATGCCATGGAGTTCTCGGCGCCGGCCGTCGACCGCATCCTGGGCATGCAGGAGATCGTCCAGAACTACGTGCTGCCGGGCTGGCATCAGACCTTCACCACCGCCCACCTGCTGATCAACCAGGAGAGCTGGGACGCCCTGGAGCCCCAGACCCGCGCCACCATCGACATGGGCTGCCGCGCCGCGACGCTGTACGGCTACTCCGAGAGCGAGATGGAGAACCCCAAGGCGCTTCGCGACTTCGAGGAAGAGGGCGTCAACGCCCAGGTGCTCCCCGACGAGATCCTCGGCGAGCTGCGTCGGGTGACCAACGAGGTGCAGGCCGAGATCGCCGCCGAGGACGAGATGTTCGCCCGCGTGCTCGAAAGCCAGCGTGAGTTCATGAAGGTGCACGGCAACTGGCACGTGAAAGGCCACCTGCCGCGCTCCTACTACGCCCCCGAGGCCCTCGACGAGGAGTGATGCGCGCCATCGCCGCCTGAACGCCGGCCGCCGCCCGCAGGGGGGCGGCCAGCTGCCTCGTTACTTCCGTATCCCGCATCGACGCCACGGAGCCACCCCATGAGCGTGCACGATTCCGCCTCCGGCGCCCCGGCGCCGGAAGGGCACTCTGCGCCTGAGCTGCCCACCAACCGCCTGAGCTACCGCCTTGACATGGCCATCCTGACGGTCGGGCGGGTCATCTCCTGGCTGTGGCTCGCCACCCTGGCGGTGGTGCTGACCAACGTGGTCAACCGCTTCATCCTCGGCCGCGGTTCCATCGCCGTGGAAGAGCTCTCCTGGCACCTGTTCGGTGCCACCATGATCCTGACCCTGGCCTACGCCGTGGTCAGCGACGATCACGTGCGCGTGGACGTGATCCGCGAGAAATTCTCGCTTAGGGCCCAAGCCTGGATCGAGCTGCTGGGCATCGTTCTGCTCGCCCTGCCGATTCTCTATCTGATGGTGGAGCAGCTGTACCAGTACGGCTACCGCTCCTTTGCGCGCGGCGAGCGCTCTCAGGCCCCCAGCGGCCTGCCCTATCGCTTCATCATCAAGACCCTGATTCCCATCGGCCTGACCCTGGTGGCGGTCGCGCTGGCCTCCCGCGCCCTGCGTTGCACCACCCTGCTGTTCGGCTTCCCGCGGCGCCTGGCGCGCACCACGCCGCGTCAGTAGCGCCCTGGCCGGCTTCCCGCCCCCCGGGCCTTGCTTCGCTAACGCATCGAGATTGACTATGGGACTGGAACAACTCCTCGTGCTGGCCATGTTCGCCAGCTTCATGAGCCTGCTGCTGCTGGGCTTCCCCGTCGCCTGGTCGCTGGCCGGCGTCGGCTTCGTCTTCGCCGTGATCGGCCACCTACTGGTGGAGGTCTTCGCCGCCGACCTGTGGTTCTCCTGGGGCGGCACCATCGGCGTACTGGACCGACGCATCTACGGCATCGTCTCCAATGAGCTGATGGTGGCCCTGCCGCTGTTCATCTTCATGGGCATCATGCTCGACCGCTCCGGCATCGCCGAGCGGCTGATGAACTCCCTGGTTCGGGTGCTGGGCGGGCTGCGCGGCGGCTACGCCGTCACCGTGGTGATCGTCGGCGTGCTGCTGGCCGCCTCCACCGGCATCGTCGGCGCTTCGGTGGTGCTGCTCGGCATGCTGTCGCTGGGGCCGATGATGCGCGCCCAGTACGATAAGTCGCTGGCCGTGGGCACCGCCTGTTCGGTGGGCACCCTGGGCATCCTGGTACCGCCAAGCATCATGCTGGTGCTGATGGCCGACCGGATGGGTACCTCCGACGCCTCGGTGGGACGGCTGTTCATGGCGGCCCTGGTGCCCGGCGTGATGCTGGGGCTGATGTATATCGCCTACATCCTGATCGCCGCCTACCTGAAGAAGGACCTGGCCCCGGCCCCCAAGAACCGCGAACCCCTGGATGCCCGCGCCTACCTGCAGGTGTTTCTGGCCGTATTGCCGCCGCTGGGGCTGATCCTGGCGGTGTTGGGCTCGATCTTCACCGGCTTCGCCACCACCACCGAGGCCTCGGCGGTGGGGGCGCTGGGCGCCATGCTGCTGGCCCTGGCCAACCGCCGCCTGACCGTGGCCAAGGTGCGCGATGCGCTCTATCAGACCAGCCGCACCACCGCCTTTATCTTCGCGATCTTCATCGGCGCCACGGTCTTTGCCGCGGTGCTGCGCGGCCTGGGCGGCGACGACGTGGTGCGCCTGGCGCTCACCGGGCTGCCCTTCGGCGAGACCGGCATCGTGTTGACCATCCTGGCGGTGGTGTTCCTGCTCGGCTTCTTCCTCGACTGGGTGGAGATCACCCTGATCATCCTGCCGCTGGTGGCCCCGGTGGTGATGAGCCTGGGCGTGGATCCGCTGTGGTTCGCCATTCTCTTCGCCATCTGCCTGCAGACCTCGTTCTTAACCCCGCCGGTGGGCTTCGCGCTCTTTTACATCAAAGGCGTCTGCCCGCCGGGGATCACCACTGGCGATATCTATCGCGGGGTCGCCCCCTTCGTGGCCATCCAACTGCTGGGCCTGCTGCTGGTGTTCGCCTTCTCGCCACTGGCGACCTGGCTGCCCAGTGAAGTCTACGGCGGTCGCTGACCGCCCTTTAACCTGGAGATACCCTTATGCGCATGATTGACAAGACCGCCCTGATCACCGGTGCCGCCGGCGGTATCGGTCGCGCCGTGGCCGAGCGCTACGCCCGCGAAGGGGCCCGGGTGGCCATCGCCGACCTCGACCTGGCAGCGGCCGAACGGACCGCCGCGGGAATCCGCGAGGCCGGCGGCGAGGCCATGGCGCTGGCCATGGACGTCACCGACGAAGCGGCGGTCAACGCCGGCGTTGAGGCCCTGGTAGCGCGCTGGGGCCGCCTGGACGTGGTGCTGGCCAACGCCGGCATCCAGCACATCGAGCCGCTGCACACCCTGAGCTTCGCCGACTGGCGCAAGGTCACCGCCGTTCACCTGGACGGCGCTTTCCTGGTGACCAGCGCCGCGCTGCGCCAGATGTATCGCCAGGATGAGGGTGGCTGTCTACTGTACATGGGCTCGGTACACAGCAAGCTAGCCTCGCCGCTGAAGGCCCCCTATGTGGCGGCCAAACACGCTCTGCTGGGGCTGTGCCGCACGGTGGCCAAGGAGGGGGCCGCGCACCGCGTACGCACCAACGTGATCTGCCCGGGCTTCGTGCGCACGCCGCTGGTGGATCGCCAGATCCCCGAGCAGGCCCAGGCCCTGGGCATCTCCGAGGAGGCCGTGGTGCGCGACGTGATGCTCAAGGATACCGTCGACGGCGAGTTCACCACCCTGGAGGATATCGCCGAGGTGGCCCTTCACCTGGCGGCGTTTCCCACGGCAGCGCTCACCGGGCAGTCGGTGGTGGCCAGTCACGGCTGGTACATGCAGTAGCCGGGTCAGCCAGGGGGCAGCCGGGGGAATGCAGTAGCCGGGTCAGCCAGGGGGGCAGCCGGGGGAAGGCAGTTGGGGAACACTGTTCTGTTATCGCCATTTGGCCTAAAATAGCGTCACAACTCCCCAACCTAGCCATTGCGATGCCGCCGACTACCCCCAAGCTCGATCTGCCCAAGCTGCTGCTCTTCAACCTGCTGGGGGTGGCGCTGATCCTGACCTGGATCTCGCCCGGGGTCATGTTCTGGACAGAGCTGGATGATGCCGTCTTCTTCGTCACCAACGCCTGGCTGACGGAAGACAACAGCGCTTGGGTGTGGATGGTGGCCGCCACCAACGCACGGCTCTTCGACGTGGTCAGCTTCTTCATCCTGCTGGCGATCTACCTGTGGGCCATCGGCCGCGACCCGGAGCCGCACCAGCGGATGCTGCGCTGGGGCGGCACCGGCATCACCATGCTGCTCACCGCGGCGTTCATCGCCCAGGGGGTGCGCATGGTGGTGCCCTACACCCATCCCAGCCCCACCCTGGTCTATGAGGACGTCAACCTAGTCACCCAGATGGTCGACTTCTCCACCAAGGACAGCTCCGGGTCGAGCTTTCCGGGCGACCACGGCGTCAACCTGATCCTGTTCACCGCCTTCATGTGGCGCTTCGCCGGTCTCAAGGTAATGCTGGTCAGCGCGGTGACGGCGGTGATCCTCAGCGCGCCGCGAATTCTCAGCGGCGCCCACTGGTTCAGCGACGTCTACTTCGCCGCGCTGGTCATCAACCTGATCGTCGCCCCCTGGATCCTGCTGACGCCGGTGGGTCCCTGGCTGTCGCGGGGCATCACCGCGGGGCTGGCCAAGGTTCAGGCGCTGCTGCCGGGGCGCTAACAGCCTTTCGCGAAGAAAGCGCATAGTCGCGTAACGAGCGAAGATAGGCTGGCCGCCGCCGGAACGGAGCAACCGGAGTTGACTGGCTGCTCAATGAGGATTGTGACGGTCCGACGCTTCGGTACCGCCGGCGGCCAGGATGGCTAGGTTCGTTCCCGACGAACCAACGCACTTCCCACATCCATGTGGGTCGTCGAGCGCAGTAGCGAATCCGCGCTTTCGTCAGTTGGCCTTGCGCCAGCCGCCCAGCACTCGCTGGTCGGGGCCGAAGAAGACCAGCCGGTCGTGGTCGATCAGGTAGCGGTAGGCGGTTTCCAGCATGCCGGTGACGCGGGCCGCGTTCTCGCCCTGGGGGCAGGCGCGGCGGGTGGTGGCAAGCTCGGTGAACTCGATGCGCTGATGCTCTCCCACGCGCACCCGGCCCCGCATCTCGTTGCAACCGTCGCTGCCCGTCACCCGGCCCTTTTCATCGATGCGAAACCAGGCAGGCTGGGGCAGGGAGAGGCGCTCGTCGGTGCCCACCAGCAGCAGGTTCCAGCGCTGCTCCACCACCGGCCCCGAGAGGCTCACCTCGCGCTCTGGCGGCGCATCGGGGCGGCTGCCGCAGGCCGCCAGCAGCAGCGTGGCGGCCATTACCAGGCCCAGGCGGGCCGCAAGCTTGGTCGTCATGTCTCGTCATTCTTCCTTGTCAGGGGCCGGCGATTCACCAGGTGCCGGTATTTTCCATGGAGGCCCAGGGCTCTCGGGCGGGCAGCGCCTCACCCTTCTGCAGCAGCTCGACGGAAATGCCGTCGGGGCTACGCACGAAGGCCATGTGGCCGTCTCGCGGCGGGCGATTGATGGTCACCCCGGCTCTCTGGAGTTTCTCGCACAGGGCGTAGATATCGTCGACCCGGTAGGCCAGGTGGCCGAAGTTGCGCCCGCCGGTATACGTCTCCGGGTCCCAGTTGTAGGTGAGCTCGAGCTCCGGCGCCTTGAGCTCGGCGGAGCGCGCCTCGTCGTCCGGGGCGGCCAGGAAGACCAGGGTGAAGCGCCCCTTGTCATTCTCCTTGCGCCGCACCTCCTTGAGGCCCAGCAGGTCGCAGTAGAAGCGCAGCGAGGCCTTGAGGTCGCTGACGCGCACCATGGTGTGCAGGTACTGCATATCGGCTCCTTTATTGAATCAGGGGTATCTCAGCGGAGCATGTCGAGGGGCGCCGGGGACAGGTCGTCGCGGAGGTCTTTTGCCAGGGATGGCAAAAGTAGCGCCCAGGGAAGGGTTCACAGCGCCTCCGCACAGACCTGTCGCCGGATCAGCCCCGATTGCTATCGCTCTTGGCAATCAACACCGACGGGGCTCGACTCAGTGAGTGTACTCGCTGAATACCGCCGGGGTACGATCGTCATGCTGCCAGGTCAACACCTGATAGTCATCGTACTGCCCGGTCTCCATGCCCGGGGAGCCGTGGGGCATGCCCGGCACCGTGAGGCCGACCACGTCGGGGCGCTCCTCCAGCAGGCGGTGGATATCCGCGGCGGGCACATGGCCCTCGATCACGTAGCCGTCCACCAGGGCGGTGTGGCAGGAGGCCAGCTCCGGGGTGACGCCGTGCTCGATCTTCACCGAGCGCACGTCGCGAGTCCGGTGCTGCTCGACCGTGAAGCCCTCGGCCTCCAGGTGTTCGGCCCAGGCGTCACAGCAGCCGCAGTTGGGGTCCTGGTACATCTCGACCACGGTGCCGGCCTGGGGGCTGGTACCGGGCGCGAAGGCGAGGTAGACGGCCAAGGCGCCGCCGGCCAGCAGCGAGAACGCCGTCATCTTTCTCGCCTTGCGGTTCATGGATAGGCTTTTCATGCTGGGTGGCTCCTGAAGCGTTGACACCGGATAGTGGAATCGTGACAAGCCGTCAACGGCTTGCCAATACCTGCCAAGGGAAAGAGAGTGGAAATGTCGCACTATTGTGATCTGGCACCGGGTCATCCGTTTCATGGCCCCTATCATGATCGGGAGTACGGTTTCCCGGTGGCCGATGACGCCGCGCTGTTCGAGCGTCTGGCGCTGGAGATCAACCAGGCCGGCCTCTCCTGGCTGACGGTGCTCAAGAAGCGCGAGGCGTTTCGTCGTGCCTTCGACCACTTCGATATCGCAAAGGTTGCCGCCTACGGTGACGGTGAGCGCCAACGCCTGCTCGGCGACGCCACGATCATTCGCAACCGGCTCAAGGTCGCGGCGGTGATCCACAACGCCGGGGTGATCCAGGCGCTGCAGCGAGAGCACGGCAGCTTCAAGGCGTGGCTGGATCATCACCATCCGCTCGACCACGGCGACTGGGTGCGCCTGTTCAAGCGCACCTTCCGCTTTACCGGCCCCGAGATCGTCGGAGAGTTTCTGATGAGCACCGGCTACCTGCCCGGCGCCCACCGCGACGACTGCCCGGTGCAGGCGCATATCCTCGAGGCAGGGCCAAGGTGGGTTCATCGCTGACTGGCGTGAACTTGCCCTGTGGGAGGGAGCTTCAGCTCGCGAAGTAGCGCAAAGCGCTACCCATGGGGCGCCTGCGGCGCCTTCGCCCGGCAGAGCCGGCCTCCCACCATAAAACCTGCCAAACATGTTCACGCTAAAGTGCGAAGAACCCCAAAATGGACGCATCCCTCGAAATTGCATGAACGCGGATAACCCGACAGCTGGCTCTGATAGATAGAGCTTTGCAGGATGGCAAGGAGCGCCGGGGACAGGCCGAAGAGGGGGGCCGATTCCAGGGGTGAGGAGCATTGCTCCGAACGGGCTGGCCATGGATGGCCAGCACCGGACCTGCCAGCGGAGCGGGACGCGAGAGCGCAGCAGGGAATCGGTAGCGTACAGGGAGGTATTTACAGCGCCCCCTCGTCGGTCCGGCGCCCCGGGGCCTGTCGCCGGATCAGCTCCGGGCGGGGTAACCGTTGGCAAGCGGGAACCGAGCCTGCACCCATGGCATCATAGTCGGGCACTCTCAGCGAGGAGCCCCTCCCGATGGATACCGTAACCCAGGCGGCTCTCGGGGCCGCGGTGGGCGGCGCCGTACTGGGCCGGCGCCTGGGCCGCAAGGCCGTGCTGATCGGCGCCGCCCTCGGCACCCTGCCCGACCTCGATGTCCTCCTCGACTACGGCGATGCCGTAGCCAACGTCACCGAGCATCGCGGCTTCAGCCACTCGCTGTTCGTGCTGACCGGGCTCGGCACCCTGCTGGCCCTGCTCGCCTCGCGATGGCAATCGGCCAGAGCGATTCCGCTGGGGCACTGGTGGCTCTTCTTCGTGCTCTGCCTGACCACTCACCCGCTGCTGGATGCCCTGACCACCTACGGCACTCAGCTGTGGTGGCCGCTGGACGTGCCCCCCACCGCCTATCCCATCGTGTTCATCATCGACCCGCTCTACACCCTGCCGCTGCTGGCGGGCATCGGCGTGGCACTGATCACCGGCAACGGCCGGCGCGGCCCGGCCTGGGGGCTGGCGCTCTCCTGTGCCTATCTGGTCTTCGCCTTCGGTGCCAAGCAGCTGGTGGAGCAGCGGCTCGAGCCGCTGCTGGCCGAGCACGGCCTGCAGGACGCGCCGCGGGTGGTGCAGCCCACGCCCTTCAATACGCTGCTGTGGCGGGCCACGGTGGTGGACGGCGACGCCCACCATGAGGTGCTGATCGGTCTTTTCGACGGCGCGACGCCGCCGCGGCTGGAGACCTATACCCGCGGCGCGGCGCTGGAATCGGAAGCGCTGGCTATCGAACAGGGGCGACAGCTGGACTGGTTCGCCGGCCCCTTCCTGCGCTACGAGGCGGAGATGATCGACGGCCGCGAGACGCTTACCGCCACCGATCTGCGCCTGGGCTTTCCCGGCTTTCATCCCTTCGTTTTCACCCTGGCCACCCGGGAGGGCGGCGAGTGGCAGCCGCTGGCCGTCACCGAGCAGCTGGCGAGCCCCTACCAGGCCGACGAGGCGCGCCTGACGGCGCTGCCCCGCCTGAAGCAGCGCATCCTCAGCCCCGACCCGATGCTGTGCACCAGCGACTTCGTGGCCAGCCGCTGGGTGGTGAAAACACCCGAGCGGTGTTGATGGCTGCCTTATAGGCGCTCGACCAGCCCATCAATGGCCTGCTTGGCCTCGGTCATGGCGACGTCCTTGCGTCCCATGGCCAGCCCCTCGGCATAGACCACCTGCACGTCGGTGATGCCGATCAGCCCCAGCATCCCCTTGAGATGCGGGGTCTGGCTGTCGAGCTCGGTGCCGGCGTACTGGCCGCCGCGGGCCGCCAGGATTACCGCGCGCTTGCCCTCGAGCAGCCCCTGGGGACCATTCTCGGTGTAGCGGAAGGTTTCCCCGGCGCGCAGCACCCGATCGAACCAGGCCTTGAGCTGGGAGGGGATGCCCAGGTTGTAGAGCGGCACCGCCAGCACCAGCAGGTCATGGGCGCGCAGCTCCTCGATCAGCGCATCCGAGCGGGCCGCCAGCTCGCGCTGCTCCGCGGTCCGCTCATCCGCCGGCTGCTGCCAGCTGGAGAGCTCGGCGATGTCGAGATGGGGCAGCGCTTCGGCCACCAGGTCGCGCTCGGTGACTTGCACGTCGTCCCGGGTGGCGACCCGCTGCTTGAAGTGCTCGGCCAGGGCGATGGACTGGCCCTGCTGGCCGAGAATGGAGGAGGTGAGAACGAGAGTCCGGGTGGTCATGGCAAGCTCCTTGATAGGCGATGAATCATGGGAGCCATGATTGCGTGCATTTAGTGCAACGAAAAGCAGAAAAATCCGGGCGTGACATTCAATAAAATCGAAAAAACGGGGCCCCGCCGTTTCCGACGAGGCCCCGCATGTCAGCCGGCAGGCGCCGCGGCCGCGGCGCCGGCAATCAGCTGAAGTTCTGGGCGACGAAGTCCCAGTTAAGCACGTTCCACACGTTCTCGAGGTACTTCGGACGCGCGTTGCGGTAGTCGATGTAGTAGGCGTGCTCCCACACATCGATGGTCAGCAGCGGGGTCTGGCCGTGGGCGATGGGGGTGTCGGCGTTGCTGGTGTTGACGATGTCCACGCCGCCGTCGTCGGTCTTGATCAGCCAGGTCCAGCCGGAGCCGAAGTTAGCCACGGCGTTGGCGTTGAAGGTCTCCTTGAACTTGTCGAAGGAGCCGAACTTGGCGTTGATGGCCTCGGCCAGGGCGCCGCTCGGCTCGCCGCCGCCGTTGGGAGACAGGCAGTGCCAGTAGAAGGTGTGGTTCCACACCTGGGCCGCCTGGTTGAACAGGCCGCCGGAGGAGGACTTGATGATCTCCTCCAGGGACTTGTTGGCGTCCTCGGTGCCTTCGGTCAGCTCGTTGAGCTTGGTGACGTAGGCCTGGTGGTGCTTGCCGTAGTGATACTCGAGGGTCTCGGCGGAGATGTGCGGCTCGAGGGCGTTCTTCTCGTACGGCAGTGCGGGCAGTTCGAATGCCATGCTGGTCGCTCCTTGCTTTTCACGGTGGGAATCGGGGCGATCCCTGCCGGACTCGCCGGCTTGCCTGATGGCCGCCCCGTCGGTATTTTCATTGCAGCGTAATTTTCAAAGCGATCACTAGGTTAATTCCATCAGACGCCATGTCAAGCGATCCTAATGAAAAACCCGCCACCGCCGGCGAGCGGCTGCTGCACCTGCTGAAGACCCGCGGCCCGCACTCCGCCGCCGCCCTGGGCGAGATGCTGGGCACCAGCGGCGAAAACGCCCGCCAGCAGCTCGGCAAGCTGGCGCGCCAGGGGCTGGTGGCCCAGCGCCCGCGCCCGGGAGGCGTGGGGCGGCCGGTCACCGAGTGGCGGCTCACCGAGGCGGGGCACCGCCGGTTTCCCGACACCCACGCCGAGCTGGCGGCGAGGCTGATCGTCAGCGTGCGCGACACCCTCGGAGAGCCGGCGCTGAAGCGGCTGGTGGACACCCGCGAGGCCGAGACCCTGGCGCTCTATCGTCGCGAGCTGGCCGCCTGCGCCTCGCTGGGCGAGCGCGTGGCCCGGCTCGCCGAGCTCCGCGCCCGGGAGGGCTACATGGCCGAGTGGCACCGGGAGGACGATGGCAGCCTGCTGCTGATCGAGAACCACTGCCCGATCTGCAGCGCGGCCCAGGCCTGCCCGGCCCTGTGCCAGTCGGAGCTTCAGGTGTTTCGCGCCGCGCTGGGCGAGGACGTCAGCGTCGAGCGCCTCGACCATGTGCTGGCCGGCGCCCGGCGCTGCGCCTACCGGATCACGGAGGAGTAGGCGCGATACCCTGGCCACAGCCCCGATAGCTTTCCCCCTCGAGGGTCAGGGTCACCCGCGCCGGAAAGGGCTCACCGCTCATGTCATCGAAGCAGGCCCGCGCCTCCAGGCGCAGCTCGAAGGGCGTGTCACTGCGGCCACTGGCCAGGGTCACCCGCCCCGCGGCGTTGTCCATCTCGGTGACCCGGTAGGGCAGCGTCAGCTCCCGGGTGCCGTAGTCCAGCAGCAGGCTCACCTCGGGCACGTCGTGGGCCAGATTGGCGACCCAGCCCGGCTCGTTGCCCCGGGCATGGAACATCACCCCGGGACGCTCCTGGCGGGTCAGCGTCTTGCGGGTCGCATCCCGGGTGCAGTCGAGCCGGCCGTTGGCGCTCTCGACCAGCGCCTCCTCGCCCTTCGACCAGAAGCTGATGTCACCATGCTGAAAACGGGCCCCGCTGGCCACCACCGCCGGCTGCAGCCGATAGGCGCCGTGGGCCGACCACAGCCGCAGCTCATCGTTGGCCTGCACCGAGACCAGATCCTGAGCCGGCATGCAGCGCCAGGCCTGAAATTCCCGGGCGCCGCCGGCGAACAGCAGCGAAGGCAGCAGCGGCGCGGAGGGCGCCTCCAGGGCCGCTTCCGTCGCCTCGGGCTCCTCCGGGGAGGGGGCGGCATCGCGGATTTCGGGCCGGGGGCCTTCACCGGGGGCGGCACAGCCGGCCAGCATCAGCAGGGCGACCAGCCCCAGCGCGGGGCGCGGCAAAGTGGACGGGGAGACAGAGGCGGAGAGATGAGACATCGGGGTGGCTCCTTGCGCGGATCGACGGTCCATGGACGCCAGCATACCAGGCGCCGGGGCACTTGGCCCCGGCGCCTGTCGTCGATGCCGGTCAGGCTTTCGCACACCCCGCGCTCAGCCGTGGCGGCGGCGCAGCGTCTCGGCGGCCTTGACCATATTGGCCAGCGCCGGCTCCACCTCGGCCCAGCCGCGGGTCTTCAGCCCGCAGTCGGGGTTGACCCACAGCCGGTCGACCGGGATACGCTCGGCGGCCTTCTCCATCAGCCCCACCATCCAGTCCACCTCGGGAATGTTCGGCGAGTGGATGTCGTAGACGCCGGGGCCGATCTCGTTGGGATAGGCGAAGTCCTGGAAGGCGTCGAGCAGCTCCATGTCGGAACGCGAGGTCTCGATGGTGATCACATCGGCATCCAGCGCGGCGATGGAGCCGATGATGTCGTTGAACTCCGAGTAGCACATGTGGGTGTGAACCTGGGTGGCGTCGTCGGCCACCGCTGCGGTGAGGCGGAAGCAGGTCACCGCCCAGTCGAGATAGCCCTGCCACTCCGCCTGGCGCAGGGGCAACCCCTCGCGCAGCGCCGGCTCGTCGATCTGGATGGCCGCAATCCCCGCCGCCTCGAGGTCGGCCACCTCGTCGCGCAGGGCCAGGGCGATCTGGCGACAGGTGGTCTCGCGGGGCTGGTCGTCACGCACGAAGGACCATTGCAGGATCGTCACCGGCCCGGTGAGCATCCCCTTCATGGGCCGCTCGGTGAGCGACTGGGCGTACTGGCTCCAGCGCACCGTCATCGGTGCGGGGCGGGCCACGTCGCCGACGATCACCGGCGGCTTCACGCAGCGCGAGCCGTAGCTCTGCACCCAGCCGAAGCGGGTGAAGATGAAGCCGTCGAGCTGCTCGCCGAAGTACTCGACCATGTCGTTGCGCTCGGCCTCGCCGTGCACCAGCATGTCGATCCCCAGCGCCTCCTGGCGCGCCACGGTGGCGGCGATCTCTTCGCACATCCGCGCCTCGTAGGCCTCCCGGTCGAGCTCGCCCGCCTTGTAGGCCCGCCGGGCGGCGCGAATCTCGGCGGTCTGGGGAAAGGAGCCGATGGTGGTGGTGGGAAACAGCGGCAGCGCCAGCTTGCGCCGCTGGGCCCGCGCCCGCTCGGGGTAGGCGCTGTCGCGGCGGGTATCGGCTTCGCTCAGCCGGGCCAGGCGCTCGGCCACTGCCGGCCGGTGAATCCGCGCCGACTCGCGACGCCCGTCCAGTGCCGCGGTGGCGGCATCCCGGCGGGCGCGATCGGCGTCGCCGGCCCGACCGTCCAGCAGCCGCGCCAGGGTCACCGTCTCGTCGAGCTTCTGGCGGGCGAAGGCCAGCCAGCCCTTGAGTTCGTCGTCCAGCTCGGTCTCGGCGGCCAGATCCACCGGCACGTGCAGCAGCGAACAGGAGGGAGCGATCCACAGCCGCTCGCCCAGGCGCATGCGCGCCCCGGCCAGGCGCTCGTGCAGGGCGGCCAGGTCGGCCCGCCAGACGTTGCGGCCGTCGATGGCCCCCACCGAGAGCACCTTGTAGCCGGGCAGGTTGTCGATCACCGGGGTCAGCTGCTCGGGGGCGCGCACCGCGTCGATATGCAGGCCCTCCACCGGCAGGTTGACCGCCAGCTGCAGGTTGTCGCCCAGCCCGCCGAAGTAGCTGGCCACCAGCAGCTTGACCGGGGCACGCCCCAGCACGCTGTAGGCGGCCTCGAAGGCCTGTTTCCAGGCCTGGGGCAGGTCCTGGACCAGCGCCGGCTCGTCGAGCTGCACCCACGCCACGCCCTGCTCGGCCAGCCGCGCCAGCACCTCGCCATAGACCGGCAGCAGCGCCTCGAGCAGCGACAGGCGGTCGAAGTCGGTGTCGCCCTTCTCCTTGCCCAGCCACAGCCAGGTCAGCGGCCCAGTGAGGGTCACCTTGACCGAGTGACCCGCCTCGCGGGCCTCGTCCACCTCGTCGAACAGCCGGCTGCTGGCCAGACGGAAGGTCTGCCCGGCATGCAGCTCCGGGACCAGGTAGTGGTAGTTGGTATCGAAGTACTTGGTCATCTCGCAGGCGGCGGCGGGCTCGCCGCTGGGCGCCCGGCCCCGGGCCATGCGGAACTGGGTGTCCAGGTCAACCTCGCCGCGAGCGACCTCCTCCTCGGCGGCGAAGCGCGGGGGTACCGCCCCTACCAGGGCCGAGACGTTGAGCACCTGATCGTAGAAGGCGAAGTCGCCCACCGTGACCAGATCGAGGCCGGCCTCGCGCTGGGCCTGCCAGTGGCGCTCGCGCAGCTCGCGACCCACGGCTTCCAACCCCTCCCGGTCGAGGTCCGCCTGCCAGTAGCGTTCCAGCGCCCGTTTCAGTTCGCGATTGGCGCCGATGCGCGGGTAGCCGGAGATATGAGCCAGTGTCATGATAATGTCTCTTCTGCATGAGTGATGCAGCAGAGTCTCGCTGGCCACCTCTAGTGAATCAAACTAAACTTTTTAATTAAAAACATGAGGTGATTTCATACGATGCTGGAACTGCGCCATCTCCGCACCCTGCTCGCCCTGCGCGATGCCGGCTCGCTGGTGGAGGCCGCCGAGCGGGTGCATCTCACCCAGTCGGCGCTCTCCCACCAAATCAAGGATCTGGAAGAGCGCCTGGGCAGCCCGCTGTTCGTGCGCAAGACACGACCGGTGGAGTTCACCCGCGCCGGCCAGCGGCTGCTGGCCCTGGCCGAGCAGGTGCTGCCCCAGGTGCGCATGGCCGAGCGCGACCTGGCGCGCCTGGCCGGCAACGAGCCCGGCCGACTGCACATGGCCATCGAGTGTCACAGCTGCTTTCAGTGGCTGATGCCGACCATCGACCACTTCCGCGACCACTGGCCTGAGGTGGAGGTGGATATCCCCGGCGGCCACCACTTCGACCCGCTGCCGGCGCTGGCCCGGGAGCAGCTCGACCTGGTGATCACCGCCGACCCCCAGCCGCTGGCCGGCGTGCACTACGAGCCGCTGTTCCGCTATCAGGGGCTGCTGGCCGTCGCCCGCCAGCACCCGCTTGCCGAACGCGGCTTCGTTACCCCGGAGGAGCTCGCCGACGAGACCCTGATCACCTACCCCGTGGAGCATTCGCGGCTGGATGTCTTCACCCAGTTTCTCGACCCCGCCGGGGTGCGTCCCCGGGAGATCCGCACCGCCGAGCTGACCATCATGATGATGCAGCTGGTGGCCAGCGGCCGCGGCGTCTGCGCGCTGCCCAACTGGGCGCTGACCGAGTATCTGGAGCGCGACTATGTCAAGGCGGTGGCGCTGGGCGAGAAGGGGGTCTGGAGCACGCTGTTCGCCGCCATCCGCGAAGAGAGCCGCGAGCAGCCGTGGATGGAGGATTTCCTGCGCACCGCGCGGGAGACCTCCTTCGCGGTGCTCGAGGGCATCAGGCCTGCCTGATAGTGGGGACCGGCTGGGGCAGCAGCAGCGAGAAGCGCCCGCCGCCCAGCGCCTCGCTGTCGTCGACCAGGGCACTGCCGCCGTGCCAGGCCATGATGCGCTCGACGATGGAGAGCCCGAGCCCGTAGCCGCCCGACTGGCGGGTGCGGCTGTCGTCGAGGCGGGCGAAGGGCTTGAAGATGGCCTGGCGTTCGCTTTCCGGCACCCCGGGGCCGTCATCCTCGACGTCGAAGCGCACTACCCGACGCTCCACGGTGATGCGCACCAGCACCCGCGACCGGGCGTGGCGGCAGGCATTGGCCACCAGGTTCTGCAGCGCTCGCTGCAGGTAGCGCGGCTCCGCCAGGATCTCGGCTTCCTCGCCGGGGGCCAGCTCGAGGCGCAGCTGGGCGTGCAGCGGCGCCAGCGTCTCGATGACCCGCCGGGCCAGGGCCCGGCACTCCACCGGGCTGCGCTGCAGCTCGGCGCCGTTGGCGATGCCACTGTCGAGCCGGGCGTAGGTGAGGATCTCGTCGATCAGGTGGTCGAGCTCCTCGATATCGCCATCGATGCCCTGTAGCTGGCGATGCACCGCCGGGTCGTCGCTCATGTCCTCGACCATCTGCATGGCGAAGCGGATGCGCGCCACCGGGGTGCGCAGCTCGTGGGAGACCGCGCGGATCATCTCCTGCTGGGCGCGCAGCAGCGACTGCACCTGAACCGCCATGGCATTGAAGGCCATGCCGACCCGACCCATGAAGCCGCCGCCGTCGACCTTGACCCGGGTATCCAGGCGCCCGCCAGCGATGCGCTCGGCGGCCAGCTCCAGCCGCGCCAGGCGCGCCTCCACGCCTCGCACGATCAGGTAAATGGCGCCGGCCAGGCCCAGCAGGATGATCACCGCCAGCAGCAGCGACAGGGTCAGCGGCATCGGCTCGAAGGCGTGCAGCGGCCCCACCTCGACCCACTGCAGGCCGCCGGTGGCGGTGGGCAGGCGAAGGTAGAGCGACATCGCCCAGCGCTGGGGCAGCAGGCGGATCACCACCTCGGCGTCGTAGAGCCGCTCGAGCTGCGCGCTGTCCAGGCCATCGGGCGGGTCGTCGCTGAGCATCAGCGGAATCGCCGAGCTCTGCAGCATGTCCAGCCGCTCCCGGCGTTTCTCCCCCTGCACGCTAGCCAGCCAGTCGCCGAGCATCTCCGCCAGCCCCAGCAGCTGATGCTCGCCGAGGCTGGCCAGGTTGGCTCTCAAGACCAGCGGCTCGTCGGGCAGCTGGCGATAGAGCTGCCAGCCCTGCTCCCCCTCGCGGCTGACCAGGGTGCGTCCGGCCGCGAGCCGCGAGCGTTCGAAGTAGTTCAAGGGGTAGGCGCCGATATCGTGCAGCGAGAAGCGGATATCCAGGCGCTCCTGCTGCTCGACCAGCCAGGGGTCGCGCAGCTCGGCGGGCAGCTCCGCCACCTGCGCGGTGAGCAGCGCCATGGGCGCCAGCGCCAGCTGCTCGTGATAGTGCTCGCGGCGCACGTGGTCGACCATCAGGAAGCTCGCCACTGCCAGGCCGCCGCTGAGCAGCAGCGCCAGCGCCAGAGCCAGGTAGACGCGCAGGAAGGAGCCGTCTGCCAGGAATCGCTGCATGGGCTCAACCGTCCTTGACGAACAGGTACCCCTTGCTGCGCACCGTCTTGATCCGGTGGGGATGGTTGGGGTCGTCGCCGATCTTGGGGCGGATCCGCGAGACCCGGACATCGATGGAGCGATCCTGGCCGTCATACTTGATGCCGCGCAGATCGCTGAAGATCTCTTCGCGGGTCAGCACCCGGCCGGCGTTGCTGGCCAGCAGCCACAACAGGTCGAACTCGGCGCTGGTCAGGTCGATGCGCTCGCCGGCGAGCCAGGCCTCCCGGGTGGCACTGTCGATCTCCAGGTTGCCGAAGCTCAGGCGTGCGTCGCCGCTGGGCTCGGCCACATCGGTGCGGCGCAGCAGAGCGCGCATGCGCGCCAGCAGCACCCGCGGCTGCACCGGCTTGGGCACATAGTCGTCGGCGCCCATCTCCAGCCCCAACACCTGGTCCATGTCGTCGGTGCGGGCGGTGAGCATCAGGATCGGGCCGGCGTAGCTGGGCCGGGCGCGGCGACAGATCGACAGGCCATCCTCACCGGGCAGCATCAGGTCGAGAATCACCAGGTCCGGCTGCAGGGCCAGGATCTGATCGACGCCACGGGCGCCGTTGGCCTCAACCGTGACCCGGAAACCGTTGCTCTCCAGGTAGTCGCGGGTCAGCCCGGCAAGCCGCTCGTCATCCTCGATGATCAGTACATGCTCCCTGTCGCTCTGTTCCAGGTTGTCGTCCATCCTCTCCATCCCCGAACTGGGCCATCGTTAAGTAATCGGGACGTTACATCCCGTCATCATTCTATAAAGGATACCCGAAAAGCGCCCTTTCGCCTGCCCGGAGCGCATCTCATTGACCAAAATGCCCGCCCCGGGCGTCGGCCGGCAGGCGCGTCGCAGCGGGCTTCATGCCGGGCCCGCGAGGCTTGCCCACAGGGGCGACCGGATGCTGCACAGCTCACCCACAGCTTATCCACTTGATGAGGGGCAAAACACACACTATCTTGTGCCCACTGACACATGAACCACAAGATGATGTGCGCCTAACAACCGACAGCGCGACTGTCAATGCCCATCTTTCCCTGATGTAGGCTCTGCCTGAAGCGTCGACGTGCGATGGCCAGACAGCGCCTAGCCCAACCCAAGAGGAAGGGACTGACTCCCATGGAAACACTCCACTCCCCCGACGCCCCCGACCTGTCGGTCACCGCCCCGCGAACCCTGCGCGTCATCAAGCGCACCGGCGACGTGGTGGCCTTCGACGTCGACAAGATCGCCGTGGCCATGTCCAAGGCCTTCATCGCCGTGGAGGGCGACAACGCCGCCGCCTCCTCGCGGGTGCGCGACTTCGTTGCCGAGGCGTCCCGCGGCATCGCCGATACTTTCCAGCGCCGCATGCCCGACGGCGGCACCGTGCACATCGAGGACATCCAGGACCAGGTGGAACTGGCGCTGATGCGCGCCGGCGAGCAGAAGGTCGCCCGCGCCTACGTGCTCTACCGCGAAGCCCACGCCCGGGCCCGCGCCGCCAATGAAGACATCGCCAAGCCCCACCCCACCCTCAACGTCACCCTGACCGACGGCACGGCGCGCCCGTTGGACCTGGGCCGCATCGAGACCCTGGTGCAGGACGCCTGTGCGGGGCTCGCCAACGTCGACCCGGACAAGATCGTCGAGGACTCGCTGAAGAACCTCTACGACGGCGTCACCGTTGACGGCGTCTCCCAGGCGCTGATGATGACCGCCCGCACCCTGGTGGAGAAGGAGCCGGACTACACCTACGTCACCGCGCGGCTGCTGCAGGACAACCTGCGCCGCGAGGCCCTCTCCTTCCTGGGTATCGCCGAGGAGGCCACCTTCGGCGACATGGCCGAGCTCTACAAGCCGGCCTTCGAGGCCTACGTGGCCAAGGGCATCGAGTTCGAGCAGCTCGACCCGCGGCTCGCCGAGTTCGACCTGGCGCGGCTGGGCGAGGCCCTGGATCACACCCGCGACAACGCCTTCACCTACCTGGGGCTGCAGACCCTCTACGACCGCTACTTCATCCACCGGGACGAGGTGCGCTACGAACTGCCCCAGGTGATGTTCATGCGCGTGGCGATGGGGCTGGCGCTCAACGAGGATGATCGCGAAGCGCGCGCCATCGAGTTCTACGAGCTGCTCTCGCGCTTCGACTACATGGCCTCCACCCCGACGCTGTTCAACGCCGGCACGGTGAGAAGCCAACTCTCCTCCTGCTACCTGACCTCGGTGCCCGACGATCTGGACGGCATCTACAGCGCCATCCGCGACAACGCCCTGCTCTCCAAGTGGGCCGGGGGGCTCGGTAACGACTGGACGCCGGTGCGGGCGCTGGGCTCCTACATCAAGGGCACCAACGGCAAGAGCCAGGGCGTAGTGCCGTTTCTCAAGGTGGTCAACGACACCGCCGTGGCGGTGAACCAGGGCGGCAAGCGCAAGGGCGCGGTGTGCGCCTACCTGGAGACCTGGCACCTGGACATCGAGGAGTTCCTGGAGCTGCGCAAGAACACCGGCGACGACCGCCGCCGCACCCACGACATGAACACCGCCAACTGGGTGCCGGACCTGTTCATGAAGCGGGTCTTCGACGACAAGGAGTGGACGCTCTTCTCGCCCTCCACCTGCCCGGACCTCCACGACCTCTACGGCGCCGCCTTCGAGCAGCGCTATGCCGAGTACGAGGCGATGACCCACACCGGTCAGCTCAAGCTCTACAAGCGGGTGCGGGCCAAAGACCTGTGGCGCAAGATGCTCTCGATGCTCTTCGAGACCGGCCACCCCTGGATCACCTTCAAGGACCCCTGCAACCTGCGCAGTCCCCAGCAGCACGCCGGGGTGGTGCACTCCTCCAACCTGTGCACCGAGATCACCCTGAACACCAGCGTCGACGAGATCGCGGTGTGCAACCTGGGCTCGGTGAACCTGGCGGCCCACGTGGTGGACGGCGAGCTCGACGGCGACAAGCTCAAGCGCACCGTGCGTACCGCCGTGCGCATGCTCGACAACGTCATCGACATCAACTACTACGCGGTGCCCCAGGCCGAGCGCTCCAACCTCAAGCACCGCCCGGTGGGGCTGGGCATCATGGGCTTCCAGGACGCCCTCTACGCCCAGGACATCGCCTACGCCTCTGACGCGGCGGTGGCGTTCGCCGACCGCTCCATGGAGCTGGTCAGCTACCACGCCATCGAGGCCTCCAGCGATCTCGCCGCCGAGCGCGGCCGCTACGCGAGCTTCGATGGCTCGCTGTGGAGCCAGGGCGTGCTGCCCATCGACTCCCTGGAGAAGCTCAAGGTCGAGCGCGGCGCCGACTACCTGGAAGTGGACACCAGCACCACCCAGGCGTGGGGCCGCCTGCGTCACAAGATCGCCGAGCAGGGCATGCGCAACTCCAACGTGATGGCCATCGCCCCGACGGCGACCATCTCCAACATCTGCGGCGTGACCCAGTCCATCGAGCCGACCTACCAGAACCTGTTCGTCAAATCGAACCTCTCAGGGGAGTTCACCGTGGTCAACGCCGCCATGGTGGCCGACCTCAAGGCCCGCGGCCTGTGGGACGAGGTGATGATCAACGACCTCAAGTACTACGACGGCAGCGTGCAGCCCATCGACCGGGTGCCCGAGGACCTCAAGGCCAAGTACGCCACCGCCTTCGAGGTGGAGCCCAAGTGGCTGGTGGAGGCCGCCGCGCGCCGCCAGAAGTGGATCGACCAGGCGCAGTCGCTGAACCTCTACATCAAGGGCGTTTCCGGCAAGAAGCTCGACGTGACCTACCGCATGGCCTGGTTCCGCGGCCTCAAGACCACCTACTACCTGCGCGCCCTGGGCGCCACGGCAGTGGAGAAGTCCACCGTGGACCGCGGCACGCTCAACGCCGTGAGCAGCGGCAGCGCGCCGGCCGCCACGCCCGCCGAGCCTGCCGGCAAGCCGGAGCCCTCAGCGCCCGGTAGAGAGCCCCGCGGCATCGAGGACTTCCTCACCGGCAAGAGCGGCAGCGGCTCCCGGGCCCCCTCGGCGAGCGATATCGACGAGCTGGGCTGCGAAGCGTGCCAGTAAGCACCGCAGGCAACACCGCCGGGAGGCCGCACCTGTAGGAGCGCCCGGTTCCCGTCGCGACTGGCGCCGCAGGCGCCCCAGCGGAGACGGCAACGCTCGCGGTAACCGCCAACGCCGGGACACCGCCGGGAGGCTGTCGCCTCCAGTCGCGATCTAAAGATGCTCCTACAGAGACGGTGCATATGTAGGAGCGCCCGGTTCGGCGCTCCGACTCCGCGTCGCGACTGGCGCCGCAGGCGCCCCGGCGGAGCCTGAAACGAGTCATATATCTGAGGGAAAATGAAATGCTGAACTGGGACGAGTTCCACGAAGACGATACCCCCGTCGCCGAGCAGCCGGCCAAGGCCGCGCCGGCCGCCAAGCCGCAACCCGCCAAGGCCGCGAGCGATACGGTGGCGGAATCCAGCGGCAGCTACCGGGTGGCCGAGGGCGACCGTCTCGAGCGTGCCCGTCGGTCCCTGGAGGAGCTCGACGTGGCCGCGGGCCTGGAAGAGCTGGAGATGGGCGCGGCGCGCATCGAGGTCGACGACAAGCAGATGATCAACGCCCGCGCCGACCTCAACCAGCTGGTGCCCTTCAAGTACGAGTGGGCCTGGCAGAAGTACCTGGACGGCAGCGCCAACCACTGGATGCCCCAGGAAGTGAACATGAACGCCGACATCGCCCTGTGGAAGAGCCAGGATGGCCTGACCGCCGACGAGCGGCGCATCGTCGAGCGCAGCCTGGGCTACTTCTCCACTGCGGATTCGCTGGTGGCCAACAACCTGGTGCTGGCCCTCTATCGGCTGATCACCAACCCCGAGTGCCGCCAGTACCTGCTGCGCCAGGCCTTCGAGGAGGCGATCCACACCCACGCCTACCAGTACTGCGTGGAGTCGCTGGGCATGGACGAGGGCGAGGTCTTCAACATGTACCGCGAGGTGCCCTCGGTGGCCGCCAAGTCCGCCTGGAGCCTCAAGCACACCCAGTCCCTGGCGCGCCCGGACTTCCAGACCGGCACCCCGGAGACCGACCAGGAGCTGCTGCGCAACCTGGTCGCCTTCTACTGCGTCACCGAGGGCATCTTCTTCTACTGCGGCTTCAGCCAGATCCTCTCCATGGGGCGGCGCAACAAGATGACCGGCGTGGCCGAGCAGTTCCAGTACATCCTGCGCGACGAGTCCATGCACCTGAACTTCGGCGTGGACATGATCAACCAGATCAAGATCGAGAACCCGCACCTCTGGACGGCCGAGTTCCAGGACGAAGTGACCCAGATGATCCTCGAGGGCACCGAGCTGGAGATCGCCTACGCCCGGGACACCATGCCCCGGGGCGTGCTGGGCATGAACGCGGCGATCATGGAGGAGTATCTCCATTTCATCTGCAACCGCCGCCTGGCCCAGATCGGCCTCAAGGAGCAGTTCCCCGGCGCCCAGAACCCCTTCCCCTGGATGAGCGAGATCATCGACCTGCGCAAGGAGAAGAACTTCTTCGAGACTCGGGTCACCGAGTACCAGGTGGGCGGCGCGCTGAGCTGGGACTGAACTCGGCCTGCGGCGACGTTTCGACAGGGCCGGCATCCTCGGGTGCCGGCCCTGGGCGTTTCTGCCGCCCCCGGGTAGGCCACCCCGACACCGCGCAGCCGGTCACCACCAGGGCGGCGGCCGCCGGCAGCCGCCAGTCCGGCGTGGCAACACCGGCCATCACCATGAACAGCGCGGCAAACACCGGCACCCCATAGGCGAGGCTGCCCACCAGGCCGGGGTGGCCCAGACGCAGCGCCCTGTCCCAGCACACCATGGCCACCCCGTAGGGCCCCGCGCCCAGCGCCACACCGGCCAGCAGTGCCTGGCCGGCGGGCAGGCCTCCCACCCCCTCCAGCGCCAGGCTGAGCAGCGCGGCCAGGCCACCGGCCGCCAGGAAGAGCCGCGGCATCAGCGCGGTGAGGGCCACCGGCGCCGCCTGGCAGAGCCAGGAGTAGAGCGCCCAGCAGCACCCCGCCAGCAGCGCCAGCGCATAGCCCGCCAGCTCTCCCGACATCCCGCCCGCCAGCGCCTGGGGAGCGAGCAGCAGCGCACCGCCGGCAAAGGCCACGGCGGCGCCGCTCAGCGCCGAAAAGGTGACCCGCCCCTGAGCAAACCACTGGCTGATGACCACGAACAGCACCGGCCAGGTATAGGTGATCAGCGCCGCCTCGGCGGTGGGCGCCATGCCCAGGCCGGCCAGGTAGGCGCCCACCGCCCCGACCATCAGCAGCGGCACCAGGGCGAAGAGCGCCAGCCGCCAGGCGGAGGAAAGCGGCGCCGGTACGCTGGGGCGGCGCGGCCCCAGGGTTGCCGTGGCCAGCGCCCCCGCCACCAGCGCCAGCGCACTCAGGCGCAGAGGCGGCAGGCCGCCGGCGGCCTCCACCAGCAGCGGCGCCAGGCTCCACAGCAGAATGGCCGGCAATGCCGCGGCCACGCTGCCCAGCAGGGGACGATGGGGGGCATGCGTGAGGGTCGACATGGCTAACTCCTGTCCGGGGATGACGGCAGCAGGGTAACCGGGGCAGAATCATCACAATATCGATCTTTCATGATGCGATTCATCAATCTTGGTGATGTATGCGACAGCGCACCCTGGACCTGAACCTGCTGCGCACCCTGGTGGCGATCGCCGACACCGGCACCGTGACCGCCGCCGCCCAGCGACTGGCCTACACCCAGTCCACGGTGAGCATGCAGCTCCACCGGCTGGAGGCCTCCCTGGGGGTGGCGCTGCATGAGCGCGACGGCCGCCGCCTGCGCTTCACCGCCGAGGGGGAGCGGCTGCTGGGCCATGCCCGCCGGCTGCTGGCGCTCAACGACGCGGCCTGGAGCGACATGCAGCAGCGCCAGGTCGCCGGCAGCCTTAGCCTGGGCATCCCCGAGGACTACGCCTCGCTGCTCTCCTCGGTCTTCTCCTATTTCCACCAGCTCTACCCGGCGGTGCGGCTCCAGGTGGCCTGCAACACCAGCGCCACCCTGGTCCAGCAGGTGCGGGCCGGCGAGCTGGACCTGGCCCTGGTCACGCGCCAGCGCCACTCCCCGGGAGGAACGGTGGTGCGCCGCGAGCCTCTGGTGTGGGCGGTGGGCCTGCATCAGCAGCCGTCGCTCAGCGATCCCCTCCCCCTGGCGCTCTACTCCCCCGGCGCGGATCTCTTCCGCGAGGTGGCGGAAGGCGCCCTGGCGGCCGCAGGCCGCGACTGGCGGCTCGCCTTCACCAGCCAGTCGATGACCGGCCTTGCCCCCATCGTGACGGCCGGCCTGGCGGTCGTGGTGGTGACCCGCAACATGCTCACGCCCGCGCTGCGGGCCCTGGACGAGAGCAGCGGACTGCCGGCGCTACCCGCCATCGAGCTAGCGCTGCACAGGGCCCCGGGGCGCCCGACGGCGCCGGCCCGCTGCCTGGCCGAGCTGATCGCGGAGCAGCTCGCGCCCCAGGGCCCCGCCGGCAACTGAGGCGGCGCCGATTGGACGGCCCCGTGCTGACTCGGTAGCCTTTTCTCAGAACCCCCACCGTCTACCCCAGGCCGCCAGGAGAGGCATCGCCATGCAAGGACTCAGGCAATTCGCGACCTTCTCCACGGTCGGGCTGCTGCTCGGCACGCTGCTATTCGCCGCCTCCCTCACCCCGAGCCTGCTGCCACGCCCGCTCTACGCCCAGGGGGTCGTCTCGGGGCTGTCCTTCACTGCCGGCTATGCGCTGGGGGTGGCCGGCCACTGGGTGTGGGCCTATCTCCATCTGCCGGAGCCGGGGCCACGCCTTGGCCGCATCGTCACCTGGGTGGCCGCCCTGCTCTGCGGGCTGATCGCCGTCGCCTTCCTATGGCAGGCCTCCGCCTGGCAGAACTCGGTGCGCGAGCTGATGGGCATGGACGAGGTGCGCGGCATTCGTCCCCTGACCATCGCCCTGCTCTCCCTGCTGGTCTTCTCCGCCCTGCTGCTGCTGGCGAGGCTCTTCCGGCGCACCTTCCACTTTCTCTCCGCTCGGCTGCAGCGCCATATCCCGCGCCGGGTCTCCAACGTCATCGGCGTGGTGGCGGCGGCGGCGCTGTTCTGGTCGGTGATCGACGGCATCGTCTTCACCCTCGCCTTGCGCGCCGCCGACACCTCCTACCAGCAGGTCGACGAGCTAATGCAGGACGACCTGGCGCCGCCCGCTGACCCGATGACCACCGGCAGCGCCGAGTCGCTGGTGAGCTGGGAGGCGCTGGGCAGCCGCGGGCGGCGCTTCGTCTCCCGCACGCCCTCGGCCGAGACGCTGAGCGACTTTCTCGGCGAACCGGCATCGGCGCCGATTCGCGTCTATGTGGGCCTGAACGCCGCCGAGAGCGCCGAGGCGCGGGCCGAGCTGGCCCTGGAGGAGCTCAAGCGAGTGGGCGGCTTCGAGCGCAACGTGCTGCTGCTGGCCACGCCCACCGGGCGCGGCTGGCTCGACCCCCGCGCCCAGGACACCCTGGAATACCTCCACCGCGGCGATATCGCCACCGTCACCGCCCAGTACTCCTACCTGCCCAGCCACCTGTCGCTGGTGGTGGAGGGCGACTACGGCGTGGAAAGCGCCCGGGCGCTGTTCGAGGCCGTCTCCGGCCACTGGACCACGCTGCCCGAGGAGGAGCGCCCGCGGCTCTACCTGCATGGGCTGAGCCTGGGCTCGCTCAATTCGGATCTCTCCTTCGACCTCTACGACATCATCGACGACCCCTTCCACGGAGCGCTGTGGAGCGGCCCGCCGTTTCGCAGCGCCACCTGGCGCAATGTCACCCGGGACCGCGAACCGGGCTCGCCGGCCTGGCTGCCGCGCTTCCGCGACGGCTCGGTGGTGCGCTTCATGAACCAGTATCAGGGGCTGGAGGCGCCGGAGGGCGAGTGGGGAGCGTTTCGCATCGCCTACCTGCAGTACGCCAGCGACCCGATTACCTTCTTCGAGCCCCGGGCGCTCTATCGGGAGCCGGACTGGATGCGCGAACCCCGCGGTCCGGATGTCTCCGAGGCGCTGCGCTGGTACCCGGTGGTCACGCTGCTGCAGCTGCTGGCCGACCTGGCCATCGGCCGCGCCCCGCCGGGCTACGGCCACGAGATCGCCGCCGAGCACTATATCGACGCCTGGCTGGCGCTGACGGAGCCCGAGGGCTGGAGCGAGGCCGACCTGGACAGGCTGCGCGAGCGCTTCGCCCCCTGACGGACAGGCCCGGCAGGGATGCCAAGCCGGGGGCTGCCCTCGGCTGGCGATTGCTTACCCGGCCGTCGAGGGCTTATGTTGAAGGGACATGGAAGGACAAGGAGGAATGGCCATGAGCGAGCAGCGCAGGAGCGTCATCAAGCGGGTCTATGTGCCCACCTATTTCCGGCAGCTGCCCAGCGGCGAGAGAATCAAGGTACCCGGGCATTATCGGGGGCCTGGCAAGAGGGAATGAGAGACCGGCTGATCCTCACCCTATCTATAGCTACCGCCAACTATCTGGAAAAATATTGAACCCACCCCCACCCGCAGCAGGGAAAAGCTCTTCAATTTCCTCCTCGCTTACACCAAGCTCCAACATAGAGCTCCATATCACACCAAGATTAAAGAAAACAGAACCATTTGCCCCTCCACCATTTATTGTCAAATCAACCTCAGAAACAGGCTGAGTGAAATCAGGGATAGGATTATTGTCGGCATCAAAATCTTTTGCATAATTACCAACTATCAAGGTGCCATCAACATTCTCATTACCGCTAAGCGTTACATCCACAGCGTTATCGTCAATGTTTACATATCCACCCCATACAACCAGCAAGCCGCAAAATTTTTTATTGTTAGCCGCGCTAAATGTCTCCAGCACTGCTACCTGATAGACACCTTCTTCGCTGCAATCAGCATTACGGTCTATCCACTCAATATCCGAGCTCTCTTTTACAACATCACCTGGAGCACCATCAACTGAATTATACAACATCTCAAACATACTTCTTGCTTCTGTGTTCTCTTCACCTCCATAGGTTACTCCGCCATAAAGATGCAAGCCCTCATAGCATTGCTGCCTATTCTCGGAAGACTCACAATCATGCGCCTCCCCCTCATAGAAAAGTGCTTGGCCATCATCGCCACCATTGATACCCGCGTTTGCGGAGTTAGGGTACCAAGAAGGCGGAGAGTTAATATCCTGTATGCCACCAAAAACACTGAGAGCGCGATTAAAATTAAATTTTGAAGAATACGAAACAATCACTGGCTCACTCTGGGAGAGCACCTTTGCACCATCGGATATAGCCCCCATGGCTACAACATATCTCCGCCCTCCACTGCCCTCTACAAACCGATATGCCCAGCTTGGCTCCCGAGGATCACTTGAGACAATTTCCCCTCCATGTGCATCATTAAGCTCACCACCCTGAAGTCCAAAAGCAGAAAAATCATCCCAAGAATTTAACCATGCAAAGCTAGCATAATCACCGGGCTTAAAATCTATCACCTCAATGAAAACCGGATCAGGATAGGCATCACTCACAGTAGGGGAGGCAATTCTTGTAACCCCTTGCGAAGCAGCCATCTCTGCTGCCATTTGCGCTTCAGATGCTGCCTTATAGTTCCCCGCCAAGCGCTCATCAATCAGCGACGACTGCATGCCGGAAAGCCCCAGCATCAGTGACATTGCTAGCATCGACAGTACCACCACCAGTGCCGCACCGCGTTGCTGTTTCATGCCAACCTCCTTCGCCTATCAAGGCGCTGTTACAGCCCGGCTTCGATTCACAGCCGTGAAGTCGAAGGAATCGGGATCTCCGTCCTGACTGGAGAGAAGAGTAAAATTAATTGTCCAGACTCCACTCGCCGCTTCAGAGTCATCGGCGCTGAACCCACCGCTCACAAATGAGGTTACGAGTGGCTCGTAGGAGTTAGAGGCTGGAGCAGTATTGCAGCCCTGCCCCATGTTCAGCGCCCAGCCTTCCGTGGTGCTTACAGCAGAACTACTCAGCCGATAGACGCGAATGATATTATTGCCCGGGTCGCAAGCCGCCATATCACCATTGTTTGGAAACTGAATAGTCAGTTCACCACCATTAAAAGCGATGTTGTCTGCCCTACGAATATCACGGATCAGCGTTTCCGTGGCAAAGGTCAGCGCCGCCTGCTTATTGCTCAGCAGCTCGGTCTGCCGGAACGTTTGAAACCCAGTCAAGAAAAGCTGTCCCGCCCCCAGGATGATGATCAGCCCTACCAGCATGGCCACCATCAACTCCACCAAGGAAAATCCCCCTTGGTAGCGTTGCGGAGTAGCATTGTGTCGCGCCCATGCCTTCATGAAAAGCCTTCAAGGAGTTGATAATATGGGAAGACGAAACCGATACTCGAAAGCCTGGAAGGCCTCATCAACTGACAGCCTGTCTTCGCCCCACTCGAGTTTCACGTCGTACTCACAGTCATTCGACACTCCACCACCAGTCAGGGCATCACCATTGGTAATTTCAAGAACACCTGCCCAGTCGTCTATCCAGCCATTGATCGCTGATGCGTCTGGACACACTCCGCTCTGGCTCAGCGCCGCCCATGCCCTTTCCTGGGCATCAACCGCAATCAGGCTCGCCACCGCGCGCTGGTAGCCCATATGCGCACTCTGCAGCGCCTTGAGCTGCATGGCCGCCACACCTAGCAGGCCGATGGAAAGCACCAGGACGGCAATCAATGCCTCTATCAGCGTAAATCCAGATGCCTGTCGATACGGATTCATCGCCCTCCTCAACTCGTCGGTTTGCCAATGCGGCCGGTGGCACTCACCTGAATCTCACGATCTCCCCCGCTGCTATGTACAATCGTCAGGCTGCAGCCGCTGGGACAGCTAGCTCTTCTTCCCAATGCGTTGAAGACCACCTCGATCTCATCCACTGTCACCTGTGCGCCTCTCCCTTCCCTTCTCGCAAGCTCCCCCCCTGAGTAGGACACGACGTACTGCCAGGGTGACTCATCGACGACTTCGAAGGTGACGGGCTCTCTGCGTTTGATCGCTTCACTCCTGGCATAGTTGAGCCCACTGAGAATCTCGTTGTAGTCACTGGCCAACCGGTTACTGGCCATCATGCCCTGAAACCCGGGTACGGCAACGGTGGCCATGATCGCCAGCACCGCAATGGTGACCAACAGCTCGATCAAGGTGAAGCCACGGGGTCTCATCATCATCACCAGCAGCCGTCTGGGCCACGCTCACCAAGGTGTGTAAGCGTCAAATTACCCGGGCAGCGATCCTCCTGAGAGGTGGTGGCCGTCAGCGTATAGCCAGAGCCAGCATCGCTGACCGAAATGGTGTAGATCCCATCCGGTGAGGTCTCGGTGATCGAGCAGCCGCTGTAGCTGTTGTTGACCGTGTAGCAGCGCTCGAGCTGCCCGGCGGCCTGCATCAGCCCTGCATGCGCATCCGCTCGCCGACTGTTTTCCACATACCGCTGATAGCTCGGTATCGCGATCGACGCCAGAATGCCGATGATCGCCACGGCGATCAAAAGCTCGATCAGCGTAAAGCCGGCGGCCCGGCGCCGGGCGCTTCCTGCGGTGGCCACTGGCCGACGTCGGGTGGCGGTGTTCGTCACTCGGCGCTTCTCCCCTGCCTTGGTTACATTTAGTTTCAGTATGTATGATCCCAGCCAGCCTCGCCAGGCGGGAGATCAAAAAAGCCGGGCTTTCGCCCGGCTTCCCTGCCCAGTCCCGATACTGACAGAGCTGGTCACACTAGCGCCAGCATTCTCATCCCGAAGACGGCTCGCTACTCACTGGCGATCACCCGCTCGCGCAGCTCCCGGGGCATGGAGAAGGTGATGGTCTCCTCGCGGCCGTCGAGCTCTTCCGGGGCGGTGGCGCCCAGGCCCTGCAGCCGCTCGATCACCCCCTTGACCAGCACCTCCGGGGCGCTGGCGCCAGCGGTAATGCCCACCACCTTGACCCCGTCGAGCCAGCGGGGGTCGATCTGGTCGGCGTCGTCGATCAGATAGGCCGGGGTCCCCACCCGCTCCGCCAGCTCGCGCAGGCGGTTGGAGTTGGAGCTGTTGGGGCTGCCCACTACCAGCAGCAGGTCGCTGCCCGCAGCCAGCTCGCGCACCGCGTCCTGGCGGTTCTGGGTGGCGTAGCAGATGTCGTCCTTGCGCGGCCCGTCAATGGCGGGGAACTTGGCGCGCAGGGCGTCGATCACCTTGGCGGTGTCGTCCATGGAGAGGGTGGTCTGGGTAACGAAGGAGAGATGCTCAGGGTCCTTGACCTCCAGCTTCGCCACGTCGGCCTCGTCTTCCACCAGGTAGATCCGCCCGCCGTGGGCGGTGTCATAGCGGCCCATGGTGCCTTCCACCTCGGGGTGGCCGGCGTGACCGATCAGGATGCACTCCTGGCCGCGCTTGGCGTAGCGCAGCACTTCCATGTGCACCTTGGTGACCAGCGGGCAGGTGGCGTCGAAGACCTTGAGGCCGCGGCGCTCGGCGTCCTCCTGCACGGCGCGGGAGACGCCGTGGGCGGAGAAGATCACTATGACGTCGTCGGGCACCTCGTCGAGCTCCTCGACGAACACCGCCCCGCGTTCGCGCAGGGTGTCGACCACGAAGCGGTTGTGGACCACCTCGTGACGCACGTAGATCGGCGGGCCGAAGACGTCCAGCGCGCGGTTGACGATCTCGATGGCGCGGTCCACACCGGCGCAGAAGCCGCGGGGGTTGGCCAGCTTGATCTGCAAAGAACTAGCTTGCATGGTGTTGCGTCCTTGATGCCTCGGCATCGGTGTCTGTGTTCCGGTGCTGGTGGAGCCTTCGCTGCGACCTTCCCCCGGCGCCCCTCAGCCGCTGGGAGGTTTCTCAATCGCTCTCAGTGCGTCTGGGCGGGCTTCACCTCGATCACTTCCACCTCGAAGGTCAGGGTACGCCCTGCCAGCGGGTGATTGAAGTCCACCTCCACCTGCTTGTCGTCGACCCGGGTGATGACGCCGGGCAGCTCGCCGCCGGCGGGGTCGGCGAAGGACATCACCGTGCCCACTTCGGGCTCGATCTCCTCGAAGTCGCTGCGGTCGAGGAGCTGCATGTTCTGCGGGTTGTGCTGGCCGAAGGCGTGCTCCGGGGTGATCTCGTAGCGGCCGGACTCGCCGTCGGTCATGCCCTTCAGCGGCTGCTCGAAGCCCGGCGGCAGGTTGCCGTCGCCCACCTGGAAGGTGGCGGGCTGCTTGTCGCGGGTGGAGTCTACCACGGTGCCGTCTTCCAGCTTGAGGGTGAAGTGCAGGGTGACTTCCATGCCCTCGTCAATTCGATAGTCGCTCATGAAATCTCGGACTCGCTAAAGATGGTATGGGTTCATAGCTCCGCCAGGCGCCTGTCGACGCCCTTCGTCGAAGCGTCGAGCCGCCGGCGGAGCCGGCCTCCTACAAAGCCAAGGCGGCCTGGCGCTCAGCCGCGCCGGGACGCCTTGCGGCGGCCGTCGAAGATGGATTCCCAGATCAGGGCGATGGCCCCCAGGGTGATGCCGATGTCCGCCACGTTGAAGGCCGGGTAGTACCAGCCGGCCACGTGGAAAGAGAGGAAATCCACCACGTAGCCGTGCACCAGGCGGTCGTAGAGATTGCCCAGGGCGCCGCCGATGATCAGCGCCAGGGCGGCCCCCAGCAGCTTCTCGTGGGCCTTGAGCCGGCTCATCCAGACCGTCAGGCCGATGCTGGCGCCCACCGCGATCACGGCGAAGAACCAGCGCTGCCAGCCGCCGTGGTCGGCCAGGAAGCTGAAGGCGGCGCCGTGGTTGTGCAGCAGCGTCAGGTTGAAGAACGGCAGCACCGCCACCGGCTGGCCGTAGGTCAGCAGGGCCGAGGCCAGGGCCTTGGTGGCGAGGTCGAGCGCCACCACCGCCGCGGCCAGCCACAGCCAGCGCAGCGGCCGCTTCATCGGGAGCTCCTCGGTGCGCGGCTGCTCAGGCATAGCGACGCACTTCGCCGGGGCCTTCCGGCAGGTTGCTCACGCAGCGCCCGCACAGCTCGGGGTGCTCGGCGTGGCGGCCCACGTCCTCGCGGTGGTGCCAGCAGCGCTCGCACTTGGTGTGGCCGCTGGCGGCTACGGCCACCTTCAGGCCGGCAAGCTCGGTGGCCTCAGCACCTTCACCATCGGCCAGCGGTGCCAGGCGCACTTCGCTGGTGAGCATCACGAAGCGCAGCTCGTCGCCCAGCTTGGCCAGCGTCGCCTGCAGGGCATCGTCCACGTAGAGGGTGACCTCGGCGGCCAGGCTGCCCTTGATGGTCTTGGCGTTGCGCGCCTCTTCCAGGCACTTGTTGACCGCCTGCTTGACCTCGAGCACCTGCTCCCAGAAGTCGCGGCCCATCTCGGCGTTTTCCGGCAGGGTGGCCAGGCCGTCGTAGTACTCCTCCAGCAGCACGCTGTCGCCGCGCTCGCCGGGGATGTTCTCGAAGATCTCCTCGGCGGTGAAGCTGAGGATCGGCGCCACCCAGCGGGCGAGCGCCTCCACCACCTGGTAGAGGGCGGTCTGGGCGCTGCGCCGGGCCAGGGAGTCGGCCTGGGTGGTGTACTGGCGGTCCTTGATCACGTCCAGGTAGAAGCCGCCCAGCTCCCGGGCGCAGAAGCCGTGCACCTGCTGGTAGACGTCCAGGAAGCGGTACTCGTCGTAGGCGGTCTCGATGCGCGCCTGCAGCTGGGCGGCGCGGTCCACCACCCACTGGTCCAGCGCCAGCATCTCGCCGAAGGCCACGGCGTCGCGGTTGGGCTCGAAGCCGTTGAGGTTGGCCAGCAGGAAACGCGCGGTGTTGCGGATGCGCCGGTAGACGTCGGCGGTGCGCTTGAGGATCTCGTCGGAGACCGCCATCTCGCCGCCGTAGTCGGTGGAGGCGACCCACAGGCGCAGGATGTCGGCGCCGAGCTTGTCCATCACCTCCTGGGGGGCCACCACGTTGCCCATGGACTTGGACATCTTGCGGCCGTGGGCGTCCACGGTGAAGCCGTGGGTCAGCAGGCCGCGGTACGGCGGATGGCCGTCGATGGCGCAGCCGGTGAGCAGCGAGGAGTGGAACCAGCCGCGATGCTGGTCGGAGCCCTCCAGGTAGAGGTCGGCGCGGGGGCCCGACGCGTGGCCGTGGGGGTGCGAGCCGCGCAGCACGTGGCGGTGGGTGGTGCCGGAGTCGAACCAGACGTCCAGGGTGTCGGTGACCTTCTCGTAGTCGGCGGCCTCCTCGCCCAGCAGCTCGGCCGGGTCGAGGCGGAACCAGGCGTCGATGCCTGCCTTCTCCACGCGGCTTGCCGCCGCCTCCATCAGCTCGACGGTGCGGGGATGCAGCTCGCCGGTGGTCTTGTGCAGGAAGAAGGGGATCGGCACGCCCCAGCTGCGCTGGCGGGAGATGCACCAGTCGGGGCGGTTGGCGATCATGGCGTGCAGCCGCGCCTGGCCCCAGCCCGGGGTGAAGCGGGTCGCCTCGATGCCGGCGAGCGCCCGCTCGCGCAGGGTCTTGCCGTCCTTGCCCGGGATGTCCATGCCCACGAACCACTGGGCGGTGGCGCGGTAGATCACCGGGGTCTTGTGGCGCCAGCAGTGCATGTAGCTATGGGTGATCGGCTTGTGGGCCATCAGCGCGCCGACCTCGCGCAGCTTGTCGACGATATGGGGGTTGGCCTTCCAGATCAGCTGGCCGCCGAAGAAGGGCAGGTCGTCGGCGTAGACGCCGTCGCCCTGCACCGGGCTTCTGATCTCGCTGAAGTCCATGCCGTAGGCGCGACAGGTGACGAAGTCGTCGACGCCGTAGGCCGGCGAGGAGTGGACGATGCCGGTGCTGCCCACCTCGGCCTCGACGTAGTCGGCGAGATAGACCGGCGAGCGGCGGTCATAGAAGGGGTGGCGGAAGGCGAGCCGGTCGAGGCGCTCGCCGGTGGCGGTGGCGATAATCTCGCCCTCCAGGCCGAAGCGCTCCAGGCAGCTCTCCACCAGCTCCTCGGCCAGCATCAGCAGCCGCTCGCCGGTGTCCACCAGGGCGTAGGTGAACTCGGGGTGAACGTTGAGCGCCTGGTTGGCCGGGATAGTCCAGGGAGTGGTGGTCCAGATCACCACGGCCGCCGGCTTGGTGAGCTCGGTCAGGCCAAAGGCGGCGGCGAGCCCGGCCTCGTCGGCACAGGGGAAAGCGACGTCGATGGCGTCGGACTTCTTGTCGGCGTACTCCACCTCGGCCTCGGCCAGGGCGGAGCCGCAGTCGAAGCACCAGTTGACCGGCTTGAGGCCCTTGAAGACGTAGCCCGCCTCGACCATGTCGGCCAGGGCGCGGATTTCGCCGGCCTCGTTGGCGTAGTCCATGGAGCGGTAGGGGTTGCCCCAGTCGCCGATCACGCCCAGCCGCACGAAGTCCTGGAGCTGGCCCTGGATCTGTTCACCGGCGTATTCGCGGCACAGTTCCCGGGCACGCTCGGGGGCCAGGTGCTTGCCGTGGGTGGTCTCCACCTTGTGCTCGATGGGCAGGCCGTGGCAGTCCCAGCCGGGCACGTAGGGGGCGTCGAAGCCGGCCAGGTTCTTGGACTTGACGATGATGTCCTTGAGGATCTTGTTGACGGCGTGACCGATATGGATGCTGCCGTTGGCGTAGGGAGGGCCGTCGTGCAGCACGAAGGTCGGCCGCCCCTGGCGCGCTTCGCGCAGGCGCTGGTAGAGCTTCAACTCCTGCCACTGCGCCACCCGGCCGGGCTCGCGCTTGGGCAGCATGCCGCGCATGGGGAAGTCGGTTTCGGGCAGGTTCAGTGTGTGCTTGTAGTCGCTCATATCCTGGGGGTCAGCCGTCGTCGTGGTCGGCGGGAGTACCCGCCGAGGAATCGGAAGTCACGGCCTCGCGCGCCAGCGGCGCCGATGCCAGTGGAAGAGTCTCGTCCGCGCCGGGCCGGCGCTCGGTCAGGTAGCGGCGGGCCCGGACCTGGTCGGCGGCGATCTGCTGCTTGAGGGCCGCGAAGTCGTCGAACTTCACCTCGCCGCGCAGCTTGGCGCAGGGGAAGACGGTCAGCCGCTCGCCGTAGAGGTCGCCGTCGAAGTCGAACAGGTGCACCTCCAGCACCGGCCGGGCGCTGCCCACCGTGGGCCGCCAGCCGATGTTGGCCACTCCGGGCCGGCGCCGGCCGTCGGGCAGCTCGGTGACCACCGCATAGACCCCGCGCAGCGCCAGGGGCAACGGCGGCAGCGGCAGGTTGGCGGTGGGCACGCCGATGGTGCGGCCGAGCTTCTGGTCGGCCACCACCCGGCCGCCGAGACGGTAGGGGCGCCCCAGCATGCGCGCCGCCTGAGCGAAATTGCCGCTGGCCAGCAGGGTGCGCACTCGGGTGCTGGAGACTCGTTCGTCGTCCAGGGCGAAGGTGCGGGTGTGCTCGACGCTGAAGCCGCGCACCTCGCCGACCTCGGTGAGCAGGTGGAAGTCGCCGCTGCGGTCGCAGCCGAAGCGGAAGTCGTCGCCCACCACCAGGTGGCGCACGCCCAGCCCTTCGACCAGCACCCGGTCGATGAATTCCTGGGCGGTGAGGCTGCGCAGGGCGTCGTTGAACGGCAGGCAGAGCACGTAGTCGACGCCGCACTCGCCGAGCAGGCGCACCTTCTCGCGCAGCCGGGTCAGGCGCGGCGGGGCCTGGTCGCCGGCGAAGAACTCCCGGGGCTGGGGCTCGAAGACCACCACGGTGACCGGCAGCTGCAGCGCCGTGGCCTGCTCTCGACACTGGTCGAGGATCGCCTGGTGGCCACGGTGCACGCCATCGAAGTTGCCGATGGTGGCCACGCAGCCGCGGTGGGCGTCGCGCAGGTTGTGCAGTCCTCGGATCACTTGCATGGCGTTGCTCGAGCCCCGCTGCCTTGGGTGAGTGGCGAAAGGATGGTCATAAAGTGGGCGATTATACCGGACAGCCGGCCCCTTGACAGCCGGGCCGGCTTGGTCCCTGGCAATCCAGCGCGATTCGTTGCAGGGCACCCTGTGGGAGCTGGGCTATGCCCGGCGAATGGAGACCGAAGGGCTCCTGGCGGCATGCGCCAACGCTAGCAACACCGCCGGGGCGCCTGCGGCGCCATTCGCCCGGCAGAGCCGGCCTCCCACAAAGTCCAGTCAGCCCTCATTCGCCCGGCAGAGCCGGCCTCCCACAAAGTCCAGTCAGCCCTCATTCGCCCGGCAGAGCCTGGCTCCCACAAAGTCCGGTCAGCCCTCATTCGCCCGGCGGAGCCTGGCTCCCACAAAGTCCGGTCAGCCCTCATTCGCCCGGCGGAGCCTGGCTCTCGCAAAGTCAGGTCAGCTCTTCATCCTGAAGTGGCGGATGCGCACGCCGGTGGCGGCGAGCCAGGCGAAATAGACCCCGGCGCCGGCCGCCACCAGCAGCGCCAGCCACTGCACGCGGGTCCAGACGCTCCAGTCGAGCCAGGCCTGCCAGTCGGGGGCGAGCCAGACCAGCCCCAGGCCCATTACCGTGCAGCCGCCCAGCAGCTGCACCGCGTAGCGCCCCCAGCCGGGCTGGAACACCAGCACCCCCTCGCGGCGCAGGATCCACCCCAGCAGGCCGGCATTCAGAAACGCCGAGAGCGCCGTGGCGAGCGCCAGGCCGGCGTGTGCCAGCGGCCAGATCAGGATCAGGTTGAGGACCATGTTGGCGACCATGGCGATGATGCCGATCTTCACCGGGGTCTTGGTGTTCTGACGGGCGAAGAAGCCCGGCGCCAGCACCTTGATCAGCATGAAGGCGACCAGGCCGAAGGCATAGGCCCGCAAACTCATCGCCGCCATGACGATGTCGCGCTCGGTCATGGCGCCGTAGTGGAACAGCGAGATCAGCAGCGGCTCGGCCAGTATCGCCAGGGCCAGGGCCGCCGGCAGGCCGAGCAGCAGCACGGCGCGGATCGCCCAGTCGAGCATCGCGCTGAAGTGCTCCCCGGACTGCTCGGCGTGGCGCTTGGAGAGCGCCGGCAGGATCACGGTGCCGATGGCGATGCCGAAGACCCCCAGGGGCAGCTCCACCAGGCGGTCGGAGTAGTAGAGCCAGGAGACGCTGCCCGGGGCCAGCAGCGAGGCCAGCACGGTGTCCAGCAGCAGGTTGATCTGGGACACCGAGACGCCGAAGAGCGCCGGCGCCATCAGCACCATGATCTGCTTCACCCCGGGATGGACGAAGCTGGGCCAGGGCCTGGGCATCAGCCCCAGGCGCACCAGAAAGGGCACCTGGAAGGCGAGCTGGGCGACGCCGGCGATCAGCACGCCCCAGGCCAGGGCCATGGCCGGCTCGCTCATCAGCGGGGTGAGTAGCAGCGCGGCACCGATCAGCGAGAGGTTGAGCAGCACCGGGGTAAAGGCCGGAATGGCGAAGCGGTTCCAGGTGTTGAGCACGCTGCCGGCGAAGGCCGTCAGCGAGATCAGCAGCAGGTAGGGGAAGGTGAGCCGCAGCATGTCGGCGGTGAGCGCCAGCTTGGCCGGGTCGCGGCCGAAGCCGGGGGCGAAGACCCACACCAGCCAGGGCGCGGCCAGCATGAACAGCGCGGTGAGCAGCGCCAGCACCACGGTGAGGCTGCCGGAGACGGCGTCGAGGAGTTCGCGCACCTCGCGCTTGCTGCCGCGGGTGGCGTACTCCGAGAGCACCGGCACGAAGGCCTGGTTGAAGGCGCCCTCGGCAAACAGCCGGCGCAGGAAGTTGGGAACCTTGAAGGCGACGAAGAAGGCGTCGGCGCCGTTGCCGGCCCCGAACAGGGTGGCCACCACCACGTCGCGCACCAGCCCCATGACCCGCGAGAGCATGGTCATGACGCTGACCACAAGGCCCGAGCGCATCAGGCCGCCGGCCTTGGGGGCCACCACCTTGTCGTGCTCGGCCACCGGCGAGGGTGGCGTCTGCTCGCGATCCGTCACGTCTGGGTCCTCAGCCTGTCTGACAGCCACAAAAAAACCGGCCGCAGCCGGTCTTTCTGCTGGAGGCCCGCCCATCGGGGCGAGTCACTCCGCGGGCATCCGGTCTGCTTAGGCAGCCAGCGCCTTGATACGCTTGTTCAGGCGGCTCTTCAGGCGCGCGGCCTTCTTCTTGGAGAGCACGTCCTTGTCGGCGATGCGGTCGATGACCGGCTGCGCCTTCTGGAACGCGGTCATCGCCTCGGCGTGGTCGCCGCCGTTGATGGCCTTGATGACGCGCTTGATGTAGGTACGGACCATGCTGCGCTGGCTGGCCTTCAGGACACGACGGCCTTCGGCCTGACGGGCGCGCTTGCGAGCTTGCTTGCTGTTTGCCACTGAACTGTCTCCTTGGAGATTCTTCGCCGCCCGTGTGGTGACGGCATCGATAACGTATTGATCCGGCAGAAAAGCCTGAGCCTTTCCGCCGGCTTGGCCATCTGGCCGACCGCTGAGTAGGCAGCGATCGTTCACGGGCCGTGTCTGAGAGGATGGCGCATCCTATCACAGCCCTGGCCATGCTTGCTATAGCCCCTGTTTTACAGCTCATCGCCGACTGGCGTGAACTGGCTCTGTGGGAGGGACGGTTCGACGCCTCGACTTCAGCTCGCGAAGTAGCGCGCAGCGCTACCCATGGGGCGCCTGCGGCGCTTTCGCCCGGCAGAGCCGGCCTCCCACCATAAAACCAGCCAAACATGTTCACGCTAACGTGCGATGAACCCGCTTTACAGCACCACCAAGTTGTCGCGATGGATCAGCTCCGGGGCTTCCATGTAGCCCAGGATCGCCTCGATCCGGTGGCTCGGCTGCCCCAACAGGCGACGCGCCTCGTCGGCGTCGTAGTTGACCAGCCCCTTGGCGATCCGCTCGCCGTGCGGGTCGACGCACAGCACCATGTCGCCGCGGCGGAACTGGCCGCTGAGCGAGCGCACCCCCACCGCCAGCAGGCTGGAGCCGCTGTCGCGCAGCACCTTCACCGCCCCGGCGTCGAGGGTCAGGGTGCCGCGCACCTGCAGCTGACCGGCCAGCCAGCGCTTGCGCGCCGCCATGGGCGCCTCTTCCGGGCAGAGCAGGGTGCCGAGCCGCTCACCGCCGGTCAGCCGCTCGAGCACCGCCGGCTGGCGGCCGCTGGCGATCACCGTATAGGCGCCGGAGCGTGCCGCCAGGCGCGCCGCCTGCACCTTGGTGACCATGCCGCCTCGCCCCAGGCTGCCACCGCCGCCGGCCACCGCCGCCAGCGCCGGGTCGTCGGCCCGCCCCTCGTGGATCTGGCGAGCCTCGGGGTTATGGCGGGGGTCGGCGTCGAACAGGCCCTCCTGGTCGGTGAGGATCACCAGGGCGTCGGCCTCCAGCAGGTTGGCCACCAGCGCCCCCAGGGTGTCGTTGTCACCGAAGCGGATCTCGTCGGTGACCACGGTGTCGTTCTCGTTGATCACCGGCACCACGCGCAGATCGACGAGGGTGCGCAGCGCCGAGCGGGCATTGAGATAGCGCTTGCGGTTGGAGAGGTCGTCATGGGTCAGCAGCACCTGGGCGGTGAGCAGGCCGTGACGGGCGAAGTGCCCCTCGTAGCACTCGGTGAGGCCGTTCTGCCCCACCGCGGCGGCGGCCTGCAGCTTGTGCACCGCCGAGGGCCGCGCCTGCCAGCCCAGCCGCACCATGCCAGCGGCCACCGCGCCGGAGGAGACCAGCACCACCTCGATACCGCGCCGATGCAGCGCGGCGATCTGATCGACCCAGCCTCCGATGGCGGGCTCGTCGAGACCCCGGCCATCGTTGGTCAGCAGCGCGCTGCCGATCTTCACCACCACCCGGCGGGCGCCCACCAGCGCCTCGCGGCCCGTCACCTGCTCGTTGCTATCCATCGGCTCTCAACCCTCAGGGCGCGTATTCGACCTCGACGTCGTAGTCGTCGTCATCGAAATCGTCGTCATCCTCATCGGTCTTCTTGCGCTTGCGGCCCAGCCGCGCCTCGGTGCGCGCCACGGCCTCCGCCTCCATGCGCTCGCGCATCTCGCGCTCCTGCTCGGCGACCGCTTCGTCCTCGTTCTCCAGCCGCCGCTGCTCGGTGAGCCAGCGATGGGCGGCCTGCACCAGGGCGTCGGTGCCCTCGCCGCCAATGGCGGAGATGCGATACACCGGCCCTTCCCAGCCCACCCCCTCGACGATGGCGGCCACCCGCGCTTCGCGCTCATCCTCGGGGAGCAGGTCGAGCTTGTTGAGCACCAGCCAGCGCGGACGCTCGGCCAGCGCCGGCGAGAACTGCTCCAGCTCCCGGGCAATGGCCCGGGCCGCCTCCACCGGGTCCGACTCGTCGAAGGGCGCCACATCGACCACATGGAACAGCAGCCGGGTGCGGGTCAGGTGCTTGAGAAAGCGCAGCCCCAGGCCGGCGCCGTCGGAGGCACCTTCGATCAGCCCCGGCACGTCGGCCATCACGAAGTGCTCGTGCATGCCGAGCTTCACCACGCCCAGGTTGGGCACCAGGGTGGTGAAGGGGTAGTTGGCCACCTTGGGCTTAGCTGCCGATACGGCGCGGATCAGCGTCGACTTGCCGGCATTGGGCATGCCCAGCAGGCCCACGTCGGCCATCACCTTCATCTCCAGACGCAGGTTGCGACGCTCGCCCTCGGTTCCCGGGGTGGTCCTGCGCGGCGCACGGTTGGTGGAGGACTTGAAGTGAATATTGCCGAGCCCGCGGCGCCCGCCCTGGGCGATCGGCACCACCTGGCCGGCCTCGGTGACATCGGCGATTACCTCGAGGGTGTCCTCGTCGATCACCGTGGTGCCCACCGGCACCTTGACGTGCAGGTCGTCGCCGGCCCGACCGCTCATCTGCCGACCCTGGCCGGGCTGGCCGTTCTGGGCCTTGTAGAAGCGCTGGTACTTGAAGTCGATCAGGGTATTGAGGGCGTCATCCCCGATCAGGTAGACGCTGCCGCCGTGACCGCCGTCGCCGCCGTCGGGGCCACCCTTGGGCACGTACTTCTCGCGGCGGAAGCTCAGGCAGCCGTTACCGCCCTTGCCGGCCTCCACGATGATCGAGGCTTCGTCGACGAACTGCATCTGTCACTCTCCTGACGGCAGCCTGCCGTCACAGCCGCTATGGCAGCCATGGTATAAGTACAAGAAAGCCCCGCCTGAGCGGGGCCTTCCATTGCCGGTTCGGGCGCGCTCAGGCAGAGACGACGCTGACGAACTTGCGATTCTTCGGACCCTTGGTCTCGAACTTGATCACGCCCTCGTCCAGTGCGAACAGGGTGTGGTCCTTGCCGATACCGACACCGGTGCCGGCGTGGAACTTGGTGCCACGCTGACGCACGATGATGTTGCCCGGGGTGACGACCTGGCCGCCGAACAGCTTGACGCCAAGGCGTTTGGATTCGGAATCGCGACCGTTGCGGGTAGAGCCCGCCGCCTTCTTATGAGCCATTGCAAAGTCCTCGCTCGTTCAGGGGGTATCTCGAAACACCTGCCGCATGCACGGCGATGCTTACGCGGAGATCCCGGTGATCTTGACTTCAGTGAACCACTGACGGTGGCCCTGACGCTTCATGCTGTGCTTGCGGCGACGGAACTTGATGATGCGGATCTTCTCGCCACGGCCGTGGGAGACGATCTCGGCAGACACCTTGGCACCGTCGACCAGCGGCGCGCCGACCTTGATGTCGTCGCCGTCGGCAACCAGCAGCACCTCGTCGAACGCGACGCTCTCGCCGGTCGGCAGCTCCAGCTTCTCGAGCTTGAGGGTCTGCCCTTCCTCAACGCGGTACTGCTTGCCACCGCTCTTGATAACTGCGTACATGCTTGTCTCTCCGAAACTCATCGGGGGTTGGCTCTTCATCGGCCTGCTTCGAGTGGCGCCCCTTTCGGCAGCCATCTGGCAGGGAGCATGATGAGTGGGCCGCGTATTATAACGACAGTCAACCCCGCCCACAAGTCGCGGCTTGTCCGGCGTCAGCGCCCAATCGCAACGCCCGCCTGCCGGGAGCCGCTGCCGCTTGACGCCCCCATGGGGGCCCCATAGCATGACCGGCAACCCAAGGCCAGCGGCCACGCCTGCCCGTGCCCGGCCCCACCCGCTCGATGACCCGACTCCATGCCAGCCAAAGCCACTCCGACACCGTCCGCCAGCACCGCCCCCGCCTCGCCGCTGCACGCGGCGGTCGCCGATGACTTTGCCGCCGTCAATCGCACCATCATGGCGCAGCTGGCCTCGCGCGTGCCGCTGGTCGAGACCATCGGCCAGTACATCATCGCCAGCGGCGGCAAGCGGCTGCGCCCGCTGCTGGTGCTGCTGGCCGCCCGCTCGCTGGACTACCGGGGCGAGCAGCATATCTCCCTGGCCACCCTGATCGAGTTCATGCACACCTCGACGCTGCTGCACGATGACGTGGTGGACGAATCCCACCTGCGCCGCGGCAAGGCCACCGCCAACGACGCCTGGGGCAACGCGCCCTCGGTGCTGGTCGGCGACTTCCTCTACTCGCGCTCCTTCCAGATGATGGTGGAAGTGGGCTCGCTCAAGATCATGGACGTGCTGTCGCGCGCCACCTGCGTGATCGCCGAGGGCGAAGTGCAGCAGCTCACCAACGTGGGCAATCCGGACACCGACGAGGCCGCCTACTTCGAGACCATTCAGGGCAAGACCGCGATGCTCTTCGAAGCGGCCTCCCACAGCGGCGCCATCCTCGCCGACGCCACCCCGGAGCAGGAAGCCGCGCTGCAGCACTATGGCCGCTACCTGGGCCTGGCCTTCCAGCTGATCGACGACCTGCTCGACTACGAGGGCGACGCCGAGGCGATGGGCAAGAACGTGGGTGACGATCTGGCGGAAGGCAAACCGACCCTGCCGCTGATCCAGGCCATGGCCGTAGGCTCGCCTGAGCAGGCCAGCACGGTGCGCGAGGCCATTCGCCAAGGCGGCCTCGACCGGCTCGACGACGTGCTGGCCATCGTCCACGACACCGGCGCCCTGGCCTACACCCGGGCCCGCGCCGAAGAGATGGCCGCCAAGGCGCTGGCCCAGCTCGACGCCCTGCCCGCGAGTCGCTACCGGGACAGCATGGCCGATCTGGCCCGCCTGGCGGTAGAGCGGCGGACCTAAGGCCCCCGCTCAGTGCCCGGGACTTGCAAGCCCAACGCTTTTGGGTATAATGCCCATCCGTCGGCTCCCGGAGCCGACCCAGAGCCCCATTGAAACGGCTCGAAAGGCAAGACACGGAGTATAGCTCAGCTTGGTAGAGCGCTGCCTTCGGGAGGCAGAGGTCGTAGGTTCGAATCCTGCTACTCCGACCAAAGAACACAGCAAAAACCGCCACTTACGGATCATGCCGGGTGGCGGTTTTTCGTTGTGCCTCATTCCCTGGTGGTAGCCGGGGGTCAGAAAGCCGCACCTGGCGCTGGAAGCGAAGGGCTACTCTTCGGGGGGATATTGGCGGCGGGTGTGAACCACGTTGACGATCTCGACCCTGGTAGCGGTGACCCGGTAAACGATCAGGTAGTTGGGGTGAGCGACGAGTTCTCGTGTCCCGGGAATCCGCCCGGGAGGGCATAGGTAGGGATGATCAGCCAGCAGCAACGGGGCCAACTCCAGTCGAGAGTGGAGCCGGTGAGCGGCTGCAGGGTTCTCCTCGGCGATGAACGCCACGATCTCCAGCAGGTCGTCACTGGCATCGTCCAGCCAGACCATCGGAAGCATCACGCCTGCTCACGACGACGGCGCTCGATTTCTTCGATTACCTTTTTTGCACGCGCCATCACTTCGTCATGCGGTACGCCGGGGCCAGGATCGGCCAGGCTGGCCTCGACCTTGGCGCGCAGCCATTGATCATAGGCGTCTGCCTGCTCTTGGGTCTCGAACTCGGAGACGATGGGGTCGAGCCGCGTGGTCATGGTGCGCTCCAGAATGCAGGGTTGCTCACAGTGTAGCGCGTCAACACCAGCCGCATCATCCGCTGGCTGGTGTGAGGCGGCCCCGCTGCTATCTCATGTTGCCCTTGCCACCCAAGGCGAATGCCGGCGCGCCCAAAAAACGCTATGCTTGCACGCCCTAGGTGACGACACAGCCCCGCTTACACAAGCCATTCAGCCGCTTCTGGAAGAAGACTTGCCCAGAAACAAGAATAAGGAGAATGTGCGTGACGTCCGACAAGCTCGGCACCACTACCCCACACAGCGCGGTTGGCCAGGCCACGGCCTTCGGCAACGCCTGGCAAAGCGCCGATATCGAGATCCTGCGCGCCAAGTTCTACCAGCTCTACATTGCCGTGGAGCAGAGCCCGGCCGCCACCGCGATCACCGATACCAACGGGCGCATCGAATACGTCAACCAGCGTTTCCTGGATGTCACCGGCTATCGCCGCGAGGAGCTGATCGGCAGGACGCCAGCCATGATTCAGTCGGGCAAGACGCCGGAGGCGGTCTACCACGACCTCTGGCAGTCGCTGCGCCGCGGCGAGGTGTGGAAGGGGGAGCTGCTCAATCGCAAGAAGAACGGCGAGCTGTACTGGGAGTCCGAGGTGATCACGCCGATCCGCAACGATGACGGCGAGATCGTCAACTTCGTGGCGGTGAAGGAGGATATCACCGAGCGCAAGCGCCAGGAGAACGAGCTGAAGCTGCTGGCCAGCGTCTTCGAAACCGGCCAGGCCACGTTGATCACCGATGCCGAGATGCGTATCGAGAAGGTCAATCAGGCCTTCACCGACATCACCGGCTACCGCGCCGAGGAGGTCATCGGCGAGACCCCGCGACTCTTCAAGTCCGGGCGCCACGGCAAGCGCTTCTACAAGCGACTGTGGGACTCGGTACTGACCACCGGTCACTGGCAGGGCGAGATCTGGAACCGCAACAAGTATGGCGACGTGTACCCGCTCTGGCAGTCGATCACCGCCGTCCATGACGACCAGGGCGAGATTCGCCACTTCATCGCAGTGTTCCACAACATCAGCGAGCGCAAGGAGATGGAGAGCGAGCTGGCGCGCCAGGCCACCCGAGACCATCTCACCGGCACACACAATCGGCGCGCCTTCGACAGCGCCATCCACAGGGCGATTCGCCAGGCAGAGCGTGGCGGCGAGCCCTTCTCGCTGCTGCTGTTCGACATCGACCACTTCAAGTCGGTGAACGACCGCCACGGCCACGACGTCGGCGATGCCATCCTCAAGCGCCTGGCCGACAAGGTCGGCGCCAGTCTGCGCAGCACCGACCTGCTGGCACGCTGGGGCGGCGAAGAGTTTACCGTGCTGCTCTTCGACGCGCCCCTGTCCGGCGCCAGCACCTTTGCCGAGCGACTGCGCCAGCAGATCGCCGACTCCCGCTTCCAGGGCCTGGCCATCACCATCAGCCTGGGCATTACCCAATACCGCCCGGGGGATGACATGGACAGTATGATCGCTCGCACCGACGAGGCCCTCTACCGGGCCAAGCGGGCGGGGCGCAACACCCTGGTGCTGGCCGACGACTGATCCGCTTCACGTCACGGTAATGACCGTGCACTCGGCCGCGTGCGATACCCGGTGGGACACGCTGCCCACCACCATTCCCTTGAGGTCGCTCATGCCGCGGCTGCCCATGACGATGACATCGGCCCCGACTTCCTTGGCCACCTCCAGAATGACATGGGCCGGGCGCCCCTCGCGTATCAGCTCCTTGGCGTCCAGCCCCGACAGATCCACCGCCTGGCGGGACTGATCGAGGACCCGGCGCGCCTTGTCGCGATTCTCGGCGGCAAGCGCCTCCCGCTTCTCCTCGGTCAAGGGCCCGGTACCGCGCCCCATCAGGATGCCGATATCATCGGGAAACTCGGTAACATGCAGCAGATGGATGGCGGCCGAGGATGCCATGGCCATCTGCGCCGCCACGGCCAGGGCCTTCTCGGCATGAGCGGAGCCGTCGATGGGTACGAGTATGGCGTGATTCATGTGCGATCCTGCCCTCCAGCTTTGCTCTGAGACGAGGACGCGCGCAGCGCCGCTCCCTGCTTCCAGACTAGCCGCTGCTCGGCAGAGGGCAACCCCGTGCCGGCGACCTCCTCAGCGCGCCCAGCCGAAACCCAGCACCGGCATGGCCAGGGCAAACACCACCAGGGTGATCACCGCCACGCCGGCCAGGCTGACCAGCGCACCGGCGCGCACCATGTCGACCACCTTCAGCTTGCCGCTGCCGAACACCACGGCGTTGGGCGGCGTGGCCACCGGCAGCATGAAGGCACAGCTGGCGGCCATGGCCACCGGCACCGACAGCAGCAGCGGGCTGGCTCCCAGGCTGACGGTCAGCGAGGCGGTCAGCGGCAGGATGGCCGCCGCCGTCGCGGTGTTGCTCGTCACATGGCTCATCAGCATCACCACCAGCACCACCAGGGTCACCAGGGTCCAGGACGGCCAGTCGCCGAAGGCCGACAGCCCCTCGGCCACCGCGGCGGCCAGGCCGCTGCTCTCGATGGCACTGCCCAGGCTCAGGCCACCCCCGACCAGGATCAGCACCCCCCAGGGCAGGTGGCGCGCGCTCTCCCAGTCGAGCAGGAACTGGCGAGTCTGCCAGCGAGCCGGGGTCACGAACAGCAGCAGAGCGCCGATCACCGCGATCCCGGCATCGCTCAGTTCCAGCCCCGGCAAGAGCGTCTGGAGCAGCGGGCGCGTCACCCAGGCCAGCGCCACCAGCGCGAAGATCATCGCCACCCGGCGCTCGGGGCCGGTCATGCGCCCCAGGTCATCGGCCTGCTCGCGCAGCAGCCCGGCGATGCCCGGCACGACATCCCGGGGCAGCGGGTAGACCAGTCGGGTCAACAGCCACCAGGCCAGCGCCAGCAGCACCACCGCCGGCGGCAACGCCAGCAGCATCCACTGGGCGAAGCCGATCTCGATACCGTAGTTGTCGGCCATGAAGCCGGCCAGCAATGCATTGGGCGGGGTGCCGATCAGCGTCCCCATGCCGCCGATATTGGCCGCCAGGGCGATACCCAGCAGCAGCGTCAGCGCCATGTGCCGGCTGGCGCCGACCCCGCCCTGGCGCTCCAGCAGCCCCAGCACCGACAGGCCGATGGGCACCATCAGCGCCGCCGTGGCGGTATTGCTGACCCACATGCTGAGCCCGGCAGTGGCGATCATGAAGCCGCCCACCAGCTGATGGGGCCGATGCCCGGAGACATGCAGCACCAGCATGGCGATGCGCCGATGCAGGTTCCAGCGCTGGATGGCTTCGGCCAACAGGAAGCCGCCGAGGAACAGAAAGATCAGCGGGTTGGCATAGGGCGTCGCCACCTCGGCGATGGGCGCCGTGCCCATCAGCGGCAGCACCGCCACCGGCAGCAGCGCGGTCACCGCGATGGGCACCGGCTCGGCGACCCACCAGGCGGCCATCCAGACCGTGAGCGCCACCACCTGCCAGGCGGTCGGTGACAGCTGGGCCGGTGGCGACGCGAGCATCACCAGCAGGGCCAGCAGCGGTCCCGACAGCAGGCCTGCTGCCAGCCCCCATCGCCGCCGCCTCTCGCGGCGGGCCTCCTGGTTCGCCTCCTGCGAGTCGCCGTGCATCATGCGTTCTCCTCTCTCCTCAGCCGCCTGCGCAGCTCAGCACCCCGCGTCAGGGCGCATCGTCGTCCTCGTCGTCCGCCAGGCGCCGGTCCAGCGCCTTGCGCGCCTTGTTGCGCCGATAGAGCCGCACCACGGCAAGCGCCAGCGCAAAGGCCACCATCAGCGCCAGGGTCAGCCCCTGCCAGGGCCGAGCGGCATTGCCCATCAGGGTTTCCAGGGTGATGATGGCGATGAACCCCAGTGCCTGGCTGCCAATGGCCAGGGCACGCAGGGTATCGAGAGGCTTGTTGACCATGAACGGCTCCCACCGGGTGGCATAGCGGCGCTTGAAAAGCTGGCCCTGTCGATGAACAGTAGGCATGCCTTTATCGAAACGCTGTCGTAAGCGTGTGATTCTACCCGGTCCCGCCGCCGGCGCCGACCCCGCACCCCGGAGCCATACCCATGGATGCCTTCGCCCTGGGCCCCGTGCTGATTTCGATTCCCCGCCTCTATGCCCTGGCCTGTGCGCTGCTGCTGCTTCTCGCCGCCTGGCTGCTGCTGGGGCTCTCCACCAGCGCCCGGGCGCGCTGGTTCAACGGCCTGATCCTGGCCTGGCTGGTGGGTGCCCGGCTGGGCCATGTGGCGATGCACCTGGACGCCTATGCCGCCGCCCCCCTGGACATCCTCAAGCTCTGGCTGCCGGGCTATCACGGCCTGTGGGGGCTGCTCGCCGCGCTGATCTGGACCGGCTGGGCCCTGCGCGACCATCTGCTGCGGCTGATCGGCGCCATGGCGCTGACGGTGGGCGCCTCGGCACTGTGGCTGGTGCTGGTGACCCTGGCCCCGCTGGGCGGCAACATGGTGGTGGGCGAGCTGCCCGATGTCGCCCTGGAGAACCTCGAGGGCGAGACGGTGCACCTCCACGACCTGCGCGGCGAGCGCGTGGTGGTCAACCTGTGGGCCACCTGGTGCCCGCCCTGCCTGCGCGAGATGCCGCTGCTGGCCGAGGCCGATACCCGCGATGGCGTCACCGTGGTGGTGGCCAATCAGGGCGAGGAGCTGTTGCAGGTGGTCCGCTACCTCGACGAGCAGGCGCTGGCGTTTCGCTACCCGCTGCTCGATCCCCATCAGGAGCTGATGATGCTCATGGAGTCGCCCGGGCTGCCCACCACGGTGCTGTTCGACGCCGAAGGCCGCGCCGTGGAGCGTCACGTCGGCGAGCTCTCCCGCGCCCAGCTCGACGGCTGGCTGCGCCGCCACTGAGCTAGCAGGTTCTGCCCGCCAGCGCCACCCTTAAGCCGGGGCGGGCTTTGCGTTAGAATCGCCCGCCCCGTTGCTGCCGCCGGTTCGAGCCGTCGGCGGCGTGCGCACCGTTATCAGCATCCTCCGAGGCACCATGAGCGACTTTTCACCCGGCCAGCGCTGGATCAGCGACGGCGAGGCCGAGCTGGGTCTGGGCACCATCCTCAGCTGCGATGCACGCAGCGTCACCGTCCTGTTCGGCGCCAGCCAGGAAACCCGCACCTACAGCAGCCGCCAGGCGCCGCTGACGCGGGTGGTGTTCGGCAGCGGCGACCGCATCCGGTCCGCCGACGGCTGGCAGATGCGGGTCGAGGACAGCAAGGAGGTGGGCGGCCTGATCGTCTACATCGGCGAGGATGACCAGGGCGAGCTCACCGAGCTGCCCGAGGCGCGGCTTGCCGACACCATGCAGTTCGACCAGGCCCGCGACCGCCTGCTCACCGGCCAGGTGGACCGCAACGACTGGTTCGACCTTCGCTTTCGCACCCTGCACCATCATCACCGCATCGAGCAGAACCCGGCCCTGGGCCTGGCCGGACCGCGCATCGACCTGATTCCCCATCAGCTCTACATCGCCGACGAAGTGGCCCGGCGCCACGCGCCGCGCGTGCTGCTGGCCGACGAGGTGGGGCTGGGCAAGACCATCGAGGCGGGGCTGATCCTGCATCGCCTGCTGCTCACCGGCCGCGCCGAACGGGCGCTGATCCTGGTACCGGCGAGCCTCTGCCATCAGTGGCTGGTGGAGCTGCTGCGCCGCTTCGCCCTGGAGGTGACCCTGCTCGACGAGCAGCAGAGCCAGGCCCACGGCGACGCCAACCCTTTCGAGGCCGGTCAGCTGATCCTGGCCAGCCAGGACTGGCTGTTCGCCAACCCCCACCGCCAGTCCCAGGCCCTGGCCTGCGCCTGGGATCTGCTGATCGTCGATGAGGCCCACCACCTGGACTGGAGCGAGGAGCAGGTGGGGCCCGGCTACGCCTGCGTGGCACGCCTGGCCCAGGAGAGCGAGGGGCTGCTGCTGCTCACCGCCACTCCCGAGCAGATGGGCGTGGCGAGCCACTTCGCCCGCCTGCGCCTTCTCGACCCAGACCGCTACCACAGCCTGGCCGCCTTCCGCGAGGAGGAGGCCCACTATGTCGAGGTGGCCGAGGCGATCGACGCCCTGGAGCGCCTGCCCGGCGAGGGCGCCGACCGCGAGCGGGTCGCCGCGGTGATCAATGAGGCCGACAGCCTGGCGCTGCTCGACACCCTGGCCAACCCCGAGGCCAGCGAGGCTCAGCGCACCACCGCCCGGGACCAGCTGCGCGACCAGCTGCTCGACCGCCACGGCACCGGCCGGGTGATGTTCCGCAACAGTCGCCGCCACGTGGGCGGCTTCCCGGAGCGCCACCTGCATGTCACCGAGCTCGCCCTGCCCTCCGCCTACCGCCGGGTACTGCGCAAGCTGGAGCGCGACGAAGACTACCTGGACGAGCTGCTGATCGAGACCGGCCTCGACCACCCCGAGGTGCTGGTCTACCTGGACGCCATGTACCGCGCCCTGGCCGACGACCCTCTCAACGGGGAGCCCTGGTGGCAGATCGATCCCCGGGTCAACTGGCTGCTGGAGCGGCTGGCCGACGACGCCGACGGGGGGCTGGCCGGCGACAAGGTGCTGGTGATCGCCCATGACCGGGAGACCGCCCAGGGGCTGGCCGAGGCGCTGCGGGTGCTGGGCGGCTACCATGCGCCGGTGTTCCACGAGGGACTCTCCCTGGTGGAGCGCGACCGCGCCGCCGCGGCCTTCGCCGACGAGGAGGAGGGCTGCCAGGTGCTGGTCTGCTCGGAGATCGGCTCCGAGGGACGCAACTTCCAGTTCTGCCGCCACCTGGTGATGTTCGACCTCCCCCTGCATCCGGACCAGCTGGAGCAGCGTATCGGCCGCCTGGACCGCATCGGCCAGCATCATGCCATCGAGCTCCATGTGCCGGTGTTCGAGGGCAGCCCCGGCGAGAAGATGCTGCGCTGGTACCGGGACGGCATGGACGCCTTCAGCGCCCCCCACGGCATCGGCAGCGAGATCTTCGACGCCTTCGGCGATCCCCTGGCCGAGGCGCTGCTCGACGAGGAGGCGCTGACCGAGGTGGTGGAAGAGACCCGCGCCTTCTTCGAGAGCCGCCTGGCCGAGCGCGACGCCGGCCGCAATCGCCTGCTGGAGCTCAACGCCTGCCGCCCGGAGCGCGCCGAGGCGGTGGCCGCGGCGATCGGCGAGCTGGACGAGGACCGCGCCCTGCCCCGCTACCTCGACCTGGCCCTGGACATCTTCGGGGTGGACAGCCAGGAGCTGGGCGGCGGCATCCAGCACCTGACGCCCAGCCAGCAGATGCTCGACGGCCTGCCCGGCCTGGTGAAAGGGGAGGAGGGCTTCTCAGCGACCTTCTCCCGGCTGCGTGCGCTCTCCCGTGACGACGTCCAGCGGCTCTCCTGGGAACATCCGCTGGTCCGCGAGATGATGGGGCGTATCCTCGACGGCACCATGGGCAATACCGCGCTGGCGCTGCTCAAGCACCCGGCGCTGCCCGCCGGTCGGGTAATGGCCGAGCTGGTGTTTCGCACCCACTGCCCGGCACCGAAGCGGCTGCACCTCAACCGCTTCTTGCCGCCCACCGCGGTGCGGGTGCTGCTCGACGAGTCGGGCGCCAACCTCACCGACAAGATCTCCTTCAGCGGGCTCTCCAAGAACCTGCAGAAGGTCAAGAAGGCCATGGCGCGAGACCTGATCCGCAGCCGGCTGGAGGTGCTGCGCGACCTGCTCGACCGCGGCGAGGGCGAGGCGGAGCGCGAGCTGCCCTCCATCGTCGAGGCCGCCCAGGGACGCATGCGTTCGGCCCTGGACGGCGAGCTGGCCCGCCTGACGGCCCTGGCGCGCCACAACCCGGCAGTGCGCGAGGACGAGATCGCCGCGCTGCGCGCCGAGCGCACCGCCCTGGACGAGGCCATCGAGGGCACCCGCCTACGCCTGGATTCGGTGCGCGTCATCGTCACGGTGGGTGACGAGAGCCGCTGAGCCTCGTGGCGGTAAGCGTCAGGACTTGCCGAGGATATCCGCCAGCGCCTGCTCGAGGGTCGGGAAGTGGAACTCGAACCCTGCCTCGAGCAGCCGCGCGGGGCGCATGTCGGCACCGGTCAGCAGCAGCCGCGCCATCTCGCCGAAGGCGGTTTCCAGGGCGATGGCCGGCACCGGCAGCGCCGCCGGCCGCCGCAGCTGCTTCGCCAGGGTACGAGCGAACTCGGCGTTGCGCACCGGGTGGGGCGCGCTGCCGTTGACCGGCCCCTCCAGGTCGTCACGTTCGAGCAGGAAGAGAATCGCCCGCACCAGATCCTCGCGATGAATCCAGGGCATAAACTGCTTGCCGTCGCCAAAGCGGCCTCCAAGGCCCAGCTTGAAGGGCGGCAGCATCTTCTCCAGGCTGCCGCCGCCGGCGTCGAGCACCAGGCCGATTCGCAGCAGTACCACCCGAGTGCCGAACGCGGTCGCCTCCCTGGCGGCATCCTCCCAGCGCTTGCAGAGCCGATGGGCGAACTCGTCGTGGGGCGGCGTCTCCTCGGTGACCTCGGTGTCCCCCTGGTCGCCGTAGTAACCCATTGCCGACCCTGAGACCATCACCCGCGGCGCCTGTCCGTTGGCCTGCTTGAGCTGCTCGCAGAGCATCACCAGGTCGCGGGTAATGTTGACCCGCGAGTCGATCAGCCGCTTCTTCTGGTTGTCGCTCCAGCGCCGACCGGCAATCGACTCGCCGGCCAGGTTGACGATGGCATCGGGCGGGGAGTCGACGAAATCCAGCACTGAGCGGCGCAGATCGGCCCCCTCGGGTAACCGACTGCGCACCGCCTCAGGGTCGCGGGACACTACCAGCAGCCGATGCCCCGCCTCATCGAGGCGTTGACACAGCCGCTGTCCGACGAACCCACTGCCTCCGGTAATCAGCACTCGCATCCCGAATTCCTCCCCTGGCATCGTTGATGGCGAAAGGTTGGTTATACAACCGTTGTACACTTCTGCTAGTCTAGCGGAAAAGCCGCCCAATTGCGTGAGGCACCCATGACCCCATCGGCTCCCCGCTCCACCGCCATCATCGGCGCCGGCATCGCCGGCCTGGCCTGCGCCCGCGCCCTCACCGCGGCCGGCCGGCCGGTGACGCTGTTTGAGAAGTCCCGCGGCCCCGGCGGACGCCTGGCGACCCGGCGGCTGACGGGTGCCCACCTGGATATCGGCGCCCAGTTCTTCAGCGTAAGGGACCCGAGCTTTCAGCGGGAAGTGGAAGCCTGGTCCCGGGACCGACGCATCGCTCCCTGGCCCCAGCGGGTGTGGCGCGTGGAGGGCGGCCAGTGGCACAGCCACCATGACGGCCGCACCCGCTATATCGGCACGCCGCGCATGAGCGCCATCACCCGCCACCTGGCCGAAGGCCTGACGCTGCACGCCGAAACGCGCATCGTCCAGCTTAGCCGCGATAGCACTGGCTGGTGGCTGCACGACCACGGCGGCCATCGCCACGGGCCCTACGCCCGGGTGGTTGTGAGCGCTCCCTCGCCCCAGGCCGAACCCCTGGTGGCGCCCCATGACGCGGCGCTCGCCGAGGCCTGCCGCCGGGTCATCCAGCGCCCCTGCTGGGCCGCCTGGGCACGCTTCTCAGCACCGCTACCGCGCCTGCCCGGCGTGCCGGAGGACTGGCAGGCGGCCATGCCGGCCGAGGGGCCGCTGCGCTTCGTGGCCCGCAACGACACCAAGCCCGGCCGCGAAGGACAGGGGGAAAGCCTGACCCTGCTGGCCAGGCTGACCTGGAGCCAGGAACACCTGGAGGCCGACGCCTCCTGGGTGGCGGCCGCGCTGCTCGACGCCCTGGGCGAGGTGCTGCCTGCGGGCGTCACGCTTCCCGCGCCCAGCGAGGCGGGCGCCCACCGCTGGCGCTATGCCCAGCCCGATGTGTTCGCCAGCGGCGAGGCGGTCAACCGCGACTACCGGCGCGGGACCGACGGCCTGGCGCTGTGCGGCGACGGCTGGCGCGGGCCCCGCGTCGAGGACGCCTGGCTGTCCGGCCACCACCTCGGCCAGGCGCTGGCGGAAGATGACTGATCCGGCCGCTGGCGGCAGTTGTACACCGCCAGACTGGTGTACAATACCGCGAGATGCAGGGCGAAGGCGCCCGGACCAAGGTGACGACAGGCGGAGGCGTTCGGTCCCGCCCAACCAGGAGGCAAGCGCAGCATGACCGACAAGGCGACCCACCCGGCCGACACGCCGCTGTACCCGATACGCGAGGTGTCCCGACTCACCGGTGTCAACTCGGTCACCCTGCGCGCCTGGGAGCGTCGCTACGGGCTGATTTGCCCCCAGCGTACCCCCAAGGGGCACCGCCTCTACGCCCGCGAGGACATCGAGCGCGTCGAACGCATCCTGCAGTGGCTCAACCGCGGCGTCCCGGTCAGCCAGGTCAAGGACCTGCTCGACCAGCCGGAGGTCGTCCCCGACCCCGAGCCGGCGTCCGGCGACTGGCCGAGCCAGCGGCGCCAGCTGGTCGCGGCGGTGGAAGCCCTGGACCTGGCGCGCCTGGAGGCGCTGTTCCACCAGGGGATGTCGCTCTATCCGGTGCCCACCTGCCTGGCCGAGCTGTGGCAGCCGGCCGTGCGCGAACTGGAGGAGCGCTGGGAGGACCAGCTCGGCGCCGCCCTGCAGCGCCGAGCCCTGGAGGCCTTTCTGCGTACCTGCATCGGCACGCGGCTCTACCACGCCAACCAGGTAAGCCAGGGACCGCGCCTGCTGATGACCCCGCTACCCGACGACCCGGGCCCCCTGTGGCTGCTACTGGCGGCACTGGCGGCCAGCGATGCCGGCTACCATATCCAGCTGTTCGACGCTCCCCTGCCGCTGGGTGAGCTGCCGCTGGCAGCGGAGCGACTCAAGGCCTCGGCCCTGCTGATGGCCAGCGGCCGCGCCGAACGCGCCGACCTGATCCGCCGCCAGCTGCCACGCCTGGCAGAGCAGCTGGAGGTGCCGCTGGCGCTGTGTGGGCCGGTGGCGCGGATTCGCCAGAGCGACCTCAAGGCCAGCCAGGTGGCGCTGCTCGGCGACGATCTGCCCCCGGCCATCACCCGCCTGGGCACCCTGCTGCACGAGGCGTGATCGCCCCCTCCGATCGCCACGCCCAAGGAGCCGCCATGCCACCCGTCCTGATGTGGTTTCGTAGCGACCTGCGCATTACCGACAACGCCGCCCTGGCCGCCGCGGCCCGCCAGGGGCCGGTGGTGGCGGTCTTCCTGCGCTGCCTGCCCCAGTGGCAGCGCCACGGGCACGGCGCCAACAAGCTGGATTTCTGGCACCGCGGCGTGGCGGCGCTGGGCGAGGCCCTGGCCGGGCTCAATATCCCGCTGCTCCATCGCGACCTCGAGGCCTTCGACCAGGCCCCCGAAGCGCTGCTGACCATCGCCCGCGACGTCGGCGCCACGGCGCTGCATTTCAACCACGAGTACCCGCTGAACGAGGTGGCCCGGGACCGGGCGGTAGTCGAGGCCTTCCAGGCCAACGGGCTCGATGCTCACGGCCACCACGACGGCGTGGCCTTCGCGCCCGGCGAGCTGTTGACCGGCAAGGGGGACTACTACGGCGTCTTCACCCCCTTCGCGAAGCGCTGGCATCGCCAGCTGTCCCCGGAGCGCCTGACCCTTGCCGACACCCCGGCGCCCCAGGCGGACACCGGCATTGCCGGCGATCCGCTGCCCGCACAGCCCGAGCTGCCGGACGCCCCCATCGACGGCCGCCGATGGCCCGCCGGGGAGGGCCCGGCCGCCGACCGGCTCGAGCGCTTCCTGCGCTTTCGCGCCCGGCACTACGCCCAGCAGCGCGATTTTCCGGCGACCCACGGCACCAGCGAGCTCTCGCCCTACCTGGCGCTGGGCATGCTCTCCCATCGCCAGTGCCTGCAGGCGGTGCTGGCCGAGAATGACGGCCAGCTGGCCGAGGGCAACGCCGGTCTGGTCGCCTGGGTCAACGAGCTGGTGTGGCGCGAGTTCTACCAGCACATCGCCTTCGGCTTCCCCCGGGTGTGTCGCCACCGCCCCTTCCAGGCCCACACCGAGCAACTCGCCTGGCGCGACGACGAGGCGGGCTTCGCCGCCTGGTGCGAAGGCCGCACCGGCTACCCCATCGTCGACGCCGCCATGCGCCAGCTGGTGAGCACCGGCTGGATGCACAACCGGCTACGCATGATCACCGCCATGTTTCTCGCCAAGCACCTGCTGATCGACTGGCGACGCGGCGAGGCCTTCTTCCTGCGCCACCTGGTGGACGGCGAATTCAGCGCCAACAACGGCGGCTGGCAGTGGGCGGCCTCCACCGGCACCGATGCCGCCCCCTATTTCCGCATCTTCAATCCCACCACCCAGTCTCAGCGCTTCGACCCTGAGGGCCGCTTTCTCGCCGAGTGGCTGCCCGAGCTAGCCGGCCTGCCGGCCAAGGCCCGTCATGCCCCGCCGACCGACCGCCGGGATGAGATCGGCTATCCGCCGCCCATCGTCGATCACAAGGAGGCCCGAGCCCGCGCCCTAGCGGCCTTCGCCGCGCTCAAGGCCGACTGAGCCAGGCCACACCGAGAGGTACGCCCCATGCACCGGGACCCGCACCTGGAAGCCTTCTGCGGCTTCTTCAATAATCTTGACAAAAGCTGTACAAAAGAACTTTACAGGTTCTATACTGAGGACGTCGAATTTATCGACCCGCTGCACCGCATAGAGGGAGCAGAGGCGCTGGAACGCTACTTCGCCAGCCTGTACGAGAATGTGACGTCGTGCCGGTTCGAGTTCCATGAGCGACAGCGTCTGGGCGATACCGCCTTCGCCACTTGGACCCTGCATCTGGCCCATCCCCGACTGGCGAAAGGGCGCGACATCCGGGTCGAGGGCTGCTCCCGGCTGCGCTTTGCCGCCGACGGCAGCGGCAGGGTGGCCTTCCACCGCGACTATTTCGACGTTGGCGCCCTGCTCTATGAGCGCTTGCCGCTGCTTGGCGGGGTGATTCGACAGCTCAAGCGACGCTTCGGCTAGGGCGGCTACGGCCGCCATCCACTGGAGGCCACATGCCCCGACCCGCGACCCAACGCATCTGGCTGACCGGTGCCACCTCCGGCATCGGGCGCGCCCTGGCCCTGCGGCTGCTGGCGCAGGGACACCGCGTCGCGCTGAGCGCCCGGGGAGAAGGCGCGCTGGCCCAGCTCACCGCGGGATATGACAATGCCCTGGCGCTGCCGCTGGACGTGACCGACCGGGACGCCGTGGCTCGCGCCGGCGAGCGACTCGCCGACGCCTTCGGCGGCCTCGACCTGGCGCTGCTCAACGCCGGCACCTGCGAGTACCTGGAGGTGCATGACTTCGATGCCGCACTGGTCGAGCGGGTCTTCACCGTCAACGTCTTCGGCACCATTCACTGCATCGAGGCGGCCCTGCCGCTGCTGCGCCGGGCCAGGGCACAGGGCCACCATCCGCTGCTCGCCGCCACCTCCAGCGCCGCGGCCTACCTGCCGCTGCCCCGGGCCGAAGCCTACGGCGCCTCCAAGGCGGCATTGAGCCACTTCCTGGAGTCGCTGCGCCAGGACCTCCACGCCGAAGGCATCGACGTCAGCGTGATCCATCCCGGTTTCGTCGAGACGCCGCTGACCGAGCGCAACGACTTCGCCATGCCGATGCGCATCCCCGCCGACGCCGCCGCCAAGGCCATTCTCGCCGGGCTGGCCCGACGCCGCCTGGACATCCACTTTCCGCGTCGCTTCACCCTGGCGCTGCGCCTGCTCGGCCTTCTGCCGCCCGGGCTGCGCTTCCGGCTCGGGCGACGCCTGTCCCGGTCATCGGCCACGGAGGCCCAGCCATGAACGCACCCTGCTTGTCCCTGCCCCCCCAGCCACAGCGCATCGCCGTGGTGGGGAGCGGTATCAGCGGCATGGCGGCCGCCTGGTACCTGAGCCCCCGTCACGAGGTCACGCTGTTCGAGGCCGGCGAACGCCTGGGCGGTCACACCGCCACCGTGGATGTCGAACTCGACGGCCGCCGCTACGCCATCGATACCGGTTTCATCGTCTTCAACGACTGGACCTACCCCCACTTCCAGCGCCTGATGGCGACGCTGGGGGTCGCCAGCCAGCCCACCGAGATGAGCTTTTCGGTGCACCAGACCGATCGCGACTTCGAGTACAACGGCCATACCCTGGCGACCCTGTTCGCCCAGCGTCGCAATCTGCTGCGCCCCGCGTTCTACCGCCTGCTGGCCGACATCCTGCGCTTCAACCGCCGCGCCCTACGCGACCTCGACGGCGACCGGCTGGATGCCGCCACCCCCCTGGGGGCGTATCTGGAAAGCGGCGGTTACGGCCAGGCGTTCCAGACCCGCTACCTGCTGCCCATGGGCGCCGCCATCTGGTCGGCCAGCATCGATAGCCTGCGCGCCTTCCCGGCGCTGTTCTTCCTGCGCTTCTTCCGCCACCACGGCCTGCTGTCGGTGAACGACCGGCCCCAGTGGTACACCCTGGTGGGCGGCTCGCGCGCCTATATCCCGGCGCTGACCGCTCCCTACTCCGAGCGCATCCGCCTCTCGACCCCGGTACGCGGCATCCGCCGCCTGACCGACGGCGTTGCACTGCGCACCGACCAGGGCGTCGAGCGCTTCGACCAGGTGGTGCTGGCCTGCCACGCCGATCAGGCGCTGGCCCTGCTGGATGACGCCGGCGCCACCGAGCGCGAGATCCTCGGCGCTCTGCCCTACCGCGACAACGACGTGGTGCTGCATACCGACACCCGCCTGCTGCCGCGCCGCCCCCGCGCCTGGGCGAGCTGGAACTACCGCCTCGACGGCCGCGGCGAAGCCGCCCGCGTCTCGGTGACCTATGACATGAACATCCTGCAGCGCCTGGACGCACCGCACACCTTCTGCGTAACGCTCAACGACACGGCCGCCGTCGACCCGGCCCGAGTGCTGGGCCGCTTCACCTACGCTCACCCGCAGTTCACCCTGGCGGGCCATGCCGCCCAGGCACGCCACGGGGAGATCTCGGGCGGGGCGAGCCGAACCCACTTCTGCGGCGCCTACTGGCGCAACGGCTTCCACGAGGACGGGGTGTGGAGCACCCTGCGGGTCGCCAGGGGCCTGGGCTGCGACGAAGAGACGCCGCCGCCGGGCACACCGACCGATGCCGCACGGCCTGCCGCCGAGGGCATCCCGGCATGATCGCGACGCCGCGCTCGCGGATCTACCGCGGCAGCCTGTGTCATCGTCGCTTGCTGCCGCGTCACCACGCCTTCACCTACCAGGTGTGGATGGCCTGGCTCGACCTGGAAGAGCTGCCCGGGCTGTTCGACGGCGTGCCCGGCTTCAGCGCCCGGCGTCCGGCGCTGGCCCGCTTTCGCCGCGAGGACTATCTCAACAAGGCCCCTCTCAACAAGGCCCCTGCCCAGGACGACCTGCCCGCTCACGACCGGCCGCTGAAACAGGTCGCCCAGGAGGAGATCGAGCGCCAGCTGGGCTGGGCGCCGGATGGACGGATCTGCCTGCTGACCCAGCTACGCACCCTCGGCATGGGCTTCAATCCGATCTCGCTCTACTACGCCTTTGACGCCGCGGGCGAGCTGCGCGCCCTGCTCGGCGAGGTGAGCAACACCCCCTGGGGCGAGCGGGCCTATTACGCCTGTCCCGTCGCGCCGCAGCGCCGTGTCCACCGCGCCGAATTCGCCAAGGCGATGCACGTCTCGCCCTTCAACCCCATGGACATGACCTATCGCTGGCGCTTCAACACGCCCGGCGAGGCGCTGATGATGCACATGGAGACCTGGAAGGATGGCCGGCGTCATTTCGATGCCACCCTGACCCTGACGGCCCGCCCCGCGACCCGCGGGGTGCTACTCGCCACCCTGGCGCGCCAGCCGTGGATGAACCTCAAGACCCTGGCCGGCATCCACTTCGAGGCGCTGCGCCTGTGGCTCAAGCGCGTGCCGATCCACGACCACCCCGGTCCCGCCCCGAGATCCCGTAAGGAGGGTTCATCGTGAACACCCTGCGCTCTGCTAGCCCCCCCCGCCCCCTGGCGGAAGAGACCGACCAATTGACCCGCTGGCTGCGCCCCCGGCTGCTGGCCCAGCTGCAGCGCCTCGAGGGGGGAAAGATCACCCTGATCGAGGGCAGCCAGTGCTACCACCTGGGCCAGGACGGCCCGCTGCGGGTCACGCTGGTGGTGCGTCGTCCCAGGGCCTGGCGGCGCCTGGCACTGGGCGGGAGCGTAGGGGCCGCCGAAGCCTATATCGACGGGGACTGGGACGCCGATGACCTGGTGGCGCTGATCCGCCTGTTCGCCCTCAACCTGGAGCGCGTCAACGGCGAGCTGGAAAACGGTCCCGCGCGAATCGGCCGCTGGCTGCTCGGCGCCCTCAACGCCCTGCGACGCAATACGCGGCGCGGCGCACGGCGCCACATCGCCGCCCATTACGACATCGGCAACGAGCTCTTCGCGACCTTCCTCGACCGCGAGCACCGCATGTACTCCAGCGCCCTCTTCCCGCATGCCGAGGCGAGCCTGGAGGAGGCCTCCACCCACAAGCTGGATGTGATGCTGGATGCGCTGGGCGTTGGTCCCGACCATCACCTGCTGGAGATCGGCACCGGCTGGGGCGGCCTGGCGATTCATGCCGCCCGCACCCGCGGCTGTCGGGTCACCACCACCACCATCTCCGCCGAGCAGTACGCTCATGTCGCTCGGCGCATCGAGGAGGAGGGCCTTGGCGAGCGCATCACCCTGCTCCAGCAGGACTACCGCGAGCTCACCGGTCGCTACGATCGGCTGATCTCGGTGGAGATGGTCGAGGCGGTGGGCCATGAATACCTGGACACCTACCTGGCCACCCTCGACCGGCTGCTGACCGACGACGGCCTGGCCATGCTGCAGGCGATCACCATCCGCGACCAGCGCTTCGAGGCGGCCAAGCGGGAGATGGACTTCATCAAGCGCCATGTCTTTCCCGGCGGCTTCTTGCCCTCCCACCGCGCCCTGCTCGACGGCCTGACCCGGCGCACCTCGCTCAACGTCCTCGCCCTGGACGAGATCGGCCCCCACTATGCGCGCACCCTGCGCGAGTGGCGCCATCGCTTCGAGGCCAGCCTCGAGCGCGTCCGCCGGCTCGGCTACGACGAGCGCTTCATCCGCCTGTGGCGCTACTACCTCTGCTACTGCGAGGGGGGATTTACGGAGCGCAGCATCGGCACCTGCCAGCTGCTGCTGGCCAAGTCCGGCGCGCGGCCTGCGCCGCGGCTAGGACGGCCTTGACGCCGCGATAGCCTCGTCACGGGTGAGGGGGCAAGGGTCGCTCAGGGGGTGGGGTTAGAGCGCAGCGCGCCGGGGGCCGCCGACGCACCCTCGGGTGCGGCCTGCCACTGCGCTTCCAGGGCCTGGGCCGAGACCGGCCGCGAGTAGAAGAAGCCCTGCACCAGCGCGCAGCCGGCATCGTTCAGGAACGTCAGCTGTCCCTCGGTCTCCACCCCCTCTGCCACCACGTCCATGGCCAGGCCCCGGGCCATGGCCAGCACGGCGCTGACGATAGCGGCATCGGCGGGGTCGTTGGGCAGCGAGCGAATGAAGGCGCGGTCGAGCTTGATCTTGTCCAGGGGCAGGCGCTTGAGATAGCTCAGCGACGAGTACCCGGTGCCGAAGTCGTCGATGGCGATTCGATGGCCGCGCTGACGCAGCGCCTCGAGCCGCGGCACGATATCGCCGGCCCGCTCGTCGAGCAGCACCGACTCGGTCAGCTCCAGGCCCAGCTGGTCGGCGGAAATGCCGTGACGCGCCAGCCCCGAGGAGAGCGCCGACTCCAGCTCGCCCTGGAACATCTGGATCGCCGAGATGTTGATCCACACCGGAAGCAGCGGGAGGCCCAGCTCACGCCAGCGCGCCATCTGCCCCAGGGCTTCGTCAATGACCCAGTTGCCCAGCTGGCCCATCAGACCATGCCGCTCCGCCAGGGGGATGAAATCCCCCGGGGAGACCATGCCGTGCTCCGGGTGGCGCCAGCGCAGCAGCGCCTCCATGCCGACCACCGCGCCGTCGCGGGTGCGATGCTGAGTCTGATAGTGAAGCTCCAGCTGATCACCGTTGGCCAGGGCATCGCGCAGGGCATAGACCAGCGCCATGTGGGGGCTTTCCTGGACGTCCAGCGCAGGACGAAAGCGCTGGCTGACGTTGCGGCCGTGGCGCTTGGCCGAGTAGAGCGCCGATTCCAAGCGCTGGAACAGCACTCCCGAGTCGCGACCGTCCTCCGGTGCCCGGCAGCTGCCGATGGACAGCCCCAGGCGCAGCGAGCGACTGCCGATCTCGAAGGGCTCCCCCAAATGCTGGCGCAGACCGGCAATCCAGTTGTCGTGGTCATCGAAGGTGGTGGTACGGATCACCAGAAATTCGTCGCCGCCCAAGCGCCCGACCACGCCGCCGGCCACATGGCCCACCAGGCGCTGACCGAAACGGGCCAGCAGGCGGTCGCCCTGTTCGACGCCCAGGCTATCGTTGACCGACTTGAAACCGTCGATGTCGATGATGGCGATATCCAGGCTCTCCCCGGCGCGCAGATGGCGCAGCCGCGAGGTCATAAGGTCGTGCAGCCGGCGCCGGTTGGGCAGGCCCGTCAACGGGTCTTCGAAGCCGATGCGCCGCAGGTCCTGCTCGCGGGCCTTGTGCACCGAGATATCGGTGAAGGTGCCGACATAGTGGCGAATGCGGCCGCGGGCATCGGTGATCGCCTTGATGCGCAGCCACTCGGGGTAGTCGTCACCCTGCTTGCGGCGGCTCCAGATCTCCCCTTCCCAGCGCCCCTTGCTCTCCAGGGTCTGCCAGTAACGCTTGAAGAAGGCCGCATCGTGTCGGGCGGCCACCAGATTGCTGGCATTGAGGCCGCGAACCTCCTCTTCGGTAAAGCCGGTGATACGGGTGAAGGCCGGATTGACCGCCAGGATACGATGCCGGGCGTCGGTGATCTGCACCCCCTCTTCGGAAAGCATCAGCGCCTGCTGCATCAGGTCGGCATGCTGTCGGTCGCGCCGCAGCTGACGCCAGGCGTCGGCGCCCCCCAGCGCGACAATGCCCACCGCGACCAGCCGCAGCCCGGGGTCGGGCAGCCAGATGCAGGCCGGCAGTGCGGCCAGGGCCGCCCAGGCCAGAGGGCGATTGAGGGTCGTGGAAGACAGCATGTCAGGGTCCGCGGTAACGGGCGTAGGAAGAGCGGCGTCACGAGTCGCCTGCTTGGCAACCCCTATCGGCCGGTTGGCGCCACACTTTAATCCTTCGGCGGCGGCGCGTCATGCCCGGCGTGCATTCATCGGCCACGGCCAGTAGACTAGGCGGGGCCGCCCGGGCGAGGGGCGCCGCCAGACGACGCGCCCGCCACGCTGCGGGAGGCCCACAACAACTGCGACTCGGAACGACCCAGTGACCAAGCAACACTCCTTCGAACGCGAAGAGCTGCTGGCATGCAGCCGCGGCGAACTGTTCGGCCCCGGCAATGCCCAGCTGCCGGCCCCCAACATGCTGATGCTCGACCGCATCACGCGGATCTACGAAGACGGCGGCGATCACGGCAAGGGCGAGCTGGTCGCCGAGCTGGATATCCATCCCGACCTGTGGTTCTTCGACTGCCACTTCCCCGGCGATCCGGTGATGCCGGGCTGTCTGGGGCTGGACGCCATGTGGCAGCTGGTGGGCTTCTATCTGGGCTGGCTGGGCCATCCCGGCCGCGGCCGCGCCCTGGGCTGCGGCGAGGTCAAGTTCACCGGCCAGATCCTGCCCGACGCCAGTAAGGTCACCTACAAGATCGACATCAAGCGCATCATCACCCGGCGCCTGATCCTCGGCATCGCCGACGGCACGGTGTCCGTGGACGGTCGCGACATCTACCAGGCCACCGACCTGCGCGTCGGCCTGTTCACCTCTACCGCGAACTTCTGATCAGGAGGCTCCCATGCGACGAGTGGTAGTCACTGGACTGGGCATCGTGTCCTGCCTGGGCAATGACCGCGACGCGGTTACCGAAGCCCTGAAAACGGGGCGCTCGGGCATTCGCTTCAAGGAAGACTACGCCGAGCGTGGCTTCAGAAGCCAGGTGGCCGGCGTCGTGGACATCGACCTCGACAGCCTGGTCGACCGCAAGCTGCGCCGCTTCATGGGTGACGCCGCGGCCTACGCCTACGTCTCCATGGCCCAGGCCATCGAGGATGCGGGGCTCGCCCCGGAGATGGTGTCCAGCGAGCGCACCGGGCTGATCGCCGGCTCCGGCGGCGCCTCCAGCGCCAACCAGGTCGAGGCCGCCGACGTCATGCGCGAAAAAGGGCTGCGCCGCGTGGGGCCCTACCGAGTGACCCGCACCATGGGCAGCACCGTGTCCGCCTGCCTGGCCACGCCCTTCAAGATCAAGGGGGTCAACTACTCGATCTCCTCGGCCTGCGCCACCTCGGCCCACTGCATCGGCAGCGCCATGGAGCAGATCCAGATGGGCAAGCAGGACGTGGTCTTCGCCGGCGGCGGGGAGGAGGAGCACTGGACCCTGTCGTGCCTGTTCGACGCCATGGGCGCGCTCTCCACCCACTACAACGAGACCCCCGACAAGGCCTCGCGCCCCTATGACCAGGCCCGCGACGGCTTCGTCATCGCCGGCGGCGGCGGCATGCTGGTGCTCGAGGAGCTCGAACATGCCAAGGCCCGGGGCGCCAAGATCTATGCCGAAGTCGTGGGCTACGGCGCGACCTCCGACGGCTACGACATGGTCGCCCCCTCCGGTGAGGGCGCGGTACGCTGCATGCGCCAGGCGCTCGCCAGCGTCGACGGCAAGATCGACTACATCAACACCCATGGCACCTCCACCCCGGTGGGCGATGTCGCCGAGCTCAAGGCGATCCGTGAGGTGTTCGGCGATACCACCCCGGCCATGAGCTCCACCAAGTCGCTGACCGGCCACTCGCTGGGCGCCACCGGCGTGCAGGAGGCGATCTACTCGCTGCTGATGATGGAGAACGACTTCATCGCCGCCTCGGCCAACGTCGAAGCGCTCGACGAGCAGGCAGACGGCTTCGATATCGTCACCCAGCGTCGCGATGAGGCGACCGTCGAGCGGGTGCTCTCCAACAGCTTCGGCTTCGGGGGCACCAACGCCTGCCTGGTGCTGGAGAAATACCGGGGCTGACGCCGCCCTGACGCCTCAGCGTAACGCCAGCGGCGCCCCTTGGGGCGCCGCTGGCGTTTGCGCCGGCCACTCTGACCCTTGAGCCGGCGCCGTCAGGCGGGCTTCTCGGCGGGCACCGGCCGCGGCACCTCGGAGATTTCGGCCAGGCGCGCCTCGATCCACGCCTCCGCCTCGGCCAGCACCTCGTCGGCGCTGCGTCCGGCGGTGGCGATCGGCTCGCCCACCACCACGTTCAGGGTGCCCGGGTTCTTGACCCAGTGGCGCCCCGGCCAGCGCTCGCCGGCGTTGTGTGCCACTGGCAGCACCGGCACCCCGGCGCGGCAAGCGATCACCGTGCCGCTCTTGTTGTAGCGACGGCGCTGTCCCGGCGCCACCCGAGTCCCCTCCGGAAAAATCAGCACCGAGAGCCCCTCCCGCAGGCGCGCCACGCCCTGGGACAGCACCTGCTTCATGGCCCGGGCGGGGCGGGAGCGATCCAGGGCGATGGGATGCAGCAGCCTAAGCCCCCAGCCGAACAGCGGGATGCGCAACAGCTCCTGCTTGAGCACCGTGCACACCGGCGGCTTGAGGATCTGCAGGTAGAGGGTCTCCCATTCGCACTGATGGTTGGCCAGGATCACGCAGGGGCCTTCGGGCAGATGCTCGCGCCCTCGAATGCAGTAGCGCACCCCGCAGGTCCAGCGGAACCAGGCGGTCAGGAAATGGTTGTAGAGATTGAGCAGGCGATAGCGGGCGGGCAGCGGCAGCAGCGGCGCCACCGGCAGGAAGAGCCCGCCGCAGACCAGGATGGCCAGGAAATAGCCTAGGTAGAAGAGCAGGCTGCGAAACACGTTCATGGGCGAGCATCACCCTCTTCCCGCGGTGGGCGACGCGCCTGACACCACTCATCGAGCATGCGCCCCACCTCCAGGCGCCAGGGCTTCTGGTGCACGCCGAAGGCCTGCAGCACCCGCCGGCAGTTCAGCACCCGCCGCAGCGGCTGGTCATGGTGGTGCTTGAGCGCCTTGACCTGGCCCAGCTCGACCTGCTCGCCGAGGCCTTCGAGCCGCGTCGCCAGCTGGGTACGCACCAGGGAGGTGAAGGTGTAGGCGCTGACCGGCTCGGTGCCGGCCAGGTGGTAGGCGCCCCAGGCATTGGAGCCACAGGCCAGCTGGTGCAGCATCCCCACCAGCGCCATGGCCACGGCATCCGCCGAGGTGGGGCAGAAGATCACGTCCTGGGCGGCGCGCACGTCGTCTCCGGCGATCAGGCTATCGATGACGCCGCTGAGCCAGGCGTGACCGCCTTCCAGGGCGAACAGCGGCCCCAGCCGCACGATGAGATGGCGCGGATGGCCGCTGCGGATGCGATCGCCGATGGCGATCAGCCGACGCAGGCTCTCGTCCCGCGGGGCGGGAATCACGTGCTCGTCGATGGGCGTATCGAAGCCGTCCTGGTAGAGCTGGTCGGAGACGCACCACACCAGCGGCGTATCGGTTTCCCGGCAGGCCGCCAGGCAGGCGTCGACGCCGTGACCGTGGGCGACCACCGTCGCCGGCTCGATATCCATGGGGCCGGAGAGCGGCGGCATGATGACCGCGTCCGGCGCCAACTCGCGCAGCCGGTGGGCATCAATCTCCAGGCCGGACTCGATCACCAACTCGGTATCGCTACGCCGATGCGCCACCCTGGCCAGGGCCAGGTTCAGGCAGTGCCCGGCATCCAGTATCAGCAGCTTCACGCCAGACCCTCCCGCAGACTGGAAATACGCTTCAGAGGATTCGACTAGAACGGAATCTCGTCATCGAAGTCGTCGAAGCTACCCGGATCGGGGGCGCCGTAGCTGCCCTGCTGCTGGCCACCCTGCTGGGGATTGCCCTGCTGACCGCCTCCCTGCTGGGGCATCGGCGCCGGCTGGGGAGCCGGACGCTGCTGGGGCTGTCCGCCGGCGAAGTTGCCCCCCTGGGGCGGCGGGGCGGCACCGTAGTTGCCCTGCTGCTGGGGCTGGCCGCCGTAGCCGCCGCCCTGCTGATAGCCGCCCTGACGAGGCGCCCCGCCGCCCTGGAAATCGCCACCGCCGCCGCGGGAGTCCAGCATCTGCATGTCGTTGGCGACGATCTCGGTGGTATAGCGGTCCTGGCCATCCTGGCCCTGCCACTTGCGGGTCTGCAGCCGGCCCTCGATGTAGATTCGCGAGCCCTTCTTCAGGTACTGCTGGGAAATCTCCGCCAGCTTGTTGAACATGACCACCGAATGCCACTCGGTGCGCTCCTGGCGCTGACCGCTCTGGCGATCGGTCCAGGTGTCGGTGGTGGCCAGGCGCAGATTGGCCACGGGGTTGCCGGACGGCATGAAGCGCACCTCCGGGTCCTGCCCCAGATTGCCGATGAGTATGACCTTGTTGACGCCTCGGGCCATGGTGGAACTCCCTATTCGTTGATTCAGCTCGTGTCGTGGGTCGAGCGTGTGGAAACAGGCGCCCCGGGGCGCCGTTGGGCGCCCGGATTCAGGGCTAGCCGCCGCGATGGCGGTTGGAACGGATCAGGCGGTCCAGGGCGTCTTCGTCGAGATGCCGCCGGTCCACCTTAAGATAGGCCAGCCGCTCCTCGGGCACGACCAGCACATCCTCGACGCCGGCCACCTCGGCAAAGCTCGCCATCAGTGTTTCCATGGTGCCTTCGGGGTGGTCGTCGTCGAGCGCCACCACCTCGCTGGAAAGATGCGGCGGCACCGGCATCCCCAGCATCACCAGCCACCACAGTGCGGCCAGCAGGGCGCAGCCGATGAACACCGCCGGCAGCCCCCACTGCTGGGCCAGCAGGCCACCCAGCAGGCCGCCCAGGAAGGCCCCCAGGAACTGGCTGGTGGAGTAGACGCCCATGGCAGTGCCCTTGGCCCCGGCCGGCGCCAGCTTGCTGAGCATCGACGGCAGGGTGGCTTCGAGCAGGTTGAAGGCCGTGAAAAACAGCAGCAGCCAAGCAAACAGCAGCCAGCCGCCACCGACCCCGGCCAGACCGGCCAGGCTGACGGCGATGCCGCCGATAGCCAGCAGGCACATGCCGCGCATGCGGTGGCGCTTCTCGGCCACGATCACCAGCGGCACCATGCAGGCGAAGGCCAGCACCATGATCCCCAGGTAGGCCAGGCCGTGACGCTCGGCGGCGATGCCGGCCTCGACCAGGCGGAAGGGCACGGCGACGAAGATCGCCATCAACACCAGGTGCAGGGCGAAGATCGACAGGTCGAGCCGCCACAGATCGGCGCGGGTGAGGATTCCGGCCAGCTGGCGGCGGTCGATGCCCACGTCGCGGTGCCGCAGGCGACGCGGCGCCGGCGGCACCAGCTTCCACAGCACCGCCAGGCCCAGCGCGGCCAGCAGGGCCGTGAACCAGAAGACCGAGGACAGCCCGAAGGCCGAGGCCAGCCAGGGCCCCAGCACCATGGCCACGGCGAAAGCCACCCCGATGGAGAGGCCGATGGTGGCCATGGCCGCGGTGCGTACCTGCTCGCGGGTCTGGTCGGCCAACAGCGCCATGATAGCGGCGGCCACCGCCCCGCTGCCCTGCAGGCAGCGCCCGAGGATGACGCCGCCAATGGTATCGGCCTGGGCGGCCACGACGCTGCCAAGCAGAAACAGCAGCAGGCCGCCGGCGATCACCGGTTTGCGCCCGAGGCGGTCGGAGAGCAGGCCGAAGGGAATCTGCAGGACTGCCTGGGTCAGACCGTAGACGCCCAGCGCCAGCCCCACCAGCAGCGGCGTGGCGCCGGCCAGGTCGTCGGCATAGAGCGCCAGTACCGGCAGCACCATGAACAGGCCCAGCATGCGGGTGGCATACAGCCCAGCCAGGCCGCTGATGGCGCGCCGTTCGGAGGCTAGCAGGAGTCCAGAGACCTTGCGCATAGGGTGGCGTGAATCCGATGGATAGACGGGCGAGCTCGCCCTGGGTGAGGGGCCATTCTAGCCGTTCCGGCCGACGCAGGAAACGTTCGCCACCAAGCCGCTTTGCCGGCCGATGGACCCCGCCCGTATAATGGTGGTTTTGCCGCGCGCCACGAGGTGGGAATGGACAGGATTCTGGTCAGGGGTGCCCGCACTCACAACCTCAAGCAGATCGATGTCGAGCTGCCCCGGGACAGCCTGATCGTGGTGACGGGGCTCTCCGGCTCGGGCAAGTCGTCGCTGGCCTTCGACACCCTCTATGCCGAAGGACAGCGTCGCTACGTGGAGTCGCTCTCCACCTACGCTCGCCAGTTCCTGTCGATGATGGAAAAACCCGACGTCGACCACATCGAGGGGCTCTCACCGGCCATCTCCATCGAGCAAAAATCCACCTCCCACAACCCGCGCTCCACCGTGGGCACCATCACCGAGATCTACGACTACCTTCGCCTGCTGTTCGCCCGGGCCGGCACGCCGCGCTGCCCCGAGCACGACGAGCCGCTGGAGGCGAGCACCGTCTCGCAGATGGTCGACCAGGTGCTGGCGCTGCCCGAGGGCAGCAAGCTGATGCTGCTGGCCCCGGTGGTCAAGGGCCGCAAGGGCGAGCACCTGCAGCTGCTCGCCGAGCTGCGCGCCCAGGGCTTCGTGCGCGCCCTGATCGATGGCCAGGTGCTGGAGCTCGACGATATCTCTCCGCTGGACAAGAACAAGAAGCACGATATCAGCGTCGTAGTGGATCGCATCAAGGTTCGCGAGGGACTCGCCCAGCGCCTGGCCGAATCCTTCGAGACCGCGCTAAACCTGGCCGACGGCACCGCAGTGATCCATTTCATGGACGGCGAGGCGGAGGACATTCCCTTCTCATCGCGCTTCGCCTGTCCGGTATGCGGCTACGCCATCGCCGAGCTCGAGCCGCGCATGTTCTCCTTCAACAACCCGGCCGGCGCCTGCCCCACCTGCGACGGCCTGGGCGTGCAACAGGTGTTCGACCCCGACAAGCTGATCAGCCACCCCGAGCTGTCGCTGGCCGAAGGGGTGATCAAGGGCTGGGATCGGCGCAGCGTCTACTACTTCAGCCAGCTACAGGCGGTGGCGGCGCACTATCGTTTCGAACTGGAGACCCCCTGGCGAGACCTGGCGCGGCACGAGCGCGAGATCATCCTGCACGGCAGCGGCCACGATGACATCGCCTTCCACTATGTCAACGACCGCGGTCGCAAGGTAACCCGGGAACACCCCTTCGAAGGTGTGCTGCCCAACATGCAGCGGCGCTACCGGGAGACCGAATCCAGCATGGTCCGCGAGGAGCTGGCCCGCTACATCGCCGAGCGCCCCTGCCCCAGCTGCCACGGTTCGCGGCTGCGCCAGGAGGCCCGCCACGTCTACATCGATGGACGCCCGCTGCCGGAGGTGGTCCGCCTGCCCATCGGCGAGGCCTGGGACTACTTCAGCCGTTTGACCCTGCCCGGGCGCCGCGGCGAGATCGCCGTCAAGATCATCAACGAGATCCACGCCCGCCTGGAATTCCTGGTCAACGTGGGGCTCGACTACCTTAACCTGGAGCGCAGCGCCGACACCCTCTCCGGCGGGGAAGCCCAGCGCATCCGCCTGGCCAGCCAGATCGGCGCCGGCCTCGTGGGCGTCATGTACATCCTCGACGAGCCCTCCATCGGCCTGCACCAGCGCGACAACGACCGCCTGCTCAAGACCCTCGAGCACCTGCGCGACCTGGGCAACACCGTCATCGTGGTGGAGCACGACGAGGAGGCCATCCGCGCCGCCGACCACGTGCTGGATATCGGTCCCGGCGCTGGCGTGCACGGCGGACGCATCGTCGCCCAGGGCACCCCGGAGGCGGTCATGGCCAGCCACGACTCCCTGACCGGCCAGTATCTCTCCGGCAAGCGCCGCATCGAGGTGCCCAAGTGGCGCATTCCCGGCAACCCGGAAAAGCAGCTGCGCCTGACCGGCGCCACCGGCAACAACCTGCACCGGGTCAACCTGACGCTGCCGCTGGGGCTGTTCATTTGCGTCACCGGGGTGTCCGGGTCGGGCAAGTCGACCCTGATCAACTCGACGCTGATGCCGATCGCCGCCCGGGAGCTCAACAAGGCGACGACCCTGACCCCGGCCCCCTATGAACACATCGAAGGGCTCGATCAGCTGGACAAGGTCATCGACATCGATCAGAGCCCCATCGGCCGTACGCCCCGCTCCAACCCGGCCACCTATACCGGCATCTTCACTCCCATCCGCGAGCTCTTCGCCGGCACCCAGGAGGCGCGCTCGCGGGGCTACAAGCCGGGGCGCTTCTCCTTCAACGTCAAGGGCGGCCGCTGCGAGGCATGCCAGGGCGAGGGGATGATCAAGGTGGAGATGCACTTCCTGCCCGATATCTACGTGCCCTGCGACGTCTGCAAGGGCAAGCGCTACAACCGCGAGACCCTGGAGATCGCCTACAAGGGCAAGAGCATCCACGAAGTGCTCGAGATGACCGTGGAGGAGGCGCTGGCGTTCTTCTCGCCGGTGCCGGCCATCGCCCGGCGCCTGCAGACGCTGATGGATGTCGGACTCTCCTACATCCGCCTGGGCCAGAGCGCCACCACGCTCTCCGGCGGCGAGGCCCAGCGGGTCAAGCTGGCCCGCGAGCTGGCCAAGCGCGACACCGGCAAGACCCTCTATATCCTCGACGAGCCCACCACCGGGCTGCACTTCGAGGACATCCGCCAGCTGCTCACCGTGCTGCACCGCCTGCGCGACCACGGCAACACCATCGTCGTCATCGAGCATAACCTGGACGTGATCAAGACCGCCGACTGGCTGGTCGACCTCGGCCCCGAGGGCGGCTCCGGCGGCGGGCGCATCATCGCCGAGGGCACCCCGGAGCAGGTGGCGAAGATGGAAGCCTCCCATACCGGGCGCTTCCTCAAGACGCTGCTGGAGCGGCAAGCGACGGGCCGCGAGCCACGCGCCGCGAGCACGGCGGAGACCTGACCAGTAAGCTGTAAGCAAAGCATGAGACCCCGCAGGCCAACCCTGACGGGGCTTTCTTATAGCTTACAGCTTATGGCTTCCGACTCCCGGCGAAGCCGGGCAACAAAAAAACCGGCCCCTTGCGGGGCCGGTTTTTCTTTCAGCGCTTGCCGAGCCGGAGGGCCGGTCGAGGTTCACTCCTCGGCGGCTTCCTCGGTCTCCTCGACGACCGGACGGTCGACGAGCTCGACGAAGGCCATGGGCGCGTTGTCGCCGGTGCGGAAACCGCACTTGAGGATCCGGACATAGCCGCCCGGACGCTCGACGTAACGCGGACCCAGCTCATTAAAGAGCTTGCCGACCGCTTCCTTGGAACGGGTGCGGCTGAAGGCCAGGCGCCGGTTGGCGACGCTGTCCTGCTTGGCCAGGGTGATCAGCGGCTCGATGACGCGACGCAGCTCCTTGGCCTTGGGCAGGGTTGTCTTGATCACTTCGTGCTCGATCAGCGACACGCTCATGTTCTTGAACATGGCCTGGCGATGCGAGCTGGTACGATTCAGGTGACGACCACTCTTACGATGACGCATGGTTGTGATTCCTTACCAAACTGGGACTCGAGTCGACGCTTAGGCGGAGCTCTTTTCGTCCTTCAGGCTTGCCGGGGGCCAGTTTTCCAGCCGCATGCCAAGCGAAAGACCGCGCGCTGCCAATACGTCCTTGATCTCGTTCAGGGACTTCTTGCCGAGGTTCGGCGTCTTGAGCAGCTCCACCTCGGTGCGCTGGATCAGGTCACCGATGTAGTAGATGTTTTCGGCTTTCAGGCAGTTGGCACTGCGAACGGTCAACTCGAGATCGTCCACGGGGCGCAGCAGGATCGGATCGATATGATCCTCTTCCTCCTCGACCTCCTGTTCCTTGTCGGCTTCCAGGTCGACGAACGCGGCCAGCTGCTCCTGCAGGATGGTGGCGCTGCGACGGATCGCTTCCTCGGGATCCAGGGTGCCGTCGGTCTCCAGATCAATGATCAGCTTGTCGAGATCGGTCCGCTGCTCGACACGCGCCGCATCGACGGCGTAGGAGACACGCCGCACGGGGCTGAAGGTGGCATCCAGCTGCAGGCGACCGATGGCGCGCGACTCGTCATCCGCCCCGACGCGCGCGTCGGCGGGCTCATAGCCGCGACCGCGAGCGATCTTGAGCTGAATCTTGAGCTCGGCACCTTCGTTGACGTGGGCGATGACGTGATCCGGATTGACGATCTCGACATCATGATCGAGAACGATGTCACCCGCGGTCACCACGGCCGGGCCCTGCTTGTTCAGCGAGAGCACCGCCTCGTCGCGACTGTGCATGCGGATGGCCACGTCCTTGAGGTTCAGGAGGATCTCGATGACATCTTCCTGAACGCCCTCGATCGCGCTGTACTCGTGCTCGACACCCGCGATCTCGACTTCCACCACGGCACAGCCGGGCATGGACGAGAGCAGGATGCGGCGCAGCGCATTCCCCAGAGTGTGGCCAAAGCCACGCTCGAAGGGCTCGAGCACGATCTTCGCGTGATGCGCGCTGATCTCTTCGACCTTGATATCGCGCGGACGGAGAAACTCTGTCACTGAACGCTGCATATACTACACCTTTGAGGCTGCCAAACGGTTACTCGGTACTCGGTGCCGACCCCGAAGGGCCGGCCCGCCGCGATCAGCGACGCTTACTTCGAGTACAGCTCGACGATCAGGTTTTCGTTGATGTCGGCAGACAGGTCGCCGCGTTCCGGGATAGCCTTGAAGGTGCCTTCCATCTTCTTCGCGTCCACTTCGATCCAGGCCACATCGCCACGGTTGGCAGCGATCGACAGGGCGCTCTGGATGCGCGCCTGGTTCTTGGCCTTCTCGCGCACGGACACCACGTCACCGGGCTTCACCTGGTAGGAAGCCACGTTGACGGTCTTGCCGTTGACCGCGATGGCCTTGTGGCTGACCAGCTGGCGCGCCTCGGAGCGCGTGGAGCCGTAGCCCATGCGGTAGACGACGTTGTCCAGTCGGGATTCCAGCAGCTGCAGCAGCACTTCGCCGGTAGCGCCAGAGCGACGCGCGGCTTCCTTGTAGTAGCTGCGGAACTGCTTCTCGAGCACGCCATACATGCGACGTACTTTCTGCTTCTCACGAAGCTGCAAGCCGTAGTCGGAAAGACGCTGACGGCGCTGGCCGTGCACACCCGGGATCTGCTCGGATTTGCACTTCTTCTCGAAGGGAGTGACACCGCTCTTCAGAAAGAGGTCGGTCCCCTCGCGACGAGACAGTTTGCACTTCGGTCCAATATAACGAGCCATGAATCTGTCTCCTTAAACGCGGCGTTTCTTCGGCGGACGGCAGCCATTGTGGGGAATGGGCGTCGCGTCGGTGATGCTCTGCACGCGGAAGCCGGCGGCGCTCAGCGCGCGCACGGCGGATTCACGGCCAGGACCGGGGCCCTTGACCAGCACGTCGACGTTTTTCACACCATACTCGGCTGCAGCGGTCGCTGCACGCTCGCTTGCCACTTGAGCAGCGAACGGGGTGCTCTTGCGAGAACCACGAAAACCCGAACCACCGGCTGTCGCCCAAGAGAGAGCGTTGCCCTGGCGGTCTGTGATCGTCACGATCGTGTTGTTAAAAGAGGCGTGGATGTGCGCAACGGCGTCCACTACCTGCTTTTTAACCTTTTTACGGTTGCTACGCGGGTTAGCCATGTTGATGTCTATTCCTGTCTTTACGCCAGAACGTGCGTGTTACTTGCGGATCGGCTTGCGCGGGCCCTTACGGGTACGCGCATTGGTCTTCGTACGCTGACCACGCAGCGGAAGACTACGACGATGACGCAGACCACGATAGCAACCCAGGTCCATGAGACGCTTGATATTCAGCGTCACATCACGACGAAGGTCACCTTCCACGGTGTACTTGCCAACCTCAGAACGCAGGGCATCAACCTCTTCCGAGGAGAGCTCCTGAATCTTGGCGGTCGGCGCGATGCCGGTAGCGGCACAGATTTCCTGCGCGCGCGTGCGGCCAATCCCGAAGATATAGGTCAGCGAGATCGCCGCATGCTTGTTGTCCGGGATATTGACGCCTGCTATACGGGCCATCAGCTTACTCCGAATATGTGAGCGGCTTGCTCGTTGGGTCATCTACAAAAGGCGCAACAGCATACCCCTTTACCCACCGAAGGGCAAGGGGCATGCCGGCACCGGTTTCATCCAGCGCAGGGATCAACCCTGGCGCTGCTTGTGCCGCGGCTCGATGCAGATAACGCGCACGGCGCCATTGCGTCGAATGATCTTGCAGTTGCGGCACATCTTCTTGACGGAAGCTCGAACTTTCATCGTTCCTTCTCCAATTCACGTACGGCGCGCCTTAGCGCATGATGCCGCCGCTGCCGTAGCCTTTCAGGTTGGACTTCTTCATCACCGAGTCATACTGATGCGACATCAGATGCGACTGCACCTGGGCCATGAAGTCCATGATCACCACCACGATGATCAGCAGCGCGGTACCGCCGAAGAAGAACGGCACGTTCCACGCCACGATCAGGAACTGGGGCATCAGCGAAACCGCAGTGATGTACAGGGCGCCGCACAGGGTCAGACGGGTCATGACCTTGTCGACATAGCGAGCGGTCTGCTCACCAGGGCGAATCCCCGGCAGGAAGGCCCCTGACTTCTTGAGGTTGTCAGCGACATCCTTGGGATTGAAGACCAGCGCTGTGTAAAAGAAGCAGAAGAATATCACCGCCGCGCCGAAAAGCAAGATGTAGAGCGGCTGGCCCGGCCCCAGGGCCTGGGAAGCACGCTGCAGCCACTCCATGCCGTCGCCAGCGCCGACCCACTGCCCCATGGAGGCGGGGAACAGCAGGATGCTGGAGGCGAAGATCGGCGGAATCACGCCCGCCATGTTCACCTTGAGCGGCAGGTAGCTGCTCTGTCCGGCATACATCTTGTTGCCGACCTGACGCCGCGGATAGTTCACCGTGATGCGGCGCTGGCCGCGCTCGATGAACACCACGAAGGCCACGGTCGCCACGCCCAGGACTGAGAGAGCCAGCAGCGGCAGCACGTTCCACGCGCCTTCGTTGCGGGCCAGCTCGAACGCCTGGCCCACCGCGCCCGGCAGGCCGGCGACGATACCCGAGAAGATCAGCAGCGAGATGCCGTTGCCGATCCCCTTCTCGGTGATCTGCTCGCCCAGCCACATCAGGAACACCGCCCCGCACACGAAGGTGACGATGGCAGTGAAATAGAAGCTGAAGTCGGCCGTGTAGGCGATACCCTGGCTGGCCAGCCCCACCGACATGCCGACAGCCTGAACGAAGGCCAGCAGCACGGTCCCGTAGCGGGTGTACTGGCTAATCTTGCGGCGGCCGGCCTCGCCCTCCTTCTTGAGCTGCTCCAGATGGGGCGAGACCGCGGTCAGCAGCTGCATGATGATCGACGCGGAGATGTAGGGCATGATGCCCAGCGCCATAATGCTCATGCGCTCCAGGGCGCCACCCGAGAACATGTTGAACATGCCCAGAATGGTCCCCTGCTGCTCCCTGAACAAGGCAGCAAGCTGGTCAGGATTCATACCGGGTACGGGGATGTGGGCACCGATCCGGTACACCACGATGGCGAGGAGCACGAAGCGCAGACGCGCCCACAGTTCACTCAGACCGCTGCCCATCGCCGGCACATTTCCTGACTTGGCCATTTAGTCCTCTACCTTGCCGCCGGCGGCTTCGATCGCGGCACGGGCACCCTTGGTGACCTTGAGGCCGCGGACCGTGACCGCCTTGTTGAGTTCGCCGGACAGGATGATCTTCGCGTGGAGCGTGGCATCCTTGAGCACGTTGGCCTGCTTGAGGCTCTCGAGGGTGACTTCGTCACCGGCGACCTTGGCCAGCTCGGCCAGACGCACTTCCTCGGAGGCCAGCGACTTCATGGAAGTGAAGCCGAATTTCGGCAGACGCCGCTGCAGCGGCATCTGACCGCCCTCGAAGCCGGGCTTGACGCTGCCGCCGCTGCGCGACTTCAGGCCCTTGTGGCCACGGCCACCGGTCTTGCCCAGACCGGAGCCGATGCCGCGGCCGACGCGCTTCTCGGCGTGCTTGGAGCCCGGTGCCGGGCTCAGGCTATTGAGTTTCATGGATTACTCTCCCTCAACGCGCACAAGGTAGTTGACCTTGTGGATCATGCCGCGCACGGCAGGGGTGTCTTCCAGTTCGACCGTGTGACCAATGCGGCGCAGCCCCAGGCCCTTCATGGTGGCCTTGTGCTTGGGCAGGGTGCCGATGGTGCTACGGGTCTGGGTAACCTTGAGTGTTGCTGCCATGGTATTTACCCCGTGATCGCTTCGACGGACAGACCGCGCTTGGCGGCGATGTCGTCCGGCGACTGCATGGAAGCGAGGCCCTTGACGGTTGCCCGCACCACGTTCACCGGATTGGTGGAACCGTAGCACTTGGCCAGGACGTCGTGGACGCCCGCCAGCTCGAGGACCGAGCGCATGGCACCGCCGGCGATGATGCCGGTACCCTCGGAGGCCGGCTGCATGTACACCTTGGAGGCGCCGTGACGCGCCTTGACCGGGTACTGCAGGGTGTGGCCCTTCAGGGTGACCTTGACCATGTTGCGGCGTGCCTGGTCCATGGCCTTCTGGATCGCGACCGGCACTTCACGCGCCTTGCCGCGGCCGAAGCCGACACGACCATTGCCGTCGCCCACGACGGTCAGGGCAGTGAAACCGAAAATACGGCCACCCTTGACCACCTTGGCGACGCGGTTGACCTGCACGAGCTTTTCCTGCAGGTCGCCGGTGTTCTGTTCGTTCTTCGCCATCGTAAAACCCTTTAGAATTCCAGGCCGCCTTCACGAGCGGCGTCGGCCAGGGCCTTGACGCGACCGTGATACTTGAAGCCGGCACGATCGAAGGCCACCTGGGTGATGCCAGCCTGCTTGGCGCGTTCGGCGATCAGTGCCCCCACCTTGGCGGCGGCGTCTGAGTTGCCGGTCGCACCCTCGCGCAGGGCCTTGTCCAGCGTCGAAGCGCTGGCGAGGACCTGGCCACCATCCGGCGAGATGATCTGCGCGTAGATGTGGCGGGGGGTACGGTTGACGCACAGGCGATACACGCCCAGCTCGCGGATCTTGGCGCGAGCGCGGCGGGCACGACGGAGACGAGATTCTTTCTTCGCGTTCATAACCCTGCCTTACTTCTTCTTGGCTTCTTTGCGACGCACCTGCTCGTCGGCGTACCGAATCCCCTTGCCCTTGTAGGGCTCGGGCGGACGGAAGGCGCGGATTTCCGCGGCGACCTGACCGAGTTTCTGCTTGTCCGCGCTCTTCAGCACGATGACGGTGTTCTTCGGTGTTTCCACCGCGACACCCTCAGGCAGGGAGTACTCGACCGGGTGCGAGAAGCCCAGTGACAGATTGAGCGTCTGGCCCTTGGCCTGGGCACGGTAGCCGACGCCGTTGATTTCGAGGGTCTTGGTGAAGCCCTCGGAGGCGCCGGTGACCAGGTTCTGGACCAGAGCACGAGTAGTGCCGGCCATCGCCCAGGACTTGGCGGTCTCGCTCGGATTGAAGGTCAGCTGACCCTCTTCCTGGCCGACGACCACGTCCTGGTGGACGGTCATGGACAGCGTGCCCTGACCGCCCTTGACGGTCAGCTGGTCACCGTCGAGCTTGATCTCGACGCCAGCGGGCACTTTAACCGGATATTTGGCTACGCGGGACATTCCAAACTCCTAGAATACGGTGCAGATGACTTCGCCACCGACGCCGGCCTGGCGGGCGGCACGGTCGGTCATCACGCCCTTGGAGGTGGTGACGATCGCGATACCCAGACCGTCGGCCACCTTGGGCAGCGAATCCTTGCCCTTGTACTGGCGCAGGGACGGCTTGGAGACCCGCTGCAGGTGCTCGATGACCGGCTTGCCCTCGAAGTACTTGAGGGTCACGGTCAGCTCGGGCTTGGCGCCTTCGTCCACCGCGAATTCGGTGATGAAGCCCTCGTCCTTCAATACGCGGGCCACCTCGACCTTCAGCTTGGAAGACGGCATGGTGACCGTCTCCTTGGTGGCCATCTGCGCATTGCGGATACGGGTAAACATATCCGCCAGAGTGTCTTGCATGCTCATTTACGTTGCGCTCCTGATGATTCTACGTGGCGGCTTACCAGCTGGACTTCTTCAGCCCAGGGACCTCGCCACGCATGGCGGCTTCACGCAGCTTGTTACGACCGAGGCCGAACTTGTTGTAGAAACCGTGCGGACGGCCGGTCACGCGGCAGCGATTGCGCTGGCGCACCGGGCTCGAGTCGCGCGGCAGCTGCTGCAGCTTCAGCGTTGCCTCGAAGCGCTCTTCGTCGGAAGCGTTCACGTCCTGGATGATTGCCTTGAGCTGGGCGCGCTTGGCCGCGTACTTCTGGACCAGCTTGGTGCGCTTCAGCTCACGCTCTACCATGCTTTTCTTTGCCATGATCCCACCCTTATTTCTTGAACGGGAAGTTCAGCGCGCTCAGCAGCGCACGACCTTCCTCATCGGTGTTGGCGGTGGTGGTGATAGTGACATCCAGACCACGAATCCGGTCGATCTTATCATACTCGATCTCCGGGAAGATGATCTGCTCACGCACCCCCATGGAGTAGTTGCCGCGACCGTCGAAGGACTTCGGGTTGAGACCACGGAAGTCACGCACGCGGGGAATCGCGATGTTGACCAGGCGATCAAGGAACTCCCACATGCGCTCGCTGCGCAGGGTCACCTTGATGCCGATGGGCCAACCTTCGCGTACCTTGAAGCCCGCGATGGACTTGCGCGCCTTGGTCACCACCGGCTTCTGACCGGAGAGCTTCTCCAGGTCGCCGATGGCATTCTCGATCAGCTTCTTGTCGCTGGTCGCGTCGCCGATGCCCATGTTGAGGGTCACCTTGGTGATCCGCGGCACCTGCATCACGTTGGCGTAGCTGAACTGCTCTTTGAGCTTAGCCACCACCTCGTTCTGATAACGTTCTTTCAAGTTCGCCATTTTGCTACCCGACTCGCGTTAGGCGTCGATCCGCGTCTGCGTCGACTTGTAGATGCGTACCTTGGTACCGTCTTCCTTAACCTGGAAGCCGACGCGATCCGCCTTACCGGTCTCCGAGTTGAAGATCGCCACGTTGGACGCGTGAATCGGAGCCTCGCGCTCGACGATACCGCCCTGCTTGCCCGCCATAGGGTTGGGCTTGGTGTGACGCTTGATCATGTTCACACCGGACACGACGAAGCGTTCGTCCTTGAGGACGCGCTTGACAGTGCCGCGCTTGCCCTTGTCCTTGCCGGCGATGACGATCACTTCATCGTCACGTTTGATCTTTTGCATATCCGCCTCGCTCCTTACAGCACTTCCGGCGCCAGGGAAATGATCTTCATGAACTTCTCGTTGCGAAGCTCACGGGTCACCGGCCCGAAAATACGGGTACCGATCGGCTGTTCGTTGGTGTTGTTCAACAGAACCGCCGCATTTCCGTCGAAGCGGATCAGCGAGCCGTCGGAACGACGGACACCGCTGCGGGTGCGAACCACTACCGCCTTGAGGACCTGGCCTTTCTTGACCTTGCCACGCGGAATGGCTTCCTTCACCGTGACCTTGATGATGTCACCCACGCGAGCGTAGCGGCGATGTGAACCGCCCAGCACCTTGATGCACTGCACCCGGCGCGCTCCGCTGTTGTCGGCGACATCCAGCATTGTCTGAGTCTGAATCATCGGTTTTCTCCAAACCTAATCTGACTGCTCTCGCCGAGCTCAGCCCTTGGCCTGCTCGATCACCTCGACCAGCGCCCAAGCCTTCTTGCGGGACAGCGGACGACACTCCTGAATGGAGACCGTATCGCCGACCTTGGCCTGGTTCGCCTCGTCATGGGCGTGCAGCTTGGTGGAGCGCTTAACGTACTTGCCGTAGATCGGGTGACGCTCGCGGCGCTCGATCATCACGACGATGGACTTTTCCATCTTGTCGCTCACCACCTTGCCGGTGAGCGTACGGGATTTCTTCTCTTCGGCCATCTCAGTCACCTGCCTTCTCGTTGAGCACAGTCTTCACCCGGGCGATGTCCCGACGAACCTGCTTGAGCAGGTGTGTCTGGCTCAGCTGGCCGGTGGCCTTCTGCATGCGCAGGTTGAACTGCTCGCGGAGGAGTTCGAAAAGCTGCTCGTTGAGCTCTTCGACAGACTTTTCACGAATTTCCTGGGCGTTCATCACATCACCGTCCGTTTCACAAAGGTGGTGGATACGGGCATCTTCTGGGCCGCCAGGGAGAAGGCCTCGCGGGCCAGCTCTTCGGAGACACCTTCGATTTCATAGAGGACCCGGCCCGGCTGGATCTGTGCGACCCAGTACTCGACGGAGCCCTTGCCCTTGCCCATACGAACTTCGAGCGGCTTCTTGGAAATCGGCTTGTCGGGGAAGACGCGGATCCAGATCTTGCCGCCACGCTTGACGTGACGGGTGATCGCACGACGGCCGGCCTCGATCTGGCGGGCCGTGATGCGGCCGCGACCGGTAGCCTTCAGGCCGTATTCCCCGAAGCTGATCTTGCTTCCGCGATGTGCCAGGCCACGGTTGCGGCCCTTCTGCATCTTGCGGAATTTCATGCGCTTGGGTTGTAACATCGACTCGCTCTCCCCTTACCTGGAACCTTTCTTCTTGGAGGGCGCGGCAGGCTGCTGTTTCGCCTTGGCGCGGACCTCTTCGATGCCCCCGAGGATTTCACCCTTGAAGACCCAGACCTTGACACCGATGATGCCGTAGGTGGTCTTGGCTTCGTAGGTGGCGTAGTCGATGTCCGCACGCAGGGTGTGCAGCGGCACGCGACCTTCCCGGTACCACTCGGTACGGGCGATTTCGGCGCCACCGAGACGACCGGAGAGCATCACCTTGATGCCGCCGGCGCCCAGGCGCATGGCGTTCTGTACGGAACGCTTCATGGCGCGACGGAACATCACGCGGCGCTCGAGCTGGCCGGCGATGTTCTGCGCGACGAGCCTGGCGTCGAGTTCCGGCTTGCGCACTTCCTCGATATTGACGTGCACGGGCACGCCCATCATGGCGGTGATGTCGCGACGCAGGCGATCGACGTCCTCGCCCTTCTTACCGATCACGATGCCCGGACGGGCGGTGTGAATGGTGATGCGGGCGTTGTTGGCCGGACGCTCGATGTGGATGTGGCTCACGGAGGCGTTCTTCAAACGCTCTTCCAGGAAGCGACGCACCTCGAGATCGTTGTTCAGCTTGTCGGCGTAGGCACCGCGCTCGGCGTACCACACCGAGGTGTGATCCTTGACGATACCCAGCCGAATACCTGTCGGATGTACTTTCTGACCCATCTGGTCGACTCCTACTTCTCGGCTACCTTGACGGTGATGTGGCAGGTGCGCTTCAAGATACGATCCGCACGGCCCTTGGCGCGCGGCTTGATACGCTTGAGCGTCATGCCCTCATCGACGCAGATGGTCGAGACACGCAGCTCGTCGATATCCATGCCGTTGTTTTCTTCCGCGTTCGCGATGGCGGACTGCAGCACTTTCTTGACCAGCTTGGCAGCCTTCTTCGGTGAGAAGGTCAGCAGGTCGAGCGCTTCGGCGACCGGCTTACCGCGCACCTGGTCAGCCACCAAACGGGCCTTCTGGGCGGATAAACGAGCGCCACGCAGCTTAGCTGTGACTTCCATCTCTCAATCCTCTCTGGCTTACCGTTTGGCTTTCTTGTCCGCCGCATGACCGCGATAGGTGCGGGTGGCAGCGAATTCGCCCAGCTTGTGGCCAACCATTTCCTCGGAGACGTGCACCGGGACGTGTTGGCGACCGTTATGGACTGCAATGGTGAGCCCGACCATGTTGGGCAGGATCATGGAGCGACGCGACCAGGTCTTGATCGGCTTGCGATCGCCCTTCTCCACTGCAGCCTCAACCTTCTTCAGCAGATGAAGGTCAATGAAAGGACCTTTCTTCAGTGAACGTGGCACAGCCGTTACCTCTTAATGTCTTGGCGTATGGTCTCAGCCCCGTGCCTTGCGGCGACGGATGATGAGCTTGTCGGTGCGCTTGTTCTTGCGCGTCTTGTGGCCCTTGGTGGGAACGCCCCACGGGGACACCGGATGACGACCGCCGCTGGTGCGGCCTTCGCCGCCGCCGTGCGGGTGATCAACCGGGTTCATGGCCACGCCGCGAACGGTCGGACGCACGCCTCTCCAGCGCTTCGCACCGGCCTTGCCAAGTTGACGCAGGCTGTGCTCGGAGTTGCTCACTTCCCCCAGGGTCGCGCGGCACTCGGCCAGCACCTTGCGCATTTCGCCGGAGCGCAGACGCAGGGTGGCATAGTTGCCTTCACGGGCGACCAGCTGGGCGCTGGTGCCGGCGCTGCGGGCAATCTGAGCGCCCTTGCCGGGCTTCAGTTCGATGCAGTGCACGGTGGAACCCAGCGGGATGTTACGCAGCGGCAGGGTGTTGCCCTTCTTGATGGCTGCGTTGACGCCGGACTCGAGGCGGTCGCCAGTCTTCACGCCCTTGGGCGCGATGACATAGCGACGCTCGCCGTCCAGGTACTTCAGCAGCGCGATGTGGGCGCTGCGGTTGGGATCGTACTCCAGGCGCTCGACGACGGCGGGAACGCCATCCTTGGTGCGCTTGAAGTCGATGACCCGGTAGTGCTGACGGTGACCACCGCCCACGTGGCGGGTGGTGATGCGACCGTTGTTGTTGCGTCCGCCGCTGCGCGACTGCTTTTCCAGCAGGGGCGCATAGGGCTTACCCTTGTGCAGATCTTCGCTGACGACCTTGACCAGGTGGCGACGACCGGCGGATGTGGGTTTAGTCTTGACGATTGCCATGATCCGTACTCCTGCCCTTATTCGGCGCCAGTGAAGTCTTCGAGCGTCTCACCAGCGGCCAGGGTCACGTAAGCCTTGCGGTAGCCCTGGCGGCGGCCCAGACCGTGCGCGGTGCGCTTGGTCTTGCCCTTCATGTTCAGCACCTGGACGCGATCGACCTTCTTGCCGAACAGCGCCTGAACGGCCTGCTTGATCTCGGGCTTGGTCGCGTCGCTGGCCACCTTGAACACATACTGGTTGCGCTCGGCGGCGAAAGCGGCCTTCTCGGTCACATGGGGACCAAGCAGAACCTTGAATACGCGCTCCTGGTTCATGCCAGCTTCTCCTCGAATTTACGCAGGGCGGAGACGGTGACCAGCACCTTGTCGAAGGCGATCAGGCTCACCGGATCGGCGGCAGCGACGTCCACCACATCCACGTTGGGGATGTTGCGGGCGGCCAGATAGAGCTTCTCGTCGACCTCTTCGGTCACGATCAGCGCCTTCTCCAGGCCCAGCTCCTCGAGCTTCGCCACCAGCTGCTTGGTCTTGGGCGCATCGACGCTGATCGCATCGACGGCCACCAGGCGCTCTTGACGCACCAGCTCGGACAGGATGGCGCGCATGGCCGCGCGGTACATCTTGCGGTTGACCTTCTGGGTGTAGTCCTGCGGACGGGCCGCGAAGGTCACGCCGCCGCTGCGCCACAGCGGCGAGCGGATGGTGCCGGCACGGGCACGACCGGTGCCCTTCTGACGCCACGGCTTCTTGCCGCCGCCGCGCACTTCGGAACGGGTCTTCTGAGCGCGGGTGCCCTGACGACCACCGGCCAGGTAGGCGGTGACGACCTGGTGGACCAGCGCCTCGTTGAATTCTTTGCCAAAGGTGGCGTCGGACACTTCGACGGTACCCGCGCCTGCAGCAAGATTCAGATTCATCGGTTTATCCCCTTCAGCCAGCTTTGACGGCGCTGCGCACGATGACGTCGCTGCCGGTGGCACCGGGCACGGCACCCTTGATCAGCAGCAGGTTGCGTTCGGCGTCGACACGGACGACTTCCAGGCTCTGCACGGTGCAGCGGACATTGCCCATCTGACCGGCCATTTTCTTGCCCTTGAAGACGCGACCCGGGGTCTGACACATGCCGATGGAGCCCGGCGCGCGGTGCGACAGGGAGTTACCGTGGCTGTTGTCCTGGGTGCGGAAGTTCCAGCGCTTGACGGCGCCCTGGAAACCCTTGCCCTTGGAGGTGCCGGCCACATCGACCATCTGGCCAGCTTCGAAGAGGGATACGGTGAGTTCGCCGCCCACTTCCGGAGCCTCAGCGCCCTCTTCCAGGCGAAACTCCATCAGCGAACGACCGGCCTCGACACCCGCCTTGGCGTACTGACCCGCCTGGGCTTTGGTGAGGTGCTTGGCCTTGCGAGAGCCGGTTGTCACCTGAATCGCGGCGTAGCCGTCAGACTCAACGGTCTTGACGCGGGTTACGCGATTGGGATCAACCTCGATCACGGTCACGGGCACGGATGCGCCATCTTCGGTGAAGACACGGGTCATTCCGGCCTTCCTACCGACTAAACCGATAGTCATTCTCAGTCTCCTATAGTGTACGGGGCTATCACCCGCTATGGCTGCCCTTTCCAGAGCATTCCACTAGCACGTTGTGTGGCGCCTCACGGCGCGGCGGCTGCTGCTCGAACGCTGGCGACGAGCGCTGGGCCGCGGGTGTCTAGTGTTATCAGTCGAGCTTGATCTGCACGTCCACGCCGGCGGCGAGGTCGAGCTTCATCAGGGCATCAACGGTCTTTTCGGTCGGCTCGACGATATCGAGCACGCGCTTGTGAGTGCGGATCTCATACTGGTCGCGCGCGTCTTTATTGACGTGCGGCGAGATCAGCACGGTGTAGCGCTCACGGTTGGTCGGCAGCGGGATCGGACCGCGCACCTGAGCACCGGTACGCTTCGCGGTCTCGACGATCTCCGCGGCGGACTGGTCGATCAGGCGATGGTCGAAGGCCTTCAACCGAATGCGAATCTTCTGGTTCTGCATTTGCCCTAAACTCCAATGGATGTCGACGGCGCGAGCCGTCTACCCACGCATTTAAAGGATGCGCATTATAGGCGCGGCGCAACCGAGTGTCAAACACTCGTCGCGCTGCGCAGAAAGGGGGCCCCTCGCGGAGCCCCCTTCGATCAATCAGCAGCCGGTCGCTTACTGAACGATCTTGGCCACGACGCCGGCGCCGACGGTACGACCGCCTTCGCGGATGGCGAAGCGCAGACCTTCGTCCATGGCGATCGGAGCGATCAGGGTGACGACCATCTTGACGTTGTCGCCCGGCATGACCATCTCGACGCCTTCCGGCAGCTCACAGGTACCGGTCACGTCGGTGGTACGGAAATAGAACTGCGGACGGTAGCCCTTGAAGAACGGCGTGTGACGACCACCCTCTTCCTTGGACAGCACGTACACCTCGGCTTCGAAGATGGTGTGCGGGGTGATGGTGCCCGGCTTGGCCAGGACCTGGCCACGCTCGACTTCGTCACGCTTGGTGCCGCGCAGCAGGGCGCCGACGTTCTCACCGGCACGCCCTTCGTCGAGCAGCTTGCGGAACATCTCGACACCGGTCACCACGGTCTTGGTGGTGTCCTTGATGCCGACGATCTCGATCTCTTCGCCGGCCTTGATGATGCCGCGCTCGATACGACCGGTGACCACGGTGCCGCGACCGGAGATGGAGAAGACGTCCTCGATCGGCATCAGGAACGGCTGATCGATGGCGCGCTCCGGCTCGGGGATGTACTCGTCCAGGGCCTTGATCAGGTTGGCAACGGCGGTGGTGCCCATGCCGTTGTCGTCCTTGCCTTCCAGCGCCATCAGGGCGGAGCCGGTGATGATCGGGGTATCGTCGCCCGGAAAGTCGTACTCGTTGAGGAGCTCACGCACTTCCATCTCGACCAGCTCGAGCAGCTCCTCGTCGTCGACCATGTCTGCCTTGTTCAGGAACACGACGATGTACGGAACGCCAACCTGACGAGACAGCAGGATGTGCTCGCGGGTCTGCGGCATGGGGCCGTCGGCGGCGGAGCAGACCAGGATAGCGCCGTCCATCTGGGCAGCACCGGTGATCATGTTCTTCACGTAGTCGGCGTGACCCGGGCAGTCGACGTGCGCGTAGTGGCGCTCTTCGGACTGATACTCGACGTGAGAGGTGGCGATGGTGATACCGCGCTCACGCTCTTCCGGGGCGTTGTCGATGGTGTCGAACTCGCGCCAGTCGCCACCGAACACCTCGGCAGAGACGCGGGTCAGGGCCGCAGTCAGAGTGGTCTTGCCGTGGTCGACGTGACCGATGGTGCCGACGTTGACGTGCGGTTTGGAACGTTCAAATTTTTCCTTAGCCACTTCGATAACCTCTTTACGTTAGCTAACGGTTAACCGATTAACCTTTCTGGTTGATGACGGCTTCAACGACGCTGGAGGGCGCCTCGTCGTACTTCGCGAACTCCATGGAGTAGCTCGCACGGCCCTGGGTCTGAGAGCGCAGATCGGTGGCGTAACCGAACATCTCGCCCAGCGGCACCATTGCGCGGATGACCTTACCGGAAGAAGTGTCATCCATGCCCTGCACCAGACCGCGACGACGGTTCAGGTCGCCCATGACGTCACCCATGAAGTCCTCGGGGGTCACGACCTCGACCTTCATCATCGGCTCCAGCAGCACGGCCTTTGCCTTCCTGGCACCTTCCTTGACTGCCATGGAAGAGGCGACCTTGAACGCGTTCTCGTTAGAGTCCACGTCATGGTAGGAACCATCGTACAGCGTAACTTTGACGTCGATCATCGGGTAGCCCGCGATGACACCGTTCTGCAGCTGTTCAAAGGCCCCTTTCTCGACGGCGCCCACGTACTCCTTGGGCACGACGCCGCCAACGATCTCGGAGGCGAACTTGAAGTGCATCTCTTCGTCTTCGCCCTTGTCCGCGTCGGTGAGCGGCTCGATGCGCAGCCAGACGTGGCCATACTGGCCGCGACCGCCGGACTGGCGAACGAACTTGCCTTCCTGCTCCACGCTGCCGCGGATGGTTTCGCGGTAGGCCACCTGCGGCTTGCCGATGTTGGCCTCGACCTTGAACTCGCGACGCATGCGGTCGACGATGATGTCCAGGTGCAGCTCACCCATCCCGGAGATGATGGTCTGGCCGGTCTCCTCGTCGGTCTTGACCTGGAAGGAGGGATCCTCCTGAGCCAGCTTACCCAGGGCCACGCCCATCTTCTCCTGGTCGGCCTTGGACTTCGGCTCCACGGCCACGGAGATCACCGGGTCCGGGAACTCCATGCGCTCGAGGACGATCTTGCTCTCCAGATCGCACAGGGTGTCACCGGTGGTGACGTCCTTGAGGCCGATGCAGGCGGCGATGTCACCGGCGCGAACTTCCTTGATCTCTTCGCGGGAGTTGGCGTGCATCTGAACGATACGACCTACGCGCTCCTTCTTGCTCTTCACGGAGTTGAAGACGCTATCGCCGGAGTTGAGCACGCCTGAGTAGACGCGGATGAAGGTCAGGGTGCCGACAAAGGGATCGGTGGCGATCTTGAACGCCAGGGCGGCGAAAGGCGCCTTGTCGTCCGCTTCGCGGGTGGCGATGGTGCCATCCTTGTCGTCCAGCTCACCCTCGATGGCCTTGACCTCGGTGGGCGACGGCAGGTACTCGACTACGGCATCCAGCACCGCCTGCACGCCCTTATTCTTGAACGCCGAACCGCAAGTGACCAGCACGATCTCGTTGTCCAGGGTGCGGCGACGCAGGCCGGCCTTGATCTCTTCCTTGGTCAGCTCGCCGCCTTCCAGGTACTTGTCCATCAGCTCTTCGGAGGCCTCGGCAGCCGCCTCGATCATCTCCTCGCGATACTTCGCGGCGGTTTCCTGAAGCTCGGCGGGGATATCGACCAGGTCGTAGGTCGCACCCAGATCCGCTTCGTTCCACAGGATCGCCTTCATCTCGAGCAGGTCGATGACGCCCTTGAAGTCTTCCTCGGTACCCCAGTTGATCTGGATCGGAACGGCGTTGGCGCCGAGACGCTCCTTGAGCTGGTCGACCACCATGAAGTAGTCGGCGCCGGTGCGGTCCATCTTGTTGACGAACACCATGCGCGGCACTTCGTACTTGTTGGCCTGACGCCAGACGGTCTCGGTCTGCGGCTGTACGCCGGAGGAGCCGCACAGCACCACCACGGCACCGTCGAGCACCCGCAGCGAACGCTCCACCTCAATGGTGAAGTCGACGTGCCCCGGCGTGTCGATGATGTTGATGCGGTGCTCATCGAACTGGCGGTTCATGCCCTTCCAGAAGGTGGTCACGGCAGCGGAGGTAATGGTGATACCCCGCTCCTGCTCCTGCTCCATCCAGTCGGTGGTGGAGGCACCTTCATGGGTCTCGCCCAGCTTGTGGTTGATGCCGGTATAGAACAGCACGCGCTCGGTCGTGGTGGTCTTGCCGGCATCGACGTGGGCGACGATCCCGATATTACGATAGCGGTTGAGTGGAGTCTTGCGAGCCACGGTGGAACTCCCCGTTGGTTGGCGATGCGCTTAGCGGCGCTGCGCTTAGAAGCGGTAGTGAGAGAAGGCCTTGTTGGCTTCTGCCATGCGATGCACGTCTTCACGCTTCTTGACAGCGGAGCCCTTGCCTTCGGAGGCATCGAGCATTTCGCCTGCGAGACGCTGCACCATGGTCTTCTCGCCACGCTTGCGGGCGGCGTCTACCAGCCAGCGCATGGCCAGCGCCTGGCGGCGCGAGGGGCGAACTTCCACGGGCACCTGATAGGTCGCACCGCCGACGCGGCGGGACTTGACCTCGACCATGGGCTGAATGGCTTCCAGCGCCTTGTCGAAGATCTCCAGCGGCTCTTCTTTACTGCGCTCGGCAACCGTGTCCAGCGCACCGTAGACGATGCGCTCAGCTGTGGACTTCTTGCCGCTGACCATCAGGTGGTTCATGAACTTCGCCAGACGCTCACTTCCGAACTTGGGATCCGGCAGAATCTCGCGCTTGGCTACAACTCTTCTTCTAGGCATGACAAGCCCTCTGTGAAGGGTCTTTCAGGCAAACCCGGCACTCACGCCATTACGCGACTCACGCTGCGCTGACGCCGTCCGGCCTTACTCTTATCAGACCGATATCAAAAAACGGTGGATACGAACGTCCGGGCCGATCAGGCCTTGGGACGCTTGGTGCCGTACTTGGAACGGCCCTGCTTACGGTTCTGCACGCCGGAGGTATCCAGGGCACCGCGCACGGTGTGGTAGCGCACACCCGGCAAGTCCTTGACACGGCCGCCGCGGATCAGGACCACGGAGTGTTCCTGAAGGTTGTGACCTTCACCGCCGATGTAGGAGGAAACCTCGAAGCCGTTGGTCAAGCGCACGCGGCAGACCTTACGCAGGGCCGAGTTCGGCTTCTTCGGGGTGGTAGTGTAGACGCGGGTGCAGACGCCGCGCTTCTGCGGGCAGGCCTGCAGCGCCGGCACGTCGCTCTTGGCGGCGGGGCGCTTGCGCGGCTTGCGCACGAGCTGATTGATCGTTGCCATATTGGTAGCTGACTCCAGTGGTTGCCTTGCCTTGCAGCGGGCGCGGGCGTACCCACCCCACTGTTAAAGGCTGCGCATTCTAATGTCTCACGTGCCCCGGCGTCAAGCCGGGGCACGTGGCCCCTGCCTGACGCGGCACGCGGTCTACAGGTCGTCGTCGTCCGAGTCTAGCGCGGTGAGCTGAGCGCCCAGCTCCTGCTCGACGTCGAAGGCCGACGGGTGAAGCAGCCGCTCGCTGTCCTCGCGCTTGCGGCGACGCTCCTGGTGATGGGCCAGGCCGGTCCCGGCCGGGATCAGGCGACCCACCACCACGTTCTCCTTGAGGCCGCGCAGGTAGTCGCGCTTGCCGGTGACCGCCGCCTCGGTCAGCACCCGGGTCGTCTCCTGGAAGGAGGCCGCGGAGATGAACGACTCGGTGGCCAGGCTGGCCTTGGTGATGCCCAGCAGCACACGCTGGTAGCGAGCCGGGAACTTCTCGTCCTTCTCCAGGCGCGCGTTCTGCTCCAGCACCCGCACCAGCTCCACCTGGTCGCCGGGGATGAAGTCGGAGTCACCGGCGTCGGTCACCTCTACCTTGCGCAGCATCTGACGCACGATCACTTCGATGTGCTTGTCGTTGATGCCCACGCCTTGGAGGCGGTAGACCTCCTGGATCTCGGCAGTGATGTACTTGGCCAGCTCCGCCACGCCCAGCAGGCGCAAGATATCATGCGGGTTGCTCGGGCCGTCGGAGATCACCTCGCCCTTCTCCACGGTCTCGCCTTCGAACACCGCGATCTGACGCCACTTGGGGATCAGCATCTCGAAGGGATCGCCGCCGTCGGTCGGAGTGATGGCCAGGCGGCGCTTGCCCTTGGTCTCCTTGCCGAAGCTGATCACGCCGCTGATCTCGGCCAGGATCGCCGGCTCCTTGGGCTTGCGTGCCTCGAAGAGGTCCGCCACCCGGGGCAGACCCCCGGTGATGTCCTTGTTGCCGGACGCCTCCACCGGAATCCGCGCCACGATCTCGCCGACCCCGATCTGGGTGCCGTTATCGACCGAGACGATGGCCTTGCCGGGCAGCAGGTACTGCACCGGGGTGTTGGAGCCCGACACGCAGACCGGCTCGCCGGCCGCGTCGGTCAGCATGACCATCGGGCGCTTGTCGCGGCCGGCCTGGGGCCGCGCCGCCGACTCGATCACCTCGATGGAGGAGAGACCGGTCATCTCGTCCACGCTGCGGTGGATGGTGACACCCTCATCCATGTCGGTGTACTGCACCTGACCCTCGACTTCGGCGATGATCGGGTGAGTGTGCGGGTCCCACTTGGCCACGGCCTGGCCGGCATCGACGGCGTCGCCGTCCTTGACCGAAAGCTCGGCACCGTAGGGCAGCTTATAGTACTCGCGCTCGCGGCCGTGATCGTCGGCGACGGCCAGGGCGCTGGAGCGCGACACCACCACCAGCTTGCCGTCGGCGCGCTCCACGAACTTCATGTTGTGCAGGCGCACCCGGCCGCCGTGCTTGACCTGAACGCTGTCCACCGCGGAGGCCCGCGAAGCGGCGCCGCCGATGTGGAAGGTCCGCATGGTCAGCTGGGTGCCCGGCTCACCGATGGACTGGGCGGCGATGACGCCCACCGCCTCGCCGATGTTGACCTGGTGACCCCGCGCCAGATCCCGGCCGTAGCAGGAAGAGCAAACGCCGTGACCGGATTCACAGGTGATGGCGCTGCGCACCACGATCTCGTCGACGCCCATGGTGTCGAGTCGCTCGCACCAGGCCTCGTCGAGCAGCGTGCCCTTCTCGATCAGCACCTCCTCGGTGGCCGGGTCGACGACGTCCTGGGCCACCACCCGGCCCAGCACGCGCTGGGCCAGGGAGACGATGATGTCGCCGCCTTCGATCACCGGGTGCAGGGTCAGGCCGCGCTCGGTGCCGCAGTCGGTCTCGGTGATGACCATGTCCTGGGCCACGTCGACCAGACGACGGGTCAGGTAGCCGGAGTTGGCGGTCTTGAGTGCCGTGTCCGCCAGGCCTTTCCGCGCGCCGTGGGTGGAGATGAAGTACTGCAGGACGTTCAGGCCTTCACGGAAGTTGGCGACGATCGGCGTCTCGATGATCGAACCGTCCGGCTTGGCCATCAGGCCGCGCATGCCCGCCAACTGGCGGATCTGGGCGGCACTGCCCCGGGCACCGGAGTCGGCCATGATGAAGACGCTGTTAAAGGAGTCCTGCTCGACCTCGTTGCCGTCGCGATCGGTGACGGTCTCCTTCTCGATCCCGCGCATCATCGCCTTGGCCACCTTGTCGTTGGCCTTGGACCAGATGTCGATCACCTTGTTGTACTTCTCGCCAGCGGTGACGAGACCCGAGGAGAACTGATCCTCGATCTCCTTGACCTCGGCCTCGGCCGCATCGACGATCTCGGCCTTGGCCTCGGGGATGACGAAGTCGTTGACGCCGATGGAGGCGCCGGACCAGGTCGCCAGGCGGAAGCCGGTGTACATCAGCTGGTCGGCGAAGATCACCGTCGGCTTGAGGCCGGCGCGGCGATACACCTCGTTGAGCAGCTTGGAGATCGCCTTCTTCTTCATCGGCTGGTCGACCAGCTCGAAGGGCACGCCGTCGGGCAGGATGCGGAACAGCAGCGCCCGCCCCACGGTGGTGTCGTAGAGGTTGCGCACGATGCTTTGCTCGCCGCTCTCCTCGTCGATGACCACTTCGGTCAGGCGCACCTTGACCCGGGCGTGCAGATCGACGTGCTGGGTACCGAAGGCGCGCTCCACCTCGTTGAGGTCGGCGAACACCATGCCCTCGCCCTTGGCGTTGATGCGCTCGCGGGTCATGTAGTAGAGCCCCAGCACCACGTCCTGTGAGGGCACGATGATCGGCTCACCGTTGGCCGGCGACAGCACGTTGTTGGTGGCCATCATCAGCGCCCGGGCCTCGAGCTGGGCCTCCAGGGTCAGCGGCACGTGCACCGCCATCTGGTCGCCGTCGAAGTCGGCGTTGTAGGCGGCGCAGACCAGCGGGTGCAGCTGGATCGCCTTGCCCTCGATCAGCAGCGGCTCGAAGGCCTGGATGCCGAGACGGTGCAGGGTCGGGGCGCGGTTGAGCAGCACCGGATGCTCGCGGATGACATCGGCGAGGATGTCCCACACCTCGGGCAGCTCGCGCTCGACCATCTTCTTGGCCGCCTTGATGGTGGAGGCGTAACCCAGCGACTGCAGCTTGGAGTAGATGAACGGCTTGAACAGCTCCAGCGCCATCTTCTTGGGCAGGCCGCATTGGTGCAGGCGCAGGGTCGGACCCACGGTGATCACCGAGCGGCCGGAGTAGTCGACGCGCTTGCCCAGCAGGTTCTGACGGAAGCGCCCCTGCTTGCCCTTGATCATGTCGGCCAGGGACTTCAGGGGACGCTTGTTGGAGCCGGTGATGGCACGTCCGCGGCGGCCGTTGTCCAGCAGCGCGTCCACCGCCTCCTGCAGCATGCGCTTCTCGTTGCGCACGATGATGTCCGGCGCGTTGAGGTCGAGCAGGCGCTTCAAGCGGTTGTTGCGGTTGATCACCCGACGATAGAGATCGTTGAGGTCGGAGGTGGCGAAGCGTCCGCCGTCTAGCGGCACCAGCGGGCGCAGGTCCGGCGGCAACACCGGCAGCACCTCCATGACCATCCACGCCGGGTCGTTACCGGAGTTGAGGAAGGCCTCCAGCAGCTTGAGGCGCTTGGAGAGCTTCTTGATCTTGGTCTCGGAGTTGGTCTGCGGGATCTCCTCGCGCAGGCGCTCGACCTCCTCGGAGAGGTCGATGTCCTTGAGCAGCGCCTGGACCGCCTCGGCACCCATGCGGGCGTCGAAGTCGTCACCGAACTCCTCGAGCGCCTCGAAGTACTGCTCGTCGTTGAGCAGCTGGCCGCGCTCCAGCGTGGTCATGCCGGGGTCGATGACCACGAAGCTCTCGAAATAGAGCACCCGCTCGATGTCGCGCAGGGTCATGTCCAGGAACATGCCGATGCGCGACGGCAGCGACTTGAGGAACCAGATATGGGCGACCGGGCTTGCCAGCTCGATATGGCCCATGCGCTCGCGGCGCACGGCGGCCTTAGTGACCTCCACGCCGCACTTCTCGCAGATGATGCCGCGGTGCTTCATGCGCTTGTACTTGCCGCACAGGCACTCGTAGTCCTTCACCGGGCCGAAGATCTTGGCGCAGAAGAGCCCGTCCCGCTCCGGCTTGAAGGTGCGGTAGTTGATGGTCTCGGGCTTCTTGACCTCGCCGTAGGACCAGGAGCGGATCATGTCTGGCGACGCCAGGGTGATCTTGATCGCGTCGAACTCTTCGGTCTGCGACTGCGATTTGAGGACTTTCACCAAATCTTTCATGGAGTCGGCTCCTAGCTCTCTAACTCGATATCGATGCCCAGCGAACGGATTTCCTTCACCAGCACGTTGAAGGACTCCGGCATGCCGGCATGCATGGTGTGGTCGCCGTCGACGATGCTCTTGTACATCTTGGTGCGACCCTCCACGTCGTCGGACTTCACCGTGAGCATCTCCTGGAGGGTGTAGGCGGCACCGTAGGCTTCCAGCGCCCAGACCTCCATCTCGCCGAAGCGCTGTCCGCCGAACTGCGCCTTGCCGCCCAGCGGCTGCTGGGTGACCAGCGAGTAGGAGCCGGTGGAACGGGCGTGCATCTTGTCGTCCACCAGGTGGTTGAGCTTGAGCATGTACATGTAGCCCACCGTGACCTGGCGGTCGAAGGCGTCGCCGCTGCGGCCGTCGTAGAGCGTCATCTGACCGGAGTCGGGCAGGTCGGCCAGGCGCAGCAACTGCTTGATCTCCTGCTCCTCGGCGCCGTCGAAGACCGGCGAGGCCATGGGCACCCCCTGCTGAAGGTTCTTGGCCATGGCGATGATTTCGTCATCGGTCAGGGTGCTCAAGTCCTCCACCCGGGTGCCCGGGGTGTTGTAGACCTTGCCGAGGAAGTCGCGCAGCTGAGCGACCTGCTGGTCGCGGGCTTCGCGCAGCATGGCCTGGATCTTCATCCCCAGCCCATGCGCCGCCAGGCCCAGGTGGGTCTCGAGGATCTGACCGACGTTCATGCGCGACGGCACGCCCAAGGGGTTCAACACCACGTCCACCGGCTCGCCGTTGTCGTCGAAGGGCATGTCCTCGATCGGCATGATCGCCGAGATGACACCCTTGTTGCCGTGACGACCGGCCATCTTGTCGCCCGGCTGGATGCGGCGCTTGACCGCCATGTAGACCTTGACGATCTTCAGCACGCCCGGCGCCAGGTCGTCGCCCTGGGTCAGCTTGCGCTTCTTGTCCTCGAAGCGCTCCTCCATCTCCTTGCGACGATTCTCCAGCTGCTCGTCGGCCTGGGCCAGCAGCTCGTTGAGGGTCTCGTCCTGCAGGCGCAGCTTGAACCACTGCTGGCGGGGCAGCTCCTCCAGATAGCTTTCGGAGAGCAGATCATCCTTCTTGAGCTTGGGCCCGCCGTTGACCGGCTGGCCGGCCAGAGTGCGCTTGAGGCGCTCGAAGGTGGCGTCCTCGGCGATCCGGTAGGTCTCCTGAAGATCCTTGCGCACCTCGTCGAGCTGCATCTGCTCGATGGAGAGCGCCCGGGAATCCTTCTCCACGCCGTCGCGAGTGAAGACCTGGACGTCGATGACGGTGCCCTTCATGCCGGTGGGGGCACGCAGGGAGGTGTCCTTCACGTCGGAAGCCTTCTCGCCGAAGATCGCCCGCAGCAGCTTCTCTTCCGGGGTCAGCTGGGTCTCGCCCTTGGGGGTGACCTTGCCCACCAGGATGTCGCCCGGGCCCACCTCGGCACCGATGTAGACCACGCCGGCCTCGTCCAGCTTGGCCAGGGCGGATTCCCCCACGTTGGGAATGTCGGAGGTGATCTCCTCCGGCCCCAGCTTGGTGTCGCGGGAGACGCAGGTGAGCTCCTGGATGTGGATGGTGGTGAAACGGTCTTCCTGGACCACCCGCTCGGAGAGCAGGATGGAGTCCTCGAAGTTGTAGCCGTTCCAGGGCATGAAGGCGATGCGCATGTTCTGACCCAGGGCCAGGTCGCCCATGTCCACCGAGGGGCCATCGGCGAGGATGTCGCCACGCTCGACCACGTCACCGGGGCGCACGATGGGGCGCTGGTTCATGCAGGTGTTCTGGTTGGACCGCACATACTTGGTGAGGTTGTAGATATCGACGCCGGCCTCGCCGCCGATGATCTCGTCCTCGTTGATCCGCACCACGATGCGCTTGGCGTCGACCGAGTCGATCACCCCGCCGCGACGCGCCACGGCGCAGACGCCGGAGTCCCGGGCGACGAAGCGCTCCATGCCGGTGCCGACCAGCGGCTTGTCGGCACGCAGGGTGGGCACCGCCTGGCGCTGCATGTTGGCCCCCATCAGGGCGCGGTTGGCGTCATCGTGCTCGAGGAACGGAATCAGCGCCGCGGCCACGGACACCACCTGACGCGGGGAGACGTCCATCAGGGTCACCTGCTCGGGACGCATGAAGGTGGTCTCGCCCTTGTGACGCACCTGCACCAGGTCATCGACCAGGCGGCCGTTCTCATCGACGCCAGCCGAGGCCTGGGCGATGACGAAGTCGCCCTCCTCGATGGCGGAGAGATGCACCACGTCATCGGTCACCTGGGCATCCACAACCTTGCGGTACGGCGTCTCCAGGAAGCCGTAGCTGTTGGTGTGGCTGTAGGTGGCCAGGGAGTTGATCAGGCCGATGTTGGGGCCTTCCGGCGTCTCGATCGGACAGAGGCGGCCGTAGTGAGTGGCGTGAACGTCGCGCACCTCGAACCCGGCCCGCTCGCGGGTCAGGCCGCCCGGGCCGAGTGCGGAGACGCGGCGCTTGTGGGTGACCTCGGAGAGCGGGTTGTTCTGATCCATGAACTGGGAGAGCTGGCTGGAGCCGAAGAACTCCTTGACCGCCGCAGCGACGGGCTTGGCGTTGATCAGGTCCTGAGGCATCAGGCCCTCGCTCTCGGCCATGGAGAGGCGCTCCTTGACCGCGCGCTCGACGCGCACCAGGCCGACGCGGAACTGGTTCTCGGCCATCTCACCGACGCAGCGGATGCGACGGTTGCCCAGGTGATCGATATCGTCGACTTCGCCGAAGCCGTTACGGATATGGATCAGCTCCTTGAGCACATCGAGGATATCGCGGTTGTCGAGCACGCCGGAGCCGGTGTCGGCGTCGCGACGCAGGCGACGGTTGAACTTCATGCGGCCGACGCCGGAGAGGTCGTAGCGGTCCTCGGTGAAGAACAGGTTGTGGAACAGCGTCTCGGCGGCCTCCTTGGTGGGGGGCTCGCCGGGACGCATCATGCGATAGATCTCGACCAGCGCCTCGAGCTGTGACCCGGTGGTATCCAGCTTGAGGGTATCGGAGATGAAGGGGCCACAGTCGAGGTCGTTGGTGTAGAGGGTCTCGAGGCTGGTGGTACCCGCCTGGGCCAGCTTCTCGAGCAGCTCGGGGGTGATCTCGGTATTACAGGGGCAGAGCAGCTCGCCGGTGTTGGCGTCGACCTGATCCTTGGCCAGGGTCTTGCCGTAGAGGTACTCCATCGGCACCTCGAGGCGTTCGAGGCCGGCCTTCTCCAGCTGGCGAATATGCTTCTGAGTGATCCGCCGACCTTCCTCGACGATCAGGTTGCCTTCGCCATCCTTGATGTCGAAGGTGGCGGTCTCGCCGCGCAGGCGCGACGGCACCAGCTCCACGGAGAAGCCGGAGCGCTCGATATGAAAGGTGCTGGTCTCGAAGAACTCGTCGAGGATCTCCTCGGCGCTCATGCCCAGCGCGCGCAGCAACACCGTGGCCGGCAGCTTGCGGCGACGGTCGATACGCACGAAGACGCTGTCCTTGGGATCGAACTCGAAGTCGAGCCAGGAGCCGCGGTAGGGAATCACCCGGGCCGAATAGAGCAGCTTGCCTGACGAGTGGCTCTTGCCCTTGTCATGGTCGAAGAACACGCCCGGAGAGCGGTGAAGCTGGGAGACGATGACCCGCTCGGTGCCATTGACCACGAAGGTGCCGTTCTCGGTCATCAGGGGGATCTCCCCCATGTAGACTTCCTGCTCCTTGATGTCCTTGATGGCCTTGTTCGAGGAGTCACGATCGTAGATGATCAGACGAACCTTGACGCGCAGCGGCGCGGAGTAGGTCACGCCGCGCAGCTGACACTCCTTGACGTCGAAGGCCGGGGTGCCAAAGCGATAGCTGACGTACTCGAGGGCGGCGTTGCCGGAGAAGCTCTCGATTGGGAACACAGACTTGAAGGCCGCGTGCAGGCCGATATCGAGACGCTCCTCGGCCGAACGGTCCTGCTGGAGGAAGTCGTAATAGGAATCAAGCTGGATCGCCAGCAGGTAGGGCACATCCATCACTTGGGGCAGTTTGCCGAAATCCTTGCGGATGCGTTTTTTCTCAGTGTATGAGTAAGCCATCTGTATTCCCCAGCTTGTTCACCATGGGTGACCGATGCGTGGTCGGCGCCACCCGACAGGCTCGGCCCTGTCAGGCGCTGACGGCAAGCCCCCTGTGGGTAGCTCGCCGTCGGGATTCTTCTAGCGACGCTGCGTAAGCAAGACGCTAGTGCAACAGAAAAAGGCCGGCAGCGGGAGGGCCCGCCACCAGCCGTGGAAGCTTACGCAGCGCGTGAAGCCATGGGCACAAGGATTACTTGAGCTCCACGCTCGCGCCGGCTTCTTCCAGCTTCGCCTTGGCCGCTTCGGCGTCTTCCTTGGACATGCCTTCCTTGATGGTCGCCGGTGCACCGTCGACGGCACCCTTGGCTTCCTTCAGGCCCAGGCCGGTCAGCTCGCGGACGGCCTTGATGACGTTGACCTTCTTGTCGCCGGCAGCGGTCAACACCAGGTCGAACTCGGTCTGCTCTTCGACGGCTTCGGCTTCGCCACCACCCGGGCCAGCGACCACGGCGGCAGCGGCAGAGACGCCGAATTTCTCTTCCATCGCTTCGATCAGCTCGACGACTTCCATCACGGACATGTCGGCGACGGCGTTGATGATGTCTTCTTTGGTCAGTGCCATTTTCGTATTCCTACCTTTGCGGGAGCCTCGGCGTGCCGAGCGCTCGTCTATTCAGTGTTCGATTCAGGCTGCAGCGTTGAGTTCGCCAATCAGGCGGCCGCTTCCTGCTTCTGGTCGCGCAGGGCCGCAAGGGTGCGGACCAGCTTGCCGGCGGACGCTTCCTTCATGACGGACATCAGCTTGGCGATGGCCTCGTCGTAGGTCGGCAGGCTCGCCAGACGGTCGATGTCGCCAGCCGGGATCAGCTCGCCTTCGTAGGCCAGCGCCTTGACTTCGAAGCTCTTCTCTTCTTTGGCAAAATCCTTGAACAGACGGGCGGCAGCGCCCGGATGCTCGGTGGAAAAGGCCAGCAGAGTCGGACCCACGAAGCTCTCGTTCAGGCACTCCCACTGAGTGCCCTCGAGGGCGCGACGTGCCAGGGTGTTGCGAACAACACGCAGCTGGACGCCATTCTCGCGTGCCTGCTTGCGCAGGCCGGTCATCTTCTCGACCGTAACGCCACGAGAATCGGCAACAACGACGGAGAGTGCGCCCTTGGCGGCTTCACTGACCTCGGCAACGATCGCCTTCTTGCCTTCAAGTGCTAGTGGCACAGTGATCACTCCTTCGTGCCGGAACCGCAGAGCGGTGTCCGGGGGTTACCATCTCTTCCGTCACACGCCAGGCGGCAACGGAAGTCCAGGGTGATGGTGCTCACCAGCGGCGACTGGCGGACACACCATCTGCGCAGGCATCCCTAAGCGGAAAGATTAAGCCGCTCTTCGCGTGAGGAGCGGCGCCTGCGGTCTTTGACGGTGCCCCGCCGAGACTGAATGCATCAGCGCACGGGGACCGCAAAGTTCTTGCAACCGGCCGAATCAGGCCGCGCCGATCAAACCAGCGCGGAATGATCGATGGTCACACCCGGGCCCATGGTGGTGGACAGGGTGACCTTCTTGAAATAAACGCCCTTGGAGGTGCTCGGCTTGAGCCGCTTGAGATCGGCGATCAGCGCTTCCAGGTTGCCCTGAATGGCGGCGGCGTCGAAATCGACCTTGCCAAGGGTGGTATGAATGATGCCGTTCTTGTCGGTACGGAAGCGCACCTGACCCGCCTTGGCGTTCTTGACGGCAGTGGCCACGTCGGGCGTCACGGTGCCGACCTTGGGGTTCGGCATCAGGCCGCGCGGACCGAGGATCTGGCCCAGCTGGCCGACCACGCGCATGGCGTCCGGCGAGGCGATGACCACGTCGAAATCGAGCTGGCCCTTCTTGACCTGCTCGGCCAGGTCGTCCATGCCGACGATATCGGCACCGGCTTCCTTGGCCGCATCGGCGTTGGCACCCTGGGTAAAGACCGCCACCCGGACGTCCTTGCCGGTACCGTTGGGCATCACGGTCGCACCGCGAACCACCTGATCGGATTTTCGCGGATCGACACCGAGATTAACGGCAACGTCCAAGGACTCCTTGAACTTGACGGTGGACAGCTCGGCGAGCAGGGCCACGGCCTCCTCGAGGGAGTAGGCCTTGGAGGTGTCGACCTTTTCGCGAATCTGCTGCGCACGCTTGGAAAGCTTGGCCATGATCAGAGACCCTCCACGTTGAGGCCCATGCTGCGGGCGCTACCGGCAATGGTACGCACCGCGGCGTCGAGATCGGCTGCCGTCAGATCCGGCTCCTTGGTCTTGGCGATCTCTTCGAGCTGTTCGCGGGTCACGGTACCGACCTTCTTCTTGTTCGGCTCGCCGGAGCCGGACTTGATGCCAGCCGCCTTCTTCAGCAGGACCGCGGCGGGCGGGGTCTTGGTGATGAAGGTAAAGCTGCGATCGGAATAGACGGTAATCACCACGGGAGTGGGCAGACCCGGCTCGATCTCCTGGGTCGCGGCGTTGAACGCCTTGCAGAACTCCATGATGTTCACGCCGTGCTGACCCAGCGCGGGGCCCACGGGGGGACTCGGGTTGGCTTTACCCGCTGCGACCTGCAGCTTGATGTAAGCCTGGACTTTCTTGGCCATGTGTAGACTCCAGTTGGGTAGTAGCGCCTCGGAAAACACCGCTCGACTTGAGCGTGCTCCTTGCGGCTCCCCGGTTACGCGGCTGCTTCAGCGGCCGCCTTACAGATGCCAGGACGAGCGGATCACTCCTTCTCGACCTGTGCGAATTCCAGCTCGACAGGAGTGGCCCGACCGAAGATCAGCACGCTGACCTGCAGGCGACTCTTGTCGTAGTTGACCTCTTCGACCACGCCGTTGAAATCGGCGAAGGGGCCGTCGATGACACGAACGGACTGCCCCGGCTCGAACAGCGTCTTGGGGCGCGGCTTGTCGGTGCCGTCTTTGACACGACGCAGGATGGCATCGGCTTCCTTCTGGGTAATTGGCGCCGGCTTCTCCTTGGTGCCACCGATGAACCCCATCACGCGAGGCGTCTCGTTGACCAGGTGCCAGGTGGCGTCATCCATCTCCATCTCGACCAGCACGTAGCCGGGATAGAACTTGCGCTCACTCTTGCGACGCTTGCCGTCGCGCATCTCGACGACCTCTTCGGTCGGCACCAGGATTTCGCCGAAGCGATCCTCCATGCCATACATCTTCACGCGCTCGATGAGCGAGCGCATGACATGCTTCTCGAAGCCGGAGTAGGCGTGAACGACGTACCAACGCTTGGACATGAAAACTCCTAACCGATAACGCCGGACATCGCCCAGCTCAGAAGAGTGTCGATCAGCCACAGCATCAGCCCCACGACCAGCACAGCCACCAGCACGATGGCGGTGGTCTGAACGGTCTCGGGGCGCGTCGGCCAGACCACGCGCTGGATCTCCTTCTTGGCGCTCTTGGCCAGCTCGGCCAGCTCCCGACCCTTGACGGTGGTCAGGGCGAGCACGCCGGCGAGGGCACAGAGGGCAACCACGCCCAGCACGCGGTAGAGAATGGCCACGTCGGCGAAGTAGGTGTTGCCGACGACAGCCACTACCAGCAGAGTGACGATAACCGCCCACTTGAGCCCGTCGTGGCGCGAGTCCTGCACCTCGGCGTTATGTTTCATAAAAACGAGACTCCTCAGGGTGCGGCAGCGAATCGTGTTCTGAAAGGCATGTAGATGGCGCTTCGCGCCTGCGCCAACCTGGGGAAGGTTGGCAGGCCAGGAGGGAATCGAACCCCCAACCTGCGGTTTTGGAGACCGCTGCTCTGCCAATTGAGCTACTGGCCTGTATTTGCTGAACGCCGCCACCCTTTGCAGGCGGCGGTGACAACAGCGGGCGCCATGATAGCGAAGCCTGACTCGCCTGACAACCCCTTTCGGGCACCGGGTGCCGCGAAATAAAAAGGCGAGCCGAGGCTCGCCTTTTTTATATTTGGAGCTCATGGACGGATTTGAACCGTCGACCTCACCCTTACCAAGGGTGTGCTCTACCCCTGAGCTACATGAGCCAAACTCTGCCTGGAGCGGGTAGCGGGAATCGAACCCGCATCATCAGCTTGGAAGGCTGAGGTTCTACCATTGAACTATACCCGCCTACCCACTCTGGCCGTCGAATCGCCAAAGCCGATTACGACAAAAACTTGGTGGAGGGGGAAGGATTCGAACCTTCGAAGCTTTCGCGGCAGATTTACAGTCTGCTCCCTTTGGCCACTCGGGAACCCCTCCAACTGGCGGCCTATTCTACCGCCTCCGGTTGCCGTGTCAAGCGCTTATTTATCAGCGACTTGCCTCTGGGCGCATCTCGCTGGAGATGCCCTCGCCCCCGGAACGCGCTGCATTGTGTCAAAGCAGCATGGAGAATGCAAGGCCGGCGCGAATTTTTTCCAGGCCGGCCGGTGCCGGCACCCTGGGCGCCCCCGACATCCGCCCGGCCCGCTCGGCGGCCGTCAGCGGGAAGCACGCCTCGAGGCCTGCATAGACCATGTCGGGCCAGATGGCGTGGGGGGACTGGACTCCCCGCGCGACCACGCGCGCATCGCCTCCCGTCAGCAGCATCGGCAGGGCGACGCCCTCTCGGTCGCACACCTCCGCATAGATTCGGTTGATCGCGCTGACCGCCGCCAGGAAGATGCCGTGGTTGACCGCCTCGACGGTGCGCTGCCCCGGCAACAGCAGCTCTTCGGCCTCGCTGTCGGGATCTATGGCCACATTGCGGGTACCGAGCTTCAGGCTCTCCTTCATCAGCCGCAGGCCGGGAATGATGTAGCCCCCCAGGTGGCGCCCGCCGGGCAGCACGAAGTCCACGGTGATAGCACTGCCGCAATCGACCGCACAGCAACCACCGGCCAGCTGGTAGCCGGCCAGCACGCCCATCCAGCGATCCACGCCCAGCCGATGCGGCTCCTCATAGCCGTTGACGACCCCCAGGGCCTCGGGCGCCGAGCGAGCCACATGCACCAGTGCCACGCGATCCTGCAGCAGCGAGACCGTCTGCCCCAGCACTGCCGCCCGGGCCACGCTGGAGATGCGCACCGCCTCGACCACGTCCAGGTCCGGGATATCGGAGCCCGGCTTCCACTCCTCCCGGGTCCACACCGCCCCCCGCGAGCGGATCTCGCTGCTGTCGGCATCCTTGAGCCGCCACTTGGACAGCGTATTGCCGATGTCCAGATCCAGGATCATGAACGACCACGCACGCTAATTTCCCCACCGGCCAGCCGCTCCCGCGCCTCTCCTCGACGAATCCACAGGTTGCCGGATGCGTCCACCGACTCGGCCACGGCGTCGAGACGCTGTCCCTGGCTGAGCACTTCGATAGCGCAGCCGGCAAAGGCATGACGGACATTCCACTCGGCCTGCCAGGCGGCAAAGCCCTGGCGCTCGTAGCCCGCCATCATCGGCAGCAGCTCTTCCAGCAGCTCCACGGCCAGCGCATTGCGCGAGAGCCCCGGTGCCTGGTCGTGCACCGCCACCACCGGCTGCTCGATGCGCTCCCGAAACGTCGACGGCAGACTGACGTTGATCCCCATCCCCACGATCGCCTCGCAAGGACCCGCCGTATCGCCACTGATCTCCACCAGGATTCCGGCGAGCTTGGCCAGTCGGCCGTCTTCCCCTTCGAGCAGGACATCGTTGGGCCACTTGAGCCGGGGGGTCACACCATGGCGTTCCAGGACGCGAGCCAACGCCACGCCCACGGCGAGACTCAGCCCCTCCAGGGAGGCGATGCCCGAGTCGAACCGCCAGCCAAGCGAGAGCATCAGGGCACGCCCCCAGGGGGTAGACCAGCTTCGACCACGCCGCCCTCGCCCCTCGCTCTGCTGCTCGACCAGACACACCTCGGCATGCCCGGCCCCTTGGTCGAAGCGCTGACGAATGAACTGGTTGCTCGATGGCAGCGTCTCCTCGACGAACAGCCGCGTCAGATGCTGCCTTCCCGTGCGGGACAGGCCGGCGATAATGGCGCTCCCGTCCATCAGCTCCAGCGGCTCCGAGAGTCGATAGCCTTGGCCCTTGACGGCCTCTAGGGGAATATCCAGTGCTTCGAGCTTCTTCAGCTGCTTCCACACCGCAGTGCGCGAAACGCCAAGCCGCTCGCCCAGCTGTTCGCCGGAATGAAATTCACCGTCGCTGAGCAAGCGAATCAGTTCACCGATGGTCATGCCCTATGCCCCCAGCGGGAAAAGGCCCATTCTAGCGGAACTGGCGCAGGCCCGGAAACGCACCGCCCGGAAAAACCAAGCCCCCGAGCGCTTTCGCACTGCCCTAACACGACGAAACCCAGCCTCTTTCGACGCTGGGTTTCTGAATCAATGCCTGACGATGATTGCGCCGGGCTCCCGGGACTCTCCATGGGAAGCCCCTAAACGACGAAACCCAGCCTCTTTCGAAGCTGGGTTTCTGAATAAGTGCCTGACGATGATTGCGCCGGGCTCCCGGGACTCTCCATGGGAAGCCCCTAGAACGACGAAACCCAGCCTCTTTCGAAGCTGGGTTTCTGAATAAGTGCCTGACGATGACCTACTCTCGCATGGGGAAGCCCCACACTACCATCGGCGCTGAGCGGTTTCACTGCTGAGTTCGGCAAGGGATCAGGTGGTTCCCACTCGCTATGGTCGTCAGGCGAAAACGGTTGGAATCATGCCGACGCTACGTCTCGTCGTATCCGTCAATGTCGCGCGCAATGCGCAGACCCCTTGGGGTTATATGGTCAAGCCTCACGGGCCATTAGTACCGGTTAGCTCAACGCCTTGCAGCGCTTCCACACCCGGCCTATCAACCAGCTGGTCTCGCTGGGCCCTTCAGGAGGCTCGAGGCCTCGGGGATGTCTCATCTTGAAGGGGGCTTCCCGCTTAGATGCTTTCAGCGGTTATCCCGTCCGCACATAGCTACCCGGCAATGCCACTGGCGTGACAACCGGAACACCAGAGGTGCGTCCACTCCGGTCCTCTCGTACTAGGAGCAGCTCTTCTCAAACATCCAACGCCCACGGCAGATAGGGACCGAACTGTCTCACGACGTTCTAAACCCAGCTCGCGTACCACTTTAAATGGCGAACAGCCATACCCTTGGGACCGACTTCAGCCCCAGGATGTGATGAGCCGACATCGAGGTGCCAAACACCGCCGTCGATGTGAACTCTTGGGCGGTATCAGCCTGTTATCCCCGGAGTACCTTTTATCCGTTGAGCGATGGCCCTTCCATACAGAACCACCGGATCACTAGAACCTACTTTCGTACCTGCTCGACGTGTCTGTCTCGCAGTTAAGCACCCTTATGCTCTTGCACTCATTGCACGATTTCCGACCGTGCTGAGGGTACCTTCGTGCTCCTCCGTTACGCTTTGGGAGGAGACCGCCCCAGTCAAACTACCCACCACACACTGTCCTCGATCCGGATCACGGACCTGAGTTAGAACGCCAATGATGCCAGGCTGGTATTTCAAGGTTGGCTCCACCCGAACTGGCGTCCGGGTTTCCAAGCCTCCCAGCTATCCTACACAGGCAACATCAGCGTCCAGTGTGAAGCTATAGTAAAGGTTCACGGGGTCTTTCCGTCTAGCCGCGGGTACACAGCATCTTCACTGCGATTTCAATTTCACTGAGTCTCGGGTGGAGACAGCGTGGCCATCATTACGCCATTCGTGCAGGTCGGAACTTACCCGACAAGGAATTTCGCTACCTTAGGACCGTTATAGTTACGGCCGCCGTTTACCGGGGCTTCGATCAGGAGCTTCGCCCGAGGGCTAACACCATCAATTAACCTTCCGGCACCGGGCAGGCGTCACACCCTATACGTCCGCTTACGCGTTTGCAGAGTGCTGTGTTTTTAATAAACAGTTGCAGCCACCTGGTATCTTCGACCGCCTTCCGCTCCGGCCGCGAGGGCCTTCACGTAGTGGCGGCGTGCCTTCTCCCGAAGTTACGGCACCATTTTGCCTAGTTCCTTCACCCGAGTTCTCTCAAGCGCCTGGGTATTCTCTACCTGACCACCTGTGTCGGTTTGGGGTACGGTCCCACTGTATCTGAAGCTTAGAGGCTTTTCCTGGAAGCGTGGCATCGATGACTTCCACCCCGTGGGGTGTTCGTCTCGCTTCTCGGCCTTAGGGATCCGGATTTGCCTGAACCCCCAGCCTACAAGCTTTCACCAGGACAACCAACGCCTGGCTCACCTAGCCTTCTTCGTCCCCCCATCGCAATACAGTGAGGTACGGGAATATTGACCCGTTTCCCATCGACTACGCCTTTCGGCCTCGCCTTAGGGGCCGACTCACTCTGCTCCGATTAGCGTCGAACAGAAACCCTTGGTCTTCCGGCGGGGGAGTTTTTCACTCCCCTTGTCGTTACTCATGTCAGCATTCGCACTCGTGATACCTCCAGCAAGCCTCTCGACTCACCTTCGTCGGCGTACACGACGCTCCTCTACCGCTTGTGTGCATCCCGAAAACCACTCGCTGCTGGCTCGGCTTACGTTGGCGACCAACTCGACTATTGTTGGGCGCTTTCGCTCGCTTCGCTCGCGTAAACGAATAGCTTTGGGTGATGCACACAAGCCCGTAGCTTCGGTACCTGGTTTAGCCCCGTTACATCTTCCGCGCAGGCCGACTCGACTAGTGAGCTATTACGCTTTCTTTAAAGGATGGCTGCTTCTAAGCCAACCTCCTAGCTGTCTGAGCCTTCCCACATCGTTTCCCACTTAACCAGGATTTGGGGACCTTAGCTGACGGTCTGGGTTGTTTCCCTTTTCACAACGGACGTTAGCACCCGCTGTGTGTCTCCCACGCTGGCACTCACCGGTATTCGGAGTTTGCCTCGGGTTGGTAAGTCGGGATGACCCCCTAGCCGAAACAGTGCTCTACCCCCGGTGGTGATACGTGAGGCGCTACCTAAATAGCTTTCGAGGAGAACCAGCTATCTCCGGGCTTGATTAGCCTTTCACTCCGATCCACAAGTCATCCAAATCTTTTTCAACAGATCCTGGTTCGGTCCTCCAGTTGATGTTACTCAACCTTCAACCTGCTCATGGATAGATCGCCCGGTTTCGGGTCTATATCCAGCGACTGGTCGCCCAGTTAAGACTCGGTTTCCCTACGCCTCCCCTAATCGGTTAAGCTCGCCACTGAATATAAGTCGCTGACCCATTATACAAAAGGTACGCGGTCACACGACGAGCGTGCTCCCACTGCTTGTACGCATACGGTTTCAGGATCTATTTCACTCCCCTCGCCGGGGTTCTTTTCGCCTTTCCCTCACGGTACTGGTTCACTATCGGTCAGCCAGGAGTATTTAGCCTTGGAGGATGGTCCCCCCGTCTTCAGTCAAGGTTTCACGTGCCCCGACCTACTCGATTTCACTGGATCAGGCTTTCGGCTACGGGACTATCACCCGCTATGGTCGCGCTTCCCAGCGCGTTCGCCTAACCATTCACCAGCTTAAGGGCTGGTCCCCGTTCGCTCGCCGCTACTGGGGGAATCTCGGTTGATTTCTTTTCCTCGGGGTACTTAGATGTTTCAGTTCCCCCGGTTCGCCTCCCAACACCTATGGATTCAGTGTGGGATACCCTGCTGATGCAGGGTGGGTTTCCCCATTCAGAGATGCCCGGGTCACAGGTTGTTTGCCACCTCGCCGAGCCTTATCGCAGGCTTCCACGTCTTTCATCGCCTCTGGCTGCCTAGGCATCCACCGTATGCGCTTAATCGCTTGACCATATAACCCGAAAGGGTCTGGTCGGCGATTACGTACGACAATTGCCGGATACGCTTGAGACGTATCTCATGTCCTTTCTTCTCAGAAAGGAACTTGTCAGCATGATTCACATTGTTAAAGAGCATTTAGAGCGGTAAGCCCTAAGCAGTAAGCTTTAAGTGAACACCTTTATGGCATCATCAAAGCTCATTGCTTAGCGCTGACATCAGACTGTTTTGATGGGGTTTTCTTACAGCTTCAAGCTTACGGCTTAAGGCTGAGAAGATGGTGGAGCCAAGCGGGATCGAACCGCTGACCTCCTGCGTGCAAGGCAGGCGCTCTCCCAGCTGAGCTATGGCCCCGAAGGAAATTTGTGTGAGACAAGGCGCTTCGATGCGACGCATAGCCTGCTATGCGAGTATCGAAGCAACGCAGTATCACGCAAATTTGGTGGGTCTGGGCAGACTTGAACTGCCGACCTCACCCTTATCAGGGGTGCGCTCTAACCAACTGAGCTACAGACCCAAACAGTCTTTGCTCTGGCCGATCAGGTAATTCATTGTGAGCACTTGCCGCGAGGCGGCGATATGTCGTTTAAGGAGGTGATCCAGCCGCAGGTTCCCCTACGGCTACCTTGTTACGACTTCACCCCAGTCATGAACCACACCGTGGTGATCGCCCTCCGAAGTTAGGCTAACCACTTCTGGTGCAGTCCACTCCCATGGTGTGACGGGCGGTGTGTACAAGGCCCGGGAACGTATTCACCGTGACATTCTGATTCACGATTACTAGCGATTCCGACTTCACGGAGTCGAGTTGCAGACTCCGATCCGGACTGAGATCGGCTTTATGGGATTAGCGCACTCTCGCGAGTTGGCAACCCTTTGTACCGACCATTGTAGCACGTGTGTAGCCCTACCCGTAAGGGCCATGATGACTTGACGTCGTCCCCACCTTCCTCCGGTTTGTCACCGGCAGTCTCCCTAGAGTTCCCGACCGAATCGCTGGCAAATAGGGACAAGGGTTGCGCTCGTTACGGGACTTAACCCAACATTTCACAACACGAGCTGACGACAGCCATGCAGCACCTGTCTGTGCGCTCCCGAAGGCACGAATCCATCTCTGGAAACTTCGCACGATGTCAAGGGTAGGTAAGGTTCTTCGCGTTGCATCGAATTAAACCACATGCTCCACCGCTTGTGCGGGCCCCCGTCAATTCATTTGAGTTTTAACCTTGCGGCCGTACTCCCCAGGCGGTCGACTTATCGCGTTAACTGCGCCACAAAGTCCGCGAAGGACCCAACGGCTAGTCGACATCGTTTACGGCGTGGACTACCAGGGTATCTAATCCTGTTTGCTACCCACGCTTTCGCACCTCAGTGTCAGTGTCAGTCCAGAAGGCCGCCTTCGCCACTGGTATTCCTCCCGATCTCTACGCATTTCACCGCTACACCGGGAATTCTACCTTCCTCTCCTGCACTCTAGCCTGACAGTTCCGGATGCCGTTCCCAGGTTGAGCCCGGGGCTTTCACAACCGGCTTATCAAGCCACCTACGCGCGCTTTACGCCCAGTAATTCCGATTAACGCTCGCACCCTCCGTATTACCGCGGCTGCTGGCACGGAGTTAGCCGGTGCTTCTTCTGTGGGTGATGTCCTTCTTCCGGGGTATTAACCCGAAAGCCTTCTTCCCCACTGAAAGTGCTTTACAACCCGAAAGCCTTCTTCACACACGCGGCATGGCTGGATCAGGGTTGCCCCCATTGTCCAATATTCCCCACTGCTGCCTCCCGTAGGAGTTCGGGCCGTGTCTCAGTCCCGATGTGGCTGATCATCCTCTCAGACCAGCTACGGATCGTCGCCTTGGTGAGCCATTACCTCACCAACTAGCTAATCCGACATAGGCTCATCCGATAGCGCAAGGTCCGAAGAGCCCCTGCTTTCTCCCGTAGGACGTATGCGGTATTAGCCTGAGTTTCCCCAGGTTATCCCCCACTACCGGGCAGATTCCTATGCATTACTCACCCGTCCGCCGCTCGACGCCCGGGAGCAAGCTCCCGTCGTTTCCGCTCGACTTGCATGTGTTAGGCCTGCCGCCAGCGTTCAATCTGAGCCATGATCAAACTCTTCAGTTTAAGATCATATAGTTCTTGCCCTCCCGAAGGAGGAAGCGAACCAAACTTGGCTCAAGGTTCAAACGTCTCGTTTGACGAGTCGCTTGCCTTGATAATGGTGTGACTTCTCACCACCTCATCGACAAGCGCCCACATGAATTACCTGATCGATTGTTAAAGAGCGGCTCCGAGCTCTCTAAGGAGCGGAGCGTCTCGCTTGCTGTCGTGACCGGTGCTTCCGGCCTCGCCAGCGCCCTGCGAGGAAGGCGTATTCTACTGAACCGGCCGAGCTTGTCAACTCTCTTCGCCGCCTCACTGCCGTGAGCGTGGCGCCGAAGCCCAGCGTTGCTGGTGGCCGCCCAGAGCCCCTGACGGGCCTCTGTATCGAGTGGAGCGCATTCTACCGAATCCGCCGCGGGCGTCAAGTCGGAATTTTGCGAAGCGATTCGAAAAACCCAAAGCGAGACAACCACTTACCACTCTTGTCACCGCCTGCAACGTTGCCCGTTGCCGGCAGCGGATGCGTACTTTACGGCTTTCCCCGGACAACTGCAAGGGGCAGCCGTAAAAATATTTCAGGCGCATGGCCACGCCATGACGAGACGATGGCGCCGGGGATATCCACAGGCGCTCGCCGGCGACCCCCTGTGGATGCTTTTGCGCCCTGGGCAGAGACGACAGCGCCCGCACGAGGCGGGCGCTGTCGAAACTCCTGCCTTCACCCGCTCGCTGGGGGCTGCTTGAGCTTGCGCATCACGGCAAGCGTTGGCCCGGAAGCGACATAGGCACCGAACAGCAGCAGCAGCATCACCGAGGGCTGCATGGAGATCACCACGAAGCCCAGCACGATGGCCAGCAGCACCACGAAGGGCACCGGCCCTTTGAAGTCGATATCCTTGAAGCTGTAATAGCGGATATTGCTGACCATCAGCACGCCGGACACGGCCACCACCAGCAACATCAGCAGCTTGAAGCCCATCGCATCGGCATCGAAGCTATGGAAGGTCCAGACGCTGGCCGCCACGAAGGCCGCCGCCGAAGGGCTCGGCAGCCCGATGAACCACTTCTTGTCGACGCTGCCGATCTGGACATTGAAGCGTGCCAGCCGCAGCGCGGCACAGGCCACGTACAGGAAGGCCACCACCCAGCCGGTCTTGCCGATGTCCTGAAGAATCCAGGTGAAGGCCACCAGCGCCGGCGCCACGCCGAAGGAGAGCATATCGGAGAGGCTGTCGTACTCGGCACCGAAGGCACTCTGGGTATTGGTCAGTCGGGCCACGCGGCCATCCAGGCCGTCGAGCACCATGGCAATGAAGATCGCCACCGCGGCCGCGGAAAAGTCACCGTTGATCCCCGCGACCACCGCAAAGAAGCCGGCAAACAGCGCCGAGGTGGTAAAGAGGTTGGGGAGCAGATAGATACCCTTGCGCCGCACCTTCTTGCCGCCCTCGATCGACTCCTCGATGACTTCCGTTTCCCGCACGAAAGCGGCAGCCAGGTCTTCATCGGTAGCCGATCGGGCGCCCGGCTCGACGCCTTCGGGCTCACCATCGCGACGCGCCGGTTCATGCTCGGTCTTGTGGGGGTCCTGACTCATGCGTCTCGTCCGTTGCCATAATGAAGCCGCCCGCAGGCGTACCATCATTCTACACGGTGTCGCCAGGTCGAGACGAGCAGCCACCCACCCACAATGCGAGAAGGGCGCGGAAAACCGCGCCCTTCTCGACATGCGACCGATCGCAAGCCTTAGTTCTTGGACTTGTCGACCAGCTGGTTGGCAGCGATCCACGGCATCATGCCGCGCAGCTTGGCACCCACAGTCTCGATCTCATGCTCGGCGTTCAGGCGGCGACGCGCGGTCATCGACGGGTAGTTGGAGTTACCCTCGTTGATGAACATCTTGGCGTACTCGCCGGTCTGGATGCGTTTGAGAGCATTGCGCATGGCGGCGCGGGACTCGTCGTTGATCACCTCGGGACCGGTCACATACTCGCCATACTCCGCGTTGTTGGAGATGGAGTAGTTCATGTTGGCGATGCCGCCCTCGTACATCAGGTCGACGATCAGCTTGAGCTCGTGCAGACACTCGAAGTAGGCCATCTCCGGCGCGTAGCCCGCCTCGGTCAGCGTTTCGAAGCCGGCCTTGACCAGCTCGACCGCGCCGCCGCACAGCACGGCCTGCTCACCGAACAGGTCGGTCTCGGTCTCGTCCTTGAAGGTGGTCTCGATGATGCCGCTGCGCCCCCCGCCGACGCCGGCCGCATAGGAGAGCGCCAGCTCCTTGGCCTTGCCCGAAGCATCCTGGTGGATGGCGATCAGGTCGGGGATGCCGCCGCCCTTGACGAACTCGGAGCGCACGGTGTGACCCGGCGCCTTGGGGGCGATCATGATCACGTCCAGATCCTTGCGCGGCTCGATCTGGTTGTAGTGAATGTTGAAGCCATGCGCGAAGGCCAGGGTGGCGCCCTGCTTCAGATTCGGCTCGACCTCATTCTCGTAGATCGCCTTCTGGTTCTCATCCGGCGCCAGGATCATCACCACGTCGGCGCTCTGGCACGCCTCAGGCACGGAAGCGACCTTGAGGCCGGCGGCCTCGGCCTTGGCGGCGGAGGAGGAGCCTTGGCGCAGGGCCACGGTGACATCGACACCGGACTCCTTGAGGTTGTTGGCATGGGCATGCCCCTGGGAGCCATAGCCCACAATGGTGACCTTCTTGCCCTGAATGAGGGAGAGATCGCAGTCCTTGTCGTAATACACGCGCATGATGTGCTCCTGAACGGAAGAGGTTGAAAGCGATGTCAGCGTTGATGGCCACCCGCGCCGTCTGTCGCGGCGCTGGGATCTCGTCGTCCGATGGCTCCACCTTACGCCAGGACACACATTGCGTAAAACGCTATATTTGCAATACAACATCCCAGAAGATGCAATATACCCCATGGATATTCGCCCGCTGCAGCAGTTCCTGGCCCTGGCCGACACCCTGCACTTCGGTCGCGCCAGCGAGCTCTGCCATGTCAGCCCCTCCACGCTCAGCCGCACCATTCGCCAGCTCGAGAACACCCTTGAGGTGACGCTGTTCGAACGCGACAACCGCCACGTAGCCTTGACCCACCATGGGCTCACGTTCCTGACCTTTGCCCGGGAAACCGTGGCTCAGTGGGAGCTGCTGCGGCAAACGTTGAGCGCGGACAACGACGGGCTCAGCGGGGAGATCAGCATCTACTGCTCGGTCACTGCCAGCTACAGCTTTCTCTACGACCTGCTCAGCGACTTTCGGCTGCGCCATCCCCGTATCGAGCTCAAGCTGCATACCGGGGACCCCGCCGAGGCCATGACGCGCGTCGTAGGCGGTGACGAGGACATGGCGATCACACCGCGCCCCCGCCGCCCACCGGGGTCGCTGGCCTTCAAGTCGCTGACCCGTTCGCCGCTGGTCTTCATCGCCCCCCAGGCCGCCGCCGGCTGGCTGCCCTCCACCCCCGAGGTTCCCGAGGCCGATGCCTGGGCCGCGGTGCCGATGATCCTCTCCGAGGCCGGCCTGTCGCGGGAATATGCCGATACCTGGTTCAAGGCGCTAGGCATCACCCCGCGCATCTATGCCCAGGTTGCCGGCCATGAGGCGATCGTCAGCATGGTCAGCCTGGGCTTCGGGGTGGGGGTGGTGCCCAAGATCGTGCTCGACAACAGCCCGCTGGCCGAACGGGTGCGGGTCTTGCCGGTGAAACCCGAGCTGCCCCACTACGACGTCGGCCTGTGCGTGCTCAATCGGCGACTGAAGAGCCCGCTGATCCAGGCGCTGTGGGAGACCGTGGCCGAGCGGTAGGACCTCGCGGCGCGGTGCCCCATAGGCAGGACGACACCCACAAACGCAGAGGCCGCCCCGTGGGGCGGCCTAACATTCTGCAGATGTAGATTTACGTCACGAGCGAAGATAGGTCGGCCACCGCCGGAGCGCAGCAACCGGAGTTGACTGGCTGCTCAATGAGGATTGTGACGGTTCGACGCCTCGACACCGCCGGTGGCCGAGATGGCTAGGTTCGCTCCCGGCGAACCAGCGCACTTCCCACATCCCTGTGGGTCGTCGAGCGCAGTAGTAAATCAGAGCGACAGCACCTTGTCGCCGCGGGCGATACCCGACACCCCGGTGCGCGCCACCTCCAGGATGCCCACCGGCCCCATGGCCTGCAGGAAGGCGTCGAGCTTCGGCGCGTCGCCGGTGATCTGCACGGTGTAGAGGCTTGGCGTCACGTCGACGATCTGCGCACGGAAGATGTCCACCGTGCGCTTGACCTCGTCGCGGGCGGCGCCCAGCGCCTTGACCTTGACCAGCATGAGCTCCCGCTCGATGTGGTTGCCCTCGGTCAGGTCGACCAGCTTGACCACGTCGATCAGCTTGTTGAGGTGCTTGGTGATCTGCTCGATCACCCGGTCGTCACCCACCGTGGTCACGGTCAACCGCGAGAGGGTTTCGTCTTCGGTAGGCGCCACGTTCAGCGTTTCGATGTTGAAGTTGCGCTGCGAAAACAGCCCCACCACACGTGACAGGGCGCCCGGTTCGTTTTCCATCAGAATCGAGATGATATGGCGCATCAGGTCCGCTCCGTCTTGGAAAGCAGCATGTCACGCATGGAGCCCAGGGGCACCTGCATCGGATAGACGTGTTCCCGCGGATCGACGATGACGTCGAGGAACACCAGCTCGTGCTTGTCGGCGAAGGTCCGTTCCAGCGCCGGCGCGAGCTCCTCCATGGTTTCCACCCGCAGTGCGGTAAAGCCATAGGCCTCGATCAGCTTGGCGAAATCGGGCAGCGACTCCATGTAGGAGTGTGCATGGCGCGACTTGTAGTTCAGGTCCTGCCACTGGCGCACCATGCCCAGCGAGGCATTGTTCAGGTTGACGATCTTTACCCCGCCGCCAAACTGCTTACAGGTGGAGAGCTCCTGCATCATCATCTGGAAGCTGCCCTCGCCGGTCACGCAGACCACCTGCTCGTCGGGGAAGTTCTGCTTGATGCCCATGGCCGCCGGGAAGCCGAAGCCCATGGTGCCGAGCCCGCCCGAGGTGATGAAACGGTTGGGCTTGTCGAACTTGTAGTACTGGGCGGCAAACATCTGGTGCTGACCCACGTCGGTGGTGACGTAGGCCTCGCCGCGGGTCGCCTCGCACAGCGCCTCGATCACCTCCTGAGGCTTGAGCATCTCGCCCGCCTGGGAGGGCTCATAGAGCTTGCCATGACGCTCCTCACGCCAGCCCTCGATCTTGCCCCACCACTCGGCCAGCGCCTCCGGGTGGGCGACCTCCTTGCCCTGCACCAGGCTGATCATTTCGTTGATCACGCTGCCCGCCGGACCGACGATGGGCACATCGGCGCGCACCGTCTTGGAGACCGAGCTGGGGTCGATGTCCACGTGGATGATCTTGGCCGTGGGGCAGAACTTGGAGGTGTTATTGGTCACCCGGTCATCGAAGCGCGCGCCGATGGCGACGATCAGGTCGGCATGGTGCATAGCCATGTTGGACTCATAGGAGCCATGCATGCCCAGCCAGCCCAGGCACTGACGGTCGCTCTGGGGGTAGGCACCGATACCCATCAGGGTGGTGGTGATGGGGTAGCCCAGCCGCTTGACCAGGTCGGTCAGCCCCTCGCAGGCCCGCCCGGTGACCACGCCGCCACCGGTGTAGAACACCGGCCGCTTGGCCTTGAGCATCATCTCCACGGCCTTCTTGATCTGGCCGGTGTGGCCGCGAGCCACCGGATTGTACGAGCGCATCTTGACCTTTTTCGGATAGACGTACTCGTAGCGCTCGGTGGGGGCCGTCATGTCCTTGGGAATGTCCACTACCACGGGGCCGGGACGGCCGGTGGAGGCCAGGTAGTAAGCCTTCTTTAGGACTTCCGGAATCTCGGTGGGATGCTTGATCGAGAAGCTGTGCTTCACGATCGGGCGGGTCACCCCGATGATGTCGGTCTCCTGGAAGGCGTCATCGCCGATCAGGTGGCTCATCACCTGGCCGCACAGCACCACCATCGGAATCGAGTCCATGTAGGCGGTGGCGATGCCGGTGACCGCGTTGGTCGCGCCGGGACCGGAGGTGACCAGCACCGTGCCGGGCTTGCCCGAGGCCCGCGCGTAGCCGTCGGCGGCATGGGTGGCCGCCTGCTCGTGGCGTACCAGGATGTGCTTGACCTTGTCCTGGCGGAACAGGGCGTCGTAGATATGCAGCGCCGCGCCACCGGGATAGCCGTAAATGTATTCGACGCCCTCATCCTGCAGGAATCGGGCGATCATGTCCGCGCCGGAAAGCAGTTCCACTTGATGTATCTCCCCTGGAGGTCTCGAGTGCGATCCGTGCCTTTCAGCCAGGCACGGGGTCGAGTGCGGCGGTATGCCGCTGCCGGCCATGCCGGCACCTGATGCCAAACCCTGGCAATTGGCCCTGTTGGGGCCTGCACTCTCATCGGGAACGCCGATTTATCGCGATATAAACCAGCCGTTCCCTCTCGCGGCGGTTTACCGCGTCGGGGCGTTGGCCAGGACGGACGGTTGGTCCGCTCCCGGTAGTCCTTCGGCGGGTAGAGGCGACTCGGCCTACCCTTCGCGCGGGAAAGGGGGGTTGCCCGCTGAGGTCCGCGCCCGCAAATCAGGAACGCTCAAGATTCCATTAGCGCTGCAACGGTGTCAACCGCCAGTCGGCGTTTCCCCCTCGCCGGGCTGATTCCAGCCAGCCGAAGGCGACAGGCGCCGGACGAAAAAAAAGGTTCTTCGCAGACTGGCGTGAACAGGCTATGTGGGAGGGAGCTTCAGCTCGCGAAGTAGCGCGCCGCGCTACCCATGGGGCGCCTGCGGCGCCTTCGCCCGGCAGAGCCGGCCTCCCACCATAAAACCTGCCAAACATATTCACGCTAAAGTGCGATGAACCAAAAAAAACCCGCCGACTTTGCAGCAGGCGGGCCAAGGGGGTTACAGGACGCAACCTGATTTTCAGTGTAGCCGCTCGCTCACCCTGTGCTCAGGCCGCTCGGTAACAGCTTGTGACCGAGCGGCCTGGCGTGGCGGGTTAGCGGCCGAATACCAACCGACCCTCTTCGGCATCCACCCGGATGACATCTCCCGGGGCGAACCGGCCGGCCAGCAGGTCCTGTGCCAGCGGGTTCTCGATGCGACTCTGGATGGCGCGCTTGAGCGGTCGCGCGCCGAACACCGGATCGAAGCCCACCTCGGCCAGCTGGGCCATGGCGGCCTCACTGACCTCGAGGGAGAGGTCGTGCTCGGCCAGGCGGCCGCGCAGGCGGTCGAGCTGGATGCTGGCGATGGCCTGAATCTGCGCCTGAACCAGCGCATGGAAGACCACCACCTCGTCGATACGGTTGATCAGCTCGGGGCGGAAGTGCATGCCCACCACCTCCATCACCGCGCTCTTCATCTGGGCATAGTCCGCCTCGTCGCCGCCCAGGCGCTGGATAATGTCCGAGCCCATATTAGAGGTCATCACGATCACTGTATTGCGGAAATCCACCGTGCGGCCTTGACCATCGGTCAGGCGGCCGTCCTCTAGCACCTGCAGCAGGATATTGAAGACATCCGCATGGGCCTTCTCCACCTCGTCAAGCAGCAGCACCGAGTAGGGTTTGCGGCGCACCGCCTCGGTCAGGTAGCCGCCCTCCTCGTAGCCCACGTAGCCGGGAGGCGCACCAATCAGCCGCGCCACGGAGTGCTTCTCCATGAACTCCGACATGTCGATGCGCACCATGGCCTCTTCGGTATCGAAGAGGAAATTGGCCAGCGCCTTGCACAGCTCGGTCTTGCCCACCCCGGTGGGGCCGAGGAACAGGAAGGAGCCATTGGGCCGGTTGGGATCGGCGAGACCGGCACGGGAGCGGCGCACGGCGTTGGCCACGGCGGTGACCGCCTCCTCCTGGCCGATCACGCGCTTGTGCAGCGCCTCCTCCATGCGCAGCAGCTTGTCGCGCTCGCCCTCGAGCATCTTGGCCACCGGGATACCGGTCCAGCGCGACACCACCTCGGCGATCTCCTCCTCGGTGACGTTGGAGCGCAATAGCGTGTGCTTGGCCGTGTCGGCCTCGGCCTCGCCGCTCTCGGCGATCTTCTTCTCCAGCTCGGGGATCACCCCGTACTGGATCTCGGACATCCGCGCCAGGTCCCCCTGGCGGCGGGCCTGCTCCAGGTCGACGCGGGCCCGGTCGAGCTCGTCCTTGAACTGGGCGGCGCCCTGGATGCTGGCCTTCTCGGCCTTCCAGATCTCGTCGAGATCGGCGTACTCGCGTTCCAGCTCGTCGATCTGCTCCTGCAGGTTCTCCAGGCGCTTCTTCGAGGCCTCGTCGGTCTCCTTCTTGAGATGCTCGCGCTCCATCTTCAGCTGGATCAGGCGCCGGTCGAGGCGGTCCATCTCCTCGGGCTTGGAGTCGAGCTCCATACGGATCCGTGAGGAGGCCTCGTCGATCAGGTCGATGGCCTTGTCGGGCAGCTGGCGGTCGGTGATATAGCGGGTCGACAGCTTGGCCGCGGCGATGATCGCCCCGTCGGTGATGTCGACGCCGTGGTGCACCTCGTAGCGCTCCTTGAGGCCGCGCAGGATGGCCACGGTGTCCTCTTCGCTGGGCTCATCGACCAGCACCTTCTGGAAGCGCCGCTCCAGGGCGGCATCCTTCTCGATGTACTTGCGATACTCGTCCAGGGTGGTGGCGCCCACGCAGTGCAGCTCGCCGCGAGCCAGCGCCGGCTTGAGCATGTTGCCGGCGTCCATGGCGCCCTCGGCCTTGCCGGCGCCGACCATGGTGTGCAGCTCGTCGATGAACAGGATCACCCGACCCTCCTCCTGGGCGAGCTCCTTGAGCACCGACTTCAGGCGCTCCTCGAACTCGCCGCGGAACTTGGCCCCGGCCAGCAGCGCGCCCATGTCCAGCGAGAGCACGCGCTTCTCCTTGAGCCCCTCCGGCACCTCGCCGTCGACGATGCGCTGAGCCAGCCCCTCGACGATGGCGGTCTTGCCCACCCCGGGCTCGCCGATCAGCACCGGGTTGTTCTTGGTGCGCCGCTGCAGTACCTGGATGGTGCGGCGGATCTCGTCGTCGCGGCCGATCACCGGGTCGAGCTTGCCGCTGGCCGCCCGCTCGTTGAGGTCCAGGGTGTACTTCTCCAGCGCCTCGCGCTGATCCTCGGCGTTGGGGTCGTCGACCGCCTCGCCGCCGCGCACGCTGCTGATGGCGGACTCCAGGGCCTTGCGGGTCACCCCGGCCTGGGCCAGCAGCTTGCTCACCACATGCCCCATCTCCAGGATCGCCAGCAGCACCAGCTCGCTGGCGATGTACTGATCGCCGCGCTTCTGGGCCTCACGATCGGTGAGGTTGAACAGCTTGATCAGGTCGCGGGAGGGCTGCACCTCGCCGTCGAACTGAGCGACCTTGGGCAGGTCGTCCAGATGGCCTACCAGGCCGTCCCGCAGCCGGGCGGCGTCACCGCCGGCCTTCTGCACCAGCGCCTTGACACCGGTATCCCGGGCCTCCAGCAGCGCCATCAGCAGGTGGCCCGGTTCCAGTTGATTGTGGCCGCGGCCCACGGCCAGCGACTGGGCATCGGCCACGGCGTTCTGCAGCTTGGCGGTGAACTTGTCGAATCGCATGAATCTTCCTCCATCGGGGTGGCGGCGCGTTCGGACGCACCGCTAAGCCCTGTCAAATCGTCTTGACACATTCAATGGAGTCAGATTGGCCGGCTTTCAAGTCAGGCGCCACAGGAAAGCCATGGCGAGTTGATGCGAGTCAAGGCCGTAAGCCGTAAGCCAGCTTGCCGGCACCGGTCTTGCGAAAAGGGGTTTCATACAGCTTGAAGCTTATAGCTTACAGCTCCCCGAAGGGGTCAGCGCAGCCAGATCACGCTGGCCATGCGGCCGGTATGGCCGTCGTCGCGACGATGGGAGTAGAAGCGCGGCTCGCAGGCGGTGCAGAAGTGGCCGCCGCTGATATGCGATACCCCCAGACGCTCCAACCGCAGCCGGGCGAGCTTGTAGAGATCGGCCATGTAGTGGCCCAGTCGATACGGGCTGGGGTCGAAGGCGCTCTCGGCCTCGGGGTGCACGCCGACGAAGGCCTGGTGCACCTCCGGCCCCACCTCGAACTGAGCGTTGGAGATGGCGGGCCCCAGCCAGGCCATGAGCTCCTCCGGCGGCACGCCGAGTGCCGCCACCGAGGCTTCCAGCACGCCCCCCGCCAGGCCACGCCAGCCGGCATGTGCCACGCCCACTCGACTGCCCCGGCAGTCGCAGAAGAATACCGGCAGGCAGTCGGCGGTGAGCACCACGCAGGCGTGGCCGCGGTCGAAGGCCGCCGCGGCATCGGCCTCGGGCGGCGCCGCGGCATAGTGCTGCTGCACCCGTGCGCCGTGCACCTGATCCAGCCACAACAGCGGCCGCTCGTCGCCGATTTCCTTGCCCAGCAGGCGACGGCACAGCGCCACATGGTCGGGATTGTCGCCGACGTGCTCCGCCGGGTTGAAGGCGGCGAAGTCGTTCAGGCTGGGCCCGGTCTCGCGGGTGGTCACGAAGGCCCCCACGCGCTGCGGGGCCGGCCAGTCCGGCTCGATCAGGGTCGGGCGCAGGTCAGGGGCGTCGCTCATGGTGGGGTTCCTCAGCGCATGGTCGCGTGATCATCGCGCAGGTAGTCGATCAGCATCAGCATGTCATCGGGCAGGGCGGCACGGAATTCGACCCGCTCACCGCTGCCCGGGTGATCGAAGGCCAGCTTGCGGGCGTGCAGGGCCTGGCGGGGAAACTCGCGGAGAATCTCCTTGAGCGGCTCGACGGCCCCGGCCGGCAGCTTCAGCCGCCCACCATAGACCGGATCGCCCACCAGCGGAAAGCGCCGATGGGCCAGGTGCACACGGATCTGGTGAGTCCGTCCGGTCTCGAGCCGACAGCGCACATGAGTGTGACCGCGGTAGCGCTCCACTACCCGGTAGTGGGTCACCGCCGGCTTGCCATTGACGGTCACCGCCTGGCGCTTGCGATCCTTGGGATGGCGGCCAATCGGCGCATCCACGCTGCCGCCGGCGGTCATCACGCCGGTGACCACGGCATCGTATTCGCGCGACACCGTGCGCGCCTGGAGCTGCTCCACCAGGGCGGTCTGGGCCGCCAGCGTCCTGGCCACCACCATCAGCCCACTGGTGTCCTTATCCAGCCGATGCACGATCCCGGCCCGCGGCACCGCCACCAGCTCGGGCCAGTGGTGCAGCAGCGCATTGAGCAGGGTACCGTCAGGATTGCCAGCCGCCGGGTGAACCACCAGCCCGGCCGGCTTGTCAATGACCAGCACCTGGTCGTCTTCGTGCACGACCGTCAAGGGAATCGCCTGAGGCGTGAAGCGGTCATCGTCCTCGAGCTCGGCCACCAGCCGCAATCGCTCACCGCCGGCCAGCCGGTCCTTGGGCTTGCCGGGGCGGCCGTCCACGGTCAGGGCCCCCTGCTTGATCCAGCCCTTGAGGCGCTCGCGGGAGTGGTCGGCGAAGAGTTCGGCGGCGGCCTGGTCGAGGCGAACGCCGGCCAAGGCATCAGGCACACGGTGCTGGGCTTCCAGAGTCTGGGGCATATCGAAGCTGTCGTTTGGGCGGCACCGGAGGACTGCGTTTTCACGCCAGGTGCTTTATAGTGAACGGGTTGTGGCCGATTCTACCATGGCCGACACGGGTTGTTGTTTGATACGAGGATCAGGATGCGCGTTTCCCCCACCGCTAAACGCCTTGTCGCCCTGCTGCTGGCCGCCGCTCTGGTCACCGGCTGCGCCGGCAGGTCTGGCACGGACCCGCAGGACGAATTCGCCGGCGTTGCCGAGCGCGAGCTCTACGAGGAGGCCCGCGACGCCCTCGAGGCCGGTCGCTACACCTCCGCTATCGAGCGCCTGGAGGCCATCGACACCCGCTTCCCCTTCGGCCAGCACGCCGAACAGGCCCAGCTCGAGCTGATCTACGCCTACTACGAGAGCCGCGACTGGGAGGCCACCCGGGCGGCGGCGAGTCGCTTCATCCGGCTGCACCCCACCCACCCGCGGGCCGACTATGCGCTCTACATGCGCGGCCTGGCCGCCTGGCAAGCGGGGCGCTTCAGCCTCGAGCGCCTGCGGCTGATCGACATCTCCAAGCGCGATCTGGGTGCCAGCCGCGACGCCTACACCGACTTCCGCGAACTGGTTAGCCGCTACCCGGACAGCGAGTACGCCCCGGACGCCGAGCAGCGCATCGTCTACCTGCGCAACCTGCTGGCCCGCCAGGAGCTCCACGTGGCCGATTTCTACCTGCGTAAGGGTGCCTATCTGGCCGCCGTGGAGCGCGGCCGCTGGGTGGTCGAGAACTACCCGCAGTCCGAGGCGACCCGCGACGCCCTGGCGATGATGGTGGAAGGCTACCTGGGCCTGGACATGCGCGACCGCGCCCGCGAGGTGCTGGCCGTGCTGATCGAGAACGACCCGGACCACGCCCAGCTGCGCGGTCGTACCTTCCGGCCCCGGCACGTCAGCGCCGACTCGCTCTCGGCGTAAAGCGCCGAGCGCCGCAGACTGATGACTGATATCGGCTGACGTCAACCAAGAGCCCCCGCCAGCACAGACTGACGGGGGCTCTCAACATTCTGCCTCGGCACCTGACGCCCGTCACCAAGTCGCTGACCGAACGACGGGAGCCGCGCGGCTCGCACTCCCACTGAAAGGAAATTGAAAGCCGGCGCTGCCATTCATGACAGCGCTGGTTTTTCTTCAAGCTTACAGCTTCAGGCTTCCCGCGCTCATTCCCCCGGCTGCCAGCCGTTGACGATGGGGTAGCGGCGGTCGCGGCCGAAGCCGCGGGGCGTCACCCTCACCCCGACCGGGGCCTGGCGTCGCTTGTACTCGCAGCGGTCGACCAGCTTGACCACCTTGTAGACGTCGTCGCGGTCGAAGCCGGCGGCGATAATCGCCTCGGCGCTCATATCGCCCTCGATATAGCGCACCAGGATGGCGTCGAGCACGTCGTAGTCGGGCAGCGAGTCACTGTCCTGCTGGTCCGGCGCCAGCTCGGCAGTGGGCGGACGCTCGATGACCCGCTCGGGGATCGCCGGCGACTGGGTGTTGCGCCAGCGCGCCAGGCGATAGACCCAGGTCTTGTAGACGTCCTTGATGGCGTTGTAGCCCCCCACCATGTCGCCATAGAGCGTGGCGTAGCCCACCGCCATCTCGCTCTTGTTGCCGGTGGTCAGCACCATCAGTCCCTTCTTGTTGGAGATCGCCATCAGCAGCACGCCGCGGCAGCGCGACTGCAGGTTCTCCTCGGTGGTGTCGCGGGCGGTGCCGGCGAAGGTATCGGCCAGCGTCTCCATGAAGGCGTCGACCATCGGCTCGATGGGCAGCACCCGATAGCCGACGCCCAGCAGGCGGGCCTGCTCGGCGGCATCCTGCTTGGAGATGTCGGCGGTATAGCGGTAGGGCATCATCACCGCCTGCACCCGCTGCGGGCCCAGGGCATCCACGGCGATGGCCAGCGACAGCGCCGAGTCGATGCCGCCGGAAAGGCCCAGCACCACGCCCTCGAAGCCGCTCTTGTTGACGTAATCGCGCAGCCCGGTGACCAGCGCGCAGTAGAGGCTCTCCTCGGGCTCCGGCTGGGGTTCGATCTCCCCCTCCCGGGGCACCCAGCGGCCGCCCTCCTGCACGAACTGTACCGGCATCAGCCCGGCCGCCCAGTAGGGCGCCAGCACCCGCAGCTCACCCTGCGCATCCACACAGGCCGAGCCGCCGTCGAAGACCAGCTCGTCCTGACCGCCGATGGTATTCACGTAGACCACCGGCAGCGACACGTCGGCGGCCCGCTGTTCGAGCAGCCGCAGCCGCTCGGCGGGCTTGTCCTGATGGTAGGGCGAGGCGTTGAGGGCGATCAGGATCTCGGCACCGGCATCACGCGCCGCCTGCACCGGGCCTCCGTCCCAGAGATCCTCACAGATCAGCAGGCCGAGCTTGACCCCCTTGTGATCGAGCACCAGGCTGCGCTCGCCGGTGCTGAAGTAGCGCCGCTCATCGAACACCTGGTAGTTGGGCAGCGCCTGCTTGGCGTACTCATCGAGCCATTCACCGTTGTAGAGCAGGCCCGCCAGGTTGTAGCCCTTGGCCTCGCGACGACCAGGATAGCCGATGATCACCAGCACGTCGCGGGCCACCTTGGCGGCCATGCGCGCACGCGCCTCGCGCAGCCGCGTTTCCATCGAGGGGCGCAGCAGCAGATCCTCCGGGGGATAGCCGCTCAGAAACAGCTCCGGAAACACCACGATATCGGCGCCATGCTCGATGCGCGCCTCGCGCACGGCTTCGATAGCACGATCGGCATTGCCGGGAATGTCCCCGACCAGCGGGTCCAGCTGCGCCATCACCAGCGTCAAGTCTTGCATGGGCGTAGAAATCTCTCGAGAATCCAGGGTACCCACATTGTCCCGCAAGGGCGCCCGGCTGGCAAAACCGCTCGCCCACACCAGGGAGCCGATACCAGGATGAACCTGTTGCTGATACGTCTGATCATCTTCGCCGTGCTGTTCTTCGCCGGCCTGAAACTCTACCGCATGTACCGCGAGTGGAAGCTGGACCGCGAGGAGCTGCTCGAGGAACAGCCGGGGCAGGAGGGCAGCTCCATGGTCCGCTGCAGCTGGTGCCAGGTCCACCTGCCGGAGTCCGATGCCCTGCGCGAACGGGGCGAGTGGTTCTGCTGCAGCGCCCACCGCGATCGCTACCTGGAAGAGAAGCAGTCCGAAGAGTAGGGGCGCCAGCGGCCGGATGACGCTTCCCACAGGGGCTGGCGCACGCTCCCTATCAGCGATGGCTTACAGAACGCTCACCGTGCCGACCTAGAGTGAAGAGACCCTCAGTGACAAGGGACTTCACTCCGGGAGAGCGCCATGCGAGCCGAAGATTCCAGCGGGCCCCTTCCCCGCCGACACCCCCTGTGGACCGCCAGCGGCCAGCGCGGCCTGACGCTGATCGAACTGCTGACCGCCATTGCCCTGATGGCGATCCTGCTGGGCTGGGCCGTTCCCGGCTTCCAGACCCTCAATGCCCGTCAGCAGGTGGCCACCGAGGTGATGCGCCTCAAGACGGCGCTGGCACTGGCGCGCAACACCGCCATCACCCGACGCGCGCCGGTGATGGTCTGCCCCGCCGCCGGCGACGCGAACCAGTGCAACGGCGACCTGAGCGACTGGACGCTACCGCTGCTAGTCGTGCTGAGCCCCAACACGCCAGAGGCCCAGGTGCTACGCCGGCTGCCGGCCAGCCGAGTGCCCTCGCTGAGCTATCGACAGGACCGGGCGGTTCGCTACACGGCCCTGGGGCGCGCCTCCGGCCATAACGGCACCTTTCGCATCTGCGGCCGGCACGACACCGGCTCACAGGTCATCGTCAGCAACTTCGGGCGTGTGCGCGTCAACGCCCAGCGGGACTGTTGAGCTCCCTCACTCTGCCTACTACCCCTTGGGCCCCAGCAGCAGCCAGACAATCAGGCCCACCAGCGGGAAGAACAGCAGGATCAGGATCCACAGCAGCTTGGCCACCGGCCCCGCCGGGCTCTTGGCCACCTTGACGATGGCCCAGATCACGATGATCAGCCAGATCAGGCCCAACAGGCCACTCACTTCGATACCCATGGCGCAGACTCCTTTGCTCGGTAATCCCGGGAAGGCGAGGCCACCATCGCCATGGACGTGACGGCCACTGGACTATACTGAGGGCAAATTCCACCGACCCCACATACCTAGCGGCGGCCGCCATTCACGTCTCATGCGCCTCGGCCTCAGGGGCCTTGTCTCACCACGCCGCCGCCGAGTCAAGATGGCGGGCACCCCATGGCATCGCACACCTCCTCCTGCCGGCAAGCCCTCATGGCCCTCTGTACCCTGGCCATGACAATCGCCATCGGCGTTCCGCCAACGCCGGCAGACGACCGTGTCCTGCTCGACTGGGCGCTGGGCGTGGAAGAACTCAGGGTCATGGACCTGGAGGGTCATGACATGACCGAGCAGGTGCAGCCGCGTCAGGAGCAGGGGCGCATCAGCCTGGCCGTGCCCCCATCCCGCCCCCTCGTCCTCAAGCGCCAGGCGATCGACACCCTGCGCGTCTCCACGGATGAACGGATCACCTTGCCGGATGGCCTGCTCATCCCCTCACCCCTCCCCGACCCGGAAGACACGGAGCGCGCGCCCTCCCCGCCGCCCACCAGCTGGCTGCGCCTGACGCTGGCGGCAAGCCCGGTGCCGGTCACCTGGAACCCTCTGAGCGGCGCCTACCATACCGAGCTCAGCTTCGGGCTGCAGCCGTCGGATGAGCGTCTCAGCGCGGGGTTCGACCTGGAGCACCCGGTCGAGGTCCGCATCAGACTCAGGGGACTGACCCTGCAGGCCCCCCTGCCGCCCCTGCGCATCGACGCCCCGGGCCTGGCCAACGAGCAGACCCTGGGCTTGAGTTTCATGCCTTCCACGCCCAACCCCACGCTCGAGATCCGATCCACCATCTCCGATGTCGACCTGGAACTCGAGGTGCTCCCCCGCCTCGAGCTGCACCCGACTTCGCGCAGCGTGCTGGGGCTGGGCCTGGAGCGCGTGGCGGTTACTCTGGTGCGGGTGGCGCCTCACGGCATGCCGCTGCCCGCAGACCAGCTCACCGATATCGCCCTGACCCTCGACGGCGGCGGCCGTATCGAGTCCGGGCCCCTGCATTTCGAGCCGGGACAGGCCTCCACCTCCTTCAGCCTACGCTCATCAGGCCTCGCCCCGATCACCCTCAGCGCCTTTACCGGCAGCCTGAGCAGCGAAATCGAGATCCGCCAGCGCTTCCCCTGGGGGCCGCTGCTGGCCGCCCTGGTCGGCGGTGCCCTGGGCGGGTTCGGCCGACGCTTCATCAAGGGGGCACGCCGGGCACAGACCTCGCGGCGCCTCGTCGAAGGCCTGGTGGTCGCCAGCATCGCCTATGTTGCCGGCGTGCTCGGCGTCGGCTACCTAGGCCTGCCGGGCGCCGTGGTAGCCACCGAGGCGGGGGCTTTTCTGACCGGCGCCCTGACGGGCTTCATCGGCGTCAACGTGCTCGAGACGCTCTCCGCCGCTGGCCGTCGCCACTGACGCCGACACCACGCCACGTTTCGGAAAGCGCCTATCCTGGCCCGCTTCTTGCTTGGCATAAAGCAAGTGCCCTCGGGTAGAATGCTCTCTCCCCCGCCAACTTGGAGGTGCCTTCATTGGCCAGCGGACTGCTGCTCAACGCGCTGATCTTTCTCGCCGCCGCGGTGCTCATCGTGCCGCTATTCAAGCGCCTGGGCCTCGGCGAGGTGCTGGGCTATCTGGCCGCCGGCGTGGTGATCGGTCCCTCAGTGCTGGCCCTGGTGCCGGATGCCGAGGGCGTGCTGCAGTTCGCCCAGGTGGGCATCGTCTTTTTGCTGTTCGTGATCGGCCTGGAGCTCAAGCCCTCGCGGCTGAAGGTGATGCGCAAGGCGGTCTTCGGCTTCGGCAGCCTGCAGGTCGCCGTCACCAGCAGCGTACTGGCCGTGGCCGCCTGGTGGCTGGGCCTGCCGCCGGCCGCGGCCCTGGTGGTGGGCTTCAGCCTGGGGCTCTGCTCCACGCCGCTGGTGCTGCACCTGCTCGGCGAGCGCAAGGAGCTGCAGACTCGCCACGGCCGTCACGCCTTCGCCCTGCTGCTGTTCCAGGACCTGGCGGCGATCCCGGTGCTGGCGATCATTCCGCTGCTCGCCGCCGACAGCCTGCTGGCCAACGGGGCGGCCCCGCTGCTGCGGGAGGTGGCCTTCGCCGCCGGCGCCTTCGCCGGGCTGATTATCGGCGGGCGCTACCTGCTGCGGCCGCTTTTCCACTACGCCGCCGCAACCGGTAGCCGCGAGGTGTTCGCCGGCACCGCCCTGATGGTGGTGATCGGCGCCGCCCTGCTGATGGAGCTGGCCGGCCTCTCCATGGCCCTGGGCGCCTTCATCGCCGGGGTGCTGCTCGCCGACTCCGAGTATCGCCACAGCATCGAGGCGGACATCGAGCCGTTTCGCGGCCTGCTGCTGGGGCTGTTCTTCATGGCCGTGGGCATGATGGCCGAGATCGGCCTGCTGGCGGAGATACCCCTGACCGTGATCGGCCTGACCCTGGGCCTGGTACTGCTCAAGGCGCTCTCGGTGGCGCTGGCCGCCCGCCTCTACCGCAGCAGCTGGAAGGAGACGGCCAACCTCGGCGTGCTGCTCTCCCAGGGCGGCGAGTTCGGCTTCGTGCTGCTCTCCGCCGCCGCGGCCGCGGCCCTGCTGGACCAGGCCCTGGTCAGCCTGCTGATCCTGGTCATCTCGCTCTCCATGGCGACCACGCCGCTGCTCTTCCAGCTGCACGTGCACGGCCTGCGCCGGCTGTTCGTCGCCTCGCGCCCGAAGCGCGCCTACGACCGCCCCAGCGATGAAGCGCCGCAGATCATCATCGCCGGCTTCGGCCGCTTCGGGCAGATCATGGGGCGCGCCCTGCAGGGGCTGAAGATCCCCTACACCATCCTCGACATCAACGCCGACCAGGTGGAGTTCGTGCGCCGCTACGGCAACAAGGTCTATTTCGGCGACGCCTCGCGCATCGACCTGCTCACCGCCGCCGGAGCCGACAAGGCCCGCGTCCTGGTGGTAGCGGTGGGCGACCCCGAGGCCTCGATGCGCATCGTCGAGCAGGTCAAGCGACGCTTCCCGCACCTCAGGCTCTATGCCCGGGCGCGCAATCGCTACCACGCCCACCTGCTGATGCGGGCCGGGGTCACCGACATCGTGCGCGAGCTGCTGCCCGCCAGCCTGGAGCTGACCCGCGAGGCCCTCAACGGCCTGGGCATCCCCCGCGAGCAGGCCCAGCACACCATCGACACCTTCCGTGACCACGACGAGCAGGCGCTGCTGCGCCAGCTCGCGGTGTTCGGCAACGAGAAGAAGCTGATTCAGACCATTCAGGAGGCGGCCCGGGAGCTGGAGGCGCTCTACGAGGCGGACGAGGATATCGCCACGCGGGTGGACGAGGTGCCGGAACGTCGACGCTGAGGTCGCTTCAGGGAATGCGCCACCAGTCGGGCAGCCCCGCCTGTACCTCGCGGCGGGCGAAACGGTCGTCCAGCAGCTGCACTACCCCCCTATCCTCGGGCCCGCGAATCACCCGGCCGGCGGCCTGCACCACCTTGATCAGCCCGGGCACCCGGTAGGCGTAGTCGTCGCCGCGACCGAAGCGGGCCTCGAGCCGCGCCTTGAGCGCCTCGTTGAAGGGGTCGAAGGGCGGCAGCCCCAGGGTAGCCACGAAGGCGCCGATCAGCCGCTCGCCGGGCAGGTCGACGCCCTCGGCGAAGGCCCCGCCCAGCACCGCGAAGCCGATACCCACCCCGCCCGGGGCGAAGCGCGCCAGGAAGGCCTCGCGTTCGGGCTCGCTCATGCCGCGCCGCTGCGCCCAGACCGGAATGTCCGGCTGGGCCTCGCGGAAGCGGGCGAGCACGGCCTCCAGATAGGCGAAGCTGCTGAAGAAGGCCAGGTAGTGCCCCGGCCGACGACGATACTGCTCGGCCATGGCGGCGACGATAGGCGCCCTTGAGGCCTCGCGGTCGCGCAGCCGGGTGGAGATGTCGCCGCGCACCCGCACCTCGAGCTGCTCGGCGGCGAAGGGCGAGGCGACCTGCTGCCGGGCGGTCCCCGCGGGAAGGCCCAGCAGGTCCCGGTGGTACTCCCCCGGGGTCAGGGTCGCCGAGAACAGGACCGCGCAGTGGGCCGCCGCGAAGCGCGGCGTCAGAAAGTCCGCCGGCACCAGGTTGCGCAGCCCCAGCACCGCCCGGCCGCGCCCATGACGACGGAGATCGCACAGCGAGTGGTCACCGAAGGACTCCGCCAGCCGGGTAAAGGCCAGCGCCTCGAACAGCCACTCCTGCAGCGTCGCATCCACCCCGCCGGGCGGCTCGGCCAGATAGTCGAGGACGGCGCGGCTGGCCTGCTGCAGCGCCGCAAGGAGCCCGTCGGGCAGCCCCTCGAGCAGCCGATAGTCGGCGTCCGGCGCCGACTCGAAGGTTTCCCGCACCAGCGCCTGCCAGTGGCGCGCCACGCGTCCCAGGGGCCGGGAGAGCGCTGGCGGCGCCCTGCGCCGCAGGCGATTGAGACGCTGCTGGTCGAGCTCGGCGCTGTACATGCCCCGCGCCCGAGCCACCAGGTTGTGGGCCTCGTCCACCAGCAGCCCACAGCGCCAGCCGTCGGCCTGGGCCAGGCCGTGGAGCAGCGCCGTGGCATCGAACCAGTGGTTGACGTCGCCCACGCTCAGGTCGCACCAGCGCGCCAGCTCCTGGCCCAGGTAGTAGGGGCAGACCGCGTGGGCCAGAGCCACCTCGCGCAGCGCGGCGCGGTCGAGCCAGCCCCGGTCGACCGCCGCCCGACGCGCCGCCGGCAGCCGGTCGTAGAAGCCTGCCGCCAGCGGGCAGGCCTCGCCGTGGCAGGCCCTGTCGGGGTGCTCGCAGGCCTTGTCCCGAGCGACGAGCTCCAGCACTCGCAGCGGCAGGCGCTCGGCGGTTTCGCCGGCCGCCGGGGCAGCGCCCAGGGCCGTCAGGGCGTCCAGCGCCAGCCGCCGCCCCGGGGTCTTCATGGTCAGGAAGGCGACGCGGTCGATCCCGTGACGCGGGACGGCGACAAGCAGAGGAAACAGGGTGCCCAGGGTCTTGCCGATGCCGGTCGGGGCCTGGGTCAGCAGGCAGCGCCCGGTGGCCGCGGCCTTGTAGACCCCTTCGGCCAGCTCGCGCTGTCCGGGGCGAAATATCGCGTGGGGGAAGGCGAGCCGGCGCAGGGCGGCGTCGCGGCGCCGGCGGTGGGCGGCCTCCCGCTCGGCCCAGGCCAGGAAGCGTCGGCACTGGGCGGCGAAGAACGCCTGCAGCTCATCCGCCGAGGCCGTCTCGGTCAGGCGCGTCTCGCCGCCATCGGCAATATCCAGATAGACCAGCGCCAGGCTCAGGGACTCGAGGCCCCGCTCGGCGCACAGCAGGGCCCCGTAGACCCGCAGCTGGGCCCAGTGCAGGGCCCGCTGGTTGGCCGGCATGCGCGCCAGACTGCCGCGGTGGGTCTTGATCTCCTCGAGGCAGTTGGCCGCCGGGTCATAGCCGTCGGCCCGGCCGCTGACCACCAGCTCGCCGACGGCGCCCGAGAGCGGCAGCTCCGCCTGGTAGCCCGGGCCGCGCCCTTCGACCACCCGCGCATGGCCGGCGATGCCCTCCCGGGCGCTGGGCGAGGGGGTGAAGCGATGATCGAGATCCCCCTGGCGCGCGGTGAAGTCGCACAGCGCCCGGACCGTCACCCGATGGCCTGCGGCCTCAGCCATGGCCGGCCCCCGCGGGCGCCTGCCAGCGCACATGGCACACCGCCGCCGGAATCCCTTGGGCATGGAAGAAGGCCAGCCAGCGGCGCTGGTTATCCTGCAGGCGGTCGCCGGGGCCCTTCACCTCGATCAGCCGGTAGCGGGGCTGCCCCGGTGGCGCCTCGGGCAGGAACTGGATCAGGTCGGGCAGGCCGGCGCGGTTGGCCCTGAGGTCGCCCAGCAGCCGCTCGCAGCAGGCGCGCAGGTGCTCGGGGGGCAGGCAGGCCAGGGCCTGGTCGAGCAGGGCCGCGTCTAGACGCTCCCAGTGCACGAAGGGCGAGGCGATGCCGTGCTTCGCACGCCAGGTGGCGCGGATCGCCTCCCGGTGGCGGCCGTCGTCGAGGCGCGCCAGGCAGGCCGCGAAACGCTCCCGGCGGCGGGCCACGAAATCCTCCCGATAGAGGTCCGCCGGCCCGCTGTGGAAGGGGTGGAAGAAGGCGCCGGGCAGCGGCGCGTAGAGCGCCTCCCAGCAGAGCAGCCCGAACAGGCCAGTGAGCAGGGCGTTCTCCACGTAGTGCACCGGCGCATCGGCGCGGTGCAGATGATCGCGCACGGCGAGCTCGACGCCCTCCGCCCCCGGCGAAAGACACAGCGTCCAGCGCTCGAGCTCGGGGTCGGCCGGCGTCGCCGGCGGCGCCAAGCCCAGCCGTCGACACAGCCGCGGCCGCAGGCGGGCCAGCGCCTGGGTCTCGCTGTCGTCGACCGGCTGGGCGGCCAGCCGATCGGCCAGGGTCAGGGCCCGCCGATGCTCGCCCAGGCGCTCGAGCAGGCGCAGGCCACGGATCCGCGCCTCCCCCTCCCCACCCGGCCCCCAGCCGCCGGCCAGATAGAGCGACAGCGCCGTTTCGGTCTCGCCGCCGCGCTCGGCCTCCCGCCCCAGCCGATAGCGCAGCCGGTTGCGCCGCGTCACCAGCCAGGCGTTGTCCTCAGGCACCGCGGGCAGCGCCTCCGCAAGCGCCGCGACGGGTTCGCCGGCCTCCAGCCGCTCGCGCAGGCGGTGCAGGGCCAGATAGGCGTCGACCTCCTCACGCCGCTGAAAGGCGCGGGAGTCGGCGGTGAAGGCGACCCGTTCGAAGCGCTGCAGGCCCAGCTCGGCCAGCACGAACTCGGCCCAGTCCTGGCGCAGGTTGCCGAAGAACATCAGCCGCAGCCGGTCGCAGGTGGCCATCACGGTCAGGCGCACGATGCGCTCGCCGGCAGGCCCTTCGGGCCACCAGGCCGCGAACCGGCGCGCCTCGAGAAAGCGCGGCGCCAGGGCCTCTTGCAGCGCGGCCTTGGTGGCCCGGCCCAGGCCCTCCGCGGCCGCCTGGGCGGCGAAGGCCCGACGCAGCTCGGCCAGCCGCAGCTGAGCAAACAGCGTCTCCAGGGACAGCTCGGGGTCGGGCTCGACGAAACCGGTGTCGATCAGGGGCGCCAGGGCCGCGGCGGTATCGCCGATCTCGGCGTAGGCGAGCCGGGCGGTGCGGAAGTGCTCGCCCCGGCGCATCACCATGCGCACCAGCAGCGCCCGGGAGGCCCGGGGCAGCTCGCCAAAGGCGGCGAGGAAGCCGTGCTCCGCATCGCTGAGCAGGTCGCCGTGGCGCTCGGCCACCCAGCCCAGCAGGTACTCGAAGTTCGCCAGGTAGTAGAAGGGATCGTCCAGGGAGGCGGCGACCGGCGCACCGGCAGGCATACTGTTCATGCATCCATGGTATCAGGCGAGCCCAACGCCCGTCAGGGCCCCCAGTCCGGCGGCCAGCTCGCGCACCACCTCCGCGGCGGGCATCTCGCGGCAGGCGCTGGCATTCTGTCCCGCCCACAGCGGCGAGAAGTCGCCGCTGCCCTGGGCCTCGGCGGCGGCGCGCAGCGGCCCGATGGCGGCGGTGGCCAGGGGAAAGGCGGGCGCCTCGGCGCTCAGCGGGCCCAGCTCGCGCATCAGCCGGGTGACAATCCCGCGGGCCGGTCGACCGCTGTAGAGGTTGGTCAGGGCGGTATGGCGGGCCGCCTCGCTCATCAGCGCGCGGCGATGGATCGCCGAGGTGGTGGCCTCGGGGCAGCACAGGAAAGCGGTGCCCACCTGCACGGCGTCGGCGCCCAGCGCCAGCGCCGCGGCCACCCCGCGGGCGTCGGCGATGCCCCCGGCGGCGATCACCGGCAGCCCCACCGCCGCCTTGACCTGGGGCAGCAGCGCCAGGCTGCCGACCTGGGTGGTGAGATCGTCGCTGAGGAACATGCCGCGATGGCCGCCCGCCTCCAGCCCCTGGGCGATGATGGCGTCGGCGCCATGGGCCTCGAGCCAGCGCGCCTCCTCCACCGTGGTGGCCGAGGAGAGCACCAGCGCGCCCCAGGCCTTGACCCGCTCGAGCAGCGCCGGCGCCGGCAGCCCGAAGTGGAAGCTCACCACCTCGGGGCGGAAGGACTCGAGGGCATCGCAGGCGTCATGATCGAAGGGCCGGCGCCCGGCGCCGGCCGGCACGGCTTCGATATCCAGACCGAACTCGCCATAGTAGGGCGAGAGCGCCTGATGCCAGTGGGCCTGGCGAACGGCATCCGGGGTGGGCGGGGTATGGCAGAAAAAATTGACGTTGATCGGCCTGGTCGTACGGTCGCGAATGCCGGCCAACTCGGCGGCCAGCGCCTCGGGGCCGAGCATGGCACCGGGCAGCGCGCCAAGGCCCCCGGCCTCGGACACCGCCACGGCCAGATCTGCTCCCTGAGCGCCCGCCATGGGCGCCTGGAAGATGGGCAGCTCGATGCCCAGCTGGCGCATCGGGTTCATGTCACTCTCCTGGATCGGATGAATCGGAGGACGCGTCTCGGCGCCGCCAGGGGTGGCGACGCCCCAGGGTATCGGCCACCACGGCACCGCGCTCGCCCAGCGGTCGCGGCTCACCCACGGTGGTATCGCGACGGGTCTGGCGCTCCATTTCACCGTTGATTTCCGCCCCCAGCAAGACGACGAAGGCCGATAGCCAGAACCACAGCATCAGCACCACCACCGCGCCCAGGGAGCCGTAGAGCTCACTCATGTTGGCCACCTGGCCGACATACAGCGACAAACCGCCGGACCCCAGCAGCCACAGCAGGGTGGCGGTGACGGTGCCGACCCGCACCCACTCCCAGCGGGGCTGGCGACGATAGGGACCAAAACGGTAGAGCACGGCAATGACGCCCATCATCACCACCAGCAGCATGGGCCAGCGCAGCAGGCCGATCAGGGTGGCCAGCCGGCTGTCCAGGCCGAGCATGCCGATCACCAGCGGAAAGCCGGCCACGAAGACGATGGTCACCAGAGTCGATAGTATGAGGCCCAGGGTCAGCGCCGCCACCACCAGGGTGCGGCGCAGCAGGCCGCGCTGCTCACCCTCGCCATAGACCAGGTTGAGCGCCACCAGCAGCCCGCGCACCCCCTTGGAGGCCACGAACATCGCAACCGCCAGGCTCCCCAGCGCGGTCAGGCTGAGGCCGGTATCGGTATGGGCGCTGATCTCGTGGGCCTGCTCCTCGATCAGTCGCGCCGCATCGGCCGGCAGCACCCGGGATAGCTCGCCGATCTGGTAGGCCAGCTGCTGGGGGTCGAGGACCAGCGCCCACAGCGAGAGAATCGCCGCGATGGCAGGAAACAACGCCAGCAGCGCATAGAAGGCGATGCCGGCGGCCAGAATGCCGACGCGGTCGTCGGTCAGCTCCTGCTTGACGCGCCAGAGGATGTCGAACCAGCCGCCGGGGGATATCTGACGCGGCCGCTCGGCGCGGCGGCCGCGCGCGTCATCGTCCATGGGCGCCTCTCGTCAACGGGTCTCGGCGGGACGCAGCACCATGCGGGCGTCGCGAATCTCGATATCGAAACGGTTGAGAAAGCTCATGCCCATCAGCGCCACGTCGCCCTCCAGGCCGGGGCTGATCGAGCCGCGTACGTCAGCCGCCGCGAAGCCGCCGAGGCTGACCTCATCGAGGCGGGTCAGATCGCCGCGTACCCGACCGTTGGCGGTATTGAACCAGGCCGAGCCGGTGCGCTCCAGCCCCAGCCGCTCGGCCATGGCGCTGGGTACGGCCACGTAGGTGGCCCCGGTGTCGAGCAAAAACTCCACCGGCTCGCCGTTGATGCGTCCGGTGGCCATGAAGTGCCCGGAACGGCTGCGCTCCAGCACGATGGGCTCCCCTTCGCCGCCCACGGCGTTGACCAGGTGGGCATTGGGATTGCGCTGGTCGTCGAGAAAGCCGTGGAACCACCAGGAGCCGGCGGCGATGAACAGCAGCCAGAACAGCAGCATCATGCCGAGCCCGGTTCGCCGCACCGCCCTGTCGTCATCGTGCATGAAGCCCTCCCGCCGCCATGGCATTGTCACATGCTGATTGAGCATTGACACATATTCGCGCCCTGTCTGTACTGAAGACCGTCTGCAAGCACAACCCTCACGTCGACAATAACAAGGATAGCCACATGCACGACATGCGCCTACGTTCGACCCCTCATGGACGTCATCATTCCCTGCCGAGCGGTGCCGCCCTCTGCCTGGGCGGCGCGCTGCTGCTGGGCGGCAGCGGCGCCCTGGCCGGAGACGACCTGGTGGAGAAGCAGGTCTTCGAGCTCGATGAATACACCACCCGCGGCGGCGAGACCATCGCCCCGGTGCGGGTAGGCTGGGAGGCCTACGGCACCCTCAACGAGGCGAAGGACAACGCCATCCTGATCACCCACTTCTTCTCCGGCACCAGCCAGGCGGCGGGGCGCTATGAGGAGGAGGGTCCCGCCGGCTACTGGGACGCCATCATCGGGCCGGGCAAGCCGCTGGACACCGACGACTACTACATCATCGCCTCGGATACCCTGGTCAATCTCAATGCCCACGACCCGAATGTCACCACCACCGGGCCGGCGACGCTCAACCCGGAGACGGGGGAGCCCTGGGGCCTGGAGTTCCCGGTGGTGACCATTGGCGACTTCGTCGACGTCCAGAAGGCGCTGCTGGAGAGCCAGGGCATCGAGCAGCTGCACGCGGTGATGGGCGCTTCCATGGGTGCACTGCAAGCCTTCGAGTGGGCCAGCCGCTACCCTGAGCGGGTCGAGCGGCTGATTCCGGTGATCGGCGCCGGCGAGGCCGACCCCTGGCTGCTGGCTACCCTGAGCGCCTGGGCGGCACCGATTCGCCTCGACGCCAACTGGAACGACGGCGACTACTATGCGGGCGAACCGCCCCTGGACGGCCTGCGCGAGGCGCTCAAGCTGGTCACCCTCAACGCCAACCACTGGCAGTGGGCCAACGAGGCCTTCGACCGCAGCTGGGCCGATGAGGACGCCGACCCGGCCCGGGATATCCACGCCCGCTACGCCATCGAGCAGACCCTCGACGACATCGCCGCCGCCCGGGCCGAAGTGGCCGATGCCAACCACCTGCTCTACCTGGTCCAGGCCAATCAGGCCTTCGTGGCCGGCCACGGCGAGAGCCTCGAAGCGGGGCTCGACGCCATCGACGCCCCCACCCTGATGCTCTACAGCGAGGATGACCTGGTCTTCGCCCCCCAGAGCGTGCGCCGCACCGCCGAACTGATCGCCGACGGCGGCGCCTCGGTGGAGCTAGTTCCGCTCACCGGCAACCGCGGCCACCTCGACGGCGTGGTCGCCATCGACCAGGCCGGGGAGGCGCTCGCCCGCTTCCTGCGCGAGTGATCACCCCGCCGGGGGCGGCGGCTGCCGCTCCCGGAGAGGCGCCGGTAGCAGGTAGCACGCACCGGCGTCACGGCGCCGCTTCCGCCGGGCCACGGCGCGCCGCCCGGTCGCAGCGCTCCCACTCCTCTGCCGCCCGCTGCCCGCGGGCCTGATTCACGAACAGGCAGATCAGGATGGCGGCGATGAACAGCGCCGCGCAGAGCAGGATCGACGCCTGCAGACCCACCACCGACTGCAGCAGCCCCAGGCCAATGATGCCGAACACTCCGGCGAGCTTGTTGGCCAGCCCCCAGAAACCGAAGAACTCGGCGGCCTTGCGCGTCGGCGAGAAGAGCCCCACCAGGGCGCGGCTGGCCGACTGGCTGGAGCCGAGGCTGAGCCCGGCCAGGCAGCCGACGAACAGGAAGAGGTGCTGAGCCTCCCAGTCCAACCCCAGGCGGGCATTGAGGAAGGCGGTCACCTCCGGCGTGGCCCAGATGGCCAGGATCGCCACCACCCACAGCGTCAGGGTCAGCAGGTAGGTGATCTTGGTGCCGATGCGATCCTGGAGGAAGCCGAAACCCAGGGCGCCGGCCGCCGCGGTGATCTGCACGATGATGAACATGATATTGCGGATCGACTCGTCCCAGCCGATCACCTGGGCGCCGTAAATGAAGGCGAAGGCGATGATGATGTAGATCCCGGCCATGGAGAAGAGCAGCGAGACCAGGAAGATGCCGAGATCCCGGAAACGGCGCAGCTCATGGAAGGTCGTGGCGATCCTCTCCCAGGCGATGCGGTGGTAGGGCTTGCCGGGGGGCTGAGGGGTGCCGCGCTCCCTGACCCACAGAAAGGTGGGAATGGCGGTGACCAGGAAGAAGGCGGCCGCGAAGGGGCCCACCCAGCGGATGCGCTCGAAGTTCTCGGCAGTGGCCTCGCCCAGCACCAGCAGCGTGAAACCGGCGGCGAAGAGCCCGCCCACGTAGCCCAGCGCCCAGCCGAAGCCGGAGATCTTGCCCATGTCCTCGGGCGGCCCCAGGTCGGGCAGGAAGGCGGCGATGAAGGACTCCCCCAGGGAGTAGGCGTAGTTGGAGACCACGATCAGCAACAGGCCCAGCACCACATAGCCCGGCGCCACGAAGTAGAGCATGGCGGTGGTTGCCACGGTGGCCAGGTAGCTGGCGAACAGGAAGCGCTTCTTGGACGCCTGGTAGTCCATCACCGCCCCGTAGAGCGGCGCGGTCAGCACCACCAGCAGGTAGCTCACCGCCAGCGCCAGGCTCCACAGCAGGTTGGCCAGCCGATAGCCGTCGTCACGGTCGCCGACGATCACCGTGGTGAACAGCTCGCCGAACACCACCGTAATGATCAGCAGCGTATAGGCCTGGTTGGCGAAGTCGAACATCGCCCAGCCGACGACCTCCTTCTTGGAGGCTCGCTGCCGCCGCGGCGTCGCGTCGCTCATCACGCTCATGATCGCATCCCTGTGGTCATCGGTGTGGCCAGCCTAGCAGGTCCCCGCGATACCGCACCATCGAGGTACGCCGCTCAGACCAGATCCCGGGGAATCGTCTCGTCCCAGGTGCGGGCGAAGATCCGGGTCTCGCCCTCCCAGGCGTCCAGGGTAGCGCGAATCCGGAACTGCTCGGCGTCGCTGGTCAGCAGCGTACGGGTCAGGGTGTGTACCGCCCAGTCCCCGCGCTGGAAGCTGCGCTCCCACTCGGTCCAGCCGCTCACGCTATCGTAGCTGCCGTAGGCATAGCGGTAGCGCTCGGTGACCTTGGCGGCAATGGTCAGGTCGATGTCATCGAGCCGGTAGCACCCCTCGTCGTGGATCACTTCCAGGGTGGTCTCGTCGTTGGCCAGGTCGCGGATCACCCGCCAGGCCTCCTGGGTGGGCTGCAGCAGCGTCTTGGCCAGCGGCGGCGCCCCTTCCGGCTCGGCAAAGCAAGGCAGCGCCGCTTCTTCTGCCGGCCGCGGCTCGCGCAGCGGCAGCTGCAGCCGGCTCTCGGCCGGCCACACCGTCAGCCGAACCGGCTGCGGGGCCGGCCAGGCCAGCGGCCAGTAGCTGGTGGAGAGCGCCAGGCGAATGGCATGGCCGGCGGGGAACTGCTGGGCGATATGCTTGAGCCTGACCCGCACCCGATAGCGCTGGCCCGGCGCCAACGGCTGGGGAAACTCGTCGCTGTCGCGATGGGTCAGGTTGAGCAGTCCATAGGAGACCCGCGTGGCCTTGTCGTCGGCGGCGATATCGGAGAGGCGCACGGCGACCATGGCCACCGGCTGGTCGGCGGCAAGCTCGAGCTCGACTTCCGGCGCGCCGCAGATCTCCAGCGGCGCCTCGAGACGAGCGGTCTGGAAGATCAGCGCGCCGCCATCCTCGTCGCGCTGGTCATGGGGCAGGTCCGGTGGCGCATTGTAGGAGCACCACTTGCCGGCATAGAGGCCCACCGAGAGCGGCGAGCGGATATCCAGGCTTGCCGCCTCGTCGCCTTCCCTCTCGCCTCGAGGCTCATGCTCGGGCACAAGGTCATGGCCCACCGTAAGCCGCAGTGAGGCTGGCACAATGTTGGGCGAGGGCCAGGTGGGCTCGGCCACCCAGCGCCCGGGCCGCTCCTCATAGCGCGCCGAAGGCGGCACCGATGCCTGCATCCACAGGCGCAGCATCGGCTCGTCCATGATCCCGGTCTCCACGCCCTTGAGCCATCGATCCCACCAGCGAAGCGCCTCCTGCAGGAAACCGATGGCCGGCCCCGGCTCGCCCAGGTGGGGATACTTGTGCGCCCAGGGGCCGACCAGCCCCTTGCGCGGCACCTCGAGGCCCGCCAGCAGCCGGAACACCGCGTTGCAGTAGCCGTCGGCCCAGCCGCTGACCGCATAGACCGGACACTGGATCCGCGCATAGTCCTCGCACACCGAGCCGTGCTTCCAGTAGTCGTCCCGGCGCTGGTGGGCGAGCCAGGTGGTAAGCCACAGACCGCTACCGTCGAGGCGCTCGAGCCACATCTCGCGCCAGCGCTCCCCCACCAGTTCGGGGTCCGGCGGGCAGGCGTTGCCGTCGAACATGGTCGAGGCCCAGGAGAGGTTGTCGGCCAGCAGGCAGCCGCCCATATGGTGAATGTCGTCGGCGTAGCGGTCGTCGGTGAAGCAGAGAGCGATCACCGCCTTGAGCTGGGGCGGGCGCAGGGCCGCCACCTGCAGGCCGTTGAAGCCTCCCCAGGAGATGCCCACCATGCCCACCTCGCCGCTGCACCAGGGCTGCGCCTCCAGCCAGTCGAGGATCGCCAGGGCGTCCTCGAGCTCCTGGGGCAGGTACTCATCGATGAGCACCCCGTCGGACTCACCGGTGCCGCGAATGTCGACCCGCACCCCGGCATAGCCGTGCCCCGCCCAGTAGGGGTGCATCTGGACATCGCGCTCGGCGGTGAGGTCGCGCTTGCGATAGGGCAGGTATTCGAGAATCGCCGGCACGGGATGCAGCTCGGCGTCCACCGGGCGCCAGATGCGCGCCGCCAGTCGGGCGCCGTCGGGCAGGGGGATCCAGGTCTCCTCTTCCATGACCCGCCGCGGAAACTGCTCGATGATGCGCATACGGCCCTCCTGATCCCTGTCCCTATCCCTCGATGTCATCGAACTCGAAGAACAGCCGTACGGCCAGGCTGTCATAGCGCGCGTGAAGCTGCTCCACATCGTCGGCGCCCAGCCACACATGGGCCAGGGCAAAGCTGTAGCTGTCCTGCTCAGGCAGGCTCGACAGCCGCTGCCCCACGGCCACCTGCAGCTCGATGGCACAGCCCGGGAATTCGGCCTCCAGGGCGGCGATCTCCTCGGCCGTGGGCACCCGGGTCACTCGGGCATCGCGGAAGAACACCCGATAGAAGAACTTGGCGGCCATTGCGAAGTCGCCCTGGCGCGAGGGCATGTCAGGGCGACGGCCCAAGGCCAGGTCGACGGTGACCTGCTGATGGCTGACGCCGTCGACCTTTTCGAAGAGGTCGCAGTGGGACTGGGAGATGCGGGTGTTGATCTCCAGCAGCCAGATGCGCTCCTGTACCTCATCCCAGAAGTATTCGATGTTGAAGGCGGCATTGTCGTAGCCGATATGGGTCATGACGGCCTGCGTCAGCTCACGCATCTTGGCCTGCACGTAGTCGGGCAGCCCGGAGGGGTAGCGGTAGTGGAAGAAGCTCAGCACCCCGGGGTAGCGCAGCGAATCGACGATGCCGTAGCTGACCACTTCGCCCTCGAAGACATAGCCTTCTAGCGTGCACTGCCAGCCGCCGATGATCGCCTCGGCCAGACAGAAGCCGCCATCCACCCCGGCCACGCTCGGGGGCAGGCGCGCCTGCTCCAGCACCGTGTTGAAGGGGTCGGCGATCAGGCCGATCTGCTCGCGCAGCTGCTCGATGGCCTGGTAGAAGGTCTCGGGGCTGTCGATGAGAAACCCCAGCCGCGAGCCGGAGGACTTGATCGGCTTGATGAAGAAGGGGATGTAGAGGCCCGCCTCGCCAATCTGCGTCAGCGCCTGGTCATCGAAGGGGTCGAAGGCAGTGAAGGCCGGAATGAAGTCGGGGATCACCTCCCGCTGGACCCGCCGGCTCCAGAACTTGTGCTCGCACTTGAGCAGGCTCTCCAGCGAGGGGGTGCGTGTGCCGAAACGCTCACAGAGAATCGGCAGCATGGTCGAGACGGGGAAGTCCATGTAACCGACGATGGCATCGATGGTGCCCTCGAAGGCCTCGAGTTGGTCCGTGGCCTCCTCGAGCATGGCGGCGATATCGAACACTTCGGTGTCATAGACCCGCTCGGGGTCGATCACCCCATGGAAGCAGAGCCCCTCGGCCCCGCGCAGCCGGGCGAGCCGCTCCCGATTGACGTCGTTGAGCCCCACCACGAAGACATTACCGGAAATCGCCATGGCCGCTCCCCTCCGACGGGGTAACAAGGGGCTCGAGGCCCAACTCTAGCAGCATAGCCCAGCCCATCGGCGGTGCGCGGGAATTCTCAGTCAGTCCACCCGGGCGCGAGCGTTGGCGGCCGGTGGATGACAGCCTGCAAGGCATCGGCTAATTTGTAAGCACTTGGTTGCCGGCATGCGATTCGGTTGCCAATCGGTATGGATGAAGGGGCCAGGATCGGGCATGAAAAAATCGCTTCTGCTTGCTGTCTGCTGCCTGCTGCCCGCTCCGACCCTGGCGGACCTGCAGGCACTGACCTTCATCACCGAAGAGTACCCGCCTTACAACTTCCAGCGTAACGAGCGCCTGGAAGGCATCTCCATCGAGATACTCGAGCAGATCTTCGCGCATACCGAGACCCCGCTGACCCGGGATGATGTTCGCTACTTGCCGTGGGCGCGCGGCTACGATACCGCGCTGAACGAACCGGAGACGGTGCTGTTTTCCACCACCCGCACCGCCAAGCGCGAAGCGCTCTTCCAATGGGTTGGCCCCATCGCTACCGACCGGGTGTCCTTGATCGCGCGGCGCGACAGCGGCATTCAGCTGGCGAATACTGAGGCGCTGCTGGACAGCGACTACCGCATCGCCGTGATTCGTGAGGACATCGGTGCCCAGCGCCTGCAGGAAGCCGGCGTACCCGCCGAGCGCCTGCGCCCGGCGATCAACAACCTCAGCGCCCTGCGCATGCTGGATCGCGGCCGGGTCGACCTGTGGGCGTACAGCGAGGACGTGGCCTACTGGCTGATGGAGGAGAACGGCCTGCAGATCACCGATTTCATGCCGGTACTCAACCTCAGCGAGTCCGACCTCTACTATGCCCTGCACCAGGACACCGACCCGGCGCTGGTCGAACGCATGCAGTCGGCGCTGGATACCCTGCGCCGGCAGGGGAAGCTGCGCAAGCTCCTGGGTGGCACCATGGTGTTCAACACCGAGGCGTACCCTCCCTTCAATTTCCTGAACGCCGCCGGCGAGGTCGATGGACGCTCGACGCAGCTGCTCCGCAAGGCCCTGGAGGATGCTGGGTTGTCGGCCACCTTCCGCCTGCTCCCCTGGGCCCGCGCCTACACCGAGGCCCGGCTGCGCGACAACCACTGTGTCTACTCCACCACCCGCACCGAAGAGCGTGAGCCCCACTTCACCTGGATCGGGCCGCTGGCAACCAGTCACTGGTCGGCCTTCACACTGACCGAAAGCGACCTGGAACTGGACGCGCTGGACGCCCTCGAGAACCTGCGGGTGGGCAGTTTCCGCGAGGACGCCGTGGGGCAGTTCGTGGCCCAGCAAGGCATCCCGGTGGTAATGGCCAGCGCCGAGCACGAGAACATCGCGCGGCTCGAGGCGGGGCTGATCGATGTCTGGGTGACCGGTGAAGAGACCGCCCGCCACCTGGCCGACGACGCCGAGATCGCCCTGCACCGCCAGTTCCGGTTCCGCGAGGTGGACCTCTACCTCGCCTGCCACCCGTCGGTCCCCGACAGCTTCGTTACCCGCCTGCAAGCCGCCCTGGCATCCCGGCTCGACGACGGGCCGGCCGCTGCGCAGCCCCCCGGCGACGCCCCTTCCTCGGAAGCGCCCGCCTCATGAGCAAGCAGCCACCCCGACAAGCCAGCCGGCGACGGCGCAGCCTGACCGCCAAGCAGGCGGCACTGACCCTGGTGATCGCTCTGGTGCTGAGCATCATTGCCGGAGGGGTCGAGCTCGCCTCGGATGCCCGCACCATGCGCCAGGAGGTCCAGAGTCAGACACGCTACCTGATGGACCTGGTGCAGGGGACCGCCGCAGAAGCCGCCTTCCAGCTCAACCCGGAGCTGGCCGCCCAGGTGGCCGACGGCCTATTGGATGGCGAACACGTCGCCCGGGTGGAGATACGCGACGACTTCGATCGCACCATGGCGGTTCGGGAGCGCCCCGAGCAGAGCAGCGCCGGCCGGCTCACCCAGGCCCTTTTCGGCGACAGCCTGCACTACCAGCGCACCCTGACCTACGAGCTGGAGAACGAGGGCCCTGCCGAGACCGTGGGTGAGATCGAGCTGACCCTCTCCCTGGGCAGCCTGGGCCAGGCCTTCGCCGACCGCAGCCTGTTGATCGTCACGTTGGGTGTGCTCAAGGCGCTGGCCATTGCCGCCCTGGTGGTCGCCATCTTCCACCGGGTCATTACCCGCCCGCTGCTGCAGGTGCATGCCGCCATTGCGGCCAGCGACCCGCAGCGGCCGGGCCAGTGGCCCAAGCCCCGACTCAAGGGCCACAGCAATGACGAGCTGGGCCACCTGGTGGAGAGCCTGGACGACCTGCTCAAGGCCTTCCAGCACGGCCTGGATCAGCGCGACCGCTTCCACCAGATATCGACGGTGGATGGTCTCACCGGCATCGCCAATCGGCGCCGGTTCGACAGCTTCCTGATCGACTCTTGGCAGCGAGCCAGGCGCACTCGCACGCCGCTGTCGGTGATTTTCATCGACATCGACAACTTCAAGGACTTCAACGACCGCTACGGACACGTAAGCGGCGACGACACCCTGCGCGCCGTGGCCAACGCCCTGAGCGAAACGGTCAATCGCAGCACCGACCTGGTTGCCCGCTACGGCGGGGAGGAGTTCGTCTGCGTGCTGCCGGAAACCGATCTGGAGGGGGCCCGGCGGGTCGCCCGTCGCATTCGCGAGGCCATCCTGGCCCTGGCCATTCCCCACACCGGGTCGCCGGGTAACGATCGGGTCACCGCCAGCCTGGGGGTCGCCAGCGCCGTGCCAGACGAGGCCGGCATGACCTGCGAGGCGCTGCTGGAGCAGGCCGACCGGCAGCTCTATCGCGCGAAGCACCGGGGTCGCGACCAGATCGCCTCCAAGGCCTGACGCCACAGCGCCCCATCGCGGCGGCAAGCAAGGTGCCAGGGAGCCTCCGAGTGGTCAGTCTCAGCGCCGGTCGCCGCGTCCCTCGGACGCCTTACCCCCACCGCCCGGCGTCTCTTCCGGCTGCACGTCACTGCCCCGCTGCAGGCGCTCGATCGCCTCGCCGCCCTCCCGGGCCAGGGCCCCCAGGCGGCTGATCTGGTCATCCAGCCGGGGCAGCGCCTCCTGGCGGTAGCGGGAGAGATCGTCGATGGCCGCCATGACATCGCCGAAGGCCTCCTCCAGCGACTGCATGTCGAGCAGCGCCGAGGAGGCACGGGTCTGAATCTCCACCCCCTGGTGGCGCAGCGCCTTGGCGGTGCCGGCGATCATCTCCGAGGTGGTGGCGTTGAGGGACTCCACCCGGTCGAGCACCAGCCGCTGGTTGGCCAGCGCCAGGGCCACGGCGATGGCCACGGTCAGGGCCGAGACGGTCACGTGGATGGCCCGATCCACGCCGCGCATCAGCTCGCGGTTGTTGCGGATAATCACCTCCAGCGCCAGCACCCCCTGCTGGCTGACCGCCACCTGCTGCTGCAGGTCGACGATGCGCTGACGCAGCGGGAAGAGCAGCTCCTCCTCGATGAAGCGGCGCCGGTCGCTGTCCTCGTCGAGCCCTGCGGCGACCTGCTGCAGCCGGCGGTCGATCAGGCGCCCCAGGGCGATCTGGCGCTGCAGCCTGGCGAGAATCTCGCGCAGCGCCTCCTGATCATCCCCCAGGGTCAGGTTGTCGCGATGCAGCATGTCCCGCCCGGCCTCCAGGTCGGCGATGATCGCGTCCAGCGCCTGCTGGGCATTCTCGAACTTGCGGAAGTAGCGCTGCAGACGGCTGCCGGCGCCGGGGATCCTGGCCAACACCCGGTCGAGCCGCCCCGTCGACAGCCGGTGCTGGCGCGGGTCCAGCGCCTGCATCTTGCCGCGCAGGTCGACCAGCGCCTGGGCCACCGGCCCGCCGTCGTCGCCGTGGTGCGCCAGCTTGCGCAGCGGCGTCTGCAGCATGGCGCTCTGGTGGGCCGCCTGCTGCTGGAGCTCGAGCCCCATTTCGTCGACCGCGCGGCGCTGCTGCGCCAGGGTGTCGGCATCCTCGGCCCCGGCCAGCACCTCCTCGGCGAAGGCCTCGGCCATGGCCGCAAGCTCCGGGTCGTCGCTGACCGGCTCGTCGTCCTCGGGGGTCGTCTCGACCAGCTCGCGGGCAATCTCCTCCACCGGCGGCAGCGACAGCCGGGAGCCGTTCTCGGAGTGCTGGTTCATAAGTCTCTCATCCCCCTGGGTCCTACCTGAAAGCTAGCAGCCCGAGGCAGCTAGATACCATCGCTCGTCGACGTTTCAGACATAGCCTAACGCTGGCCGCTGCGGCCATAGCGCTCGGCGCGGCCGATGAAGCGGCGCAGCTCCTCGAGCGCCTGGTCGGTGGCCACCGACGCCTGCGGCCGCCCGGTCTCGATTCGCGCCATGGCCACCGCCGTGTCGTCGAGCAGGGTCAGGGCCGACTCGTTGCGGGCGGCGAGATGGCGCAGGCGACGCTCGGTGCCTTCAATCAGCTCCAGGCGCCGCTTCAGGGCAATGCGCTCCTCGACGGTGAGCCGTTCGCCCTCACGCTCCAGCCGGCGCCGCACGAAGTCGCCGTCAAGTCCCACCACGCCGCGGGCCTGGGAAGCCATGGAGGTGAGGTTGTCCACCGCCCCGAGACACACCTCGGTGACCAGGGTGCGTGAACGCTCGAAGGCCAGCTCGCTGCGGTCGAAGCGCCCTTCCAACACTTCCATGACATGGCCGTAGCGGCTATAGAGGCGGTCGGCCTGGATCGCCAGATCGGGACGGCGCACGTCGAGCAGCGCCTGCTTGGCCCGGCACAGGGCCAGCACCAGGTCATCGGCCTCTACCGGCGGGTTGGCCGGATCGAGCACCGCTACCCCAGTTTCGCGCGCTTCGCGCTCCTGCGCGGCGCGGCGGCGCCTCGCCTCCTCCTCGAGCCGTGCCTCGAGCCGCCGGCGATGCCGCCACTCCCGCCAGCGATACCAGCGCCGCTCCACGGGCAGGGCCACGGCGATCGCCACCAGACCCGCCAGCCACCCCGCCAGGCTGGGGCCAAAGCCACCCCACAGCGAGGTCAGCCACAGCAGCATGCTGAGAAAGGGGATCGCCAGGCAGTAGCGGAAGATCACCTGCAGGCGGCCGGGACGCTCGGTGGGCACCGCCAGCCGCGGATTCGCCAGCCCCAGCAGGCACCAGGGCACGCAGGTCAGAAAGAGTCCATAGGCAAATCCCTGCAGGAATCCCAGCATAGGCCTCGCTATCCGTTACCATTCGATGAGCCGCTCACAGCAGCAGGCTCAACGCCAGCGCCAGCGCTCCCACCAGCAGCGCGGTGATGACGGCCACATCCACCGCGCGGTCGAGCCAGCGGTCGAAATCTCCTTTGGCGGGACGCCGCGACTTGCGCCGTCGCGTTGCGCCGCGGCGCAGGCCGCGTCTCGAGCCGATGAGCCCCATGGTGGAAGTCCGATTTCACCGTTTCCCCTGAGCTTACGACGTGCGGCCCCCGCTGACTACCATTGCCGCAGGGGCGGGCCCAGGCCACGACAGGACGCGGGAATACCGCCGCGGGGATTGCATCCCGACAGCATTGGCCCGATGCTATGGAAACCCAGCAGGCTAATCATTTTTCCCGACCGGACGCCACCATGCTTCCACGCCTCGACAGGCCCCTCACCGCGCCGCCGCTGTCGGCACCCCGCCGCAGCGACCGGGCCGCCCACGCTCCGGCTGCCCGCCTTATTGCCCGGCGGGCGTGGCCATCATGACGCGGCCCGCTTGCGGGGCTCAGCTGGATCTGGCCGGGACCCTGCTCGGCATTCGCCGCATGGCGCCGCTGAGCCTGTTCGTGATCGTGTTCGGATTGGCCTTCGGCGTGGCCGCCCTGTCCCGGGGCCTCTCCGGCCTGGAGGCGGTACTGATGAGCGCCCTGGTGTTCGCCGGCGCCTCGCAGTTCGCCGCGCTGGAGCTGTGGGGACCACAGATCCCGCTGCTGCCGCTGATCGCCATCACCTTCGCCATCAACGCCCGCCACCTGCTGATGGGCGCGGCCATCCAACCCTGGCTGGCCCATCTGCCCAGCGGCCAGCGCTACGCCAGCGTGGCGGTGATGAGCGACTCCAACTGGGCCATGGCCGCCGCCGACTACCGCAACGGCGCCACCAATGTCGGCATGCTGGTGGGCGGCGGCCTCGCCCTGTGGCTGGCCTGGGTGCTGGGCACCCTGCTGGGCGTGGCGTTCGGCAGCGGCATCGAGGATCCCGAACGCTTCGGGCTCGACGTGATCATGGGCTGCTTCCTGCTGGCCATGCTGGTGGGCGGACAGCGCGACCTCGGCATGCTGCTGCCCTGGGCGGCAGCGGCACTCGCTGCCCTGGCGGCCATGGCCTGGCTGCCGCCGCATGCGCATGTGATCGTCGGCGCCCTGGCCGGCGGGCTGGTGGGCCTGCTGCTGCCGGGAGACCGGGAGAGGCAACCATGAGCCTGCCGGCAACGCTTACCGGCTCCCTAGCCGCCCTGGTGATCATGGCCCTGGTCACCTACCTGACCCGCAGCGGCGGCGTCTTCATCATGTCGCGCCTGCCCATCGGCCCAAGGATCGAGCGCTTCATCAACGCCATGGCCGGGTCGGTTCTGGTGGCGGTGATCACGCCCATGGCGGTGCAGGGCGACTGGGGCGCCCGCCTGGCGCTGGTGGCTACCCTCGGCGTGATGCTGGCTACCCGCAAACCGCTGCCGGCCATCCTCACCGGCATCCTTACCGCAGCGCTATGGCGGCTATGGTAGCCTGACGACGACTGGAACATTTCCGTCGCAGCGCCCTCCAAGGGCCAGCCATTCGTTAGGCCACCCCGGCCCAGGCGCACCCTTCTCTCGCTGGAGACGTCCATGACCGACCCCCATGACCCCCGCCGCAATCCCGCCTGGCACGCCGCCCAGCAGTGGCGGGAGCGCGCCCGCCAGACACACCCCTCCGGCGGCCTCGGCGGACTGAAACTGGTCCTGACCTGGCTGCTGTTCGGCATCATGTTGATCATCGGCACCGTGCTGGGGCTGTTCTTCCTGCTGCTCGGCTGGGCGATGCTGCCCATCGTCCGCTATCGCATGAAAAAGCGCCTCGAACGGCTGCGCGCCGAGCAGGCCGAGGACGTCGGTGGCGGGGTTCACTATCGGGAGGCCCGTTCCAGGGAGGCCCGTCATAGTCAAGGCGAGTTTCGCGACCAGCAGGTGCTGGAGGGCGACTACGAGGTGAAATCCGACGACCCGGCAAAAAAATGACCCGCCAGGGCGGCGGGCCAACAAGAGATAGTGTCATGCTTTCGCCCCGCCCTTGAATCCCCGGGCAGCCGGCTCAGGATGCCGGTTCGAGCAGCCGCTGCCAAAGGGCGGTGACGGCCTCTCGGTGGGCGCCGACCTCCGACGCTCGGCCGTTGGCCGGCTCGCGGGTCAGCGAACCGCGGTGAACGGCGCTGCGATAGGCCAGGTAGGCGTCGCGCAGGCGCCGACAATCCTCCCCTGGCAGCCGGCCGGTCGCTTCCAGCGTCTCCAGGATACGCATGTTGTCGCTGTAGGCGAGCAGGTCGGGCGCGTCATGGCCCATGGAGAGCACCGCAAACTGGCAGAGAAACTCGATGTCGACCATGCCGCCGGCGTCCTGCTTGAGGTCGAACTCGGCCGCCGCCCCCTTGCTGCCCAGGTGGTCGCGCATCTTGTGGCGCATCGCCACCACTTCCTGGCGTAGCGCCTCGACGTCGCGCCGGCGGCCGAGGATCTCCCGGCGCACGGCGTCGAAGCCCTCGGCCAGGCGGGGATGCCCGGCCACGACCCGGGCCCGCACCAGCGCCTGGTGCTCCCAGGTCCAGGCCTGGTGGCGCTGGTAGTCGGCAAAGGCCTCCAGCGACGTGACCAGCAGGCCCGAGTTGCCCGAAGGGCGCAGCCGCATGTCCACCTCGTAGAGGGTCCCCGCCGGCGTGACCGCGGTGAGCAGGTGAATGATGCGCTGCCCCAGGCGGGTGAAGAAGACCGGTGCATCGAGGGGGCGTGCGCCGTCGGTAGCGGCCCGGGAGTCGGCGTCGTGGATGAACACCAGGTCGAGGTCGGAGCCGTAGCCCAGCTCGATGCCCCCCAGCTTGCCATAGCCGACGATCAGAAACTCCGGCTCACCGCCGGCGCGGTAGCCGTCGCGGCGAAGCGGATGGCCGTGCTTGCGCACCAGATGGCGCCAGGCCATGGCCAACACCGCCTCCAGCAGCACCTCGGCGATATAGGTCAGGTAGTCGCTGACCTTCATCAGGTGGCGAGTGCCGGCCACGTCCGAGGCCGCCACCCTGAGCACGTGCGCATGCTTGAACACCCGCAGCGCCTCGAGCTGGGCCTCCTCGTCATCTTCGGGAATGCGACCCAGTGCCTGGCGCAGCTCATCGGCCAGGTTCGCCTTGTCGGCCGGCGTATAGAGGGTCTCGGGGGTGAGCAGTTCGTCGAGCAGCTGGGGATGGCGCGCCAGCTGCTCGGCGATCCAGGGGCTGGCACCGCACAGGTGCATTAGGTGCCCCAGCGCCTCGGGATTCTCGCGCAGCAGCGCCAGGTAGGCGGTGCGGCGCAGCACCGACTCGACCAGCGGCAGCACCCGCTCCAGCGCGGTATCCGGGGCCTCACTGCGTGACGCCGCATCGAGCAGCAGCGGCATCAGCGCCTCGAGCCGCTCGAAGCCGATCCGCTGCATGGCCTGCACCTGGCGGGAATGGCGCAGCGTGGCCAGCCGCCGCCGCGCCGTATCGGCGTCGGAAAACCCCGTACCCTCGAGCAGCACGCCGGCCTCGTCATCTTCGAGTTCACCGCACCACAGCGAGCGCCACTCCTCCAGAGAGACGCCCTCTTCGTCGGACGTATCGTCGGCCTCCTCGACCTCCGCCTCCGGGTCGGCGATCACCGCATCGAAGTGCTGGCGCACCCGCTCGCGCACCTCGTCTAGCCGTGCCATGACCGCCGGCCAGTCGGCCATTTCCAGCGCCAGGGCCACTCGCTCGCGGTCGAGATCATCGCCGGGCAGGCTCTGGGTCTGACGATCCTCCAGCGCCTGCAGGGCGTGCTCCAGGTCGCGCAGGAAGACATAGTCGGGGAGCAGTTCCTCGATCACCTCCCGGGGCAGCAGCCCGAGGTCGGGAAGCCGCTCCATTGCCGTCTTGAGGGACGTGACCTGCAGCTCGGTATCGCGCCCGCCGCGGATCAGTTGGAAGGCCTGAACCACGAACTCCACCTCGCGGATACCGCCCGGCCCCAGCTTGATATTGGCCTGCATGCCGCGTCGCTTGACCTCGCGGTTGATCAGCGCCTTCATCTCGCGCAGCGATTCAATGGCGCCAAAATCCAGGTACTTGCGGTAGACGAAGGGACGCAGGTTGGCAAGCAGCTCGTCGCCCGCCTCTCGGTCGCCGGCCACCGGCCGCGCCTTGAGCATGGCATAGCGCTCCCATTCGCGGCCCTGGTCCTGGTAGTAGCCGGCCAGCGAGGCGAAGCTGCCCACCAGCGGCCCGCCGTCACCCAGCGGGCGCAGGCGCATATCGACCCGGAAGGCGAAGCCGTCGGCGGTAACCGCATCCAGGGCGGTGATCAGCCGCTGCCCCAGCTTGGTGAAGTACTCCTGGTGGGTGAGCGACTTGCGCCCGCCTTCGGTCTCGCCCTTCTCGGGGAAGGCGAAGATTAGGTCGATATCCGAGGAGAGGTTGAGCTCGCCGGCACCGAGCTTGCCCATGCCCAGCACCACCAGGCGCTGCTCGCTGCCGTCACCGCGGGGCGCGGGCCGACCCCAGCGCGGCGCCAGGTGCGCCTCCAGCCAGCCGAGCGCCGCCTCCAGGCAAGTCTCGGCCAGCCGCGACACCGCCGCGGCGGTGGCCCACATGTCGGTGCCGGGCGGACGAGTCAGGTCGCGCCAGACGATGCCCAGCATGCGGGCGCGCCGAAAGCGGCGGATGGCGGCGTGCAGAGCGGCCTCGTCTTCGGCCGCCTCCAGGCGCTCCTCCAGCCAGTCGCGCAGGGTACCGGCCTCGGGGGGAGCATCCAGCTCGCCGCTGGCATCCAGATGGAGCAGCCAGTCAGGGTGGCGAACCAAGGTTTCAAGCGCAAAATCGGAGATCGCCAGCACCCGGGCCAGCTGCTCACGCCGGGACTCGGCCAGCGCCTGCCAGCTCTCCGAGGGTGGCTCCTGGTCGGTCATCTCGGCGACATTGTCGGCCTGCGCCAGGCTGTCGTGCAGGCGCTGCCAGGCTTGGGCCAGGGCTCCCTTGAGTGGCGCGGGGAGGTCACCGGTGGGTAGAAAGTCTTCGCTAAGGGCCATGGGCATCTCGTCTCGTCGCCGCTCGAATGCCCCCAGCATAGCGAAGGCGAAGCGCCGGCGGCACCCCGGCCCGACGCCACCCGTCAGCCGAGCAGCTTCTGAGCCGCGAGCAGAGTCCAGGTCAGCCCGGCCAGCGCCAGTGCCAGCATCACTGCCGCGGAGCTGATGTCCTTGGCCCGCCCGGAGAGCTCGTGATGCTCGGTGCCGATTCGGTCCACCACGCTCTCGATGGCGCTGTTGAGCAGCTCCACAATCAGCACCAGCAGCCCGCTGCCCACCAGCAGGATCCACTCGACCGGGCCCTCGCCGATCCACCAGGCCAGCGGCAGCAGGATCGCGAACAGCGCGAGTTCCTGGCGAAAGGCCGCCTCATGGCGGAAGGCGGCCTGCAGCCCCTTGAGGGAATAGCCGGTGGAGTGAACCAGATGCCGCCATCCCGTCTGTCCATGCTTCATGATCGCCTCTCCCTTTGCCGACGCCGTCAGTGGGCCTCGATCATACCAGTGAGGTCCTCGGCCAGCGGGTCGAGAACCTGGGCCCAGTTAAGCCAGGGCGTGGTGGCGGTGCCGTTGACCATCACGCTGAACACCCCCCAGCGGCCGGAGCGGGTGCGGAAGTAACCGCTCGCCGCGCGCACCGCCACCGGCTGGTTGAGGGTTCCGGTCTTGAGCATCACGTGGTGCTGGAAGGTCGGCGAGCCGCGCCGGATGAACCGCATTACCCCGTTACCCGGCGACTGGAAGCTGGCCACGAAGCTGGGAAACAGCGCCGGGCGATGGAACATGCTGGCCAGCAGCGCATTGGCCCCGCTGGCTGAAATGCGATTCTCCGGGGTCAGGCCGCTGCCGCTGCGCAGGCTGAGCGGCCCGTGGTCGGGAATCCCGGCCACGAAGTGCTCGATGGCCGCCGCGCCCTGCTCCAGATCGGCACGCGGCGTCTCCACCAGGTTGAGGGCCAGCACGTCGGCCATGAAGTTGTTGGAGTAGTTCATGGTGCGCAGCAGCAGCTCCTGCAACGGCTTGCCATCCACCGCCGCCAGGGTACGGACCCCGGCGGACGGCGGTTCGATACTCACCGCATAGCCGCCGCCCACCCGGATACCGCTCTGCTCGAGCATGGCCTGGAGCGTTCGGGCGGTCTGGCGTGCCGGGTCGCTGCTAGCGCGATAGACCTCCCGCGGCGCGGCGTTGAGCGAGATCTGGCCGCGCAGCGCCATGACATCCTCACCGTCGCGGGTGATGCGCTCGGCATCGAGCTCGGTGCCGCTGTTGGGCGGACGGGTCTCGACCCGGTTGTCGATCTCGACGATCGGCGACTGGCTGTCACAGCTGGTGATGCTTGCCGGCTCCCCCGCCGCCGCGCCCGGCGCCACGCTGACGCACCAGCTGCCGAAATTGACCCCGGCCGAGGAGAGCAGCGCACTGTAGGCGTTGGCCACCCGAGTCTGGGCCTGGCAGCGGTCGGTGGTGATGCAGGCCACGGGGCCATAGCGCCACTGGCTGACCACCAGCCGGCCTTCGATCTCACGCACCCCGCGCTGGTGCAGCCGCTGCGCCAGGCGCCACAGCTCCTCGGTGGTCAGCGCCGGATCGCCGCCGCCGTCGAGCAGCAGATCGCCGCGCAGGACACCGGCCTCGAGCTCGGCATCGCTGACCAGCCGCGTGGTGAAGCGGTGCTGAGGCCCCCAGCGGTCCAGGGCCGCCGCCGCCGCATAGGCCTTGGTGACCGAGGCCGGCGACAGCTGCCGGTCGGGCTCGATGGCGCCAAGCACCTCGTGGGAGTCCAGCAGGCGCGCTTCGGCGCCGATCAGAAAGCCTCGCTCGGCCAGACGAGCGAGCTCAGAGAACCCCGACGCCGCCGCCGTGATCGGCAGCAGCATCAGCGCACATAGCACAGCGAAACGGCGCAACATCTTATCTCCACTTAGCAGTCATCGACGCGCGGGGCGCCTGGCAAGGACGCAGCCAGTCTTTGGAAGAAGCCTAGTGCGCGCCAAAACGGGAAAACAGCTGGATCACCACCACCCCGGCAACGATCATCGCCATGCCCAGCACCGCCGGCAGGTCGGGGCGCTGGCCGTACACCACCAGCCCCACCAGGGCGACCAGCACGATCCCCAGGCCGGCCCAGATGGCGTAGGCAACGCCCACCGGAATGCTGCGCAGCACCAGCGACAGCAGATAGAACGCCAGTGCATAGCCCACCGCGACGGTGACGCTGGGCCACAGCCGGGTAAAGCCATCCGAGGCCTTCAGGGCGCTGGTGGCGACCACCTCGGCCACGATAGCCAGGGCCAGGTAGACAAAGGCCATGGGCGACTCCTTGGGGCTTGCGAAAGTCACGCCATTCTAGCCATGTGCTGCCCCGGCGTCAGGCCGAGGGCACCAGGGAGGGCGAATGGGGCAGAGTGGCCACCAGCCGCCACAAGGACTGACCGCTGGCGTGATACTTTTGTTCGAAGGGGGTGAGGCAGGATGCCGGCATATGGGGGGCCACCCCGGCCTGCACGCCCGTTGCCCGAGCCAGCGCCAGGGCGAACTCCTCCACGTAGAGGCACCAGTTGGAACGCAGCTCGAGCCGCCCGCCCAGCGCCAGCAGCGTCGGGAACACCGGATGACCGTGCCAGCGCATCTTGAGGTGCGCCGCCTTGGGGTAAGGGTTGGGGTAGAGCAGGTAGTGGCGCTGCGGCCGCCAGTCGGCCGCCAGCGCCAGGCGCCAGAAATCCACCAGATCGGCTCGCACCAGCAGCGCATTGGCCGGCAGCGGGCCATGGTCGCGGCTAAGCCGGTCGGCGCTGCGATCCACGCCAATGACGGCATGCTCGGGAAAGCGCTCCGCCAGGCGTCGGGTGGACACCCCCACGCCGCAGCCGGCATCCAGGATCAGCGGCGCCCCACGTCGTTCGAGCCAGGCCTCGGCCCGGATGAAGGCCTCGCGGGTGTGCCCGGCCAGCGGTTTGCGCAGCGGATGAGCCAGCGCTCGTTCGACGCGCCGGACCAAGTCGTCATGGGGGCCCGACTGATTGGTGGTGATGGTGCGGGAAGAGGCGTGCATGGACGGTCACTGTGGCCAGGCTGCAGGGCCGGGTAGTCTACCAGCCGGAGGGCGAAAAAAATGGCGCACCCCCGAAAGAATGCGCCCAGATACCCACTCGTATGACTCAAACAGCCACTTCATGATAGCCGGCCCTCCGGCAGTTTTCAAACGTTTGTTTTATTGCAGTCGCAGAAAACCGCCCAGAGCGCCCCATGACGGGGTCCCGAGGCGGGTGCTATGATCGGTTTTCTCATACTAATAACTCTGACTCGCACCAACAGCACAGTGAGGAAAGCGGCTTGTCTCATTTACCGGTGATCGTCGGCATGGGCGGCGTCAATGCCGCCGGACGCACGTCTGGCCATCAAGCATTTCGTCGCACCGTGATCGATGCCCTGACCGAAGACGACCAGCAGGCGCTGCTGCTGGGTCTGGCCTCCCTGATGGGGCTGGGCAGCCACCGGGACGGCGCCTGGCACACTGCCGACGGCGAGCCCGTCGACGCCGCCGAGCTGGCCGAGGGGTGTCGCGCCCAGATCATGGACCACACCCTGATCCGGCGCATCGAGGATCCGCGTTTCAACGAGGCGGGGCTGCCCGCCAACCGTCGGGCCAGCCTCGGCCTGGAGGCTCCCCTCACCTTTCGCGTGCGCCGCCGCCAGCTGCCCGATCAGGTACCGCCCACCTGGCAGGTCCGCGAAGTCGATCGCCAAACCCTGGAGGTGACGGTGCCCGCCGGCCCTCTCGATGTGCTGCTGCCGGAGACCCGCCCCGCCCAGGTGCGCGCCGCCGGCCAGCTGCCCAGCGGTTTCGACCCCAGCCGCCACTACCGCAGCGTGCACCATCCCCGCGGCCTCTCCATGGCGATCTTCGCCGCCAGCGACTGTTTGGGCGACAGCGGACTCTCCTGGGACGCATTGCGCGACCGCCTCGACCCGGACCAGGTCGCGGTCTATGCCGGCAACTCCATCGGCCAGCTCGACGAGGAGGGCTGGGGCGGCCTGCTCAAGAGCTTCGTCTCCGGCAACCGCGCCACCTCCAAGCAGATGCCGCTGGGCTACGGCCAGATGCCCGCCGATTTCCTCAACGCCTATGTGCTGGGCAGCGTGGGCGGCACCGGCGCCGCCCTGGGGGCCTGTGCCAGCTTCCTCTACAACCTGCGCCTGGGCATCGAGGACATCCGCAGCGGCCAGCGCCGCGCGGTCATGGTGGGCACCGCCGATGCGCCGGTGACCCCGGAGATCATCGAGGGGTTCCGCGCCATGGGCGCACTGGCCGATGACGACAGCCTCAAGGCGCTGGACGCCCTGGAGCTGCTGACCGACGCCGACTACCAGCGCGCCTGCCGCCCCTTCGCGCGCAACTGCGGCTTCACCATCGCCGAGTCCAGCCAGTTCGTCCTGCTGATGGACGACAGCCTGGCCCTGGAGGTGGGCGCCGAGATACTCGGCTGCGTACCGGCCGTCTATGTCAACGCCGACGGCTGGAAGCGCTCCATCTCGGCACCGGGCATCGGCAACTACGTCACCCTGGGCAAGGCCGCGGCCCTCGTTCACGACATGCTCGGCGGCGAGGCACTGCGCCAGCGCAGCTTCCTGCATGCCCACGGCACCAGCACGCCCAAGAACCGCGTGACCGAATCCCATGTCTTCGACCTGGTGGCCCGCGCCCACGGCATCGAGTCCTGGCCGGTGGCGGCGGTCAAGGCCTTCGTCGGCCACTCCCAGGGGGGCGCCGCCGGCGATCAGCTGGCCAGCGCCCTGGGCAGCTTCGCCTATGGCCTGCTGCCGGGCATTCCCACCCTCGACGCCGTGGCCGAGGACGTCCACGCCGAGCGCCTCGCCTTCTCGCGCACGCCGCGCGCCTTCCAGGCCGATGCCGCCCTGATCAACGCCAAGGGCTTTGGCGGCAACAATGCCACCGGGGTGGTGCTGTCGCCGTCGGTCACCGAGCGGCTGCTGGCACGTCGGCACGGGGAAGCGACGTTAGCCGCCTGGCGCGAGCGCCGCGAGGCGACCCGCGAGGCGCGCCAGGCCTATCTGGCGCGCGCCGATCACGGCCACTATCTCGCCCGCTATCGCTTCGGCGAGGGCGTGCTCGAGGGGCCGGAGCTGGAGGTCAACGCCGATCATATCCGGATTCCCGGCTATGCCCGCCCCGTTTCCCTGGCGCCGGACAACCCCTTCGGCCGCCTGGACGACTAAGCGCCGGCGGCGGCCGATATTGTCGGCCGAACCGCCGGCGGTTACCCTGACCTACCCAGCCAGCCGTTCCAGCGAGCAGTGTACGAATGAACATCGCGGTCTATCCCGGCACCTTCGACCCCATCACCTATGGCCACTTCGACCTGATCGAGCGCGCCTCGCGGCTCTTCGACCGGGTGGTGGTGGCGATCTCGGCGAGCCCCGGCAAGGGCCCGGCCCTGGCGCTGGAGACCCGCATCGCCCTGGCCGAGGAGGTGGTCGAGGAGCTTACCAACGTCGAGGTGATCGGCTTTTCGGGCCTGCTCACCGACCTGCTGGCCGAGCAGCAGGCGCGCATCATCCTGCGCGGCCTGCGTGCGGTCTCCGACTTCGAGTACGAGCTTCAGCTAGCCAACATGTATCGCGCCCAGGTCCCGGAGCTGGAAAGCGTCTTCCTGACCCCGGCGGTGGAGAACTCCTATATTTCCTCCACCATCGTGCGCGAGATCGCCAAGCTTGGCGGCGACATCTCCCGCCTGGTGCATCCCAGGGTCGCCGAGACGCTGCGCAGCCATTACAATACCTGACTGAAACACTCGGCAATACGCCACCAACCGCAATATCCTCGGGCCGGGCGCGACTGCCCATAGGCCCACTCGTGAGGTAGCCCATGGCCCTGCTGATCACCGACGAGTGCATCAACTGCGACGTCTGCGAACCCGAATGCCCCAACGGCGCCATCTCGCCGGGGGAGGAGATCTACGTCATCGACCCCGACCTCTGCACCGAGTGCGTCGGCCACTACGACGAACCCCAGTGCCAGCAGGTCTGCCCGGTGGACTGCATCCCCCTGGACCCGGAGCGCCGCGAGACCCACGACGAGCTGATGGCCAAGTATCGCCTGATCACCGCCGCCTGAGCGGCATCGCCCCGCCCTGACGCCCTACAGCTCGTCCGCGCGCCGGCTGACGGTACACCCCAGACAGCGACGGAAGGTCGCCTCGGCCGGCGTCTTGATCAGCGCCTCGGCGGCGGGGCCCACGTTGCCGCCCAGCGCGGTGAACGGCAGCGACACCAGAAATACCGCCGTGCCCCCCAGGGTGGCTGCAGCCAGCAGCGGGCGCGCCACCAGCGCATCGACCACCATGGCCCCGCCGCTGGGCTGGGCTTCCAGATGCTGCTGCTGCGCCAGCGCCGGCAGACTGCCCGCAAGCGTCACCAACGCTACTGCCGCCGCCATCAGCGTCTTGCGTATCGTGTTCATTGCCCGCTCCCTCGCTTCTACCACTAGCCGCTACATGACCCCACATACCAGTACGTCATTCATTCGGCTCACTCAACTTGGTTTTCAACACCATCAAGACTACAGTTTGTCACAAGGCCTTACAATCTTAGCCGGCACTCATGCCATAGACCCTTCCCTAAACGGGCTACAACCTGGCCCTGCATGCAATGGAGAGCATCATGAAACGTCTTGTCGCCATCGCCATTATGGCCGCCCTGGCCAGTACTCCCGCCCTGGCACAGAGTTATCAGCCTGATCCCCATACGGGCCTCTATCTGGGCGCCGGCCTAGGGCAGTCCAAGCTCGATAATGATTCTCAGGACTTCCTTAGCAGCATGGGTGCCAGCACCGATGATACCGATACAGCCTATAAACTATTTGTCGGCTATGACTTCAATCCCAACTTTTCCGTGGAAGCCAGCTATGTAGATTTTGGAAAATTCACCGCTGACCTGGGGCCAGAATCACTCAGGGCTAGCGCAGACGGATTCGGGGTTGCCATGCTGGGCAGGCTGCCAATCCAGAATGGGTTTGGCATTTACGGCAAGGTCGGCCTGATCGCTTGGGATGGGGATGCAAGGTATCGTGACTCGTCTACGGGCACCGTGATTCGGGACGGGGTGGACAGTACCGATCCCTTCTACGGTATTGGTGGCGAATATGTGGTCGACCAATTCATGGTGCGTGCTGAATACGAGTATTTCGATCTACGTGACAGCGGAGAAGACTTCACGATTGAGCTGATTTCTGTTGGTATCGGGTACCTCTTCTGATCCCCCCGTAGGGCTTGCCCCAGACGCCCCGCCGCCGTGCGGGGCGGTTGCGTTCCTGACAGGGGGGCGAGAAGATAGCCGGTTTGACCGCCCGCAGGCTTGCCGTGACTTCAGCCACCGCTCCCCCCGAGGCCCCACCCGCCGACGCCTCTCGCCGACGCATCTGGACCCTGGCCTGGCCGATCATCCTCTCCAATATCACCGTGCCTCTGCTGGGGCTGGTGGATACCGCCGTGGTCGGCCACCTGCCGGACTCCCGCTACCTGGCCGGAGTCACCCTGGGCGCCACCCTGTTCAGCTTCCTCTACTGGGGCTTCGGCTTTCTGCGCATGGGCACCACCGGCCTGACCTCCCAGGCGGTGGGGCGCGAGAGCGACAGCGAGGTGCGCAACCTGCTGGGCCAGTCGCTGCTGCTGGCGGCAGGCATCGGGCTGCTGCTGATTCTGTTCTCCCAGCCGCTGATCGCGCTGGGCCTGTGGCTGCTCGACGGCAGCGAAGTGGCCACCGCCGTCGCCGCGGAGTATGCCCAGATCCGCATCCTCTCGGCGCCGGCAGTGCTGGCCAACTACGCCATCCTCGGCTGGTTTCTCGGCCAGCAGAACTCGCGGGTGACGCTGGCCATCCTGATGCTGACCAACGGCGTCAATATCGCCCTGGACCTGCTGTTCGTGGTGGGGCTCGGCATGACCAGCGACGGCGTGGCCTGGGCCTCGGTGATCGCCGACTACACGGCGCTGGCGTTCGGCGCCACCCTGGTGATGGGCCAGCTCAGGCGGCTCGAGGGGCGCTTCCTGCGCGAGCGGCTGCTGCGGCTGGCCGCCTACGCCGAACTGTTCCAGGTCAACGCCAACCTCTTCGTGCGCACCCTGGGGCTGCTGTTCGCCATGGCCTTCTTCACCTCCCGCGGCGCCGTGCAGGGCGACACCGTGCTGGCCGCCAACGCCGTGCTGCTGCAGTTCATTATGCTGACCAGCTACGCCCTGGACGGCTTCGCCCACGCCGCCGAGGCGATTACCGGCCGCGCCGTAGGCCGCCGCCGCTGGGACGAGTTCGGCCAGGCGGTGAGAAGTGCCGCCTGGTTCTCGCTGATCACCGCCGGCGCCGCCTCCCTGGCCTTCGCCCTGGGCGGCCACCAGCTCATCGCCCTGCTCACTGGCCTGCCGGAGGTGCGCACCACCGCCGCCTTCTACCTGCCCTGGATGGTGGCCATGCCGCTGATCGCGGTCTGGAGCTACCTGTTCGACGGCGTCTTCATCGGCGCCACGGCGATCCGCGAGATGCGCAACAGCATCTTCGCCGGCCTGGCCGTCTATCTACCGGTGTGGTGGCTCAGCCAGGGCCTGGGCAACCACGGTCTGTGGCTGGCCTTTCTGACCTTCGGCCTGGTGCGCTCCGCGGTGCTGGCCGGGTACTACTTGCGCTATCGGCGCACACGCTGGCGCTACCGCCCCTTTGACAGCGGCACGCCGGGCGGGCAACGTTGACCGGGCAAACCGTGCAAGCTTCTGAGACTGCGCTATTTTTTCTCAGACGACCCGTAGGAACACCGTTTACAACAGAGAACAAGCGAAACCGCCATGCTCAAGATCCTTTCCCGACCGGCCGTGCGGCTGGTCGAACGCTACCTGCCCGATCCCTACATCTTCGTACTGCTGCTGACCGTGATCGCCGCCGCCGCCGCCATTGCCGTGGAGCGCCAGACGCCGCTGGCGGTGATGCGCTTCTGGGGCGACGGTTTCTGGAACCTGCTGACCTTCTCGATGCAGATGCTGCTGGTGCTGGTGACCGGCTTCATGCTGGCCAGCTCACCGCCGGTCAAGCGCCTGCTGCAGCGCCTCGCCGCCCTAGCCAAGAACGCCGGCGGTGCCATCGTACTGGTGACCCTGGTCTCGCTGGCGGCCAGCTGGATCAACTGGGGCTTCGGCCTGGTGGTGGGGGCGCTGTTCGCCAAGGAACTGGCGCGGCTGGTGCGCGTCGATTACCGGCTGCTGGTGGCCAGCGCCTACTCCGGCTTCGTGGTCTGGCACGGCGGCCTGGCCGGCTCCATTCCGCTGACCATCGCCACCGACGGCCATTTCACCGCCGATCAGATCGGCGTGATCGGCACGGGCTCGACCATCTTCTCGTTCTTCAACCTGGCCATCGTGGTCTGCCTGTTCATCAGCATCCCGCTGGTCAACCGGCTGATGCTGCCCGATGAGAAGGACAGCGTCTACGTGGACCCCAAGCTGCTGGGGGAGGCCCCCGAGGCCAAGGTGCGCATCACCCGTCCGGCCGAGCGCCTCGAGAACAGCGTCACCCTGGCCTGGCTGGTGGGCATCCCCGGGGTGATCTTCCTGCTCGACCACTTCCTGCTGCGTGGCGGCGGACTGAACCTGAACATCGTCAACTTCATGTTCCTGTTCCTGGCCATCGTGCTGCACCGCACACCGCGCAGCCTGCTCGAGAGCCTGCACGAGGCGATCAAGGGCGGCGCCGGCATCGTCATCCAGTTCCCCTTCTACGCCGGCATCATGGCGATCATGGTGCAGTCGGGGCTGGCGGAAACCATGTCGGAGTCGCTGATCGGGTTCGCCACCGAGACCTCGCTGCCGTTCTGGTCCTTCATCAGCGCCGGTATCGTCAACCTCTTCGTGCCTTCCGGCGGCGGCCAGTGGGCGGTACAAGCGCCGGTCATGCTGCCGGCCGCCGAGGCACTGGGCGTGGATGTCTCTCGGGTGGCCATGGCGGTGGCCTGGGGCGACGCCTGGACCAACCTGCTGCAGCCGTTCTGGGCGCTGCCGGTGCTCGCCATCGCCGGACTGAAAGCCAAGGACATCATGGGCTTCTGTCTGATCCAGCTGTTTATCACCGGCGCCATCATCGCCGTGGGGCTGACCTGGTTCTAACCCCATCAGGCGGCGGTTAGCGCCTCGTCCCCAGGCCGCGGGACGAGGCGCTATGCTCTGAAAAACACTCGCGAGGAATACCGCAGATGGAAGCCTACGACCTGCCCGGCCAGCATGAACTCTCGATGACCGTGCTAATGACACCCGACATGGCCAACTTCAGCGGCAAGGTGCACGGCGGCGCCATCCTCAAGAAGCTCGACGAGGTGGCCTACGCCTGCGCCAGCCGCTACTCGGGGCACTATGTGGTGACGCTGTCGGTGGACCAGGTGCTGTTCAAGCAGCCGATCCACGTCGGCGAGCTGGTGACCTTCCTGGCCAGCGTCAACCACGTGGGCCGCTCCTCCATGGAGATCGGCATCAAGGTGGTCGCCGAGAACATCCGCGACAAGGTGATTCGCCATACCAACAGCTGCTACCTGACGATGGTGGCGGTGGACGGCCACGGCAAACCGGCCCCGGTGCCGCCGCTTACCCTGGCGACACCGCAGCAGAAGCTACGCTTCGAGAAGGCCGCGCTGCGCAAGAAACTGCGCAAGCAGGCCGAAGAGGAGGAGCGTCGCACCCAGGCGGCCCACGATGACCAGTGATCCCCTCTCTTAAGGAAGCGCTGAACAAATCGCCGAGCGAGATGAAGCGCAAGGCGCCCGGAGCACAGGAACCGGAGCATATGGGGTATATGTGAGGATTCCGCCGGTCCGACGCCTCGGCACCGCGCAACGTAGCGATTCGCTCGCGCAGGCATTTGTGCAGTGTTTCCTCAACCGCAGCCGATTGCGGTGATTCTGCCCGCCTCATCCAGGCGGACGTTGAGCCGGTCGGCGCGGTATTCCATGGTGTAGGCGTGACCGGGGCGCATCACCCGCAGCGCCTCGGCACCGCTCTCTTGCTGAAGCACCTCACCGAGCGCCTCACTGTAGGAGTCGCCGATGTGCGCCTGAACGCGCTGGGCCCCGCAGGGGTCATCCTGGCGGTCGGCGGTGGGCGGCGGCGGGGCCGGCTCGTGGGGCGGCGGCGTGGTGGGCATGGCGCAGGCCGTAAGCATCAGGGCCGCGCCGAGCGGCGCGGCGAATCGGTACCACATGAGGCGTCTTCCTGTGACAGTGAATTCGGCACCGGCATCCCCGGCGCCGCTGGAAAGGCTCAGTAGGTGGAGCGCTCGATCGCCTCACCGCCCTCCTGAATGTCCTGGCCGGCACCGCGAATGGTATTGCAGCCACCCAGCAGCGACAGGGCGAAGAGTGCCACCAGTATCAGCGCGAGCATCCGTCTCATGATTGCCTCCGATCTCGAGTCAGGGGGAACATCGTTCACTTTAGCATCGATGGCGGAAAATCGCCCCGCACCTCCGGCACTATGCCATCATGCAGGCAGCGTCCCGGAATCACAGGCCAGAATCACAGGAGAGTGCCATGCCCCCCTTCGAGCCGGATGAGCGCCTGGTGGCCGACAGCTACCCGGTCACCGAGCTGCCTCTGTGCCAGCTGCGACTGATGGACGACGCCCGCTTTCCCTGGCTGGTGCTGATCCCCCGTCATCCCGGCATCCGGGAAGTCTTCGAACTCGATGAGTCAGACCAGCAGCAGCTATGGCGAGAAGCCAGCCGCATCGGCCAGGCGCTGATGCGGAGCCTCGAGGGGGACAAGCTGAACGTGGCGAGCCTGGGCAATCAGGTCGCCCAGCTGCATGTCCACGTGATCGTGCGCCGCCGCGATGACGATGCCTGGCCGTCACCCGTGTGGGGACATGGCACGGCGGTTCCCTACGACCTGGACGGCCTGGCTGCCATGCGCGACCGGCTGCTGGCCCAGCTCGAGGGGCTCGAGCTGGGCTAGCCTCCGAAGGGGCCGGTCCGCGGCGTCGCCTCCCCGCTGCGGGAGGGCGGCTCGCCCAGCAGTGGCGCCGAGCCGGGCTGACTGACTCCGGTCACCGACAGCGACACCCCCAACACCAGGATCGCCAGGCCGCCTCCCAGGGCGGCCCAGCTCAGCAGGCGACCGGCGCGCTGTGCCCCGCCCTGACGCGCCAGTCGCCGCTCCGCCCAGCCGCGGGCCATGACGCTGGCTAGCGCCAGCCCCGAGACGGTGAGCGCCGTGCCCAGCGACATCACCAGCACCGCCGCCACCCCGACCACGAATTGGCCGAGCAGGCTCGCCGCTCCCAGCAGCAGCACGGCACCGCTGCAGGGTCGCATGCCGATGGCCACCACCGTTGCCAGAGCGGTGCGCCAGTCGGCGGCCTGCTGCGGATCCAGATGATGATGGCCGCCGCAGCAGTGGTCATGGGCATGAGCGTGACCCTCGGCACGGGGGGCCGGCGACGCGCGGCGCAGCTGGCGGATCGCCCGCAGGCACAGCCAGGCCCCCAGCAGCGCCACCATCAGGAAGCTGGCCTGCTCGACCCACACCACGCTGCCCATGGCCTGACGGGTCACCCAGCCCAGCCCATACACCAGCACGACCACCAGGCCGATGGCCATCATGCCCTGCAGCAGGGAAGCGGCGAAGGAGAGCCCCAGGGCACGACGCACGGCGCCCCCCTGGGACAGCAGGTAGGTGGTCAGCACCGCCTTGCCGTGGCCCGGCCCGGCGGCATGAAAGACCCCGTAGCCGAAGCTGATCCCCAGCAGCACGGCCCAGGTGGCGGGGGACGGCGCGCCGGAGAGCTCGGTGATCGCCAGGGTCAGCGCCCGATGCAGGTCCCGCTGCCAGGCCACGATCTGAAAGCTCAGCGACTGAAAGCCCCCCTGGAAGGCCAGGTGGAAAAGCAGCGCGGCCAGCAGCAGCGCAACGGCTGCCAGCCACCACTTGCCGCTCACGCGGCGAAGCGCTACTCGCATGTCACCTCCCCGGTCTCGGCAAAGTGGCGCCCGAGGCCCGGCGCGGCCTCGTCGGTGATATCGAGCATCGCCGCCTCCATGACTCGCTCCGGGTCCGGGTCGGCGGGCACGATGCGCGTGCTGCAGGCCAGGTCACCGCCCACCACCAGGGCATCGTCCAGCGGCGTATTGCCCTCGGCCTCATGCACCACCTCCAGGTAGTAGGTGGGATCGAAGACCTTGTAGTGGAGGGTCCGCTCCTGCAGGGGCTGCGGCGTCGCCAGCGGCAGCAGGAAGATGAACTCGATGCGCCCGCCGCGCGACATCACGGTGTACTCGCTGACCTCGCCCAGGGCCAGCCGCTCACCGCCCAGCCGCAGCTCGGTAAAATAGTCGTGGGGACGCAGGTTCTCGCGGATCTCGGCGCCCAGCTGGTCGAGCCCGGCTTCGATCCCGCCACCCCCGGCGGCATGCTCCAGCTCCTCGAGAATCACCAGGCTGTAGAAGGGGTCCATCCGCCAGGCCTGGTGCAGGCCCTCCAGGCGCCCCTGGTCATCGACCACCAGCCGCATGCGCATATCGATCCAGCCGTGCGGGTGCGCCAGGGCCAGGCCCGGCACGAGCAGCAGGGCAGCGGCCAGCGCGGTGAGCCCGCGCCAGCGTCGCAAAACGAGACAAGACAGTGTCATGGTGGTGCAGGGACTCCCGATAGTGAAACAGCTACCTCTATTGCGCCCAGGGCCCCAGCCCCAGGCGCGACTCGAGATCCGCAAGCAGCGGGTCGAGCAGGTGCGGCGGCAGCGGCCGCCCACCGCGCGTCGCCGTCAGGCTGGCACGAGCTCCCTCGCCCTCTGCCGTCACCGTCAGCTGGACGCGATAGCCCGGCCAGCGCGACAGCACGGCCTCGGCGCGGCCCAGCGCGGGGTCGGCATGGCGGATCACGTAGCCCTGCTCGGCCAGCAGGTTGATCCCCTCGCGCAGGGTGGCCTCCGGAGAGGCGGCGTAGGCGAGCTCCCGCGGCTCCGGGGGCGTGGCACCACCGGCCGCACAGCCGGCCAGTCCGGTCGATAGCAGCACAACGAGCAGCCAGCGCCTCACAGGACCTCCCCGGGTTCGACCCGCTCCAGCGCCTCGCGCAGCTGCCGACAGAAGTCGGCATCGCTGGCGCTGCGTGAAGTGCGCTGATCGCCCTGCCAGTCGATCACCTGGAGATCCCGGCTGACCCGGACCGCCTGGCCATCAGCCACCAGCGAGACCCGCTCCAGCCGCGTGGCGTCGGCGGGCCGAGCATAGCCGACGCTGCCGAACCCGACCATCACGCCGGTAGAGAACCCCGCGCCACGCCCCACCCCGTAGCTGCCAAACCAGGTGGGCCGCGACCAGCTGTCGTAGGGGTCGCCGTAGCCGTAGACACGACGTCGGCGCTCCGCGCTGATCACCCCTAGCTCGGGGGCGGTATGGCGCACCTCGAAGCCCTCCTGCTCGAAGACCTCTGCCGCCCGACGCACCCACTCCACCGGCGACGGCTCGCTGGCCTCCCAGCGGCACGCCGCGGCCGGCCGCGGCTCGGCCGCGGGCAGCACGGTCGGCGTGGTCTCGCAGCCGGCCAGCACCAGCACAATGGGCATCGGCCACCAGGGGCGCATGGCATGTCTCCTGAGCAGATTTCCTTCGTCTTGCCGGCAGTCTACGCTGGCCCGGGCGCCATGCAACCACCCGCCGAGCCAGCCTCGACCCGATATCAACGCCCCCTTCAGAGTCCCGTCGGCGCCAGGGGTTCCTTGACCCGCCACAGCGGGTGGCAAAATGGCGCAGCCCCTTGAAAACCGAGCCGCCAGCCGGCATCCCATGGGGAGACGCTATGGCGGCGATGGCAAGATTTGGCTTACCCGCCATCCGGCAAGCCCTTACACTGGGCCCGTCGTTTCGGACCCTATCGCGAACAAGGAGGCACTCGCATGACCGACACCAATGCCATCGGCCTGCATCAAGGCAGCGCCAGCCAGCTGGCCGACAAGCTCAATGCCCTGCTGGCCAACTACCAGATCTTCTACATGAACGTGCGCGGCTACCACTGGAACGTGAAGGGCCCCCAGTTCTTCGAGCTGCACACCAAGTTCGAGGAGTTCTATACCGACCTGCTGGTCAAGGTCGATGAGGTGGCCGAGCGCATCCTGACGCTGGGGCACACGCCGGTGCACGCCTACAGCGACTACGTGGCGATGGCCGAGATTCGCGAAGACAAGGAAGTACACGACGGCGAGGCCTGCGTGCGCGGCGTCCTCCAGGGATACCAGACCCTGATCGAGCTGCAGCGCGAGATCCTCGCCCTGGCCGCCGACGCCGACGACGAGGGCACCGCCGCCCAGGCCGGCGACTACATCCGCGAGCAGGAAAAAACCGTATGGATGCTTAACGCCTACCTGGGCTGAGCCGCCCCCCTCGGCTGACCGTGACGCCGCCCGTGCCGGGCGGCGTCTCGCTATGCGGGCAACTCAGCCCTCGGCCAGCTCCTCGACCAGCGCCCTGAGCAGCGTCCAGAACTCGCTCACCGACGCCAGCTCGACCCGCTCATCGGGCGAGTGGGCGCCGCGGATCAGCGGACCGAAGGAGATCATCTGCAAACCGGGGTATTTGCCGGCGAGAATGCCGCACTCCAGGCCGGCGTGGATCACCTTGACCGCCGCCTCACTGCCCAGCTGCTGGCGGTGCAGGCGACAGAAACGCGTCAGCAGGGGGCTGTCGGGCGCCGGCGTCCAGCCCGGATAGACGTTCTCGACCCGGGTGTGCGCACCGATCAGTTCGAACAGGGCGCGAAACCGCTCGGCGATGTCCTGCGCGGCGCTGTCGCGCAGCGAGCGCACCAGGGCGCAGAGATGGAAGCGGCCGTCCTCCAGGCTGACCACTCCCAGGTTGTTGGAGGTTTCCACCACCCCGTCCAGCTCGGGGCTCATGCGCTCCACGCCGCAGGGCGCAGCCAACAGCGCCGCCACCAGCATGCGGCTGGCGTGGGCGTTGAGCGCCTGGGCGGGGGGCGACATCAGCGGGTGCAGGGTCAAGGACAGGCCGTCATCGACGCCGGCCAGCTCACCGCGCAGCTCCTGCTGCAGGGCGGCGACCCGCTCGCCGGCCGCGGCCGCCTCGTCGGCAGGCAGCACCAGGGTGGCGAACGCCTCGCGGGGCAGGGCATTGCGCAGGGTGCCACCATGGTAGTCCACCAGACGCGCATCGAAGGCCTCCAGCGAGCGCAGCACCCGCACCAGCAGGCGGTTGGCGTTGCCGCGACCGCGATGGATATCGATGCCCGAGTGTCCGCCCACCAGGCCGGTCAGCGACAGCCGCAGAGCCACCTCGTCCTCAGCCAGCGGGGCAGTGGGCAGCGCCGCCTCGACCACCACGTCGGCGCCGCCGGCGCAGCCGATGAACACCTCGCCGCGATCCTCGGAGTCCAGGTTCAGCAGCACCTGGCCCTCGAGCCAGCCCTCCGCCAGGTTCAGGGCGCCGCCCATGGAAGACTCTTCCTCCAGGGTGAACAGCGCCTCCAGGGGCCCGTGGGTCAGGCTGTCGTCTTCCAGGATGGCCAGGGCCGCCGCGACTCCCAGGCCATTGTCGGCGCCCAGGGTGGTATGGCGGGCATGCAGCCAGCCGTCGGCCACATAGGTCTCGATGGGGTCGCGGGTGAAATCATGGGGGTGGTCGGCGTTGGCCTGAGCCACCATGTCCAGATGCCCCTGCAGGATCACCCCGGGGGCGTGCTCATGGCCAGGCATGGCCGGCTTGCGCAGGCGCAGGTTACCGTGGGCGTCGCGATCATGCGCGAGCCCCCGGGCGTCGGCCCAGCGCTCGAGCGTGGCGACCAGTTCGGCCTCGTGGCCGGAAGGGCGCGGCGTGTTGCACAGGGTGCGAAAGTGGCGCCACAGCGGCTGCGGCGAAAGCTGCTCGAGGTGTTCGTTCATGGCGAGTCTTCATCGAGGTTAACCGCGCTACCTTACCGGGCAAACCGCGTCGGGAAAAGCGCTCAGTCGTCCGCCTCGGCCCCGAGCATGGCGGCCACCGCCTGGCGCAGCTGTGCCATGGCCTGGCGACGCCCGGCCACCCCCAGCTGCGCCGCCAGCCAGGTCGGGTCGCGGCCCTGGAAGGCCCAGGCCACCAGCCAGGCGAGCGCCGGGGCAGGGTCGGCGTCGAGGATCCGGCGACGCAGCAGCGCCTGCAGCGCCGGGCGGACCGTGGCCGGCTCCCGCCGGCCATAGGCGACATCGGCAAGGTCCTGGCGATCGCGCGCCGACAGCCTGGGCCGCGCCCCCTCGGCGAGCAGCGCCAGCGCCACCTGCGGATCGAGCGCCTTCAGCTCGAAGGCCAACAGCGCCGGCAGCAGGCGTTGAAAGTCCGCCGTCAGCGACTCGGCCAGGGCCTCGCCCCGGACACTGGTAGACATGACCACCATTAACGCATGCTCGCCGGTGGCGGTCTCTCGCGAGAGCCCCAGGCGCACCGCGCGAAAGCCCAGCGCCCGCCAGAAGGCGATCAGCTGAGGCTCGGCGCCGAAGCTGGCTCCCACCAGATCGATACCCGCCTCCCGCGCCGCCGCCAGCTCTGCCGTCAGCAGGCGGCGCCCCAGCCCCTCCCGGCGTCGCTCGGGGTGCACGGCGATACGCTGCACCCGCCGCAGTCGTGCGATCAGCGCCTCCCGGCAGCCGGCGTGGGCCGCCAGCGACTGCGCCAGCAGGTGGCCCGGCGGCCGGCGCTCGCCGCGCGCCACCCGCTCGGCCAGGGCGGCAGAAAAACCGCCCTCGTCGCCGACCACCGCCACCGCCTGGGGGCGCGCTTCGGCCTCCAGGGTGGCAATGCGCAGTCCCGGGGCGTCGAGCAGGCGCCGCAGATCGCTGGGCGTGGTGCGGTAGTGGGCCTGGACCAGCAGGCCGAAGAGGTCGCGCAGCGCCGACTCCCGGCAGGCCAGGTCGTCGCGGGACCAGCGCCTGAGCGTAAGGCGCTCCGCCGGGGCGGGTGGCGGCTCGGCATCCAGCAGCAGCAGGTCGGCCAGGCGCCGCTCCAGCGGATCACCCGCCGCCCAGCGTACCGGGGCAGCCAGATGCATCTCCCGCCAGTCGGGGGTCTGGCGCCTCAGGCGGTCGCGAAAACGCAGCGCGAAGCCGCGTCCCGAGCCTTCGTAGCCGTGCACCGTGGTGGCGAAGGCGATGCGCGGGAAGGCCGCCAGCCACTGCCCCAGCAGGGCAGCGGGAATGGCCGCCGCCTCGTCCACCAGCAGCAGCGTGCCGGGCCCGCCCGCCTCGCCTCGCTCGGCCAGGGTCGCCAGCTCGTCCGGGGCGCAGAACTCCACCCGGCCGCCTTCCGGGTCTAGGAAGACATGGTTCTGCAGAGCTCCCGCCGGGCGTAGCCGCTCGAGCCGCTCGAACAGCGCCGCCACCGCCGCCGGCCGCGGGGCGGTGATGCGAATCCGCCGCTCGCCGGCGGCCAGCAGCCGCGCACAGGCGATCCCCAGGGCCGCGGTCTTCCCGCGGCCCCGATCGGCGGTCAGCACCAGGGGGCGGCGGCGCCGCAGCTTGACCAGGCCGGCGACCGCCGCGGCCTGGTCGGCGGTCAGACAGTCGGGGTCGGCGCGCGTCGCCGGCATCCGGGGCGAGGCGTCGGGCAGCGCCGGCAGGCGAAGTCCAGCCGCGCTCCAGCAGGCGATCTCCTCGGCCGTCGTTAGCCTCCGGACAAGGCGCGCCAGATAGCGCGAGCCGCCGTCATCCGGCGCATCGCCGGGCGCTTCCCAGCAGGGCGGCGTCAACAGCAGCAGCAGACCGCCGGCCCGCAGGGTGCCGCCGAGGGCACCGAAGGCGTCCGGGTCGAAGCTGACGTCACCGGAGGCGGCATCGACCACCAGCAGATCCTGCTCGCCCCCCAGGCGGCTGCGCGCCTGCGAGGGGGGCAGCACCGCCTCCGCCTCGAGGGTCGGCGGCGCCACGTCCGACACCCAACAGGGACGGCGCCAGCCGCCCCCTCGCCACAGCGCCAGCGCACGTTGGCGGGCATCCGCCGGCTCACCGCGCACCCACACCAGGCCTCGCCAGCCAAGCTGCCCCAGCTGGTATGACCAATTGAGCAAAGAGTCCGTCTCAGATTCCATTAGCCACCTCGCCACCCGCTGAACACCCTCGCCTTTCGACGGAAAAAGCATCCCCTGCGCTTAGCCATTGGTCGCACCCATTGGCTCGACAGCAACCGTAAGCCTGCTAATTCTGGCGCAAAGTTCCTCGACGTTCCATGCAGGACGACCATAGTTCCGGCGTCGTTCCGAGAATTTGCCTCATCGATCCGAATGCCGCGTCGCAGCAGTCGCATTGCCATTATTGGTATTACCAATTTTCCAAACTTGAGCACTCCGCAGGCCGCCTATAGTCTCTTTCCTCGGAACTAGGCCTTTTCCTACAACAATACCCGTCACAATGAAGTGGAGTCGCGTCTATGCAAGCCTCATCCGGCCGCCGTACGTCCGTTCGTTTCGCGCTCAGCGGCACTGCCGCTGCCATTATCCTCGCCGGCGCCACCCTGGCCAGCACCGCCAGCGCCCAGGAGCGCGTCCGCTGGCAGGTCCCAATCGCTTTCCCCTCCCACCTGGTCGGCCTGAGCACCCCGGTGGTGCATCTCTCCGAAAGCCTGGAGGCCATTTCGGGAGGCAACATCAACCTGCGTTACTACGAGCCGGGCGAGCTGATCCCGCCCTTCGAGATCCTCGATGCGGTATCGGAAGGTCGCTATCCGGCCGGCTTTACCTGGGTGGGATACGACCAGGGCAGCATCCCTTCGCTGCCGCTCTTTGCCGGCGCCCCCTTCGGCTTTGAGCCGCCGGCCTACCTGGCCTGGCACTACCACGGTGACGGCCACGAGCTGCTCAAGGAGATCTACGAGCCCTACGACGTGCATCCGCTGCTGTGCAGCATGATCGGCCCCGAAGCGGCGGGCTGGTTCGCCGAGCCGCTGGAGTCGCTGGACCAGATCGACGGCCTGCGCATCCGCTTCGCCGGCATCGGCGGGCGAGTGATGGAGCGCCTGGGCGCCTCGGTGACCATGCTGCCCGGCGGCGAGCTCTACCAGGCCATGGAGCGCGGCACCATCGATGCCACGGAGTTCTCCGCGCCGGCCGTGGATCGCATTCTCGGCATGCAGGAGATCGTCAACAACTATGTCCTGCCGGGCTGGCACCAGACCTTTACCACCGCCCACCTGCTGATCAACAAGGATGCCTGGGAGGCCCTTGAGGACACCACCCGCGCCCAGATCGAGCTGGGCTGTCGCTCCGCGACCCTGTTCGGCTTCGCCGAGAGCGAGTGGGAGAACCCGCTGGCCCTGCGCGACTTCCAGGCCGAGGGGGTCAACGCCCAGGTGCTGCCGGAGGAGATCCTCGAGGCGCTGCGTGAGGTCACCTACGAGGTCCAGGCCGAGATCGCCGCCGAGGACGAAATGTTCCGTCGCGTTCTGCAGAGCCAGCAGGACTGGATGCGCATTCACGGCGACTGGCACGTCAAGGGACACCTGCCGCGCGAACACTTCGCACCCGACAGGGTGCAGCAGCTCGACTGAGCACCGCTCGGATGAGCTCGACCGGAGGGCCTGCCCAGGCTCTCCGGTAGTTTTTGCCCCCTCAGGCCCAGAGAGCCCTTCATCATGTCGACCCACGTTTCAGACTCGCCGGATCCCCGTGATCTACCCACCAATGCGCTCAGCCATCGGCTGGACATCACCGTTGCCACCATCGGCAAGCTGCTCTCCTGGCTGTGGCTGGCCACCCTGGCAGTGGTGCTGACCAACGTCTTCAGCCGCTTCATCCTCGGGCGCGGCTCCATCGCCCTGGAAGAGCTCTCCTGGCACTTCTTCGGCGCCACCATGATCCTGACCCTGGCCTACGCCGTGGTCACCGATGACCACGTGCGCGTCGACGTGCTGCGGGAGAAATTTTCGCTGCGCTTCCAGGCCTGGGTGGAACTGCTCGGCATCGTGCTGCTGATGCTGCCGGTGCTCTATTTCATGATCGACAACCTCATCGAGTACGCCTATCGCTCCTTCACCCGAGGCGAGCGTTCCCAGGCGCCCAGCGGCCTGCCCTACCGCTTCATCATCAAGAGCACGCTGCCCATCGGCATGGCCCTGATTGCCATTGCGCTCTCGTCGCGGGCGCTGCGCTGCTGTACCTATCTTTTCCGCTTTCCGCGGGAGCTTCACCTGCGTCGCCCGAGCGACTTTCGCTAACGCGGATCAGCGAGGATCATCATGGGTCTTGAAGAACTACTCGTCATCGGCATGTTCGCCGGTTTCATGGGACTGCTGCTGCTTGGCTTCCCCGTCGCCTGGTCGCTGGCCGGCATCGGCTTTCTGTTTGCCATCATCGGCCACGTGCTGGTCGAACACTTTCACGCCGACCTCTGGTTCTCCTGGGGCGGCACCATCGGCGTGCTCGACCGCCGGCTCTACGGCATCGTCGCCAACGAGCTAATGGTGGCACTGCCGCTGTTCATCTTCATGGGCATCATGCTCGACCGCTCCGGCATCGCCGAGCGGCTGATGAACTCCCTGGTCCGCGTGCTGGGCGGGCTGCGCGGCGGCTATGCCGTCACCGTGGTCATCGTCGGCGTGCTGCTGGCCGCCTCCACCGGCATCGTCGGCGCCTCGGTGGTACTGCTCGGCATGCTCTCCATCGGCCCCATGCTGCAGGCCAAGTACAACAAGTCGCTGGCCGTCGGCACCGCCTGCTCGGTGGGCACCCTGGGCATCCTGGTACCGCCGAGCATCATGCTGGTGCTGATGGCCGACCGCCTGGGTACCTCGGAGGCCTCGGTGGGCCGGCTGTTCATGGGGGCGCTGATTCCCGGGATCATGCTGGGGGTAATGTACATCGCCTATATCCTGATCGCCGCCTATATCAAGAAGGACCTGGCCCCGGCACCGGAGAACCGCAAGCCGCTCAACGCCCGTGCACTGTTCGAGGTGCTGATTGCCGTGCTGCCGCCCATGGCGCTGATCGTGGCGGTACTGGGCTCGATCTTCACCGGCTTTGCCACCACCACCGAGGCCTCGGCAGTGGGCGCCCTGGGTGCCATGCTGCTGGCCCTGTTCAGCCGCCGACTGAGCTTCGAGGTGGTCTCCAAGGCGCTCTACCAGACCACTCGCACCACAGCCTTCATCTTCGGCATCTTCGTCGGTGCCACCATCTTCGCCGTGGTGCTGCGCGGCCTGGGCGGCGACGACGTGATCCGCGATGCCATCACCGGCCTGCCCTTCGGGCCCGCCGGCGTGGTGCTGACGATCATGCTGGTGGTGTTCCTGCTGGGCTTCTTCCTCGACTGGGTCGAGATCACCCTGATCATTCTGCCGCTGGTGGCGCCGGTGGTCTTCAGCCTGGGGGTCGACCCGGTATGGTTCGCCATCCTCTTCGCCATCTGCCTACAGACCTCCTTCTTGACGCCACCGGTGGGGTTCGCGCTCTTCTACATCAAGGGGGTCTGCCCGCCGGGAATCGTCACCCGGGACATCTACCTGGGCGTGGCGCCCTTCGTGGCCCTGCAGCTGCTGGGGCTGGCGCTGGTGTTCTTCTACGAGCCGCTGGCCACCTGGCTGCCCGGCCAGGTCTACGGCGGCCGCTAGGAGCCCTCCTCCACAGCGACCGCCCCAAAGACGGCATCCACCGGCTCGAGCCGCTGGATGCCGCCACCGCAAGGCGCTTCAACTTTGGTCGAACGCCAAGCGGCCTTTCAACGCTGGAAACGCCACCAAGCCCCTTTCCATCAACCGCTCACTCGATCATAAGAATATGATTAACAAGCACAAAGCCTGACTCCACCGCCCCCTCTTTGCTGTCGAGCAAACGCTCGACTGGGTTTCGGTGACGTCTATCGATTGCCGCCATGTGAGCGTGCTAGCTTGTGTCTTGACGCCGAGCTGTGCAGCTGGTCAATACCGACCGCGACGCCACCGCGATACGCCACCTCGGCACGAGTTATCCAATCGACGACACAAGAAACACGAAGGGAGCTCCACATGAAGATGATGACCAAGTTCGCCCTCACCGGCCTGGCGGCCGGCGTTGCGATGGCCGCCCTGTCGTCCACCGCCCAGGCCCAGGAGCGCTGGACCATGACCTCCACCTGGCCGGACAGCATCGATCTGATCGAGATCGATCGCCACTGGGTGAACCTCGTCAATCAGATCGCCGGCGACGAGCTGGAGATCGAGTTCCGTGCCGGCGGCACCCTGATGCCTGGCACCGAGGTGTTCGACGCCACCGAGACCGGCAGCATCGAGGCCGCCGGCGACTGGCCCGGCTACTGGGCCGGCCGCAACCCGGCCTTCTCGCCGCTGGCCACCACCACCATGCTGTTCAACGGCGTGGATTACCTGAACTGGATCCAGCAGTGGGGCGGCTGGGATCTCTACCAGGAGATCTACGGCCAGTACGACATGGTCTATCTGCCCTACGGCATCACCAATAACGAGTCGGGCTTCATGGGCCGCACCCCCATCGAGAGCCTGGCCGACCTGGATGGCAAGCGCCTGCGCCTCTCCGGCCGCGACCAGGGTCGCGTACTCGAACAGCTGGGCGGCTCCCAGGTGACCCTGGCCGGCGGCGAGATCTACCAGGCGGTGGAGCGCGGCGTGGTCGACGGCGCCGAGTTCTCCACGCCGGGCGTGGACTACAACGCCGGCTTCGCCGAGGTGGTTGAGTACTGGTCGGTGCCCGGCTGGCACCAGTCGGCCAGCGTGTTCGGCGTAATGATCAACAAGGACGCCTGGGACGCCCTCTCCGAGGAGACCCAGCAGAAGCTGAAGATCGCCGCCGACGCCACCATGGCCTGGTCGCTGGCCTGGTCCGAGCGCGGCTCCACCGAAGGCACGGTCAACTTCATCGAGGCGGGCGTGGAGATCAACCCGCTCCCCGAGGAGGACCTGGCACGCATTCAGGACATCACCAACGAGGTGATCCTGCGCGGTGCCTGCGAGCATCCGGACCACGCCAAGGTGTACCACTCCATGATCGGCTACCTGGAGCACTATGCGAACTGGCGCGATATCTCCGCGCCGTTCAACATGAGCCGCACCATGGACAACCTGCCGTCCCTGGAAGAGATCGAAGCCTGCCTGTAAGGCGCACCTCAGCCGCCCCGGCCTCGCCCGGGGCGGCCTGCGTTCCGACGTCGGAGACTGATCCATGAATGCGATTGCCAAGGCGATCGACACGCTCAACGAGGTGCTTGGGCGAGTCATCGCACCGCTGATCGCCATCATCACCCTGGTGGTGCTCTACGATATCGCTTCGCGCCTGTTCACCGGGCGCCCCAGCGACTGGGCCTTCGACATCACCAAGATGCTGTTCGGCGCCCACTTCATGCTGATGGCCGCCTATGGCCTGCGCCATCACGCCCATGTCGAGGTCGATGTGCTCAAGCGCCTGCTCTCACGCAAGAAGCAGGCCGCCGTCGAGATCCTCGGCTATCTGCTGTTCTTCGTGCCCTTTATCTGGATGCTGCTGCCGCTGGGCTGGAACTTCTTCATGCGCTCCTTCAGCCGCGGCGAAACCACCTACGGGGTCGTGTCGATTCCCGTTTATCCGGTGAAAGGCGTCATCGTGGTGGCCGCCTTCCTGATCCTGCTCCAGGCCATCGCCATCGTCATCCGTGCCATCCAGCAGCTGCGGGAGGAAACCGCATGAACCTGAGTCCCGAACTGCTGACGCTGTTCATGTTCGGCGGGCTGCTAATCGGCCTGTTCATGGGCCATCCGCTGGCCTTCGTGCTGGGCGGCGTCGCCGTCATCGGCGCCTACCTGGGCCCCGGCGAGCGCATACTCGCCAGCATCATCAACAACATCTACGGCAACGCCATGGACAACTATGTCCTGGTGGCCATCCCGCTGTTCGTGCTGATGGCGCGCTTTCTCAATGACTCGGGGGTCACCGAGAAGATGTTCGCGGTGATGCGCCTGCTGCTGGCCAACCTGCGCGGCGGCCTGGCGCTTACCGTGGTCATCGTCTCGGTGATGCTGGCCGCCACCACCGGCATCGTCGGTGCCTCCATCGCAGTGATGGGCATGATCGCCCTGGCGCCGATGCTCAAGCACGGCTACAACAAGGAGCTCAGCTCGGGCGTGATCATGGCCAGCGGCTGTCTGGGTATTCTGATCCCGCCGAGCATCATGCTGATCCTGATGGCCAGCTACTCGCCGGTGTCGGTGGGCGCCCTGTTTGCCGGCGCCCTGGTGCCGGGACTGATGCTGGGGGCGATGTATGCCCTCTACGTGCTGGTGATCTGCTACGTCAAGCCGAGCTACGGCCCGCCGGTGCCCGCCGAGGAGCGCGCCGAGACCAGTACCGGCCAGCTGCTGGTCATGCTGGCCAAGTACGTGCTGCCGCCGATGACGCTGATCCTGGGCGTGCTGGGGGCGCTGTTCACCGGGGTGGCCACCGCCACCGAGGCCTCGGCCATCGGCGTGGGCATCGCCTTCCTGCTGTTCATGATCTTCGGCGACCGCAAGCTCAAGACCTGCTTTCGCACCCTGATCGAGGCCAGCAAGACCACCACCATGGTGATGCTGGTACTGGTGGGCGCCACCGCCTTCACCGGGGTCTTCTCCCGCGGCGGCGGCATGACGGTGATCAGCGACCTGGTGATGGCGATGCCCGGCGGTACCACCGGGGCGCTGATCCTGATGCTGTTCCTGGTGTTCCTGCTGGGCATGTTCCTCGACTGGACCGGCATCGTGCTGCTGAGCTTCCCGATCATGCTGCCGATCGTCCAGCAGATGGGCATCGACGTGCTGTGGTTCGTGGTCATGGTGGCGGTGGTACTGCAGACCTCCTTCCTCACCCCGCCGTTCGGCTATGCGCTGTTCTACTTGAAGGGCGTGGCCCCCAAGGGGGTGGAGATCGTCGACCTCTACAAGGCGGTGCTGCCCTTCGTGGCGCTGATCGTGCTGGCCTGCCTGCTGATGGCCTTCTTCCCGGCGCTGGTCACCGGCCTGCCCTCGATACTGGTCGGCTACTGAGCCCAGCGCCTGCCCCCCATGAGCGCCCGCCATCCTCTGGATGGCGGGCGCTCTCTTTATGGGTCGGAAATTTGACCGAGGTCATAAAAATCTTTCCGCGTATCATTACCATTTGCAGGGAGTTGCTTTTTTGCTATCGTGCCGATTGACCGAGACTGGCAGAGGGGACGCAGCCGCCGGAGAGCGGCCTATCTCCCAACCCCCTTCAAGGAATCAGATCCCATGCGCAAGACGCTGTTTGCCGCCACTGCCGTTACCACCACCCTGCTCGCCGCACCGCTGGCCTCCGCCGCCAGTCTGACGCTCTATTCGGGCCGCGGCGAGTCCATGGTCGAGCCGATCATCGCTCAATTCGAGAAGGACACCGGTATCAGCGTACAGGTTCGCTACGGCGATACTGCCCAGCTGGCCGTGCTGCTCCAGGAGGAAGGCGACCGCTCACCGGCCGACCTTTACTGGGGGCAGGACGCCGGCGCCATGGGGGCCATCAGCCAGGCCGGACTGCTGGCCGAACTGCCTGGCGATATTTATGAAGGACTGCCGACCATCTACACCAGCGAGACTGGCAACTGGGTCGCCGCCAGCGGACGCGCCCGGGTCGTAGCCTATTCGCCGGAGCGTGTCAGCGAGGACGAAATCCCCGAAAGCGTCTTCGACCTCGTCGACGAGCGCTATGAGGGCCGCGTCGGCTGGGCGCCCACCAACGGCTCCTTCCAGTCTTTCCTAACCGCCATGCGCGTCGAGCACGGCGATGACACGACCCGCGAGTGGCTGGAAGGCATGCGTGACAACGGTGCCGTGACCTTCCGCAACAATACCACTCAGGTACAGGGCATCGCCGACGGTGAGATCGACTTTGGCCTGGTCAACAACTACTACCTGCCGCGCTTCCTGGCCAACGACAGCGATTTCCCCGTCTCCCAGGCATTCTTCACCGATGGCGACATCGGCAACCTGGTCAACGTCGCCGGCATCGCCGTGCTGGCAAGCAGCGACAATCAAGACGCCGCCGTGGAATTCGTGCGCTACCTGCTCTCGCCGGCCGCCCAGCAGTACTTCACCGGCAACGTCTACGAGTACCCGGTGACCCGCAACGTGATCCAGAACCCGGTGCTCGAAGACTTCGACCGCCTACTGGAAGTCAGCCCCCAGATCGACCTGGATGAGCTGGAGGATCTCGAGGGCACCCTGAACCTGCTGCGCGATGTCGGGCTGCTGTAAGCCACCCGCACCGCCAGTGACGCGCCGCCTGCCCAGCAGGCGGCATCTGTCTTTCTGAGAGGCACGATGACCCGGACCGACAGCACTGCCCGACCACTGGCCACCCCTCGCCTGTCCCGACTGCTGCCGGGGCGCGTGCCGTTGCATATCCTACTGCCGTCGCTGCTGGTTGCTGCCGCCATGCTGGTGCCGCTGGTCTACCTGGGGCTGCGTGCCTTCGAGGCCGACGGCGCCACCCTGGCCAATCTGGTCTTTCGCACCCGCAACCTCCAGCTGCTGTTCAATACCCTGGGACTCGCCCTGGGCGTCGTGGTCCTGACCACCCTGATGGCTTTCCCGCTGGCCTGGCTGGTCACCCGCACCGATATCCGCTTCAAGCGCACCCTAACCGTACTCGGGGTGATTCCGCTGGCGGTACCGGGCTACGTAATGGCCTACGCGCTAATCGGCCTGGGCGGCAACTACGGGGTGCTGGCACAGCTCACCGGTATCCAGCTGCCGCGCATCCAGGGCTACTGGGGCGCGACCTTGGCGCTATCGCTTTACACCTTTCCGTACCTGTTTCTCAATCTGCGTACCGCGCTGTCCGGTCTCGACGGCAACCTGGAGGAGAGCGCCCGCAGCCTGGGTTACTCCCAGGGCGAGATCCTGCGCCGCGTGATCCTGCCCCACCTGATGCCGGCCCTCATGGCCGGCTGGCTGGTGATCACACTTTACGTGCTGGGCGACTTCGGGGCCGTGGCCCTGATGCGCTATGAAGCCTTCAGCTATGCCATCTATACCCAGTACTCCGGCGCTTTCGACCGTGTCTACGCCGCCTGGCTGGCGATCATGCTGCTGGCCGTGGCCGCCAGTTTCGTGATGCTCGACAGCCTAGTGGTCAAACGCAAGCTGGCACGGGTCGGCACGGGCGTGGCACGCCCGCTGAGGCCCGCGCCGCTGGGTCGCGCACGCTTCCTGGCCTGGCCCTATCTGGTGGCGCTGTTCGCTGTCTCCATCGGCCTGCCGGTGATGATTCTCGGCTACTGGCTGCTGCTCTCACCGCCCGATCTCAGTTTCTTCGCCCGCGTGCCCGGCACCTTCCTGCGATCGGCGGGTGCCGCCCTGCCGGCGGCACTGCTAGCGGCGACCTTCGCCCTGCCGCTGGCGTATCTGACGGTGCGCTACCGCTCGCCCTTCTCCACCCTGGTCGAGCGGACGGCCTACATCGGCTATGCCCTGCCCCCGCTGGCGCTGGCGCTAGCGATGGTGTTCTTCTCGCTGCGCACCGCCCCCTTTCTCTACCAGACCCTGGCGCTGTTGATCATCACCTGGGCCATGGCCTCGCTGGCCCTGGCCCTGGGGCCGATCCGCAACGCCCTGCTGCAGACCCGTCCCAGCATGGAGCAGGCCGCCCACTCCCTGGGTCACGGTCCCGTCAGCACCTTCATCCACGTGATCTTCCCGCGCCTGCGGCGCGGCATCCTGGCCGGCGTAGTGCTGGTCTTCGTGCTGTGCATGAAGGAGCTGCCGATCACCTTCCTGCTGGCCCCCACCGGCTATACCACCCTGGCGGTCACCGTCTTTACCCGTACCTCGGAAGGCATGCTGGCCGAAGCGGCACCGTTCGCCGCGGCCATCGTGGTGTTCTCCAGCCTGTCCGTGGGCCTTCTGCTCACCAAGGAGGGCAAATGATGACGAACCTCAATATCAGCGCCGACCCCAAGGGGGCCGCGGTTCGCCTGGCCGACCCGCTGCTGTCGGTCAGCGGCCTGCACAAGCGCTACCGCGACGGCGACCCCCTGGCGGTAGAGGATGTCAGCTTTTCACTGGGCAACGGCGAGATCCTCGCCCTGCTGGGTCCCAGCGGCTGCGGCAAGTCGACCACCCTACGCATGATCGCCGGCTTCGAGGACCCGGACCGGGGCGATGTCTATCTGCGCGGCAAGCGCGTCACCCAGTTGCCGCCCCAGCAGCGCCGCATCGGCATCGTCTTTCAGGACTACGCCCTATTTCCGCACATGAGCCTGGGCGAGAACGTGGCCTTTGCCATGCGTCATGTGCCCAAGGCCAAGCGCCGGGCCAAGGCTCGCGAATGGCTCGACCTGGTGGGTCTGGCCGACCTCGCTGCGCGCATGCCCGACGAGCTCTCCGGCGGCCAGCAGCAGCGCGTGGCCCTGGCCCGGACCCTGGCCGCCGAGCCGGAGCTGGTGTTGCTCGACGAACCCTTCTCCAATCTCGACGCGGCGCTGCGCGAGTCGACCCGCAAGGAGGTGCGCCGGCTGTTCAAGGCCGCCGGCACCTCGGTGATTCTGGTCACTCACGACCAGGCCGAGGCGCTCTCCTTCGCCGATCAGGTCGGCGTCATGCACTCGGGTCAGCTGCTGCAGGTCGACCGCCCGGAGCGCATCTACCAGACCCCGGCCACCGCCTTCGTCGCCGAATTTCTCGGCCATACCAACCTGCTCGAAGGGGAGGCCGATGGCGAAATCGCCCAGACTCCCCTCGGCCCGGTGGCGATCGACCATAGTCGCCGGGGCCCGGTGCAGCTTTCCCTGCGCCCCGAGCATCTGTCGCTGTCGGCGGCCCCGGACGACCACGGGGCCACCATCGTCGAGCGCGAGTTCCGCGGCCACGACTGCTTCTACCTCCTGGAGCACCAGGGCCAGCGCTTCTGCGCCATCACCCCCAGCCACACCCTGTGGAAAATCGGCGAGCAGGTCAGGCTCGAGCCCCAGCGCACCGCCACGGTGCTAAGGGAATAAGCACTACCGAAGGTTCGAGGCGCGAGGGACAAGGGGCAAGGACAGGCCACCCCACTTGGAGCAGCCTCGACTCTCGCTACTGGGCTTAGTGGGCCTCGTCCCAGTTCGCCCCACTCTCCGCCTCGACGATCAGCGCCACCTTGAGTTCGGCGGCGGCCTGCATGCGCGCCTTCACCTCGCCGATAAACTCCTCCACCTGAGCCTCGGCCACCTCGAAGACCAGCTCATCGTGGACCTGCATCACCATCCAGGCGTCCATCTCGCCTTCCTGCAGCCAGGCGTCGACCTCAATCATGGCGCGCTTGATGATATCCGCGGCGGTGCCCTGCATGGGGGCGTTGATGGCGGTGCGCTCCGCCCCCTGGCGACGGGCACGATTCTGGGAGTGGATCTCCGGCAGATGCAGGCGTCGGCCGAACACCGTCTCGACGAAGCCGTCCTCCGCCGCCTGGGCGCGGATCCGCTCCATGTAGCGTGCCACCCCGGGATAGCGGTCGAAGTAGCGGTCGATGTAGGTCTGCGCCTGGCTGCGCTCGATATGCAGCTGGCGACTCAGGCCCCAGGCGCTCATGCCGTAGATCAGCCCGAAGTTGATCGCCTTGGCGCTGCGCCGCTGGTCGCTGGAGACCTTGTCGAGTGCCACCCCGAACACCTCGGCGGCGGTGGCCGCATGGATGTCGCACCCCTCGGCGAAGGCCTCGAGCAGACCCTTGTCCTCGGAGAGGTGGGCCATGATGCGCAGCTCGATCTGGGAGTAGTCGGCGGCGACGATGCGGTAGCCCGGCCGGGCGATAAAGGCCTGGCGGATCTTTCGCCCTTCCTCGGTGCGGATCGGGATGTTCTGCAGATTGGGGTCCGACGACGAGAGCCGCCCGGTGGCGGTGACCGCCTGATGGTAGCTGGTGTGCAGCCGGCTGGTCGCCTTGTTGACCAGTCGCGGGAGCTTGTCGGTATAGGTGGACTTGAGCTTGGCGAGCCCACGATGCTCCATGATCACCTTGGGCAGGGGATAGTCCAGCGCCAGCTCCTCCAGCACCGCCTCGGCGGTGGAGGGCGCCCCCTTGGGGGTCTTCTTGAGTACCGGAATCTTCTGCTCCTCGAAGAGGATCTGGCCGAGCTGCTTGGGAGAGCCCAGGTTGAACTCGCGGCCGGCCAGTTCGTGGGCGCGGGCCTCCAGCTCGCGGATACGGGTCTCGAGTTCGCGACTCTGAGCATGCAGGCGCTGCGGGTCCAGCGCCACCCCGGTGCGCTCCATGCGCGACAGCACCGGCACCAGCGGCAGCTCGATGGTCTCCAGCACCTCGGCCAGGCGCCCCTCGGCCTTTAGGCGCGGGCGAAGCTCGCGATGCAGCCGCAGGGTGATATCCACGTCCTCGCAGGCGTAGGGGGCAGCCTGTTCCAGGGCGATCTGATTGAAGGTGAGCTGCCCCGCACCCTTGCCGGCGATCGACTCGAAGGTGACGGTCTTCTCGCCCAGGTACTTCAGCGCCAGCGAATCCATGTCGTGACGGGTGGCGGTGGAGTCGAGCACGTAGGATTCCAGCATGGTGTCTTCGAGCGGGCCCACCACCTGGATATCGTCGCTGGCCAGCACCGAGATATCGTACTTGAGGTTCTGGCCAACCTTGGTCTTGCCGGCATCCTCCAGCATCGGCTTGAGCGCGGCCAGCACGGCGTTGCGGTCGAGCTGCTCCGGGGCGTCCAGGTAGTCGTGACCCAGCGGGATGTAGGCCGCCTCGCCGGGGGTGAGCGCAAGCCCCACCCCGACGATACGGGCCTCCATGTAGTCGAGGCTGGTGGTCTCCAGATCGAAGCAGAAGGCCTCGGCGGCCTTCAGGCGTTCGAGCCAGGCATCCAGGGCGTCCTGGTCGAGGATCACGTGATCCTCGCGGGCGACGGCACCAGGCGCCTTGCTGGCGTCATCGGCATCGGCCGGCGGTGGGGTGCCGCCGCTCACGTCATCCACGCCCTCGTCCCTGCCCTCGAGGAGCTCCGACAGCCAGGCCTTGAACTCCAGTTTTCGATAGAGTTCGAGCAGCGCCTCCCGGTCGGGATGGGCGATGTCCAGATCGCCAAGGCCCACCGGCAGCTCGCAGTCGGTCTTGATGGTGGCCAACTGGTAGGAGAGAAACGCCTGGTCGCGGTGCGACTCGAGCTTCTTTGGCAGGGTCTTCGCCCCGCGGAAGTCCAGCGACTTGACCTTCTCCAGGTCGGCATAGATGGTGTCAAGCCCACCCCCCATGCCCTGCAGCAGCCCCAGGGCGGTCTTCTCGCCCACCCCGGGCACGCCGGGGATATTGTCGACCTTGTCGCCCATCAGCGCCAGAAAGTCGATGATCAGCTCCGGGGGTAGGCCAAACTTCTCCTTGACGCCGTCGACGTCCAGGGTCTCGTCCTTCATGGTGTTGACCAGGGTGATATGGGCGTTGACCAGCTGGGCCATGTCCTTGTCGCCGGTGGAGATCACCGCGTCGCGACCGGCCTCGGTGGCCTGGCGCGCCAGGGTGCCGATGACGTCGTCGGCCTCCACGCCCTCGATGCACAGCAGCGGCAGCCCCAGCGCCTTGACGCAGGCGTGCAGCGGCTCAATCTGGGCACGCAGGTCGTCGGGCATCGGCGGCCGGTGGGCCTTGTACTGCTCGAACAGCTCGTCACGAAAGGTCTTGCCAGGGGCATCGAAGACCACCGCCATGGGACTGTCGGGGTAGTCCTTGATCAGCCGCTTGAGCATGTTGAGCACGCCCTTGACGGCGCCGGTGGGCTGGCCTTCGGAGGTGGCCAGCGGCGGCAGGGCGTGGAAGGCGCGGTAGAGATAGGAAGAACCGTCGACGAGAACGATGGGCGTATCGGCCATGTATCGGCATCCGTTGAGTCTGGAAGAGCTGGAAGAGTAGCGTGATCCTGAGCCGTCATGATACGCATTGCCCGAGGCTTTTGCCGCCATCCTTGGGATCGTGCGGTCCAAGGTCATACACTGAACCCAGTGACTCGGAAGTACACTACCCAATGGCGATGACAGCCGCTGGCGGTCTCGGAGGCCAATATGAACGTTTCTCACCGCACCCTGGCGGTTGCCCTGCTCTCGCTGGGACTTGGCATGGCGGCCGCCCTGCCCGGCATGGCGCAAACCTCCACCGATATCGAGCCGGACATTACCATCCGTCAGGAGGAGGACCGCACCATCCGTGAGTATCGGGTCAACGGCCAGCTCTATGCCATCGAGATCCAGCCTTCGCGAGGCCCCAGCTACTACCTGGTGGACCACGACGGCGACGGCAACTTCGAGCGTCAGCAGGGCGATCGCATCGCCGTGCCGCAGTGGGTGCTGCGCTCCTGGTAGCCACCCACGGTGCGCTCGCCGGTAGCGACCGCGCGCGGCGTCTTCCGTGGGCGTGCATCGCCGTGCCAAGTCGCTACAATAGGCGCCTTGGCAACCTGGGCGAGAGACACATGGCCGTATTCACACCGCTTAGCGACGCACAGGTCGCAGAGTTCCTCAGTCGGTTCGACGTCGGCTCGCTGGTCGCCCTGGAGGGCGTTCCCAGCGGCACGGAGAACTCCACCTTCTTCGTCACTACCGAGCGCCGCCAGCTGGTGCTGACCCTGTTCGAGCAGGGCGAGCACGAGGAACTGCCGTTCTTCGTCGACCTGCTCGATTACCTTGACGAACACCGCGTGCCCGTCGCGGGGCCGGTACACGACCGTGACGGCATCGCCCTGCACAGTCTGGCCGGCAAACCGGCGCTGCTGTTCCCGCGCCTGCCCGGCCGCCACCCCCAGGCCCCGAACCTGGAGCAGTGCCGAGTGCTGGGCGACACCCTGGGGCACTTCCATGTGGTCTCCCAGCGCTTCCCGGGGCACCGACCCAACCCCCGCGACCTCAACTGGCTGACGGCCATGCACCACAAGGTGCTGGTCTACCTGTCGCCGGAAGACCAGACGCTGATGAAGGACGAAGTGGAGATCTACCAGGGCGTGCTCGGCGACGCACCGGACCTCCCCCAGGGTGCCCTGCACGGCGACCTGTTCCGCGACAACACCCTCTTCGAGGGTGACCGCCTGGGCGGCATCATCGACTTCTACAACGGCTGCACTGGCGATCTACTGTTCGACCTGGCCATCGTCATCAACGACTGGGCGACCGAGGCCGACGGCCGCCTTAATCGCGAGCGCCACGACGTCATCCTCCGCGCCTACCTGGCACGGCGTCCGATGACCGTGGCCGAGCGCAAGACCTGGCCGACGATGCTGCGCATGACGGCCCTGCGCTACTGGCTCTCCCGGCTGCTGGTGGTCTATGTGGACCCGCCCGCCCACGATCTCACGCCCCATGATCCCGAGCAGTTCCGCACCATCCTGCGGGCTCGCCTCGCGCATGGCGCCCTCCCCCTACCCGAGACAGGCTCATGAACATGGCAAGCAGAGGCGGACCGGCACTGCGCGCCCGGCGCATCTGGAACATCGACCAGTGGGGCAGCGGCTACTTCGACGTGGACGACACCGGCCACGCCCTGGTGCGCCCGCAGGGCAGCGAGAGCGACGGACCCGCGCTGCCGCTGGACGAGCTGGTGGACGAGCTGCGCCGGGCCGGGCTGCGCCTGCCGGTGCTGGTGCGATTCACCGATATCCTGCATGACCGGGTCGAGCAGCTGTGCATCGCCTTCGACACCGCCATGGCCGAAGAGAGCTTCGAGGGCGGCTACACCGCGGTCTACCCGATCAAGGTCAACCAGCAGCGCCGGGTGGTAGAGGAGATCCTCGGCACCCAGGAGCGCGGTCGCGGCCGAGTGGGCCTGGAGGCCGGCAGCAAGCCGGAGCTGCTCGCCGTGCTGGCGCTCTCCGGCGATGGCTCCTCGCTGATTGTCTGCAACGGCTACAAAGACCGCGAGTACGTGCGCCTGGCGCTGATGGGGGAGAAACTCGGCCATCGGGTCTACCTGGTGGTGGAGAAGCTCTCGGAGCTGCCGCTGATTCTCGAAGAGGCCGAGCGACTCGGCGTCACCCCGCGCATCGGCGTGCGCGCCAGGCTCGCCTCGGTGGGTCGCGGGCGCTGGCAGAATACCGGCGGCGAAAAGTCCAAGTTCGGCCTCACCGCCAGCCAGATCCTGCTGGTGGTCCAGCAGCTGCGCGAGGCCAACGCCCTGGCCAGCCTGCAGCTGGTGCATTTCCACCTGGGCTCGCAGATCGCCAATATCCGCGACATCCAGCGCGGCCTGCGGGAGTGCGCGCGCTTCTACCAGAGCCTGATCTCGCTGGGCGCTCCCGTCGATACCGTGGACGTGGGGGGCGGCCTGGGCATCGACTACGAGGGCACCCGTTCACGCAGCTTCTGCTCGGCCAACTACTCCATGCTCGAGTACGCCCGCAACGTGGTCTACGCCTTTCGCCAGGCGTGCCAGGAGTTCGAGCTGCCGCAGCCGCATCTGATCAGCGAGTCGGGCCGCGCCCTCACCGCGCACCATGCGGTGCTGATCAGCAACGTGATCGGTGACGAGCGGGTCAGCGAACAGGCGCCGGAGCGGCGGGTCGAGGACGACCCCCAGGTCGACGAGCTGTGGCGGGTGCACGACCTGCTCCACGAGATGCACGAGCCGCGCGGGTTGGTGGAAGCCTGGCACGACCTGGTGCATGCCATGGGCGAGCTGCACGAGCGCTTCGTGATCGGTATGGCCGACATCAACGCCCGGGCCGAGGGGGAAGGGGTCTACTTCGCCGCCTGCGCCCGACTGCGCCAACGGCTCGACACCCGCAACCGCGTTCACCGCGAGATCGCCGACGAGCTGGCCGAGAAACTCGCCGATAAGCTGTTCGTCAACTTCTCGCTGTTCCAGTCGGTGCCCGACGTCTGGGGCATCCAGCAGATCTTCCCGGTGCTGCCGCTCTCCGGGCTCAACCGCGAGCCCGAGCGGCGCGGGGTGATTCAGGACATCACCTGCGACAGCGACGGCCGCATCGATGGCTATGTGGACGGCCAGGGGGTGGAGACCACCCTGCCGCTGCCGGAGTGGCAGGAGGGCGAAGAGAAACTGCTGGGCTTCTTCCTGGTGGGCGCCTACCAGGAGATCCTTGGCGACCTGCACAATCTGTTTGGCGACACCGACTCGGCGGACGCCGCCCTGGACGGTAACGGCAGCTGGACGATCAGCCAGATCCAGCAGGGCGATCGAGTGTCGGACGTGCTCGGCTACGTCAACTTCAACGCCGAGGTGCTGCGCCGCCACCTGGCCGACCAGCTCGCCGCCAGCGGCCTCAGCAAGGCCGAGCAGCAGCGCTTCCTCGATGACCTCTCGGCGGGACTGGAAGGCTACACCTACCTGGAGTAGACAGCCGTCGAGGAAGGCGCACCAGAAACGCAAACGCCCCGCCTAGGCGGGGCGTTTGCGTGAGTGGGGCCGTCTCACTCGATGACGCTGGCGGAAACCTCCAGGCCTCCGGTAAGCGTCATGCGCAGGCTGGCACCGCGAGGCAGCTCGCCCACGCCGGACGGCGTGCCGGTCAGCACCACGTCACCGGGCTGCAGCGTGAAATGACGGCTCATCTCGGCCACCAGGGTCGGTACCGGAAACAGCATGTCCGAGCCCTCGCCGTGCTGGCGAAGCTCGCCGTTGATCTCCAGCTCGAAGCTCAGGGCGTTCCAGTTCGGCACCCGGCTGAGCGGCAGGAAAGGGGTCAGCGGGCAGGCACCGTCGAAGGCCTTAGCCACCTCCCAGGGATGCCCTTTTTCCTTGAGACGGGTCTGGACATCGCGCAGGGTCAAATCCAGCCCCAGCCCGATGCCGACGATGGCCCGCTCGGCCTCGTCGCTGGTGGCATGGGCCAGCTCTTCGCCAATCAGCAACGCCAGCTCGATCTCGTAGTGCACTTCGCCCTGGGAAAAAGGCGCATCGAGCGGGGCGTCCAGCGAGACCGCGCTGGTGGACGGCTTGATGAACAGCAGCGGCTCGCTGGGCACCGGGTTGTCCAGCTCCTTGGCATGGTCGGCATAGTTGCGGCCGATGCAGACGATTTTACCCAGCGCATGGGGAAATTCCTGGCCATCGGTAAAACGTGGAACAAAGCGCATGGCGGGTCTTCTCCTTCTCGTTAGCGTGCCGCTCTTCAACGACAAGCGTAACAGTCTACCGCACACCGCGCTGCGTGCCACACTCCCCGACGGCCTGGCCAGGCTCGCTCAGCCCAAGGGGGTCCAGACCTCGTCCGGACCGTGGGCCAGGAAGCTGGGGCGCGGGCGCGGCGCGGCGAAGGGCGCCACACAGCCGTTGTCCCGACGATTGTAGACGAAGAAGACGTTGCTGCGCGGGTCCGGCGACATATTGGCGTTGGAGCCATGCAGCACGTTGCAGTCAAACAGCAACAGGCCCCCGGCGGCGCCGGTCGGCGCCTCGATGCCGTGGCGCTCGACCAGCTGCGACAATGCCTCGCGACTCGGCACGCCGAGCTCCTGCTTCTTGAGCGACTGGCGATGATTGTCTTCCGGGGTCTCGCCAAGACAGGGCACGAACACTCGATGGGAGCCGGGAATCAGCATCAGCGGCCCGTTGAAGTGATGGTTGTCGGTCAGCACGATAGAGGCGCTGACCGCATGCATGGCGGGCATGCCGTCCTCGGCGTGCCAGGTCTCGAAGTCGGAGTGCCAATTGAAGCCTTTGCCCTCGAAGCCCGGCTTGTAGTTGATGCGCGACTGATGCACATAGGGCTCCCCGCCAAGGATCTGGCGCGCCCGCCCCAACAGCCGCTCGTCCCGCGCCAGGGCGGCGAAGCGTTCGGAAAGAAAGTGTACCGCGAACAGCGAACGAATCTCGCGACTCTCCGGCTCGGTGATGCTGAAGTCGCGACCGCGGAACGCCTCGCACTGCAGCAGCTCGTGCAGCTCACTGCGCAGCTCATCGAGCTCCTCGCCGCTGATGAAATCAGGCTCGAACAGAAAGCCCTTGCGCTCGAACTCATCGAGCCTGGCCTGGCTCAGCGGCCCCTGCATGGCGCGCCCCTTGACCACCCCCTCGCGCCGGCTCAGCCACGGCATGTCCAGCGGCTCACTCAAACGCGTGGGGTAGGGATCCTGGCCGGCTCGCGGCGCACCCTTCACTCGGCTAGGCGCCGCCGATGTTCCGGCGGTGGCAGCGAAATCGGCTTGCTTGAGCTTGGGGTTGGACGATGTCTGCACTGACATCCAATCACCTCCTGTGTTTCCGTGATTAGTTTCAGCTAGGCTCGTACCAACGGCAAGACAGCCGCGGGCGACCCCAGGAAAGGAGCCGCTACTATCATCTAAGGGCGGACGTCAGCCGTTTCAACCCCTCCCGGCGCCAGCTCGGCCCGAAGGAGTCAAGCGCGACTAGGCAGCAGGGCTGCCCCGGTTGGCGAGCCGGCCACCCCAAGTGCTAAACCGAGGGACAAGGCAGTCGAACAGGCGCAGGTCGCCACTGCATACGAACGAGGGAGGAGCCTGGCCATGCTACGTTTATATTTTCTGATACCCGACAAGGTCACCGCCACCGACATCGTCCATGAGCTCAGCGAGATGGGCCTGGCCAAGGAGGACATGCACGTGCTGGGCACGGACTGGCGATCTCTCGAAGAGGAAGAGGGCGTCCCCCACGCAACCCTGATCCAGACCTCCGACGTGGTCAACGCCTTCCGTAGAGGCGCCATCACCGGGGGTACTGTCGGCGTGGCGCTGGGCCTGGCCATCCACTTCATACTGGCCGGCACCCATATCGTCTGGATGGTGGTAGGACTAGGCGTATTTGGCACCCTGTTCGGCATCTGGGCCAGCACCATGGTCGGCGTATCGGTGCGCGACATCAAGGTTGCCAAGTTCGACAAGCAGTTAAAACAAGGCCAGCTGCTGCTGATGGTCGACGTTCCGGCCGAGCGAGAGGAGAACGTCACGCGTGTGATCCGCCGCCACCACCCCGAGGTCGTGATCGACAAGATACGCCCCCGGGACAAACGCAAGCACGGCGGCGAAGGTCACTGAAAACGCAGGTCCTCCGCTTTGGACTCAGAATCGAAGACCGGCTGATGCCCGGCCACTGGGGAGGGTGGCCTGATCATGGGAGCCAACAACCGATCCGCCGTCGGCACGCTAGTGGAGCGCTCCACGCGCCTGGTGATACTGGCAAAGCTGGATGGCACAACGGCCACCGCTGCTGCCATTGGGTTCAGCGACAAGCTGAGCAAGGTCCCACGCGCCCTGCGGCGCTCTACGACCTATGACCAGGGCAGGGAGATGATGAAACATGCCGAGTTCACACAACTCGGTCCGGGACAGCCATCTATTTCGCCGATCCCCATAGCCCGTGGCAACGGGGCTCCAACGAGAATACCAACGGTTTGTTGCGGCAGTACCTGCCGAAGGGCACTGACCTGTCGGTCTATAGCCAGAAAGAGCTCGATGCCATTGCAGATTCCTTAAACACACGGCTCCGCAAGACTTTGGACTGACGAACGCCTCTGGAAGTGTATTCCGAGGTGCTCCAGAAATCAGTCGCTGGACCGGACACCCTTCAATAGTGTTGTGCTTAGAACTTGATACCGCCATGAGTCAACCCACTACACCGTCGTTTTTCAGTTGCGACAACTGCTCTGGGGAAAGCTCAAGGTATTCCGAAAGTACATCATTAGTATCCTGCCCCAGCATTGGCGCAGGCCTCTTGTACTCCACCGAAGTATCGGAAAGATGGATCGGGCTGCCAACCATCTTGAAGTCAGGATTCATGGAGTGGGGTATGTTGACCAGCATACCACGGGCTTCCACCTGAGGTTCAGCAAGAGCACCGGCAATGTCGTTGATGACGCCAACCGGGACCTTGACGCTGCTAATTTTTTCCACCCACATCTCAGCCTTACCCTCCTTGAAATGATCAGAGAGAATCTGAGTGACCACGTCTCGATTCCTTACACGATCCTCGTTCTTAGCGAACCGGGGATCATCGGAAAGTCCTGGCAATCCGATGGCCTCGCAGAGTGCAGAAAATTGCGAATCATTGCCACAAGCGATGATGAAGTCCTTGTCGCTGGCATGAAATGAGTTATAGGGAACGATATTAGCGTGTGCATTTCCGTACCGACCAGGCGAAACGCCTGTACTGAGATAGTTCTGACTCTGGTTGCCCAGTGCCGCCACCTGCACATCCAGAAGGGCCATGTCACAATGCTGGCCACGGCCAGTTTTTTCTCGTGACAGCAGCGCGGCCTGAATGGCAATCACCGAGTACAACCCCGTCATCACGTCGGTTACTGCCACCCCTACTTTCTGTGGGCCTCCGCCAGGGAGGCCATCACGCTCCCCGGTGATGCTCATCAGCCCGCCCACTCCCTGGATGATGAAATCATAACCTGGCTCCTTCGCTCGAGGGCCCGTCTGGCCGAACCCCGTGATGGAGCAATAGATCAGCCTGGGGTTGATCTTCGAAAGCGATTCGTAACCCAGTCCATATTTCTTCAACGAACCGGCCTTGAAGTTCTCAATCAGCACATCACTCTCGGCAGCCAAGGCACGGACAATCTCCTGGCCTTTCTCAGTCGCTATGTCGACCGCTACAGATCGCTTGTTGCGATTGGTGGACTGATAGTATGAGGCTTCCTGCGTCTCGTCCCCCTGAGCATTCTTCATATAGGGGGGGCCCCAGGCCCGGGTGTCATCACCCCGCCCAACACGCTCCACTTTAACAACATCTGCACCAAGATCCGCCAGCACCTGACTGCACCATGGGCCGGCCAGTACACGACTCAAGTCAAGCACTCTGACTCCCGTTAGCGCCCCCATGGTATACCCCCAATTTCCACCATCATGAGTAACCTCCAATATCAACGACAGCTCGGTGCTACATGTAACAGTGAAACCCCAAGAGTGGCACGACGGCGAAGCCATGGGCTTGGCCGATAGCGTGGGTCCCCAGTCAACGCGTAGATGCGGTCCAATATGCCAAGCAACCGCTTCGCCCCCAGTGAATCCCCCCATGCCAGCGGACCATGGGGATAGTTGAGCCCCAGCCTGACGGCATCATCGATATCAGTAGGAGTAGCAATTTCACGCTGTGCAATGTCGCAAGCTAAGTTGACCACCGAAGCAAGCACACGCTGCGAGACAAACCCCGCGCTGTCACGAATAACTGTCACTCCAACACCATCCGATGCCAGCAACGCATGAGCCGCGTCCCGCATCTCCTGTCGAGTGACTGGTGTCATCATCAGCGTGCGATGAGACTCAAGCCCCATGAGGACATCGAGGCAGACTGAACGCTCGGGATCGACACCGAAGTGATTAGTCGCACTCACAGCATCATCACCAAAGGGGAGTAACAGACAAAGCGCCTGCTCAGAGGGTGAACCCGTCGGCTCCACTCGCCCACCAAGCGATTCTAGGAGTGACGCAACCTCTGCACGCTGGGCAATATCCTCACACCCCACCCAGATCGGCGGTAGATCACTAACATCCGGCACTGGCAGTGGCGTCAGTGCTTCAATTTTCCTGCCTGCCTCATAGCGGTAGAAACCAATCCCTGTCTTGCGTCCCAGTCGCTTACCTTTCAGCATCTGCCGTGAGATAGAGGAAGGTCGATAACGCGGATCGTGATAGAACTGTTCGAAGATCGACTCCATCGCAGGATGCGAGACATCCAAGCCGGTCAGATCAAAAAGCTCGAGCGGCCCCATCCGGAACCCGGCCTGCTCGCGAAGGATCCGATCGATGTCCTCTGGTGGCGCTACCCGCTCCTCAAGAATCTTCAACCCTTCGGTGCTGTAAGCGCGTCCTGCATGGTTGACGATGAAACCAGGGGTATCCTGGGCACGCACGCCGGTGTGCCCGAGCCGGCCTGCCAAATTCAGCAGGGTGTCGATCACGGTCTCGTCGGTATCAATCCCCCCGATCACCTCGATGACCTTCATCAGCGGCACGGGGTTGAAGAAGTGGAAACCGGCAAGCCGTTCGGGACAGGCCAGATCCGCGGCAATAGCCGTGACCGAAAGCGACGAGGTATTGGTCGCCAGAATGCAATCGCGGGCCACGATTGCCTCCAGCTCGGCGAACAGGGCCTGCTTGATGCCAAGGTCCTCGACGATTGCCTCGATGACCAGGTCGCAATCCGCCAGGGCCGTCATCGAGTCGACGACGGAAAGATGGGCCAAGGCCTCCTCGGCAGACTCACGAGAGAGCTTGCCTTTGCTCACCAGTTTATCGAATGTCGCCTGCAGGCCATCACGTGCGGCGCTGGCAGCCCCGGCACGCTTATCGAACAGCGCGACCTCGAGACCGGCCTGAGCTGCTATCTGAGCGATCCCTGCGCCCATCACACCAGTGCCGACGATCCCCAGCCGATTCACTTGTCCTGCCATCATGACTCCCCCCGATAGGTCGGTTTGCGCTTCTCGATGAAGGCGGCAGCCCCTTCCTTCTGATCCTTGGTGTCGAACAGCATCTGGAAGGCCTTCCGCTCGAGGACTAGCGCACTCTCAAGCGGCAGGTCGGCACCGGCGAGTACGGTCTCCTTGATCTGCTCCACGGCCAAGGCCGGCAGATGGGCAATTTCCTGAGCCAATGCCTTGGCACGCTCGAGCGTCTGCTCATCGGGGACGACCTCGCTGACTAGCCCCATACGCAGTGCATCGGGCGCCGGTACCATGCAGCCGGTCATCAGCATGCGCATCGCCTGGAACTTACCCACCGCGCGTACCAGGCGTTGGGTCCCTCCAGCGCCGGGCATCAGGCCAAGTTTGACTTCAGGTTGCCCGAACCGGGCGGACTCGCCGGCCACGATGATGTCGCAGTGCATGGCAAGCTCACAGCCGCCGCCCAGAGCGAAGCCATTGACCGCAGCAATGACCGGCTTGGGGCAGTGCGCAATGGGCTCCCAGAACCGCTCGTTGTGGCGCAAATGCATCTCGGTGGGCGACGCCGTGGCAAACTCCTTGACGTCAGCACCGGCCACAAACACCTGCTCCCCTCCCGTCAGCACGATAGCCCGCACGTCATCACGCCGGGCCAGGGATGAGAACAGTTCGGCGAGCTGACGCCTAACGGCGCCGTTGAGGGCATTCTTGGCGGATGGTCGATCGATGCGAACCACCGCCACCCCTTCGTCGAGCGAGGCGAGGTATACCTCGGCGGGCTGCTGCTTGTCGTTCATGCACCACCTCACAGTAAAATGATCGCTATGCGGACATTTGTTTTGCTATACTCGTTAACCTACACAGGTTGGCAGAAAGCTGTCAACGACATCGCTGCGCGCGCTTTACGCCGCCTTGTGGTTTTGGGGAGGGCTTGAGAAACAGCGAGGATGTCGCCCCGATGAAAATGACAGCCCCCATAAATGTCCGCCAAGCGGTCTTTTAGATTGCAGAATTGACATCACAGAGACAGTGCGCGCAAACTTTCATGACTGCTATCCGCCACGGGAGCGAGGATTCAGTGAAGAAAAAAGACAGCCAGAGCGACTTCCAGATCGTGGTAGACCCTATCCATGCGATGGAAGAGCAGGAGAAGGATCGACAGTTCGTGACATCGCTGGCACGGGGGTTGGAGCTGCTACGCTGCTTCACCCCACGGGATAGCATGCTCAGCAACCTCGATCTGGCTAGAAAGACAGGGCTGCCACGCCCCACCGTGAGCCGGCTGACCCACACCCTCGCCAGGCTCGGCTATCTTCGTCCTCTGCCGCGCGGGAAGTATCAACTGGACGTAGGCGTGATGTCCTTCGGCTACTCCATGATCTCCAATCTCCCGATTCGCTCGGTTGCCCAGCCCTTGATGGTGAACCTCGCCGATGAAGTCGGCGCCACCGTGGCGATGTCGGCACGTGACCGTTTAGACATGGTCTACCTGGACGTTGTCCAGAGCGCCCTACGCTCCACTATTCGCCGCCAGATCGGAACACGCCTCCCGATTCACCAAAGCTCGGCCGGTCGCGCCTGCCTGGCCGCTATGCCTCAAGAAGAAGCCGAGGTGATCATGGAGCATATACAGCAGAGCCATCCCGACGAATGGCCAGACATTCGCAGAGCACTGGATGGCGCCTTCAAAGAGTACGCAGAATATGGCTACTGCCTGTCGATGGGCGATTGGCAGAAAAAAGTCAATGCGGTTGCGGTTCCCTTGAACCACCCGCAGCTAGGGGTGCTCGCGTTCAACTGCGGAGGCCCCGAATTCCAGGTTTCTCGCGAGAAACTTGAAGAATTTATTGGACCCCGGCTGGTACAGATGGTGAATGATATCAATACCCAAATCTCGTAAACAGCGAGATAAAAACTGACCAGCAACCACTATATCAGCGAGATGAGATCATGATTCGCGACCAGGAAACAATGCAGATTCTTCTTGACTCTATTCGTAGCTTTGTCAACGAAGAGCTTATTCCACGAGAGGAAGAAGTCGCCGAAACTGACAAAATTCCTGACGACATCGTATCGCAAATGCGCGATATGGGAATGTTTGGGCTTACCATTCCCGAGGAGTTTGGCGGCCTCGGAGTCACAATGGAGGAAGAAGTCAACATTGCCTTTGAGCTTGGCAGAACCTCTCCTGCTTTTCGCTCCTTCATCGGGACCAACAACGGTATCGGCTCAATTGGCATTCTTCTCGACGGCACAGACGAGCAGAAATCCCGCTACCTGCCACGGCTGGCCAGCGGTGAGATTCTCAGCTCTTTCTGCCTGACCGAACCGGATTCAGGGTCCGATGCGGCGTCATTAAGGACGACTGCTGTAAAGGATGGAAATGAATACATCATCAATGGCACAAAGCGCTACATCACCAACGCACCGCATGCCGGCATCTTCACCGTCATGGCGCGCACCAACCCGGATATCAAAGGTGCCAAAGGTATCAGCGCCTTTATTGTAGATGCCAATACCTCGGGTATCACGGTTGGGAAGTGCGACAAGAAGATGGGCCAGAAGGGGGCTCACACTGCAGATATCATCTTTGACAATGTCCGGGTTCCGGAAAGCGCTCTGATTGGCGAGCAGGAAGGCGTCGGCTTCAAGACTGCAATGAAAGTGCTGGATAAGGGGCGCCTGCATATTGCCGCCATCGCAGTGGGCGCAGCCGAGCGTGTTCTGGAGGACTCCCTTCGCTTCGCTATGGAACGCAAGCAATTCGGCAAGCCCATCGCGGAATTCCAGCTGATCCAGGGAATGCTGGCAGACTCCAAGGCTGAGATCTATGCCGCCAAGTGTATGGTACTGGATGCCGCACGCAAGCGGGATGAAGGCCAGAACGTCAGCACCGAGGCCTCCTGTTCCAAGATGTTCGCGACGGAAATGTGCAGCCGCGTGGCAGACCGTGGTGTGCAAATTCATGGCGGAGCCGGCTATATCAGCGAATACGCCGTTGAGCGGTTCTACCGCGATGTACGCCTATTCCGACTCTATGAAGGCACCACCCAAATTCAGCAGGTGATCATCTCTCGCAACATGATTCGAGAAGCCCAGAGTTAAACTTTATCCTATTTTAGGCACCTCCATACTAAGCCCCCTTGCCTAACGTCGCCCCAACCTCAGGCAAGGGAGTGTTTCTATAGCATCATCAATTAATAACAATTGCTCCTACCAGCCTTAATCCTCTCTCATCATTGACAAGAGACTCACAAGCAACTCTCTCTCCTGACGGTCGGAGTTCTCCCCACTTCCAGCAGGCCATTCATAGAAGCCGCTTCCACTCTTACGACCGAGACACCCCTTTTCCACCAACGCCTCAAGCAGAGGGGATGGTGTGTTGCGATTATCCAAGCTCTGATACAGGTAGCCTGAGATATTGAGATGGGTGTCCAGTCCATTAAGATCCCGCTGGCGTAGTGGCCCGTTGATAGCAAGACGAATACCAATTGAATAGCGTACGATATCGTCTAATGTCTCGGCGTCCACAACGCCTTGCTCCAAAATCGAGAGGCACTCACGCATCAATGCATGCTGAATACGATTCGCCACGAAGCCCGGCACGCTTTTCTTCAGCACGGCAGGACGCTTTCCGAGCCCCCGGAGTACGTTAACCGCGTGATCGACACAGGTATCAGAAGTGAATCGCCCTGGGATCACCTCGACAGTCGGTATGAGATCTGCAGGATTAAAAAAATGAGCTCCCACAAACCGCTCCGGACGAGTCAGCACATCAGACAGATCATCGATAGAAAGTCCTGATGTATTGGTTAGTATCAGTGTTGCGTCACCAACATGAGCCTCCACATCCTTCAGCACTCGCTGCTTTAGTGCAAGGTCTTCGGTGACGCTCTCGACCACGACATCGCACTCCCCCACCTGCAACCAATCGTTGACAAAGTGAGCTTGCACCTCGTTACCTAGATCAGACTGCAGGGCCTGGCGACAACGATCCAACACCTTGGAATTGATATCTACCACAGTCACTGTCATGCCGTTACCAAGCATTAGCTTAGCAAGCTTCATCCCCATGGTGCCAGCCCCGACAACCAGGCCTTTTTTATATAACTGCATACATTACTCCTATACGATTTTAGTACTCACCATGGTGACACAGGTGGCCTTGCTCCCAACAGATGGAAGCGGAAAATAAAGTGTATACGAAGTCAGCATTATTTAGCGTATAATCAGAACATCCCCCTCCAAAGTAACCTCCCAACTCCATAAGGATTTCTCTATGTCTAAACCCTGTGCTGTCGTCACCGGTGGTGCGCGAAACATCGGCCAAGCCATTGCCTTACGCTTACAGCAAGATGGCTATCGCGTCTTCGTGCTAGACATCGAGCCACCCGAGGCAGAGTCTCTGAAAGCAGATGCTCATCAAGTCGACCTCAGTGACGTCAATGCAACCCGCCAGATACTCCAGCCGATTGCCGATGCCCATGCGGTGACGTGCCTCGTCAATAATGTTGGCATAGTGCGCCCTGCCCTGCTTGACGACACATGTGTCGAAGATTTTGACCCACTGATGCATCTCAACGTGCGTTCCGCGCTGGTGTGCACTCAATCTCTTCTGCCCAGCATGCGCCGCCATGGTCAAGGCCGCATAGTAATGAATGCCAGCCGTGTGGTACTGGGCAAGGAGGCCCGCACTCTGTACAGCGCGACGAAAGGGGCATTGCAATCCATGGCACGCACATGGGCGCTGGAGTTGGCCAGCAACGGAGTCACAGTCAACTGCGTGGCTCCAGGGCCGATCGCTACCACTGCATTCTGGGAAAACAATCCCCCCAATTCTGAGCGTGCGCGTCGCATCATCGAGAACATTCCGGCGCAGCGCATCGGTCAACCCGAAGATGTTGCTCAGGCAGTCAGCTTCTTCTGCGACTCCAGCAGCAGCTTCATCACCGGGCAGACGCTTTTCGTTTGCGGTGGTGTCACCATGGGATAAGCACCCACTTTACTCAACTCACCAATCGAAACAACACGGCGGCCGTCATCAGCGAGGCCGCCAGAAAAACACCATTCCAGCGCAGGCCAATTTGCCCAGCAGTCATGCCGGTGGAACGTGACATGATCATCATCGCCGCCGTGAACGGCGACGACACCATGGTCAACGACCAACCTGCCAGCATAGCTGTCGCAAACAGCGGCAACGACACACCTTCTAGTCCCACTTGGGCGACCATACTGGTTAAGAAGGTCACGCTGATGATCGGATTTACGCCCACCTGGGAAAACGCAAAGATCAGCAGGAGCGCTAACACCGGCAACCAGCCTCCTAAAGCAACCAACAGGGTCGCTGCCCATTCCAGCTGCTCAGGATCTAGTAAAGCCACGCTGAGATAACCCAGGTAGGCGCTAGAACCCAGCGCTACTACCTCATTACCAATTCCTCCCAGCACACCGGGCACACGACGGACCAACAATGTTGCTGCAGGTCCTACACCGGCAGATCCAAGGCGACGACACTGCCAGACCAGCCACAGCCAAGCACCCAGTGGCACACCCAACAACACAGCCTGAGGCAGCCGAAGAGACAATACGCTAGCTAGAATGAATACCAGCATTACCAGGGCCAGCAGCAGCAAACTAAAGGTCCCCAGCGGCATCAGCGAGGGCCGCTTGGACACTGTTCCACTGGCTCTCGGGCGAGGGCCTGAAAACTGATCACAGGCCCAACCCAGGAAAAACAGCACAACAGACGACACTAGCACATAGGGAAATAGATCAGCCCAAGTCAGCCGATCAAGATTGCCCAACACCACCGCGACGCCGATGCCTAGAGGAGAAACCAACGGCGCTAGGGTGAAGCCGCGCAAAGTTGCCACTAACATGCGCCTGCGCCGCACCTCTTGCAGCCACACTTTCCCCTGAGCCGAGCGGAGAGTATTGGCCCTGTCGATCATCGACATGAATAGATTGAGTACGCCGAAGTTGAGCACAATGCCAAACAGTGTCGACCCCAGCGAGAGCAGGGGGTAGCGCCAAGTGGGGGGCTGCATCAGCAGGCTCTGCCCACATCGACGAATCAGCCTCGAACGATAGGCTGGCAGGCGCAGCAGCGCCAGAGCGGACATGAAAGCTGCAAGGAAAGCGAAGCTACTGGCGGCCTCGTGAAGTGCCCCCCAGGGTGAGGCAAGACGCCATAGGGCAAGAAGCGTGGCCGCACCACATGCCACCAACAGCAGACGCGCCATGTACGATAGGCGTGGCCAGATCAATACTAGAAAGCCTACAAGCACGACTTCAACGAAATAGCCAACCGTCGCCGCCGCCCCCATTTGGCGCCAGGCGGTTAGCACCATAGCGATGGCAAGCAGAACGCTAGCCAGAGCATTGGATCGGATCCCAGAGCATTGGCGAGTCGTCACAACCTTCTTAGAGCCCACGCTGGCTTTGCGAGGTGTCGACCTCACCCAGAGCCCTCAGCTCGTCTAGCGCCCGATCGAGCGATGCTTGCTGGCACCTCTCGTAGAGTACAATCTCGTCAATTACTGTCTCGCCCAAGGCCTGCTCGAAAAGCGCCTGGCTCGACTGACTGCCATACTGCTCTCCAACGCCGCTACCCAAGTTCGACTGGAAAATCCCCGCCGCACTGACCGGAAGAAAATCTTCGTAGATCATCGGCGTTGCAATCAAAGCGCCCTGTTCGATCAGCGCCTCGACCTGGCCAACGTCGATGTCGCCTATCACCTTCGCCCCGGCCACCGCGCGGTAGTGGAAAAAGGCCAAACCCTGTCGGCGCAGCTCGGCCGGCTCATCGGGAAAGTCGGCGAAGATATCACCCAGCCAAACCTGATGGATTGCGTTGTCAGTTCCACTCCCCCCCTCACGGGAAGCGGCCAGCAGGCGGTCGTAGAGCGCTCGCCCCTTGCGCGTCAGCGCCATGCCACGCTGTTCAATTTCGCCGAATCGGGCTGTATGGCGGCCCTGGGCCGCATCAGCGAAGAGGATGGACTCCTCCAGCGCCTTGAAGCTGGTCTGGCGCAGCAGGATCGGGCAGTGGCGCCTGGGCGGCCCCTCTATGATTGACTTGGGCACGATGCCCTTTTCAGGCATGCGCCGTTGCACCTCATCGATGTCTAGGGTGCGTGGGGTAAGGTGGTTGATGTGCGGCCCACGAAAGCAGACCACATCGGCAATCAGGCGGTGTTCGTCGTGCAACGCCTGATAGGTGGCTAGGTCCACGGTGGCATTGCGATGCCAGCGGAAAGTCTGCAGCGCCTCGGCCACGAAGCGCTCGGCCTCGGCCTCGGTCAGCCCGCCCCGGGCTTCGTGGCGTTCGATCAGGGCTACGGCCTCGGGCGTAGCGATCTCACGTTCGGTGAGAATCGCTGCAGCCCGCGCGCGCAGCCCGTCATCACCAATGAGCTCCAGGCGCAGCAGCGAAGTGAAAAGGCGGAACGGGTTGCGCCGCAGCGCCTCATCCTCGACGGGGCGAAAGGCGGTGGAGTGCACCGGCACGCCAGCCACCGAAAGGTCATAGTAGCCCACCGGGTACATGCCCATTACCGCGAACATGCGGCGCAACAGCGCCAGCTCACCCGGCGTGCCAACACGGATGGCACCATGCCGCTCTACGCCCAGCCGCTCGAGTTCGCCCGTAAGTGTCCACTCTTGCTCTAGAGATGGGTTACACGCCAGCATCTCGCGGTTCACCTCATCGACCAGTGAGAGCAGCGAGTCATATTGAGGTACCTCCTGGCGGTACATATCGGACATTGCTTGGGAGAAACGATCGCGAATGCGGTCGCTGGCAATATAGTTCCCGCTCATTGTTTGATTCTCTCTCTTGCTATTCGCATGACAGCCGACATACTACCTGCCGTCCCGGAACGAACCCGGGACAGCCAGCTGAATTTCAGGGAAGTCTCCTTATTCGACCTTGGCTCAGCGGCTCTGGCCGGACAAGATAGGGCGTATGGGACCTCCTACGGCTTGTCAGAGCTTAGTGAGGACTGGTTGCGTGCAGAGAAGTAACGATAGAGCGCCAGCAGGATCGATCCCAGGGTCAAGGCGATGAAGAACCAAGTGATCGGGCCACGCACGAAGATCGACATGTCGCCATGTCCGATCAGCAGCGAGCGCCGCAGGTTGTCCTCAAACATCGGCCCGAGGATGAAGCCGATGAGGAACGGCGCGGCAGGAATGGCCGCCCGGTTAAAGATGTAGCCCAGCACGCCGAAGCCCAGCATCAACCACACGTCGAAGGTATCATTATTGACGGCATAGGCACCGTATACGCAGAACATCAGCACAATGGGGAAGAGAATCGATTTGGGGATATCGGCGATCAGTGAAAAGTACTTGATCGCACCACTTCCGACCACCAGCAGCACCAGTGAACTCAACATGATGCCAACAAACAGCGCATAGATCAGTGTTAAATTCTCCTGGAACATGATTGGGCCAGGCGTCAGGCCGTGAACCATGAAGGCCCCTAGGATGATAGCGGTGATTACATCCCCAGGGATACCCAGCGACAGCAACGGAATCATGGTGGAGCCGGCAACGCCGTTGTTGCCCGCTTCGGCCGCGGCCACACCTTCCACTTCGCCCTTGCCGAAATTGTCACGGTTGGGTGAGCGGCGCCGGGCATCGCTGTAGGAGATGAAGGCTGCAGCGGTGGCGCCGGTACCGGGAATGGCACCTATAAGCACCCCAAACAGGCTCCCACGGACTATTGGCTTGAGGCAGCGTTTGAACTCTGCCAGGGTCATGCCGACCCCACTGGCCTTGGCCTTGATATGCGGAACGACTTTCTTGCGATAGAACTCTATGATCTCCGGAATCGCAAACAACCCAATTAGTAGCGGTATGAACGAGATAGAGTCCATCAGGTTGTAATTGCCGAAGGTCAAGCGCTGTGAGCCGTAGACCTCATCCAGCCCCACCAGCGAGAGCAGGATACCCATCAACGCTGCCAGCAATCCCTTGACCATCGAACCACTGGCCAGCGAGATAATGATGGTCAATGAAAAGCAGATCAGCCAGAAAAATTCCGGAGCCCCAAAATTCAGGGCAATCTTTGCCAGATAGGCGGCAAAAAAGATCAGCGCAATATTTGAGATAAAGTCGGCAATGACGGATGAATAGAGCGCCGTTTTGAGGGCCTTCTTAGCATGCCCCTGCTGAGCGAGGGGATAACCATCAAGCAGGGTACAGGCCGACGCCGGCGAGCCCGGCGTGCGGATCAAAATAGCCGTGATCGAGCCACCATACATACCACCTTTATAGATACCCACCAACAGCAGGATGGCTGCGATTGGCTCCATGCTGAAGGTGAAAGGCAACGCAAGCGCAACCGCCATGGTAGCGGTCAGACCAGGAATCGAGCCCACCACTACACCTATGATCACACCCAGCGCAATGGCAAAAATATTATCAAGACTGAGAAAGAGTTGCAGGACTTCCGAAAACATATCCATAGGTCACCTAGGGCTAGATGAGGCGCCTGCCATCAAAAAGGCATCAGTGGAAGCGGCACATTCATGACATTTACGAAGATAAAAGCGACAGCAGCAGGAAAGACGACTGCCAGGCTGTAAACCCACCAGGTCTGAACCGGATGTGCAGCAAACAGAATCAGAGTGGCCAGAATCCCAGCAATCACAGCGCCGAGTGCTTCAAATAGTCCAACATAGACCACCAGAGCAACCACCATCATGGCGAAGCGCAGCTTTGAACCTTTGTTGAGTCGGCGCCCATCATCTTTACCTGTATTATCGACTAACAGACCTTGTACGATGAGTAGGAAGGAAAAGCCAAGCATCAATCCGCCCACGATGCGTGGCAGCCAACGTGGCGACATCATAGGATTCTGCAGAATCGGCGGCTCACTGATGTAGTTGGGCACCAGATAGAACAAAAGAATCACGGAAGCGGCAAGCAGTATGCCCCCTGAAAGGACATCACCTGGGTCGCGTATCATCTTAATACGTTTGGTAAGCGAAGTCGACATAGTAACACTCAACGGGCGAATGCTGAGGCAAGGGGTGCCTCCCTTGCCTCAGTGATGAGTTAGAATCAGCTTATTCGTTTATTGGCTGATGCCGGCCTGCTCGGCAACTTCCTGCCAGCGCTCGACCTCCTCCGCAATGAACACCTGGAACTCCTCACCGGACACCTGGCCCAACTCGGCGCCCAGCTGGTCTGCAAAGTTGAGGAACTCTTCTCGCTGCATCACGCCAGCAAGGGCTTCTTGCATGGCATCCTGCGCTTCCTGAGGAAAAGACTCATGGGCAATCAGGCCGAACCAGGCGGTGGTAATAAACTGATCAAGGTTGTACTCGCCAATCTCGCTCAGAGTCGGCACGTCCGGAAGGTGAGGCGACCGGCTGGCAGAAGTCACCGCCAGCGGCTTCAGGTCTCCGGAGCGAATGTGAGACAGCACGGTGGGCATGTTCTCGAAGGAGACATCGACGTCACCGCCGAGCAGGGCCGGCAGTGCCGCTCCGCTGCCGGCAAAGGGCACAGCAGTGAGATTAGTCTCGGTCAGCGTCTTGAACAATTCGCCGGACATGTGAATGGAGCTTCCCACGCCGCTATGGCTAAAGGTCATGCTCTGCTCTCTGGCCGTCTCAACGAACTCGATGACACTGTCGTAGGGGCTGTCGGCCGGCACCACCATGACGTTGGGGATGTCGATCAGGTTCTGCAGGAAGACGAAGTCATTCACCGGATCATAGGCCAAGTCAGGATAGATAGCCGCACCGATGGTGTGCCCCGGCGAAGCCATCAGGATGGTGTGATCGGAATCGCGCCCGCCGCGCGCAAGACGGCCAGTGGCCACGGTTGAACCCGCACCTGGGCGATTCTCAACAACGACATTGGCCTCGAGTTCATTCTGTAGAAGATCCGCAACGCGGCGGGATAGAACGTCGGTAGTCCCCCCCGGCGCATAAGGAACCACTAAGCGAACATCTCCGCTCGGCCAATCATCGGCCTGGGCAGAAGAAACAGACAGTGTTAGCGCCACTGCACCCCCGCAGGTGGCCACGCAGAGGGACTTGAGGAAGTTGTTCATCGTTATCTCCTTCGATCAGTCTTGTTCGCATTGTGAACATAGATTCGTCAACCACACACAGCCTAATGTGGCCAGCTTAGCGCTTGATACTCAACTTTAGTCTTAAGCACGATCATCACGGGCCCGTTCACATCAGATGACATTCGCTGCATCTAAGGGCAAGCTGTCACCCCGAACGTGGGCTGGGCATCCTCATCATGCCTCGATAGAGCTCCGTAGGGCTGATGACTGCCGACCTCGCGCGGATAGACTGACTCCCAGGGTTCAACTGACACTGGTACGAATAAGCCTGACCTTATCCTGTAGCAGTGGCAGGTACTGGTCCACCAGGGCCTCGTAACCGACGCGAACAGCATTCGTAATGATGTTGATCGCGCCAAGCAACTTACCGTTAGCATCGAAAGCCGGCACTGCGATGGAACGCAGTCCGGAGTCGAGCTCCTGGTCTATGACGGCGTAACCTTGATGACGCACATCGAGGATGCACTGTTTGAGACCAGCTTTATCGATGATGCTCTTCTCAGTGTGCTGGGTCAGCTTCACGCGAGCTAACCATGCATTGAGATCACCACCGGAAAGCTGGGCCAGCAATGCTCGTCCGATGGAGGTGGACGCCGCTGGCAAACGCGCACCTACCGAAAGAGTGATGGCCAGCAACCGATGTCGAGAAGAGGAACGCGCCACATAGGTGACCTCATCACCATCCAGCATCCCCAGAGACGATGATTCGCCACACTCGCTGGTAATGTCCTCAAGGACTTGCTGAATCACACTTCGATAGTCACTAGCCGACAGGAAAGCGTAGCCGAGCTGTAAGACCTTAGGGGTTAGCTCGAAGACGCGCTGCTGCTTGCGCACATAGCCCAACGCATGCAGGGTCAGCAAAAAGCACCTGGCACGGGCGCGGTTCATGCCGGTCCGAGCAGCCACCTCACTCAGTGTCATACGCGGATGCGCCTCATCGAAAGCCAGAATTACTTCCAGCCCTCTGGCGAGAGCGGTGACGAAATCACGATCCTCAAATGTAATCGCTCCATCTACAGCACTATGTGACATTTTTTCTCCATAAAATTAAATTTTTCTAATATTGAGTATCCGAACGCATAGCGAACATTGCATCGCCAGTCAGCACGGCATGGGAGTTTGACGAATGATCGAGGCGGAGGTATTTTGTTCGCAATGAAAATTTATGTCCGCAATACGCACAAACCATAAGCTATCAGGAGTATTCCCATGGCCGAAATCCTGAGCCTGCATGACGCGGTGGCGCGCTATGTAGAAGACGGCGCCACCGTGGCGATGGAGGGCTTTACCCACCTGATTCCCTTCGCCGCAGGCCACGAAGTGATCCGCCAGCGCAAGCGCGACCTGACCCTGATCCGCATGACCCCCGACCTGGTCTACGACCAGCTGATCGGCGCCGGCTGCGCCAAGAAGGTGATCTTCTCTTGGGGCGGCAATCCCGGCGTGGGCTCGCTGCATCGCCTGCGCGACGCTGTGGAGAAGGGCTGGCCCCACCAGGTCGAGATCCTCGAGCACAGCCATGCCGCCATGGCCTGCGCCTTCGAGGCCGGCGCGGCGGGCCTGCCGCTGGCGGTGCTGCGCGGCTATGTGGGCAGCGAGCTGCCCAGCGTCAATGACCAGATCAAGTTCATCGAGTGCCCCTTCACCGGCGAGCGCCTGGCGGCGGTGCCAGCGGTGCGCCCGGACGTCTCCATCGTGCATGCGCAGAAGGCCGACCGCGCCGGCAACGTGCTGGTGGAAGGCATCGTCGGCGTTCAGAAGGAGGCGGTGCTGGCGGCCAAGCAGAGCATCGTCACCGTCGAGGAGATCGTCGACGACCTGCGCAGCGAGCCGGATTACCACCCCAACGCCTGCATCATCCCGGGCTGGGCGATCAGCGCCATCGCCGTGGCCGAGAAGGGCTCGCTGCCCTCCTATGCCCACGGCTACTACCCGCGCAACAACGCCTTCTACAAGGAGTGGGACGCCATCGCCCGGGATCGCGACACCTTCACCGCCTGGATCGAAGAGAACGTCATGAACGCAGGGGGGAACGCCTGATGAGCCTCGACTACACTGCCTCGGAGATGATGACCGTCACCGCCGCCCGCGCCCTGGAGAACGGCATGACCTGTTTCGTCGGCATCGGCCTGCCCAGTGAGGCGGCCAACCTGGCGCGCCTCACCCATGCCCCCGACGTGGTACTGATCTACGAATCCGGCACCCTGCAGACCAAGCCCGACGTGCTGCCGCTCTCCATCGGCGATGGCGAGCTGGCCGAGACCGCGCTCACCACCGTGGCGGTGCCGGAGATGTTCCGCTACTGGCTTCAGGGCGGGAAGATCGACGTGGGCTTTTTGGGCACCGCCCAGATCGACCGCTACTGCAACCTCAATACCACCCTGATTGGCGACTATCGCGAGCCCAAGGTGCGCCTGCCGGGCGGTGGCGGGGCGCCCGAGATCGCGACGAATGCCGGCGAGGTCTTCATCACCCTGAAGCACTCCAGGCGCGCCTTCGTCGACCGGGTCGACTTCGTCACCACTCTGGGCTTCGGCCGCGACGGCAAGGGCCGTGACGGCGTGCCCAATATCGGTAAGGGCCCCACTCGCGTCATTACCGACCTCTGCGTGATGAAGCCCGACCCCGAGACCAAGGAGCTGGTCGTGGTATCGCTCCATCCGGGCGTGACCCGCGCGGACGTGATCGCGGCCACCGGCTGGGAGATCCGCTTCGCCGAGCGGCTCGAGGACACCCCTGAGCCCAGCGCAAAGGAACTCGAGATCCTGCGGGATCTCAAGGATCGCACCGCCCGTGCCCACGCCGGCGAGTGACGCCGCGACCGCAGCGACTTTCAGGAGATAAGGCAATGACCGATGTATTCCTCTGCCATCCGCGCCGCAGCGCCGTGGGCCGCTTCGGCGGCACCCTCTCGAGCGTGCGCCCCGACGACCTGGCGGCCAGCATCTTCAAGGCGGTGCTCGCCGAGGCACCGGATCTCGACCCGGCCGCCATCGAAGAGGTCTTTATGGGCTGCGCCAACCAGGCCGGCGAGGACAACCGCAACGTGGCGCGCATGTCGGCGCTGTTGGCCGGCCTGCCAGTGTCCATTCCCGGCACCACCCTGAACCGCCTGTGCGGTTCCGGCATGGACGCGGTGGGCACCGCCTTCCGCGCCATCAAGGCCGGCGAGATGGAGCTGGCCCTGGCCGGTGGCGTGGAGTCCATGTCCCGCGCCCCCTACGTGCTGGGCAAGGCCGACAGCGCCTTCTCCCGGGGCCAGAAGATCGAGGACACCACCATCGGCTGGCGCTTCGTCAACCCGCTGATGAAGAAGGCCTACGGCATCGACGCCATGCCGGAGACCGCCGAGAACGTGGCCGAGCAATTCGCCATCGCCCGGGAGGACCAGGACGCCTTCGCCCTGCGCTCCCAGCAGAAGGCCGCCGCCGCCCAGCAGGCCGGCCGCTTCGCGCTGGAGATCACCGCCATCGAGATCCCGCGCCGCAAGCAGGAGCCACTGCGCTTCGACCAGGACGAGCACCTGCGCGAGACCACCCTCGAGAAGCTGGCCGGCCTGCCGACGCCGTTCCGCGAGGGCGGCAGCGTCACCGCCGGCAACGCCTCCGGGGTCAACGACGGCGCCGCCGCCATGCTGGTAGCGAGCCGGGCCGCAGTAGAGCAGCACGGCCTCACCCCCATGGCGAAGATCCTCGGCATGGCCACCGCCGGCGTCGAGCCGCGTATCATGGGCTACGGCCCGGTGCCCGCTGTCAACCGCCTGCTCGAGCGAACCGGCGTATCGCTGGACGAGATCGAGGTGATCGAGCTCAACGAGGCCTTCGCCGCCCAGGCGCTGGCCTGCATGCGTGACCTGGGGCTCGCCGATGACGACCCGCGGGTCAACCCCAACGGCGGCGCCATCGCACTAGGCCACCCGCTGGGCATGTCCGGCGCGCGCCTGCTGCTCACCGCCGCCCATGAGCTGCAGCGCACCGGCAAGCGCTATGCCCTCTGCACCATGTGCGTGGGCGTGGGCCAAGGCATCGCCACCCTGATCGAGGGAGTGTAAAAGTAGCTTGTGCGATAGGATTTTTTCTTATTTCGGGCATCAGCCATACTTGTAAGAGCGTCTAGTAATTTCAAAAGAAACTAGCAAATGCATGATAGCAAAAAATTGAAAGGAGGCAGCGAGAGCAGGGACTCCCTACAGGCAACGACCTATCCCTCCCTACACAATAAGTGCAGGGTATCTCGCGAAAAAATGATGAACTCGACCATCGAACTGCTAAAGTCCCATCGTTCCATCCGAAAATTCACCGACCAACCTATCTCCCGGGCGCTGCTGGAAGAGCTAATCCGCGCCGGACAGGGAGCCGCCACCTCCAGCCATGTGCAAGCCTACACGGTCATCCATGTTAAGAAGCTCGAGAACCGTGAGAAGATTGCCGAACTGGCCGGCGGCCAATCCTATGTAGCAAGCTGCGGTGCCTTCCTGATATTTTGCGCCGACATGAAGCGCCCCACAGAAGCCGCCAAGCGCAGCGGCGCTCGGGTGGTGCGAGGGATGACCGAGCAACTGCTAGTGGCCAGTATAGACACCGCCCTGATGGCCCAGAACGTGGCCGTAGCCGCTGAGTCCGAGGGACTGGGCATCTGCTACATCGGGGGGGTGCGCAACAACCCCCAAGCCATCAGCGATCTATTAGGCCTACCGGATCACGTCTATCCAGTATTCGGGATGTGCCTCGGTTACCCTGACCAGCAACCGGATATTAAGCCACGTCTTCCGGTGGAAGCGATCCTCAAGGAGGATGTCTATACGGACGACCGCGAGCAGGTGGAGGCCTTCGATGCGACAATGTGCACCTACTATCAATCAAGGAAGGGTGGCAACAAAAGGAGCAACTGGTCGCAGAACTTGACCCCGCTATTCGATACCAAACTGCGCTCCCATATGTATGATTTTCTGGTAAAGCGCGGTTTTGAGATGAAGTAGCCCAGCTCAAATTGAACACCCTGACTTCAGGCATTAGCGTAAGCAATGGGATGGAGTCCTCCCCACCCACTACCGGCGGCTCTACCCGGAGAGCGCCTGGTAGCGCTTCATTCGCCGCGCCATGGAGGACGAGATCATCACAGAAGCGAGCACTTCAGCATGCATGACCTGAGCGGAAAGGGATCACCGACACCAAGGGCACCCAGCACGAAAAGCAGGACGCCAGCGGTCAGCGGTGTTCTGGTCAAGTCAGAGCGGACACATTTTCAAGCCGCAGCTGCCAATTCAATCTCCCTCGGCGTCTGGTAGCCCAGGGTCGAGTGGAGCCGGCAGCTGTTGTACTCCATCTCGATGTAGTCGATCACATCCCGCCGTGCTGCCTGCCGGCTCCAGTATCGCTGGCCCGCCAGCCACTCGCTTTTCAGTGAGCCGAAGAAGCGCTCCATCACGGCATTGTCCCAGCAGTTCCCCTTCCGGCTCATCGAAGCCTGGAACCCGTGTCGATCCAGCCTGGCGCGGTAATCACGTGACGCGTACTGGCTGCCGCGATCGCTGTGATGAATCAGCCCTCTCTCGGGCTGCCGGCGACCTACGGCCATTTCCAAGGCATCCAGGACCAGCGGCGTGCGCATGTGGTCAGCCATCGCCCAGCCCACCAGCTGCCGATCGTGGAGGTCGAGCACCGCCGCCAGATAGAGCCATCCTTCCAGCGTCCAGATCGCCGTGATATCGGCCACCCAGGCCCGATTCGGTGCTGCCACCATGAACTGGCGGTTCAGCAGGTTGGGCGCCACCGGCAGGCTATGCTCACTGTCGGTCGTATGGCGCCAGCGGCGCCGCTGACGTGCCTCTACACCTGCTTCCCGCATCAGGCTGCGGGCCTGGTAACGGCCGACGTCGTAGCCTCGGCGTCGTAGCTCTCTGGCCATGCGACGGCTTCCGTAGCTGCCACGCTTCTGGCGATGAATCTCTCTGACCTCTTGAAGTAAGGCCTGACGATGGTCATCAGGGCCACGCCGTCGCCAGGCATAGAAACCGCTCCGGCTGACCTGCATGACTCGACACAACACGGCCACGGGATAGGTGGCCTTCTCCGACTCGATAAACTGGTATCTCAGCTCGACTCTTTGGCGAAGAAGGCCGCCGCCTTTTTTAAAATATCCTTTTCAATCTGAAGCTTACGAACTTCTTCGCGGAGCTTTTTGATCTCGGCGTCGCGATCGTCCTCCTGCCGCCCCGGGGTGCCGGAGACCTGCTGACGGTGCTTGCGGCACCAGCGGTCCAGCACGCTGCGCTCCACGCCAAGGCGCCGGGCGGCCTCGGATACGGAATACCCCTGATCGATCACCAGGCTCACCGCATCCGCCTTGAATTCATCGGAAAACCGACGTCGAGTCTTCTTGGTCATGAACACCTCCATTGCCTCTATTATGAGGCTTATCGGGGTGTCCGCTCCAATTGGACCACTTCACGGGGATGTTGGACGTCTACGACCTGAGCGTGCCTATCGTGCACCAGTGATGCAAAAGAAGCTCCCTGAACCGGGAGCTTCTCGGCAACACAGCTACTCGCCTGTCAGGCGACATGGAAAACTGACCCCCAAGCGACACGGAAAACTGACCCCTCCGTGAGCTCACCAGGAGGGTCCGCCCATGAAGAAATCCGGATATAACGTTCCCCACACTCAGGTACGAGGGGAACCGATGCAGAGCCCAGAGGATGTCGCCGCCATGCTGCGCCTGAAGGCCTGTGGCTGGGGGACGAAACGCATCGCCGATGAACTCGGTGTCAGCAGGAACACCGTCAAGCGCTACCTGCGCCAGGGCGGCTGGGCGCCCTACGCGAGCCCGAAGCGCAGCAAGTCGCTTGAAGGGTTTGAGGAATGGCTGAAGGCTCGCTTCCTGCAGCATGCCGGCAACGCCGCCGTGGTCCTGCAGGACCTGCAGCTCGAACACGGCCTCACGGTCAGCCTGCGCACGGTGGAACGCGCTTGCGCGCCGTTCCGCCAGGCACTGGCCGCCGAGGCCAAGGCCACGGTGAGATTCGAGACCCCGCCCGGGAAGCAACTGCAGATCGACTTCGGCAGCCGCCACATCACCATCGATGGAGAGTCGGTCAAGGTCTTCCTGTTTGTCGCCACCCTGGGCTACTCCCGCCGTCTCTACGTCCGCGCCTTCCGGCACGAGCGGCAATCGGCGTGGTTCGCTGGCCTGGAGGGCGCCTTCCGCCACTTTGGCGGGGTTCCAGAGCAGGTGCTGCTGGATAACGCCCGGGCGCTGGTCGACCACCATAACGCGGCGACCCGCGAAGTCGTGTTCAACGAGCGGCTGGCGGCCTTTGCGCGTTACTGGGGGTTCCGACCGGTGGCCTGCGCGCCGTACCGCGCCCGCACCAAGGGCAAGGACGAGCGAGGTGTCGGCTACGTGAAGCGTAACGCCATCGCCGGCCGGACCTTCGCCGCCTGGTCGGCGCTGGAGGCCCATCTGAGCTGGTGGATGCGCGAGATCGCCGACCAGCGGGTCCACGGCACCACAGGAGAGCTGCCGGCGGTGCGCTTCATCGCCGAACAGGCCAGCCTGCAGCCGCTGAACGACCGGGCGCCCTTCGAGCAGGCCCGAGAGCTGAGCCGGCGGGTCCAGCGCGACGCCACCGTGGAGGTCGACACCAACCGTTACAGCGTGCCTTGGCGCCTGATCGGTGAGCCCGTCCAGGTCAGCGTGACCGACGGCGAACTGCGGGTGCACCACGCCGGCTGCGAGGTGGCCCGCCACCCGGAGCTGGGCGGGCGTCGTCAGGTACGCTGCCTGCCGGAGCACCTGCAGGGCATCGTCGGCTACCGGCCGCCCAAAGCGGACACCGGAGGCACCGTGGCGCCCAGCGAGATCGTGGCCACCTTGCCGCCGGCCGCGCTGCAGCGCGACCTGACCGAATATGAGGCCGTGGTGGGAGGTGGCTGGTGATGACGACGCCGGATACTGAGCGCCTGGACGCCATGCTGACGCGCCTCAAGCTGACCGCCATCCGCGAGCGCCTCGACACTCTGCTCGACGAAGCCGCACGCCGGGAGCTGACCCTGCGCGAGACGCTGGCCTACCTGTGCGAGCAGGAGGTGGCTCACAAGGAGCAGCGACGCATCCAGATGGGGCTGAGCATCGCTCGCTTCCCGTTCCTGCGCACCCTGGAGGGCTTCGATTTCAGCGCCCAGCCTGCCGTGGACCCCGGCCAGATCCGTGAGCTGGCCTGTGGGCGCTGGATCGCCAACGGCGATGCCCTGCTGCTGCTCGGCCCGCCGGGCGTGGGCAAGAGCCATCTCGCCGTGGCACTGGGCCGGGAAGCGGTCAGGGCCGGCTACTCGGTGCTGTTCACCACCGCCACGGCATTGATCACCCAGCTGGTCCAGGCCCATACCAATGGCGCCCTGGAGGAGCGCCTGAGGCACTTCGCCAAACCCAAGCTATTGATCATCGACGAGCTGGGCTACCTGCCACTGGAGCCGGGGGCGGCCAACCTGTTCTTCCAGCTGGTCACCCGGCGCTACGAACGCGGCAGCCTGTTGGTCACCAGCAACCGGGCGGCCAGCGAGTGGGGCGAGGTGTTCGGTGATGCCGTGGTGGCCACCGCCATCCTCGACCGGCTGCTGCATCACAGTCACGTCATCACCATCCGCGGTGACAGTTACCGACTGCGTGCCAAACGCAAGGCCGGGCTGATCAAGCCCGATTCCATCCATCATCACGAGCAGGTCGTCAGAGGGTAAGGGGGGGGGGGCAGATTTCACTGTCGCAAGGGGGTCACTTTCTGATGTCGCTTGACACGCCTCCGGTGCCATTATCAGTTTGGTCCCCAGAGCCACGCCTTCGGCTCCACAGAAACGTCCCTGATAGAGCCACGAGCTCGGTCAGCACGGTTGCTACACCCTTGCCACTAGCACCGACAGCATAGGCATAGAACGCAAGCCCAAGCCCCCCAGAGAGATGACCGTTGCAGCTCCCTGCCCGAGCCTCTGAGTCGTATTGACACTGCTAAAGTCATTATCGAGTTACGGCAGTAGAGCGGTAACAGAAGCAAGTCACCCGTGGTGGTATTGATATTTACGTCACATTTTACGCGCACAAAAAACCGCCTCAATGGGCGGCTTCTCAACTGCTGCAATTCGTTGATAATCCCGACGTTTAGATGGTGCCGGCACCAGGAGTCGAACCCGGGACCTACTGATTACAAGTCAGTTGCTCTACCAACTGAGCTATGCCGGCTCGGGACCGACTCAGACGAAATGCAGAATCGGAAACAGGGTTGGCGTGGCTGGGGTACCAGGATTCGAACCTGGGAATGCCGATACCAAAAACCGGTGCCTTACCACTTGGCTATACCCCAGCAGTGTGGTGGCCAGAGACGGAATCGAACCGCCGACACGGGGATTTTCAATCCCCTGCTCTACCAACTGAGCTATCTGGCCGCTGCCAACGGTGCGTATTAAACAAGATACCGCCGTCGCCGTCAACCCCTTTCTTATCATGCAGATGAGGAGGCGTGACCAAGGCCCAGCCGCTTAGCGCTCGGGCGGCACATAGCCTTCAGCCTGGTCGGTCTCGCGGTTGTCCAGGAAGCGCTCCATCTGGTCGGTGAGATACTCCCGTGCGGCGGGGTCGAGCATGTTCAGGTGCTTCTCGTTGATGAGTCGCGTCTGCAGCGCCTGCCACTCCTCCCAGGCCCGCTTCGACACACTGGCCTGGATATCTCTGCCCTTCTTGCCCGGCAGGGGCGGAAACGGCAGGGCCTCGAGTTCCTGCTGGTACTTGCGGCAGTAGACAGTCTGGCTCATGGGGTTCTCCTGGTCAGGTGTGGGGGGATCAAGGGCCTGGCGCGGTAAGGGTGAAGGTCGCAAGCGAGGTGAGCAGCGACTTCACCGGTGCCGCCAGGCCCAGGCTGTCGGGGTTATCGGGATCGTACCAGCGCCGGCCCTCGCCCACCGAGTCGAGTCGACTGACTCTGGCCGGCTGCGGGGTGATCTCGAGCCGAAAGTGGCTGAATACATGGGTAAAGGTGGACCCGCTGGGGGCCAGCCTGCTGCCCGGGGCGTGCTGATCCAGCCAGGCCACGAGGGCGGGCTGATCGTCGAACTGCGGCAGGCTCCAGAGTCCGCCCCATAGGCCGCTGGCAGGCCGTCGCTCCAGCAGTACACGCCCCTGGGCATCCTGCAGCACCAGCATCAGGGTGGTACGGGTGGGCAGGGCCTTCTTCGGCTTGGACTCGGGGAAGCGGCGCTGCTCCCCCCGGGCATGGGCCACGCAGACGTCCGCAAAGGGACAGCTCACGCATTCGGGCATGCCGCGACGGCACAGGGTGGCCCCGAAGTCCATCATCGCCTGGGTGTAGTCGGCCAGGCGATGATGGGGCGTGTAGTGCTCGGCCAGGGCCCACAGGCGGCGCTCCACGGCCGGCCGCCCCGGCCAACCCGGTATGGCATGCAGGCGAGCGAGGCTGCGCTTCACGTTACCGTCGAGAATCACCGCCCGCCGGCCGCTGCTCTGGGCCACGATGGCCCCCGCGGTGGAGCGACCGATGCCCGGCAGCTCGGCCAGCGCCTCCACCTCGAGGGGCAGCTCGCCGGCATGGTGGTCGACGATCTCCCTGGCCGCCCGGTGCAGGTTGCGGCCACGGGCGTAATAGCCAAGCCCCGTCCACAGGTGCAGGACCTCATCCTGTTCGGCGTCAGCCAGGGCCTGGACGTTCGGAAAGCGCGCCATGAAACGCTCGAAATAGGGGATCACCGTGGCGACCTGGGTCTGCTGCAGCATGATCTCAGATACCCAGACCCGGTAGGGCGAGCGGTCATGCTGCCAGGGCAGGTCGTGGCGGCCGTAGCGGTCGTACCAGGCCAGCAGCCGGCCCTGGAAGGCCTCGGCGGACAGTACGGGCACGGGAGAATCCGTCATCATCGATCCTTGTCGGGCGCGCTCAGGGTCAGCGGCAAAAAAAGCGCCGACACGGGGCCGGCGCAGGGACTGACTTGCTTGATGCTCAGTTGAAGAGACCGCGCAGGGCGTCACGGAGTTCCTGGCCGGCACCCTCCCCGAGCCGCTCCTCGAGCTGTTCCAGGGGGCGCTCCAGGCGCCGCTCGATTTCATCCTGCCCCCGGCGCGCGGCCTCGTCGCGTAGCAGCTCGACCAGGCTGGCCTGGAAGGCTTCGCGGTCGAAGCGGCACCACTCGCGGCTATCGCCCAGGTAGCTGCCGGAGCAGCGCACCGGCAGCGGTACCCGCTCCAGGCGCGGGTTGACGCGACAGGCCGCATCGGCGCTATCGACGAAGCGGGCCGCGGCGCGCAGGTCGAAGCGCTCGGTGACCAGGTCCAGCTCCCCCTCGCCGCCCAGTTCAATGCCGGGCAGGGTGAGCAGGATGTCGTCGCTGCGGGCCACACCGTCGTTGATCCGGATACTGGCCTCGGCCCGGTCGAAGCGGGTGTCGGCACTCCAGTCGCGGGTGGTCTCGCGTCCCTCGAGGGCGGCGACGGTGGTGCACAGCTCCCGGGAGACATTGACGTCGAGCACTGCCCCTTCGTCGATATGCGCGGCCAATCGACCATCCAGGTTGCGCCGCAGCTGCAGCCAGCTGTTGCCCCGCGACTCCAGCTGACCGTCGACCGTGAGTCGGCCGCGCAGCGGCGACGGCTCCTCGCTGCGGCCCAGCGCCTGAATCAGCGGCTCCAGGCGCACCCGCGAGAGCGTCGGCGACAGCTGCCAGCGAACCGGGTCGCGGGTCAGGTCGAGCTCCCCGCCGGCATGGAGCTCACCGTCGTAGAACCCTGAGGTGAAACGCTCCAGGCGCTGTCGCCCCTCGCTTCCGGCCAGCTCCAGCTCGACCTCGGCAAAGTCAAGGCCCATCAGCCGTAGCTGCCCCAGCGTCAGGCTGGCGTCCAGGCTCAGTGCCGAGAGCCATTCGGCGGGCACCAGCGGCGCCTCCTCATCGGCATGGGCGCGGCCGATGGCGAAGAAACCGCTCCGCGAGGCGGTATCGGCGGCCCCTTCGGGCGGCGGCAGGTAGGCATCCAGGTCCAGGCGGTCGCCCCGCAGATCCACGTTCAGGTCGTTGCCCGCGAACCCCATGGCCAGGCGGCCGGTGAAGGTGCTGTCATCCAGCACCAGGGTCAGGCTGGAAAGCTCGAGCCGGTTCAGGTCGCCGCGCACCGGACTGGTCATGGCGACGTCGGAGAGCGCATCCGACCCGGCCATGACCGGCAGTCGCTCCATGCGCGTGAGCCAGGGCCTAAGCGACAGCGGCGCCAGGCTGAGCTGGCCGCTGTAGGTGGGCGCCGTGTCCAGCCCGGCCAGATTGAGATTGCCGCTCAGGCGCAGGCCGTCCGGGCCGCTGAGCTGCAGCTTGCGCAGCTGGGCGGTGTGCTCGGCTAGATCGGCATCGAGCACGAAGCCAAGCGAGAGCGCTACCGGCTGCTCGCCCAGCGCCGAGTGCTGGAGGCTGGCATCCAGCTGGCCCTCCTCGAGCCCCATGCGTCGCTGGGAGAGCTCCAGCAACAGCTCCCGGCCGCTGACATTCAATGCCTGGCGCCCCTCCACCTCGGCGAGCCGGGTGGTCGTATTCAGCTGGGGCTCCTCGAGCCGGTAGCGCCGCTCGGCCAGGTCGAGATGAACCCGGCTTTCCAGCGAGACCTCGCTAGAGAGCCCCGGCGTGCGCTCCAGCTCCCGCCAGTCCAGGGCGCCATAGGAGGCTATGCGAAAGGAGGTCCGGAGCGGAAAGGCGCGGGCGGGATTGACGTTGGTGCCGGTCAGGCTGAGCCCTTCCAGCAGCCACTCCCGCTCCTCGCCAAGGTCGCGGTACAGCACCTCGCCGTTGCGCACCTGAACGCTGGCGATGTTCAGTGCCACCGCCAGATTGCCGCCCCCCGCGAAGCTGGGGCTGGGGCCGGCGCTGGCCGGGGCCAGCACCGTCTCGGCGCCCTCACGACGCTCGTCCAGCCGCTGCAGCAGCGACTCCCAGTTGCCTCGCCCCTCGGCATCGCGCTCCAGGCGCAGCTGCATGCCATCCAGGGTCAAGCCCTCGATGGCGATCTCGCGGCGCAGCAGAGGCGCGAAGGCGAGGCTAACCTCGGCCCGCTCGAAGGCCAGGAAGGGGGCCTCATCCTCCTGTTCCGGCAGGCGGCTCTCGACGCTCTCCACACTGACCCCCAGCCGCGGGTAGAACGACCAGGCCAGCGGCCCCTCCATGGTTAGCTCGAGCCCGCTATGCTCTTCCACCACCTCGATGAGGCGCGGCTTGAAGTCTTCGGGATCGAGAAAGGTCGTGACATACACCACTGCGGCCACCACCACGACGCCGAGTACGCCGATGGCCGCCAGCAGCGTTTGAAAGAGTCGCTTCATGGCGTCTCTTCTCCCTGTCCCTGTAGCGGTGGGTCGAGTTCGAAATAGTCACCGGTGGCATGCAGCCGGTAGCCCAGACGGCTGAGCAGCATCTGATCGGGCATCGGCAGCTGGGAGGCCGGCACCCGCAGCTGGCATCCCCGGTCATGGGCCGAACGGCTGATCAGCGCCAGCAGACGCGAGCCGACGCCTCGCCGGCGGGTGGTCTTGCGCACGCACATCTGTGACAGCCACCAGGCGTCGGGGTCGGAGCGCACCGCCACGGCGCCGAGCAGCCGATCATTGAATCGCGCGCAGCCAAAGAAGTGGCCAGCACTGAGGTGGTCGGAAATAAAGTCGTCCACCGCGGCAGGCAGGCGATCGGCCGGGGCATCCTGATAGATGCGCTGCAGATCGAGCCGCACCTGGGCATCCTCGCCCCAGGCGGTGTGATCGATGAGATGTAGCGTTACCGGCATAGGAGCTCTCCGGGGCCAGGCGGCAATGCGCCGCCGCTGTGATGGGCGCATTGTAGCGGATGGGGGCGTCGATTCACTATAATGGCCGCTCTACGGCGGCAAGCGCTGCGGCTTGCCCGCCCGGCAGCGGCCGCGCCGTGCTTCCGGGCCAACCCCTGAATTCGCGCCGGCACCGCAGAGACAGGCCAGCGCTGGAGAGAGTCCCCCATGTCCGAGCGTATCGCCACGGTCAGCCGTGACACCCAGGAAACCCAGATCACGGTGTCCGTGAACCTGGATGGCGAAGGTCGACTGACCTGCGAGACCGGCGTTCCCTTTCTCGACCATATGCTCGACCAGGTGGCCCGCCACGGCCTGGTCGATCTCGATATCAAGGCGGTGGGCGACCTGCACATCGACGACCACCACACCGTCGAGGACCTGGGCATTACCCTGGGCCAGGCCTTCGCCCGCGCCATTGGCGACAAGCGCGGCATCCGCCGCTACGGCCATGCCTATGTGCCGCTGGACGAGGCGCTCTCGAGGGTGGTGATCGATTTCTCCGGCCGGCCGGGCCTGTTCATGGAGGTCGACTTCACCCGCGCCAGCATCGGCCGCCTAGACACCCAGCTGTTCTGGGAATTCTTTCAGGGCTTCGTCAATCATGCCGGCGTCACCCTGCATATCGACAACCTGAAGGGGTTCAACGCCCACCACCAGGCGGAAACCATCTTCAAGGCCTTCGGTCGCGCGCTGCGCATGGCCGTGGAGCCCGACCCGCGCATGGCCGGCCAGATGCCGTCCACCAAGGGTTGCCTGTAGGACCGCGACCGACACCAGAGGAGCACTCATGACCATTGCCGTCATCGACTACGGAATGGGCAATCTGCATTCGGTTGCCAAAGCCCTGGAGCACGTCACCCACGAGCATGTGACCATCACCCGCGACCCGCGCCGTATCCGCGGCGCCACCCGCCTGGTGCTGCCCGGCCAGGGGGCGATCCGCGACTGCATGGGTGAACTCGAGAAGACCGAGCTGCGCGGCCTCGTCGAGGAGCTGCTGGCCAGTCAGGCCAAGCCGCTGCTGGGCATCTGCGTGGGCCAGCAGATGCTGCTGGAGCACAGCGAGGAGAACGGCGGCATCCATTGCCTGGGCTTTCTGCCCGGCGAGGTGAGCCGCTTTCCCACCGACATGCGCGACGACCACGACCAGCGCCTGAAGGTCCCGCACATGGGCTGGAACCTGGTGCATCAGCATCGCGAGCACCCGCTATGGAAGGGCATCGACCAGGACGAGCACTTCTATTTCGTGCACAGCTACTATGCCGAGGCCAGCGACGACGCCACGGTGTTTGGCACCACCGACTATGGCCGCATCAGCGCCCATGTGGCGGTGGGCCGCGATGCCACCTTCGCCGTGCAGTTCCACCCGGAGAAGAGCTCCCGGGCCGGCCTCACCCTGCTGGAAAACTTCGTGCGCTGGACTCCCTGAGCGGCGGCCACACCGCGCCAGGACGACCTCGCCGCACACGACTCATCCACCGGGCGCCCCGCTGCTGCGCCGCCAATCACCGGCGCCCGACGACGCGCCACTAATTTCAGGCGCCCGACGACGCGCCGAAAGGAGCTGGACATGCTGGTAATTCCCGCCATCGATCTCAAGGACGGCCAGTGCGTGCGCCTGAAGCAGGGCCGCATGGAAGACGCCACCACCTATGGCGACGACCCCGTGGCCATGGCCGCTCGCTGGGTCGAGGCCGGCGCCCGTCGCCTGCACCTGGTCGACCTCAACGGCGCCTTCGCCGGCGAGCCGGTCAATGGCGAGGCGGTGACCGCCATCGCCAAGCGCTTCCCCGAGCTGCCGATCCAGATCGGCGGCGGCATCCGCTCCGCCGAGACCATCGAGCACTACCTCGCCGCCGGGGTCAGCTACGTGATCATCGGCACCAAGGCGGTCAAGGAGCCCGACTTCGTCGGCGAGATGTGCCGCGCCTTTCCGGGACATGTGATCGTCGGCCTCGATGCCCGTGACGGTTTCGTCGCCACCGACGGCTGGGCCGAAGTCTCCCAGGTGAAGGCGGTGGATCTCGCCAGGCGCTTCGCCGACGATGGGGTCTCGAGCATTGTCTACACCGATATCGCCCGGGACGGCATGCTGAACGGCGTCAACGTCGAGGCCACCGCGGCGCTTGCCCGCGACGGCGGCCTGCCGGTGATCGCCTCGGGCGGAGTGACCAACCTAGACGACCTGCGTGCCCTGGTGGAAGCCGGTGAGCCGGGGATCCTCGGCGCCATCACCGGGCGTGCCATCTACGAGGGCAGCCTGGACGTGGCCGAAGGCCAGCGTCTCTGCGACCAACTCACCAGCCAAGCGGGGAACTGACCATGCCACTGGCCAAACGCATCATCCCCTGCCTCGACGTCGACGCCGGCCGCGTGGTCAAGGGCGTCAACTTCATCGGCATTCGCGACGCCGGCGACCCGGTGGAGATCGCCCAGCGCTACAACCAGCAGGGCGCCGACGAGATCACCTTCCTGGACATCACCGCCAGTCACGAGGATCGCGACACCACGGTGGAGATGGTCGAGCGAATCGCCGGCGAGGTGTTCATTCCGCTGACCGTGGGGGGCGGCATCCGCTCCTGCGACGACATTCGCACCATGCTCAACGCCGGCGCCGACAAGGTGTCGATCAACACCGCCGCGGTGAACAATCCCGAGTTCGTCCGCGAGGCCGCCGAGCGCTTCGGCAGCCAGTGCATCGTGGTGGCCATCGATGCCAAGCAGGTATCCAAGGAGGGCGAACCGCCGCGCTGGGAGATCTTCACCCACGGCGGCCGCCGCCCTACCGGACTGGATGCCGTCGAGTGGGCCAAGAAGATGGTCGAGTACGGCGCCGGCGAACTGCTGCTCACCAGCATGGACCGCGATGGCACCAAGGCAGGCTTCGACCTGGGCGTGACCCGCGCCATCAGCGAAGCAGTCAGCGTACCGGTGATCGCCTCCGGCGGCGTCGGCAACCTCGACCACCTGGTGGAAGGGGTGCGTGAGGGCGGTGCCGACGCGGTGCTGGCCGCCAGCATCTTCCACTTCGGCGAATACACCATTCCCGAGGCCAAGCGCTATATGGCCGAGCGGGGCATCGAAATGCGACTCTAGGAGAACATATCTCTCTCAGGAGCGTCATCGTGACACCTTCAGGGAAGACGGCCCGTCTCGGCCTGGTCGGAGCGCTACTTTGCCTACTGCTGTCGGCCACCGCGGTGGCCGACAGCTTCTATCCTTCCTGGCCGCCCAAGCCGGAGCTCAGTCATGTGCTGGTGCAAACCAGCCTCTACACCACCCACTTCAGCCCGCGGGACGAGCATAACAACCAGCAAGACCTGATCAGCATCGAACTCCACAACCCCGACCGCTGGCTGGCGGGCCTTGCGTGGTTCAAGAACTCCTACGACCAGCCCACCTGGTACGGGTACGTCGGGCGCAAGTTCCCCTTCTGGGAGCCGGCCGAGAACCTGAGCTTTCGCGCCAAGCTGACTGCCGGTGCCCTGCACGGCTACCGGGGCGAGTACCGGGACAACATCCCCTTCAACCGCTACGGCACCGCCCCGGCCGTGCTGCCCAGCGTGGGGCTGCGCTGGGAGCGCTTCGAGGCCGACCTGATCGTGTTCGGGGTGGCGGGGGCCATGGTCACCGGCGGTATCCGCTTCTAGTCCAACGACAGCCCCAGGTTGCTGACCCCCTCGTTGCGCCCGAGCCGGCGCAGCGCCTTGAGGGAGTCGCGATCGAGCGGGCCCTCCACCGCCTCCAGCACGGCGTCCTGGAAGTCATTCTCCTCGGCCATCAGCGGGTGCTGCTTGAGCAGCGCCGAGAGGCGTTGGGGATCCTCTTCGCCTTCGGTCAGCTCGATAAAGGCGCGCACCCCGCCCTTGGAGGCGCGGCTCACCTCCAGGATCGCTTCGGGAGCCTCGCCGCGCAGGGTATCGAGCAGCGCCGAGAGCGCCACCACCGCCTCCAGGGCGCGACGGGCACCGAAGCTGTCATCCTCTGCCGGCGGCTCCAGCTCGGCGAGCTTCTCCGCCTGGCGGTCGAAGTCGATGCTGGCCTCCTTGACCGACAGTCGTTCCCAGACCAGATCGAGGATCGCGCGCAGGCCCGCCGCCGGGTTGTCCGCACCGCCGGCCTGGGCCTGGCGGGCCTGATGGTAAAACACAAAGTTGGGCAGCAGCCGCTCGCACAGTGCGGCCATGAAGGCCTGCTGACGTCGCGGCTCGAGGGTGAGAAGGCGCTGATGAAAGCCGCTCATGGAGTCTCCTGGCAGTTGGTCTGTCTCATGGGCACGGGTCTCGTCACGGCCAGAGGCAGCGTGGCGGAACGCGATTGCGGTCGTCGAAGACCACCCCTTCGGCCATCAGTCGCTGGCGCTGTTCGTGTGCCCCGGGGTGGTCGGCCAGCCGCCGCGAGGCGGTGATCACCCGAAACCAGGGCAGCGAATGTCCGGCGGGCAGTTCGCGCAGGGCGCGCGCCACCAGCCGCGGCGCGCCACCCTCGGTCATCGACGCGATGCGCCCGTAGGTGGTCACTCGCCCCGGCGGCACCTGGGCGAGGATGGTCAATATCTGTTCGCGCAGCGACGCCTTCATGTACCCTTTCGCTCCCTGACCCTGCGGGCCGCACCGGCACCGCCCATTCATTCTCTACTCGGCGAGGCCTTCATGCACGTCCACCTGCTTCAACACAGTGACTTCCAGGGCCCGGCCCGCATCGCCGACTGGCTGCACAGCATGGGGCACAGCCATACGGTCTTTCATCTGCACGCCGGTGAAGCCCCGCCCAGCCTGGCCGACTGCGACGCCCTGATCGTGCTCGACGGGCCCTGGGGCAGCGAAGAGGAGGCCAGCCACCCCTGGCTCAAGCGCGAGCGCAAGCTGATCGACCGGGCCCTGGATAGCAACAAGCCGCTGCTGGGGATCGGCCTCGGCGCCCGGCTGATCGCCGAGGCGCTCGGGGCGACCGTGGGACGCGGCACCTTCGCCGAGGTGGGCTGGCACGAGGTAACGCTCTCGCCGCAAAGCCCCCTGGACCTGCCCGAGCGTTTCACCGCCTTCATGTGGCATGAGCGGGTCTTTGCCCTGCCCGACGACGCCCTGCCGCTGGGCGGCAGCCAGGCCAGCCCGGTGCAGGGATTCGCCTGGGACGGCGGTCGCGCGCTGGGCCTGCTGTGTCACCTGGAGCTGACCCGGGCCGGCGTGATCGAGCTGCTCGACGGCGCAGCGCCGCCGCAAGGTGGCGCCGACGGGCCTCACGTCCAGTCCCGCGAGACGATGCTCGCGGAGAGCGCGCGCTTCGACCGCCTGGCCCCGCTGCTCGACCGCCTGCTGAGCCAGTGGCTAAGCACAGGCCGCGCCTGAGCCCCGAACCTCAGGCCAGCGCGGCGCGGTTCGAGCCGGCGCAGGCCTGCTCGGCGGTCTCCGACCAGGCCCTCGCGGCTGCCAGGCAGCTCTCCCAGTCCCCCACGTGCAGGAAGCGGCGGGGGTCTTGCTTCTCCAGCTGGTAACGGTACATGGGGTCGTAGTACTCGGTGAGCAGCGGGGCCAACCACGCCTCGTGGGCCTGGGCATTGCCGCGCTCATGCTCGCGAAACGCCAGCGCCTGGAGCCGAGCGATCCGCGCCAGCCGGGCGCTGCCCAACCGCTTGCGAAGCCGCGCCAGCGCCGAGGCAAGCTGCTTGCGCATCAGCGCCCAGCCCAGCCACTCCCCGCACTGGCGGCGATAGACCGCCCAGAGGTCGTCGATATAATCCTTCTGGATTTGCGCCAGCCGCCAGTCCAGCGGCATCTCCACGCGCAGCCTGGGCGCCTGCTCCATGGCTCGCCAGAAGGACAGCGGCACATTGGCCGAGCCGATATGACGCGACTCGTCCTCCACCACCACCGGGCCCGGCAGCGCCAGCAGGCGCAGTCCCATGGCGTGTTCGAAGTCGATCTGCGAAGGCGCCGGCAGCGGATGACGACCGAAGGCGGAGCCCTTGTGGCGCGCACACCCCTCCAGGTCGAGGCCGTTGTCCAGGGACTGGATAAGCGCCGTCTTGGCACAGCCAGTCAGGCCGCCCACCACCAGCAAGGGGTGGTCAGCGGCGGCATCGATGCGTGCGCAGAGCCCCTGGCGCATCGCCTTCCAGCCGCCGCGAATGCGCGGTCGCTCAATACCCGCCTCGGCGATCCACTGCTGGGCGATCTGCGAGCGCAGCCCGCCCCGGAAACAGTAGACGATGGCGTCGGGATGACGCTCCAGCGCCGCCAGCCAGGCGCGGACGCGGCCCGTCTTGATGGCACCGCTGACCAGCCGCTGGCCGAGCGCGATGGCCGCCTGCTGCCCACGCTGCTTGTATTCGATGCCGACCCGGCGGCGCTCCTCGTCATCCATCAGCGGCAGATTGACCGCGCCGGGCAGCGCGCCCTGGGCGAACTCTACCGGGGCACGCACGTCGATCAAGACCCGCCCCGCGCGCAGCAGCGAGAGGTCGGGGTCGACCTGCGGCAGGCTCATCCGCGCACCTCGATCAGCGCCGGCCCCCTGGCCTTGACCACTTCGCCGAAGGGCTGGAGCTCGATGCCATGGGCGCGACCGATGCGCTCCACGTCATCCTCCCAGGAGGGGTGTACCGAGAGCAGCAGGCCTCCGGAGGTCTGCGGATCGCACAGCCACTGCCAGTGAGGGTCATCCATGGCCGGCAGGCTCTCGCCCAGGGCCTCGCGGTTGCGCCGGGTGCCGCCCGGGACCGCGCCGCGGCGGCGATAGCCCTCCGCCTCGGCCAACCGCGGCAGGCGCCGGAAGTCGATGCGCGCGGCAACGCCGCTGGCCGCACACACCTCGGCCAGATGACCGGCCAGACCGAAGCCGGTCACATCGGTCATGGCGTGTACGCCCTTGACCTTCGCCAGCTCGACGCCGATCCGGTTCGATTTCAGCATGGTTTCCCGCGCCAGGCCCTGGTGGCCTGCCTCCAGCAGTCCCTGCTTCTCGGCGGTGGTGAGGATCCCCACCCCCAGGGGCTTGGTCAAAAACAGCAGATCGCCGGGCTGGGCCCCGTTGTTGAGCTTGAGATGCTCCAGATCCACCAGGCCGTTGACCGCCAGGCCGAAGATTGGCTCCGGCGCATCGATGGAGTGGCCGCCGGCCAGCGCCAGCCCCAGCTCGCGGCATACCGCCTGGGCGCCGGCCACCACGTCGCCGGCGATCTCGGCCCCCAGCTTGTCCAGCGGCCAGCCAAGAATGCCCAGCGCCATCACCGGGGTGCCCCCCATGGCGTAGACGTCGCTGATGGCGTTGGTGGCGGCAATGCGGCCGAAATCGAAGGGGTCATCGACGATGGGCATGAAAAAGTCGGTGGTCGCGATCATGCCGCGACCGTCGCCCAGATCGTAGACCGCCGCATCCTCGCGGCCCTGATTGCCGACGATGAGTCGAGCATGGGCGGCCCCCGGGCCGGCCTTGGCCAGGATGCCGTCCAGGACATCGGGGGCAATCTTGCAGCCGCAGCCAGCCCCGTGGCTGTACTGGGTCAGGCGGATGGCGCTCATGTCGTTCTCCTTGGCAGTTCCTGTTGGCATTCTAATCAAAGGGCGCAGATGACCGGAATCACAGCACCTCCAGGGCATCGGCCAGCTTGTCCACGGCCACCACCTCCATGCCCTCGGGGGCGCGTTTCGGCGCGTTGGCGCGGGGGACAATGGCACGGGTGAACCCGTGCTTGGCGGCTTCGACGATACGCTCCTGGCCGCTAGGGACCGGACGAATCTCACCAGACAGCCCCACCTCGCCAAACACCACCAGCTCACGGGGCAGGGGGCGATTCTGCAGGCTGGAGACCACCGCCACCAGCACCGCCAGGTCGGCGCTGGTCTCCAGCACCTTAACCCCGCCGACCACATTGAGGAAGACGTCCTGGTCGCCGGTGAACAGCCCGCCGTGACGATGCAGCACCGCCAGCAGCATCGCCAAGCGGTTGTGATCGAGCCCCACCGCCACGCGCCGCGGATTGCCCAGCGCCGACTCGTCGAGCAGCGCCTGAACCTCCACCAGCAGCGGTCGGGTCCCTTCCCAGACCACCATCACCAGACTGCCCGAGGCCTGCTCTTCGCTGCGCGACAGGAAGATCGCGCTGGGATTCTTCACCTCCTTCAGGCCGTGCTCGAGCATGGCGAAGACCCCCAGCTCGTTGACCGCGCCGAAGCGGTTCTTCTGCCCACGCAGGGTCCGGAAGCGCGAATCGGCACCGCCCTCGAGCAGCAGGGAAGCGTCGATCATGTGCTCCAGCACCTTGGGGCCGGCCAGGGAGCCGTCCTTGGTGACGTGTCCCACCAGCAGCAGGACGGTATGCGTCTGCTTGGCAAAACGGGTCAGGGCCGCGGCGGATTCACGCACCTGGGCCACGCCCCCCGGCGCCGAGGCGATATCCTCCAGGTGCATGGTCTGGATGGAGTCGATGACCAGTATCTCCGGACGCTCCCGCTCGGCCACGGCAAGGATCGTCTCGACGCTGGTCTCGGCCAGCATCTTGAGCCCCGCCACCGGCAGCTGCAGGCGGTGGGCGCGCATCGCTACCTGGGCGAGCGACTCCTCGCCGGTGACGTAGAGCACCCGCCGGCTCTGCGCCAGCTTGCAGGCGGTCTGCAGCAGCAGGGTCGACTTGCCGGCACCCGGGTGGCCGCCCAGCAGCACCGCGGAGCCGGGGACTAGCCCGCCGCCCAGCACCCGGTCGAATTCGCCGAAGGTGGACGACAGCCGCGGCACTTCGGCGAGATCGACACTGGCCAGGTCCACTACCTCACGGGACAAACTGCCGGCATAGCCGCCGCGACCGGTTCCGGACGCCGTCCCTGCACCGGGTCGCGCCGCGGCTAGCCGCACCTCGGTCAGGGTATTCCACTCCTGGCAGCTGCCACACTGCCCCTGCCACTTGCGGTACTCGGCACCGCACTCGGTACAGACGAAGGCACTCTTCGCTTTGGCCATGCGCGGGCCCCTCTCTGATGAATGGCCCCATTCTACCAGCAGCACCGGCAGCGGCGCCCAAACGCGCGAAGGCGGCCCTCAGGCCGCCTTCGTCGAACTCACGCTCGCCCTCAGAGGCGCTGCAGGCGCAGCATCTCGTTGTTCTCGAAGCGGCGACGCTGGGGGTCGATCAGCTCGAGAGTGGATTCATCGAGGCGCAGGAAATAATAGACCTGGCCATCATCATCGGGCGTCAGCTCATAAACGGTGGCATCCGGATCCACGGCCGTGCCGCTAAGCACTTCCCAGTTGCCGGCGTAGTTCTCGTCCTCCGGCTCCTGCGGATGCTCCCGGTAGCTGGCGCGCAGCGTGAAGGTGCGCTCCGCGAGACTGCTCTGTTCATCGCCCATCAGCCGCACATCCAGGTCGATCCCCCCACCGGGACCACAGTTGCGGCAAGGCAGCGTGCCCTGATAGGCCACTTCGCCGTCGTCCATGGCGGGGGCGGCCGCATGATCATCGCTCGGGGCGGCGGCACAGCCCGCGAGTAGGGCCAGCATTGCCGAGCTGGCCAGCAGGGTCCTGATTTGCATTCGTTCACTCCTAAGCAATGGGCTTGTCGCCGTAATCTACGGCAGCCTGTTTCACAGCATAACGCCTCTGCGGCTCAGCGGACAGTTTCGATCCGCGGCGGTTCCCTCCGGGCCGACTCACAGGGCGCCCGAGTAGACATGCTGAAACACCAGCGCCAGCACGATGGGCATGACCACCAGGCTCCCCAGATTACCGATCAGCACCAGCGAGGCCACCTTGTGGGGCTCCTGGCGGTACTGCTCGGCCACCAGATAGTTGAGCACTGCCGGCGGCAGGGCCGCAAACACCCACAGGGTAGCGGCCTGCAGGCCGGTCAGCTCCAGCCACAGGACCATCGGGACCGCCAGCAGAAGCCCGGAAAGCGGGCAGAGCACGGCGCCCAACAGCCCCGTCTTCCAGTCGCCGAAATCGATATCGAGCATTCTCACACCGAGGGCGAACAGCATCAGCGGAATGCACACCCCGCCCAGCATATGCAGCGCCTCGAGCAGCCAGCTCGGCAGGGACACCCCTCCCAGGTTGATCGCCAGTCCCGCGATGCTGGCCAGCACGATGGGCATGCGCAGCAACCGCCACAGCGGCGTCCTGGGGCTCAGCATATAAAGCCCCACCGAAAAATGCAGCAGCATCTCGACGATGAACACCACCACGGCCGCCGGCAGCGCCGCTTCACCGAAGGCCAACACCAGTAGCGGAATCCCCATGTTGCCGGCGTTGTTGAACATCATCGGCGGCAGGAAGGTCTTGGGTTCCAGCTTCAGCCACTTGGCCAGCGGCCATAGCACCAGCCCGGAGCCCAGCACCACGACGGCTGCCGCCAGCGCCAGGCCGGCATACTCCTCCAGCGGCGCCCGGCCATCGGCCAGCACAGCGAACACCAGCATGGGGACGAAAAGCTCCATGTTGAGGGTGTTCAGGCCGCGGATGTCAGGCGTACGGTAACGACCATAGAGCGTGCCGCAGCCGGCAATCAAAAATACCGGCAGCAGGGTGGCGAAAATCTGGGCGGTCATATACGGGTTCCAGGATCCAGACGAAAGCGCCTAGGCTAGCATGCTGCCGGCTTGCGCGGTCAGGCCGCAGCGGTCACCATGGGCTAAAGTCCATCATGACGAACAGCGAGCCACCATGAGCCAGTTCTGGAGCCCGGCGGTTCACGAGCTGACCCCCTATGTGCCCGGGGAGCAGCCGCGCGAGCGCCTGATCAAGCTGAACACCAACGAGAACCCCTACCCGCCGGCCCCCGGCGTGGAAACTGCGCTGCGGGAGTTTCCCGCCGACCACCTGCGCCTATACCCGGATCCCGAGTCCCGTGCTCTGCGCCAGGCGCTGGCCGACGAATTTGGCGTCGACATCGGGCAGGTGTTCGTCGGCAACGGCTCCGATGAAGTCCTGGCGCTCGCCTTCCAGGCGTTCTTCTGCCACGGTCAACCCCTGCAGATGCCGGCCATCACCTACAGCTTCTACCCGGTCTATTGCCGGCTGTACGGGATCGAGCGCCAAGGCCTTGCCCTGGATGAGCAGTGGCGCGTGGACCTGAACGCCTTCGATGACAGCGGCAGCGGGGTGATCTTTGCCAACCCCAACGCCCCCACGGCCCACGGCCACGGCCGGGCCGACATCACCAGCTTGCTGGGGCGGGTCACCCAACGCGTCGTGCTCATCGATGAGGCCTATGTGGATTTCGGCGGTAAAAGCGCCATACCCCTGGTAGCCGACCATCCCAACCTACTGGTGACAGGCACTTTTTCGAAGTCTCGCAGCCTGGCCGGTTTACGGCTGGGCTACGCCGTCGGGTCCCGTGAGCTGATCGAGGGGCTCGAGCGGGTCAAAGACTCCTTCAACTCCTACCCCATCGACAGCCTGGCAAGTGCCGTCGCCATCGCCTCGCTCGAGGACCGGGAACACTTCGACGCCTGCCGGGAGCGCGTGATCACCACCCGCGAACGCACTGCCAGACGCCTTGCCGATCTTGGCTTCCAGGTGCTGCCGTCGCAGGCCAACTTCGTGCTGACCAGCCACCCTGAACACGACGCCGCCCAGCTCTTCGTCGGCCTGCGTGAACGCGGCATCCTGGTGCGTCATTTCAACACCGAGTCACTGCGCGACTTCCTGCGCATCTCCATCGGCACCGACGACGAGATGGATAGCCTGATCGAAGTGCTCGAAGGGCTATGCCGCTAACCACGACACAGCCGCCCCTAAACGACGAAACCCAGCCTCTTTCGAAGCTGGGTTTCTGAAGAAGTGCCTGACGATGACCTACTCTCGCATGGGGGTGAGAGCGCCCGGCTCTTCGCGGCACCGCCGCGAGGGCGCTCGAACGCCCCGAGCCTGCGAGGGGCCGGCCCGCGAAGCGGCCCCACGAATAAAGAGCGGGCTGACCCATGCCCATGAAAAAACCCCGAACATCGAAATGTCCGGGGTTTTCTCGGTATAAATGCCTGACGATGACCTACTCTCGCATGGGGAAGCCCCACACTACCATCGGCGCTGAGCGGTTTCACTGCTGAGTTCGGCAAGGGATCAGGTGGTTCCCACTCGCTATGGTCGTCAGGCGAAAACGGTTGGAATCATGCCGACGCTACGTCTCGTCGTATCCGTCAATGTCGCGCGCAATGCGCAGACCCCTTGGGGTTATATGGTCAAGCCTCACGGGCCATTAGTACCGGTTAGCTCAACGCCTTGCAGCGCTTCCACACCCGGCCTATCAACCAGCTGGTCTCGCTGGGCCCTTCAGGAGGCTCGAGGCCTCGGGGATGTCTCATCTTGAAGGGGGCTTCCCGCTTAGATGCTTTCAGCGGTTATCCCGTCCGCACATAGCTACCCGGCAATGCCACTGGCGTGACAACCGGAACACCAGAGGTGCGTCCACTCCGGTCCTCTCGTACTAGGAGCAGCTCTTCTCAAACATCCAACGCCCACGGCAGATAGGGACCGAACTGTCTCACGACGTTCTAAACCCAGCTCGCGTACCACTTTAAATGGCGAACAGCCATACCCTTGGGACCGACTTCAGCCCCAGGATGTGATGAGCCGACATCGAGGTGCCAAACACCGCCGTCGATGTGAACTCTTGGGCGGTATCAGCCTGTTATCCCCGGAGTACCTTTTATCCGTTGAGCGATGGCCCTTCCATACAGAACCACCGGATCACTAGAACCTACTTTCGTACCTGCTCGACGTGTCTGTCTCGCAGTCAAGCACCCTTATGCTCTTGCACTCATTGCACGATTTCCGACCGTGCTGAGGGTACCTTCGTGCTCCTCCGTTACGCTTTGGGAGGAGACCGCCCCAGTCAAACTACCCACCACACACTGTCCTCGATCCGGATCACGGACCTGAGTTAGAACGCCAATGATGCCAGGCTGGTATTTCAAGGTTGGCTCCACCCGAACTGGCGTCCGGGTTTCCAAGCCTCCCAGCTATCCTACACAGGCAACATCAGCGTCCAGTGTGAAGCTATAGTAAAGGTTCACGGGGTCTTTCCGTCTAGCCGCGGGTACACAGCATCTTCACTGCGATTTCAATTTCACTGAGTCTCGGGTGGAGACAGCGTGGCCATCATTACGCCATTCGTGCAGGTCGGAACTTACCCGACAAGGAATTTCGCTACCTTAGGACCGTTATAGTTACGGCCGCCGTTTACCGGGGCTTCGATCAGGAGCTTCGCCCGAGGGCTAACACCATCAATTAACCTTCCGGCACCGGGCAGGCGTCACACCCTATACGTCCGCTTACGCGTTTGCAGAGTGCTGTGTTTTTAATAAACAGTTGCAGCCACCTGGTATCTTCGACCGCCTTCCGCTCCGGCCGCGAGGGCCTTCACGTAGTGGCGGCGTGCCTTCTCCCGAAGTTACGGCACCATTTTGCCTAGTTCCTTCACCCGAGTTCTCTCAAGCGCCTGGGTATTCTCTACCTGACCACCTGTGTCGGTTTGGGGTACGGTCCCACTGTATCTGAAGCTTAGAGGCTTTTCCTGGAAGCGTGGCATCGATGACTTCCACCCCGTGGGGTGTTCGTCTCGCTTCTCGGCCTTAGGGATCCGGATTTGCCTGAACCCCCAGCCTACAAGCTTTCACCAGGACAACCAACGCCTGGCTCACCTAGCCTTCTTCGTCCCCCCATCGCAATACAGTGAGGTACGGGAATATTGACCCGTTTCCCATCGACTACGCCTTTCGGCCTCGCCTTAGGGGCCGACTCACTCTGCTCCGATTAGCGTCGAACAGAAACCCTTGGTCTTCCGGCGGGGGAGTTTTTCACTCCCCTTGTCGTTACTCATGTCAGCATTCGCACTCGTGATACCTCCAGCAAGCCTCTCGACTCACCTTCGTCGGCGTACACGACGCTCCTCTACCGCTTGCCATTCGGCAAGCCCGTAGCTTCGGTACCTGGTTTAGCCCCGTTACATCTTCCGCGCAGGCCGACTCGACTAGTGAGCTATTACGCTTTCTTTAAAGGATGGCTGCTTCTAAGCCAACCTCCTAGCTGTCTGAGCCTTCCCACATCGTTTCCCACTTAACCAGGATTTGGGGACCTTAGCTGACGGTCTGGGTTGTTTCCCTTTTCACAACGGACGTTAGCACCCGCTGTGTGTCTCCCACGCTGGCACTCACCGGTATTCGGAGTTTGCCTCGGGTTGGTAAGTCGGGATGACCCCCTAGCCGAAACAGTGCTCTACCCCCGGTGGTGATACGTGAGGCGCTACCTAAATAGCTTTCGAGGAGAACCAGCTATCTCCGGGCTTGATTAGCCTTTCACTCCGATCCACAAGTCATCCAAATCTTTTTCAACAGATCCTGGTTCGGTCCTCCAGTTGATGTTACTCAACCTTCAACCTGCTCATGGATAGATCGCCCGGTTTCGGGTCTATATCCAGCGACTGGTCGCCCAGTTAAGACTCGGTTTCCCTACGCCTCCCCTAATCGGTTAAGCTCGCCACTGAATATAAGTCGCTGACCCATTATACAAAAGGTACGCGGTCACACGACGAGCGTGCTCCCACTGCTTGTACGCATACGGTTTCAGGATCTATTTCACTCCCCTCGCCGGGGTTCTTTTCGCCTTTCCCTCACGGTACTGGTTCACTATCGGTCAGCCAGGAGTATTTAGCCTTGGAGGATGGTCCCCCCGTCTTCAGTCAAGGTTTCACGTGCCCCGACCTACTCGATTTCACTGGATCAGGCTTTCGGCTACGGGACTATCACCCGCTATGGTCGCGCTTCCCAGCGCGTTCGCCTAACCATTCACCAGCTTAAGGGCTGGTCCCCGTTCGCTCGCCGCTACTGGGGGAATCTCGGTTGATTTCTTTTCCTCGGGGTACTTAGATGTTTCAGTTCCCCCGGTTCGCCTCCCAACACCTATGGATTCAGTGTGGGATACCCTGCTGATGCAGGGTGGGTTTCCCCATTCAGAGATGCCCGGGTCACAGGTTGTTTGCCACCTCGCCGAGCCTTATCGCAGGCTTCCACGTCTTTCATCGCCTCTGGCTGCCTAGGCATCCACCGTATGCGCTTAATCGCTTGACCATATAACCCGAAAGGGTCTGGTCGGCGATTACGTACGACAATTGCCGGATACGCTTGAGACGTATCTCATGTCCTTTCTTCTCAGAAAGGAACTTGTCAGCATGATTCACATTGTTAAAGAGCATTTAGAGCGGTAAGCCCTAAGCTGTAAGCTTTAAGTCAACACCTTGCAGTGTCGTCAAAGCTTATAGCTTAGCGCTAACGTTAGACTGTTTTGATGGGGTTTTCTTACAGCTTCAAGCTTACGGCTTAAGGCTGAGAAGATGGTGGAGCCAAGCGGGATCGAAGTCGCCCGCGACCCCGGACTGACCACCTGACGTGCAAGGCAGGCGCTCCCTCAGCTGAGCCGTTCCGGACTTTCCAAGGAAAGTGGTGGAGCCAAGCGGGATCGAACCGCTGACCTCCTGCGTGCAAGGCAGGCGCTCTCCCAGCTGAGCTATGGCCCCGAAGGAAATTTGTGTGAGACAAGGCGCTTCGATGCGACGCATAGCCTGCTATGCGAGTATCGAAGCAACGCAGTATCACGCAAATTTGGTGGGTCTGGGCAGACTTGAACTGCCGACCTCACCCTTATCAGGGGTGCGCTCTAACCAACTGAGCTACAGACCCAAACAGTCTTTGCTCTGGCCGATCAGGTAATTCATTGTGAGCACTTGCCGCGAGGCGGCGATATGTCGTTTAAGGAGGTGATCCAGCCGCAGGTTCCCCTACGGCTACCTTGTTACGACTTCACCCCAGTCATGAACCACACCGTGGTGATCGCCCTCCGAAGTTAGGCTAACCACTTCTGGTGCAGTCCACTCCCATGGTGTGACGGGCGGTGTGTACAAGGCCCGGGAACGTATTCACCGTGACATTCTGATTCACGATTACTAGCGATTCCGACTTCACGGAGTCGAGTTGCAGACTCCGATCCGGACTGAGATCGGCTTTATGGGATTAGCGCACTCTCGCGAGTTGGCAACCCTTTGTACCGACCATTGTAGCACGTGTGTAGCCCTACCCGTAAGGGCCATGATGACTTGACGTCGTCCCCACCTTCCTCCGGTTTGTCACCGGCAGTCTCCCTAGAGTTCCCGACCGAATCGCTGGCAAATAGGGACAAGGGTTGCGCTCGTTACGGGACTTAACCCAACATTTCACAACACGAGCTGACGACAGCCATGCAGCACCTGTCTGAGAGCTCCCGAAGGCACGAATCCATCTCTGGAAACTTCTCTCGATGTCAAGGGTAGGTAAGGTTCTTCGCGTTGCATCGAATTAAACCACATGCTCCACCGCTTGTGCGGGCCCCCGTCAATTCATTTGAGTTTTAACCTTGCGGCCGTACTCCCCAGGCGGTCGACTTATCGCGTTAACTGCGCCACAAAGTCCGCGAAGGACCCAACGGCTAGTCGACATCGTTTACGGCGTGGACTACCAGGGTATCTAATCCTGTTTGCTACCCACGCTTTCGCACCTCAGTGTCAGTGTCAGTCCAGAAGGCCGCCTTCGCCACTGGTATTCCTCCCGATCTCTACGCATTTCACCGCTACACCGGGAATTCTACCTTCCTCTCCTGCACTCTAGCCTGACAGTTCCGGATGCCGTTCCCAGGTTGAGCCCGGGGCTTTCACAACCGGCTTATCAAGCCACCTACGCGCGCTTTACGCCCAGTAATTCCGATTAACGCTCGCACCCTCCGTATTACCGCGGCTGCTGGCACGGAGTTAGCCGGTGCTTCTTCTGTGGGTGATGTCCTTCTTCCGGGGTATTAACCCGAAAGCCTTCTTCCCCACTGAAAGTGCTTTACAACCCGAAAGCCTTCTTCACACACGCGGCATGGCTGGATCAGGGTTGCCCCCATTGTCCAATATTCCCCACTGCTGCCTCCCGTAGGAGTTCGGGCCGTGTCTCAGTCCCGATGTGGCTGATCATCCTCTCAGACCAGCTACGGATCGTCGCCTTGGTGAGCCATTACCTCACCAACTAGCTAATCCGACATAGGCTCATCCGATAGCGCAAGGTCCGAAGAGCCCCTGCTTTCTCCCGTAGGACGTATGCGGTATTAGCCTGAGTTTCCCCAGGTTATCCCCCACTACCGGGCAGATTCCTATGCATTACTCACCCGTCCGCCGCTCGACGCCCGGGAGCAAGCTCCCGTCGTTTCCGCTCGACTTGCATGTGTTAGGCCTGCCGCCAGCGTTCAATCTGAGCCATGATCAAACTCTTCAGTTTAAGATCATATAGTTCTTGCCCTCCCGAAGGAGGAAGCGAACCAAACTTGGCTCAAGGTTCAAACGTTCTCAAAAAGACCCGAAAGTCTTTGACGAGTCGCTTGCCTTGATAATGGTGTGACTTCTCACCACCTCATCGACAAGCGCCCACATGAATTACCTGATCGATTGTTAAAGAGCGGCCCCTGACTCCCCTCAATTTCAACCCGAGGAGCGGAGCGTCTCGCTTGCTGCCGTGACCGGAGCTTCCGGCCTCGCCAGCGCCCTGCGAGGAAGGCGTATTCTACTGACCCGGCTGAGCTTGTCAACTCTCTTCGCTGCCTCACTGCTGTGAGCGTGGCGTCGAAGCCCAGCGTTGCTGGTGGCCGCTCAGAGCCCCTGACGGGTCTCTGTGTCGAGTGGGGCGTATTCTACCGAATCCGCCGCGGGCGTCAAGTCGGAACTTTGCGAAGCGATTCGAAAAACCCAAAGCGAGACAACCACTTACCACTCTTGTCACCGCCTGCAACGTTGCCCGTTGCCGGCAGCGGATGCGTACTTTAAGGCTTTCCCCCGCCCCCTGCAAGGGGCGGCTGTAAAAATATTCGGTTCATCGGAGACTGGCGTGAAATTGCCCTGTGGGAGGGGACTTTAGCTCGCGAAGTAGCGCGCAGCGCTACCCATGGGGCGCCTGTGGCGCCTTCGCCCGGCAGAGCCGGCCTCCCACCATGAAACCTGCCAAACATGCTCACCTCACGCCAAAGGCGAAGAGCCAAATATTTCAGGCGCCTGACCCGGGCATGGCGAGACGAAGACAGCGAACCTGTCCACAGGTGCTCAGAGACAACCCCCTGTGGATGCTTTTGCGCCCCGGGCAGAGACGACAGCGCCCGCACGAGGCGGGCGCTGCAGAATCTGCCAAAGGGCAACTTACTTGATGATGACGCGGGCGTAGCGCTTCTTCCCCGCCTGAATGACGTAGCTCTTGCCGGTATCAAGCATCGCATCCTTGGCCACCACGTCACCATCCACCTTGACCCGGCCGTTGCCCAGCATGTCCTTGGCCTGGGCGCTGTTGCTGGCAAGCCCCGAGCGGTTGAGCACCGCGGCGATCGGCGCCTGGGCGCTGCCTTCGAACTCTACCTCAACCTCCGGCAGGTCCTCAGGCAGCTCCCCCTCCGCGAGCTGGTTTCCCGCCGACCGGTGGGCATTGGCAGCCGCCTCTTCGCCGTGGTAGCGGCCGATCAGCTCGCGGGCCAGCACCATCTTGATGTCGCGGGGGTTGGCACCGGCCTGGACGTCTCGCTTGAGCGCTTCGATCTCTTCGTTTGCCTTGAGGGAGAGCAGCTCGAAATAGCGCCACATCAGGCTGTCGGGCATCGAGACCAGCTTGTTGAACATGGCGCCCGGCGCTTCGTCGACGCCCACGTAGTTGCCCAAGGACTTGGACATCTTCTGCACGCCGTCGAGCCCCTCAAGCAGCGGCATGGTGATGACCACCTGCGGCTCCATGCCGAAGTGCTTCTGGATCTCGCGTCCCATCAGCAGGTTGAACTTCTGATCGGTACCGCCGAGCTCCACGTCGGCCTCGAGCGCCACCGAGTCATAGCCCTGTACTAGCGGGTAGAGAAACTCGTGGATCGAGATCGGCTGGCCGGAGGCATAGCGCTTGTCGAAGTCGTCGCGCTCGAGCATCCGCGCCACAGTGCTCTGGCCGGCCAGCTCGATCATGTCGGCGGCGCTCATCGAGGAGAACCACTCTGAGTTGAAACGCACCTCGGTCTTGTCGGGGTCGAGGATCTTGAACACCTGCTCCCGATAGGTCTGGGCATTGGCCTTGACCTCCTCCTCGGTGAGCGGCTTACGAGTGACGTTCTTGCCAGTAGGGTCGCCGATGCGGCCGGTGAAGTCGCCGATCAGGAAGATCACCTCGTGCCCGAGGTCCTGGAACTGGCGCATCTTGGTCAGCAGCACGCTATGGCCCAGATGCAGGTCCGGCGCCGTCGGATCGAAACCCGCCTTGATCCGCAGCTTGCGACCGGAGTCGAGCTTTTTCTTGAGCTCATCCTCGATCAGGATTTCCTGGGTACCACGCTGCAGCAGCGCCAGCGCGCTCGCGACATCGCTCATCGTCTCCTACTCCACGGCAAATCGGTTGCTCGGCCCTGCGGGCAGGGTCCATCGAATGGGGCAGGATGGTAGCATGACTTGAGGCTTCGCGGAGGGGCCGCGGTCACGGGAGATAAAGCGCATGTCACTGTTCATTGGCCTGATGTCCGGCACCAGCCTGGACGGCATCGACGCCGCCCTGGTCCAGGTCGTATCGACAGGCCAGGCAAGGCTGCTGGCCAGCCACGCCGAACTCATGCCGGAGACGCTACGCCAGCAGCTGCTGACACTGTGCCAGGCCGAGCATGTCGACTTTGCCGTCCTGGCCGCCGCCGAAGATGCCTTCTGCCGTCTGCAGGCCAAGGCGGTGACGCGGCTGCTCGACGCCAGCGACTCGCGGCCCGAGGCCATTGCCGCCATCGGCAGCCACGGCCAGACCATCGAACATGCCCCCTGGGGACACGCTGGCGGCCCCGCCTATACCCTGCAGCTGGACAACCCGAGCCTGCTCGCGGAGCTGACCGGCTGCCGGGTGGTGGCCGATTTTCGGCGCCGCGACCTGGCCGCCGGCGGGCAGGCCGCCCCCCTGGCACCCGCCTTTCACGAAGCGCTGTTCCGCCACCAGGGCGCGTGGCGGCTGGTACTCAACCTGGGCGGTTTCGCCAACCTGACACTCCTGCCGCCGGCCGACCACGACGCCGAGGTGACCGGCTTCGATACCGGCCCGGCCAATGTGCTGCTGGACGCCTGGCACGCCCGTCACTGCGGCGGGCGCTTCGATGCCAACGGCGCCTGGGCGGCCTCGGGGCAGGTGGACGAGGCCCTGCTAGAGCGACTGCTCGCCGAGCCCTTCTTCCATCGCCCGCCGCCGCGCAGCACCGGCCGCGAGGTCTTTCATCTCGACTGGCTGGCGCGCCAGCTAACCGGAAACGAAGCGCCCGCCGACGTCCAGGCCACCCTGGCGGAGCTGACCGCCACCAGCGTGGCACTGGGCGTGGAGATGGCACGCGAACGCTACGGAGCGCCGCGCCCGGCGGCCCTGATCCCCTGCGGCGGCGGCGCCCACAACCCCCACCTGCTGGATCGGCTGGCACGCCACCTGCCCGACACGCCGCTAATCGCCAGCGCCGACTGGGGCTGGCCCGCCGACTGGCTGGAGGCCGGCGCCTTCGCCTGGCTGGCGTGGCGGCGGCTCGCCGGCCTGCCCGGCAACCTGCCCGCGGTCACCGGCGCCGCCGGCCCCCGGGTGCTCGGCGGCGTCTACGCTCCCTAAAATTCGGTTCTTCGCAGACTGGCGTGAACAGGCTATGTGGGAGGGACGGTTCGACGCCTCGACTTCAGCTCGCGAAGTAGCGCGCAGCGCTACCCATGGAGCGCCTCCGGCGCCTTCGCCCGGCAGAGCCGGCCTCCCACCATCAAACCTGCCAAACATGTTCACGCTAAAGTGCGAAGAACCTAAAAGTCGTCCTCATCGCGCAGCGAAAGCCGCTGCGCGCTGTCCTGCGCCTTGGCCAGGGCATCGCTGCTCTCGTCACCATACTTGATCATCATGCGCAGGTCGTTGGCGGAATCGGCATGCACCAGCGCCACTTCCTCGCTGATCTTCCCCGCCTTGAACAGCTCATAGAGCGCCTGATCGAAGGTCTGCATGCCGAGGTCACGGGAGCGGCTCATGACGTTCTTGATCTCCCCGACATCGCCCTTGCGCACCAGGTCGCCCACCAGCGGGGTGCGCAGCAGCACCTCGATGGCCGGGCAGCGACCGCCGTCCACGGTGGGCAGCAGCTGCTGGGCGACGATGGCATGCAGGTTCAGCGACAGGTCGAGCCAGATCTGCTCGTGGCGCTCATGGGGGAAGAAGTGAATGATCCGGTCCAGCGCCTGGTTGGCATTGTTGGCGTGCAGGGTGGCCAGGCAAAGGTGGCCGGTCTCGGCAAAGGTCAGGGCGTGCTCCATGGTCTCGCGGGTGCGCACCTCGCCGATCAGGATCACGTCCGGCGCCTGCCGCAGGGTGTTCTTCAGCGCCACTTCGAAGGAGTCGGTATCGATTCCCACTTCCCGCTGGTTGATGATTGCCTTCTTGTGGGGATGGACATACTCGATGGGGTCCTCGACGCTGATGATATGGCCGCCGATGGTCTCGTTGCGCTGCTGGATCATCGACGCCAGGGTGGTCGACTTGCCGGTACCGGTGCCGCCTACCACGAATACCAGGCCCCGCTTGATGTTGGCCAGCTCACCCAGCACCGGCGGCAGCGACAGCTCCTCCAGGTGCGGGATGTCATAGGCGATGCGGCGGATCACCATGGCCATCTGGTTGCGCTGCTGGAAGGCGCTGACGCGAAAGCGCCCTCGCCCCGAGAGGCTCAAGGCGAAGTTAGCTTCCCGCTCGCGGTGAAAGCGCTCCTTGAATCCCTCCGGCAGCGCCGCGTAGACCAGCTCCCGCACCTGCTCCACCGACAGCCGCTGGTCGCCCAGCGCGGTCAACTTGCCGGCCATCTTCAGCGTCGGCGGCGCTTGCACCGAGATCAACAGGTCCGAGGCTTCCTTCTGGGACATGATGCCCAGCAGCTGTTCCAGCCATTCGCGTGCGGTCATCTAGCGGCTCCCCTGGGTGATGGTCGGTTGCTTACGGCGTCAGCACACTCTTGGCACGCGCCTGGGCCTCTTCCCTGGCCACCACGTTGTCGCTGACCAGCTTGGCCAGGGAAGCATCCAGCGTCTGCATGCCCAGATTGCCGCTGGTCTGGATGGCGGAATAGATCTGCGCCACCTTGTCCTCGCGGATCAGGTTGCGCACCGCCGCGGTGGCGATCAGTATCTCGTGGGCGGCGACCCGGCCGCCCCCCTGGCGCTTGAGCAGGGTCTGGGCGATCACCCCCTGCAGCGACTCCGAGAGCATCGAGCGCACCATAGCCTTCTCCTCGCCGGGGAAGACGTCGATGATCCGGTCGATGGTCTTGGCCGCCGAGGTGGTATGCAGGGTACCGAAGACCAGGTGGCCGGTCTCGGCGGCGGTCAGCGCCAGGCGAATGGTCTCCAGGTCACGGAGCTCGCCGACCAGGATCACGTCGGGGTCCTCGCGCAGCGCGCTGCGCAGTGCCGGGGCGAAGCCGTGGGTATCGCGGTGCACCTCGCGCTGGTTGATCAGGCAGCGCTTGCTGCGGTGTACGAACTCCACCGGATCCTCGATGGTCAGGATATGGTCGTATCGATGATCGTTGATGTAGTCGATCATCGCCGCCAGGGTGGTGCTCTTGCCCGAACCGGTGGGGCCGGTCACCAGCACCAGCCCCCGGGGCAGCAGGGAGAGGCGCCGGAAGACATCGCCGAGCCCCAAATCGTCCATCGTCAACACCTCGCTGGGGATGGTGCGAAACACCGCCCCGGCACCCCGGGCCTGATTGAAGGCGTTGACACGAAAGCGCGCCACCCCAGGCACCTCGAAGGAGAAGTCGGTCTCGAAGAACTCCTCGTAGTCGCGCCGCTGGCGATCTCCCATGATGTCGTAGATCAGCTTGCGGACTTCGCGGTCCTCCATGGCCGGCACGTTGAGCCGGCGAATATCGCCATCGACGCGGATCATCGGCGGCAGTCCCGCCGACAGATGCAGGTCAGAGGCGTTCTGCTTTGCCGAGAACGCCAGCAGTTCGGTAATATCCATGCACTTCCCCTGCTCCCAGATACGGTTTCACTTAGTATGACAGACCTTTCGACATGGCGAACTTCGTGTGGCTGAGATGACGGATCTCGTACTTCGCGACTCGCTGGCGGCCGCACGCCGACGGCTGGCCGAGGCCCTGGCGGCCGCCGGGCGGGCCGACGACGACGCACGCTTGCTGGCAGTCAGCAAGACCAAGCCGGCAGCGGCGATTCGCGAGGCGCGAAAGCTGGGCCAGCGGGACTTCGGCGAGAACTACCTCCAGGAGGCCCTCGACAAGCAGGCCGAGCTGGCCGACCTGACGGATATCGTGTGGCATTTCATCGGCCCACTGCAATCCAACAAGACCCGCGCCGTCGCCGAGCATTTTGCCTGGGTACACAGCCTCGACCGTGAGAAGATCGCCCGGCGCCTCAACGATCAGCGCCCGGCCGACATGGCACCGCTCAACGTCTGCCTGCAGGTCAATATCAGCAACGAGGCGAGCAAGTCGGGCGTCACCCTCGACACGCTGCCGGCGCTGGCCGAGGCGGTGCTGGCGCTGCCATCGCTGCGCCTGCGCGGACTGATGGCGATCCCTGCGCCGGCCGACGACCTGGCGACTCAGCGGCGGCCCTATGCCCGGCTGCGCGAGGCCCAGGAGGCGCTGCGCGCACGGTTCCCCGGGGCGCCGCTGGACACCCTGTCGATGGGCATGAGCGGCGACCTGGAAGCCGCCATCCTGGAGGGCGCCACCCTGGTGCGGCTGGGCACGGCCATCTTCGGCGAACGCTCGCCTCGATGACGGCACCTACGCGTCGGCCGCCGGCCGGCGTGATTCACAGCAGAGAAAGGACAGATCGCATGGCCAGCAGAGTCACCTTCATCGGCGCCGGCAACATGGCCAGCGCCATCATCGGCGGAATGATCGACAACGGCCATCCGGCCACCGCCATCACCGCCACCTCGCCCAGCGACGCCTTCCTGGCGCCGATCCATGAGCGCTACGGCATTCGCACCAACACCGACAACGCCTCTGCCGTACAAGGTGCCGACGTGGTGGTGCTGGCGGTCAAGCCGCAGGTGATGCGCGAGGTCTGCGAGAGCCTGCGCGACACCCTGCAGCGTCTGCGCCCGCTGATCGTCTCGGTGGCCGCCGGCATCGATGCCGAGACGCTGAACCAGTGGTTGGGCGGCGGCCTGCCGCTGATCCGCTGCATGCCTAACACCCCCTCGCTGGTGGGCGCCGGCGCCTGCGGCCTGTTCGCCAACGCCGACGTCAGCGATGAGCAGCGCGCCGAGGCTACCCGGCTGCTCGAGGCCGTGGGCCTGGTCGAGTGGGTCAAGGAGGAGGCGCTGCTCGACGCGGTCACCGCCGTCTCCGGCAGCGCCCCCGCCTATTTCTTCCTGATGTTCGAAGCCATGGAAGAGGCCGGCGTCCAGCAGGGGCTGCCCGCCGACACCGCCCGGCGCCTGGCCCTGCAGACGGCGCTGGGGGCGGCACGCATGGCGCAGCTCAGCGATCAGCCACCGGCCCAACTCAAGCGCAACGTGATGTCGCCCGGCGGCACCACCGAGCGTGCCATCGAGCACCTCGAGCAGGCCGGGCTGCGCGACATCATGCGTGACGCCATGGACGCCTGCGCCGCCCGCGCCCGAGAGATGGCCGAGGAATTCGGCACGCGTTAGGGAAGCGCTGAACAAATCGCCGAGCGAGATGAAGCGCAAGGCGCACGGAGCACAGGAACCGGAGCATATGAGGTATATGTGAGGATTCCGCGCACCGCGCAACGCAGCGATTCGCTCGCGCAGACATTTGTGCAGTGTTTCCTTAGGCTTTTTCCAAAAAGTCGGCAAGATTTTACAAACAAGGAGAGGCCCCATGGGCAATCAGCTGGGAAATGCCGGTCTGCTGCTGATCAACACCCTGATTAATATCTACATCTTCATGATGATGCTGCGCTTTCTGCTGCAGGCGTCGGGCGCGGACTACTACAACCCCATCAGCCAATCGGTGGTCAAGATCACCCAGCCGGTGGTGCGTCCCTTCCAGGGCTTCCTCGGCCCGGTGATGGGGCGCTTCGATATGGCGACCCTGGCCGCCGCCTTCGTGCTAAAGGCGGTGAGCATCGTGGTGATTCTGCAGATCGCCGGCTTCGGCATGCCGCCGGTGGCGGGCATCGCCATCGGCGCGGTGGCGGCCATCGCCAATGCCATCCTCAAGATCTACTTCTTCGCGCTGATCGTGATGATCATCTTGAGCTGGGTGGCGCCCAACGCCAGCCACCCCGGGGCGCTGCTGATCATGCAGCTGGTGGAACCGATCATGGCCCCGGTGCGCAAGGTCATCCCGCCGCTGGGCATGATCGACCTGTCACCGATCGTGGTTTTCATCGCCATCAGCATCATCGATGGTATCGTGGTTGGCTCCCTGACCCGGGCCGCCGGCATCTCTGGCGCACTGGTCGGCCTGTAACGCCCGGGCCCACGCCGCACCCGCACGACTGGACACCGAATAACACAATGCCCGAGCTTCCCCGCGATTCGGTCGGCCTGGTGACGCCCCAGACGGCGCACTTCGACGACCCCCTGGATCTGGCCTGCGGCAAGACGCTGCCGGCCTACGACCTCGTCTACGAGACCTATGGCACCCTCAACGCCGAGCGCAGCAATGCGGTGCTGATCTGCCATGCCCTGTCGGGGCACCATCATGCCGCCGGCTACCACGACGCCGACGAGCGCAAGCCGGGCTGGTGGGACGCCCATATCGGCCCAGGCAAGTCGATCGACACCAACCGCTTCTTCGTGGTCTCGCTGAACAACCTGGGCGGCTGCCACGGCAGCACCGGCCCGATCAGCGAGAATCGCGACACCGGCCGGCTGTGGGGGCCGGAGTTCCCCATGGTGACGGTGGGCGATTGGGTGCACAGCCAGGCCCGCCTGGCCGACCGCCTGGGCATCGAGCGTTTCGCCGCGGTGATCGGTGGCAGCCTGGGCGGCATGCAGGTGCTGCAGTGGACGCTGAGCTACCCCGAGCGTATCGCCAATGCGGTGGTGATCGCCGCCACGCCCAAGCTCTCGGCGCAGAACATCGCCTTCAACGAGGTCGCTCGCCAGGCCATTCGCTCGGACCCGGAGTTCCATGACGGCTGGTACCTCGAGCATGGCACGGCGCCGCGCCGCGGCCTCAAGCTGGCGCGCATGGTGGGCCATATCACCTACCTCTCGGAAGACGCCATGGGCAGCAAGTTCGGTCGCGACCTGCGCAGCGAGGACCTCAACTTCGGCTACGGGGTGGAGTTCCAGGTGGAGTCCTACCTGCGCTACCAGGGCGACACCTTCTCCAACTCCTTCGATGCCAACACCTATCTGCTGATGACCAAGGCGCTCGACTACTTCGACCCCTCCGCGGCCCACGGCGGGGTGCTAGCCAAGGCGCTCGCCCCTTCGCGCTGCCCCTTCCTGGTGGTGAGCTTCACCAGCGACTGGCGCTTCCCGCCGTCGCGTTCCAAGGAACTGGTCGACGCCCTGGTGCGCGCCGGCAAGCCGGTCAGCTACGTCAACATCGACTCGCCCCACGGCCACGATGCCTTCCTGCTGCCCGAGCCGCGCTACCAGGCGGTGTTCGCCGCCTTCATGTCACGCGTGGCCCGGGAGCAGGGCCTGGAGGAAGCTGCCTGATGCGCGCCGACCTGAAACTGATTCACCGCTGGGTGCCGGACGGCGCCCATATCCTCGACCTGGCCTGCGGCGACGGCACCCTGCTGGCCTCGCTGGCCGAGCACAAGGCAGTCACCGGCTACGGGCTGGAGATCGACCCGGAGGGCATCACCGCCTGCGTCGGCAAGGGGGTCAACGTCATCGAACAGAACCTCGACGAGGGGCTCGCCAACTTCGAGGACGACACCTACGACCTGGTGGTGATGACCCAGGCGCTGCAGGCGCTGCGCCGGCCCGACCGCATGCTCGACGAGATGCTGCGGGTCGCCGACGAGTGCATCATCACCTTCCCCAACTTCGCCTATTGGCGCCACCGCGTGCATCTCGGCATCCGCGGCTACATGCCCGTTTCCAAGTCGCTGCCCCACGCCTGGTACGACACCCCCAACATTCACCTGTCGACCTTCAACGACTTTGAACACCTGTGCCGGGAAAAGGGTCTGATCATCACCGACCGCGCGGTGGGCATCCGCGACCACGAGGGGCACTGGACCTCGCGGCTGTGGCCCAACCTGTTCGGCGAGATCGCCATCTTTCGCGTCAGCCGACGGCAGGAGTGAGCCCACCGGCCTGTCAGGGCGCGCCGCCAAGGCGTTGTCCGAAAAGTCGGCGAGCGCAGCCGGCATTCAGGCAGCGCACAACACGATCAGGGGAGGAGCAAGCATGAATCACCAAACCCTTCTGGCCCGCCTGGCCACAGGCCTGGCGCTGCTGTGCCTGGCCCTGCCGCTCCAGGCCCAGCAGTACGAGCGGGTCGACAACTACCAGATCCACTACAGCGCCGTGAGCACCAGCTTTCTCACCGAGGAGGTCGCCGCCGAGCACAACATTCAGCGCAGCCCGGCCATGGCGGTACTCAACGTCAGCGTGCTCGAGGAGCTCGAGGACGGCTCCACCCGCCCGGTGAACGCCCAGGTCGACGGCCAGGTCGGCGACATCGGCGGCCAGGCTGCCTCACCGCTCTCCTTCCGCAGCCTCCGCGACGGCGACAGCATCTCGCAGATCGCCGTCTTCCGCATTCATGACGACGAGCCGATGCGTTTTGAACTGGACGTGCGCTACGACCGCAACCGGGAGCCGGCCAGCGTCAATTTTATCCAGCGCTTCTACATCAACCGCTGAACCCGCCGGAAGGTGCCTCGGGCGACGCTCGCCCGCTCAATCGACGCCGAGCGTCTGCGCCCGGCCCGCGAGCGACACCGGCAGCGCCCCGCCCAGGCGAATGGCGGTGGGCAACTCCCCGCGTCGCTCGATCACGCAGCCGTGGGCCAGCACCTCGACGCCCTCTCCCGCCACCTCGCGCAGCGTCGCCGCGTAGGCCGGGTCGAGGTGCGCCGCCGGGGCCACGTCACCGATACCGGTATGCGCCACGCAGAACAGCAGCACGGCGCGATCGCCACCGGCGGCCAGTGCCGCCAGGGCCTCCAGGTGCCGGCGGCCGCGCTCGCTGACCGCATCGGGAAAGTAGCCGTGCCCGTCGGCCTCCTTCAGCGTCACCTGCTTGACCTCCACGAAGGCCGTCCCCCGCACCGGATCCTCCAGGCGAAAGTCGAGACGCGACGCCTTGCCGTCACCCAGCGCCACCTTCGTCTCCCGCTTGAGGGTGGTGTAGCCGGCGAGCCCGGGGACCCTGCCGGCGCACAGCGCCTCCTCGACGATGCGGTTGGTCCGTCCGGTGTGCACCGAGGCCAACGCCACGCTGCCATCGGGCTGGGGCAGCTCGATCAGTTCCCAGGTCCAGGCCAGCTTGCGCGCCGGGTTGTCACTGGGCGCGAGCCACACCCTGCATCCCGGCACATTGACCGCCCGCATGGAGCCGGTGTTGGGGCAGTGGGCGACGACATCGCGGCCGTCATCGAGGCGCACCTCGGCGAGAAAGCGCTTATAGCGCCGCCGCAGCACCCCGGGGAGGAGCGTCGGGTACTCCATGGCCTAGAGGCGCGCCAGGAAGCGCTCGAGGCGTTCCACAGCCTCCTCGAGCCGGGCGATGCCGGTGGTGAAGGCGATGCGCACATGGCGCTCGCCACCGCTCAGGGCGAAGTCGATCCCGGGCGTGATCGCCACGTTCTCCTCCTCCAGAAGGCGCCGGCAGAAGGCCTGGCTGTCATGGCTGTAGCGGGAGATATCCAGCCACAGGTAGAAGGCCCCCTGGGGCGGCAGCGAAGGCGCCAGGTCGAGGCGCGCCAGCCTCGCCAGCAGGGCATCCCGACGCTGCCCCAGCTCGCGCCGCTGGGTCTCGAGCAGGGCCCGGCACTCCGGCGTGAAGGCGGCCAGCGCCGCATGCTGGGCCGGGGTGGACGCGGCCAGGAACACGTTCTGAGCCAGGCGCGTCAGCGGCTCCACCGCCGCCTCCGGCGCCAGCAGCCAGCCCAGCCGCCAGCCGGTCATGCCGAAATACTTGGAGAAGCTGTTGACCACGAAGGCGTCCGGGGTGATCGCCGCCACCGAGAGCGGCTCGAGGTCATAGCAGAGCCCCTGATAGATCTCGTCCACCAGCAGCTGGCCACCCTTCGCTGCCACCGTCTCGGCCACCGCGCCGAGCTGGCCCGCCTCGAGCATATGGCCGGTGGGGTTCGAGGGCGTGGCCAGCATGGCCAGGCGGGTGGCGTCGCGCCAATGGGCATCGACCAGCGCCGCATCCAGCTGCCAGCCGCTCTCGGGGCCCACCGGCACGGCGTCCACTTCGGCGCCGGCCAGGGCCATGAAGTGGCGGTTGCAGGGGTAGTTGGGATCGGCCATCAGCACCCGGTCGCCGGGGCCCGCCAGCAGCTGGCTGGCCAGCAGCAGCGCCCCGGAGGCGCCGGGGGTGACCAGGATGCGCCGCGGGTCGACCTCAGCGCCGAAGTGCTCGGCGTAGTGGCCGGCGATCGCCTCGCGCAGTGCCGGCAGCCCCGCCGCCGGCGTATAGCGAGTATGCCCTGCGGCCAGGGCCGCCTGGCCGGCGGCGACCACCGGCGCGGGGGTGGGAAAATCGGGCTCGCCCACCTCCAGGTGGATCACATCGTGCCCCGCCGCCTCGCGAGCCTGGGCGGTCTCCAGCAGGCTCATCACACGAAAGGGGGCCACCCGATCGACTCGCGCACTCCACGACATGGCGGACTCCTGTGCAAATTCCGATTTGGCGCGGTCCAAGCCGTGAGGCCGAAAGCCTGGGCGTGCCGCGTCGCTGAATGGCGCATTCTAGCGGCTTTGGCCGGCGGCGGGAAAATGCTATGCCGAACCGGCCCAAGGACGCTGGCAGCGCCAAGGAATGATGAGCGGCAGTATTGCAAACACTGCCATTTTCAGCTAAACAAGCATGCCTTTGGCGTGAGATACCTGGCCCCATCATGGCGGGTATTGATCAGCAGTCACTCAAGTAATGAGGCAGTCCCATGCCAGTAGCAGACAAGAAGACGGAAGCGCCCAAGAAGTTCACCCCGTACGAGTCGGCGGCCGGTGAAGAGTACATGAACGAGCAGCAGCTGGAGCACTTCCGACAGATCCTGCTGGGCTGGAAACAGGAACTGATGGAGGAGGTGGACCGCACCGTGCGCCACCTCCAGGAAGAGGCGAACAACTACGCCGATCCGGCCGATCGCGCCACCCAGGAGGAGGGCTTCAGCCTGGAGCTGCGCACCCGGGACCGCGAGCGCAAGCTGCTCAAGAAGATCAACGAGACCCTCGAGAAGATCGACGAGGACGACTACGGGTTCTGCGAGGCCTGCGGCGTGGAGATCGGCATCCGCCGTCTCGAGGCCCGCCCCACGGCCACCCTATGCGTGGACTGCAAGACCCTGGCGGAACTCAAGGAAAAGCAGCTCGGCGGCTGAGCCGATGCGCTGCCGCTCCCCTCGCGACGGGCACCCCAGGGTGCCCGTTTGCATACCGGCCCAGTGCGACCGGAGTCGCCCATGAATCGCTACCGCGGCCGCTTCGCCCCCACGCCGTCCGGCCCTCTGCACGCCGGGTCGCTGATCGCCGCCCTGGCCAGCTACCTGGACGCCCGCCGGGCCGGCGGCGAGTGGCGGGTACGCATCGAGGACATCGACCCGCCGCGCTGCCCCGCCGGCGCCGCCGATGCCATCCTGCGGCAGCTCGAGGCATTCGGCCTGCACTGGGATGGGCCGGTGACCTGGCAGCACGGGCGCGACCCGGCCTACGGCGCCGCCCTCGAAGCGCTCATCGCCCGGGGGCTCGCCTATCCCTGTAGCTGCTCGCGCAAGCAGTGGCGCGAGTACCCCGTCTACCCCGGCTGGTGCCGAGAGGGCGTGCGCGAGCCCGGCAAGCCGGTGGCCTGGCGGCTGCGCAGCGACCTGGGCCTGCGGCCGGTGGTGTGGCAGGACCGGCTGTTCGGCGAGCAGCGCTTCGACCCCGCCGACCTCGGCGACGTGGTGCTCAAGCGCAAGGATGGCCTGTGGGCCTACCAGCTGGCGGTGGTGGTGGACGACGCCGAACAGGGTATCAGCGACGTGGTTCGCGGCTTCGACCTGCTCGACAACACCCCCTGGCAGCGCCAGCTGCAGCACGCCCTGGGCTATCCCGAGCCTCGCTACCTGCATCTGCCGCTGATCCTGGGAGCCGACGGCCAGAAGCTCTCCAAGCAGAACCTGGCGCCGCCGCTGCCCACCGACGACGACGCGGTTCGCCCGCTGCTGCACGCCGCCTTGCAGGCCCTGGATCAGGCGCCGCCCGAAGCGCTCGCCCGGGCCCCGGTGGCCGAACAGCTCGCCTGGGCCGTGGCCCACTGGGACGTGGCGCTCATTCACCCCGAGCCGGTCCGGCACACCCGCGACGACGATGCCACGGCATCGCCACCGGCCTGAGCGAGGCGCCCGCATGTACGTCTACCGCATCATGCTGTTCCTGGTCTTCGGCGGCTATCTGCTCTCGCCGCTGCTGATGAGCGGCTGGTCGAGCCCCGGCGTGGCCTGGTACCGCCCCTTCGTCATCTGGGGCGTGCTGATTGCCCTGACGCTGTGGCTGGAACAGAAGAGGAAGCTCGATGAGCGCTAGCCTGGCCGGCGTCTTCGCCCTGGGCACCGGCTACCTGCTGGTGCTGTTCCTCTGCGCCCTGGCGGTGGAGCGCGGCTGGATCAGCCTGCGTATCACCCGCCACCCGGCCGTCTACACCCTGGCGCTGGGGGTCTATGCCAGCGCCTGGGCGATCTATGGCAGCCTGGAGCTGGCTGCCAGCGCCGGCTATGGCTACCTGGCCTACTACCTGGGGGTGGCCGGCGCCTTCCTGCTGGCGCCGGTACTGCTGGTGCCCATCCAGCGCATGACCCGCACCTACCAGCTCACCTCGCTCTCCGACCTGTTCGCCTTCCGCTTCCGCTCGCGCTGGGTCGGCACCCTGATCACCGTGATCAGCCTGCTGGCGGTGCTGCCGCTGCTGGCCCTGCAGGTCCAGACCCTGGGCGACGCCATCTTCCTGATGACCGGCGGTGTGGCCTCGCCGGCGCTGCTGGCGCTGGCCTTCAGCGCCCTGATCGCACTGCTCGCCATGCTGTTCGGCGCCCGCCACCGCCGCCAGCATGCCCGCCACGACACCCTGCTGGCGGTGATCGCCTTCGGCTCAGTGGTCAAGCTCGGCGCCATGCTGACCCTGGGCGCCATCGCCCTGTTCGGGGTCTTCGACGGCCCCGCCGACCTGCAGGCCTGGCTCGACGGTCCCGGCCAGGCCTACCAGGCCGGCGTGGTGCAGCCCGATCCGGCCCACTGGCGCACCCTGCTGCTGCTGTTCTTCGCCGCGGCGCTGCTGATGCCGCATATCTTCCACATCACCTTCGCCGAAACCCTGTCGCGGCACACCCTGCTCCAGGCCAGCTGGTCGCTGCCGCTGTTCCTGCTGCTGATGGCACTGCCGGTGCCGCTGATCCTCTGGGCCGGCCAGTCCCTGGGCAGCGACGAGACGATCGGCGCCGCCTACCTGGCCTTCGGCCTCTCGGAGTCGCTGTGGGTCCGGGCGCTGGCCTTCATCGCCGGCCTGGCGGCCACCAGCGGCACCATGGTGATCATCGCCCTGGCGCTGTCGGGCATGATCCTCAACCACGTGCTGCTGGTGGCCCATCCGCCAGACGCTCAGCACAACCTCTATCGCTGGCTGCGCTGGCTGCGCCGGGCGCTGATCGCCGCGGTGATCCTCGGCGGCTGGCTGTTCTATCGCACCGTGGGGGTCCACCACGATCTCACCCCGCTGGGGCTGTCGGCCTTCGTCGGCATGGCCCAGTGCCTGCCGGGGCTGATGGCACTGCTCTACTGGCCGGGGGCCAACCGCAAGGGGATGGTCGCCGGCCTCTGCGTCGGCACCCTGATCTGGCTGGTCGGCATGTGGCTGCCGCTGCTCACCGGCATGACGCCCTGGATCGTGATCCCGCCGGGGCTGGAGGGGCTCGCCGGCGAGCCTGACTGGTACGTGGTGACCCTGGTGTCGCTGGCCGCCAACATCCTGGTCTTCATTCTGGTGTCGCTGGCCACCCACACCTCCGACGGCGAGCGCGCCGCCGCCGAGGCGTGCTCGGTGGACGCGGTGATCCGGCCCAAGCGGCTGCCGCTGGTGGCCACCACCGGCGCCGACTTCAAGCGCCACCTGGCCCCGGCCCTGGGCGAGGAGGTAGCCGAGCGCGAAGTGGAGCGCGCCCTGGCCGACCTGGGACTCTCGCCGCTGGACGGCCGCCCCTACGCGCTGCGCCGGCTGCGCGATCGCATCCAGGCCAACCTCTCGGGGCTGATGGGCCCCTCGGTGGCCCAGGACATCGTCGACCGCCAGCTGCCCTACCGGCGCGGCGGCCAGGAGCCCACCGACGATATCCAGTTCGTCGAGAACCGCCTGGAAGCCTACCGCTCGCGGCTCACCGGCCTGGCTCGGGAGCTCGACGGCCTGCGCCGTTACCACCGCCGCATTCTCACCCGGCTGCCGGTGGGGCTATGCGCCTTCGGCGTCGACGATGAGCTGCTGATGTGGAACGACGCCTTGGCCGAGCTCTCGGGCATCGACGGCACCAGCGTGATCGGGGCCCGGCGCGACGGCCTGCCCGCCCCCTGGGGCGAGCTGCTCGGCCGAATGCTCGGCGAGCAGCACGACCACCTCTACAAGCAGCCGGTGGCGCTGGAAGGCGGCACCCGCTACCTGACCCTGCACCGCGCCGAGCTCCAGGCGGACGACGACATTCGTGGGGGCACCGTGATCCTGATCGAGGATCACAGCGAAATGAAGTGGCTCGAGGATGAGCTGGTGCACGCCGCCCGGCTGGCCTCCATCGGCCAGCTGGCGGCCGGCGTGGCCCACGAGATCGGCAACCCCATCACCGGGATCTCCTCGCTGGCCCAGAACCTGCGCTACGACACCGACGACCCCGAGGTACTGGAAACCGCCACTCAGATCCAGCAGCTCACCGATCGCGTCTCGCGCATCGTCGGTTCGCTGGTGGGCTTCGCCCACGGCGGACGCCATGTGGGCGGCACCCGCTTCGCCCCGGTCGCCATCGCCACCGTCACCGACGAGGCGCTGCACTTGATCCAGCTGGCACGCTCGGGCGAGGATGTGGCCTATCACAACCTCTGCCCCCCCGAGCTGGAAGCCATCGGCGACGCCCAGCGGCTACAACAGGTGATGATCAACCTGCTCAGCAACGCGCGGGACGCCAGCCGGCCCGGCGGCCACATCGTCATCGATGCCGCGCCGGACGGCGAGATGCTGCGGGTGACCGTCACCGACGAGGGGCATGGCCTTGACCCCCACGTCCGTGAACACCTGTTCGAGCCCTTCACGACCACCAAGCCGCCGGGCGAGGGCACCGGGCTCGGCCTGCCGCTGGTCTACAGCATCATTGCCGAGCATCATGGCAGGATCGAACTCGAATCTCCGCCCCCCGGGCATTCCTGCGGCACCCGCATCAGCCTGTGGCTGCCCACCGAACGACAGGATGGTGAAGAGACCGATGAGCCGAATTCTGATCGTTGAAGACGAAGCCATCATTCGCGCCGCGCTGCGTCGCCTGCTGGAGCGCCACGACTACCGGGTCAGCGAGGCCGGCTCGGTGGACGAGGCCCTGGCCCAGGAGCCCCAGGGCTTCGACCTGGTGATCAGCGACCTGCGCCTGCCCGGCGACCCCGGTACCGAGCTGATCGCCCGCGCCGCCCCGGTGCCGGTGCTGATCATGACCAGCTACGCCAGCATGCGCTCGGCGGTGGATGCCCTCAAGCAGGGCGCCGTGGACTATGTGGCCAAGCCCTTCGACCACGATGAGCTGCTCGAGACCGTGGCCCGCGTCCTGCATCAGCAGGCCTCGCAGCGCGCCGAGCCCCCCGATATTACCGACGATGGCGGCACCCGCCAGCAGATGATCGGCGAGTGTGCGGCGATGCAGGCGGTCTATACCCGCATTCGCAAGACCGCCCCGGCCGACGTCACCGTGCTGATCCAGGGCGAATCGGGCACCGGCAAGGAGCTGGTGGCTCGGGCCATCCACCAGCAGAGCAAGCGCGCCGGCGCCTCCCTGATCTGCGTGAACTGCGCGGCGATCCCCGAGACGCTGATCGAGTCCGAACTGTTCGGCCACGAGAAGGGCGCCTTCACCGGCGCCAGCGCGGCGCGTACCGGCCTGGTCGAGGCCGCCGACGGCGGCACCCTCTTTCTCGACGAGATCGGCGAGCTGCCGCTGGACGCTCAGGCGCGGCTGCTGCGCGTGCTGCAGGAGGGCGAGATTCGCCGCATCGGCTCGGTGGAGACCCGGCATGTGAACGTGCGCCTCATTGCCGCCACCCACCGCGACCTGCGCGCCCTATCGAAGACCGGTGAGTTTCGCCTCGATCTCTACTACCGCCTCAACGTGATGCAGATCGACCTGCCGCCGCTGCGCGATCGCGACGAAGACGTGTTGACCATCGCCGATGTTCTCCTGGACAAGGCCTGCCGCCGACACGACCGTGAAGGGTTGCGGCTCTCCCGGGCCGCGCGCCGCGAGATCCGCGACTACCCCTGGCCCGGCAACGTCCGCGAACTGGAAAATGCCCTGGAGCGCGGCGTGATCCTAGCCGAAGGTCATCTGATCCACCCCGACGACCTGGGCCTGCGTCCGAGTCTCCCGGGCGCGTCACGCCCCGTTGCCGAGCCCACGGCCCGAGCGACCGAGTCGATCGAGCTCGAGCCGGACGACGGCAGCGAGGATTTGTCGCTGGAGGACTACTTCCAGCATTTCGTGCTGGAGCATCAGGACCAGATGAGCGAGACCGAGCTGGCCCAGAAGCTGGGCATCAGCCGCAAGTGCCTGTGGGAGCGACGCCAGCGCCTGGGCATTCCACGCAAGAAGCAGGCCCGGCGCAGCAGCGGCTGATGCGTGCCGGCCGCCAAGCCATTTCTAGGCTTCGCCCGAAAAGTCGGCGAGCGCAGCCAGTTTCCAGACGAAGCCTACGACCAATGTCCAAGCGCCCGGGGCCAACCCCTCGGGCGCTTTTTTTGGGTCATCGAAGCGGGAATTGCACCAGGTGTTACCTTCCCACACAGCAGGTGCCCCTTAGTGGCGCAAGATGGGTAACACTCCGCCGGGGGCTTGCCGACGCCGCGCCAGCCGATAACCATAAGGCGCTGTCTTAAAAGGATAAAAAACAATGTGGCACGCGGACTGCAATATCTAGGGCAAGAAAAACAACATCCGGCTGTCACCCGCGCCAACAACAACAACAAGGCGGCCAGGCGAGACAGGGCCCGCACCAACAACAATAACGTCGGGCCGAGAAAGGATGTGGAAGCGGAACCGGGAGTCGCAACAACAACAAGACACCCTCCCACAGCTTCCGCCCTTCGAGGCAACAACAACAACAGCTCGAAGTACCGGATCCATCAGGACGCGATGCGCCCACACCGGCCGCCAACAAGAACAAGGGCCGCAGAGGCGCGCCCTCGGCAACAACATCAACAAGCCGAGGGTAGGCAATTCAGCTTGCCGTCGTGGTTGGATTATTGTTTTGAATACGAGACGGTCGCCACCAGGAACGTCAACAATCACAACAACACTGCTTGCCTGTGTATTCCTTGGTGACTGTGGTGCGTATTCAAGGCGATGCGCCATCACGAAGAAGAAACAGCCGCACGGACGCAGCGTTTTCAGCTTGTCGGAGGAGGCCCACGGGTCTCCTCTTTTGCTGTGCGCGTCCACCATGCTCGAGCCCGACACGCTTCCAGGAGGACAGCGCCCGCCGCGAAGGTGTTTCCCCTAAGTCTCGGGGTCGGCTACACTCTCCCTTTTCGCACCCTGCGAGTCGATATCGCCGCATGTTCAAAGGATTTACCCGCTTTCTGCAGAGCCCTGGCGAGCACTTGAGGTCGCTGTTCGGCCCCGAGGAAGCCGCCGCCGGCGTTGCCGGGCCCCGCATCATCCCGCGCAACGAGCACCCCGTATCGCGCCAGCACTTCAGCGAACCGGCGCTGAAGGTGCTCTACCGCCTGCACAACGCCGGCTACGAAGCTTACCTGGTGGGGGGCTGCATTCGCGACTCGCTGCTGGGCAAGATGCCCAAGGACTTCGACGTCGCCACCGATGCCACCCCGGAGCAGGTGCGCGAGCTGTTTCGCAACTCGCGCATCATCGGCCGGCGCTTTCGCATCGTCCACGTGCGCTTCGGTCGCGAGGTGATCGAGGTCACCACCTTCCGCGGCCGCCCGGGCGACGATCATGGCGACCATATCGCCCAGCAGTCCGAGGACGGCCTGCTGCTGCGCGACAACGTCTGGGGCAACATCCAGGAAGACGCCATCCGCCGAGATTTCACCATCAATGCGCTCTATTACAGCATTGCCGACTTTTCGATCCATGACTTCGCCGACGGCGTTCACGACATCGAATCGCGCACCCTGCGGCTGATCGGGGACCCGACGACCCGCTACCGGGAAGACCCGGTGCGCATGCTGCGCGCCGTGCGCTTCGCCGCCAAGCTCGACTTTCGGATCGCGCCGACCAGCGAAGCGCCGATCTTCGAACTGGCACCGCTGCTGCTGCAGATCCCCCCTGCGCGACTCTTCGACGAGATTCTCAAGCTGTTCATGGCCGGCCACGGTGTCGACACCTTCCGCCAGCTGCGCCACTACGGCCTGTTCGCCATGCTCTTCCCCGAGGCCGAGGAAGCCATGGCCGAGCTGCCCTGGGCCGAGCCGCTGATCGAAGCCGCCCTGGCCAGCACCGACCGGCGCATCCAGGAAGAGCGTCCGGTGACGCCAGCGTTCCTGTTCGCGGCCCTGCTGTGGGGGCCGGTGCAGCAGCGTCAGGCGGCTCTCGAAGCCGACGGCATGCCACCAATTCCCGCGCTGCAGGCCGCCGCCCAGCAGGTCATTTCCCGCCAGCTTCAGCACATCTCGATCCCCAAGCGCTTCAGCCTGCCGATGCGTGACATCTGGGACCTGCAGCAGCGCCTGCCCAAGCGGAGTGGTAAGCGCGCCCAGCAGACGCGCGAGCACCCTCGCTTCCGGGCCGCCTACGATTTCCTGCTGCTGCGCGAGGCTGCCGGCGAAATCCCGCCGGGTCTCGGCGACTGGTGGACCGCCTATCAGGAGGGCGACGAGCACGACCAGCAGCGCCTGGTCGGCAAGGCCCAGGACAGCGCCCCGAGCGGCAACGGCCGTTCCCGGCGCCGACGTCCCCGCAAGCGGCGTCGCCGCAGTGCACCGCCCGGTAACTCATGACCCCGACCGTTGACGCCTACGTGGGGCTGGGCAGCAACCTCGACGCCCCCCGACAGCAGGTCGAGCAGGCGCTGGCGGCGCTGGACCGGCTGCCGCTGACCAGGCGGGTCAGCGCCTCACGCCTCTATATCAGCGCGCCGGTCGGTCCCCAGGACCAGCCCGACTTCGTCAACGCCGTGGCTCACCTGGCGACCCGTCTCTCGCCGCTGGCGCTACTCGACCAGCTGCAGGCTCTGGAGCAGCGCCATCGCCGGGTGCGCCAGAAGCGCTGGGGGCCCCGCACCCTAGACCTGGACCTGCTGCTGTACGGCGACCAGCGCATCGAGACGCCCCGGCTGCGCGTCCCCCATCCCGAGATGGCGGCGCGGGCCTTCGTGCTGGAGCCGCTCGCCGAGCTAGCGCCCTCGCTGCGGCTGCCCGACGGCCGCCGCCTGGCAGCCTTGAAGGCGGCCTTGCCCCGAGCCGAGAGGCCGCAGGTGTTACCCGTTACCCCAAGCGACGAAAAATGTGTTACCTATCGACACGGATAGCGCATTCTGGTAACAATCACGCGCAACGCGGGCGCCGCGGCTCAGGTCGGTCGCCCAGGACAACACGAGAGCACGCCATGAAAACCGTCACCCTCAGCACGCTCAGGACCCGCAAGCAGGCCGGCGAGCCCTTCAGCTGCCTGACCGCCTACGACGCCTCCTTCGCCCGGGCCGCCTCTGAGGCCGGCATCGAGGTGCTGCTGGTGGGCGACTCCCTGGGCATGGTCCTGCAGGGCCACGCCAGCACCCTGCCGGTGACCCTCGAGGATATCTGCTACCACACCCGCTGCGTGGCGCGCGGCAAAGAGGCCAGCCTGCTCATGGTCGACCTGCCGTTCATGAGCAACGCCAGCCAGGAGCGGCTGCTGCAGGACGCCGGCGAGCTGATGCGTGCCGGCGCCGAACTGGTCAAGGTGGAGGGCGAGGCCTGGATGGCGGACGGCATCCGCGAGCTGACCCGCCGCGGCGTGCCGGTCTGTGCCCATCTCGGCCTCACGCCCCAGACCGTCTACCAGCTGGGCGGCTACAAGGTGCAGGGGCGCGACGCCGAGCGGGCCACCCAGATTCTCGAGGACGCTCGCACCCTGGTGGCGGCCGGCGCCTCGGTGATCCTGCTGGAGTGCGTGCCGGCGAGCCTGGGCCGCGCGGTGAGCGAGGCGCTGGACGTGCCGGTGATCGGCATCGGTGCCGGCCCCGACGTGGACGGCCAGATCCTGGTCATGCACGACGTGCTAGGCGTGACCCACGGCCGCACCCCACGCTTCGTCAAGAACTTCCTGGCCGAGGCCGAGGACATCCAGGACGCCTTCCGCCGCTACCACGAAGAGGTCAAGGCGCGCCGCTTCCCGGCCGAGGCGCACTGTTTCTAGCGTTACGCTCAGGAGTCCACCATGCGTACCCTGCGAGAGATACCCGCGCTGCGCGAGGCCCTTGGCGAGTTTCGCCGCCGCGACCAGCGCATCGCCCTGGTGCCGACCATGGGCAACCTCCACGAGGGCCACCTGGCGCTGGTGGAGAGCGCCCGGCGCCAGGCCGAGGTAGTGATCGCCACCATCTTCGTCAATCCTATGCAGTTCAGCCCCGACGAGGATCTCGACGCCTATCCGCGCACCCTGGAGGCGGACCAGTCACAGCTCGAGGAGGCCGGCTGCGACCTGCTGTTCGCCCCCGATACCTCGCTGCTCTACCCCCGCGGCTTGGCTCACCAGACCCGCGTCTGCGTGCCCGAGGTCAGCGAAGGGCTGTGCGGCGGCGCTCGCCCTGGCCACTTCGACGGTGTGGCCACGGTGGTCAGCATCCTGTTCAACCTGGTGCAGCCCGACGTGGCCTGCTTCGGCGAGAAGGACTACCAGCAGCTCGCGGTGATCCGCAAGCTGGTCACCGATCTGCACTTCCCCATCGAGATCGTCGGGGTGCCCATCGTGCGCGCCGAGGACGGTCTGGCCCTTTCCTCGCGCAACGGCTACCTGGATGCCGACCAGCGCCGCCGGGCCCCGACGCTCTACCGTGCCCTGTGCCAGGCCCGCGACGCCCTGGAGGCCGGCGAGCCAAGCGCCGCCGTACTGGACGCCGCCCAGGCGCAGCTCCGTGAGGCGGGCTTTGTCCCGGACTACCTGGAGCTGCGCGCCGCCGACCTGGGGCCGGTGAACGACACCACCCATGACGCCGTGCTGCTGGCCGCCGCCCAGCTGGGCGGCGCGCGCCTGATCGACAACCTGACCCTGACCCTACCGCGCTGAACCGCTGAGTGCGCAGCCGGTACCGTAACACCAAGAGGATTCCGTACCATGTATACCGTCATGCTCAAGGCCAAGCTGCACATGGCCCGCGTCACCCACGCCGTGCTCAACTACGAAGGCTCCTGCGCCATCGACGGCGACCTGCTGGACCTGTCCGGCATCCGCGAGAATGAGCAGATCCAGATCTACAACGTCGAGAACGGCCAGCGCTTCACCACCTACGCGATTCGCGCCGAGGAGGGCTCCCAGGTCATCTCCATCAACGGCGCCGCCGCCCACCTGGCCGGCCCCGGCGACCGGGTGATCATCTGCAGCTACGGCCACTACAGCGAGGCGGAGCTCGACGACCACCAGCCGGCCCTGGTCTATCTCAAAGAGGGCAACGACGTCAGCCACACCAGCAACGCCATCCCCGTTCAACTGGCCTGACGCCCACGGCAGGCACTCGCATGGCGGGTGCCTGACCTGACAGCCTACCCGATACGCCTCGCTGCCCCTCTCCCCTGCCGACTCCCGCCTCTCCCATCTCGCGTCAAGCCCACTATACTGATGACTCCACCCATCGACCCAAGGGGGATTGCCGCACTGCACAACATTCCCCTATGCTGGCAATCGTAAAGACTGCCAACCACCTTCAGGAGTAACCCCATGCAAGACGTGGTGATCGTTGCCGCACGGCGTACCGCCATCGGCACCTTCGGCGGCTCCCTGGCCGGCATTCCCGCCAGCGACCTGGGCGCCCTGGTAATCAAGGACATCCTGGCCAGCACCGGCGTGGCCGGCGACCAGGTCGACGAAGTGCTGCTCGGCCAGGTACTGACCGCAGGCGTCGGCCAGAACCCCGCCCGCCAGGCGGCCATCAAGGCCGGCCTACCGGCTGCTGTCCCGTCCATGACCATCAACAAGGTCTGCGGCTCCGGCCTCAAGGCCCTGCATCTGGCGACCCAGGCGATCCGCTGCGGCGACGCCGAGCTGATCCTGGCCGGCGGCCAGGAGAATATGTCCGCCTCGCCCCACGTGCTGCCCAACTCGCGCAATGGCCAGCGCATGGGCGACTGGAAGGCCGTGGACACCATGGTCCATGACGGCCTGTGGGACGCCTTCAACAACTACCACATGGGCATCACCGCCGAGAACCTGGCGGAGAAGTACGGCATCACCCGCGAGGCCATGGACGAGTTCGCCTCCGCCTCCCAGCAGAAGGCCGCCGCCGCTATCCAGGAAGGCAAGTTCAAGAGCCAGATCGTCCCGGTGGAGATTCCCCAGCGCAAGGGCGACCCGGTGGTCTTCGACACCGACGAAGGCCCGCGCTCGGTAACCGCCGAGAAGCTCTCCAGCATGCGCCCCGCCTTCAAGAAGGATGGCACCATCACCGCCGGCAACGCCTCCTCCATCAACGACGGCGCCGCCGTGGTCATGCTCTGCTCCGCTGAGAAGGCCAAGCAGCTCGGCCTCGAGCCCCTGGCCCGCATTGCCGCCTACTCCAACGCCGGCGTCGACCCGGCGATCATGGGGATCGGCCCGGCCCCGGCCACCCGCCGCTGCCTGGAGAAGGCCGGCTGGAGCCTGGACGATCTCGATCTGGTCGAGGCCAACGAAGCCTTCGCCGCCCAGGCGCTCTCCGTCAACAAGGAGCTGGGCTGGGATACCGACAAGATCAACGTCAACGGCGGCGCCATCGCGCTGGGCCACCCCATCGGCGCCTCCGGCTGCCGGGTGCTGGTGACCCTGCTGCACGAGATGATCGCCCGCGACGCCAAGAAGGGCCTCGCCACGCTGTGCATCGGCGGCGGTCAGGGCGTCGCACTCGCCATCGAGCGCTAAGCCCCACTGCACGCTAGCTATAAGCTGTAAGCACAATGAAATGAGGATCTTCGCAGACTGGCGTGAACAGACTATGTGGGAGGGAGCTTCAGCTCGCGAAGCAGTGCGCAGCACTGCCAAAGGGGCGCCTGCGGCGCCTTCGCCCGGCAGAGCCGGCCTCCCACAATGCAGCCAGAAGCACGGATTCACGCTAAAGTGCGAAGAACCTTTTCTTTCGTTTGCCGCCCTCCATAGAAAAAAACCTCCACGGTTAGACCATGGAGGGTTTTCTTACGGCTTACCGCTTAAGGCTTGAAGCTCGCCGTAGGCGGTCGCTTACAGCGCGGTCTCGGCTTCGGCGGCTTCGAACGCCGCCTTCTCTTCCGCGGTGATCTCCTTAATGGAGAGCTTCACCCGGTTGCGGTTGTCGATGTCGAGCACCTTGACCACCACCTCGTCGCCCTCGTTTAGGAAATCCCGCACGTCGTTGACCCGCTCGGGCACGATCTGCGAGATATGCACCAGGCCGTCGGTCCCCGGCATGATGTTGACGAAGGCACCGAAGTCGGCGATGCGTACCACCTTGCCGCGGTAGAGCTGGCCGATCTCGGGCTCGGCGGTGATCGCCAGCACGGTATCGATGGCCCGCTTGGCCGCGGCCTTGTCCTCGGCGTAGATGCGCACGGTGCCATCGTCGTCCAGGTCGATGGAGGCGCCGGTATCCTCGCAGATCTTGCGGATGGTGGCGCCGCCCTTGCCGATAACGTCGCGGATCTTGTCCGGGTCGATCTTGATGGTGGCCATGGAGGGGGCGTTCTCGGAGACCTCGGCACGACTCTGGCCGATCACCGCGTTCATCTGCTCGAGGATGTGCAGGCGCGCCTCGTTGGCCTGCTGCAGCGCCTGCTCCATGATCTCCTCGTTGATGCCCTCGATCTTGATATCCATCTGCAGGGCGGTGACACCGGCGGACGAACCGGCCACCTTGAAGTCCATGTCACCCAGATGGTCTTCGTCGCCGAGGATATCGGTGAGCACGGCGAAGCCGTCGTCGTCCTTGACCAGGCCCATGGCAATGCCCGCCACCGGCGCCTTCATCGGTACGCCGGCATCCATCAGCGCCAGCGACGAGCCGCACACCGAGGCCATGGAGCTGGAGCCGTTGGACTCGGTGATCTCGGACACCACGCGGATGGTGTAGGGGAACTCGTCGTCGCTGGGCAGCATCGCCTCGACGCCGCGACGGGCCAGGCGCCCGTGGCCGATCTCGCGACGCTTGGGCCCGCCCATGAAGCCGGCCTCGCCCACGCAGTAGGGGGGGAAGTTGTAGTGCAGCAGGAAGCGGTCCTTGCGCTCCCCCTCCAGGGACTCGATCAGCTGAGCGTCGCGCAGGGTGCCCAGGGTGGCGATGACGATCGCCTGGGTCTCGCCGCGGGTGAAGATCGCCGAGCCGTGGGTCTTGGGCAGGGTCCCCACCTCGATGGCCAGGGGCCGCACGGTCTTGTGATCGCGACCGTCGATGCGCGGCTCGCCCTTGATGACCCGGGAGCGCACCACGCGCTTCTCAAGGCTGGCGAAGGCGCCCTTGACCTCGTCGGCGTCGAACTGGCCTTCCTCTTCGCCGGCCAGCTGCTCAACCGCTTCGGTCTTGAGGGCACTCAGCGCATCCTGGCGGGCCATCTTGTCGGTGACGCGATAGGCCTCGCCGATCTTCTGCTCGAAGCCGCGCGCCACGGCCTCCTTGAGCGCGACATTGTCTGCCGGCGGCTGCCAGTCCCACTTGGGCTTGCCGGCCTCGGCGGCCAGCTCGTTGATGGCGGCGATGGCCACCTGCATTTCCTGGTGGCCGTAGAGCACCGCACCCAGCATCTCGTCTTCGAGCAGCTCGGCGGCCTCGGATTCGACCATCAGCACCGCCTTGTCGGTGCCAGCGACGACCATGTCGAGCTCCGAGGAGGTCAGGTCTTCCACGGTGGGGTTGAGGAAGTAGCCCTTCTCCTCGCTGAAGCCCACGCGGGCCGCGCCGATCGGGCCATTGAACGGCACGCCGGAGATGGCCAAGGCCGCGGAAGTGCCAAGCAGCGCAGCGATATCCGGGTCATGATTGCGATCGGTGGAAAGCACGGTACAGATCACCTGCACCTCGTTCATGAACCCCTTGGGGAACAGCGGACGGATCGGGCGATCGATCAGCCGCGAGGTGAGGGTCTCCTTCTCGGTGGGCCTCCCCTCACGCTTGAAGAAGCCGCCGGGGATCTTGCCGACCGCGTAGGTCTTCTCTTGATAGTGGACGGAGAGCGGGAAGAAAGGCTGATTGGGGTTGGCTTCCTTCTTTGCCACCACGGTGCAGAGCACCACGGTGTCGTCCATGGTGACCATCACGGCACCGGTGGCCTGGCGGGCGATGCGCCCGGTTTCCAGGGTGACGGTGCTGCGACCGTACTGAAATGTCTTCTTGACCGGATTCACGGCGACTTCCTTCAACTGTACTTTTCTGTGTTTGGGTCGTTTCGACTCGGCGACCATTTTAGGGGTTGACGCGCCCCGCGGCCACCGTATAGCGACATTTCCACCCTACAGATACAAAACGGGCAGCCCGAAGGCTGCCCGTTTCGTTGTGCTTGCGCGGCTTCGCTTAGCGGCGAAGACCGAGGCGCTGGATAAGCGCCTGATAGCGCTCGAAGTCCTTGCGCTTCAGGTAGTCAAGCAGCTTGCGGCGCTGGTTGACCATGCGGATCAGGCCACGGCGGGAGTGGTGATCCTGCTTGTTGCTCTTGAAGTGATCCTGCAGGCCATCGATGTTGGCGCTCAGCAGGGCCACCTGAACCTCGGGGGAACCGGTGTCGTTCTCGCCACGGCCGAACTCATTGACGATCTCGGCCTTCTTCTCAGCGGTCAGTGCCATCTGTTTCTCCAGTAAGCAATATGCCTAAGTGATAAGTGTAGGAGACCACGCATATTTGCAGTCTCGGCGTTGCTCCCTATTCGGCTGCGGTACTCAGCAGCCGCTTCGGCGCCACCTCCTGTGGCGTCGTCACCGTGCCGAGGCCCAGAAAGGCGCCGTCACGATAGAGCCTTGGCGTCTCGCCGACGGCGAGACCCGTGGTGTCCACCCCGGCCGGCTGGCCGTGGGTCAGTCGCCCTGCGGCCACCACCCCCACCTCGAGACGCGGCAGGTGCTCGACCAGCACGTCCACCGGCAGCAGCGTCGCCTCGCGCTCCGCCTGGCCAGGCAGCGCCTCCAGCGCCTCGAGGCTCCACATGCCCTCGCCGCTGAAGGGCCCGGTCTTGAGCCGACGCAGCGCGCTGATATGGGCGCCGGTACCCAGTGCCAGGCCGATGTCCTCGGCCAGGGTGCGCACATAGGTGCCCTTGCTCACCCTCACCTCCAGCTCGAAGGCGTCGCCATCGAAGGCGAGAAGGCGCGCATCATACACCGTGACGCGCCGCGCTGCACGTTGAACCGTCTTGCCCTCGCGGGCCAGCTCATAGAGCTTGCGGCCCTGGAGCTTCAGCGCCGAATACATCGGCGGGACCTGCTCGATCTCGCCGCGAAAGGGCTCGAGTCCCCCCTCGATGTCGGCCTCGGTCAGCCGTGGCACCCCACGGCGCTCGAGCACCTCGCCCTCGGCGTCGCCGGTGTCGGTGATGACGCCGAGCTCCACCCGGGTGCGGTAGACCTTGTCGGCCTCCAGCAGATGAGCGGAGAACTTGGTCGCCTCGCCGAAACAGACCGGCAGAAGCCCCGTCGCCATGGGGTCCAGGGTGCCGGTATGGCCGGCCTTCTGGGCCTGGAACAGCCGGCGGGCGCGCTGCAGGGCATGGTTGCTGGACACCCCCTTGGGCTTGTCGAGCAGCAGCACCCCGTTGACCGGCAGGCCGCGGCGACGCCTTGCCATCAGTTGCGCTCGCTCCCGTCGCCGCCGTCGTCCTCACCATCGCCGTGCTCGTCGCCGCTGCGGGCGCGGTCGCTCTGCACCGCCTCATCGATCAGCGACGACAGCCGATGGCCGCGCACCACGCTCTCATCGAAATGGAAGCGCAGCTCCGGCACATGGCGCAGCTTGATCCGCTTGGCGATCTGGCCGCGCAGGAAGCCGGCCGCCTGGCGCAGCACCTTGAGGTTCTCCACGACCCGCTCGGGGCTGTCCTCGCCGAGCAGGGTCACATAGACGTCGGCATAGCCGAGGTCGCGGCTCACCGTGACCCCGCTGACGGTGACCATGCCCAGCCGCGGGTCCTTGACCTCGCGCTGGATGAGCACTGCCAGCTCCTTTTGCAGCTGATCGCCGACCCGGTCGGTTCGCTTGAACTCGCGCATTGTCGACTCCTGGAGCGGTTAGAGCGTCCGCTCGACCTTGACCTGATCGAAGACCTCGATCTTGTCGCCGACCTGGACATCGTTGTAGTTCTTCACCCCGATGCCGCACTCCATGCCGTTACGCACTTCCTGGACGTCGTCCTTGAAGCGGCGCAGCGACTCGAGCTCGCCCTCGTAGATGACCACGTTATCGCGCAGCACCCGGATCTTCTTGTTGCGATGCACGGTGCCCTCGACCACCATGCAGCCCGCCACGGCGCCGATCTTGGGCGCGCGGAAGACGTCGCGAACCTCGGCCACACCGACGATCTCTTCCTTCCACTCCGGGGCCAGCATGCCACTCATGGCCTGCTTGACCTCGTCGATCAGCTGGTAGATGACGCTGTAGTAGCGCAGATCCAGGCCTTCGCGCTCGATGATCTCCCGGGCGGCGGCATCGGCACGCACGTTGAAGCCGACCACGATGGCATCACTGGCCAGTGCCAGGTTGGCATCGGTACCGGTGATACCGCCCACGCCGGAAGAGACCACGGCCACCTGGACCTCGTCGGTGGAGAGCTCCTCCAGCGCACCCTTGATCGCCTCCAGCGAGCCCTGGACGTCGGCCTTGAGCACGATGTTGACCTTGGCCACCTCGTCCTGGCCCATCTGGCTGAACATGTTCTCCAGCTTGGCCTTCTGCTGGCGCGCCAGGCGCACCTCGCGGTACTTGCCCTGACGGAAGTTGGCGACCTCGCGGGCCTTCTTCTCGTCAGCCAACACCATGAAGTCGTCACCCGCCTCGGGGGTGCCGTCGAGGCCCTGGATCTCCACCGGCATGGCGGGGCCGGCTTCGTCGACCTGCTGACCCAGTTCGTTGGTCAGGGCGCGCACGCGGCCGTAGTGCAGACCGGCCAGCACGATGTCGCCCTTCTTCAGGGTGCCGTTCTGGACCAGCACGGTGGCCACCGGGCCGCGCCCCTTGTCGAGGCGCGACTCGACCACCACGCCCTTGCCGGGCGCTTCCGGGACCGCCTTGAGCTCGAGCACCTCGGAGACCAGCTGGATCGCCTCCAGCAGCTCCTCGATGCCTTCGCCGCTATGGGCGGAGACGTGCACGAACTGGGTGTCGCCGCCCCACTCCTCGGAGATCACGCCGTGCTGGGAGAGCTCGTTCTTGACCCGGTCCGGGTCCGCGCCCTGCTTGTCGATCTTGTTGACCGCCACCACCAGCGGCACTTCAGCCGCCTTGGAGTGTTCGATGGCCTCGACGGTCTGCGGCATGACGCCGTCGTCGGCAGCCACTACCAGGATGACCACGTCGGTGGCCTTGGCCCCGCGGGCCCGCATGGCGGTGAACGCCGCGTGACCCGGCGTATCCAGGAAGGTCACGCCGCCGTGATCGTCCTCGACGTGGTAGGCGCCGATGTGCTGGGTGATGCCGCCGGCCTCACCGGTGGCCACCTTGGCCTTGCGGATATAGTCGAGCAGCGAGGTCTTGCCGTGGTCGACGTGACCCATCACGGTCACCACCGGCGAACGGGTGATCTCCTCGCCCTCGTAGGAGATGCCCTCGAGCACCTCGGTCTCCAGCGCATCGTCCTTGACCAGCTTGGGCTTGTGGCCCATCTCTTCCACCACGATGGCGGCGGTGTCCTGGTCGATGGTCTGGTTGATGGTCACCGCCGCGCCCATGGTGAACATGGTCTTGATGACTTCGTTGGCCTTGATCGACATCTTGTCGGCCAGGTCGGCGACGCTGATCGACTCCGGGATGGAGACCTCACGCACGATGGGCTGGGTCGGCTTCTGGAAGCCGTGCTTGCCACCGCTCTGACCGCCGCCACGACGGCTGCCGCGGCGCTCGGCGCGCTTGGCCTTCTTGCCACCGCGACGCCGCTCTTCGCGATCGCCCCGATCGTCATCGTCACGGCCGCCGCGGCCCTTCTTGGCCGCCGCTTTCTTGGGCGGCGCGGTGCGACGGTCGCTGCGGCCCTCCTTGGGCGGCGCCGGCGGCTGCTCGGCGGCGGGCTCGCTCTCCTCGAGCTCGGGCACCGGCACCTCGGGAACCTCCGGCACCTCGGCAGCCTTCTCTGCCTCGAGCTTGGCGGCGGCCTCCTGGGCGGCCTGCTCGGCGGCGCGCGACTTGGCTTCCTCGGCCTCGCGGGCCTCGCGCCGCGCCTCGGAATCGGCCATGTCGCCGACCAGCTGACGCGGACCGGTCTCTTCTGCCGGCGCTTCCTTGGGCGCCTCCTCTTCGGTGCGCTTGACGTAGGTGCGCTTCTTGCGCACCTGCACCTCGATCGACTTGCCGCGCTCACCGGTCTTGATCCGGCTGCGGGTCTTGCGGGTCAGGGTGATGCGATTCTTCGCCCCGGTCCCCTTGGTGCCATGGCTCTTGGTCAAAAAGTCGAGCAGCTGCCGCTTGTCCTCTTCGGACACGGCGTCGCTCTCGGACTTGTGCTCGAGCCCGGCTTCTTTCATCTGTTCCAGCAGGCGGGGCACATCGCGGCCCACCTTTGCGGCAAAATCCTTAACGGTCATTTCTGACATCTTGACCCTCCTCAGCCCGTGACCCGTTGTCTGTTCGTCACCTGAACGTTCGGCTTTCGCGCTCGACGTCCGGCGGCTATTCGCCCTGTCGCTACTCGCCTTCGAACCATGGCGCACGGGCCGTCATGATCAGTTCTGCAGCGCGCTCTTCGTCCATGTCCTCGATGTCCATCAGGTCGTCGACGGACTGCTCGGCCAGATCTTCCATGGTGACGATACCCCGGCTGGCGAGGATGAACGCCAGGTGGCGCTCCATGCCATCCATCTCCAGCAGGTCATCGGCCGGCTGCGCCCCGTCCAGCGCCTCCTCCGAGGCAATGGCCAGGTTGAGCAGCTCGTCCTTGGCGCGCGCACGAAGTTCTTCCACCTCTTCCTCGTCGAGTTCCTCGATCTCGAGCATCTCCTCGACGGGCACGTAGGCGATCTCCTCCAGCGTGGTGAAACCCTCTTCCACCAGCAGGCGGGCGAGCTCGTCGTCGACCTCGAGATGCTGGATGAAGTGCTCGACCAGGCTGTCGATCTCTTGCTCCCGCTTGTCCTCGGCCTCGCTCTCGGTCATGACGTTGAGCCGCCAACCGGTGAGCTCCGAGGCCAGGCGGACATTCTGGCCGCTGCGGCCAATGGCCTGGGCCAGGTTGTCCTCGGCGACCGCCACGTCCATGGCGTGCGTCTCCTCGTCGACGAGGATCGAGGCGACATCCGCCGGCGCCATGGCATTGATCACCAGCTGCGCGGGGTTGTCGTCCCACAGCACGATATCGACGCGCTCATTTTGCAGCTCGGACGAGACCGCCTGAACCCGCGAGCCGCGCATCCCGACGCAGGCGCCCACCGGATCGATGCGGCGATCGTTGGTCTTCACCGCGATCTTGGCCCGCGAGCCGGGGTCCCGTGCGGCCCCCTTGATCTCGATGAGCTGCTCGGCGATCTCCGGCACCTCGATGCTGAACAGCTCGATGATCAGCTCCGGGCAGGTGCGCGAGAGGATCAGCTGAGCGCCGCGCGCCTCGGGGTCGACCTTGACCAGCAGGGCACGCACCCGATCGTTCATGCGGTAGCGCTCGCCGGGGATCATCTCGCTGCGCGGCAAAAATGCCTCGGCGTTGTCGCCCAGGTCGATGATCAGGCCGTCGCGGGTGGTCTTCTTGACGATGCCGGCCACCAGCTCGCCTTCACGCTCGGCGTAGAGGCGCACCACTTCGGCACGCTCGGCCTCGCGCACCTTCTGCACGATGACCTGCTTGGCGGTCTGGGCGGCGATGCGGCCGAAGGCGGCATTCTCGATCTGCTCCTCGACCACGTCGCCGCGCTTGAGCGGCGGGTCGCGGCGCTCGGCGAAGGACTCCTTGATCTCGGCGTCGGGATTCTCGAATTCGTCGTCTTCGACCACTTCCCAGCGGCGGAAGGTCTCGTAGTCGCCGGTGTGGCGATCGATGTGGACCCGCACGCTGACCTCGCGGCCCTCGAAGCGCTTGCGAGACGCGCTGGCCAGCGCCGCCTCGACGGCCTCGAAGATCACGTCGCGGGGCACGCCCTTCTCGTTGGAGATCGCATCGACGACCGTCAGTATTTCTTTACTCATGCCTTTGCCTCGCCAGAAAACCTGTCCTTATGCATCGACTCGCGCCCTCAGTCCTCGAAGACCGGTACCACGCGCGCCTGATCGATGCTTTCGATGGGAAAGCAATACTCCTCGCCGTCCAGCTGCAACAGCACTTCGTCTCCCTCGGTGCCGGCCAGCAGCCCCTGGAACTTGCGCCGCCCGTCGAAGGGCGTGCGCAGCCTAAGCGCCACCTGGTGGCCCCGGTAGCGGGTAAACTGATCGAGGGTGTAGAGCGGTCGATCCAGGCCGGGCGATGAGACCTCGAGGCGATACTCGCCGCTGATGGGATCCTCGACATCGAGCACGGCGCTGACCTGGCGGCTCACGTCGGCGCAATGCTCCACGCTCACGCCGTCGGCATGATCAATGTAGACCACCAGTTGTGAGTGCTTGCCCTGGGAGTGATACTCGACTCCCCAGAGCTCGAACCCCATGGCGGTTACCACCGGCTCGATCAGCGCGTAGAGCGCAGCATGCTTGAGTGCCACAGAGAAAGCTCCTACAGCCGTTGCATCAGGCACCTGGCCGGGAGTGAACAGGAAAGTCAGGTGGCTGATTGGCGTTGCCCGGATAAGCGCTGCCGGCGCAGACCGGCAGTATGCTGCTAACAAAAAGCCCCTTCGCAGGAAGGGGCCTTTCACAAGAAACCTGTGGTACCACTTCAGCGATCTCGTCTGCCTCGCAAGGCAGCGGATCGGAAGATGGTAGCGGGGACCGGATTTGAACCGATGACCTTCGGGTTATGAGCCCGACGAGCTACCAGACTGCTCCACCCCGCAACATTCCAGGTCGGCGAGTATAGGCATTCGGCAGTTGCGCGTCAAGCCGCCTGGGCGACTCTGCCTATCTCTTCCTGGTGCCAATCCTGCTTCCGCGATCCCGTCGTCTTGCTCGCGACCGCGGTCTTGCTGATGGTGCCGAAGGCGGGACTTGAACCCGCACGACCGTAAGGTCACTACCCCCTCAAGATAGCGTGTCTACCAATTCCACCACTTCGGCAGTGCGATGCGTGAAGGCGCGACCTTAGCCGCCGTTTTCCTCCAGCACTGGCGCGGCATTATCCACGTCCCGAGCGTCGTCGTCAAGTGTCGGCACGCTGCGCTGCTCTTCGATCAGCCGCGCATCGGGAATCCCGACCTCCGGCGCCTGGCCCGCCTGGGTGGCGAAGTAAGCCAGGGTCAGGGAGGTGGCGAAGAAGGCCGCCGCCAGCACCGCGGTGGTACGCGACAGAAAGCCGCCGGTACCGCGGGAGCCGAATACGGTCTGGGAAGCACCGCCACCGAAGGCGGCACCGGCTTCGGCGCCCTTGCCCTGCTGCAGCAGGATGAGGACGACCAGGGCGATGGCGAGCACCACATGGGTCAAGAGAATGGCAACTTGCATGGGATTTAACCTGCTGACTGGCAAATGGCTAGAAAATCGTCGACCTTGAGCGAAGCACCGCCCACCAGGCCGCCGTCGATGTCGGGCTGAGCCAGCAGCTCAGCCGCATTGTCCGCGTTCATGCTGCCGCCGTAGAGCAGCCGCAGTCCGTTCGCCAGGTCGCGATCGAAGCCGGCCTGATAGGTGCGGATGCCGGCCATGACGTCCTGGGCCTGCTGCGGGGACGCCGTGCGGCCGGTCCCGATCGCCCATACCGGCTCGTAGGCGATAACGACTCGCGCCCGCTGCTCGGGTTCCAGCCGCGCCATCACATAGCCCACCTGGCGCAGCACCACCTCCATGGTACGGCCGGCGTCGCGCTCCTCGAGGGTCTCCCCCACGCACAGCATCGGCGCCATGTCGGCGCTCAGCGCCGCCAGTAGGCGGTCGTAGACATCCTCGTCGCTCTCGCGGTAGAGCTGGCGCCGCTCCGAGTGCCCGACCAGCGCATAGGCAACGCCGAACTCATGCAGCATGCGACCGCTGACCTCACCGGTACGCGCTCCGGAGTGCAGCGGGTTCAGCGTCTGGGCGCCGAGCTTCAGGGGCGTGCCGGCAAAGCAGCGGCGCGCCGCCTCGAGATAGGGAAACGGCGGGAAGACCACCACCTCCAGCGCCTCGGCCAGCGACGCCTCGGAAAAGCCTCGGCCGAAGGCCTCGACCAGCTCGGTCGAGCCGTTCATCTTCCAGTTGCCGGCGATCAGCGGCGTTCGCATGACCCGTCCTCTTTCAAAGTGGTGCGAAATGGTATAGGAGCTGCCTTGTCAAGACAACCGTCGACATCACCTCAGCTGAGCCTCCACCTCGCCGGCCAGGCGACGGGCGAGCCCCTCGACGTCAAGGTGGGCACGCCCCTCGACCATCACTCGGATCAGCGGCTCCGTGCCCGAGGGGCGCAGCAGCACTCGCCCTTCGTCGCCCAGCTCCGTTTCCACAGCGGCGACCGCGTCCTGTACCGCCGAATGCTCCATCAACAGCTTGGCATCGCTGCCGGGCGTCAGGCGGACGTTGACCAGTACCTGAGGCACCCTTTCCAGGCCGTCCAGCAGGCGGTTGAGCGGCCGGTCTTCGCTGACCATGATGGCCAGCACCTGCAGGGCCGAGACGATGCCGTCGCCGGTGGTCTGGACATCGCCGCAGACGATGTGTCCCGACGACTCGCCGCCCAGCTGCCAGCCGTTGGCAGCCAGCCGCTCGACCACGTAGCGGTCGCCGACCTTGGCGCGCTCGAAGGGCACTCCCATGCGCTCCAGCGCCATGGCCAGCCCGAAATTGGTCATCAGGGTGCCCACCACCCCGCCGTCGAGCTTGCCACGGGCGTGGCGATCCCGGGCGATCAGATAGAGGATGTCGTCGCCGTCGATCTCGCGGCCGTCGGCATCCACCATCAGCACCCGGTCGCCGTCGCCATCGAAGGCGATCCCCAGGTCGGCGCCCTGCTGGATCACCGCGGCACGCAGGCTGGCCGGATGGGTGGAGCCCACCTCGTGATTGATGTTGAGGCCGTCCGGCGAGGCCCCCACCAGGCTCACCTCGGCACCCAGCTCGCGAAACACGCTGGGCGCGATGTGATAGGTGGCGCCGTGGGCGCAGTCCAGCACCACCTTCAGGCCGTGCAGGCTAACCCGGTTGGGGATGGTGGACTTGCAGAATTCGATGTAGCGCCCCGGCGCATCGTCGATGCGCGTCGCCTTGCCGAGCCTGTCTGCCGCCACCGTGGTCAGCGGCTCCTCGAGCATCGCCTCGATGCGCTCTTCGATGCCGTCGTCCAGCTTGGTGCCGGCGGCGGAGAAGAACTTGATGCCGTTGTCGGCGAAGGGGTTGTGCGACGCCGAAATGACGATGCCGGCATCGGCACGGAAGGTGCGGGTCAGGTAGGCGATGGCCGGCGTGGGCATGGGGCCGAGCAGCGCCACGTCGACGCCGGCGGCGGAGAGTCCAGCCTCCAGCGCCGATTCGAACATGTAGCCGGAGATCCGCGTGTCCTTGCCGATCAGCACCCGGGCACGGCCAGTATCGCGCACCAGCACCCGCCCCATGGCCCAGCCCAGCTTGAGCATAAAGTCGGCGGTGATCGGATACTCGCCCACGGTGCCGCGAATGCCGTCGGTGCCGAAATAGCGTCTGGTCATGGCTAGCAGCCTTCCTTGAGTACGGCCCAGGTCATGTTGACCGCGTCCAGCGTTGGGCCCACGTCATGGACGCGCAGGATACGGGCGCCGCGCTCGACGGCCAGTGCGGCCAGCGCCAGCCCACCCGGCAAGCGCTCTTCCACCGGCCGACCCAGCACCTTGCCGATCATGCTCTTGCGCGACATCCCCACCAGCAGCGGCACCTCGAGGCCGGCCAGCCGGTCCATACGGTTGAGCAGGCGCAGGTTATGCTCGACGGTCTTGCCGAAGCCGAAGCCCGGGTCGAGCAGCAGACGCTCGCGACGCATGCCGGCCGCCTCGCAGGCCGCCACCCGGGCGGCGAGATAGTCGGCCACCGCCACCTCTACCGGTTCATCATAGTGGGGCGCCTGCTGCATGTCGCGGGGCTCGCCCTGGCGATGCATCAGGCAGACCGGCAGACCGCTGCCGATGGCCGCGGCCAGGGCGCCCTCGCGCTCCAGGGCACGCACGTCGTTGAGCATCCCGGCGCCCAGCGCCGCGGCCTCATTCATCACCTCGGGGCTGCTGGTATCCACCGACACCAGCGCGTCGAGCTCGCGCACCAGAGCCTCCACCACCGGGGCCACCCGGTCGAGTTCCTGCTGAGGGGTGACCGGCAGCGCCCCCGGGCGCGTGGACTCGCCGCCCACGTCGATGATCGCCGCCCCCTCGGCCAGCATGCGCTCGGCATGGCGCAGGGCGTCGTCCAGGGCCAGGTGGTGGCCACCGTCGGAGAAGGAGTCCGGGGTGACGTTGAGAATCCCCATGACCCGGGGAAAGGAGAGGTCGAGGCGGTGCCGCCCACACGGCAGCCAGGTCGGCGAAACGCTGTCCATCATCTAGGGTCGGTCCTGTGGCGGGTCGCAGAGGGGCAGAAACGGCAGGCCCCACGGCAAAGGCGCCCCGTTGGGGCGCCTGCCTGGGGCGGTGAGCGGGATCAAGAGCCCGCGGGGCCACCCAGCGGGTCGGAGGGCCGGCGGCGCGGCTCGTCGTCCTCCTCCTCTCCGTCGTCGCTGCCGTCGCCGCTGTCGCTTGCCGGCGACTCACTCTCGCTCACCTCCGGCGCCTCTTCGCCGGTGATCGGTGAGCCGCTGCCGGAATCACCATCCTCCCAGTCCTTGGGCGGGCGCGGCGTGCGGCCCTCCATGATGTCCTTGAGCTGGTCGGCGTCGATGGTCTCGTACTGCATCAGGGCGTCCGCCATGGCGTCGAGCTTGTCGCGATTCTCCTCGAGAATCTGCTTGGCCCGGGCATAGCACTCATCGATGATCTTGCGCACTTCCTTGTCCAGCTTCGACGTGGTCTCGCCGGACTTGAGCTTGCCACCCTGGCCGGGGCCGCCGAGGAACTGGTGGGACTCGTCCTCGTCGTACATGATCGGCCCCATCTCCTCGGAGAGGCCCCACTTGGCCACCATGTTGTGGGCCAGCTCGGTGGCGCGCTTGATGTCGTTGGAGGCCCCGGTGGTGACGCCGTTGGGCCCCAGGGTCATCTCCTCGGCGATGCGACCGCCGAACAGCGAACAGATCTGACTGATGATCTGCTGCCGCGACAGGCTGTAGCGGTCCTGCTCGGGCAGGAACATGGTCACGCCCAGGGCGCGGCCGCGGGGAATGATGGTCACCTTGTAGACCGGGTCGTGCTCAGGCATCACCAGGCCGATGATGGCGTGACCCGATTCGTGATAGGCGGTGTTGAGCTTCTCCTTGTCGGTCATGACCATGGACTTGCGCTCGGCGCCCATCATGATCTTGTCCTTGGCCAGCTCCAGCTCATCCATGCCCACCAGGCGCTTGTTGCGCCGCGCGGCGAACAGCGCTGCCTCGTTGACCAGGTTGGCCAGGTCGGCACCGGAGAAACCGGGAGTACCGCGGGCGATCAGCGACGGCTTGACGTCGTCGGCCAGCGGCACCTTGCGCAGGTGCACGTTGAGAATATGCTCGCGACCGCGGATATCGGGCAGCGGCACCACCACCTGGCGGTCGAAGCGGCCCGGGCGCAGCAGCGCCGGGTCGAGCACGTCGGGACGGTTGGTGGCGGCGATGACGATGATGCCCTCGTTGGCCTCGAAGCCGTCCATCTCCACCAGCAGCTGGTTGAGCGTCTGTTCGCGCTCGTCGTTGCCGCCGCCCATGCCGGCGCCGCGCGAGCGACCCACGGCGTCGATCTCGTCGATGAAAATGATGCAGGGCGCCTGCTTCTTGGCCTGCTCGAACATGTCGCGGACCCGGGAGGCGCCCACGCCGACGAACATCTCGACGAAGTCGGAGCCGGAGATCGAGAAGAACGGCACCTTGGCCTCGCCGGCGATGGACTTGGCCAGCAGCGTCTTACCGGTACCCGGCGGGCCCACCATCAGCACGCCGCGGGGAATGGTGCCGCCCAGGCGCTGGAACTTGGAGGGGTCGCGCAGGAAGTCGACCAGCTCCTCGACCTCCTCCTTGGCCTCGTCGCAGCCCGCCACATCGGAGAAGGTGGTCTTGATCTGGTCCTGGGAGAGCAGCTTGGCCTTGGACTTGCCGAAGCTCATGGGGCCGCCCTTGCCGCCGGCGCCCCCCTGCATCTGGCGCATGAAGAACATGAAGATGGCCAGGATCAGCAGGATCGGGAAGCTGGCGATCAGCAGCCGCGTCCAGAGGCTCTGCTCCTGGGGCTCCTTGCCCACTACGGTAACATTGTGGGAGAGCAGATCGTCGATCAGCTTGGGATCTTCCGCCGCTGGGCGGATGGTCTGGAACTCGGAGCCGTCGGTTCGCTCACCGGTGATGCGGTAGCCGTCGATGGTGACGCTACGCACCTGCTGGTTCTGCACCTGCTGGACGAACTGCGAGTAGTTCATCGTCTGCGGTGCCGTGTCGACGCTGAAGTTGTTGAACACCGTCAGCAGCACCGCCGCGATGACCAACCACAGAATCAGGTTCTTCGCCATATCATTCAAGGGACTACCCTCATTGCAAGCATCTTTCCCGGCCGAAACGCCTGGCTTTGAGACCACGCGCGGGCAAGGCATGTTCCACCCGGCGGCGACAGACCGCGCCACGCCCCACTGTGACACAGTTGAGCGACCTTGTCCGGCCATCGCGCCATTAGTCTTTGTCTATCGATGATCGGCCTGCCACCGACCATCCCCTTACGTGCCGCCGAGCCTGCGCTCAGCCGCGAAATCCTTCCGCCAGCAGGTACACCTCCCGGGAACGCGCCCGGGACGCTTCCGGCTTGCGCGTCACCACCCGCGTGAAGTCGCCGCGCAGCTCTTTCAGGTAAGCATCGAAGCCCTCGCCCTGAAACACCTTGGCCAGAAACCGACCGCCGGGCCTCAGCGTCTGGCGGGCCAGGTCCAGCGCCAGCTCCACCAGGTACATCGCCTGGGGCTGGTCGATGGCGGCCATGCCACTCATATTGGGGGCCATGTCCGACATCACAAGGTCCACCGGGCGATCGCCCAGGGTCGCGAGGATCGCCTCCAGCACCGCCTCTTCGGTGAAGTCGCCCTGGATGAACTCGACCCCGGCCAGCGCATCCATCTCCAGAATATCGGAGGCGATCACCAGCCCTTCCGGACCCACCTGCTCGGCGGCCACCTGGCTCCAGCCGCCGGGTGCCGCGCCCAGGTCGATCACCGCCATGCCCGGCTTGAACAGTCGATCCTTCTCGTCGAGCGCCAGCAGCTTGTAGCTGGCCCGGCTGCGGTAGCCGTCCTGCCAGCGCTGCTGGACGAAGCGGTCGTCGAAGTGCTCCTTGAGCCACCCCTTGCTGGTCTTGCTGGCGGTATGCTTGCCGGCACGGGGCCGACGAGCGGCATCGGTATTGTCACCCGAGGAGGAAGTGGAGCGAGCCACGGCATCACCTTGAAAATCGATCTGGAAATGCGAGCAGGCCAAGGTGCCTGAAGCGGTGCGAGCTGGAGCGGGGCGGGCGGCCTGGCAATCAGGCCTTGCCATGCTTTCACCGGGTGGCGTTTCACCGTACCATGGTGGGCTGAGCGCAACCGGATGACGCAAGATACCATGAGCTTGTCACAGGCACAAAAGAAAGCATTTCGCAGCATCGGGCATCACCTGGGCCCGGTGGTGATCGTATCGGAGAACGGGCTGTCCGAGGGGCTGCTGGCCGAACTCGACCGCGCGCTCAACGACCACGAGCTAATCAAGGTCAAGCTGGCCCTGCCCGATCGCGACGATCGCGCCGCCATGCTCGAGGCGCTGATCGACGCCAGCGGCGCCGAGCGGGTGCAGAGCATCGGAAAGATGGCGCTGCTCTACCGCGCCAACCCCCAGGCCAACCCCAAGCTCTCCAACCTCAAGCGCTTCGAAGGGCACCACGGGCGACACTGAGCTGCCCTCAGAGCTGTCAGCTTTAAGCCGTAAGCTGTAAGTCAAACCCAGAACACCTCCAGCTCAAACCTGAACTGGAGGTGTTCTTCTTACAGCTTAAAGCTTATGGCTTACAGCTGCCCGAAGGGCTACAGGTGCTCGACGCTTGAGATCTCGTACTCGACCTCGCCGCCGGGGGTCTTGACCAGCACGGTGTCGCCCTCCTCCTTGCCGATCAGCGCCCGGGCGATGGGCGAGGTCACGGAGATCTTGCCGGCCTTGATCTCGGCCTCATCCTCGCCAACGATGCGGTAGGTCACCTCCTCATCGTTGCCCAGATTGATCAGCTCCACGGTGACGCCGAAGATCACCTTCCCGGTGCGCGGCAGCTTGGTGACATCGATCACCTGGGCGCTCCCGAGCTTGCTCTCGATCTCCTGGATGCGCCCTTCGATGAAGCCCTGCTGCTCGCGGGCGGCATGGTACTCGGCGTTCTCCTTGAGATCGCCGTGCTCACGGGCCTCGGCGATGGCGGCGATCACCTTGGGGCGCGCCTCGCTCTTGAGGTGATCGAGCTCCTTGCGCAGGCGCGCCTCACCGGCGACGGTCATCGGGACCTTGTTCATTGTGCAGCTCCTGCATGCAGTTCCTGTAGCCGCCGCACCGTAATGGCATTGCCGTACTCCAGCGCCATGCAAACGGCACTCGCCCCCGCCAGGGTGGTGGCGTAGGGGACCTTGCGGGCCAGCGCGGTACGACGGATCACCGAGGAGTCATTGATCGCCTGGCGACCCTCGGTGGTATTGACGATGTAGGCGATGTCGTCGTTCTTGAGCAGATCGACGATATGCGGACGACCTTCATAGACCTTGTTCACGACCTCGACGTCGAGACCGGCCGCCTCCAGGGCAGCGGCGGTACCGCGGGTCGCACACAGCGTGAAGCCCAATCCTAACAGAGAACGGGCGATCTCGATAACTCCCGGCTTGTCCGGCTCGCGCACAGAGAGGAAGGCCTTGCGGTCGCCCGAAAGCGCAGGAATCGCCTCGCCGGCGCCCAGCTGCGCCTTGTAGAAGGCCTCGGCGAAGGTGTCGCCGCTGCCCATCACCTCGCCGGTGGACTTCATCTCCGGCGACAGGATCGGGTCGACGCCCGGGAACTTGTTGAACGGGAAGACCGCCTCCTTGACGCTGTAGAAGTGCGGCACGATCTCCCGGGTGAAGCCCTGCTCGGCGAGGCTGGTACCGGCCATGCAGCGGGCGGCGACCTGGGCCAGGGAGGTGCCGATGCACTTGGAGACGAAGGGCACGGTGCGCGAGGCGCGGGGGTTGACCTCGATGACGTAGATCTCGCCGTCCTGCCAGGCCAGCTGCACGTTCATCAGCCCCTTGACGCCCAGCTCCACCGCCATGCGCTTGACCTGCTCGCGCATCTCGTCCTGCACCTCGGCGGGCAACGAGTAGGGCGGCAGCGCGCAGGCGGAGTCGCCGGAATGCACCCCGGCCTGCTCGATATGCTGCATGATGCCGCCGATCACCACCTCGCGGCCGTCGCTGACCGCATCGATGTCGATCTCGATGGCGGCGTTGAGGAAGTGGTCGAGCAGCACCGGGGAGTCGTTGGAGACCTTGACCGCATGGGTCATGTAGTTCTCCAGCTCCGAGGCGTCGTAGACGATCTCCATGGCGCGGCCGCCCAGCACGTAGCTGGGGCGCACCACCAGCGGGTAGCCGATCGCCTCGGCCTTGGCGAAGGCCTCGTCGAAGCTGCGGGCGGTGGCGTTGGGCGGCTGCTTGAGGCCCAGCTTGTCGATCATCTGCTGGAAGCGCTCACGGTCCTCGGCGCGGTCGATGGCGTCCGGGGTGGTACCGATGATCGGCACGCCGGCGGCCTCGAGCTCGCGGGCCAGCTTGAGCGGGGTCTGGCCGCCGAACTGCACGATCACGCCCACCGGCTGCTCCTTGTCGGCGATCTCCAGCACGTCCTCCAGGGTCACCGGCTCGAAATAGAGGCGATCGCTGGTGTCGTAGTCGGTGGAGACGGTCTCGGGGTTGCAGTTGACCATGATGGTCTCGTAGCCGTCGTCGCGCATGGCGAAGGCGGCGTGGACGCAGCAGTAGTCGAACTCGATCCCCTGGCCGATGCGGTTGGGACCGCCGCCCAGCACCATGATCTTCTGGCGCTCGGAGACCTCCGCCTCGCACTCCTCCTCGTAGGTGGAGTAGAGGTAGGCGGTATCGGTGGCGAACTCGGCCGCACAGGTGTCCACCCGCTTGTAGACCGGGCGGATGCCGGCCTTCTGACGGGTCTTGCGGAACTCCTTCTCGGCCACGCCCAGCAGGCGGGCCAGGCGGGCGTCACTGAACCCCTTGCGCTTGAGGCGGAAGAGCTCCCGGGCGTCGAGCTCGGAGAGCGAGCGCTTGGCCACCTCCTGCTCGAGGCGTACCAGCTCCTCGAGCTGGACCAGGAACCAGGGGTCGATCTTGGTCAGCGCGAAGACCTCCTCGACGCTCATCCCCGAGCGCATGGCGTCGGCCACGTAGAAGATGCGCTCGGCCCCGGCGGCCTGCAGCTCGCCCTTGATATGCGCCAGGGCCTCGTCGGTGAAGTCGCCGGGTTTGAAATCAGGAAATATGGGGTCGAGGCCGTCGTTGCCGGTCTCCATGCCGCGCAGCGCCTTCTGCAGCGACTCCTGGAAGGTGCGCCCGATGGCCATCACCTCGCCCACCGACTTCATCTGAGTGGTCAGGCGGTCGTTGGCCTGGGGGAACTTCTCGAAGGTGAAGCGCGGAATCTTGGTGACGACATAGTCGATGGAGGGCTCGAAGGAGGCCGGGGTGCGCCCGCCGGTGATGTCGTTGGAGAGCTCGTCCAGGGTATAGCCCACCGCCAGCTTGGCGGCGATCTTGGCGATCGGGAAGCCGGTCGCCTTGGAGGCCAGCGCCGAGGAGCGCGACACCCGCGGGTTCATCTCGATGACCACCATGCGCCCGGTATTCGGGTCGACGCCGAACTGGACGTTGGAGCCGCCGGTCTCGACGCCGATCTCGCGCAGCACCGCCAGCGAGGCGTCGCGCATGATCTGGTACTCCTTGTCGGTCAGCGTCTGCGCCGGGGCCACGGTGATGGAGTCGCCGGTGTGCACGCCCATGGGGTCGAAGTTCTCGATGGCGCAGACGATGATGCAGTTGTCGTTCTTGTCACGAACGACCTCCATCTCGTACTCCTTCCAGCCCAGCAGCGACTCGTCGATCAGCAGCTCATGGTTGTTGGAGAGCTCGAAGCCGCGGGTGCAGATCTCCTCGAACTCCTCCTTGTTGTAGGCCACCCCGCCGCCGGAGCCGCCCATGGTGTAGGAGGGGCGGATGATCACCGGGAAGCCCAGCGACGCCTGGATGCGCCAGGCCTCTTCCATGCTGTGGGCCACCTCGGCCTTGGGGCACTCCAGGCCGATGCGCTTCATGGCCTGGTCGAAGAGGTCGCGGTCCTCGGCCTTGTTGATGGCGTCGGCGTTGGCGCCGATCATCTCCACGCCATGCTTGGCCAGCACACCGTGCTTGTCCAGGTCCAGGGCGCAGTTGAGCGCGGTCTGGCCGCCCATGGTGGGCAGGATCGCATCGGGGCGCTCGGCCTCGATGATCTTCTCCACCGCCTGCCAGGTGATCGGCTCGATATAGGTGGCGTCGGCCATGGCCGGGTCGGTCATGATGGTGGCCGGATTGGAGTTGACCAGGATGACCCGGAAGCCCTCCTCGCGCAGCGCCTTGCAGGCCTGAGCGCCGGAGTAGTCGAATTCGCACGCCTGGCCGATGACGATGGGGCCGGCGCCGATGATCAGGATGCTCTGGATGTCAGTACGTTTGGGCATGATGATTCCCGCGGCTAATCGGTGATAAACAGGCTGATGTCGGTCGGGTCGCGCTCAGCGGCGCGCCTTCATCATGGCGACGAAACGATCGAACAGCGGCGAGACGTCCCGGGGACCGGGGCTCGCTTCCGGGTGCCCCTGGAAGCTGAAGGCCGGGCGGTCGGTGCGCTCGATGCCCTGCAGGGTGCCGTCGAACAGCGAGCGATGGGTGGCGCGCAGGGTGTCCGGCAGACTCGCCTCGTCGGCGGCAAAGCCATGGTTCTGGCTGGTGATCATCACCTGTCCGCTGTCGAGGTCCTGCACCGGGTGGTTGGCGCCGTGGTGGCCGTGGCCCATCTTCACCGTCTTGGCCCCGCTGGCCAGGGCCAGCAGCTGGTGGCCCAGGCAGATGCCGAACACCGGAAGCTCGGTCTCGAGGATCTCGCGGATCGCCTTGATGGCGTAGTCGCAGGGCGCGGGGTCGCCGGGACCGTTGGCCAGGAAGATGCCGTCGGGATTGAGCGCCAGCGCTTCGCTGGCCGGGGTCTGGGCCGGCACCACGGTCAGGCGGCACCCCCGGGAGGCGAGCATGCGCAGGATGTTGCGCTTCACGCCGAAGTCGTAGGCGACCACGTGGTAGGGGCGCTCGGCCTTTCCATCAGGGCCGGCCGCATCGGCATAGCCCGCGCCCAGGGCCCACTCCCCCTCGGTCCACTCATAGGGGGTCTGGCAGGAAACCACCTTGGCCAGGTCCATGCCCTTGAGACCCGGGAACTCCCGGGCCGCGGCCAGGGCACGCGCCACGGCGTCGTCGCCGGAGGCCAGGTCACCGGCGAGGATCGCGCCGTTCTGGGAGCCCTTGTCGCGCAGGATGCGGGTCAGCCGGCGGGTATCGATATCGGCAATGCCCAGCACGTTCTGGCTCTTGAGGTAGTCGGAGAGCGACTGTTCGGAGCGGAAGCTGCTGGCGATGAGCGGCAGGTCGCGGATCACCAGGCCGGCGGCGGCGATGGCGTCGGACTCCACGTCCTCGGCATTGACGCCGGTGTTGCCGATATGGGGGTAGGTCAGGGTGACGATCTGTCGGGTGTAGGAGGGGTCGGTCAGGATCTCCTGATAGCCGGTCATGGCCGTATTGAACACCACCTCACCGCTGGTCTGTCCATCGGCACCGATCGCCGTGCCATGAAATACACTGCCGTCTTCCAGGGCCAGTATCGCGGGTCTGTTCAACGTAACATCCTCCCATGCTAATGCGAGCCTGAGGGGCGCAGGCTCGTCGGCTATCGTCACTACGACAGATTCGGCTCGTAAAAAAGCGGGACGAAGCCGATAGAAAACCGGTTTCATCCCGCTTGTTGTCTGTCTTACTCGGGGGCTGGCCACGCAACAAGCGCGCAGTGGAACTGCTGTTTTTCAGGCGCCCGGCCAAAATTTTGGAGATGTTACAGGAAATGGTGCCCGGCGACTACCCCCAGTGAGGTTATCCGCAGGGCTATCGCAGCTGATAGCACCCACGGTAGAGAGAGGCTAAGTGGGAGGCCGGCTCTGCCGGGCGAAGGCGCCGAAAGGCGCCCAGATCGGGCAGCGCTGCGCGCTGCTTCGCGAGCTGAAGCTCCCTCCCACAAAATAACTGCGATAACCCTGGGGTTTCACCTCACTCCAGCCCCAGCACGTCCTGCATGCCATAGCGCCCGTTGCCCTGGCCGGCGACCCAGCGCGCCGCCCGCACTGCGCCCTTGGCGAAGGTCATGCGGCTCGACGCCTTGTGGGTGATCTCGATGCGCTCACCCTCGGTGGCAAACATCACCGTATGCTCGCCGACGATATCGCCGGCACGCACCGTGGCGAAGCCGATCTCCCTGGGGTCCCGCGGCCCGCACTGGCCGACGCGCTCGAAGACGCCGTGCTCCTTGAGGCTGCGCCCCAGGCTCTCGGCCACCACCTCGCCCATCTTCAGCGCGGTGCCGGAGGGCGAATCGACCTTGTGACGGTGATGGGCCTCGATCACTTCGATGTCGTAGCCCTCGTCGCCCAGCGCCTTGGCAGCGGTCTGCAGCAGCTTCAGGGTCAGGTTGACGCCCACGCTCATGTTGGGGGCAAAGACCATGGGCAGCCGGTCGCGGAAGCCGTCGAGCACGGCCAGCTCCTCATCGGAGAGCCCGGTAGTGCCGATCACCATGCGCTTGCCGTGGGCCGCGCAGAAGGCCAGGTTGGCCAGCGTTACCTGGGGAGCGGTGAAGTCGATCAGCACGTCGAAGTCGTCGACGATGGCGTCGAGGGAATCCACCGCCGCCACCCCCAGCCTGCCGACGCCAGCCAGCTCGCCGATATCGGCGCCGGCAAGGGTACTGCCCGGCTCGACGATGCCGCCGGCCAGGACGGCGTCGGCGTCCTGCTGCACGGCGTTGACCAGGGTGCGGCCCATGCGGCCGGCGACACCGACGATGGCGATACGGGTCATGCGGACTCCTGAACTGTCATGGCGTTGAGAATGGGGAGGAGTATACCAGAGCCTCAGGCAGCATCTCGCGGTGATACGCTTCGCTCGATCTCCTCGCCATGGTCGAGTTCGACCCGCTTGATATCGTAGGCAGCCTGTAGGTTCAGCCACGACTGAGCTTCGCCACCAAAGTAACGAGCCAGACGCAGGGCCGTATCTGCCGAAATCGCGCGGCGCTCCTTGACGATCTCATGCAACCGGGTCGCAGGAACGCGAAGCTCACGCGCGAGGGCGTTCACACTCATTTCTAGCGGCTCGAGATAGTCCTCCCGCAGCACCTCGCCCGGATGGATAGGCCGCATGCCGTTCTTGATCATGCTGAGGGCTCCTTGTTCGGAATGGTCAGTGGTAGTCCACGATCTCGACATCGTAGGCGGCGCCGCTGTTGAAGCGAAAGCAGAGGCGCCATTGGTCATTGATCCTGATGCTGTATTGACCCTGCCTGTCCCCGCGAAGTGCCTCAAGGCGATTGCCGGGTGGCGAGCGCAGGAAATCCAGGGTGGTCGCCGAATCCAGCAGCTGCAGCTTACGCTCGGCCTGTCGCCGGAAGGCGCGAAATGCTTTGGCGCATCCAGTCCCTTCATAGAGTTGCTGAGTGCGCTTACAGGCAAAGGACTCAATCATTTCCGCAGACTATTACGCGACGCGTAATACGTCAAGCAGAACGCCTGCCCGGGGCCCGCTTGGGCAGCCGCGAAGGAATCGCCCACACTGCATATGATGCTGTGACGAAGGGATCCCCATGCCGCCTCCGAGCTCACTGGATGCCACCAACGAAGACGCCCTGCTCGCGCTGCTGGCGCGCCGGCCGCGGCTGCTGCTCACCGGCCCGCCCGGCAGTGGCAAGAGCACCCTGGCACACCGGGTGGCGGCACGGCTGGCCGCACAAGGCCAGGCTTGCCGCTGCCTGGCCGCCGACCCCGGCCTGCCCGGCATCGGCCCGCCGGGTGCCATCTGCCTGGGGCGCTGGGACGAGCACCGGGGCGACTGGCAGCTGGAGGCCATGGAGGCGCTGGCCACCCTGGACAGCGCCCGCTTCCGCCTACCTCTGGTCGAGGCGGTGCGCCGCCTGGCCGAACGCGTCGATGCCGGCGCCCTGATGATTGACGCGCCCGGCGTGGAGCGCGGCATCGGCGGGGCCGAGCTGCTGGCGGCGTTGGCCAGCGCCGGGGCCGTGAGTGCCGTGGTACGCCTGGCACCTGCAAGCCAGCCCGCCCCCTACCCTGACGAACGCGCCTCCCTGGGGCTGGAGACGCTGAACCTGCTCGCCCACCCGCAGGCGCGACACCCGGGCAAGCAGCAGCGCCGCCGATGGCGCAATGCGGCCTGGGACGCCTACCTGGAAGACGCTAGCGAAGCGAACCTCGATCTCTCCCGCCTGGCCGTGATCGGCACCCCGCCGCCCCAGCAGGCGGTGAACGCCTGGCGGGGACGCCAGGTTGGCCTGCTGAATGCCGAAGGCCACACCCTGGCACTGGGCGAGATCCTGGCGCTGGAGGGCGAGCGGCTGCGGCTGCGCCTACCCGCCCCGGCCGACCCGGCCGACCCGCCCCACACCCTGGTGGTGCGCGATGCCGTTCGCCACCCCGAAAGCGGCCTGGGGACGGCTCGCCCGCAGCAACCGCCCCCCGCACCGCAGGAGGCGCCCCTGCTCGCCCTGCCGCCGCGGGAGCACACCAGCAACCCGCGCCCCTCGGTGCGCCTGAACGGCGTGCGCGCCACCCTGGTCAACGGCGTCTTCGGCGACCCGCTGCTGCATCTGCGCCTGCGTCATCGCAAGCGCAGCCTGCTGTTCGACCTGGGCGACCCCGGCCGTCTGCCGGCACGGCTGGCCCACCAGATCGGCGAGGTGTTCATCAGCCATGCGCATGTCGACCATATCGGCGGTTTCTTGTGGCTGCTGCGCTCGCGCATCGGCGACTACGGCCCCTGCCGGGTGTACGGACCACCCGGGCTGGCCGCCCACCTGGACGGTTTCCTGCACGGCATCCTGTGGGACCGAATCGAGAAGAATGCGCCACGCTTCGAGGTCTTCGAGCTGCACGACGAACGCCTGGCCCACTACCGACTCGTCGCCGGACAGCCGATGAAGGCGCTGTCACCGCGGAATGTCGAAGGGGGCGTGATCCACGCCGTGCCGGGGTTTCGCGTCCGCGCCACCACCCTGGACCACGGCACGCCGGTGCTGGCCTTCGCCTTCGAGCCTGACACCCAGCTCAAGGTACGCAGGGAGCGCCTGGAGGCTCACGGCTGGGCGCCCGGCCCCTGGCTGGGCGAGCTCAAGCAGCGCGCCCTGGAAGGCGATGACACCGCCACCATCACGCTGCCCGACGGCAGCCGCCATGGAGTCGCCGAGCTGGCCCGCCGGCTACTGTTCTCGCAGCCGGGCCGGCGCCTGGTCTACGCCACCGACTTCGGCGACACCCCCGCCAACCGCCAGCGGCTTCTCTCACTTGCCCACAACGCCGCGGTGCTGTTCTGCGAGGCCTCGTTTCGCGAGGACCAGGCCGAACAGGCCCGTCGCACCGGCCACCTGACCGCCCGCGCCTGCGGCGAGATCGCGGTTGCCGCCGGCGTCGACCAGCTGGTGCCGTTTCACTTCTCGCGCCGCCATGTGGAGGACCTGGGCGAGCTCTATGCCGAGATTCGCCGGCACTTTCCGCGGCTGGCCGCGACGCCGGGCAGTGAGCCCGATACCGAAAAGCGGGATTAAGGCGTCTGAGCGTCCCGCCGCAGCAGCAGGGCGATGGCGACCAGCACCAGGGCACTGCCCGGCAGCCACTGCCAGCCGAGCTGCTCGGGGGCGGTGGCAAACAGCAGCAGCATGGAGACGAAGGGCACCATGTAGCCGTAGGCGGTCACGGCTCCCGGCGTCAGCGCCGCGGTGGCCCGCTGCATCAGCCAGAAGGTGAGGGCGCTGGAGAAGAGCCCCAGATAGACCAGCAGCAGCAGGTCGCCGCCGGTCATGGACGCCAGGCGACCCACCGGCTCGAGAAGCAGCGCCAGTCCGCCGATCAGCGCCCCGCCGAGCCCCAGGCTCCAGAAGGTACGCACGGCCGCCGACGCCGGCAGCCAGCCGCGGGCGAGCCCCCACTTGCTGAGCACCGGATAGAGAGCCGACGACACGCAGCCAAGGAAGAACACCGCCTCGCCGATGCCCAGGCGCAGAGCGCCCGCCTCGTCCAGCGACTCGGCGAAGGCCAGCCCCAGCGCGCCGCTGGCGCCTAGCGCCAGAATGGCCGGCAGCCGCCAGCCGGGCCGCTCGACGCGAAACCCCAGCCCCAGCAGGAAGGCCAGCAGCGGCACGCTGACATAGAGGGTGGCCATGGCGAGCGCCGTGGCGTGGTGGGCGGCCCAGAACATGGCGCCGAAGAAACCGGCCAGGCAGAGGCCCATCAGGCCATAGAGCGGCAGCACCCGCCAGGGCGGCACGAAGCCTGGCGCACGGCGCGCCAGCCACCACAGCCCCGCACAGGCGATGGCGAAACGCAGCGCGGTGAGCGCCAGGGGCGGCAGTTCGCTCATCAGCCCCACGGCGGGGAACGACAGCCCCACCAGCAGCGCCCACAGCAGCATCCCCAGGTGGGCGCTGCGCTCAGCGCTCGCCCGGCTCAATTTTCCCAGACGATCTCGAGAGTCTCGTCGCCGGCCATGCGCTCCAGGTGGCTCGCCACCACGCCCTCCAGGCGATCCAGGCTCTCCTCATCCAGCGTCTCGATGGCCACCACCAGACTGCCCGGCTCGGCCCGCATCAGGCAGGAGCCCTCTTCGAACGCCACCCGCCCCTGCGCCTCCTGCTGCTCCACGTCCAGCTTGTGCGCCCAGTGCTTGCACAGTCGGTTGATCAGCTTCTTTCCAGACTCGGTAGCGATCTCCGCTCGCGACATCGGCATGGCACTCTTCCTCTTGCAGGGGTATCGAGCTACCAGACTATGACGAGCCCCCTGCTCGACGCCAGCCCCCGCACCGCCTATTCGAGCAGAACGAAGTGTTCGGCAAGACAGACCATCGGGAGCTGGCACACTGCTTTGGCCAGTGGTTGCATGGTTTGCACCAACGGCCCGGGCTTGAGCCATGTAGGCGTGGTAACGTGACCGCCACACTGCACCGGGAAGAGGGAGACACCCCATGGTCGACGCGCTTGGCTGCCTGACACGCCTCAGGGTCGGGCAGAGCCGAGGACAGCCGGCCCCCAACAAGCCCTGCCTGCTGCTGGCCATCATCTGCGAGATCCAGGCGGGCCATATCGCATCGAATCGGATCATCCTCGACGCCCGTCTCTTGGCACGCTACCACGACCTCTATGAAGTGCTCACGGGCGAACGGCACAGGGCCAGCGCCTGGCTCCCCCTTTGGCACCTGCGCGGCGACAAGGGACCGTCCGGTGCACTCTGGTCGCCCGAATACCCGTACAAGATCGCTGACCTGGCGAATCAACTCGGCCAACCGAAGTCCCTCAACCAACTCCTGGAGCGCTTCTCCTCAGCGCGACTCGACCCCGTGCTTTTCTCGGCGCTACAGGAGCGACAAACGGCTGACGAGGCCTGCGCCCTGCTAGCCCACCGCTACCTAGCATCGGATTCGGCGGCTCATAAGCGCATTCAAGCCTATCTCGAGACGGCGCTATCCAGCGGCGAATACGAGAAGCATCCCGAGCGACTGAAAGGCAGTATCCAGGAATCACAGCAGAAGTACGCCCGCTCCGCCGCTTTCCGCTCCCTGGTACTGGAGGCCTACGACTACCGCTGTGCAGCGAGTCGGCTGCGCTATATCACCCCGGACTATCGCTACCTGGTGGAAGCGGCCCACCTGATCCCCTTCGCCGAGAGCCAGGATGATCGGCCTACCAATGGCTTGGCCCTGACGCCCAATCTGCACTGGGCCATGGACAACCACCTGATCGCCCCCGGTCCCGACCATCGCTGGCACCTGAGCCCCACGGTGGATGCCCTGGTACCCGATAATCGCTGGCTCTGCGAGCTGGACGGCCAACCGCTGGTGCTGCCCCGGGACCCGCAGTGGAAGCCGGACAGGGAGGCCCTGGCCTGGCGACTGGACCGTCTGCAGCATTGAGCCCCGTTCACGACAGGGCCCCGACATCTGGCGATGCCGGGGCCCGTCTGACTCCGCGAGGCACGATGCCCCTTACGGCTTCATGTCCTCGAAGAACTTCTTCACGCCGTCGAAGAAGCCGCTCTTCTTGGGCGAGTGGTGGGCGCTGTTGGTGCCGCCGAGGCTCTCCTGGAACTGGCGCAGCAGCTCCTTCTGCTCCTCGTTGAGCTTGACCGGGGTCTCCACCACCACCTTGCACAGCAGGTCGCCGGCGGGACCGCCGCGCACCGGCTTCACGCCCTTGCCGCGCAGGCGGAAGAGCTTGCCGGTCTGGGTCTCGGGCGGAATCTTCAGCTTGACCCGGCCGTCCAGCGTCGGCACCTCGAGCTCACCGCCCAGCGCCGCGTCGACGAAGTTGATCGGCACCTCGCACTGCAGGTGACGCCCTTCGCGCTGGAAGATGTGGTGCGGCTTAATGGCCACCTGGACGTAGAGATCGCCCGGCGGGCCGCCGTTGACGCCGCTCTCGCCCTCGCCGTTCAGGCGAATCCGGTCGCCGGTATCCACCCCGGCGGGAATCTTCACCGAGAGGGTGCGGGTCTCGCGCATCCGGCCTTCGCCGTGGCACTTGTGGCACGGCACCTTGATGTGCACGCCGCTGCCGTGGCAGGTGGGGCAGGTCTGCTGCACGGCGAAGAAGCCCTGCTGCATGCGCACCTGGCCGTGGCCGTGACAGGTCGGGCAGGTCTCCTTGGTAGAGCCCGGCTCGGCGCCCTCGCCGTCGCAGCGGTCGCACGCCACGTGGCGCGGCACGCGAATGTCCACGCTGGTGCCCGACACCGCGCTCTCGAGATCCAGCTCGAGGTTGTAGCGCAGGTCGCTGCCGCGCTGCGGGGCATTGGGATTGCGCCGCCCGCCGCCGCCGAAGATGTCGCCGAAGACATCGCCGAAGATATCGCTGAAGCCCCCGGCACCCGCGCCGGCGCCCGCCCCGCCGAAGCCGCCGGCCTGGCCGTCGACGCCGGCATGGCCGAACTGGTCGTAGGCGGCCCGCTTCTCGCTGTCGCTGAGCACCTCGTAGGCCTCGGAGACCTCGCGAAACTTGGCCGCCGACTCATCATCGCCCGGGTTGCGGTCCGGGTGATACTTCTGTGCCAGGCGTCGGTAGGCCTTCTTGATCTCTTTCTGATCGGCCCCGCGCTCGACGCCCAGCACCTCGTAAAAATCGCGTTTGGACATGGGTCCATGCGCCTCCTGGTCTAGGCAGTTAACGCCTGATCCGCGGAAACGGCAACGCGGGAGTCATCCCCCCGCGCTGCCGTCGTCCGTGGCATGGCCGTGACGGTTACTGCTTCTTCTGGTCGTCGTTGACTTCTTCGTACTCGGCGTCGACCACGTCCTCTTCCGGCTTGCCGCCGGCTTCGGCGCCGTCACCGCCACCCTGCTGGGCGGCATCGGCCTGCTCGGCATACATCTTCTGGGCCAGGTTGCCGGAGGCTTCGGTCAGCTTGTCCAGCTTGGCCTGGATGTCGTCCTTGTCGTCGCCTTTGACCGCTTCCTCGAGCTCGGTGATGGCGGTCTCGATGGCCTGCTTCTCCTCGTCGCTGGCCTTGTCGCCGGCCTCCTCGAGGGTCTTGCGCGAGGCGTGGACCATGCCGTCGGCCTGGTTGCGCAGCGCCACCAGCTCCTCGAACTTCTTGTCCTCGTCGGCGTGGGCCTCGGCGTCGCGAACCATCTGCTCGATCTCGTCGTCGGACAGGCCGCTGGAGGCCTTGATGACGATGGACTGTTCCTTGCCGGTGGCCTTGTCCTTGGCGGAGACGTTCAGGATACCGTTGGCATCGAGATCGAAGGCGACCTCGATCTGCGGCACGCCGCGGGGCGCCGGCGGAATGTCGGCCAGGTCGAAGCGGCCCAGCGACTTGTTGCCGCCCGCCTGCTTGCGCTCACCCTGCAGCACGTGGATGGTCACGGCGGTCTGGTTGTCATCCGCAGTCGAGAAGGTCTGGGTCTTCTTGGTCGGGATGGTGGTGTTCTTCTCGATCAGCGGGGTCATCACGCCGCCCAGGGTCTCGATGCCGAGCGTCAGCGGGGTGACGTCGAGCAGCAGCACGTCCTTGACGTCGCCGCCCAGCACGCCGCCCTGGATCGCCGCACCCACGGCCACGGCCTCGTCCGGGTTGACGTCCTTGCGGGCGTCCTTGCCGAAGAAGTCGGCCACGCTCTTCTGCACCAACGGCATGCGGGTCTGGCCGCCGACCAGGATGACGTCGTCGATCTCTGAGGCGGACAGCCCGGCATCGGCCAGGGCGGTCTTGCACGGCCCCAGTGAGCGCTTGACCAGGTCCTCCACCAGCGACTCCAGCTTGGCCCGGGTCACCTTGACGTTGAGGTGCTTGGGCCCGGTGTTGTCGGCGGTGATGTAGGGCAGGTTGACGTCGGTCTGCTGGGCGCTGGAGAGCTCGATCTTGGCCTTCTCGGCGGCTTCCTTGAGGCGCTGCATGGCCAGGTTGTCGCCGGAGAGGTCGATGCCGCTGTCGCTCTTGAACTGATCCACCAGGTAGTTGATCAGGTGCATGTCGAAGTCTTCGCCACCCAGGAAGGTGTCGCCGTTGGTGGCCAACACCTCGAACTGGGTCTCGCCGTCGACGTCGGCCACCTCGATGATGGAGATATCGAAGGTGCCGCCGCCCAGGTCGTAGACCGCGATGGTCTTGTCGCCGCGGGCCTTGTCCATGCCGTAGGCCAGCGCCGCCGCGGTGGGCTCGTTGATGATGCGCTTGACCTCGAGGCCGGCGATACGGCCGGCGTCCTTGGTGGCCTGACGCTGGCTGTCGTTGAAGTAGGCCGGCACGGTGATGACCGCCTCGGTGACTTCCTCACCCAGGTAGTCTTCCGCGGTCTTCTTCATCTTCTTCAGCACTTCGGCGCTGACCTGCGGCGGTGCCAGCTTCTTACCCTTCACCTCGACCCAGGCGTCGCCGTTGTCGGCCTCGGTGATGGCGTAGGGCACCATCTTGATGTCCTTCTGGACGACGTCGTCCTTGAAGCGACGGCCGATCAGCCGCTTGATCGCGTACAGGGTGTTCTGGGGGTTGGTGACCGCCTGGCGCTTGGCTGCCTGGCCCACCAGCGTCTCGCCGTCGTCGGTATAGGCGATGATGGAGGGCGTGGTGCGCGCGCCCTCGGCGTTCTCGATCACCTTGGCGCTGTCGCCGTCGAGCACGGCCACGCAGGAGTTGGTGGTCCCCAGGTCAATACCGATGATGCGTCCCATAGGAAATCCTCGAAAAGTCGTTGCTTGAATTCGTCTCTGCGGCGCTTGCCGCGGGGTTGTCGTCTATCTGGGGGGCGGCGCCTGACTTTTCAAGTCCCGCCGCACAAGTCCCTTGATTCGCCGGCGGCGGCTCAGCCCGCCGCCTGGCTGACCACCACCATGGCCGGGCGCACCAGGCGACCGTTGAGCAGGTAGCCCTTCTGGATCACTTCCATCACGCTGTTGGGCTCGAGCTCGGGATTGGGCACCATGGCCATCGCCTCGTGGTACTGGGGGTCGAAGGGCTCGCCGGCCGGGTCGACCGTCTCGACGCCGAACTTGCCCAGCACGTCGCGCTGAAGCTTCAGCGTCATGGCCACGCCCTCGCGATGGGTTTCGCTGGCGTCCTCCTCCATGGCATCCAGCGCCTTTTCCAGGCTGTCCACCACCGGCAGCAGCTCCTTGACGAACTTCTCCAGGGCGAACTTACGCGCCTTCTCGGCCTCCTGCTCGGCGCGACGGCGCACGTTCTGCGCCTCAGCGGCGGCGCGCAGCGCCTGGTCCTTGGCCTCGGCCACGCTCTGCTCGAGCTCTTCGACCCGAGCCGCCAGCACTTCGGCCTCGGGGTTGGCGCCCTCGGTATCGAAGGTTTCGCCCTGCTCTTCGACCAGGCCCTCGAGCTCCTCCTGGGCCAGGCGGCTCTCGGCCTCCTGCTCGGGGGTCTCGCTCTCCTGTTCGTGACGAGCCAGCTCGTCATCCAGCGGGGTCTGAGGTTCTTTGGCCATGGGCATCTCCTGAAACGCTAGGTCGGCCCGCGGGCCGCGCATGATTCGGGGTGGCAATCACGTTGCAATCTGCCGGCTATATGGGGGCCATGGCGACAATCTCAAGGGATGGGCAGCGAGGATGGCACCGCGTGCATTGAGCGCCGCCCTGGACTACTGTATAAAAACTCAATATCCGTGTATGGATATCCAGCTACGCCGTTCAGCCAGCGCCGGGAGGAGAATGATGCTGACTCAGCTAGCCATTCGTGACTATGCCATCGTCGACACCCTTGACCTGGAGCTGGCCGGCGGCATGACCGCCATCACCGGGGAAACCGGCGCCGGCAAGTCGATCCTGCTCGGCGCCCTGGGGCTGTGCCTCGGCGAGCGCGCCGACGCCGGCAGCGTTCGCCACGGCGCCGAGCGCGCCGACCTCAGCGCCCGCTTCGATATCGCCGCGCTGCCCGCCGCCCGCGCCTGGCTTGCCGAGCGCGAGCTGCCCGACGACGACTGCCTGCTGCGCCGCACGGTTAGCGCCGCCGGCCGCTCCCGGGCCTGGATCAACGGCCAGCCGGCTACCATCGCCGACCTCAAGGCGCTGGGCGAGCATCTGGTGGAAATTCACGGCCAGCACGCCCACCAGGCGCTGCTGCGCGAGGAGACGCACCTGCGCCTGCTCGACGACTTCGCCGGTCAGCGCCAGGCGGTGGCCGAGCTGGCCGAGACCTTTCGCCGCTGGCAACAGGCGCGCCGGCGCCTCAAGCGGCTGGCGGAGAGCGGCGACGAGGCCCAGGCCCGTCGCCAGCTGCTGCGCTACCAGGTCGAGGAGCTCGACGGCCTGGCCCTGGGCGATGACGAGCTGGAGGGGCTGGAGCAGGAGCAGGAGCAGCTGGCCCACGCCGAGGAGACCCTGCGTGAGGCGCAGTTCGCCACCGACTGCTGCGACCACGACGAGGGCGGCGCCCTGTCGCTGCTGCACCAGGCCACCAGCCGGCTCTCCGCGCTGCCCGGCCACCAGCAGGGCAGCCTGGCCGAGGCCCTGGCCATGCTGGGCGAGGCGCGCATTCAGGTAGAGGAGGCGGCCCGCGAGCTGCAGCGCTTCGTCGATACCACCGAGTTGGACCCAGAGCGCCTGGCCTTTGTCGAGGCGCGCCTGGGCGAGGTCCATCGCATCGCCCGCAAGCACCACGTGATGCCCGAGGAGCTCCCCGCCCTGCATCGCCGGCTCGGCGAGGAGCTCGAGGGGCTGGAAGGCGGCGACCAGGACCTCGAGACCCGGCGCGCCGAGGTCGAGGCCCTGCGCGACGCCTGGCGCGACCAGGCCCGCCGCGTGGGCGAGGCCCGTCGCAAAGCCGCCAAGCGCTTCGGCAAGGCGGTCCAGGAGCAGCTGACCTTCCTGGCCATGGGCAAGGCGCGCTTCGAGGTAGAGGTGGAAGGGCTCGACACCCCCCAGGCGGAGGGGCTGGACGCCGTGCGCTTCCTGATCAGCGCCAACCCCGGGCAGCCGCCGCGCCCGCTGACCAAGGTCGCCTCGGGCGGCGAGCTGTCACGCATCAGCCTGGCGATCCAGGTAGTGGCCGCCCGTCATTCGACCATTCCCAGCCTGGTGTTCGACGAGGTGGACGTGGGCATCTCCGGGGCCACGGCGGAGATCGTCGGCCAGCTGCTGCGCCGGCTGGGCGAGGGTGGCCAGGTGATGACGGTGACCCACTTGCCCCAGGTGGCGGCTCAGGCCCACCACCACTTGCACATCGAGAAGCAGGCCAGGCGCGATGCCACCCTGACCCGCATGGCGCTGCTGGACGAGGCCGGCCGGGTCAGCGAGCTGGCGCGGATGCTGGGCGGCGTGACCCTCTCCGACCGCACCCTGGCCCACGCCCGGGAAATGCTCGACGCCAGTCAGCAGCGCGCCCATCACTGAGCCATCTTCTGGCCAGCACAGACCCCCCCCCCGGCTCATCCGAGCCAGGGGGTGGGCGACGATTCGGGCGCGCGAGTTACTTCTTCTGGATGCCTTCTGGACGAGTCGCCTGGGATCCCCTGGGGCGCACATAGAGCACCAGCGCATGGTCCACCAGCTCGAAGCCATGCTCCTCGGCGATCTCCTGCTGGCGCCGCTCGATGGTCTCGTCGAAGAACTCGATGATCTCACCGCTCTCCAGACACACCATATGGTCGTGGTGCTCTTCCTGGGAGATCTCGAAGACCGCATGACCGCCGTCGAAATTGTGACGGATCACCAGCCCGGCGGACTCGAACTGAGTCAACACGCGATAGACGGTGGCCAGGCCCACGTCTTCTCCCGCGTCGAGCAGGGTCTTGTACACGTCCTCGGCACTGAGGTGGTGCTGCCCGGTGGCGTTCTCGAGGATCTGCAGGATCTTCACTCGCGGCAAGGTGACCTTGAGGCCCGCCTTGCGCAGTTCATGGTTCTGGTCGGCCATGTTCGCTCTTCGCAGTATCAGGTAGGGTCGGGTATGATCGACCGAATCCACGATAGTGAAGAACCGACTCAAATGCAAAAGCTGATCAAAACCGTCACCCTTTCCGTTGCCCTGACGCTGGTCACCGGCTGCGTGTACAAGCGTGACCTGCCCCAGGGAAACTATCTCACCGAGGGCATGGTCGAACAGCTCCAGCCCGGCATGAGCCGCGACCAGGTGGTCGGCGTGATGGGCCGCCCGCTGCTCGAGGCGCCCTTCGATGCCAACCAGTGGGACTACGTCTTCCGCCTTGACGAGGCCTATGGCGACGTCCAGCAGCGCCGCGTGACCCTGACCTTTGCCAACAACCAGCTGGTCGATATCAAGCGGGAAGGGGACATGACCGGGGACATCGAGCTGCGCCCTCAGGACGGGATCGGCCCCAGCGTCGAGGGCACCAGCCCCACCGAAGGCATGCCGGCCACCCAGCCCGAGGCCGCCCCGGAAACCACCCCGCGCACCGGCGGCACCCTGCCCCAGGGCGGCGAGCCGGCCTCGGGCGACGCTCTGGAACTCTGATTCCCGCGACACCCCTGACGGCCCGGGGGCCACTCGCTTGGCCGGGTGCCCTGCCGTCAGCCTTCGCCGCGAGCGGCGCGCCGGGCACGCGCCTGCTTGGGGTCGAGGCTCAGCGGCCGGTAGACCTCGACCCGATCCCCCTCGCGCAGCACCTGGTGCTCCGGGTCGCGCAGCCGCTTGCCGAAGATTCCCAGATCGGCCTGCCGGAATGTCTCCGCCGCGACCTCGGGGAAGTGCCGTGGCAGCTCGGCCAGGAGCACCGCCTGACGCGCCGTGGTGCCCGCCGGCACCGTCAGGGCAATGACCCGCTGCTTCTCGGGCAGGGCGAAGGCCACCTCGACCCGGCGCTGCGGACCCGCTGCCTCAGCGGCCATAGAGGTCATCGGCGCGACGGGTGAAAGAGTCGACCAGCTGCCCCGCCACCTGCTGGAACAGCTTGCCGAAGGCCATCCCCAGCAGGCGGTTCGCGAACTCGAACTCCAGCTCCAGGCTGACCTTGCAGGCGTTGTCGCCCATGGGCAAGAACAGCCAGCGTCCGCGCAGGCGCTTGAAGGGGCCGCTGACCAGCGACATCTCGATGCGCTCGGGTTCGATCAGATCGTTGCGGGTAGTGAAGCTCTGCTCAATACCGGCGCGCCCCAGGGTCATCTCGCCGATCAGGTGGGAGTCGTCACGCTCCAGCAGCCGCGCATGCCGACACCCCGGCAGGAACTCCGGATAGCGTTCGAAATCGTTGACCAGTTCGAACATGTCCCTAGGGGTGTGCCGCACCAGGGCGGACCGATTGACCGTTGGCATTGCGCTCTCCGCTGACTTCACCGTGCCCAGGGCGTATCATGAGCCGTTATTTCACGCCTGAATGGTACCACGCTTCCCCGCAGTTCGAAGGGGGGGCGCCATCGGCAGAACACGATACGAGGTTCCATGGCCAACAAGAAAGGCAAGGGCAAGGGTCCCGGCAGCAACGTCATCGCCCAGAACAAGAAGGCAAAGTTCGAGTACCACATCAACGAGACCTTCGAGGCCGGCCTGGTGCTGGCCGGCTGGGAGGTGAAGAGCCTGCGCGCCGGCAAGGCCCAGCTCACCGACACCTATATCCTGATCAAGGACGGCGAGGCGTGGCTGCTGGGCAGTCATATCATGCCCCTCAACACCGCCAGCACCCATGAGGTCGCCGACCCCACGCGCACCCGCAAGCTGCTGCTGCACCGCAAGGAGATCGCCAAGATCTTCTCGCGCACCCAGGACAAGGGTCACACCTGCGTGCCCCTGAAGCTTTATTGGAAGGGCAACAAGGTGAAGTGCGAGCTGGCGCTTGTGACCGGCAAGAAGCTCCACGACAAGCGGGCCACCGAGAAGGACCGCGACTGGCAGCGGCAGAAGGGCCGCATCATGCGGGAACAAGTCAAGGCCTGAGGTGTCACAAGGACGTCCATCTGATATGATGGCGCTTATGGGGGCGACATGGCTTCGACGCCGGCGACAACCCCTGCGGTGCATGCCGAGAGCGTGATGTATCTCGTAAATCCAACATCACGACTAAATAGTCGCAAACGACGACAACTACGCTCAGGGCGCGCTGGCAGCTTAAACGCTGTTAGCTTCTAGCCCGGCCCCAAAGCGATGTGCCCATTCATCGCGGAGGGGATACGAGCCAAGACTGATGGGATCGCGGTTGGTGGTGTCCTCTCGCCAACCGTTAAAACTGACGAGGAATCGCGTTGCTGAATCCTGCCCGTCGGAGTCAGCAGCGTTAAAGCAAAAGACGGACCTAAGCATGTAGAGCCAATGGGCGAGTGCCGGCGGACGCGGGTTCGATCCCCGCCGCCTCCACCAATCAAGCAAGCGAATCAAGCACCTACGGGTGCTTTTTTCGTTTCTTGGCACCAGCCTGCCGCCAGCGCGACAGCGAACGGCTGGGCCCTGGGCAACTCACACGAACTCGGAGTCGTCGGTGCGCACGATCACCGCGTCGTCCCCGCCCGGCACCCGCACCGAGAATTCGCCTCCGCCCAGGTGGGTCACGGTATGGCCATCCCGGGTCCTGAAGGAGGCCGGCTCCTCGCCCGTGGCGCCCGCATGCGGCAGGTCGCCGAGGTCCCGTGCGCTGACGTACATGTCGATGATGTACTCGCGGCCCAGCTCATCGAAGGCCATGATGGTCTTTTCATGCTCCAGCACCTTGGCACCCTCCTCACGACATCTGCACTTTAGTCTAACACTTGACGCGAAAAGCACTTGCGAGCAGCCTCAGGGGGGGCCATTATCTGCGCCCATTCGCCGGGCCTGAGACAGGACCTGGGCGAGAGCGAGACCGGGGTGGCATCGGGTCGGGGTGCGCTGTCGCGGCCCACTACCGATAAGACCCTACCACTATTGAATTTTCCCGATCTGGATCCGAACCCCCATGAGCAAAGTCCTGATTGTCGGCGCCGGTGGCGTCGGTGGCGTCGTCACCCACAAGTGCGCCCAGCATCCCGAGGTCTTCAGCGAGATCCTGCTGGCCAGCCGCAACGAGGCCAAGTGCCAGGCCATCGCCGCCCAGTTGGATCGCCCGATCCAGACCGCCCAGGTGGACGCCGACAGCGTCGATGACCTGGTCACGCTGATCGAGTCGTTCCAGCCCGACGTGTTGATCCACGTGGCGCTGCCCTATCAGGACCTGACCATCATGGAGGCATGCCTGCGCACCGGCGTGCCCTACCTGGATACCGCCAACTACGAGCACCCCGACGAGGCCAAGTTCGAGTACAAGGAGCAGTGGGCCTTCCAGGACCGCTACGCCGAGGCCGGCAACATGGCCACCCTGGGCTGCGGCTTCGACCCGGGCATGACCAACATCTACTGCGCCTACGCCCAGAAGAACCTGTTCGACGAGATCCACCGCATCGACATTCTGGACGCCAACGGCGGCGACCACGGCTACCCCTTCGCCACCAACTTCAACCCGGAGATCAACATTCGTGAGATCACCGCGAAGGGGCGCTACTGGGAGAAGGGCGAGTGGAAGGAGACCGCGCCACTGGCCGAGAAGCGCAAGTTCGACTTCGACGGCATCGGCGAGAAGGACATCTACCTGCTCTACCACGAGGAGCTCGAGTCCCTCAGCCAGAACATCAAGGGCCTGGAGCGCATCCGCTTCTGGATGACCTTCTCCGACAAGTACATCACCCACCTCAAGGTGCTCGAGAACGTCGGCATGACCCGCATCGAGCCGATCAAGGTCGGCGATGCCGAGATCGCCCCGCTGGAGTTCCTCAAGGCGGTGCTGCCCGACCCGGCCTCGCTGGGCCCGCGCACCAAGGGCAAGACCAACATCGGCATCATTGCCGACGGCATCAAGGACGGTAAGCGTCGCAAGGTGCATATCTACAACATTTGCGACCACGAGAAGTGCTTTGAGGAGGTCAAGTCCCAGGCGATCTCCTACACCACCGGCGTGCCGGCGGTGACCGGCGCCATGCTGATGCTGGAAGGCATCTGGAAGGGCAAAGGCGTGTTCAACGTCGAGCAGCTCGACCCGGACCCCTTCATGGCGCGCATCGGCGAGATGGGCCTGCCCTGGCAGGTGGTCGAGCTCGACCCCGACCACGACCCGCTGGCCTGAGTCATGGCGAACGCACGCGAACAGGGCCTGGACCTCGGACTCGACTTCGACGTGATGGCCTGCCCCTCGCCGGCCTATGTGGTGGACGACGCCCTGCTGCGTCGCAACCTGGAGCGCCTCGCCGAGGTCCAGGAACGCAGCGGCGCGCGGATTCTGCTGGCCCTGAAGGGCTTCGCCATGTGGGACACCTTCCCGCTGGTGAGCCAGTACCTGGTGGGCACCACGTCCAGCGGCCAGGACGAGGCGCGCCTGGGCGCGGAGACCTTCGGCGGCGAGGTGCACTGCTACTCGCCGGCCTTCACCCCGGCGGAGATGGCGGTGGTGCTGCGCTATGCGGACCACCTGAGCTTCAACTCGCCGGGCCAGTGGCGGCGCTTCCGCGAGACGGTAGCGGCGGCGCCGCGCCGGGTCTCCTGCGGCCTGCGGGTCAACCCGGAGCACTCCACCGGCGCGGTGCCGCTCTATGACCCCTGCGCGCCAGGCTCGCGGCTCGGCACCCGGGCCATGGACCTGGCGCCGGCGGATCTGGAGGGGCTAGAGGGGCTGCACTTTCACACCCTGTGCGAGCAGAACAGCGACGACCTGGAGGCGACCCTGGCGGCCTTCGAGGCCAAGTTCGGCCACTATCTGGGCAGCCTCAAGTGGGTCAACTTCGGCGGCGGCCACCATATCACCCGCGCCGACTACGACGTCGAGCGGCTGGTACGGGTGGTTCGCGACTTCAAGGCACGCCATCCGCACCTGACGGTCTATCTGGAGCCCGGCGAGGCGATCGCGCTGAATACCGGCTATCTGGTCTGCTCGGTGCTGGATATCGTCGAGAACGACGGCCCCATCGCCATCCTCGACACCTCGGCCACCGCGCACATGCCCGACGTGCTGGAGATGCCCTACCGGCCGGAGATCATCGGTGCGGGTGAGCCGGGCGAGAAGGCCCACACCTACCGGCTGGGCGGCCTCACCTGTCTCGCCGGCGACGTGGTCGGCGACTACTCGTTCGACCGGCCACTGGCGATCGGCGACCGCCTGGTGTTCACCGACATGGCCCACTACACCATGGTCAAGACCACCACCTTCAACGGCATCCGCCTGCCGTCGATCTGTCGCATCGACGAGTCGACCCGAGCGGTGCGAACGGTCCGGACCTTCGGCTACGTGGACTACATGCAGCGGCTGAGCTGATCGGCGCGCTTCGGCCACAACGCACTGCGAGCCCCTTCGGGGGCTCTTTTCGTTTCTGCGACGGCAGTTACATCCTGCCAGCTGTCGCTGTGGCAACGCCTTCCCCCTCCCACCATTTTCCCGCAAGGTAGAGGCATAGCGATCCAGCAAGGGACCCTATCATGACCCGTATCTACAAGTTCGGCGGCGCCTCCATCCAGGACGCCGACGCCATTCGCCATCTGGCCCACCTGCTTGGCAGCCACGACAGCCGCCCGCTGGCGGTCGTGGTCTCCGCCATGGGCAAGACCACCAACGGCCTCGAGGCGCTGCTGGCCGCCGCCCGCTCGGGGGCCGACGACGACTACCGCCAACGGTTCGACGCGCTCAAGGAGCGCCATCTGAGCGTGGCCCGTGAGCTGCTCGGCGACGCCGCCGAGCCCGTGGCGCAGCGCATCGGCACCCTGTTCGACGAGCTTCATGCGCGCCATCAACGCTACCGGCAGGAGGCATACTCGCTCCACTACGATCAGACCGTCTGCTTCGGCGAACTGCTGTCCACCCGCCTGGTGGCCGCCTGGCTAAACCACTGCGGCATCGCCACCGAGTGGTGCGACGCCCGCGAGCTGATCGTCACCGACGACCGGCATCAGGCGGCCAACATCGACTGGGAGACCACCGCCGAGCGGCTGCGCTCGCTCAACCTCGACGACGGCAGGCTGTGGATCACCCAGGGCTTCATCGGCGGCACCCGCGAGGGGCTCGCCACGACCCTGGGCCGCGAGGGCTCGGACTTCAGCGCCGCCATCCTCGCCCACTGCCTCGACGCCGAGGACGTAACGATCTGGAAGGATGTCCCCGGGGTGTTCAATGCCGACCCGCGACGCTTCTACCATGCCGTGCAGCTCGCGCGTCTCAGCTATGCCGAGGCCGTCGAACAGACCTGGTACGGCGCCAAGGTCATCCATCCCCGCACCCTGGCACCGCTGCAGCGCAAGGGCATCCCGCTGATCGTGCGCTCCTTCGTCGACCTCGACGCCCCGCCCAGCCACATCGGCCCCGAGCCAGGCGAAGGCGACCGACGCCCGGCCTTCATCCTGCGCGACGACCAGCTGCTGATCGATATCCAGCCCAGCGACTTCAGCTTCATCGACGAGTCGCGCCAGGCCGATATCCTCACCCGGCTTGCCGCTGCCGGCCTGCATGCCAACCTGCTCGACGTCGAGGCCATGCGCCTACGGCTGGTGGTCGACCACAAGCCCGAGCCCCTTGAGTCGCTGCTCTCCGACCTGGCCCAGGACTACACGGTGACCACCCAGCGCGACCTGGCGCTACTCACCGTGCGCCATTACAGCGATGCCCTGCTCGCCGACCTAAGCGAAGGGAAGACGGTGGTCGCCGAACGGCGCAACGCCAGCACCGCCCAGCGGCTGTTCTGGCGCCACGAGTGCCCGGCAACCTGGCAGATTCCCGCCTGACCCCTCGCCATCCGACACGATGCCGCCCGACCTCCTCGTGGGCGGCGCTTACGGCAAAGCGGCTTTCCGCCCCTCAGGCCACCGCACGCTTGGCCTCGGCCGCCGCCTGCATGGCCAGGGCGGTGTCGAGCATGCGGTTGGAGAAGCCCCACTCGTTGTCGTACCAGGCCATGATCTTGACCAGGCGGCCATTCACCCGGGTGTGATTGGCATCGAAGGTGGAGGAGTTGGGGTCGTGGTTGAAATCGATGGAGACCAGCGGCTGAGCGTTGACCGCCAGCACCGGGGACGCCTCGGCGGCCTTGGCCACGATGGCGTTGATCTCTTCCTGGGTGGTATCGCGGCTGGCGGTGAAGGTCAGGTCGACCAGGGAGACGTTGATCACCGGCACCCGCACCGCTAGACCGTCGAACTTGCCGGCCAGCTCGGGCAGCACCAGACCCACGGCGGCGGCGGCCCCGGTCTTGGTGGGAATCATCGAGTGGGTGGCACTGCGCGCCCGGTAGGGATCCTTGTGGTAGACGTCGGAGAGGTTCTGATCGTTGGTGTAGGCGTGTACCGTGGTCATCAGGCCGTTCTCGATGCCCACCGACTCGCTGAGCGCCTGGGCGATCGGCGCCAGGCAGTTGGTGGTGCAGGAGGCGTTGGAGACCACCCGGTGCTCGGCGGTAAGCACGCTCTCGTTGACCCCGTACACCACGGTGGCGTCGGCATCCGGGCTCGGCGCGGAGATCAGCACCCGCTCGGCGCCGGCGGCCAGATGCTTGGCGGCAGCCTCGCGCTTGGTGAAGAGCCCGGTGCACTCCATCACCAGATCGACACCCAGCGCCTTCCACGTCAGCCCTGCCGGGTCGCGCTCCGAGAGAATGGCGATACGGTCGCCGTCCACCTTGAGGCTCTCCTCGTCGTGCTCCACCTTGAAGGGAAAGTGGCCGTGCACGGTGTCGTGGCGTAGCAGGTGAGCGTTGAGAGACGGGTCGCCCAAGTCGTTGATAGCCACCACCTCCACCCGGTTGCGGTAGCCGTTCTCGTAGAGGGCCCGCAGCACATTGCGGCCGATGCGGCCGAAGCCGTTGATGGCGATCTTGAGTGTCATATTCTCTCTCCTCCAGAGCGTCTCTGTGTGGCGTTTCGCAGTAGGGGCAGAGCCGGTGGGCAGAGATCGGGCATCGGGGATGCCGGCGGGCAGCCTGCGGCTCTTGGCAGTATGACCCCAATGTGACGCAAACTGATCAGGGGCTCAAGATTTTTTTAGTAACTTTACGACATAAGGGGTCGAGCGGACCCACGACACCTCGCCGACACCGCCATGAAACCCCAATCGAAACCCCAATCAACGTGGTCAATGCGGACACTCCATGGTGGACTGAGCTCCGCCGAATGATGTAGTAAACTTACCAGAGAGCCAGTTTTGTTGTAACCTGACAACACTCTCTCCCCTTAGGAGGCGCCAACATGCCGAATCAACTGCCGCACCCCCCCATTCGCCGCACCAAGATCGTCGCCACCCTGGGACCCGCCAGCGACCGCGACGGCGTCCTCGAGGCGATGATCGCCGCCGGCGTCGACGTGGTGCGCCTCAACTTCTCCCACGGCGCCCCCGACGACCACCGCCAGCGCCTGGCCCGGGTCCGCGAGATCGCCGACCGCCTGGGCAAGAGCGTGGCCGCCCTGGGCGACCTGCAGGGGCCCAAGATCCGCATCGCCCGCTTCCGCGACGGCGCCGTTACCCTCGAGGAGGGCGCTCCCTTTATCCTCGACATGGCGCTGCCCAGCGACGAGGGCGATGCCTCCCGGGTGGGCTGCGACTACCAGGCGCTGGTCGACGACGTGGCCCCCGGCGACCGCCTGCTGCTCGACGACGGCCGCCTGGTACTCCAGGTCGAGCGCATCGCCGGCCGCGAGGTTCACACCACCGTCACGGTGGGCGGCAAGCTCTCCAACAACAAGGGCATCAACAAGCAGGGCGGCGGCCTCTCGGCCCCGGCACTCACCGACAAGGACCGCGAGGACCTGGCGACCGCCGTGGAGATCGGCGTGGACTACCTGGCGGTGTCGTTTCCGCGCTCTGCCGCCGACATGGCCGAAGCCCGGGCGCTGCTCGGCGAGGCCGGGAAGGAGATCGGCCTGGTGGCCAAGCTGGAGCGCGCCGAGGCGGTGGCCGACGACGCCACCCTGGACGCCATCATCGAGGCCAGCGAGGCGGTGATGGTGGCCCGCGGCGATCTCGGCGTGGAGATCGGCGACGAGAAGCTGATCGGCACCCAGAAGCGCATCATCAAGCGCGCCCGCGCCCTCAACCGGGCGGTGATCACCGCCACCCAGATGATGGAGTCGATGATCGAGTCGCCGCTGCCCACCCGGGCCGAGGTGTTCGACGTGGCCAACGCCGTGCTCGACGCCACCGACGCGGTGATGCTCTCCGCCGAGACCGCCGCCGGCGACTTCCCGGTGGAGACCATCGAGGCGATGAACCGGGTCTGCCTGGGCGCCGAGCGGGAGCGGGTCGCACAGGCCTCGGGCCACCGCATCCACGAGGGCTTCTCCCAGGTGGACGAGACCATCGCGCTCTCCGCCATGTACGCCGCCAACCACCTCCAGGGCGTGGCAGCCATCGCCTGCATGACCGCCACCGGCTACACGCCGCTGATCGCCTCGCGGATTCGCTCGGGGCTGCCCATCGTCGGCCTGGCCCACAGTCCCATCGCCCAGCGGCGCATGGCGCTCTATCGCGGGGTGGTCTCGCTGCCCTTCGACACCAGCGAGATGGCCCCCACCGAGCTCAACGCCCGGGCCCTGGCGCTGCTGGTCGAGCAGGGCGTGGCCGAGCCGGGGGATCGTGTCATCCTGACCCGCGGCGATCACATGAACGCCCACGGCGGCACCAATACCCTGAAGATACTCGAGGTGACGGATCATGACTGAGCAACGCCCCCCGCGAACGGTGCAGCGCACCCTGCCGGCCCGCAAGCGCATTGCGCTGATCGCCCACGATGGCAAGAAGGAGGAGCTGCTGGAGTGGGCCGCGCGCTGGCGCGACACCCTCGCCGACCACGAGCTGACCGGCACCGGCACCACCGCCGGGCGGGTCGCCACGGCGCTGGGACTCGATGTGGAGGGGCTGCTCAGCGGACCGCTTGGCGGCGACCAGCAGATCGGTACCCGGATCGCCGAGCAGCGCCTCGACCTGCTGATCTTCTTCTGGGACCCCTTCGCCCCCCAGCCCCATGACCCCGACGTCAAGGCACTGCTGCGCCTGGCCGCGCTGTGGAACGTGCCGGTGGCCTGCAACGCCGCCAGCGCCGACTTTCTGATCAGCTCCCCCTGGCTGACAGAGGCCTACGAGATGACCATCCCCGATGCGGGCGCCTGGGTCTCGGCCCGCTCGAGCGACTAACCCCTCCCCCCGGGTGCCGGACCTGACTGCCCGGCACCCAGCCCCACCCCTCCAGATCAGCCTGCGATGAACGCAAAAAAAGCCACCCGGGGGATGGGTGGCTGAAGTGTCGAGGATACTGCTTGGGGATTGATGCCAAGGGGATGGCACACCCTCAATATGACACAGCCTGCTAGCATTGTACAATCATTGCATAGGCAAAAACCGACGTGCGGTTCGTCGCTCGGCGGCAAAGCCCGTATCATGAGCCGGTGAAGCGCCGGCGCTTCCGCCCACACGCACGAGAAGGAGGTCACTGCGTGATCACGACGCGACTACTCCCCTGGCTCATCGGCTGCCTGCTGCTGGCCCTGATGGCCGCCACACCCGCCCTGGCGCAACCGGCCGAGCCTGCCAACGGCCCGGCCTACTCGACCCTGGCCGACCTGCTCGAGGACGAGACGACCCGCCAGCAGCTGATCGACCAGCTGCGCCAGCAGGCCGGGGACTCTCCGGCTACCGAGGCCACGCCCCCCAGTGGCCAGGAGCCCGAGGAGGTATCGCTGCCCAGGCAGCTGGCCGAACTGACCAGCCGCGTGGTCAGCGATATCGGCGGCGAACTGCAGCACCTGGCCGGCATCGTGACCGGCATCTTCAGCCCCGACGAGGAGGCCGTGGCCTTCGACATGGCCGCTTTCACCACCGCGGCCATCAACCTGGGCCTGGTGATCCTCGCCACCTTCGTGCTGTTCGTCGGCTTCCGACGCCTGGCCAGGCCGCTGTTCACCCGCATCAGCGGCTGGTCGCTGCACGGCGACGGCCTCACCCCGGTGCTGCGGCTGGTGCTCTGCGTCGCCCTGGCGGCGGTCATCGACGTGCTGGTCGTGGCGCTGGCCTATGTGGGCGGCAACCTGATCGCCACCTTCGCCGTGGGCGAGACCGGCGAGCTCTCCACCCGCGCTTCGCTGTTCCTCAACGCCTTCCTGGTGATCGAGCTGCTCAAGGCCGCAGTGCGCATGCTGTTCTCCTCGCGCTACGAGGGGCTGCGTCTACTGCCGATCTCGGCCGCCGAGGCCTCCTACTGGAATCGCTGGCTGGCCCGCCTGATCGGCCTGGTGGGCTACGGTCTGATGGTGGTGGTGCCGCTGACCAACTTCTACGTCTCGCCGGCCCTGGGGCAGGGCGTGGGCACCCTGATCATGTTCGGCGCCTTCTTCTATGCGGTCGCCGTGGTGCTCAAGAATCGCACCCGCATCCGCGACAACATCGACGAACTGGCGTCCCGCAGCGGCTTCACCGCCACCCGGGTGACGCTGCAGCTGTTCGCCCGCACCTGGCACCTGTTTGCGCTGGTCTACTTCCTGATGGTGCTGGTGCTAACCCTGACCCGGCCGGCGGACGCCCTGCCCTTCGTGCTTACCGCCACGCTCAAGACCCTGGTGGCGGTGGTGGCCGGGATCCTGGTCTCGACCCTGCTGACCCAGACCATCGGCCGGCGCATCCGCCTCTCCGACGACCTGCGGCGCAAGCTGCCGCTGCTCGAGCCGCGGCTCAACGCCTATGTGCCCAACATGCTGCGCGCCCTGCGCACCCTGATCCTGATCGCCGTGGCGATGCTGGTGCTCGACGCCTGGGGCGCCTTCGACCTGGCCGGCTGGTACGCCTCCGAGCCGGGCCGCGGCCTGATCGCCAAGCTGGTCGGCGTCGCCATCATCCTGGTGATTGCCATCGGGGTGTGGATCGGGCTGGCCAGCCTGATCGAGCATAAGCTCAACCCCGAGACCGGCACCGGCGAGCCCTCGGCGCGCGCCAAGACGCTGCTGACCCTGTTCCGCAACGCCCTGGCGATTGCGGTGGTGACCATCACCACCATGATCGTGCTGGCCGAGATCGGCATCAATATCGGGCCGCTGATCGCCGGTGCCGGCGTGCTGGGTCTGGCCATCGGCTTCGGCGCCCAGAAGCTGGTCCAGGACATCATCACCGGGATCTTCATCCAGGTAGAAAACGCCATGAACACCGGCGACGTGGTCACCGTCGGCGGCGTCACCGGGGTCGCCGAACGGCTGAGCATTCGCTCGGTGGGCATCCGCGACCTCAACGGCACCTACCACATCGTGCCCTTCTCCAGCGTGGACACCGTCTCCAACTACATGCGCGAGTTCGGCTACCACGTCGGCGAATACGGCATCGCCTACCGCGAGAGCATCGACGAGGCGATCGTCGCCCTGCGCGAGGCCTTCGACGAGCTCGCCGCCAGCGACGACCACAAGATGAACATTCTCGCCCCGCTAGAGGTGGCCGGCGTCACGGCACTCGCCGACAGCTCGGTCAACATCCGGGTGCGCATCAAGACCGTGCCGGGCATGCAGTGGGCCGTGGGGCGCGCCTACAACCGCCTGGTCAAGCTGCACTTCGACACCAAGGGCATCGAGATTCCCTTCCCCCACACCACCCTCTACTTCGGGGTGGGCAAGGAAGCCGAGGCGCCACCCGCCAACCTGCGGGTCATGCAGCAGAGCTTCGATATCGACGGCCGCCCCGGCGGACAACCGCGCTCCGCTGACCAGAGCCGCACCGGCGAGGAGGACCCACGCGCCAAGCCCAACCCCGAGTTCAAGGGCGACTACGACGACGAGGTCTGAGCCCGGGCGGCCGGTGCCTGCCGGCTGCCCAGCCATCCACGCGAAAGGGGCGCCGTAGCGCCCCTTTCCATTTCCTCTTATCCGGTGCCCCGACGGGGCACCGGGCCCGCGGGATCAGCTCGCCTTCTTCTTGCCGGCCAGCGCCGTGGCCGCCTGATCGTCGGGCTGCGGCAGCGAGGGCAGCGACTTGTCGAGCAGCTCGACGCTCTGGCGATAGTAGAGCTGGCTCTTGTTGTGCTCGCCCAGATTGGCGAACAGTCGCGCCAGCTCGGCGCACACCACGCCGCTGGGACGCTGACGCTGGCTCGCCTCGAAGTACTCCTGGGCCTTGCCCCAGTAGGCGTTGCGCAGCGCCAGCCGCCCCAGGGTCAGCAGCAGATCCGGATCGTTGGGGCGCTCCTGCAGCCACTTCTCGGCATGCACCAACTGGCGCGCCGGGTCGACGTTGAGCAGGCCGTAGCGCAGCACCAGCCGGCTGTCCCAGTGCTCCTTCAGCGAATGGCGCAGCAGGCGCTCGGCGATGCCCTCCTCGTTGCCCCGCACCAGCGCCTCGGCGTAGAGCACCACCAGCTCGACGTCGCTGCGCAGCGCATCGGGCATGTCGGCCCACAGGCTACGCACCCGCTCGACGTTGCTCGGATCGCGGGCCTCCCGGGCCAGCAGCTCCTTATAGGCGCGTCGCTCCAGCTGGCTGCGCTCCTCCGGCGAGATCAGCTGGCGGGCGGCAAGCCGCGGCATCAGTCGACGCAGCCCGTCCCAGTCGCTGACGCTGAGGTAGGCCTGCTTGAGCTGCTTGAGTACCTGGGGATGGTTGGGCATCTGGCGATCGAGCCGGGTCAAGGCGGCCAGCGCCTCCTCGTACTGCTGGCGGTCGAGCATCAGCTGGGCCTGCATCAGGCCCACGGCGGTCTCCGCCCCGTCGGTGCTGAGATGGGCTCGCTTGAGCAGAGTATCGGCCTGGTCGTAGCGCCCCTGATAGTGCGCCGCCAGCGCCGCCGAGAGGTAGTTGACCAGCGGCGTACCGGAGTCGTCGGCGGACTTCACCAGCGATTTCTCGGCGTGCTTCCAGCGCCCCTCGGCCAGCGCCACCAGGCCGCGCACGGTGCGCTTCATGGCATTGCGATGGCGGGTGCGACTGTTCCACACCTTGAGCCGGCTGACCGGCCGGTTCAGGCGCATCAGCAGGCGCAGGGCGAAATGCAGCACGAAAAAGGCCATCAGCAGCAGCACCAGACCGAACCAGAAGGAGGTCTGGTAGGAGGTCTCGCCGACCCGCACCAGCCAGTAGCCGGGCACCGAGACCATCAGCTGGCCGAAGAAGGCACCCAGCGCGAGGCCTACGACAACGATCAGTAGCAGCTTTCTCATGCGTCATCTCCCTGTTCGCCGCGCGAACCGAAACGACGTTCGATGAAGGTCGCCAGCGCCTGCTGGGAGCCGCTGATGTCCGGCAGCTCGGGGCGGATGGTTTCGGCCTTGAGCGACTCGAGGCGGGCCATCACCGACTGCACCTCGTCACGCTCGGTATCGTAGTAGCCGTCGATCAGGGTCAGCGCCTTGTCGAGGCTGGCCTCATAGAGGTCCTGCTCCTCCTTGAGCAGCGCCAGCTGCGCCTGCTCCAGCACCAGCCGGGCGCTCTGGCGCAGGTAGGACTCCTGCTCGGGGGAGATCAGGCCTTCCAGGGCCTCGTCGTGATGGCGGATGACCACCAGGTCACGCAGCTCCTGACCGAAGCGCGACAGCTGCTGCTGCCAGCCGCCGGCGGGGGCTTCCTCGATGCCGGAGCGCGCCGGGATCTCCTCGAGCTCACGGGACAGCGGCAGAGTGGCCAGGCGCTCCTGCTGGGCGTTCAGCGCCAGGTAGAGGCCGGTGCGGTCGACCTGGGGCACGCTCTCCAGAATCGCCAGCTCCGAGGCGATGGCGCGGCGGATGGAGAGCAGCGCGGGATTCTCGGCTTCGCTCAGGCGCGCATCGGCGGTGCGCAGCAGCGCCGCGGCGCCGTCCACGTCACGCTCCAACTGCAGCCGCTGGTTGGCCAGGCGCAGCAGGTAGGCGGCCTCGGCGTGGAGCCACTCGCGCTCGTCGGCCTGCTGCTCGCGGGAGAGCTCGTCCAGCACCTGGTCCAGGGCGGTATCGACCTCGCCGCGATAGCTGGCGAACTCGCGCTGCATCCCCTCCAGCGCCTCGGCCATCTCGGCGTCGCGCTCGCTCTCGCCTTCGGCCAGGCGGGCCTCGAGGCGACTCTCGAGCTCGCCAAGCGACTCGGCCGTGGCGGCGTCGGCGGTACGGGTCTCCAGCTCGGCCAGGCGCTGCTGCTGGGCATCCAGCCGCTGCCAGGCCTGCAGGGCGAACATCCCCGCGGCGATGGCCAGCACCAGCACCAGCACCAGGGCCAGCCCGCCCATCTTGCCGCCGCCCTTGCCGCCCCCCTGGGCTGTCGGGGGCGGCGGGGGCGGTGCCTCCTGGCTACCACCGGCGCCAGCCGCCTTGGGCCTGTCGGCCGCGGCTTTCTGGTCAGAGGTGTCGGCGGCCTGCGGCTTGGACGCGTCGGTCGCGGCCTTATCACCGGCAGCGGACTTGGCACCCTCGGCGGCGGCGCCGGCCGGCTTTTGCTCGGCCTCTGCCGGCTTGCTTTCTGCCGGCTTGCTCTCTGCCGGCTTGCTCTCTGCCGACTTGCTCTCTGCCGGCTTGGCGTCGCTCGACTTGGCGTTGGCCGCTGTCTCACGGGGCGATCCCGAAGGGGTCGGCGGGGCACTCTGCGGTTTATCATTGCCGCTCTGCTGCGACGATTTGCCGCGCTGGCGGGAGCGATTCTTGCCCGATCCGGCGCCACTTTTATCCGCGGCAGAGGTCTCTTGCCCCTTGCCGCCCTGTGACTCGCCGGATGGCACCTTCTGTTCATCCTGCTCGTTTGATTGTTTGCTCATCTGTCGCTAGCCCTTTTCGAGATCGTCGTGATCGACATCGGCATCCGCGGAGGCACAGGCCCCCGCCACCGCCTCGGCCAGTGCGGCCGGCGTGGCGCCCGGCGCCACCACGAGTGTGCGAAACCCCAAGTCGTAGGCCAGTGTAGCCAAACGGCGACTGGACACGATTAGCGGTTGGTTCAAGGTGGTCTCGGTACTCCATCTTGCCAGATGTTCCAGCAATTCTCCGCTGCTGACCACCAGGGCACGGAAATCGCCATCGGCGAGACGGGACTGCATGTCGGGGGAGGGCGTCTCTAGGCGGCGCCGGTAGGCCGCCAGGCGGGTGACGCGCGCGCCGCGCTCGGTGAGGGCCTCGGCGAGCAGGGCACGACCGCCTTCGCCGGCCACCAGCAGCACCCGCTGGCCGTCGAGCTCGCGCAGCGAGCCGAGCGTCAGCAGCGCCTCGCTGGTGTCCTCTCCGGCCCGGGGCGGGGGCAGGTGCACGCGCACGCCCAGCCGGGCATGCAGCGTCTCGGCGGTGGCGCCCCCCACCGCGTAGTAGTCGATGCCCACCGGCAGCTGCGGCCAGTAGCGATCCAGGGCATCGTGAAGACACTCGGCGGCAAAGGGGCTGACCACCACCACCTTGTGAAAGTGATCGAAGTCGAGCCAGGCAGCCCGCATCGCCGGGGTCTCGGGCAGCGGCTCCAGGGTCATGGCCTCGAGCCGGGCCACCGCAAAACCGGCGGCCTCGATGGCCTCGGCCAGAGCCCCGGCGCGGGCGCCGGGGCGGCAGATCAAAACCGGCGGAGACCCGGGCATCAGCCGGCGCCGTAGACCTGTGCCAGGATCTCGCCGGCGCCCTGATCCAGCAGCTCCTCGGCCACGCGGATGCCCAGCGCCTCCGGCTCATGGATGGAGCCGCGGCCCTCGGCGCGCAGCACCTCGGTCCCCTCCGGGTTGCCCACCAACGCCCGCAGCCAGAGGGTCTGGCCGTCGTTCTCGAAGCTGGCATAGCCACCGATGGGCACCTGGCAGCCGCCCTCCAGGCGGGTGTTCATGGCCCGCTCGGCGCGCACCCGGGTGGCGGTGATGGGGTCGTCCAGGGGGGTCAGCAGGGCCACCAGGTCGGGATCATGGATGCGGCACTCGATGCCCAGCGCCCCCTGGCCACAGGCCGGCAGACACACCTCCGGCGGGAGCTCCATGGCGATGCGATCCTCGAGCCCCAGGCGCTTGAGGCCCGAGGTGGCCAGCAGGATGGCGTCGAACTCGCCGTCATCCAGCTTGCCCAGCCGGGTCTGAACGTTGCCGCGCAGGCTGAGCACCTCCAGGTCGGGGCGCGCCTCGCGCATCTGCAGGCCACGACGCAGGCTGGAGGTGCCGATGCGCGACCCCTCCGGCAGCTCGTCCAGCGAGGCGTAGTGGTTGGAGACGAAGGCGTCGGTGGGCTCGGCACCGGCCAGGATCACCGACAGCCCGAGCCCCTCGGGGAAGTGCATGGGCACGTCCTTCATGGAGTGCACGGCGATGTCGGCGCGACCGTCGAGAATCGCCTCCTCCAGCTCCTTGACGAACAGCCCCTTGCCGCCGACCTTGGCCAGCGGGGTGTCGAGGATCTTGTCACCACGGGTGGACATCGCCACCAGCTCCACCTCCAGCCCCGGGTGCTGGGCCATGAGCAAGTCGCGAACATGTTCGGCCTGCCACATGGCCAGTTGACTCTTGCGGGTGGCAATACGCAGCGTACTGATGGATCGCACGTGGTTCTCCCCATGCATGTTGGGCCCGCCCGGGCCCGCTTGGCTGTTGACGCCGCAAACGGTCACGATCGCGGTCGATGAGAGCCATCATAAAGCACCAGAGGGGGCAGGAAAAACTCGCCCCCCATTCGCCCCCGATTCGCCGGCGGCGCGCGGGCGGCCCCCTCGCCAGCCTCGTCGACTCTGGTACACTGCCAGACCATGACCCGGGGGCGCGGCGGCGCCACCCATGAACGACACAGCATAAACCATGCAGGATGCCCACGCCGATGAGCTCTAGTCCCAAAAACCCCGGCACCAACCAGGCCTGGGGCGGTCGCTTCAGCGAACCCACCGACGCCTTCGTCGAACGCTTCACCGCCTCGGTGGATTTCGATCAGCGCCTCGCCCTGCAGGACATTCAGGGCTCCATCGCCCACGCCACCATGCTGGCCCGGGTGGGCGTACTGACCGACGACGAGCGCGACGCCATCACCACGGGGCTCACCGAGATCGCAGGGGAGATCGAGCGCGGCGAGTTCGCCTGGTCCGTGGCGCTGGAAGACGTGCACATGAACATCGAGGCACGACTCACCGAGAAGATCGGCATCACCGGCAAGAAGCTGCACACCGGCCGCTCGCGCAACGACCAGGTGGCCACCGACATCCGCCTGTTCCTGCGCGACGAGATCGACGTGGTGGAGACCGAGCTTCGCCGCCTGCGCGAGGGGCTGATCGAACTGGCCGACCGCGAGGCCGACACCATCATGCCCGGCTTCACCCACCTGCAGACCGCCCAGCCGGTGACCTTCGGCCACCACCTGCTGGCCTGGCAGGAGATGCTCGCCCGCGATCACGAGCGCCTGCTCGACTGCCGCCGCCGGGTCAACGTGATGCCCTTGGGCGCCGCGGCGCTGGCCGGCACCACCTACCCCATCGACCGCCACGTCACCGCCGAGCTGCTGGGCTTCGAGCGTCCGGCGGAGAATTCGCTGGATGCGGTCAGCGATCGCGACTTCGCCATCGAGTTCACCGGCTTCGCCAGCATCCTGCTGATGCACCTGTCGCGGATGAGCGAGGAGCTGGTGCTGTGGACCAGCGCCCAGTTCGACTTCATCGACCTGCCCGACCGCTTCTGCACCGGCAGTTCGATCATGCCGCAGAAGAAGAACCCCGACGTGCCCGAGCTGGTGCGCGGCAAGACCGGGCGCGTCTACGGCCACCTGATCGGCCTGCTGACCCTGATGAAGTCCCAGCCGCTGGCCTACAACAAGGACAACCAGGAGGACAAGGAGCCGCTGTTCGACACCCTCGACACGGTGCGAGACTGCCTCAAGGCGTTCGCCGACATGGTGCCCGCCATCGAGGCACGACAGGCGAACATGGTCGAGGCCGCGCGCCGCGGCTTCTCTACCGCCACCGATCTGGCCGACTACCTGGTACGCCGCGGCGTGGCCTTCCGCGACGCCCATGAAATCGTCGGCCAGTCGGTGGCCTTCGGCCTGCGCGAGCAGAAAGACCTCTCCGAGATGAGCCTCGAGGAGCTGCGCCAGTTCTCCGACGTCATCGAAGCGGATGTCTTCGAGGTGCTGACCCTGAAGGGCTCGGTGGCGGCCCGCAACCATATCGGCGGCACCGCCCCCGACCAGGTGCGCGCCGCCGCCCAGCGCGCCCGGGAGGCGCTGGCCGCCCTGCGAGGGGACGCGCGCTCATGAGCCGGCTTGCCCTGGCCGCGCTGGCGCTGACCGCCGGTCTGCTGCTGGCCGGCTGCGGCCAGAAGGGTCCGCTCTTCCTGCCCGATGACGAGGCGACCGCCGGGCGCGGCAGTGCAGCCGCCGCGCCCTCCGACACAGAATTCCGCGAGAAGGGCTGACCATGGACCACTTTGCATATCGCGACGGCGTGCTCTACGGCGAGGAAGTGCCTCTGCTGCGGGTGGCCGAAGAGATCGGCACGCCCTGCTACGTCTACTCCAAGGCGACCCTGGCCCGCCACTTCCGCGCCTATACCGAAGCGCTGGGCAGCCACCCGCACCTGATCTGCTACGCGGTGAAGGCCAATTCCAACCTGGCGGTGCTGGGCCTGCTCGCCCGGCTCGGCGCCGGCTTCGATATCGTCTCGGTCGGCGAGCTGGAGCGGGTGCTGGCCGCCGGCGGCGACCCGGCCAAGGTGGTGTTCTCCGGGGTGGCCAAGCAGCAGGCCGAGATGGCCCGCGCCCTGGAAGTGGGCATCAAGTGCTTCAACGTCGAGTCGCGCCCCGAGCTCGAGCGCCTCAACGCCGTGGCCGAACGGCTGGGCCGGGTGGCGCCGGTGTCGCTGCGCGTCAACCCGGACGTGGACGCCGGCACTCACCCCTATATCTCCACCGGCCTCAAGGATAACAAGTTCGGCATCCCGGTGGACGAGGCGCTGGCGGTCTACGAGCTGGCGGCCGGCCTGCCCCACCTGAAGGTGGTGGGCCTGGACTGCCATATCGGCTCCCAGCTCACCGAACTGGCGCCCTTCCTGGACGCCCTGGACCGCCTGCTGGTGCTGCTCGAGCGCCTGGCCGAGCGCGGCATCCACATCGAGCACCTGGACCTGGGCGGCGGACTCGGCGTGCCCTATCGCGACGAGCGCCCGCCGGCGCCCTTCGACTACGCCGCCTCGCTGCTCGAGCGCCTGGCCCAGTGGCAGGGCGGCGAGCACCTGACCCTGCTGTTCGAGCCGGGCCGCTCCATCGCCGCCAACGCCGGCGTTCTGCTGACCCGGGTCGAGTACCTCAAGCCCGGCGAGACCAAGAACTTCGCCATCGTCGACGCGGGCATGAACGACCTGATCCGCCCGGCGCTCTACCAGGCCTGGCAGGCGATCCTCCCGGTGGACACCCGTCGGGCACGCGACAGTGCCACCTACGACGTGGTGGGCCCGGTCTGCGAGACCGGCGACTTCCTGGGCAAGGGGCGGGAGCTGGCCATCGCCGAGGGCGACCTGCTGGCGGTGCGCTCCGCCGGCGCCTACGGCTTCGTCATGGCCTCCAACTACAACAGCCGCCCCCGCCCCGCCGAGGTGATGGTAGACGGCAACCACTACCATGTGGTGCGCCGTCGCGAGCGCCTCGAGGCGCTCTGGACCGGCGAGTCGCTGCTGCCCGAGGCGCCGCCGCGGGCCGACGGGGAGTCCCGCTGATGCTGCTGCACTTCACCAAGATGCATGGCCTGGGCAACGACTTCATGGTGGTTGACCTGGTCACCCAGCGCGCCCGCCTGCGCGACGAGCAGATCCGCCAGCTGGCGGACCGCCGCTTCGGCATCGGCTTCGACCAGCTGCTGGTCGTCGAGCCGCCGCGCAGCCCCGACATGGACTTTCGCTACCGTATCTTCAATGCCGACGGCAGCGAGGTGGAAAACTGCGGCAACGGTGCGCGCTGCTTCGCCCGCTTCGTGCGCGACCAGCGCCTGACCCACAAGCACGAGATCCGCGTGGAGACCGCCGGCGGCCCGCTGACCCTGCTGGTCGAGGGCGACGGCCAGGTGACCGTGGACATGGGCGTGCCGCGCTTCGAGCCTGCGGCCCTACCCTTCGAGGCCGACGAAGACCGCCCCCGGCATGTGCTGGAAGTCGACGGCGAGCGCCTGGAAATCGGCGCGGTCTCCCTGGGCAATCCCCATGCGGTGCTGCGGGTGGACGACGTCGAGTGCGCCCCGGTGGCGCGCCTGGGGCCGGCCATCGAGGCGCACCCGCGCTTCCCAAAACGGGTCAACGCGGGCTTCATGCAGGTGGTCACGCCCCACGAGATCCGCCTGAGGGTCTACGAACGCGGCAGCGGCGAGACCCTGGCCTGCGGCACCGGCGCCTGCGCCGCCGCGGCCTGCGGCATCCGCCAGGGGGTGCTGGAGAGCCCCGTCACCGTTCACCTGCCCGGCGGCACCCTGCATATCGAGTGGCCCGCCCCGGATGCCCCCCTGCGCATGACCGGCCCCGCCGAGCGTGTCTTCGATGGACGCGTCGCCCTGAGCTGAGCGCTGCCCGAGCTGATCAAGGAGTCTCCATGTCCCGAGCCGTCCCCGAACCGCGCAAGACCCTGGACCCCGACCGGGTGGCCGAGTGGCTGGCCCGCCACCCGGACTTCTTCATCGGCCGCGAAGGGCTGCTGCAGCAGCTCAAGGTGCCCCATCCCGAAGCGCAGGGCGCCACCTCGCTGCTCGAGCGCCTGGTCTTCGACCTGCGACGCCGCGCCGAGCAGGCCGAGTGGCGGCTCGAGCAGCTGCTGGAATCGGCCCGCCACAACGAGGTCCAGTTCCGGCGCACTCGGGAGCTGGTGCTGGCGCTGCTCGAGGCGGAGGACGCCGACGCCCTGGGCCAGGCCCTGGCCACCCAGATGGCCGAGAGTTTCCAGACCCCGGCCGTCGCCCTGTGGTGTCCGGCCAGCCTCACCGACCGGGAACCCCGTCCTCCCCAGCCGCCCCGTCAGATCCTCGACGAGCATGCCAGCCAGCGCCTGGCCGCCCTGCTCGACGGCCGCGCCAGCCGCTGCACCCGCCTGACGCCCACCGACTGGAGCCGCCTGCTGCCCCATGTCGAGGCGCCGCGCCAGGCCGGTTCCTGCGCCCTGGCGCGGCTGACCCTGGGCGAGCCGCTGGGCTACCTGGTGCTGGCCAGCCCCGACCCGGACCACTTCCGGGCCAGCATGGACACCCTGTTCACCGAGTACCTGAGCGACGTGCTGGCCCGCCTGGTGCTGCGTCCCGGCCCCCATGGCTGAAACGCCGCTGCGCGACCAGGTCGACGCCTGCCTCGGCGAGCTGGCATGCACCGCCAGCCCCGCCACCCTGGCCGCCTATCGCCGCGATCTGGAGGCGCTGTGCGACTTCATGGCGCGCCACGGCGTCACCGATGGCGCCGAGCTGAGCGCGCCGCTGGTGCGCCGCTTCCTGGGCAGCGAACGCGCCCGCGGCCTCGCCCCACGTAGCCTGGCGCGGCGCCGGGCGGCGCTGTCGCGCTTCGCCGAGGGGCTGGTGAAGGCCGGGCGGCTGCCCCATAACCCGGTCGCGCTGGTGCCCACCCCGCGCCAGTCCGCCCACCTGCCCAAACCGCTGGACGCCGACCAGCTCAGCCACTTTCTCGATACGCCCCACGACGGCTCGCCGCTGGCGGTGCGCGACCAGGCCATGCTCGAACTGTTCTACTCCAGCGGGCTACGGCTCGCCGAGCTCGCCGGCCTGGACCTGGACGACCTGCAGCCGCAGCGGGTCCGGGTGCGGGGCAAGGGCGGCAAACCGCGCCAGGTGCCGGTGGGCCGCCGCGCCCGGGCCGCGCTCGACGCCTGGCAGGCCATCCGCGGGGCCCTGGCGCCGCCGAGTGAATCGGCGCTGTTCGTGGGCGCCCGGGGGCGGCGTCTGGGCCACCGCGCCATCCAGAAGCGCCTGGCCGAGCTGGCCCGGCGTCGCGGGCTGGCCGAGCACCTGCACCCCCACCGCCTGCGCCACTCCTTCGCCAGCCACCTGCTGGAATCGAGCCATGACCTGCGCGCCGTCCAGGAGCTGCTGGGCCACGCCCACCTCGCCACCACCCAGGTCTATACCCGGCTCGACTGGCAGCACCTGGCCGCCAGCTACGATGCGGCCCACCCCCGTGCCCGCCGCCGAGACGCCGACGCCACCGAGTAACCGCCATGCCCGACCACCCCCTGGAGGCGCTGACCTTCGACCTCGACGACACCCTGTGGGACAACCAGCAGGTGATGCTCGACACCGAGCTTGGCCACTACGACTGGCTCGACCAGGCCCTGGCCGCCTGGCTGGCAGAACGCGGTCAGCCGCCGGCCGAGCGCTTCGCCGAGCGCTACCCGCTGGAGGCCTTCGTGGCCCGTCGTCGCCGGCTGGCCGAGGCTCACCCGCTGCGCCGCGGCGACTTCACCTGGCTGCGCGAGCAGGCGCTGCTGGCGCTACTGGGCGACTATGGCCTGGACGCCGCCTCGGCCCGGCACTGGGCCGGCGCCGCCATGGCGACCTTCATGACCCTGCGCCACCGGGTCACCCCCTACCCCGAGGTCGCCCCGCTGCTTGCCGAACTGGGGCGCCGCTACCCACTGGCCAGCATCACCAACGGTAACGTCGATGTCTCCCGCCTGGCGCTAGGCGAACACTTCCCGGTGGCCATCGCCGCCGGGGAAATCCTCGCCCCCAAGCCCGACCCGCGGCCCTTCCTGGCGGCGCTGGCGCGACTCGGCACCACCCCCTCTCGGGCGCTGCACGTGGGCGACTCCTGGCGCGAAGACGTCGAGCCGGCCCGGCGGCTGGGCATGCGGGTCGCCTGGATCTCACCCCATGTGGATGACCAGCCCCTGCCGTCGGGCATTCACCGTCTGAACCACGTTCGTGAACTGCCTGCGCTGATCCGCTGGCTGGAGCGGCAGCGCTAACGCATAGCGAGAAGCGCTGGGGGCATGTCGTCGCGAGGGGCTTTTCCAAGGACAGCGCCCTCGCAATGGTCCAACACCTCGGGGCCTGCCGCCAGGATAGCCCCACCTCTCCCCCCGCTATTCAGCGCCCAGCAGCCAGTCATCCAGCCGTGCGCAGGTCTCGTCGATGCCCTGGCGCTTCAGCGAGGAGAACAGCTGCAGGCTCACCAGGTCCTCCCACTCCCGCAGCCGACTGCGCACCTGCTGCAGTGCGCCCTTGGCCGCGCCGGACTTCAGCTTGTCGGCCTTGGTGAGCAGGATGTGCACCGGCATGTCCTGGTCATCCGCCCAGCCCAGCAGCGTCTGGTCGAACTCGGTCAGCGGGTGGCGCACGTCCATCACCAGCACCACCCCGCGCAGCGAGCGGCGGGCGCGCAGATAGTCGGCGAGGTGCTGCTGCCACTCGCGCTTGACCGCCTCGGGCACCTTGGCATAGCCGTAGCCGGGCAGGTCGACAAGGCGCCGGGTCTCATCGTCCCCCAGCGCGAAGAAGTTGATCAGCTGCGTGCGCCCCGGGGTACGCGAGGTTCGCGCCAGGGCCTTCTGGCGGGTAATGGCGTTGATGGCGCTGGACTTGCCGGCGTTGGAGCGCCCGGCGAAGGCCACCTCGGCCCCCTGGTCGGGCGGGCACTGGGCGAGGCTCGGCGCGCTGGTCATGAAGCGCGCGGCGGGGTAATGAAGTCGTGACATGCGTCGAGGTCCTGCCGAAGAGAGAAGCGCCCGCGCCGGCGGGATGCGTGGCCTGCATTCCCGACGCGAGCTTGTTTCGTTATAATGCCGTGTCTTTTGTCTGCGACCTGGGGCACGCTAGTGTACCACCGTGCTCTCGCCGGCAGCGACCGATTCGCTCGGCGCGCCAGGCGGCAGGGCACCCGGCCTGGAAGTTGAGGGACTTGGGGGAGCGCTGAACAAATCGCTGAGCGAGATGAAGCGCAAGGCGCACGGAGCACAGGAACCGGAGCATATGGGGTATATGTGAGGATTCCGACGGTCCGACGCTTCGGCACCGCGCAACGCAGCGATTCGCTCGCGCAAGCATTTGTGCAGTGTTTCCTTGGGCGGGGCACCCAGGGTGCGTACCGGTAAACAACACAACGGCATAGTGGATTAGCGATGAGAAAGTTACTGGCAAGCCTGGCACTTACCATGGGCGCCGTCGGCGCCGCCCACGCGGACCTGGAAGCAGACGCCGACCCGGCCGCCGGCCGCGAACTGGCGCAGCCCTGCGCCGCCTGTCACGGCGAGACCGGCATCAGCCCGGCGTCCTCCTTCCCGCATCTCGCCGGCCAGCAGATGTCCTATACCGCCAAGCAGATCATTGACATCCGCGACGGCCACCGGCTGGTACCGGAAATGGTCGGCCAGGTGGACGACTTCTCCGACCAGGACGCCTGGGACGTGGCCGCCTTCTACGCCGAGCAGGATGCCCACGTCGGTCAGGCCGACCCGGACGACGAACTGATCGCCCGCGGCCAGGAGCTCTACCGCTCCGGGGACATGTCCAAGGGCATCCCCGCCTGCGCGGCCTGCCACACCCCCAGCGGCGAAGGAATCAACTCCGCCGTCTACCCGGCGCTCTCCGGCCAGTTCGCCGAGTACACCGTGGCCACCCTGCAGGACTATGCTTCCGGCGAGCGGGCCAACGACCCCAACAACATCATGCGCGATATCGCCGCCAAGATGAGCGATGCCGACATGGAGGCCGTGGCCAACTATATTCTTGGCCTGCACTGAGCTAGCCGCATTCGCTGATGGCCTTACCGGCCAGCGCGTCGAAGGCGGCCCAGCGGCCGCCTTCGGCGTTTGCGGCCCCGGCGGAACCCTCGGCTCCGACCGCGCTCCAAGACAGCGACTCGGCCGCCATCGGGCGACCGCCCCGGCACGAGCGCCCCGGAAAATCCAAGGAGTGATTCCCGCATGTTCAAGCCCTCTCATATCGTGACGTCCGCCATGCTCGCCGTCGCCGGCCTCGGCATGTCGGCGGCTGCCCTTGCCAGCAACCTGGTGGAAGGCCAGCACTACGAGGTGATCAGCGAGCCGGTCGAGACCCGCGTCGACGCCGACAAGATCGAAGTCACCGAGGCGTTCTGGTACGGCTGCCCCCACTGCTACAACCTGCAGGGCGCGGTCACCGCCTGGTACGAGACCCTGGACGACGACGTCGAGGTGCTTCACCTGCCGGCCACCATGGGTGGCGACTGGAACACCCACGCCGCGGTCTATTTTGCCGCCGAGGAGCTCGGCATTCTCGAGGACGCCCACGCCGACATCTTCCACGCCATCCACGAAGAGGGCCGCAACCTGACCGCCAGCGACGACATCGCTGCCTTTTTCAGCGAGTACGGCGTGAGCGAGGATGAGGCTCGCCAGGCGCTGGATGCCTTCGCGGTCAAGGCCAAGGTCAACCAGGCTCATGCCCGCATGCGCGCCATGCAGCTGATGGGCGTGCCGGCGCTGGTGGTCGACGGCCGCTACCGGGTCACGCCCTCGAGCGCCGGCAGCCTGGAGAACATGCCGCAGATCGCCGACGCCCTGATCGACAGGGTGCGCCAGGAACGCAACGAGTAAGCCGTGCAGACTGAGCTGTCACACCTGGCCGACGCCAAGACGCCGCCGCTCGACGGCGGCCATCTGAAACTGCTCACCTTCAACCTGCAGGTCGGCATTCAGACCTCGGCCTACCACCACTACCTGACCCGCAGCTGGCAGCACCTGCTGCCGCATCCCAGGCGCCAGCGGCGCCTGGACATGGTCAGCGAGGTGCTGGGGCGCTTCGATATCGTCGGCCTGCAGGAGGTCGACGGCGGCAGCTTTCGTTCCAGCCACGTCAACCAGGTGGAGTACCTGGCCAGTCGCGGCGGCTTTCCCCACCACTTTCAGCAGCTCAACCGTAACCTGGGCCGCTTCGCCCAGCACAGCAACGGTCTGCTGTCGCGCCTGAAGCCGACGCATATCGAGGAGCATCGCCTACCCGGCACCCTCCCCGGGCGCGGCGCCATCCACGCCCGCTACGGCGACGGACCGGACGCCCTGCACCTGTTCGTCGCCCACCTGGCGCTGAGCCACCGTGGCCGGGTGCGCCAGCTCGACTACCTCAGCGAGATCATCCAGCCGCTGCGCCATGTGGTGGTGATGGGCGATCTCAACTGCACTCCCGAGCAGCTGCACACCCACTCGCGCTTCTGCGCCTCGCTGCCGCTGCACCCCGTGCGCCCGCTGCTCAGCTACCCCTCCTGGCAGCCGCGCCGCGCCCTCGACCACATCCTGCTCTCCCACTCCCTGGAGGCCAGTGACGTGCGGGTGCTCGATCACCTCTTCTCGGATCATCTGCCCATCGCCGTGGACGTGGCGCTGCCGGCGGCCTGCCTGCAGACCCTCACCGCCCGACTCAAGGCGGAAGGCCACTGACCGCCGGCCCCGAGGGCGTTGAGAGACAGGGATGACGCCTCGCGGCGAATCGGCGATGATGCCCACCCTGTTTGGCTTCTGGACGGAACTTTCCCATGCCTTCCGCGAACCGTGAACCGGCCCTGCTCGCCTGGCTCGACGGCATTACCGAGGTCGTTGGCCGAGCCATTGCCTGGCTGGTGATCGTCATGATGCTGGTGCAGTTCGCCATCGTGGTGATGCGCTACGCCCTTGGCATCCACAGCGTGGTGATGCAGGAGTCGGTGATGTACATGCACGCCATGGTATTCATGCTCGGCGCGGCCTGGACCCTGCGCCACGACGGCCACGTGCGGGTGGATATCTTCTACCGCAAGCTCTCCGAGCGCGGCCGTGCCTGGATCGACCTCTGCGGCACCCTCTTCCTGCTGATCCCGGTGACGCTGTTCATCGCCATCGGTAGCTTTGGCTATGTGCGCAGCAGCTGGGTGATTCTCGAGCGTTCTCCGGACGGCGGCATTCCCGGGGTCTATCTGCTCAAGTCGCTGATCCTGGTGATGATGGCGCTGCTGCTCATCCAGGGCATCGCCCAGCTGATCCGCCAGGTGATGATCCTGCGCGGCCAGGCGCCGGGCAGCGACCCCGAGCGCAGGGAGGTGCTCTGACGTGGAAGCCCTGCTCGAGTTCATGCCGCTATTCCTATTCCTCACCGTCTGCGCGGTGCTGATGCTGGGCTACCCGGTGGCTCTGGCGCTGGCCGGCACGGCGCTGATCTTCGCCGGCCTTGGCCACCTGCTGCTGTCGATGGGCGTGCCGGTGCCCTTCGAGGCACGCTACATGAGCGCCATGCCCAACCGGCTCTACGGCATCATGACCAACCAGACGCTACTCGCCGTGCCGCTGTTCGTGCTGATGGGGGTGCTGCTGGAGAAGTCGCGGGTCGCCGAGACCCTGCTCGACGCCATGGCGATGGCCTTCGGCTCGCTGCGCGGAGGGCTGGGCATCTCGGTGGTGCTGGTGGGCATGCTGCTGGCCGCCTCCACCGGCATCGTCGGCGCCACCGTGGTGACCATGGGCCTGCTGTCGCTGCCCACCATGCTCAAGCGCGGCTACTCGCCGCAGCTTGCGACCGGCAGCATCTGCGCCACCGGCACCCTGGGTCAGATCATTCCTCCCTCCATCGCCCTGGTGCTGCTCGGCGACGTGCTCTCCAACGCCTACCAGCAGGCCCAGCTGGCCATGGGCGTGTGGAGCCCCAGGACCGTCTCGGTGGGCGATCTGTTCGTCGGGGCATTGATTCCCGGCCTGCTGTTGGTGGTGGCCTACATCGTCTACCTGCTGGTGACCGCCTGGCTCAAGCCGGAGAGTGCCCCGCCCGCGGACCGCAACGCCCTGAAGGCGGAGCTCGGCCATACCGGTAGCCTGCTGCCGCTGCTGATCAAGGGGCTGGTGCCGCCGGTGCTGCTGATCGTCGCCGTGCTGGGCTCGATCCTCGGCGGCTTCGCCACCCCCACCGAGGCCTCGGCGGTGGGCGCCACGGGTGCCTTCCTGCTGGCGCTGGCCAATCGCCGCCTGAACCTGACGATGCTCAGCGACGTGGTACGCAGCACCGCCCAGGTCACCAGCATGGTATTTTTGATCCTGATCGGCGCCGCGCTCTTCTCGCTGGTGTTCCGCGCCTACGGTGGCGAAGAGCTGGTCAAGGAGCTGTTCGCGGCGCTGCCCGGCGGCGTGGTGGGTGCCACCCTGGTGGTGATGGTGGTGATCTTCCTGCTCGGCTTCATCCTCGACTTCATCGAGATCACCTTCGTGGTGGTGCCCATCGTCGGGCCGGTGCTGCTGATGATGGGCATCGACCCCATCTGGCTAGGCATCATGATCGCCGTCAACCTGCAGACCTCGTTCTTGACGCCACCGTTTGGTTTCGCGCTCTTCTACCTGCGCGGGGTCACGCCGCCCTCGGTGCCCACCTCGGCGATCTATCGCGGGGTGATCCCGTTCATTGCCCTGCAGCTGGCCATGCTGCTGGCGCTGGCCGCCTTCCCGGGGCTGGCCACCTGGCTGCCCTCGCTGCTCTAGGAGGGCGTTACTGGCACAATGGGGCCAACCAGGCCTGGGCGAGCAGCAGCACCACGGCGTAGCGCCCGCCCTTGGCCAGGGTGATCAGCAGAGTGGCCCGCCACCAGGACAGCCGGAAGATGCCGGCCAGCACGGTGAGCGGGTCGCCCACCACCGGCGCCCAGGAGAGCAGCAGGCTCCACTCGCCGAAGCGGTGGTACCAGCGCTCGGCCCGGGCCAGCCCTTGCGGCGAGGCGGGGAACCAGCGGCGGTCCTGGAAGCGCCGCGCGTAGCGCCCCATCCAGACGTTGATCAGGCTGCCCAGGGTGTTGCCGGCAGTGGCCACCAGCCACAGCATCAGCGCCGGCTCGCCCAGGCACCACAGCCGCGCCAGCCAGACCTCGGAGCCGCCGGGCAGCAGGGTGGCACTGACCAGCGCCACCGCAAACAGACTCAGCACGGACAACGCTCCCGGCAGGCCGCTCCGTTCGACAGATTCATGCGATAGGACCTCTCACCCTCATGACCACGACTCGCTCCCTTCCCAATGCGTTGACCATTGCCGGCTCCGACCCCAGCGGCGGGGCCGGCATCCAGGCCGACCTCAAGACCTTCTCGGCCCTGGGCGCCTACGGCACCAGCGTGATCACCGCCCTGACCGCCCAGAACACCCGCGGCGTCGTCGGCGTGCACCCGGTCCCGGCGGCGTTCATCGGCACCCAGCTCACTGCCCTGCTCGACGACGTGACCATCGACGCAGTGAAGATCGGCATGGTGGCCAGCCGCGACGTGGCCGAGACGATTCGCGACGCCCTCACCCGACGGCGACCGCGCTGGATCGTACTCGACCCGGTGATGGTGGCCAAGAGCGGCGATATCCTGGTGGATGACGCCGGCATCGCCGCGGTACGCGAGGTGCTGGTACCCCTGGCCGACCTGATCACCCCCAACCTGCCGGAAGCCGCCGTGCTGCTCGACTGCCCGGCTCCCGAAACACGCGACGGCATGCAGGCCCTGGCGCCGTCGCTCGCCGCACTGGGCGCCGGCGCCGTGCTGCTCAAGGGCGGTCACCTCGAGAGCGAGAGCTGCCCCGACCTGCTGATCCAGGGCAGCGCAACCCGCTGGCTGGAGGGGACGCGCATCGCCACCGCCAACCTGCATGGCACCGGCTGCACGCTCTCCTCGGCGATCACCGCCCGCCTGGCGCAGGGCGACGACCTGCCCAAGGCGGTGGCCGCCGCCAAGCGCTGGCTCGAGGCGGCGCTCAGTGCCAGCACGCGGCTTGACGTGGGACAAGGTCACGGCCCGGTACACCACTTCCACGCCTGGTGGTAGGCCGCCGGGCTTGCAGCCCGGCGACTCCCCACCCATGCTGAAGACGGCCCCGACGGGTTCGTTCTTGATGGGAGGGAGATACCATGACCCAGACCCTGCTGTTCGCCTGCGACCTCTCCGCCGAGAACCGCGCCGCCTTTGCCCGTGCCATTCGCCTGGCCGTGGACAGCGGCGCGCGTCTCGACGTCATCCATGTGCTGGACCCCTACCTCCCTCACCGGGTGCTGCACGACCTGGAAGAGGCCGTGGTGGACGACATGCAGGCCATGCTGACCGACATCCGCGAGGACTACGCCCTGCCCGAGCCGCGCACCCTGCTGCAGACGGTGGCCGGGGCCCCCTACGCCGAGATCATCCGCGAGGCTCACGACCGCGAGGTGGACATGATCATCCTCGGCGCCCACCGCAAGCGCGGCCAGCCGGACCTGGTCGCCGGCACCACCCTGGCGCGGGTGCTGCGCAGCGCCCCCTGCCCGGTGCTGTCGGTGAGCCAGCCCGCCAACCACGATTGGCAGGACATCCTGGTGCCGGTGGATTTCTCGCTGGCGACCCGCCATATCCTGCGCCAGACCCTCAAGCGCTTCCCCGAGGCGCGCCTCACCCTGCTGCACGCCTGGGATATTCCCGGCGAGCGGGAGCTGGGCTCCGACCGCGAATACGCCCGCTGGCGGGACCGCGAGGTGGAGCGCCTGCGCGGCCAGCTGGAGCGCGAGACCGACCAGCTGATGAGCGAGCTCGACGACGTCCCGGAGCTGGAGCTGGTGCTCGAGCAGGGCGACCCCCTGGAGGTGCTGCTGACCCGCCTGCGCCGCCAGCCGCCGGACCTGCTGGCACTGGGCAGCCGCGGCCAGCTGGGCCGCCAGAGCCATATCACCGAGGCGCTGCTCTCCGAGCCGCACTGCGACATCATGCTGTGCCGCGCCTGGTAGCGCCTGCGCTGCGGCCCGCCCGTGCTACCCTTGGCGGCGCTTGAAATGTCAGGGAGCACAGGATGAAAGCACTGATTCAGCGGGTCACCCAGGCCAGCGTGACCGTGAAGGGGAGCACCGTGGGCGCCATCGACCGGGGGCTGCTGGCCCTGGTGGGCGTGGAGAAGGGCGACGACGAGGCCGCCGCCGAGAAGCTGCTGCACAAGCTGCTGCACTACCGGGTGTTCGGCGACGCCGAGGACAAGATGAACCTCAACCTGCAGCAGGTGGAGGGGGGGCTGCTGCTGGTCTCCCAGTTCACCCTGGCCGCCGATACCCGCAAGGGGCTGCGCCCGAGCTTCTCCAGCGCCGCGCCGCCCGCCGAGGGCAAGCGGCTCTTCCACTACCTGCTCGAGCGAGCCCAGGCCGCCTGGCCCCGGGTCGAAAGCGGTGAGTTCGCCGCCGATATGCAGGTCTCGCTGATCAACGACGGGCCGGTGACCTTTCTGCTGGAGAGCTGAGTGCACCGAGCACCAGCAGCATGAGGGCGCCGGGGCAGGCCGAAAAGGAGGTCATTTGTCACGGATGAAAAATGTAGGGTTCTTCGCACTTTAGCGTGAACATGTTTGGCAAGTTTTATGGTGGGAGGCCGGCTCAGCCGGGCGAAGGCGCCGCCGGCGCCCCATGGGTAGCGCTGCGCGCTACTTCGCGAGCTGAAGTCGAGGCGTCGAACCGTCCCTCCCACAGAACCCACCAGTCTGCAAAGAACCAATGTGGCGCCCAGGGGTGGGGTCACAGCGCCTCCTCGTCGGTCCGGCGCCTGCCGCCGGATCAGCCGCATCCGATTAAGCCCCGCTTTCCAGCAGCTCCGCCTCCATGGTCTCCAGCGCCTCCTCGGCGGACAGCCACTCGGCTTCCAGGTCATCCAGGCGCGACTTGAGTTCGCCCTGGCGGGCCAGGGTGGCGGTCAGCTCCTCCTTGCGGGCGGCATCAGTATAGAGGTCGGCGTCGCCCAGCGCCTCCTCCACCGCGGCAAGCTCCCCCTGCACTTTCTCCATGGCCTGTTCGGCCCGGTCGCGCTGCTTCTTGAGCGGGCGCAGTTTCTCGCGCAGCTCGGCGGCGGCGCGCCGGGTCGCCTTACGATCCTCCTTGGCGACGCCGCCCTCCGCCTGACGCTCGGCCTTGTCGGCCCGAGCGTCGCGGCGCTCGTCCTCCAGCCGCGCCTTGAGCCAGGCGCGGTAGTCCTCCAGGTCGCCGTCGAAGGGCTCCACCCGATGGTCGGCCACCCGCCAGAACTCATCCACCGTGGCCCGCAGCAGGTGGCGGTCGTGAGAGACGATGATCACCGTGCCCTCGAAGGCCGCCAGCGCCTCGGTGAGGGCCTCGCGCATCTCCAGGTCCAGGTGGTTGGTGGGCTCGTCGAGCAGCAGCAGGTTGGGTTTCAGCCAGGCCACCAGCGCCAGGGCCAGGCGCGCCTTCTCGCCGCCGGAGAAACGCCCCACCTCGGCGAAGGCATCATCCCCCTGGAAGCCGAAGCCGCCGAGGAAGTTGCGGATGGTCAGGTCCGCCGCCGTGGGCGAGAGCCGCTGCACGTGCTGAAAAGGAGTCGCCGCCAGGTCGAGCCCCTCCAGCTGGTGCTGGGCGAAGTAGCCGATGGCCAGATGCTCGCCCGGGATGCGCCTGCCCGAGAGCAGCGGCAGCTCCCCGGTCAGCGACTTGATCAGCGTCGACTTGCCGGCGCCGTTGGGGCCCAGCAGCCCGATCCGCTGCCCCGGCAGCAGGGTCACCTTGACCCGGTCGAGCTGGACGTGCTCTGCCCCCGCCTCGTCGCGGTAGCCGAGCCGCGCCTCGTCCAGCACCAGCAGCGGATGCGAGGTCTTGTCGGCGGCGGGCAGGGTGAAATGAAACGGCGAGTCGGCATGGGCCATGGCGATGTCCCCCATGCGCTCGAGCATCTTCAGGCGGCTCTGAGCCTGGCGCGCCTTGGTGGCCTTGGCCCGGAAGCGCGCCACGAAGCGCTCGATCTCCTCCTTGCGGGCCTGCTGCTTGGCCGCCTCCGCCTGCTGCAGCGCCAGCTTCTCGGCTCGGGTCCGCTCGAAGGTGGTGTAGTTACCCCGGTAGAGCACCAGGCGCTGGCGATCGAAGTGGACGATGTGGTCGCACACCGCATCGAGGAAGTCGCGGTCGTGGGAGATCAGCAGCAGGGTGCCCGGATAGCGGGTCAGCCACTGCTCGAGCCACAGCAGAGCGTCCAAATCGAGGTGGTTGGTGGGCTCGTCGAGCAGCAGCACATCCGAGGGCATGAACAGGGTGCGCGCCAGGTTGACGCGCATCCGCCAGCCGCCGGAAAAATCCGACAGCGGGCGCGCCAGATCCGCCTGGGTGAAGCCCAGCCCCACCAGCAGCTGGGCGGCACGGGCCGGCGCGCTGTAGCCGTCGAGCGCCTCGATGGCGCCGTGCAGCTCGGCCTCCCGATGCGCCTCGCCCTGGGCCCGCGCGCGCTCCAGGGCCGCCTCGGTCCGGCGCAGCTCGCGGTCACCGTCGAGCACATAGTCAACGATGGCGCGATCCAGCGCCTCCACCTCCTGGGCCATATGGGCGATTCGCTGGCCGCCGCTCATCTCGATCTCGCCGCGGTCGGGAGCGAGCGTGCCCAGCAGCAGGCCGAACAGGCTCGACTTGCCGGCCCCGTTGGGACCGACGATGCCCGCCTTGTGGCCGGCGTGCAGGGTCAGGTCGGCTTCCTCGAGCAGGGTCTGGGTGCCGCGTTGCAGGGCGACCCGGCGCAGTGCAATCATGCAGACTCCAATGGCAGAAAGGAGGCTGCCGCGCTGGCGACAGCCGATCATGAACGACGATTCTACCGCAATGACCCCGGCCCTGCGGGCCCGTCTCGCCGCCGACCCACTGTGGGATTTTGCCCTGGCCCTCTATGCCCGCCCGGGCGTGGAAACCGCCTGCCTGCGCCTCCAGGATGAGGCCGGCCTCGATGTCTGCGAGCTGCTCTGGCACTGCTGGCTCTACCGACACGGCCTCGCGGTTGCGGGGGAGCCGGCGGCACTGGCACCGATCCGCGCCTGGCAGCGCGACGTCACCGCCGTGCTGCGCGGCCTGCGCCGCGAGCTGAAGCGCGCGGCCCGGGACCAGCCCGGAGTTGCCGAGGTCCGCGGTCGGCTCCAGCGCACCGAGCTTGCCGCCGAGCGCGAGACCCTGTCACGGCTGCAGGCGTTGAGCGAAAGCGGTCAGGGCATTTGCCGACTTTCAAGCCCCCCTCCCGGCCTCGAATCAACCCTGGCATCACGCTGGCAACTGCAGAAAAAACCTCAACTTCTGGCGCTGCAAACCCTCGAATGCCAGCTTGACCCTCCCCAGGGGCCACGCTAGCCTGAAATTACCTGTGCAGCCATTGCGGCTGATAGTCGCCTGTTGACGCAAGCTGTTTTCACGGGACTAAACCTGCGAGGAGAACATAAGAATGAAGGCAACCAAGCTGCTGACCACTGCCAGTATTGGCGCGCTGCTGTTCGGCATGTCTGCCGCCGCCCAGTCCGCCAACTGGCGCTATGCGCACGAGGAATTCGAGGGTGATGTCCAGGACGTCTTCGCCGTCGCCTTCAAGGAGTATGTCGAGGAAAACTCCGACAACACCGTGCAAATCTATCGCTTTGGCGAGCTCGGCGAGTCTGACGACATCATGGAGCAGACCCAGGCCGGCATCCTCCAGTTCGTCAACCAGTCACCCGGTTTCACCGGCGCGCTGATCCCCGAGGCGCAGATCTTCTTCGTGCCCTATCTGCTGCCGACCGATGAAGAAACCGTCATCGAGTTCTTCGACACCAGCGTCGCCATCAACGAGATGTTCCCAGAGCTCTACGCCGAGCAGGGTCTCGAGCTGCTCAAGATGTACCCGGAAGGCGAGATGGTCGTCACCGTCGACGAGCCCATCCGCACCCCGGAAGAGCTGCGCGGCAAGAACATCCGTATCATGACCAACCCGCTGCTCTCCGAGACCTACCGCGCCTTCGGCGCCACCCCGACGCCGCTGCCCTGGGGCGAGGTCTACGGCGGCCTGCAGACCGGCATCATCCAGGGTCAGGAGAACCCGATCTTCTGGATCGAGTCCGGCGGCCTCTACGAAGTCTCGCCGCACCTGGTGTTCACCGGCCACGGCTGGTTCACCACCGCCATGATGGCCAACCAGGACTTCTACAACGGCCTCTCGGAAGAGGAGCAGCAGCTGGTGCGTGATGCGGCCGAGGCCGCCTACGATCACACCATCGAGCACATCCAGGGCCTGGCCGAGGAGTCGCTGGCCAAGATCCAGGAGGCTTCCGACGAGGTCACCGTGACCCGCCTCAACGAGGAGGAGATCCAGGCCTTCCGCGAGCGTGCCCCGCAGGTCGAAGAGCGCTTCGTCGAGATGACCGGCGAGCGCGGTGCCGAGCTGCTCGAGCAGTTCAAGGCCGACCTGGAAGCCGTTACCGGCGAGTAAGCCCACGGGCCACTCACCGCTAGCGTGCAAGGGGGCAGCCGGCCGGCTGCCCCCTTGTGGTTCATACCGTAACTGCGCGGCAGCCAGCTGCCGCCTCTCGGCCAATCAGCGTTGAAGCATAAGGGCATGCGGCTCGCTACGGTTGCATACCCTTGGGCCAAGTGGACAGCCATTCATCGCTGCGCAGGGAAGCCCCTCAGGAGCCCGGTCTCATGACAGAAGAAGAATCCGAGAAGAACTACCGATCGACCCTCCCCGGTCCGCTAGGGATCGTCGACACCTGGATCAGCAAGGCGGAGTCGGTGATCCTGGCCATGGGCGTGATCCTGATGGCGATCAACACCATCGCCAACGTGATCAGCCGCTTCGCCCTCGGCGAAAGCCTGCACTTCTCCGAAGAGGTCAACCGCATCCTGATCGTGATGATCACCTTCGCCGGTATCGGCTATGCCGCTCGCCACGGGCGCCATATCCGCATGTCGGCCTTCTACGATGCGCTACCCACCGGCGGCCGGCGCGCCCTGATGATCTTCATCGCCCTGTTCACCTCGCTGGTGATGTTCGTGCTCTGCTACTACTCGATCGGCTACATCTCCACGGTCCAGTCTCGCGGCCGTGTCCTGCCTTCGCTGAGCATCCCGGTGTGGACCATCTACCTCTGGGTACCCGTCGGCTTCGCTATCACCGGCATCCAGTACCTGCTCACCGCCATCAAGAACCTCACCTCCCGTGACGTCTACCTGTCGACCCATGTGGTCGATGGCTACAAGGATACGGAAACGGAAGTCTGACGCCGGCCTCACGAGGAATACATCATGACTACAGTCATCGTCACCATCATGATCGTGTTGCTGCTGCTCGGCTTCCCGATGATGATCCCGCTGGCCACCGCCGCCTTCGTCGGTTTCTACATGACCTTCGGCGGCACCGGGCAGATGGAAACCCTGATCCAGCAGCTGATGGGAGGCATTCGCCCCACCGCGCTCATTGCCGTGCCCATGTTCATCCTGGCCGCCGACATCATGACCCGCGGCCAGTCGGCCAACCGCCTGATCAACATGGTCATGAGCTTCGTCGGCCACATCAAGGGCGGCCTGGCGGTCTCCACCGCGGCCTCCTGCACCCTGTTCGGCGCCGTCTCCGGCTCCACCCAGGCCACGGTGGTGGCGGTGGGCTCGCCGCTGCGTCCGCGCATGCTCAAGGCCGGTTACAAGGATCCCTTCACCCTGGCGCTGATCATCAACTCCAGCGACATCGCCTTTTTGATCCCGCCGAGCATCGGCATGATCATCTATGGGGTCATCTCCGGCACCTCCATCGGTGAGCTGTTCATCGCCGGTATCGGGCCGGGCCTGCTGATCCTGGCCATGTTCTCGGCCTACTGCGTGGTCTATGCCATCGTCAAGAAGGTGCCGACCGAACCTCGGTCCACCTGGAAGGAGCGCGCCCTGGCAGTCCGCGACGCCCTCTGGCCGCTGGGCTTCCCGGTGCTGATCGTCGGCGGGATCTATGGCGGGATCTTCAGCCCCACCGAAGCGGCCGCCGCCTGCGTGCTATATGCCGTGCTGCTGGAGTTCGTGGTATTCCGCTCGCTGAAGATGCAGGACATCTACACCATCGCCAAGTCCACCGGCCTGATCACCGCCGTGGTCTTTATTCTGGTGGCGGTGGGCAACGGGTTCTCCTGGATCATCTCCTTCGCCCAGATCCCCCAGGAAATCCTGTCCGCCGTCGGCATCCACGAGGCGGGGCCAACCGGCGTGCTGATCGCCCTCTGTGTGGCCTTTTTCGTGGCCTGTATGTTCGTCGATCCCATCGTGGTGATCCTGGTGCTGACACCGATCTTCGCGCCGGCCATCGCCGCCTCCGGCCTCGACCCGGTGCTGGTGGGCGTGCTGATCACCCTGCAGGTGGCGATAGGCTCGGCGACGCCACCCTTCGGGTGCGACATTTTCACCGCCATCGCCATCTTCAAGCGGCCCTACTGGGAGGTGATTCGCGGTACGCCACCCTTCGTGTTCATGCTGGTGCTGGCGGCGGTGCTTATCATCATGTTCCCGCAGATCGCCCTGTTCCTGCGCGACCTGGCCTTCCGCTGATCGATGTGGCTGACCCGATGTTGAGGAGATGGTAACGATGTTCAATCGGATACTGATACCGGTGGACGGCTCCAAGGGCGCCATGAAGGCGCTGGAAAAAGCCGTGGGACTGCAGCTGCTGACCGGCGCCGAGCTCTACATTCTGTGCGTGTTCAAGCACCACAGCCTGCTGGAGGCCTCGCTCTCCATGGTGCGGCCCGACAAGCTGGATATTCCCGACGACGCTCTCAAGGAGTACGCCACCGAGGTTGCCGTGCATGCCAAGAGCGAGGCGGTGGAGCTGGGGGCCGACCCCGCCAGGCTGCGTGCCTTCGTCAAGGGCGGGCGCCCCTCGCGCACCATCGTGCGCTTCGCCCGCAAGCGCGAGTGCGACCTGATCGTCATCGGCGCTCAGGGCACCAACGGCGAGAAGAGCCTACTGCTGGGCAGCGTGGCCCAGCGGGTGGCCGGCTCGGCCCACTGCCCGACCCTGGTGGTCTGACCCCCCCCCGGGCCGGCCACGCCCCCGCACGCCGCGGGTGCGGAACCGGCCCGGCCCTGCTAGAGTCCGACTATCGGAACGGCGCGCCCGGCAGCGGGGCGCCTCTCGATCCCTTCAACAAGGACTCTGCATGAAGCCTCTGCTGACTTCCACGCTTGCCCTGGCGCTGGCCGCCCCCTTGGCCATGGCCGCCCCCGAAACCGACGCAGAACGTCTCAGCTACAGCCTGGGCGCCGCCTACGGCCAGAGCATCATCCAGGACTTCGCCGATCTGGACGTCGACGCCTTCGCCGATGCCATCCGCGATGTCATCGCCGACAATGAACTGGCCATGAGCAACGAGGAGATGGCCGAAGCCCTGGCCCGCTTCCAGCAGGACGCCATGGCCAGCCGTCAGGCCGAGACCGAGCAGCTGGCCGAGCTCAACCTGGCCGAGGGGGAGGCCTTCCTGGCCGAAAATGCCGAACGCGACGAGGTCGAGGTCACTACCTCGGGCCTTCAGTACGAGGTGCTGGAAGCCGGCGATGGCGCAAGCCCCGGTCCCATGTCCGAGGTCGAGGTGCACTATGAGGGCATGCTGGTGGACGGTACGGTCTTTGACAGCTCCTTCGATCGCGGCGAGCCGGTCAGCTTCCGGGTCGACCAGGTGATCGAGGGCTGGCAGGAGGCCCTGCAGCTGATGAGCGCCGGCGACAGCTGGATGATCTACATTCCCGCCGAGCTCGCCTACGGCGCCCAGGGCCAGGGCCCCATCGGCCCCAACGAGACGCTGATCTTCCGAGTCGAGCTGCGGGAGGTGACGGACTGATCGCCTCGCTCAGAAGCCCGGTCCTGGCGCTGGTCGCCACGACCCTGCTGACGCCCCTGCCGGCGCTGGGCGACGAGCGCCCGGTCGAGTTGCCGCGGCTCGGCGCCGCTGGGGATGCCGTCAGCGTGATGGGCGTCTCCTCGGGGGGCTACATGGCCACCCAGCTGGCAGTGGCCTGGCCGGAGCGCTTCAGCGGGCTGGCCGTGCTGGGCGCCGGCCCCTGGAGCTGTGCCCAGGGCGGGCTGGGTCGCGCCCTGGGACAGTGCATGTCGACGCGCCGTGGCCCCCCCGACCTCGACGAGATCAACCTGCGCCTGCGCGACTATCAGGCCAGGGGACTGGTGGGCGAGGCGACCAACCTGGCCGCACTGCGCGCCTTCGTCTGGCACGGCGAAGCGGATACCGTCGTGGCGCCGGCGCTGGGGGAAGCGCTGAGCGAGCAGCTGGCAGGCTGGCTGGCCAGCCCCGGCGGGCAGCTGAAGCACGTGCTGCAGCCCGATGCCGGCCACGGCTGGCCGGTGCCGCTGCGCGACGCCATCCCACCGCGCCACCTGGCGGACTGTCGCAGCGGTGGCGGTACCCACCTGCTGGCCTGCGGCCTGGACGTTGCCGGCGAAGCGCTGAGCTGGCTGCACGGCGAGCTGTCGCCGCCGGTCACGGAAGATGATAGCGCCCGCCTCGAGCCTTTCGATCAGGCTGACTACGCCGTCCGGGGGCTGGGCGAAGTGGGCTATCTGCTGATTCCCGAGGGCTGCGAGGCGGGGGGCTGCGACCTGACCCTGGCCCTACACGGCTGCGGGATGGACAGTGAACAGATCGGCGAGGCGTTCGTGAGGCACAGCGGACTCAATGCGTGGGCCGCCGCCAATCGCCGCCTGGTGCTCTATCCCCAGGCCGAAACCAGCCTTGCCAATCCCCAGGGCTGCTGGGACTGGTGGGGCTTCGCCGAGAGCAGCTGGCAGCTCGACCCGCTCCACGATACCCGGGAAGGGACCCAGGTCAGGGCGCTGATGGCCATGCTCGACCGCCTGATGGAAGCGCCCGACGACGACCGCCGCTGACGCCCGGGCCATCGCCTGGGACGCTATCTCAGCCCGTGCCCAGCTGGCTCTCCAGCGCCGAGCGCAGGGCATGCGGCGTCGGCGAATAGAGCACCCGCTGGCGAATTTCACCGTGACGGTCCACCAGGTAGAGCGACGAGCTGTGGTCGATGGTGTACTCCAGCGCCGAGTCCGGCGCTTCGACACGGCGCCGCACCACCCCGTAGCGCTCCATGACGTCGGCGAGCTCGGCATCGCTGCCGGTCGCGCCGATGAACTCATCGCCGAAGTAGCCGGCGTACTCGCGCAGTCGTTCGACGGTATCGCGCTCGGGGTCCACCGTGATCATCAGCGGCACCACCCGGTCGCGATAGGGCTCATCCAGCTGCTGCATGACCTGCCGCACCACCGCCATGCTGATCGGGCATACATCGGGACAGTAGGTGTAGCCGAAGAACATCACCGCCAGCTGGTCTTCCTCGAGCTGGGCCAGCGAGAAGTCGCCCTGAGTCGAAGCCAGCTCCACCGGCCCGCCCTGCGGCTCGCCGCTCTCCCCGCCCTGCTGCTGGTACCAGCCATAGCCGCCGAGGGCGACGACCAGCACGACAGCGACACCCAGTGCCGCCCAGATCCCTTGTCGCTTCATGGTCTACTCCGCTCCACCTCGAAATCGAATCGGCCGCCAAGCCGCTCCCCTGTCGTCTCCACCACCACGCGGGCCTGCCAGGGCATCACCGCCTGGGTGCAGATGGCTACCTGCCCCAGCCCCTGGAAGCGACCGTCTTCCTGGCGCTCCAGGGGGAAGCGGTGCAAGCCCATGTCCATGTCGCGGCCGACGAAGTCCACGTGCACGGCGCTGGCCTCCATGCCCTCCAGGGTCACCGTCAGCGGCAGCGGCTCCAGCGCCCGAATGCCGTTCGGCGTCGCCACCGAGAGACTTATCGCTCGGCCCTCCCCCAGGGTCGCCGTACAGGCCGAATCGTGCAAGTCACAGGCGGCGTCACCGCTGGCCCAGCTGACCGCCTGGCCGTCGCGCACCAGATGAGCGGCAAGATACCATAGCGCCACGCCCAGGGTGATCAGGGTGGCCAGCATCATCAGGCGCAGCCTCGGGAAACGGGGTGCGGCGGTCTCATGCAGTGAGGAGGAGCTCATGACGGCGAAAGCAGCACTTCAATGAAGGGGGACAGAGGGTAAGCTTAACAGCATTTGCTCCCGACCGACCGTGAGCAGATGTCGCAGCCAAGGACCAAGGAGAACGACATGGATAGCGTCTTGGGCGCACTGGGCCCCCTGTTCCTGCTGATCCTGCTCGGCTACCTGCTGGGCTGGCTAAGGCAGCCCGGCGACGACTTCTGGCCACAGCTGGAGCGGCTGATCTATTTCCTGCTGTTTCCCGCCATGCTGGTCGCCACCCTGGCCACCGCCGACGTTGCCCAGGTGCCGGTGACCCGGCTGGCCCTGACGCTGCTGGGCGCCATGCTCGCCTTCGGCGCACTGCTCTGGGTGACGCGCCGCAGGCTGGCCCTCGAGCCTGCCGCCTTCACCTCGGTCTTCCAGGGCGCCCTGCGCTTTAACACCTATGTAGGGGTGGCCGGGGCCGCCGCCCTGCATGGCGCTCCCGGCGCTACCGTGGCGGCGGTAGCCGTGGCGCTGATGGTGCCAGTGGTCAACGTGCTGTGCGTGGCCAGCTTCATCGCCGCCGGCACCCTGGGCCCCTCCAGCCTGGGCAAGAGTCTCGCCGCCCTGGTACGCAACCCACTGATCCTGGCCTGCCTGCTGGGCATCGCCCTGAACCTGACCGGCATCGGCCTGCCCGGCTGGAGCGGTGCCACGGTGGAGCTGCTGGGCCGCGCCGCGCTGCCCCTGGGGCTGGTGGCCGTCGGGGTCGCGCTGCGACCCCGCGCCCTGATGCGGCTGGACCGCGGCGTCTGGGCCGCCAACCTGGTCAAGCTGGTGCTGATGCCGACCCTGGTGCTGGCCCTGGCCCTGGTGCTGGGGCTGGATGCCGTGAGCCGCGACGTGGCGCTGCTGTTCGCCGCCCTGCCCACCGCCACCTCGGCCTATATCCTGGCCCGCCAGCTGGGCGGCGACGCCGAGCTGATGGCCGCGCTGATCACTGGCCAGACGCTGCTGGCCATGGCAACGCTGCCGCTATGGCTGCAGCTGGCGGGATAGATAAAAAATATTCGCATTTGCTTTGACAAAGGTAATGAGAATGGATTACAGTAAGGGCGTGGCGTTGATGAGGCGCCACACCCATGAGGGAAGCCGTCAGTTTCCCTCCATGGTTTCTCCCCCCTCATTGCTAGTCACGGTCTTGCCTGCGCCCTCCCCGAGGGCGCTTTTTTTTGCTGCGCTGAAAAAGACGACGGCCCGCAGAATGAACTGCGGGCCATCGTTGTCAGGAGGAGCAGCGGCGGCGGTTCAATCGACCCGGCGGTAGATCAGGTCCCAGACCCCGTGCCCGAGCTTCTCGCCGCGGGCCTCGAACTTGGTCAGCGGCCGAAACTCGGGCCGCGGCACATAGGGGGCGGTGTCCGGCGCGGCGGTATTGGCATAGCCCGGCGCGGCGTCCATCACCTCGGCCATCCACTCGGCATAGGCCTGCCAGTCGGTGGCCATGTGCAGGGTGCCCCCGGGCTTGAGCCGGGTGCGAATCAGCGCCACGAAGGCGGGCTGCACGATGCGCCGCTTGTGGTGCTTCTTCTTCGGCCAGGGGTCGGGGAAAAACAGCTGCAGGGTGTCGAGGCTCGCCTCGGGCAGACACTCCTCGAGCACTCGCAGGGCGTCCTCGCGATAGACGCGCAGGTTGGTCAAGCCGCGCTTGTCGGCCTCGTCGAGCAGCTTGCCAACGCCCGGGGCGTGCACCTCGATGCCGATGAAGTCGGTATCGGGATGGGTCTCGGCCTGCTCGATCAGCGAGGCGCCCATGCCAAAGCCAATCTCCACCACCCGCGGCGCCCGCCGCCCGAACAGCGCATCCAGGTCCTGCCGACCATCCGCCAGGGTGAGCCCCAGCCGGGGCCAGACCTCCTCGAGGCCTCGGGTCTGAGCCTGGGTCATGCGCCCGGCGCGCAGCACATAGCTCTTGATACCGCGGCGGTGCAGGGGGGCCTCCGGCCCTTCCGGGCCGGTGGTCGAGGGGCTGTCTTGGCGCGAGGGGTCAGTCATGGGGCAGTCGGGACTCTCGTTCTGGACGCTCGTTCTGGGCTTGTGATCGGCCACTCAGCCGTTGATCCGGCCGGTGAAGGGGGAGGAGGGATCGGCGCTCTGGCGGCGCGGCATGCGCCCGGCCAGGAAGGCCTCGCGCCCCGCCTCGACGGCCTTTCTCATGGCGCTGGCCATCAGTACCGGCTGGCGTGCGTGGGCAATGGCCGAGTTCATCAGCACGCCGTCGCAGCCCAGCTCCATGGCCATGGCAGCATCCGAGGCGGTGCCGATCCCGGCGTCCACCAGCACCGGCACGCCGGCCTGCTCGATGATCAGGCGGATGTTGTGAGGGTTCTGGATGCCGTGGCCGGAGCCGATCAGCGAGCCCAGCGGCATGATCGCGCAGCAGCCCAGCCGCTCGAGCTCACGGGCGACGATAGGATCGTCGCTGGTGTAGACCATGACGTCGAAGCCGTCGGCGATCAGCTCCTCGGCGGCCTTGAGGGTCTCCACCACGTTGGGATAGAGGGTGCCGTCGTCGCCCAGCACCTCGAGCTTGACCAGCCGATGGCCGTCGAGCAGCTCGCGCGCCAGCTTGCAGGTGCGCACCGCGTCCTTGGCCGTGTAGCAGCCGGCGGTGTTGGGCAGCAGGGTGAAGCGCTCCGGCGGCACCACGTCGAGCAGATTGGGCTCGCCGGCCTCCTGCCCCAGATTGGTGCGGCGCACGGCGAAAGTGACCACCTCGGCGGCGGAGGCGGCAATGGCCTCGGCGGCCTCGTCGAAGTCCTTGTACTTGCCGGTTCCGACCAGCAACCGGGAGGCGAATTCACGCCCGGCGACGCGCAGCGGCTGGTCCTGAAAGATGTCTGTCATCGAGTGTGCCTTTGTCTAATGATCGGAGTAGGGCGAATCCAGCGGCTCGATTTATCCGCCGCCGATGGCGTGGACGATCTCGACCCGGTCTCCCTCCCTCAGGCGCACCGCCTCGTGCTCGCTTTTCGGCACGATGTCCTCGTTGAGTTCCACGGCGATGCGTCGGCCACTCAGGCCCAGGGTCGCGACCAGCTGCGCCACCGTGAGGTCGGCGGCCAGGTCGCGGGGCTCGCCGTTGAGCTGAATCTGCATGGCGTCCTCTCTGCGTTGACGACTGTCGCGGCCCCACATTGTAGCCGGTTCGGCGCCACCGGGGTACGGTGAGCCGCACTGCCCAGCGGGGAGTCCCACTGGCAGGGGCGCTGATCAGTCCGAGTCCGGCAGCACATAGGTGGCCGTCACCAGCGCCACCGGGGCCTCGTCGCCGGCCGAGTAGAGCTGCACCTCGCCCACCGCCAGGCGGCGCCCCAGCTTGAGCAGTCGCGCATTGGCGATCACGTCGCGATCGCCCCGGGGCCGACGCAGGAAGCGGCAGTGCAGGTCGCTGGTCACGGCCATGGGCTCGGGGCCGATCTGGGCGAGGATCGCCACGTAGAGGCAGACATCCGCCAGCCCCATGAGGGTGGGACCGGAAACGCTCGCCCCGGGGCGCAGGTGCTCATCCTCGATGGCCAGGCTCATGGTGGCTCGCATATGGTCGACCCCCTCGATGGTCCCGGCGCGTTGCGGGAAGACCTCATCGAGAAAATCCTCGATGGCGGCGGCGGTCATCACGGTCATGGGCGGGCTCCTTGCGTGGGGGTCAGCGATAACTCGTCAACATAACCGAAAGCGCCCCGAGCAGATACCCGGGGCGCCCCTCGAACCTCGAACCTCGAACCTCGAACCTCGAACCTCGAACCTCGAACCTCGAACCTCGCCGATTTTTTCGGTTCTTCGCAGACTGGCGTGAACGGGCTATGTGGGAGGGAGCTTCAGCTCGCGAAGTAGCGCGCAGCGCTACCCATGGGGCGCCTCCGGCGCCTTCGCCCGGCAGAGCCGGCCTCCCACCACCAAACCTGCCAAACATGTTCACGCAAAAGTGTGATGAACCATTATTTCGCCTTGTGCACGGCGCGCCAGTGGTGCAGCAGCGGCTCGGTGTAGCCGGACGGCTGCTCGCGCCCCTTGAAGATCAGGTCGCTGGCGGCCTGGAAGGCGGTGGAGCCGGCGAAGTCCGCGCTCATCGGCGTGTAGGTGGGATCGTCGGCATTCTGCTCGTCGACCACCTTGGCCATGCGCTCCAGGGTCGCACGGACGCGCTCGGCGTCCACCACCCCGTGGTGCAGCCAATTGGCGATGTGCTGGCTGGAGATCCGCAGGGTCGCGCGGTCCTCCATCAGGCCGACGTTGTGGATATCCGGCACCTTGGAGCAGCCCACGCCGTGCTCGACCCAGCGCACCACGTAGCCGAGGATCCCCTGGCAGTTGTTGTCGAGCTCCTGCTGGACCTCCTCGTCGGACCAGCTGGCCTCGGCAGCCACCGGCACGGTGAGCAGTTCATCGAGGTAGTCCGGCTCGCCCAGCCCCTCCAGTTCGCGCTGCACCTCGATGACGCTCACCTGATGGTAGTGCAGGGCGTGCAGGGTGGCCGCGGTGGGCGAGGGCACCCAGGCGGTGTTGGCACCGGCCTTGGGGTGGCCGATCTTCTGCTCGAGCATGGCGGCCATCAGGTCCGGCATGGCCCACATGCCCTTGCCGATCTGGGCGTGGCCGCGCAGGCCGCAGGCCAGGCCAACCTGGACGTTGTTCTTCTCGTAGGCGCCGATCCAGGCGGCCCCCTTCATGTCGCCCTTGCGGATCATCGGGCCCGCTTCCATGGCGGTGTGCATCTCGTCGCCGGTGCGGTCCAGGAAGCCGGTGTTGATGAACACCACCCGGGAGGCGGCCTCGTTGATACACGCCTTGAGATTGACGGTGGTGCGGCGCTCCTCGTCCATGATGCCCATCTTCAGGGTGTCGCGGGCCATGCCCAGCAGGTCCTCGACGCGGCCGAACAGCTCGTTGGAGAAGGCCACTTCTTTCGGACCGTGCATCTTCGGTTTGACGATGTAGACGGAGCCCTCGCGGGAGTTGCGCGGCTCGCCTTCACCCTTCTTCAGGTCGTGCAGGGCGATCAGGCCGGTGACGATGCCATCGAGGATGCCCTCGGGCAGCTCGTTGCCCTCGGCGTCGAGCACCGCCGGATTGGTCATCAGGTGGCCGACGTTGCGCACGAACATCAGCGAGCGGCCCGGCAGGGTCAGCTTGCCGCCGTCCGGGGCGGTGTACTCGCGGTCGTCGCTGAGGCGACGGGCGACGGTCTTGCCGCCCTTCTCGACCTGCTCTTCCAGATCGCCCTTCATCAGCCCCAACCAGTTGCGATAGACCCCGACCTTGTCCTCGGCATCCACCGCCGCCACTGAGTCCTCGCAGTCCATGATGGCGGTCAGCGCCGCCTCCACCACCAGGTCCTTGACGCCGGCCGGGTCGGTCTTGCCGATGGGATGCTCGGGGTCGATCTGGATCTCCAGATGCAGGTCGTGATTGACCAGCAGGATGGCCTCCGGACGTGCGGCATCGCCGCGGTAGCCCACCAGTTTGCCGGGCGACTTGAGGCCGGTCTCACGACCGCCCTCCAGGGTCACCACCAGATGGCCGTCACGCAGCGCGTACTTGACGGCGTCGCGGTGGGAGCCGGTGGCCAGCGGGGCGGCGCGGTCCAATACGCCGCGAGCGTAGGCGATCACCTTCTCGCCGCGCTTGGGGTTGAAGCTCGCACCTTTCTCGGCACCGTCCTCCTCCGAGATGGCGTCGGTGCCGTAGAGGGCGTCGTAGAGACTGCCCCAGCGGGCGTTGGCGGCGTTCAGCGCATAGCGGGCATTGCTCACCGGCACCACCAGCTGCGGACCGGCCTGCACGGCAATCTCGCGGTCGACGCCCGCGGTGGTCACCTTGACCTGGGCCGGCGGGTCCACCAGATAGCCGATCTCCTTCAGGAAGGCACGGTAGCCGGCCATGTCGCCTACCGGGCCGGGGTGCTCGCGGTGCCAGGCGTCGAGCCGCTCCTGCAGGCGCTGACGCTCATCGAGCAGCTCGCGGTTCTTGGGTGTCAAATCATGAAAGAGCGCATCCACGCCGGCCCAGAAGGCGTCGGCGTCGATACCGGTGCCCGGAAGGGCCTGGTCGTTGATAAAGCGGTCCAGTTCAGCGGCCACCTGGAGACGATGGCGAGTGACGCGTTCGGACATGGGAAGTCTCCTCGTGCGTGGCGGCCGTTCCTGCCTCGGCCAGCCGCATGTCGTGGGATGATACCACTGCGAAGGCGCCAATTTTGTGGAAAACTGTTCCATCTGTAAACCCGGGGGAGGGTCTACCCTACTAGACATAGGGCGAAGGCCCGACTTTCTGACCAATTGGACAGGATCCGTCCTCCTTTTTCGAATAGACGCTATCCCGACGGCCCCGTCGGTCGCTAGGATTCAAGGAAAGCACGTGTTGACCCGCTGGAGGACGCCATGACCGACTTCACCGCGCTGCAGGCCCTGGGGCCGGTCGCTCCCTTCGTCAACGAGCGCGGGCAGCCGCTGGACGATTACCTGCAGCACTACGGGCTGGCGCCGCTGCTCACCGAGCACGTGGGGCTCTACGTCGGCTACCTGGACACGGCGCGATTCCAGCTCTGGACCCAGGTCTGGAGCCCCCGGGAAGCCGTGGGTACGGCCTTCGTGGTGCACGGCTACTTCGACCACTTGGGGCTCTATCGCCACCTGCTGGAGCAACTGCTGGAGCGCCGCTGGCGGGTGGTGCTGTGGGACCTGCCGGGCCACGGCCTCTCCAGCGGCCGGCGCGCCTGCATCGACGACTTCGGCGACTACGGCGACTGCCTGCGGGCGCTTCAGGACCAGCTCAGCGACCGGGGGCTGGCACCACGCCCCTGGCTCGGCGTCGGCCAGAGCACCGGCGCGGCGATTCTGGCCACCGATGCCCTGAGCCGTCCCGACGACGGTCACTGGTCGGGGCTGGCCCTGCTGGCCCCCCTGGTGCGCCCTTGGGGCTGGTCGCAGTCGAGCTGGCTGCACCTGTTGATGGGCCCCTTCGTTCGCACCCTGCCTCGCCGCTTTCACGAGAACTCTACCGACGCCGAGTTCGCCGCCTTCCTGCGCGAGCAGGACCCGCTGCAGCCCGAGCACCTGTCGGTCAACTGGGTCAGCGCCATGCGTCGGTGGATGCCCGAGCTGCTGGCGCTGCCGCCCAGCCACGTGCCGACCCTGATCCTGCAGGGCGAGCAGGACCTGACCGTCGACTGGGAGTGGAACCTGTCGGTGCTCGCGCAGAAATTTCCCCAGGCGCGCATTCACCGCCACCCCGAGGCGCGCCATCACCTGGTCAACGAGGCCGAGCCGATTCGCCAGGCCCTGTTCACGGCGCTGGACGATTTCATTGGCGACCTGGAGCCCCGCGCTGACCGCGCGGCGGGCGACCCGTGAGAGCGCTCGCCCTCGCCCTGTCGACGGCACTGCTGCTGGCCGGCTGCGCCGCACCGCCGCCGGAGCCCGATCCGGTGCGCCGGGCGCTGCTGAACCTCAGCGAGCGGGCCGCCGAGCGGGTGATGGACGTGGCCGAGCTTCAGCCCCCCAGCGATCAGGTGCTGCTGCTGCCGCGCCCCGAGGTGGACAGCGATCTGGAGATCGACACCGAGCGCTTTCTCGAAAGCCTGACCCGCGGCCTGCTCAGCGCTACGTCCGGCCCCCAGGTGCTGGACTGGCACGACGACATGGCCGGCGAAGGCAGCGCCCAGCACTGGTGGCTGGCGAGCCGGCTGGAAGCCACAAGCCCCCGACTGCGCCTCTCGGACCGCGACCTGCTGCCCTACCGACTGACGCTGACGCTGCAGCGCCCCGACGCGGAGGCCGCCGTCTGGCAGACCGAGATCGAGGGCGCCTTCGACGCCACGGCGCTATAGCCGCGCATTCCCGTCGCCCGCCCCTCTCAGCCTTGCCGGAGCTGGCGATCCAGCTGCCGATAGCCGATGGCCTCCATCAGCTCGTCCCGCTCGGGACGCGGCTTGCCGGCCAGGTCGGCGAGGGTCAGCGCCACGCGCAGCACCCGGTGATAGGCCCGCGCCGAGAGCTTGAGCCGCTCCAGCACCCCGGCCAGCCAGGTGCGATCCGCCGTGGACAGGGCGCAGGCGGCCTCCAGCGCGCGGCTGCCCAGGTGGGCGTTGAGCGCGCCCCGGGCATACTGCCGCTCGCGCGCCGCCATCACCCGCTCGCGCACGCTGGCCGAACTCTCCCCGGTCTCGCGGGCGGTCAGCTGCTCCGGCGGTAGCGCCGGCACCTCCACCTGCAGGTCGATACGGTCGAGCAGCGGGCCGGAGAGCCGAGACTGATAGCGCTGGATCTGGGCGGCGGTACAGTGGCAGGCCTGGCGGGGATCACCCAGGTGGCCGCAGGGGCACGGATTCATGGCTGCCACCAGCTGGAAACGGGCCGGGAAGCGTCGCTCATGGCTGGCCCGGGCGATGTGGATACGCCCGGACTCCATCGGCTCGCGCATCACCTCCAGCACATGGCGGCTGAACTCGGGCAGCTCATCGAGGAACAGCACCCCGTGATGGGCCAGCGAAATCTCGCCCGGGCGCGGCCAGGAGCCGCCCCCCACCAGAGCCACGGCGCTGGCGGTGTGGTGCGGGGCGCGAAAGGGGCGCCGGCCCCACTGATCGGCCAGCGACAGGCCGCACACCGAGCGGATCGCCGCCACCTCAAGCGCTTCGTCCTCGGTGAGCGGCGGCAGGATCCCCGGCAGGCGGCTGGCGAGCATGGTCTTGCCGGTCCCGGGCGGACCGGAAAACAATAGGTTATGCGACCCGGCCGCAGCGATCTCCAGGGCACGGCGCGCCTGGTGCTGCCCGCGCACCTCGGCCAAGTCAGCGTCGATCGTGGCGGCCAAGGGCGGCACGGCAAGACGGTGCGCCTCTATCGGCGTCTGCCCCAGCAGATGCGCCACCACCTCCAGCAGGTGATCCGCGGGCAGTACCTGAAGGTCCCCGGCCAGGGCCGCCTCATCGGCGTTCTCCCGCGGCACGATCAGCTTGCGGCCGGCCTGGCGGGCGGCGAGTGCCAGCGGCAGCACCCCGCTGATCGGTCGCAGCCGGCCGTCCAGCGCTAGCTCGCCCACGCTCTCGACCCCCGAGAGCGCCTCCACTGGGAGCTGGCCGGAGGCGACCAGGATGCCCAGGGCGATGGGCAGATCGAAGCGCCCGCCGACCTTGGGCAGGTCGGCGGGCGCCAGATTGAGCACGATACGGCGAGTATTGGGAAAGTCGAAGCCGGCATTGAGGAGGGCGCTGCGCACCCGCTCACGGCTCTCCTTGACGGCGGCCTCGGGCAGGCCCACCAGGGTCATGCCCGGCAGGCCGTTGGCCAGATGGACTTCTACCAGCACCTCGGGCGCTTCCAGCCCCAGGCCGGCACGGGTGGCGATGATGGCCAGCGTCATGCGGTCCCTCGCAGTCGGTGGTAACGCCCTCAGCGTAGCAGCCCCCTCCCCGGGCCGCCCACGCCTCGCTTAGCGGCCGGTCTCGCCCGCGCCGGCGTCCTCCTCGGGTGCCGGGGGCGTGGCATCGGCGGCGGGCTCGCCGGCGCGGGCATCGAGCGCCTGCTCCAGGGCGGCGACCTGCTGCTCCAGCGCCTCGACGCGAATGCGCGTGCGCTGCAGCACATCCATCAGGATGTCGAAATCCTCCCGGGATACCAGCTCCAGCCGGTCGAAGGCGCCGCGCACCACCTGCTGAACCCCTTTCTGGAACTCCTCCGGCGCCTGGGACGCTCCCTGCAGGCGCTCGCCCAGCTGCTGGGCCAGGCGGCTGATGTGGTCATGACTCACCATGCTGATCTCTCCCGATGCGATAAATGACTGCCTACAGGATACGCAAGGCCCGGCGGCCACGCATTCCCCGTGATGCTCCGCCAGGCCCATCGCGGATCGTCTGCCCTCCTCGCCCCTCGCTATTCACACGGCAACCGCCCCGGATGCCCCGTCATGAGGCAGCTGCACCCGCACCCGGCACCGGCCTGGTGCATTCGCGCCGGCTCCGCCTCCCCGCGGACGGCGACCACGCCCCCCGTAAATGGGCAACACCATGAAAGTAATGACGTAAAACGGCAGGTGGCACGAATCTGGCTTGGCAGCATTAGCGAACCCTCGGGCGGCCGCCGCCGCCCTGCCATACCGTCCAGGAGATTCGAGATGAAACTCATCACCGCCATCATCAAGCCGTTCAAGCTCGACGACGTCCGCGAGGCGCTGGCCGACAACGGCGTCCAGGGCATCACCGTCACCGAGGTCAAGGGCTTTGGCCGCCAGAAGGGCCATACCGAGCTCTACCGCGGCGCCGAGTACGTGGTCGACTTCCTGCCCAAGGTCAAGGTCGAGGTCGCCGTGGACGACTCGCGGCTCGAGAGCGTGCTCGACGCCATCTGCAGCGCCGCCAACAGCGGCAAGATCGGCGACGGCAAGGTCTTCGTCACCCCGCTGGAGGACGTGATCCGTATCCGCACCGGTGAACGCGGCGCCGAAGCCGTCTGATCACCGGACTTTTTCTGAGCCATGGAGACATTCCAATGACGGAACTCACCGAACTGAGCTATGCGCTCGATACCTTCTACTTTCTGATCTGCGGCGTGCTGGTGATGTGGATGGCCGCCGGCTTCTCGATGCTCGAGGCCGGCCTGGTGCGCTCCAAGAACACCGCCGAGATCCTCACCAAGAACATCGCCCTGTTCGCCATCGCCTGCACCATGTACCTGCTGGTCGGCTACTACATCATGTACTCGAGCAGCGCCGGGGGCCTGCTGCCCAACCTGGGCTTCCTGCTCGGCGGCGAAAACAGCGTGGATGCGGTGCTGGCCGGCGGCGACGACGCCCCCTACTACTCCATGCGGGCCGACTACTTCTTCCAGGTGGTGTTCGTGGCCACCGCCATGTCCATTGTCTCCGGGGCCGTGGCCGAGCGCATGAAGCTGTGGGCCTTCCTCGCCTTCGCCGTGGTCATGACCGGCTTCATCTACCCGGTATCCGGCTACTGGACCTGGGGCGAGGGCTGGCTCGATGAGCTCGGCTTCGCTGACTTTGCCGGCTCCGGCATCGTCCACATGGCGGGCGCCTCCGCGGCCCTGGCCGGCGTGCTGATCCTTGGCCCGCGCAAGGGCAAGTACGGCAAGGACGGCAGCATCTACGCCATTCCCGGCGCCAACCTGCCGCTGGCCACCCTGGGCACCTTCATCCTGTGGATGGGCTGGTTCGGCTTCAACGGCGGCTCCGAGCTCAAGGTCTCCGACGTCGACTCCGCCAACAACGTCGCCCAGGTGCTGGTCAACACCAACGCCGCCGCCGCCGGCGGGGTGATCGCCGCCCTGGTCCTGGCCAAGCTGTGGTTCCGCAAGGCCGACCTGACCATGGCGCTGAACGGTGCGCTAGCCGGCCTGGTGGCCATCACCGCCGAACCCCTGGCCCCCTCGGCGCTGGCTGCCACCCTGATCGGCGGCGTGGGCGGCGCCATCGTGGTGGCCTCCATCGTCGGTCTCGACAAGCTGAAGATCGACGACCCGGTCGGCGCCATCTCGGTGCACGGCGTGGTCGGCATCTGGGGCCTGCTCGCCGTGCCTCTGACCAATGCCGACGCCAACTTCGGCGCCCAGATCATCGGCGGCCTGGCGATCTTCGCCTGGGTCTTCGCTGCCAGCCTGGTGGTATGGCTGGTGCTCAAGGCGGCCATGGGCATCCGCGTCAGCGAAGAAGAGGAGTACGAGGGCGTCGACCTGGCCGAGTGCGGCATGGAGGCCTATCCCGAGTTCCGCGCCGCCAGCGTGCAGGGTGGCGGCACCGGCCGCGGCACCGGCGGCCATACCGCGCAGCCGAAGGCGCCGGTTCAGGGCAAGCCGCGCACCGAATAGCACCAAGCAGTAGCCTGTCTCTTGAAGGCCCCTTCGGGGGCCTTTTTTCTTCACCGCCTACGCAGTGTATGCTTTAGCCCAACGCGCTCCACCGCCAAGACGGGCTGCGACCCGCGAGCCCCGCCCCGGACAAAGAGGAAACAACCATGAAACTGGTGACCGCCATCATCAAGCCGTTCAAGCTCGACGACGTCAGGGAGTCACTCTCCGAAATCGGCGTCCAGGGCATCACCGTCACCGAGGTCAAGGGCTTCGGCCGCCAGAAGGGCCATACCGAGCTCTACCGCGGCGCCGAGTACGTGGTCGACTTCCTGCCCAAGGTGAAGGTCGAGATCGCCGTGGACGACGAGATGTCGGAGAAGGTGATCGATGCCATTACCCAGGTCGCCAATACCGGAAAAATCGGCGACGGCAAGATCTTCGTCACTCCGCTGGAGCAGGTCATCCGGATTCGCACCGGGGAAACCGACAAGGACGCCGTCTGACAGCCGTAAGCTGTAAGCGAAGAGCCCAGCCCAGGTAGCTACCAGACGCAGAAAACCCCACCGGCGCCGATGGGGTTTTCTTATGGCTTGAAGCTTATAGCTCCCGGCGCAGCCGGGTTATTTCTCGACGAAGGCGCGCTCGATCACGTAGTCGCCGGGCTCGCCCATGCGCGGGGAGATGGTGAAGCCCAGGTCGTCGAGCAGCGCGCTGGTCTCGTCGAGCATCGCCGGGCTGCCGCAGATCATGGCGCGATCCTGCTTGGGATCCAGCGCCGGCAGGCCGGTGTCCTCGGCCAGCTTGCCGCTGCGGATATGGTCGGTCAGACGCCCCATGGTGTGGAAGTCTTCGCGGGTCACGGTGGGGTAGTAGACCAGCTTCTCGCGGATCTCCTCGCCCAGGTACTCGTGGGCCGGCAGCTCCTGGGTGATGAAGTCGGCGTAGGCGAGCTCGCTGACGCTGCGTACCCCGTGCACCAGCACCACCTTCTCGAAGCGCTCATACACCTCCGGGTCCTGGATCAGGCTCATGAAGGGCGCAAGGCCGGTGCCGGTGGAGAGCAGGTAGAGGTTGCGGCCGGGTAACAGGTCGTCGGTGACCAGGGTGCCGGTGGGCTTGCGGCTGACCATGATCTGGTCGCCCACCTTGAGGTGCTGGAGCCGCGAGGTCAGGGGGCCGTCGGGCACCTTGATGCTGAAGAACTCCAGATGATCCTCGTAGTTGGGGCTGGCGATGGAGTAGGCGCGCATCAGCGGTTTGCCGTTCACTTCCAGGCCGATCATCACGAACTGGCCGTTCTTGAAGCGAAGGCTGCGCTCCCGGGTGGTACGGAAACTGAAGAGGGTGTCGTTCCAGTGGTGGACGCTGAGAACGTCTTCCAAGGCAAACTTGCTCATGCCGACTCCTTGATATTCGATTAGGAAATAACGCTTCCGGTAAACTATAAAGAGAATTCTAAGAGCCCCGGCGTTATCTGTTAATTGAATTGTATGGATAACGTTTATCTATACTATAGATATAGCCTGCTCCGGAGCCCACACCATGCACTTCACCCTTCGCCAGCTGGAAGTCTTCGTCGCCGTGGCCCAGCACGAGAGCGTCTCCCATGCCGCTCGCGCCCTGGCCCTCTCCCAGTCCGCCACCAGTACCGCCCTGGCCGAGCTGGAGCGCCAGTTCGACTGTCAGCTGCTCGACCGCATCGGCAAGCGGCTCAAGCTCAACGCCCTGGGCTTCCAGCTGCTGCCCAAGGCGGTCGCGCTGCTCGACCGCGGCGAGGAGATCGAGGAGCTGCTGCGCGGCCAGCAGGGTGTCGGCTCGCTGGATGTGGGAGCGACCCTGACCATCGGCAACTACCTGGCCACCCTGTTGATCAGCGATTTCATGCAGCGCCATCCGGGCAGCCGGGTGCGGCTGCAGGTGCGTAACACCAGCGCCATTATCGAACGAATCGTCCAGCATGAACTTGATCTGGGCCTAATAGAGGGACGCTGCGAGGACGATGCCGTGGTCACTCAGCCCTGGGTGGAGGATGAGCTGGCGGTGTTCTGCTCCCCCCGCCACCCGCTGGCGGGCCTGGGCCCCGTGGAGCTGGACCGGCTGCTACGCGAGGCGTGGATCATGCGCGAGCAGGGCTCGGGCACGCGGCTGACGCTGGAGCAGGCCGCCCGCCACCGCCGCGGGCGCTTCAATATCCTGCTGGAGCTGGAGCATACCGAGGGGATCAAGCGGGCGGTGGAGTCGGGGCTGGGCATCGGCTGCGTCTCGAAGCTGGCGCTGCGCGATGCCTTCCGGCGCGGCAGCCTGGTGCCGATCCCCACCCCGGAGCTGGACCTGAGCCGCCAGTTCGCCTTCATCTGGCATCGCCACAAGTACCTGGCCACCGGGATGCGCGAGTTCCTGCGCCTGTGCCGCCAGATGACCGAGGGGATCCGGCGAAGCGACGAGATCGACCTGCCCCCGGTGCCCTGAGCCGGGGCACAGGCATCGCGTGCGTGCGACGAGTCGGCTCAGCGCCCCCCGGACGGGTCGGCCGCCTCCCCGCGCAGGGTGAAACCGCCGATGATCTCAGCCAGCCGGTCCGCCTGCTCCTGGAGCTGCACCGCCGCGGTGGTCGACTCCTCCACCATGGCCGCATTCTGCTGGGTCATGGCGTCCAGTTCGCTGACCGCTACGTTGACCTGGCCGATACCATCACGCTGCTCGCCGGCGGCACAGCTGATCTCGCCCAGCACGTCGGTCACCCGGGTAACGCTGGCGACGATCTCGGCCATGGTGTCGCCGGCCTGGGCCACCAGGCTGGCCCCATCCTTGACCCGGGTATCCGACGCTTCGATCAGCGCCTTGATCTCCTGTGCCGCCGTGGTGCTGCGGCTCGCCAGGTTGCGCACCTCGCCGGCCACCACCGCGAAGCCGCGCCCCTGCTCGCCCGCCCTCGCGGCCTCCACCGAGGCATTGAGCGCCAGCAGGTTGGTCTGGAAGGCGATGCCATCCATAACGTTGACGATCTCGGCGATCTGCCGCGAGGAGTCACCGATGGCGTCCATGGTGGAGACCACCTCGCCCACCACCTCGCCACCCCGGGCCGCCACTTGGGAAGCGGAGAGTGCCAGCTGGTTGGCCTGCTGGGCGGAGTCGGCGGTCTGCGCCACGGTGCCGGTGATCTCTTCCATGGAGGCGGAGGTCTGCTGCAGGCTGGAGGCAGCGCTATCGGTGCGCCGCGACAGGTCCTGCCCGCCGGTAGCAATCTCCGAAGCGGCCACCCGCACCGATTCGCTGCTGCGCCGTACCTCCACCAGGACATCATGGACCTTGTCGGCGAAGGCATTGAACTGGATGGCCAGCTGCGCGCCCTCATCCCGTCCGCGCACCGGCAGCCGCTGGGTCAGGTCGCCGTCACCGGAGGCGATCTCCCGCATGCGACTCGCCAGATGGCGCAGCGGTCGGGCGATGCGCCCGCCGACCCAGGCCAGGGCCAGGAGACCCAGCGCCGCCAGCAGCAGCCCCACCAGGCTCATGCCCAGGGTATCCTGGCGGCGCTGCTCGGCCAGCCCCTCCTGCAGGGCGTTGAGCTCCGCCAGCACGGCCGCCTCCGGCAGGCGAATCGTCAGGGTCCAGTGGATATCGGTGTCACCGATGGGGAAAGCGAGGTAGCGCTCGAGCAAGCCCTCCGCCTCGACCCCGATCATCTGCCCCGAGTCGCGAGCCTCAGCGATTCGGCTGGCCACCTCGCTGCCCATCACCGCCTCGGCGGGCTCACCGAGACGATCGCCGGCGCCGGTATGCGCCACCACCCCGCCGCCATCGGCCACCAGGGCCATCTCGCCAGCACCGTCGTAGAGCTCGTCATTGGCCGCCTCCAGCAGCCCCTGAATGAAATCCACCGAAAGATCGGCCCCGGCCACGCCGCGGAAGTCGCCCTCCACCATTACCGGCACATTGAAGGAGGTGACCATCAGGGTCTGGTCGCCGAACGCATAGGCGGCCGGATCGATGATGCAAGGCGCCTCGTTCTCCCGCACACAGAGGTAGTACTCCCCTTCGCGAACACCGGAAGGCAGCAGCGCTTCACTCTCGAGGGTGTCGCCCAGGGGCAGCACGTCGATCGCACCATCGGCGTCACGGTACCACCAGGGCATGAAGCGGCCGGTCTCTTGTTCATAGCCGTCCGCTTCGCGCCCGGCATGGAAGCGATCTCGATCGAAGGCATCGGGCTCCCAGCCGATATAGACATCGACCAAGTCGGGATGGGCCACCAGGGTCTCACGCATCAGCGTCGAGAGCTCGTCACGGTCCATCCACAGCAGGGGGCGCCCCTGCGCATCCTCGCGGCCCATCAGGGCATTGGTCTGGGCAAGCATCTGGGCGACCCGCAGCGGCTCTTCCAGACGGCGCCGAATTTCCACCGCACGGGACGCCGCCAGCGATGCCAGGCGCTCATCGATTGAGTCGCGCATCAGCTCTTCAGTACGGGAGGCCACCGTTTCCTGGGTGCGCGAAGACGCCACCAGGGAGTAGGCCACCATCGCCACCACGACCACCAGCAGGCAAGGGCCTGCCAGGGCGATGACGAAACGGCGGATTGATGTGAAGTGCATGAACTCCCCCTTGGCCGAGCGCTGTGATCGAGATCATCGAGCTATCGGCGAAAGGGGAGAATTCTTTAGGCTAAGGTCGCATAGTGGCAACGCCACTCAGCGCATATCGCTGACGGCCTCCTGGATGTCCGCCAGGCTGGCCTTGGAGAGGTCCTTGGCCAGGGTGTGGATCACCAGCTTGCTGGAGGGGCCGTCGAGCTTGTCGCGCAGCTGGCCCAGAAAACGCGGCGGGGCCACCAGGATCAGCTTCTCCAGGGTGTTATCGACCCGCGCACGATAGATACGCTCGGCCACTTCCTTGGCGAAGACCTGCTCTTCGTGGGTACGCGCCACGCTTTCGCCCCCCGAGGAGCGGGCGCTGGTCGACATGGACTCGTGAACGTCGGCCCCACGGTCGGTCACCAGATCGCCCTCGTGCAGCCGTCCCTCGGCATGAATCAGGCTCTCCTTCTCTTCCAGCTTGAGGGCGTCGCGGGTAAAGATGCGCGCCCGGGCTGCATCGGCCACCACGATATAGGTTGTCATAGCCTCTCCTTGATGCCAGTGGATGGGAGCGCACGGCGTCTCGGCCGCTTCGGGCACTCCCTCTCTCAACATTGGCAAGGGCGACCCCAGCGGTCAACTGCTCAGATCACCTTGCGGCGCAGCACGCTGGTGATCGCCTCGCCGACCAGCACCAGCGCCACGATGGCGATCAGGATGGTCGCCACGGTGGGCCAGGCGAAGGTGTCGATGGCGCCCTGCAGCAGGACTCCGATGCCGCCGGCGCCCACCAGCCCCAGCACCGTGGATTCACGAATGTTGATGTCCCAGCGCAGAATGACGATGGCGAAGAAGGCCGGCATTACCTGGGGCACCACCGCGTAGGCGATCACCTTCAGCTTGGAGGCGCCGGTGGCCTGCATGGCCTCTACCGGCCGGCGGTCGATCTCTTCGATCGCCTCCCCCATCAACTTGCCGATGAAGCCGATGGAGCGAAACATGATCGCCAGTATCCCCGCCAGCACGCCGGGCCCGAAGATCGCCACGAACAGCAGCGCCCAGATGATGGTGTTCACCGAACGGCTGGCGACCAGGATAAAGCGTCCCAGCCACAGGCAGGCGCGATTGGGGGTGGTGTTCTGGGCAGCGATGTAGGAGACCGGCAGGGCGATGAAAATGGTCAGCATCGTCGCCAGGGTCGCGATATGCACCGTCTCGAGCATGGCATTGAGGATCGGCCCCAGCCGGCTCGGATCCGGTGGCCACATGCGCGACCCCAGATTGGAGATCTGATTCGGCGCGTCCCACACCCAGGGCCAGAAGATGTCGATGTCGCGCACCGCCCAGTAGACCACCATCAGGGTCACCAGCAGCACGGCATAGCGAATCAGGCGCTGCCGGCGGTCGTAGCGCTGCCAGACGCGATCGGCCAGGGCACCGGCGTGATCTACCATATCTTCTTCCTTACCCAGCCGCTGATGCCTTCGCTGACCAGGATCACCGCGATGATGATCAACAGGATCGCGAAGGCGAAGTCATAGTCGTAGCGTCCGAAGGCGTTCATCAGGGTGCCGCCGATGCCCCCGGCGCCGACGATGCCCACCACCGCCGAGGCGCGCAGGTTGCTGTCGAGCTGGTACATCGACAGCCCCACCTGGCGCGGCAGGATCTGCGGGAAGACCGCATAGACCAGCGTCGCCAGGTAGCCGGCCCCGGCGGCGCGCATCGCCTCCACCTGCCCCCAGTCGATCTCCTCGATCTCCTCGGCCAGCAGCTTGCCGACGAAGCCGATGGAGTAGAGGGTCAGGGTCAGGATCCCCGCCAGGGGGCCGAAGCCCACCGCGGCGACGAACAGGATGGCCACGATCACCGGGTGGAAGCTGCGCGAGACGATGATCACCGCGCGGCCGAACAGATAGACCGGCAGCGGGGCGACGTTGCGCGCCGCCATCACCGCGAAGGGGATCGACAGCGCCACGCCGAGCAGGGTCGCCAGGATGGCGATCTGGAAGCTCTCCTTGAAGCCGGTGAACAGCAGCCCCCAGCGCTCGAAGCTCGGCGGAAAACCGCCGCCGAAGATGCGTGCCGCCCGCGGCAGCCCCTCGCTGATGCGCTCCCAGTTGAACGGCAGGCTACCGAAGGCCCAGATCAGATAGGCGATCACCGCCAGCCACAGGCCGTAGCGCAGCCAGGGATTGGCGATGAAGGGCGGCTTGCGCCAGGTTCGCGGCCCCGAGGACGAGCCGGCAGCCTCAGGCCTGGTCATGGGTCACCCCCCGGCTCCCCGCGTCGGCGCTGGCCGGCGGCGTTTCGACGAGCTCCTCCTCGGGCGCTTCGATGCCGCCATAGATGGCCTCCAGTGCCTCCTTGGTGAAGTCGGCCGGCGCCCCGTCGAAGATCATCTTGCCGTGGCGCAGGCCCACGATCCGCTCGGTGTAGGTCTTGGCCTGGGCCACGTTATGGATATTGATCAGCACCGGCAGCGACAGTTCGCTGGCCAGGCTCTGCAGCAGCTTCATGATCTGCTCGGAGGTGCGCGGGTCCAGTGAGGCGGTGGGCTCATCGGCCAGCAGCACCTCGGGCTCCTGCATCAGCGCTCGCACCACGCCGACCCGCTGGCGCTCGCCGCCGGACAGCGCATCCGCCCGCTTGTTGGCGTAGTGGGCGATCCCCACCCGCTCCATCAGGGTGAAGGCGCGCTCGATATCCTGCTGGGGATAGCGTCGCGTCACCGCCTGGTAGAGGTTCACGTAGCCGAGCCGACCGGCCAGCACGTTCTCCATCACCGTCAGCCGGTCGATCAGATTAAAGCCCTGGAAGACCATGCCGATCTTGCGCCGGGCCCGACGCAGTGCGGCCCCCCGAAGGTTGACCAGCTCCCGGCCGTTGAGCCGGATCGAACCGGAGGTCGGCTCCACCAGGCGATTGATACAGCGCAGCATGGTGCTCTTGCCGGCGCCCGAGGCGCCGACGATGGAGACCACGCTGCTGCCCTCGACGGTCAGATCGAGCTCCTTGAGTACCGGCTCGTCATGGCCGTAGCGTTTGACCAGCTTCGAGATTTCCAGCATTCACCCACCTCACAGCCAGAGACCGGCCCGCCCCGACCCGGTGGCCGAAGCAGGCAGCGCGGACTTATTCCAGGTCTTCGCGCGTGTAGCGCACGTCGTTGGCGGCCTGGATGGTGCGGATGACCTGCCAGTTGTCCTTGTAGTTGATGGGCACGAACTTATCCACGCCTTCGAACTCCTCGCCCAGCGCCGTGCCGGCGAAGTCGAAGCTGAAGAACGCCTCCCTGATCTTCTCCACCAGGTCGGGATGCAGGTTGTGGGCATAGTTGTAGGAGGTGGTAGGGAAAGAGTCGGTCTCGTAGATGATCTTGACCTCGTCCGGGTCGTAGAGGCCGCGGGCGGCCATGCGCTCGACCACCTCGGAGGCCACCGGGGCGGCGTCGTAGTCGCGGGCCACCACCCCCAGCATGGACTGGTCGTGGCTACCGGAGTAGACCACCTCGTAGTCCTCATCGGGCACGATGCCGTACTCCGGGAACAGCGCCCGGGGCGCCAGATTGCCGGAGTTGGAGGTCGGCGAGGTATGGGCCACCCGCTTGCCGGCGAGGTCGGTAAGCGCGTCGATACCGGACTCGACATGGGTATAGACCTGCAGGGTATAGCCGAACTGGCCGTCATCGGACCCCATCAGTGCGAAGGGCACCGCGCCGGCCAGATTGACCGCGAAGGGGGTCGGCCCGGTGGAGAAGCCGGCGATATGCAGGCGACCGCTGCGCATGGCTTCGACCTGCGCCGAGTTGGACTGAACGGCGAAGAAGCGCACGTCACGCTCCGTGACCTCCGCGAGGTGGTCGATGAACGGCTGCCAGATATCGGAGTAGATGGCCGGGTCTTCCACCGGGGTATAGGCGAAGATGAGGGTGTCGGGGTCGGCCCACTGAGACTCGTCGGCGGGCAGGTCGGCGACCATGTTGCCCTCCTCGTCGCAGTAGAGACTGTCCAGGTCACCGCGGGGGCAGTCGGCCTGAGCCTGGGCGGAGACGAGCCAGGCCAGCGGCAGCAGCGTGGCGAAGGCCAGGGTGGCGAAGGGGGGCTTCCGGGAAGCCAGGCGTGCTTTCATGGCGTACCTCATGATGTCATTGTTGTTGATATCGCGGTTGGCGGCGCTTTTGAGGCTGGCAATGGGGGGCTGGGTTCGGTGTGACAGCGTGCGCTATGCTGATGGCGCGCATCGACCTGATCGAAATCGAACATGGCTCCCGCCAGTCGTGATCACAAACGAAAGCTCATGTTTCAATCTAGGTAGTGTGACGATAGCATGTCAACCGAATTCCTCAACGCTCCCGCCGGACGCCGCAACCGCTATCTGCTGATGCGCCATGGCCACAGTCAGGCCAATGCCGGCGGGGTGATCATCAGCACCCCCGAGCGCGGCCTGGATGCCTTCGGGCTCTCCGCGCAGGGCCGCGAACAGCTAGATCGGTTGGTCGCCGAGTGGGCCTGGCCGGCACCGACCCATATCCTGCACTCCGATTTCCTGCGTACCGCCGAGACCGCCGCCCGCGTGGCCCGACGCTTCGACCTGCCGCTGGTCGCCGAGCCTGGGCTTCGCGAGCGCCATTTCGGCGAGCTGGAGGGCCAGCCCGACAGCCGCTACCCCGAGGTCTGGGCGCTCGACGCCGAGGACCCGGGGCACCGCCGGTTCGGCGTGGAGAGCGTCGCCGCCGTGGCCCGCCGCATGCAGGGGGTGATCGACCGTCTGGAGCACGAGGCCCATGACGCCACCGTGCTGCTGGTCAGCCATGGCGACCCGCTGCAAATCCTGCTGACCGCCCTGGCGCAGCGGCCGCTGGGCCAGCATCGCGACCAGACGCCGCTGGCGCCTGCCAGCGTCACTCTGCTGGCGCCGGGGCAGGCCCCGCCGACGGACTGAAAATGGGTTCATCGCAGACTGGCGTGAAATTGCCTTGTGGGAGGGAGCTTCAGCTCGCGAAGTAGCGCGCAGCGCTACCCATGGGGCGCCTGCGGCGCCTTCGCCCGGCAGAGCCGGCCTCCCACCATAAAGCCTGCCAAACATGTTCACGCTAAAGTGCGAAGAACCTGAAAATGGCGTGCCGCCACGCACTCGGCTTTGTTCGGTGCCGCCGACCCCCGGCCTTTGCCTAATGGAGCAGGCGCCATGTCGCCCGGTGCGGTAGCATTCGGTAACATGACAGCCGATGCTCAGAGGATGTGCCCATCGTGCCGGATACGGTCAGCCCCGATGCCAGTCGCCTCCTTGCCGCCCTTGCCAGCGGCAGTCGCGAGCTGATCGACGCCTATTTCTGGTCCCAGGGCGTGGATGCGCTGCTCGGCGAGCTGGGCCGCGCCTCCGGCGTCAGCCGTGTCTGGATCTTCCAGCTGATCGAGCTCAAGCCCGATGCCGTGGTGCAGGACTACGTCTTCGAATGGGCGTCGGCACCGCGCTATCGCCAGCTCATGCAGAAGCGCTTTCGCTTCTTCTCGATGATCTTCGACGACCCGGTCTACCGCCGTATGGTGGAAGAGCGCCAGCGCGGCGAGGCTCAGCGTTTTATTACCCACCGAATCCCCCCGGGCCCGCTGCGCGACAACCTCGAGAGTCAGGGCATTCGCTCCATGGTGACGGTGCCGATCATGGTCGAGGGCCGCTGGTGGGGCACCCTGGGCTTCGATGACTGCGAGCGGGCGCTGGACTGGCAGGGCAGCGGCATGCACGCCCTGACGGTGGCCGCCGAGCTGATCGCCTCGGCCCTCTACCGCCGCCGGCTCAGCAGCCGTCGGCGCCAGCTGGAGCTGTTCCAGCAGGTCACCGACTGCGGCATCTGGGAGATCGACCCGCGCAGCGGCTCGACCTGGTGCTCGCGGGCGCTGCTGCGAAGCCTCGGCTACCCGGACCGCTACGCCCACCTGCCGCTGCGCCGGCTGCTCGCCCATATCGCCACCGAGGATCGCCGGCGGCTCTGGGCACAGCTTCGCGAGGGATTCGAGGCGCGGCTGCCGAGCTGGCGGCTCGATGTGCGGCTGAAAAGCGCCCACGGCCAGCGGCGCTGGCACGAGATCGTCGCCGAATCCATGTATGACGAGCAGCAGCGACTGCGCGGCCTGGCGGGTCTAGTCATCGACATCAGCCAGCGCAAGCGAGGCGAGGAGATCGCCAAGGAGGCCGCCGAGTACGACGAGCTGACCGGGGTGATGAACCGTCGCGGACTGACCCGCCACCTGGCCGAGGCGCTAAGCGCCGGCACAGCGCCCCACCACCTGATGCTGCTCGATATCGACCACTTCAAGCCGGTCAACGACCGCTACGGCCACCCCGCCGGCGACTCGCTGCTGCGCCTGCTGGCCCGCCGCCTCGGCAACGAACTGCGCCCGGGGGACGGCCTGGCCAGACTGGGGGGCGAGGAGTTCGTGGTGGTCACCGGCGGCCTGAGCCGCCCCCAGGCCCGCGCACTCGCCGAGCGGCTGCGCACACGCATCGCCGACTCCCCCTTTCAGCTCGGCGGTGACCACAGCGATGCCCCGCCGCTGGAGGTGGCGATCACCCTCAGCATCGGCATCGCCGAGCTCCCCGCCGACCAGGAACTGCACCACGGCCAGGCCATGGCCATCGCCCGCGCCGACCAGGCGCTCTACGCCGCCAAGCACGCCGGCCGCAACCGGGTCCGAGCCGACTGGCCCTGAGTTCGGCCGCGGCTCAGTGGCCCAGGATCTGGCTCAGGAACAGCCGAGTGCGCTCCGACTGGGGGTCGTTGAAGAAGGGCTCCGGGGCGTTCTCCTCGATGATCTGTCCCTGATCCATGAAGATCACCCTGTCGGCCACGGTCTTGGCGAAACCCATCTCGTGGGTCACGCAGAGCATGGTCATGCCCTCGCGGGCGAGCTCGACCATGACATCGAGTACCTCCTTGATCATTTCCGGGTCCAGTGCCGAGGTGGGCTCATCAAACAGCATCACCTCGGGATGCATGCACAGCGAGCGCGCGATGGCCACCCGCTGCTGCTGGCCACCGGAGAGCTGTCCCGGGTACTTTCTCGCCTGCTCAGCGATCTGAACCCGCTCCAGATACTTCATGGCCTCGGCCTCGGCCTCGCGGCGCGGCTTCTTCTGCACCCACATGGGCGAGATACAGCAGTTCTCCAACACCGTCAGGTGGGGAAAGAGATTAAAGTGCTGGAACACCATGCCCACGCTGCGGCGAATCTGCTCGATGCGCTTGACGTCCTGGGTGAGCGGAATTCCGCCCACCACGATCTGCCCTTCCTGATGCTCTTCCAAGTGATTGATACAGCGGATCAGCGTCGACTTACCGGACCCCGAGGGGCCACAGATGACGATGCGCTCGCCGCGGTTCACTTCAAGATGAATGTCGCGCAGCACGTGAAAATCGCCGTACCACTTGTTGACGCCGCGCATCTCGACCATCAGGTCGCCAGTGCTGGATTGGGTTGCCTGTTCATTCATTGTATTAGTCCTTACCGTTTATGGCCGGTGTGGAGTTTCCGCTCCAGGTACTGGCTGTAGCGCGACATGCTGAAGCAGAAGATCCAGAACAGGAACGCCGCAAAGACATAGCCCTCTACGGCGAAGCCCAGCCAGCGCGAGTCGGACAGCGCCGCCTGGACGATGCCCAGCAGGTCGAACAGCCCGATGATCATTACCAGAGTGGTGTCCTTGAACAGCGAGATAAAGGTATTGACGATACCCGGGATCATCATCTTCAGCGCCTGGGGCAGCACGATCAGCCCCATGCGTCGCCAGTAGCTCATGCCCAGCGCCGCGGCCGCTTCCTCCTGGCCCTTGGGGATCGCCTGCAGGCCGCCGCGTATCACCTCGGCCATATAGGCACTCTGGAACAGAGTGATACCGATCAGGGCGCGGATCAGGCGGTCGACGCTGACCCCCGTGGGCATGAACAGCGGCAGCATCACCGAGGCCATGAACAGGATGGTGATCAGCGGCACCCCACGCCAGAACTCGATGAACACCACGCAGAAGCTCTTGACGATGGGCATCTGGGAGCGGCGCCCCAGTGCCAGCAGGATACCGATGGGCAGCGCCGCGACCATGCCAACCACGGCCAGCACCAGGGTCAGCATCAGCCCGCCCCAGCGATGGGTTTCCACCACCGGCAGGCCGAAGTAGCCGCCGTAGAGCACCCCATAGGCCATCAGCGGGAAGCCCAGCAAGCCGAAGACCGCGACCCAGCGCTTGAAGGGCAATCGGGGAATCGCCAGCCAGGCGATGAGCACCGCAAAGGTGGCGAAGATCAGGTTGGGCCGCCACAGCTCGGCGCGCGGATAGAGGCCGTAGATGAACTGGGTGAAACGGGCATTGACGAACACCCAGCAGGCTCCCTCCCGGGAGCAGTCGTCGCGGCTGGTGCCGACCCAGTCGGCGTTGATGAAGGCCCACTGGATCGTCGGTGTCAGCAGGAGGTAAAGCAGGTAGAGGCCCAGCAGGGTGAACAGGCTGTTCACCGGTCCGCTGAACAGGTTGGCACGCAGCCATGCCAGGGGCCCCACGGTGCGGATCGGTGCCCGGCGCGCCTCGATCATCTTGTCGTTGTGCGTCATGGCGCTCTCCTAGCGTTCTACCAGCGCCACGCGGGCGTTGAACCAGTTCATGAACAGCGACACCAGCAGGCTGATAGTGAGATACACCGCCATGGTCATGGCGATCACCTCGATGGCCTGCCCCGTCTGGTTGAGAGTGGTGCCGGCAAAGACCGAGACCAGGTCCGGATAGCCGATGGCGGTGGCAAGCGACGAGTTCTTGATCAGGTTGAGGTACTGGCTGGTCAGCGGCGGAATGATCACCCTCAGCGCCTGGGGGATCACCACCAGGCGCAGCACCAGCCCCTGGGGCAGGCTCAGCGCCTGGGCCGCCTCGGTCTGGCCATGGGGAATCGCCTGAATGCCGGACCGGACGATCTCGGCGATGAACGAGGCCGTGTAGATGGACAGCGCCAGCCACAGGGCCAGGAACTCGGGGATCACAGTGATACCACCGCGGAAGTTGAACCCGCGCAGCTCCGGCACCTCCCAGGTCACCGGCACCCCGGTCACGACCAGCACCGCGAGCGGCAGGCCAACGATCATCGCCAGCGAGATCCAGCCCGCCGGCAGTCGTTGCCCGGTCGCCTCGTGGCGGCGCCTGTTCCAGATCAGCAGGGCGATGCTGGCCACCACGGCCACGCCAAGCGCGGCGGGGATCAGCCCGAAGCCGGACAGGAACTGGGGCTCCGGCAAAAACAGGCCGCGGACATTGAGAAACACCAGCTCACCCAGGGTGAGGCTGTCGCGCGGGCTGGGCAGCGCCTGAAGCACGGCGAAGTACCAGAAGAAGATCTGCAGCAGCAGCGGGATATTGCGAAAGATCTCGATATAGCCGCTGGCCAGCCGGGCAATCAGCCAGTTGGGCGACAGCCGGGCGATGCCCACGGTAAAGCCGATGATGGTGGCGGCCAGGACACCCAGTGCCGAAACCAGCAGGGTGTTGAGCAGCCCCACCAGGAAGGTCCGGCCGTAGGTACTCTGTGAGGTGTACTCGATCAGGCTCTGGCCAATGCCAAACCCCGCCGTTCTTTCGAGAAAGCCGAAACCGGTGGTGATACCACGAGCCGCCAGATTGTCCTGGGTGTTGCCGATGATATAGAGCAGGAAGGCTGCCACGGCGGCGATCAGCAGCGCCTGGAAGAGCAGCGCGCGCTTGGCGCGATCACGCCAGAACGGCGGCTTGGGGCCCGAAGGTCGGGCCTGGGGTCGAACGGACATGGACAATTCTCCGCCTGGATCCGTCAAGCAGGGCACGCGGCTGCCGGCCCGGGATGGCCGAGCCGGCAGCAAGTCGCGCATCATGTGCATGTGGTGCCGGTTCAGCCGGCACCCTGGACGGAGCGTTAGCGGACGGGCGGCGCGTACTGCAGGCCACCGTCGATCCACAGGGCGTTGACGCCGCGCTCGATCTCCAGCGGCGAGTCCATGCCGACGTTGCGGTTGAAGACCTGGGCGTAGTTGCCGACCTGGCTAATGATGTTGTAGGACCAGTCGGCGTCAAGCCCCATGCCTTCACCATAGTTGCCGTCCTGGCCCAGCAGGCGCGCCACGTTGGGGTCCTCGGTGGCGAGCAGCTCATCGATATTGTCGCTGGAGATGCCGTACTCCTCGGCGTTGAGCATGGCGAACAGCGACCACTTGACGATGTTGTACCACTGGTCGTCGCCCTGGCGGACCACCGGGCCCAGCGGCTCCTTGGAGATCACCTCGGGAAGAATCATGGCGCCGTCGGGATCGGAGAGCTGAATGCGCAGGGCGGCCAGCTGGGAGGTGTCGGAGGTCAGTACATCACAGCGGCCCGCTTCGAACCCCCCTACGGTCTGTTCCGAGGTGTCGAAGACGATGGGGTCGAACTCCATGCCGTTGGCACGGAAGTAGTCGGCCAGGTTCAGCTCGGTGGTGGTACCCGACTGCACGCAGACCGCCGCACCGTCCAGCTCGCTGGCGCTGCCGACGCCGAGGTCACGGTTGATCAAGAACCCCTGACCGTCATAGAAGTTGGTCCCGGCGAAGTTCAGGCCCAGGGTGGTGTCGCGGGTGGTGGTCCAGGTGGTATTGCGCGAGAGAATATCGACCTCGCCGGACTGCAGCGCGGTGAAGCGCTCCACGGCGTTCAGCGAGATATAGCGGACCGCATCGGCATCGCCGAAGACCGCCGCGGCGACGGCGCGGCAGACATCGACATCGATCCCCTGCCAGTTGCCCTCGTCATCCGGGGAGGAGAAGCCTGGCAGACCATCGCTGACGCCGCACTGTACGGCCCCCCGGTCCCGCGTGTCCTCCAGGGTGGAGGCGGCGACGAACCCGGAGGTCCCCAGCGCCAGAGTGGCTGCCGCTGACATCAGTACCAGTTTGTTCTTGTTGTACAACATGGGAAACTCCCTTCTTCTTGGATAAAACGCATCGAACCAATGCATGCATGCCTTTCAGCATGTGCCATGACATTAGCAAGGTTCATTCCAGAAAAGGGATAGGGCAGGACAGACTGTGATTCAACGCTAGCTAACGCAGCAAAAGATCCTCGAATGCTGCACCAGAAAAGAGCGGCTCCCCTGGATCCGAGGGCCGAGCGCCCACTTTTCGACCCTACCAACGGCACCGCGCCCCCGCCGGCAGGGCCGACGGGGGCGCGGTATGGCGCTTTGGCGCGATCAGCTGCGGATCAGGTGGTCGAAGGCGCCGAGGGCGGCCTTGGACCCTTCGCCCATGGCGATGATGATCTGCTTGTAAGGCACGGTGGTGACATCGCCGGCGGCGAACACGCCGGGCAGGCTGGTCATGCCGTGGGCATCGACGATGATCTCGCCGCGCTCCGACATCTCCACCGGCGACCCCTTGAGCCACTCGGTGTTGGGCACCAGGCCGATCTGCACGAAGACACCTTCCAGGTCGAGGCGCTTGATCTCGCCGCTGGCGCGCTCTTCATAGGTGAGGCCGTTGACGCGCTGGCCGTCGCCGTTCACCTCGGTGGTGCGAGCCCCCAGGATGATATCGACGTTGGGCAGGCTCTTGAGTTTGTTCTGCAGCACGGCGTCGGCGCGCATCTCGTCCATGAACTCGATCAGGGTCACATGGCCGACGATACCGGCCAGGTCGATGGCCGCCTCGACGCCGGAGTTGCCGCCGCCGATCACCGCCACGCGCTTGCCCTTGAACAGCGGGCCGTCGCAGTGGGGGCAGTAGGCCACGCCCTTGTTGCGGTACTCCGCCTCGCCGGGCACGTTCATCTCGCGCCAGCGGGCGCCGGTCGCCAGTACCAGGGTCTTGCTCTTGAGGCTCGCCCCGGATTCGAAGCGCACCTCGTGCTCGCCGCCGGGCTGGGTGGCCGGCACCAGCTGGGTGGCCCGCTGCAGGTTCATCACGTCGACCTCATACTCCTTGACGTGCTCCTCCAGGGCCGCCACCAGCTTGGGGCCTTCGGTGTAGTTCACGGAGATGAAGTTCTCGATGCCCAGGGTGTCCACCACCTGGCCACCGAAACGCTCGGACGCCACGCCGGTGCGCAGGCCCTTGCGAGCGGCGTAGATGGCCGCCGCCGCGCCGGCCGGGCCGCCACCGATCATCAGCACGTCGAAGGCATCCTTCTCGCTGAGCTTGGCGGCCTCGCGCTCGGCAGCACCGGTGTCCACCTTGGCCAGGATCTGCTCCAGGCTCATCCGGCCCTGGTCGAACGACTCGCCGTTGAGGTAGATGCTGGGCACCGACATCACCTGGCGCACCTCGACCTCGTCCTGGAACAGGGCGCCGTCGATGGCCACGTGGCGGATGTTCGGGTTGAGCACCGCCATCAGGTTCAGCGCCTGCACCACGTCGGGGCAGTTCTGGCAGGAGAGCGAGAAGTAAGTCTCGAAGTGGAGCGGGCCTTCGAGGCTCTGGATCTGCTCGATCACTTCCTGACTGGCCTTGGGCGGATGGCCGCCCACCTGCAGCAGCGCCAGCACCAGGGAGGTGAACTCGTGTCCCATGGGAATGCCGGCGAAGACCACGCCGGTCTCCTCGTCGGGACGATTGATGGCAAACGACGGCTTGCGGGCATCCTGACCGTCGCTGCGCAGGGAAATCTTGTCGGAAAGCCCGGCGATCTCGTTGAGCAGGCCGAACAGTTCCTGGGACTTGTCGCCGTCATCGAGGGACGCGACGATCTCGAACGGCCGAGTGACCTTCTGCAGATAGGCTTTGAGCTGAGTTTTCAGATTGTCGTCCAACATGACAGCGGTTTCCTTCATGTTTGGCTAATGTAAAAGCGCAGCGCAGGCCGGCGCACACGGCCAGGGGCCGATGAGCTGCGCGGATTGTCTGCGCTTTTCTTGAAAAACGCCCGGGCGGAACATGCCCGGGCGAGGAGCTCACGAGGCCAGGGGGTTGCCTCGCGGGGTCGGGCGATCGCTTAGATCTTGCCGACCAGGTCCAGGGAGGGCGCGAGGGTCTCTTCGCCTTCCTTCCACTTGGCGGGGCAAACTTCGTTCGGGTTGTTACGCACGTACTGAGCGGCCTTGACCTTGCGCAGCAGCTCTTCGGCGTTACGGCCGATGTTGCCGGCATTGATCTCGACGATCTGGATCTTGCCTTCCGGATCGATCACGAAGGTGCCACGCTCGGCCAGGCCGGAGTCCTCGATCAGCACTTCGAAGTTGCGCGAGATCTTCAGGGTCGGGTCGGCCAGCATCGGGTACTGGATCTTGTTGATGGTCTCGGAGCTGTCGTGCCACGCCTTGTGGGTGAAGTGAGTGTCGGTGGAGACGCTGTAGATCTCGACGCCCAGCTCCTTGAACTCTGCGTAGTTGTCCGCCAGGTCACCCAGCTCGGTGGGGCAGACGAAGGTGAAGTCGGCCGGATAGAAGAAGAAGATGCTCCACTTGCCCTTCAGGCTCTCCTCGGACACGTCGATGAACTCGCCGTTGTGGAAAGCGGTAGCGTTGAACGGCTTGACTTCAGTGTTGATCAGGGACATTCAGTGATGCTCCATGTCGATGGGGTGTGTTCCGAATACGGGGCCTATCGTAACGCGGCCCTCGCAATAGTCTAAATTGAATGGTGTCATGATGCTGATTGGCCTCGTCTATGGAGGGCCAATAAACTATTGAAATGACACCACCTCACCCTGGCGGTCCAGTGCCAGGAAGCTCTCGATGTTGCCCATCTTGAGCGATTCGACCATCTTCTGCAGGTGCGGCTCGGCCTCCTCGCTGGAGGGCGGCAGAGACCCGCTTCCGGCCAGGGCCGCCACGAAGACGATATCCCACTCGACCCCTGTCTCCCGCGACTCGGCGACCAGCGCGTCCATGTCGCTGAGCTCATCCAGGGTCTTGTCGACGCATACCACCGGCGTCAGCACCCCGCCCTCGCCCTGCTCGAAGCGAGCGCGCTGTTCCGGGGTGGGGTGATCCGGCAGCTCGGCACGGGTGAAGACGAACAGCAGCCGCTGAGGGTCGGGCTGGCTGTGCGCCTCGTTCAACAGATCGGCAAAGCAGGAAATGGCCAAGGCAGTCCTCCGGAAGTCGCAACGCCTGCAGGGAGAGCGATGATGGAACAGCCACCGCCCCGACGCAAGGCGCTCAGGGCGCGAGCTCGACGCGCAGGCCATCGTCGCCCGGCGGCCAGGTGCCGGCCTCCCGGGTCTCGCCGCCAGCCTCCACCACCAGGTAGCTGCGGTGCTGGTGGTGGCGCAGCGTGCCGGCGAGCCCCGCCAGGGCCTCGTGGTCATCGGCGCTCAAGGCCGCGAGGCGGGTGCCGGGCAGGGTCCACATCCGCGCCTGGCCGCGCCGCGCCATGTCTCGGGGCGGCTCGGGCAGCCCCTGCTCGGCCAGCCAGCCCGCCACCGCCTGGGTCTCGCCCACCACCATCAGCGGCGTCTCGTCGAGCCGCGCCCCTGGCGCGTCGAGGGGCTGCGGCCGACCCGGCAGGCGGGGGGCAAGGGCAGCCGAGTCGGCGTCCAGCGCCAGCAGGCGGGTCTCTGGGTCCAGCACCAGGCGACGCAGGGTGAAGGGGGCGGCTTCCAGCTCGCGCAGCACCTCGAAGTCGGGATCCACCGCCAGCGCCCGGGGCGCCTCCTCGAGGGCGAGCGAGAACTCGGCCTCCCGGGCGTCCAGCGCCACCACATGCCGGCTGACACCCGAGTCGCTCTCCACCGCCAGGGGCAGGCGCAGTGGCCAGGGCGCATCGCCGCCCGACTGCCCCAGGCGCCCCTCGAGCTTCCAGCCCCCCTCGGTGCGCCGGTACGCTACCTGTGTCAGCGACAGGGCGGGGCGCCCGGGGCGCGTCACCCAGGCGTCGAAGAAGTCCTCCAGCGGCTCACCGGCGCTCGCCCCGAAGGCGGCGGCCAAGTCATCCCAGCCGGCGGCGTGGAACATGCGGCGCTCGGCGAAGCGCCGCAGGCCGGCATCGAAGGCCGCGTCGCCGATGCGCTCGCGCAGCATATGGAAAAGCATGGCGCCGTGCTGATAGCCCACCAGCCGCCCGGCCGGGTCGGGGCCGCCACGGAAGTCCGCCAGGGGACGCTCAAGGCCTTCGGGCAGGGCGGCGAGGTCGGTCAGCCAGCGGCGGCGGGTCTCGCGCGCCTCGCCGCGCCGCTCGTCCAGGTGGTAGTCGGCCAGGTAGGTGGTCAGCGCCTCGGACCAGTTACCGCCCGCCCCATTCCGATCTCCGTAGTCGACCCGCACCCCGGCCCCCCACCAGGCGTGCATCAGCTCGTGGGCCAGGGACGTGCGGGGAATGAACGGCAGCGGGATGACCCGCTCGCCGAGCAGGGTGAAGCCGGGAAAGGCCAGCCCCACCGGGGCCGGGGAGGCGGCGATGGTGAAGCTGTCGTAGGGATAAGGGCCGACCCGCTCGCTGAACAGCGTCAGGTAGTCCGCGGTGTGCTCGAGGTAGGTCTCGGCGAAGGCGGCGTCCAACTCGGCGGGAAAGAGGGTGCGCAGGCGCACGCCCGCCTCCGTGCGCTGCCGCTCGCGCCAGGGCCCCGCGGCGAGCTCCAAGCCGTCCGTGCGCGGGTGGGCGTGGCGAACCCGGTAGCCATCCTCGTCCTCTTGCGGCTCTCCCACCAGCGAGCCGGTTCCCACCGCCCGCTGCCCCTCGGGCACCCGGATCTCCAGGGAGAGGGCGAAGGCCTCGAGGTCGGCCAGACGGGGGTACCAGCCGCTGCCGGCGGGCAGCAGGCTGCCCGCCGGCGACACCCTCAGGCGCGACCCGCTGTCGTCGAGCTCACCCCGCCAGCGCAGGGTCAGCGTCTCGGCCGTCTCGGGCAGGGCCAGGCGATAGCGTCCCGGGCCGCGGGGACTGGCCGCCAGCTCGTCGCGCCCGGCGGTGGCCGCGACGACCTCGAGGCCCGGCAGCAGCTGGAAGTCCGCCGAGGCGGGCGGCGGTGAGAGGGTCATCTCCCCCTCGAGGGTGCCCCGGGTCGGGTCCAGGGTGACGCGCAGCGCTAGGCTCGGCGGCTCATCGTTCGCTCCGGCCACCAGGGCCAGGCCCGGCAGCACCATCAGCAGCGCCGCGAACCACCAGCCCCTCGCCCGGGGAGACACGGCGGCGCTTCTCATGCGGGACGTCATGCGTCACGCGGCGGAAAGCGCGCCAGGATTTCCTGCTCATCGCCGTTGCGACGCACCTCCAGCGGCAGCAGGGTACCGGGACGCTGCTGGCGCACCAGGTCGGTCAGGTCGGCGGGACGCGACAGCGCCTCACCGGCGGCGCGCAGGATCACGTCCCCCGCCTGCAGCCCGGCCTGCTCGGCAATGGAGCCTTCGAGAATGGCATGAATCTCGACCCCCTCCTCGTGGGGCACAATGTAAACCCCCAGCTGCATGGGGGGCAGCGCCTCGGGCTGGCGATCGGCGATGGCGAAGACCGCCCGGGCCAGGCCCTCCCCCGGCGGCTCGCACCCACGCTCGCCCACCTGCCAGGGCAGCAGGGTGCTGTGGGCTTCGACCCCCAGGTCAGAGAGCTGGTGCGGAACACCGTGGCCGTAGGCGAGATGCCCCTGGCCGATCAGCCCTACCACCAGGGCGCCCTCCTCGCCCGCTTCGGCCAGGCCCGCGGCCATGGCGCGGTCCCAGGCCAGCTGGGCGGCCACGAAGCGAGCGAAGTCGGCCTCGTCGCCCTCTCGGGAGGGATGCTGGTCATAGACCTCGGCGAGGCGCTCGCGGTAGGCCGCCGGGGGCTCGGCGGGCGCGCTGATGGCGAAGCGCTCCGCCTGGGGTACGGCTTCCCAGCCCTCGTTGACCAGCCGACCACGCAGCTCCGGGGTGATGTTGACGGCCTGCAGCGGCACCCGGTGCAGCCGGGCGAAGTGCAGGATGGGGAAATAGAGCTCGGGGTCGAAGCCCCAGGCGGTTCGCCAGCGGCTGTCGTCGAGGAAGGCCTGCTCATCGAGCTCTCCCGCCACCCAGGCGTCCAGCGCCGGCTGCGCCTCCCGCGGCAGCATCTCCAGGCCGATCACCATGTCCGGGCGGCGCGCGTGAAGTCCCGCCAGGGTCGACAGCTGCCAGCGGTGGTGATCCATGCGGTCGTGCTGCTCGCCGAGCAGCACCACCTCCTGCTCGGCCAGCTCGCGAAACAGGGCGGGCGGCGAGAGGCGCTCGCCGCCCGGCTGCAGCCACTGGCCCGGCGCCAGGCAGTCCTCGGCCCAGGTGGGAGTCGTGCCCAGCGCCAGCGCGCCGGCCACACAAGCGAGCGCCAGGCGGCCGGCGCGAATAGCGGTAAGCGACATGGGCATCTCCATGGAAAGCGTTACAGGATGAGAGTACCACCCCGCGGCCGGGTTCCGAGCCACGCGGCCTGACGATCGGCGCCAATCGTCGTCCCCCTTCCCGCTCGCAGCTCCCGGATAGGCAGGCTCAATCAGACCAATGAATGCATACAATCGTCTGTTTTAATCGTTAGGCTTGTACCCTATTGTCAAAGCATGGTTTTACTTTTGACACTGTCTGTGAAATATTTGTACAACTAATCGTTGATTCGTGCCATCAAGCGCACAGCCATCCCCCTTGGCGTCAACAGCACACATCGCGACTCTCCCACACACGCCAAGGAGGCTGTGGATGACACTGACCATCAAAGCTCGATTGATCCTGCTGATTGCCCTGCTGATCGCCCTGATCGCCACCGTCGGCGGCCTGGGCATTCGCGGCATGACCTCGATGGACCAGGCGATCGATACCATCTATGAAGACCGCCTGATTCCCGTCCAGCAGCTGACGCGCATCGACGAGCTGATGCGCGACAGCATCATCGAGCTCAACCAGATCAGCCTGACTCATGATCATGCCGGCAGCGATGCGGCCAGCCGCGCCAACCGGCAGCCCTACCTGGACAGCGTGGACGCCAATCTCGAGACGATGGAGCAGGTCTGGGCGACCTATATGGGCACCTACCTGACGCCCCGCGAGGCCGAGCTCGCCGAACGCTACGCCGATCAGCGCCGCGCCTTCTTCCAGCAGGGCATCGAGCCGGCCATCGCTCTCTACGAGGCCGGCCGGATCGACGAGGCCTCCGCCCATATGATCGAGGCGACCCGGCCGGCCTTCGTGGCCGCCAACCAGACGCTCCATGAACTAATCGACCTCCAGGGCAACGTGGCCCAGGCCGAGTACGCCGCCGCCCAGTCGACCTTCGATTTCATGCGCTACCTGACGGCGGCGATGATCGCCCTGGCGCTGCTTATCGGCAGCCTCGGCGGCTGGGCGCTGATCCGCGCCATTACCCGTCCGCTGGAGCGCATGGTCGGCTACTTCCAGGCGATCGCCGCCGGGCACCTGGACAATCGCATCGAGACGGGCAGCCGAGACGAAATCGGTGTCGCCCTGGAGGCGCTCGATGATACCCAGACCCAGCAGCGGGAGCTGGTGGCACGGATCCAGTCGTCCGCCCAGGCCATCCACGCCGCCTCCGGCGAGATATCCTCGGGCAACCACGACCTCTCGCAGCGCACCGAGGAGCAGGCCGCCAGCCTCCAGGAAACCGCTACCAGCATGGAGCAGGTCGCCTCGACGGTGAAGCAGAACGCCGACAACACCCGCCAGGCCAACGAGCTGGTCCGAGACGCGCGCCAGCTGGCGGATAACGGCGGCGACAAGACCTCGCAGGCCATGGGCAAGATGCAGGAGCTCGAAGACAGCGCGGAGAAGATCGGCAGCATCATCTCGGTGATCGACGGCATCGCCTTCCAGACCAACATTCTCGCGCTGAACGCCTCGGTGGAGGCCGCTCGGGCCGGGGAACAGGGCCGCGGATTTGCCGTGGTGGCCGGCGAGGTGCGCAACCTGGCACAGCGCTGCGCCTCGGCCGCCAAGGAGATCCAGACGCTGGTCACCCACGATGGCGAGCTGGTCAAGGATGGCAGTGCCCTGGTCAGGGAAGCCGGCGAGGCCATGGAGCAGGTGATGGGCAGCGTGCACCGGGTCTCGGAGCTGATGGCCGATATCAACGCCGCCTCGGAGGAGCAGGCCCAGGCCGTGGAGCAGGTCAGCGTCGCGGTCAGCCAGATGGATCAGGTCACCCAGCAGAACGCCACCCTGGTAGAGCAGTCGGCGGCGGCGGCCTCGTCACTGAAGAACCAGGCGGGCCTGCTGGCGGAGGCGGTCAGCTCATTCCACATGGGCGACAGCCAGACGGCCATCACGACGCCGCAGGCACTCGTCGCGGCAGCGACCGACCTTCCCCATCCATCTGCCCACCCCGTCCCGGAAGCCGACCCCATGCCCCGTGCCAGCCGCCAGCGCAAGGCATCGACAGAGCCCGAGTGGGAGGCGTTCTAAAAGGGCACGGAGCCAAGGAAAGAAGCGAGCTCCCGCTGACGATGGAGAACGAGTGAAAGGCATTCAAGGCCTGACGGTGTCGTCAGGCCTTTTCCTGCAGCGCGCGAATCAGTTCCGGCACCGCCATGCTTTGGTCCTCCACGCCGGCGTAGAGGGCATGCACGGCACCCGCCACACTTCCCTCGACCCCGAGTTCCTCCGTCATGGCGTGGTAATACCCCAGGTCCTTGCTGGCGTTAGCCACGCTAAAACGGAACCCAGAGGGATCACCGGACGCGATGAAGGGTCGCAGCCTCTCCAGCACCACCCCGCCGCCGCCGCCCTTGCCGAGCACCTCGAGCAGCGCGGCGTCATCGATACCGGCCCGCCGCGACGCCGCCGCGGCCTCGGCGAGTACCGCCGAGAAACCCAGCGAGACGAAGTTATGCAGCAGCTTGAGGGTATGACCGGCGCTGACGTCACCCGCATGGGCGATATTCTCGGCGAAGCACGCCAGTACCGGCCGCACCTCGTCGAACAGCGCCTGGGGCGCACCGACGATCAAGTTGAGGCGCCCCTCTTCAGCCTCCTTGGGCGTGCGGGTCATGGCGGCGTCCATAAAGCGGCCGCCGGCCTGGGTGACGCGCGCCGCGACCTGTTGCGTGGAACTCGGCAGCGCGGTGGAGCAGTCGACCACCACCGCCCCGGGGGCCAGGCCCTCCAGTACGCCGCCGGGCTCGAACAGTACCGCCTCGACCTGCGGCGAGCCCGTCACGCACAGCAGTACCAGCTCGGCCGATTCGGCCACCTCGCGGGCGCTTGCCCGGGACTCGGCGCCCGCCGCCAGCAGGTCCTCCACCGGCTGATTGCCGGAATGATCGAGAAAGGTCAGCGTATGGCCTGCCTCAAGCAGGTTCTTGGCGATGCCATGCCCCATCAGCCCAACGCCGATCATGCCGATGCGACGTGCGCCGTCAGGCGATTCCAGTGAGCGACTCATCGTGGGTCTCCATGCGTCGATAACGAGATAAAAGCGCGATCAATCATGCTTGATGGCGACGGTCTTGATTCGGGTGTAGCTACGCAGCCCCTCGAAGCCTTTCTCGCGACCGTGGCCGGAGCGCCCCACGCCGCCAAACGGCAGCTCGATGCCGCCACCGGCGCCATAGTTGTTGACGAACACCTGGCCGCTGCGGATGCCTCGGGCCAGGCGCAGCTGGCGGCCACCGTCGCGGGTCCAGACCCCGGCACATAGGCCGAAGTCGGTGGCATTGGCCAGGCGCAGCGCTTCGGCTTCATCGTCGAAGACCTGCACCGCCAGCACCGGGCCGAACAGCTCTTCGCGCAGCACGTCGTGGCCATCGGGAATCTCGGTGAGCAAATGCGGCACCACGAAGTGCCCCTCCTGTGATGCCCCCTCGGCCAGCTGGCCGCGGGCGGCAATGCGGATGCCGTCCGCCTCGGCGGCGGCCAGGCGCGCCTCGAGCCGCGACTTCTGGCGGGCGTTGATCAGCGGCCCGCAGTCGGCGTCTGCCTCGCCGGCATCGCAGCGCAGCGCCGCGAAGCGCTCCACCAGGCGGCCGGTGAAGGCCTCGGCAATCTCGCGCTGTACCAGCAGCCGGCTGCCCGCCGAGCAGGTCTGGCCGGCGTTCTGGATGATGCCTCTCACCACGGTGTCGAAGGCAGCGTCGAGGTCGGCATCGGCGAACACGATCTGCGGCGACTTGCCACCCAACTCCAGGGTCACCGGCACATGGTGCACCGCCGCCGCCTGGGTCACCTGGGTGCCGGTCTCCGGCGAGCCGGTAAAGGAGAGATGGTCGATGCCCGGGTGCGAGGCCAGCGCCGCACCGGCCTCACGGCCTAGCCCCGGCACCACGTTGAGAGCGCCAGCCGGCAGGCCCTGCTGCATGGCCAGCTCGGCCAGGCGCAGCACGCTCAGGCAGGCGTCCTCAGCGGGCTTGAGCACCACCGTATTGCCGGTGGCCAGCGCAGCGGAGATGCAGCGGCCGAAAATCTGCGCCGGGTAGTTCCAGGGGATGATCTGGCCGCAAACCCCGTGGGGTTCACGCAGCGTCATCACCGTGAAGCCGTTTTCGTAGGGGAGGGTCTCACCGTGGAGCTTGTCGGCACCGCCGCCGTAGAAGTGAAAGTAGCGCGCACAGGCAGTGATATCGGCCCGCGCCTGGGTCAGCGGTTTGCCAGTGTCCAGGCACTCCAGTGCAGCTAGGTGTTCGTGGTCGGCCTCGATGGCGGCGGCCATGGCCAGCAACCAGGCGCCGCGTTCACGGGTACTCCAGCGCGCCCAGTCGCCCAGCTCACCCTCGAAGGCACGCCGCGCGGCACTCACAGCGGCGTCCACGTCCGCCGCCTGGCAGCGCGCGATACGCGTGGTAATGCGCCCGCTGGCCGGGGCTTCCATATCCAGGGTGGCCTGTGTGGCCTGCCATTCGCCGCCGATCAGCGCTGCCTGGGGCGGCATCGCAGAGTTCTCCATCATTGTCATGCTCCTTTATCCATATACCAGATTGACCAACCCCATGGAGATCCATGGCATATAGGTGATCAGCATCAGACAGGCCATGACCACCAGCACGAAACGCAGCAGCCAGGGCAGCATCTGGTCCAGTGAGATCTTGGCCACTGCGCAGGCGGCAAACAGATTCACGCCCAGCGGCGGCGTGATCATGCCCAGCGCCAGGTTGACCACCATCACCAGGCCGAAATGTACCGGATGAATGCCGAACTGCATGGCGATCGGCGTCAGAATCGGTGCCAGCACCAGGATCGCGGCGGAGGTCTCGATGAACATGCCCACCACCAGCAGCAAGGCATTGACCACCAGCAGGAACATCAGCGGGTTGTCGATGGCGGCGGTGACCGCATTGGCAATCTGCGCCGGCAGGCCGATGCGGCTGAGCAGGAAGCTGAACAGCGAAGCGGCGGCGATGATCAGCATCACCGCGGCGGTGGAGATCACGCTCTGGCGCAGGATCGGCACCAGGTCGCCCAGCTTCAGTTCACGGTAGTAGAAGCCGCCGACGATCAGTGCATAGAACACCGCCACCGCCGAGGCCTCGGTGGGGGTGAATACGCCGCCGTAGATGCCGCCGATCACCACCACCGGCATCAGCATCGCCGCCCAGGCACGCTGGAAGGAGGTGACGAAGCCGGTGCTGTCCTTGTAGTCCTCCTTGCCGAAGCCGCGCGCCTTGCAGAACAGGTAGAGGAACAGGATCAGCGCCCCGCCAATCAGGAACCCCGGCCCGACCCCGGCCAGGAACAGCTGGCCGATGGAGGTATCGGTGCTGACCCCGTAGAGGATCAGCGGGATCGACGGCGGAATCAGCACCCCGAGCTCCGCCGACGAGGCCTGGATCGAGGCCGCCAGCGGCCGCGGGTAGCCGTGCTTGACCATCGCCGGGATCAGGATCGCGCCGATGGCGAAGGTGGTCGCCACGCTGGAGCCGGAGACCGCGGCGAACATCATGCAGGTCAGCACGCAGGACATTGCCAGGCCACCCTGCACCTGGCCGACGATCGACTTGGCCAGGTCGACCAGGCGCTGGGAGATCCCGCCGGCGGCCATCAGGTTGCCGGCCAGGATGAAGAACGGGATGGCCATCAGCGGAAACTTGTCGATGCCGATGAACATCTGCTGCGGCACCAGCAGCAGCGGCAGCCGGGTGAAGAACTCGATGCCGATGATCGAGGCCAGCATGATCGAGATGGCGATCGGCACGCCGAAGGCGAACAGGATCAGTAGCGAGAGTCCGATGACCAGGTTCATGAGCGCGACCCTCCCTGGTCATTATCGACCCTGTCGTGCTGGGCCTCTTGTACCTGCTGCAGCTCGACCTCGGGGCTGACCTCGCTGTTGTCGGGCCCCACCGGCTCGCGCCCGCTGAGCTGGGCGAACAGTCGCGCCAGGGCCGCCACGATGGCGAACGCCGACCCGGTGGGGATCGCCGCATAGGCGTAGGACATGGAGATGTTCATCCCCGACATGGTCTGATTGCTGACCCGCCCGGTCATCAGGATGCCGAAGTAGATCAACACCCCCAGCACCAGCAGGCAGCACAGCACGATGGCGGTTTCCAGCCATAGCGCAAAGCGTGTGGGTATGACCTTGTAGATGGCCTCCACGGCCATCATGTAGCCGCCGCGGAAGGTGGCCGCCGCGGCCATGAAGACGCACCAGATCATCGCCGCCCGCGAGGCGACTTCGGTCCAGGTCGAGGGGGCGTTGAACACGAAGCGGGTCAACACCTGATAGAAACTGAGCGTCACCGAGATCACCAGCATGACGATCGCCACGGCCATGGCCACACGCGTCAGCTGGTGCTCGAAGCGCAGAAATGCAGCGAGCATAGGATCACCAAGAGCGAAGATGCCCCCGGCATGTGCCGGGGGCTGGCGGGACGGATCAGCAGCTGGCGGCTTGTGCCTGGATGCGCTCCAGCATCTCGCTGCCATGCTCGGCGGTGAAGATCTCGTAGGCCGGCTCAACGGCTTGCTGGAAGGGGCCGATATCGATATCGGTCTTGACCGTCATGCCGTTCTCTTCGAGCAGTGCCACGCCCTCTTCTTCGAGGCGCGAGACTTCTCCGCGGGTGGCTTCTGCGGAGGCGCGGGCGGCCTCGTGGAACCACTCACGCTCCTCGTCGCTGAGGCCGTCGAGCAGGATCGGCGACCCCAGCACCGCGGAGGGCGAGTAGACGTGGCCGGTCAGCGACAGGTAGTCCTGCACTTCCCAGAAGTTGGTGGCCACGATCACCGTGATGGGGTTCTCCTGGCCGTCCACGGTGCCCTGCTGCAGGGCGGTGAACAGTTCGGGGAATGCCATCGGCGTGGGCCGCGCGCCCATCTGGCGGAAGGCTTCCTGGTGAACCTCGTTCTCCATGGTGCGCACCCGCAGGCCATCGGCGTCGGCCGGTGAGGCGATCTCGCGGCGGCTGTTGGTCATGTGGCGGAAGCCGTTCTCGGACCAGGCCAGGCCGACCAGGTCGTGGTCGCTCATCTTGGCCAGCAGCTCGTCGCCGAGCTCACCGTCGAGCACGCAGCGTGCCTGGTCGTAGTCTTCGAACAGGAACGGCAGGTCGAGTACGTAGGTTTCGGGGACGAAGTTGCCGAGCGGGCCGGTGGAGGTGATCACGATGTCCACGGTGCCGATCTGCAGGCCTTCGATCATCTCGCGCTCACCGCCCAACGAGCCGGAGGTGTGCTCGGTGACGGTGAAGGCGCCGTCGGAGAGTTCTTCCAGGGTCTCCTTGAAGGCTTGGGCCCCTACCGCATAGTGGGAGGTGGAGGAGAGCGTATGGCCGAGGCTGATTTCGGTGGCGGCCTGGGCCTGCAGGGCCATGCCGACTGTAGCAAGACCACCGATAGCGGCAACGAGTGTGTGGCGTGCAAAGCGTTTGGTCATTGTAGTGCCCTCTTGTGTTGTTGTGAGGGTGGCAATTGTCGGGCGACCGCCCAGCTGAGCGGCGCTACCCTGCGGTGTTTCACTACCTGGCGCGGCAGTGAGGGGACTCATCAGCGCTCGTTAATGAACGCATCGATGATCTGCTTGAAATCGTCATCGCCGGGGAAGCCCAGGCGGTCGGCCTTGGCGGTGTCGAAGCGTGCCGGCCAGCTGGCGATGATGGCCTGGATGCGCGGGTCGGGCTCGTGGCGCACCCGCGCCACCGCCTCGTCGCCGGCCACCTGGCGCAGCGCCTCGAGCATCTCGGCAACCGTGACCGTGATCCCCGGCAGCATGAAGGCGCGGAACTTGCCCAGCGCCTCGCCGTCGACCTCGGCGCCGTGCACCAGCGCCTCGACCACCTTGCCCGGCGACATCACGAACAGCGGCTGCTCGACCGGCACCGGGCAGATCGCTTCCTCGCCGCCCAGCGGCTCGCGCAGGATGCTGGAGGCGAAACTCGACGCCGCGGCGTTGGGCCGCCCGGGACGAATCACGATGGTCGGCAGGCGCAGCACCCGGCCGTCGACCAGGCCGCGCCGGCTGTAGTCGTTGATCAGCAGCTCGCACATCGCCTTCTGCGCGCCGTAGGAGTTCTGCGGCTGCAGCGCGGTCATGTCGTCGAGGGTCTCGGGCAGGTCACCGCCGTAGGCGGCCACCGAGCTGGCCATCACCAGCCGTGTGGCGCCGAGGTCGCGGGCGCGGCAGGCCTCCAGCAGCGCCCGGGTGGCGTCGAAGTTGACCGCCATGCCGAGGTCGAGATCCGCCTCGGCGGCGGAGCTCACCACCGCCGCCAGGTGGTAGATGACGTCGGGCCGGGTATCGAGCACGCCGTCCCAGGCGCCGGGGGCGGTGATATCCAGCGCCTGACGATCGAAGGCAATGCCCGAGGTCTCGGGTACGGCGGCCTCGCTCTGGTCGACCAGCGTGAAGCGGGTGATCGGCTGGCCGCACAGCTCGCCGCGGGCGACCAGTTGCTGCAGCAGGCGCTGGCCGAGAAAGCCGGCGGCGCCGGTAATCAGTATATGCATGAAACGTAGCGTCCTGGTTGTCGTTGTGTGTGACCTTAGCCCTGTGGCTGAAGCCCGTACTCCTGGCCCCAGCCCAGGCCCCGACGGGTATCGCCCGCCGGACGATACTCGCAGCCGATCCAGCCGGCATAGCCCAGCGCCTCGAGGCGCGCGAACAGCGCCGGGTAGTGCACCTCGCCAACATCCGGCTCGTGGCGCTCCGGCACCCCGGCGATCTGCACGTGGCCGACGGCGGGGAACTGGCGCTCCAGGTGGTGCGTCAGGTCGCCGTCCATGATCTGGCAGTGGTAGAGGTCGAACTGCAGGCGCAGGTTGGGCTCGCCGACCTCGTCGAGCACCGCCATGGCCTGGGCCTGGCGGGAGAGGAAGAAGCCCGGCATGTCGCGGGTGTTGATCGGCTCGATTAGCACCTCGCGCCCCAGCCTGGCGGCCTCGCGGGCGGCGAAGCGCAGGTTGTCGAGATAGGTGGCGTGATGGGCGGCGCGGGTCGTGTCGTCGGCATCGGCGGGCAGCAGCCCGGCCATGGCGTGGATGCGGGGGCAGCCCAGCGCCTCGGCGTAGCGCAGCCCCTCCACCACCGAGTCGCGAAACTCCGCCTCGCGTCCCGGCAGGCTGGCCAGGCCGCGCTCGCCGGCGTCCCAGTCCCCCGGCGGCAGGTTGAAAAGCACCTGCTCGAGGCGGTGCTCATCGAGCCGCTGGCGCAGCACCCGGGGGTCGTGGGCATAGGGAAACAGGTACTCGACGCCGCGAAAGCCCGCCTCGGCAGCGGCGGCGAAGCGCTCGAGGAAGTCGTGCTCGTGGAACAGCATGCTGAGGTTGGCGGCCAGTCGAATCATCGTGGGTATCCGGTTCGGTTCGCATCAGTCGCGCGGGAAGCGCGCTTCGAGTTCGGCGACCTGCTCCGCCGTCAGGGCGCGCGGGTTCTCGCCGCGCAGCAGCAGGAACAGCTTGGCGGTCTCTTCCAGCTCCTCGGTGGCATACACCGCCGCCTCGAGGCTCTTGCCGGCCACCACCGGGCCGTGGTTGGCCAGCAGCACCGCGCTGTGCTGGCCCGCCAGGCCGCGCACCGCATCGCCGAGGGTCGGGTCGCCGGGCACGTGGTAGGGAACCAGCGGCAGCCGGCCCACCCGCATCACGTAGTAGGCGGTGAGCGGCGGGATGCAGTCGCAGGGGTCGATATCCGGCAGGCAGGAGACCGCCACCGAGTGGGTGGAGTGCAGGTGCACGATGGCACCGGACCGGGGCCGCTCGGCATACATCGCCATGTGCAGGAAGTGCTCCTTGGTGGGCTTGTCACCGCCCTGCCAATCACCTTGGGCATCGAGGCGCGAGATACGCGCCGGGTCCAGCCGGCCCAGGCAGGCGTTGGTGGGGGTCATCAGCCAGCCACCATCTTCCAGGCGCACGCTGATGTTGCCGCTGGAGCCCATGGTCAGGCCGCGGTCGAACAGCGACTTGCCGAGGGTGGCGATCTGTTCGCGCAGCTGACTCTCCTGACCCAGATGAGCACTGGGGGCCTTGCGTTCGCTCATGCCTTGCCCTCCCCGGTCAGCTCATCGAGCACCGTAAAGGCGCGGATGAAGAAGTCCTCACCGCCGAAGTTGCCCGACTTGAGCGCCAGCGACAGCGGCGCCTCGCGGTCCGTCAGCGGCGCCTGGGTCCAGGGCACGCCGGGGTCGATCTGGCCGCCGATGCGCAGCTGGCGAATGCCCAGCGCCGAGACCACTGCCCCCGAGCTCTCGCCGCCGGCCACCACCAGGCGCCCGACGCCTTCATCGACCAGCGTCCGCGCTAGTCGGCCCAGGGCCTGCTCTACCAGCTCGCCGGCACGCGCCACGCCCAGCGCCTGCTGGGCGGCCTTGACCTGCTCGGGGTCGGCGGAGGCGTAGACCAGTACCGGGCCGCCGCTGGCGAGCTGCTCACGGGCAAAGGCCAGGGCGGCATCGAAATGAGCTTCGCCTTCGGCGAGCTGCAGGGGGTCGAGGGCCATGCCGGGATGATGCGCGAGGAACTCGGCCACCTGGCCAAGGGTTGCCCGCGAGCAGCTCCCCGATAGCACCAGCGCGCCGCCAGCGGCCGGCGCCAGCCGGCCCGGCTCGCTGACCTCGGCCAGCCAGCCGCGGCGGCGATACTGCTCTGGCAGCGCCTGCCCCAGGCCAGAGCCACCGGTAACCAACGGATAGTCGACCACCGCCTCGGCCAGCACCTCGAGATCCTGCTCGTCCAGGCTGTCGCAGATCACATGGCGCACGCCGTCTGCTGCCAGGTCGGCCAGATGGGCACGCGTCGCCTCGCTGCCTCGCGCGAGTGTCGGTCGCGCTGCCAGGCCAACAGCATGCGGCGTCTGGCGCCCCAGCACCCTGACCAGGTCGGCATCGGTCATCGGATTGAGCGGGTGGTGTTGCATGCCGCTGTCGTTGAGCAGCCGGTCCCCGACGAACAGGTGGCCCTGATAGACGCTGCGGCCGTTGGTCGGAAACGCCGGCACCATCACGGTCTGGCCGCCGCCCAGCTGCTGCCCTGTTTCTGTCGCCCGAAGCCGCTCCACGAGGGCATCGGCCACCGGGCCGATATTGCCCGCGTCGGTGGAGTCGAAGGTCGAGCAGTACTTGAAGAAGCACTGACGTGCGCCGCGCGCCTGGAGCCACTCGAGCGCGGCCACGGAGTCGGCCACCGCCTCGTCCACCGGGCAGGAGCGCGATTTCAGCGCCACCACTACCGCGTCCACGTCGTCGAGGTCGAGCGCGTCGTCGGGCACGCCGATCAGCTGCACGCAGCGCATGCCGGCGCGCACCAGGTTGTTGGCGAGATCGGTCGCGCCGGTGAAGTCGTCGGCGATGGCACCCAGTACCAGGCTCATGCGTCACCTCCTGCGTCGGCGTCATTGGCGGCCTCGGGTAGCGCGATGCCCGACAGCCGCTGGTAGACCTTGATCACCGCCGCGTCGTCTTCACGACCGAAGCCGGCGCCCTTGGCGGCGGTGAACTGCTGCAGGGCGCTCGCCGCCACCGGCGTGGGCATGGCCAGCTCGCGGCCGGTCTGATGCACGATATTGAGATCCTTGACGAAGATGTCCACCGCCGAGAGCGGGGTGTAATCGCCTTCGAGGATATGCGGCACGCGGTTCTCGAACATCCAGGAGTTACCCGCCGAGTGGGTGATCACCTCATACACGGTGTCCGGGTCGAGGCCCATGCGGATGCCCAGCGCCATGGCCTCGGCGGCGGTGGCGATATGCACCCCGGCCAGCAGCTGGTTGACCAGCTTCATGCTCGAGCCGACACCCGCGTCATCGCCCAGGCGGTAGACGGTGGCGGCCATGGCATCCAGCACCGGCCGGGCCTTGTCGAAGGCGGCGGGGTCGCCGGACGCCATCACCGAGAGGTCACCGCTGCGCGCCTTGGCCGCCCCGCCGCTGACCGGGGCATCGAGCATCGCCAGCCCCTCGGCGGCCAGCCGCTCGCCCAGGCTACGCGCCTGGCTTGGCGCCACGGTGGCGCACTGGATGACCAGGCTCCCCGCGGCAAGCTTGCCCGCCAGGCCCTGCTCGCCGAACAGCACCTGCTCGACCTGCTCGCCGTTGACCACCAGCAGCACCACCACCTCGCAGTCGGCCAGCTCGGCGGTCGAAGCCACGCTGCTGCCGCCCTGGGCCGCGAAGGACTCGCGAGCCGTGGCCGACAGGTCGCAGCCGGTCACTGTCAGGCCACGCTCATGGAGCGCCAGCGCGGCCCCCATGCCCATTGCCCCCAGGCCGACGACACCCACGCGTGGAACTGTTTGAGGGCTGCTATGGCTCACGTTGATCTCCTAGGCCAGGTGTCATGATGCCCAATCAAGCCGTCAGGGAGTGTCGGCTTGGTCGAGCTGGTAGCGCTAACATGGTAGCGCTAACATCTCTTTTAGTAGAGGTAGCGGTTATCATCAAGGATAGGCTTGCAAGGACACGACCAATGTCTAAGACATCTCCACCACGTCGGCGGCGCAGCTCGGCACGCACGACCCTGGCCCAGGTTGCCGAGGCCGCGGGGGTATCGCCGATCACGGTCTCGCGGGCACTGAATACGCCGGAGCGCGTCAATGCCGAGACTCGGCAACACATTCTGGCCACCGTCGAGCGGCTCGGCTATGTCCCCAACCTAGTGGCAGGCAGCCTGGCGTCGGCCAGTTCACGCTTTATCGCGGTGATCGTGCCGTCGCTGGCCAATGCGGTGTTCATCGAGGTGATCCAGGGACTGCAGGAGACCTTCGAGGCGGCCGGCTACCAGATTCTGCTCGGCAACACCGACTACGACCTCGACCGCGAGGCCCAGCTGGTGCGTACCTTCCTGGGCTGGTCGTGCTCGGCGCTGGTCACCGCCGGGCTGCGCCACAGCGACGCCTGCCGTACCCTGCTGCAACAGTGGGACCATCCGATCATGGAGGTGATGGAGCTGGGCGAGGCGCTGGATCTCAACGTGGGACTGGATCACACCGAGGCCGGCCGCTGCATGGCCCGCCACCTGCTGGCCCGGGGGTACCGCCAGATCGTCTATGTGGGCGCCCGCATGGCCGAGGACTACCGCGCCGGCATGCGCTATGCCGGCCACGGCGAGGTGCTCAAGGCTGCCGGCCACGAGGCCCCCTTGATCGAACTCGAACAGCTAGGCAGCCTGAGCGCCGGCGCCATGGGGCTCGAAGAGGTCCTGAAGCGGCATCCTCGAGCCGATGCCATTCACTTCTCCAATGACGACTTGGCGAGTGGCGCCCTGCTGCATGCGCAGCGCCTGGGGCTGGCAGTCCCCAAGGACATCGCCATCGCCGGCTTCAATGGCCTTCCGCTGGGGGAGTTCGTCACACCGCGATTGACCACCATCCACTCGCCCCGTGAGACCATGGGGCGAGTGGCGGCGGAAGAGGTGCTCAACCGGCTGGCCGGCAAGCGGGTGCGTCGTCTTCAGCATGATGTCGGATTCAAGCTGCGCATAGGCGAGAGCTGCTGATGCCGGTGCCCTCTCGAGCCGCGCCAAAGGCATACCGCCAGGGCGCCTCGTGCCGCGCCGCATGGCTGAGGCGGCCGCCGATCAGCCGGACTGGGCCGCTGCGACCACGGGGGAGCGCGGCTCGAGTCCGCCGACGATCTCGTAGCTGCGCAGGCGATCCTCCAGGGCGAACACGTCGGTGTTGAGCATCAGCTCGTCGGCGCCGGTCTGTTCGAGGAAGTGCTCGAGGCCTTCGCGAACGGTCTCGGGGCCGCCGATGATGGCGGCGCCCAGAAACTGCTGCAGCTGGGCTTCCTCGACGGGCGTCATCGCCAGGTGTTCCACCGGCGGCTTGGCGCAGGTGCGCGCGCCGCGGATCATCCCCAGGAACTTCTGCTTGGCGGTGGTGGCCAGGTACTCGGCCAGGGCGTCGTTCTCGGCGGCGATCACCGGCAGGCCGACCATGGCGTAGGGGCGCGCGAGCACCTCGGAGGGGCGGAAGCTTTCGCGGTAGAGGCGCAGCGCCTCGAACAGGTAGCCGGGGGCGAACTGGGCGGCGAAGGCGAAGGGCAAGCCGAGTCGGGCGGCCAGCTGGGCGCTGTAGCCGCTGGAGCCGAGCAGCCAGATCGGCACCTTCGCGCCCTGACCGGGGACGGCGCGCACGCGCTGGCCGGGCTGCGCGTCACCCAGGAAGCCTTGCAGCTCGGCGAGACGCTGAGGGAAGTCGTCGACACCGGCATGGGGATCGCGGCGCAGGGCGGCCATGGTCGCGCCATCGGAGCCCGGCGCTCGCCCCAGGCCCAGGTCAATGCGCCCCGGATAGAGCGCCTCCAGGGTGCCGAACTGCTCGGCAATCACCAGCGGCGGGTGGTTGGGCAGCATGATACCGCCGCTACCCACTCGAATGCGCTCGGTGGCCCCCGCCACATGCCCGATCAGCACGGCGGTGGCGGCGCTGGCGATGCCCTCGATGCCGTGATGCTCGGCGAGCCAGAAGCGGCTGAAGCCGAGTCGCTCGGTCAGCCGCGCCAGGGCTACGCTCTCACGGAAGCTGTCGGCGGCGCTGCCCCCCTGGCGAATCGGCGCCAGGTCGAGAACGGAAAGCGGGGTATCGGCGAGTCGAGGCATGAAAGCTCCAAATTATTAGCCTGCTGATGACTCCCACCTTCGGGGCAGCGGCGGCGATATGCAATCCACCGCGTGACACGGCGCCCGCATCGCACACTCGGTCGCCGTTGGCTCAGGCGCCAAAACGCCAGCGCAAGGCATCGACAGCGCCCGAGCGAGAGGCGTTCTGGCGGGTGGGCCGGGGGCGTCGTCCTATGGCCTGAGGATCGCCACCGGGCAGCGCGCCTCGTGCAGCACCGCATGGCTGACGCTGCCGCTGATCACCCGGGCCAGGCCACTGCGCCCGTGGGTGGTCATGGCCAGCAGGGTGTTCTGGCAGTCGCCCAGGTAGTCGACGATGGCCTGGGCCGGGTTGCCGTGCAGCACTTCCCAGTCGGGGTCGAGGCCATCGGCCTGGTGCACTCGCCTGGCCAGACCGTGCATATAGCTGGACTCCATCACATCGCCCTGGGCACCCTCTTCCGTGACGTCCTCCGCCGACTCCTTGCCGAGCACCTGCAGCAGCTGCAGGCGCGCCCCAAGCTGGCGCGACAGTTCGACCACATGGGGCAGCATGGCCTCGGAGAGCGTCGAGCCGTCCACGCAGACCATCACCGTATCGATGCGCCGGATCGCCTCCGGGTCGAAGCGCGGGCCGCGCACCACCACCGGTGCACCGGCTTCCCGCACGGCCTGGCCCGCCACGCTGCCGAGGAACAGCTCGGAGGCGGGATGCCGCCCATGGGAGGTCAGGCAGAGCAGGCTGTCCGGCTGGGAGGCCAGCCGGGCCAGCACGGCAGCGGGGCTCTCCCCCACCTCGACGTTCAGCGACTCGGCGTATTCGCTCAGCCGATGGCGCTCGAGCAGCTGGAGGAGCGCCTCTCGATGCCGCTCGGCGCGCTCTGCCGAGCCGGCCACGGAGGTCAGCAGCAGCCGGGCCGAGAGCTGCCGCTGAAGCAGTTCGGCCAGCATGATGCCGCGCAGGGAGTAGACCGACTCGTCGATCGCCACATGAATGGTCAGCATCTCAGCACCTCCATAGCCTCTGCCAACGACTGTCCGAGCCTCGCCGACTCCTGGCAATCTGCCACCGGAAACCGCGTCTCGACAGCCCCTTCGCTGCAAAGCAGTGTAGCAAGTGCCGCGGTTCTCGACGCTGGCGACTAGGGCCGCTTCTCGGAAGCCGCCTCGCCATCTGGCCGCCGTGGCAACCCGAAGGGACGATGCAGCAGCTGGTAGGCCAGGACCCCCACCACCACACCCCAGAAGGCGGAGCCCAGGCCCAGGAAGCTGATGCCGGACGCCGTGGCGATGAAGGTGATCACCGAGGCCTCCAGGTGCCCCTTCTGGGCGGCGAAAGCGCTGATGTTGCTGGTGATGGCGCCGATCAGCGCCAATCCCGCCAGAATCGCCACGAACTCGCCAGGCAGCGAGGTGAAGAGCAGCACGATGGTGCCGGCGAAGGTGCCACCCACCAGGTAGAAGACGCCATTGGCCACTCCGGCCACGTAGCGCTTGTCGGGATCCTCGTGGGCCTCCTTGCCGGTGCAGATCGCCGCGGTGATGGCCGCCACTACCGTGGTAATGCCGCCGAAGAAGGCGGTGGCGAAGGAGGTCAGGCTGGTCAGGGTGACGATCGGCTTGGCCGGGGTGGTGTAGCCGGAGGTACGCAGGATCGCCATGCCCGGCAGGAACTGCCCGGTGAGGCTGACCAGCACCAGCGGGATCGCCAGGCTCAGTGTGGCGTTCCAGGTCCACTCGGGGCGGATGAACTGCGGCTCGGCCAGCTGCACCGAGACCCCGCGCAGGCTGGCCCCTTCCAGCACCACCGCCAGCACCACACCGACGATCAGCAGCAGGATCAGGCTGTAGCGGGGGGTGAGCCGCTTGAAGGCCAGGTAGGCGACCAGCATGCCGATGGCCAGGGCCGGCACCGGCTCAAGCGACAGGAAGACCCCGACGCCGAACTGGAAGAGGATGCCCGCCATCATGGCGCTGGCGATGCCCGGCGGGATCGCCTGGATAATACGGTCGAAGGAGCCGGTGATACCCACCACGAAGAGGAGCGCCGCGGCGGTGAGGTAGGCGCCCACCGCCTCGTTCAGCGACAGCCCCGGAAAGAGCGTGACCAGCAGCGCCGTCCCCGGTGCCGACCAGGCCGTCACCACCGGCACCTTCAGCCACAGGCTGAGCAGGATGCCGGAGAGACCGGCACCGATAGAGATCGCCCAGACCCAGGAGGTCATCATGGCCGTCGAGATCTCCGCGCTCTGGGCCGCCTGGAAGAAGATCGCCAGGGGGCCGGAGTAGGAGATCAGCACCGCCACGAAACCGGCGGTCAGGGCGGGGATCGACCAGTCCTTGTGCAGTTGCATTTCAATTTCCTATTACAGGTGATAGGCGGTTTAGCCAGGCGAGGCCTCACTATGCGGCCTTGAGTCGGCTGGTTGTTATACCCGCTCCCAGAGAGCTATGTTCGACATCCCGGTTTCCTGTCGAATAACCTCCTTGGGCCTATCCCAAGCGCATCTCACTGCATATCAGGGAGGAGAGCAAGGCTCCATAGAATCGTCGTGAGCTTCCACTCCTGTCGGGTGTTAGGAGATTCTGGCGCTCGCCGAAAGGGCTAACCAATATCGTGTGCGTAACCTGCCATACCCCTGGGGTATCGGCCGGCCAAGTCCTCTTGCCATCCAAAAGCCACAAAAAACCATGATTTCCGGTGGTTTCGCCGACTATACCCTGCCTTCAGCAGGTCCCGGCAGGATTGGACATTGCACACAAGTCCAATGCCGCTGGCCTTGCATTGCCAGAATGGAAGATCCCCAACGCTCTTGGGGCAATGATTCGGGGAAAGGTGGCATTTTTGTCAATCCAGCAACGCCGAGAGCCTGCGACAAAAGCATAATGAGTGCAGAAGATGGCAAAAAAGGCGACGAGTTCACCCGTCGCCAAGCCACCGGTCATCACTGACCGAGAGAGAACATGTCACGCCTTGTCACGAGCCTTGCGCCACCCCGCTAGCCACTCGACTGCAGGGCCAACCCAACCTTGCCCATTCGACCGCCTGCCTTGAGACGATCCAGGGCCTCGCAAATAGCCTCTAGGGGATAGACACTGTCGATAACGGGTGTGATCTCGTGACGCTCCACATAGGCAATCAGCTCCCTAAACTCGGAAGCGTTGCCGCTGGTGGAGCCGATGATCTGCAGCTGGCGAATAAAGAGACGCCTGATATCCGCCGAGGGCTGGTCCCCCGAGGTCGCCCCGCAGGTCACCAGGCGCCCGCCGCGCACCAGCGACTTCATGGCCGAGGCCCAGACGGCCTCGCCAACGTTCTCGACCACCACGTCCACGCCGCGGCCATCGGTCAGCGCCATGACGCGTCGAGCCACCTCCTCGGTACTGCCGTTGATCGCCTCGTGGGCGCCCAGCGTCAGGGCCCGTTGGAGCTTGTCATCCTCCCGGGAGGTGACGATCACTCTGGCGCCGATGCTGGCGGCCAGCTGCATGGCGGCAAGCGACACACCGCCGCCCACCCCGAACACCAGCACCGTCTCCCAGGGCTTCAGCTGCGCTCGGGTGAAGAGCATCCGCCAGGCGGTGAGGTAGTTGACCCCCAGGGCCGCGGCCTGCACGAAGTCCAGGTGCGCAGGCATGGGGAAGAGGTTCTCCACTGGAACGCTGAGCCACTGGGCGAAGGTGCCGTCCACATGCTCGCCCATCAGCTTCATGCGGGTGCAGAGCACGTCGTCGCCCCGCTGGCAGAACTCGCACCGCCCGCAGGTCAGGTTGGGAAAGACCACCACCCGCTGGCCCGTCGCCAGGCGCGTCTCGCCCTCTTCAATGGCCTCCACCACGCCAGCGCCGTCCAGCCCCATCACCAGCGGCAGCTCGTGGGTGATGCCCGCGCCACTGTTACGCATGTAGAGATCGACCTGATTGAGGGTGCCCGCCTCCAGGCGCACCAGCGCCTCGCCCGGCCGTCGCCGGGGCCGCTCGCCCTGCCTGACCTCGACCACCTCATTGCCACCGTGGCCGGTAATCACGACGGTCTTCATGGTTCCCTGCATGGCTAGGCCCTCTCCAGCAGCGTGGCAATGCCCTGCCCCACGCCTACGCACATGGTGCACAGGGCGTAGCGCTTGCCGCTCTTCTGCAGCTCGTGGGCCGCGGTCAGCAGCAGGCGGGCGCCGGACATCCCCAGCGGATGGCCCAGCGCGATGGCGCCGCCGTTGGGGTTGACCCGCGGGTCGTCATCCTTGATCCCCAGCTCGCACATGCAGGCGAGCGCCTGGGCGGCGAAGGCCTCGTTGAGCTCGATCACGTCGATCTCGTCCAGCGACACGCCGGTGCGCTCGAGCAGCTTCTGCACCGCGGGAACCAGGCCGATGCCCATGATGCGCGGCTCGACGCCAGCGGTGGCCATGCCGAGGATCTTCGCCATGGGGGTGAGGCCGTGCGTCTCCACCGCGGCGGCGCTTGCCACCAGCATGGCGGCGGCGCCGTCGTTGACTCCGGAGGCGTTGCCGGCGGTGACGCTGCCACCTTCGCGGAACGGCGTCGGCAGCCCGGCGAGCTTCTCGAGCGTCGTCGCGCGCAGGTGCTCGTCCTGGTCGAAGCGCAGCGGTTCCTGCTTGCGGCGCGGAATCTCGATGGCGGTGATCTCCAGCGCGAAGCGGCCGGCGGCCTGGGCAGCTGCGGCCTTCTGCTGGGAGCGCAGGGCGAAGGCGTCCTGGTCCTCGCGGTAGATGGCGAACTGCTCGGCCACGTTCTCGGCGGTCTCGGGCATGGAGTCGACGCCGTAGGCCTTCTTCATCTGCGGGTTAACGAAGCGCCAGCCGATGGTGGTGTCCTCGATCTTCTGGCCCCGGGAGAAGGCGCTGTCGGCCTTGCCCAGCACGTAGGGGGCGCGGGACATGGACTCCACGCCACCGGCCAGGGCCAGCTCCATCTCGCCGGCCTTGATGGCGCGGAAGGCGGTGCCCACCGCGTCCATGCCGGAACCGCACAGGCGGTTCAGGGTGGTGCCGGGAATGGACACCGGCAGGCCGGCCAGCAGCGCCGACATCCGCGCCAGGTTGCGGTTGTCCTCACCGGCCTGGTTGGCACAGCCCATAAAGACCTCTTCGATGGCGGCAGGGTCGAGATCCGGCGCCTCGGCCAGCACCGCCTTGAAGATGGTGGCGGCCATATCGTCGGGACGCACGCTGGCCAGGGTGCCGCCGAAGCGGCCGATGGCGGTGCGCCGCGGATGGCAGAGGTAGACACTATTCATAACTGGCACCAAATTATTCACGGCAATTTATTTAAAGTTCTTTCGATAGGACTTGAGGATCTCGCCGACGATGCCGCTACGGAAGCTCAGCACGCAGACCACGAAGATTACCCCCAGGATTGGACCCACCCAGGCGCCCAGGGCGCCCTGGGCCAGCAGATGCTGCAGGCTGACCACCAAGCCGGCGCCCACCACAGGGCCGAACAGGGTGCCCACCCCGCCCAGCAGGGTCATCAGGATCACCTCACCGGACATGTGCCAGTGAGCGTCGGTCAGCGAGGCCAGCTGGAACACCACCGTTTTGGTGGAGCCGGCCAGGCCGGCCAGGCCCGCGGAGAGGATGAAGGCCAGCAGCTTGTAGGCATCGGTGTTGTAGCCCAGCGACACTGCCCGCGGCTCGTTCTCGCGGATCGCCTTGAGCACCTGGCCGTAGGGTGAGTGCACGGCGCGCTGCACGATGGCGAAGCCGATCAGGAAGACGGCGAACACGAAGTAGTACATCGCCAGGTTGCTGCGCAGGCTGATCACGCCGAACAGCTCGCCCCGCGGCACCCCGTGCAGGCCATCCTCACCACCGGTAAAGGGCGCCTGAACGTAGAAGAAGTACACCATCTGCGCCAGCGCCAGGGTCACCATGGCGAAGTAGATTCCCTGGCGGCGAATCGCCAGGGCACCGAACACCGTGCCCAGGGCCAGGGCCGCCAGGGTGCCGACGATGATGCCCATCTCCGGGGTCAGCGCCGGGTAGCTGGCCAACAGGTAGCCGGTCACGTAGCCGCCGGTGGCCAGGAAGGCGGCATGCCCGAAGGAGAGCAGCCCCGCGTAGCCCAGCAGCAGGTTGAAGGCGCAGGCGAACAGCGCGAAGCACAGCACCTTCATCAAGAACACCGGGTAGGCGAAGAAGGGTGCCACCAGGCCGATCGCAATCAGCACGAGATACAGGAGGTTGCGGCGCATATTGGCGCGCCGCTGGCGCTCCATGGTCGGGGTCAGGGTTTGCGTCGTGGCCATGACGTCATGCCTCCTTGCCGAAGAGACCGGCGGGTCGAATCAACAGCACCAGGATCATTACCAGGAAGATCACGGTGTTGGCCGCCTCGGGGTAGTAGACCTTGGTGAGGCCCTCGATCAGGCCCATGCCCAGGCCGGTGAGCACGGCGCCGAGGATCGAGCCCATGCCGCCGATCACCACCACGGCAAAGACCACGATCAAGAGGTTGGAGCCCATGGTCGGCGACACCGGATAGAGCGGTGCGGCCAGCACCCCGGCGAAGGCGGCCAGCGCCACGCCGAAGCCGTAGGTCAGGGTAATCAGCAGCGGCACGTTGACACCGAAGGACTGCATCAGCGCCGGGTTCTCGGTGCCGGCCCTCAGGTAGGCGCCAAGCCGCGTGCGCTCGATGATGAACCAGGTACCCAGACAGACCACCAGCGCCGCCAGCAGCACCCAGGCGCGATAGACGGGCAGGAACATGAAGCCCAGCTGGAAGCCGCCCTGCAGCGCCTCCGGCGTGGGATAGCGGGCGCCCGAGACCCCGAAGAAATTGACCAGGGTGCCTTCGAAGATCAGCGCCAGGCCAAAGGTCAGCAGCAGGCCGTAGAGGTGGTCCAGGTGGCCGATGCGGCGCAGCAGCAGCCGCTCGATCACCATCCCCAGCAGGCCCACCACCAGCGGCGCCAGCAGCAGTGCCGCCCAGTAGTTGATACCCAGGTAGCGCATTCCCAGCAGGGTGGCGAAAGCCCCGAGCATGTACATGGCCCCGTGGGCGAAGTTGACGATCTTCAGTAGGCCGAAGATCACCGCGAGCCCCAGGCTCAGCAGGGCGTAGAAGGCGCCGTTGATCAGGCCCAGCATCAGCTGGCCCATGAACACCGCCAACGGCACCCCGAATATCATCGTCATGTTAGGTTCTCCTCAACATAGGGAAGAAGAAAGCTCACACCCCTAGCAGGGAATGCAGGTGGTCGCGCTTGCCGGCCAGCTCGGCCTTGCTGATCTCTTCGACGATCCGGCCGTGCTCCATCACATAGTGGCGGTCGGCCAGGGGCGCGGCGAAGCGGAAGTTCTGCTCCACCAGCACGATGGTCATGCCGCGGTCGCGCAGCTTGACCAGCACTTCGCCGAGTTTCTGCACGATGACCGGGGCGAGCCCTTCGGTGATCTCGTCGAGCAGCAGCATGCGCGCGCCGGTGCGCAGGATGCGCGCCATGGCCAGCATCTGCTGCTCGCCGCCGGAGAGTCGGGTACCCTGGCTGCGCCGCCGCTCATAGAGGTTGGGGAACATCTCGTAGATCTCGTCGAGAGACATCCCGCCGGAGCGCACCGTGGGCGGCAGCAGCAGGTTCTCTTCGACGTCGAGGCTGGCGAAGATGCCGCGCTCCTCCGGGCAGTAGCCGATGCCTAGCCGCGGAATGCGGTGGGGCTTCATGCCCAGCGTCTCGTTCCCGTTGATCATGACCGAGCCGGTGCGCCGGCCCACCATGTTCATGATCGCCTTGAGGGTGGTGCTGCGCCCCGCGCCGTTGCGGCCCAGCAGGGTGACCAGCTCGCCACGCCTCACGTCGAAGTCGACGCCGTGGAGGATGTGCGATTCGCCGTAGAAGGCGTGCAGGTCGCGCACCCGCAGCATTTCGGCGCCATCGTGATCCTGATAGTGCGTGGCGTCGGCGACCGGTTCGGCTACCTGATTCATGCGCTGGCCTCCTCTTCTGCATCCGCTTCAGTGCCCATGTAGGCCTCCTTGACCCGCGGGTCGGCGGACACCTCGGCGTAGTCGCCTTCGGCCAGCACGGCCCCACGCGCCAACACGGTGATGCGATCACACAGCCGGCTCACCACGCTGAGGTTGTGCTCCACCATCAGCACGGTGCGGCCCTTGGCCACGCGACGGATCAGCTCGACGATGCGGTCGACGTCCTCGGCGCCCATGCCCTGGGTCGGCTCGTCGAGCAGCATCAGGGTCGGCTCCATGGCCAGGGTGGTAGCCACTTCCAACGCCCGCTTGCGCCCGTAGGGCATCTCCACGGTGAGCACGTCGGCGTACTCGCGCAGGCCCACTTCGTCCAGCAGTTCGATGGCCCGCTCGTTGAGGTGCTCGAGGGTGCGCTCGGACTTCCAGAAGTGGAAGGAGGTGCCCATGGGCCGCTGCAGCGCCACCCGCACGTTCTCCAGCGCGGTCATGTGGGCGAACACCGCCGAGATCTGGAAGGAGCGCACCATGCCCAGTCGGGCGATCTGGTTGGCCTTCATGCCGGTGATGGCGTCGCCGCGATAGAGGATCTCGCCGCGGGTCGGCGGCAAAAACTTGGTGAGGAGATTGAAGACGGTCGTCTTGCCGGCCCCGTTGGGACCGATCAGGGCGTGGATATGTCCTTCCCGGACCTGCAGGTTGACATCGTCCACGGCGGTGAAGCCGCGAAACTGCTTGGTCAACCCGCGAGTTTCGAGTATGTACTCATCTGCCATAAAGATTCCCTTATCGTTGTTGATAATCAGGCAGCGGGGGAAAAGAGGCACCACCGGGAACCCGGTGTCATAGTGAATCGCGTAGCGGAAGCCCCAGTGCAATACGCTGCTTCAGCCAGGGGCTGACGCGATAGCGCGCCTCGCCGTAGTGCTCATGCAGGCAGGCGAGCACCTGAGAGAGGGTCTGCGGCCCGAAGCGCTCACCGAAGGCCAGCGGACCCTGCGGGTAGCCAAGAGCCAGGGTGACGGCACGGTCCAAAGTGGCCGGCTCGGCCACGCCACGACGCACGATCTCGCTGCCGATATTGGTCATGAAGGCGAGGATCCGCTGGGCCACGAACCCCGGCGAGTCATGGATCACCTCCACCGGCACGCCGTCGACGCTCAATACACAGCTCGCCTGGGCCAGCACCGACTCATCGATGGCGGGATGGCGCATCAGCACCCGGCAAGCATCGAAGCCGGCCAGGGACTCCAGCGCCAGGGTGCGCTCGGCGGGAAGGCCTCGCTCGGCGATGGTATCGCTGGCCGTCTTCCCTATCGGCGTAACCAGGCAGATGGCCTCCGGAGAGGGCACCGTGCCCGCCTCCAGCCAGGTGCCAGCAGCCTCGGCCAGTCGGGCGATGCGCTCACGCCACTCGGGCTCCCGGCGATCCAGCCAGAAGGGGCGCGTGACGGGGACCGCCGGCGGCGGCACGACGTCCGGCTCGAGCCGTTTGCCCTGCGCGTAGCGGTAGAACCCCTCGCCGCTCTTGCGCCCCAGCAGGCCGGCGGCGATGCGCCGCGGCACCTGCCAGGAGGGCGTGTAGTAGGGGTCGTCATAGAACTGGCGGTAGACCGACTCCATCACCGCATGGGTCACATCGAGGCCGATCAGGTCGAGCAGCTCGAAGGGGCCCATACGAAAGCCGAGGCTCAATGTCAGGATCCGGTCGATCTGCACCGGCGTGGCGATGCCCTCGTCCAGAAGGCGCAGCGCCTCGGGGGCGTAGGCGCGCCCGGCGTGGTTGACCAGGAAGCCGGGGGTGTCCGGGGTCAGCGCCGGGAAGTGGCCGGCATCCCGGGCCAGCCGCGCGAGCCGTTCGATCACCGCCGGGCGGGTCAGCTCACCACGCACCACCTCGACGATCTTCATCAGCGCCACGGGGTTGAAGAAGTGGTAGCCCGCCACCCGCTCGGGGTGGCGGCAGGCGCTGGCGAGCCGCGTCACCGACAGCGAGGAGGTGTTGCTGGCCAGTATCGCCTCACTGGCCACCACCTCCTCCAGCTGGCGCAGCAGCGCCTGCTTGGCCTCCAGGTTCTCGACGATCGCCTCGATCACCAGATCGCACTCGGCGAGCCCGGTCAGGCCATTACTGAGATGAATCCGGGAGAGCGTCGCCTCCCGCTCTTCCGGTGCGAGCCGCCCCTTGGCCACCGAGCGCTCCAGCAACCCGCTAATAAAACTCAGCCCCTCCTCGACAGCCCCTTCGTGGCTGTCATGCAACCACACCTCATGGCCCGCAGCAGCAAACAGCTGGACGATACCGCGGCCCATCACGCCGCTGCCGACGACACCAATTCTCTCTTTCGCTGACTCCGCCACGCCTCACCTCCTCAGAGCTTGCTCTCAAGTTCCGGCAGCGCCTGGAAGCGATCCGCGACGAGGCCGCAGATCATCGAGAGCGCCACCGGGAAGATCCCGATCTTCCTTACAGTTTGCTTTCCAGTTCCGGCAGCGCCTCGAAGAGATCCGCCACCAGGCCATAGTCGGCCACCTGGAAGATCGGCGCCTCCTCGTCCTTGTTGATGGCGACGATCACCTTGGAGTCCTTCATGCCGGCCAGGTGCTGGATGGCTCCGGAGATACCCACGGCGATGTAGAGTTCGGGGGCGACGATCTTGCCGGTCTGGCCCACCTGCATGTCGTTGGGCACGAAGCCGGCGTCCACTGCGGCCCGCGACGCGCCGATGGCCGCGCCCAGCTTGTCGGCGATGCCCTCGAGCAGCTTGAAGTTCTCGCCGCTGCCCATGCCGCGACCGCCGGAGATCACCACCTTGGCGGCGCCCAGCTCGGGACGGTCGGACTCGGCCAGCGCTTCCTTGACGAAGGTGGACTGGGCGTTGTCGGCCACGACGTCCACCGCTTCGACCTCGGCGCTACCGCCTTCGCCAACGGCATCGAAGCCGGTGGCACGCACGGTGATCACCTTGAGCGGATCCTCGCTCTGCACGGTGGCGATGGCGTTGCCGGCGTAAATCGGGCGCTTGAAGGTGTCCGGGGACTCCACCGCGATGATCTCGGAGATCTGGGAGACGTCCTTGAGGGCGGCGACGCGGGGCAGCACATTCTTGCCGGTGGTGGAGGCGGCGGCCAGCACGTGGCTGTAGTCGCCGGCCAGCTCGGCGAGCAGCGCGGCGGTGGGCTCGGCCAGCAGGTGGGCGTAGGCGGCGTTGTCGGCCACGCGCACCTTGCGCACGCCGTCGAGCTTGGCGGCCGCTTGTGCCACGGCGCCGACGTTCTCGCCCGCCACCAGAATGTCAATGTCGCCGCCGATGGCTTGCGCCGCGGCAACCACGTGGGCAGTGGCGCCAACCAGGGCGCCGTCGTGATGTTCGGCCAGGACCAGAATGCTCATGAAATCAGCTCCCTCAAAGCACTTTGGCTTCGTTTTTCAGTTTGTCCACGAGCTCATCCACGGAGCCCACCTTGATGCCGCCCTGGCGCTCGGCCGGCGGCTCGACCTTGAGCAGCTTGACCTTGGAGGCCACCTCGGCGCCCAGGTCTGCCGGCGACTTGACGTCCATCGGCTTCTTCTTGGCCTTCATGATGTCGGGCAGCTTGGCGTAGCGCGGCTCGTTCAAGCGCAGGTCGGTGGTGGCGATGGCGGGCAGGGAGAGCTCGACGGTCTGCAGGCCGCCATCGATCTCGCGAGTCACCTGGGCCTTGTCGCCGTCGATGACCACCTCGGAAGCGAAGGTGCCCTGGGGCAGGCCGGTCAGGGCGGCGAGCATCTGGCCGGTCTGGTTGTTGTCGGTGTCGATGGCCTGCTTGCCGAGGATCGTAAGGCCCGGCTGCTCCTCGTCCACCACCTTGGCCAGCAGCTTGGCGGCGGCCAGCGACTCGACGCGCTCGTCGGTCTCGACATGCACGGCACGGTCGGCGCCCAGCGCCAGCGCGGTACGCAGCTGCTCCTGGGCGGCCTTGGGACCGATGGTCACCGCGACGATCTCGGTGGCCACCCCGCGCTCCTTCAGCCGCACCGCCTCTTCCACGGCGATCTCGCAGAAGGGATTCATGGCCATCTTGACGTTGGTGAGGTCGACGTCGGAGTTGTCCGGCTTGACCCGAATCTTGACGTTGTAGTCGATGACGCGTTTGACCGCGACGAGGACTTTCATGACGTATCTCCCGTGAACTGTTGTTGTAACTACCAGAGCGACTTAGGCGCTGGGTGAAAAGTCGACGAGCGATGGTCAGGCAAGGCAAAAATCGGCGAAAAGACGGAGTTTACGGGCTGTAAATGAGTACTTTGAGCCGATTTTTAACGCCGCATGACCGAGCGCAGGCACTTTTCACAGTGCCTAGCAGAAGGCCTGGATGCCGGTCTGGGCCCGCCCCAGGATCAGCGCGTGAACGTCGTGGGTGCCCTCGTAGGTGTTCACCACCTCGAGGTTGACCAAGTGGCGCGCCACCCCGAACTCGTCGCTGATGCCGTTGCCGCCCAGCATGTCGCGGGCCAGGCGGGCGATATCCAGCGCCTTGCCGCAGCTGTTACGCTTCATGATCGAGGTGATCTCCACCGCGGCGCTGCCCTCGTCCTTCATGCGGCCCAGGCGCAGGCAGCCCTGCAGGGCCAGGCAGATATCGGTCTGCATGTCGGCCAGCTTCTTCTGGATCAGCTGGTTGGCGGCCAGCGGCCGGCCGAACTGCTGGCGATCCAGGGTGTACTGGCGGGCGGTGTGCCAGCAGTCCTCGGCGGCGCCCAGCGCCCCCCAGCTGATGCCGTAGCGCGCCGAGTTGAGGCAGGTGAAGGGGCCCTTGAGGCCGCGCACCTCGGGGAAGCGGTTTTCCTCGGGCACGAAGACGTTGTCCATGACGATCTCGCCGGTGATGGAGGCGCGCAGGCCCACCTTGCCGTAGATCACCGGTGCCGAGAGCCCCTCCCAGCCCTTCTCAAGCACGAAGCCGCGGATATCGCCCTCGTCGTCCTTGGCCCACACCACGAAGACGTCGGCGATGGGGCTGTTGGTGATCCACATCTTGCTGCCGGTGAGGCGATAGCCGCCGTCGACCCTGCGGGCGCGGGTCACCATGGCGCCGGGGTCGGAGCCGTGGTTGGGCTCGGTTAGGCCGAAGCAGCCGATCCACTCGCCGCTGGCCAGTTTCGGCAGATACTTCTGCTTGGTGGCCTCGCTGCCGAACTCGTTGATCGGCACCATCACCAGGGAGGACTGCACGCTCATCATGGAGCGGTAGCCGGAGTCGACGCGCTCGATCTCCCGGGCGATCAGGCCGTAGCAGACGTAGTTGAGGCCGCTGCCGCCGTACTGCTCGGGAATGGTGGCCCCCAGCAGGCCGGTCTCGCCCATCTCGCGGAAGATGGCCGGGTCGGTCTGCTCGTGACGGAAGGCCTCCAGCACGCGGGGGGCGAGCTTGTCGGCGGCGAACTGGGCCGCGCTCTGCTGCACCATGCGCTCCTCCTCGGTGAGCTGCTGGTCGAGGAGCAGCGGGTCCTGCCAGTGGAAGGCGGGCATCTGGGACATGGCAAAGGTTCCTGTCGTTGTCGTTAGGGGCGCTGACGGAGCTCAGCTGGCCTCGATAAGGTCGGCGTAGGCCTTGAGGTGACGATCGTCATCGCCGAAGCGGTGGCCCAGCATCACCAGGTGGCGGGCATGGTGGGCGAGGCTGTACTCCCAGGTCATGCCGATACCACCATGGAGCTGGATCGCCTCTTCGGCGATCAACCGAGCCGCACGCGTCACCACGTGCTGGGCGGCAATCAGCTGGCGGCTGCGCTCCTGACTTGCCGGCTCGTCGGCCAGACAGGCCGCGAGGATGGCCATGGAGGTGGCCAGCTCCAGTTCGGTACTCATATCCACCATGCGGTGCTGGAGCACCTGGAAACGGCCGATGGGCTTGCCGAACTGCTGACGGGTCTTGAGATACTCCAGGGTTAGCTCGCAGGCCTGCTGCATGCTGCCCACTGCCTCGGCGCACTGGGCTGCCATGGCGCGCCCCAGCTGGTAGTTCAGGGCCTCATGGGCCGCACCGGCCTCGCCCAGCAGGGCGTCGTCGGCCAGGCTCACGTCATCGAGGGTGATGTCGCAGGCCCAGGGGCCCGCCATGGTGGGATAGGCGCGGCGCCGCACGCCGTCCGCCGCGGGGTCGACCAGGAAGAGCGAGAGGCCGTCGCACTCGCCGGGCTCCCCCGCCGTGCGCGCCACCACCAGGAGCCTGTGGGCGGCCTGACCGCCGATCACCACCGACTTGCGGCCCGAGAGCCGCCAGCCGTCGGCGGTGCGCTCAGCACAGGCCTCCGTCCACTCAGGCCGAAAGTGGGTGCGCGGCTCCTCGCTGGCCACCGCAAGCAAGAGCTCACCCGCGGCCAGGGCAGGTAGCAGCGCCTCGCGCTGGGCCTCGCTGCCGAGTGCCTGCACCAGGCCGCCCCCGAGAATCTGCGACTCCAGGTAGGGCTCCAGGCAGAGGCCACGACCGAGCTCCTGCATCACCACTAGGTTCTCGACCCCGCTGCCGCCCATGCCGTCATGGGCCTCGTCGATGGGCACCGCCAGCACGCCGAGTTCGGCCAGCTGGGCCTGGAAAGCCTCGCTGAAGCCCGGCTCACTGCGCTGTACCGTGTCGCGCTGCTCGAAGCCATAGTGCTCCCTGACCAGGCGGGCCAGCATGTCCTGCAGCATCTGCTGCTCGTCAGTGAAGGAAAAGTCCATGGTGGCCTCCTATAAGCCCAACTGGGCCTTCGCCAGGATGTTCTTCTGGATCTCATTGGAACCGCCGTAGATCGACAGCTTGCGCAGGTTGAAATACTGGGCGGCGGGCGTGGCGCTGTAGTCGGCATGCAGTGGCTCCCCGTCGTGCTCAAGCGCCATCTCCTCCGCCAGGAAGGGCAGGGCGTGGGGGCCCAGCACCCGGCGGGTGAGGTCGCTGATCGCCTGGCGGATCTCGGAACCGGTGATCTTGAGGATCGAGCTCTCCGCCCCCGGCACCCCGCCAGCCTGGGCCCGGGCCAGGATGCGCAGGGTGCTCATCTCTACCGCCATCAGCCGCATCTCTACCTCGGCAATACGCTGGCGCAGAAGGGGCTCCTCGAGAGCCGGGCGACCGTCAATCACCTCACGTGCGGCGATCGCCTTGAGATGAGCCAGGGCCGCCTTGGAGATACCGACGCCGGCCTGGCCGGTGCGCTCGTGGGTCAGCAGGTACTTGGCGCAGGTCCAGCCGTCGTTCTCCTGACCGACCAGATTCGCCACCGGCACCCGGACGTTGTCGAAGAACACCTCGTTGACCTCGTGGGCGCCGTCCAGGGTGATGATCGGCCGCACCGAGATCCCGGGGCTCTCCATGTCGATCAGCAAAAAGGAGATGCCCGCCTGAGGCTTGGTCTCCGGATCGGTACGCACCAGGCAGAAGATCCGGTTGGCGTGCTGGCCCAGGGTGGTCCAGGTCTTCTGCCCGTTGACGATGTAGTGGTCGCCCTCGCGCACTGCTCGGGTCTTCACCGCGGCCAGGTCGGAGCCGGCACCCGGCTCGGAATAGCCCTGGCACCACCAGTCCGTGCCGTCGAGGATGCGCGGCAGGTAGTGGGCCTTCTGCTCGGGGGTGCCGAACCTGATGATCACCGGCGCCACCATATTGACGCCGAAGGAGATCAGCCGCGGCGCACCCGCCGCCGCGCACTCCTCCTCGAAGATATGCTTCTCCACCACGCTCCAGCCAGTGCCGCCGTGTTCCACCGGCCAGTTGGCGGCATACCAGCCGCGACGATTGAGGATCGCCTGCCAGCGTTGGTGGTCTTGCTTGGTGAGCTTCTTACCGAGCCGCACCTTGGCGGCGATGTCGGCAGGCAGCTCAGCCGCCAGGAAGGCCTTTACCTCGTCGCGGAAGGCCAGCTCCTGTTCACTGAAATGGATATTCATGCGGTGGTCCCTCTTGTGTTGTCCCCGCCGCCGCCGTTAAGAGAGCGACTGTCGCGGCCGCGAGCCAGGAAGGCTTCGACCTTGGCTTGGCGCTGGGGCGAGGCCAGGCACTCCAGGAAGAGCTCGCGCTCGCGGGCGAGCGCCTTGTCGAAGGGGTGGGTCATGGCCGCCTCCAGGGCCTCGACGGCCTTGAGGGGGGCGAGATCCCCCGAGGCGGGCAGCGCCAGCGCCTCGCGCTGGGTGGCCAGCCACGCGAGCGGCGCCTCGCTGTTAGAGAGGAGCTCACGCTCCCGGGTGGGACGCACGCCCTCTCGGGCAAGCTCCGCTGCCATGGCCACACGTGCTTCCTCTGGGGTATGTCCCTGCTCAGCGACGCCATCGACAAGGCCTAGCTCAAGGGCCGGGCCAGCCCCAATGGGCTCGCCGGAAAGTATCCGCTCAAGGGCAGCTTCCAGCCCGACAAGCCTTGGCAGCCGCTGGGTGCCTCCGGCGCCAGGGATCAGCCCCAACTTGACCTCCGGCAGGCCGAAGCGCGCATCGGGCGCGGCGAATCGATAGTGACAAGCCATTGCCAGCTCCAATCCGCCGCCGAGAGAGACGCCATGAAGCCAAGCCACCACCGGCTTTGGCGAGTCCTCGATAGCATTGATCACGTCTGGCAGCACCGGCGCCTGGGGGGAGGTGCCGAACTCCTTGACATCCGCACCGGCAGAGAAACAGCGTCCGCCAGACTGCAGCAGGACCCACTCCACTGCTGGGTCTTCCAGGGCGGCGGCCAGCGCCTCTATCAATCCGGACCGTACAACATGGCCCAGGGCATTCACCGGCGGGTTAAAGAGTGTGATCAGGCCGCAGCGGCCGCTGCGGGTCAGAGTGACGGGCTTGCTCATGGCGCTCTCTCCCGATGGTTGTTATCTGCCGTGCTGGCGTATTCAGCGATGACACCAAACCGGCACGCGATCAGCACAGGGGGCAGGGCGTGAGGATCCCAGGGCCGATTCGATTTCGCTTCGAGTCTAGTCAGACTCAAAATAAAAGACAATATATTGACATAAATTTTATCGTGGCCTAGGTTTCATCTCAAGGCGCACAGCAAAGCCAGTGCACACCGCGAAGTCAACAAAGACAAATAAATTGTTTTTTCAGGAGCTTATATGTCAATCCATACGAATCTGATGCCTGAGCGCAGAGAGGCCATGGTCGAGCTTGGTGCTTGGAATGACATTGTCATTACAGATTATTTGGATGAGGCGGTGGCCTCGGCGGGGGATCGGGTTGCCATCACCACCTACCGAATGAGCGACGGCAGCCGCATCGAGCTGAGCTATCGTGAGCTGAACGACAAGGTCACTCGCCTAGCGGCAGGGCTTGCGGGCTTGGGAGTGGAGAAGGGCGACATCATCTCCTGTCAGCTACCCAACTGGTGGCAGATGACCGCCCTGCATCTGGCTTGCGTACGCATCGGCGCCGTGCTCAACCCCCTGATGCCGATCTTCCGCGAGCACGAGCTGGAATTCATGCTCGGCATGGCCGAGAGCAAGGTGCTGGTGGTCCCCCAGGTCTTCCGCAAATTCGACCATTCCGCCATGGCGCATGAACTCCAGCGCTCACTGCCCCAGCTCAAGCATGTGCTGGTGGTCGGCAGCGAAGGGGAGGACAGCTTCGAGCGGGTGCTGCTAGAGCGCGCCTGGGAAGATGAGGTCGATACCGCCACCTTGTTCCGGGAACGCCGCCCGTCGGGAGACGACGTGGTGCAGGTTCTCTATACCTCGGGCACCACCGGCAAACCCAAGGGAGTGATGCATACTTCCAACACTCTGTTCAGCAATATCCGACCCTTCGCCGAGCGTCTGGCCCTAGGCGAGGAGGACACCATCTTCATGCCCTCCCCGCTGGCCCACCAGCTGGGCTTCCTCTATGGCCTGATGCTGCCCGTCTATCTCAAGGCCAGCGTGGTGCTCCAGGACACCTGGCTGCCGGAAGAGGCCGTGGCCATCATCCGCGCCGCACGGCCCCGCCTGATGCTCGGCTCGACCCCTTTCCTGGCCGATATCGCCGAGCAGGCCATCGCCCACGGCCCGGACCTGCAGTCGCTGAAGCTGTTCCTGTGTGCCGGCGCCCCGATCCCCAGCCCCCTGGTGGAGAAGGCCGCCCAGAACCTGCCGACGCGCATCCTCTCCGCCTGGGGCATGACCGAGAACGGCGCGGTGACCACCACACTGCCCGAAGATGATCCAGAGCGTGCCGTGAATTCCGATGGAGTGACGCTGCCTTACGTGGAGCTCAAGGTCACCGACATGGAAGGCAACACGCTACCCGCCGGGCGGGAGGGCCCTCTTTACATGCGTGGCGCAAGCCTCTTCGTCGGCTACTTCAAGCAGCCGGAGCTCTACGGCGTGGATGACGAAGGATGGTTTCCCACTGGCGACCTGGCGCGTCTCGATGAGCAGGGCTATGTGCGCATCACCGGACGTTCCAAGGACGTGGTGATTCGCGGTGGCGAGAACATCCCCATCGTCGATATCGAGAACATCCTCTACCAGCACCCCAAGATTCAGGCGCTGGCCCTGGTCGGCAAGCCCGACGAACGCCTTGGTGAGCGGCTGTGCGCCTACGTGACCCTCAAGGAGGGCGAAGAGTCGCTGACCCTCGAGGAGGTCTGCACCTTCCTGGCCGCGCGCAAGGTGACCCGCCAGTACCAGCCGGAATTCCTGGAGGTACTCGACGAACTGCCGCGCACTCCCTCCGGCAAGATTCAGAAATTCAAGCTACGAGAGCAGGCCAGCCGGCGCGATTGAGGCCACCCTCTACAGCAAAGATTCCCTACTACCCGAAAGGAGAGAGACCTGATGGAAGGCTTAAAAGATAGAGTCGTGATAGTGACCGGCGGCGGCGGCGGCATCGGTCAGGCGGTGAGCAAACGGTTCGCCGAGCATGGCGCCAAGGTCGCGGTCCTCGATCGCGACGAGGCGGCTGCCCAAGCCACCGTTGCACTGGTCACCGAGGCCGGCGGCCAAGGCCGCGCCTACGCCGCCGACATCACCGACTACAACGCTATCGTGGCCACCGTGGCGAACATCGAGCAGGATCTCGGTACCCCCACCGTATTGGTCAACAATGCCGGCTTCGACCGCTTCATGCCATTCCTCAAGACCGAGCCGGCCATGTGGGAGTCGCTAATCGCCGTCAACCTGACCGGTGCGCTCAACATGCACCATGTGGTGCTGCCGAAGATGGTCGAAGCCGGTGGTGGCCGGGTGATCAATGTCGCATCCGACGCCGCCCGGGTCGGCTCCTCCGGCGAAGCCGTTTATGCCGCTTGCAAAGCTGGCATGCTGGGCCTAAGCAAGACCTTGGCGCGTGAGCTCGCCAGCAAGAACGTCACCCTCAACGTGGTCTGCCCCGGCCCCACCGATACCGCCCTGCTCAAAGGCGTAGCCAATACCGCCCGGGACCCGGAGAAACTCCTCGAGGCCTTCCGCAACGCCGTGCCCATGCGCCGCATCGGCCAGCCAAAAGACTACCCCGGCATCATCACGATGCTCGCCAGCGACGAGGCCAGCTTTATCACTGGCCAAGTGATCAGTGTCTCCGGCGGCCTGACCATGGCCGGCTAACCGAAGCCGACGCTTTTTATTTACAGCGATTTTCAGGAGCTCTGCGATGACCCACTCAGCGACAAACTACGAAGACATCCTCTACGACGTCACCGATGGTGTGGCCACCATCACCATCAACCGCCCCGACCGCTACAACGCCTTCCGCGGCCAAACCTGCATGGAGCTGCTCGACGCCTTCAACCGCGCCGGTTGGGACAAGTCCATCGGCGTGATCGTACTGACCGGTGCCGGCGACAAGGCGTTTTGCACTGGCGGTGACCAGGGCGCCCACGAGGGCCAGTACGACGGTCGCGGTATCATCGGCCTACCGGTGGAGGAGCTGCAGACCCTGATCCGCCAGGTGCCCAAGCCGGTCATCGCCCGGGTCAACGGCTTCGCCATCGGCGGCGGCCATGTGCTGCACGTGGTGTGCGACCTCTCCATCGCTGCCGAGACCGCCGTCTTCGGCCAGGTAGGCCCCAAGGTGGGCTCCGTGGACCCGGGCTTCGGCACCGCCTACCTCTCCCGGGTCATCGGCGAGAAGCGCGCCCGCGAGATCTGGTATCTGTGCCGCAAGTACAGCGCCCAGCAGGCGCTGGAATGGGGCCTGGTCAACGCCGTGGTGCCGCCGGAGCAGCTCGACGAGGAGGTGCGCAAGTGGTGCGACGAGATCCTCGAGAAGAGCCCCACCGCGCTTTCCATCGCCAAGCGCTCCTTCAATGCCGACAGCGAGAACATCGCCGGCATCGGCGCACTCGGCATGCAGACCCTGAGCCTCTACTACGAGACCGAGGAGTCCAAGGAGGGGGTCACGGCCTTCAAGGAGAAGCGCAAGCCCCAGTTCCGAAAATTCTAGCTCCGCAAGCACTATAAGTGATGCCCCAAGGGGAATGAGGGAGGGTGCCGCCGGCCCAGGGGGCGGCGGCTTTCCGAAATGGAAGGAGACGGCCATGAACTTTGCCTTTACCGAACAACAAGATGCCATTCGCGAAAGCGTGGCCAAGCTGTCCGCCGACTTGCTAGCCCCCCGCTACCGGCGGCGTGAGGAGGAGGCCCGCATCGAGCGCGAGATCGTCGAAATGCTCGGCGAGATGGGCTGCCTGGGCGGGGAGCTTCCCGAGGAGTACGGCGGCAGCGGCCTGGACTGCGTTACCAGCGGCGTGATTATCGAGGAGATATCCCGCGGCGACTTCAACGTCGGCTACCTGCCGTTGCTCGCCTCGCTGAACGGCCAGATCATCGCCCAGCATGCGCGCCCCGAGCTAGCCCGCGAATGGCTCGCCGGCATCACCTCCGGCAAGAAGATCTGCTGCATCGCCCTGACCGAGCCCCACGGCGGCAGTGACGCCGCCAACCTGAAGCTTAAGGCGACCCGCAACGGCGACCACTTCGTGGTCAACGGCGAAAAGACCTCGATCTCAATGGCAGACCAGGCCGATGTAGCGGTGGTCTTCGCCCGCACTGGCACCCAGGAGCAGCGCGCCAGCGGCATCAGCGCCTTGCTGGTGCCCATGGATCTGGACGGGATCACCACCAGCCGCTTCGAGGATTCCGGGCAGCGCGCCATTGGCCGCGGCTCGATTTTCTTCGACAATGTGGCCGTGCCCGCCGATCACATGCTTGGCGCGGAGGGCCAGGGCTTCAAGCAGGTGATGCAGGGCTTCGACTACAGCCGCGCGCTGATCGGCCTTCAGTGCCTGGCGGTGGCCCAGCAGTCTCTGGACGAGACCTGGCAGTGGCTCACCGAGCGCGAGGCCTTCGGCCAGCCGCTGGCGGGCTTCCAGGGGCTGACCCACCCGCTGGCCGAGTACCAGACCTACGTCCAGGCCTCCCGCCTGCAGTGCTACTACGCCCTGTGGCTGAAGGACAACGACCTGCCCCACACGGCAGAGGCGGCCATGAACAAGTGGTGGGGTCCCAAGCTCGCCTTCGACGTGATCAAGCAGTGCATGCTGGCCCACGGCCACACCGGCTGGGGCGAGGACCTGCCCTTCTCGCAGCGCATGCGCGACGTGCTGGGGCTGCAGATCGGCGACGGCACCGCCCAGATCATGAAGAACATTATCACGCGTCAGTCGGTGCCGCGGTGACCAGCGCCTACCGGGAAGTGAGGCGCAGCGCCGCCCCCCTGACGCCACCGAGCGACAAAGGAGTGCTCCCGATGGCTCAGGACGACAGAAGCGTCGCCAACCGCCTTTTCTTCCGCCTCTTCCAGGCCAGCAATATCCTGCAGAAGCAGACCGTCAGCGCCGTGGGGCTCACTACCGTCCAGTGGGCGGTGCTTGGCGCCCTGTCCCGCAGCGGCTACGAAGAGGGAATCGCCTTCAATGACCTGACCGAGTATCTGGTCGTCAGCCGACAGAGCCTGGACGGTGTCCTCAAGCGCCTGGAGCGCGAGGGCCATGTGCGGCGAATCCCCCACCCCGACGACGGCCGCGCCCGGCTGATCCTGTTGACCGATCAGGGGCGGACTTACTGGGAAAGCCTGCAGCCAAAGATCCATGACTTCTATGCCCAGGGACTGGAAAGCCTGAGCTTCGACGAAACGGTCAGCCTGCTGCACTACCTCAACAAGTTCCAGAAGGACCTGGAGCGAATTCAGCCCATATCGACCGAAGAGGAGGCCGCCACCACCGACAATATCTTCAAGAACTGATCACGGCGCCCCCGGCGCCCCAATGCAACACCTTCCGTCACAACAACAACGGCCTCATCCACGATGAGGCAAGGAATTCGCATGTCTAAAAATCGCAACACCCTTCTAAAGACCATCGCCCTGGCCGTCGGTGCCACCCTGCTCGCCAGTGGGACAAGTGCCAGCGCCAGCATTAGCGACGGTGCCATCCGCATTGGTTACCTGGCTGATATGTCGGGTCCCTACCGCGATCTGGCAGGTCCCGGCGGCCTGGAAGCCATGCGCATGGCCATCGAGGAGCACGGAGGGTCGATTCACGGCGCTCCTATCGAGGTGTTCAGCGCAGACGACCGCAACAGCGCCGACGTGGGCGCCAACACGGTGCGCGAATGGATCGACCAGCGCAACGTCGACATGGTAGGAGGACTGGTGGCTTCTTCAGTTACCATCGCTGCCACCCGACTGCTCGCCGATCACGACCGCATCGGCATGGTCTCCGGAGCCGCTGCCCTTAGCGTTACCAACGAACACTGCAGCCCCAACCACATCCAGTGGGTCTACGATACCCACGCCATGTCCAACGGCACCGCGCGAGCCATTGTCGAGGAGGGCGGTGACAGCTGGTTCATCCTTTCGGCAGACTACGCTTTCGGCCACTCCCTGGAAGCCGAGGTGGAAAATGTGGTCACCGAAATGGGCGGTGAGGTCCTCGACAAGGTCCGCCACCCCCTCAATACGAGCGACTTCTCCTCCTACATTCTCCAGGCCCAGGGGTCGGGGGCCGAGATCGTCGGTCTGGCCAATGCTGGATCTGACACGGTCAACGCCATCAGCACCGCTGGCCAGTTTGGGCTGGCGGAAGCAGGTCAAACCCTGGCTGGGCTGATGGTGTTTCTCAATGATATTCATGCGCTAGGCCTGGAAACCACTCAAGGCATGCAGCTCACCACCGGCTGGTACTGGGACGTGAACGATGAGGCCCGTGAGTGGGCGGAGCGCTACTACGAGCGTGTGGGCAGCATGCCTACCATGGTGCAGGCCGGGATCTATTCCAGCACACTGCACTACCTCAATGCTATCGAGGGTACCGGAAGCGACGATGCCAGCACCGTGCGCGCCTGGATGGGCGAGAACCCAGTCAACGACATGTTCACAAGCAACGGCGTGATTCGTGAAGACGGCCGCATGGTCCATGACATGTACCTGGTTGAGGTGAAGTCGCCCGAGGAGTCCTCAGGCGAGTGGGACCTCTATCGTGTGCTGCGGACCATTCCAGGCGATCAGGCCTTCCAGTCTCTTGATAACAGCGGCTGCTCACTCATCAACTCCTGATCTCTTCAACTCCTGTAACCTGCGAGTGTGGCAGCGCCACGCTCGCTTTTCTTGCCCCTGCTATCATCGGCACCTCCCCAACCAGGCTCCTTGAGCATGGCTTCAAGACAAGGGCTCCCGTGATACACGGCTGAATCTGAACTTTCTCCGTCTGAAATCCCTAGCCAATTTGCGCTTGGCACCTCTCGCCTCCTCACTTTTCCTACAACTTCGAGCCTACGATCGCTTTACAGCAGTGAAAAAAGGCCCGCCCGCCGAAGCGGATACGGGCCAAGGAGGATAGCGGTTACCGCGTGAAACCGGACGCAGCAGTCTCAGCCAGCTAGGGGCTTCACTCCCCCGCCGGCTTCTTCAGGGGGTGGGGATTGCTGGCGAACTCAAAGTCCTTGGTCTCGAAGATCAGCGAGACCAGCACGCCCAGCACCAGGGCCCAGAACGAGGAGCCGATGTCCAGGATCTGGATGCCCGAGGCGGCGATCAGGAAGGCAAAAAGCGCGCCCATCTCGTGCTTCTTGCCCGAGAAGGCGATGGCCAGCGAGGAGGTGATGACCCGCACCAGCGCCAGGCCGGCGATGATGGCGATGAAGTAGCCCGGGGTCGCCTCGAGCAGGCTGACCACGAAGCCGTAGAAGGGCGCGCCGATCACGAAGATGGCCCCGGCGATCACCGCCGCCACCCAGCGCTTGTCACGCTCCCCGGCCTCGGGGGAGGAGCAGATGCCGGTCATGGGCGCGGCGATGCAGGTGCTGTGCAGGTTGAAGAAGGAGGAGATCATGGTGCCGATACCGCCTACCGCGGTGATCCCGTTGGCGGGCACCTCCTTGTAGCCCATGCCCTTGACCAGGCCGACGCCGGCCGGCGTCTCCATGCCCACCAGGATGATCGCCAGCGGCAGGCCGTAGGCCAGGAAGGCGCCCAGGGTGAACTCGGGAACGATGAACTCGGGGAAGCGCACCGAGAACTCGATGCCGGAGAAGTCGACGCCGGTGACCGAGAGGTAGAGGATCCCCGCCAGCATGGAGACGATCAGCGGCGGAATCTTGCGAAACAGTCTCGCCGAGAGGAAGAAGGAGAGGATCATGATCGAGGCCGGCAGCAGGGCGTTGTCCAGCGGGCTGACCATGTTGAGGCCGAAGCTGAGCAGCACGCCGCCGATCATGCCCATCACGATGGGCATCGGAATCAGCCGCATCACGGTCTTCATCACCCCGGCGAGTCCCGCCGCCAGCGAAATGGCTCCGGCGATCAGGGTCGCCCCCAGCGCCGCCTCCAGGCCCACCACCGGAATGATCGCCGCGAACAGCAGCGCCCCGGGGATGGAGTTGGCCATGGGCAGGGGCAGCCGATAGTAGGCCGGCATGAACAGGCCGAAGAGCCCGTTGATCATCAGGTAGCTGATCACCCAGATCATGATGAAGGAGGAGTCGAGGCCCGCGGCGGTGCCGGCGCTGATATGGATGACCCCGGCGCTGAGGCCGAAGATACCCGCCACCAGGCCGGCGCTGAAGTTGTCGGGGTTGAGGTCTCTGACGAAGTCGGAGGGCGCATGCCTCAGACTCACGCCTTTTTCGATATGTTTCACGGTGTGCTCCAGGGGATTGTTGTCATTGGTAGTCTTGGTAGTGACGAGGGCAATTTCACCGGCTCGGCATTGGCCGAACCGGCACGACAGCCGACTATCCCTGGTCGCCGCCACCCACCGGCAGCACGCTGCCGGTGATGTAGCTGGCCTCGTCGGAGGCCAGGAAGAGGATCGGCGCGGCCATCTCGTCGAGGGTGCCGTAGCGGCCCATCAGGCAGCTCTGTTTGGTCTGGTCGATATGGGCCTGGAACCAGGCCCGCTCCGTCTCGTTGCGGGGCTCCGGCGTGCCGCGGGAGATCTTTCGCGGCGGCGCCTCGGTGCCGCCGATGCCGGCGGCCGCCACCCGGATGCCGTGCTCGGCGTATTCGAAGGCCAGGGATTCGGTCAAGGCGTTGACGCCGCCCTTGGCCGCCGAGTAGGGGATCCGGTGGATGCCTCGAGTCGCCACCGAGGAGACATTGACGATCACCCCGCCGCCCTGGGCCACCAGGGTCGGCAGCACGGCCCGACAGCACCACAGGGTGGGCATCAGCGAGCGGTTCACCTCGGCGGCGATCTCGCTCTCGCTGAACTCGGTGAACGGCTTGAAGTTGATCGCCCCGCCCACGTTGTTGATCAGGATGTCGATGCGGCCGAAGTGCTCGACGCTCTTCGCCATCACCGCCGTGGCGCCTTCCCAGGTCTCCAGGTCTGCCTGCAGGGCGATGGCCTCCACGCCCTGCTCGGTCAGCCCAGCCACCACCTCATGAATCAGCTCCGAGCGGTCCACCAGGGCCAGGCGGGCCCCCTCGGCGCCGGCCCGCTCCGCGACCCGCCGGCCGATACCCTGGGCCGCCCCGGTCACGACCATCACCCTGCCTTGGAAACGCGGGCTACCGAAGGCGACGGCGCTCATGCCACCTCCTCGGCCTGGGCGACCTGGTTGGGGGTAAACTTCTCGTAGTGGAAGCTCTGGGGCACGATGCCCTCGGCATCGAAGTGCTTGAGCACGGCGTCCACCATGGGGGGCGGCCCGCACAGGTAGACGTCGACGTCGCCGTCGTGCATCACCTCGGCGTCCATGTGATGGGTCACGTAGCCCTTGCGGGGATGCTCGCTCGCCTCGTCCACCACCACGGTGGCGTAGGTGAAGCTGGGCAGCTTGGCGGCGATGGCCTCCAGGGCGTCCACCTTGACCAGGTGGTCGTCCTTGTTGACGCCGTAGATCAGGTGGATCGGCGCTTCGCAGCCCTTCTCCACCAGTTGGGCCAGCATGGAGAGGAAGGGCGCGAGGCCCGTGCCGCCGGCCAGCATCAGCACCGGGCGGGTGACCTCGCGGAGATAGAAGCTGCCCAGCGGGCCGGTGAGGGTCAGGCGATCCCCCGCCGCGGCGCGCTCGCCGAGGTAGCCGCTCATCACCCCGTTGGGGATATTGCGGATCAGGAAGGTGGCGCGCCGCTCGCCCGGCAGGGAGCTGAAGGAGTAGGAGCGGTGCGCCTCGGTGCCCGGCACGTCGATATGCACGTACTGGCCGGGCAGGAAGGTCAGCTCGCTCCCCGGGTCCAGCTCCACCGCCAGCTCGATGCTGTCTTCGGAGAGCGGCTCGACCGCGGCGACCCTGCCCTCGACCTTGCCCACCTGGGTCTTGCACAGGGTGGAGGCCACCGGCACCTGGATGACGCAGTCGGTGGACGGCACCATCTGGCAGGTCAGCACCATGCCTTCGGCGGCCTCCTCGTCGGAGAGCGCCTCCTCGATGTACTCGTCACCCATGTCGAAGTCACCCTGCTCGCAGTGGCCCTTGCAGGTGCCACAGACACCGTCGGAGCAGTCCATCGGCAGGTTGACCTTCTGGCGGTAGGCGGCGTCGAGTACCGTTTCCCCTTCCTTGCAGCCGATGAAACGGGTGACGCCGTCCTCGAAGTTGAGGGCAATGGTGTAGCTCATGGTCGTTCTCCTCCGACACCGGGCCGTCGACGATCAGATGTGGTAGACGTCGATGACCTGGTGGATATAGTCGTTGTTGAGTTGCACTACCTTGCGGGTGATCAGCGGGCGCTCGCCGGACACGTCCAGGGTGTAGAAGGAGCTCCCGAAGAAGCTGCGGGTCTCCTTGTAGCGGTGCACCAGCGTCTGCCAGTTGAAGCGCAACTCCACCTTGTCGCCCGCCTCCTCGAGCACCTCGATATTGGTGATCTGGTGGGTGGTGCGCGGCTCCGGCGTGCTCGCCCCGCTGCGCTCGGTCTTGATCCGATAGACCCGGTCCTCCAGCCCCTCGCGGCTGGGGTAGTAGATCAGCGATATCTCGCTGTGCGGGTCCTGGGTCAGCCGGTCGTCGTCGTCCCAGGCCGGCATCCAGAACTCCACTTCCTTGTGGTAGCAGGTCAGCCACTCGTCCCACTCGCGGTCGTCGAGCAGCCGCGCCTCACGGTACAGAAAGGCCTGGATCTCGTGATAGCTAAGGCTCATGTCGTGTCTCCCCTTCTCGGTACGGCCTGACTCAGGCGCTCTGGGTGGCGATAAACTGGCTGCGTTCCTTCTCGATGGCGCGCAGCATCTCCTCGACCCAGTGCTTGTGGTGCAGCACGTAGAGGCCTTCGTCCTCGGGGGAGGCACCGCTCAAGAGCGGCTTCATGCCGATCGCCTGGGCGTTCTCGTCGGCGCCCTGGATCCACTGCTTGGCACCGCGGGAGAGATCGTTCCACTCCGCCAGCTCACCGTGATAGCCCTCTTGGCAGGCGCGGAACTCTTCCAGGTCGTCCGGCGTGCCCATGCCCGAGACGTTGAAGAAGTCCTCGTACTGACGGATGCGGATGCGGCGGCTCTCGGCCGACTCGCCCTTGGGCGCGAAGCAGTAGATGGTCACTTCGCTCTTGTCGACGTCGATGGGGCGGATCACCCGGATCTGGGTGGAGAACTGATCCATCAGGTAGACGTTGGGGTAGAGGCAGAGGTTACGGGTCTGGTTGACGATGGAGTCGGCCCGCGCTTCGCCCAGCTCCTTCTCGATCCACGCCTTGTTCTGGTAGACCGGGCGCACCTCGGGGTTGAGCAGCCGGGTCCACAGCAGCATGTGACCGTTCTCATAGGAGTAGAAGCCGCCCTGGCTCTTCGACCAGCCGTCGGCGTCCACCGCCTTGGTGCCGCCGGCGTCGTAGTTGCGGCGGTCCATGGTGGAGGCGTAGTTCCAGTGCACGGTGCTGACGTGGTAGCCGTCGGCGCCGTTCTCGGCCCCCAGCTTCCAGTTGCCGTTGAAGGTGTAGGAGGAGGTGCCGCGCAGGATCTCCAGGCCTTCCGGCGCCTGGTCGACGATATTGTCGATGATCTTCTTGGTTTCCCCGAGATAGTCGTCCAGCGGCATTACATCGGCGTTGAGGCTGCCGAACAGGAAGCCCTTGTAGCTCTCGAAGCGCGGCACCCGCTTGAGGTCGTGGGACCCCTCCTGCTTGAAGCCGTCCGGGTAGGCGCCGAGCTTCTCGTTCTTGGCCTTGAGCAGCTTGCCGTCGTTCTTGAAGGTCCAGCCGTGGAAGGGGCAGGTGAAGGTGCCCTTGTTGCCTTGCTTGCGGCGGCACAGGGTGGCGCCACGGTGGGCACAGGCGTTGATCAGGGCGTGCAGCTCGCCGGCCTTGTCGCGGGTGATGATCACCGGCTGGCGGCCCATGGTCACGGTGAAGTAGTCGCCCGGCTCGGCGATCTGGCTCTCGTGGGCCAGGAACAGCCAGTTGCCTTCGAAGACGTGCTTCATCTCGAGTTCGAAGAACTCGCGGTCGGTGAACATGCTGCGGTGGCAGCGGAAGATGCCGGCCTCGGCGTCGTCGACGACGGCGCCGCGCACGCGCTTCTCGAGTTGATCAAGCTTGCTGGTCATGGAGTCATCCTCTTTATCTTGTCGTGACCGCTTGGGGCTGATCCGGCGGCGGGCCTGACGCCTCTTCGGCCCCGCCTCCGGCGCTCCTGAATGGTGGTCGACTCCCACCGCTCGGTGCTTTTCCGGCGGCGGGCCGTTGAGGAGGCGCTGTGAATCCCTCCCTGGACGCTACATTCGACATCCCTGTCGAATGACCTCCTCTTCGGCCCGCCCCCGGCGCCCCTCGCGGTAAGTCAGAGTCGGAGTCAGGGGCCGATCAGACCTTGGCGGTACCGGCCAGCTGGCTGTGCCGGTCCTGCTCGTCTTCCTTAGCCCGCGGGCGGGCGTGGCGGCTCTGCAGCTCGGCCTTGTCGGTCTTGGCCAGCTCGATGTCGAACACCACCTCGGAGAAGGGGCCCTCCAGCTCGCGCTTGGCGATCTCGTCGGCATCCTCGATGCGCTCGGCCGGCACCACCAGCTCCTCGCGGGTGGCGAAGGCGAAGTCGTCGAAGGTGTAGGGGTCGCCGGCCAGGTTGATCTGAGTGGTCAGGTGCTGGTGCCCCGGTGCGGAGATGAAGTAGTGGATGTGTGCCGGGCGCTCGCCATGGCGGCCCAGGGACTTCAGTACCACGTCGGTGGGAGCGCCTTCCGGCACGCCGTAGCCGGAGGGAATGATGCTGCGCGCGGCATAGCGCCCTTCGCTATCGGCGTAGATGGTGCGGCGCATGTTGTACTCGCTCTGGGTCGGGTCGAAGAACGAGTAGCCGCCCTTGGAGTTGCAGTGCCAGATCTCGACCTTGGCGCCGGGGATGGGGTTGCCGTCCAGGTCGCGCACCTGGCCGGTCAGCCACATCACCTCGGCCTCAGGGTCGCTGCCATCGTCCATGCGCGCGAAGCCTTCGGCCTCCGGGGCGCCGGCCACGTAGAGCGGGCCCTCGATGGTGCGCGGGGTGCCACCTAGGCGCTTGGCTTCGGCGTCGGCGGCGTCCTGGCGCATGTCCAGGTAGTGGTCGAAGCCCAGCCCCGGCGAGAGCAGCGCGAACTGGGTGTCGCGGCCCAGGGCGTTGAGCAGGCTGACGGCGGACCAGTACTCCTCCTCGCTGACGTCGAAGTCGTCGATCAGCCTGTAGAGGTCGGAGAGCAGGCGGTGCATGATCTGCTTGGCGCGCTCGTTGCCGCCCTCCTGGTCGAAGCCGGCGACGGCCTTCAGGAAGTCCTGCACTTCGGGGGTATCGAAAATCTTCACGGTCATGGCGGTTTCCTCTTGGATTTCTCTTTGTTCACCCGTCCGGTGACGGGCTCTGGCGTGCTTCATCCGTGACTCAGGTGTCGTCCTCGCGGATGGAGGACGGGTGGCGACACAGCGGCTTGACGCTGATCTCCATGTAGGGGAAGAGGGGCAGATGACCAACCAGCTCCTGCAGCTCGGCGTTGTCCTCGACGTCGAAGATGCTGACGTTCGAGTAGCTGCCGGCCACGCGCCACAGGTGGCGCCACTTGCCGGCGCGCTGCAGCTCCTGGGCGTAGGCCTTCTCGGTGGCCTTGATCTCGGCGGCCTGCTCGGCCGGCATCTCCGGCGGCAGCTTGACGGTCATTTCCACGTGAAACAGCATCGCTCTCTCCTCCTCAGTCTGTAAGCGCTCGCTTACTGGCGCGAATACCGGGCCAGCTTGGCTTCATTCAGGGTGATGCCAAGGCCCGGGCCGGATGGCAGGGCCACTCCAAAGTCGTGGTACTCGAGCGGCGTCTCGACGATGTCGTCCTGGAGCAGCAGCGGACCGAACATCTCGGTGCCCCAGGCCATCTCGGGCAGGGTCGCCCAGGCGTGCAGGGAGGCGGCGGTGCCGATGGTGCCCTCCAGCAGGGTGCCGCCGTAGAGGCCGATGCCCGCGGCCTGGGCCACGTGGGCCAGCTCCAGCACGCCGCCCAGGCCACCGGACTTGGCGATCTTCAGGGCGAAGGCGCCGCTGAAGCCGCCGGCCGCCAAGTCGAAGCCGTCGCGGGCGTCCTGCACCGCCTCGTCGGCGAGCATCGGCACCTCGAAGCGGTTGGCCAGGCGGATCAGGCCGGCGTGCTCGCGGGCCGGGATGGCCTGCTCGATCAGTGCGATGCCGGCCTCCTGCAGGGCGGCGATGCCGCGCACCGCGGTGGCTTCGTCCCACGCCTGATTGACGTCGACGCGGACGCTGGCCCGCTCGCCCAGGGCCTCCTTGATGGCGGCCACGTGGCGCACGTCGCGATCCACCGGGTTGGCGCCGATCTTGAGCTTGAAATCGCGGTGGCGCTGCTGCTCCAGACGCAGCAGCGCCTCATCGATATCCTTGGCGGTATCGCCGCTGGCCAGGGTCCAGAGCACCGGCAGGTGCTCCTGACGGGCGCCGCCCAGCAGCTCGGCCACGCTGAGGCCCAGGCGCTTGCCCTGGGCATCGAGCAGGGCCGTCTCCAGCGCCGACTTGGCGATCATGTTGCCGCGGGTGTGGCGTGCCAGCCGGGCGCGCAGGGCGTTGAGATTGTCGGCCGGCTGGCCGATCAGCAGCGGCGCCAGGTAGCTGTCGATATTGCGCTTGATGCTCTCGGGGCTCTCGGGGCCGTAGGCCAGGCCACCGATGGTGGTGCCCTCGCCCAGGCCCTCGATGCCGTCGCTGTGACGCATGCGCACGATGACCATGGTCTGGCAGGCCATGGTGGTCATGGAGAGCTTGTGGGGACGGATGGTCGGCAGGTCGACCAGCAGCGTCTCGATGGTGTCGATCAGGGGTGTCATGGCGGTTCCCAATCCAGATGTTTCGATGATTGGGAAGCAGTGTGATTGCAGCGGAAAAGCGGAACCAATATTGTTTAGGTGTCCCGCCATACCCTGGAGGTATCATGGAGCTGCGCCATCTGAGGTACTTCTGCGTGGTGGCCGAGGAGCTCAACCTGACCTGTGCGGCCGAGAAGCTGCATATGTCGCAGCCGCCTTTATCCAGACAGATCAAGCAATTGGAGCAGGAAGTGGGCGCCGAGCTGTTCGAGCGAGGGCCCCGCGGCCTGCGCCTGACCCCTACCGGGCTGTTCTTCCAGCAGCATGCGCTGCAGATACTGGAGAAGGTGGACGCCACGGTGGCGGCCACCCGGCGCATGGCCCGTAGCAAGCGCGTGCTGTTCAGCATCGGCTTCGTGCCCTCGGTGTTCTACGGGCAGCTGCCGCTGCTGGTGCGTGACTTACGACAAAAGGATAATGTCGAGCTGAGTCTGGCCGAGCTGACCACGGTGCAGCAGATCCAGGCCCTCAAGGCGGGGCGCATCGACATGGGCTTCGGCCGCCTGCGCATCGACGACCCGGAAGTGGAGCAGGAGGTACTCTTCGACGAGCCGATCATGGCCGCGGTGCCCTGCGGCCACCCCCTGGAGGGCACCACCCCCACCCTCGAGGCGCTGGCCCGCTACCCGCTGATTCTTTTCCCCGCCAAGCCCCGCCCCAGCATGGCCGACATCATGCTGGGCCTGTTCCGCCGCCAGGGGCTCAAGGTGGAAGTGGTGCAGGAGGCCAACGAGCTGCAGACGGCGCTGGGCCTGGTGGCCTCGGAGATCGGTATCAGCCTAGTACCGGAGCAGGTCAAGCGCGTGCGACGCGACGGCGTGAGCTTCGTCTACCTCGCCGACAGGAGCCTGACGTCGCCGGTGCTGTGCAGCCGACGCCGCGGCGAGACGCCCTCGCCGATCATGCGGGAGGCCAACGCCATCCTCGAGGTACTGGTGGAGAACCGCCGCAGCGGGCGCTATCCCTGAGGATGCCTGCCAGGCTGGATGGACGGCGGCTCGGTGGGGAGGCGTCTCACCAATCGCAGGCGAGGGGCAGGCGGTCAAGGGTGTCCAGGCCCAGCCGGGATGCCGGCAGCTGTTTACCGCGAGCTGATCGCAACATAACAAACGCCGCCTCCAATGGCTGGAGGCGGCGTGGATAGTCCCATAAAGAGCTCAGACGGCCTTGAGGCCGAGGATCTCACGAGCCTGCTGCCAGCTGGCCACCGGACGCTCGTACTTCTCGCACAGGGCCGCGGTGCGCTCGACCAGGGCCGCGTTGGAGGGGGCCAGGGTGTCGCGGTCGAGGCGCACGTTGTCCTCGAGGCCGGTACGGGTGTGGCCACCGGCGGCGATGGACCACTCGTTGAGCATCAGCTGGTTGGGGCCGACCCCAGCACCGCACCACTGGGCATCCGGGGCCAGGCGCTTGAGGGTCTCGATGTAGACGTCGAAGGTCGGCTTGTCGGCGGGCATGGCATTTTTCACGCCCATCACGAACTGGACGTAGAGCGGCGCCTTGAGCTTGCCCTGCTTGGAGAGCGCTACCGCCTGGTGGATGTGCGACAGGTCGAAGGCCTCGATCTCGGGCTTGATGTCGTACTTGAGCATCTCCTCGGCCAGCCAGTTCACCAGCTGAGGCGAATTCTCGTAGACGCGGGTGGGAAAGTTGTTGGAGCCCACCGACAGGCTCGCCATGTCGGGCTTGAGCGGCAGCATGCCGCCGCGCTCCTCGCCGGCACCGGAACGGCCCCCGGTGGAGAGCTGGATGATCATGCCCGGACAGTACTTCTGCAGGCCTTCCATCAGGCGAGCGAACTTCTCGGGATCCGAGCTCGGCGTCTGGTCGTCGTTGCGCACATGGCAGTGGGCGATGGTCGCCCCGGCCTCGAAGGCCGCCTGGGTGCTCTCGACCTGCTCCTCGATGGTGATGGGAACGGCCGGGTTGTTTTCCTTACGGGGCAGGCTGCCGGTAATGGCAACGCAGATAATGCAGGGGTTGGACATGGTGACCTCGCTTCGCACCGACGCTTCGCATCGGTGCGGCTGTTCGAGTGGGGGAGATGTCGTTGTATGTGCGCTCGTGGCAACGGGGGCAGCTCAGCCCTCTTGGATCGCGGCCAACAGCTTCTCGGCGAAGAGGCCGGGCACCTCCACGGCGGGCACGTGGCCGACACCCTCGAGGATCTCCAGAGAAGCGCCGTCGAGCTCGGCGGCCAGGGCCTCGAGGGTCGCCGGCGGGGTAGCCAGGTCCACGCTGCCGCCCAGCAGCTGCACCTTCACCGGCTTGCTGGCGAGCTTGCCGGTAAAGGCGTGGCGGCCCAGCATCTCGCAGAGCCTGGCGTAGGAGTCGTCGTCGCCGCGGCCCATCTGGGTGCACCAGCCCGCCTTCAGGGCCGGCTCGGCCTCGATCCGGGCCGGGGCGAACCAGCGCGGCACGATCTCCTCGGCCATCGCCGCTAGGCCCTCCTGGCGCACGCGCCCGGCGCGGGTGGTCCACAGCTCCTCGGTGCCGATCACCGCCCCGGTGTTGGTCAGGGTGGCAGAGAGCAGGCGCTCGGCGTGCTCGGCTAGCAGCTGCTGGCCCACCACCCCGCCGATGGAGGTGCCGACGAAGTGAAAGCGCTCGGCACCGGCGTGATCGGCCAAGGCCAGGACCTCAGTAGCCAGGTCGGCCGGCGTGATGGGGGCCTCGCCCCAAGCCTGGCTGGCGCCGTGGCCGGGCAGGTCCCAGGCCAGCACCCGGTATCGCGGCAGCAGCGCCGGCAGCAGGTCGTCCCACACCGCCTGGGTCATGCCCAGCGGATGGGCCAGTACCACCAGGGGGTTGGCCTCGGCGCCTAGCAGGCGGTAGGCGACGCAGCGCCCCTCGATGTTCAGAAATGCCATAGGACCTCCGTTACACCATTCGATCAGGGTGGCGCCCCCCCTGGCGGATCACCTCGTGACCCGCGGCGAAGGGAACCAGGTGGGTGAAGCCCTCCATGGCCACGGTGGCGCCGTCGTGGACGTAGCGCGCCACCGCGTCATGCAGGCTCAGGAACTCGGCCATGGGATCTTCTCCTGGTGGCCGTTCCTATTGTTCGAATAACGAACAATAATATGTTATGCGAACAAATTACTCCCGATCCCGGCCGACGTCAAATCCCGGATTCCAGGCATGCCAAAGGGAGGCCAGGCCTCCCATTGCGATGCAGCGGATAATGTCTTGGTGTTTCGGTCGGTTGCCGAGGAAGCGGGCCGGGGTAGGCGGAGCCAGAATGGGCGATGGCCACTACCAAGGTATAAGATAAGATCTCTGCACTACGGCTTTTCGCTCGCAGGTATACGCACCCATATTCGCTATGCGAACATTGTGCTAGGATGGAGGGAAAGCGCCCGAGTCACCACATCCAGTTACAAGCGACGCATCGGACATGACCGAAGAGAAAGACGTACTCAGCCCCGACGATCGGGACTTCGTCACCGCCCTGGCCAGCGGGCTGGAGGTGATCCTGGCCTTCGATGAGGCCCACCCACGCATGACCCTGAGCGAGGTGGCTCAACGTACCGGGATGAACCGAGCCAAGGCGCGTCGGTTCCTGCTCACCCTGCATGCCCTGGGCTATGTGCGCAAGCAGCAGCGCGTCTTCGAGCTGGCCCCGCGGGTGCTGCAGCTCGGCTATGCGTTCCTCTCCGCCAACGACTACCGCAGCGTGATCCAGCAGGTGCTGGAAGAGATCACCGACACCTGCGGCGAATCCTCTTCGCTCGGGGTGCTGGACGGCGACGATGTCATCTATGTGGCCCGCTCCTCCTCTCGCCACCGGCTGATGGCGATCACTCTCTCGGTGGGCACCCGCCTGCCGGCCGCCTACACCTCCATGGGGCGGGTGCTGCTGGCCCAGCTGACCGACGACGAACTGGATGCCTGGCTCGATCGGGTGGAGCTGAAACCGCATACCGACAAGAGCATCGTCAAAAAAGCCGAGCTACGCAGGTGCATCATGGCAGTGCGCCAGCAGGGATACGCCGTTGCCGACCAGGAGCTCGACTCCGGCCTGCGCTCCATTGCCGTGTCGGCCTTCGACACTCATAGCAAGCTGCTGGGCGCCATCAACATCAGCACCAATGCCGCCCGGGTCGGCATGGACACGCTGCTGAAGGAGCACCTGCCCCTGCTGCAGGAGAAGGCACGCCTCATTCGCAGCAGCATCGGCTGAACCGGACCGCATCACCCAGCCCCCTGCGACTATCCGCCGAAACAGCTGCCCACCAGGTCGACCAGATTGGCCAGCGCCGGGGAGTCGTTGCCCGACCGCCAGGCCATCCACAGCGGCATGTCGCAGGCGTCGAGCTCCGCCAGGCGCAGGAAGCGAATGCCCGGCATGGGGTGGTGGCCGCTGGCGGCGGGGACGATGGCCACCCCCAGCCCGGCGGCCACCATGCTGAGGATGGTGATGTTGTCGGCGCCATACTGCACCACGCGGGGCTCGAAGTTCAGGTGCGCCAGGTGCGCTACGACCCGGTCGTAGTAGACCGGCGAGATGCTGCGGTGTCCCCAGACGAACTCCGCCTGGGCAAGGTCAGCCAGGCGGCGGGGCGGCGATCTCGCCCACGGCGATGACGCCGGCACCGCCAGCATCAGGTGGTCATGCTGCAGCAGACGCGTCTCCAGCCCCGGCTGCTCACCGCTGTCCAGGTAGAGGATGCCGGCATCCAGGGTATCCTCGCGCAGACGCTCGAGCTGGGGGCCGGAGAGCAGCGGAAAGACCTCGAAGCCGACCTGGGGATAGCAGGCCCGATAGCGGCCCAGCAGGTCTGCCACCTCCGGCACCCACAGATGGGCCACGGTAATGCCCAGGCTGAGCTTGCCGGTCAGGCCGCTGCCCAGCGCCGAGAGCCGCGCCCGGATCCGGGTGCGGGCATCGAGCAGCGGCACCGCTTCCTCGAAGAGGGCCTTGCCGGCGACCGTCAGGCGCACGCCGCGAGCATGCCGATCCAGCAGCCGGGTGCCCAGGTCCTCCTCCAGCAGCCGAATCTGCCGAGTCAGCGCCGGCTGGGCGACATGCACCCGGCGGCTAGCGGCGGAGATCGAACCGGTCTCCACCACCGCGACGAAATAGCTGAGCTGGCGAAACTCCATGCAGGCGCCCCCTTGGGAGATGCGGGTTCCCTCCGGACACTAGCCATACCATGTCAGCATGGCAACCATCCAAAACCTATATTTTTGCTATCTTTTGCGCTGTTCCATAGTGAGGAGACAACCCATAACAAGTCTCGCCCTGTGCGAGCTGGACTCTCCCCATGACCAAGACCTACCACCTGCTGACGGGGCTGCACTTCGCGCTGTGCACCCTGGCCATGATCTGGCCCGGCGCCCTGATCGCCAACCGTATCGAGCCCACCGTGCTGGGCCTCCCTTTCCTGTTCTTCTGGTACATCCTGTGGATGCTGGTGCTGTTCGCCGGCATGTGGGTGGCCTACGTGATCCGTCACGGAGGTGGCCGCCATGACTGATTCGCTGATCGTCGTCGGTATTACCCTCACCTACCTCCTCGGCGTGCTCTGGGTGGGTCTGCGCGCTCGCGGCCAGCAGAGTTCGAGCCTCGAGGGCTACGTGGCCGGCGGACGCCACGTGGGCGTGGTGATCCTGTTCTTCATCCTCGGCGCCGAGATCTTCTCGGCCTTCGCCTTCTTGGGTGCACCCGGCTGGAGCTACCAGCACGGCGCGCCGGCCTTCTACATCCTCGCCTACCTGTCGCTGGTGCCGATCACCATCTGGGCCATGGGCCCACGGGTCGCCGAGCTGGGCCGCCAGAAGGGCTACCTGACCCAGGGCGACATGATCGCCGACCACTACCAGAGCAAGCCGCTGGGAATCCTGGCCGGGGTGATCGGGGTGCTGGCCCTGGTGCCCTACCTGACCATCCAGATCGCCGGGGCGGGGCTGCTGTTCCAGGCGGCCACCGACGGCCTGATCCCCTTCTGGCTGGGCGCCCTGCTGGCCTTCGTGGTGGTGGCCGCCTACGTCTTCTGCAGCGGCCTGAACGGCATCGGCTGGACCAACCTGATCCAGGGCATCATGATGATCGCCATCGCCTGGTTCCTGGGCCTGTCGATCTCCGAGCGCCTCTACGGCGGGGTCGGCGAGATGTTCAGCCAGATCCAGCTGACCATGCCCGAATACCTGACCCTGCCCGGGGCCACCGGCATGAACTGGGGCTACTTCAGCACCGCGGTACTGGTCAGCGCCTTCGGCGGCGCCATGTGGCCGCACCTGTTCATGAAGTTCTACTCCGCCGACAGCGGCAAGACGCTGCGCAAGGTCAGCGTCTTCTACCCGCTCTACGCCTACCTGCTGGTGCCGCTGCTGTTCATCGGCTTCGCCGGTATCCTGGTGTTTGCCGATGACCCGCTGGCGCGCGCCGATACCGTGCTGCTGCGCATGGTCATGGACGTGGCCAACTTCTCGCCCTGGGTGGTCGGCCTGATGCTCTCCGGGGCGCTGGCGGCGGCCATGTCCACCGGCGCCAACCTGGCCCATACCGCCGCCATCGTGCTGGTGCGCGACGTGGCCGGCCCCACCCTGATGAAGGGGGCCAGCGAGAAGGCCGTGGTCAGCGCCACCCGCTGGAGCGTGCTCGGTCTGTCGCTGATCGCCTACCTCTTCGCCCTGGCCAATCCCGCCTCGCTGGTGCTGCTGCTGCTCGGCGCCTACGGCCTGATCGTCCAGCTCTTCCCGATGGTGCTCGGCGCACTCTTCCTGCCGCAGCTGCGTCGCGCCAGCGTCATGGCCGGCGCCCTGGTGGGCAGCCTCGCCTACCTGCTGATGGAGTTCGTCTGGAGCTCGCCGCTGGGCTGGCACGCCGGCATCTGGGCCATGCTGCTCAACGTCGGCGTGGTGGCGGCCTGGCAGTGGCTCGGCAAGCCCGCCCTGGCGGCTCCGACCCCGCAACGCACCCAATAAGCGCCATGGAGACCATGATGACAACCCCATCCCCGACGCTGGACCTCAAGGGCGCCATCGGCGCCCAGGTAGACGCGACCCTCGAGGAGATCCAGGCGCTCTACCGCCAGCTGCACCAGACTCCCGAGCTGCCCTTCCAGGAACACAGGACCAGCGCACGACTCGCCAAGGCCCTGGAGGGGCACGGCTATGAGGTGACCCGCGGCGTCGGCGGCACCGGCGTGGTGGCCCTGCTGCGCAACGGCGAGGGCCCCACGGTGATGCTGCGCGGCGACATGGACGCCCTGCCGATCGAGGAGGCGACCGGCCTCGACTTCGCCAGCCGCGAGACCGCCATCGCCGAGGATGGCCACGAGGTGCCGCTGATGCACGCCTGCGGCCATGATCTGCACAGCAGCTGCGTGGTGGGCGCCGCCGCGGCGATGGTCGCACTGAGGGAGAACTGGCAAGGCACCCTGATGCTGGTCTGCCAGCCCGCCGAGGAGATCTTCGGCGGGGCCAGGGCGATGCTCGAGGACGGCCTCTATGAGCGCTTCGCCCGCCCCGACGTGATCCTCGGTCAGCACAATATGCCGGCCCTGGCCGGCAGCGTCGGGCATATCGCCGGCGGCGCCATGGCCGCCTGCACCAACCTGGCGGTGACCATCCACGGCGCCGGGGGCCACGGCTCCATGCCCGCCCAGGCGGTGGACCCGGTGGTGATCGCCGCCCACGTGGTGACCCGCCTGCAGAGCATCGTCGCCCGGGAGGTGCCGCCGGAGGAGACCGTGGTGGTCACGGTCGGCAAGCTTGCCGCCGGCACCCAGGCCAACATCATCCCCCACTCGGCGGAGCTGGAGATCAACGTGCGCAGCTTCGACAACGCCCTGCACCGCCAGGTGGTGGAGAGCATCGAGCGCATCGTGCGCGCCGAATGCGAGGCGGGACGCTCGCCCAGGCCCCCCGAGTTCCGGGTGCTCAACGAGACCATCGCCCTGCACAACGACCCCGTGGCGGTGGCGCAGGTGCGCCGCGCCCACGCCGAGCACTTCGGCGAGGCGAGCCTCTATGCAATGCCGCGGCTCAACGGCAGCGAGGACTTTCCCTACTTCGGCAACGCTGAGGCGGGGGGCTTCGGCGGCAAGGACATCCCCTGCGTGTACTGGTTCATCGGCGCCACGCCGGCCGAACGCTGGGCCGATACGCCCGGCCAGGGGGTTGCCGAGAAGATGCGCCAGCTGGAGATGCCGCATTCGCCCTACTATTTCCCCGGCAACGACGTGACCCTGCGCACCGGCATCGAGGCCATGGCGGCAGGAGCGCTGGCCTACCTGGCCCGCTGATCCACGCTCTCCAAACCATTATGGCAGCAAGGCGGGCGCCTTCTGGCGCCCGCCTTGCGGTTTGTTGCCGGATGCCGCGGCCAGCCCGCAACCGGAGTCAGCCGGGGCTCAGCGTCATTTTCCCCGATAGTAGCCCGGCGTGACGAAGGGCATCTTGCTGACCACCATCGGCAGGCGCTTGCCGCGGACCTCGGCATACACCCGAGTGCCGATCTCGGCGTGGGCGACCGGCACATAGCCCATGGCGACCGGCTTGCCGAGCGTCGGCCCGAAGCCGCCGGAGGTGACCATGCCGATCAGATGGCCCGCCTCATCGTAGAGCTCGGCACCCTCCCGCACCGGGGCACGGCCTTCGCCCAGCAGGCCGACCCGCTTGCGGCTGTGATCCTTGACCTCCACCTGGTGCAGGATCAGGTCGGCGCCGGGGAAGCGGCCGGGACGCGGGCCGGCGTGCCGGCGCGGCTTGCCGATGGCCCAGATCAGGCCGCCCTCGACGGGGGTGGTGCCGGTATTCAGGTCATGGCCATAGAGACAGAGCCCGGCCTCCAGGCGCAGCGAGTCGCGCGCCCCCAGGCCGATCGGCGCCACTTCCGGCTCCGCCAGCAGGCGCCGTGCCAGCGCCTCGGCTTGGTCGGCGGCGACCGACATCTCGAAGCCATCCTCGCCGGTATAGCCGCTGCGGCTGATCCACACCTCGGCGCCGTCGAGGTGGAACCGACCGTGCTGCATGAAGACCAGCTCGCAGGCCGCGGGGCAGAGCCGTGCCATCACCTCGGCGGCCTTGGGCCCCTGCAGGGCCAGCAGCCCACGGTCCAGCACCTCGATCTCGTGACCCTCGGCAAGATGCGCGCGCAGGTGGGCGATGTCCTGCGCCTGGCAGGCGGCATTGACCACCAGATAGAGGCAGTCGCCGGCGTTGACCACCATCAGGTCATCGAGAATCCCGCCATCCTCGTTGGTGAACAGGGCATAGCGCTGCATGCCCTCCGGCAGGCCGACGATGTCGGCCGGCACCAGGCGCTCCAGCGCCTCGGCCGGCGCGGGCCCGCGCAGCAGCAGCTGGCCCATGTGCGACACATCGAACAGACCGCAGGCCGCACGGGTGTGCTCGTGCTCCTGCTTGACGCCCGCCGGGTACTGGACGGGCATCTCGTAACCGGCGAAGGGCACCATCTTGGCGCCCTGGGCGACATGAAGGTCAAACAGCGGGGTGCGTTTCAGTTGGCTCATCGAGGCGGCCTCTGCTTGCGGATGTCGGGGGACGGGCCAGTGGTTGGCCAAGCGGCGGCGTCAAGACGCCGGGCCGGACCCGGAGCCCCAGACTAGCCCATGTTTCCTATAAGAAACAACAGAAACGCATCGGAAATCCCCTTCCCCGCTTCCAGGCCGCCACACGGTACCATTCCGATATAGAGAGGGCATGGCCAGGGACAATGCCACCGAAAACGGGAAATGGATTTCTTATCGGAAACACGGCGGCACGAAACGCTAGCCGATCACGAAGGCCTCGATCAGGATCTTCATGGCAATCACGAACAGCAGCGCCATGATCGCCCTGTCGAACCAGCGCCGCGACAGCCGGCGCCCCAGACGCGCGCCCAGAGGCATGGCCGCCGCGATCACCCCCAGCGCCAGGAGGCTGACCGCCGCCAGGGGCCAGGTGAGCAGGCCAGCCGTCAGCATCGCCGGAATCTGCACCACGGTGATCGCAGCGAAGAAGGTCGAGATCGAGCCGATATAGACCCGGCGGTCGAGCTGCATGGCGTTGAGAAAGGAGACCGACACCGGCGCCGACATGCCTGCGGCCCCCTGCAGCAGCCCCCCAAGCCCGCCCAGGGGCAGCACCAGGCGCCGGGCGATGGCGTAGGGCAGCGCGCGAGCGCCGTTGAGCCAGCGCATCGCCAGATAGAGCAGGATGCAGCCCGCCACCACCACCGACAGGGTCTCCTTGTCGACCACCACCAGCGCCCAGGTGCCCACGGCCACCCCCAGGCCACCGCTGAGCGAGAAGGCCAGCAGAAAGTCGCGGGGCAGCAAGTGGCGGCGATAGTGCCACACCTGCCAGGCGTTACTGATGAGATTGGGCGCCAGCAGCACGGCAATCGCCACCTGGACGTCGTAGAGCATGGTCAGGACGGGCACGACGATCACCGGCACGCCCGACCCGATCGCGCCCTTGATGATTCCCGCCAGCGCCAGGGTCACGAGGGCGATCAGCATGGTGCCATCCGTATCGAAAAAGGGTCGCAGGAGTATACACCCTGAAGGCCCGAGGACTTGGGACGCACCTGGCTCCGCCACATCGGCCCACGAAATCAAAGAGATCCCCTTGATCGCTGGGCAGCAATCAGAGCGAGATACCGTGTATCGTGCCACTGGCTGGTTGCGGAGGGCGTCGGGGTTCGCTCCAATACCAACCTTGCCCTCAATCCTGGAGGAATCAGCTTGCCAGATGTCCATCTCGCAGATACTGCCCTAGCGCTCTACCACACCCTGGATACTACCCACTGGCAGCGAAGTTTCGATGCACGTTCACTGTCGCGTGGGCTGGCCTATGCACGCCAGGGCAAGGTGTGCGAAGGCTCCCGCCTAGAGCGCCAGGGAGAACTGCTGGTGCTGCGGGCCCAGGTGAATGGCAGCGGGCGCAGCCGCTACCTCACGAGCGTTGCCGTGGATCCCTACAGCCCGGACATGGGGGTTGTCAGCGACTGCAGCTGCCCGGTGGGGCGCCAGTGCAAGCATGCAGCGGCGGTGATCCGCAGTTTTCTCGACGACATGGAGGCCAAAGGCATGGCGGCCCAGGACGATACGGCCTCGCTCAAGCAACGTTGGGAATCATGGCTGGCCGAGCTCGAGGCGCCATCCGGGGCCAGCATGGCGGCCGAACAACTGGAAGAGGATTACCGCCTGGCGTTGTTCCTCGATATTGATCCGAACCCCCGCTCGCCGACGCTCAAGGTGTCACCAGTGTGGATGCGGCCCAGCAAGCAGCGCAGTCGCGGCAACGGCTGGGTCAAGCCTCGACCCATTATGGTGAGGCGCGGCGGCAGTCTCTTGCCTAAGCCGCCGCAAGGGCTGGCACCCGATCAGGAAGAAGCCCTGGAGCTGCTGATGCTCGGCGAGCAGCGCCGTCAGCTCGCCGGGGGGTACGAGCAATATTGGAGCCTGGTTACCCACACCTTTCAGGCGCGAGCGCTCTGGTCGCTGCTGGAGAGTGATTCACCGCCGCTACTCTTCCACCCCAAGCAGACGGGTGCCATGCTCGATCCGGGCCCGGCCTGTCGTCTGACACTCGCCTGGGAGCCGGATACCGATGGCCATCAGCACCTGCGGGCGGATGCTGAGCCGGCTGGGGTGATCTCCCATGAGGCCGCTATCGTGCGCGCCGGCACCGAGCTTTGCTATCTCGACAGCAAAAATGGTCGCTTTGGGCGCCTGGAGGGAGACGCCGACCTTCTGATGCGCCTGCGACGAGCGCCGTCGCTGCCCCCGGAGATGAGCGACTGGCTCACCGAACGCATGCATCAGGCGCCGGCCCTTGCCAAGCGGCTGCCAGCTCCCCAAGCGGTAGAGGCACGCACTCTGGAAGGGCTGATCCCGCAACTCAAGATCACCATGCGGATAGGTTCCGGGCAACTGGGCTACCGCGACGGCGCCATGGTGCCTCGCTGGGTCGAGGTGGGCGCGGCAGTGGTAGGCTTCGACTACGATGGCATCGAGGTGCCACCGGAAGAGGGCAAGAGCGCTCAGGTCTTCCGGGACGGGCAGCGCCTCACCGTGATGCGCGACTCCGAGGCGGAAATAGCACTGGTGCGGTCATTACCGTCCGGTGTGGTGCCCTTGGAGTATTTGCAGCAGATCGAGGCAGTACCCGCCCATCTCGATCTTCCTGAATGGTCGCTGCTGCTGCCCCTCGAGGGCACACTACCGACCACTGCCGCCGAGTGGGCGACCCACCTGGCCGGCCCCGATGGCTGGTGGGAGATGATCGCTCGGCTTCGCGAGGCCGGTTGCCTGGTCGAGTTCGATGATGAGTTCCCCGAGGAGCCGATCTACGTAGAGCCGGATGACTGGTACGGCGAGCTGGAGCCGGCCGGCAACGGCTGGTTCGACCTGGCGCTGGATATCGAGGTGGAAGGCGAGCGGCTCAACCTGCTGCCGATCCTGCGCCGCCTGTTCAAGGATCCCCGGTTCCCGCTAGAACCCACCGACGATGAGGCAGAAAACGCCACCTGGACGCTGACCCTGCCCGAAAACCGCCGCCTGGTGATGCCGCTTGCACGGCTGCGATCCCTGATGGCACCCATCCTCGACTGGCTCAATGACGAGAGCGACTCGGAGGCAGCCGTGCGCCTGCCGCTGACCGCAGCCGAGAAGGTGGCACCACTAGCCGAGCACGAGCGCTGGGCGGGGCGTGAGGATGTGACTGACCTGGCTCGGCGCCTACGCACACTGCCTGCCAGCCTGCCGTCGCCCCCCGGGTTTACCGGCGAGTTGCGCGACTATCAGGCCCGCGGCATCGCCTGGATGCGCTTTCTCTCGGAGCTGGGCACTGGCGGTATCCTGGCCGACGACATGGGCCTTGGCAAGACAGTACAGGTGCTGGCACATCTGCTCGATGAGCGTGCCCGCGGGGTGCTGGACCGACCGACCCTGGTGGTAGCCCCCACCAGCCTGGTAGGCAACTGGTGCAGCGAAGCAGCTCGCTTCGCCCCCGAACTCGAGGTGGTGGCCCTGCAAGGCGGCAAGGCCCAGCGCGAGCGTCAATTCGAGAAAATGCTGCCCACTGCCGACCTGGCGGTGACCACCTATGCGCTGCTGATCCGCGACCTGGAGCGTCTACGCGAGCACGACTTCGGCTTGCTGGTGCTCGATGAGGCCCAGGCGATCAAGAACGCTGCCAGCCAGACCGCCCGCGCAGTGCGCGAGCTCAAGATCGGGCGCGCCATCGCCATGACTGGCACGCCCTTGGAGAACCACTTGGGTGAGCTGTGGGCCCAACTCGACGCCGTGGCCCCGGGGGCGCTGGGTAGCCAGCAGTGGTTCGGCCAGCGCTTTCGTACCCCCATCGAGAAGGAGGGCGACCTTGCGCTGCGCCAGCGCCTTTCCCGGCGCATCGCCCCGCTGATGCTTCGCCGCACCAAGCAGCAGGTGCTGACGGAACTGCCAGAGAAGACCGAAGTCAGCCGTGAGGTCACCCTGAGCGGCGCCCAGCGCGAGCTCTATGAGAGCCTGCGCCTGGCCCAGCACCAGCGGGTCCAGCAGGCGGTGGCCGAGCGCGGCCTGGCCGGCTCCGGCATCGTCATGCTCGATGCGCTGCTCAAGCTACGTCAGGTGTGCTGCGACCCACGGCTGGTCAAGCTGGAGAGTGTGCGCAAGGTGAAACGATCCGCCAAGCTGGAACAGCTTAGCGAGCTGGTGCCGCCCCTGGTGGAGGAGGGGCGGCGTATCCTGATCTTCTCCCAGTTCACCGAAATGCTAGGGCTGATCGGTCAGACTCTGGAGAAAGACGGCATCCCCTTCACGACCCTGACCGGCGACACACCGGGCAAGACCCGCACCCAGCGGGTCACACTATTCCAGCAGGGCGAGATTCCGGTGTTCCTGATCAGCCTCAAGGCCGGCGGCACGGGGCTCAACCTCACCGCCGCGGATACCGTGATCCACTACGACCCTTGGTGGAACCCGGCGGTAGAGGCCCAAGCGACCGGCCGCGCCCACCGCATGGGCCAGCAGAACCCGGTATTCGTCTACAAACTGGTGTGTGCAGGTACCGTGGAGGAGCGCATCCTGAGCCTGCAGGCACGCAAGGCGGACCTTGCGTCATCGATTCTCGAAGGCGGAGCCGAGCACAAGACCGAAGGTCCTCTGTTCGATGAGGATGACCTCGCTCTGCTCTTCGCGCCGGTAGCTTAGGGGTGCGCACCTGGCGGCCGATCAGCAGCCAGTCCCGATTGAGGATCGCGACATCCTGCATGATCTGCTCTTCCAGCAGCCCCTCGTCGGCAAGCCCTGCGGGGCGCAGCTTGCGCGGTGGCTCGCCAGCGCTGTCCGCCAGCTTTCAGATGCCCTGTTCGATGGCCATAAACGTTTCCTTATGCTTAGGGGCTATATATCTCTTTTTGCGGTAGCCCTCGGCGCTCTCTATAATGTGCCCCAACACGGCCCCGATCGGTGGATCCGCTCTGCGGTGAAGCTGCTGAGGGGTTTTTTAATGGCCGCTCGTTGGCTGCTCTGGCCATTCCCACTGCTCCCACCCTTCGATGACGCCCATGCCATGCAGATCGAGCCCGACATGGGCGAGGTCGGGAAACGCTTGCAGCAAGTGTTTGAGACGTTGCCACCAGCTTGAGCTGGGGTTGATGGTGGACAGCAGATGCTGGATCACGCACAGCAGGACGAAGACGCGCGCCAGCACGTGCTCATTTCCAGGCTGCCAGGCGCTCTCGAAGAGAGGCACGTCCCCACTGCCCGGTTTTCTGGGCTGATCCACCATGTTGCGGTTCCACAGCCGGCTATGGTGGGCGCAGACGTTGCGGAGGTAGTTGAGGCTGCGCAGCCAGGAGGCGAGCACTCGACCATCACGGATGCCGTAGCGGGCGGAAATCCGATCCTGGTCGTCCTGACGCATCCCGTCGTAGAGCGTGGAAAGCGTGCCGAAGTCCCACACTTCGCAGGCGATCCAGATGGGGAGAGGCAGCCCGTACTTCTCCTTGTTATGACGAATAAACTCTTCCTTGGAGCGGTTGATCATCAGTGCCTGCTTCTTCAGCCAGGCCTGGTGGTCGGTAATGCCGGTCTTTTGATTGACCTCTTCGGCGAAGGCTTCGAAGAGCTGGTCAGGCTCCAGGTAGGAGAAAGGGCCGTACTCCCCGAGGGTATGGGAGATATCGACCCGGAATGCCACCTCGATTCTCTCCAGGGCGTCCATCACCAGCAGTCGCAGCTGCTTGTCGAAGACATAGAGCGCGACGGCATCTCTGAAGGTGGCGCCAGGCGTGAAGTCATCCAGCGCGATACGTTCGACGCGGCCATTCCTGGCCTTCTTTCCCGCTCTCCGGCGGGGCCAGACACAGCAGAGCTCACTGCGCTGGCGAAAGGGAAACCAGTAGCCGCTCAGCCGGTAGTAGCCGATGCGCTGCAGGTAGTCGAGGGCCTTCTCATCGTCGCTGACGGTCAGCCCACGCGCCTTGAGGGTTTCCAGCTGGTCGCGGTAGCTGAGCCATGGTTTGTTGTATCGCACGCTTGGCCTCCCTGCTGTGGTCGACATCTCCTACGACACCGCCTGCTCCACCACCGCCTCGGCCAAGTGAGTACGGGTCTCGCCGGCCTCGCCGAGGCGGGCCTTGAGCTGGTCGCATAGGGCCATCAGTTCGTCGACCTTGTCGACGATACGCTGCTGCTCTTCTAGCGGAGGAACTGGAACGATGCAGCTTCTTAGCTAGAAGTCAAAAAGGGGCCCACGACGGTGTCGTAGGCCCCTTTTGGGATTCGTGGCGCGCCCGGCAGGATTTGAACCTGCGACCCTCGGCTTCGGAGGCCGATACTCTATCCAACTGAGCTACGGGCGCATGCCCCACGCTTGGCGTGAAGCGGCAATATCGTAACTGGCCAGGGCCCGGCTGTCCAGCCTGGCACTCGGCGAGCCCCGCCGCGGGCGGTTGCGGCACTCATGAGCCGCGGCCGAAGATCCGGTAGGCGTCGGGCACCTCGGCGTCGGTTTCCGCCTGGCCCATCGTCCGCTCCAGCCTGGCCACCAGGGTGGCGGCACTGGCGGATACCCGGGCCTCCAGGGCCTCGCCGACCTCCTCCCGGGCCCGCGCGACCTCGTCCAGCAGCTCCGCCTCCATGGCCGGGCGATAGCGCGTCTCCTCGGCCTTGAGCAGCGCGTACTCGGTGCCGGCGAAGCTGGCCAGCGAGACCGCCACCGCGGCCGTGCCCGCCACCAGGGCTCCGGGCCCCGTGGGTGCGGCCGCCGCCCCGGCGGTGGCACCGGTGACCAGGGAGCGTGAGGCCTGGCTACCCAGGCGAGCGGCGACCCGCCCCAGGGCGACCCTGGCGCTCTGGGCGGCGGCCCCGGCGGCGAACCGCTGGGCCAGGGCGCGACCCGCCACCAGGCCCAGCGCCCCGCCGGTACCTGCCGTGCTCCAGCGCAGCCGATCCAGGCTATCGTGCAGGGCCTCGTCGAAAACCAGCCCCAGGTCGATGACAGGGCCGGGCTCGGCGGTGGACGCGGTGGCCTGTCGTCCGACATAGCGGGCATGCAGGCGCTGCTCCAGCGCCGCGACCTGCTCCCGCTGGGCCTGCGCCAGCCGTGTTGCGAAGTCGGCCTGGAGCGCGACCAGCGACGCCTCGATCCCGCTCTGCTCGACAAGGTGGCGGTGCAGCCGGGCCTCGAGCCAGTCGTCGAGATCGCCGGCGATCGCCATGCCCAGCCGCAGGTAGCTGCCGCGCAGCGAGAAGTACCAGTCGAAGTAGGCGGGCACGGCCTCCTCCAGGGGGGCGAAGGCCGCCGTCAGCCGCGGCGCCAGCCAGGGCGCCAGCTCCTGCTGCAGGCTGGCATCGAACTCGGCGGCGAAGCCGGCCAGGTCGCGGTTGAAGGCCGCGTGGGCATCGGCATCCAGGATCAGGGATTCACCGCCCACCACCACCCGAAACAGCGGCGCCTCGCTCTCCGAGGGCAGCAGCCGACGCCCCTGATCGAGGGCCAGCAACAGCAGGCCGACCATCAGCAGCGACAGCCCCCAGCGGCGCCAGCCGGCGAAGCGCCAGCGCCCCGTGCCGGCGGTGGTGCCCGGCGTGGCCCCCTTGACGATCGATGGCATGGCAACCCCTCCGTTCCGCGTGGCGCGCCTCCCCCGCTATGGCGGCGGCCGGCCGGTCGCCGGCCCCGCCCCGGCGGCAAGCCGGTCGGCGCCCACCAGCAGGCGCACATAGGCCCAGGCGAAGGCGCTCTGGGTCAACAGCAGCAGCACCCAGCCCAGCAGCACCAGCCCCTCGCCCAGCGCCGGGTGCTCCGCGGCGTTCTGCATGGCCCAGTACTGGGTCAGGGTCACGGCCTCGGCAAGCCGCTCGCCGAGTGCCAGCAGGCTGTCACCACCGCTCGGCACGTGACGAATCAGCGCCTGCTCCCAGCCCAGCCCGACCAGGTAGGGCTGCGGACGCCACAGCGCCTGGCCGACCAGCGCCAGGGTCACCAGGCTCGCCGTCGGCCACACCACCAGCCGGCGCGTCACCGCCGGCAGGTAAGCGGCGATGACATGGCGCCCCAGGCGGCGGCACAGCAGGTGTCGTAGCGCCACCATCCCCAACGCACCGGCCAGCAGCGGCGCCCAATAGACCGGTGGCAGCAGGCGGAGTTTCACCACCAGCAGCAGCGCCAGCCCGGCCCCCAGCAGCTGATGGCGGATCAGCATCAGCAGCCCGCCGCGCAGCCAGCCATGCCAGGGAGAGTCGTCGCGCAGATACTGGCCGAGCCAGGCCCGGCGCCTCAGCCGCGCCGCCTCGAGGCTGCCGGTGGCGATCAGCAGGGCCGCAACTCCCCAGACCGGCAGGAACAGCAGGCCGGCCGCGTCCTGGCCCAGCAGCGACCAGGCCAGCAGCGCGCATACCGCAAGCCCCAGGTGGCCATGCCGACGCACGCCGCCCCACCGGCTGCCTGGAAGAAGCCGAGGCATGGCCGGCCTCAGCCGCCTGCCGGGCGCGGCGAATCACCGGCCCCGTCATCACCGGGCCGTCGATCATCTGCGCCAGCGCAACGCCGAGACAGGGCAGCGGCGTGACAGGGTCGGGCATCGGGGAGGGGGAAATCGTTCACGCCAGTCGCCTCGTCGTTGCGTCATGCCGGGGTTATGTCCGACTCACGATACCCCGCCGCCGACAGCACCTGCCAGCGGGCGCGCCAACGGCCGCCCGGGTGTGCCACAATATCGCTTCGATGCCAAAGGCGTAGGCAGCGGCGTTTTCCAGCGGTTTGGGTTGTCGGTATACTGGGGCGCACTGTGCGCATCATGGCATCCCTCGGCTGTCGCGATGCCGACGATGACGTCGCCACGAACAGAATTCGATTACAGGACCGTCAAGAGGTGGTGAGAGTGAAATCCAGCAAGCTGATCATGGGGTGCCTGGCCACCCTGGGCCTGACGACGGGCGCCTCGTCCGCGCTGGCCGATGTGGACCGCGATGCCATTGCCGAGCGCCTGAAGCCGGCCGGCCAACTGTGCCTGCAGGGCGAAGACTGCGGCACCGCCGCCGCTCCGGCCAATGGCAATGACGTCGCCGACGCCAACGGCATCGACGGCGGCGAGATCTACAACCGGGTGTGCATGGCCTGCCACGAGACCGGCGCCGCCGGTGCCCCGGTGCGCGGCAACGAGGGGCAATGGGCCGACCGCCTCGACAAGGGTTGGGACGAGCTGCTGGCCAACTCCATCAACGGGATCGGCGCCATGCCGGCCCGCGGCGGCAATCCCAACCTCTCCGACGAGGAAGTCGCCGCCTCCACCGCCTACCTGCTCGAGCCGGTGATGGACGTGCCGGATGTCGCCGAGGACGAGGCCCCGGCGGAGGAAGCCCCTGCCGAGGAGGCGCCCGCGGCTGACGAAGAGGCGGTGACCGAAGAGGGCGCGCTGGAAGAGGAAGCCGAAGCCGCCGCCGTGGCAGCCGATGAAGCGGTCGAGGACGAAGCCGTGGAAGCGGCCGCGACCGAAGAGGCCGCCGTGGACGATGACGAGCCGGCATGGGCCGGTATCGACGGCGAGGCCATCTACAACCAAGCGTGCATGGCCTGTCACATGACCGGTGCCGCCGGCGCCCCGATTCGTGGCAACGACGACCACTGGGCCGAGCGCATGGAGAAGGGCATGGAGACCCTCTACGAGAACTCCATCACCGGCATCGGCGCCATGCCGCCCAAGGGCGGCCACGCCAACCTCTCCGATGACGAGGTGCGTGCCGCCACCGACTATCTGGTCGAGCCGACTCGCTAAATCGAGAGTCGCAGCAAGACGAACGGGGCGCCTAAGGGCGCCCCGTTTTGCATGGGTCGCAACGGCCTTGCGTTTGAGCCTTCACAGGGCCCTGCGCTGCATGGAGCGCCCTCAGCCCAATAAAGAGCCCTCAGCCTAACAGCGAGCGCAGCCCGGCGATGGCATCCTGGCCGCGGGCCTGCTTCTTCTCGGGGTCCTCGCGGTCCGGCCGCCCCTCCCACTCCAGGTCGTCGCCCGGCAGCTCGTCGAGAAAACGGCTCGGCGCGCAGTCCATCAGCTCACCGAAGGCCTTGCGCTGGCGGGCCAGAGTCAGGGTCAGGGTGCGCCGCGCGCGGGTGATGCCCACATAGGCCAGGCGGCGCTCCTCCTCCACGGTGCCGACCTCGATGGCGTTGCGGTGGGGCAACAGCTCCTCTTCCAGGCCCATCAGGTAGACATGGGGAAACTCCAGCCCCTTGGAGGCATGCATGGTCAACAGCTGCACCTTGTCGGTGTCGTCCTCCTCGGCCTGCTGCTCGAGGATGTCGCGTAATACCAGCCGGGAGATCGCCGCTTCCACGTCGTCGGTCTCGCCCGCCTCGGCGGCCGCATCGTCCTCGGGCTCACGGTTCATGGACTTCTCCAGCTGATCGATCAGGGTCCAGACGTTGGCCATGCGCCGCTCGGCGATGGTCGGCGCGCTGGCGTTCTGGTAGAGCCAGGCCTCGTAGTCCATCTCGCGCAGCATGTCGCGAATGGCGGCGATGGCGTCACCGCCGTCCATGCGCCGCCGCACTCCGTCGATAAAGTGGGTAAAGCGGCCCAGCCGCTCCACGGCCCGGGTCGGCAGCTGCTCGGCCAGGCCCAGCTCGTGGCAGGCGGCGAACAGCGAGATGCCGCGACCGGTGGTCTGGCCGTTGGCATAGTTGGCGAGCTTCTCCAGGGTACCGGGGCCGATCTCCCGGCGCGGCACGTTGACGATGCGCAAGAAGGCGTTGTCGTCGGCGGGATTGATCAGCAGGCGCAGGTAGGCCATGGCGTCCTTGATCTCGTTGCGCGAGAAGAAGGAAGTGCCGCCGGAGAGCTTGTAGGGGATCTGGTAGTGCTGGAGTTTCAGCTCCAGCAGCCGGGCCTGGAAGTTGCCGCGGTAAAGTACCGCGAAGTCGCGCCACTCGGCCCGCTCCTTGATCCGCCGCGTCAGGATCTCGCTGGCCACCCGTTCGGCCTCGGCCTCCTCATGGCGGTTGACTACCACGCGGATCGGCGCCCCCTGGCCCATCTCCGACCACAGGGTCTTCTCGTAGACGTGGGGGTTGTTGGCAATCAAGGTATTGGCAGCGCGCAGGATGGTGCCGGTGGAGCGGTAGTTCTGCTCCAGCTTGATGACCCTGAGCCGCGGAAAATCCTCGCCCAGGGTGACCAGGTTCTCGGGACGCGCGCCGCGCCAGGCGTAGATCGACTGGTCGTCGTCGCCCACCACGGTGAAGGTGGCACGCTCGCCCATCAGCAGCTTGACCAGCAGGTACTGGGAGACGTTGGTGTCCTGATACTCGTCCACCAGCATGTAGTGGATCTTGCGACGCCAGCGCATCAGCGCCTCCGGGTCGTCGCGCAGCAGCACCACCGGCAGCAGGATCAGGTCGTCGAAGTCCACCGCATTGTAGGCCTTGAGGTGGCGCACATAGGCCTCGTAGACCCGGGCGGCATAGTGCTCGTCATCGCTGCCGGCGTGAGACAGTGCCTGGCCCGGCAGCACCAGATCGTTCTTCCACGCCGAGATCTGCTGCTGGACGGCGTTGATCTGCTCGGCGTCGACCTGGGCGTCCTTGTTCATCAGGTCGCGCAGCAGCGCCTTGGCGTCCTCGGGGTCGAACAGCGAGAAGCCGGGCTTGTAACCGAGCGCCTTGAGCTCGCCGCGGATGATATTGAGCCCCAGGGTGTGGAAGGTGGAGACGGTCAGCCCGTGGCCCTGCTTGCCCTTGAGCATCTCCCCCACCCGCTCCTTCATCTCCCGCGCCGCCTTGTTGGTAAAGGTCACCGCGGCGATGCGCCGGGCGCTCATCCCGCACTCCTGCACCAGGTAGGCGATCTTGGTGGTGATCACGCTGGTCTTTCCCGACCCCGCGCCGGCCAGCACCAGGCAGGGGCCGTCGATATAGCGCACCGCCTCCTGCTGGCGGGGGTTGAGCCGGGCGATGCGGCTGGCAATGGTCGGGGTCATCGGGGCTTCCTCGGCAGATCCACCTGTGCGGCGCCGGCATAGCCCAGCTGCCGCCAGGCCTCGAAGACGATCACCGCACAGGCATTGGAAAGATTGAGACTGCGGCTCTCGGCCAGCATGGGGATGCGCAGGCGCTGTCCTTCGGGCAGGGCATCGAGCAGCGCCTGGGGCAGCCCGCGGGTCTCGGGACCGAACAGCAGCACGTCGCCCTCGCGATAGGCCGGCTCATGATACCCGGTGCGCCCGCGGGTGGACACGGCGAAGACGCGCCCGGGCTTCACCGCCTCGAGGAAGGCCGGCCAGTCGCGGTGCACGCGCAGCGCCGACCACTCGTGGTAGTCGAGCCCGGCGCGGCGCAGCCGCTTGTCGTCCAGCACGAAGCCCAGCGGCTCGATCAGGTGCAGGCGAAAGCCGGTATTGGCACACAGCCGGATCAGGTTGCCGGTGTTGGGGGGAATCTCGGGCTGGTAGAGAACGACATCAAGCATGGCGGTTCCGATAGAAGGCCCGGTGAAACGCAGGCGGGCCCCGTGACGGGGCCCGCGATCCTCGGCGACAGGTGACGCCGAAGCGGCTCAGAAACGCAGGCGCACGCCGACCTGAGCGCCGCGATCCAGGGTGCGGGTGCCGCGGTCGCGATCGAAGTCGGCGCCCAGCTGGCGCAGACCGACATAGCCGTCGACGTTGGGGGCGAAAGCGTAGCGGGCACGCACGCCGACCTCGTAGCCGTCGTCCAGGTCGCGGCTGGCGGCCACGCCAGGGGTGTAGAAACCGTAGCCGCCCAGCGAGACCTCCGGCATCTGCGGCAGGTAGACATAGCCGTAGCCGCCCAGGCCCAGGCCGCCGCCCTTGCCATAGTCGGTGTCATACTGGGTCCAGCGCGCGCCGATGCCGATGTCGCGCTCGCGGCTGTGCTGCACGCCCATCAGTTGGGCATGAAAAACGGTGGCATCGCGCCGATATTCGCTGTGTAGCACCCCGCCGCCCAGGGTGATGCCCTGGGTCACTTCGCCCTGGGCCTCGAACTGCACCGCGTGGGGCCCCAGGTTGAGCTCCAGGCTGCCGACGGCCTGGGCGGCGCCGGCGCTGAGCAGTGCCACGCCGGCCAGGGTCACCGTGCCAAGGGATCGTGTCAAAACGTTCATCAAAGGCTCCTTATGATACGCAGGGACTGCGCCATTCTCCTTGCCCGCTCCGTTAGCCCGCCGCGACCCCGTAGCGGTCGCGGTAGGCGCGAATGGCCGGGGCGTGCCCGGCCAGCCGCTCGTCGCCGGCCTCTTCGAGGTAGGCGAGCACCATGTCCAGGGTGACGATGCTGACCACCGGCATGCCATAGCGGGACTCCACTTCCTGGATGGCACTCTGGCCATTCGCGTCCGCTTCGCCCGCGCCCCGCTCCTGACGATCCAGGGCGATCACCACCCCGGCCGCCTCGGCACCGGCGGCATCGATCAGCGTCATCACCTCGCGAATGGCGGTGCCGGCGGTGATCACGTCGTCGATGATCAGGATGCGTCCCGCCAGCTCGGCGCCGACGATATTGCCGCCCTCGCCGTGGTCCTTGGCCTCCTTGCGGTTGAAGGCAAAAGGCAGGTCGCGATGGTGATGATCGGCGAGCGCCACGGCCGCGGTGGAGGCCAGGGGAATGCCCTTGTAGGCCGGGCCGAACAGCACGTCGACCTCCAGGCCGCTGTCGACGATGGCGCTGGCATAGAAGCGGCCCAGCCGAGCCAGAGCGCCGCCGGTGCGGAACAGGCCGGCGTTGAAGAAGTAGGGGCTCACACGCCCTGACTTGAGGGTGAACTCGCCGAAGCTCAGCACGCCCTGCTCGATGGCAAATTCGATGAACTCTCGCTGGTAGGCTTGCATACTGACCGCCACGGCGTTTCCCCTCGCTTTTGCTACCCCTGATACCGCCAGTGCAATGGCCCTATCACGTTTATCGAAACGGGCCATTTACCCAAACGTCGAAACGTCGGGTATCATACACGCGCGACGTTAAAGGGACCATGTATGAAAATCGCTACCATCAATGTCAATGGAATCCGCGAGGCTGTCGGCCGCGGCTTTCTCGACTGGCTGGCCAACCAGGACGCCGACGTGGTCTGCGTCCAGAACCTCAAGGCCAAGAGCTTCGAGCTCGACGACAGCATCCTCTATCCGGAGGGCTACGAGGGCTACTTCCTCGACGCCGAGCAGGACGGCTTCTCCGGGGTGGGGCTCTACTGCCGCAAGATCCCCAAGGCCATCATGTACGGCCTGGGCTTTCCCCAGTGCGACCATGAGGCGCGCTTCCTTCAGGCCGACTACGACCGCTTCAGCATCGTCAGCTTCCTGATGCCCGACGGCAGCGACTACGCCGCCAAGCAGACCTTCATGGCGCAGTATCAGGAATACCTGACCAAGATGGCCCGCAAGCGGCGCGAGTACATCATCTGCGGCACCTGGCACATCGCCCACAAGACCATCGACCTGGCCAACTGGGCCGATAACCAGACCACACCCGGCTTCAAGCCCGAGGAGCGCGCCTGGATGGATCAGGTGTTCGGCCCTACCGGCTTTATCGATACCTTCCGCGAGATCAACCGCGACGCCGGCGAGTACACCTGGTGGCCCGAACTGGATCAGGACGTGCCGCGGTCGCGCCAGGACGGCTGGCGCATCGACTACCAGATCGTCGGCCCCAACTTCCGCCGCCACGTGGTCGACGCCTGGATCGACTACGACGCCACCTTCTCGGAGTTCGCGCCGCTGATCGTCGAGTATGACCTGACGCTCTGAGCCCGCTCCCTTCGTCGCCGCTCCGGCCCCGGCCGGAAGGCATTGCGCCGGCCTTGATAGGCCGGCGCAATGCGTTTCTGTTTAGCGGCGAATGCCCAGCGCTTCGCGCTGATGGTCGAACAGCTCGGCCCCGGCCTTTTCCGCCAGGTCGAGCATGGCGTCGAGCTCGCCGCGCGAGAAGGTGCCCGCCTCGGCGGTGCCCTGCACCTCGATCAGCCCGCCCGGCTCGGCCATCACCACGTTCATGTCGGTGTGGGCACCGCTGTCCTCGGGGTAGTCCAGATCGACCACCGGCACGCCCTTCAAGATGCCCACCGACACCGAGCTGATCAGCTGCACGAAGGGGTCGCCCTTGATCAGCTTCTCGCGCTGCAGGTAGCGGATGGCGTCGATCAGCGCCACGCAGCCACCGGTGATGGCGGCGGTGCGGGTGCCCCCGTCGGCCTGGATGACATCGCAGTCCACGGTGATGGTGAATTCGCCCAGCTTCTTGAGATTCACCGCCGCACGCAGCGAGCGGCCGATCAGCCGCTGGATCTCTAGGGTGCGCCCGCCCTGCTTGCCGCGGCTCGCCTCGCGGCCGCCACGGGTGTGGGTGGCGCGGGGCAGCATGCCGTACTCGGCGGTGACCCAGCCCTGCTTCTTGCCGCGCAGCCAGCGCGGCACCCCGGCTTCCACGCTGGCATTGCACAGCACCCGGGTGTCGCCGAACTCCACCAGCACCGAGCCCTCGGCATGGCGGGTGTAGTCGCGGGTCAGGCGGATCTCGCGGGGCTGGTCGGGCCGGCGGCCGCTGGGGCGCTTGAGGTCGGAAGCCATGTATCCTCTCTGTGTCGTGAAAATCGATGTCGCCAGCTGCCGGGCCGAACGCGCAGGCCACTCCAGCCGCCGGCATGGCGATGGCGGCCATTCTACACGGCGCAGCGGCCGAATCGGTTACACTGCGCCCCAGACCCTCCAAAGAGCCGCCATTCGACACGCAAGGGGAGCCGCCATGGCTGAGCAGAGCACCCGAGTACACAGCATGACCGCCTTCGCCCGCCAGACCCGCGAGGCCGAGTGGGGCAGCCTGCAGCTGGAGCTGCGCTCGGTGAACCAGCGCTATCTCGAGCCGCACTTTCGCCTGCCCGAGACGCTGCGCGACCTGGAGCCGGCCTTCCGCGAGATGCTGCGCTCGCGCCTCGCCCGCGGCAAGGTGGAGTGCAGCCTGCGCTTCGAGCCGGCCAGCGGCGGCGAGACGCTCACGATCAACCGCGAACGCCTCACCGCCCTGGCCACCGCCCTGGGCGAAATCCGCCAGACCCTTCCCCAGGCGCCGCTGCCCGACGCCCTGACGCTGCTCGACCACCCCGGCGTGCTGGAGGGGGAGGCCCTCGACCTGGACGCCGTCAAGGCCGAGGCCGTCGCTCTCTTCCGGGCCACCCTGGGCGAGCTGATCGACGCCCGGGCGCGGGAGGGCGACAAGCTCGCCGCGCTGATCCGCGACCGCCTGGCCGGCATTCGCGAGCAGGTCGCCGAGGTGCGCCGGCTAATGCCGCTGATCCTGGAGCGCCAGCGCAGTCAGCTGCTCGAGCGCCTGGAAACGGTCAGGGCCGAGCTAGACCCCCAGCGCCTGGAGGCCGAGCTGGTGCTGCTGGCCCAGAAGGCCGACGTCGACGAGGAGCTCGACCGGCTGGAGACCCACGTCGCCGAGGTCGAGCGCCAGCTGGGCCAGAAAGGCCCCATGGGCCGGCGCCTGGACTTCTTGATGCAGGAGCTCAACCGCGAGGCCAACACCCTCTCCTCGAAGTCGGTGGTGGCCAACACCACCCGCTGCGCGGTGGAGCTCAAGGTGCTGATCGAGCAGATGCGCGAGCAGATCCAGAATATCGAGTGAAGCGGTTTTACACCGCTGTCAGCAGATGCCGGATAGCGGTTTCAAACGGTAGGCCGGCAATGGCTTGCAGCTCTTCCTCGAGAAACTCGAGGAAGAGCGCCTCGTCGAGCTCGAACCACTCCTGCAGCTCCTCGGCCCGGCTCAGATACCCCTGGAGCGCCGAGCGCCGCATCTGGCGCAGCGCCCCGCGCTCATGGTCGAGATTGAACACTCGCAGCGTCTCCTCGGCCCGATGGCGCCGGTCGGCTGTCAGATCGTGGTGTAGCGCTATCCCTCCATCGGAGAGAAAACGCAGGTAGTCGTCAGGATCGTCGACATCGGGCTTGAGAATGTCGCCTGCCCGGTACTCGCTGCGGTCCTTTCGCTTCCCGCAGCTGCCAGACTTGTTGCAGGAGCCAAACAGGTTGTCCCACTGGAAGGTGCCCTCCGGGAAGCGCGACCGCTGCCGAAAGTGCTCGATATGGCGACGCCCTGGGTGGAGCAGATCCTCACAGTAGGCGCACCGCTGACCCTGCATGGCGTCCAGCTGCACCCAGATCTCTCGCTTCTCCGCCGAGCTGATGCGCTGCCAATCCTTCGCGCCACGCTGATACTCGGCAAGGCATCCCGGGGCCTCCGGTCGCTCCAGCTTATGCATCCGATGACGACTCCCTGCCCTTGATCCTCCGCTTCATCGCCTGGAACCGACGCAGCCGCTCACACTCCAGCATCTCGGGATGCTGCTCCCCGAAATGCGCTATAAGCCGTTCGCGAAGGGTGCGAGCATCCGGGGACTGGTCGTCACCGAGCTCAATGGCTCTCCGGTAGTCATGGAGCATGCGAGCCTCCACCACCTCGGGCACGGGGTCGATACCCATGATGCGCGACAGCGTCTCGGCGCTGGCCACGCCCAGCGTCTGGTAGTCCGGCTCGATGGAGGTCAGTGACCAGACATGGGCGTTCTCATCCCACTGTGTCTCCAACAAGCGGATGCACTCCCTGGGGACCGTGGTCAGCACCTGCGGACTGTGTGTGGTGACGATGAACTGGATCTCGGGAAAGGTCGCCTGCAGGCTCTGCACCACTCGCTGCTGCCAGGCTGGATGCAGGTGCAGGTCGATCTCATCGATCATCACCACGCCGGGGGTCCGGCTGGCTGCCTCGGCACCTAGGTGGGGATTTAGCTTGGCACACCGCCAGGCCATGTCGGCTACCATCGAGACCATGGTACGAACACCGTCACTGAGCAGGCTGACCGGCAGAACGCCCTGGCCTTCTTGCTGCATGGCCAGCTCTTCATGGGTCAGACTGTAGTGAATATCCGACCAGCCCTCGGGCTCGAGCACCTTGTCGACAGCTCGCAGCACCGCATTGAGCTGCCCCACCAGGCGCCCGGTCCCATTTTCCTTGCGCTCCTGCTGCTGGAGGACAGCCATCGTGGCCTTACCCATCCACTCCTGAAGCTGCAGGTAGTTGGAGGCCGATGTCAGGCAGTCTTCATAGCCTAGCGTGCGGCTCTCGCTGAGCACCGCCTTGCGCTTGAGATTCTTGTGGGTCTTCCACAGGCGCCCCGTGCCGTAGTAGCTCACTAGTGGCAGCGTGACAGGCTGAAGGCCCCGTACCTGCAGCATCAGGGCCTTGCCGTACTGGACCAGCGGCGCGGCGTCCTTGACGGTGGTGCGATTCTTCGGCCCCGTCAGCTCACGCGCAACGGAAACCTCACCCTCTTCAAGGTCAGACAGCACCGCGGCAATTCGCACCGGGTACTGCTGCTCCTGCTCGGCCTCCTCGCCTTCTCGCTGGTAGCGGGCATCGGAGCGCTCGATGTGGCGCCCCTTGCCCATGTCGAAAGTCCCCACGAAAGAGCCCAGTAGAATGGCCAGCGCATCGAGCAGGGTGGTCTTGCCCTGGCCGTTGCGAGCGACCAGCACCGTCAGGCGCTCATCCAGCGTGGTGTCGAAATGCACAAGATGCCGGAAGTTGGTGAGGGTCATCCGTTTGAACTTCATGCTCCGGCTCCAGGTGGCATGGGGCTTTTCCACATTCTGCCTTGTTGTGGGCAGCCAGTCATCCGGACTGCACCTCCCTCATGACTCGCAATTTCTGGGCAGTTTATCGACCTGATTCGCCGGAACAACTTGATGGTCCGGCACCCGAAGATTGCGGCGAAACGGCTAAGAAACAGGGAATGAGCCAGTAAAGAATCACCTATCAAACCTTTTCCGCCTCTATGACCGAAAGCGTTGGTACCGGCAAATTCCAACGATTTATAAACCTATATCACTCCTGTGAGCTGAGCCCTCCCCGGGCTTGAACTACTCGAGGTCTGGCGGCAGCAAGCCGGCATGGACTGGCACATCGAATCCTCCCCGGTGCGCTTCATCGCCGATGGTGCCGGGCATCTGGGCAGCATCCACTCCTTCCCGGAGCAGAAGGTGCTCTACCGCTCGGATACCCGGGCACCGCTGTCGGTGGTCTCCCAGCGCTACAAGGTGGTCCAGCCGGAGGAGGTGCTGGAGTTCTACCGCGACTTGACCGAGTACGCCGGCTATGAGCTGGAGACCGCGGGGGTGCTCAAGGGCGGCCGCAAGTTCTGGGCGCTGGGCCGTAGCGGCCTGGGCACGGCGTTGAAGGGCCAGGACCAGGTCAACGCCTACCTGTTGCTGGCGACCTCCTGTGACGGGTCCCTTGCCACGGTGGCCACACCGACCTCGGTACGGGTGGTCTGCAACAACACCCTGACCATCGCGGTGGATGGCATGAGCCAGGGCAGGGGGTGAAGGTGCCCCACAGCACCGAGTTCAACCCGCAGCGGGTCAAGCAGCAGCTGGGCATCTCGGTCGTGCAGTGGGACGACTTCATGTACCACATGAAGACCCTGGCCGAGCGCAAGGTCAGCCAGGCGGAAGTGAAGGCTTACTTCCAGTCGGTGATCTGCAACGCCGAGGAACCGCTGGACGATCCCTCCAAGCTGCCCAACGTGAGGGCCCTCAACCGCGTCCAGAAGCTCTACCACGGCGAGGGGCGGGGCTCACGGCTGTGCACGGCCCAGGGCACCGCCTGGGGCCTGCTCAACGCCATCACCGAGCACGTCGACCATGAGAAGCGTGCCCGCAGCAACGACTACCGCATGGACTCGGCCTGGTTCGGTCAGGGCGCCAGTCTCAAGGACAAGGCACTCGAGTCCGCCATGGCGCTAGTGGCCTGACGGCTGGCCGATGTGAGCGCCCACTCTCGCGTCATTTCCTTCAACTCAATGATGCCTTTCACCTATCCCTACCTACGCCATAACGGCATAGCGCCCGGCCCCTCCAAGGCCGGGCGTTTCTGTGTCTCGAGGACCCCATGCAACCCCGTATCTCGTTCGACACCTGCCAGGCGCTGACCCGGCTGGCCCGCCAGCTGCTTGGCGCCGGTGAGACGCAAGCCCAGACCCACGTGCTGGCCCATGGCCGGGTATTCCGCGTGGTCGTGTCGCTGGAGCCGGTCCCCGCCGATCAGCTCCAGGACGTCATCAACCAGTACCGCTGAATCACCAAGGAGCATCCCATGGCAACCCCTATCCATCCCCCGCATGGCAAGCCCAACAACCAGGTCACCCGCCACTCCCTGGCGTGCCCTGCCGAGCCGGAGCCGGTTCCCTCGGCGCCGCTTCAGGAGAGCACCGCGATCATCCAGGTGATCGAGCGGGCGGCCCTCAACCCTCAGGTCGATATCGACAAGATGGAGCGCCTGCTGCAGATGCAGGAGCGCGTCCTCGATCGCCAGGCGCTGATGGCCTACAGCGCCACCAAGGCGGCCATGCAGACGGAGCTGCCCAGCATCGCCGAGCGTGGCAAGACCAACACCGGCTACTACGCCACTCTGGAGGACATCGTCGACACGGTGCGGCCGATCATGAAGAAACACGGCTTCGCGGTGAGCTTCCGTATCCAGACCCAGGAGCGGGGCATCCAGGTGACCGGCGTGCTGATGCACAAGGACGGTCATCGTGAGGAGGCCAGCATGCTGCTGCCGGCCGATACCAGCGGCAGCAAGAACGCCGTGCAGGCCTTCGGCTCTTCTACCAGCTACGGCAAGCGCTATGTGTTGTGCGCACTGCTCAATATCACCACCCGCGGTCAGGACGACAACGGCCATGCCGCGGCACCGATAAAGCCCGTCACGCCCTTCCAGGCGGGACAGCTCAAGCAGCTGATCGCGGCCTGTCCGCCCACCACCCAGGAATGGTTCGTCGGCAAGTACGGCGAGGCCGAGCAGGTGCCACGCTGCGACTTCGACAAGCTGCGTGCTTCCCTCACCAAACGGGCGCTGCCCACCCATCAACGTCACTGACTGGCTGGCGAGGGGCGTCCCTCGCTTCCTATGCCGATTTCCCTATGCAGGGAATTCCCATTCACAAGGAGAGCGTCATGCAGATCCTGACACTGGAACAGGGCACACCCGAGTGGCATGCCGCCCGTCTCGGCATTGTTACCATGTCCGAGCTGAAGACCCTGCTGGTCAAGGGCAAGGGGCCGGGAGGCTTCGGCGCTGGGGCGCTGAGCTACATGCATCAGCTGATCGGTGAGCGCATCACCGGCGAGCCCTCGGATGCCTTCCAGGGCAACAGCCACACCCAGCGCGGCCATGAACTGGAGCCCATGGCCCGGTAGCTCTATCACTAGGCCACCGGCCTGCCCCGTCTGAGGCAGGTCGGCATCATCCTCAACCACGGGATGGGCTACTCCCCCGACTGCCTGGTGGACGGTAACGGCCTGGTGGAGATCAAGACCAAGCTGCCCAAGTACCAGGTCGAGCTGCTGCTCGAGGGCGAGCTACCCCAGGAGCACGTGGCCCAGTGCCAGGGCGGGCTGTGGGTCAGCGAGCGGGAGTGGATCGACTTCGTCAGCTACTGGCCGGGGATGCCGCTGTTCGTGAAACGCGTCTACCGGGACGAGGCGCTGATTCAAACCATCGCCGAGCGCGTCGAGTCGTTCTACGAGGAACTGGAGCGCCGCATGGCCATGGTCATGGCGGCGTGAGGAAGTTTGTCAGGGTCCAGAACCTGTTCATGCCATAGCGCCGGTGCTGCCCTGCGGGGTGGCACCGGCATACCATGCCTCTTCTTTTTTGGTTCTTGGGTGCACTCCCTGAACCGTGTCACCAGACTCAGCACATCAAAGCGCCAGGGAAAGGAGAATGCCGAGCAGCGCGCAGCCACCCAGCACCTTGAGCATGCCGACCCGAAAGCGAAAGGTGGCGACCATGGCCCCGGCGGCCAGCAGCAGGGCCAGGGGGTCCAGGGTGCCGAGCTGCGGAATCAGCAGGCGCACCCCGAGCAGGTGCCGCTCGGCCACCTCGGCGAAGATCACGTGGAGACCGAACCAGATCGCCAGGTTGAGGATCACCCCCACCACCGCGGCGGTGATGGCCGACAGCGCCGCGCTGAGGGCCCGGTTGTCGCGCAGCCGCTCCACATAGGGGGCGCCGAGGAAGATCCACAGGAAGCAGGGCACGAAGGTGACCCAGGTGGTGAGCACCGCCGCGAGCGTCGCCGCCAGCATGGGGTCGAGCCCGACGGCCTCGCGATAGGCGCCCATGAAGCCGACGAACTGCACCACCTGGATCAGCGGGCCCGGGGTGGTCTCGGCCATGCCCAGGCCGTCGAGCATCTCCCCGGGGGCCAGCCAGCCGTAGTGCTGCACCGCCTCCTGGGTCACGTAGCCCAGCACCGCATAGGCGCCGCCGAAGGTGACCACCGCCATCTTGCTGAAGAAGGTGGCGATCTGGCTGAAGACGTTGTCCCCCCCCAGCGTGATCAGCAGCAGCGCCACCGGTGTCAGCCACAGCAGCAGGAAGATCGCCGAGACCCGCAGGGACCAGCCACGGTTGGGGCGCGCATGGGCCGGCAGCCCCTCGCCGAGCAGCGAGTCGCGGTCGCTGAGCCCCTGGCCGCCGTCCTCCCCGTGGCCGCCGCCCCCCGCCTCGAAGGCCGCCAGGCCACGCCTGCCGCCCCAGAAGCCGATCAGCGCCGCCCCCAGGATGATCAGGGGGAAGGCGATCTCGAGGAAGAAGATCGCCACGAAGGCCGCCGCCGCGAGGCCGATCATCACCCGGTTGCGCAGCGCCCGCTTGCCGATCCGCACCACGGCGTTGAGCACCACCGCGAGCACCGCCGCCTTGAGGCCGAAGAAGAGCCCCTCCACCAGGCCCACGTTGCCAAGCGCCGCATAGAGGTAGCTCAGCGCCAGGATGGCGATGAAGCCGGGCAGCACGAAGAGGCTGCCGGCCACCAGGCCGCCCCGGGTGCGGTGCATCAGCCAGCCGATGTAGATCGCCAGCTGCTGGGCCTCCGGCCCCGGCAGCATCATGCAGTAGTTGAGGGCGTGCAGGAAACGCCGCTCGCCGATCCACTGCTTCTCCTCGACGAGGATGCGATGCATCACCGCGATCTGGCCGGCCGGGCCGCCGAAGCTCAGCATGGCCACGCGCAGCCAGACCATCACGGCCTCGCGGAAGGGAACCTGGTGGGGCGTTTCGTTGGCGGGGGGCATAGACGCTCGCAGGCAAGGAAATGTCTTTCAGGGTCAGGATTCTGCCCTGATCCGGCATCGCAAACCAGCCCAGGGCCAGAACGCCCGCTCAATCTCACTCTCCCCGCTTACGTCCTGAAAAGCCTAGCGCCGTTTCCCATACAGGAAAGGCCGGCGCAACGCCGGCCAATGTACCCAGATCATACGGTGCGGTGTGATTACGCGGCCCTTTTACTGGATATTACTGGATATCGACGTGAAGGCTGTAGCGATGTTCGTGCCAGCTATCGCCTCCTGGAGCGTCATTGCCTGATACCATCAGCCGGTAGCTTCCAGAGGATAGTGTCTCCTGGATTTCAAAATCCCCATAGCTCGACCCCACTTCCGCCACGACGTTTCCCGACGCATCGACCAGCGTGGCTTCCATGCGCAGCATGGAATGATTCATGCCCGGGAAGTGATCGGTTCCAATCCTGATGGAAGCATCTTGCTCCAGGTTCAGTTGATACGTGTGTGGCTGACCGCTGGAAATCAGCTTGCTGGGATTGCTGCCCTCCTGAAGCAGAATATCCTGCGTTGACGTATTGCCAAATCCGGCAAAGGCGGGCACCGAGAACAGGCTAACCACAGCGGCAGTGAGAGCGACTTTCTTGATCATGTTACACCTCATCGTTGACATGAAATACATCGACTTCCAGTTTTAACCATCGACTCATCGCCAGGAGTGAGTGAATGGTGTTCAGGGAGATGACAGGGTTGACTTACACTGTTCCTCCCCGTCTTTTCTCATTCTTTCTGCGCCTAGATTAACGCCGAAAAGCAGACAAGAAGCTGACCCCAACATGACAATTTTGTTAACTTTCGAGCGATGCTGACGAACGGAGGGCACCGTGAAGACTTCCCTGCAGCTGGGATGCAGCCTGAAAGAGATCGCCGAACTGTTGCAATTGGAGATGGCACTCACTGCGCCGAGGCCAGCGCCCTGGCTGAGGGTCAACTGGTGGAGATGCACGAGAAGAACGCGAACCCGCAGCGTATCGAACAGGCACCGACGGACGTCGCTGCCTGCCCGCCGAGCGATGCACTGCATGATAAGCGACTGGCAACACTTCCCGAGAGACGCGAAAGCCGCGCCCGAACCGGCACGGCTTTCGCTGGCATCATCGGCTGGGCCCCCGGACTGCCACGGGGGCCACGGACCTCAGGGCGCGCCCGTCGGCGAGATGGCACCGATCTCGTAGTCGGTGGCGCCGACCTGATGCAGCACGAAGTCTACCTCGGCATCCACCTCCAGTCCTGCGGCCAACGCCGGATCGGCCAGTGCCAGCTCCATGGTCATGGCCGGCCAGCGCAGCTCGGGGATGGGCTGGTGCGCCAGCAGCACGCTGCTGCCGTCTTCGGCAATCGCCTGGATGACACCGACGCCTTCAGCAGTGCGCTCCACCGTCTCGCTGTTCGCCTCGTCGTGCTTGCCGTGGCCGTCATGCCCCGCATGATCAGGGTCGCTGCCCGCCATGGCCGCGCCAGCGAGGCTCAGAGCCGCCGCTGCGGCCAGCGAAACGAGGGTGTGATGGGATTTCATGGGGTTCTCCTCAATGACTAGGAACGATTTGCGGTGCCTCGCGAGAGGCGGTTTCAGGGAACTTGCGACGCTGCCAGAGCCAGTAGAGCACCGGGATAAGCAGCAGTGAAACAAGGGGAGCAGAGATCATGCCGCCAACCATGGGGGTGGCTATGCGCTGCATGGCCTCGGACCCGGGACCGGAATCCAGCAACAGCGGGCTTAGCCCCAGCACCACCGTCAGCGAGGTCATCGCCTTGGGCCTAACCCGCATCACAGCCCCCTCGATAATTGCCTCACGTAACTCGCCACGGCTGCGGGGCTGGCGTTGCTCGACCGCTCCCTTGACATACATCAGCATGACCACAGCGAACTCCGCCGACAGCCCGATCAGCAGGATGAACCCCGCCGCCACGGCGACCGAGACATCATAAGCGAGCCAATGGAGCAGCCAGACGCCTCCGACAGCAGCGAACGGGAGTGAACCCATCAGCATGAAAGTCTCAGCAGTATTGCGGAAGCAGAGATAGAGCAGCAGGAATATCAGCACGATGGTCACCGGGACGACCCACTGCAGGCGCTCCTTGGCCCGCTCCATGTACTCGTACTGGCCCGACCATGTGACCGAGTAACCCGCTGGCAACGCGACCTGCTCCATGACGTGTTGACGCGCCTCAGCCACGTAAGAGCCGATATCACGCCCCCGAATGTCGACCACAACCCAGCCGTTAAGGCGTGCATTCTCGGTACGGATCATGGCCGGACCATCGACGATATCCACCTGAGCCAATGCCTGAAGGGGAAGGTAAGAGCCAGACGATGTGATGACCGGCAGGTCTCTCAGGCTCTCGAGCGAGTCACGCCAGTCCTGGGGATAGCGCAGGTTGATAGGGTAGCGCTCAAGCCCCTCGACGGTTTCACTCACATTCATCCCACCCACTGCGGTCTGAATGATGTCCTGCAAGTCGCTGACATTGACGCCGTGGCGAGCTGCTGCCCGGCGGTCGATATCGACTTCGACATAGCGGCCGGCAGCGGTGCGGTCGGCATAGGCAGAAGCCGTGCCAGGGACATCCTGGAGTACATGCTCGATCTCGCGCCCAATCCGCTCGATTTCTCCCAGGTCGGCGCCTGCCACCTTGATGCCCACGGGGGAGCGAATGCCGGTTGAGAGCATATCGATGCGCGTCTTGATCGGCGGAACCCAGACGTTCGCTACTCCAGGAAAGCTGACCGTCTCATCGAGCTCCCGAATGATATCAGTCTTGGTCATACCCTCACGCCACTGGTCGCGTGGCTTGAAGCGAATGACGGTTTCAAGCATACCGATAGGCGCCGGATCGGTGGCAGTATCAGCGCGTCCCGCCTTGCCGAAGACTCGCTCCACTTCCGGCACCGACAGGATGAGACGATTAGTCTGCTGCATGAATTCACGCACCTTGCCAATAGAAACACCGGGCTCCAGCGACGGCATGTACATCAGATCACCTTCATCCAGTTCCGGCATAAACTCACTGCCAAGCTTGCTGGCCGGATAAGCTACGCTAGCAGCAATCAGCACTGCCGCAGCAACGGTTGTCCAGGGAAAGCGCAGCAGGCCATCCAGGCCGGGTCGATAGATGGCAATCAGGGCTCGGCTGAGCGGATGCGCAGATTCCGGCCGGATACGCCCCCGTACCAGATAGCCCATGAGTACCGGCACCAGGGTGATGCCCAGGCCAGCCGCCGCCGCCATGGCGTAGGTCCCGGTGAAGGCCAACGGCTGAAACATGCGTCCTTCCTGGCCCTGCAGCGTAAACAGCGGCAGGAAGCTGACCACGATGATCAGCAGCGCAAAGAAGATCGGCCGGCCCGTTTCCTTGGCTGCCTCGGCCACGGTATACCAGCGGTCCTCGCCTGGCGGCGCCTTCTCGAGCCGCTTGTGCAAGTTCTCGACCATGACGATGGCGGCATCCACCATGGCGCCAATGGTCACGGCGATGCCGCCCAGCGACATGATATTGGCGTTGATGCCCTGCTGCTGCATGATCATCAGCGCCGCCAGAATACCGATCGGCAGCGCAACGATTGCCACCAGTGCCGAACGGAAATGCAGCAGGAAGACGATGCACACCAGGGCAATGATGAGAAATTCCTGCAATAGCTTGACCGTGAGATTATCCACCGACTCCTGAATCAACACCGAGCGATCGTAGGTTTCCACGATCTCCACGCCCTCAGGCAGGCTTGGACGCAACTCATCGAGGCGAGCCTGAACCCGCTCGATGGTGGCAAGCGCATTTTCGCCGTGACGCATCACTACCAGGGCGCCCACCGTCTCGCCTTCACCATCTAGCTCGGCGATGCCGCGACGGGCGGCGGGGCCAATGCGGATCTCGGCCACGTCCTCGAGCAGTACAGGTGTGCCATCTTCACCCAGGCCAACGGGCGCCAGGCGAAGCTCCTCGATACCGGTCAGGTAGCCACGCGAGCGCACCATGTATTCCGCCTCGCCCATCTCCACCACGGAACCGCCCGCTTCGCGGTTGGCATCCGAAATGGCCGAACGGATGCCCGAAAGGGTCAGGCCATAGGCGCGTGCCCGATTCGGGTCGAGCACGACCTGATACTGCTTGACCATTCCACCCAGCGTGGCGACCTCGGAAACACCCGACACGGACTGCAACTCGAACTTCAAGAACCAGTCCTGCAGCGAGCGCAGGTCCGCCAGGTCGAGCTCACCGCTGCGATCCACCAGGGCGTACTGATAGACCCAGCCCACGCCGGTGGCATCCGGCCCCAGCGCAGGCGTGGCACCGTCTGGCAGGCGGGGTGCCACCTGGCTCAAGTACTCCAGCACGCGGGAGCGCGCCCAGTAGGGGTCGGTGCCATCCTCGAACAGGACATAGACATAGGAGTCACCAAACATGGAGAAACCGCGCACGTCCCGCGCCTGAGGCACGGCCAGCATGGCCGTCGACAGCGGATAGGTGACCTGATCTTCCACCACTTGAGGCGCTTGGCCGGGATAGCTGGTGTGCACGATCACCTGAACATCCGAGAGGTCCGGGATGGCGTCAAGCGGCATCTGGCGACCGGAAAATATCCCCCAGACGACGAACACGGCAGTCAACAGCAGCACCAGGAGACGATTGTGCAGTGACCACGTGATGATCCGTTCAATCATGAAACGTCTCCTCAGTGGTCGTGAGCCAGCGGCTCGATGGCGGTGATTTCGTAGACGAACTCCTCACGCTCACGCATGCGGAAGCGCATCGGCATATCGTCGTGCAGTCCATCGAGCTCAAGTTCATCGGCCACACCGAAGTCCATGACCATCGCCGGCCAGCCCAAAAGTGGGATCGGCTCATGGTCGACGTTTAGCATTCGGGCCTCGTGATCGATGGCAAGCAGGCGCCCTTCGGCCCAGACTTCGTCACCGGCACTCTCCTGCTCGGCTTCGGTCATGCGCCCCAGCTCGGCGCTGGCCGATGCCTCGGAGTCAAGCAGGAAGTGGCCGGAGAGGACGACGCGCTCGCCTTCCTTGAGACCTTCAATGATCTCCAGGTCGCCGTTGGCACGACTCCCCACCTGCACTTCTCGCGCCTGGAAGCGCCCCTCACCCAGTGCCAGGATGACGCGATCCTGCCTGCCGGTGCGGATCACGGCCTCCGCCGGCAGGTGAAGCACGCCCTGTAGCGGGCGAGTGGTTAAGTGAACATCCGCATACATGCCCGGCTTGAGCCGCTCGCCGGGGTTGTCAAAAGCCAGGCGAACCTGGGCAGTTCGGGTTGCGCTGTTCAGGCTCGGATAGATGTAGTCGATCTTGCCTTCAAGGCGCTCACCGGGACGGAAAGGCAACTTCACATGCGCCACGTCACCAGGCGACACCGCATCCAACTGATGCTCGAACAAGTCGGCAATCACCCAGACCCTCGAGAGGTCGGCGATGGTCATCACCTCGGTACCCGGCGTGACATACATCCCTTCTCGCACGTTGAGCGACTCCACTACACCGTCTTGCCCCGCACGCACCGAAATAAGTCGTCGCGGCTGACCGGCCCGCTCGACCTCGGCAATCTCGGCAGCACTAACCCCTAGCGCCCTGAGGCGCTCACGGGCCGAAGCAGGACTGCCGCCACGACGCACGACATGCAGCAGTTCCTCCTGAGCGTTGACCAGTTCCGGCGAATAGAGGCGGAAAAGCAGCTGTCCCTCCTCCACACGCTCGCCAGTTGTTCTCACACTGAGATCCTCAATCCACCCTTGAGTACGCAGGTGGATATGGCTGAGTCTCGCTTCGTCGTAGTCCACGAAGCCGACCGTTTCGACCGGGCGCGCCAGATCGCCACGAACCACCGAGCCAATACGTACGTTCATGTTCTGCTGCACGACGGGGCTGATGCTCACCGTTCCAGGTGACGCATCGCCGCCATCCGAGTATATCGGGATGAAATCCATGCCCATCTCGTCCTTGCGCGGCTCAGGAGAAGTCACGGAGGGATTATGCGGATGGCGGTAGTAGAGGATTTCTCTTTCACCGTTAGCCGTACTTGCTTCGGCAATATGCACATGTGAATCTGGCCAATAGGTCACGGCTGCAGCCCCTGCCGCGGCCCCCGCACTAAGCAGGACGATGACAGATAGTGCCTTCATGCGCTTTCTCCCAACAGATAGAGCAGATCCACCTGCTCAAGACGACGCTGAGTGCCGACCCGCACGGCCTCGATACGCGTTTCCAGTTCGCTGAGGCGCGCACGTACGAAAGAGTTGAAACCCGTCGTTCGATTGCGGTATCCATGCTCGGCGGCTTCGGCGTTATCCCTGGCCTGAGGAAGAAGTCGCTGCGTATAACGACGCTCGCGCTCACTCAGCTGCTGCCACCGAGCTTGGGTCTCTCCCAGTTGGCGCTGCATCTCCCGGACTTGTTCGTCCCAGGCATGCTGTGCCGCTTCACGCCTATGGACGCTGGCCGAAAGATCCCTATCCTGGCGCTGGCGCGTAAAGAGCGGGAGGTCGACCATGACCATTGCCGACATGCGATCCGGCATGCCCATGCCCCGCTCTGTCGGCGTGCCGTAGGTCAGCTCAACCGACCACTGAGGCTTGTAGCCTTGACGCGCCAGCTCGACACCGTGAGCGCCGGCATCAACGACGGCTTGCTCCGCGGCCAACAGCGGATGCGCCAGCAGCGCACCCGTCGGCTCGGCCAGTTCGGGAAGGTCGTGGGACAGGGGGCGCGAGACGGCTTCCTGGCCCACCCAGCGTGCAAGCTGGGCCTGCGCTGCCGCTTCCTGTGCCTGGACGTCCAGCAGCCGGTCGTGCAAGCGGCTCAGCTCCAGCTCGGCGCGCAGCAGGTCCTGCTGGTCGGCAAAACCGGAAGCAAATTCGCGTTCGGTGATTTCACGCAAGTCCTCGAATAAAGGCTGGCTCTTCTCCAGCACTTCCCGGATGCCGCGCTGCTGAACGAGCGACAGGTAGGCACGCCGTACGGCGCGAACGGCAGTGATTTCTGCGTTGCTGCCACGAGCCGCATCAGCCATAGCCAATGCACTTTCCCGCTCGCTTGCCAATCGACGACTCTCGCCTCTCGGGAAGGACTGGCGCACTCCCACGCGTAGTTGGGTCATGGAATCATCGTCGATGGAAAGACCATCCCGTGCGACGTCCATGACCTCCATGATCAGCAGAGGGTCGGGAAGCTGTCTGGCCGAGATGGCGGCTTCACGTCGAGCCTCAGCCAGCTCCTGATAGCGCAGCGTGGCAGGGTCGTCGATACGAGCGAGGCGCTCGGCTTCACTAAGCGAGAGTAGCGACGACGACAATACCGGAAAAGGCAACATAAAAGCCGTGCTTAACGCCACAGCTAACATCCTGGGTAATCGATAGTTCATAAGCCACCCTCCGTAACTCACCAGAGTGCTTTTGACTTGAATAGAGCCCGCAACACATGCTCTGACCGAACATCAAAAAACTCGGCGTCAATCATTGAACTGGCCGGCTTTTGCCGGCCAGTCACGACTCTTTAAACACTTAGAGTCAGATTATTGAAAGGCGACATGCAAGCTATAGCGATGAACATCCCAACCATCCCCACCGGGAGCTGAACTCCCTGACACTACCAAGCTATACTGGCCAGCCTGCAACGCCTTCCGAATCTCAAAGTCGCCACCTGAAGACCTCACCTTCTTCAGGGTGTTACCTTGAGAGTCAATCAACTCGGCATTCATAGGCAGTGGGGCGTACACTCCCGGGATGTGACTGCTAGCGACCTTGACCGTTGCGGCCTGGTCCAGATTCAGCTGGTAAGTATGTGGCTGCCCAGCATGAATCATTTTGCTTGGAGTGCTGCCTTCCTGCAGAACATTTCCACTTGATGCCACGGTACCAAAATTGGCAAATGCAGGTACAGAGAACATGCTGGCAATGGCAGCGGCAAGAGCAATCTTCTTGATCATGATACACCTCTCTTTCAATGAAAACTTTATGGAGTCACCTTGCAAGCGTCAGGACTGTCAATTCCAATTGCGGGCGTGATAGAGTAATCACTCAGTCTACCCCCCTTGTTGATTGTTCATGTGGGCATAGTACGGTGCACTAGCGAACAGAAAGCTGACTTCAAAATGACAATTCTGTCATTTTCCATCGGAGCGGGTTTGAGGTGGCGCTATGAAGATACTGATCGTTGAGGATGAGCCAAAGACCGGCGACTATCTGCGCCAGGGCCTGAGCGAGGCCGGTTTCGTGGTCGACCTGGCGAGGGATGGTCTCGATGGCCTGCATCTGGCCCAGCAGGAAGCCTACGACCTGATGGTGTTGGACGTGATGCTGCCGGGAATGGACGGCTGGAGCATCCTACAGATGGTGCGACGGGCGGGGCAGGACGTTCCCGTGCTCTTCCTGACGGCGCGGGACGAGGTCGACGATCGGGTACGAGGCCTGCAGCTGGGTGCCGATGATTACCTGGTCAAGCCGTTCGCCTTCTCCGAGCTACTGGCGCGGATCCACTCGCTGCTGCGGCGTGGCAAGGCGCGTGAGCCCGAGGTGTTCCGGGCCGCCGACCTGAAGCTCGACCTGCTGCGCCGGCGGGTCACTCGCGCCGGCGAACGCCTCGACCTTACCGCCAAGGAGTTCGCGCTGCTCGAGCTATTGATTCGCCGCCAGGGCGAAGTGCTGCCCCGCTCGCTGATCGCCTCCCAGGTGTGGGACATGAACTTCGACAGCGATACCAACGTGATCGACGTGGCGGTACGCCGGCTGCGCGCCAAGGTCGACGACCCCTTCGAGCCCAAGCTGATTCACACCGTACGCGGCATGGGCTATGTGCTGGAGGCGAGGGAAGCCCCATGAAGCGATACCTGCACTCGCTCACGGTGCGCTTGGCACTGCTGTTCGCCCTGCTGACGGCGGGCCTGCTGCTGGTGCTGGGCCTGGCGCTGGAGCGCCTGGTAGGCAGCCACTTCGACGAGATCGACAGCCAGGAGCTGAGTACGAAGCTGGTCATGATCGACAACCTGCTGGGACGGGTCCCCTCATCGGCGGCGCTCGAGGAACTGCTGCATCAGCTCGACGATATCCTGGTCAGTCATGACACCCTGGCTCTCTCGATCCGTGATGAAGACGGTCAGGTGCTGTATGCCTTCCAACCCGAGCGTCTTGCACCGATCGAGCGGGGCGATGTAGCCGCTTCCCAACCCCGCTGGCAGCATAACGGACGCATCTTCATCGGCCGCAAGGCGGAGAAGACGCTTCCCCTACCCGAGCCGCTTCCCGTGCAGGTGCTGATCGGCCTGGACATTAGTCACCACGCGCACTTCCTCAGCAATATCCGCCGTCACCTGTGGACCGGCATCGCCCTCGCGGCGCTCATCGCGGCGCTGCTTGGCTGGCTGGCCGCGCGCAACGGCCTGGCACCGCTACGGCGAATCACCCGCACCGCCGGACAGCTCTCCGCCGAGCACCTCGGCGAGCGGCTCTCCGAGCGCGATGCGCCGGCCGAGATGCTGGCCCTGGTCGGCGCCTTCAACGGCATGCTCGACCGCCTGGAGGCCGACTTTCAGAGCCTCAGCGATTTCTCCGCCGATATCGCCCATGAGCTTCGTACCCCGGTCTCGAACCTGCTGACCGAGACCCAGGTCGCACTGTCACGGCCGCGCTCCGCCGACGACTACCGCGAGGTGCTGCACTCCAACCTGGAGGAATTCGAGCGGCTGGCCAGGATGATCGCCGATATGCTGCTGCTGGCCAAGGCCGACCACGGTCTGCTGCCGCACCCGGCCCAGACCGTGGCACTGGAATCCGAAGCCGAGGCGCTGCTGGAGTTCTATGAGGCACTCGCCGAGGAGAAGGGCGTTGGCCTGCAGCTGACCGGGCATGCCAGGGTCACCGGCGACCAGCTGATGCTGCGTCGCGCCCTCTCTAACCTGATCTCCAACGCCGTGCGCCACACCCCCCGTGGTGGCACCATCGGGATCGCGATCACCCCGGGCGACCAGGTAGTACGACTCAGCGTCAGCAATCCCGGCGAGACTCTGCCCGCCGACCAGCTGCCGCGACTCTTCGAGCGATTCCACCGCGCCGACAACATCCGTCGCCACCATGGCGAAGGCGCCGGCCTCGGCCTGGCCATCACCCGATCGATCATCAAGGCCCATGGCGGCGAGATCACCGTCACGTCGAAGAATGGCATCACCGCTTTTACCCTCTGCCTGCCAGCCGCCGACCCCCTGTAAGCCTCGCCTGACTCTGCCCGAAGCGTCGGCGGGAGCAGCCCGCTTTCCGACAGCGCCTGACGACAAGCTCGCAGCCACCGGGTGGCTGCGAGCGGTAGAGAAGATCGACCCCCGTAGCCCCGCAAGGAGGCAGGGGCCGTACGGCGTCAGGGCCTGGATGGCTCCGGAAGGGTAGCGGCTTCTGTCGCCGGCTGGCGTACCTTCACCAGCAGTGCACCCCGTGTCAGTGTGCCTGACACGGGAGCCCTCATGATCAGCCTAATGAGAATAGGCTTAACTGACTGGCATTACCCCTTGGCCACTCCTGTTTCTCTTCGTCCCCGGCCAGCGTCGCCGTCGCAAGCAGCAGGCTGCCGGCCACCCACAGCATCCCCAGAGATCGCCTCAGCCAAGTCGTCCGCTGCGACGCTCCATGCCTCATGTGGCTCTCCATTCTCATCTTTCGAGCCTCTTTCACGACCTCTACCCCTTACCAAGGGGGGATGACTCGGCGCCTATCTTATCCAGAAGCACGACCGCCTGGATACGCACACTGTTTGCTATTGGTCACATCTGGTACCCGCACCTTACACTGCTCCCCTCGCCTCCTGCCTGTCGTCCCGGCCTCAGAGCACCGGCGCCAGCAGGTAGGAGGCGCGCGCCGCCACCCGATGCCAGAGCGGCTGTGCCTCCACCTCGCCGGGGCGCATCCGCCGCGCGCGGGAAAAATCCGCCTCGAACATCGCCTCGACCTCGGCGGCGAATGCCGGGTCCATCACCAGCGCCGTCACCTCGAAGTTCAGGCGGAAGGAGCGGTTGTCCAGGTTCACGGTACCCACCGCGGCGCCGACGTCGTCCACCAGGAAGGCCTTGCCGTGCAGGAAGCCCTCCTCGTAGCGATAGATTTCGACCCCCGCCTCGAGCAGCGAGTCGAGAAAGGCATAGGCGGCGAAATAGGTCAGCGGATTGTCCGGCCGCTCCGGAATCAGCACCCGTACGTCCACGCCGCTCAGGGCGGCCAGCTTGAGCATCGCGAGCACCCCCTCGTCGGGGACGAAATAGGGGCTGGAGATCCAGATCCGCTCATGGGCGGCATGGATCGCCTGCTGGATCATCAGGCTGGCGGTCTCGAAACGATCCGCGGGTCCGGTGGGCAGGATCAGCACCGGCGACGCATGGTGGGTGGGCACCACCGGCTCCCAGGGCAGCTCGGGCAACGTCTCGGTGGCCCAGTGCCAGTCCTCGAGAAACACCAGCTGCAGCGCCAGGGCCGCCGGCCCCTCGATCTTCAGGTGGGTGTCCCGCCAGGGGCCGATGCGTGGACGACCGTGCAGGTACTCCTCGCCGACGTTGAAGCCACCGACCCAGGCTCGGGCACCGTCGGCCACCACGATCTTGCGATGGTTGCGAAAGTTGAGCTGGAAGCGATTGCCCGGGCCCCGGGTGGAGTGGAAGCGGTGCACCCTGACCCCGGCCTCCTCCAGCGCCCGGAGATAGCTCCCCGGCAGGGCGTAGCTGCCGATCTCGTCATACAGGAAGTAGACCTCGACGCCCTGCCGGGCCTTCTCGATCAAGCGAGCCTGCAGCGCCAGGCCCACCTCATCGGCGCGTACGATATAGAACTGCACCAGCAGATAGCGCTCGGCGGCCTCGATGCCGGCGAACAGGCTCTCGAAGGTCTGCTCGCCGTCGATCAGCAGCTCCACCCGGTTGCCACCGAGAAACGGCAGCTTGGCCAGCTGTTCGACGCCCACCAGGTGCTTGTCTCGGTATGCGCCCGACACCCCGTGGGCGCGCAGCTCGGCCAGCTTGTCGGCCAGCGCCCGGCCCAGTGCCGAGTCCTCGTCGCGCCGGGCCGAGACATAGCCCTGGAACCTCGCACGCCCGAACACCCAGTAGGTGGGCACCGCGACATAGGGCACCGTATTCAGGGAGACGATCCAGGCCACGGCCCCCTGGGAGGTGCGACTCGACATCATGGCGTCCAGCGAAGAAGCCAGGCCCACCAGATGGGCGACGCCCATCACCAGCAAGAGCCGGCGCCAGGGCCAGCGACGCCTGGCAGGCGCGTTCGGTGACGGTGACACGTCTAGTTCCTCACTTCGCTCGGCATTGCCAGTGCGGCCCATCAAGGGGAGTGCTCACGGCTTTCCTCTTTGGCTCTCGTTGCCGAGCCACCAGAGCCAGAAGCACCGTCGTCACGCCTGCGTAGACAGGCTTCGCCGAGCAGTTGGCGACGCGCCAGCCACACGATCAGCGGTGGCAAGACGAGCCACTGCAGCAGCGGCGCCAGCCCCGTCCCCAGCAGCGGCAGGGTGGGCATCCACTCAGCGTATTGCCAGCGATCCTGCAGCACGGTGGCGTGCCACTCCAGTCCGATCGTGATCACCACGCCGACGACGACAAAGCCGGCTATCGCCTTGATATCGGGACGGAGCAGCCAATCGCGCCGTCGACGCAGCGCCGCCACGGCCCAGTAGGCCACTAGCGCGATAAGGACATCCCCCAGGGTCGCCCGGGTGCAGAAGAGAACAGCGTCCCAGTGCCCCATTTCCGGCATCTCGGCGAAGAACGGTACTTGGAGGAACTCCCACGGATAGTTCAGCAGAAACGCAAAGAGCGCCACGTTGAACTCCGGGGTGGCCAGCAGCCGGTTCGACTTGCCGCATCCGGCTCGCGCTCCCGCCATGGTGAAAGCTCCAGAACAGAGAGGGAGTCGATGCACTGGGCAACGACAGGCGCCAGTGTTCCACGCCGCGCGCAGCCAGGCAACCGGTGCCCTGCACCCAAGTTGGGCAGCAGGAATCTCTTGATGCTGATCAAGCGACATCCGGTGTCAGTGAGCTATGGTGAGTAGACCCCCTCGGCGTCAGGCAACCATACGCCATGCACCCATACAGCGTGTTCAATCGCGATGCATCCCGTACCCCCACGAGGCGGGCAGGGACTCGGCTGGTCGTGCTGCTGGCACTGGCGACCTTGCTGATCGGCCGGTTGGCGCTGGCCCATGCCGATGAGCCTGGCGCCTGGGCCGCTGATCCCGGACGCTTCGTGGCGCTGGAGGCCGCTTCCGCCGCTGTGGCCGCCGAGGCGTGGCACGAACCAGGACCGTCTTGCCGCCATGGGCATGGCGAATTCGCGCTGCCGCAGGGAGTGCCGCGTGTCGATCGCCAGGAAGCCGAGTGCGACGACTTCCTGACGCTCACCGCCGAGCCGGTGACTACCCCCCTCCTGGTGCCCATCGCCTGGACACCGCGACATCGGCCGGCCCTGCCCGACCTTCCCGTCTATCTGCTCACCCAGCGCCTGCGCCTCTGAGCGCCACGCGAGAGCGGCATTGCGTCCCGTTCAGGTGTCAGCGGATGTACTACCCGTGAGCTGACATCTGACGCGAGGCCAATTCGCCTGCTTCTCGAACTTAGCCTGGCCGTTGTGGAAGGCCAGATTCCGAGATTATTCAATAGAGCGAGAATGACTCATGTACGTTGCAACCTTTCATGACGTGATTGAGTGGACGCGCGCCCTCCATGAACACCTGGCACGGTGCCTGAAGCACTGCTCAACGCAGCAGGAAGAAGCGCGCGCCAAGTGGCTGCTGGCGTATCTGGCGGATCACGAGGCGGCACTGGAAAAGGTCGTGTCCGGATTCGAGAAGCAGGCCGACCCCAAGGCGCTGAATACCTGGCTCTACGACTACATTGCCTACAAGCCGATCAAGCCGCACCAGTCGTGCAGCGCACCCTATGCGAAGATGAGCTTCGACGAGATCTGCCAGGAAATCTTCGACCTCCACACTCAGGTCATCGATTTCTATCGCTATCTCGAGGGGCGCACCGAGATTCCCGAGACGCGCGCGCTGATCGGCGAGCTGCTGAAGCTGGAGCAGCATGAGGCGATGCGCCTGACCCATCAGACCAACCGCGCCCGGGATCTCTAAATGGACGCTACTCCCACCCTCTCGACAGCGGCGGCGACTCGCGCATCGCCGAGCGGCATTCAGCGCCACCTTGCAGCCGCAACCGACCAAGCCCAGGGTGAGCCCCATGCACGATCACCATCTAACGCCTCGCCTCACCCCGCTCTGGGTGATCGCGATCATCCTCACCGTCGCCGCGCTGTACTGGTTGCGGATTCTCGCCGTGCCCTTGGCCTTTGCGCTGTTTTTGATGGCGCTGGTGTGGCCCCTGTACCGACACCGGGTGTTCAAGGGAAGGGCCCTGCGCGGCTTGGCGCTTGCCGCTTCCGTGCTGCTGGTGCTGTTGGCTACAGCCGTCCTGCTCGCCCTGATCGGCTACGGGGCCCGCGTCGTGGCGGATGGCCTATCGCTCTACGGTGTACGAATGCAGGAGACCTACCGCTCCATCGGCCTGTGGTTCGAGGCGAGAAACATTGCCCTTGAGCCCGCCATGGCGGAACAGCTCAGCCCCGGTAGGCTACTTCACCTCTTCCATGAGACCGCTACCCGCCTCAATGCCATTATCGGTTTCCTGGCGCTGACCCTGATCTTTCTGATCATGGGCCTGTTGGAAGCCAGCGTTTTCCAGCGGCGACTTCCCCATGCGCTGGGGGAGGAGGCCGCCGAGCGGCTATTGACGGCATTTTCGGAACTCGGGGGGAAGTTCCGTCGCTATATGCTCGTCAGGTCGGTCGTGAGCGTGCTCACGGGCTTGCTGACATGGCTGTTTGCCCTCTTCGTCGGGCTGGACCTCGCCGTTGTCTGGGGCTTGCTGGCATTCGCGCTGAACTACATCCCCTTCGTCGGCTCCATCCTGGCCGTGTTTCCGCCGGCGCTCTTTGCCATTGTTCAGTTCCAGTCATGGCAATCGCCGCTAGTGGTGCTCGCCGGTATGGCGCTGATCCAGTTCTCCATCGGCAATTTTCTCGACCCAAGGCTCGAGGGACGGGCCCTGGCCATATCGCCCTTCGCCGTTATCTTTTCCATCTTCTTCTGGGGCATCGTCTGGGGCATCCCTGGCGCCTTTATCGGCGTCCCCCTGACGATCGCCCTGATCACCATCTGTGGCCATTTCCACGAAACCTGCTGGATAGCGCGCATCCTGGCGCCCCCGCCCATGTCCGAGGGGATCGAGCGCGATCGGTGAGGGGTACCAACTATCGCCTGCCATGGCAGGCGACAGGGCTGGGCGCCGGGATCTTGGCAGCGCTAATCACTCCATCGCATGGCGGTGATGAAACTCGAGCTCGCTGGCGGATTCACCGGCGCGGTTGATCCGCAGTTGAATGCGGTAGCCACCCTCCTCCGGGAAGCTGAAGAAGTTGCCGTAGGTGATCGTATCGGCGATCTGCATCGGCTCGAGAGACCGGTAGGCCCCGGCATGCCCCTCATGCCGTATTCGCGCAGCCACCTCGGCATCCTCGATCCGCTGGCCGGTCTCCTGATCGACCACGGTGACGACAAGATGCTGCTCACGGGTCATGACACCCTCGCGTCCCTGATGAATGATCCGTTGCTCCTGGATCATCTCCGCCGGCAGGATTCCGATATAGATGTTCATGCCATCCACCGAGCGGGAGTGACCCTCCTCCTCGGCAAGCAGCGGCCCGACGGCCCATGACACCAGCAGGGCCACCAACAGCAATGATTTTTTCAGATGACTCATGATCGTCTCTCCATTCAAAGGGTGAAGCACCACGTCTACTTCTTCCTTCCTCCTCCTTTCGGCGACTGATGACAGCTCCATGGCTCCTGCTTGGCATTGTCCTTCACGTTCTGGTCGACAAAGCGGTAATGACTCTCCTTGAAGCGTGTCCACCAGCCATGACTGACTTCGATGCCATGCTTCTCCAGAATCTCCTCGATGCAATCGATACAAATTCGTGATGCATCATAAGAAAATCCCAACCTTCGACTTTTTTCATCAAACGCTACGCTGTCCAGCCCATAGAGTTGATCAATCTCTGCTATGGCAGTCTGAATCGTCTCCTGCTCAGTGGGCTCCAGCTTCAGCTTACGGTTGACCAGATTGGTCTCGGATACGCCGAGACGGTGTTCACTGTTACTCATAATGCATCCACCCTTTCATGCCGGCTGTAAGGAAAATGCTGATAGGTTCGGCATCAGCCGATTGATAACTCTTCCCGAGAGCGGGGCGTACTAGCGGATTGCTCGTCACCTGGGAAGATCGTCCTGGAGCGGACGGTGTCAGATACGCAGTCGCGCCGTCGCGAGGTAAACAGCAGGAGGGGATGGCGGCAAAAGACTGGAGGCCAGCGCCACGCCCGCCAGCAGCATCGGCAGGGTCAGCGCCATGCCCATGGTCACCCAGCCGAAGGCGATGAAGCCGATATGGGGGTCGGGCAGGCGCACGAACTCCACGGCGAAGCGGAAGACCCCGTAGAGCAGCAGGAAGAGCCCCGAGATCAACCCGGTGCGGCGCGGCCCACGCGACAGCCACCAGAGCACCGCGAAGAGCACCACCCCCTCCAGGGCGAACTCGTAGAGCGCCGTGGGGTGGCGCGGCTCCGGCCCCATGTGCGGGAAGGGCATCGCCCAGGGCAGCTCGCTGACCCGACCCGGCAGCTCGTGATTGATGAAGTTGCCGATGCGTCCGGCGCCGATGCCGATCGGCACCAGCGGGGCGATGAAATCGGTCAGTTGGAAGAAGCCGAGCCGCTTCCTGCGCGCGAACAGCAGGGCCGCGACCAGCACCCCGACCAGGCCGCCATGGAAGCTCATGCCCCCTTCCCAGAGCCGCAGCAGCCAGAGCGGGTCGGCGAGCCACTGCTCGCTGCCATAGAAGAGCGCATAGCCCAGTCGGCCGCCGAGCACCACGCCGACGGCGCCGTAGAAGATCAGGTCGCCGATGTCGTCGTGGCTCAGACCCAGGCGATGCGCGCGCAGACGCCCCAGCCACCAGGCGGCGACGATCGACCACGTACATCAGGCCGTACCAGTGAATCGCGAACGGCCCGAGGCTGATGGCCACCGGATCGATATTGGGGTACTGCATCATCTCGTTTCCTTCGCCGTAGAGGGCATGCGTAGGCGGCGCAGGGCGAGGGGTATCCCCCCCTCCCCGCGCGAGCCGTCTTACAGCGTCGACCAGTCGCGCCCGCCGTTGTCGCTGAGTAGCAGCCGACCCTCGTCGTCCGCCGCCACCAGGCGTTCGGGATCGGCGGGATCCACCGCCAGGTGCAGCAGATAGCGCTCGCCCCAGTCCCGACTCACGGCCTCCCAGTCGCGACTGGCCTCCTCGGCCGTCATCAATCCCACTCCCAGCATGAAGGCGTGAAGCCGTCCATCCTGGGCCACCACCAGGCTGACGGGCCGGCGCTCGGAGTGAACCGGCCGCCAGCGCTGTCCCCCATCCGGGCTCAGCAACAGTCCGTCCTGGGTGGCGGCATAGAGATACTCGGCATCTCGGCTCGAGGCCGCCAGGGCGATCAGGCCGTCCGGGGCCCGCCCCTGGATCTCCCAGCGATGGCCCCCGTCCCAACTCGCCTGAAGCTGGCCGGCGAAGGCGCCGTAGAGCACGTCGGGGTCGGCTTCGCTGACGGTCAACTGATGGAAATCCACCGGGCCATCGACGCCGGGCGACCGCTGCTCCCAGCGCTTGCCGCCATCGGTGGAGACCTTCACGCCGAGATTGCCGCCCCGTGCCGGATGACCGCTGGCGAAGAAGATTTCGGCATCGGCAGGGTGCGGCGTGAACCCCATGAAGTCATGGCGCTCCTCCGAGATTCGGCGCGCCAGCCCATCGGCACCAAGGGCGTAGAAGCCGTGGTGGGTGGCCAGCAATATCCGCTCGCTGTCGGCACGGTCGAAGGCCAGTCCGTGAATATGGGTCTGCTGGCGCAGCTGCTCCGGGCTGACACCCTCCGGCTCGCCGGAGCAGCCCGCCAGCAGCAGGGTCGCCACCGCGGTGAGCGGCAGTAGGATGCTTGGGAAATAGCGCATCACATCACTCTCTCTTGATATTGAACAAGGCCAGGGCCATCCGGCGGCCCCGGCATCGGAGGGGTCGCGGGCGACCTCAACTCACGCGGATGGTTGCCATCATGCCCAACTCCTCATGCTCGATGATGTGGCAGTGGAACAGCCAGTCGCCGGGCTCGCGGAACACCATGCGGAGTCTCAGGCGCTGGTAGGGCGCCAGATTGATGGTGTCCTTCCAGGCCAGCCATGGGGCATCGCGCCACGCATCGTCGGCGTCCCGGATGGCGATCACCTGGAAGTGGGTGCCGTGGACATGGAAGGGGTGATCCATATGAGAGTTGTTGAAGACCTCCCACTCCTCCACCTCGCCGGTCCTGCCCTCGAAGAGGATCTCGTCCATGGCGAAGGCGCGGCCGTTGATCAGGAAATCCACCTCCGGGCGGGCCGCCTCGGCGTCCCCGTGATGATCGGCCCCATGGCCCGCATGGCCGGCACCCTGCCCATGGGTACCGTGATGACTGCCGTTGCCGCCGCCGTGAGCGGCATGGGGATCACCGTGCTCGGCCTCGTGATCGTCATGATCCATCACCTCGGTGAACTCCACCCGACGTCGCACATCCGGTTCGCCCAGGGGCTCGATGCGACCCAGACGCTCCGGCAGGCTGACGGCGGGCTGCCGACCGGCGTTGCGGGTATGGATCGCCAGCAGAGGGGCGACCTGGTCCAGATGGGGCGGCCTGGCGCCCATCCAGCCCCGCTCGTAGGGGTGGCTGGCCAGCAGGAAGCGCCCTTCGGCCTGCTCGCTGACGCGCACCAGCAGGTCGGCACGCTCCCCCGGGGTGAGCAGCAGCTCCTCCAAGGGCTGCGGACGCTCGATCAGGCCGCCGTCGGTACCGATCAGGGTCAGTTCGTGCTCGTCCAGGCGAAGACGCAGGTAGCGCCCGGCACAGGCATTGATCAGGCGCAGGCGCAGCGTGGCCCCCGGCGCCACGTCCAGACGCGGCTCACGCTGGCCGTTGACCAGCAGCAGCTCGCCCTCCCGGCCATTCATCCAGTCCTCGGCGGTATGCGGCGCCACCTCACCGTTCGCCCTCAGGCGCAGGTCGCTGACCACCAGCAGGTGCACCTCCACCTCGACGGGCAGCACATCCTGGGGCGGGCGCACCAGCAGGGCTCCGGCCAGGCCGTGAGCCACCTGTCGGGCGGTGCCCTCGTGGGGATGCGGATGGAACCAGTGCAGGCCGGCGCTGCCATCGGGGAAGGTGTAGCGGTACTGGCGCGACTCGCCCGGCGCCACGGCGTCCCAGGGGGCACCATCCTGGGCCTGGGGCACCGGCACGCCGTGCCAGTGCAGGGTGGTCTCCTGCTCCAACTCGTTGATCAGGGTGATGTCCAGCTCGTCGCCCTCGCGCACCTCGATCAGCGGCGCCACCTTGCCGTTGTAGAGCCACAGCCTGGCCTCGAGCTCATCGCTAAGCGGCACCCCATGAGGGGCGGGAGTCAAGGCACTGCGAAAGCGACCCGCCGCTTCGCTCAGGTTGGCGATACGCGGCAGCGGCTGAAGCGGCAGCCCCCCCGGCGGCCGGGCTGCCAGCGCCGCGGGCGGAGAGGAACTGGGATGTTGACGCGACAGGGCATAGCCCATGGTGCCCGCCGTTGACAGCACCAGGGCACCCAGCGCCGAGTAGCCCAGGAATTCGCGACGTTTCATTGCATTGTCCTCGTGACATGAACACTCTCGCCGCGGATCGGTCACCCGCGACGTCATCAGGGGAAGCAGAGGTTCAGCGGCGAGGAGGTCGCTCGAAGGGATCGGGAGGGCCCGCGGGGTCACCCAGGTCGGGCCCGCTCAAGGGAAGAGACGCCGCCACCGCATCGCCGGCCGGCAATGCCGCGGTGGTGCCGCACTGGGCACAGGGTAGGCAGCAGGGAGAGGCCAGCGAAGCATCCGGCTCCTCCACATCCCCTGCATCGGTCATGCCCCAGGGAGCCGCCTCCGCGAAGGCCGCTCGGGTCTCGAGGCAGCCGCTATCCCCATGGTTTCCACCCGCGACCACGGGCGGCGCCAAGGCCAGCACCAGGGCCATCAACAGGTAGATCAGGCAGTGACAGGAGAGTCGACGCATGGGGGGAGCGGTCTTGTCGGGGCAGTGGAAACGAGTATTTCACGCTCCCCGGGAGACCCGCAACCTGAGCCCTGCCCACAGGTTCTTCTATCTTCTATAGGCAACATCAACTCCCCCTGATGCTGCATTGAGCGTGACGCCCCCCTGGTTTAACCTCCAGCGCATCGTGTAGCCGGCCGACAAACAAGAAAAGGGGAGCACGCCATGGGAGTCGAAGCATCCAGCCTGCTGCTGGTGGCCGTGGGAGGGGCGCTGGGCGGGATGGGGCGATTGGCCGTGACCCAACTGTTCGCCCACTGGCTCGGCGTGCGCTTTCCCTGGGGCACCCTGGCGGTCAACCTGACCGGGGCCCTGCTGGCGGGCTGGCTCGCCGCGCGACTGGGCATCCCCACCACCATCGAGTTCTCCTCCGCCTGGCTGGCGCTGGTGGTGGGCCTGCTCGGCGGCTACACCACCGTCTCCTCTTTCAGCCTGCAGACCCTCGGCCTGTGGCAGGGCGGCCATCCACGCCGCTCCCTGGGCAACGTCCTGGCGACCTGCCTGGCGGGCCTGGCGATGGCGAGCCTGGGCTGGTGGCTGGGAGGAAGCAGCCTATGACCCGCTGGTACCCCTATCTGGCCATCGGCCTGGGCAGCGCCCTTGGCAGCGTATTGCGCTACCTGGTGTCGGTGGGCTCGCTGTCGGCCTTCGGCCCGCTGTTCCCCTGGGGCACGCTGATCGTCAACGTCGTCGGCTCCTGGCTGATCGCCTGGCTGGCCACCCTCGGGAGCCGCCATACCCAGGGCCGCGTGGCGCGCTGGCAGCCCTTTCTCGTGGCCGGCTTCTGCGGCGGTTTCACCACCTTCTCGCTGTTCAGCCTCGAGATTCTGTATCTGATCACCATCGAACGGCCATGGCTGGCGCTGCTGTATGGCGGGCTCAGCCTGCCGCTGTGGCTTGCCGCGGCCTGGCATGGACAGAAAGTGGCCCGGGCGAGCGGATGAGCCGCGACGGATGACGGCAGGGGCCCGACGAAGGGCGCAAACACCCTGCAGCGGGCGGTGAATTCGTGCGATACTCCGCCTTTTCCTGCAGTCGCTCCAACACTCGTCGCCACATCAGGGACGCATGCTCATGTCTGAAGGTACGCTTTTCATCATTTCCGCTCCCTCCGGCGCCGGCAAGACCTCCCTGGTGCGTGAGCTGGTCGAAAGCCTCGACGGGATTCAGGTCTCGGTGTCGCACACTACCCGCGCTCGCCGCCAAGGCGAGGTAGATGGCGTCAACTACCACTTCGTCGACGTGGCAACCTTCGAGGCGATGATCGAACGCGGCGAGTTCTTCGAGCATGCCCGGGTGTTCGACAACTACTACGGTACCTCGCGACCGGCGGTGGAGAAGATGCTGGCCGCCGGCCAGGACGTGATCCTGGAGATCGACTGGCAGGGGGCACGCCAGGTGCGTCAGCAGATGCCCGATGCCGTCTCGATTTTCATCCTGCCGCCCTCCCGCGAGGAGCTGGAACGCCGCCTGGCCAGCCGCGGCACCGACGAACACGCCACCATTGCCCGGCGCATGCGCGATGCGGTCAGCGAGATGTCGCATCACGACGAATACGACTACCTGGTGATCAACGACGACTTCACCACCGCCCTGCGCGAGCTGCAGTCGCTGGTCATCAGCCGCCGCCTGACGCTGGCCCGCGTCAAAGAGGGCCACGCCCCGCTGCTGGCGGCGCTGCTATCCTGACCCGAGCGCAAGCAGGCCGACAGCTCTGCGGCGAGCGACGCAAGGGCCTACCCGTGCTTGTCACAGCCGCCGGGCGTCGAGTAACCTAGACTATCCCGCACTATTCTCGGCGTCGTCGGCCGCAGCTGGCGACGCCCTCAGCTTTCAGGAAGACCCACATGGCGCGAGTCACCGTCGAAGATTGTCTCGAAAACGTCGAAAATCGTTTCCAGCTGGTGATGATCTCCACCCAGCGCGCCCGCCAGCTGGCGCGCGGCTCCCGCGATGCCCAGCTGCCGTGGGAGAACGACAAGCCCACCGTGATGGCCCTGCGCGAGATCGCCGCCGGCCTGGTCGACGACAGCGTACTGGATGAGCCCATCGAAGCGCCGGTCAGGATTCGCCACGAAGGCGAGCCGGGTATCGCCCTCGAGGAGTAAGTCAGCATTCGAGGCGCGCTAATGTTCACCATCGACGACCTGGCCGACCGACTCGGCGGCTATCTTCCCCCGGACGAGATCCAGCAGGTCAAGCGCGCCTTCTACTACGCCGAGCAGGCCCACGATGGCCAGCGGCGACGCTCCGGCGAGCCCTACGTCACCCACCCCCTTGCCGTGGCCAATATCCTGGCCAACATGCACATGGACCATCAGAGCCTGATGGCCGCCATGCTGCACGACGTGATCGAGGATACCGGCGTCTCCAAGGAGGCGCTCGGCGAGCAGTTCGGCAAGCCGGTGGCGGAACTGGTCGACGGGGTCTCCAAGCTGACCCAGATCACCTTCGAGGACAAGGCGGTCGCCCAGGCCGAAAACTTCCAGAAGATGGTGCTGGCGATGTCCCGGGACATCCGGGTGATTATCGTCAAGCTCGCCGACCGGCTGCACAACATGCGCACCCTGGGCGCGCTGCGCCCGGAGAAGAAGCGCCGCATCGCCCGCGAGACTCTGGAGATCTACGCCCGTATCGCCAGCCGGCTGGGCATCAACACCATTCGTGTCGAACTCGAAGATCTCTCCTTCCAAGCCCTGCATCCGATGCGCGCCGAACGCATCAAGCGCGCGGTCTCCAGCGCCCGTGGCCATCGCCGCTCGGCGATCCGGCAGGTGCAGAGCACCCTGCAGCAGAGCCTCGACGACGAGGGACTCGCCGGCACCGTGGTGGGGCGCCAGAAGCACCTGCTGTCGATCTACAAGAAGATGCGCGACCAGCGCAAGCCGTTCGCCGAGATCATGGACGTGTTCGGCTTTCGTATCGTCACCGAGGACGTCGACAGCTGCTACCGGATCCTCGGCGTGGTGCATAACCTCTACAAGCCGGTGCCGGGACGCTTCAAGGACTATATCGCCATTCCCAAGGCCAACGGCTACCAGAGCCTGCACACCACCCTGTTCGGCGCCGGCGGCATGCCCATCGAGGTGCAGATCCGTACCCGCGAGATGGAGGCCATGGCCAACAACGGCATCGCCGCCCACTGGCTCTACAAGGCGGGCCAGACCGATCACCCCATCGCCGAGGGCAGCCACGCCCGGGCCCGGGCCTGGGTCAAGGGGCTGCTGGAGATGCAGCGCCATGCCGGGGACTCGCTGGAGTTCATCGAGCACGTCAAGAACGATCTCTTCCCCGACGATATCTACGTCTTCACGCCCCGCGGCGACATCATGGAACTGCCCCAGGGCGCCACGGTGATCGACTTCGCCTACAGCGTGCACACCGATATCGGCAACAGCTGCATCGCCTGTCGCATCGACCGCCACCTGGCCCCGCTCTCCACCCGCCTGGAGAGCGGTCAAACCCTGGAGATCATCACCGCCCCGGGAGCCCGCCCCAACCTGGCCTGGCTCAACTTCGTGGTGACCGCCAAGGCGCGTTCGGCGATTCGTCATGCGCTGAAGCACCAGCAGCACACCGAGGCGGTGCAGCTAGGCCACCGCCTGCTCAACAAGGCACTGGCCGAGTTCGAGACCAGCCTGGAGGAACTGCCCGACGGCCTGCTGCCACGGCTGCTCAAGGAGCTGTCGCTGAAGAACGAGGATGCCCTGCTGGAGTCCATCGGACTCGGCACCCGGGTGGCCTACGTGGTGGCCCGCCGCCTGATCGACCTGCTGCACGGCAGCGGAGACGAGGCCACTCGCCAGGCCGCCCGGTCCCAGGGCCCCATCGTGATCAGCGGCGCGGAGGGCATGGTGATCAAGTTCGCCCGCTGCTGCCATCCGCTGCCCGGCGACCCGGTCATCGGCCACCTCTCGGTGGGCAAAGGCATCGTGGTGCACCGCGACGAGTGCCGTAACCTCGACGAGCTGAAGAGCGACCCGGACAAGCTGTTCCCGCTGGAGTGGTCCGAGGACAATAGCGAGGACTTCCCGGTGGCGCTGCGTCTCGAGATCGAGAGTCGCCGCGGCCTGGTGGCCGAGCTGGCCGGCCTGGTCACCGATGCCGATGCCAATATCGAGCGCATCGGCATCGAAGAGCGCGACGCCCGCCTGGCTATCGTCCACCTGACCCTAGCGGTGCGCAACCGCGTGCACCTGGCGCGCATCATCAAGCGTATTCGCAACCTGTCCCACGTCGGCAAGATCAGTCGCGTCGGCAATTGATTCCCCTCGAGCCCGCCCGCTGTCGCCGGCAGCGGGCGGGCGTATTCATTGACCCTGTAGCGCTAACGCCGCAAGGAGCCATCATGAGCAACAAGGCCGTGATCAACACCGAGAAGGCGCCCGCCGCCATCGGCCCCTACTCCCAGGCCATCAAGGCCGGCAACACCGTCTACCTTTCGGGCCAGATCCCCCTGGATCCGACCACCATGGAGCTCGTCTCCGAGGACATCGAGGCCCAGGCCCGCCAGGTGTTCACCAACCTCCAGGCCGTCTGCGAGGAGGCCGCCGGCTCGCTGGGCGAAATCGTCAAGCTCAACCTCTACCTGGTGGACCTGGACAACTTCGCGGTGGTCAACAAGGTCATGGAGGAGTTCTTCGCCAAGCCCTACCCGGCCCGCGCCGCGGTGGGCGTGAAGGCGCTGCCCAAGGGGGCGCAGTTCGAGGCGGAAGCTGTCATGGTCATCGGCGACTAGGAAGGCGGATTCTGGGGTGTCACGATGAGGCTCTTTCTGGCGCTGGTGCCGCCGCCGGCGCTACGCGAGCGGCTGGGGGAGCTGGCCGATGTCGCCCAGGCCCGCTGCGGCGGGCGGCGCATGCCCGACGAGAGCCTGCACCTGACCCTGGCCTTTCTCGGCGAGGTGGAGGAGGCCAAGACCGGCGAGCTGATCGACTGGGTTAGCGGCCTCGCCGCTCCCCCGGGGCGCTGGCGGCTCGATGCCTGGGGCCATTTCCGCCGACCGGGAATCGTCTGGGTCGGGAGCGAGGCAAAGGATCCGCCGCTGCAGGCCCTGCACCGGCGGCTGTGGGATGATCTGGAAGCTCTCGGGCAGCAGGGGCGGCCCGCGCACTTCGTTCCCCACGTCACCCTGCTGCGGCGCGCCAGGCGATTCGACAGCAAGCGGCTGCCGGACATTCGCCTGGAATGGGCCTATCATCAGATTGAGCTGATTCACTCAATCGTCGATCAGCACGGCGCCCGCTATGCCAGCCTGGCTCGCTCGCGCGGGAGCTGAAACGCTCGCCACCTCGGAGGGAAGGGAATGTCGCCATTGCGCCGCCTGGGTGCTGGACTGCTTACCGGCCTGGCCATGGCGCTCAGCGCCAACGCCCTGGCTAACGCCGAGATCAGCGTGGCGGCGGGCGCCACCAGCGAGTCCACCACGGCACTGCAGGCCGAGATCGCCTGGCCGCTCCCCCTGGCCCGGCTCCATGAACGGCTTGGGCTGCGCCTGGGGACCGGGCTGGTACTCCTGCCCGGGGATGACGGCGACGACAACGCCGCCTGGCTGCTGAGCCCCACACTGCGCTGGACCTTTGCCAGCGAGCGGCGCCCCTTCCTGGAAGCAGGCATCGGCGCGGCGCTGTTTTACCGCACCCGTCTGGAAACCCGCGAGCTGGCCAGCGCCTTCCAGTTCCAGGACCGCCTGGCCCTGGGGCTACCTCTGGGCCAGGGCGAGCTGGCGCTGAGCCTTACCCACTATTCCAACGCCGGGATCAAGGCCCCCAACGACGGCTTCGAGACCCTGACGCTGGGCTACCACCGGCAGCTCAGATAAGGTTCATCGCAGACTGGCGAGAATGGGCCTTGTGGGAGGGAGCTTCAGCTCGCGAAGTAGCGCGCAGCGCTACCCATGGGGCGCCTTCGTCGAACCGCTGGCAGAGTCGAGGCGTCGAACCGCGGCCTCCCACCTTAATGCTTGCCAAGCGTGTTCACGCTACAGTGCAAAGAACCAGAAATACCCGCCAGCGCCATCACACCGGCTCCGGCAAGAAGCCGCCCAGCTGCATCACCTGGGCGTAGCCGTCGCGGTAGCTGGGGTAGCGGAAGGCGTAGCCGGTGGCCAGCAGCCGGCCGTTGTCGCAGCGCTTGCTGGCGCGCTTGCGCAGCGGCGCCTGGATCACCTCGGTGGGCTCCACCTTGAGCAGCTTGGCCATCCAGGCCATTACCTCATAGAGCGGTGCCGGGTCGCAGTCGCTGGCCAGGTAAAGATCGTCCAGCGGCTTGCCCGCCTCGCTCATGGCGATCAGGTGGGCCAACACCCCGGCGCAGTCGTCGCGGTGAATGCGGTTGGAGTACATGGGCGGCGCCTTGGGCGCGATGCGTCCCTCGAGCACCTGGTGGATCAGCCGGTCGCGGCCCGGGCCGTAGATGCCCGAGAAGCGCACCACGCTGCCGGCCAGCGGGCTGTCGTGCAGGGCCTGCTCGGCCTCACGCATCAGCACGCCCGAGAAGCCGGCGGACTCAGCCGGACTCTGCTCGTCGACCCGCTCCCCCTCCTTCTGGCCGTAGACGCTGGTGGAGGAGACGAAAAGGATGCGCTGCGGCGGTTTGTCGCGCCCCTCGTAGGTGCGCAGCACCGCCTTGAGCCCGTCCGGGTAGGCGGCGCGGTAGGCGGCCTCCTCGAAGCGGTCGGCGCTGAGCACATAGACCACGAAGTCGGCATCCGGCAGCGCGGCCAGGGCGGTTTCGTCGTTGAGGTCCAGGGCCAGCGGCTCGATGCCGCTCCCCGCCAGCGCCGCCGCGCTGCGGCGGGCGCCGATGACCCGGTGACCGGCCTCGATCAGTTCGCGGCCAAGCACCATGCCGATATCGCCACAGCCTAGAATAAGCGTCGTATTCTTCACCTTTCTCTCGCCCCCTGATAAAAAGTCCCTATTGGAAAAACCTCATCCATCCTTCGAGAGGATGCCCGCGGGCACCATCATGACTCTAACAGAACTTCGCTACATCGTAACCTTGGCTCAGGAGCGCCACTTCGGCCGCGCCGCCGAGCGCTGCTTCGTGTCCCAGCCCACCCTCTCGGTGGCGGTCAAGAAGCTCGAGGAAGAGCTGGGCGTGGCGCTGTTCGAGCGCTCCAAGTCCACCGTCCAGGTCACCCCGCTGGGCGAGAAGATCGTCGAGCAGGCCCAGCGCGTGCTGGAACAGAGCAGCGTGATCAAGGAGCTGGCCAACGCCGGCAAGGACCAGCTGGCCAGCCCCCTGCGCATCGGCGCCATCTACACCATCGGCCCCTACCTGTTCCCCCATCTGGTCCCCGAGCTCGCGCGCAGTGCCCCGCAGATGTCGCTCTACATCGAAGAGGGCTTCACCGCCAACCTGCGCCGCAAGCTGAGAAGCGGCGAGCTCGACGCCATCATCATTGCCTTGCCCTTCACCGAGACCGACGTGGTCACCAAGCCGCTCTACGACGAAGCCTTCGAGGTGCTGATCCCCGCCGACCACGCCTGGGCTCAGCGGGCCACCATCGACAAGGAGGACCTGCTGGACGAACGCCTGCTGCTGCTCGGCGAAGGACACTGTTTCCGCGACCAGATCCTCGAGGCCTGCCCGGCGATCAGCCACAAGCTCAACAGTCCTCATAACACCCTCACCGCCGAGGGCGGGTCGCTGGAGACCATTCGTCATATGGTGGCCTCCAAGCTGGGCATCACCGTGCTGCCGCGCTCGGCCATCGGCACCGGCCACTACGAGAGCGGCCTGCTGGTCAGCCTTCCCTTCAGCGAACCGGCGCCATCGCGCACCGTGGCCATCGCCTGGCGTGCCAGCTTCCCGCGCCCCAAGGCCATCGATACCCTCACCGCGGCCATCGCCCGGTGCCACGAGGCGCTGCCCGAGCCGGCATGAGCGCCGATCGCTCTGCGCTCGACGCGCCGGTTACCGACCTCAAGGGCGTCGGCGAGGCGCTGGCCACCAAGCTGGCGCGCCTGCGTGTGGAAAGCGTGGCCGACCTGCTGTTCCATCTGCCGCTGCGCTATCAGGACCGCACTCGCATCACGCCCATCGGTACCCTGCGGGCCGGCCACGAGGCGGTGGTGGAGGGCGAGGTAACGGCCAGCGACGTGGTGCGCGGCCGCCGCCGCAGCCTACTGGTGCGGCTACGGGACGGCTCGGGCATCCTCAGCCTGCGTTTCTTCCACTTCTCGCCGGCCCAGCAGCAGCAGTTCCGCCCCGGCGCCCGGGTGCGCGCCTTCGGCGAGGCCCGCGCCGGGGCCACCGGCCTGGAGCTCTACCACCCCGAGTACCGCCTGCTCAGCGCCGAGGCGCCGCCGGTCGAGGAGCACCTGACGCCCATCTACCCCACCACCGAGGGGCTCCACCAGACCCGCCTGCGCTCACTGATCGACCAGGCCCTGGCGCGCCTCGAGGCCCATCCCGAGGCGCTTCCCGACTGGCTCACCGCCGACCTGCGCGGCCGCTTCCGGCTCCCCGAGCTGCATCACTGCCTGCTAGTGCTGCACCACCCCCCGCCGGAGGTCGACCCCGAGACCCTGGCCGGCGGCCGCCACCCGGCCACCCGGCGCCTGGCCCTGGAGGAGCTGCTGGCTCATCGCCTCAGCCTGCAGGCGGTGCGCCTGAAGATCCAGGAGGATGGCGCCCCCGCCCTGCCCTCAGGGCGCAGCCTGCAGGCGCGCTTTCTCACCCAGCTGCCCTTCTCGCTGACCGGCGCCCAGCGCCGGGTGCTGGACGAGATCGGCGCCGACCTGGCCCGGGAGGTACCCATGCTGCGCCTGGTGCAGGGCGACGTGGGCTCCGGCAAGACGGTGGTGGCCGCCATGGCGGCGCTGGCCGCCATCGCCGGCGACTGCCAGGCGGCGATGATGGCCCCCACCGAGCTGCTGGCCGAGCAACACTATCGCGCCTTTCGCGCCTGGTTCGAACCGCTCGGCATCGAGGTGGGCTGGCTCTCTGGCAAGCTCAAGGGCAAGGCGCGCCTGGACACCAAGGCGGCGATCCAGGACGGCCGCATCCGCATGGTGGTGGGCACCCATGCGCTCTTCCAGGGCGACGTGCACTTCGAGCGCCTGGGCCTGGCCATCGTCGACGAACAGCACCGCTTCGGGGTGCACCAGCGCCTGGCACTGCGTGAGAAGGGCGAGGCCGGCGGCCTGACGCCCCACCAGCTGGTGATGACCGCCACGCCGATTCCCCGCACCCTGGCGATGAGCGCCTATGCCGACCTGGACGTCTCGGTGATCGACGAGCTGCCCCCCGGCCGCACCCCGGTGAAGACGGTAGCGCTGCCCGACGAGCGGCGCCCCGAGGTGGTCGAGCGCATTCGCCACGCCTGCGCCGAGGGGCGCCAGGCCTACTGGGTCTGCACCCTGATCGAGGAGTCCGAGGCGCTGGAGTGCCAGGCCGCCGAGGCCACTCGGGACGAGCTCACCGAGGCGCTGCCGGAACTGGCCATCGGCCTGGTCCACGGGCGCATGAAGGCCGCCGAGAAGGCCGAGACGATGGACGCCTTCAAGGCCGGCGAGCTGGACCTGCTGGTGGCCACCACGGTGATCGAGGTGGGCGTCGACGTGCCCAACGCCAGCCTGATGATCATCGAGAACCCCGAGCGGCTAGGGCTCTCCCAGCTGCACCAGCTGCGCGGCCGGGTCGGCCGCGGCGCCACCGAGAGCTTCTGCGTGCTGCTCTATCATCCGCCGCTGTCGGCCCACTCCAAGGAACGCCTGGCGGTGATGCGCGAGACCACCGACGGCTTTCGCATCGCCGAGAAGGACCTGGAGCTGCGCGGCCCCGGCGAGGTGCTGGGCACCCGCCAGACGGGCCTGGCCCAGATGAAGATCGCCGACCTGGAGCGCGACGCCGACCTGCTGGAGCGCGTCGCCCCCCTGGCCGAGGCGCTGCTAGCCAGCCACCCCGAGGCCAGCCGGCCGCTGATCCGCCGCTGGCTGGGGGAGGAGGCTGGGCGCTACGGGCAAGTCTGATCCCCCGGCGGCGCGTGTTGCCATTGTTAGAACACGAAGCGGCTACCATTGAAACACGGTCCTTTCGATACTCAGGGGTGTCCCCACACCAACAAGGACAACCCCATGGACATGAAACTGCTGCTGAACTGGCGCCTGCACCTGACGGTGATCCTGGCGTCGCTGTTCGCCGAGTGGATCGGCATCCTGCGCATTCCTCTAGGGCCCGGCACCCTGCTGCTGCTGCCGCTGTTCTACGCCTTCATCATCGGGGTGCTGCTCAACCCCCACCTGTTCAAGCGAATGGAGCGGGTCATCCCCAAGCGGGTGAGCGACGCCGCCAGCCCGCTGATCCTGATCGCCGTGCTGCCCTTCATCGCCAAGTTCGGCTCCACCATCGGCCCGGCCATCGAGCAGATCATCGCCGCCGGTCCGGCGCTGGTGCTCCAGGAGCTGGGCAACCTCGGCACCATGCTGCTGGCCCTGCCGTTCGCGGTGCTGGTGCTGCGCATGCGCCGCGAGGCCATCGGCGCCACCTACTCCATCGCCCGCGAGCCCAATATCGCCATCATTTCCGACAGATACGGCCTGAAGAGCCCCGAGGGGGTCGGCATCATGGGCGTCTACGTGGTCGGCACCATGTTCGGCACCCTCTACTTCGCCCTGATGGCGGGCTTCATTGCCTCCCTGGACATCATCGACGTGCGCGCCCTGGCCATGGCCTGCGGGGTGGGCAGCGGTAGCATGGTGGCCGCCTGCTCCGGCGCCCTGGCCGAGGCCGTGCCCCACATGCGCGAGGAGCTGCTGGCCTTCTCCGGCGCCAGCAACCTGCTGACCTACGCCACCGGACTCTATGTCTCGCTGTTCATCGCACTCCCCGTGGCCGAATGGCTCTACAAGCGCCTGGCCGGCGATACCCTGAAGGAGGCCCGCAATGAAATCCACTGATACCACCGCACCCTTCGACGCCGAGGCCCTCCAGGAGCTGCGCCCGGAGAATCAGCTCGGCAAGACCGCCCTGCTGCTGGCCGCCGTGTGCCTGGCGGCGTGGATCGCCAACGTGGTCAACGGCGCCCCGCTGCATCAGGCGCTGCCGGGCATGGTGATTCTCTATGTCATGGTGATGATCGGGCTGGGCATCGCCCGGGTCGTGCCCTTCTATCTGCCCAGCGTGGCCTGGGTCTCGCTGGTCAGTATCCTGATGACCCTGCCGTTCTTCCCCGGCAACGCCTGGATCGTCGAGCGGCTCTCCCACGTCGACTTCCTGGCCGTGGTCACCCCGGTGCTGGCCTATGCCGGTTTGGCGCTCACCGGCCGCGAGTTCACCATGTTCAAGCAGACCGGCTGGAAACTGGTGATCGTCTCGCTGCTGGTGTTCACCGGCACCTTCGTCTCCTCGGCCTTCATCGCCCACCTGATTCTCTAAGGAGCCTGCCCATGGACGACAGCCTGCAGCCCTCGGCAGACCAGCTCCGGGCCTGGCGGCACGACTTCCATCGCCACCCGGAGACGGCCTTCGAGGAATTTCGCACCGCCGAGCGCGTCGCCGGCCTGCTCCAGGAGTGGGGCCTGGCAGTCACCACCGGCGTTGCCGGCACCGGGGTGGTGGGCGTGCTCGAGGGCCGGCGCGGCACCGGTCCGAGCATCGGCCTGCGCGCCGACATGGACGCCCTGCACGTCAGCGAGGAGAACGACTTCGCCCACGCCTCCGCGACCCCGGGCAAGATGCACGCCTGCGGCCACGACGGCCACACCACCCTGCTGCTGGGCGCCGCTCGGGCGCTGTCCCGGGACCCTGATTTCCGCGGCCGGGTGGTGTTCATCTTCCAGCCGGCGGAAGAGAACGAAGGGGGTGGCCGCGCCATGATCGAGGCCGGCCTGTTCGAGCGCTTTCCCATGGAGGCCGTCTACGGCCTCCATAACTGGCCGGGGCTGCCGGTAGGCGAGGCCGCCGTCCATGACGGCCCGGTGATGGCCGCCTTCGACATCTTCTCGCTGACCCTCAGCGGCAAGGGCTGCCACGCCGCCATGCCGCACCTGGGCACGGACACCCTGCTGGCCAGCTGCCAGATGATCACCCAGCTGCAGGCGCTGATCAGCCGCGAGATACCGGCCCACCAGCCGGCGGTGCTCAGCGTCACCAGCCTGCATGCCGGCGACACCTACAACGTGATCCCCGAGAAGGTCGAGCTGCGCGGCACCCTGCGCTGCTTCGACATGGCCCTCAAGGAGCAGCTGGAGGCGCGGTTTCGCCAGGCCGTCGACAGCCTGGCGGAGTTCCACGGCCTGCGCGCCAACCTGGACTACCGCCGCCAGTACCCGGCAACGCTCAACCATCCGGACCACGCCCGGCGCTGCGCCGAGGCGCTCGCCGATACCCCCGGGATTACCCGGGTGCACCGCGACCTGCCGCCCAGCATGGCCTCGGAGGACTTCGCCTTCCTGCTCCAGGAGTGCCCGGGGGCCTATATCTGGCTGGGCAACGGCGTCGACTCGGCCACGCTGCACAATCCCCGCTACGACTTCAACGACGCCCTGCTGCCGATCGGCACTCGCTACTGGGTCACCCTGGTCCAGTCGCTGACGCGCTGATCCCGCCGCACGGCCTTGGTACGCCCTCTCCCGCCAACCGGCGGGAGGGTGCCCCGTGCCCCGACAAGGAGCCACACCATGACGCTTTCTCTCACCGTGATCGGACTCGGCCAGATGGGCGGCGCCATGGCGCTGACCCTGAAGCGAGCCGGCTTCGCCGTCACCGGCAGCGACATCAGCGCCGCTTCCCGGGACCGGCTGGCCGCCGAGGGCCTGACTACCGTCGCCCTGGAAGCCATCGGCGACAGCGACGTCTACTTGCTCTCGCTGCCCACCTCGGCCCAGGTGCGCGAGGTGATCGAGACCTCCCCGCGCCTGCTCGACCTGGCCCCCCCGGGCAGCGTGATCGTCGACACCTCCACCTCCGACCCCGCCGTCAGCCGCGCGCTGGCCGCCCAGGTCAGCGAGGCGGGGCTCGAATGGCTGGACGCCCCGGTCAGCGGCGGTCCCCGCGGGGCCGCCAGCGGCAGCCTGGGCATGCTGCTCGGCGGCAGCGAGGCCACCGTGGCGCGCCTGACCCCGCTGCTAGAGGCGCTGTCGGCCCGCTTCACCCATGTGGGCGGCCCCGGCTGCGGCCACACCGTCAAACTGGCCAACAACTACCTGTGCGCCGCCCACCTGATCACCACCGCCGAGGCGGTGGCCCTGGCGGCCCGGGGCGGCGTCGACCCCGAGGCCTGTCTGGCCGGACTCAACAGCGGCTCCGGGCGCAGCGCGGTCAGCGAGGTGAACTTTCCCCAGTGGGTGCTCAGCGAACGCTTCGACTCCGGCTTCACCATGGGGCTGATGCGCAAGGACCTGGGCCTGGCCCGGGAGGCCGCCGAGCAGCTCGACCTGGCGCTGCCGCTGCTGGACGACGTGACCCGCCTCTGGCAGCAGCGCCATGCGGCGATCGCCGACGACGCCGACTTCAACCGTATCGTCACCCCCCTGCTGCAGACCGCCGCCCGCAAGGAGCCGACCCCATGAATACCCTGGATCAACACGCCCAGGAGCGCCTCGATGCCCTGCTGCGCCACTTCGCGATGGGCAGCCGGGACGCTCCCCTGAGCCACTGGATCGGCGGGCGGGCCCTGGCCGGCGAGGGCGAGCCCGTGACCCTCGCCAACCCGGTGACCGGGGCCACGCTGGTACGCTACGCCGATGCCGGCCCGGCCCGGGTCGAACAGGCGGTCGCCGCCGCGGCGCAGGCCCAGCAGGCATGGATCGCGCTCACCGCCAGCGAGCGCGGTCGGCGCATGCAGGCCGCGCTGAGCGGGCTGGCCGGCCACGAGGAGGCCCTGGCCGAGCTGGAGAGTCTGGTGGCCGGCAAGCCGATCCGCGACTGCCGTGCCGAGGTGGCCAAGGTGCGCGAGATGTTCGAGTACTACGCCGGCTGGTGCGACAAGCAGCACGGCGAGGTGATCCCGGTGCCGACCTCCCATCTCAACTATGTGCGGCCGGTTCCCTACGGCGTGGTGGGCCAGATCACCCCCTGGAACGCCCCGCTGTTCACCTGCGGCTGGCAGCTGGCGCCGGCCATCGCCGCCGGCAACGGCGTGGTGCTCAAGCCCTCCGAGCTGACCCCCTTCTCTTCGGCGGTGCTGGCGCAGCTGCTTGAGCGCGGCGGGCTGCCCAAGGGGCTGATGAACATCGTCAACGGCCTGGGGCCCAGCACCGGGGCAGCGCTCACCGGCCACGACACTATCGCTAAGCTGGTGTTCGTCGGCTCGCCCGAGAGCGGACGACAGATCGCCGAGGCCGGCGCCCGCCGGCTGGTGCCCAGCGTGCTGGAGCTGGGCGGCAAGTCGGCCAACATCGTCTTCGCCGACGCCAACCTCGACGACGCCGTGGCCGGCGCCCAGGCGGCGATCTTCGCCGCCGCCGGCCAGAGCTGTGTGGCCGGCTCCCGGCTGCTGGTGCAGCGCGAGGCGTTCGAAGAAGTGGCCGAGCGGCTGGCCCGCGCCACCGCCGAGATCGCGGTCGGGCTGCCCAGCGACGAGGCGACCCGCATGGGGCCGCTGCAGAACGCCCGCCAGTATGCCCGGGTCACCGCCATGCTCGACGAGGCCCAGGCCGAGGGGGCCCGAATATTGACCGGGGGCGGGAGGCCGAACGGGCTGCCCGAGGCAGCCGCCGGCTATTTCCTGGCGCCCACGGTGCTCGCCGATGTCACCCCCGAGATGCGCATCGCCCGGGAGGAGGTATTCGGCCCGGTGCTGGTGGTCATGCCCTTCGACGACGAGGCCGAGGCGCTGCACCTGGCCAACGCCACTCGCTTCGGTCTCGCCGGCGCCGTCTGGACCCGCGACCCGGCCCGCGCCCACCGCGTGGCCGGCGCCCTGCGCGCCGGGACGGTGTGGATCAACAGCTACAAGGCGATCAGCGTGATGTCGCCCTTCGGCGGCTTCGGCGACAGCGGCTACGGACGCTCCAGTGGCCTGGAAGGGCTGCGCGAGTACACCGTGCCCCAGAGCGTCTGGGTGGAGACCGCGCCCGAGGCCGGGGTGGCCTTCGGCTATGGCAGCGGCGTCGGCTAGCCTTCGATTAGGCGTCGCCTTCGGGCGTCGGGGGCTCGCTGCGAAACGCCTGCATCCAGCTGGCCAGGTGGCGCAGCAGCAGGACGCTGGCCTTGGGCTGCTGACGCCCCACCCGGGTGACCATGTGCGCCTGGGAGCGCTGAAACAGCGGGTCGTCCACCGGGCGCGCCACCAGCCGGCCCTCGGCCAGGTCGCGGGCCACGGCGAACACCGGCAGCAGGGTGATGCCCATGCCGCTGACCACGTACTGGGCGAGAATCGCCATGGAGTTGGTGTTCATGGCCATGCGCGGGCTCAGGCGCGCCTGCTGGAAGGCCTGGTCGACCATCTGACGCACCCCGTGACTGGGATCCCACATCGCCATCGGCTGCTCGCTGAGCTGCGCCAGGGTCAGCGGTGCACTCAGCGCCGCCAGGGGGTGGTCGGGAGGCAGGATCGCCATCAGCGGCTGGGGGCTGGAGGTCCAGAAGCGCAGCTGATGGTGGGTCCGCTCGTGAAACATCAGGCCGATATGGGCGCGATCCTCGATGATCGCCTCGATGATGCCGGTGGTTCCGGCCAGCTGGATATCCAGCTGGATGCCGGTGTAGCGCTCGGTGAACTCGCGCAGCGGGGTGGCGATCAGGTCGCCGACGAAGCCCTCCCCGGCCACCAGCGACACCGTGCCGGTCTCCAGCCGCTGATAGGCCTCCAGCGAGGCGATGAAGCTCTCGTCCAGGGCCCCGCGCCGCTCGCAGTACTCGAGCAGCATCTCGCCCACCGGGGTGGGGCGAATGCCGCTGCGGCTTCGCTCCAGCAGGGTCGCCCCCAGGGCATCCTCGAGCAGACCGATCTGCCGGCTGACGGCGGAGGGGGCGATATCGAGGCGCGCCGCGGCACGACGCACCGAGCCCGACTCCAGGGTCAAGCGGAAATAGACCAGTCGCTGATGGGGGATATCCACGCGCGTGCCCGATGAGGGTGGGAGAAGGGCGGTGCGGGCAATGCCCGCGGCGTCACAGGTGCCGGAGCAGCTTCTGCAGCTTCTGCAGGTCGCCGGAGTCGCCCACTAGGCGCACGCTGCCGGCCATCATGCCGTCGAGAAAGGCCTGCTGGGTAGGCTTGCGCAGCACCTTGAGCGCCGTCGCCGAGTCTTCGAAGCGCAGCTCCAGGTCGAGGTCCACCGGCAGTCCGGCCCGGCTCTCGATACCGCTGGGCGACATGCGGTAGTGCCTGGCGATACGCAGGTCCTCGGTGGCGATGCCCCAGTCGAGGTGGCGCAGCTCGCTCAGGGTATCGCGAAATCGCGGCTTGCGCCGCAGGGCACGCTTGAGCAGCACACCCAGCACCCACAGCATCAGTCGCAGTTTCATGTCGAGTCCGCGTCGAACGAGAAGAGGGGGGGAGGCATCGCGGCCCGCCTCATCAGACGCGGGCCGCACCAGGTTACTGACGGCGTTGGTCTCAGCCCTTGCCAACGGCATCCTTGAGCCCCTTGCCGGGCTTGAAGGCCACCGTCTTGCTGGCGGGAATGGCCAGCGGCTGACCGGTCTGCGGGTTCTTGCCGGTACGGGCCGCCCGCTCACGCACGGTGAAGGTCCCGAAACCGATCAGCGACACGTCCTGGCCCTGCGCCACGCTGCCGGTGATCTCGTCGAGAATCACGTTGAGCACCTGACTGGCCTTGTCCTTGGATAGATCCGCACGCTCGGCGATCGCCGCAGCGAGTTCTGGCTTGCGCATAAGCCCTCCTGATATTGGCTGGGGTCCGGCGGTAGGCGCCGGCGGGTATTATTGTTCACATGATCGAGATGAGATGACACATGACACCTGCGTGGCACGACGTCACTAGCCTAGCAACGGCGGTGCGACTCGCGCCAGCTCAACTTTCCGCCGCACGCGGCTGCCTGTCAACGCAAATCCGATCAAACGTTCGTCTTGTGCTTCGGCGTAGGCCACCAGATCGCGCCCCTCGCCCTCGATCCGCCAGCGCGTCGGCGGGCGGGTCGGTGGCAGCGCCACCACCGGCAGCAACGGTGTCTTGACCAGCACCGGCCAGGCGCCGTAGCGCACCTCGGTGGGCTCGCCCGACAGAGTGGCGGCCAGGGCCTTGGCGCTGGCCTGCAGCGGCTGCACGTACATGGCGTTGATGCCGGCGACGCAGGCCGCATCACCCAGGGCATAGATGCCCGGCGTGGAGCTTGCCAGGTAGCGATCGACCCGGATGCCGGCGGCCTCGGTGGCCAGCCCCGCCGACTCGGCCAGCGCGATACGCGGACGCAGGCCGGTGGCCGTCAGCACCAGGTCGGCGCCAAGCCGGCTGCCGTCGTCCAGGGCCACGACCACCTCGTCGCCGGCCACGTCGAGCCCGGCCAGGCCGCGCCCCAGGTGCAGCGCCATGCCCGCCTCGGCGAAGGCCTCGCCCAGGGCGTGCCCCAGCGGCTCGGGGAGCAGCCGGGGCAGCGGGGTGGCCTCCGGCGCCACCAGGCTAACCGCGTGGCCGCCGGCGATGAGATCGTTGGCGAACTCGCAGCCCACCAGGCCGGCGCCGATGATCGCGACCCGCGCCGGACGCCCCAGGGTCTCCAGCACGGCGTGGAAGCGCCGGTAGTCATCCAGGTCGTTGACGCTGAACACCCGCCCGGCCACCGCCTCAGGGACGGAAAAAGGCAGCACGGGCGCCGCCCCGGTGGCCAGTACCAGCTCGCTCCAGGGCACGCGCTCCTCGCCGAGGCACAGCGTGCGCGCCACCGGATCGATAGCCTCCACCCGGGTATGGGTGCGCATCACCAGATTGAGCTGCTCGGCCGCCTCCAGCGCCGAGCGAGCGGCCAGCCGCGCCGGCGGCAACCGCTTGGCGAAGCCGGTGGTAAGCAGCGGCTTGGCGTAGTCGTCGCCGCTGTCGGCGGTGATCAGGGTGATCGGGCGGTCACTGTCCCGCGCGCGCAGCTGGCGCGCCAGGCCCAGTCCCGCCATGCCGGAGCCGACGATCGTCAGGGGGGCGGTCATGGCACTCCTCTCAGGCTGTGGGGGCCGGCGCGCGCCGGTCACCGCCGGGAACCGTGTCTGCGCCACATGGTACACTATGCGCCCCCCAAACGACCTGGAGAGACTCGGTGACCCGCAGATGCACGGCCCGCCCCGGCCCGCTTCCCCCGGCGACGCCCCTGCTGCGCTGGCGCCCACTGGCGGCCGCCCAGCCGCAGATGAGCCCGGCCTGGTGGGCCTGGGTGGCCTCTCGCGACTCGCTGACCGCCCGGCTGATCGAGGCCGGGGCCGGGCGCACCTTCCGGGTCCGCCTGCTCGACCAGCGCCTGGGGCTGCCGCGCCCCGACGAGGCCCGGGCGCTGGGGCTGGTGCCGGGGCGCCTGGCCTGGCGGCGCGAAGTGGCGCTCTGCCTGGAGGGCCAGCCCTGGGTGGTGGCGCGCTCGGTGGCGCCCCTCGCGACGCTGCGCGGCCAGCGGCTGGAGCGCCTCGGCGAACGCTCCCTGGGCAGCTGGCTATTCCGCCAGCCGGACTTGGCGCGCAGCCCCATCGAGGTTACCGCGGCCCCCGCCCCCTTTCATCCTTCCCGCGGCCCCTGGGGACGGCGCTCGGTGTTCCGCCACCGGCGTTTCGCAGTGCTGGTTCAGGAGTTCTTTCTCGACGCCATGGCGGATGAACTGGGGCTACCTTCACGTTAGGATGAGCGCCATCGACTGAGGAGGCATCGATGGACCGTTCCGTGCTGCACCCCACCGGCCTCGCCCGGATTCCCGATTTCCTGCACCTGATGCGCCTGGACCGGCCCATCGGCACCTGGCTGTTGATGTGGCCCACCCTGTGGGCGCTGTGGGTGGCCGCCCAGGGCCTGCCCGAGCGCCGTATCCTGCTGATCTTCGTTGCCGGGGTCTATCTGATGCGCGCCGCCGGCTGCGTGGTCAACGACTACGCCGACCGCCACTTCGACGGCCACGTCAAACGCACCAAGCACCGCCCCCTGGCCACCGGCCGAATCAGCGAGGGCGAGGCCCAGGCGCTGTTCCTGATCCTGGTGATGGCCGCCTTCGTGCTGGTGCTGTTCACCAACCTGTTCACCGTGCTGCTGTCGCTGGGGGGCGTGGTGCTGGCCTTCATCTACCCCTTCATGAAGCGCTACACCCACCTGCCCCAGCTGTTTCTGGGCGCGGCCTTCTCCTGGGCGATTCCCATGGCCTTCGGCGCGGTGCTGGGCCACGTGCCGCTGGAGGCCTGGCTGCTGTTCGCCGCCAACCTGGTGTGGACGGTGGCCTACGATACCCAGTACGCCATGGTCGACCGCGACGACGACCTGAAGATCGGCATCAAGTCCACCGCGGTGCTGTTCGGCCGCGCCGACCGGCTGATGATCGGGCTGCTGCAAGGGGCGACCTTAGCCCTGCTGGCCTGGGCGGGGGTGCGCCTGGGCCTGGGCGGTTTCTTCTGGGTGGGACTCGCGGCCATGGCGGCCACCTTCGTCTATCAGCAGTGGCTGATCCGGGAGCGCGACCGCGACCGCTGCTTCCGAGCCTTCCTCAACAACCACTGGTCGGGACTGCTGGTGTTCGCCGGCCTGGCCCTCACCCTCTGGCCGGCGGTGAACGGCTGAGCGGCGCTGGCGGCGCTGTCATCCAACTGTCATCATGACATGGTCATATCGTCATCGACCCGTCACTGATCACGAGGCTTCCGGATGACCGCCAAGACCGTTCTGATCGTCGATGATGAGGCGCCGATTCGCGAGATGATCGCCGTGGCGCTGGAGATGGCCGACTACCGCGTTCTGGAAGCGGACAACGCCCAGGAGGCCCACGCCATGGTGGTCGACCACCGCCCCGACCTGCTGCTGCTGGACTGGATGATGCCCGGCACCAGCGGCATCGAACTGGCCCGGCGACTCAAGCGCGAGGAGGCCACCCGCGAGATCCCGATCATCATGCTCACCGCCAAGAGCGAGGAGGACAACAAGATCCAGGGACTCGAGGCCGGCGCCGACGACTACATCACCAAGCCCTTTTCGCCGCGGGAGCTGGTGGCACGCCTCAAGGCGGTGCTGCGCCGGGCGACCCCCCAGGGCGTGGAGGATCCGGTCACGGTGGAGGGACTGGAACTCGACCCGGTCAGCCACCGGGTCAGCGCCGACGGCCGCGCCCTGGAGATCGGCCCCACCGAGTACCGCCTGCTGCAGTTCTTCATGACCCACCAGGAGCGCGCCTACACGCGCAGCCAGCTGCTCGACCAGGTCTGGGGCGGCAATGTCTATGTGGAGGAGCGTACCGTGGACGTGCATATCCGCCGCCTGCGCAAGGCGCTGGGCGAGCGCCACCAGCACCTGGTGCAGACCGTGCGCGGCACCGGCTATCGGTTCTCCACCAAGGGCTGACGTGGCCCGTCCGTGGAGCCGTGAGCTGTGGCGCCTGGCCTGGCTGGCCGCCGCGGGCAGCCTGGTCGGCTGGCTGTTCTCAGCGCCGGCGCTGGGCCTGGCCGCCGGCCTGACGGCCTGCCTGCTCTACCACCTGCGCCAGCTGCGCGCCCTGCACCGCTGGCTGACCCGCCATCCGCAGAGCGAGCCCCCCTCGGCGAACGGCCTGTGGGGCGAGCTGTTCGACCGCCTGTATCGCTACCAGAAGGGACAGCGGCTGACCCAAAGCCGCCTGCGCACCGCTCTGCGGCGCATCCAGGAGTCCTCGGAGGCGATGCGCGACAGCGTGGTGATGCTCGACCAGCACGGCGACCTGGAGTGGTGGAACAGCGCCGCCGAGCGCATGCTGGGCCTGGACGCCGCCCACGACCGCGGTCAGCACATCACCAACCTGGTGCGTGATCCGCGCTTCGTCGCCTACTTCAACGCCCGCGACTACCGCGAGCCGCTGACCCTGGCCTCGCCCATCGATGAGCGCATGATCCTGCAGTACCAGATCACCCTCTACGGCGACGACGAGCGTCTGCTGATGGCCCGCGACATCACCCGCCTGCACCGCCTGGAGGAGATGCGTCGCGACTTCGTGGCCAACGTCTCCCACGAGCTGAGAACCCCGCTGACCGTGCTGACCGGCTACCTGGAAACCTACGGCGACCATGCCGAGGCGCTGCCGCCGCGGCTGGCCCGCGGGCTTGGCCAGATGCAGGCGCAGGCCACACGCATGCAGAACCTGGTCAACGACCTGCTGCTGCTGTCGCGACTGGAGATCGACCGCGGCGGCGAGGATCATTCACCGCTGGACATCGGCGCACTGCTCGAGTGCGTGCGCCGCGACGCCGAGGCGCTCTCCGGCGGCCGCCAGCGAATCGTGGTGGAAATCGAGACGTCCCGGCGGCTGGTCGGCAGCGAGCAGGAGATTCGCAGCGCCGCCTCCAACCTGGCCTTCAACGCCGTGCGCTACGCCGGCGAGGGTCGCCAGATCGTGTTGCGCTGGAAGCCCCACCCCGAGGGGGCCTGCCTGGAAGTGGAAGATGACGGCGAGGGCATCGACCCGGCGCACATTCCGCGGCTCACCGAGCGTTTCTACCGGGTCGACAAGGGGCGCAGCACCGCCACGGGCGGCACCGGCCTGGGGCTGGCGATCGTCAAGCACGTGCTGCTGCGCCACGACGCCCGGCTGGAGATCGTCTCCCACCCGGGCCAGGGGGCGCGCTTTGCCGGCATCTTCCCTCAGGCGCGGCTACGCGAGGCCCAAGACGCCTCTGCACTCCGTGGCTCGGCGGTGCCGATCCCGCCGCGGCGCCGATAGCGGGCGCCGCGGCGGCTCAGCCGAGTGTCGGCTCAGTGATGGTGGTGATCATCGGCGTCGGCGCTGCCTTCGCCCGCACTCTGCACCCAGACCTCCACCTCGACCTCGCCGCGCTCGGCGAATTCCAGGGTCATCGGGAAGCGATCCCCCTCGCGCAGCGGCGCCACCAGGTTCATCAGCATCAGGTGGTAGCCGCCGCCGGGACGCATGGTCTGAGTGATGCCGCCGGGCACCTCGATCTGCATCACCTGGCGCATGCGCATCACGCCGTCGTCCATCGCCATGTCATGCAGCTCCACGGTGTCGCTGGCCGGGGTGCTGGCCCCGACCAGCACCGCCGGTTCCTCGCCTTCCACGGTGATATCGACATAGGCCGCCCCGTGGGGCACGCTGGGCGGCGCCGGGGTGGCGAAGGGGTGGGAGATCTGCACATCACCGAGCCGATAGTCGTGGGCAAGGGCCGGCGTGGCCAGCAGCAGGCCGGCGGCCAGCAGCAGGAAAGAGGTCGGACGCATGGGCGAGTTCCTTGTCATACCTTGGGAAAACCAGTCTCAATAGGCCGATGATAGCAGCTTGCGGCGTTGACTCGCCTGGCCCCGGTGTCGCACCGCCCTTCGCCTCCCCCCCTCCGTTCGACTCAGCCCTTACGGGTCAGGGCGCTCTCGTCGAGCTCGTCCGGGTCCATGTGGCGAATGTCCAGCCCCTTGACCAGGTAGATGACATACTCGGCCAGGTTGTCGGCATGATCGCCGACCCGCTCCAGGGCGCGTAGGATCCACATCACGCTGAGCACCGGACCGATGGCGCGACTGTCCTCCATCATGAAGGTCATCAGCGAGCGCATGGCGCTGCCGTACTCGTCGTCCACCGACTCGTCTTCGTGCACCACCTGCAGCGCCAGCTCGGTATCGAAGCGGGCGAAGGCGGTCAGCGCGTCGCGCAGCATCTTGCGCACGTGCTCGCTGATATGACGCACCTCCACCAGGCCGCGCACCTGAGTGCCGTTCTCGATCAGGGTCAGGGCGTTGCGGGCGATCTTGCTGGCCTCGTCGCCGATCCGCTCCAGGTCGGCGGTGGCGCGGATCACCGCCAGCACCAAGCGCAGATCGGAGGCCGCGGGCTGGCGCCGTGCCAGCACCCGGGTGCACTCGTCGTCGATGGTCAGCTGCATCTCGTTGACGGCGCGGTCGTTGTCGCGGACCTTCTCGGCCAGCCGGCTGTCGCCATCGATCAGCGCCTTGACCGCCTCCTGTATCTGCTGCTCGACCAGGCCGCCCATGGTCATCAGCTGAGTCTTGAGCTCCTCGAGCTCCTGGTTGAACTGCCGCGAGATATGCTGGCTATGGGTGTCGCTGGTGATATCCATGGGACTCTCCTAGGGCCGAGGGCCGGTCAGGCCATACGGCCGGTGATGTAGTTCTCGGTGCGCGCCAGGCGCGGGTTGGTGAAGACATCGTCGGTGGGGCCGTACTCCACCAGCTCCCCCTCGTGCAGGAAGGCGGTGTAGTCCGAGACCCGGGCCGCCTGCTGCATGTTGTGGGTGACCAGCACCAGGGTCAGCTGGGACTTGAGGCCGCGGATCAGCTCTTCGATCTTCAGCGTGGAGATCGGATCGAGGGCCGAGGCCGGCTCATCGAGCAGCAGCACCTCCGGGCGCACCGCCAGGGTGCGGGCGATCACCAGGCGCTGCTGCTGGCCGCCGGAGAGCGACCAGGCCGAGGCGCGCAGGCGATCCTTGACCTCGTCCCACAGCGCCGCGGCGTTGAGCGCCCATTCGACAATGTCGTCCAGGCGTCGTCGCGACAGTCCCCCCTGCAGGCGCAGGCCGAAGGCGACGTTCTCGTAGATCGACATGGGGAAGGGATTCGGGGCCTGGAACACCATTCCCACTCGCCGGCGCAGCTCATCCACGGCCACCTCGGGGGCATGGATGTCCTGGCCCTCGAGCCGAATGCGGCCCTGCCAGCTGACCGCCTCGTTGAGGTCGTGAAGCCGATTGAGGGCGCGCAGCAGGGTCGACTTGCCGCAGCCCGAGGGACCGATAAAGGCCGTGACCCGCTGGCGGGGAATCCGCAGGCTGAGGTGGCGCAGCGCCGGCTTGCCACCGTAGGCCAGGCTCAGCCCCTCGATCTCCAGGCTGCTGGCCTGGGACGGGAAGTCGATGATCGGCCCCGTCGGCCGCCGGGCTACCGGCGCGGTCTGAAATGGCTGCACGGACATCGCTTGGCTGATTCCTCCTCAATGGCGCGTCAGCGCCCCGTGACGCGCCCTGAGATAATGACGCAGAAATATGGCAGTCAGGTTAAGCACCAGCACCACCAGCACCAGCAGCAGCGCCGTGGCGTAGACCATCGGCATGGCGGCCTGCACGTCGTCGCCGTGGAAGGCAGTGTCGTAGAGGTGGTAGCCCAGGTGCATGAACTTTCGATCAAGATGCAGGAAGGGAAATTCCCCGTCCACCGGCACCTGGGGCGCCAGCTTGGCCACCCCCACCAGCATCAGCGGGGCCACCTCGCCGGCAGCCCGGGCGATGGCCAGGATGACCCCGGTCAACATCGCCGGAACCGCCATGGGCAGGACTACCCGGGTCAGCATCTCCAGCCGGGTGGCACCCAGCGCCAGCGCTCCCTCGCGCTGATGCGCGGGAATCCGCGCCAGTCCCTCCTCGGTGGCCACGATCACCACCGGCAGGGTCAGCAGCGCCAGGGTCAGCGAGGCCCACAGCAGGCCGCCGGTGCCGAAGGTAGGCGAAGGCAACGTCTCGCTGAAGAACCACTCGTCCAGCGAGCCGCCGATGCCGTAGACGAAGACCCCCAGGCCGAACACCCCGTAGACGATGGAGGGCACCCCGGCCAGGTTACGCACCGCGATGCGCACCCAGCGGGTCAGCCGCCCCTGGTGGGCCACCTCGTTGAGATAGACCGCCGCCAGCACCCCGAAGGGCGTGACCACCACCGACATCAGCAGCACCATCAGCACGGTGCCGAAGATCGCCGGCCAGACGCCGCCGGCGGTGTTGGCGGCGCGGGGCCCCTCGGAGAGGAAGCGCCACACCCCCCGGGTCCAGGCGCCGAGTTTCTCGGGCAGCGACATGGCGTTGGGCCGCCAGGCGCGCAGTACCTCATCCAGCGGCTGGAGCAGGCGGCGGCCGTCGACGCTCTCGAGGATCGCCACCTCGCCCCGCATGGCATCGGCCAGCGCCCGGGCGCGGGCGTTGGCGGCGGCCAGCTCGCGCCGGGCGTCACGATCCTCGGGGTCGGCCTCCAGTCGGCGCACCAGCGGCAGGATCGCCTCCCGGCGCAGGGCCTCGCGTTCGCTGCGCAGGACGTTGAGCGCTTCCAGCCGCGCGGTGAGCGCCGCCCAGGCCGCCGGCTCGTCCGACGCCGCCTCGGCGGCCGCCGTCTCGGCCGGGGCCACCGCCACCAGTCGGCCGATGAACTCGCCGTAGCGGCGGCGCTCCAGCACCACCAGCTCGGCCGGCTGCTCGCTGGCGACGATGCGTTCCACCGCCAGCCAGTGCCACACCTGGCCGTCCAGGTCGCGGTTGCCGGTGAAGTAGAGCCGCTCGCGCCCCTCGCCCTCCGCCAGCGGCAGCTCGCGCACCGCGCGGCCGGCCAGCTGGCGGCCGTCGTCGAGTTCCAGCAGGCTCACCGAGGCGGGCCAGAAGTGGCCCAGGCCGCTCGCCGCGATCAGCGTCAGAAGCCCACCCAGCATCAGCAGCGACAGCGCCACGCTGCCGGCCGCCAGCCAGGCCCAGGGGCCCTCGCCCCGCGGCAGGCGGGCGCGGTGCCCCCCGATGACGCCAGTAAGGGTCATATCCCGCCCCCCAGCTGACGCAGGCGCCGCCGCAGGCGAGCCCTGACCCCTTCCGCCAGGGTGTTGACCAGGAAGGTGAACAGGAACAGCAGCAGGGCCGCCAGCATCAGCAGCCGATAGGGGTCGCTGCCGGGCACCGCCTCGGGCAGCTCGATGGCGATGCCGGCGGCCATGGAGCGCATCCCCTCCAGCGGGCTCAGGCTCAGCAGCGCGGTGTTGCCGCTGGCCATCAGCACGATCATGGTCTCGCCCACGGCGCGCCCGGCGCCGATCATCACCGCGGCGAAGATCCCCGGCGCCGCCGCCGGCAGCACCACCTTCCACAGCGTCTGCCAGCGGGTGGCCCCCAGCGCCTGGGCGCCCTCGCCGAGGCTCGCCGGCACCCCGGAGAGGGCATCCTCAGCCAGGGCGTAGACGCTGGGCATCACCGCGAAGCCCATGGCCAGGCCGACGATCAGCGCATTGCGGCTGGCGTAATCGAGCCCCAGTTCGCGATCCAGCCAGCCGCGCAGATCGCCGGCGAACAGCAGCATCTCGACCCCGGGTGCCAGATGCAGCCCCAGCAGGCCGAGCCCGGCCAGCCAGGGCACCAGCCACAGGCCGGCCCAGCCCAGCGGCAGGCAGCGGCGCAGAGGCCTCGGCAGGCAGCGCCACAGTCCGCCGGCCAGCAGCACCCCCGGCGGCAGCACCAGCAGCAGCGCCAAAGTCCCGGCCAGGTGGCGCTCCACCCAGGGCGCCAGCACCAGACCGGCCACGAACCCGATGACCACCCCGGGCAGGGCCTCCATCAGCTCCAGGGTTGGCTTGAGGCGGCTGCGCAGGCGCTGCGACATGAAGGCCGCCGAGTGGATGGCGGCGCCCAGCGCCAGGGGAATGGCGAACACCAGCGCCCAGAAGGCGGCCTTGAGGGTACCCCAGGCGAGGGGGGTGAGAGAGGCGGCAATCTGCTCACGACTCAGGCCGCTGACAACCAGTCCGGGGAACACCTCCAGCGCCAGGAAGGCGCCGATGGCCAGCAGGGCGGCGATCACGCCGATCCCGCCGGCGGCAATCAGGCCGGTGGCCAGGCGGTCGACCAGTCGTCGCCATGGCGAGCGGGGCGACGGCGGCGCGGGAGGGGGCTCGATCATGGCGGCCAGGGTACGACAGTTTGATGACAGTTGGGTGACAGCCTCACGGGGGCGAAGCCCCGAGCCCCAGGCGCCGACGCTGCCGGTCGAGCGCCTCGTCGGACAGGGCGACGAAGCCCAGCTCTGCCACCGTGGCCTGGCCCTGCGGCGATAGCACCAGCTCGAGGAAGGCGCGCTCGGGGCCCGGCAGCGTCTCGCCGGGAGGCAGATTGAGATAGAGATAGAGCGAGCGCGTCAGCGGATAGTCGCCGCGCCGCACCGGCCCGGGCGTCGGCCGGTGGCGCCGGCCATGGGCGTCCACCAGGGCCAGCGGCTTGACGGCCGGCGTCAGGTGGTTGAGGCCTGCATAGCCGATGGCCGCGCGGCTCTCGCCGACCGCCGCCACCACCGCGGCCGAGCCGGGATGCTCGTTGAGCCCCGGGCGGTATTCGCCGTCGCACAGTGCCCGCTGACGAAACAGCCCGTAGCTGCCCGAGGCCAGGTTACGCCCGTGCAGGGCGATGCGGCCCGCCGGCGCCTCGAGCCCGAGCTGCGACCAGCGGGTGATCGCCGTCTCGGCTCCGCAGCGCCGGGTGTGCGAGAAGATCGCATCGACCTGGGAGAGCGTCAGCGCCTCCAGGGGGTGATGGCGATGCACCACCACCGCCAGGGCGTCCCGGGCCACCTCCAGCGCCAGCGGCGGATAGCCGCGCCGGTCCAAGAACGCCTGGCGTTCCTCGTCGGTCATGGGCCGCGACATGGGGCCCAGACGCGTGGTACCGGCGGTCAACGCCGGCGGCGCGCTGGCCGAGCCGCTGACCTGCAGCTGCAGGCGAATACCGGGGTGGCGGTCGCTGAGCTGTTCCCCCCAGCGCAGCATCAGCCCGGCCAGGGTGTCCGACCCCTGCGCCCCCAGCGTTCCCACCGGCTCCTCGGCGTGCACGCCAGCCGCCTGGAGGCAGAGCATCAAGCCCAGCGCCAGCCCGGCGAGCATGCGGCGATATCGGGTCATGGACCTCCTCCGGCGAAGCGATTCGCCCCCTGGGCACCCCGGCTTGGGCATCGGGGCGACTTTGGCATGAACGACGTTGGCGTATAAGATGGCCACAAACCGAGCGCGCTGCACCGCAATATCGGCAGCCGACCGCGTCTTTCGCCGACAACAACAAGCCGAGCGTACGATATTCCATGACCGATCTCGACGATGTGCCCGCCCCCCAGGGTCAACTGACCCTCAAGCTGCTGGCCACCCGCCAGGACACCAACCTCTACGGCGATATCCCCGGTGGCTGGCTGGTCAGCCACATGGACCAGGCCGCCGAGCTGGCCGCCGGCCGCGAGGCCCACGGCCGTACCGCCACCGTGGCCATCGAGACCATGGACTTCCTGTGCCCGGTACGCGTGGGCTCGATGGTCAATATCTACACCGCGGTGCGCGAGATCGGCCACAGCTCGGTGAAGATCGACGTGGAGGTGTGGATCCGCCCACCCCACGATCGCGGCGAGACGCTCAAGGTCACCGAGGCGCGCTTCGTGATGGTGGCGCTGGACGACAACGGCCGCATCCGCGCGGTGCGCCAGGGCTGAGCCCTGCAAAGACCGGGAGTGATATCTGACTTCCTCATCATCAATGTCAGGAAGCCAGAGATTTATGTCAGGAAGCCAGAGATTTATGTCACGAGCGAAGAGAGCGCCGTAATAAATGGTTCTTCGCAGACTGGCGTGAACAGGCTATGTGGGAGGGACGGTTCGACGCCTCGACTTCAGCTCGCGAAGTAGCGCGCAGCGCTACCCATGGGGCGCCTCCGGCGCCTTCGCCCGGCAGAGCCGGCCTCCCACCATAAAACCTGCCAAACATGTTCACGCTAAAGTGCGATGAACCTAATAAATCGCGGCTTCCTACGCCCCGACGCTATCGCGTCCCTTGAGGTAGGAATACTCGCCGATATCGCTGAACGGCCTCACCAGCTTCTGGAACGCCCGATAGGACTCGTAGACCTTGGCCGAGTCGGGGTCGCGCTCGACCTGCGCCTGAATCACCTCATGGGAGGATTCGAAGAGCGCCTCCATGACGTCCTCCGGGAAGGTGCGCAATTGCACGCCGTGCTCGTCGACCAGGGTCTCCAGGGCCTGGGCGTTGCGGTAGGCGAACTCGCTGATCATCGCCAGGTTGGAGGCGCGGGCCGCCTCACGCACCACCTCCTTGAGGTCGTCCGGCAGGGCGTTCCAGGCGTCCAGGTTGACGGTCCCTTCCAGCACCGCGGTGGGCTCGTTCCACACCGAGGTGTAGTAGTAGTCGGCCACCTGATGCAGGCCGAAGGCCATGTCGTTGTAGGGCCCCACCCAGTCGGCGGCGTCCAGCACGCCGGTCTGCATGGAGGTGAAGATCTCGCCGCCGGGCATGTTGACCGTGGTCACGCCGATCCCGTTCATGGCCTCGCCGGCAAGCCCGGGCAGGCGCAGGCGAATGCCCTGCATGTCGGCCAGGGAGTGGATCTCCTTCTTGAACCAGCCGGCCATCTGCGCCCCGGTATTGCCGACGGCGAAGGGCTTGAGGTTGTGCTTGGCGTAGATCTCGTCCCACAGCTCCTGGCCGCCGCCATGGTAGAGCCAGGCATTCTTCTCGGTGGTGTTCATGCCGAAGGGCACGGCGGTGAAGAACTGCGAGGCGGCCACCTTGCCGCGCCAGTAGTAGGAGGCGGAGTGGCCCATCTCGGCGGTGCCGGCGGCGACGGCGTCGAAGACCTCCATGGCGGGCACCAGCTCGCCGGCGCCGTGCACGCGTACCCGCATGCGGCCGTTAGAGAGCTGTTCGATGCGCTTGGCGAACTCGTTGGCACCGGTCCCCAGGGCGGGGAAATTGGTCGGCCAGGAGGTGACCATGTCCCAGGTGATGGTCTCCTGGGCCTTGGCGGTAGAAATGAAGGGGGCGGCGGCGACACCGGCGGCACCGAGGCCGGCGGTTTTGAGAAACTTGCGACGTTGCATAATGGGCATGACTCCAGGGTGATTATTCTGGTCTGCGCTCTGCATGGCGCAGTGTGTCCACCCTGGAGTATGCGTCAGCGCCGATTTGAGCGGCAAGTCGCCCTTTTGACGTAGACGTCAACGTAGCCGGAGATAGGCTGATTTACGTCGCGAACACAGCAGTTAAGTGGCGTATCCCTATAGAGGGGTGAGCTTGGCAAACCCCAGCACCAGCCACTTATCGCCCTCCCCCTCGAAGCTGACCTGCACCCGGGCGCGCTGTCCCTCGCCCTCGGCGTTGAGGATCACGCCCTCGCCGAACACCGGGTGGCTGACCCGCTGGCCAAGGGCCAGGCTCGGCAGGTCGTCGCCGCCGTCCACCGAGGTCTGTCGCGACAGCCCCACGGCGGGCCGGGTGGCGGTCACCGGCCGGCTGATCTGGCCGCGCAGGCGCACCTCCTCGAGGAACTCCTCGGGCAGCTCGCGCAAGAAGCGCGACGGCCGCTGGAAGGTCTCCTTGCCGTGCAGCCGGCGAATCTCGGCATAGCTGAGATAGAGCTTGCGCATGGCGCGGGTCAGACCCACGTAGCAGAGCCGGCGCTCTTCCTCCAGACGGCCGGGCTCCTCCAGCGACATCCGATGGGGAAAGAGCCCCTCTTCCACGCCGGCGACGAACACCACCGGGAACTCGAGGCCCTTGGCCGAGTGCAGGGTCATCAGCTGCACGCAGTCCTCGAACTCGTCGGCCTCGTGGTCGCCAGCGTTGAGCGCCGCCTCCGCCAGGAAGGTCTCCAGGGCCGCGCCCCCCTCCCCCGCCTCGGGCGGGTCCAGCGCCTCGCCCTGGGTAAAGGCCCGGGCGGCGTTGACCAGCTCCTCGAGGTTCTCGACGCGCATCTCGCCCTTGGCCTGGCTGCCCTTCTCGCCTTTTTCGCTGCGGTGATGCTCGATCAGCCCCGAGACGCTCAGGGTATGCTCGATGATCTCGTGCAGCGCCATGCCGGCGGTTTCGTTGTCGAGACGCTCGACCAGGTCGGCGAAGGCCTTGAGCGCGGTGCCGGCGCGCCCCTTGAGGGAGCCGTCGGCCAGGCCGTCGTGCAGCGCCTGCCACAGCGACACACCGCCGTGGCGCGCCCGCTCGCGCAGCAGCTCCACGGTGCGGGTGCCGATGCCCCGGGCCGGCACGTTGATGATGCGCTCCAGGGAGGCGTCGTCGTCGCGGTTGAGCAGCAGGCGCAGGTAGGCCAGGGCGTTCTTGATCTCGAGGCGCTCGTAGAAGCGCTGGCCGCCGTAGATGCGGTAGGGCACGCCCTGGCGGATCAGAATCTCCTCCAGCACCCGGGACTGGGCGTTGGAGCGGTAGAGGATGGCGATCTCGCGGCGGTTGACGCCCTCCTCGACCTTCTCCCTGAGGGTGTCGACGATATAGCGCGCCTCGTCCAGGTCGTTGAAGCCAGCATAGACCGAGATCGGCTCGCCGCGCTCGCCGGCGGTCCACAGCTCCTTGCCCATCCGCTCGCTGTTGTGGCGAATCAAGGCGTTGGCCGCCTCGAGAATGGCGCTGGTGGAGCGGTAGTTCTGCTCCAGCCGCACGGTCCTGGTGTCGGGAAACTCCCGCTCGAAGCGACGGATGTTCTCGACCCGGGCGCCGCGCCAGCCATAGATCGACTGGTCGTCATCGCCCACCACGGTCATCGGCGTGGTCATGCCGGAGAGCAGCTTGAGCCAGGCGTACTGCAGGGTGTTGGTGTCCTGGAACTCGTCCACCAGCACATGGCCGAAGCGCTCCTGATAGTGGGCCAGCAGGGCGGGATTGTCCCGCAAGAGCTCCAGGCTGCGCAGCAAGAGCTCACCGAAATCGACCAGGCCGCCGCGCTCGCAGGTGAGCTGGTAGCGATCGTAGAGCTCCACCATCTGGACCATGTAGGCATCGCCGTGGGCGTCTACCTGGTGAGGACGCAGCCCCTCCTCCTTGCAGCCGGAAATAAAAGACTGCACCTGGCGCGGCGGGAAGCGTTCGTCGTCGATGCGATGGTCCTTGAGCAGGCGCTTGATCAGCCGCAGCTGGTCATCGCTGTCGATGATCTGGAAGTGCTGGGGCAGGCGGGCGTCCTGCCAGTGGGTGCGCAGCAGGCGGTGGGCGATGGAGTGGAAGGTACCCACCCAGACGTGACGCAGCGACAGGCCCAGCAGCGCCTCCAGGCGGGTGCGCATCTCGCGGGCCGCCTTGTTGGTGAAGGTCACGGCGAGCACCGCATAGGGCGAAAGTCCCTCCACCTGCATCAGCCAGGCGATGCGGTGGACCAGCACCCGAGTCTTGCCGGAGCCGGCCCCAGCCAGCACCAGCATGTTGCCCTGGGGGGCGCTCACCGCCTCGTGCTGGGCCGGGTTCAACTGATCGAGAATCGCCGTGACGTCGTCCATGGGAAGGGGTCTGCCGCTCGAAAAATGAGCGCACAGCTTAGCACAGGGGCGAGGGGCGAGGGGCGAGGGGCGAGGGGCGAGGGGCGAGGGGCGAGGGGCGAGGGGCGAGGGGCGAGGGGCGAGGGGCGAGGGGCGAGGGGCGAGGGGCGAGGGGCGAGGGGCGAGGGGCGAGGGGTAGTGTGATGAGCCACGGGGCAAGGCACAAGGGGTTACCTTGTCACTTGCCCCTGGTCGCTGGTCGAAGACCATGTGGTTCCTTGTCACTTGCTCCTCGAACCTCGTACCTGAACGACTAGGGCTTGCCCTCCTGCTCCGGAAACCGTAACGGCGTCAGGCTCTTCTTGACCGCCTTGAGCTGCTCGGCGAGCTTGGGCCCGCGGGTCTTGGCCACGCCCACGGCGAGCACGTCGACCAGCACCAGGTGGGCGATGCGCGAGCTCATCGGGGTATAGATCTCGGTGTCCTCGTGGACATCGATGTAGAGCGGCAGGGTTACCTCCTCGGCCAGCGGCGAGCCACTGGGGCACAGGCCGATCACCGTGGCCCCGGCCTCGCGGGCCAGGCGCACGCTGGCCACCAGTGCCCGGGTGCGACCGGTCTGGGAGATGGCCACCACCACGTCGCCCTCCCCCAAGGTCACCGCCGACATGTTCTGCATGTGCGGGTCGGCGTAGGCGGCGGTGGAGATCTGCAGGCGGAAGAACTTGTGCTGGGCGTCGAAGGCCACCGCGCCGGAGGCGCCGAAGCCGTAGAACTCGACCCGATTGGCCATCGCCAGGGCATTGATCGCACGCCCCAGGGCATCGTTGTCGAGGCGGTCGCGCACCGACAGCAGGGTGCCGACGGTGGAGTCGAAGATGCTCTGGGAAAACTCGGCGACGGAGTCATCGTCGTTCATCGAGAACTGGGCGAACTGGCTGCCCGAGGCGAGCATCTGCGCCAGCTTGAGCTTGAAGTCCTGGAAACCGTTGCAGCCCAGGGCCCGGCAGAAGCGGACCACCGTGGGCTCGCTGACCTTGGCCTCGGTGGCCAGGTCGACGATGCGCATGTGGATCACTTCATCGGGGTTACGCAGCACATAGCGCGCCACCTTCTGCTCGGAGCGGCGGAAGTGCTCCATGCGGCGTCTCATCTCATCGAACAGGGCGCGGCTCACGCTGGACTCCTTGGCTAAGCATCGATTCTCGTCTTGACCCCAGACAGTATGCCCCATCCCGCCCCCGCTAGGGAGTGTCGACGAAACAGCGTGGAACGACCCACTTCGTCATCTTTCTGTCAAGTGGGGTATAGTAAGGTTGGCAAGAAAAAGAAGAGAGCCATACGAAGGGAGAGTCGATCATGCGCAATGTCGAACGCTTATCCTCCGTCAAGAGCGAACTTCTCGACATCTTCATGAGCATGAACGTCGCCGAACACGAGCAGCGTTCCCGCACCGCCGCCCAGCGCAATCTGCGCGCCCGGCGCGGCATCGAGCTGCATCAGGAGTTCAAGCAGCTCGAGCGGGAGCTCGCCGGCCTCGACGACGAGACGCATTGACGTCGGCCGCCCGAAGGCGGCCGACAGTAGACGCTAACCGCCCGACCCCGGTATCGGGCTGGGCCCCCGTCGCGCCCTCGCTTCCCCAGCGGGGCGGCGACGCGACGGAGTGCGGGGCACTATCCCAGCAGGCTGTTGATAAACACCACCAGCATGCCCAGCGGTGCGATGTAGCGCGCCACCACTACCCATAGCTGCTCGGTGCCGCCGGTGAGGTTCAGCTCGCTGGCCACGCTCTGACGATCCAGCACCCAGGCCACGAAGACGATCGCCCCGAGGCCGGTCAGCGGCAACAGGAACTTGCTGGTGAAGGTATCCAGCAGATCGAAGACGTTGAGCCCGAAGAGGATCGGCACGTCCCAGACGTTGAATGACATCAGGGCCGCAATGCCCAGCGCCCAGACCGCCACGCCGCCGGCCACGGTGGCCACCACGCGGGTCATCGGGGTGCGCTCTTCGACGAACTCCACCACCGGCTCGAGCAGCGAGATCGCCGAGGTCAGGGCAGCGAAGGTCAGCAGCAGGAAGAACATCAGCCCGAGTAGGGTGCCGCCGGTCATGTTGCCGAAGGCCAGCGGCAGGGTGACGAAGATCAGCCCCGGCCCTTCGCCGGCACTCAGGCCATTGGCGAAGACGATGGGGAAGATCGCCAGGCCGGCCAGCAGGGCAATGGCGGTATCCAGGATGATCACCGTACGGGCGGTGCCCAGCAGGTTGACGTCCTCGCCCAGGTAGGAGCCATAGGCCATCATGATGCCCATGCCCAGCGACAGGGTGAAGAAGGCCTGGCCCATGGCGGCCAGCACCACGCCGCCGGTCAGGGCGCTCCAGTCGGGGCGGAACATGAAGGCCAGCGCCTCGCCGAAGTGGCCGGTGGTCATGCCGTACCCGACCAGCACCAGCATCAGCACCACCAGCGCCGGCATCATGGTACGTACGGCCCCTTCCAGGCCCTTGGTCACCCCTTGGGCGACGATCCAGATCACCAGCGCCATGAAGGCGGTGTGCCACATCAGCAGCAGCCCGGGGCTGGAGAGCAGGCCGCCGAAGATGGCGCCAACACCGTCGGCATCCTGGCCGGTGAAAGCCCCGGTTACCGAGTTCAAGGTATAGGAGAGCGACCAGCCGCCGATCACGCTATAGAAGGAGAGGATCAGGAAGGCCGCCAGCACCCCGCTGACGCCCACCAGCGCCCAGGCCTTGGTCTGGCCGCTCTTGTGGGCTAGCTCGGACATGGCATTGATAGGGTTCTTCTGGCCACGGCGACCGATCAGCCACTCGGCGACCAGCACCGGCAGGCCCACCACCGCCACGCAGGCCAGGTAGACCAGCACGAAGGCGGCGCCGCCGCTGTCGCCGACCATGTAGGAGAAGCGCCAGATATTGCCCAGCCCGACCGCGGAGCCGGCCGCAGCGAGCACGAAGGTCATCTTCGATGACCACTGCGCGTGGACGAGTTTTGACATGAATCACCTGTTGTTGTGTATCTGGTTGTTGATGTGCCATAGAGCAAAAAACAAAGCAAGAAACGATAGGTTTTTGCCCAGAAGACGGCAAATCTATCCGATCATACGCTTGGTGGCCAGCCGAGCGGGCGACGATTTCGTCGCATCCCGGCACCGGTAACAGGTAAGCGTCAAGAAAATGCTACAGCCTCAGAAAAGCGACGCCTGACGCTCGCCTGGGAAGTCACCCAGCGGCGGCAGATCGCAGGCTGTTTTCAGCCGACCATGGAGACGGCGCGCCAGTTCCGGCGCCTGGCGATTGTCCGCGGTATGCACAAACAGAAAAGGGGTTATCCCCTGTTTTATCCACAAGCCAAGACGCTCCACCCAGGGGGTGAAGTAGGCATCGTTGAGCGTCGAATCCAAGTGACCAATAAAGCGGATCAGCGGGTTGGGGCCCGTGGAAATCACGTGTAACGGGCGTTTCGGCTTTTCTCGCTGGGCCTGCACCAGCCCGGGATGGCCGTTGGCCGCCGTGGCGAAGAGCGGTCGCACATCGAGGATGACCCGGTTGGCCCCGTGACTTATCAACAATCGGTTGAAGGCGACTTCGTCGCTCCCCTTGTGGAAAAACGCCGGGTGGCGCGGCTCCACGGCGCAGGGCAGCCCCGCCGGCCAGCGCTCCAGCAGGGCCGCCAGCCGCGGCAGCTCGGCGGGACCGAAATCCCTCGGCAGCTGCACCATCAGCGGCCCGAGGCGGTCCCACAGCGGCGCCAGCGCCTCGACAAAGGCCTCGAACTCGGCCTCGATGCCCGCCAGGCGTCTCTCGTGGGTCAGCGCGGCCGGGAGCTTGAAGCAGAAGCGAAATTCGGGCGGCACCTGGCGCGCCCAGGCGGCCACCGTGCCGGCCTGCGGCGCTCCGCTGTAGAAAGTGGTATTGCCCTCCACCGCGCCGAACACCCGAGCATACTCCTCGAGGCCGCCGCCATGGGGCGGATAGAGGCCGCCGCGCCATTCGGCATTGGCCCACATGGGCAAGCCGAGATGCAGGCGCGGCGCGGCATCAGGCGGCGTCACTCCACTGTCACGCTCTTCGCCAAGTTGCGCGGCTGGTCCACGTCGGTGCCCTTGAGCACAGCCACGTGGTAGCTGAGCAGCTGCAGCGGCAGGGTGTAGAGAATCGGCGCCAGCGCCTCGTGCACATGGGGCAGGCGCAGCACATGCACGCCCTCCTCCTCGACCATCCCCACCTGCTCATCGGCAAACACGAAGAGCTCGCCGCCGCGGGCGCGCACCTCCTGCAGGTTCGACTTGAGCTTGTCGAGCAGTTCATCGTTGGGGGCGACGGAAATGACCGGCATCTCGCTGTCCACCAGCGCCAGGGGGCCGTGCTTGAGCTCACCCGCGGGATAGGCCTCGGCGTGAATGTAGGAGATCTCCTTGAGCTTGAGCGCCCCCTCCAGGGCGATGGGGAAGTGCGCCCCGCGCCCCAGGAAGAGGGCGTGGTGCTTCTCGGCGAAGGCCGCGGAGAGCGCCTCGATCTCGCCATCCAGTGCCAGCACCCGGCTGACCTGCCTAGGCAGCGCCCGCAGCGCGGCCACCACCTCGGCCTGGGTCTCGGCCTCCAGCCCCTTGACACGCCCCAGTGCCAGGGTCAGCAGCATCAGCGCGGTGAGCTGGGTGGTGAAGGCCTTGGTGGAGGCCACGCCGATCTCGGGGCCGGCCTGGGTCATCAGGGTCAGATCGGATTCGCGCACCAGGGAGCTGCCCGGCACGTTGCAGATCGCCAGGCTGGCCAGGTAGCCGCGCTCCCGGGCGAAGCGCAGCGCCGCCAGGGTGTCGGCGGTCTCGCCGGACTGAGAGAGCGTCACGAACAGGGTGTCCTCCGGCACCACCACGCGGCGGTAGCGATACTCCGAGGCGACCTCCACCTGCACCGGCACCCCCGCGTAGCGCTCCAGCCAGTAGCGCGCCACCATGCCGGCATGGTAGCTGGTGCCGCAGGCGACGATATGGATCTGCCGTACCCGCTCGAACAGCGCCTCGGCGTCAGGCCCGAAACTTTCGACCAGGGCGCTGCGCTCGCCCAGCCGCCCCTCCAGGGTGGCGGCGATCACCGCCGGCTGCTCATGGATCTCCTTCTGCATGAAGTGGCGATAGTCGCCCTTGCTGGCCGCGCCGTCGCCATGCTCGAAGGTTTGCACCTCCCGTTCGACGCCGGTGCCGTCGGCATCGAACGTCTCGATGCGGCCCGCCCCGGAGAGCCGTACCACGTCGCCCTCCTTCAGGTAGCTGAAGCGGTCGGTGACCTGCAGCAGCGCCAGCGGGTCCGACCCCAGGAAGGCCTCATCGATCCCCACCCCGACCACCAGCGGGCTGCCCTTGCGGGCACCGACGATCACGCCCGGCTCGTCGGCGTGAATCACCGCCAGGGCATAGGCCCCCTCGAGCCTGGCCAGCGCCGCCCGGACGGCACCCAGCAGATTCCCGGCCTCGCGGTATTCCCGCGCCACCAGATGGGCGATCACCTCGGTGTCGGTCTCGGAGGCGAAGGCGTAGCCCGCCGCCTGGAGCTCCCGGCGCAGCGCCTCGTGGTTCTCGATGATGCCGTTGTGCACCACCGCCAGCCGCTCGCCGGACTGATGCGGATGGGCGTTGGCCTCGCTGGGCCGGCCATGGGTGGCCCAGCGGGTATGGGCAATGCCGCAGCGACCGGCCAGCGGTGTATCATCCAGCCGGGCCTCCAGGGCGGCCACCTTGCCCGCCGCCCGGCTGCGCTGAAGCTTGCCTTCCGGCGCCAGCACCGCCATTCCGGCCGAGTCATAGCCGCGGTACTCCAACCGCTTGAGCCCCTCGAGCAGGATACCCTGGACGTTGCGCTGGGCAACGGCACCGACGATTCCACACATGCGCTATCTCCTTGCTGAGCTCCGGCGTCAGTGATCGCTTGTCTTGGTAGGACGCGGCCAGTCGGCCTTGCCGATCTGCCGGCCGCGGGACACCGCCAGGGCGTGGTCGGGCACGTCCTTGCTGATGGTCGACCCGGCGCCGACGGTGGCCCCCTGGCCGACGCGAAGCGGCGCCACCAGGGCGGTGTTGGAACCAATGAAGGCGCCGTCGCCGATCTCGGTTCGATGCTTGTTGGCGCCATCGTAGTTGCAGGTGATGGTGCCGGCGCCGACGTTTACGTCGCGCCCCAGCCGGGCATCGCCCACGTAGCTCAGGTGATTGATCTTGCTGCCCTCGCCCACCTCGACATTCTTGGTCTCGACGAAGTTGCCCACCTTGGAGCCCACCGCCAGACGCGAGCCGGGCCGCAGCCGAGCGAAGGGGCCGATGCGGTTGCGGCCGGCCACCACGGCGCCGTCGATGACGCTATGGGCTTCGATGACCGTCTCCGCGCCGATATGGCTGTCGCGGATGACGCAGTAGGGGCCGATGCGAACCCCTTCGCCCAGCTCCACCTCGCCCTCGAACACGCAGCCCACGTCGATCTCCACGTCGTGGCCGCAGCTCAGCCGGCCGCGCACGTCGAGCCGGCCCGGGTCGAGCAGCGCCACCCCCTCGTCCATCAGCCGTTTGGCCTGGTCGCCCTGATAGGCACGCTCGAGCCGGGCCATCTGGGCGCGGTTGTTGACCCCTTCGACCTCCAGCGGCCTGGCCGGCTGGGCGGTGGCGATGTCCACCCCTTCGGCGGCGGCCATGGCGATCACGTCGGTGAGGTAGTACTCGCCCTGGGCATTGTCCGCCGACAGCTGGGGCAGCCAGCGGCGCAGCTGCGCCGCGGTCATGGCCATGATACCGGTGTTGCACTCCCGCACCTGGCGCTCATGCTCGCTGGCGTCCTTGTGCTCGACGATGGCCACGGCCTCGCCCTCGGCGTTACGCAGGATGCGCCCGTAGCCGGTGGGGTCGTCGAGAGTCACGGTGAGCAGCGCCATGCGCTCCTCATCGACCTCGGCCAGCAGCGCCTCGAGGGTCTGACGGAGGATCAGCGGCACGTCGCCGTAGAGCACCAGCACCTTGCCGTTGCCCAGCGCCTCCAGGGTCTGGGCCACCGCGTGGCCGGTGCCCTTCTGCTCGGCCTGCAGGGCGAAGCGTACTTCACAGTCGTCGAGGGCCTGGCGGACCCGATCGGCACCATGGCCAACCACCACGTGCAGCCGGTCGGCGTTGAGCCCACCGGCGGTGTCGATCACATGGCGCACAATCGGCTTACCGGCCAGAGGGTGCAGTACCTTGGGAAGCGCCGAGCGCATGCGCGTGCCCTGCCCGGCCGCCAGTATCACCACATCGAGGCTCATCATGACTCCTTGTGCCTGTTTTCCGGTTCATCGCACTTTAGCGTGAACATGTTTGGCAAGCTCCAAGGTGGGAGGCCGGCTCTGCCGGGCGAAGGCGCCGTAGGCGCCCCAGGGGTAGCGCTACACGCTACTTCGCGAGCTAAAGCTCCCTCCCACAGAGCCAGTTCACGCCAGTCTGCGATGAGCCTATTTTCCTGTTTTCCTCCGCTACAGTGTAGCGGCTCACTCACGCCAGCCTGGCCTAGCGAATCTCCAGTTCCAGCTCCTCTACCAGCGCCTTGCCGAAGTGGTCCACGAAGGCCGGACTGACCGTGCTGGCCCAGCCCTCGTCCTCGCGAACCAGCATCAGCACCTTGAGGTCGTGCTCCCGGGCAAGCTCGGCCCCCTCCTCGTCGCCCAGCACCATCAGCGCGGTGGCCCAGGCGTCGGCCCAGGCATTGGAGGGATGGAACACGCTCACCGAGGCCAGGCGGTGGTCGATGGGCTGGCCGCTGCGCGGGTCGATGGTGTGGGAGTAGCGCCGGCCCTCCTCCTCGAAGTAGTTGCGGTAGTCGCCGGAGGTGGCCAGGGAGATGGCCTCCAGCGGCAGGATATGCTGCGCCTGCTGGCGGTTATCCAGCGGTGCCTCGATGCCGATGCGCCACGGCTGCTCCTCGGTATCCCGGTAGCCGCGGGTGATCAGGTCCCCACCCAGGTTGACCAGGTAGTGCTCGATCCCCTCGCCGTTGAGGTAGGCCGCCACCCGGTCGGTGCCGTGCCCCTTGGCCACGCCGCCGAGGTCGACGAAGACGTCGCGCAGGCGTCGCGCCTGCAGCCCCTCGACGTCGACCTCGATGCTGTCGGGCCCCACCGTCTCCAGCTGCTCGGCAATCAGCGCCGGGTCCGGCACCTCCCGGGGGCGGCCCTCGGAGCCGAAGCTCCAGAGGTTGACCAGCGCGCCGATGGTGACGTCAAAGGCGCCGTCGCTGGCCTCGGCCACCGCCTGACTGATCGCCAGGACTTCCACCAGCTCATCGGAAAGCGGCTGCCACTCCCCCAGCGGCGCCTGGTTGAAGGCCATCAGCTCGGCATCGTCTCTATAGATGGACATGGCCGCATCGACGTTCTCCAGGGTCTCCAGAATCCCCTCCTCCAGGCGCTGGGCCTCGCCCTGGGTCAGCGGGTCGGCAATGGAGACCTGGTAGAAGGAGCCGAAGATCGCCCCTTCGAGACGCACCGGCGAATCCAGGGGGCGGTCGCTTTCGGAGCAGCCGGCCAGCAGCGGGGCGACGGCCAGGCTGGCCAGCAACACAAGGGGCAAAGAACGGAACATGAGCGAGACTCCCTCGAAGAATGGCGAGCGCGGCTACCAGAATACCCACAGCAGCCACAGCCCGAGAACGATGCGGTAGACCACGAAAGGCTGCATCCCGATCCGCTTGATGGCGACCAGGAAATAATGAATGCACAGATAGGCGCTGATCCCCGCCAGCAGGGTGCCCACCATGAGCGCCGGCAGGTCGAGGGGCGCCGGGTCTCGAATCAGGCCAATCACCTCCAGCCCGCCGGCCAGGAGGATCACCGGAATCGACAGCAGAAAGGAGAAGCGTGCCGCCCCCTCCCGGCTCATGCCCAGCAGCAGCGCCGCGGTGATGGTGATGCCCGAGCGGGAGGTGCCGGGAATCAGCGCCAGCGCCTGGGCACCGCCGATCACCAAGGCATCCTTCAGGGTCAGCTGATACTCGCTTCGTCCGCTGCGCCGGCGCCAGTCGGCGTAGCCCAGCAGCAGGCCGAAGCCGATCAGGCTGACGCCGATAAGCACCGGCGAGCGCATGCCCAGCGCCACCTGATCGCGAAAGGCGAAGCCGATCACACAGACCGGCAGGGTGGCCAGCAGCACCCACCAGGCGAGGCGGGCATCGGGGTCTTCGCCCCCCCGGCGCCAGGCTCCCGACCTCAAGGAGTCGATCCAGCTGACGGTCATGCGCGCCAGCTCGTGGCGGAAATAGAGCACCACCGCGGTCAGGCTGCCCAGGTGCAGCGCCACGTCGAAGGCCAGCCCCTGATCCTCCCAGTCGGTGAGCACCGGCACCAGAATCAGGTGGGCGGAACTGGAGATCGGCAGAAACTCGGTCAGCCCCTGTACGATGGAAAGAACGACGACCTGCAGCCAATCCATTGGGCGATTCCTCGACAGTAGCGAGCCATGCCCCGGCCTGCCACGGGGCAACGGCAGGGGCGACGTAACGCGCAGAGGATACACGCCTCATCGGCGCTTGTCCGCCACGGCCCTCTGCATGGCAAGCCGGGGGCACTCCTGCCTTCAACAGGCCGGAGGGAAGTGCGAGAATCACGGCAGTGCAAAGGGACTGAACATGCCATGATCGCCGAAGACCCCGCCCGGCCCAGCGGCGCCGAATCCAACCGCCTAGAGCAGCATGCCCGCCATACCCGCGAGGCCAAGCGCGCGACCTACATCGCCGCCTGGCTCGACGGCGTGCTGGGGGTGGCCAAGGTGATCGTCGGCGCCCTGGTGGGGTCGGCGGCGCTGGTGGCCGACGGCATCCACTCCTTCTCCGATCTGGTCACCGACGGTTTCGTGCTGGCCGCCACCCACTACGGCCGCCAGGGGCCCGATCACGACCACCACTACGGCCACGGCCGCATCGAGACCCTGGCCACCCTACTGCTTGGCAGCGTGCTGATCTTCGTGGCCGGGGCCATCGCCTGGTCGAGCCTGCAGCGGCTGCTGGCGGGCACCCAGATCGCCGCCCCGGGAATCTGGGCCATGCTGCTGGCCCTCGCCGCCTTGCTCAGCAAGGAGCTGCTGTTCCACTACACCATGCGCATCGCCAAGCGAGTCGGATCGAAGCTGCTCGAGGCGAATGCCTGGCACTCACGCTCGGACGTGCTCTCCACCGCGGTGGTGCTGGTGGCACTGGTCGGCGCCCAGTTCGGCGCCGGCTGGCTCGATGCCGTAGCTGCCGTCATCGTCGGCCTGCTGGTGGGCAAGGTGGGCTGGGACCTGCTGTGGGAGTCGGCCCGCGAGCTGATCGACACCGCCCTGCCCGCCGATGCCCAGCAGCAGATGCACCAGGTGGCGCTCGACGTTCCCGGTGTGGAGGGTGTGCACGATCTGCGCACCCGCCAGTCGGCGGGCCACGCCTTCGTAGACCTGCACGTGGTGGTGGGAGCACGTATCAGCGTCTCCGAGGCCCACGAGATCGGCAACGAAGTCAGTCGCCGGTTACGCCGAGCCTACCCCGCCCTGAGCGACGTCACCTTTCATATCGATCCTGAGGACGACGCCGGCGAAGGCGATCCCAGTCGGTTTCCCGGCCTGCCGCTGCGCCCGGAGGTGAACCGGACGCTGACCGAGCGTTGGTCCGACCTGCCAGTCTGGCCACATATCGAGGCGTATCGGCTGCACTATCTCGAGGGGCGGATCTACGTGGAAATCTGGGTCGACGACCAATGGGGCCCATCGGACGGACGGGAGCTGACCCAACAGCTGGTCCACGAGGCCGGCGACCTGCCCTGGCTGGCCGATGTCGAAGTGGTCAGGCGGCTGCGCTGAAGCGTTGACAAGGCGACATTCTTGCCGGAAGGTAAGCCTCCCCTGCACCTAGTTCATGCTTGGAGTTCCCGTGGCCGCCGAGATGATTGTGCCCGCCGTTTCCCTGATCGCCATCCCGTTCAGCCTGCTGCTGAGCGTGATCCTATTCGTAGCGATTCGCGCTTTTTTCACCCGCGACAGGAGCGACTCCTGACGCGGGAGTGGGAGGCCCTCACACCCCAGCCAAGATCGCCGTGGCGATACTGAAGTAGATCAGCACCCCGCAGGCGTCGATCAGCGTGGTGACCAGCGGTGCCGAGGCGGTGGCGGGGTCCCAGCCCAGGCGCTCGAGTACGAAAGGCAGACACATCCCCAGCAGACTGCCGAACAGTACGATAGTGACCATGCTCATGGCCACTACCATGGCAACCGCTTCGCCGCCGCGCATGACACCAATGGGAGCCACCGCCAGCGCCATGGTCAGGCCAAGCGAACCGGCCACCAGCAGCTCACGCCCGAGCAGCTTGCTCCAGTCCTTTACTCCGACATCGCCGGTCGCCATGCCCCGCACCATTAGGGTCGCGGCCTGGGCGCCGGCGTTACCGCCGCTGCCGATCAGCAGCGGCAGGAAGAACACCAGCGCCACCTGGGCGGCAATGGTGTCCTCGAAATAGGCGATACCGGCACCGGAGAAGAGATTGGCAAAGACCAGCAGCACCAGCCAGATGACCCGCTTGCGATACAGGCTCCAGATCGGCACCCGACTGACGCCATCCTCCAGGGCACCGATGGACATCCCCTTGTGGAAATCCTCGGTGGCTTCGGACTCGGCCACGTCCATGGCGTCATCGTGGGTGACGATGCCCACCAGCCGCTCGTCATGATCGATGACCGGCATGGCCAACAGGTCATAACGCGAGATCAACCGGGCGACTTCTTCCTGCTCCTCATCGACCGAGATGCTGATCACGTCCTTGATCATCAGATCATCGACCTGGGCACCGGGGCGCGCCACCATCAGCTGGCGCAACGACAGGGTGCCGGCCAGCTTGCCGTCGGGGTCAATGATATAGAGCTGGTAGACGGTCTCGGCATCCGGCGCCGTCTGGCGCACCCGCATCATCGCCTGGGAGACGGTCATGCCGCTGGGAATGGCCACGTAGTCCGAGGTCATGATGGCCCCGGCGGTGCCCTCTTCGTAGCTGGCCAGGCGCTTGAGATCCTCGCGCTCCTGGCGCGCCATGCGCCTGAGCAGCGTCTCGCGGCGATCTTCACCCAGCAGGTTGAAGAGGTCGGCGCGCTCATCCGATCCCATTTCCTCAAGCACCGACAGCAGGGTCTCATCGGACATTGCTTCGGTCACTTCCAGCTGCACTTCACCGGGCAGATAGCCCAGCACATTGGCACAGCGTTCGAGAGGCAGATAGTCGAGCAGTCGCAAAACGGCCGGAAGCTCCTGATCATCCTCGACCAGCTCCTCGAGAATCTCAGCCAGATCGGCGGCCCGCAGTTCAGGCAACAGCTCATCGAGACGCTCTCGCTGATCTTCAACCAGCGACTCAAGCAGCACCGCTTTCTGTTCCTGCAGGGTCTCATTCAAAGGCATGGGCATCCTCCTGACGCCAATCGGCAGAGAGAGGGGTAATCAAGAGTCGCGATCACCAGGCTAGCCGGCATCATAACAGAGACGAAAACGCCCCCCGAACCCCGTCATGGCGACAGGAGTTCAGAGGGCGTTAAAACGGCTTGGGTCTGGCTTCAGCCCTTGCCGGCTTTCTTGCGCAGCTGCTGGATGGTGCGCAGCTGGGCCACGGCCTCGGCGAGCTCGGCGGCGGCGCGGGTGTAATCCAGCTCCGCCGACTTGTCGTTGAAGGCCTTCAGCGCGTGCTGGCGGGCTTCCTCGGCGGCGGCCTCATCGAGGTCGCCGGCACGGGAGGCCGCGTCGGCCAGAACCGTGACCACGTTGGGCTGCACTTCCAGGAAGCCGCCGGAGACGTAGAAGTTCTCCTCCTCGCCACCATCATGAATCACCCGGATCGGGCCCGGCTGCAGCTCGGTCAACAGCGGGGCGTGCCCGGGCAGGATGCCCAGGTCGCCCATGATGCCCGATGCCACCAGCTCTTCGATCTCGCCACTGAAGATCGACGCTTCGGCGCTGACGATGTTGCACTTGAAGCTGTTCGCCATAGCGAATCCCCCTGATGGACGGGATTACTTCATCTGGTTGGCTTTCTCGACGGCCTCGTCGATGGTGCCGACCATGTAGAAGGCCTGCTCCGGCAGCTCGTCGTACTCGCCGTCGAGGATGCCCTGGAAGCCACGGATGGTCTCCTTGAGCGACACGTACTTGCCGGGAGAGCCGGTGAAGACCTCGGCCACGAAGAACGGCTGCGACAGGAAACGCTGGATCTTACGCGCCCGGGCCACGGCCTGCTTGTCCTCGTCGGACAGCTCGTCCATGCCCAGGATCGCGATGATGTCCTTGAGCTCCTTGTAGCGCTGCAGCACGCCCTGCACGCGGCGAGCGGTGTCGTAGTGCTCCTCGCCGACGACCAGCGGGTCGAGCTGGCGCGAGGTGGAGTCCAGCGGGTCGATGGCCGGATAGATCCCCAGCTCGGCGATCGAACGCGCCAGTACCACGGTGGCGTCCAGGTGGGCGAAGGTAGTGGCCGGCGAGGGGTCGGTCAGGTCGTCCGCGGGCACGTAGACGGCCTGCACGGAGGTGATCGAGCCCACCTTGGTGGAGGTGATGCGCTCCTGGAGAACGCCCATCTCCTCGGCCAGGGTCGGCTGGTAGCCCACCGCGGAGGGCATCCGACCCAGCAGGGCGGAGACCTCGGTACCGGCTAGGGTGTAGCGGTAGATATTGTCGACGAACAGCAGCACGTCGCGGCCTTCATCGCGGAACTTCTCGGCGATGGTCAGGCCGGTCAGGGCGACGCGCAGACGGTTGCCCGGCGGCTCGTTCATCTGACCGTAGACCAGCGAGACCTTGTCGATAACGTTCGACTCGGTCATCTCGTGGTAGAAGTCGTTACCTTCACGGGTCCGCTCCCCTACGCCGGCGAACACGGAGTAACCGCTGTGCTCGATGGCGATGTTGCGGATCAGCTCCATCATGTTGACGGTCTTGCCCACGCCGGCGCCGCCGAACAGGCCAACCTTACCGCCCTTGGCGAACGGGCAGACCAGGTCGATGACCTTGATGCCGGTCTCCAGCAGCTCGTTGGACGCTGCCTGCTCGGCATAGGTGGGGGCGGGACGGTGAATGGGCATGCGCTCCTGCTCACCGATGTCGCCGGCCTCGTCGATGGGGCGACCCAGCACGTCCATGATGCGTCCCAGCGTCTCCTTGCCCACCGGCACGGAGATGGCGGCACCGGTGTTCTCGACGTCCATGCCACGCTTCAGGCCCTCGGTGGAGCCCATAGCGATAGTCCGCACCACGCCGTCGCCCAGCTGCTGCTGGACCTCGAGCACGGTCTCGGAGTTGGCGACGTTGAGCGCGTCGTAGACCTTGGGAACGTTGTCCCGCGGAAACTCGACGTCAATCACCGCGCCGATGATTTGTACGATACGTCCGCTCATCTTGCGATCCTCTCAAAAACCTGCAAATGAAACCTGGTATGCCGGAAGAGCCCTGGGCTCTTCCCGGGCGCTATACGGCTGCGGCACCGCCGACGATCTCGGAAATTTCCTGGGTGATGGCGGCCTGACGGGCCTTGTTGTAGACCATCTCCAGATCGTCGATCAGGCCGCCGGCGTTGTCGGTGGCGTTCTTCATGGCGATCATTCGCGCGGCCAGCTCGCAGGCCCCGTTCTCGACCACCGCCTGATACACCTGCGATTCGATAAAGCGAACCAGCAGGCTATCCAGCAGCGCCTTGGCATCCGGCTCATACAGGTAGTCCCAGCTACCGGGACGCTTGTGGTCCTGATCCTCCGCATCGGCCCCCATGTCGGGAGACAGCGGCAACAGCTGACGAACCACCGGCTTCTGCGTCATGGTGTTGACGAACTCGTTGTACACCACATACAGACGATCCAGCCGTCCCTCGTCGTAGGCGTCGAGCATCACCTTGATGCTGCCGATCAGGTCCTCGACCTCGGGCGCCTCGCCCAGGCCGCTCTTGGCCGCGACCAGGTTGCCGCCGTAGTTGCGGAAGAAGCCGCCCGCCTTGCTGCCCAGCGCGCAGAAATCGAGCTCTGCGCCTTCGCTGCGCCATGCCATGGCATCCTTGATGACGGCCTTGAACAGATTGACGTTCAGACCGCCACACAGGCCGCGATCGGTGGACACCACGATATAGCCGACTCGCTTCACCTCGTCACGCTCGACCATGTAGTCGTGCTTGTACTCGGGGTTGGCGTCGGCGATATGGCCCACGACGTTGCGGATCTGCCGGGCGTAAGGCTGGCTGGCCTTCATCAGATCTTGCGCTTTACGCATCTTCGACGCAGCGACCATTTCCATGGCGCTGGTGATTTTCTGCGTATTCTTGATGCTCCCGATCTGGGTGCGTATCTCTTTTGCAGCTGCCATAGCGATCTACTCCGTTCGTGGCCCTCAGAAAGCTCCAGGGCCCGCCCTCACCGGGCGGGCCGGCGGAATTACCAGCTCTGAGTGGCCTTGAACTGCTCGAGACCCGCCTTCAAACCCTGCTGGATCTCGTCGCTGTAGTCGCCGGTCTGGTTGATCTTGTCGAGCAGCTCGGCGTGTTCGGACTTCATGTAGTCGAGCAGAGCCCGCTCGAAGTCCAGCACCTTGCTGACATCGACGTCATCCAGGAAGCCTTCGTTGGCGGCATACAGGGACACCCCCATCTCGGCCACCGACAGCGGCGTATACTGCTTCTGCTTCATCAGCTCGGTGACGCGCTGACCGTGCTCCAGCTGCTTGCGGGTGGCCTCGTCCAGGTCGGAAGCGAACTGGGAGAAGGCCGCCAGCTCGCGGTACTGGGCGAGTGCCAGACGCACGCCGCCGCCGAGCTTCTTGATGATCTTGGTCTGAGCCGAACCGCCCACGCGGGAGACCGACAGACCGGCGTTGATCGCCGGGCGGATACCGGCGTTGAACTGGTCGGTCTCCAGGAAGATCTGGCCGTCGGTGATCGAGATCACGTTGGTCGGAACGAAGGCGGAGACGTCGCCGCCCTGGGTCTCGATGATCGGCAGCGCGGTCAGCGAGCCGGTCTGGCCCTTGACTTCGCCGTCGGTGAACTTCTCGACGTAGTCGGCGTTGACGCGCGCGGCGCGCTCGAGCAGACGCGAGTGGAGATAGAAGACGTCACCCGGATAGGCTTCACGGCCCGGCGGACGACGCAGCAGCAGCGACACCTGACGGTAGGCCCAGGCCTGCTTGGTCAGGTCGTCGTAGACGATCAGGGCGTCCTGGCCGCGGTCGCGGAAGTACTCGCCCATGGTGCAGCCGGCGTAGGGCGCCAGGAACTGCATCGGGGCCGGGTCGGCGGCGCCGGAGGCGACGACGATGGTGTGCTCCATCGCGCCGTGCTCCTCGAGCTTGCGCACCACGTTGGCAATGGTCGACTGCTTCTGACCGACGGCCACGTAGATACAGGTAACGCCCTTGCCTTTCTGGTTGATGATGGCGTCGATGGCGATGGCCGACTTACCGATCTGGCGGTCGCCGATGATCAGCTCGCGCTGGCCGCGGCCGATCGGCACCATGGCGTCGATCGCCTTGAGACCGGTCTGGATCGGCTGGTCGACGGACTGACGGGTGATGACGCCCGGGGCGACCTTTTCCACCGCGTCGGTGAGCTTGGCGCCCACCTCGCCCTTGCCATCGATCGGCGTTCCCAGCGGGTCGACCACGCGACCGATCAGCTCGGGACCCACCGGCACCTCGAGGATGCGGCCGGTACAGCTGGCGGTCATGCCCTCTTCCAGCTGCAGGTAGTCGCCCAGCACCACCGCACCCACGGAGTCGCGCTCGAGGTTGAGCACCATGCCGTAGATGCCGCCGGGGAATTCGATCATTTCACCGAACATCGCGTCTTCGAGGCCGTGAATCTTCACGATGCCGTCGGAGACGCTGACGATGGTGCCCTGGTTGCGGGCTTCGGATGCGACGTCAAGCTTCTCGATACGCTGCTTGATGATGTCGCTGATCTCGGAAGGATTCAGTTGCTGCATGCCATGTCCCTCAGACTCAGGCGGTAAGGGCTTCGGAGAGGCGGTTCAGTCGACCGCGCACCGACCCGTCGATGACGGTGTCGCCGGCGCGCAGGATGACGCCCCCGATAAGCTTCGGATCCACCTGAGTGGTAATGGAGATTTCGCGATTCAGGCGCTTCTTGAGCGCACCGGCGAGCTTCTGCTGCTGCTTGTCGTCGAGCTCGTAGGCCGAAAGCACGGTGACGTCGACGCGCTTCTCGTAGTCGGCGCGCAGCCGTTCGAACTGCTCGGCGATGGCGCCCAGGGCCGAGAGGCGCCCCTTGCCGGCGAGGATATCGAGGAAGCGACGTCCGGCCTCATCGACCTTGACGTCGGCCAGCTCGATGACCAGCTCGACCTTGCGCTCGCCGGTCAGCTTCGGGCTCGCGATCAGTTTCTGCGCATCGCGCTCCGCCACGACCTGGCCCAGCTTGAACAGCAGCTCGGACCAGGCCTTGAACGCCTTCTGGTCGCGTGCGAACTCAAATGCGGCCTTGGCGTAGGGGCGTGCGACGGTAGACGTTTCCGCCATGGGTCACCTCCTTCACAGTTCGGCGGCAAGCTTGTCGAGCAGCTTGCGGTGTGCCTTCTCGTCGACGGAGGCTTCCAGGACACGCTCGGCACCGGTGATGGCAAGCGTCGCCACCTGGGCGCGAAGCTCTTCCTTGGCGCGATGGATTTCCTGATCGATCTCGGCGCGGGCGCCGGCCACCAGGCGTTCACCTTCGGCGCGGGCCTGCTCGCGGGCTTCCTCGATCATCTGGCTGGAGCGCTTGTTGGCCTGCTCGAGGATCTGGGACGCCTGCTCCTTGCTTTCACGCAGGGTCTGCGCCGCCTGCTCCTGAGCGAGCTCGAGGTCGCGGGACGCACGGCTGGCCGCGTCGAGGCCATCGGCGATCTTCTTCTGGCGCGCGTGGAGCGCAGAGCTGATCGGCGGCCACACGTACTTGATGCAGAACCAGACAAAGATCGCGAAGGCGATCGTCTGCCCGATAAGCGTCAAATTGATATTCACGGGTATGTACCTCTGACTGGTTCGTGGCGACCGGGTATAGAAGCAAACCGAGCGCCGTGGCGCTCGGTGCTGTCGTTAACCGGCGACGACGAAGATCAGGTACATCGCGATACCGACACCGATCATCGGCACGGCGTCGAGCAGACCGGCCATGATGAAGGTGCGAGTCTGCAGCTGGTCGCCCAGCTCCGGCTGGCGAGCGGTGGACTCGAGCAGCTTGCCGCCGAGCAGGGCGAAACCGAGACCGGTGGCCAGGGCGCTGACGCTGATGATGATGGCCGCAGCAATGTAGACGATTTCCATGGTAGTGCTCCTGATAGTGAGTTGGGGTTAAGGGGTTAGGGGTTGGTTGACGTGCAAGCGTTGCTCAATCAGTGGTGCTCGTGAGCGGCGCTCAGGTACACGATCGACAGGGTCGTGAAGATGAACGCCTGCAGCGATACCACCAGGATGTGGAAGATCGCCCACGGCACATCCAGCAGCCAGATCGCCCAGAACGGCAGCAGTGCGATCAGGATGAAGATCACCTCGCCGGCAAACATGTTGCCGAAAAGACGCAGACCAAGGCTGATTGGCTTCACGATCAGGCCAACCACCTCGAGAATCAGGTTGAAGGGAATCAGCGACCAGTGGTTGAACGGCGTCAGGGAGAGCTCCTTGGCGAAGCCGCCCACGCCCTTGACCTTGCAGCTGTAGAAGACGATCAGGCAGAACACGCCGAAGGCCATGCCCAGGGTGGCGTTGACATCGGTGGTGGGCACGATCTTCATGTACTCGAAGCCGAGGCGACCGAACAGCTCCGGGAAGTAGTCGACCGGCAGGATCTTCAGCGTGTTCATTAGCAGGATCCACATGAACAGCGTCAGCGCCAGCGGTGCGATGTTGGCATTCTTGCCGTGGAAGGTGGAGCGGGTCAGGTTCTCGATGAACTCGATGACCATCTCCACGGCGTTCTGCAGCATTCCCGGCACCCCGGTGGTGGCCAGGCGGCCGGCCTTGCGGAAGACCCCCAGGAACAGCACGCCCATGGCGATGGACCAGCCCATGGTGTCGAGGTGAATGGCCCAGAAGCCCATCTCGGTGGCTTCGGCGGAGGTCGAGGCCAGCGACCAGCCATTCTCCGGATGCCTGCCGAAGGTCAGGTTCTGGAGGTGGTGCTGTATGTAATAGATGGCGGACATCTCATTATCTGCTGCCATACTGCTTCCTCAGGTTCGTGGGGTCGGCCGGTCACGCGCAAGCCAGGGAGTCAGCCAGTGCATGAGTTGGGCCGCCACATAGGCGACAAAGAACAAAGCGGGGTTTGAGGGGGGCACTGTCACGAACACCACCACGAACAGCGCCACCGTCAAACCGAACTTGCCCATCGCTGCCTGATACAGATTCATCACGCTGACCCTGGGCCGCTTGCCGCCGCGGCTGCGCAGGCCTCGCCAGACGAAATAGAGCGTCGGCAGCAGGCTGACCAGCCCGCCCATCAGCGCCGACAGGGCGCCTTCTAGGCCGTATCGCAGGGCGCCCAGCAGCGCTACGCTCAAGGCGGCGAGCCCCTGTGCCAGGAACAGTCGGGTGAAGTCCGGGCGCCGGCGCCTCATGGCAGCGTCTCTGTGCATCCTGTCGACATTTCCTGCCCTGCCAGAGCAGGGGTTGGGTGCCGGCTGAACCGAGCGTGACACTCAGGCAAACAACGGCGGATTATAGGGAAGCGGGGTAGGGCCTTCAACCAAACAACGGGCCTTTTACGCGCGAAACCTGCCACTTGCGACCAAAGGCGCAGGAATTGTCGACATTCACTTCGGAACGCGGGCCACCCGCGTGCTCGCCAAGGCGGCTAGGCTTTGTCCGAAAAGTCGGCGAGCGAAGGCCAGACAAGGCAAAAATCGGCGAAAAGACGGAGTTTACGGGGTGTAAATGAGTGCTTTGAGCCGATTTTTAACGCCGTATGGTCGAGCGCAGCCAGTTTTCAGGCAGAGCCTAGCGGATATGCTCGAGAATGCCGTCTAGCTCGTCCAGGCTCGAGTAGCGAATCGTCAGCCGCCCCTTGCCACCGCGGCCGTGCTGGATCGAGACCGGGGCCCCGAGCAGCTCGCCCAGGCGAGTCTCCAGGCGGGTCACGTCGGGGCTCGCCGGGGCCTTCTCGGCCTTTTTCGGCTCCCCCGCCGCAAGGCGCTTGACCAGCGCCTCGGTCTGGCGAACCGTGAGGTCGTGATTGACCACCTCGTGGGCCGCCCGGCGCTGCTTGGCTGCAGGAAGCACGAGCAGCGCCCGAGCGTGGCCCATGTCCAGGTCGCCGCGCTCGAGCAGGGTCTGGACCTCCGGGTCCAGCGCCAGTAGGCGCAGCAGGTTGGCGACCTGGGCCCGGGAGCGGCCCACGGCGTCGGCGACCTGCTGCTGGGTCAGCGCGAACTCATCCATCAGCCGCTTGAGCGCCAGCGCCTCCTCCACCGGGTTGAGGTTCTCGCGCTGGATGTTCTCGATCAGCGCCAGGGCCAGGGCCACCTCGTCGCTGACCTCACGGATCACCGCCGGGATGGTATCGAGCTCGGCCAGCTGGGCGGCACGCCAGCGACGCTCACCGGCGATGATTTCGTAGCGCGCCTCGCCGATGGGCCTGACCACGATGGGCTGCATCACGCCTTGGGCGCGAATCGAGTCGGCCAGCTCCTCCAGGGCCTCGGGCTGAATATCGCGGCGCGGCTGGTACTTGCCGCGGCTGAGCTGGCCCAGCGGCAGGCGCTCCAGACGCTCGTCGGCGACCGCCGGGGCCATGTCGGCCTCAGCCGTATCGGGCTGCGCCGCTTCGATCTCGGGTAGCTCGAGGCTTTCCCGGCGCCGGGCACCGGCGCCGATCAGGGCATCCAGGCCGCGGCCCAGGGCGCGTTTATGCGTCATCGACTTTCCCTCATCACAGCAAGGTGGTACCAGGCGGCGTTCACAGAGACAGCCGGCGAATCAGCTCCTTGGCCAGCACCCGATGGGCCTGGCTGCCCCGCGAGAAGCGCGCATACTTGGTCACCGGCAGCCCGTGGCTGGGCGCCTCGGCGACCCGCACGTTGCGCGGTATGGTGGTCTTGAGCAGCGCCTCGCCAAAGTAGTCGCGCAGCTGCTTGCTGACATCCCGGGTGAGGCTGTTGCGGCCGTCGAACATGGTGCGCAGGATGCCGTAGATGGCCAGCGACGGATTCACGCTGTCCTTGATCTGCTCCACGGTGTCGAGCAGCGCCGAGAGCCCCTCCAGGGCGTAGAACTCGCACTGCAGTGGAATCAGCACGCCGTCGGCGGCGGTCAGGGCGTTGACGGTGAGCATGTTCAGCGACGGCGGACAGTCGATCAGCACCACGTCGTATTCGCCGGCCACCGTCCCGAGAGCATCCACCAGGCAGCGCTCGCGGCCCTGCTGGCGATCCAGCAGCTCGACCTCGGCGGCGGTCAGGTCGCCATTGCCCGGCAGCAGCGCATAGCCCGCCGCGGGGCAGTCGAGAATCACCTGGGGGGCGGTCTTCTCGCCCAGCAGCAGGTCGAGCACGCTGCCGTCCAGCTCGTACTTGTCGATCCCGCTGCCCATGGTGGCATGGCCCTGGGGGTCGAGATCGACCAGCAGCACGCGACGGTCCAGCGCCGCCAGGCTGGCGGCGAGGTTGACGGCGGAGGTGGTCTTGCCCACGCCCCCTTTCTGGTTGGTCACGGCGATAATCTTGGTCACGGGCGACTCCCTCATTCCGCACTTCCCTGGTGACGGCGCCTCAGGGGCGACCGTGGGTGGAACCTCGACGCTCGACGATCAGCAGCTGTCGCTTCCCCTCGGTGAAGGGCACCGACAGGACATGGCGCTCGCTCACCGCCAGCGCTTCGGGTAGGGCGGCGAGCTCGTCATCGGCACCAGGCCCCTTCATCGCCAGCCAGCGCCCGCCGGGGGCGGGCAGGTGGGCGGTCAGGCGAACGAAATCGCCGAGACTGGCAAAGGCCCGCGAGATCACCTGGCCGTAGCCGTCGCCGGGCGGCGCATGAGCCTCGACCCTCGCCTGCACCGGCGTCACGTTGGCGAGGTCGAGCTCCATCACCGCCTGGCGCTGGAAGCGCACCTTCTTGCCGTTACTGTCGAGCAGTGTCACGGCCAGTTCAGGCCTGAGGATGGCCAGGACCAACCCCGGCAATCCCGGTCCCGCACCCACGTCCAGCAGCGCCTGGTCCCCGACGAACGGCACAACGGCGGCGCTGTCGAGCAGGTGCTTGGCCACCATCTCATCGGGTGAGCGTACCGCGGTGAGGTTATAGGCGCGATTCCACTTGTGCAACAGGGCCAGCAGGGCCAACAGCTGATCGCGCTGGGACGCTTCGAGGTCGATGGACAGGGCGTCGAGACCCTCATCCAGGCGGGCGATGACGCTGGGCGTTACGGCGTCACTCATCCGTTGGCCACCCGGTTGTCCTCGAGAAGCCGTCGCTTCTTGAGATGAATCAAGAGGATGGAGACCGCCGCCGGGGTCACGCCGGAGATGCGCGAGGCCTGAGCCAGGGTCGCCGGTCGCGCCTCGCTGAGCTTCTGGCGAATCTCGTGGGAGAGCCCCTCGACCTGGGCATAGTTGAGATCGTCGGGCAGCGGCGTGGCCTCATGGCGCTTGAGCTTGTCGATCTCCTCCTGCTGGCGGTCGATATAGCCCTGGTACTTGGCCTGGATTTGCACCTGTTCGGCCACCGAGGCCTCCTCGACAGGCTCACCGACCAGGCTCGCCACGTCGGCGTAGCCGAGCTCGGGACGCTTGAGCAGGTCCATCAGGCTGTACTCCCGCGCGAGGGGCTTGCCGGTCTTGGCCGCCACGGCCTCGGCGGCGGCGGTGCCGGGCTGCACCCAGCTGGCCTTGAGACGTGCGCTCTCGCGTTCGATGGCCTCGCGGCGAGCGCTGAACGCCGCCCAGCGGGTGTCGTCCACCAGGCCCAGCTCGCGGCCGGTCGCGGTGAGGCGCAGGTCGGCGTTGTCCTCGCGCAGCAGCAGGCGATACTCCGCCCGGGAAGTGAACATCCGGTAGGGCTCCTGGGTCCCCAGGGTGATCAGGTCGTCGACCATCACCCCCAGATAGGCCTCATCGCGACGCGGATGCCAGGCCTCGGCGCCCTTGGCTCGCCGAGCGGCGTTGAGCCCGGCCAGCAGGCCCTGGGCGCCGGCTTCCTCGTAGCCGGTGGTGCCGTTGATCTGCCCGGCGAAGAACAGGTTGTGGATAAATTTGGTTTCCAGGGAGTGCCTGAGGTCCCGCGGATCGAAGAAATCGTACTCGATGGCATAGCCGGGCCGGGTGATATGGGCGTTCTCGAGACCCTGAATCGAGCGCACCACCTGCAGCTGGACGTCAAACGGCAGCGAGGTGGAGATGCCGTTGGGGTAGAGCTCATGGGTCTCCAGGCCTTCCGGCTCGATGAACACCTGATGACTGGCCTTGTCGGCGAAGCGGTGCACCTTGTCTTCGATGGAGGGGCAGTAGCGCGGCCCGACGCCCTCGATCATCCCGGAATACATGGGGGAGCGGTCGAGGTTGGCGAAGATGATCTCGTGGGTGCGCTCGTTGGTGTGGGCGATATGGCAGCTCACCTGGCGCGGGTGCATCTCGCGGCGGCCGAGAAACGACATCACTGGAGTCGGGGTGTCGCCGGGCTGCGCCTCGAGCATCGAGAAATCCACGCTCTTGGCATCGAGCCGCGGCGGCGTGCCGGTCTTGAGCCGGTCGACGCGAAACGGCAGCGCCCTCAGCCGTTCGGCCAGGGCGTTGGAGGGTGGGTCACCAGCGCGGCCGCCGCGGCTGCTGTCGAGGCCGATATGGATCACCCCGCCGAGGAAGGTGCCGGTGCACAGCACCACCGTCTCGGCGAAAAAGCGGATGCCGGTTTCGGTCACCACCCCGCGCACGGTGTCGTGCTCAACGATCAGGTCCCCGGCGGCCTGCTGGAAGAGCGTCAGGTTGGGCTGGTTTTCCAGCATCCCGCGGATCGCCGCCTTGTAGCGCACCCGGTCGGCCTGGGCGCGCGTCGCCCGCACCGCCGGCCCCTTGCGGGCGTTGAGCATGCGGAACTGAATACCGCCCAGGTCGGTGGCCAGCCCCATGGCACCGCCCAGGGCATCGATCTCCTTGACCAGATGACTCTTGCCGATCCCGCCGATGGCGGGATTGCAGGACATCTGACCGAGCGTCTCGATGTTGTGGGTCAGCAGCAGGGTCTGACAGCCCATGCGGGCGGAGGCCAGGGCGGCTTCGGTTCCCGCATGGCCGCCGCCGATGACGATGACGTCAAAGCGGTCGGGGTAATCCAAGGTGCACCTCGTTGGCGCCGCGGCGCCGTCTTCCAGTCAGTCAGGGATGAAATCAGCCCGCCAGTATAAACCCCCTGTGGGTAATCGTCAGGGTTTTCCACACGTCGAACGTCCATGGAGCCTAGCTCGCCTCTCATTAATTAAAACAGATTATATATAAAGAGAAGTTCTGTTGTGGTTGTTACTACTGGTGTGGACAAAAACCGTGGACAAGTGGGTATATGGTAATCTTATCAACAGCTTAGATTGTTGGTGAAAGGCGGGGAAAAGGGCGGACTGGCTGCGGACGAGCGGTGGTGAGGCTGTGGGCAACAGTGCCGCTTGTCCACAGCAGTCGTTGGACACCGCTTGTCCACCGACGGATACCGGGCTTGTCACCGTGGCTGTGAACAACCTCGCTGGGTGCGAGACAAGCCGCTAACGCCGGGGCCTGGCGGCCGATTTAAGGGGGTGGGGAAAAAAATTTTTCCACAGGCAGAACAACGGCCCTGTCGTGTGCGACAGGGCCGTTTGGGTGGGGCGAGTCTCTGCGGCGGGAAGGCGCGTCTAGGCCGTGGGCCGCGTCGCCTCAGTGCTTGAGCACTCGGGAGAGGAAGCTGCGTGTCCGCTCGTCGTGAGGCTGGTCGAAGATGCGCTCCGGCGGCCCCTCCTCGGCGATCTCGCCCTTGTGGATATAGATGACCCGATCGGCCACTTCGCGGGCGAAGCCCATCTCGTGGGTGACGATGATCATGGTCATCCCCTCCTTGGCCAGCTCACGCATGGCATCGAGGACCTCCCCGATCATCTCCGGGTCCAGTGCCGAGGTGGGTTCGTCGAAGAGCATCAGCCGTGGCTCCATGGCCAGGGCCCGGGCCAGGGCGACGCGCTGCTGCTGCCCCCCGGAGAGCTGGCTGGGGTACTTGGCGGCCTGGTCGCTGATGCCGACCCGCTCAAGCAGCCGCTGGGCGGTTTCCACCGCATCCGTGCGGCTCCAGCCGCGTACCTGCATGGGGGCCAGCGTCACGTTGTCGAGAACGCTCAGGTGGGGAAACAGATTGAACTGCTGGAAGACCATGCCGACTTCCGTGCGGATGCGCTGCAGGGCCTTGCTGCTCTTGCCGTGGGTCGTGAGCTCGTTGCCATCGACTTCGATATGCCCCTGCTGGAACTCCTCCAGGCCATTGATGCAGCGGATCAGGGTCGACTTGCCGGAGCCGCTGGCACCGATGACGACCACCACCTCCCCTGGCTTGACTTTCAGGTCGATGTCCTTGAGTACATGCAGGCTGCCGAAATGTTTGTTGACCTTCTCCATGATCACGATGGGAGCGGTCGCCGTATCGTGCTGTGTCATGGGCTGACTCCCGTTATTGTCCAACCAGGCCTCGACGCTCCAGCTGGCGCAGCAGCAGCGACAGGCTCCAGGTGATGGCCAGATACATCAAGGCCACCATGAGATAGACCTCCAGGGCAGTGAAGGTCGTGGCGATGTAGATCTGCCCCTGTCGAACCAGCTCTCCGACGCCGATCACCGAGAACAGCGAGGTGTCCTTGATGCTGATGATGCCCTGGTTGCCCAGCGGCGGGATCATGCGCCGGAAGGCCTGGGGCCAGATCACGAAGCGGAACGCCTGGGTGCGGGACAGGCCCAGGGAGAGGGCCGCCTCGCGCTGGCCGCGTTCGATGGACTGTACGCCGCCGCGCACCACCTCGGAGATATAGGCCCCGGAGTTGACCGCGATGGCAGCGATACCGGCGGTCAGGGCGTTGATCGGCCCACCGAGCAGCTGGGGCAGGCCGTAGAAGATGAATAGCACCTGGACCAGGATCGGCGTACCGCGAAACACCTCGATGTAGAGGATCGCCGGCCAGCGCAGCCAGCGGATCGGGCTGATCCGCAGCAGGCCGAAGAAGATGCCGATGAAAAACCCGATGGCCAGGCCGCCGAAGGAGATCAGCAGCGTCCAGGGAATGCCGGGCAGCAGGTGGGGTATCGACCGGAACGCTGCCGCCCAGTCGAATTGAAAGGTGACTTCCACGCGTGTGTCTCCGCAGTCGGGACGACTCAACGTTGGCGGGGCCGGGGGTCTGGCCACCCGGCCCCGCGTCTACCCCGCCCGGGGGCGGGGCCATCAGGCCGTCGGGTCGATCAATCGTCGCTCGGCGCTTCGCCGAACCACTTCTCGTAGATCTCGGCGTAGGTGCCGTCTTCACGCATCTCGGCCAGGGCCGCGTTCACCGGCTCGACCCACTGGCTGCCCTTGTGGAAGACGATGCCGTACTGCTGGCCGGCGTAGAGGGGCCCGACCACCTTGGTGCGGCCTTCACCGCGAGTCTGGGAGAAGTAGGCGACGTTGGGGGCGTCGTAGAAGGCGGCATCCACGTTGCGGCCGAGCAGCGCCATGTACATGTCGCTGTTGCCCGGGTAGGGCACGATATTGGCGCTGTCGCCGAGGTGCTCCTGGAGGAAGTCGTAGCTGGTGGAGCCGATGCGGGTGGCCACCGACAGGCCTTCGAGATCCTCGACCGTCTCGACGCTGTCATTGTCGATGCGCACGATGATCTGCAGGCCGCTATCGTAGTAGGGATCCGAGAAGTCGACGATCTCGGCGCGCTCCTCGGTGATGGTGACCCCGGCGATGGCGATCTCCTGGCTGCCAGTCTGCACCGCGGGGATGATCCCGGCAAACTCCATGGTGGTGAGATCGACTTCGAAGCCGGCACGCTCGGCCACTTCGTTGATGATGTCCATGTCGAAGCCGATCATCTCACCGGTATCGGGATCCATCATCTCGAAGGGCACGAAGCTGGGGTCGGTGACCACGCTGACCGTGGGGGTCTCGGCGAGGGTTGCGGCAGAGAGTCCGACCCCCAGGGCCAGGCTCGTGGCCAGGGCAGATTGCTTGAAATGCTTGGAAGAAACGAAAGATTTGTTCATCGGGTTCCCCGTTATAGGACATTTTTCATGGGATTCGCCAGATTAACCTTGGCGAGAATCCCGAAAAGCGTCAAGTCGGGGGAACGGGGAGCGGTCAACGCCCGGGCTCAGACCATGAAGGAGGCGCCGCAGCCGCAGGTGGTGGTGGCGTTGGGGTTCTGGACCAGAAAACGCGCGCCGGCCAGGCCCTCCTCGTAGTCCACGGTGGAGCCGACCAGGTACTGGTAGGAGAGCTCGTCGACGACCAGCGCCACCTCGCCGAATTCGATCAGGGCGTCGTCGTCGCCCACGTCGTCGGCGAAGTCGAAGCCGTACTGAAAGCCGGAGCAGCCGCCGCCGGTGACATAGACCCGCAGCTTGAGTTCGCGGTTGCCCTCTTCCTGGATGAGCGCCTGCAGCCGCTTGCGTGCGGCGTCGGAGAGCATCATGGGCGTGGGCACGAAGGATTCTGCGCCGCTCATGGGCACCTCCCTTAGGGGAATAAGAAAATTCGACCGGCCATTATCCCCAATCCCCAGCAAAAGGGTCAACTTTTGCTGGGGATTGGGGGGTGTGAGATCAGGGCATCAGCGCCGGGGCGGCCAGGCCGGCGTGCTCGTCGAAGCCGAACATCAGGTTGAGGTTGTGGATCGCCTGGCCGGAGGCGCCCTTGACCAGGTTGTCGATCACCGCCAGTACCACCACGGTGTCGCCGTCGCCGGGGCGGTGCACCGCCAGGCGGCAGAGGTTGGCGCCCTTGACGCTGCGGGTCTCGGGATGGCTGCCGGCGGGCATCACGTCGACGAAGGGCTCCTTGGCGAAGCGTGCCTCGAACAGCGCCTGCAAATCGCCCGGCTCGCTGGTCAGCCGGCCATAGAGGGTGGCGTGGATGCCGCGGATCATCGGGGTCAGGTGGGGCACGAAGGTCAGCTCCACCGGGCCACCGGCGGCGTCGCCGAGCCCCTGGCGGATCTCCGGGAGGTGGCGGTGGCCGGAGGCGCCGTAGGCCTTCATCGATTCGCTGGCCTCGGCCATCAGCGAGGGCACCTTGGCGCCGCGCCCGGCGCCGGTGACGCCGGACTTGCAGTCGGCGATCACATGCTCGGCATCGATCAGCCCCGCCTCGAGCAGCGGCAGCAGGCCCAGCTGCACAGCGGTGGGATAGCAGCCGGGCACGGCGATCAGCTTCGCCTGGCGAATGGCGTCGCGGTTGACCTCCGGCAGGCCGTAGACGGCGTCGTCGAGCAGCTGCGGGGCGCCGTGGGGCTGGCCGTACCAGCGGGCCCACTCCTCGGCGTCGCGCAGGCGGAAATCCGCCGAGAGGTCGATGACCCGGGTTCCTTCGGCCAGCAGTTCGCCGGCCAGGGCATGGGCCACGCCGTGGGGCGTGGCGAAGAACACGGCGTCGCAGGCGCCCAGGCGCTCGGCGTCGGGCTCGCTGAAGGCGAGCGCGTCGTAGTGGCCGCGCAGGTTGGGGTACATGTCGCTCACGGGCATGCCCGCCTCGGAGCGCGAGGTAATGGCCTCGACCTCGACCTCGGGGTGCTGGGCCAGCAGCCTGAGCAGTTCGACCCCGGTATAGCCGGTGCCGCCGACGATTCCTACCTTGATCACGATGGACTCCTCTCGTAGATGGCCTGAGGCCAGTGGCCTGAAGCAGCGGGGCGCCCGGTACTGGGATGACGCCTAAGGGTTATGATACACAAGTGACAGGGCGGCTCCCTAGCCGCCCGCAACCTTGGCCGCACAGGAACACCGCCGTGCCGCGACTGCCGCGCTTCGATGCGAGCCTGGAAGGCTTTCGTCGCCAGCTCGCCAATGTGGATGCCCTGCCGCAGCTCTGCGTGCTGGGGGTCGTCTCGGGCCTATTGACCGGTGCGCTGATGGTCGGGTTCCGGCTGCTGCTGGAGCTTGGCGCCTTCACTTTCATGCCCGACGGCGACCCGGAAGCCTTCGAAGGACTCTCGCCGCTGCTGCGTGCCGCCCTGCCGCTGCTGGCGGTGGCCATCATCGGGGGCTTCCTGTGGCGCCAGCCGCCGGCGGCCCGCAAGCTGGGGGTGGGGCACGTCATCGAGCGGCTGACCTATCATCAGGGGCGTTTTCCGCTGCGTAACTGGCTCAACCAGTGGTGGGTCGGCGTGGTGTCGGTGATCGGCGGGCTCTCGGCGGGTCGCGAGGGGCCGGCCATCCATCTGGGGGCCGCGGCGGCCAGCGGCCTCGGGCAGCACCTGCGCCTGCCCCACAACAGCCTGCGGGTGCTGGTGGCCTGCGGCACCGCGGCGGGCATCTCCGCCTCTTTCAATACGCCGATCGCCGGGGTCATCTTCGCCATGGAGGTGGTGATGATGGAGTACACCATCGCCGGTTTCATGCCGGTGATCCTGGCGTCGACCATGGGCGCGCTGGTGGCGATGCTGGTCTACGGCTCGGAGCCGGCCTTCCAGGTGCCCACCGTCAGCCTGGAGTCGCTGGCCCACCTGCCCTGGATCGTGGTCACGGCCCTGTTCATCGGCCTGCTGGCCGGGCTGTTCATCCATGTCTCGCGCAGCGGCCATCGGGTCGATCACTGGCCGGTGTGGCTGCGCCTGGGGGCGGTGGGGCTGGCCACCGCCGCGGTGGCCTGGTGGTATCCCGAGGTGCAGGGGATCGGCTACGACAGCCTGGCCGCCTCGCTGACCGGTGAGCTGGCGGTGGACGTGCTGCTGGCGCTGGTGGTGGCCAAGCTGCTGCTCACCGCCATCACCGTGGCCAGCGGCATTCCCATCGGCATCATCGGCCCGGTGCTGGTGGTGGGCGCCGCCGCCGGCGCCCTGGCGGGGCTCGCCGGGGCCTGGCTGTCGCCGCATCTGGCCGCCGAACCGGGGTTTTACGCCATGCTGGGCATGGCGGCGATGATGGGGGCGGTGCTGCAGGCGCCGCTGGCGGCGCTGATGGCACTGCTCGAACTTACCCACAACCCCCAGATCATTCTGCCGGGCATGCTGGCGGTGGTGATCTCCGGGCTGACCTCGCGCCAGCTGTGCCGCTGTGACGGCTTCTTCATCAGCGTGACCCGCAACGGCCTGCATCCGCTGCAGCAGCCGCTGATGCAGGCGCTGTCGCGGGTCTCGGTGCCGGCGGTGATGGAGCGCAGCCTGGTGCGCACGCCGCGCATGGTGACCCGGGAGCAGGCGCGTCGCCTGCTCGAGGCCAAGCCGGTCTGGGTGCTGATCATGCGCTCCACCGACGACAAGCCGACCCTGGCGCTGAAGGCGGCGGACCTGGCGCGGGCGCTGATGAACGAAGGCATCGTCGAGCAGGCCACCACGGCGGAGGGCGAGCTGATCGATCTGCTGGAGGTTCCCGGCCAGCGCCTGGAGATGGCGCCGATTCACCTCCAGGCGACGCTCTCGGAGGCCTTCGAGCGGCTCAACGACAAGGCGGTGGATGCGCTCTACGTGGAACACGGCCATCGGCCCAAGCAGAAGCGCATTTCCGGTATCATCACCCGCGGTGCCATCGAGCGCTACTATCGCGTCAACGCTTCCCCCTCCGCTTGAAAGGACTGCCATGTATCTCTGGATCAAGGGTCTACACATCGTCGCCGTGGTGACCTGGTTCGCCGCTCTCTTCTATCTGCCGCGGCTCTATGTCTACCACGCCATGGCCCGCGACAAGGGGGAGCAGCAGGCCATCGACTATTTCAAGGTGATGGAGCGCAAGCTCTATCGCGGCATCATGACCCCCTCGATGATCGCCGTGGTGGGGCTTGGCGCCTGGCTGCTGATCCTGATGCCGGCCTGGCTGGGCCAGGGCTGGATGCACGTCAAGCTGCTGCTGGTCGTGCTGCTGGTGGGCTATCACCATGTCTGCCTGGTCTATCTCAAGCAGTTTGCCGCCGGGCGCTGTACCAAGGGCCATGTCTTCTTCCGCTGGTTCAACGAGCTGCCGGTGCTCGCCCTGCTGGCGATCGTCCTGCTCGCCGTGCTCAAGCCGTTCTGATGAGTGACGACACCCTGTCCGCTTCGCGTCCGCCGGTGGTGCTGGTACTGGCGGGCCATGACCCCACCGGCGGCGCCGGCCTGGTGGCCGACCGCGAGGCCGTGGCCGCCTGCGGCGGCTGGGCGCTGACGGTACCTACGGCGCTGACGGTACAGAACTGTCGCGACGTGCATAGGGTGATTCCCCTCGAGGCACGCTTGATCGGCGAGATGGCCGCCGCGCTGGACGAGTTCGAGATCGCCGCCATCAAGGTGGGGCTGCTCGCCAGCCCCGCTAGCCTGGAGGCGGTGGTGGCCATCCTCGAGGCGCACCCCGGCGTCCCGACGGTGGTGGACCCGGTGCTCAAGGCCGGCGGCGGGAGTGAGTTATCCACAGCTGGGCTGCTCGACGCCTTTCGCCGTCGACTGCTTCCTCATGTGGATATCTTGACGCCCAATCGGCTCGAGCTGGCGCGCCTGGCCGGCCCGGAAGCGCGCGATGATGCCGATCGGGCGCGGCGGCTGATTGGCCTGGGCGCCGGGGCGGTGCTGGTGACCGGCACCGACGACCCCGAGGCCCAGGTGCCGGCGGACCGGGTCGAGCAGGTATTGTACACCCGCACCCAGCGCCACGCCTGGCGCTGGCCGCGCCTGCCGGGGCGTTATCACGGCTCAGGCTGCACCCTGGCGGCGGCGCTGGCGGCCCGGCTGGCGCGGGGGGAGCCCTTGCGCGAGGCGTGTCGCCAGGCTCAGGCCTTCACCTGGCAGGCCCTCGAGCGGGGCTGGCAGCCGGGCAACGATCAGTCGCTGCCCGATCGCACTGTGCGACCGCCGGGCGCTCGCTCGGTTTGACCGGCGGCAATGCCGGCGCCCCTTTCGCGCCATGGGGCTGGCCAAGCCGGGCGGCGGCCCACAGAATGTGGGGATAACGCGACGGCACGCGCAAGATGGCCGACAATCACCGGGATTTCACGGTTAGTGCCGAGGTTATCCCCGATTCTGTCCACAAGCCGTCAGGCCTGGCCGCGCTCATACTCGATTCCATCCATCCGTGACAGCAACGAGGCATTCATGACCACTTCCGCACAGCTCTTCGAACAGGCCTGCCGGCATATCCCCGGCGGCGTGAACTCTCCGGTGCGCGCCTTCAAGGGGCTGCATCGGCCGCCGGTGTTCATGGAACGCGCCCAGGGCGCCTACCTGTATGACGTGGAGGGCAAGCGCTACGTGGACTACGTGGGGTCGTGGGGGCCGATGATCACCGGCCACGCCGACCCCGAGGTGCTGGGGGCGGTGCGCGAGCGACTCGACCAGGGGCTCTCCTTCGGCACGCCCACGGCCATCGAGACCACCATGGCCGATCTGATCTGCGAGATGATCCCCACCATCGAGATGGTGCGCATGGTCAACTCGGGGACCGAGGCCACCATGTCGGCGATCCGCCTGGCGCGAGGCTTCACCGGGCGCGACAAGATCGTCAAGTTCGAGGGCAACTACCATGGCCACTCCGATTCGCTGCTGGTCAAGGCCGGCTCCGGCGCCCTGACCCACGGGGAGCCGAGCTCGCCGGGAGTGCCCGCCGCGCTGGCCGAGCATACCGTGACCCTTTCCCACAACGATCCCGACGCCGTCGAGGCCTGTTTCGAGGAGATCGGCAGCGAGATCGCCTGCATCATCGTCGAGCCGGTGGCCGGCAACATGAACTGCATTCCGCCGCAGCCGGGTTTTCTCGAGACCCTGCGCCGAGTCTGCAACGAATATGGCAGCGTGCTGATCTTCGACGAGGTGATGACCGGCTTCCGGGTCGCCATGGGCGGCGCCCAGGCCCACTACGGCATTACCCCGGACCTGACCTGCCTGGGCAAGATCGTCGGCGGCGGCATGCCGGTGGGCGCCTTCGGCGGCAAGCGCGAGATCATGGAGCATATCTCGCCGCTGGGGCCGGTCTACCAGGCGGGCACGCTCTCCGGCAATCCGCTGGCCATGGCCGCCGGCATCGCCCTGCTGACCAAGCTGCGCGAGCCGGGCTTCCACGATGCCCTGGCCCAGCGGGTGGAGACCCTCTGCCACGGCCTGCAGGAGCGCGCCGATGCTGCCGGGGTCGACATGATCACCCAGCGTGCCGGCGGCATGTTCGGGCTTTTCTTCACCGGGCAGTCGCGGGTCGACAATTTCGCCCAGGCCACCGCCTGCGACGCCGACGCCTTCCGCCGCTTCTTCTCGGCGATGCTCGATCAGGGCGTCTACCTTGCGCCCTCGGCCTTCGAGGCGGGCTTCATGTCCAGCGCCCATACCCCTGAGGACATCCAGCTCACCCTGGACGCCGCCGAGAAGGCCTTCCTCGCCGTCAGTCAGGGCTAAGGCGGCGCTCCCCGCCTTACCCGACCCTGATTCCTCTTTGGCCAGCCAACCGGGCAGATTCTTCCCGGTTGGCTGACCCGGCGCGCCGGCCCGTCGGGCCGGCCCTTCTCCCCGCTGTTTCATTCCCTTGGCACATTGTGAATCGGTCGCCGGTCCGTCTTTCCAACATAACCATTTGATTTCAAGGCTAGATAAATCGACGGGCTGGCGAGTTAATGACTTGTAACCAATCTGTGCTCATACGGTTACTTAAGGTAAGTTGTTGTTTTGTTGCGCAATCAAGGGACTCGCCCCGGCGGCCCCGCAGGGCCTTGTTTCATTGATGCAACAGTTTGCGTTCTTATCCTACGTCCGCCATCGCTTCCCGTGGTAACTCCCACCGGTAGAAATCTTTTTATTCATTTTTTTATCAATGGGTTGCGAATGCAGTCGCCAGTGCTGGCACGCATTATGCGATGTATTGGGTGACTGCGAATGCTGAGCACCCCATGGCGATAGGCATGGCTTACCGCAGGTTCGCAGCAGAGACATGAAGGGTGAAAGCAATACGACACGGAGTAAGGATCATGAAAAAGTATTATGTAGTAGCAGGTACCTCTCTGGCGGCACTGGTCCTCGCGGTCTCTACTGCGCATGCCAACCCCTCCAACGGTATCGTCAAGGGTGGTGCCGATCAGACCGTTCATTCCCACGCCACGGCTAACGGCGGCAGTAGCGGCAATGCCAATGGGGGCGATGGCAGCAACCAAAACAACGCCAATGCCGGTAATGCAGGTGGTGGTTTGTACGATCTAGTTCAAACCAGCCGTCGTGGTGGCCACCATAAGAAGCCCGGTGGCAGCGGTGGCGGCGATGGTGGTGATGCCTGGGCCAGCGACGGCACCGGTGTGGGTGGCGACGGTGGCACCACCGGCCGCGGCGGCGATGCCCTGGCCATCAGCGAATCCTACAATACCGCCACCTATGTGATCGCCAAGCAGGAGCTGAACTCCGAAGTTCACGGTCATCAGATTCGTATCGAAGGCGGTGACGGTGGTAATGGAGATGATGGTGGAAGAGGCGGCTCTGCCACTGCCTATAACGATGCCTGGGCCGAAGGTGGTGAAGGGGGCCGTGGTGATGGCGGTAGCAGCAGGGCCACTGCTAAAGCCGGTGATGGTGGTGATGGCGGTGAAGGTATTGGATTTGGTGTTGGTCTAGGTGCCGGCCTGGCAAATGCCGAAGCAGGTGATGCAACAGCTACCTCCGATGCATCAGCTGATTCTGATGCGACCAGTGGTGATGCCACTAGCAGTGCTGATAGCCATGCCATGAGTGGTGGTGGCAGCGATAAAGGCAAAGGCAAAGGCAAAGGCAAACATGGTCATGGCAGCGGTGGCGATGCCGATAGCTATGCGTCAAGCAGGGCCTCCTCAAGTGCTGATGCTGATGCCGAGGCCGATTCCGTAGCTGCTGCTGATGGAGGGGATGCCGCAGCGATGGGGGCAGGCAAAGGGTATGGTGAAGGTACCGGTGTTGGCGGAGATGGCGCCGAGGGTGGTGAAGCAACCGCTTCCAGCGGTGACGGTGGCGCTGGCAATGGCGGCGGCGGCGGCGGTGCTCAAGGCTGGACCGGCGATGCCGTAGCCATGGGCGGTGCTGGCGGTGCCGGCGGTGCTGGCGGTGCCGGTGGCAATGCGGTGCTGAGGACCGGCAATGTGAACGTGTCGCTTGCTGCTGGCGGCCAGTATGGCGGTATCGCCAACGTCAACGCCACCACTGGTCTTTATAACTCCCAGCAGGCTGCAACCAACGTGGCGGCTCACAGCAATGTCCGGATCGGCAACTGAGTCTGGCGTAACGCTTAGGCTCTGTGCTTAGCCGGTAAGGCCAGGAGCTGGCGGGGAAGACTCTCCGCCAGCTCCCGTGATGAAGGCTGGATGGATCAGGTACCTGGAGGACCAGGCCATGAAGGCACTAGCATGCACCACCGTTTCGCTAAGGGCACTCCGGCTGCAGGGTTGGCCTGCTTCGATGCTGGCGGTGGCTGGGTTGTCACTGGGTATCATTGGAGGGGCGGCTGCCAGTGATACGCCACAAGTCGGCTTCAACGCCATGCCTACTCTGGATCAGCATGAACTGGAAAGCAATCGCGGCAAAGATGGCATACATATCTTCCATGTGAATGCAGCTCAAAGCATTCAAAATATGAGTGCCACTGTCAATAATCCGAACTTCCAGGTCGTGAATGGAGATATGATTTCTGGAAACATCACTTTCGAAAACAATGCAATGGGCTTTTACAGCGGAACGGGAATATTCAACGCTGTCAGCGGTAGTGGTAATGCCATCAACAATGCCATCGGTATCAGCGTTGTCATTGGCAATGTTGGAAATTAATGGCCAACCTGAAGCGGTATCTATATCGAAGAGTGATGAGAAGGTCGACGTGTATAAGCGACTGAAAAATGGTGGCTTGGCGGTCAGCCTAGTACGTTGCTATCGGAGTATTAAGGCTACGCCAAGCGGAAAATGACACATCATTTCACGCGATATCCGTTACTTCTCTCATTAATGATATGAGGAGTAGTAGTTCCCATGCGAAAGCTACGACATGTTCCGGTATTCATCGCGTCGCTGGCAGTGGGAAGCGCGACCTTAACGGTTCAGGCAGGACCTGTGATGATTTCCAGCCACTTTGGAAGCTTTCAGGTAGAAGCCCAGAGCCTGCAGGAAATCGGCTGGGAGCGGGTAGTCAGGCAGGAGTACGATTACAGCTGCGGATCGGCTTCTGTTGCGACCCTCCTTACCTACCATTACGACCGCCCCACTACCGAGGCGGAAGTTTTTGAGTGGATGCTGGAGCACGGCGACCGAGAGCAGATCGAGACCTATGGTTTCTCCATGCTCGATATGAAGCAGTACCTGGATCGTGAAGGCCTCAACTCTGATGGTTTTCGTATCGATTTGAGAGACTTTACGAATATTGGCGTGCCGGGAATTACGATGATCGATACTGCAGGCTATAAACATTTCGTTGTAGTCAAAGGTATCGATGAACACAATATCCTGGTGGGTGACCCGGCGGCGGGCACCATGGTGGTACCGATTGATCGTTTTGAAAAACTATGGAATGGCGTTGTTCTTGGCGCCCGAGCAGAGCTTGAAGTTGCCCAGCAGTACTTTAACCATGAAAAAGACTGGCGTGTACGTCCCGAATCACCCTTGTCACAGGGTGTTCGCCGTACAGGCGTTGGGTCGAGCATGCTGATGTTGCCTGGAACTAATGAATTGGGTAGGTAGCATAATGAGAGGAGTTGCTAACCATGAACGCCCATTTGTTTGATCGTTTCTCTGCCCCGAGACGGGGTCTTTTTTGCTTGGCCGGATTGCTGCTATCATCTAGCTCATTAGTCGCTGCAGATGCCCTAATGAAAAATGAGAGCTACATTTCGAATGGTCTATTAGCTAATCACTCACATGATATTTTCCATCGTGGTGTGGTGATTGATGATAATGTACTTTCTGAGATGCGAGGTGGGTTCAGCATTTCCGGCATGGAGCTAAGCTTTGGCGTCACGATGAAAAGCATGATGGATAATATTAGATATGAGACATCTGTCAGGCTGACTAAATCTGGCCCGCAAATTATTTCACAGCAGCTTAGTGATACGGCTAGTTCAGCCGTTGAGGGTGTCGCAAAAAATTTCGAAAGGCAATTAATACAAGTAGGGGGAGGGACCGGAAAATCAGTAGTCGATACCACCCCAAGTGGTATTAATCTTCAGGGGTTGGCTAATCACTCTGGTGTCGTATTGAATGATCATAGAGGCTTTACAGCCATGTTGCATAATATCACTCGAAATGCCATCACAAGTACAACAGTCAGCAATGCATCAGGAATGACAATTGAGAATATTGTCAATGTTCAAATTGGGGTTAATAACATTTCCGACCTGAGGTCAGCGAGACAAAGGGAAGCAATTATCAGGTCAATCCAAGGGTTCTAGGCTCTTGTTGTTTATATGCAAGAAGCTGTCTTTAATGACAGCTTTTTTATTATTCTCTCTGAGGTAATAGAGCAGCTAAATAATTTAGCTGCTCTATTACGCTTTAAATTTCAGAATAAATCCATGCCAAACGGGACTCGGAATGTTAGCGCTACATCAGGAGCATCGTCAGTTACGCCAAATTCGAGTCCTAGGTTGAGTGCTGTATCCTGATTAAGCTGATAGGACCAGCCTAACAGCATTGAGCCAACATTCAGAGTGCTTGACTTCTGTGTGGTTCGAGTTGAGTTTTGTTCAAAAGTTGTCTTTGTTCTGTCAATGAAATCATTCTTGTAGCCCAAAGTGAAAGAGCTCCTTGGGTTGATTGAATAGGCCATTCCAAAACTTATGCGAACGGCATCACCCGGATCGACTTTAGTAATGAAAAAGTCATCCGCATCATTGTCTTCGTCCTCTACGCGAATTAGCTGGTTAACACTCTCCTTAAAATTGTGTAGGTAGCCGATGTTAGCAAAATATACGGCTGGATCAGAAGGGAACAACACCGTAATGCTGGGCTCGATGGAATGAAAGCCAGAGCCCGTAGCTAACTCCCGCTCGACTCCATCAGAGTCTCTTCTTATATCAAAGGGGCCATCGCCAGTGTTGGATTTATAACGCAGGTTGCCAATGAAAAATGGTGTATTTCCTCGCCCTTGATTGAGCTGGTAGTGGGCTGCTAGCTCAATATCGCCAAGCCCATCTCCGCTAAGATTTCTTTCGAGCGCACCCTGTGGGCCAACGGGAGAAGGTCCTGCTGCCCTAAAAGTATCATAGCGATAGACATAGGGAACTTTCATTTCTAACTCGAGCCTGTCAGTGGCACCGTAACGTGCCGTTACCGATGCCGTCCAAGTGTCACGATCCGTGTCTTCGGCTGCAAGTGCACCAATGGCCAGTGTCTCGAGGATTTCCACTCCTCGAAAAGTGATCCGATTAACGCTAGCGTGAGAGTATTGAAGTTCTGGCTCTAGAACCAATCGTCCTCGTGGTGTTAGTACTCCGCCAATATCCGGGACGCCAGCTATTTCCGGCTGTGCCTGTTCCACGGGCGGGGGCTGACCGACAGGTTGTACATTGATACCCTGATCGATGCCTGTTTGACTTTGGCCAAAAGCAATGCTGGAGAATACCACTGTCAGTGCACTTGGTATATATACTGGCTTTTTCAAAATTTTCATTTTAGTTCCTTCCCCTTGATGATGTGGCGTAGGGCCTATTATGCCCCCTTTTGTTGAGGTTCAGTCAGGCTGCGGTGCATCCTGGACTTATGGGTAATACTTTCATGTTTAATTCCTCATAGCGTTGATACCTTTCGATAAGAAGATCCGCTAGAGATGTCTTCCAATCGAGTCTCGCTCTTCTGATCTTTCCGGGTTATTCCATGCTTCTCAATTAAGCGGTAGAGAGTGACACGTGAGATACCAAGCTCGGCTGATGCCTTTTGGATGTTGTTTTTATTCCGCGCAAGTGCGGCTTTTATTACTTCACACTCGGCCATGTCCCTGGCTTTTTCGAGCGAAAGTGGTTGTCTATACGAGTGGCGCCGCTCAAGCCCCAGGTCCTCGGGCTTAATGAGTCGGCTTTCGCTCATGACCATGGCTCTTCTGATGCGATTGATGAGCTCGCGAATATTTCCTGGCCATGCATACTCTTTCATACGTTTTATACTTTCTTTGCTGAATCCTTTTACTCGGGATGATTTCTCACTCTTGAATTTTTCAAAGAAGTAATTGCAAAGCATCTCAATGTCTTCTTGTCGTTCTCTTAATGGTGGGATGGAGATTTGAAGCACATTGAGCCTGTGGTACAGGTCTTCACGGAATTTCCCCTCTTTGACTGCGTGCTCCAAATCGATATGCGTAGCAGCAAGCACCCTAACATCCACGGGTATCTCTTCTATGCTTCCAACCCGCTGTACCTTGTGGTCTTCAAGAAACCTGAGAAGATTGACCTGCATGTCGAGAGGAAGGTCACCGATTTCATCCAGGAAAAGCGTGCCACCCGAAGCCGACTCTATACGACCAATCTTTCTCTGATTAGCGCTAGTGAAAGCTCCTTTTTCATGACCGAATAGCTCCGATTGAATCAGCTCAGATGGTAGCGCACCGCAGTTTACAGTAATGAAGGGACCTGTTTTACGTTTCGATAGATCGTGGATAGAACGAGCAGCAAGCTCTTTTCCTGTGCCTGACTCTCCGCTGATGAATACCGGTGCTTCGACACAGGCAACCCTGCTGATCGTGCAAAGTGTTTTTTCCATTTCGGAAGATTTTCCTACCATCTTGAACTTGTAATCATCAGTTGTGGATACCACTGAGTTACTTTGGTAGGAGTTTATCTTGGATGCATGCTTAACCAGACAATCAATTTGTCCATAGTGTATGGGGTGTGTATGATAGGCGTAAAAAAGCTTCTTAAGGACATTTTTTATTGCTGGGTGACTTAGGTCGTGATTCTCAAGTATGGCAATCCACTCGATTTTGCTTTTACAGATTATTTTTTCAATATCTTCAATCGCATTGATTGATTGGTCGCTGAAGATGACAATGCCTGCTGCAGCTTCCTCCAGCTGCTTTTCTAGATCTGGTGATATAATCAGGGTGTCAACTAAATTGGCTTTCCAACCCTGAGTGGAAAGCTTGTTCATGAGAATCTTGGTGCTTGGTAATTTATCACCAATTATTAAGATGTTATCGCCAGTTTCTTCCATGGCATATTTACCTGTCATATAGCCGCTCAAGTCTAGGGAGCTGATATGCTTGGTTTTCAGCGATGGCTGTTCTGACGTTTCTCGGATTTTTCATACTCATTCGCTAAATTGTTACAGATCATCGCCAACCCCAAATTATCCCTTGCCCAGTTCATTGCCTGAATTCGATTGTGAACCTTTATCTTTTTGAATATATTGTAAAGGTGAGATTTTACAGTATGCTCGCTTACAAATAGTTGGTCTGCAATTTCTGTATTGCTTGATCCGCTGCTAAGAAGACTAATTATTTCAAGTTCACGATTGGTCAGTCCACATGCAGGGCGATAGAGGTTTAGCTGCTGCCGTCGGTAGAATGTGATGAGCCGGTTCATCAGGTGTCGAGTCATCCACAACTCATCGGAAAGCAGTCTTTCGATTCCTTTGCAAATAAGGTCGAGGCTGTCGGTTCTATAAAATATTCCTTGTAAATGTAGGGTGGTAAGAAGTTGTGTTGCTTGATCTTCATTTTTTATATTGAATGCTGCTAATACCATCCCATCCCCTGACTCAGAGGCGATGCCTAGCCAGTGGTGCATTAGACGATCATTGACATGATCGGCATCGAGCAGGATTAGCGTTTTTTCCTCTTTGGAATTTTTCTTGTATTCACAGTTGGGGCTTAGGGATTCAATATTTAATCCCAAGTTTTTCTCTACATATTTTATGAAGAGCTGTGATTGAGGGTTGATATCGGTTATTAGCTTCACCGATACATTTTGATAGTCCATGTTTATTCTCCGATAAACTTACCCTTGGCCCATGTTTTTGGAAAGCATTATTTTACTAGCACCTATTCTTGTTTATTTAATTATTTTTCATGTATCGCTGAGTAATCCGATACTAAAAAAATGATCAGCAGCTATTTATCCGTTAATGGGAACGGTTGAGCTGGCTTACACAGTATGGCCCAAGAGTAACGATTTGTTAAGAAATTTTAATTCATTTTATCAATTATGGGCTCATTGATGATTGTTTTTTTCTATGGGTAGGCGTCCCGATGAATTTCCCAGTATCCACTCTGTGTTTTCATCATGATAACTTGGTTTAGATACATCATGCTTATGTACTTTATCTTACTCATCATGATGCCTTTGCACCTTGCTTTTGCTTATGTGCATCTGCACCCAGCGGAGATGACTGTCAGCTCAGTAAGACGTTCTTTACAGGTAGTGTGGTGGGGAGTTCTGGTAGAATAGGCGGATAAAATCTGATCTGCTCTTGGGTGAGGCCGGAATGTCCAACGTGAAGTCAATGTCGTATGCCAGAGCGATCGTGCTGGCGAGTGGAAACGCGGGAAAATTACGAGAATTCAATCAGCTACTCGAGCCTCTGGGGCTGGATGTGAGACCTCAGGCAGCCTTTGATGTGCCCGAGGTGGAGGAGACCGGGCTGACCTTCGTCGAGAACGCCCTGCTCAAAGCGCGGGAGGCGAGTCGGGTGAGCGGGTTGCCCGCTCTGGCCGACGACTCCGGGCTCGAGGTAGATGCCTTGCATGGCCAGCCGGGGATCTACTCGGCGCGCTATGCCGGTGAGCCGAAGAGCGATGCCCGCAACAATGCCAAGCTGCTGGAGGCCCTCAAGGAGGTGCCCGAGGGACTGAGAAGCGGACGCTACTGGTGCGTGCTGGTCTACTTGCGCCATGCCGAAGACCCGGTGCCCTTGATCGTGCAGCGCAGCTGGGAGGGAGAAGTGCTGTACGCCCCCCGAGGCGAGGGGGGCTTCGGCTATGACCCGCTGTTCTGGCTGCCCGATCAGCGCATGAGCGCGGCAGAGCTTTCCGCTGAAGCCAAGAATCGCCTGAGTCACCGGGGGCGTGCGCTCCAGGCCCTGGTCAGTGCGCTGTGTGAGACGGGGGTCGCGTGATTCCCGCTAGCCGCAATAAGGGTCTTCCCCCACTGGCGCTTTACGTGCATGTGCCCTGGTGCGTGCGCAAGTGCCCCTACTGTGATTTCAACTCCCATGGGGTGGGGCGCGGTGCCGAGCTCCCGGAGGCGGCGTATCTGGAGTCGCTCATCGCCGATCTCGACGCCGATCTCCCGCTGGCCGCCGGGCGAGAGCTGGTCAGCGTGTTCATCGGTGGCGGTACCCCGAGCCTGATGTCGGCGTCCTTCTACGCCGAGCTGTTCGAGGCGCTGGCCCGACGGCTGCCGCTGGCCACGGACATCGAAATCACCCTGGAAGCCAACCCGGGGACGCTGGAACGAGGGCGCTTCGCCGGCTATCGCCAGGCGGGGATCAATCGGCTGTCGCTGGGCGTACAGAGCTTTCAGGATGCTCAACTGACGGCGCTGGGCCGTATCCATAGCGGGGACGATGCCCGCGCGGCGGTGGAGGAGGCGCGTCGCGCCGGCTTCGATAACCTCAACCTCGACCTCATGCACGGCCTGCCCGGGCAGACCCCGGCGCTCGCCCTGGCCGACCTGGACCAGGCGCTCTCTCTGGCGCCGGAGCACCTCTCCTGGTATCAGCTCACCGTGGAGCCCAACACCGAGTTTCACTCCCATCCCCCGCGGTTGCCCCAGGAGGAAGTGCTCTGGGATATCCAGGACCTGGGCCACGAGCGGCTCGAGGCGGCCGGTCTCTCACGCTACGAGATCTCTGCCTATGCCCGCCCGGGGCGCCGCTCCCGCCACAACCTTAACTATTGGCGTTTTGGGGACTACCTGGGAATCGGCGCCGGGGCTCACGCGAAGCTGAGCCGCTTGGCTGAGACGGGCGACGAGCCGCCGCAGATCGAGCGGCGCTGGAAGACTCGTCAACCCTCGTCCTATCTGCGGCGCCGCCGGGATCCAAGAGGCTTTGTCGCCGGACATTCCCGGGTGGAGGAGGCCGAGCTGCCGCTGGAGTTTGCCATGAATGCCCTACGCCTCGTGGCGGGGGTGCCCCTGTCGGACTGGCCCGCTCATACCGGGCGCCCGGTCTCGGTACTCCTTGATCGGCTAGCCGAGGCTCGCAAAAAAGGACTTCTTGTGGAAGATGCCCAGCGACTGCAAGCTTCGCCCCAAGGTCTATTATTCTTGAATGAGCTGCTGAACCTGATCGCCGAGAATCAGGTCGACGCAACATCTGCATCACCCTGACCATCCAGGAGATTTCCATGCTCAAACCCGTTCGTCTGATTGTCCCTGTCGCCACCGCTATCCTGCTGGTGGGCTGTGCGACGACCGATCCCTACTCCGGCCAGACCCAGCGGTCCAGCACGGCGACCGGGGCCGGCGTGGGTGCCGCCGTAGGGGCCGCTGCCGGGGCGCTGTCGGGAAGCGGAAGCACCAGTCGTCGTGATCGTGCGCTGATCGGCGCCGCCGTGGGCGCTGCCGCCGGCGCCGGTATTGGCGCCTACATGGATCGCCAGGAGCAGCAGCTGCGCGATAGCATGCAGGGTACCGGCATCGGGGTGGACCGCCGCGGCGACGACATCGTCCTCAATATGCCGAGCAGCGTGACCTTCGGCTTCGACTCCAGCGAGCTGACGCCCAGCGCTCGCAACGCCCTCAACGACGTCTCTTCCGTGCTGACTCAGTACACCGACACCCGGGTCAACATCGCAGGCCATACCGACAGCACCGGGGACGCCTCCTACAACCAGCGCCTCTCCGAGCGTCGGGCCGAGTCGGTGGGCAATTATCTCGCCCAGACCGGCGTGGCCCGTAATCGTCTCTACATGACCGGCTACGGCGAGCATCAGCCGGTTGCCACCAACGCCACCGAAGAGGGGCGGGCGCAGAACCGCCGGGTGGAGATCACTCTGACCCCCATCGAGTCTCAGTTCCAGCAGTAAGACATCGCTGGACGCCATGGGTCGGGCCCGCCGCGTGCAGCGCAGCGGGCCCGACGGCGTTGATTCCTCGTTTCCCAGGATGCCCGAGCCATGCTCTCCTATCAGCACGCCTATCATGCGGGCAACTTCGCCGATGTGCACAAGCATCTGACGCTTTATGCCGTCCAGCAGTATCTTTTACGTAAAGAATCTCCTATTACGTTTGTCGATACCCATGCCGGGCGCGGCCGCTATCCGCTGGCGGCCGAGGAGACCCGCAGGCTGGGGGAATACCGTCAGGGCATATTGCCGCTCTGGGAGCAGCGAGACCGGCTGTCGGCCGATCCGCTATTGGCGGCCTGGCTGGCGGCGGTCGGCCGGGCGCAGCCCGCGGCGGATCGCCTGAGCCACTATCCCGGCTCGCCCTGGTGGCTGGTCGAGACGCTGCGCGAGACTGATCGGGCGCTGCTCTTCGAACTGCATCCCGGCGAGCATGGCCACCTGGCCGAGCTGCCCCTGCCGGCAGGCGCGCGGCGCCAGCAAGGGGACGGGCTGAGCGGCCTGGTGCAGCGGCTGCCGGTCGCCACGCCGCGCCTCTGCGTGCTGATCGACCCCAGCTATGAGCGCAAGACGGAGTATGTCGAGGTGGCCGAGACGCTGCTGGCGACGATGCGCAAGGTGCGCCATGCGGTGGTGCTGGTGTGGTATCCGCTGCTGGCGGCGGGGCGGCACCGGGCCCTGCTGGAGGGCATTCGCGACGGCGGGGTGCCCAAGGTGTGGCGCAGCGAGGTGATGCTGCGCGAGCCGGACGGACAGGAGCGGGGCATGCACGGCAGCGGCATGCTGGTGGTCAATCCGCCCTGGGGGCTCGACGCGCAGCTGGCCGCGGCGATGTCGCAGGTCACCCCGCTGCTGGGGGATGCCTGCCGCTATCGCAGCGATTGGTGGGTAGTGGAGTAGGGCCACTCGTCCCGCCTTGAGCCCTGAGCCTGCTTCCCTTACTTGCCGATGCAGAAGCTGCCGAAAATCTCTCCCAAGAGGTCGTCGGCGCTGAACTCGCCGGTGATCTCGCCAAGCGCCTGCTGGGCATCGCGCAGGTCCTCGGCCAGCAGCTCCCCGGCCCCGTAACCGGCCAGCTGGGCCTCTCCGTTGGTGAGCGCTTGCTTCGCCCGGTCCAGAGCGTCCAGGTGACGGCGGCGGGCCGAGAAGCGCCCCTCGGTAGTGGCCGAATAGCCCATCACCTGCTTGAGGTGTGACTTCAGGTTATCCACACCCGCACCGGTCTTGGCCGATAGCCGCACGATGGGGGTGGCTGTGGATAACGCCATGCCGGGCGCCTCGTGGCTGGTGTCGATCTTGTTGCGCACCAGGGTCAAGCGCGACGGGTCGGCCAGGCGCGCCACGAATTCCGGCCAGATCGCCATGGGGTCGGTGGCATCGGTTGCTGCGGCGTCCACCAGCAGCAGCACCCGGTCGGCCTTTTCGATCTCGGCCCAGGCGCGGGCCACGCCGATCCGCTCGACGGCATCCGGCGTGTCGCGCAGGCCGGCGGTGTCGATCACATGCAGCGGCATGCCATCGATGTGGATATGTTCGCGCAGCACGTCCCGGGTGGTGCCCTCGATATCGGTGACGATGGCGGTCTCCTGCTCGGTCAGGGCGTTGAGCAGGCTCGACTTGCCGGCGTTGGGCCGGCCGGCGATCACCACGCTCATCCCCTCGCGGATGAGTGCGCCCTGGCCGGCGGCGGCGCGCACCTCGGCCAGCTCGGCCATGATGCCGGCGAGCCGCTCGGCGACCCGGCCGTCGGCGAGAAAATCGATCTCCTCCTCGGGAAAGTCGATGGCCGCCTCGACGTACATGCGCAGCTCGATGAGCCGTGTGACCAGGGCCTCGACGCGGCGTGAAAACTCTCCCTGCAGGGAGCGCAGGGCATTCTCCGCGGCGCTGCGTGAGCTGGCGTCGATCAGGTCGGCGATGGCCTCGGCCTGGGCCAGGTCGAGCTTGTCGTTGAGGAAGGCGCGTTCGGAGAATTCGCCGGGCCTGGCCAGGCGGGCGCCCAGCTGGACGCAGCGCTCCAGCAGCAGGTCCATGATCACCGGCCCCCCGTGGCCCTGCAGCTCCAGCACGTCCTCGCCGGTGAAGGAGTGGGGGCCGGCGAAGTACAGCGCGATTCCCTCGTCGATTACCGCCGACTCGCCCCGGAAGGGGCCGTAGTGGGCGCGGCGCGGAGCAGGACAGTGGCCCACGACCGCCTCGGCGATCGCTGCGCAGGCGGGTCCTGAGACGCGAATGATGCCGACCCCGCCACGCCCCGGCGGGGTGGCCAGGGCGGCAATGGTGTCCGGCGCATAGAGGGGCTCGGGCATCGTGTTCTCCTCGTGGCTTGGGGCTCATTGTCCGGTTCGCTGCCCCCAAACGCCAGACCCCCGCGCGGGGCGGGGGTCTGGGTGTGAGGGGAGAAAGACCGCGCTACTTGGTCTTCATGCCCTTGCCGACGCTGGGGTCGTTTTCGATCTTGCGGGTAATCACATACTGCTGGGCCACCGAGATGATGTTGTTGACCACCCAGTAGATGACCAGCCCGGCCGGGAACCACAGGAAGAAGAAGGTGAAGACGATCGGCAGCATCTTCATGATCTTCGCCTGCATGGGGTCCGGCGGTGTCGGGTTGAGCAGCTGCTGCACGTACATCGAGGCGCCCATCAGGATCGGCAGGATGAACAGCGGATCGCGGATCGACAGGTCCTGGATCCAGAACATGAAGGGCGCATGGCGCAGCTCCACGGACTCCAGCAGCATCCAGTACAGGGCGATGAAGACCGGCATCTGCACCAGGATCGGCAGACAGCCCCCCAGCGGATTGATCTTCTCCTTCTGGTAGAACTTCATCATCTCCTGGGACATCTTCTGGCGATCGTCGCCGTACTGCTCCTTGAGGCGCTGCATCTCCGGGCCCAGCTTGCGCATGCGAGCCATGGACTTGTAGGCCTTGGCGGAGAGCGGCCACATGGCCAGCTTGACCAAGACGGTCAGCAGCACGATGGACCAGCCCCAGTTGCCGACGATGTTGTGGATCTGGTCAAGCAGCCAGAACAGCGGGTTGGCAATGAACCACAGCCAGCCGAAATCCACGGTCAGGCGCAGGTTGGGGGCCACTTCCTCGAGATAGCTCTGCACCTTGGGACCCACGAAAAGGGTCGCCCCCAAGCGCGCCTCGCCGTCGGCGGCCACCGTGCTCACCGGCCCGGCGAACGCCGCCACGTTGCGGTTGCGCGAGTCGGTGGTGGCGTAGTAGAGGTTCTGCTGGTTCTGGGGCGGTGCCCAGGCCGAGACGAAGTAGTGCTGGAGGATGGCCACCCAGCCGCCCTGGACGTCGACGTTATTGAAGCGGCCGCGCTGGATGTCGTCGAAGTCGACCTTCTGGTAGCGATCCTCCGGCGAGGAGAAGGCTGCACCGAGGTAGGAGCTCATGCCCAGGGCCACGCCGCTGGAGGGATCCGGGCTGTTGTCCCGGGCCAGCTGGCCGATGAAGCGGGCGGTGACCGGCTCCTCGGTATTGTTGGCCAGGTAGTAGTTCACATCCACGGCGTAGCGGCCGCGCTCGAAGCTGAAGCGCTTGATGATGTCGACGCCGTTCACCTCGGCGGTGAGATCGACCTCCAGGCGGTCTTCGCCGTCGGCCATCCGGTAGCTGGTGTTACCCGGCGTGAAGCTGATGCGGCCAGAGTGCCCGTCGAGCTGCAGCCCGGAGCGCGCGACATAGCTGCGGGTCTCGCTGTCGGAGAGCAGCACATAGGGGCGCTCCGAATCCAGCGTCAGGCGATGCTGGGGCAGGGCCGCATAGATGATGTCGCCGCCCTGAGGGTCGATGCGCAGGTCGAGCACATCGGTGACCACGGCCACCAGGTCGCGGGTCCCGTCGGGGCGCGCCGGCTCGCTGGGCATCTCGCCCGCCATCTCCTCCTCTGCCCGAGGGGCGGTAGGCACGGCCAGGTCGTCATCGTCCGGCTGCGCCGTCTCCTCGCCGGGAGCAGGGGCCGTGAAGGTGGGGGCTTCCGGCTCAGGGGTTACCTGGCCGTAGTCCTGGTTCCACTGCACGACGATCAGGTAGGCGAGCACGGCCAGTGGAATCAGCAATAGGAGTCGTTTTACGTCCATGAGGGTTCTGCCCGGTGGGTAGTGAACATGCCGCTGGAACGGTACGCATTGCAGGCCAATAAGCGAAAGCCTGCCCGGGGCAGGCTATCGTGAGGGCGGCGGCGGATCCGGTCAGGATGCCATCGACTTGTGAACGTCCCGTTCAAGGCGGCGCCACATGCCGTAGAGCTGGCGGTGAAGCGTCGCGTTGTCCAGCTCATGAGCGCCCCGTCGGGCCAGCAGCACGATATCCACGGCGGGCAGCCGGTGCTGTTGTAGACGGACGGATTCTCGAGCAAGCCGTTTGAGGCGGTTGCGATCGACGGCTCGGCGGACGTTGCGCTTGCTGAAGACCAGGCCGAGGCGGGGGTGGCCCAGCCCGTTGGGGCATGCCAGGGCCATCAGCCCCTTGCCATGAACCTTGAATGCAGCGTGATCGAAGACCTGTCGGTAATCCCCTGCGGTCAGCAGCCGCAGCCGCGGGGGAAAGCCATGATGACCGGACACGCGCAAACCGCGATCAGGCGCTCAGACGCTTGCGGCCCTTGGCGCGACGACGAGCGAGAACGGCACGACCATTCTTGGTGGCCATGCGCGCACGGAAGCCGTGCACACGCTTGCGCTTCAGAACGCTGGGCTGAAAGGTACGTTTCATAACTCTTGATTCCCACGTGGTGTGTTTGGACGGTACGTCTTACAGGAAACGTCCGGGTACCTGGCTGGAACCCGGAGAGATTCGGTTCAAGACCGGAAATTGTAGTGATTTCGGGCGGCGGGTGCAATTTTTCCGTTGGGCCGGGTGGCAGGAAGCGGGCATCGGCTGCGGTTCCCGGCTGGGCATGAGTTTTCTAATGCTGTGGTTAATATTGGGGACGCCAGCTGTGGATATCCTTGGAAATGCTCTTTAGGTCAATAGCCTATATCCATTGATTCGGTGTGGAAAAGCTGCGATCAAGCGGTTGACCGGCGGTGCAGCGATTGCCGCCTCTCGCCAACGTTATCCACACCCCGGCAGGGGCGCTCCTCTTCTGCTGGCAGCCGACTTAGCCTGCGGCTAGCTTTTCCACAGGCTGTCATCGAGCCGCAGGTCGTGTGGATAACCTGCCTTGCCAAGGATACAATGTGCGGTCATTCATCAACCGGATGGTGGGGTCGC